>NZ_SHKR01000013.1:0-928248 GCF_004217145.1 Kribbella rubisoli | reverse complement strand
GCGCCGTCCTGATCGACGAACTCGCCGCCCTGGGCCAGATCCGTGTCCTGCTGCTGATCCTCAGCACCGATCGTCTGATTGCGTACGGCGCCGTCCTGGTCGACGAACTCGCCGGTCTGGGCCAGATCCGTGTCCTGCTGCTGATCCTCAGCACCGATCGTCTGATTGCGTACGGCGCCGTCCTGATCGACGAACTCGCCGCCCTGGGCCAGATCCGTGTCCTGCTGCTGATCCTCAGCACCGATCGTCTGATTGCGTACGGCGCCGTCCTGATCGACGAACTCGCCGGTCTGGGCGAGGTCCGGGTCTTGCTGTTGGGGCTCGGCGCCGATCGTTGAGTCGCGGAGGGCGCCGTCCCCGTCGAGGAGTTGGTTGTTCTGCTGGGGGTCCGTGTCGAGGCCGGCCTGCTGGGCTGCGCCCGGGGTGACCTGGGCCTGCTCGGCGACATCTGTCTCGGCTTGCTGCAGGTTCTCGGCCTGGGCTGCCGGGTCCTGCTGCTGCAGGTCGGACTGCTCGGCTGTGCCTGGGTTGAGCTGCTCCTGCTCGGCGACATCTGTCTCGGCTTGCTGCAGGTTCTCGGCCTGGGCGGCTGGGTCCTGCAGGTCGCCGGCGCGGTCTTCGTTCAGCTCGTTGTCGAGGGCGCTGGCGGCTTCGGCTGCACCGACGGCTGCCGGCACAGCGTCTGCGGCGTCGACGCCGTCCTCGCGCTGCTGGTCGCGGCGGCGGTCCTCCTCCTGCTTGCGCTTCGCCTCGTCCTCGCGAGCCTGCTCGTCCTGACGATCCTGGACGTCGTCAGTGAGTTCCTCGTCCTCGTTCTGCTGGACGGCCTCGTCCTCGCGGTCCTCCCAGTCGGGTTTGTCGTTGTCGTTAGCATCGATCTGCTTCTCGGCGGCGTCCCGGTCGCGGGCCTCGTTCAGCTGGGCTTCCTGCTGACGGAGGCGTTCGGCAGAGGCGTCCGCCTCTTGCTGAAGACTTTGTCGCTGCACCTCGAGGTCGCGGTTGCCCTCCTCAAGGGCACGCGCTTCCCGCAGTTGCGCGTCGGCTGCGCTCTCCAGTGTCCGGGTGCGGTCGCGCGGGTCGATGTCCCGCGTCTGCACGTCCAGATCGCGGTCCCAGTTCCGCCGGGAGTTCCCGCCTTCGATCATGATTCGACGACGCTGCTGGTTGCTGAACATCTGCCGGACGCGCTGCTCGGCTCCCCGCAACCATTGCCAGAGCTGGCGGGCATGGCCGGCCATCACCTGGAGGTAATGTTCCGCGCTTTCTTCCTCGGCCATCAGGCCACCTCGCTGGCGTAGACGGAGTATCCGAATCCGGCGGCAGTGTCGTCCGGGCCCGGCTGGGACGCGTACAGGTGGATCTCGGCTCCCGGGCGCAGCCAGACGGCCAGGTGCCGGCGGCGGCCGCGCCACTCCGGCGGAACGCGGAGATCGGCGCCCGGCCCGACGAAGACCGGGGGTCCCCAGTAGCGGCGCGCGAGCTCGAGCTGACCGGGCCAGTGCTCGTCGAGGCCTTCCTCGACCAGAGGCAGCTCACCGGAGGCGACGTCGTACGCCGACCAGCCGCTCCGCGGGCTCTCCGGAAGCACAGCGTCCGGCAACACGAGCATCACCGTCTCGCGCTGGGTCACCAAACCCCACGTGTACCGATCGGGGTCGATGTTGCCCGGCGCCCACGGACGCCAGCCAGTGGCGGCGGTAACGCGGTTCACCAGTGCACGGATCGCGTCCATGCCGGTGTCCGGCGGGCCCCAGACCGATCGCCAGTCCGCGACCTCGGCCAGATCCGCCATCGCACGCTCGTCATCCTCGGACGACCGCTCCTGCGTCTTCACTCCGCCTCACTCCTTTCGCCCCGTCCGCCAAGAGGGATCAGTCCGCCCGGAAATCACTCAAGCCGCCGATCAGTTCGCTCAGAGTATGCCCCGATCGGTATCACCATCCGCCGTACAGACGCAGACCTGTGGATAACTGTTCCCTGCGCAACTCGTGAGCGACCAGTAATACGCCGTTCGCGAGCAGTAACCGGTGTACGCCGTACAGACGTCCCCGGCGGGGTTGTAGTGGAAACATGAAGCTGCCGGCGCCGCCGACCGAGAAGTCGTTCCCGTCGTCCCTGCACCACCCGAGGGTGGCGACGGTGATCGGCCGCTGGCTCGGGACCGCGGTCGTGGTCTGCTTCCTGACCGGGCTGTACAGCCACTTCCAGCAGGACACCCCGGGCTGGCTGCCCATCCCGAGCCGTCCCGCCACGCTGTACCGCGTGACGCAGGGCCTGCACGTACTGAGCGGGACCATTGCCGTCCCGTTGCTGCTGGCAAAGTTGTGGACGGTCTACCCGAAGCTGTTCGCGAAGCTTCCATGGCCGCCCAGCCGCAAGGCACTCGAGACGATGCTCGAGCGAGCGTCGATCCTGGTGCTGGTCTCGGCGATGGCGCTCGAGCTGTTCATCGGATTCCTCAACACACTGCAGTGGTATCCCTGGCCGTTCCCGTTCCGCCAGACGCACTACGCGCTCGCCTGGATCATCGTCGGGGCGCTCCTCGTACATATCGCCGTCAAGCTCCCGCTGATCCGGGCAAACTGGCGGCGCATCGCCGAGATCGTGCCGAACTCCTTGCCCCCGGCAATCTCCGGTCTCACCCGCCGCGGCCTGTTCCGTACGGTCGCCGGCGCCGCCGCGTTGGTAGGCATCACCTCGGTCGGCCAATCAGCGCCGGCGCTCGGCCCGATCGCTGTACTCGCGCCACGCAAGCCGAACATCGGCCCACAAGGGCTGCCGGTCAACCGTACGGCGGACGCGGCCGGCGTCACCAGCGTCGACGACAACTGGCGCTTCACGATCAAAGGACCACAGGAGCTCTCGCTCAGCCTCGACGAGCTCCAGCAACTTCCGCAGAGTCGCTCGGCATTGCCGATCGCCTGTGTGGAGGGATGGAGCCAGGGCGGGCGCTGGGAAGGCGTGCGGATCCGCGACTTGCTCGAGCTGTGTGGTGCGCCGGCGCACTCACGCGTGCGGGTGGTGTCGATGGAGAAGGGCGGGTTCTACGCGACGAGTGAGCTGCCGGAACAGTTCGCAGCCGATCCGCTGACGTTGCTGGCACTTCGGCTCAACGGTGAGGAGCTAGCGCTGGACCACGGGTTCCCGGCGCGGATCATCGCGCCCAACCGCCCCGGCGTACTCCAAACCAAATGGGTCCATCGGCTGGAGGTCATCGCATGAAGATCCGAAGGGGATTGGCCGGCGCCGGCGTGCTGCTAGGCCTGTGGGGTGTCTGGAAGCTGGCCACCACCGTCGACGTCCACGGCTTGGTCCGGTTGCCCCTGTGGCTGGGTGGGGCGGTCCTGGCGGACGACTTCTTCTTGGTGCCGTTGACCGTCACCGCCGGCTGGCTGGTGACGCGGTGGGCGAGCAGGCCGGACGGGCATCGGACCGTAGGCACCATCCGGACGACCTTGTTGTACGTCGGCATCACCAGCCTGATCGCGGCGCCGTTGCTGCTACGCCAGGGCAAGGGCCCCAACCCGACGGTCCTCCCCCGCGACTACCTCCGCGACTGGTTATTGCTGGAGGCAACGATCGTCGCAGCAGGAATCGTCGGCTACTTCATCGCTTCACGTTCAGCAGGGAACGCGCTTCGTCCGGCGACATCGGCGGTCGTTGGGCGAGCGTGGCGAGGTTTGCGGCGCGTTCGACGAGCTCCGCGTTGTGAGTGACCGGCTGTCCCTTCGCCAGCGTCAGCGTGTCCTCCATGCCGACGCGGAGGTTGCCGCCCTTCGACAGAGCGGCCAGCGCGACGGTGAGCGCCGTACGGCCGATGCCGGTGGCGGACCATGAGGTGACGCTCGACGGCAACGCGTTGGCGGCCGCGACGAGCGCGTCCGCCGTACCGGGCATGCCGCCGGGGACGCCCATGACCAGGTCGCAGTGCACGCGTCCGCCGTACGGCAGGCCGTACTTGCCGAGGAGCCGGTGCAGCGCAGCGACATGGCCGAGGTCGAACAGCTCGAACTCGGGCACGATCTCGCGCTCCTGGGTGAGCTGGTAGAGCTGGGTGACGAACGGCCACGGGTTCATGAACACGTCGTCGCCGAAGTTGACCGTGCCCATGGTCAGCGAGCAGGAGTCTGGTACGGCGTCGAGCACGCGCAGCCTGTGATCGTACGGATCGGTGACCGCGCCGCCGGTGGAGAGCTGCACGATCAGCGCGGTGTTCTCCCGGACCGCGGCGACGGTCTCGGTCAGCCGGCCGAGGTCGAGGGTCGGCTTGTGCTCCCCATCGCGGATGTGGATGTGGATCATCGCCGCTCCGGCGGCCTCGCACCGCTTCGCGGTCTCGACCAGCTCGTCGAGCGTGGTCGGCAACGCCGGGCAGTCCGCCTTCGCGGTCTCGGCACCGGTGGGAGCAACAGTGATCAGAGTCGACGCCATGGACGAATCCTGCCAGATCGGTCATGAAAGCGGATATTTGCCGGTTGTGAGGTCCGATCACCGGACGATCTCCGGCAGGGGAGGATGGACCCATGAGAGCCGTAGTACAAAGAGTCAGCCGGGCGTCGGTCACCGTGGACGGCGAGGTGGTCGGAGCCATCGACGAGCCCGGACTGCTCGTCCTGCTGGGCGTCACCCACGACGACACCGCCGAGAAGGCGGCCGCGCTGGCCGCCAAGATCTGGACCCTCCGCATCCTCCACGGCGAACGCTCGGCCGCCGACGAGCACGCCCCGATCCTCGCGATCAGCCAATTCACGCTGTACGCCGATACACGCAAGGGCCGCCGCCCGTCCTGGAACAACGCGGCCCCGGGCCCCGTGTCGGAACCGCTCTACAACAACTTCTGCGACTCACTCGAGGCCCTCGGCGCCAAGGTGGAACGCGGCCGTTTCGGCGCCCACATGGACGTCACCCTCACCAACGACGGCCCGGTAACTCTCATCCTGGACGCATAAAGGAACCGGCCCCCGGATCCGTGCGGGATCCGGGGGCCGGTGTGCTCTGGGCCGGTGAGGTTCGACTCAGATGGCGTCTGCCAATATCAGCTGACGACGCCCGCGGCCGAGTGGCCGACGACAACCTTGGTGTTCAGGCTGTAGACGTCGATCACCAGCGCGTTCACCGAGATGTACCGCTTCTGCCGCATGACCTGGTTGAAGGTCAGCCGCGCCACCCCGGGGATGTTCAGCGTCTTGTTCTCGCCGGTCGGAACCGCGTAGGACTTGCCGCCGACCCGGATCGACGCGATCGTCGAGGACGAGCTCACGCCGGCCTTGTTGTCCTTGGTCTTCCACGCGGAGGCGGAGGACTCGATGGCGCCGATGGACAGGCTGCCCACCTTCACGCCCGCGACGTGCGAGGTGAAGTTGATGTAGGACTTGTTCGCACCGATGGCGCCGTTCTTGGTGGTGTAGACACCGCCGACGTAGGCAACCTTCGGGATGTTCAGCTCGCCGACCGCGACCCGGACCGTCTTGCCCTCAGTGCCCTGGCAGGTGGTCTGAAGGGACGTCGCGTCGGAGACGACCAGCTTGTCGGCCGTGGCCTTGGTACCGAAGGCGTCACCGATGACCAGTGCGGTCGCCGGCTTCGAGATCTCCGCGCGGGTCTTCAGCACCGCGACGTCGACGCCCTGCGGGATGTACTGGTTCTTCACCGTCGCGTGCAGCACAACGGCCTGCGCGTAGGAGTAGATACCGGAAGCGGTCTTCACGCCGCCGACCCGGTTCAGCACGATGTAACCGAGACCCGGAACCGCGATCTTGGTGTTCCACTTCGGCTTGAGCAGCGACGGCACCGAGATCGCGCCGATCTTCACGCCCGCGAACGTGGTGTTGCCGGTGTACGACAGCTGGCCCTTGTAGTACCTGGCCGTCGTCGTGGTGTTCACGCCGGTCAGCGTGAGCAGGTTGCCGACGCGGATGTCGGCGGCCGTCGCGGTGCTGGTGACGCCCGTCCCGCCCTTGTTGTTGAACGCGTGCGTGTCGGTCTTCACCGAGCGTGCGATCGCCTGGTTGTTCACGTTCGCCGTGGACAGGTCGTTCTTGTCGTGCTTGGTGGCGTCAGTGGTGCAACCAAACTTGCTGATGACCTGCGGACCGCTGTTCGCCAGGCCGGATTCGACGTCGGTGCCGTACGAGTAACCGCTGTATCCGAAAACCGGCGAGGCGGACGCCGAACCCGAGGTCAGCGCGATCGTAGAAGCTACGCCGACAACCGCCGCAACTCCGACGGCAGCGAGCTTCTTGTATCCGATGCGGGGTCGCATTGACCCCTCCTCCCTGAGTGATGACGTGACCCGAAGCGCGGGTCAGGACACAGACACAACTCAGCCGATTGCGGTAGGTGACGAGCCGACCGCGCTCTGAGACCTAACCGTTACATTGCTGCTCGCCCCACGAGATTTCCCCCGCCGACCCGTAACTCGGCTGCGATGACCGGAAATCCCTGCGCCGTAAGCGATCCCGGGCATGCCGAAGGGCCCGGACGCGCAAGGTCCGGGCCCTTCGTGCTTACTTCAGGGTGGGCCACCGATGGGTGGTGGTGGCACCTTGTGTAACGACCGAGTGCTCAGACGGTGACGGCCACTTCCGCGACCTCGCCGTACTGCGCAACCACCTGGCGGTCGACCGGGTCGGCCTTCGGGGCCAGCGTCCGCAGCGTCCAGCTGCCGGGCGCCGCGAAGAACCGGAAGTGCCCGGTGGCCGACGTCGGCACCTCGGCGGTGAACTCACCGGTGGAGTCCAGCAGCCGCACGTACGCGCCGCCGACCGGCTCGTCGCCGCGCAGCACCTGACCCTGGATCACGGCTTCCTTGTCGACGTCGACACCCTTGAGGTCGAGGCCGCCCTTCGTTGCTCCGCACATGTGTCAGGCCTTTCCGGGTTCGTCGCCGAGGGCAACGGGTACGCCGACCAGCGAGCCCCACTCGGTCCAGGAACCGTCGTAGTTCTTCACGTTCTCCTGGCCGAGGATCTCGTGCAGCACGAACCAGGTGTGCGCCGAGCGCTCGCCGATGCGGCAGTACGCGATCGTGTCCTTGCCGAAGTCCACGCCGGCGTCGGCGTACAGCGTCTTCAGCTCGTCGTCGGAGCGGAACGTGCCGTCGTCGTTGGCCGCCTTGCTCCACGGGATGTTCGCCGCGGTCGGGATGTGACCCGCACGCTGGGCCTGCTCCTGCGGGAGGTGGGCCGGGGCGAGCAGCCGGCCGGCGTACTCGTCGGGGCTGCGGACGTCGACCAGGTTCTTCACGCCGATGGCCTCGCCGACCTCGTCGCGGAAGGCGCGGATGTCCAGGTTCGGCGCCTTCGCGGCGTACTCCGTCGCGTCGCGCTTGACGACCTCGTCGGTCAGCTCGCGGCTGTCCAGCTCCCAGCGCTTGCGGCCGCCGTCGAGCAGACGGACGTCGCTGTGGCCGTAGAGCTTGAAGTACCAGTACGCGTAGGAAGCGAACCAGTTGTTGTTGCCGCCGTACAGCACGACCGTGTCGTCGTTCTTCACGCCGCGCTCGGACAGCAGCGCGCTGAACTGCTCCTGGTTGACGAAGTCGCGACGGACCGCGTCCTGCAGGTCGTCCTTCCAGTCCAGCTTGATCGCGCCGGCGATGTGGCCGGCGTCGTACGCCGAGACGTCTTCGTCGACCTCGATCAGGACAACGCCGTCGTCGTTCTTGTGCTCCTCGACCCAGTCGGCCGAGACGAGCGCGGATTCCCTGCTCATGTGTGCTGCCTCTCAGTTGGTAGCGGTGGTTGGCGTACGAATGCGGTGGATCAGCAGATAGGCCTCGCAGCCGAGGCAGAGCCCGACGGCCGCGTTCACGAACGCGGCGACCAGGGCGAATCCGGTGGCGACCACGCCCAGCACGGTGACACCGGTCAGGTACCCGATCAGACCGACGACCGCGAAGACCAGGCCGACCAGCTGGGCGAACCGCGGCGGGGCCGCGTCCTCCAGTTCCTGCGGCGGACCGATCCGGGGCCGGATCAGCCGCTTGAACAACTGCCCGTACGGCGAGGCCTGCACGCCGAACGCGACCGAGATCGCGAACACCACGGCCTGCACGGCCAGCGGCCACGGGTTGTTCAGTACGAGCGTCAACGCCAGGACGACCGTGGTCACCCCCGCGGCGAACCGGAGTCCGCGGGGATCAACCTTCTGTGCCGCCGATGATTCGGACATGACGACTCCTGCGAGGAGGAGGGCTGTCGAGCCGGACCCGCCCGGGTATGCGGGGAGGCGACGTACGCGGAACCGTGCTCAGCGACCGGTTCCGCAGCGCTCGGGACGCCGCCTGGTCAGCGGCGTCGACACAGCGATGAGCGCACCCGGCAGTTGTCCACTGCCCTGCGCTTCGTCAGCCATGTCGTGTAAACCACGGATCGAGCGTACGGAACCCGGCCGGGCCTGCCGACCGTGGTCCCATTACATGAGACAACTGATCACATAGTGATATCAGACACGGACGACGTTCGTTGCCGCTACCTTGTCGTGCAGCGCCTGCTTCTTGTCGTCCCAGAGCGGCCAGAGGTAGTTGATCAGCGCGATGAAGCCGGCCAGCGTGCCGACCAGCGGAATGAGGCCGAGGACGCTGAGCCCCATCTCGAAGCCGTACCGCTTCGCCACCGCCGCACCGGGCGGGTTGCCGGGGACCTCGCGCAGCCGGACCGCGATCCCGAGCGCCATCTTGCCCGGGGTGGCGCCCTTCTTGGTCAGGAACAGGTACTCATAGGCGAACGACACCACGAGACCGATCAGGACCGCCGGGATCATCCACTTGTAGACCTCGGGCGGCAATGTGGTGGTGGTCGTCGGGGTGCCGGCCTCGGCTGCGTCCATCGTGGACTTGAAGTAGTCCCAGAGGACCTGTGAGTACTGGTAGTAGAAGTAGCCGGTCAGCGGCAGCCCGATGATGCCGACGATGATCGAGTCGATGATGCGCGCGAACACCCGCCGCCACCAGCCCGAGAGCAGCTGACCGTCCGGAGTGGTGTGCGGACGCTTGCCCGGGTAGCCATAGCCCTGCTGCTGCGGGTGCCCATAACCCTGCTGCTGCCCGTACTGCGGTTGCTGGCCGTACTGCGGCTGCTGGCCGTACTGCTGGCCGAACTGCGGCTGCTGCGGTCCGGCGTACTGCCCGTACTGCCCGTACTGCTGCTGCTGAGGCTGCTGCGGCGGGGCGTACTGGCCGTACTGCGGTTGGGCCGGACGGGTCGGCTCACTCGGAGCAGCGCCACCGCCGTACACCTGGCCGTGCTGAGCGGCCTGGCCGTACTCCGGTCCGGTGCCGAACTGCCCCTCGTACGGCGGTGGGCCCTGCTGCGCGCGGCGCTGATCGGTCCAGGTGCTGCCGTCCCAGTACCGCTGCTGGGTCGGGTCCGCGGGGTCGTCGTACCAACCGGATGGAGAGCTCACCTGGAGAGTCTTGCTTACGCGCAGGTGCAAGCGCCATTCGGTGGCACGTACCGGACGGTGGTCAGCTCGCCTGGCGGTCGATCGCGGTCGCCAGCGCGGCGATCACGTCGGGCTTGCGGGGTGCTCCGCTGGCGCGCTTCACCACGGCTCCGGTGCTGTCCAGCACCAGCGTGGTCGGCGTACGCAGGATGTCGAGCCGGCGTACGAGCTCGAGGTGGGACTCCGCGTCCAGCTCGACGTGACGAACTCCGTCGACCATGCCTTCGACCTCGGCCAGCGTCCGCCGGGTGGCCCGGCATGGCGCACAGAACGCCGACGAGAACTGCAGCAGGGTCGCCCGCTCCCCGAGCTCCCCACCGACCTCCGCGGCCGTCACCCGCTCCACGTCGTCCTCGCTCTTCCCACGAAACCGCCCGTCAACCCAAGCCTTGAGCGCACTGAGCACCACGCCGGCGGCCACAGCCCCGACCAGCACCCACACACCAAGACTCACAGTTACCCAAGGTACGACCCCTCATCCACCTTTCAACCACCCGTTCCACCCACTGAGAACGCAACGGCCGCGCGTTCACCTGCGGATTCTGACTTAATTGGGCTCGTGGAGATTGGGTTGGTGGTGCGGGCCGGGGTGGTGATTCCTGAGGGGGAGCTGGCGTGGCGGTTCTCGCGGTCGGGTGGGCCGGGCGGACAGTCGGTGAACACCACGGACAGCCGGGTCGAGTTGAGCTTCGACGTGGCGGGTACGTCGGCGTTGAGCGACGTGCTGAAGGCGCGGGCGCTCGAGCGGCTGCAGTCGCGGTTGGTGGACGGGGTCGTGACGATCGCGGCCTCGGAGTACAAGTCGCAGTGGCGTAACCGGGAGGCTGCGCGGGAGCGGCTGGTCGCGCTGATGCGTGAAGCGATCGCACCGCCGCCCCGGAAGAGGCGGCCCACCAAGCCGAGTAAAGCGTCGGTACGTCGGCGCTTGGACGACAAGAAGCGCCGCGGCCAGACCAAGCGCCTGCGCGGTCGCCCGGACGACTGAGGGCCCTCTGGCTGGTTACGCTTCCGGCGTGCAGGAAACGGGGAGCGGGGGGTCGGAACAAGAAGAGCCGGAAGAGCTCCCGGAGTTCCAGGATCTGAAGGTGCGCGGGCGCTCATTGCGGACGTGGTCGATCAGCGGCAGGAACTTGTACGCCGCGTAGAACGCCAGGAACGGGAGCAGCGAGCGCATCGAGCGGCTTGTGCTCGTTGCCAGGCTCCACGCCGTCCGGCGCAAGGATGCCTTCGGCAACGGCCCGCCGATGGAAGGGCAGCTCACCACGCAGTACCAGAAACATGGCGACGTACAGGCGCGGCCAGGCCTTGCCGAACAGGACCCCCGCCCGCCCCACCGTAGTGAGTAGCGTCCCCGACTCCATCGCCACGCGGCGAATCTACCTCTCGGGAAGCTCTTCCCGGCCGGGTTGGTCAGCCGCCTGCGAAGGGTGGCAGCGCGTCGACCAGGGCGCCGTGCTGCAGCGGCGTGGCCGGGTCTGCACGCTCACCGTCCAGGAGGAAGGTGCAGATCGACAGGACCCGCGCCAGCTCGGGCCGGTCGGTCGAAACGGTGCTGACCAGGTCGCGGATCGAGCCCGCCTCGGCGGTCGCCGAAGACTCCCCTGCGGCTGAACGCGCGGCAGCGAAGTACCTGATGGTGACTTCCGGCATCTGGTCGGCGCCTCACTAATCGGTTAAGTCTTCGGCTATTATGTCAGCTTGCTGTTATGCCCAGTGTGTCTGAGGCCCCCGGCAACGACGCCGTCGGGGCCTGACGTGCACGAGGACCGGATCGCACCCCCAGGATCCGATGATCAGCACGAGGAGACAGCGTGAGCACGTTGCTTCTGCTGACGAACGCGCTGCAGGCCTCCACCGAGGTCCTGCCCTCGCTCGCCTTGCTCCCGCACCAGATCCGGATCCTGCCGCCCGAGGTCGCCGCGCTGATCGACGCGCCCGACGCGGACGCGGTGCTGCTTGACGCCCGCCGCGACCTGGTCGCCGTTCGGAGCGCCTCCCGGCTGATCCGCACCACCGGCATCGACGTACCGCTCATCCTGGTCGTCACCGAGGGCGGTCTGACCGCCGTCAACGCCGACTGGGGCGCGGACGACGTACTGCTCGACACCGCCGGGCCGGCCGAGATCGAGGCGCGGTTGCGACTCGTCATCGGACGTCTCGCCGCGACGCGGAACGATGAGCCCGAGTCCACGCTGATCCGCAGCGGCGACGTCGTGATCGACGAGGCGTCGTACACCGCGAAGCTCAATGGGCGGGCGCTCGACCTGACGTACAAAGAGTTCGAGCTGTTCAAGTTCCTGGCGCAGCACCCGGGCCGCGTGTTCACCCGCGAGCAGCTGCTCCAGGAGGTCTGGGGCTACGACTACTTCGGCGGCACCCGGACCGTCGACGTCCACGTACGCCGCCTGCGCGCGAAGCTCGGCCCCGAGCACGAGTCGCTCATCGGCACCGTGCGGAACGTCGGCTACCGCTTCGTCGTACCGCCGACCAACCGTGAGCCTGCCGAGGCGAAGGCCTGAGCTCGGCTCAGTCCTCAGAAGAAGAACTTCAGCAGCGTAAAAGCGAGCCCGGCCAACGCGCACAGCGCCGCCTTCCAGGACCCCACGCCCTGCCGGAACCCCGCCACGAACGTCCCCACCGTGACCGGCACCAGCATCACCAGCAACGTGACGCCGGCCGCGTGTACGCCGACGTGCGATTGCAGCGTCAGCAACCAGCCGACGACGAACGCGAAAGCCAGTCCGAGCCAGCTGCCGGTCCGGACCGATCCGTCACCTGCATCACCGCTGCGGTGCCCACGATGCGACGCGCGAGGGGCCCGTCGATGTGAGGTCGGAGCAACGTGCGCCATTCACTCACCTTCCGTAAGTGCCTGAGCACGCAAGGTACCAGGAAGGTCGGTGAGGACGAAAAACCGGTACGCCGCGCAGGGTGCGCGACGTACCGGCTCTCGGCGCGGCTCAGGAACCGATGGAGATCCGGTCGGTGGCGACCGGGGTGTACGGGTCGTGCGCGGTCAGGTAGCTGGCGAACGCGTCGATGTCGAGGCCGCCGAACACCTTGTTCGTCGCGGTGGTGAAGGCCGGGAAGCCGTCGCCGCCGTCGGACAGGAAGTTGTTCGTGACGATGCGGTACGACGTACCGTCCACCAGCGGCTGCCCGCCGATCTTGATCGAGCCGGCCACGATCTTCGAGCCCGCCGCGGCCGCCGGGTTCCAGGTGTAGGTGATGCCCGCGACCTGGAGGACCTTGAACTTCGGCGCATCCGGACCGTTCACCCCGGAGAACTGCTGCTCGAGCAGCGTCTTGATCTGCGCCCCGGTCATGTCCATCGAGACCAGGAAGTTGTTGAACGGCTGCACGGTGAACGCCTGCCCGAACGTGACCGCACCGCCGGTCGACGCCAGATCCGCACGGATACCGCCCGGGTTCATGAACGCTGCGACCGGTGCCTTCCCGCCGGACACCACCGACGGGTCCGCCAGCTGTGCGTCGGCGATCAGGTTGCCCAGCGGGGATTCGAGCGAGTCGTCGTTCGTCCGCACCACCGACGGGGTGGTGATGTGGCCGATGACCTTGGTCTCGATCGGCGCGACCAGTGTCTTGTACTTCGCGATCAGCTCGGCCGTCTTACGGTCCTGCACCACGTCCTGGGTGACGATCTGGTTGTTCGCCAGCGTGTTCACCCGGTCGACGTCGCCGGTCGCGTTGTCGATGCTCAGCCGGACGTCGGTGACGAGCCGGCCGAACGACGACGCGCTGGTGACGAGCCGCGGCTTACCGGCCTTGTCCGTCAAGGAGCAGTTGTACGCCGTGTGGGTGTGGCCGGAGATGATCGCGTCGATCTCCGGGTCCAGGCCGGCGTTGATGTCGACGATCGGGCCGGAGATGCCCGGGCAGCTGTTGTACGCCTTCGGGTCGGCCGGGAAACCGCCCTCGTGCAGCAGCACGACGATCGACTTCACGCCCTTCTTCTTCAGCACCGGGACCAGGGCGTTCGCGGTCTCGACCTCGTCCTTGAAGGTCAGCCCGTCGACGCCGGACTTGGTGACGATGTTCGGGGTGTTCTCCAGCGTCATGCCGATGAAGCCGACCTTCTGGCCGTCCGCGAACGTCTTGATCGTGTACGGCGCGAACAGGGTCTTCTGGGTGTTGGTGAAGAACACGTTCGCCGACAGGTACTTGAACTTGGCGCCGGTGAACGGGTGCTTCGGGTCCGGGCAGGAGTTCTGGTTGTTCTGCCCGTCTCCGTCGGGCAGGCAGCCGCCGGTCTGCATCCGGAGCAGTTCGTGCCAGCCCTCGTCGAACTCGTGGTTGCCCACCGAAGCAGCCTCGAGTCCCATTCCGTTCAGCGCTTCGATCGTCGGCTCGTCGTGGAACGCGGCCGACAGCAGCGGCGAGGCGCCGATCAGGTCACCGGCAGCGACCGTGACCGAGTCCTGGCCCTTCGCCTTCGCGGCGGCCCGCAGGTCCTTCAGGTACGTCGCGAGGTACGCCGCGCCGCCCGCCGGGATCCCGTTGATGTTGCCGCCCGAACCCGTCGCCGGCTCCAGGTTGCCGTGGAAGTCGTTGATCGCGAGCAGCTGGATCTGGGTGTGGGTCGGCTTCGGCTTCTTCGCCTGTACGGCGGACTGCGACTCCTGCCCCGTCGTACCGGCGGCCTGGCTCACGGATCCCCCCGCGGCCAAGGCGAGCACAACGGCCGTCCCGGCGGCGAGCAGTCCGACCGCCCGCCGTCCCCCCGGCCGCGCTTTGTCTCGTCCTGTCAGCGCCATGTCTACTCCGTTGTCTTGGTTGGTGGGTTCGCTGAAGTTACCTGAGCAGCAAACCCTCTTTCCAGAACCTGAGAATGAACTCAGCTGAACTCTTTTACTGTGTTCCGGTGACCCTCGAAGCCGTACCCTCACCGTTGCCCTCGGCCACCGCCGCCGCCGTCACGGAACTCGCTCGCGCCGCAGCACACAGCGACGGCGTGAACCCGCTGTCCGAACGCACCCTCCTCCACCTCGACGGCGAACATTCCGGCGACGTCCACGTCCTCGCGTACGAAGGCGAACCGGGCACCATCGAGGTCACCGGCCTGCAAAGCGCCCGCAACCTCGTGGGGTACGCCGCCCTGTCCCCCGACGGCTCCGCCGAACTCGTCGTCGCCCCTTCGGCCCGTCGGCGGGGCTTCGGTACGGCGCTCCTGCGCATGCTGCTCGACCATGGCGGTTCCCGCACTCGCGTTTGGGCCCACGGACGTCTACCTGGCTCGGACCAGCTGGCCCGGCGGCTCGGCCTTGAGGTAACCCGAGAGCTCTACTTCCTCCGCCGTACCAGGGCTTCGCTGCCCGAACCGGTGTGGCCGGACGGGATCGCCGTACGAACGTTTGTCCCCGGGCAGGACGACGCCGCCTGGCTAGCGGTCAACGCGGCGGCCTTCGCCGACCACCCGGAGCAGGGCAGCTGGACCGCGGAGGACCTGACGGAGCGAATCCAGCAGCCGTGGTTCGACCCCAACGGCTTCTTCCTGGCCGTCGACTCGACGACTGGCGCCCTGGCCGGCTTCCACTGGACGAAGGTCGAGGACGGCATAGGCGAGGTCTATGTAGTAGGTGTCTCCCCTAGCCACCAAGGCTCCGGCCTGGGCAAAGCCCTTACCCTCCAGGGCCTCCACCACCTACAGGACGACCGAAACCTCGACTCCATCGTCCTCTACGTAGACGGCACCAACACCGCAGCCCGATCCCTCTACACCTCCCTCGCCTTCACCACAGCCGCCCTGGACGTCCAATACGCCCCCGCCTGACCCCGGCGCGCCTCCGCCTGACAGTCCTGTGAACGACCTCACACCGAAGTCGTCCCCTCACTTCGCGTCATAACCCCCCGCCCCCACCCGTCCCACCACCAGCCAGGAGCCGTCCGAGCCTCTAACCCCCCAGCCGGGCGGCTCCTGGCCCCTCACCGCGTTATCCACGCGAAGCCGTTCCCGTCCTCGTCGACCCAGGCCGCTGAGCAATCAGCCTTAGTGCAGGGCTGATCTGAGGTGGTTGGTCAGGTGGGTTTGGGCTTGGGGGATTTTGCCGGGGACGGTTAGGAGGTTGGCGTAGCCGTGGCAGAGGGTGGGGTGGGGGATGTGGGTGATCGGGTTGCCGGCGGCGCGTAAGGCTTGGGCGTATTCGAGGCCTTCGTCGCGGAGGGGGTCGAAGCCGGCGGTGGTGAGGTAGGTGGGTGGGAGGCCGGTGAGGTCGTCGGCGCGGATGGGGGAGACGATCGGGTCGGGGCGGATGGTGGGGTCGGGGGTGTAGTGGTCGCGGTACCAGATGATGTCGTTCTCGCTGAGGATGAAGCCCTCGGAGAAGAGGTCTCGGCTGGGGCGGCGGGCTACCAGGTCGACGGCCGGATAGAGGAGCACCTGGAGGGCGGGGTGCGGGAGGCCTCGGCGTACGGTCTGCTGGGTTACTACGGCGGCCAGGTTGCCGCCGGCGCTGTCGCCGCCGACCGCGACCAGGGCTGGATCGACGCCCAGGTCGTCGGCGTGTTCGACGGCCCAGGTGAAGGCGGCGATCGCGTCCTCGGCAGCGGTCGGTGCGGGGGCTTCGGGGGCGAGGCGGTAGTCGACGGAGAGGACGCGGATCCCGGCGTCGGCGGCGATCGCGCGGCAGAGGCCGTCGTGGGTGTCGAGGTCGCCGACGACCCAGCCGCCGCCATGGAAGAACACCAGCAGACCCCGGCCGGCATCGCGCGGGATGTACAGGCGGGCGCCCAACTGGCCATCGGCGCCGCGGACGGTCAGGTCGGTTACTCGTTGTAGTTCGGCGGGTGTGCCCTGGATCAGTTTGCAGAGGTTGCGGAAGCGGGCGCGGGCGGTGGCCGCGTCGGTCTTGGTTGTGCGAGGCAACAGGTTGTCGACCCGGAGGAGCAGCTGGAGGTCGGGGTCGAGGAGGTTGCCGTCGATCTGGATCGGTGCGCCCGCCAGGCGGCGCCGGACGGCCGCGGGCAGGGCGTACAGCGGGGTCAGGGAGTTGGCCTGCAAACCGGTCACCGTGTCACGCAGTACCGAATCCAGTCGTGAGTTCACAAGGAGTGACGCTAGCAACAGCCGGCCCCAGAAGCGGTCCGCAGGCAACGAACGGGCCACGAAAACGTCACATCTGCCAACTCGCGGACGGCTACCCCTTGTTCACCAAAGGATGCGATGCTTGACGGCGTGGCTGGAGACTTGCTGGCATCCCACAACCGGGAGTACGACGTCGAGCCGCCGTACGACATCAGTGCGGCCGGCGATCTTCCAGTTGACCGGTTCTCCGATCGGGAGCTGAGCTGGCTCGCGTTCAACCAGCGCGTCCTGGAGCTCGCCGAGAACGATCGGATCCCGCTGCTGGAGCGGGCCAAGTTCCTCGCGATCTTCGCCAGCAACCTGGACGAGTTCTACATGGTCCGGGTTGCCGGTCTGAAGCGTCGTATCGCGGCCGGCGTCGCGGTGCGGGCGGCCAGTGGTCTGCTCCCCCGCGAGGTCCTCGACCGCAGCCTGGCCAGGAGCCGCGAGCTGATGGACCGCCAGGCCGAGTCCTGGCGCAAGTCGGTCCAGCCGGCGCTGGTCGACCAGGGCATCGAGATCCTCCGCTGGGACGAGCTGCAGCACACCGAGCGCGAGGACATGACCCGCTTCTTCCGCGACCGCGTGTTCCCGGTGCTGACGCCGCTGGCGGTCGACCCGTCGCACCCGTTCCCGTACATCTCCGGCCTGAGCCTCAACCTGGCGGTCGTGGTCCGCAACCCCGATACCGGCGGCGAGCACTTCGCCCGGGTCAAGGTGCCGCCGCTGCTGCCGCGGTTCGTGAAGGTCGCCGAGGGCCGGTTCGTACCGCTCGAGGACGTCATCGCGACCCACCTGGGCCAGCTGTTCCCGGGTATGGAGGTTACCCAGCACCACACCTTCCGGGTGACCCGCAACGAGGACCTCGAGGTCGAAGAGGACGACGCGGAGAACCTGCTGGCCGCGCTCGAGAAGGAGCTGCTGCGCCGCCGGTTCGGTCCGCCGGTCCGGCTCGAGGTCGAGGAGTCGATCGACCCGCAGGTGCGCGCGCTGCTGCTGTCCGAGCTGGGCGTCACCGAGTCCGAGGTGTTCGAGCTCCCCGGCCCGCTGGACCTGCGCGGTCTGTTCACGATCGCCAGCCTTGACCGGGCCGAGCTGAAGTACCCCGGGTTCGTGCCGTCGACGCATCCGCACCTGGCTGAGGTGGAGACCGCTAACCCGGCCGACATGTTCCACGCGCTGAAGCAGCGCGACGTGCTGGTCCACCACCCGTACGACTCGTTCTCGACGAGCGTCCAGCGCTTCATCGAGCAGGCAGCCGCCGATCCGCACGTGCTGGCGATCAAGCAGACCCTGTACCGGACAAGCGGTGACTCGCCGATCGTCGACGCACTGATCGACGCGGCCGAGGCGGGCAAGCAGGTCCTGGTGCTGGTGGAGATCCAGGCGCGCTTCGACGAGCAGGCCAACATCAAGTGGGCCCGTCAGCTGGAGCACGCCGGATGTCATGTCGTGTACGGCGTGATCGGCCTGAAGACGCACTGCAAGCTGTCGATGGTCGTCCGCGACGAGCCCGACGGCCTGCGCCGCTACGCGCACATCGGGACCGGCAACTACCACCCGAAGACCGCCCGGCTGTACGAGGACCTCGGCCTGCTCACCAGCGACAAGGTGGTCACCGAGGACGTCGCGCTGCTCTTCAACCACCTGTCCGGCTTCGGCCGCAGCGCCGGGTACCGGCGGATCCTGGTCGCGCCCCAGTCGGTACGGCGGGGGCTTGTCGAGCGGATCGACCGCGAGGTGCAGCATCACCTGGCCGGCCGCCCCGCGCGGATCCGCTACAAGGTGAACAGCCTGGTCGACGAGGCCCTGTGCGACGCGCTCTACCGGGCGTCACAGGCCGGCGTACCCGTCGACCTGTGGATCCGGGGCATCTGCACGCTGCGTCCCGGCGTACCGGGTCTGTCGGAGAACATCCGCGTCCGCAGCATCCTGGGCCGGTTCCTCGAGCACAGCCGAGTGTTCCTGTTCGAGAACGGCGGCGAGCCGGAGGTGTGGATCGGCTCGGCCGACCTGATGCACCGCAACCTGGACCGCCGGGTCGAGGTGCTCGTGCAGCTGAAGGAGCCGGACCACGTCATCGAGCTGGGCGAGATGTTCGACCTGGCGATGGATGACACCACCGGCTCCTGGTGGCTGCAGGCGGACGACACCTGGCAGCCGCAGCTGAACGGACCGGACGGGCAGCCGCTGCGCGACCTGCAGGAACGCCTGATCGCGACACGCGGACGCCGCCGGGCGATCGACCCCATCAGCTAGCCGACGGAGCACACTTCCTAAGGTGAAGGTATGAGCAACCCGGCGACTGTTATCGCCGCGGGTGGTGTCGTCTGGCGGGAGCGCCGCGACACCCGTGAGGTGCTGCTTGTGCACCGTCCCAGGTACGACGACTGGTCCCTGCCGAAGGGCAAGCTGACCGCACATGAGCACGTGCTGCTCGCAGCGCGCCGGGAGATCGAGGAAGAGACCGGAATCCAGGTCCTGCTCGGTCCACCGCTCGGCGTGCAACGGTACGCCGTCCGCAAGAACGGCGGGACCGCCGACAAGCTGGTCCACTACTGGTCCGCCGTACCGCTGAACGAGGGCGACTTCGAGCCGAACGACGAAGTCGACGAAATCAGCTGGCTCCCGGTCGACAAGGCCCGCAACAAGCTCAGCTACCCGCGTGACGTGGACATCCTGGACGCACTGGAGCCTGCGGTGCCCGTGGTGGCCACAGTGGTGGTGGTTCGGCACGCGGAGGCGGTGAAGCGCAAGGACTGGGACGGCAAGGACACGGCCCGCCCGCTGACCAGCAACGGTGAGGCGGTTGCGGAGCGGCTGGCCGACGTACTGGCTGCTCTGGGCGCCAACCGGATCATCAGCAGCGACGCGGAGCGCTGTGCCGCCACGGTGACGCCGTACGCCGCCTCTATCGACCGGCACATACACCTCTGGCCGGAGATCTCCGAGCGTGGGTACGACGCTGATCCGGACGGACTGCGCGGCCTGGCGGAGCGGGTGTGGCGACCGGGCAAGGTGACCGTCATCTGCTCGCACCGGCCGGTGCTGCCTGCGCTGTCCCGGGAGCTGGGGCTGAAGGTGGGCAAGTTCTCCACCGGGTCGTTCCTGGTCGCGCACCGGCTTGCTGACGGCCGGCTGGTGCATGAACGCTTCGGTCCGCCGTAGCTCTGCGACACGGCTCGGTGACGATCCAGGCACAGCCGACGGGGCGGCCGGGTGACACTAGAGGTGACGGGTATGTTCCTACCCGAGGAACCGGCGCCCCACCGGGTGCCGGTCTGAGGAGAGGTTCGGGGCGCACCATGACGATGATGCGAGAACTGACACTGATCGGGATCCGGATGGAATCGCCCAACCGGGCCCCGGTGATGATGCTGCGCGAGACCGAGGGCTACCGCTACCTGCCGATCTCGATCGGCTCGGTCGAAGCAACCGCGATCGCGTACGAGGAGCAGGGCCTGCGCCCCTCGCGGCCGCTCACCCACGACCTGATGCGCGACCTGATCGAGGCGTTCGGCGTACACATCGAGGCAGTCGAGATCGTCGAGCTGCGCGACGCCGTCTTCTACGCCGAACTCGTCCTTGCCAACGGCACCCGCGTGTCCGCCAGACCGAGCGACTCGGTTGCACTCGCAGTCCGCCTCGGTACGCCGATCCGCTGTACCGAACAGGTGCTCCGCGAAGCCGGCATCGCCACCCCCGAAGAGGAACAGGCCGAGCTCGAACGCTTCCGCCAGTTCCTGGACAGCGTCGCCCCGGAGGACTTCTCCAGCTGACCCCACCTCCGCCGTGCGCTGCGGTCGGCGGCCGGTTGCTAAAGGTAAGGCAACGATGTACGTCCGGGCTGCCGGGCGCGGCACGACCACGCAGTACCGTGTTGCCGTCCCGGGGATGAACGTATTACGGGCTGCCGATCCAGACGACGGGCAGTCGATCGTTCACGTTGACAGTGCGCTGAGCGTTACCGCAACGTGAGCCAACAGCCGTTTACATCGACAGAGTGTGACGGCTCTTAACTCAGTTCACCTAATGGCTGCCTGTCGGCATGCCAGGCGTCGCACACGCTACCGGAACCGTTCACCGCTCGTTCACCAGTGACGGACCGCTCGGTCACTTGCCCTCCCTACCGTCTGTGGAAGTTCAAGAAGTCTGATTCCCGCAGAAGGGCAACATTCTCGTGTCCGTCAATCGCCTGCTCCGCGTCGGCTCCGTCGCCGTGGCATCCCTCGGCGTCCTCGCTCTGAGCGCCTGTGGCAGTGACCCCGAGCCGTCCGGCTCCTCGAGCCCCGGTTCCTCGACGTCGTCCGCCGGTGCGGAATGCCCGCAGGGCACTCTGAACGCTGAGGGATCCTCGGCCCAGAAGAACGCCATCGACGAGGTCATCAGCAAGTACAACGAGAAGTGCGCCGACGTCACGGTGAACTACAACCCGACCGGTTCCGGTGCGGGCGTCAAGCAGTTCAACGCGAACCAGGTCGACTTCGCCGGCTCCGACTCGGCCCTGAAGCCCGACGAGATGACCGCCGCCACCAAGCGCTGCGGTGGCAACCCGGCCATCGACCTGCCGATGGTGATCGGCCCGGTCGCGATCGCGATCAACGTCGACGGCGTCGACAAGTTCGTCCTCGACGGCCCGACCGCCGCGAAGATCTTCCAGGGCACCATCAAGACCTGGAACGACCCGGCCATCGCCAAGCTGAACCCGGGTGTCACCTTCCCGTCGGCTCCGATCTCGGTCTTCTTCCGTTCGGACGAGTCCGGCACCACCGAGAACTTCACCAAGTACCTGAAGGCCTCGGGCGGTGGCGCCTGGACCGGTGAGCCGGCCAAGAAGTGGACCGGCACCGGCGCCGGCAAGGAGAAGTCCGCTGGTGTCGCCGAGGGCGTCAAGAGCACCAAGAACTCGATCACCTACGTCGAGTGGTCGTACGCGGTCGACAACAAGCTGACCATCGCGCAGATCGACAACGGCTCGGGCACCCCGATCGAGCTGACCGCCGACTCCGCCGGTAAGGCCCTGGCCGCCGCGCAGCCGGCCGGCACCGGGTCCGACCTGGCGCTGAAGCTGGACTACGCGACCAAGGCCGCGGGTGCGTACCCGATCATCCTGGTCACCTACGAGATCGCCTGCACCAAGGGCCTCCCGGCCGAGAAGACCGCGCTGGTGAAGAGCTTCCTGAGCTACTTCGTCAGCAAGGACGGCCAGGCTTCCCTGACCGACCTGAACTACGCGCCGCTCCCGGCCGAGATCCAGACGAAGGTCGACGCCGCCATCCAGGCGATCAGCTGACCTCGAAGCAGTAAGTGATGCGAGCCCCGGCGGTCCGATTGTTCATCGGAGGACGGCCGGGGCTCGCCTCGTCAGATCCAGACGTGACAGATTCACGACCCAGGCGCTTGGAGCACCATCGATGAGTAGTCCAGACGGCACGGCACCGCCCGACCGGCCGGACGGCACGGCCGCCGGACAGGAACAACCCACGATCGAAGATCTGGTCCACGAGGACGCGGGACCGACCCCGCGGTTCGAGGACCTGGCCGAGGAACACGCCGAACACGAAGCGGCGCAGCCCGCCGAAGTGATGACCGAGTCCGGCACCGAATCCGCGGCCGCGTCCACCGCCGTCCCGGCGGAGCCCGAGAAGAAGATGGACCTGGGCCCGGTCGGTCACCTCGGTGACCGCCTCTTCAGCGCCTTCGCCCGCGGCTCCGGCGGCCTGGTGGTCCTGATCGTCGCGTTCGTCGGCATCTTCCTGCTGGCGCTGGCGATCCCGTCGCTGGCCGACGACAAGAGCAGCTTCCTGTTCTCCCGGATCTGGGAGCCCGGCGGCGACCAGCCCCGGTTCGGCATCGCGGCGATGTTCTACACCACCGTGATCAGCTCGATCATCGCCATGCTGATCGCGGTCCCGATCGCGATCGGCGTCGCGCTGTTCATCACCTACTACTCCCCCAAGCGACTGGCCCAGCCGGTCGCGTACGCCGTCGACCTGCTGGCCGCGGTGCCGTCGATCATCTACGGCCTGTGGGGCATCATGTTCTTCGCCCCGATCCTGCTGCCGGTGATCAACGGCCTGTCCGACGTGCTCGGCTGGATCCCGCTGTTCGAGAAGCCGCCGGGCGACAACGTCGGCGTGGTCTTCACCGCGTCCGTCGTACTGGCGATCATGATCCTGCCGGTGGTCACCGCGATCAGCCGGGAGATCTTCGCGCAGACGCCGATCTCGCATCGTGAGGGCGCGCTGGCACTCGGCGCGACCAAGTGGGAGATGATCCGGATGTCGGTCCTGCCGTACGGGCGTTCCGGCGTGGTGAGCGCGTCGATGCTCGGCCTCGGCCGCGCGCTCGGCGAGACCGTCGCCGTACTGATCATCCTGTCGGTGCCGAACGGCAACGACCCGTGGAACTCGTCGATCTTCGCCGGCGGCGAGACGTTCGCGTCGAAGATCGCCAACAACGCCGCCGAGTTCGACTCGCCGGAGAAGACCGGCGCCTACATCGCGGCCGGCCTGGTCCTGTTCGTCGTCACGTTCCTGGTCAACTCCGCGGCCCGGATCATCGTCGACCGCAGCGCCCCCGGCGGTAAGCGCCCCCGCCGCAACCGCCGCGCCGGTGCAGCCCAAGGAGCATCGTCATGACCGCCATCACTGAGAACAAGCCGGCGTACGACGGTCAGGCGCTGGATCTGACCGGGAAGTCCGGAGCCCGCGCCTTCAAGAACACGCTGGCCACCGTGCTGATCGTGCTGGCCTTCCTGATCGCGATGATCCCGCTGCTGTGGATCCTCGGGACCGTGATCAGCAAGGGCTACCACCTGCTGCTGAACGCGGACTGGTGGAGCCAGTCGCAGCGCGGCATCACCGTCCGGCGGCAAGGCGGCGGCGCGTACCACGCGATCATGGGCACGCTGATCATGTCGCTGATCACCGCCCTGATCGCAGTGCCGATCGCCGTCCTCGGCGCGGTCTACCTGGTCGAGTACGGCAAGGGCACCAGGGCCGCCCGGGTGGTCAGCTTCATGATCGACATCCTCACAGGTGTCCCGTCGATCGTCGCCGCGCTGTTCATCTACGCGGTCTGGATCACGATCTTCGGCTTCAACCGGGTCGGCTTCGCGGTGTCGCTGTCCCTGGTGCTGCTGATGCTCCCGGTCGTACTGCGATCCACCGAGGAGATGCTCAAGCTCGTGCCGGACGAACTGCGCGAAGCGTCGTACGCGCTCGGGGTGCCGAAGTGGAAGACGATCATGAAGGTGGTCGTGCCGACCGCGTTCGGCGGCATCGTCACCGGCGTGATGCTCGGTCTGGCCCGCGTGATGGGTGAGACCGCGCCGCTGCTGATCCTGGTCGGCTACTCGAAGAACATCAACCTGAACCCGTTCAACGGATTCATGGGCGCGCTGCCGACGATGATCAACCAGGACCGGACCGAGCTGGCGCTGCAGCCGGCCGCGGACCGGGTCTGGGCGGCCGCGCTGACGCTGATCCTGCTGGTCCTTGTCCTCAACGTGCTGGCCCGGCTCGTCGCCCGGTTCAGCGCCATCAAGTCGAAATAGTCTGAGAGGTTCTGAGTCGATATGGCTAAGCGCATCGAGGTCAGCGGCCTCAACGTCTACTACGGCGATTTCAAGGCCGTCGAGGATGTGTCGATGACGGTCGAGCCCCGCTCGGTCACCGCGTTCATCGGCCCGTCCGGCTGCGGCAAGTCCACCTTCCTGCGGACCCTGAACCGGATGCACGAGGTGATCCCCGGCGCCCGGGTCGAGGGCAAGGTGATGCTGGACCAGCAGGACCTGTACGCCTCCGGCGTCGACCCGGTGGCAGTCCGCCGCGTGGTGGGCATGGTGTTCCAGCGGCCGAACCCGTTCCCGACGATGTCGATCTTCGACAACGTCGCGTCCGGCCTGAAGCTGAACGGCGTCAAGGACCGCAAGAAGCTGACCGAGGTGGTCGAGCGGTCCCTGCACGGCGCGAACCTGTGGAACGAGGTCAAGGACCGTCTCGACAAGCCCGGCGCGGGCCTGTCCGGCGGTCAGCAGCAGCGGCTCTGCATCGCCCGGGCGATCGCGGTCGAGCCCGAGGTGATCCTGATGGACGAGCCGTGCTCGGCCCTGGACCCGATCTCGACGCTGGCGATCGAGGACCTGATCGAGAAGCTGAAGGACCAGTTCACGGTCGTCATCGTCACGCACAACATGCAGCAGGCGGCCCGGGTCTCGGACCAGACCGCGTTCTTCAACCTGGCCGCGACCGGCAAGCCGGGCCGGCTGATCGAGATGGCCCCGACCAAGCAGATCTTCTCCAACCCGACGGAGAAGGCCACCGAGGACTACATCACCGGCCGCTTCGGCTGATCCGCCGTACGACGGTTTGCTGCCGGCCGCCGCGACGAGGTTCGTCGCGGCGGCCGTCGGAGTTTCAGACGCAGAGCGAACGGGCGAAGTTGACCCGGGCAAGCACGTCGGCCACCTGTTGCGGCGAAGTCACGCCGACGTGGGTGTTGTGTGTGCGGTTGCCGTTCTGCACGGTGATCTGGACGAAGCCGGTGGTCTTGCGTTCCTTGCAGAGCAGGAAAAGCAGGCCGAGCAGGCAGGCCAGCGCGAAGATGATCGCCAGCACGATCGCCCAGCCGGGGATCTTCTCCTCGGTCCGCGACATGTCCATCGCCGACCAGTTCGTCCCGTGGGTGGGCAGTACGCCGGCCGGCGTGACGATCCGCTGCTGCTCCACGGAGATGTCGCCGATCGTGACCAGCACCGGACCGGCGGGCAACGCGATCAGCGGCTGCTGGGGCTGCGGCGGCTGGTACGGGCCGCCGACCGGTGGCGGGAACGCGCCCGGCTGCATCCCGTACGGACCGGGCTGGGCTGGTGGGGCGGCCTCGAAAGTGGGCGGCGTCGGGTACTGCACCGGGAGATGGCGGTCGGGATCGCCGCCAGGGCCCTGCCCGGGCGCGGGTTCACGAGGGGTCTCAGTCACAGACGAGACCCTAAGGGTTCGAGGGACCGGTGTGGGGACGTGACCGCGAACCTGTGGAAAAGATAGCCTTCGGAGATTCCTCGACGTTCTCAGAAGGGAACCGCGGTGAGCACTCCGACGCCACCTCCCGGCGACGACCAGAACGACCAGAACCGGCCGCAGGACACTCCCGAGACCCCGGGTGAACAGCCGAGCCAGTACGGTCAGCCGAATCCGTACGGCCAGCCCCAGCAGCCGAGCCAGCCCGAGCAGCCGGGGCAGTACGGTCAGCCCCAGCCCGGCCAGTACGGTCAGCAGCAGCCGGGGCAGTACGGCCAGCCGCAGTACCCGGGCCAGCCGGGGCAGTACGGCCAGCAGCCTGGTCAATATGGACAGCAGCAGCCCGGCTACGGCCAGCAGCAACCGGGTCAGTACGGCCAGCAGCAGGGCGGTTACGGCCAGCAGCAGCCGGGTGCCTACGGTCAGCAGCCTGGCCAGTACGGCGCGTACGGGCAGGGCGGTTACGGGTACGGCGCCGGCGCCGTGCCGCAGAACAACACCCCGCAGACGCTGGCGATCATCGGCATCGTCTGCCTGGTGATCTGTACGCCGGCCTCGATCGTGCTGGGGCTGATTGCTCAGGGCAAGTTCCGTGAGCAGGGCCGCTCGGACACGCTGGCCAAGGTCGCCTGGATCGGCGGAGCCGCGCTGACCGGCCTCGGCCTGCTGTTCTACATCATCGGTCTCGCGTCCAACTGACCTGTTCTGTCGCGGGGCCTGCCCGGCCCCGCGGCAGAGTCGTTGCAGGTCAGTTCAGGTTGCGAGCGACGCCGTACACGACGAGCAGGGCGATGACGCCCTTGATCAGCCAGTCCGCGACCCGCGGGCTCATCGACAGCCGGGGCAGGCGGACCAGCCGCAGCGACTCGAGGCTCCAGGCAAGCACTTGGTAGCCGACGGCAACGCCGACGAGCGGGCCGAGCACCAGGATCACGGGGTTGAAGTGCCAGGCGGCGTCCAGATCGCCGCGGAGCAAGGCGGCCGCCATCCGGGTCGATCCGCAGAGCGGGCAGTTCAGACCGGTGGTGGCGTGCAGGATGCACGGTACGCCGATCCGGTCGCCGGACAGCTGGTACAGCCCGGCCAGCGCGAACCCGCCGACACCGACCGCGGACAGGCCCCACACCCGGCGGTCCAGCGGCTGGACCGGACCGGCAGGCCGGAGTACGACGCTCTGCGAGACGCTCACCGCACAAAGGTAACTCTCAACCGGTGGGATCCGTCCATGGGTCTGAGCCGTCGGACCCGTAGCCTGCATTTCACTCCTCACATTGTCTTCAGTAGAAGGGATCGTCGTGAGCAATCCGACGCCACCGCCGGGTTACGGCCCGCAAGACCCACAGCAGCCGGGCCAGTACGGCCAGCCCGGCCAGTACGGGCAGCCGGGTCAGTACGGGCAGCAGCCCGGCTACGGCGGCCAGCCGGGTTACGGTCAGCAGCCGGGGTACGGTCAGCAGCCCGGTCAGTACGGGCAGCAGCCTGGTTATCCCCAGCAGCCTGGGCAGTACGGTCAGCAGCCGGGTCAGTACGGTCAGCCTGGGCAGTACGGCCAGCAGCCGGGCTTCGGTCCGTACGGTCAGCCGGGGTTCGGGGGCGGGATCCCCGGCAACCTGGCGGCCTGGCCGAACCGGGTCGGCGCCTGGTTCGTCGACGCGCTGATCATCGGTGTGCCGAGCGGTATCGGCTCCGCGATCGCCGGTAACACCAACAACTCGGCACTCGCGATCATCGGCCTGATCTTCTACCTGGCCGGCATCGGTCTGGCGATCTGGAACATCCTGATCCGCCAGGGCGGCAGCGGTCAGACCGTCGGCAAGCAGGTCCTCGGCCTGAAGCTCGTCGGCGCCGACACCGGCCAGCCGATCGGCGTGGGCAAGACGTTCCTGCGTCAGCTGACCCACATCCTCGACGGCGCGGCCTGCTACATCGGCTACCTGTGGCCGCTGTGGGACGAGAAGCGGCAGACGTTCGCCGACAAGATCAACAACACCTACGTCATCAAGCTCTGACCTGACGTGAGCACCCCTCCCTCAGGGCCGTACGACGGTCAGTATCCGCCGCCTGGTCAGTGTCCTGCGCAGGGCTACAACCCTTACGGGCAAGGCTTTCCGGGCGGCGGGTACGGGTACGCGCCACCGGGCCGGCCGGCGGACTGGCCGATCCGGGTCGGTGCCTCACTGGTCGACACGCTGATCATGGCCATTCCGTCGATCGCCGGAGTGCTGGCCGCACTGGTCATCGACGGCGACCAGGAGGAGCTGGGGGCCGGCGGCGGGATCTCGATGATCGCCGGGTTCCTGGTGGCCTTCGGTGTCTGGGTATGGAACCGCATCGTCCAGCAGGGCCGCACCGGCCAGTCGTTCGGCAAGAAGGTGACTGGACTGCGAGTCGTGGACGCCCACACCGGTCAGCTGATCGGCGTGGGCAAGAACCTCGGTCGCGAGGTCTGCGCCCAGATCTTCAACCAGCTCTGCGTCCTCAACGTGCTCTGGCCGTTGTGGGACGACAAACAGCAGACCTGGCACGACAAGGTCGCCGGCGACATCGTCATCCGCGGCTGACGTCAGTGTGAACGCAGTAGACCAGCACAGGTCACCGCCCACAGCACGCTGGTGAAAGTGCCGATGATGAACCGCTCGGCGACGGCCTGCGGAGTCACCGAGGCAGGCTGGTCCGGACTGCGGAGCTCTGGGTACCGAGCGAGGCCTTTGATCGCCAGTACTACAGCGATGCCTTCCGGCCAGCCCGCCACCAGTGACGCGTAGATCGCAGTCCGCTCGAGGGAGCCGATCAGCGCGCCTCCACGCAGTACCTCGCCGGCCTTCTGGGTCGACTGGGCCCTGGTGTTGTTCCGGTCGACCAGGGCGAGCACAGAGGTTGTCAGTGGCCCGCCACCCGTCACTGCTAACCCTCCGGCGAGCAGGAGCAGCACGTTCCACCAGCGCTCGGCCCAGTCGGCCACTCCGTGGCCCGAGAGCAGCAGAACGCCGACAGCGGCCAGACAGGCGAGCATGACGCCGCTGATCGCGATCTCGAGGTTGGAACCGGACCTGGGCACCCAGGCGAGCACAGCGAGGATCAATCCGGCAGCGGTCAACGACAGAACCAGTGCCGTCACGCAGCGACTCCAGCACCGAGCAGGTCCGCGGCCAGCACCCGTCCGCGCTGCTCCTCGGCGAATCCCGCCGCCTGCGCACGTTGGGTCACCGCTGACTGGCTGATGCCGAGTTTCACGCCGATCTCCCGCCTGGTGAGTCCTTCAGCCAACAGGTCCGCCACTGCCCATCCACGCTCGCTCCGGCGCCGCAGTACCGACGCCATCAGCCACAACACCGTCTCCACCTGCTCCGCGACCCGCGAGTCCGCACCGACCACGTTCACATGGTGCGGGCTCGACTTGGCCCGTGTCACCGCCTCGCGAGCGAAGACGAACGCGTCACCGCTACCTGCTCTGGTACTGCGGGGCAGCGGCTCGGTCACCTCGCCGACACCCAAGCCGACGTACCAGGAGTCCGCGCGCAGCAGCTCGACGATCACGTCGACGGTGGGCCGGGCCTCGGAGAGCACGCCCTGCACCTCGTCGCCGGCGGTCCGCTCGAACCTGCGCAGCAGGCCGGCCCGGCGCGGGCGGCGGTTCAGGGAGTTCAGCAGCTCGGGTACGAGATCGCTCGTGCTTCGGCTGCCACGCTGATCTACCGTGAGAACGAAGACCATCGCCCTGCACCTCCTTCTGAACGGCTTAAGGCTACAGTCTTATTCACGTAGAGTGAAGGACAAAACCTGAATCGCTTCACCCGATTACTCCCCGTGTCCGGCCCGGGAGGACGGTGAACCGGGCCGGACCAGGGCTCTCAGTCAGCCAGCGGCAGGTACAACTTCTGGTCGGACGCCTTGAACGTCTCCGACATCTCGGCGAAGCCGGCCTCGATCGCCTCCGTCGACGTGAGGCCGTGCTCCTCGGCGTACGCGCGGATGTCGGCGGTGATCCGCATCGAGCAGAACTTCGGCCCGCACATCGAGCAGAAGTGGGCGGTCTTCGCGGGCTCGGCCGGCAAGGTCTCGTCGTGGAACGAGCGGGCCGTGTCCGGGTCCAGCGACAGGTTGAACTGGTCCTCCCAGCGGAACTCGAACCTTGCCTTGGACAACGTGTCGTCCCAGGCCTGCGCACCGGGATGCCCCTTGGCCAGATCCGCCGCGTGGGCAGCGATCTTGTATGTGATCACGCCGGTCTTCACGTCGTCACGGTCCGGCAGCCCGAGGTGTTCCTTGGGCGTGACGTAGCAGAGCATCGCCGTTCCCAGCCAGCCGATCTGGGCGGCGCCGATCGCCGACGTGATGTGGTCGTACGCCGGCGCCACATCAGTTGCCAACGGCCCCAATGTGTAGAACGGCGCCTCGCCGCACAGCTCCTCCTCGAGCCGCACGTTCTCGGCAATCTTGTGCATCGGCACGTGTCCCGGGCCCTCGATCATCACCTGTACGTCGTGCTCCCAGGCGAGCTGGGTCAGCTCGCCCAGCGTCCGCAGTTCCGCGAACTGCGCGGCGTCGTTCGCGTCCGCGATGCAACCCGGCCGCAGCCCGTCCCCCAGCGAGAACGTCACGTCGTACTCCCGCAGAATCGCGCACAACTCCGCGAAATGCGTGTACAGGAACGATTCCTGGTGATGCGCGAGGCACCACGCCGCCATGATCGATCCGCCTCGCGACACGATCCCGGTGATGCGCCGCGCGGTCAGCGGCACATACCGCAGCAGTACGCCGGCGTGCACGGTCATGTAGTCCACACCCTGCTCGCACTGCTCGATCACCGTGTCGCGGTACACCTCCCACGACAGCGCGGCCGGATCGCCGTTCACCTTCTCCAGCGCCTGGTACAGCGGCACCGTCCCGATCGGCACCGGCGAGTTCCGCAGGATCCACTCCCGCGTCTCGTGGATGTTCTTCCCGGTGGACAGGTCCATCACCGTGTCCGCGCCCCACCGGGTCGCCCAGACGAGCTTCTCGACCTCTTCCTCGACCGAGCTGGTGACCGCGGAGTTGCCGATGTTCGCGTTCACCTTCACCAGGAACTTCTTGCCGATGATCATCGGCTCGCTCTCCGGATGCCGCCGGTTCCCCGGTATCACCGCCCGCCCACGCGCCACCTCGGCACGGACGAACTCCGGATCGACGCCCTCCCGGATGGCGACGTACCTCATCTCCTCGGTGATCGTCCCGGCTCGCGCGTGTCCGAGCTGGGTCAGGTCCGAGCGCCCGGCGATCCACTCCCGCCGCAACGCCGGCAGCCCTGCCTGTACGTCGATCCGCGCCGACGCGTCGGTGTACGGACCGGACGTGTCGTACAGGTCGAAGTGTTCGCCGTCGGTCAGATGTACGCGGCGAGCCGGTACGCCGAGCTCCCCGCGATAGATCTTCTCCGAGCCCGAGATCGGGCCCGTGGTGACGGCCGGACGGATCGTGCTGACATTCACCATGCTGGTGCTCCCTACGCCGGAATTACCCGGACAGGTTCGGCGGTCGGCGGCGCCGGCCAGGTTCGATTCCTGGTCCAGCCGCCCTCTCAGCCCACTACGGTGCGAGCTCCCGCGATCTCAAGTTGTCACGACCACCCTAGGGCATGGCTGATGGTTCCGCGCCGTAGCGAGGAGGTGCCGTGCCGAGTGCCGCGCAGTAGGCGGGGAACCATCAGCCATGCCCTGAACGAAGCCTGTAGCGTCTAGGGATGCGAGACCTCGTGTACCCGCCCGTCATCGCCTTCGCGCGGACCTCGTTCAAGGTCCTGGATCTGAAGCTCCACATCACCGGTGCGGAGAACGTGCCGCGGACCGGCGGCGCGCTGATCGCCCTCAACCACATCAGCTACGTCGACTTCATCCTCGGCGGGTACGGCGCGCTGCCGAGCAAGCGACTGGTCCGCTTCATGGCCAAGGAGGTGCTGTTCCGCAACCGGTACTCCGGTCCGCTGATGCGCGGGATGCACCACATCCCGGTCGACCGGGAGGCGGGCGCGGCGTCGTACCAGCAGGCGCTGGAGTACCTGGCCGCGGGCGAGGTGGTCGGCGTGTTCCCGGAGGCCACGATCAGCCGCTCCTTCGAGCTGAAGGAGTTCAAGTCCGGCACGGTCCGGATGGCTGCCGAAGCCGGCGTACCGATCATCCCGATGATCCTGTGGGGCACGCAGCGGATGTTCACCAAGGACCAGCCACGGGACTTCTCCCGGCACCGTCCGATCTCGATCACCATCGGCGCACCGATCACGGTGACACCGGACGACGACGCGGGCGAGGCGACCGCACAGCTGCGATCCACGATGGCCGGAATGCTCGACGAGACCATCCGCGCGTACCCCGAGCAGCCCGCCGGCGCCTGGTGGCTGCCCGCGGCGTACGGCGGCAGCGCGCCGACCCCGGCCGAGGCCGAGCGACTGGACCAGGAGGAGCTCGCCCGCCGAGCCGCCAAACGTCGTTAAGACGGCGGACAGGACCTTGACCCTCGGGGCGGAACGAGGGTACTAAGGCTTTCGTTGAAAGAACAGGAACCTGGGGGGTCCCTGTGCGGCGGGCCGGCGTCGGTGGCCCGCGGACACGAGCGGGCGGGGAAGGTTTTGTTCGATTCACCCGAAGAGCTGCATCTGTTCGACCCGGGCGCGATGACTCCGGCGCCGCATGTAGCCGAGCACATCCCGGACGCCGGTGCGTTCTTCGTCGACTGGGCGATCCGCGGGTTGAACCAGGATCGCGCCCGCGAGATCGAGTCCGCCGTGAACGGCCGGCGCAACCAGAACGGCTGGTTCCCGCTCGAGACGCTGGACAGCATCGGTAGCAGGGGCTTCTGGCGCGGCCCGCTGACCTATCTGGCCCGGATGACGGCCGACGACCCCAGGATCCTGCAGGAGTGGGCCTGTGACGGCCTGCGGGACGAGCAGGTGGGCCGCATCGAGGCGACAGTGGACCACCTGCTGCATCAGCAGGGCCACGCCGCCGCGGCGACGTGGGCGGTCGCAGTACGACCGCGGACGTACCTCGACGCGGAGGTGCTGGGCGACCGGCTGCTGGCCGCGTGGGAGTACAACCTCGGCTCGATCCGGGCCAAGGACGTGGCCAAGTCGGTCCGGCGCTGGAACCGCTGAGCTACAACCACTGAGAAGACGCACGACGGGCAGCCCTCGAGCGGACCGACCGTCATACCTGCGTCAGTGGAACTGCGGAATCATCAGGTAGAGCCCGTAGAGCACCGCCGCCACACAGGCGGCGAAGCAGAGCGCTGCCACCGAACTGTCCACGACCGACGGCGGCTTCTTCTCCTCGATCGCCGCCGCCCGCCGTGATATCGCGGTCACACCGAATGCGAACAGGATCGGCAGCCCGGCCCCGAAGAGCACGCTGACCAGAGCGACATGACTCAGTGCGTTCCAGTTGATGTGCATCGCCGTACTCCTCTCAGGCGGCCGCGGCCGGGTCGGCTGGCGTGGCCGGCGTGGCCGGGTCGGCTGGCGTGGCCGGCGTGGCCGGCGTGGCCGGCGTGGCGGGCGCGCGGCTCGGGTACTCGTTGACGTTCTCCGCCGTCACCGGCTTGCGCCGGGAGGCGGCGTAGATGGCACCAGCGGCGGCGACCGCGACGACCGCGACAATGACGACTCCGGCGTTGCCCGAGTTGGCGACCTCACCGGACAGTGCGCCGACGACCGCGGCGGCCGGCAGCGTGAACAGCCAGCCCATCGCGATCCGCCCGGCGACCGACCAGCGCACCTGCGCGCGACGCCGGCCCAAGCCGGAGCCGAGGATGCTGCCGGAGCAGACCTGGGTGGTGGACAGCGGGAAGCCCAAGTGGGCCGAGGCGAGCAGAACCGAGGCCGAACTGGTCTCGGCGGCGAAGCCCTGCGGCGACTCGACCTCGGTCAGGCCCTTGCCCATCGTCCGGATGATCCGCCAGCCGCCGAAGTAGGTGCCCAGGGCGATCGCCAGGCCGGCCGAGATGATCACCCAGACCGGCGGCCCCGAACCCTTCGCGAGGCTGCCCGAGGTGATCAGCACCAGCGTGATGATGCCCATCGTCTTCTGCGCGTCGCCGGTGCCGTGGGCGAGCGAGACCATCGACGCGGACGCGATCTGACCGCTCCTGAACCCGTCGTGGACCGACGTCTTCCGAGCCCGCCTGGTGATCCTGTAGGCCAGGAAGGTGCCCAGCAGCGCGACCCCGCCAGCCACGACCGGCGCGGCGACCGCGGGGATGATGATCTTCTGCACCACGTTCTGGAAGTTCACCGCGTCGCGGCCGGCCGCGACCCAGGTGGCGCCGATCAGGCCGCCGAACAGGGCGTGCGACGAGGAGCTCGGCAGGCCGAAGTACCAGGTCACCACGTTCCACAGGATCGCGCCGACCAAGCCGCCGAAGATGATCGGCACGGTGATCTTCGAGTCGTCGACGAGGCCGCCCGAGATCGTCTTGGCCACCGCGGTGGAGATGAAGGCGCCGACCAGGTTGAGCACCGCGGACAGAGCGACCGCGACCTTGGGTCTGAGTGCACCGGTCGCGATGGACGTCGCCATCGCGTTGGCGGTGTCATGGAAGCCGTTGGTGAAGTCGAACACCAACGCGGTGATGATCACCACGACGACGAGGAACGACAGGTCCATCTCGATCAAACCCCCCACGATGTGCACCGTGGATCGACGGTAGGCCTGGTGGGTGAATTCGAAATGAACAACTGGCCCCGAAGCTACTCGAAGATCAGATGGACGAGCCAATAACACAGCGCCGCGATGACGCCGGCGGCCGGGATGGTCAGCACCCACGCGGTGACGATGTTCTGCGCGACGCCCCAGCGGACCGCCGACAGCCGCTTGGTCGCGCCGGACCCCATCACCGCCGACGTGATCGTGTGCGTCGTGGACACGGGCGCGTGCAGGCCGATCGCCATCACGTACAGCACGGTCGCGGTGACCGCCTCGGAGGCGAATCCCCTGGCCGGGTCCAGGTGGATGATCCGGCGGCCCAGCGTGCGCATGATCCGCCAGCCACCGGAGTACGTGCCGAGCGAGATCGCCGTAGCGGCGGAGAGCTTGACCCACAGCGGGATACCGTCGTTCTGGTCCACATGGCCAGTGGTGAGCAGGGCCAGGAAGATCACGCCCATCGTCTTCTGCGCGTCCTGCAGGCCGTGCCCGAGCGCCACCGCCGCGGCCGACAACGACTGCGCCATCCGGAATCCGCGGGTGGTCCTGCCGGGGTTGCGGCGCCGGAACGCCCACAGAATCGCGATCATCAGCGCGAACGCGCCGAAGAAGCCGATAGCGGGCGACAGCACCATCGGGATGACGACCTTGTCGAGGATGCCGGACCACATCACGACGCTCGACGAGGCGAGCCCGGCGCCGATCAGGCCGCCGATCAGCGCGTGCGTGGAGGAGCTCGGCAGGCCGAAGTACCAGGTGATCAGGTTCCAGGTGATGGCGCCGATCAGCGCTGCGATCACGATCACCAGGCCGTGTGTCCCGGCCGGGGCGGCGATGATGCCTTTGCCGACCGTCTCGGCCACCTCGGTGCCGGCCAGCGCACCGACGAAATTGCACACCGCAGCCATCGCCAGCGCGACCCGGGGCGTGAGTGCGCGCGTCGAAACCGAGGTCGCGATCGCATTGGCGGCGTCGTGGAAGCCGTTGGTGTAGTCGAAACCGAGCGCGATGATGACGAGGACAATGACGAGCGCGAGCTCCACGCTCAGCTCTCCTTGACGGCGATCTGCTCGACCGTGTTGGCAACGTGCTCGAACGCGTCGATCGCGGCCTCCAGCAGGTCGACCACGGTCTTGAGCTTCATCACGGTCAGCGCCTCGTACTCACCGCTGAAGAGTTTCGCGATCAACCTGCGGTGGACCGCGTCACCGGTGTTCTCCAGGCGGTTGATCTCGATCCAGTACTCGGCCAGGTCCTTCATGGTCCGCAGCCTGGGCATCGTCTCGGCAGTCAACTGCGCCATCCGCTGGAGTACTTCGATCTGCTCGGCGATCTCCTCCGGCAGCTTCTCCAGGTTGAAGAGGTGGACGGTGTCGACCGCCTCCTCCATGAAATCCATCACGTCGTCGAGGTCGGAGGCCAGCCGGTAGATGTCCTCGCGGTCGAACGGGGTGACGAACGTCGAGTTCACCCGGCGGATGATCGAGTGGGTGGTCTCGTCGGCCGCGTGCTCCGCGTCCTTCATCTGGGCGGCGATCTGATGGCTCGCGGACAGCCCGGTGCCCGCCGTACTGCCGAGCAATTCGGCCATGATCCGGGATCCGTCCACGAGGTGGTTGGCGGACTCGGTGAAAAGGTCGTAGAACGTCGGGTCGTTCGGACGCAGACGTAACGGCACTTCAAGCTCCGGGTGAACGAGGGACAAACCGTGAACATGCTAGGGGGAACATCCAGTTGATGCGGCATCCGCCCACGGCAACGTATCGCGTTGTGATGAACTGGGCAGTTGAGCGTTGCACAGTCGGTAACTGATCGGTTTCAGTGTGTTATCACGGCGTACAGATCGAAGAGCCCGACCACCAGCACCAGGCCGGCCGCAACCCGGAGTACATGCTGGTGGCCGAGGAAGTGAATCGCGCCGCCGGCTGTCCGGCGGTAGACGGCGCTGACGGCGGTCCAGCAGCCTAAAGACAGCACCAGTACGACGATTCCGAGCCCGGTGCGGACGTCCGACGATCCGTGGCCGGAGGCAAGCAGCAGGATGCCGTTGGCAATCAGGCCGAGCGCCGTACGACGCCACGCGAGCAAGGTCCGCTCCGGCTGCCGGCCGGGATCCGGTGTGCTCATCGCCACAGTGAGAACAGCAGGCCGATCAGGCCGACGACCGCGATCGTTGCCCCGAGCATCAACGGCAGCCGGGTGACCGGCAGCGCGCCGCCGCGCCGGATCGCGGTCAGGTTCTGCTGCCAGCGGCGGAACGCACCGGCCGTCGTGACGATCCCGGCGCAGACCAGAATCACACCGATGATCCGGGCCGGCCAGCGATCCGGGCCGAGGTCGAGGAACTGCACCGCGGACAATCCACCGGCGTAGCAGGCGAGCGACGTACGCAGGTAGGCGAGGTAGGTGCGCTCGTTTGCCAGCGTGAACCGGTAGTCGGGCTCCTCCTCGGTCATCCGCAACCCACCAGGCCGTGGTCCTGTTTCAGCGTCAGCACACGCCGCACGCTACTCGTCAGCTTCGCGGCGAACGTCTTGTCCTCCTGCGCCCTGGCGACGAGTGCGTCCACCATCGTCGTGGTCAGCCCGGCCTTGGCGTTGATGACGATGTCGCCGCCGGCCGCCACGAACCGCGTCGCGCGGGCACCGGCCGGGACCGATGCGACCTCGGCGGCCGCGCCGACGTCGTCGGTGATCACGACGCCCTGCCAGCCCAGGTCGCCGCGGACCATGCCCTGGATGACGGTCGGCGAGAAGATCGCGCGGTTCTTGGGGTCGATCTTGGTGTACGTGACCGTCGAGATCATCACCATCGACGCACCGGCCTTGATCCCGTCGGCGAACGGCTGCAGGTCGGCGTCACCGCGAACCGTGACGTTGTCGACGACACCTGAGGAGAAGTCGGTGTTGCCGCGGACCCGCCCGAGCCCCGGGAAGTGCTTGACCGAGGTCGCGACGCCGGCCTTGCGCATCCCCTGCACGAACGCCTGTACGCCGCGGCTCGCTTCCGCCGGCGTGTCGCCGTACTCGCGGTTGAGCTGGCCGATCGGAGCGTTCTGCGACTTCAGCGAGCTGGGCACGACGTCGGCCACCGGGGCGAGGTCGACGTTGACGCCGGCCTGCTTCAGCTGGCTGCCCCAGACCTGCGCCTGTGTGGTGAGCTTCGAGCTGGACCAGGTGCCTTGGACCGTTGCTGCGGGGATGCGATCGAAGCCGGAGCCCTTGAGACGCTGGATCTGGCCGCCCTCTTGGTCCGCGGCGATGAGCGGCCGGACGCCCTTCACTGTGGCTGCAGTGTTGACCGCGCTCATCGCCGAGCGAGTGTGGGCGAGGCTGCCGCTGGTGCCCATCAGGAAGACGCTGCCGGACTTCTGCTCTACGACGGCCTTCTGGGCGGATGTCATGCCGCTGGCGTCGATGCCGGTCATGATGAGCTGGGCGGCCTGTTCGCGCAGTGTGAGGCTCTGCAGCTTCTGGTCGATGCAGTTCACCGCGTCGGTCGGTGTGTCGGTCGCCGTCGGGGGTGGGGTCTCGGTTGCTGGACTGCTGGGCTCCTCGCTTGGCTGCTCGGTCGGCTCGATCGGCACCGAGGAGGACGGCACTGTGCTTGGACCTGCGGTTGGTGAGTTGCTGTCGCCGCAGCCGGCGACCACGAGAGCAGTCAGCGCGATCAGCGCGACCGGTCGCCTCATCTCAGTTTCGCTCCCAGGCGGCGCGGTCAACGGTGTCTCCGGAGTGCCGGGCCAGGGTTGCGCACACGTCGTACAGGTGCTCGACCTGCTCCGCCGTCAGCGCGTCGAAGATCGACTTGCGCACCTCCTCGACGTGGCCGGGAGCCGTGTCGATGAGCTTCTGCCGGCCGAGCTCGGTGAGGATCGCGACCTGGCCGCGGCGGTCGGACTCGATGCCCTCGCGCTTGACCCAGCCGTTCTGCTCGAGCCGATTGACCGCGTGCGAGAGCCGGCTGCGCGAGCCCTGCGTCGCGACCGCGAGCTCACTCATCCGCAGCCGGTTGCCCGGCGCCTCGGACAGCCGGACCAGGATCTCGTAGTACGTGTGGGGAATTCCGGCATCGCGTTGCAGCTGTTGCTCGATGCGGCTACTCACTACTCGTTGCGCCGCGATGTACGCGCGCCAGGCCTGTGCTTCTCGTTGGTCCAGCCACCGGGTCTCCGCCATCCCCGCAGCGTACTTGTTCACCGATCCGGATCAGCAGTACGGCGACCGCACACACCAGCATGCCCGCGACAGCGAGCGCGCCGATCGTCTCGTGGAAGAGCAGGAACGAGAACACCATCGTCGTCGGCGGGACCAGATAGAGCAGTGAGCTGATGCGGGTTGCGCCGGAGAGTTTGAGGTTGACCAGGTACAAACCCCAGCCGCCACCGGTCGCCAGCAGTACTAGCCAGAGCACTGCGCCGTAGAAGCCGGGCTGCTCCGGCACAGTCATCCTGTGGGTCGAGGTGGCCAACGCAGTGAAGAGAACAGCTGACACGAGACTCTGCACGGCCAGTGCATCGAGCGATCTCGTGCTCGGTTTGCGAGAGCGCTCCAGGCACGTGCCCGCCACGAGTCCGAGGAGGCCACCGATCGGGAGGAGGAACAGCAGCGGCGACCCGTGGCCGGCTCCGAGGTCGTCGGCCACAACCAGGCCCACACCCGCCAGTCCGAGAATCAGGCCGAGCCATTGGCGTTGGCTGACGCGTTCGTCCAGCAGCGGCCCGGCCACGGTCGCGATCAGCAGCGGCTGCAGCGAGCCGATGAGTGCGGTCACGCCGGCCGTGATCCCCTGGTCGATACCGGTGAAGATCAGGCCGAGGTAGACGAACTGGGTCAGGAATGCCATCGAGATCTGCGTCGCAAGATCCCGGCGGGAGATCCGCGGCCGCCTGATCGCAAGGAGGACAGCGGCGATCGCGCCCGCGACGAGAAATCGCCAGGCGAGCAGGTCGAACGCGTTCGTGTACTGCGTACCCCAGCGGGCGCCGATGAAGCCGCAGCTCCAGAACACGACGAACCCGGCTCCGGCCGCCAGCGTGAGCGCCTTCTGCGTGGTCATGACAGCGACGGTAACCACACCGGTCGGTATACTGTCAGTATGCTTGACCAGCAGGTGAGACTGATCGTGGATCGGCAGGTGCGTGCGGCGCCCCGGCTGACACCGGCCGGCGAGCGCATTCTCGCGGCCGCGTCGACGCTCTTCTACGAGCAGGGCATCCGGACGGTCGGTGTCGATGCCATCGCTGCGGCGGCGGACGTCACCAAGAAGACGCTGTACGACCGGTTCGGGTCGAAGGATCGGCTGATCGCGGCGTACCTCGAGGAGCGGGACCGCGCCTGGCATCTGTTCCTCGACGAGCAGCTGACCGCGCGGCAGCCGGCGACGCCGGAGGACGTGATCCTGGCGTTGTTCGCGGCGCTGACGGACTGGCTGGCCGGGTCGCGCAACGGTTGCGGATTCATCAATGCGAGCGTGGAGCTGGCGGCGCCGGACCACCCGGCGATGCCTGTGATCGTTGGTCAGAAGCGGTGGATGCGGTCCGAGTTCGAAGCGCAGGCGCGCGCGGCTGGTCTCGCAGATCCGGGTGAGCTTGCGGATCGTCTGCTGCTGCTCCACGAGGGCGCGCTCGTCAGCTACCGGGTCGCGGCGATGACCGAGGCGCCTGCGGTTGCCGCGCGAGCAGCAGCTGATCTGCTGGCCGGGTGGCCGCGGGTCTAGGTGTTGCTGCGTTTGGTGACAGTGAGGCCGACGAGGCGGGACACGACCATCGCGACGTACCCGAGACCGGCCAGCTGCTCGATCATGACCACCGATCGTCCCCATGAGGTGATCGGGACGACATCGCTCAGGCCGGTGCTGGAGAGCGTGGTGAAGCTCAGGAAGAGCAGCTCCATCCACGTGCGATCGTTGCTTGGGTCAACGGCCGCGGTGAAGCTGGCTGGGACGAGGACCTGCACGAACACGTACAGGTAGGCGAAACCCCAAGCCACCAAGGTGAAAGTCGCGCCGGTCGCGAAGAGCTCGTCGACGCTGACGTCATGGTCGGACAGCATGTAGCGGAGCAAGCTGTACGCAGCGTAGAAGTAGAAGGCGGCGTGCAGTACTGCGGAGATCGCGACCACCGGATCGGTCGGATCGAACGCGTCGAGCAACGACAGTCCGACGGCCGGGATGCCCAGGCAGATGCTGACCCAGGTGAGTCCTGGAGTCGCGCGGACGGAGAAGACCGCGAGCACGAGTACGACGATGCCGAGAATCTCGAACGCGACGCGACCGGGCCGTGATCCCTCCATCGCCGGGTAGACCAGCACGCCGAGCAACTGCACGACGAGCAGCACGGCCGACGGGTTCCGCCGGGCCCCGCTGAGGAGCTTCATCGCTCCTCGTCCGCTTCTTCGCCCGACTGCTCACGGGAGGCGATGATGGCCGCGCGGCGGGCCAGCCGGTGACTCCGGCGGATCTCGGCCTCGCGCAACCGCCGCCGGTCCTCGTCCGTCACCGGAACGACCTGCGGCACCTCACGCGGCTTGCCCTCCTCGTCCACCGCGACAAACACCAGGTACGCCGACGCTACGTGCATCTGCGGACCCACCGCGTCCCACCGATCGGCCGTGATCCGTACGCCGACCTCCATCGAACTGCGCCCGGTCCAGTTCACCTGCGCGCTGAAATGCACGACATCACCGACCCGCACCGGGACGAGGAACACCATCTCGTCCATCGACGCCGTGACCGCAGGCCCGCCCGAGTGGCGCGCAGCGACGACGCCCGCGACCGAGTCGACCAGCGTCATGATCACGCCGCCGTGCACGGTCCCGAGCAGATTGGTCTCGTTCTGGGCGGTGATGTGCGATAGCGACAGCCGGGTCTCGGAGGTCGGCCGCGACGACGGGCTGCTGGACATACAGGCTCCTTCGGGGTCCCTGATGGGTCTGCGCAGAGTATCCCGGGAGTTGTCCACAGATTCGGAAATCGCGGTCTCCGGAGGGCGCCGATCCTCGTACTTTCTCTGCCGAGAAGGAGGACCACAATGACCATCGACGCAGCCACCGAATATGCCCAAGGCAACAACTCCGACCGTCCCGACCTCATCCTGACGCCACTGTCCCGCCGCCAGGCCGCCCGACTCGTTCACCTCGCACTGTCCGCCGCGGCCGAGCTCGGGCTCGATCTCGCCTACCAGGGCGGCGCGGCTCTGGTCCCGGCCGATCGCTCCGCCGACAACCCCGTGCTCGGTCTGAGTAACCTCGCCCGCATCGTCGCCCAGTTCGACGAGGCCCACTGGCCGGTGCTCGTCGAGGAGCACTTCGACCAACTGCTGGAGCAGCTCCGGCAAGGTCCCCCGACACCACCGACAGATCCGGAGCGCGAGCTGATCCAGCGTCTCGTCCCTCGCGACGCGCTGCCTGCCAGCTGGACCGCGGACCGGCCCGACTTCCTGCCCGGTCTGCTGTCCGTGCCGTCCACGACCGACGACGGGATCGTGACGATGTTCCTCGAGCCTGCGGACATGGGCATCACCTGGGCGGATGCCGAGCGCTTCGGCCTGGCCAATCTCCGCGGCCTGACCGACCACGTCGAGCATGTCGAACACGAGGATCTACAGGTCGACTTCATCACCGGGACGCCGTTCGCGGCCTCACGGGCGCTCGTCCTCGACACCGTTCTCCGCGAGTCCCTGCACGTCGACCATGCACCACACGGCGTGCTCGCGGCGGTGCCGGCGCGAGACACGCTCATGCTGCACGTGATCCGGGACCTGTCCGTCATCCCCGCTCTGGGTCTGCTGCTCAACGTCGCGGCCCGCAGTCACGCTCACGATCCTGGTCCGCTGTCACCCGAGGTCTTCATGGTGACGCCGGACTTCCGTTGGCTTCCGGCTACGACGGTGTCGCCGGACTACACGCCGCTGCGGTTGTCCTCCGAGCTCGAAACCCTCACCAAGGTGCTGGCCACGTCGGAGCTGCCGCCGCGGTCATGACAGGTGCCCTGAGCAACTAACTCGAAGTATCAGGAGGTGTGAAGTGACCAGGCCAGTCGGAGTGGCGGATGCGCGTGATCGATCGGACCTCGCCGAGGGTGGTCCACTCGTCCTTGCCGAGACGCGCGAGCGGGCGGAGTCGACGTACCTCGGGGTGATCGCCGTCCATCATCGCGGCGTCGATCGCGAGGTGCCGGACCTGACCGATCACGAGCGTGCAGTCGCCGAGTTCGAGGGTGGTGTGCAGGGTGCACTCGATCGCGACCGGCGACTCGGCGACCCGTGGGACGGAGACAGTTCGCGACGGTTCGGTGGTCACGCCGATCGCCTCGAACTCCGAGACCTCCGGCGGGAAGTTGGTCCCGGAGGCGTTCACCTGCTCATAGAGCGGTTCCGCGGCGAAGTTCACGACGAACTCGCCGGTCGCCTCGACGTTGTTCAGGCTGTCCTTCCGCCCGACCGAGGTGAACTGGACCATCGGCGGCCTGACGCACGAGACCGTGAAGAACGAGTGCGGCGCGAGGTTCAGCACGCCGTCGGCCGAGCGGCTCGACACCCACGCGATCGGTCGCGGCACCACCACAGAGTTCAGCAGCGCGTAGAACTCTCGTCGCCCGACGGTCTCCGGATCTACATCGACACGCACGCCCGCAGTACATCAAACTCGGTGGATGCCGCCCCACCCCGCCTCGGGGATCCGGCCGGCGACTCCCGCGCGCGACGGAGAAGTGGATTGCCCGAGCATCACGATTTCCTGCACCAGGTGACCACTGTCGCCCGCCGCCACGGCGTCGACGCCGAACACGTGAAAGAGGTAGCGGGCGGTGTGGCCAACCGCGCCTTCATCCTCGGCGACGACCTGTTCCTCCGAGCCTCCCGCCCCGGCTACGAGGACGACCTCCGCAAAGAAACCCACGTCGTCCCCGCCGCCCGCCTCGTCGGCGTCCTGACCCCCGAGATCCTCGAGTACGACGAAACCCACCGCCTCCTCGCCGCTCCGTACGTCGTCATGGAGCGCATCCACGGCGCCGAACCAACCGAAGCCCCCACCGGCCTCGCCGAAGAGCTCGCCCGCCTCCACCAACTCGAACGCACGCCGGCCGACGCGCCCACACCACAGGACCTCCGCACCGAAGCTCGGCCAGGAGACCGGCGCGGTGATGGCGGCGAGTCTCGACCGCGGCGGGCTCTGGATCTCCCCGGCGTGCCGGAGGACGACTGGGGCGACCCGTGGCGGACGGTCGACGACCTTGCGACCCGCGGTTATGTGGACCCAGCAACAGCAAGCTGGCTGACCGGTTGGTTCACCCGGCTCGCCGAACGCTTCGACGACAGCGGACCCAAGGTCCTCATCCACGGAGACGTTGCCGCACACAACCTTCTCGCCGGCCCCGGCAACGAGCTCCGAGCCCTCATCGACTGGGGCGACGCCGCCTGGGCCCCACGCGCCATGGAGTTCGCCAAACTCCCGCTGACCCAGGTAGCCAAGATCCTCCCCACGTACGCCGCCCAATCCCCCGACACCGAGGAAGACCTGGCCGCCGCCATCCTCTGGTTCCACCTCTCCTGGGCCCTGGCCAAACTCCCAGCCCCACCCTGGCCCAACCAACGCCACTGGACCGCCCCCACCACCAGCCGCCTCCTCAACCTCCTCCACTTCTTCACCACCACCCCACCCCCACCCTGGCCCGGCCTCGCCTGACCTCAACGGAGTACTGATCAAGAAGGTGGGGTTCTTGGTGTTAGTTGTGGGGTTTCTGCTTGAAAACAAGGGGTTTGCGATTGGTTGGGGATGGGGCAGACTGGGGTTCCGTGACTGATTATGTGGCGGCCGAAGGCCGGTATGACGACCAGATGAGTTACCGGCGGACCGGGCGGAGTGGGCTGCAGTTGCCGGCGATCTCGTTGGGGTTGTGGCACAACTTCGGCGACGACAAGCCGTTCGTGACACAGCGCGACATCCTGCGGCGGGCGTTCGACCTCGGCGTCACGCACTTCGACCTGGCGAACAACTACGGCCCGCCGTACGGCTCCGCCGAGACCAACTTCGGGACGCACTTCGCGCGCGACTTCGCCAAGTACCGCGACGAGCTGATCATCTCGACCAAGGCCGGTTACGACATGTGGCCGGGGCCGTACGGTCAGGGCGGCGGCTCGCGGAAGTACCTGCTCGCCTCGCTCGACCAGTCGCTGAGCCGGATGGGCCTCGACTACGTCGACATCTTCTACTCGCACCGGTTCGACCCGGACACCCCGCTCGAGGAGACGATGGGCGCGCTCGACGCGGCCGTCCGCTCGGGCAAGGCGCTGTACGCCGGCATCTCGTCGTACTCCGCGGACCGCACCCGCGAGGCTGCCCGGATCCTGGGCGAGCTGGGTACGCCGCTGCTGATCCACCAGCCGTCGTACTCGATGCTGAACCGCTGGATCGAGGAGGACCTCCTCGACGCCGTCGGTGAGCTCGGTGTCGGCGTGATCGCGTTCTCGCCGCTGGCGCAGGGCGTGCTCACGAACCGCTACCTGGACGGCATCCCCTCCGACTCCCGCGCGGCGCAGGGCAAGTCCCTCAACCCGGATTCGCTGACCGAGGACACCCTCAAGCACGTCCGCGCGCTGGCCGAGATCGCCGAGGAGCGCGGCCAGTCCGTCGCCCAGCTGGCCCTCGCCTGGACGCTCCGCGACGACCGCGTCACCAGCGCGCTGATCGGCGCCTCAAGCGTCGCCCAGCTCGAGGACAGCCTCGCCACCGTCCGCAACCTGAAGTTCTCCCCCGACGAGCTCGAGGCCATCGACGCCGACGCCGTCGAAGCCGGCATCAACCTCTGGAAGAAGAGCTCGGACGGCTGACCGTCGCCCCCGAACCACCAGGCCGAAGCGCCCGCCGTACCCCTTGCGGCGGGCGCTTCTCTTGCCAGAAGGTTACGGAGCGGGGTGGGGTGGTTGCGGTCCGGCCAGGATGGGCACACGCTGGATGTAGACCTTCTGGAGGTGGTTGAGATGACCGCTTCGACGCTCGAAATGGCCCTGCGTTACGAACACGCGAAGATCCGGGAGCTGGCCGAGCCGGCGCATCACCCGGATGCGGCCCACCCTGAGAACAGGCACCAGACGGACTGGTTCTACGCAATTGCCGCGCAGCACCTGGCCGCTGCCGAAGACGTGCTCCTCCCGCACGTCCAGCGTCTCCCCGACGGCGCGCACATGGTCACCATGTACGTCGGCAACGTCAAGGAACTTGAGCGCTCGCTGCGCTTCCTCAAAGGACGGCAGTACGGCGACAGCCGCTTCCTGGATCTCCAGCCCGGCGACCTGTGGCAGCACATCGACCGGCTACTCGGAGAGCACGAGCAGATGGAGGCGACGTACAGCCGCCAGATCTGCGAGCAGCTCGAGAGCTTGGATGTCAACACGCTGACCGAAGACCTGCTGGAGGCGGAGGAGGTCGCGCCGACCCGCGCGCACCCGGCCTCGCCCCACACCGGGATGGCCGGCCGGCTCGCGCACCGGATCTGGCGGATGGCCGACAACGCGTGGGACAGCGCCGAGGCACGCGTGGTGCCGATCAAGTACCACGCGCACCCCAAGCGCGACTCCGCGCTGTCCCACTACCTGTACGGCACACCGATGCACGAAGAGGAACCGCGCTAGACAAGGGTGACCGGGCCCACCCGACGGATGCCTCCGCTGGATAGGCCCGGTCTGCCGGCACTCACTGCGCCTGGTTGTGGGGCCGGCATCGGCCCCGTCGCCGCTGCGCCTGGTGTGCGGAGACGGGCCCTGCGTCCTCCCCCGCTGCGCCTGGTGTGCGGGGGAGGACGGTCTGTGAGCTGGTCACGAGCCGCTCCGGACCCCTTCAGGCCCGGTACCCACCCGGTAAACCAGCAAGCTGCTATTTCAGCCCGTCGATCGCCTTCTTCGCGCCGGGGTGCAACGGCACCGGGTCGGTCTTCTCAGCGTTCTCGAGCGTGATGCCCTTCGCGGCCGCGTTCACCGCGACCAGCGCATCCATGTTGTCGTAGATGACCTTCGTCAACTGTTCGGCGAGCTCGTCCTTCATGTCCTTGCGGACGAGCAGCACGTTCGGCACGACGATCGTCGGTACGTCGGCCGCCTGCTTGTACGTCGCTGCGGGGATCGGCGCCTGCGTGTAGACCGAACCGTACTTCTCCTGCATTTTCGGCAACAGGTCCGTGATCGGCAAGAGCTTCACACCTTTGCCGAGGCTCGTGGTCAGGTCGGTGATCCCGCCGGTAGGCAGGCCGCCGGACCAGACCAGTGCGTCGATCGAGCCGGACTTCATCGCGTCCACCGACTCCGGCAACCCCAGCCGCTGGGCAGTGACATCGTGAGCCGGGTCCAGCCCAGCCGCCTCCAGCAGCCGGCGCGCGATCACCTCGGTCCCCGAGTTCGGCGAACCGGTCGAGACCCGCTTGCCCTTCAGGTCCGCGATCGAGTTGACCCCGGCCGACGTCCGTACGGCGACCTGCGTGTAGTTGTTGTACAACCGCGTCAGCGCGACCACGTCCTGCTTGGACTTGAAGCTGTTCTCGCCCTTCACCGCGTCCGATGCCGAGTCACCCAGCGAGAAGGCGATGTCGTAGTTCCCCGCCACCAGGCCCTGGATGTTCTGCACCGACGCCCCGGTCTCACTGGCGGTCGCGCGATACCCGGACACCTTGGAAGAGATCACCGAGGCCAGCGCACCACCGAGCTGGTAGTACACCCCCGTCGTGTTGCCGGTGGCAATCGTCAGTCGCCCGCCCCCGTCCGAGGACCCGGCAGGTTCACGCTGACCGCCACAGGCGGCAAGCGAGACGACAGCAACAAGCGCCACGACAGTGGTGCGGAGTCTCATGAGGCGACGGTTCCTTCCACGGAAGAGGCCTGGCGCTGCCGCCGGACCACATTGATGACGACGGCAACAAGTAGCAAACCGATTCCGACGGTGATGGTTACGGGCGCCAGGTAGAGCAGCAACGCCGCGGCAGGTACGCAGACCGCCCGCTCGAGCCAGGTCGCCCGGACGAACACCCAACCGCCTGTCACGACAGCAAGTGCGGCGACGGCGAGCATCGACACCAGCGTGGTCCACACCATCCCGACGAACGATCCCTGACCGAGCAGGTGCGCGCCGTTGTCGGTGAGCACGAACGCGAACGGCACCAGGAACGCCGGCAGCGTGTATTTCCACGCCTGCCACATCGTCGGCATCACCTTGCCGCCGGTGATCGCCGCCGTCGCGACCGCGGCCAGCGCGGTCGGCGGCGAGACTTCGGAGAGTACGGCGTAATAGAAGATGAACATGTACGCCTCGGGCTGCGTCACCCCGAGGTTCACCAGCGCCGGCGAGATGATCACCGCCGCGATGATGAACGACGCCGTCACCGGCACCGCGAGCCCGAGGATCAGGACAGCGACCCCGGACAGCACCACGGTCAGGATCAGCACCGCGGTGTGGTTCGAGGTCAGCCCCTGCGCCGCGTTGACGATGATCTCGGCCAGGTTCAGCCCGAGCCCGGTCTGGGTGGTGACCGCGACGATCACGCCCGCGGTCGCGCACGTCGCCGCCACCGGCAGCACCGAACGGGTGCCCTGGGCAAGCGCCTTGAACAGCGGCCGACCCGTCAGCCGGTGCTCGCGATCCAGGAACGACAACCCGAACTGGATGATCACCGCGTAGACGACAGCCTTGAACGGCGGTACGTCGACCGCCATGAACGCGATGATCACGAACAACGACAGGAAGTGGTACCCGAACCGCAGCAGCAACCGCCACGCCGAGTCCGTCGACGTCTCCGCGGACGTCGTACCGTGCTTGCGGGCATCGATCTCGATCGCGAGCAGGATCCCCAGGTAATACAGGATCGTCGGGATCACGGCGAACCCGAGGACCTTCAGATACGACACCTGCAGGAACTCCGCGATGATGAACGCGGCCGCGCCCAGTGTCGGCGGCGACAGGATCGCGCCGATGCCGGATGCGGCGAGCATTCCGCCTGCCGGTTCGGGCGGGTAGCCGGCCCGGCGCAGGATCGGCCACGACACGGTGCCGAGCGACACGGCGGTCGCCGTACCGGAGCCTGACACGCTGCCGAGCAGGAAGCCCGCCAGCGTGACCGTTCGGCCCGGCGCCGTACGGCTGCGTTTGAAGGCCGCGAAGGACAGGTCGATGAAGAACTTGCCGGCCCCCGAGTAGTCGAGCACGGCGCCGTAGATGGTGAACAGCACGATGTACGACGCCGCGACGCTCAGCGGTGTCCCGTAGAACCCCGCCGTGCCCATCGTGAACTGCGCGATGATCGCGTCGAAGTTGAAGCCCTGATGGGCGAGCGACCACGTGTAGGGCAGGTAGCCCCCGTAGTACGCGTAGGCGATGAACACCAGGCTGAAGACCGGCAAGACCCAACCCGTCGTACGACGGCAGGCCTCGAGCAACAAGATCAGCAGCAGGGCGCCGGCGACGATGTCGAGCGTCGTCGGCGTCTGCCGGCGTTCGAGAAATCCGTCGAAGTCGAACAGCGGATAGACGCAGACCGCCAACGCGACAGCAGCGAGAATCCAGTCGACGACACCCGGATCGTCATGCGTGCGGGCCCGGCCGGGAAGACGAAACCCGCGATAACACAGCAGCGTGATCGGCAGAACCGCTGCGAGAAAGATCACCAAGTAGAACTGCGTGCCTTGTGGTAGTGGGAAGAAAACCTGTGCAAGGACGCCGACGCTGACGATTGCGCACCAGACCGAAACAACCAGGTCCAGGGCAGGCCTGAGCCGCCGAGCGGGGCGTTCCTGCTCATACTCGGCCAGTTCTTCCTCGGAGGGCGTGGTCACGCTTCCCCCGGTACGAACACCGACAGTCATCTACCGGTTCCCTCCTGTGGTCGGAAGGCTAATGTTGCCGAACACTGCGCGGAGTCGCGTGATTACGTCTTTACCAAGATCTGACACATGAGGGCGTGACCTGGCCTACGATCACCGCATGAGTGGCGCGGTCCGGATTCTGCTGGTCGAGGACGATCTCGATATCGCCAATGCCCTGATACCCGCTTTGCGGCGCTACGGCTTGATGGTGACGCACGTTCGCACCGCCGCGGACGCCCTGGCGGCGGATCCCGGCGACCTGGTCCTGCTGGACCTGGGACTGCCGGACGGGGACGGCATCAACGTCTGCCGGCAGATCCGCACGGTGTCCGATGTGCCGGTGATCGCGGTGACGGCGCGCGGCGAGGCCGCGGACCGGGTGCGCGGCCTGCGCAGCGGCGCCGACGACTACGTGGTCAAACCGTTCGCGATTTCCGAACTGCTGGCCCGCATCGATGCTGTACTACGTCGTACCGGTCTCTTGCAGCCCCGCCCCCGGGTGACCGTCGGCGACCTGACCGTGGATATCGAGGCTCGCACGGTTCAGGTGGCGGACAAGCCCATCAGCCTGACCCGCAAGGAGTTCGACGTGCTAGCAGTGCTGGCCGCTCACCACGGCCGGGTGGTCCCTCGTGAACAGGTCGCCCTGTACGCCTGGCAGTCGGTCTTCGAGGCGTCCTCGCGGACCATGGACGTCCACGTCGCCAGCCTGCGCGCGAAGCTGGGCCGGCCGGAACTGGTCCAGACCATCCGCGGTGTCGGCTACCGCCTGGGTTCGGACTGACCGTTGCGTCGTCGACTACTGCAGTCCCTCGTCCCGATGGTGGTCGCGCTGGCCGTCGTCGCCGTCATCCCGCTGGCGAACTTCATCGCCACGAGTACGTCGCGCACGCTGTTCCTGTCCCGGAGCAACGACGCGGACTGGTTCGCCACCATGGCGGAGTCCCCGCTGCAGACCGGTGACATCGCCAACCTGCGTGAGCTCGCAGTCCGGTACCAGGAGCTGTACAACACGCCGGTCTTCGTGGTCGACGTCGACTCCCGCGTCATCGCGACCTCCGTGTCCGGTGTGGACGTGAAGGAGCCGGCTATCGCGACAGCCCTGCACAGCACGCTGGCCGGTCGGCTGCCGCCTGAGCCGCCCGCGCTGTGGCCGTGGCGCTCCGGCGAGATGATCGTGTCCCGTCCGGTCGTCAACAACGGCAGCGTCCTCGGCGCCGCCGTACTGCGGGTGCCGACCGAGAGCGCCCGCGACCAGGTGCAGCGGGGCCTGCTGCTGCTCCTCGGCGGCCTGCTGATCAGCATCGGCGCGATCATCGTCGGTATCGTCCGGCCGATCACCCGCTGGGTGCTGCGGCCGCTGCAGGACCTGGACAACGCGACCCACCAGATCACCCGCGGCGCGCTCGACACCCGGGTGTCGACCGACGGCCGTGCACCAGAGCTACGCCGCCTCGGCGACAGCTTCAACTCGATGGCACTGAGCCTGCACCAGGCCCGTCAGCGTGAGCGTGAATTCGTCGCGGACGCGTCGCACCAGCTGCGTACGCCGCTGACGTCGGCCCGGATCCACATCGAGGGCCTGTCCCGGCTGTCGCCGACCGCACGGTTCGCGCTCAGCGATATCGACCGGCTCGGCCGGATCGTCCAGCGACTGTCCCGCCTGGCCGGCTCGGACCGCCCGTCCAGCGACGACGGCGGCGGCAGCGAGGAGCCGCTGGACCTTTCCCAGGCAGTGAAGGAGCGCCTGGTCGGCTGGAAGGCCGTGTACGCCGCGGATGACCTGGAGCTGATCATCGGCGAGATGATCCCCGGTGGGGTCGCGCCGGAGCTCGAGGTCGACGACATCCTCGACGTACTGCTCGACAACGCGTCGAAGTACGGCGCTCCGCCGGTGGAGGTCTCGGTCACGCGGGACGGCACCGAGGTCGTGATGTCGGTCCGCGACCACGGCCTGGGGCTTGGCTCACGCGACCTGAAGAAGGTCGGCGAGCGGTTCTGGCGCAGCGCGCACCACCGGGAGATGCCAGGCACCGGTCTCGGCCTGGCGATCGTCCGCTCCGAGGCGGCCCGGGTCGGCGGCCGCGTGGTCGCCCGCCCGCCGATCGGCGGCGGCCTGGTGATCGAGGTCCGCGTCCCGCTGATCGACGACTACGACGTCTGACCAGGGGTTATCCCCTCGACTTGCCGGTTCTCCCGTCCTGGCAAGACCTGACAACCGGCAACACCGCGGGATAACCCACCCTGCGGCCAGGAGCGCGGGGCGGGGGACGGGGAGGGGCGGGTGGGACGGGGTCAGATGTGGTTCTGGCGGTACCAGCGTTCGGCCGCGGGATGTAGCGGGACCGGCATCGTGGAGATGGCCGAGCGAGGGTCGAGGGCGCCGGCTTCCGGGTGCTTCAGGATCAGGTCGTTCTGGCGGCGGAACAGCGTGTTGACCGTCCACCAGGCCCACGAGTCCGACAGCCCCGGCTTCGCGATCAGGTAGTTCGGGACCGCCAGCGTCTGCACCGAGCTGGCCAGTCCGTACTGCGACGGCGGGATCGCCGACACGACGAAACCGCCGAACTCCTTCAGCGCGATCGTCTGGGCCACCTTGCCGATGTCCAGCAGCCGGAAGCCGAGGGTGCCCTGCAGCTCCGCGATCGGCTTGGTCGGCACGCCGCCGCTCCAGATGAACGCGTCGATCGAACCCCGCCGCGCACTGCCCTTCGGGACCAGCGCCGCCACCGACTCCTCCAGCGTCATGTTGACGCGCTTCACGTCGACCTTCGCGACGTTCAGGATCATGTCGGCGATGACCTGCGTGCCCGAGTTCTTCGGCCCGACGCTGACGACCATCTTCTGGTTGGGCGCGTTCTTGGCCGGGTTCAGGTCGGTCAGTTCCTTGGCCTTCGAGGCCATCGGCACCACGACGTGCACATAGTTGTCGTACACCCGGGCCAGGGCGCTGAACCGCAGCGGGCCCTTGCTGAACTGACCGGTGCCCTCGTACGCCGCGAGCGCCGAGTCCGACGTACAGAAGCCGAGGTCGGCGGTTCGGGTCGCGACCTTGACCAGGTTGTCGACCGACCCGTTGCTCGGCACCGGCTTCAGCTCCATGCCGGTGACTTCGCTCACCAGTGCGCTGAGCGCCGCGCCGAAGACGTTGTAGACGCCGCCGGGGTTGCCGGTGACGAAGGTGCCGGCCTCGGCGGGCGCGGGCTCGTCCGCTCGGCCGCGGGAGCAACCGGGCACCAGCAGGGCCGACGCAGCCGCGGCTCCGAAGCCGAGAACGCTGCGTCTGGTCATCCCGGTCGGCCGGGCAGGGGTCAGCAGGCGGGGGCGTTCCATGCAGACAACCTAGACAACAACCGGGCCTCGGCGGTAGCCGCGCCCGCGCCCGCAACCGAACCGCTACCGACAGGTAAGCCTGGATACCGTGGCCAAACTGCGTCTGGACGGGCCAGGGGTAGGTGTGACAGCGTTGTCATCCGTGCGGCCGTAGCGGTCGCGTGAGGATCTCCCCCGGAGGCTGATTTCGTGCACGACGACCGTCAACTCATCGAGGAGCGGCTCAGGCGCGCCCTGCGGGAGCGGCTCCGCCCCGCGATCTACGGCGCGGCGGTCCCGCTGGACATCGAGGTGTGGCACGCACCCGGTGAGCCCGTGTCCCCCGCCGAGGCGCTGGCGCAGACCTACGAGAAGGCCGAGATCGGCCTGCCGTGGGGTCCGGCCTGGGGCACCGCGTGGTTCAAGTTCAGCGGCCAGGTCCCGTCCGAATGGGCCGGCAGCGAGATCGAGGCGGTCATCGACCTCGGCTTCAGCGGCGGCCCCGGCTTCTCCGCCGAGGGCCTGGTGCACACCACCTCCGGCAAGCCGCTGAAGGGCCTGCACCCGCGGCAGACCTACGCCCCGCTGTCGATCCTCGGCCCGGACGGTACGGCGGCCTCGGCCGGCGACACCGTCGAGTTCTACGTCGAGGGCGCCGCGAACCCGGAGATCCCGCTCGACAACGCCTACGCGAAGGTCGACATCGGCGCCAAGCTCGGCGACCACCCGATCTACCAGCTCGCCCGCGCCGACCTGGCCGTGTTCAACGCCGAGGTGTGGGACCTGATCCTCGACCTCGAGGCGCTCGACAGCCTGCAGAACGAGCTGTCCGCCCAGGAGCCGCGCCGTCGCGAGATCCTGCGCGCGATCAGCCGTTCGCTGGACGTGCTCGACTACGAGAACGTCGCCGGCACCGCCGCGGACGCTCGCGCACAGCTGACCGACGTACTGAGCCGTCCGGCGCACGCGAGCGCGCACCAGCTGTCCGCAGTCGGGCACGCGCATATCGACTCCGCCTGGCTGTGGCCGCTGCGGGAGACGCGGCGCAAGGTCGCCCGTACGGTCTCCAACGTCGCCACCCTGGCCGAGGAGTACCCGGAGCTCGTCTTCGCGTTCTCGCAGGCCCAGCAGCACGCCTGGGTGAAGGACAACTACCCGGAGGTCTGGGAGCGGCTGAAGAAGGCCGTTGCCGAGGGCACCATCGTCCCGGTCGGCGGCATGTGGGTCGAGTCCGACACCAACCTGCCCGGCAGCGAGGCGCTGGCCCGGCAGTTCGTGCACGGCAAGCGGTTCTTCCTGGACGAGTACGGGATCGACACCCAGGAGGTCTGGCTGCCGGACTCGTTCGGCTACACCGCGGCGCTGCCGCAGCTGGTGAAGCTGTCCGGATCGAAGTGGTTCCTGACCCAGAAGATCTCCTGGAACAAGGAGAACAAGTTCCCGCACCACACCTTCTGGTGGGAGGGTCTGGACGGGACCCGGGTGTTCACGCACTTCCCGCCGATCGACACGTACAACTCCGACCTGTCCGGTCGTGAGCTCGCGCACGCGCAGCGGAACTTCCAGGAGAACGGCGCCGCGACCCGCTCGCTGGTTCCGTTCGGCTACGGCGACGGCGGTGGCGGCCCCACCCGTGAGTTCGTCGCGACCGCTCGCCGGGTGAAGGACCTGGAGTCCTCGCCGAAGGTGACGATCGAGTCCCCGACCGAGTTCTTCAGCGCCGCCGAGGAGGAGTACAGCGAGCACGCTCCGGTCTGGTCCGGCGAGCTCTACCTGGAGATCCACCGGGCGACGTACACCTCGCAGGCCAAGACCAAGCAGGGCAACCGGCGGACCGAGCACCTGCTCCGCGAGGCCGAGCTGTGGACCACGGCAGCCGTTGTCGCAGGCAAGCTCGACACGTACCCGTACGAGGACCTGGACCGGTTGTGGAAGATCGCGCTGCTGCACCAGTTCCACGACATCCTGCCCGGCTCGTCGATCTCGTGGGTGCACCGCGAGGCCGAGCGGACCTACGCGAAGATCGCCGACGAGCTCGACGCGATCATCTCCCGCGCTCAGCAGGCGCTGGTCGGCGAAGGTGACGAGCAGATCGTCTTCAACGCCGCGCCGCACGGCCGCAACGGCGTCGCCGGCCTCGGCGCGGGCGTCGCTACCACCGCGGGCCCGGCGGTCACCGTCGAGAACGGCGTGATCGACAACGGCCTGATCCGGGTCACGATCGACGAGCGCGGCCTGATCACCTCGCTGTACGACGTCGACGCCGAGCGCGAGGTCATCGCACCAGGTGCCGTGGGCAACCTTCTCCAGCTGCACGTGGACACCCCGAACCACTGGGACGCGTGGGACGTCGACTCGTTCTACAAGAACAACGTCCGCGACGTCACCGAGGTCGACAGCGTCGACTTCAGCACCGACGACGACGAGGCCGTCGTCGTCGTGACGCGCTCGTTCGGCCGGTCCACCGTCACCCAGACGCTGCGGGTCCGCCCGGGCACCAAGCGGGTCGACATCGAGACCGAGATGGACTGGCACGAGACCGAGAAGTTCCTCAAGGCGGCGTACCCGGTCGACGTGCACGCAGACCGGTCGGCGTCGGAGACGCAGTTCGGGCACATCTTCCGGCCGACCCACCAGAACACCTCGTGGGACGCGGCGAAGTTCGAGATCGCGGCGCACCGTTGGGTGCACGTCGGCGAGCCCGGGTACGGCGTTGCCGTGGTCAACGACTCGACGTACGGCCACGACATCAACCGGACCGCGCGTGAGGACGGCGGTACGACGACCACGATCCGGACCTCGCTGATCCGCGCGCCGCGGTTCCCCGACCCGAAGACCGACCAGGGCGTTCACGTGGTGAACCACGCGCTGGTCGTCGGGGCCGGGATCCCGGAGGCGATCGAGGAGGGCTACGCGATCAACCTCCCCGAGCGCGTCGTCAGCGGCACCGACGGCGTCGAGCCAATCGTTGCCCTGGACAACGACAACATCGTCGTCGAGGCCGTCAAGCTCGCCGACGACAAGTCGGGCGACGTCATTGTCCGCCTCTACGAATCCACCGGCGGCCGCTCCCGCGCCACCATCACCCCGTCCTTCCAGGCGGCATCGGCCACCGAGGTGGACCTGCTAGAACGCCACCTCGCCAACCGCGACCTGGCGAACAACGGAGTCTCCCTCGACCTCCGCCCCTTCCAAATCCTCACCCTCCGCTTCAAGCGGGCCTGAGCACAGGAAATGGGGGCCTACGACAGGTTATTGACTGTCGCAGGCCCTCATTTCTTGTCGTAAGACCCGCCCGGCGTTCACCCGGCTGACGTAGCGTGAAGATATGGCTCCGACACCCTTGCTCGGTTCCCGGACTCTCGACCGGCAGACGGCCCGCACGTTGCCGCCAGGCCCGAAGCTCCCGACGCTCGTGCAGACGGTGCTGTTCGCGAGTCACCGCCGGACGTTCTTCCCGCGGATGCGGGCGAAGTACGGCGACGTGTTCACGATCCGGTTGGTGCCGTCGAGCCGGGTCTGCGTCGTACTGAGCCGGCCGGACCACATCCGCGAGGTGTTCGGCAGCCCGCCCGCGGTGATGCACGCCGGCGAGGGCAATACGGTGCTCGAACCGATCATGGGCTCGCACTCGTTGCTGCTGCTCGACGACGAGGACCACGTCCGGATGCGCAAGCAGCTGATGCCGGCGTTCTCCGGCCCGGCACTGCGCGGGTACGCCGGGATGGTGCTCGAGCTCGCACAGGCCGAGGTCGCGAAATGGCCGGTGGACAAGCCGTTCAAAGTGCATCAGCGGATGCGGAACCTGACGCTCGAGATCATCCTGCAGGTGATCTTCGGCGTGACCGACATCGACCGGCTGAACACCCTGCGCCCGCTGATGGACAAGATCGTCTCGGTGTCGCCGGTGATCATGCTCGGCGGCTTCTACCCGCCGCTGCTCCGGATCCGGCCGTGGAAGACATACCTCGACACGCAGCGCAAGGTCGACGAGATCCTGTACGACGAGATCGCCAAGCGCCGCGAGACGTTTGCCGGACGCAACGACGTACTCTCGCGGCTGCTTGCTGCGGGCAACTGGTCCGACGTCGAGCTGCGGGATCAGCTGGTCACCTTGCTGCTGGCCGGGCACGAGACGACGGCGACCGCGATGGCCTGGGCGTTCCACGAGCTGGCGCGGCGCCCGGAGGATCTCGCGTTCGGGCAGCGGGCCGCGGATGCCGGCGCGGACGACGAACTGGAGGCGATGGTCAAGGAGGCGCTGCGGGTGCATCCCGTGGTGTACCAGGTCGGCCGCCGCCTCACCGAGACCACCGACATCGCCGGCTACCGCCTGCCCCGCGGTACGACGATCATGGCCGCGATCGGACTGGTCCATCGGGATGCCGAGCACTTCCCGATGCCGGAGGAGTTCCGCCCGCAGCGGTTCCTGTCCGACGACCCGCCGGCGCCAGGGACCTGGATGCCCTTCGGCGGCGGCGCCCGGCGCTGCATCGGCGCCGGCTTCTCGCTGATGGAAGGCACGGAGATCCTCCGCGCCGCCCTGAGCGCCTACAACTTCCAGGCTCCGCACCCGAAGCCTGAACCACCCCAGGCGAAGAACGTCACTCTGGTCCCGCGCCACGGCTCAGTAGTAACCGTCACCCACCGCTAGCCCGCCCGCCCCAGGCGGCCCCGTCCCGCTGAACGTCTCAGGGGTCAACCCCGCACGTGGTCGGTTGCGGAGCCGGATTCTCGGCCCGCAACCGGCCGTCTCAGGGGTTGACCCCTGAGACGGTCACGAGGCGCCGGGCTCGGGTGGGGTGGGTTGGTCAGTCCTCGGGGTCGGTGACGTCTCCCAGGTCTACGTCGTCGTAGCTCTCGAGGTCTTCCTCGTCGTCGTCCTCGAGCTCGAAGTTGTCTTCGTCGTCTACAACGTGGACGGCTGCCTCTTCGGCTCCTGCCGCGGCACCGTCGATGCCGACGTCTTCGGCGAACAGCTCATCGTCGTCGTCGCCGCGCGAGCCCTCGTCGGAGGCGACCAGCCGGCCGGAGCGCCGTACGCCGACCTCCGGGCCGCCGACGTCCTCGCCATCCTCGGCGTACGGGTCGGTGTCCGGGACCTCCTGGGCGATCCGCTGGTCCAGCGTCTCGCCCTCGAGCGCCTCGTCGGCCGTCGTACCGAATCCTTCGCCCGCGGACCACTTCTCCGGCGGCGAGTACCCCTCGTCGAGCAGATCGTCGACACCCCGGTCGTTCAGGGTGTCCTCCTTCTGCAGCTGATCCTCGTCGTCTACGGAGTAGCTGCCGTAGTCCTCACGGTTGTTGTCGCTCATGCCTCCACCTCGCTCCGCTCGGCTCCAGCCTGACCGGCAAGGTCGACTCTGCTTTCTGTTCGCTCGCTCCGCTCGCTCATGGCCCAACCTTGGCGCGTCGCAAGCCATGGAATCAAGCTCGACGCAGAATGGGGCAGGTGGATCCGGTCAGACTGACGTTGGACCAGTTGCGGGAGCTGCGCGACGATATCGCGCCGCAGGCCGCCCGGAGGTCGCGTGCCTCGATCCGCCTCCGGATCGAACGCTGGCGCAGCCGGGCCTTCTTCATCGCCCAGTGCGCGCTCGCCGCCGGAGTCGCCTGGACGCTCGGCCGGTACGTCCTCGACCACAAAGCACCCTTCTTCGCGCCGGTCGCGGCGATGGTGTGCCTCGGCTTCAGCTTCGGCCAGCGGCTGCGGCGGGTCGCCGAGCTGATGGTCGGCGTGGCCGTCGGAGTCGGCGTCGGCGACCTGTTCGTTCGCGTGTTCGGCACCGGCGTGGTGCAGATAGTCTTCGTGATCGCGCTCGCGATGAGCGTCGCCGTACTGCTCGGCGCCGGCAATCTGATGGTCACCCAGGCCGGCGTCCAGGCCGCGATCGTCACCACCCTGCTGCCGAATCCAGGCGCCGGTTTCAGCCGCTGGCTGGACGCGGTCCTCGGCGGCCTCGTCGCGCTGGCGGCCGCCACGATCGCCCCGGCCGCTGCGATCAGGCGTCCGCGGCAGCAAGCCTCCGGCGTACTGAGTGAGCTGGCCGAGATCCTGATCGAGACCGCCGAAGGGCTCCGCTCTCGCGACGAGGAAGCGGTTACCGATGCGCTCCGCCGCGCCCGGTCGAGCGAGTCCCAGCTCGACGACCTGCGCGCTGCCGCCGAGGAGGGCATCGCGGTCGTCCGGCTGTCGCCGTTCCGCCGGCGGCACCGCGGGCGGGTGCAGGAGATCGCCGATCTCGTCATACCGCTGGATCGCGCGATCCGGAACATCCGGGTCCTGGTACGACGCTGTGCGGTGTCGGTCTGGCGGGACGAGGCGATGCCCGCGGAGTACCCGATGCTGCTCGAGCGCCTCGCCGACGGCACCCGCCTGATCGGCGAGTCACTGTTCGAGCCGGCCGCCGATGTCGCCGCACACCGCGTGCTGGGCGAGCTCGGCCGCCGTACTGCGGTGATGCCCCTGCCGCACGGCCTGTCCGCGGTCGTCGTACTGGGTCAGCTCCGGTCCACGATCATCGACCTGCTCGAGCTGACCGGCACGTCGTACGACGACGCCCGGAAACTCGTCCCACTGCGGCTGGACGGGCTCGACGAGAAGTAGCTGTCCCCTACGTGGTCCAGGTCACATCGCGGATTCCCGTCATACCTGCGGACCGGGTGCGTCTCACTGGCATGACGATCCACCGACTGATGACCACGATGGCCAACGAGCAGGTCCGTGAGCTCGAGGACCTGCTGGCGGTCGACAACCAGACCACAGACGACCGGAGCGACGCCGCCGCCGAGCAGTAAGGCGCGAACCGGACGAACGGATCCCCGGCGGCGCGCCGGACGGTCTTGCCCACCGAGCTAGACCGCACGGAAGTCGCACCAACGCAGAGGCGCCCAGTGCGAGGCGCCGCCGGATCCGTTACCGGTGCACCGCCACAGAGGTGCACCCAAAACCACCCGCCGACCATCCTGACGCCGCTTGCGCGAGGCTCAGGCCGGTCCGGCGGGTGGTTTTTGTCTGCTTCGTTCCGGTTCTGGAGAAGGTCAAACGGCGACGGTGATCTCGGTGGTTACCGAGTTTGCTATGAAGCACTCCTGGTGGGACAGGTGGTGGATCTTCTCGATCGTCTGGGCGTCCGGCTCCGGGCCGTTCCAGACGATCTTGGGGTGCAGGGTTACCTGCGTGATCGCCAGCCGGCCTGCGGCGTTCGGGGCCATTACGCCGACTGCGTGGTCGTCGTAGGCGTCGACTACCAGGCGTTTCCGGGCCGCGATCGACAAGAAGGTGAGCATGTGGCAGGACGACAGGGCCGCCACGAACGCCTCCTCCGGGTCGACCGGGCCCGGGTTGCCCAGGTACTTCGGGTTCGCCGAACCGGGCACCGTGATGCCGCCGTCGAAGCGCCACTCATGGTCGCGGTTGTAGCTGTCGTAGGCGAAGTCGTACTCGCCACGGCTCCAACTCACATCGACCACGTGCTCCGACATGTTCAGCTCACCCTTCCGAGACAGCCGTCTTCGCGGTTGCGGTGACGGGATTGAATCGTACGGGAGTGTGCCCGGGCAGCTTCGCGACGAAGTCGCTGTCGTAGCGGGCAGCCATACCGGCGACCGGGAAGTCCGTGGTCACCCACTGCGCACCGCTGTCCAGAGCGATCCCGAGCCGCGTGTAGTCCTTGTCGCGGATCGTTGCCATCGGCTCGTCGGACCTGGTCCGCACGAGGTAGCCCTTGCGAACCAGCCGCTGGATCTCGGCCTGGCCCGTACCGCGCGGGTCGTTCACCTCGGTGACCGCTGCGTCCGGTGCACCCTCCGGCCCGCGGGTGAAGACTGCCCGGCCCTCCAGGTTCGGCTTGCCGGCGGTGTAGGTATCGCGGATCGCGCCCGGTCCGCCGTTGTCGAAGTAGAACATCACCTGACTGCGGACGTCCTTCAGCTTCGGCCAGCCCTTGGTCAGCACGGACTTCTCGAGCGTCAGGCCGGGCTTGCGTACGTCGTCCGGCGTGAGGATCTCGTTCTCCTTGAACACCGAGCGGATCTCGGTGTCGACGCCGTCCAGGTTGCCCGCGTCCCACGGCGGCGCGACGACGCCGCCGGCCGCGACCACGTTCGGGTCGGACTGCTTCAGTTCGAGGTTGATCGCGATCGGCACGTGGCTCGGGTGCGCGTCGGACCAGGTCTTCACCTGCTCCAGGCACAGCACGAACGTGTCGCAGTTGGTGTTGTAGTCGAAGTCGGGGATGTGCATGACCTTGATCCCGGGCTTGGCCATCGCCGGGTCGGTCAGCGGTCCCTGGCCGGTCAGCTTCCGGATCAGCGGGTACGTGTACAGGCCGCCCTGCGGGTCCGGGTACAGGTCCAGCTCCAGCGCGCGGACGTTCTGGTCCTCGAGTTGCTGGGAGATCGGAGCGTGCGAGTACCAGAGGTCGACCGAGCCGGCGTTCTGCTGCTGCTGGACCTTCTGCTCGTTCGGGCTGAGCTCCCGGTGGTACGAGTTGTGCGAGCCGACCACCTGCATCTGGTTCAGCCGCAGGTTGTCCCCGCCGTGCGAGTCGTGCTTGCTGACCGCCGTACCGGCGACCCCGGACGCGGCGAGGGCCACCGAAGCCAGGCCGGCCACCGCGGTTCTGCTGATGCGCATGCGAAAGCGTCCCCTCCGTCGACTGCGATTGAGGGCAATCTGTCATAGGAAGGTGGCAACGTTGTCCCCCCGGAAGATGGACAATGAGCGACATGGTGACTTCGGGGGCGTATCCGCTCCGCCGTACGCCGACCCAGGACCGGGCCAGCCGGCAGGTCGAGCGGATCCTCGACGCGGCCTGTGCCGAGGTCGTCGAGCGCGGGTACGACGCGGCATCGACGAGCGGGATCGCGAAACGGGCCGAGATCGCGGTCGGCAGCGTGTACCGGTACTTTCCGGACAAGCGCAGCCTGATCCAGGCGATCGAGCGGCGGAACCAGGCGCGCTACACCGAGGCGGTCAGCGAGCGGCTGGCCGACGTGTCGAGCTGGCGCGCGGCGGTCGACGTCACGCTGGACACGTTCCGGGAGATGCACCGGACCGATCCGGGGTTCAAGGCGGTCGTGCTGAGCGGGCTCGGCGATCCGGAGCTGGAGTCGAAGCCGGGCGAGTTCGACGATCAGCACGCCGGTGAGTTCGCGGAGCTGCTCGCGGCGCGGTTCGGCGCGCGGGACTCGCGGGACTTCCGCCTGGCCGTCACGCTCAGCATCGCGATGGGCGAGTCGCTGGCTCATCTGGCGGATCGGTTGTCCGCGGACGAGGCGGAGTACGTGCTGGATCAGGGCCGGCCGGTGCTGTACAACCTGCTCGCCCCTCATCTCCCTGCTTGAGCCGGGGGTGGCTCAAGCAGGATGAACGGTCAGGCCGCCCGAGCTGCGGAAGGCAGCCCCAGGGCCGGCCAGTGGCTGACCCGGCCGGCCAGACGGGCCCGGCGGGGAGTCCGGACGTCGTACGCGACGATCACCCGGTCACCCTTGGCGTAAGTAATCCTGCTCCCGACCGGGAACTTGCGGGCGACCTCGTACGGTCCCTCGCCCCGACGGGTGTAGTACTCGACGATGACCTCGGTGTAGACGGCCGGGGCACCGCTCTCCAGTTGGCCGCGGACCGGGCCACGCACCCGGATCACTCGTCCCGCGGTCTTCTCTTCCGTGCCGCTGGGTTCGTTCCGCCGGATTCCGGCCAGAACATCGGTCACGATGAAAGCTGCAACCACCAGCACCAGGCCGAACCCACCTAGTACAACGATCGTCAACATGGCACTCACCCCCGACGCGCCGCCCGCGAGCGACGCGGTCGTTGTTGTCGTTCCTGCCTCGCGCGGCCTTCGCCGCACACCGGTGAGACGCCACCGGATTCCACTTGGTTCCAGGTAAGTACAAATTCTTTTCTACAGCATCATGGTAGAGCCCGGTGGAGCGGTGTTGCTAGAGGTAGAGTTGACCTGAAGTTGTCAGATTCCGCCCATTCCGAACTGGTACTGCGGCGGTACCGGCCGCTCTGTGCCGAGTGCCTGTTCGGCGGCGACCCAGTAGTCGGTGAGTGGATTCGCGCCTTCACGGACCGTCGCCAGCTGGATACCGGCGGCCAGCAGGTCGTGTGCCGCAGCCGGATCGCCAGTGTCCAGGGCATGCCGGACGCGGAGGAGCTGGATCCGCGGGTCGTCCGGGGCGTGCTCGAGCAGCCGTTCCGCCCGTGCGGCGTCGGAGTCGAGGGCGGCCGCTACCGCCTCAACCACCAACGGAACCAGGCCAGGCAGCAAATCGACGGCGTGTTCGTAATACGACAGATCGCCCGTCACCAGGCCGAGGTTGCGCAGCGCCCAGGCTTTCTCGCCGGACCGCTTCCACGCGTCGATCGCGCCGTCGACATCACCGTAGTAATGCCGGGCGACTCCCCTGTGATACCAAACCAGCCAGTTATCTTCGGCCGCTTCCAGCAGTTCGCGCCAAGCCACCAACGTCCCATCCGGTACGCCGTCAACGGCCGGCAACCGCCCCTCGAGTAGGGGCAGCCAAGCCCGTTCCCGGGCGGTCATCATGTCGTCTTCGAACGGTGTACCTGCTGACACTGTCCATCCAGTCCGGGCCAGTTCCAACGCTCCCCACCCCGACCCCACCGCGAGCCGTTCTACCGGAGGAGCATCCACAACACCGACCCACGCGGTCTCCCGGTCCCCCAACCCGTCCAGCACCGGACCCAACGCAGCAGCCCCCGCTGATCGAGCTGTCTGCCAGTCCTCGGAATGCGCAGCACCGGCCTCCATCGAGAGACGCCCGTACGCCTCCATCCAGTGCCACTCGGTGCGTGCGGGCAGCTTCAGGTGCTCCATCTGCGTCCGCGCGAGCCCCGCCTGAATCTCGGCGTACCCATCCGTTGAGAGACCAGGCGACAACCACTCCTGCCACCGCCGCCCACCATCCCCCTGACCCCAGACGAACAACTTCCGCCCCTGCAACCGCTCGGTCGACGCCTGCACCAAGCCGGCCCCTGAGCCGTCCACTGAAGCGATCCACGAGCGCTCCTCCGCCATCGGCTCGAAGAAGTAGTCGACAGCCTGCGGATGCCGCATCGGATAGGTGAGGTCGGTGTCGACGTCGATCAGATCGAGCCGGCTCCCGTACCCGAACCGCCACGCCTGGTCCGCCGGCACCAGCACGCGAGTGTCCGGCGTCTGCGCGACCGCCATGTTCGACCACCAGTACGCCGGGACCTCGACGTCGGACGGGTTCTGCAGCCGGACGCCGACGTACAGGAACTCGGAGTCAGCGGGCAGCCAGAAGTCGAGCTGGGTGACGAGGTTGCGGGTCCGTTCAAGCTCCCACAGGCGCAGGATCGACGTACCGTCCGGGCCTTCGACGCGGGCGGCGTGCATCGGCACGCAGGTGCCGGTCCAGTGGCCGGTGCTGCCGACGTTCCACTCGACGCCGCCGGCGAACCAGGCGTTGCGCAGGGCAAGGTTCGCGGGCTGGAACACCGGGTTGCGGTAGAGCAGTTCCTGATCGGTGGCCTTGTGGACGATCGAGTACAGCCGGCCGCCGAGGCTCGGGAGGACGGTCGCGCGCAGGTGGTCGTTCTCGAGCACGAGCGCCGGGAGCGAGGTCTCGGCCAGCGTGCGGTCGTACCCGTCCTGGTTCAGGCACGGGAGCGGGCTGTGCAGACGCCCGTACTCGATGTTCTCCCGGAGCTCGTCGGGAAGGTCGGCGATGTTCTCGACCTGATGCGGTTCGCGCTGTGTCCGGAGCGGCGCGAGCGGGTTCTCCGGACCGAGCGAAGCTGCGGGAAGTACGAGGTTTTGCGCAGAAAGGATCGTCACTGCCACATCTTCGCAAGTGCGCTATACATGGTCGACATGGACGCTGATGTGATCGTGGTCGGAGCGGGGTTGGCGGGGCTGGCTGCGACTGCGGAGCTGGCCGATGCGGGGCGGAAAGTGTTGCTGCTCGACCAGGAGCCGGAGGCGTCTCTGGGCGGGCAGGCGTTCTGGTCGTTCGGCGGGCTGCTGTTCGTCGACTCTCCAGAGCAGCGGCGGATGGGCATCAAGGACTCCCGCGACCTCGCGATGCAGGACTGGCTCGGCTCGGCCGGATTCGACCGGCTGGACGACGAGGACAAGTGGGCGCGGCAATGGGCCGAGGCGTACGTCGACTGGGCCGCCGGCGAGAAGCGTCCGTGGCTGCACGGACAGGGCGTGCGGTTCTTCCCCGTCGTCGGCTGGGCTGAGCGGGGTGGGTACAACGCCGACGGCCACGGGAACTCGGTGCCGCGCTTCCACATCACCTGGGGCACCGGTCCGGCGCTGGTCGCGCCGTTCGAGCGGCGGGTCCGGGAGGCCGTTGCGAAGGGTCTGGTCGAGTTCCGGTTCCGCCATCGCGTGGACGAGCTGACCGTCACCGGCGGGGTCGTCGACGGGGTCGCGGGCAAGGTGCTCGAGCCCAGCGACGTACCGCGTGGGGTGTCGAGCTCGCGGGTCGAGGTCGGCGACTTCCAGCTGTCGGCGCAGGCCGTGATCGTCACGTCGGGCGGCATCGGCGGCAACCACGACCTGGTCCGGTCGCAGTGGCCGAAGCGGATGGGCGAGCCGCCGAAGCGGATGATCAGCGGAGTGCCGGCGCATGTCGACGGGCGGATGCTCGGTATCACCGAGCAGGCCGGCGGCCGGTACGTGAACCGCGACCGGATGTGGCACTACACCGAAGGCATCCAGAACTGGGACCCGATCTGGCCGATGCACGGCATCCGGATCCTGCCGGGGCCGTCGTCGCTCTGGTTCGATGCCACCGGCAAGCGACTGCCGGTGCCGCTGTTCCCCGGCTTCGACACCCTCGGCACGCTCGAGCACATCATGACGACCGGGTACGACTACACCTGGTTCGTGCTCACGCAGAAGATCATCGAGAAGGAGTTCGCCCTCTCCGGCCAGGAGCAGAACCCGGACCTGACCGGCAAGGACATCAAGGGTGTGCTCGGCCGGGCTCGTGGCGGGGCGACCGCGCCGGTGCAGGCGTTCATGGACAAGGGCGCCGATTTCGTTGTCCGCAGCAACCTTCCTGACCTGGTCCGCGGGATGAACGACCTGACCGGCGAGAACCTGATCAACCTCGACGACCTCGAGCGCCAGATCGTCGCGCGGGACCGCGAGCTGACCAACACGTTCACCAAGGACCTGCAGGTGACCGCGCTGCGCGGTGCCCGCAACTACCGCGGCGACAAGCTGATCCGGGTCGCGTCACCGCACCGGATCCTCGATCCGAAGGCCGGCCCGCTGATCGCCGTACGGCTGAACATCCTGACCCGCAAGTCCCTCGGCGGCCTGCAGACAGACCTGGATTCGCGAGTACTGCGGGATGACGGCACGCCGCTCCCCGGCGTTTACGCGGCCGGCGAGGTCGCGGGCTTCGGCGGCGGCGGTGTCCACGGCTACCGCTCGCTCGAGGGCACGTTCGTCGGCGGTTGCCTCTTCACCGGCCGTACGGCGGGACGCGCCGCGGCCAAAGCGGTCTCGTGACGGTCCCGGGCGCGGAGTACGAGGAGCTCGCTCACCTCGACGACCTGACCACGACCGGCACCGTCGCGTCCGGCCACACCAACCCGGCCGACTACGTGGGCGTCACCCACGCCGGTCTGCCGACGGTGCCGGCCGTGCCGGGGACCCAGATCGACGGGTACTTCCCTGACACCTCGCACACGAACACGAACCACGGCTGGAACCACGACGCGCAGTTCGTCATCCGGCTGCCGCGCGAGTGGAACGGCGGGCTTGTCGTCTCAGGTGCCCCCGGCGTGCGAGCGCAGTACTCGAACGACCTGGCCATTTCGGACCATGTGCTCTCACTCGGATACGCGTACGCCTGCACCGACAAGGGCAACACCGGTATCGAGTTCTACAAGGACAGCAAACAGCCGGGCGATGCGCTGGTCGAGTGGAACGAACGCGTGACCGAGCTGGCCCGCGCCGCCCGGGAAACGGTCGAGAAGCACTACGGACAGCCGGCCGACGAGGTGATCGCCGCCGGCGCGTCGAACGGCGGCTACCTGGTGCGGTGGCAACTCGAGAACCATCCCGAGCTCTACACCCGCGGCGTCGACCTGGAAGGCACGCTGTGGAGCTCGGACCTGAATCCGCTCTCGGCCCTGCCGTCGGCGATCAGGGGCTATGAGCAACAATCTCCGGCGCTGGTCACGGCGCCGGGCTTCGATCCGGCGTCGGACTTCCTGTGGGAGTACCACTACACCGTCTACTGGACCCTGACCCAACGGATCTACATCCGCGAACTCGACCCGTCGTACCAAGGCAGCGAGGCGGACTACGACTATTCGCAACGACCCGACGCACAGGAGGCGATCCGGCGGTTCGGTTTGACCGGGAACATCGGCAAGCCGCTGCACAGCATCCACGGGACGTACGACTGTCTCCTCCCGATCACGCAGTCCGACAGGTACGCGGAGCTGGCCCGATCGACCGGTCTGCACACGTACCAGCGGGTCGAGGCGGGCAACCATCTCGACGGTCTCGTCGATGCCCACCCCGACCGGTTGGTACCCCTGGTTCCCCTGCTGCGCGAGGCGATCAGTACACCATCGTGAGCAGATCGGCGAACAGTTCCTGATCGTCGATCTCCAGCCCGCGGCTGGTGAACCACGTCGCCATGTTGTGGCAGTCGCGCATCAGGAAGTCCATACCCTTGGGGTTACCGACGATGTCGACCACCTGCGGCAGGTCGATCATCACGATCCGGTCCCCCTGGGCGAGGACGTTGTACGGCGAGAGGTCACCGTGCGCCAGCCCGGCCCGGGCCAGTTCACGCATCCCGCCGCGGAGCTGCTCGAAGTACTGACCGAGCAGTTCCTTCGACGGGCGGACCTGGGCGAGCCGTGGCGCGGCCCCGCCCTCACCGTCGTCGATGAATTCCATCAGCAACTCGATGCCGTCGATCTGGACCGGGTACGGCACCGGGACGCCGGCTTTCCACAGCCGGTTCAGCGCGTCCCACTCGGCGTACGCCCAGTGGCCGGCCGCAACGCTGCGACCGTGCGCAGTCTTCTTCTGCATGGCCCGGCTGTCACGGCTGTTGCGGGTACGCCGGCCTTCGACGTACGACGTACTGCGGTGGAAGGACCGGTGCTCCTCGGTGCGGTACCGCTTCGCGGCCAGCAGGGAGGATCGCCCCGGGTTGTCGCCGATGGCTTCGACGGCCCGTTCGACCAGGAAGACGTCTGCTTCCTTACCGGTTTTGAGGACGCCGAGCTCGGTGTCGATCGCAGCCTGTTCCGTCACAACCCACGAGGGGCGTGGTTCCGGGCCGCGAGAACCGCGCTCGACGTCCAGCCAGGTGGACCATCGTTGATCCGGACCGAGTTCCTCGTCGACCGAGTGGAACTTGAAGACGAAAGCGTCGGACGGATCCGGTTGGGACTCGTCGCCGGTGAGTTCGGACCAGCGGGAGTCGAAGTCGGGAATGTAGCTATCAGTGCCGTCGTGATCAGATACTGCGTGCTCTGCAGACAACTGGGGTTCTCCTGAACCTAGAGGTGAAACTGACGCGGACATGCCGCAGCACAGAGATGGCCATCCGTCAGCCCTCCTTAGGTCCAGGCAGCGTTCGCCGCCGCTCGGTCAACCCAGCATGCCTGGGCGTTCCAGGTCCCGCAACGTATTTAACGCAGCTGAGAACGTGCGGTCGGCCGCAGCCGCAGTTCCTGCGCCGGCCCCGCGGTCCGGCAGACCAGCTCCGGTAGTACCCGCTCCTGCCACACCCCGGATCCCGCCAGCGCTCGCCGATGCTCGTCGTACGCCGCGTCGTCGGCGAACCGCGCGAACCAGGCGAGCACCACCTCGTCCCGCAACGGCAGCGCCGGAAAGTTGTTCTCGGCAACCAAGCTCTCGAACACGGCGACCGGTTCGGCCCCGGTGACCGTGAGCACCGGCGCGACGTGATCGGTGAAGAACTCGACGAACCCGTCGTCCTCCGAACCGCGGTGATAGACAGCCCCGGCGACGATCGAGGTCGCGGGAGCAGTGCTGCCGATCGGCGGTCGGGGAGCGTCTCGCTCGGGGTAACGATCGTCGAGCCGGAGCGGCCGCAGCAACAGCGCGTTGTCCGAGTCGATCATCGTCGCGTTGGCGACCGCGGCGTGCTCGCGCCAGACCGGGCCGTAATAGAAGGCCTTCAACGCGTCCGCCCGCGAGGCCAGGTCCGGGAATCCGCGGACCCAGACGAATCGGTCGGGATCGTCCAGATCGCGGAACTGACCCGCGATATGCATCCCGGTCTCCTCCTGACCTTCGACGAAGTACGTGTCGAAGGTCTCGATCAAGGTGTCACGCTGCCCGGGGTGCAGCGTGTACTGGCGCAGGTCCACGACGGCGCAGCACTCGTTCATAGGTGCAAGACAAGCATCGAAACCTGACAGTTACTGTCAGGCGACAGTCGTTTGAAACACCCGTAACAGGCTGGTACTTGAAAGCTCCGGCGGAGTTTGATCTGGTGGAGGTAGTGGTTCAGCCCCTGCCACTAGTGTTCCGGAAGCGGCGTAGCTTGAACGATAGCGGTGTCCAGGTGCGTGCATCGCGGTGCTTGAGCAGTGGCCTCGATGCGGAGCATCGTGGGCGCTGGGCAAGTGCCGCGAGGTGCGTGCATGGGCGCCGATAGCGTCAAGCTACGCCGCTTCCGGAACACTCGACCTGCACGACGACACGACGAGGTTTCTCCCGTGACGACCGCAGCTGCCGAAGACTCCAAGCAGACCATTGCCGACACGACCCACGAGCTCCTGCTCGAGGCGGACGCCGTCCCTGATCCGCGGCATCAGGCGTGCCTCGACGAGGTCATCCTGCTGAATGCCCCGGTGGCGAGGTCCATCGCCTCGCGCTACCGCAGCAAAGGCGTCGACTCCGACGACCTCGAACAGGTCGCGTACCTGGGCCTGGTGAAGGCCGCCAACGGGTACCGCGTGGACGCATCGACGGCCTTCCTGTCGTACGCCGTACCCACGATCCGCGGCGAACTGAAGCGATACTTCCGCGACTGCGCCTGGACGATCCGGCCGCCGCGCCGGGTCCAGGAGATGCAGGGAAACATCGCGGCAGCGGAGCCGGAGCTGATCCAGCGCCTCGGTCACGTGCCGAGCGACGAAGAGACCGCGGCGGCGCTGGGCACGGATCCGGCCGAGGTCGCCGAGGCCGCGTCGGTCCGCGGCTGCTTCAGCACGCTCTCACTCGACGCCCCGGGTGCGCCGGAGGGCGGGACGAGCCTGATCGAGTCGGTCGCCGACGCCGAGGACGGCTACGACCTGGTCGAGGACGTCCACACCCTCACACCCGCTGTAGCCGGCCTGGGCGATCGGGACAAGCGCATCCTCCAGCTGCGGTTCTGCAACGGATTCACGCAGGAGGAGATCGGCCACGAGCTCGGGGTCAGCCAGATGCAGGTGTCCCGCCTGCTCCGCGGGATCCTGGAGAAGCTCCGCGGCGAGCTCGCCAGCGGCGTACCGATGAACCGGTAGTAAGTCGAGGGAGGTGCGGTAGCGTCGCTTCCGTGGACTTCGAGGAGGCGGCGGATGCGCTGTATGCGACGCCGGCAGCCGACTTCATTGCTACTCGCAACGAGCTCGCCAAGCAGCTGAAGGCTGACGGCGACCCGGTCGGGTCGACGCGGCTGAAGGCGATGCGCAAGCCGACCGTGGCTGCCTGGGTGACGAACCTGGTCGCCCGCAAGGCGCCGGACGAGCTGGACGACCTGCTCGCGCTCGGCGACGAGTTCCGCGAGGCGACTGCCGATCTCGACGGCGACCGGCTGCGGGAGTTGACGCCGAGGCGGCACGAACTGCTGGACAAGCTGGCCAAGGAAGCTGCTCGGCTGGCGGGCGAGGACGGCCAGAAGATCAGCGCGGACGTCGGCCAGAAGCTGCGCGAGACGCTCGACGCCGCGCTGGTCGACCCGGCCGCGGGCGACGCGGTACGCGAGGGCCGGCTGAGCAGCGCCCTCCGGCATGTCGGCTTCGGCGTCGTCGACGAGAACGGCGAACCGTCCAACGTCACCCCGCTGACGGACGAACGCCGCCAGGCCGCCCGCGACCGCCGCAAGACCCAGCAGGCCGAAACGGACGCCGCCCAGGAGGCCGCCGACGAGGAGGCCGCGGCCGCTCGCGAGGAGAAGCAGCGCGAGGAGGCTGAGCGGGCCAAGGCCAGGCAGGCGTTCGAGGAGGCAGTCGCCGTGGCCCAGGAGGCCGAGGCGAGGGTCGAGGACCTCGACACCCAGCTCGACAACGCCCGCGAGGCGCTCTCCGAGGCACAAGCCCTCGTCCACCGCCTGGGCGCCGACCTCGACGAGGCCCGCCGCACCGCCCGCGAAGCCCAGAAGGAAAGCCGCGAGGCGCGGAAACGGTACAACCGGCTCTGAACTGGGTACCGGCCGGGCCGACGCGGAGAGGAGCCGGCGATGGCACGGGCGATCTGGAGCGGGTACATCAACTTCGGGCTGGTCTCGGTGCCGGTCGGGCTGTACAGCGCGACCCAGGAGCACGAGATCGACTTCCACCAGTTCCAGAAGGGGACGTCGGACAGGATCCGGTACAAGCGGGTGAACGAGCGCACCGGCCGCGAGGTCCCGTACGAGAAGATCGTGAAGGGCCACGACGTCGGCGGCGGCGAGTACGTGATCGTCGAACCCGCCGAACTGGACGACATCGCCCCGGGCAAGTCGCGGTCGCTGGAGATCGACACGTTCGTCGACCTCGACGACATCGACCCGATGCACTTCCAGAAGAGCTACTACCTGGCGCCGTCGGACTCCGACAACGCCTCGTCGTACGCCCTGCTGCGGGACGCGCTGGCGAAGACCAACCGGGCCGGGATCGCGAAGTTCGTGATGCGCGGCAAGGAGTACCTGGCGGCGATCCGGTCCGACAAACAGGTGCTCGTACTCGAGACGATGTTCTTCGCCGACGAGATCCGCGACCCGGACGAGGAGCTCGGCTCGCTGCCGCGCAAGTCCGGCGCCGGCAAGCAACTGTCGATGGCGGTCGACCTGATCGAGGCCATGAGCGGCGAGTGGAAGCCGGCCGCCTACAAGGACACCTACACCGAGCGCGTGAAGGAACTGGTCAAGTCCAAGCACCAGGGCAAGGAGATCGTGTACTCCGAGGAGGAGCCGCAGGCCACCAACCCAACCGACCTGGTCGCCGCCCTCCGCGCAAGCGTCGAGCAAGCCCGCAAGACCCGCAGCTCGCGCGCCAAGAAGAAGACCGCGGCCAAGAAGAAGACAACGAAGAAGACAGCTGCCTAGCTGCCGAGAAGGTAGCGGCTTGGGTTTGCTGGGGCGCCGGCGTCTAGCCAGCGGTGGAAGCCGCCGGGGTTGCGGCGTTCGAACTCGTCGAGGCAGATGCGTCGTACTTCGGCGACGGCCTGACGGTCCCGAAGGCCGGCGCCTCGGGAGAGTTGCGTCGCGGTGTCGGACCAGACGCCGCAGAGCTCCTCGATGCTCAGCGGGCACTGCAGGGACTCGATCAGCCGCTCGTCGTCCAGGAACTGGGCCTCGGTGAGGCGCTCCAGCGTGCGTTGCTTCCGGGACCGGCGCCGGCGCGGCGGCCGGTCGGGCACGACGAGGTCGATCACGATGAAGAAGGCGGCAAGGATCAGCGCCACCGCAATCCCGAGCGCCCCCCAGGCGAGCAGCCGCACCAGCCCGGGCAAGCACAGCACTGCCGCCGCGCACGCGGCCGCGATCACAGCCGAGGAGCCGTACGGCGCTTCGTCGGCCACATGCCTAACCACCGCAGCAAGCGGCCAGACCAGCAGGAACACCACGGTAAGCAGGATCGACGCGGCCAGCGGACCCAGCAGCAGCACACCGCAGAGCGCCCCGGCTGTCCCGATTCCGAGACCCGCCGCGACCCCCATTCGCTCTACCAGTGCAGACCGATGCATCACCGCAACTCACTCACCGTCACCACAGCCCAGATCCCCCTCCCCCGACGAACGAACGAGCCATCGGCACCGTTCCCCGTCCAGCGTGGCCCCAACCAGGTGAGCTGTTCAAACCCGTGGGCCGAGCTGTGGCACGGACCGTCATCACGGATCATGTATCAGATGAGGACCTTCGCCGAACGCGTCCGCGGCCTCGCCCCGGCCCCGTGGGAGCACGACGCAGAGCTGCTCCGCAGTCTGTACGACGCTCAGCTCGGCAGCCGGCACGCAGACCTCGCCGCCCGCTGGATGCAGTCGCAGGGCACCGGCTTCTACACGATCGGCTCGGCCGGTCACGAGGGCAACGCGGCCGTCGCCGCCGCCCTGGAGCCGACCGACCCGGCGCTGCTGCACTACCGCTCCGGCGCCTTCTACCTGACCCGCGCGGCCCAGTGCGGCTCGAAGGAGGGCCTGCGCGACATCCTGCTCGGCGTCGCCGCTGCGACCACCGAGCCGATCGCGGGCGGCCGGCACAAGGTGTTCGGCCGGCACGAGCTGTCGATCATCCCGCAGACCTCGACGATCGCGTCCCACCTGCCGCGCGCGATGGGCGTCGCGTTCTCGCTGAACCGGTCGGCGAAGCTCGGCGTACCGTCGCCGTGGCCGGCCGACTCGATCGTGGTGACCAGCTTCGGCGACGCGTCCGCGAACCACTCGACCGCGACCGGTGCGATCAACGCGGCGCTGCACGCGTCGTACCAAGGTCTGCCGATGCCGTTGCTGCTGGTCTGCGAGGACAACGGGATCGGGATCAGCGTGCGTACCCCGGACGGCTGGATCCGGCAGGCGTACGGCTCCCGTCCCGGCCTGCGGTACTTCGACGCGGATGGCACCGACCTGGACGCTGCCCTGTCGATGGCGACCGAGGCGGCGACCTTCGTACGACGCAACCGGCGCCCGGCCTTCCTCCGCCTGCGCACGGTCCGCCTGCTCGGCCACGCGGGCTCCGACGTCGAGACGGCGTACCGCTCTCCCGCCGAGCTGGCCGCGGACGAGGAACGCGACCCGCTTCTCGGTACGGCGCGCTACCTGCTCGGTGCCGGCTACACGGCCGACGAGATCATCGAGTTGTACGAGGACAAGCACGCCGAGGCGCTCCGGATCGCGGCCGAGGTCGCCGGTCTGCCGCAGCTCTCGTCCGCCGAGACCGTCGCGGCCCCGCTCCGCTTCCCAGCACCGGAGGCTGTCGCCAAGGCCCTGCCTAAACCGACGCCCTCCACCGAGCGGTTGACGCTGAGCCAGTCGATCAATCGCGCGCTCAGCGACGTGCTCGCGTCGTACCCCGACGCGATGGTCTTCGGCGAGGACGTCGGCCGCAAGGGCGGGGTGTACGGCGTGACGCGTGGCCTGCAGAAGGTCTTCGGCCCCGCGCGCGTCTTCGACACGCTGCTCGACGAGCAATCGATCCTCGGGCTGGCGCTCGGCGCGGGCGTGTCCGGGCTGCTGCCGATCCCCGAGATCCAGTACCTCGCCTACCTGCACAACGCCGAGGACCAGCTCCGCGGCGAGGCGGCGTCGCTGAAGTTCTTCTCGCAGGAGCAGTACGCGAACCCGATGGTGCTGCGGATCGCCGGGTACGGGTACCAGAAGGGCTTCGGCGGCCACTTCCACAACGACGACGCGATCGGCGTACTGCGGGACATCCCGGGCATCGTCATCGCGTCACCGTCAAGGCCCGACGACGCGGCCGCGATGCTGCATGCATGTACGGCGGCGGCGCGATCGTCCGGTACGGTCAGCGTCTTCCTCGAGCCGATCGCGCTCTACCACCGGCGCGATCTGTACGCCGACGGCGACGACCAGTGGCTGTCGCCGTACCCGGACGAACCGGTGCCGATCGGGCGCGGCCGGACGTACGGCGACGGGACCGAGCTGACCATCGTCACGTTCGGGAACGGCGTGCCGATGAGCCTGCGGGTGGCTTCCCGGGTGCCGGGCGTCCGCGTCCTCGACCTGCGCTGGCTGGCGCCGTTGCCGGTCGAGGATCTGTTGCTGCAGGCAAACATCACCGGGCGGGTGCTGGTCGCGGACGAGACCCGGCGGTCCGGCGGCGTGTCCGAGGGCATCCTGGCCACGCTGATCGACCACGGCTACACCGGGCGGCTGGCCCGGGTCACGAGCTACGACTCGTACGTCCCGCTCGGCGCGGCGGCGCACGACGTACTGCTCAGTGAGCAGACGATCGAGACCGCCGCCCGCTCGTTGCTCAGCTGAACAGGCGCTGCCAGACCGACTTCTTCTTGGCCGGCCGGTGCTCCTCGACCTTGGACCGGGGCTCGGTCGCTGGGCGATCCATCCGCCACTGGGCGATGATCGCGTCCTCGTTGACCGGGCCTGTCGGCACGACCGGTCCGGAGGTGTCACGGATGCTGAGCCGGATCCGCTTGTTCAGATCGGCCAGGTACTCGCGGACCTCGGACTCGCGCCGCATCCCGCGGATCTTCTCGTGCACCTGCTGCTTCTCCTTGCGGAGCAGCATCGCCGGCGGCAGCAGCGCCTCGGTCTCGACATCCTCACGGCGGATGAAGTCTTTGACCCACCAGTCCGGATCGTGCCCGTCGGCGAGCTTGAGTGGTTTGCCGGCACCGGGCAGGTTGTCGAACTCGCCCTGGTTCTGCGCCAGCTGGATCTGCGACTCGACCCACTCCTGGTTACTCATACCCGGTGGTCTGCGCTTGGTCATGGCCACACCTCGCTGTCATCATCGACAGTTGCTTTCCGGGACAGATTACTAGCTTGTGAATGCAATCACAAGGCATACTCGGAATGTGCAGCTGACCGACGAAGAGATCGCGGCGATGACACCGGCCGAGCGGCGGGACCTGATCCTGCGGCTGGCGCCCCATCCGGGCGGACTGCCGTCCCGGCGAACCATGGACCGGCTGCGCAAGTGGCGGACCGTGCTGATGCTGGTCTGCGCGGCCGCCCTGATCCCGTGGACCGTCTATCTGGCGATCACGCTGCCGAGCCACTATGTCGCGCGGAACTGGGTCGCAACCTGGGTCGGCTTCGACATCCTGCTGCTCGCGATGCTGGTGCTGACCGCGCTGGCCGGATGGAAGCGCAAGCAGTTCGTGTTCCCGACCGCGTTCGCGACCGGGGTGTTGCTGATCTGCGACGCCTGGTTCGACGTGATGACCAGCCACCGCGGCGGCGACCTCACCCAGGCGCTGCTCAGCGCTCTGCTGGTCGAGCTCCCGCTGGCGTTCGTCCTGATCGCCGGCCCGCTCCGCCTGCTCAGGTACGTCGCCATCCGGCACGGCATGATCCACCCGGACTCGCACCTGTGGCGGATGCCGATCCCGATCCCGGATCTCTACCCGGACAACAGAGTGCCGCTTAGGGTGGATCCTCACGACTGAGGAGAGGGATGCCGCATGGCTGTTGAGGTGCTGTCCGTTGTCGGTGGCGAGCGGGTGGCAGAAGCGGTACGGCGTACTCCGTCGACCAATCCCGCCCGGTTGAGCGAGGTCGTCGGGACGGTCGGTAGCGCCGGGCCGGACGTGTTCGTCCGGGCCGCCTCGGTCGCGCACTCCGCACAGGCCGCGTGGGCGGCGACGCCGGCGCCGCAACGCGGACAGGTCATCTCGAACGTCGGCCGGCTGATGACCCTGAACAAGGAGCGGCTCGCCGCGCTCGTCACGGCCGAGATCGGCAAACCGCTCGCGGAAGCGCTGGGCGAGGTGCAGGAGATCATCGACACCTGCGACTTCTTCCTCGGCGAGGGCAGGCGGCTGTACGGGCAGACCGTGCCGTCGGAGATGCCGGACAAGCAGCTGTTCACGTTCCGCCGTCCGGTCGGGACGGTTGCGGTGATCACGGCCGGCAACTTCCCGGTCGCGGTCCCGTCCTGGTACATCGTGCCGGCGTTGCTCTGCGGCAACACCGTCGTCTGGAAGCCGGCGGAGTACTCCGCGGTCGTGTCGGACGCGTTCTACGAGATCTTCGCGCATTCCGGCGTACCGGCCGGGGTGTTCAACGTCGTGTACGCCGACGGGTCGGACACGTTCACGGGTCTCGAGCAGGCGCTGCAGGCGGGGCTGATCAACAAGGTCGGATTCACCGGGTCGAGCGTCGTCGGTGAGCGAATCGGTGAGCTGTGCGGGCGGCATCTGCAGACGCCGTGCCTCGAGCTCGGCGGCAAGAACCCGATGGTGATCACCGAGGACGCGGACCTCGACCTGGCCGTCGAGGGCGCATTGTTCTCCGGCTTCGGTACGGCGGGGCAGCGCTGCACATCCCTCGGCACGGCGATCGTGCATCGCTCGGTCCACGAGGAGTTCCTGGACCGGTTCGCTTCCGCTGTCGGCGAGGCGGCGATGGGTGATCCGGCGCAGGACGTGTTGTTCGGGCCGTTGCTGGACGCGAAGTTCGCGGCCGGGTTCGAGAAGTCGCTGGGATGGATCGAGCCGCATCACCGGGTGCTCGGGCGGACCGGGCGGGTCACTGCGGACAATCCGCGGACCGGGTTCGTCGGCGATCCGTCGGATGGGCTGTTCTATCACCCGGTCATCGTCGCGGGCGTGCAGCCGGACGACGAGCTGTTCCTGAACGAGACGTTCGGGCCGATCGTCGGGGTCACGCCGTACTCCGAGCTGGACGAGGCGATTGCCCTGGGCAACAAGTCGGGATACGGGTTGTCGAGCTCGATCTACACGACCGACCCGAACAAGGCGTTCCGGTTCGCGCAGGGGATCTCGGCCGGGATGGTGAGTGTGAACAACTCGACCTCCGGCGCGGAAGCGCACCTGCCGTTCGGCGGGAACGGGAAGTCGGGCAACGGGTCGCGGCAGAGCGGGATCTGGGTGCTGGACCAGTTCACCCGCTGGCAGTCGATGAACTGGGACTACTCCGGCAAACTCCAGAAAGCCCAGATGGACACGGAGACGGTGGAGGCCGACCTGTCCTTCGAGCTGCCGTGACCACAGTGCCCGAGTCCGCCGACGTGGTGATCGTCGGCGGCGGGGTGATGGGGACGAGCATCGCGTTTCATCTGGCTGAGGCCGGGGTCGAGCGTGTTCTGCTGCTGGAGAAGGATCAGCTCGGCTCCGGATCGACGTGTAAGGCGGCGGGCGGAGTACGGGCCAACTTCTCCGACTCGGTGAACATCGCGCTCGGGGCGAGGAGTCTGGAGGCGTTCGCTGCGTTCGCTGAACGGCCTGGCCAGGAGATCGACCTGCATCGGGTCGGGTATCTGTTCCTGCTGGAGACCGACGAGCAGTTCGAGCAGTTCCGCGAGAGCACGCAACTGCAGAACGCGCTCGGCCAACCGACCCGGATGATCTCGGTCGATGAAGCGGTGGCCCTCGCGCCGATCGTCGCGCCCGACGGATTGGTCGGCGCGTGTTTCTCACCGACGGGCGGGCACTGTACGCCGGAGTCCGTCGTACTCGGGTATGCCACCGCCGCGCGCCGACTCGGTGCGACGCTGCTCACCGGCTGCGAGGTGATCGGGATCGATGCTGTTGGCAACCATTTGACCGCAGTGCGGACCAGTCTGGGTACTGTCCGCACCGGCACGGTGATCTGTGCGGCCGGTGCGTGGTCCGAGGGTCTTGCCGCGTCGGTCGGGGTCGAGTTGCCGGTCACCCCGCTACGCCGGCAGATCGTGGTGACCGAGGCGATCCCCGATCTCCCGGCCGGCTTGCCGATGACGATCGATTTCGGCAGCACGTTCTATTTCCACCGCGAGGGTCCCGGTCTGTTGGTGGGAATGTCCGATCCTGACGAGCAGCCCGGATTCTCGGTGAACCGCACCGACACCTGGATCCCGCGCCTGACCGACGTGATGGCCCGCCGTGCGCCGTCCCTCCTGGAGGTCGGCCTTACCGGCGGCTGGGCCGGCCTGTACGAGATCACTCCCGACCACAACGCCCTGATCGGCGAGGCCGACCACGTGTCCCGTTTCCTCTACGCCACCGGCTTCTCGGGTCACGGCTTCCTCCAAGGCCCCGCCGTCGGCGAGGTTATCCGAGAGCTGTACCTCGGCCGCAAACCCTTCGTAGACATCAGTCCTCTGGACGCGGGCCGCTTCGGCCACTCCGCAAACCGTGCCGAACGAAACATCGTCTGATGACGCTCCTACTGACCCGCTCCGACATCCTCGCGGCGCTCAACATCCCGGGCGCCCTGGATACCCTGCGCGCGGGCTTCGTCCAGGCCACCGCCATAGAACCCCTGAGAATCCGCACCGACCTCCCCGGCCCAGGCACAGCGACCACCTTGCTACCCGGCCTCATCCCCGGCATACCCGCCTACACCGTGAAGGTCAACGCCAAGTTCCCCGCCGCCTCCCCCGCCCTTCGCGGCATCGTCTGCCTCCACGACCTAACCGACGGCACCCTCCTGGCCGTCCTCGACTCCACCACAATCACCGCTTGGCGCACAGGCCTAGCCGCCGCCCTAGCCACCCACCTCCTCGCATGCCCTGTAGCCAGTGCGGTGGGCCAAGTCGGCGGGCTCGGTGGTGGGCAGGGATTTGTTGTTGGGGTGGTTGGGGCGGGGATGCAGGCGGGGATGGTTGTTGGTGGGTTGGCTGAGTTGCGGGACGTTCAGGGACTTGTTGTGTATGACCTGGATGCTGAGCGGTCGGCTCAGTTTCTTGCTCGGCAAGGGATTCCGGGGAGCGTGGCGAGCTCGCCGCGGGCGGTAGCCACGGAGGCGGATGTTGTTGTGTTGGCTACGTGGTCTCGGGAAGCGTTGCTGAGCGCGGGGGATGTGCGGCCCGGGCTGCACCTCACCACGTTGGGAGCCGACGAGCCGGGGAAGGTGGAGTTGTCGGCGGACTTGTTGGCCGCGGCGCGGGTGGTTGTTGATGATCGGCGGCTCGCGGTGGAGATGGGTGCGCTGGGCAACGTTGGACTATCCAACGATGAAGTGAGCGCAACGTTGACCGAGGTGCTGACGGGTGTCGCTCCCGGGCGGCGTACGGACGACGAGGTCACGGTCTATGCGCCGGTCGGGTTGCCCTGGCAGGATCTTGCGATCGCGTGGCCCGTCTTCCAAGCAGCGCGTGGGCGCGGGCAGGTCATCGACTTTCTGAGTTAGTTGACCACTGCACCGGCGGTGAGGTTGAGAGCGGTGCCGGTGATGGAGCGGGCCAGGTCCGAGGCTGCGAACGCGGCGAGGGTGCCGACGTCGGAGAGGGTTGCGGCGCGCTTGAGCATCGTGCTGTCGGCGGTGTGCTTCGCGATCGCCTGAGCCGCCTTCTCGGGGAAGTCGGCCGGGACCGCCTCCGGGATTCCGTTGGTCTGCAACGTGACCACGCGAATCCCGTGCGGCCCGAGCTCCAGCGCCAGACCGCGGCGCAGCGCCTCGACCGCGCCGAAGCCCACCTGGAATCCGCCGAGGTTCGCGGCCGGGTCGCCGTACCCGCCGAAGGTCAGGATCACGCCCGAGCCCTGCGGGATCATCCGTCGCGCGGCCGCCCGTGAGGTCAGGTAGAACGTGCGGACCATCGTCGTGATCGGCTGCTCGAAGTCCGCGAGCTGCATGTCGACCAGCGGCGTACCGAAGAACTGCTGGTGGCCGATCAGGTTGAACGAGATGTCGATCCGACCGGCCCCCTCAGCATGTTCATCGACGGACTTCTCGTCGAGCGCGTCGACCACAGCGACGTCAGCAGTCCCGCCCGCGGTGCGGATTTCGTCGGCGACCCGTTCCAGCCGTTCCGCCGTACGTCCGGCCAGATGCACGGTCGCACCCTCGGCGGCGAAGGCACGAGCGACCGCGCTGCCGATCGGTCCGGCCGCGCCGTACACGATCGCGTGTTTGTCGGTGAGCATCATCAGTGGGCCTCCTCGGCCAGTTCGGTGACGAGGTCGTCGAGCTTCTGCATCGACGCGCGGATCCCGCGCTCCATCCCGCCGGCGACGTACAGGTCGCGATCCTCGACCGCGAAGAACACCGTGTTCTGGGTCAGCGTGGTGATCCCGTCGGCCTCGTCGAAGGTGATCAGGTTCAGGTAGACGGTGCCGGGCGCCTGGTCGAACTCGTACGTCTGCACGATCCGCTCCGGCGTCGGCTCCCCGTGGTACAGCCCGTGGAACGCATAGCCCTTGCCGTCCCGGTCGTAGTGCGTCCACCGCCAGCGGCCGCCGTGCCGCGGATCGAGCTGGTTCACGACCAGCTCAAGGTCGGCCGGTCCGAGCCAGCGCTTCACCAGCTCGGGCTCGGTGTACGCGCGGAACAGCAGTTCTCGCGGTGCGTTGAACTCCCGCACAATGATGACCTGCGGTACGCCGGGCTCCGCGACGATCTTCACGGCTGCTCCTTCAGGTCGTCGAGCAGATCGTCCAGGCGGTCGAAGCTCTCCGCCCAGTACGCGCGGTAGTCCATCAACCAGCCGATCGCCTCGCGGAGCGGCTCGGCCTCGAGGTGACTCAGCCGCGCCGTCGCCCGCTGGGATCGGCTGATCAGTCCGGCCTGCTCGAGCACCTTCAGATGCTTCGAGACGGCCGGTTGCGACATGCTGAACGGCGCCGCGAGCTCCGCGACGGTCGCGTCACCGTCCTTGAGCCGGGTCAGGATCGCCCGGCGGGTCGGGTCGGCGAGCGCGGCGAAGACGCCGGTCAGCACAACTTCAGAACCAGATGGTTTCAGAACCATATGGTTAAGGATGCGTCCAGGTATGTCAGACGTCAAGGCCTGGTCAGGGGTGCTGCGGCGTTTCCCAGCGGTCCGGGTCGCAGAAGGACGGGTCCCAGCCGTGATCGATGCAGTACTGCCGGAGGATCTCCTCGCGGGTCGACGGCCGGCTGGTCGGACGCGTCGGCGTCGGCGTCTTCGTGCTGGCCGTCGTGCGCGTCGGCTTCGGATCAGGCGTCTGCGTGCGCTCGGTGGTCTTGGTGCTGCTCGGACGCCGGGTCGGCTGTTGGGTCGGCCGCCGCGTCGGCGCGTGGGTCGGCACGGGAGTCGTCGTCGGGACGCGCGGCGGCGTGACCGTTGGCCGCGGTACGGCGGGAGTTGCCGGCGTCGTGCTGGATGAGGCGGTGGGCGACGGGGACTGGTTGCCGAGGACCTTCACGGCCGCATCGTCCGAATCCCCGCCGAACAGGCCGATCGCGGACACCGCCCAGAGGTTGACCGCGAGGAACAGGACGAGGGCTCCGCCGCCGGCGTACACGACGCGGCGCGACGGACCGCCGTACTGACCGATCGGGCCGCGGACCGGGTTGCCTTTGCCGTCGGCCCAGAAGCGCCAGCCCTCCGGCGCGGGCGGCCAGGACGGATCGGGTCGCCACGTCTTCGGTGGGACCCAGCTGCGACGGGGTGGGGACGGCCAGTTCGGCGGTACCACGAACCGCTTCACTCGAAAAATCCTCCAGCTCTTCGTGCAGGCGCGCGCACCCAAGCCAACGACTCAGACCCGATGCAGGCTACTTGCGACTCGGCGTCACCTGCGTGTCGGGCTGGCTTTTTCGATCAACCTCCCGAATCAAACGCCTGCAAGTCAGGTCAGGCTTACCTACATCCGTCGCCTTTCGAAGGAACCAGCGGCCACGGCCTTGTCCCGTATCCGGTCCGTCACGGCCGTCGCCGTACTCGCGCTCGGCGCCGGCCTCACCGCCTGCAGCCAGAACCACGACACCAAGAACTCCGCCGCAGCCACCGGCGACAACGCCGGCAGCAGATCAAGTACGCGCTGCCGAAGCTCGTCCCGATGCTGAAGAACGCGCTGGCCGGCAAGAGCTGAGTCGGCTACAGCGCGAGTAGGCAATCGACGGGCGTGTGCAGCTCGACAGGACGTATACGTCCACTACCGCCGCCCGCACGCGTGGCGCGGCTCAGCCACGGGGTCAGTGGGCGTATACGTCCTGTCGAGCTGCACGTCTAGAGCACGTTCGTCAGCAGGCGGGTGAGGTCCTCGCCGAACGGGCGGTCGGCGTTGATCGGAGGTACGACGTTGTCGACCCCCTGGATGAGGTCCTGGAGTCCTGGTGGGATCGCTCTTGCTGAGAGCGCGAAGGCTTGGCGTACGGCGAGGAGCTCGCAGGCCGTCGTCTCGCGGGTGAGGCGGATCGCTTCGGCGAGGTTGCCGACCGCTTCCCAGGAGAAGGTCTGGACGTCTTCCTGACCGTTGGACGTCTCTGCCGTGCTGATTGCTGTGGGCAACGTTAGGCGGCGGAGCTGGTGGGTGGTGGCGACAGCGCGTTTGTGGACCGCGACGAGGCCGGCTTGCGGGCCCGGTTCCCGGGCGAGCTGGGCGGTCAGGCCCGTGACGTTGGGGTCGAGGAGGCGGTGCAGTCGGGCCGTTGAGACCTCGGCGGCGTGGGCGAGAGCGGTTGTCAGGTGATCGCAGTGCGCGGCGAGGTCGATGCCGTGAAAGCCCGCGGTGCCGACGAAGTCGCCGTCCAGGTACGCCGGTGAGTCGGACACGCCCTTGAACGCACGATCCACCGCGTCGTCCAACTGCTGCACAGACCGCCGAACATGTGCGTTCACGTGACCCGCCACCCGAAACGAAACCGGCGCCTGCAAGCTGCGCGGCTCCGGCTCGGGACCAGCCAGTTGGCGAAGGCGGGCGAACTCACCCGCCAGTACGTCGTCCCCGCGCGCCGCGGCCGGCTCGTACGGATCCCGGTTAGCTCCCACCACAGCAACGGCCCCAGCCGCCACCTCACTCAACCGCTCCACCAACCGCCGAGCCCTCACCACCGCCAGCCCCGCCCGCCCAGCCGCCCCAGGCGTCCCAGCAAGCAAGGCAATCCCTTCTTTGGGGCCCAGCTCAAACGCAGGCAACAACCCATCCGCAGCCCGCAACCCGCCCGTGCTGACTGCAGCAGCCGAGTCGGCGCTGGTGGTTGGGGGGAGGAGCCAGCCGAGGCCGACGAGGGGGCCGGCGGCGTGGGCCAGGGGGATGATTTCGCCGGCGGAGCCGGCTCCTTCGGCGGGGATGGCGGGGGTGTGGCCGCTGTTGATGAGGGCAACTAGTTGCTGGATGAGGCCGACGGAGACGGCTGAATCTCCGGTGAGGAAGGTTTTCAGGCGGCCGATGAGGACGGCGCGGGACTCCTCGGGTGACAACCAGGGTGGCCCGCCGACGGCTCGGCCCAGGAGCAGGTTGCGTTGGTGGACGCGCTGGTCGGCCTCGCTCAGGCGGACCTTGCTGAGGTTGCCCATGCCGGTGTTGACGCCGTACACCGGATCCCCCGACTCAAGCGTGTGCAAAGCCGCAGCGCGAATTGCGGCCATCCGCTCGAGCAGCGCCGGCGCCAGCTCGATCGGCTCGGGGCTGGCGGGATCGAGTTCTGTGGGTTCGTTGATCATCAGTGGAAGCGGAGCATCGTGCCGACGTCGGCGGACTCGGCTCGGCGGAGGACGAGATGGGCGATCGCGACGTCGAGCAACGACAACCCACGATGCCAGAAAAGGTTGCGCTCGGCATCGTTCTCGCGACCGGGTTTGCGCCCCGCGACGATCTCGCCGATCTCGGCGTACAGCGTCTCCGGCGACAGCCGCCCGGTGTCCACGTGCCGCCGCAACGACCCGAACCGCCCGGACTGCGCCTCGCGCCAGTCGTCCACGACCACCTTGTCCATCACGTCGAGCAGATCCAGCTCGACCGCGGATACCGTACCGTATGGTACGGCGAAGGCGCCGGGCTTGATCGCAGCTGTGCGAAGGAGCGGCTCGGGCTCGGTCAGGCGGGTTGCCTCGACGAGTACGTCGGCTCCATCGAACGCCTCCTCAGCCGTCGCGCAGACCCGCACCGGCGTGGACAACTCGGCCGACAACTCCGCAGCGAACTTCTCCCGCGACTCCGGCCGCCGAGACGTCACCCGGATCTCCGCGAGATCAAGCAGGTCGTCGAGCATCGTCACGTTCCACCAAGCCGTACCCCGCGCCCCCACATGCGCGAGGATCTTGCTGTCCCGCCGCGCCAGATACCGAGCGCCGACCGTCGTCATCGCGCCGGTCCGGGCCGCGGTGATCATCGTCGCGTCGAGCACCGCCAGCGGCATCCCGGTCGTCGGGTCGAAGAGCGTCGCCATCGCGAGCTCACTCGGCAGACCCTTCTGGTAGTTCGGGACGAAGTCGCCGACCACCTTCACACCGCTGATCCCGTGCTCACCGAGTCCGTCGAGGTGGCCGCGGAGGACGTTGAAGTGGCCGATGCCGCCGTTGTCCGGCGTCAGGTGCACCCGCGGCTCGAACGCCGTACGTCCCTCTCCGTGCTCGCGGACCGCCTCCTCGACCGCGTCCACGATCTCCAGCCGGGTCAGGCCCAGCGTGTCGATGTCCGGACCGCTGATGAACCTCAACCAGATGCCGTCCGCCACTTGGCTCCTTCGGTTGTCGTCGGTTGATACTTAAGTTTCTCCTCGTCACGCTACGTTCAGCTGATGGGGTCGACGACTGGGACGCCGCAGCGCACCGTGATCGGGCATTCGGCCGGTGACAAGGTGCTGCTGTTCGGCGGGCTGCCGCTGCTCGGGCTGGTCCTCGGCTTCTTCCTGCCGCGGATCGCCGACTGGGCGGCCGGGCGGGCCTGGGTGCCGTTCCAGGGCGTGCTGAAGATGATCGCCGCGTGGGACGGCTGGTGGGTCGTCGCGATCTGCGTCCTCGTCGGACTGATCGCCGGCGTACTGCTGGCCGCGGTCGCGCTCGACGACATCCTGAAGGTGACGATCACCCATCAGTCGGTCGAGTTCGGGAAGAACCAGAAGACGGTGACGGTGCCGCGGGAGAAGGTCGCGGTCGCGTTCCTCGACGGCAAGGAGATCGTCCTTCAGGACCGGTCGTCGCGCGAGCTGGCCCGCGAGAAGCACGACCAGCTCAAATCCGAGGCCAAGCAGATCCCGGCCGCCTTCCGCGCCCACGGCTACCCGTGGTCCGATGCCGGCGACCCGCACGAGTCCGAGTTCCGCCGCTGGATCGAGGACGACCCCGACCTCCCGCCCGCGGTGAACGCCATCCTCAAGGTCCGCTCGAAGGCTTTCGACCAAGGCGACAAGGGCAAAGCCGACCTCCGCGAGCTCCGCGGAGAGCTCACCAACCTCGGCTACACCGTGAAAGACAAGGACAAGAAGCAGTACTGGCGCCCGACGGCCTGACCTCCCCAAGCACCACGCCTCCGCAGTACGATCCGTCGGGAGCATGGGGGTGGTCATGAACGCTCCAATAGGGATGCCGTCGCTCGCCGGAGCTGAGTGGTTGGACTCAGCGCCGCTCGGTCCCGATGAGTTGCACGGTCGCGTCGTACTGGTGAACTTCTGGACGTTCACCTGTATCAACTGGCTGCGCCAACTGCCGTACGTCCGCGCCTGGTCACAGGCCTATCGCGACGACGGCCTCGTCGTGATCGGTGTGCACACCCCCGAGTTCACGCTCGAGCACGACGTCGCGCGCGTACGCCGGGCCGCCCAGGAGCGGCAGATCGACTACGGGATCGTGATCGACAACGAGTACGAGGTCTGGCGTGCGTTCAGCAACCACTACTGGCCCGCGCTGTACTTCGTCGATCGGAACGGCGCGATCCGCGACACCCACTTCGGCGAGGGGCGCTACGAACAGTCGGAGCGAGTGATCCAGCGGCTCCTCGGCATCGACCGCGAACCCGTCAGCGTCACAGGCGTCGGCGTCGAGGCGGCCGCCGACTGGGCCAATCTGCGGACACCCGAGACGTACCTCGGCAGCGGGCGCGGCGGCGGGGTCGCATCTCAAGCGCTCACCGGCGACTGGGAGGTCGAGGAGGAGCGGGTGGTGCTCACGAAAGCCGGCGGCCAGATCGCCTTCACTTTCCGTGCCCGCGACGCGAACCTCGTACTCGCGCGCGGAGCCGAGCCCGTCCCGTTCCGGCTGCTGATCGACGGACAACCGCCCGGAGAGTCACACGGAGTCGACGTCTCCGCCGACGGACAAGGTCTCATCGATGAGGGGCGGCTGTACCAGCTCTTCCGCCAGCAAGGCGAAGTCGGCGAGCGAACGGTGGAGCTCACGTTCCTCGCACCCGGTGCAGAGGCCTACGTCTTCACGTTCGGCTAAGCGCCGAGCAAGTGGATGACCGCCTGGGCGTAGGCCTGTTCGGCGTCGTCGGCGGTGTGGCTGCTTTCGCTCAAGCTCACCCGGTAGCCGCCGGGGACCGACTCGAGGGACTGGAAGTGCTCGCCCAGGAGAGCACGGAGTTGCTCCTCGCGCGGGAGCCAGATCACCTCGCGTTGCTCGATGCTGTCCAGGGCCCACTCGGTGGTGCCGTTGAAGCCGATCACCTTGCTGCCCTGGTAGTCGTGCACCTCGACGGTCATGTCGCTCACCACGAACACGTCGTCGTCCATATCCCGGTCCGGCACGACGAATCGATCCCCTGCCGTCGGCGCCCACAGCACCCCGGCCTTGCGCAGTCGTCCGGCCTGCTCGATCGTGATCACCCCTCCATCCTCCCCACAGCACGCAAACAGCGCAGGTTCGCGGCGAGCCGCGGGGGGACGAAGGTCAGCGGCCGAGCGCGCTGCGCAGCTCCTCGGCACGGTGCGCGATGCGGTCCCGGCACTCGGTCGTGAGCGGCAGATCGAGCAGTGCGGTCGCCTGCAGGTGGCTGAGTCCGAACTGTGCGCGGAGCCGACGTACGGCGGTGTCGCGGTCGGCGGACGCCCGCAGTACCTCGGCCACCTCGTCGCGGCGGTCGAACGCGGCCAGTACGCCGTCGTAGATCTCGAGTTGCGTGTACGCGGACCGGTCCGGCTCCCGCACGGCGGTCACGTCTCCCTTCTCGCTGGAGCGGATCACCTGCCGCCACAGAGCGGGCACGGCCAGGCGGGCGCGGGTGTAGCGCCGGGTCAGGGGTTGCGCGTAGGTCATGGTCATGGTGAGTTCCCCCTTGGGTTTCAGTCAGCCTTGGCGACCGCGTGCGGTTCGCGCGGCGGACACTTGGTACCGGGCGCGGTCAGCGCCTCGAAGTGCCACGGTTCGTTGTCGTACCGGCGGCACACGCCGTACCGCCAGCCGTTCTTGTTCAGCCAGGTCATCGCGGCCGCCGGACCGATGTCCACGGCCTTGCCCTGTACGTGAGCGGAGTACTTCGGCGGCAGCACCCAGCGCGTCGCCACCTTGTACGAGCCGTACTTCTTGATCGCCGCGTTCAGCAGCCGCTGCTGCTTGCTCGCGCTGCGCCGGGCGGAGGTGATGCTGATCGTGATGCCGTCGGCCCTCGCGGCCGCCATCGCCTTCTTCAGGCGCGCCTTCAGCTTCGGCGACAGCCCGTTGATGCTCTCCTCCCGCACCGCCGTCGTCGTCGGCTCCGTCGTCTTCCTCTTGGTAGGACTCGTCGACGGGGTCTTCGGCGGAGTGGTCGGCGGGTACGTCGGGCGGCGGGTCGGCGTCGGAGTACTGGTCGACGGCGTGCTCGCGGGCGGCGCACCGATCGCCGGCGCGCTCACGGTCGACACGACCGGCTCCTTGTCCGCGGCGAGGCCGAGGAAGTCCCCGACCTGCGCATGCCACAGCAGCAGCGAACCGGCGACCGCGCCGACCCCGACCACACCGATCACGGACAGCAACCGCGTCCGCACCGCGCCGGGACGGCGTGGCGGCAGGTCGTTCCTCATGGGGTACAGCCTTTCGGATCAGCGCGGTCGACACATCGGTCCCAGGGACCGTCCTCGCGCCCCACCTCTAGCCCCTGAGTATCAGTTCGGACGCCGAGCCTCCTCCAAAAGTTGGAGAGACTGCCCCTCCGGGCAGATGAAGCTTCGGCAAACTCGAGCTGACTACGCTGGGCGACGTGAAGGGTATCTGGCGTCGGATGTCGCAGGGGCAGCAGGATCTGCTGCTTGCTGCGGTCATCGGCGTGGTCTGGTTCACCGCGCTGAACCTCATCAACGGCACCGGCCTCCGCCCGCACAACCCCGCCGTCTCCGTGGTGACCGGCGTCTTCCTGGTCGCAACGGTCGCCTTCGTACGCCGGATCCCGCGCACGATGCTCTTGATCGTCTCGGTCCTCTACCCCTTCCTGTACGCCGCGGCCGGCACCGGGCTGGCTGCGCAGCTCGGGCTGACGATCTTCGGCCAGCCCGAGATCAGCGACGCAGCGCTGCAGTCGGAGATCCACCTGGTCCCGCTGCTCGTCGTCGGCTACCTGGCGGCGTCGGCCGGCGTACGGCGCTTCACCTGTCTCTTCTTCACGATGGGCAGCCTGGCCGGGCTCATGATCGGGCTGCCGACCGTCGTGGCGTTCGTCCTGAGCCACGTGAACCGCGACGTCCTGCTGGGCGACCGGTACCGGAGCCTCCCGCGCGACGTGCCGAGCTTGTACAGCTATATCGACGTGTCGCTGTTCGTGTTCGCGGAGGCGCTGATCTGCGGGATGGTGCTGCTGGGCGCCGACGCCCGGCGACGCCGGAAGAGCGTCGCCCTGCTGGAGCAGCGGAACGCCGAGCTGGTTCGCCTGCGCGCGGTCGAGGCCGAGCGGGCGGCCGTGGCGGAGCGGACCCGGATCGCGCGGGACCTGCACGATGTGATCTCGCACCACGTCAGCGCCGTCGTGATCCGCGCACAGGCGGCCGACCGGGTGGCCGACCAGCGCCCCGAAGTACTGCGGGAAGCGATCCGCTGGATCATTGCCAGCGGCAAGGAAGCACTGACCGCGATGCGGGAGACGGTCCGCGTACTGAACACGGCCTCGCCCCAGATCGCCGGCGACACCGGGTCGGGCGGCGGGACCGCGCCGGTGCCGGATCTGGCCGATGTGGCGCGGATGGGTGAGCGGCTGAAGGCAGTCGGGATCGACGTGACGATGGACCTGCCGCCGCGACAGCGCCAACTCACGTCGGCGACCGACCTGACCGCAGTACGGATCATCCAGGAGGCGCTGACCAACGTGATGGTGCATGCGAAGGCAACCGCGGCGCGGGTGACCTGGCAGAGTGGACCGCAGGGTGAGCTCCTCACCATCGACGACAACGGGAACGGCGGACCGCCGCCGGTGAACGTGCTGGAGACCGCGCGGCGCAGCGAGAGCGGCCGCGGCAACGGGCTGATCGGGATGCGGGAACGGGCCACAGCAGTCGGCGGGACCCTCGCCGTCGCGGCCGGCCCCCTGGGTGGATGGAGAGTGCAGGCATGGCTGCCGCCGCAGAACTGAACGAGTCGATCCGGATCCTGGTCGCCGACGACCAGGGCGTGATCCGGATGGGGCTGGCGATGATCCTCGATCACGAGCCGGACCTGACCACGGTCGCCCAGGCCGAGAACGGCGAGGAGGCGCTCCGGCTGATCGAGCAGTACGACCCGGACGTCGTGCTGATGGACATCCGGATGCCGGTGATGGACGGTCTGGTCGCGACCGAGCGGATCACCACCGCCAACCGGGAGGCCGGACGCGCACGTCCCGCCGTACTCGTGCTGACCACGTTCGACGACGAGGCCTATGTGCTGGCCGCCGTACGCGCCGGGGCGTCCGGGTTCCTGCTGAAAGACACCGATCCGGACCTGCTGGTCTCAGCCGTCCGCGCCGTGTACCGCGGCGACTCGCTGGTCGACCCGGCCTCGACACGGGTGTTGCTGGAGCGCTGCATGGAGCTCGAGCGCCAGGTCGACGGCGGTACGCCGAACGCCGCGCCCGCCCAGCCGGATCCGCGCTGGGCCGGACTGCTCGCCCAGCTCAGCGAACGGGAGCGTGAGATCCTGGTCTGGATGGCGCGCGGCCTGTCGAACCGCGATCTCGCGACGAAGCTGTTCGTCAGCGAGACAACGGTCAAGACCCATGTCAGCTCGGTCCTGTCGAAGCTCGGACTGTCGAGCCGGGTCCAGGCCGTCGTCGTCGCCTACGAGGCCGGCGTGGTCCGGCCGGGCGAAGCCGACGTGCGCTGGGATTCCTAGAGATACAGCCAGAGCGCAACCGCCCCCACGGCGAGCAGGATCACAACGGTCAACGCTTGGCTCAGTACCGACGCCTTCTGGCGCCGGGGTAGGAAGTCCCCGGTCATGGGGCCTCCCGCCCTGGACTGAGGAGCGCAGGGAGCGAAGCGACTGGAGCGACGAGGGAAGGACGGGAGTTACAGCCCCATGACCCCCGCGCCGGAGGGGCGGCATCCAATACAGTCATGCTTCCAGAGTTGCTCGCGGAAGCGTTCCGCCCATCGGCCTTCAGGACGGTTCTCGCCTACTACCTGAGGATGAGGTCGTTGCCGCGAGCCCCTGCTTTAGTCACCGAGGTACTCGCGGCGGACCTTCTTCGGAACGCACAGCGACCAGGCGTCGAGGATCAGCTCGCGGAGTTCGTCGTAGTCGACGGCCGCCAGGTTGAGCTCGATCCACTGGAAGCGTTCGTCGGACGGGCGCGGCGGGAGGAACTTGTCCGGTTCGGCGGCCAGCGCGGCGGCGCGTTCCTCCCGCGGGAAACCCAGGCCGATGGTCTGCTCGTCGGCGGCGACCGCGAGGTACACGATCTGGCCGACGCGGAACTTGATCCGGTCCCGGACCAGAACTTCGTAGCTGCGCGGGAGGTCCGCGGTGATTTCGCGGATATCGGTGAGATCGACCACGTTCCCACGATAGAACGTCATCACTGACATCCACTGTCAGGATTTCCGGCAGTACCGTGGTCGGATGCCTGATGTCGTGAGCGCGGTCGAAGGGGCCGAGGTGGTGTTCCGCCTCGGTGACGCTGCGCATGCGTTCACGGGCGTTCGGTTGTGGCAGGAGCTCGGCCTGCCGGCCGAGCTGCTCGAGTTCAAACCGGTCGACTACGGCTGGGAACTGCGGCTGCCGCGCCCGTCGGTGCACCGGATGGAGTACCTGTTCGACATCGCCGACCTGGGGATGCGGACCGATCCGACCAACCCACGGGTCGTCGGCGGCGCGTTCGGGCAGCATTCCTGGTTGCCCTTGCCCGGGTACGTCGAACCCGCCTGGCTCACCGTGCCGCCGATCCCGTCGACGCTGATCCCACTCACGGCCGAGTCGCCGGTCGGCCCGATCAACCTTCAGGTCTGGGCGCCGGAAGGCATCGCACCCACGTTCGAGCTGCCGCTCCTCCTCGCCCACGACGGTCCGGAGTTCGCCTCGTACGCCGGTCTCCTGCACTACGCCGGCGCGATGGTCGCCGGATCCACGCTCCCCCCGTTCCGGCTCGCGCTGATCGAGCCGACCGCCCGGAACCTCTGGTACGCCGCGAATCCGCAGTACGCCGACGCCTTGACGCAGTACGTGGTGCCGGCCGTGCAAGCGCAGTACCGGAGCCGTAGGCCGGTGATGATGGGAGCGAGCCTGGGCGCGTTGGCGGCGCTGCATGCGGAGTGGAACCACCCGGGCACGTTCGACGGGCTGTTCCTGCAGTCGGGGTCGTTCTTCACGCCGGAGACCGATCCGCAGGAGTCGCGGTTCGAGTTCTACGCCGAGGTGACGGCGTTCGTCGAGCAGGTGCTGACGGCAACCACGGCGCCGAGTACGCCGGTGGTCGGCATCACCGCCGGGACGACCGAGGAGAACGTGCACAACAACCGGGTGATGGCCGCCCGGCTGGCCGAGCTCGGCCTCGAGGTCACACTCGACGAAACACCCGACATGCACAACTTCACAGCCTGGCGGGATGTGCTTCATCCTGATCTGACGGATCTTCTGCGGCAGACCTGGGGTGGGGCTGATGGAACGGGAGCAGGCCGAGTTGGAGGCACCGGGGCTTGATCGCCCCGGAACAGTGATCCGCTACGGGCATTTCGGCCGCCCGATGCTGGTCTTTCCGAGCGAGCAGGGCCGGGCCTGGGACTACGAGAACAACGGCATGGTCGACGCCGTCGCGGACCTGATCGAGGCCGGGCGAGTGAAGCTGTACTGCGTCGACTCGTACGACCACGTCAGCTGGTCCGACCGGAGCATCCAGCTCGAGGACCGCGCCCGCCGGCACGAACTGTACGAGTCCTGGATCGTGAACCAGGTCGTCCCGGCGATCGGGGCCGACTCGCCCGGGGTCAGCGACATCATCACGACCGGGTGCAGCCTGGGCGCGTTCCATGCGTTGAACTTCGCGTTCAAGCGGGCAGACCTGTTCCCGGTCGCGATCTGTCAGAGCGGGAACTACGACGCGAGCAGCTGGCACGCGTGGGGCGAGCGCGGCGACGCGACGTACTTCAACAATCCGGCCGACTACCTGCCCAACCTGTCGGGTGAGCATCTGGACTATTTGCGTGGGCGGCTGTTCATCCTGCTCACAGTGGGTCAAGGTGACTGGGAGACGAACCCGACCGGGTCGTTGCCGTCGGCTCGCGCGACCGATGCTGTGCTGACCGACAGGGGCATCCCGCATGAGCTGGACATGTGGGGGTACGACGTAGCACACGACTGGCCGTGGTGGCGTCAGCAGCTCGCCCATCATCTGCCCCGATTCTGCTGAGGAGATTTCCACCTCCCTCCCCTCTTTCCTTCCTTCCCTTTCCTCGATCCAGTAGGAGATCTTGTGTCTGACCGTTCCCGCCATCTGATCGGGTTGTTGCTGGGCGCCGAGGAAGACTGGCCGCAGGCGTTCGAGGCGTTGCTGCAGCGGGTCGGGCCGGTCACGCTCGACGGCCACGAGCACGAGTTCGGGTCCCGGCGGCTGACGATCGAGCCGTTCGACCTCAACGATCCGGTCCGGGTCGGACTGGTGATCGACCGGCTCGCGTACTGGTACTACCACCCGCGGGAGTGGCTGAAGAAGGCCGCGCTGATGAACGGCACGTACCTGCTGAACTCCCCGTTCACGTTCCAGGCGATGGAGAAACACTCGGCGTACTGCGCGATGCTGCGGCTCGGGCTGAAGATCCCGCGGACCGTGCTGGTGCCGTACAAGAACCCGGTCGACAACGTGCGCTGGGCGTACACGTCGGCGAAGTACAACCGGCCGTTCGACCTGGACGCGATCGCTGACGACCTTGGCTACCCGCTGTACATGAAGCCGTTCGACGGCGGCGGGTGGCGTGGGGTGTCGCGGATCAACAACCGTGACGACCTGCACCGCGCGTACGACGAGTCCGACGAGATGCTGATGCACCTGCAGGCCACGGTCGAGTACGACAAGTTCGCCCGCGCGCTGTCGATCGGCGCCGAGACGATGGTGATGGACTTCCGCCCCGACGAGCCGATGCACAACCGGTACGCCGTTTCGCACGGCTTCCTTTCGCCGTCGGCCGGACACCAGACGGTGGCGATCAGCCGGATCGTGAACGCGTTCTTCGGCTGGGAGTTCAACTCCTGCGAGATGCTGGTCGCGGGCGACGAGGTGTACCCGATCGACTATGCCAACGCCTGCCCCGACGTCGCGGTCACGTCGCTGCACTACTACTTCCCGTGGGCGATCAGTGCGCTGGTGAAGTGGTCGGTCTTCTCACTCGCCACCGGCCGCCGCAGCAAGGTCGACCTCCGTACCGAGCGCTACTTCGAGATCGCCGACGACGAGTCCATGGACTACGACGCGAAGCTCGACGGGTACCTCGCGCTCGCGGACGAGCACTTCGAGACCGCGAAGTACCAGGAATGGTGTGCCGCTCACCTGGGTGACTTCGACCTCCGCGTCCGCGAATGGGTCGCCGGCCCCGACTTCGACCGGTTGCTGCGCGAGACGGTCGTCGCGACGTACCCGGAGCACGAGCAGGACAAGTTCCACGCTCACTTCAAGGGCCTGACCGACCTCTGGCTGGCCGATCAGGCAGGCTAGAGGGCGTGCGTGACGCGGAGGTACCGGACTGGTGGCGGCGGCTCGGGTTGGACGGGCTGGTGGATGTGCATGTGCATTTCCTGCCGGACCGGGTGATGAATGCGGTCTGGGCGTACTTCGATCAGGCATCGGAGCATTACGGGACCGCGTGGCCGATCACCTACCGGACGTCGGTCGAGGAGCGGTTGAAGACGCTGGACGCTTTGGGGGTTCGGGCGTTTCCGGCGTTGGTTTATCCGCACAAGCCGGGGATGGCTGCATCCTTGAACGAGTGGGCCCGGGACTTCGCGGCGGTGACGCCTGGGTGTGTGGCGAGCGGGACGTTCTTTCCCGAGGCCACAGCGGCCGGATACGTCCGCAAGGCGTTGGAGTTGGGGACGCGTATCTTCAAGGTTCACGTGCAGGTCGGCGACTACGATCCTCGGTCCGGTGAGTTGGACGATGTGTGGGGGCAGCTGGCCGAGGCCGGTACGCCGGTCGTCGTGCACTGCGGCTCCGGCCCGATCCCAGGTCGGCACACCGGTCCTGGGCCGATGGGTGAGGTCCTGCGCAGGCATCCCCGGTTGACCGCGGTGATCGCTCATCTCGGGATGGCGGAGTACGCCGAGCATCTCGCGCTCACGTCGTACCCGAATGTGCATCTGGACACGACGATGGCGCTGACGCCGTTCACCGAGGCGATGATGCCGTTCCCCCGCTCGTTGGTCCCACGGCTGCTTGAGCTCCAGGACCGGATCGTGCTCGGGACCGACTTCCCGAACATTCCGTACGAGTACGCCGTACAGCTGGACGTGCTCGAGGCGTTGGAGCTCGGCGATGACTGGCTGCGGTCGGTGTGCTGGGAGAACGGCGCGCGGCTACTCGGCCTTGCAGGCGCCGCCGAGGGGTGAGCAACAGCCCTCGCCTCGCCAGGCCTCGACGCCCTCGCGGACAGCTACCGCCGCGATGATCAGGCCGGCGATCGGGTCCGCCCAGGACCAGCCGAGGGTTGCATTGAGGAGCAGTCCGACCAGGAGGACCGCAGACAGATAGGTGCACAGGAGCGTCTGGGTCGAGTCGGCGACGACGGCGTTCGAGCCGAGCGCTCTTCCGGTACGGCGCTGGGCCCAGGAGAGGAACGGCATCACGATCAGCGACGCGATCGCGAGGCCGATGCCCACCGGCGACGTGTGCGGGTCGGCGCCGGTGATCAAGGTGCGGATCGACTCGAAGCCGACATACGCGGCCAGGGCGAAGAAGGAGAAGGCGAAGAGGCGGAGGGCGCGGCGTTCGCGGGACTCCGGGAGGGGGTGGCGGAACTGCCAGAGAATGATCAGGCCGCTGGAGACCTCGACGACCGAGTCCAGGCCGAATCCGACGAGGGCCACCGAGCCGGCGACCAGACCTGAGGTGATCGCGACGACGGCCTCGATCACGTTGTAGGTGACGGAGGCGCCGGCCAGCAACTGCGCGCGGCGGCCTAGCCGGCGGCGTTCGGCCGGATCCACGACCCAAGCTGAGGCCGCGGTGCCGAGCTGCATCGGCTCAGTCATGGCGCGGCCGTCAGTCCGTAGTTGGGGCAGAGAGCGACGGCATCGCCGGTCAGGCCGAGGAGGCGCTCGGCCGCGGCAAGCAGGTCCATCGTCGCCTCGGGGTGCGACAGGCTGAACATCGACGCCCGTCCTTGCGGACGCGACTCGACGAGACCGCAGTCCCGCAGACACGCAAGATGTTTGGACACCGTCGACTGCGCCAGTCCGAGATGCTCCGTCAGCTCGACCACCCGATGCTCACCCAGCGCCAGATGCCGCACGATCGCCAACCGCGACCCGTCACTGAACCCATGGAACAAACACGCCGCAACCGCGAGGTCCGCACCGACAGCACTCATCGTCATTTGGCGATGTTATCGCATCTCAGCTCATCGTGGGCGGGTGAGGACATAGGCCGTTGGAGTCGCTCCGTTGTATCTGAGGAGGCGTTGGCGGACGACCTTGAGGGCTCGCTGGCGTTGGATCGCGTTGTGGAGCAGGCGTTTGTCCTCGGTCAGGAGGACGGCACGGCCGTCGGGGGTGAGTACTCGGTCGAGCTCGCGCAGGACGGCCGGGTAGAGCGTGCGGTTGAGCTCATGACTGCCGACCTGCTTGCCGAACGGAAGATTCGTGACGACGCGATCCACACTTCCGTCTTGCAGTGGAAGCGCGTCCGCCTTGGCTTGTGCGAGCTCGTGACATCCGTTCGCGGTTGCTATCGCGAGGGCGCGCGGGTCGTGATCCGTTCCGATGATGTGTGCGGCGGGTGCACGACGCCGTGCCGCCAGCAGGATCGTCCCCGTGCCACAGAACGGGTCGAGGACGTGATGACCCGGCCGGATCTTCGCCAGCCGGACGATGACCTCGGCAACTACCGGATTAGTTGACCATGGCAACCGTTCCAGCCGCCCGAACCGCCGCATCCAGGACAGCGGCGCATCGCCGGAGCCGATGACGGTGAAGTAGAGAGCGCAGGCAACGAGTTCGTCCAACGGGCCGTCGACCGCGCATTCGACAGTCTCGGCGGACAGTTGGCGGATCGAATGGACGGACGACATCGCCCGGAGCTCCTCGATGAGGAGATCGGCGGCGCCGTCGATGGTGTGCAGGACAAAACGGTCGGTACAGCAGGGCACGACAAGGCTCCTGAAGGCTCGCGATCGACATGAACAGTCGAAGCGCGGCGTACGCACGACGAAGCCGGCCGACTCCCACCGGAGCCCGCCTCAACCCGCCGTACCTACGCCTTCAGAAACGTCCCATCACCGCCAGCGTATTGGGTTTCGCCGCCCGCCATCATCTGGTTTTGTTGCCGGATGACTGACGAGCGCACGGCGGCGCGTATCTCCACGGTTGATCAGTTGCTCGAGGTGCTGGATCGAGTGGTGGGGGCGAGCGGTCGGGGCGATCGGGCTCATGCGTCCGCGGCCGACTACTGGACCGGGTTGCTGACCACGCCCGGGCATCCGCTGACAAGCCCGTTGCCGGACGAGCCCTTGGTCGACTGGCACGAGCGCGGTCTGCTCGGGGAACTCTCCGGCGCGCGGGTGCTCGACGTGGGCTGCGGCGGAGGCCGCAACACCCGCTGGTTCGCCGAGCAGGGCGCGACGGCCGAGGGTGTCGATCTCGCGGCCGAACTGCTCGACAAGCTCCGACCGAGCATGCCGGCGACAGTCACGCTGACGGCGCTCGACGTACTGCGAGATCCTCTGCCGGCCGGTCCGTTCGACGTGGTGTACGACTCAGGCTGCTTCCACCACATCGCACCGCACCGCCGGATCACGTACCTCCAGCGGCTCCTTCCGCTGGTCCGCCCCGGCGGCCGGTTCGCCATCGTCACCTTCGCGGCGGAGCGCATGGATACGCCCAGCGACCTCGACGTCGTCATGACGGGCGACACGTACGGCGGCATGACGTTCTCGCTCGACGACCTCCGCACAATCTTCGGCGCGCTCAGCCCGGTCGAACTCCGCGGCGTAAACCCGGACCGCTCCGGCACCTTCGCCCCCGACTTCCTCAACGCCGCACTGTTCACGGCCGAAGGCAGCTAGCGCTCCGGAACCATTTGGTGCCTGACGGCCCGTTGCTGCGTTCATTCCAACGTTGTACCGTCGTGCTGTCCCCATCGAGATCAGCATCTGGGAGAGTTCATGTCGCAGCCTCGTGCGGAGTATCCGCGTCCGCAGTTCGTTCGTCCGGAGTGGGTGAATCTGAACGGTGACTGGCAGTTCGAGATCGACCGGTCGGACTCCGGGTTGGAGCGCGGGCTGCGGGATCGGGAACTGCCGCAGCGGATCGTCGTACCGTTCGCGCCGGAGACCGAGTTGTCCGGGATCGAGGACGTCGACTTCCTGGAGGCGGTCTGGTACCGCACCACCGTCACGATCCCCGCGGACTGGGCCGGCAAGGAGGCCGTGCTGCACTTCCAGGCCGTCGACCACGACGCGACCGTCTGGGTGAACGGCGTCGAGGTCGTCCGGCACCGCGGCGGTTTCACGCCGTTCAGCGCCAACCTCCGCCACGTCGCCGCTCCCGGCGAGGAGGCGACGATCGTCGTCCGCGCGCGGGACAGCCACCGCGGTCCGCAGGCGCGCGGCAAGCAGAGCCAGTTGTACTTCAACCACAGCTGCCTCTACACGCGCACCACCGGCATCTGGCAGACCGTCTGGCTCGAAGCAGTGCCCACGGTCCACCTGAAGCGCCCGCGTATCACCCCGGACGTCGCCGGCTCGAGCTTCCACCTCGAAGTACCGGTGTCCGCGAACAAGCCCGGCTACAAGGTCCGCGCCACCCTCAAGGACGCCGACGGCGAGGTCACCACGGCCGACGTACGCGCCGACCTCGACCTCGCCCCGCGCCTGACCCTGCAGATCCCGGCCGACCGCGTCCGCCTCTGGGACACCACGGACCCGCACCTGTACGACGTACGCCTCGAGCTGATCGATGCCGACGGCAACGTTGAGGACAGTGCCGACTCGTATGCCGGCCTGCGCTCGGTGAGCATCAACGGCAAGGCGATCCTGATCAACGGCAAGCACGTGTACCAGCGGCTCGTGCTGGACCAGGGATACTGGCCGGAGAGCCTGATGACCGCGCCGTCCGAGGAGGCGCTGGTCCGCGACATCGAGCTCAGCCTGGCGGCCGGGTTCAACGGCGCGCGCCTGCACCAGAAGGTGTTCGAGGAGCGCTTCCTGTACCACGCCGACCGGCTCGGCTACCTGGTCTGGGGCGAGTTCGGCGACTGGGGTTCCGGCGTCGGCCACACCGACAACGACAACCAGCAACCGACGGCCTCGTACGTCGCCCAGTGGCTCGAGGCGGTCGAACGCGACTACAGCCACCCGAGCATCGTCGGCTGGTGCCCGCTGAACGAGACGCACCAGCTCCTGCACGACCGGATCACCCAGCTCGACGACGTCACCCGCGCGATGTTCCTCGCCACCAAGGCCGCCGACACGAGCCGTCCCGTGCTGGACGCGTCCGGCTACAGCCACCGCGTGCCGGAGACCGACGTCTGGGACTCGCACAACTACGAGCAGGACCCGGCCAAGTTCGCCGAGCAGATGGCGGACCTGGTCAACAACAAGCCGTACGGCAACACAGGCGGCCCCGAGGGCAAGCCGATCTCCCTCGCGTACGACGGCCAGCCGTACTTCTGCAGCGAGTTCGGCGGCATCTGGTGGAACGCCGAGAAAGCTGCCGCCGGGAAGAGCGGGAACTCCGCGGACTCCTGGGGCTACGGTCAGCGCGTCGCGGACGAGGAGGAGTTCTACAGCCGCTTCGCCGGTCTGGTCGACGCCCTCCTCGACAACGAGCTGATGTTCGGCTACTGCTACACGCAGCTGACCGACGTGTTCCAGGAAGAGAACGGCATCTACAACTTCGACCGTTCCGACAAGCTCGACGTACCGCGCATCAAGGCGGTCCAGGACCGCCAGGCGGCCTATGAGAAAGACTGAAGTCCGAGGCTGCCGAGCGCGACCAGGACCCAGAGGATCGCTCCGAGCAGGAGCGGCCTGGGTCCTGCGTCGCGCAGCTCGCGCGGCCGCAGCGACAGGCCGATCGCAGTGAGTGCGGCGGTGATGAGAGTGCTGCCGATGATCGTGAGGGTCGGCAGCCAGGACTCGGGTACGACGCCCGCGGAGCGCAGGCCCGCGGCGGCGATGAACCCGATCAGGAACAGCGGGACGAGCTTGCGCCACGGCAGCGGCTTACGAATCGACGTCGTGGCGCCGTCGTACAAGCCCTCCCCCGCGGCGTCGAGCGCACGGGCCGCGCGGTTCTCGCGCCGGATCTTCAGCGCGACGAGCGTCAGCACGATCGGGATCAGGGTCAGCGAACGGGTCAGCTTCACCACGATCGCCTGGTCGCCGGCGGCCTGGCTGTACGCGTACCCGGCCGCGACGACGGACGACGTGTCGTTGACCGCAGTACCCGCCCAGAGCCCGAAGGACTCCGAGCTCATGCCGAGCAGATGGCCGAGCGGGGGGAACGTCAGTACGGCGACGATGTTGAAGGTGAAGATCGTCGCCATCGCATAGGCGACCGACGAACGCCGAGCGCCGATCGCGGCCGTCGCGGCGGCGATCGCCGATCCGCCGCAGATCGCCGTACCGACGCCGATCAGGGTCTGAGTGTCTCCGCGTACGCCGAGCAGCCGGCCGAAGAACCACGCTCCGCCAAGAGCGAGCGCGAGCGTCCCGAGCATGACCGGCAGCGACGAGGCGCCGACGCGGGCGACCTGCTGGAGCGACAGACCAGTTCCCAGTACGACGATCGACAGCTGGAGCAGTGTCTTCGAGGCGAAGTCGTACCCCGGGCGGCAGGCCTCGCTGCGGAGCGGCCGGATGAACAGTCCGGCGATCACACCCAGCACGATCCCGAACACCGGACCGCCCACGACAGGCACCAGCCGCCCGAGCGGGACCGCCGCTGCGGTGATCACCAGGACAGCTGCCAGGCCTGGCATCCGGGACGGCGGCTTCGGAGCAGTAGTAGTGGTGTGCCGTGGCCTAACCTCAAGGTGCACCACTGAGCCCGGTCCTTCCCGCCGAAATGTACGCACATTTACGGTAGGAGATGACCGGACATTTAGCAACCCGGAAGGAACGGATGAGCGTGGGCAGGCTGGACCGTGCCGGCGGCGGGCCGCTGTGGAAGCAGCTGCAGGAGGATCTGGTCCGGCGGCTGCGCTCAGGCGAGTTCGATGACGCCTTCCCCGGAGAGCTCGCGCTGGTCGACGAGTACGAGGTCAGCCGGCACACCGTTCGCCAGTCCCTCGGTCAGCTCCGGACCGACGGGCTGATCATCGCCGAGCGCGGACGCCAGCCGCGGGTCGCGACCGCGCCGGAGATCCGGCAGCCGATGGGCGCGCTCTACAGTCTGTTCTCCTCGGTCGAGGAGTCCGGCCTCCCGCAGCGCAGCGCCGTCCGCGCGCTCGATGTCCGCGCCGACGGCGTGATCGCCGCCCGCCTCAACCTCGACGGATCCACTCCGCTGCTCTACCTCGAGCGCCTCCGGTACGCCGGTGACGAGCCGCTCGCACTCGACCGCGTCTGGCTCCCCGCGACCCTCGCGGAACCGCTGCTCGACGCCGACTTCACCCACACCAGCCTGTACAACGAGCTCTCCACCCGCACCGGCATCAACCTGGACCACGGCCGCGAAGACATCCGCGCCGTGAACCCGAGCCCGTCCGAGCGAGCGCTCCTGCACTGCCCCGCGGACGCAGCGGTCTTCTCGATCGTCCGCCAAGGCACCGCGCAGAACCGTCCGGTCGAGTGGCGTCACACCCTCGTCCGCGGCGACCGATTCGCCCTGTCCGCAGAGTTCTCCGCCAACGCCGGCTACCGCCTGACGCCGAGCACCACGGCCCTTTCTCAGGCCTGGTGAAACGGGTCGTCCGCAGGTAACCAGGACGTCGCCGGGTCGAAGTCGACCTTCACATCCCGGGTCAGTACATCAACAGCCGCGAGTACGGCGGGACGCGATTCGTCCTGCCGCGCCACCAGCGCCCAGGTCCACACCGGAACCGGATCGATCACCGGTCTGCGGACGAAGCCCCGCGGCAACGGCGTCGCATCCCGTTTCGGCGAGCTGACGATCGGCCGGCCCAACCGCCGTACGTGATCGAAGAACCCCGGACCCGTGATCCCGTGATCCTCGATCCGCTCGACCGCGGCGCCGGTCGCGCGGGCGAACTCGACCGCGTAGATGTTCCACGAAGCCCACGCCTCGGTGTCCGCGTCGACCAGCACGACCGTGTCCCGCGCCCGGACTGGCGTCTCGTCGCCGGCTGAGACCGCAAACAGCCGATCCGCCCCGAGCAGCCGGCCGGACAGTTCCTGCTCGGCCAGGTCGGTCGCACGAACCCAGCAGATCGCGAGGTCGATGCTCCCGTCCGCGACCCGCGCCGCCTGCGTGTGCGACGGCATCACCCAGGTGTCGACCAGCAGCTGTGCAACCCCGGACACACGCTCGGCCAGATCCGGCGGCCGCCAGCTCACGTACCCCAACCGCACCGGCTCGCTCGCCGCGAATCCCCGGGCCGTACGTCGCAACGCATCCGCCTGCTCGAGCAACGCCCGCGTCTGCGGCAGCAAGGTTTCGCCGTGGGCGGTCAGCGTCACGGTACGGCGGTCGCGCTCGAACAACCGCACGCCGAGGTCCCGCTCGAGGGACTTGATCTGCTGCGACAACGACGGGCCGGCGATGTGCAACCGGGCCGCGGCCCGCCCGAAGTTCAGCTCCTCGGCGACCGCCACGAAGTACCGCAACTGCCGCAGCTCCACGTGCCACAGCGTAGTAGGCCGAGCCTCCCAGCTGGGAGCAAAGCGGTCGTGGAAAAGCTCGCATGGTTCGACCACCATCGAATTAACAACCTCGAGAAGGAGAACCATGAACCAGCAGAAAGTCGCCGTGATCACCGGAGCGTCCCAGGGCATCGGGGCGGGCCTGGTCACGGCGTACCGCAAGCTCGGCTATGCCGTCGTCGCGAACTCGCGGACCATCACGCGCTCCGACGACCCGTTGGTGCTGGCCGCCCCCTGCGACATCGCCGAGCCGGGCGCCGGCGCGCGCGTGATCGAGCAAGGCCTCGACACCTTCGGCCGGATCGACACGCTCGTCAACAACGCGGGCATCTTCGTCGCGAAGCCGTTCACCGAATACACCGACGAAGACTTCGACCGGATCAACGGGATCAACCTGCGCGGCTTCTTCGACACCACCCGCGCGGCGATCACCGCCATGCTGGAGAACGAGGACGGCGGCCATGTCGTCAACATCACCACCAGCTTCGCATCGCACGCGTACAGCACGGTCCCGTCCGCGCTCGCGTCGCTGACCAAGGGCGGGCTGAACTCGGTCACCAAGTCGCTCGCGACCGAGTACGCCGCGCGCGGGATCAGGTTCAACGCGGTGGCGCCCGGCGTCATCCGTACGCCGATGCACCCGGAGGAGACGCACGAATTCCTCGCGGCCCTGCACCCGGTCGGCCGGCTGGGCGAGATCGAGGAGATCGTCGACGCGGTCACCTACTTGGAGAGCGCGAAGTTCGTCACCGGTGAGGTACTGCACGTAGACGGCGGGCAGCAGGCCGGCCACTGAGATGTCGACTACTGTCGCGGTCACGGAGAGGTTGGCGGGTGGTCGCGCCGCTTGGCGGCTGGCCGGGCAAGGGGCGGCGGCGTTGGCCGGTGGGATGGGGATCGGCCGGTTCGCGTACACACCGATCCTGCCGATGATGCACGCACAGGTCGGCCTGTCGCCGCATCTCGGCGCCAGGCTCGCGACAGCCAACTACACCGGCTACCTGGCCGGTGCGCTGGCGGCGATCGCCGTACCGCGGTTGATCCACTCACGCTGGGCGCTGCGCCTGTCGATGCTCGTCCTGGCCGCAACGCTCGCCCTGATGCCGCTCGGTCGGAGCGGAGCGCTCTGGATCGGACTGCGGCTGATCGCGGGGATCGCGAGCGCGCTGGTATTCGTGATCGCGGTCAGCGCCGTACTCCCCCGATTGCACAGCCACCACGTCGGCTGGACTTTCGGCGGAGTCGGCGCCGGCATCGCGCTGTCAGGCGCAGTACTTGCTGGCGGCAACTGGCGTACGGCGTGGTGTCTCGCGGCCCTGCTTACCGTCGCCTGCACAATTCCGGCCTGGAACCTCACCGGGTCGGCCAGCTCAACAACTGTTGCGCGAGGCACCAGATCGCGACACTTCAACGCGCTCCTGGCCAGCTACACCTTGGAGGGCATCGGCTACATCATCGCCGGCACGTTTCTCGTTGCTGCGATCAACGAAACGGCAACAGGTGCTGTCGGCAACGGCGCCTGGATCATCGTCGGCCTGGCCGCCCTGCCGTCGACCGCACTCTGGGCCTGGTTGAGCCGCTCCTGGTCGCGATCGACGCTCCTCCTGGTCGCGCTGCTCCTGCAGGCAGTCGGCATCGCGTTGCCGACGTTCATCCACGGGATCGCAGCCGCGCTGATCTCCGCCGCGCTCTTCGGCGCGACGTTCCTCGGCGTCGCCAACCTCGCGATCGCGATCGGCGCCGAACTCGACGTGCCGCACGCGGTCGCCATCCTCACCACCGGCTACAGCCTCGGCCAGATCATCGGGCCGCTGGCGGTCGGACCCCTGCTCCACAACGGATACCACCAGGCGCTCCTGGTCAGCGCCGGGGTCGTGGCCCTCGCCGCGATCGCAGCGCTCCTGGTCCGCCATCAACCGAAGGAACTCACATGAACAACATCCTGTACGACGTCCTCGCGCAGTGGAAGTCAGCCATCGACGACCACGATCCGCAACGCGCTGCCGCGCTCTTCACCAAGGACGCGATCTTCCAAGGCCTGCATCCGTACGGCGTGGGCCGTGACGCCGTCGCGGAGTACTACGAATCGCAGCCCCTCGGCCTGTCGCCGCAGTACAACCTGCTCGAAACCCGCCAACTCGCCGACGACACGGTGCTTGGGTATCTGGCCGTCGACTTCACCTTCACCGACCGGCCGACGCTCCCGGTCAACCTGCTCGTCATTCTTCGGCGGACCGATGATGGCTGGCTGATCTCGCACTATCAGGTCTCGCGGTTATAGATACTGATGGCATGACGGTCAAGGAACTGCGGTTGGTGGTCACGGCGGACGACTACGAGGAGGCGGTCGCGTTCTACCGCGACGTACTCGGGCTGCCGGAGCGGGCGTCGTACTCCTCGGAGGACGGGCGGGTGACGATCCTCGAGGTCGAGCGGGCCACGCTCGAGATCGCGGACCCCGGACAGGCGGACTTCATCGACGCGGTCGAGGTCGGGCGGCGGGTCGCTGGGAAGTACCGGGTGGCGTTCGAGGTGGAGGACGCCGCGGCGACGACGCAGAAGCTCGCCGACGCCGGCGCGACGGTGATCGCGGAGCCCACCCGTACGCCGTGGAACTCGCTCAACGCCCGGCTCGAAACACCAGGCGGCATCCAGCTCACGCTCTTCACGGAGCTTGACCTGAAGCAGGCTTGAAGTGTTGGGCTAGGGATCATGTGGAACATCGAGAGCCTTGACCTGGACGCCTACCTCGCGCGGATCGGGCACGCGCGGGTAGCGCCGTCGGCGGATGCGTTGCGGAGTCTGCATCGCGCGCACGTGTTGGCGATTCCGTTCGAGAACATCGACGTGATCCTCGGGACGCATCCCGGGATCGGACTCGACGCGATCCAGGCGAAGCTGGTCGGTCGGCAGCGCGGCGGGTACTGCTACGAGCACGCGCTGTTGTTCGGCGCGGCGCTCGAGCAGCTCGGGTTCGACGTCGTACGGCGGGTCGGCCGGGTCCAACCGCACAAGGCAGGCCCGCGTACGCACGCCCTGCTGAAGGTCGGGGTTGATGGGTCGTGGTTCCTGGCTGATGTCGGATTCGGGGCCGGTCAGCTGTATCCGACTCCGCTGAAGGACGGTGTCGTGGTCGATCAGGCCGGGTGGGATCATCGGCTGACACTCGACGGCGATGTGTGGACGCTGTCTAAGAAGACAGCGGAGGGCTGGGAGCCGCAACACGCCTCCAACGACGAGCCGGTGCGACCGATCGACTACGAGGTCTACCATCACTACGTCTCCACCCACCCGAACTCCCCGTTCACCGGCCGCCCGGTGGTGATGCGGGTCGCCGACGGCGTCGTACGACGGCTGATCGGCGACAAACTCACCGTCGACCACGCCGACGGCGGCATGACGGAGCGCACCGTGCCGGCCCAGGACCTTCCCGACGTACTCGCGTCACTCGACGTCCACCTGAGCGAGGAAGAGATCGACCGCCTACGGCTGGTGTAACCAGCCTAAGCGCGCTTCCGCGGAGTCTCCGTCCGGAAGGACTCGCCCAGTTCTTCTGCCAGGCCGAAGTAGTGGCGGAAGTTGTAGATGAGCGGAGACCAAGCTGCAGGATCCACGTGCGATGTCCCCGGCACCACGACCGTCTCGTCGGCGTGGACTCGTAGTACCTCGGCCTGGGCGATCAGGAAGTTGCCCTTGGCATCTAGCTCGGCCTGGGTGACGGTTGCCTCGAACTGGATCGGGCATTCCGCGACGCGAGGCGGCGCGACGAGCTTTGACGCGACCGGGGTGAGCCCAGCAGCGGCGAACTTCTCGCGTTCGAAGCGGAAGCGGGCCTGCTTGTGTTCCGGCACCGGGTCGCGACCGGTCAGTCCGGCGATTCGCTCGACGGCCTCCCACTGTGAAGGCGACGGGAAGTTGATGACCACGTCCGGGCGAGAGCGTAGGTTGATCGCGGTCTGACCGGTCATGCCGACACCAAGGACCACGACATCGCCGAGCGCCCACGCGGACGACATCGGCGCGAGGTTCACGGTCCCGTCCTCGTTGACCGTGCTGAGCAGGGCTACCGGAGTTCCGACGTACAGGATGGAAGGTTCGATGGTCAGATGGGTCATGTGAATCGACAGTAGGCACCGGATGATTCGGCGGTCGCCTAACTGTCGCCAAGGCATGATGGGCGGTATGAGTGCCGAAGGTGAGGAGCTGGCCGGCTGGGCGCGGATGCTTGCCGACGGGACGCGGGCGACGGTTTGCCTGGCGCTGCTCGACGGGCGCGCGTGGACGGCGACCGAGCTGGCGAAGTTGGCCAAGGTGTCGCGGCCGACGATCAGTGAGCATCTCAACCTGCTCGTGGGCGGCGGATTGCTGACCGAGGTACGGCAGGGGCGTCACCGCTACGTGAAGCTCGCCGGACCGGATACGGCCGAGTTGCTCGAAGGGCTCGCCGCGCTGGCACCACGACGCGCCGAGGTCGCGAACAGCCTGTCAGCAGTCAGCAAGCGAGACGCGTTCGCCAGAGCTAGGACGTGCTATGACCACCTGGCGGGCAAACTCGGCGTCGCCCTGGCCGATGCGATGACAGAGCGTGGCCTGATCGACTGGTCGGACGGGATCGCGTTGACGCCGGAAGGCCAAGCCTGGTTGGAGAATCTCGGCGTCAAGGTCGACGCACGACGCGGGCGCCCGGCCTTGAGATCCTGCTTGGACGTGACCGAACGGCGACCGCATCTGGCCGGCGCGGTCGGCGCGGCGCTGTGTTCGCATGCGTTGCAGCAGGGTTGGGTAAGTCACATACCAGGCGGGCGTGCCCTGAAGGTGAACGGCGCAGTACAAGCGTTTGGACTCTCGTCCGGAGTCTGAGAACTGTATGAGGGAACACGCTTTCAGGGAGCGCTCAGCCTCGATAGCACTTAACCTTCGGCCATGACTGAGTTCGAGCCCGGCACAGAGCTGGTGTCCCGTCTCCCTCTGCCCAGCCATGTGGTCGTCCACGTCGACGGCCAGTGGCGTCACGGCTGGTTGATCGGCCGCGACCATGAGGAGTCGGGATGGACCGCCCTGGTGCAGTACGAGGGCGACGACGGTAACGAGCGGACGGAACGCCTGCCGGCGGACCGGATCGCCTTGCCGGAGTCGGAAGGCACAGAGAGAGCGTCCTAGGGAGGGAACGCACACACGTCGGCCCCCGGGTGAGCATCACCGGGGGCCGACGTGTGTATAACGCCGCCGTGGCGCCTCAGACGAACGAGAGGAACCCGCCCCAGGCCCTTCGGGCGGTTGACCTGGGACGGGAACCTCAGTGGCGTTACACAGGGTGTATCGCCGATAACGGGGTGAGTGTTACAGGATCCCCGGAACTTTCTTCCGACCAGGTCACGTCCGGCAGGTCATGCCGCGACCCCGGTGCACGTCCCTGAACACCGGGGTCTGGATCGGCGGCCTCTCGAGCGACAACCGTTCGTGACCTTCAGGTGCCCCAACAGCCCGTGATCATTCATGCCCGGAAACGACTCAGAAGTGCACGGCCAGCAGAATCCGGCCGGTTTCCGAACTGCGGATGTCCAGGGCCTTGATCTCACTACGCTGCAGCTTCGTCGTGGCGGCTGGTTTCACCGTCGTACCGGGCGAGGAAGTCCAGCTCGCGATCAGCGACGCCTTGCCGGAGGAGTCCGTGACGTACAACTCATATCCGCGGGCGCGTTCGCTCGGCGTCGCGAGTTCGTCGTACCGGCAGCTGATCTCGATCGTCGTACCCCAGCGCTCCGGCACCAGCCGGGCATCCGCGGACAGCTTGCTGTTCACGGTTTGCGCGAGGACGACGTAGTCGCCCTGCGGCTCGTCGTTGGTCAGCGGGATCACGACGACTGCGCCGATTGCGGCGGCCACGACCCCGACGCCGGTGATCAACGCGCCGATCCGGATGCGTTGCTTGCGCCGATCGCGCTGGACATTGCGGACCAGACCGGGCAACAAGTTCGGCGGCTCGGCCGTGATGGTCGCCAGGGCCCGCTCGGCCGGAAGTGCTGCGAGTACGCCGGGCACGCCGGCCAGCGAGGCCACCTCTGCCGAGCATTCTGCGCAGGTCCGGAGGTGCTCCTCGTACGCGCGGCGGTCCTTCGCCGACAACGTCCCGAGCACGTACGCCGAATCCCACTCCCGGTACGGGTCGCTCACTGACCAGTCACCCCCTTCTCCTGCAGCGCGAGCTTGAGCGCGCGCAAGCCGTAGTGCAGCCGCGACTTGACGGTGCCCGACGGGATGTCCAGCTCCTGGGCGATATCGGTGACCGTGCGACGGCCGTAGTACGCCCGAACGATTACCTGCCGATGTTCTTCAGACAACTGTGCCAGGGATTCCGCCACCAGCCACGCGTCGAGTACTGCGTTCGCGTGGTCGGCGCTCGGCTTCTCCGGAAGGTCGTCGCTGGCGACCTCGCGGCTGACCCGGGCACTGCGCCGGTCGTCGATGACGAGGTTGCGCGCCACCGTGAACAGCCAGGCCCGGGCACCCGCCTCGTCCTCGGACAGGATGTTCGGCCGGCGCCAGGCTCGGAGCAGGGTCTCCTGTACGACGTCCTCGGCCAGCCGATCGTCGCCGGTCAGCCGCACGACGAACCGCCACAGCGCGGGAGCGTGCACATCGTGCAGCTCGCGCAGCAGCGCCGCCCGGTCGTCGGCCATCGGCGCTCCTGCTCTGTCGGACATCGCTCACTCGGCACCATTCTGCACAGGAAGCAAAGCAGCTGTCTGGGGGCCGGGCTGGTTCAACTGTTCATGATGTGAAGATCACGCTCTGAATCGGTGTCCTTCCGGGTCGCGAATTGGTACCCGCGGGAGGCGAGCGTGAGGCCGACGCCCCAGACGACGTACGCCGGCACCGCCACCCAGAAGAACGCGTCCGGCAGGCCCACATCGCCGTACACCGGTTTGCCTTGCGCCACGGCGACGACCATCTGGATCAGCCCGACCCCGAAGTACGCCGTCATGGCGGCCCCGAGCGTGAACCCCGGAACGAGCAGCATCCACCGCGGGAACCGCCGCCCGACCGGATGCACCAGCAGAAACGGCAGCAGCGTGCCGACGAGCATGAAGCCGCCCTCGAAGAGGATCAGCGACAGGTCCCCGCCGTACGGCGTCGTGCCGAAGCCAACTGCCGCTTGAGCCGCAAGCCTGGTGAGACATCCAGCAACCGCAAGGCATGCACCGAGAGTCGCGATCCAGTGGGGCCACGGCTTTGCCTCGGATTGGTGGGCCTTGGCGGTCAGCCCTAGCAGAACCGCTCCAAGGATTGCGCCAACCCGGCAGAGCATGCCAAGCGGATCAAACGGGATGCCGAGCCCTGGCAGGACAGCGGCAACAACGTCGAGCAGAATGAACGCCGCCGCAGCAACCCACCCAGCAGCCAACACCCAGAACAAACGCGCAGCCCAAACCCGGCCGCCAAGCCGCTGGCCGCGCAGGCCCTGCTTATGGCGCAGGTCGCGCTCGTCGCGGATGGTGATTGCGGCTAGGGCTGTGATGGCGCAGCCGGCGACGGCGAGCCAGGGTGGGATGAGTAGGTCGTTGCCGGGGAGCTTCCAGGTTGGGGCGTGGCCGGTTGCGAACCAGATCCGCAGACCGCCGTACGCCATCGCCCACGCGACCACCGCTCGCCTCATGCAGCCAGTCTGTTGAGCCTCGGCCGCGACCGGATCACCCGCGCGAGGGAACGGCCTCCACCGTCAGCGTGAAGCGTGGAGCTGCTGCAGGATGCGGATGAACGCCTTGCGGTCGGGAACCAGGAGGCCCTCGAGCACCTGCATCTCTTTGACCTGGATCCCCCGACGGACGGCGCGGCGAACGCGGCGGCCCTCGGTGGTGATGGACAGCAGCCGCACCCGGCGGTCGTCGGGATCCGGGGTGCGCTCGATCAGGCCGGCGTTCTGCAGCTCGTCGAGCGTGCCGATGATGCGGGACTTGTCCGCGCCGATCGCCTCAGCGAGGGCGGCCTGGGTACGCACCGGGGTGTCGTCGAGCGCGGTGAGGACCGAGTAGCCCCACATCGAGACCTCGTGTGCGGCGAGCACCGGCAACTCGAGCGCGATCAGTTCCCGCACCAGCGGGTAAAGCATCGCAGCCAGATCGGGGCGCTCGGTTGCCATAGTTGAAAAGGTAGCACTGGCGCAATCATATGCGCGGGCTTACGATATGCGCATGCCTACCGTTGACTACATCGCACTAGATGCCGAAGCCGTCCGCACCAGCATCGAACTGGTCTCCACCGTCACCGACGCCGATCTCTCCAAGCCGACCCCATGCCGCGCCTGGACTCTGTACGGCTTGCTAGCCCACATGGCCACCCAGCACTACGGTTTCGCCGCCGCCTCCCGCGGCGAGTCCGATCCGGCAATCTGGAAGCTCCGCGACCTCGGCGACGACCCGGTCAAGGCGTACGTCGAGTCCGCCGAGCACGTCCTCGACGCGTTCGCCCGGCCCGGCGTCGCCGAGCGCACGTTCCCGCTGGCCGAGTTCGGGCCCGACGCAGCCTTCCCGGGAGCTCAGGCTGTCAGCTTCCACTTCATCGACTACATCGTCCACAGCTGGGACGTCGCAAAGTCCATCGGCAAGACGGTGACTTTCGAGCCCGCCACACTGGAAGCCGCCACCACAGTCGCGCAGATCGTCCCCACCGGCGACGTCCGCCGCGCCCCCGGCACCCCTTTCGCCGCCGACATCCCCTGGTCCGGCGACAACCCCCTCGACCGCATCGTCGCCTACCTCGGCCGCAACCCGAACTGGCCGAACTGATCAGTCAGTTGATGTCGAACTCATTGCCTTCGGGGTCCTTCATCCCGACCGCGTAGTGGTCGAGCCCTTCCTCGAACGCGCCGGTGATGGTCGCACCCAGCTCCGCCAACCTGGCCGCCTCAGCATCAACCCGCTGAATCCGCGCCTCGATCGGGTCCGACCACTCACCGCTGGCGCGAATGTCGAGATGCCACCGGTTCTTGACGACCTTGCCCTCCGGCACCACATGGAACCAGATATCCGGACCCCGCCCCTCCGGATCACTGATCCGATCCACTCCGTCCCCCAACTCCTCCTCCGGCACCCCCAACCGCCGGTAGAAGTCCTTCCAGCTGGCAAACCCCTCCGGCGCCGGCGCAACCACATACCCCAACGCCCCACCCCAGAACCGCGCCATCAGGTCAGCGTCAGCACAGTCCACTACCAACTGAAACTCCGCACCCATCACTCCTCCTTCACCCCGGCGACCCGTCACCCCCAGCGTCCCCGAGCCCACCGACAACCCGCCTTGGTGTCCTCGGGAGCCGCGCGGTACCTTGGACTATATGGTCCATATATGGACACGATCGGCACGAGGACGTAGTGATGACTGATCAAGTTGTTCGGCCCGATGGAACGGGTTTCTCTCTCGCCGGTGGTGAGCTGACCGTGGCCGGCGCGGACGGCGGGACCGTTGACGCCAGCGTCAGCGCGCGCCTGCTCGACGGATTCGATGTGACGCTGGCCAGCCGGAGTACGGCAGATCCAGGCGACGTACGGTCGGAAGGCGGGCGCAGCGTCCTGGCGTTGGAGACGCGGCCGATGATGCTCAACTCGCTGCCGAGTAGCGTGCGAGTGCGACTGCATACAGACGCCGCCGAGGGTGACTGGCGGCTCATCCTCCGCTTCCGCAATCACGCCGGATCGAGCCTCACCTGGCAGGCCGAGCTCCCCACCGAAGCATTCGATGCAGGCTGGGAGGCGCCTTTGGCCGACCTCCTGACCATCGACCGCACTGCCGATGAGCCGGCACCGCAGGCTCCGGCGGTCAGCGTTGTTCACCATCCAGAGGACGAGTACTACGAGCTCCTCGTCGACGGCCAACAGGCGGGGCTTCTCGTGTACCACGTGATCGGCTCGCACCTGTCGATCACGCACACCGTGATCGAACCGACGTACCGCGGACGAGGACTCTCGTGGGCACTCGTCGGCGGTTCACTCGACGACATCCGCACGAAGTACCCGACGGTGATGAACTACTGCCCGGTCGTGAGCCGATTCGTCGAGAAGAACCCGTCGTACGGCGATCTCCTGAGCCAGCCGCGGCGAGTCTGACGACTGTGATTCGCGATGTGATCGAGGCTCAATCGCAGCTGGTGCTGACCAGGGAAGAAGGCCTCCTGGCAAGCGTGAGAACTCTCAGCGGATTGCGGCGCTGGCGCGACGCGCTCGTGCAGGCGAACACGCGGCAGGACGGCTCCTACGGATGCGCTCTCGGCGCGCTGTGCGCCCAACTGCCCGACGACGATGAACGATCTCGCTCAGCGCTGGCGGCGGCGTTCGACAGGTGGCATCAGCTGCTCATCGAGACACTGACACGCCTACGCGACCTCGACGTACTCACGAGCGACGCGGACCCGCACAAGCTCGGAACCGGGCTGCTTGCCGCTCTGCAAGGCGGATACATCCTCGCTCAGAACGCGCACGACCCCCAGCCCATGGCCGATGCGTTGGACATGGCCCTGGACCGCATCGACACCTTCGCCAACCGCTGAATTCACCTGGTGAGGAACGACCGAACATGGTCGAGCGCCATGTCGAGCGCGGTCTCCATCGGCGTGATGTCGTGCTGGGTCTCAGCGAGAAGATATCCGCCTTGCAGCGCCGCCATCAGTCCCACGGCGAGCTTGTCGGGGTCGGCTGAATTGCTGAGTGAGCCGGCGTCCTGCATTCGTCGAAGGCCGGCGGCGATCAAGCCGGTCCACTCCGCGAAGGCCTCCGCCAGCGTCTGGCGGGCTTCGTCATCTTGATCGGACAACTCGCTGGCCATCGAACCGAGCGCGCATCCGTACGCGCCGTTCTGCAGGGCGTTGCGTTGGACCAAAGCGTCCCGCCAGCGCTGGAGGCCGCGAAACGAACGCAGCCGCTCCAGGTACCCCTGCTCGCGCTCGAGGACCTGGCCGGCGCGCCGCGAGACGACCGCCCGGACCAATTCGTCCTTGTCGGCGAAGTGCTGGTACAGCTGCGACTTGCTCGTGCTGCTCGCCGCCCGAACATCGTCGAGCGTCGTGGCATTCACGCCTTTCACGTACATCAGATCCGCCGCCGCGTCGACGATTCGCGCCCGGGTCGCCTGGCCGCGCGCCGTCAACTGGCGAGGCGGAGCTACGGTCGCGCTTCCCGGTCGAGTCACGATCCCACGGTACCTTTTCGGACCGTGCCGGTCTCATCGAATGTCTGGGCGTAACCTTGTACTGGACTATATAGTCCAGTACAGGACATCGACGCACGGAAGGCACAGCACGGTGAGCACAGCGCTGCAGATCAGGAACAACACAACCGGCGGCGAATTCGAAGCCGTCCTCGGCGGCGAGGTCGTCGGGCGGGTCGGATACCGGCTCCGGCAGGACCGCGTCGTACTCACGCACACCGAAGTCGACGAACCTCACCGCGGCGAGGGCATCGCGAACCAACTCGTCCAGGCCGCGCTCGACGACATCGTTGCCACCGGCCGGCGCCTGACGAACTTCTGCCCGTTCATCGCGGACTACATCGCCGACCACCCGTCGTACAAAACCCTCGTCGACGCTGAGCATCCCGGCGGCGCGGCGGTCCCGGACCGGGCTCCTCGCCACATCCCGTCCTGACCACCGTTTGTCGACTCAGCCATCCAGTACTACTGTGGACGAATTGGTCCAATCCCAACCCGGAGGTGCGTGATGAAGGCGATCGTTGTGACGGATGAGGCTGCGGGGACGGCCGGGATGACGCTGGTCGAGCGTCCTGAGCCGCCGGCGGCGATCAACGACGTCGTCGTCGAGGTTCACGCGTCTGGATACGTACCCACCGAGGTGACGTGGCCGTCGACCTGGACCGATCGCGCCAGCCGCGACCGCAGGCCGTCGATCGTTGGGCACGAACTGGCCGGCGTTGTCGCCTCGCTCGGCTACGGCACGACGGGACTCTCTGTCGGGCAGCGGGTGTTCGGCCTCTCGGACTGGCATCGCGATGGCACGCTCGCGGAGTACGTCGCGATCGAGTCGCGCAACCTCGCACCGCTCCCGGGTGACGTCGACTTCACGGTCGGAGCGAGCCTGCCGATTTCGGGACTGACCGCGTGGCAGGGGCTGTTCCAGCACGGCCGCCTTCAGTCGGGGCAGAGTGTGCTCGTGCACGGCGCGGCCGGCGCGGTCGGGTCGATCGTGGCGCAGCTCGCCCGTGAGTTCGGTGGGTACGTGATCGGCACCGGGCGCGCTGCGGATCGTGAAGCCGCGCTCGACTTCGGCGTACAGGAGTTTGTTGACCTCGGCAACGACTCGTTGGCAGACATCGGCGGAGTCGACCTGGTCTTCGACGTCATCGGCGGTGACATCCAGAAGCAGTCCGCCGCCCTGGTCCGCCCCGGCGGAACACTGGTGACCGTCGTCGGGCCACCCGAGTCACGCCCCGCCGACGGCCTGGCGATCGACTTCGTCGTCGAGGCCGACCGCGCCCAGCTGACCGAGATCGTCCAGCGGGTGCGCGACGGACGCCTGCGCACGAACATCGGCACCGTCGCCTCCCTCGACGACGCCGTCGCCGCCCTCAACCCGACCGAGCGCACCAGAGGCAAGACGATCATCCGGGTGCGGCCGTGAGCATGGACATCAAAGCCACCGCAGACGGAACACTGCTGGCAGAGGCCCCCGCCAACGAAGTCGTCGTCATCGAGGGAAACCACTACTTCCCGCAGGCCGCGCTCACCATCGGCGTACTCCGCCCCTCACCAAAGCCCTACGTCTGTCCCTGGAAGGGCCACGCCGAGTACTTCGACGTCACAACACCAAGCCGCACCCTCTCCGACGCGGCCTGGGCGTACCCCGCCCCGAAGCACTCCGCCATCGAACGGGTAGGCCGCGACTTCACCGGCTACGTAGCCTTCGACCCCGTCCAGGTCAACGTGGCAATTCAAGGAGAGCGATGAGGAACAGGATGAAGGCTGACCAAGTCGTCGCCAGCTGAATCCAGTTGATGTTGAAGTAGCGCTGCCGGTCCGCCTCCCAGCTCGCGGGGAGCGCGTCGGGGTCCCATGCCAGGATCACCTTGTACTGCGGGGTTTTCCAGACGTTCGAAACGACGTACACACCGACGATCACGATGCCGAGCCCGATCGCGGTCAGCACGAACGACGCGGAGCCGGGATCGTCCCGCAGCAGCACGAGCGCAACGATCGGGCCGATCCCCATCCCCATCGACCAGGCGTAGTTGTACGCCTTGCCCCAGCCGTTGTCCGCATACCGAAGAAACGTCTCCATAAACCCCCGAAACTCCCGGCCGCCCATCTCCCCCTGCACCGGCCGCAAAATCAAACACAACCCACCCAAAAACCCCGCCGCCAGCCCCGCAAAGAACGAGGCCGCCGCCAACACCCATCCCGCCGCCATCGCACACCCCTCCCCACCCAAGCCACGCCAGCACCAGCAGTCTCAGCCCGCTGTCCTCAGCTGTCACCCTCCAACCGCGACGAGTCGCCGTACAGGATGGAGGTCCAGGCGGTGGTGAGGGTGTCGATGAGGACTTCCTCGTCGTCGAACGGCGGGACCGAGGCTGCGGCCAGGTAATAGAGGCGTTCCCCCAACCAGGTCAGCGATGCGGCGACGGCGCGCGTGTGCGTGGAGCCGAGTCGCGGGCCCGCATGGGGGTCGGATTCGATGCGTGCGGTGGCGGCCTCGGTGAACAGGTTCATCTGCTCGAGCCATAGCTCGCGAAGCTCTTCGTCAGATCCCCAACTCTCGACGATCGCCATCAGAACGCCGGCGTTGTCGCGCCACAGCCTGGCTCCATCGGTCACACCGGCCCGAAGCGCGGTGACCGGATCCTGCTCCTGGTCGGTCCAGGGGCGAGCCGCCTGCTGCCCCTGCGCGACCGCCTCGCGCACCAGGTCAGCAAGCACCGCCTGTTTGCTCGGGAAGTAGAAGTAGAAGCTGGCCCGGGACACGCCAGCGGAGTCGAGGATGTCGGCCACGCTGAGGCTGTCGAAGCGGGAGTTCTGCAGCAACTCGCGCGTCGCGGACAAGATTCGCTCCCGCAGCTCCGCGGAGGCCGGGGATGCCGCGGATCGACGGTCAGAGCGCACAGTGCGTCTGGAAGGCATGCAACTCATCATAGTGTCCGGACACTATGTATGGACGCTACGACCATACACAATGTATGGTCGCAAGCGTGACTCAGATTGCGATTCATTTGGTCGTCAATGACCCGGACCAGGCCGCCTCTTGGTACGCCGATGCGTTGGGCGCACAAGAGACGAGCCGCCTCACCGTTCCCGATGGCCGGACGCTGACAGTAGAACTCCTCCTCGGCGACACCATCCTGGCGGTGGCGGGAGAGATGCCCGACCGGGGCCAGCACACTCCGGCCGCGCTCGGCGGCACGCCGGCCGCGCTGCATATCCAGGTCCCCAACATCGACTCCGCCTGGGCCCGGGCTCTGCAGGCAGGAGCCACGGTCTACGAGCCGGTCCATGATGCCTTCTGGGGGGATCGCACCGGCCAGTTCCTGGACCCGTCCGGGCACCGCTGGGCATTGGATCAACACGTCCAGGACGTGTCACCAGCGGAGATCGCCGCCCGGGCCGCCGAGCTGTTCAGTGGATCGGCGACCCCATGAGGTATCGCACCTTGGGTACCAGCGGCCTTCGGATCTCCGAGCTGATCCTGGGCGCGATGACGTTCGGAGAACAGGGCGGGGTCGGCGCACCGATGACGGAGTGCCGACAGATGCTGGACCTGTACGCCGAGGCGGGCGGCAACATGATCGACACCGCCATCAACTACCGCGATGGGGCCAGCGAGGAGTTCCTCGGCGAACTGCTGTCCGGCCGGCGTGAGTCGTTCGTGCTCGGAACGAAGTACACCGTCTCCCGCGACCGTACCGACCCCAATGCCGCCGGGAACCACCGCAAGAACCTCCGCGCATCGCTGGAGACCAGCCTGCGCCGCCTGCGCACCGATTACCTGGACGTCTACTGGGTGCACATGTGGGACCAGCACACGCCGCTCGAGGAAACCATGCGAGCGCTGGACGACGCAGTACAGGCCGGCAAGGTTCTGTACGTCGGAATCTCCGACGCACCCGCCTGGGTCGTGTCCCGCGCCAACACATTGGCCGAGTGGCGCGGCTGGAGCCCGTTCGTCGGCCTGCAGGTCCCGTACAGCCTGCTCCAGCGCGACATCGAACGCGAACTGCTGCCTATGGCCGAGTCGCTCGGCCTCGGCGTGACCGCGTGGAGCCCGCTCGGCGGCGGAGTACTGTCCGGCAAATACGCCCTCGGGACACCTGCGTCCGGAAGCCGACTGGCCCCAGAATCGCTGTCAGCCAGGGATCACGCCGTTGCCCGAGTCGTGCAAGACGTCGCCGATGAACTCGGCACAACGTCATCGCAGGTAGCGATCGCCTGGACGATGTGCCGTTCGCCCCTGATTCACCCCATCGTCGGAGCGCGGACCGCCGATCAACTCCGCGACAACCTCGCCGCCGCCGACCTCGTCCTGCCGCCCGAGACCATCGCCCGCCTGAACGAGGCCACCGCGTTCGAACTCGGATTCCCGTACGACTTCATCGCGCAGACATCCTCGTGGGTCTTCGGCGCCGCTCTCGTCGGCTCAGTTGGGTAGCCAGGTCCAGGGGAGGTTGGGGCGGCAGTCTTTGGGAGCGGGGAGGGGTCTTTCCGAGCCGATCAAGGCGTATGTGCGGCCTGTCGGGTCGGCTCGGCAGGCGACTTGATCGGCCTTGCGGTCGGCCTCGGTCTGCGCGCTGGTGTAGACGAGGTTTCCGGTGGCGTCGTACGCGCGAACGACGTACGGGCGAGGGGTGCTGTCGGTCTGCGTCTTGCCGGCCGCCACCGACCTCACCGGGGCGTAGTAGAAGCCGTTGCGGAGTAGGGCCTCGACCGGTTCGCCGCCGAGCGGCGTGACGGTGATGCGCGTGATCGGCTTGACGTAGGCACCGCTGCCTGGCCCGCCGGGCTGCGCCTCGTTGAACAGCCCCAACCTCGGTGCGGCCGCAGTACCCGAGACCATGACTCCGGCCTGGTTGAACCCGCAGTTCACCCACAGACCATCGCCGTACCCGACGACCCACGTCCGGACGTACGCGTCGCCGGGCGGGTTCACGAACCGGAAACCGTCGAGAACCGTGTGGCCCGTGGACGTCGCGAGGTTGTAGCTGACCAGGCAGCGCTGACCGAGATGTGCCTTGTCCGCGGCGCTCAAGGGCTCGACCGCTGGCGCACTCTGCTCAACGCGCGGCTTGCCGTCCCTCAGCACGAAACCAAGCGCGGCAACCAGGACGACCGCCGCGACCGCGGCCAGCGGAACGAGCAGTCGGCGGCGTGACGGCGTACCGAATTCGCTCTCGAGGATCGAGATCAGTTCGTCGCGCTGACGGTCTCGGGTCGACGGACGCAGATCGCCGTCGGGCAGCAGAATATTCATGCCTGGGTCTCCAGATTCAGTTCGCGCAGGTGCTTTCGAGCGCGGGACAGCCGCGACTTGACCGTGCCGATCGGTACGTCGAGCGCTACCGCCGCCGCAGCCTGATCGAGTCCGGCCCAGACGCAGAGCTCGATGACCTCGTGTTCCTGTCTAGGCAGGCGTTCCAGCGACGCCAGGACTGCCCGGATCCGGCGGTCGTCATCGAGACGCCCCGCCACGTCATCCGCAGGGTCCTCGACCTCCCTGTGAAGGAGATGCGCGGCAGCCAGCGCGCGGCGGTAGCGAAGCTTGCTCCGCCACTCGTTGCGGACCGTGTAGTCGGCCGTCCGGAGCAACCAGGGCAGGGCCGAGTCACGATCGAGTACGACGTCAGCCCGCCGCCGCCAGGCTTGCAGGAAGACCGCGGACGTCAGGTCCTCCGCGTCACTCCAGGACCCGGTCCGGCGATGCAGGAAGTTGTAGATCGCCCGGGCATGCCGGTCATACAGCTGCGCGAACGCTCCGGAGTCGCCCTCCGCGGCTTGAGCCCACAGCTCCCGGTCCGACACAGCAGCCACAGCCCGTACGCCGCCCACTCCACACTCCCCTCACGATTCCCCTTGCGATCGTTAGGTGTCGGTGCGAACGAGCAGGTTCCCGATCCAGAGAGGATTTCTGCACGGGTGCCTTGTCGCGACAGGGCGTTGCACAAAGCTGCAATAGTCCACCGTTCTGTCGAGGCAGGCGCTAGGGTCAGCTCGACCTTGGGGGGTCGTGTGCTTCTCTGGAGGGGACTACTTAATGAAGTTGCAGCGTCTTGCGCTTGTCCTGGCTGGTGTCGGTCTGCTGGCCTCCACTGCCACCACCACTGCTAGCGCGACATCAACGGCCTCCGCCGCGCGCGGCTCAGCCGCCGCCGCGACCGAGAACTGCGGGAGCTCGGTCGTCTGGCCGACCAAGGCGAACGTCGTGGACACCGTCGACATCGGCGCGCACAAGCCGCCGAGGCTGGTGTACCCGCCGTACGTGTACTCGAAGTTCTTCGCCACCCGCTTCATGGACAGGTGGTACCTGGCGTGGAACGCCGCGGGCACGCAGTACTACGCCTTCGGCCTCTTCCTGCTGGGCTCGAACCTGTACCGGCAGACGACCGTCCTCTCCGGGCGGAGCCCGGCGCAGTCGACGGCGGTCAGGGTCGGCACTGGCTGGGCGAGCTTCACGTCCATCGCCACCTCGAACTATCCCCTCAAGGGATCCCGGCCCGCGTACCTGTACGGCCTGAACAGCAACGGCAACCTGTACCGCTACGCCCCGAACGGCACCGGGTACAAGTCGGCCGGCTCGTTCGCAGGCTTCAAGGGCTTCAAGACGATGACCATGATCAGCGAGGAGATGACCTACGACACCCTCCTCATGACCACGAAGGCAGGCGCGCTCTACACAATCCACATCCCCACCACCACCAAGGCAAAGCCGGTCGTAAGGCTGATCCGGAAATCCGGCTGGGCGGCATACGAGTCCCTGGTCGTCAACAAGTGCGGCGTCAACGGCGCCACCATCATCACCGCCGTCGACCACGACACCGACACGGGCTACCAGTACGGCTTCAGCAAGTTCAACGGCACAGCCACCGCGACGATGTCCTACGGCAAGATCCCGGCCACCTTCAACGGAACCAACCACGCAGCCCTCACCGGCTTCCAATTCCTCCTCCTAGCCGAGTAGCCGCAAACCCGACAATGGCCTCCAACCTGCTTACGCAGCTCAGAGACCATTCTTCAAAGGTAGGCCCCGTGGGACTCGAACCCACAACCCGCGGAAACTGGCAAGAATACGCTCATCGTTGGTCATCAATTGGCGAAACCTACCCGTGACCTGCGGATTCACGGCACCAGGCTTCTCATTGGTGACCATGCTCAGCCAGCGTCTTCCGTTGATTTTGCCGAGTAAAGGCGGACAACAACTCAAGATGGTCGAGATCGCGGGAAGTTGGCCGTCTCCCCGGTCGGCAGCTGCTGGTGGAAGAACGCGGAGAAGCGCGAGCGTGTCGACTGGCCAGTTCGTTTCTCGCTCATTGGCCTCCTTGAAGACTGCCCCCGCTGACGGCGACGAGTGCAGGCCGGTGGCCAGCATTTCCACATCCCGTTGAGGTCTCCGCTACCTGAGGCCCTCAGAGTAGTGCCCGCGCCTTGTCAAGGTGGACGGCGAACTGCTTGGTCTTGCGCTTGCGCCCGAAAGTCTGGAGAGTGGCGGCGTCGAGGCTGGCGTCACTGAGGCTCGGCGTGGCGGTCTTCAGTAGGCGCATGGCGTTCACGATCTCCACCGGGCTGATCTCGGTGAACGGTCGATCGACAGTGCTGTCGTTGGGGCGGAACTCGCGCCAGGTTTTCGAGTCGAGCTCGCTCGGCCACACGAACCTTTCGTCGTCGACCAGCAGGCCGGTCTGCCTGATCTGGTAGGTCAGCCTCTTCTCGCGCGCAGGCCATAGACGCTGGACGCCAAACGAGGCCGCCGTGAGCTGCGCCAGCCTGTCGATGTGGATCGGCCCCTCGAACTCGGCGATCTCGGTCGCGACGGCGCGGACCTTTTCCTTTGCAACCTTCTTGGGGAGGTCGTCGAGGACGGAGACGTCGCCTACGAGCACGACTGCCCACGGCTCGAACTCGAAACGGCCCGCTCCGATGGTCGGGGTGCTGGTCGGGTCGGCGCGAGTGAGCATGGCCGGGTCGGGGCGGACGACGTCAGCGGCGCGGGGCTCCTTCACGGCGGGCTTCGGAGCCGCAACAGGCGCCATAGTTGCGGGAGCGACGTGCGAAGCGACGCCCTTCTCCTCAACCAGCTCGTTGAACGCCTCGTCCCTCAACTTGCTTGCACCGGCAATACCCGGGCCGTCGCCGAAGTGCTCCAGCAGTCGAACTGCGAAGTCGTGGGCACGCCACGCATCCAGCGTGGTCAGCTCGTCGTGGTGGGCCCAGCGGTTACGGACAATCCGCAGCTCGCTGCCGAGCGCGCTCACCAAGCGTGTGTGGTCGTCGAACGGGAAGCCGAGGTTGCCGAGCCGTTCTGTGATGGCCTTGAGCTGTGCCTGAAGGTCGGTCGAGACGTAGGACTTCGGCGGCTTGCCACGCATCTTGTCCAACTCGGTCAGTACCGTCGGCCACGGCAAGCCGCGAAGGCTCGGGCCTAGCTTCGCGCCGATGATCGGGTCGAGTCGGCCGGCAAGGTGATGCAGTCCCTTGTCGACTGAGTGACGTGCATCAAAGGTCATCCGGCGGTCCCGTCAACGGACCTAGTTCCCTTGACCGCCAGCCACGTCACGAGGCGGACCTCGTGCTTCTCGATGTCAGCCAATGGCTCGCGCGGCGGCGGGGCGGTGATGCCGGCCTCGTCGAGGACTTCGGCGATGAGCCCGATGCGCTGTTCATCGGTGGCACCCTGGTTGAGGGCGCTGCGCACCTGCCGGGCGACCTTGGCGGTAGGGACGCTGCGCAGTCGGTTGGCGAGAGCGATCTGAGCGTCCCTTCCGAGGTACCCGCCCTTGCGAAGCACCAGCGAATACGCGTCACGGAACGACAGCGGCAGGTCGGGCTGGAACGCGTTCGGGTCGGTCAGTTCCTTCCATGCTGCGTACACGCTGTCACGGGCGACCTCCCAGGCGTCGAACGCGTGGTCATAGACGTCCTCGGGCAGCCATCGCTCGGCGATGGAGTTCTGCGGGTCGGCGACGCGCAACGAGATGAGTGTGTCCTGCGAGACGATTGGTACGCCGTCCTCCGTGAGCCGGAGAGACCAGTCGTCGTTGGCGGGGACATAGCGGAACCACGGCTTCGCGCTCTTGCCGATCTTGACGCAGAAGACGTAGCCGTTGCCGTGTACAACTGGATTCACGAATCCGCTGCCCGATCCGTATGGAAGCGACAGCACGTCGGACTTCAGGACGGGTTCCATGCTGAAGGCCCCGAAGAGGCGGCGGCGGTACTCCTCGCCGGACAGCGAGGCACTCGAACCACCTGCGTCGAGAAGCCTCTCAAACTCCTCGATGACCTGGTCGTCGGCGAGATTGACCTCGTGGCCCGGCCCGCGTCCCGGCAGGACTTCACCGGCACCGATCGCCGCGTCTGCGAGCGCGAGCTTTGCCTCCAGACGTGATTCCAACTCCAACAACGCATCAAGGCGTTCGGCCGGGAAGAACAGTCCGAGGTAGACATAGTCGTGCTTGGAGCCGATGCGGTCGACACGCCCATGGCGCTGAACGATGCGCATCGGGTTCCACGGCAGGTCGTAGTTGATCATCTGACCTGCCTGCTGGAGATTTACCCCCTCCGCGAGCACGTCGGTCGTGAAGAGAATGTCGAACTCGTCCTTGGCGGACGGCTCACCAGCAGCGTTGCGCGGTCCGGCCGTGGCAGGAGCGAACCCGGCAATGGTTGAAGCGCGACCACCCTGGTCAACGCCGCCGCTCGCACCGCGCTCGTGGGTCCTGGCGTAGGAACCCATGATCGGTGGGGCGACACGTTCACGGTAGTCGGCCAATGGTGAACCGGCAGGGGCGTTCTCGATCGCCTTCACCACGGTTTCGTGGATCGGGAGGATCGTGTCCGTGAATGCGGAAAAGATGATGACCTTCCGCCGGTCGGCATGGGACAACCCGCGCGGGTCAACGCGCTGGGCCTCGGCGGCGATCTGAATCAGCTCTTCGATCAGCCGCTCGGCCTTGGGCTCGATGCCGTCGATGACCACCTCGGCGAGGTCCCTCAGTTCTCGCAGCAGCGTGATGTCGGAGTCGACATCGACTTGCAGCTCGGACAAGTGGTAGCCGTCGACGGATTCGATCTGGTCGTCCTTGTCGAACTCAGCGACGAACTCATCGAGGTCGTCGGAATCCGATGACACCCACTCACTGAGTGCCTCACCTTTGAGGACGAAGCCCTTACCCAGTGCGCTAAGGAACGACTCGTGGGACACGATCATCTTCTCCAGCGAGGCATGCAGCGCCTGCGGACTGGACTCCAGTCGCTTCAGCAGGCCCGAGCGGAGAAGGCCGGCGTTCGTGATCTGGTACTCCTGCAAGTCGTGGTCGACCGTGTACATGCTGGAGAGGTAGCGCGCGAGCATCAGTCGCTTGGGGTCGCGGCTGCGATCCTCCCACGCTCGCGGCGTGTGAGGGTCGGCCGGATCGTCGAGCGCATAGACCATCGCATCGATGAGCGCGAGCCCGTCGGCGTCGAGGCCGTAGTCGATGCGGCGTACCTTGGGCTGAGGGAACTTGATTGTCGTGGGCTTGCCGTCCGGGCCGATGATCAGCTCGTTGGCATAGTGCTCCTTGACGAACTTCCGCGTACGGCGCACAGCGACTTGATCCATCAGGTCGAAGAGATGTTCAGGCGTGAGATTGGCGGGGTCGATGGCCTGTGCCTGCTTGATGTACTCGCGGATGCTCGGGATGCCAAGGGACGCGAACCGGGCGTCATCGCGAATGAAGTACTTGACCAGCGTCTCAAGGTCGTTCAGTGAGTTGTTGACCGGCGTCGCCGTGAGCAGCACAACCCGCTTTGGGCTGCCAGCGGTGATCACGCGGTCGACGGCACCGGAGCGTTGCGCACCTGAGTTGCGGAGGTTGTGAGCCTCGTCGATCACGATGAGTGAGTAGTCCTCGACCTCTTGCATGAACGCATCGATCGGCCCTTTGTCGGGGTCGAGGCGGTTGCGGACCTCTTCGTAGGAATAGACCTTTACCCAGCGGCTGAAGTCGTGGGTCTCCAGGAACGGCTCCCACATCGATGACTTCAGTGCAGCGGGAGCGACGACGAGCACACGCTGCCGGTTGACGTTCGCGGTGCGGTAGATGACTTCACCTGCGAGGAAGGTCTTGCCGAGACCAACTTCGTCGGCGACCAGCACGCCACCGTGCTCATCAAGCAGGCGCTCCATGCGAGCCACGCCGTCGGCCTGGAATCGGGTGAGATGCAGGCCCGTGCGGACGTTCGGGTTCTCGTCAGCGTCGAGGTGTTCCCCGTACAGCTCCCACAGCATCCGCAGGTAGACCGACCACGGCGTGTGTGGGTCCCATAGGCGGCCATAGAGCTCGGCAAGGTCGTAGGGATCGCTGAGGCTCCAGAAGTGCTCGAGCCACTCACGGACCTTGCCCGCCGAATGGGTGCCACCGCCCGTGCCAAGGTTCAGCTCGGCGTTGTGGGCGAGGCCGGCGTAGGTCATGTTCGACGAACCAGCTATCGCTGCCTGAGCAGCGCCGTCCTCGACGAGGTACGTCTTGCCGTGAAGGAAACCACCTGTATAGCGGCGGACTTCCACCTTCGCACTGCCTTCGGAGTCAACGCTCTGGAGCCACTCGACCATGCGCTTTGCATCGGACGTAGGCACACGCGCAAACCCCATCGTGTCCCGCTCGGCCTCCAGCCACGCCTGGTGGTTAGCGATCGCCGCGTCCCGACGTGCGTCCTGATCCGAGTCGCCCAAGGTGATAGCCCTGACCGAATCCTCCACCGGCTCCGCACCCAGCAGCAACCTCACGCGAGGCGCAGTCTCCAGCTCGTCGGCCAGCAGCGCGAACCCAGCAGGGTTGATGTACGCCGTCGCAATAGCTATGGGCGGAGCCGTCACCTTGTTCTCGCGTAGAAGGCGGAACAGCTCGTTGACTTTGTCGGCAACGGTCGACGTCGCGTCACTTGGTGCGCGGTTGGTGGCGAAGTCCGGAAGTTGCGTCATGTTTGGCCCTTCCATGCTCGATAGTGCTTCAGCACCGCATCGAGGCGCGATTCGTAGTTCCATCCGCGGTGGAAGGTCGCGAAGACATGCTCGACTTGCTCCTCGGTGAGGTCATATAGCAGCCCCACTAGGGCATCCAGCTCGGCCACCAGATCGGCCTTCTCGACGTGCGTTTTGACCGACCCAACCGGGACTCCCACGGTGGCCGCCCAATCCTCGAAACGATCGTCAACTGCTGCCAGCCGCGCAGCGATCCGGACCGTGCGAGCACAGATCGCGGAACTCGGTTCGTAGGGAGGGATCGGTAGTCCCTTAAAGATGTGGAGGTTCAAGTGCAGTTCGACATACCGCCGCGCGTACCAGTCCAGCGGGATGGAGCTCAGAACACCGAGCAGATAAGAAGCCTCCTTTCCATCGCCGTCCACCTGAAGTAGGTACGGGGCGCTGTTTTGACACACCGTCTCCGGTGGGATGAGTGCCGCGATACACGTACGAGTGTCCGTAGCCCTGGCGATGTCGCGGAAAACGATTCGTGCCTGGTGAAAGGAAAGACTGCTCCGGTCGTTCACAACGCTGGCGGGCAGGCCGTAGAAGGCGGAGCGCGTCAGCCGTGTCTGGTTCTTACGTTTGCCGAAGAGCGCGTCCTCAACCTTCTTTGGGTCGGCCCAGGCATAGACCTCCCCTGTCGTCGGTTCCCAGATATTGAACCCAGCACCGCCGACGACCGGTATCCGGTCGTCACCTTCTCCCAGCCCGCTGTCGAACGTCGGGCGATCGTTTGTGGCGTGCATCTCCGCAACCGGACGGAAGTCCCAGCCGGGTCGTCGGGCGTCCAGTCGCGGCGCCTCGCGCATTTTCGTAAAGATCGGTACAGAAGCGGCGTCGGAGAGATTGGGAACGGCTGCGCCAGACGACGCGGCGGCCAAGGTCGCGTACGTCGTTGCGCCCATCGAGTCCTTGCCGGCCATGAACTCCTGTTGGTTGAAGAAGGGTCCAGCAAGCTTGATGGCCCCGCCATCGGACGATTCCTTGGTGAGGGTAACCAGGGCAACGGTCCATTGCGGATGAATGGGAAAGACCCACTGACGATTGTTGAGTAGTGTCACGATCTCAACCTTCGCGTGCTCGAACACGGCCTTCCGCCAGTCAGCCCCACCTGCGCTGTTGATCTGCGATCGCGGGATGACAACACCGACCGAGCCGGCAGTTCGGCACAACTGCCAAAATCGCCAGGCGAAGGCGCTGTACAAGTCGATATCACCAGTCCCGAGACCGGGGTACGGTCCGGCGAGCAGTACCTTGCGCATGTCCGCGACGACTGCGCTCTCGCGCTCGAGCTCGCGCAGAAGATCGGGACGCTCTTCGCGCAGCCGCTTGACCTCTGCCTTCAACTCGGCTGGCTTCAGGCCCAGCAGCCCGGGCCGGAGTCGCAACCAGAATTTCGGCTCCTCGACCTGGAGTTCCTCCCACGGCGGGTTGCCCAGCAATACATCGAAACCCGGATTCGGCCGGACGAATACCTCTGGAAATAGGAACGGCATATGGGCCGGGTGGAGCGGCGCAACGAGAATGCCCGGTTCGTCCGAGTCGGTGAGCCTACCGAGGTGTTCCGGGCGCGTAATGCTCGTCGACCAAGCTCCGAGGCGGATCGCAACGGCGGCATCAAGGATCTTCCGTGCAGGCTCGGCCGCTGCACGTGCCCGCCCAAGCATCTCCGCGGCTAGCTGCACCTCAGCCTTCGTTCCCTCTGAGGCGTTCGCAACGTCCACCAGAATGGGCCGCGCCTGTTCGAGGTAGTCGGTGACGACGCTACGAAGCCACTGCTGATAGCCGCTGACCTTCGAGCCTGACGCGAGCCCGTCGAAGAGGGCCGCCGGGTTGTCGAACAGTGCGTCTTCGCCGTCGGGCGACGATTCAGCCATAGGAGCCGCCGTGAAGGACTCAGAGGCGCCAACAAGTGCGTCGACCGCTTCATTGATGGTGCCAATACCGGTGAGGCTGTTGGCGTTGACGAGCCCGTGATCAAGGTTGCTCATAGGGAGGCCTGGCACGAAGGTGTGGATCCAGAGAGCCAGGCGAGCGAGCTCGACAGCCATCGGATTGACGTCCAGACCATAGATGCAGCGGCGAGCGACCTGGCGTCGAAGCAGACCGACTTCGTCGACCTGGCTCTTAGCCACGTCGTCGGTGCCAAGCGCGTCGCGGGCCACCACTGCGAGCCGCAGCAGCTCCTCGGTGACACCGGGCACTGTGTGCTCGGTGAGGAAGGTGCGCATGAGCGCTTCGATCTTGTCGACCGCGGCGACCAAGAAGTGGCCGGATCCCATGGCGAGGTCGGCCACTCTGAAGTCGAAGAACTGGCGTGCGGCGGCTGAGGCGTCCCCGCTAGCCAGGTAGACGGCGATCGTCTTGAGGTGGGCGGTGAGCGACGGCACGATGGAGCGTTCGATGAGGTGGTCGACGACGACCTTTGGCGTGAAGTAAGAACCAGTGGCTTTCCGCTCGCCTGACGCGGTGTGGAAATAGACGGAGCCGGCTGGTGAGTAAACGTGCTCGCCCGGCTTGGCTGGTACCCAGGCGCCTCTGCTGTCAACAGTCAGATCCTCGTCCGCGCGCGAGAGCGAGCTGTCCAGGAGGCCCTCATAGATCGTGCCGAACTCGCGAACACTCAAGGAGCGGAAGTCCACCGGACCAAGCACGCCGTCGTTGTTCATGTCGATGAGGAGGCTCTTCAGCGCGGGTCCGAGCACGCTGTCGGGCAGCTCGATCTTCTTGATGAGAGCGCCCTCCGGCGAGCGGTCCGAGTCGGTCGAGAAGAGACCGCCGTTGTAGGACGGGATCTGCCACTGCTGATTGCCCCGGTCGATGGCGTTCCAGACCTGCACAAGGTCGAACCAGATGGTCGACGAGTCGCCGAACGCATCCGACTCCGAGTCCATCAGGCGTCGCGCGTTGGTTTTGAGGCTGTTGGCGTCGAAGCCCTCATTCCGTCCAGAGGGCAGGAGGCCGCGGTCCTCGGCGTACGCCTGGAAGAGAAGCCTGAAGAGGATACGCAGGGTTACTCTGTAGGCCAGCGACAGACCATCTGCGTCAAGCGGTACAGCCGCGTGCTTCGCGAGCCGCTGAGCAACCTCGACCGCGACGGGCGGGACGATCTCGTCGTAGATGCGCTCGCGGAGACGGGCACCGAGCTCGCTGGCGTAACGCGAGCTGTCACTGAGAAGTTCGTCGGCGGTGCCATCCGCTGCGAGTGCTTCAGCAGAGAAGATCAGAGGCAGGAGTGCCGCGTACTCCGAGTCGATGGTCGACAGATCGACCTCAAAGTACGTCTCGGCTTGACCCTTCGAGCCGACACCGACGCCATCGCGGCCAGGGTAGAGACGGATTTGATCCTTGCGCAGGACGACGAGCCACGGGACCTCCGCCCGCGAGGCAACGGCGAGACCGAATGCGACCGGCGAGAGTTGGAAGCGCTGGGTCTTGGCGTCGAATTGCTCGGAGTCGTCGAGCAGGACCGCCACGGCGTGTGGCGGGTGCCCGCCGATGGACAGCAGCATCGTGCCGTTCGGCCCGGGCAGCGTCCCGAAGCCAAGAGCCTCGACGAGCTGCTTGCCGCGCCTGCTGAGGAGCGACCCAGCCCTGTTGCCGAGCGCCTCCCAGTCGGAGCGCTTCGGCACGTTGCTGGTGATGTGGTGCGAGGCGAACAGGCCGCTGTTGGTGAAGCCTGCGACGCCCATCGAGTCGCTGGCTTTGCGGAAGCCGGCAAGCCGCTCGGTTGCGGCGATCTGATCCGGTTCGGAGAGAACGGACTGAAGCTGGCGCTCTGCTTGCTCCAGCGGAAGCTCGATCGGCTGCGCCTGTGGATCCGGACCAAAGAGGTGAACGGTCCCGTCGTGGATCACCGCGACAACAAGCTGGATCTGCGTCCTACCCTTGCGAGCGGTGAAGAGGTCCCGAAGTGCTTGACGGGAAGGCGCCGTCACGGCTTTCCCCATGGCCACCTGGAACCCGCCGAGGCCAAACGGGTCCGGGCCGAGGTAGACCTTCTCGGGTGTGACACCCGCAGGCGCTGACGCATCGATCCACGTCACAACCTTGTCGGCAGTCAAACGCACAGCGGCACTCCTGGGCTCGGATTCAGGGGACGCCATCGTGCAACCCCCAGTCAAAAGATTATCGGCGGCCGCCGACGATGAAGGAACGAACGTCGGCGTAGATCGCAGGCGGCGACCATACCGTCGCCAGGATCCCGACGGTGCAAGAGAGGCGCTACCAGGAGCGTCTGATACGCGACACCACGAGAGTTCGCGCAGACCGATCCGTGGTGACGTAACGTAGTGAAGTGTTCACTAGCGCACAAGGGAGGGTGCGAGGTGACCGATCTGCTCTGGAAGCTCGCCCCGCGGCGTCCGCGATACACCTCGCCGTACTCTTCAGCGGCCCTATGGGGCCCGTCCCCGCGCGAACCGGCAAGGTCCCGAAGGCGCTCGACGGCTTGGGACCAGTGTTGCCGCTTCCGCATGACCGCCAAGACGCCTGCAGTGGTAGGCGCGGTGCGACCTGTCGACTCTCGGTTCAAGATGAGGCCCCTTTTGCCACTAACTGGCACGCGCCGAATGTCTACAGGACGCGACTGACTGTAGCCCGGATCTTCAGCCACTCCGGGTTTAATACACACCGCCTTCGTTGGGAAGGTGGCATTCGTGATCGTCACGCGGTTCTCGACGACCCAGCCCAGAGTGGCTGAGGTTCCAGCCCGTCGGTGTGATGGTCGTGAACTGGAGCGATTCAGCAAGTCATGCGACAGTGAAGTCGTGAGCCGTCTCGTCGAAGACATCCGCCTTGCGCGCAGGCGTGGCGACTTACCCGAGCGCTTTCGGCCGGCTGATGTGCGTCGCGCTTGCCCAGGGTGGGCCGATCGCACATATGGTGTCTTTCTGCCCAAGCACCGCCGGGGCAATCCAGTGGGCTACACGGAGTACTTCGTTCGTCATCCCGATGGCTCCTACAGCCTCATCGAGTAACCGCCAAGTTGGGGGCGGGTAACTCCAATCCTCGCCACAGCTTTACAAGTTGCCTGTTCAGTACCGCCAAGTCCGTCACTTAGCCGGTGCGGATGTCGGAAGTCCCCACCAAACTTCCTGTGCACGAAGAGGAGAGATGAATGGCGAAGTACTCGGTAACGCAGTCAGCGGTCACGCAGTTGCTGACTGACGTGAAGGGCGACCGCATCGCCATCCCCGAGCTCCAGCGCCCGTTCGTCTGGGACAGCATCAAAGTCCGCGACCTCATGGACTCGCTCTACAAGGGCTACCCCGTCGGCTACCTCATCACGTGGCAGTCGGTCGGAGCCAAGCTCAAGGGCGGCCAGGTCGCAGCCCACCAGCAGATCCTCATCGATGGGCAACAGCGGATCACCGCCCTCCGCGCCGCCGTCGCCGGGCTCAAGGTGATCAACAAGAAGTACAAGGCCGTTCGGATCACCATCGCGTTCAACCCAATCACCGAGGAGTTCGCGACCCTGACCCCGGTCATCGGCAAGAACCCGCAGTGGATCTCCGATATCAGCGAGTACTTTAACGCCGACTCGCCGTTGTCCTTCGCGCGTGAGTACCTCGAGCGCAACCCCGACGTCGACGCCAAGACGTTCGAGACGAACCTGGCCCGGCTCGAGGGCATCAAGAACGCCCAGATCGGCATCATCGGCCTCGCCGACGACCTGGACGTCGAGACCGTCTCCGAGATCTTTATCCGGATCAACTCCAAGGGCGTCCCCCTCAGCAGCGCCGACTTCGCCATGAGCAAGATCGCGACCTACGGCGATCGCGGCCGAAACCTGCGCAAGCTCATCGACTACTTCTGCCACCTCGCTGTCGCACCCCACGCCTACGCCGACATCAACGAAAACGACCACGAATTCGCGGGCACTTCATACCTCAAGGCCATCAGTTGGCTGAAGGACGAGGCCGAGGACCTTTACGACCCCGAGTACAGCGACATCATTCGAGTCACCGGCCTCGTCGGCTTCAGCCGCGGCAAGGCGTCAAGCATCGTCAGCGAGCTGTCAGGGCGCGACCCGGAAACCCGGAGGGTCGACGAGGAGCGGATCCCGGTCGCGTACGACAAGCTCGAGCGTGCGCTGCTGCAGATCGTAAACAACTACCACTTCGACAACTTCTTGATGCTCATCAAGTCCGCGGGCTTCATCACGCCGGGGATGGTGAACTCGAAGAACGCCCTCAACTTCGCCTACGCCCTCTACCTCCGCCTGCGCGGGGACAAGGCCATGAGTGAAGGCGAGCGGAAGCGGATCGTGAAGCGCTGGTTCGTGATGTCGATGCTCACCGGCCGCCACTCCGGCAGCTTCGAGTCAACCTGGGAGCAAGACATCCGCCGGATCGGCGAACAAGGACCCGCGAACTACCTCAAGCAGGTTGAGGAATCCGAACTGTCGGACGCCTTCTGGGCAGTCGCTCTCCCTGCTGCCCTCGAGACGACGAGCACGGTCAGCCCGTTCTTCCAGACGTTCCTGGCCGCACAGGTGGCGAACAACTCTCGCGGATTTCTGTCAAAGGGCATCACCGTCGCGGCCATGCAACAACAGTCGGGCGACATTCACCACATCGTGCCCAAGGACTACCTGCAGAAGAACGGCTACCCGGACCGCGGCGACTACAACCAGGTCGCGAACTTCGCGCTCACTGAGACGGCGATCAACATCAGCATCAGCAACAAGCCGCCGATGCAGTACATGGCCGAGATCGCCACCCAGACCGAGTCCGCGCAGCTAGTCCTCGGAGAGATCACAGACCCTGATGACTTGGCTGCGAACCTCGCCGAGAACGCCGTCCCGGCCAGGTTGGCCCAGGTCACAGCCGGGAGTTACAAAGAGTTCTTGGTCGAGCGCCGGAAGCTGATGGCGGCGACCATCCACAACTACTACCAGGCCCTGTGACGACGGCGGGCGACCCTCTGTTCTCGCGATGGGGCGGCCGGTCCGGCTCTGCGTTGACGGTGGCTTCTAGACGCATTTGATCGACCAGACCTCGGGGATGCTGCGAGGAAGCACGGGGCACCACGGGCATCGAGGAAAGTCGATCCTCACCTGGAGGTTTGGCGGATCGTCCTCTCGGAATCGGACCGACGACCTTCTCCTCTCACCACGGGATCGGATGTTGCCCCACGTTCCGATCGGAAGGTGCGGTCTGCTCATCTCGGCCCTCCACAGTCCAGCTGCACGTGACAGCTCAACGGCTGGGCGGGCCGGGGATCGGACGAAACGAGAGCAGCGCGACAGGATGCGAAACGTCGCTCAACAACGCGCAGTCGGCTGCCCGTCGTGACTCTGCGTATTGGCAGAGTAAAATGCAGACCCGGCGGTCCCGGCCGAGACGCCGATAGGCGCCTGGCCTGCGGAAACTTGTAGGCCTGTTTGGCTTCGGGTGATCGTTGACGTGGTGGCTTCGGTTGTTGGTTGACACGTTGGTTTGAGATTAGTGCTGGTTTCTGGGGATGGATATGTGTTTCTTCCTGATGTGTCCTTGGGTGCTGCGGGGGACGGTCTTGAGGAGTTGGCGGCCGTCCCAGATGTGGAGGAGCTGGTTGGTGACGTGGACGTCGACGTTGTGGCCGGCGGCTGCCTTGCCGAGGCAGATCTGTTGCCAGGACACGGAGATGACGCCGTTGGATCCGGCGCGGCGGGCGATCCAGTCGCCGCCGGTGCGGTCCTCGAGTGGGCTGGCCGCTGTGGGTTGCCGGTGGGTTCAGTGCGGCGCTGGAAGCGTTCGACGGGCGGGATCATGCCGATGCCTTGGTGGGGACGGTGCTGGTTGTAGCCACTCACCCAGGCGTCGAGTTCGGCCTGTGCGGTGGCGAGGTCGGGGAAGATCCGGTCGGTGCGGAACTCCGCGCGCAGGGTGCGGTGGAACCGTTCTACCTTGCCGGTCGTGGTGGGTGAGCGGGGCTCGGTGAGCCGGTGGGTGATGCCGTTCTCGCGGCAGATCCGGTCGAACAGCACCTCGACCGGTGGGTGGTTGAACCGGCCGGTGAACACCTTGCCGTTGTCGGTCAGGATCTCCTCCGGTACGCCGTAGGTCCGCATCGCCGCCGCGAGCCCGTCACAGACCCTGGGCGCGGTCTCTCGGATCATCAGGTATGCGCAGATGCAGTACCGGGAGTGGTCGTCGATCCCGGTCAGCGCCTTCGCGCGGCGCCCGTCGGCCAGCTCGAAGCCGCCGACCACGTCCATCTGCCACCCTCACGCTAAAGCCGATCGTCGACTGGCTCCCATCCGCGCGGCGGTATCCTGTCTTTCTCCGCCTCTCGGCTGAGTCTCACTGTAGGGCCGGCGCCGACGAGCGCCTGGCCGCGGATGGCGTCGCACTCGAGGAGTACCTCTTCTCTGAGCCCCACCGACATCCGCTTCCCCAGACATGGCTGGCGTGGTGGCAGCTACCGACGACCCGTACTCGTACCGGAACCAGCGGCAGCCGCGCTGAGGGCACCGCGAGCGAACTGCAATGCGCGTCCTGCGGGATCTCATCGCCGTCAAGTGGCGGTTCGCACGTAAGTTCGGAGAAAGATGCGGCTGGCGGCGAACGCCCGCAGGTTCTGGCCGACAGGCTGACGCGTGGCCTGTCAACTGCTCAGTTCGTCGGCTCAGGTTCGTAATAGATCGCCAGCCCAAATCCATCCTGGTTCTCGTACGGTCCGTAGTCGACCCAGCCAAGCGCCTCGATGCCAGCGAAACCGCCGTCATTTTCGGCGGCCCACTGCGCCGCCGCCCGGAATATCTCAGCTGGGGAATCCCCATCGATATAGACAACCTCGACCTTGGCCGACTCTCGATCGATCATTGCTCCATCCTTTCACCTGATCGGGTGCGGCCGCAGTCCAGATCAGACCGTCTTCGTGCAGATGGGATGGGGCCATCCAACACCGGGCCTAGCTTCCTAGCGAACCACCGCTAGCAGCGGATCTCGGCCCGCAGACGCCCATCGTTTGGTCAAGCTCAGCGGCGACCCGAACACCCCCGGTGCCTGCGCTCTCGGGCGCACACCTTTCGCTGCCTGCTGTCGATTGTGGTGGGTAAGGAGGGACCTTTACGGCAAAGCCCACCATCGGCGTGGTCCACGGCTCGAACCAAGCAACGCAGCGAAGTCGGCGCTTCCAAAGCGGTCTGACACGGCAACGTGTCGTCCCGCTGGACAGCGGTCGTGCGCCCAAAGACCCGGTATGGGAGCTGGCGATCGATGCCGTGTGGCTGCGGGATCGGACCGGTGAGGGGTCGAGCGGGGCTAGGGACGATCGACGATATCCCTCGCCGTGCGCACGATCTCCCACAGCGGGCTGTCGGTCCGAACGTAGTAGACGCGGCTCTCATTGTCCGGCCTCTCGATGTCCAGCAGACCGGCGTTAACGAACCTGTCCAGCTCCTGCCGAATCGCGGTGCGCCCTCCAAACATCTGCGGCGGCTCCGATTGGAAGAAGCGCTCCTTGTTGTTTCTCAGGATCCAGAGGGCAAGAGGAAGGCGACATGCACGGCCAAACAAGTCATTGCTGACCCGCGCGGCGTCCATTGGCTAGTCCTCTGTCTAGTAACATGAATCTTGTTACATGTTACCGACATTCAGATCTGCAGCCAGCCAGGAGGCGGTCGTAGCATGGCAGTGGATAGCTCCATGGGGGGTGATTGGGGTGCCGCAAGACTCGCTTGCCTCGGCACTGATTCAGGCTGAAGCATCCGCTGTTCGGCTGCGGCAGGCCGAGCCACTACGTGAGGCAGCACGCTCCCTCGTAGATGAGGCCGCGCGACTGGGGTGTAGTCAGCTTGTGCCGGCCAGCCAGGCTGCAGCCCCCCTGGTTACGGCCGCAATGCTTCTAAGTGACGGCACGATTCGCATGATCAATTCGGACGTTGTCACCACCGACAGAGTCGGGCTAGTCGATGCGGCCACAGTCACCGGCGGCGCTACCCGGGCCTGCGGGCTTCAGCTCCGTGACCGAGGCGCAAGCTGGATCGCGGCGATCATCTACGACCGTGTGCGGCCAGACCTTGATGACTTAGACGCCGATCCGACGTTCGACTCGGTGTCGGAGCTCAGCTGCGGCTAAGCCAGAGACCGAGCACCAAGGGCAGCTGCCGCAGCCTCAACATAGTCCTTTGACACGCCTAGGCGTTCGGCCGCATCCAAGGCATCTTGCTTGGTGCCTCCGCATGCGCGCCCGAGCGTCGGGCCGTTCATGACGTGAACGGTTTCTGACCGGTCCAAACACGCCGTCAACGCAGCTCCTTCGAGCCTGAGCCGATCTTTCGTCCCCTTGCTGATCTTCGATTTCGCGTTGTAATCGGCTTCGAAGAGAACGGCGACTGCCAGGTCCTGATACGCGCTTAGAGCGCTGTTCAATGCGTCCCGCAGCTCCCTAGCCTGAGTCGCCTCGTCGTGGGACGGATTGCACACATGCTCGATGCAGTCCACAACGTCACCGGCGCTGACTTCAATTACTACCGAGAAGATGACGCGTTTCGTACCTCGTGTTCCAGCACGCAATCCGAGAACATGCACGCGACTGACCCTACACTGAGCGGTATGGCATTGGGAGCGGTCGGCGCGACGGTCGCCGATCGCTACCGCTTGGAGAAGTTCTTGGGCCGTGGCGGCTACGGCGAAGTGTGGCGAGCGCACGACACGTACCGGAACCACACGATCGCCCTGAAATTACTTCTCAATCGGGATCGCCGTCAAGCGTGGTATGAGGCGTCACTTCTCACCGCACTTAGCAGTCCACACATCTTGGCCGTCAACAATGCCGACGTTGCGGTTGACGTGCCTTACCTCGATACAGCTCTGGCCAAGTGCTCGCTGGATGCTATCTCGCAACCGATCGGGGTCGAGCCCCGCCTGGCGATCGACTGGACTCGACGGGCTCTCCGCGGACTTGATCTCTGTCACCGCCGCGGCCTACTGCATCGCGATGTGAAGCCGGACAACATCTTCCTCACAATGGAAGGAGACGCGCGTCTCGGCGATTTCGGAATCGCGGCGCTCATGGACGCTGCCGGTTCGGCCGCTCCAGATGGCGATCCACGCATCTGGGCACCTGAGTTCTACCAAGGCACACGCGCCACCGTCGCGTCTGACATCTATGCAGCCGCAGTCACCCTCTACGCACTCCTCGCTGGGCGTATGCCATTCAATCAGACACACCAGGCCGACCTCGACGCAGCCATTCAGACGGGCGATTGCCCAGATATTCGTGATATCGCGCCACACGTAAGCCGGGCCTTGGCTGACAAAGTACGGCAGGGTATGGCCCTCCTCCCATTGGAGCGGTTTACATTGGCGTCGCTGTTTGACTCAAAACTGGGAGGTCTTCCGTCGAGGCCACGTCACATCGAACCAATCTCAGCTCACCAAGGTCATGATCGGTGTTGGCATATCGCGGGCAAGGGTGCAGCGATATACGTGTGCCTCACCTTGCTGCAGGGTTCCGCGCAAGCCAACATTGAGACTCGCAGGGTGAACTCGGGAACGCGGGTGACTGAGCACTGTGCCCAGATTAAGGCGACGGATATACCGATCCGGCTTCGGAGGCTTTTTGGCGCTCTCATTCGTTAGCCAGAGCGTCGCATTGGAGCCACAGGCCGCTTGGAGAGGTTGGCTTCATGGGACGAAGCGCCCTACTCCCTCAGAGGAGAACCGTTCCTGTTAGATTAGCGACCTCGCCCTAGGTCGCGTCATCCGAATTCTCCGGGACCCACGAGACAAACCTCTGCCTGGTGGCAGACCCATCAATACTGCGAGCTTGGCGACACATCTTGCGCAAGCGATCGACTCGGACCGGCCCAATGATCAAGCGGGGGTCGCGGCCGACGATCTTGTCCTCGCAGCTCAGGTTCGAGTGTCTTGCGCCTAGACCATATAGGAACTTATTGCCCAATAGCGCGTCGCACCAGTAACAACCGTTCGACATGTATTTGCGACCAAGCGCCTTGCTGTAACGCTCCTTGATCACACCAATTGGCAGCGCGGGGCTGGGTTTGATCCTGCCAATCATTTCGTCGCAGATCCGAGCAAGCACGCCCTCATGCTGGGCGCTGATTGGCTCATAATTCTGCCCTGTGACGGGATTCAATGGCTGAATTCCCACCACGGCGGCCGTCGGCCGGCCGCAGCGGTAGCACGACTCTTCTAGCAACTGCAAGCTAGCCGGTAGCGCGGGCGGCATAGGGCCACAGGAGGCAGCCCAGGCCTCAAGTGCACGACGTGGAACCCAGCGCAGCTTCTCTGTCATTCGCCACTCATCCCGCGCACGCGTCAGTTCCAGGGTGAGCTCGTCCCGCAATATCAAGTCAATGGTCACAGTCAGGCCGCACTGCCGGGGAAGCCACTCAGCTCCATAACCAACGAGGTCTTCGACCGGCCTCCAGCCACATACACCATGCTCGACCACCCAGGGCTCATCCGCTATGCGCTTGTCCGGCACGATCAGCGCCCCGGCTCCGGTGCACCACTGCCAGTCCTTCTTGGCGAGCCAAACTGTGATCATGCCAGACACTCGGTGGCGCGCTAGCCGCTCAGCGACATCGTCCGGTGCCATAGGTGATCGCTGGACCTCCCAGGCTATCGGCTGGCCGTCGCGACGGGTCGTCAGCACATCCGCGCGCCAACCATCACCAGGCGCCTCCACCTCAACCATGCATCCCTGAGCGCGACCCCTGGCTGCGATCAACGCCTTCAGCTCGAGATGTATCGCGGTCTCGCCTGCGGCCGAACAGTATTCCGATCGACGACGGTGGGCGAAGAACCGCATTCCCAGCTTCGACATCTTGGCAGACATCGGCCCATCGCAGGCGCGACATGCCAGTACAGCAGGTGGACGCTGCCGGTAAACATCGGACCAGACTATGCCTTGACCGACCAGACCAAGGTCATCGATCGTCGCGTCGAGGAGCTTGTCACCCAAGCGTGCAGTCAGTGGCATCAGCTACACCTTAACCGCGCCATTCGGGCAGGGGACCATGCTTATAGGTTAGACACATCTGGCAGCAGGCACGCACAGAGCAAGCTCGCGAGAGTTGACGTGCTGCGGCTAAAAGATGAACATTGTTCGCAAGTCCAATGACAGACGCACCGCGTCCTTCTACCTCCGCGGTCAGTGGCGTCGGAGCACAACCACGTACTCGCGATCGATGCTCGCTTGATTGTGTCGTGTATATGACATGTAACGATTCTTGATGGGGTAGCTTAGCACTTCATCAAGGGTGAACTGCTCCATCGCCATCTCGGTGAACAGCCGCTCAGTCGGAATGACGTCTCCATTCCACTGAGATTTGCCAACCACAAAAACCGCAGGTGATCCGGGCTCCATGCGAGGCGCCAGTTGAGCGAAGACCTTGCTCATCGCGGTCACGTAATGACGAAAGTCCCCAGCCCGTTTCGGATGCTCGGCCCGAATCCTCTCTTCCCATTTGGCCGCCAGGGGCCCTGGCTTCCACGGACCCTGAAGCAAAGGGTCTTTTGCTGCAATGTTCGGTCGCCCAATGTAGTTCGGGAGAAGCTGTAGGCGATCGAGCTGACTAACGGTCAGCCCGAGCCAGAACATCTCTAACTGGTGACGACGATAGTAATCAACAGCGTTGTGGTACGGCGGTGAGGTGATGACCGCGTCAACGCTCTGCGGCAAGCCGCGAGGAAATTTCTTCGCATCGCCTGCCCAGACACGCGGTTCAACAAATCCTTCAGGCAGCGCGCTTCCCCACTCGTCGACGGCCCCGATCATCTTCTTCAGCCCGATCCGTAGTAACGCGAACGGGTTGATTAACCGCCCAGCTGCGTCGCGCTGCTTCATGTGTGATGTGTACTCCAACCCAGACACTGGGACTGGGTCTGCATTCGAAGAGTTCCGGATGATCGAAGCGAACGCGATTCGCAGGAGGTCTCGCGTGCGCCGGTCGATCGCAAGTTGCTCGATGGTGGCGAGAATGCGCGCCAAGTCAACTACGACATAGGATCGAAACCAGTGCTGCAGATTCGGAATAGCCGGCAGCAGCAAGCCCTCCTGTGCCGCCACCTTCTCGGCTTGCTCGGGCGTGATGTCGTGGTGCATGAATCGCTCGTACTCACCGGCTGGCCGCTCTAGCGTGTCCAGCTGTCGCAGCAGGGTGTCGACAGCTCGCCGGACTTTCGTCCGGTTGTACTTGTTAGCCTTCGCTCGTGCCACGGCGACAGCCAGCGGGTCGATGTCGAGACCAAGGCCAATCCGACCGCTCACTGCGGCCTCGATCAACAGGGTTCCCGATCCCACGAACGGATCGAGCACGACATCGCCCTCGCGGGTGTACTTCTTCAGGATCGCTGTAACCACCGGCGGATGGAACTTCGCAGGGTATCGGAAGATGTAGTGGGTGAGTCGCGGGAAGGGACCCGCAGGTAGCTCAAGAGCACCACGATGGACGCCGTCACCTCTCTTGGCGGACACTTCACCCTCCTCGACGTCGAGAAGGGCTGGTCCACGCGCGTGGACCAGCCCCTAATGCGTCTGCTGAGGCTACTACGGGAGTGCGGGATCAGCCGACGCCGACGCGCCGCGCAGCTCGCGCTGCGCAACCGATCAAGCAAAGTCGTTCACACAGCGCGTTCGATCACGTACAGTGCACGAGGTTGACCTTTGAGTGGGGAGGACTCTCAGGATGGCGAAGCTCGACTCGATCATCAATGCAGGGACACCAAAGGGAATCGTCCCTGTCGAGATCAGCTATCGCATTATTGAGCTGTTTTCGGCCGGTCTCTATTCGAGCCCACACAAGGCAATAGAAGAGCTGGTCTGCAACTCGTACGATGCCAACGCGACGTCGGTCGATATCCTCACGGCCCCGAGCATCGAACCCGAGAATCCAGAGGCATCGATCTGGGTAATCGACGACGGCACGAGTATGGACATGGAAGGGCTGAACCTACTTTGGCGGATTGCCGAATCGACGAAGCGAGCCCAGGAGAACTCCGACCGACCCCCCATCGGCAAGTTTGGCATCGGAAAGCTCGCTACGTACGTTCTAGCCTCTCAAGTTACCTATGTCTGCCGCACCGAACAGGCTGTACTCGCTGTCTCTATGGACTACGGCAATTTGGATGCGGAGAATGACCCTGGTATACGGACCGCGACTCATGATCTTACAGTTCGCGAGTTAAACGAAACTGATCTCCGGCGATTGTTGGCCCCGGTTTCTGCCTTCGCAGGAGGGAAGGCGATCCAGAAGCGCCTATTAGATCCGAGATCCGGCACATGGACGGCCGTCGCGATGAGTGGCCTCAAAGACAAGGCATCACAAATCAAGCAGGGCCGCTTGAACTGGCTACTGTCGACAGCTCTCCCTAACAGCCCGCAGTTCGCCTTACGCCTAAATGGCCAGCCGGTTGTACCCAAGAAGTCTGAAGCTGACCTTTTGGATAGCTGGAAGATTGGCGAACGACCGATCAACTCAAAAGGGGTAGCGGCCACCTTTGACAAGCAGGGAAATCCTGTGGTTACCATCGAGGGTGTCAACGGATCTCTTCACGGCGTTGTGGAGATTTACAAGGAGGTGCTTGATCCAGGCACGACAAAAGCAGAGCGCTTACTTGGCCGGAGCCACGGATTCTTCGTGATGGTGCGCGGAAGATTGGTCAACCTCGACGACCCGTTGTTTGGTCGCACACCTCTCTCACATTCCTCATTCGCCAGATTTCGCCTCGTCATATACGCCGACGGACTTGACAATTACCTAACTTCGGGTCGCGAGTCAATAGCCGACTCGCCGGCGGTCGACAGTCTACGCGAATACCTTAAGTTGGAGTTCAACCGGGCACGCCTGCTCTATGACGCCTGGGTCGAGGATGAAACAAAAGCTGCCCGATTGAGTACGCGCATCGGCAAATCGGACGGCGCAATCACTAGGCGACCTCTAGCCGGTGCGGTCAAGCGTGCTCTCAGGGGCGAGACGGGTCAATTGACCTTAATTGACACGCCGGACGACTTAACAGCAGAAGAGGCGGAGCAGCTCAGTGACGATATCGGCGAGGCCGCCGTGTCGGAAGATGGGCTAATCGAATCAATCGAGGCAGAGGCGCGCGGTGCTGACGCCTTTCTTTCTCGGTATGATGCACAACGCCGAACGGTGTATGTCAACGTACTGCACCCCTTTTACGGCAACTTCATCGATCTAGTGAAGTCGCGCGACATTTTCGATGCTTTTGCGGTCGCAGAAGTGCTCACCGAGGCATACCTGATCGAGGAAGGGGTCGACGCGAGCACCGCTCACCGGATCCTGGCGCGACGCGACACTTTCCTCCGCGAACTCGTAGCAAGAGATCGGCGCAGTGCACCAATTATCGCTCAATACCTCCTTGACCAAGCCGACAACGAGAAGGGTCTTGAAGAGGCCGTCAAAGAGTCACTCAAGGTCCTTGGCTTCGAGGTCAGTCCGATCGGCGGGAACGGTACTCCGGATGGGCTGGCGACCGCGACACTCGGATATCGCCGGGAGATGGGAGCGAAGGCTGATTACTCCTTCACCTACGATGCTAAGAGCAGCAGCTCAAAGAGGATCACCGCGGATAAAGTGGGTGTGAGTCGTCTGGCTCGCCACCGCGAAGACTATAAGGCAGACTACGGAATCGTCGTTGCACCCGATTTCGACGGCGCCGGTGATGAAAATTCCGCTCTGATAAAGGAGTGCCGCGCCGACGGCAGAATCACGCCGGTCAGGGTTGTTGACCTCGCCCTACTGGTGATCGTTGCATCCCGCCGGCAGCTGAGCTTCACGCGCCTGCGCGAGATTTTCGAGACGTGTCGCACGCCAGTTGAAGTGCGCGATTGGATCGAGGCTGCCATGACGGAGCCTGAGAGCAAGCCGCCATTCCGCGAGATATTGGATGTTATCCAGGAGCTGCAACAGAGCTACGAGGATGCGGTGACGATCCCGGCGGTCACCATTACGTTGCGCAATAGGGGAATACGGCTTCGCGAGGCCGAGCTGACTGAATACATCCACTCAATGACGACGCAAGCGCCGGCGTACATCGATCTCGCCGCGAACGATGTACGTTTGAATGTTTCTCCTGAGCGAGTGATGCACGCGATGTCCCGACAGGATCAGGAACTGGACAACTTTGCAGCATTGCTGCATAGCCATTTGACTGCAGGAGTAACGGCTGCCTTCGATTGACACGTCGAGGATCCCGCCCCATCCCGGCTCACATACCTGAAGGCCACGACCGCTGCGGACTCCAGATCAGCCCGATCGGGAGTCCGGCGCGTGAGTCCGATCTTGAATGTGGAGTCTCCTGATAGATAGTGCCCGCTGCCCAGCCAATCGCTCTTTCGGCGCAGAAGAACGCCAGCGATGCCCGGCCGTCGAGTACGCCATTCCACGCTCCTTCGCCAGGCCCACATTGGTCCCCTATCCGCCCGGCAAAGAAGTAGAACAATACCGGCGCATGCAGCGCTGACTAGCTCGGGCTGACCTGATCCGGAGGTGACAACCGGTCTCAGTCATGTTCTTGTTCTCGGACAGGGAGCGAATCACCTTGAAGTCCTGGCTCGGCGCGAGACGCTTGCTGAGATCCTGCAGACAGGTGGTTCCACGTACGGATCGCACGGACGTAGCCTCACCCGCGGCTTCCACACCAAGTGTCAGAGCTCGTCGAGTCGACACACTGGTCCGCCAGGATGGTTGCCGGCAACCCGTGTTGCGGGCCGGCCGCGTTCGTACGCAGCAGGCCCTGCACGGATCCAGTGGGTCTCAGCTCGCGCTTTCAATCCGCTCAAAGATGTCAGCGTCAGTTTCTCGCTGCCAGGCTGGCATGTCGTCCCAGTCGGCTACGTAGCTGGGTTTGGGGTCGGGGATGTGACGGTATATCTGCGCGATCCAGCACAGCGCCACAAACCGGCCCTTCTGCTCCCGGCTGAGCTTGCTCGTGTTTCCTTCAGAGACCTCGACGAACGCCCGCACCTGCTCGTAGACCGCCGCCGCGCTCTCCCGCTCCCAGTCGGGTGTCTCTTCCCACGGTGCGACGTACCCGGGCTTTGGTTCGCCGGAGTAGTGCTTCGTCAGGCCTGCGATCCATGCGTCACGGAAGATGCGGCCCTGTTCGTTCGACAACAGCGTTGCTCCTTTGGACGGGTGAGATTCCTACAGCGGCGAGCGCTCGACGGACAGCGTGCCGAGGCGCGCTTCGTCCGAGGCCCTCTGGTCGACGGTGGCCGGCACGAGGCGGGACATGCCGAACCGACGGTTGCTCATGATCGAGGCCTTTCTTCGAGAGGTCAGGCAGACTTGCTGTCGTGCAAAGGGAGGACGTCGATGTCCTCAACGGGCCAGTGTGCGTACGTCTGCGTGGTGCCGACTTTCTTCCACCCCCAGCGTCGATACATCGCGTGAGCCTGTGCACCTGGGCGGGAGATGAGACTCGCGAAGGCCTCTGGTCGGTCGGCGAGGAGAGCGTCGACGAGCTGGCGAGAGAAGCCGCGGCCATGGAAGTCCGTGTGTACGCCGAGCTCGATCACCGCGAAGAGGGGGCCTGAAACAATGTCGGCCGGAGGCGGGTCAGTCTCGACACCGGTCCACCATCGTCCAGCAGGGAAGGTGAATCCATATGAGAACCCTACGAGTCGCCCGTCGAGCTCTCCGGCGACCAGGACGAAGCCGTCCATGCCGGCATGCTTCCTGATCCGGATCTCGAACTGCTCAATGTCCTCATCTGACATGTCGTACGGAGGTTCGAAGTAGGCGTTCGCATAGAGCGGCTTGAGTCTCGAGATGAGTTTGAGGGTCTCGATCCCCGGATGGCGAGTCAAGGTCAGGGTCATGCTTTCTCCCTCGGAGCAAGCCGCTGACGTCCTCGGGTCAGGCATCAATGGCTGAACCAGAAGCCAGACGTTGCCGCTCAACCCGACCGGTCAGCCTATTGCTGGCGACGAGTGGCGACGGTTCGACAGTACGCAGTCTCGACGGCCACAACATAGAAGACACATGTTCGATCTTCGCCGCGTGAGCGCTCAGTCGACTGCCAACTCCCAGGCCACTACCTGAGGACGTCTACCAGCGGCGAAGAACTCACCGGCCGCCGCACGAGCCTCCTTCACAGTGATCGCGCTGCCTTTGCCCATGGTCGTCGGCACGCCGCCGTAGTCGAAGGTGGCCTCCTGCGGCTCATCCAGGGTGCCAGCTGAGCGGTACTTTGCGGAGCCCTCGAAGTCGTCGTAGAGCGTCAAGGAACTGAACGCCGCCCCTAGCCCAATGTTCATCGTGGCGAGCTCGTCCGCACTGACCAATTCGACCCAGGTCGGCCGGGGCAGACTTGCGACTCGATCAAGCAGGTCGTCGAGCGCGGCCTGGCTGCCGATGCGCTGCTGTCCCGCGTCATCGTCGTAGTAGGCCGTCAAGAAGTCGTTCATGCGAGTCCTCTCCCATCACCGATGTAGACCTTATAGTCGCCTGGCCAATAGACCGTCAGCTTGGCACCGGGTGGCAACTGCCACGGCAACGTGTTGTCGCAGCCGTACCGTCCACCGCAGGGCCGCTTGTTCGCGTACAGAGTCATTTCTCGAGGCATTCCCGAGCGGCGCATGAGTGCCGCTGCGTGGCCCTCCGCGTGTTCTCGCGCAGCGTCAAGGCTGGCGGTTCGGCCGCCGAGACCTGGCGCCGTACCTCCGGGTCCCCGCGTCCCGCTGCGCACATGAATCAGGCCTCCACCGTCCGGCCGGGTCAGAATTCCGGATGTCGGCCCGACGTCTCCCGGCCGCTCGGGTAGCCGCCGAAAAATCTGCTCGATGAACGGAGAGGGCTCCGGCTGATCTTCAGCTTCATCACCGGCACTACCGTCCTGCGGCCGATCTTCGAAGGTACCCCGCGACGGCGGTTCATCCTTCTCCGAACTCGTCTCATCGCCGGCCTGCACGGGCTTGTCCGGCTTGTTGGCTTCCGGTTCGTCGTCATGGTCGTCACGCCGGCGGTCCGCGGGAGGCGTACTGCCACCTGGCCCGAGCGCCCGTTCACCCCTCAAGCCGCCGCTTGGTTCGGCGGTTCGAATGCCGCTCACCATCTGCTCGACCCACTGCTTCGCTCGAGCCTCAGCCTGAGACAAGTAACGGGCTGCCTCTTCGCAGCGCCTTGCCGCTTCATCGAGCTGCATGGCGGCCATTCGGGCGCTTGGGTTGCTACTGGTGCTCCCGATCCATGCCGCGGCTTCGCGGCACTTGCTGGCTCGGTCATGCAGGTAGCCGACCGCCCGCGGGGCCTCGTTCAGGCAGGCGAGCAGCCGATCAGCGACCCGCTGCAGCTCAGAAGGCATGCGCTGCCTCGGCTAACTAAATCTGGTCGGCGTAGCCGCGGCACCCGGCTTCGGCGATCTGCAACGACTGGACGGCTTGGTCAACCGACTTGGCAGCCGCATCCAGCATCGTCGCGATGTCCTGGTCAGCCCGCGTCGCTGTGCCCCGAATGAGGGCCTGAACCTGCTGGCTGGACTGTTCGAAACGCTGCTTGAAGCCAGCCAGATTGGCTGCGCCTTGCCTCGATTGGTCAGCCAAGCCGTGCAGCTGCATCTTCATCTGTTCGACTTGGGACATGTACGGCTCCTCACTTGGTTAGACAGTCAGCGATCTGCTGGGGCCGATTGACAAGCCGCGCGGTAGCGCGGCAATGATGGTCCCGATACGGGAGGACGATCAGGCAGATGATTCGACGCAAGAACGCCTTGTTGGACACGGCTCTCGCCTGCGTGGAACGTGGTATTCCGGTGCAGGCGGCAACTATCGCGGGTACGCCGGACGGCGGCTGGATCACCGATGTCGATGCCGCCCGCGCCGTCTGGGACGTCGCCGAGCCGCCGAACCTGGGTGTCACATCGTGCCCGACCATGGCGATCTGGCGCCTGCCGCGGATCGCCGGCGCGTACGGCAAGCGGCTGTACGAGCAGGATCGACCTGGGATCTGGCCACCGACGATGAAGCTGCCGGATGGCGACTGGATCACCTGCACGCTCCCGCCCGAAACCGACCTTGGCCCGCTGGCGACGGGCGTTCAGTACGTCGAGCCGGGGACACTCGTGGTCATCCCGCCTTCGATGACCGTAGACGGCCGGCTGAGGTGGGACGGGTCGAACTTCCCGCTCCATCCGCTGCCGAGTGCCGATGCGGTGCTGTCGAAGGTGCTGCGCGCCGAAGAGGAGTATGTCAAACTGCACGGCCAGCTCGGCTGAAATCTCGCCAACCGTGCAGCAGGACATCATGACTCAGCCCTTTTGACCAACGGCTAGGAACAGCGAACTGGCTGCCACCAGCTCCGGCATCTGGTCTGCCAGGCGGGAGCACTCCAGCGCCGTGTCGAGCGGGTCGTGCTCGGCCAGCTTGTCGGTGTACGGCTGGTTCTTGAAGTGGGCATCGATCATGACTGTCAGCCAGCCACCGGGACCCGTGAGACCGAAGATGTTGACCGGCCGCAGGCCGGCGCTGACGAGTTCGCTGCGTAGCTCGCTTTCGCGGTGGTAGTAGCAGTGCGCCATCCGCTCGTTGGCGGAACTGTGGCCGGTCTCCAGGATGTCGCGCACGACGCCGTGACGCGTCAGGAGCGTGTTGGCCAGCGTCGAGCCAATCAGGTTCGCTGCTCGGTTGATCGCGACGGCGGCCAGCACGCCACCGGGGCGCAACACCCGCAAGGCCTCGCGAAGCGCCAGGCGACGGTCGCTTGCCTCCGGCAAGTGGTAGAGCGGTCCTGCCATAAGTACGGCGTCGAACGACTGGTTCGACCATGGCAGTCTGCGGCCGTCGCCAAGTTCCGCGGTGATGCCTGCCGCGTTGGCTTGGTCGACGTGACGCTGGACTGGATCGAGTAGTACGACGTCGTGCCCTTGGTCGCGTAGCCAGCCAGCGTGGACACCGGGACCACCGCCGATGTCGGCCACACGAGCCGGAGGCGGCGGGAACCACTGGCCAAGGAAGTCGTAGAGCCGAGCCTGTTCCAAGCGGCCCTTTACGGTCGAGCTCAGTCGAGCAGCCTCGTCCCAGCGGCTCGAGTAGTGGTCTTCGATTGCCCGATCGACGGTCAGCCGATCCAGCGGGATAACGGGCGTATCCACAGCGCTCCTATCATCGAGGTGGAACAGCGGGCGGGCGTCCGCTCTGCAGGCTGTGCGCCCGCCCGCTGGTCTTGGACGGCACTGCCCGGGTGGTTGCTCGCCCAGGCACGTAGGCCCCAACCACCCAGCCAGCTGTGACCGAGGCACCCGTCCGGGCCTCGGTGCTTGAGCGGCTGACACGGAGCGGACTCGCTTCCACGTCCCGTGCCAGCCGGCGTTGCGCGGCCGTGGCCGAGTCCTCCACAGGGGAGAGAAGGACTCGGACAAGACCGCGGTACGGCGGAGCCGATGGGTGTGCAGCGATCTTCTGCACGTGAGGGGCTGAGGACCACGGCTCCCCACCGACTCCGCCAGTTCATGGGGTGACCTCGTGCCACATGATGCGAGCCCCCGTGGCCCGCTCAAACTGCACACGCACCTCTGCCGGATCTCCCACCAGGGCCAGGTGGCGGAGCGGCCGCGCCTGTGCTGGCCGTTCACGAGTCGGCAGCATCTTCATCCACCGCCGCGTACGGCTCGATGGTGATGCGCAGGCTTGCGAAGCGCCGCGTCATGCCCGCCTGGTACCGGAGTGCGTCGGCCGGCTCGCCGGTGTAGTCAGCGATGACATGCTCACCGAACCAGACGCGGACGCGCCGGGCGGCCGGTCGTGGGATGTCAGTAAGTGCTGTCACTCGCCCCGCACCTCCCGCGCGATGTCACGGACTGTAACGACATACAGTCCCGCCGCTATGAGGGTGAGAATCCAAAACCCGGTTGTCATGACTGGCTCCCGTTGGGGGCGGCGACCGTCTGGTCGCCGGTAGCCGCGTCGATGCGCTACGTGACCATCCTGGCTCCGGGCAACGGGGCCGACTTGCACACCTGTGTGCAAGTCTTCGGCAAGGGCGTCCTACAGGCCGATCCAATTGGCGTATCGGGTGAGGGCGTCAGACGGGTGGCGAGCGGACCGCACCAGGTCCGCCACAACAGACCGCACGGTGGGGTGACGACGGGCTTGGCCGGGAGCTGCTTGGCGGGCCAGCTGCAGATGTCGCATGGCGTCGTCTGGCAGATTCAGCCGTTCGTAGGCCCGGGCCATGTCGAAGTGGTGGTGCCCGATGCGAGTGGGCAGCCAACCGGCTGGGAACTCCATCTGTTCGCCAAGGAGGACGGCGTGGGAGTAGTCGCCCAGCTCAATCAGGGTCATCACGCGGTGGACTGCCACATTGGTCGGCCCGAAGGCAAACCAGAAGGTCTCGAGATCGTCACCGGTCAGCCTGCCGTAATGACTGGCCTCATCCAGGTATTCGCTAGTGGCGCTGGCATCGCCGGTGCGGGCAGCCAGCACCGCAGCTCCGAGGTTGAGTTGGCCGGCCGCGACAAGGCTGCCGGGAGTCTTGGCGTCGGTGCCCTCTAGATGTGCCCGTCCGGCCGCGTTGAGGTTCCAGCAGGTGTCGTAGTCATGTTTGCGCAGGTAGGCAGTCACCCGCAGATACTCACGAGCAGCACGCAGGCCCGGAGCTCGATCGGCGGCATTTTGGGCAGCCCAATCCATGCGGCTGAGGGCGATCAGGGAGAGATCCGGATAGCCCGTCGCGATACCAATGGTGTGAGCGCAGCGGTACGCCTCGGCGAGCAGGCCCCACGCTTCGCTCTGTTCGCGGCCGGACCAGAGATGGCCCGCGGCATGCAGCTCGGCGTACAGACTCGGCAACAGCCCAGCCATCTGTTCGTACTTGGCGGCCTGAGCGACCTGGTTGACCTGCCGCACAGCGGAGCGCAGCTGATCGAGCGGTCGCGGTCGAGCCGATTCGTCCGGATCCAGGTCGTACAGATCCAGCTGGGTCTCCACTCGAACGAGGAGTTCCCCCAGGTGACCGTCTGTAGAGCCGTCCGCGGGCGTCTGATCCGTAAGCGCGACTACGTCCACACCCAAGGCCCGAGCACAGGCCGCCACGAACGCCTCTGAAGCAGGCCTGCTTCCACTCTCGACCTTCGTCAGCAAGCTGTACGACACGTTGGCCCGGGCGGCCAGCCCATGCTGGGTGAGTTGGCGGCGCTTGCGAAGATCCGCGATCCGCGCACCCGCCTCCGACGACCGACCCATGCGATGTGTACCCTCCGTGCCGTTGCCAGGACGAGTCTAACCGGCGGTGATTCGTCAGATCTCGACGAATGGGTGAAGGCGCTGACGCCGAGCGCTGCAACGTTGCCGTGAGTCGACGAGCGTCGCTGGCCGCGAAACGACAGCCTTGATTCGATCACACCTCTTGCATGCCAGGCGGTCCGCGCCATGTGCCGCGCCGATCGGTCCCTTGGCAGCTCAGTCGTTGAGCTTGCATGAGCGAGCTGGCGAACGCACGCACCCGCCAAATTCCGGGCGGTCAACTGTGATGAGTATCCACCGGTTGAACGCCGGAGAGGGGTACCAGTACCTGCTTCGGCATGTCGCTGCCGGGGACGTTGATCGGCGGATGGCTACACCGCTGACGGCGTACTACACGGCATCGGGATACCCGCCTGGCCGCTGGTTGGGACAGGGGCTTCGCGGCCTGGGCGACGGCGCATTGGTGCCCGGCAGCGAGGTGACCGAGATCGACATGGCTGCGCTGTTTGGCCGTGCGGAAGATCCGCTCACCGGCCGGACGCTCGGCGAGCCGTATCGCGTTTTCAAGAGCCCGGAGGAGCGCATCCGGGAGCGGATCCGGGACTTCGACACGGCACTGCCGGATGCCGAGCGCGTGCACGCGGTGGCACGGATTCAGCGGGAGGAGATGCGGAACAGGTCCCGTCAGGCTGTTGCCGGTTTCGACCTCACGTTCTCTCCGGTCAAGTCAGTATCGGCGCTGTGGGCAACGACCGATGTTGGCACCCAGGAGCAGATCGTCGCCGCCCATCATGAAGCGATCGCGGATGTGCTGACGCTGATCGAGGAGCACGCGGCGTTCACCAGGAGCGGCGATGGCGGCATCGCGCAACTGGATACCCGCGGAGTGATCGCGGCCGCATTCGATCACTGGGACAGCCGCAGCGGCGACCCGCAACTGCACACTCACGTGGTGGTCGCGAACCGCGTCCAGGGCCCGGACGGAGCATGGCGAACCCTCGATGGGCGTGTGCTGTACCGGGCCGCGGTCGCAATGTCGGAGATCCACAACGTGCTCCTCGCCGACCATCTCACCCGGCGTCTCGGCGTGAACTGGGAACTGCGCGAACGCGGTTCCAGACGGAATCCGGCGTTCGAAATTGACGCGATTCCCGACGACCTGATCCGCGAATTCTCGGCCAGAACCGCACGGATCGAGGCCAATCTGAACGCACTTCTCGACGACCGCGGCGAACAGATCCGCCCACCCGACGCCCGCGAGATGTATGCCCTACGGCAGCAGGCGACCCTCATGAACCGCCCATCCAAGCACCTCGCACAACCCCTCGCAACGCTGATGGCACAGTGGCGAAAGCGCGCCGACCAAGCCATCGGGCACGATGCCGTCACCGCCATCCGACGATCCCTCAACACAGCCGGCGAGCGTCCGCTGGCTGCGGCAGACCTGAGCCCAGAAACGCTCGACGCGTATGGCGCCGCAACCGTCCTGACGCTGCAAACCAAACGCGCCACCTGGACACGCTGGAACCTCCTCGCCGAGGCCGCACGCCAGACCCGACTGCTCAGATTCGTCACCACGAACGACCGGTCGACCGCACTGCGAGCGATCGTCGAACGGGCCGAGCAGCACTCGATCAGCCTGACCGCACCAGAACTGGTCACCATCCCCGTCACCCGCGGCAGCGGCGAGAACGTGTTCACGATCCACAACGGCCAGATCTACACCTCACCCGTCATCCTCGGCGCCGAGGCGGTCCTCCTCGACCTTGCCCGCGACGCCAGCGGACCCACCATCGCGCCAGCATCGATCAACACCACCGGTCTCACCGCCGACAAGGCCGACGCGCTCCTCCGAATCGTGACCAGCGGGCAGAAGCTCGAGGCCCTGATCGGGCCCGCCGGGGCCGGCAAGACCAGCCTCTTGTCCGCACTCACCGCCAGCTGGGAATCCAAGTACGGCGACGGATCGATCATCGCCCTCGCACCATCCTCAGCCGCCTCAACCGTCCTGTCCGATGCCATCGGCGCTCCCACCGAGAACATCGCCAAATGGATCTACGAATCGGCCGGTCTCGGCGCCGAACAACGCCGCGAACAGATCCTGCAAACCGAACATGCCGCCGAGCTCGCTCGCCGCTCACGACGCCGTCTCCGCCGTGAACGACTCATCGTTCAGCTCGCAGCCCTTAGAGCTCAGAGCGATCGGTGGACCTTCCACAAGAACCAGCTCGTCATCATCGACGAAGCCTCCATGGCCAGCACCATGGAACTCGCCAGTCTTGCCCGCGCTGCCAATGCGGCTGGAGCGAAGATCCTGCTCGTCGGTGATGACGCACAACTGTCCGCCGTCGACACCGGCGGCGCGTTCCGGCTCATCGCCAAAGACACCGAGGCAGCCGAACTCACCGACGTCTGGCGCTTCACGAACCCATGGGAGCGCGACGCCAGCCTCGCGCTGCGTCGCGGCGAGCTGAGCGCCATCGATGCCTACGACAACCACGACCGACTCACCTCCGGCTCATCAGACGAGATGGAAGAGGCCGCCTACAAGGCCTGGCTCGCCGACACCAACGGGGGCAAGACCAGCCTCCTGATCGCCGCCGACAACACCACGGTTGCGCGGCTCAACGCCCGGGCCCGACTCGACCGCATCACCACCGGCAAGGTTGAACCCGACGGCATCGAGCTCCACAACGGCAACCACGTCGGCCTAGGCGACCACATCGTCACCCGCCTCAACAGCCGCCGCCTCCCCTACAGTCAGCGCCAGTTCGTGAAGAACGGCGACCACTGGACCGTCATCCACCGCTGGCCTGACGGTTCCCTCACCGTCCAAAACCACGCCAAGGACACGGTCACCCTGCCCAGCGCCTACGTCCAGGAATCCGTCGAACTCGCCTACGCCACCACCGCCCACCGAGCCCAAGGCACCACCGTCGACACCGCCCACCTCCTCGTCACCGAGCAACTAACCCGAGCCCTGACGTACGTCGGCATGACCCGCGGCCGCGACAACAACCTGGCGTACGTCGCCACCCACCAGAGCTCCTCGGATCTCCACGAGCCGCATCCCGAACAGACCATGCAAGACGTCCTCGAAGCCGTCCTCAACGACCCCGGCGTCGAACAATCCGCACACGAAGTACTCCGCCGCGAACTCGACAATGCCACCCGCCTCGACCGTCTCGTTCCCATCTACGAACACCTCAGCCAACTCGACGCCAAGATCCGCTACAAGCAGGCCATCGACGCCTCCGGACTCGACCCAGCAGACCAAGCGGCACTCCAGGCGTCCCCTGCCTACGGCGCACTGATCGCCGAGCTCCGCCGCGCCGAGAGCGCCAGCATCGACGTCACCGAGGTTCTCCATCGCGCCGTCGACCAATCGCCTCTGACGAACGCCAACGACCTCGCAGCTGTCCTCCACGCCAGGGTCGATCGCCTGGTTTCCAGAGCCCTCCGCCGCCGAGGCGAACACCCAACTGCGGTCGCCGGCCTAGTAATCCCAGCAACGCACGTCAGCGACCCGACCTTGATCGCCCCACTCCGCGAGCTCGAATCCCAGATTGCACAACGCGCCGATTGGCTGGCCGGCAAAGCCTCAGCCGAGCAGCCTGCCTGGTACCGAGAACTGCACCGAGTCGCCAGTACCCCACCGGACCAGGATCTCGCCGATCTTGTGCGCGAGATCGCCGCCTACAGGGAGCGCTACCAGATCCATGCGCCTGCGGTCCTCGGAGACGCGCCACCAGAGAAGGCAGCCGTGCGACGCCGTCAACACTCCCGGCTCCTGAACCTCCTCACTGCCTGCTCATCGGGCGCCACTGAACGACCGACAAACCACACAGCCCCGTCGGCAATGCCGCCCGAATCCATCACTCCAACGCAGCCAGACTGACAGTCATGAGCAGGACCGGCACCGAAGGAAGATCTTGCCCATTAGGAGCACACCGCTGTGGTCTTGCCCCCGCAGTCCTACTGCCACAAGAGACGGACTGGATCCCAGGTGCCAGTGGTTCGCTCAGCGTTGAGGATCTCGTCCAGGCAGGTGCTGCAGAAGGTCAGTGCAGTGTTCAGGTCCCAGTATTCACGTGGGTACTCGGCGAACCCGGCGGCGGACCGGGGGAAGCCGACGACCCATTCCTCGCTCGGCGCATGCACCTTGTTCGGCAGCGTCAGCTGGCGGCGGCCGGCTTCCCGCGCGAGGACCGTGGTGAGCCTGGCGGCGTCGAACGGGATCGCCGCAACGATCCGGACAATGTCGGCCAGATCGCGGTAGCGGGTCGATGCTTCGTTACCGTCCTGGCCGTGCCGCTCGTACAGAGCGCAGATCTTGTCGGCCAGGTGGTGTTCGATCGGAGTGGTGGGAACCGACGGCAGGTCTTGCAGGGTCTCGTGGTCGATGATCGGTTTGAGTGGCACATGGTCGACCGCGGCATCGAGGTGTCGCCGGGTCGTGAGATCGATGCTGAAGGACTCGAACTCTCGACCGCCCAGCAAGGCCCGCGCCTTCACCTTGGCGGTTTCGGCGCCATAACCATAGGGGTCGACCTCTCGCTGGATGGTCATCGAGTACAGCTCGAACTCGAACGGGTCTCCGTGATGCCGACGGCTGGACAGCTGCCGCAGTTCTGACAACGCGTCTTCGGTACTGGTCCACGGTGTCTCGCGAGCAAGATCGACATCCTGGGTGAATCGGCCGCCTCCGGTTCGGATCAGTAGCGCGTTGCCGCCCAGTAGCACCCACGGGGCGTCGGAGTCCTGAAAGATGCGGCTGAGGAAGATCGTGAAGATGTACTGCTTGCGGATCGGGTCAGCCGCGACGCCGCGGCTCTTGGCCTCGCTGGCCAGCTTGGCCCCCAAGGACTGTCGCAGCCGGTTCGCTTCCAGCTGAGTCAGCGGCTCCGCCATCGTCGATTTTCCTGTTCTGCCGGCTTGCGGCATCTCGTGTTCCGTCAGGTCGTGCTGCGTCGACTACGTGTCGAGTCGCCGAGGTGAAGGCGATCCCTTGCTCCAATTCGCGAAGTCGCTCGTCAACGGCCCGGTTGACGATGTCTTCGAACTCGGGCGCGAGTTTTCGGAAGAACTTCTCTCGCAGCTCAGGGACCGCCAACTCCAGCAGCCCGGTGTCAGGCTGGAAGCCAGCTGCCTTCAGGAGCGCCGCGAGCATGGCGTTGCCGTCCGGAGATCCGAACCGCTCGGCCACCGGCTCGAGCGCCTGTACGAGGGAACCGGACCTGACGTCGGTGGTAGCGACTGCATCGCGGACCACTGCAGCGAGGTGGTCGAAGTCGGTGCCGTCGGTGGCCAGGTCGTTGACAGTGCGCGCGACTGAAGTCACCGGCAGCCCATCGACCCACGCGACATCTTCGTCCGGTAGGTCGCGCTTGCGATACCGGATGTCCGGCTGCGTGGTCTGCCGACGTACTGCGGTAGTGAACTCGTACTTGGAAGCCAGCACATCGCCGAGGCTGTACACGGCTGCCGCGGACTCACCAGACACCACGGCCAACGGCTGGCTGCCCGCCGGCTGGCTGCCGGTGGCTAGCCAGGCTGCGCGCAGCCCCTGCAATGGTCCGGTGTCGGCGGAAGGGAGTGCGTAGACGCCATGACGAACACGCTGCACAGTTCCGCGCTCGGCAAGGCGGGAAAGATGCATCTTGGACACACCTGCCTCGTGGGCCTGGGTCGTCGTCACCAGTCCCCACTGGCTGGAACCAACCAGTTCCAGTGACTCCAGCACGTCAACCGCACGCATCATTCTCACCTCCTTGCTCTTCAAGAGTAACATCTGAGCGTTACTTTCCGAGATCGACAGCGATGAGTTCGTCACTTTTCAAGTATCCAGGCCGCTGTATGAGGCGAACGGCCAGATCCGACCGACCGTCGGTCGGTAGGGTCTGAGGTACGGCGTCGCACGTCCGTCAAGAAGCCGACCCACCGCCTGCTCCGCACGCCCGACCGGCCAAGCTGCTGACCAGATCGGCACAGCTCAGGGTCGCCCCACGACTGGTGAATTGAATGGCATTGTCCGAACTGGATGTCGAACGCGTGCAGCGATGGTGCGTCGCACGGGTCCCGGAGCACGCTCGCGACCACCTGCGTATCGAGTGCGAAGTCGCCCCACGCCACCTGACGCTCGTTGAACGGCGCCCGCCCTGGCACGACGACACCCAGGCGGACTGGACCAGCTCCGCAATCGCTCGCTTGCGCTACAACGCCACTGACAAGTCCTGGACGTTGTACTGGGTCGACCGGCACCAGCGCTTCCATACCTACGACAGACTCGCGCCATCGCAGAGTATCGACGACCTACTGACCGAGATCGACCGCGACCCGACGAGCATCTTCTGGGGATGACCGCGATGGTCGGCCAAGTTGGTCGGTCGTGCATCCCTCTGTGCCTTCATCTTCCTAAGCAGTGCGTCGCACGTTCGAACTGGCCTCTCACCAGAGGTCGAGATCCGCGAACTCTTGGTCCAGGGCGGCTGCGGCGGAGGGGTTGTGGATTCGGCGGCCCATGTAGACGTCTTGGGTTATGGAGACTTGGGCTTGGCCTAGGTGGTCGGCTATTTGGCGGGCGGATTGGCCTCGACGGTCTAGGGCGGTGGCTGTGGTTTTGCGGAAGGTGTGGGAGCGGATCCAGGTGAGGGCGTCTGAGGGTGAGGGTTGGGCTGCTTGGTCGACTTGGGCGCTGAGGGTGGAGGATGCGTCGAGGTTTATGCGGTAGGTCTTGACGAGGGTGGCTACGAGTTCGCGGTCGAGCTTGATGCGGCCGCTCTCGATCAGCTCGAGCCTGGTCTTGGGCCAGCCGAGTTTCGTGACGACCTGTTTGCGGGTGAGGCCGGCTTGGAGGCGGGCGGATCGGAGAGTCTCGCCTAGGTCGCGGCGGGCGGTGCTGGCTACGGGGGATAGTGCGCGGCGGAGGGCTCGGCGGACGTTGGAGGGGTCTCGGAAGCCTCCGAGGGAGTCGGCGAAGATGGGTTCGTCGGGGAGGATGCCGGCTGCGTTGCGTCGGCGGAGCATGGTGACGGCCCAGTCTGGGAGGGGTAGGGCGCGTTCGCCGGCCTTGGATTTAGGGGCCTTGCGGATCAAGCCTTGGCCTGGGACGCGAACCATGGTGTGAGTGATCTCGATTGCGCCGGACTCGAGGTTGACCTGTGACCAGCGGACGGCGAGCGACTCGCCGATTCGGACGCCTGTGCCGAGCATGAAGAGGACCAGGTCAGGAAGGTCGGCTCGTACGGCGGCTTCGTCGGTGGTCAGGAGTTGCCGTAGGCCGGCGATCTCTTCGTTGGTGAGTGCTCGGGGCGGGTCCTTCGGGCGGGCCTCGATAGCTTCGACCTCGCGGACCGGGTTGACCGTCAGGGCGCCGTACCGGACGGCTAGTTGCATCATGCCGGAGACGACTGCGCGGCAGATCTTCGCTGTGGATCGACCGGCGGTGCGCTTGATGGTTCCGATCACTCTGTCGATGCGTGGTGTGGTTGCCTCACCGATCAGGAGTTCGCCGAGGGCGGGTCGTACGTGGTTCTTGATGGCTGTGCGGTACGTCGTCAGCGTCGTCGGTGATCGCCGGCCGTCTTCGATGCGTTCCTCTAACTTCTCGATCCACAGGTCGATGAGGTCGTTGATCTTGTCCGTCGGGCTCAGCTCGCCGTACTGCGTGATCTTTGCCCGGTCTCGCAGCTTCGTGAGTAGGCGGTGCTCGGCTGCGCCCTTGGTCTTGGCGGAGGCGGTGACCTCACGGGTCCGTCCGTCGTGGTCACGGAAGTACGTGGACGCGCGCCAGGAGACGACTTTGCCCTCGGCGTCCTTCCTCTCAGCACGGGATCGGACGTTGCCCCACGTTCCGATCGGAAGGTGCGGTCTGCTCATCTCGGCCCTCCACAGTCCAACAGCACGTGGCAGCTCAACGGCTTGGCGAGCGGGAGATCGGACGAAACGAGAACAGTGCGACAGAATGCGATACGTCGCTCAGCAACGCGCAGCCAGCTGGCTGCACGGAGCCGCCGACCCTCCTCAGACGGGCGTGTATCAGCCACTCGGAGTATTGGCAGAGTTTGCGCAGACCCAACTTTCCCGGCCGAGCCGCCGATCTGCGCCTGACCTGGGGAAAGCGGTAGGCCCCGTGGGACTCGAACCCACAACCCGCGGATTAAAAGTCCGCTGCTCTGCCAGTTGAGCTAGAGGCCCTCAGTTGGTGAGGGGAACAGTGTGTCAGGTTTGGGGTGGGATTGCTTGGTGGGGGTGATCCTGGAGGGCGGTTACTGTGTGTGGTGGCTTTGTGCTGGCGCAGCCGGTTGGGTATTCGCCGGACTTTCTGACGCCGGCCGAGCCGGCGGACGGGTTGGACGCGGGAGTGGCGGCGGTTGCGGCGACGCCTGCGGAACGGCTGGCGGCCGGCTCCACCAGCGAACTTGCGACTCGGGTCGGGATTTCGGTGGCGTGCGCGGGCGAGCACGCTCGCGTGCTGCACCGGACTGGGCTGGTGACGAGGCGGCGCGCGGGCGGCGCCGTACGGCACACGATCAGTCCGCTCGGCGCTCATCTGTTGTCGGGGCATATCACCGATTAGAGGCCGGTACTGCACGGTAGGTAACAAAAGCGACGCGGTCGGTCGTGAGGTCTCGCGGGTGGGTTCGGGGTGGTGGTACAGATCGGAATTCGCCCGGGTTGTCCGGGTGCTGACGATCTCGCCGCGGGGGGAACCGACGGCGGGTTGGGGGGAAGACCGTGTTGTTGATTCGTGCTGCGCTGGTCGTGGGGGTTGGCGTGCTTGTTGTCGGATGTGGAGGGGGCTCGGGTACGACGGCTGACCAGCCGGCTGCGATCGCCAGCGTTCGCGTTACCACCACACCGGAACCGTCGCCGTTCAGCAGCCAGCCCACGACCGCGCCCAAGCCGATCACCAAGGCCACACCGAAGGCGACGACGACCACCACGTCGAAGGAGGTCGTCGAACTCCGCACGATTCCGTTCAAGAAGAGGACGGTGACCGACGGCTCGCTCCCGAAGGGCGAGAAGACGGTCCGCACCAAAGGCGTGAACGGCACGCGTCGGCTGACGTACCGTGTGACGTTCGTGAACGGCGTGCAGACGGCGAAACACCTGCTCAGGCAGGAGGTGGCGAAGGAGCCGCGGACGCAGGTTACTGCTGTCGGCACGAAGGTTGACGAGCCGGAAGAGCCGTCGGGGTGCGACCCGAACTACTCCGGGTGCGTTCCGATCGCGAGTGATGTCGACTGTTCGGGTGGGAGTGGGAACGGGCCGGAGTACGTTGCTGGGCCGATCGAGGTGATCGGTTCGGATATCTATCGTCTGGACTCCGATCACGACGGGATCGCCTGCGAGGACTAGGCGGCGACGAAGACCTGGAGGTCCAGGACCACGGTCGGGCTGACCAGGGCTGTGGTGAAGGCGTTCCAGTTGACCTGCCAGCGGGCGCGTTCGATGGTGAGTGCGGCCGCGAATGCGATGTCGCCGACGGGTGTGGAGACGAGTTCGAACGGGACCGTTACCGGGTGTGTGATGCCGCGGATCGTCAGATCGCCGGTTACTTCGAAGGCGGATGAGCCGACCTGCGAGACCTTCGTCGAGATGAAGGTGATGATCGGGTGCGTCGCCGCGTCGAGAAAGTCCTTGCGGAGTTGGGCGTCGCGGCGTCGGTCGCCGGTCTCGATGCTGTCCGCGCGGATCGTGAGCTGGGCGCTCGACCTGGCCGGATCGTCGCCGTCCAGGTGTACGGCGCCTTCGAACACGTCGAACCGGCCGCGCACCCGGGTGGCCATCCGGTGGCGCGCGACGAACCCGATTCGCGTCCGCGCGGCGTCGAGCACGTAGTCACCGGTGAGCTGGTTGAGTGTCGTCGTCATACCCGGTACGACGGGGCAGCGAGTCGAAGTGTCAGCCGATGACCCCCGTGGTGATGCGGCGCGGGGTGATGTCGAACATCGAGTCCTCGGGTGGATCGGCCAGGTACGCCGCGCGGAACTCCTCCGCCAGGTACTTCTCCACCATCGCGTTGAGCAGGTCGGGGCTCAGCGGCAGGAGGCGGGCCGCACCTTGCATATTCACGTACTTCGCAGTCGGTCCGTCGGCCGTCTGCACCGAGAGCGACAATTCACCCGAACCCTCGCGATGCAGCCGAGCCTTCTTCGACTTCGCCGGCGTCATCACCTGGAATCTGTTCTCTCCGGGCAAGTGGTGGAACCACACCGGCGTCACATGCGGCGACCAGCCCGGATCGTCGATCGCCAGCACAGCAACCAGTGGCTGCGCGAGAAACTCAGCTGCTTCGTCGTCCTCCATCGTGCGAAAACCCATGCTTCCTCCACTCGTGAAGTCGCCACCGACCCTTCCACGAGCCACCGACAGTTCAGCGGGTAGCGAGTGCAGCCGCCACCTCGAGCAGCGCATCGTGGTACGCCTGGCTGGTGACATCGGCGGAGGTCGGCGCAAGCCAGAAGCCTGGGCGGCCGGCCCGGATTCGCTCTACCTGCTTCAAGGCAGCCGGGCTGTAGACGGCCTTGACCCGCCAGTTGGTCAGCTGCCGGGTCTGGACCCTGGCCCCGACGTAGCGTGCGGAACCCCGGCCGCGGCCGACTACCTCGACGGTTTCCCAGCCCATGCCGCCGAAGCCGTCCGGGACGTAGAGCTTGGCGCCCGCCGGGAAGATCTTCAGCCCGCGCCGAGTCTCTTCGCCACCAGGTCCGTACGGTCGCTCCTCGACGACGTTGGCGACGATGCACCAGACAGCCGGCGGCTCTTCTGACGTCACCTCGGTCAGCCTAGTAGCAAGGGCAGTGGTTCATACTGCCGTCGTACGACAAGGAGCGAGGAGGGCTGATGAGCGACCAGGATCCAGTCGAGCCGGATCTGACCGAGGAGGAGACCGAGGTCGGGTTCGACCTGGGGACGGACGTGGCGGAACCGCAGACGCAGTACGGCACGGAGAGCTTCGACATCGCCAACGACCTCGGCTACGGCAACGGGCCGACCTGAGCAGCGGCCCGTGCTGACTTACGAGCTGACTTCGCGTGATCTGGCGGAGGCGCGGTTTGCGGTGTCGCCGGTCGCGGAGATGGTGTTGTCGTTGCGCGCGTTGCGGGAGCCGGGCCGGTTCCCGTTGCAGCTGGGATGGGTCAGGGCGGTCCAGCCGCGCGTGGCGGAGCTCGACTGGGACGTACTGCGGTGGCTCGTCAACGACACGATGGGAAGCCCGGACTTCCTGACCCCGCGACCCACATCCCCACTCACCCAGCTCGCAGATGAGCTCCAGATCATTGCCGCCGTGGACCGGGAAACGTTCGAGCGTCAGCTCGTCGCGGTGAACGGCGAACTCCCGACCGGCCTGACGATCGACAAGACAGTAGAAGCACTCCGCCAGTACTGGGACGCCATGATGGCGCCGTACTGGGACCGGATGCGCACCCTTCTCTCGGCAGACATCAGCTACCGCGGCCACGTCCTGACCCAGCACGGGACCGGCGCCATGCTCAACGGACTGGCGCCCGCGATCACGTACGCAGACGGACTACTCAAGGTCGACCGCGTAGCAGCCGTGAGCCGGACCGAAGCTGTCGACGGTCGCGGACTCGTGCTGCAGCCAAGCCTGTTCGGCCCGCACGCCGTCATCCCGTTCGACCCGGGAGCCGAACCGATACTGGGCTACCCACCTCGAGGCCAAGCCAACCTGTGGTCTGTCGTCGAGCCACCGTCGCAGCAAGATCTGGCCCAATTGATCGGTACGCCGCGCGCGCACATTCTCGAGCTACTGACGCATCCCCGTACTACGACCGACCTGGCCGGCGAGCTGAAGGTGACGCCGTCGGCCGTGAGCCAGCATCTCCAGCTGCTCCGCCGCACGGGTCTGGTCGAGCCGCAACGTACCGGCAAACAGGTGCTGTACCGCCCGACTGAGCTAGCAGCCCTCCTGACCGGAGCCGAGCTCAGCTGACACGGGGCCGAGGTCACCCGAGCTGTTGACACAGCGATCACCCACAGCGATAGTACAAATCGATTTGCATTACGTCGTGGCAGCCGACGTCTCACCTACACCGCCCTGATTCAAGGAGTCGGCATGAGACGTAGTCTTGCCATCGTTCTCGGAGTTCTCCTCCTCTGCTTCGGCACCATCGGCACCACAGCCCCGGCCCACGCGGCGACCCTCGCCCTCACTCCCGTCACCCTCGGCAACGTGTTCACCGACGGCCAGCAGGTGAAGATCGGCCTCAGCACCGACGCGTCGTCGGTCACCTGGTCGGCCGCCGACGTCAACGGCACCGTCGTCGCCACCGGCAGCCAAGCCACCGCGAGCACGCTGCAGGTCTCGGTCACCACCCGCGGCTGGTACAAGCTGACCGTCCAAGCCGGCACGGTCAGCGCCCAGACAACCTTCGCGATCCTCAGCCCACTGAGTACGGCGTCGATCGCCGGCCTCACCACCAACCGGGTCGGCGATTTCGAGAACACCGCGGAAGGCTGGACCTTCTACCCAGGCAGCGAATTCCCCGGCGCCACCGGAAGCTTCGCACTCGACACCGCCGACAACCACTCCGGCACCAGCTCGGGCAAACTGTCCGGCAACTTCAGCGCCGGCGGTGCGTACGTGAGCGTCAACCGCACGCTCCCGTCGGTCAACGCGTCCAGCGTCAGCTTCTGGGCCAAGTCCCCGAACCTGTCCTTCCTCACGTTCCGCATCACCGACTCCACCGGCCAGGTCCATCAGCAGCGCCTAACGTTGTCTGGGGCAACTGATTGGCAGCCGCTCAGCGTCGCCCGGTTCGACGGCGGCAAGCAGTACGTCCATTTCGGCGGCGCCAACGATGGCGTCTGGCACGGTCCGGCCAAGGGCCTCGAGGTCGTTCTCGACAAGGGCGCGATCACCGGCGCGACGAGCAGCAGCGTGAGCCTCGACGACTTCACCGTCAACGCCCTGTCGACCAAGCCGACGACGCCGCTCGGCGATTACGAGAGCGCGGCCGAAGGCTGGTCGTTCTACCCCGGCAGCGAGTTCGCCGGCGCGACCGGCAGCCTCACCTACGACACGACGAACCTGCAGGCCGGCGCGCAGTCCGCGAAGCTCTCTGGTGACTTCACGGGCGGCGGCAACTACGTCGCGATCCAGCGCAACCTCGTCCCCATCAACCTGACCGCGCTGAGCCTCTGGGTGAAGACGAGTCAGTTGTCAGCCATCGGTCTCCGGCTGACCGACGCGACCGGCCAGGTCCACCAGCAACGCCTCACGCTGTCCGGCTCCACCGCGTGGCAGCAGCTCAATGTCACCACCTTCAACGGAGGCACCGGCTACCTGCACTTCGGCGGCGCCGACGACGGCGTCTGGCACGGCCCCGCCAAGGCGATCATGCTCACGCTGGACAAGAGCCTGATCATCGGCGGCGGTACGACGGCCTCCGTCAACGTCGACGCGGTCGCCGCAACCACGCCCACGACGTACAACGGAGTCGGCACGCACTTCGCCGGCTCCTGGGCGCCCGACGTGATCCCGTTGGTAAGCCAGGCCGGTGCTCGAACGGCGAGAGACGAGGCGTACTGGTCCGCCGCGGAAACCACGGCCGGCACGTACGCGTTCCCGGCCAAGGTCACCACCTACCTGCAGTCCTACCAGTCGAACGGTCTCGACCCGCTCATGGTCGCGGATTACGGCAACTGCCTCTACGACTGCCCCGATCAGCTCTTCAACGCGCCGTACACCGACGCCGGCCGGACCGCGTTCGCGAACTATGCCAACGCGCTGGCGAACCAGTACCCGCAGGTCCACAACCTGGCCGTGTGGAACGAGTGGGACGTCAACGCGGCCGGTCCCGCGAACAAGTCGCCCGACAGCTACTTCGCGCTGCTCAAGGCGACGTACACGAAGCTGAAGGCCACGCATCCCGATCTCACCATCGTCGGCGGCGGCGACACCGACGTGACGCAGCAGGCCTGGTTCCAGACGTTCTGCCAGCTCGGTGGGCTGAAGTACCTCGATGTCGTCTCCATCCACCCGTACAACTTCCTGCACGCGCCCGAGAGTCTCGGTACGGCGATCGATCAGGTGCGGGCGACGATCCGGCAGTACAACGGCGGTGTCGACAAGCCGATCTGGATCACCGAGGCCGGCTGGTACACCGGCTCCGGCAGCGCGGTCCCGGTCGACGAGCCAACCCAGGCGATGTACATGGCCCGCGAGATGCTCAATGTCCCCGGGCACGATGTCGACCGGTTCTACATGTACGACTTCAAGAACGACGGCATCGATCCGGCCGCGGCGGAGAACAACTTCGGGCTCGTGCACAACGAGGCCGACGCGCTCGGCAAGTACACCCCCAAGCCGTCGTACGTCGCCTATGCGACAGCCGCACGTCAGCTCCGCGGCGCGACGTTCCTCGGCAAGGAGAACCCGGGCAACGGCCTGATCGACCAGGTCTACGCAGGCAACGACGGTACGCCGTTCCGCGCGATCTGGGCCGCGTCCGGATCGAACACGACGGTGACGGTCAACGCGACCGGCCCCGTCCAGGTCACGAGCCTCTACGGTCTGACCAGCACGATGACACCTAATGCGAACGGCCAGATCACAGTCACGGTAGGCGTCTGGCCGACGTACATCTCGGGCTCAACCGTCACCTCGGTCACTGCGCCCTAGGCGGATTCCCGCGGTACGACGGAAGGCGCGAACAGAATGCGCTGCGGCAGGCTGGCGGTCGTCCCGTCCAGCCTGCCCAGCAGCACCCGGCCGACCGCGCGACCCTGCTCGCGCGGATCGCCGGCGATCGTGGTCAACGACGGCGAGATGAGCGCGGCGGCCTCGATGTCGTCGAAACCCATTACGGCAAGGTCATCGGGCACGCGAAGACCGCGGGCTCGAGCGACGTCGAGCGCCCCGATCGCGACCATGTCGTTCGTACACAGGACGGCCCGCGGCGGCTTGCGCAGTTCGAGCAGCTCCTGCAATCCCGCAGCACCGCCGGCGCGCGAGAACTCCTCGCGGACGACCAGCTGGCTGTTGAACCGCAGCCCGGCCGAGGTCAGCGCGCGCCGATAGCCCTTCACACGGTCCGCGGGCGGACCTTCTCCGGAGGGACCGGTGATGAATCCGATCCGGTGATAGCCGCGCCCGATCAAGTACCGCGTGGCGATCTCCCCCGCCGCGAGATCGTCGGACGTCAGTACGTCGATCCCGGCCGACGCCTTCCGCCCGCCCATCAGCGCCACCGGGATCCCCGCCTCCACGGCAGGCGCGACGTCGCTCGCCTTGCTGTAGTAGCCGGCGAACACGATCGCGTCGACGCTGCGAGTCACCATCCGCGCGACCAGATCCTTCTCAGCCGAAGGCGAGCCGTCCGTGTTGCCGATCAGCACCTGGTACCCGGGCTCGCTGACCACGTCGAGCAGACCGCGCGCGACCGACGGGTAGAACGGGTTCGTGATGTCCGGCACGATCAGCGCGATCGTTTGCGTCCGCTGCATCCGCAGGCTGCGCGCAAGCTCGTTCGGCTCCCAGCCGAGCTCGTCCATCACCGACCGCACCCGCGCACGCGTCACCTCGGACACATGCCGCCGCCCCGACACCACATGCGAAACCGTCGTCGGGCTGACCCCCGCCCGAGCCGCCACATCCGAAATCCCGACCCGCTTGGCCAAGACGCTCCCCCTCCCGGGCACTTTTGGTCACGATAACTGCCCCTTGCTCGCGGGGCGCTATAGTCGAGAGGTCCGCGGGAGCTCGCAGGGAGTGGGCTGAGAGGGTGACTACGCCGTCACCGACCGCTGAACCTGAATCGGGTAATTCCGGCGTAGGGAGGAAGCGCGATGGAATCCGTCTGGGTGAACGGTACGGCGGTCGACGTACCGGTCGGCAAGTCCGTGGCCGAGTTGATCACGGAGTACTCCGATCGCACGACCGGTATCGCGGTCGCCGTGAACCAGAACGTGCTGACCAAGGCCGAATGGGCGCAGACCGCGTTGCGGAGCGGCGACCGGGTCGAGATCGTCAGCGCGACGCAGGGAGGCTGAGATGGACGATCCACTGGAGCTCGGCGGGCGGACGTACACGTCCCGACTCATCATGGGGACCGGCGGTTCGGCCAACCTGGAAGTGATGGAGGAGGCATTGATTGCCTCCGGCACCCAGTTGACCACGGTCGCGATGCGCCGCCTCGGCACGGGGCACGAAGGCTCGGTGCTCGACGTACTCAAGAAGCACGGCATCGACGTGCTGCCGAACACGGCCGGCTGCCACACTGCCGCCGAGGCCGTGCTGACCGCGAAGCTGGCGCGGGAGGCGTTGGAGACCGATCTGATCAAGGTCGAGGTCGTCGCCGACGATCACCTGCTGCTGCCCGACCCGTTCGAGCTGCTCGATGCCGTGGAAGCCCTGGTGGCAGACGGTTTCACCGTGCTGCCGTACACGAACGACGACCCGATCCTCGCCCGCCGGCTCGAGCAGGCAGGGTGCGCGGCCGTGATGCCGTTGGCCGCACCAATCGGTTCGGCGCTCGGGATCCGCAACCCGCACAACATCGCGCTGATCGCGGAAGCGGCCAACGTTCCGGTCATCGTCGATGCCGGGATCGGTACGGCGAGCGACGCCGCGCTGGCGATGGAGCTCGGCTGCGACGCGGTCATGCTCGCGACGCCGGTGACACGTGCGGAGAAGCCTGCCCTGATGGCCGCCGCGATGCGAGACGCCGTCTCCGCGGGACGCGCCGCACGTCTCGCCGGCCGAGTCCCTCGCCGCTGGCAATCCGCGCTGGCATCGTCGCCTACAACTGGTCTGCCAACGACTTAGCCTCGGCCAGATCCACCGGCCGATCCAGCAGGAGCGCGGTGAGCGACAGCCTCAGCTCCTGGTTCGGTTGCAGCGTGAGCGGGCTGTCCCAGGCGAGCGCCGGACACGCGCCGACGTACGAGTCGACGCGGAGGAACCACCGCCGTACGTCGTCGGGCTGCACCAACAACAGACTCACGTCGCCCTGGACGAAGGCCAGCCACGGACTCGTCGAACCGAACGCGGCGTCGAGGCCCTCGCCGTCAGCTGAGAGCACCGTCGTCTCCGCCACAGGCAGCCGCCAGAAGATCCCGCCGTACGCGGCGCCTGCTCGACCGGCCGTGGTCGGGTTCTCGATCTGCACCGAGCCGTAGCGCGCGGTCAGGACGCTCCGCCAGTCGAGTCGCCAGCCGCCGGCAGCCAGTTCTCCGGCGAGACGACGGCGTTCGACGAGCTGCGGCCGGCCTTGTTCGTCGTACCAGGTGATGTCGTCGATCAGCTTTTCACCGTCAGCGACAACCTCGCGGCTGCGCTGCTGTCCATGGTTCGTCAGCAACGTCGGTCCTCGATCGCGGACATATGTCCTGCCGCCCCAATGCGAGGTGCCGTTGACCATTGGCACCGCCAACGAGACACCGTAGTGATGCCGGTGGTCGACAGGGCTGACCTCCGTCAACGTGTGCCCGCCGAGCGTCCGGACCGGGTGCAGGTACGGCCGCGGCGCATGCACTTGCGGCATCCGGCGCCCGAACTCGTACCGCGCCAACATCCCCGAATCGCTCCCGAGCGCGAAGATGTCGCCTTGCTGCTGCCACCCGAGCCGACCAGCCGTCGTACCGCCGTGCATCCGCGGCTCCGGAACCGGCCCGGTGCTCGCGCGCACCGCCAGCCGCAGCTCAGGTACGTCGTCCGCATCGCCGTTCGGTGCAGCGATCGACGCGTGCAACCGACGCCACGCCAACTCCCCAAGGTCCTTCTGCGGCACACGAACCGTCGTCAGCGACGGCACAGCGAACCGTGCCAGCCCGATGTCGTCCATCCCGGTCACGGAAATATCAGCCGGTACGGCGACACCGACCTCGTTGAGCCTCGCCAGCAGACCGAACGCGACCAGATCGTTGAACGCGACCACCGCGGTCACCTGGGACTCGAGCACCCGTTCCACCGCGGCGTACCCGTCCTCGATCGACCGCCCGCACTCGAGCCGGACAAGCTCCAGCCCCGGAATCTCCCGCTCCGCGACCTCGAGAGCTCGCAGCCGGAGCGTGTTGGACGCACTTGCAGCCGGCCCCGACAGGAACGCGAGCCGCCGATGCCCCAGCCCGACCAGGTGATCGACGACAATCCGTACGGCGCGGCCGTAGTCGACCACCACCGACGAGACATCCTCAGGGCCTTTCCTGTTGACGAGGATGACCGGCTGCACCTGCGGCAACAGCTCCAGTAGCCGCTCCTCGTCCAACCGCGGCGAGACCATGATCAGCGCATCGCACCGCCGCCGCGCCTCGATCGCGATCGCGGCCTCAGCCGTCGGGTCCTCGTCGGTCTCAGCGACCAGCACCCGGTACCCCGCCGCCGCGGACGCGTTCGTGATGCCGCGAAGGATCTGCTGGAACAGCGGGTTGCCCAGATCGGGAACCACCAGCGCGACCATGTTCGTCCGGCCGAGGGACAGGCTGCGGGCCAGGTCGCTGGGCCGGTAGTTGAGCCGGTCCGCGGCCGCGCGTACCCGGGCGACGATCTCGGGTGCGACAGTGAGCCGGCCGTTCATCACCCGGGACACGGTCGCCCGCGACACCTCCGCCAGCCGCGCGACGTCGGCGATCGTGATCGAATCCTTCGGTGTCCGGCCCACCCCTGTATCCTCTCCCGACGGAAACCGGTTTCTCAACCCTTGCCGGGGTATATCTGGTGCATGAGCAACCTGGAGTATCCGCGCGCAGTTGGAGTTGCCCCGGGCAACGGTTACAGCCACGTCGTGACCGGTCACGGGCAGTGGGTGGCGATCGCCGGACAGGTCGCCCTCGACCCCGACGGGAAGCTCGTCGGCGTCGGTGATCCCGGGGCCCAGGCCGAGCAGGTCTTCACCAACCTGGAGCGCTGCCTGGCCGGCGCCGGCGCGACCTTCGAGGACATCGCGAAGATGACGATCTTCGTCACCGACATGGCGCATATGCCGGCGATCCGCGCGGTGCGCGACAGGTACATCCCCGGCACCAAACCGGCCGCCTCCGCCGTCCAGGTGGCCGCCTTGTTCAACCCCGACGTCCTCCTCGAGATCGAAGCGTTCGCGATCGTCTAACGCAGGAGGTCCACGGCCACGCGGGCCGCCTCGCCGATGGCGGCGTCCACGCGTGGCTGCCGGACGTCGCCGCGCGCAGCGAGCGTGAAGACCGCGATCGCGTACGCCGTACCGCCCGGCAGCGTGACCACGCCGACCTCGTGCCGCAACGCCCCGAACGTCCCGGTCTTCCCCGCGACGCGTACGCCGTCGTGCGGGAAGCCGGACGCCAACCGGTGCATGAACACCTGCCGATGCATGGTTGCCTTGGCGAACTCGGTCTGCTCCGGCGACAGCAACTCCCCCGCCCACAACCGCCGCAGCAACAACGTCATGTCGCGCGCGCTGGACGCCGACGCATTCACCGCTTCATAGACCCCAGCAGGATCGGTCTGGTCGTTGTCCGCCAGTACGGCGAGGGCAGCATCCGGATCGTTCGTTCTGGTACGGCGTTGCAGGTCACGCAGATTGCCGGCGGTACCGCGGCGTACCCAGGTCCTTTGCAGGCCGAATGACTTGAGCAGCTCGGCCAACCGCGGCAGCCTGACGATGTCCAGGAGCGCATCCGCGGAAGCGTTGTCGGACAGCGTCATCATCGAGAGCGCCAGGTCCCGCAGCGATGCCGTGACCGGATCCGCGAAGGTGGACAACCCAGTAGGCCCACCGGTCTTCGTGGATGGATCGAGCGTCAGCTGCTGCCGGGGATCAAGCTCGCCGAGATCGACGAGCCGGCAGAACCCGGCCAGCAACGGCAGCTTGTACACCGAGGCCAGCGGCACGATCCCGTCCGCGTCGACCTCGACGGTCAAGTCGGGCTCGTCCAGCGCGACCGCGTGCAGCCAGCCGCGGACGCCGGCGTCCTCGAAGACCGCGCGGATGCGGGCGTTCACGACGCCCCCAGCGCTTCGGTCAGCTGCGCGATCACGTCGTTCGGCCGGAGGAACGGCGTACGCGTCCTCGACCACACGAGCCTCAGCCGCAACGGCAGCGGATCGTCGGCCAGTCGATGGCGGGTCACACCGGGCGCGGTCAGTGCGGGGTCGGCGGTCACCACGATCGCCTGGCCCGCCGCGGTCATCGCCAACCCGGCGCGCTCATCGGTGACGACGACGGTCCCGCCGGTGGGTCGATGCAAGGCGAGCGTGTCCACGAACAGGTCGCGGGCCGCCGGAGCCTCCGTCCGCGGGCGAATTGCTACCGGCAACCCTTTGAGCTGCCGCAACCCGACGACCTCGTCGTCCACGAACCCGGCCGGTGCGAGCGCCCAAGTCGGAAGCAGGGAGACCGGTCCCGCCTCCAACCCATCCAGTACAACGGGATGCAGTACGGCGGCCAACGTCAGCCGACCCGTGTTGACCTGGTTGATCAGCGAGCTCGTCGAGGCGGTGACGACTGTGACTCGGCTGCCCGGGATCACCGCGCCGGATGCGGCGGCCACGGCAGCACCCGCTGAGGGCGGGACTTCGGGCGCAAGGCCGAGCCGGATCTCCGGCCCCTCGGGATCGCGGGCGACCGCGGCCTGGTGCAGCTCCTCGATGGAGGTCAGCGCGCGGCGCGCGTACGGCAGCAGGGCGGCTCCGGCAGGAGTGAGCTCGACCCGGCCGGCCCCGCGCTCGAACAGCTTGGCGCCGACGAGGGCCTCGAGGCGGCGCAGACCCTGCGACAGCGGCGGCTGGGTGATGCCGACGACCCGGGCCGCGTCGCCGAAGTGCTGCTCCTCGGCGAGCGCGATGAAAATCTGCAGATGCCTTTCAGTCAGCATGACGTACCTGACCTGCGGTGATATCTCCAGACAATCGGATCATGCCTGAGAGCATATTCGACACCCGCTGCTGCGCTCGCCTTGACTGTTGGTCCGGGACGACGAGAGGAGACAGCGTGCAGGTGAGTCGGAGAGGGATGCTGACCGGCGCGGCCGCGGTTGGAGCGGCAGCGGTCGGCGCGGCCGGTGTCGTGGGACTTGAGGGACGGAGCCAGGCAGCGACGGTGCCGGCGGCCAAGCGCGAGCCGGTGGAGCTGACGTGGTTCGGGACACACGCTTGGCAGCTCAAGTGCGGGAAGAGCGTCGTACTGACCGATCCGTGGCTGACGCGGTTCAAGACCGGCACGTTCACGCCGGAAGGTGCGGACCCGAAGACGAAGCTCGTGATCAAGCCCGAGGTGATCGACAAGCACCTGAGCACAGCCGACGCGATCCTGGTCCATCACGGGCACTACGACCACATGGCCGACGTGCCGTATGTCGCGAAGAAGACGCAGGCGACCGTGCTGTGCACCGAGACGCACGCCAACCTGCTCCGCGCGATGCGAACGCCGAACGAGCTGCTCTCACCGGTCCGCGGCGGCGAGTACCTGCCGTTCGACGGCTTCTCGATCGAGGTGTTCCCGTCGTTGCACTCCTGCAGCGGCAAGCGGCACACGTACGCATATCCGGGCTACCGGTACGACGTACCGCAGCGTCCGCGCGTGATCGAGGACCTGGTCGAGGGCGGCACGCTCGCGTTCGTGATCACGATCGGCGGCCTGCGCATCCTCAGCCTGAGTACGGCGAACTTCGACCCGAACGCCTTGCGCGATCTCCAGGTCGACGTGATCTTCGCGGCCCCCGGCGGCGAGCCGGGCATCACCGATCGCCTGCTGCAGACCATCAAGCCTGTGCGCAAGGTGATCGCGACGCACTGGGACGACTTCGACAAGCCCCTCGACGACCCCGGTATCCCCTGGACCGACCTGACCCCGCTCCGCCAGTCGGTGGAGCGGACCGGCGCCGAGTTCGTCGTCCTCGATCACCTGCAGCAGGTCACGCTTTGACGCGGTAGTGGTAACGCGAGACGGTCCGGAAGCCGAGGTTGTCGTAGAGCGTGCGGGCCGGCACGTTGTCTTCCAGCACGCTCAGCCACACCCACTTGGCTGTTGCCGCCTGCAACAAACCGCGGATGACGGCGGAGGCGAGGCCCTGGCGCCGGAAGCGTTCGTCGACGGCCAGGCAGTACAGGCCGGCGGTGTCGTCGACGAGCGCCAGCCGACCGATCGCCTTCGCGTGTTCGCCGTCCGGGACGGTCGCATAGAGAGCCTTGCCGCGGGCAAGGATCTGCTCAGCGGTGGCCCGGTTGGCCGCGCCGCCCCGGCCGTCGACGCTCCACCAGCAATCCATCCAGGCGGCGGACGGGGTCGTGGAAATATTCACCTCGTCCGCCGTCACCGGCAGCTTCGCGAGCACGTCGGGGAGCGCCGCACACTGCACCAGCGTGGGGTTGCGAACCGCGTACCCACGGGCTTCGAGGTGGACGTCCAGGTCGCTCGGCTGGACCGCCGGGCTGATCTGGAACGACGGCGTGATGTCATGCGCGGCGTACAGATTTTCGACGTAATCCAAGGCTTTGTGGACGTCGAACGGTGCGTTGGCGGGCAGCACCGAGTTGGCTCGCAGGGTGACACCTGCGTTACGGCGGACCAGCCAGCCGTCAAGCTCGGTGTTGTCGGCGGCGGGCCAGGCCTGATTCATCAGCGAGTCCATGCGAGCTTCGGCGATCACTCCACCAAGAGTAGAACCGCTCGGATCGAATTGCAATTGAATGGATGTTTATTCATCGTTCGCGGATCGCCGCGATCGCGTCCGCAAGCAGTTCGATGCCCTCGACAACTTCCTTCTGGTTGAGCGATCCGTACCCGAAGACCAGCCCGGCCGGCCCCGAACCCGCCACCCAGTACGGCGCCAGTCCGTAGACGCCGAGCCCGCGCTCGGACGCCGCCGTCTGCACCGCGTCCTCGGTGAGATCCGGCGGCAGGAACGTCATCACATGCAGCCCGGCCGACACCCCGACCGGCTCGAGCTCCGGGATCCGCGCCGCCAGTTCGTCGACGAGTGTGTCCCGCAGCAGCCGGTACCGCGGCCGCATCCGCCGCAGGTGCCGGTCGAACTCACCCCGCGCGACGAAATCCGCAAAGGCCAATTGATCGAAGACCGGCGACCCGCGATCGTCCATCAGCTTCGCGTGCGCCATCGGCTCGACCAGCCACGCCGGCAGGATCAGCCACCCCAGCCGGAGCCCGGGCGCAAGCGTCTTGCTCGCCGTCCCGGCGTACGCGACGCGTTCCGGCGCCAGCCCCTGCATCGCGCCGATCGGCTCGCGGTCGTAGCGGTACTCCGCGTCGTAGTCGTCCTCGATCACCAGCCCGTCACGCCGAGCAGCCCAGGCAACCAGCGCCGCCCGCGTCTCCGCCGAGGTCACCGCGCCGGTCGGGAACTGATGGGCTGCCGTCACGAGCACCACGTCCGCGCCCGACCGCTCGAGCGCATCGACATCGACCCCCGATTCGAGCACCGGTACGCCGATTGCCTCGAGCCCAGCGGCCGCGGCGACTTCACGCAGGTCGTTGTCGGACGGATCCTCGACGGCCAGCCGCTTGTATCCCTGCGCAGCCAGCACCTGTAGCAGCAGCCGTGACCCCTGGGCGAACCCGTTGCAGATCAGCATGTTCTCCGGGCGCGCCGCCGTACCGCGGACCCGGTTGAGGTAATCGGCGAGCGACGTACGCAGCTCGACCGTGCCGCGACCGTCGAGGTACGCGAGGCTGCGGTACGGCGTCTCGTTCAGCACCCGGCGGATCGATCGGAGCCACGCGGCGCGGGGGAACTGCGAGACGTCCGGCCGGCTGTAGCGGAAGTCGATCCGTGGCGGACCGCTCGCGGACCTCAGCGTGGCGGTCGGCTCAACGACAGCGATGTCCGCGACCTGCGTGTACCCGCCGCCGCGGCTGACGAGGTACCCCTCGGCGACGAGTTGCTGATAGGCCTCGACGACCACGCCGCGGGACAGCCCGAGGTCCTGCGCGAGCGCCCGCGTGGACGGCATCACGGTGTCCGGGCGCAGCAGACCGGCGCGGATCCGCGTCCGGATCCCGCTCTCCAACTGCTGATGCAGCGGTACGCCGTTGTCGCGCTGCAGCTCGACCAGGAGTTCACCCGTCCCGGAACTGGTCCTCATTCGGCTCACGGAACTGGACCTTATCGGAGTACCGCTTCGCTGTCAGGGTTGTGGACAGACCAAAACGACAGATCAAACGACACGGAGTTGAGAGCGATGACCACGATGCTGCGCACCGGCGACGCCGGCTACGACGAGGCCCGGACCGTATGGAACGCAATGATCGACCGCCGTCCGGCCGCGGTCGCCCGGTGCTCGAGCACCGCTGATGTCGTCGAGGCAGTGCGGTTCGGCCGGGCGGCCGGGCTGGAGATCGCGGTCCGCTGCGGCGGTCACAACATCGCCGGCCTCTCGGTCCCCGATGGCGGGCTGATGATCGACCTGACGCCGATGAACGCGGTGCATGTGGATCCCTCGCAGAAGCGTGCCTGGGTACAGGGCGGCGCGCTGCTCGGCGAGCTGGACAAGGCGGCGCAGGAATACGGACTCGCGACGACGGCGGGGAACGTCTCGCACACCGGCGTCGGCGGGCTGACGCTCGGCGGCGGGATGGGGTGGCTCGCCCGGCGCTTCGGACTGGCCTGCGACAACGTCGTGTCCTACGAGGTCGTGACCGCGGACGGTGCGGTTGTCCGGGCCACCGCGGACGAGAACCCCGAGCTGTTCTGGGGTCTGCGCGGCGGTGGCGGGAACTTCGGGATCGTCACCCGGTTCGAGTTCCAGCTGCACGAGATCGGGACACGGGCGCTGATCGTCGAGCTGACCTACCCGGCATCGGCCGGCTTCCACGTACTGCGCGGTTGGCGCGATCTGAACGAGCAGGCGCCGCGGGAGGCGACCTTCACCGCGAGCATCAAGCCGGACTCGGTGACGGTCGGGTACGTGTGGGTCGGCGAGGGCGGGTACAGCCTGCTGCCGGCGCTCCGCGCGCTCGGCCCGGTCGTGGATGAGGTTGTCGAGGAGACGACGTACCTGAAGCTGCAGACCCGCGACGACAGCGTGCAGGGTCACCGGTACCGGCGCTACTGGAAGGGGCACTACTTCAAGTCCCTGCCCGACGACGCGATCCGCGCTCTGCTGCGTACGCCGGGCCCGTCCGCGAGCCTGCAGGCGTACGGCGGCGCGATCGCCGACGTACCGGATGGGGACGCGGCGTTCAGCCACCGGGAAACGTTGTTCGAGTTCGTCACCGCGACTCGATGGGACGACGCGGACGAGGATCAGGCACGGATCACCCAGCTGCGCGAGTACGCCGCGACGCTGGCGCCGTACGCGAGCGGGGCGTACATGAACACGCTGAACGGCGACCCGATCCAGCGCGCGTTCCCGCCGGCGAAGCTGGAGCGGCTGGTCGCGCTGAAGACGGCGTACGACCCGGCGAACGTCTTCCACCTCAACCAGAACATCCGCCCCGGCGAGGCGAGCGCGGAGAGCGCCGCCTGACTGGTACCTCTGGAGAGTGGACTACAAGTCTGTCTTCGCGGACGTGGCCCGGGTGATCGAGGGCGCCGGGGTGGTCATCATGGCCATCGGCCTGGCCGGCGTCCTGATCCGGTACGCGTACGACGTGGTCCGCAAAGGCGCCGGGAGCTACAGCCAGCTGCGGGTGAATCTGGGCCGGGTGATCCTGCTCGGGCTGGAGATCCTGATCGTCGGCGACATCATCCGCACGATCATCGTGGAGACCTCCGTCGAGAGCGTGCTGGTGCTCGGCCTGATCGTGGTGATCCGGGTGGTGCTCAGTTTCGCACTCGAAGTGGAGATCTCCGGGTCCTGGCCGTGGCAGCAAGGGCGGACCGACCGCTCCGACGCGGCATGATGGAGCTGTGACGACTGATCTGACGCCGGAGCTGGCTGCGACGATCGAGGAGGCGTTCGCCAAGCGGGACCGGGCGAACATGGGCCCGACGATCGCCTTCTTCGAGAAGCTGCTGAGCGAGCATCCGGACAACCCGTACGTGCTCTACGAGGTCGGTGGGTCGTACGACACCGCCGGCCAGGAGGAGAAGGCGGTCGGGTACTACGAGCGCGCGCTGCCGGGGCTCACCGGGGAGACGCGCCGCAAGTGCCTGCTGCAGTACGGCAGCACGCTGCGCAACCTCGACCGCTTCGACGAGTCGCTGGCGGTGTTCAAGGACGCGTGCGCGGAGTATCCGGAATCGGACTCGCTCCGGGTCTTCAAGGCGCTGACGCTGCACGCTGCCGGGAAACACGACAAGGCGCTGGCCACGCTGCTGCTGGTGATCGCCGACAAGGTCGACTCGGCCGAGATCAAGCGCTACGAGGCCGCGATCCGCGGGAACGCGGACTACCTGGCCAACCTGGGCTAGCTCCGGATCAGCTGCGGGCCAGCTCCCGGGTTAGCTCGTGGCCTTGCGGCCGACTCCGCCGTAGATGGCGTCGCGGATGTCGGCCGGGTGCTCCTCCTCGACGCGACCGCCGGGGACGTGCCACTCGCCCAGCGGGACGACGCCCGGCTCGAGGAGCTCCAGGTCGCCGAACAGCGACGAGATCTGCTCGGCCGAACGGAACGCCAGGGTCGGGAACGCGTCCTTGACGTTCTCGAGCAGCTCGGTCACCAGCACGTCGACCGGACCGCCGTCGCCCGGGTTGCACGCGTGCGTGATCGCCAGATACGACCCCGGCGGCAGGGCGTCGACGTACTTCGCGGCGATCTCCCGCGTCTGCTCGTAGTCGTGGATGTGGTGCAGCATCAGCGCCATCACCAGCGCGACCGGCTCACCGCCGGCCAGCAGGTCCCTGATCGCAGGATCCGCCAGCACCACGTCGGGCTTGGTCAGATCCGCGGCGGTGAACTGCGTCCGGTCATTGTCGAGCAGGAGCGCCCGCCCGTGGGCGACCACGGACGGGTCGTTGTCGATGTAGATCACCGAGGCGTCGGCGTTGACCTTCTGGGCGATCTGGTGGGTGTTCTCCGCGGTCGGCAGGCCGGAGCCCGCGTCGATGAACCGCCGTACGCCGGCCTCGTCGGCCAGCCAGGTGATCACCTCGCGGAGCCAGGCCCGGTTCGCCCGGGCCCAGACGGGTGTCTCCGGCGCGATCTTCATGATCTGCCGGTACAGCGCGCGGTCGGACTCGTAGTTGTCCTTGCCGCCGAGGGCGTAGTCGTACACCCGCGCCACGCTCGGGCGCGTGGTGTCGATCCCGTGCGCGACCAGCCCGCCGTCGTTCATCGGCTGATCGGTCACACTGTCTCCTCGCGTCGAGGCGTCTAACGTCCAGTACGAGGGTAACGCACAGAGAGTCAGCGGTTCACCACGGCGAGTTCAATCTGTGTAAAACCTCAACGTTCACAGGGCTTTCAGCACGCGCACGCGACTCCGCGTGGCGCGGTGAGCGGATCCGGTAGCCGGCGATCAACCCCGTCGGCGGTCTCTACCGGCAGCCCTTCACGCGTCCAATACTCGAACCCGCCGATCATCTCCTTGACCGGATATCCCAGTTTCGCGAACTCCAGCGCAGCGCGGGTCGCGCCGTTGCATCCCGGCCCCCAGCAGTACGTCACGACACCCACACCTTCAGGTACGACGGACGCCGCGCGCGCCGCGATCTCCCTGGTCGGCAGGTGGACCGCGCCGGGCACGTGCCCCTGGTCCCAGCTCTCCTGACTGCGGCTGTCGATCAGCACCCAGCCCGTCACCCCGCCGCCGATATCCGAGGCGACATCCGACACGTCTGTTTCGTACGCCAGCCGCTCCGCGAAGTGTGCGACGGCGGCCTGGTCGATCTGTTTGGTCATGCAGCCAGAGTCAGCCATCCGGCGGTACGCGAACAGTGGCAGAAATGCCCTAGTACATCAAAATTCAGCCATGATGCTGCGTGATCTTGGCCCGCGCCCGCGCCACCTTGATCGCCGCCTTCAGCGACTCCACGTCGTACGCGCCGTAGTGCCGCTGACCGTTCACGAAGAACGTCGGCGTACCGGACACGCCGCTGATGTCGGCGGACTCGACATCCTGCGCGACCCGGGCCGCGGCAACATGGCGCTTCACATCGTCGTGGAGCCTGTCCGCGTCCAGGCCGAGCTCCCGTGCGTACCGCATGAGGTCAGCCGGCTGCAGGTCGTCCTGGTTCGCGAGCAGCAGGTCGTGCATCTCCCAGAACGCGCCTTGCTCGGCCGCCGCCTCAGCCACCTCGGCGGCGATCTGTGCTCTGGGGTGTACGTCGGACAGCGGCAGGTGCCGCCAGACGAATCGGAGGTCGTCGTCCTGCATGACGTCGCGGATGATCGGCTCGGCCAGACCGCAGTACGGGCACTCGAAGTCGCCGTACTCGACCAGGGTCACCGATGCGTTTTTCGGACCGCGGATGTGGTCGCGCTCCGGATCGACCGGGTCGGTCAGGTCCTGCAGCTGCTCCGCGTTGCCGAGCAGCGCGTACGCCTTCTTCGGCGGGGAGAGCAGTTTGGCCGCGCGGAACACCACCCAGGTGAGCGCCGACGCGACGACCACCGCCGACAGCAGACCGACCTTCGCCTCGGCCAACTGCGGCCCGTCGAACGCGATCGTTGCGATCAGCAAGGAGACGGTGAACCCGATCCCGGCGATCGTCCCGCTGCCGAGCACCGCGGCCCAGCCGACACCGGCCCGGATCCGGCCGGCGCTGAGACGCTCCAGCAGCCACGACACCGACGTCACCGCGACCGGCTTGCCGATGACGTACCCGAGCAGGATGCCGAGCGTGATCGGCGACGTGAACGCGCGCCCGAGGAACGCCATGTCGATGGTCACGCCGGCATTGGCGAGGCCGAACAGCGGGACGATGAGGTAGCTGGTCCAGGGGTGGTAAAGGTACTGCAGGCGCTCGTTCGGCGAGATCGTCGTGGTCAGGCCGACGGTCGCGGAGCGCGCGAGCTCCGGAGTCGGCTGCTCGCGGAACAGCCGGAAGAGGCCGGTCGCCTGCTCGAGCTCTTCTCGTCCGGGTGAGTACGCCGGCGCGGTCAGGCCGATCGCCAGTCCTGCCACGACCGGGTCGACACCGGATTTGAGGAGGGCAGCCCACATGGCGACGCCGAGGACGGCGTACACCCAGGCTCTGCGGACATGGAACAGCGAGAGCACCAGCACGATCGCGAACGCGATGATCGCCAGCACGAGCGGCATCAGCTGGATGTCCTCGCTGTAGACGACCGCAATGACGACCAGCGCGAGCAGATCGTCGACGACGAAGACGGTCAGCAGGAAGACCCTTACGCGATCTGGTACGCCGCGACCGACCAGCGCAAGCAGGCCGAGGGCGAGGGCGGTGTCGGTGGACATCGCGACGCCCCAACCGTGCGAGCCCGGTCCGCCCGCGTTGAACGCCAGGTAGATCAGTACGGGCGCGACCATGCCCGCGATCCCAGCGAGCATCGGCAGGATGAACCGGGTGCGATCGCGGAGATCGCCGAGGTCGAACTCCCGACGCGCCTCCAGCCCGACCACCAGGAAGAACAGCGTCATCAGGCCGCTGTTGATCCACTCCCGCAGATCCAGGCTCAGTACGTCGTCCCCGAGCCCGATCGACAGATGGGTGCGCCAGAGGTCGTCGTACATACCCGGGAAGAGGTTCGCCCACAGCAGCGCGAGAACGATCGCGGCCGCGAGTACGCCAGAACTCCCCGCTTCGGTCCGCAGAAAGGACCGCATCGGCGCGGCAACCTCCCGCCGCCAACTGGTCCGCCCACTGAACAGACCACTCAAGTCCGCCACACGGGAAACTGTAACCAGCCCGACCAGCGAATGAGGTGGGGTAACTGAAGACAGCCCATCGAGGTGCTACACGCGACTCCTTCGTCGCCGTGCTCCGCGCCGCCCCACCCACCCCCGGGGCTCATCGCCCGGAGCATCCTCTCCGGCTACCGCCGGTCTTTCCGGCTGGCGCCGTAGTTGCGGCAGGATCCGGAGTCGAGGATACCTGCGGAGCCGGCGGGCTGCCGCACCTACCCGCGCGACCGGCCGCCTGGCACGGCCGGGCCGGCACTTTCCGCGCTGACCGCTCGCGCTGGCGGACACGGCTCAGGTGGCGCCGTGGCCGGGTCGAGTGTCGTTCAGTTGAACGTCTTCTTGTAGAAGGTTGCGGAGTCCTCATACCCGAGGGCGAGGTAGAAATCGCCTGCTCGACGGCTGGCGAGCGCAAGATAGGAGGCACCTACGGACTGGGCCCAGTTCTCGGCCTGATCCATCAGAAGGCGTCCGATGCCAGCTTGTCGCATCTGCTGGTCGACCATGAGCTCCTCAACCCACGCGACGGGGCCGTTGGCCAGAAAGGTGAGATGGCTGTTGCCGAGCAAGTAGCCCACAACACCGCGCTCAGCCGTCTCCGCAACGAGCAGAACCGTGTGCGGAGCCCCGACCAGCTGTGGCCAGGTGGCGTCGAATGCAGCACGCTCGAGCTTGAACGAGGTGGCGAAGTCGCGGGCAAGCGGCCAGACCTGCTCGCCGTCGTCTAGGCGAGCCGGGCGGATCAGAGTTCGGTTGTCGGACATCGACCTAGTCTGCACACCCTGGTGAATCCCCCCGGCCCGCCACGACGGCCACGCCGACATCCTCCGTGAACAACTCGACGGAGCAACCGGCGCTTAGGGCAACTAATCCGCCGAGTCGTGAGAAGCGGCTGCGTTTCACAAGCCAATCCTCACGACTGGGCGTTCCCGCCGCGAACCATCTGCCACGACTCGGCGCTCCTGCGCGGCTACTGGTTGACGAAGGTGGCGGTTTCGGTGAGGGGCTCGTCGGTGGTGGGTTGGTCGAAGGTCTCCCTCCGCTGTAGGTGATCGTCGTGTGACCACGCGAACGAATCGTGACCCCGCGCCAGGTGTCTCTGGGCTATGAACCCGTGGGCGGGCGCTCAGCACGGCGACGAAGGAGTCGCGCCTAGCACCGCGGAGGCTCACCACAATCCGCTCAACAGATGCGGACCAGCCAGACCAGGGGTGGTCGACCGCGCGGCAGCGCGCAGGTCCGGCGTTAGCCGGAAGGGATGCTCCGGGCGATGAGCCCGGGGGTGGGCGGGGTGCGTGTGGAGCGGGTGCGCTGAGGAGCGGAGCGACGAAGAAAGCGGCCGCCGAGCACGCTGGGTCGGCTGCCCGCTGCACCGCGGGGGTACCCAATAATCTCCCGGGATTCCGGCCTTGGTCTCGTTTCGGTGGACTGGCTAACGTTCTGGTGGCTGTGGGCTGCATGATTGCCGTGCCTTGTTGCACGACCATGTCCTGGAGCCCCCTGTGACCGAGCCTGACTTCGCTACGTCGGCGGATACGTTTGCCCGGCTGGCGATCGAGTTGCACGATGCGGACGGTGTCGAGGAGACGATCGACGCTGTTGTGCAGTTCGCGCTGCAGGCATTGAGTTGTACGTACGCCGGCGTGGCCTTGTACACCCGTGGTTCGCGGGCGGAGATCGCCGCTGTCACGGACCCTGTCGTCGCGGATGTCTACGAGCTGCAGATCACCACCGAGAGTGGACCGCTTGTCACTGCGCTCAACGACCGCACTCCGATCCTGATCCGGGACACGACCACCGACGACCGTTGGCCCGAGTGGGCGGCGAAGGTGTCGGCGCTGGGCGTACGCAGCGTCCTCGACGTACCGCTCGCAACCGGTGACGCAACGCGACAGACCGTCGGCGTACTGGGGTTGTACAGCCCGGTCCCGGACGCGTTCACCGAGGACGACGAGGCGGTCGCGCACATTCTCGCGCGGCACGCGTCGGTCGCGGTGGCGTCGGCGCGGCACGAGGAGTCGATGACGCAGGCGGTCGACGCGCGGAAGCTGGTCGGCCAGGCGATGGGCATCCTGATGGAGCGCTTCGACGTGGACGCCGATCGGGCCTTCGCGATCCTCAAGCGGTACTCGCAGGACACCAACACCAAGCTCCGCGACGTCGCCCAGCACCTGATCGATACCCGGAAGCTCCCGCACTGACCGGACGCGGCGCATTCTGACAGCGTTGTCGAGGCAACGCGGAGTGAAATCCGTTGCATACTTCGATGAGAGTTGGGTACTGCGCCTCCACGGTGTTCACTCGATTCGAGGGGTTGTGGACATCTGACTGGCATTGGGTGAGCTTGACGCCGGGATTTGTGCGGCCAGAACGGCGGACCGGGTCACGTCCCGGCGTCCCTCACCCAACGCGCCATCGACTCGTCCGCTGATCCGGCGGCTACTCTGACGCAGTGGGCGCTTGGCAGCCGTTGTCCGGTCCGTCACGGCAGGTGGCGTTGGAGATCCTGCTGGACGGGCCGTTGTCGCGCGCCGAGCTCTCCCGTCGCGTCGGTCTGTCCCCCGGCAGCCTCACCCGCCTGACGAAACCGATGGTCGAGTCGGGCCTGCTCGTCGAGGTCGAAGGCGGTCCGACAGACGCCAGGGTCGGCCGCCCGTCGCAACCGCTCGACCTCGACGCGAACGCGCACCATTTCGTCGGCATCAAGCTCACCGGCGACTCCGCGATCGGCGTACTCACGACTCTGCGGGCAGACGTGATCGCGAGCGTCGAGCGTCCGCTCACCGATCCCACCCCGTCCGCGGTGGCCGACCTCGTTCTCGAGATCCTGGACGAGCTCGCGGTCCAGGTCCCGGGCGGTACGGCGATCACCGGGCTCGGCGTCTCGATCGGCGGCCGCGTCGCGGACGGATCCGAGGTCCGCTGGGGTCCGTACCTCAACTGGGTCGACGTACCGTTCGGCGAGATCCTCGCGGCGCACACCAGCGTCCCGATCGTGGTCACCAACGACCTGACCTCGCTGACCGAGGCCACCCACTGGTTCGGCGCCGGCCGGAACTCGGACCGCTTCGTACTGGTCACGATCGGCGCCGGCGTCGGGTACGGGCTGGTCGTCCACAACCAGGTCGTCGACAGCCCGGACGTCACCATCGGCCTGATCGGTCATCACCCACTCCTCCCGGACGGCCCGACCTGCGACCGCGGCCATCGCGGCTGTGCGCTCAGCCTGCTGACCGTCGGCGCCATCACCGAACAGGTCGGTACGGCGATCGGCCGGCCGGTCGGGTACGACGAGGCGCTCGATCTCGCCGCGAAAGGTGATCCCGCCGCCCGCGAGGTGATCGGCCGCGCCGGTCGCGCTCTCGGAAAGCTGATCGCGGCAGCGGCGAACTTCACCATGCCCGAACTCGTCGTCCTCGGCGGTGAAGGTGTCCGGCTGGCCGAGGTCGCACATGACGACCTCCTGGCCGCCCTGCACGCCGACCGGCATCCGTCGGCCGCGGAGCTACCGATGGTCCTGCAGCCTGCCGACTTCAGCGAGTGGGCCCGCGGCGCCGCGGTCGTCGCGATCCAGACCTTCGTTCTCGGAACTACGTAACTGACTAATCCGCGATAAACAGTTACACTCGCCGTCATGGACATCGTGAGGCGATGGCTGGAGGGCTGGCGGCTGTGCCGCGGGCTGGAGCCGGTGATCGAGTACGACGACGCCTACGCCGCCGTACTGCGTTTGCCCGGCCGCGAACGGGAACTGTTCGCGCGCAGCGACGACGCGGAGACCGTGGACCGGCTCGCGGCCGAGCTGACCCCGGATACCTGGCTGACCGTTACCACACAAACCGGTAACGAGATCGCGCGTCGACTCGCGGCTGCCGGGGCGCGGCCGTTCGAGGAGCGGAAGACGCTGATGTCGATCGACCTGCATGAACACCCGTTGGCGACGGCGGAGTTCGAGTCGGACGGTTCGTTGGAGTACGCGCGGGTGCTGATCGACGGCACGGTCGCGGCCCACGGCATGGTGGCAATCGTCGGCGACGATGCAGTGATGCATGACATCCAGACCGATCCGGCGTACCGGCGGCGCGGCCTCGGCAGCGTCATCATGGGGGCGTTGAGCCGGCGGGCGCTGGAGCAGGGCGCGAGCACGGGTTTACTGATGGCGACCACCGACGGATTCCACCTCTACCGCAAGCTCGGCTGGTTGCCCGAGGCAACCATGGTGACGGCGTCAGGAGACGCGCGCGCGGTGAGCGGCGACCTTGGTGCGGTTCTGACAGGCCGTTGAGCAGAACCGCTGCGTGCGGTTGCGGGTCGAGTCGAGGAATACGTCTTCACAACGGGCCGCCTCGCAGCGGCGCAGGCGGTCGACCTCGTCGCTGCCGAGGAGCATCGCCACGGCGGTAGCGAGCTCGGCCAGCCATCCGGCGGCCTCGTCCGGGCTGCCGAAGTGCAGGTGCCAGGGCGCGCCGTCGCGACGGACGAGTTGTGGCGCAGCCTTGGTCTCCCGGAGCAACCCGTTCACCAGGTCGACGGCACCGTCGACATCCGGCAGTCGGCGCAGAGCGTCGTACAAGATTGGGGCGCCGGCCGCGTAGTCGGCGACGTCGATCTCGGGGACCCGGTTGGTGGTCAGCCGGAGCGCCGCGCGAACGGCTTCGGCGTCGGGGGCCGTCGCCGGGCGGCCCTGCCGCGGGTCGGATCCGAAAGTGTTCGCCAGCGCGATCGCCGCGGACAGCGACGCCTTCAGGTGATCGGTGGCCTCCACTCCTCCAGTATCCCCCGGAAAGTTCGGTGACCGGGGACAGGTTCATTCAGATGGATGACGTGGGTCATACCAGGGTCGTAGACAGCGGCCGCGTACATCCGTCCGCGATCCGATGAAGCGGATCGTTGCCGGAAACAACAATGACTGACATGTACCTGGTTCAGTCCCACCACCGCCCGGCGACACGTGGGATCACCGGACTGTCGGAGGCCGTCGTCGACCTGTCCGCCATTCGTGACAACGTCCGGACGTTCCGGCGGCGTGTGCCGCAGGACGTCCTGGCCGTGGTCAAGGCCGACGCCTTCGGGCACGGCGCCGTACCGGTGGCCCGGGCGGCGGTCGATGCCGGGGCGACCTGGCTCGGTGTCGCGCACGCCGACGAGGCGTTGCAGCTCCGCGCGGCCGGGCTCACCGTACCGATCCTGACCTGGTTGTACGACGCAGCGGAACTGATGCTGCTCGGCGATGTGGACGTCGACGTGAGCGTCTCGACGGTCGCCGAACTGCAGCGGGTCGTCTCCATCCCATCCGTCCACTACGTGCACCTCAAGCTGGACACCGGTCTGCACCGGGCCGGCAGTGCACCTGACCAGTGGATCGAACTCACCCGAACGGCGGCGCACTACGAGGCGCTCGGCGCCGTCACGGTCCGCGGGATCTGGTCGCATCTCTCGCACGGCGACTCCGCCGATGCCGTGCAGAGCACGCGGCAGCTGCAGCTCCTGCGGACCGGGGTGGGTCTCGCACACCGGGCCGGCCTGCGCCCCGGCGTCGTACACCTGGCGAACTCGGCCGGTGCGATCACACTCGACGCGCCGGATTGCAACCTGGTCCGGATCGGTGCGGGTCTCTATGGAATCGACGAGATGGGTCTCGGGCTGCGGCCCGCGATGCGGCTGATGAGCAAGCTGACCCAGGTACGGCGGATCCGCGCCGGCGAAGGGGTTTCGTACGGGCACGACTTCGTGGCGGATCGGGACACCACGATCGGCCTCGTCCCGATCGGGTACGCCGACGGCATTCCGCGGGTCGCCGTACGGCAGGCGAGTGTGTTGTGCCACGGCGTACGGATGCCGGTGATCGGGCGGATCGCGATGGACCAGTTCGTCGTCGATGCCGGTGACGTCGCGGTCGAACCGGGTGAACTGGTAACGATCTTCGGCGACGGATCCTCCGGCGAACCGACCGCCTCCGATTGGGCTGACTGGGCGGGCACCATCCCGCACGAGATCTACTGCGGCATCGGGTCCCGGGTGCCTCGTCGCTACGAGGAGGGCAACCGATGAAGGTCGCGATTGTGGTGGGCGGGGCGAGTCCGGAGCATCAGGTTTCGCTTGCCAGCGGCAAGGGGATTGCGAAGGCGGTCGAAATCCTCGGCCATACGGCGATCCCGATGGTGATCGATGCTGATGGCAACTGGGTGGACGGGCAACATGAGGCGATCGAGATCCTGCAGGCGTGCGACGTCACCATCCCGGCGTTGCACGGCGAGGGTGGCGAGGACGGTCGGCTGCAAGGGTTCCTCGAGCAGCTGCACATTCCGTACGTCGGCAGCGGAATCGCCGCCAGCGCTGTCGGACTCGACAAGCACCTGACCAAAGCGGTCCTGAGAGCGCACGGAATCGCGGTCACGCCGGGCGTGACGCTGCGCGGAGCCGAGCTGACCGACACCGAAGCAGGTCTACAGAAGCTGAAGGCGGCCGGGCTGGACTTTCCGTTGTTCGTGAAGCCGGGCAACGGGGGATCGAGTTTCGGGGTGTCCAGGGCAACAAACCTCCCGACGCTACTGGCCGCGATCGCGGATGCCGCCGTACTCGATCCGCATGTGCTGGTGGAGCGCGAGATGGTCGGACGCGAGATCGACCTGGCCGTGCTCGAGTTCCCGGACGGGCGGATCGAGACCGCGCCGGCGTTGGAGATCCACGCCGACCCGAACCAGCCGTTCTTCGACGCCACCGCGAAGTACGACAGCGCTGCCACGCGGTTCGTCGTACCGGCTCCGCTGGATGCCGAGCTGGCCGGGCGGTTGCGGCGTACGGCGATCGACGTCTTCGAGGTCCTCGGGTGTGCGGGGCTCGCTCGGGTCGACTTCTTCGTACCGAGCGATGGAGAGCCGGTGGTCAACGAGATCAACACGTTCCCCGGATTCACGCCGGCGTCGCAGTTCCCGCGGATGTGGGCCGCGGCCGGGATGTCGTACGCCGAGGTGGTCGACACGCTGATCCGTACGGCGGTGGCGCGCGGATGACCGTACTACTGAGCGACGACCGGATCACCAGCATCCCGGCGATCGAGAACGGCGAACCGCTGGTCGAGCTGTTCACGCGGGGCGTGGCGACGACCGGTCGCCAGTTCGCGCGGGAGAGCGTCGCGGACCGACTCGCGCTGGCTGACACGTTTCTGCCGGCTGGCATCCAGTTGCATGTCGTCGAAGGACTGCGCCCGATCGAGAGCCAGCAGGAGATCTACGACGGTTACCGCGCCGAGTTGGAGCGGCTCCATCCCGGCATCTCGGACCACGACGTGCACGTCCTCGCCAGTCGCTTCGTGTCACCGGTCGAGGTCGCGCCCCACGTAGCCGGCGCAGCAGTCGACCTCACCCTGGTAGGCGCCCACGGCCCACTCGACCTGGGCACCCCGATCGACTCCACCCCCGAACAGAGCAACGGCGCCTGCTTCTTCGCAGCCACCAACATCAGCCGCGAGGCCCGCACGAACCGCGCCCTCCTGGCCGACGTACTCACCGCCGCCGGCCTAGTCAACTACCCCACCGAGTGGTGGCACTGGTCCTACGGCGACCGCTACTGGGCCCACACCGAAAACCACCCCGCCGCCCTCTACGGTCCCGCTGTGCAGCTCGACAGGATGTGTCCGTCGATCGACGTCTGATCCGCGCTCAGGTGAGCGAACAGCGCCTGGCCAGTGGACGTATACGTCCTGTCGAGCTGCAGTTCGCGCGGCGTGATAGCTGGCGGCTATCAGGTGATAGGCAGCATTGCTTTGACCGGGTTGGGTTGGCGACGGAATGTTGTATACATGACGAGTGAGGTTGTGGCCGCCGCCCCCGTCCCGGTCCCCGGGCGTGCCCAACGAGTGCGCGAGATCGCCGGTGAACTGCGCGGGTTGCGTGGCGCCCTGATCCCGATCCTGCATGCCGTGCAGGAGGAGTTGGGGTACGTCGCTCAGGACGATGTCGCGGTGATTGCCGACGTGCTCAACCTGTCGGTGGCCGAGGTACACGGGGTGGTCACGTTCTACAAGGACTTCCGGCGGGCCGCGCCGGGCCGGACGACGGTGGCCGTTTGTCAGGCGGAGGCGTGCCGGGCCGTCGGTGCGGTCGAGTTGGCCGACTATGCCCGGCTGCGGACCGGTTGCGGGTTCGGTGAGACCTCGGCCGATGGGCGCTTCACGCTCGACGAGGTGTTCTGCTTCGGGAATTGCGCGCTGGGGCCCGCGGTGCAGGTTGGGGAGAAGTTGCACGGGCGAGTCAGCCCCGCCCGCCTGGATGCCTTGCTGGGAGAAGCGCGATGAAGATCTTCGTATCGCGCGATTCGGCTGCTCGCTCGGTGGGAGCGGATGAGGTGGCCGAGCGGATCGCCGCGCAGACGCAGGGCCTCGATGTCGAGATCGTGCGGACCGGGTCTCGCGGGATGTTGTGGCTGGAGCCGCTGGTTGAGGTGGAGACAGCTGCGGGGCGGGTCGGGTACGGCGCGGCGGCGCCTGAGGATGTGGACGGGCTGATCGCCGCCGGGATGCTCGCCGGTGAAGGCGAGAGTCTCGGGCTGGTGGAGGAACTGCCGTGGATGCGGCGGCAGGAGCGGCTGACGTTCAAGCGGGTCGGCGTGATCGATCCGCTGTCGGCCGAGGACTACGAAGCGCACGGCGGGACGAGCGGGCTGCGGAAAGCGCTCGCGATGACGCCGGCCGACGTGGTCGAGGCTGTTGTCGAGTCGGGGTTGCGCGGACGCGGCGGCGCTGGGTTTCCGACCGGGATCAAGTGGCGGACCGTGCTCGGCGCCGAATCGGATCTCAAGTTCGTCTGTTGTAACGCGGACGAAGGAGACTCCGGCACATTCGCGGATCGGATGCTGATCGAGGGCGATCCGTTCACGCTGATCGAGGGCATGACGATCGCGGCGTACGCGGTCGGGGCGACGGAAGGGTACGTCTACCTGCGATCGGAGTACCCGGACGCGGTCGCGACTCTCAAGGCAGCGATCGAGCGGGCGCATCCGGCAGGCTGGTTGGGGCCGGACATTCACGGCTCAGGGTTCGGCTTCGACCTGCATGTCCGGGTCGGCGCGGGTGCGTACATCTGCGGCGAAGAGACCTCGATGCTCGAGAGCCTCGAGGGCAAACGCGGAATGGTCCGCGCCAAGCCCCCAATCCCTGCGCTGGAAGGGCTTTTCGGCCGACCGACCGTCGTCAACAACGTGTTGTCCTTGGCAACAGTCCCGGCGATCCTCACGCACGGAGCCAAGACGTACGCCGACTACGGCTCGGGTCGATCGCGAGGTACCAGCGTCTTCCAGCTCGGCGGGAACGTCGCTCACGGCGGGATCGTCGAGACCGCGTTCGGCATCACCCTCGGCGAACTCGTGAACGACTTCGGCGGCGGAACAGCCAGCGGACGGCCGACGCGAGCCGTCCAGGTCGGTGGCCCGCTCGGCGCCTACCTCCCGGTCGAACAGTTCGACCTGCCGATGGATTACGAGGCATTCGCACAAGCAGGCGCGATGGTCGGGCACGGCGGCATCGTGGTGTTCGACGACACCGTGGACATGGCGGCGATGGCACGGTTCGCGTTCGAGTTCTGCGCGGCCGAGTCGTGCGGCAAGTGCACGCCGTGCCGGGTCGGCGCGGTCCGCGGCGTCGAGACCATCGACCGCATCGTGGCAGGCACCGAACGCGACAAGAACCTGGTCGTCCTCGAGGACCTGTGCGAACTGATGACCGACGGCTCGCTCTGCGCCATGGGCGGCCTCACCCCGATGCCCGTACGCAGCGCCGTCCGCCACTTCGGAGAGGACTTCACCGCATGAGCCTGCTGAAAGAGCCCGATTTCGGTACGCCGGCCCGCCCGGGCGAGGCAACGGTCGAGCTGACCATCGACGGGGTCAACCTAAGAGTCCCACCCGGTACGTCGGTCATGCGCGCCGCGAAGCAAGCCGGCGTCGACGTACCGAAGTTGTGCGCGACCGACAACCTGGAGGCGTTCGGGTCGTGCCGGCTGTGCGTGGTCGAGATCGACGGCGTCAAAGGCACTCCAGCCTCTTGTACGACGCCGGTCCGCGACGGCATGAACGTCCGCACCCAGAACGAGCGGCTCGGCAAGCTGCGCCGCGGTGTGATGGAACTCTACATCTCCGACCACCCACTCGACTGCCTGACCTGTTCGGCCAACGGCGACTGCGAACTGCAGGATATGGCCGGCGTGACCGGGCTGCGCGAGGTCCGCTACGGCTCGGGCGTCGAAGCCGGCGCCAACCACATGGATCTCAAGACCGACACCTCCAACCCGTACTTCGACTTCGAGGCGTCCAAGTGCATCGCCTGTTCCCGCTGCGTCCGCGCGTGCGACGAAGTACAAGGGACTCTGGCTCTGACGATCGAGGGGCGTGGGTTTGATTCCAAGGTCGCGGCCGGTGCCGGGGTGCCGTTCTTCGACTCGGACTGTGTGTCCTGCGGCGCGTGCGTACAGGCGTGCCCGACCGCAACGCTGCAGGAGAAGTCGGTCGTCGAGCTCGGCATGCCGACGCGGACCGTCCTGACGACCTGCGCGTACTGCGGCGTGGGCTGCTCGTTCAAGGCCGAGCTCCGCGGTGACGAGCTGGTCCGGATGGTCCCGTACAAGAACGGCGGCGCGAACGAGGGCCACTCGTGCGTGAAGGGCCGGTTCGCCTTCGGATACGCGAGTCATCCGGACCGGGTGATGGAGCCGATGGTCCGCGACACGATCGCCGACGAGTGGCGGACCGTCTCCTGGGAGGAGGCGATCACGTTCACCGCGCGCCGGCTGCGGGAGATCCAGGCGGAGCACGGCCAGGGTTCGATCGGTGCGATCACGTCGTCGCGGACGACCAACGAAGAGGTGTACGCCGTCCAGAAGATGGTGCGAGCTGTCTTCGGCAACAACAACGTCGACACGTGTGCGCGGGTCTGCCACTCGCCAACCGGGTACGGGCTGAAGCAGACCTTCGGAGAATCCGCCGGCACACAGGACTTCCGGTCGGTCGACGAGTCCGACGTGATCCTCGTGATCGGTTCGAACCCGACCGACGCGCACCCGGTGTTCGGGTCGCGGATGAAGCAGCGGATCCGCCAGGGCGCGAAGCTGATCGTGATCGACCCGCGGCGGATCGACCTGGTCCGCTCGCCGCATGTCCAGGCGGCGCACCACCTCGAGCTGAGGCCGGGCACGAACGTCGCGATCATCAATGCGCTGGCTCACGTCATCGTCACCGAAGGGCTCGTCGATCGGGACTTCGTCACGAGCCGGTGCGAGGACTTCGAGACCTGGGAGGCGTTCATCGCGCAGCCCGAGCACAGTCCCGAGGCAGTCGCCGAGATCTGCGGCGTACCGGCCGAGGAGATCCGGGCCGCGGCGCGGTTGTACGCGACCGGCGGGAACGCGGCCATCTATTACGGTCTCGGCGTCACCGAGCACAGCCAGGGCTCGACCATGGTGATGGGGATGGCCAACCTCGCGATGGCGACCGGCAACATCGGGCGCGCCGGCGTCGGCGTGAACCCGATGCGCGGTCAGAACAACGTGCAGGGTTCGTGCGACATGGGTTCGTTCCCGCACGAGCTCCCCGGGTACCGGCACGTGTCCGACGACGACGTTCGGTCGATCTACGAGCACCTCTGGGGTACGCCGATCCTCAACGAGCCCGGGCTGCGGATCCCGAACATGTTCGACGCCGCGATCGACGGATCGTTCAAGGCGCTGTTCGTGCAGGGTGAGGACATCGCGCAGTCGGATCCGAACACGCAGCACGTGTTCGCGGCGTTGGGTGCGCTGGATCTCCTGGTGGTACAGGATCTTTTCGTCAACGAGACCGCGAAGTTCGCGCACGTTCTGTTGCCGGGGACATCGTTCCTGGAGAAGGACGGGACGTTCACGAACGCCGAGCGGCGGATCAACCGGGTCCGGCCGATCATGGCGCCGCGGACCGGGAAGCAGGAGTGGGAGATCATCTGCGAGATCGCCCAGGCGATGGGGTACCCGATGCACTACGACTCGGCCGCGCAGATCATGGACGAGATCGCGCTGACGACGCCGACGTTCATGGGGGTCTCGTTCGCGAAGCTCGACGAGCTCGGGTCGATCCAGTGGCCGTGCAACGTCGAACACCCGGACGGTACGCCGATCATGCACTCCGACGAATTCACCCGCGGCAAGGGCCGCTTCATGGAGACCATGTACGTGCCGACGTCGGAGCGGTCGACCCGGAAGTTCCCGCTGATCCTGACGACCGGGCGGATCCTCTCGCAGTACAACGTCGGCGCGCAGACCCGTCGTACGGCGAACGTCGCGTGGCATGCCGAGGACGTGCTGGAGATCCATCCGCACGATGCCGAGGTGCGCGGCGTGACGGACGGCGACCTGGTCGCGCTGTCGAGTCGCGTCGGGCGGACCGAGTTGCGGGCGAAGATCTCTGACCGGATGCCGGTCGGCGTCTGCTACACGACGTTCCACCACCCGGTCAGCGGGGCGAACGTCGTCACCACGGACAACTCGGACTGGGCCACCAACTGTCCCGAGTACAAGGTCACCGCGGTCCAGGTGGACCTCATCCCGGCCTCGGCCGCCGCGGACGCCGTCCGCGAGCCAGTCGTTGCAGGAGGCAACCGATGAGTGGCGGCGTCCCGCCGTACGTGCGGTTGGCGAACGAGATCGCGGCCCAGTTCGCCCACCGCTCCCCCGAGGACGCGGCGACCGTGATCGCCAACCATGTGAAGGCGACCTGGGACCCGCGGATGAAGCAGGCGCTGATCACGTACGCCGAGTCCGGCGCCACCGATCTGTCTCCCGCGGCAGTGCTGGCCGCCCACCGCCTCCAGGCCGCTCGGTGACCCATCCCACACCGTCCGGCGGGCCGGATCCGTTCGACAACCGGGTGTGGGTTGGAGAGGGTAGTCGTGTGGAGGACGAGGGCCGCGGTCTTCGAGCCCGGCGAGCAGCCGTGGCCTGGGATCTGGCCCGGGTACTGGCTCACGCCGCGGCGCGACCCGGGAAGGCGGTTTCGCGCGGGCTGGCCGAAGCCGACGGATGCGTTCTGGGTACGCCGTTGGTGTCGCCGGGCGCAGTCCCTCCGGTCGATCGGGCCGCCATGGACGGGTACGCCGTACGTGGGCCTGGTCCTTGGCGGGTGAACGGCCATCTGGAGGCCGGCGCGGCGGATCCGGGCACGCTGACGGACGGGCAGGCGACCGGGATCGTCACGGGAGCGGCCATACCGACCGGCACGAGCTCTGTGGTGCGCTACGAAGACGCGGTTGTGACAGGCGATCGGCTGGAGGGACCGGCCGACGACGGCCGCCACATCCGGCGAGCAGGTGAGGAGTGCCAGCCGGGCGATCAGCTGCTGCCCGCCGGCGTGGTCGTCGGCCCGGCCGTGCTCGGGCTGGCCGCGACCGTCGGACTCAACCGGCTGACTGTCATCCCCCAATCGACTGTCGCCGCGCTCGTGACGGGCGACGAGCTGGTCCACCGAGGACCGTCCGGACCGGGACGGGTCCGGGACGCGATCGGGCCGATGCTGCCCGGCCTGATCACGCGCGCAGGTGCGCAACTGGTCGGCTCCGGTGTGAGGCATCTGCCGGACTCGCTGGACGAGCTCACCAAAGCGCTCAGCGAGATGCAGGCCGACCTGATCCTGGTCTCCGGCTCATCGGCGGCAGGACCCGCCGATCATCTGCGGCCGGCGCTCAGCTCCCTCGGTGCCGAGTTCGTCGTGGACGGCGTCGCCTGCCGCCCCGGTCATCCCCAAGCCCTGGCGCGATTGGCCGACGGACGACTCGTCCTCGGGCTGCCCGGCAATCCGTTCGCCGCCCTCGTCGCGTTCCTGACGCTCGGCGTCGCGACCATCACCCGCATGCGAGGCCTCCGGCTCCCCGAGCTCGGCCACATCGCCGTACCCGGTGGTGTCAGGTGTCACCCGACCAGCACGCGCCTCGTCCCGGTCCGGCTCACGGCACATGGCGCCGTACCGATCGGCCATGGTGGATCCGCCATGCTCCGCGGGCCAGCTGTCGGCGACGCTTTGGCCGTAGTTGCACCCGGTCCAGCCGAGGCGATCGCGGCCCGGCTCCTCCCCCTCGATCCGGGAATCACGTAAATGTCGAGGCCGCCGAGGGGCGTCCGACGTACCGGGCATGAATGACTACGGAGTGACCGGCTCGACCACCAACGTCGAGGTATTGATCAAGCTGCCGATCCGCGACCTGTGGTCCGGCATCACCGCGATCGACCGGTACGGCGAGTGGAGCCCGGAGTGCTATTACGGCGCCTGGCTCGACGACCGGATCGAGAAAGGTTCCCGCTTCGAGGCGCGCAACCGCTTCAAGGACGGGTTCGAGACGTACGTGACGTGCACGGTCACCGTCGCGGAGGCGCCGTACCGCTTCGGTTGGGACGTGTACGGCGACGAGGAGGTGCCGTTCGCCCACTGGGAGTACGAACTGGAAGACCACGGCGCCGAGACGCACGTCCGGCAGACGTTCACTCACGGCCCCGGCGACAGCGGCATGCGGATGGGCGCGGTCGAGAACCCGGAGCGGGCCGCGGAGGCGATCCAGCGCCGGCTCGATCAGCTGGCGGCCAACATGCGATCGACCCTCACCGCCATGGAGTCAACACTCAAGAAGCCTCGCTAGAGCTGGACTGGGACGGGCCGACCCACAGGCAGTCGGCCGTCCCAGCCTCGAGGTGCTCCTCGTAGACGCCGACCTTGTGGCTGATCACGTTCAGGCACTCGGTGAGGTCCTGGATCTGGGACGTCACATGATCCTGATGGCTGCGGAGCAGGGCCAGCCGGTCCTGCTCGTTGCCGGGGCCCTGCCGGACCAGTTCGGTGTACTTGCGGATCGTGTCGAGCGGCATCCCGGACGAGCGGAACTTGATGCACATGTCCAGCCAGTCGACGTCGTCCTCGGTATACACCCGCCGGCCGTTCGACTCACGCCGTACCGGATCTGCGAGCAGACCCTCACGCTCGTAGAACCGGAGGGCGTGCACACTCAACCCGGTCCGCTCCGCCACCTGCCCGATACTCAATCCACGCATGGGGCACCCTAACTCCGTAACCAGCTCTCAGAGCAGGGGTTTGAGCGCCTCGAGAGCCTGCTGTACGTCGTCATCCGTCGAGTAGATGTGGAACGACGCGCGCAGCTTCCCGTCCCGTACGGCGGCCCGGATGCCCGCGGCCGCGAAGGCCTCCTGCGCTCCGGGGAGGCTGGTGCTGACGATCGCGCTGTTCGACGGTTCCAGGCCGAGGCCGGCGCGGAACGCGTTGGCGAGGTCGAGGTTGTGGCGGTTGATCGTGTCGACGCCGATCTGCTCGATCAGCTCGAGCGCCGGCGCCGCGCCGACGAAACTGAACCAGGCCGGCGACTGGTCGAACCGCCGTGCGCCGGGATCGAGCTCCATCACGGGTCCGTAGTACGAAGCGTGGACGTCGCGGGCGGCGTACCAACCGGCGGCCGATGGGCGGCAGCGCTCCTGGAGGCGCGGCGACAGGAAGCCGAGCGTCGCGCCGCGCGGCGACATCAGCCACTTGTAGCTGTGGGCAATCAACGCGTCGATGCCGTCGATCCGCATCGGCAGCCAGCCGAGCGCCTGCGATGCGTCGATCACCACCAGCGCGCCGATCTCCTTGCTGGCAGCAATAACCGCCGGCAGATCGAGTACGACGCCGGTGGACGACTGCACCGCACTCACAGCCACCACGTCGATCCCCGGCTTGATCGCCGCCACCAGCTCGGAACCCGGTACGGCGATCAGCTCGACGCCGCGGTCCGCGTGCACCTGCCACGGGAACACGTTCGACGTGAACTCGACGTCGTCGGTCAGCACCTTCGCACCGTCCGCCAACGCCGCAGCGATCGGCACGATCGCCGCCGACACCGTGCTACCGACGAACACGTCCGCAGCGTCCGCCCTGATCAACCGCGCGAACGACTCCCGCGCCCGCGTGGTCGACTCGTCCCACGGCTCCCAGCTCGTCCTGCCGACCCGCCAGTCCGCGAGCGCGGCCTGCAGCGCCTCCCACGCCGGTTTGGGCGGCAGCCCGTACGACGCGGTGTTCAACCAGCCCGGCTCCGGATCCCACAGCCCTGCAATATCCATGCCCGCCACTTTAGGTCGGGCTCGACCTAGCCGGCCGCTGAGAATCAGCAGGTCGACAGTACGTATACGTCCACTGCCCGGCGTTTCCGGCGCTTGCCCCGCGTGGGGTTCTGTGTCGTGGACGTATAGGTACTGTCGACCTGCAGCCGTATCGTGGGGCCCAAGAACGAACAGGGAGGGTGCGATGAGTTTCGACAGGCCCGGTCTGCCAAATCCCGGTTACGAAGTGGATGCTGCGGTGGACGACGTGCTGCGGGAGGAGGGTGTAGAGCTGGACGACGACCACGAGCCGGACATCCCCGATCACCCGGGAAGCCGGTCGGCCGGACCGCAGCCGAACCCGCCACGCCGTCCGCCGCACGACGAGGCGGCCGCGGAGGAGTGAGCTCTGCACTACCGTGGCTGCCCATGAGGGACATGCCATGGCGGTGACGATGCGCGACGTCGCGCGCGAGGCCGGTGTGTCTCCGAAGACGGTCTCGAACGTGATGAACGGGTATCCGTACATCCGCGCCGAGACACGCACGAAGGTGCTCGCGGCGATCGATGCCCTCGGCTACCGGATGAACATCTCCGCCCGGAACCTGAAGTCCGGGCGGACCGGTGTCATCGGCCTCGCCGTACCGGAGCTGAGCAACCCGTACTTCGCGGAGCTCGCCGACGCGGCGATCGCGGCCGCCGGCGAGCACGGCCTGACGGTGATGATCGAGACCACCGGCGCCGACCGCGAACGGGAGCTGACCGCGCTGGCCCGGCCGCGCGGGCACCTGGTCGACGGCCTGCTGTACAGCCCGCTCGGCCTCGGCCCCGAGGACGTCGACCAGCTCCACACGCACACACCGATGGTGCTGCTCGGCGAACGGATCTTCCACGGACCGGTCGACCACGTCATGATCGACAACGTCGAGGGCACCAAGGCCGTCGTCCGGCATCTCCTCGACCAGGGTCGCCGGCGGATCGCGGTGATCGGCGTCCGGCCGCTGGAGGGCGTCGGCACCGCGGCCATCCGGTACGGCGCCTACGCCGACACACTGGCGGAGTACGGCATTCCCGTGCCGGACGGGCTCGCCGTCTCGGGCGGGAAGTGGCATCGGTCGAGCGGGGCGGACGCGATGGCGGAGCTGCTCGGGACCGGACAGAAGTTCGACGCCGTCTTCGCCCTCAACGACACGTTGGCGCTCGGCGCGATCCGTGCCCTCGCCGCGCACGGCGTGCGGATCCCGGACGACGTGGCGGTCGCCGGCTTCGACAACATCGACGAGGCCAGCTACAGCAGCCCGGCCCTGACCACGGTCGACCCGAGCCGGGTCCACATCGCCCGGACCGCGGTCGAGCTCCTGGTCCAGCGGATGGCGGGCGACCTGTCCGAGCATCACGAGATCGTCGCCCCCTACGAGCTCCACACCCGGGAATCCACCCTCGGCGTGAGCTGAGATCTTGACGGTCCGGAAGCCTCCGTGCATCCTTTCTACACCGATGTAGTGCACCGATGTAGATCCGTGCTCCACTCCGCCCTGGAGGACAGATGCTCCCTAACTCCCCTCCCTTCCGCCCGCGGCGCCGAGCAGTGCTCGGCGGCATGCTCGGCGCGCTCGCGCTGACCGGCTGCGGCACCCTCGGCTCGAAGCCCAAAGTCCGCGAATGGAACCTGTTCGGCGGGGGCGACGGTGCCCGCCTGCTGCAGATCCACGACCAGTACGTCGCCGAGCACCCGGACGTCGCGTTCCAAGCGCACACGCTCGCCTGGGGTCCGCCGTTCTACACCAAGCTCGCGATGTCGGCGGCCGGTGGCCGCGCGCCCGAGGTCGCGACCATGCACATGTCCCGGTTGAAGGGGTTCAGCCCGACGACGATGCTCGACCCGATCCCGGTGGATCTGCTCGAGAACGCCGGCGTACGGCAGTCCGATTTCCTGCCGGCGACCTGGGACCGCTGCGTCATCGACGGCAAGCTGTACGCCGTACCGCTGGACCAGCACCCGTTCGTCCTCTACTACAACCTCGAGATCTGCAAGAAGGCCGGTTTGCTCGGGCCGGACAACAAGATCAAGCCGGTCATGGGCGTCACCCCGTTCCTCGACATGCTCCGGGCGGTCAAGGAGACGACCGGCAAGTACGCCGTCTCCGTCGACACAACCAGCCCGTGGCGGCTGTGGTGGACGCTCTACGGCCAGCTCGAAGGCGAGTTCTTCAGCCCGGACGGCAAAGAGCTGGTAATCGACGACGCCAAGGCGCTCGAGGCCCTTGACCTGATCGCGAAGCTGGCCAGCGAAGGCCTCACGCCGCGATCGGCGAACTACGCGGCCCTGGTCGCCCAGTTCAGCAACGGCGAGGCCGGGCTGAGCTTCAACGGCGAGTGGGAGGTCACGACGTACCAGACCGCGAAGCTGCCGTTCAGCATGGCGCCGTTCCCGGTCGTGTACGACGTACCGAAGTTCCAGGGCGACTCGCACACGTTCGTGTTGCCGCACCAGGCGCACCGCAACGCCGACGACACCAAGGCGACGATCGAGTACATCGCCTGGATGCTCAAGCACAGCGTCGAATGGGCTGCCGGCGGCCACATCCCGGCGTACCAGCCGGTGGTGAAGAGCCAGGAGTACCTGGATCTCAAGCCGCAGGCGGAATACCGGAGTGTTGCCCCGAACGTGTTCTACGACCCGGATGCCTGGTTCAGCGGCTCCGGAGCACAGCTGGAGAACGAGTCCGCGGCGGCCTTCAGCGGGATCGCGACCGGACAAGCCACGCCCAAGTCTGCGCTCGCGCAGTTCAAGGCTGCCACTCAGAAGCTCCTCGACACCCCGTCCCCGGTCTGACAGGAGAACGCCCATGCAAAGACCGGATTGGAAGCAACGTTGGGGCGGCCTGTTCTTCGTCGCGCCGTTCCTGCTGCTGTTCGCACTGTTCATGCTCTGGCCGATCGCGTCCGGCTTCTGGAACAGCTTCTTCAACACGAGCCTGGCCGGCGTCAAGCACGAGTTTCTCGGCCTGCAGAACTGGCGGGACCTGTTCGGCGATCCGGCCGTCTGGTCGTCGCTGAAGAACACGCTCGTCTTCACTGCGATGAGTACGCCGCCGCTGGTGATCATCGCCCTGATCATGGCCCTGCTCGCGAACCGCAAGGGCCTCCTCGGCTGGCTCCTGCGCTTCTCGTACTTCGCTCCGTTCGTCCTGCCGGCCACCGTCGTGACGCTGATCTGGGTGTGGATCTATCAGCCCGGATTCGGCCTGGTGAACGGACTCCTGACAGCCGGCGGATTCGCCGAGATCGACTGGCTGAACACCGAGAACCGGGCCATGCTCGCAGTGGTGATCACGACCGTCTGGTGGACGGTCGGGTTCAACTTCCTGCTCTATCTCGCTGCCCTGCAAGGGATTCCGACGCAGGTCTACGAGGCGGCCGCGATCGACGGCGCGAACGGTCGGCAGCAGCTGTTCCGGATCACGCTGCCGCTGCTGAGCCGGACCACCGGGCTGATCGTCGTACTGCAGTTGGTCGCGTCGTTGAAGATCTTCGACCAGATCTACCTGATGACGAACGGCGGGCCGAACTACGCGACCCGGCCGATCATCCAGTACATCTACGAATCCGGCTTCACCAGCTACCGGATCGGCTACGCGTCGGCGATCTCGTACCTGTTCTTCGCGATCATCGTGATCGTCGCAGTCGCCCAGTTCAAACTGTTCTCCGGCCGAGGGGAGGCGGCGGCATGACGACCACGACGATGCCGACCGAACGCCGGCCGGCCGCGCCCGCGCCCAAGCCGGCCCACAGCGGCTCGGCCAAACCACGCTGGACCTTCGCCGGAACCGCGACCGCCGTCGGTGCGGTGCTCCTGGCGGTCCTCTGGCTCGTTCCCCTGCTCTGGGCTCTCGACACCTCACTGAAACCGGAGCCTGAGACCACCCGTGCGCCGATCACTTGGTTGCCAGAGGCACCGACCGGCGACGCCTACCGGAGCGTGATCGAGCAAGGGGATCTGATCCGCTGGTTCGTCAACAGCACGGTCGTCTCGATCCTCGTGACCACTCTGACGCTGTTCGTCTCCGTCCTGGCGGCGTACGGCTTCTCGCGGACGACGTTCCCGGGCCGGCGGGTGCTGTTCGGCCTGATCATCGCCGGCATCCTGGTGCCGCCGCAGGTGCTGATCGTGCCGCTGTTCCAGGAGATGACCGGCCTCGGCCTGGTCGACACCTACTGGGGCATCGTGCTTCCGCAGGTGGTCGCGCCGGTGATGGTGTTCGTGCTGAAGAAGTTCTTCGACGGCATCTCCCGCGACTACGAGGACGCCGCCCGGGTCGACGGCGCGTCCCGGTGGCGCATCGTCTGGAGCGTGATGGTGCCGATGTCGCGGCCGATCCTCGTTGCCGTCGGCATCTTCACGTTCATCGGGGCCTGGAACAACTTCCTCTGGCCCTTCATCGTGACCACCGACCCGTCAATGATGACGATCCCGGTCGGCCTGGCCAACGTGCAGGGCTCGTACGGCCTGCGCTATGCCCAGATCATGGCATCCGCCGTGCTGGGCGGCCTCCCTCTGCTGATCGTCTACGCCTTGTTCCAGCGCCACGTCGTCCGCGGTGTCGGAGACGCGGGGATCAAGGGCTAGACAACCTACGACAGGAGCAACCTGGTGCCCGCTGCCAAACTGACCATCGACCCTGCGTTCACGATCGCGCCCGTGAACCGTCGTACCTTCGGGACGTTCGTCGAGCACATGGGCCGGTGTGTCTACACCGGCATCTACGAACCCGGCCACGCGACCGCCGACGAGGACGGCTTCCGCAAGGACGTCCTCGAGCTGACCCGTGAGCTCGGCGTGTCCGTGGTGCGTTATCCCGGCGGCAACTTCGTCTCCGGTTACCGCTGGGAGGACGGTGTCGGTCCGCGAGACGAGCGGCCGCGCCGGCTCGACCTGGCCTGGCACAGCATCGAGACCAACGAGTTCGGTCTCGACGAGTTCAGCAAGTGGTGTGTGAAGGCCGGCGTCGAGCCGATGATGGCGCTCAACCTCGGGACGCGGGGTGTCCAGGAAGCGCTGGACCTGCTCGAGTACTCGAACCACCCGGGCGGTACGGCGTTGTCCGACCTGCGCGAGCAGCACGGCGCATCGCCGTACGGCATCAAACTGTGGTGCCTGGGCAACGAGTTGGACGGGCCGTGGCAGGTCGGTCACAAGACGCCGACGGAGTACGGACGGCTCGCGGCCGAGACCGCGCGGGTGATGCGGATGGTCGAGCCGGATCTCGAGCTCGTCGCGTGCGGCTCGTCATCGTCGAGGATGCCGCTGTTCGGGACCTGGGAGCGCGACGTACTGCGGGAGACGTACGAGTTCGTCGAGTACATCTCCTGCCACGCGTACTACGGGAACGACGACGGCGACACCGCCTCGTTCCTGGCGTCCGCGGTGAACATGGACCACTTCATCGAATCGGTCGTCGCGACCGCCGATCACGTCGGCGCGGAGCTCAAGAGCAGCAAGAAGATCGGCATCTCGTTCGACGAGTGGAACGTCTGGTACGGCGAGCGCTCCCGCCGTACCGACGGCCCGCACGACAAGTGGGAGGTGGCTCCGCGACGGATCGAGGACGAGTACAACGCCACCGATGCCGTTGTCCTCGGCAACCTGCTGATCTCGTTGCTCCGGCACAGTGACCGGGTCGGGGTCGCCTGCCTCGCCCAGCTCGCGAACGTGATCGCCCCGATCATGACCGAGCCCGGCGGCGCGGCCTGGCGGCAGCCGACGTTCCACCCGTTCGCGATCACCTCCCGGCTCGCGTCCGGTCAGGTCCTGCGGGTCGAGACCGACTCGCCGCTCACCACGACCGAGAAGTACGGCGACGTACCGGCGGTCGACGCGGTCGCGACGTACGACGAAGGCAAGGTCGCGATCTTCGCCGTCAACCGGTCGACCGAAGGCCCGATCGAGGTGACCATCGACGTCAGCCGCAGCGGCGTCACGACCATCGCCGAAGCGCTGATCATGCACGACGCGGACCCCCTGGCCGTCAACTCGGCCACCGACCCCGACCGCGTCGTCCCGCAACAGCTCGAGGCGGCCACCCTCGTCGACGGCAAACTGACCGTTACGCTCCCGGCCATCAGCTGGACAGCCATTTCACTGTCGACTGACTGACCCCGCTGTACCAGACTGGGTGCCCTGTTGGCGCCCAGTCTGGTGGGGAGATCCGATGTACGACTACGACCTCGTGGTGATCGGGTCCGGCCCTGGTGGGCAGAAGGCCGCGATCGCCGGTGCGAAGCTGGGTAAGCGGGTGGCGGTGGTCGAGCGGATCTCGATGCTCGGCGGCGTCTGCGTCAACACCGGGACGATTCCGTCCAAGACACTGCGCGAGGCTGTGCTCTACCTGACCGGGATGGCGCTGCGCGATCTGTACGGCGCCAGCTACCGGGTCAAGTCCGAGATCACCATCGCCGACCTGATGGCCCGGACGCAGCATGTGGTCGGCCGCGAGGTCGAAGTGGTCCGGTCGCAGCTGCTCCGCAACCACGTCGAGCTGCTGCACGGGACGGCGAGCTTCGTCGACCCGAACACGGTTCAAGTGACCGGGATGGGGCGCGGCGAGACCAGCACGGTCACCGCCGAGAAGATCGTGATCGCCACCGGCACCCGGCCGGCCCGGCCGCCTCAGATCGAATTCGACAACCGGCACGTGCTCGACTCCGACGCGATCCTGCAGCTCGAGAAGGTGCCGGGCTCGATGGTCGTGGTCGGCGCCGGCGTGATCGGGATCGAGTACGCGTCGATGTTCGCCGCGCTCGGGACCCGGGTGACGGTGGTCGAGAAGCGCGACCGGATGCTGGAGTTCTGCGACCCCGAGGTGGTCGAGTCGCTCAAGTTCCACCTCCGCGACCAGGCGGTGACCTTCCGGTTCGGCGAGGAGGTCGAGCGGGTGGAGGTCTCCGACCGCGGGACGGTCACCTCGCTGGCCAGCGGCAAGCGGATCCCGGCCGAGATGGTGATGTACTCCGCCGGCCGCCAGGGCGTCACCGACGAGCTCAACCTGGAGGCAGCCGGGCTCGAGGCGGACGCGCGCGGCCGGATCAAGGTCGACGAGCATTACCGGACGACGGTCGAGCACATCTATGCCGTCGGCGACGTGATCGGTTTCCCGGCGCTCGCTGCGAACAGCATGGATCAGGGCAGGCTCGCGGCGTACCACGCGTTCGGCGAACCGGCCCGGGAGCTGGCCGGTCTGCAGCCGATCGGCATCTACACGATCCCCGAGGTCTCGTACTGCGGTGCGACCGAGGAGGAGCTGACCCGCTCGTCGGTGCCGTACGAGGTCGGCGTCTCGCGGTACCGCGAACTGGCCCGCGGCCAGATCCTCGGCGACACGTACGGGATGCTCAAGCTGCTCGTCTCGACCGAGGACCGCACCCTGCTCGGCGTACACGTGTTCGGCACCAACGCGACCGACCTCGTCCACATCGGCCAGGCGATCATGGGCTGCGGCGGCACAGTCGACTATCTGGTCGACACGGTCCTGAACTATCCGACGCTCTCGGAGGCCTACAAGGTCGCCGCCCTCGACGTCACCAACAAGATCCGGGCTCTCGATGCATTCGGCACCGACTGATTACGCTCAAGGCGATCAGTTCTGCCGCCCATTCACCGGTGTACTAGTTCAGACTGTGTGGCCGTGAACACTCAGTCTGACCTTGCGGAGACCAACCGGCTGGAAGCGTTCAGTGACGGCGTCTTCGCGATCGCGATCACCCTTCTCGTCCTCGAACTGCACAGTCCCGAGCTCGAAGAGGGGGAGCGGTTGTGGCCGGCGTTGCTGGACGAGTGGCCGCAGTTCGCGGCGTACCTGACCAGCTTCGCGATCCTCGGCATCATGTGGGTCAACCACCACTCGATGTTCCGCCAGATCCAGCGCGCGGATCGCGGGCTGATGTTCCTCAACCTGTTGCTGCTGTTGTGGGCGACCCTGCTGCCGTTCCCGACCAGTCTGTTCGCCGAGCATCTCAAGGACGATTCGATCAACGCGAACGTCGCGGCCGCGGTCTACAGCGCGAACCTGACGCTGGCGGCGATCGCGTTCAGCCTGATCTGGTGGTACGTACTGCGCCACCACCTGGTCGAGCACGAGATGACGAAGTCGCAGACCCGCAGGTCCGTGATGCGTTACTCCATGGGCACGGTGATCTACGGCGCCTGCATCGGGATCTCGTTCATCTCTGCCCAGGTGACGCTGCTGATCGTGTTCCTGCTCGCCCTGTACTACGGGTTCGAGCAGCTCAGGACCCGCGACTGAACCTGGATCGGTGGCCAGGATTCAGTGATCGGAATGCCGTTGGGCCCACAACGCGGCCTGCGTTCGATCCGTGACACCCAGGCGATGAAAGATGTTGGTCAGATGGGCCTTGACCGTCCGTTCGCTGATACCCAGGCGCTGTGCAATCGCCCGGTTCGGCAGGCCTGACCCGAGCATCTCCAGCACTTCCTGCTCACGGTTCGTGAAGGTGATCTCCTTCGGCGGCAGCCGTCTGCCGGTGAGGAACTCCCGAGCCGCGATCGGGTCCAGCGGCGAGCCGCCGGCAACCAACTGGCGGATCCCGCCGAGGATCGCCTCGGCGGTGCTGTTCTTGAGCAGGTAACCCTCGGCGCCTGCGTCCAGGGCGGCGACGATGCGATCGTGATCGCTGAACGAGGTCAGGACGAGCACGTGGGTGCCGGGATTGTCCGCGACGATGCGTTCGGTGGCCGCAATCCCGTCGGTGCCAGGCATCGACAGATCCATCAGGACGACGTCGGGATGCAACTGCGCGACCATCGCGACTCCTTCGTCTCCGCCGGCAGCAGCGCCCACGGGGTCGAGGTCATCGGTGCCGGCCAGGAGTTGCCGCAGGCCGGTTCGGACGATCTCGTGGTCGTCGACGACCAGGACCCGGATCATCCGACCGGGACCTCGACCATCAGGGTGGTGCCGCGGCCCGGCGCGGCGCGGACTCGCAGGACGCCGCCGCCGGCCGTCATCAGGTCGCCGGTCGAGCGCAGCCCGAAATGCCCGCAACTGAGCCGTTGCCGCAAGCGCGCCTGGTCGAACCCTTGGCCGTCGTCCTCCACGACCAGCGTCGCCTGCCTACCCCGGAGCTCCGCCCGGATGAGCACTTCCCGGGCGCCGCTGTGCATCGCGACGTTCCGAACAGCCTCCTGTGCCGCCCGGAAGATGAGCGCCGAGGTCACCGGCGGCAGATATTCCGCCTGCGTGACCTCGAGCCGGACGTCCATTCCGGCGCGTTCGAGCCCTTCCGCCAAATCTGCCAGCGCGCGACGGAGCCCTTCCCCGGCCACGTCCGGCGGATAGCTGTCGATCAACAGGGTTCGCAATGTGCCGATACTGCGCCGCAGCGTGGCGGCGCTGTCGGCGATCAGCTCGCCGCGCTGACCGGCGGACATACTGCCCAGTCGCAGCCGTTCCAGGGTGAAATTGATTCCGGCGAGATCCTGCACCACGCCGTCGTGCAATTCACCGATCAGCCGGCGCCGCTCGACGTCGCGGGCCCGCGCTTCGTGCCGGCACAATCGCTCCCGCTGCAGGCGCCGGTTCCTCCGGAACGCCAACCACACCAGGAAAAGCACGCCCGCCTCGATGAGCGGCAGACCGCCGATCGCCAGCAGCGAAGACCCCGACCGATGAATCACGAAGCCGGTCAGAGCGGCGGCTGCTACGAGAATGACCAGTCCCATAATCGCGAGTAAATCCAGTGGATCGGCGACGGATGCCACTCGATCCACTGGCCTGCTACGACGCAACTCCCCCAAAGCCCCCATCCGCCATTTCCCCCATTTCGGATCATAGGCGCATCCGCCGGAAGTGAGCAGGTCTCGGGGCGGTCCGGCATTCGCAGTAGTTAGGGGTGTACGGCAAGCAACCGAACTGGCAGGTGCTAGCCCAAATGTGCAATGGCGCAATGATGATCACGCCGCGATGGTTGAAGCATGAAGGCGCCACTGAGCCTCAGCGTGGCCGGCCCGTCGGTCCGTCCGCACTCTCCGGCGCTGGCTGCCGCGGCGACCCTCGTCGTACTGCAGGTGGGCATCACGCTGTTGCGTCCGTGGCCGTTGGCGCTGGCAGTGGACTACGCCCTCGGGGGCCGGCCCTTGACCGGGCACCTCGAGTTCCTGGCCGGGATGGGATCGGCCAAGCTGCTGGTGCTGGCCGGGGCCGCCTCGGTCGGTCTCACCATTGTCGACGGGTTGCTCGAGCTGGTGATCATGCAGACCGCCGAGGGGGCCGCCGAACGGATCGGCGCCGCGCTGCGGGCCACCATGTTCGAGCGCGCGATGACCCGGTCACTACGGTGGCACGACCGGATGCGCAGTGGTGAACTCGTATCCCGATTGACCACCGACGTAGGCCGCGTGCTGGACGGCGTGGTCGCGCTGACCACCTCCTTCCTGCCCGACGCCGTGATGCTGGTGGGTGTCCTCGTTCTCTTGCTGGCCTTCGACCCGACGCTGCTCCTGATCGGTCTGGCGGTCGTACCGGTGCTGGCGGGGCTCGCGGTACGCCAGCGGGCACGCATCAGAGCCACTCAGCAGGCTGCGCGGGCCGAGTCCGGGCAGTTGTCCGGGGCCACAACCGACCTGTTGCGCAACGTTCGCGCCGTACAAGCGTTCGGTCGTCTCGATCACGCCACCGGCGAGTACGGCGACCGCAACCGCGCAGTACTCGAAGCCGAACTGCGTGCGATCAGAGTGGACGCCCGGTGGACCCCGGTGGCCGACGTCCTGCTGGCGATCGGCTCCGCGCTGGTGCTGGTCGTAGGCGGCCTGTCCGTGCTGAACGGCGCCATGACGGTCGGCGGACTCCTGGTAGTGACGGCCTACCTGCGCGACCTCTACTCGCCGGTGCGCGGGCTGACCCGATTGTCGGCGGTGCTGGCCAAGGCCGGTGCCAGTGCGATCAGAGTGCGTGAGGTGCTGGAGTGCGACGAGGCAGTCACCGATCGCGTCGGCGCCTGGATCGCGCCACCGCTCGTCGAGGATGTTCGGTTCGAGAAGGTCGGGTTCCGGTACGAGCCGGACCAGCCGGTCCTCGACGACTTCAACCTCCGGATCGCCGCAGGTGAGACGGTCTGTCTGATCGGGCCGAGCGGCATCGGCAAAAGCACCGTCCTGCACCTGCTGCTCCGGCTGTACGAGGTCAACACCGGCAGGGTTCTGATCGACGGAGTGAATGTGCGGTACTGCCGGCAGCTCACGGTCCGGAGCCGATTCGCCTATGTGCCGCAGGATCCGTGGCTACTCGATGCGACGGTCGCGGAGAACATTGCCTTCGGCAACCCGGCGGCCACCCGCGCCGACGTGCTCGAAGCCGGCCGGAACGCACAGGTGGACGAGTTCATCGGTCGCTTGCCGCACGGGTACGACACCACGCTCGGCGAGAGCGGTGTCCGCCTGTCGGGCGGCCAGCGTCGCCGCATCGCCATCGCCCGAGCGGTCGTCTCATATGCACCGATGGTGCTGCTGGACGAGCCGACGGCATCGCTCGATCCCCGATCCGCCGCCGCGGTGGTCAAGGCCATCCAGACCGCGACCGCCCATCGCACGGTGTTGCTCGTTACCCATGACCGCGCCCTGAGCGCCATCGCCGACCGCGTCGTCTCGCTGTCTCTCCCGGATCTCCAGGACGAGTTGGCCAAACCACTGAACATCGCAGATCTCCGCCAACGCAGGGCAAGCGGAAGGGGGTGAACACCATGCCTAGGATCGCACCGACGATGTACCACAAGCGGCACAAGCGGCACAACAAGCACAGCCGCTCGCACAGCCGTAGCTGTAGCCGCAGCCGTAGCCGCAGCCGTAGCCGCTGCTGACAACTGGCGAGTCCGCCGGCCGTCGGGCCTTCCCGGCGGCCGGCATCCCGGCCCGGAGGACGGACATGGAACCGGTAGACGCTGAAGACGGTCTGGCCGTTTGGGACTTCACGGAAGGTTCGGACGTGCCAGGTGGGAACCTCGCGATCGAACGCCTCGGTGTCGGGGTGCGTTGTGAGACTTGGCTCGTCTGGAGTCCCAGCCTCTGGAGCCCAGCCGTGCTGAAGCTGGCCCGCCCTCACCAGATCGGCCAGCCGCGAGCGACGCAAGCGCTGTGCCGCGAGACCGCTGCCCTGGTAGGCAACCTGCACCCTGCACTGCCGCGACTACTGGCCGATGGCACCAAGGAACCCGTGCCACACATCGTGGTGGAGTACGTCGACGGCCCAGCACTGGACGAGGAGCTCGACGACAATGGCGCGCTCCCGGCTGAGGAGGCCGCCGTACTCGGCGCACAGCTTCTCCCCGCCGTGGCCTCGTTGCATCGCCGGGGTCTTGCCCACCTCGATCTCAAACCGGAGAACGTCGTACTGCGCGACAGCCGCCCCATCCTGCTGGACTTCGGCTCCGCGCGCTCGATCGGCTCGCTGCAACCGGCGGGCCACCCGGTCGGCACCGAGGGATACGCCGCACCAGAGCAGGAGGCATGCGAGCCGGTCTCTGCCGCGATGGATCTGTACGGGCTGGGAGCAGTACTCGCCGAGGCAGTGACCGGCGTACCGCAGGCAAAAGGGGTCGAGACTCCACCCTCGGCTCTTGCTCCCGTGATCCGGCAACTGCTCGCCGAGCAACCTGCCGAGCGGGGCACTACGGCCCAGGTCCTGGTCGCACTCGCGGAGGCGGCCGGCGAGCTCCGGCCTTGGCCGGACTGGCTGGATCGCTATGCCGAGGGCCGTATGGCTACCGACGCTCGAACTGGGTGAGCTGGACTCCTGGCGCGATCGTGACGCGAGAGATCTCGGCGTACCCGCGCGATTTGTACAGGTTGATCGCCGGGGTGTTGGCCGAGCCGGTCGAGACCAGGCTGACCGGGCGCGGTTCGATCTGGTCGAGGTGGTCGAGCAGGGCCCGGCCGTGACCGCGACGGGCGTGGGCGGGGTCGACGATCAGGCGGGCGATCTCGACCGTGTCGTCGGCCGGGAACTCGTACGCGACCGCGCCGACCAGCGTGCTTCCGTCGTACCCGCCGAGCCAGTGCTCTGTCGACTGCATGAGTCCGGCCAGGTCTTCCTGGAGTGGCGGGATGCCGTCGAAGCCGATCAGCTCGGCCTCGACGGCGTACGCGGCGTGCTGGATCTGCAGCAACCGTTCGGCGAGGGTGTGGTCGGTCAGGTCGAGCGGCGTGATCACGCCGGCAAGATTACGCGGCCTTCCAGTAGCCGAGGGACTTCACGCGATGCTTCGGCACGGCGAGATCCTTCAGGACGTACGCCGTGAGCGTGCGCGTGGTCGCGGTGTCGCACGCGATCCAGACGAACGTGTCGGGGCTGATCTGGTCCTTGAGCTCGGTCTTTACATGCTCGACCAGCTGCGACCGCGGGACGGTCCTCAGGTCGTGATGCTCCTCGGTGCGGAACGGCAGCTCCTGGTCGAGGTCGTGCGTGGTCTCGAACCAGATCGTCGCCGGCAGCTTCGGGGCGACCGCGAGCAGCGAGTTGATCGCGGGCAACGAGGCCGGGTCGCCGATCACCAGCATCCGCGCCGGCAGCGGGTCCGGCACCTCGAAGCCGGTCCCCTGCACCGTCGCCTCGATCGTGGCGCCGGGCTCGGCCTTCCGCGACCAGTCGCTCGCACAGCCGTCGTGCAGCGCGAACTCCAGGCTGAACGTGCCGGCCTCGATATCCGGATCGACCAGCGTGTACGCGCGCTGGTGCGGCTTGCCCGCGTTGTCGAACCAGAGTCGCACCCACATCGTCGGGTGTACGCCGACCGCCTGCAGCAGCCCGCCGTCGGTGAAATGCACCCGACGGTAGCGCTCGGTGACCTGTTCGGCACCGGTCACGGTGAAGACGAAGTCCTTCCCGCGAAACAGCTTGAGCACCACGCCTTCCCAGCCGTGCCCCACTCCACACCTCCGGCGACAATTGCTCTTGCGATGAGGGATTGTAGCTGCGTAAGTTAGCGCAGCCTAACCTAACTGAAACGAGGCACGTTGTGAATGCGAGAGTGTTCCGGGACACGTACGGCGTGCCGCACCTTCAAGCCGGCGACCCTCTTGCGTTGGTCTATCTGCAGGGCGTCAATGCCGCCCGGGACCGTGCCTGGCAGATCGAGCTCGAGCGGCGCAGGTATCTCGGAACCAGCGCTGCGTTCCTCGGCGCCGAGGCGGCCGGGTGGGACGTCTTCGCCCGACAGGCCAGATTGGCCGACACGGCTCAGCGGTGTTTCGAGGCGCTCGACGACGAGACGCGCGAGTGGGTCACGGCGTACGTCGAGGGCGTGAATCATGCGCTGCCGGGCGGGGCCATGCGGGCGCCGGAGTTCGCGGAGACCGGGTTGACGTTGCAGGAGTGGGAGCCGTGGACGCCGCTCGGGATCTGGCTGGCGGTGCATGTGCTGTTCGCCGGCTTCCCGACCAAGTTGTGGCGGACGCACGTCGCGCGGCATCTCGGTGAGGATGCGTTGGACCTGTTCACGTCCGAGGGACCGCATGGGGCCGGAAGTAACGGGTGGTTGATCCCGGGTTCGCAAACCGCGTCGGGTCAGGCGATCGTGGCCGGCGATCCGCATCGGTACGTCGAGAGCCCGGGCGTCTACCAGCAGATCCGGCTGACATGCCCGGAGTACGACGTACTGGGGCTTGCCGTGCCTGGCATTCCCGGGCTGGCACACTTCGGGCACACGGGCGGTGTCGCGTGGGCGATCACGAACGCGATGGCCGACTACCAGGATCTGTATGCCGAGCAGCTCCGTCGAACTGCTACCGGGGTGGAGGCCCTGGGCCCGGACGGTTGGAAGCCGGCCGCTGCACATCGTGAGGTGGTCGAGGTCGCCGGCGCGGCCCCGATCGAGGTCGAGGTGATCGAGACCGAGCGTGGCCCGATCATCCAGGACGGCATCAGTCTGCGGTACCCGCCGCGGGTGACCGGCCGGCTCGGGTTCCAGGTGATGGCTAGGTTGCTGCGGGCAACCACTGTCGCGGACGTCGATTCCGCGTTCGACGAGTGGATCGAACCCGTGAATGTGGTGATGGCGGCGGACACCGCGGGCGGGCTGCTGCACCGTACGGCGGGGCTGGTGCCGCGACGGCATGCGAGCAACAGGATGCGCGTCGTACCGGCTTGGGAGGTGGAGCATCAGTGGGACGGCTGGTACGACCCGATGCCGCGGGAGGACGTGGACGGTCCCGCGGTGATGGCGAACGCTCGTGAACTGGCGGCGCCGTTGGGCGTTGAGTTCGCGGCGACGCACCGTGCGGACCGCATCCGCGAACTGGTGAAGGCCCGCAACGACTGGGCCGTCGACGACATGCCGTCGATCCACAAGGACACGCTCCTCGGCTCGGCCCGCTCCATCCTCGACCTTCTGATCGACCTCGAGGACCTCTCCACGCAGGCCGTTGCCCTGCGCACCGAACTGCTCGCCTGGGACCGTCACATGGACGCGGAGAGTACGACGGCCTCGTCGTACGCCGCTCTCCGCAAGGCCTTGATCTCGCGGCTCACCGATCATTTCACGGTCCTCGAGAACGCCGAGGTCGCGGAGGTGTTCGCGCCGTGGATGGATCCGTTGACGCACGTCTCGTACGCGCTCGAGAACCTGGTTGCTGCGGACCTTCCGGAGATCAACTTCGGCTGGTTGGCGCGGGAGGCGCTGGAAGAGGTTGCCGCGCACAAACCTCGACCGCCGTGGGGCGAGACGCATCAACTCTCGCCGTTGCATGCGTTGCGCGGGCCGGTGTTTACGCGGGACGAGGAGCCTTACGACCTGGCGCTGTCCGGCGATCATCACTGCGTCATGTCGACATCGAGTCTGCCGGGGCTCACCGACGTCTGCATTCGTGCGTCGGCGGCTCGGTATGCCTGGGATCTCGCCGATCGTTCAGCCAGCAAGTGGATCGTGCCGCTCGGCGCGTCCGGCGTACTCGGGGATCCGCATCATCACGACCAGCTGCCGTTGTGGTTGAGCGGATCGTTGGCTCCGGCGGTCGCTGCAACGGGTCGTGAGGATCGCGGCTATTCGGTTGAGGTAGATGGCTTCGGCACGGTCCGGCTCGAGGAGGCCGATCCGGCGCGGGACCTCGATCTCATCCACGAGTGGGTGACGGCCGAGCGGGCGACGTACTGGGGTATGGGTGAGCTGTCGCGCGACGAGATCGCTGCCACGTACCGCTTCCTGGACTCGGTGCCTACGCATCACGTGTACGTCGTACGGCTGGACGAGGTGCCGGTTGCGCTGCTGCAAACCTATGATCCGCAGACGGATCCGGCCGGTGCGGCGTACGACATCAAGGCGGGCGATCTCGGGCTACATCTGCTGATCGCGCCCGGTGATCCGCAGCCGGGGTTCACCGCCAACCTGCTGAAAGCCCTTGCACAGTTCGTGTTCGTGCATCTCGGGCATCCGCGCCTGGTGGTCGAGCCCGACGTACGCAACATCCGAGCCATTGACCGCTTCCACCGCACCGGCTTCACCCTCGGCCCCGAAGCCAAGATCCCCCAACCTGACGGCTCCACCAAGACAGCCCAATTCGCCTTCCTCACGAAGGCGCAGTTCGGGGACCCGAAATGACCCTTGAAGTCCTGCATGTGCCGGACTGTCCCAATCTGGCTCCGATGCTGGAGCGGCTGGCGGAAGTCACCGATCTCCCTATCGCCACTCGGGAGATCCGGAGCGACGACGAGGCTGTCGAGGTCGGAATGGCGGGTTCGCCGACCCTGCTGATCGACGGTGTTGATCCGTTCGCCGACGCAGTCTCGGCCGAGTGTGGGCTTACCTGTCGGCTGTATCGCGACGAGGGCGGTCGGACCGTTCCGGTGCCATCCACCGAGCAGGTGCGGGCCGCGCTCGCCGCTGCCCAGCGGTTGGCCTAGGGCAGGTGGCGGTCGAGGCGCTGCAGGAGGGAGCCCAGCAGCGGTAGCCGGTGCCAGTTGTGGGCGATGATCCATTCGCGGACGCCGGTGATGCCCGTCCGGATTCGCCCGGCGAGCGTCGTACGGCGCTGGTCCTCCTGGCCTACTGCCCGTCGGTGGAGGAAGCGGGCGCAGTTGAAGCAGACGGCTGCCTCGGGGTGGGAGCCGAGTCTTAGGAGGTCGTGCTCCTCGAACTGATTGCCGCAGCACCAGCACAGCGGTGCCGGCGGCTGCGATGTCTCGTCTGCGACGCTCACGGCATCATCATCTGCCCAACTCTCCGGCGAGGCCAGCACGGTTCTGGACAAATTCCTGGTGGCGGTGTCGGATCGGGGCGGTGCTGTTCGTTGCAGGGATGAGCGGGCCGCACGCTCCGCCGTACGGACAACCAAGGAAAGGCACCATGAAGCTTCTGCTGACTTCCGCCGGGATCCACAACGCGAGCATCGAGAACGCGCTGGTCGAGCTGCTGGGCAAACCGATCGCAGAGTCCACCGCCCTCGTCGTCCCGACCTCCATCTACCCGTTCCGCGGCGGACAGTTCGGCGCGTACCGGATGATCACCGGCAACGGCCCGTCGCATCTGACCGACCTGGGCTGGAAGTCTCTGGGAGTCCTCGAACTGTCGGTACTGCCGAGCATCGAAGACGATGCCTGGGTCCCTGTGGTCCGCGAAGCCGACGCATTGCTGTTCTGGGGCGGCGACCCGCTGTTCCTCGCCAACTGGATGCGTCGTTCCGGCCTCGCCGACCTCCTGCCGACCCTGCGCCCCGAGGCCGTGTACGTCGGGGTCAGCGCCAGCAGCATCGCCGCGGCCTCCACCTTCGTGGAGACGTACACCGAACAGCCCCGCGGTACCGACGGACCGCTGAAGTCGGAAGACATCGTCTTCAGCACCCCCGAAGGCGACCTCCACCGGATCCTCGTCACCGGTGAAGGGGTCGGGCTCGTCGACTTCGCGGTCATCCCGCACTTCGAACACCCGGACCACACCGATGCCTCGTTGGCCAACGCCGAGAAGTGGGCAGCACACATCCCCGCGCCGACGTACGCGATCGACGACGACTCGGCCATCAAGGTGGTCGACGGCACCGTCGAGGTCGTCTCCGAGGGCCAGTGGAAGCTGTTCACCCCCTAGGACATGGTCTGGACCCCTGCCCGGTCACGTGCCAGGATCTCCGAGTGCGGGACGGGTAGAGGTGCAGGCGGCGCGCAGCCGACCGAGCGGACAGTGAACTGGGCCGTCGATTCGATCGGCGGCGATGCCGCGATCGAGTCGGTGCAAACACTGCACGACGACCAAGGCCCATGGCGGCTGCGTGTCGACGTACGCGGTCGTGAAAGACATTTCGTCCTGCGTTCGCTCACCTCCCGCATCGATGCGGAGTTGATCGCTACGGGTGCGGCCGCGCTCGAGGTTGCCGAAGTACATGGATTGCGGGCTCCGCGGCTCGTCGCGAAGGACCTCGACGGCCGCGCAGCCGGCGTACCGGCAACGCTCGAGACTGTTGCTGCAGGCAACACGACGTGGCCGCGGGCGTTGCCTGTCGCGCGGCTCCGCGCTGCGGGTGCGGCGCTCGCGCAGGTGCATGCGATCCGGCTCGAGCCCGGCCCGCACCTGCCGCTCCGAACACGTCCCATCGCGGTCGACTACTTCGCCAGAGACCGCCGGCTGGGTCAGCTGCCGACGTCGCCACTCCTCAGACAAGCAGATGACCTGATCCGGAGCATGCCCCAGCCGCAGGGCGAAACCGTCTTTGTCCACGGCGATGTCTGGCCGGGCAACATGGCCTGGACGAGCGACGCCAACTGCGCCCTGATCGACTGGAAGACGGCCGGAGTCGGCAACCCCGGCGTGGATCTCGGCGAACTGCGCAAGCAGATAGCCATCACGTACGGCGCGACAACCGCGGACATCGTGGAAGCCTGGGAAGAAGCCTCCGGTACGGCGGCCACGAACATCCCGTACTGGGACGCTGTCGCCGCCCTCAACACCCCGACAACTCTGTACAGCCCCGAGGCGACTGCGCGGCGCGATGCGTTCCTCGCGGCAGCCCTCGACCAGCTCTAACGCGGAATCCGCCTAGGGGCATCATGGACGTTCATGACTGACAATGCTCGCGAATACTCGGCAAGCAGCGATGCGGCGGACTCGGGGCAGCAGGCGCTGATCGACCGGGCTGAACACGTTCTCAGCAAGGACGATCGGGTGTTGGGCGTGTGGCTGGTCGGTAGCTTCGGCCGGGGGACGCACGATCGGTTCAGCGACGTCGATCTGTGGGTCGTCGTCGCCGCGGACGATGCCGACAGCTTCTGCGACGACTGGCCGAAGACCTCGGACGAGATCTCGCCGACGGTGTTCCGGCGCGCGCTCGGCCCGCGGGTCTTCAACCACATCACGCCGGACTGGCTTCGCTTCGACGTCTCGGTGGGTACGCCGGACGCGATCGGCAGCCGCACCCGGTCGACCGCCAAGCCCCTGTACGACCCGCATGGTCTGAGTGCCGAGCTCGCAGCACCGGGCGCACCGAGGCAGCCGGACCCCCACCGCGTCGAGTCCATCACCGTGGAATTCCTCCGCGTACTCGGCCTACTGCCGGTCGCCATCGGACGCGAGGAGTACGTCGTCGGCCAGTCGGGCGCCGGTCTGCTGCGACAGATGCTGATCGACCTGATGCTCGAAGACGTCGCCGTCGAAGATCGAGGCGGGGCTCTACACCTAGACCGCTTACTACCCGCCGACCGTCAGCAGCTCCTCGCCGATCTCCCACCCCTCCAAGCCACCCGCGAATCAGTCATAACCGCCAACCTCACCTGCGCCGCCCACTTCCTCCCCCTAGCCCGCACCCTCCACACAAGATGCGGCATCACCTGGCCCCAGGAACTCGAAGACGCAGCCCGCCAACACCTATTGACCACTCTGTCGGTCGACCCGGGGTAGCAACCGCACGAGCCGGTCGAGCCCGGGCAGCCGGTGCTAACGACAGGAGGTAGTCAGCTCAACAAGCCGCCGCCACGCTCAGCCGCCACAGCCGACCGCCGGCCAGCTGCACTACCTCCTGTCCTTAGCCCCGCGCGACGGAGTGTCGCGCGTGGCACCGGGCTCCCGCAGTACCTAGTTCTTGCGGGCGAGTACGGCGGCGATGAGGCGTTGGTAGTCGTTGGGGTCTTCGGGGCGTCGTCGTTGCGCCATTCCGACGCCCGCACCAGGCCGGGGTCGAGGACTGCGAAGCCTTCGCCGAAGAGGGCGAGGATCTGGTCGTCGGTGCGCCGGCGGCCGAGCTCAGGACGTGCAGCCAGCAGCTTGGTCAAGCGAGCGAACCGCCCAGGACGTCCGGTGGCGGACCGTTTGAGGGGTCAACCCCTGAGGTTGACGCTTGACACCTCGCATACCGGGGGGACAACCGGCACGCTCGGGGGTTGACCCCTGAGACGGTCCGCGGCGGAGAGCGGTGCGATGGCGGGATCGTTGGATGGCCTATGACTCTCGCGTACCGAAGGACGGGTATTGGTCAGCCCGACGCGGCGTATCGGAGCCGATCCAGGCGCGCACCGGAGACCAGTACCCGTCCGTCGGTACAGACCCCTGAGAAACCTGTCATTGACGCTACGTGGGAGGAGCCTGCGCGGAGCACCGCGCGGGATTCTCGCAATACCTAGTTCTTGCGGGCGAGTACGGCGGCGATGAGGCGTTGGTAGTCGTTGGGGTCTTCGGGGGCGTCGTCGTTGCGCCATTCGGAGGCGGGGACCAGGCCGGGGTCGAGGACTGTGAAGCCTTCGCCGAAGAGGGCGAGGATCTGGTCGTCGGTGCGCCAGCGGCCGCGGCCGAGCGAACTCTGGAGGAGCGTTTCGAGTTCTTGGCTGCGGGGGTCGTTCTCGCTGCGGAAGTGGCTGATGAAGACGTGGCTGCCGGAGGCGATGCGGTCGTGCCAGAAGCGGACGATGGCGGCCGGATCCTCGTCGTCGTTGACGTGGTGGAGGGTGGCACTGAAGATCACGCCGACGGGCAGGCTGAAGTCGATCAGCCGCACGGTGTCAGGGTGCTCGATGATCGCCTTCGGCTCGCGCAGGTCGGCCTGGATGACGGTGGTGTTGTCGTTCTCGGCGAGCAGCGCGCGCCCGTGGGCGAGCACGATCGGGTCGTTGTCGACGTACACGACCTTCGCGTCCGGGGCGTACCGCTGGGCGACCTGGTGCACGTTGTCGGCCGTCGGCAGGCCGCTGCCGAGGTCGATGAACTGCCGCACCGGCGTGTTCGTCACGATCTCCTGGACCGCGCGGATCAGCGCGCCGCGGTTGTCGTACGCGATCATCCGCGAACCCGGCAGTTCGTTGATGAACCGGTCCCCGAACGCGCGGTCCACCGCGAAGTTGTCCTTGCCCCTGAGCAAGTAGTCGTACGTCCGGGCGATACTCGGCTTACTGGTGTCGAACGGGTACGCCGAGCCCACCTGGTCGTCTGCGTCAGCCATCGCGCGGGGTCCTTCCTCTCGAGACAGCTGTCACTCTATGCGACGCTGAAACTACCTCGCTCCGGACCCCGGCCGGTCTTGTTCTACCGACCGCTTCCCGGACAGAAGATCGTCAACGGGTGGACTCGGACCCCATCCGCAGGAACGGCTGATCGGTCGTCATCTACCACTAGTACGCACACTGTCATCCGCCGGTGTCATCAAAATGTCATCGGCTCCCCGGATCGTATGTGCCATGAACGGTCGCGCAGCGCACACACCAGACCGGTTGAGCTTCCGGGTGCTGGGCCCGCTCGAAGTCGACGGGCCGGACGGACACCCGCTGGACCTCTGCGGCGGCAAGCCGGCGACCGTGCTGACGCTGCTCCTGCTGCACCGCAACGCCTGGGTCAGCACCGAGCAGCTCGTCGACGCGGTCTGGGCCGGCCGGGACGTGCCGGCGTCCGCGCAGAACAACCTGAAGACCTACGTCTGGCAGCTCCGCCGCTCGCTCCCGGAGGAGCGCATCGAGAGCCGCCCGGGCGCGTACCGGGTGCATGTCCGCCCCGGTGAGCTGGACGCCGACGTCGCCGCCGCCCTGTGTGACGAGGCCCGCGAGCTGCTGAGCCGTCGGGACTCGGCGGAGGCGATCACGGTGGTCCAGCGAGCGCTCGCGCTGTGGCGCGGGGTGCCGTACGACGGTCTGACGGCGGATGCCACGTCGGCAGTGGATCGGTTGACCGAGCTGCACCGGGCACTGCGCGAGGACCTCGCGGACGCCCAGCTGCTGCTCGATCGGCCCGCCGAGGCGATCGCCGTACTGCGTGCGCTCACCGAGGAGGAGCCGCTCCGCGAGCTGGCGTGGGCCCGGCTGATGGCGGCGTACCGGCAGGTGGGACGACGGCATGACGCACTGGCGGCGTACCAGCGAGCTCGGACCGCGCTGGTCCGCGACCTCGGGATCGAGCCTGGCGCCGAACTGACCGCGCTGCACCAGCAGATCCTCAGCGAGGACGCGGCGCCGGTCGCGAAACCTGTCAGCTCGAACCTCCCGCCGCGGGTCCCCGGCTTCGTCGGCCGCCGGCCTGAGCTGCGCGCCCTGCGCGGTGCGCGCGGCGTGGTCACGATCGACGGGATGCCGGGCATCGGCAAGACGGCCTTCGCGCTCGAGGTCGCCGCGGCGTCGGGTCTCGAGACCCAGCAGTACGTCGACCTGGACCGGCCGACGTCGTTGCCCGCGGCAACCGGTCTGCTGATCCTGGACAATGTCGAGGACGCCGCCCAGATCCGGCATCGGCTAACGAACGACCCGGACGCGCTGGTACTGGTCATCAGCCGCCGTCGGCTCGCCGGCCTGGATCGTGTGGCGGCGATCACGCTCGACGTACTGGCTCATTCTGATGCTGCCCGCTTGACCGATGTCGAGCAGATCCTGAGCTGCTGCGGCGGTCATCCAGGCGCGATCCGGCAGCTGGCCGAGCGGCTGCGCAACCGGCAGCCCTGGACCGTCGCTCGGATGGCAGCTCGCTTCGAAGACCCGGCGGCCCGGAGCCAGGCGCTGGCAGAGCTGCTCGCCCGCTTCGACGACGTGTACGACGCACTGCCCAGCCCGGCGCAGCGGCTGTACCGGCTGATCGCGATGACACCGCGGTTCGATCTCCGTCAGGCTGCGCGAGTCACGGGTACGGATCGGGCCGACGCCGAGATCATGGTCGACGTACTGATGGACCACAACCTGGTCACCGAGCCGGCACCGGGACGCTTCGAGGTCCTGCCCGTTGTACGCGATCATGCCAACCAGCTGCTGATCACCACCGGCCCGAAAGCGGAGCTCGTGGCATGAGCGCGACGCACGGCTCGGTATTGCCCGCAGCAACTAACCAGGCCTTGGCCGGCACCCTGCTCGGCACGGGAAGGGGTGCTGCTCAAACGATGCTCAACATGCCCACCGGTTTCCAGCAGATCCCCGCCCACGGCGGCCTTGCCGAGCTCCTCGCCTCCGCGGAGAACGAGGTGATCGCGATGAGCACGGTGACCCCGGCCGGACCGACGTTCGGGCCGCGCGAGGTCAAGCCCGGCGTGCGCTACCGGGCGATCTACCCCGACCATGCGCGGACCACGCCGACCGTCGGCCGGCACCTTGGTGCGTTGTCGCTGGCTGGCGTCGCGGTCCGCACGACCCCGCATGTGCCGATGAACGCGATCGTCATCGACGGCGTGGTCGCGGTGCTGCCCGCAGACACCACCAGCGGCAGCGTCGCCGTACTGCGGCTGACGAGCGTGGTGGTCACCGCTCTCGAGCTGTTCGAGCGGATCTGGCCGGACGCAGTACCGCTGGCCGACAGCGACCTGCCGGACGACAACGACCTGTCGCTGCGGGAGCAGGAGATGCTCCGCCTGCTCGCCCTCGGCGCGACCGACGAGGTCGCCGCCGCCCACCTCGACATCTCGGTCCGCACGGTACGCCGGATGGTCGCGCAGATCATGAACCGTCTCGGCGCCCGCAGCCGCTTCCAGGCCGGCGTCAAGGCTGCTGATCGCGGCTGGCTGCTGGAGCGCGCATCGTGACCGCTCGGTTCTGTCCGTCGCGGACCGATCCGGCGCATATCCGACCAGGTCGCCCGACCACCGACAGCACTTTGGGCATGCCGGAGGGGCCATCGTCGGGGGCTCGGGCGACGGCCGCTCATACGGCTGGGAACGGTGGCCTGGTCTGGCGGGCCCTGCCACCGGGTCTCGTTAGCTCAGGGTGCTTTTCGGTACTTTTTGGTCGCGGCCGGACGCGCGCCGCTCGTGGGTCGTGTCGTGTACCGCGTGGTCCGCAGCACGTGGGGCCGGGCACACCGGGCCGCGACGGATCGGTCCGCCGCCCAGCCTCCGGCTCTTCCACTGCTTTTCTTCGTAGTCGTAGTAAGTGTCGACGCCTCCGACAGTCATCCGGTCCTCCCTTTGACCCCCGTCCCCTGCTGGCCCATCAACAGTCCGTCACGACCGCACCACCAGACAAGCGATTCCGGAAATCACCACGGATCAACGTGCTCGAACGCCGGGTTGTGTTGGTTTGCCCCACAAATGTGCAGCGTTGGAAAGTCTCAGACGGAGACGATGCCGACGCCGTGACCGGGCAACCACAGTCCGCCGTCGGTCAGCTCGGCCGCGCCGAACGACATCACCAGGTACTCCGGGTCCGCGTCGACCGGCACCACGGCGTCCTCGGCGGCCAGGTTCGCGACCACCCGGAGGCTCCCGCGCGCCACCACGAGCCACGCCCCGGCCGGGTCGAACGAGATCCCGACGGACTCGAGCCGGTCGTCGCGCAGCTCCGGCATCCGGGCCCGAAAAGTGAGCAGGTGCCGGTACCACATCAGCACCTCGTGATGCGGGGCCTCGTCCGGCTCCGACCAATCGAGCACCGAGCTGCGCCAGGTCCGGGGATCCTGCGGGTCCGGGATCTCGTCGGCGTTCCAGCCGAACTCCGCGAACTCCCGCCGCCGCCCGGTCCGGACTGCCTCGGCCAGCTCCGGCTCACCGAAGTCGGTGAAGAATCGCCAGGGCGTCGAGGCTCCCCACTCCTCGCCCATGAACAGCATCGGCGTGTACGGCGAGGTGAGGACCAGCGCGGCGCCGATCGCGAGCTGCCCCGGCGTCAGCGCCGGCCGGTCGCCAAGAGCCCGGTTGCCGATCTGATCGTGGTTCGACGTGTAGGCGAGGAACTGACCGCCGTGTTCCTTGCGTGGATCGACCGGATGTCCCCAGATCTTGCCGCGGAACGTCGAGTAGGTCCCGTCGTGCATGAACACCCGCGTCAGCGTCTTCGCGAACACCGCAGGGTCGCCGAAGTCCACGTAGTACCCGAAGCGCTCGCCGGTCAGCAGCGAGTGCAGCGCATGGTGGAAGTCGTCGCTCCACTGCGCAGTCATGCCCATCCCACCGCTGGACACCGGCTCGACGGTGCTCGGCTGGTTGAGGTCGGACTCGGCTACCAGGCCTAGCGGTCGTCCGAGCTCGCCCGACAGCTCTGCGGTCTCGTCCGACAGTTGCTGGAGCAGATGCGTCGGGCTGTCGTCGACCAGCGCGTGTACGGCGTCCAGCCGCAAGGCGTCGATGTGGAAGTCGCGGAACCAGCGCAGTGCGTTGTCGCAGATCCACCGGCGTACCTCTGTGCTACCGGTGTCGTCCAGGTTGACCGCTGGACCCCATGGCGTCGTGTGGCGATTGGTGAAGTACGGACCGAAGCTGCCGAGGTAGTTCCCGCTCGGGCCGAGGTGGTTGTAGACGACGTCGAGACAAACGGCCAGTCCGGCCTCATGACAGTGGTTGACGAACCTCTGCAGCGCCTCCGGTCCGCCATACGGCTCGTGGACAGCGTAGAGGTCCACACCGTCGTACCCCCAGCCTTGTACGCCGGGGAACGCGGCGACCGGCAGCAGCGAGACCACCTCCACGCCCAGCACGGCCAGGTAGTCCAGGTGCTCGGCCGCCGCGTCCAGCGTGCCGCCTGCGGTGAAGGTGCCCAGGTGCAGCTCGTAGAAGACAGAGCCGCGTACGTCGCGACCGGTCCAGTTGTCGTCGCTCCACTCGAAACGGTCCGGCTCGAAGACCCGGCTGAACCCGTGTACGCCGTCCGGCTGCCACGGGCTGCGCGGATCGGGCATCGGGTCGCTGCCGTCGACGGAGTACGCGTAGTCGGTGCCGTGGTGTGCTTCGACGACCTGCCGCTCCCACCAGCCGTCCGGTGCGAAGCGCATCGGCAGCACACCGTCGCGCAGTACCAGGTCGACGTTGGTTGCCTCAGGCACCCAGACACGGAACGTGTGCATGTCAGCTCCTGACCAGCAGGGCCACTGGCAGGTCTGTCAGCAGGTCCTCGATTCTGGCAGCACCACTGCCAACCTCGCGACCGGTCAGCACGTTCTTCCACTGTCCGCTCGGCAGCACGACAGCGCTCTCTCCCCAGCCGCCGAGACGCTGCAGCGCAGCGGGCAGTCTGGTCGCCACGGTGATGACTGCGTCGCCACGGGCGAAGGCGACCGCATGCCCATTGGACGTCGGGAGCGGCGTGTAGCTGCCGGCGAAGGCGTCTGGGTACTGCCGGCGGATGCGGAGTGCGCGTGAGGTGATCAGCAGTTTCTCGTCGGACAGGTTCTCCGGCTTGCCACCGCTATCCAGATGCTGCAGCCGCTCGATGCGCCGCTCGTAGTCCACCGTCCGCCGGTTGTCCGGGTCGACCAACGACAGGTCCACCAGCTCGGTCCCCTGGTAGACGTCCGGTACGCCGGGCATCGTGAGCTGCACGAGCTTCTGCCCGAGGGTGGCTGCCCTGATGTAGGCGCTCTGGTCGTCGGCGAAGCGACGTACCGAGTCGAGGACGCTCCCGTCCTGCAGGACAGCGTTGACGAACGCGGCGACGGTCTGCTCGTACTCCTCGTCCGGTGAGATCCAGGACGTGTTGCGCTTGGCCTCGCGGATCGCCTTGAGCAGATAGGCCTGCATGCGGTCCTCAGCGAGCGGTCCGTCGTCCCAGGTGCCGAAGAGCGTCTGCCAGAACAGGTACTCCGTACTGCCGTCCAGCAACGGACTGCGGTGGTCTTCCGACAGGCGACGCCATTCGCGAACAGCCTCCGACCACGCGGCGGGCTGCTCGGACAGTACGCCGAGCCGCGCGCGCACGTCCTCGGAGCGCTTCGTGTCGTGCGTCGACAGCGTGGTCATCGTCTTGGGCCAGTGCCGGTTCAGCTGGGTCGCGTACGCGTGGAACTCCTCCGGTGTGACACCGAAGTGCTCCGGGTCCCCACCGACCTCGTTCAGCGACGTCAGCCGGAACCAGCGGTAGAACGCGGTGTCCTCGACGCCCTTGGCCATCACCGGACCGCACGTCTGCTGGAAGCGCACGATCAGCTCGGCCCGCGCCCGCTCGTCAATCGTGCTGGTCTCCCGGCCGAGCAGGAGGTGCAGTACCAGGTCGAGCGTGGCCTGCCGGTCCTCGTCGAGATTGTCGCGTGCCTTCTCCGCGGCCCGCTCCAACGCAGCCACCGCAGTCGGCGACGGCTCCTCCCCCGGTACGACGTACGCGCGGTAGACGTCGAAATGCACCAGCAGCTCAGCGACGACCTCGTGGAACGCCCGCCTCGTGTGGTCGCGCAGCCGTACGTCGTCCTGGCAGATGCGGGCCAGCAGCTCGACCAGGCGATGCACCTCGGCGTACTGCCCGTGCTGGACGATCTCGCGCTTCGCCTCCTCCACGACCGGCCCGAAGTCGGCTGGAGCACCAGTGAGCTCGGAGTGCAGGGCCGCGAGTGGTGCAGCGCCGGAGGGATCGACGAACAGACCTCCGACGCGCAGCAGAGCGTCGTACCCAGTCGTGCCGGCGCAGGGCCAGTCGCGGGGCAGCTCTTCGTCGCCCTCGAGGATCTTCTCCACTACTACCCACGCGCCGCCGGTCCGCTCGGCCAGTCGGCGCAGGTAGCCTCGTGGATCGGCCAGACCGTCCGGGTGGTCGATGCGGAAACCGTTGAGCTTGCCTTCGTTCAGCAACGCCAGCAGCAGCTGGTGTGTCGCGTCGAAGACCTCCTGTGTTTCCTGACGGATTGCAGCAAGGGTGTCGACGTCGAAGAAGCGTCGGTAGTTCAACTCCTCGTCAGCGACCCGCCAGTGCGCGAGGCGATACCACTGCTCGGTGACCAGTGCGGCAATCGGCAGGTCCTCGGTCCCCGGGCGGAGCGGGTACTCGTGCTCGTAGTACCGCAGTACGCCGTCGTCGACGGACAGCTCGCCGTCGGCCAGCACCTTGCCGATCCGCTGACCCAGCACCGCCATCAAGAGCGGCTGGTTGCCCGAACCCCAGTCGACGTCGAACCACTCCGCGTACTGCGAACCCGGGCCGAGCCGCAGCACCGACCAAAGTGCCTTGTTCAAGCTGGCCGGCGTCGGTACGGCGACATGGTTCGGTACGACGTCCGCGATCGCGCCCATGCGGCTCTCCGCCAGCCGGGCCGACAGCCGCTCGAACGCTGGCCGTCCGCCCATCGGCTCGGACAGCCTGCTGTGGTCGACCACGTCGTACCCGTGGGTGGAACCGGGCGCGGCCTGGAGGATCGGGGACAGGTACGCGTGGGAGATCCCGAGGCTCTGCAGGTACGGGACTACCGCGGCGGCGGCGTCGAAGCCGAACTCCGCGCGGAGCTGAAACCGGTAGGTGGCCTGCGGGACCCCCCTCATCCGGCCGCCTGCCTCGGGCGGGTCAGGACCAGCGTGCTGCGGGCTTCCAGCTGGATGGTGTTGCCGGCCACGTAGGGTTCGCTGGTCGCACCGCCGGTGGCCTTCGTCGTGTCCACGGCCACCGTCCAGCTCTCGCCGTACTCCTCTGGCGGGAGGAGGAAGTCGACCGGCTCGTAGTTGCTGTTCATGAGGACCAGGAACGAGTCGTCGACCACCGGCTCGCCGCGTGGGTCCGGCTCGGAGATCGCGTCACCGTTCAGGAAGACCGCGATCGAGCGGGCGTCGTTCTGCTGCCAGTCGCCGTTCTGCATCTCGGTGCCTTTGGGCGTGAACCACACCAGGTCGCCGAGGCCGTCGACGCCGGTGTCGCCGTGGAAGAACCGGCGGCGGCGCAGTACCGGGTGGTTGTTGCGCAGCTTGACCACCGACCGGGTGAACTCCAGCAGGTGCTGCTGCGCCTCGGTCAGCTCCCAGTCGACCCAGGCGATCTCGTTGTCCTGGCAGTACACGTTGTTGTTGCCCTGCTGCGTCCGGCCGAGCTCGTCGCCGTGGGCGATCATCGGCACGCCCTGCGAGATCAGCAGCGTGGTCAAGAAGTTGCGCTGCTGGTTGGCCCGCAGTCGCAGTACTTCGGGGTCGTCGGTCGGGCCCTCGACGCCGCAGTTCCAGGAGCGGTTGTGGCTCTCGCCGTCCTTGCCGCCCTCACCGTTCGCGTCGTTGTGCTTGTCGTTGTACGAGACCAGGTCGCGCAGCGTGAACCCGTCGTGGGCGGTGACGAAGTTGATGCTCGCCAGCGGCCGCCGGCTGTCGTCCTGGTACAGGTCCGACGAGCCGGTCAGCCGGGACGCGAACTCGGCCAGCGTGTACTGCTCACCACGCCAGAAGTCCCGCACGGTGTCGCGGAACTTCCCGTTCCACTCCGTCCACAGCGGCGGGAAGTTGCCCACCTGGTAGCCGCCGTCGCCGACGTCCCAGGGCTCGGCGATCAGCTTCACCTGGCTCACTACCGGGTCCTGCTGGACCAGGTCGAAGAACGCCGACAGGCGATCGACCTCGTGGAACTGACGGGCCAGCGTGGCCGCCAGGTCGAAGCGGAAGCCGTCGACGTGCATCTCGGTGACCCAGTAGCGCAGCGAGTCCATGATCAGCTGCAGCACGTGCGGGTGCCGCATCAGCAGGCTGTTGCCGGTGCCGGTGGTGTCGTAGTAGTGCCGCTTGTCCTCGTCGACCAGCCGGTAGTACGCCGCGTTGTCGATGCCCTTGAACGACAGGGTCGGGCCGAACTCGTTGCCCTCGGCGGTGTGGTTGTAGACCACGTCGAGGATGACCTCGATGTCCGCCTCGTGCAGCGCCTTCACCATCGCCTTGAACTCGGTCACCTGCTGCCCGAGGGTGCCGGTGGACGAGTAGGCGTTGTTCGGCGCGAAGAAGCCGATCGTGTTGTAGCCCCAGTAGTTCGACAGGCCGAGCTCCTGCAGGTGGCCGTCCTGGGCGAACTGGTGCACCGGCATCAGCTCGATCGCCGACACCCCGAGCTCCTTCAGGTGCTCGATGGTTGCCGGGTGCCCGATCCCGGCGTACGTGCCGCGGATGTTCTCCGGCAGACCGGGGTGCGTCTTGGTGAGGCCCTTGACATGCGCCTCGTAGATCACCGTCTCGTGGTACGCGTGGCCCGGCGGGCGGTCGTTGCTCCAGTCGAAGAACGGGTTGGTGACCACCGACAGCATGGTGTGCTCGCGGTTGTCCATCGTGTTCAGCTCGTCCGGCTTCTCGAACCTGTAGCTGAACAGCGACTCGTCCCCGTCGATCTGCCCGTCGATCGCCTTCGCGTAGGGGTCCAGCAGCAGCTTGGACGGGTTGCACCGGTGCCCCTCGGCGGGGTTGTACGGCCCGTGCACACGGAAGCCGTACCGCTGCCCCGGCTGCACCGCCGGCAGGTACGCGTGGTGCACGAAACCGTCCACCTCGGTCAGCTGCACCAGCTGCTCGGTGCCGTCGTCACCGACCAGCGCCAGATCCACTCGTTCGGCAACCTCCGAGAACACCGCGAAGTTCGTCCCGGCGCCGTCGTACGTGGCGCCGAGAGGGTAAGGACGACCAGGCCATTTCTGCACCTGACGACAGTAGCCACCTCCGACGTTGGAGACCTCATCGGTGGGAGTTTTGGGTGCGAGTGTTCATTCGCCGCGGCGTGGGGGCTGTGGACGATCCTGCTCGGCGTGGGAGTTTACTTGCAGCGATCGTTGTCTCACATGGAGTAGTGAATGTTGAAGCGGGCTGCACTTGTTGTCGGGGTTCTGCTGGCCGTCACGGCCGGCGCGAAACCAGTCGTCGTCGGCGGGACGTTGGCGAGTGCCACCGAGGCGCCGTGGGCGATCGCGCTGAACAACACGCAGTCCGCGGACTCCAGCGGCCGGTACTGCGGCGCCGCGCTGGTGAGGCCGAACAAGATCATCACCGCCGCGCACTGTATGGACGAGGACATCGCCACGTACTACGCCGTGCAGGGGCGGGCGAACCTCGCGGACGAGTCTGTCGGGCAGGCGTCGGCGATCAGCAAGGTGTGGATCGACCCCCGGTACAACACCAAGGACAACCGCTACGACTTCGCCGTACTGACGTTGGCGAAGCCGTTCACCGGAGTGCCGGTGCTGCCGCTGGAGACGCGGGCGCGGGCGGATCGCAATGGCGTCGTACCGACCGTCTACGGCTGGGGTGACACGGAAGGGACCGGACTGGACGACACACTGCAGAAGGCGGCGGTGCCGGACCTCGGGGACAAGACCTGCCTGGCGGTGAAGAGCTACTTCAGCAACGGGTACGCCGCCGCGACCAACGTCTGCGCCGGATACCTCAACGGCGGGATCGACGCCTGCCAAGGCGATTCCGGCGGTCCGCTCGTCCTGAACGGCCGACTGCTCGGTGTCGTCTCGTGGGGACAGGGCTGCGCACAGGCCGGCAAGCCCGGCGTCTACGCCGAGACCGCCGCCGTCGCGAAGGCGCTCGCGCCGCAGTTGGCTCGCTGAGCCGGGTTACAGCACCGCGCCGCGTGGAGCGATCTCCAGAGCCGCGACGCCGCGCGCGTACAGCACGAGAACCCGTTCGCCGTGTCTGCACCGGAGCGTGCCGTTATCGCCGGAGAGCGCTGTGACGGCGTGCTCGATCACGACGTCGTCCGCCGCCTGCGGCTCCTCGAAGGTCACGTCGAGCTGGTCACCGCTGATGAGCCGAACTCGCAACACAATACTCGCCATCCGCGCAGCCTACGTCGTGCACGCCGACCAGTGTTCCCGCCGGAGCCGGACGGAGGCAGACTGGCGATATGGCTGAACGTGTTCGCGTGATCAAGGCCGGCGATCTGGTCGCCGCCGATCCCACCGACGGCATGCTCCGGATGCGAGCCTTCGAACTCCCGATCCTGTGGGCCGGCCAGGTCGTCACCCAGCCCGGCGCGATCTCCGGCTGGCACCACCACGACAAGAACGAGAGCAGCCTCTACATCGTCCGCGGCGTACTCCGCCTCGAGTTCGAAGGCACCGACGAGTACCTCGACGCGGTGGCCGGCGACTTCGTGCATGTGCCGGGCTTCACGATCCACCGCGAGAGCAACCCCAGCTCGGACCCGTCGCTCGCCATCATCGCGCGGGCCGGTGGCGGCATCCCGACCGTCAATGTCGACCCGCCTGCATCAGACCATCGGTAGTTATTACGGGCGTCCATAACTGATATTTAGGTCTTGCCGACAGTAGCGGGGTACGGCAGGGTTGGCGGGGTGCGAGAACGTCATGCGGTCTCGGTCGTGGACAACCAGGTGGCGTCGGAGCGGGCCCATCGGGCGGGTCAGGACGCCTGGTGGGTCTATCTGGATGAGGTGCTCGGTCATCTCCGCCTGCCGTATCTGAAGATCCCGCTGTCCGAAGCCGGTGTTTCGGATGGCGGTGTATTGATCGTCGCGACCACTGCTGAGGCGGACCCCGGGCTTGAGCAGTGGGTGCGCGACGGCGGCGTACTGATCCTGGTCGGCGATCCCGGTCCGCTGTCTGCACTTGCAGGGGTATCGGCTGACGGCTCAGTGCTGGAAGACCACGTTGTACTGGCGGAGAGCGCTGTGTGGTCGTCTCGACCACCTGTTCCGCTGCACGCTGTCGGCGGGAGTCGGCTCACGGGTTCGGACGTCGAGGTGCTCGCCCATTGGGACTCCTCGGGTTCGGCCGCGATCACGCTTCGCCGGCTCGGTGCGGGCATCGTGCTGACGTACGGCGTCGACCTCTGGCAGAGCATCGTCCGCATCCAGCAGGGGTACGTCGTGACCGCCGACGGCGAGCCGGCCGCCGACGGTACTGCGCCGATCGACGACGGCGTCCTCAAGTGCGAGGACGGGATGACGCTCAGCTTCGAACGGGACCGGGCGATGCCGCCGGGCGAGCCAGAACTGGTCGAGCCGTTCGTGCATACGTATCCACCACCGAGCGCCGTACCGATGTTCGACCAGCCGCAGGCCGACTGGTGGTGCTCGCTGTTCGCGCAGAGCCTGTGGTGGGGCGCCGAACAAGCCGGCGCCGTGGTGCCGTGGCTCGGGTACTGGCCGGCTGGAGTCGACGCGGTCGCGCACATGTCGCACGACTCCGACGGCAACGAGGAGGAAGAGGGCCAGGCGGCACTCGACGCGTTCGCCGAGGCCGACGTCGAAGTCACCTGGTGTCATGTCTTCCCCGGCGGGTACTCCGCCGAGCTGCACACGGCGATCACCGCGGCAGGACACGAGAATGCCCTGCATTACAACGCGATGGGCGACGCCGACCTAGCGGTATGGGGCTGGCCGCAGATGCGGGCGCAGTACGCCTGGGCGCAGGCCGTCACGGGCACCGAGGTCATCATCTCGAACAAGAACCACTACACCCGCTGGGAAGGCTGGACCGAGTTCTACATCTGGTGCGAGCGACTCGGCATCCAGATCGACGAATCGCGCGGGCCGAGCAAGCAGGGTGATGTGGGGTTCGTGTTCGGCGCGGCACACGTTTCGTACCCGATGGGACCGGTTGCTGAGGGCAACCGGTTGTTCGACGTACTGAATCTGCCGCTGCACACGCAGGATCTCGCGTGGGCGGGCCACTCCGCCGTACGCGATGTGATCCTGGACGGGGCACAGGCTGTCCACGGTGTTGCGCACTTCCTCTTTCACGGCCCGCACCTGCACAAGCGCCCGGCGACGCGGTCAGCATGTATCGAGCTGGCCGCCGAGGCGCGACGGCGCGGTATGCCGTGGTGGACGGCCGGACGGATCAACGCGTGGGAACGCAGTCGGCGCGGCGTGACGCTGGCGGTCGAGCCGGTAGCGGACGGGCTTGCTGTGCAGGCGTTTGCGATTGAGCTTGTCGAGGGTGCCGCGGTGCTGCTCGCCGTACCCGAAGGTGGTTCGGACCCGATCGTCAAGGAGGGTGAGGGATCGGCCCGGATCGTCGTACGGCACGGCCGGTCCTTCGTCGAACTGTCCGCAGATCTCGTTGCCGGAGACAACAGATGGGTGATCACACCATGATGCCTGAGTGGCCGCAGTACGACGATGATGAGGCGAAAGCGCTGCTCGAGGTACTGAATTCGGGGAACTGGGGCAGCACGAGCGGCGATGTCGTCGCGACGTTCGAGCGGGAGTTCGCGGCGTACCAGCAGGCGGGTTTCGGGATCTGCCTGAGCAACGGGACGCTGGCCATCGCGGCGGCGCTGCGGGCCGCGGGCGTCGGCATCGGCGACGAGGTGATCGTGCCGCCGTACACCTTCATCGCGACTGCTTCGGCGGCGCTGTTCGTCGGTGCGGTTCCTGTCTTCGCGGACGTGGACCTGGACACCCACCTGCTCGATCCTGTTGCCGTCGAGGCCGCGATCACCGAGCGGACGAAGGCAGTCATCGTCGTCCATCTCGCCGGCCGGCCAGCGGATCTGGACGCCTTCACGGCGCTCGGCAGGCGTCACGGCCTGACGATCATCGAGGACGCGGCCCAGGCACACGGGGCGGCGTACAAAGGCCGTCCGGTCGGCGCGATCGGCGACCTCGGCACGTTCAGCTTCCAGAGCAGCAAGAACATCACGGCCGGCGAGGGCGGCGCCGTGCTCACCGACAACGATGAGTTGGCCGGTGCCCTGTACTCGCTGGTCAACGTCGGCCGGGTGCCGGGCGGCGGCTGGTATCAACACGAGGCCGTCGGCTACAACCTGCGGTTGACCGAGTTCCAGGCCGCGATACTGCGCGTCCAGCTCCGCCGCCACCCAGCGGTCCAGGAGGTCCGCGAACGCAACGCCCGCCTCCTGACGGACCTACTCCGCGACGTCGACGGCATCCACCTCGCCCCCGAAGACCCAGCCATCACAGCCCACGGCCGCCACCTCTTCCTGCTCCGCCTCCCCGACCACCGCGAAGCGGTCCTACAGTCCCTTGCCACAGCGGGTTTCACCCGAGCCTCCAGCGGCTACGTCCCCCTGCACCGCAACGCCGCCGTACTCCGAGAGTCGAAAGCCATCACCGAGAAGCTCGGCCAGCCGTACCCCGATGCCGACTGCCCGAACGCCGACACAGTCTCGGCGGAAACGATCTGGCTCCCGCAAACCTACCTACTAGGAACCGAAGACCAAACCCGAGCAATAACCACCACCATCACCAGCGCAGTCAACGAAACGAACTAGCGGCGCGCGCCATATGACGGGTTGACCCCGAGCTTGTCGGTTGGCCCCTTGAATGCAGCGGGTACAACCGACCAAGTCAGGGGTCAACCCCTCATCCGTTCAGCTCACGACCTCGCTTCGGTTGTGGTCCTGCAGGAACCTTGCGTTGCCAGCCGCCGTTGGAACCATTGACGAATCCGCTGTAGCTACAGGGATCTTGGAGGGAACCGTTGTACACGCCGTCCCCGAGAGAAGTCGCGATCGCGTTCGATCTGGGGGAGCCCGCCGGCGAGCTTGTGCACTTCAGGCGGGGCGGTGCCGATACGTGGCGGCTCAACACCTCGACCGGAAGCTACTTCGTCAAAGGGTACTTTCCGACTATCGGCAGTCAGTTGATCGACGGGCTGGCTGTCGCGATGGCGTTCGAGCGCGACGCGCGGGCAGCACGCATCGACATGCCAGGACCGGTCATGCCGATCGATCCGCTCCTGGATTGGCTGACCCGCATCGAGGATCGGGTGTTTCGGGTTTACCGATGGATCGAGCACCGGACGTACGACCGAGACGTCTCCGTCTGGCTCGGGCGGACCATGACGCAAGTCCATCAACTGCAGCCAATCGGCGCGGTTGGCCTGCCTGAGTGGTGGCGGCCCGCTATTCAATCGCCTGAGATCTGGGCGGGCTGGTTCGCCATGGCTAGAGATCGTGATGTGCCCTGGGCGGGCCTGTGCGCGGACTGCCTTCCGCACATCCTCGCGGCCACCGAGCGCATCACGGAACTGCTCGACGTCGCCCCGGATATCGTCACAACGCACGGCGACTTCAAGACCCACAACATCGTCATGTCCGAGTCCGGCCCTGTCCTCGTCGACTGGGACAGCGTGCGGACCGACAGCGCGGCCCTCGAGGCCGGCCGGGTCGCGTACATCTTCGGCGCCGGCGACCCCGAGCAGATCAACAAGATCCTCACGGCGTACGCCGAAGCCGGTGGGGAGCTCGGATGGGCAGGACCGGACCTCTTCCTCGGCGTGACCCGAAATCACCTACAGATTCTCGCCGAGCAGATCCGCGTCTCACTCGGCGAGGCCACTGCCGCAAGCTGGATGGGCGAACCCGCGACAATCGACGCCGCCATCGCCGATCTACTGCGAGGTGTCCCCGGCAAGCTCGACCAGCTGCGCCAGCTCACGTCCAACCTCGACCTGGCTTAGCGCTCAGTCTTGCTGGTCGGCTTCCTCGTCGGTACGCCGCCGACGTACTCGATCGGTGAGCCGGCTTGAGAGCTTGCCCGTCGTCGATCTGGCCAGGTCGAACGTCTCGTTGCCGAGGCGCTTGGCGGCACCGACGCCGTCTGCCCCCGCGTCGAACGCCTTGTCGCGTACCTCCGTGGCCGCGTCCGTCCACCTTCTCGCTTCCAACGACTCCCGACCGCGCTCGATCCCGAGCCGCCCGTGGAACTCCACGACGTTCTGCGCGACATGGTTGCTCGAGTCCACCACCTCCCGGGACGAGGTCGGGTGCAGCAGCACCTTGGTGTTCGCCGTACCAGCGGCCGCGTCCATGCGTGCCATCAGGCGCTCGGTGCTCTTTGAGATGAGGTCCAACCGATTGTTCCGTGCAGCGCGGAGGGCGAGGCGATGGTGGTCCAGCTCGTCCGGAGCGGCGTCGAGGACGCGGTCGAGTTCGAGAATGGCGATCGCGTCCTGCAGCTGGAAGCAGCGGGCCAGTACGGCGAGCCATTCCTGGGCCGTGGACTTGGCTTCCTTGGCCGTCTTGGCAAGCTCACCGATCTTGGACTCGCCCTCCAGCTTCTCCGCGAGTGCGTCGAGCTGGCGCAGCGCGTACGCCTGAGTTGTCGCGATCGTCAGCGTGGTGGCCTGCACCTTCGACCACGTGACCTCGGAGACCCTGCCCACCTGCTCCCGAATCGTCATGGCCTCCCGCAGTACGAAGTCCACGCCGATCAGGTCCGCGAACACAGAATCCTTCTGCGCGCGGAGTACGTCGTCGACCTTCTTGTCGATCGTGGCGAGATAGTCGGTGATCTCATCCATAGCCTGCTGCATAGCAAGCTGCGCCATAATCCCCGCCGCCCCGGCCAGCACCGCCGGGTTGGTCAGCAGCGACCCCTTCGTGAATTCGACAAACCCTTTGATCTGGCCGTGACTCCCCTTCAACACACCAGTGTTGAGACCATTGGCGTTCTTCCTCAGCCCATGCTTCTCGACAAGCCGCGCGGAATCCTTGGTCATCTTCATCCAACGACCCGAGTTGGCCGCAATCTCTGAACCCGCCTGTGCGGCAACAGCCCCGGCACTGAGAACAGATCCAAGCCGCGGCAACCCGAGATCTTTCGATTCCAGTCCCTCAGAGACCAAAAAGCGTTCGACAGCCGCCGGATCCCCGAGAACCGCCAACCCATCACCGTCACTGATCAGCTGAATCTCGTCATCCATCGGCCAACTCCTGAAATCTAGACAGAGAACGCAGCTCGTCGCAGTCCGAGAGCAGCGGAGCCGAGGAGCACGGCGATCTGAGGCTTAGCGTCGCTGGTCTTCCGGATCGGGCCGACGCGCCCCGCCCGACGAAACCCTCCACGTGCCCCCACGCCACCTTCAACACCCCGCCCCAACGGAGCCCTACCCCTCGAAGCCCCCAGGCAACACCCCGAGCAACCCCGCTTCCCCCACCTGCGACGAGCCAACTTCGCACATCAACGGCAACCCTACGACAGCCCCCCTCAATCCCGACACCAAACCTCCAACACTCGCCCCACTCCCGGCCAAACTGGCCACCCCAGGGTTCTCCCCTGCTGTTGTGCCCTCTCCCCTCGTACACCAGCAGAGAAGGCCCAACACGCGCGGACAACCCTTCCTGTTTTTACTCCGCGCGGACTGGGAGGACGGCGGAGAGGAGTTGGCGGGTGTACGGGTCTTGGGGGGCGCGGAAGAGCGTTTCGGTTGGGCTTTCTTCGACTACCTGGCCTTTGTTCATCACGGCTACGCGGTCGGCTAGGCGTTCTACTACGGCGAGGTTGTGGGAGATGAACAGCATGGAGAGGCCGAGGCGGTTTCGTAGGTCGGTGAACAGTTCGAGGATCTGCGCCTGGATCGAGACGTCCAGCGAGGAGGTTGGCTCGTCGCACACCAGGAGGTCTGGCTCGAGGGCCAATGCGCGCGCGATGGCGATCCGTTGCTGTTGACCGCCGGAGAACTGGCGCGGGTATAGCTCGGCGTTGTGTGTGTTGATGCCGACGAGGTCGAGGAGTTCTAGTGCGCGAGTACGGCGCGATGCCTTGTCGCCGCGCTCGTGTAGGCGGAGCGGCTCCATCACGTTGCCGATTGCGCTGAAGTGTGGAAGGAGCGAGCCGTACGGGTTCTGGAAGACCATCTGCATCCGCGGCCGCAGGACCCGCAGCTCGCGTGCCGGCAGCTGGCCGAGGTCGTTCCCGTCGAACACGACGCGGCCCGACGTACACGGCTGCAACCCCATCATCAGCCGTGCCACCGTCGACTTCCCGCTGCCGCTCTCGCCGACCAGGCCGAGCGTCTCGCCACGATGCACGGTGAGCGAAACGTCGTCGACAGCACGGACTTCACCCGCACGGGTCCGGAAGACTTTGGTGACCGACTCGGCGCGGACCAGTTCGTCAGGCATCGACGGTCACCTTCCAGCAGGCGGCGTCCCGGTCGGGGCCGATGGTCAGGATCTCCTGCTCGGTCTGGCACCGGGGCAGCTCGGCACGCGGGCAGCGAGGATGGAACGCACACCCCACAGGCCGCCGCGACAGATCCGGAGGACTACCAGGGATCGGCCGCAGCGCCAACTCCCGCCCGCCGACCTCAACGCTCGACCCGAGCAGCCCGACCGTGTACGGATGCCGTGGATCGTCAAGCAGCGAAGCCATCGGCGCCCGCTCGACCACGCGACCGGCGTACATCACCACCGCGTCGTCGCAGAAGTACCGAGCCACACCGAGATCGTGCGTGATCATGATGACGCCAGTGCCGCGATCCTTCAGCCCCTTCAACAGGTCCAGGATCTGACGCTGGACAGTGACGTCGACAGCGGTCGTCGGCTCGTCGGCGATCAGCAGATCCGGCTCGGTCACCATCGCCATCGCGATCATCGCCCGCTGCCGCATGCCGCCGGACAGCTGGAACGGGTACGTGCGAATCCGCTTCTCCGGATCAGGAATCCCGACATCCCCCAGCGCCCGCACGGCCCGCTTGCGCGCTTCGGCCTTGTTGCACAAACCGTGCCAGATCAGATGTTCGGTCAGCTGGCGTTCCAGCGTCAGCGTCGGATTCATCGCCTCCATCGCGCTCTGGAAGACCATCGCGATCTCGCGGCCGCGGATCTTGCGCAGTTCCTTGTCGCCGATCGCGAGCAGGTCGCGGCCGCCGAAGTACGCCTGGCCGCCGGTGATCCGCGCGGTCCGGGGCAGGATGCCCATCACGCTGCGCATCGTCACGCTCTTGCCGCTGCCGCTCTCGCCGACGATCGCGAGCGCCTGCCCACGCCGTACGTCGAACGACACGCCGTCGACCGCGGTCAACGAACTGCCGAACGTCGTCCGCAGGTCACGCACCGACAGCAAAGCCTCGTCGTTCATCGCTGCTCCCCGCTCGGGTCGAAAGCATCCCGTACGCCGTCGCCGATCCACGTGAACGCCAGCAAAGTCAGCGCGAACAGCACCGCCGGAGCGACCAGCATGTGCGGCGCCGCCAGCAGATATCGACTGCCCTCGCTGATCATCGCGCCCCACGACGGCGTCGGCGGCTGTACGCCGAGACCGAGCAGGGCGAGGCCCGCCTCGGCGGCGATCGCGGCGGGGATCGCGAAGCTGGTGGTGACGAGGATCGGCCCGATCGCGTTCGGCAGGATGTACCGGATCGCGATCGTGCTGCCCTTCGCGCCCATCGACCTGGCCGCCTCGACGTACTCGCGTTCCTTGATCGTCATCACCTGCGCCCGGACCAGCCGGGCCTGAGTGACCCAGGACGCGATCCCGATCGCGACCACCAGCGCGAAGATGCTGCGGCCGAGCACCGTCACCATCACCACCGCGAACAGGTAGCTCGGGAACGCGTACATGACATCGGTGAATGCCATCAGCAACGATTCGACCCGGCCGCCGAGATACCCGGCGAGCAGTCCGATCGCCAACGCCAGCACGAGCGCGGTCAACTCCGCGCCAAAGGCAACCGTCAGCGCTGTCTGCAGACCGTAGATCAACCGGCTGAGAATGTCTCGCCCGAGCAGGTCGGTCCCGAGCAGATGCCCTTCGGAGCCAGGCCCGGCCAGCTTGTGCTGGATGTCGGTCTCTTCATAGCCGTACGGCGCGATCAGCGGCGCCGCGATCGCGGTGATGATCAGCAGCGAGCAGAAGATCAGACTGCCGAACGCCAACCGGTGCTTGCGAAACCGCGACCACGCCCGAGCCAACGGCCCACGCGCAGCCCGCTCAGCCTGCTCGGACTCGCCGGCGGCGGCCGAGATGCCCTCAGTGGCCGTCATCGGACACACCTCCCACCGTGCGGATTCGGGGATCGAGGAAGCGATAGATCAGGTCCACGGCCAGGTTCGTCACCATCAGGATCAGCGCGAAGAACAACGCCGTACCCATCAGCAGCGGCATGTCCCGGCTCGCCGCCGCGTTCGCGAAGTACAGCCCGAGACCCGGGATCCGCAGCAGCGCCTCGACAAAAACAGTGCCCGTCATCAGCGCCGCCAGGAGCGGACCAGCCACGGTGACCAACGGGATCAACGAGTTGCGCAGCGCATGCCGGACGATGACCGTACGCCGTGGGCCGCCCTTGGCGATCGCAGCGGTGACGTACTCCTCGCGCAACGTCTCGAGCATGCTCGACCGCACGTACCGCGCCAGCACCGCGGCCGGCCCGAGGCTGAGCGCGAGCACCGGCAGGATCAGGTCCTTCGGGCCGTTCCAGCCGCCGGAAGGCAACAACTTCAAGGTTGCCGAGAACAACAAGATCATGAACGCCGCACTCAGATAACTGGGCAATGCGTGCCCGAGCGTGACCACGAACATCGTCCCGTGATCGGTCTTGCTGTTCTGCCGCAACGCCGCGAACACCCCGACCGGTACGGCGATCAGCAGCGCGAGCAGGACCGCGAGCAACGCCAGCGTGGCCGACACCGGGAACGCCTCGGCGATGATGTCCTGCACATTCCGGCTCGCATACTTGTACGACGGCCCGAAGTCCCAGACGACCGCGCCCTTCATGAAGATCAGGTACTGCTTCCAGACCGGTACGTCGGCGCCGTACCGGGTCTCGAGTTCGCCGACCATCGACTCGGTGCCGACGCCACCGAAGTTCGTCGCGCCGCTGTTCACCCGCTGCAGGTCGGCGAAGTTGCCAGGGGCAAGTTGTAGCAGCGTGAACGTCAGGATCGACACCGCGATCAAGGACAGGACCAACCGCACCAGCCGCTTTCCGATGTAGACGGCGAGCCCCACGGTCAGCTCCCTACGCTCAGCGGCTTGAGGTAGAAGTAGTCCGGGTACGCGCGCAACTGCAGGCCGTGCACCTTCGGCTTGACCGCGTGGAAGAGACTCAGCCAAAGCACCGGCAGGTACAGGTATTGCTCCTCGCGCAGCTTGGCCGCCTGCTTGTACAAGCCCATCCGCTTCGCGTCGTCCGGCTCGACGTTGGCCTTGTCGACCAGCGCACCGATCTCCCGCGCGGGAGCCGTCGCGTGCTCGGCCAGTACGGCGTTGAGCTGTGCGGTCTTGTCGGCCGGCTTCAGGTTCTTGTTGTCCTGCAACGCCTGATACTTCTGCCACTGATCGCTCGGCAGACTGATCTCCTGCACGTTCTTCGGCGACCACAGCGACCCGACCATCGTCGGCCACGTCGGCAGCCCGGCGAACGTGCCGTAGTAGAAGCCGATGTAGTTGCCCTTCTGGACCTGCCAGCGCCGCTCGGTGTACACACCGGCCTCGACGTGGTCGACGCTCGCCTTGATGCCGAGCTGCTTGGTCCAGCTGTCCACGATCGCGTCGGCGAGCGTGGTGTCCGGTACGCCGACCAGGAGCCGAACCGGGGGCAGACCCTGACCGTTCGGGTAGCCGGCCTCGGCGAGCAGCCGCTTCGCCTCGGCAGCGTCATCCTTGATCCCGATGCTCTCGTCCCAGCCGGCGGTCCGACTCGTCACCAGCGAGACACCCGGCTCCTGACCGGGCTGCACACCGGCCAGCGTCTTGCGGTCGAGCGCGAGCGACAGCGCCTTGCGGACCCGGACGTCCTCCATCGCCTTGTGCTGGCTACGCAGCTTCGCGAGGTAGAGGATGCTGTAGTTCTCGGTCTGCTCGAGCTGCTTCGACAGGTCCGCGTCCTTCTGGAACCGCAGTACGTCGGGGCCGGCGAGCTGGACCAGGTCTGTCTCGCCGTTCTCGTACGGAACGGTCGCGGTCGCCGCCGCGCTGGGCTCGACCAGGTTGACCTGGATCCGGTCCACCTTGACGTTGTCGCGGTCCCAGTACTTCTCGTTCGGCACCAGGATCAGCCGGGAGTTCGCCACCCACTCGGTGACCGTGTACGGGCCGTTGGACACGTAGTTGGGCGGGTTCTGCCAGTCCTTCGGCTTGCCCTCGACCAGATCCATCGGCAGCGGCAGCATCGCCGGGTGCGTCAGCGCGAGCAGGAAGTCCGGATTAGGGTTCGAGAGCGTGAGGACCAGTTCATGGTCCCCGTTCGCCTTCACGCCGACCTTCGACCAGTCGGTCAGCACGCCGGACAGGAAGTCCTGGGCGCCCTTGATCCCGGTCGCGGTCTGGTAGCTGTTGGCGCCGAGCGTCGTGCCGCCGGCCGAGCCGCCCGCCGGGGTGAACAGCCGCTTGTAGGTCCGCTCGAAGTCCTTGGCGACGACCGGCTTGCCGTCGGACCACTGAGCCTTGTCCCGCAGGGTGAACGTGTAGGTCAGGTTGTCATCCGAGACCTTCCACTCGGACGCGACGGCCGGCTGGACGTTGTCGCCCTTCTCCGTCTGGGTGACCAGGCCCTCGGAGATCCCCCGGCTGAGGATCCACATGCCGTTGGTGATCACCTGAGGGTCGAGCACCTCGACCGGGACGTAGTCGATCTTCAGCGTCGACTGGCCGTTGGCGGCCTTGTCGTTGTCGTCGCCGAACAGTCCGCAGCCGGTCAGCGACCAGCTGCCGCCGAGTGCGGCGATGGTCAGACCCGACAGTCGCAGGAAGTCGCGCCGGGTCTGACCGACCGGCGGCACCGAGCTAGACCACACAGGCTTGGGCAAGGGAGTGCCGCCTTTCTGGCGTCCGGAACTCGACTTATGGTCGCGACCGTAGGGCCGTCACAGCGTCGATGTCAACGCTTTACGGCCATTACCGAAAAGATCGAGACCAGCGATCCCGACAGGCGGCAGATCTCCTTGTCAGCTGAAGCGTTCGTACGCCGGGAGGGTCAGGAAGTCGGTGTACTCGTCGGCGAGGGCCACCTCGAGGAACAGCGAGCGGGCGGCGTCGTAGCGGTCGGGGTTGCCGAGCTTGTCGATCTCCTCGTCCGCGATCCGCTCGACCAGATCCGTGGTTACGGTCTCGCCGGTGTCGAGGACGACCTGGTTGTGGCGCCACTGCCAGATCTGTGAGCGGGAGATCTCGGCGGTCGCGGCATCCTCCATCAGGTTGAAGATGCCGACGGCACCGGTGCCCTCGAGCCAGGCGGCCAGATACTGCACGGCGACGCTGACGTTGTTGCGCAGGCCGGCCTCGGTGACCTCACCCGGCGTGGAGGCGACGTCGAGCAGCTGATCGGCCGTCACGGCAACGTCCTCGCGGAGCTTGTCGACCTGGTTCGGCTTGTCGCCGAGCACCGAGTCGAACACGGTCCGGCAGGTCTCGACCATGCCCGGGTGCGCGACCCACGAGCCGTCGAAGCCGTCGCCGGCCTCGCGGGTCTTGTCGGCCTCGACCTTCGCGAACGCCTGCTCGTTGACCGCCGGGTCCTTGCTCGGGATGAACGCCGCCATCCCGCCGATCGCGTGCGCGCCGCGCTTGTGGCACGTCCGCACCAGGAGCTCGGTGTACGCGCGCATGAACGGCACGGTCATCGTCACGCTGTTGCGGTCCGGCAGCTGGAAGTCCGTGCCGCGGGTCCGGTGCGTCTTGATCACGCTGAACATGTAGTCCCAGCGCCCGGCGTTCAACCCCGCGGAGTGGTCCCGCAGTTCGTACAGGATCTCTTCCATCTCGAACGCGGCCGGGTACGTCTCGATCAGCACGGTCGCGCGGATCGTCCCGCGCGGGATGCCGATCGTGTCCTGTGCCGTCGTGAACACGTCGTTCCAGAGCCGTGCCTCGAGGTGCGACTCCATCTTCGGCAGGTAGAAGTACGGTCCTTGCCCGCGGGCGATCTGCAGCTCCGCGCACGCGGCGAAGTACAGCGCGAAGTCGACCAGCGAGCCGCTGACCGGCTCACCGTCGACCTGGATGTGCTTCTCCGGCAGGTGCCAGCCCCGCGGCCGTACGACGATCGTCGCAAGCTCCTCGTCCGGCTTCAGCGCGTAGCTCTTCGCGTCGGTGCTGAAGTCGATCCGCCGGGTGATCGCGTCGAGCAGGTTGAGCTGGCCACCGACCACGTTCTCCCAGGTGGGCGTGTTCGCGTCCTCCTGGTCGGCCAGCCAGACCTTGGCGCCGGAGTTCAGCGCGTTGATCGTCATCTTGCGGTCGGTCGGGCCGGTGATCTCCACCCGCCGGTCGATCAGACCCGGAGCGGCGGGCGCAACCCGCCACTCCGGGTCGTCCCGGACGTCCTTCGTCTCCGGCAGGAATCCCAGCGACGCCCCGGCCGCGATCTCCGCGACCCGCTGCTCGCGGCGCTCCAGCAGCTCTTTCCGCCGCCCGTCGTACGTGCGGTGCAACGTCTCGATGAGTCCGAGCGCACGCTCGGTGAGAATCTCGTCGTACCGCTCGTTCATCGGGCCGGTGACGTCGATGGACACGTGTCGCTCCCTTAGCTCAGTACTACGACTTCGTGATCGGTGATCCGGTCTACCTCGACCGTAATCCAGCCGTCCTGCTCCTTCACTTCTACCTCATCACCCGAGACGAGGAGTCGCGCTCTCGACCCGGTCACTCTGAGCGACACCGTGAACGGGCCGGCGGGCGTGAACTCCTCCAGACGACCGCGCCACGCGCCACCCTGATCAAGGTTGACCAGGTGCAGGATGTGCCGGTCACCCTGCTGGTAGAGCTGACAATCGAGTACGCCGGCACCGTCCACGCGCAGCGGGATGCCGTCGTGCCGGACCAGGTTCGCGAGCACCTTCCCGTGATCCGGGTGGTGATGCTTCGCGTACTGCCGATCGAGGTCCGCCGCGAGGTAGGCCGTACGCTCGCCGAGGACCAGAGCCGGGGTGTCGCTCTGCGGCTCCTCCATCCACGATTTCTCCGGCGGATAGATCGGGAACGGCGGAATCCAGGTCAGCGCAGGCTTGTCGGCCTCCACCACCTCCAGCTGCCCACCGAACGGCAGTACGTCGGTGTCGCCGTCGAAAACCGATCGGTCCTCGATCCGCAGGTAGCTGTGACTGTCGTAGTTCTCCCAGTCGGTCACCGTCCCGTCGCCCAGCCGCTTGCCCGCGTGCCGGACTCCCAGCAGGTCGCCCAACGCCCAGTCATCCCGGCGATCGCCCCACTCGTCGTAGAGCCCCGATTCCCCGGTCACGACCAAGCGGCCGCGGTAGGCCTGCAGCTGGGCGATCTGCTCGTCGGTCAGCACACCGACGTTCGGCACGACGATTACCTCGAAGCGGTCATCAACTTCAGTCGTAGGCAGGTACGGGATGCGTGCCCGGACGAGCGCATCCACCCACCCGCGGTAGGGCAGCTGACTCACCGTCTCCGGTTCGTCCTTCCCGTGGAAGTCGACACTGCGCTGACTCCACAACAGCCCGACCGTAGCCACCGGCTCCCGATCGACGAGGAACTCCTCGTTGGCCTCGTGCCATTCGAAGAGCGGCTGCGCCGTTGCATACTGCCGCCGGTCGTCATGCACCGACCCGATGTGGTGCCACCACGGCTGGATCCCGCCGGCCCACCCCTCGAGCGCCCACATCCGCGCCTCGGGCTCAGGCTTGCTCCCGAGCCGGAACGTCGGTACGCCGGCGTCGTACATCGCCGTACTCTCCGGGATCAGCGTGTCCCAACCGAGCAGCCCGTGCAGACGCTTGCCGGAATCCGCGTTCGCCTGGAACCCGGACTCCTCGTGCCGCCACTGCGAGTCCAGCATGAAGATCGACGCCCGCTTGCAGATCTCGACGTCGTCGCGCAGCCTCTTGCTCTGAGCAACTACTTCGCCCCCGTTCATCCCGATCCACAAGCAGTCCGGACCACCAGCGCGCCGCGTGACCTCGTTGTTCAGATCCCACACCGCCAGCCGCTGGTCGTAACTCCAGCGGATCCACTGCCGGTAGACCGGATCGGCCCAGTCCGGCGATGCCGGGAGGTCCTGCCCGAAGCTGTCGCGACAGTTCGGGCAGTAGCAGATCGAGTCCCGTCCGAGGCCGCTCCAGCTGTTGTCGGTCAACCCGTCCGGTTCAGTGCGTTCAATGATTTCCTCGAGGATCCCGGTCAGGAAGTCCTTGTAATACGGGCCTGTCACACAGGCGACGTACAACTTCCCGGCACGATAGGGGTTGCCGTCGGCATCGATCGCGAACCAGTCCGGATGCGCGTCGTACAACGGCTGGTGCGCCCGGTTCGAGTCCATCCGGGCCAGCACCGTCAGCCCGTCCTCCTGCGCGAGCTTGGCGATCTCGCCGTACAGATCGCGATCACCGAGGTACTCCGCGCGGTGCTGCAGCTCGAACTTGCTCGGGTAGTACGCGACGATCCCGCCGGCGTTGACGATCACCCCTTGCACCTTGGTACGACGCCAGTGCTCCCGCCACCACTCGGCGTCGTACCGGGCCGGATCCTTCTCGGTGAGATTCGTCTGCGCCCACCTCAAGGTCCTTTGGTACCAAGGCTTCACTTCAGACTCCGGACCGCATCGCCGGCACCGGACAGGTTCTCCAGCAGCATCTCGGAGTACTTACGACTGAGCACGACGCCTTCCGCACCGCCTTCGAACGCGGCCAGCGTCGCGTCCCGCACGGACTCGCGCGTGCAGGCGGTCAGCTCACCCTCGTTGTCGTCCCAGTTGATCTTCGTGCCGACGTCACGCGGCTTCTCCAGCCCGCGCTGCTTCGCGACGCCGACCGGGATGTCGATGTCGATCCCCGGGTAGATCGCGCTCTGCCCGCCGACACCGGCAACGGCCCGCTCGGTCTCCCGGCGTACGTAGTCCGCGGTGAAGCCCGTCTGCGGCAGCTTCTCGTACGAACCCTCGTCGAGTTGCAGCAGCTTCATCATCAGCGGGTACACGTCCTCGGGCTCCGCGTCGGCGAACAGCGCACCGCAGATGCTCTTCACCCAGGTGAAGAACCGCGGGCCGGCGCAGTTGTTGTAGATGACGACCTTGATGAAGTCCGAGAACTTCGCCATCTCCGTGTAGTCCTGGTCCGCCCGGTAGAACGGGCTGAACGAGATGTTGTGGTAGACGTGCCAGCCGACCTGCACGTCGGGCGAGATCGCCTTGGTGACGCCGTAGATGTCGCGGTACAGCTGCCGCTGGCTCTCGGTCCACAACGTCTGCCAGGACAGTACTTCGGGGAAGTTCAGCAGGATCCGCCAGAACGTCACGAACGCGCCGTCCACCGGACGCTCGCCCGCGCCGACCCGCTGGTTCCACTCGACCAGCTCGCGATATCCGCGCATCGCCCGGTCGACATCGATACCCCGATCGCGGGCGATCCGGCGGCAGTGCGTACAGAAGCAGCCGATCTCGGACACGTCGACGGTGCCCTGCATCAGCATGTTCAGCGGACCGGGCCGCTCCGAACACCAGGCCAGGCCGTCGAGCTCGTAGCTCTGGACGTAGTCCTCGACGAACCCGAGGTGCCAGTTGCGGTAGTCCGGGTTGTTGAAGCAAGGCCGCCGTCCCGGGCGTCCCCAGGCGTCGACCTCGAGCACCTTGGCGAAGTTCGGGTACGTCCGCAGTTCGCGCGCGCCGCCGCTCTCCTCCATCCACGCGAACGACTTGATGCCCCGCTCACGGGCCTTCGGGATCACCTCGCCGAGCAGGTCCAGCTCGGGGTGCTCGGGTGCGCGGCCGACGTCGCCGAGCACGGTGTTGCCGTAGTACTGCGGATGCGGGGTCGCGTAGTTACCGCCGACCCAGCCGAGGTCGTACTCCTGGACGCCGTGGTCGGGGATCGGGTGGCCCGGAATCTGCCGGCCGCCGGTTCCCCGGGTCCAGGTCGGTGTGGCCAGGAACAGCGCGTTGACCGCGCCGCGCTCGGCCAGGATGTCGAGTGTCTGGTCGACGCCTTCGTCGACGAACGAAATGGCTCCGATCTGCATGGCAACGACCCGATCGGGCACGATGCTCACCCCTTCATTCCTGTCATCGTGATGCCTTGGATGAAATAGCGCTGGGCGAAAAGGAAGACGGCGATGACCGGTACGACGGAGATCGTCGCGCCTGCCATCAGCAGACTGATCTTGGTGAAGTACTCGCCCTGGAACTGCGCGAGTGCCACCGGCAAGGTCTGCAGGTTCTCGGACGTGATGTAGATCAACGGACCGAACAGGTCGTTCCACGATTCGAGGAACGTGAAGACCCCGATCGCGGCGAGCGCCGGTTTGGTCTGCGGCAGCATGATCCGCCAGTAGATCCCGAACGTGGACGCACCGTCGATCTTGCCGGCGTCCTCGAGCTCGTTCGGAATGGTCAGGAACGACTGCCGCATGAGGAAGGTCGCGAACACCGGCGTGAGCACCTTCGGCACCCACAGCGGGTACTGCGTGTCCACCCAGCCGATGTGCTGGAAGACGATGTACTGCGGGATCAGGTACGCGATGCCCGGGATGATCGACGTGGCGAGCAGCACCATGAACGCGATGTCCCGGCCGGCGAACCTGAGTCGTGCGAAGGCGTAGCCGGCCATCGAGGCGACGATCAGGATGCCGACAACGTTGAAGGCTGCGAGCTTGACGCTGTTCCACAGGAACACCGGGATCAGGTCGAACACCTCGCCGTAGTTGCTCCACTGCGTGTCCGTGGGCAGGAATTTCGGCGGCGAGCTGAGCACCTTCGCCTCCGGCCGCAGTGACGCACTGATCATCCAGACCAGCGGCGCCAGGAACGCGACCGCGAACAACGTCATTACGACGTACTGCGAAGTCTTTCCGACGATTCTCATGAGTAGAACACCCACCTCTTCTGCAGCTTCCACTGCAGGAAGGTGACGGCCGCGATCACCACGAACAGGATCCACGCCATCGCCGAGGCGTAGCCGACCTTCCCGTAGCTGAACGCGTTCTGATAGATGTTGTAGATGTAGACGCTGGTGGCGTGGCCGGGCCCGCCCTTGGTCATCACGTAGATCAGGCCGAACACCTGGAACGACGAGATGAACTGCGTGATCAGCAGGAACAGGAAGTGCGGTGTCAGCAGCGGCAACGTGATGAACCGCAGCCGCTGCCACGCTCCGGCGCCGTCGATCTTCGCGGACTCGAAGAACTCGTTCGGCAGGCCCTGCAGACCCGCGAGCAGGATGATCATCGGGTAGCCGATGCCCTGCCAGACACTGACCATGATCACGGCCGGCATCGCCCAGCTCGAGCTCGACAGCCATTGCGGCCCCGTGATCCCGAGCTGGCTGAGCAGGCCGTTGATCACGCCGTTGTCGGGCTGGAAGAACCAGAACCAGACGAACCCGATCGCCACCACATTCGTCACGTACGGCGCGAAGTACGCCGTCCGGAAGAAGGCGACACCACGGATCGGACGAGCGCACAGCAAGGCCAGGACCAGGCCGATACCGATCGTCAGCGGGATGCTCGCCAGCGTGAAGTAGACCGTGTTCTTGAACGTCTGCAGGAACAACGGGTCGTCGGTGAACATCTCGCTGAAGTTCTTCAGGCCGACGAACTTCGGCGGCGAGATGCCGTTCCAGTCGGTCAGCGACGCGACGATCGAGACCAGGATCGGGAAGAACTGGAACGCCACCACCCCGACCACGATCGGGCTGATGAACAGCCAGCCGGTGAGGTTCTGTTTGCGGCGGGCCCGGCGTACGTCGGCCGTGTTGACGGTGTCTGAGGTGTCGCGTGTGATCGTGATGGTTGCCATCGACATCAACCCTTCAAGGCGTTCTCCACCTGTGATTTGACGCCTTGGAGAACGTCGGCGACCGGCTTCTCGCAGTTGTAGGCGGTGTCCAGCGCGGGCCGGTACAGCTCGCGGGCGCCGATGGTGTTCTTGGTCTGGTTGGTCGCGGTCAGGTGCTTCGCGGCCTCGGCGAACAGCCCGATATGCGCGGGCGCCTTCCCGTTCGGCGCCAGCTCGGCCGCCGCCTTGAGGTTGATCGGCGTGAACGCACCGCCCTGGAGCAGGATCTTGCCGCCGTCCTCACTGGCGAGGTACTTCAGCAGATCCCAGGCCGCATCGGGGTTCTTCGCCTTCTTCGGGACGCAGAAGACGATCACGCTGGACTCGGTCTTCTGCTCCACGTCACCAGGCGGCGGAGCGACGTCCCAGGTGAAGTCCTTGACCGTCTGGCGCATGTACGGCACGGTGCCGAAGGTCGCGAACATCATCGCGATCTTGCCCTGGGCAAACATCTGGTTCTGGATGCTGTCCTGCTGCAGCGCGGACCACGGCGGTTGCACCTTGTCCTTGCAGGTCAGGTCGGTCGCCCACTGCAGCGCCTCGGATTCCTTCGAGTCCGACAGCGTGAACTGCGTGCCGTCCTTGGAGAAGATGCCTGTCTGGCTGCCGTGGTTGACCGTGAACGTCTGCTCGTAGCCCGTGTCCAGGTAGACCAGTGCGCCGTACTGCTTCTTCGCCGGGTCGGTGAGCTTCTTGGCCTTGTCCTCGAAGTCGGACCAGGTCCAGCCGTCGGCCGACCACGTCGTCGGCGGCAGCGGTACGCCGGCCTGCTTGAACAGATCGACGTTGTAGAAGATCAGCCGCGGCTCATAGCCGAGGACCCACGCGGTGTGCGAACCGTCGGGCTGCAGCGGGAAGTCGAACGTCTCCTTGGCGAACTGCGACGTGTCGAGCTTGTCCTTGTCGATGTACGGCTTCAGGTCCAGCAGCGCTCCCTGCTGGGAGAAGCCGCGGACGAAGTCGTCGTTGATTCGCATCACATCCGGCGGGCTGCCGCCCGCGATCAGCGTGCGCATCTTGGTGTCGTATTCCTGGGTGACAGCGGGCTGGATGGTGACCTTGGTGCCCGATTCCTTCTCGAACGCACTGATCGCCTGCTCCAGCGGGTTGCCCTTGACCTGCTCCCAGTTGAGGAAGGTGAGGCTCTTGCCCCCACTCCCGCCTGCGTTGCCGTTGCCACCACAGCCGGCCATCACTCCGGCAGCCGTGAGTCCCGTCAATCCGGCGAGAAACCTGCGGCGGCTCAGGTTGGAGAGTTGTGTCTGCACCGGAATCTCCCATCCACATAGGGATGAATACGTATACAATGAATACGTATACACATTCGCTCCGGCGTGGTCAACGGCCTGGGGCGAGACTCTTGAGTAGGGTTCAGCATTTGGACGACGAGGGGAGGCGGGGTCGATGGCACGACCACCGACGAGTAGGGATCTGGCCCGGCTGGCGGGAGTTTCGCAGGCGACGGTCTCGCGGGTACTGACGAACAATCCGAAGGTCAACCCGGAGACGCGGGCGCGGGTCCTGCAGGTGCTGAAGGACGCCAACTACACGCCGAACGCGTTGGCGCGCGCGATGAAGACCGGGCGGACCGACACGATCGGCGTGTTCATGACGCGCGTGACCAGCCCGTTCCACGCCGAGCTGCTCGACGAGATCGGGCGCGTGCTCAGTTCGACGGGTCTGCACATGATCCTGTGGAACATCGAGCACGATCCGGAGGAGACGGTCGCCGAGGTGCTGCACCAGCGGCTCGTCGACGGGTTCGTGCTGACCTCGGCGACGTACGACTCGAAGCTGCACACGATGGCGCTCGCCTCGGGTACGCCGACCGTGCTGCTGCACCGCGGGATCGACGAGCTCGAGTGCGACCAGGTCGTCGGCGACAACTGGCAGGGCGCATACGACGCGGGGAAGTACCTCGTCGACCACGGCCACACCGACATCGGGCTCGTCACGCTCGTCCATACCGGCAACACGTCCCGGGACCGCGACCTCGGTTTCCGTGCGGCCCTCGCCGATGCCGGCGTGAAGATCAAGCCGAGTAACGTGGTGTCGGTCGGCGTACCGCATGCCGACGGTCACGCCGCCGCGGAGAAGCTGCTGTCCCGCAAGAAGCCGCCGACCGCGATCTACACGGTCACCGATCTGCTCGCCTTCGGCATCCTCGACGGCGCCCGCGCGGTCGGCGCGCGAGTCCCCGACGACGTCTGGGTGATCGGCTTCGACAACACCGAGATGGCCGCCTGGGAATCCTTCGACCTCACCTCGGTCGACCAACCCACCCACGCCATCGTCGAAACCGGCGTCAACCTCCTCCGCCAACGCATAGCCGACCCCGACCGCCCCACCGAGACGGTCACCCTCCCCTGCCCCCTAGCAATCCGAGGCTCAACCGCCAACCGCCACTAACTCAGCGCGGCAGGGGATTGAGCCGGGTCCCCAGCAGCAAAGGAAACTTCAGATAGGCAGCCCGACCCTCGGGAAACCTCCGGGACTCGGCTCGCCAAGCAGACCTGCACGCTGCAGGAAACCCTGCTCGGTTGCTGCATGCCTGCCTGACGACCACCGGGTCGACCTTGGTGATCCGCGTCCCCGCCACGTCGAGCAACGACCCCGCCTGGAGGTAGTACGACAGGGGTTTGGTCGGCTTCTCGATGTCGACATGCTCGTAGATCGCGGCTTCCACGTCCGCGATCTCATGCGCCGCGGTGCCCGCAGGAGCCGTCTCCCGGACAGCCTCGACCCCAGCGGCCGTGAAGCATCTGCCTTTCAGCGGCGCGAACAGCCCGATGTCGTGCAACATCGCGGCCACGTACAACAGGTCCGAGTCGACGTTCGCCTGAGCTCGGTCCGCGTACGCCAACGCCATCCCGAACCGCCAGGTCCGCACCGAGTGCTCGAGAAAGCCTGGCCCGAGGACCCCTGCCGCAACTCTCTTCGCCTCGGCGCCCCATCCCGTCCCCCACGGGCTGATCACCACCCCCGGAGGCAACGGCGCCCCGCGCTTGCCCAGGCAGTACGCCGCCAACTCGGCCCCGGTCGTCCCCAACCGCCCCACCACGGTCGGCAGCAACCGCAGCCTGTCCTTGGTGGTGAGAACCTCGTTCATTCCGCCTTGAGCTCCTCCGCTTCGCCCTCCGGGGCGACCTCCGTGTCCGCGCGCCATTGTTCGGCAGTCCGAAGCACCCAGTACAGCAGGAAGAGTCCGAGTAGAGCAGTCTCGATCCAGAGGATCCCCGACGACCTGGCGATGAGTCCAATGACCAGGCACACGAGCATCGAGGCCGCGATCACCCCGTAGGCGCGGGCGAAGTTCCTCCGCTCCCGCGCCCCGGCGACCGGTTCGTGACGCTTGCCCAGTGCACTCATGAAAACGATGCCGATGATGGCCGCGAACAGGAGCGCGGCCGCGGTGTAGTGCGCATTGCGGTTGAAGCTGCCCGGATCGGCCTTGAGCCAGACGATCCCCGCCAGCCAGAGCACCACGGAAGCGACAAACCCTACGGCCTGTTCCCGGCCCCACCTGGATTTGCCCTTCGCGGTCAGCCCGATGAGCAGCGCGCCCAGGAGTGCGACTCCTCCGACGACGAAGTACGCGAACATGTTGTTGGCGATGTCCACCGCCGCGCGGCGCGAAACGATCTCTGCGGACGAGCAACTGCCGGCGTTCGGGGTCGGCACGAAGGCAACCACCGGGGCGAGCAGGCCGCCGAGGTTCAGCAGCACGTCCTTGAGAGTCGTTGCGCCTTTCAGGACGATCATGCAGGCGCCGACCGTGACCAGCGCACCGATGAACACCGCGTGCACCGGCGTGTAGTAGTACGCACTGATCGAGCCCTGCCAGCAGTCCTTGGCCTTGCTGCGCTCCCGCAGGATCGCCACGGCGAGCAGAATCAGAACCGCGATCATCGCGAGCCGTAGGTAGTTGTAGGTCCTCTTCTCGAAATCGTTCTCGGCGGACATGGCTGTCCCCTCTCCCTGACGAGACTCCCCTTACCTGCTCGGATGCTCGGGAGGTCGCGGGAGATACCTTTTGGGGTTGTCAGGTGAGTTTTGGGAGGACTTCGGCGAGGACCTTGGCGTGGTCATGCGGTGTGGCCAGGCCTAGGTTCATGGTGTTGATGCAGAGGTGGGTGGCGCCTAGGTCGCGCCAGGCGTCGGCGAAGGCGGGCCAGTCCTGCTCGGGTACGGCGGCGAGGGTGAGTCGCGCCTCGATGCCGACGGACTGCGGATCACGGCCTGCTGCCTCCGCGGCTTCGCGGATCATCGCGATCTGCTGTCGGGCCCGATCGTCGGGCGCAGACTGCGGCATCCAGCCGTCGCCGATTCGGCCCGTACGGCGGAGTACCGCGTCTGCGGTGCCGCCGAACCAGATCGGGATCTGGCGCGCGGGTAACGGATTCAGGCCGGCCTCGACGATCTCGTGGTACTTGCCGTCGTACGAGATCACCGGCTCGGCCCAGAGTTTGCGCAGTACGTCGACCTGCTCCTCCAGAAGCGCTCCACGCTGTTTGAACGGCACGCCGAGCGCCTGGTACTCGACCTGGTTCCACCCGATGCCGACACCGAGCCGCAGCCGCCCACCGCTCAGTACGTCGACCTCGGCGGCCTGCTTCGCCACCAGCGCCGTCTGCCGTTGCGGCAGGACGAGTACGCCGGTCACGAGCTCGAGCTTGGTGGTGATCGCCGCCATGTACCCGAACAGCACGAAAACCTCGTGGAACAAGGACTTGTCGGTGTACCCGGTCCAGCCCGGACGGTTCGCGGGATCCGCGCCGAGCACGTGGTCGTAGGCGAGCACATGGTTGTACCCGGCCTGCTCCACGGTCGTCGTCCAGTCGCGCACGACCGTCGGATCCGCGCCGATCTCGAGCTGGGGGAACACCGCACCGATCTTCACTTCGTAGCCTCCGGCAACAAGTCGATCAATCCCTGAACAGCCAACTCGAACGGCTCCGACGAACCGGCCGCCCGAGCAAGCACGTATCCACCTTGCAGCACCGCCGCCACCGTCGCCGCGATCCGCTGCGGATCCAGCGAGTCCGGATACTCACCCGAACGCTTGCCCTCCGCAACTACCTCGGCCAGCCGCTTCCGCAACCACTCGAATGTCTCGGCAACCGGTGCCCGCAACATCGGATCGGCAATCACGTCAGGATCCGCGGTCAGCCGGCCGACCTGGCATCCCTTGAGCACGTCCCGCTCCCGCTCGAGATACCCGGCGATCCGCGCACTTGCCGACCCTTCGCCGGTCAGCTGAGCATCTGCGGCAGCCCTGAGTTCGGCCCCCGACCGCTCGATAGCAGCCTTCGCCAACTCCGCCTTCCCGGCGAAGTGGTGATACATACTCCCCTGCCCGGCATCGGCGGCCCGCTGAATCGCCTTCGGCGAGGTCCCCACGTACCCCCGCTCCCACAACAACTCCTGGGTACTTCGAATCAACCGCTCCACCGTCTCCACCCGCCCACTGTACCCACAGGTACAGCCCCGGGAAATGAAGCTGGGGAGGATCCTGCCCCCGAATCGGAACAGGATCCTCCCCAGCTCGTTGACGTCAGCTGATGGTGACGATCTTGTTGACGGTGTACGCCGGGGCGTGATCGGCATCGCCGGGGAAGTAGACGCGATAGGCGATCTGGCCGCGAACGGCCGGCTTGATGCCGAAGGCGTACTTGCCGGAGGTGCTGAGCTTGACCGAGGCGATCGACTTCCAGACCTTGCTGCCGTACTGCTGCAGGTAGACCGTCTGGCCGTAGTGCGCCGGAGCGACGTACCCGCTGAACGCGGTCGTCCCGCCGAGCCGGATCGACGCCGGCGACACAGTGGCGGAGATCGTCGGCCTGACCTGGACGGTGACGTCGGCGGTACGGGTGCCCATCAGGATCCCGTTGCCCGGGAACGTCAGCATGTAGACCGACGATACGAGCGGCTTGTGCGTCATCGACAGCGTCCCGGTCGACGACGTCTTGAGCGCCGCCAGCAAGGTGAACTTCGACGCGTTCTTCGGCCGGACATAGACGTTCACGGGCAACCCGGCGTACGCCAGGTTGTCGATCCGCAGCGTGCTGCCCTTGAGCGTGATCGAGCCGCCGTAGTTGATCAGCGTCGACGTCACGCTGATGCCCGACTTCATCCCCAGCAACTGCTTCACCGCGGTCTTGGCGCTGTAGTGCCCGGCACGGTCCTTGATCCAGGCGGCATACGTGTACGTCGTACCTTGCGCCAGCCCGGTGTCCTTCACCGCGCTCCCCGTGCCCGCGTACACGAGCGTCCCGGTGGTCGGCGTCGGCGCCTTGCTGCCGACGTTACGGCGGATGATCACCTGATCGAGGTCCGTGGTCGGCGGGATCGTCCACGACAGGTTGGCGGCCAGGTAGGCGCCGACCCCGACGAGTTGCACCGGCTGCGGAAGGAGATCCTCCGTACTGAACACCGAGGTGAACGGCACCATCGGCACCGTGGGATCGAGCGAGACGACACCGTCGGCGACGATCCGGAACGGCGTGGCCTCAGCCAACGGGGACGCGGGCGAGATCTCCGCCCGGCGGATGTCGTGGTCGTAGGTGACGGTCGCCGGGATCACCGCACCGGTCTTGCCGTTGAGCAGTTTCACTCCGCCGTTGGTGACGCTGTTCTCGTCGACGTTCCGCGGGAAGGTGACGGTGGGCTTGGCAAGGACCGAGACACCGGAGGACAGGTCCCCAGGCACCACGTCGCTAACCGGGTAGGCGGGGATCGGCGCAGTGCCCACGTTGCCGCTGGCGTTGGTGACCTTGATCGAGTACGCGCGGCTGTCGCGGGACCCGTTGGCGTTCCGGACCGAGATGTAGCTGGTCGCGTCCGGCAGCGTGGCGTAGGTGCTGGCGGTCAACGCCTGCGGGATCTCGTACCCGTCGCTGTCCACCGGCGGCTCCGGCTTCTGGACGAACGCCAGCGGCTTGAGGTCGGCGTCGTACGCCGAGACGACCGGCCCGAAGTTCTGTGCGTAGGTGCCGGAGTCGAACATCGCTCCGGTGACGTCGATGCGCACCTGGTGGGCGCCCACGGCCGGGATCTTGTACCAGTCGACATCACCTTCGACGCTGATCGTCCCCGAGGCCGCGACCCCGGCGATCAGCTCGCCCGCCCGGGCCGGCTGGTCGTTCTTGTCGGCAGCGCCCATGGCGAAGTCGGTGGTCGGTGCCCCGCCGAGGGCGGCGTAGGCGTCGAGGATGCCGGCGCCGTAGTACGGGTCGTTGCCGCGGGGGCCGGCGTCGCGGGCGGTGGCCTTGAGGCGGGCCATGACCTGCGCAGGGGTGAACGTCGGCCACTTGTTGCGGACCAGCGCGGCGACGCCGGCAACGATCGGCGAGGAGAACGACGTACCGGCGAGACCGAGGAAGTACGGCTCGTAGCCGGCCGGGGTTCCGGCGCGGGGCGAGGTGCTGGTGATGTCGTAGCCCGGGGCGGCGAGGTCGACGGAGTCGCCGTACGTGCTGAAGCTGGTCAGTACGCCGGCCGCGTTCGTCGCGCCGACCGACAGGACCTCCGGGTACGCCGCCGGATAGTGCAGCGACGAGTCACCGGTGTTGCCGGCCGCCGCGACCAGTACGACGCCCTTGGCGACCGCGTTCTGGATCGCGGTGTGCAGGATCGGGTCGTCGCCCTCGCCGCCGAGCGACATGTTGATCACCCGGACGCCGTTCTTGACCGCCCAGTTGATGCCGTTGATCACGTTCGTGTCGTCGCCCGAGCCGGTGTCGTCGAGGACCTTGACCGGACGGACCTTCGCGTTCCACGCGACGCCCGCGATGCCGAGGCTGTTGGACGTGCCGGCCGCGATGATGCCGGTGGTCGCCGTACCGTGGCCGTCGCCGTCGTTCGGCGGCAGTGCGGTGTTGAAGGTGTTGTAGCCGGGCAGCAGGTGACCGGCGAGGTCCGGGTGGCCGGCGTCGACGCCGGTGTCGAGAACACCGATCGTCTGATTGCCGGCGCTCTTCGAGAGGTCCCAGGCCTTGTCGACGCGGACGGTCGACAGGTACTTCTGGTAGTTCGCGTACAGCCAGTCGTTCGGGATGGCGGACTTCTGCCGGAAGTAGTTCAGCGAGGCTAGCTCCACCGACGGATCGGCCTTGAACTTCTTCAGCAGCTCGGGCGCCGGGGTGTCACCGGTGACCTTGACGACGTCCGCGGTGACGGACACGTCGGGCGTCCCCTTGACCTTGGCCACCGCAGCCTTGCGGGCCGAGGTCGTCGCCTTCGGCTTGAACTGCACGATCACCGACTTCGGGTCGTACTTCGGACCGCTCGCCTCGGCAGGCTGGAACTTCGCCTGCCGCACATTCGGCTCGGCGGACACCGCAGCGTTACCGGATGAACCGGTAACCACCACGACTGACCCCGCAACCAGCGCAGCCGGCAGAGCCAGCCGCAGGAAATGCGCCTTACGCAACACCGCAACTCCCAAGACCTCATAAGGGCGGATCGGGCCAGATGTGGCCCCGGCCGTAAATCGGGCGAATCTCAGTCGGCGTTACAGGTTCTGCAACTTCCTGCAATTCAGACCGGTCGAGCGGTACTTTCGCAGACGTGATCCGGATCGAGTCGTACGACGCGGCGTGGGCGGACCGGTTCGCCGACCTCGGCCGCGGGCTGCGTGACGCGCTCGGGGACGTCGCGCTCCGGATCGACCACATCGGCTCCACCGCCGTACCGGATCTCGCCGCCAAGCCGATCGTCGACATCCAGCTTCCGCGAGCCGGCCGGTGCGCCCCGGACCCACATCCACGTCCGCAAGCTCGGCAGCTTCTCCCAGCAGTTCCCGCTGCTGCTCCGCGACGCCAAACTCCCCTGGTTCTGGCAAACCATCCGCCGGGCCGACGCCTGGTCCCAATCAATCGGCTGGGAACCCGGCCCATCCGACGCTTGACCCACCTGAAGGTTGGATGGGCGCCGGTTGGTGGGGACCGATAGTCTCGGGCGCCATGAGCACCAGTGTCGCCATTGCGGTGATTACCTTCAGGCGACCTGCTCTGTTGCGGGGGTTATTGACCAGTTTGCAGGCTCAGGAACTGCCCGCGGATTCGGATTATGCGATCCGGATCGTGGTGGTGGACAACGACGCGGACGGGTCGGCGGCGGCGGTGCTGGAGGAGTTCGGCGCCGGTACGCCGTACCCGATTCAATCGGTGGTCGAACCGGAGCCGGGGATCCCTTTCGCGCGGGAGAAATCGGTCGAGCTGTGCTGGAACGACGACGCCCTGATCTTCGTGGACGACGACGAGACCGCCCCGGCCGGCTGGCTCGGAAAGCTCCTGCACGCGTGGGAGTCCACCGGCGCCGATGTCGTCACCGGGCCGGTGAAGGGCAACCTTCCGCCCGGTGCCCCGCCCTGGAACCACTACAGCGACGTACACGACTCGACCGGCAAGCACACCACCGGCGAGGAGCTCCGCAAGGCGTACACGAACAACACGCTGGTCAGCCGCCGCGTCTACCACGCGGTCACGCCCGGATTCCATCCCGCGTTCCGCTACACAGGCTCCAGCGACCTGCACTTCTTCCTCCGCGTACACCGGGCCGGCTTCCGGATCGTGTGGTGCGAAGAGGCCTGCATCGCCGAGGAGGTGCCGGTCGGCCGGACCACGCTGCACTGGCTGGTACGCCGTGCGTTCCGCTCCGGCTCCGGCGACACGATCAGCCGTTTGCTGATCCGCCCGGGCGCGATCAGCTACGTGCTGGTGCTGGCCTATGCTTCGGCCCGGGTGATCTCGGCGATCGGGTTCGCCCTCGCCGGGCTGCTGCTCGGCCGGAAGACGCACCTGCTGAAGGCAGTCCGCCGGTTCTTCTCGGGCGTCGGCAGTCTCGCGGGGATAGTAGGGATCAACCATGACGAGTACCGGGAACGGCACGGGTCCGGCCACGGCCCCGGGCCGGCCGACGGTGGCGGAGCTGTGCCGGGCGATCTGGCAGGTGGAGACGGACCTGGGGCTGCTCGAGTGGCAGACCAAAGGCGCTCACCCCTGGCCGATCATCCGGATGCGCGTCTTCCATGAGCTGACCCGCCGCACCGGCATCCACGGCGCACCCCATCCGGTACGACGCACGCCGTACGACAAGGCCGCTCTGGTCGCCAAGCATGTCGCCGGGATCGTCACCCGCTCACCGTTCCCCGGCCGGTACGACGCCCTCGTCGTACCGCATCCGCGGAAACCGAACGGTGTCGAGATCTACACCGACGAGCTGCGGGCAGCGCTCGGCGACGACGCCCTGATCCTCGACTCGGGGATCAACGGCACCCCGCTCCCCGGCAGCAAGAACCTCGACTTCTTCACCTCTGCGGCCGGCGCGATCCATCGGCGCACCGTCGACGATCGAGGCATCGGCGAGGCGCTGGAGAAACTCACCGGTGTCCGCGTCCCGGTCGGCGCGATCCTCGCCCGCGAAGTACCGAAACACCTGCGACTGCGGGCCCTGTATCGCGCGCTGCTCAAGCGACATCGGATCAAGACCGTGTACGTCGTCGTCGCGTACTTCCACCAGCACATCGTCGGCGCCGCTCGCGACCTCGGGATCCGCGTGGTCGAGCTGCAGCACGGCGCGATCAGCCCGTTCCACCTCGGCTACAGCTACCCGGGCCGGCCGACGGTCGCGGACCAGCCGGACGAGCTGTGGTGCTTCGGGTCGTACTGGACCGACGTCGCGGACCTGCCCGCAGGGATGCGGACCGAGGTCATCGGCGCGACGTTCCTGCCGGCGCCGGGACCGAAGGATCCGCGGCGGGTGGTGTTCCTGTCGCAAGGCACTGTCGGCGCGGAGCTCGTGCAGGTCGCGGATGCGGTGGCGAAGGAGGATCCCGAGCTGGACGTCGTCTATCGGCTGCACCCGAGCGAGCGTCCCGAGGACTACACGATCCCGTCCGGCGTACAGCTGTCGACCGGCGGCAGCACGCTCGATCTGCTCGCCACGGCGACGTACCAGGTCGGGGTCTCGACGACGGCGCTGTTCGAGGGCATGGCGCTCGGCTGCCGTACGGCGGTCGCGGACCTGCCCGGACACGAGTACCTGGCCTCGGCAATCGCCCGCGGTCACGCCGTACTCCTGACCACCCCTGCCCAGCTCACCGCCGCCCCCACCTGCCCCGACCCCACCGCGTACTACGCCCCGACCACTCTCACCCACCACCTCCGACCCGACCGCCCTCCGAGGTAGGTTCACCCACCGCGAGGTGGGTTCCCCACCCCGTGTGCGACCCGTGAACCCACAACAAGGTGGGTGAACCTACCTCGGGGATGAGGGGTCAGGGCTGGCGGCCGAGGAGGGCTAGGAGGCGGTCCTGGAGTGGGGCGTCGGGCGCGACGGGCACTTCGGCGCCGTACACCTCGATGCCCTCGCCGAACGCGCCGGGCGTGCGGTACTTCGCCATCAGGTCCGGCGGGATCGCTGCCGCTGTCGCCCAGAGTCGCTCGATGTCGACCGGCTCGATCGTCTCGTCCTGACCTGTCGCTCGGGCCAGATCCCAGCCGTGCAGGACGAGGTCGTCGGAGATCACCTGATCGATGTGTTGCTCGGCCGTCATCCGCCCGCCGGGCGTATCGCTCTCGGTCAACGCGGCAACGGGATCTTCGAGGACGTCCTCGATCGCGGCACGAGCCTCCTGGAAGGCACTCAGCGGATCATCCGCCGGCTCTAGCTTCCGGAAGACCGGGATCAGCATCACACCGTGCATCGTGACGATGTGCTCGACCACGTCCCGCGCGGTCCACTTCACGCATGGCGACTGGTTCGCCCACTGGTCCGGCGCCACGGCCGCAACCTTCCGCTCGAACGCCTCGGCCCGCCGCCGGTACCGCTCCGCGATCTCGCCCATCCCTGCATCTTCCGCCCACACCACGCTCCGCGGAAGCGGATCTCACCGGCCTGTCGGCAGGTACGTCGGCGGGTGGGCCGACTCTAAGGACAGGAGGTAGTGGGCTGGGCGGGACTCACACGCGCTGGCTGAGCGCTCGGAGAGCGCGAAATCCGGGACTACCTCCTGTCGTTAGCGCCGGAGACTGTCGGTGGGGCCTCCTAGGGTCGTTGGGTGCGGATGGTTGAGTTGGGGCGGACGGGATTGCGGGTCAGTGAGCTGGGGTTGGGGCTCGCCTCGATCGGTGGGATGTTCGCAGCCGTTCCGCAGCAGCAGGCGGTGGCGACGATTGACCGGGCGTGGGAGCTGGGGGTTCGTCTGTTCGACACCGCGCCGGTCTATGGGTACGGCGTGTCCGAGCAGCGGGCCGGCCTCGCGTTGCGCGGTCGATCACGCGGCGAGTTCGTGCTCTGCAGCAAGGTCGGGCGGCTGATCGAACCGGGCGGCCCGGATCTGCAGCCGATCTGGGCCGAGCCGCCGGCCGGGCTCGGGCCGAGGCTCGACTACTCGTACGCCGCGACGATCCGATCGCTCGAGGCCAGCCTGGAGCGGATGGGGATCGACCGGATCGACATCCTGCACATCCACGACCCTGAGCTCGACTACCTGACCGCGTCGACCGAGACGTTCCGGGCGCTCACCGAGCTCCGCGGTCGCGGCACGATCGGGGCGATCTCGCTCGGCGTCAACCACGCGGACGTGGCGGCGCGGTTCCTCCGCGAGACCTCAGGAGTCGACTGCATCCTGCTCGCCGGGCGGTACACGCTCCTCGACCAGACCGGCGCGGACGAGCTCCTGCCGCTGTGCGAGAAGCTCGATGTCGCCGTGCTCGCCGCCGGGGTGTTCCAGGGCGGTGTCCTCGCCGACACCGCCGACGGCGCGCCCCACGGCTACGAGCGGGTCCCGAAGGACGTGCTCCGCCGCATCGACGTACTGCGGGAGCTGTGCCGGCGGTACGCCGTACCGCTGCTGGCGGCTGCGGTGCAGTTCCCGTTGCGGCACCCCGCCGTACCGGCCGTGGTCGTCGGGGCGCGGAGTCCACGGGAGATCACCGAGATCGCGGCGTGGCTCGATCACGAGATACCCGATGCGTTCTGGGCCGGTCTAGGGTCTCGGCTATGAGGTACATGCTGCTGCACAAGACCAATGACAATCTCGAGGCGGGCAACCCGCCCGATCCGGAGATTCTCGAGCGGGCGGATGCCGTGCTCGAGGAGATGCGTCAGGCCGGGGTGCTGGTGCTCGGTGAGGGGCTGATGCCGAGCTCGCGTGGTGCGCGGGTCACATTCCCGGTGCCGGGTCAGCCGCGGGTAATCGATGGCCCGTTCGCCGAGACCAAGGAGCTCGTCGCGGGCGTCTCGATCATCCGCGTCGACTCCAAGGAGGAGGCCGTCCAATGGGCCCTCCGCTTCGCCGAGGCCGACCCCTACACCCCGATCGACATCCTCGAGATCGCCGGCTAACGCTTCAGATGAAGGATCGGGTACGGCTTGCCGATGAGTCGGGTTCGGTGCTGGAAACCGGCGGCGCGGGCGTACTCGCTCGGCTCGATCTCGCTGATCCTCACCCGGCCAGAGTGCCCTCTTCTGCCACGACGAGCGAGTCAATTGCGGCGAAGAACCGGGCGATCCCAGGAAGGTTCGGGCCCTTCTCGCTGGACGTGGCGTAGTCCTCCGGCGTCGCCCACTCGACGATGTCCAGCCACTCGTTGTCGGGGAGCTGCACCAACCGCGCGCCGAGGAATCCAGCTCGATCAGCCTCGAAGTCCTTCAGCATATCGACCCTGGCGGCCAGCAGTTCCTCGGTCTTCTCGGCCAGCACGCGGAAGCGGGTCAGTTCGACGGTGGTCATCGGATTCCTCTCACGTCAGGTTTGTGGATGCCCAGCTGGTGATGTCCTCGTGCCGGATAGCCGCAGCCATCAGGTCCGGGAACAGATCCGGAGTGCAGGCAAACGTCGGTACGCCGAGATCTGCCAGCGCCGCGGCGTTCTCGGCGTCGTACGACGGGGTGCCCGAGTCCGCCAGCGCCAGCAGAGCAATCACCTGTACGCCGGACTCCACCAAGGAACGCGCGCGCCGCAGCATCTCTTCCCGTACGCCGCCCTCGTACAGGTCGGAGATCAGCACGAGTACCGTCTCGGCCGGCTTCGTCACGAGGTCCTCGCAGTACGCCAGCGCCCGGTTGATATCCGTCCCGCCGCCCAACTGCGTCCCGAACAGCACATCGACCGGGTCCTCGAGCTGATCCGTCAGATCCACCACGGCGGTGTCGAAGACGACCAGCGACGTCCGCAGGGTCCGGATCGAGCCGAGGACGGCGCCGAACAGCGACGCATAGACCACCGACTCCGCCATCGACCCCGACTGGTCGATCGCCAGCACAATGTCCCGCTGCACGCTGTGGTTCCGTCGCGCATAGCCGACCAACCGGTCCGGCACAATCGTCCCGAGCGTCGGCGAGAAGTGCTTGAGGTTGATCCGGATCGTCCGGTCCCAGTCGATGTCCGAGTGCCGCGGCCGCGTCGTACGTCCGGCCCGGTCGAGCGCACCCGTGACCGCGGCCCGCGTCCGCTCCGCCAGTCGAGCCTCGAGTTCGGCGACGACCCGGCCGACCACGTCCCGTGCGGTTTGCTTGGTCTCCTCGGGCATCACCTCGTTGAGCGCCAGGAGCGTGCTGACCAGGTGTACGTCGGGCTCGACCGCGCCGAGCAGCTCCGGCTCCATCAGCATCCGCGTGATGCCGAGCCGCTCGACCGCGTCCCGCTGCATGACCTGTACGACAGTGCTCGGGAAGTACTGCCGGATATCGCCCAACCACCGCGCCACTCGCGGCGCCGACGAACCCAACCCGGACGACCGCTGGCTCCCGGCCTCGCCCTCCGCAGCGTCGTACAACGCGGCCAGCGCGGCGTCGACGGAGCGGTCCTCGGACGACAGCGTCGTACCCGTCTCTTCCTCGGCCTCGCCACCCAGCACGAGCCGCCAGCGACGCATTCGCTCGTCGTTCATGAGACCCCCAGCAACTGAGCAACGACCGGCAACGCTGTCGCCGCCAATTCAGCGTCGAGGTCGTTGTCGTCAGCAACGACGAGAGAAGCCGGGTCGGCGAGCACGCGCGCCCGCGCCCCGATCGAGCGTCGCTCGGGTGCCGCGAAGGTCCCGAAGGTACGCCGCAACAACGGCAGCACCTCGACGAACGCATCGTCGGGGATGGCGCCCAGCCACTCGTCCACCAGCGCGAGCAGCCGCTCGTCGTGCACGAGCAACAACCCGCCGCCGGCAAGGAAACCCTCGACGTACCCGGCCGCTTCCGCAGTCGCCGTACCGGGCGACAACGCCCGCCCCAACCGCAGTGCGACCTCGTGATCCGGTAGCCGCGAGGTGTCCAGCATCAACCGTGTCAACCGCCCCCGGATCAGCGGCGGCACCGAGGCGCGATCGCTCAACCCCTCCAACGTGTTCAGCCACTCCGCGCGCACGTCCTCAGCCAGCAGCACGGTCGCGTCCTGCACCCCGTCGATCAGCTCCTGTACGGCGGTCGCCGCATCCGGGTCGAGCCCGTGGACCGTCCGCCCCAGCCCGGCACATACTCGCGACACCATCCGCCCGGCGACCGGGGCCAGTCCGGAGGTCCCGCGTACGTCGCCGTACCGCGAGGCTCGCGCGAGGGCGGGGAGCGCGGCCATCAGGTGACCGACATCCGCATCGGCGGCCGCACGGGTGTCGATCCCTTGCAGCAAAGGCGGAAGCGCGTCCGCGAGATCGGCGAGCAGCGACTTCTCCAGCGCGGCCGTGACGTCGGCCAAGGTCGGCGAGTCGGCGGCCTTCAGCATCACGGTGGTCGCGGCACCGAGCACCGTCGTACCGTGGGCGCCCGCGGCAACCAACTCGACCTCGAGTCCCGGATCCCAGGCCAGCCGCCACATCTCGCGGAAGGTGCCCTGCGCGCGTCGCTCGTCGACGGCCGGGACACCCCAGTGCACACCGAGAATCCTCAACCTGTGCAGGAGTCTGGACTTCTCCAGGTCGTTCGACTTCCGCAGGTCGAGTTCGATCACGCGCTCGGTCGCGTCCCGCTTCATCCGCAACCGTCTGGCGTGCGCCGCCAGGTCGGCCGCGACCGGCGCCTGCGGCGTCTCGCCCGGCACGGTCCCGAGCAGCTCGCCGACAACAGCTTCCCGCGTCACGAGATCGAGCAGTACGTCGTTCCCGCCGCACAGCACTGCCCGCGTCGCCTCGGTGACCTCGCTCAGGCCGGCGAGCGGGCGTTCCCTCAATGCCGCAAGGGTATCCGCGAGTCGCACCGCCTCGATCACGTGCGCGCTGGAGACGGGCAGATCCTCGTCCCGCAGTACCTGGGCGACCTTCGACAGCCAGCGCGTAGTGATCTGATCGGGCGCGGTAAAGAGGTGGTGGTACCAACCGGGTGAGGTGATGCCGGCGCCGTACCCGCTCGTTGCCGCCAGCCGGCCGTGCGTCCAGGGCACCCACGTGCAGGCGATCTTCCGCTTCGGGAGACCTTTCAGGATCCGTTGATCATGTGTTGCTGGGGGCAACGGAAGTTCGAGCGCGGGGACGTGCCAGGCACCGCAGACCACCGCGATCCGTTCGAAGCCCTCGCGGATCGCCTTGCGCAGCACGGTCCGCATGTAGGCCTCGCGTTGCGCTTCGCGGCCGGTCGCCTCCGAGTCGCGACGCAGTTCACGCATCGCGTCGGCGATCACCGTGAACGGCTCGGCGCCGTCCCGGCGCGACTCGATCACGTCGTCCCACCAGCGCTCGGGATCGTCGTACCCGCCCGCCTCGGCCAGCGTGGCCAGCGGATCCATCGATACGGACCGCCCACCGCTCGAAGCGAACTGTTGTGCTGCGGGCAGGTCGCAGAACCGCACCGGAACCCCGGCAGCCAGTCCGTACTTGATCGCCTGCCACTCGGGACTGAACACAGCGAACGGCCAGAACGCGGCCCGCGTCGAGTCGTCGACGGCGTACGCGAGCAACGCGACCGGCGGCTCCATCTCCTCCGAGGCCGCCAACTCGACGATCTTGTCGGCCTCCGGCGGTCCCTCGATCAACACCACGTCAGGCCGGAGCTCGGCCAGCGCGGCCGCCGCCGCGCGCGCCGATCCCGGCCCGTGGTGCCGGATTCCGAGCAGGTGAACGGTCATCCGGAGATCTCTCGGCAGGCCCGGTAGAAAGGCGCCCAGTCGTCGCGCTCGCGCACCACGGTCTCGAGGTACTCCGACCACACGACCCGATCCGCGGCCGGATCCTTCACGACCGCGCCGAGGATGCCGCCGGCAACATCTGTCGGCCGCAGTACTCCGTCGCCGAAGTGCGCCGCGAGCGCGATACCGCCAGTGACCACGCTGATCGCCTCCGCGGTGGACAAGGTGGCCGACGGCGACTTGACCGCCGTACGACCGTCCTCCGTCCGGCCGGAGCGCAGCTCGCGGAAGATCGTCACCACCCGACGGATCTCGTCCAACGCATCATCCGGCTGGGGCAGCTCAAGCGCTGAACCGAGCTGCGCGACCCGGCGCGCGACGATCTCGACCTCGTCGTCCGCGGACTCGGGCAACGGAAGGACGACGGTGTTGAACCGCCGGCGCAATGCCGACGACAACTCGTTGACACCCTTGTCCCGATCGTTGGCGGTGGCAATGACGTTGAATCCCTTACGGGCTTGGACTTCCGTGCCCAGCTCGGCGATCGGCAGCGCCTTCTCGGACAGGATCGTGATCAGCGCGTCCTGTACGTCGGACGGCATCCGCGTGAGCTCTTCGATCCGGGCGATCTTCGCATCCACCATCGCGCGCTGCACCGGACTCGGCACGAGCGCGGCCTCACTGGGGCCCTGGGCAATCAACTGGGCGTAGTTCCACCCGTACCGGATCGCTTCCTCCGCGGTACCCGCCGTACCCTGCACGAGCAGCGTCGAGTCCCCGCTGATCGCAGCGGCGAGATGCTCGCTCACCCAGGTCTTCGCCGTTCCGGGTACGCCGAGCAGCAGCAGGGCTCGATCCGTGGCGAGGGTCGCGACGGCGACCTCGACCAGCCGCCGCGGACCGACGTACTTCGGTGAGATCTCGGTGTCGCCCGCCGTGCCGCCGAGCAAGTACGTGACGACCGCCGACGGCGACAGCTGCCAGGCCGGCGGACGCGGTTTGTCGTCGGCGGCCCTGAGCGCTCGCAGCTCGTCGGCGTACTCGACTTCCGCGTGCGGGCGAAGGACTTCGGTGGTCGCCAACTCTGTCATGAGAGCTCCTCGTACATTTCGCGGCGGAAGGTCAAGGTCTCCACCAGGCGGCGACGCCAGGTGTCTTCCTCGCCGGTGGATTCGCGGGTGATCGGATGGTCGAGTACGTCGGGCGGTACGGCGCGGGCCGCGATACTGGCGAGCCGGGCCCAGGCACGGTTGGAGCCGACCTTGACGAGCTGGTCGAGGATCATGCTCGCGAGCGACTCCGGCCACGGGACCGGCAGGCCGCCGACAAGCTCGGTGACATCCACTGTCTTCCGCAGTACGTCGACCGCGCGGGCCCATTCGTCGGCGGGTAGCAAGCGCAACAGCTCCGCCGGGCTGCGGTCACCGGTCGAGGCTTCCGACTGCAGGAGAGCACGCGCCCACTCGGCGGAACCTTCACGGATGGCCGCCTCGGTCCAGCCCGCTTGGAGAATGTCGGGCGCGCAACCTTCGACAGGTGTCTGCAACCATTCAAGCTCCATCGCCGACAAAGGCGTGTTGGCAATGATCTGCAGGAACCACCAGGCGCGCTTGCCGATGCCTTCCGGGTTCTGCGAGTCGATGCCGTCGCGTTCCATCGACTCCGACAGCCGCTTCGGCAGGTCGACCGCGAGGACGCCCTGGCTCGGGACGAGGTGCGAGTGCAGACGCTCGGTCATGCGTTCGCCGTACTTCGAGCCGGGTACGCGCGAGAGCAGGCGCGCGGCGCCCCGGCGTACCTCACGTGAACGGTCGTCGAGGGCAGATTCCAGGAAATCCTCGTCCTGCAAGGACAAGCCGTCGGTGAGCAGGCCGAGGAAGTCGGCTCGGGTGGCTGCGGACTCGGTCGGCCAGACCTCCGTGAGTGCCTCGCGAGCCGCCTGCGGGTCCTGCTGGCGAAGCGTGCGCAGCCAGGTGCGTCGCTGGACGGCGTTTCCGTGCGTCCAATACTCCGGGTCGTTGCTCTCAGCAACGGCAGCGTGGAGGTAGCGCCACTCGGGGTTGAGATCGGCGAGCCAACGAGCACGTCGGCCGGCGGCCGCGATCACGAGCGGACGGTACTCGGCGCGGTGGCGGGCGTAGTCCGCGAGAGCCGGCAGGTGTTCCGGTGGCACGCCCCAGCCACGGGCGTCGGCCGCACGCAACCACTCGCCGAGGGCGGAAGTTTGGAACCCGCCGAGCATCGCGGCGAGGCGACGGATCGCCGCCGGACGTGGCAGCGGCCGGTCCTCGCCTGGCGCGGCTGGGATCGGATCTACTTCGCGGAGCGGCTTGCGGCCGGCGCGTTTGTAGACAGTGGCGAGCGCGGCCGCATCGAGGAGGCCGCCGTCGCCGAGGCGTTCCTGGATGTGCTCCGGGAGGTCCTCGAAGTGTGCAGGCCGGCGATCGGTGCCGAGGAGCGCCGAACTGACCAGACCGTCCCAACCCTTCACAGGATCACCGGCCGATCGTTGTGCCAGCAGGTCATCGGGCGCAGGCCGGCGCGGTTCCACTCACCGGCGACCGTGATGGGATCGCCTGCCGACACCGCGAGTAGCTTCCACGCATCCCATCCCGGCAGCAGCTCGAGACCGTCTCCGTCCGCATCGACCAGCGCCCAGCCGTCGCCATGGCGGGCCGGTCGTACGTCCTGGAGGACCAACGGCCAGCGCTCGTTCCACGGGTCGGCGGCGAGGGATTCGACGTACGACGCGAGCGCTTGATGGGCTGTGAAACCGGTGGGACGTGGCGCGGGCTGGCGGGGATCGGTCTGCGTGAGGAGAGCTCGCATCGGGAGGGCGCCCGGGTAGAACGAGAGCGTGCCGGGGACGTACTCGCCGGGGCGCGCGGGGAGCGGGTCCAGTGGGCGGCCGGCGGCGGCGAACGTGAGGATGAGGCCGAGGCGGCCAGTTGTTGCCCCGCGCAACCAGACGCGGCGGACGGTGAGACGGTCGTCGGGCTCGATCACGCGACCGAGCACCAGCCAGTCGTCCTGGACCTTCTCGCCCTCCACGAGCACGCGGGCGGTCTCGGTCGACCAGCCGATCCTGCTCAGAACGGTGTCGGCCAGCGTCGGCGGGAGTTCGGCGAGGCGGTCGTGGGCGGAGACGATCAGGTGCACGAGGGAGAGCTCCTCGAGAAGCTCGCCCGGCCATCCGTGACCGCGTCCGACGACGCCGGCCGCACGTCGTACCGCTCCTGCGACACCTGGCGCTTGAGCGTCGACCATCCGCGCGGCGAGGCGGCTGAGCTCGGTGTACGCACGCTGGTCGAACCCGCCGAGGCCGACGCGGACCTGATCGTCCAGCCAGCCTTTCAGCTCGGCCATGCCGCTCGAGACCCGATCGGTGCGGCGTGCGGCGCGCTGCTGGGCGGCGATCGGGTCGGCGACTTCGCCAGGCTTCCGCTCCGGCTGGTCGGCGCGGGAGGCGCGCTGGTCCACCCAGGTCTTCACCCACTCGGCCTCATCACCCGGCCGCACCTCACCCGCGGCGTGGAGCAGCAGCAGTCCCAGCGCGTGCTTGCAGGGGAACTTCCGGCTCGGGCACGAGCACTTGTACGCCGGTCCGCTCAGGTCGACGGCGGTTTGGTACGGCTGCTTGCCGCTCCCCTGGCACAGCCCCCAGACCGCGCGGTCGGACGCACCGGCCTCCGACCACTTCTCAGGCCGAGCCAACCCCTGCCCAGCCTTCGCGGACGCAGCATCAGACGCCAGCCCAAGCACCTGCTCCACGTCCCACAACCCCACGCCGCTCCTTCCCCACCGACCTACCCGAAGCATGCCACCCACCCCCGACACCCAGGTGCCGGAGGTGAGGTGGTCACCCGAACGGCTGGCGTTCGGGGCTGGCGGTAGCGTCCGGGTAGCCGTTGCCCGTGGCGTGAGGCAGGTACGGCGCCGAGCCGTCCGACGGGAACGGAGGCGGCGCGCTCGACACAGGCGCGGCCGGCGGCGGGGTTGTGGAGAGGGTGTCTCGGACTGTCCCTAGGAGGCGTTCTTCCACCAACTGGAGTTCAGCGATCCGCGCCCGGATCTCCTGTTCTTCGGACTTGGCTTCGGAGAGGAGTTGGTCGGCGTCGGCTCGGGCGGTGGCTCGGAGGTGGTCGGCGGTGCGTTGGCTGGCGCTGAGGACGCTCAGTTCGTAGCGGCGGAGCTCGTCGACGAGCTCGCCCTGGGGACGCTGGGAGTCGAGGATCGCGGCGGCGGGTTGCGGGATGGCGGCGTCGGGGAGCGTGTCCTCGAGGTCCCCGATCTGCTGGTCGACGCGGGTGAACAGGTCCTTCACGTCGGTACGCATCTGCCGGATCACGGTCGCGGCCGCCTGCACGCGCTCGTTGGCTTCGCGCTCACGTTCGCGGGCGGTCCGCTCCGCCGACGTGATCACGTCGAGCGCGACCACAGCCGCACGTTCGGCCGGGTCATCCGAAGCCGCGGTCGCGCCGGGCAGGCCCGAAGCCGAGGCCGCGCCAGGCCGGTCCGATGCCGACGACGCAGTACCGTCCGGACCCATCGCGACCGTCTGCCGCAGCGGCACCTCGCGGATGAAGAGCACCGCCAGCAGGCTCACCACGGCAGCGCCGGCAGCGATCACGAAGATCCGCCCGGTCGCGTCGCCGTACGCCTGGCGCACGATCTCCGCGACCGGCGCCGGCAGCGAGTTCACGTCCAGCACGCTCCCCGACCCACCCTGGGCAGCAGCCGCCGCGGCCGGACCGAGCGCCTTGATGTGCTCGGTGATCAGATCCGTCACCCGCGTCGCGAGGACCGCGCCGAGGACCGACACCCCGACCGCACCGCCGAGACTGCGGAAGAACGTGACCGACGCACTCGCCGCACCGACCTCGCTGACGTCCACGGTGTTCTGTACGGCGAGCACCAGGTTCTGCATCATCATGCCCATCCCGATGCCCATCGAGAGCATCCCGAGCCCGATGCACCAGTACGGCGACGTATGGTCGATCGTCCCGAGTACGCCGAGCCCCGCGGTCAGGAACAACCCGCCGAGCACCAGGTACCGCTTCCACTTTCCGTACCGCGTGATCAGCTGCCCGGACCCGACCGACCCGAGGAACGACCCGAACATCATCGGGATCGTCAGCAATCCGGCCTCGGTCGCGCTGTACCCGCGCGCCACCTGGAAGTACTGCCCGAGGAACACCGCGCTGCCGAACATCGCGATCCCCACCGACAGGCTCGCGAGGATCGCCAACGCCGTCGTCCGCTCCCGCACGACCTTGACCGGTACGAGTGGCTCACGCGCATGCACCTCGACCACCACGGCCAGCAGCGCGAGCACCGCTGTACCGCCGAGGTAGGCGCCGGTCTGCCACGACCACCACGGGAAGTGCTCGCCCGCGAACGACACCCAGATCAGCGGCAGGCTCGCGGCGCCCGCGATCAGCAGCGCGCCGAGGTAGTCCATCTTGACCTTGCGCTTCACGACCGGCAGGTGCAGGAAGCGCTGCAGAACGATCAGCGAGATCACGGCGAGCGGGACGCACACGTAGAAGCACCACCGCCATCCCAGCCACGACGTGTCCACGATGACACCGCCGACGAGTGGCCCGGACACGGTCGCGAGCGCCATCACGGCACCCATGTAGCCGGAGTACCGCCCGCGGTTGCGGGGCGGGATCGCCGCGCCGACGATCGCCTGCGCGAGCGCCATCAGCCCGCCCATCGCGAGCCCCTGCAGAACGCGCGCGCCGATCAGGAACGGCACGTTCTGCGAGGCGCCGGCCAGCACCGAGCCGGTGACGAACATGACGATCGCGAGCTGCACGAGCAGCTTCTTGCTCATCAGGTCCGACAACTTGCCCCACACCGGCGTCGACACGGTCATCGCAAGCAGGCTGGCGGTGACGACCCAGGTGTACTGCGTCTGCGAGCCTTCGAGGTCCGCGATGATCGTCGGCAGCGCGTTGCTGACGATCGTCGAGCTGAGGACAGCGGTGAAGAGTGCGGCGAGCAGCCCGGCGAGGATCTCGAGGATCTCCCGGTGCGACAGCTCAGCGGCAGCCGTCGGCGGCGTCGGCGGTGGGGGTGGCGCCGGTGTGGTGTCCGGCTCGCCGTCGGCGTACCTCGAGCGATAGCGGGTCTGGGTGGTGGCAGACATGGTTTCCGTTCGTACGGCGGGATCGCGACGACCGGGGCAGCGCTATGCACTGTCCCGGGGCGGAAACGGCTGACTTGTCCTCACACCAGCCCGATATTTTGGTTGCAACTACCAACAATATCCCCGCAGTGTCAGCAACCGATCACCGGGAGGCAGCAATCGTTCGCCGAAAGATCGCGGCGAATTATGAGACGAGCCCTCCTCGGAACAGGCTTTCCGCCGTACGATCCCGTGTTTGTTGAGTAATCAACACCCCTCGGCGGAGCTGTCAGGGCCCGCCGGGGGGTTCATTGCCGAACGCCTCGACGAGGACGCGAGCGCACTCCGTCTGCCCCGGCCCCATCACCAGGTGGCCCGGTGCCGTTGCGGGCGGATTGAGCAGACCCATCCAGAGCGCGCCCTCGGCAGATTCGCAGGCCGTCCCGTAGACGACGGTCCAGGCCGGCGAGCCCGTCGACATCTCGACGACCGCCGACTCGAAGTCCTCGATCGGCCGACCGATCAACGGCTCGAAGCCGGCCTCACGGCACGCAGCCACGAGGCGGTCGCGCAGCCAGATGTCATCGGCAGGCAGCCGGAGCGGGAGCCCTGCAAGGTCGACCAGCTTGACGCCGTCGTCCGACCGGTACGCCGTCGGGACCAGGACGGACAGCTGATCGCGCCAGAGTTCGATGACCTGCAGATCGGCGACTGCGACGCCGCCGCGGACGAAGGCGATGTCCAACTCCCCCGACCGGAGCGCAGTCAGGTACTCCGCGGTCGAGCCGGAGCTGAGCTGGATCTCGAGGTTGGGCGTGCGCGCACGGAGGGCGGTCAGGCCGCGTTCAAGCCGGTCCCGCAGGCCAGGCGCGGTGCCGATACGGAGTACGCCGGAACGCCCGGAGGCGAGCTCTGCGGCGACCTCGGCGGCTCGGTCCGCGGCGGACAGGACCGCGCGGGCCTCCCGCAGCATGCGCTCGCCGTCGCCGGTCAGCCGCACGTGCCGCGACGACCGGTCGAGGAGTCGCAGGCCGAGCTCGCGTTCGAGCCGGGCGACCTGCTGGCTGACCGCGGGCTGGACGATGTTCAGTCGCTCGGCGGCCCGCCCGAAGTGCAGCTCCTCGGCGACGGTGACGAAGTACCGCAACTGCCGCAGCTCCATCAGCGATCACGACTCCTTATCGCTGTACAGCGTAACTGCGTCTGGGTCGGCCGCCTCGAGTCTCGTTGACTGGTGGACATGAGGATCGGACTGTGGATCGACGAAGAGGGCAAGACCATCGACGAGATCGGCGCCGCCGCGAAGGCCGCCGAGGACAACGGCATCGACCGGGTCTGGTTCAGCCAGCGACTCGGCTGGGACGCGCTGACGCTGATCGCCGGCGTCGCGTCGTACACCTCGACCATCGGGTACGCCGTGGGCGTCGTCCCGGTGTATCCGCGCCACCCGCTCGCCCTCGCGGCGCAGGCGCTCAGCGTGCAGGCGCTGACCGGCAACCGACTGACGCTCGGTGTCGGGGCGAGCCACCCGCACATGGTCGAAGGAATGTTCGGGCTCTCGATGGACCGCCCCGCCGCGTACGTCCGCGAGTACATCGAAGCGCTCGGACCGCTGCTCGCCGGTGAGCCGACCGACTACGCGGGCGAGCGACTGACCGCGCGCGGCCAGCTCGCGATCGCCGGTGCCGAGGCGCCCGAACTCATCCTCGCCGCGCTCGGGCCGCGGATGCTCAAGACAGCCGGCGAACTGACCGCCGGTACGACGACCAGCTGGGCCGGCCCCGAGGTCATCGAGAGCTTCATCCGCCCGACGATCGACGCAGCGGCGACCGCCGCCGGCCGACCGCAGCCCCAGGTCGTAGCGGGCGTCTGCGTCGCGGTCACGGACGATCCGGATGCGACGCGGAGCTGGATCGGGTCGCACTACGGCGCGGCCGGCGACATGCCCTCGTACCGCGCGGTGCTCGATCGCGGCGGCAAGGCCGGACCGGAGGAGACCGCGGTGCTGGGCGACGAGGAGACGGTCGCCAAGGAGCTGCAGCGCTACGCAGACGCCGGTACGACGGAATTCCTGGTCTGCCCGGTGGGCACGGACGCGGAGGTGGAGCGCACGGTCAGGTTCGCGTTGGACTATGCATAGATGGTGTCAAAGGTCCCAGGCCCGCTCCGACGTACCTGTATGGAACTCCAAGAGATAGTGCAGAAGCGGATCGACGAACTGGTCGAGACGGAACACGGGCTACAGGTAGCCGTCTACCGGCACGGTGAGCTGCTGGTGGACGCTGTCGCCGGCGACGGCGTGACGTCGGAGTCCTTGTACTACGCGGCCTCGACCGGGAAGGGCGCATCCGCGACGGTCGCGAACGTGTTGGTGGATCGCGGGGTGCTCGACTACGACCAGCCGATCGTGGACATCTGGCCGGAGTTCGGGGCGCTCGGAAAGGACAAGGCGACGCTGCGGCACGTGCTGACGCACTCGGTCGGCCTGCCGGGCCTGCCGCCTGACGCAACACACGAGTCTTTCCCCACGATCCCGGCGTACCTCGCCGCTGCGGAGCCGTGGTGGGAGCCCGGTACGAAGATGACGTACCACGCGGAGACGTTCGGCCTGCTGGTCGGCGAGATCGTCCGGCGCGCGACCGGCCGGCCGATCTCCGCCGTACTGCGGGAGCTCATCACGCCGCTGGGTATCGAGAACGACGTGTTCTTCGCGCTCCCGTCCGACCAGCGGGACCGGCTGATCCCACTGGTTGAACCCGCGGGCGCCGACGAGACGTTCGAGATGCTGGCCGGGATGTTCAGCAAGGTCGTGCCGCCGTCGATGCAACCGCGGGCCGCCGGGCTCAACCGGCCCGAACAGCTGGCGATCGAGGACCCGTCGAGCGCGATCCTGACAGCCCGCGGCATCGCCAAGTTGTACGCCGGGCTGATCGGCGAGGTGGACGGCGTACAGCTGGTCCGGCCCGAGGCCGTGCCTGTGATCACCGGCCCGGCGCTGGTCGCGCAGGACGAGTTGCTCGGCAATACGGCAACGATGGCGCTCGGCTACGCGATCGGCCGGCTGGGATCGACGGCGGAGGAGAGCCCGGCGACGTTCGGGTGGCCGGGCATGGGCGGGAGTATCGCCTGGGCTGACACGCGCTCGGGCGTTGCCTTCGCGCTGACCAGGACGCTGTTCGACCCGACGGGTTCGGCGTCCGCGGTCGAGATCGGCAACCTGGTTGCGAAAGCTCTTTGCTGAAAACCCTTAGTGGTAAGGGCTTTCAGCTTTCAGGACTCGCGGACCGAGCGCTGGTCGACCCAGACGAGATGGCCGTGGTGGCTGACGAGAACCTCGTCGGCCCCGGCCGTCCCGGTCCGTCGACCGAGCTCCTGGCCTGCGATCCAGCGTCCGGCGATGAGGATCTGGACGGCGATCGGCCGCGCCGGTGAGGGGGCTACGGGCATGGCACCTGCTTCTGGACAGGGGCGGATGTGATGGGAAGGTTGTGGGGGCTGGTTTCCCAACCAGACGCAAGCCTACAACCGGTTCACGACCGATCGTTAGTTGTAATTCAAAATCCTCAGGAGCCTGATGACAGCACTAATGCCGCGCCTCCGGCGCGGCGGGTCATGGGGCTGTAACTCCCGTCCTTCCCTCGTCGCTTCGCTCCTCAGTCCAGGACGGGAGGCCCCATGACCAGGCCGATTTTCGTCGTTCAGCTGCACGATGCGAGGCGGCTGCACTACGACGTACGGCTGGAAGTCGACGGGGTGCTGAAGTCGTGGGCGGTGCCGCGCGGGCCGTCCCTCGACCCGATCGTGAAGCGGCTCGCGGTGTTCACCTCGGACCACGATCTCGAGTACGCGTCGTACGAGGGCGTGCACCGCGATGCGCAGTACGGCAGTGGCGCCGTGATCGTCTGGGACGCCGGCGTCTACACGAATCTGACCCGCGACGACCGGCACCAGCTCGTCGATCCTGCCGAGGCGATCGAACGCGGGCACTTGAAGGTGCAACTGCACGGCGTGAAGCTCAACGGCGCCTGGGCCTTCACCCGGACCGGCGCGGATTGGCTGCTGGTGAAGGTGAAGGACGCAGATGCCGATCCGGGGCTGGACCTGACGGTGGCCGAACCCCGTTCGGTGCTGAGCGGGCTGACCATCGAGGAGATGGCCGCCTCGTGATCACCAGCTGTCGAGGTGGAGAACTTCGTCGAGCGGCTGACGCGCGGCCGGCTTGAACTCGGTCCCGATCGTGTACGCCGTGGGGATAAGCACCGTCTGACGGATGTCTTCCGGAAGACCGAGCAGCTCCGACACCTCCCGCTCGTAGCTGAGGTGCAGGGTGGTCCACGCCGTACCGAGAGCCCGGGCCCGGGCAGCGAGCATGTAGCTCCAGGCCGACGGCAGGATCGAGCCCCACAGGCCGGCCTGGTTGCCGGCAGGCAGCGAGTGGACCTTGAGGCATGGGATGACCAGCACGGGGACCTTCCCCATCTGCTCGCCCAGGTAGGCCACACTGTCGCCGACCCGGCGCTGGACCGGACCACGCTCGGGGTCGTCGGCGTGCAGCTTGCCCGCCGCGCCCGGGCCGGCCAGGTACTCCTCGACCGAACGGCGGTAGTACTCACCGATGGCCGCACGCTTCTCGGCGTCCGTGATCACCAGCCAGTGCCACGTCTGCCGGTTGCTCCCCGACGGCGCCTGCAGGGCGATCTCGATGCACTCCCGGATCAGCTCCATCGGCACGGGTCGCTCGAGGTCGAGGCGCTTGCGGACGGTGCGGGTGGTCGTCAGCAGTTCGTCGGGGTTCAGGTCCAGGGTGTAGGTCACGCCAACAGTCTGTCCTAAGGCCTCACTCGAATGGGGCCGGATCTCCTGCGCCTACGCGGACGAGCTCCGGCACGTCCTCGGAGAAGTCGACGACGGTGGTCGGCTCGGTGCCGGCCTCGCCCTCGATGACCGCGTCGATCTGGTTGTCGAGCTCTTCCTTGATCTCCCAGCCCTGCGTCATCGGCTCCTCTTGGCCGGGGAGGAGGAGGGTGCTGGAGACGAGCGGCTCGCCGAGCTCCGCGACCAGGGCCTGGGTGACCACGTGGTCAGGGATGCGTACGCCGACGGTCTTCTTCTTCGGGTGCAGCAGCCGGCGCGGGACCTCCTTGGTGGCCGGGAGGATGAACGTGTAGCTGCCCGGCGTGGCCGCCTTGATCGAGCGGAAGACGGCGTTGCTGATGTGTACGAACTGCCCGAGCTGGGCGAAGTTCTCGCAGACCAGCGTGAAGTGGTGCCGGTCGTCCAGCTGCCGGATGGTCCGGATCCGGTCGATCCCGTCCCGGTTCCCCAGCTGGCAGCCGAGTGCGTAGCAGGAGTCGGTCGGGTACGCGATCAGCCCGTCCTCGCGGAGGAGGTCCACCACCTGCCCGATCGACCGCCGCTGGGGGTTCTCGGGATGGATGTCGAAATACCTGGCCATGACCGGGGAGCCTACCGGTCTACTTGGCCAGGCCGATCGGGGTTGCGGTGACAACCAGGTTGTCCTCGTAGCCGCCTTGGGAGGCGTTGTAGGCACCTGTGCAGGTGATGAGGATCAGCCGATGATCGACGGACTGGTCGAACGCACCGCTCTTCGTCGCGAGCGCGTCCTTGCGGACCGACTCGATCGAGACGACCCGGTACGACGCCATATGCCCGGAGCCGTTGAGTACGACGATCTCGCCCTGACGTACGCCGAGAAGACGCGCGAAGAACCCGAGCCCCTGGTTCTTCGAATCGACGTGACCGGCGAGCACCACCGAGCCGAACGGATCACCGGCCTCGGCGCCGCCGTCCCACCAACCGACCCATTGCGGCTTCGACGGCACCTGGAGCTGCCCGCTGACGGTAGTTGCCGGAAGCACCGGTGCGTCCTTGCCGCCCGGTAGCACGACCTGTTGCGGGATGAAACGCACGCGCTGACTCGGGGCGGGCGTGCCGACCCGTCCCGGCGGTGCTGACATCGGCTCCGTCGGAGAGGGCACGGCAGACGGTGTGCCCTCGAACGTGAAGCCGAACGTAGGCGTCGGTGTCGGCACCGCACCGTCCGCCCCGGCGGCACAACCCGCCAGGGCAAGACAGCACAGCGCCGTACCGACCAGTCCGCGTTTCAGCGGCGGACCACCTTCCGGGCAGTGACTACCGCGACACCCAGTGCGGCGAGGAACACCACGACCCACAGTCCAGACTGTCCGGCAGGGCTCTGCGCCTGGTCGAGCCCTGCCGCCTGTCCACCTGTTCCGGTGTTCACCACACCCGGTTTCGCCGAGCCGGTGGCCGGTACCTTGATCGTGCCCAGGGCAACGGTCATCGTCTTCTGGCTCGGTGCTCCGATCGCGAACACCCGGGTCAGGTAACCGGCCTTCACCGGCAGGTCCAACGGACCGAGAACAACCGGTGACGTTGCGCCGGTAGGAACGATGTCGACCTTGTAAGTACCCGCCGGAACGACTACGTCGAGTGATTCACCGTTCGCTACGTTACGGAATAGCACCTTTCCGTTAACCCGAATGTCAGCCGGTCCGACCGCCGCATCGTGCGCAACCCGCAATCCGGCTTTGTCCGCCGGCACCGCGGTCAGTTTGTTCGCGTACGACGTGATCAGCGGCTGACCCGTCGGTGACACCGGCTGGTGGATGACGACGTCCAGACTGGCCCCGGATCCGGCCGAGACCTCACGCTGGATGACCAGCTTCCCGCCTTGCTTCGCAGTGATCATCCGCTTGCCGGAGGCAACCCCGAAAGGCCCGACCAGCTTCCCACCCGCGACTCCCGTGGCGACCTGATGGCCGTCGACACTGATGTCCAGACTGCGTCCCGGCAGCCCCTGGACGAAGTACAGGTTGGCCCCCGCGGCAGCCTGCGCCGGCACCGTCAGGACTGCCGGCGCAGCGGCCACCGTTACGGCGAGCAGCAGCGACAACACCCTGCGAATTACCGGACCGCGAATTCTCGAAATACTCGTGGATACCGCCCGGAATTGCCCGGACACGCTCCGTTCCTGCATTTTCTTCCCCCTCCGCCGTTCTCCAGAAAATAGCGTAAGCATTTCCCTGCCCCCCGAATTCGGGCGTATCGTAAGCGCTAGTCCGACCTGTCCGGAAGGGGCCGCGCTGGTCTCGATTATGGCCAGGTCCGTTATGGGGAGACGGTGACTCGTGTCAGGACCTGGCTCGCGGCTGCTTCACGGGTTCCTCCCCGAGCGGACATCGGGGGTGGAGGAGACCGGACGGACGGGAGTTCGCATCCTGGCGGCGGTCGCGCTGGTGCTGGGGTACAGCGCGACCGTCGCTTGTTCGAGCATCGCCGCGATCCCGGTCGCGCCGAGTCCCGGGCTGAACAGTGCGCGCCCGTCGGGTAGTGCTCCGACGGCCAGGCAGACCACGCCCGGGCCGGGCGAGACCGTGCCCGGCATCCAGCTGATCGCCGTACCGCACCGGGACGGCTCGTTCGACATGACCGAGAACGTGATGTTGCCTGAGGCCACCGACATCCTGCCGCTGCAGTTGCCGTCGTCAGGTGATCACCTGCCCGGAATGATGGCCCGGACAACGCCCCGGGTCACCAACCTGAAGGTGATCGCCGACGACCAGACGGTGCCGATCGAGAACACCACAGTGACAGCGGCGGATGACCTCCCGCTGACCGTCTCGGCCACCAGGATCCGGCTCACGTACACGCTGTCCGGGTCGGCGGTGCTTGCCTCTCCGTCGACGTCCACGCGAGCCGGCGCAGCCATCCGGCCGCTCACCTCCGCCGCCGGCGGGACCCTGCCGACCGACGTCACCGTGACCAGCGGTCTGCTCAACGCGATCTGCCCGCTGCTGACCGAGACCCGCTGCGCTGTCGGCGATCCTCCCATCCTCGGGATCCAGCCCGGCATCCCGGCAAGCAAGGCCCTCGTCGTCCTGCAACTGGATCTGCCACGCTGACTACATGACGGATGAGCGGATCGCTCTGGGCACCGCCCGGGGCCGGTGGGTACTGGCGGCTACGGCGCTCGGGTCAGGGATGGCGTTCCTGGACGGAACCGTCGTGAACGTCGCCCTGCCGGCGATGGGCGAGGACCTGAACGCGGACGTCGCGGGCCTGCAGTGGATCGTCAACGGCTACATGCTGATGCTCGCCTCGCTCGTGCTGCTCAGCGGTTCGATCGGCGACCGGCTCGGGCGACGGCGGACGTACGTCGCCGGGGTGATCTGGTTCGCCGCCGCCTCGGTGGTGTGCGCGGTCGCGCCGAACCTCGAGGTGATGATCGCCGGCCGGGTCCTGCAGGGCATCGGCGGTGCGCTGCTGACACCGGGCAGCCTGGCGATCCTGCAGACCTCGTTCCAGCACTCCGACCGCGGCAAGGCGGTCGGCGCCTGGTCCGGCCTCACCTCGGTCGCGGCGGCCGTCGGCCCGTTCGTCGGCGGCACCCTGGTCGACAGCGGTTACTGGCAACTGATCTTCCTGCTCAACGTTCCGATCGCGTTTTTCACCGTCCTGGTCACGCTCCGGCATGTGCCCGAGAGCCGCGACGAAAGCGCCGGCGGCAAGCTCGACCTCAGCGGCGCGGTCCTCGCCACCGTCGGCCTGGCCGGCCTCACGTACGGCCTGATCAGTGCCGGGGACCGCGGCTTCGGCGATCCGGTCGTGCTGACCAGTCTGGTGATCGGCGTGCTCGCCTTCGCGGGGTTCATCGAGGTCGAGCGCCGCAGTTCGCACCCGATGCTGCCGCTGAGCATCTTCGCCAACCGGCGCTTCACCGGCGCGAACCTGGTCACCGTCGTCGTGTACGGCGCACTCGGGACGGCGACGTTCCTCGTCGTGGTCTACCTGCAGACCTCGCTGCACTACTCCGCGTTGTGGGCCGGCGCGTCGCTGCTGCCGATGACCCTGCTGATGTTCTTCCTGTCCGGGTACGCCGGTGGGCTGTCGGACCGGATCGGCGCCCGCATCCCGATGACGGTCGGACCGGCGCTGATGGCCGGCGGGTTCCTGCTGATGCTGCGGATCAACGAGGGGTCCAGCTACTTCGGCGCCGTGCTGCCTGCCGTCGTACTGCTCGGGCTCGGCCTGGTCTCGACGGTCGCACCTCTGACCGCGACCGTCATGTCTTCGGTCGCGGACCACCACGCGGGCATCGCCTCCGGCGTGAACAACGCGGTCGCCCGGTCCGCGCAACTGATGGCGGTCGCCGCGATTCCGGTGGCGGCCGGCATCACCGGCAACGCGTACCGCGATCCCGTTGCCTTCCACAACGGATTCGGCAAGGCCCTGTGGATCTCCGCGGTACTCGCGGCGGCCGGCGGCCTGATCGCCTGGGTGACGCTGGCCGATCGTCCCGGCAAGGCGGCCCGCGAGGTGCAGCCCGCCGAGATCCACCACCGGCATTGCGCGCTCGAGGCGCCGCCGCTTGCCGACGCGCACACGCATGCGCCGCCGAGCAGCTGATTTGTCGACTTTTGCCTATCGCAGAGCGAGGTAGTGCTTGCGGCTGACCTGGTCGAGGCGTTCGATCGCGTAGCGGAGCATCGTGCGTGGCATGCGGGTCGCGTACTCGTCGAGGAAGTCGCGGAGCTCGGCCTCGGAGACGCGTTTGCCTGCCTCGCGCAGCATCCAGCCGGACGCCTTGTGGATCAGGTCCTCCCGGTCATCGAGGACCTCGGCGGCCAGCTTGAAGGTGTCGTCGATCTGGCCTTGGCCGATCAGGAACTGCGTGGCGACGAGCGCGATCCGGCGCTCCCACAGGCTGCTCGAACGGATCAGCGTGTAGAGCTCGTCCCGGGGCTTGTCGAGCAGGTACCCGCCGACGACCTGCGGAGCGCTGCAGTCGACGAGATCCCAGTTGTTGATGTACGCCGTACTGCGTAGGTAGAGGTCGTGGATCGCGCCGAGCTCGTCCGGGTTCGCCGTACGCGGTTTGAGGGCACGGGCGGCACGATCGGCCAGCAGGCAAAGGATTGTCAGGCGGTGCTCGTGAATCGGACTCGTCAGGGCGTGTTCCAGCTCCGGCAGCGGCAGACCGGCCTGCAGGTACGGCTTGAGGATCCCCCGGATCGTCGATAACTTCACGCCGACCATCTGGTCGCCGTGCCCGTAGCCGCCGGGCTGGAGCTTGAAGTAGCGCGCAAGCACCTCCGCCACCGCCGGATCGGCGGCGGCATCGACCGCTTCAAGCAGATCCTTGGTGGTCACACCGCCTTGTCTATCACCCGTCGTGGGTCTGACGTTTGCTTTACTCTGAAGCGCTTCCGGAGTGAGGTCACGCTCCGGGGTCGATCACCGGTAGACCCGTTGTGACGCCTGTGCGTTGGGGCATACGGTGAGACGAGGAACAAACCAATATCCGCCAGGACCCGCGTTCGTGGCGCTACCCCGGGGGAGATACCCGCGTGACAAGCCACCCAGACCCGCGGGACGGCGAGATGATCCGAACCACCTTCGACGCAGTGACCGTGGAGCTGGAACCCGGAGTACTGCTCGTCCGGATGTCCGGTGAGATCGACATCGCCACCACCGATTTCGCCGCCGAGTCGATCCACGCCGCGGTCGCACCGCCGGCCCGGCTCGTGCTGATCGAGCTGTCGGCCGTCACGTTCTGCAGCTCGGCCGGCCTCGGCAACCTGGTCGAGGCGCGCAATCTGGCCGGCCGGCACAACATCACCCTGGCCCTCGTCGGCGTCGGCCGACCGGTCGACCGTCCGCTCAGCGTGACAGGTCTCGGCGGCCAGTTCCGCATCTACAGCACCGTCGAAGAGGCGCTCTCCGAACTCTGAAATCAGCTGTGGTCGGCGGATACGGTAGCTTTCGGTGTCTCCGACAAAGGAAAGTCATGGGTGAGCTAGCCAAGATCGTGGTCGTGGTGCCGACCTACAACGAGCGGGAGAACCTGCCCGTGCTGGCCGGACTCCTGTCCGACCTGAACCTGCCCGGCCTGGAGCTTCTCGTTGTCGACGACAACTCGCCCGACGGTACGGGCGACGTCGCCGACGAGCTGGCGAAGAAGTCGCCGCAGGCGGTCGGCGTACTGCACCGGACCGTCAAGGACGGCCTGGGCCGCGCGTACGTCGCCGGGATCACCCGTGCGCTCGACGAGGGTGCCGACATCGTCATCCAGATGGACGCGGACCTGTCCCACCCCGCGTCGGTGGTCCCGACCATGGTCGAGATGCTGCGGACCACGGACGCCGCTGTGGTGATCGGTTCGCGCTACGTCCCGGGCGGCTCCGCGGCCGCCGAATGGGGCTGGCACCGGCGGGCGCTGTCCGCCTGGGCGAACTTCTACGTGAACGCGATCCTGCGGCTGCACGTGAAGGACGCCACGGCCGGCTTCAAGGCGTGGAAGGCCGACACCCTGCGCTGGATCGACGTCGCGTCGATCGCGAGCAACGGGTACTCGTTCCAGGTCGAGATGAACTACCGGACGGTCAAGCGCGGCCTGAAGATCGCCGAGACGCCTATCCGCTTCGAGGAGCGGACCGAGGGCGTCTCGAAGATGTCGCTGAAGGTCCAGCTCGAGTCGGCCCTGATGCCGTGGAAGCTGCTCTTCAACCGCTGAGCCTGCTCAGCCGTAGCCCAGCTCGTGGAGCCGGGCGTCGTCGATGCCGAAGTGGTGCGCGATCTCGTGCACCACTGTGACGTTCACCTCGTCGAGGACGTCGCCGAACGTGTCGCAGATCGCCAGCGTCGGGTTGCGGTAGATCGTGATCCGGTCCGGCAGCACGCCGCCGTACTCGTGCCCGCGCTCGGTCAGCGGGATGCCCTCGTAGATTCCGAGCAGCTCCGGATCGCCCGGCGGTGGATCGTCCTCGACGAACACCGCCACGTTCTCGACGTACGCCCCGAGCTCCTCGGGTATCTCGTCCAGCGCCTGCGAGACCAGCGCCTCGAAGTTCGCCCGGCTCATCTCCATCACGCGTCCAGCGTAGTGACTACAGCCAGCCCTGACGCGACGCTTGCACGCCGAGCTGGAACCGCGTCTGCGCTCCCAGCGCCTCCTGCAGCCGGCCGATCCGGCGCGCGATCGTCCGCTCGCTGACGCCGAACTCGCGCGCGATCGACTCGTCCGTCAGCCCCGCACTCAGGTAAGTCAGCAACCGCTTCGACTCCAGGCTCGGCGCGGCGTTCACGTCGTTCAGCTCGGTCCCGCCGGTGATCGGTACGGCGATCCGCCACAGCGCCTCGAAGATCCGGGCCAGTCCACCCAGCAGCGGGGACTGGTGAACCACCATGGCGACGAACTCCGGCCCGCGCTCCACCTCCGCACGTGCCCCGACCAGCGCCCACCGGTCGTCGACGATCGTGATGTTGAGCGGCACGTACGGGAACACCCGGGCCTGCTCGCCGGCGTCGATACACGCCTGGACCATGTGCAGCGCGTTGGCGTCCTGGAGCACGTGTGCGCCGTAGATGACCTCGTACCGGACGCCACGCTCCAGCGCGTCGAACATGCCCTCGACGATCTTCAGCTCGCGCGCCGCGAGGTTGCCCGTCGTCATCGCCCGTACGTGGTCCTGTGCGTCCTTCTGGACCGAGTTCAGCACGGCCTGCGAGGCGGCGTACGTCGGGAGGATCTCGAGGTAGTCCTGGCGGCCGGCGGCCGCCAGGACTCGGTGAGGAGATCGGCGCTCTCCCGGGCCAGCGCGGCCTGTTTGGTGTGGCGCTCGGCGAGAGCGTCCATCGCCAGCCGCGGTGGACGTACGACGAGGGCGTCGTCGGTCCGCTCCACCAGCCCCAGGCCGATCAGCTCCTCGACCGGGTCCTGATCCGTCGGCGAGGTCTCTGGGCGCTGCATCAGCCGCACGAGGAGCGCCTCGGCCGCAGGGGTCAGGCCGAGCGCCTGGAGCGCTTCCATGCCTTTGTGTATCACCACCGACAGGTTCTCGCCATGCCGGTTTCTGACAGGTCCCAACGCTCGTACCGCCCGCTGTGCCCGGCAAATACTGATGCCGCCCACATCCCCCATGCGTTTGCAGGAGTCCCCGATGAGAAAACGCCTGATCAGGCCTGTGGTGGCCGCCCTCGGCCTCACGCTCGGTCTCGCCGTCCCCTCGGCCGCCGCCGCAGCTCCTTCACCCGGTCCGGTCGCCCTGGTGCAAGGCGCCGTACCGCACAAACTGGACCCGAAGTTCCAGCAGCTCGCCGACGAACTGCCGGCGCTGCGCGAGCGGGCCGAGGCCGTCAAGGCCAAGCTCGGGCTGCACGACAACCCGGTCCAGGAGGCCGTGCTCGACGCCATCGACCCAACGCAGTACAAGTGCTCCGACGCCACCCCACCGGTCGTGGCGGCGATCCTGCCCGACACGACGAACTGGACTCAGGAGCAGGCACTCGCCGTACTGCACGTCCTGATCTTCAACATGGCGCTGATGGACGCGGCGTACCTGCCCCAACCGGGTCCGTACACCTTCGGCTCCCACGGCCAGTACACGCACACGGTCAACAGCACCTTCAAGGACCTGACGAAGTTCTGGGACATCCCGACCCGCGGCATCTCGGTGGTGCCCGCGCACGGCCGCTCGATGCTGAACGCCGAGGTGAACTACCGCGTCTTCACCGTCCTCTACGGCCTCGACCCGGCACAGTCGCGCGTCTCCGCCGACCTCGTCGCGCACGAGCTGAACAGCCCGGCCCTCGGGTACGGCGACCTGCCGATCTTCACGTTCAACGCCTACGCCACTCCGGGCGGTGAGGACATCCCCGGGTACGGGAAGTCGCCCAAGCGAATCGCGTTCGGCGACGGCATGATGGAGGGTTTTGCTCGCGTCGGTCTGGGCAGCGTGGCCCCGCAGGCGATCCTCGGGCATGAGTTCGGTCACCAGGTCCAGTTCGCCGACTCGCTGATGCGGCCGGAGCTGCCCGGTCCGGAGGCGTCCCGGTGGGCGGAGCTGATGGCGGACTCGTTCAGCGGGTACTTCCTCACCCACGCGCGGGGCGAGCGGATGGGCCTGCGACAGGTACGCGACTTCAGCCAGATGTTCTACCAGCTGGGCGACTGCGGCTTCACCGCCGACGGCCACCACGGCACACCGAACCAGCGCCTGAAGGCTTCCCTATGGGGGTACGGCGTCGCCGTCACGATCCCGCCCCGCAACCGCGTGCTGCCGTCGCTGGTGGTCTTCCACCTGTTCGCCGCGCACTACCCGCGGCTGATCGCACCTGACGCGACCAGCTGAGCCCTGTTCGAGGGTGCCGTACGCCGACCACCTGCGGCGTGCGGCACCCTCTCGTTCGGCCCTGGTTTGCCCGTCGCCGCGGCCCGTCCGGAACTCGTTTTGGAGCAAGGCGACAACTCCTCTATGCTTACGGCTGTCCCTGGAGCTTCGGCTCCCGCGGGTCCGAGTCCCCATCGTCTAGTGGCCTAGGACGCTGCCCTTTCAAGGCGGTAACGCGGGTTCGAATCCCGTTGGGGATACGGCCGAAAGGCCGGTGCAAGAACTAGCTCGAAGATGCTGTACGATCATCGAGTCCTTTGGCCCAGTAGCGCAGTTGGTTAGCGTGCCGCCCTGTCACGGCGGAGGTCGCGGGTTCGAGTCCCGTCTGGGTCGCCAGGAGAAGGCGGCGGTGTCCAACACCGCCGCCGATCTTTCTCCCCGGTCAGGTAGCTCAGCTGGTAGAGCGTCCGCCTGAAAAGCGGAAGGTCGGCGGTTCGAGACCGCCCCTGACCACAACACCCTCTCCGCACACCGGGGAGGGATTTTTCTTTCCCACGCGTCGACCACCATCGTCACCTGGACGTCCGTGTGAGCCACGATCGCCTGCACGATGTGCGGCGGCAGTTGAGTCCTAGGAGCAAGGTCACACACCAGGGGTGCAGCGGGACGCCGCGCCGTTTCCCAGCAGCTTCTTCGCGATGCCGCCGGCGACGTTTTGGGTCAGCGGCTGGGGCGTTCGAAGATGAGTTCTAGGCCGTCTTCTTCGTCCCACTGTTCGCCGTTCTCGACGAAGCCGAAGCCTGCGATGGTGGCCAGGGATGCCTGGTTGGTGGGGCTGATGGTGGCCCGGACGGTCCGTACTGCGGGTTCGGCTGCCGCGCGCTCGAGGAGCGCGTTCACGATCGCCTTGGCGAAACCCTGTCGCCGGTACGGCGGGTCGACCGTGTAGCCGATCTCCACCATGCCGGCCTCGTCCGGTGGACCGTGGAAACCGGCATAGCCGACCACGATCCCGTCGGCCACGACGAGCTTGACGAGCCACCCGAAGGTGCTGGGATCGCGGGTCAGCTGATCGAGGCGGTACTGCCAGAGCCACTTGGCCCGGTCAGTGAGGAACTCGTCGCCGAGTGGGAAGCCGAGCTCGGTCTGTGCCGCGGGGCGGTCGTCGGCCAGCAATGCACTCAGCGCGGTACTGGTCATCTCGACGAAGCGAACCGCTCGGGGGAAAGTAGTAGTCATCGCAGTCATCCTCGGTCCCGGCGGCCCGCCAGGCGAACCATTAACCGCCGGCGCTACAGCTTGATGCGGCCGGTTTCGTAGGCCCACATGGCGATCTCGACCCGGTTCCGGGCGCCCACCTTGCCCATCACGCTGGTCAGGTGGGTCTTCACGGTGCTGAGGCTGATGTGCAGCTCCGTGGCGATCTCGGCGTTGGTCCGGCCGGTCGCCGCGGCGGTCAGGACCTGTTCCTCGCGGGTCGTGAGCGGATCGACCGGTTGGACCGGTACGCGGCCGGTCGGTGGTTCGGAGAACGCGGCCAGCAGCCGTGCGGTGATCTTCGGCGCGATCAGCGCGTCACCGTTGGCGGCGGCGTGGATCGCCTGGACCAGAAGGTCGGGGCCGGCATCCTTGAGCAGGAATCCACGCGCGCCGGCCTTCAGCGCGCCGTACACATACTCGTCGAGATCGAAGGTGGTGATCACCACGATCGCCAGTGGGTCGTCGACGCCGGGGCCGGCGAGCTCGCGGGTCGCCCCGATCCCGTCCAGGCCGGGCATCCTGACGTCGAACAGGCACACGTCGGGCCGCAGCCGGCGGGCGAACTGGACCGCTTCCAGGCCGTCGGCCGCCTGACCGACCACCTCGATACCCGGTTGCGCATCGAGGATCATCGCGAGTCCGGTCCGGACGAGATCCTGGTCGTCGGCGACGAGTACGCGGATCGTCATCGGCCGACCGCCGTTCGCGGCAGCACCACGTCGACGGACCAGCCGCGGTCCGCATCGGGTCCCGCGGCGAACGTTCCGCCGAGTAGCGTGGCCCGCTCGGTCATCCCGACCAAGCCGTAACCGAACGAGTTCCGGGGCGCCGAGGTGGCCTCTCCGTCGTCGCGGACGGTCAGGCGGACAGAGTCGTCGTACGACGTCAGCCGAACGTCAATGCGAGTCGCCTGCCGAGCATGCCGTACGGCGTTCGTGATCGACTCCTGCGCGATGCGATAGATCGCGGCGCCGACCGCTGGTCCGAGGTCGTCGAGGTCGCCCGACACCTCGACCTCGACCCGCGGCCGCTCCCCGACGCTGCGGGCGAGCCGCTCCAGGTCGGCTACTCCCGGTTGTGGAGCCAGCGCCGCTGTTCCGTCATCGCGCAGTACGCCGACCATCGTCCGCATCTCGGCGAGAGTACGCGTGCCCTCCGCCTCGATGATGGCGAGCGCATCGACCGCGGCTTCCGGGCGGGTGGCCGCGACGGCTCGGCCGGCCTGGGCCCGGATGACGATGGCCGAGACGTGATGAGCGACCGTGTCGTGCAGCTCCCGGGCCAACTGCTCGCGCTCCCGGAGTCGCACCTGGTCCAGCTCGCGGACCCGGGCGGACCACCAATAGCGGACCGCGGCCCCGACTGCCGCCGGGAACAGCAGGAACATGCTGCCGGCGGCGGCTTCGCCGTACCCGGTGAAGTCACTGATGAGTCCTAGCACCAGCGCCACCAGGATGAACGCCAGCCCGATCAGGATCTCGCGGCCGGATCCCCAGCGAACAAGTGAGTACGGCAGCAACACCACGCAGATCATCGAGTACAGGCCGAAGGTCGCGTCCCCACTGATCAAGGTCCCGATGTTGACCACTATCAGGGCTCCGAAGGCGGCGGCCACCACGGCCAACGGGTGGGTACGACGCCACAGGAGAGCGCACACGGTTGCCACGGCGAGCACGAGCGCGACGGGCCTCCAGACCACATCCTCACGGAGTACACCTTCGAGAACGACGGCCGTCAGCAGGCCGGCGACGAGCACCCAGTCGCGCCACACCCGCCTGGGCGGGTCGGGCGCTCGCGGCTCGGCCAGCAGCGAGCGGAGCGCGTTTCTCACCATGCCCACAGCGTAGGGACTCCGGGCGCCGAGCGGATCGGCTCAAAGTACGGGACGCGACCCGGCTGATCGGCCGAGGGAAGTCCGCCTCATCGCCTGAGGTGGTGGCCGGCCCCACGGCCACACGATGAGTTCAACTCTCGCTGAAGGGATCTGTGATGAGGTCGAATCTGTACAAACTGGGCCGGTACGCCGCACGTCGGCCCTGGGTGGTGATCGGGGCGTGGCTGGTGGTGGCGGCGCTCGTGATCGCGGCATCCGGCGCCTTCGGCAAGAAACTCGAGGAATCGTTCGGAGCACCTGGTGTCGACTCGCAGTCCGCGACCGATCTGCTGTCGGCCGCGGGAGCGGATCAGGCCGGGCTGACCGCGCAGGTGGTCGTGACTCCGCTCGACGAGCACGCGACGCTCAACGCACCCGAGCTGCGGGATGCGCTGACGCAGATCCGGTCGACTGCGGCTTCGTTGCCCCACGTGCTGGAGGCGGCCGATCCCGTCATCTCGCCCGACGGCCGGGTCGGGCTCATCAAGCTTCAGTATCCGGTGCTCGACAAGCTCGAGCCGAGCGACCTCGAGCAGCTCAAGACCCTGACAGCAGTGGAATCGCCGCTGCGGATCGAGCTCGGCGGGGATCTCTTCTACGCGTTCGAGGAAGCCCCGGCAGGTCTCGGCGAGGCGGTCGGGCTGATCGCCGCGATGGTCATCCTGCTGCTCGCGTTCGGATCGATCATCGCGATGGGGCTGCCGATCGGAATGGCGGTGTTCGGCCTCGCGCTGGCGATCAGCTCACTGTCCTTGGTCACCTATCTCATCGAGCTGCCCAGTTGGGCGCCCGTACTCGGCAGCATGATCGGGCTCGGCGTGGGCATCGACTACGCGCTGATCATCGTCACCCGGCACCGCGAGAACCTGGCCCGCGGGATGCAAGTCGAGGAGTCGGTCGGGCGTGCTGTCTCCACGGCCGGGCAGGCTGTGCTGTTCGCCGGTGGCACAGTGGTGATCGCGATCCTCGGGCTGGTGGTGGCCGGCGTACCGTTCATGACTGCCGGCGGGATTGCCATCTCACTGATCGTGCTGACGATGGTGCTCGCTTCGCTCACCTTGCTGCCCGCGTTCCTTGGTCTGGCCGGACATCGGATCAACCGTCTTCGGGTACGGCGGGTGCAGTCGTCCCCTGGTTCGGGCTGGCAGCGGTGGGCGGGGCACGTGTCCAAGCACGCCGCCGCCTACGCCGTCGGCGCCACCGTCCTGCTGCTGGCACTGGCCGCACCCGTGCTCGCACTTCGCGTCGGTACGCCGGACGACGGCGCGCTGCCCGTGACGCGAACCGAGCGCCGGGCGTACGACCTCGTTGCCCAGGGATTCGGTGCCGGTAGCAACGGTCCACTGGTGATCGCCGTCGACGTCTCGCGCGATCCGAGCGTCGTACTACCCCTGTACGACGCCGTCCGGGCCGATCGGGGCATCGCGTCGGTCGCACCTCCTCAGGTGAACACAGGGGCCGGCGTCGCGACGTTGATCGCCGTACCGACGACCGGACCGCAGGACGACGCCACGATGACGACAGTCGAGCGGCTTCGCGCGGAGGTCTTTCCCTCGGTACTGAGGAGCAGTCCGGCGAAGGCCCATGTCGGTGGTCAGACGGCCACCCTGGCGGACGTGGGTGCGAAGGTCAACGATCGGCTGCCATGGTTCATCGGCGCTGTGATCCTGTTGTCCGTCGTGCTTCTCACGGTGGTCTTCCGGTCGGTCGTCGTACCGCTGAAGGCCGCGCTGATGAATCTGCTCAGCATCGGCGCATCCTTCGGCGTCATGGTGATGATCTTCCAGTGGGGTTGGGCCGCGGATCTGATCGGGCTGTCGTCGACCATCCCGATCCTCCCGTTCATCCCGATGTTCATGTTCGCCGTGGTGTTCGGGCTCTCGATGGACTACGAGGTCTTCCTGCTCACACGGATCCGTGAGGAGTACGTCCGGACCGGCGACAACACCGCCTCGACCATCCACGGCATCACCACGACCGGCCGCGTGATCACCTCGGCAGCGCTCATCATGATCGCGGTCTTCGTCAGCTTCTCCCTTGCCGACGACCCAACGGCCAAGATGTTCGGCCTGGGCCTGGCCACTGCCGTCCTCATCGATGCGACGGTCGTGCGACTGGTTCTCGTACCAGCCTTGATGAAGCTGTTGGGCGACGCGAACTGGTGGATGCCTGCCTGGTTCAACCGGCAGCCGACAGCGACCACCCGGACCGCTGTCGAGCTGAAACTTCCCAGAGTCTGATGCACACGCCCAGGGATCAGCTTCTTTTCGAACTCTGTGGCGGCCTTGGGCATCCCATGGGTGCGGGGCAGGTGCCTCGCGCCACGGTGGATAGGAGAGCTAGTGGTGCTTCCGGGGCCGGTGCGGGATTTGTGTGAGCGGTATCTGTTGCTGGTTGAGCGGGAGTTGCCTGCGGGGTTGGTGACTGGGGTTTATCTGCGTGGCGGGGTGGTGTTCGGGGAGTGGGCACCGCGGCAGTCTGATGTTGATTTTGTTGCCACGGTTGCTCATCGGCCGGAGCCGGCGGAGGTCGAGGCGTTGCGGGGCGTGCACGCGCAGTTGGCGGCGTACTCCTCTGTTCACTTTGATGGGCCGTACTTGCTGGCGTCTGATCTCGCGTGTGATCCGCGGACGGTGCCGCCGGTGCCCGAGATGATGCACACCGGGAAGCTCGAGGTGCTCGCGTCACCGTCGTGGATCATCGCCTGGCATGAGCTGGCGCGGGGTGGGATCACGATCGCCGGACCGGAGCTGTCCACACTGAAGATCTGGACCGACGAGCAGGTGCTGCACGCGTACACCGTCGACAACCTCGACACCTACTGGCGCCGCAACGCCGAGGGGCTGACCCGGGCGACCCCTGCCGACCTCCCGGCCGATGAGCAGGAGCGCGACTACCTACTCTCGCACTGCATCGTCGCCTCCGTGCGCCTGCACCACCTCCTGGTCACCGGCGAGATGACCGCCAAGTCCCACGCCGCCCGCTGGGCACTGACGCACTACGACGAACGCTGGCACCGAGTGCTGACCGAGGGGCTACGTCTACGTGAAGGCGCAGGCACCTCGGCGTACGACGACCAGGCCGAGCTACTCGCCGACATCCGCGATTTCCTGGCGCACGTCGTGGAGACCGGCACCGGCAAGCCAATGAGCCCAACCGGCGCCACTGTGGCACCGTCACATCCGGGCTCTTAGGACGTCGAATTCGCAGCCTGGGGTGTTGGGGTCGAAGCCGTGTTGTACGAGCCAGCGGGAGGCTCCTAGGCTTCGGAGGGACCACCAGCCGCGGATGACGTCGAGGTCTACGTCGGTGCCGTAGCCGGCTAGGAGGTTGGGGAGGCATTCCTCGTGGCCGAGGGTGAGGATGGCTAGGTCGTACAGGGCGTCGCCTCGGCTTGCCTCGGACCAGTCGATGATGCCGGTGACTTTGTCGTCCTGGACGAAGATGTGGGTGATCTGCAGGTCCCCGTGGATGAAGACCGGGGTCCACGGGCGGAGTGCGGCCTCGGCGACTTCGCGGTTGCGTTTGACCAGGTCGGCCGGAAGGGTGCCGCTCGTGATGAGCCAGTCGCATTCGCTGTCGAGGTGCGCGGTGATGTCGTCGAGGTTCTGTCCGGGCCATGGCGGCAGAGGCGCGTCGTGCAGCATTCGGATGGCGGCACCTGCCGCCGCCCAGGCGGCCGGCGACGCAGGTGAGGGCTCGCCGAGTACGCCGAGCGCCATACCGGGGACAGCTCCAAGGGCGAGTACTGGCGGCTTGCGCCACAGGATCTCCGGAGTCGGGATCGGCGCCAGGGCCATGGCTTCGACCTCGACGTCGATATTTGCCTGATCGGCGTCGATCTTCAGGAACACATCACCGACTCGCAGCGTCGCGCGCTCGCTATGGGCGACGACAACCTTGACCTCATCCACGCGCGCCATCCTCGCGGGTAAGACCACCTGCGTCACTGGAATATCGGCGCCACCAGCTGAGACGGCGCCAGGATCTGACCTATTTCGGCGTATTGTGCGGGTTCAGTTGGATTCAGGTCGACTTCGGTACTACGGTAGAGCGATGGTGTACTGCGGCTAGCAAAGCACACACTGTGATCGGGGAAACGCAGGGAGTCGACGAATCTGAGCGTCGCGGGGCATCGGAGGATCTTCGGTGCGGGGTTCAGATGTAGTCAGTGGAGTCGGGTAGAGCGGGTATAGGATCAGCCGGATCCGTGAGCCCGTCATTGGCTGAGCAGATTCGGGAGTGACAGTGGCCCCCTCACCAGAGGCCGTACGACTCGCCAGGAGACTTCGGGAACTCCGCGAGTCGCAAAAGCTGACCCAGAAGGACCTGTCGCGCGCGCTCAGCTCCGACACCCGGGTCGCGGTCGCAACGATCAGCTCGTGGGAATCACAGTCCAACCCGAAACTGCCGCCGGAAGAGCGCCTGCGATCGTATGCGCTGCTCTTTGCGAAGTCCGGCGTACCGGAAGGCCCGGCGCGGCTGCCGCGGGAGCAGGACCTGAGCGCGGCGGAGCGAGAGCGCTTCAACGCTCTCCACCGTGAGCTGGTCGGGCTGAGGGATGGAGTTCGTCAGCAAGCCACCCCGTCGCCCATCGGCGGGTCGTACACCTTCGACTTCGAGTCCGGACCGATCACACTGATCTGCCCGGAAGCCCCGGAGGACGGGCGATCTCCGCTCGCCGAACAGGACAACCCGAACTACACCCGCCTCTACAGGTATGCGGACCTCGACGCACTGATCGAGATGTGGGGCCATGTGCGCGCCTCCAACCCGGAGATTCGCGCTCGGCACCATCTTCCTTCCGAGGTGAACGCGGACCACCTGTCCGGTCACCTCATCCTGCTCGGCGGCATCGCCTGGAACCAGGTCACCAGCCGCCTGCTCCGAGTACTGGACCAACTGCCGATCCGGCAGATGTCCGTCGCGGACCTTGTCGACGGCGAGATCTTCCGATCGCGCGACGGCCGCGAGTACCGGCCCCAGTGGGAAGAGCTCAAGTACGTCGATCCGGACGCACCGTCGAAGGCGGAGCTCGAGGAGATCCAGGCGCAGGACGCCTGGAAGGGCGAGACTCCGCGGGAGCTCGTCGAGGACGTGGCTCTGCTCGCTCGGTTGCGCAATCCGTTCAATCACAGCCGAACTATCACCATCTGCAATGGCGTCTACAGCCGCGGTGTCCTGGGCGCAGTAAGAACGCTCACCGACGACGCCGTCCGCGAACGCAACGAGGCCTACCTCGCGAATACATTCCCGGGCGGCATCTTCGGTCTGCTCCTGCGCGTGCCGGTGATCAACGGCGAGGCCATTACTCCTGACTTGGAAATCCCGGAGAACCGCCTTTACGAGTGGTCCCCCGAGGAGGAGGACGAATGAGCCGTCAGCTCAAGCACGGCCAATCTCACGCGTCGCTGCTGCGCGATGTCTCCGCCGCAAGCGCTGCGCCGGCCGCGCGCAGCGGGCTGGACGCGATAGTCGTACCAGCTGCCCGGCCGGCATCAGCCCTGCAAGACGTCATCACTTTGTCTGCCACTCTGTCCGTGCCGCTCGTCATCCTGTGCAGCCGGCAGGCACAGGTCGGACAGGTCGTGCGTCGGGTGGAAAGGACGTTCGGCGCCAGAGCACTCGTCGTCGATGTGCCTGACAACTACCAACTTCCGTACGACGCCCCGCTGACGTCAGGCCCCGAGTTCAAGATGGCCTCAGCCGGCCGCTCGAGTGACCTCAGCGCCAAGCGGAACATCGGCCTGCTGCTCGGCCGGATGCGCGGATGGAACAAGATCCTGTTCGTCGATGACGACATCAGCCAGTTCAACCCATGGGATGTCGAGCGACTGTCCGGGACTCTTGACCGGAACCCGGTTGCCTCGATGGTCAGCCGGCACTTCCCCGATAACTCGGTGGTCTGTCATGCGCGACGGCTCGCCGGCTTCAGGCAGGACGTGTTCGTCAGCGGCGCAGCGCTGGGCGTCAATCTTCAGCAGCCGGGTCTGTCGTTCTTCGCGGATGTCTACAACGAGGACTGGTTCTTCTTCGCGCGGCATGCGGCCGAGCGGTCGTTGCCGAGGATCGGTGAGGTCCGACAGGCGAAGTACGCACCGTTCGCGGATCCGGGACGCGCGGATCGCGAAGAGTTCGGCGACCTGCTGGCGGAGGGCCTGTATGCGCTCTTCGAGAGCACACCCAAGTGGACCTTCAAAGAGCAGTTGGCTGCCGCTTCCCGGACGAGTCTGTGGCGAGAGTTCATCGAGATCCGGCTGGAGACGATCGAAGAGACGATCGCGGCGCTCTCCCACGCCCAACTGTCGGCGAATCCGGTGGAGTACCTGAGGATGCTGGACGCACACGAATCCCTTCGGGTTGCGGAGAAGCGAGCCTCGAGCATCACCCCGGACTTGTGCGTCGACTTCATCCAGAAATGGCAAGAGGACGAGCTGCAGTGGGAGCAGGTGCTGTGGCGATACACGTCGGAGCTCTCTGATCGCGACGCATTGGCCGAGCTCGGGCTTCAGACCTGGGCCTCTTGTGGGTACGGCGTATCAGCGCGCATCAAAGCGCAGGCGAATCTCCAGCCGACCGGAACCGTCGGCTAGCGGCTGCCGTTCGCCGGTCGGGCTGAATCCGAGGCGCTCGTAGACCTCGCGCGCCACGGAATTCGTGTCCAGCACCCACACCCGCCATTCGGTGACGTCGGGCTCGACCTCGGTCAGATGCCCGAAGATGGCGCGCAATATCCCGGTACGCCGGTGCCGCGGATCGACCCACACCGATTCGACGTGCCGCTCGTACGGCGGCCGGCTGTCGACGCGGACCGAGCTCGCCAATCCGATCACGCGCGCCTGGTGGCGAGCGACGATCCACCGCATCCGGGTGAACCGCTCCCGCCATGCGGACTCGCCGACCGCCACCTCGTCCTCGTACTCCGAGATGTACGCCGACGGCGAATCCTTGAGCGCCCGGAGGCGGACTTCCCGGGCGATGGGCCAGTCGTCGGCATCGAGCGTGGCGAGTTCCAAGGTCACGGTCCCCCTCGGTCGACGGCAGCAACGCATCCATCCCAGTGTCGCCGTTTCGCCCGAGGGCCAAACCGATTGCCGGACAATCTCACATTCCTAGGGCATCTCCCGGGAAGCTCCGGGTGGGGTGGATCCGGTAGGTGAACACACCCGCCCGCACCCCCGGATCGTAGTCCATGAGCCGTCGTACCTCGTCCGCCGTACCCGGGAAGATGCCGACTCCGCAGAGCGGGGAATCGTCCCGGACCGGGCAGACGACGTTCAGCAGACCGTCCGCGCGGAGCTCGAAATTGCGCCGGCCGTGCTCCCAGACGATCGCGTCGGCCCCGTCCTTGCCGTACTGCGGTCCTTCCTCGAGGAGCACGATCGTGTATTCGCGGGTCGTGCTCATCGCTGCGCGCATCTGGTCGTCCGTGAACCGAGTCATGCAGTCAACGTGTCACGAGCAGAACGCCTTGTCGAGGAAGGTGTTGACGGTGGCGTCCGGGTTGGTCGGCAGGTGCGGCGTGACGGCAACGGTTGCCTGCCGGCGGGTGTCGGCCGTGGAGAACGAATAGGCCTGGTACGCGAGCGCGTCGCCGTCGTTGCCGTAGACACGGATATGGCAGGCGGTGTCGTGCCAGGACAGGCCGAGGCCGTACGTCCCGTCCTCGATTCCTGGTGTCTTCATCGCCTGGAGCAGCCGCGCCGGGAGCAGTTGCCCACCGAGCAGGGCGGAGAAGAAGCGGTTGAGGTCGTGGGTCGTCGAGATGATGTCGCCGCCCGCGCCGAACAGCGTCGGGTTCATCTCGGTCCAGTCGAGCTGCCCGCCGTCCTTGGGTACGTAGCCATGCGGATGCGGCCCCGGGATGCGCGTCGACGTACGCGGCATCGTCGTACCGTGCAGTCCGAGCGGGCGGATGATCCGGCGCTCGATCTCGTCGGAGTACGTCCGGCCGGTCACCTTTTTGATGATCTCGCCGATGAGCAGGTAGTTGGTGTTCGAGTAGTCGTACTGCGAACCCGGCTTGTCGAACACCGGCGGATTCGCCAGCGCGCGCTCGATCTGCTCGCTCGCCGTCCAGGTCCGATACCGAAGCGCGTAGAAGTCCTCGCTCGGCGGCATCGGCAACGTGTTCTTGTAGTCGTACAACCCGCTGGTGTGGTTGAGCAATTGGCGCACGGTGATGTTCTCGCCGTTCGGTACGACGCCCGGCAACCAACGCTCCACCGAGTCATCGAGCCGGATCCGCCCTTCGGCAACCAACTGCAGTACGACGGTGGAGACGAACGTCTTCGTGATACTTCCTGCCCGGAACCGCCCGTCCACCGGGACCTTCCGCGAGGTCCCCAGCTCCGCAACCCCACTACTCCCACGCCAAACCTGCGCCCCGCTCCGCACCTCTGCCATCGCCCCGATCGCAGCCACCCCATCAACGCTCTTCTGCAAATCGCCACCCCTAGAAGGCGAAGCCGGCACCACCGCCGTCATCGCAGCAGTCACCAACGCAACCACTCCCTGCACCAGCATCCCGATCTCCTCTTGTCCGTCCGAGCCTCCAACCCTTCCCGCGACGGACACCACAAACATCGGGGATCGCCCGGGGAATCACCCCGTCAGTCGACCGACCAATCCATCCAACTGTTCAGTGGTTGCCCCCGAATTCCTCAGGTACGCAGCCGTTCCCCCGTACTGCGTCCGCAGATGATCAAGCAGCCTGACAATGACGTCCGACGACGTCCCGGAAGCTTCGTAGTCAGCGGCAACCAAGTCTCGCACTCCCAGGCGCTGCGGAGATCCACGAAGCGGCTGATCTTAGCGGTTTGTACGGCGGCAAGGCCGGCGGCGGCGAGCTGATCGAGATTGTCACTGCGGATCAGTCGACCCGGTTGGATGGCGCCGCCGCCCAGATCCCTTACATTACGGCAGTCCGGCCAGACTAAGGGTTGCATGGCAACCACAGTAGACTGGCCGGATGTTGCCGCAGGCAACTTATGCGGCGGCGGTCGCCTCGGCTAGTTGCTCTGAGGTGGGCTGGAGTTGGGGGGTTGCCATGGTGAGGAAGACGTTGGCTACGGCGAAGGCGGCGGCCGCCAGGAGGCCGCGTTCGTAGCCTGACTGGAGGGCCTGGAGTTGAGTTGCGCCGTGGGTTAGCTCGTTGGTCGTGTCGCTGATGGAGAGGGTAGTGACGATCGCCAGGCCCAGTGCGCCGCCGACCTGGTACATCGCGTTGACCACACCGGATGCCGCGCCGGCCTCAGCAGGCCGTACCTCGGAGACTGCGTTGATCTGGCCTGGTACGCCGACGCCGATGATGCCGAAGCCGAAGATGATCAGACCGGGCAGGAGCTGTGAGCTGTAGCTACCGGTGGCGTCAGCCTGGGACAGAAGGAGCAGTCCGCCAACACTGAGGACCGCACCGGCGAGCTGGACGGTCCGAGTGCCGAGTCTCTGCACCAACTGGGACGCCAGCACCGCACCGACGATCGCAGCGCCGCCCATCGGCAGGAAGTGGACGCCGGCCTCGAGTGCGCTGTCGCCACGCACCTGCTGCAAGTAGATAGCAGTCAGGAAGAACATAGACAGGAACCCGGCACCGTTCAGCGCCAGCGTCGCACCGGACACACTCAGCGCCCGCGACCGGAACAGTCGCAGCGGTACCAACGGAGCTGCGGACCGCGACTCCACCACCACGAACGCCACGAGCAGCAAAACCCCTGCGGTCAGCACGCCGACGACCTCGAACGATCCCCAGCCGGACGGCTCTGACCGCACCACGCCGTACACAACCGACATCAGACCAGCCGTGCCGAGCACCGCGCCGAGCGTGTCGAACGTACGACGACCCGTCGAGTGCCGCAGGTCCGGGACGAAGACCGGGATGAGGGCGATCAGTGCGATCACGATCGGAACGTTCACGAAGAAGACCCACTGCCAGCTGAGGGAGTCCACGAGTACGCCGCCCGCGACCACGCCGAGCGTGCCGCCAAGGCCGGCGAGACCGCCCCAGACGCCCATCGCGATGTTGCGCTCGCGTCCGTGGGCGAAGGTCATCGTCAGGATGGCCAGCGCCGCGGGTGACAGCAGCGCTCCCCCGAGGCCCTGGACCGCACGGGCGCCGATCAGGAACTCCGGCGAGTTGGAGAGGCCGGCAATCAGGCTGGTCGCGCCGAAGAGGACGAGGCCCGCGGTGAACACCCGGCGCGGACCGAGCAGGTCGGCCATCCGTCCGCCGAGGAGCAGGAAGCCGCCGAAGAGCAGTGTGTACGCGTTGATGACCCACTGCAGGGAATCGGCGGAGAAGTTCAGGTCCGCCTGGATGTGGGGCAGCGCGACGTTCACGATCGTCACGTCGAGCACCACGATGAACTGAGCTAGAGCCAGCACCGCCAGGGTGGCCCAAGGACTGCGTCGCATTGCCGTACCTCGCTCGGTTGAGAGTCTACGCTGTATGTATACGCCGTAAGCTTACGGAGTAGACACTAGGTCTACGGTGTAGACTTGTCAACGTGATCACCAAAGAGACCTCCCGCCGCCTCGATCCGGAGAAGGTCGTCGACAGCGCGCTGGCCATCGCCGACGACGAAGGACCGGCCGCGGTCTCGTTCCGGAAGCTGGCCGCGCAGCACGACGTCACGCCGATGGCGCTGTACCGGCACTTCAAGGACAAGGACGACCTGCTGGCCGCGATCGGGGACCGCATCCTGGCCGGCGTCGTACTCCCGACGCCGAACGACGAGCGCTGGGACAAGCAGCTCCACACGCTGCTGACCGCGTTCGTGACCGCGCTCCGGGGGCACCCGCGACTCGCGGACCTGACGCTGCCGCGGATCCTGATCACCGAGCCCGGCCTGGCGCTGTCCGAGCGAGCGCTCGAGCTGCTCGTCGAGGGCGGATTCACCGTCGACGACGCAGCCGAGGTCGGCCGGCAGGCGATCTGCTCACTGATCTCACTGGTGACCACGGACCCGGTCGCCCGCGAGGTGAGCGATCCTGAGGCTCGCGAGGCCTCCCTCCGGCGCAAGCGGGCATCCCTCGGCGCGCTGTCCCCGGAGCGCTACCCGCTGATCACCTCCGCCGCCGGCGCACTGATCTGCCCGGAGTCACGAGACCGGTACTACGAGATCGGCCTCAACCTCGTCGTCGCAGGCATCCGCGGCATCCGCGAGTAGGGCGTGTACGTACCCCGGCATCGGCCCGAGAGGACTACGCTCCGAAACGGAGCGATACCACTCTCTATGGAGGTACATCGATGGCGGGGAAGTTCGAGCTGTACAAGGACAAGTCCGGCGAGTTCCGGTTTCGTCTGAAGGCCGGCAACGGCGAGATCATCGCGACCAGCAGCGAGAGCTACACGACCAAGGCCGCGGCGCAGAACGGCATCGACTCGGTCAAGCGGAACGCGGGCGACGCGAACGTCGACGACCAGACCGACTGAAACGTCAACAAAACAAGGGGGTTCTCCACAGTCTGTGGAGAACCCCCTTCGTTTCGATCGGGTCAGAGACCGTCCGCGAACTCGACCCCGCGAACCTCGACGCCGAGCCCCTCGATCGCCGCGTCCGGGATCATCGCGGCCAGCTCCAGCGCGCGCTCCCGGGACGCCACGTCCACCAGGTAGTAGCCGCCGAGGAACTCCTTCGACTCCACGAACGGCCCGTCGGTCACCGCCGGGAGACCGCCCCGGACCGTGACGACCGCGGACTGGGCCGGCTGCTGCAGCGCGACCGTGCTGTGGAACTCGCCCGACGCCTTGATCGTGTCCATGAACTTCTGGTGACCGGAACCGATGGCCTGCTGCTCGGCCTCGGGCAGCGCGGCGAGCACGTCGGGGTTGATGTTCAGAACCAGTAGGTACTTCACGGTGTCTCCTTCACCCGCGGCCCCCGGAGTGGGTGCCTCTCATCCATCAGTACGGAGCGGGCAGGCGCACTTTGACATCGCCCGCAGATAACGTCGGATCGTGCTGAGTCTCACAGATGTCCGGGCCGCCGCTGAGCGCCTGAAGGGTGTCGCACACCGTACGCCGGTCCTCACGTCGCGGACGCTCGACGAGCGGGTCGGGGCGGAGGTGTTCCTGAAGGCCGAGAACTTCCAGCGGATCGGTGCATTCAAGTTCCGGGGTGCGTACAACGCGATCAGCCTGCTCACCGCCGAGCAGCTCGAGGCGGGCGTCGCGGCGTACTCCTCCGGCAATCATGCGCAGGCGGTCGCGCTGGCCGCGCGGCTCTCCGGGACGAGCGCGGTGATCCTGATGCCGGAGGACGCGCCGCCGACGAAGGTCGCCGCCACTCGCGGGTACGGCGCTGAGGTGGTCACGTACGACCGCTACACGCAGGATCGGGCCGCCCTCGCGCAGGAGCTGGCGACCGAACGCGGACGCACGCTGATCCCGCCGTACGACAACTACGACGTGATGGCCGGGCAAGGGACCGTCGCGCTGGAGCTGCTCGAGGAGATCGGGCATCTCGGCGCCCTGCTGGTTCCGGTCGGCGGCGGTGGATTGATGGCCGGTTGTGCGACCGCGGCGACGCTGATGTGCCCGGGGATCCGGATGATCGGGGTCGAGCCGGCGGCGGGCGACGACCACGCCCGCTCACTGGCCGCGGGCGAGCGGGTGGAGATCGCCGTACCGCGGACGATCGCGGACGGGCAGGCGATCTCGACGCCCGGCGAACTGACGTTCGCGGTGAACCGGCGACTGGTGGAGTCGTTCGAGCTGGTCAGCGACGAGGAGATCGTGGCAGCGATGGCGTTCGCCTTCGAACGGCTGAAGATCGTGCTGGAGCCGAGCGGAGCGAGTGCGCTGGCCGCATTGCTGGCCGGACGGATCCATGGGATGCCCGAGCGCGTCGGAGTGGTGCTGTCGGGCGGGAACGTGGGGCTGGAGCGGTTCCGCGAGCTGCTCGAAAAATAGCTGAATTCGCAAGGATTTTAGGGTGCCCTGACCACCCTCTGTGCCCGTTGTCACAGAAAGCCACCATCGTTTGTGACCGAGGTCACATCGAAGCTCTCATATCCCGCCTGTGCCCCGCTCAGACGCGCTCAGGACACCTGGTGTTCACCCAGGCTCGCTGACCCGTCAGATGCCCTCTCAAGGGCATTCGGGAGGGTCTTTGTGGATCTGAGGGTTTGCGTCGTGATCGTTCTGTTATACAGTCGTCGGCGGTTCGGTAAACAACACGAACCGCACGTGGGTCAACGCCGAGCCCTGCCAGGGCCCATGTGCTCCCCTCGAACACCATGGCAGGGGTGGGGAACCCAGGAAGTTGGGTCTCGACCGTGAGTGGTCGAAACCCTGGGGTGAAGTCCGCGGGAGCGGACCGGGCTATGAATCCCAGCCCGAACCCGACAGCTAACTTCACAGGCGTCGGGAGACAACCATGCCCGTCACTGCCCGACGGACGTCGCTTTCGCGCGCCGTCAGCCAGCTTTCCAGTACCGACCGGCCTACCGGCCGGACCCTGGCGAAGCACCGTAGAAACACCAGCAAGCCCGCGGCGCCCCGCGCCGCAGCCGCCGTCCTCTCGGTCGGCCTCGCTGTCGGCGGTGGAGCCGCCCTCAGCATCGGCACCACCCCGGCGACCGCCTCGGCGGCCACCATGACCGCCGCTCAGGCGCGCGGCCACATGAGCGTTCCGAGCCGGCCGTTGCTCCGGTTCCGCGACTCCGGCCCGACCGTCAAGTACGTCCAGCGCGCCCTGCACCTGGGGCCGGACGGCTACTTCGGCACCAGCACCGTCCGGGTGCTGAAGAAGTTCCAGGCGTCCTGGGGCCTCAAGGCCACCGGCTACATGGACAAGAACACCTGGGGCCGGCTGACTTGGGCCGCCAAGCACAAGGTGCTCTACGGCAAGGCCGGCGCGAGCACCGGCACCACCACCTTCCGGGCCAAGGTGCTCCGGGAGGCGGCCAAGCTCAAGGGCACGCCGTACCGCTACGGCGGCACGACCACCCGCGGCTTCGACTGCTCCGGCTACACCGGCTTCGTGTACAAGAAGGCCGGTCACAAGCTGCCGCGTACGTCGCGCCAGCAGTACAGCGCGACCAAGCACATCAGCCGCAAGGCCGCCAAGCCGGGTGACCTCGTGTTCTTCCGCAACGGTGGCGGCGGTGTGTACCACGTCGGCATCTACGCCGGCGGGAACATGCTGTGGCACGCCTCGAAGCCGGGTCGCCCGGTCGCCAAGGCGAAGATCTGGACCAGCAGCGTGGCCTTCGGCCGCATCTGAGTCCTGACCGGCGGCGCCCTTTCCCCCCATCGGGTGCCGCTGGTCGTCAGCGTCCTATCCCCCAGGCACGCTGGCCATGAAACCGGCCGGGCCGTCGATCCCCCACCCCTCCGACGGCCGGGCCGGTTTCCTATCTGCACGCCTTCCGTTCACCCCGCATCTCTACGCTGCCGTTGAGGCAACGGAGGTTTGATGCGGCGGCTGATCGTCCTGCTGTGGGTAGTCACGATGGGGACGGGTTTCTACGGCACGGTCCGGGGCGTGTCCGAGAAGGCACAGGACACCGGGAAGTCCTTCTGGCGGGTCTTCTTCTCCGGCCAGGAGAACTTCGTCTGGCACAGTGCGCCGGGGTGGTACTACCCGGTCTGGATCGCGCTGACGATCGTCACCGTGGCCGGCACCGCCTGGTACTTCTTCTCGCGCGACTAGTTGTCGAGCAGACCGGCTTCGTAGGCCAGGATCGCCACCTGCACGCGGTTCGTGGCGTCGAGTTTCACCAGGGCCCGGGAGACATGCGCCTTCACGGTGGCCTCGCTCATGAAGAGCTTCCTGCCGATGTCGGCGTTCTGCAGGCCGCGGCCGACCTCGACGAGCACCTCGCGCTCGCGTTCGGTGAGCTTGCTGATCCGCTCGCGCGCCACCCGCCGCCGGTCCGTCCGCGGGTCCCCGGCGAAGTGCCCGATCAGACGGCGCGTCACCGCCGGCGACAGCATCGCGTCCCCGGCAGCGACGACCTTGATCGCCTGCACCAGCTCGCGCGGCGGCGTGTCCTTGAGCAGGAACCCGCTCGCCCCCGCCTGCAGTGCGCGGAACACGTAGTCGTCCAGGTCGAAGGTCGTCAGTACGACGATCTTCGGCGGATCCGGCAGCGCCTGAACCTCCCGCGTCGCGGCCAGTCCGTCCAGCCGCGGCATCCGGATGTCCATCAGCACGACGTCCGGCCGATGCTCCTTCACCATCGCCGCGGCGTCGGCACCGTCCTCGGCCTCGGCGACCACTTCGAGCTCGTCGTCCGACTCGAGGATCATCTTCAGCCCGGCCCGGACCAGCGCCTCGTCGTCCACGATCAGCAGCCGCGTCATCGTTCCCCTTCGTCCACGAACACAGGCTCGGCATCTTGTTTGCGGTCGTCCCACGGCAGCCAGGCTTCGACCTGCCAGCCGCCTTCGAGCGTCGGCCCCGTGGTCAGCCGGCCACCGACCAGCTGCACCCGCTCGCGCAGCCCGACCAGGCCCGCACCGGCGCCAGGGAGCAGTGAACCAGCAGCCACCGGCCGTACGTTCGTCACCCTCACCGTCACGCCCTCGCCCCGCGCACCGTGGACCCACACTTCGGTCGCTGAACCGCGGGCGTGTTTGTGCACGTTGGTCAGCGACTCCTGCACCAGCCGGTAGACGGTCCGCCCCAGCGAATCCGGCACGTCAGCCGGCAGCGCAACGTCGTACCCGACGGTCACACCCGCGTTGCGGGAGTCCTCGATCAGCCGCTCGAGATCCGCGGCGTGGGGCACGGGCGACAGGTCGGCACCAGCCACGCTGACGTCGGACCGGAGTACGCCGAGGACCTCGCGGAGATCCTCCATGGCCTGCCGGGCGGTCTCGCGGATGAGTTTGGCCGAGTCTTCGACCTTGTCCGCGCCGACGGCCGGGTTCACCTCGAGACCGCCGGCGTGCAGGGCGATCAGCGAGACCTTATGTGCGAGGACGTCGTGCATCTCCTGGGCGATCCGGGCTCGCTCGCCCAGCCGGGCCTGCTCGCTCCGCAGCTCGCGCTCGGCCTCGGCGCGCTCGGCCCGGTCTCGCAGCGATGCCATCAGGTCGCGGCGGGCACCGACGTACGCGCCGACCGCGATCCACGTCCCGACCAGGAACGGCCCGGTGAAGATCGGGACCCAGATCGATCCCTGGCCACTCCAGGTATTCAGTACATAGGCGGCGTACGACGCGAGGCCGAGGATCGCCAGGGCCAGGTCGCGGCGACGGATCGAGAGCGTCAGCAGGGCGAGCCCCATCGGGACGAAGATCCCGCCGGTCAGCATCGTGACGACGGCGATCGCGGTGACCGTCACGGGGAACCGCCGGCGCCAGAGCAGCGCGACCGAGGCAACGATGCCGGCGCCGAGGACGTACCAGTCCTTGGGGCTCCAGCCGCCTCCGCCGGACGCGGCTTGCGCGACGATCGTGAGCAGGCTGAAGGCGACGTACAGGAAGTCGCGCACGCGCGGGGCATGCCTGACCCACCAGGCGTACCACCGGCGCAACCGTCGCATTCCGTCACTGTAGTTCGACGGTCGACGCGATCACGTCCCCCTTCCGGGTGGGTTCCTGGTCGCCGGAGGCAACTTTCGTAGGGGGTGGCCGCAGCCGCTCGTCCGATGTGCGAAGGGGGTCGCCGGCGGTTGACTCGATGTCATGATCACCGTCGAGAACCTGACCAAGCGTTACGGCAGCACCACGGCTGTCCAGGACGTGTCGTTCACCGTTCAGCCCGGCAGCATCACCGGCTTCCTCGGCCCGAACGGCGCCGGCAAGTCGACCACGCTGCGGATGCTCACCGGCCTGACGCCGCCGACCTCCGGCACCGCCACCATCACCGGCAAGCGGTACGCGGACCTGCCGAACCCGGGCCGGGTCGTCGGAGTCATGCTGGACGCCGCAGCACAGCACCCGGGCCGGACCGGCCGTGAGACGCTGCTGCTGAACGCGAGCCTGCTCGGGGTGCCGAAGAGCCGCACCGACGAGATGCTCGAGGCGGTCGGACTCAGCCACGCCGCGAAGCGCCGCGTCGGTCAGTACTCGCTCGGTATGCGGCAGCGGCTGGGCATCGCGGCCGCGCTGCTCGGCGACCCCGCCGTGCTGATCCTCGACGAGCCCGCCAACGGGATGGACCCGGAAGGCATCCGGTGGATGCGCGGGCTGCTGCAGGACTTCGCCGCCCGGGGCGGCACCGTGATCCTGTCCAGCCACCTGCTCGGTGAGGTGCAGGCGACTGTCGACCGCCTGGTCGTCATCGGCGGTGGCCGGATCGTCGCCGACGGCTCGCTGGACGAACTGCTCGCCGGGACCGGCACTCTCGTCCGCGGCCTCGACCCGATCCGACTGAACGAGGCCCTGACCGTGGCAGGCCTGAACCTCGAGCCGCTGGCCGACGGCTCGCTGCGCGTCGACGCCACCGCCGAGCAGGTCGGGCGCGCCGCCGCCGCTGCCGGTCAGATCCTGATCGAACTCCGCCAGAGCGACGGCGCCGGCCTGGAGGACCTGTTCTTCCAGCTGACCGCAGCGCCGACCGCCGCGGCCGCCTGATCACACCTACTTCTTCTTCTGGAGCTCATCGCTATGACCACCGTGACCGAAGACGTCCCGACCACCACCGCACCGGCCAAGCACCGGGCCGAGGTAGCGACCGCATTGCCGCCAGCCCGCGGCCAGTCGTTTCTGAAACTAGTTGCAATCGAACTACGCAAGTCCGTCAACACCCGCAGTGGCCGGGTCCTGATCGCCGCGATCCTGCTGATCGCACTGGCCGCCATGGCCTGGCAGTTCACTCACCTGCCGGCCGGGAACGCCGGCTTCGACGGCTTCCTGGGCGCCGGCTCCACCGGGGCGATGCTGTTGCTCCCGGTGATCGGCGTGATGGCGATGACGTCGGAGTGGACCCAGCGGACCGCGCTGACCACGTTCACGCTGTCGCCGCGCCGGGTCCGGGTCCAGCTGGCCAAGTTCGTCTCCGCTGTGGTGTTGAGCGCGGTCGTGATGACCGGCGTCGTCGCGCTGGCGCTGGCAAGCACCGCGCTCGCCGGTGGCGTCACCGACCACGCTGCGTCGTACGCCGGACTGGGCGGGCAGCTCGCCGGCGCCTACCTGACCATGGGGCTGAACGTCGTGATGGGAGCCGCGTTCGGTGCGGTGATCCCGCAGACCGCGGTAGCGATCCTGGCGTTCTTCATCGCGCCGACCGCGTGGTCGCTGGCCGGGCCGGCACTGTTCAAGGACAACGCGAACTACCTGGACGTGTTCGGCGCACTCGGCCGGATCGCGGAGCGGGATCTGCACGGGATGGTGCCCGAGACGCTGACCGCGGTCGGGGTCTGGATCGTCCTTCCGACCATCGTCGGACTGTGGGCTAGCTCACGTCGCGAAGTGAAGTAACGGGGCCGGACGCGGTGGGGTGAGCCAGTTTCAGGGGACCGGCTCACCCCGTCGATGCTGTGATCCGACCTCTGGACGGGGGCGGTGCGTGTGTCGATCCCGCGCGCCGGGTATCCTTGAACCACGATTACTGACGACTGATCCGTGGGCGCCACGCAGCGTACCCGGTTGACTTGTGCGAGGGGGTCGACGCTATGGGGCGCGGCCGTGCAAAGGCCAAGCAGACGAAGGTCGCACGCGACCTGAAGTACCGCACCTGGGACACCGACTTGGACCAGCTCAAGCGTGAGCTGTCCGGTGACCAGGGTGGCGACCGTTCTGCGAACGGCGAGAACGACGGCGACGGAGACGACGCCGACGACTACCACCCCCGTCGGTAAGCAACATCAGCCCGGCTGAGCTGCTCAGGCGCCCTTCGGGGTGACTGAGCAGTTCACCGTGCGTCCGACGAGAACCCACACCAGCACCACCTGTGGCGGATCAACGGTCGTAGCTGCCCGAGGCGTCGGACAGCTCGTTCCAGAGCCGCTCCCAGGTGGTGCTGGATGCAGGCCTACTTGGCGTATGCACCTTCGAGGGTGACGGTGCCGCCCGGTGTCGCGGTGACCTCGCCGCATACCCAGGCGGGGATGTCGCGGGCGGCCAGCGCCTGGATCGCCGCATCGGCGGCGTACGGGTCGAGTACTGCGACCATGCCCGCGCCCATGTTCAGCGTCTTCTCCAGCTCCGGCAGCGCCACGTCGCCGAGCAGCCCGACGAGCCCGAAGATCGGCGCCGGCGTCCAGGTCGAGCGGTCGATCCGGACCGACAGCTCGGCCGGGATCACGCGCGCCAGGTTCGCGGCGAATCCGCCGCCGGTGATGTGCGACATCGCATGCAGCGGCCGCCCCTCCCCGTCGTTCAGCTCCTGGATCAGCTCCAGACAGTGCTTGGCGTACACGCGGGTCGGCGTGAGCAGCACCTCGCCCAGCGTCGTACCCAGCTCCGGTACCTCGCGGTCCAGCGTCCACTTCGCACGGTCGAAGAACACGTGCCGGACCAGGCTGTACCCGTTCGAGTGCAGTCCCGACGACGCCATCGCCAGTACGACGTCTCCCGCGCGCACCCGCTCCGCGCCGAGCACCTCGTCCGCCTCGACCACGCCGGTCGCCGCGCCGGCCACGTCGTACTCGTCTGCCTTGAGCAGACCCGGGTGTTCCGCGGTCTCGCCGCCGACCAGCGCCGTACCGGCCTCGACACAGGCCTCCGCGATGCCCTTGACGATCTGCGCGATCGTCTCCGGGACCACCTTGCCGGTGCAGATGTAGTCGGTCATGAACAGCGGCTCCGCGCCGCACACGACCAGGTCGTCGACGACCATCCCGACCAGGTCGAACCCGATCGTGTCGTGCTTGTCCAGCTTCTGCGCGATCGCGACCTTGGTCCCGATCCCGTCCGTCGAGGTCGCCAGCAGCGGCCGGCGGTACGACGTCAGGGCGGTCGCGTCGAACAGGCCGGCGAACCCGCCGAGCCCGCCGACCACCTCGGGGCGGGTCGCCTTCGCCACCCACTCCTTCATCAGCTCGACGGCGCGGTCACCGGCCTCGATATCGACCCCGGCGGACGCGTAGCTCGCGCCTTCGCTCACGTTGTTCTCCTCGGTACGGCGGTACTCCGGGCGTCCGGCGTACCGCCGTGTTCCCGGGGGACTGGATTACAGGCGGTTCGGCATCACGGACGGCTCAGGGCGTCGGCGGCGCCGCCACCGCCGGAAACCGTGGCCAGACCGTCGGCGTCGGTCACCGGCAGCTCGAGCAGGTGCTTGCCGAGGTGCTCCGGGTCGGGCAGGGCGACCGGGTAGACGCCGTCGAAGCAGGCGCGGCAGAGCCGCTCCTTCGGGACCGTCGTCGCCTCGACCAGGTTGTCGAGGCTGATGTACCCGAGCGAGTCAGCGCCGAGTGAACGGCAGATCTCCTCGGTGTTCAGCCCGTTGGCGATCAGCTCGGCCCGGCTGGCGAAGTCGATGCCGTAGAAGCACGGCCACTTCACCGGCGGCGCCGTGATGCGGACGTGGATCTCCTTGGCGCCGGCCTCGCGCAGCATCCGGATGACCGCGCGCTGGGTGTTGCCGCGGACGATCGTGTCGTCGACGACGACGAGGCGCTTGCCTTCGATGACCTCACGCAGCGGGTTCAGCTTCAGGCGGATGCCGAGCTGGCGGATCGTCTGACTCGGCTGGATGAACGTGCGGCCGACGTACGCGTTCTTGACCAGGCCGGACCCGTACGGGATGCCGGACTCCTCGGCGTACCCGATCGCGCCCGGGGTGCCGGACTCGGGGGTCGCGATGACGAGGTCGGCCTCGGCCGGGTGTTCCTTGGCGAGCTTGCGGCCGATCTCGACGCGGGTCGAGTAGATCCGCTGGCCGGAGATCTGGGTGTCCGGACGGGCCAAGTACACGAACTCGAACAGACAACCCTTGGGGTCCGGCTCGGCGAACTTGGTCGAGCGGAGACCGTCGGCGTCGATCGCGACGATCTCACCCGGCTCGACCTCGCGGATGAAGCTCGCACCGCAGATGTCGAGGGCGGCGGTCTCGCTGGAGATCACCCAGCCGCGCTCGAGCCGGCCGAGGACCAGCGGGCGGATGCCCTGCGGGTCGCGGGCGGCGTACAGCGTGTTCTCATCCATGAAGATCAGGCTGAACGCGCCCTTGACCTTCGGGAGGATCTTGGCGGCGGCCTCTTCGATCGTCAGGTCCGGGTAGCCGGCCAGCATCGAGGTGAGGATGTCGGTGTCGGACGACGCACCGTGCTTGGCGTTCGCCTTCGCGTGGTCGACGTCGGCGTCGAGACCGAGATCCAGGTCACCTTCGCCGTTCAGGCTGGCGGCCAGCTCGCTGGTGTTGGTCAGGTTGCCGTTGTGGCCGAGCGCAATCGAACCGGTCGCGGTGGACCGGAACGTCGGCTGCGCGTTGGCCCACACACTGGAACCAGTCGTCGAGTACCGGCAGTGGCCGATCGCGATGTGCCCTCTCAAGCTTGCAAGGGTCGCCTCGTCGAAGGCCTGGCTGACCAGCCCCATGTCCTTGTAGACCAGAATCTGCGACCCGTTACTGACCGCGATCCCCGCCGACTCCTGCCCCCGGTGCTGCAAGGCATAGAGCCCGAAGTAGGTGAGCTTGGCAACCTCTTCACCAGGCGCCCAAACCCCGAACACCCCACAAGCATCCTGCGGACCCAGATCCTGCGGGTCGAGTTCATGAGTAAGCCGACCATCGCCACGAGCCACACCCACAGTCTACGGGACGCCGGACAGTGGCCTGCGTCACGCCCGAGCAACGAGCTCAGTTGGACTCCGACAACCGAGGTCCGGCTACCAGCAGACGAGGGGCTGACAGGCCGGCTCCTGACCCGTCGATGCGCTAGCCGGGACCGAAGCCCCGAGGGCCAGCACGATCCCCAGACCGACTACAGCCAGCAACTTCTTGATCACAACTCGTCCCTTCAGAAATAATCCGAAACCGCCTATTGAGTGCTCTTTATGGACGCGCTCTGTATATGGTCGGTTCCGACAAGTTCTGGAGGAGAAGATGGTGTTCGAGCCGCTGGGGGTGGACGAAGCCACTTTTGCGGTCTATCACGCCCTTCTCAGCCACCCAGACAGTACGCCCGAGCAGATTGCCGCGCTAGTAGAGCTGCCGGCTGAGGCCGTGCTCGAGCTGATGGACAGACTACGCAAACTGGACCTCCTCGTACCGACGTGGACAAACCCAGGAGGAGAGCACGCGGTCCATCCCCGGGTGGGACTCACCGGTTTGGCCGAACGCCGTCGTAGCGAGCTGACCCGGCTGCTCGGTGAGCTGCGTGAGGCCGAGGCATCCGCAGAGGTTGTCGCAGAGCAGTACAACGAACTCCTGACCGCACGCAGCAGCGGTGACGTCGAGGTCCTGAAGGGCCGGGCGAATGCATCACGTCGCATCGAAGAGCTTGCTCTGAAGGCCCGGGAGACGTTCTGGGGCCTGGTGCCGACTCACATCGATGACACGACCCTGTCAGTGGAGGAGTCACCGGACCTTCCGCTGCTTGATCGTGGCATCAAGCTACGAACCGTCTACCTGCAGAGCATGACAGCGTCGAAGCAGGCGATGGAGTACGCCGCAGCCGTCCACCGGCTCGGATGCGAGGTCCGAGTAACTCCGACGCTGCCGATGCGGATCCTGCTTGTCGACCAGGAGATCGCAATCATGCCGATGGATCCGGACAACCCCACAGCCGGCGCAGTCATCCACCGAAGTCCGGCGGTCATCGCCGTAGCCCTGGCCCTTTTCGACTCGTATTGGACCAAGCCACCGAACTGTTCGATCCCGACGAACGCGACGACGCCCCGCTGACCCCGCACGAGGCCGAAGTACTGCGCCTCCTGGCCGGCGGCGCCAAGGACGAGCAGGTTGCCCGCCTCCTCGGCATCTCCCTCCGCACCGCGCGCCGCATCACCGCCAACCTCTCCGAACGCCTCGACGCCGCCAGCCGCTTCGAACTCGGCGTAGCGGCCGCAAAGCGCGGCTGGGTCTGACGGCGTTGTTCGACTCGGCAGGGCTCACGGAGCATCTGCTCGCCGTCTACCGCACCTTGCTGCAGCGGCCAGAACTGGGACGAGGCTCGCGACTGAGCGATCTCGCCGTCGAGCTGGGGCAGAGCGAGGACGAGACGTCCCGCGACCTGGAGAAGCTGCGCGAGCTCGGGTTCCTCGTGCCGAGCTGGATCGAAGGGGTTGAGTATCCGCTCGATCCGTCGCTCACCTTCGGACGCCTCGCCGCGCGGCGGCAACAGGAGATCGAGGCGCTGAGCAAGGAGCTGCGATCGGACCAGCTCGCCGCCGACAGATTCACGGCGGATCTCGCGAATTCCTTGGTGCAGAGAACAACGCGCGACGTCGAGATCCTCGAGGGTCGCGAACTCGCCAACCAACGAATGCAGCGGTTTTCTCCAACGAGATCTGTCTGGGGACTAATTCAGTCTGACGCATCTACAGTTCTTGACCCAGAGCATTTCCCCGACAAACAACATCTCGAGCGTGGCATAGAGATGCGATACGTCTATCCAGAATCCTATTGGAAGAGGTCAGGCGCGCGCGAACTTGCACATTTCGTCTTCAGTCTCGGGGGAAAGGTGCGACTGGCGCCCTCGGTGCCATTCCGGTTGACCATCTTCGACGGCGCGTCGGCGGTAATGGGGATCGACCCTGACGACACCTCTGTCGGCGCCGTCGTGCACCACAGTCGTGCCGTCGTACGGATGGCAGAGGAGCTCTACCTGAGCTTCTGGAACCGCGCGATCGACCCCTTCAAGGACGAGCAACCGGCGAGAGGAAGCGGTGTCAGCGCGCAGGAAGCTGAATTCCTTGGGCTCCTGGTGCGCGAGGCAACCGACGAGCAGGTGGCTCGGAAGCTGGGTGTGTCGATGCGCACTGTGCGGCGGATTGCGGCCAAGCTGAGCGAGCAGGTGGGGGCTTCGGGGCGGTTTGAGTTGGGGGTTCGGGCGGCTCAGCGGGGGTGGGTGGATTAGCCCCAGTCCCAGGAGCGGGAAAGGGGTGGGTGGGGGCTGGGCACGGTGATCTCCTTGGGGCGGGGGGAAGGAGAGGGGAAATGGGTGCGCCGCCCGGGCCTCTCGTGGGGAAAGTCAAACAGAGGGGCTCTCGGGCGGGCAACGAAGAGTGGTGGCCGGGGTAGGTCGTTGACCGGAGGCGGCCAAGGGGTGCTGGTCTACTTACCGGCCTGGACCTGACTGCGGTGAATTTCGGGCAGGAAGGTGTCAGATGGTTGCGCGGAAACCGTGCAGTGTGGTTTAGTACGCGGCTTTTCAGATGACAAACGTTTTCCTGGCGTCAGACCGTCTTGAGCGCGCCCAGGAGCTTTGTCAACGAGTCCCGGGCGTCACCGAACAGGAGTGTTGTTCGGGGGTCGTAGAGGAGTTCGTTCTCGATGCCGGCGAAGCCGGGGCGCATCGAGCGTTTGAGGAAGATGACGCGTTGGGCCTCGTCGGCGTTGAGGATCGGCATGCCGTAGATGGGGGCCGACGGGGTGTTGCGGGCCGCGGGGTTGACCACGTCGTTGGCGCCGACGACCAGGACGACGTCCGTGGTCTTGAAGTCGCCGTTGATGTCGTCCATCTCGCGGAGCTGGTCGTACGGGACCTGGGCCTCGGCGAGCAGCACGTTCATGTGGCCGGGCATGCGACCGGCGACCGGGTGGATCGCGTAGTCGACCTTGACGCCCCGCGACTGCAGCTCCTCGACCAGGTCACGCAGGACGTGCTGCGCCTGGGCGACCGCCAGACCGTACCCGGGCACGATGATGACCTTGTTCGCGTACCCGAGCAGGATCGCCACGTCCTCCGGCCCGCCCGAGATCACCGGCCGCTCGGACGCGACTCCGGCGCCCAGCGTCGACCCGCCCCGGATCGCGCCGAAGAGGATGTTGAACACGGACCGCCCCATCGCGTCCGCCATCAGCTTGGTCAGCAACGTACCGGCGGCGCCGACGAGCGTGCCCGCGATCAGCAGCAGCGTGTTGCCCAGCACGTAACCGCCCGCGGCCACCGTCAGACCGGTGAATGCGTTCAGCAACGAGATGACGATCGGTACGTCGGCACCGCCCACCGGCAGCACCAGCATCACACCGATAGCGAGCCCCACGAGGCAGAGCAGTACGCCGACCCACACGCGCGGGTCCGACACCAGCCAGACGCCCAGCGCCAGCCCGCCGAGGATCGAAGCGACGAACAGCACCGGCAGACCCGGGAACGTCACCGGCCGGGTCGTCATCAGCTCCTGCAGCTTGGTGAACGTCACCACCGATCCGGAGAAGCTCACCGCTCCGACCAGGATCGTGAACGCCGAAGCGATCGCCGCCACCGTCGCGTCGGACGAGACCTCGTCGAGCTCGAGCAGTGCGACCAACGCCGCCGCGCCACCGCCGACACCGTTGAACAAGGCAACGAGCTGCGGCATCTGGGTCATCTGCACCCGCCGCGACCCGACCACACCGCCGATGGTGCCGATGATCAGCGCGATCAGGATCGGCGCCAGGTGGTCCGGCTTGTACGCCGCGAACGTGATGAGGACCGCGAGTACCGCGCCGGCCGCACCGATCAGGTTGCCGGTTCGAGCGCTCCGCGGCGACGAGAGTGCCTTCAGCGCGACGATGAAGCAGACCGCGGAGACCAGATAGCCGATCTGGGCCCAGGTGGGGATCACTTGTGCAGCTCCTTCTTACGAGCCCCCGGACCTTTGAACATCTCCAGCATCCGGTCGGTGACCACGAACCCGCCGACCATGTTCACGGTCGCGAGTACGACGGCCAGCAGCCCGACGATCACCACGATCACGGAGTCGGCCGAGCCGGTGACGATGATGGCGCCGACCAGGATGACGCCGTGGATGGCGTTCGCCCCGGACATCAACGGGGTGTGCAACGTCGAGGAGACCTTGCTGATCACCTCGACCCCGACGAACGCCGCGAGGACGAAGATCGTCAGCAGCGCAATGGACTCGGTCATCAAGCCTGGCCTTTCAAGAGCTCGCGGGTGGGCTCATGGAGCACGCTGCCGTCGTGGGTGACGCAGCAGCCGCGGACGATCTCGTCGGTGAAGTCGGGGTCGAAGGCGGCGTTGCGGGTCATCAGCCGGATCAGGTTCGCGATGTTCTGACCGTAGAGCCGCGATGCCGGACCGGCCATCTGCGACGGCACATTCGCGCCACCCCAGACGAGCGCCTCGCCGATGGTCAGCTCGGTCCCGGCGACGGATCCTTCGACGTTGCCGCCCTGCTCGGAGGCTAGATCGACCACGACCGATCCCGGCTTCATCTGCTCCACCATCGATCGCGTCACCAGCATCGGAGCAGTCCGGCCCGGTACGGCGGCTGTCGTGATGAGCGCATCCGCCGCGGCGACGTACGGCGTGAGCAGTTCTCGCTGCAGCTGCGCGCGTTCAGGCGTCATCTCGCGGGCGTATCCGCCGGGTCCGTCGAGCGTGCCCAGTTCGAGCTCGATCGGTACGGCGCCCATCGACGCGATCTCCTCGGCGGCCGCGGTACGGACGTCGTACGCCTTGACTACCGCGCCGAGGCGCTTGGCGGTCGCGATCGCCTGCAGACCGGCGACACCGGCTCCGAGTACGACGACCTGGGCCGGCGGGACCGTGCCGGCTGCGGTCATGTTCAGCGGGAAGAAGCGCGGGAGTCGTTCGGCTGCGACGATCGCCGCCCGGTATCCGGCGACGAGCGCCTGGGAGGACAGCGCGTCCATCGACTGGGCCCGGGAGATCCGCGGGATCAGCTCCATCGCGAACGCGGTCAGCTTGGCGCGAGTTGCGGTCCGGACCACGTCCGGCGGGTTCGTCGGCAGGAACGACATCAGCGCCGTACCGGCGTGCAACCGCTGCAGGCGCTCGCGTTCGAGCGGCTGGACCGATGCCACGATCGTGGCCGCGTGGTCGGCGCCCCAGGCCACTTCGGCGCCGGCGTCGCGGTACTGGTCGTCGGAGAACAGCGCGCGCTCACCGGCGGCCGGCTCGACCGCGACCTCGTAGCCGAGCTCGATCAGTTTCGCGACTTGTTCCGGCACCAGCGCGACCCGGCGCTCCGCCGGTCTCGTCTCCCGTACGACTGCGATCTTCACTCGCCGAAACCTATGCCAAACACTGGGTCGCCGGAAAGCCCGCTCACGCCTGGTTCGCCAGGTTCTGAAGCAATAACGCTTCTGCGAGGCATACCTTCGAGAACTCGGCGAGGTGGAGGCCCTCGTCGATTCCGTGGGCTCGGGTGTCAGGATCCTCGACGCCGGTGACCAGAATCGTTGCCTCCGGGAAGGCCTGCTGGAACTCGGCGATGAACGGGATCGAGCCGCCCATGCCCATGTCGATCGGGTCGACACCCCAGGCGGTCTTGAACGCCGACCGGGCCGCTTCGTACCCGGCGCCGCGCGCGTTCACGCTGCACGGCTGGCCGTTCTGGCCCTCGGTCACGGTCACCTGCGCACCCCAGGGCGCGTGGTTCTCCAGGTGTTCACGCAATGCTGCACTGGCCTTGATCGCGTCGTCGCCGGGCGCGACCCGCAGGCTCACCTTGGCCCGCGCGACCGGCACCAGCGTGTTGCTGGCCTCCGCGACGGACGGAGCGTCGATACCGACCACCGCAACGGCCGGCCGGGTCCACAGCCGGTCCACCAGCGAACCCGAACCGGTCAGCCGAACGGAATCGAGCACCGAAGACTCGGCCCGCAGCCGATCCTCCGGGTACACCACATCCGCCGCGCGGGACGCGTGCAGCCCGTCGACCGCAACGTCGCCCTTGTCGTCGTGCAGGGTGGCGAGCAGCCGGCACAGCGCCGACAGCGCATCCGGGACCGGCCCGCCGAAAAGACCTGAATGTACGGCGTGATCGAGCGTCCGCACCTCGACGTACGCCTCGACCAGGCCGCGCAGCGAGACCGTCAGGGCCGGCGTGCCGACCTCCCAGTTGCCGGAGTCCGCGATCACGATCGCGTCGGCGGCGAGGTCCTCGGAGTACTCGTCGAGCAGCTGCAGCAGGGTCGGCGAGCCGATCTCCTCCTCGCCCTCGACGAACACCGTCACGCCCACCGGCAGATCGTTGCCGAAGGCCCGTACGGCGGCGAGGTGTGCGGCGATGCCGGCCTTGTCGTCGGCGGCGCCCCGCCCGTACAGCCGGTCGTCGCGCTCGGTCGGCTCGAACGGGTCCGAGGTCCACTGCTCGACCGGTCCGGTCGGCTGGACGTCGTGGTGCGCGTACAGCAGTACGGTCGGCTTCCCGGCCGGGGCCGGCTTCTTCGCGATCACCGCCGGCGCACCGTCGCCGGCGCGGACGATCTTCACCGTGAAGCCTTCAGCCTCGAACAGCGCCGCGGTCGCCTCGGCGGACCGCTGGACGTCGGCCGCGCGGGCCGGTTCGTAACTGACCGACGGGATCCGGATGAGGTCCTCGAGGTCGGCACGGACGCTGGGCAGAACGCGGTCGATCGCCGCGGACAGATCGGTCATGCGACAACCGTACGGCGTCCGTTCGCCGATCTGCCGCCCGGTGAGCCCTGGCTCGTTACTCACTGCCGATTTACTCTGAGGTTCTCGTAGGTTTCCGCCCAACCTCCGGAGGTCACAATGCGCTTTCTCGCGATCTCGACCGCCCTTCTCACCACAGCCGCCGCCCTCACCGCAGCCCTGCCGGCGCACGCCGCGATCAGCTGCGACACCGCCACCACCGGCGGCGCGACGTTCTACGACGGGCCGTCCGCGTCGAAGAAGTACGACGCCCGGTTCAGCAACAGTGCGAGCATCCCGAACCTCAGCACGTACACCCCGCAAGGCGCGGGCACTTGGTACAACTGGGACGGCTCCGGCAAGAACCTGCTCCTCGTCGCGGCGTACCGCGAGGGCGCCGATTCCGAGATCTACGGCATCGACCCGTCCACCGGCTCCACGGTCGGCGTGGTCGCAATCGCCGAATCGCACGTCGGCGGGATCACCGTGAGCAAGGGCTGGGCCTTCGTGGCCGGCCAGGGCAGTAGCATCCGCAAGTACCGGCTGACCGAGCTACGCGACGCCCTGAAGGCCGCTGGTACGCCGTACCTCGCACAGGTCGGTACTGCGCGCGACGTCGCCGGCTCGTCCTTCATCGGGGGCTACGGCGACTCGCTGTTCGCCGGTACGTTCAACGACACGGGCCGCGGGACCATGTACGAGTACAAGATCGCCGACGACGGCACGCTGACCACTCAGTCCGGCGCATGGGAGATCCCGACCAAGACGCAGGGCCTGACAGTCACCGCGAGCCACTTCATCTACAGCACGTCGTACGGGCGTGGGAACCGCAGCAACATCTACGTGGTCAAGCGCGGCCAGAAGGATCTGGACGCCGCCGCGCTGAGCTGCTTCCGCGCGCCGAGCATGACGGAGGGCATCACGGAGTACAACGGGACGGCCTACCTGGTTTACGAGTCCGGATCGCACCTCTACGCGTCCGACCCGGCCACGCTGAACGTCATCCCGCGCATGCACAAGGCATCCATCTCGTCGCTGACGTCGCTGGTGCCCTAAGGCTTGTACGCCGCCGAGTCGAGCACCCTGGTCCGGGTCCCTGCGTCGGTAGCCCGGACCTGGATCCGGAGCTGCGTGCCGGCATTCACCTGCCGGTACTGCTCGACAATGCTCGGGCTGGTCCCACAGCTGAGCTGGAACGTGACTGCCTGCTGGCCATCGATGGTGCTCTGAGCCCCTGAACCCACGGTGCAGCCGTCAGGCGCCGTGACGCTCGTCGGCAGCTGGGTCGCGTTCACCACGCCGACGAACACGCCTTCGATCGCAGAGTTCGTCTGCCACGAGGACGTATTGGTGCTGACGAGGAGCGACTGCTGTCCGTCAACGGCCTTCTGCTTCCACGAGCGTGGGACCTCTACCGACAGCGGTTTGTCATCCACCTTGATCGGACGGGTCAGGACGTACTCATAACCGCCGTACCCACCCCCTGCCGCAAGAACCAGCGCAGCGAGCGTAGTGATCACTGCTGCACGCCGGCGGCGCTTGGGCTTCACCGGAACGGTCTGCTCGTTCAAACTGGCTAACGCGGTCGCCTGGTCGACCGGAGCGGCAGCGGGCGCCGGTGCGGGCATCTCCGCGGCCGGGACCAACCCAGCCGGCACCTTGCCCGTGGTGTACGCCTCTCGCAGCGCATTGAGGAAGCTGTCGAGGTCAGGCCAGCGCTGGTCGCGGTCCGGCTCGAGAGCACGCCGTACGACGACGTCGATCGCGTCCGGTACGTCCTCGCGCAGCGTGGTCATCGACGGCGGCGGTGCGTCGATCTGCATCACCGCACCGAGGCTGGCAACGCCATGCGGTGGCTGACCGGTGAAGGCGGCGTACGCAACGGCGCCCAGCGAGTACAGGTCCGCTCGGTGGTCCAGCCGGTCGCCCATCACCTGTTCCGGAGCGACGTACGCCGGAGTGCCGCCGGGCATCGTGATCCGCGACACCTCCGCCAGCGACTTGCCCAGTCCGAGGTCGGACAGCATCGCGCGATCGCCCGCGGCCGAGTCGGTGCGGAAGAGCACGTTGGCCGGCTTCACGTCCCGGTGCAGTACGCCGCGCGCGTGCAGGTGCTTCAGACCGCGCCCGACCTGCGTGATGATCCGGACCGCCTCGCCGAACTCGAGCGGCCCGGCCTTGATCCGCTCCGCGAGCGTGCCGCCGTCGGCGTACGTCAGCACCATGAACGGGCGGCCGTCCTCGGCCTCGCCGATGTCGTGGACGCCGACGACGTACAGCGAATCGACCTTGCGCAGGAACCGGCCCTCGGCCAGGAAGCGACGGCGGACGTCCTCGTCCTCGACCCAGTTCTCGGACAGGATCTTGACCGCGACCTCGGCGTCCAATTGCTCGTCCCGGGCCAGCCAAACGGTCGCGAAACCTCCGGCACCCACCCGGCGGACCAGGGAGTACCGGCCGATCCGGGGTGGCTGGTCCATGGCGCAATTATGCTCGATCCCTCCTGCGACCCGTTCGCTGGAGTGAACAAAGCGGTGTTTCCCGACGTCACATCTCCCGACAGCGGGCCTTGAGGTTTGTTAGGAGATCGCGGATGCGAGTGCAGAACGGCCGCTTGGTCGCCCTCGTCGCAGCTGTCGCCGTGGCCGCTATCGCGGGCGGCGGAGCCCTCGCCTACCGCCAGGGCCCCGAGACCGCGGCAGCCGAAGCCGCTCCCCTCTCCACGTCGCCGTCCCCCAGCAGCCCGACGACGGCCAAACCGACGCCGATGCCCTCCAAGACACCGACGCCGAGCAGTACGCCGCCGGCCGGGCCGCTGAAGACGAAGATCGTCCTCAGCAAGCTCCCGACCGGCCGCGCTCCGCAGATCGCGTACCTGACCGGCCGGACGATCCGTGGCGGCGCCGGCGGAGACGTCACGGTCCCGGGCAGTGCCGACATCCAGGAGGTCGCCCGGCTCGGCTCGTCGGCCCTCGCGGTAGTCACCAAGGGCTACGGCACCGAGATGCTGACGATCAACACCGACGGCAAGATCACCGCCCGGACCCCGGACATCACCCAGATCGTCACCACCGACGACGGCGTCGGCGCGGCGTACGTCGGCTCGCGCCTGAAGGACACCGGCGAGTCGATGGCCGGAGCGACCATTTACGCACAGCAGGATCAGGGCCGCGGCACCGTACAGAAGGTGACCGTGCCGGACGTCTGGAACACCTCCCTGCTGGGCTACCTCAACGGCAAGGTGTACTTCGACGCGGGCACGACCGAGGACGGTTCGACCAACCTGTACGAGTGGACTCCTGGTGAGTCGAAGGCGACGCTGATCAAGGCCGTCCCGAAGGCGATGGCTGTCTCCAGCGTCGGTACGGCGGGCTCACTGACCACTCTGGCCGACCAGAACAGCTGCAGCAGCCTCCTGACCGTGCCAGCAGGCAAGCGTCTCTGGCGCACTTGCGACTACCAGATCGTTGGCTTCACCCCGGACGGCGCCACTGCGATCGCCGGACCGATGTACCAGGACGGATACGGCAACGGCATCGCAGCTGTACTGGACGCCAAGAAGGGCACTCTGCTGCACGAGTGGTCCGGAGTGTTCCGCCAGTGGGTCCCTGAAGACGACCAGCACCTCCTCCTACTCGCCGACACCGGCGAGGAGACACCTGCTTCCATCATCCGCTGCACGGTCTCTACCGGTGCTTGCGAACTCGCCACGCCCCTTGCCAAGGGCGCACTACTGATCGGGGACTGAGTTGACGACTCCGCCCAAGCGACAGCTGAACGGCCGTCTCATCGCTGTCGTAGCGGCCGTCGCTGTGGCTGCTGTCGCTGTCGGCGGAGCGCTCGCCTACCGCCAGCGGCCCGAGTCAGCCTCCTCAGCCCTCGCCGCGCCACTGGGCGGGACCCTGAGTCCCACACCGTCACCGACGCCATCACCGACCCCCATGCTCACCTCGACCCCGGTCGTAGTAGCGAAGCCGACGCTGAAGCCGTCGCTCACGCCGAAGCCTCCGTCTACGACGACACCCCAGGCCCCCTCCGGCCCGGTTGCTCTCGAGGCCGCCAAGCTGACGCAGGGGCGGGCTCCGCAGCTGGCCTATCGGTTCGACCGCACTGTGCTCGGAGCCGGCAAGGAGCTGAAGGTCCCCAGCACCGGCAGCCTGATGGAGGTCGCCCGCCTGGGCACCAGCGTCCTCGCAACGACCTCCGGCGGCGATCTGCTCAAGGTCGGCTCGAGCGGCACAGTGATTCGCCGTACGCCGCATGTCATGACCCTCGCCGGGACGGCCGACCAGTCGGCCGTGGCGTACGCGACCACCCCGCCAGTAGTCGTTGGAGAGCAGACGTACGGCGCGACGCTCTACGCGGACAACGGCGCCTCGGTGAAGTCCGTGGAGCTCCCCGACGTCCAGAGCATCTATATGCTCGCGTACACGAAGGACACGATCTACTACAAGGCCTCCGTCAAGGGCGCTGAGCGGACGTTGAAGCTCTACTCGTGGACACCGGGTGCCGCCAAACCCGTTCTGGTGAAGACGGTCACCGGCGACGCGACGGCTGTCTCCGAGGACGGCCGCCTCGCGTCCGCACTGCCTGCGAACAACACCGGCGACGGCTGCTCCACAGTGGTCGAGATCGCCACCGGCAAGAAGCGGTTCAAGACCTGCGACTACCGGGTCACCGGATTCACCCCCGATGGCAGCGTCGCGATCGGCACACCGGCGTACGGCGACAGCTACTGCAGCAACATCATCACCGCGCTGGACTCGCGCAGCGGCGCCGTGGAGCGCCAGTGGAGTGGCTGCTTCTACGAGGCCGTCGCAGAGGACGAACAGCACCTGCTGATGGTCGCCGTCGTGGCCGGAGGAGGTCAGGATCCGAACACCAAGACCACAGTCGTGCGCTGCTCCCTCGACACCGCGGAGTGTGAACGCGCGACCGAGGTTGTCGCCGCCAAGCAGGTCGACTTCGCCCGCTGATCTGCTCTGAGCAGATGTCCCTTTGCCGCAAGGGTTTTCACGGCAGACTGCGGGTATGACGACGGTTGCAGTACTGGCTGACATTCATGGGGTGCTGCCTGCACTGGAGGCGGTGCTGGCCGACGCTCAGGATGCTGACGTGATCGTGCTGGCCGGGGACATCGCCAGTGGACCGCAGCCGGTGGAGACGCTGGATGTCCTGACGGCGTTGGGCAATCGGGCCGTGTGGGTGCGCGGTAACGCGGACCGGGAGCTGGTGGAGATGGCTCGGGGGACGTACGACGCCAAGCCACCGGATGAGGTGAGCCCGTGGGCTGCGGAGCAGCTGCGGCCGGACCAGGTCGAGCTGCTGGCCGGACTCCCCACCACCGTGACGATCGGAGACGCGTTGTTCTGCCACGCCACTCCACGCGATGACGAGGAGATGGTGCTGGTCGACAGTCCGATCTCACGGTGGTCCACAGTGTTCAGCGGCTTGCCGGCTGACGTCAGGACGGTGGTGTGCGGCCACACGCACATGCCGGTCGCGCGTCAGGTCGATCGGCGCCTGGTGGTGAACGCAGGCAGCGTCGGCATGCCGTACGGCGCACCCGGTCCGAGCTGGGCGCTGCTCACCGCAGACGGCGTACAACTGCGTCGATCCGCGTTGGACGCTGCTGCAGCGGCGGACCGGATCGTGCGCGAGTCGACGTACCCAGGCCGGGAGGCGTGGGTTGCGGAGTACCTGCTGAGCACGTACTCCGACACGGAGGCGCTGGAGGCGTTCAGGCCGCGTGCGGAGGGCTGAGCGGTTACCGTCAGGGGGTGTTCGCGCGGCGGAGGAAGCATTTCGGGACTCCGGCCGACAAGGCGACGTATGCGACGCTGCATACCGCCTCGTTGGCCAGCCCGCACTTGCGCGAAGGCCTGACCCCCGCAGCGGCAGGTAAAGCGAGCCGCCACCTCAGGGACCTCCTTGGTACGGCGGCTATCGCGATCTGCGACTCGTCCGGCGTACTGGCGTGGGACGGCGTCGGTGGCGCGTACGAGAGCAATCACCGCCGGGACGCCAAGGACCTCGCGGCGCCGACGCTCCGCTCGGGCCGAACCGCAGTACTAGGTGCACACGACGTGGCCTGTGGCGATCCACAGTGCCCGATCCGTACAGCGGTGGTCGCACCAATCGTCACCGAGGAGCGCGTGGTCGCCGTACTGGTCGCGTACAGCAACAACACCTCCGCTGCACTGGTCAGAGCTACCGAGGAGGTTGCCCGGTGGGTGTCCGGCCAGGTGGAGCTGGCAGAGCTCAACAAGGAACGCACCCGGGCTATGGAGGCCGAGCTGCGTGCGCTGCGCGCCCAGATCAGCCCGCACTTCATCTACAACGCCCTGGCCGCTATAGCCTCGTTCGTCCGCACAGATCCCGAGCGAGCGCGTGAGCTGCTGCTGGAGTTCGCGGACTTCTCCCGCTACGCACTGCGGCGTGGCGGCGAGTTCACCACGCTGGCTGATGAGTTGCGCAATGTGGAGCGCTATCTGGTGCTGGAGCAGGCCCGCTTCGGTGATCGGCTCAAGGTGTCGCTGCAGATCGCGCCGGAGGTGCTGCCAGTGGTCATCCCGTTCCTGGTCGTCCAGCCGCTGGTGGAGAACGCAGTACGGCATGGACTCGAGGCCGGGGCCGGCTCGATCACTATCCGCGCGCGGGACCGGATCAACGAGGCAGAGATCAGCGTGGAGGACGACGGCGCCGGTAGCGACCCTGAGGTGATCCGCGCCGCCCTGTCCGGCGAAACCGGCAGCGACTCGGTCGGCCTGGGCAATGTCGACGCCCGGCTGCGGCAGGTGTACGGCGACACGTACGGCCTGGTCGTGGAGACCGCACTGGAGGCCGGCACGAAGGTAACTTTCCGCATCCCCAAATACTCCTCAGGGGTGCATGCGTCCCCTTAGTGTGAGGGGATGGTTGACACTCCGCTGCGCGCGCTCGTCGCGGACGACGAGGAGCCCGCCCGTGAGGAGCTGGTGTACCTGCTGAGCCAGGACCCTCGGATCGGCGCCATCCAGACCGCATCGGACGGCCCGGAGGCGCTGAAGATCCTGCAGGCCTCCGACCTGGACGTGGTGTTCTGCGACATCAAGATGCCCGGTCTGGACGGCATCGACCTGGCCAGTGTGCTGTCCAAGTTCCGCCAGCCGCGTCCTCGGATCGTCTTCGTCACGGCGTACGACGAACACGCCGTGGCCGCCTTCGAGCTCGACGCGGCCGATTACGTCATGAAGCCGGTCCGGGCCGAGCGCCTGGCCGAGGCGGTCCGCCGGGTGGTCACCGCGGGCGCACCGGCTGCGCTGCAGTCGCCGGACGACACCGACGACGAGACGATCTCGGTGGAGCTCGCCGGCATCACCCGGTTCGTGCAACGCTCCACAGTCCGGTACGTCGAGGCGCAGGGCGACTACGCCCGCCTGCACACCGGCCAGAACTCGCACCTCGTCCGCATCCCGCTCAGCACGCTGGAGGAGCGCTGGCGCGACGCCGGGTTCACGCGGATCCACCGCAGCACGCTGGTCGCCCTGGCGCATATCGACGAGATGCGGGTCGACGGCGGCCGGTGCGCGGTCCGCGTCGGAGGCGACTGGCTCCCGGTCAGCCGGCGGCACACCCGCGAGCTGCGCGATCTCCTGGTCCGATCGACCTCCCTGCGATGAGCACTCCGGAGGGACCGCGCAGGGTTCGGGTCACCAGCCCGCGGACCAGTGCGGCCCGGCGTCCGATCATCCCGACCGGTACCCGCGAGATCGATGAGCAGACCAGGCTCGGTGAGATCTACATGCTGTCGCTGGTCCAGTCCCAGCTGCGACTCACGCTGGCAGTCATCGGCGGCGTACTGCTCGTCCTCGGCAGCATCCCGCTGCTCTTCTGGCTCGTCCCGCCGACGCGCACCCTGTCCATCTTCGGCCTGCCGCTGCCCTGGGTGATCCTCGGCATCGTGGTCTATCCGGTCGTGTACGTCGCCGCGCGCATCTACGTCCGCAACGCCGAGCGGATCGAGGCCGAGTTCACCGAGTTCGTCGGACGGCAATAGATGTCATCGGCAATCAGTTTGAGTGCGATCGGATTGGTGGTCGCGGCAACGATCGGGATCGGGCTGTTCGGGCTGCGGATCTCGCGGACGACGAGTGACTTCTACGTCGCAAGTCGCGCGGTCAGTCCGCGCTGGAACGCGTCGGCGATCAGCGGCGAGTACCTGTCGGCTGCGTCGTTCCTCGGTGTCGCCGGTCTGGTGCTGGTGAACGGCGCCGACATGCTGTGGTTCTCGGTCGGCTACACGGTCGGCTACCTGATGCTGCTGGTCCTCGTCGCGGCTCCCCTGCGCCGGTCCGGTGCGTATACATTGCCGGACTTCGCCGAGACCCGCTTCGAATCGCCTTTGGTACGGCGGATCTGCGCCGGTCTCGTGGTCGGAATCGGGACGCTCTACCTCCTGCCGCAGCTGCACGGAGCCGGTCTCGCCGTACAAACCGTTACCGGCGCACCGCCGCAGGTCGGGGCGATGATCGTCGCGGTCATCGTGGTGATCAACGTCGCCGCGGGGGGAATGCGCTCGATCACCTTCGTGCAGGCGTTCCAGTACTGGCTGAAGCTGACAGCGTTGGCAGCACCAATCTTCGTGATCCTGCTCGCGTGGCACCAGCCGACCGGCGTACTCGACTCACTCCACGGGGCGGCCGCCGAGTGGGCCGAGCCGTTGTCGCGTGCGGGCGGTCGCGACCATCCGCTGTACGCGACGTATTCGTTGCTCTTGGCCCTTTGTTTCGGGACGATGGGCCTCCCGCACGTGCTCGTCCGCTTCTACACCAACCCGGACGGCCGCGCGGCCCGCCGTACGACGGTCGTCGTCCTCGCGTTGCTCGGCCTGTTCTACCTGTTCCCGCCGATGTACGCCGTCCTCGGGCGGACGTTCGCGCCCGACCTGGTGGCCAGCGGCGGGGACACCGTCGTACTCGAGCTACCCGGGCGAGTTTTCCCTGGTACAGCAGGGGATCTGCTCGGTGCACTGGTTGCCGCCGGGGCGTTCGCGGCGTTCCTGTCGACGTCGTCGGGGTTGACGGTCGCGATCGCCGGGGTGATCGACCAGGACCTGCTGCGGAGCCGGTTGCGCGAGTGGACCGGCGGCGACTACGTGGCGGTCAACAGCTTCCGGATCGCGGCGTTGATCGCGATGGTCGTGCCATATCTGGCGTTCACGGTGACGGGCGCCTTGAGCCTCGCGGACACCGTCGGGCTCGCGTTTGCCCTTGCTGCGTCGACGTTCTGCCCTCTGTTGGTGCTGGGGATCTGGTGGCGGCGGATGTCGACCACGGGCGCGGCGGCCGGTCTGGTCGTCGGCGGGATCGCGGCCAGCGCTGCTGCTCTGATCAACGTGGCGGGTGCACCGCAGGGAGGTTGGCCGCGGGCGCTCGTCGGCCAGCCGGCCGCGTGGACGATGCCGCTCGCGTTCATCACGGTCATCGTGGTCTCGAAACTCACCCCGGACCGCATCCCGGCCGGAACCGCCCGCAGCATGGTCCGACTGCACACCCCTGAGGCCGTCGACGTGGATCGCGGCCTGCCGCCTCGGTAAGACCGCTCGTCGTGTGATTCCTACCGCTCGGCGCAGCTGACCGATCCACCGAGCGACTGGTCTGCTCCGCTGAGCGCTCGATGCGCGCCGGTGCTGTCGGCTGCTGGTGACGCAGGCCACAGTACGACGTGCCCGGCCTCTTCCGCCCGGCTCGATCCACCTGGAGGCTCGCCGATGAGTGATACGCGCGATCCGGACCTCACGACGTACAGGGATGTCCAGCTGTCACCGGACTTCTCCGAACTGCGTCGCAGGTTCCGGCGGTTCGTGTTCCCGATGACCGCACTGTTCCTGGTCTGGTACTTCGTCTACGTCCTGCTCGCCGACTACGCGCACGGCTTCATGTCGCACAAGGTCGGCGGCAACATCACCGTCGCCCTCCTGTTCGGGCTCGGCCAGTTCGTGTCGACGTTCGCGATCACGCTGATCTACGTCCGCTGGGCCGACCGCCGGCTCGACCCGGACGCCGAGAAGCTGCGCCGCCAGATCGAGGGAGAAGCCCAGTGACCGCCCCACTGATGTTGCCGCTGGCGACAGACATCGGTAACCCGACCGTCAACATCGTCATCTTCGCGTTGTTCGTCGTGGCCACGCTGGCGATCGTGTTCCGGGCCTCCCGCAACAACAAGACCGCGGCCGACTTCTACGCCGGTGGCCGGTCGTTCACCGGTCCGCAGAACGGCATCGCGATCTCCGGCGACTACCTGTCCGCCGCGTCGTTCCTCGGCATCGCCGGCGCGATCGCGCTGAACGGATACGACGGCTTCCTGTACTCGATCGGCTTCCTGGTCGCGTGGCTAGTTGCACTGCTACTAGTTGCCGAGCTGCTACGGAACACCGGCCGCTTCACGATGGCCGACGTATTGTCGTTCCGGCTGAAGCAGCGGCCGGTCCGGATGGCGGCCGCGATCTCGACCCTCGTCGTCTGCTTCTTCTACCTGCTGGCGCAGATGGCCGGCGCCGGCGGTCTGGTCGCGCTGCTGCTCGGCGTCAGCCACCGGGCCGGACAGAGCATCGTGATCGCCGTGGTCGGCATCCTGATGATCACCTATGTCCTGGTCGGCGGCATGAAGGGCACCACCTGGGTACAGATCGTCAAGGCCGTGCTGCTGGTCATCGGCGCCGGCATCATGACGCTCTGGGTGCTCGCGAAGTACGCCTTCAATCTGTCCAGCCTCCTCGGTGCAGCCGTCGACAAGAGCCCGGCCGCCGGCGAGAAACTGCTGTCGCCCGGCCTGCAGTACGGCGCAACCGGCGTCACCAAGCTGGACTTCATCTCGCTGGCTCTCGCGCTGGTGCTCGGCACCGCCGGTCTCCCGCACGTGCTGATGCGCTTCTACACGGTCCCGGACTCGAAGGAAGCCCGCCGCAGTGTCAGCTGGGCGATCTGGATCATCGGCATCTTCTACCTGTTCACGCTGGTCCTCGGGTACGGCGCTGCCGCGATCGTCGGACCGGACCGGATCAAGGCCGCACCGGGCAAGGCGAACTCGGCCGCCCCGCTGCTCGCCTTCGAACTCGGCGGTGAGGTCCTGCTCGGCGTCATCTCCGCGGTCGCCTTCGCCACGATCCTCGCCGTCGTGGCCGGGTTGACGATCACCGCGAGTACGTCGTTCGCGCACGACATCTATGGCCAGATCATCAAGAAGGGCCAGATCAGCGGCGACGGCGAGGTCCGCGTGGCGCGGTACACCGCGGTCGTGATCGGCATCGTCGCGATCATCGGCGGCATCTTCGCGAACGGCCAGAACATCGCGTTCCTGGTGGCACTCGCGTTCGCGGTCGCGGCGAGTGCGAACCTGCCGACGATCCTGTACTCGCTGTTCTGGCGGCGCTTCAACACCCGCGGCGCGCTCTGGAGCATCTACGGCGGCCTGGCCTCGACGATCATCCTGATCGTGTTCAGCCCGGTCGTCTCCGGCAAGGTCGACGCGAAGACCCACGCCAGCCTGTCGATGATCACCGACACGAGCATCGACTTCCACTGGTTCCCGCTCGACAACCCGGGCATCGTGACGATCCCCCTGGCCTTCTTCCTCGGCTGGCTGGGAACCGTCACCAGCAAGGAGCCGGTCGACGTGGACCGCTTCGCCGAAATGGAAGTCCGCTCCCTCACCGGCGCCGGCGCCGAGAAGGCGGTCAACCACTAAATACCTGTCAGGCAGGTCCTGCTGAATTCGACGCGGACCTGCCTGACAGCCCCAACTCCGGGCGGCCAGGTAGGCGAGTACCTGACCGCCCGGCTCACGTTTTCGGGGCCGGCAGTCAGAACTCGAGGGTTGGCCAGAGTTCGTAGAAGACGGCTCGCGAGGTGTTGCCGCGGGCTTCTTCGACGGCGTGAAGGCGGCCGAAGGTGAAGGGGTTGCCGCCGTCGGCGAAGACCTCAAGGGCCAGGTGGTGGAGGAGCTCGCGGGAGACAACGGAGTCCTGGTGTTCGCCGAGGATCTCCTGGACCTCTTCGGCCCGAGCAGCCAGCGCAGTCGCGTCGTCGCCCAGCACAGGTACGGCGGACTCCGCGGCGTACCGGAGTCGTTTGGCGGCCTTGCGGACCTCGTGGAGCTCGTGGTCCTGCTCAGCAACCGTCTCCGCGGCCTGCGAACGCTTGACCGCCTTGCGCATCCGCTTGCGGTCGTGGCCGATGACGTCGTCGATCTGCTTGCTCGCCTTGCGGTCGTCGCCGGTCACCGGCGGCTTCACGATCAGCTCGTCCAAAGCGTCGAGCAGCCGGAAGTACCGCTCACTCTCGAGCGCCGCGAGCGCGCCCGCACGGCCGTCCTTGTAGACCCGGCGCAGGTGATCGTCGATCCGGCCGGCGACGCGGCCGATGACCAGTTCGACCGGTTGCTCCGCGACCTCGGCCGCGAAATGTTCGCGCTGCACCTCCGCATCGCGTGCGACCCCGAGCTCGCCCGCGAGCCACTTGAGCTCCGCCCGGAGCTCATCACCGGCCTCGCGGTCGATCACCGCACGGTACGTCGCCAGCGCCGACCGCAGCCGCCGCGTCGCGACCCGGAACTTGTGGATCGAGTCCGGCACATCACGCCGCACCTCGGGGTCCCGCTCGTGGATCGCCTTCACCTGCGCAGCGGCGTACGCCCGGAACAGGTCGGACGTCCGCGGCTTCTTCGGCAGCGTCCAGTCCACGGACGACGGCACCCGATTGCCGAGCGCCCGCGCCAACTTGCTCGGACCACTTGCGGGACGCGCGCCGGCCGACTTCAGCAGCTCGCCGGCGTCCTCGAGCAGCAGCTTGTCCCCACCGACCAGCTCGACCTCCCACTCGCGCCAGCTCTCCGGCTCGCCGCCCTCGACCGTCGCGGTCACGTTGTCGTCGGCGACCTCCGCGAGTACGGCGCCGTCCGCGTCGAGCAGGCGGTGTACGACGCGCCTCGTCTGCAGCGTGACGACCGGGACGAGCGCGTGATCGCGCGCATGCACGCGGACCGTGCGAACGACTGCGATCGGCACACTCCGCACCGATCGCCCGAGCGGGTGATGGACCTCGAGCCGCTCGCCCGACGACACCGGGAACTTCACGTGCCAGCCGTCGTCCTCACCACCGGTCCGGCGGCGCAACGTCACCTTGTTCGCAGCCAGGTCGAGCCCGGCGGTGTCGTAGTAGACGGCCTCCAGGTCGAGCTCGACGGGCTGGGCGACACTTGCGACCCCGGGCAGCTCGTGCAGCGCCGGCAGAATCACGCTGTCGTCGACGTCGTACTTCGTCTCGATCTCAAGCTGCTCAGTCGGGGGCATACCCCCTGTCTACCAGGAGTTCATGAACTGGTCAGGTGAGTGCTCGGAGATCAGCCACAAGTCGTTGCAGGTCACGGTCCTCGATCCCGTTGACGGTCGGGCGGAGCTGCCTGCGCTGGTTGCGATTCAGCGACCGGCAGACCGCGGCGACGAGGACGAGTAGAGCGATCATGTCCGACCGACCCCCTTGAAGAACGTGTAGTGGAATGTGCCGCCGGGCTCGGCAGTCTTCTCGAGGTCGCGGATGCCCGCGTCCCATTCGGCCTCGGTACGTCGGCCGGCCGCGATCGCGCGTTCACGCACTGACTCGACCATCGCGATGAACGTCTTGCGCGTGAACCCGTCGACGAGATGCGGGAGCGTCTGGTCGGCGTACACGGCGCGTGGCTCGACGTGTACCTCGTCGTATCCGGCCTGGTCGAGGAGCGGTTGGAGGCGGCGGCCGATGAGCGAGTCGCCGCCCGCCTCGGCCTGGAGGTCGACGAGGCAGTCGACCGCGGCTTGGGCCTGTGTACTGCGCGGGTGGTAGATGGCGGAACCGTGGTCGCCTTCGATCACCGTGATCGTGCCGCCGGGGTTCAGCAGGTCGCGCAGGCTGACGAGAGCCTTGGCCGGATCCGTGAGGTGCTCGAGGACGAAGCAGACGAAGATGTGGTCGAACTTCTCGCCGCGCAGGTCGTGGAGGTCTGCGTGGCGCCAGTCGACTGTGGCATCCGGAGCATGTACGGCGACGCGGGCCTTCGCCTGGGCGAGCGAGTCTTCGGAGACGTCGACCGATACGAGCTCGATGCCGGGGCTGCGGGTCACCAGCTGTACGGTCTGCGCGCCCACTCCGCAGCCCGCTTCCAGCACTCGGCTGCCGGCTGGGTAGGTGGTGCCGCCGTGAAGGAGGTCGGCGAGCGTTCCGGCCTGGTCCGCCAGGCGACGGGTCTCTGCCGGGGTGTAGCCGTGGACGTAGTCAGTTCCCATACCTCTACGATCCGGCCACAATGGTCCTGTGAACAGGTCCAATCCGGGCAGAAGTGGTCGGTCCAATGGAGGCGCGGACTTCCTTCAACTGGATCCCGCCGAGGCGCCACCCGGCGGTCTCGCGAACTGGCTCACCGACCGCCTCCGCACTGCAATCTCCACCGGCCACCTCCCAGTAGGCACCCGCCTCCCCGCCACCCGCACCCTCGCCGCCGACCTAGGCATCTCCCGAGGCGTGGTCACCGAGTCCTACCAACGCCTCACCGAAGACGGCCACATCACCACCCACGGCCGCGGCGGCACCTTGGTGGCCGGTTCGACAGGACGTAGTCATGTACGTATAGCCGCCGGCCCGCCTGGCGCGGCGCCAACCGTCGGCGAATCGGCGACTACCTCCTGTCGTTCCGCGGACAACCTCGACATCTTCGACGACCTCCGCGCCGCGCCCGCCAAGGTCGATCTCACCCCCGGAGTGCCGGATCTGGCGGCGTTTCCGCGGGCGGCGTGGTTGCGGGCTGAACGGGCTGTGCTTGACGACCTGGAGTCGGCGAGCTTCGGGTACGGCGATCCGGCGGGGACTCCGGCGCTGCGGCGAGCTGTCGCGAACTGGCTCGCGCGTAACCGCGGGATCGCGGCCGACCCGGACGACCTGATCATCGTGGCTGGTGTTGCGCAGGCGATCGGGCTGGCGGCGCAGGTCCTCGCGCAGCGCGGCGTACAGGAGATCGCCGTCGAGGATCCCGGCTCGCTCGGATCTCGGCAGCACCTACAGAACTGGGGCATGCATACCCCACCCATCCCGGTCGACGACCGCGGCCTACAGGTCGATGTACTGCGGGAATCCGCCGCCCGAGTGGTCATGGTGACGCCGGCGCACCACTTCCCGACTGGGGTAGTGCTCGACGGTGAACGTCGTCGTGAGCTGATCCAATGGGCCGCGGACGGCGGGCTGATCATCGAGGACGACTACGACGCCGAACACCGGTACGACCGCCCGCCCGTCCCCGCACTCCACGCGATGCTGCCCGACCACGTGATCTACGCCGGCAGCATCTCCAAGCTCCTCGCGCCGTCGCTGCGGATCGGCTGGATGCTCCCGCCCCCGCAGTACAAGGACGAACTCGTCGGCCGCAAACGCCTGGCCGACCTCGGCAACGCGGCGCTCCCGCAGCTCACGCTCGCCCATCTGATGGAGTCCGGCGAGCTCGAACGCCACCTCCGCTTCCTCCGCCGCCGGCACCGGGTCCGCCGCGACGCGATGGTCACCGCGATCCACAACTACTTGCCCACCGCAACCATCCACGGCGCCGCCGCCGGCCTGCACCTCACGATCACTTTCGACGACCGCACCGACGACACCGACCTGGCCGCGTCAGCCCTGGCCAACGGCATCAAAACCCACCCCCTGTCCTGGCACAGCCAACTCCCCCACGCCCCCGGCCTCGTCCTGGGCTACGCCGCCCGCACCCCCACCGAGATCACCGAGGCCATCGCCACCATCGCCGGATCCCTGGCCAAGAACAGGTAGCAGTCCCTCCACCCGCCTCGCGCGGCAGCGATCAGCCGACCACTACCTGTCCTTCGGTACGCCGCGGACGCGGCAGCACCAACGGATCCGGACACCCCAACACCCGCGAACCGGTCGCAGGTAGCGATCTCAGTGGGTGTAGAGCTGAGCCATCGCGAGCGCGAACTGGGTCATCAGGTCCGGGTTGATCGCGCGCGCCGGAAGCGGCACGAGCTCGACGATCTTGTCGTCGCCGACACGGATCGTCGTCCGGCCGGTGGCGGTGTCGACGTACCCCTCGTCGCCGAGCGGGAGGGACTGGGAGGTCGCGGCCTTGCGGATCGGGACCATCAGGGCCTTCGCCTGCGGGGTACGGCGTACCGAGGTGTACAGCACGTTCGTCGAGGTGACCCAGCCGCAGACCGGGTCGCCGAGGGTCGTCTCGCCGTCCCGCCGGACCATCGGCGGCCCGCCCATCACGTTCTCGGCCGCGGACGAACCGCGCTCACAGTCCTGCCGCGTGATCAACAGCGCGGGCTCCGGCAGCCCGGGCGCCTGATTGATCGCATCCTGCCCCAGCACGACGTACTTCGCGAGCGTGGCCTTGGGCCCGGTGATCCTGTACAGCCTGCCGTCCAGCAGGAACACGACGAACGTGCTCGTCCCGTACCCGCCGTCCCCCAGCAGCGCCGGTTTGGCCGGCTCCTTCTTCGTCGCGGCGTACGCCTTCTGGGTCGCCGCCAACGTCGCCTTTGTTGCCGGAAGCACCGAAGTCTCGACCTTCAGCACCGGCCCGTTCGCAGCCGTGCTGAGCGTCAACTGACAGACGTCGTACGTCGGAATGCCGAAGTCGACCGGTGGCGTCTCCGGCTGGATGTTCGCGACCGGCACCGCGAGCGTCGACTTCACCAGCGCGGCGTCCATCCGCACGCACAGCGTCTCCGCAAGCTTCGAACCGGACGACGGCGTCACGGACGGCGTTTCCGACGGGGTCTCCGAAGGCGTCTGCGAAACCGACACCAGTGGCGGCGCACTCGGCGCATTCTCCTGACCGGGACCGCTACAGCCCGCAAGCAGTACGACGGCCAGCCCGGCGGCGATCAGGGTACGCATGATGCTTGGAAGCCTAGGGCATGTCTCCCCGTCCCGCGCCGTCGCGAGCAGGTGCTCGGCGCGGTGCATCGGCGCGCGGGGGCGAAGGGGTCGATGCGGAGCATCGTTCCCTTTGCACCCGTGCGGCGAGGTGCCGTGCCGAGTGCCGCGCAGTAGGCGCGGGGCGGGGAAACATGCCCTCACCGGGCCGCGCGGAGGTCTCTTTCGCGGACGGCGTGTTCGTCGGTGCGGGCGTCGTACCGCCAGAACTCGCGCAGCCACGCGGCGGTGCCGATCACGCCGATGACGCACAGGGCGCCGCCGCTGACGATCGCAGTACGGACGCCGGTGAGGTCCGCGACGAGGCCGGAACGTGCCTGGCCGCCGAGCGGGCCGAGGGAGTATCCGAGCATCTCGATCCCGGCCAGCCGGCCGCGCATCTCGTCGGGGATCGTCTGGTTCCAGATCACCGAGCGGAACAGCACCGACACCATGTCGGCCGCGCCCGCCAGCGCGAAGAACCCGATCGCGAACCAGATGTTCGGCGCCAGCCCGGCGATGCCGACCGCGGCGCCCCAGCCCATCGTGGCCAGCACCACCGCCCGGCCCTGGTGATGGACATGTTTCGCCCATCCGCTGGTCAGGCTCGCGCACATCGCGCCGATCGCCTCTGCGCTGTACAGGAGACCGAGCAGTTTCGGCTCCTTCAGGATCTCGGTCGCGAACGCCGGGAACAGCACGATCGGCATCGCCAGGAACATCCCGACCATGTCCACCACGTACGTCGCCAGCAGGTCCTTGCGGCGGAACGCGTACGCGATCCCGCCGCCGATCGCGCGCAGACTGGGCGCGGTGGTGTGGTCACCCGCCTTGTACGAGCCGAGCCGGCTGTAGAGCAACGTCGCGAACACGATCCCGGTCAGCTCGATCGCAAACGCCCAGGTCACGCCCGCCGTACCGACCAGGACACCGCCCAGCGCCGGACCGGCGAGCTGGCCGATCTGCGAGGTCAGCGAGCTCAGCGCGACGGCCGCCGGGATCTCCTGGTGGCGGACGACGCGCGGCAGGAGTGCCTCCCGCGAGGGCCGCTGCAGCGAGGAGGCGACGGCGTTCAGCGCGCCGCAGACGTAGATCAGCCAGATCTGCGGGTGCGCGAGCAGGGTGTTGGTGACCATCAGCGCGGAGATCACGACCTGGGCGATGCCGGTGCCGACGAGCAGCTTGCGGCGTTCGACGTGGTCGGCCAGCGCACCGCCGTACAGGCCGAACACGACGAGTGGTGCGATCGTCACCAGACCCATCGCGCCGACGGCGAAGTTCGATCCGGTGAGTTGGTACAGCTGGTACGGCAGAGCGACGTACCCGACCATTCCGCCGAGGAAGAAGACCGATCCCGAGACCAGCAGGATGCGGAAGTCACGGGAACCACGCCACGGGGTCAGATCGACGCGCAACCGGGCCAGTCGCGTGCGGAGACTTGCTGCCACCGGAACATACTGACAGGTCCTACCAATAGGGACGAACCTGATTTTCGGCAGCCTTTCGACCACCGTCGAAACATCCGGCGGCGACCCTCGCAGCGGCCTAGCGTGGAACCGATTGGTTGCCTAAGGCGTCAATTTCACCGGCCGGGAACGCCCGGCCGGTTCTCGGGAAACGGAGACGAACCGCATGATCTCGATCAAGTCAGCACGCACCCGGCTGCTCGCCACGCTCGCCGCAGGCGCTGCCGCCGGTGCCACGCTGCTTGTTCCCCCGGCCGCCCAGGCCGCAGGTACTGCGGCCATTTCGGCCACGAGCACGACCGCCGTGTCGTCGCTGCTCAAGCCGGGTGAGTACCTGAAGCCGGGCCAGTACCGTCGCTCGCCCAACGGGATCTACACGCTCATCATGCAGACCGACGGCAACGCCGTCCTCTACAAGGGCCGCACCGCGCTGTGGGGCTCGATGACGAATCGCAAGGCCTCGAGTCTGATCATGCAGCGCGACGGCAACCTGGTCGTCATCTCCGGCCGTACCCCGGTCTGGGCCAGCAACACCGGCGGCAGCACCGGTGCGTACCTGGCCGTGCAGAACGACTCCAACCTGGTCATCTACAACGTCCGCAACAAGGCGGTCTGGTTCCGGCACATGGTGATCGGCACGCTCGGCTCCGGCCGGCTGCTGAACCCCTACGACATGCTGTTCTCGCCCAGCCGGGTCTACCGCCTGCAGATGCAGACCGACGGCAACCTCGTCATGGTGAAGAACGGCAAGACCCCGGTCTGGTCCACCAAGACCGTCAGCAAGGGCGCGTTCGCCGTCATGCAGCAGGACGGCAACTTCGTCGTCTACAGCGCCGCCAAGAAGGCGCTGTGGTCCAGCAAGACCGTCCGCAAGGGCTCCGTGCTCCAGATGCGGGACGACGGCCGCCTGGTGATCGTCTACGGCCGTACGGCGGTTTGGTCGACTTCGGCGCACTGAGTTCCCGAGACGTGAGCCGCGGTGCTGCAGGGGAGCGCCGCGGCTCATTCACGCTCGGACGAGTGGCAGTAGGCCGGTCAGGTCGGTGCGCTCGCCGCTGGCGCGGAGTTTGCCGCTCAACCGGGCGTCGGCCCACGTCGTGCGGCCCAGTGCGACGTCGATCCACAGCTCCGGCGGAAGTTCGATCACCGCGCCCGGCGTACCGCGGGTATGGCGCGGGCCTTCGATGCATTGCACCGCGCCGTACGGCGGGACGCGGACCTCGACGGCGTGACCCGGCGCCTTTGCCACCAGGATTTTCAGCAGTTCCTTCGTGAGCAGTTTCAAGTCGGCGCGCTCCGCCGTACCGTTGTCGTAGCGCTGCAACGCCTGCTGGAACGCGGGTTCGGACATCTCCACGACGTGCCAGCGTACGCGCGGGTTTGCGGTGACGCCCCTCTCGTCAGCGATAATCGGCCGGGAGAGAGGGAAGCGAGGTCGGGATGCTCACGCCCAGGCACCAGGCGCTGCTGATGACGCTGGCGGGAATGACCGTCGGCGTAGCCGTGTTCGGCGCGGTGCTCGCCATCAACGGCGGCAATCCGTTCGCCACCGACAACAACACCTCGGTGGGGATCGTGAGCTCGGCCCCACCCAGCACCCCGGCCTGTGCGGGTTGTCTGGCGCCCGACTCGCTGCACTACATCGTGCAGGACTTCGGCACCGACGACGACCCGGTGTCCGCGGAGGTCCCGGCCGGCTGGAAGAGCGCCCAGGACGGCACCCGGCCGAAGTTCCTCGACCCGACCGGCGTCTGGCAGGTCCGGTTCGACACGCGGGGCAGCAAGCAGACGCCGGATCAGCTGGTTGCCGGCCGCGAGCACAGCATCGACGAGCGCAACCTGAAGGTGCTCAGCCGCGACAACGGCACGCTGGTGTACACCTACACCGACCAGGCCCGCGGTCCGCGGATGGGTCTGTCGCGCTGGATCTCGCTCGACGGCGGCCAGACGTCAGCCGTCGAGATCACCGTCGGCGGCCGCCCACAGGACGAGGCCGGCCTCGTCGCCGTACTGCAGCAGGCGACCGACACCCTCAAACTGCCGGTCGCGCCGGGCGATACCCGCCCCAACTAACACTTGATGTCGGTGGCCGGGGTGTTGCCCTGCACCAGGTAGCTCTCGACGACGTTCTTCACACACGCGTTCCCCGAGAGGTACGCCGTGTGCCCGTCGCCGTCGCGCGTGACCAGGACACCGCTTTCCAGCTGGTGCGCCAGGCTGACGGCCCACTCGTACGGCGTGGCCGGGTCACGCGTCGTACCGACGACCATGATCGGCTTCGCGCCGGCCGCCTTGATCTTGTGCGGCTGGTTGACCGGCTTCACCGGCCAGTTCGCGCAGGACACCGACGACCAGGCGAGGAACTCGCCGAACCGCGGTGACGCCGTCTTGTACGCCGGCAGGTTCGCCTCGATCTGCGCGATCGAGGTGAAGTCGGGGTGATCGAGGCAGTTGATCGCGATATTGACCTCGTTCGAGTTGTCGGCGTACCCGCTCTGCTGACGGTCGGTGTACTCGTCGGCGAGCGCGAGCAGGCGGCCGCCGTTCCCCGCGAGCCCGTCGGCGACGGCGTCCTCGAGGCGCGGCCAGAAGTCCTTCAGGTACAGCGGGTAGATCAGGCCGAGGATGACCAGGGCCTGCGTGACCTTGCGGTTCCCGTCTCCGGGCAGCGGGTTCGCGTCGCTGTCCTTGATCAGCTGGTCGACCTTCGCGAGCACCTCGGTCTTGCTGCTGCCGAGCTTGCAGGACCGCTGTGCGCAGTCCTCCGCGAACGCGTCCAGCGCTTTGTCGAAGCCCTTCGCCTGCGCGATCCCCATCTGCTCGTTGGTGATCGACGGGTCGACCGCACCGTCCAGCACCATCCGGCCGACGTTCTTCGGGAACAGCTCGGCGTACGTCGCTCCGAGGTACGTGCCGTACGACATCCCCATGTAGTACAGCTGCGGGTCGCCGACGATGCCTCGCAGGACGTCGATGTCGCGGGCGGCGTCCTTGGTCGACAGATGCGGCAACAGGCGACCGGAACGTGCTTCACAGGCGGCGGCGAAGGTCTTCGCCTCCTTGTCGAGGTCCGCGATCTCGGCCGCGTTGTCCGGGCTGCCGTCGGCGGCGATCATCGTGTCCAACTGCTCGGTGTCCAGGCACTTGACCGGCGTGGACTCCCCTACGCCCCGCGGGTCCCAGCCGATGATGTCGAACTTCCGCAGCAGCGACGATCCGAACACCAGCCGCGCCTGCCCGGCGAACTCCTGCCCGGACGCACCCGGACCGCCCGGGTTGATGAACAGCGTGCCGAGCCGACCGCCGCGGTCCCGCGCCAGCACCTTCCGGGCCCGCAGCTCGATCGTCTGGCCGGCCGGCTTGGTGTAGTCGAGCGGGACGAGGATGGTCGCGCACTGCTGGTTGGAGCCGCAGCGTTCCCAGTCCGGCTTCTGCTGGTAGAACTTCTCCAGCCCGGCCGGGATCGGTCCCACAGGTGCGCTCGGCGGGTTGCTGCCGATGCCGGGCACCTCGGTGCCGCTGCCTGCGTTCTGGGCGCGACTGGCCACTCCACATCCGCTCGCCAGGACCGCAAGAGCTGCCACCAGTACGGTCGACCTGCGGAATCTCACTGCGCGGTTTCTCCCTCGTCGTCATGGTGCAGGCGGCGGCGCCGGCGCGGTTTCCGAACCCGCCGCTCCTCGCGGGTCTCTTCTTCCGGCGCGGCTGGTGCTGCGGGTTCGGCATTTGATGCTGGTACGGCGTCGGCTGCAGGCGTGACGTCCGGCGTACCGACTGGTTCGATCGGGGCGGCGTCCGGGGTCGTCGTACCGGACGCCTCGTACTGCTGCCGCGGCGAGCACACGTCCGCGCGACTGCAGGCGCAGCGCCGGCCCGACGCCGCCAGCCGGACGACCACGGTGTCGCTCGGCACGTTGTGCCCGACCACCACTCCATCACCCGCGGGGGTCTCCACCGCGGTCCCGAGAGCCGGGGCCTTCGCGTTGAACTCCTGGTAGAGCGGGTGCTCGTACTTCAGGCAGCACATCAGCCGGCCGCACGCGCCCGAGATCTTGAGCGGGTTCAGCGGGAGGTCCTGGTCCTTCGCCATCCGGACGCTGACCGGCTCGAAATCCTTCAGGAACGTCGCGCAGCACAGGTCCCGCCCGCACGGCCCGATCCCGCCCTGCAACCGCGCCTCGTCGCGGGCGCCGACCTGCCGGAGCTCGATGCGGGCCCTGAGCGCCCGCGCCAGGTCCCGCACGAGTTCGCGGAAATCCACCCGGTGCGGGGCCGAGAAGTACACGATCACCAGCTGATCGACATCCGGCCGCCGGTCGACGAAATCGATCCCGACCACCTTCATCGGCAGATCGTGCTGCCGGATCGTCCGCTTCGCGATCACCCGCGCGTCAGCCCGCCGCTGCCGGTTCTGCTCGTCGCGATCCAGATCCTTCGCGCTGGCGATGCCCTCACACAGCGGCAGCCCGCCAACCTCCTCGGTGACGTACTGCGGCGCCCACACGCACTCAGCCACCTCGGGCCCGTCGTCAGTAGGCACGAGCACTTTCTCCCCCACCCGGGGCCGAAACTCACCCGGATCCAGGTAATAAAGCCGCCCGTACCGCTCGAACGACACCGCCATAACCATGCCCACGCCGTCAGAGTACTTGCAGATTGTTCAGGTGGACCCCCAACGTCGCGGGCCCGTTGTTCGTCTGGGTGGGTGAGAGGGGTGGTGAGGTGGCTGACTGGGAGCCTGCGTTCCGGGCATTGCTGGCTTCGCGGGGTGGTGCGCTTCGGAGCTATGCGTATCTGCTGACCGGCGACGCGAGTACAGCCGGCGACCTCGTCCAGGAAGCGCTCACGCGGGTGTTCAGCCGGCGGCGGATCGGTGGGGACGTCAACGAACTCGAGGCGTACGTACGCCGCGCGATGCTCAACCAGTACATCGACAGCCGGCGGCGACTCAGGCGCTGGAACGCGACCCGCCACCTGCTGGTTGACGTACCGCACCACGACGACGACCGGCTGGCGGTGGCGGACGAGGTCCGGCGAGCGCTGGCGACCCTGTCACCGAAGCAGCGCGCGTGCGTCGTACTGCGCTACTACGAAGACCTGCCGGTCACCGAGATCGCAGGCGAGCTCGGCTGCGCCGAAGGCACCGTGAAACGCCACCTGGCCGATGCAAGAGCAAAGCTCGCCACCCAACTCGGCGTCACCGAGGAGAGCACCCCATGACAGACCTACAAGACCTACTCCGCGCAACAGCCGCCGAGGGCAGCAACACCGTCGACCTAGCCGAGGACGCCGTCGCCAACCGCATCCGCCACCGCCGCACCCGCAGCCAACGCCTCACGGTCGTCGGTACGGCGCTGGTCGCCGCCGCGGTCATCGCCGGTACTACGTGGGCCGTCCACCCAGGCGATGGACACCCGCCGACAGCAAGTGGGCCGTCGGCCGCCGCCGTCCCGCCTCGAATCGTCACGTCCGACTACGCCGGTCCCAGTGGCATGGAGGCGCTCCTCGTAGCCACGCTGACCGCCGACGCGAACGGCTGTGTTCGAGCGCAGGCGGGGCAGTCCGAGGTGACTCTCGTGTGGCCCCGCGGGTACACCGTCCGCGGAGACTCGCAATCTTTCGAGATCCTCGACGCCATCGGCAAGGTTGTCGCGCGGTCCGGCGTACGAATCAGCATCGGCGGCGGAGGTGCGGACAGGTTCCAGAACACCTGGACCGGCCGGGAGTGCGCAACCGGCGGCCGACTGTGGATGGTCGGCGGCATCAGCGCCCGGCGCTAGCTAGCGGTGGCTGTCTTTTACTGTGCTGGTTAGCTTTTCGTGGTCGGGGCCGTAGATGGCGCAGACGACCAGGCGATCGTCGTCCTCCCAGATGGAACGGGTGGGGGTCCAGTAGGAGAGGTCCAGCTCGGAGTCGTCGGGGGATTTGCCGACGTAGCTGGTGAACCTGGGGCTGCAGGCGCGGTCGGCGGCTTTGTCGACGCCGTTGTCGCCCGGGTACGGGCCCTCGGGGAGGGTGACGTCGGCGATGACCTCGCCGTCGTGGGCGAGGGTGCACGGTTGGCGAACGACCTCGGCCTCCTCGCTGCCGTCGTCGAAGCATTCGCCGACGGCCAGGTCGTCGACGCTGGTCGTCGGGCCGGTGGAGTACGACGAGACCGGTTCGGGCGATCCGTAGCCCTCGTCGTACGTCGAGCCGAGCACGATCAGGAACCCGATCAGGACGACGTACCCGATCGTCACGAGCGAACCGATCACCAGCCCGGCGATCGCCATCCCCTTGCCGGCCTGCTGGCGGCGCTTGATCTGCACGAGCGCGGCGATGCCGAGACCGATCGCGACCGGCGCGGACAGGCCGATGAAGATCCCGCCGATCCCGGTCGCCAGCGCCGCGGCCGCCAGCCCGTTCGACCCGCCCGACCCCGTGTAGCCGTAGCCATACCCGTACGGCGCCGGCGCCTGCCCGTACTGCGCCGGATACTGCGTTGGATACTGGGTCGGATACTGCGCCGGCCCATACCCCTGCCCGTACGGCGATTGCGGCGGCTGCGGCCCATAAGGAGGCTGCCCATAACTCCCCGGCGGCCCGTACTGCGGCTGCCCTGGAGCGGGCTGTGGTTGCCCAGGAGCCACCCAAGGCGACGAACCGGCCTGCTGAGAATGCGCCTGCTGCGGCCGCCCGTACGTCGGAAACGCCCGCGTCGGGTCCTGGGTTGGGAAGACCTGGGTCGGGTCCTGGGTCGGGAACGACTGGGTGGCGTCCGGGGTGGCGTCGTGCGGCCTGTCCTGCGGACGTTCCGGTTCGTACGGTGGCTGAGTCACGCTACCCCCACTGCTCCCCCGCGGGCATTACCGCTGTGATCCGCGCATCGTACCCGTCAGCTTGGTCCCCGGCATCCCGACCAGACACAGGACGTTGCCGTCAGCAACGTCACGATTTTCCAGTACGACGTAGTACATGTCCAGCTCGGACCGCTCGTACGGCTTCCCGACGAACTCGACGAACGCCCCCGCGCACTGCTGCGTCGCCACCGTCCCGGTCTCTGCGACGGACAGCCCGGCCAGGGCCGCGCTCACCTTCGCGTACGCCTCACCGGTGTGCGGCGCGGCGCAGTCCGCGATCCGCACCAGCTTCAGTGCATCGGCGTCCAGGTCCGCGTCGAAACAACGGCCGACGGCGACCTGCGAGATCGACACCGTCCGGCCGATCCCGGCCCGGTGCTCGCCGACCAGGTTGAGCGTCACCGCGACCGCCGTCGCGATCACCCAGCACAGCGAGACCAGCAACGCGCCGTACGCGAGCCGTTTCCCGCGGCCACCGGACCGTTTGATCCGCCGCAACGCGATCCCGGCAAGCACAACGGCGATCGGCACCATCCCGGGCAGGCTGGTCGCGAGCGCCGCGACGGCGTACCCGTCCTGCTTCTGCTGTGCCGGGGTCGGGACGCCCTCGAGCCATGACTCAGCCGACGGCAACGGCTGCCGCGCAGGCTGGATCTCGGAGGGCGGCTGGTTCATCGGTGTCCGTTCGGCGAAAAGTGCCGAGCGATCTGCTTCACCCGGACACCCAGTCATCGGACCCGCCGGTCTCGGTGTTACACCATCCGCCCAGTTATCGGACGTGCATCCCGGAACGTGACCAACGCCTCAGCGCAGTACCCGGCGCGGGATCGTGAACCCGTCGCTGCGTCCCTCGAACAACGAGACCGTCATCGCTTCCAGCGCGACCAGCGGCGCGACGTTCGCCTCGATCGCTTCGCGGCACATCCCGATCGCGTCGATCCGGCGCACCGTCTGCTCCGGTGTCGTCCGCGCCGCGAGCTGCTCGATGTTCCGATGCAACTCTGCGTTGATCAGCTCGCTACCGGATCGGGTCTGCACGACCAGCACGTCGCGGTACAACGCCATCAGATCCACGAGTGATCGGTCGAGCACATCGCGTTCCCAGCGTTTGGCGCGAGCCTTCTGCTGGTCCTCGAGCTCCTTCAGCGCGGCGTTCGCCTCGCGCGGTTTGGCGCCCTTCGTCCCGACGCCCAGCGCCTGCTCGAGCGCGGCCCGCTCCTTCTCGTCGACCTTCTCGGCGCTGGCCTTCGCCTCGACCTTGGCCGCGTTGACCAGCTGCTGCGCCGCCTTCAGGCACGCACCGAGGTCACGCAACGCGAACGGCACCTCGAGCACCTTGTTCCGCCGCTCGCGGACCTCTTCGTCGCGAGCCAGCGCCCGCGCCCGGCCGATATGCCCCTGCGCGGCCCGCGCGGCGAACCAGGCCAGATCCTGATCCACCTCGAGCTTGCGGCTCAGCATCTCCGCGACCGCGGCGACCGGCGGCGTACGCAGCACCAGCAGGCGGCAACGTGAACGAATCGTCGGTACGACATCCTCGACCGTCGGCGCGCACAGCACCCAGACGGTCCGCGGCGCCGGCTCCTCGATGCTCTTCAGCAAAGCGTCCGCGGCCTGCTCGGTCAGGCGGTCCGCGTCCTCGATCACCATCACCTGCCAGCGGCCCTGCGTCGGGCTCATCGCGGCGCGGCGGACCAGTTCGCGGACCTCGCTGACCCGGATCGACAACAGCTCGGTGCGGATCAACGACACGTCGGGGTGCGCGCCGCTGAGCGTAGTACGGCAGTCGTTGCACTCGCCGCAGCCTTGGTTGGCGCACTGCAACGCGGCCGCGAACGCTCGGCCCGCGTTCGACCGGCCCGATCCCGGCGGCCCGGTGATCAGCCAGGCATGCGTCATGCCGGCGACCGCAGCACCACGTTCTCCACGCAGCACGCCGGCGGCGCCGTCGACAGCCTTCCGCAGTACGGCGACTGCCGGGTCCTGTCCGACCAGGTCGTCCCACACGGTCATGGGGCCTCCCGGCCTGGACTGAGGAGCGGCGGGAGCGAAGCGACCAGAGCGACGAGGGAAGGCCGGGAGTCACAGCCCCATGACCCGCCGCGACGGAGTCGCGGCATCAGTACTGTCATAGGCCCACCTTGGGGAGAATCGGCTGGAGACGGGCGCGGATCTGTTTGGCGATGTCCTCGCGGTCCTGGGACGCGTCGATGACCAGGTAGTACTGCGGCTCCGCGGCCGCCAGCTCGAGGAACGCGTGCCGCACCCGCTCGTGGAACTCGTCGGACTGGGCCTCGATCCGGTCCCGCTCCTCGAATCGGCCGAGACCGCGCTTCGGCGGCAGATCGAGCAGGATCGTGAGGTTCGGCCGGAGGTCGTCGGTGGCCCAGCGGTTCACCCGCTCGACGTCGGACACATCCAGATCACGCCCGGAGCCCTGGTATGCCAGCGCCGAGTCGACGTACCGATCGGTGATCACGACGGCTCCTGCCTTCAAAGCAGGCTTGATCACGGAGTCGACATGCTCGGCCTTGTCGGCGGCGTACAGCAGCGCCTCCGTGCGGTGCGAGATGTCGCCGGTCGCCGGGTCGAGAACGATCTGCCGCAGCGTCTTGCCGAGCTCGGTCGCGCCCGGCTCGCGAGTCAGCAAGACCTGTTGCCCCTGCTCCTCAAGCCATTTCACGAGCAGCGCGGACTGCGTCGACTTGCCGGCCCCGTCGCCGCCCTCGATCGCGATGAACAGCCCCGTCGTCGGGTAGTCACCACGTGTCTTGCCGAAACTCCGCCGTACGTCGCGCCAGAACGGGACACCCGGACGGTCGTCCATCTGCCGCCAGGCGAGCAGGCCGATCACCCCGGCCAGGATCGCGGCCGCGAGCATCGTCATCGAAGCACCGTTGTACGTCGCCGAATGGCCGCGGATCGTCCACGTATGCCGGCCGATCGCACCGGCCGCGAACGGCGCGATCGCCAACGTGACCGCAAGCACCGTGCGTACTGCGGACTGCACGAACGCGAACGTCCGCCCGCGAACGGCATCCGGCACTTCGAGGCCGAGCAAGGTGTAGCCGGAAACCCACGATCCACCGGCGCAGAACCCGAGCAGAATCGCGATCATCGTGGCGATCTCGATCTGCTGGATCAACGCCAGCCCGGCCAGGCAGATGCCCGACCCGACCAACCCAGCCGCGAACAACCGTCGCCGCGACAGCCCGGAGAAGATCCGCGGCGCGAACCCCATCCCCAACGCGAGACCACCGAAGACAGCACCGAACAACACGCCGTACCCAGGATCGCCGGCACCGAGATCCTCGACGTACGTGCGACCCAATCCGATCACGACCGCACCGGCCGCGAATGCGCCTGAGATACCGACCACGAGACCGCGGACCACCGGCGTGCCGGTGACGTAGGACCAGCCCTCGACCATGGTCCGCCACAGCGTCGGATGGTCCTCGTGATCATGCACCGCGCGGCCGATCTCGGCGACCGACACGATCGCGAACGCCGAGACAGCGAACGTCGCGGCGTTCACGTACACCGCAAGATCGATGGAGAAATCACCGGCCCAGCGCGTGACCAGCGTGATCGCGGTGAAGATCACCGCGGCGGGAAGAGCCGTGCCGTACGTCGTGATCAGGCTGATCTGGTTGGCCGCTTCGAGCCGGTGCCGTGGAATCAGGTTCGGCACCGAGGCGTCCTTGGCGGGACCCCAGATCAGGCTGACGATCTCGATCAGCACGGTTGCGACCAGCAGCCAGGTCAGCGTGCCGATGATCGGGATCGTGACGAAGAACGCCGCCCGGATCAGGTCGCCGAGGATCATCGTCCAGCGCCGATCCAGCCGGTCCGCGATCCAGCCGGCCACGGGACCCATCACCAGCGCGGGCAGCACGCGGAGGAACAGCACGCCGCCGATCGCGAAGTTCGCCGCCTGGTAGTTGTCGCCGGCGAACGACTTCGCCATCGCGGTCAACGCCAGCAACCCGATCCAGTCGCCCAGACTCGACAGCCCGAACGCGATCCACAGCCGCCGGAACGCGCGGATCCGCAACACCGCGCGCACATCATGCGCCGGTGCAGGATCGGTCAGCGGGTCATAAGCCTCCGGCACGCCTAAAGACTAGTAGGCAGCATGGACAGCCTCACGCAGCGCATCCAGCGCCGCCTTCAGCTCACCCGCCGCCAGGTACCCGAAGCCAAGCCGGAATACCTGCTCCTGATCCCCGAACCAGCCACCATCAGCCAGCCGCACACCTCGCTCCGCGGCCGCCTGCTTGAACCGCACTGGATCGACGTTCAACCGCACCACGCACAAGGCCCCGGCATCTGGCCGGACCCACTCGACCAGATCGCCGTTCTCTTTCACCCAGTTCTCGGTAATCCGAAGGTTCTCTGCCAGCCAGGACCTTCGTACTCCGAGGATCTGGTCCTCCTGCTCGAGCACCCGCACCGCCAACGCCTCACTCAGCGGCGCCGCGGACACGACCGTGCTGAACTTTCCGGTCGCCAACTGGTCCACCAGCTCGTCATCTGTGCTCACGACCCACCCGATCCGCAACCCGGCGGCCCCGTGACACTTCGACAGCGAGGCCACCGACACGACCTTCGACCCCAGCGACACCGCGGTCTGCGCGATCGGATCATCGCCGTACGCCGCCACCCGGTAGGTCTCGTCGACCATCAAATAGGCGTCCGGACACACCTCGCCCATCGCGATCACGATCTCCTGCAGGGTTTCCAGCGAGATCGCGACACCTGACGGGTTCTGCGGAGTCGTCAGGCTGACCAGCTTGGTCTCCGGTGTGAGCTGCGCCTGTACGGCGTCAGCTGTCACGCGGTATCTGTCGTCGAAGGTCAGCGGAACCACCCGCACGTCAGCGCCGAGCGACGCATAGATGTTGCGTGTGTTCGGAAACAGCGGATTGGTCGTCACGACCTGCCCGCCGCGCTCGAGCATCAGGTAGGACAGCAGGAAGATCCCGTGCATCCCACCGATCGTGACGACGACCTGATCCGGCCGTACGCCGTGCCGATCCGCGATCGCTGCGCGCAGTCGCGGGTCACCAGCCGCCGTACCGTAGCCGAGCTCGAGGTCCGCCAGCTCCGGGGTCAGCAGGTCGGCCAGCCGGAGGTCCGGGCCGTAGCTCTCACCTAGCTCGTGCTGGGCCTGCTCGGCGGTCAGGGACACGATCTCGTTGCGCGGAAAGGTCGGCATACATCCATGGTTCTGGGCTTGGTCTGGCCGCCCCAGAGCCAATCCGGCAGAATTGGTTCGCAGATGAGACCAATCGAGGTAGTCGACCGGTTGGGCCGCTGGTCGTCCGGCCGCGGCCCGCTGTACGTGCTGCTCGCGGCCCGCCTCCGCCACCTGATCGACGACGGCGAACTCCCTCCCGGCGTCCCGCTCCCTCCGGACCGTGCGCTGGCCGGTGCGCTGGCAGTCGGCCGTACGACGGTGGTCGCCGCGTACGACCTGCTCCGCGCCGAGGGCCGGATCACTCGCCGGCAGGGCAGCGGCACGCGCGTGGCCGGCGTACCGTCCGGAGGACCGGTCGAGGACGCTCCGGTCGACCCGATCTTCCTGGACTCGCTCGAGGCGCGCGACGACAACGTACTGCTCGCCGTCTGCGCCGCCCCCGGCGATCCGCCGCCGCAGCTTGCCGAGGCGTTCGTGGAGATCGCCCCGGAGCTCAGTCGGATCAGCGACGACATCGGCTACTACCCGTACGGTCACCCGGCGCTGCGGAAGGCGCTGGCGGACCGCTACTCGGCCCGCGGCGTACGGACGTCCTTCGAGCAGATCATGGTCACCAACGGCGGCCAACAGGCCCTGTCGCTGCTGGCGCATGCTCTGGTGTCTCCCGGCGACCAGGTGCTCGTCGAGGCGCCGACGTACCCGGGCGCGCTAGAGGTGTTCCGCGAGGAAGGCGCAGTACTGCGTGGTCTGCCGGTCGGGCTGGACGGGTTCGAGGCGGCGGTGCGGGAGCGGCGTCCTGCGCTTGCCTACGTGATCCCGACGTACCAGAACCCGACCGGCTCGGTGATGTCTGCGCTGCCCCGCCAGCGGCTGGCCGGCGCCGGTATCCCGCTGATCGAGGACGAAGTACCAGCTGATCTTGGCTTCCCTGGTGAGGTGGAGCCCACGCCACTGGCGGCGTACTCCGACTCGGTCATCTCGATCGGCTCACTCAGCAAGAGCATCTGGGGCGGCCTGCGCATCGGCTGGATCCGCGCGTCCACACCCCTGATCAACCGCCTGGCCCGCCTCCGCGCGGTACACGACCTGGGCGGCAACGTCCCGACCCAGCTGGCCGCCGTACATCTGCTGCCACTCCTGGACGGTCCTGACCTCCACGACACCCTCAGGTGCCGCCACGACCACCTGCACAAACTCCTCACGCAGGCCTTCCCCTCGTGGGACATCCCAACGGTCACCGGCGGCCAGTGCCTCTGGGTCCGTCTCCCGTACGGCGACGGCACGTCCTTCGCCCAGACCGCCCTACGCCACGGTCTAGCCATCCTCCCCGGCGCCGGCCTCGACGTCACCGGCGCCAGCGACTCCCACGTCCGCCTACACTTCCGAGCCCCCGAACCAGCCCTGACCGAAGCGGTCCACCGCCTCGCCAAAGCCTGGTCCGCCTACCACCCACCGACCACCCGCGTCCGCCCCCGCCCCTCGATCGCGATCTGACTGGCAGGCGTAGAACACAACGTTCTACACTTGTGCCATGGACAGCATCCCCGTGCGTGAACTCAACCAGCACACCAGCGCCGTGCTGGCGCGGGTTGCCAACGGCGAGTCCCTCGAGATCACCGTCAGCGGCCACCCGGCGGCACGCCTCGTCCCGATCGACGACAGCACCAGCATCCGGGCCGACTTGATTCGTCGCGGCCGGTTGATTCCCGCGAGCAATCCGGGACCACTCGTCCTTCCTGCAGGCGAGCCGGATCTGTCGGTCGACTCGACCGAAATCATCTCGGACCTTCGTGAGGAGCGTCTGTGATCTTCCTCGACTCGGCCGCGATCGTGAAGATGATCCGCCGGGAGGCGGAAAGCGCAGCACTCGAGACCTGGCTGGCGAACCAGGACGACAAGGATCTCGTGGCATCGTCCTTGGTGCTCACCGAGGTTCCCCGTGCATTGCGCCGATCCGATCCAAGCCGGCTCGCAGCCGTGCCGACGGTCCTGGCCAGGCTCGACCGAGTCCCCGTCGACGACACGGTCCTTGCGACGGCAGCGGCTTACTCCGACCCGATGCTACGAACTCTCGACGCCATCCATCTGGCGACGGCGCAATCCCTCGTCCTCGAAGGCATCTCTCTGACGGCGCTGGTCACCTACGACAAGCGCCTCCTGGCAGCCGCCGACGACATTGGCCTGCCGACGGCTGCACCGGGCTCCAGCTGATCCGCCAGTCAGCTGGTGAAGCGGAGGGTGAGGGTTGCGGGGGCGGTCTTCAGCTTGTCCCGGTCGGGGAGGGCCGGGCCGCAGGCGGCTGTGCCTACGCCGGTCTGGGCGATGTCGAGCGTGACGTAGGTGGTGTCGCCGGCGACCAGGTCCGGGGTGTGCTTGGCCGTCTCCAACGCCTGGCTGGTCCAGTCGCGGACGGTCAGGCCGAAGAGCTCGTCGACTGCCTCGATGCGCAGACCGTCCAGCTGGGTCCAGCGGGTGTCGATGCGGTGGCCGTTCTCCTGGGGGCGGACGTACGGCGTCTGCAGCTCGGCGACTGTGGCAGAATACTTGCCGACCGCAGCAGCTTCGCGCGTGTCGACGTACGCCTCGTTGGGGCCGGTGCCGAACCACTCGACCCGCTCCACCTTCGGCAGCTCGAATGTGATGCCGAGCCGCGGCAGTACCTCCGGGAACAGGCCTTCGGGTACGACACTGAGCTCGAGCACCACGCCGTTGTCGACGGCCGTCCAACGCCACGTACTACGCAGACCCCACTGGAGCGCGGGCGGCGCCGTCCGGGTGACAACCTCCCAAGCACCGTCACGCTCACCCTGCGAAACGATGCGGTGCTGCACCCGGTGCAACCCCTGCTCCCGCCAGGCCGCCGCAACCCCAGGAATCGCATCGTTGTCGATAGGCGCCCGCCAAACATCCAGCCGGATGTTCTGCAGACCAGCGATGTTGATGCCCTGCACACCAGCAGTTCCTTCGGCCGGCGAACCAGCAGGAACAGCAGCAGCCGGAGCCGGCTCGTCCAGGCGGATCTGACCCCACGCGACCCGGTGACCGGCCTCGGCCCATGGGGTCGGCTCGGCCAGCTCGGCGGTCACCGTCAGCCAGGCCTCCGCCCGCTCGCTTTGCTTCAGGACGCCCGGCGGCAGCTCGATCGAGACTGTCTCGCCGGGCGCGATCACCGGGAACGGCAGGTTGCCGTCGGCCACAACCTCGCCCTCCGCCTCAACCCGGGCCTGGAGGCGGAGGTGGCTCGTGTCCAGCACCTCGTAGCGGTTGGTGATCGACACACGGTTGCCATCAGCAACGATCCGCAGCGGCTCGATCACCTTGATGTACTCGTGCATACCCGGCGACGGCGTCCGGTCCGGGAACAGCAGCCCGTCGCAGACGAAGTTGCCGTCGTGGATCGTCTCGCCGAAGTCCCCGCCGTACGCGTAGACCTCGCGCCCGTCGATCGTCGTCCGCAGACCGTGGTCGATGAACTCCCAGATGAATCCGCCCTGGCAGCGCGGGTACTTCTCGAACACCTCGCGGTAGTCGAGCAGCCCACCCGGCCCGTTGCCCATCGCATGCCCGTACTCACACAGGATGAACGGCAGGTTCCGGTAGAGGCTGTTGTCCGCCCCGATCTCCGCGCACCCCTCCGGCGAGGTGTACATCCGCGAGTAGATGTCGACGAACTCCGCCTCGGTGTCGCGCTCGTAGTGCACCGGCCGTGACGGGTCGAGCTCCTTCACCAGGTCGTACATCGCCTTGAGGTTCTCGCCCATCCCGCACTCGTTGCCGAGCGACCAGATCACGATCGACGGGTGGTTCTTGTCGCGGTGCACGGTACGCCGCATCCGATCGACCAGGTCGTCGCGGAAGCGCGGATCCATCACCGGGTTCGGCAGCTTCGGCGGCTGCGGCTCGTACCCGAACCCGTGCGACTCCAGATCGCACTCGTCGATCACGTACAACCCGTACTCGTCGCACAGCGCCAGGAAATGCGGGTGCGGCGGGTAGTGGCTCGTGCGGACCGCGTTGATCCCGGCCCGCTTCATGATCAGTACGTCGTCCAGCATGTCCTGCTCGGTCAGCGTGCGACCTCGGTCAGGGTGGAACTCGTGCCGGTTGACGCCGTTGAACAACACCCGATTGCCGTTGACCGTGAAGATCCCGTCGACGATCGCAACGGTCCGGAACCCGATCCGCAGCCGCACCTCGCCGCCCGCGGTCCGCAGTACGGCGTCGTACAACCGCGGCACCTCGGCGCTCCACGGCTCGACACCCTCGACGCGCGTGTGCTCACCGGTCGGGAGCTCCAGCCCGAGCTCCGGCACGCTGACGGTACCCGGCACGTCCGACTCGACGAGCAGCGTGCCCGCGCCGTCGATGTGGTCCCACGCGGCCTTGACGAAGACGTCGGTCGGCGCGTCCGGGCGAAGTGCGAGCAGGTTGACCTCGCGGAAGATCCCGGACAGCCACCACATGTCCTGATCCTCGACGTAGCTCCCGACCGACCACTGGTGCACCCGGACCGCGATCCGTGCTTCCTTGCCTGGGGCAACCAGCGAGGTCAGGTCGAACTCCGACGGCAGCCGGGACCCCGACGACCAGCCGACCTCCGAGCCGTTCACGTGGACCGCGAACCGCGAGTCCACGCCCTCGAACCGCAGCACGATCCGCGCGCCGTCCCAGTTCGCCGGCACCGTCACGGTCCGGACGTAGTCGCCGGTCGGGTTGTCGGTCGGCACATACGGCGGCTCGAGCGGGAACGGGTAGACCACGTTCGTGTACGCCGGGGCGCCGTATCCGCTCAGCTGCCAGTGACCCGGGACGGCGATCGTGTCCCAGCCGGACGTGTCCGGGTCCTTCAGGTCGTCCGGCGCGTCCGCCACCGTCGGCGACAGGCGGAAGCTCCAGTCCCCGCTGAGCGCCAACCGCCCGGAGTCGTCGTCCAGCCAGGCGCGCGGCGCCAGCACGTTCTCACCGGAGGCAAAGTCCTCGACATAGGTCACAGACCCAGACTGTAAGCCAACTCTGTTCATGAATCCACACCGATGAACAGATATGGACAGCGGACCTCACGGCTGGCAGTTCTTGCACACTCCGACGAGGGCCACCTGCTCGGGCGCGAGGTGGAACCCGAGCTCGCGGGCGAGCTTCTTCCGGGCCGATTCGAGGACGTCGCCCGGGGCGTCGTACACCGTGCCGCACTCCGAGCAGCGCAGGTGCAGGTGACGCGGGGCCAGATCGCCGGCCAGGTGGTACGTCGTACCGGCCCGCCCGAGGTGGACGTGCGTGACGAGACCGAACTCACCGAGCGCGTCGAGCGCCCGATACACGGTCGCGCGGTGGATCCCCGGCCGCAACTGCTCGGCCCGCTCGCCGATCTGCTCCGCGCTCAGATGCTCCTCGGTGCCGGCCAGCACCTCGACCACCGCAAGCCGAGCAGGCGTAACCCGCTCCCCCCGCTCACGCAACCGCTGCGCGCTGACCTCGGCCGCACTCGTCATCCGCGCGCTCCTTTTGCGATTGCGTCTCGTCCTGGCTTGCGGCCACCTGCGGGCCCGAACCCAATGTACTTTCCGGGTACTACGTCTCACACCTGGGGGAACTCCGATGAGTGACCAGTCGAACGCAGTCGCCCGGCGGGGCGCCGCCGAGCTGCGCGGTGTCGTACAGAACGTGCAGTACCGCTCCGAGGGCCGCTCCGACAACGGCTCGATCCAAGTGCTGACCTTCCGGCTCGCCCAGCACGACAGCGTCGGGCAACCGCAGCAGCCCGTGCTTGTCGAATTGCGCGCGACCGCTCTCGAGGGGCAGGTCGTCGACGGCGAAGAGGTGACCGTCACCGGGAAGTGGCGAAGCGGACGCATCGTCGCCAAGGACTCGTCAGCCAGTCCACCGGCGCCGCGGTTCGCGCCCGGCGGCCACCACTGTGGGTGGCCGTGCCAGTCGCGATCATCTTCGCCGCGTTCTTCGCGTTCGTGCTCTACTTCATCGTCCGCGGCTTCAGCAGCTTCGGCGGCTGACGCCCGTCAGCTCTTCTTGGCGGGCGCCTTCTTGGTCGTCGTCTTCTTGGCGGTGGCCTTCTTCGCCGTCGTCTTCTTGGCGGTGGCCTTCTTCGCCGTCGTCTTCTTCGCCGTCGTCTTCTTGGCCGTCGTCTTCTTCGCGGTGGACTTCTTCGCGGTCTTCTTCACCGGACCGCGGGCTCGCTTGTCCGCCAGCAGTTCAGCCGCGCGGAGCAGCGAGATCGTTTCGACCGCGTCGTCCTTGCGGAGCGTCGCGTTCGTCTCGCCGTCGGTGACGTACGGGCCGAAACGGCCCTCCTTCACCACCACCGGCTTCTTGGACTCCGGGTCCTCGCCGAGCTCCTTCAGCGGCGGGGCAGCGGCGCGACGACCGCGCTGCTTCGGCTCGGAGTAGATCTTCAGCGCCTCGTCGAGCGTGATGTCGAACATCTGCTCCTCGGTCGCCAGCGACCGCGAGTCCGTGCCCTTCTTCAGGTACGGCCCGTAGCGCCCGTTCTGCGCGGTGATCTCGTCGCCCGACTCCGGGTCCTTGCCGACCACGCGCGGCAGCGACAGCAGCTTCATCGCGTCGTCGAGGCCGACGTTCTCCAGCGTCATCGACTTCAGCAGCGACCCGGTCCGCGGCTTGGCGCTCTTCGGCGCGTCCTCCGGCAGCACCTCGGTCACGTACGGCCCGAAGCGCCCGGCCTTGGCGACAACGCGCAGGCCGGTGTCCGGCGCAGTACCGAGGTCGAGCTCGACGCCCGACGGCTGGGCCAGCAACTCGTGGGCCTTGTCGACGGTCAGCTCGTCCGGCGGCAGGTCCTCCGGCACGTTCGCGCGCCGCTCGTCCTTGTCCTCGACGTACGGCCCGTACCGCCCGACGCGGAGCACGATGCCCGAGTCGTCGCCGCCGACCGGGAACGTGGACATCTGGCGGGCGTCGATGTCGCCGAGGTCGGTGACCATCGACTTCAGGCCCTCGAGGTTGTCGTCACCGAAGTAGAACCGCGACAGCACACCCTCGCGCTGCAGGTCACCGGCCGCGACCTCGTCGAGCACGTCCTCCATCGTCGCGGTGAACGCGTAGTCCACCAGCCGGGTGAAGTGCTCCTCGAGCAGCCGGACGACCGCGAACGCCAGCCAGGCCGGAACCAGGGCCTGACCCTTCTTGTAGATGTACCCGCGGGCCACGTTGGTGCCGAGGATCGTCGCGTACGTCGACGGGCGGCCGATCTCGCGCTCTTCCATCTCGCGGATCAGCGTGGCTTCGGTGTAGCGCGCCGGAGGCTTGGTCTCGTGCCCGGACGCGACCACCTCGGACGCGGGCAGTACGTCGCCCTCGGTCACGTCGGGCAGCCGCGTCTCCTGGTCGTCCGTGCCGGCGGACGGGTCGTCCGCGCCCTCGACGTACGCCTTGAGGAACCCGTGGAAGGTGATCACCCGGCCCGACGAGGTGAACTCGCACTGCTCGCCGGTCGCCGCGGTCGCGTCGATCTTGATCGAGACGCTGTTGCCGACCGCGTCCCGCATCTGGGACGCGATCGTCCGCATCCAGATCAGCTCGTAGAGCCGGAACTCGGTGCCGCTCAGACCGGTCTGGGCCGGTGTCTGGAACGTCTCGCCGGCCGGCCGGATCGCCTCGTGCGCCTCCTGGGCGTTCTTCACCTTGGAGGTGTAGACGCGCGGCTTGTCCGGCAGGTACGACGCGCCGTACAGCTCGCGGACCTGCGCCCTGGCGGCGGTGATCGCGGTGTCCGACAGCGTCACGCTGTCGGTACGCATATAGGTGATGTTGCCGTTCTCGTACAGCCGCTGGGCGACCTGCATGGTCTGCGAGGCGGACATGCCGAGCTTGCGGCCTGCCTCCTGCTGCAGCGTGGTGGTCCGGAACGGCGCATACGGCTTGCGCGTGTACGGCTTGGACTCGATCGACCGGACGGTGAACTGCGACTCCCGCAGCGCGCCGGCCAGCGCGGTCGCGGTCGCCTCGTTCAGATGGACGGTGTTCGCGCCCTTGAGCTCACCGACCGAACTGAAGTCGCGGCCCTGCGCCACCCGCTTGCTGTCCACCGAGACCAGGCGGGAGGGGAAGAGTCGCGGATTCCGGTCCTCGCCGGCGTCCAGCGTGGCGTCGAGGTCCCAGTACGAGGCGCTGCGGAACGCGATCCGCTCGCGCTCGCGGTCGACCACCATCCGGATCGCGACCGACTGGACCCGGCCCGCCGACAGCCGCGGCATGACCTTCTTCCACAGCACCGGGGAGACCTCGTACCCGTACAGCCGGTCGAGGATCCGGCGCGCCTCCTGGGCGTCGACCAGGTCCTCGTCGATGTCCCGGGCGTTGCCGACCGCGTCCTGGATCGCCTTCGGCGTGATCTCGTGGAAGACCATCCGCTTGACCGGGACCTTCGGCTTCAGCTCCTCGAGCAGGTGCCAGGCGATCGCCTCGCCCTCGCGGTCCTCATCTGTCGCCAGGAAGAGCTCGTCGGCGCCCTTGAGCAGGTCCTTGAGCTTGCGGATCTGCGCCTTCTTGTCGGCCGGTACGACGTACAGCGGGTCGAAGTGCTCGTCGACGTTCACGCCCAGGCGTGCCCACGGCAGGCCCTTGTACTTCGCCGGGATCTCGTCCGCTCCGCTCGGCAGGTCGCGGATGTGGCCGAAGCTGGACTCCACCACGTACCCGGACCCGAGGAAGCCGGCGATCATCCGCGCCTTCTTCGGCGACTCGACGATCACCAGACGGGTCCCGGCCGCTGTTTTGGTCCCTGCTGCCCCTGCCACTGCGCTCCCTACTCTCGTCCTGCCGACATCGCGCCCGCCCTCAGCTCTGTTCCCCCGGGCACAGACCGACCCGACCCGAGGACAGAGTACGGCCGACGGCAACGCATTTCTCAACGCACGGTAACCGGTGCCCTTCCCCTCATGCATCGTCACCGCGCGTCGCGATGCCGCCACGGCAGCGTGGCGAACCTCAGTCGAGAGTACGCCGACTCAGCGCACGAACTGAACTTCCGGGAACTTCGGAGAGCCACCGCGGAGCAGAGGCGAGGGCCGGCGGCGCAGCGTCTGGTCGAAGAATGCAGCGATGTACTCGCGCTGCGCCAGCACGCTCCGGGCCGGTTTCGCGCTGCCGACGAGAGCCTTCATCACCGAGGTGATGATCGGGTCCTCGCCGTAGATGTCGTGGAAGAGCTGGGAGAAGATGAACTGGTAGTCGGTGAACGCTTTCTGCTTGGTGCCGGCCATCGCCAGGTTCAGCCTGCCGCCGCGCTGCGCCGTCCAGAAGCTCGCCCAGGACGGGTCGTAGTTGTCCTTGGCCGGATCGGTCCGCTGGGTCTCACCCGATCCGAACAGCAGGAACGGCCGGTCCAGACCACGTTCCGCGACGTCGCCGAGCGGACCCTTCGCCCGGTCGTCCTGGAGGGTGCCGTCGAGGTCGATCCCGGCCGAGATCCGCCGGTCCTGCAGCATCGTGTTCGCGGTCGCGTAGCCGCCGAGCCCGATGCCGAACATGCCGGCCTTGCGCAGGTCCAGCCCGTCCGCGAGGTCCTTCGGAAGATCCTTGCCGTCGGCATCGACCTTCCGGCCGTCGGCCATCCGCTCGAGCTGATCCAGGACGAACCGCGCGTCCGCGGTCCGGGTCTCGACGGCCGTGCGGATCTGGTCCGGACCGGGCGGCTCCGACTCCGGCGCGCCCGGCAGGAACCGCCCGCCGGGGAACTCCACCGGGGTCTCGTGCGAGTGGTCGATCGTCACCACGACGTACCCGCGGCTGGCGAGATCCTCGACCTGTGCGGTGTTCACGAACCGGCTGTACTGAAAACCGGGAGAGAACAGTACGACGGGATGCCGCATCGGCTGCGCCGGTACGTCGACTCGCGCGTGCGTCTCGGTGCTGGCGAAGTCGAACGACCCGCTCGGCAGCGCCAGCCCGTACTCACCGGTCCACGCGTCGTCGACCTCGACCGAGGTCCGCGGCGGCATGTACTTCGCGAACGGCGCCGACCCGAACATCCCGGCCGGGTACCAGAGGCTGATCATCAACTCGCGGTGCCCGCTGGGCATGGTCGGATCGGGCCGCGATCGGTCGATCAGGTGGATCGCGGTCGTCCCCAGCGCCTTCCGCCCGGTCGGCGCCGGCAGCCGGAACTTCACCGGATGGAAGTTCGGCTCGTCCTGCGCGCGGAGCCTGTCCGGCGCGAGGCCCGGCGCGACGCCGGCCGGAGCATCGGGGTCGATCGGGGCGGCTTGCGCCAACCCCGGCCAGGCCGCGGCAACACCCGCCGCGACGCCGGCCGTCAGGCCGGCGCCCAGGAGATGACGCCTGGTGAAGACGTGACTGCTGGGGCTGCTGGGACGCCGGTTGCTCATGCGACTCATCGTCATCGCCTTGTTTCACCCCGTGATGGCGACACTGTCCCAACTTCATGAAGGCCGACCTGATGACAACGCGTCGCCGGTGAGCTTCAATGTGCGCATCTTGTTCATTGATGCGTGAAGTGAGGCACTCGTGAGCATCTTTGTCCGCATGAAACGTTCAGTAGTCGCCCTAGCTCTGTTAGCAGGCGCACTTGTGTACACCGCGGCTCCCGCACAGGCCGCGGCGACCACGCTCGGTGACGTCACCGGCTTCGCGGCCGACAAGGCGACGTACACCCTCAGCGCCGGCGCGGCGAAGGTGCGGGTGGTGTTCCTGAAGGACGACGTCTTCCGGCTGTGGATGGCGCCGGACGGGAACTTCACCGACCCCGCGAACACTCCGCCCACCGATCCGGGCGTCCCGGCGTCCAACATCGTCACCAAGACGGACTACGGCACCCCGAAGACCTCTTGGCGTGACCGCGGCACCTACTACTCGCTCACGACCGGCAAGATCGAGGTCCGTGCGCAGAAGAGCCCGCTGAAGTTCTCCCTGTACCGGTCGAACGGGCAGCTGGTCTGGTCCGAGGCCGCACCGCTGTCCTGGACGGACACCTCCACCACTCAGACCCTGGCGCGTGGTGCGAACGAGCAGTTCTTCGGCGGAGGCATGCAGAACGGCCGCTTCTCGCACCGCGACCAGACGATCAAGATCTCCAGGGACTTCAACTGGGAGGACGGCGGCAACCCGAACGCGTCGCCGTACTACATGAGCACCGCGGGGTACGGCGTACTGCGGAACACCTTCGATCCGGGTAGTTACACCTTCACTAGTCCGGTTGTAACTACTCACGACGAGAAGCGGTTCGACGCGTACTACTTCGTCGGCGATCTGAAGACCTCGCTGGACCGCTACACCGAGCTCACCGGCCGGCCGTTCATGCCGCCGATCTACGGACTCGAGTACGGCGACTCCGACTGCTACAACCGCGGTCACTACGCGACGGACCCGGACCCCAGCAACGACTGGAAGGTCACCCCGGACAAGGTGACCACGCTCGACGCGGTGAAGGTCGCGCAGCGGTTCAAGGACGAGGACATGCCGGGCGGCTGGATGCTCGTCAACGACGACTACGGCTGCGGGTACTCCGCCAACACCGACTCCGAGCAGGTCGACGGCACGTGGTGGGGCAAGCGCGACATCCCGGCGCTGAAGCAGACCGGCGACGAACTGCGGGCACGGAACATCCAGATGGGCCTGTGGACCCAGTCCAACCTGGACCGGCAGCCGGCCGAGGTCGGTGACGCCGGTGTGCGCGTACGGAAGCTGGACGTGGCGTGGGTCGGTCCGGGCTACCGCTACGCACTGAGTGCCTGCGACACCGCGCATGACGGCATCGAGCAGTACAGCAACGCCCGTGGGTTCGCGTGGATGGTCGAGGGCTGGGCCGGCGCGCAGCGGTGTGCCGTGCAGTGGACCGGCGACCACAGCGGCTCGCTGGACGCGATCAAGTGGCAGATCCCGGCGATCACCGGGTCCGGTAACTCGGGTATCGCCTACAGCGCGGGTGACGTCGACGGCATCTTCGGCGGCAGTGCCACGTCGTACGTGCGTGATCTGCAGTGGAAGGTGTTCAACCCGGCGTTGATGAGCATGTCCGGCTGGTCGACTCCGGCGTACAAGCAGCCCTGGGCGTACGGCGACCCGTACACCTCGATCAACCGCAAGTACCTCAAGCTGCGCGAACGCCTGCTGCCGTACTTCTACACCTACGCCGCTGAGGCGCACCGGACCGGCGCACCGCTGAACCGGTCGCTGGTGCTGGAGTACCCGAACGACCCGAAGACGTGGGACGACACAACGAAGTACGAATTCCTGGCCGGCAAGGAGTTCCTGGTCGCGCCGATGTACGGCGCGGACGAGGTGAAGAACGGCATCTACCTGCCCGCAGGTCGGTGGGTCGACTACTGGACCGGTCGCGTGTACCAGGGCCCGACGACGGTCAACGGCTACCACGCGGCGCTCGACACGTTGCCGCTGTTCGTGAAGGCGGGCGCCGTCGTACCGATGTGGAAGTCCGGCCTCAACAACGCCGCCGAACAAAAGCCGAGCGACCCCGTCACGGTCGACATCTACCCGTCGGGGAAGTCCTCGTTCAACCTCTATGAGGACGACCGCGTCACCCGCTCCACGAAGTCCGCCACGCAGACGTTCGCCGTCGACGCACCGACCGACGGCCGCGGCGACATCACCGTGAACATCGGTCGCAGCAACGGTTCGTACGACGGCAAGCCGGCGGCGCGCCCGTACGAACTGACTCTCCACACCGGCACCGCGCCGCACAACGTCACCATCGACGGGCGCCCCGCCAAGTGGAGCTTCGCCAACGGTGTCGTCACCGTGCAGACCGCGTCGATCTCCACCTCGCGGTCTACCGTGGTACGCCTCTCCGGCACCTCCTCGGTAGGCGGAGCGGACGTCAGCAACACGTTCGGCACCCCGGAGCTCACCACGCCGTCGCTCTGGAACGCGCCTGGCCAGGCGACCGAGGTGACCGCGACGTTCCGCAACAGCACCCCCGGAACCGTCCGCAACGTCGACCTGGCCATGCAGGTCCCGGCCGGCTGGACTGTCACCGGCGCCAACCGGTTCGCGTCGGTCCGCTCCGGCCAGACTGTCACCGCCAAGCTGCAGGTGACACCGGGTGCGGACGTCAAGCCGGCGAGCTTCACCCTGCAACTGAAGGCAAGCTACGTTGCCCAAGGCAAGAGTTATTCAAACTCCGCTTCGGCAACAGCCGAGCTGCCGTACGCATCGTTGTCTCAGGCGTCCAACCTGGTCGGCATCACCGATGCAAACACCTACAAACAAGGCAATTTCGACGGATCGGGTGACAGCTTCAACGGCGAAGCGCTCGCGGCCGCCGGGTACTCACCGGGCGCTGAGGTCACGGTCCAGGACGCCAGGTTCACCTGGCCGACCGGAGCGCCGGGGACTCCGAACGTGGTGAAGAACCAGTCCGCGCCGATCCTCGTCTCGGGCACCGGTTCGCACCTCGCGCTACTCGGCGCCGGCGCGAGTCTCAACGCTCGCGGGACCGTCACCATCATCTATACCGACGGCTCCACGTCCGAAGGCACCTTCCAGTTGCCGAACTGGTGCTGTCAGGACCCGACCACAGGCGGCGCCGCGCTCGCCGTCTCGGTCAAGGGCCGTTACACACCAGCCGGTCTGGGCAATACGACGACGGACTATCGCGTCTTCTACACCGCCGTACCGCTCGATCCCGGCAAGACGGTGAAGGCGATCAAGCTGCCCGGCGGCGGGCTCGGGTTCTTCGCCGCCACGGCCGCCGACAAACCGTTGCCTCCGGCACCTACTGGGGACAACTGGGTCAGTGACCTGGAATTCCTTGACTCGAGCAACGGCTGGGGCCCGGTCGAGCGCGACCGCAGCAACGGCGAGGACGGCACCGGCGACGGCGGCCCGATCACGCTGGACGGGGTCACGTACGCGAAGGGATTGGGTGCACACGCTCCTTCGTCGGTGAGCGTCCGTCTGGGTGGCAACTGCACCACGTTCACCAGCAAACTGGGCATCGACGACGAGATGGAGGACCGCGGCAAAGTCACCTTCAAGGTCCTCACCGACGGCACCGCGAAGTACACGTCGGATCAACTGACCGGCACGTCCCCCACCGCCACCACGACGGTCGACGTCACCGGCGGCCAAACCCTCACCCTCCAAGTAACCGACGGAGGCGACGGCAACACCAGCGACCACGCCGACTGGGCCGAAGCCAAACTCACCTGCAATCCATAACCCGTCCCACCCAGCCCCCACCCCCGCCCAGCCCCCGGCCCGGCCGCCACCCCCGCCCAGCGCCCCACCTAGTCGCATTTCATGGGTTAACCCACCCGCTTGTGGGTTAACCACCGGCACTCCGGGTGGGTAACCCACAACGCCGTGGGTTAACCCATCAGCCGCAGGCGGGGCGGGGCGCGGGTTGGGCGGGGTGAGGCGGGGGTGGGGCAGGGGTGGGGCAGGGGTGGGGGTGCGGCGGCGGGTGGGGTGCGGCGGCGGGTGGTGGGGGTGACGGTAGGAAGATCGGGACCAGCCGCCCCACCCGGTCGCATTTCATGGGTTAACCCACCTGCTTGTGGGTTAACCCATCAGCCGGAGCCGCGGGCGGGGTGGGGGTGGGGCCGGGCGGGTGGTGGGGTGACGGTGGGAAGATCGGGAGATGCGGGAGTTGACGGGGTACGACGTGGGTGGGTTGCGGGCGGCGTTCGGGGCTGCGGGGTACACCGTGGATGGGGTTGCCGAGCGGCTCGGGGAGCAGGCCAACGGGGCGTTGGGGCGGAACGAGACGGCGCCGGCGGTTCGGCGTACGGACTCGGGGGATGCGCTTGACACGATGATCCGGCTGTTCTTGTTACAGCGGACCGTGCCGGAAGCGCTTGTAGACAAGGCGATTCCGGGAGTCGATCTGGTTGCCTTGGGCATCATCGCGACCACCGGCGGCGAGGCGAGGGCTGTGCTCGACATCCGGCCGTTTGCGGAGGATGAGCGGGAGTGGTGGGTGGTTGCCGACCCCACCCCCGGGCTCGACGGGCGCCGCGAGGCAATGCGGTCCGACTACGTGCTCGGGATCGCCCCGGCCAGCCTGAGTCTGATCCACCTCACCGTCCCGATCAAGGCAGATCGTGCGCTCGACATCGGCACGGGGTGTGGCATTCAGTCGCTCCACCTCGCCGATCGCGTCAACCAGCTCGTCGCCACTGACGTCAACCCGCGTGCGCTCCAGTTGGCCCGTTGGACGGCGGCGCTCAACCACATCGACCTCGACGTACGCGAAGGCAGCCTGTACGAGCCGGTCCGGGGTGAGCGGTTCGACCTGATCGTCAGCAATCCGCCGTACGTCATCTCCCCACCCGGCGGCGACCTGACCTACCGCGAGACCGGGTACGCCGGTGACGCCGTCGTCGAGCAGCTAATCAGGCAGGCGCCGGACCACCTCACCGACGGCGGCTGGTGCCAGCTGCTCGCCAACTGGACCTGTGTCCGCGGCGAGGACTGGCAGGACCGCATCGCCACCTGGACCGCGGACCGGTCGGCCTGGGCCGTCCAGCGCGAGCAGCTCGACCCGTCCGAGTACGTCGAGCTCTGGTTGCGCGACGCCGGCCTGCACGGCTCACCGCAGTACACCACCCGGTACGACGAGTGGATGCGTTATCTGGAGGACCAGAGCGTCGAAGCGATCGGCATGGGCTGGATCACTCTCCACAACGTCGGAGGCACCCTCGACGCCGAGTCATGGCCGTACGAGATCGAGCGCCCGATCGGTCCGCACGTCCTGCACCGCTTCGAACGTCTGGAAGGCCTCCCCGCTGACCTGACCGCTCTGCACCTCCGCGTCGCGGATGACGTCATCCAGGAGACCACTGGTCAGCCAGGCGCTGAGGACCCAGCCACGATCGTTCTGCGACGTCAGCGTGGCATGCGCCGCGCAGAGCAGGTCGACACTGTCCTGGCAGGCTTCGTCGGTGCGTGTGACGGCGACCTGAGCACCGGCCAGATCCTCGCGGCCCTCGCGGACCTGATGGACCGCCCGCTGGTCGACGTACTCTCCGACTACCTCCCGCAGATCAGAAACCTCATCGTGGAAGGCTTCCTGAACTACTGAGCAGCCCGCCGACGTCGGCGCTTCTCGGCGTACATGCGGCGGTCCGCCTCGGTCAGCAGGTCGGTGACCGAGGTACCGTCCGTGCTGCTCGCCTGCCCCACGCTCAGCCGCAGCATGGCGAACCACGGCGCCAGCGCGTGCGCCGCCTCTCGATCCGCTGCGGTCTTGATCCGCTCGACGAGCTCAGGCGCGCCCCGCTCGTCCGGGTTGTCGAGTACGACGACGAACTCGTCCCCACCCGCTCGTGCCACCACATCCTCCGCGCGGCACTGCTCCTTCAGCAGCTGCCCGACACGCCGCAGTACCTCGTCCCCGCAGGCATGTCCGTAGCTGTCGTTGATGACCTTCAGGTTGTCCACGTCGATCGCGATCACTGCGACCGACCGACCGGAGTCCCGCGCCACCGACATCCGCTCGTCCAACGCGCGCCGATTGCCCACACCGGTCAGCGGGTCCTCCCGAGCGGCCCGCCACTCGGCGTCGTGCCGGATCGACAGCTCATGGCTCGCCAGCGCAGTCCGTACTGCGTACAGCCCGCGCAGCCGCTCCGCCCACCACCCTCTGCTGATCGCCCGCGCGTACTGCAACCCACTGGACGCACCCGCGTCGCCGGACTCAGCCACGATCCGTACGGCGGTGTGCCGGATCAGCGCCTCGACCGGCGGATCCGACGTCGGCGGCAGCTCGCTCGCCGACCGTCCCGCGGCCTCCATCGCGTCGTCGACCCGGCCGAGCTTCAGGTACGCCATCGCCAGGTACGCGCCCGCGATCGCAGCCAGCTCGAGATCGCCGAGCTTTGCGAGCTGGTCGCGACAGTCCTTCAGGATCACAGCCGCCTCGGCCGCGTCCCCGGCGTCGTTGCTCGCCGCGAGCCACATCCGCCCGACCATCGGCCAGTACCCGAGCAGATCGGCCGCGAGGATCGCATCGACCGCCTCACCCGCCCACCGATGCGCTGCCCGCCGGCGCTGCTTGACCTCCTCGTCGTACGACGTGTCGCCGAGCCGCTCGAGCTCGTGGGCCCAGCGCAGGTTCGACTCTGCCAGGTTCAGCCGGTTGATCGCCGGCGCCTCGGGGAGGCCGAGCGGATCGTGATCACCTTCGGCGGCGAGCTCGAAGTGCGGGATGCACAACTCGTACAGCCGGAGCAGGTCGTACGCGTAGCCGAGGCCGGTGTGCGCCCAGCCGGCCAGACCGAGATCGCGGGTCCGCGACAGGGCGTTCTCAGCGGCGACCAGGTCCGCGACCGAGTCACCGCCCTCGCCGGTGCGGATCAGCGTGACGATCCGCAGCGCGATCGCGTTCGCCTCCCAGCCCGGCTCGTCGATCGCGCGAGCGACCCGGATGCAGCCGTCGACGGCGTCCAGCGCCTCGACCGAATCGGTGGCGTGATGCGCCGCGACGGCCCGCACGTACTCGGCCGCTGCCCGCTCGTGACTCGGCTCCGGATCCAGCTCGGCCAGCAGCTCGTTGAGCTCGAGCGCAGCCTCGGCCGGACTGCCCGACTGCGCCCGCGTCATCGCCGCTGCGATCCGTGCCGTCACCCCCGACGTCTCGCGCACCGCACCTCCCTACCCTGACTCACTTTGTTGCGGTGCCCGTCACCTGTTGCGTCGCTTGTCCTCGTACAGGCGCAGATCCGCCCGCGCGATCAATTGCTCGACGCCGAGACCTTCGGCGGTTGCGGCGTACCCGAGGCTCAGCCCGAGTCGGCGCAACCACGGTTTCTCCGTCGAAGCCGCGATGGCCCCGACGGCGATCCGGATCCGCTCGGCCAGCTGGGCACCGCCCTTGGCGTCGGGCTGGTCGAGGACCACGAAGAACTCGTCGCCTCCCGATCGAACCACGGCATCAGTCGCTCGCGCCTGTTCTACCAGGAGATTTGCCACAACCTGCAGCAATTCGTCCCCGCAGGCGTGCCCGAAGGTGTCATTGACGATCTTCAGATTGTCCACATCGATGGCCAGCAAGGTCACCGCACGCCCGGAGTCACGGGCCGCGGTCAGCCGCTCGTCCAGCGCGCGGCGATTCCCCACGCCGGTCAGCGGATCCTGCCGCGCCGCGTGCCACTCGGCGTCGTGCCGGGCCGGGAGATCGTGCACAGCAAGCGCATGCCGTACGGCGTTCAGCGCCCGCTGCCGCTCCTTCCACCACCCGCGCGCGACCGAACGCGCGTACTCCAAGCCGGCAAAGGCTCCCGGCGTACCGTCGAGAGCATCGATCTCCGAACGGGTCTGCAGGACCAGGACATGTGTCGATGGGTCGGCCAACGGAATCAGGTCGTCGGCCGCCCGGTCCGCCGCGGCCTTGGCCTGCTCGAACTTTCCCTGCGCCTTCAGGGCCCTGGCCAGGTACGCGCCGGCGATCGCGAGCCGCTCGGTCTCGCCGAGCTTGCTGATCTCGTCGCGGATCTCGGTCAGCTCGGCGACCGCACGGTCCGGGTCCTCGGCGGTAGCGGCCGCAGCAAGCCACAGACGGGCGCTCAGACGCCAGAACTCCTGGGTCTCGTCGTCCACTATCACCCGCTCGGCCTCACGCGCCCAGTACGCCGCTGACGCCAGCCGCTCCTCGATCTCCCTTGTATACAAAGGATCGCCGAGGCGCTCGAGTTCGTGTGCCCAGCGCAGGTACGTCTCGGCGAGGTTCAAGCGGTCGATCGCCTCGGATTCGGCCAGCTCGAACACGTCCGCGTCGAGCCCGGTCGCGAGCTCGTAGTGCGGGATGCAGAGCTCGAACAGCCGTAGGACGTCGTACGCGTAGCCGAGGCCGGTGTGCGCCCAGGCAGTCAGTCCCAGGTCCTTGGTCCGGCTCAAGGCCGCTTCAGCTGCGACCAGGTCGTTGACGGTGTCGCCGCCGCGGCCGCTGCGGGCGAGATTGATGATGCGGATCGGGAGGGCGTTCGCTTCCCAGCCGGGTTCGTCGATCGCCCGGGCGACCTCGATACAGGCGTCGACCGCCCGCAGCGCCTCGTCGGCGTCACTGGCGTGATGAGCTGACACGCCGCGCACGTACTCGACGGCGGCCAGCCGGTAGCTGGGCTCCGCACCCAGCTCGGACCGGATCGCCTCGATCTCCGCCGCAGCACTCGCATGCCCACCTGACTGCGCGGCGGTCATCGCGGCGGCGATCCGGGCAGTCAGCACATCGCCCGTCGCCATCTCCCCAATCCCCATACCCGCCGACGGCCCTTCCCTGTTCCGTCACCCGCACCTCGGGCCGGACCGCCCATTGTGACCACCCACCCCGCATCCTGTCACGACCCGATCCGGCCAACGACCACCTAGTGCCACAAAGACACTACTCACGAGAACCACCAGTGCCGGAATTTGCGTTGCCCTCGGGGGCAGGGTTCTAGGGTCGGCGGGGTGAAATTCGCCGTTACTTACAGCACTCCAGGGCAAGGGATGGATCCGGAGCGGCTGGTCGAGTTTGCCCAGCACGCGGAGGCGTGCGACTTCGAGGGCCTGTACGTGCCCGAGCACGTCGCGCTCTACCGCGGCGCGAGCCTGGGCGGCTTCGAACTGCCGACCACGCTCGAGTACGCCGATCCGCTCGACCTGCTCATGTACGTCGCCGCCGCGACCGAGCGTCTCCTGCTGGGTACCGCAGTACTGCTGCTGCCGTACCACCATCCGGTCATCCTCGCGAAGCGTCTCGCCACGATCGACGTGCTCTCGAAGGGCCGGATGCGCCTGCTGACCGTCGGCCTGGGCAGTCTGGCCGGAGAGGCGTCCGCGGTCGGCGTCGACTTCGCGACCCGTGGTCGCCGTACTGACGAGGCCATAGACGTACTGCGCCTGCTGTGGTCGGGCGGGCCGGACGGGGTGAGCTATTCCGGCGAGTTCTTCGACTTCGAGAACCTGACCAGCTACCCGCACCCGTTGGCCCCGCTCCCCATCCACATCGGCGGTTCTAGCCGCGCCGCCGCCCGCCGAGCCGGCCTCCGCGGCACCGGCTACTTCCCCGGCGGCAACCTCACACCCACCGAACGCGCAGCCCAATGGGACCTGGCCTGCAAGACCGCGCCCCAGGACAACCTCGAATACACCCGCTGGGCCTCCACCGAGCTAATCCCCGAAGCCCTGACCTCCTACGAAAACCAAGGCGTAACCCGCCTGGTAATCAACCCCCGGTCCCTCGACGACCTAACCACCTTCGCCCACCGCTTCAACCTGTCCTGACCGGCCGTCGAGTCGTGGGAAATGGCTGGGGAATTCAACCTCGATCCACGACTCGCGCTTCGGGGTACCCGCCATACGCCACGACTCGGCGGCCGCGGAGCGGTGTGCTTCAGACGGCGGCTTGGTTGGTAGACGCCGCGTGGAGTTGGACGGGGAGGGATTCGACGCCGTACACGATGGAGAAGTCGCGGAAGCGGAGTTGTTCTTCGGGTACGGCGAGGGACAGGTCCGGGAAGCGGTGGGCGAGCGCGGTGAAGGCCGCGCGCAGTTCCATCCGCGCCAGCTCCGCCCCGACACAGCGGTGCATGCCGTGGCCGAAGGCGAGGTGGGGGGCGGAGACCGTACGGCGCGGGTAGAAGTCCTCGGCGTCCGCGCCGAAGATCTGCTTGTCGCGGTCCGCGCCGGACAGCGACACCGCGACCAGGTCGCCCTTCTTCACCTGCTGGCCGAACAGCTCCTGGTCGTGTCGTGCGAACCGCGGGAACGCGACCTGGACGACCGTCAAGTACCGCAGCAGCTCCTCGACGATCCCGTCGACCGCGCCGGGCTCGTTCCGGATCAGCTCGAAGTTCTTCGGGTCGCGCAGCAGCACCAGCGTGCCGAGCGCCAGCATGCTCGCGGACGTCTCGTACCCGCCCAGGAACACACCGTCCGCGAGCCCACCGAGCTCGACGTCGTCGAGGTCGTCACCCTGCTCGCGAATGATCGACCCGATCAGCCCGTCGCCCGGGTTCGTCCGCTGCTTACGGACGATCTCGAACAGGAAGTCCCGGGACTCCGAAGCCGACCCGAACACCCCGATCCCGCCACCGGACAGGTCGAAGCGGGCCGGCCCGAGGGCGCGGAAGCGATCGCGGTCCTGCTCCTCCACGCCGAGCAGGTCGGCGATCAGCAGGAACGGCACGTTGAAGGCGAAGTCCGACACGATGTCGACGACCGGGCCCTTGGCCTCCATCAGGTCCAGCTGGTCGTTGACGATCTTCTCGATCGCCGGCTCGAGCCGGGCCAGCTTGCGCTTGGTGAACTCGGGGGTGAGCAGCTTCCGCAGCCGCGTGTGGTCCGGCGGATCGGTGAACCCGAGCCCGCCGATACCCTCCGACGGCTTGTTCGGGTCCGAGCCGACCAGCGGCCGGATGTCGTTGCTGAAGTTCGCCGTGTCGGCGAGCACGGCCTTCGCCTCGGCATGCCCGCTGACCACCCATACGTTGAGCCCGAACAGGTGGGCCAGCTTGTGCACCGGCTCGGTCTCCCGCACCTCCGCGAGCTCCGGCACCGGGTCGAGACCCTGCCGGCGCAGCGGCATCGAGACCGAGCTGGGGAACATCCGCATTTTCGACAGGTCGAGACCACCCTTGCGGGTGGTCCTATTGAGAATGCGGTTGCCGACCCATCTCTTCAGGTATGTCGCAACCATGACTTCCACGCGCCCTCTCTAGAACCCGCTGCCCCCGACGGCTTTGTAGCTCAAAGCTAACCTTGCCGGGGACCAGATCTGATGGTGTTGGCACTACTCAGGTAGTGGCGTTGGCACCACCATGGGAGGGGGCCATGGCCTGCCAGTGGAGACCTTGTCACGGACGAGCCCTCCACTGCCACCTGACTACACCTGTACTCCGCCCTGGACCTCGACATGCCGTTGCTCGGGGAGGATTCAGGGAAAAACAAGACGAAAGTCGGATGCGGGGTACCCCACCAGGTAGTTGCCCCGAGCCCTGCAATACCTGAGAGCGCTCAGAGATAGTACGGCGTGACGATGCGGAACACGTCGGCCAGCTTCGTCTTGACCTGTTCGCGTCGCGGGATCGGCGTGAGCTTTTTCTCATCACCGACCCGCAGACCGTGATCGGCCAACACGTATACAACCCGCAACGTCCGGATCGTGTTCGTCACCTCGGGCGTGATCCCCTCGGTCGGCGGGTTCGAGAGCGCGCGGATCGCCGGGTCGAGCCACTCGAGCGCGTCGGACTCGGTCAGGTCGTCGCGGATGAGCGTCGCGGCCAGCGCGTACCCGAGCCGATCGTCCTCCATGTCCCGCAGCACGTACGACGTGGGCGTCAGCAGCCGGCCGATCCCGAGCCGGAGCATCTGCATCGGCTCGACCGCCGCGTGCTGCCCGAGCGTCCCGAGCAGGTCGGCCCCATGCGCTACGGCGTGCAGCCAGCCGAGCTTCTCGTCGTACCCGCGCAGGTCCTCCTCGGCGACGTACCAGCGCTCGAACGGCGGCACCCAGTGCGGCTCGAAGACGCCCGCGGTCACGATCGAGTCGAGGATCAACGGCGCGAACGTCCGTACCTGGATCTCCGGATCGCCGAACCGCGGAACCATCTCGTCGCCGAGCGCCCGCAGCTGATCGGCGGTCAGTACGCCGCGGCCGATCCAGGTCGCGAGTACGGCGTACCCGTGCCGGTCCCGTACGACGGGATCCGGTGATCGCAGCATGCCCACCAGCTCGGCCACCAACTCGTCCGTGGTGCGGCCCTCAGGGACCGCGAAGCCCGCCTCGCGCACCTGCGCCCAATCGGTCATGCGCGGCACCGTAGACGCTCGCCGGGCCACCCGCCAACCTTTGATCAACAGGAGAAACGGCCCGTGGTCCATCCGGTCTCCCGGATGTACCACGGGCCGTCGCGGCCAGGACCCCTCAGCCCGACCGGGCTCCCTGCCCCGGCCAGGGTCACTTAACCTTGGCCGGGGTTCGTCTACGCGTCGCGCTTGCTCGCCGAGAAGAGGGCGATCGCCATCAGCGCGGCCGCCCAGCCGGCGAAGTACAGCAGTGCCCACCAGGGGCTGAGAGCGAAGTCGCTGCCCCCGGCGCCGGCGCCGGCCAGACCGAAGTCCTGGCCCTGGTTCAGGAACGAGCTGCCGTTCGCGAACGGCGCCCACCGGGCCAGGTCGTCGCCGACCTTGGGGATCAGGTTGACCAGGTTCTCGACCAGCAGCGGCCAGAGGATCAGGATCGCGATCGCACCGGCGCTCTGCCGGATCAGGATGCCGACCGCCACCGCGATCACCGCGGAGATCGCGAAGACCAGGCCCTGACCGGCCAGCAGCCGCCACTCGGCTCCGGTGTTGATCGACAGGTCGGCGTTGCTGGCGAACAGGCTGCCGACGCCCCACGCGCCGAAGGACGCGATCAGGCCGATGACACCGGACAGGAACGCGACCACCGCGGTCTTGCCGAGCAACAGCGCGGCGCGCTGCGGAACGGCCTGGAAGCTGGTCCGGATGGTGCCGAACCGGTACTCCGTGGTGACGGCCAGCGCGGCCATCACCATCATCACCATCTGGCTGAGCTGGGCGCCCGGCTGGGTGATGAAGATCGTCGCCTGCTGCTCGTCGGCGCCCTTGAGGAAGCCGGTCGTCAGTGCCGCGAACCCGACCGTCAGCACGGCGGCGACAATCATGCACCACCACGGCGAGCGGGTGGAGAAGAGCTTGATCCGCTCGACTGTGATCACCGACATGTCAGTTGTCCTCCTTCGGACCCGCGGCCACCTCGGCGCCCGACGGCGCGTCGAGCTGGGTCACGGCAGCGATCTCGTCGTGCGCGTGGTACTCGACCGAGTCACCGGTCATCTGCATGAACGCCTGCTCCAGCGAACCGCGCTGCAGCGTCAGCTCGTGCAGCACGATGCCGTGCGCGGCAGCAGTCTCACCGATCTGGTCGGTGGTCAGGTCGCCTTCGACGAACAGGACCTTGCCTTCGTTCTCGACGTCCTCGATCCGGGTGACCAGCTGCTGCTGGTGCAGCACGCCGGCCAGCTGGTCGAGCTGCGGCGTACGGACCTTGACCGTCGTGCCGCTGGCGCGGTCGACGAACTCCTGCGTGGTGCTCTGCGCGATCAGCTTGCCGCGGCCGATGACGACCAGGTCCTCGGCGGTCAGCGCCATCTCGGACAGCAGGTGGCTGGAGACCAGCACGGTCCGGCCCTCGTCGGCCAGCCGGTGCATGAAGGTCCGGATCCAGACGATGCCCTCCGGGTCGAGGCCGTTGACCGGCTCGTCGAACAGCAGCACCTCCGGGTCACCGAGCAGTGCGCCGGCGATGCCGAGCCGCTGGGACATACCCAGCGAGAAGGCGCCGGCCCGCTTGTTCGCGACCGCGGTCAGGCCGACCATCTCCAGGGCCTTGTCGACCGAGTCCTTCGGCAGCTTGTTGGACGCCGCCATCCAGGCCAGGTGAGCGCGCGCCGAGCGGTTCGGGTGCACCCACTTGGCGTCCAGCAGCGCGCCGACCTTGGTCAGCGGCTGGTGCAGGTCGCGGTAGCGCTGCCCGTCGATCGTGACCTGGCCGGACGTCGGGGTGTCGAGTCCGAGGATCATCCGCATGGTGGTCGACTTGCCGGCCCCGTTCGGGCCGAGGAAGCCGGTCACCCTTCCCGGTTTCACCTCGAAAGACAGGTTGTCAACGGCAACTGTTGCGCCGTATCGCTTGGTGAGGCCCGTTGCCTCGATCATCGCCGTACTCCTCTTTCGGTGGCGCACCTGGTAGTGGACTGTGTAGCACTCAGTATCGAGGTTTCCGGGGTCCCGATCATCGGACCCCGGGCGGATCCGGTGTGTCCACCCGTGGGTTGATTCTGCCGTCCGGCGGTTGCCGGCTGCTATCGGTTAAAGCCCTGACCACGACCCCGACGATCCCCTATGCGCGGGTCTTCCCGCATCAGCCGAAAGTCGACGGACGACGTACTTCGGTTGGTGCAGGTGGAAGTGACTACCAAACGGCTCAGACCACCGGGACGCCGTACAGCACGAGGTTGTGCGTGTAGCGATTCGTCTTGTGGTCGTACGAACCGGTGCAGGTGACCAGCACCAACCGCGGCTTTCCAGCACCCTGGAAAAGATCGCGTGGCAATGCACTCTGCAAGTAGGTGCGCCGAGCCACGATCTTGTACCGGTGCACGTGCCCGTCCCCACCCGTCACCGACACCTTGGCACCGACCGGTACTTCGGAAAGCCCTGCGAACACCGCACGTCCGGACCGGGCTGTATCCACATGCCCGGCGAGCAGCACTGTCCCACCGTCCGAGCCCGGCGCCGCACCCGCAGCCCACCAGCCCACGGCGTCAGGCGACGCCGGCATCTGCAGCTGGCCGTCGCTTCCGGTCGCGACAGCCTGCACCGGCGCGTTCTGAACGCCTTGCAGCTTCAGCCGGACCGGTGGAACGGCAGCTTCCCGCTCCGCGTCAGAGGTGCCGGCCTGTGGCACCTTCCCCGAATTGCCGGGCGACCCGAACACCATGAGAAGGCCGGCCGCCACCAACGCCACACCAATGACCCGCCGTCGCATCGACTTCTGTTTGCCAACCAGAAGGAGGAACGCTCCGATGGCGAGCAAGATCAGTGCCGCGCGCGAGCGAGCCTTCTGGGCATCGCCCACCTGTCCCCCGTTGCCGGTCGGCACTACTGGCTTGCTCGTCACGATGTGGCAGGACGGGGTCACCATCTCCAGGTGCATCTGCACCACCGGCTTGGCCCCGTCGGCAAGTGACTCGACGGCAGGCGACGCGCTCTTCGGCAGGTCGCCTCCGATCAACGCCAGGTACTCCTGGTGCAGCTTCCGCTGCAACGCGAGCCAAGCTGCGTCGTACGTCGGGCTGTCGGCCTTGGCTCCGAGGGCGTCGAGTTCTTCACGCTGTGCCGGGGAAGGCAAGGTCGCGAGCTTGATGCCGAACCGGCCGGCGAGCTCGGACTCCTGCGCGGCGAGCCTGCGGTGATCGCGTTCCATCACCGTGCCGACGCTTCGCACGCACGAGCTCTGGCCGTCGGCATTCGCCGCGTGCGCCGCCTGGATGATCGTCAGGTTCAGCTTGTGGGCGGTGTTGAGGTACGTGGCATCGGGTGTCGCTGCGTACGCCGACTGCGCCGTACCCACCAGACACGCGACGACGAGAAGCAGCAAGGCGATCGCCGAACGCCGGGGAGACATAGCTCGTGCCACCTCCCCCCAACAAACGTTTCGTCGTACCGACAGTAAGTCGGCGACCGGTCTGGGTCCAGACATGCGAAACGGCCCGCCGATCTGATCGACGGGCCGTTTCATCAGGTACTGCGTACTACGCGGCCGCGTTCACCTCGGCCGGGGTGTCGGAGATGACCGACTCCCGGCGCTTGGAGACGTAGACCGCAGCGGCCAGGATGACCACCGCGACGACCGCGATGATGATCCGGAGCGCTTTGTTCGGGTCGTCGCCGATCGCGGACATCCCGACGACGGCCGGAGCGATCAGCACCGATACCAGGTTCATCACCTTGATCAGCGGGTTGATGGCCGGACCGGCGGTGTCCTTGAACGGGTCGCCGACGGTGTCACCGATGACGGTGGCCTCGTGAGCCGGCGAACCCTTGCCGCCCCAGTTGCCGTCCTCGACCAGCTTCTTGGCGTTGTCCCAGGCACCACCGGAGTTGGCCAGGAAGACCGCCATCAGCGTGCCGGCGCCGATCGCACCGGCCAGGTAGCCGGCCAGCGGCGCGGCCCCGAGACCGAAGCCGACGGCGATCGGCGCGGTCAGCGCGAGCAGACCAGGCGTGGCCAGCTCCCGCAGCGAGTCCCGGGTGCAGATGTCGACGACCTTGCCGTACTCCGGCTTGCCCGTCCCCTCCATGATCCCGGGGATGTCGCGGAACTGGCGACGTACCTCGTAGACGACCGCACCGGCGGCGCGGCCGACCGCGTTGATGGCCAGACCGGAGAACATGAACACCACGGCCGCACCGAGGATGATGCCGACCAGCGTGCCCGGGTTGAAGACCAGTGCGTCGGCCTCGAACTTCGGGTAGTTGTCGGCCAGCGAGGTCCGGATCGCGTCGGTGAACGAACCGAACAGCGCGGTCGCGGCCAGTACGGCGGTCGCGATCGCGATGCCCTTGGTGATGGCCTTGGTGGTGTTGCCGACGGCGTCCAGCTCGGTCAGGATCTGGGCCGCCTCGCCGTCCACGTCACCGGACATCTCGGCGATGCCCTGCGCGTTGTCGGAGACCGGACCGAAGGTGTCCATCGCGACGATGACGCCGACGGTCGTCAGCAGACCACAGCCGGCCAGCGCGATCGCGAACAGCGCGACCACACCGGAACCGCCGACCAGGAAGGCGCCGTACACGGCCGCCGCGATCACCACGGCGGTGTAGACGGCGGACTCGAAGCCGACCGAGATACCGGACAGGATGACGGTCGCGGCGCCGGTCAGCGAGGTCTTGCCGACGTCGCGGACCGGCTTGTCCTCGGTGCCGGTGTAGTAACCGGTGAGGGCCAGGATGATGGCCGCCAGCACGATGCCGATGATCACCGAGAAGGTGGCGATCAGGCGCGGGTCGCCGTCGTACGCGGCGATCGCGCCGGAGGCACCGGTCAGATCCTTGAAGCTGCTCGGCAGGTAGACGAACGCCGCCACCGTGCACAGGACCGCCGAGATCACGGCGGAGATGTAGAACGCCCGGTTGATCGTGCGCAGGCCGTTCTCACCGGTCCGCGGCCGGGTCAGGAAGACGCCGATGACCGCGGTGATCACGCCGATGGCCGGCACGATCAGCGGGAAGATCAGGCCCTGCTCGCCGAACGCGGCCTTGCCCAGGATCAGCGAGGCCACCAGCATCACGGCGTACGACTCGAACAGGTCGGCCGCCATACCGGCGCAGTCACCGACGTTGTCGCCCACGTTGTCGGCGATCGTCGCCGCGTTACGGGGGTCGTCCTCGGGGATGTTCTGCTCGACCTTGCCGACCAGGTCGGCGCCGACGTCGGCGGCCTTGGTGAAGATACCGCCGCCGACCCGCATGAACATGGCGAGCATCGCGGCACCGAAACCGAAGCCCTCGAGCACGGTCGGGGCATCACCCTTGAACAGCAGCACGACCAGCGCGGCGCCGAACAGGCCGAAGCCCACGGTCGCCATACCGACGGTGCCGCCGGTGCGGAACGCGACCCGCATCGCCGGGTTGCGGCCCTCGTCGCGGGCGGCCGCGGCGACGCGGACGTTGGCGCGCGTCGCGAGCCACATGCCCAGGTAGCCGATCAGGGCGGAGAAACCCGCGCCGACCAGGAAGAATACGGAGCGGAAGATCTTCAGCGTCGTCTCGTTGTCGCCGTCGGTGTGGGCCGGCAACAAGAACAGCAACAGAAACGCGACCACAGCGAAGATCGACAATGTCCGGAACTGCCGGCTCAGGAAGGCCGAGGCGCCTTCCTGGACCGCCGCGGCGATCGTCTTCATGTTCTCGGTGCCATCGTTCGCGGCAAGCACCTGGCCCCGGAAGACCATCGCGGTGACGACCGCGAGGATCGCGATCACCCCGACGACGATCACCAGTGTGGTGTTGCTCGACGAAAGATCCACCGCTTGTGCAGCAAGCAGCGCGGACATCCGTCCTCCTTGTAGGCAACCCATCGAGGCTTGACGGCCCCCATCTGCCGCAACCGAGGGGTTGAGGAAATACGACATAGCGCCAGGAACTGACGCGGTGGGTCACTCTAACGGGTATCCGACCAGACCTGACGACAGGGTGGTCTACGCCATACCCGAGTGTCTGAGCAAGCAGCTCACTCTTCGTAGCCCTGCAGACACCTTTTCGCTCCGATTCGCTGCGATCAGATCGCCGAGGCGACGTCCGGATGGATGTCGAAGACCTTGGTCAGGCCGGTGATCCGGAAGATCTTCAGCAGCCGTTCCTGGGTACAGACCAGGGACAGCGAGCCGTCGTGGGTGCGCACCCGTTTCAGCCCGCCGACGAGTACGCCGAGGCCGGTGGAGTCCAGGAACTCCACGCGTTCCAGGTCGATGACCAGGTCGTAGACCCCTTCATCGACAAGCGCGGCGATCTTCTCGCGGAGCTTCGGTGCGGTGTAGACGTCGATCTCCCCCGCCACCTCGATGACGGTCCGCCCGCCCTCGGCGCGCGCGGTCAGCGACAGATCCACTTCGGCCTCCGATCCCGTGAACTGCTGCATTCAACCATGTACGGACCGTGAGTGAGACCCGCTACCGAAAACTCTTTCATCTCGTCAGACCGAAGTCGATTCCCCTCCGCAAAAAGCCGTGTGCATCCGACTGTGCACGCCGCACGTGCACGCTCAGCTCGTTCTCAGCGTATTGCTGTCCGTACGGCGCACTAGGCTCACGGTATGCGTGCAGGTGGTGAGGCCGAGGCTGTCCTGAAACGCCTGGCCGCCGGTCGTGACGACCGATTGACGCATGTCGAGTCTGTGCCGGCCCGGTTGGGACAAACGTGTGATTGGCCGCGCTGGGTGCCGGACGAGGTGCTCGGCCAGCTGCGCGACGCCGGCATCACAGCTCCTTGGACCCACCAGGTCGCCACGGCCGAAGCGGCGTACGCCGGGAAGCACGTCGTCGTCGCGACCGGGACCGCATCGGGCAAGTCACTCGGCTACCTGTTGCCGGCCTTTGCAACGTTGAGCATTGCGCAGGCAGCGTCACCGCATCGGCGTACGGCGTCCTTGTTGTACCTGTCTCCGACGAAGGCGCTGGCCCACGACCAGCTGCGCGCGGTGTCGTCGTACACCGTGCCTGGGCTGCGGGCGACGACGCTGGACGGCGACTCCGAGCGCAGCGAGCGGGACTGGGCGCGCGACCATGCGACGTACGTGCTGAGCAACCCGGACATGCTGCACCGGTCGGTTCTGCCGAATCACCAACGCTGGGCGCGTTTCCTGGGCTGCCTGCAGTACGTCGTGGTCGATGAGTGTCATCACTACCGCGGCGTCTTCGGTGCGCACGTCGCCGGCGTACTGCGACGACTGCGCCGCGTCTGCGCGCAGTACGGCGCTCATCCGATCTTCATCTGCGCTTCGGCGACTGTTGCCGAGCCGGCCGTGTCAGGCGAACGCTTGACTGGTCTGCCGATGATGGAGGTCGTGGAGGACGGCTCTCCGCGCGGCGGCATTGCCTTCGGTCTCTGGGAGCCGCCACTGACCGGGCTGCATGGTGAGAACGGCGCACCGGTACGGCGTTCGGCCACCGCCGAGGTGGCCGACCTGTTGAGCGATCTGGTTGTCACTGGTGTCCGGACTGTTGCCTTCGTCCGTTCGCGGCGTGGTGCGGAGTCGGTCGCGCTGACAGCCCGTGAGAACCTGGCAGAGGTTGACCCAACGCTGATCGACCAGGTGTCGGCGTACCGGGCGGGTTATCTGCCGGAGGAACGCCGACGGCTCGAGGGGATGTTGCAGAGCGGCGAGCTGACAGGCGTTGCTGCGACCAATGCCCTCGAGTTGGGTATCGACATCGCCGGGCTGGACGCCGTACTGCTCTCTGGCTGGCCTGGCACGCGCGCATCGCTGTGGCAGCAGGCCGGACGCGCTGGCCGAGCCGGTGGGGAGGCAGTGGCCTTGCTGATCGCGCGCGACGACCCACTCGACACCTATCTGGTGCGCCATCCGCGCGCCATCTTCGGCCGACCGGTCGAGGCGACGGTGTTCAACCCGGAGAACCCTTATGTCCTCGGGCCGCAGCTGTGTGCGGCTGCGCAGGAGGTCCCGCTGACGGCGGACGACTTCGAGATCTTCGGCGAGACGACTCCACGGGTCATCGCACAGCTCGTGCACCAAGGCGCGCTGCGGGAGCGGCCACACGGCTGGTTCTGGACGCGCCGAGAGCGGGCGGTCGACGCCATCGACATCCGGTCGGCCGGTGGGAAGACCGTGCAGATCGTGGAGGACCAGACCGGTCGCTTACTCGGCACGGTCGACGGCGGCTCGGCGCACTCGTCGGTCCATGAGGGCGCGGTCTACGTCCACGCCGGCGAGTCGTACCTGGTCCGCTCGCTCGACCTCGAAGAGCACGCCGCTGTCGTCGAGCCGGCCTCGCCGGACTACACGACGTTCGCGCGGGATACGACGGAGATCAGCATCCTGGCGACCGAGGAGACCTGCAGCTGGGGTGCGGCGGAGCTGTCGCGCGGCTGGGTCCAGGTGAAGAGCCAGGTCATCTCCTACCAGCGCAAGCTGATCGCGACCGGCGACGTACTCGACGAACAGCCACTGGACCTGCCCGAGCGCACACTGCGGACCAAAGCAGTCTGGTGGACGATGCCCGACACCACGGTCGCCGACCTGGGCCTGTCCGACGTACCGGGGGCTGCGCATGCGGCCGAGCACGCGTCGATCGGACTGCTCCCACTGTTCGCCACCTGCGACCGCTGGGACATCGGCGGCGTCTCCACCGCCCGCCACGCCGACACCGGCTGCCTCACGGTCTTCGTGTACGACGGCCACCCGGGCGGAGCCGGATTCGCCGAACACGGGTACGCCGCGGCGCGCGAGTGGTTGACCGCGACACGCGAGGCGATTGCACACTGTGAATGTACGGATGGATGCCCGTCGTGCGTACAGTCGCCCAAGTGTGGGAACCAGAACAACCCACTCGACAAGAGCGGCGCAGTAGCGCTGCTCTCCGCATTGCTGAGCAGTGAGGCCTGAAGGGCCGGCTTGAGCCGGCGGAAAGGCAGCTTGCCATGGCCGTCCTCGGAATTGTTCTGATCGCCCTCGCGGTGCTGTTCGGTCTGGGCGTCTCGGTCTCCTCGACCGCGTCCACCAACCTCGAGGTCTTCGGCGTCGACTTCGGCGTCTCGGTGCCGACCGTGTTCTTCCTCGGCGCCCTGACCGGCGCCGCGCTCATCGTCGGGCTCTGGCTGCTGAAGAAGGGTCTCGGCCGGGGCTACCGCCGGCGCAAGGAGATGCGTGAGCTGCGCGCCCAGGCGACGAGCACGCCGAGTGACACCGTCGGCGGCGAGATTACAGAGGGTGACGCAACTAAGCCCGCCCTCGAGACCACTGCGGATACGCCCGCGGACGAGCGTCTGGCCGCCGAGCAGGAGCTCGCGCCGGACCCCAGTGACACCAAACAACCGCACTGACCACTCCGTTGCCTACGGCATCAACTATCCCGTAGAACTACCGGAATATCACCGGATTGCCGTAAGATCTCGATCACCTCACAGCGGTCGCACAGCGACCCGGCAGCCCGATTTCGATGCCTTGCGCAACGAGATCGGGCTGGCAGTTAGTTGCCATTGGCATCAAGTTTCACGAGATCGCCATAACCTCCCCCGCCACACCTGTGCCTTACTTGTTGTGGCGTCAACGTCGCGCTGAGTCACTGCCGGCGTACCGGCTGCGCACGGGGTCCCGACGACCTGACGCCTGCGAGATAGCACGACCTCTGGAGGTTGTCTTGATCATCCGTAAGCTGTTCAGCCGCACCGGCGTAGCAGTCCTCGCGGTCAGCGTCGCACTCGCCACCGCCGTACCGGCCCAGGCCGCGAACCCCGTCTCCGGCGATTCGAAGACACCGGGCGTCACGGTGGGCGTGGCACAACAGATCGCCACCCGCTCCGACACGCGCTACTGCCTGACGTTCGTCGCGGCCGCCAAGGTCCCGATGGCGGTCATGATGGCGTGTGCTCCAGGCAAGGAGGGCAAGACCCAGGAGTGGATCTACACCGAGTCCGGCCAGCTGCAGGTCGCGATGAGCAAGAGCGTCGGTGGCGCCCTTGCCAAGACCGGAGCCTGCCTGGACAGCGGTGCGGACCTGGCGAAGGTTCCGGCCTCCGCGCCACTGCTGGTTCTGCCCTGCCGCAACGGCGACGGGCAGAAGTGGAGCTATGACGAGAGCGCGGGCACGTTCGTGAACGCCGCCAGCGGTCTCGCCCTGACGTCCATGCTTGGCAAGGGGAAGGCCAAGCAGGCACAACCGACCGGCAGCTTCAGCAGTGCCGGCACGCCGATCCAGGCCTGGGCCGGGCTCCCGGTGCCGAGCCTGGACATCCTGGGCGCCGTGCTGGCGCTCGTGAACGCGCTGCTGTCGTCGCTGGGCCTGGCCCTGCCGCTGCCGATCGCGGGCGCGGCAGCCAGCCTGCTGTCGCTGCTGCAGCCGCAGCTGCCGATCCCGGCCCAGATGACGGTGCTGCCGAAGCAGATGATGGAGCTGGCGCAGAGCTGACCTGAGGAGGTTCCAGCCAGACAGACGGCCGGCCCCGACATGATGTCGGGGCCGGCCGTTTTCTCACTCCTTCGGATCGACGTGAGCATTCAGTTGTCTCTGGTGAATCGAACGACGGTTGCTCGGTGCTCGGGGATGACTTCGGGATTCCCCGCTGCTTGCGCGTCAGCGGGAGCCCGGCGTCGTCGTCACCGTTCGGCCGTCAGGTCCGCAGCCGTCACCAGGCGGCCGCGGTCACCACCAACACCAGTGATGGCAGTGATCAAGCAGGTCGTCGAGAAGGCAAGCAACTCCGTGGAGCAGTCCCATGTCTGTCACCTCCGATCCACTGAACCGGTCGGCAAGACAGTAGCTCCGATCCTCACGCTCTGTATCTAGGCAACTACCTGTTGCCACAGAACCTTGAGCATCCTTTAACTCTTCCGCAATGCGTACCGCGGAATCCCGGCTTGACAGCGGCCACTTGGTTGCCTACAGCACCGGTCAACGTTCACCCCGGGTTGGGAAAAAGTCTTCACATAGTCGTTTGAGAGTGACAATCTTTGACCGGCATGTCACTGGCGCTGTCGCCGCCCACCTTCGCTAGGAGCCCTGATGCGATCTCTCTCGCGGTTCACCACCGCCGGCGTCCTCGGCGCCGCCGCCCTTGCGCTGCTCACCGGATGCCTCGGATCGTCGTCCGACTCGGGCAGCAGCGGCCAGGACGCGAACCGGAACGCCGACGCCAAGAAGGTCGAGCTGACCATCGGCTCGAACTCGGTCAAGGGCGGTAAGAGCAGCGCGGGGGCGACCTTCCTCGAGGACGTGCTGATCCCGAAGTTCGTCGCTGACCAGAAGGGCAAGGGCGTCGACGTCACGGTCAAGTTCCAGGGTGACGGCTCCGACGACGAGGTCTACAAGCAGAAGCTGTCCCTCGACCTGTCGAACAAGTCCGGACCGGACCTGTTCCAGATCGACGGCATCTGGGTCGGCGAGTTCGCGCAGGCCGGCTACATCAAGCCGCTCACCGACACCGTCGGCGACGCCGCCAAGGTGAACGACTGGGACGGCTGGAAGCAGATCCCCGAGTCGGTCCAGGCACTCGGCAGCTTCAACGGCCAGCGGTACGGCGTACCGGGCGGCACCGACGGCCGGGTGCTCTACTTCAACAAGAAGCTGTTCCAGCAGGCCGGACTGCCCGCCGACTGGCAGCCGAAGTCGTGGGACGACATCATCTCGGCCGGCCAGGCGCTGAAGAAGCTGCCCGGCGTGACACCGATCCAGATCAACGCCGGTACGGCGATGGGCGAAGCCACCACCATGCAGGGCGTACTGCCGCTGCTGGTCGGCACCGGCGCGACCGTCAACACCGACGGCAAGTGGCTGGGCAACACCCCGCAACTGCGCCAGGTGCTGGACTTCTACCACCAGATCTACAGCACCGGTCTGGGCGACCCCGTGCTGCAGAAGGAGGCCAAGGGCCGGGACAAGTCGTTCGCCGAGTTCGCCGCGAACAAGATCGGCATCCTGGGCGAGAGCGACTACTTCTGGCGCAGCGTGGTCGAGCCCAAGGAGGGCGTCGCCAAGATGGCCGACCGCGACACCGCGGTGGGCTGGGCGCTGATCCCGGCGATGAAGCCGGGCTCCGGCGTGAAGAGCCAGGACTTCGTCTCGATGTCCGGCGGCGGCGCGACCGTCATCAACCCGAACACGAAGTTCCCGCAGCAGGCGTGGGAGCTGCTGCAGTTCATGAACTCCGCCGAGATGGTGAAGGCGTCGCTCGACGGAGCCGCCAAGATCACGCAGCGGTCTGACGTGAACAGCGAAGTACTGGCGAGCGACCCGATGCTGAGCTTCATCGCCGACAAGGTTCTGCCGATCACGCAGTTCCGTCCGGGTCTGGCGGAGTACCCGAAGATCTCGGCGGCGCTGCAGCAGGCGACCGCGGACGTGGTGGCCGGCAAGAGCACGGACGCCGCGGCATCGGCGTACCAGAAGGCGGTCGAGACCGCGGCCGGCGGCAAGGACAAGGTCACCAGTAACTGATGGCTTCCGCATCTGCTCCCGCGCGGGGACGTGCTCCCGCGCGGGATGTCGCGGGGCTCGGCGTCGGCCGCGCCCTCGGTTTTGTCGCGCCCGCGTTCCTGCTGATCGGCGCATTCCTGATCTTCCCCGCGGTCTGGACGATCTACATCGGCATCACGAACTACCGGCTGACCGGCGTCGAGGCCGTGTCGCCGTCGATCGTGGGGTTGTCGAACTACACCAAGGCCTTGAACGACGCGCTGTTCCACAACGCGTTGTGGCTGACGTTGGTGTTCGTCCTCGGTTCGGCGATCATCGGGCAGAACATCCTCGGCTTCACGCTGGCCTGGATCATGCGGCGTACGCGTCCCGCCGTACGCCGTACCGTCGAGGCCTTCGTCCTGCTCGCGTGGATCCTGCCGTCGACGGTGGTCGCGTACCTGTGGGTCGCGTTCTACGACCGGGACGGCGGGACTTTGAACGGTCTGCTGGGCACACAGGGAACCGCCTGGCTGATCGACTACCCGATGGCCTGCCTCGTGGTTTTCAACACGTGGCGCGGTACAGCGTTCTCGATGATGCTCTACTCGTCCGCGTTGCAGGCCGTCCCGCCGTCGCAGCTCGAGTCGGCGCGCATGGTCGGCGCCTCGGGCTGGCAGACGCTGCGGGACGTGGTGTTCCCGCACATCCGCGGACATGTGCTGACGAACACGCTGCTGATCTCGCTGTGGACGGCGAACGACTTCTCGCCGTTCCTGCTCACCAAGGGCGGGCCGAACCACGAGTCCGAGACGGTGCCGGTGTACATCTACAACGTCGCGCTGCAGGGCGGTGAGCTCGGGTACTCGTCGGCGATCTCGTTCCTGCTGCTGATCGCGAACCTGCTGGTCTCACTGGTGTACCTGCGACTACTGCGGAGGCGCTCATGAGCACGCGGTCGTTGCCGCCGACGCCCGCCTATGTCCTGCGGCGGATCGGGTTCTACGTGCTGATCTGCGCGATCACGCTGTTCTTCGCCGTACCGATGCTGTGGATCGCGTCGGCGCCGTTCGACGCCTCGCCGGGTCTCGGCGTGCATTGGCCGGACTGGACGCTGGAGAACTTCCGGAAGACGCTCGAGCATCCGTACGCGATGCACTCGATGGTCAACTCACTGCTGATCTGCGTGACGACGGCTGTTGCCGTGACCGCGTTTGCCGCGCTGGCGTCGTACGCCCTGTCGCGGGTGCGCATCCCTGGTCGGGACGCGTTGCTCTACGGGTTGCTGCTGCTGTCGTCGGTGGTCACCGGTACGGCTGCGATGGTGCCGATCTTCGTGATGATGTTCCAGCTCGGGCTGATCGACTCGCGGTTCGGGGTCGCGCTGGTGATGACCGGCGGGTTGTTGCCGGCGGCAATCTTCATCCTGAAGGACTTCGTCGACGCGGTACCGAAGTCCTACGAGGAGTCGGCGCGGGTCTTCGGCGCGTCGACCGGCCAGATCCTGCGCGACGTCGTACTCCCGGTCGCACGGCCCGGGCTCGCGACGATCATGGTCTGGGCGTTCGTCAACTCCTGGGGCAACTTCCTGGTGCCCTTCCTGCTGATCCGGTCGATCGACAAGCAGCCCGGTGCGGTGCTGATGCAGACCCTCACCGACGAAGGCGGCAGCGTGAACCTGCAGGTGCTGCCGGTGTTCTCGCTGCTGTTCTCGATCCCGGTCGTCGTGCTTTATCTGTTGGTGAACTCGCGATACGGGTTCCGCTTCCATGGAGGGATCAAGAGCTGATGGCGGGCATCGACATCGAAGGCCTCGCAACCGTCTACCCGAACGGCGTCCGCGCCGTCGACGGGCTGGACCTGCACGTGGCCGACGGCGAGTTCTTCGCCCTCCTCGGCCCGTCCGGCTGCGGCAAGACGACGCTGCTCCGGACGATCGCCGGCCTGGAGGCGGCGAGCGAGGGCACGGTCCGGATCGACTCGGTCGATGTGACGCGGGTCGAGCCGGGCAAGCGCGGAGTCGCGATGGTCTTCCAGGACTACGCGCTCTTCCCCCACATGAACGTCTCCGAGAACATCACCTACCCCTTGAAGGTACGCCGGGTTGCCGCCGCGACCCGCTCTGAGGTTGCGTCGCACACCGCGGGCGAACTGTCCTTGCAGGGTTTGCTGGAGCGCAAGCCCGCGCAGCTGTCCGGCGGCCAGCAGCAGCGTGTCGCTCTGGCCCGCGCTATCGCATCCAAGGGCAAGGTGTTGCTGCTGGACGAGCCGCTGTCGAACCTCGACGCCCGGCTCCGCCTCGAAGCCCGCACCTTCTTGAAGAAGCTCCAACGCGACCTCGGCATCACCACGGTCTTCGTCACCCACGACCAGGCCGAAGCCCTCGCCCTCGCCGACCGCATCGCCGTCATGGACTCCGGCAAGCTCCGCCAGCTGGGATCGCCACGCGAGGTCTTCGCCCGCCCTACCAACACCTTCGTAGCCAACTTCATAGGCTCAACCCCGATGAACCTCCTCCCAGGCAAGGTCGCCGCATCGTCCGGAGTGGAAGGCGCCCCGCGCCCGACCGACACCACCTCGAGCCAGAACGGCTCGGCCGCCTCCAGTGCTGCCGTCGGCCTGGTCTCGGTGGCGGGCGGATCGTTGCCCGCAGCCACCTTCTCCACGCCGGTCGGCGCCGAGGTCACCGTCGGCATCCGGCCGGAGTACCTCACCGTCGCCTCGGGTGACGTCACCGGACCAGCCCTCCGCGGCATTGTCGTCGTCGCGGAGAACCTCGGCACCCAGTCGCTGGTCACCGTCGACTGCGACGGCACCCTCGTCGGCGTCACCGTCCCCGAAGAAACCGAACCCGCCCCAGGCACCGCAGTAGCCCTCACCGCCCCCGCCACCCGAGTCCTCCTCTACGACCACGACTCCGGCGAACTCCTAGCCCGCCAACCCGCCCCGGTCGCCTGATGGCTGTCACGTCGTACCGTCGGCGCTGGACGTTGGACGACCGGGCCGAGTCCCCCTGGCACTCGCTTCCCGTCGACATCCCGGCCGACTGTCCCGGCCTCCTCGTCACGCTCACGATCCCGCCGGTCGAAGGCGCCGTCATCGACATCGGCTGCGAAGGCGCGGCCGGCTGGCGTGGCTGGTCCGGCGGCGCCCGCCAAACCTTCGCCATCACCCCCGAGGCCGCCACTCCCGGCTACCTCCCAGGCGAGCTCGAACCAGGCACCTGGTGGATCGTCCTCGGCCTCCACCGCATCCCGCTCGAAGGCGTCGAACTCCTCGTCGAAGCCACCACCGGCCCCGTCGCCACCATCCCCGGCCTGAACGAGTACGCCGACGCGACCGCGGCCATCGCAGTACCGCCGCGACCACCACGCCGTACCCTCCCGGCATCCTCCGGCCTCAAGTGGATCGCAGGCGACTTCCACGCGCACTCGCTCCACTCCGACGGCTCCACCCCAGTCGCCAACCTCGCGGCACTCGGGGTGTCGGCCGGTCTCGACGTACTCGCAGTCACCGACCACAACACCGTCGCCCACCACACCGAACTCCCGTCACTCAGCAACCGCTTCGGCATCGGCCTCATCCCCGGCCAGGAAGTCACCACCGACACCGGCCACGCCAACGCGTTCGGCGAGATCGGCGCGATCGACTTCCGCCGCCCCGCCGCCACCTGGGTATCCGAGGTCGCCCGCCGCGGCGGCCTCCTCTCGATCAACCACCCCCTCGGCGGCGACTGCGCCTGGCGCCACCCGCTCCCCGAACACCCGGCCTTGGCCGAAATCTGGCACTCCTCCTGGCTCGACCACACCTGGGGCGGCCCCGTCGCCTGGTGGCAGGCCTGGGGCCTCGAAGGCACCACCCCCATCGGCGGCAGCGACTGGCACAACCCCACCTCATTCACCCCACCAGGCAGCCCCACCACCTGGATCGCCGTAGACGCCGACGCCGAAGGCCCCAACGAACTCCCCGCCGCCACCCTAGAAGCCCTATCCTCCGGCCGAACCGCCATCTCCTGGTCCTACACCTCCCCCGTCCTACTCCGAGCCGACGACGAACTGATCGCCGTGGACGCCCCCAACACCCTCGTAATAGCCCCCGACGGCACCCGCCACCCCATCCGTTCGTCCGTCGAACGCATCTCCGCGACGCCTGGCCCCCACATCCTCGTCACCCACACTGGCGAGTTCCTCTCGACATGCACCTGACCCGCTGTCCTGCAGACTGACCTCATGACGAGCGAGCGGCCCCAGGTGATCGTGGTAGATGCTGCGAATGTGGTCGGCTCCCGCCCCGACGGCTGGTGGCGCGATCGCTCCGGCGCAGCTCGACGTCTCCTCACGAAGCTCGCCGTACTCCAGCAACGCCTGCAAGACACGACCGACATCGTCGTGATCCTCGAAGGCGCCGCCCGAGCCGCCGTCACCGGCCCCGACGCTCCCGACACCGGCACTCTGCGCGTCGTACTCGCCCCAGGCTCCGGCGACGACACCATCGCCGCCGTCACCGCCGAGGCCGCGGCCCAACCCCACAACCCTGAGATCACCGTGGTCACCGCCGACCGCGGCCTCCGCCAGCGCACAGACCCCACCGGCGCCACCGCCGTCGGCCCCCGCTGGCTCCTGGACCAACTCGAGTCGTGACGCACGCGGCGGAATCCATCGGCAAGGCCTTCGGACTCGGCCGGTCCATCGAGCCTCTGACGCCGGTCCAGCACACCAGCTTCGAGACCTGGCGTCTTCGAACAGCCTCAGCCGACTATCTCGTCAAACGGCTGTGGGGCCTCGACGACCCACCATGGTGGACCCACATCGAGCAGGGCATGGCGCTGGAAGCGGCCGCACTCGCGCAAGGCCTGCCAATCGCCCGGCCGGTCGAACCGCGGGCTCCGGCCTTCGGATATGCGGCCCGGGTGCACGAGTTCGGCACTGTTCGCCTGTACGACTGGATCGAGCACCGCACGCTCACACCTGCCGACGACGTGGCAGCGTGGCTCGGACGGGTCGCTGCGCGGTTACACGGGCTGATGCCGCTGCCCGGCGTACAGCCCGAATGGCGTTGGTGGGGAGTCTTCCCGCGCGACCGCTGGGAGGAGTGGGTCGCTCTCGGCCGAAGCCAGGCCAAGCCGTGGGCAGCTGCACTCGGCGACAAGGTCGGCTTCTTCTATGAGCTGGGCCAGTCGATCCAAGCCGCGTTCACCACAGCCGGCGACCAGGTACTGAGCCACGGCGACCTCGAGACGTACAACGTCCTGGTCTCAGCCGAAGGCCCCGTCCTGATCGACTGGGAGAGCGTGGCCTGCGAAAGCGCCACCCTGGAAATCTCCCGCGCCGCGCTGAGTTTCGGCGGTGATGACCCTGCCCGGATCTGCCGCATCCTCCAGGAGTACATCGACTCCGGCGGCGCGCTGGCCCCGACCGGCGACGACCTGTTCGTCCGCAAAGTCTCGCTCCACCTGTGCCACCTCGCCGAACGCCTCGACGTCGAAGTGGGCAAAGAACCCGCACCAGGCTGGACGCAAGGCCAAGACCTGGCCGCCCTGATCAGCCAAGACCTCCACACGTTCCCCCAGACCGTGCGCCACCTCCGCGACCTCGCCACAACCTGCCGCGGCTAGTCGAGAAGCCAGCCGTTTTGTTCGGCTAGTTGGATGGCGTCGGAGCGGGTGCGGGCTCCGGTTTTGCCTATTGCGGACCAGAGGCGGGTGCGTACGACGCGCTCGGAGACCTGGAGTTTGCGGGCCATCAGGGCTACGGAGCCGCCTTCGCGGGCGGCGCGCAGGGTGTCGGTCTCGTTCTGGTCGAGTGGGGTTTCGGAGTACTGCAGCGTCTCAGCGGCTAGGTTGGCGTCGACTACGCGAAGGCCTAGGTGCACGCGGCGTACGGCGTCTGCGAGTTGGGGCGCTGGGCAGCCCTTCAGCGCGAAGCCTTTGGCGCCGGCATCTAGGCCGCGGCGGAGGTGCACTGGCCGACCGTAGGTGGTGAGCATGACTACGCGGCATTCCGGCATCGACGTACGGAGCTTGGTGGTGACAGTGATGCTGTGGTTCCCCGGTCCGCCCGCGTCGAGTAGCGCGACGTTGGCGCGGTGCCGTTTCGCCGCGCCTACGACGTCGTCGGTTCTGTTGAGCTCGGCAACGATCTCCAGATCGCGCTCGCGCTCCAGACCGCTGCGGAGCAAGCCTCGGCTGAGGATCTGGTCGTCAACCAGCAACAGCCGAATCCGGTCGGGCAAGCGTGCCTCCGAGGTAACCGTCCGGGCGTCGGGGAAGTACGTCCGGGAAGATGAGTTGGACTCGGTTCCAGATCATGGAGCGCGGCAACACGAGTAGTCCACATCAACGCGGCATCTCTACCAGATTGCGACCAGATCGCGACCACACCAGAACCAGGCTCAAGTTTGCCGGGTGGGGTGGCGTCAGAGTTGACCGGCCCGGGCAGTTGCGCTGAGGGTCGGATGGGCCAGCGGGAGATCGAGCTCGAGTGATACCTCCACGGTCACATCGTCGGTGGTCGCGTTGCAGTTGGTGAGGTGCACCTTGTTGAGGATCGCAATGCGGGCGGCGGTTTCGCACGGCGTGGCGGGTGGGATGGCGGGTGCGGTGACGGTCGGCTGTTGATCGGCGATTGACGGGTGCGTAGCTCGAAGTCGCTGCGTGGTCAGGGATGTGTCGGTGTGCGCGGAGGAGATGATGAGTGATGAGGCGGCAGGTGCAGCCCCGGTCGTCGGCAGGGGCTCTGATGGGGACTCCGAGCCCGCGGACGGGACCAGCCTGGCGGCCGGTGTGGAGGCCGGACTCGGGGCAGAGGCCGAGGTCGGCGCAGAGGCCCGGGTCGGCGCAGAGGCCCGGGTCGGCGCAGACGCTGGGGTCGGCGCAGACGCTGGGGTCGGCGCAGACGCTGGGGTCGGCGCAGACGCTGGGGTCGGGGCGGAGGCTGGGGTCGGGGCGGAGGCTGGGGTCGGGGCGGAGTCGTTTGTCGGTTGGGTGGCTGGTGTGGCTAGGGATTGGGCGGCGCTTAGGGCGGTTAGGTCTGCGGCGATGGCGAGTTTGTGGCGGGCGGTGGAGATGGTGGACCAGAGGATGGCTGCGGCTAGGGCTGTTGTGAGGAGTACGGCGGCTACGAGGGTGTGGATGGTGGCGCTGCCTCGCTCCGAGTGGGTCATGGGGTCGTCTCAGGTTCGGCTTGGAGGGTGGCGGTTGCTGTTAGGCGGGTGGGAGTTAGGAGGGTGAGAAGTGGAGGGGTGTGGGTTGGGGTTGCAGTGACGGTTACGTGGATGTCTGAGGACTCGCGGGTGATGGTGATCGTGCCGGTGGGGATGGTGCGGTGGCCGATGGCTTTTGCTTGATCGGGTGGTTCGCCTCGGGCTACTGCGCGGGCTACGTCTCGGGCTGCGTCGATGCATCGGATGTTGAGTACGACGAGACCGATGGACCAGATGCCTAGTAAGAGCAGGGAGAACAGGACGGGGAGTGCGATTGCCAGCTCGGCTGTCACCGCGCCTCGGTCGCTGCGGTGCCAACTCTTGGTGCCGCGGGAGCAGGTGGTGCGGTTGGCGCGGGTGGTGCCATCGGAGCAGGTGGTCGGGCTGGAGCCCGGGGTGGGATGGAGGCCGTTGGGATCGTCTGTGGGGCTGGCGTGGGGGACCGGGCGGGACATTGGAGGGCTCCTTGGGGTGGCGACCGGTCGGGGAGGGGTGGGCCGACCGGTCGCCTGATTGTGGAGTGGTTAGAGGTGGACGCCTTCGACGCCGGCGATCTTCAGGGCGTAGTTGATGAGGGCTTTCAGGGCGTTCTGCATTACGGGGGATTTGAGGAGGGCTACCAAGATGCCGCCCAGGCCGCAGGCGGCGACGATCGTGACGGCGTACTCGGCGGTTGCGGCGCCGCGTTCTGTGCGGGTGCGGAGGCCTCGGAGGGTGCGCGAGCGGACGCGGCGGAGTGTGCGGGCGCGGCGGTGCTCGCGGGTGTTGGGCACGTGCTCTGGAGTACGGGAGTCGGAGTGAGTGGCTTGGGGGTCGTGGGGGTTTGGAGCGTCGAAGGCGTGGGTGGGATGGAGGTGGTTGCTTAGGGCTACTACTGGGGTGGGCATTCGATATCTCCTGGGATTCGGCTGGGTTGCTTGCTGAGAACATGCCGTTGTTGGGTGGGTTTTTCTTGAGGACTTTTGGGGTTGTGGATTACGGGGTCAGGACGTACGGGATCAGGGAGTCGGCGATGGTGGGGACTATGGAGAGGAAGACGAAGGCTGGAAGGAAGCAGAGGCCTAGGGGGAGGGCGGCTCGGGATTCGGTGGCTCTTGCTTGTTGGTCGGCGGTGTGGTGGTGGGAGCGGCGGGTTTCGTCCGCCAGGTGTTCGAGGGTTTTGGACAGTGGGGCGCCGGAGCGGAGCGAGCGGGTGATGGCTCGGGCCATGGGGGCGCAGGCGGGCTCGGCGCGTAGGTGAGCCCAGGCGGTGGCTGGGTCGGCGCCGAGGGCAAGGTGGTGGGCGATCTTCGTGAAGAGGTCGGCCAGGGGACCGGGGAGGGCTTCGGCTACGAGGGCTAGTGCGTGTTGGGGTGGGCGGCCGACTCGGAGGCAGGCGGTTAGTAGGTCGATGGCTAGTGGGAGGTCGCGGGCCAGTTGGGTGTTGCGTTGTTTGGTGGCGGCTGGTTCCAGGCGGGCGAGGGCTCGCGGGACGGCGTACAGGGCGATGGCTGCTGGGATCGCGCCCCAGGGAAAGCCGATGAGGAGTAGGGCGCCTAGGGCTGTGGTGGCTGCGACTAGGCGGTGGTGGGGTGGGGTTCGGGGGCCGCCGCGGGGTTGAGGGCGGGTTAGGCGGCGGAGGTTAGGGCGGGGCGGGAGCGCGAGATAGGTGCTTAGGGCAACTGCCGTTGCGGCGGTCAAGGCTTCAGACATGCGGAGCTTCGGGTCGTGAGAGGCGGGTGGTCCAGTGGAGGCCTGCGGTAGTGAGGGCCAGGCCTGCTGCTAGGCAGAGCCAGCCGGGTGGAGTGGCGGTGAGGAAGGTGAGGGGATGGGCGCCCAGTGCATAGCCGAGGGCTATGCCGAAGGCGGGGAGGATGGCGAGGATTCGGGCGGTGGAGCGGGCGCCGGCGAGGCTGGATTCTGTTTGGCGGTGGATGGCTTCGTCAGCTCGGAGGGAGTTGGCGAGGCGTTCGGTGAGGGCGGCGAAGGCAGCGCCGGACTCCTCGGTGACTCGCCAGGCGGCGGCCAGAGCTCGGAGACTGGTGGCGCCCGGCTTGGTTGATGCTCGGATCAGGGCGGTGGGGACGTCGGCGCCGAGCTTGGCTGCGGCGTGAGCTACTTCTAGGTCTGGGCTGATGGAAGCTGCACCTTCTAGGGCAGCGATGGGCGGGCGGCCGGCGGAAAGGTCGGCTGCTAGTACGTCCAGGGCTTCGATGATGTTGGTGCGGCGGGCGGCTGTGGATTTCTGGTGCTGGTGTTGGGCTCGCTGGTTGGCGATCAGGATCAGTACGGCAGTGATGGCGAAGATTGAGACGAGGGCTTGAGGGCCGAGGATCGCTGTGGCCAAAGCGGTTGGAGGGGCCAGGAGAACCGCTCGGGTTAGCCGGATTCGTAGAGGGCTGCGAGTGAGGTTGGGGCGCTTGCCAGTGTGGGTTTGCAGGCGATGGAGGGCTGCGGCTGGCGGTGGAAGCGCGAGCGTGCAGGTCAGGAGGGTCAGGGCGGCGGCGAGGAAGGCTGGGGTCATGCCGCATCCACCGCAGTCGCGGGGAGCTTGGTGAAGAGGTCGGCGGGTGGGTGGAGGGTGAGGGTGTTGTCGGGGTGGAAGGTGACGGCGGGGTGGGTGGTTGGAGGGCCGTTGGGATGAGCGGTGAAGGTGTGGATCTCGGCTATTCGGCGGTGGCCGGTGGGGGTTCGGGTCAGGTGGATCACAGCGTGTAGGGCTGAGGTGATTTGGCTGTGGATGGCTTCTCGGGTGAGCCCGGCCAGGGCACCGAGCGCTTCGAGACGAGCAGGCACGTCGGCGGCCGAGTTCGCGTGGATGGTGCCGCAGCCGCCTTCGTGGCCGGTGTTCAACGCGATCAAGAGGTCTACGACTTCGGGTCCGCGGACCTCGCCTACTACCAAACGGTCTGGACGCATGCGGAGGGCCTGGCGGACCAGGTCTCGGAGGGAGATCTCTCCGGTGCCTTCTACGTTGGGCGGGCGGGCTTCCAGGCGGACTACGTGTGGGTGGTCGGGTCGGAGCTCGCTGGCGTCTTCTACCAGCACCAGGCGTTCGGACGGGTCGGCCAAGGAGAGCAGGGAGCTGAGGAGGGTTGTCTTTCCGGTGCCGGTGCCGCCGCTGATGAGGAACGCCAGGCGAGAGCCGAGGAGGTCGCGGAGGATTGTCACACCGGCTCGCGGGAGTGCACCGGCGGCTACGAGGTCGTCGAGGGTGAAGACCTTGCGGGAGGGGACGCGGAGCGACAGGCAGGTGCCTGGGGCGGCGATCGGGGCGAGTACGGCGTGGAAGCGGGTGCCGTCGGAGAGGCGGACGTCGACGTACGGCGTGGAGTCGTCGAGGCGGCGGCCGGCTGCGGCGGCGAGCCTGGTGGCCAGGCGGCGGATGGCGGGTTCGTCGCCGGTGCGGATGGCTACGAACTCGAGGCCTCTGCCGCGGTCGATGTAGACCTCGTCGGGCCCGTTCACGAGGATGTCGGTTACGCCTGGCTCGGCCAGGAGGCTGTCGAGTGGGCCGGCGCCCAGAGCTTCGCGGCGGAGGGCCGTGACGACGGCGAGGACCATGGCGTCGCCGCAGATGGTGCCGTCGGCGCGGAGGGCTGCCGCTACCTGGACAGGTGTGGGCTCTGCGCCGGTGACCGCCAGCGTGCCGCGGACGCGGTCGAGCAGGTCGGCGGGGACGACTGCGGTAGTCACAGAATCACCAACTCGGATAGGTAGGACGGGGGCTGCGCTCATGCCGCTGCCGGGTCGGCCAGGTCGAAGAGGTTCAAGAGGGTGGTGGCGGCTCGGCCTAGAGGGCTTCGGGGACTGGGGGTAAAGCGGCCCTGATCCATAGCGGCTGGGAGGGTGCGGTCGATGCCCAGTTTTGTTGCTAAGGGCAAGGAGAGATGGGTGGAGACGTCAGCAGGTGACAGGGCGGGGCGGGTGCTGCGGGCTACTACGCGGAGGTCGCCGGCGACGGAGCGGAGAGGGCCGGAGAGGCGCTTCGCGGCCGCGACAGAGCGGACGTCGCAGGGGACGACGAGGAGGGTCGCGGTGGAGCGGATGAAACCTTCCTCGACAGTCGGATCGGCCCGGCGCGGTAGATCCAGGACGACGAGGTCGTTGCTGCGTTGGGCGGCGCCGATGACCGAGCTCATGGTGTCCGGGGGAAGCACGGTGACGTCGGACTGATCCCAGGACAGTACGGCGAGGCCGTCGACGGATGGCAGCGCAGAGCGAAGGGCCGCTGCACTGACGCGACCCGAAGCGTTCAACAACTTCGGCCAGCGGTCGCCGGGATCGCGTTCGATGCCTAGGGCAAGCTCTATGCCGCCGCCGAGTGGATCGCCGTCGATGAGCATCGTCCGGAATCCGCGCCGATTGCCAAGAACCGCGACCGCAGCGGCGAGCGTGGTGGCTCCCGCTCCCCCGCAGCCGCCGACGAAGGCCAGCGTGACGGCCTTGCGATTCACACCGTCCAGGGCGTCGGCCAGTTTGCCGGCGAGCAAGGACTCGTCGTCAGGCAGCCGGCACACCACATCAGCGCCAACATCGAAGGCGCAGCGGTAGAGGTCGTCGCCGTCGAGGGCCGAGCCGACCACGACGACTCCTGGTCGTTGGGCCGGCTGGAGGCGGGCCAACGGCTCGGCCAGGTCGCGGCCGATCACAACCAGCGAGCAGGTCTGCCAGTTGCGCCGGAGGCCGTGCAGGTCCGGCTCGACCAGGGGCGTGACAGAAGCGGCCGCAGCCAACCGCAACAGATCGTCGAGCAGGGCTTCGTTGGTAGTTGCCATGAGCACCGAGGTGGTTGGTGATTTCGTGTCCATGCCAAGAAGATGCCGTTGTTCGGCCCGCTTCGGGCACGCGAGTGGAATCCCTGTGGACAAAGCATTGTCGGGTTTCCGTCAGCAGCGGGAACCCGCCACGACGAGGCGGCGACCAACTAGCCGGGAACGGTTACGGTTCCTTTCGAAGCGTCTTTAACTAAATTTCACCGGACCGCTTCCGTCCCATCGCTCCGGAGGATCTCTGATGAGTCGATTACGCATGCTTGCCGCCACCTCAGCTGTCGCGGCCACCGCTCTGCTCACCGCCGCCGGCGTCTCGCTCGCCGGCCAGGACGCCACCACCGCCAACGCCGCGACCACAGCGCAGGCGTCCAGCGGCGGCGTCAAGACGGCGTACTTCACCCAGTGGGGTATCTACGCCAACGGCTTCTACCCCAAGAACCTGATCACGACCGGCGCGGCCGGCAAGCTGGACTTCCTGAACTACGCGTTCGCGAACATCGATCCGACGAACCACACCTGCTTCATGGCCAACAAGGCCGCTTCGCAGGACGAGAACAACCCGAACGCCGGCGACGGTGCGGGTGACGCGTTCGCGGACTACGGCAAGTCGTACGGCGCGGACATCAGCGTCGACGGAGTCGGAGACGTGTGGAACCAGCCGATCCAGGGCAACTTCAACCAGCTCAAGAAGCTCAAGGCGAAGTACCCGAACCTGAAGATCCTGATCTCGATCGGCGGCTGGACCTACTCGAAGTACTTCTCCGACGCCGCCTCCACCGACGCCAAGCGCAAGGCGTTGGTGAGCTCCTGCGTGAACATGTTCCTCAAGGGCGACCTGCCGGTCATCGACGGGTTCGGCGGCGCTGGTTCTGCAGCAGGCATCTTCGACGGTGTCGACATCGACTGGGAGTACCCGGGCTCGCCGAACGGTCACGTCGGCAACCACTACAGCGCTGCCGACAAGCAGAACTTCACGTTGTTGCTGGCCGAGTTCCGCAGCCAGCTCAATGCGTACGGCAGCCAGACCGGCAAGCGGTACTACCTGACCGCCGCCACTCCGGCCGGCCAGGACAAGATCGCGACGATCGAGACCAACAAGATCGGCCAGTACCTCGACTACAACAACGTGATGACGTACGACATGCACGGCGGCTGGGAAGCCACCGGGCCGACGAACTTCCAGGACCCGCTCTACACAGCGCCGAACGACCCGAGCAACCCGATCCCACCGGGTCAGGGCAAGTACTCCGTCGACGCTGCGGTGAAGGCGTGGACGACCGGCGACTCGGCGTACGGCATCCCCGGTGGGTTCCCGGCGAACAAGCTGAGCATCGGATACCCCTTCTATTACAGGGGATGGAAGGGTGTGCCGGCCACAGCCAACGGCAAGTACCAGACCGCGACCGGACCGGCCGACGGACATGCGCTGAGCGGCAACGTGCCAGGTGTCTCGTTCTACAAGGAGCTCACCGGCTTCGTCGACAACCCGTCATCGACGTACTTCGACGACGCGACGAAGTCCTCGTGGTTCTACAGCAACGGCACGTTCTGGTCCGGTGACAACGCCCGGTCGATCAAGGCCAAGGCCGATTACCAGCACTGCAACGGTCTGGCCGGCGCGATGATGTACTCCCTCGAGGCACTCGACCCGGGCGTGACCCTGTTCAACAACGTGGTCGACTCGGTCAACGCCGACACCGCCGGCTGCAGCGGCCCTCCGACGACGCCTCCCACCACCCCGCCGACCACCCCGCCGACCACCCCGCCGACCACGCCGCCGACCACGCCACCCACAACTCCCCCGACCACGCCTCCCACCACCCCGCCGACGACGCCGCCCACATCGGCCACTCCGTGGGCGCCGAACACGACGTACGCAACAGGTGCGCTGGTGACCTACAACGGCGTCACCTACAGGTGCATCCAGGGCCACACATCCCTGACCGGCTGGGAGCCGCCGAACGTCCCCGCACTCTGGGGCCAGGTCTGATCACGTACCGCCCCAACTGATCGGAGCATCATGAAACGACGTATCACCCTGGCGATAGCGGCCATCTCGGCCGTGGTCATCGCTCTGCTGACCGCACAGGCGGCCAGCGCGGCAGGAGTCTCTGCCACCTTCACCAAAGTGTCCGACTGGGGCAGCGGCTTCGAGGGCAAGGTGACTGTCACCAACGGCACCACCAGCTCCCTCAGCACCTGGTCGGTCGCGCTCGACTTCCCGTCCGGGTACACCGTCACCAGCACCTGGGACGCCAACCACACCAGCAGCGGACAGACCCACACGTTCACCCCGCCGAGCTGGGCCGGACCGCTCGCGCCCGGCGCAAGCGTCAGCTTCGGCTTCAACGGCAGCCCGGGCAACTTCGCCGGCGTCGCGTCCTGCCGGTTGAACGGCGGCTCCTGCTCGGGCGGCGGTGGCGGCACCGCACCAGGTGCACCCACAGGCCTCTCGGGTACGGCGTCAGGCACGTCGGTCAACTTGTCCTGGTCCGCGTCATCAGGCGCCACGAGCTACAACGTGTACCGCAACGGCTCGAAAGTCGGCTCGCCCAGCGGCACGCCCTACACGGACTCCGGGCTCAGCGCGAACACGTCGTACTCGTACCAGGTGAGCGCATCCAACAGCGCCGGTGAGGGACCGAAGAGCAACTCCGTCTCGGTCACCACAGGCACCGGTGGCGGCAACACCGGCACCAAGCAGGCCGCGCCGTACCTCTACATGGGCTGGGGTGACCCGCCGAGCCCGTCGACCGTGATGAACGCCACTGGGATCAAGTGGTTCACCATGGCGTTCGTCCTGTCCGGCGGCGGCTGCAGCCCGGCCTGGGACAGCACCCGGCCGCTCCAAGGCGGTGCCGATGCCAGCGCGATCGCGGCGATCCGGGCCGGTGGCGGTGACGTCGTACCGTCGTTCGGCGGCTGGAGCGGCAACAAGCTCGGCCCGAACTGCAGCACTCCCGAGGCGCTGGCCGGTGCGTACCAGCAGGTCATCAACGCCTACAACCTGAAGGCGATCGACATCGACATCGAGAACTCCGACGAGTTCGAGAACGAGGCCGTGCAGGACCGCATCCTGACCGCGCTCAAGATCGTCAAGCAGAACAACCCGGGTATCCAGACCATCGTCACGTTCGGTACGTCGACGACCGGTCCGACGTACTACGGCAACCGGCTGATCGACCAGTCCAAGGCACTCGGCGCGAACATCGACATCTTCACGCTGATGCCGTTCGACTTCGGCAGCTCGAACATCTACAACGACACGGTCGGCGCGTCCCAGGGCCTGAACAACAAGCTCAAGTCCACCTTCGGCTGGTCCACCGCGGAGGCGTACGCGCACCAGGGCATCTCCGGCATGAACGGTCTGTCCGACCAGCAGGAGATGACGACGACCGCGACCTGGCAGAACATCACCAACTGGGCCAAGAGCAACGGGCTCGGCCGGCTGGCGTTCTGGTCGGTCAACCGCGACCGCGGTTGCGCCGGCGGCGGTGTGGTGTCGAACTGCAGCGGCATCGCCCAGGGCGACTGGGACTTCACCCGCATCACCGCGGGCTTCTGAGACAGGGTCCGGCTGGGTGCGGCGACGAGCCGCGCTCAGCCGGCCTTGATCGCTTCGATGATCAGGCCGTTGCGGGCGTTCCGCCCGAGCGGGATCGACGGGTGCAGGCCGTCGCGGAGATAGCGGGCCAGCCGGTTCGGGCTGGACGCCAGGTGCTCGGCCCAATGAATGATGCGCAGGTTCTCGTGCTGGCGCGCCGCCTCGGCGAGCTGCAGGTTGATCCACGCGCTGTTGCGCTGGTCGGCGACCTTGATCTCCGGGATGAACGCGGTGCGGGCGGCCTGGACGTTGACCCAGTAGACGGTCCGCTCCGGGCCGGCGATCTGCATGGTCCGGTCGACCTGCGCGGCGACCGCGGGCGGCGTGAAGATGTCGTTGGAGCCGACCGACATCAGGATCCGGTGCGGCAGGCCGTAGTCCTGGGCCCAGGTGTCCAGCGCGTCGACCGCGGGGGTCACCGGGCGACCGGCCCAGTTGTGCACAGCGGTCATGATGCCGAGCTGGGCCAACTGGCGGGCCAGCGCCGGTCCGTCCTGGACGCCGATGCTGTCGCCGAACATGAACACGCCGTCGTTCTCACGCGTCCGGCGGATCTGCGCCTCGTTCGAGATCGCACGGGCCTGGCGCTCCCAGGCGCCAAGCACACCGGAGCCGTAGTTGCCCAGATAGGCCAGTCCGGTCGCGCCGTCGGTCTCTGACTGCGGGGAGACCGGGACCGCCTCAGCCGCAGAGGCTGCGGAGGTCGCAGACGCCGCCGCAACCGTCGACGCAGCCGCCGCCGTCCCAGCTGCGAACAGCAGCCGGCGACTCGGTCGGAACGAACCCAGGCGCTTCCTCACGCAGGAAAGAGTGCGGTGGAAAGGCCTCTCACTGCAAGTCGACACCTGGAAAATTGGACGAACGCTACGGAAGTCGTTGTCATAACAGTCAGCTGGACGTGACCTTCCGGGATCGGACGAACGTCCGGAAACGCTCCGCTGCAGGCGTCAGCGGCGTACTCAGCCGCCACGCCATCCCGATCTCCCGACGGGCCTGTACGCCGGCCAGCGGGACAGACACCGCGCCGCTGTCGTTCCCGCGGACCGCACCGGCCGGCAGGATCGCCACGCCGAGGCCCGCACCGACCAGGCTGTCGATCGTGGCGAGGTCGGTCGCCTGGAACGCGAACCGCGGAGTGAACCCCGCGGCCTGGCACAACCGGTCCGTCACCCGCTGGAAGCCGAAGCCGGGCTGCAGAGCGACGAACGGCTCGTCCCGGACCTCTTCCAGCTCGACCCGATGCCGAGAAGCCAGAGCGTGCCCGGGCGGCACGTGCAGGCACAGCCGCTGCCGCTCCAGCAGATGCCAGCCGAAGTGCTCGGGGTCCGGCCGGGGCGCGATGATCGCGATCTCGGCCTCACCGGTCTCGAGGTCCTGGACGATGTCGTGCGCCGGCTCCTGCCGCAGCGCGAACTCGATATTTGGCGCGTCCGCGCGGAACGCCTTCAGCAGGTCCGGCATCAGACTGGTCGCGACCGAGTGCAGGAACGCCAGCCGCACAGTCCCGGACTCCGGGTCGACGAGCGCATCAATGCGCCGACGAGCGGTGTCGACCGCAGCCGTCCCGGCTCGCGCGGCCTCGAGCACGAGCCGGCCGTACGGATTCAGCCGCACGCCGCGGCGTTCCCGCTCGAACAACGCCACCCCGAACGCTCGCTCGACCCGCTGCAGCGACCGGGACAGATTCGGCTGGCTGGTCCCCAGCGCAGCCGCCGCCTCGGTCAGGTGCTCGGTCTCCGCGAGTACGGCGAACCACCGCAGATCCTCGACATGCATACTGAAATCGTATCGATTTCTGCTGAGATTGACATTTTACGTATCGCTCCACGCGTGCGACCGTCGAAGACATGCACCAGTCCGTTGCCCGCCAGACCGGGTACCTGCCCGGAGACCCGGAGTACCGCAAGCTCTCCGTCGCACTGTTCGCGGCCGGACTGGCCACGTTTGCTCTCCTCTACAGCACGCAGCCGCTGCTCCCCCAGCTCGTCGACGCCTTCCATGTCTCCCCCAGCCAGAGCGCGTTCAGCGTGTCGTTCGCCACGTTCGGACTGGGTCTCGCGCTGCTGGTCGCCGGTCCGGCGTCCGAGGTTCTCGGCCGTACCAATCTGATGCGCTGGTCGGTCGCCGCAACGACGGCGTTCGCACTGCTCAGCGCGTTCGCTCCGACGTGGCACGCGTTGCTGGCGCTGCGGGGTCTGCAGGGAATCGCTATGGCCGGTCTGCCAGCTGTGGCGATGGCGTATCTGCGCGAGGAGGTGCACCAGGACAGTCACGCACGAGCCAGCGGCCTCTACATCGCGGGTACTGCGGTTGGCGGCATGGCTGGGCGCCTCATCGCGGGAGGTTTGTCGGACCTCGGCGGTTGGCGGTTCGCGACCGCTGGGATCGCCGCGGTCGGCGTACTCTGCGCTGCGGTCGTCTGGCTGCTCCTCCCCGCGTCGCGGAACTTCCGCCCAAGCCCGGCCCCTCGCCGACGCGACCTGTTCTCCATCCAGGTGCTCAAAGATCCGGCCCTGCTAGCGCTCTACGGCATCGCCGCCACAGCTGTAGGTGCGTTCGTCGCCGTTTACAACGGAGCGGTCTTCCGACTGTCCGGCTCGCCTTACCACCTGAGCGCTGGGGCAGCAGGGCTGGTCTTCTGTGTCTATCTGCTCGGATCGGCCGGCTCAGCGACGGCAGGGACGCTCGCCGACCGCTATGGGCGACGGGCAGTCGTGCCGATCGGGTGTCTGATCACTCTGGCCGGAGTAGCCATCACGCTCGCCGCTCCACTGCCGCTGATCGTGCTGGGGCTGGCTGTGATGACAGCCGGGTTCTTCGCCGTGCACGGAGTAGCCAGCGGCTGGGTGCCGGCTCGAGCGCACGCAAGCGGCGTCGGAACTGGACAGGCCTCCAGCATGTACCTCTTCTCCTTCTACCTCGGGTCCTCAGTCTTCGGCGGCCTCGCAGGTACGGCGTGGAGCCGCGCGGCGTGGACTGGTGTCGCAGCCGAGGCAGGGGCGCTGTTCGTCGTGACGTTCATCCTGGCCGTCCTGCTCAAGAACGTCCCGAGCAAGGTGCAAAACTAGCCAGGTGACTAAGGCGACGGATGCGGCTGACCAGTTGGGGCTCACCTATGAGGTGACCAGGCACGGCCGGGTGAACTCGTTGGAGGAGGCCGCGGCGGCGCGGGGTATCGAGCCGGCCCGGTTGATCAAGACGATCGTCGTGCGGCTGTCGGACGACGACTACCGGTTCATCCTGGTGCCAGGTGACCGCGAGATCGCGTGGCCGAAGCTGCGGGCGCTGCTCGGCGTGAACCGGATCTCGATGCCGGACAAGGACACTGCGTTCGACGTCACCGGCTACGTCCGCGGCACGATCACGCCGCTCGGCAGCACGCACGCCTGGCCGGTGATCGCGGACGAGCGGATCACCGGCACCATCTCCATCGGCGGCGGGGACCACGGCGTCGGCATCACCGTGGACGCCCAAGCGCTTGCCAAGGCTCTGAACGCAACGGTGGCCGACGTCACGGACTAGGTCCTCTCTGGTGGTGCAGCGCCACCAGACAGGGCCTAGACGAGCAGACCGCGTTGCCCGGCGCGGAGGCCGGCCTGGAAGCGAGTGGTGGCGTCCAGCGCCTTGAGAATGCGCTGCATTCGGCGTTCTACGGTTCGTTGAGCGACTCCCAGTCGGCGGGCTATGGCTTGGTCTGTCAGGCCGGCCGCAGCCAGCGACAGGAGCTGCTGGTCGTCAGACGTCAGCGGCCCTTCGGAGACCGCCGGCGTCAATGGACTCGCCTGCTGCCACAAGAGGTCGAAGAGACGAAGCAGTGCGTCCAGCAGGCTGGAAGGACCCAGCTCAACGACCACATCGGATGACGTCGGGAGCAGAGCAGTCCGACGGTCGATGACGATCAGTTTGAGCGGTACGTCGCGCAGCATCCGGCAGGAACCCGACGATCGGGCCGCAATCAGATCGCCCGGCTCCGACAACGACGCCATGTCGTAGATCGTTCGGTACCTCACACCATGCGCCCGACGGGGCTCCACGGCGTACGGCATGCGATCCAGCACGAGTACTTCGTCCTGCGCACACTGCTGCGCTTGGTAGAACCGCTGCGCGAGCGCCTCGGCGCCCCGGATGACCGTGAACGCATCCGGCTGCCGGAACTCGGCGGTCAGCACCGAAGCGCCGAGCCGGGCCTCGACGATCGCGGCCTGCTTCCTCAGCGCGAGCAGCTCGACCGCAGCATCCGGTACTGCAGGTACGTAGCGGGCCGGACGGCCCGGCGTACGGGACGCCAGGCCGAGCGACAGCAGGGACCGTAGATGCCGGCCGACCCGGTTGGCGGGCCAGTCGACGAACGTGGTCAGGTCAGTGGCTGTGGACTCCGGTCGGGCCAGAAGCGCCCGGTAGAGCTGCTCGTCCTCCGAGCAGACACCGAGCGCCTCAAGCACCGGAGCCGGTCGATAGCTGTGCATATCAGGGCAGCGAGTGCACGTGGCTGCCGACCTGGTTCGCGAACTGGTTGCCGTTCGCCGCGTCCCAGTTGGTCGACCAGGTCATCGCTCCACGCAGCGAGGGCCACGGGGAGCTCGGCCGGTAGTTGCCGCAGCCGGTGCCCTTGGTCAGGCAGTCCAGAGCGTTGTTGACGACGGTCGGCGACACGTACCCGCTACCCGCCGCCCGCGACGACGCCGGCAGACCGAGTCCGACCTGGTCGGGACGCAGTCCGCCCTGCAGCATGATGCAGGCCTGGGCAGTGATGAAGTCGACCGAGCCCTGCGAGTAGACCTGTCCGTCGCAGCCGTTCATCGAGCCGGAGTTGTAGTACTGCACGTTGACGATGGTCAGGATGTCCTTGATCGCCAGCGCCAGCTTGAAGTACTCGAACGACGTGCTCTGCATGTCGATCGTCTGCGGCGCCATCGTGATCACCAGTCCGCTGCCGAACTGGCTCTGCAGGCTACGCAGCGCCTGACCCATGTACTGCGCGTTGACCCCGTTCTCCAGGTCGATGTCGATCCCGTCGAACCCATAGGTGCGTAGCACCGACAGAGCACTGGATGCGAAGTTGGACGCCGCTGTGGGATCAGCAACCGAGATGGTGCCGTTCTGGCCGCCGACGGACAGGATGACCTTCTTACCGGCTGCCTGCTTCGCCGCGATGTCGGCCTTGAACTGCGCGACCGTATAACCACCGAGCCCAGCACTGTCCAGGTTGAAGGTGATGGCACCCGGCCGGGACGAGTCGGCGTCAGCGAAGGCCACTGCGATCAGGTCGTACGCCGCCGGCACGTCAGAGATCTTCTGCACCGTCGCGCCGTTGTTGAAGTTCTGCCAGTACCCGGTGAGCACGTGGGCCGGCAGGTTGTCGACGGGCGGGTTGGTGCCACCGTCCGACGTCGTGCCCGACACGGTTGCGCCGTACGGCGAGCAGTTGCCACTCGGGTCACACGCGCGCACCTTGAACGAGTAGGTCGTCGAAGCGGTCAGACCAGTAGCGGTCCAGCTGGTGACGTTTCCGACGCTCTGGGCTGCTCCGGTCCCGCGGACCACGTCGTAGTGGTCGGTCCCGTTCGCGTCGGAGGCAGCAGACCAGTTGAGCTTCAGCGAGCTCGAGGTCGGGCTGCCGACCGTCAGACCACCTGGCGTCGACGGCGCCGTGGTGTCCTGCGTACCACCGGGACCATCCAGTACGACGTCGTCGGCCTGGTACGCCGGGAGCGCGTACCAGCTGTGAACGTAGATCGTCACCGAGGTCGCCGAGGCGCTCGTGGTGAACGGGACGGTCAACTGGCTCCAGCCGGACGAAGTTGTCCACGTACTGGGACCACCGTCCACGCCGAGGTAGACATTCGATCCCTTGACCCACGCCGACAGCGTGTACGCCGTATTGGGCTGTACCGCTATCGACTGCGAGCACTTGGCGATGTCGCTCCCGCTCGGGGTCGCCTGGAGGGCGTACGAGCCGGAGTGCGGGGCGGTCGTCGTGACGCCGCCGGCCGGACACGACCAGCCCGACAGCGTGCCGGACTCGAAGCCGGCGTTCGTGACGAGATTGGTAGCCGCGGAGGCGGAACCGGGGGCCAGGAAGGCCATGAGTACGGCGAGCAGGCTGATGATGACCGCTGCCTGGGGGCGGTACGCAGGCGGTTTCATGTTCTACAACCTGTGACCAGGCAATTACATTGTCAAGACCCTGCATAAAGTGGGAACGCTCTCACGCCCAGAAAAGCGAGAATCTTTACGCTTACTTGGCTGAACGGAGAAAGGCGACGGCCCCCGGCGGGGGGGGTGACCGGGGGCCGTCTTCGGCCACGGGCTCGGGGGGAGGAGCCGGGGGCCGTTCAGGAGGCGACAGTCTGCCACTGTCAGGGGGTATGTACCCCCCAAGACCGGGCCTCACACATCTCAGTTCAATTTCGACTGATCGTCTGTTGCCCGGGCGCTGGCAGCACCCGAACGGGCGCTTCCGGCCAGTGTCACTGTCACACTGCTCATCAGTCTAACGGGATACCGGCCCAGGCAAAAGCCCGGGTCCCTCGGCGTTTCTCCGAGCTGCCTATGCTCGGTCCCATGGCGCACCCCGGGATGGCTCGATCGGCGGCTTTCTTCGATCTGGACAAGACCATTCTGGCCCGCTCCAGCACGCTCGCGTTCTCCCGGCCGTTCTACGCCGGCGGGCTGATCAACCGCCGGACCGTGCTGCGGAGCGCGTACGCCCAGTTCGTCTACCTGCTCGGCGGCGCGGACCACGACCAGATGGAGCGGATGCGCGAGTACATCTCGGCGATGTGCACCGGCTGGGACGTCGCGACGGTCAAGGCGATCGTCGCCGACACCCTGGACCACATCGTCCGGCCGATGATCCACACCGAGGCGGTCGAGCTGATCGCGGAGCACCACGCGGCCGGCCGGGACGTGGTGATCGTGTCGTCGTCCGGCGCCGAGGTGGTCGAACCGATCGGCGCGATGCTCGGCGCCGACAAGGTGATCGCCACCCGGATGGTAGTTGCTGACGGCAAGTACACCGGCGAGATCGCCGACTATGCGTACGGTCCGAACAAGGTGACCGCGATCGAGGCGCTGGCCGCTGCCGAGGGTTACGACCTCCGAACCTCCTACGGTTACTCGGATTCGATCACCGACGAGCCCCTGCTGGCCGCGGTCGGGCACCCGTTCGCGGTCAACCCGGACAAGGCGTTGCGCCGCATCGCGGTCGAGCGCGGGTGGCCGGTGCTGGAGTTCGCCGAGCCCGTCGAACGCGCGGGTTTCCACGGCGTACGGCGACCCGCCGTAGCGGCCGGCGTGGTCGCGGCCGTTGCCGCCGGGGCACTGTTGCTGGCCTCCCGGAAGCGTTCGCGGAGTGCTTGAAAGCTGAAGATAGCTTCATTGTTCTCAACTCCATGAAGACACCGCATCCCCTTCCCAGAAAGGGGTTTCAGGAGTACAAAGGAACCACAAAGGACTTTCGGGTCCGGTAGAGATTGCACGGCAACCAGGCACCCACGCGGCGACCAGCCCATCCCAAACGGGCAGCTCGACCCAGGCCAGACCTGTGGCGGCAAACCGGTGCACGCATGGTAACCAGGATGTTGTGCCAGCGACGGCGTTCTCAATCTGAGGACGCCGTCCGCATGTGGGCTCAGGACACGAGCGGCGACAGCTCGGCACCTTTTGTCACGGCTTCACAGGACCGCAGCAACCAATCACGGACACCGGTCAATCCTTGCACTGCGTAGTCGGTCAGCCCGCTCGCATACGAAGCCTGCAACACATAGTGACCACCTTCGGGTACCGTGACCGCGACCGGGTCGATGCCTCTGGCAACCAATAAGCAGTGTTCGGCGGCCCGGGCAACCAGCCCGTTCGCGCTCGGGAACGGACGGAGGACGGCGATCTCGGCGTGCACGATCGCGGCCACGACCAGGCCGGGCGCCTTGGTCGGGCGGGTCAGGTTCTGCGCGAGAGCGCTCAACCGCTCCCACATCTCGTCCGCGCCCGGCGCCGGCGGCAGCCCCGGGATGTCGTCGGGCACCGGCTCCCGACTGGTCCGAAGATGACCCAACTGGTCCTCATCGCTCAGATCGGCCGCGGCCAACTGGTGCAGTCTGGTCCAGACCTGCACCGGCGCCTTGTCCAGCTGCGGCGCGAGCGCCATCAGTTCGCCGGTCAGCCGGACCGCGCCGGAGGCCAGTCCGTCGGCTGCGCCCCGGCGTACCTCGTCCGGCGTCGACGTACTGCCGGCCAGAGCGGCGGAGGCGTGGGCGCCGCGTAGCAGGGCCTCGGCGGTCATGTCCGAACCGACCCGGCGCAGCCCCCGGTCCCGGAGCAGCACGTCGACCGCATCCCGGGCCGCAGCCGCCGCCGACCCGACCCCCTCCAACCCGGCCAACGGCTCGAACACGTCAACACTCATGCCTGCACCCTAGGATGACTTCGTATGGCGCTCGGCACCGTCCCCAGGTTTAGCATCGTGGTCCCCTGCCATGCCTCGCGGGCATGGTTGCGGCCCTGCTTGGACTCTGTGCTGAGCCAGTCGTTCACCGATTTCGAGGTGATCGGGGTCGACGACGCGGACCCGGACGGCTCCGGCAGGATCCTGGACGAGTACGCCGCGGCCGACCCACGGGTCCGGGCGATGCACCTGGACGAGAACATCGGGCTCGGGCTGACCCGGAACGCCGGGCTGAAGGAGTGCCGCGGCGAGTACGTGCTGTTCCTGGACGCCGACGACAGCTACACGCCGGGTTCGCTGGAGGCGATCGCCGCCCGGATCGACAACACGAACCAGCCGGACATCGTGCTGTTCGGCTATGAGCGGATCTTCTGGGACGGCCGGGTGGTCGCCAGCCAGCGCCAGGAGGCGTTCGCGCGGGAGGGCGCCGGGGTGTTCACGGCGGCCGAGCGGCCGATCTTCCTGACCTTCCTCGAGGTGGTCTGGAACAAGGCGTACCGGCGGGAGTTCCTCAGCCGGCACAGCTTCGCGTTCACCTCCGGCTTCTACGAGGACGTGCCCTGGACGTACTCGACGATGCTGACTGCCGAGCGGATCGCCACCCTGGACCGGGTCGTCGTGCACTACCGGCAGCACCGGACCGGCGGCAACATCCACGCCACCAGCGGACGCCGGCAGTGGGACATCTTCGACCAGTACGACCGGGTGCACGCATTCATCCAGTCCGACCCGGAGCTGGCCGGCTGGCGCAGGTTCGTGTTCGACCGCTCGCTGGACCACATCGTCGCCGTACTCGCGAAGCCGGAGCGGATCGACACCGACGACCGGGCCGAGTTCTTCCACGCGGCGCACGCGTTCGCCAAACGCTGGAAGCCCGAGGGCTACACCACGGACCGGACGGCGCGCGGGTTCAAACGCTGGCTGCTGATCCACGACGACTACGCGACCTACTCGACGCTCAAGCTCAGCGCGCGGATGCTGCACGTGCACAGCCCGCGCAAGCGGGTCGGCCAAATGCTGCGCCGCGGCAAGCTCGACCCGAACCTGGCCGCGTACACGGCGTACTGGTTCAAGCAGTACGCCTGCAACCCGCGGGCGATCTACGAGAAGGCGGCCGAACTGGCGCCGCACATCCGCGGGGTCTGGGTGGTCGACAACGATCACCTGAGCGCGATCCCGGAGGGCATCGAGTACGTCGTCGCGAACTCCCCGGCGTACGAGAAGCTGCTCAGCAAGGCGACGTACTTCGTCAGCAACATGAACTGGCCGAAGGAGCTCGAGAAGCGCGAGGGCCAGATCCACCTGCAGACCCAGCACGGTACGCCGCTGAAGACGATGGGCACCGACCTGCGCAACTTCCCCCAGGCCGGGAAGGGCCTCGACCTCGAGGAGCTGATGCGCCAGGTCGACCGCTGGGACTACAACCTCTCCTCGAACCGGTACTCCTCGGAGATCTGGGAGCGCACCTATCCGGCGTACTTCGAGGAGCTCGAGTACGGCTACCCCCGCAACGACCGGCTGCTCACCGCGACCCTCGACGACGTCCGGGCGATCCGGACGAGCCTCGGGTACGACGACTCGCACCTGGTGATCCTGTACGCGCCGACGTTCCGCGACGGGGTCGACTCCGTCCGTCTGCCGACCGGGCTGATGGATCTCGGCGGCAGCGGTCTCCAGCTCGACCTGGACCAGCTGGCGAACGCCGCCGGCGACCATGGCCGGGTGATGGTCCGGACGCACTATTCGTTGTCCAAGGCACCGGAGTTGCATGACGGCAAGGTGATCGACGTGTCCCGGCACCCGCGGGTCGAGGACCTGATGCTGGCGGCCGACGTACTGATCTCGGACTACTCGTCGATCACCTTCGACTACGCGAACCTCGACCGGCCGATCATGCTGCACGTCGAGGACCAGGGCTTCTACAACGGCCGGCGTGGGACGTACTTCGACGTCGCCGACTTTCCGCCCGGCACGGTGGCTCGATCGTCCGACGAGCTGTTCGCCGCGTTGCGGAACGGCACGTTCGCCACGCCGGAGGCGGCGAAACACCGGCACCTGTACCGCGAGAAGTTCTGCGAGTTCGACGACGGGCAAGCCGCGGAGCGCGTCGTACGCCGGGTGTTCCTCGGCGAGACCGACGTACCGGCGATCGTGCCGTTGGCCGACCGGTCACCGGCACCGTCGGCGTACTTCGTGCATAATGGCTGACATGTCGATCAGCCTGAAGCCCATCCACGCCGCGCGCGTGAGCTTCAGCCTGCGACGACGACGCACTGTCTGAACACCCCAGCCTGTTCCAGTCGCGTCTCTTCGAAGGACCCTGTTATGTCCGCAGTTCTGCCTGTCCTTGCCACCAGACTGTCCGCTGCCGCCGAGGCCGCCTTCGGTACGCCGTACGACCCGGAGTTGCGGGCGGCGACCAAGCCCGAGTTCGGCCATTACCAGAGCAATCTGGCCTTGCGGATCGGTAATGCACTCAAGCAGTCTCCGCGGGAGGTTGCCGCGCGCCTTATCGAGAACCTGCAGGTCGACGACCTCTGTGAGAAGCCTTCGATCGCCGGTCCCGGTTTTATCAACCTGACGTTGCTGCCGTCGACCCTGGCCAAGGCCGTCAACGAGCCGGAATCCTTTACCAGGAAAGGCCAACGGGTCGTCGTCGACTACTCGCAGCCGAATGTCGCGAAGCAGATGCACGTCGGTCATCTTCGGTCGACGGTGATCGGCGACGCACTGTGCAACGTCCTGACGTACGTCGGATACGACGTGATCCGGCAGAACCACGTCGGCGACTGGGGAACGCAGTACGGGATGATGATCGAGCAGCTGCTCGAGGAGGACGGGACCGCGGAATCCCTTGATCTGGAGGGATTGCAGCATCTTTACGAGCGGAGCCGGAAACATTTCGATGCTGACGGCACCTTCGCCGACAAGGCCAGACTGCGGGTCGTCGAACTGCAGTCCGGCGATCCGGAGACGCTGGCCAGCTGGCAACACATGGTCGACGTCTCCCTCGACGACTTCGAGAAGGTCTACGCCCTGCTCGGCTCGAACCTCGCAAGACAAGACGTAGTCGGCGAAAGCGCCTACAACGACGACCTCCCACAGATCGTCGCCGAGCTCAACCACCAAGGCCTCCTGACGGAATCGGACGGCGCAATGTGCGCGTTCCTCCCCGGATTCCTCGGCCGCGACGGCAGTCCGCTCCCCGTCATCGTCCGGAAGTCCGACGGTGGATTCGGCTACAGCGCAACAGACCTGGCCGCGATCAGACACCGGATCACCACCCTGCACGCCGACCGGATCGTGTACGTCGTGGACCACCGGCAGGCGCTGCACTTCGACATGATCTTCACGCTTGCCCGGACGGCCGGCTGGCTGCCGGAGGCCGTGCCGGCCGAGCACGTGGAATTCGGCACCGTCCTCGGACCGAACGGCAAGCCCTTCAAAACAAGAGCCGGCGGCACGGTCAAGCTGGTTGAACTGCTCGACAGCGCAGTCGCCCGCGCCGACTCGCTACTGGAAGGCAGGGACGGCGTCGACCGGACAGCGACCGCACGGGCAGTCGGGATCGGTGCGGTCAAGTACGCCGACCTGTCGAGCGACCGGGGCAACGACTACGTGTTCGACCTGGACCGGATGGTCGCGATGACCGGGAACACCGGACCGTACCTCCAGTACGCGCACGCCCGGCTCACCAGACTCCTGTCCAAGGCCGAGGCGTCAACCGAGGTCGCTGAACTCAAGGACCCCGCCGAGCAGCGGCTTGCCCTCCTCCTGACCGGCTTCGCCGCCACCGTCGCACAGGTCGCCGAGACGCTCCAGCCGCACAGACTGTGCACCTATCTGTACGACGTAGCGTCCGCCCTCTCCACCTTCTACGAGCAGTGCCCGGTTCTCGGCAGCGAAGGCACGACCAGAGCAAGCCGGATCGCCCTCTGCACCGCAACCCGCACCGTGTTGCAGGATGGACTCGGCCTACTCGGTATCGAGGCCCCTGACGCGATGTGACTCACTGGAGGTACGGATGCTGCCGTGGTCGGCTGAACTCAACGGACGCCTGGACCAACTGACGTTCACGAGCGAACTGCTGCGCGGGAACCCGCTCGGCGATCCGCACGAGCGTCCGGTGCTGGTCTACCTGCCGCCGGGGTACGACGAGTCAGAGGACCGCTACCCGTCCATCTACGTGACGATGGGGTACACCGGCCACGTCGGGATGTGGTTCAACCGGACTCCGTTCCGCCAGCCGTACCCGGAGCTGCTGGACGCGATGTTCTCGGACGAGAGCGCGCCGCGCGCAGTAGTAGTGTTCGTCGACTCCTGGACGAAGTACGGCGGCAGCCAGTGCCTGGACTCGCCGGGCACAGGGCAGTACCAGTCGTACCTGTGCGACGAGATCGTGCCGTGGATCGACGCGACGTACCGGACCATCCCCGACCGCGACCACCGCGCTGTCACCGGCAAGTCGAGTGGTGGGTACACGGCGATGGTGATGCCGATGCTGCGGCCGGACGTATTCGGGGCGCTGGCTACCCACGCCGGTGACGCGCTCTTCGACGTCTGCTACCGGCCTGAGTTCCCAGAGCGTGCGCGGACGCTGCGGGACAAGTACGACGGCAGCTACGAGAAGTACTTCGAGGTGCTCGCGACCCGGACCGGCCGTACGACGAACGAGGACCTGCACCTGCTGGAGATGTACGGCTACGCGTCGGCGTACTCCGCTGAGCCCGACGGCACCGTACTGCTGCCGTTCGACGACCTGGGCTCGATCGTCCCGGAGGTCTGGGCGCGCTGGCTGTCGCGGGACCCGGTCGAGATGGTCAAAGAGCCGCAGTACGCCGACGCGCTGCGTTCGCTGCGTGCAGTGTGGATCGACGCGGGCAAGCAGGACGAGTACTACCTCGACCTGAGCGCGACCGCGTTCCACCGGGCCGCCCAGCAGGTCGGTCTGCCGGACGGACGGATGCACTTCGAGCTGTTCGAGGGCACCCACGGCGGGATCGAGTACCGCTATCCGATGGCGGTGCGATGGCTCGCCGAGCAACTGAGCTACTCGCCGAGCAACTGAGCTAATTGACGTGCCTCGACGGACCGGACGCCGTACCTTCGTGCCATGAGTTGGCCGGAGGGGATCGAGGCGCGCCCGATCGACAAGGGTGACGTGGAAGCGTGGGCCGAGCTGGTGGCCGCCAAGGAGGAGGTCGACCAGGACGGCGAGAACTACAGCGCCGAGGACCTGGCCGAGCAGCTGGAGCACCCGCACCTCGACCTGGCCCGGGACACCATCGGCCTGTGGTCCGGCGACCGGATGATCGGCTACGGCATCACGCACGTGAAGTCCGCCGTGGTGGACGTGGACCGGGTCAACACCGAGGGCGCCATCCATCCGGAGTGGCGCCGGCAGGGCCTCGGCACGACGCTGATGCGCTGGCTGATCCAGCGCGCCGGCGAACTCCACACAGCCAAGCACCCAGAGGCACCCGGTCTGGTCGGAGTCGGCGCGAACAGCACCAACGCCGGCGCGGACGCCTTGCTGCGCACCCTCGGCTTCGAGGAGGAGCGCTACTTCTTCGACATGCGCCGGCCGCTCGACCTGCCGGTCCCGGACGCGCCGGTCGCCGACGGGCTCAAGCTCAGGTCGTACGACACGTCGTACGAGGAAGCGTTGCGACTGGCCCACTTCGAGGCCTTCTCCGACCACTGGGGCTGGTCGCCGCCTACCACTGAGGGCTGGCGCGCCCGGAACGTCGGATCACGCGCGTTCCGCGGTCAGCAGTCGTACTACGTGCTGGACGGCGACACCATCGCGGCGTACGTCAACGGCTACGAGTGGGACGCCGACACCGAGGCGACAGGGGTCCGGGAGCTCTACATCGGCCAGGTCGGCACCCGGCGTGCGTACCGCGGGCGCGGTCTGGCCCGTGCGGCCCTGGCGAAGGTTCTCGCCAAGGCCGCAGAGGCCGGTTACCAGCGGGCCGCGCTCGGCGTCGACGCCGACAACCCGACCGGAGCCCTCGGTCTGTACGAGGGCCTCGGCTTCGTCACTCACCAGAAGTTCATCAGCTACCAATTGCCGCTGGGTTGATGTTCTGGTTCCGGTGGAACACGTTGTCCGGGTCGTACTTCCGCTTCAGCTCCACCAGCCGTTCGTACTTGTCGCCGTACGACGCCCGGATCCGCGCCGCGTCGGGCTCGGCCATACCGTTCACGTAGCTGCCGATGTTGATCGCATACGGCTGGATGGCGTCCCAGAGGGTCCGCACCCAGGCGCGCTCGGCCCCCAGGGCCTCGGGGACCGGAGTGGTCGCGATGACGAACATCGCGTAGCGCTCGCTCCGTTGCCCGCCGAACGAGGTGGCGTCGTCGTCGGTCTCGAGATAGCCCTCGTCGAGGTGGTAGATCATCGCGGCCGACATCGGCGACGTCTTGTGCACCTGCTGTGAGGTGTACACGTCGATCGCCTCGTCGGACAGCGTCTCGAGGTATGCGCCCTTCTCGTAGTGGTACATGCCCGGGCCGTTCGCCTCGTCGAGCAGCTGCTGTACGGCGACGTACGGCATCGGCGTGACCACCTGGAACAGCGGCGGCAGCGTCTCCTGCAGCCGGGCCACCGCCTCGGCGTGCTGCTCGGGCGAACCGAACCCGACCACCACCAGGGCGAAACCTGGCCTGAAGCGGTGCTCCTCCGGGACGAACGGCGCCGGCGGCGCGTTCAAGGCCGCGATCACCACGTTGACCTCACGCGGCAGCGTCGGAATCACCTCGCGGGCCGCCCTGAGCAGCTCCGCACCCTGGTCCTGCCCCCAGAACGCCAGGCCGAAGTTCACGATCGGCCCAACCTGGTGCAGCCGGAACTCGAACTCGGTGACCACACCGAAGTTGCCGCCGCCACCGCGTACGGCCCAGAACAGGTCGGCGTTCTCGTCCTCCGCGGCACGCACGATGCTGCCGTCCGCAGTGACCAGCTGGACCGACTCCAGGTTGTCGATGGTGAGCCCGTGCATCCGGGTCAGCCAACCCATGCCGCCGCCGAGCGTCAGCCCGCCGACGCCGGTGTGGCCGATCAGCCCGGCAGGTACGGCGAGGCCGTGCTCCTGCGTGGCGGCGTCGAGATCCCGCAGCAGCGCACCGCCGCCGACGCGAGCACGCCGGGCCTCGGGATCGACCGTGACCTGGTTGAGTCGGCTCAGCTCGATCATGAGTCCGCCGTCCACCGACGACAGCCCGGCGATGCTGTGGCCACCGCCGCGTACGGCGATCTCCAGCCCCTCAGCCACGGCGTACCGGACGGCTGCCTGCACGTCCTCGGCCGAATGAACCTGGGCGATCACCGCCGGCTCCCGGACGTGTTCTGCGTTCCACAGCCGGCGCGCAGTGTCGTAGCCGTCGTCTTCCGGTGCGAACACGGCTCCGCTCACGGCCGCGCGCAGTTCCCCCACAGTCTGCGTCATTACTGTCCCCTCCCCGATGTACTGCCGCCAGGCTAGGTGCCCGGCTCCGCTGCGTCAGCGTCCTTTCGGGCAGCCTGCAGAGTGACTGGGGTTATCCACAAGGGAACGGATTCCCGTTTGGGCAGGAACTTCGGTGGGTGTCAGACTCAACGGCGTGAGTGACGAGGAAATCCTGCGATTGTTACCGATCACGGCCGCAGTCGTGGCGGTGCGCGACGATCGCGCCGACGAACACCTGGCCCGCCTGGGCGCGTACGACGAGCGCGACCAGGCGCAGGTGGACCGTTGCGTGCAGTCCTTCCTCACCGGGCTCCTCCGCACCACCTGGGAGCGCGGCTGGGCGCCGGCCGATGTCGTCCAGCACGGCCGCCGCAGTCTGGACCCAGGCGTCGAGCCGCTGCTGCTGGCCGCGATAGCCGCCGAACACGTGGGCTACAAGGCCGCGACGATCGACTCACGCTGGCTTGAACAACTGACTGACCTCGGCGTGCCGCAGCCCTTCACCGCACTGAGCCTGACCGCGTGGGCGGCCGGTGCCCGCGTCGGCCGCTACCTCACTTTGCACCACGCGCTGTCCCTGGCCGGTTTCCTCCAAACACTCCCGGTGCTGGCTCGGATCTTTCCCCTGCCTGGCACGACGGTGCTCCAGGCGCACCACGTCGTGCCGGCGAACGGGAAGATGCTGGCCCGGATTCGCGCGCTGCTCGCCAAGGCTGAGGCGACCGAGTTTCCGGATGAGGCGGAGGCGCTGTCCGGGAAGGCGCAGGAGCTGATGGCCAAGTTCTCGCTGGACAGCGCGCTGGTCGAGGCGGACGTGGAGATCCCGGACGACTCGGCTGCGCGGCGGCTGTGGGTCGAGACGCCGTATGTGTCCGCCAAGGCTCAGCTGGTCGGCGCGGTCGCCGCGGCGAACCGGTGCCGGACGGTCGTGATCGACGACCTGGCCGTCGTCACCATCGTCGGCGCCGAGGTGGATCTGCAGCACACCGAGATCCTCAGCACCTCCCTGCTGGTGCAGGCGAATCGCGCGATGATTGCTGCTGGCAAGCACATCGGCCATCGGGGTGAGTCCAGGACGCGGTCGTTCCGGCAGTCGTTCCTGATGGCGTATGCGTTGCGGATCGGCGAGCGGTTGGAGCAGACCGCCGCCGCGACCCAGGCCGCCGTGCCGGAAGCCGATGCAGGTCGGCTGCTGCCGGTGCTGGCCAAGCGGGAGGAGCAGGTGGACGCGTTGTTCGCGCAACTGTTCCCGAACACGACGACCCGCCGGACGCGCATCACCAACGGCGCCGGCTGGCACGCGGGCCTGACCGCCGCCGACCAGGCCCAGCTCGATGCCCGCCGGCAGGTGCGCCGGTGAAGGTCGAGGAGACCACGATCCCCGGAGTACTGCGGATCGCGCTGGATGTGAAGCCCAACGACGACGGGTGGTTCAAGGAGAACTTCCACCGCGAGAAGCTGGCCGGGCTCGGGATGGACGTCGTACAGCACAACGTCGCGTACTTCGCCGAAGCCGGGATCGTCCGCGGTATCCATGCCGAGCCGTGGGACAAGTACATGTCGCCTTCGTCGGGCCGGGTGTTCGCGGCGATCGTCGACCTGCGGGACAACGAGACCTTCGGCCGGGTGGAGACGTTCGAGCTCGGTCCCGAGCAGGCGTTGTATGTGCCGCGTGACGTCGGGAATTCGTTCTGCACGGTGACGCCGCACACGACGTACAACTTCCTGGTGAATGAGCACTGGTCGCCGGAGCGAGTCGCCGTGGATCTCTTCGATCCGGAGCTGGGGATCGAGTGGCCGGTCCAGGAGCTCAGCTACACCGAGCGGGACGCGGCTAACCCTTCGCTGGCGCGGCTGCGGGAGCAGCGGGCCTGAGCCCACACAGCACGATGTCGAGCAGGCGGTTGGCCTGCTCGGGCTCGATGTCGCGGCCCATGTTGATGCCGCCGACCAGCCGCATCACGTCCGCCAATTCGAGCTCCGACCGCACCTCGCCGGCCGCTTTCGCCTTGTCCAGCAGGAGATTGCCAGCATCCTGCACGTTCATCTTGCAGGCCTTGAAGAACGGCGAGTCTTTGCCTAGGGCAACCGTAAGCTCACTGGCCAGGGTGCCCTTGGACAGGCCGTACCCGAGGAAGCTGCGCAGCCACGCGGCCAGCGCGTCGAACGGCTCCAACTCACGGTCGAAGTCGTACGCCCGGTCGCAGACGGACTGGATCTCCTCGACGTAGACCGCCTCGAGCAGCGCGGTCCGGCTCGGGAACCGGCGGTACAGAGTGCCGATGCCGACTCCGGCGCGGCGGGCGATCTCCTCCAGCGAGGTGTCGGTGCCGTGCTCGGCGAAGGTCTCCCGGGCGGCGGTCACCAGGCGGTCGTAATTCCGGGCCGCGTCCGCGCGGGTCGGCCGCGCACACGGCAACGGTTGCGGCGCCATCCAACCTCCTCGCACAGGTCCGCACAGAATATCCCTTGCAAAGCGGAGGATGCCTCCGTATCGTATCCGGAGGAGCGCTCCGCTTTCCTCTCACAACTGTAACCCCTCCGGGGTAAGGAGCAATATGTCGGCAACAGCCGCGGCGCCGGCCGGCGCCAGATCCGGCACGCCCGCTCGGCGGCCGGGGGTAGTTCTCGCAGTCATCCTGGTCACCCAGCTGATGGTGATCCTCGACGGCACCGTGGTGAACATCGCGATGCCGCACATCCAGCAGGCCCTGCACTTCAGCCCGTCCAGCCTGTCGTGGGTGCAGAACGCCTACGCACTCGCGTTCGGCGGTCTCCTGCTGCTCGGCGCCCGCGCCGGTGACCTGCTCGGCCGTCGCCGGGTGTTCATGACCGGTATCAGTGTCTTCACGCTCGCCTCGCTGCTCGGCGGTCTCGCGCCGAACGCGGAGCTGCTGCTCGCCGCCCGCGTGCTGCAGGGCATCGGTGGCGCCATCGCCGCTCCGGCCGCGCTGACGCTGCTCATGCTCACGTACCGCGAAGGTCCCGAGCGGATGAAGGCGCTCGGCTACTACAGCCTCGTCTCGTCCGGTGGCGGCAGCGTCGGCCTGGTCCTCGGGGGCATGCTGACCGAGTGGGCGTCCTGGCGCTGGGGCCTGTTCGTCAACGTCCCGATCGGCATCGCGCTCGTCTTCGCCGCGCGACGCGTGCTGACCGAGACCGAGCCTGAGACCGGTCGGTTCGACGTGGCCGGTGCGCTCACGTCGACGCTCGGCATCACCTCACTCGTGTACGGCTTCATCCGGGTCGCCGAGGCCGGCTGGACGTCGGCCGAGGTGCTGGCCTCCTTCGCGGTCGGCGTGGTGCTGCTGGTCTCGTTCGTACTGATCGAGCGCCGGGTCAGTCACCCGATCGTGCCGTTGCGGCTGTTCAAGTCTGCCGCCCGGTCGACGTCGTACCTGACGATGCTGCTCGTCGTCGGGACGATGTTCGGGATGTTCTTCTTCCTGACCCAGTACCTGCAGGGCGTGCTCGAGCTGAGCCCGCTGGCTGCCGGCCTGGCCTTCTTGCCGATGACCGGTCTGCTGTTCACCGCGTCGCGCGTCGTACCGCGGCTGGTCGCCCGGATCGACGGTGCGAAGCTGATGCTGACCGGATCGACGTTGGTCGCACTCGGCACAGTGTGGCTGACCCGGCTGGACGCGCACAGCACCTACCTGCACGACGTGGTCGGTCCACTGCTGCTGTTCGGCGGTGGCGCCGGGATGATCTTCATCCCGCTGGTCGGCCGGGCCATCTCCGGTGTCGCACCGGAGGACTCGGGCGCTGCGTCCGGCATGCTGAACGTGGTCCAGCAGGTCGGCGGCGCACTCGGCCTCGGCATCCTGGTCACGATCTTCGGTACGGCGAGCCGCAACTCGACCTCGGTCGTCCCGCGGGAGGTCCTGGTCGACGGCGTCCACGCAGCCTTCATCGGCTCGCTGGTGTACGCCGGGCTGAGCCTGGCCATGATCGTGATCAGCGTCCGCCCGTGGAACTGGTTCCGCACCGAACCGGAGCCGGTCGAGAGCCTGACTCAGATCGAGGCGGCGCCGTCCACGACCAGCACCTGACCGTTGATGTTCGTGTTCTCCAGCAGGAGCATGCGGACCACCGGCAGCACGTCCTCCGGCTCGGTCAGGTGACCGGTCGGCGTACGGCGGACGATCTGGTCGAGCTGGGTCTGACCTAGGACCGCGGACATCTCCGAGGCGAAGAAGCCCGGCGCGACCGAGTTGGCGAGGATGCGGCCACCGAGCTCACGAGCGAGTGAGCGGGTGGCCGCGTCCATGCCGCCCTTGGTGGCCGAGTACGCCACGAGGCCGGGATAGCCGCGTTGCGCGCAGATCGAGGTGATGTTGACGATCCGGCCCTTCAGGCCCTTCGCCAGCATCCGGCGCAGGACGAAACGGGTCAGGATCAACGGCGACGTCAAGTTGGTCCGGATGATCTCGGACAGGTGATCGGCCGAGGTGTGGACGTGCAACGAGTCCTGGCCGATCGCCGCATTGTTGACCAAGGCATCGATCGGCCCGAGGACCTGCTCGACCTGCTTGACGAAGGCCTGACCGGCTTCGGCGTCATTGATGTCGACCGAGCCGAAGTGCAGGTGGTCCGGGTACTTCTCGCTCAGCGCTGCCAGCTCGGGCGTGACGGTCCGGGCGAACGCGGCGACCTTCAGCCCGGCCGCGAGCAGGTCGGTGACGATCGCCAGGCCGAGGCCCCGCGAGCCGCCCGACACCAGCACGACCGAGGCCGGCGGGACAAGACTGACTTCAGACATCACTCTTCAGGGTTTCCTTCTGCGGAATCTCGTCGAGGAACTTGATCCTCCGGGGTACGCCGTAGTCGGGCAGCCGGGTCGAGCACCACTGCACCAGGTCGGCGTCCGTGATCGGGCCGAGCGAACGGTTCGGGACGACCTCGGCCGCGACCATCCGGCCGACCAACGGTGCCTTGCGCGCGAACACCCGCGCCCACGAGACACCCGGATGGCCCATCAGCACGTTGCGGACCACGCCCGCCGACACCTTCGATCCGCCGACATTGATCTCGTCGGTGTCCAGGCGCCCGGTGATCAGCACGCGGTCGCCGTCGTACTCGATCCGGTCGCCGGTGTGTACGGCGCCGACCAGGCCCGCGCCGTGATGCGGCGAGCGGATCACCAGCTCGTCGCCCTGGACAGTCAGCATCGGACGCTCCGGATCGGGCTCGCGGTCCAGCCAGGACTTGGGGAACCCGGCCTTGCCGTCGTGCACCACGATCGAGGCGCCGACCTCTGAGGACGCGTAGATCCAGGAGATCCGGGCCTTCGGGAAGATCTCGCGCAGCTGGTCGAGGATCGCCTGGTCGACCGGTTCGCCGCCGAGCGTGATCTGCTCCAGCGGTACGGCGGCGAGCGCGTCGGCGTCGCGGTAGATGGCCTGCCGCCAGAACGTCGGCGTACCCGAGGCGGCAGTGACGCCGTGCTCGGCCGCGATCGCCGGCCACTCCTCGAGCTCGCTGGGCTCGATCACGACCAGGCCCTGGTCGGCCTGGGTCAGCGAGAGCGTGACGACCTGCCACCAGGCGTACGTCCCGGGCGAGTACGGCAGCAGCCACGTGCGCGGGGGTTGGTCCCCGGTGACCGTGGTCAGGGATTCGAGGGTGTGGCCGATGCGCTTCGGGCGGCCGGTCGAACCGGACGTGAGCAGCCAAGCGCGGCCAGACTCCTCGACGCGCTTCAGCTTCGCCGGCGTGACTTCCCCATTGGGCAGGACGATCGCGAATCCGGACTCGCCCAGCTCCTCCCGCATCCGCATGTCCACCCGGGACTCAGTGGCGACCAGCAGCTCTGTGCCGTGGACCGCGTGGTGGCGAAGCGCGGCGAGCGCGTCGGCGCCGCTGTCGACCAGGACTGCTGCGGGCGACGGCAGTTGCGGCAGCTTGTGCAGCGTCCGCCAGGTCAGGCGCTTACCGGCGACGACGACAGTGTTGTCGTCACCGATCAGGGCGGTGGTCCGGCGGCGGCTGGTCACGGCGGCCGTCACGCAGACTGAAGGTGCTCGATGAAGTCCAGTACGTCGCCGACCGTCGCGATCCGGCGCAGCCCAGGGGCATCGAAGTTCAGCTCGTCGCCGAGCTCGTCCTCCACCCGGAGGGCCAGCTCGGAGAAGTCCAGCGACCGGAACCCGATCTCGCGGAGGTCCGCTGTGTCGTCGGTCGGCAATGACCGGCCCTGAGCCGTCATCACCTCACCCATCATCTCCCTGACCCGACCCCGCGCCACCGAACTCATAGTCCCGAAGCCTAGCGGGTCACCATCGACCACCCAGGCTGTCAACCGTTTGACCATCGGGACCTCCCGGCGACTGACGGGTCTGGGAGGTTACTGAGTGTAAATGCGAACTTCACGGTGGTAAACGGCTCACCGGCCACGAACGCGACTCGTCGGACTCATACACTTGCGCGATGATCAGAGCGGGCAGGCGCCGTGCCGCAGGACGCGGCAAGCGGATCGCGGCCTTGGCGAGCCTGCCCGTCCTGCCGCTGGCCTGGTTCGTGGCGCTGCAGGAACATCCGCCCTGGATGCCCGCGGCGTACCTCGGTTATCTGCTGGTCGTGATCGTCGTACCGGGCACGATGTTCTGGCGCCGGCTGACCGGCGGCGTCGGGTGGTTCTCGGCCGACATCGTCCTCGGTACTGCGTTCGGCATGGCCGTCGAGGCGCTGCTCTATCCGATCGGCATGCTGTTCAAGATGCCGTTCGCGGCGTTGCTGATGCCGGCGCTGGCGCTCGGGGTGTGGCGGGCGTTGCCGCGACGCAAGCTGCCCGAACGGCCGACGCCGTGGTGGTCGATCGCCGGTGCGATGGTCGCGGTCGGGGTCGCGGCCGCGTGGTTCGTACGCGTCGGCTCGCGGCTCGTTCCGCTCGACGGGTCGGAGGCGCTGCGGCCGAACTCGGACGCACCGCACAACCTCGCGCTGGCGGGTGAAGTGACGCACCACTTCCCGCCGCGGGTTCCGTACGCCGATGGCGGGTGGTTGACGAGCCACTGGACGGCGTACGACCACATCGCCTCCGTCCACTGGATCACGAGTGTGCCGCTCGACGTGCTGACGCACCGGATGGTGCCGTTCGCTTGGATCCTGCTGACGGTGCTGGGTGCGGCCGCGGTCGGGATGATGCTGACTGGTCGTGCTGTGGCCGCACCGATCGCTGCGGGGCTCGTCGTGGCCGGAGGCGATCTGGTTGCTTGGCCGTGGGCGGTGTCCGACCGCGTGTTCGCGGACGGGCCGTTTTCCCTTGGACAGCTGACCAATCCGCCGCAGGCGTTCTCCACAGTGTTGCTGCTGCCGCTGATCGCGGTCACTGCGTTGCTTCTGCGGCGCCAGTCGCCCAAGACGCGCGGTGAGTTGTTTCGGCTCTACGTCGCGGCCGGTGTGCTCATTGCCGCGCTGGCATTGACGAAAGCGACCGCACTGCCTGTCTACGCGACCGGTCTGGCTGTTGCGTGGATCTATCTGACGGTCCGGGCCGGTCGGCTCAATCTGCGCGCTCTCGTGCTCGGCGCGGGCGTCGCTGCGGCGTACGCCTTGACGTTCTTCTTCGTACTGCGTGGTGCGGCGTCGAGTGTGCGGTTCGATCCGGGGGCGACCTTCGACAGCCTGGCGGATCGGATGGGCGGTGGCTCCGCGGTCCCGGTGATCGCTGCGGTGGTGGTGGTCGGGTGGGTCATGCCGGTGGTCGGTGCGTTGCTGATCAGGCGGCGGTTGGCACGCGACCCGATGGTGGTCTTCCTGCTGGCCGGATTCGTTGCGGCGGTGCTGGGTGCGTCGCTGTTGGCGGATCGTGGCGAGACGCAGCTGTTCTTCGTGCGGACCGGATTCATGTTCGGCGTACTGCTTGCGACGTGGGGGCTTGGGTCGCTGGAGCGGCGTCAGTACTGGATCGCGGCCGTTGCACTCGCGATCGGTGTCGCTGCCATCTACTGGGGTCGCTACCGCTCGGACAAGTCGTGTACGTCGAGCAACTGCTTCGGCCAGGGCCTCGTTGTCGCACTGGTGATCGCTGCGATCGGCATCGGCGTATTCGGGCTGGTGCTGCGCGGCTCCCGGCGTACCTGGGCTGTCATCGCGGTGGCAGTGCTGGTGGGTACGACGGTGTCGCCGACGATCGCGTCCGTACGTAAGTTCGCCAGCCCGCCGTTGACGTCGTACGAGTCGATCGCGCCGGGCGGGATCGAGGCCGCGCGATTTATCCGGCGCAACTCCGGGTCGGACGACCGGATCGCCACCAACGTGCACTGCCACCAGGCGCGGGCATCGCACTGCCAGACCGGTTCGTACTGGATCGCCGGGTACGCCGAGCGGCGCGTGCTGGTCGAGGGGTGGGCGTACCAGACCCGCGTCGACGACACGTATCCCGCCGGCGTGCAGGGGCCGTACTCGGACCAGGAGCAGCTGCAGATCAACGACGAGGTGTTCAGCAACCCCACCCGCCAACTGATCGAGACGCTACGCACGAAGTACGACGTGCAGTGGCTGCTACTCGACGAACGAGTCAGCGCACCCCCGAAGAACCTCGACAAGCTAACCGAACTCAGGTTCCAGCTGGGCACCGTCCGCGTCTACCAGATCTACCCCCCACCCCCAGAAACCCCTTTCCCCACCAGAACCCCATCACCAACCGGCACACCCACGCAGACACCGAGCTTCCCCACCGGCCCACTCCCGACGCAGCAAACAACCACGCCGGGCCTCCAGAGCCCCTGATCCTGGATCCGTCGAACGGTCCGGCGTCACGCACCGGACAGCCCGACCCCCGGCAATCTGGCTGGGGTCATCCATCGGTGCTGGGGGTTCTCTGGTGGTGTGCGCCGGGAGAACCCCCAAGACGAGTGGATAACCCCTGAAAAAGAAGCTCGGCAGCCGGCGAACACTACCGCTAGCAGACCTCAGCGGAGCGAGACCGTGGGGATGGCGAGGCTTTGGTTGGCTAGGCGGTCCAGGGCTGTGACTGTGTACAGGTAGGGCTTGCCGGGGGTGCCTGTGGGGTCGGTGTAGGACTGGGTGGGGCCGGTGGCGCGGATGGTGGCGATTAGGTTGCGGGCGTCGTTGTCGGGGCAGTGGTCGGTGCCCAGGAGGTCGCGGCGGTAGATGGCGTACGACGTGGTGTCATTCGACGTGCGGGACCACTTGAGCTGTACGCCGTTCGCAGTGCGCGAGGCGTGGACCGCGTGTGCGGGAAGCGGCGGGCGTGAGTCGAGTGCGGGCATCGCGGGGATCAGCGCCGGCTTGGTGTACCACGTGTTGTTGAGCAGCGTGGTCGCGCCGAGTCGATCCGCGCGGACGTCCTTCGCGGAGAAGTAGATGTTGCCCTTCACCTCGGGGATCGCGCTGTCGAACGCCAGGTGGTCGCTCAACTCCTGCGGGTCCGACCAGTCCGGCGACTGCGTCGACGTACCGACCTTGTACGTCGCCTCGCCGATGTAGAGGTGGACGTGCGTACCGCGGACCTGGTCGGCCCACCACGGGACGATCTTGTTGTAGTCGGCCGGTGCGAACCCGCCGGCCCAGTAGACCTGCGGGACGATGTAGTCGATCCACTCCTCGCGGACCCACTTGCGGGTGTCCGCCGCGAGGTCGTCGTACGTCTGCACGCCGGCCGTGGTGTCGGTGCCCTCCGGGTCGGTCGCCTTGTTCCGCCAGACCGCGAACGGCGAGATGCCGAACTTGATCCACGGCTTGATCGCGTGCATCTTCTCGGTCAGCTCGTGGATCAGCAGGTCGATGTTGTGCCGCCGCCAGGCCTGCAGGTCGGTGTAGCCGTCGGCGTACTGCGCGAAGGTCGCGGCGTCGTCGAACGTCTGGCCGGCCACCGGGTACGGGTAGAAGTAGTCGTCGAAGTGCACGCCGTCGATGTCGTACCGCGAGACCGCGTCCATGATCGCGTCCTCGACGAGCTTGCGAGCGGCCGGGATGCCGGGGTTGTAGTAGAGCTTCCCGCCGTACGTGACGACCCAGTCCGGGTGCAGCCGCGCCGGGTGCGTCGGGATGAGCGCATTGATGTCCGTGCCCATCGAGAGCCGGTACGGGTTGAACCACGCGTGCAGCTCGAGGTTCCGCTTGTGCGCCTCGGCGACCACGAACGCCAGCGGGTCGTAGCCGGGGTCGCCGCCCTGGGTTCCGGTCAGGTACTGCGACCAGGGCTCGACCTTCGACGGCCAGAACGCGTCCGCGGTCGGGCGGACCTGCAGGATGACAGCGTTGTGGTGCTGCCGTACTGCGTCGTCGAGCCAGCCGATCAGCTCGGCCTGCTGCTGCGCGGCGCTCAGCCCGGTCTTCGACGGCCAGTCGATGTTCACCACCGTCGAGATCCAGCTCGCCCGGAACTGCCGCAGCGGAGTGGTCGCGCTGGGCGCACACTTCTGCTGGTCCGCGGGCGTCTGCGCGGCGGACGCCGTACCGGTCAGCCCACTCAGCAACAGCCCTGCGGTCACGCCCAAGACACCCATCGCTCGCCAGACTCTCATGTCACTCTCCGACCGTCGATCAAGCTGAAGTCGAAAGATGTTTACACATCAAGGCGCTTGAAGAACAGTGCTCACTGAGATGGCGCTAGGTTAGGTACATGCTGCGCACCGCTACTGAAGCCGATGTCGACATCATCCGGCGACTGCGGAACCAGCAGGCGAATCGTGACGTGAGCATCACCTCGCACGAGATCACCGCCGACGAGCACGCAGCGTGGTGGGCGAAGACGTCGAAGGACCCCAGCCGCCGTGTCCTGGTCTACGAACGGGACGGTGCGACCGCCGGCGTCGTGAACTTCTTCGACCTCGAAGGCACGTCCGGTGCGTGGGGGTTCTTCCTCGATGCCGACGGGCTCGCCGAGCGCGGGGAGACCTTGCCCGCGTGGATCGAGGTGATGCGCGAGGCCACGGCGTACGCGTTCGACGAGCTCGGCCTCGACGTACTCACCGGCGAGGTGCTCGAACACAACGCTGTGGTCCGGCAGATGAACCGGCGCTTCCGCTTCGTCGAAGGTACGCCGGAGGTCCGGTACGCCGACGGGCGCGAACTCACCGTGATACCGATCAGCCTGCGCAAGCAGGATCGACGCAAGGGGAAGTAATGAGCACCATCGAGATCGGCGGCGTGCCGGTCGGGCCGGATCACCAGCCGTTCGTCATCGCCGAAATGTCCGGGAACCACAACGGAGACCTGGCGCGGGCGCTCGACATCGTCCGGGCGGTTGCTGAGTCCGGCGCTCAGGCTCTGAAGCTGCAGACGTACACCGCGGACACGATGACGCTCGACCTCGACCTGCCGGCGTTCCGGCTGCCGGTCGAGCACGAGCTGTGGAGCGAGGCGCGGCTGTACGACCTGTACGAGGAGGCGCACACCCCGTGGGCCTGGCACGAGCCGATCTTCGAGCTGGCGACGTCGCTCGGGCTCGTGGCGTTCTCGTCCGCGTTCGACCAGACCGCGATCGACTTCCTCGAGAAGCTGAACGTCCCGGCGTACAAGGTCGCGTCGAACGAGATCGGTGATCTTCCGCTGGTCCGCGGGATGGCGGAGACCGGGAAGCCGATCATCATCTCCACCGGCTCCGCGACGCTGACCGACATCGACGCCGCGGTCCGGGCCGCGCGCTCGACCGGCAACGAGCAGATCATCGTGCTGTCGTGTACGGCGAGCTACCCCGCCCCGCCCGAGCAGTCGAACCTGCGCGGCATCCCGGTCCTGCGCGACGCCCTCGGCGTACAGGTCGGCCTGTCGGACCACACGATGGGCATCGGCGCTGCTGTGGCTGCTGTCGCGCTCGGCGCGACGGTGATCGAGAAGCACGTCACGCTCAAGCGGGTCGACGGCGGCGTCGACTCCGCGTTCTCGCTCGAACCGTGGGAACTGGAGCTCCTCGTCGAGAGCGCCCGCGTCGCCCAACTCTCACTGGGCAAACCAGTCATCGGCCCCAAACAAGCCGAAGAGAACGTCCTCCGCTTCCGCCGCTCCCTCTACGTCACCCGAGACGTCCAAGCCGGCGACGCCATCACCCCCGACAACGTCCGCTCCATCCGCCCCGCCGGCGGCCTCGCCCCCGACTTGTTCAACCAAGTCAACGGCCGCCCCTTCCGGGTAGCCACCAAGGCCGGCACCCCACTCACCTGGGACCTGCTCTAGCTCATCGGGGTCAGGGTTTTCAGGCTGTCCCGGGCCTTCGTCGCGAAGGCGAGGAAGGGCTGTTCGGGATTGATGAAGGCGTCCAGGCGGACGAGGACGACGTACGTCGGTGTGCGGTACTGCAAGGTGCGCTCGGTGTAGGTCTGGGCGCCGACCGGGTACGTGCGGACGATGTAGCGGGCGCGGACACCGAAGCCGGGTAGGGCGCGCTCGACGACCGAGGCGCGGGCCTTGCCGTCGGTCAGGATGTGGGCGCATTCGGGTGGGGTCGGTAGGCGCTGGTCGAGGAGCCGGTCGCCGAGCGCGCCGGCCAGCTCGACGACGTTGACGCTGACGAACGGGCGCTCACGGCCGACCCCCTGGCCGAGGGAAGCGAAGCCCACGGCCGAAGGTGTGGTCGGCGCGATGAAGTCGCCGGGCACACCAGGGACGCCCTGGTAGCGGATGACGTCCCGGCAGATCGCCGGTTCGACCTTCCAGACGGCCAGCGGATCCGGCCGCCAGGTCGCGGTCGGCGCGGGCGGATAGATGTAGAGCGACTTCTCCAGCTTGTGCGTCCCGTACGCCGTCGGAAGCGCCAGCTGCAGGTCGTTCGCGGTGTACCGGAACTCGGCCGGCGTGGGAGTCGTCGACGCCCGAGGGACCGTCGTCATCGCCGTAGGCGCCGCACTGGGAGTGGCCGACGGTGCGGTGTGATCGGTTGCCCGGTCGGACGTCGTGCAGCCGGTGAGGATCAGTGCGAGGCAGCCGGCTGCCAGAGCCCATCGTGTCACCGCGGTCCCTCCCCCTGGGATCATGTTCTGTCTGATGCATGCTACGCAGGAAAGGTTGGCCGGGGTGACCGAGTACTTGTTGTTTCCGGGGCGGCATCATGTGTTGACCCGGTTTCAGGGGGAGTTTCTGCGGAGGTTCGCGGGGCGGACCGTGGTGTGGGCGGTGACGTCGGCTAATCATCAGACGACCAAGCGGAATCCGGTGGGGTTCGATCGGCGGGAGGCGGCGATCGAGCGGTTCAGTGTGGCGGCGGGGATTCGGTCGTTGGTGGTGGGGGTGGTGGATACGCCGCCTACGGATGACTTTGCCGAGGTGACGGTGAAGGCGATCGAGGCGGGGACCGATGATCTCGTGCGGTTGACGCCGGGGAATACGGTCGTCGCTTGTTCTACGCCGGCCGTGAGTAAGTTGTACGAGCGGTTGGGGTTCACGGTGATCGGGGTCGAGCCCGAAGGTGTCGCGCGGCCCTGGGACGTGCTGCTGATGATTGCTGAGGGCAATGATCATTGGAAGGAACTGGCGCATCCGGCGACCGTGGATGTGTTCGAGCGGTACGCCCTGGACGCGCACGTCGCGCGGTGCGTGAACGACCCGGTGGTCGGCGACGACGGCGGACTCACCACGACCCGCGACTACAAGACGTACGCCGACGCGTTCGAATCCGCCGCGGACCGGAAATGGCAGCAAATAAAGGGTTTCGTCCGCCCCGGACGCATTCTCGACATCGGCTGCGCGACCGGCGCGACCCTGCAACTGATCGATGCGGACCCGCGCTTTCACGAGTCGGATCTGATCGGCGTCGAGGTCGCCCGGCATTTGTACGCCGAATGCGTGCACAAGAAAGAGCAAGGCCTTTTCACCAACCCGAACGTCTATTTCTATCAACGCAACATGCTCGGCTCGGCCGTCTTCCTGCCGCGGTCGATCGACACCACACTGACGCTCGCACTCACCCACGAGATCTGGTCGTACGCCGACGGCTCGCGTCCCGACACGGTCCAGCGCTTCGCCAATGCGCTCTTCGCCCACACAGCACCGCACGGCGTCTGGATCAACTCCGACGTGTGCGGCCCCGATGAGCCCGACCGCCCGGTCGTTTTGCGGCTCGACGACAGCGACGGCGAGAACCCGCAAGACATCACCGAACTCCAAGTGCTCGACGATCCAGCGGCGTACATCAGCAAGCTCTCGACCCGCGCACGGTTCTTCCAGTTCGCACACGACTTCCGGCGTAACGCCAAAGTCGCCTTCGAGTTCGACGTCGCCGGCGACAAGCTCACGCTCCGGCTGGCCGACGCGATGGACTTCCTGACCCGCAAGGACTACGTCGACAATTGGCTGAGCGAGACACACGAACAGTTCTGCGGCCTGAACTTCGCCGGCTGGTCCGCGGTTGCCGAACGCGCCGGCTTCACCGTCGACCCGGCGTCGAACGCGTGGCGCAACGACTGGGTCATCGACAACCGCATCGCCCCGGTCGCCTCCATCACCACCCCGGACGGCGATCCTGTCGACTGGCCGGTCACCCACCAACTGCTGGTGGCGAGGCGCTAACTCACCTCGAGATGCAACGTGCCGGCCAGTGGACGTACGGCGAACGCGTGCCGCCCCCGGGTGATCATGAGCGGCAACCGGCTGGACAAGAACGGCTCGCACTGGACCGCATGCGACGTACCGGCAGGCGCCGTCGCGAAGAGGATCCAATCGGCCGGCTCCAGCTCCGCCATCTCGACAACAGCCGCCCAGCCGTCATCGGACACGGTACGACGGCACGCAACGTCCACGTAGTCGTCGGAATCAGGCAGGTACCGTCGCCAGCTGAAGTCGACGTCGCCCCAATCGGGGCCCCGCACAACCAACATGTTGCCAGCAGCAACTGCTGTTGTTGCGGTCATCCGGATCGGGGACTCGTGCAGGTTCACGTAGCCGCCGGTCGATCGGGTCAGCATCACGACGCGACCGCCCTCGGCGTGTGAGACCAGCCGGTCGCCCGCCGTCCACAACAGCACCTGCTCGCGGCCTTCCGGCCCACGCATCCGGAACGCCCGCGTCGTCCGCTGGCTGAACGGATCGTCGGGGTTGATCTCCTCGAGCATCGGCCGGATCGGCAGCCGTGCGGTGAAGTCGCGGCCGTGGACCTCGATCGGCAGTTCCTCCACGCCGCCCGACAACGGCCGGCTGACGAACAGCGACGGCTCGTCCCACGCCGACCGCCCGTGCAGGATCAGCGCGTCGGGCGTCTGCTCGACCGAGGTCAGTCGGCACGGATCCGCCAACCGCCGTACGGCGAACGCGCCTTCCTTGCCCGGACCCGGCTGGATCCAGCTCGTCCCGTCGATCCACATCCCCGGCGGCCATCCCGGGCTGCCGGCCTTCTGCCCCCGCAGCATGTCCCGGCAGCGGATCCCACCGACCCGCATCCGTACGTCGAAATGCGAAGGGCCCGCCGGGCACTTGGCGAGCAGCTCCCGGCTGACACGGACCTCGAATCCGACAAGGCTCTCCTCGCCGCGAAGGTCGGTCTCGGGCAACCGCCGTACCGGAAGTCGATAGTTCCGGCCGGCGATGACGAGACCGATCCGGAGGCTCGACGGTTTGGACTGCAGGTGACGGATCTCGGCGGTGCCCCGTACCGACAGCTCGCCGTCGATCCAGGTCACCTCGCGGATGCTTGTTGCCAGCGTGAAGTCGGTCTTGGTCAGCGGCAGGTGCTCCTCCGCCGCGTCCGGGTCGAGGGCGACCAAGCGCAGCAGCTCGACGTCCCCCGCGCGGACAGCCGCGAACTGCAGTTGGGCGACCCGCGACGCGGTGTCGAGTACGGCGTTGTCCAGCCGGCCGAGGAGTTCGCTCGTCAGCTCGACGAGATGCTGCTCCTCCTCGGGCGGGACCGTGCCGAACGCGGACAGGATCGAGTGCAGGTCGATCTGGCGGAAGTGCGCGTGCACCCGGTGACGGATCTCGGGCAGCGCGTCCTCGATCTCGTCCAGCACGAGGCCGGCCGAGGCGACGCGGTCGCGGATGTTCGCGAGCTGGAACTTCTGCTGCGTGATCGAGTCACCCGACTCGCGCTCGCGCCAGAAGTAGACCGGCGCCGCGATCGCGTCGACGGTGACCGCGTCGAGGTGCGCCTTGAGAGTGACCGGGTAGTCCTCGTACCGGATCGCCGGGAAGCGGTACCCGTACTCGTCCCAGAACGACCGGCGGTAGACCTTGTTCCACACCATCCGGTCGAGCACGAGCTGCGGCGTTTCCGAGATGTGTGTCGCGAACCGGTCTTCGGTGAACGTCTGCCCGTGCAGCCACGACGGCCGTACGCCGTAGCTGTTGTTGAACCGTCGAGCGTTGCCGCCGGCGAAGTCCGAACCGGTCCGGTCGAGCGACTTGATCAGCAGTCCGAACCCGTGCCGGGTCACCAGGTCGTCGCTGTCGACGAACGTGATGTACTCCCCCGTCGCGTGCTCCACCCCGGTGTTGCGGGCGGGACCGAGCCCGGCGTTGTCCTGCTCGACGATCCGGAACCGCGAGTCGCGGGCGCACATCTCCTTCGCGATCACAGCGCTGTCGTCCGGTGAACCGTCGTCGACCAGGATCGCCTCGAAGTCGCCCCAGGTCTGTCGCGCGATCGAGTCCAGGCAGTCCCCGATGTACGCGCCGACGTTGTAGAACGGCACCACCACGCTCAGGCGCGGACTGCTCATCGCTTCCGGATCCGGCGGGCGAGCTTGCGGGCAACGGTCTTGGGCTTGCGGACCTGCGCCGCGTGGAAGATCACGCGCGAGACGGCGTACGTCCGGGAACCGCGGATGCGCTCGTGGGCGCTCGTGAGCCGCTGCAGCTGGCCGCGGAGCTCACGGATGCGGTTCTCGCGCGTCTTCATCGCCTTGTTGCGGAAGCCGAGCGTCCGCTCGAGTCCGTACACGTGCCCCTTGAGCTCGAACAGCTCCTGCTTGGCTTCCTCGGCCGCCGCCAGAGCCGTGCGTACGTCGACGGTGCCCTTGCGGGTCTCGAGTACGACGTCCAGCGCCGCCGCCAGTTCCTTGCCGCGAGCAACTTGTTGCGCGGTCGCAGGTGCGGTGTCGGGCGAGGTCGCCTGGAGCTGCTCGGGCGGCTCGACCCCGGACATCCCGAGCCACGCGGACACCAGGTCGTCGCCCACCATCCACGGCGGCCACGGATGCCGCCGATGCTGCCCCATCAACCGATCCTGGAACCGCACCCAGGCAGCCGCCAGCAGATCGTGCTTCTCCACACTTTCCTGAGCCACCCACGGCGAGACACCGGACGCGAAGGATTCGCCATCGAAGATGATGTCGTCCCATCGGACGATCACGCGCGATTCAGTTACCCACTCGCCCAGGTCGGCGGCGAGCTTGCGGAAGGCAGGCACGTCCTCGGCTGCGGCGAGGCGGAAGAGCACCGTCTCCACCGAGACACCAGAGGGAACTGCAGCCGGGACAACGTCCGGATCGAAGGACAGCTCCTCCACGGGAGCGGCGGAGTGATCGGACTCGGACGTGCCTGGCCCGATGGTTGTGGTGGTGTCCCAGCCGGTGAGGTTCTGGTCCGCAATCAGGACAGCTTGAGCGGTCTGCGCATACAGATCGTGCGACGGCTGGGCCCCGGAGATCGCCAGCCATCCAGTGGGCACCGACGCCAGCAGGCCCGCCCGCGCGGCCGTGTCGACACCCTCGTGCGGCGGCGACAGGAGCGGTACGTCGATGGACTCGAGCGCACCGACCGCCGACCGGGTGGGCAGCTCGCCGGGGCAGGCGCCCGCAGCCACGTCGGCGCGAATGAAGGTGCGAGACGCGAAGTCGGCGTACACCTCGGCTCGCCACGGCAGGGCAGCCTTCAACTGGTCGACGGAGACCGGGCGTGTGGGGTCGTCGTGGAGCGGGCGCCACTCGTCGTCGCCGTGGCGCTCGTGCGCGGGCCGGCTGTCCAGGAGGTTCAGGAGCGAGAACTCGTTCTCCAGCGCCAGCACGACGACCGCGTCTGGTGCCGCGAGCCGGGACAACGCAGCGAGTCGCTCCGTCCACGACAGGTCGGTGCTGTCGTAGCCCAGGATCCGGTCCAAGCCGTCGGTCGCGATGATGACGTCGTACGGCTCGCCCTCCAGCCCGTCCAGCGCGCCCGCGATCACCTGCAGGCATGGGCCGAAGTCCTCGCCGAGCTGCTGCGCATCGGCGACCGAGCGGACCAGGATCGTCACCTCGGACGAGTGCGCCAGCACGGACTCGATCTGCTGCGGCGCGTGCGGCCCGAGGATCAGCGTCCGGCGGTTGGCCGGGACGACGTCGGTCAGCAGCGCCGCAAGCGCCGGCCGCGGTGTCGTGTGATCGGTCCACGGCTGCATCTCCCCGCGAACCACCTGGACGTCAGACACGCTCTCTCCAATCGAACAGACTCCGCAGTTCCGCGGGCGGCATCATCCAGGGTTTCCCGAGCTCGAGGTCGGTGGTGGCTCGGGCGGCCTCGAGGTCGATCGACTTGCCGAGCAGCTCGGGCCACAGCCGCTCGATCCGGCTCTGCCCGCCGAACAACGGGTTCTCGCCCTCCATCTCCATCGGATCGCCGTACACCGCCGGTTCGCAGCCTGCCGCGATGCCGTAGAAGATCGCGGTCGACAGCCGGTTGGCCGCGACCCGCTTGTGCTTGCGCAGTTCGGCGAGCTGCTTGAACAGGAAGCGCCGATCGGTCCCCTCGTAGGAGAACCCGCGCCGCCCGAACGACACCACGCGGAAGCCGGCGTCCTCGTAGAACCCGCGCACCTCGGGCCGGTCGTACTCCGTGTAGTACAGGCTGAACGTGACCGGACCGTCCTCGGTCTCGCGGATCTCGTCGATCAGCCGCCGGTGGTCGCCGTGGATCTTGCCGCCCTCCCACCCGTGGAACAGGAACCAGAGCGTGCCTTCGCGCTCGACCGGCTCCTCCTTCTCCGGCTCGAGCTCCATCAGGTAGAGGAACGGCGCGCCGATGCTGTGGTAGTTCCGCCGGCCGAGCGCATGCCCGCGACGCCGCGGCGCATCGCTCCAGGTGAACCGCCAGGCGCCGTCGTAGAACTCGTGCACCGGGTTCCAGCCGCAGCCGATGTTCCAGCCGTGCTGCAGGTATCCCCGGAGCCGCGGCGGATGGTCGAAGTCGAACCCGGCGTACCGCGACAGGATGTGCGTCTGACCGTAGTAGTGGTTGTGATGATGCATCAGCGCACCTCGACGTGCAGAGTGCCGGCATGGGGTCGAACTGCGAGCGCATGCGTCCCGTGGGCGCCATGTGTAATTGCCAACGGCAACCGGCTGCACAGGAAGGGCTCGCACTGTACGGCGTGGGCCGCACCGTCGGGGGAGGTTGCGAACAGGATCCAGTCGGCCAGCGCGGCGAGCGGGTCGACCGACAGCTTCACCGCCGTCACCGGGATCAACGAGTCGACGTCGACCGCGGCCGACCACCCGTCGGCGGACACGGTACGACGGCATGCGACGTCGAGGTGATCGTCGGAGTCGGCCAGGTACCGCCGCCAGCTGAAGGTGACGTCGCAGCCCTCGGACCCGCGCACGACCAACTGATTGCCTTCAGCAACAGCATGGGCGGCGGTCGTCCGGATCGGCGACTCGTGCAGGTTCACGTACCCGCCGGTCGACCGGGTCAGCGTGACGACCCGATCGTCGACAACGCGCGAGACGGCCGAGTCGCCCGCGGTCCACAGCAACACGCGCTGCTGCCCATCCGGACCGTGAACCCTGAACGACCGGGTCGTCCGCTGGCCGAAGGGATCGTCGTGGTTCGCCGCCGCGAGGATGTCCCGGATCGGCAGCCGGGCGGTGAAGTCACGCCCGTCGACCTCCAGCGGAATCTCTTCCTCACCGCCGACGACCGGCCGGCTGAGATGCAACTCCGGCTCGTCGAACGACGCCCGACCGTGCAGCACGAGCTCATCATCGGACTGCTCGACCGCGGTCAACCGGCACGGGTCCGTCAGCCGCCGCAGCGAGAACCAGCCGTACTTGCCCGGCCCCGGCTGGATCCAGTTCGTCTCGTCGATCCATGCACCCGGCGCCCACCCGGGGCTTCCCGGTCCTTGGCCGCCGAGCATGCCCTTCCGGTCCCGCCGCCCCGACCGCATCCGCACCTCGAAGTGCGCCGGCGCCCCCGTGCAGAGAGCGAGCAGTTGAGGATCCAGCAGAATTTCGAATCCCACGAGCGACTTGTCCCCGTGCAGGTCCAGCGCGGCATACCGGCGTACCTCGAGGGGATGTGAGGTGTCGTCGACGACCAGCGCGATCTGCAGTTTCGACGAGCGATCCGTCTCCAGGTGGCGGATCTCGGCGGTGCCCTTGACCGACAACTTGCCGTCGACCCAGACCACCTCGCGCACGCTCGTCGCGAGAGTCAGGTCCTGCTCGCGCAGCCCGTACAGCCTCCGCGGTACGACGGTCTCGGCCTGCCCCGGGTAGTTGTAGTCGAGCTGCCGCGAACGCTTGCCGCGCGGAACGGCCCGAGCGCCGCCGCGAAGCCCGCCGGAGTTGCGGAAGACCGCGAGCCGACGAAGCAGCTCGACATCACCGGCGCGAAGCGCAGCGTGCTGGATCCGGTCGTACCGATGGGTGGCAGCCAGTACGTCGGCGTCGATCCGGTCGAGCAGCTCGCGCGACAGGTCGACCAGGTGCTGCTCCTCCTCGACCGGGACAGTGCCGAACGCGGACATCAGCGTCAGTACGTCGATCTGCGCCAGGTGCGCGTGCGTACGCCGACGGACCACCGGTACGGCGTTCTCGACCAGGTCGATCACCATGCCGGCCGAGGTGACCCGGTCGCGGATGTTGCCGAGCTGGAACTTCTGCTGGGTGATCGACTCGCCGGACTCCCGCTCGCGCCAGTAGTAGACGGCCTGCGTGATCGTGTCGACCGTGACCGCGTCCAGGTGGGCCTTGAGCGCTACCGGGTAGTCCTCGTAGCGGATCGGGGGGAACGTGTAGCCGTTCTCGGTCCAGAACGAGCGGCGGTAGACCTTGTTCCAGAGCATCCGGTCCAGGACCAGGTCGGGGAACTCCGTCACGTGCGTGGCGTGCCGGACCCGCGCGAACGGCTGCTTGTGCAGCCAGGACGGCCGGACGCCGAAGCTGTTGTTGAACCGCCGGGCGTTGCCGCCGGCGAAGTCTGAACCGGTTCGGTCCAGGGTCCGGACGAGGGCGGCGAATCCGTACCGCGAGACCAGGTCGTCGCCGTCGACGAATGCCAGATACTCACCGGTCGCCTCGCTGATACCCCGGTCGCGGGCCGGACCGGGGCCGGCGTTGTCCTGCTGGATCAGCCGGAACCTCGGATCCCGGGCGCAGAACTCCTTGGCGACGACAGCGCTGTCGTCCGGGGAACCGTCGTCGACGAGGATCGCCTCGAAGTCGGACCAGGCCTGCCGGGCAATCGATTCCAGACAGTCTCCGAGGTAGTCGCCGACGCCGTAGAAGGGCACCACCACGCTCAGCCGCGGCGTCACTCCGGTGTTTCCTCCCTCGACAGCGGTACGCGGGCCCCCAGGGGACTACGTAGCGGCAACGAGGTGAACGGTCAGGAGGTTATGCACGGGTTCGAACCCGTAACGTGCCCAGATCCGCTGGATGCCGGTCTGGTGGCCCTGCGTCGAGACGACGAGCCGCCGGGACGTACACGCGTCCTCGATCGCGGCGAGCAGGTGACCGTACCGGCCGCGGCCCTGCTCAGCCGGTACGACGCCGGCCAACTGGATCTCGGTCCACGAGCGCTGCTGGTCGATCGCCCCGAGGGCGAGCACCCGCCGGTCCGGACCCCGCAGTACGACGGCACCTGCCTCGGCGACGCGTCGCCGGGCCCAGTCCTGCCGACCGGCAAGCGCAAGGGTGCGGTCGAAGATCGGGTTGGCGCAGTAGTGGTTGCCGGAGTCGCCGAAGACATCCGCGACCAGGTCGTCCACTAGATCGTCGTCGGCAGTGGGCTCGAGCTGCGCACTGAACCCGGCCAGCGGCGCGGGGCGGCGGCCTTTGCCGGTCGGCAGCGACCAGTAGACGACGGTGTCGGCGAGCAGCGCCTGGCGCGGTCCGCTCGCCAGCGCGGCGAACCAGGTGGTCTCACGGGCCGGATAGCGCAGCACGATCACGTCAGCCGTCGACGCCTCGACCGCGCCCAGCACCTCGGCGAGCGGCGTGCCGGCCGACGCCGAGACGGACATCCGGTCGATCGAGACACCGAACCGCTTCGCCGCGTCAACGGACGGCCGCACGGTCAGCTCGCCGGCCTCGAGAGCGTCGTACCAACTCATAGGGCGTCGAGCTTAAGGCATGGCGGTGGCCTCGAGGTGACCACCCGTGAATCGCCGGGCACGCTCCGGGGCGAAATTCACATTAGTGTTACGGCATGCGCGCGAGAGCGAGGCGGCGGGGGCCGCGTACTGCGGGGCCTTCCCTTTCCGGTCTGGTCGCCGGGCTGGCCGTCGTGGTGCTGGCGTTGGTCCTGCTCGCGCTGCATGCGACGTTCTTCGAACTCGTCCGGTTCGTGCTGTTCACCGGGGTCGTGGTCATGCTGCCCGGGTTCGCGCTGTGGCGGCTGATCGGCGGGTACGGGCGCAACCTGGTCGAGGACCTGTCCGCGGGGTTTGCGGTCGGGACGGCCGGGCAGGTGCTGGTCTACCTGGCCAGTGCGTCGATCGGTCTGCAGGCCTGGTCGTGGGTGTGGGCGCCGGTCGTGCTGGTGGTCGCGTTCGTCGACAGTGACGCCCGGGCGCGGGTCTGGCGGCGGGTCGAGAAGCCGCTCCGACCGCTGCAGGCGTGGCTGCTCGCGGCGTCGACCGCAGTGGTGCTGCTGATCGTGTATAGGCGCGGTCCGGGGCAGTTCCTCCCGGCGTACACGGATCCGCTGCGGGCGTACCCGGATCTGGCCTTTCAGCAGGCGCTGGCCGCGAGTGCGAAGTACGACGTACCGATCTCGACGTTGTGGCTCGGTGGGGAGCCGATGAAGTACCACACGTTCTTCCACCAGGCGACGGCTGCGACGCAATGGGGTACGCGGATCGATCTGACCGATCTGATCCATTCGCTGAGCTGGCTGCCGCTGTTCCTCGCTGGCTGCGGGCTGGTCTTCGCACTGACCACTCGGCTTGCTCCGACGGCGGAGTCGGGCGCCACCTGGGCCGGCCCGCTCGCTGTGTTCGTTGCTGGCCTCGGTGGGGCCATGCAGCCGTTGGGCGGGGCTGGGCTGGGCGGCGTGTCCACTGCGGTCGCGGCGTACCTGAGTCCGACGCAGAACCTCGGAGTACTGATCGCACTGGCCGTGTGCATCGTGGCGGTGGACCTGTTGCGGTCCGACAGCAAGCCGCGCAGCCGGTGGGTGTTGCTGGTGCTGCTCGCGTTGGTCGCGGCCGGGGCGAAGTCGACGATCCTGCCGCTGGTGGGCGTCGGGTTCGCGTTCGCGTTCCTGCAGTTGGGGTTGGCTCGGCGGAGTACTCGGCCTGCGTTCTACGGCGGGTTGTTGTCGCTCGCGGTGTTCGTGGCCGCGTTGATCACGATCTTCGGCGGGAGCACGTGGGGGACGGAGATCAAGCCGTTCGAGACGTTCGTCCAGCTGGCGCCGTACCCGCTGCTGATGTCGAACCCGCACGCACAGTTGTTGTCTGGGGCAACGACTCTGCTGAGTTGGGCGCTGGCGGCATCGGGATTGTTCTTCCTCGGCCGGAGGTGGCGGGACACCGGCGCGGTGTTCCTGGCGGGCTTCGTGGTCGCGGGGTTGCTGGGCACGCTGCTGACGACACAGTCTGGCGTCAGTCAGCTCTACTTCCTGCGTACGGCGTTCCCGGTGGTCGCCGTACTGGCGTCTGTCGGGCTGGCGAATCTGGTCGGGCGGCTGGGCGATCGGCGGGCCGTCATACTCGTCGGTGCGGGCGGACTGCTCGGTCTGGTGGCGCTGGCGATCGCTCGATGGCAATCCGCTGATCTGCCTGGCATCAAGGCTCCATGGCTGTGGACGCTGGCGGCCGTCCTGGGGGTTGCCGTGCTGGTGGCCGTTGCCTGGAAGCTGGCGCGACGGCCGGGCAACTTCTTCGTGGCGTTGCTCGGCGCCGCGGTCGCAGCGTGCATGATCGGCGCAGCGCTGGTGCCACTGCAGGCGTTCGTGTCGGACAAAGCATCGAATCTGGTCTTCGCGCATCCGTTCCGCGGCGGTGCGACGGCTGCTGAAGCGGGCGCTGCGCAGTGGCTCCAGCGAAACAGCACACCGGGCGATCTGGTCGCGACCAACGCGCACTGCATCATCCAACGCAACGGCCTCTGCGACAGCCGGCACTTCTGGCTCGCTGCATTGTCGGAGCGCCCAGTGCTCATCGAAGGCTGGTCATACTCCAACCAGGCCAACCGGATCGCTCTCACCACCGGCGGCAACCCGAGCCTCATCCCGTACTGGGACAGCAGCGAGCTGGCCGCCAACGACATCGCCTTCAAGTCACCCACACCCGCGTCGATCGAGCGACTACGCCAGGCCGGGGTGCGCTGGCTGTACGCCGACAACCGCGCCGGCGGCGTATCACCCGCGCTCCGCAATTTCGTCCGGCTGCGCCACGCGACTCTGGACGCAACGATCTACGAACTCAAATGAGCTGCAGGAGGGCGTCAGCCACCCGCTCCCGCCCTCTGCCGTCGACCAACTCCCAGCCCGCACTCGCCAACCGGCCACGCTCAGCCGAGTCAGTCAGCAGTCGCTTGAGTGTCGGGACCGCGGACATCGTGTCCGCCTCCAGTGCGCTCAACAAACCCAGCCCAGCCGCCGCACCGGTACCGACAGCGCGCTCGTAGCCCATGACCTGGTTGTCGACCACACAGACCAGTCCGGTCGTCGCCCCGAGGCAGAGCAGCTCCCAGGTCGACGTACCGGACGCACTGATGGTCAGGTCGGCGGCACGCACCTCGGCGGCCAGTTGATTGGTCGGACCGATGATCTGGAGGTGCTGGTGCGGCTGCAGCTCGACCGCGGCGATCCGTTCGGCCAGGTCCGGGCTGGGCGCGACTATGGTCGCCTCGAACGGCAGGCCGGTCGCCGCTAGCGCGCGTGCGACGTACGGGCCGGCGCCGAAGGCATCTGTGCCGCCGAAGAACGCGAACACCTTCGGTACTGCGGTCTGCCGGGCCGTGGGCGGTTCGGCCGGACGGTGATGGAGGACCTCGTCGCGAATCATCACGTACGGCAGACCGGCCAGCCGGACCGAGTCCCGCGGCAGCGTGGGGTGGTCGAGCTCAGCGGCGAGGTTCTGGTCGACCAGCACGTCCGCCTCCGCCCCACGGAAGTCGCCGTCGACGATCGCCAGCGTGGGAAGCGCCCGGGCAGCCGAGTAGACGGATGCGTCCAGGTCGTAGGAGTCGAAGACGACCGCGTCGAGGCCTAGCTGTGCGAAGAGCTCGAGATGCTCGGCGGGTGTCCAGACCGCCGGATGTACGTCGATGCCGCGCGCTGCGATCTGGTCCGCCGCCCACGGCACGGTGTGCGCGTCGCAGATGAAGAGCAGTTCGACGTCGCGCCGGCGTACCTCCTCGGCGAGCGCGAGGCAGCGCATCACGTGCCCGATGCCCCGGGCGGGGCCCACATCACATCGCACTCCGACGCGTTTCACGCCCAGACCGTACCGGGCCGCATATCCGTTTCTCCGGGCCGGCCCAGCGTGAGAAGCCGCACTGTGGATACGATAGTGATACGTAGGAGAAGTGACACGTGGGAGGCTACGATGCGACTGAACAGCAAGGGCCAGGTCACGATCCCGGCCGAGCTCCGCCGCAAGCACCATCTCCACGAGGGGGACGAAGTGACCGTCATCGAGGCGGCCGACGGTCTGCGGATCGTCCGGGTCGAGGAGGCCGAGAGCCGCGGCCAGCGGCTGGTCCGCGAGATGCGCGGCCGGGCGACCGGCGGGATGAGCACCGAGGAGCTGATGGAGCTGCTGCGTGGCGAGTGATCGCCCCGGCAAGTTCCTCGGCCCGCGCCGCCGGGCCGAGCAGCCCGAGGAGCGGGTGTCGCTGATCGACACGTGCGTGCTGCTCGACATCCTGACCGACGATCGCGACTGGGGAGAGTGGTCCGCGACCGCGGTGGCCGACGCCCGCGACCAGGGCGACCTGGTGATCAACCCGATCGTGTATGCCGAGGTGTCGGCCGGATTCGACCGGATCGAGGAGGTCGACGCCGCGCTGCCGGTCAGCGACTTCCGGCGCGAGCCGCTCCCGTTCCCGGCCGGTTTCCTGGCCGCGCGCGCGTTCGTCACCTACCGCCGCAGCGGCGGCGCGAAGACTTCCCCGCTGCCCGATTTCTACATCGGCGCGCACGCCGCCGTGCAGCGCTACGACGTCATCACCCGCGACCCACGCCCGTTCCGCTTCTACTTCCCGAGCGTACGTTTGATCACGCCGGGCTGAGACAGTGGATTGAAGGGCTTGCTCACGGGGCAGCTATTGTTTCGAGGTCCGTACCGCGTGTGTGCGGTTCGGAACTGTCCGTCAGAAGGGTCCCGCTCGCGTGTCAATCCTTACCGGCTCAGACATCCTGGTCACGGGCGGCACCGGGTCGTTCGGCCGGAGCTTCGTACGGCACGCGCTGGACCAGCTGAACCCCCGCCGCATCATCGTGTTCAGCCGTGACGAGCTGAAGCAGTGGGAGGTTCGCCAGCTGTTCGGCGACGACCCGCGGCTGCGGTTCTTCCTCGGCGACGTCCGCGACCGGTCCCGGTTGCTGCGGGCGATGCACCGGGTCGACTACGTCGTACACGCCGCTGCGCTGAAGCAGGTGGACAGCGGCGAATACAACCCGTGGGAGTTCGTCCAGACCAACGTGATCGGCTCGCAGAACGTCATCGAGGCCGCGATCGACTCCGGCGTGAAGCGGGTCGTGGCGTTGTCGACGGACAAGGCGTCGAGCCCGATCAACCTCTACGGCGCGACCAAGCTGACCGCGGACAAGCTGTTCATCAACGGCAATCACTACGCGGCGGCGTACGACACCCGCTTCAGCGTCGTGCGGTACGGCAACGTGATGGGCAGCCGGGGCTCGATCATCCCGAAGTTCCGCGCGCTGCACGCGGCCGGGCAGTCGCTGCCGATCACCGACCTGCGCTGCACCCGGTTCCTGATCACGCTGCCGGAGGCGGTCGAGTTCGTCGTCGACTCGTTCGACCTGATGACCGGCGGCGAGCTGTACGTGCCGCGGATCCCGTCGATGAAGGTGACCGACCTGGCCGAGGCGATCGCGCCCGGTGCGACCATGCACGACGTCGGCCTGCGCCCGGGCGAGAAGCTGCACGAGGAGATGATCAGCCCGGAGGAAGGCCGCCGCGCGCTGTCCCTCGGCAACCGCTTCGTGCTGCAGCCCGACCTGGCCACCTGGGGCTACCAGCCGCCCGCCGACGGCCGGCCGGTCGCGGGCGATTTCCACTACGCGTCGGACACCAACGACCAGTGGTACTCGATCGAGGAGATCCGCAAGATCCTCGAGAGCGACGTCTGACCGTGTTGCCGTATGGACGCCAGTCGATCTCGGAAGAGGACATCGCGGCGGTCACCGCCGTTCTGCGCGGCGACTGGCTGACGACCGGGCCTGCGGTTACTGCCTTCGAGGAGGCGGTGTCGGAGCTCGCCGGCGGGCATCGCGTCGTCAGCTGTACGTCGGGCACGGCGGCGTTGCACATCGCGTACGCCGCCCTCGGGGTCGGGCCAGGTGACGAGGTGATCACCACGCCGATGACCTTCGTAGCCACGGCTTCTTGCGCTGCCATGCTCGGTGCTCGCATCGTCTTTGCCGACGTCGACTACGACACCGCGTTGCTGGATCCCGCGGCTGTCGAGGCCTCGCTTTCTGACCGTTCCAGGGTCATCGCGGCGGTCGACTATGCCGGCCAAGCCGCCGACTACCCCGCGCTGCAGACGTTGGCAGATCGGGTCGGCGCTCGGACGTTGGCCGACGCGGCCCACTCGGTCGGCGGATCTCTTGAGGGCCGCCCGGTAGGCGACCTCGCCGATGTCACCACGATGTCGTTCTTCCCGACGAAGAACCTCACCACCGGCGAAGGCGGCGCGGTCGTCTGCAAGGACCCCGCAGTCGCCCAGCGCGCCCACGAATTCCACTTCATCGGCCTCGTCCGCGACCCTTCACGCTTCGAGCTCACCGACGAAGGGCCGTGGCACCAAGAGGTCCACGAGTACGGCGTGAACTACCGCCTCACCGACCTGGGCGCCGCGCTTGGCCTGTCACAGCTCGCCCGCCTCGCGGAGTTCAAGCGCCGCCGCACGGAGATCACCGCGCGCTACAACAAGGCCTTCGCCGGCGTCGACGGCCTACGTACGCCGGTGCAGCGCGACCGCGTCGATCCCATGTGGCACCTCTACCCGATCCGCGTCCTCGGCGGCCGCCGCCGCGAGGTCTTCGAGCGGATGCGCGCGGCGGGCATCGGCGTACAGGTGAACTACATTCCCGTCTACTGGCACCCGGTCTTCGCACACCAGGGCTACCAGCGCGGCCTATGCCCCAACGCGGAGCGGTACTACGCCGAGGAACTGTCCCTGCCGCTGTTCCCGTCCCTCACCGACGGTGACGTGGACCGAGTGATCGAGACTCTTGTGGACGTGGTTGGCTAACGTGACTGATGTGACCCGATCGAATCTGATCGGCGGAGAGATGCTCAACTGGTCGGATCTGCACCCGGGCGACGCCCGCCCCGCGGCCGCCGGACCCGCAGCCACAGCACTCCTGGCCGCCGTCCTGCAACCGGAACACTCCGTCCTGATCGCAGGCCCTCATGCCACCGACCTCATCACCGCCGTCGCCGCCCAGGTCACGTCGGTAGACCTGCTGGTGCGCTCCGCCCCGGACGCCGAGGAGCTGGCCGAACTCCTGTCCGAGACCAAAGGTCAGGTCTTCTGCGGCTCCGTCGACCGCTTCGCGCTCGACGAGAAGAGCGGTGGGTCGACGGACAGCGTCGGGGCCGGCTCGGCGCGCGGGGCGGCCGGTGGGTACGACGTGCTTGTTGTGCTGGATGGATTGGAGCGGTTGGTCGGGCCCGACACCGCGAAGTTCAGCTGGGCTGACGCGCTCGGGCGGCTTCAGGGGCGGCTGGCGCCGGGTGGGCGGTTGTTGCTCGGGGCGGAGAATTCGTTCGGTTTCCAGCGGCTGGTGCAGCCGGACATCACGGCGGCTCTTCCCCGGGACGAGGACTGGGGGCGGGAGGTCGGCGATCGCGCGCCGGCCGGTCTCAAACCGCTGACCGCCGCGCTCCGGGCCGCCGGCCTCACCGGCGGTGCCGAAGTGAGCGGCGAGGCCGGTGTGGATGGTGTGGATGGTGTGCGGGTCTACGGCGTGTTTCCTTCGTTGACTCAGGTGGACGTTGCGCTCAGCTCGGTTGACGGGTTCGCCGGTGTGGCCGCCGCGCGGGCTGTTGCCTCGCGCAACGATGGGCCGGTCTTGATGGACCCGTACCGCGCGGTGCTGGATGCAGCTGCAGCCGGCTTGGGGTTCGAGCTGGCGCCCGCCTGGTACTTCGTGATCGGCGGCGACGCACCTGACGTACTGCCTGAAGGCGCCGTCCCGGCAGGTGAAGGTGTTCTGCTCGAAGAGCACCTACTGACGGCCTTGCGATGTGACGATCAGGCTGAGCTTCGGCGGGTGATTCCTGGGTACGTCGCTTGGCTGGCGGCGGGTGGCGCTGGGTCGCCGGACAACGTGATTCTTGACGGGGCGTCGTACCGGCTGTTCGGGGAGCCGCAAGAGCTGGACGTCGTGGAGCACCTGGCTCGGTTCGCGAAGCGGGCGTTGGAAAGTGGCTCTCGGCAACCATGGCCTGCGGCAGCTGATCCGCACGCGTTGACGGCACGGCTGGCAGCGATGGCCGGGATCACCGTGCCGGAGCAGGAGTTCACCCCGGACGAAGTGATCCGCCCGCGCGGCAGCGCCGAGCAGCTCGCGACAGTGGCCCGGCTCGCGGACGAGCTCGCCCATGCGAGCGCCCGCGCGATCCTCTTCGAAGGAACCGTCAGCGGCATCCGTCGTTCGCTCCCGTATCGCGTCGGCCATGCCGTCCTCAACCCGGCTCGCGTGATCCGCCGCCGCCTCAAGCGGGTACTGCGCAAGGTGCGCCGCTGATGCATCACGCCAACCACTTCTACGGCCACGCCAACATCATGGCCTCGTACGCCGGACTCTCGAAGCCACCGCGCATCTGGGGCTACCTGCAGCACGGCTGGAACATCCTCGACGGCTTCGCGCACGGCACGAACTTCGCGCCGGGGATGCCGAAGTTCGTCTGGTCCGACAGCGTCCGCCGCCGCGGGCACGCGCTGGGCCTGCGCAACTATTCGGTGATCGGCTCGGTCTGGCTGTACCTGCTCAAGGTGCACCCGGAGCTCGCCACCCCCGCGAAACGTGCCAAGGGCACCATTTTCTACCCGTTCCACGGCTGGGAAGGCCAGCACGTGCTCGGCGACCACGGCCGGATCGTTGCCTCGATCAACGAGCACGAGACCGGCCCGGTCACCGTCTGCCTGTACTGGAACGAGTACGACAAGCCCGCGATCCGCAACGTCTACAAGGACGCCGGATTCCGGGTCATCACGCACGGCTACCGCGGCCTGCACTGGCGGCGTACCAACGCGAAGTTCCTGGTCAACCAGCTTCGCGAGCTCCGCAAGCACGAGCGGGTCGCGTCCAACCGGCTCAGCTCCGCCGTTCTGTACGGCGCCTCGCTCGGCCTGCAGCCCGGGGTCTACGGTGATCCCATGGTGCTGGAGAACGAGCACCCGTCGTTCGGCGGCCAGGCGCGGATCAAACGACTGTGGCCGGAGCTCGACCAGCCGTTCGTCCCGGCGGCGGTCGCGCGTGAGTTCACCGATACCGAGCTGGGCGTCGACCATGTCGCCGGTCCGGCCGAGATCCGGGAGATGTTCCGATGGAACCTCTGAAAGTAGGCATCATCACGCAGGTGCGCGTGACCAGCACGCGGCTGCCGGCCAAGGTGCTGCTGAGCGTCGCGGGCCGTTCGTACCTCGAGCATCACCTCGACCGGTTGAGCCGCACCGGCCTGCCGGTGATCGTTGCCACCACCACCAACGTCCACGACGACCTCGTGGTGCAGGTGTGTCATGAGGACGGCATCCCGGTGTTCCGCGGCAGCGAGGACGACGTACTGAGCCGGTTCGCCGGCGCCGCCCGCGAGCACGAGCTGGACGCGATCGTCCGGGTGACGTCCGACTGTCCGCTGATCGACCCGGAGATCGTTGCCGCGGGCGTCGATCGGTGGCGGGCCGAGAACGACCTCGACCTGTACATCTCGAACTGCCTCGAGCGGACCTACCCGCGCGGCATGGACTTCGAGATCTTCTCCACCGCCCGGTTGTACGACGCGGAGGCCAAGGCCACGCTGAAGGCCGACCGCGAGCACGTCACGCCGTACCTGCATCAGAACCGGTCCGGCGAGATGCGGTTGCTGAATCTGCCCTGGTCGGGCGGCTCCAGGAACGCGGCGCAGTACCGGCTCACGCTGGACACCGCCGACGACTGGAAGTTGCTCGACGCCCTCATCGAGGACTTCGACGCACCCCGGCTCAGCTGCGCCGAACTGGTCGCGATCCTGGACGCCCACCCGGAGCTGGCCGCGCTGAACGCGCACATCGAGCAGAAGAAGCTCGGCGAGTGACAGCACGCAGGCCGTCCACTACGGCATGATTTACGGTGATGACCACCGATGATCCAGCCGGGGATGCCGCGGACACCCCGGCCAACGGCGCACACGCGGCCCGGGCGAAGGCGTTCGGCGCCGTCGCGGCGGCGTACGACGTCGGCCGGCCGACGTTCCCGCGCGATGCGCTGACCTGGATCCTCGGCCCCGGGCGCGGCCTGCAGGTCCTCGATCTGGGGGCCGGCACCGGCAAGCTCGCCGCGGTCGCCGCTGAGCTCGGACACGACGTGATCGCGGTGGATCCGTCCCAGGAGATGCTCGAGGTCTGCCGCAGGCGCTCCGGCATCGACACGATGGTCGGCGCGGCGGAGTCGATCCCGCTCGCGCACGCCTCCGTGGACGCGGTCATCGTCGGGCAGGCGTTCCATTGGTTCGACCACGCCCGCGCGCTGCCGGAGATCGCCCGCGTGCTGCGGCCGAACGGCGTACTGGGCCTGCTCTGGAACAACGCGGACACCGTGGTCCCGTGGGTCCGCCGGATCTTCCAGGTCATCCAGGGCGACGACGTCGGTGGCAGCGACCGGTTCGACCCGGTGCCGATCCTCGACCAGTCGAACCTGTTCACCCCGCCGGAGTTCGTCCGGTTCCGGCACTGGCACGACCTGAACCGTGAGGGTCTGCGGCAGTTGGCCCAGTCGCACTCGCGGGTCGCCATACTCAAGGACACCCGGCGCGACCAGGTCCTGGACCAGGTCGAGCTGATCTACGAGCACACCGCCCGGCCCCCCGAGGCCCTGCGAATGCCGTATTTCACCGACTGTTTCCGGGCTCATCCCAGCGAGTTCGCCAACTACCGCCGTACCGTCGACGGGCCGGTCGCACCGCATCTCTAGAAACGTTTTGGTTGCGGTAGGTCACAAATCGGAGACTTGCGGCTAACGTGCATCTGTTCGTGTCGCGGGCAAAAGGGGATCTGATGGACGACCAGGCGGTGCGCGAGCGGGATGCCCGCGCATACGAGGCTGTGCACGAGGCGGCCGATTTCACTGAGCTGAAACGGCGCTACCGGAACTTCGTCGTGCCGTGGACCATCGCCTTCATGGCCTGGTACCTGGCCTACGTCGCCTGCAACAACTGGGCCCGCGGCTTCATGAGCCACCGGATCGGCGGCAGCCACATCAATGTGGCGCTGATCTTCGGCCTGCTCCAGTTCGTGTCGACGTTCGCGATCGCAGCCCTGTACGGCCGGTTCGCCAACCGCAAGCTCGATCCGCTGGCCCACGGCCTGAACGCCAAGTACAAGAGGGAGCGCCGCCGGTGAACTCGCTTCTCATCCCGCTGGCCACCGAGCCGGGCAACCGGGCGCTGACGATCTCGCTGTTCAGCGCGGTCGTTGCCGTGACGCTGTACATCACCTGGTGGGCGTCCCGGCAGAACAAGACCGCGGCCGACTACTACGCCGGCGGCCGCTCGTTCACCGGCTCACAGAACGGCCTGGCCGTCGCGGGCGACTACATGTCCGCGGCGTCGTTCCTCGGCATCTCCGGCCAGATCGCCCTCTACGGGTACGACGGCTTCCTTTACTCGATCGGGTTCCTCGTCGCCTGGCTGGTCGCGCTCCTCCTGGTCGCAGAGCTGCTGCGGAACTCGGGCCGCTTCACGATGGCCGACCAGCTCGCGTTCCGGATGAAGCAGCGCCCGGTCCGTACGGCGGCCGCGACCTCGACGATCGTGGTGTCGATCTTCTACCTGCTGGCCCAGATGGTCGGCGCCGGTTCGCTGGTCGGGCTGCTGCTCGGTGTGAAGAGCGAGGGTCTGAAGGCCGCCGTGATCATCCTGGTCGGCGCGTTGATGATCATCTACGTGACGATCGGCGGCATGAAGGGCACCACCTGGGTGCAAATCGTGAAGGCCGTGCTGCTGATGGCCGGCACCGTCGTGATCACTTTCCTCGTCCTGCTGAAATTCCACTTCAACATCTCGGACCTGCTCGGCGCGGCCGCGACGAAGTCCGGCCATGGCGAGTCGTTCCTGCAGCCCGGTCTCCTGTACGGCAAGGACCTGACCGGCCAGATCGACTTCCTGTCCCTCGGCCTCGCGTTGGTCCTCGGTACGGCGGGTCTGCCGCACATCCTGATCCGCTTCTACACCGTGCCGGACTCGCGCTCTGCCCGGCGCTCGGTGCAGTGGGCGATCGGCCTGATCGGCGTGTTCTACCTGATGACGCTGGCCCTCGGGTTCGGCGCCGCGGCGCTGCTCGACACCGGCAAGGGTTCGGCGGTGGCCGAGTCGAAGGGCAACGTCGCGTCGCCGCTGCTGGCGGAGTCCGTCGGCGGTGGCGCCGGTTCGATCGGCGGCGCGATCCTGCTGGCGCTGATCGCGGCGGTCGCGTTCGCGACGATCCTCGCGGTGGTCGCCGGGCTCACGCTGACGTCCGCCTCGTCGTTCGCGCACGACCTCTACGCGAACGTGATCGCGAAGGAGAAGCCGTCCGAGAAGTCCGAGCTGCGGGTGGCGCGGTTCGCGGCGATCGGGATCGGCGCGGTGTCGATCGCGCTGGCGATACCGGCGCAGAAGCTGAACATCGCGTTCCTGGTCGCGCTGGCGTTCGCGGTCGCGGCCTCGGCGAACCTGCCGGCGCTGCTGTTCAACCTGTTCTGGAAGCGGTTCAACACCGCCGGCGCGACCTGGAGCATCTACGGCGGCCTGATCTCCGCGGTCGTCCTGGTGGTGTTCTCGCCGGTGGTGTCGGGCAAGCCGACGTCGATGATCACCGGCACCGACTTCCACTGGTTCCCGCTGGCGAACCCGGGCATCGTGTCGATCCCGCTCGGCTTCCTCTTCGGCATTCTCGGCACGTACCTCGGCCGGGACAAGTCCAGCGAGGAGCGCTACAACGAGCTCTCGGTCCGCGCGCTCACCGGTGCCGGCGCGGAGGGTCCCGCCAAGCACTGACGCTGTTCCTCGAAGGCCCGGCTCGCTGCGTGCGAGCCGGGCCTTCGTCGTTCCCGAACCGTTGACGCCTGCGTGATGGTGCCGTAACAATGAGCCATCGTCGCGCAAGAAGTGAGCAAGGCTATGCAAGTTTTGGACTCAAGCGCGGCAGCTCTTCCCTGACCCGCCCACCAGGAGAGGCCCATGCGTATTCCGAGATGGCGGTTGCTGACCGCCTTGCTGGCTGCGAGTCTCGCGGCAGCACCCTTCGTCCGACCGGCGCCCGCCGCCCAGGCCGCCGTACTCGCCGGACCCAACCTCGCCGCCGGCAAAGCCGCCTCGGCCAGTAGCAGCACCCAGACCTACGTCGCGTCGAATGTGACCGACGGCAATCAGAGCAGCTACTGGGAGAGCGCGAACAACGCGTTCCCGCAGTGGGTCCAGGTCGACCTCGGCTCATCCGTCGCGACCAACCAGGTCGTGCTCAAGCTGCCGACCGCGAACTGGGGTGCCCGCGACGAGACCCTCGCGGTCCAGGGCAGCGTCGACGGGCAGAACTTCGCCGACCTGTCCGCGTCCGCGGCGCGCACGTTCAGCCCGCCGAGCAACACCGTGACGGTCGACTACGGCACGGCGACCACGCGGTACGTCCGGATCCGGATCACCGCGAACACCGGGTGGCCGGCCGGGCAGCTGTCCGAGCTCGAGGTCTACGGACCGGCGACCGGTGACACCCAGGCTCCCACCGCCCCGGGCGGCCTGGCCTTCACCGAGCCCGGCGCCGGCCAGATCCGCCTCACCTGGAACGCGTCGACCGACAACGTCGGTGTCACCGGGTACGACGTCTACGCGAACGGCCAGCTCCGCACCAGCGTGACCGGGCTGACGTATACCGATAACCAGCCGGCCAATGTCTCGGTGTCGTACTTCGTTCGCGCAAAGGATGCTGCTGGCAACCAATCGGCGAACAGCAACACGGTCACGCGTAACGGCAGCGGCGGTCCGGGCAGCAATCTTGCGCTGCACAAGCCGATCACCGCGTCCGGGTACACGTTCACCTACGTGCCGGCGAACGCGAACGACGACAACGTGACGACGTACTGGGAGGGCAACGCCAATCCGGCGACGCTGACCACGCAGCTCGGCGCGAACGCGGATCTCAGCTCGATCGTGGTCCGGCTCAACCCGGATTCGGCGTGGGGTCCTCGCACTCAGACGTTCTCGATCCTCGGTCGCGAGCAGAGCTCGTCGTCCTTCACCACGATCGTTGCCTCCGCGTCGTACGCCTTCAACCCGGCGAGCGGCAACAGCGTCACGATCCCGGTCAGCGCGCGGGTCGCCGACGTACGGCTGAACTTCACCGGGAACACCGGCGCACCGGCGGGACAGGTCGCCGAGCTGCAGGTGCTCGGCGTACCGGCACCGAACCCGGACCTCACCTTGTCGGGCGTCAGCTGGACCCCGACGTCGCCTGTCGAGACGGACGCGATCACGGTTCGCGCGACGGTGAACAACGGCGGTACGGCGGGCTCCGCGGCGACCGACGTGAACTTCTACCTCGGCGATACCAAGGTCGGTACGGCGGCGGTCGGCGCGCTCGCGGCCGGGGCGTCGACGACGGTCAGCGCGTCGATCGGAACGCGCGACGCGGGGTCGTACTCGTTGAGCGCCAAGGTCGACGAGGCCAACACGGTCATCGAGCAGAACGACGGGAACAACACCGCGGCAGCTTCCGGGCCTCTGGTAGTGACGCCGGTGGCGAGCTCCGACCTCGTCGCGTCGGCGGTCAACTGGACGCCTGGCAACCCGTCGGCGGGCAACTCCGTCGCCTTCTCCGTTGCTCTGCGCAACCAAGGCAGCGTCGCCTCTGCGTCTGGTGCGCATGGGATCACGCTGACCGTGCTGAACGGATCGTCCGTGGTCACGACGCTGACCGGTTCGTACAACGGCGCGATCGCGGCCGGTGCGACGACTCCAGCTGTTGCTCTTGGCAACTGGACGGCGGCGAACGGGCGTTACACCGTGCGCGTGGTGATTGCAGACGACGCCAATGAGCTTCCGGTGAAGCGGACGAACAACACCAGTGAGCGGCCGCTGTTCGTGGGCCGCGGTGCGAACATGCCGTACGACCACCTCGAGGCCGAGGACGCCTCGGTCGGCGGCGGCGCGACCGTCATCGGACCGAACCGGACGATCGGCGACCTGGCCGGCGAGGCGTCCGGCCGGCGCGCGGTGACGCTCAACTCGAACGGTTCGTACGTCGAGTTCACCACCCGGGCGTCGACGAACACGCTGGTCACGCGGTTCTCGATGCCGGACTCGTCCGGCGGCGGCGGTCAGAGCTCGTCGATCAGCGTGTACATCAACGGCAGCTTCGCGAAGACGTTGCCGCTGACATCGAAGTACGCCTGGTTGTACGGCGCGGAGGCGTCGCCGAACAACTCGCCCGGCTCCGGACCGGCGCGACACATCTACGACGAAGCCAATCTGATGCTCGACCAGACCTATCCGGCCGGGACCAAGATCCGGCTGCAGAAGGACCCGTCGAACGGTTCGACATACTCGATCGACTTCATCGACACCGAGGCTGCTACGGCTATTGCGAATCCGGGTGCCGGGTATGTGACGCCGGCCGGGTTCACCCAGCAGGACGTGCAGAGTGCGCTCGACCGGGTGCGGCAGGACACCACACTGCAGGGCGTTTACCTGCCGGCGGGTGAGTACCAGACGTCGTCGAAGTTCAACGTCTACGGCCGTGCGATTCGGGTCGTCGGCGCGGGGCCGTGGTTCACGCGGTTCGTGGCTCCGCAGAACCAGTCGAACACCGACGTCGGCTTCGATTCGCAGTCTTCGGCGAACGGGTCGACGTTCAGCGGATTCTCGTACTTCGGGAACTACGACAGCCGCAACGACGGCCCGGGGAAGGTGTTCAACTTCGCGGGTACGTCGAACATGACTATCGACAACATCTGGGTCGAACACCAGATGTGCATGTACTGGGGCGCGAACACCGACAACTCGGTGATCAAGAATTCGCGTATCCGGGACACGTTCGCCGACGGCATCAACATGACGAACGGATCGGCCGGGAACACCGTGAGCAACAACGACGCACGGTCGACCGGCGACGACAGTTTCGCGCTCTTCAACGCCACCGACAACGGCGGCGGAGAGGTCCGCGACAACGTCTTCGAGAACCTTTCTGCGTCACTGACGTGGCGGGCGGCCGGGTTCGCGGTGTACGGCGGGACCAACAACATCTTCCGGAACTTGTACGCGGCGGACATGCTCACATACCCCGGGATCACGATCAGTTCGCTCGACTTCGGCATTCCGATGAACGGCTTCGGAGCGACGCCGCCGACCGTGTTCGAGAATGCCTCGGTGGTGCGATCCGGCGGGCATTTCTGGGGTAATCAGGCCTTCCCCGGCGTGTGGATCTTCTCGGCGTCGAAGGTCTTCCAAGGCATTCGCGTCAATGATCTGGACGTCGTCGATCCGACGTACAGCGGAATCATGTTCCAGACCAACTACGTCGGCGGTCAACCGCAGTTCCCGGTCGCGGACACCGTCTTCACCAACACGACAATCTCCGGAGCCCGAAAGTCCGGCGACGCCTTCGACTCCAAGTCCGGCTTCGGAATCTGGGCCAATGAACTCCCCGAACCAGGCCAAGGCCCAGCAGTCGGCTCCGCCACCTTCAACAACCTGACCCTCACCAACAACGCCACCGACATCCAAAACACAACCACCACGTTCACCGTCAACCGCCACTAACCTTCCCGAGAGCCGCCGGAGGCCCCACCCCCTCCGGCGGCTCCCGCCTTGTTTACAAGGCCTTCAATCTGTCCCAAGCTGCCCCGAGATGCCCCGGTGTCACTCGCCAGAGCGTCGCCGTGCACATGTGATGGTCGAGCCTTGCCACTGACAAGGGCGGGGAAATGCCAGTTCATGTGTTCGTCGACGAAAGCAAGTCACGAGGCCTCCTCATGGCCGCCGCACGATGCCCAGCAGGCGACGTGACAGTCAACCGCAAGGCGCTTCGGGCGCTTCTGTTGCCTGGCCAGGAGCGGTTGCACTTCAACCACGAGACCGACGCACGGCGCAAGCAGATCTTGAGGCTGCTCGGCGACTTTCATGTGCTGGTCGACGTCTATCACGCGGACCGCGACACGCACGCCGACCGGCGACGATGCTTGGAGGCCATTGTGCGTGACAACGCGCAAGACGCCGAGCGACTGGTGATCGAGCGGGACGACTCGACTCGCGACAAGGACCGGGCAACGTTACACGCCGCGTGCCATCGGTTCGAGTGCTTCGACCTGCGGTGGGAGTTGCTGGCCCCGAAGCTGGATCCGCTGCTGTGGGTGCCGGACGCAGTTGCCGCCGCGTGGACTCGAGGCGGGCATTGGCGTCGACTTGTCGAGCCCTTCAGCCAGCTGAAGGACCTGTAGAAGCGCCGACCCGGCTCACCCACCGTCCGGTAGGCTGCCGGGTCCACTTCAAGGGACTCTTCTGTCCACGAGCAGGATCAACTGTAGCCGGAGTTTGTGGGGGTGGGAGGGGATTTGTGTATCTGCCCCTGGATGCCCCGGGAAACCCCGTTAGAGGTCGTCGGCCATCCGGGACAGGGCTTCGCCGGCCTTGAGGACCAGTGCTTGGTCTGCTTCGGGGAGGCGGTTGAGGAGGTTGGAGAGTTCGTCGGCGGCTTGTTGGCCGGAGGCTTGGACTGTGGCGGCGCCGGCCTCGGTGAGGACGACGGCGGTTGCGCGGCCATCGACCGGGTCCGGCTCGCGGCGTACCAGGCCTGCCTGTTCCAGGGCGGCGACCGTCGTCGTCGCGGTGGGTTGGGAGCAGGGGACCCGGGTGGCGATCTCGCCGATCCGGATCGGTTGCTCGTCGGCGATCAGCATCAGCGCCAGGAATTGCGTCGGGTGCATGACCGTGGTGGTCCTGCTCCGGCGCAGGTGCCTGACGATCCGGTGCATGCTCACGAGGAGTAGCAGAGTCTCCGCCGCCGCCATGTCGATCACCTCCGAGGGGAAGCGCCATCCTGGCACAGCCAGCCAAACAACTCCTACAGCGCGAGCTTGATGTCGGGGTGATACAGGTCAATCCAGGTCGCCAGCGACAGCGTCTGCTCCAGTTGCCGCCGTCCAACGGCTTCCGCGGACCGCGCCGCCTGATCGACGCTGACCCGGTCGACCAGCTCGAACACCGGGTGGCGATCGGCCACCAGTTCGCGGACCTGGCCGGCCAGCGCCTCGACGTACGCCGGATCCTGCGTCTGCGGGTACGGCGACTTGCGCCGGTCCACCACCGACTGCGGGAGTACGTCGCTGGTCGCCGCCCGCAGCAGGCTCTTCTCGTGCCCGTCGAACGTCTTCATCGACCACGGAGTGTTGTATACGTATTCAACCAACCGGTGGTCGCAGAACGGCACCCGCACCTCGAGCCCGACCGCCATACTCATCCGGTCCTTGCGGTCGAGCAGGATCCGCACCATCCGGGTGAGATGCAGGTAGCAGACCTTCCGCATCGCCCACTCGTCGTCGGACTCCCCTTCGAGCCGCTCGACCTCGCCCACCGCCTCGGCGTACCGGTCCCGCAGGTGCCCGCCGAGATCGAGCTGCTTCAGCACGTCCTTGCGCAGTACGTGGACCTGACCGCTCTCCCGCCGCGACAGCGCATAGGCGATCCACGGGAACATCGGCCGGTTCCGGACCTCGGAGTCGTGGAACCACAGGTATCCGCCGAACACCTCGTCCGCCGACTCGCCCGACAGCGCGACCGTCGACTGCTGCCGGATCGCCGCGAACAGCAGGTACAGCGAGTTGAAGATGTCCCCGCCGAGCGGCGCGTCGTTCGCGCGGACCACCTTCCGGCGGATCTCCGGATCGGTCAGTACGGCGTTGTCGAGCACGATGTCCGAGTGCTGCGAGTGCACCAGATCCGCGACATCGTGCACGTACGGCGTATCCGGCGTACCGCGGAGCTCCGTCGGCTGGAAGTTCTCCTCCTGACCGACGAAGTCGACCGCGAAGCTGCGGACCTTCTTTCCCTCCTCAGCGAGCTGACCGGCCGCGAGTGCGGTGATCGCGCTGGAGTCGAGCCCGCCGGACAACAGGACACACCGCGGTACGTCGGCCACGAGCTGCCGGCGCGTGATGTCGTCGAGCAGCTCGCGGATGTGCGCGACCGAGGTGTCCTGGTCGTCGGTGTGCCGCCGGGTCTCCAAGCGCCAGTACGTACTGCGGTGGATGCCGGCGCGGTCGACCGTGACCACCGTGCCGGGCTCGACCTCGAACATCCCTGCCCACAACGACTTGCCGGGCGTCTTCGACACCGTGAGCAGCTCGCGCAGGCCCTCGGCCTCGACAACGGCCGGTACGGCGGGGTTGGCCAGGATGGCCTTCGGCTCGGAACCGAACAGCAGCCCGTCCGCGGTCGGGTAGTAGAAGAACGGCTTGATGCCCATCCGGTCGCGGACCATCACCAGGGTCTCGGTCCGCGGGTCCCAGATGGCGAGCGCGTACATCCCGTTCAGCCGCTCGGCGAACGCAGTACCCCACTCGACGTACGCACGAAGTACGACCTCGGTGTCGGAGTCGGTGGTGAACGCGTGCCCGCGGCGGCGGAGCTCGTCGCGCAGCTCGGTGTAGTTGTAGACCTCACCGCTGTAGACCATCCCGAGCGTGATCGTGCGCCCCTCGTGGGCGACCTCGGTCGTCATCGGCTGCTCGCCGCCGGGAAGGTCGATGACCGCGAGTCTGCGGTGCCCGAGCGCGACATGCGGCGAGTACCAGGTGCCTCTCGCATCCGGCCCGCGGCACGACATCGTCTCGGTCATCGCGTCGACGACCTCCCGCTCCGCGCCGAGGTCCTGCCGGTACGCCACCCACCCGGTGATGCCACACATGCGGTCGATCCTCTCCCTCGCGAGATGCATTCCATTCCAATGTATTTCTCGCGATGAGTGACACAAGCGATCGTTTCCGTGACCAACCTCTCAGCGCCGGCGACGGCCGCCACGCCTAAGCTGGCCGGTTCAGAGGTGTACTGCGAGAACGCCGAGCGCGAAGGCTGATCCGGCCAGGGCGAGCATGGTGGTCGCGAGGATGATGAGCCGCCGTTGAAGTGCCGGCAGCTCGGCCGCGGTGGCGAAGACGCGCTGCGGCCAGTGGCGCCACGAGACGTACCAGAAGATGCCGCTCGCGATCAGCAGCAAGAGGCCCTTCAACGCGTGGATCCACCAGTCGTCGTGGTCGATCAGAAGCAGCGCGATCCCGGTGACCGCGATCGCGCCGATCAGCCCGACCACCTTCCACCGGTTGCCCGAGGCAATCACCGCGGTGAGCTGCTCCCGCCCGTCGTGGTCTTTCCCGAAGTACCGCTTCAGCTTCGGCTGCACGACGAACAACGAGTACGCCATACCGCCGACCCAGGCCGCAGCCAGCCCCGCGTGAATGATCGCAAGCACCGCCGTCACCCCCCGAAGGTAAGCCCCACCCGGGGTCCTCCCGTGAAAGAGTCGCGCGGTGGATGACATCCAGGTGTTCCATCGAAGCGGCCAGTGGTGCCCCGGCCGGCGGGTCGGGGACGTTGTCGCCTACGACGTCAAGATCCTGCCCAAGTACCAGGTGCCCGGCCGACCCACCGTCGACCGCAGCTACCTGCTCCTCAACGAGGGCATCCAACTGACCAAGCCGGCCGTGTTCGAGGGCCCGGTCGAGGGCTGGTGGTACGTCGACCTCGTCGAGATCGACCACACCGACGCCGGCCTGGTCGTCCGCGACCTGTACGTCGACCTACTGATTCCACCCGCCGCAAACCGCTACCAACTCCTCGACCTCGACGAATTCGCGGACGCCCTCAGCACCGGCCAGATCACCCCAACCCAGTGCGCCACCGTCCTCACCCAAACCCAACACTTCATCAACCACTACCTCCGCGGCGAGGCCGAGGGGCCGATCGGCGAGTCACGAGCTTTCCCACCCGCGGAGGTAGTCGCCCTCGAACAACTTCCGTCTCTCTTGGAGGAACCCGCCTGAACGGCAGCAGGCCCCCGGCGAACCGGGGGCCTGCTGACTTGCCGAAGTGCTCAGTCTTCGTCGGACTTGCCGGCGGCGAGGTTGGTTTTGATGAGGTCCATGACGGTGGAGTCGGCGAGGGTGGTGACGTCGCCTACCTCGCGGTTTTCGGCTACGTCGCGGAGGAGGCGGCGCATGATCTTGCCGGAGCGGGTCTTGGGGAGTTCGGAGACGACCATGATCTGGCGGGGCTTGGCGATCGGGCCGATTTCCTTGGCTACGTGGTTGCGGAGTTCCTGGACCACGTCGGGGCCGCCGTCACCAGCTTCGGAGCGCAGGATGACGAACGCGGCGATCGCCTGACCGGTGGTCGGGTCGGACGCACCGACGACGGCGGCCTCGGCCACCTTCGGGTGCGAGACCAGGGCGGACTCGATCTCGGTCGTGGACAAGCGGTGACCCGACACGTTCATCACGTCGTCGACGCGGCCGAGCAGCCACAGGTCGCCGTCCTCGTCCTTCTTCGCGCCGTCGCCGGCGAAGTACACGCCCGGCCAGCGGGACCAGTACGTGTCGATGAAACGCTGGTCGTCGCCCCACAGCGTCCGCAGCATCGCCGGCCACGGCTTCGTGATCACGAGGTACCCGCCGGACCCATCAGGCACCGAGTTCCCCGCGTCGTCCACCACGTCGACCGACACACCCGGGATCGCCCGCATCGCGGCGCCCGGCTTGCCGGCGGTCACGCCCGGCAGCGGCGAGATCATGTGCATACCGGTCTCGGTCTGCCACCACGTGTCGACGACCGGCGCCTTGTTCCCGCCGATGTTCTCGCGGTACCAGACGTACGCCTCGGGGTTGATCGGCTCGCCGACCGACCCGATCACCCGCAGCGTCGACAGGTCGAACTTCGCCGGGATGTCCGCGCCCCACTTCATGAACGTGCGGATCGCGGTCGGAGCGCAGTACAGGATCGACACCTTGTACTTCTGCACGATCTCCCACCAGCGGCCCTGGTGCGGGGTGTCCGGGGTGCCTTCGTACAGCACGGAGGTGGTCGCGTTCGCGAGTGCGCCGTACACGATGTAGCTGTGGCCGGTGACCCAGCCGATGTCGGCGGCGGTCCAGTAGACGTCGGTGTCCGGCTTCAGGTCGAAGACGCCCCACTGCGTGTACGACGTGCCGACCAGGTAGCCGCCCGTCGTGTGCAGGATGCCCTTCGGCTTGCCCGTGCTGCCCGACGTGTACATCACGTACAGCGGGTGCTCGGCGTCGAAGGCCTCGGGCGTGTGGTCCGCGGACTGCTTGCCGACGAAGTCCTCCCACCACAGGTCGCGGTCCTCGACCATCGCGGTCTCCTGGCCGGTGCGCTTCACCACGAGCACGTTGCGCACGTCCGGGCAGTCGACCAGCGCGGCGTCCACCGCGGGCTTCAACGCCGCCGGTGCGCCCCGGCGGTAGCCACCGTCGGAGGTGATCACGACGCGGGCGTCGCAGTCCAGGATCCGGTCCTTCAGCGCCTCGGACGAGAAGCCTCCGAAGATGACCGTGTGCGGCGCGCCGATCCGGGCGCAGGCGAGCATTGCGACCACGGTCTCGGGGATCATCGGCATGTAGATCGCGACGATCTCGCCGGCCTGGACGTTCAGCTCGAGCAGCGCGTTGGCCGCCTTGCTGACCTCGTCCTTGAGCTGCGCATAGGTGATCTCGCGGGTGTCACCCGGCTCGCCCTCGAAGTAGTACGCGACCTTGTCGCCGAGACCGTTCTCGACGTGACGGTCGACGCAGTTGTACGCCGCGTTCAGCCTGCCGTCGGCGTACCACTTGGCGAACGGCGGGTTGCTCCAGTCCAGCGTCTCCGTCGGCTCGGTGGCCCAGGTGATGCGCTTGGCCTGCTCGGCCCAGAACCCCTCCAGGTCGGCCGCGGCCCGCTCGTACGCGTCGGACTTGAGGTTCGCGTTCGCGGCGAGCTCGGCGGGCGGCTCGAAGCGGCGCTCCTCGTGCATCAGGTTCGACAGCGCCTCGGACTGGGCCTCGGGCTGGGGTGACTCTGCATTCGTCACGTCGACGACTCCTCATCGCTGGCTTCGGCGCGCCGGCGCGCCCGGCTACCTTTCTACCAACGCTGACTCTGCCACGGAACCGGTGTATCGCCGAGTCGTTTCGAATCTGCGCCGAACAGGACCAATTCCGGGCCTGGCGGTCAGCCGGGGCCAACAGGCTGTGATCGGCCGCGGTGGGTGTGAGGGTCAATCTGCCGTACGACGGAACCGATCGCGCGGACTGTGCATCGGACCTGACGTGAACCCGATGCAGCTGAGATCCCAGACGCCGAGTCCTGTCGCCGATGAAGGCCGGAAGATCTCCCGGGCCGCTCGGCGGCGGGTTCACGCCCGTGAGCTGCGCGTCCGGCGTACTCAGCGGGCCGCTCGCGCCCAGCTGCCGAACGGGTAGGGCCTACTGCCCCTGGTGGTAGGTCCGGAGCTTGGCGAGGATCGTCGTCAGGCGGGCCCGGTCGGTGGCTGACAGCGGCGCGAAGATCTCTTCCTGCACCTTGCCGGCCAGAGTCGTCAGCCGCTTGTACTGCCGCTTGCCGGCCGTGGTGATCGTGATGATGTTGCGGCGGGCATCGGCCGGGTCGGGGCTGCGTTCGACGAACCCGTCCGCCTCCAGTTCGTTGAGCGCGGCAACCACGTCGCTGCGGTCGATCGAGCTGTGCCGGCCGAGAGCGGCCTGACTGGCCGGCCCGAACTCGACCAGCGTCGCCAGCAGCCGGAAATGGTACGTCCGCGCCCCGACTGCGCCGAACGACTCGGTCACGATCCGGCTCGCCTGCGCTGCGCTCTGGGTCAGCAGCCAGCTCGGCAACTGAGTCAGGGCAGTCGGAGTCTGCTCGTCCACGGTGGCAGTGTAAGCGCTGACAGGTTCTTCGCCGGTGACCTCAGCGTTGGCGCAACCTACGATTCGCGCGCGTCCAGCAGCTCGTCCCAGTGGTCCTCGGCCCAGTCACAGAACGCCCGCAGCGGTTCGAGCAGGCTCCGCCCGAGGCCGGTCAGCTCGTATGTGACGCGCCGCGCCGGGTCGGCGTACTCCGTCCGCCGGACGAATCCGTCGCGCTCGAGCGACCGCAGGGACTGGGTCAGCATCTTGGGGCTGATCCGGGCCAGCGGCACGCGCAGTTCGGAGTACCGCCGGGGGCCGCCCTCCAGGCAGCGCAGCACCATCCCCGCCCACTTGTCGCCGCCGACCTTGAACGGCAGCAGGGTCGACGGGCAGATCTCTTCGAACATATCCGCTCGGAGCGCCTCCATAGCTACCAAGGTATCCAATCGGTAACCACGCTCCCGCCTACCTTCGCCGTACCCATTCCAAGGAGGTTGCGGTGAGCAAGATTCTGGTGATCGGCGCGCGGGGACGAGCCGGTACGGCGGCTGTCGAGGAGGCCGTCGGCAGAGGCCATGAGGTGGTTGGTGTCGCGCGTACGGCGGGCGGGACCTCGCTGACCGTCGGAGATGTGACCGACGCGGGGCGTGTCGCGGAGCTCACGGCGGGGCAGGACGCGGTGATCGCGGCGGTGTACGACGGCGGGAGCGACCCGGCGGTGTTCTTTCCGGCGGCGGCGCGCGCCTTGGTCGAAGGGCTCGAGAAGGCCGGCGTGAATCGATTCGTGTGGGTCGGGCTGGCGTCGATCCTGCCGACGGCCGACGGGACGTTGCTGATGGACACGGACGGATATCCAACGGAGTACCGATCGTTCTTCCTTGCGCATCAGGCGGCGCTGGATGTGTTCGCGGCATCGCCCCTCGACTGGATATCGATCGCTCCGGCCGGAGACTTCGACCACGCCGATCCTTCCCGCAAGGACCGGTACCGCGTCGCGCCGGCGGACGCCGGTGAGTTGATCTCGTACGCCGAGCTCGCGGTCGCGCTCGTCGACGAAGTGGACAACCCGGCCCACCATCGCACCGCGATCGGCGTAGTGGTCTAGTCAGGGTGCTCGCGGATCGCGGATCGCGAACGATAGGTTCGGCGCATGGCTGGGGCTGAGGAGTACTTCGGTAAGGCGTTGGCGATCGCGCAGCAGGCGGCCGAGACGCAACTCGGGGCGATCCGGGTAGCGGCGGGGCTGGTCGCGGAGGCGCTCGCCGGCGGGAAGCGGTTCTGGGCGTTCGGGACGGGGCACAGCCACGCGCTGGCCGAGGAGCTGTACGGGCGCGCCGGCGGGCTGGCCGACGTACGGGCGATTCTCGAACCCGGGCTGATGCTGCACGAGGGGCTGCAGAAGAGCTCGCTGCTCGAACGACTGCCCGGGCTGGCCGAGGTTTTGCTGGAGATCAATCAGGTGGAGTCCGGCGATGTCGTACTGATCGCCTCGAACTCGGGGCGGAACGCCGTACCGGTCGAGTTCGCTCTGGGTGCTCGGAAGCGGGGTGCGCAGGTGATCGCGCTGACGTCGATGGCGCATACGACCTCGACCATGTCCCGGGCGCCGGGCGGTCAGCGGTTGTTCGAGACCGCGGACGTGGTGATCGACAACTGCGGCGTACCGGGTGACGCGCTGATCGAGGTCCCGGGCTCACCGGAACTCACCGGCGCGACCTCGACGATGGTGGGAGCAATGCTCGTGCAGGCGCTGACCGTCGAGGTCGTTGCGCGCCTGGCGGAGCGCGGCGAAACCCCGAACGTCCTCCGCAGTCAGAACGTGTGATGAAGCGATTCCTTCTGCAGATGTCCGGCCTTCCGGGATCCGGGAAATCCACGATCGCCCGCCAGATCGGTGCGCGGTACGGCGCGGTCGTGGTGGATCTCGATGTCATCCGGAGCGCCGTGCTCGATGGCGGCGTATCTATCGAGGCGAGTGGACGGGTCGCGTATCCGGTCATGTTTTCGCTGGCCCGGAGCGTGTTGGACCAGGGGTTGAGCGTGGTGATCGACAGCCCGTGCGGGTACGACGAGATTCTTGAGACGGGTCGCGCGATTGCTGATGAGAGGGGGGTCGCCTACAAGTACGTGGAATCCCACACGGACGACCTCACGCTGATCGGTCAGCGCCTCAGCTCCCGAACCCCGCTGCGAAGCCAGCGCCGAGGAATCAGCGTGCACGCCGTAGACGCGGGCGACGCGGATATCGATGGCGAGCAGCTATTCCAAGCCTGGCTCCAACGAACAAAACGCCCGGCCGACGGCTACCTACGGGTCGACGCTACAAAGCCAATAGACATCATCTTGACGGAGGTCGAGACCTACCTCGACCTCTAGCTCCCGCGTGCCCGGAGGCTGACTACAGCTCAGGTGGCGCGGTAGGCAACTGTGATGTCGTAGCGGTCCGACCTATAGACGGAGCGGCCGAATTCGATGACCTGGTCGGTGGCGGTGCGGGGGGCGACGGTGATGATGAGGCAGGGGGTGGAGTTGTCGATCTCGAGGAGTTCGGCGTCTCCGGGCTCCGGTGGGGCGGCGACGATGGAAGCCGAGACCATGCCGAGGGTTACGCCGTACCGGGTGGAGAGTTCGGTGTAGAGCGACTTCTCGGCGAAGTCGATCTCGTCGAGGCCGGGGTAGCGCTGCAGCGAGAGCGCGGTGCGCTCGATCGCCATCGGGTCGCCGTCGGCGGTGCGGAGGCGGGTGAGGTGCAGGACGGGGGTGCCGATCGGCTCTTCGAGCTCGCGGGCGAGATCCTCGTCGGCGGCGCCGACGCGGTGCTCGAGCACCTTGGCGCCGGGCAGGATGCCGCGGTTGATCATGTCCTGGGTGAACGACGAGGCGAGCATCCGCGACGGGCGGGGCTCGGCGACGAAGGTGCCGCCGCCAGGGCGGCGGTTGGCCAGGCCCTCGGCCACGACCCGGTCCACTTCCTGCCGGACCGTCATCCGGGCCACGCCGAAGCGCTCGGCCAGGACGCGTTCGGACGGCAGCACGGTGCCGACGGCCAGCGAGCGGGTGAGGTTCTCCAGAATCTCGCGAATCTGGTCACCCTTCGGACGATCGGTCCGCAGCTCGGTAGGGAGCTCGGCGAGGTCGCCTGGGTTGTTCCGTGGGCGGGCCATGAGGTCTCAGCATCCCTGGGAATCTGGCCGGCAAACCGGTTGCCGGGGTACACGGGCCGCGGTGTTTTCTTACCGCGCAAGACGTCCGTGACCTCTCTGTCCCGGACGACCTTGTCAGCCCGACTGTAACGTCCAGTGCCGTCTCACGGCCAGTGACCATCCACAGCCTCAGCCAATTCCCAGCGGGGGGTAGTTTTGTCGTTATGGCCTCGGGACAGTTCGTGCAGGAGACGTCATCGGCAGGCGAATGGAAGCGGCAGGGCAACAGATTCACCGGCCGGATCACCCGAGACTCCACCTCGAGGCCGGGCGAAGGCCCCGATGATCAAGGTCGCTGGCCGGTCGAGCCGGGACGGTACCGGTTGGTCGTGAGCCTGGCCTGCCCGTGGGCACATCGGTCCGTCATCGTCCGCCGGCTGCTCGGCCTGGAGGACCCGATCAGTCTGGCGATCGTCGACCCGGTCCGCGACGAGCGCGGCTGGCGGTTCACTCTGGACGCGGGCGACACCGACCCGGTGCTCGGCATCAAGTTCCTCTCCGAGGCGTACCTGCGCACAGACCCGTCGTACGACGGACGCGTGACCGTGCCGGCAATCGTCGACACGAACACCGGCGACGTGGTGACGAACGACTACCCGCAGATCACCCTCGACCTCTCAACGGAGTGGACCGACTTCCACAAACCCGGCGCCCCGCAGCTGATCCCGCCGGATCGCGCCGAGATGGACGTCCTGATCGACGAGATCTACCGCGACGTCAACAACGGCGTGTACCGCTGCGGTTTCGCGACCAGCCAGGAGGCGTACGACGCCGCGTACGACGCCCTGTTCGCGCGTCTCGACGTACTCGAGGGACGGCTGCAGGACCGTGAGTACCTGGTCGGTGACACACTCCGCGAGGTGGACATCCGGCTGTTCACGACGCTGGTCCGCTTCGACGCGGTGTACCACGGGCATTTCAAGTGCAACCGGCAGAAGCTGACCGAGTTCCCCAACCTATGGGCGTACGCGCGTCGCCTGTACCAGCGCCCCGGCTTCGGCGAGACGGTCGACTTCGACCAGATCAAGCGGCACTACTACGTGACCCACCACAACATCAACCCGACGGGCATCATCCCGAAGGGCCCCGATCCGCGCGTCTGGATCAGCTGGCCAGTGCGGCCAGAGCCGCGGTGACCGCCGACCTGAGCTGCGCCCGCGTCGCACCGGATCGTGACCGCAGGTTCACCGCGTAGGCGAGCAGCGTCAGCAGCTCCGCCGCGCCCTCCACCTCGACCCCGGACCGCAACTCCTCGTTGCTCTGAGCAACCGTCAACGCGACCGCCAGCGCATCCCGCAGTGCGGCGTGATGCTCCGCGAGCACCGCCCGTACCGCTTCCGGCGGGTTGTCCGCGTTCGCATTCGCCATCATGCAGCCCCATCCGGCGTACTCCCCGGACAGCCGCAACCGCAGCAACCGGTCGAAGAACGCGCGTACTGCGGCCAGTCCACGACCATCCGCAGCCACTTGGTCGAACATCGGCCGCGACCGCTGATCGAGGTACCGCCGGGCGGCCGCCGCATACAGGTCGTCCTTGCCGCCGAAGGCGTTGTACAGACTCGATCGACTCAGCCCGGTCGCCGCGACCACGTCCTGGATCCCGGTGGCCGCGCTCCCACGACGCCAGAACAGCTGCTCGACCGTGGCCAGCGCTTCTCCCTCGTCGAAGTGTTTGACATCCGCCATACCCGGCATCATATCTTGGAACGACCGATCCAAGATGTGAGGAGTCGTGATGATCGACGTACTGGTGCTCGACGTCAACGAGACCCTGACGGACATGGAGCCGCTGCGGGACGGGTTCGAAGCGGTAGGCCTGCCCCGGCACAGCCTCGACGCATGGTTCGCGGCGACCCTGCGGGACGGGTTCGCGTTGACCGCGGTCGATGCGTACGCCGACTTCCGCGAGCTCGCGGCCGAACTCCTGGAGGCACAGCTCATCGCCGCGGGGATCGAGCCGCACGACGAAACGATCGCGAGCGTGCTCTCCGGATTCACCCGCCTGCCGCTGCACCCCGACGTCGAACCTGGACTTCGCCGAATCCATGAATCCGGGATTCGCATCGTCACGCTGACGAACGGGTCGGCGGCGATGTCGAAGCAGGTCTTCGAGAAGGGCGGCATAATGCCGTACCTCGAGCACCGCCTCGAGGTCGCCACACCCCAGCGCTGGAAGCCGCACCCGGACGCCTACAGGTACGCCGCCGAGGTCTGCGGGGTTCCCGTGGAACGGATGGCGCTCGCCGCGGTCCACCCGTGGGACATCGACGGCGCCCGCAGGGCCGGACTCAACGGGTTCTACCTCGACCGGCGGCACACGCCGTACCCGAAGTCGTTCCTCGCGCCGGACCTCGTCGTAGGAGATTTCGAAGCCCTGGCCGAGGAGATCACCAGGTAGAATCGGTCACTGGGTGTGCCGGGAAGTCTGGTCGGCGTCCGTCCGACCGACCCCGAAATGAAGGGCCGACATGAGCCAGCACCCGCGGATCCGGCAGAAGAAGCGCGCATTCCCCCGCGTTCTCGGGCGCGAACGAGCATTCCTCGCGGACACGCTGCGCGCTGAAACCACCGGCGGCCTGCTGTTGCTCGCGGCCGCTGTCATCGCGCTGGTCTGGGCGAACTCTCCCTGGCAGGACGCGTACCACCACCTCCGCGACGCCCAGCTCGGCCCGCTGACGGTCGAGGCCTGGGCATCCGACGGGGCGCTGGCGTTGTTCTTCTACCTGGCCGGTGTCGAGCTGAAGCGCGAGCTTGTGGTCGGCACCTTGTCGAAGCTCAACGAGGCCGTCGTACCGGTGGTCGCGGCGATCGCCGGAATGATGCTCCCGGCAATCATCTACGTGATCACCAACCTGGTCGCGAAGGACGGGAAACCGCACGGCTGGGCGGTTCCGACCGCGACCGACATCGCATTCGCGCTGGCTGTCCTCGCGATCGTGGGTTCGTCGCTGCCGAGCGCGCTGCGCGCGTTCCTGCTCACGCTGGCGGTGGTGGACGACTTCGGCGCGATCCTCGTGATCGCGGTGTTCTTCTCGCACGGCTTCCACCTGCTCTCGCTGCTCGCCGCGGTCGCCCTGATCGCACTCTGGTACCTCCTCCAGAGACGCCGCATCCGTACTCCGTTCCTCTACGTGCCGATCGCTTTGGCGACCTGGTGGTTCATGCACGAGTCCGGGATCCACGCGACGATCGCGGGCGTTGCGCTCGGGCTTGTCACCCGCGTCGTCGCGGACCCCGGCGAGAAGCACGCGCCGGCGGAGCGGATCGAGCACCGGCTGCGGCCGTGGTCCGCGGGCCTCGCCGTACCGGTGTTCGCGCTGTTCGCAGCTGGCGTGACGTTGAGCGGGACCGCCGTACGGCAGATGCTGACCGACCCGGTCGCTATCGGCGTTGTCGCCGGGCTGCTGGTCGGCAAATCTGTCGGCGTGTTCGGCGGGTCCTGGCTGACCGCACGCTTCACGCGGGCCGAGCTGAACTCCGACCTGGCGTGGCGAGATGTCGCTGCCGTGTCCGTGCTGGCCGGCATCGGTTTCACGGTCGCGCTGCTGATCGCCCAGCTCGCTTTCGGATCCGACGCTGCCCAGGTCGAGCGCGCCAAGGCCGCCGTACTGGTCGCGTCGGTGCTGGCCGCGTTGATCGCCGCGCTCCTGCTGGCTCGCCGAAACCGCGCGTACGCCGATTGACCGCGGGTACGGACTGTAGTGTCGGGGCACGGACGTGTGGGAAGGAGTTGCGATGTCGATGGGGCAGAACGGGGACGGGCCCACGGTCGGCCAGCTTGTCGCGAATGCCAGCAAGGAACTGTCCAGCCTGGTCCGCAGTGAGGTCGAGCTCGCCAAGACCGAGCTGAAGAAGACCGCGATCGCGGCCGGGACCGGTGCCGGGATGTTCGCGGCGGCTGCATTCCTGGCGCTGCTCGCGGTCATCCTACTAAGCATCTCCGCGGCGTACGGGCTGACCGCCGCCGGTCTGCACCCGGCGATCGCGTTCCTGATCGTGGCCGGCGCCTTCCTGCTGATCGGCGCGATCCTGGTGTTCATCGGGATGCGGGCGCTGAAGAGCGCGAAGGGTCCGGAGCGGACGATCGAGACCTCGAAGCAGTCGGTCGAGGCGCTCAAGGCGATCGGCAAGGGCGACGAGGAGCACGCGGCCTTGCCTGAGCCGGGCGTACGGCGCTGAGCCCGGCGGGAGTCGTCGACCTGCTGGTCGACGGCCCCTGGTCGCACTCACTGGTCGCGGCCAACGGGGCCCGGTTCCATGTGGCCGAGTGCGGCGCGGCGGACGACCCGCTGGTCCTGTTCCTGCACGGCTTTCCCGAGTTCTGGTGGGCTTGGCGACACCAACTGCCGGTCGTCGCGGCCGCCGGCTACCGCGCGGTGGCGATGGACTTGCGCGGGTACGGTGCCAGCGACAAGACGCCTCGCGGATACGACCCGTACACCGCGGCAGCTGACGTCTCCGGCGTGATCCGGTCTCTTGGTGCGACCGATGCGGTGGTCGTCGGGCACGGGTGGGGTGGCTTCATCGGCTGGTCGGCCGCAGTACTAGCGCCCCGGCAGGTCCGCGGACTGGCCGCCGTGTCGGCGCCGCACCCGCTCGTGCTGACCCGCGCCGGCCGAGCCAAGGCCTTGAGCCGCACGGCCTGGTTCCAGCTGCCGATCTTTCCGGAGCGGCGGTTGCTGGCGCACGACGGCATCCACATCGAAGGCCTCCTTCGCGCCTGGGCCGCACCGGACGGCACCTTCCCCGACGCGGAGGCGTCTCGCCGCTACCGCGCGGCACTCCAGGTCTGGCCGGCGCCGCACTGTGCCCTCGAGTACCACCGCTGGTTCGTCCGCTCGCGACTTCGCCCGGACGGCCGCAAGTACTCGAGCCGGATGCGTACGCCGGTCGCCGTACCCGTGCTGCAGATCCACGGCGCACAGGACACCGCCATCTCCCCCACCGCGACCACCCCGCCGCAACTGGTCACCGCGCCCCTGCGCCACGAACTGATCGCCCCAGCCGGCCATTTCCCCCACGAGGAGACACCGGACCTGTTCAACAGCCTGGTCGTGGACTGGTTGAGATCTTTTACCGCTGGGTGACCTTCCAGCCGCCGCCGACCCGCTCGAGCCGATAGGTCACGTCGTGACGGTTCCCGCAGCCCCGGGCGAACACGGCGCGAACCCCGGCGTGATCGGGGTACATGAAGATCGGGTAGACGGTGATGATCGGGACCGGTCCGGGCGTGCACGAGACCGGGGACTCGGGGCCGCCCCAGATGACCGGCGCTACCGGCTTGACCGCTCGCTCGATCTTCGCCTGCGCCGCGGAGGAGAAGGTGACGGTGGCGGGTCTCGATCCCAGGTGGCCGCCGTTCACCTGGATCGCCTCCCACTGGACGCCGGCGGGCTTGAACTGGCGTGCCATCGCGACGACCACGGCGCCCCAGATGTCGCCGTCCCCGGCGATCCTGGAAAACACGGTCGGCGCGGGCGTCGCCGTAGAGGTCGCTGCAGGAGCCACCGGATCGGCGTTGTCCAGCAGGTCGGCGCCGTACAGGACTCCGGCCAGCACAGCGATCACTGCGGCCGCGGCGAGCAGAGCCGGGCCGCGACCGTGACGCTTGGTTGCCTCCGGCAAGCGATCGATCAGGTTCTCCTTGCCGGCGAAGGTTTCACTGAGGAGCTCGCCGAGCTCGTCGTCGGTCAGCCTGGTCATCGCTGCGCCTCCTCGGCGGACAGGGTGTCTCGTAAGGTTGCCAGTGCGCGGGCGGCGTTGGTGCGAACCGTGACGGGGGCGACGCCGAGCAGCTCGGCGATCTCGCTGTCGGGAAGGTCCTCGTAGTAGCGCAGGACGAGGACCGCTCGCTGCTTGCGAGGCAGCTCGGACAGTAGCCGCCAGGCGGTGTCGCGCTGGGCCTGGCGGGTTCCGATGTCCTCGCCGGACGGCTGGTCCACCGGCTCGGCCAGCGGGACCTCGCCGTTCTTCAGCAGGCGACGCCAGCTGAGGAACTCGTTGACCACCATCGTCCGCAAATAGGCCTCAGGATGGTCGAGCGAGCCGATCCGCTGCCAACGGCGGTGCGCACGCGCGAAGACCGTCTGGACCAGGTCCTCCGCAGTGTGCGGGTTGCCGGTCAGCATCAGTCCGAGCCGCAGTAACCGCCGTTCGCTCGAGCGCACCAACTCGTCGAACGAGAGTGCCTCCGTCGTCACCGTCACACTCCTTCAATGCGGCGGCGGCTCCGGCATGTTGCATCACGTGCAGGATTGGGTGGAGACCTCTTGGGTTGCGGTGGTGCCGGTGCGGGCGTCGGTGGAGACCTGTTCGGCGGTGAGGACGTAGCCGGTCCGGTTGTCTTCGACCGAGGCGGCGAAGACCACGCCGTACACCGTGCCCTTGGACGACAGGAGCGGGCCGCCCGAGTTGCCGGGGCGGACCGAGGCCCAGATCGAGAACGCGTCGCGGGTGACGGTCTTGTCGCCGTAGATGTCGGGGCCGCGGAGCCGTTCCTCGGAGCGGATGCGAGCCGGCTCGGAGTCGAACGGACCGTTCTCCGGGTAGCCGAGGACGACCGCCGAGTCGTCGGCCTTACCCGCGAAGTCGAAGGTCAGCGGCTGTTCCTTCAAGTTCGGCACGTACAGCACAGCGATGTCGGTCTCGGGATCGAACACGACGACCCTCGCGTCGTACTTCTTCCCATTCACCTCGACCGAGGGCGAGCTGACCCCGGCGACGACGTGGGCGTTCGTCATCACCCGCTGCGGCGCGTACACGAACCCACTGCCCTCGAGACCGCGCGAACAACTGGCCACCCCGGTCACTTTTGCGATCCGCGTGTACGCCGCCCGCACCGGCGCCTGTCGCGCGATCGCGCTGTCCGGCGGCTGCGTCTCCCGGATCCGCTCCGGCACGAACGGGTCGAGGAACCGCGGGAACAGGTCGGTGTTCACCACATCGTTGAACGACTGCAGCGCGCGATCGGCGCTGTCCGGCAGGACCTCGTCGACCTTCGCCAGCACCTGCGACCCACGGACCGCGGACGTCACGCTCGGGATCCGCGCACCGCTGACCGCGACGCCGAGCACCCAGGCGACGATCAGCACAGAGGCCGCGGCCAGCGCGGCGCCGCCGAGCGCGTCGAGGAACCGGATCGGTTTCCAGGACAGCCGGTTGCGCACCCTGGTCCCGACCATCGCCCCGAGCATTCGCCCGAGCGCGGCCAGTCCCACCACCAGCACCAGCGCGGCGAACGACACCGTCACGCTCGGTGAGAAGTGGTCCAGGATCCTGGGGACGCCCCAGACGCCGATGGCGGCGCCGCCGAGCAGGCCGAGCGTGGCGCATGCCCCGAGCACGAACCCTTCGACGTACCCCGAGATCGCCACCAGTGCCGCGGTGCCGAGCACCGCCCAGTCGAGCCAGCTCATTCCACGCCTTCCGACTTGTCCCCATGCCTCCGCCAGGCCGCCTCGACCAGTCGGTCGGGCAACGGTACGACGACCGAGGGGTCCCAGTCGCGGCGCCATCCGCCGAGAAGGAGCAATTTATCCAGCAACCCGGCCGTGAATCCCCAGATGTAGAGGTCGTCGACGACGAACGCCGGGCCGGTGAATCCGGACGGGTGCACGCAGCTGATCCGGTTCGCCGGGTCGGCGAGCGCGCTGATCGGCACCTCGTGCACCGATGCGACCTCGGCCGGGTCGACCACCGCGACCGGCGACGGCTCCCGCCACCACGCGAGCACCGGCGACACGCCGAAGTTGCTCACCGGCACCCAGAGCGCCGGCCAGATCGAGAACGGTACGACGCCGGCCGGGTCCAGCCCGGTCTCTTCCTCGGCCTCGCGCAAGGCGGTCCGGACCAGACCCTCGTCACCGGTCCCGTCCTCGGGATCGGCCCCGCCACCGGGGAACGCCATCTGCCCGGCATGGCTGCGCAACGTCCAGGCCCGCTCGGTCAGCAGCACCTCGGGCCCATCGTTGCCCTCAGCAAGCAAGATCAGAACGGCGGACTTGCGCACCGACGGATCGTCCGGCGGCAGGAAGCGGGACAACTGGTTCGGGTCGACGTCATCGGACGCCTTCGCCAACGGCTGCAGCCAGTCCGGGATCTCCACATCGAACGTCATCGCGCGTGCTCCTCCACCAGCTGATCGAGCTGCTGCTGCGAGGTGAGTACGCCGCGATGCACGAAGGCGACCGCACCGTCGGAGTCGATGAAGGCGGTCAGCGGCGGACCGCCGATCTTCAACGCACGCTGGATCGCTTTGTCCCGGTCGACGACGTGCGGATACGTCAGCCCTTCGTCGGCCGCGAACTTCACCGCCAGCTCCGGCCGCGGGTCGTCGTAGTCGATCCCGAGCATCTTCACCGTCCCCGCCTTCGCCAGCTCGGCCAGGTACGGCGCTTCGTCGCGGCACGGACCGCACCACTGCGCCCACACGTTGATCACCAGCGGACCGCGGAGGTCGGCGAGCCGGATATCCGGGCCGCTGCCCAGACACGGCAGACTGACGTCCGGTAGACCGTTGGTCGTCGGAGGTTTCGACGGCGTCGACGGACACGCCGTCAGCTTGTCCGCGCCGGCGACCGGGGTCGCTGTCGACGTGGCTCCCGGCTTCTCCGTGCCGCAGGCAGCCAGCAGGATCGCGAGCGCGACGCCCGTCGCCGCACAGACCAGTGGCCGGCGGCGGGGCGTCGTACGCGATCGTGCCGGGAGGTTCACGCCGGGACCTTCACCAGCTTCGCGGCGACCTCGGGGTCGGTCGGGCCGGTGCCGTACGACGGGCACCACTGGGCGATCGGGCAGGCACCGCAGGCGGGCTTCTTGGCGTGGCAGCGGCGGCGGCCGTGGAAGATCAGCCGGTGCGACAGCATCGTCCAGTCCTTCTTCGGGAAGAGCTCGCCGATGATGTGCTCGACCTTGACCGGGTCCTCCTCGGCGGTCCAGCCGAACCGGCGGACCAGGCGGCCGAAGTGTGTATCGACGGTGATCCCCGGGACGCCGAAGGCGTTGCCGAGGACCACGTTGGCCGTCTTCCGGCCAGTGCCCGGGAGCTTCACCAGCTCGGTCAGCTTGCCGGGCACGACGCCGTCGTAGTCGTCGACCAGGGCCTGGCCGAGCTTCATCACGCTGTTGGTCTTGGCCCGGAAGAAGCCGGTCGGCTTGAGGATGGCCTCCATCTCGTCCCGGTCGGCCTCGGCGTACGCCTGGGCGGTCGGGTACTTCGCGAAGAGCGTGGGGGTCACCTTGTTCACCGTGACGTCGGTGGTCTGGGCCGACAGGATGGTGGCCACCAGCAACTCGAGCGGGGTGGCGAAGTCCAGCTCGCAGTGGGCGTCCGGGTAGGTGTCGGTGAGCACCTTGTGCATCTTGCGGGCCCGGCGGACGAGCTGGGTATGGGTCTCGTCGACGACCACGGGGGCCTTGCGGGGGAGGTTCAGCGAGACCGTCGGGAGGGCTCCCGGGACTGGTTCCGCGACACGCGGGGATGGCATGGAGGCAAGCCTACGTGGCGGTGCCGACACCCGAGGGGCTACGGTTTTGTGGCGACCGGGTGTGAACGACCCGGTGCCGGACGGGGCAGATCCCCCGCCCGCAGTCGTGGTCGAAGGTCCTAGGAGGCCCAAAGTGGATGCCGCAGTGCTCCGACAGGCACCGCTGTTCAGTCAGCTCGACGACGAGGCGGCCGACGCCCTGGCCGCATCGATGTCCGAGAGCCGGCTGCGGCGCGGCCAGGTGCTGTTCCACGAGGGCGACTCCGGTGATCGGCTGTTCGTCGTGGTCGAAGGAAAGGTCAAGCTCGGGCGTACGTCGGCCGACGGCCGGGAGAACCTGATCGCCGTGCTCGGCCCGGGCCAGATGTTCGGCGAGCTGTCGCTGTTCGACCCGGGTCCGCGGTCCGCGACCGTCACCGCCGTCACCGACGCCCAGCTGATGTCGCTGACCCACGACGAGCTGCTCCGCTGGCTGGACGGGCGCCCCGCGGTGGCCCGCGGCCTGCTGCTGCAGCTGGCCGGGCGGCTGCGCAAGGTCTCCGACGTGGTGGCCGACCTGGTCTTCTCCGACGTGCCGGGCCGGGTCGCCAAGGCCCTGCTCGACCTGGCCAGCCGGTTCGGGCGCACCGCCGACGACGGCGTACACGTCCACCACGACCTCACTCAGGAGGAGCTGGCCCAGCTGGTCGGCGCCTCCCGCGAGACCGTGAACAAGGCGCTGGCCGACTTCGCCTCCCGAGGCTGGGTCCGCCTGGAGCCCCGCTCCGTCGTACTCCTCGACGTCGACCGCCTGCAGCGGCGAGCGCGCTAACCACCCCCGGCACCCCGGCACGTCGCCGTACCCGGCGCCCCGCCCCCCGGCGTACCAGCCCGGAAACACGAGGGGATATCCCGTCGGGTTGCCGGTTGTCGGTTCTTGTGAAGAGGGGAGAACCGGCAACACGGGGGGATAACCCATCGCGCGGACCGACGCCACGGCGGAGGACCGGGTCAGGCTGGCGCGGGGTCAGGCGGCGCGCGGGGTCAGGCGGCGGGGTGGGCGCGGGTGAATGCCTGGCGGATGGTGAGTCCGACGTACGCCGGGCGGTTGAAGTCCGCCCAGACGAACCTCACCACCTCGAGTCCGAGCGCGCGCAGCCGATCCTCACGGTGCTTCTCGCGGACCAGCACCGCGGACGACCCACCGCTGTACTTGAGCAGCCCGTCGAACTCGACCACGGTGCGGTACTGCGGGAAGTAGAAGTCGACCCGCCCCACCAAACCGTCGGAGTCGAACAACTCGGCCTGGAGCACCGGGTCCGGCAGCCCGGCCTGATGCATCAGTACCCGCAAACGCGATTCTCCGACCGATTCGGAGAGCGGATCTGCGAACTGCAACGCTGCCCGCGCGATGGGGCTACCCGGCCAGAACTCGATCACGGACAACAGGCGCTGCAACTCGTCTGCCTCGACGAGGCCTTCGCGCAGTACGACGTCCGCGCTGACGACGGCCGCCTCGAACGACGTCGTACAAGCAGCCTCGACGAGAGCACGAGGTACGGTCGTGGACGGCCGATCGTCTACCTGGGTCAGATCGGGTGGCTCGAGGCGACCGAGGTGGTGCTGCACGCCCGCGATGAGACCGCCGGCACGACCATCCACGCGCGTGATGTGCACCCGGGTCAGGTCGAGACCCCAGAGCGGCAGTCCATGAAGGGCGAGCGCGGACTGGTGGCTGACGACCACACTGCCTTGTCGGAGGGAGTTCATCACTGCATGGATGGCTCGGACATGCCCGGTCCGCTGCTGCTCCCACGCCGGCAGTCCGGTGACGTCGAGCGTCTCGGCGTACTGACCACGCCTGAGCTGCTCCCACCTGCCGTTGCCCAGGCGCAGGACGATCTGCCGCGGGGTGTAACCGCATTCGAGAGCCTGCGTGCGGCTGAACACCCCACCCTGACGTTCGGCGATCAGTCTGAGCTTCAGGTTCACCCGTCCAGCATCCCCGCCCCACTACCCTCCGTGGCCCCCTCTCACCACATCTGTGGACAACCATTTGGCGGGATCTCCCACCGAAGTGTCCCTTCTCTGTCGGTGTGACGAGGGGAGAACGGGCAACTGGAGGGGTTATCCGTTCAGGTAGTCCAGCTGGGCCCGCACCGAGCGTTCGGCGGCGGGCCAGAGGGTCTTGTCGACGTCGGCGTAGACGTGTTCGACGATCGCCTCGGGCGTGGTGTGCCCCTCGGCGACGGCCGCGCGGACCTGGTTCAGGCGTTCCTCGCGGTGATCGAGGTAGTAGGTGAGTACGGCGGCGGGGTCGTCGATGACGGGCCCGTGGCCGGGCAGCAGGCGCGCTACGCCGGCCGATGAGTTGGCGAAGGCGCGGAGGCTGTTCAAGGAGTCGAGATAGGGGCCCAGGGCACCATCCGGGTGCGCGACGACCGACGTACCGCGGCCGAGGACCGTGTCGCCGGTCAGCAGCGAGCCGTCCTGCGGCAGCCAGAAGCAGACCGAGTCGAGCGTGTGGCCGGGCGTCGGCAGGACCTCGATCCGCAGGCCGTCGGCGGTGATCACGTCGCCTTCGGACAGCCCGTGGGCGTGATCGGTCGGGATCCGGAAGGCGGGATCCACAGCCCGCACCCCGCAGCCGGCCTGGTTGGCGAACCAGGCGGCGCCCTCGGAGTGGTCCGGGTGTTTGTGCGTCAGCAGTACGACGGCCACCTGGCCGGCCGCCTCGAGGACCGCGGTGAGGTGCTCTTCGAGCATCGGGCCGGGGTCGACCACGACCGACCGCTCCCCCTCCGGCGCCTTCAGGATCCAGGTGTTGGTCCCGTCCAGCGTCATCGGGCCGGGATTGTCCGCCCGTACGAGAGTCGCGTACTCGGTCATGTCGTCTCCAGATAAGCCTGGTCGCCGTCGATCCGCACGGTCGGCATGATCGTCCGGATCTTGCGGTCGCCCGCACCGGCCAGTACCTCGGCGACGTCGTCGTACTGCGTGAGGTCGCGGCAGCACAGGTACGTCGGGGGCAGCATGAGCGTCTCGCCCGCATCGACCGCGGCCACCGCGTCTCCCGGCCTGACCCACGCGACCTGATCGGACTCGCTCGTCACGTCCCGGGTCAGCTGACCGGCTGGGAGCGCGGCGACGAAGAAGGCGGTGTCGTACCGCTTGGGCTCGAACTCCGGCGTGATCCAGTGCGCCCACGCGCGGAGCAGATCCGCACGGAGCAGGAGCCCGCGCCGGTGCAGGAAGTCGGCGAACCTGAGCTCGCCTGCTTCGAGGGCGACCCGGTCGGCCTCCCAGTCGGCACCGGTCGTGTCGCCGACCACCGTCTCCGTGGACGGGCCGGCGAGGAGCACACCGGACTCCTCGAAGGTCTCCCGCACCGCGGCGGCCACGTAGGCAGCAGCCAGCTCGGCCGAGCAGCCGAGCCGGTCGGCGAACTCACCCGGCGGCGGACCGGACCACGAGTCGGCAATCGCCGAGTCAGCCGGGTCGACCCGCCCACCGGGAAACACAGTCATGCCGGCCGCGAACGCCATCGTCCGCTGCCGCCGCAGCAAGTACACCTCGAGGCCGCCGGCTGCCGGTGCGTCGACGAGGGTGCTGCGGAGCAGGATGACCGTCGACGCCGGTCGCGCCTCGACCGGCGTACGGCCAGTCCGGACGTGCTCGAGGGCTGTCTCGGCCATCCGGCCGGTCATCAGTTCGGACTTCAGGTCCCGCACGATCGGGTCAGCCGACCTCGACGATGAGTTCGACCTCGACCGGAGCGTCCAGCGGCAGGACCGGTACGCCGACCGCGCTGCGGGCGTGCTGCCCCGCCTCGCCGAAGACCTGGCCGAACAGCTCGGAGGCGCCGTTGGCGACCTGCGGCTGACCGGTGAAGTCCGGCGTGGACGCGATGAACGCGACCGCCTTGACGATGCGCTTCACGTTCGCCAGGTCGCCGATCTCGGCCTTGACCGCGGCCAGCGCGTTCAGCGCGCACTGCTGGGCGCACTCGCTGGCGACCGCGGCGCTGACCTCGCCGCCGACCTTGCCGGTGGCGATCAGCGTGCCCTCGCGCAGCGGCAGCTGACCGGACGTGTAGACGAGGTCACCGGTCCGGACCGCCGGGACGTACGCCGCGACCGGCTTGGCCACGTCGGGCAGCTTCAGGCCGAGCTCGGCGAGCTTCTCCTCGGGGTGGCTCATTTGTCCTCGATCTCCCGCTTGAAGTAGGCGACCAGGTTCTCCGGGTTCATCCCCGGAACGACCTGGACCAGCTCCCAGCCGTCCTGGCCGAAGTTGTCCAGGATCTCCTTGGTCGAGTGGACCAGCAGCGGCGCGGTGAAGTACTCGAACTTCTTCATGCAGGGGACTCTACTGATACCTTCCCCGCCCCACCGCCCCGGTCAGGAACGATGTGTCCTGGCACACGTCCTACCCTGGGACCTATGGCGCGACTGCACGTGGTCACCGGTAAAGGGGGGACCGGGAAGACGACTGTTGCGGCCGCGATGGCTCTTTCGCTGGCCGACGAAGGTCAGCGGGTCCTGCTCTGCGAGGTCGAGGGCCGCCAAGGACTCGCCCAGCTCTTCGACGTACCTCCCCTGCCGTACGTCGAACGCCGCATCGCGCAAGGCCCCGGCGGCGGTGAGGTGTTCGCGCTGGCCGTGGACGCCGAGGCTGCGCTGCTCGAGTACCTCGACATGTACTACCACCTCGGCCGCGCCGGGAAAGCGCTGGAGAAGGTCGGCGCGATCGACTTCGTCACCACCATCGCCCCCGGACTCCGCGACGTACTGCTCACCGGCAAGGTCTACGAGGCGACCCGGCGGAAGGCGCACGGCCGGCTCGCGTACGACGCCGTGGTGCTGGACGCCCCGCCGACCGGGCGGATCGGACGCTTCCTGAACGTGAACCACGAGGTCGCCGGGCTGGCCAAGGTCGGGCCGATCCGCAACCAGGCGGACGCGATCATGGGCATGCTGCGCTCGGACGTCACCCGCGTCCACCTGGTCACGCTGCTCGAGGAGATGCCGGTCCAGGAGACACTGGACGCGGTCGAACAGCTGGAGAAGATCGATCTGCGGATCGGCTCGATCGTGGTCAACATGGTCCGCAACAGCCCGCTCGACGATGACGCGCTTGCCCTTGCGGTGAAGGAGAAACTGCCCACCGCCGAGTTGACCAGAGGCCTCAAGGCGGCCGGGATCACGATCGGCGCCGACCTGGTCGAGACGCTCGCGACCGAGGCGCACGACCACGCCATCCGGGTCGGGCTCGAACGCGAGAACCGCGACCGGATAGATGCCCTAGGCAAGAAAGTTGTCGAGCTGGAGCTGCAGCCCGAGGGTATCGACCACGGCACCCTGTTCGACCTGGCCGAGGAGTTGCGCCATGAGTGAGCGAAGCGAACTCATCAACAAGCAGAGCACGAATCCGTCGTCCGCGCCCGCAGCGAAGCGAGGACGCGGATGACGGAGCTCGATCTGGATGCGCTCATCGACGATGCGGGAACGCGGATCATCGTCACGTGCGGTGCGGGCGGGGTCGGCAAGACCACCACGGCTGCGGCGCTGGGACTACGCGCGGCGGAGCGCGGGCGGAAGGTCGTCGTACTGACGATCGACCCGGCGCGGCGGCTGGCGCAGTCGCTCGGGCTGACCGAGCTGGACAACACCCCGCGCGCGGTGGCCGGGGTGAAGGCCGCGAACGGCGGGCGGCTGGACGCGATGATGCTCGACATGAAGCGGACGTTCGACGACGTCGTACTGCAGCACGCGACGCCGGACAAGGCCGAGCAGATCCTCGCGAATCCCTTCTACCAGGCGCTTTCCTCGTCGTTCGCGGGCACGCAGGAGTACATGGCGATGGAGAAGCTGGGCCAGCTGCACAAGCAGGCCGAGCAGAACGGCGACTGGGATCTGATCATCGTCGACACCCCGCCGTCGCGGTCCGCGCTGGACTTCCTGGACGCTCCCGAGCGGCTGGCTTCGTTGCTCGAGGGGCGCTTCCTCCGGTTGCTGCTGGCGCCGGCGCGCGGGCCGTTCAAGCTGATGTCGGCCGGGGTGAGCATGGCGATGTCGGTGCTCAACAAGGTCCTCGGCGCGCAGGTGCTGACCGACGTACAAACGTTTGTCGCTGCGTTCGACACGTTGTTCGGCGGGTTCCGGCAGCGGGCCGAGCAGACGGTCGCGTTGCTGCGGGAGCCGCACACCTCGTTCCTCGTGGTGGCCGCCCCGCAGAACGACGCGTTGCGCGAGGCGTCGTACTTCGCCGAGCGGTTGCGCGCCGAGGGAATGCCGCTGGCCGGCGTCGTGCTGAACCGGGTGACGAACTCGCAGGCCACGGAATTGTCGGCGGAGCGGTCACTAGCTGCAGCCGAGAAGCTCGAGGAAGCGGACAAGTCGCCGTTGACGGCCGCAGTACTGCGGTTGCACGCGGACAAGATGCAACAGGTCGTGGGCGACCACCGCCGCGCCGACCGCTTCCGCCGCGGCCACCGCGCCATCCGGACCGTCGAGGTGCCCGCCCTGGCAGACGACGTACACGACCTGACCGGTCTACGCCAGATCGGCGACCTGCTGACTGCGTGACCCGTTTCACCCTCAGCGAACGTCGGGAATTACCTGCTTACACCTGTGGTTGAGCCTGTCAGACTCAACTTGGAAAAGGGTGTGACAGCGTGACCGATACGTTGAATCTTCCGGTACTGCCGCTGGACGACGTCGTGGTCCTGCCGGGAATGGTCGTGCCGGTCCGACTCGCCGACAGCGAGGCCCGGGCGGCCATCGACGCCGCGCAGGCCGCGGGTCAGGACCAGGTGCTCCTGGTGCCGCGGCTGGACGGTAAATATGCCAAGGCCGGAACGCTCGGTGAGATCGAGCAGATCGGCCGGCTGCCGGGCGGTGCCCAGGCGGCCGTGATCCGCGGGACCCAGCGGGTCCGCATCGGCGCCGGGACGACCGGACCGGGTGCGGCGCTCTGGGTGGGCGCGACGGTGATGCACGAGATCACCGACGACCGCTCCGTCGAGCTGGCCCGAGAGTACAAGACTCTGACGACCTCCGTGCTGCAGCGTCGCGGCGCGTACCAGGTCATCGACTCCATCAAGCAGGTTGACGACCCCTCCGAGCTGTCAGACCTGGCCGGCTACGCGTCGTACCTCAACAACGAGCAGAAGTCCTGGCTGGTCGAGAACGCGAACGTGTCCGAGCGGCTGGAGAAGCTGATCGGCTGGGTGAAGGACCACCTCGCCGAGCTCGAGGTCTCCGAGACGATCCAGAAGGACGTCCAGGAGGGTATGGAGAAGCAGCAGCGGGAGTTCCTGCTGCGCCAGCAGATGGCCGCGATCCGCAAGGAACTGGCCGAGCTGGACGGTAAGGCCGAGTCCGAGGAAGAGGACTACCGGGCCCGCGTCGAGGCCGCCGACCTGCCGGAGCACGTCCGCAAGGCCGCGCTCTCCGAGGTTGACAAGCTCGAGCGGACCGCCGAGCAGTCTCCCGAGGTCGGCTGGATCCGGACCTGGCTGGACACGGTTCTGGAGCTGCCGTGGAACGAGCGGACCGAGGACAGCTACGACATCCGCGAGGCGCGGGCCGTGCTGGACGCGGACCACGCCGGTCTGGATGACGTGAAGCAGCGCATCACCGAGTACCTGGCCGTACGGCGTCGCCGCGCGGACCGTGGTCTCGGAGTGGTCGGCGGACGCCGCAGTGGCGCCGTACTGGCCCTGGTCGGTCCTCCTGGTGTGGGTAAGACCTCGCTGGGTGAGTCCGTCGCGCGTGCGATGGGACGGAAGTTCGTCCGGGTCGCTCTGGGTGGTGTGCGGGACGAGGCCGAGATCCGCGGTCACCGGCGTACGTACGTCGGTGCGCTGCCGGGCCGGATCGTCCGGGCCATCACCGAGGCGGGTTCGATGAACCCCGTCGTGCTGCTGGACGAGATCGACAAGGTGGGTGCGGACTACCGGGGTGACCCGACCGCGGCCCTGCTGGAGGTCCTGGACCCGGCGCAGAACCACACCTTCCGGGACCACTACCTGGAGGTCGAGCTGGACCTGTCCGACGTGGTCTTCCTGGCCACGGCGAACGTGCTGGACTCCATCCCGGCGCCGCTGCTGGACCGGATGGAACTGGTGCAGCTGGACGGGTACACCGAGGACGAGAAGGTCATCATCGCCCGTGACCACCTGCTCCCGCGTCAGCTGGAGCGGGCGGGCCTGACGGCGGACGAGGTGTCCATCGAGGACTCGGCCCTGCGGGTGCTCGCGGGTGAGTACACCCGGGAGGCCGGCGTACGGCAGCTGGAGCGGTCGATCTCCCGCGTACTGCGGAAGGTGACGGCGAAGCTGGCCCTGGGCGAGGAGCTCGGCGCGCTGACCATCGGCGGCGACAACCTGAAGGAGTACCTGGGTTCGCCGAAGTTCACTCCGGAGTCGGCCGAGCGTACGGCGCTTCCGGGTGTGGCGACCGGACTGGCAGTAACCGGTGCGGGTGGTGACGTGCTCTTCATCGAGGCGTCGCTGGCCGACAAGGAGACCGGCCCGACCGGAGTCACGCTGACCGGACAGCTCGGTGACGTGATGAAGGAGTCGGCGCAGATCGCCCTGTCGTACCTGCGCTCGCACGGTGCGGAGCTGGGGCTGCCGGTAAGCGACCTGGCCGAGCGCAACACTCACATCCACGTGCCGGCCGGTGCTGTCCCGAAGGACGGACCGTCGGCGGGTGTGACGATGACGACGGCGCTGGCGTCGCTGCTGTCCGGACGGCCGGTCCGTTCGGAGGTCGCGATGACCGGTGAGGTGTCGCTGACCGGACGGGTGCTCCCGATCGGTGGGGTGAAGCAGAAGCTGCTCGCCGCCCACCGGGCCGGGCTGACCACGATCCTGATCCCGAAGCGGAACGAGCCGGACCTGGAGGACGTGCCTGCGTCCGTGCTCGGCGAGCTGACCGTTCACCCGGTGAGCGACGTCCGCGAGGTGCTGGAGCTGGCCCTGGAGCCGGCCGAGGTACAGGCGCACCAGTACGCCGCATAACGAAGTACAGAATGGGGGCCCGAGCGCGATGCTCGGGCCCTCATTCTTTTGGATGAACTTTGTCCAGCCAGTGTGACTGAAGTCATACGCGCAGCGGTAACCCAATCAGCGCATCCCGTAGTCTCTATAACCATGCGCGCTAGGGAAAAGGGTGACCGGGGAGTCGCCCAATCTGTGGTTCTGTTCCTTGGGGTGAGCGTGCTTTCGGGGGCTTTGGCTGCCGGTCTCGCCATCCCGTTCGCCGGCCTCGCCGGGTTCACCACAGAGAAGACATCCACCACTCTGCAAGACCTGCCGCAGCAGTTCGACGAGGTGCCGCTCAAGCAGAAGAGCGTCATCCTGGCGGCGGACGGTTCGGTCATCGCCACACTGGCCGAGCAGAACCGGACGCCGGTGAAGCTGGCCCAGGTCGCGCCGATCATGCAGAAGGCGATCGTCGCGATCGAGGACGACCGGTTCTACGAGCACGGCGCGCTGGACCTCAAGGGCACGCTGCGCGCGCTGCTGCAGAACCAGTCCGCCGGTTCCGTGCAGCAGGGTGGTTCGAGCATCACCCAGCAGTACGTGAAGATCAGCCTGGTCGAGAAGGCGAAAACGCCCGAGGAGGTCGCGGCCGCGACCGCCGACAACTACCAGCGCAAGGTCGCCGAGCTGCGGTACGCGATCGCGGTCGAGAAGCAGTACTCCAAGCAGGAGATCCTGGAGAAGTACCTCAACCTCGCCAACTTCGGCGACGGCGCGTGGGGTATCCAGGCCGCGGCCCAGCACTACTTCTCGGTGAACGCTTCCCAGCTGACGCTGCCGCAAGCCGCGATGCTGGCCGGCCTGGTGAAGAACCCGACCGGCTACGACCCGACCAACAACGCCAAGCGCGCCAAGGACCGCCGTGACGTGGTCATCAAGCGGATGCTCGAGCTGCACGTCATCTCGGTCTCCCAGGCCAACTCGGCGCTGAAGACGCCGGTCATCGACCCGAACAAGGTCCGCTCGAACAAGCTCGGCTGCGGCAACGGGCCGTACCCGTTCTACTGCGAGTACGTCGTCTCCGAGCTCGAGAACAACGCGGCGTTCGGCAAGACGAAGACCGACCGCGCGAACTACCTGAAGACCGCCGGCCTGACGATCCGGACGTCGCTCGACCCGAAGATCCAGGCCGACGCACAGCGCTCGATCGACACCCACTCCAAGCCGACCGACCAGGCGATCGCGGCGATCACGATCGTCGAGCCGGGCACCGGCCTGGTGAAGGCGATGGCGCAGAGCCGCAAGTACGGCAGCAAGCGCGGGCAGACGGCGTACAACTACAACGCCCCGAAGACGTATCCGGGCGGGTACGGCGGCTTCCAGAACGGCTCGACGATGAAGGCCTTCACGATCGCGGCAGCGATCCAGAAGGGGATTCCGCTCACCTACAAGATCAACTCACCGAGCCCGCTGCCGCTGGGCGGCACGAAGTTCAGCACCTGCAACGGCACAGTGAAGACTCCCGACGACTACTCGCCGAAGAACTCCACGCAGAACGTCGCGGATCCGACCATGATCCAGGCAGCGCAGAAGTCGACCAACACGTACTTCCTGCAGCTCTCGCAGCGGACCGGCCTGTGCCCGATCGCCAAGATCGCGGCCTCCCTGGGCATGTACAACGCCCAGTCGCTCGGGCCGCTGGAGCAGGTCCCGTCCATGACGCTGGGAGTCGATCTGGTGACCCCGCTGCAGTTGGCCGGTGCGTACGCCGCCTTCGCCGCGCGCGGCATGTACTGCAACCCGTGGGTGGTCACGTCGGTCAAGGACTCGGCCGGCAAGCCGGTCAGCACGCGCGGCGCGGACTGCAAGCAGGCTCTGGCGCCTGAGGTCGCCGACGGCGTCAACGCGGTCCTGCACCAGGTCATGGAGCCGAACGGCACCGGTGGCAAGCTCAAGTTCGGCAAGAGCGACCTGGCCGGTAAGACCGGAACCATCAACGACGCCAAGGCCGTTTGGTACGCCGGCTACTCGACGAAGCTGGCCGCAGCTGCCACAGTGGCTGACGCCTCACTGCCGTACTCGCCGCTTCAGGGCCAGACGCTCAACGGCGAAGGCATCCACGACCCCACAGGTTCCGGCACGGCCGGTCCGATCTGGGAGGCCGCGATGAAGGCCGCCCTGCAGGGTTACCCGACCACGCACTTCGTCGCGCCGTCCGACAAGATCCAGCGCGGCGACGTGAAGAGCCTCCCGTTCGTCAATGGCATGAACCCCGACGACGCCGCGAACAAGCTCCGCCAGGCCGGCTTCGACGTAGCGATCGCCAGCGGCACAGTCAACTCCGACGAGACCGCCGGCACCGTCGCCTACACCGACCCCCGCCAACGCGACGGCGCCCCCGACGGCTCCTTGGTCACGATCTACGTCTCCAACGGCAACAACAAGAACCAGCCGAACAAACCCCAGAACACCACCAAACCCCCGGGCGGCCCCACCACCATCAACCCCAACTGCCCACCCTGGAACCCCAAATACCCCAACTGCGGCGGCCGCGGCCACGGCTAGACGACAAAGGGCCTCGTCCAACCGGACGAGGCCCTTTGTCTTGTTCAGGCGCCGAGTTGGCGTTTTACTTCGGCTGAGACGACGGAGCCGTCGGCCTTGCCTTTGACCTTGGGTTGGAGGGCGCCCATGACCTTGCCGATGCCGCGGGGGCCCAGGTCGGCGGCGCCTGTGGAAGTGATGGCTTCGGTGACGAGGGTTTTGATTTCGTCCTCGGTGAGTTGTTCGGGGAGGTACTCGGCGAGGATGTCCGCCTCGGCCTGTTCCTTGTCGGCGAGTTCGGCGCGGCCGGCGTCTCGGTAGGCGATGACGGACTCGCGGCGCTTCTTCGCCTCGGAGCTGAGGACGTCGACGACCTCGGTGTCGCTGAGCTCGCGGGCCTCCTTGCCGGCCACCTCCGCCTTGGTGATCGCGGTGAGCGCCATCCGCAGGGTCGACTTGCGGATATCGTCGCGTGCCTTCAAGGCCGCGGTCATGTCGTCGTGCAGGCGCTGCTTCATTCCGGAGTTGGACATGACCACGATTGTGGCAGGCTGGAGGAATGAGCTTGCGCGGGATCGCCAGTACCACCCTGAAGACCACGGCCGTCGTGGGCGCCGTGGGCGCTGCCTGCGTCGCGTACGCGGCCGCGATCGAGGTGCGCTGGTTCACACTGCGCAGAGTCACGGTGCCGGTGCTGCCCGCGGGGAGCGACCCGTTGAGGGTGCTGCACCTGTCCGACCTGCACCTGTGGCCGACGCAGGAGAAGAAGATCCGCTGGGTCAACGAGCTGGCCGCGCTCGAGCCCGACCTGATCGTCAACACCGGCGACAACCTCTCGCACGAGGATTCGGTCCGCCCGCTGCTGCGTGCGTACGGCGATCTGCTCGACCTGCCAGGTGTCTTCGTGTTCGGCTCCAACGACTACTGGAAGCCGCACTTCAAGAACCCGGGCAAGTACTTGCTGCCGGCCCACAAGCAGCGCCACAAGCCGCACGGCCCCGACCTGCCGTACGAGGAGATGCGCCGCGCGTTCACCGGCGCCGGCTGGACCGACCTGAACAACGCCAAGGCGACCCTCAAGGTCAACGGCCTGCGCCTGGACTTCGCGGGCACCGACGACCCGCACATCAGGCGCGACAGGTACGACGCGGTCGCGGGCGAGATCGACCCGACGGCCGACGTCTCCGTCGGAGTGACGCACGCGCCGTACCAGCGGATCCTGAACGGGTTCGTCGGCGACGGGTATCCCCTGGTCCTGGCCGGTCACACGCACGGCGGCCAGCTGGCAGTGCCGCTGTACGGCGCGCTGGTGACCAACTGCGACCTCGACACGTCCCGGGTGAAGGGCCTGTCCACCTGGGGGTACGACGGCCGCCAGGCGGCCCTGCACGTGTCGGCCGGCCTCGGTACTTCGCCGTACGCGCCGGTGCGATTCGCGTGCCGGCCGGAGGCGACGCTGCTCACCCTCGTCCCACGGATTAACCCGATTTCGTTCGGACGCTGAGCACATGTAAGCTACTCGCGACTTCGGGCTGTGGCGCAGCTTGGTAGCGCGCTTCGTTCGGGACGAAGAGGTCGCAGGTTCAAATCCTGTCAGCCCGACCAACACTCAGGGCCAGTCACTTAGGTGGCTGGCCCTGAGTGCGCTTCAGGGGTGTTCTGGAGGTGCGCTGGGGTGTCTGACCACTACGAGGTGCTGAACGTCGAGCGAACCGCCACGACGGCGGAGATCAAGTCGGCGTACCGGCGCCTGGTTCGTCAGGTCCACCCGGACCAGGGCGGCAACGCTGCGCTGTTCCGGCTCGTGCAGGAGGCGTGGACGACGCTGGGCGATCCGGCCAAGCGCGCCGCGTACGACCGCACCCTCGACGCCCGGACCAGCGCCCCGACGTACGAGAAGCCCACGTACGAGGAGCCGACCTTCACCCGTCAGCCCGACCCGGAGCCCGAGCCGCGGCCCACGCCCGAGCCGGATCCGTTCACCTGGACCCAGACCCAGACCCAGACCTCGGCCCAGGCCTCGCAGCCGGTGCCGGAGCCGCTGTCCGGCGGTATCGACGTCGTCCCGGCGTTCGGACGCTGGCGACTTCCGGCGCTGCTGTTGCTGGCTGTCCTGACTGTGCTGGACATCGCGATCATCGCCATCGGCGGTCTCGACGGCGTGTCCGACATCATCTTCGCCGTCGGCACGGTCGCGATGATCGTGGTGGCCATGCCGCCACACTGGAGCAGGCGGATTCCGTTGCACCGACTGCTCAAGGCGTTCGGCATCGTGACCGCCCTGCTGTACTTCCTGGTGCCGTTCCCCTTCTCGAAGAGCGGCGCGACCGCGCTCCAGCGGGTCGTGATCATCGCCCTGCTCATCGGCCTGGTGCTCACCCGCGTCCTCACCGGACGCTGGTCGAAGGTGCACAAGCTGGACCGGACCATCGACGCCACAGCGGCGTACGACTTCAACCTGTGGGGCCGTCCGGGCGAGCCGCTGGTCGACGACGGACGTACGGCCTGGATCGCGCCGGCCGACGTACTGCGGCACCGGCGGACCGCCCGGCTCCTGGACGCGGTCGTCAGCGCGCTCCCCGCCTCGAAGCTGGTGCACGGCGCGCGGATCGGCGACATGGCGGTCAGCCACCTCCTTCTCAACGGCCACCGAGTCGCCCTGATCTCATCGGTCGTCGGACCGCCTGGGCACTATGCGCTGGACGTGTATGGCGCACTGCAGCTGAACGGCGTACCCCTGGACAGCCCCGTCTCAGGTCTGGACGCCGCCGTCGCCGCATGGCGGAAGCGGCTCGACCCGGTCGAGGTCCGCGGCTTCTTGATCGTCCACCCGCCCGTCGACGGCCAGGGCGGCATCACCGCCGCGCTGGGATCCGAGGCCGCCATCACCTGCCTGCCCGCGCAGACCGCGGCCAGCCAGCTCCAGGCGTGGCTGCAGCCGGAGGGCCTCCTGCTCGACCGCCTGACGCTGTACGACATCTTGCACCGCGCGCCGTATGCCTAGGCTGAAAGCATGCAGCGAGTTGAGCTGGGTGAGGTGGAGTACGACGTCGCCGCGAAGGACATGCGCGGCTGGGTCGAGGAGCGGATCGAGGGCAAGGCCGAGGACCGCCTGTTCCTGCTGAGCCATCCGCCGGTGATCACGTACGGGCCGCGGACGTCCCCGGACGATCTGCCCGCCGGTACGCCGGCCATCGCGGTGGATCGCGGCGGCTTCGCGACGTACCACGGACCGGGCCAGCTGGTCGGGTACCTGGTCATCGACCTGAAGCAGCGCGGCCCGGTCGACATCGTCCGCTGGGTCGAGAACGGGCTGATCGACGCGCTCGGCTCGCTCGGCTTCCCGCTGGTACGCCGGGACACGCCGAAGGGCGCGAGCAGCCTGGTCGGGGTGTGGACCGAGGACGGCCGGAAGCTGTGCTCGATCGGGATGCGGATCCGCCGCGGCGTGACCAGTCACGGCTTCTCGGTCAACGTCGCCCCCGACCTGACCGTGTTTCACACGTTCACAAGCTGCGGGCTGCACGACGTCACGATGACCTCGCTGGCCGAGCTCGCGGCCGAACGCGGCGTACCCACGCCGACCGACGCGGCGGTGCGGGACGCGATCGCGAACTCCCTGGGAGCCCGATAGCCTTCGGGAATGAGTCAGGGACGGTACGACGCCCCGCCGCTGCCGCCGGCGCTGATCCTGGCCGTTGTCGGCCTGCTGAGCGGGTTCGCGACGATCGCCTTCATCTGGCTGAGTGAGCGCAGCTGCGACCGGTTCCGCGACACCACGAACTGCGGCGCCCTCGGGCTCCCACTGCTGGTGGTCATCGTGGCCGTCACGATGGTGCTCGGCGGCCTCGCCCTCAGCCGGCTGGCGATGCCGCACCCGCGACTGGTCCCGTTCCTCGGGGTCGCGTTCATGGTGGCGCTCGTCGTCGCGTTCCTGACCGGTCACCTGGACTCGCCGTGGATCATCGCCGTCGTGCCGGCGCTGACCGCGATCACCTTCCTGCTCGCCAATCTCATCGCCGGACTGCTGGAGCGTGCCGATGCCTGACCTGCCCGTCTACGAGTGCCCGCGGACCGCGTCCGCGCCGAATCTCGACGGCACCCTCACCGATCCCGCCTGGGAGGCCGCGCCCTGGACCACCGACTTCGTCCCGATCCACGACGGCCCCGCGCCCCGGTTCCGGACCCGGGCGAAGCTGATGTACGACGATCGGTACCTGTACGTCGGCGGCCTGCTCGAGGAGCCGCACCTGTGGTCCACGATGACCGAGAAGAACAGCCAGCTCTTCCACGAGAACAACTTCGAGCTGTTCCTGGACCCGGACGGCGACGGGCTGAACTACTACGAGTTCGAGATCAACCCGCTCGGCACGATCTGGGAGCTGACGCTGCCCAAGCCGTACGTCGACGGCGGCCTGCCGATCGACCCGACGAACCTGCCCGGTCTGCGGACCGCGATCCACCTCGACGGCACGGTCAACGACCCGTCCGACACGGACACCGCGTGGTCCGTCGAGCTCGCCGTACCGTGGGCCGACCTGGCGGCGTACAACGAGGGTCGGGCGACCCCGCCGAAACCGGGTGACGAGTGGCGGATGAACCTGATGCGGTGCGAGTGGCCGCACGAGGTCGTCGACGGTGCGTACGTGAAGGGTGAGCAGATCGAGTTCTGGGTCTGGTCTCCGCAGGGCATCGAGGACATGCACCGCCCGGACCGCTGGGGCGTGCTCAGATTCTGACCCGCGTGACCCCTGTGACATGGCGTTAACAGGGCCGCGCAACAATGAGGTACGTGAACTTGGGGGGCTCCGGAGGACCGAACAATCTGGAGGCGGACCAGGTCGTCAGCGCGATCGAGCGCGCGTGTGAGAGCGACCTGCGGACCGCCCTCCGGCTCGTTGCGCGTTACTCGGCGTATTGGTGGTCCAACGGGCTTCAGGACGAGGCAGCGGCTGCGGCTGAGCGGGTCCTGAGCATGCTCGGCCGGACCGTCCCGGTCGGGCTGGACGAGGAGTACCTGCTCGCCGTCATCCACGGCGCCGGGTCGGCGGAGCAGGAGCAGCTGGAGCGCGCCCAGCAGATCGTCCTGACGACCACCGGCCCCTTCCAGTACTCCGTGACCGTCCTGCTCTGGTCACTGGTCTTCGGACCGTTCGAACCGGCAGGTGTGGTCGAGGAGGTGCTGGAGCGCAACGAGGCCGGCGACGCGTGGACCCGGGCCGCTGTGGAGCTCTGCCGGGGCTATCCGGGCCTGACTGCCGCTGCACCGGCCGATGCCGCCCAAGCCTTGCGTACGGCGCTGGGCCGCTTCCGGATGCTCGAGGACCGCTGGGGCATGTTCCTGGCGCTGTGCTCGCTCCGCCAGGTCGTCGACGAGCCGCTGGACATCACCACGGAGGCGCTGGAGCTCGCGGAGCAGCTGTGCCTCGCTGAGGAGACCGCGCTGCTGCTGTGTGAGCGGGCAGACCTCTACCGGCGGCTGGGCAAGCTGGAGGACGCACACGCGGACTACAGCCGCGCACTGTCCATCGGCGAGCACGCAGACCTCGCAGAAACCGTCGCGGCCGCCAGGCTGGGTCTGGCACGCACCGCGCGGCACTCCGGCAACGCTCCGGCCGCTCGTACCCACCTCTCGGCGGTCCTGACGCTCCCCAACCTCGAGGACGCTCATTTCGAGGCCCTGCATGAGCTCCGCGTGCTGAACGCGTCCGAGGCCTCCGCCTAGGTGTGGTGCCAGCCACATCGCGGCCGGCGGTGCTGCTGGTTAGAGTCGGGAGCGAATCGGCACCGACGACTGCAACGGAGCAGCTGATGGACAAGACGTACGGGTCGCCGCAGGAAGCGGTGGCGGACATCGGGGACGGGGCGAGCCTCGCGGTCGGGGGCTTCGGGTTGTGCGGCAACCCGATGCAGCTGATCAGCGCGCTGCACGACAAGGGGGTGAGCGGGCTCAGCGTGGTGTCGAACAACTGCGGCGTCGACGACTGGGGCCTGGGCATCCTGCTCGCCGACAAGCGCATCGCCAAGATGACCTCGTCGTACGTCGGGGAGAACAAGGAGTTCGCCCGCCAGTTCCTGACCGGGGAGCTGGAGGTCGAGCTGACGCCGCAGGGCACGCTGGCCGAGAAGCTGCGCGCCGGCGGTTGCGGGATCGCGGCGTTCTACACGCTCGCCGGTGTCGGCACGCAGGTCGCAGAGGGCGGGCTGCCGCAGAAGTACAACGCGGACGGCTCGGTCGCGAAGGCCTCGGAGGCGAAGGAGACGCGGGAGATCAACGGCACGACGTACGTGCTGGAGGACTCGATCACCACGGACTTCGGCCTGGTGCACGCGCTGAAGGGCGACACCCACGGCAACCTGGTCTTCGACCGCAGCGCGCGGAACTTCAACCCGCTGGCCGCGATGGCCGGCCGGGTGACGATCGCGCAGGTCGAGGAGCTGGTCCAGCCTGGTGAGCTGGACCCGGACTCGATCCACCTGCCCGGGGTCTACGTCCAGCGCGTTGTTGCCGTTGGCAAGGATATTGAAAAGCGGATCGAGAAGCTGACCGTACAGAAACCTTCTCCCACCCCACCGCCCCAGTCACAGAAGGAGGCCTGAGCATGCCACTCACCCGTGAGCAGATGGCGGCGCGGGCTGCCGCGGAGCTGGACGACGGCTCGTACGTGAACCTCGGCATCGGCCTGCCGACGCTGGTCCCGAACTACATCCCGGACGGCGTCACCGTCGTACTGCAGTCCGAGAACGGCATCCTCGGCGTCGGGCCGTACCCGGTCGCGGGCGAGGAGGACCCGGATCTGATCAACGCCGGCAAGGAGACCGTCACCACGCTGCCCGGCGCGTCGTTCTTCGACTCGTCGTTGTCGTTCGGGATGATCCGCGGCGGGGCGATCGACGCGGCCATCCTCGGCGCGATGCAGGTCTCGGCCAAGGGCGACCTGTCGAACTGGATGATCCCCGGCAAGATGGTCAAGGGCATGGGCGGCGCGATGGACCTCGTGCACGGCGCCAAGCGTGTGATCGTGCTGATGGAGCATGTCGCCAAGGACGGTTCGCACAAGATCCTCGAGGAGTGCGACCTGCCGTACACGGGCCGCGGCGTCGTCAACCGGATCATCACGGACCTCGCCGTACTCGACGTCACCGACGACGGCCTGCAGCTGGTCGAGCTCGCCGACGGCGTCACCTTTGACGAACTCCAGGAGAAGACCGGCGCCCCGATCAAGCAATAACGCAGTCTCCGGCAGCGATTGAGCACGGACTGACTGTGCGCGGGAGGCCAACTATGCGTTCAGCTTGCGGAAGACACCTGTAATACCTGGCGAAAGTCGGGTATGACGGGACCCGTGGAGTTGGACGTGCTGGTAATTGGTGGAGTGGGGATCGACACGATCGTGCGGGTGCCGAGCCTGCCGTTGGCTGATGCCGACTCGATCGCGGTCGATCCGATCGAGTCGTACCTGGCGCACACCGGGCACGGTGTCGCGCTCGGCTGCCACCTGCTCGGCTTGAACGCCGGTCTGGTGGACGTGATCGGCGACGACCCCGAGGGCGCGCGCATCCGCCGTACGTACCAGGAGCTGGGCCTCCCGCTGCGCGTCGCCCTGCACCCGAGCGGCACCCGTCGATCGGTCAACCTGGTCAGCCCGGACGGTCGCCGGCTCTCGATGTACGACGGACGTCACCCGGCCGGCCTGCGCGTCGACCCGGGCCTGTGGCGACCGATGATGCGCCAGGCGCAGCACGTCCACGTCTCGATCATGGACTTCGCTCGCGACGCCCTCGGGGACGCGATCGCCGCCGACCGCTCGATCTCCACGGACCTGCACGACTGGGACGGCCGCAACGACCACCACAAGGACTTCGCGACGGCCTCGGACATCGTCTTCGTCTCGACCAACTCGCTCCCGTCCGACGGCGTCGAGTGGATCCTCGCGAACGGCCGCGCCGAGGTCGTCGTCGCGATGGCCGGCGCCGACGGCAGCTACCTCCACGTCCGCGGCGAAGACGTCCGCCACTTCCCCGCCATCGCCTTCCCCGACCGCCCCGTCATCGACACCAACGGCGCCGGCGACGCCTACGTAGCCGCCTTCCTGGCCCGCTACCTCGACGGCGCCCCCTGGCCCGACGCCGCCCGCGCAGGCACCATCGCCGGCGCCTGGGCCTGCGGCTCCCCCGGCACCCACACCAACCTCATCACCGCCGAAGACCTAGCCGTTCGCAGCCGAAAGCACGGATGAAGAATCGTGTGAAGGTGTGAGGAAATGTATAGTGATGACTAGCTCAGGGCAGTAGCCCTCGGGAAGTGAACCCGGCAGTCATCCGGACGGTTGGCGAGCCGGGTTTCGCGCGTCTAGACCCGGATCACGGTCGAGTACGCCGCGACGCTGTCGCGCCACTCCCCGCCCTTCACCCAGGACCAAGCCACAGCATCGGGTGTCCACAACATCGGATCCGCATGGGCCGCAAGCAGCTCGTACTGCAGGCTGTCGGAGCATTCGTGCCGCCGTGCAGCATGGAACAGCACTTGCTTGTCCACGGTCACGGTGGACTCGTCGCGCTCGACTACCAGCCGCTCGGCCGAGGCCGAGATGTCCTGCACCAAAGCCGCCAGGCACGCCCGACGAGCAGAGACGTCGTTCTTGTCCGCTTGATAGAGGCGGGCGACGAGACCGAACTCGGCGATGACCGCGAGGATCTTCCGCCGCCTCGCCGGCGACTCTTTGGTGAAGTGAATCCGTCGCTCACGGGGCATCAGGAGGCCGGCCATCGCTCGACGGTGTTCATTGACCTCCGCTGCCGGACATATGGTCGCCGCCATTAGAAGACCATTGGTCTTGCTCTCGTCGACGAACACGTGCTCGGGCATGCGATGAACTCTAAGTGGCTGCTCCGACAGCACAAAGTCACCAACGACAGAGGCACTGCCACCTCCGAAGGTCAGCCATGGATCACTGCCGAAGAGCTAGCTGTTCGAAGTGGAAGGCTCGGATGAAGCAGTCGCGGGGTTGGCTGACGGCGAAGAGGATGCAGTCGATTACCGATTGGGCCGTGAGGGTTGAGTCGGCGTCGCGTGAGCCGTCTTGGGCGAAGTCCGGGGGGAAGAGGGAGATTACGCGGATTCCTTCCGGGCGTAGGCGGGCGGAGAGGATTTCGGCGTACCCCGCCTGGGCGTGCTTTGCGGCGTAGAAGGCTGGGTGGGCGTCGGAGCGGTGGTGGCCTACTTCGCCGGCGGCGGAGATGAGGTTGACGATGTCGGGGCGGTCGGAGGCACGGAGGAGCGGGAGTAGGCGTTCGGTGAGTAGGACGGTGCCGGTCGCGGTGCCGGCGATCGTGTCGGTGATGTCTTCCGGGGTCGCCTCAGGACCGAGGTAGCGGGCGCCGCTGTTCACGAGGATGTCGAGGCGGTCGACGGGGAGCTGGTCGATCGACGTCGGGTCGGCCAGGTCGAGTACGGCGGCAGTCGCCGTACCGCCTGCTGCGCGGATGAGCGCGACCGTCTCCTCGGCGGCGGACTGCGTACGGGCGGTAGCAAGCACCTGAGCCCCACGAGCAGCAAACGCGAGCGCAAGCCTGCGCCCGGTGTCCCGCCCAGCTCCGGTCACAAGAACATGTCGTCCGGCAAGGTTCATACGCCCAGCCAAACACCTCAACCGAACCTGAACTCAACCCCAACCTGAGCCCACCCGTCGGTGGAGTGAGGGTCAGGCTCGGGTCATGGGTGGGTGGAGAGTTGTCGCGGTGCCGCGGTGGAAGAGTTGGGCGGGGCGGCCGCCGTCGCGGGTCGTCGTGCCGCCGGCGGGTACGACGAAGTCGGCCGTCTTGGTGACCTTGCGGTGGAAGTTGCGCGGGTCGAGCGGCGTACCCCAGACCGCCTCATAGACCCCGCGCAGCTCGGAGATCGTGAATTCCGGCGGGCAGAACGCCGTCGCGAGCGGCGAGTACTCGAGCTTGGCGCGGGCCCGCTCGACCCCGTCCGCCAGGATCCGGTGATGGTCGAATGCCAGCCGCCCGGCATCGACCTCGGCGACCTCGACCCAGTGCGCCGACGCCGCATCCGATCCGGCGACCGGCGCGGGCAGGTCCGGGACCAGCGCCAGGTACGCCACGCTGACCACCCGTCCGCGTGGGTCGCGATCGGGAGCGCCGTACGTCGCGACCTGCTCGAGGTGGATCCGCTCCGAGGACAGCCCGGTCTCCTCCGCGAGCTCGCGGCGTGCGGTCGTCTCCAGGTCCTCGTCCGGCCGGACGAACCCGCCGGGCAGCGCCCAGCGACCCTGGTACGGCGCGATGCCGCGGCGGATCAGCAGCACCTGGAGGCGGCCGTCGCGCACGGTCAGGATGACCAGGTCGGCGGCCAGGCCGAGCGGCTCGAAGTCCATGGAACCCACTCTAATCGTCACCTTGACGAGAAGTCACCACCGGACTTATCGTCATAGTGACGACAAGGAGAACGAAGAGATGGCAGACATCACCCGGTTCCGCTTCATCAGCCACCTGCGAGCGAACCCGACCACCCACGTGCGGCACCTGCGCAACGGCAAGGTCGCGCACGACGGCGCCGGCCAGGCGTTCTGGTTCCGGGCGCTGAACTCGTCGCTGAGCGAGATCCCGATCGACGACCGCGAGCAGCCGCTGCTGTTCCACGGCCGCACGCAGGACTTCCAGGACGTCGCCGTGCAGGCGAGCGTGACATACCGCGTCACCGACCCGGCACTGGCGTCCAGCCGGCTCGACTTCGGGATCGACCCGGACACGGGACTGTGGCGAACCACTCCGCTCGAGCAGCTCGGCGGTCTGCTGACCGAGCTCGCACAGCAGACCGCGCTGGACCTGCTGGCCCGCATGTCGCTGACCGAGGCTCTGTCCGAGGGCATGACAGGTCTGCGTACGGCGGTCGGCAGCGGGCTGCGCAACGACCAGCGGCTGACCGGTCTCGGTATCGGCGTCGAGGACGTGCGCGTGGTCGCAGTACGAGCGGAGCGGGATGTCGAGAAGGCGCTGCAGACGCCGACCCGCGAGATGGTGCAGCAGGCTGCGGACAAGGCGACGTACGAGCGTCGCGCGATGGCCGTCGAGCGGGAGCGTTCGATCGCGGAGAACGAGCTGCAGAACCAGATCGAGCTCGCCCGCCGCGAGGAGCAGCTCGTGAACCAGCGCGGTCAGAACGAGCGCCTGCGCGCGACCGAAGCCGTAGCGGCGGAGGCGATCACGACCGAGGCGGCTGCGAGCCAGCAGCGAACGCTGAGCCAGGCCGAGGCCGACGCGAAGCGGGTCATCGGCGCTGCGGAGGCTGCTGCGGAGAAGGCTCTGCTGGAGGCGTACGCCGACCTGGACCAGGGCGTGATCCTCGCGCTGGCGATCAAGCAAGGAGCGTTGCCGGAGATCGGCACGCTGAACCTGACTCCGGACCTGCTCACCCCAATCCTCACCAAGCTGGCCGAAACCCGATGAGCCTCCCACCCAGGGCGGTGATCGTGCATCGGGCGACCGAGCTGACCGAGTTGGTCGCCCGGCACGGGACGCGGCAACAGGCCGGGTTCTTCCTCGCCGGGCGCGGGCGCGACCTGGCCGAGCTCGATACGCGGCACCAGGCCCAGCAGGACGCGCTCGCCACGGTGTCGGCGGCGATCCCGCTGGACTGGCGCCGAGCTGTTGCCGAGCGCAACGACCTCGACCGGTTCGGGTTCGGGCCGGAGGACGTCGTGATCGCGGTCGGCCAGGACGGCCTGGTCGCCAACGTCGCGAAGTACCTCGACGGTCAGCCGGTGATCGGCATCAACCCCGAGCCGGCCCGCAACCCCGGCGTACTCGTGCCGCACGAACCGGACGCGATCGCGGACCTGCTCATCACCCGGACCGTCGCCGAACGGACGATGGTTGCCGCGAGCACCGATGACGGCCAGCAACTCCTTGCATTGAACGAGGTGTACGTCGGCCACCGTACGCACCAGTCCGCGCGCTACCGTCTCAGCTCGCCCGACGGGCTGCCCGAGCAGCAGTCGTCGTCGGGGATCCTGGTCGGCACCGGCACCGGATCGACCGGCTGGTGCCGATCCGCGTGGCAGGAACGACGCAGTCCGCTCGGGCTGCCGGCGCCGACCGATCCCATGCTGTGCTGGTTCGTCCGCGAGGCCTGGCCGTCACCGGCGACCGGCACCGACAACACCGAAGGGTTGCTGAAGGCACCGGATTCGTTGACGATCACCGCCGAGTCGGACCTGGTCGTGTTCGGCGACGGGATGGAGTCCGACACTCTCACCGTGAGCTGGGGTCAGCGCGTCGAGGTCAGCGTGGCTGCGGTGAAGCTGCACCTCGTCGTCTGAAGGGGCCCGGCGTTCTCTGCCTGCGGTACGGCGGATGGACAGGGGCTAGATCTCCTTCGACGGTTGGATGATCAGGTGCGGCAGATTGACGTCGCGCGGGCGACTTACGACATACGCGATGAGGTCGGCGACCTCACTCACCGGGACAGCGGGGAGGTTGCCGCGCAGGTCGTCCACCATCGCCCGCAGGTCGGCCGGGAAGCTGTCGGCCAGCTCGGTGCCGTCGATCATGCCGGGCTCGAGATTGGTTACCCGGATGCCTTCACCGGCGAGTTCGGCCCGCAGTGTCCGGGTCAGGTGGCTGACGCCGGCCTTCGAGGCGCCGTACGCCGCCATGCCCGGGTTGAAGCGGTCTGCCGCCAGCGAGGACACGTTGATGAGGTCGGTTGTCCTACTCGCCGCTGACCGTTTGAGCGCCGGCAGGAAGGCGTGCGTGACTGTGATGACACCGGTCAGATTGACCTCGACGGTACGCCGCCAGTCGGCCATCGGCCCGTCCGCGAACGGGACCACCGACATCAGTCCGGCATTGTTGACCAGGAGGTCGAGGTCGCCGAAACGCTCCTGGACCTGAGCCGCGGCCTCGGCCACGGACTCCTCCGACGTGACATCCGCCGCGACGACGAACGCCGTACCGCCTGCCTCGGCGATCTGCGCGGCGACCTTCTCGAGGCGATCGCGGCGCCGTGCGAGCAGTGCGACGGATGCACCGTCTGCGGCGAGACGGGTGGCGATGGCAGCACCGATTCCGCTGGCGGCGCCGGTGACGAGTGCGATGCGTGAAGTACTCATGGCTCCACGCTCCGCCTGGCGACGGCGGCGCAGAAGATCCGCTTCGACCGTAGGTCTCGCAGTACCACCCAGTGTGTTGAACGTTCCGGGGATACTGGACGGGTGAGTGCGCTGGGAGAGTTCTTGCAGACCAGACGGGCCCGGGTGGGCCCCGAGGACGTCGGCTTGCGGCCCGGTCAGGACCGTCGCGTCACCGGCCTCCGCCGCGAGGAGGTGGCGCTGCTCGCCAATGTCAGCGTCGACTACTACATCCGGCTCGAGCAGGGCCGCGCCGGCAATCCGTCCGTCGCGGTCCTCACCGCGGTCGCTGACGCTCTGCGGATGGATCAGGCCGAGCGCGATCACCTGCGCTCGCTCGCGTGCGCGGCCCCACCCGCCGTACCCCCGAAGGCACCCGTCCGCCCGCAGCTGAAGGCAATGCTCGACGCGATGCAGGATGTCCCCGCGATCGTCGTCGACCGGTTGAGCAACGTGCTCGCTTGGAACTGCGCCGCGACCGCAGTGATCGCCGACTTCGAGGATCCCACGCAGCGAAACCTGGCCCGCTTGTACTTCGTCGATCCGTCGTCCCGAGAGTTCTACGCCGACTGGGAAACCGTCGCCGAGGACGCGGCCGCGCTGCTCCGGCGCGCATCGGCGGAGTACGCCGACGACGCGGAGCTGGCGGCGCTAGTTGAGGAACTCCGCACCGCCAGCCCCGACTTCGAGCGTTTCTGGCTCTCCCAGAACGTCCAGAACCGCTCCCACTGCCCGAAGACCTTGAACCACCCGCTCGCCGGCCGTCTGACCTTCGCCCTGGAGTCACTCCAACTCCCAGGCGACGACGGCCAGTTCGTCATCACCTACACCCCAACGGACCAGGCCACCGCATCCTGGCTTGCCGAGGACTCCGCCGCTATTCGCCGTTAGCGGTGTCGTAGACGGGGATGGTTACCCAGCGGAAGTTGACCGGGTCGCTGAAGTCGCCGGCTACCTCGCCGCGGGATTGGATGACCGTGGACAGGCCGTTCGCGTGGCCGACGGCGTACAGGTAGTTCTTCTTGGTGTCCTTGTCGACGCCGAGCAGCAGCGTGCCGTACTGCCCGCAGCCCATCGCCGACAGCGTCTCGAAGCCCTGCCACGTCCGCGTCCGGACTTGCTTCACGACGGGCTTCATCGGCGACGCCGACGGGATCCGGATCGTGTACAGCGCCCCGCCGCGCGTGTTCGCGAGGAACGTGTCGTACGTCGGGGTCTTGGCGATCAGCGTCATCGTCTTGACGGAGGAGAAGCCCGGGTACGACCCGGTGGCGCGCCAGCCCTTCCCGCCGATGTCCCAGCGGTACAGCACACCGTCGTTGCGCAGCGCGTACGACGTCGAGCGGTAGATCTTCTTGGTCCCGTTGTCCGGGCTCTCGTAGTCCGAGGTCTCCAGGAAGGTGAAGCTGCCCCAGCCGCCACCGACCCGGCTGAGCGACCGGTTGTCGATCGTGCCGTCCTCGTACGCCTGGTAGTAGCTGTAATAGAGCGCGTCGCCGATCACGACGTACCCGTAGCGATCGGTGCCGGAGATGTCCGGCTCGATGGTCTGGCGCGCGCTCAGCCGGACCTGCCCCGGCGTGTACACCCCGGCGGTGGTCCAGTCGTCCGGTGTCTGCGGAGGCGTCGTCGCGGTCGGGTCCGCGAAGTGGTGCCCGCCGCTCGCGGTCACTCCGCCCTGCCAGACGAAGCAGGCGTTGGCCTGCGCCGCCGTGATCTTCTTGTTGGTGCCCGGCACCGTCGCCCCGGGCTTGGTCGGGTCAGGCTTCGCCGTCCCCTGAGCGTGTGCAGCCGCGGGCATCAAGGCAGTCAGCGCGAGTGCCGCGCAGCCCGCCAAAGCAGTCAGTCGTCGATTCATGTCCACCCCTTTCACACACTCTGATACAGGTCGGGCACGAAAGGTTGCGGAGCAGAGCTCAGTCGCCGTTGGCGCCGTCGAAGAGCGAGATCGGCACCCAGCGGAAATAGACCGGGTCGTCGAAGGTGCCCGGGACCGCGCCCCGCGACTGGATCACTGTTGCAGTGCCGTTCGCGTGGCCGACGGCGTACAGGTTGGCGGTCTTGGTGTCCTTGTCGATGCCCAGCAGCAGCGTGCCGTTCTTGCCGCACGCCATCGCCCAAAGCGTCTCGAACCCTTGCCAGGTGCGCGTTCGGACCGGTGTCACGATCGGCTTCATCGGCGAGGTCAACGGGATCCGGATGGTGTACAGCGCACCGCCCCGGGTGTTGGCCAGGAAGGTGTCGTACGTCGGTGTCTTCGCGATCAGCGCCATCGATTTGACCGACGCGAAGCCCGGGTATGAGCCGCTCGCCCGCAGTCCACCCCGCACCTGGTTCCAGCGGAACAGGACGCCGTCGTTGCGCAGTCCGTAGAGCACGGTGTGGTAGATCTTGCCGTCCGGGTAGCTCGCGTAGTCGGCGAGCTCGATCGCGGTGAAGTTGGTCCAGCCACCGCCGATCCGGCCGAGGCCCGGCGGGTTCGACGGATCCAGGCCGCCGACCATGTCGGTGCGGTAGCTGCTGTAGTAGAGCCCGTCACCGATGACGACGTACCCGTAGCGGTCGTCGCCTCCCGGTCCTGGCTCGGATGTCTGCCGGGCACTGAGCCGGACCTGCCCGGGCTGGTAGACCGCGAGGGACTGGCCCTGCCCGATCGTCGGCGGGACGGTTGCGGTCACAGTGAGGCTCCGCTGCATACCGGTCGTCGTCACCGACCCCAGCCATACCTGGCACATCGCCGCTGCGCTGTCCCCGGCTGCTTGTGCGTTCGTCGGCACTACCGCGGCGGCCACCAGCGCCGCACCCCCGGCCAAAGCCGCAATCCGTCGCTTCATGGCGTCCCCCTCAACCACCTTGATGCCCGGAGGAGACAGAAAGTTCTTACAGCTCCGAGTAAGCAGTGACCAGGGTGGCTGCGTCGTGTTCCCAGTTGAGCTCTGCGGCGGCTGTGCGGACTCCGTCGGTGTACGTGCTGTAGTTCTCGATCACCGCTCGGACTGCAGCCGTCAACGACTGCGCGTTGCCCGGCTCGTACAGGCCGCCGAGTTTGTACTGCGTGACGACGGCGCGCAGTTCGGGAAGGTCGGCGGCGACTACCGGTACGCCGGCGCGGACCGCGTGGAACAACTTGTTCGGCAGCGCGAGCCGATGGTTCTCGCAGGTGTTGGTCAACGTGACCAATGAGATGCCGTACGTGCGTAGCGTGTCGTCGACCTCGTCGATCGAGCGTTCCGCCACCGTCTCGACCGGGCCCAGATCCAAGCGATAGTTGGGATCCACCGACCCCATCAACACGGTCCGGAACGGCAACAGTTGCCGCGCCGCAGCAACGACCGTCGGCAGATCCCGGCCGGCCCCGACGCGTCCGGCATACAGCAGCCCCTCCGGCTGATCCGGCGCCGGCGGTACGTCGTCAGCTCGCGGGAACGTGTTCCGCACGACGCGTACGTCGGACAACCCGCGTGAACGCAACCGCTCAGCGATCCCGTCGGACACCGTGAACACGACCCGTGCGCGCGACGCGAGCGAAACCTCGTACCGCCGACCGCGCGCCCGCCACAACGGCGTCGGCCGCCCCGGGAGCGCCCGGTCGAACCACAGCTCGTGGCTGTCGTAAACCAGCGAAGCCGACCACTTCTCGGCGTACTCCGCGGCAAGCTCCAACGTGTTGAAGTCATGCGCGTGCACGACATCAACAGGCCCCGCCGCAGCCACAACCGAGGCCGCAGCGGTACGCCAATGCTTCTCGGTCCGATTCCGGTGTTCCGGCAGAAGCAGCCACCGGCCGAAGCGCTGCACCAGCACCTTCGGCCCGTTCCGCCCATGGCCGACCGCCAGACCGCCGTTCCCGCTCCGGAGACCGGAGGAGCGGGAGACCGACTCCACTGTGATCCCCGGGCCAATCTCAAAGCCCTCTGGGACGTCGCGGCCGATCACATGCAGCGTGTGACCGGCCGCGGCCAGCGCCGTGGCCTCCCGCAGGATCCGCGAGTCCCCGGCGATCGGGGACTGCGCGATCATCAGAATCCGCACCTACTCGCCGGCCTCACGTGGGGTGAGCTCGTTGTTCAGGAACGGCAGCAGTACCTCGACCGACCGGTGTCCGTCGTGCAGATCCCGGACGTAGCCGGGCCCCGCGTCGGCGATCTTCCGGGCCGAGTCGCGCTCGCTGACCAGCCGCTCGATCACCTCGGACAGGTCGTCCGGCGTCGCCTCGGCGATCGGCAGATCACTCGGCAGCAGGTCCCGGACCGGGTCCGCGATGTGGCCGACGGTGACCCGGCCGGCGGCCATCGCCTCACAGGCGAAGACGCCGTACGAACCGAGCAGCATCTGGTCGACGACGATGTCGGCGTCCTTCACCATCTCGGCCAGCTCCGCGTGCGGCACGCCCTGCACCCGCTGGTACGTGATCAGGCCGCGCGCGTCCAGATCGGTCAGCACCGGGTCGACGTACGCCGAGCCCTTGAGCGCACTGGCCGACGGCGCGTGCAGCACCACCGGGACCTCGCGCTCGAGCACCGGCCGGTTCGACGCGAACCCCTCGACGTCGACCGCCAGCGGGATCCAGATGCCGTTCTCGACGAACTCCAGCAGGTCCGGCGTGGTGACGTAGACCGGGCCGTCGTACCCCTGCAGGTGCCGGCGCATGTTGTCGTTGCCGGACTGCAGCCGCTGGGTCAGCTCGTCCTCGGGGTTGCGGAACGGGGAGTACCGGTAGCGCGCCCGGTGCAGGGCCGGGTCGCGAATCTCCGAGCCGTGGAACAGCACGCCGTGCTTGATCCCGGCCTGCTCGAGGATCGGCACGTCGGTGGTCCACATCTGCCCGCGCAGCTGACCGAACATCGGCCGGCCCGCCTCGAACAGCACGTGGGTGACCTCACGCAACGCGTACGCCGTCAGCTCGAGCTGCCAGCGCAGGTCGGTCCGGTACTGCTTGTAGGTCCCGGTGCGGTGCACCTTGAAGTCGAACGCGCCGCTGCCCGTGGTCAGCGACTCGACCTTGACGTCCGGCACCTCGCGCTCGACCGCGGTCGCCCAGAGCCAGGCCTGGCCGGCGCTGTTGACCGGACCGATCAGCAGGTGCGGCCGCTTCTTCTCCACCGGCCCGCCCGGGCGGACGACGTCCAGCTGACGCCCGGTGAGCTCGCCGTACAGCGCGCGCAGGTTGGCAGCCTGGCCGGCCCACGACACCTCCTGCTGGTACACCGGGTCCGCGACCCGCTCCCGGTAGCTGTCGAGGTCCGCGAGCACCGTCCGCACCTTGGCCGCGAGGCCGCTGGTGTCCTCGGCGGTGAAGACCTCGCCGATGCGGGTGCGCTCGACGAACTCCTTCATGCTCGGCATGTCGCTGACCACGACCGGCAGACCGGCGAAGGCGTACTCGAACAGCTTGTTCGGCAGCGCCATCTCGTGGCTCGGATACCGCAGGATCGGGATCAGCCCGACGTCCGCGGTACGCAGGAACGCGACCACCTCGTCCGGCCCGACCGGATCCAGGCAGTGCAGACGGTCCTGCACCCCGAGCTGCACAGCCTGCGTCTGCAGCGCGCGTACGGCGTCGGTCGCGACGCCAGGCACGCACACAACAGCCAGGTGCACGTCCGGCAGATCGACCAGCGCCTGGACGGCGGTGTGGACGCCACGCGCGCGCGTCACGCCACCGCTGTAAACCAGCAGCGGTACGTCGGAAGCCAGGCCGATCTGGCTGCGGATGTCGGACACCTCGACCGACACGTCAGCAGGGTTCGGCGTGTTCATCACGACGGTCGGCTTGAGCTTGAGCTTGTGCTCGGCCTGCAGCCGGGTGGCGATCGCCGGGCTGACCGTGATCACCCGGTCGACGTCGCCGATGTACTCGCGCTCGTGGTTGGCCCAGGCCGCGATCGAACGCCGGGTGCGCGCGCCGTACTGCGAGAGGCCGGCGACGTACTCGTGCGCGTCGTAGACGACCTTCAGCGTGCGGCCACGCAGCGCCGCGCGGCCGGCGGCGCGGGTCGCGACACCGATCACGTGCATGTCGTGCGCGTGCACCACGTCCGGCTCGAGGCGGTCGATCAGGTCGCCGAACGCGAGCTCCAGGTCCAGCGCCTCGGGGTGCAGCTTGCGCCACGGCGCCGGCCAGGGCAGCCGGTGCAGCACACCGTCGTACGCCCGCCAGCTGAACTTGAACGGCGCATCGGCCTTGTTGCCCACGCCCTTGCGCACCCAGCTGGCCCGTTCGGCGGCCTTCCAGCGCGCGCGGCGGAGCAGGCGGGTGCCGACGCCGGCCTTGAACTTGAGCGGATTTCCCTGGCCCGCCTTCGCCCGCGCGATCGCATGCCCGGAGTCGGCCTTGAGCTCCTTCAGCTCGGCCTGGATCCGTTCGCTGCGCGCCACGTAGCTCTGGCGGTGCTTGTACCCCACCAACGGCGGCCGCCAGTCGCGTCGCGCCGTACGGCTTCGTTTCCGTTCCTCACGCAGTGCGAACGGCACCGCCACCCGGACGATCAGCGCGCCGTCGAGCATCTCCCTCGACGGCAGGCCGCTGGCCGAGACCCCGAGCACAGTTACCTCTGCTCCGGTCTCGGCCAGTGCTGCGGCCTCTTTGCGGACCCTACTGTCGTTGGTGACGTCGTTCGCGACCATCATCACGACCCGCAGGTCGGCAGTTGTCACTGGCTGACCGACCTTCCGATCACAATCCGACGGACACCCGCCCAGCGCGCTGGGTCGGTGCGGTCACGGCCGTCGACGAGCACCTGCACACCGGGCAGGTCCGCCGGGCTCAGCTGCGCGTAGTCCGCGTGGTCCGCCTGCAGCACGGCCGCGTCCACCGGCGTACCCAGCGTGTACGGCGTGAAGCCGAGACCCTGGAGCTCCTCGTCGGTGTACAGCGGGTCGTGCACGGACACCTCGGCGCCGCGCGCCTTGAGCGCCTCGACGGCCGGGAAGACTCCGGAGAACGCCGTCTCCTTCACACCACCACGGTACGCCGCACCGAGCACGACGACCTTCGCGCCCTTCAGCTCGCCGAAGGCGCCCTCGAGCAGGCCGATGGTGTAGTCCGGCATGCCGGCGTTCGCCTCGCGGGCGGCCCGGACAACGGTTGCCTCCGGGTCGGTCCACAGGTACAGCCGCGGGTAGACCGGGATGCAGTGGCCGCCGACCGCGATACCGGGCCGGTGGATGTGGCTGTACGGCTGCGAGTTCGACGCCTCGATGACGGCATGTACGTCGATGCCGTTCTGGCCGGCGAACCGGGCGAACTGGTTCGCCAGGCCGATGTTCACGTCGCGGTAGGTCGTCTCGGCCAACTTCGCCAGCTCCGACGCCTCGGCCGAGCCGAGGTCCCAGACGCCGTTCGCACGCGGCAGGTCGGGACGCTCGTCGAAGTCCAGCACCGCCTCGTAGAAGGCGATGGCGCGCTTCGCGCCCTCCTCGGACAGACCGCCGACCAGCTTCGGGTACTTGCGCAGGTCCGCGAAGACGCGGCCGGTGAGGACCCGCTCCGGCGAGAACACCAGGTGGAAGTCGGTGCCCTCGGTCAGACCGGAGATCTCCTCGATCATCGGCTTCCACCGGTTCCGGGTGGTGCCGACCGGGAGCGTGGTCTCGTAGCTGACCAGGGTGCCGGGGCTCAGGTGCTCGGACAGCGAACGGGTCGCGTTCTCCATCCAGCCGAACTCGGGCTCGCCGGTCTTCTCGTCGACGAACAGCGGCACGACCACGACGACGGCGTCGCTGTTCGGGATGGCGTCCGCGTAGTCCGTGGTCGCCCGCAGACGGCCGTCGGCCACGGTCTCGGCGAGCAGCTCCTGCAGGTGGGCCTCACCCGGGAACGGCTCCTTGCCGGCGTTCACCATCTCGACGAACTTCTCGTTGATGTCGACGCCGACGACCTGATGACCCTTGGCCGCGAACTGGACCGCCAACGGCAGTCCGATCTTGCCTAAGGCAACAACACTGACACGCACAGGTTCTCCACTAGGTAGTGATTCTTCATCGGGGGCCCCGGAGCTTCCGTTCCAGCGGGTGCTCGACGAACTTGTAGAGCAGCCACGAGGCAATGATCGAGAGGACGAGGACACCGGCGTACCACGTCAGGTTGGACCAGCCGATCGGGCCGGCGACACCGTGGTGCTCCTTGATCGCGTACAGGATCGTGGCGTGCACCAGGTAGAAGGCATAGGACCATTGGCCGAGCGCGACCATCGGCTTACTGCGCAGCAGCGACCGGCCGCCGCGGGTGTCGCGGGACGCGACCGCGAGGATCAGGAAGCCGTACAGGAAGGTCAGGACCTCCTTCTGGCACAGGCCCATCGTGATCGCGCCCGGGAAGGTCGCCGCGTGCTTGCCGGAGTACCAGAGGATGTACAGACCGCCGCCGGTGACCAGGAACGCGAACCACACCGGGATCCGCGGCTTCCAGCCGGACCGCAGCGAGATCGCCAGGCCGATACCGAACAGGAATGCGACCGAATGCAGGATCGGTTGCGGCAGGATCGGTACGACGTCCTTGTAGTGGAACAGCGCCAATCGGTACGCACCGCCCGCCACGATCACCGTGACACACAGGATCAGGCCGCCGGCCGTCTTCAGCCGCTGCGTGGCCCGCCAGACGAACGGGAAGTACGCGTAGAAGAACGCCTCCACCGACAGCGTCCAGCCCGCCGGGTTTCCGCCGTACAGGATGGTCGGGTTGTTCGACCAGCCGTGCAGGAGGAACAGCGACAGCACCAGCACGCCCACCGAGATCGGCTTGATCCACGACATCCCGGCCGGCGGATCGGCCCGGTAGAAGACGAAGAACGCCGCGACCAGCGTGAGGAAGTACAGCGGGAAGATCCGGGCGAACCGGCGCCGGTAGAACGTCCGGATCTTCGTGCCCTTCTGGGCAGACCAGGTGAGGACGAAACCGGACAGGACGAAGAAGAACGTGACGCCGGAGGTGCCGAACTTCAGGAAGTCGAAGATCGGCAGCGGCGCCAGGTTGGTCATGTGGTGGCAGAACACGAAGAAGGCCGCCCACCAGCGCAGGCCGGTGAGCGACTCGACTCGTGGCAGCCGTCCCGCGCGGGAGGCCGGCGGTGTGCCGGACTCCCCGGGGAAGGCACTGACAGGCGCGCCGGGCGGCGGGGTCCCCACATCTGTCGACCCAGGCAGCTCCTGGGTCGACGGCGTTTGGTTCTCTTCGGCGGCCTTCGTCATGTAGTTACTCCGCGAGAGTGGCTACGACACGCTCAGCAGCGTGGCCGTCGCCGTAGGGCATCGGGCGTTCCCCCGTGGGAGCCGGCCGTGCGGCCAACTCGGGCAGCTTACTCACGTCGGATGTCAACACGTTCCACCCGTCGTCCAGCGTCTCGACCCACTCGGTCTCGGTGCGCAGCGTGGTGCACACCCGGCCGAGCAGGAAGGCCTCCTTCTGGAGACCGCCGGAGTCCGTCACCACACCGGCCGAACCGAGGACGGCCGCGACCATCTCCGGGTAGGCCAGCGGCTCGCGGACGTGCAGCGAACCGTCCGGACGCTCCAGCTTGATGCCGTGCTCCGCACACTTCGCGACCAGCCGCGGGTGGGCCAGCAGCAGCACCGGCGAACCGGCCGCCGCCAGACCGTCGACGATCCCGGCCAGTCGCTCCGGGTCGTCGGTGTTCTCGGCCCGGTGGATGGTCGAGACGACGTACTCGCCCTGCTTGAACGGGAGGTCCAGCGGCTTGTCCCCGACCGCGTCGCGGACCCGGAAGCAGACGTCGGTCATGACGTCGCCGACCAGCCGGGACTTGCCCTGCAGGCCCTCGTTCGCCAGGTGGTCCATCGCCACCTGGGTCGGCGCGAGCAGCAGGTCGGCCGCGTGGTCGGTCAGCACCCGGTTGTGCTCCTCCGGCATCAGCCGGTTGAACGAACGCAGGCCGGCCTCGAGGTGCGCGACCGGCAGGTGCATCTTCACCGCGGACAGGGCGCCGGCGAGCGTCGAGTTCGTGTCGCCGTACACCAGCACCCAGTCGGGCTTGTGCTCGTCCAGTACGGCGTCCATCGCGGCCAGCATCGCGCCGGTCTGGACGCCGTGGCTGCCGGACCCGACGCCCAGGTGGACGTCCGGGTCCGGGATGCGCAGGTCGGCGAAGAACACGTCGGACATGTTCTTGTCGTAGTGCTGCCCGGTGTGCACGATCACGTGCTGGTGCTCGGTCGCGGCGAATGCCTCCGCAACCGGCGCCAGCTTCACGAACTGTGGGCGAGCCCCGACAACACTCAGAACCTTCATGACTAGGCAGACTCCCCGGCGACCTTGATGGTTCGATCCTCGGCCGCAGACTGGATCACGGCCTCGGCCACCGCGACGGTGGTCAGACCCTGCTGCAGCGTGACGATGTCGGCTTCCTTGCCCAGGACGGCGTCGCGGAACGCCTCGTGCTCGGTCTTCAGCGGCTCCGGCTTGCTGATCGCGTACCGGATCATGTCGCCCTCGCTGACACCGCGGAAGTGCGCGACGTCGTCCCACGCGGTCTGCACGGTGCCGTTCGCGTGGAACGACAGGTCGGCCGTCAGGGTGTCGGCGATGAAGGCGCCCTTCTCACCCGTGACGACGGTGAGACGCTCCTTCATCGGGGACAGCCAGTTGACCAGGTGGCTGGTGACGGTGCCGTCGGCCAGCTTGCCGGTCACCGCGATCAGGTCCTCGTACTGCCGGCCCGACTTGTGGGCGCTCTGCGCGGACACCGTGACGAACGGCGACTGCGTCACCCACGCGGTCAGGTCGATGTCGTGGGTGGCCAGGTCGAGCACCACGCCGACGTCGGCGATGCGCGCCGGGAACGGGCCCTGGCGACGCGTGGTGATCTGGTAGATGTCACCCAGCTCGCCGGCCTCGAGACGCACCCGCAGCGCCTGCAGCGCCGGGTTGTACCGCTCGATGTGGCCGACCGCGCCGACCAGCCCGGCCGCCTCGAACGCCTTCGCGATCTCGGTCGCCTCGGACGAGGAGCCGGCCAGCGGCTTCTCGATCATCGCGTGCACGCCGGCCTCGGCCAGCGCCTTCGCGATCTCGGCGTGGTACTGCGTCGGCACCGCGACCATGCAGTAGTCGAGCTTCTCGGCGATCAGCTGCTCGATGTTCTCGTGCACCGGACGGCCGCCGGCCACGTTGAACTTGTCACCGCCCGGGTCGGCGACCGCGACCAGGTCGACGCCCTCGAGGGAGGCCAGCACCCGAGCGTGGTGCCGCCCCATCATGCCCAGGCCGATCAGGCCCGCACGGAGGTTCGCCATGGTCACGCACCCGCCTTCGCCACGGTGTTCACCGCGGCCACGATCCGGTTCAGGTCATCCTCGGACAGCGAGGGGTGGACCGGCAGCGAGAGCACCTCGGCAGCGGCCTTCTCGGTCTCCGGCAGGTCCAGCTCGCGCTGGAACGAGGGGAGCCGGTGGTTCGGGATCGGGTAGTACACGCCGCAGCCGACGCCGTACTCCGTCCGCAGCGCGTTGGCGAAGCCGTCGCGGTCCTCGGTCACGCGGATCGTGTACTGGTGGTACACGTGGCTGGCCTCGTCGGCCACGGCCGGGACGCCGACACCGGCGAGGTTCGCGTCCAGGAAGGCCGCGTTCTCCTGCCGCTGCTTCGTCCAGCCGCCGACCTTGGTCAGCTGCACCCGGCCGATGGCGGCGTGCAGGTCGGTCATCCGGTTGTTCAGGCCGACGACCTCGTTCTCGTACTGCTTGAGCATGCCCTGGTTGCGGAACAGCCGCATCCGGCGCTCGATGTCGGCGTTCGCGACCGAGTTCATGCCGCCCTCACCGGACGTCATGTTCTTGGTCGGGTACAGGCTGAACATCGCGAACTCGCCGAAGGTGCCGACCGGCGCGCCGTTCCAGGTGGCGCCGTGGGCCTGCGCGGCGTCCTCGTAGATCTGGATGCCGTGCTTGTCCGCGATCGCCTGCAGCGCGGTCATGTTGGCCGGGTGACCGAACAGGTGCACCGGCATGACGGCCTTGGTCTTCTCGGTGATCGCTGCCTCGACCGCCTTCGGGTCCAGGCAGAAGTACGTCGGCTCGATGTCGACGAACACCGGGGTGGCGCCGGTCAGCGCGACGCTGTTCGCGGTGGCGGCGAAGGTGAAGGACGGGACGATGACCTCGTCACCCGGTCCGACGCCCGCGGCCAGCAGGCCGAGGTGGAGACCCGACGTGCCCGAGTTCGTCGCGACGCACGCACGGCCGGAGACCAGCGCTGCGCCGAACTCCTGCTCGAACGCCGCTACCTCGGGGCCCTGGGCCAGCATGCCGGACTGCATGACACGGTCGACGGCCTCGCGCTCCTCCTTCCCGATGATCGGCTTCGCGGCCGGAATCGGCTGCACCATCAGTTCTCCTCCAGATTTTCTTCGGCCGGCCGCAGCCGCCCGTCGGTTTCGATGTACATCTCGCCCGTGTTCGGGCACTTCCACTCGCCGTTCCCGACGTCGAGCAGCGGAACCCCGGCCTTGCCGACCCACTTGAGCCGACGAGCCGGAACCCCGGCGACCAGCGCGAAGTCTGGCACGTCCTTGGTCACCACCGCACCGGCGGCGACAGTGGCCCAGCGACCGATGGTGACCGGGGCCACGCAGACGCTGCGCGCACCGAGCGAGCAGCCCTGTTTCATCGTCACCCCGACCGGTTCCCAGTCGTGCCCGCTCTTCGGCGAACCGTCCGGGTTCACCGCGCGCGGGAAGTAGTCGTTGGTGAGCACGACGGCCGGTCCGATGAACACACCGTCCTCGAGCGAGGCGGGCTCGTACACCAGCGCGTAGTTCTGGATCTTGCAGTTGTCGCCCATCTGGACCCCGGTCCCGACATAGGCGCCGCGGCCGACGATGCAGTTCTTGCCGAGGACGGCGTTCTCGCGGATCTGCGCGAGGTGCCAGACCGACGAACCGTCGCCGATCTGAGCGCTGTCGTCGACGTCGGCGGACGGCGCGATGCGGGACGTCACAGGGTCTCCTTCTGGGTCAGCCAGGGTTTCAGTACTTCGGCCGAGCGGCGTCCGTCGTGCAGCTCCGTCACGAAGCCCGGACCGGCCACCGCCCGCTCGGCGGCGGCATCACGATCGGCGATCAGACCGCTGACGACATCACCCAGGGTGTCGGGATCCGCCTCCACGATCGGGACCTCTCGCCCGGCCAGACTACGCACCCGCTCACGCACGCCGTCACCGACGTACGAAACGACGATCCGCCCGGCGGCCAGCGCTTCCGCGGCCGCCACGCCGTACAGGCCGATCCGGAGTTGGTCGACAACGATGTCGGCGTCGCCGATCACGGCCGGCATGCCGCTGTGCGGTACGCCGGTGATGCGGCGGTACTCGATCTGTCCGCTGTCGTGCAGCGCGGTGAGGACGGCGTCGATCTCCTCGGTGCCCTTCAGCTTCGCGTTCGACGGAACGTGAGCAACGACGGGCTTATCGTGGCCGAACAGCGGCCGCGCCGCCTGCTGCCAGGGCGCCGGGTCGATCGCGACCGGAAGCCACTGCGCGTTCGGTACGTCGTCCAGCAGGTCGACCGTGGAGACGAAGACCGGAAGATTCAGCGACTCGACGAGCTCGGCGTGCCGGCGGGCCTGCGTCTCCAGCCGCTCGGTCAGCTCGTCACCCGGGGTGAACGGCGACCAGTGCTCCCGCTTCGCGTGCCGGCTGGGCAGGCGGATGTCGGAGCCGTGGAAGAGCAGCGAGACGTTGATGCCCTGCTCGAGCATCGCTTCGATGTCGGGGGTCGCGTCCGCGAAGCCGCGGGAGCCGAAGACCGGGCGCAGCGACTCGACCATCACGTGCGTGTAGTTCGACAGGATGTGCTGCTGCTGGGCCCGCTGCCAGCGTTTCTGGCCGAACCACGCCAGCGGTACGCCGTAGTCGTTCGTGAATTCGAACTGGCCCTTGCGTTGCAGGGTGAACGAGACGGCGTCGACATCCGGCAGGGTCTGGGCAGCCCGTGCCCAGGCGTGGCCCTGACCGGCGGAGTTGGTCGGTCCGACCCACATCCGCACCGGCGTCGTCGCTGCCGGCGGGAACGCCGGCAGCTGCGTGAACGAGTACCGCAAGCCCCGGAGCCGCCGCCGGACCGCTCCCGCGGTCCGGGCCAGCGGCGCCGGCAGGTGCTCGCGGATCGTCATCGTCGTCGTGTCACCCATTACCTGCTGGTGCCTTCAACTGGTCGAACTCACGGCGGGCGGCCGGCAGACCGAGCACCACCGGGGTGCTCGCCTTCCGCTGGCCGAGGTTCCAGCCGGCCCAGATCGCACCGGCATCCAGCGCCACGACCACGTCGGCCTTGTCGATGGTCGCCATCACGTCGCGGCGGCTGAGCACACGCTCCCAGTAGTTCTTACCGAGATCGCTCGTCGCCCGCTGCCCCCGCAGGAACTTCACCGGCGCCGACGTCTTAATTGCCTTAGGCAACATCCGCCCAGCGACCTTACGAGCCTTGCGGGCACGCCACTCCACAGCCTTCACAACCCGCTTGGCACCGGTCGGCTTGGGCTTCGGTGCGGGCTTCGGCTGGGGTGCAGGCTCGGCGGCGGCTACCTCGGCTGCTGCTGGGGCAACCTTTGCCTCGTCGGCAACTACGGATGCCGGGTCGGCTACTGCCTCGGGAGCGATGACGGCATCTGGAGCTTCGTCGGATGCCTCGGGCTCCGGCTCCGGGTCGGGGGCCGGTTGGGACGGCATCCGGCCGGGGCCGATGAGGGTGAAGGTGTTGACCTTGTCGGCGACCCAGGCGGACGGGGCTACCCAGCCGACGACATCGATGGTGATGTTCTGGTCGCCGAGATCCTCGCGGACCTGGTCGAAGTACGTCGGCGGAAGCCGCCGCGTGGACAGCAGTACGACGGTGTTCATGCCGCAACCCCCTTCACAGACGCAGCCAGCGACTCGATCCGCGGATCCAGCTGCAGGTCCCGCCGGTACGACGCACCGAACTCACGCGCCTTCGCGCGGATCCCCTCGTCCGCCGTCCGCGCCGCGTGCGCCGCCTCGACCAGCGCCGCCGCGATCGCCTCCGGCGTCACGTCCGACACCGGGAACCACAACGGATGACCCCGCAGTACGTCGGACGCCGCGTTCTCCGGGTCGTGCACCGACACCACCGGCAAGCCGGTCGCGAGGTACTCGAACACCTTGCCGCTGGTCACGTACCGCCCCTTGCCGAGCATCAGCAGCTGGGCGTCGAACTCGTCGTACGCCTTGGCGATCTCGGCCTTGCCGACCGGGCCCTCGTAGCTGACCCCGGCCTCGGACGCGCTGTTGATCGTCCCGAGCATGTCGGCCCGCGGCTGCGCGTAGTACCCGAGGTAGCCGTAGATCTTGGCCTTCGCGCCGGCCAGCTCCGAGGACTGCTCCTTGGCGAGCTTCCAGCCCTCGACGAAGTCGGCCAGCGGCACCTTCGGCGACACCGTGCCGACGTACCCGAAGACCAGCGGGCGATCCGTGACCGCACCGCGGTCGGCGGTGTCCGGCACCAGGTCGGGGTCGAAGCCGTTCGCGACCGTGTGCATCTTGGACGCGTGCGCCGGGTAGAGCTTCTCGTGCCAGTCCTTGATCGGGTCGTTGACGAACCAGACCTCGCGAGCGGACTCGACCAGCTTCTTCTCCCACTTGGCCGCGCGGCTGTTCGGCTCGTGCAGGCGGTCGCCGGTGAACACGTCCAGCAGCCACGCGTCGCGGTAGTCCATCACGTACGGCACCTGGAACTTCTTGTGCAGGTGGTACGCCGCGGTGAACGCGACATGCGGGTTCGCGGTGGCGACGGTCAGGTCGACCTTGTGCGCCTTGTGGATCTGCTCCGCGGCCTTTTCGATCACCGAGCGCCAGGGCCCGTACCCGGTCTCCGGGAACGGGATCTGGTCCTGCTTGGTGCGCCACTTGCTCCACAGCTTCGGATTCTGTGCCCGGCGCTTGGACCACTTGCGCAGATCGGCTTCGAGGATCGGCCACTCGAACGGCACCCGCACGACCTCGACGGAGGGGTCGACCCGCTCCTCGAGAGTCAGGTCCGCACCGGTGAACCGGAAGAACGTGTCGCGGTCGGCCGTCAGCACGGTCACCTTCCAGCCGAGCGCGGCGAACCGGTTGGCCGTGGCCAGTGCCCGGTAGACACCGCCGCCCCGGCAGGGCGGGAAGCCCCAGGCGACGTACAGCAGGTGAGGGCGGTCGGTCATGCACTTCCTCTTAAAAGATTGAGAATCGCGTCGGCCAGGTCGTCGTACGGCGTGTTGGTCGGCAGGTGCTCAGCCGCCCACTGCAGTGCATGGTCGTGCAACTTCTCCAGCTCACCGGGGTCCGCGGACCAGCGCCGCAAGGTCTCGGCGGCCTCCGCCACCGAGTCCACCAGGACTCCGCCACCGGACTCCTCGATCACCCTGGTCTGCCGGGGCAGCCGGGTGGAGAGCACGGGAAGACCGCTGGCGAGGTACTCGTAGATCTTGGACGGCATCGCTTCGATGAACGCCGGGGTCGGCTGCAGCATGGCCAGGCTCGCCCAGGCACCCTGTGCGATCCGCCAGGCGTCCGCGGGTGGCTGGCGCCCGTGCAGCCGGACGCGGCCGGCCAGCTCGGGCTCCTGGATCCGGGCTTCGAGCTTGTCCCGGTCCGACGGTGCGACCGGGCCGACCAGGTCGAGAGACCACTCCGGCGCCGCAGCGACGGTCTCGACCATGTCGAAGAGTCCACGGCTGGCTCGCAGGTCACCGACGTACACAGCGCGCGGGGCGCCGGTCGCCGGGGCCGGGGCCAGGAAGCCGTGGTCAGGAAGGTTCTGGACCACCAGGCGGTGCTTGGCCTGGTGCGGCGCCAGGTGCGAGTCGGCGACCACGGTGAGGTCGGCGCCCGCCGCCAGCTTCGAACCGGCGCGAACGATCAACCGGGCCGGCAGGCCGGCCAGGCCCTTCGCCCAGGCGCGGTCGGCCAGCAGCCGCTCGTAGTCCTCGTGGACGTCGACGACCAGCTTGCGCCGCCGCAGGCCGGTGACGAGACGGGCGATCGGGATCATGTCCGGATCGACCGTCATCACCACCTTCGCCTTGGTCCGCCACGGCAGCACGGCAGTCCGGGCCAGCCGCTGCACCATCGTGCCGCGCGGCCCGGCGTGCACGACCGCACCCGCGGGCCCGCCGCTCGCCTCACCGAGACCCCAGAGCTCGACCGTGAGGTCGCGACTATGCAGGGCCGCGGTGATCTTGTGCAGGCGCGCGTCGGCCACGTCGTGACCGGTCGTGATGATCCCCACGTCCGGCGCCGTGCTGGGTGACATCGCTCAGAGGTCCTCGAGTGAGACGGCTTCTTCTTCCCCGACCTGCAGGAACTTGGTGTAGGCCTGGATGACCTCGTTGGGCTCGCCGCGCATCATCAACTTGCCCTTGTGCAGCCAGATGCAGTCGTTGCACATCTCGCGGACGCTGCTCATCGCGTGGCTGACCAGGAACATCGTCCGGCTGTTCGAGACCAGCTCGCCCATCTTGGCCGCGGCCTTGGTCTTGAAGGACGCGTCACCGGCGGACAGGGCCTCGTCGATCAGCAGGATGTCCGGGTCCATGTGCACCGCGACGGAGAACGCCAGCCGGCTGAACATGCCGGACGAGTACGTCCGCATCGGCATCTCCATGAAGTCACCGAGCTCGGCGAACTCGGCGATCTCCTCGTACCGCGCCTCGATCTCCTTGCGGCTCAGGCCGGCCGCCAGGCCGCCCAGCACCACGTTCTCCTTGCCGGACAGCGCGGCGTTGAAGCCGACGCCCAGCGACAGCAGCGTGGAGACCCGGCCGTGCACCTCGATCCGGCCCGACGTCGGCGGCAGGATGCCGGCCACCGCGCGCATCAGCGTCGACTTGCCGGCGCCGTTCGCGCCGATGATGCCGATCGTGGTGCCGTGGTTGACGTCGAAGGACACGTTCTGGACGGCCTTGACCTCGCGTACGGCGCGCTCGCCGCGGCCGAGCCGGATGATCGCGCTCTTGAAGGTCGGCACCCGCTCGAACGTGGTCCGGTAGGTGATCGACACGTCCTGCACCTTGACGGCCGGGACCTGTGACTGGGTCTTCTCCATCGGCTTCTTCTCGGTCTCAGAGACGGACAACGAACTCACGCTCCCTCGACATGAAGAACAGCGAGCCGATCAGGAACGCCGCGACCGCGAACACCACGGCACCCGCCCACATCTTCCACTCCGGGACGTGGCCCTTGACCAGCAGGTCGGTCCAGCCACCCAGCAGCGAGTACAACGGGTTGTACTGGATGAAGCCCTTGAACTTCGCCGGGGCCTGCTCGGCGAACCAGAGCACCGGCGACATGTACAGCCAGATCCGCACGAAGTACGGCAGGAAGCTGGTGGTGTCGCGGAAGTACACCTGCAGCGCGGCGAAGATCATCCCCATGCCGGCCGCGAAGATCGTCAGCAGCACCAGGAACACCGGCGCGAGCAGCATCTGCCAGTGCAGCTTCAGCCCCACGATGACGTGGATCGCGACGTACACGACCAAGGTCGGCAGGAAGCGGAAGAACGCCGTCCGCACCGCGGACAGCGGGAGCAGCATCCGCGGGAACGACTGGTTCATCAGCAGCTTGCCGCCGCCGACCACGCTGGCCGCACCGGCCGTCATCGCACCCGAGAAGTAGTAGAAGGCGAACAGGCCGCCGCACATGTGAGCGAACCGCAGTCCGGCGTCCACCTTCGTGCTGCCACCGGCGATGATGTCGGTGAGCAGGTAATAGACCAAGGCGAGCAACAGCGGGTTCAGCACCAGCCACACCTGGCCGAAGAAGGTGTTCGTGTGGGCACCCCGGATGTTGGTCCGGGACATCTCCGCTGCGAACTCTCTCCGCTGCCACAGCGCCTTGAAGTACGGGCGCAGGGCCGGCAGGCCGACCTTGTGTGGTTCGTACACGTGCACCGACGGGTTGAACTCCTCGTCGACGCTAGTCGCGTTCATTCAGGCGACGCCTCTCTCTGCCGGAAAATTTGATCCACGATGGCCGAGCACCTGGGTTTCGGCGACTGCCGCCCGGGGTACGGCGGCGTGCCACGCAGACCGGGAAGCAGAGTAGCGGATCGGCTTCAACGCCGACGACACAGCGGTCCTCCTTAGTGAGCAACGACGTACAGACGGCTACGAAACCCCGTACGACACTGCGTCAGCAACACTGAGTCGTCCTTCGCCGATCGTTATCCGGAATATACATTTGACAGGCAGCGACGACCAAAACGCCTTGCAGCCAAGTCAAATCGCCGTCAATTCATGGGTACGACGCTACGCACCGACGCGAAGTTGACGTGACCTGCCACACCGGTCCCGTGACTGCTGTGAAAACAGGAGCCAGGTGTTATCGGCGGGACCCCGGAAGATGCTTCCTGGCCGGAGCGAGCCGGGCGGAGGACGTGACGCGCAACATCACATCCGCGCTCCCCATGGACAGCCTCACCATCCACGGAGCACCGGTCTGCACCTCCCGGGGTTCCACCGTCGATCCGGGGCAGCGTCCGCGCTGGGCGGAAGCGGACGCAGGCCGTGCCGGATCAGCCGGCACGATGACCAGGGCGGCGGTCATCGCACCTCGAGTCCGTCTCCAGAGATGCTGCGGACGCCGGCAGGTGCGCGCAGCAGGTGTGGAGACGGACCGGAGGCCGGCGGAGGACAGCGACGGCTGGAATCCCTGCAAAGATGCCAGCGCGCTGGGGACGGCAGCATCGACACGGGCGGTTGCGGCACACGGCGGAACCGGTCGCATCGGGCTTCTCCTCCTGATCGGCCTCACGATTGGAGATGCCACAGTTTGTACACCCTTCAGCACAGCGGGTGATGGCACGGAAGTGCGAGGGCACCGATGCGCCGGGATCGAGACCCAACCGAAACAGGCTCCGCTGACGAGACAGCGAACAGAGGCCAGAATTGGAACAGCAGCCCGGCGGCGCTCAGGTGGTCCGTCGCCGGGCTGCTGGACCTCAATTCTCGCTCACAACTGCGCGGAAATGGTGGCCAGATGGTGACACGGCACAAGAATGTTGATCGAACAACAAATATCGCTGCACGCATACACGTCGACACGGACCGTGCCGACGGCGCTGGACCGCCCCATCTACGCTTGAGGGACGGTAGCGGACGGTGACAGCACTGGGAAGGGAGGGAGCAACGTGAGCACAACCGACACGGAGCGTGCCGGCCATTTGAAGGTGCTCGGGCTCAACGACGACGAGATCGAGGTCTACCAGCACCTGCTGCGGACCGGACCGTCGTCGATCACCGAACTGGACGACGCGGTCCCGGACCGGGAGCACCCGATCGACTCCATTCTGAGCGGCCTCGTGCAGGCCGGCCTGGCCCGGCGGTCGGGCTCGGACCACTCCCGCTACCTGCCGGTGCCCCCGGACGCCGGTCTGGAGGCCCTGACGCTGCGCCGCGAGTCGGAGCTGAAGCAGGCCCGCATCGACGTCCTGAACGCGTACGACGAGTTCCGCCGGACCGTGCACAACGAGTCCACCACGCACCTGATCGAGGTGGTCACCGGCAGCGCGATCGTCGAGCGGATCCACCAGATCAAGGGCGGTGCGCAGCGCGAGATCCTGGCCATCGACTCCCCGCCGTACTACATCGGCGGTCCCAACCAGGAGGAGATCGACCACCTGAAGCGTGGCGTCGCCTACCGGGTCGTGTACTCGCCGGAGTCCGTCGAGGTGCCCGGGTACCTGACCGAGAACATCCTCCCGTGCGTGGAGGCGGGCGAGCAGGCCCGCGTGCTACCCGACGTACCGGCGAAGCTGACCATCATCGACGGGTCGATCGCCTACGTCTCGATGTCGGTGCGCGACACCGAGGTGAACCGCTCGCTGCTGATCATCCGGCCGAGCAGCCTGCTGACCGCACTGATCGGGATGTTCGAGCTGTGCTGGCGCAACGCATTGCCGCTGCACGCGTCGGTCGGCACCGAGGACGACCGCCTGGAGCCGATCGAGCGCCGCCTGCTCGCACTCCTGGCAACCGGCGCCGCGGACGACACCATCGCACGCACGCTCGGCATCAGCCGCCGCACGTTCTTCCGCTACCTGGAACGCCTGATGAACCGCACCGGCGCCAGCACCCGCTTCCAACTGGCGCTCCACGCCGCCCGCGAAAACTGGCTCTAGAGCAAGACAAAGCGCCCTCAACCAACCCCCGCCGACATGGCCGGCGCGAAAATAACCCCGCCCCCGAGCGAAGCGAGGGGGCGGGGGGCTTTTCAGGCTGTTGCGGTGGTGAACTCTTTGGCCACGACCTCGGCGATCTGGGCCGTGTTCAGCGCCGCACCCTTGCGGAGGTTGTCGCCGCAGACGAACAGCTCCAGCGCGTTCGGGTCGTCGAGGGACTTGCGGATGCGGCCGACCCAGGTCGGGTCGGTGCCGACGACATCGGCCGGCGTCGGGAACTCGCCCTCGGCCGGGTTGTCGAAGAGCAGCACGCCGGGAGCGTCCCGCAGTACCTCCCGGGCGCCGTCGGCGTCGACCTCCTGGACGAACCGCGCGTGCACCGACAACGAGTGCGTGGTGACGACCGGGACCCGCACGCAGGTCGCGGACACCTTCAGGTCCGGCAGGCCGAGGATCTTGCGCGACTCGTTGCGGACCTTCAGCTCCTCCGACGACCAGCCGTCGTCCTTGAGCGAGCCGGCCCACGGCACGACGTTCAGCGCGAGCGGCGCGGCGAACGGACCGAGGTCGTTACCGACCACCCGCCGTACGTCACCCGGCGTACTGCCGAGCTCGCGGTTTCCGGCCACCTTCGCCAGCTGGTCGTACAGCGCGTCGATCCCGGACTGCCCGGCACCCGACGCGGCCTGGTACGACGCGACGACGAGCTGCTCGAGCTCGTAGCGGTGGTGCAGCGCGCCCATCGCCACGATCATCGACAGCGTCGTGCAGTTCGGGTTGGAGATGATGCCCTTCGGCCGGTTCCGGGCCGCCTCGGCGTTCACCTCCGGGACCACCAGCGGGACGTCCGGGTCCATCCGGAACGCGCCCGAGTTGTCCACCACGACGGCGCCCTTGGCCGCCGCGATCGGCGCCCAATGCGCCGACACCTCGTCCGGTACGTCGAACATCGCCACGTCGATCCCGTCGAAGGCGTCCTCGCTGATCGCGACGACCTCGACCTCCTCGCCGCGGACCTTCAACCGTTTACCCGCGGAGCGCTCGGACGCGATCAGCCGGATCTCTCCCCAGACGTTCTCGCGGGTCGAGAGCAGGGTCAGCATCACCGACCCGACGGCCCCGGTCGCACCGACCACCGCCAGCGATGGCAGGCCCGCCCGGTCCTCGATCGTGTTCTCCACAGCGCTCACAGGGGTCACCGTCCAGTTCCTCCGTACACGACAGCCTGGGTGTGCTCGTCGTCCAGATCGAATGCGGTGTGCGCCGCGGTCACGGCAGCATCCACCAGGTTCTCGTCCACGACCACCGAGATCCGGATCTCCGAGGTGGAGATCATCTCGATGTTCACGCCCGCGTTGGCGAGTGCGGAGAAGAACTTCGCCGAAACGCCCGGGTGCGAGCGCATTCCGACACCGACGACCGAGACCTTGCCGATCTGGTCGTCGTACAGCAACTGCTCGTAGCCCACTTCGTCCTTGATCCGGGCGAGTGCGGACATCGCCCGGGAGCCGTCGACGCGGGGCAGCGTGAACGAGATGTCGGTGCGGTTGGTGGCAATCGCCGAGACGTTCTGCACGATCATGTCGATGTTGGTCTCGGCGCCGGCGACCGTCTCGAAGATCCGGGCCGCCTCACCGGGCTTGTCCGGTACGCCGACGACCGTGATCTTGGCCTCGTTGCGGTCCTGGACCACGCCGGAGATTATCGCCTGTTCCATCTCATCCAGTTCCTTAGCATCGACGACCCAGGTGCCTTCCTTCTGCGAGAAGGAGGAACGCACGTGGACGGGGACGTTGTAGCGCCGCGCGTACTCGACGCAGCGCAGGTGGAGCACCTTGGCGCCGCAGGCGGCCATCTCGAGCATCTCCTCGTAGGAGATCTTCGGGATGTGCTTGGCGGCCGGCACGATCCGCGGGTCCGCGGTGAAGATGCCGTCCACGTCGGTGTAGATCTCGCAGTAGTCCGCCTCGAGCGCGGCGGCCAGCGCCACCGCGGTCGTGTCGGAGGCGCCGCGGCCCATCGTGGTGATGTCCTTGGTGTCCTGGGCGACGCCCTGGAAACCGGCCACGATCGCGATGTGGCCCTCACCGAGGGCGCCCTCGATCCGGCCCGGCGTGATGTCGATGATGCGCGCGTTGCCGTGCGCGGACGTCGTGATCACACCGGCCTGCGAGCCGGTGAAGCTGCGTGCTTCGTAGCCCAGGTTGGCGATCGCCATCGCCAGCAGCGCGGCGGAGATCCGCTCACCCGAGGTGAGCAGCATGTCCAGCTCGCGCGGCGGGGGCAGCGGAGAGACCTGCTGGGCCAGGTCCATCAGTTCGTCGGTGGTGTCGCCCATGGCGGAGATCACCACTACGACGTCGTTCCCGGCCTTCTTTGTCGCGACGATCCGTTGGGCCACGCGCTTGATGCAATCGGCGTCGGCGACCGAAGAACCGCCGTACTTGTGTACGACGCGTCCCACAGTGTTTCTCCTCAAACCACTGGTTGCGGTACGCCGTGCGGCGTTGCACCAGGCGTAGTCTCGTCGGTCATTCTAGCCGTGACCTGACCGTTGCCTACCGGCCGACCAGCACCCGGGCGACCCGTCCGGCAGATCACCGTCAGTACGGGAAGGTTCCCCGGGACCGGCCGTCGCCAACCGCAAACCGTCCGGTGACTTGTTCATATAAGTCATCGCTGAAATACTTGTCCGGTGCACGCGTTCGACATTCTCGGCGATCCGGTCCGGCGCCGGATCCTTGAGCTGCTCGCCGACGGCGAGCTGCCGGCCGGCAGTATCGCCGGCACGATCGGCGCGGAGTTCGGCATCAGCCAGCCGGCCGTCTCCCAGCATCTTCGGGTTCTGCGCGACAACGGCTTCGCGACCGTGACCGTCGACGGCACCCGGCGGCTGTACGCCGTCGACCCCGGCCCGCTGCGCGAGATCGACACCTGGCTGGACCGGTACCGCAAGTTCTGGATCAACCGGCTCGATGCCCTCGAGACCGAGCTGCACCGCGGCCGCCGGAAGGACTGACAACCTTCGGGCCGGAGTTTGCATCTGGCTTCATATGCGGAACATCGTCGCGAGGCTGTGCATGTCCGAAGATGGCATCGTCGAACGGCCGGAGCAGTGGCTCACGGAGCCTCGGCAGGCCCTCGGGGAGCTGGTCGCCGGAGCCGGCACCGTGCTGCTCGGCCGCAAGACGTTCGAGCGGTACGCCGGAACGCTGGCCGGACTCGAGCACACCCGGAACCTCGTGATCGGGTCCCGTCCCGTGGTCGCCCGCCCCGGCACCGAGATGCTGCAGGGCGACACCCGCCGCGTACTCGCCGCCCTGAAGTCTGTGCCCGGCGACGACCTGCACGTGATCGGCAGTCTGTCGCTGGTCCGCTCGTTGCTGCGGTGGCGACTGATCGACGAGGTCTCGCTGCTCATCCACCCGATCGCCGCGGGCCGGGGCATGCTGCTGGATCGCCGCCCGCTGCGGCTGATCTCGATGTGCGCACGCGACGGCGGCGTACTCGAAGCGAACTATCGGGTGCGCTACGCCGCGACCGCCGTACCCTCCACTGCACTTGTCTCGGCCGGCCGATGGGGCGGCACGCGCAGCAGGGACAGGGTCGCCAGTACGGCGAGGCCGGCCGTCAGGACCCATGCGTAGCGAACGCCGAACGCCTCGACTACCGCGCCTGCCATAGCGGAGCCGATCGCTGACCCGACCATGCCGCCGCTCTGGGTCCAGCCGAAGATCTCGGTGTGCGCGGCCGTCGGCGTGAGCGCGCCGACGCGCTCGTAGAGGGCCGCGACCGTCGGAGCGATCATGCAGCCCGTCGCGAACATCGCCACCGCCAGTGCGAGGACGGACGACGTGGCGAGGATGCAGACCGCGACCAGCGCGGAGAACACCAGCATCCGCCGCCACACTGCCGACGTACGGCCGCCGGGGAGCGCACCGTTGATCACACCGCCGGTCACACTCCCCACCGCGGCCACAGTCTCGAGAATGCCTGCAATCAAACGGTTGCCGTGCTCATCGGCGACGGCGACCATGCCGAGCGACATCGACGCGAAGCCCATCACCAGACAGGCCCAGGCGATCAGGATCGGCGTGCGGTGCGAATGGAAGATCAGCTGCCACGCAGTGGGACGCGGTCCGGCGGTCTCGTCATGCGGTACATCGGTCCGCTGGTTCATCCCGAACCACCAGATAGCCGCCGCGGCCGTCACCGCACACGCCAGCAGCCCGGCGCGCGGACTGGCGAAGCTGACCATCAGTGCGCCGAGCATCGGGCCGATGACGAACAGGAGCTCCTGCGCGGTCGCATCCAGCGAGTAGACCGCCCGCAGGCGGGAGCCGTGCACAATCCGCGGCCAGTTGGCGCGGAGTGCCGAGGTGACCGGCGAGACGAACACACCGGCCAGCACAGCGGCGATCGGAAGCAGCCGGTACCAGCTGTAGGGCATCAGAGCGAGCACTGCCATCCACAGCCCCCACGCCATCCCAGTGCCGATGACGACCTTCCGTGCGCCCTTGCGGTCCGCCATGCGTGACCAGACCACGCTGGCGACCGCAGTACCGACTGAGTAGGCGCCTGCGACCACACCGGCCCAGCCGAAGTTGCCGGAGGCGTCCTTGGCCAGGAAGGCCAACGGGACCATCGTCGCCAGCACCGGCATCCGCGCGACCAGCGCCGAGGCCAAGAGCGCCACCACGCCGTGGGTCTTCCAGAGATCGCGGTACGCCGACAGGTCCATAAGCTGCATTCTTTCCTGACATCGTCGGCCACCGCGTCGGGAATTCTCCCTATCTCATTTTGTCGGTGGTATATGCGAACATGTGTTCGTGTCCTTGGGTGGTGCGAACATCCTGCATGCCGACCTCGACGCGTTCTACGCCTCGGTCGAGCAGCGGGACGACGCGCGCTTACGCGGCCGCCCGGTGATCGTCGGCGCGGGCGTGGTGCTGGCGTGCAGCTACGAGGCCAAGGCGTACGGCGTGCGTACGGCGATGAACGGCGGACAGGCGCTGCGCCGCTGTCCCGGCGCGATCATCGTCGAGCCGCGCATGTCGGCGTACTCCGAGGCCAGCAAGGCCGTGTTCAAGGTCTTCGAGGACACGACGCCGTTGGTCGAAGGGCTGTCGATCGACGAGGCGTTCCTGGACGTGGGCGGGCTGCGGAAGATCCGCGGGACTCCGGTGGAGATCGCGCGACGACTGCGGGCCGAGGTGCTGTCGCGCGTAGGGCTGCCGATCACGGTCGGGGTGGCGCGCACGAAGTTCCTGGCGAAGGTGGCGAGCGGGGTCGCGAAGCCCGACGGGCTGCTCGAGGTCGCGCCGGACCGGGAGCTGGAGTTCCTGCATCCGTTGGATGTTTCGCGGCTGTGGGGCGTCGGCGAGGTGACGGCGGAGAAGTTGCGCAACCGCGGGCTGACCAAGGTCGGTGATGTTGCGATCCTGCCCGAGGCCGCGCTGGTCGCGATGCTCGGGCGGGCATCTGGGCGGCATCTGCACGCTTTGGCGCACAACCGGGATCCGCGGCCGATCGAGGTCGGGCGACGGCGACGGTCGATCGGTTCCCAGCGGGCGCTGGGTCGGTCACCGAAGTCGCCGGCGACGCTCGATGCGGTGCTCGCGGGTCTGGTGGACCGAGTCACCCGCCGGATGCGTAACGCGGAGCGCTCGGGCCGGACGGTCACGCTGCGGCTGCGCTTCGACGACTTCACCCGGGCGACCCGCTCACATACGTTGCCTCAGGCAACGGATCAGACGCGGGCGATTCTGCTCACGGCCCGGGCGTTGCTCCGGGCCGCGCATCCGCTGATCGCCGCGCAGGGCATCACAATGATCGGCATCTCCGTCGGCAACCTCGAAAACGAGGCGGCCCTGCAGCTGGCGCTGCCCTTCGACAAGGCGGCGAACAACGAGCTCGACTCGGCCCTCGACCAGGTCAAAGACAAGTTCGGCACCGACGCGATCACCCGCGGCATCCTCCTCGGCAAACGCCAAGGCCTGGAGATGCCGATGCTCCCCGACTAGTCGAGTCGAAGCTCCAGAACCAGTTCGTCATGGAGGGAATGTCGTACGCGCCGGTGGGCGGGATCGTGGGTTTGAGCTTGCGGGACTCGTCGACTGCTCCAGGTCTGACCTCGACGATGCGCATGCCGCGGCGCTGGTAGAAGCGGAGGGCGTCGAGGTTGTCGTTGGTCGTGATCAACCAGAGCCGGCGAGCACCAGCTCCCCTTGCTGCTTCGGCCGCGGCTTCCAGCAGGGCTGACCCTACGCCGCGATGCTGCGCCGGAGCGTCGATCGTGACGACCTCGAGCTCCTGACCCTGCAGGTTGTACGTGAGCAGGCCGACGATGCGGTCGCCCTCTTCGGCCACGATCGCCGGCAGCGTGGTGGCGTCGTACGCCACGCCGTGAGCGACCGCTATGTGACTTCCCCAGGACGCGATAAGCAGCTCGCTGATTCTCGGGCCGTCGGCGGTGGTGGCTGGTCGAATGTTCATCAGTACGAATTGTCGTGGATCCGGCCCGCGTACCAGTTGAGAGCAGCGCGGAGCTCGTTGACCTGTGTCTGACGGCGGCCGTGGGTAGCGCCGTGCGCGATCGGGTAGATCCGCAGCCCGCCATGGTGACGACGATGCGAGACCGGCAACTGGTTCTGGTACTGCGGTTCGAGCCAAGCAATCAACCACGGACGCTTGCTGTCACCGCCGACATGAAGCCGCGTCACGCCGTACCAGGGGATCGTCGCTTCGCGGTAGGCCCGGTTGATCGTCAATCCCTGCGGAGACAGACGAAGCACGACCTTCGGCCTGAGCACGAGGATCCAGTGCCGGATCGCGAAGTACAGAAAGGTCAACGAGACCAGACCGAGGACCGTCGAGATGATCGGATGCAAGACCTGCATTTCCGGATCGCGCGACGCAAACGCAAGACAGAGAACCGTGGTAACCACCGCAAACACCACCGCCCGCACCCGACTCGTCGCAAAACTCGCCCCAACCACACCACCCTGGGCGGGCGGGCCGCTCGGTGTCGGGGCTTGGGCAAACGCTCCGGGCGGCGCGGGAAGGGGCGTGGGTACCGGTGGCAAATCCTGCCCTGCCGTTGGCGGCAGGACCCTGGTGGCGGATGGCAGGACGATCGTGGGCGGATTGAGAAGGGCTGTCGGGACGGGCTGTCCGAGGAGTTGCAGGATTTCCAGCGGTGTCGGGCGCTGGGCGGGGTCGCGAGCGAGGCATCGGCGTACGACGTCGTGCAGCGCACCCGGGAGCGGTGGGATCTGTGGATGCTCGTTGACGATCCGATGCAGCATCGACGCCGGGTTTCCGGTCGCGAACGGACCACGCCCCGACGCCGCGAACACCAGCACAGCACCGAGCGCGAACAGATCGCTCGCCGACCCGATCCCGGTCCCGGTGATCTGCTCCGGCGACAGGTAACCCGGCGTACCGATCACCATCCCGGTCGCCGTCAGGCTCGCCTCCTCCAACGCCCGCGCGATACCGAAGTCGATCACGCGCGGTCCGTTGTCGGTCAGCACGATGTTCGACGGCTTCAGATCGCGATGCACGACACCGCTCGCATGGATCGCCATCAACGCCTCGGCCAACCCACTCGCTAGCGACTGCACTCCCGCCGGCGACAACGGTCCGGACGTCTCGATCGCCTTCTGCAGCGTGGGTCCCGGCAAGTACTCCGTCGCGAGCCACGGGCGATCCGCATCCGGATCCGCGTCGACAACCGCCGCGGTGAACGCGCCGCTCACCTTCCGTGCAGCGTCGATCTCGCGCGCGAATCGCGCCCGGAAGCCCGAGTCACCGGCGAGCTCGTCGCGCACCACCTTCACCGCGACCAACCGCCCGCCCGGCGATCGAGCGAGGTAGACCGCACCCATCGCCCCACGGCCGAGCCGGCCCTGGATCGCGAACGATCCGACCACGGCCGGATCGTGTGGATGCGTTGTCATCGGGCGACACGCTAACGCGCTTCAGGACCGCGGGTAACCGATCTCGGCGATCCCTTCGGAGAGATCGCTCAATCGTCGCTGCCTGTTCAGCGACGTGACGACGTACTCGCTCAGCGGCATCAGCGCGTACACGTGCCGGATCGCGTCGAGGTCGAGCGCGACCTCGTAGTACTCCTCGGCGAACGTCAGGTACGCCTCAGGCCGCCCATCGGCAACAAGCTCGAACAGCCAGCCGGCGCCGTCGCGGTCCACGTTCTCCACCGGGCCGGAACTCCAGGCCGGGTCCTCCGTCGTACGCCAGAAACACACGGTCGCGCGCGGCACACCGTCATCGCTGAACGCCTTGTCGTCCCGCGCACCGTGGAACACCTCCGGTACGCCGTCGAGCAGCCCGGGCCAGAGCTTGTGGCCGTTCGCGTACGGCGACATCGGCGACTCGTGGTCGAACCCGTACGCGAACGCGCCGTCCGGCGAGAACACGATCGAGTACTCGCCACCCGACCCGTCCCGCATCAACGCGGCCTCTTCTGTCTCGGACCACCGCGCGTCGAAGTCGTAATACCTGGTGCTCGCATCCTCGTTGAGCACCAGGTCAAGCACCGCCAACGCCCGACTGACCCGCCGAACCGCACCGATGTCCGGCAACCGCCGGATCACCTCATGAACAGACACCCTCGGTCAGCGGCGCTGGACGGCCTCTTCGGCGACCTCGACGAGCTCGCGATCGGTCGCCTCGGTCTCGGGGTCGTGCGCCGGCTCGAGCCGGTCGTGCGCGATCAGCGACTGGATGGCCCGCAGTACGGCGCTCGCAGCAGCGCCCCAGGTGGAGACGTACGAGAACTGCCACCACCAGAGCGCCTCGACAACCCGGCCGTCCTCGTAGTGCGCGAGGCCGTGCACGAGGTCGGTCGCGATCGCGGTGAGGTCGTCGGAGAGCCGATTCACGGTGATCTCCGGCGGAGCGGCGTACGGGTCGAAGACCTCGGCGTACTCGTCCAGGCCCTCGAACAGCACCGCGAGCCGGTCGCGCATCGTGTCGAGGTCCGGGTCCGGGCCGGCGTCGCTCTCGAAGCGCTCCTCCGGGACGAAGTCCTCGAACGCACCGAGCCGGCCACCGGCGAGCAGCAGCTGGCTCACCTCGAGCAGCAGGTACGGCAGCGAGGCGAGGCCTTCGTCGATGCCGTCCTCGTCCGGCTGCGCGGCGATGTCGCGCACCGAGATCAGGAAGCTCCGGACCTGGTCAGCGATCTGTTCGGCGAACTCGGTGAGGTCCTCGGAGTCCGTGGCCAATGCGCGCTCTGCAATATCGGTTGGTTCAGTCATCGATTGATCGTCGCCCTTCAAACGCCCGTCCGAGTGTGACCTCGTCGGCGTACTCGAGGTCACCGCCTACTGGAAGTCCACTAGCCAAACGGGTGACGCGCAACCCCATGGGCCGCAGCAGGCGGCTCAAGTAGGTGGCCGTCGCCTCACCCTCCAGGTTCGGATCGGTGGCCAGGATGATCTCCATCACTTCACCGCTGGCCAGCCGTTGCATCAGTTCCTTGATCCGCAGCTCGTCCGGTCCGATCCCCTCGATCGGCGAGATCGCCCCGCCGAGCACGTGGTACCGGCCGCGGAACTCGCGGGTGCGCTCGATCGCGACCACGTCCTTGGCCTCTTCGACCACGCAGATCAGGCTCAGGTCCCGGCGCGGGTCACGGCAGATCCGGCACTGCGCTTCCTCCGCGACATTGCCGCAGATCTCGCAGAACTTGACCTTCTCCTTGACCTGGATCAGCACGTGCGCAAGCCGCCGTACGTCGGTCTCGTCGGCCGCGAGCAGGTGGAACGCGATCCGCTGCGCGGACTTCGGCCCCACTCCGGGCAACCGCCCCAGCTCGTCGATGAGATCCTGAACGGCACCCTCGTACACGTCAGACCGGGTTCTGACCGGACGCGCCGGCCTCGCTTCCCGGGTTCACGAACCCGACGCCGCCACGAGTCTCGTCCTGCGCCTGGCTCCGGCTCTCGTCCGTGCCGCTCTCAGAGTCATCGCTTGACCCTGACTCGACTGCCGGGGGCGCACTGGGCAGGCCGAAACCTGCCGGCGCCGACTGCCCGGTCGGAGCGCCACCGCCGAAGCCGGGGATCCCGCCTTCGCCACCGAACGCGCCGCCCAGGCCACCGGCCAGCGGACCCATCGCGGCGGCAGCAGCCTGCTTCGCGTTCTCGGAGGCGTCGCGCACCGCGGCGACGACCAGGTCGGCCAGCGTCTCGGTGTCGTCCGGGTCGACGGCCTCCTTCTTGATGTCCAGGCTGAGCAGCTCGCCCGTGCCCGACACCAGAGCAGTCACCAGACCACCACCGGCCGACCCCTCGATCTCCTGACCTTCGAGGTCTGCCTGCGCTTCCATCAGCTGGTTCTGCATCGCCTGCGCCTGCGCGAGCAGGTTGGACATGTCGAAGCCCCCAGCACCGCCACCGTCGAACACTGCGATCTCCTCGTCCGAACCGCTCTCCCGAGCCCCGAGCTTGCCTACCCGGCCCCCGAAACGCGTCCGACGACCGGAGACTCAACACTAGCCGGTCGGTCGGACAACCCAGCGAACACCCAGAAACCGACCAGTCTCCCCAAAGTTATCCACAGCCTTGTGGACATCTTTTCCCACAGGGTTGTGGATCATGTGGACACCCACCGCGCCGCTATCACCACAGCTGTGGACGAGCCTGTGGGAGTGACTTTCAGCTGAACTCAGTTGGGCTCTTCGGTGATCATCTGGGCGCCAAGGGTCTCCCTCAGCAGATCGGTATGCGTCCGCGGATCGTCATCCAGCACCACGTCGTCCTCGCCGATCGAGGCAGCTTCCTCCTCCGGCGTCAACGGCACCTCAGGCACAACCGGCGCCCGCGCCGCAGCCCGAGCCTGCTCAGCCGCTACAGCAGCCTCCGCCGCCCGCCGCTTACTGGCCGCCTGCTCCCGCCGATCCACCGGAGCCTGCTGAACAGCACCAGGAGCTTCCCAAGGATCCGGCTCCGGAGGCATGTCGTACTCCGAATCCGGCGGCTCCCGCAGCGCAACACTCCCCGCGTCGGCCCACGCCCCACTCTGCCCACCGGTCCCCGACCCACCGGCACCGGTCCGCGCCCCACCTGCGCCACCACCGCCCGGCTGCCCTGCCCCTCCAACTCCAGGCCCTCCGGCTCCGCCGGAGCCGGCTCGGCCAGCCCCACCCGGCACGGCCGTTCCTACTCCACCCGCAGAGCCATCAGGACCGTCAGCGCTTGGACCACCGCCGAACCCACCGGCGCCATCCACGGCCCCAGCCCCCGACTGCCCGTGCCCATCAGCTCCGAACCCGCCAACTCCCCCAGCCCCGTCAGCACCACCAGCCGTCCCGGCCCCGTCAGCGCGGCCCACAGCGCCCAGCCCATGGCCGCCTACGCCGCCAGCAGCATCCCCACCAGCGCCACTCGCACCCGAGCCATCAGCGTCCGCCAGCCCTGGGCCACCTCCACCCGGACCCGCGGCACCCGAGCCAGCCATGCCGGAGCTACCTCCGCCCGGACCTGCACCCGGACCAGCCATGCCTCCACCCGGCCCGAAGCCACCTGTCCCCGAGCCTCCAGCACCACCGTCACCCGGCGCGCCTCCACCGGCCGGCGCACCACCGGACGCACCCTGAGCACCACCACCCGGTCCGCCCTGGCCGGCTCCACTGAATCCGCCCTGCGCACCACCGCCGGTCCCACCTGGCGCACCGTGCCCGCCGCCAGGGCGACCACCGGAACCCCCAGCACCACCTGCGCCACCAGAACCACCGGCGCCCGGATCACTGGACGGGTCGACGACGGCTTCCACGCGGCGGTCGATGCCGATCGTGTCGTTCATCGCCTGCCGAAGAATCTCGTCACTGCCGGACCGCGCAAAACTCTCCCGAGCCCCCGCGTTCACCAGCCCGAGCGTCAACGTCTGATCGTCGATCGCGATCACCTGCGCGTTCTGGCTGAGCATGATCCAAGCAAACCGCCGCTTGCTCTTCACAGCCTCCAAAACCTCAGGCCACAACCGCCGAATATCTGCCAACCCAACCGGCCCCCCGGACGCCCCACCAGCCGCCCCGCCGGACGCGGCCGCCGCGGCGCCCCTCCCCGCGGATCCTGCACCACCAGCAGCTACCTCACTCGGAGCCGCAGCGCTAGTCGAAGCCTCGGGACCGTCACCCCAAGCACCTGTGCGCCCACCGCCACCAGCCGAACCCACACCACCAGCCGACGGGCTGGCAGCTGCATTCGGAGCGCCAGCCGACTCCGCGCTCGCCGGAACAGACCCTGCACCTGGACCCCCCGCACCGACTCCACCACCTACAGCCGCAGCTCCACCGGCTCCGTCACCCGCACCAGCTACTCCTGCTCCACTGGCCGCGCCAACTGCACCCGCCCCACCAGACGAGTCCACCGCACCAGATCCACCGGCAGCGCCCGCACCACCAGCTGCACCGGCAGCGCCTGCACCACCAGCGCCACCAGCTGCACCGGCGCCACCGGCGACTCCCGCTCCACCGGGCGCGCCAACCGCGCCCGCCTCACCAGACGTGTCCACCGCCCCAGGTCCACCGGCCGCGCCTGCACCACCAGTGCCAGCACCTGCACCGGCTCCAGCAGCTCCAGCAGCTCCAGCAGCTCCAGCAGCTCCAGCAGCTCCAGCAGCTGATGCTCCGGCAGGGCCGGCGTCCCCGGCGCCACCAGCGGTGGTGGCTCGGGATCCGCCAGCGGTTGCAGCGGCTCGTGCTGCCGCCCGGCTTGCTACTGCGTCTGCTCCGGACGCGCCCGATGCCGCGTAGTCCGCCCCACCACCAGGAGCGCCAACGCCCGGCGTACCTCTACCGGACGCGGGCAGCTGGCCCGTAGGCGCAGTACCTGCGGCACCTGAGTGCGCGGCTTCCGGCGTACCGGCTGGGGCGCCTATGGCCAGGCGGCGTTCCATGCGGTCCAGGCGGGCCTGGATGCCGTTGGTTGAGTCGTCGGCGCCAGGGAGCAGGACCTTGGCGCAGATCAGTTCGAGCTGGAGGCGAGGCGCAGTCGCGCCGCGCATCTCCAGCAGGCCAGCGGCGACGATGTCCGCCGCGCGCGTCAGCTCAGCCGGCCCAATCCCAGCGGCCTGGGTCTGCAGGCGCTCGCCCTGGTCCTCGGCCGCCTCGATCAGACCGGACGCGACAGCATTCGGTACGGCGGACAGCACGACCAGATCGCGCAACCGTCGCAGCAGGTCCTCGGCGAACCGTTTCGGGTCCTGACCGGTCTCGATGACCTTCTCGATCGTCTCGAACACCGCCGCGCTGTCATGCGCCGCAAACCCGTCCACACACGCATCGAGCAGCGAGTCCGGAGTGAACCCAAGGAGCGCAACCGCCAGCTCGTACGTCACCCCACCCGGCCCGGCCCCACCGATCAACTGATCCAGCACGCTCAGCGAGTCACGCACCGAACCCGCACCAGCGCGCACCACCAGAGGCAGCGCGGCCGGCTCGATCGCCACGCCCTCGGACACACACAGCGTGGCCATGTAGTCGGCCAGCACCTTCGGCGGCACCAGGCGGAACGGATAGTGGTGCGTACGCGACCTGATCGTCCCGATGACCTTGTCGGGCTCGGTGGTGGCGAAGATGAACTTGAGGTGCGGCGGCGGCTCTTCGACCAGCTTCAGCAGGGCGTTGAAGCCCTGCGTGGTCACCATGTGCGCCTCGTCGATGATGTAGATCTTGTAGCGGCTCTCGACCGGCGCGAAGAACGCGCGCTCACGCAGATCGCGGGCGTCGTCCACACCACCGTGCGACGCCGCGTCGATCTCGATCACGTCGATGCTGCCGGGACCGCCGCGCGCCAGGTCGGTGCACGACTTGCACACCCCGCACGGCTCCGCGATCGGGCCCTTCTCGCAGTTGATCGCGCGGGCGAGGATCCGCGCACTGGTGGTCTTTCCGCACCCGCGCGGTCCGGAGAAGAGGTAGGCGTGATTGACCCGGTTGTTGCTCAACGCGTTTCGCAACGGCGCCGTGACATGATCCTGCCCGATCACCTCCGCGAAGGTCTCCGGGCGATACCGGCGATACAAGGCAAGGGGCGCTTCCACCCGGCAACCCTAGCGCTGCCGTCGGACATTTCCTCGCCCGCGCACCCCGCTGCCCGACTGGTCGCGTCCAACGATCACAATCGCACAACCTCGGCGGCCCCAGCGCCCGGGACCGGATCAGGTACTTCGGACCTGGATCGCCGGGTGAGCCGGGTCGTGGTGCTCGATGACGACGGTGGCGGCAACGGCCGGGTCGCACTGCGCCTGGTACGCACGCCAGCCCGGGATGAACTGCGTCTCGAACACCTCCCGAGCGGCGTCCTCCCCGCCGTATCGGTCGCGGTCGCGGAGCAGGCCGCGCCGAAGCATCTCGTCCTCGCCGATGTGCAGGTAGATGCCGACATCCCAGTACGGGCGCAGCGCGGTCTGCAACAGAAACACTCCATCGACAAGCAACACCGCGTCGTACGGCGCGGTGCCGGTCGCGCCGTCCGCGTCCCGATACCCCTGATCACCGCCCGGCCCTAGCGGAATCAGTAGTCCGGCGATCAATGCAGCCAGGTCGAAGTTGTCATCGAAATAGCCGGCTGATGCCACGCCCAGAGACTGCGGCCGCTCCTCGACCGGCCGGATGTAGTCGTCGACGCTGACCCGGATCGCTGGACGGATGCCGGACAAAGCGATGGCGAGTTCGTCGGCCAGCGTCGTCTTGCCGGCCGTGTCCGGCCCGTCCACCGCGACCCGCACCGGACGATCGCGGGAAATATCGTCGATGACCTCGACCAACTGCTTCAGCATGGCCTGCCGGGTCGTCACCTTGCGACCGTAGTGCCCCGACCTGAGGAAAGGCCAGACACGGTTTAGCGTGGCGTGATGGTGACTGGGGACGAGCGGCAGCAAGGGGTTATCGCGCGGGCTCAAGAGGTTCTGCCGCGGGACGAGCGGGTGCTCGGGGTGTACCTGATCGGGAGCTATGCGACGGGCGCCGCCGATCGGTTCAGTGATGTCGACCTACATCTCGTGGTGACCGACGACAGCCTGGACTGGTTCAGGGAGAGCTGGGACGACGTACTGCGCGAGCTCACCGGCCCGACCGTATTGACGGACGAGGTCCCGGGTTTGATTGGCGGATTGGGGATCACGCCGGACTGGTTGCACGTAGATCTGTTCGTGCACCCGTTGGCGTCGTTCGAACGGAATCACTACGACGGTGTGCGAGTGCTGTTCGACCGGGAAGGGACGTTGTTTCCGGACGGCAATATCGCTGCGAAGGGCGGTCTGCCCGGCGAACCGTACTGGCCGGCGCCGAACGTCAACCTATTCTTCTACTTCCTCGGGAACCTCGTCACGGTCCTCGGCCGCGACGAGCGGATCGTCGGCAACCAGGGCGTAGGCGCGATCCGCGATCAACTCGTCGCGCTCATGCTGGCCGAACGCGGCGTACGCCGGACCACCGGCGCCAAGCGCCTCAACGCCCTACTCTCCGACGAACAACGCGCCGCTCTCGAAGCCATCCCCGCTGCCGGCACCGATCCTGCCGACATCATCGCGGCGAATCAGTACATCTGCCGTCAGTTCATCACCCGCGGCACCGCCCTGGCCAAGCTGACCAACAACCCCTGGCCGGCCGAGTTCGTCGCCGCAACCCTCACTCACCTCCGCAATCACTTCCAGGTCGACTTCGCCTGACCCAGGCAACTCCTGATGGTTGCCGTAGGCATACACCTCGCATGCCTATGGCAACCAACCTGGGTTCACTGCAGGTGATAGTTGGCGAAGCGGGTCCGGAGATCCTTCTTGGAGAACTTGCCGACTGAGGTCTTCGGGACCTCGTCGATGAACTCGACCGCATCCGGGACCCACCACTTCGCGACGAGCGGGCGTAGGTATTCAAGGATGTCCTCGCCGGTCACTGTCGCACCCTCCTGGACGACGATGCACGCGAGCGGTCGCTCGTCCCACTTGGGATGTGGCACACCGATAACTGCGGCTTCTCGCACTGCCGGATGGGCCATCAGGAGGTTCTCCAGCTCGACCGAGCTGATCCACTCGCCGCCGGACTTCACCAGGTCCTTCGTCCGGTCGACGATCCGAACCGAACCGAACTGGTCGATCGCAGCAACGTCGCCCGTCTTCATCCAGCCGTCCTCGGTGTTCAGCTGGGCGCCGTCGTCGGGACGGTAGTACTCCGCGGCGATCCACGGGCCACGGACCTGGAGCTCACCAGTGGCCTCGTCGTCCCACGGCAGCGCCTCGATCGAACCGGGCTCGACGATGCGCACCTCGACTCCTGGCAGCGGCAGACCGGCCCGGGCACGCAGGTGCGCTTGCTCTTCCTCGGGAAGGTCGGCGTACCGCGCGGGAACGTGGGACGCGGTCGCGACCGGACTCGTCTCGGTCATCCCCCACGCCTGCAGGATCGGCCGGCCGAGCTTCTGCCGGAACGCCTCCGACAGAGCCAGCGGCACGGCAGAACCGCCGCACGGGATGCGTCGCAGCTTCGGCAACTCGACGCCGTCGAGCAACGGCAACAGCCCCTGCCAGATCGTCGGCACCCCAGCCGACAGCGTGACCTCCTGCTCCTTGAGCAGCTTGAGGATCCCCGCCGGAGTCATGTCCGGACCCGGGAACACCAGCGACGCGCCGGCCATCGGCGCGGCATGCGCCAGACCCCAAGCGTTCGCATGGAACATCGGCACGACCGGCATCACGGTGTCCGTCTCGGTCAGCCCGATCCCGGAGTTCGTCAGTACGCCGATCGAGTGCAGCCAGGTCGACCGATGCGAATAGACCACGCCCTTCGGGTGCCCCGTCGTACCGCTCGTGTAGCACATCGCGGCGGCCTGGTTCTCGTCCTCGACGTGGAACTCGACCGGCTCCGCCGCGGCCAGCAGCTCCTCGTAGTCGTGGAACCGCGGGTCGTCCGGGACCTCCGCACCCGGCGCCCCAGGCGGCAGGTCGTCCATCACGACCACGTGCCGGACCTCCGGGAGCCGCTCGAGCAGCGGCAGGAACGCCCCCAGTAGCGAGCGGTCGACGAACACGACCTCGTCCTCGGCGTGATTCGCGATGTAGACGATCTGGTCGGGGAAGAGCCTGATATTGAGCGTGTGGAGCACCCTGCCCGTGCAGGGCGCGGCGAAGTACAGCTCGAGGTGGCGCCCTGAATTCCACGCGAACGTCCCCACGCGGCCGTCCGCGGTGATCCCGAGAGTGTCCAGGACGCCGCCCAGACGTCTGGTCCGCTCGGCCCACTCGGCGTACGTCCTCTTGGTCGGCGCCGGACCGCCGGTGTAGACGGTCTTGTCCGGGTAGAACTGCTCGGCCCGGCGGAAGATCGTGTCCAGGGACAGTTGGTAGTTCTGCATCAGACCCTTCATGCAGACACTGTGCCAGCCGCCACGGCGCCTTGGCCATGACCTCAACCGGACTTTCTCCGGCACTCTTCCGGAACCCGTCGCCTGAGGCAACAGCTACCGACCGATTCCGAAACACTCGCGTCTGATAGATGACATGACATACGTGTCGTGTAACATATCGGCCATGAAGGTTGTCGAGGAGCTTCGCTATCTCGTGCTGGCGATCCAGCGTGAGGGCAATCGGCTGCTCGCCGCCGAGCTGCGCCCACTGGGCATAACGCCTTCCCAGGCAGAGGTTCTGCGCGTCCTGAGGGACCACGGTCCGCTCACGCTCAACGCTCTCGGCGGACTGCTCGTCTGCGAGACCGGCAACAGCCCGAGCCGCCTCGTCGATCGCCTCGTCGCCCAAGGACTGGTGAAACGCGGCATCGACAAGGTCGACCGGCGTTACCTGACGCTCAGCCTCACCACGCAGGGCCGGGCCCTGCACCGCCGCATCGTGACCGCGGAAAACCGGCTGCACCGCACCATGGACGACCTCGTCGCCGGACAGGCCCTCGACGAGACCATCAGCACGCTCCGCACGCTCGCCGGCGCCTTCCCGGCCGGCGCGGCCCTGGCCCGTCGCCGGGATCCCGAACTCGCCACTCAGGAGAACTAGTCATGGAACAGGCCACCGAAATCATCCACGCCGGTCCCGCGGCGATCCGCCACGTCCTGCTCGACGCGCTCGCGCTCCCGGAGTGGAACGAGGCGTTCCTGGCCATCGACGGGCCCGCCGAGGCGGATCTCAGCAGCAGCTATGCGCTACGAGTCCGGCCTGGGTTCGCCGGCGAGCTGCAGTACACGGTGGTCGAGCCGGACCGGATCGAGATCAGCTGGCAGGTGCCCGGGTTCCGCGAGGTCGGGACGTGGACGATCGGCCCGGACAGCCGTGTCACCCACACGTTCGAGCAGTCCGGTCCGCTGGCGAACGTCCTGCGCCCGGCGTACCGGAACATCGCCACCATCCGCCTGGCCCGCCTCGCCAACCGCGTCCGCCAGTTCAGCCACGCTGCCTGACGGTCGACCCGCTGCCGCCGTACGCTCCCTGCCATGCTCATGGAGATCCGTGGCACCAGGCTGTACGTCGACCAGCGCGGACCTCAGGATGCGCCGCCGCTGCTGTTCATCCATGGAGGACCTGGCGCGGGCTCCTACGACTTTCTGGCGTTCCAGGGCGATCGGATCAGCCAGAGTTTCCGGCTGATCGCAGTGGACCAGCGCGGCGTACAGCAGTCCGACCCGTTGACCGGACCGGTGAGCGAGCAGGACCTGATCGCCGACTTCGAGGCACTCCGCGAGAAGCTTGGAGTGGAGCAGTGGTCGATCCTCGGCCACTCGTACGGCGGTCGGCTGGCACTCCGGTACGCCGTCGCTCACCCGGACGCCGTAACCAAGGTCGTCTTCGAGAACCCGGGCTGGGACATGGTCCTGGCCAGCGACACGCTCCTACGCGCAGCGCTCCCACTGCTCCCCGGCGTGGAGGCCCCGCCACCCCACACTGGTCCGGCAACGAAGGCCATGTGGGACGAGCGCATCGCAGTGATCGCTCAGCTCGGCGACCGCAGGATGGAGATCTACACCGGTCCGGACGCCCGGGATCTCCAACTGCCGGCGGACACCGAGATCTCCGACGAGTACCACTCGCGCTCCGGCCATTTCCACGACCAGATCACCAGATCGGCCAGCTTCGGCCAGCCAGTCCTGCAGTACTTCGCTCAGCTCACCCAGCCCGCTCTACTGATCAAGGGCGAGTACGACCCGGCCACCAGCGAGCAGGAGATCCAGCTGTTCCGCTCCGGCGTACCGAATGGCACCTATTACTACGCGGCCGGCACCGGCCACTTCACGCACGCCGAGCAGCCTGACCTCTACGCCGAGCTGGTGACCGAGTTCTTGCTCAGCTGAACGCGAGCGGTACTGCGCGCTTGTGAGCGGTGCGGCGGTGGGTAGCGATGATCGTGCTCGCCGCCTTGTCGTCGACGTCGAGACCCTCGAGGAAGTCGTCGATCTCGTCGTAGGTGACGCCCAGCACGGCCTCGTCGGGTACGCCGGGGTTGTTCGTCTCCAGGTCGGCCGTCGGCACCTTGCCGGTGGTCTCCGGGTCCGCACCGAGCCGCTCGCCGACCGCGCGGACGCGACGCTTGTTCAGACCGGACAGCGGCGTCAGGTCGCAGGCGCCATCGCCGTACTTGGTGAAGAAGCCCATCACCGCCTCCGCCGCGTGGTCCGTGCCGATGACCAGCGCGCCGCGGGCACCAGCCACGACGTACTGCGAGACCATGCGCTGGCGTGCCTTGATGTTGCCGACGTGGAAGTCCTCGCGGTCACCGAGCCCGGCGTGCCGCACCGACTCGACCATGGCGTCGGTGGCCGGCTTGATGTTCACGTCCAGCGTCTCGTCCGGCTTGATGAACTGAAGTGCGCGCTGCGCGTCCGCCTCGTCGGCCTGCACGCCGTACGGCAGCCGCATCGCGATGAACGTCGCCTGACCGCCCTCGGACCTGATCCGCTCGACCGCTAGCTGCCCGAGCCGCCCTCCGACCGCGGAGTCGACGCCGCCGCTGATGGCGAGCACGTAGCCCGCCGCGCCGGTCGTCCGGAGCCGGTCGGCCAGGAACTCCACCCGCTGCTCGATCTCGGTGTCCACGTCGAACCTCGCGGGCACGCCGAGCTCGGCGATGATCAGTTCCTGCAGGTAACGGCTCTCGGGATTCATCGGACTCCTCACGACGCCAGGCCCCGGACATAAGGATTCCCCGCGCACCCGGAAGAGCTCACTTACCCTTGCTGCCTTCCGGCCCTGGGGGGTTTGGGCGAGATACCGCCACGCGGGGAACCAGCCATGAGTGTACGGGATCCCTCTGGCCAACCGGGAATCGGACTCCCACCGCACACGCTCTGAGCGAACAGCCTGGCCGCCTGACCCGATCCAGGTTCACTCTGGATGAGTGACGGATCATCAATTCGGCCCCTTCGGAATCACGACCGGGCTTGACAGCAGTGCTGACTCGATTGCCGCGGCACAGGCGGCGGAGGAGCTCGGGTATCCGGCGATCTGGCTGTCCGGCGGTCCGCTGCCCGGGCTGCAGACGATCGTCGACCTGGTCGGAGCGACGACTGCGATCAAGTTCGTCAGCGGGATTCTGGGGGTGACGCTTTACACCGCGGCTGACGTGAGTACGACGTACGCCGCACTGGAAGCGACCGCGCCGGGACGGTTCACCGCGGGCCTTGGTGGAGCGCACGGTCCCAAGCCGATCGCCACGCTCAACTCGTATCTGGACGAGCTGGACGTACCTGTGGAGCGTCGGCTGCTCGCTGCGCTCGGTCCGAAGATGCTGGCGTTGGCCGGCGAGCGGACTGCCGGTGCGTACCCGTTCCTGACCAGTGCGGCGTACTCCGCCGAGGCGCGGAAGGTGCTAGGCCCGGACAAGCTCCTGGCCGTCAGCCACCTCGTCGTACTCGAAACGGACGCAGACCGGGCGCGGGCGATCGCTCGGGACACGATCAGCTTCTTCACGCGCATTCCGGGGTACATCGCGTCGTTGAAGCGGCAGGGGTTCGGTGAGAGCGATCAGGCTGAGCTGCCGGACCACATGGTCGACGCGCTGGCGGCGTGGGGTAGTCCGGCCGATATCAAGGCCAAGCTGACCGAGCATCTGGACGCTGGTGCCGACCATGTCGCGGTGAACGTGCTCACTGGTGTGACCGGTCCTCAGCCGATCGAGCAGTGGCGGACGCTAGCTCCCACTCTGCTCGGCTAGCGGCTTCTCGTAGAGGCGGGCGATCGACTCGAGCTTGTCGTACCGGTATGGGCGCTCCTCACCGGTCGGCTCGAATCCTTGCCGCTGCCAGAAGCCAGTGGCGACCTCAGCGTTGGTGTCGACGACGGCGAGGCGCAGCGTGCGGATCTCGGGCCACGTGGTCGCGACGTACCGCTCGACGAGGTCGTACGTCGTCCTGCCGTAGCCGAGGCTCTGGTGCTTGGCGTGGACCTCGAGCAGACCTATGAAGGCGGTGTGGTCGTTCGGGAAGCCCCTGAGCAGGTCGACGACTGCAACCAGCTGGTCCGCGGCGAAGGCGCCCAGTACGACCTTCGACTCCTCCGGGAGGTCCTCCGGCCGCATCAGCAGCAGGCTCTGCGCGTCGGCCGGGCCAGGCGGGTAGCCGGTGATGCGCTCGGTGTACCCAGGATCGGACTCGATCAGCTCCTGCAGCGCGTCATCGTCTCCCGGGCCGATCGGCCGCAGTACCAGCTCATCCATGCGGCCGACCCTAGATGAGCAGGCCGACCACCAGCAGCACAATTAGCAGCGCTGCGATCGCTATACCGGCTCGTTTGCTGCCGAAGCGTCTGAGAGCTATCGCCAACGGTCCGATGGGTTTCACCGTCGCTCCAATCGTTTCTTCTGCACGTCGGTGTAGAGGACACCTGCCAGCGTCACGAGGACGAACGGGACGCCGAGCGCACCGTGACCGACAAGCGCCAGTCCGGCCGCAAGCAGTACTGCGAAACCGAAGGCGATCCAGGTGGCGATCGCGTGCCCGGTGCAGGCGTGATTTCACGGTCTCCACCGGTACGGCCAGCACCTCGGCGCACTCCTCCAGGCTCAGGTCCTCCAGGTGGAACAACACGAGCACGTCCCGTTCCAACAGAGGCACGCCGCCCACAAGCCGCCGGTACGTCGATCCGATCGACCACGTGGTCCGCCGGATCGGGTTCGTCGTACTGCGTGAGCTGCGGCTGGTCGGCGTACTTGTCCCGCAGTTGGTTGACCACGCCGCGACGGGCGATCGTGAAGAGCCACGCGGCGAACCGGTCCGGCTCTTTGAGGCGCGACAGCCCGCGGACGACGCCCAGCCAGACCTCCTGCGACACGTCGTCGGCCACGTCATCGCGGCCCAGCATCTGCCGCACAGACCCCCAGACCGGCCCGTGCCACCCCCGCACCAGCTCAGCGACCGCCTCCCGGTCCCCCAGCTGAGCCCGCGCCACCACCGCCACCCAACTCCGCTCCACCCGTCACCTCCTTCACCCCCACAGTCGCCCAACCCACCTCCAAGGTTCACGCCCCGATTTCGGATTCCCCCGCCCCCTTCGGTATCCTCTCCGCTTGGAGGATTCGCCTAGAGGCCTAGGGCGCACGCTTGGAAAGCGTGTTGGGGGCAACCCCTCACGAGTTCGAATCTCGTATCCTCCGCCACCACTCCCAGAGTGAAGAAACCGCAGGTTAGACGGCGGTTACCACGCTAGGGCGATGGACAGAGAAGAGGGCGGGTCGCGTGTGCGACCGGCCCTCTGATCCTTCAGCGTCTCAACAGCTCTCTCAAGCCGAGCCCGAGCGCCCTTGGCCCCCTCTCCGCTGAGCGCCCAGAGCAATCTGCCGACCGGCTCCGCGACGTCGACCCGTACCTCGCCATGATTCGCTGGCAGTGTTCCACCAGGGTCGAGGACGACCACCTCATCACGTCCACCACTGCGCGGTTCGGCACACCGAGCGAGAACACCATGTGGCCATGTACCGTGCAGGCCATCTCGAATCCCGTCGGCGACAAGCAGCGGCAACGGCCCTTCGCTCTAGGCGGACTACCGGTGATGTAGTGACGCCGGTCCAGATTAACTAGCTGACCAAGTTTCGGGCCACCAGCAGCACAAAGGCTATCTTTTCTGGCACGGTCACCGGGGCGCGCCGGGGTCAAACGCCATCGCATTCATCGCGTGGCACCGACATCCTCTCCACGGGCGGGGCGGCAATCAGGTACATTCATCGCCTGCGCATCTTCGCAGAACACCATGATGAATTCTTTATAACCGGCGTTGAAGAGCTTAAAATCTGGCCCTCCCACTTTATCCGCGACCTGGACCGGAGCGAGCGTTGAAAGCATCGAACTCGTGATTGTCTTCTGCGCCGCCCACGCCTTCGGGCTGCCATACACTGCCACTCGATTTGCTTGGTCCCGGTACGCGCGGCGTGCGATCTCGAAGTTCGCAAGTGTGGGCCTGATTGCGTTATACGGGATCTTCGGATCCTTAGCTCGCGCATCGACTGCTCGCCAGGCGTCATAGCCACGATCCCGATACGTCGCCGCCGCCTTCAGATAGTCGGCGTAGACCTCAGATCTACTAGCGCGAGCCTCCTTCTCTTTGTCCGCGGTCGTGGTTGCGCGGGCCACCAACCAGGTGCTCCCAACAGCGATTATGGCAACTAGCAGGGTAATCCCATGGGTGATCCATTCCTTCCTTCTCTCCCTCTTCCGGTCTTTCTCTGCCTCGGTACGAGACCCATCGGGATTGCTCATCAGTCCCCAAACCCCCTGGCGGCTGTGCCAGCTGACCCACAAGAGAGCCAGCGATGCCGCAGCTGATACATCACTGGTATCAACTGCTTGGAACCGATATCGTTACCAAGTCGTCGGTTGAGGCTAGGGATTACGGAGATCGGTTCGATTCCGATCGGCGCCTTGGCTCTGATCGTCCTCGCACTACTGCTAGCAAGGCTCGTTGGTCTGGAACTAGAGGACATCACCCCAGGAGCCAGGCTGCCGCGAGGCGGGAAGGAGGCACGCGTGCGCAAGTTCGCGCGGCTGTTCACAGGAACCACGCTCGAACCTGCTTGGACGATCGGCCTAGGTTATGTAGCCGGTCCGCTCTCCTAACCTGAACCGACGAAGGGCAACCCTGGCCGGATGTTCACCTCCGCCAGGTTGCGCTACGCCTATCACCTGGCGTGTTCCAGCCCTTCGGACGCGACCAGCTGCTGACACCAGTGCGCCGGGTGGGTCTCAGAGTGGGTCTCATCCACAGCCGTACGTGGGCGTTCGCCATCGTCCAACGGGACGACAGCCTCAGACTCAGTCCGAAAGGCCCGGCCGGACTTGATTGGGAATCGTCGTCTTGGAAGGCGTGTTGGGGCCAGCCCCTCACCACCTCGAATCTCGTATCGTGCGCCAGTTTCCTTGAGGCACACATAGTCGCGTCTCCGCAGGTCAGAGCATGGTTCGGAGAACGACGGAGGGCCGGACGCTCAGCGTCCGGGCACTTCTGCATGTTTCGGGGGTGTCAAGAGCTCTCAGCAGGCGTGAGAACGTCACCGGCTCCCGGGTTACCGGCATAGGCAGAAGGGGTTGCCGTGGGGGTCGAGCATTACTCGGACTTGGGGTTGGGGCTGGTTGTCGGCGAGGGTGGCGCCTGCTTGGAGGGCCCGGGTGACGGCCTCGTCTAGGTCGTCTACGTTGATGTCGAGGTGCATTGTCGCGTTCTGGTGGCCGGGCTTGCTGGGCCAGACTGGCGGGTTGTGCTCCTGGTCGGACTCGATGTTGATGCCTGGGAGCGTCCTGTCTGCGTCGCCCTCGGGTGGGTGGAGCTGGAACCAGCCACCCTTCGGGCCTTCGTCTACGATCTGCCAGCCGAGCAGGCGCTCGTAGAAGGTGGCCAACTCGCGGGTGTGCGGCGGCGGTGCGGCCGTGATTGTGACGGCCCCGATTCGCATTCGTGGTTGCGTCATGCCGTGACGGTACGCCCGCGGTTAGCTGCGTAGTTGGGTGTTGAGGCGGGCGGCTTGGCGGGTTAGGTGGTTGCGTTCGGGGAGGTTGGGGGCTGTGCGGGCGGCCTCGGCGTACAGGTGGGCTGCTGTGGCTGGGTCGCCGGCGCGTTCGTGGAGGTAGGCCGCTGCGGCGGTCCACCGAGGTAAGGCAGGGTCCAGGTCGGCCAGAGCGGCTAGGCCGGCGCGTGGGCCGTCTGCTTCGCCTAGTGCGACGGCTCGGTTGAGCCTGGCTACCGGGTTGTCGGTGAGGCGCACCAACTCGTCGTACCACTCGACGATCTGCACCCAGTCCGTTTCCTCGGCGGTCTGGGCGTCAGCGTGGAGGGCCGCGATTGCGGCCTGGGCCTGGAACTCGCCCAGGCGGTCGCGGGCTAGTGCAGTCTGGAGTACGTCGACGCCCTCGGCGATCAGACGGGTGTCCCACAGGCTGCGGTCCTGCTCTGCGAGCGGTACGAGGCTGGCGTCGGCGCGGCTCCGTGCTGGGCGCCTGGCGTGGTGGAGCAGCATGAGTGCGAGCAGGCCGGCGACCTCCTCGTGGTTGGTTATGGCCGCCAGCTGCCGGGTGAGTCGGATCGCCTCGGCGGCGAGGTCTACGTCACCGGAGTACCCCTCGTTGAAGACCAGATAGAGCACGCGGACCACCGTGGCGACGTCGCCGGGCTGGTTGAAGCGGACGCTCGAGACGGTCCGCTTGGCCCGGCTGATCCGCTGGGCCATCGTTGCTTCAGGCACCAAGTAAGCCTGGGCGATCTGACGCGTGGTCAGACCGCCGACCGCGCGCAGCGTCAGCGCGACCGACGATGCCGGAGTCAGGGACGGATGCGCGCACAGGAAGTACAGCTGGAGCGTGTCATCCAACGCTCCAGCCGGGCCGGGTGTCGGCTCGGACTCGACCCGTTCCTCGCGGTGCCGACGCGAGTTCTCGGCGCGGGTCGCGTCGAGGAACTTGCGCCAGGCAACAGTCACCAGCCAGCCCTTGGGGTCCCGCGGCGGGTCGTCCGGCCAGACGCGCACGGCCTCGACCAGAGCATCCTGTACGGCGTCCTCGGCCGGCGCGAAGTCAGCTCCACGCCGTACGAGAACACCGATCACCGCGGGCACGAGGTCCCGCAGCACTTGCTCGTTCACTCGGTGACCGTCGGCGGCTCGCCCCAGAACGGCCGGACCTCGAGCCATTCGTGGAGCGGCTTGCCGCCGGGGCCTGGGGCCGCGGACAGCTCAGCAGCCAGCTCCACCGCACGGTCCCACGACTCCACGTCGATCACGTACCACCCGGCGATCAGATCCTTGGTCTCGGCGAACGGTCCGTCGGTCACGGGCGGCTGCCCCTCCCCGCCGTACCGCACGAACGCGCCGTCGGGCGTCAGCGCCTGCATGTCGACGAACTCGCCCGTCTCCTCCAGCCGGGCGCCGAAGTCGGTCATGAACTGCACATGTGCGTTGACCTCGTCCGGCGTCCACTGGTCCATCGGACCGGCATCGACGACGGGGGCCGGGCCGCCCTGGTAGTGCTTGAGTAGCAAGTACTTGGCCATCAGATTCTCCCTGTCTCAGTTGAGCTGTTCGGCGAGGCCGACGATGACGCCCCCGAGGGCGCGGACGTAGCAGAGCCGGTAGCTGTCGCCGTACTGCACGACCTCAGCGACGAGCTCGGCGCCGTGTTCGCGGAGGCGGGGCAGCAGCTCTTCGATGTTGTCGACGCGGTACATGACGCGATGCATGGCGACGCTGTGGTACGGCGCGTTCTCCGGTACGGCGGGACTCGCCACGGGCGTCAGGTACTGCGACAACTCGAGCCGTCCGTGCCCGTCCGGAACCCGCATCATCGCGATCTCGCAGCGAATGCCGTCGATCCCGACCGTCTTGTCCGCCCACGGCCCCTCGACCTGCGTCCGCCCCTCCAACTCCAGCCCAAGCTCGATGAAGAAGGTGACGGCGGCATCCATGTCCTCAACAACAATGCCGACGTTATCCATCTGGATCATGACGGTGTCTCTCCTAGCTCTTCGCGACCTCTTACACCCCCGGGACGAAGCCACTACCAGGTTCTCGACATCCTCAGCCGAAGAGTCCTGGAATTAGTTCACGCGGGCGCGGTCGAAGTCGAAGCGGTCGGCTGGGGCGCACAGGTTGCGGTGGAGGAGTTCCACCTGGCGGGCTGCTTCGTCGGCGGGCTCGGCGAGTGCCCAGACGAAGCCGTTCACGATCAGTTGGTTGAACTCGTCGCCGCCGAGGCGGGCCGATCGTGGGAGTTGCTCGGCAACGAGTCTGGTGACGGTCGACTTGCCGGCGCCGGGCATGCCGGTCACCAAGAAGCACGGCTCAGGCATCGCGGTTGCCTGGGGAGACGAGGCCGGTTTCGTAGGCGAGGACGACCGCCTGGGCTCGGTCGCGGAGGGTTAGTTTGGCGAAGATGCGGGCGACGTGGGTTTTCACGGTGGCCTCGCTCAGGGCGAGTTCCGTGGCTAGCTCGGCATTAGACAGGCCTTGGCCCATCAGGGTGAGGACCTCCAGTTCACGCGGCGTCAGGCTGGTCAGGTCGCGGTGGATGGCTGGTTGCGCCGCGGCCGGTACGGCGAACCGTTCTACGAGGCGGCGGGTGATGGACGGGGCCAGGAGCGCGTCGCCGGTGGTGACCAGGCGTACGGCGGCTGCCAGGTGCTCCGGCGTGACGTCCTTCAGGAGGAAGCCACTCGCGCCGGCTGCGAGCGCGGCGTACACGTAGCGATCGAGGTCGAAGGTAGTGAGGATCAGGACGCGGCAGTCGGTCGGGCCGGCGAGGATCTGGCGGGTGGCCTCGAGGCCGTCCATGACGGGCATGCGGATGTCCATCAGTACGACGTCCGGGTGCAGCCGTCGTACGGCGTCGACCGCCTCCGCACCGTCCGCGGCCTCGCCGACCACCTCGATGCCGCGGGCTTTGAGGATCATCTGGAAGCCGGTCCGCACCAGGGCCTGGTCGTCCGCGATCACCACTCGGGTAGTCATGGGCGCTCCAGCGGCAGCTTGGCGCGGACCCGGAAGCCGCCGCCCAGACGACGCCGGGCGTCCAGGTCACCGCCGTACACGGCCACCCGCTGCTTCAGACCGAGCAGACCACGTCCACCGCCTTCTGGAGCCGGCGGTCGACCGCCGGTCAGGATGCTAGGCCCGGTGTTGAGGATCTCCACGCGCAAAGCATGAGGCGCGTACCGGACTGTCACCTCAGCCTTCACACCGTCGCCGTGCTTCAGCGCGTTCGTCAGCGCCTCCTGGATGATCCGGTACGCCGTGACGTCGAGGCCCGTCGGGAGCGGTCGAGGCTCTCCCGAGACCCGCACTTCCACAGGTAGTCCAGCAAAGGCGATCCGGTCGATCAGCTCACTGAGCCGGCTCAGACTCGGCTGCGGCGACAGGGCCTCGTCATCCTCACCTGAGGCCTTCGGCGCCAGCAGACCGAGTAGGTGGCGCAGTTCAGCCATGGTGTCGCGCCCCGCCGCCTCTACTGCGAGCAGAGCCGCCTCCGCATCACCAGGCGAGGTTGCCAGGACCTGCCGCGCCGCACCGGTCTGGATGACCATGACGCTGACGTTGTGGCTCACGATGTCGTGCAGGTCGTGCGCTATCCGCGCCCGCTCCGCGTCGACGGCGTTGCGGGCCGCGGTCTCCCGTTCGCGCTCCAGCAACCACCCGCGTTCCTCCAGCGCTCGGGTGTGGGCACGCCGCGCCCGGAAGAGCGCGAACGCGAGCACACCGGCCAGCACGGCGAGTACAGCGACGAGCAGCCACAAGAGGGTCACAGCATCCACTGTCCCAAAGCTGTTCGGCAAAGCGCATCATCCGCCCGGCGCACGCCGTACATCTGCAGGATGACGGCCTGCGGAGATTACCCCGGCAGGTTGACGTCAGCGTCGGCCGAGCAGCCCTAGCGTGAGCAGCATGACGGAGGACCTAGGCAACGAACAGGCGGTCGTACGGCTCACCGCCGTACGCAAGGAGTACGGCGAATCGGTCGCGCTCGACGGGGTGTCGCTGGAGATCCACGCCGGTGAGGCGGTCGCGGTCATGGGACCGTCCGGCAGCGGCAAGTCGACATTGCTCAGCATGGTGGCCGGACTGGACCGGCCGACGTCAGGAGCCGTCGTGGTGCACGGCGACGACCTGGGGTCACTGAACGAGAAGGGGCTGGCACTGTTCCGGCGCCGCCGGATCGGTATGATCTTCCAGTTCTTCAACCTGCTGGACGACCTGTCGGCTCTCGACAACGTCGCACTGGCCGCGCAGCTCACCGGTACGTCGGCCGCGCACGCACGGAAGCGCGCACTCGAGCTCTTCGAGGAGCTGGGCATCGGTGACCGCCGCAACACGTACCCAGCGCAGCTGAGTGGCGGTGAGCGACAGCGTGTCGCGGTAGCACGCGCACTGATGAACCGGCCGGCGATTCTGCTCGCTGACGAACCCACTGGTGCGCTGGACACCCGCGCCGGCGAGCAGGTGATGGACCTCCTGCTGGACCTCAACCAGATCGGTCAGACGCTGCTGTTGGTCACCCACGACCAGCAGCTCGCCACGCGGTGCGCCAGCCGGGTCATCGACTTCGTCGACGGGCAGATCGCCGGCGAACGCAGTCTGGAGCGTACGTCGTGAGCGCCGTCTGGCCGGTGTCGCGCGCAGCGGTACGCCGACGTCGCGTGCAGACCGTGGTGATCGGAGTCGTCGTACTGCTCTCCACCACGATGATCGTGGTCGCACTGGGGTTGCTGGCTGCGTCGAGCGGTCCGTTCGACCAGGCGTACGCGCGGCAGAGCGGTGCTCACCTGGTGGCGTCGTACGACCCGAGCAAGGTCAGCGACAGTCAGCTGACCAAGTCGGCGTCGGCTGCGAAGGCGTACTCCGGTCCGTTCGCGATGGCGACGCTGGGACAGGGACTCAACGGGAATTTCGGCGCACCGGAGTCCCTGGTGACGGTTGGACGCGCGGATCCGGGCGGACCGGTCGACCGCCTCAACGTCTGGAAGGGGCGCTGGGCGGCCAAGGCCGGCGAGATCGTGCTGAACCGGAACCCCACTGCGTCAGAGGGGTTCGGAGCACCGACTCTCGGATCGACCATGAGGCTGGCGGGGCAGACGCTGACGATCGTCGGGTTCGCGTACAGCGTGAGTCAGTCGGCCGATGCGTGGGTCGCACCGGCGCAGATGACCTCGCTGAAGCCGACAGCCACGCAGATGCTGTACCGCTTCGCTCAGGCGGCGACCAACGAACAGGTGTCTGCCGGCCAGACCGCAGTGACGTCCGGACTGCCGTCCGGCGCGCTGGTGGGCACACAGTCGTACCTCGGGCTGCGAGCGCTCGCCACAGGTGAGCCGAACACGTTTGTGCCGTTCCTGATGGTGTTCGGCTGGCTTGGGCTGGCGGTCGCAGTCCTGATTGTCGCCAACGTGGTCAGTGGCGCTGTGGTCTCCGGCTTCAAGCACATCGGCGTACTGAAGTCGCTGGGGTTCACACCGACACAGGTGATGGCGGTGTACCTGACGATGATCTCCATCCCGGCGATCGTCGGATGTGCCGGCGGCACTGTGCTGGGTAACGTGCTCGCAGAGTCCTTACTGACAAGGGCTTTCGAGAACTATGGCGCCGAGGGTGTCACCGTTCCGATCTGGGTCGACGTGGTCGTCGTGCTCGGCGTACCGGTGCTGGTGGCGCTGTCTGCTCTACTGCCTTCGCTGCGCGCGCGGAGTCTGTCGGCAGCTGAGGCGATCAGTGCAGGCAGCGCTCCGCGGGCTGGGCGTGGGCTGCGGGTCCAGCGTTGGCTCAGCGGTACCCGGCTGCCGCGATCTGTGTCTCTTGGGCTGGGACTTCCGTTCGCACGGCCGGCCCGTACGGCGTTGACGCTGGCGGCCGTCGTACTTGGGGTGACGAGTGTGACGCTGGCGGTGGGGCTCGGGAAGTCGCTGACGACGTACCAGACTGCTGCTAGCCGAGTGGACGCCGTGGACGTGTCGCTGTTCGCGCCCCCGGATAACGGCGGGCCAGCGCCGAACGATCCTCAGGCACCACCTGCGCCCAAACTGAGCGATGCGGCAGACGAGGCCCTGATCCGGTCGACTCCGGGCGCGGTGTCGGTGACGGCGAGTACCGACCTGCCGATGCGGCTGGCTGGAACCAGTACTGATCTGCGGGTGTCCTTCTATCGCGGGGACTTCGAGCAGCTCGGCTACCGGATCCTTGACGGGCGCTGGTTCGACGGTCCGGGTCAGGTGGTCGTCTCTGAGCGGTTCCTGCGGCAGCGTGGTCTGGCCGTCGGCGACACCATCACACTGCAGTCGGAGGGGAAGACCGTCCGGGCGCAGATCGTCGGGAAGGCCATGTACAACTCAGGCGACGAGGTGCTGTCGAACTGGCAGACGCTGGCGCTGGTGGCGCCGTCGCTGCGGGCGTCGCTGTACGAGATCAACGTCAAGCCGGGTACGGACCTGGATGCGTTCGTGCAGGCGGTGCAGAAGGGCGACTCGGGTCTGATGCGGACCGACGGGCAGGATGCCGGCACCTTCGTGGCGATCGTGCTGGCGACTGTCGTACTGCTCACTCTGATGCTGGGGACGGTAGCGGCGCTGGGTGTGTTCAACACCGTGATCCTCAACACCCGCGAACGCCGCCGTGACCTCGGCATGCTCAAGTCCATCGGTATGACCCCCGCCCAGGTCACCGTCATGGTCGTCACCTCGATGGCTGCCCTGGGCGCACTCGGCGGCGTGCTGGGTATTCCGTTGGGCATCATCGCGCATCGCCTGGTAGTCCCGGCGATGGCCAATGGCGCCCAGGTGGCGATCCCGGCGTTCATGCTCGACGTCTACCCCTGGTCGCTGCTGACCCTCCTGATCCTCGCCGGCATCCTCATCGCCGCAGCCGGCGCCTACTTCCCTGCGCGGTCAGCAGCCCACACCACGATCGCCAAGGTTCTCCACAACGAATGAAAACTGTCGGAAGGCCTTGATAGGAAGGCTTTCATGGGCGACAGAGCGCGAGTGGTGGTATCAGTGACGGCCTCGGTCGACGGACGGGTGACCGTCGGCCGGGACCGTCTCCTGCTGTCCGAGGAGGCCGGGAAGCTGTGGCATTCGTTGTGGCCGGAAGGGTTCATGACAATGAATGGTGCGCGGACTGCGTTGTTGGAGGAGCTTTATGCGCCGACGGCGATCCTCGAAGGCAGCGGGACGTTCGTCATTGCCGACACCGGTCCGTTAGAGTTGCCTGAGGCAACCACCTCGTACGACGACTTCCTGCCGGACGACGTGGTGAACGATCCGCGACATCGCAAATGGTTCACAGTTGTGGACAGTCGCGGGCGGGTCCTGTGGACGGAGAAGGGCGGGGGCGGGATCGACCTGTTGGTCCTCACCTCCCGTGCCACGCCGACGGCATATCTGGCGTATCTGCAGCGCGAGAACATCCCGTACCTCGTCGCCGGCGAAGACCACGTGGATCTGGAGCTTGCGCTGCGCCGGATGCGCGAGCGGCTCGGCGTCACGTGCGTCGTGTCCGAGGCTGGCGGCGGGCTGAACGGCGCCTTGCTGCGCGAGGATCTGGTCGACGAGCTACATCTGATTCTGTTCCCTGCTGCTATCGGAGGTGCCGGTGTGCCGACGGTGTTCGACGGACCTGAGCTCGTGCCCGGGGCGCTCCCGACCAAACTGCGACTCGTGTCCAGTAGCACCACAGCCGACGGCGTGGTGAGCCTCCGCTACGAGGTGGCCCGATCTGCACGATATGCAGTTGCTGGATGAGATTGACTTGGCGCATGGACGAGGTGGTGGCGGGTAATCGGGCGGTCTGGGAGCAGGCTTCGACCAAGCACGTGAGGGAGTACGACGAACTGCTCGAGACGGCTCGGGGAGACGGGCTGCTGCTGGAGCGGGAGCTTGGGTTGCTTGGGCCGGTGCTGGCTCGTCGGCCGGTAGTGGTGCATCTGCAGAGTGGGCATGGGTTGGATGACATCGGGCTCGTCAAAGCGGGCGCGCAAAGAGTCATCGGGATCGACTACAGCTCGGTGGCGGCGGGTGCGGCGCAACGGCGTGCTCGCGAGCTGGGCATGGCGTGTCACTACCTGGTGGCGGAGGTGCCCGGCGTACCGGTGCAGGATGCGTGCGCGGATCTCGTCTACACCGGCAAGGGCGCGTTGATCTGGATGCGGGACCTCGACGCGTGGGCGCGGGACATTGCTCGGGTACTGCGGCCCGGCGGGCACCTGTTCATATACGAAGCGCATCCGGCCGTCCCGTTGTGGACGTGGGACGAGGACGAGCCGCGGATCCGGCCGGATCGCAGCTACTTCGCCGAGTCACACGTCAACGACACGTTCCCCGGCAACGGCGCTCGTGAATGGCAGTGGAATCTCGGCCAGATCGTCACAGCGATCACCGCGGCCGGCCTGCACCTCGAAACCCTCGAGGAGTACGCCGACCCGTTCTGGCGACCGCAGGACGATACCAACGCCGCCGCGTGGTCCGGCCGCCTGCCGAACTCCTACGCGCTCCTGGCTCGCCGCTGACCGCGGATCACCAGGTACTCAGCCGGCAGCACCAGACTGGACCCTGAGGTGTTGTTCCGCTCGAAGAGCTCGACCAGGTCCTGACGAAGCGCCGGCCACCTAGAGCCGAGCGCCTCGCGAGCGAGCACCACGGGGCCGAACTGCGTGGCATAGCAGTCCACCGCCTCGGCGACCGACGGGTGATGGATCATGCCCATCTCACGATTGAACGACAGCTCGATCCCCTCGAACAGCGATCGCACCGTGTCCTCGGATCCCCAGGCCAGCGGCGGATCGACGTACTCCGGAGCGGGCGGCAGATACGCACCCACCACGCGGAAGAACTCGCCGATCGTCCCTTCCGGCGTCCACGCACACAGACCGAGCCGGCCGCCCGGCCGCAGTACGCGAGCCATCTCGCCGGCGACGACCGCGTGGCGCGGCGCGAACATGCAGCCGAAGCTCGACAGCACCACATCGAAGCTCCCGTCCGGGAACGGCAACTCCTCGGCATCGCCTTCAACCCAGTCGATCGCGAGCCCCGCTCCGCGCTCGCGAGCCTTCGCCAGCATGGCCGGCGTGAGATCGAGGCCGGTGACGCGAGCACCGGTCCGCGCGGCCGGAATGGTTGCGTTCCCCGTCCCGCAAGCCACGTCGAGTACGTCCTCACCAGCGCGGACGGCCAACGCGTCGACCAGCCGTTGACCGACCTCGTACAGCCCCTCCTCGCGCATCATCGCGTCGTAGTCGCCCGTGGCCCACGTCGTCCGGACCGACTCCTTGTACTGCGCCAACCTCTGCATACCACCCACCATCGACCAAACCCGCCCCCGCCGCGTCACCCGAACAGGCCATTCAGAGCAGCCCCAGTCCTGTCGCGCGCGACACCGCCGCGGCACGAGTCGAGCAGTCCAGCCGGGTGAAGATGTTCGCCACATGCCGATGCACGGTGTGCTCGCTGATCACCAGCTGCGCAGCAATCTCCCGGTCACCGAGCCCGTCGGCGATCAACCGCAGTACGTCGAGCTGACGTGCACTGAGGACAGGCGGGCCGGCCAGTCCGAGCGCCACCAGCAACTCCGCTTCGTCCCGGCGCGGCACGGGGATTGCCGACAGCGCCGTACGAGCTTCGCGGCGGGCGGCCTCGGTCCGACCGAGCATCAGCAGGCCGCGGGCAAACTCCAATCGCGCATGCGCGGTTTCGAAGGGAGCCAGGCCGTCATACAGATCAACGGCCTCCTCCAGACAGGTGCAGGCATCCTCATGCTCGCCGCGAGCCGCGGCATAGATGCCCTCCGCAAACCGGGCCGCCGCCCGAAGTGGCCGCGTCTGCAGCAGATCGGCGATCGAGCAGAACTCGGCCAGATGGATCGCCGCCGCCTCATGTTCCCCCAACGCCACCTCAGCCCGGACCAGCAGCTCAAGCGGCCAAGCCCGACTGACCGAACCGGCCGGGATCCGCCGCAACATCCGCTCCAGTACGTCGCGCGCCGCAGCCGGATCACCCCGGTCGAGGCTCAGCTCCGCCAACCCGCGCCTGGCCAGCGGATGCGACGAAACCTCGTTGAACAAGGCCTCCGCCTGCTCGACCTGTCCTTGCCGGCGACGCAGCTCACCGAGACGTACGACCGCCTCGGCACGCCAGTACGGGCGCTTGGCCGTGAGGTCCTCGTGCGCTTTCGTCAGCTCCCGCTCGGCCGCACTCCAGTCGCCGTGCCAGCCGAGGATCGCCGCGTAGTGCGCCCGGCACACACCAGTGACGAACCGGGCCTCCATCCGCCGGCTGAACTCCTCCACCTGCCGGCACCACTGCGCCCCGCGCTCATAATCCCGGATCTCCTCGCACGCCGAGATCAAGCGACAGCACGTCCACGCCGCCGGCGCGAGATTCTCGTACTCCCCGGCCAGCGCGGCCGCCGTCGCCTCGTCCAGACACCGCATGCCCTGCCCGACAGCGCCTTCCTCCACCAGCGCAAGGCCCTCGGTTGCCAGACTGAACATCTCCAGATCGACCGCCCGATGCCGACGCCCGAGTTCCTGAGCCTGTACGGCGAGTTCGCGCGCCCGACCGGTGTCGTGCCGACCGAGCGCAGCATGAGCCTCGAACACCCGGAGCCACCCGAGCTCCGGGCAGGGCTCCAGCTCCTCAAGCAGGCGAGCGGCCCGGTTGAACCAGCCCTCGGCTACCGCGCCGGCTCCGCGGAACTCGTTGTGATCGTCCCCGAGCCACAGCGCCATCCGCGCCGCAGCCCGCGCGTCATCAGCCTTCCGATACAGGCGATACGCCTGCTCCCGAGCCTCCAGACAGGCCGACACATCCTCCAGCCACCACGTCGCCCAGCTCAATCCTTCGAGAGCTTCAGCTGTCGTCGCAGTCTCGAGCGCTCGCTCGAACTGGCCGCGAGCGGCCGACCAGGCTCCGCGTGTCAACGCAGCCCGGCCGGCCGCCACGAAGTCCTCGGTCATGATCCCGACCGTAGACCCGGCGTCAGCCTCAGAGGTATGGCAGAAGCTCCGCCTCCTCGCGATCCAGATGCGCGTTGAGCTGAGCGATCAGCTCGTCGACGTGGGGCAGGATCTCCGCCGCTGGAGTCGCGGCCAACCGCTCCAGCTCCTCCAGCAGTACGGCGATCTTGTCGTGCTCGGTCTGCAGTACGGCGATGACGTCGGCCAGCTCGGGGTGCTGCTGGACCAGCGCCGGGAAGAGGCCGGTCGACTCGCCGGTGTGGTGATAGTGCAGGCCCTGGCAGGCAGTCAGGCAGTTGATCCGGAGCTGAGCGCCCAGCGTGCCGGACTTCGCGACCTCGGCCCGGATCAGCGAAAGCTCACGCCGGAACGCCGCATGGATCGTCTTCAAAGCCTCGGCAAACGAGCCACCCGTCGGTGGAGGACCCGGTCGCTGGACGAGCGCGACGACCGGGATGGTCCGCGTGGTGCGGGCCTGGTAGTCGCCCCACCCCGGATCAGCCTCGACCAGGCGCGCAAAGACCTCGTCGCGCTCGGGACCACGAAGTACGACCGCTGTTGCCGGGTAGGTGAAGAGGCCGAGGTCGACGGTGACCGCGGGATCGGCGAGCAGATTGTGGTACCAGGCCGGGTGTTTGGGGCTGCCGCCGGCCGAGCCGACGACGAGGACCCGGTCGCGGTCCGGGTAGTACCCCAGGATCGCGGTGCGCGGCTGCCCGGAGCGCGCGCCAGTTGTTGTCAGGAGCAACAACCTGGAGTTCTCGAAGGGACCGCCCACCTGGCCGGCGTTCGCCCGGAACTCGTCAATGAGCTGTGCGGTGAAATCGTTCAGGATTCGCTTCTCTCGTGTCTCGTGAAAGGAAATGCAGACGGGGAGAGAAACGCCCGGTGGAGCCCGCGCGGCGTTCAGAACGCAGCCGGGACCCCAACTCGTGAATGGCTGGAAGCAGCCGACCCGGCAGTCACGCCGCGATCGTACCCAAGCCCCCGGGCCAACCCAAGCAGGAGACAATGTCTACGTGTCCCAGGTGTCACTGCCCGATCGGCTGGTCCAGGCAGGGGTCGACCTCCTTGAGGAGGAGGGCCTCGCCAATCTCACCCTGCGCGCGATCGCCCGCCGTACCGGCGTCTCGCACGGCGCACCGCGCCGCTACTTCCCCACCCACAACGCGCTCCTGGCCGCGATCGCAGCGACCGGGCTGGCAGATCTGGCGGCCCGACTCACCCCGACCGACGGACCATCTGAGGACAGACTGGTCGACGCGGGGCGCCGCTACCTCGAGTTCGCCGCCGAACGCCCCGGCATGTTCGACCTGCTCTTCCGCCACGACCTGCTGGACGGGGCCGGCGGCAACCTCCGCGCGACGTCGCTCCCGCTGTTCCAGACCTTCGTCGACCTGGTCGCCGAGCTTCACCCCGACGAGGCCGAGCTCCGCGCCACCGCCCTGTGGACAAACCTCCACGGCCTGGCCACGCTCCGCGCCACCAACGCCTTGGAACTCCTCGGCACCACCGACCTCGCCCCGATGATCCGGTACGTCGTCCGCGCGCATACGGCCTGATCCCTTACCGAACGTCGTCGCGTGGATGCGAAACGTCGTATATCGCGCGCAGTTCGGCAAATCATTTCGGGAACTAGCGAAAAAACCTCATGAATGCTGTAACGGCGGGCACACTGCGCCGATAAACGGGACGAGTGACCCAGTGGGGGGACTACGTGGGAAGCTCCGGTGTTTCTTCGGGACCACCGCATGTGGAGGGGGCCTCGCAGGTGCTCACCCGGGGCGGGGTGAGCACCTGTTCGAGGATCTAGCCCTTGATCCCGACGTTCGCCATTCCTTCGACGAAGCGCTTCTGGGCGAACACGAACAGCACGATCATCGGCAGCGTCGCCAGCGCCGTACCGGCCATCAGGTACGGCCACTGAATCTCCGCCGGGTTCTGCGAGAAGATCGCCAGCCCGAGCTGCAGCGGACGCATCTCGTCCGACGTGGTGATCATCAGCGGCCAGAGGAACCCGTTCCAGGCGGCTTCGATCTGGAACACCGCGATCGTGATCAGGGCCGGCTTGATCAGCGGGGTCATGATCCGCAGGAAGATCCCGAACTCGCTGAGCCCGTCCACCCGCGCGGCCTGCGCGAGCTCGTCCGGCAGCGACACGTAGAACTGCCGGGCCAGGAACGTGAACAGCGGCGCCGCGCCGAGCGGGATGATCAGGCCCCACCAGGAGTTCAGCCAGCCGATACCGCCGTGGCCGATGATGTTGTTGCCGCCGAACAGCGGGATCGACTTCACGATCATGAACAGCGGCACCAGGATGATCTGGAACGGCACCAGTAGCAGCACGATGAAGTAGTTCAGCAGCGACTTGCCGCCCCGGATCGGCGCCTTGGCCAGCGCGTACCCGGCCATCGTGCAGACGACGAGCGTGAACGCCGTCTCGCCGACCGCGATGAACAGGCTGTTGCGGAAGTACCGCAGGAACGGCGCGCTCTGCATCGCCTCGACGAAGTTGTGCCAACGCAACTCACCAGGCAGCCAGTTGAACTGCTGCACCTCGAGGTCGCTCTTGAACGACGTCAGCAGCATCCACAGGAACGGCACGATCATCAGCAGCGCGCCGACGATGAGCACGACGTACAACGCGATCCGCCCCGGCCGGAGCGACGACGGCCGGCGGCTCACGCTCGTACCGGTCGAAGGCAATGCAGCGCTAGTCATTGGTGTCCGCCCTCTGGAGCAGGCGTCCGACTCCGATGAAGGCTGCGATCACGATCATCATGATCACGGTCTCCGCGGACGCGTAGCCGAGTTTCAGGTCCTGGAACGCGTTCTGGTAGATGTCGAGCACCAGCACGCGGGTGTCACTACCGGGTCCGCCGCGCGTCATCACGTACACCAGGTCGAACACCTGGAAGGTGCCGACGATCGACGTGATCAGCACGAAGAACTGCACCGGGCCGAGCGACGGCCAGGTGACGTTGACGAAACGCTGCCAGCGGCTGGCGCCGTCCAGGTCGGCCGACTCGAGCAGGTCGCGGGAGACACCCTGCAGCGCGGCCAGGTAGATGATGATCTTGGTGCCGAGGCCCTGCCAGATGCCGACCACCATCAGCGACGGCAGCGCGGTCGCCGGGTCGGCCAGCCAGCGGTTCGGGGCGAACCCGAACAGACCGAGGAAGCCGTTAGCCAGGCCGGAGCCCGGGTTGTAGATCCACAGCCAGATGGTCGCGATGGCCACGGTCGCCGTCACCGTCGGGATGTAGAACGCGGTCCGGAAGAAGCCGAGGCCGCGGATTTTCTGGTTCAGCCCGACCGCGACCGCGAGGGCGATCGCCATCGAGATCGGGATCACCACGATCGCGTACAGGACCGTGTGCCACAGCGAGGCCAGGAAGTCGACGTCGCGGGCGAGGTCCGCGTAGTTGCCGAACCCGACCCAGGACCAGGTGTCGCCGAAGCTGTAGTTGGTCAGGCTGAGAACCAGGACCGCGACCACCGGGATGACGATGAAGACGGCGGAGTGCAGCAGGGCCGGCGTCAGCAGGGCCCAACCGGCGCGCTTCTGGCCCTTGAGCAGCGTGCCGGTGTCCTTGGACGTGGGGACCTTGCGCGGGGTGTCCAGTGCTGGACGTTCAAGAGTTGTGCTCATCGTGACTGTCCTGCCAGGTTGTGCAGCACTTTGGCGGGATCCTTCTGTCCGAGGACCGCCTGGGTGAGCTGGATGTCGAAGTTGCCGCGCATCTCGAGCCAGTTCGACGGCACTTCGTTCTCGTTCGCGGCGTACTGCAGACCGTTCGCGGTGAAGTTGCTCAACGGGTTCGACTCCGCCTGCGGCGAGTTGCCGGCGTCCTTGTAGGCCGGGATCTTCTTGTTCAGCTTGGCGATCGCGTCCAGCGTCGGCTTGTTGACCATCGTCTGGATGAAGGCCCAGGCCGCGTCCTTGTGGCGGCTGCGGGACCCGATCGACGCCAGGTCGCCACCGACGTACTCGATCTCCTTGCCGCTGTCGAAGCGGAAGAACTTCAGGTCGTCGCAGTTCTTCTTGCCGATGCCCTTGTCCGAGCAGTCGACGGCGCCGTTGACGATCCCCATCGCGGCCTCACCAGTCAGCACCAGAGGTTGCTGGGCAGCGTTGGTCTGTCCGTACGGCTGGACGTTGTTGATCATGGACTTGATCCACAGCAGCGTGTCCAGGCCGGCCTTGTTGTCGAAGTTCGGCTCGCCGCCGACGTACAGCGGCGTACCGGTCGAGGCCAGGAACGTGGTGAACGACTGCCGGAAGCCGGTCGCGGACGCGAGGTCGAAGCCGCTGCGGGTGATGTTGCCGTTCTTGTCCCGCTTGGTCAGCTTCTCGGCCGCGGTCTTGATCTCGGCCAGCGAGGTCGGCGGCTTGTCCGGGTCGAGGCCCGCCTCGATGAACGCGCTCTTGCGGAGCGCGACCGCCCGGGCGTCGGCCAGCAGCGGGTAGGCGTACAACTTCTTGTCGTACGTGACCGCCGGGATCAGCGCCGGGGTGCTCTTCTCCTTGATGTAGTCCGGCGTCACGCCGTACTTACCCAGGTCCTCGAAGATGTTCTTGGAGGCGAACGGCTGGACCCAGCCGACGCCGGTGACCATCACGTCGTACGGGATCCCGGCCGCGATCGAGGTGGCCAGCTTCTCGTTCAGGTTGTTGTACGTCGCGAAGTCCGGCTCGACCTTCATCTTCGGATAGGTCTTGTGGAACTCGTCGACGACGTTCTGGAACGCCTCGCGCCCCTTCGTACTGGGCGGGAAGGACGGGATCAGCACCCGCAACGTCCCGGTCGCCTCGGCCGGCGCTATGCCGTCCGTGCTCTTGTCGATCACCCCGCTGCCACAACCGCTGACCACCACGCTGAGCGCAGCCGCCAGCACGGTCAGTCCCACACCTCGTCTCACAGGGGAACTCCTTCGCTGCCTGTTTCAGCCGGGGGCCTGCGACCCCTCAAGTGCAGCGAAAGTATGGGAAAGGGCTTTCCTCGTCAATACCTCGCCGCTCGAACGATCACAATCGATCACAACCGGAACCCGACCGATCAGCGTTCCACCAGCTCAGCGCTGAGTCTCCGGCCCCTGCCGCTGAGCCGCCGGCGCAGACGCCCCCGCACCACGCGCCCCCTGCCGATCAGCACTCAACCGACTAGCCGACCCCAACGGAGGCCCAGACAACCCAGCCCGAGCCGCCGCCGCAATGTCCGGCGGCAACGCCGGAGCGGGTGGGCTCGGTGGGGCCGGTGAGGACGCCGCGGCGGCCGAGGCAGCCGGAGACGCAGGTGCTGCCGTGGCCGCCGAGGACGCCAGCGACGCCCCAGTCGCCGACTGAGATTGGGGGGTGCCGCCGCGCTCTGGCTGACCGGTCCGCCCTTGCTCGGCACCGACGCCACGCTGCACCTGCTGACCCGGCGCCGGCATCTGCCACTGCTTCTTCAGCCGGCTGATCACTTTCGAGCCCTCGACGACTGCCTGCATACCGACCGCTCGCCGCGCGTCAGCGTCCGCGGATTGGGGGAGCTTGTCCACTCGAGCGAACTCGGCGCTCATCGCTTTCGCAACCTGCCCGATGGCGTGCTCCCGCTGGTCTTCCGGGATCATCCCGCGCAGGCGGCTGTTGTCGTACATCGCCGCCGCGGCCACCTTGAACTTCTGATCGGCAGGAACGACGGCCAGCCGACCGATCAGTTCGTCTCGCTGGACTCCCGACTTCTGCTCGATCCTCTCGGCGAAGCCCTCCACCGCGGGCGTGTACTCCGGGTAGACCTTCTGCGTCCTGACTTCCTTGATGCCAGGCGCGACCTGGTCGATCCCCAGTTCGTCGATGTATTCGTTCAACGCCTGGTGCGAGTACAGCTCGGTCACACCCTCCTCGAGCGGGCGAACGCCCGGCTCTCGGCTGAAGGCGGCCTCCGCCTGCGAATGCTCCCGGCCCTCCGACGACAGCAGATGTGCGTTCTCGTGCAGGACCACCCGCAGCGCATCGCGATACCTGCGGAGTTCGGCCTTGTCCTGGTTGTGCACCCGGTTGTTGCGGAACATGTCCTGGAGCGGCTCGTCCACATGGCGCGGGTTGTACGAGATCGTGTGGTTCCAGTTCGCCGTACCGCCCGTCTTGCTGGTCTCCGCGATCGGCGCCCCGTACCGCCCGTTCCACGAGGAGTGGTGCGCCCCCGAGATCCGCACGGCGGCGTTCGCCTGCTCGCGCATCAGCTCCCGGAAGGTCGTGACCTTCATCGAACGTCGGGTCGCAAAGCGTCTGCCAGCATCCGCAGCGTGTGTTCCATGGAACCGATCGCGCCTTCTTCTTCCGGAGTGGCGCTCTCGATGTCCATCAGAGCCTGGATCCCTTCCTCTGCGCGGGCCAAGCGTTCGTTGTCGGTGCCGTCGTCGCGGACAGCTTCGGCGTACGCCGAACGGGCCTGCTGGATGACCTCGGACGGAGGTTCTCCGGGGCCATGGGAGATGACGTCCTCGATGCCCGTTACCTCCAACAAAGCGTCGTCGCGGTCGTCCTCGTCGTCGATCTGTTCGGCCAGCGCATGCAGCCGCGCGATATCTGCAGTCAGGTCCCGGTCTCCGCGGCCGTTGAGGATCACCTCGAATACCCGCTTGTACTCGACCTCGAACTCGGCGTACTCCATCGTGACTCTCCCCAGGATTCCGGTGCAGTCCTCTGAATTTACCCTGCGACCAGGACGTCGGGGGCGCCGCACGAAGTGCGGATGTTGAGGGTTGGAAGGAGGCTGAGGTGCTGGGTCGGGGTGGTCGGTGACTGGAGTTTGCGGAGGAGGAGGTCGCAGGCGGTTTCGCCGAGGGCTCGGCGGGCGGGGGAGATTGCGGTGAGGGGTACGACTGCCAAGGACGCCGTCACGTCGTTGTAGGCGATGACGGCTAGGTCCTCGGGGACGCGGAGGCCCAACTCCATGGCGCGTTCGACCAGGCGGGCGCCGTGTTCGTCGGAGTGGACGAGGACGGCGCGGGTGCCGAAGGACTCGCATTCGGCGAGGAAGGCGTCCAGTTGGGTGATGGCGCCGGGGTCGTCGCCGCGCATCGGGAGGTCGACGGGTGAGAGGAAGACCTCGACGCCGAGCGCTTTGGCGGCGGTCTCGATGCCGCTGCGGAGCCAGTACGCCGTGACCGTGGCCTGCAGGTTGATCGCGATCCGGCGATGACCGAGGGCGACGAAATGCCGGAGCGCCAGCATCGCGCCGTACGCGTGGTCGGTGCGGACGTGGTCGTACTCGCGGTTCACGTGCGGGAACCCGAACGCCCGCTCCATCAGCACCACGGGTACGTCGATCTCGTCCAGCCTCGAGTCGAGCCGGTCCGCGTCGCCGTCGCCGAGCGCGGTGCTGATCAGCAGGCCGGCGACCCCGATCCCGAGCACCTTGTCGATCCGGTCGCGCTCCATCGTCACGTCGTACCCGGAGACGCCGAGGACCAGGCGCGCGCCGTACCGGTCGGCCATCGCCTCGGCGCCGCGGATCACGTCGGAGTAGTACGACGCCGCGCTCGGGACGATGATGCCGATCGTCAACTGGCTCCCGCGGGCGCCCTGGTCGGCCGTCCCGGTGCCGATCGCGCCGCCGTGCACGCGGCGGAGCAGGCCGGCGGAGTCCAGTTCGGCCAGATCCCGGCGTACTGTGATCGCGGAGACGCCCAGCTCGGCCACCAGATCGGCCACTCGGAGCCGGCCGTGCCGCCGCAGGCTCCGCAGGATCAGCTCGTGGCGCTCCTGTGCAAGCATGCGGTCCCCTGATCTTCGCGTGATTGTTCGTGATCATACGATCAAGGGACGCCCGGATGGAACGAGGAGGCGATCGGTGGCTACTCCCCCTGATGCTGGAGGCGCCGGCCGCACCAACGCGGTACTGGCGAAGCTCTCGGTCGTCGGAGACCTGCTCATGCTGCAGCTGGTGTTCCTGGTGCTCAGCCTGGGCATCATCACGCTCTTCCCGGCGGCGTTCGCGATGCAGCGCGTGCTGGCGGACGCGATCAGCCAGGACAAGCCGAAGCTGCTGCGGCGGTACTTCGGGGAGTTCCGCTGGGCGATGAAGCGCTTCTGGCTGTCCGGATTCGGTCTGTACGCCGGTGCCGTGCTGCTCGCGTTCGGCCTGTCGTTCTGGGCGTACGCGTCCGGACCGGCGCGGGTGTTCGCACTAGTAGTGCTGATTCCCCTCACCGGGATGATCCTCGGGCTCTACCTGTGCGGACTGGCTGTCCTGCCTCAGGCGGGCAACGACGCGACCATGAAGACGGTGTTCAGGTCCGCCAACCTGTTCCTGCTGCGACGGCCGCTGCCTGTGGCCGGCGGGGTCGTCGTACTGCTCACCTGGTTCGCTCTGGCGTCGCAGGTGCCCACACTGCTCGTCGTCGGGTCCGGACTGGTCCCGGCGCTCACGGCGTACGCACTGGCTCGGCAGCGTCGCGAAAAAACTTCTGAAGACGTGTCAATCTGAGCTCCGCCAGTTCGACGTATGGGTGTAAGGCCCAAAAACGACGAACTGCAAGGAGACCTCGAGATGTACGCGACGACCGACACCCTGGCGACTACGCCGGCCACGCAGGGCGGCCGCTCGCGCTGGCTGGCTCTGTACACCCTCTGCGCGGGCATGTTGATGATCGTGCTCGACGTGACCGTGGTGAACGTGGCCCTGCCGGCCATCCAGGACGACCTCGGCTTCACCAGCTCATCACTGGCGTGGGTAGTGAACGCCTACCTGATCGCCTTCGGCGGTCTGCTCCTACTGGCCGGCCGGCTCGGCGACCTGCTCGGCAGGCGGAACATCTTCACCGCCGGACTGGTCGTCTTCACCGCCGCCTCCGTGCTGTGCGGACTGGCGCAGACGCAGGAGATGCTCGTCATCGCCCGGTTCATCCAGGGCGTCGGCGGTGCGCTGACCTCCGCAGTGATCCTCGGCATGATCGTGACGCTGTTCCCCGAGCCGCGGGAGCAGGCCAAGGCGATCGGCGTGTACGCGTTCGTCGCGTCCGCCGGTGGCTCGATCGGTCTGCTGGCCGGTGGCGTCCTGACGCAGGCGATCAGCTGGCACTGGATCTTCTTCGTGAACCTCCCGCTCGGCGTACTGACCGCAGTACTCGCGGTGAAGCTGATCGAGAAGGACAAGGGCCTGGGGATCGGCAAGGGCACTGACGTACCGGGTGCGGTGCTGATCACCGCGGCGCTGATGGTCGGCGTCTTCACCATCGTCAAGCCGGCCGCTGAGCTCGGCTGGACCGCCCCGCGGACGCTGGCGCTGGCTGCGGCGACGCTGGTACTGCTGGCCGGCTTCATCGTCCGTGAGGCGACCGCGGCCAACCCGCTGGTGCCGCTGCGGATCTTCCGCTCCAGGACGCTGACCGGTGCGAACCTGATTCAGGCGCTGTCGGCCTCCGGGATGTTCGGCATCTTCTTCCTGGGCTCGCTGTACCTGCAGCGGGTGCTCGGGTACGACGCTCTGGAGATCGGACTGGCCTTCCTGCCGACCACTGTGGTGATGGGGCTGCTGTCGGTGAAGTACTCCGAGAAGCTGGTCATGCGCTTCGGCCCGCGCCGCCCGCTGATCGCCGGACTGTCCCTGATCGTCGTCGGACTGGCGCTCTTCACCCTGGCTCCGGTCGGTGGCAACTACTTCGTCCACGTACTGCCGGTGCTGGTGCTGCTGGGCCTGGGCGGCGGCATCTGCTTCCCGGCTCTGATGGGCCTGTCGATGTCAGACGTGAAGCCTGAGGACGCGGGTCTGGCGTCCGGCCTGATCGGCACCATGGGCGAGGTAGGCGCCGCCCTGGGCCTGGCCATCCTCGCCACGCTGTCCGCCACCCGCACCGCAGCCAGCACCAAGCCAACCCTCCAGGCCCTGACCGACGGCTACCACTTCTCCTTCGCAGTAGCCGCCGCCATCGTCGCCGCCGCAGTAGCCATCGCCCTCACCGTCATGCGCCAGCCCAAGCCGCAGACCGAGGACACCCCCGAGCCAGTCCTCTGCGAAGCCGCCTGACCCCCACCCGAACTCCCCGGCGACCCCCACGGTCCCGGGGAGTTCGTCATGTACGACGCCGTCGGACCAGCTGACCGGTGATGGTGAGAACCAGACCGAACGGCACCCCGATGAGTACGGCTGTAGCGCGCGGCAGGAAATGGGCGAGGAGGACGAAAGCACCGGTGGTCATCAGCAGAAACATGAACACCGAGCTGATGATCGGCCGCCTGTCCAGTGTGGCCAGACGCGCTGGGTACGCCTTCGGTGCGATGCCCGACGGCAGCATCAGCACCACGAACCACGCCGCGATCAGGATGTCCTCCAGGTGGCGACTCCTGGCTGCCTTGACGATCCACAGGATCGGCAGGACCACGCAGAACACCCGCGTCGCCATCGGCGGCGGATTCGTACTGCGCTCGACGAACGAATCGAACTGCCCCATGCGGTTCCTCCCCGGAGGGATGATCGCATGGGGTTTGTCCACAGGTGGGGTGGGACGGGTTTCGGGGTGGGGGGTGGGATGGGGAAGGATATGGAGCCCGGCCGGGGCAGAATGTTCGGCGGGTTTGTCGGTAGAGGGGAAGCGGACAGTGGTGGTGCAGTCGATCGAGCGGCGGATCGCGGATGAGCTCGAGGTGGGTGAGAACCAGGTGCGGGCGGCGGTGGCGTTGCTCGACGAGGGATCTACCGTGCCGTTCATCGCGCGGTACCGGAAAGAGGTCACCGGAGAGCTCGACGACGCGCAGCTGCGCACCCTCGAGGAGCGCCTGCGGTATCTGCGTGAGCTCGAGGAGCGCCGGCAGACCGTGCTCGACTCGATCGAGAGCCAGGGCAAGCTCGACGACGCGCTGAAGGAGCAGATCCTCGCCGCGGACACCAAGTCCCGGCTCGAGGACATCTACCTGCCGTTCAAGCCGAAGCGCCGGACCAAGGCGATGATCGCCCGGGAGAACGGTCTCGAGCCGCTCGCCGACGGTCTGATGGCCGACCCGGATGTCGAGCCGATCGCCGCGGCCGCTGTGTTCGTCAACGCCGAGGTCCCCGACCCGCAGGCTGCCCTCGACGGCGCCCGCGCGATCCTGGTCGAGCGGTTCGCCGAGGACGCCGACCTGATCGGTGAGCTGCGCGAGCGCCTGTGGGAGCAGGGCCGGCTGGCCTCCGCCGTGCGGGAAGGCAAGGAGACCGACGGCGCGAAGTTCTCGGACTACTTCGACTTCGACGAGCCGTTCACGAAGATGCCGTCGCACCGGATCCTCGCGCTGTTCCGCGGCGAGAAGGAGGACGTGCTGACGGTCTCGGTCGAGCCGCTGCCCGCGGGCGTCGAGGTCGACGGACCGACGGAGTACGAGACGACGATCGCCCGCAAGGTCGGCGTCGAGAACCAGGGCCGCCCGGCCGACAAGTGGCTGGTCGAGACCGTCCGTTGGGCCTGGCGGACGAAGATCCTCGTGCACCTCGGCATCGACCTGCGGATGCGGTTGCGGCAGGTCGCCGAGGACGAGGCGATCCGGGTGTTCGCGGCCAACCTCCGCGACCTGTTGCTGGCCGCCCCGGCCGGCACCCGCGCCACGATGGGCCTCGACCCGGGCTTCCGCACCGGCGTGAAGGTCGCGGTCGTCGACGCGACCGGCAAGGTGGTCAACACCGGCGTCATCTATCCGCACGTCCCGCAGAACCAATGGGACAAGTCGATCGCCACCCTGGCCGCGCTCGCCGCCGCCCACGACGTCGACCTGATTGCCATCGGCAACGGTACGGCGTCGCGTGAGACGGACAAGCTGGCTGCCGAGCTGATCGCCAAGCACCCGGAGCTCAAGCTCACCAAGGCCGTGGTCAGCGAGGCGGGAGCGTCGGTGTACTCCGCGTCCGCGTTCGCCTCCCAGGAGCTGCCCGGGATGGACGTGTCGCTGCGCGGCGCGGTCTCGATCGCGCGCCGCCTGCAGGACCCGCTGGCCGAGCTGGTGAAGATCGATCCGAAGTCGATCGGCGTCGGCCAGTACCAGCACGACCTCCCGGAGAACTCGCTGTCCCGCTCGCTCGACGCGGTCGTCGAGGACTGTGTGAACGCGGTCGGCGTCGACCTCAACACCGCGTCCGCTCCGCTGCTCACCCGGGTCTCCGGCATCACGCCGGGGCTGGCGGACAACATCGTCCAGCACCGCGACGTCAACGGCCCCTTCAAGTCGCGTACGGCGCTGCGCGAGGTCGCACGCCTCGGTCCGAAGGCGTTCGAGCAGGCGGCCGGGTTCCTGCGGATCCCTGACGGCGACGACCCGCTCGACACGTCGAGCGTGCACCCGGAGTCCTACCCCGTCGTACGCCGGATCCTCGACGCGACCGGGTCCGACGTGAAGTCGCTGATCGGGTCGTCCGAGCTGAAGCGGCTGAAGGCGGCGGATTTCGTCGACGACATGTTCGGCCTCCCGACCGTCACGGACATCCTGGCCGAGCTGGAGAAGCCCGGGCGTGACCCGCGGCCGGCGTTCAAGACCGCGGTGTTCGCCGACGGGGTCGACAAGATCGCCGACCTGAAGCCGGGGATGACGCTGGAGGGTCAGGTCACCAACGTGGCCGCGTTCGGCGCGTTCATCGATATCGGCGTGCACCAGGACGGGTTGGCGCACGTGTCCGCGCTGTCGAAGAACTTCGTCAAGGACCCGCGCGAGGTGGTCAAGCCCGGCGACATCGTCAAGGTGAAGGTGCTCGAGGTCGACATCCCGCGCCAGCGGATCTCGCTCACGCTGCGCCTGGACGACGAGCCCGGCGCCGGTGGCGGACGTCCGGGCGACCGTGGTTCCCGCCAAGCGGGTGGCCAGGGCGGCGGTCAAGGCGGCGGTCAAGGACGTGGACAAGGCCGTGGCCAGGGCGGTCAAGGCCGCAGCGGTTCGGGCGATCAAGGTCGTGGACCAGGCGGCTCGGGCGGCCAGGACGGCCGCAGTGGTCAGGGTGGTCGTGGCGGACAGGGCGGTCGCGGTGGACAGGGTGGCCAAGGCGGTCGCGGCGGAAACCGCGGGCCAGGTAGCCAAGGCCAAGGACGTGGCGGTAAGCAGGCCGAGACCCCGATGGACGAGACATCGCTCGCCGAAGCGTTCCGGAACGCCGGTTTTACGGTCCGCTGATGTCGAAGGGTGACGACCGGCTCCGACGTACCAGGTGAATCCTGCGAGGAGGAGCCTGATGCGCGACCTGATCGTCACCCAGAACATCACCGTCGACGGTGTCATCGAGGCGGGTGACTGGTTCGGACCCGCCGACGGCGGCCCGGAGGTGCTCGAAGCGCTGCGCGAGCAGATGGCGGGCGCGGACGCGTTCCTCACCGGTCGTGTCACGTTCGAGCAAATGCGCGGCTTCTGGCCCGCGCAGACGGACGACCCGACCGGCGTCTCGGCGTACCTGAATCAGGTGCAGAAGTACGTCGTGAGCTCGACGCTGCAGGATCCGGGATGGGAGCCGACCACGATCCTCCGCGGTCTGGACGAGGTACGCCAACTGAAGCAGACCGCCGGCGAAGACATCGTCTGCACCGGCAGCATCGACCTCACTCACCAACTCATCGAGGCCGACCTGGTCGACGAGTACCGCCTGTTCATCTATCCCTCGGTGGTCGCGACCGGCCAACGTCTGTTCCCCGACGGCTCAGCGCAAAGACTGACCTTGACTGGCAGTACGTCGTTCCCCAGCGGCGTCGCTCTCCTGACGTACCGCCGTAGAGCTCACGACGCGACCTCGTAGCAGCTTCTACGGCTGATCGAGCGGTTCGGCGGGCTGATTCGCCGCGGGCGCAGGCTCACGTCAGCCGTCGGGAGTGCTGAAACCGCACTATCTCCTGTCGTTACGCGGGGCCTGAATCAGCGAAGGTCGGCCAGGTGCCCGCCAGGGTCGCCCAGGTGTACGGCGGTCGCCCGCGGCGCATAGCCGAGGCGGCGGTACACGCGGTCCGCTCCGTCGTCGCCGGGTGTCAGCCAGGCCAGTGTGGCGGCGCCCAGGTTGAAGGCGTTCTGGGTTGCGTAGGCGGTGGCGATGGCGCCCAGGCCGCGGCGGCGGTGGCTGTGGATGGTGCCTACGCCGGCAACCTCCGAGACCTCGTCGGCGACTGCCGTCCACGCTGCGGTGGCGGCCGGTACGTCGTCCACGTAAACGATGACCGCACCGCCGTCCGCAGCGTCAGGCTTGAAGGCGAAGTCGGCGCTCTCCATCTCGTAGGCCTCGGCGGCGACCGCATTCGCCACGGCCTGCTCCTCCGGAGACGACACCACCTGCACCGTCGTACCAGCCGGCAACGACGGGACGATCAGCTCATCAGGCTCGACCACGAGCAGCGGGAGGTGCGACACGATCGTCATCCCCTGCGCCGCGAGCGCCTCCGCCAGGCCGGGGTTCGCCTCGTCGACGAACTCCGCGTGCACCCATCGTCCTTCGGCGGCGAACGCCTGGCGGATCGTCTCGATCGCCCAGGGAATCTCGTCCGGATCGAATGGTTGCCCGGGGTCGGCCGCGAGTACGCCGGACAGGTACCAGGCGTCGTCGTCGTGCAACATGCCGGCCAGCGGCCCAGCGATCACCTGCCGCTTCGAGCGCGCCGAACCGGTCAACTGAGCCGCGGCGATCCGCGCACCGATGTCCATGACCCGGACCCTACGATGCGCCGATCACAGCCCGCGACCGGATTGCGAGAGCTGGAGCAGGTCGAGGAACCGGCTCAGGTCGGCCGCGCTCGGCCTGCGACCGAGCAAGGCGGCGAGCGAGTCGAGCGCCGCGACCAGATCCCGACGGACCGCCACCCGAGACCTGCCACGAACGGCCGCACCGGCCCCAGCAGCGCCACCCGCCCCACCGACGCCACCCGCCCGAGCAGCGCCACCCGCCCCGCCGGCGGCATCGGCGAGCAGGGCGACAACCGAGTCGGCCCGATCGGACCCGGACACCAACTCGCCCCCGACCGACAGCGGAGCCGGTGGCTCTGAATCCCCGATCCGCACCTCAAGCTGAGCCCCGAGCGCCGTCGCGAGCCGATCCAGCGCGGCGACCGTGGGATTGCCCCGACCATTCTCCAGATTCGCGATGTACGGAACGGACAGACCGGCGTCGACCGCTACCGACGCGATGGTCCGCCCGGCCGCCTTGCGACGGTCGCGCAGTACTTCACCCAACTCCATGGGGATTATCTTCACAGAAAACTCTTGCCCATGTCTATTTCTAGAGGATAGATTCCGGCGACGTGAGAGATTTCCGGAGGCTCTGGTTCAGCGGCGCAGTGTCGGGCATCGGGTCCTGGCTCCTGATCGTGGCGATCCCGTTCTACGTGTTCACGTTGACCGGCTCAGCGGTCGCGACGGGCCTGGCCTTGGCCCTGGAAGCCCTTCCGGCGTTGGTGATCGGCCCCTGGGCCGGCGTACTGCTCGATCGCTGGGACCTGGCGCGGGCGATGTGGATCGCGGACCTCGCCAGCGCCGCCGCAGTCGGGCTGATCCTGTTCGCCGACCGGGATCACGTCTGGCTGATCTACCTCGCGATCCTGCTCGAGAACACCGCGACGACCGTCTTCCGGCCCGCCGTACGCGCCCTACTCCCGGCCGTAGTCGGCACGGGCAGCGAACTCGCGAAGGCCAACGCCATCAACGCCGTCACCAGCAGCGCGATCCGGCTGGCCGCGCCGCCGCTCGGCGCACTCCTGCTGGCCGGCCCCGGGATCAAGTTCGTGCTGATCGTCGACATCGTCAGCTACTTGTTGTCGGCGGCAACAATCGCGACGGTCCGCACACGCCGGCACCCGACCACCGGCGTACCACCACGTCCCCTCGAAGGACTCCGCGCCGTCCTCAACAATCGGGCGCTCCGCGGCATCCTCATCGGCCAGACGGTCTTCCTCACCGCGAACGCAGGCCTGACCGCGCTCCTCGTCCCGTTCACGATCGGCCGCCTGCACGCCCAGGGGTACGTCGTCGGCTACCTGATCTCCGGCCTCGGCGCCGGATACCTCATCGGCGCCGCCCTCAGCACCAGAGCCGCCCGGCTCCTCGGGACCCGCGAATTACTCACAATCACCCAATTCGTCACAGCCCTGGCGTACTTCGCGCTGTTCAATGCCCCCAACGTCCCGATAGCCGTCGCTGCAGCAGTTCTGATCGGCCTACCCGGCAGCATCCTGCTCATCACAGTGCAGACCACGATCCAGCGAACAGCGCCAACCGCCGTCCTGGCGAGCGTCGGCGCGCTCTTCTTCGCCGCCGACTCACTGGCCCTGCTGATCGGCGCCCTCGCCGCCCCCGCGATGACGCTCGTCCTCTATCTGCCGCTCACCCTCAACCTCATCGCAGCGCTGGCCGTCTGCGCAGCAGCCCTCACGATGGTCGTCGTACCGCGTCATCCCGCAAGCTTCACCAGGAACGGCACATTCAATGCGTGAGCGAATCAGTGCAAAGGGTTAGCAGGACATCATAGGTTTTAGCCCTGGCTGAATACCCCCAGGGCGTCTCCGAATCGTTATCGGCACATTGCTGCAAACATTCTTGACATGGTTTCCTGGCTCCCCGGGTACCGGTCGGAGTGGCCGTTGACCTGCGGGTTCGTAGGGTTTCCCTACTCTGCGTTAGGCCTCTGTAAAGGTCCCTTCCAAACTGTTCCGAAGGGCCCGCCGATGTTGTGTTCTTTACTCAGCGCCGGACAAAGCCGTTCGGGGCCAACCACACACTGCTGAAGGAACCGCGATGACCGAGACGCTCGAGACCCCCGCAACGCACCGTCGGGTGCGGGTCTGGTTCGGCGCTCACCCGATCGCGGACCACACCACGAATGTGGAGCAGGCAGGGCAGTACGAGGAAGCTATGCGTCGGCGGTTCGCCTCCCTCCGGGTGACGAGCGAGCCGGTGCTGGTGGACAGCGCAGAACGATGACCACCCGGCCGACGCTGCTCGGGTATGTACGGGCTGACGCGCTGAGCTGCGCGGAGGAGCTGGCCGCGGCGACCGATTCACTGGTCGCCTTCGCCAGCGCGGAGGGGTTCACCCTCGGCACCGTCTACACCGAGCGCGATGCGGCCGAGTCAGCTGCCTTCCACGCCTTGCTCGACGAAGTGAAGCGGTCCGACGTCCGTGCGGTCGTCGTACCGACGATGAACCATCTCGGCATCGGCGCGACTCCGGCCGGGCTGCGGCAGCACCTCGAGTTCCACCAGGCGCAGGTCTGGGCGGCGGACCCGAGGGTGACAACTCCATAGACAAGCGGAGCTGACGTCTTGACCCCTGCATCGGCGTCGGTTCCGCTCTCCACCTCCACAGCTGCACCGGGGATGCCCGGGCGGTAGTGGACCAACAAGGCCCCACCGGCTGCTACCGGTGGGGCCTTGCCCATGTCGTGATGCGCCGAAGCGCAGAGCTCAGGCGACGATCGTGTACCCGTACCGCTTCATCTCCGCGGCGACCGAGTTGTTGAAGATCCCGGTGACCTCGAGCTTGAAGTGCAGTTGGACCTTCCGGATCACCCGCTGGAAATGCAGGTGCCACGGCACGCCCGCCGCCGGCACCGTCTCGGCCTTGGTGATCGCGCCGACCCGCGGGTGCGCCGCCCAGGCGATCACCCGGGCCCGGTCCGCGCCCCACACGCCGGTCATCGCGTCATGCGTCCGCGCGTACGCCATCGCGGCCAGCGAGATCGTCGAGTCCGGAACCGGCTGCTTCGGCGGGTGTGCCTTCAGGTACAGCTCCCAGGTCATCCCGTAGTACCCGGGCGGCCCGTCGTCCTTGCCCCGGTTGGCCAGCCCGTTGAGCTTGCGGTGGTACTCCGTCACCTGGATCGCCGCACCGCGGGACAGCTCCTTGTCGCCGACCGCGATCCCGTGCACGTGGTACGGCCAGTTGCCCTGCGCCGGCGTCCGCAGCCAGGCGGCGAACCCGACCGCACGCATCGCCTTCACCACCGCGACCCGCTGCGCGGCACTCTTCGTCCGTACGTCGATATCGACCGCGCCGCCACCGTCGTGGGTGCCGGCCGACGCCTCCACACCGCCCTTGCTGTACGAGCCCTGCAGGATCGCGAACTTGGACCTGTACAGCTGCTCGGCGGCCTCGACCATCGACACCGTCCGCCTGTTCATCGTGACGCCGCGCCAGGAAATCCTTGCCTCAGGCATCTTTATCCCCGGTCGCCGGGCCGAGGATCAGCTCCGCGTCCTCGGCGGCGCCGAGCGCCTCCAGCTGGTCCAGCTCGTCATCGGTCAACTCGTCGTCGAACACTTCCGGCATTGCCCCGTTCCTTCCCCCTGAATCGATCGCGCGCCGACCCCCGGCGGGCGAAATCGGTGACCAGCGTAAGCGGGTGCTAGGTCAGGTAACTAGGTGTAAAGGTTTGAGGAACGTGAAGTTTTCCGTCCGATTCGCGTGCCGGGGTGTGTGCGAAGCGGCCAGTTGGGGTACCTCTAGGTGGTCCCGCGGTTCGGTCAGTGCCATTCGGGCATGGGTGGTGTTCACCGAGCCGCGAGTTCTCCCACTGAGGGGCGGGAGAACGACCGGCCCGGCGGGTGTGTCTCTCCCAGGATGCACCCGCCGGGGTACGGGGTCTCACAGTGCGGATGCGACGAACAGATACCTGTTCAGGCTGAAGAAGTAGCTCGGCCCCAGACTCCGCAGATCATCCGCCCAGGCGCGCGCGTCGTCCTCCGTCACACCCGCATGACCCGGTACGAACTCCGACACGATGTCGATCAGCCCGGCACTGTACGTACGCGCGTCGTACGCCGTGTTGAGGATCGGCACCACCTGTTCGTGCGTGAGCGTGAAACCGGACTTGGCCAGTACGTCGGCCAGCGTACGGGGCAGATGCGGATCGGCGAGATGGTCCTCGAACGCGGTCAGTACCCGAGCCATTCGCTCGTCGTCGCTCGACCGCCACACCACCGATCCCCAGTCCGTGTCGAGCAGTACGACGCGACCGGCCGGCCGCAGCACCCGCCGTACCTCTTCGAGCGCGCCGGCCACGTCGTCGACGTACTCGAAGACCTGGGTCGACACCACCACGTCGAAGCTCTCCGCCGGATGCGGGATCCGGGCGACCGTAGCCAGCTCCAACTCGATCCCGGGTCCGCCGGGGACATCCGTCCTGGTCCCCGCGATCGCCAGCATGCTCTCGCTGATGTCGATCCCGCAGATCCGCCCGTCCGGCCCGACCTCGCCGGACATCTCCGCCGCCAGCAACCCCGGGCCGACACCGACGTCCAGCACCCGGTCCCCCGGCCGCAACGCCAAGGCCGCCCGCACCACTCGTCGCTGCTCGATCACATCCGGCGTCGTGTACACCGACTCGATCTGCCGGGAAACCTCGGGGTCGAACTGCAACCCGTCAACCTCAACCTCTCCGCCCATGTCCCACATCATGGTCTGCGATCCCGTTTCCGGGGAGGCCTTCTGGAAATCCGAAGCGCTGCCCCGGGTTGCCCCGCTACGGTTCCAGGGTGATCGAGCTGCCCGGGACGTTCCTCGAGATGCCGCGCTGGTGGACCGAAGGGCAGGCCTGGCTGGAGTCGTTGCCCCGGGCAGTCGACGAGCAATGCCGCCGCTGGAACCTCGCTGTAGCAGGCCCGATCGCCCACGGGTCGAACGCGATCGTCGTGCCGGTCGAGCGGGACGGCATGGAGCTCGTACTGCGGATGTCGCCGCCCGGTGACGAGGTCACGCAGCAGGTTTGGGCGCTGAACTGGTGGGACGGCCGCGGCATGGTCCTGTTGCTGGACGCCGACGCCGGGTCCGGGGCGATGCTGCTCGAGCGGCTGTCGACTCCGTTGACGACGCGGCCGATCGACGAGGTGATCGCCGTACTCGGCCAGCTGATGCGCAGGATCGCCGTACCCGGGCCGGAGGAAGCGCTGTCGACCGCGGACATCGTGACGACGCGATCAGCCGAGCTGGAGCCGCAGTGGGAGCGGCTCGGCCGTCCGTTCGACGTCGCGATCCTGCGCGAGGCACTCGACATCGCCCCGACCGAGACCACGTCGACCGCGGCGGTCAACGGCGATTTCCACTCCGGCCAGGTCCTCGCCGGAGACCGGGAGGCCTGGCTGATGGTCGACCCGGTGCTGTACCGCGGCGACATCGAGTTCGACCTCGGTCGCGTTCTGTGGTGGGACCTCGACCGGATGACCGATATCGTCCCGTACTTCGATCTCGCGGTTCGTGAGGCCGGCCTCGACCGGGACCGCGCCCGCGACTGGGTGATCTGGCGAACCGTCGACTACTGGCTGTGGGGATTGGCGTCAGGCCTGACCGAGGACCCGGTCCGATGCGCCCGACTGGTCAATGCGCTTTGAAGATGAAGCGGCTGCGCATCATCCGGGGTGTGTCGGCCGCGTTGGGCGCGATCGAGTGCAGGATCCACGGATGGGTCAGGTACACGTCACCTGCCTGACCGGTGAGCTCGATGACCCGGACCTGCAGACCGTCCAGGTCGGCCGGCGCCATCGGGTCCACCGTGCGCTCCTCGGACGTCAGGTTGCGGAACCACGGATCTGACCGCAGTACTTCGTCCCGCACAGCCTTGAACTCGCGCTCTTCGGTCGTGGTCAGGAAGCGCTCGATCACCTTGTGCGAGCCGGCCACCTGCGGAGTCCCGCCGCCACCCGGCTCGAGGTCGCCGAGCAAAGCCCAGATCTTCACGGACTCGGGCGTTTCCTCGAACCCCACGTCGGTGTGCCACTGGCGATGCGGAACCGCCCACGGCCCGCCCTCCGGCATCGTCACGAGGACCTGGCCCTGATGCTTCGGCTCGAGCCACTCACCCAGTAGCCCGTCGAGCGCCGATCGCACTCGCGGCCCGAGGATCGCGTGGGCCGCCCGAGACGACTTCGTGCTCTTCAAACCCGTCGGCCGCGACGGAGTCCAGGTCGACGGGTCGTCGCGGTCCATCCCGTGCCGCTCGGAGAGCTCGTCCCACAAGCTGTCCCGCATCCGCGCGGCATCGTCGGCGGAGAACGCGGACGGGAGCTTCACGATCCCGTCGCGCTCGAAGACATCCAGCTCTTCGGCAGTGAGCATTCGCCCATGCTGCTCCGACCACCCCCGACCTTCCACCCAATTAACATTCCGCGCCCTCTTTCGGGGGTGATCCACTCGTCTTGGGGGTTCTCCCTTCGTACGTCAGCAGAGAACCCCCAACACCGATGGATGACCCGTTCCACGGTTCCGGGCTGTTGTGTAGTTCAGTGCTCCGGGGCGAAATCGTGGAAGCCGATCAGCTTCTGGATCTTGCCGTCGCCGTCGAGGACGACGATGTCGGTGCCGCCGGCGACCGGCTCCTGCCCGTCGGCCTTGAGGTGCCAGGTCCAGCGCAGGTAGGTGTGGTGCTCGTCGATGTCGCCGGTGCGGACGAAGGACAGGCCCGGGAACATCTGCTGCGCGGCGCCGACCAGCTTGTTCAGCTCGTCGTGCCCGGTGGTCTCGAAGCTCGGGTCCTGGAAGGTCGCGTCGTCGGTCCAGGTTCCGGCGATCAGCTCGGCGCGATGGTCGGCGTCGGCGGCGTTCCACATCGCGAAGTACTGGTCGGCGAGAGCGATTGCGTTCATGGTGTTTCCTCCTCGGAAGGTTGCGATGACCAGAACCTTGCCGCCGTACCCGGGCAGCGGTCGATGACGTCAGAGGTAATGGCGATGTCTACGCCGACCGCTACGGTCGGGGTATGGCAGCAACGATCGAGGAGACGTTCCAGCGCCCGGTGGGCGAGCTTCTGCGCGGGTGGCGGGAGCGGCGCCGGCTCAGTCAGCTCGAGCTGGCGAACCGGGTCGAGGTGTCCACGCGACACGTGAGCTTCGTGGAGACCGGGCGGTCCAAGCCGAGCCGCGAGATGGTGCTGCGGCTGGCCGAGCATCTCGACGTACCGCTGCGGGACCGGAACCAGCTGCTGCTCGCAGGCGGGTTCGCGCCGATCTACAGCGAGGCGTCGCTGCACTCGCCGGCGATGCTCGCTGTCCGTACGACGCTGCGCCGCCTGCTCAAGGCCCATGAGCCGTTCCCGGCGCTTGTCGTCGACCGCTGGTGGAACATCGTCGAGACCAACGCCGGGATCCAGATCTTCACCGCGGGCGTCGACGAGAAGTTGCTCCAGGCACCGATCAACGCGCTCCGGCTGACGTTGCACCCGGACGGCCTGGCCAAGCGGATCGGCAATATCGCCGAGGTCCGCGCCAGCGCACTCGCCAGCCTGCAACGCCAGGCCGCGAGCACCGCCGACCCCGAACTCCAGGACCTGTACGACGAACTCCGCGAGTACGCCATGGACGACAAGCCGGCACCACCCGGGCCGGCCGAGGTCGTCGTACCGTTCAAGCTCACGCACGACGGGCGGGAGTTGTCGCTGCTGACGATGATCGCGACCTTCGGCACGCCGCTCGATGTCACGGTGTCCGAGCTGATGATCGAGTCGTTCTATCCCGCCGACGATGCGACCGCGCAGTACTTGCGGAGCCTTTCGTGAAGCCGGCCAGGGACGTCGCCGACACGATCGAGCTGCATCTGCAGTACCTCGATCGCTATCGCGAGATCATCGAGACGAAGCTGACGGGGCTGAGCGACGCCGAGCTACGCGGCAGCCGGCTGCCCTCTGGATGGTCGCCGCTCGAGCTGCTGAAGCACCTTGTCTTCATGGAGCGACGGTGGTTGCGCTGGGGCTTCACCGCTGAACAGGTCGAGCATCCGTGGGGTGACTCCGGAGATGATCCCGACGGTCGCTGGGCGGTGACGGCGGACGACTCGCTGGAGAGCCTGCTGGCTCAGTTGCATGCGGGTGGTGAGTTCACGCGCGAGGTCGTCAGCGGCGCGGACCCCGCGACGGTTGCGGCGGCCGGCGGGCGGTTCAGGCCCGACAATCGGCCGACGCTGAACTGGATCTTGTTCCATGTCCTGCAGGAGTACGCACGGCACGCGGGCCACTTGGACGTGGCCCGCGAGCTCGTGGATGGGGCCACCGGCGAGTAGGTCTTGCAGGGAGGGCCTACTCGCCGGTGGCCGGGAGCCCTACCGGCCTGAGGAGGGTAGGCCGGTAGGGAACGCCGTCGGGACGGTCGGCGTCGGGAAGCTCGGCTTGGAGGTCGAGCTCGGCAGCGTCGGCTTCGTGGTCGGGATCGACGGCAGCGTCGGCTTGCTGTGCGGCTTGACCGGGACCGTCACCTTCACGCCGGCCGAGACCGTCACGGTCGGCACAGCCGGCTTCGGTGCGGTCGGCTTCGCGGTCGGCAGGGACGGCTTGCCGGGCAGGTTCGGCTTGCTCGGCAGCGTGGGCTTGCCGGTCGGCACGCCCTGCACGCAGTCCGGTACTGCCGGAACCGCGGGCTTGGCCGGCAACGACGGCTTCGCGGTCGGGAGCGACGGCTTGGCCGGGAGCGAAGGCTTGCTCGGCAGCGTCGGCTTGGCCGTCGGAAGCGACGGGAGGGTCGGCTTCGTCGTCGGCAGGCTGGGCTTACCCGACGGAAGGGTCGGCAGTGTGGGCTTGGTCGTCGGCACCTGCGGGCGGCCCGGCAGCGTCGGCTTCGTCGTCGGCCAGGTCGGCTTGGTGGTGGGGATGCCCGGGCGCGTCGGCAGCGTGGGCTTGCCCGCCGGCAGGGTCGGCTTACCAGGCAACGAGGGCCGGGTGGTCGGCAGGCTCGGGAGCGTCGGCTTGGCGGTCGGCAGCGACGGCTTCGCCGGCAGGGTGGGCTTGGCCGGAAGCGTCGGCTTCGGCGGGTTGTTCGGGTCGATCGTCTTGTTCACGACCACCTTGGGCAGCTTGGGCTTGGCCGGGAGGCAGGTCGGGTCGATCGACGGCGCCGTCGGCGTACCGGCCGGAATCACCGCCGGTACCGGAGGCTTTCCACCCACCAGCAGGTTCTTGACCGGAAGGGTCGGTCCGCCGACCGCGGCGGACACCGTCGCAACGGTTCCGGCCAGGGCGGTGACGCCCGCCGCGGCCAGTCCCCGACGCAGCCAGGTCAGCCGCTTGCCGCGCCGCATCAGGTCACCTGCGTCCGGCTGCCACGGGTCCATCTCATACGTCAGCGCGTTCCGTACTTGCTGCTCGTCACTCATCAGTTTCCTCCAACTCCGCTGTCGATCAGGTCGGGTGCCAGACGCAACTTGGCCAGCGCCCGGGAGGCCGTGCTCTTCACGGTCCCGGCCGCCATACCGAGCAGCTCGGCGGTCTCGGCCTCGGAGAGATCCTGCGAGTAGCGCAGCGCGACCACGGCTCTCTCCCGGACGGTCAGACCGTTGAGAGCCGAGAGCACGGCCTCCCTGGTCTGGACCGCCCCGGCGAAGTCCGCCACCGCTCGCTGGTCCCAATCGTTTGCTACCGGATCACTGGGTACTTCGTTGTTCCAGCGCCGGCGGGCCTGGGAGAGGAATCGGTTGACCAGCACCCGCCGGACGAACCGCAACGGGTCGCCCTCCAGCCGGTGCCATTTCGGATACGACCGCATCAACGCCTGCTGTACGAGGTCCTCGGCGGTATGCCGATCGCCGCACAACATCTCCGCGAAGCGGAGCAAGGGGGTCGACTGCGCCACGACGAATCGCTCGAAGTCGGCGTCCGCGGTCCGGGTCATCGATTCTCCTCAGCCTCTGTCACAACGGTCCAAACCCGCTGAGTCACCGATCAGGTTCTGTTCGGTCAGGAGAAATTTATTCACGGTCTATACAGAGGCGGTGTTTGTTTGTCACATTGGGTGCACAAGCCTTCACCGCCCCGGAGGTTCCGCCCATGCGTACCAGTCGCCCAGCCGCACTCGCCGCCTGTCTGGCCGTGACCGCGGCGATCTTTACCCCAACCTTGCCCAGCACCGCCGCCACCACTGATCCCGCAGCCGCACCCGATCCCACCACCGCCTCCCAGCCCGCCGGTAGGTCCGACCCCGTCGCAGGAACCCAGCCCGCCGCCTCCTAGCCCGCCGCCTCCGATCGCGCCGGCGCCTCCCGGCCCGTCGCTGGGTCCCAGCCCGTCGCCGTCTCGCGGACGGTCGCCGGGTCGAGCAACGTCCGCGTCGAAGGCGGCCGGATCATCCTCGGCGACGCACCCGCCGCGATCGGCTCGGCCGAGATCAACCAACGCACTGGCCTGGCCGAGCTCACCCCGGTCCACTTCGCCGACTTGACCTCGGCCGTGGTGGTCGGCTACTCGGCCGCCATACCAAACGGTATGTCCGGGACGGTCGACATGCGGGCCTGGGCCGACGGCCGATGGTCGGAGTGGACCGAGGCGAAGGCCGGCACCCCGACCGCACTGCCCGGCGCCAGCGACCAGGTCCAGCTGCGGGTGATCCTCACCGCACCACCGACCGGCGGTAGCCCATCCGTCTCCGGTCTGACCGTCCAACCGACAGACAAGGTCGCGGCTCCACGGATGAGCGTTCAGGCCGCGCCGCTCAAGTCGCACGTGTTCGCCACCCGTGAAGGTCTGGTCGGCGGTACGACGGCCAACGGCCACGTGATCATCAGCCGCGACCACTTCGTCGCACTGCCCTCACGCCGCGGCCTGTCCGGCAACGGATCCGGTACGTACTCGGTGAAGGTCTGTACTGCGTCGCGCTGCGCCTTCGAGCCGGTCTGGGACGTCGGCCCGTGGAACACGAAGGACGACTACTGGAACCCGAGCGCGACCCGCGAGATGTGGAAGGACCTGCCGCAGGGCAAGCCCGAGGCGCAGGCGGCGTACCAGGACGGATACAACGGCAAGAAGGATCAGTTCGGCCGAACCGTCGCGAACCCGGCCGGGATCGACCTTGCAGACGGCGTGTTCTGGGATGCGCTGAAGCTGGCGGACAACGGGTTCGTCGACGTGACGTACCTGTGGACGGGCGACGGCGGCCGCGGGACGGTCTCGATCTCGTCGGGATACCTGAACGTCCGCAACGCCCCGAACTCCACCGGCGCCGTCGTCGGCATGGCCGGCAAGTCCGCCCAGGTCACCGTCGAATGCCAGACAACCGGCGAAACCGTCACCGGCTCCCAAGGCACCACCAACATCTGGCTCCGAGTAAGCACCGGCATGTACGTCGCCAAAGCCTGGATCTCATCCGGCACCTTCAGCACCTGCTGACCCCAACTCCCGACAAGCGCCGGCCACACGCTCAACGTGCGTGCGGTCCGGCGCTTGGTCTGTAACCGACTGAGCTACTTGCCGGCCCGGGTTGGCGTGGGGCGGGCTGCGCGTGGGGGCTGGGTCGGGGTTGCGCTCGGCACCGGCGTCGACCAGCGGGTCGGTGTCGCGGTTGGCGGGACCGGTCGCGGGGCTCTGGTTGGAGCAACCGTCGGAACGCGGCTTGGCGTTGCTGTTGGCGGGAGGGATGGTGCGGGGCGGGGGTCGCGGGTTGGTGACACCGTTGGCGGCAGGGTTGGCGTGCTGGGCGGGACGGCGCTCGGGGAGGCGGTGGCTTCGGGGGTCCGGCTCGGGGAGGCGGTTGGTTGGTCCGGGGTCGGGCTCGGGGTGGCGTGGACCGGCGTACCGCCGTCGCCGTCTGCCGATCCGCTGCGCGCCATCGCAGTCCCCGCGACAGCGACAACCACCACCGCCGCTGCAGCGATTCCGCCCAGTACCAGCCGCGTGATGCGCCGGTTCGGTCCTACTTCTCTCATCGTTGCCCTCCGCAACCTTCTGGTGTTCGGTCGGGCTGAAGGACGCGAACCGCCGCGGAAAGGTTCTGCTCAGCGCGTCGGGGCGACGGTTGGCGTCTCCGTGTAGGCCGAGCGGCTGGGGGTGGCGGTTGGAACAAGGCCCCGGGCCGGCGTCGGCAAGGACGCGGTGGGCGAGGTCGGTGGGCGGAGCGGCACGTTCGTCGGCATCCTGGACGGCGGCGCGGTCGGTGGTATTGCGGTGGGAGGCGGCGCGTGTGTCGGCGATGGGCTCATTCGCGTGGGGTACGTCGGGGTCGCGGTCGGTTGCATCGTCGGCGAAGTCGTCGCAGGTGACGTCGGCGTTGGACGAGGCGTCGGGGCGACCCCGGTAGTAGGCGCCGGCCGAGCGGGCTCCGGTGGACCGCCGCGCGAGTGGCTCCCGACCACCCCTCCCGCCACCACCGACACGACAGCAACCGAAGCAGCAACCGTCGCCAGATTCCGTCGGCCACGCCGGCGCTGCGCCCCCGCGATCACCCGCGTCGGGTCCAGCGGCGTACCGGCGTCCCCCGGCGCCAACAGACCCCGCAGTTCGTCCTCGATGTCGTTCATGCTCGCTCCCCCACCGGTACGCCGCTCAGCTCCGGAGCAGCGCGCAGCTTCTCCAGGGCCCGCGCGTTGGCGCTCTTCACCGTGCCGACCGCGACCCCGAGGACCTCGGCGGTCTGCCGCTCGGTCAGGTCCTCGACATACCGCAGTACGACGACCGCACGCTCCCGCCGGCTCAACGTCGCGAGCGCGGCCCCCAGCCCCACCCGCCGGTTGACTGCACCGGACGGATCGTCGACGACCGGGCCGAGGAACAGGTCCAGCTCGGTCGCCCCGCCACTCGGGCGCTCCCGCCACGGCCGTCGTCGTACCCAGGACAGGTGCTGGTTGACCACGGCCTGCCGCACGTACGCGAACGGGTCGGCCAGCTCGATCCGGTCCCAGCGCAGGTACGCCTTCTCCAAAGCGTTCTGCACCAGGTCCTCGGCGAGCCCGGCATCCCCGCAGAGCATCCGCGCGAAGTGCACCAACCGCGCGGATCTGGCCAGCACGAAAGCCGTGAAGTCGTCGTCACGACTCCCCGTCGCCGCCATCTGCGCTCCGTCCTGCCGCTCTCACCTCACAGGACGCTGCGCCTGGGCCAAAGGTTCTGCTTGTTCGGAGAATTGTGTGGAGGCGGTCAGCCGGGGCAGCGCGATGATGTCGGCGGCCAGGCGAACGCGGTCGCGGCCGGCGGCCTTGGCGGCGTACATCGCGCGGTCGGCGCGGAGCAGCAGGTCGTCGACCGTCGCCCCGTCGTTCGGATACACGGCAACGCCGATGCTGACGGTCAGGTGGAACGTGTCCGGATCCAGATCCGGATCGTCGAGTACGCCGGCGCACATCGCAGCGAGCGGGCTGGCGGAGACCGCGTTGCGAAGCCTGTCCGCGGTGACGGTCGCCTCGTCGAGCCCGGTGTCCGGGAGCGCGATCACGAACTCCTCGCCTCCGAACCGGCCGATCACGTCCTTCGCCCGGATCGCGCTGCGCAGGATCGTCGCGACCGCGCGCAGGGCCTCGTCGCCGACCAGGTGACCGTGCCGGTCGTTGACCTGCTTGAAGTGGTCGATGTCGATCAGCAGGACCGCCATCGGCTCGCGCTGGGTCCGGACCGTCCGGAGCATGTCCTCGGTCCGCCGACGCCACCAGTCGACCCGGGTCAGGCTGGTCTTCGGATCGGTCTGCGCCTCGGACTCCAACTGCCCGAGGAGCAGCGCACGCTGCGCGGTCAGCGTGATCGGGATCGCGACGAACGCGAACCAGGGGCTGATCAGGCAGGCGGCCGCGAGCAGACAGCCGAGCGTGGCGGCGGTCGCGTCGGTGCACAGGTCGTCGAGCCCGCCGACCGCCTCGCGGCGACTGCTACCCGGGATGATCAGCGAGATCGCCAGCCCGCACAGCACTGTGTCGGTCGCGACGTACGCCGCCGAAGCGCCGACCATCGAGACGACCAGACCGAGGTCGCCGCCAGTGACGCCCCGGAGCGAGACGAAGACCGCATGCGCGGCGCCGACCGCGAGCACATGGACCGCCGTCGAGAAGGCCCACCGGTACGGGATGCATTTGCCGGCCCGGATCCGCCACCAGATCCGGAGCAGTACGGCGACCAGGATCGCGAGCGCCGGATGCAGGATCACGGCCGCGGCGATCATCCAGGCCGGAGCGAGGTCTTTGTGCAGCGCGCCGCCGCGCCGCCGCCGGTTCTCCACCCGGCGGGCGCCCTCGACCGAGATCAGCGCGGAGACGGTCAGCGCGAACACCACATCCAGCCCGCGCCAGTCGGGGCGGTCGGTGAACGCCTGCACGCCGTACCCGATGGCGGCCAGGTCGACGAGCACCACGACGGCGAACGCCGGAACCGTCAGGGTCCAGAGCGCCCAGGATCGTATCGCTCGCCTACTCTGTGCAACCATCACCTCACACGGTACGACGAGTGAGCGTCAGGTCCCAATCCGTGGCGGCGCGGCTGTGGATGACGACTTGGGAACGATCGACAATCCTTCACTATTCAGTCGTTTGATCAACAATCAACTGCAGGATTTCCCTTGCACGGAAGGAAGATCAGCGCCTTCGGGCAGCACCGAAAAGCCCGCGGACGATCTCCCGGCCGGCCGAGCGGGCGAACTGCTTGAACACCGACGAGCCGATCACCTCTTCGACCATCGACTTCTCCTGCTTCTGTGTCCGCGGCCGCGACTCCTGCCGCTGCTCCTGCTGCTGTTGCTTGGCCTGCTCCTGGGCCTGCTTCTCGGCCTCGGCCTGCGCCGCCCCGGCCTGCACCTTCGCCGCGAGCATCTCGTACGCCGACTCGCGGTCGACGGCCTGCGAATACTTCGCGTTGTTCGGCGAGGCCTGAACCGACGCGGCCTGCTGCTCCGCGGACGCCGGCGCCATCAGCGACTGGGGCGCGCGCAACCGGGTCCACGCGACCGGGGTCGGGGCACCCTTCTCGTTCATCACGGTCACGATCGCCTCGCCGATCCCGAGCTGGGTCAGCACCTCGCCCAGGTCGTACGACGAGCTCGGGAACGTCGACACGGTCGCCTTCAGCGCCTTCGCGTCGTTCGGCGTGTGCGCCCGCAGCTGGTGCTGCACCCGCGAACCGAGCTGCGCCAGTACGTCGTCCGGCACGTCCTTCGGCGTCTGCGTCACGAAGAAGACGCCGACACCCTTCGACCGGATCAGCCGGACGGTCTGCGCGATCGTGTTGAGGAACGCCTTCGACGCGTCGTTGAACAGCAGGTGCGCCTCGTCGAAGAAGAACACCAGCTTCGGCTTGTCCACGTCGCCGACCTCGGGCAGGTCGTGGAACAGGTCGGCGAGCAGCCACATCAGGAACGTCGAGAACAGGGCCGGCCGGTCCTGCAGGTTCGGCAGCTCGAGCAGCGAGATGAGGCCCTTGCCGTCACGCTGCTGCAGCAGGTCGGCGGTGTCGAACTCCGGCTCGCCGAAGAACGCCTCCGCGCCCTGGTCCGCGAATCCGATCAGCGACCGCAGGATGACACCCGCGGTGGCCGCGGACAGTCCGCCGAGCTCCTTCAGGTCGTCCTTGCCCTCGTCGGAGGTGAGGTGCTGGATGACCGCGCGCAGATCCTTGAGGTCCAGCAGCGTCAGCCCGGCCTTGTCGGCGTAGTGGAAGATCAGCCCGAGCGACGACTCCTGTACGTCGTTCAGCCCGAGAACCTTGGAGAGCAGGACCGGCCCGAACGACGTGATCGTGGCGCGGATCGGGATCCCGGTGCCCTGGCCGCCGAGCGCGTAGAACTCGGTCGGGAAGCCGCTCGCGGTCCAGTCCTGGCCGATCGACTTGGTCCGGGCCAGCAGTTTGTCGTTCCCCTCGCCGGGCTGCGAGATGCCCGACAGGTCGCCCTTGATGTCAGCAGCGAACACCGCGACGCCGGCCGCGGACAGCTGCTCAGCCATCAGCTGGAGGGTCTTCGTCTTTCCGGTACCGGTCGCGCCCGCGACCAGGCCGTGCCGGTTCATCATCCCGAGCGGGATCCGGACCGCCGCCTCCGGTTTCGGCTCATCGTCGACCAGCAAGGCACCGAGCTCGACTGCCGCCCCCTCGAACGCGTACCCCTGCTTGACGGTCTCCACGACATCTGACTCGGCCATCTTGAGCGTGCCTTCCCCGGTTGACGGAACTACCCGGTCGGCATGCTAGTCCTCACCATCCTGCTGGACGCCTCAACGGCGCCAAAAGGTTGCATTCAACTCCGGACTATTCCGGTGACATTCATGACCTGCACCTGAGACCTTTTACCCCGCTAGACTTCGGGAGGTGATCTTCAAGCGCGTCGGGGAAGACCGGCCGTACCCGGACCATGGGCTGCGGCCGAAGGACTGGTCCTCGCTGCCGCCACGGCAGGTGCGGCTGGACGAACTCGTCACGACGAAGGGCACTCTTGACCTGAACGCGCTGCTCGACGAGGACTCGACCTTCTACGGCGACCTGTTCGCGCATGTGGTGGAGTGGAAGGGCGACATGTATCTCGAGGACGGCCTGCACCGCGCCCTCCGTGCCGCGCTGCAGCAGCGTCAGGTCCTCCACGCTCGGGTCTTGGTAGTGGACTGACCCATGTCTGCTCACGGGGGGTTGAGCCGATGACAGCGATACATCCGCAACCGCGGCCGCATTCGCGCATTCGCTGGCGTACGCCGATCACGATGGTGATCCTGCTGGGCATTCTCGCCGGCGGGGGCTGGTGGGGCTGGAAATCCCTGATCAACAGCAGCGCCGAGCCGACCTGTGTCGAGCAGAAGCTGGCGAACAACCGGCTGGTCCCGAAGCAGGTCGTGCTGAACGTCTACAACGGCGGCGCCAGGGCGGGCTCCGCGCAGCGGGTCGCCGACGCGCTGAAGCAGCGTGGCTTCAACATCGGCAAGATCTCCAACGAGCCCAAGGGCAACAAGGTCGACGTGGCCGAGCTCCGCGGCGTCGCGGCGAACTCGCCCGAGCTGGCGCTGGTCGCCGGTCAGCTCAACCAGAAGGCCGTGCTGGTCCCCGACGGCCGCACCGACCACACCGTCGACCTGGTGATCGGCGCCGGCTTCGGCTCGGTCCGTCTCAAGGGCATCCCGTCGGTCCAGGTGGCCGCCGGCACCACCGTCTGCCTCCCGGTCATCCACACCCCGCAGCCCGTCCCCTCAGGCCAGAACCCGAACTGACCTCAGTGCTGTTCGCGGCCGCGTTCGCCGAACCAGCCGGCCAGGCGGCCGGCCCGGGAGACGGCTCGTAGGCGGCGCTCGGTCTGTTCGCGGACGGGGCTCGGGGCAACGACCAGCAGCGAGTCGGCGGCGCGGAGCACCGTACGGCGGTCCGGCACGAAGGCGTGTTCGCCGCGGATGACGAGCGAGACCGAGACGCCCGGCGGCAACCGCAGTTCGCCGATCTCGACGCCGGCGAGCCGCGACTCGCTCGGGACGTAGACCTGGAGCATGTCCGCGCCGAGCGACTCCAGCGGCGCCACGTCGATGTCCACCTCGTGGGCCGCGTTCTCGTCGAGCACCTTCAGGCGGCCCGCCAGCCACGGCAGCGACGGCCCTTGCAGCAGCGTGAACAGCAGGACCAGCACGAACACCACATCGAAGATCCGGTCCGCCTGCGGCACACCCTCGGCAAGCGGGATCGTCGCCAGGACGATCGGCACCGCGCCACGCAGCCCCGCCCACGAGATGAACGCCTGCTCCCGCCACGGCAGCCGGAACGGCGCCGCGGAGATCGCCACCGAGGCGAACCGCCCGACCACCGTCACCGCGATCCCGATCAGCAGCGCGACGAGTACGTCGTTCAGCCGGAACCGCCCCGGCGAGGCCAGCAACCCGAGCATCACGAACAGCCCGATCTGGGCCAGCCAGGCGATCCCGTCCACGAACGACCGGGTCGCCATCCGGTGCGGCAGCTCCGCCCGCCCGAGCACCAGCGAGGTCACATAAACAGCCGCGAACCCGGACACATGCAGGAGGACGGAGCCCCCGGCGTACGAGATGAAGGCGACTGACATCACTGCGAGCGGGTAGAGGCCCGCGGAGCCGAGCGCCATTCGTCGGATCAGGCCGACGCTCACCCAGCCGATCAGCAGGCCGAACAGGGCGCCCACGACCAGCTCGTACAGCACCAGGCCGGTGAACGACAGGATGCCCTTCTCGCCGACCTCACCCGTGCTCACGAGGGTCACCAGCAGCACGGTCGGTGCGTCGTTCAGACCGGACTCGGCCTCCAGCGCACCACGCAGCCGCGGCCGGATCGGCACCCGTCTGAGCACCGAGAACACGGCGGCCGCGTCCGTCGGAGACGTCACGGCGCCGAGCAGCACGGACAGCTGCCAACTGAGCCCGAGGACGAAATGCGCCACACAGGCGACCACACCGACGCTGACCGCGACCCCGACCGTCGCGAGGACGAGCCCGAGCGGCATCACCGGGCGTACTTCGTTCCACCGGGTGGTCAGACCGCCCTCGATCAGGATCACGACCAGGGCCGCGAACCCCAGCGCATGCGCCAGCTGCGCGTCCTCGAAGTGGATGTGCCCCGGCCCCGACTCGCCGAGCAGCAGGCCCATCCCGAGATAGATAAGCAGCGATGGAAGCCCGAGCCGCGCAGTCAGCCGGACGGCCACGACCGCGACCAGCAGGACCACAGCCCCCGCCAGCAGGACCCGGTCGAGCTCCGAAACATCCATGGGGCCCTCCCGTGCGATGCGTCAGGTCCCGAGAGACGAAAACCCTGACGCATCACACAGCATCAGGGTCTTCGGCCTATCTTCCGCCCCGAGGGGCGGTTGGCGGTGGCGGAGGGATTTGAACCCTCGGACGGGGGTTGCCCGTCACGCGCTTTCGAGGCGCGCTCCTTCGGCCGCTCGGACACGCCACCGCCGAGGACAATATCAAGGCCGGTGACGAATGAAGAAATCGCGCAGCCGCGCGCCCGCCTCGTCGGCCATCACACCGCCGATCACCTCGGGCCGATGGTTCAGCCGACGATCCCGTACGACGTCCCACAGCGATCCCACCGCGCCCGCCTTCTCGTCGTACGCCGCGAAGACCAGCCGGTCGAGCCGGGACAGCACGATCGCCCCCGCGCACATCGTGCACGGCTCCAGCGTGACGACCAGCGTGCAACCGCTCAGCCGCCACTCGCCGACGTGCCGCGCCGCCTCCCGGATCGCGAGTACTTCGGCATGGGCTGTCGGATCGCCTGTCGTCTCGCGCTCGTTGTGCCCGCGCCCGATCACCTGGCCGTCGGCGTCCACCACGATGGCCCCGATCGGTACGTCGGGCAGCGCCTTCTCGCCCTCTTCCAGCGCGAGCGTCATCAACCGCGACCACTCGCGGCGCAGCAGTGGGCTAGCCAACAGCTTCGATCGCGTCGTGGAACTGGTTGCCGAACCCAAGCGCCTCGGCGATCTCCTCGAGCATCTCCTCGGGGTAGAGGTCGACGTCGTCGCAGAGCGCACCGAGGTCCATCGCGGTCATTCCCAGGTCCGCGATGATCGCGAGATCGCCGGCCGGGACCTGCTCGTCGTCGTCATCGGCCAGCGGGATGTCCAGCTCGTCGACGATCTGCCGGGCGATCGGCCACTCGGTCGCCGCGGTCACGTCGGAGATCAGCAACCGGGCCCGGCCGCCGGCGACACGAACCAGCACGAAGAAGTCCTCGTCGACCGAGACCATCCCCAGCACGCCGCCCTCACCTGGGTACCGGCGGAGGGCGGAGACCAGCGTCGACAGGTCCGGTTCACCGCGGAGTACCAGCGGAGTGACGGTCCAATTCCCGTCCTCGGTGTAAGCGGCGACCGCGAAATCGAGGTCAGTGGTCATCGGCCCAGCCATGGCATCGGACACCGGGTCATCGTCCCAGACTCCGCCTCTCCATGCGATCTCGGAGCGGTATCAGATCCACCAACACCCGTCAACAGTCAGTGATGGTACGTCGCTCTCCGCATTGCCTCACGGAGCTGCCGGACGCGCGCCCGGCGGGGTGCGATCCGGTCGCGGAGCGCCTTTGCCTCCTCCAGTTCGCGCAGGAACTCGGCACGCCGGCGCAGCCGGTCGAGGTCGCGGCGGGGTACTACCAGGCGCGGTCTGGGCTCGAGGGTCATCGGCGTACTCCCTGATGGGCGAGGCAGGGCAGATTCCGGTGCACTTTTCAGTCTGACAGCGAGCGAGGTTTCCCGACGCGAATCGCCGACGGCATCCCTCAGGTAGCGTTCCGGCTTATGCAGATCCTCGTCGTGGACCACCCGCTCGTCGCCCACAAGCTCACCGCGCTGCGCGACGAGCACACGGACTCACCCACGTTCCGTCGGCTGACCGAGGAGCTCGTCACGCTGCTCGCCTACGAGGCGACGCGGGACGTCCGCACCGGTCCGGTCACCGTCCAGACCCCCGTCGCCGAGGCGGAAGGCGTCAAGCTGACCGCGCCGAAGCCGCTCGTCGTACCGATCCTGCGGGCCGGCCTCGGCATGCTCGAAGGCATGTCCCGGCTGCTCCCGACCGCGGAGGTTGGCTTCCTCGGCATGATCAGGAACGAGGAGACGCTGACCGCGTCGACGTACGCCGAGCGCCTCCCGGAGGACCTGTCCGGTCGCCAGTGCTACGTCCTCGACCCGATGCTGGCGACCGGCGGCACGCTCGCCGCGGCAATCCAGTTCCTCGTCGACCGCGGCGCCGACCACATCACCGCGATCTGCCTGCTAGCCGCCCCCGAGGGCGTGGAACGCGTCGAACGCGAGCTCACCCACCTCGACGTACCGTGCAACCTCGTCATCGCCGGCATGGACTCCCACCTGAACGACAAGGGCTACATCGTCCCCGGCCTGGGCGACGCCGGCGACCGCCTGTACGGCGTCGCCCAGTAGAAGAAAAGAGAACAAGAGACAGAGAAGGACAGGGTTCGCCAGAACCCACCGTTCGAACTCTCCATTGAAAGACAAAAGAAGACAGCCAGTGATGACTGGCCCCGGTAGGCAGCCGGAGGTTCGCCTGCGGTGCGTCACCGTGTCGCGTGCTGATGCGCCCGCGCGCGGATCTACCGGTTGATCACGCCAGTGCTCGGGGACCAGCTCTGCGGAACATAACTGCCGCTGAGTGCCAACTTCTTACCGCAAAAGCAACTGGGCGGGGCTTCTGAATAACCGGGCTGCCCGGATGATCACGTGAGGGTGCTGCGGTAGAAGAGGTTTGCTCGGCGGTCGCCGGTGACGCCGCACGCGAAGCCGAAGTACAGGCGGGCGGTCGCGTCGGTGGATCCAGGGCTGTGCATGGATCTCGCCTGGGCGTTGACCGCCGATGGCACTCAGGTCCAGCTGGTCAACGGCGGCCGGGGCGGAGAAGTTTGCCCTCGGCAACCAGAAGTGGCACAAACCCTAGAAGGCGTAGGGATACGGCGACCAGTCGGGGTCGCGTTTCTCGAGGAATGCGTCGCGGCCTTCGGCGGCCTCGTCGGTGCCGTAGGCGAGGCGGGTCGCCTCGCCCGCGAACAGCTGCTGGCCGACCAGTCCGTCGTCGATCAGGTTGAACGCGTACTTCAGCATCCGCTGCGCGGTCGGCGACTTCGCGCAGATCTTCTTGCCCCACTCGAGGGCGACCGCCTCGAGCTCGGCGTGCGGGACGACCTTGTTCACCATGCCCATCCGGTATGCGTCCTCGGCGGAGTACTCCTCACCGAGGAAGAAGATCTCCCGCGCGAACTTCTGCCCCACCTGACGAGCCAGGTACGCCGAGCCGAAGCCGCCGTCGAACGACGCCACGTCCGCATCGGTCTGCTTGAACCGCGCGTGCTCCGCCGAGGCCAGCGTGAGGTCCGCGACCACATGAAGGCTGTGTCCACCACCGGCTGCCCAACCCGGAACGACGCAGATCACGACCTTCGACATGAAGCGGATCAGACGTTGTACTTCGAGAATGTGCAGCCGTCCCGCGCGTGCCGGGTCGATCGACTCCGCCGTCGTGCCCTCGGCGTACTTGTAACCGTCCTTGCCGCGGATCCGCTGATCGCCGCCTGAGCAGAACGCCCATCCGCCGTCCTTCGGCGACGGACCGTTGCCGGTGAGCAGCACGCACCCGACGTCGGTCGACATCCGCGCGTGATCCAGCACGCGGTAGAGCTCGTCGACGGTCTGCGGCCGGAACGCGTTGCGTACTTCGGGCCGGTTGAACGCGATCCGCACCACGCCGGCGTCGACTGCCCGGTGATAGGTGATGTCGGTCAGCTCGAAGCCGTCGACCTGTTTCCAGGCCGACGGGTCGAAGATCTCGGAGACAGTCACCCCGAGAGCATATTTCAGGCCTTGGCGGTGCTTTCCCGCAGTACGACTTCGGCCTTGAACGTCTCGGTCGTCACATCGCCGCCCTCGATCGCCAGCTCGAGCGCACGGCGGCCCATCTGCTCCAATGGCAGCCGCACGGTCGTCAGACCCGGCCACACGTCGCGCAGCGTGGCGATGTCGTCGAAGCCGGCGACGCCGAGCTTGCCCGGCACATCGACTCCGCGCGTCCGCAACGCGGACATCGCGCCCACTGCCATCACGTCGTTCACAGCGAACAAACAGTCCACATCGGCCTGCCGATCGAGCAGTTGCTCGGCAGCGGCGTACCCACCGTCGCGGGTGAAGTCACCGGCCTCGACGGCTACCGGCTGCAACCCCGCTTCGGCCAGTCCCTCGATGAACCCGGCCCGCCGATCGCGCGCCGTCGCCAGCGTCTCCGGACCACCCAGTACGGCGAACTTCCGCCAGCCGAGCGCGACCAGCTCGCGGGCCAGATCGGCCGATCCGCTGCGGTTGTCCGGCTCGACCGTATGTGCCGGCATCCCGGACTGACTGACCAGTGCGAGGCCCGCGCCCGAGTTGAGGAAATTCTCCACCTCGGCCGCCGTCCGGGAGAGGCTGTCGGCATCGGTCCGCCGGCTGCCGATCATCACCGCGGCGCGGGCCCGCTGCGCCCGCAACGACGACAGGTAAGCGATCTCGCGGTCGGAGTCCCGGAACGTGCTGGCCATCATCACCAGCAGGTTGCGCTCGTCCGCGGCGCGCATCACGCCGTTCGCGATCGCGGCGAAGTACGGGTCCTCGATGTCGTGCACCAGGATGCCGACGAGGTTCGTCGACGACTTGGCCAGGGCCTGCGCCTGTGCGTTCGGCGTGTAGCCGAGCTCGTCGGCGGCGGCCTTGACCCGCTCCTGCAGTTCTGGACGGGGCACGCGGTCCCCGCCGTTCAGCACGCGGGAGGCGGTCGCGACCGACACACCCGCACGCTGTGCAACGTCCAGCAATGTCACCGGTGCTCGCAGATTCACTGGCCTACCCTTTCGTGCGTCCCCCCGGGGGCGGTGGCGGTCACCCTACCGAATCGCCCGCTCTCACGCTGCGTATCGGGCAGGTCGCTGCCAATCTCGGCAGAACCTGGCGTTGCGGCGCGCGAGTGACTAGCCTTCCCAGCCATGACGACCGTCCGCGCCAGGGTGACGATCCTGGTCTCGTCCGCCGTACTCAGCCTCGCGACCGTCACCGGTCCCGCCGTGGCTGCTCCGATCCCTGACGGACCCGCAGCTGCCCCGGCAGCACCCAGTGTGCCGCAGCATGTCGACGCGCGCACCAAGAGCACGCAACCGGTCTACGACTACGCGAACGCGGTCCGTGAATCGGTGTACGTCGACACCACGATGGACACCGACTCCGACGGCAAGGACGACGTGATCGCGGTCGACATCGTCCGGCCCCGCGAGCCCGCTGCCGCCGGTGTGAAGATCCCGGTGATCATGGACGCCTCGCCGTACTACTCCTGCTGCGGACGCGGCAACGAGAACGAGAAGAAGACGTACGACAGCGACGGCGAGATCCAGAAGATGCCGCTGTTCTACGACAACTACTTCGTCCCGCGCGGGTACGCGATGGTCGGCGTCGACATCCTCGGCACCGGACGGTCGACCGGTTGCGGTGACGTCGGCGGCCGCGACGAGATCCAGTCCGTGGTCGACGTGATCGACTGGCTGAACGGGCGCAACACCGCACACGATGCCGACGGGCAAGCGGTGAAGGCGACCTGGACCACCGGCGCGGTCGGGATGATCGGCAAGTCGTACGACGGAACGCTCGCGAACGGCGTCGCAGCGACCGGCGTGAAGGGCCTGAAGACGATCGTGCCGATCTCGGCGATCTCCTCGTGGTACGACTACACCCGCTCCGGCGGCGTACCGTACTCGGACGACTACATGCCCTGGCTCGGCGGGTACGTCGGTCACGACAGCCCCGCGTGTGAAGACGTTCGCGGCGATCTCGGTGACAACGACGACGATGACACGGGCAACTACACCGCGTTCTGGTCCGAGCGCGACTACACGAAGAACGCGTCGAAGGTGAAGGCCTCGGTCTTCATGACCCACGGGCTCAGCGACTACAACGTGCAGACCAATCACTTCTCGCAGTGGTGGTCGGCGCTGTCGCGCAACAACGTGCCGCGCAAGCTGTGGCTCGGGCTCGAGGACCACGTCGACCCGTTCGAGTTCCGCCGGGACGAGTGGGTGGACGAGCTGCACAAGTGGTTCGACTACTGGCTGCAGGGCCTGCAGAACGGCGTGATGAAGGAGCCGGCCGTCTCGATCGAGACGACACCCGATGTCTGGCGCAACTACAAGACCTGGCCGGCCGTCAACCGTCCGACACAGGTCCCGTTGTCCGTCGGCAAACTAGGTGCTGCGGGCAAGGGTTCGCTGATGATCACCGACGATCCCGATCTCACCGAGGACGACATCGTCGCGGATCCGACCGAGGTGATCGCTGGCCGGCAGATGTTCCTGTCCGCCCCGCTGACCGCCCCGATGCGGATCAGCGGTACTCCTTCGGTCACGCTCCGGGTGAAGTCCGACTCCGCGACGACCCCGATCACCGCCCGCCTGATCGAGTACGGCGACGCGGAGCGGTACTCCGGGATCCGTACTACTGACGACAGCACCTGCGAGGGTTCGAGCACCGACTTCGACGACAGCTGCTACTTCACCGTCGACAAGCTCACCACCCAGAGCGACCACGGCATCGTCAGCCGCGGCTGGATCGACGCCGCCCACAGCAAGTCCCTCTCGAAGCCGACCCCGCTGACACCCGGCACGTGGACGACGGTCAACGTCCCGCTCCGCGCCCAGGACCAGATCATCCCCAAGGGCCGCGTCCTAGGCCTGGCCGTCACCCTCTCCGACACCGGGTGGACGACCCCCAACGACACCGGCGCCACCATCGACATCGACCTGGCCGGCAGCAAACTCAACGTCCCGGTCACCTCGGGCAAGATCACCGCCCCCACCAAGATCAACCCGATCGACGTCGACATCACCACCCCCACCCAACGCCCCAACCTCCACGACCCGAACAACTAGCCCCCGCCGCCACCCCCGCCTCGCCGCCTGACCGCTCCGCCGAGTCGTGGCGGTTGGCTGGTGACCCCGATGCCGAGTCGTGAAAATCGGCTGAGGATCCTGGCCGAATTTCACGACTCGGGGGGTTAGTTGCCTTCAGCTACGAAGTGCATCGGGTCGCCGAAGCCCAGGTCTTGGATGCCGGCGGTGTAGAAGGCGCCGATCAAGAGGGATCGGCGGTGGGCGGCGAAGGTCAGGACGTGGGCGACCATGCCGCCGTAGGTGAAGACCCGTGGTGGTTCACAGGTGGTGTCGACGAAGCTTTCGTCGAAGCGGCCGTCCTCGTTGAGCTGGTTGACCAGGGCCACGAAGCGCGAGCCGGCTTCGGCGTGGCGGGTGCGGAGTTCGGAGATCGGGGTGGTGACCTCGCGACCGCAGTCGGGGACCTGGAACGGGCGATCCTCGACGGACGCGAGCCACATCTCCTCCTGCCAGACCAGGCGGTCCAGCAGGTACCGGATCGAGATGTCGTCGTCGATACCTTCGACGGACAGCTCGATCGGTCGGTCCAGTGCGGCGGCGTCCAGGCGGGCGCCGCGTTCGATCATCTCGCCGGTCAACCAGACGTGATGTTCGACCATTCTGACCAGTACGTCCATCCCTCTCACCTTTCTACGGGCCGGCAGCCGTAGCCCGGCCGGCGGCTGAAAATGCACTCCACTCGGCGCCGTCAGAAAGAACACCCGCGACGCTTCCCGTCGCCACTCGCGTGGCGACATCCCGTACGACCTGGCGAACGCGCGAGTGAACGCCTCGTGCGACCCGTACCCGGCCTCGACAGCAACCTCGAGTACGGCGACCGGCTCGGTCAGCAGCCGGTACGCCGCCCGCTCCAGCAGCACGCGCCGCCGGAATGCGAACGGCGACTCGCCGGCCACCGCACCGATCACACGGTCGAAGTGGAACCGGGACAGATGAACGCGCTCCGCGAGCCCGGCCCCGTGCACCGACTCGCAGGGCCCGGCCATTCCGGCCGCCACCACCGCCACGAACTCCTCGAACACATCCGCCATGCCCACCACTGTGCCCCCTTCCACCCGCCGCCGACTTGATCGAAATTGCGGAACCCCAGACTGGTTACCGCAGTACTCCGCAATGTGTAGTACTGTTCTGCGCGGAACACCTGCTGGAGGAGACCTGATGGATACGAGCCAGCTACTCAAGGGCGTCCTGGACCTCGCGGTTCTCGCCGTACTGCGCGACGCCGACGGCTACGGGTACGACGTACTGCGCCGACTACGCGCGGCCGGGCTGGAGGACGTGGCGGACGCTTCCGTGTACGGGACGCTGCGCCGGCTGTTCGCGGCCGGTGCGCTGACGTCGTACGTGCAGCCGAGCGAGGAAGGGCCGCATCGCAAGTACTACGGGCTGAACAAGACCGGCCGCGACCTGCTGGCCCAGTCGACCAAGACCTGGAACCACTTCGCCGACACGATGTCGGTGCTGCTGCTGGAGAAGGAGGCCGCGTGAACAGCACCCTGACCGGAGCGGTCGCGCTCTACCTGGCCCAGGTGCGGGCTCAGCTCAACGATCTGCCGCCCGGCGAGCTGGAGGACGTACTGCAGGACGTCAGCGGTCACCTGACCGAGGTGGCGGCGGAGTTCGGCGCGGAGCCGACACTCGCGGACCTGCAGCAACGCCTCGGCACCCCGGCGCAGTACGCCGATGAGCTGCGGACCGCGGCCGGCTATCCCCCGCGGACCGCGCCGGTCAGCCAGGACGGTCTGGACGCCGGCTGGAAGGCGTTGCGCTGGGGGCTCATCTCCGCGATCGCCGGCCCGTTCTTCATTGCCGTCGGCATCTTCGCGTGGTCGCAGGACGAGACCGCGTTCTTCGGGCTGCTCGGGCTCGGGATCCTGTTCGTCGCGGCGTTCCTCGGCGTGCAGGCGTTGCGCGGCCACGACCCGCGAATCGTGCTGGACACCCCACGTGGTGCGCGCGGCGCGGCCGCGATCCGCGGGTGGATCGACCAGATCCCGCCGAACGTCCGGCACGAGCTCGTGACGATCGGTCAGCCGGTCTGGTGGGTGGTCCGCGGCGTGATCGGCGCGGGTGGATTCTTCGCGCTCTTCGGGGCCGCTTCCGTGACGGTGGTCGGGGCGGTCGCAGGTGCGGCGGTGTCGATCTGGATCGGGCGGAAGACGCAGCAGGACAGGCGCTGGCTGTGGTACGTCGTACCGCTCAATGTCGTCGCGGCGATCGTGGTGCCGTCGTTCCTGGCGGCGGCGTACGTCGGGGCGTCGTTCGGATTCCTCAACAACTACAACGATTATCGCGGTAGCTCCTCGCACTACAACCCGCCGTCGAACGGGCTGATGCTGGACGGGAACTCGGTCACGAACATCTACCCGTTCGATGCCCAGGGCAAGCAGGTTCCGGTCCGGCTGTACGACCAGGACGGGAACCCGATCAGCCTCGAGCAGCAGGACTGCGCGACGAACTACGGCACGCAGTCGCGCGACACGACCAGCAACCTGTTCCCGCAGGCCGTCGTCGTACCGGACGAGAACGGCGACACCGGCCCGGACAACTGCAAGGACACCACGAAGGCACCCTTCGTCCCACCGCCGGCACCCGCTACTCGCACGACCCCGCCGCCGACTGCAGGTCCGACGCCGACACCGACACAGACGCCGACGGCCCCGGTCAAGACGCCGTCCGTGAAGCCGAGCAAGCCCGCGGGCCCCACCCTGACAGTGCAGCCGACGCGCTAGCGCATCCCGGCAGCGGCGACTCGGCGGTAGGTGTAGCCGAGTCGCCGGTAGACCGCGATAGCTGCCGGGTTGTCGCCGTCCACCATCAACGCGACCCGTCGGTGCCGCTTGACCAGCTCGGCCGTCACGAACCCGCACACCTGCCGGGACAACCCCTTGCCCCGAGCAACAGGATGCGTCGCGACGCCGGCCAGGAACCCGACCTCCGGCGCACTCCACGCATCGGCCGCGATACTCAGCAGCTCACCACGCTCCCCGGTCAGAGCAGCCCACCGCCGTACGCCGGGATGCCCTGGCCACGCGTATGACTTGGGCGACGCCTCGGCGAGCAGCGCCTCGACTCCGGCGTCCCCGTCCAGCCAGGCGGCCGTCGTTGTCAGGTCGGGTACGTCGGACGTATCCATCCACCCGAACGACGCCGAGAACCTCAACCCCGGCACACGCTCCGCCAGCCCACGCACCAGCTCCTCATCCCCGAACGGCCGGTACGACGGGCCAACCTCACGCAGTACGTCACGCACCAGCGGCGCCGCATCCTCCACCGCCCCGATCACCGCGAGCCGATCATGCTTGGACACGTCAGGCGAGGCAACCGCCACCGCGTCCCCCTGGCGCCACGCCCGGACCACGCCTCGAGACCGGCGTCCAGGATCGGCTCCAGCAGCAAACCCCTGCGCCGCCCACTCGACGATCGAGTCACTCCCGCTCACCAGCGACAGCTCAGCCGGTGTCCTGATCTCCTGCACATACCAAACCGTATGTCATGCCCTTGACACGTAAGCGACCACCCAAACCCACCTCCGCCCGGCGGCCCGCGTGCCGAGCACCGCCGGGTTGGGGAGGATTACGTACCGATTCGGGTAGAAAATCCTCCCCAACCCAGACTGGGACCGGGGGGCGCGGCGCGGAGGCAGGTGCAGCGCGGGGTGCCGGGACGGGGCGGGCCGCCGGTGCAGCCCGGGACGCGAGTACGGCGCCGCAACGCGGGAGACAGGTCCGGCGCGGGACGCGGGTACGGCGCCGCGGCGCGGGAGGCGGGTCCGGCGCGGGACGCCGGGACGGAGCCGGGAGCCGGTGTAGCGCGGGACGCGAGTACGGCGCCGCAGCGCGGGAGGCGGGTCCTGCGGGTGTTCCGGGACGGGCGGGACGCCGGTGCGGGGCGGGGTGCGGGTACAACGTCGCGGCGCGGAGGTGGGTGCGGCGTGGGGTGTCGGGCGGGAGGGGTGCGGGCCGCCGGGGAGTGGCGCGGGACAGGTTGCGGGCGGATGCGGGGTCCGGGCGCTGGGCAGGCGTGCTGCACGGGGCCGCAGGGCGGGGCGTGGGGGTGGTTATGGGGCGTGGGGGTGGTTATAGGGTGGTCGTGCGTTGGATGGCGTAGGGGGCTAGGTGGCGGTAGCCGCGGACTGAGGCTCGGCGGAGGCGGTGGAGGGTGTAGGCGGGGTGGCCGTCTAAGGCGGCGGCTAGTTCGCGGTCGGCTAGGACGCGGCCGGGTTTGCATTCGGTGGTGAGGCGGGCGGCGAGGTTGACGACCTCGCCGTACACGTCGCCGAGGCGGATCAGGATCGTGCCGTACGCGAGGCCGATCCGCAGCTCGGGTAGCTCCTCGTCCGCGTTCACGGCGTCCTGCAGTGCGAGCGCGACCGCGGCGCCCTGGGCGGCGGTGTCGGCGACGAACAGCACCTCGTCGCCCATCGACTTGATCACCCGCCCGCCGTTCAGCGCGACGACGTCAGCGGCCGTACCCTCGAACCGCTCGATCAGTTCGCCGAGCTCAGCCTCGTTCAGACGGCGGGTCAACCGCGTGTAGCTGACGATGTCCGCGAACCCGACGGCTCGCACCCCACGCGCCAGCTCGTCGGACCCGGCCACCGCCCGACCGGCAGCGGCCGCCAGGTGCCGGCGCCAGACGTAGGTCTGCAACCGTTCCATTGCCGGGAGCAACAGTCCCGCGACCTCGATCGCCTCGTCCGCGGACAGCTTCGCGCCGCCGAGGAACTCCAGGAACATCGCGGACTGCCAGGACGCCAGCCGGGACTGCGTCTGCCCGAGCTTGCGCGCAAGCGAGGACTCCATCTCGGGCTCGATGAACTTGTCGTCCTCGAGCGCCGCGACCAGCCGCAACGCCTCTACGTCGTCGTCGGTGAAGGCCACTTCGTCGTCCGGGACGGTCGCGAAACCGAGCGCGTGCCACATCCGCTCGGCGCGCTCGATCGAGATCCCGGCCCGCTCCGACACCTGCACCCGGGTGAACCTCCGCTCCCCGCCCAGCAACGTCCGCTCGAACTCCTGCGCCAACGCCGCGAGATCCGGCGCCCCAGCCCCAGTCCCAGTCCCAGTCCCACCGCCAGCCCCAGCCCCACCGCCAGCCCCACCGCCAGCCCCAGCCCCGGCGGCAATGTCGGCCCCGGGGTCAGCCGCAGGATCAGCGGCCACCGCGGCGCTCGGCGATGGTGGCGTCGATGGCGTCGCGAAAGGCCGGCAGGCGTCGGGTCAGGTCGTCGAACTTCTCCCGGGTGAAGTGCAGCAACTGCAGCCGCGACTTCGCCGTGACGGTTGCCGTCCGCAACGTGTTCTTCCGGACCGCGACCTCGCCGGCGATATCGCCCGGGCCGAGCTCGGCGATCTCCTGGCCCTTCTCCCGGACCGCCGCCGTACCGCTGAGGATCAGGTACGCCGCGTCGGGCGGCGTCTGCTCCAGGATCAGCGACCAGCCGGCCGGCACCGAGACTTCCTCACCGGCCCGGAAGATGTCCCTGATGTCCCGTCCGGACAGTTCCGCGAACAGCGGGAGATCCCGCGGGGACGTCCTACCCAGTGCCACGTCGCTCCTCCTCGTCGGCCCCGTCCGGCGTTCCGCCGATGTTTCCAGTCAGTAACTCTAACGGGTTGTCGACGCCGTGGTCACTCGAAGCTCCGAAACACGCGCAAACCCCGGCACTTCTGCCTCGGAGTCATCGGTTGCCCACCGCACGTACCCGTCCGGCCGGACCAGAATCCGCGCCGCCGGAAGGTTCCCGCCCTCGAGCAGCACGTACCGCCCGCCTCGAAGACGTGAGGACACCGTCGTACCGTCCGCGAGCGTCAGATCCGGCATCCGCCGACCCACCAACGGATGCTCACCGCCCGCATATGCAAGCCCGATCCCCGAGATCATGCCCGCCAGCCGCCGATTCGCCTCCGGTACGCCGAGCAGATCGACGAATGTCTCGCGCAGACACGCGACGTCGTCGTCCGGCACCATCAGCACACCTTGGGCCCGGGTGTTCGCGAGTACGGCGCTCCCGGCGGGATGCCGTTCGTCGTGGTAGCTGTCCAGCAGGTCGTCGTCCGCATCGCCCCGCACAACCGCGCCGAGCTTCCACCCGAGGTTGAACGCGTCCTGCAGTCCGAGGTTCATCCCCTGACCACCGGTCGGCGAGTGAATGTGCGCCGCATCGCCTGCCACGAAGACCCGGCCGGCGCGATACCGATCGGCCTGCCGGGCAGCGTCGGTGAAGCGCGACGCGTACCGGAGCTCACGCAGTACGACGTCCTCGCCGTACCAGGCCTGCAACGCGGCAGCGACCTCATCGAACGTGACCGGCTGATCCTTCGGCACATTTTGTTGCCCCGGGCCCGTGAACAGCGCACGGTGTACGCCGTCCTCCAGCGGCACCATCGTCATCACTGCACCATCCCGCGGCACCAGCGCCGGCAGTCCCCAGCCCGGCTCGACACCGGAGATGACGACATCGGCGACGACCGCGCTGAACCGCCCGTCGCGTCCTGGGAACTCGATCCCAGCCAGCCTCCGCACCGCACTCCGCGCCCCGTCGCAGCCGACAGTCCACCCGGCGCGGATCGCCGAGCTGTCCGAGAACGACGCCACGATGCCGGCCGAGTCCTGCCGGAGGCCGGTCAGCTCGAGACCCCGCCGTACAACGATGCCCTGAGCAACCAAATGATCCTCCAACAGTTGCTCGACCCGCCGCTGCGGAATCCCAAGCTGGTAAGGGAATCTGGTGTCCAACGCGGTATAGTCAAGCGGAACCGGCAACCCAGCAAAGTGACCGGCGGGCAACCGCGGCGCGCCGTCGAGCAGCGAACCGAGCAGCCCGCGGGAGTGCAGGATCTCCACAGACCGCGGCTGCAGCGTCAACGCCTTCGACTGCCCGGACCGCTCAGCGGCCTTGTCCACGACGACGACATCCACACCCGCGAGAACGAGCTCCGACGCCAGCAACAGCCCAGTCGGTCCGGCACCGACGACCAGCACGTCGTTCACGCGAGCAGATCGTTCTTGCGCGAGTAGATCATCATGAAGCCGTACAGCAGCGCGAACAACACGATCCACTGGATCGTCGTCACACCCGGGACCGCGTCGAGCGGCAGCACATATGCGATCACAACGCGTACGACCGCATCGAAGACCAGACCGACACCCCAGACGATCGTGACCAGACGGATGCCGGACCGGAACCGCGGCTCACGGTCCCACCGACCCGCCCACACCGAGCCGCCACCCTTGCCACGCTTGGCTTCCGCGATGCCACGGCCGATCGACAGCAGCAGAGGTTTGCCGAGGGCAACGGTTCCGAGCATCCACAGCCCGCACAGCGCGGTGATCACGCCGTCCTTGGCGAGCAGCATCCGCGGGCTGTGCATCGCCAGCGACGCGATCGTGCCGACCGCGAGCGCGATGATCATGAAGACGGCCATCCAGTCGACCTTGCGGCCCCGGACGATCGAGTACGCCGTACGCACGACCGGGATCACCGATCCGGCCAGGGTCGCGCCGACCACGCCGACGCCGGACTGGCGCAGACCGTAGAAGATCAGCAGGGGCACGACCAGGTCGACCAGGACGGGCGCGAGCACCGCTCCCCAGCGCGCTTTGGGTTTGGCATCCAGCGTCATCGTCATCATTGCTCCACTCGGGTCGCTCGGTCGAAGGTCTCGATCAGTTCCCGCGCGCAGTCATCGGGGTCGGCGCCGCCGATCAGGCGGCCGGCCACGGCATCGATGGCGGCGCGCAGGACGACCGCCATCAGCAAGGAATCGAAGCGCCGGAACACGCCGGCCTGCTGACCGGCCTCAAACAGCGCGACCAAGCGGGCGACCGCACCGTCGGCCTCCTCGGACGGCACCTGCGCGCCGCCGAAGACGATCTGCTGCACAGCGCGGACATGATCCGGCCGGGCAGCGATGAACTCGACGTTCGACCGGATGTAGGCGGCAAGCTTCCCCGGCAGCTCGTCGGCGGCCTCGATCGCCGGCCGCATCGCCTCGCCCGCATCGGCGGTCACCCGGCGGAGGACCTCCGCCAGCAGCTCGTCCTTGGTGCTGAAGTGGTACGAGATCAGCCGCTTGCTGCTCAGCCCGGCAACCTCACAGATCGCGTCGTACGACGTCGCCGCATAGCCGCGCTCCGCGAGTACGGTGATCGTCGCGGCCACGATCTGGTCGCGGCGAGCCGCCGTACTCCGGGCGCGGTCGGTGCTCTGATTTATCCGCATGAGTAAAAGTTACCCAGATGGATAAACCTGCGTCAAGTGCGAGCCGAGACCAAGAGGATCGGCGGGCGTCGACGATGGATGGCGAGGTGAGGGTGGGCGGCCACCTGATCCAGGGTCGGGAGCGGCTCGTCGAGGGATTCCAGGCGGAAGCCGTGGCGGCGGAGGCTCAAAACAATCGAGCCGATCGTGCGGTGGTACTTCACCACCCCGTCGACGAACCAGCTCCGCTCCCGCCGCCCCTCGTCCGCATAGTCGTCGACGACACAGTCCGCGGTGACCACGGGCGCTGTCATCACCGGATGCTCCACCGAGAACACGAATGCCCCACCCGGCGCGAGCCAGCCCGCCACCCGCTCGACCAGCCCAACGAAGTCCTCGACGTAGTGCAACGCCATGCTGCTGACCACCAGGTCCGCGGAGCCGCACGGTAGATCGAAGCTGGCAACATCGGCGCGCAGATACCGAACATGAGGATGCGGAACCGCGGCCGCAAGCATCCGCTCGGAGGCGTCAACGGCCAACACCTCCGCAGCGCCCCGAGCAGCCAAGCGACCTGCAAGCCCACCCTCACCACACCCCAAATCCACCACCCGAGCTCCTTCGAGCGGCAGACCTTGGAGCGCGGCATCCATTGCCGGTATCTCCAACGCGTCGTTGATGCCCTGGCCGGTACGGCGCAGTTGCCGATAGCCCTCCAGGAACTGAGGGTTGTCGTAGAGGCTCACAGCCAGCGCTCCAGATCGTGGATGTCGATCATCGGCAACTCCCACCGCAGCGCGAACTGCTCGAGGTCGGCCGCGCCCGCCATCACCCCGTCGGCTCGCATCACCTCACAACACACGCCGACCGGCGCCAACCCCGCAGCAACGCACAACGCGACCGTCGCCTCGGTGTGCCCTTGACGCTCGTCGAGCAGCCCGGGCCGCGCGGCCAGCGGAAACACGTGCCCAGGTCGCAGGAAGTCCTCCGGTACGGCGTCCGCCGACGCCAGCCGGCGAATAGTCGCCGCCCGATCGGCCGCGGACACCCCGGTCCCTTCAGACGCGGCGAGATCGACCGGCACATGCATCGCCGTACCCTGCCGGTCGCCGTTGCCCGGGATCGGCCCGATCTCCAACCGCTCCAGTACGTCGGCCGCGCACGGGACCGTCGTGTGCCCACAAGCCTGTGTGAGCAGGAATCTCATCGCCTCCGGCCGGAACCGCTCACCCGCGAAGACCACGTCGCCTTCGCCCTCAGCCGTCGGATCCCACACCACAACCCCACCACCGGCCGCGATCTGCGCAACCACCTTCTGTACGCCGGCCTCGCCGCTGAGCTGCCCCGCCCACGGCAGCTGCGCCACCGCCCGCTGCAACTCCGGCCCATGCCCTTCACGTGCCATCCGCACGAGCAGATCGCTCTCGAGGTTGACCCGATCGCCCGCGACCAACGTACCGAGCTTCGTCTTCGTCAGCGTGTTCGGCACGAGTACGACGGAGAACCGGTCCTTGAGCACCTCGGCGACGGTGATGCTCACGCCGTCGATCGCAACCGACGTCTTCGCCACCAACCGCGCCAACAGTCGCTCCGGCGGCTTGATCCACACCCGGTGACCGGTCGGCTCAACGTCGACGCGGAGCACCTTGCCGACCCCCTCGACGTGCCCTTGGATCAGATGCCCGTCGATCCGGTCCCCGATCGCCACCGGTAGTTCGACATGCAGCGTCGTACCGCCGCAGACTCGATCGAACGTCGTACGCCGGCGGGTCTCGTCCGTCACAACGACCCTGATCTCCCCGGGCGGGCCTGACTCCGCGGCGAACCTGATCCCGTCGAGGCAGACCGCGCCACCCGGCGCCACCGCAACATCCGACCTGACCCGCAACAGGTCGCCGGAAACCTCGACGACCGTGCCTACATTCTCGATTCGTCCTGTGAACATGCTTCGCTCTCCGCCACTCGCACATGGCCAGGGACCGTCCGAGGTCCGAGCTGAAGCGGGGTATCACCGCGTGGCCCCGGTCGCACCGGGTCACTCCGCCTTCCGGCAGAGCCGACGGGCCTGGAATCACGTCCAACCGTCACACCGTGGAATCGCACCAATCGGCAGTAAACCACAGACGGGTCAGAGGACGTCCAGCAGATTGTTGCCCCAGGTGGTGCGGCTGACGAGGACCTGGCGACCGTTGTCCGAGGACCTGCCAGCCGATGACGAGCAAGCTAGCCCGTGCGGCGCCGGCGCCTTGGTCGGGTGGTGCGGCGCCGCACCGGGCGGCGCGGGCCTACCAGGCGGGGGCCGGCGAGCCGGTCCTCGAGGCGGCGGGCCTCACGGCGGATCGGCTGGGCGAGGTACTCGCCGAGGATGAGACCCGAGGCGAGCGCGACGCCGATGGCGACCGCGGTACCGAGGCTGACGATGCCGATCAGGTTGCCGAGGCCCATCAGCTCGTAGAGGCCCTTGTAGATCGTGAGCCCCGGCAGCAGCGGGATCGAGCCGGCGACGACCACGACCAGGGGCGGTACGCCGACGCGACGCCCGACGGAGTAGCTGCCCAGCCCGACGACACACGCTGCTGCGGCGGTGGCCCAGGCCGGCCCGAACGACGCGCGGATCATCAGCGTGAAGACCAGCGAGCCCAGCGCGCCCATCACGGCGACCGGCAGCAAAGCGCGGAGAGGTGCGTACGTCGCGTAGGCGAACGCGACCGCCATCACCGCACCGGAGAAGACCATGACCGGCAGGTTCCCGAGCTGGATCGTCTCGGCCTCGATGCCGACGTGCAGCCCGAACTTCAGTCCCAGCGCGAGCCCGAGCGAGACCCCCGCGATGATCCCGCCGGTGAGCAGCATCGCTTCGAGACTGCGGGCCGCCGCGGTCACGTAGTACCCGGTGATCGCGTCCTGGACGGCACCGGTGAGCGCGATCCCCGCCAGCAACATAATGATGCCCGCGGCAACGACCAGTGATGGCTTCACCGGCGCGTGGACGGCGTACAGGATCAGAGCAACCGCTGTTGCGACGAAGGCGCCGGCGACCTGCTGGTAGAACGCGGGCAGCCGCTGCCGATTGAACCAGCGGTTGCTGACGTCGATCACGATCGCAGTCAGCACCGCCACCAACGTGATCAGCCAGCCGCCGCCGAGCAGCAGCGTCGCGCCACCTGCCATCACGCCCCAGGCAAGTACGGCACTCCACCGCGGGTACGGCGGACCCGCCGACGTCAGGCGGGCCAGCTCGCGTGACGCATCCTCGCGGGTGACATCGCCGCCGGCGAACCGTCGTACCAGCTGATCGACGTCGGTCAGCCGGGAGAAGTCCTGCGAGCGGTAGCGGACCAGGCGGATGTGCGTCTCGGGCGCGACGTCGGGCGCAGCCTGGTACGAGACCGCCATCGAGGTGAACGTGATGTCGACCTCGCAGCCGCGCAGTCCGCCCGCCGCGGTGACGCCGAGGATCGTCGCGGTCGCGTCCGCCGTACCGGCGCCGCTGGACAGCAGCACCTCACCGACCCGCAAGGCCAGGTCGATGGTGGCGTAGACCTCCCGCTGCTCGTCAGGCTCCATCTAAGAGCCGGTGTGCCATCGCGAGGTCGGTGATCAGGATGTTGACCCAGCCGCCGAGCATCGCGGCCCGGATCGCGGAGTACTTGCGTTCGCCGCCGGCGACGCCGATCCGCCGCGGCACCGCCAGCAGCTCCTTCGCGGTCACCCCGATGACCCGCTGGTCGAACGTCGAACGCACAAGCTTTCCCTCTTCGTCGAAGAACCGGAAACACACGTCCCCGACGGCACCGAGCCGGCGCAGCTCGTCCTGGTCGGCCTCCGCGACCGCGTTCCCACTGCGCTGCAGCAGCGGCGAGGGCTCGAGGCTGCCGATCCCGACCAGGGCGTCGGTGAGTTGTCCCCACGTGCCCAGAACGTCGCGAACCGACACGTCGTTCATCATTGCCCGGCGTACGGCGGGTGTCCCGACCAGACCGGGCGCCGGCAGGTAGACCGGCATCCCACCGGTCAGCTCGGCGAATCGCGCGGTCAGCCGCGTGGCCTGCATCTGCACAGCCGCGTCGCCCAGACCGCCGACGATCTGGACCACCTTGTCCACCACCGGAACGCTCTTGCGCGGCATCCGGTCGACGGCGCTGATCAGCGTCTCGCTCCAGGACGAGATCCCGACCACGTGCCCGCCGGTCAGCGTCATGTCCAGGTACGCCGCCGCGCCGGAACCGAGCGCCGGCAGTACGTCGTCCCCCACGCCGAGGGTGTCGACGACGACCGCATCCCGCAGCCCGTACCGGCCTTGCAGCTCATCCTCAAGGTCGCTGTGCACGCCGCTCGGCATGGTCACCACGGTGTGCACGATGCCGACGTCGACCGCCTGCTTGAGCATCCGGGACACCCGCGCCTGCGACAGGTTGAGCTCGGCGGCGATCTGCGGCTGACGGATGCCCTTCTCGTGGTACATCCGCGCAACCTTCGCGAGCAGCCGCAGCTCGTCCAGCCCCGGCTGGCGTACTGCGCGGTTCGCGTTCACTCGACCCCCTCGAAACGTTCGGGAATACGGACTATAGGTCAGGCAGACAGAGGTAGACCCGAGGCGCTCCTCCGGGGTCGGGGATCGGGGCGTTCCGTGCATCGCGCTTGCCGGAGGCGACGATCGAGCCGTCGCGCGGGTCCACGATCGTGTACGCCAGCGGGACCGTGTCGTCGAACACCATCACCGGTCCGCCGTCCTCGCGGTAGACGATCAGCATCCCGTCCGCGCCGCTCAGCGCCCGGCCTGAGATGACCCGGGTCCAGTCCGGCGCCATGTCGGTGGTCGGCAGGCCCGCCAGGATCTTGCCGAGCATCCCGACGTACGTCGAACCCTCGAAGCCGACCGCCTCGCGCCAGCCCGCGCCCGGCGCCAGGAAGAACTCGGAATGCCCCGGCTCTTCGGGATGCAGCCGCCACTGCCACAGGCTGCCCGCGCCGTAGACGACACCCATCGTCCCGCCGGCGCACAGGTTGCTCCACGCTTCATGGCCTTGCCACCAGCCCTCGGCGACGCCTGTCCGGCCGGTGTGTTCGTACGTCGGTTCGCCGTTCGCGACTGCCTTGACCGGCTCGTTGCGCCACATGTCCGCGACTCGCTCGGCGACATGCTCGCCGGTGTGGCCGGTCTGGCACCACTGGAAGTCGAGCCAGTCAGCGTCCTGGTGGGCGTTCGCGCGGATGTGCGGGCGGTAGTGGATGCCGGTCGGCTGCCCGTAGCAGTCGACCTCGTGCACCTCGGCTCCACCCGCCGCGGTCTGCGGCTCGTCACCTGAGCCGTCGCCACCGACCAGGTAGATCGCCGGCCTAGCCCCGTATCGCGCGACCAGGTAGCGGCAGTAGGCCGCGTACTCCGATGGCGGTACGACGGTGCCGGCGACGTCGAGGCCCTTCCAGCCGAAGCCCTGGAAAACGGGCTGCAGCACGGGGACCAAGCCGTGCTCGACGAGGATGGCGAGCAGTTCGTCGAGGTACTGGAAGTAGTCGACGTTCAACTCGTTGAGGTGGCCGTCCGGTAGGTCCTCGAAGCCGACGTCGAAGCCTTCGTCCTGGGTGCGGTCGCGGGGACCGACCGCGTGCATGTCCGGTTGCACAGTCATCAGCAGCACCGCGTTGAAGCCTTTGGCCTGTCGGTCCGCCGCATACTCACGCACCTGCTCAGCCGTCGCCCGCCATGGCAGCGCCCATGCGGTGTCGGCAACCAGAACCGCAGGAGTCCCGTCAGCATGTACGAGACTGCGACCACCCGGCGACATCCGCCAGAACCCATGCCGGTAGAACGGGTTGAGCTCGTCCCCGCCCACAGGACGCACCTCGAACTCGCCGCCCCTCCAGCGCCAGCGGCCCGCCTCCGGCGGGGCGAAACGGACCTTCCGCACCGCAGGCTCGCCGCCGTCCCAGAACGTAGGCCGACGCAGTACGAGACCGCTCTCGTGCTCGAACTCGACCCAGTCGCCGGTGGCCGGTAGTTCGATCTCGCGCCAGACGGATGAGATGGACATGACACTCCCGGGATGCTCATTGCCGTTAAGCTGATGATGAAAGACACACGTGCTCTGGGGTCGGTGAAATTCCGAGCCGGCGGTGACAGTCCGCGACCCGTGACTTCGCAAGAAGGAGCGGTTGACCTGGTGGAACTCCGGGACCGACGGTGAAAGTCCGGATGGGAAGACGCACGTGGCAGCTTCACGTTTCCTGCGCGAAAACAGGGGCGTGAGGTTTGTCGTTGCCCCGGAGTGCTGTCCAGAGCACTGCCGAGAGGACAACGACCGTGAACACCATCACCAGCCTGGACACCATCGAACGCGCCGTCGCCGAGCTCGCCGCCGGACGGCCGGTCGTGGTCGTCGACGACGAGGACCGTGAGAACGAGGGCGACCTGACCTTCGCCGCGAGTCTCGCCACGCCCGAGCTGATGGCCCTGCTCGTCCGCCACACCAGCGGATACGTCTGCGCGCCCGCGGCGCCGGAGCTGCTGGACCGCCTCGAGCTCCCGCTGATGGTCCCGAACAATCAGGACAGCCTGCGGACGGCGTACACGGTCTCCGTGGACGCGGCGACCGGTGTCGGCACCGGCATCTCCGCGGCCGACCGAGCACGGACCGTCCGCGTGCTGGCCGACCCGGAGGCGCAGCCCGCGGACCTGATCCGGCCCGGTCACATCCTCCCGTTGCGCGCGGTCGACGGCGGAGTACGACAGCGCCCCGGTCACACCGAGGCGACAGTCGAGCTCGTCCGGCTGGCCGGCCTGCCGCCGGTCGGCGTGATCGGCGAGCTCATGAACGACGACGGCACGCTGATGACCGGCACCGACCTGCGCGCGTTCGCCGACGCTCATGACTTCGCGATGATCTCGATCGCCGACCTGGTCACTTACCTGTCATGACGAGCTTGCGGGCGGCGTCGGCGATGCCCTCGGGGGACAGGCCGTACCGGTCCAGCAGATAACCGGCCGACCCCGTGGGCGCGAACTCGGGGAACCCGAGGATCGACACCCGCGCCGGATGATGCTGTACGACGGTCTCCGCGACCGCGCCGCCGAGTCCGCCGGCGGTCACAGCCTCCTCGGCGGTCACGATGCCGGCCGTCTCCCGCGCGGCCGCGACCACGGCGTCGGTGTCCAGCGGCTTCACCGTCGGCATCGACAGCACCCGGGTCGAGATCCCTTCCTCGGCCAGCCGCTCAGCCGCCGCGAGTGCGCGCCACAGGACCGTGCCGTTGCTGATCACCGTGACATCGTTCCCGTCCCGAACCGTGATCGCCTTGCCGAGGCGGAACTCGTAGTCGTCGGAGTACACCTTCGGCACACTCATCCGGCTGACCCGGATGAACACCGGCCCCTCGGACGCCGCCGCCCAACGCAGCGCGGCCGCCGTCTCGATCGGGTCGGCCGGCACGATGATCCTGATCCCGTCGATCGCCCGCAACCACGCGATGTCCTCGACGGAGTGGTGCGTCGGGCCGAGTTCGCCGTACGCGACGCCTGGGCTCATGCCGCAGAGCTTCACGTTGGTGTTCGAGTACGCGACGTCGGCCTTGATCTGCTCGAGGGCGCGAGCGGTGAGGAAGCAGGACGCCGCCGAAACGAACGGGATCCGGCCGCCGTTGGCCAGCCCGGACGCGACGCCGACCATGTCCTGCTCGGCGATCCCGACGTTGATCAGCCGGTCCGGGAACGCCTTGCGGAAGCTGTTCAGCTTGCTGGATCCGACCGAGTCGTTGACCACGCCAACGATCCGGTGATCGGCTTCGGCGAGTTGGGCCAGCGTCTCGACGTACGCGTCCCGGCAGTCGTAGCGCGGCTGGTCGGCGATCGAGGGTCTGTCGGTGACGGTCATGAGAGCTCCTTCAGGGCCTGCGCGAACTCGGCGTCGTCGGGGACGCGGTGATGCCAGGCGACGTTGTTGCTCATGAACGAGATCGGGTGCCCCTTGTGCGTGTGGGCGATCACGAACGTCGGCTTGCCCGGCCGGAACGGTACGGCGGACAGCACGTCGAGCAACTCGCCGTGATCGTGACCGTTCACCTCGACGACCGCGAACCCGAACGCGGCCGCCTTCTCCGGCAACGGGTCGAGGTCGTTGGTCTCCTTGGTGGTCGCGCCCTGCTGCAGCCGGTTCCGGTCGACGATCACGGTGAGCCGGTCGAGCTGGTACTGCGAGGCCGCCATCATCGCCTCCCAGTTCGACCCCTCCTGCAACTCACCGTCCCCGACGAGCACATACGTACGGCGCATCGAGACGTCGAGCTTGGCCGAGAGGGCATGCCCGACGGCGATCGGCAGACCATGACCGAGCGGACCGGTGTTCGCCTCGACGCCGGCGACCTTCGTCCGGTTCGGGTGACCGTTCAGCGCGGACAACGGCTTGAGGAACGTCGCGAGCTCCTCGACCGGCAGGAACCCGAACGCCGCGAGCGTGGTGTAGAGCGCGCCGGCGACGTGGCCCTTGCTCAGGATGAAGCGGTCCCGCTCGGGATCGTCAACGGTCGCGGGCGAGATGTCGAGCACAGCGCCGTACAGCGTGGCCAGGATGTCGATCGCGGAGTAGTCACCGCCGATGTGCCCGGCTCCGGCGTAGTGGACCAGCTTGAGGTCCTGGATCCGGATCTGCTTGGCAGCCTCGGCGATGTGCGCGATCTGCTCGGTCCGGCTGCTGTGTGCAGGCAGCCGTCCGAGCACCGGCAGCGTGGCGTGCTCGACGGTGAGAGTCATGCGATCTCCGACATCGAACTCAGCAGCACCTTCTGCACCAGCTTCTGCGCGGCCAGCGCATCATGCGAGGCCTGCGCGGCGGCCAACGCCTCGTCGTCGAGTACGTCGAGGGCGTGGTGGATCGCCTTCAGGAACGTGATCGCCTGCTTCGCGGCCTGGACGCTGTCCTCGCGGAACGGGAACTGGTCCAGCTGCCAGACGCCCTCCCAGTTGTTCTTGCGTAGCGTGTGGAAGAACTCGAACGTCTCGACCAGGTGCACCGAGCCGACGACCATGTCGTCGTCCCAGCCCTTCATGTTGTCGTTGACGTCGATCGCGAACAGCCGGTTGTAGTCGATCGCCAGCTGCGCCGCGTCGGCCGGCGTCTCCTGGCCGTACAGCGAGTGGCCGAAGTCGAGCAGGATGCCCAGGTTGGGCAGACCGATCTTCTCGATCCCGAGCAGCGTCCGGGCGACGTTCGGGAAGATGATCTTCACCCGCGGTTCGCGCGGCTTGTACTCGATCACGAAGTTGATGTCGGAGTGCGCGGACACCAGCTCCCTCAGGCCGTCGAGGGCGAGGTTCCAGATGTCGTGGTAGTCGACCTGGAACGGGTAGTCCCAGCCGTCCTGGCCCGGCCACAGCTTCACGTACGAGCAGCCGAGGTCCTTCGCCAGCTCGGTTGCCTGGTGCAACAGTTCCATCGCCTGCTTGCGGACGCCCGGGTCCGGGTTCGTCAAGGAGCCCTTGACGAAGTCGCGGGTGTAGATCTCCGGCGTGATCGCGATCGCCTTGAGGTTGTTGCGTTGCAGCGCGGCCTTCACCTCGTCGAGCGTGCCGTCGTACCCGGCGAACGGCCAGTTCAGGTCGACCACGGACAGATCGCCGACCGCTCCGGCGCGATCAATCTGCTCGAGCAGGGTGACGGGATCGCCGTACCCGTCGGTGGCGTAACGGTCCTTGTAGGTGGCGAAGTGCCAGATACCCGCGCCGAAGACCGGCATGTCAGTCATATTTGTTCCTATCCTTTGAGGGAGCCGGCGGTCAGACCGCCGACGATCCAGCGCTGGAGCAGGGTGTAGGCGATGAGGATCGGGACCACGGCGATCAGGATGCCCGCCGCGAGTCCGGTGTTGTTGTTGGCGAACTGGCCCTGGAAGTTCAGCAGGCCGACCGGGATCGTCTTGTGCGCGTCGGAGTTCAGCAGGATCAGCGCGAACAGGAACTCGTTCCAGGTCGCGACCGCGTCCAGGATCGCGACCGTCACCAGCGCCGGCACCGACAGCGGCAGGATCATCGTGAAGAAGACCCTCCAGTCGCCGGCGCCGTCGACCTTCGCGGCCTCGATGATCTCGTCCGGGATCTGCCGGAAGAACGACTGCAGCACCAGCACCTCGAACGGGATACCGAAGGCCAGGTACGGCCCGATCAGCCCGAAGATGCTGTCGGTGGCGCCGAGCGAGCGCATCATGATGAAGACCGGGACGATCGTGATGTAGATCGGGATCGTCAGCCCGAGGAACACCGAGAACATCACCGTCCGGCGGAACCTCATCCGCAGCTTCGCCAGCGCGAACCCGAGCATCGCCGAGACCAGCACGCCGAGCGGCACCTTGATCGCCGCCAGGATCGCACTGTTCTTGTACGTCGTGGCGAAGTTGCCGATGTCCCAGGCGTCGGAGAAGTTCTTCCAGGTCAGCTGGTCGGGCCAGGACAACGGCCCGTTCCCGATGAAGTCCGCGAGCGGCCGGACGGCGGTGATCACCAGCAGCACGAGCGGTGAGATCCAGAACAGCGCGACGACGATGAGGACCAGCGTGATCACCAGACCCCGGCGGCCCTTCGGCGGCGTCGGCACCGGCTCGACCGCGGCCGTGTCCAGCGGCAGGTCCACGCGGGCGGGAGCGATCGAAGTCATGACGCCTCCTTCGTCTGCGAGCGGACGTAGGGGATGCCGACCGCGATCGCGACCAGCGTGATCACGACGGCGATCGCCGTACCGTAGCCGGCTTGGTAGTACTGGAAGACGTTGAAGTACATCCACGTTCCCATCACCTGCGTCGACGTACCAGGGCCGCCGTACGTCATCGCGTAGATCATGTCGAAGACCTTGAACGAATCGATCAGCGACAACGCCAGCACGATGTAGTGCGCGGGTCGCAGGCTCGGCATCGTCACGTGCCAGAACTGTTGCCACTTGGACGCACCGTCCACGGTCGCGGCCTCGTAGAGCTCGTTCGGGATCCCTTGCAGGGCGGCCAAGTAGAGCAGCATCGGGAACCCGGTGCGCAACCAGATCGCCGGCACCATCACGGCCCACAACGCGGTCGAGTCCTGTCCGAGCCACGGCTGCGCCAGCCCGTCCAGCCCGATCAGGCGCAGGAACGAGTTGATCGCGCCGTACTGCGGGTTGTACAGCCAGCCCCAGATGCTCGCGATCGACACCAGCGGCAGGACCGCGGGTGTGTAGAAGATCAGCCGCAGGATCGGCTTCCCGTGCACCTTGCCGTTCAGCGCGATCGCCAGCAGCAGGCCGATGATCGTCGGCACCGCGATCGTGACCACGGTCCAGATCAGGTTGTTCCGGACCGCGGTCACCACGACCGGGTCGTGCGGCAGCTTGAAGTAGTTGTCCAGGCCAACGAACTTGTACGTCGCGCTCAGGCCGTCCCAGTTGGTCAGGCTGAACCACAGCGACGACACCGCCGGGTAGACCAGGAACGCGACGTACACCAGCAGCGCGGGCAGGGCGAACAACCACGGGGACCATCGGCCGCCGCGTTTGGGCTGCTTGGCGACAGCGACTGTCGTTGCCATCGGCTAGCTCTTCGCCCAGGCGGAGACGATCTCCTGCATCTTCTTCGACGCCGCGTCAGGGGCGACCTTGCCCTGCAGCAGATCGCTCTGCACGCTGAAGTACTGGTCGGCCTGCTTCTTCGGGAACGCCTGGTCCTGGATCGTGTAGAACGGGTTGTTCCCGTACTTCTGCGACCACTGCGCCGCCAGCGGCAGCGTCTTCGGGTCGGGCTCGGCGCCCTTGACCGTCGAGGCGGTGATGTTCATCGCCTTCTGGGTGGCGGGCTGGACGATGAAGTCGATCAGCGCCGCGGCCTTGTCCGCGTTACCGGACTTGGCGTTGATCATGTAGCCCTCGACGAAGCCCGAGTGCCGCGCCGGCGACTTGTCGGTCGGCAGCTCGAAGTTGCCGAAGGCGGCCGAGCTCTTCTTCGCGGCCAGGATCGCCGCCGCCTCGGTCCACGGTCCGGTGATCGTGTACGCCGTCTTGCCCTGGACGTACCACGGCTCGACATCGGCCGGGTCGAGGGCGAGCGCACCCTGCGGCAGCCACTTCTTGTCCTGCCACTTCTTGAACAGCGTGAACGCCTCGACCACCTCGGGCCGGTCCCAGCTCTCGGCGCCGGTCAGCAGCTTGTCGTGCAGGTCCGGGCCGGCGGTGTGCTCGAGCAGGTACTCGAACAGGCGCATGATGTCCCAGCCATACTTCCCGCCCAGTCCGCAGGGTGTGACGCCGACAGCCACCAGTTTGTCGTTCACAGCCTCGAGCTCGGCGTACGTCGTGGGCGGCGCGCTCACGCCGGCCTTCGCGAACAGCGATTTGTTGTACCAGGCCCCTACCCCGAGGGCCAGGAACGGTACGCCGGACTTCACGCCGTCGAAGGTCATCCCGCCGATCGCCGCGGTGTTGATCTTCGAGTCCCAGCCGTACTTGTCGTAGTACTTGCTCAGGTCCAGCGCCTGCTTGGCCTTCGCGAACGGGCTGCCGATCTGACCGCCCCAGATCCGCCAGACGTCCGGGCCCTTGCCGCCGAGCAGCTCGGTCCGGAGCTTGTCCGGGTACACGGCCGCGCCGGAACCGGGCAGGCTGTCGACGGTGGTCGTCGTACCGTTCTGCTCGTCGAACTTCTTCACCTGGGCCTTGAGCAGGCCGATCGTCGAGTCGTCCTCGTAGGTGAACAGGCGCAGGTTGTTCGACGCCCCCTGCGTGGCTCCCCCGCCCGTCGACGCACCACCGCCGGTGCAGGCGGACAGACCGGCGCCGAGCGCGGCGGCGGACGTGAGGCCGAGGAAACCACGGCGGGTGTACGACGTGCTCATGAGCTGCTCCTTTGACGGGCAAAGCGGCGGATCTTGGCGAACATGTCCTCCAGCAGGAAGCGGACGTCAACCTGCTCGCAGACCTGGATGGGGTTGTCGGTGCCGGGCAGGTACCACCCGTCGACACCGAAGCGCGGCGCCGGACGGGTCCGGAAGTTGCCGCTGTGCGGGTAGAGCATCAGGGAGATCGCGGGCGAGTCGCCGAGGGAGCGGGACTCGATCGGCTCGCCGTGGTACGTCGCGTTCCACTCGACCAGCTGGTCGATCAGGTACCGGCCGAGCGGGCCGGCGTCGCCGATCTTCTCCTCGAGCTCCGCGTAGCTGACCGAGACCTTCGTGTAGACGTCGCTCGGGACCTGCCAGACGGTGATACCCGAGCCGAACACGACGTTCGCGGCGTGGATGTCGTTCGACAGGTTGAACTCCAGCCGGTGGTCGGCCGCATAGCCGTTGTAGCCGCGGCCGCCGATCCAGACCACGATCACGTCCCGATTCACCAGATCGGGCTCGAGCAGGATCGCCGACGCCATGTCGGTGATCGGGCCGAGGAACGCCACGAACAGCGGGTCACCCTTCGAGGCCAGCTTCGACTCCTCGATGATCAGCCGCGCGCCGGGCGAGTCGAGCGGGGTCTGCTCGTCCGGGATGCCGGTGGTGGCGCCGTTCGCTACCGGGACCTTGCCGGTCAGGTCGAGCAGGTCCAGCAGCAGGTCGATCTCCTCGCGGGACTCCTCCATGCTCCGGTCCGACCGGTGGGTGCCGAAGTGCGCGGGAATCAGGCCGCGCACGTCGAAGGTCGGCGACAGCAGCCCGTGCACGATCGCGAACTGGTCGTCGGCCTCGTTCTTGGCATCGGTGTTGATGATCACCCGGCGTCTACTCGGCTTCACTCGCGCGCTCCTCGGTCCTCGACCTTGTGAATAGATATTCAGTACTGCATAGGCTGTCGCCATGAGTGTCGCCACGCAGCTAGAGTCCCGTCAAGGGTTCAGTTGAAACTTGGAGGGCGGATGGTCCAGGCGGTACTCGCGATCGACCAGGGCACGACCAACTCCAAGGCGGTCCTGGTGGCGCCTGACGGGAGCGTTCTCGCGACGGGCTCCGCTCCGGTCGGTCTGTCCACGCCACGCCCAGGCTGGGTCGAGCAGGACGCCGAGGACCTCTGGCAGAGCGTGCTGCGGGCGATCGCAACGTGCCTCAGCGCCTCGACCTCCTCGTTCGACCTGGCGGGGATTGCGCTTTCCACTCAGCGCGAGTCCGTCGTCGGCTGGAGCCGGTCAGGCGAACCGGTCGGCCCTGTCATCGGCTGGCAGGACACCCGCACCGCCGCCTGGTGCGCCCAACTGCCTTCCGCCGTTGACGATCTGGTCCGTCAACGGACCGGGCTCCGAGTGGATGCGATGTTCTCGGCGCCGAAGATGCGTTGGCTCCTCGATCAGTCCGACGCCCTGGTCGGCACCGTCGACGCCTGGTTGATCCATCGGCTGACTGGTTGCCGTGAGCATCTGACCGAGGCCGGGAACGCCTCTCGGACGCTGCTCTACGACACGGTGAGGTTGGACTGGTCGACGGAGTTGCTCGACGCGTTCGGCGTACCGCGGTCGGCGTTGCCCGACGTACGGCCATCCAACGCGGGCTTCGGCGTGACCACGAGCGTGCCGGGATTGCCGGACGGGATCCCGATCGTCGCCGTACTCGCGGATTCGCACGCGGCGATGTACGGCCAGGGCTGCACGCAGACCGGGATGGTGAAGGCGACGTACGGCACCGGCTCGTCGGTGATGACACCGGTGGACGGGTTTGTCGAGAGCGGCTGCACGCTGGCCTGGTTGACGGATCGGCCGATGTACGCGCTCGAAGGAAACATCGTGTCATCGGGGGCGGCGCTCGCCTGGACGGCCGACCTGCTCGGCCTGCCCGACGTCGGCGCGCTCGTCGCCCTCGCCGCGACTGTGCCCTCGGCGGAAGGTGTCGTACTCGTGCCGGCCTTTGCCGGGCTGGGCGCGCCGCACTGGGACCGGGAGGCGCGGGCGGCGTTGACCGGGATGAACAGCTCGACGACTCGCGCTCACATCGCCCGGGCAGCCGTCCACGCCGTTGCCCATCAGATCTGCGACATCACCGACACGATCCCGGGCGCGGTGAAGGGCCTACGTGCTGATGGCGGCGCGACCGTGTCGGAGTTGGTGATGCAGACTCAGGCGGATCTTCTCGGCCGGCCGGTCGAGGCTGCCGACGTACCGGAGGTCTCCGCTCTGGGCGCGGCCGAGCTGGCCTGGACCACCTTGGGTACGACGACCGGCTGGGCCGCGCGGCGTTCGTACCGGACGTTCGAGCCCCGGCTAGATGCCGCCGCGCGGGCCGGGCTCCGGACGCAATGGGCCGGAGCGGTTGCGGCCGTTCGGGTCAGGCCAGCCTGATCCGGAAGATCGCCACGCGGGCGTTGTGGTCGTCGACGTTCATCGGCACCACGTTCGTGGTGACGAGGTCGAGCTGCACGGTGCCGTCGCCGGGCAGCCAGTTGATCCGGTCGATGCCGTCGGCAAAAACCTTGCGCTCGGCGTCCTGACCGGTCGCCTTGTCGTAGCCGGGGTTGTTGGTGTCCGCGGTCCAGATCACCAGATGGCCCTTGTCGTTGTGGGCCATCACCCGCTCGCGGTGGGTCTTCTTGTGCAGGTCGTAATAGGCGCGCAGGTTCGGGTTCTGGTCATCGTTGTACGCGCCGTGCAGGTAGTGCGTGTTGATCAGGACGAACTTCAGCCCCGGATGCGCGCCGTGCTCGACGACGACCTCATTGATCCAGCGCGGCGGGCTCACGTCAGGGACGACGCCGTGCACGAAGGTCGGCTTCGAGTTGATCACCTTCCACGGCGTCGGGACGGAGATCGGCACCCGGTAGGAGCTGGGGTCGTCGAGGAACGCGTTGGCGTAGGCGTCGCCGAAGTTCTGGCTGATCATCGCCGGCTCGCCGGTATCACCCTCGCTGATCTCCTGCCAGCCGACGAAGGGCCGATTGCCGGGATCGCCGCTGCGCACAGCTTGGATCGCGGGCCCGCGGGCGGCGAGGTTCTTGCGTCCGATGTTCGCCGTGATGACAGGCAGCCGGAACCACTCGGTCGCCGCCGAGGCGGACCGGGCGCCTGCCACCGAACCGAACGTCGCGGCACCGGCGAGCGCACCGCCGCCGATCATCATGGCTTGCCGTCTGCTGATCCTGTTGGCCATGCCTGCCTCCACAAGAGTCCGGCCGTACGGCCGGGGGCGGGTGTCTTGTCGACGAGCTAGGACGGACGCTACTGCGCGACGGTTCCAGCCGGCCTCGGAGCGGCGTGCAGGCCGGTGACCGGTTGTTGCTGGAGATCGCTTTCCGTTACAGGTTGACTCGGTCGGGACGCCCACCTATGGTTACGGTCACAGGCTGCGGAAAGCCCTTTCCCAGGCTCAGGAGGGAGGCGCGCATGTGTGAGGTCGAGTCCGGACCGGCCATGCCGCTGCCGGGTGGGATCGGTATCTCGAAACTGACGGTGTACGACGTCGAGGCCTCCGACGGCCTGGTCGGCGGTACGCCGCATGTGCACCTGGCCTGCTCCGAGGGGTACTACGTGCTCGCCGGCGACGGCGCCGTACAGACGCTCTCCACGAAGGGCTACCGCGAGACCCCGCTGCAGGCCGGCGCCGTGGTCTGGTTCGGGCCTGGGATGATCCATCGGCTCGTCAACCACGGCGGTCTCCAGATCCTCGCCCTGATGTCGAACTCCGGTCTGCCTGAGGCGGGCGATGCCGTGATGACGCTGCCGCCGGAGTACCTCACCGACCGCGAGACGTACTTGAAGGCGACGGCACTCACCGAGGGCGCGCGGACGGAGTCGGCGATGGCGCGGCGCGACCTCGCTGTGCAGGGGTACGGCGTACTGCGTGAACGGTACGAGTCGGAGGGACCGTCCGCGCTGGACGACTTCTACGCCGCCGCGATCCGGCTCGTGCAGCCGCAGCTTGCGGACTGGCGGAAGCGCTGGGAGGACGGCGCGCACCGCGTCGCCGACGAGACCGGCGCCGCGCTGGATGCGCTCGAGGCCGGCACCGCGCCGTACCTGGAGTCAGCTGAGCTGCACCAACTTCCCGCACCTACTGAGTCCGGCCTGCACGGCATGTGCGGCCGCCTCGACGTTTATGACACTCGAGCGTGAGAGGTACGACAGTGAACGAGCGACGCATCGGCATCGTGATGAACGGCGTCACCGGCCGGATGGGCCTGCGCCAGCACCTCGAGCGTTCCATCGTGGCGATCCGGGAGCAGGGCGGACTGCCCGCCGCGGACGGCACGATGATCATCCCCGAACCGATCCTGGTCGGCCGCAACGAGCTCAAGCTGCGCCGGATCGCCGAGCAGTACGGGCTGGAGCGGTGGACCACCGATCTCGCTGAGGCGCTGGCACAGCCGGACGTCGAGATCTACTTCGACTCGCAGCTCACCCAGCTGCGCGAGAAGGGCGTCCGCGCCGCGGTCGAGGCCGGCAAGGCCATCTACTGCGAGAAGCCGATCGCCGAGAGCCTGGACGCGGCGGTCGACCTGGCCCGGACCGTGATCGACTCCGGGCTGAAGAACGGCGTCGTGATGGACAAGCTGTCACTGCCCGGCCTGCGCAAGCTGAAGCGGCTGGTCGACGGCGGGTTCTTCGGCCGGATCCTGTCGGTCCGCGGTGAGTTCGGCTACTGGGTCTTCGAAGGCGACTGGCAGGAAGCGCAGCGGCCGTCGTGGAACTACAAGTCCGAAGAGGGCGGCGGCATCATCCTCGACATGTTCTGCCACTGGCGATATGTGCTCGACCAGACGTTCGGGTCGGTCAAGTCCGTGTACTGCCAGGGTGCTACGCATATTCCTGAGCGGGTCGACGAGCAGGGCGACAAGTACGCCGCAACTGCGGACGATGCGGCGTACGGCGTGTTCGAGCTCGAGGGCGGGATCGTCGCGCAGATGAACTCGTCGTGGGCGACGCGGGTGTTCCGGGATGAGCTGGTCGAGTTTCACGTGGACGGGACCGAGGGGTCCGCGGTCGCGGGGCTGCGGCGGTGCCGGGCGCAACACCGGTCGGCGACACCGAAGCCGGTGTGGAACCCGGACCTACCGGCCACCGAGCCGTTCCGCGACCAGTGGGCCGAGGTCCCGGACAACGAACCCTTCGACAACGGCTTCAAGGTCCAGTGGGAGATGTTCCTCCGCCACGTGGTCGACGACACCCCCTTCACCTGGGACTTCATCGAAGCCGCCAAGGGCGTGCAGTTGGCCGAGCTGGGCCTCCAGTCCTGGCACGAAGGCCGCAAACTCGAAGTCCCGAAGCTCGACCTCGAGGTCCAGTAATGGCCCTGGAACTCAAGCTGCCTACAAGCGCCGGAAACTTCGCCGGTCCCACGTCGGCCGGCGGCGCAGAAGGCGGTGGTGGTGCGCGGCCGGATGGTGGGCGGCTGGACAACTATCGTTTGTCGGGGACGCCGGTTGCTCACGGCACCTATTCGCCGGCGGCGTGTCGGTTGGCGTTCGCGGCTGCTCATGTTGTTGCTGATCCGTTGGGGGACAACTCGCCGGGAGCTCCGGCGGTGGTGGATTGGGAGCATACGCTGGGGTTTCGGCGGTATTTGTGGTCGTTGGGGTTGTCTGTGGCCGAGGCGATGGATACGGCGCAGCGGGGGATGGGGCTGGACTGGGCGGCTACGCAGGAGTTGATTCGGCGGTCGGCGGCTGAGGCGCCGGAGGGGCGAATCGCGGTGGGGGCCGGGACGGATCAGCTTGCGGCCGGCAAGCATTCGCTGGAAGACGTGGTCTCGGCGTACGAAGAGCAGTTTGCGGTGGCGGAGGCAGCCGGGGCTCAACCGATCATGATGGCGAGTCGCGCGTTGTGCGCGGCAGCTGAATCGCCCGACGACTATCGGAAGGTTTACGACCGCCTTCTCACCCAGTCGACCAAGCCGGTGATCCTCCACTGGCTCGGCCCCATGTTCGACCCCGCCTTGGAAGGCTACTGGGGCAGCGGATCCTTCGAGTCGGCCGCGGACACGGTCGTTGGTCTGATCAACGACCACGTGGCGAAGGTCGACGGCATCAAGATCTCGTTGCTCGACGCATCGTATGAAGTTGCCCTGCGCAATCGCCTCCCCGAAGGCGTCCGGCTCTACACCGGGGACGACTTCAACTATCCCGAGCTGATCCGCGGCGACGAGAACCGGCACAGCGACGCCCTCCTCGGCATCTTCGCAGCAATCGCCCCGGCCGCCGCAGCCGCCCTGAAAGCCCTGGACGCCGGCGAGCTGGCCGAGTACGAGCGCGTGTTCGCACCAACCGTCCCACTCGCCAGGCAGATCTTCTCCGCGCCCACGTACTACTACAAGACCGGAATCGCCTTCCTGGCTTGGCTGAACGGGCACCAGCCCGGCTTCACGATGGTCGGCGGCCTGCAGACGGGCCGGTCGCTCCCGCACCTCGCCGACACGTTCCGCTTGGCCGACCAAGCCGGCGTACTGACCGACCCTGAGCTCGCCGTCGACCGGTTCCGCCAACTGCTGCGCGTGAGCGGTGTCGACGCGTGAACAGGTACAGCCTGAACCAGGCGACAACGAAGTACTGGCCGCTCGAGGATGTCGTCGCGGCAAGCGCCAACGCCGGCCTGGAATGGATCGGCCTGTGGCGCGAGCCCATCCAGGAGTACGGCGTCGACAAGGCCGCGAAGCTCGTCGCCGACGCCGGCCTGAAGGTCTCGTCGCTGTGCCGGAGCGGCTTCTTCACGTCGACCGATCCGGCCGAGTGCAACGCGAAGATCGACGACAACCGGCGCGCGATCGACGAGGCAGCGACCATCGGTACGTCGGTCCTCGTCCTCGTCAGCGGCGGACTGCCCGCGGGTTCACGTGATCTCGACGGTGCGCGCGGTATGGTGCGCGACGGGCTCGCCGAGCTTGCGCCGTACGCCGAAGAACGTGGCGTGAAGCTCGCCGTCGAGGCTCTGCACCCCGTGTTCTGCTCGGACCGCTGTGTGGTGTCGTCGCTCGGCGGTGCGCTCGATCTGGCCGAGCAGTTCCCGGCGTCGCAGGTCGGCGTGATCGTGGACGCCTACCACCTGTGGTGGGACGCGGATGTGTATCGGCAGATCGAGCGGGCCGGTGAGCGGATCCTGTCGTACCAGGTCAGCGACTGGGTTGTCCCGCTGCCCGAGGACACGCTGCTCGGCCGCGGCATGATGGGCGACGGTTCGATCGAGCTGCGCCGGCTGCGCGAGGCGTGCGATGCGGCGGGGTACGACGGGCCGATCGAGGTCGAGATCTTCAACCAGCAACTGTGGGACGCGCCCGGCCAGGAGGTCTTCGACCTGGCACTGGCGCGATACAAGGAACACGTCATCTAGTTACCGAGGAGCTGTCTGCATGACTATTCCCGCCGGTGGTATCGGGATGCACCTCTACACGATGCGGGACGTTCTGGCCGAGGACTACCCGGGGACGCTGAAGCGCCTCGCCGGGATCGGCTATCAGACTGTCGGTGTGAGCGGCCGGTTCGACCACAGCGCCGAGGAGATCCGGTCGTACGCCGACGACGCCGGGCTGAAGATCGTGCTCGAGCACGTCGGGTACAAGCGGCTGGCCGACGACTGGGCCGGCGCGCTCGCCGATGTGAAGACGCTCGGCGCGCAGTGGGCCGTCGTACCGTCGATCCCGTCCGAGCAGCACTCGGTCGAGGGCTTCAAAGCCGCGGCGGCCGCGTTCACCGAGGCCGGGAAGGTGGCGCGGGACGCCGGGCTGAAGCTGCTGTTCCACAACCACGGGCGCGACTTCGACGAGGTCGACGGGCAGGTGCTGTACGACATTTTGCTCGGCGTGGACCCGGAGCTGCTCGGCTTCGAGCTGGACCTGTACTGGGCGGTCGACGGCGGGCACGACCCGGCGAAGCTGTTCCAGGAGCACCCAGGCCGGTTCCCCGCGCTGCACGTCAAGGACATGGCCGAGGACGGTTCGTGGGAGGACGTCGGCGCCGGCAAGCTCGACTTCGGCGCGATGTTCGAGCACGCCCAGGCGGGCGGCGTGGAGCAGTGGCTGGTCGAGCACGACAAGCCCACCGACGCCTGGAAGTCGGCCGAACGCAGCTACCGCGGCCTGACCGAGATCCGATACTGAGGAGTTCTCATGACTGTGAGAACCAACGCTTAACCGGATCAATTCTGGTTACGTCTGCTCACAGGTGGTGAGATCGGCCTATTCTCGACGGGTGCAGAACGATCCAACGGTGCGGCTGAGTGCCGTCCGTCGCCTGTACGAAGTGAGCGCCCGGATGGGCGCTGGGCGAAGCCTTGCCGAAACGCTGCAGGCCGTCGTCGACGGCGTCGTGAACGGGCTCGGCTTCGGGATCGCCGTACTGAACCTGCGGCACGCGGACGGCAAGTTCGAGGTGATCGCGGTCGCAGGTTCACCCGAGGCGCGCGAGGCGCTGCTCGGGCGGGTGAGCGCGCCGGACATCTTCGACACCGAGTTCGCGATCGCGGATGCCTGGGGCAAGCTCCGGTTCGTGCCGCACGAGCGGCTGCCCGAGGGCGAGGTCGTCGGGTGGGTGCCCGACGTACCCGTCTCTGACGACCCGGGTGCGTGGCATCCGCTCGACGCACTGTTCGCTCCGTTGTACTCCTCGGACGGGGAGCTGGTCGGGATGCTGTCGGTCGATCTGCCCGAGGATCAGCGCCGGCCCGGGCCGGTGCACCGGGAGCTGCTGGAGATCTTCGCGACCCAGGCCGGGCTGGCGATCGACAAGGCGCGGCTGACGGATCAGTTGCTCGCCGAGAAGACGCGGCTGGAGGCGAGCGAGGCGACGTTCCGGCTGGTCTTCGAGGGCGCCGGGAACGGCATGGCGACGATCGGATTCGACGGGCCGGAGCGCGGCCGGATCCTGCGCGTGAACGACGCGTTCTGCCGGATCACGGGGTACGACGCCAGTGATCTGCTCGGGGCGCGGCTGGCGCAGTTCCTGCGCGACGAGGAGCCTGGGTCGACCCGGTCCGATCTGGAGGATGTTGCTGCTGGCAACGGTACGTACCGGTTCGAGCGGGTGTTCACGCAGCCGAGCGGGAACGCGATCTGGCTCGGCGGTACGGCGGCGATCGTCGAACAAGGCGTCGAGCGGCCGCGGATCCTATTGATCCAGATCGACGACGTAACGGCCCGCAAGGACGCCGAACGGGAGCTCCGCCACCATGCGGCGCACGACCCACTCACCGGCCTGCCGAACCGGCGGCTCTTGCAGCACCGATTCACAAAGGTCCTCGAGCGGACACGTACGACGGGCCGCCCCGGCGCGCTCCTCTTCTGCGACCTGAACCACTTCAAACTCGTCAACGACGGCTACGGCCACGAGGCCGGCGACCGGGCGTTGCGCGAGATCGCGATCCGCCTGACCACGGCCGTCCGCCACGGCGACACCGTTGCACGCCTCGGCGGCGACGAGTTCGCCGTACTGGCCGAAGACATCGCCGGCGACGACCTGACCACCCTGATTGCCCGCCTGGAGTCCGCCGTCAGCCGCCCCCTCCCCAACATCGCCGTAGAAGTCACCACCAGCGTCGGCACCGTCCCCATCACCCCCACCACCACCGACCTAGACACCCTCCTCCACGAGGCCGACCAGGCGATGTACACCGCAAAGAACCGCCGCATCTAGTTACCGGGAGGTTGAAAGCCCCCACGCGGTGTTAGGCCGCGCTTGCGGCTGTCATCGGCGTGTTCGTCGCACAGCAGAAGGCCATGCATCTGGTTGCAGCAAGCTGCAGGCGACTTGAAGTGTTGGTCGTGCTTGTGGTTCAAATGGGGATCCATTGAATGGGGGGATCGACACATGCTGCGCAAACTTGCGCTGATGCTGGCGGTTGGGCTTGTCACAGCTGCCGTGGTTCCAGCATCAGCTGATGCGGCGACGGCTGATGCGGTGACCTCGCCGTGTGTCCAGCGCGTCGGCTTTCAGGACGTTGAAGGCGGCCTGAGCGCCTGGGACGTGACCGCGACCGCGGTGCCGGCGGTCAAGCAAGTCCGCTTCGGCGGTGCCGGCCTCAGCTATGCGAGGGCGAGCGCGAGCTGGTACTACCGGCTCTATCCGCAGCAAGGTCTCAGCGAGTGGCGCGCCATGATGCTCTCCGGCACCGGGATCTACCAGCCGACGCTGACCTACCACCCGGGCAGCTCGAATCCCGACATCATCGATCGGCGGATCAACGGCGGCTGGGGCGCGTTCACGCAACTCGCTACGTCGGACGTCGCGGCGCGCAAGGGCCGCGACATGCTTATGTACGGCCTGCGCAACGACGGCACGCTGTTCCGGTACGAGGGGATCATGCCGTACGGCTCGGCTCCCGGCTTCGGCTCCGTCAAGGCGATGACGGTGATCAGCGAGAACGCGTCGTACGACACGCTGCTGGCGACGACCCGCGGCGGCGCGCTGTACACAATCCGGATCCCGGTCCGGCTGCCGCTGGCGCGGATCGTCCGCCGGGTGCGTGACGCGGGCTGGGAACGGTTCGAGTCGTTGGTGGTCGACAGCTGCGGGCAGAACGGCACGCTCCTGACGGCCGTCGACCAGGACACCGACACCGCCTACCTGTACGCCGTTGGGCACGCCAACGGATCGGCGACGGTGATCCGGAGTCTGGGCAAGATCGGCGCCACCTTCGACGCGCGCACCTACTTCGCGATGACCCGCGAATACAAGAACCTCACCGGCGAATGACTCGGGTCGTCACGGACGGGCCGTTCTGGCTCGAGTACGGGCAGATCTACGTCGCGGGTCCCGACGAGTACTGCGCTCCGGAGGAGTGCTTTGCCGGACAGCGGAACGGATTGTGCGGGGCGGCTGTGCCGGGCAAGTTGTTCCTGCGGACCGGGCTGCACACGGGGAAGGTCGAGCTCCGGGTTGAAGTACACGACCGGATGCCGTCTGTCGAGTACGACGCTGAGGACGTGGTCGAGGCGTCGTACCTGCCGCCTAGCGACGTGTTGTTGACGAGTCTTGGGTACCAGCGGTTGCCGCTGGAGCTGGAGCAGGTCACCTACCGAGTCCGGTACTCCGCTTGGGGCATGGACGCCGGCCACCAGTCCGGCCCACCGCGGGACGGCGAACCGCTCGTCGATCGCTACCTCCTGCAGTTCTGGCCGGCTCGGCCTGCGCCTGATCGGGTGGTTAAGGAGACCAGTAAGCAGGCGGCGTACTGGCACAAGTTCGCCCGTCAGCAGCCGACACCTGCCCAGCTCGCGGAACTGAAGCAGGAGAAGGCGCGCCAGGAGGGAGAGCGCCGCCTCGCCGAGCGGGCAGCGGCCTGGGGCGGCACGCTGCCAACCGAACGGCTGGAGCGCACCATGAACGGCCGGGAGCTGGCATTCATGGACCGGGCCTTGGTGGATGCGCTCGAGCAGACCGAACCGCAGACGTTGCGCTTGATCGCACGGTGGGCGGCACGACGCGGGTGCGAGGAGGCCGGGTACGCCGGCAACGAGCGGATTGCCGGCATCTTGGACCGCATGGACCGTGGCACCGATTGGCTCGAGACCCTCAACGGACCGCTACCACGGGTCGAACCGGTGACAGATGCCAGCGCCCCCGTCCACCAGTTCGTCACCCAGGCCTACGGGTGGTTCGCTGACCGCGACCCGTTCGACAACGCCGTGACTGTAGTCACCGCCACCTTCAACGTGGACTCATTCTCGGCCGCGGTCGAGACGATCTGGTTGGCCACCGAGCCGTTCACCGACAAGTCCCAACTACTCACTGAGCTACGCGACCGCTTCCTGAGTCAACCCCGGCGAAGGTTGTAGACGGCAACGATGACACCGACGAGGAGCACGGCGACGGCTCCCGGCTGGGCGATCCGCTGAGCCGGGATGCCGCTGGCCAGGCCGATGACGACCACGGCGACGCAAATCAGAGCGACCCAGAACGCAGGCTTCTTGAGCAGGTACGTCGCCAGGTGGCGTCGCGTCACCGCGCTGCGCGGAATGTCCTCCGGATCGCGGGCCGGCATCGGGACCTTCAACGTCGGGGAGACCGCATCGTCGACGGCTGCCACAGCCTGTTGACCGTTCCGCCATCGGGCCGGCTCGATCTGCAATTGATAGCCGTCGCGCCGGACGAGCTGCCGACCACCGTCCGGATATGCGATCAGAGCTGCAAGGTCGTCGTACGACGCCGAAGCCTCAGCGGATCCCGTCTCGAGGTGAGCGCCGCTGCGGCCGACGGTCAGCTCGCCCTTCACGACCGGCCAGCCGGCCGCTCTGAAGCGTCGGCCGGTGGGCGTCGACCTCGAGCCCGGCGGACGAGTGATCCAGTTCAGCCGGGGATCGGTCGTCGCGTCGGGATCGACCGACAGCAGCACGCTGTCCCACAACGCATCCGCGGCCCGGCGGACCTCGCCGACCGTGATCTCCTCGGCCTCAGCAATCAGCTCGTCGCGTTCCAGTACCGGACGCCCCAGCAGGACCTCGCGTGCCGCGACGTACGGCATCCAGTGTTCGGCCGGCTCGGCCTTGATCCGCCGGATCTCCTGGTCCACGTCGTCGCGCAGCTCGGTCGGGTCCGGACCGCGCTGGCGCAGGTCGCGAAGTACGTCCAAGGTCTGGGCGACCACCGTCGGTCGCGCCTCGGGCAGCATGTCGATCCCGGCGGTGAGCATCGCGTTCTCCGCGTCGACCAGTTCGTACGAGTGCCATCCGCTGTACCCGACTCCGGCGCCGTGCCGGAACCCGTCCTCCAGCCCACGCCGCAAGGCCCGACCCAGCGCGGGGCCGACGGTCGATCGCTGAAGCACGCCCGACACCGCCACGGATCCCGGAGGGCCGCCGAAGCCGAGCGGCAACCTCTGATCGCACGGCACGGCGACCCGGGCGGGTGACCGCGAACCGTCGGGCAGCGGAAGCCGCAGACCCGCCGGCGGGTGACCGGTCAGTGCGAGTACGGCGTTCCCGCGGGCGAAAACCTCCGCAGCCAGCGCTCGCAGACGATCCGGTTCGGCGGTCTGCAGCCCGTACTCGCTATATGCGACGAGCCCCGGCCCCTGGGCGCCGTACCGCCACAACATGTGCAGCTCTACGGGCCCCGCACCTCGCCGCGCGCTCTCGGCGCGCAGGACTCGCCGCTCGTGCTCCAGCTCGCCGAAGTCGGGCGCGTTCAGCCAACCGCACAGGTCCCGCAGGAAGGTGACGATGTCCTCGGGTTCACCTTCGGCGTCGAACGTCGTATGCAGCATGGTGACGCGCCCGTTGATCGGCACGCGGATCGTGTCGCGATCGTGCAGCGCGAGATGCTCAAGCAGGTGCCGCCAGCCATGCGTGGGCAGCGTGTCGTCCGCAAACCCGCCTCGGAACCACAGGCTGGCCCGCATCCGGCCCTCACCCGGCACCCAGTAGACGGGAACCCCGTCCACCTCTGTAACCCGCAACTCCCCAGCCATCTCCCCGCACCCCCACCAATCCAGACCAACCGCCGGCCCATCCTGCCGGATCAACCCCGCAATCCGCTCCCCGTTTGCAACTTTTGACATCCCCGGCGCTCAACAGCCCGCGCGGCCAGTTCGGCGCGCAGCGCGTGGCGGCTACCAGCTCACTTCCTGAGGGGCGTCATCGGCCTGACGACACAGCGTCGCTTGCCGGTACGCCGAGGTCGCCGCGAGCGGAGCGAGCAGGAACGGGCGACAGCCCGCACGTTCGCGCGATGAGCGTCAAGGAGCGCGCGGCAGCACGCACCGCCCCAGGGTGGGTGGGAGCGGCGCGCAGCACGGCGACGAAGGAGCCGCGCGTAGCACCGCGTGGGGGCTCTCCTCCAACCACCTCTGCCTTTATGAACCCAGCTTGGTGAGGGCTGCGTCGGTTAGGCGGTAGACGGTCCAGTCTTCTTGGGGGGTGGCGCCTAGGGACTTGTAGAAGTCGATGGCGGGGGTGTTCCAGTTGAGGACGGACCATTCGAGGCGTTCGTAGTTGTTGGTGACGCATTCTTGGGCCAGTGCGGTGAGGAGGGCTTTGCCCAGGCCGGTGCCTCGGGTTTCGGGGCGGACGAAGAGGTCTTCCAGGTAGATGCCGTGGACGCCGCGCCAGGTGGAGAAGTTGAGGAACCAGATCGCGCAGCCGGCAATCTCGCCGTCGTGTTCGGCGACATGGCAGAAGACTGCTGGATTGGGGCCGAAGAGCGCGGTCTGCAGTTGCGGGGCGGTCAGGTGGCACTCGTCGGGTGCGCGCTCGTACTCCGCCAGCGCGTACACGAGCTCCACGATCGCCGGGATGTCCTCCGGCCGGGCACGGCGAATCCGTTCGTCGGTCTGCATACCGCCTATCCTGCACCGCGGGCCGCAGGCCCTGTCCGGTGAGTCAGACCGGGTCTCCGCCGGTCACCTTCGACATCGTGCGGCGGATGTATTCCGCGGTGTCGATCCGGCCCGCCTCGCGGTCGGCCAGGTCGGCGACGTCGTCGCGTTGCGGCTCCCAGCCTTCCAGCCGGTTGTTCGCGAGCGCGTCGCTGACCCGCTGCTTCTGGTCATCGTCGAGCGATTCGAACAACTCCGGCCAGCGCTGGGCGTAGCGGCACGGTTCGTAGGCCATCAGTCAGCTCCCCGAGTAGCTAGCAATCGGCCCAGCGTAGCGAAGTCCGGATTCCTACCGTCGACACCTGTTAATTTACCGACCAAGGCTGTTAACCCTATCGCCACCTGCCGTCGAAACACTGACACCGCTTTCCCCCACCTGACCCGCCCTTCATCTGGAGGAACCATGTCCGTGTCACGCCGTCGCTTCCTGGGGTACGGGGGTGCGGGCGCTGCCGCCGTACTGCTCGGCACCGGGGCCTGGGACGCCTCGACCACGTACGCCAGCCCGTCCGGCACCGGCAACCCGTTCACGCTCGGGGTCGGCTCGGGCGATCCGCAGTACGACGGGGTCGTGCTGTGGACCCGCCTCGCCACCGACCCGTACGCCGTCGACGGGAAGGGCGGCATGCCCGCGCGTCCGGTCCGGGTCGAGTACGAGGTCGCGTACGACCAGAGCTTCCGCCACGTCGTACGGCGATCCAGCGTCCTCGCCACACCCGAACTCGGCCACTCCGTCCACCCCGAGGTCCGCGGCCTGCTGCCCGACCACGTGTACTACTACCGATTCCGCAGCGGCCGCGAGGTCTCGCCGACCGGCCGCACCCGGACCGCGCCGCACCCGCTGACGACCCCGCGCGAGCTCAAGTTCGCGTTCGCGTCCTGCAACGCCTGGCAGGACGGCTACTTCACGGCGTACGACCACATGGCGAACGAGGACCTCGACCTGGTCGTGCACCTCGGCGACTACATCTACGAGTCCGGCGTGAAGACCAACAAGCGCCTCGTCACAACCGACCCGCGGTTCCACACCGAGACGTTCGACCTGGCCCGCTACCGCCTGCAGTACAGCCTCTACAAGACCGAGGCGCCGCTGCAGGCCGCGCACGCCGCGCACCCGTGGATCCACACGTTCGACGACCACGAGGTCGAGAACAACTGGGCCGGCGACATCTCACAGATCGACACCGAGCCGGACCAGGACCCGGCCGTGTTCCGGGCCCGCCGCGCCGATGCCTTCCAGGCGATGTACGAGAACCTGCCGCTGCGGCACGCGCAGATGCCGTCCGGTCCGGACATCCGTTACCACCGGCGCCTCCCGTACGGCCGGCTCGCCGACTTCACCATCCTCGACACCCGCCAGCACCGCACCGACCAGCCGTGCGGCGACGGCGACTCGTCCACCTGTGACGACCGGTTCAACCCGGACAACACGATGCTCGGCGGCAAGCAGCGCGCCTGGCTGCTGGACGGGTTCCGGCAGTCGAAGGCCCGCTGGCAGGTGATCGGCAACCAGACCCCCATGGGCCAGACCGACTGGACGCCCGGTCCGGAAACCCATGTCTGGCTGGACCCGTGGGACGGTTATGTTGCTGAGCGCAACAAGGTTCTCGGGGCCGCGCAGGACAGCGGCGTCCGCAACCTGGTCGTCATCACCGGCGACCGGCACCAGAACTACGCCCTCGAACTCAAGCGCGACTACGCGAACCCGGACTCCGCCACGGTCGGCACCGAGTTCGTCGGTACGTCGATCACCAGCGGCGGCAACGGCGCCGACATGACCGACCAAGGCCGGCAGTTCCTCGAGGCCAACCCGCACCTGAAGTTCTTCAACTCCCAGCGCGGGTACGTCCGGGTCACGGCCGACCAGAAGCAGTGGAAGTCTGACTTCCGGGTCGTGCCGTACGTCGAGACCCCGAACGCCCCGATCACCACCCGAGCGACGTACGTCGTCGAGGACCGCCACCCGCACGTCCACTCAGCCTGACAGCTACCTCAGCCGGCTCAGCGGCGGGGTGACGCCGCTGAGCCAGTTGTCGCTGATGTCCTGCTCGCGTTCACCGACGACCTTCATGGTGTCGAGCCGCTCGATGTCCTCGGCGGTCAGCACCAGGTCGGCGGCGGCCGCCGCGAAGGCGCTGCTGACGGGCGAGGACCAGCATGCGACCGACGGCATGCTGCTCACGCTGCGCTCGGTGGCGAACCCGCGGGCCGCGGCGATCATGCGCGACAGCCTCGAGCGGAACTACCAGGCCCGGCTCGCCGACGGCCTGCCCGGACCGGACAAGACCGGGCGGTCCGCACTACTGATCGCGATCTGCGCCGGGATGATGCTGAACCGGACGGTCCTCGGGTCGACCGTGCTCAATGGGGACGTCGAGCGGCTGGTCCCCTACCTGCACGCGGCGCTGGACGCGGTGGCAGACATTCAGTAGTCGAGCTGCTGAGTGTGTGCGGATATTCCTGTTGGAATTCGTAGTCCTCGCGGGGGACGTTGGATACATGGCAACTGACACGAACAAGACCCGCCGGATCGGTGACGTCGAGGTATCCGCGATCGGGCTCGGCGGGATGCCGATGTCGATCGAGGGACGGCCCGACGAGGCCCGGTCGATCGCGACGATCCATGCGGCGCTGGACGCCGGGATCACGCTGATCGACACGGCCGACGCGTACCACCTGACCGCGACCGACGACGGACACAACGAGAGCCTGATCGCCAAGGCGCTGGCGTCGTACGGCGGTGACACCTCCGACGTGCTGGTCGCGACCAAGGGCGGCCACCTGCGCCCCGGCGACGGCAGCTGGACGCTCAACGGCTCCCCGAAGTACATCGCCGAGGCGGCCGAGGCGTCGCTGAAGCGGCTCGGCGTGGAGGCGATCGGGCTGTACCAGTTCCACCGGCCCGACCCGAAGACGCCGTACGAGGACTCCGTCGGCGCGATCCGCGACCTCCTCGACGCCGGCAAGATCCGGATGGCCGGCATCTCGAACGCCAACCCCGCCCAGATCAAGCAGGCCAACGAGATCCTCGGCGGCCGGCTCGTCTCGGTCCAGAACCAGTTCTCGCCGAAGTTCCGCTCGAGCGAGCCGGAGCTGGAGTTGTGCGACGAGCTGGGCATCGCGTTCCTGCCGTGGTCCCCGCTCGGCGGCATCTCCAACGCCAGCGAGCTCGGCGCGAAGTACCCGGCCTTTCAGACCCTCGCGGCCGAGCTCGGCGTCAGCCCGCAGAAGCTCACGCTGGCCTGGATGCTCGCCAAGTCCCCGATCGTCATCCCGATCCCGGGCTCCAGCCGCCCGGAAACCATCCGCGACTCGTACTCCGCGGTCGACCTGCAACTGACGGCGGACCAGGTCGCAGTACTCGACGCCTCGGAATAACGAGAGCCGCGTACGGCGTTCTGCGGCGCATGGAGGACATGCGTGCGCTGAGCTACGGACTGGGACAGCAGTACTTCGAGGAGCGGAACTATCGGGGTGCGATCCGGGCGTTGAAGCCGGTCGTCGACGAGACGCCGGACGATGTCGGGACGCGACTCCTGCTGGCGCGGGCGTACTACCACGCGGCGCTGCTGAAGCCGGCCGAGGAGCAGCTGCTCGAGGTGATCGAGCGGGAGCCGACCGAGTACTACGCGCATCTGATGCTGGCGCGGACGCTCGAGCGGCAGTCCCGCCGGGACGAGGCCGGGAAGCATCGGCGTATCGCCGCCGCGCTGACCGGTGACGACGAGTTGCTCGAAGGTCACACGCTCTGATCGACGACACTGAAGGCCCGCGATCCACCCCTGGATCGCGGGCCTTCGGCGTACCCGGGGCGGAATGACTGGCCAGGGGTCCGTGTTATGTAGTTTAATAGTGAACTACTTAGACCTAGGAGAGCCGATGCAGTTCGGGGTGTTCAGCGTTGGGGATGTGACCGAGGACCCGACGACCGGGGTCACGCTCAGCGAGGGTGAGCGGATCAAGGCGATGGTGGCGATCGCGCTGAAGGCCGAGGAGGTCGGGCTGGACGTGTTCGCGCAGGGCGAGCACCACAACCCGCCGTTCGTGCCGTCGTCGCCGACGACCCAGCTCGGATTCATCGCGGCGCAGACGTCGAAGATCATCCTGTCCACCTCGACGACCCTGATCACGACCAACGACCCGGTGAAGATCGCCGAGGACTACGCGATGCTGCAGCACCTGGCCGACGGCCGGGTCGACCTGATGATGGGTCGCGGCAACACCGGTCCGGTGTACCCGTGGTTCGGTCAGGACATCCGCAACGGCATCGCGCTCGCGGTCGAGAACTACGCGTTGCTCCGCCGGCTCTGGCGCGAGGACGTCGTCGACTGGGAAGGCAAGTTCCGTACGCCGCTGCAGGGGTTCACCGCGACACCGCGGCCACTGGACGACGTACCGCCGTTCGTGTGGCACGGGTCGATCCGGTCGCCCGAGATCGCCGAGCAGGCGGCGTACTACGGTGACGGGTTCTTCCACAACAACATCTTCTGGCCGATCACGCACACCAAGCAGATGATCGAGCTGTACCGCCGGCGCTTCGAGCACTACGGGCACGGCGCCGCGGACCAGGCGATCGTCGGGCTCGGCGGCCAGGTCTTCATGCGGAAGAACTCGCAGGACGCGGTCCGCGAATTCCGGCCGTACTTCGACAACGCGCCGGTTTACGGACACGGGCCGTCGCTCGAGGACTTCACCCGGGAGACGCCGCTGACTGTCGGCAGTCCGCAGGAGGTTATCGAGCGGACGCTGTCGTTCAGGGAGCACTTCGGTGACTACCAGCGGCAGCTGTTCCTGATCGACCACGCCGGGTTGCCGCTGAAGACCGTGCTGGAGCAGCTGGACATCCTCGGTGAAGAGGTCGTTCCGGTACTGCGGAAGGAGTTCGCCGCGTTGAAGCCGGCACACGTGCCGGACGCGCCGACGCACGCTTCCCTGAAGGTCGCCGCCGAGCGGGCGCGCGCACTGGAGACAATCGAGGAGCCGGCCGTGGTGGCCGAGCCGACCGCCGAGGAGCCGACGCGATGAACGAACGCGTGATTGCCGTGGTGACAGCTGGGCTGACGACACCGTCGTCGTCCCGGCTGCTCGCCGACCAACTGTCGGCCGCTGTCGCGGACGAGTTGTCCGGTCGCGGGATCACCTCCCGCACCGAGACGATCGAGGTCCGCGACCACGCTCACGATCTGACCAACAACCTGCTCACCGGCTTCCCGTCGGCCGAGCTGCGCGAGGTCCTCGAGACGGTCGAATCGGCGGACGCCCTCATCGTCGTCAGCCCGACGTTCAGCGCGTCGTATTCGGGCCTGTTCAAGATGTTCTTCGACGTACTCGACGACCAGGCTCTGGCCGGCAAGCCCGTTCTCCTGGGCGCCACCGGCGGGACCGAGCGGCACTCCTTGGTCCTGGACTTCGCCCTCCGCCCACTCTTCGCCTACCTGAAGGCCCTACCGGTCCCGACCGGCGTGTACGCCGCCTCCACCGACTGGGGCCCCAACGCCGCCGGCCTTCGCCCCCGCATCACCCAAGCAGCAAGCGAACTGGTCGCCGCCCTCCACCACGAAACCCCGACAAAGGCCGACCCCTTCACCAACCCCACCCCCTTCGCAGACCTACTCAACAGCTGATCGCGACTCGATCAGTTGGGCCAGGCCGTCGAGGATGGTGGTCAGGCCGAAGGTCAGGGCGTGGGCTGGGTCTATTACTGACTGAAAGTGTTCGCCTACGGCGGTGCCTACACGGCCGGCGACCGGGAAATGGGTGCCGGACATGACCGTGGTGAGGGTCGGGGAGATCTGACGCCACCACTCCTCGTCGGTGAGGCCGGAGTCGCGTTGGGTGCGGAGTTGTTCGGCGCCGGCGCGGGCGGTGCCTTGGACGTGGGTGAGGACGAGGGCCAGCGCGGAGTCCATCTCGACGTCGGTCAAGCCGAGGCCGTCGAGCGGGCGTAGCTCCGCCTCGTACTTGCGGGTGATGTTCGGGCCCAGCGCCGTACGCATCGTCGGGACCTCGTGGATCCACGGGTGCGCGGTCAGGATCTCCCAGTTGCGGCGGGCAATGAATTCGAGCGCGCCCCGCCAGCCGCCGGGCTGCTTCGACGGCTCGTCGGCGTCGGCGTACAGGTCGCCGTACGCGCGGTCGAACATCAGGTCGGCCAGCTCACCCTTGCCGGGGACGTGCGTGTAGAGCGACATCGTGCCGACCTTCAGCCGGTCGGCGACCATCCGCATCGAGAGCGCCTCGAGGCCTTCGGCATCGGCGAGCTCGATCGCGGCGTCGACGATCGCGCGAACGGTCAGACCGGAGCGGCCGGGTTTGGCGTGACTCCCCCACAGCAGCGCCAGACTGCGCGCCGGATCAGGCGCAGCCGCCTTCCTTCCCGCCACCGGAACCTTCTTCCACCGCTCGTCGTTGAACGCATCGTACCTGAGCCGTACAATGTACGGTACACTCTACGGCTCAACGACCCGAGAGGTGGGAATGACTACGGAAACAGTGATCGAGGCCGTCGGCGTACGGAAGAACTACAAGGGCGGCACGGAGGGTGCGGGGCTGAACGGCTTCGACCTCGAGGTCACGGCCGGCACGGTGACGGGTCTGCTCGGCCCGAACGGCGCCGGCAAGACGACGGCGGTGCGGATCCTGTCCACGCTGCTGGAGATGGATTCCGGTACGGCGACGATCGCGGGGTACGACGTAGGCCGGCAAGGCGCGGAGGTACGACGGCGGATCGGGCTGGTCGGGCAGTACGCCGCTGTGGACGAAATACTCACCGGGCGGCAGAACCTGGTGATGTTCGGACGGCTGAATCATCTGAAGAATCACCAGAGCCGGGCGGACGAACTGCTGGAGCGGTTCAGCCTGACAGAGGCAGCCGGGCAGGCCGTGAGCAAGTACTCCGGTGGCATGCGCCGGCGGCTGGATCTCGCGGCGAGTCTGATCGTGGCGCCGCGGGTGCTGTTCGTGGACGAGCCGACGACCGGCCTGGATCCGGCCGGGCGGATCGAGGTGTGGTCCGCCGTACGGCAGCTGGTCGACGGCGGTACGACGGTGTTGCTGACGACGCAGTACCTGGAGGAGGCGGATCAGCTGGCGAACCGGATCTCGATGCTCAGGGCGGGGAAGGTCGTTGCCGAGGGCACCCCTGATGAGCTCAAGACGCAGCTCGGGTCGGACCGGCTGGAGATCCTGCTCGCGGATCCGGCCGACGTACCGCGGGTGGTGGAGCTGGCCGGGCCGCTGGCGGACGGCGAGATCCAGGTGGTCGACGTACGGGTGAGTGTGCCGGTGAAGGATCGTACGAAGGCGTTGGTGGTGATGGTGAACTCGTTGCATGAGGCAAGGATCGAACCGGAGGACATCACGTTGCGGCGGCCGACGCTGGACGAAGTCTTCCTGCACCTGACCGGGGCGGCCGCATGAACGGCCTCGGGTGGGCGCTCGCCGACAGCTGGACGATCGCGCGGCGGACGTTGACGCATTGGCGGATGCAGCCCGGGTTGGTGCTGTTCCAGTGGTTCTTCCCGGTGCTGATGCTGCTGATGTTCGGCGGCCTGCTGGGCGGGGCGATGGAGTTCCCGGAGGGTTCGTCGTACTACGAATTGCTGGTGCCGGGGATCTTCGCGCTGGCGATGCTGTTCGGGCTCGAGGGCACGATGACGGCGGTCACCACCGATGTGTCGAAGGGGGTGACGGACCGGTTCCGCTCACTCCCGATGAGCTCGACGGCGGTGGTGCTCGGCCGATGCATCGCGGACATGCTCGACTCGGTGGTCACGCTCCTCGTGCTGGTCGCGACCGGCCTCGCCCTCGGTTGGCGCTGGCATGAAGGGTTGCCGTCCGCGCTGGCCGCGTTCGGGTTGCTGTTGCTGCTGAGGTTCGCGCTGTTGTGGATCGGCATCTTCATCGGCCTCACCGTGAAGAACGCGCAGAGCGTGACGATGGTCCAGGTCCTCGTCTGGCCCATCGGCTTCCTCTCCAGCACCTTCGTAGCCACCTCCACGATGCCCACCTGGCTAGGCACCATCGCCCAGTGGAACCCCCTATCGGCAACAGCAACCGCCTCCCGACAACTCTTCGGCAACCCCGACCCCTCCTCCACCACCACCTGGATAGGCACCCACGCAGAGCTGGCCGCCGTCATAGCTCCCTTGCTGCTGACAGCAATCTTCCTTCCACTGTCTGCGCATCGCTTCCGGACTCTGTCCCGCTGAGGGTGACGACCCGGTCGGCGTAGGGCAGGAGGGCTGGGTCGTGGGTTATGAGGAGGGTGGTTCGGTTGTGGGTCAGGGATTGGAGGGGGGTGATGATTTCGTTGGCTGCGCTGGGGTCGAGGCCGGCGGTTGGTTCGTCGAGGAGCAGGACGGAAGTGTTGCGGAGGAGGGCTCGGGCGAAGGTCAGGCGTTTTAGTTGGCCGCCGGAGAGAGTGGGGGTGGAGGGGTCGAGGCGGGTGTTGTAGCCGTCAGGTAGGGCTGTGATGAAGTCGTGGGCGGCGGATGCGCGGGCTGCGGCGATGATGTCCGTGTCGGTGGCGTCGGGGCGGCCGTACGCGAGGTTTGCCCGGATCGTGTCGGGGAGGACGAGCGTCTGCTGCGAGAGCAACGTGATGTTCTCGCGCAGGCGCCGTACCTCCAGAGACTTCAGCGGTATGCCGTCGAGCCGGATCGTGCCGGCGGCGGGATCGTAGAAGCGGAGCAGGAGCTTCGCGATCGTGGACTTGCCGATACCGCTCGGGCCGGTGAGGATCACGAACTCGCCGGGCTCCAACCGCGACCGCGAGCCAGGCCGAGGCGGGATGCCAGAACGCCGCGAGTGAGCCCTGCTCGAGCGCGTTGTCGGTCAGGTTGCCGAAGAGCAGGATCGCAACGGTCTCGCACAGAGCCGCCGCGATCACACAAACACAGACCAGGACGTACCACCGCCGGTCACCTCGCGTCAGCGGCCAGAACCGCGCGAACGCCTGCCGGATCGTCATCTGCCGCCGCCTCCCGTTTGAACACGCCGATGGGGCCTGCGGAATGCAGGCCCCATCGTCAGAGAACTGAGGTCAGCGTGCGATCGGCCGACGGCGGCGCGGCGCCTTCTTGGCGGGCTTCTTGTGGCACGCGCCGCCGTCGGGGCCTTCGGCTTGAGCGGGGCGATCTCCTTGAAGCTCATGGCAGTTCTCCTTCGTGTGTTGGTTGTTGCCGCGGTCAACTGCTTGCGACAACCACGAAGTTAGCCAGCCAGGCTTGGGGATCCATCCGAGCTTTCTGGCAAGAACCTCAGAGTCAAACAAGTTGCCTAGGGCGTCAATTGGCCGCCGTTGATCTCGATGATCTGGCCGGTCACGTACGACGACATGCGGTCGGAGGCGAGGAACAGGATCGTGCCGACGCACTCGTGCGGCGTACCGGTGCGGCCCATCGGGATGGTGGCGAGCATGGCCTGCATCTGCGCGTCGGCAGTGTGGCGCTCGTGGAACGGGGTCTTGATCACGCCCGGCGCGATCGCGTTCACCCGGATGCCCTCCGGGGCGAGCTCCTTGGCCAGGCCGCGGGTGAACGTGCTGACCGCGCCCTTGCTGGTCGCGTAGACCACCGACCCGCCGGCGCCGCCCGTCCGCCCGGCGATCGACGTGACGTTGATGATCGAGCCGCTGCCCTGCGCCCGGAAGACCGGCACGATCCGCCGGCTCAGCGCGAACACCGAGGTCAGGTTCACGTCGAGGATCCGGTGGAACTCCTCGTCCGGTACGTCGGCGATCGGCGACCGGTGGACCAGGTCGCCCGCGTTGTTCACGAGTACGTCGATCCGCCCGTGCTGCGCGAGCACCTCGTCGATGAACGCGTCCGCCGACTTCGGGTCAGCCAGATCCGCCTGGTGCAACGACGCCGTACCGCCGGCAGTCTGCACCGCCCCGACGGTGTGCTTCGCCCCCTCCTCGTTCTGGTGGTAGTGAAGCGCGACCGAAGCCCCACTCTCCGCGAACCCGACCGCCGCCGCAGCCCCGATCCCACTACTGGCCCCGGTCACCACAACAACCTGATCCCTGAAATCCAGATATCCCATGGGCCTATCCTCTCGTAGTGCCGCGTTCCGTTCTGATCGCCGCGTATGTCGCCTGGCCTCTAGGCGCGGTCGTGGTGCGCCTGCTGACGAGAGTTCGCCGCCGCTGCCTGGCTGCCATCGGCGTCGGCTGGATCGCCGCGCTTGTGCTGGCGACGACCGCGACGCCGGCCGAGCGCGTGATCCCCATCGGTCTGATCGTCGGATCGGGTATCGCCGCGACCCTCTGCTTGGCGACCGCCCGCGGGGTGACATTCACCTTCGCCCAGGACGAGACCTATTGGGTGTACGACGGGAAGATCCCGGTCGGCGACCGGCTAGTAGAGGTCCTGAGCGTGCTGGCCGGGGTCGTCGGTGTCATCGGGCTGGCTTGAAACGCGCCGGAGGGCAGATTGTGGGGCGCGGGGCGGGGGTAGATTCGATGGATGGGATACGCGCTCGGGGAGCTGGGGCTGCGGCGGTGGCGGACCGGTGATGCGTTGCGGCTGGCCGCGGCGCATGCGGATCCTGAGATGGTCAGTCAGGGCGGGATCGTCGATCGGGCGTCCGCGGTCGACTGGATCGGGCGGGTCGCGGACCTGGACAACGGGCATGTGTACGCCGTGGCGGACGCCGACGATCACCCGATCGGCTGCGTCGCGGTGACGAATATCGACCGGCACCGGGTCGGCTGGACCTGGTACTGGACGCTCGCGGACGTCCGCGGGCATGGTGTCGCGCGGGACGCCCTCCGCGCGCTGGCCGGCTGGGCGCACGGGCAGGCCGGGCTGTACCGGCTCGAGCTCGGTCACCAATTGAACAATCCGGCATCCTGCGCGGTCGCCGCCGGTGCCGGCTTCCTCTCCGAAGGCATCGAGCGCCAACGCCTCGCCTTCGACGGCACGCGGTACGACGTCGAGCGCCACGCCCGCCTCGTCACCGACCCGCTCACCCCACCCCAGCGCCCGGTCCGCATCACCGTCTGAGGACCTCAGAGGGTGAGCTTGGGGTGGCGGTTGACGTCCTTGTAGAGGAGGTAGCGGAAGCGTCCGGGGCCACCGGCGTAGCAGGCCTGCGGGCAGAAGGCGCGGAGCCACATGAAGTCGCCCTCCTGCACCTCGACCCAGTCCTTGTTCAGCAGGTAGATCGCCTTGCCCTCCAGCACGTACAGCCCGTGCTCCATCACATGCGTCTCCGGGAACGGGATCACCCCGCCCGGCTCGAAGCTGACGATGTTGACGTGCATGTCGTGCCGTACGTCGTCCGGGTCGGCGAACCGCTGAGTCTTCCAGCGTCCCTCGGTGCCCGGCATCTCCCGGCCCTCTACGTCCGCCTCGTTGGTGACGAACGCCGGCGGTACGTCGATCCCGTCGACCCGCTCGTACGCCTTCCGCACCAGGTGGAACGTCGCGACCGCGTCGCTAGTGTTCCGCACCGTCCAGTCCCCGCCCGGCGGCAGGTACGCGTACCCGCCTTCGGTCAGCGTGTGCTTCTCACCGGCGACCGTCAGCACAACGTTGCCTGAGACAACGAACAGCACGGCCTCGGCGGCCGGGTCGGTCTCCGGCTTGTCGCTCCCGCCGCCGGGCCCGACCTCGACGATGTACTGCGAGAACGTCTCCGCGAACCCGGACAGCGGACGGGCGATCACCCACAACCGCGTGTCGTCCCAGAACGGCAGCCGGCTGGTGACGATGTCCCGCATCGTGCCGCGCGGCAGGACGGCGTACGCCTCGGTGAAGACCGCGCGGTCGGTGGTGAGGTCGGTCTGCGCGGGCAGTCCGCCTTTCGGGGCGTAGTAGCTCATCGTTCTCCTCGGGTCAGCAGGCGGCCGCGCGGGTCGACGGCAATGTCGACGGGTCGGCCGCGGAGCCAGGTACTGCGGACGACGCCGGTGAGCGTGCGTCCGTCGTACGGCGTGATGGCGTTCTTGTGCTGGAGCTGCGTCGCGTCGACGGCGAAGGTCTCGTCCGGGGCGAGGACGCAGAAGTCGGCGTCGTACCCGATGTCGAGGCCGCCCTTGGCGGTCAGGCCGGTCTGCTTCGCGGGGGCGGCGGACATCCAGCGGACGACGTCGGAGAGGGTGAAGCCGCGGCGGCGGGCCTCGGTCCAGACGGCGGGCAGGCCGAGCTGGAGTGACGCGATCCCGCCCCAGGCCGTGCCGAAGTCGCCGGTGTCGAGGTGCTTGAGGTCGATCGTCGACGGCGAGTGGTCGGAGACGACCAGGTCGATGGTGCCGTCGCGGAGGCCGTCCCAGAGGAGCTCGCGGTTCGCGGCCTCACGGATCGGCGGGCAGCACTTGTACTGCGTGGCGCCGTCGGGGATGTCCTCCGCGGTGAAGCCCAGGTAGTGCGGGCAGGTCTCCGCGGTGATCCGTACGCCGTCCGCGCGGGCCTTCGCGACCAGCGGGAGGACCTCGGCGCTGGATACGTGCAGGATGTGGACGCGGCAGCCGGTCGCGCGGGCGAGGTCGATGACCTCGGCAACGGCATCGTTCTCGGCGGTGCGGGGACGGGAGTTGAGGAAGGCTTCGTAGCTCGCGCCGTCGGGTTGCGTCGCTTCGTCGATGCGGTGGGCGTCTTCGGCATGCACGATCAGCAGACCGTCGAAGCTGCTGATCTCACGCATCGCGGCCTGGAGCTGGGCGTGATCGAGCGGCGGGAACTCGTCGACGCCCGAGTGCAGCAGGAAGCACTTGTAGCCGAACACGCCGGCGTCGTGAAGCGGGCGCAGGTCGGGGACGTTGCCCGGGATCGCGCCGCCCCAGAACCCCACGTCGACGTACGCCTGGGTCTCGGCGGTCTTGCGTTTGAGGGTGAGCGCCGGCACGTCACAGGTCGGCGGGATGCTGTTGAGCGGCATATCGATGATCGTGGTGACGCCGCCGCGGGCCGCTGCCTTGGTCGCGGAGGTGAAGCCTTCCCAGTCGGTCCGGCCGGGATCGTTCACGTGCACGTGGGAGTCGACGAGGCCCGGGAGCAGGGCTTCGTCGTCGGCGAGGCGTACGTCGGCGGTCGCGCGGAGCTCGGCGTCGTACGGCGCGATCGCGACGATGCGCCCGTCCCGTACGCCGATCGCACCCGGCTGCTCGCCCGCGGGGCGGACTACTCGCCGGGCCCGGATCACCAGATCAAGAGCGTTCATCCGATCCCTCTCTCCCTTCTCGTCATCGTAAGGTGCTCGACTGCGATCCGTTCGCCAAGCTGCTCGAGCAGCGGCTTCGGCTCCGCGATGCAGCGCTGGACGTCCGGCTCGAGATCGGTGAGCGCGTACGCCGCTTGCACACCGGCTTCCTGAAGCTGATGAGGCTCGAGCTGGTTGACGCCGCACACAGCGACCACCGGGATGCCGGCTGCCTTCGCAGCTACTCCGGCCACGGCCTTCCCGTGCAGGGTCTGCTCGTCGAGCGCGCCCTCACCCGTGATCACGAGGTCGGCACCCGCGAGCTGCTCCTCGAACCCGACCATCTCCAACACCAACTCGATCCCCGGCCGCAGCTCGGCATCCAGAAGCGCAAGCGCCGCGAAGCCGACCCCACCCGCGGCTCCAGCACCCGGCACGTCCCGCAGATCCCGGCCGGTTTGCTCGGCGACTTGGTCGGCCCACGCGCTCAGTTTGCGGTCGAGCTCGACGACCTGCTCCGCGGTGGCGCCCTTCTGCGGTCCGTAGACAGCCGCCGCGCCCCGTGGCCCGGTCAGCGGGTTGTCCACATCACAAGCCACCACCACCTGCACGCCCTCCAGCTGGCCTCCCAGCCCGGCAATCAGGCCGGCGCCGCCGTCGGTGGAGGCGCTGCCGCCGATGCCGAGGATGATGCGGGTGCAGCCGGCGGCGACGGCTGCGGCGATCAGCTCGCCGGTGCCGTACGACGTGGCCGTCAACGGAGCCGGAACGCCACCTGGGAGGCGGACCAGGCCGGACACGTCCGCGAGCTCAACCACCGCGGTGTCGCCTCGGCGGGCGTAGCCGGACTTCACCGGCTCCCCCGTAGGGCCCGAGGCAACAACCGGGACCAACTCGTAGCCCGCCTCGACGGCGGCGGCGAGCGTGCCGTCGCCACCGTCGGCTACCGGGACCGCGACCACGGTGGCGTCGGGGTGGACTCGTCGTACCCCAGCACCAACCGCAGCCGCCACCTCCGCACTCGTCAAGGTCCCCTTGAACTTGTCAGAGGCAACCACCACCCGAAACCCCGCCCCTCGCTCCGCTCGGGGCGGGGGGATTCGGCGGTAGCCCGTCCGCGGTGAGGGATCCAGCCCCGGGGCGGGCCCCCCATCCGCCTTGCGGGCGGGGCGGGTTGCGTCGGTCATCAGTCGAGGAGGGCCAGCGCCGTCGGCGCGTCCTCGGGGGAGATGGCCAGGTCTTCGAATTCGATGACGTTGTCGATCTCTACGCCCATGGAGACGTTGGTGACGCGTTCCAGGATGACCTCGACGACGATCGGGACCTGGTGTTCGACCATCAGCTTCTTCGCCTGCTCGAGGGCCGGCAGGATGCCGTCCGGCTCGAAGACCCGGAGGGCCTTACAACCAAGGCCTTCCGCGACCTTCACGTGGTCGACGCCGTACCCGTTGACCTCCGGGCTGTTGATGTTCTCGAACGACAGCTGCACGCAGTAGTCCATGTCGAAGTTGCGCTGCGCCTGCCGGATCAGCCCGAGGTAGGAGTTGTTCACGACCACGTGGATGTACGGGATGTTGAACTGCGCCCCGACCGCCAGCTCCTCGATCAGGAACTGGAAGTCGTAGTCGCCCGACAACGCGACCACGGTGCTCTCGGGATCCGCGACCGCGACCCCCAGCGTCGCCGGCACGGTCCAGCCGAGCGGCCCGGCCTGGCCCGCGTTGATCCAGTGCCGCGGCCGGTACACGTGCAGCATCTGCGCGGCCTGGATCTGTGACAGCCCGATCGTGCTGACGTACCGGGTCTCCGGCCCGAACGCACGGTTCATCTCCTCGTAGACACGCTGCGGCTTGATCGGCGTGCTCTCGAAGTGCGTCTTCCGCTGCAACGCCGTACGCCGGTCGCGGCACTCCGCGGCCCACGCCGTACGGTCGGCGAGCCTGCCGTCGGCGGCCCACTCGCGCGCCACCTCGACGAAGACCTCGAGCGCAGCCCGGGCGTCCGACACAACGGAGTAGTCCGGCGCGAACACCCGCCCGATCTGCGTCGGCTCGATGTCCACGTGGATGAACTTCCGCTCACCGCGATACACATCCAGCCCGCCGGTGTGCCGGTTCGCCCACCGGTTGCCGATGCCGAGGACCAGGTCGGACGCCAGCATCGTGGCGTTCCCGTACCGGTGCGAGGTCTGCAGGCCGACCATCCCGGCACTCAACGGGTGGTCGTCGGCGATCGAGCCCCACCCCATCAACGTCGGTACGACGGGAATGCCCGTCAGCTCGGCGAACTCCACCAGCAGATCGCTCGCGTCCGCGTTGATCACGCCGCCGCCAGAAACGATCAACGGCTGAGCGGCAGCGCCGAGCATCTGGAGCACCCGCTCCGCCTGGGCCCGCGTCGCCGCGGGACGAGAGACCGGAAGCGGCTCGTACGTGTCGATGTCGAAGTCGATCTGCGCAAGCTGGACGTCGAGCGGCAGGTCGATCAGCACCGGACCCGGACGGCCTTCGCGCATCACCTGGAACGCCTTCTGGAAGGTGCCCGGCACCTGCGCGGCCTCCATCACCGTGACCGCCCACTTCGCGACCGGCTTGGCGATCGACGAGATGTCGACGGCCTGGAAGTCCTCTTTGTGCAGCTTGGCGACCGGCGCCTGGCCGGTGATGCACAGGATCGGGATCGAGTCCGCGGCGGCGGAGTACAGGCCGGTGATCATGTCGGTCCCGGCCGGTCCCGACGTACCGATGCAGATGCCGATGTTGCCGGCCCGGGCCCGGGTGTACCCCTCGGCCATGTGCGAGGCGGCCTCGACGTGCCGGGCGAGGACGTGCTTGATCCCGCCGTGGTCGCGCATCGCGGCGTAGAACGGGTTGATCGCCGCGCCCGGCAACCCGAACGCCTGCGTCGAACCCTCCTTCTCCAGGATCAGTACTGCGGCGTCAACCGCGCGCATCCGTGTCATCAGCCGATCTCCTTCCCGGACAGCCGCTCGACGCCGCGCAGCAGAGCCGAGTGGTCGAGACCGCCGTCGCCGTTCGCCCGCGCCGACGCGACGAGCTGCGCGACGAGTGCACCGAGCGGTACGACGACACCCGCTTCGCGCGCGGCCGCCGTGACGATGCCCATGTCCTTGTGGTGCAGGTCGATCCGGAACCCTGGCTGGAAGGAGCGCGACAGCATGTTCTCCTTCTTCTGGTTCAGCACGGTCGACCCGGCCAGCCCGCCGCCCAGCACCTCGAGCGCGGCCTTCGTGTCGACGCCGTACGCCTCCAGGAAGACGACAGCCTCGGCGACCGCCTGGATGTTCGCGGCGACGATCAGCTGGTTGGCGGCCTTGACCGTCTGACCCGAACCGCTGGGGCCGACGTGGACGACGGTCTTGCCGACGACGTCGAACAGCGGCTTGGCCTTCGCGAAGTCGTCCGCCTCGCCGCCGACCATGATCGACAGCGCGGCGTTCTTGGCCCCCGCCTCGCCGCCGGACACCGGGGCGTCGAGCAGGTGGAAGCCGAGCGCCCGCGCCTGCTCGGCGAGCTGCTGGGTGACGTCGGGTCGGATGCTGGAGAAGTCGATGATCAGCGTGCCGGTCTCAGCCAGCTGGAAGACCCCGTCCTCACCCTCGAGCACGGCCTGGACGTCGGGCGAGTCGGGCACCATCACGCAGATCACGTCGGCGCCCTTGACCGCGTCGGCCAGCGAGGTCGCGGCCCGGCCGCCGGCGGCGACCAGATCCTCGGCCCGCTCCGGGCTGCGGTCCAGGCCGGCCACGTTGTGCCCGGCGTTGGCGAGGTGGACGGCCATCGGGTTGCCCATGATGCCGAGGCCGATGAAGGCGATATTCGTCATTTCACGTCTCCTAGGTGTGTCAGCGGCGCTCGAACGGCAGCCAGCCGAAGCTTTCGTCTGAGGTGGTGGACGGCTTGTACTCGAGTCCGACCCAGCCGGAGTAGCCGTTCGCCTCGAGGGCGGTCAGCTGCTGGTCGAGCGGGAGCGTGCCGGTGCCGGGCTCATTGCGCCCCGGCGCGTCGGCGATCTGCACGTGGGCGACCCAGTCGGTGCTGTCGGCGATCACCTTGTTCACGTCGTCGCCGTTGACCGCGAGGTGGTACAGGTCGGCAAGCAATCCGACGTTCGGTACGTCGTACGCCGTCTGGACGCGGCCGATCACAGTGAGGGCGTCGGCTGCTGTCTTCAGCGGGTACCGCTCGGCCCCGCTGACCGGCTCGACCAGGACCGTGGCGCCGATCCGTGCCGCGGCCCGGGCGGCGAGGGCGAGGTTCTCGACCGCGAGGTCGTCCTGCTCCCGCTCGCTGCTGCCGTCGACGCGGTTGCCGTACAGGGCGTTGAAGCCCTGGGCGCCGAGTCGCTCACCGATGCCGACGGTGACGTCGATGTTGTCGCGGAACTCGCTCGACCGCTTCGGCCAGGACACCAGCCCGCGGTCGCCGCCGGGCATATCGCCGGCGAAGAAGTTGAGGCCGGTCAGCTGGACTCCGGCGTCGGTGACCGCGTTGACGAACGCGTCGACCTGCCGGTCCGGCGGGACCGCCTCGACGAACGGCCACCAGAACTCGACCGCGCTGAACCCGGCCCGCCGGGCGGCGGCCGGTCGCTCCAGCAGGGGCAACTCGGTGAAGAGCAACGAGCAGTTCACCGTGTACCGCAGTTGGTGGCTCATCCTGACTCCAATTTCCGTATTGCGGAAGTTCGTTTCTGTTCTGCGAAAACCATAGGGTAGCTTGGGCGAGAGCGTCAAGGTCTGGGTTCGGGACGGCGAGGGGGTGTCTCACGTGGGCGCGCGCGTTGTACGTTCCTCTAAAGGAGGTTTGCCGTGCTGCTGTCCGAGTTGCTGGACGCGCCCGAGCTCGGGCTGCGCCTGCTGCATTCGGCGGGCGGGGTGCTGGATCGCCCGATCGGGCGGCTCGTCACCACCGACCTACTCGAGCCGGGGCGGTACCTGAACGGCGGCGAGGTCGTGCTGACCGGGCTGGTCTGGCGGCGACGGCCGATGGACAGCGAGGTCTTCGTGGCCTCGATGGCGGGCCGCGGGGCGCGGACGATCCTGGCGGGCAAGGCGCAGCTGGGCGATGTGCCGGCGGACCTGACGGATGCGTGCCGGCGGCACGAGGTGACGCTGATCGAGGTGCCGGTCGAGATCGCCTTCGCGGACGTGACGGAGTACGTCGCGGCGGCAGGATCGGCCGAGACCGGGGCCCGGCTGTCGGCGAGTCTGGTCCGGCAGCGGCAGCTGTTGTCGTCGATCGCGGCCGGGCGCAGCCTCGACGAGTTGGCGGCTCGGATCTCGGCGGAGATCGGGCACGACTGTCGCGTGCTGACGCCGACCGGGCGCCACGTCGTACCGGGACCGGGTGAGCTCGACGCCGCCGCGATCGACGCGGTGACCCGCAAGTTCCTGACCGCGGATCGCACGCCCGCGGTCGCGATGACGATCGATGCGTCGTACAGCCTGTTCCCGGTCGGATCCGGGCTGGGGAACCGCCTGACGGCATGGGTGCTGGTGATCGAAGGCGATCACAACGAATGGTCCCGCGACCATGTCGAGGCGGTGCATGAGTTGTGCGCGATCGCCGCGCTCGACCGCGCTCGCCGCGACGAGGGCCGCCGGGCGCTACGTCCGCTGGTCGCGGACGCGCTCGCGTTGGTCGAGTCCGGGGCGCCGCAGGCCGAGGTCGCTGCGCGGCTCAAGCAGGCCGGGGCGCACTCGGAGCGACCGATGGTCGTCGCGGTCGCCGAGCTCCGCGATGACGGACCGAGCGAGGTCGCACTGAGCCTGCTCGAGGACGTGGCGCTGACGGTCGGCCCGGCGGTCGTCGCGCCTGGACGTGACGGTTTGCTGGTCGGCTTCCTGCCTTATACGCCGGAGCTGCCGGAGCACGTACGACGGAGCTTCAGCCGTCTCGGTCCTGGTCTGAGTCGAGGTCGGCTCGCGGTCGGAATCAGCGGCGAGACCTCCGTCGACGCGCTCGCCGGCGCGCTCGAAGAAGCCCGCTTCGCCCAGCGGGCCGCCGGGGCGGGGCGCGCGCCCGTGTCGGTGGTCACCTCGGACGAGGTCGCGTCCCACGTCCTCCTGCTCGCGACCCTGCCGGACGACGTACGGCGTACCTACACCAACCGTGTGCTCGGAGCAGTCCTCGAGCACGACCGCCGTACCCATGCCGACCTGCTCACCACGCTCCAGGCCTTCCTCGCCTGCTCGTGTTCCTGGACGCGTACGGCGGAGTCGCTGCACCTGCACGTGAACACCGTTCGCTACCGGATCGAACGCGTTGAGCAACTGACCGGTCGCGATCTGTCGAGCCTCGAGGACCGGGTGGACGTGTTCCTGGCGCTCAAATCCCTCTAGTTGTGTGATCGCACAAAACAGGGTGTTCTCCGGCCGTTCATCTTCGGAGGTTCACCGGGTGCAATCCGGCGCGTTCTGAGCCGATGCTCAGGGGCAGGTCAAATCCCCCGCCGCCCCATGCAGCCCGAGGAGCGTGTCCCCGATGAAGGCAAACCTGCGGTCCAGCCGCCACCCCGTCGATCAGGTGCTGCCGCCTGGCAAGCTCGCGGTGTACGGCGCTCAGCACGTACTGGCGTTCTACGCCGGGGCGGTGATCGTACCGATCCTGCTCGCCAGTGCGATCGGGCTCACCACCGAGCAGCTCATCCACCTGATCAACGCGGACCTCTTCACCTGCGGTATCGCCTCGATCATCCAGTCCGTCGGATTCTGGAAGGTCGGCGTCCGGCTGCCGCTGCTGCAGGGCGTGACGTTCACGGCGGTCTCGCCGATGATCGCGATCGGGCTCGCGGCCGGCGGCGGTACCGACGGTCTGCTGGTGATCTACGGCGCCGTACTGGTCGCCGGGCTGGCCACGTTCTTCATCGCGCCGTACTTCAGCAAGCTGATCCGGTTCTTCCCGCCAGTTGTGACCGGCTCGGTGATCACGATCATCGGTCTGGCGCTGCTGCCGGTCGCGGCTGGGGACGCGGTCGGCGGGGCGGGACCGACGGCGGCGCCGACGAGCGGCAAGAACATGGCGTACGCACTCGGGACGCTGGCGCTGATCGTGCTGATCCAGCGCGTGTTCAAGGGCTTCATGGCGACCATCGCCGTACTGATCGGCCTGGTGGCCGGGACGCTGGTCGCCTGGGCGTTCGGCGACGCGCACTTCGGCGCCGTGCACGACGCGGCCTGGGTCGGCGTGACGCAGCCGTTCTACTTCGGCTGGCCGAAGTTCTCGGTGGCGGCGATCATCTCGATGGTCGTGGTCATGCTGATCACCGCGGTCGAGACCACCGGTGACGTCTTCGCGACCGGTGAGATCGTCGAGAAGCGGATCGGTCGCGAGGACATCGCCCGGGCGCTGCGGGCCGACGGCCTGGCGACCACGATCGGCGGCGTCTTCAACTCGTTCCCGTACACCTGCTTCGCCGAGAACGTCGGCCTGGTCCGGCTGACCAGGGTCCGCAGCCGATGGGTGGTCGCGACCGCCGGAGCGATCATGATCGTGATCGGGCTGCTGCCGAAGGCCGGTGCGATCGTGGCCGGCGTACCACACCCGGTCCTGGGCGGTGCCGCGCTGGCGATGTTCGCGACCGTGGCCGTGGTCGGCTTCCAGACCCTGACGAAGGTCGACTTCCACGATCACCGCAACGTCGTCATCGTCGCGACCAGCGTCGGCCTGGCCATGTACGTCACCGCGCAGCCGCAGGTCGCGCAGGCCGTGCCGGACTGGGCCGAGATCATCTTCGGCAGCGGCATCACGCTCGGCAGCCTGACCGCGATCTTCCTGAACATCCTGTTCCACCACATCGGCAAGAACTACGGCCCCGCGGTTGCGGGACAGCCAGGTGACTCCGTGCGGCTGGACCAGGTGAACAAGATGACGCGCGAGGAGTTCGTCGAGACCTTCGGCGGGCTGTTCCAGGGTCCGCGTTGGGCCGTCGAGCGGGCCTGGGACATGCGGCCGTACGCCGACACCCACGCGCTGCGACGTTCTTTCCAGGAGGCGTTGTTCTCCGGCTCACGCGACGAGCAGCGCGATCTGATCCAGGCGTACCCGCAGCTGGGGTCGCAGTTCGTTGCCGACGGCCTCAGTGGCGAAGCGTCGCTGCGGGACCAGTCGGACAAGGGGCTGACGTTCCTGGGCGATCCGGAGCGCGACCAGCTGGCCGCCATCACATCGGAGTACGAGCAGCGGTTCGGGTTCCCCTTGGTGATCTCGGTGCGCGATGCCGAGTCGTACGACCGGATCGTCGAGCAGGGCCGCGAGCGGCTGGGCAACTGCGAGAACCAGGAGCACGCCGCCGCGCTGCTCGAGATCGCGAAGATCGCCGGCTACCGGTTCGACGACTTCGTCTCCGACGCCAACCCGATCCACAGCGCACGAACCCGTTGGAGCACGAACCGATGACTACCCAAGCACTGCGCGCCCCTGCTGTGACGGTGAACGGTGAGCTCACCGCTCTCGGCGACATCCCCGTCCACACCACGGTGCTGGACTGGCTCCGCGACCGCGGCCTGACTGGCGCCAAGGAGGGGTGCGCCGAGGGCGAGTGCGGAGCGTGCTCGATCCTCGTCGCCCGGGCCGGCACGGACACCCCGACTGAGTGGACCGCGGTCAACGCGTGTCTCCTGCCGGTCGCGTCGTTGGACGGCCAGGAGGTGATCACGTCGGAGGGCCTCGGTTCACCGGACGCTTTGCACCCGGTACAGAAGGAGATGGCGGTTCGGGGAGGTTCGCAGTGCGGTTACTGCACACCGGGCTTCGTGTGCAGCATGGCCGCCGAGTTCTACCGCCCGAGCCGCGCGTGTAGCGGAGACGGTGACCACGAGCACGGTCCGAATGGCTTCGACCTGCATTCGCTGAGCGGCAACCTGTGCCGGTGCACCGGCTACCGTCCGATCCGCGACGCGGCCTACGCCCTCGAGGATCCGACCGAGAACGACGCTCTCGCCGTACGCCGCAACTCCCCGCCGCCCGCGCCGGCACCGACCGGCATGGTCTCTCCCGAGGGCGAGTTCATCCGCCCGAGCTCGCTCGACCACGCACTGACGGTTCTGGGCGAGCGGACCGACGCACAGGTGGTCGCCGGTTCGACCGACCTCGGCGTACAGGTCAACATCTTCGGGTCGCGCCCGCCGCTGACGATCGCGATCGACCGGCTGGAGGAGCTGCGCGAGTTCTCCTTCGGCGAGGACGAGGTTCGGCTGGGTGCGGCGTTGACGCTCACCGAGATCGAGCGGCGGCTGGCGGGGCGGGTGCCGTTGCTGGCCGAGATGTTCCCGCAGTTCGCGTCGCGGCTGATCCGGAACGGCGCGACGATCGGCGGAAACCTCGGGACCGGATCTCCTATCGGAGACACACCACCCGCACTGCTGGCGCTGGATGTCTCGCTGGTGCTCGCATCCAGCCGCGGTGAGCGGACTGTGCCGCTCGCGGAGTACTTCACCGGGTATCGGCAGACCATGAAGGCCGCCGACGAGCTGATCAAGACGATCGTGATTCCGTTGCCTTTGGCACCGATGATTGCGTTCCACAAGATCGCCAAGCGGCGTTTCGACGACATCTCCAGCGTCGCGATCGGGTACGCCGTCGACGTACAGGACGGGGTCGTTCGGGACGCGAAGATCGGGCTCGGCGGTGTTGCGGCGACCCCGTTGCGCGCTCGCGAGACCGAGGCCGCGTTGATCGGTCGGCCGTGGAACGAGACGACCGTGCGAACCGCGGCCGGAGTGATGGCCGCGGAGGGTACGCCGATGGACGATCACCGCGCGAGTTCGGCGTACCGCTCGGCGATGCTCGGGCAGTCGTTGTTGCGGTTCTACTTCAAGGGGGTCGAGGCATGAGCTCGCTGTCTGAACGGCCTGCTGCCGCGGTTGTCGGCGTACCGATGCCGCATGAGAGCGCCGCGCTGCACGTGACCGGAGCTGCCTTATATACAGACGATCTGGTGATGCGCACCCGCGACGTACTGCATGCGTGGCCGGTGCAGTCGCCGCACGCGCACGCACGGGTGACTGCGTTGCGCGTGAAGCCGGCGTACGACGTACCCGGTGTCGTGCGAGTGTTGACCGCGGACGACGTACCCGGGGTGAACGACGCCGGTGTGAAGCATGACGAGCCGTTGTTCCCGGGTGAGGTGATGTTCAACGGGCATGCGGTGTGCTGGGTGCTTGCGGACACGTTGGAGGCCGCGCGGCTCGGGGCATTGGCGATCGAGGTCGAGTACGAGCCGCTGGCGTCGTTGGTGAGCGTTCGCGAGGCGATCGAGGCGGGGAGCTTCCAGGGCATCGGGCGGCATCTGGAGCGCGGCGACGTCTCAGCTGCTTTGGCGGGTGCCGCGCATGTGTTCAGCGGGGAGTTCGAGTTCGCCGGGCAGGAGCACTTCTACCTCGAGACGCATGCGGCGTTGGCGCTGGTGGACGAGTACGGGCAGATCTTCGTGCAGTCGAGCACACAGCATCCGTCGGAGACGCAGGAGATCGTCGCGCATGTGCTTGGGCTGGCCAGTCACTCGGTGACCGTGCAGTGCCTGCGGATGGGCGGCGGCTTCGGCGGCAAGGAGATGCAGCCGCACGGGTTCGCTGCGATCGCTGCGCTCGGCGCGACGCTGACCGGACGACCGGTGCGGTTGCGGCTGAACCGGACGCAGGACATGACGATGTCGGGCAAGCGGCACGGGTTCCACTCGTCGTGGACCGTTGGCTTCTCCGACGAGGGCAAACTGGTCGCGCTGGATGCGACCCTGACCGCGGACGGCGGCTGGAGCCTCGACCTGTCGGAGCCGGTGCTGGCGCGGGCGATGTGCCACATCGACAACGCGTACGAGATCCCGCATGTCCGCGTCGACGGCCAGATCGCAAAGACGAACAAGACGTCGCAGACCGCGTTCCGCGGCTTCGGCGGGCCGCAAGGAATGCTCGTCATCGAGGACATCCTCGGTCGGTGCGCGCCACTCCTCGGGTACGACGCTTTGGAGCTGCGGCGGCGGAACTTCTACCAGCCGGGCGACTCCACGCCGTACGGGCAGCCGGTGCGGCACGCGGATCGGCTCGAGTCGTGCTGGAGCCAGGTCGTCGCCGGCGGGGATGTTGCCGCTCGGCTTGCTTCGATTGAGGCCTTCAACGCCTCGCACGAGCATGTGAAGCGCGGGTTGGCGATGACGCCGGTGAAGTTCGGGATCTCGTTCAACCTGACCGCGTTCAACCAGGCCGGGGCGCTCGTCCACGTCTACAAGGACGGGTCCGTGCTGATCAACCACGGCGGCACCGAGATGGGCCAGGGCCTGCACACGAAGATGCTGCAGGTTGCTGCGACGACGCTGGGGGTGCCGCTCTCGCGGGTACGGCTGGCGCCGACGCGTACGGACAAGGTGCCGAACACGTCCGCGACTGCTGCGTCGTCCGGTGCCGACCTGAACGGTGCTGCGATCAAGAACGCCTGTGAGCAGATCCGGGAGCGGCTGGCGCAGGTCGCCGGCGGGCGGCTCGGGATCAGCCCCTCGGACGTTCGCTTCGTGGAAGGTTCTGTGCGCGGGCTGTCCGGCGATGGTCTCGACTGGAACGAACTCGTTGGCATGGCCTACATGCAGCGCGTGCAGCTGTGGGCGGCCGGGTTCTACCGGACCGAGGGCCTGCACTGGGACGCCAACGCGATGCGCGGCGAGCCGTTCAAGTACTTCGCGTACGGCGTGGCGGCCTCCGAGGTCGAGGTGGACGGGTTCAGCGGGGCGTACACGTTGCGCCGGGTCGACATCGTGCATGACGTCGGCGACAGCCTGAGCCCGCTGATCGACATCGGGCAGATCGAAGGCGGGTTCGTGCAGGGAGCCGGGTGGCTGACACTCGAGGACCTGCGCTGGGACGAGAGCACCGGCGATCGTCGCGGACGGTTGTCGACGCAGGCGGCCAGCACGTACAAGCTGCCGAGCTTCTCGGAGATGCCGGAGATCTTCAACGTCCGCCTGCTGGAGAAGGCCCACGAGGACGGCGCGGTCTACGGCTCCAAGGCCGTGGGCGAACCGCCACTCATGCTGGCGTTCTCGGTCCGCGAGGCCCTGCGCCACGCCGCAGCCGCCTTCGGCCCTTCGGGCACCAGCGTCGACCTGCCGTCGCCGGCCACACCGGAAGCGGTCTACTGGGCGCTCGAACGAGCGCGCTCAGGTGAGAGCTGGGGCGGGTGAGGTCGATGGAGTGGGTCAAAGCTGTTCAACGGTTGCGAAGCGGCCGGCGGGCCGGCGTGCTGGTGACCGTGATGTCGGTGCGCGGGCATGCGCCGCGCGAGGCCGGCGCGAAGATGGTGGTTGCTGCCGACAACGTCTGGGCGACTGTTGGCGGCGGCAACCTTGAGGCGCTGGCCGTCGAGCGTTCGCGGGAGATGATCGCGGACGGGATCACGGTTCCCGAGGTGTTGACGGCTGCGTTGTCGGACAAAGCGCCGTACCAGCACGGGGTTCAGTGTTGTGGTGGAGAGGTGAAGCTGTTGCTGGAACCGTTGCCGGTGGTGCCGTCGGTCGCCATCTTCGGGGTCGGGCATGTCGGCCTCGAGCTGGCGCGGATCCTCGCGCGGCACGACATCGAGCTGCATCTCATCGACTCGCGATCGGATCAGCTGACCGCGGATCGCCTTGCTGTACTGGATGATGCGGTCGCGCAAGTACATGTGCACAACGTGCCGGTGCTGCCGGAGCTCGTCGTCGGCGAGCTGCCGCCGGGCACCCACGCGGTGATCATGACCCACGACCACGCCGAAGACGCGGCGCTCTGCGACGTTGCCATCCGCAACGACGAGTTGGCCACGATCGGCCTGATCGGGTCCAGCGCCAAGTGGACCCGCTTCCAGCGCAAGCTCGCCGAGGACGGCAACTCCGGGGACGCGATCGCCCGGATCACCACCCCCATTGGCATTCCCAGTGTGACCGGCAAGGAGCCGGCCGTCATCGCGGTCAGTGTTGCCGCCTGGCTGCTCGAACGTCTTACCGCCGACCGGCTTCCCGTGTCGGCCCACCCTGCCGAGCGTCGCCCCACCTCGGCTCATCGTGAGGCAAAGGCATGACTATCTTCCGTGGCACGTTCATCGACACGCCGGAGAACCCGTTCAACGGCGGGAACCTGCGCGTGGACAGCGAGACGGGACTCCTGGTCCAGGACGGCGTGATCGTTGCTCGTGGCCCGTTCCTGGAGATCCGGAGCGCCCACCCCGCCGAGCAGGTCGTCGACCTGACCGACGGCGTCGTACTCCCGGGCTTCGTCGACACCCACGTGCACTTCCCGCAGATCCGCGCCGTCGGCGGCCTCGGTCTGCCGCTGCTCGAATGGCTGGACCGGTACGCGCTCCCGGAGGAAGCGCGGATGGCGGACGTCTCCTACGCCACCAGTGTCGCCAACGAGTTCGTCCGCGGCCTGGCCGCAGCTGGGACGACGTCGGCGCTGGTCTTCGGCGCGCACTACTCCGACGCGGTCGATGCACTGTTCAACGCCGCGTCCGGCGTCGGTCTGCGCGTGACGAGCGGTCTCGTGCTGAGCGACCGGTTGCTCCGGCCGGAGCTCCTGACCACACCGGTCCGCGCGTACGCCGAGTCGCTCGCCCTCGCGAACCGCTGGCACGGCGTCGGCCGCAACCGGTACGCCGTGACGCCCCGCTTCTCGCTCTCGTGCACCGACGACCTGCTCGCTACCTGTCGTGAACTGATGGACGCGATCCCCGGCGCCCTGTTCACCTCCCACGTGAACGAGAACGAGGCCGAGATCGCGTCGGTCGCCGACCTGTTCGGAGGCGCCGACTACGTCACGACGTACGACAGGCACGGGCTGGTGGACCGCCGTACCGTGCTGGCTCACAACGTCCACCCGACGGACGTGGAGCTCAAGATGCTGGCGACCAGCGGCGCTACGGTCGCGCACTGCCCGACGAGCAACGCGGCGCTGGGCAGCGGCCTGTTCCCGTTGAGCCGCCACCTGCAGTACGGCGTACGCGTGGCCCTGGGCTCCGATGTTGGCGCCGGCACGGGCTTCTCGCTCCTCAAGGAGGGCCTGCAGGCGTACTTCTGTCAGCAACTCCTGGCCGACCAAGGTCGCCCGCTGACCGCAGCGCACCTGCTCTACCTCTCCACCACCGCCGGCGCCGAGGCCCTGGATCTCCCGCAGGTCGGCCACCTGAGCGTCGGCCAGCACTTCGACGCGCAACTACTCCGCCCCGCCGACGGCTCCCCGCTGGCCGTCGCCATCACCCACGCCGAAGACACCGAAGAGGCCCTCGCCCGCATCTTCACGCTGGGAACCCCGGCGGACGTCCAGGCAGTGTGGATCAACGGCACCCTCCTCCACTGACCGCCGGTCGGCCTTGGACAAGCTGCTACTTGTCCAAGGCCGGCCGGTGCGGTTGATCAGTTGACGAGGCGCGACTGCGTGCCTAACGAAGCTGCTCGAGCGCCCTGCGGATCCTGGCGTCGGAAGCGTCTGGAAGCCCCGATGCGCCCCGTCGCGCCCCCTCAGCCAAAACTCAGCCTAGATCCGCGGATTCCCTATGGGGACCTCGAACAAGCTATTGGTTGTCCAAGGTCTCGGCGGCCTGTCCACGCAACCCGCGCCACAGCCGATCGGCCGTGGCGCGGGGCCGGTCGAGGTCGGCCCAGCCCACGCGGATCATGCGATATCCACGTTCCCGCAGCCGGTCCTCGCGCCACTTCTCCGCGAGTACGGCCTCGCCAGTGCCGTACTTCAACGCCCCGTCGAACTCGACGATCAGGCCACCAGGCAACAGGAAGTCGACCCGCGCGATCAGCCGGCCGTCCTCGTCGCGGATCTCCACCTGCAGTCTCGGCGTCGGCAGCCCGTGGTTCGCCATCAACACCCGCAGGCGCGACTCGCCAACCGACTCGCTCAGTCCGTCGGCGAACAGGACGGCGGCCCGCGCAGCAGCAGCGCCCCGCCAGCGCGGATGACGCAGTACGACGGCACGTAGCCGCTCGGGAGTCGTCAGGCCGAGACCGAGCGCGGCGTCGGCCAGGACCACGCCGACCTCGTACGACGATCCGCACGTGGTCTCCACGATCGCGCGCTCGACGCTGGTCGCCGCCAGGCCGCCCACGTCGGCAATTTCGTCGGTCGCGATCGGCGACAAATGCACCCGGACCGCCCGACCCACGCGACCGCGCCCCGCCGCCGGACGGGTGAAGTGCGCCCTGGCGAGATCGAGCCCCCAAATCGGCAGGCCGTGAAGTACTGCGGCCGACTGATGACTGACCACGACGTCACCGAGTCGCTCGCTCGCCATCCGGACACTCAGTCGATGCAACCGGATCGCGCGATCCCACGGCGGCTCATCGGCCGGCCAATCCCGCGTTTCGACATACGAGTTGTAGCTCGGCCTGAGCCATTGCCCACTGCGCAGGCGTCGCCGCAGCTCGTTGTCGCTGTACCCGGCGGCAATGACGTCGGCACGGGTGAACCACCCGCCGCGTTCGGCCGCGATCACTTCCAGTCTCTTGTTCACGCCAGAGAGGATGCACCGCGCACGCCGTACCCGGACGGCCCGATCGCCGATCTGTGGAAAACCTCGGACCCCCACCGGGGACCGCGGACAAGCAATAGCTGGTCCGCAGTCCCCAGCGCTTGTCCGCGGTGCTTACGCCAGGAGGCGGGCCTGCGTGCGTGCAACGTCGGCGGCCAGGGCTACCCCGTCGACCGTGAGCAGTACGTCGTTCTCCACGACGGCGCGTCCGTTGACGAGAAGCAGAGCCAGCGATGGGGGCGTGCTGAGGGCCAGCGCCGCGATTGGGTCCGGGATGCCTGCGTGGGGCAGTGTGTTCAGGTTCCACACGGCCAGGTCGGCGAGCTTGCCGGGTTCCAGCGAACCTATGTGGTCCGAGCGGCCGAGGATGCGGGCGCCGTCCAGGGTCGCCATCTCCAGCGCGGCCCTGACCGTCAGCGACTGCGGCCCGCCGCGTGCTCTGGCAAAGAGCAGGGCGTGGCGGACTTCCTCGACCAGGCTGCCGGATTCGTTGCTGGCAGCGCCGTCTACGCCCAGTCCTACGGGCGCGCCAGCTGCGCGGAGGTCTGCGGTGCGGGCGATGCCTGCGCCGAGACGAGCGTTGGAGCTCGGGCAGTGCGCTACGCCGGTGCCGGTGCTGCCGAGGTGCTTGATCTCGGTGTCGTCGAAGTGGATGCCGTGAGCAAACCACACGTCCTGCCCGGTCCAGCCCAGGCTGTCGGCGTACTCGAGTGGCGTGCACCCGTGCATCTCCCGGCACCAGTCCGTCTCGTCCGTGGTCTCGGCGAGGTGAGTGTGCATCCGTACGCCGCGGCGCCGGGCCAGCTCGGCCGACTCGCGCATCAGCTCGCCGCTCACGCTGAACGGCGAGCACGGCGCAACTACGATCTGCAGCATCGAGTCCGGTGACGGATCGTGCCAGCGGTCGATCGCGGCTTCGGTCGCGGCGAGGATCTCGTCGCGGTCCTCGACCACGGAGTCCGGCGGCAGCCCGCCGTCCTTCTGACCGCGATCCATCGACCCGCGGGCCGGGTGGAAGCGCAGCCCGACCTCGTCAGCCGCAGCGATTTCCGCGGCGAGCAGGTCGCCGCCCTCACGCGGGAAGACGTAGTGGTGGTCGGCTGCCGTCGTACATCCGGTCCGGGCCAGTTGGGCGAGCGCCGCCCGCGCCGCGACGTACACGGTCTCCTCAGAGATCCGCGCCCAGACCGGGTACAGCGTGGTCAGCCACTCGAACAACGTCGCGTCCGCGGCGAGACCGCGCGTCACCCACTGGTAGAGGTGCTGATGCGTGTTCACGAAGCCCGGTGTGACAAGGCATCCCGAGCCGTCGATGACCCGCGCGCCGTCGTACCTCGGCGCCGGACCGGGGCCGACCGCAACGATCTGCTTGCCTTCGACAACTACATGCCCGACGAACTCGCGCCGGGACGGATCGAGGGTCGCTACCTGAGCGCCCTCGATCACGATCCTCGACATGGTCAGCAGAATCCGGGTACGGCGCGCCACGCACTGCCGGCGTCGCTCGCGTCGTCGCGCGTAACGGTCGCCTCGATGAGGCCGTACGGGCGGTCGGCGGCGATGAAGACCTCGCCCGGGTTCTCGACCCCGAACGGCGAGAGGTCGACGAGGAAGTGGTGCTTGTTCGGCGCGGAGAACTTGATCTCGGCAACCTCCGGGTGCTGCTCGAGCACGGCCTCGCCCATGCCGTACAGCGTCTGCTGCAGAGCGAGACTGTGGATCGTGGCGAACCGCGAGAGCAGCAGCCCCTTGATCTGGTCGAACGACTTGTCCCAGTCGACGTCAGTGTGGTCGTAACGCCACCGCGCGACCAGCGAAGTCGCGAGGATCCGGTCGTTCGTCTCCGGCAGCGTCGTGTACTTGTCCTTGAGGAACCCGTGGAACTCCGACCCGGTCGACTTCAGTACGACGAGATCGCTGATGCCCGACACGACGTACGACTTCCGCTCCGCGCCGCGACCCTCGACGTTGACGACCGCCGTACGCACCCCGCCACCGGTCCGGACGAACGAGTGATCGTGGTCCTGACCGTCGACCTGGATTCGGTCCCAGGCGTACTCCTCGACCTCGACCCGCGCGCCCTCGGCGGCAGGCGACGCCTCGAGGAAATGCGCGCCGAGCGTCAGCGCGTAGTCTTCGATCGCCCCGACGCCCTTCTCCTTGGCGAAGGCGAACGCGGTGTTCTTCTGCGTGTCGGTCGGCAGTACGTCGCTCTGGTCGCCGGTCGTGTGCGCGGCCTCGAAGTTGCCGCGCAGGGCGGTCGAGACGTTCAGGTCGCGGATCTGGTGGCGGGGCGTGTCACGGTAGATCCGGACAACGCGGCTCTCGGCTTTGCCGTACTGGTTGGCGCCCAGGTGGATGGCCATGGGGTCAGCTCCCTCGGTAGGTGGAAAACGCGAACGGGCTGAGCAGCAGGGGGACGTGGTAGTGCCGCTCGTCGGCGACCGTGAAGGTCACGGAGACCTCGGGAAAGAAGATGTCCTGACCGGTCGCGGCGGCGTACGACATGACGTCGAACCGCAGCCGATAGGTGCCCGGTTCGAGCGTCGGCGTGAAGGCGAACCGCCCGTCGTCGTTCGTCGCACCGGTCGCGAGTACGACGTCACCTTGGTCGAGCTGCACCGGAACACCCTGCGCCGGCCGGCCCAGTGCGGTGTCGAGCACATGAGTGCTGAGCGAACTCATGCGTCCACCACCTTGGCCAGCCGGAGCAGCGCGATCTTGCGCAGCTCCTCGTGAACGACCTTCGCCTCGGTCACGTCGTCGTGCAGGAGACGCTCGCGGAGACTGGTGAGCATGTCCTGCGCGGACAGCCCGGTGGCGCAGATCAGGAACACCCGGCCGAACCGCTCCTCGTACTGACCGTTGCCTTCGGCAAGCTCTCGGCGGGCGCCCGGGTCGTCGCCGACCCCGGATTGTTCCTTCCTCGACCAGGAGGCCTCGGTACTCACGCCCTGCGCCCGGTCACCGATCCGCGGGTGCGCCTGGAGCGCACGATCGACCTCGTTGCCGTCGAGCTCCCGCAGCGACTGGTCCGCGACCGCGGTGAGTGCGGCGAGGTCGCTGTACGGCCGCTTGGCCAGGATTCCGTCGACCCACTCGGGCACGTCACAGCAGGCCGCCAGGGCCGGCCGCAGCCGGTCAGCCGGAGTGGAGTTGAACTCCTCCAGGTCCACGGATCACACACCTTCTCGAATCCCGAAATCGACTTTCCGTATGACGAGAGCGTGACACCGGACCCGCCCGGCGTCAACAGTTTGTTGAAAATCAGCGGGCGCGGTTGAGGTAGTTGTAGACGGTGAAGCGGGTGACGCCGAGCGCCTCGGCCACGATCTCCGCCGACTTCCGGAACTCGAACGCGCCGCGCGCCTCGAGCATCAGCACGGCCTGCTGCTTGTCGTGGCGGGACAGCTGGTCGAGCGGCCCACCCAGTTCGTCGGCGACCTCCGTCAGCAACCCCTGAACGCCACCCGAGCCACCTGCGGTCCCCGCGACGCTCGCGCTCGTCTCGCGCGCCTCACCGGCGCCTGCGCTCGGCAGGCGCACGGCCGCTACCGGTTTCCCCTCCCACACGAGCGGGATGTCGTCGGCGCGGGCGTCGCCGGGCGCGACGACTTCCGCGTTGAGCCGCTCGACCAGTGGAGTGATCGCCTCAACGAGCGGATGCTGCTCAGGCATCGCGGCGTACCTGCAAGGTCACCTGGCTCGCGCCGCCGGCGAACGCCGCTTCGAGCACCTTCGGGAGCGCTGGCAGCAGGAGGTGCTGCTCGCCGCTCACCTGCGTCCCGAGCGGGCCGAACTCGCAGTCCAGCCCGGCCTCCTCGGCCGCCCGCAGCGCCTCGGTGGCATGCGCGGGCGGCGAACCCTCGACATCGAAGGGCTCCGTGGTGAACTCCGCTACGAGTCTCATGTCGCGAGGCTAGTCCTCCGGGACCGCCCGGCGGGCAAGCTTGGCGAGACCGGTGGTGTCGAACTCCGTCGTATCGATCGCGCCGCACTCGATGCCGCGCAGTACGAACGCGGCGAGCGCCGCCGCCGTGGCCGGTTCGTCGAGGTAGCCGGACTCGCCGTCGCCCAGGTACGCGCGGAGTCGGCGAGCGGCCTGGTCGAAGCCTTCCCGATAGAAGAGGTACGTTGCCGCGAAACGGGTCGGGAGCTGGGCGGGATGCATGTCCCAGCCCTGGTAGATGGCGCGCGTGAGCGAACGCCGTACCAGCCGGAAATGCAGTCGCCATGCATCGTGGACGGCGTCACCGACCGGGAGAACGTTGGTCGACCCATCGGATACGAACACGCCGGTGCCGGCCGCGGCCAACTGCATCACGTCCTTGGCGTGGTCCGCGACCGGGTGCTCCATGCTCTGGTACGCCGCCGCGACGCCAAGTGAGGCGGAGTAGTCGTAGGTGCCGTAGTGGAGCCCGGTGACGCGATCACCGCCGGCCTTGACCATCCGGGCGATCAGCGCGGTGCCGTCGGCGCCGAGGATCGCCTGCGGGGTCTCGACCTGGATCTCGAACTTCAGCCGCGGTACGCCGTACCGCTGCTCGAGGGTCTCGAGGACGAGCACCATAGCCTCGACCTGCTCGACCGAGGTCACCTTCGGGAGCGTGATGACGAACCCGTCGGTGATCGTGGCTTCCTTGAGGAACAGCTCGAGGGTGCGGACCGCGCGGCGGCGGGTCGGGGCCTCGAGGGACTTGATCCGCAGTCCGTGGAACGGCGTACCTGGGTTGACCTGCGCGGCGGCGATTGCGGCGGCGTCCTCTTCGTCGTCCGGGCGGTTGCCGTAGCCGTCCTCGAAGTCGATCCGCAGGTCCTCGATCGGTTCGCGCTCCAGCTTCGCGCGGACCCGGTCGTACACGTCGTCGGCGAACTCGGCCGGGAGATCCAGCACCTTCGCGAGGTCCGCGGCCGATCCACCGTACTCGTCGAGCGCCGCGCGGGCCTGCGCACCCCAGTCGCCTACCGTGCGTACGTCGAACCGATCGGCCGGCACGTACACCGTGTGGATCGGCTGGCGAACGCCGCGATCGCCCCGGTAATCGGCGGCGAGCGCCGCGTCGGCAGCGGCCAGGCGCCGGTCGAGCTCAGTCAGCAGGTCGTCCATAGGGCCTCCTTTTTCCGTATTGTGGAGACTAATATCTACAGTGCGGAAGGCACAAGCATCTAGCATTTCCACGATCTGGCGCTAAACTTCCGTCATCCGGAAAGGCGGTCTTCATGGCGGAGACGAACGGCACCAAGGGCCGTACTGGCAGTGTGCAGTCCATCGAGCGTGCCTTCGGGCTGCTCGAGACCATGGCCGACGCGGGCGGCATGATGGGCCTGTCCCAGCTGGCCACGGCCTCCGGCCTGCCGCTGCCGACGATCCACCGACTGGTCCGAACCCTCGTCGACCTCGGTTACCTGCGTCAAGAGCCGTCCCGGCAGTACGTGCTGGGCCCGAAGCTGATCCGCCTCGGCGAGAGTTCGTCGCACATGCTCAGTGTGTTCGCGCGGCCGCACCTGGCGCACCTGGTCGACGAACTCGGCGAATCCGCCAACATGGCAATGCTCGACGGCGATCAGATCGTGTACCTCGCGCAGGTCCCGTCGCGGCACTCGATGCGCATGTTCACCGAGGTTGGCCGGCGCGTTCTCCCGCACTGCACTGCCGTCGGGAAGGCGATCCTGGCGCAGTTCCCGGAGTCGGAGGTCCGCGACCTCCTGCACCGCACCGGTATGCCTCAGCACACCGACAACACCATCACCACCGCCGACGCCTTCACCACCCAACTCCACCAGGCCTCAGACCACGGCTACGCCATGGACGAAGGCGAACAAGAGGTCGGCGTCCGCTGCGTCGCAGTCGCCGTCCCCGACGCCCCCACGCCCCTGGCCATCTCCATCTCAGGCCCCGCCGGCCGCATGACCGAAGACCTCGTAGAACGCGCCGTCCCGCTGCTCACCCAGGCCGCAAAGTCGTTGTCCGAAGACCTGCACTAGCAAGACCGGCTACTCGGGTGAGTAGGTCCGCCACTGCTCAGTGAGCTGGTAGCCGAGGGACTGGCTTGCGCGGAGGCTGGCTTGGTTGGCGGCGGCGCCGCCTGTGGAGAAGCGGGTGATGCCGATGTCGAGGAAGGCGAGGATGGACGCGGCCTTGACGGCTTGTGCGACTCCGCGGCGGCGGTGGGTGGCGAGGACTGAGGTGAAGGCGGTGTCGCCGAAGCCGTCCTTCTGGCGGATGACTGTCGCGCCGACCAGCCGGTTGCCGTCGAACGCACCGAACACCCGGTTGCCCGGCCACAGCTCGCGGACATCGGCAAGCTCGCCCACTACCCGATGCGTCGCCGGCGTGTAGGGATAGTCCGCCTCGTTAGCCTTCTCGAGCTTGTGCAGGAGCTCCGCCGACTCGGGCCCGAGTTCGCGGATCGTCAGCCCGCCGGCGGTGGCCCGGCGTACGGCCGACTCGAGTAACTCCCGATCCGGATCGAACAGCCGGACCGCCCACGACTCCGCGACCACGCGGTAGCCGGCTGCTTCCAGCTCGGCGCACCGCGGGTCGTCGTCGCGAACGATCTGATAGTCGGGCACTCGCTGATTGTCGACCGCCTGACTCCTCAGCTCAAGACAGTTTGCGCAGCAACGGCAGAACGTCTTCGGTGAATTGGGTCAGGAACCGCTCCTGGTCGTTCCCGGGACCGTGGACTACGAAGTGGTTGAAGCCGGCGTCGAGGTACGGCTGGAACTGCTTCACGACCTCCTCCGGATCGGACGCCACGATCCACCGCTTCGCGACCTGCTCGATGGGCAGCTCGTCGGCCAGCCGCTCCATCTCGGTCGCGCTGGTGACGCTGTGCTTCTGCTCCGGCGTGAGCGACAGCGGCGCCCAGAATCGCGTGTTCTCCAGCGCCTGATCGGCGTCCCGGTCGTACGAGATCTTCACCTCGAGCATCCGGTCGATGTCCTCGAACTTCTTCCCGGCCTTCTCGGCGCCCTCGCGTACGGCGGGCATCAGCTTGTCGGTGTACAGCTCCATCCCCTTGCCGGACGTCGCGATGAACCCGTCACCCGCGCGCCCGGCGTACTTCGCAACCAGTGGCCCGCCGGCAGCGACGTACACCTTGATCGGCGTCTCGGGGCGGTCGTAGATGAACGCGTCGACGGTCTTGTAGTACGGCCCCTCGGAGCTGACGCCGTCCTTGGTCCACAGGTCGCGGATCAGCTGCACCGACTCACGCAGGCGCGCGAAGCGCTCCTTGAACTCGGGCCACTCCATCCCCGACACGGCGATCTCGTTCAGCGCCTCGCCGCTGCCGACGCCGAGCATGACACGCCCGGGGTACAGCACGCCGAGAGTCGCGAACGCCTGCGCGATCACGGCCGGGTTGTACCGGAAGGTCGGCGTGAGCACCGACGTACCGATCTGCACCCGGTTGGTCCGCTCACCGACCGCCGCCATCCAGGCGAGCGCGAACGGCGCGTGCCCGCCCTCGTGCCGCCACGGCAGGAAATGGTCGGAAACGGTCACACTGTCGAGCCCGAGCTCCTCGGCCCGGACGGAGTACTCCACCAGCTCCCGCGGCCCGAACTGCTCCGCCGAAGCCTTGTACCCGACTCGAATGCTCACCCTCTGCTCCAAACGTCGTCTGCGCGTACTCCGGAGGACAACCGCGCCCAGGTCCGACTTTATGCCGCCGCAGGTCGCTACCATCCTTCGCGTGTATACGGACGACGCCCGAGTGCTGGGCCTGATCGGTACGACGTTCCGCACGGCCGGACTGCCCTCGATCCGGGTCACCGTGCCGGCCGCCCTTGCGGAACGTGCCGTCGCCGCCTGGCAAGACGATGCCGGCGAGCTGGACGACGGCCGGGTGCTGCCGCGGCACGAGGACCCGGCCGCGCGTCTCCAACGACATCGAGCCGGAGCGCTGGCACTGATCGGCCTGTCGATCACCGAATCCGGCAAGCTCGACGCCGACGGCAACACGGTCGTCGACCTCAGCCCGGAACTGGTCGGGGTAGCCATGGACGCAGCCGGCGACCACTTGCGCCGCTGAAAACTGCCTGGAGCGGAAGGTTATTGCGTCCGAGAGTTCCGTCCTCACCAGGTCGAGGGCGACGTCGTCGCCACCTCGGTCAGGGGAGGGAGTCGGTGACGGCGCGCATGGCCCGTCCGATCGCCTGTAAATCGGCCGTCTCGACAATGTCGACGAAGTGCTCCCGGACGGACCGCAGATTGTCGGGCGCGGCGCGCTCCAGTAGTGCGAATCCGGTGTCGGTCAATGTGGCCACCACGCCGCGCCCATCATCGGTCGCCGTCGTGCGGCGCACGAGGTGGCGATCCTCGAGCCTCCGGATCCGGTGCGACAACCGGCTACGCGAGTAGTACGCGAGGTCCGCCAGTTCAGCCATACGCATCGACCGTCCAGGCGCCTCGGACAACCGGACGAGGATCTCGTACTCAGCCAGCGTCAGCTCGTGCCGTTCGCGGAGGCGCGCGTCGAGCAGGTCGATCAGGCGGATCGAGCCCTCGATGAAGGCGCGCCAGTCCCGCTGCTGGTCGGCGTCAAGCCAGTCGGTCACAACCGGAACAGTAGCAGTTGACGCCGTCAACTATCGCTAGTACTTTGATTGAAGGCTTCAACCAGAATTGAGGGGATCGTGCCTTGACCACGCAACTCACGAGTTGGATCCAGCGCGCCCGCGATGCGGAAACCGTCGAGAATCCGTCGCTCTGGCTCCTGGCTGACGGGGCGCACACCGGCGGAGCGCTCGGCGCCAACCGCCTCCGGCTGGCCCCCGGGACGGCCGGGGCACTGCCGCACGTCCATCACCTCTCCAGCGAGGCGTTCTACGTCCTCGATGGGAAGCTCGAGATGCTGGTCGACGACACCGTCCACGTCTTCGGACGGGGCGACTACGTGGTCGTGGCGCCCGGTGTCAGCCACGCATTCGGCGCGGCGCCGGGCGCGAGCGCGGACCTGTTCGTCACGATCGCGCCCGCCATCGACCGATTCCCGTACTTCCGGCTGCTGCCCCGAGTGCTGGCCGGAGAACTGTCCGACGCGGACATCGCCAGGATCCACACGGAGTACGACGTCCACTTCGTGGAAAGCCCCGAATGGACCGACCGGCGTGGTCGGTGAGCGACCGGGTGCTCACCGCTCGAGCGAACTAGCCCGCACGCCTATTTGCTCTGTCGCGCTGCCCGGGCGGCGAGGCTGATTGACTCCGTCGCGGCGGTTCGGACAAGATATGGGTCCGGCGCGGCCCGCGCCTCACCTTCGTCGACCGGCCCCAGCGCGGTCACACATGAGAAGGCAAAGGGACTTCCTGTCTCGGGCCGCTCGTCCTGGTCATCCGCCTCGACGGGATCGCTGGGGGATCGCGTGCGAGTGCGTGGAAGGCCAGATGACAGCGCACAGGAACTTCAAGCAACGGGTCCGAGCCCGCGCCGCGAAAACCGGCGAGTCCTACACGTCTGCCCTCCGGCACTTCCGTCCGACTCCAACAGGAGAAGACATGCCGGAACCGTTCCGTATCGCCGTCGCCCAGTCGACGGTGCACGAAGATCCGACCAACTCCCAGCTGCTCCGGGAGAGCGGCGCCGAGGTCCGCAGGCTGATGCGAGAGGCCGCCGCTGCCGGCGCCCGCCTTGTTCACTTCTGCGAGGGCGCGATCTGCTTCCCGAGCAAGCGCGTGATGTCGTCGCTGGGCCCGGACGAGATCGGTCCCTCGGACTGGACCAAGGCCGACTGGCCGGTGCTCCAGGACGAGCTCGACCAGATCACCAAGCTCGCTCAGCAGCTCGGAATCTGGACCGTGATCCCGTCGGTCCACCAACTGCCCGGCGAACGTCCGCACAACAGCATGTACGTCGTTTCGGACAAAGGACAGGTGGTCGCACGGTACGACGAGCGTGCGCTGTCGACCACGAAGGTCACCTGGATGTACACGCCGGGAGCGGAGGCGGTGACGTTCGATGTGGACGGGCTCCGCTTCGGCCTCGCGCTCGGGCTCGACGTGTTGTTCCCGGAGCTGTTCACCGAGTACGACCGGCTCGGCGCCGACACCGTCCTGGTCTCCTACGCCAGCACCAGCGGGCGTAACGAGCACATCGGCGTGCAGGCGCGAGGCACAGCCGCGAACAACACCTGCTGGATCAGTCTGGCCGTCACCGCGAACCCGGAGACCGGTCTGGTAGCCGGCGTGACCAGCCCGAAGGGTGAGTGGTTGGCACAGGCGCCTGAGGACGGCCGGCCGTCGATCGCGGTGACCGATCTGCAGCCGTCCGAGTGGTCGCAGGTCGGCCGGACGTTCCGGCAGCGGACGCGGGAGCGGATCGGGTCGTAGGCCCTCACAGCTCCGGGTGCTGGTGCGTTCTACCTGTATGAACAGGCACGCGATTGTCAGCACCCGGATCGGTGATCTCACGTTGGTCGCCGACGGCGACGTACTGGTCGGGGTCTACTTCCCGCATCACTGGGTCAAGCCGACCGCGGAGACGCTGGGTGAACGGGTCGAAGCCACCGACCCGTTCATCGCCGCGGTCGTCGAGCAGTTGGAGTCGTACTTCGCGGGCTCGCGGGTCTCCTTCGCCTTCCCGACCCGGTTGCAGGGGGATGAGTTCCAGCGCCGGGTGTGGACGGTGCTCGAGGAGATCCCGTACGGCGAGACCACGACGTACGGCGAGATCGCCGCGCGGCTAGGGGAACCGGCCCACGCGGCGCAGGCCGTCGGTAAGGCGGTCGGGCAGAACCCGTTGTCGATCGTGATCCCGTGTCACCGGGTGATCGGGAAGAACGGCTCGCTCACCGGGTACACCGGCGGGCTGAAGCGGAAGCAGTTCCTGCTCGACCTGGAGCAGCCGGTCGGCGCTCGGCTGTTCTAGTAACTAGTTCAGTTGTGACTAGTTCGGTTGTGACAGGTTGCCGACCTGGTCGGCGTACCAGTCGAGTTCCGTCAGGTGTTCGGCGATCTGGCGGAGGGTCCAGTTCGGGCTGCGGTCCTTGTCCCATTCGGCCGGGTCGACGGCGGCGTACCGCAGTACGAAGGTCCGCCCGAGGCGGCGCAGCCGCTGCTCGGCCTCGCGGACGTCCTCTTCGGAGAACGGCGCGAGGTCGGCGGCGGACGTGAGCGCGCTCGCGTGCCATTCGTCGGGCTGCGTCGGTACGCCGGCCAGCAGCGCCTCGACCTCGGCGAGGTGATCAATTATGTGGTCGGCGATCCGGCGGACCGCCTTGTGCGGCGTGTAGGTCCGCCCGTCGTCGGAGGTCAGCGGCTCGCCGTCCCACGCCGGCCAGGTGACGACCAGCTTCAGCGACCGCTCCACCGCTTGCTCGACGAGCTCTCCAGGGTTCTCAGTCATGCCGCCGACGGTAAGCCCGTCATACTTCGGTAGCGGCCGAACTGATCCCGAGCCGGCCCGCCAGCCGCTCGGCATCGTACGGCGCGTGCACCTTCACGTCGTTGTCGAAGTACACGTAGGTGTCGCACTTCCACGAGCGGATCTTCCGCGCCCAGCGGGCGAGCGACTTGACGTCGTACCCGCTGACGTAGAGCTCGTCGGCTCCGTGCAACCGGACGTAGGCGAAGTCCGCCGTCACGTCCTCGAACATCGGCCACTTGCCGGCCGTGTCCGCACACACCACTGCAATGTCGTGCTCCCGTGCCAAGTCGACGAACTCCTTTGTCTTGAAGCTGTTGTGGCGTACTTCGATCGCGTACCGGATCGGGATGTCGACCGTGCATTCGAGCAGCGCGCGATCCTTCATCCGCTCATCGTGGCCCTTGGCAACCTCCGCCGCAGCAGACGTCGACCGCGGCAACTGTGCGAAGAAGCTCGCGCATCGCTCGGCGTCGTACTGGAAGTTCGGTGGTAGTTGCCAGAGCACCGGACCGAGCTTGTTGCCGAGTGCAAGCACTCCGGAAGCGAAGAAGTTGGCCAACGGCGCACCCACGTCGGCCAGCCGCTTCAGGTGCGTGACGAAGCGCGGGCCTTTGACCGAGAAGATGAAGCCGCCGGGAGTCTCGTCGTGCCAGCGCTGGTACGACGACGGCCGCTGGAGGGCGTAGAACGAGCCGTTGAGCTCGATCGAGTTCAGCCGGTTGGACGCGAACTCGAGCTCCGCGCGCTGCGGAAGTCCGTCGGGGTAGTAGACCTTGCGCCACGGCGGGTAGCGCCATCCGGAGATGCCGACCCGAAATTGGGTGTCCGGCCAGCGCGTCATCCCCCGATTATTGACCTTATGCAACTCGACCGTGGGGCGTACCCGGATGCACAGACGCCCTGGGAGGATCCGTCCTGGCGCTCCGCGGCCCTCGATTGGCTCGATCGGGAGCTCAAGGCGCTCGGTGTCAGCGAGACAGGCGAGCGGCGGGTGCGGCTTCGGCCGTGGTCGGTGATCATCCGGGTCTGCGCTGAGCGTCCGATCTGGTTCAAGGCGACCTCGCCCGGCAGCGCGTTCGAGCCGGCACTCGCCGAGGCGTTGTCGGGTTGGGCGCCCGAGCACGTGCTCACGCCGTACGCCGTCGACACCGCCCGCGGGTGGTCGCTCCTTCCGGACGGCGGGGCGCTCCTCCGCGCGCAGACCTTGGACGTGCGGCACTGGGAGCAGGTCCTCGTGCAGTACGCCGACCTGCAGCGGGCGCTCGTACCGCGGGTCGATGAGCTGGTGCGTCTCGGCGTACCTGATGCCCGGGATCTGGTGCGGCTCTTCGACGAGACGGTGGCCGGCAACCGGACGCTTGGTGTGGAGGATCGTGAGCGGTTGCTCGCGTTCCGGCCTCGGTTGGTGGAGTGGTGCGCGGAGCTGGACGGCTTCGGGATCGCTGCGACGCTCGACCACGCCGATCTGCACGACGGTCAGATCCTCGTTGCGGGGCCTGGCCGGTACACGTTCTTCGACTGGGGTGACGCGAACGTCGCGCATCCGTTCTGCAGCCTCCTCGTCGCGATCGACCGCGCCGCCGAGCAGCTCGGCCCGGACGTCGTACCGCGGCTCGAGGACGCGTACCTGGAGCCGTGGACGGCGGAACACCCGCGCCCCGCCCTCCGCCGAGCAGCCACGCTCGCCCGCCGCCTCAGCCACCTCACCCGCGCCAGCTCCTGGGGCCGCCTCTTCCCGGCGACCGCCCACATCGGCGACCCCGAGCGCGCCGCCGCGCTACTCCGGATGGTGTGACCGGATCCCCAGGCCATCACAATCGCCACGATCGCGCGCGCTCACGCCTGGCCCCGGCGATGGGGGCCGATTGTGATGGCGTGGCGATCCGCGATCAGGTGGGAATCCAGGTCGGCCACCACGGTGGGACGTTTCCCGGGCAGGTGCCGGGCGAGCCGGCCGGGGTGCCTTGCCACGAGAACAGGGCGAGGTCGGCGATCGCGATCGCGATGGCGGCGGCGATCAGCGAGAACAGAAACGCCTTCCCGGCGTACCGGAAGACGATGGTGAACAGCACCAGGTTGACGATCAATGCGAGCGGCACCCCGAGGAACAGCAACGTCAGCCCGTTCGGCACGCTGCCGGTCACGTCGACCTGACACGCCTTCCAGGCCCGCGACGTCACCACGATCAATCCGAACGCGGCCCCACCACCAACCACCACCGCAAGGAACGACTCCCCCTTGCTCCCCTTCGCAGCAAACGCCATGTATCTCACCGTAAGTGATCCACCTGGCCACTCGAGCCGTCAGACTGGCGTGTATGGACATCAAGCACCGGATGATCGTCTTCGACGCCGCCGACATCGAAGCCGAAAGCGCGTTCTGGGCCGGCTTCCTCGACGGCACCGTCGAGAAGTGGGGCGATCGCTGGCGCGCGATCTGGGCCGATGGCGGGTGGGCGCTGGGTGTCCAGCTCGCGCCTGACCATGTGCCGCCGGAGTGGCCCGACGGTGCGCCGCAGCAGATCCACCTCGACCTGTACTTCGAGGGCGTCGACGCGCACACCGCCGCCCACCAGCGAGCCATCGCCCTCGGCGCCCGGCTCCTCAAACCCGCCGACGACCCCGCCGCCGCGCGCGGTGTTCAGGTGTACGCCGATCCGGCGGGCCACCCGTTCTGTTTGTGCTGGGTGCCGAGCTAGTCGTCCAGAGGGTGGAGGTCTACCGGCGTCAGCACCCAACGGAAGCCGTACTTCGGGGTCGCGGATCGGTCGACCGTGTCCGGGGCGAAGTACTCGCCGATCAGACTCAACAACCGCTCGTGGAACTCCGCGACCCGCTCACCCGGCACCCGCCCGGCGTGCTCGCCCATGTCCTGCACGAACCCCGTCCCGAACATGCCCGCCGCCGCATCGGCGTACGCCTGGACGTAGTCCTGTGCACTCGGCCCAGGCAGCTCGGTCCGCCCGTTCTTCTCCGGCGCGGGGCTCGCGACGAGCTCCGTCCCAGCCGCAGTACGCCGCCAAACGCCGGCGTCCTCCACGACCCGGCCTGTGTCGCGGAGCTTCCCGAGGTACCAGAGGACGCGCGCGTCCGTCACCTCCAGCCGCTCGGCGAGCTCGCCCAACGCCCACGGCTCGTCCAGCAACGCCACAATCCCGCGCGGTAAGTCCGAGGCTTCCCAGTCATTAGCCATAGGACGTATTACTACAGGGCTCTGCGGGGCGGGAGCCACATGAACGTGCTCGCCTTGGCGAGGTCCTCGGGCTCGTGCGGTACGACGACCACCTGGTGCGGGTCCTCGTAGATGACGCGGCCCGGGGACGTGGAGGTATACCGCTCGCACGGAAGGTTGTGCGCGGCAAGGATCTTGAGATATCCGGGAATCGGCTCCAGCAAATGCTCGGCAGTCGGAATGAACCACGCGGCGGCGTACGGATTGTCCTCATAAATCGCCGGATCAACGCTCGACGGATTCACGTACGTCGCGTCGTACCACGCATTCGTCGTACGCCGGAATTGCTCCTCCTCCGCAGTCAGCCACCCGCGATTCCCCAGCATGTTCACCAGGCCGAAGATCCCGATCCGCCGCCCGCGTCGATCGGGCACGGGACTCTGGTACCTCACGTACGTCGCCATGCACGGATTCTCCCCGACCCTTGACCGGTCGCGCTTGTCAGGCTTAGCCTGACAAGCGCTGTCAGGGTAGTCCTGACAACTCGGGAGGCGTCATGTCAGACAACCTGATGCGTTGCTCGTTCTGCAGCAAGGTCAAGGACGAGGTCGAACATCTCATCGCCGGACCTGGGGTGTTCATCTGCAACGAGTGCGTCGGACTGTGCGATCACCTGCTCAGCGGGAAACCCGTGCCGAAGTTCCCGCCCTTGGACGGCAAGAGCGACGACGAACTGCTCGCCGACGTGGCCCGGATCAACTCGTCACACAGTCAGGTCGAAGCAGCCGTCCAAGATCGAGTACTGCGGCTCCGCTCCCGATCCGTCACCTGGGCGCGAATCGGCGAAGCACTAGGAATCAGCCGCCAATCAGCCTGGGAACGCTTCTCCGGCGAGGAATAACCGTGCCAATAAATCTCCTCGCCGAAGTCGACCTCCGCGAATGGTTGCCGGACGCGGCAGGCAGGACCTCCAGATGAGCCGCGGCGACGACCGGGCCCGAGGTGCCGCGTGGGCACGCGGACCGGCCGCACCTCGCCTGGCGCACATCCGTGACCGATGGCTGAGTGCGGCGACCACCGCCCTCCAAGACGATCCAGGCGTCGACGGCGCGGCGCTGGTTGGTTCGCTGGGCGCAGGGCGTGCCGATGATTGGAGCGACGTCGACCTATTGCTCGTCGTGAAGGACGAGCACCTCGACGACTACGCAGTACCTCATCGCCTCCCTAGCGGACCAGGCCGCCGAGCGTTCGAGATCGATGCCCGGCACAACGGCCCGATCGGCACCCGAGCAGTCAGCGCGCAGTACGTCGTGGACGGCCTCCCACTCTGGGTCGACTGGTATGTCCACCCGGTCTCGCTAGCAACCTGGCCACCCGACAGCGCCGTGATCTTCGACCGACACGGCATCACCGGATCCCTTTCTGAGCACCGCGGCGACCACGAGCCAGCCACCCCGAAGACCCCTGACGAACACGAAGCAATGCGCCTAGCGCTCATCCCCATCGCAGCCAAGCAACTCGCCCGCGACTCACCCGACGCACCCCGCACGATCGAGTTCCTCGGCGGGTCCGCAGGCTGGCCGGACCACCTCGCCGCCCTCCGCCAGCTCCTCACCCAGTTCGACCCCATGGCCCACCGGGAAAGCCTCGCCGCCGCCCACGCCTACCTCGACCTCCTCGAGACTCTGCTCTAGTGCAGGCCGCAAGCCGTTAGGGTCTTGGGTTGTGGGAGAGAGTCGGCTTGATACGGGCCGGATTCGGGCGGCTCGTGGGGTTATTGATCCGGTGTTTCTGGATACGCCGCAGTACAGGTGTGAGGCGTTGGAGCCGGAGCTTGGGTGTGGGGTCAGCATCAAGCTCGAGACGGCGAACCCCGTACGCAGTTTCAAAGGTCGCGGTACTGAGTTGGTTGCGAGTCAGTTGGCTGAGGCGGGTGCGCGAGCGGTCGTTTGCGCGAGCGCGGGCAATCTCGGGCAGGCGCTCGCTTGGTCCGGTCGGCGTCGCGGGCTTGACGTCACGGTTGTGGCTTCGCGGTTCGCGACCAAGGCGAAGCTCGATCGGATCCGTGCGCTAGGCGCCGAGTTGGAGCTCGTCGACGGCGACCACGAGCTGGCCCGTGAGCGGGCGGCGGCCATCGCGCAGTACGAAGGGATTCGTCTGCTCGAAGACAGCCTCGACCTCGAGACCTGCGAGGGTGCGGCGACGATCGGCCTCGAGCTGATGGACGGTACGCCGACGTTCGACACCGTGCTGATCGCGCTTGGGGGCGGGGCGATGGCCACTGGCGTCGGTCACGTGGTGAAGGAGTTGGCGCCCGACATCGACGTGATCTGCGTGCAACCGCACGGCGCGCCGGCGCTGACCCGCTCGTGGCACCAACGCCGTGTCGTCACCACCGATTCAACCAACACGATCGCCGACGGAGTTGCCGGCCGCTTCCCGATCCCGGAAGTCCTCGACGACCTCCTCCTGATCGCCGATGACGCCGTACTCGTCCAAGAGCAATCGATCATCACCGGCATGCGCCTGCTCTACAACCAGGCCGGCCTCATCGTCGAACCCTCCGCCGCCCTAGGCATCGCCGCCATCCTCGAAAACCCCACCCGCTTCGCCGACCGCAACATCCTCACCATCATCTGCGGCAGCAACGTCGACCTACCCGCCTACCACGGCTGGATCGGTGTGCACTGATGACGTCGTCCTTGCTTATGCCGCGTCGGCACGGTGATGCCGGTGGGCGCGCGTCGTACGTCGGCGGGTCGACGGCACCGACGGACGTGCTGGATTGGCAGTCGCCCGTCGTCGCGGGGCTGGCAGGAACGCTCGGCCAGGCTGCCGAGCGGAATTGGCTGAGGCAGGCGCACTCGGCGATCGGGGCGCGGGTGCGGCCGGTTTATGCGCTGGCGGTTCTGGTACCCGCGGTTCTCCTGTACGCCGTGGCTTGTGCCGAATCGCGTGATCCTCGCCTGGCCCGAGTTCCGGATCGCGGAACGGTGGATTCCGGTAGGCGAGTTGTTCGGCTCGGACGACGTACCCACGAGTGCGTTCACCAACGAAGGAGCTGAGACGCTGTACGACGCGATCGGTCGTACAGGCTTGTCCTGGAGCGGCGGCTGCTCGGACGGCGCTCGGCACGAGCCCGCTAGACCCTCAGCTCACGTACTCCGACAGCGCGGCAGGCGGGCCGGCTGTCATCAGGTGGCGGGCGCGGTGGCTGACTACGAGGGTGCTGATGATGTCGCCTACGAAGATCAGGTGCAGGAGGGTGTGGATCGCGCAGAAGCGTGAGGTGATGGCTCGGTGGCGCATCAATAGGGCGAGCATTGCCAGGCCGTAGATCGAGGTCGGCAGCATCATCAGGTACGTCGTGATGACGGCCCAGACCAGACCGGTCGCGCCGAAGGCGCCGAGGAACACCAGCGCGCCGGGGCCCAGCAAGATCAGCGTTCCGTGGGTGGCGACGATCGGGAGGAACGTGGTCGCGAGTACGGCGATCGCGCAGAGGGCGAAGTTCTGGACGAACAGCGGGATCAGGGCGAACTTGACGATGCTGGCCGATCGCTGCAGTGCGTCGAGGTCGTCCGTCAGGAAGAGGCGGACGGCGGTCCGGAACGTGACCAGCGGCACGACCGGCACAAGCACGAGCAGGACGAACTCCACCGGCGACGCGATCGTCAGCACATAGATCGCATCGCGGACGAACGGCCCGGGCGGATCCATCAGCCAGAAAATCGCGACAAAGGCAAGCCACAGGAGGGCGGCCGACGAGCCCACGATGAGGACGCCGGCCAGCAGGTTCTTCGAGAGCGTTCCCGGCCGGCGCGTGGCGCCCAAGCGGTCCCGGGCGACCTCGACCACCGCGATCGTGCTCGGGACATCGACGACGAACAGGAACTGCAGCACCAGGTTGAGGCCGAAGAAGATCCGCCCGATCTGATCGCTCCGCTTCAACATGACCAGACAGGCCACGCCGTACGCCGACGTCGGCAGCAACACGACGTACGTCAGGATGACGAAGAGCACCGCCACGAGGAACCCGTCGAGACCGAGCCGGTCCCGATCGTTGACGCCGACGATCGCGACTACTTCTGTCAGTGCGACGAAGTTGAACAGGAAGTACGGGACGGCGATGAGCTTCACGAAGTTCGCCGAGTCCTGGGCGGCGGCGAGATCACCGCGTCGCGTCAGGCGCGCGGCGTCCGCAGCGACGACGATCGCCAGTACGACGTAGATCAGGAACCAGGCGCCGAGGACGGCGTACACGACGGTCAGATCACCTGAGTCGTCGATCCTGAACGGTTGCTCGAGTCCGATGCCCGAGGCAACGATGGCGACCAGAACCGCTCCCAGAACGAACGCCGCGCCGAGCGCCTTGGCCGGCCCCGTGATGCTCCCCATGCCCAGCATCCTCGCGGTTGAGCAGGTCATCAGTTGACCAGCGCTGCGATCCATTCGTCGTGATGCTCGGCGATGTACGCCGCGGCCGGACCCCAGTAGTCGGCGTGACCCTCGTCGTACAGGCGTGCCCACGGCTGCTCGCCGGTCTCGTGGCCGCGGATCAACAGGTCGTACTGGCCGCGATCACGTTCCAGGTGACAGCTGACGGCGGCTCGAAGCTCTCCATTGTGTCGTGGAGCGCTCTACCGGCATGTGGTTAATCAGTTGCGGCGGGCAACTAATCGGGTGAGGCCGAGGGATTGGCCGGCGTCGGTGCGGAGCATTTGGGCTTCCTCGCGGCCTGGGGTGCCGGCGTCTTGGTCGCAGGCTTGGTTCCATTGCAGCCAGTCCTGCCAGCCTCCGGGGAGTTGGTCGGCGACGTCGACGGTGACCAGGCCGGTCTTCTCCCAGTGGCGCCGCCACCACGTCGGGCTGTGCCAGGCGCAGAAGTCCCATTTCCAGTACGGCGCGAGGTGCGGTGGGGGAAGCGTCTCGTACTCCGCGACGAGTCCTGGCTGGCTGACGCCGATCTGACCGCCGCGCTTCACGAAGCGTGAGTAGTAGCCGAGGTACAGGTCGTCGGTGCCGAAGTAGTGATACGCACCGATGCTGACGAGCGCGTCGAAGAAGTCCTCAGCGAAAGGCAGAGCGTGGGCTTCGGCGTGGATCGGGTGAACCTGGCCCTCGAGCTGAGCCTCGGCGACGCGGCGCAGGTTCTCGTCGGGCTTGATCCACAGGTCGGTCGCCCACACCTCAACGCCGTACTCCTTAGCCAGAAAGATCGAGCTGAGCGCGGTCCCACACCCCATATCAAGCACTCGCATCCCCGGCTCAAGCCCCATCACCTCGCTCAACGCCTCCGCCTGCCACACAGGATTAGGCCCCATCCCACCCTCAACCATCCACCGCCCCGAGTACGCCGCAGCCCGCGGGTAACGCCCGTTCCTCAGCAACACGTCAAGCTCGGCATCATCCATGCCACGCGAGTCTCCGAGGCCCCCGCACCCGAGGCAACCGGTTATTCGCCGGCCGGTAGCGTGCCGTGGATGCAGGATCCGCCGCCCGCCCGACCGCTCGGCCCCGATGCCGAGGGCCAATGGGTCCGCCGCTGGACTTCACCCGAGTGGACGCAGGTCGCCGACGCTTGGGTCGGCCATCGGCTCGTCGAGCTTGGTCGCCGGATCAGCGGCGTACCCGTCACCTACCGCGCTCGCTTCTGGTCGGTCGTGCGCTGCTATCCGACCGTCGAGGGTCTGGTGTGGCTCAAGGAGAACAACCCCGGCCACCGATTCGAGCCCGCACTGGTCGCCGCGTTGGCCCGACTCGCGCCGTACGACGTCATCGTGCCGCTCGCCGTCGATCGCGAACGCCGTTGGCTGCTGACGGACGATCAAGGTACGACGCTGACGCATGCCGATGTTGCTGATCAGCGGGTCCGTTGCATCGTCGTCCGCGCGCTGGCCCGCCTCCAATGCAAGATCCTCGGCCGCGTCGACCTGACGGAGTACGACGGGATGGTCGAGCTCGCACCCCGCGCCGCCGGTGACCGCGTGCGTGCCGTGGCGGAGGAATGGTCGCCGCTCCAGTTCGATCCGGAGCTGCTGAAACGAGCCGCGCGCGCCGCCGACGTACTCGACCGACGAACCGCGTCCCTCAGCGACACCGTCCCGCTCGACCTGGAACTCAACGACATCTACCCGGCGAACATCTTCGCCGGCCGCTCCACCGGCGTACTCCGCTCCCGCTTCTTCGACTTCGGCAACGCCCTCCGAGCCCACCCGTTCGTCTCCCTACACGGCTTCCTCGACGCGGTCACAGACTGGACCCAAGCCCCTCTGTCCCACCGAGACCGCGACGAACTGCACACCACCTACCTCACCGTTTGGCGAGACCACCTGGACGCCGACCCCCACGTACTCCGCACCGACCTCGCCGCCACCCAGGCCCTCACCAACGTCCACCGCCTCGCCTCCTGGCACCGCCTACTCCCCCACGCCGACCCCGTCGAACTCCGATCCCGCGCCGAAATCCCCCACAACTACCTCACCGCAATCGCCGCACTCGCCACCGACTGAATGGTTGATCCACGGCAACTCCACCGACGAGGATTCGCGGCGAGAAGATTCTTTTGGGGGGTTGTCGATCTTGGGGTTGGTTGTTCGACCTGGGGGTAGTGCGGGCCGGGTGGCGGTTCGTGGGACTAGGAGAGTGTGATGGCGAAGTACATGCTGATCATGCGGGGTACTGACGAGTCGAATGCGGCGGTGATGGCCGGGTTCGAGGAGTTGGCGGCTTCGACGTACCAGTTCATCGAGGAGTTGATGAAGGCCGGGGTGTTCATCGCGGCCGAGGGGCTGGATGACGCGGCCGAGAGTGTCGTCATCGACTTCAGCGGGGAGGCGCCGGTGGTGACGGACGGGCCGTACGGCGAGACGAAGGAGCTGTTCGGGGGCTATTTCATGCTCGACGTCGCGTCGAAGCAGGAGGCGGTCGAGTGGGCCAAGCGGCTGCCGTCGGTCGCCGGATCCAAGATCGAGGTACGGCGGGTTGCCGGCGAGGACGAGCGGCCGCCGGGCCACGAGGATTCCACCGAGGCCGGCGCGGAGTCCGCGGAAGCTGGGGCCGGCCGGGTCTGATGGATGCGGCGGATGTCGAGGCGGTCTGGCGGATCGAGTCGGCGCGGATCGTTGCCGCGCTGACCCGGTTCACCGGGGATTTCGCGTTGGCGGAGGACGCCGCGCAGGAGGCGGTGGCCGAAGCGCTGATGTCGTGGCCGCGTACCCCGCCGGACAGTCCGGCCGGCTGGCTGATGGCCACGGCGCGGCGCAGGGCGATCGACGCGATTCGCCGCCGTACTGCGCTGAAGGACCGGTACGCGATGCTGGCAGCCGACCCGGTCGTCGACGAGGACATCGACCCGGACCGGATCGACGACGACATCCTGGCCCTGATGTTCATCAGCTGCCACCCGGTGCTCTCGCCCGAGGCCCGGGTGGCGCTGACCCTGCGTGTGGTCGCCGGCCTGTCGTCGGAGCAGATCGCCCGCGCGTTCCTGGTACCCGTACCGACCGTGCAGGCCCGCATCACCCGCGCGAAGAAGACGATCGCGGTAGCCGGCGTACCGTTCGAGCTGCCGCCGGCCGATGAGCGCCGGGAGCGGCTGGGCGGCGTACTCAGCGTCATCTACGTGATCTTCACCGAGGGATCGACAGCCACGTCGGGTGACCTGCTGGTACGCCGGGACGTCGCGTACGAGGCGATCCGCCTGACCCGCACACTGGCCGCACTGCTGCCGGACGAGCCGGAGGTGCACGGCCTACTCGCGCTGTGCGAGCTGACTGCCGCGCGCTTCCCGGCGCGTACCGGCCCGGATGGTTCGCCGATCCTGCTGGAGGACCAGGACCGGCAGCGATGGGACTTCTCGGCGATCCAGCGCGGTCTGGCGTCGCTGGCCAAGGCGTCGGTGCGCGGCCTCGGCCCGTACGGCTTGCAGGCCGCGATCGCCGCCGTACATGCGTCTGCCCCGACCGTCGAAGCAACCGATTGGGACCGGATCGTGGTGCTCTACGAGGCCCTCGGCCGCGTCGCGCCCTCGCCGATCGTCGAGCTCAACCAGGCCGTAGCGGTCGCCATGGCCTCCGGTCCGGCAGAAGCCCTGGTCATGGTCGACGAGCTCGTCGCCTCGGACCGGCTCCCCGGCTCGCATCTGGTCCCGACCGTACGCGGCGAACTCCTCACCCGCCTCGGCCGCCTCCCCGAAGCCCGCGCCGAGCTCGAGCTGGCAGCCCGACTCTGCACCAACGAACGCGAACGCTCAGTACTGCTGGACAAAGCGGCGGCGCTGGACTGACAAGCTATTCGCCCGTGGCGCCGTCGATGCGCTCACGGAGGAAATCCGCGTGGCCGTTGTGGCGTGCGTACTCCTCGATCATGTGCAGGTAGATCCACCGCAGCGTGTAGTCCTCGCCGGGGCTGACCGCGTCGAGGCTGAGCCCCGCCACCGCCGTACGCGAGCGGGCGACACTCGCCTGATAGCTGGCCAGGTCGTCCGCGGCCCGCGTGACGTCGACGATGTCACCGCTGTTCCTCGCGCCGGGCACGTAGTCCCAGAAGTACAGGTGGTCCGGCTGATCGTCGTACTCGTGGAACCAGGCCTCGACGCCGGACAGATGCCGAACGAGCCCGAGCAACGACAGCGTCGAGGGCGGCACCGATCGCATCGCGAGCTGCTCAGGCGTCAGCCCGCCGCACTTCTGCAGCAGCGTCGTGCGCTGGTAGTCGAGGCGGTCATCAAGAGCGGACCGCTCGTCGACCGGGTTGATCGGTGGTTCGGGCCGCTCGGGCGTGGTCCATGTCGACATGCCGGCGAGATTACGTGCGAGTTGACCTCACTGCCACCGAGTTCTGCGGCTATGGGACGTAAACGAGATAGGGGCGGAATCGGAACGCCGTCCCATCATCTTCGGAGACCGCGACCTCCAGAACGAGGTCGCTGCGACCTTGCTCAGCAGTCCATAGGTCGACGAGACAGTCCCAGCGGTCGCCTTGCCACATCGCGACTGAGGTGGCCCAAGTGGCCTCAGGGAGCCGGATCAGCGTGGCCGATCCATAGTCCGCGACAGTCTCACGGCATTGGTTCGACACATCTTCGGAGATCGGATCAACACTCTCGAGGCCCTCGCCGATGCGGGCGTCTCCTCGAATCAGGGAGTCAACGATCGCCCCAAGGGTGTCTCGCCAAACGTGGGGTACGGGGGTCTGGACTTCGTCCATTAGAGGCGTCACTTCCGCGGCCATCTGAAAAAGGGTAGTGCGGCCGGGGGACAATCGATGGGTGAAGAAGCCTGAGGCCGAGCCCGTGGTTGCGCGCAACCGGAAGGCTGCGCATGACTATCAGCTGGGCGAGTCCTGGGAGGCGGGGATCGTGCTGGAGGGGCCGGAGGTGAAGGCGCTCCGGGCCGGGCGGGCGTCGCTGGTCGGCGGGTTCGCCCAGGTCGAGAACCGCGAGATCTGGCTGCACGGCGTACACATCCCGCAGTACTCGCAGTCCCGCTGGTTCAACGGCGGCTCTCGCCGCAAGCGGAAGCTCCTGCTGCACCGTGCCCAGATCGACAAGATCGAGCGCAGGGTCAACGAGAGCGGCCTGACGATCGTCCCGGTGCTCCTGTACTTCAAGGACGGCCGCGCGAAGGTCGAGATCGCCCTTGCCCGCGGCAAGAAAACCTGGGACAAACGGAACGCACTCGCCGAACGCGAGGCGACCCGCGAGGTCGAGCGCGCGGTCAACCGCCGCCTGAAGGGCCGCTCGGACTGATCCCTTGTTAGCGTGCGCTGATGGATGACCTGGGACCCGTGGCCTGGCCGCCGGCGCCGATCAAGACCGAACGGCTCGTACTACGAGAGTCCGAGGCGCGCGACCGTACGGCGTTCATCGAGCTCCTCGCCTCGCCCGAGGTGAACACGTACCTCGGCGTCCCCGCCCACGCGACGAACTCGAACGCGAGGCCCCCGCGATCCCCGAGCGCTGGAGTACGGACTGGTCTTCAGCGCCAGCTTGCTATTATCTGATTGGATAAGGGGGCTGAGAGTATGGACAAAGACAGTCAAGCGGTCAGCGAACTGCTCAACTGCGCGCTCGCCGAGAGCGGGCTGTCTCAGGCCGCGTTCGCCCATGCACTCCGCACATCTGCTTCCCGCTTGTCCACCTACCGTTCCGGCCGGACCAAGCCGACAGCGCAGTTCGTTGTGCGGGCTGGACGGATTGCTCATGCGCTTCATGAGGCACGCGCGCATCGGATCATGACTGCCCCAGCCACAGCCACGGCTATCCGCGAGGCGAGCGACGAGGACTGGGCATGGCGGATGATGCTCCAGGGCCGTGACCACCTGCGCCTATTACTGCATCGCCAAGACGGCTCTGAAGCTGCCTGGGAGGCAGCACCGGGCCCAACTGGCCATGCAGGCTTCGACACACTCCTCGCTGCCCTCGCTGCTCACGAATTCGAGGCAGCAGGCGAGGAGCTGCCTGAGTGGACCAATGTCGAGGCGCTCCTGGACCCCTGGATCCCCGAGCATCCGTTCCTGGAGCGCGACGAGGTCATCGAGCAAACACCGGAGTACCTGTCGCGGCTGAACGTCTTCGTCCCTGAACGCGACCTGGTGACTGCATGAGTGACGAGCGCAGCGAATTCAGTGCCGCGGAGATCGTCGACCTCCTCGCCGAGCTCGACAAGCGGCTGAAGAAGCGCGGGACCTCCGCATCGGTCTTTGTCGTCGGCGGGGCTGCGATCGCGGTCACCTCGAACGACAATCCGCGCCGAACGGAGGACATCGACGCCATCACCCGCGACGGAGGCAGCTCGCCAACCATCACTCCCGATCGACAGGCCAGATACCTGTGGATCGGGCTAGACCTCGAGCCACAGGCAGCCCGGACCGCGGCCCATCTCACGAGCAAAGCTAGTGGAGGAGTGGTGCGCGATCATGGCCCGCATGCCGTCGGAGCCCGACACAACGCGGATGGTCCGGCCCGCGTCAGCCACGCGGGTCCGCGGTGACTTCTATCTGCGACCAGCGATCGACTGTGCGACCGAGTTTCTCGGCAAGGTCTTGGTACGGCGTACGGCGGGTGGTCGCGTCGCGGGCGTGATCCGGGACGTCGAGTCGTATCCGGCCTTCGTGGACGACGTTCACCACGGGAACAAGAGGACGCCGCGAACCACAGTGATGTGGGAGGCAGGCGGCGTCGCGTACGTCTATCTGGTCTACGGGATGTGGCATCAGTTCGCCGCCGTTGTGAATCAGGCTGATGTACCCGACGTGGTGTTCATCCGCGGCGTCGTGCCCGTCGAAGGCATCGACCTGATGACCGCCCAGTGGGACAAGCCGCGCGCAGTCACCAACCTGACCAACTCACCGGGCAAGCTCTGCAAGTCATTCCAGATCACCACAGACCTGTACGGCGCGGACCTCACTGCCGACGAACTCTTCCTCGAGGACTGGGGCATCCCGATCAACCCAGCCGACATCCACACCACCACCCGCGTCGGCATCAGCACACAACACGACGGCCACGATGCCCCACTCAGGTACCACCTCACGCCCAAGCGTTCCGGGTAGCCGCCAAGCTTGTCGGGGGCCTCGCCCTAGTCCCACCTCGCCAAGGTGGCTGCGGGAGGTTCGCGGTGGGCCAGGCTCAGGCTGGTTTTGGTCGGCGGATCAGCTGGTAGGCCTTGCAGCCCAAGCACAGCCCGGTGAACGCGTTGAGGGCTGCCACGACGAAGGCGAGAGCGGTGAGGCCGTAGCCGGCGACCTCGACGCCGACCACAAAGGTAATCAGCGCCAGAGCGGTGAACACGAACCCGACGAACTGGGCGAATCTCGGCGGCCGAGCGTCCTCCAACCTGGCCGGCGCTCCGATCCGCGGCCAGATGACACGGGCGAAGATCTGCGCCCACAACGACCACTGAAAACTCACGAACGCAGTGAACCCGAACAAGGCGACCTGGGAGGCAAGCAGGCCGAGCCCCACGGGTCGAGCATGATCAACGATCAGCAGTACGACGGCGAGCACCATCGCTGTGGCCCCGGCGCTGAACCGCAACAGCCGCGGATCGACCTGCCCGCGCAACGGGCACGCGCCAATACCGCTGCTACCCATGCGGTTCTCCGAAACTGAGATGCCAGCTAGCCCGATCCAAGTCAGCGTACCCAGCCCACGCGGGCGAAACGAGACGCTAGCCGAGCGGTTGAGCAGACTCGGCGGGCACAAAGTTGGTCGGGACAATCTGTGGCAGGCTCTGGGCATGGCTGGGACGAAGCTAGAGCATGTCCGCGCGAACGTGACTGACCTTAATGCTGCCGTCGACTGGTACACGACGATCCTCGACTTCGAGGTGGAGGCTTACTGGCCGCCGGATGCACCGAACTACGCGCACTTCGTGACGCAGTCCGGTGCGACGTTCGCAGTGATGGAGGCCGAGGGTCGGGGCGGGCGGTTCAATTTCACCGTTGACGACCCGGACACCTTGTGGAACAAGGTCAAAGACCAAGTCGTCATCGTCGAGCCGCTGTTCGACACTCCCTACGGAACGCGGAAGTTCACGATCGCGGACCCTGACGGCAACGAGCTGGGCTTCGTGCGCAACGGATGAGCTGGTCGCCGCATCTGCAGGCATCATCCGGGCAGGGAGGGAGTGCTGGGGTGGGGAATGAAGCCGTTGGTTCGAGTTCGACACGGCTGATCACGTTGCGAGGCAACAGCGGGTCGGGGAAGTCGGTGGTGGCCGCCGCCATCCGTGCCGCGCGCCCAGTTGGCACGGTTGCCATCCTCGGACAGGACCTCATCAGGCGCGACGTCCTGGGAACTGGCGACGACGCAGCAGGCCACCCGATCGGGCTCATCGACGTTGCTGGGAGGTACCTGCTGGAGCGAGGTCTCGATGTGATCATCGAGGGGATTCTGAACGCGAAGTGGTACTCACAGGCCCTGCCACGCCTGGTTGCAGATCATCGCGGCGTGTCTCGCAGCTACATCTACGATCTGTCCTTCGAGGAAACCGTCCGCAGGCACGCGACAAAGCCAGTCGCGACGGCCTTCGGTGAAGCCGAGATGCGCCAGTGGTACCGCGGACTCCAACCGATCGCGGACCTCGACGAAAGCGTCATCACAGCAGACGACAGCCTGGACGCCACGGTTGCACGCATCCTCAAAGACTGCTGGCCGTCGGACTCCTAGGGAGGGCCAGTCACCACGGCTGCCTCCGCGACCGGTGAATGTGCGCACGGTCGCGGAGGTTGCCGGAGGCATCAGCCGCAGCAGCCTGACGACTTGGTGGTTTCGTCCTCGATGACGGTCAGCAGGCCGCCGCTGATACCGGTGGCTAATCCGCGACCGGCAGGAGCGGAGACCTCGACCGCCCGGGGAGCGGGTCCGCAGCAACCGCCGGCCTCGTCAGCCGTACCGCCGTAGGCGAGGTTGGATGAGCAAACGCCGGTCTCTGGGAGGTCGAGCTGGACGTCTCGCGCGGCCTCCCAGTCTCCGGCCAGGGCGGCGACGACCGAGCGGGCCTGTTCGTAGCCGGTCGCGAGGAGGAACGTCGGGGCGCGGCCGTAGGACTTGGCGCCGATTGCGTAGTACCCGGGCTCTGGGTGTGCGAGCTCGTCGACGCCGTGCGGCGGGACCGTGCCGCAGGAGTGTTTGTTGGGGTCGATCAGCGGTGCCAGCGCGCGGGTTGAACCCAGGATCGGGTCCAGGTCCAGGCGCAGTTCGGAGACCATGTCGTGGTCCGGACGGAAGCCTGTCGAGTTGATCACGGTGTCGGCCACCACCTCACGCTCCCCGGACGTGAGTTGCACCCTGCCGCCGGTGCGCCCGATTGCCTCGATCCGGAACGAGCTGACCAGCTCGACATGGCCGGACTGCACCAGCTTTTTGAGCCGGGACCCCAGCGCGCCGCGGGCGGGCAGTTCGTCGGCCTCGCCGCCGCCGTACGTGCGCGCCTGGTCGGTCCCCCGCACCACCCAGACAATCTCGGTGCCCGGTACCTCGTCGGCGAGCTGACCGAGGTCGAGCAGCGTGGTCGCGGCCGAGTGACCGGCGCCGACGACGGCGGTACGACGACCCGCGAAGCGGTCCCGGTCGACGCCGAGGACGTCGGGCAGGGCGTGTGCAATGCCTTCAGCCTCGAGCTCGCCGCGGGCCGGGATACCAGACCCGCCGAGCACGTTCGGCTTCCGCCAGGTGCCGGCCGCGTCAATCACGGCTGACGCCAGCAACTCGCTCCCGTCAGCGAGCCGGATCAGGAACGGCGCCGCATCGCGACCGGTGGTACGGATGCGGTCGAACCCAACCCGCGTCACGGCAACCACTTGGGCGTCGTAGCGGATGCGGTCGTTCAGCTCGGGCGTCTTGGTCAGCGGCGCGAGGTACGAGTCGATGAGGTCGCCGCCGGTGGGGAGCTTGGCCAAGTCGGGTTCGATCCAGCCGGATTGTTCGAGCAGGCGGCGAGCCGCGGAGTCGATGTCGTAGCGCCACGGGCTGAACAGCTTCACGTGCCGCCATTCCTCGATCGCCGCCGCGACACTCGGTCCGGACTCCAGTACGGCGAAGTCCACGCCGCGCTCGGCGAGGTGCGCGGCTGCCGCAAGACCGACCGGCCCCGCTCCGATGACGACGACCGGCGCCCCTGTCTGCTCGCTCACGATCCCAACTCCCTATCTAGAAGATCATCGAAACAACAGCAGCTTGCCTCTTGATTCGATAAGAGTCAAGATAGACCCATGTCGAAACAAGAGATCGCGTTGACGCCCGTCGCGGGCGCAGGCTGCTGCGCGCCGATCTCCGACACAGCTCTCGACGCGGCGGGAGCCGCCGAGGGCGCAGCGGTGTTCAAGGCGCTCGCCGATCCGATCCGGCTCCGGCTTTTCTCGATCATCACTTCCGCGAGTGACGAGGTCTGCGTCTGTGATCTGACGCCCCAGTTCGACGTCAGCGGACCGACCATCTCGCATCACCTCAAGGTGCTCCGGGAGGCCGGTTTGGTCGACTGCGAGCGGCGCGGCACGTGGGTCTACTACTGGCCCGTGCCCGAGAAGCTGCGGTGGATCGCCGGCCTTCTCGCCGTACCGGAAGCCGCTTCGACGCACTGACCCGGGGCTCGCCTGGCGTGCGGTCGCTGACGTTTGACTCCTAGCAGTAGCTCAGTGATTATTGAGTCAATGAACACTGAGCGATTCACCCGGGGACAGCGAGCCCGCATCCACGCGGCGCTCGGCGATCCGGCGCGGCTGGCGATCGTCGACACCCTGGTTGCAGGCGATGCCGCGCCCGGTGAGCTCGGGGCCGCCCTGGACCTGCCGACGAATCTCGTCGCGCATCACCTCAAGGTGCTCGAAGACGCCGGCCTCGTCGTACGAACACGCTCCGAGGGCGACCGACGACGTACCTATGTCCGGCTCGAACCGGACGCGCTGGCCGCGATCGCCACACCCGCGCTGATCGCCGCGAAGCGTGTCGTGTTCGTCTGCACGCAGAACTCGGCCCGGTCTCAGTTGGCCGCAGCGATCTGGTCCCGACGCAGCCATGTACCGGCTGTCTCCGCCGGCACCGAACCTGCCGAGCGCGTACACCCCCGGGCGATCAAGGTCGCGCGCCGCCACGGCCTCGACCCCTCCGGCTGGCACACGAGCCACCTCCGCGAAGTTGCGAAGGGCAATGACCTTCTCATCGCCGTCTGCGACAACGCCCACGAACACCTGCCCAGCAGCCAACGACCGCAGCTGCACTGGTCCATCCCCGACCCGGCGCCGATCGACACCGACGCAGCCTTCGAAGCCGCGTACGCCGAACTCGCCGACCGCATCGACCGGCTCGCACCGGCACTCACCACCAGGAGCAAGCGATGACCGAAGTAGCTTGCCCACCTCGCGACGACCGGTTTATCGCCGTACTGGTGAGTCGCGGATGAGCCACGCACAGCCGCTCTGGCGCCGCGCTCTCGCCGAAGGACTTGGCACTGGACTGCTCGTGACGGTGGTGGTCGGCTCCGGGATTGCGGCCGCCAAGCTCTCGCCGAGCGACACAGGGTTACAGCTGCTGGAGAACTCCTTCGCGACCGCGCTCGGGCTCGCCGTACTGATCCTGATGTTCGGGCCGGTCTCCGGTGCGCACTTCAATCCTGTCGTGTCCCTTGTCGACTGGTGGTTCGGCCAACGTTCCGGGACTGGACTCACCGCGCGTGACCTGGTCGCCTACCTCCCGGCCCAGGTCGGCGGCGGCGTCCTCGGGGCGATCCTGGCGAACCTCATGTACGGCGAAACCGCCGTGTCCTGGTCGACCACGCACAGATCCACCGGCCACCTCTACATCGGCGAGACCGTCGCCACCGCCGGCCTGATCCTGCTGATCTTCGCGCTCGCCCGGACCGGCCGCGCCGCGTTGGCGCCTGCCGCGGTCGGCGCGTACATCGGTGCGGCGTACTGGTTCACGTCCTCGACCTCGTTCGCCAACCCGGCGGTCACCATCGGACGCGCCTTCAGCGACACGTTCGCCGGCATCGCGCCCGGATCCGTCCCCGGCTTCATCGCCTTCCAGATCCTCGGGGCCGTCCTCGGCGCAGGCGCAGTCGCGGTCCTCTACCCCGACGCAGGCAAAGCCGCCGACGACGTCGTCACACCTCACACGACCGCAGGAGCATCCTCGTGAGCAAACCCACCGTCCTCTTCGTCTGCGTCCACAACGCCGGCCGCTCCCAGATGGCTGCCGGCTGGCTCCGTTCCCTGGCCGGCAACGAGGTCGACGTACTGTCAGCAGGCTCCGAACCCGGCAACCAGATCAACCCCGTCGCCGTCGAGGCAATGCGCGAGGTCGGCATCGACATCACCGCGAACACACCGCGCCTCCTGTCGATCGACGACGTACAGGCCAGCGACGTCGTGATCACAATGGGCTGCGGCGACGCCTGCCCCTTCTTCCCCGGCAAACGCTACGAAGACTGGAAACTCACCGACCCGGCGGGCCAACCCATCGAGGTCGTCCGCCAAGTCCGCGACGAAATCCGCACCCACATCGAAACCCTCCTCGACGAACTCCGGGTCAGCCACCCCTGAACGCCCAAAAGCCCAGACCAGCGAACTGACCCTGGGGCGGCAAGCACGACAGCCGCCCTCTCTGCTGTTGCCCCCGGACACACAAAAGCCCAGGTCAGAGAGTGTCTGCCTGGGCCTTCGATTTGCGCGCTCGGAGGGATTCGAACCCCCAACCTTCTGATCCGTAGTCAGATGCTCTATCCGTTGAGCTACGAGCGCTGGACAACGTCGAGTAACGATACATGGAGGGGGTGGGTGTAGGCCAATCGGCTCTGGAGGGCGGCGCGGTGTCGGGTACAGCGGGGGTTTTGAGCCCTACGATCCGCGCATGGGTATCGAGGATTTGCTGGGCGGGCGGGATCTCGGGGACGTGAAGAAGGCGGTCGGGTTCGTGATGGAGAACTCGGACGACTTCCAGAAGGTGCTCGAGCTCGTGCGGGGGTTGCCGGACGGGGCGGTCGGGTTCATCGGGCAGTTGCCGGAGCTGCTGAAGACGATCGGGACCGGGCTGGCGGAGGCCGGTGAGCAGGCGGCGAAGGCGGCCGGGGCGCTGGTCGGGGACGACGGCGAAGGCGGCGCCCGGAAGGCGCTGACCGGGAGCGCGGGCACGATGAACGCCGCCAAGGACCGGCTGAAGGACGCGTCCGGGATGCTGGCCGGGCTGGCGGGCGAGCTGGACAAGATCCCTGGGATCGGGGATGCAGCGGCGAAGAAGCTGAACGACGGGAGCGGGCAGATCGGCGCGGTGGCGACCGAGGTCGAGAGCCTGGCCGGCAATCTGCGGGACCTGTCGGACATCCTCGGCACGGTCGGGGATGCGCTGAAGGGCCTGGGCACAAAGCTCACCGAGTCCGGCGGGTCGGTGAAGACGCTGCTGAGTTAGTCGGGCGTACGCCGGGGCGCGGTTCCCGTACGACGGAGCGCCTGTGAGGTTCCCGTACGACGGCCTACCACCGGGCTGATCCCGCTGTCAGGCCGGCCGGGCGGTCGGGTGCCGTTGGCAACCATGTGCAGGCAGACGCGGCTCCACGGGACACGTGATGGACGAGCGACGGCAGGCCGCCACAGCCAGCTCGCCCAGCAGGAGCACACGCCGCCAGGCGGCAGCCGACGTGGCGATAGCTGCAAACCGCGCGTAGCGCATGCGTGGGGAACACATCACCAGCTGACCCGCTGGAACCGGGCTTGGGCGGTTTGCGTCTAAGGGTGGTTGCCTGATCGGTTAGGGAGGACCTCCGCGTGGTTAAGGTCGCGGGCATGGGTAGTCGACTGGTGCGGGGTACGGCGATCGGGTGTGGGGTGGCTGCGATTGCGGGTGGGGGGATCGGGTGGGCGGTCGGCGAGCCGGTGACGCCCGCGGACATCGTGGCGGCGCGGACGATGCCGTCGGACTTGTGTGCGCGGATCGGGGACGTCTCGAGCCTGTTGCCTAAGGCATCGAGTGGGCCGGTGACGATGACGCAGGTTGGGAGTACGACGATCACCTGCGAGGCGGGCAGCTCCCGGGCGAAGGTCCGCGCGTTCACGGCCGCGAGCGTGAAGGTCAGCATCACGCCGTACGGCGGGCAGGACGCCGGCGCCGGGAACAAACCGTTCACGCCGACGCAGACCGCGAAGAAGGTCTTCACGCGATCGCCGATGAAGACACTCAACGAGGACCGCCCGTACCCGACCAAGTTCAGCCACACCCCTAGCGGCATGGCCGGCGAATCGTGGGCCGTACACGTGCTCGTGCAGCGCGCCGACATCGTCGTACAGGTGGACTACACAGCCAACCCGGTGGAAGCGGACGTGGCGCAGAAGGCAGCGTTGGCGCTGGCGGACCGCGCCATCTGGGAGAGCAAGTGAGTACGCCGGAGATCCCCGGCTATCAGCTGGATCAGCGACTGCTCCAGCACCCGCTCGCCGAGTTGTGGCACGGCCGCACGTTCACCGGCATGGAGATCATCGCGCTCGTGCTGAGCGAGGACGGCGCGCGCGACGAGACAGTCGTGGAGCGACTGACCCGCGCGAGCCGCGACGCCGCGCTGGTGCCGGGCCAGCAGGAGACCCCGCTCTGGGCGGCCAACTTCAACTCCAGCCGCCCGTACGCGATCACCCAGCTGATCCCCGGGCAGACCGGCGCGGAGCGGCTGATCGACCCGCTCGACGGGATCATCGGGAACGACGACGTGTCCCTGCAGGCGATCCGCCGGCAACTCAGCGGGTACGGCGCAATGCCACCGGACCTCCCGCAAGCAGACAGCATCCCGTCCTACGCCGACCGCCCGCACCAACCGCAGACACAGCAACCGCAGACACAGGCCGAGACCGAGCAGTCGAAGATCGACGTCGCCCGCCAGTACAGCCGCAAGATCGGCTCCTGGATCTACGCCGTCGTGGCGGTCGTCGTCCTGATCGTCTTCAGCATCACGTATTCGATCGGCTCCGCGATCGGCAGCGCCGTGAAGAAGGACGATCCGGTCGAGGTCGCGGCGCCCGCGGTCAGCCCGGAGGCGATCCCGGCCAAGGTCCTGATCCCGCCGATCAACATTGTCACGACAGCGCCGTACAAACGTCCCGACGGATCGCCCGGCCTGTTCGGCGCGACGTACGCCGCCGGCGCGGATCTCCAGGTCGTCGCGAACGCCGAGCTGCCGTTCGCGATCGGCTGGCCGCGGCCGCCGCAGGTGATCCGGCTGGGTGAGTCCTCGCAGCTGATCCTGCGGAAGGTCGTCACCGCGACCGAGTACGACCCGGCGAACGGCCTGAAGAACTCGTTCCAGGCGCAGGTCGCGCTGCACCCGTGCGTGAGTCTGGCGCAGTGCCTGGCCGACCGGCCCTCGTTCGACCAGCTGTGGACGAAGATCTACAAGACGACCGCGCCGGCGACTGCGAAGGACGCGCGGACCTGGCTGACGGTGTCGACCAAGGCGCCGTACACGATCACGATGACGCACGCGTTCCTGAGCGGCGGGCAGTGGTGGCTCGTCGGCGCGATGGTCTACGGACAGGTGGCCGAGGCGCCGGACGTCCAGCGGGTCGTCAACGACATCTGGCGCCAGACCAGTTGATCGACCGCAAAATCTGCTGAACGGCCCGCGCGAACAGCGCGGGCCGTTCTCATTTTCACAAGCTCCACCGGAAAGCGATTGTCGCGGAAACTTTGTGACCGGGTTCACGTTCTAGCGGTTCACAGCCCCGGGGTCGTTCGCGTACCGTAGTACCACTTGCACACTGGTATACGTCCACTGGACGCACTGGTATGCGAGCGACTACACCGCCAGCCAGCTGCATCGAACCGCCGGAGACCCCGGCGGCCGGACGCCGTACCCGCCTTTCAGCGTCGAGGGGCCGAACGTCGCCGGGCCCGACAGCCGAGAGGGAATGAGCCGCGAATGACGACGACCGCCAGCCCGACCCATACCGAGACCGCCACCTCAGCAGCCACCAAGGACCCCCTCCCCGGCGAAAATCCGACGCCGTACGACCTGACCACGGCCCCGACGCAGCACGCCGGCCTGCTCAACTGGGTGGCCGAGGTCGCCGAGCTCACCCAGCCCGACCGGATCCACTGGGTCGACGGGTCGGACGCGGAGTACGCGACGCTGACGAACGAGCTGATCGCGGCCGGCACGATGGTCCGGCTGAACGAGGAGAAGAAGCCGAACTCGTTCTGGGTTCGCACGGATCCGAGTGACGTCGCGCGGGTCGAGCAGCGCACGTTCATCTGCTCCGCGGAGGAGAAGGACGCCGGTCCGACCAACAACTGGATGGACCCGGCGCAGATGAAGGCGCTGATGACGGAGCTGTACCGCGGCTCGATGCGCGGCCGGACGATGTACGTCGTCCCATTCTGCATGGGCCCGCTGACGGCCGAGAAGCCGATGTTCGGTGTCGAGATCACCGACTCGGCGTACGTCGTCGCGTCGATGCGCATCATGTGCCGCACCGGCGCCGAGGTACTGACAAAGCTCGGCGAGGACGCGCCGTACGTGCCCTGCCTGCACTCGGTCGGCGCACCGCTCGAGCCGGGCCAGAAGGACGTGCCGTGGCCGTGCAACGACGAGAAGTACATCGTGCAGTTCCCCGAGGAGCGGGCGATCTGGTCCTACGGCTCCGGGTACGGCGGTAACTCGCTGCTGGGCAAGAAGTGCTACTCGCTGCGGATCGCGTCCGCGATGGCCCGCGACGAAGGCTGGCTGGCCGAGCACATGCTGATCCTGAAGCTGATCTCGCCGGAGAAGAAGGTGCATTACGTCGCGGCCGCGTTCCCGAGCGCCTGCGGCAAGACCAACCTGGCGATGCTCGATCCGACGCTGGAGGGCTGGGAGGTCGAGACGCTCGGCGACGACATCGCCTGGATGCGGTTCGGCAAGGACGGCCGGCTGTACGCCGTGAACCCGGAGTTCGGCCTGTTCGGTGTTGCCCCCGGCACCGGTTGGAAGACGAACCCGAACGCGATGCGCACGATCGAGAAGGGCAACTCGGTCTTCACCAACGTCGCGCTGACCGACGACGGCGATGTCTGGTGGGAGGGCTACTCGCCGACCCCGCCGGACCACCTGACCGACTGGAAGGGCCGCGAGTGGACGCCGGACAACGGCGAGCTGTCGAGCCACCCGAACAGCCGGTTCTGCACGCCGATCAAGCAGTGCCCGATCATCGCCGACGAGTACGACGACCCGAACGGCGTACCGATCTCCGCGATCATCTTCGGCGGCCGTCGCGCCACCACGGTCCCGCTGGTGACCGAGTCGCGCGACTGGGCGCACGGGGTGTTCATGGGCGCGACGCTGTCGTCCGAGACCACCGCGGCCGCGGTCGGCCAGGTCGGCGTCGTACGGCGCGACCCGATGGCGATGCTGCCGTTCCTCGGGTACGACGCCGGGCAGTACTTCGACCACTGGCTGACCGTCGGCAAGCAGCACGACGCCGCCCAGCTGCCGAAGATCTTCTACGTGAACTGGTTCCGCAAGGACGAGGCGGGCAAGTTCGTCTGGCCGGGCTTCGGTGAGAACAGCCGCGTGCTGAAGTGGGTCATCGACCGGATCGAGGGCCAGGCCGACGCGATCGAGACGCCGATCGGCCGGGTGCCGGCCGCCGACGCGCTCGACGTTGCCGGGCTGGACATGACCGCGCAGGACCTCGAGATCGCGCTCGACGTCGACGCCGAGGAGTGGAAGGCCGAGATCCCGCTGATCGAGGAGTGGTTCGCCAAGCTCGGCGACACCGTCCCGACCGAGCTCAAGGTCGAGCTGGACAACCTGAAGGCCCGGCTGGGCTGATGGACTCTGGCCGCCGAGTCGGAAGCCGGCGGCCGGACCGACAGCGCGGTGCCCCGGATCACCTGCCGGGGCGCCGCGCTGTACTTTCGGCCAGCACCCGCTGGACCTCGTCGTCGCTCACCGACGAGAAGTCGCGGTACGCCTGCCCGACCGCGTTGAAGTACCGCGGGATCCACACGCACACCACCTGATCAGCGATCCTCGCCAGCCGCCGGCAGCTCTCCACACCTCCCACCGGTACGGCGACGATCACGCGCGCCGGCCGCTGACGGCGTACCGCTTCCACCGCTGCTCGCATTGTCGAGCCGGTAGCCAGCCCGTCGTCGACGAGGATCACCACCCGATCCCGTACGTCGATCGGCGGCCGATCCCCGCGGTACGCCGATTCGCGCCGGCGCAGCTCGAGGACCTCGCGCCGTCGTACCTCGTCCATCGCGGCCGCGTCGACGTCCCGCGCGATCTGCTCGTTGCGCACGACATGCAATTCCTCGCCGACGCCCGCGATCGCGCCCATCGCCAGCTCCGGCTGCCCCGGCAACCCCAGCTTGCGCACGATCAACACGTCGAGCTCCGCGCCGAGGGCATCCGCGACCGGCGCCGCGACCGGTATGCCGCCGCGCGCAAGCCCGAGCACCAGGACCGAACCGGCAACCTGTCCGAGCTCGTCGGCCAGCGCCTCGCCCGCAGCCGTCCGATCGAAATACGGCCTCCTCATCCCGCCATGATCCAACTACGTTGACCCCATGCGAATCCCTGAGACCGCGCGAGCCGGAGGAGTAGCACCATGGGCATGAAAATCGGTGTGATGCTCCCCCTCGGCGCAGGAGACGGCCCCAACGGCGGCATGCCGACCTGGAACGACGTCCGAGCAGTAGCCGAGGCGGCCGAGCAAGGCGGACTGGATTCGGTCTGGATCGCCGACCACTTCCTCTACCGCGACCCCCAGGACCAGATCTACGGCATGCACGAGTCCTGGACCCTCCTGACCGCGGTAGCCGCGGTCACCTCCCGGGTAGAACTCGGAAACATGGTCCTGTGCGCGTCATTCCGAGACCCCGGTCTAACCGCCAAAATGGCCGCAACCCTCGACGAGGTATCCGCCGGAAGACTAATCCTCGGCGTAGGCGCCGGCTGGCACGACCCCGAATACGAAGCATTCGGCCTGCCGACCGATCACCGCGTAGGCCGTTTCGAGGAATGGCTCGAAATCGTCGCGAGAATGGTGCGCGGAGAGACAGTCACCTACGAAGGCACCTATTACAAGGTGAAGGACGCAAACCTAGACCCGGCCCCACCCCACCGCATCCCGATTCTCATCGCCGGCCACCGCCCCCGCATGATGCGCCTGACCGCCCAATGGGCCGACCTGTACAACACCGCCTGGTACGGCACCCCCAACGAAAAGCTCGAGGAGCGCCTGGAAACCCTCCGCCAAGCAACAGAAGCAGCAGGCAGCTCAGTAACCGCCACCGCAGGCATCATCGTCCGAGACCCAGACCAACCAGTAGCCGAACCAAGCCCCAACGCAATCCCGGTAAAAGACCTGCCAGAAGCAATCACGGCCTACGAAAAACTAGGCGTGGAACACCTGATCATCTCCCCAGAACCAATGACCCCACAAACGGTCGAGCAAATCGCACAAGCAAAGGCCTAATAACAACAAGGCCAGCCAAGCAAGAACCCCGGGGGCCCCGCACGGGGAACGCAATCCGGGGGTCCGGGGGCGGAGCCCTCCGGGCGGGGCCTGGGGGTTGCACCCCCAGAAAAGGCCGGAGCTCCCCGTCTGCGCTTTCTGCAGACAGGGAGCTCCCAGAGCGGAGGCGGCGGGATTTGAACCCGCGAGAGGGGATTACCCTCAACCCGCTTAGCAGGCGGGCGCCATCGACCGGACTAGGCGACGCCTCCTCCGACGATCCCCACGTGGGGGACACGACGACGGCCAAGACTATCTGCTCGACCGGTCCGGCGGCAAAGCGGGTGGGTCGACACTCTCGGTGGCGAGGGCCTCACGTTGGGGCAGTAGCCCAGGGCCCCTGTAATGTGGCGACATCGACGGGGGTCGCCAGCATCACGCGTCAACCAACTTGGTGTGGTGGGCGTCTGAAGTACCGTGGGCCGCTGCGTGCGGCGCACGGATGGGTCGCCACGTCGTCGATCAGGGAACGGAGCTATGTCGCGGAGTACTCGCGCAGCCGGTCGGAGGGCAGCGCCTCGTGCCAGCCGGTCCCGGGCTCGTTCGCACCGGACCAGGACGGCCTCGAAGGCGATCGGCCTGACCCTGCTCAGCGCCCTGGTGCCGGGTTCCGGCCTCTTGATGGGCGGCCGGAAGAAGCTCGGCGCGTTCGTGCTGACGATCAGCGTCGGCCTGCTGCTGATCGCGGCGTACGTCGGTCTCACGCAGCGCGACTCGGTGCTTGCGCTCGCGGTGTCGCCGCGGCAGTTGCTGATCGCGACCGGCGCCGTCGTACTGCTCGGCGGCCTGTGGATCTGGGTCGTGGTCGCGTCCCACAAGTTGATCCGCCCGGTCAGCATGACGTACACGGGCCGGCTGGCGGGCTCGCTGTTCGTCGGGTTGCTGTGTTTCGGGATCGCCGTACCGACGACCGTCGCGGCGCAGACCGTGATGGCGCAGCGCGACCTGGTCGGCAGCGTGTTCCAGTCCGAGGGCAATTCGAAGAGCGCGACCCGGCCGAAGGTGAGCAACGCGAAGGACCCGTGGGCGAACACCCCGCGGCTGAACCTGCTGCTGCTGGGCGCCGACGACGGCGTGGGCCGGACCGGCGTGCGGACCGACACGGTGATCGTTGCCTCGATCGACACCAAGACCGGTGACACCGCGCTGATCTCGCTGAGCCGCAACTGGATGCGGATGCCGTTCCCGGAGGACTCGCCGCTGCACAAGATCTACCCGGACGGGTTCTACGACCCGAACGGTCCGGCCGAGCAGCCGGAGTACTACCTGGACTCGATGTACGACAACATCCCGAAGGCGCATCCCGGGGTGCTGGGCCAGACCGACAACATGGGCGCCGATGTGGTGAAGCTGGCCGCGAGTGCGGCGCTCGGCCTGGACATCGACTACTACATGCAGGTCAACCTGGCCGGTTTCCGGCAGATCATCGACGCGCTGGGCGGCATCACGGTGAACGTGAACTACCGGGTGCCGATCGGTGGCGACTACGGCGAGGGGCCGGGGTCGAACAGCGAGAAGAAGCCGAGCGGCTACATCGAGCCGGGGCCGAACCAGAAGCTCGACGGGTACCACGCGCTGTGGTTCGCCCGCGGCCGGTACGGGCTGAGCGACCCGTCGCGGCAGGAGCGGCAGCGCTGCACGATCCACGCGCTGGTCAGCAGCGCGAACCCGCAGGCGCTGGTGACGTCGTACCAGCAGATCGCGAAGGCCGGTAAGCAGCTGCTGCGGACCGACATCCCGCTGGACATCTTGGGGGCCTTCACGCAGCTCGCGCTGAAGGTGAAGAACGCCAAGGTCACCAACATCGACCTGGACAAGAGCAAGAACTTCCCGACCGGCCAGAACCCGAACTACTCGGCGATGCGCGAGATCATCCAGAAGGCCCTCAGCGCGCAGACCACGCCGGTCGCCTCGACCCCGACGGTCAAGCCGACCAAGAAGCCGACCAGCGGGACGACGAAGAAGCCGACGCCGACCAAGACCACCCCGACCACCCCGGGGACGGCGGAGAACCTGAACGACGCGTGCGCCTACAACCCGAGCCAGACCGGAAACTGAGACAAATTCGGTTGGTTGAACCCCAGCGGCGGAATCATTACGACTCAACGAGATCGAGTCACACCTGGGGGTGACTGTGAGGCGTTCGCTGGCGGTTGTGGTCGGAGCTGCAGTTCTGACCTGTGCGGGCTGCAGCAGTGAGCCGGACAAGGCTGTCGCGCCACCGGCCGGCGGTACGACGAAGACCAGCGCACCGCCCACGTCGACAGCGCCCAAGCCCACTCCGACCGCGGTCGCGCTCTCGGTGCCGATGTACCAGCGAGCGCTGACGAATGTCGAGAAGGTGCTCAAGCCGTCCGTCGCCCGGGTGATGAACGCGCAGACGATCGCCGCCTTCGACGCGTCCCGGGCCCTGCTCGCGAAGTCGGTCGTCATCGAACGCGGCGAGCTGGCGAAGATCGCTCCGCCGAAAGGCCTGGTGACGGCGCATCCCGCCGTACTCGATGCTTTCGACGCGTACGCCGGGGACGTGGCCACCGAGCTGACCCGGGCCGGCGGCGCGAAGACCGGCTGCGGGTTCCCGAAGTCGCTGGAGGTCCGGCTGTACGAGGCGAAGAGCGGCCTGCGGTTCGCGTACTCCGAGCTCGCGCAGAGCGTGCAGAAGTCGATCGGCAAAGGTGTGAAGTTCGGCGCGCTGTCGGTGCCGCCGAAGCTCGTCCAGCCGGCCGTGATCGCCGGCCGGGGCGAGAACGGCGACGTGTTCCAGCGGTCCGGTTCGCGCGGATCGGGCTCGCTCGAGATCAAGAACGCCGGCGACGACGTGGTGATCGTGATCGCCGGCAGCAACCCGCGGCAGCCGCAGGCGTCGATCTACGTCCGGGCGAACAAGACCGCGACGCTGAACGGGATCCGCAGCCAGGACTACTGGGTCTACTTCAAGTCGGGCACGAGCTGGGACGCGAAGAACAACCGGTTCACCGAGAACTGCTCGTACCAGAAGTTCGACGACATCTTCGACGGGTCGTACAACTGGACGATCAGCCTGGCCAAGACCCCGCTCGGCAACGCCTCGTCCTCGGAGACGGAATCCTTCTGACGTGATTACCCCGGGCGGATGAGATCCTGTGTCGATGCGTACGACGTACCGGATGCGGTCGGGACGGTTCCTCGGGATCCTGGCCGCCGGGCTGATCATTCTCGGGGTAGCCGCGGTGCTGTGGGCACTGGGGCTGCCGTCCGTCGCGGTCTCGGTGTTCGTCTCGCTCGGCGGGGTGATCACGCTGGCCGGCCTGTGGATCCTGGCCCGGCCGCCGAAGGTCGCGCGGCTGCGGGACTCCGACGTCGAGGTTCGCGGCGTACGCACGCCCTGGACCGACATCACCGAGGTCGGCCGGGTGGAGACCACGCACGGCGAGGCGATCGTGCTGCGGACCAAGCAGCCCGACCATCCGATCCTGCTGCCGCTGTCCTGGCTCGCGCCGAAGCAGGTCCCGTCGCTGGAGGCCACGCTGCGGGACAAGCTCAACGCGGCGCACGGGTACACGATCTGGGACGGGACTGTGCCGGAGGACACCGGCAGCGCAGAATGATCCGGTGCTTTCCTTCGAGCTGTCGTACGACGAGCTACTGACCTACCAGGGCACGAACCCGCGGCCCGCGGACTTCGACGAGTTCTGGGACAAGGCGCTGTTGTCCCTGGACGAGGTCCCTGCCGACGCGGAGTTCGTGGACGCGACCGACTTCCCGCTGACCACGGCGACCGCCCAGCATCTGTACTTCACCGGGACCGGCGGGTACCGGGTCCACGCGAAGGTGCTGCGGCCTGCTGAGCCGACCGGGCCGGCAGTGCTGCTCTTCCACGGGTACGGCGGTGAGCAGCCGAAGTGGGTCGAGCTCCTGCCCTACGCGGCTCGCGGGTTCACGGTCGCGGCGCTGGATGTGCGGGAGCAGGTGGGTTTCCGTACTCCGTCGCAGGAGAGCAACAGCTTCTCGCTGCAGCACCACCTGGTGCACGGGTTGGACGCCGGGCCGGACGGGTTGCTGTACAAGCACATCTTCCTGGACACGCGGCGGCTGGCCGACCTGATCGGCGGTCTGCCGGAGGTGGATTCCTCGCGGATCGCGACCACCGGTTGGAGCCAGGGCGGCGGGTTGTCGCTGGTGGCGGCCGCGCTGACGCCGTCGATCAAGTACACGGCGAGCGTGTTCCCGTTCCTGTGCGACTACCAGCGGACGTGGGATCTGAACCTCGAGACCGGCCCGTACGACGAGATCGTCACGTGGTTCCGCAAGCGCGACCCGCGGCACCTGCGGCAGGACGAGGTGTTCACGACGCTGGGCTACATCGACGTACAGAACCTGGCCCCGCGCATCCAGGCCGAGGTGACGCTCTTCGTCGGCCTGGAAGACCAGGTCTGCCCGCCCTCCACCCAGTTCGCCGTCTACAACAAGCTCAAGTCGCCCAAAGAAACCCGCCTCTACCCCGACTTCGGCCACGACGACCTCCCCGGCGCCCACGACGACATCTACCAACTAATAGGCACCAAACTCTGAGCGGTAGACCTCCAGGGTGATTCTTGGGTCGTCCAGGTTGTTGATGGCTTGGATCAGGGTGTCGGCTTCTGGGTCGTTGCGGTCGACCAGCATTACGAGGCGGTTGGTGTAGTGGTCGACGCCGCCGCTGATGCCTGTGGTGCCGGTCCACGCGGTCTGGTGTTCGAGTAGGCGGGAGGAGAGCTCCTGCAGCTCCTCGCCGGAGTACTGGACTTGGACGAACAGGACACGCAGCCAGGTCGGGTTCGTGACCAGCAGGAGGAGCCGGGCCTGTTGGAGGGCATCCTCCGTGGTCATCTGCACCGTGAGCGTTACGGTCTCGGAGTCCCACAGCATGCCGCCGTCGTACGCCGTCAACGGCTCCAGCAGGGCCCGAATCCGATCCATCTCTTCGCTGGCCAGCGCCTCACCCGTGATATCCAGCGGCAACCACTCACTTGCCTCTGGATCCCGCCCCCACTCCTTGTCCACAACCACAGGCTAAGCAGCGACTACAGCAGGAACCAGTAGTTGACGGTCGGGCCCTGGGTGGCTAAACCGCCACCGGCGGAGTCGTAGAGGTTGGTGTCGGCGTCGGTCTTCAGGAACGTGTGGACAGCGCGGGCGAGTAGGTCGCGGTCAGGGGTGACGATCTCGGTCACTTTGGGCGGCTCCAGAGGATTGAGTAGCGGTAGAGGAGGTGGCGGCGGTAGGTCGAGCCGGGGAGGAGTTCGGCGGCCAGGGCCTGCATGTCGGGGTAGGTGACGGGCGGCGGCCACACGATGGGTGATGGGTGTTCCCAGCGGCCCTTCACGACGCGGTGCGCGGTGCCGACGGCGGCAGCGGCGACCGCTAGAGGCAAGTCGCGCGGCATCGACTCACGGGCCAGACCGACGACGGCCAGCACCCCACCCGGTCGCACCAACGAGCGCATTCGCAGCAGACCTGCTCGGGCGTCGACGTGGTGCAGGGTGGCGACCGAGGCGACGACGTCGTACGCCGGCTCGAGCGGGTAGTCCAAGAAGTCGCCGCAGACGTAGGAGATGTCGTCGTCGTACCCCCGCGCCAGCTCCAGGCTCGGCGTATCGAGGTCGATGCCGGTGACGGCTGGTACGACGCGGCGCAGCTCGCGGGACAGCATGCCCTCGCCACAGCCGATGTCCAGCGCGGACGAGGCGCCAGGCGGGACGGCACCCAGAATGCGCGGGTGGTAGTGGATGTTGTGGTTCCACCGCTGGCTCATCCGCCCATCCTCGCCGAAGGTGGGGCCTACGATCGTTGGGGGAGGGTGAAGGTGCGGATCCAACTGCTCGGTGGTTTCGCTGTCGATCGCGGGGGGCGATCCGTCGATCCGACGGTGTGGCGGCTGCGGAAGGCGCGGACGCTGGTCAAGCTGCTCGCGTTGACGCGCGATCAGCGGCTGCATCGCGACGTACTGCTCGAGGCGCTCTGGCCGGACAGGCCGTCGACGTCGGCGGTCAACAATCTCCACCAAGCCCTGCACGTCGGACGGCGGGCGCTCGCGGGTGACGAGCCGAGTAACGGCCTCCTGGAGTTGCGCGACGACTTCGTGGTGCTGCTCGCGGACGGCCTCGTCGAGGTCGACGTACGGACGTTCGAACGGCTGGCCGCGCTGGGTCGGACCAGCGGTGACCTGGCCGACCTCCGCGCCGCAGTCGCTGCGTACACAGGCGATCTGCTGCCGGAGGACAGGTTCGAGGACTGGGCCGTCCGTCCGCGTGAGGAGCTCCGCGCGACCTTCGGCAACCTGCTCGTCGACTTCGCGGACGCGGCCGCAGCGGATGGACATGAGGCCGAGGCGCTCGACGCCCTGACGCGCGCACTCGCCATCGATCCGCTGCACGAACACGGCGTCCGAAGCCTGATGCGTCGACTCGCTGCGACGGGTCGCTCGTCGGAAGCGTTGGCGCAGTACGAGCGTCTGAGAAGCGACCTGCGTACTGCGTACGGCACCGATCCCGACCCGGATACCCGGCGCCTGTACCAAGAACTTCTGACCGGCACCGTCACCGCCGGAAAGCAACCCAGGCACAACCTCGCGCCCGCGTTGACGAGTTTCGTCGGCCGTGAGCGCGAGATCGCGGACGTCCATCGCCTGATGGAGCAGGGCCGCCTGGTCACCCTCACCGGCGTCGGCGGGGCCGGCAAGACCCGCTTGGCGGAGGAGGCCGCGCGCCGCCTCGTCGACTCGTACGCCGACGGCGTGTGGATCGCCGACCTCGTACCAGTGGCGGATCCGCACCTCGTCGCCGACTCTGTCGCGGCCGCACTAGGCCTCGAACCCGCCGCCGGCTCCGACTCGACCCGCACCCTGATCACCCGCCTCGCGCCGCGCAATCTCCTTCTAGTACTCGACAACTGCGAACATCTCCTCGCCGCCTGCGCCGGACTAGCAAGCGCAGTACGACGAAGCTGCCCCGGCGTCAGCCTCCTCGCGACCAGCCGCGAGCCTCTGCACGCGCCGGGCGAGGTGACGTTCCGCGTGCCCTCTCTCGAGCTCCCCGAGCCAACGGACGCACTGGAACGACTCCGCACGCTGTCGTCGGTAAAGCTCTTCGTCGATCGGGCCCAGGACGTCCGGCCCGGCTTCGTTCTCGACGCGACCAACGCCACCGCCGTCGTCGAGATCTGCCGTTGTCTCGACGGCATTCCGCTCGCCCTGGAGCTGGCCGCCGCACGCGCCTCACACCTAGAGGCTGCAGAGATCGCCGCGCGTCTGGGCGAGGCGCTTTCGCTGCTCGGCCGTCCCGGTGAGGTCACTCGACATGCGACGCTCCGAGCGACCCTCGAGTGGAGCCACGCCTTGCTGTCGGACGACGAGCAGGTGCTGCTGCGCCGGCTCGCGGTCTTCTCCGGCAGCTTCTCGCTCCGATCCGCCGAGCAGGTGTGCGCCGACGAACGCTTGCCCAGCTCAGACGTTCTGGACATCCTCGGCCGCCTGGTCGACAAGTCGCTGCTGCTGGTCGACCACGACGGGCAGCGCTCCCGCTACAGACTCCTGGAGACCATTCGACAGTTCGCCCGCGAGCGTCTGGTCGCGGCGCACGAGGCCGCACCGATGGACGCGGCGCACTGCAGACACTTCCTGGAGCTCGCGGCCGACGAGGATCCCGAGCGGGCCGGAGTCGTCGTCGAACGGCCGCAGTTGCTCGACGCCGATCACGACAACCTCCGCGCAGCGCTCAACTGGGCACTCCGCCACGATCACGAGCGGGCCTTGCTGCTCGGGCTCAGCCTCTCGCCGTACTGGTTGGCACGAGGGCACTTCTCCGAAGGAGCGGGCTGGCTCGAACGCGTTCTCGACGTCGCGGTCGAGCCGTCCCGCGAGCGAGCGCGTGCCATCTTCGCGCTGGCGATCCTGCTCGCCCGGAGCGGGCTGGCCGACCGGCTCCCGCGGCTCGGCGACGAGGCAGTCGCGGTTGCCTATCAGTCCGGAGACCAGGTCGACCTCGTGACCACCCGGGTACTGCGCGGCACGCTGCTGCTCGGGAGCGGTGATCTCGACGAGATCGAACAGACCGCGGTGGACTCGCTCGCGGCAGCCGACTCCCTCGGAGCCGAGCCCCTCGCCGCAGCCGCCCAGGGCCTGGGCGCGATGACCGCCCTCTTCCGCGAGAACGCCGAGCTCGCGCAGGAGCGCTTCGAGGAGTGCCTGCGGCGGCTCGGGCAGATCGACCCGAACACGAACCGGTTCTTCCCCGCGGTCACGATGTGCCTGCCGCTCGTACCGATCGACGACTCGTGGATCCCGGTGTTCGAGGAGACCTTCCTGATCGGCCGACGGGTCGGCGCCGTCCAAGGCATCGGCTACGCGCTGTCCGGCCTGGCCGACGCCCACCGCCTGACGAGAAATCTCGACGCCGCACAGGACGCCGTACGGCGATCAGTCGACGCCTTCACCGGGATCGACGATGCGTCCGGGCTCGGTCACGCCCTCAACCACCTCGGCTGCATCGAACGTGATCAAGGACTGTTCGGTCCGGCCGAGAAACACCTGCGCGAGGCGCTCCGGATCCGCGAGCAGCTGGGAGATCGCCGGGGCGAGAGCCTGACGCTCGCCAATCTCGGTCTGCTCGCCGCGGCGGCCGGCGATCCCGGGACGGGACGGCGACTGACGCGCGCGGCCCTCGATCGCGGCGAGGTGGTCGACGATGCGCCCGCAGCGGGCGGCGCTCTGCTGAATCTGGCAGTCGTCGAGTTGTACGCCGGAGAGCGCCGTACCGCGCGGATCCTGGCCGAGCAGGCGGTCGAAGCCTTTCACCCGCAGGGATATCTGCGACTCGAGGCATGGACGCGGCTGCTCGCGGCCGAGCTCGCCGTCGCGGACGGTGACGCTGAGGTGGTGGCCAGGCACAGTCCGGCGGCATTGGAGATCTTCACCCGCCTGGGCTGCCGCATCGGTACGCCGCGCGCCGCCCTGCTCATGGGCCGCTAAGTCACGCTAAGCGATTGCGAAGAGGTCCTTCCTAATGTCGTTGTCGGGCCGGGAAACGTCCCGGCATGGGGAACGAATCAGGAGTGGAAATGACAACGACGCAAGCGCGGCAGGACACGCTCGGGGAGGCCACCCTCGGTGAACTCGCCGAAGGACTTCGTGGCGAGCTGATCCGCCCGTCCGATCCGTCGTACGACGACGCGCGGTCGATCTGGAACGCCGCGCATGACAAGAAGCCGGCGCTGATCGTCCGGTGCAAGGGGGTGGCCGACGTCATCCGGGCCGTGGAGTTCGCCCGGAGCGAGGGGTTGACGTTGGCCGTCCGGGGCGGCGGTCACAGCATCCCCGGTTTCTCCACCACCGACGGCGGCATCGTCGTCGACCTGTCGCCGATGAACTCGGTCCGGATCGATCCCGATCGACGGCAGATCGTGGCGCAGGGCGGCTGCACGTGGGGAGACGTCGACGCCGAGGCGCAGGCCTTCGGGCTCGCCGTCACCGGGGGTCTGGTGTCGTCGACGGGGGTCGCCGGCTTCACGCTGGGCGGTGGGATCGGCTGGCTCGTCCGCAAGGCAGGCCTGGCCTGCGACAACCTCATCGGGGCTGACGTCGTCACCGCGGACGGCCGGTACCTGCACACGAGTGAGACCGAGAATCCCGAACTGCTGTGGGCATTGCGGGGCGGCGGCGGCAACTTCGGTGTCGTTACGTCCTTCGAGTTCACAGCGTATGAGGTCGGTCCGACCGTCTTCGCGGGCCTCGTGTTCTACCCCGGCGATCGAGCTGCCGACGTACTGCGTGGCTTCGGTACTGCGGCCGCAGGCGCCCCGGACGACCTGTCCCTGGCGATCAACCTCACGACCGCGCCGCCGTTGCCGTTCCTGCCGGAAGAGGTCCACGGCAAGCCGATCGTCGCCGTACTGGGGATGTGGTCCGGGCAGCCGGAAGCGGGCGACGCTGCGACCCGGCCGTTCCGCGAACTCGCACCGGTCGTCGCCGATCTGTTCGGACCGATGCCGTACAACGCGATGCAGACGCTGCTCGATCCGCTGTTCCCGCGCGGTCTGCGGAACTACTTCCGTTCGGCGTTCTTCGGCGATCTCGGCCCGACGACCGTCGACGCGCTGGTCGCCGCGCATTCCGCAGTACCGAATGGTTTGTCGGAGCTCCACGTCCACCATCTCGGTGGCGCGATGGGCCGGGTGCCGGCCGACGCGACGGCCTTCGGCACCCGCGACCGCGAGTTCATCCTCAACGTCGTCGCCCGGAGCGAGGACGCGGCCGGGTACGACGCCGCCGTCGAGTGGGCTCGCTCAGCCGGGAGCTCGCTCGGGCCGAGGGCGGCGTCGTACGTGAACTTCACCGGTGAGACCAACGAGGACATCGTCCGGGCGTCCTACCCGGCGGCGACCTACGAACGGCTCGTCAGCGTCAAGAACACCTACGACCCGACGAACCTGTTCCACCTCAACCAGAACATCCGCCCGGCGTAGCAGAGGTCACCGGGTGCAGGACGTCGCGGCAGGGCGTCCGGCGAAGCGGTCGGCGGTCCAGGCGAGGATGTCTGGCATGGCGCCGTCGTCGATGCCCTGCACCCACGGGTAGGTGTCGTGCTCGAGGCCGGGGTACGTCTTGTACGTGAGTCGCGTCCCGAGCCGGCACTGCTGCTTCGCGATCTGGTCGGTCACCCCGACGGGAACGACGGTGTCGGCCTGACCCTGGAGCAGCAGGACCGGTCCGCCGAGCGGCCGGGTCCCGGCCGAGTTGATCAGCAGGTACTTCCGGAAGGCGGGATCGGTCGAGTACGCCGGCGTGACCAGCTGCGGCCCGGTCAGGTCGGCGTACGCCGTGAACGCGGCGTTCAGGCAACCGACCGCGGTGATGCCGATCCGGTCGTAGGCCTCGGGCGTGAGCAGTCGCCGGGGCTGGATCCTCGGGTCGCTGAAGTGCGCGCCCTGGGCAATCATCGCCGCGAAGGCGCCGTACCCGGGCGTCGCGGCGACGTGGTCGGCGACCTCGGACAGGTCGGCTACCGGCGACGTGAGGACGGCGCCGAGATACCCGGGCTGCGGGTGGACCCGCTGCCGCCCGGCGACACCCATCGCCGCACCGCCACCCTGCGAGTGACCCCACAGGACCCACCGCTGGGACAGGTCCGGCCGCACGCGGCGGGCGGCCTGCTGGGCGTAGATGACATCGCTGGATTCCGCGGTCTTGTTGACGAGCTCAGGCCTGCCGTCGGTGCCGAGGCCCGCATAGTCGGGCGCGACCACGGCGAAGCCACGGTTGACGAACGCCATCATCTGGTTGCCGTGGTAGAGGTCCTTCATCAGCGACGGTGCACAGGGGCGGCCGATTCCGCTCGAGCCGTGTGCGTCCACCACAACCGGCCAGCCGCCGGCCGGCGCCGTGCCCACCGGCACCAGGACGACAGCTGTCGCGGCCACATCACGTCCGGCCGAGGTCCGCGAGTGGTACATGATCCGGGTCGCCGGTCCGACTGCGTAGTCGCTCGTCGCCTGCTTCCGGATCACAGCCCCGGGTGGTCCCCAAGGCAACGGAGCGGGCGGGTCATAGAACGAGGTCCGCGGTACGGCGTTCTGCTGTTGCAGCTCCAACTGGCATTGCACGTCGCAATCAGCCGCCTGCGCCGGCACAGCCAGGCCGGTCACCGCCGTAGCAGCGGCGATCAGGGTGATGAGGTGTCGCACGTTGATCTCCAGGAATGCTTGGAGCCACCCCCAATAGGTTGGCCATCGCACTCCAGGACACGGACCGACCGCACGCCTGTGACGTCCCGGCTGGTGATCTACCTCTCAGCGTTTCAGCGCAGCTTCGATGGCGGCGAGCAGGACCTCGTCGTCATCGGCCCGCCAGGTGTGTGACTGTCGACAGCTCCACTGATCCGGCTCAGCCGGCACGACGCACCCGAAGAGCCGGACCTTGCCGGCACCGGCCGCCTCCCGCGCAACGCGGGTCGGAAGGCCGTACAGAATCGGCACTCCCCGCTCCCCACAAACCGGGCAATCCGGTGCATTCGCCATCTTCCCAGCGTACTCGGACAGGCTCACGCGAGGTCTGACAGCAGCACCTGTTGGATCTTTGCCAGGGCCTTGAGCAGTTGGGCGCGTTCGGTCTTTGTCAGGGTGGCGGTGATGCGGTCCTCGAGGGCCTGGCGTTCGGCCTCGATCGGCTTCTGCAGGGCTCGGCCGGCAGGTGTCAGCCAGAGGCGGACCAGGCGGTTGTCGTGCGCGTCGGGGCGTCGCTCGAGCAGGCCTGACTCCGCGAGGCGGGTGGCGAGTTTGGTGACGGCGGGTGTCGTGACGTTGACCGCGGCGGCGATCTCGCCCGGCGTACGACCGTCCTGGGCCCATAGCGCGGCAAGCAGGTGATCCTGCCCGAGCCGCAGCCCATGGCGTTGTACGGCGGCGTCCGCCGCGGCGCGCAGCAGCTTGGACGTCTTGCTGTGCAACTCCAGGAACTCGGGCATCGACGCACTCCTTGACGATCAGATCGTTTACCGGTTAACGTTCTCGACGAATCGTTAACCGGTAAAGGAGTCTGCCATGCTACTCATCACCGGCGCCACCGGACACATCGGCCGTCGCCTCGTCGACGAGCTCAACACCCGCGGCGCCGACTTCCGCGCCCTGGTCCGCAGCGCGCGCCCGGATCTTCCTGCGGAGCAACAGATCGGCGACCTGGACGGGCCGCTCGACCTGCACGGCATCGACAAGGTGTTCCTGCTCGTCCCCGGCACGGGCCTCGACCACACCGTCAACGTCGTCGCCGCAGCCCGCGAGGCCGGCGTACGGCAGCTCGTTTATCTCTCGTCGTACGCCGTGCTCGGCGATCCGATCCCCGCGATGGGGCACTGGCATCACGAGCGCGAGCAGCTCATCCGCAACTCGGGGATCCCGGCAACGTTCCTGCGGCCGACCGGCTTCATGACGAACGCCGTCGACTGGCTGCCGACGATCCGCGCCGGCGGTTACGTGCTCGACCCGATCGGCCCGGGTCGCTCCGCGCCGATCGATCCGGCGGATATCGCGGCCGCGGCGGCGACCGTTCTGACCGAGGACGGGCACGAGAAGCAGGAGTACACGCTGACCGGGCCCGAGGCGCTCACGCTCGCCGAGCAGGTCGCGATCCTCGGCGGCGCGATCGGCCGCACACTCGACGTACGCCCGATCGAGACCCCCGAAGAGGCCGTCCGCTTCCGCTACCCCGACGGCGCGCCGCCGGACCTGGCAGCGGCGATCGTCGAGGGGCTCAAGCTCATGCGCGCCGACACGACTGGGCTACGCACGGACGCCGTACGCCGCCTCACCAGGCGCGAACCACGAACGTTCGCGACCTGGTGCGACGACAACCAGCTTTTGTTCAAGTAGCTCCGCAGTACCGGCCTGGTGAGGCATGGTCAGTACTGCGCAGCCGCCTAGTTGGCTTCCTTGGTTGCCCAGTAGTGCCATTGCGGGGAAGCGACTGGGGAGCGGGCCAGCCCGTCCGGCCAGGTAGCCGGGAGGTCATGGCTCCGCGCCGCATAGAGAATCACCTCCGATGCGGTGCGATCGCCGCGGACGGCGACACGTGCGGCGGTCTCGGCACGCATGTCGGCGAGGTAGTGGATCGCGGGCAGGAACTCGGCGCTCAGCCGTGGGCTGAGCCGGCCGACGGGTTCGTCGTCGAGCCGGATCTCGACCACGATCCGGTGCCGGTCCTGGATACCGTCCTCCTCCTCGACCGCGTGCATGGTGGCGTACACCCAGCACTCGCCTTCCGCCCGGAAGAACGGCGCCAGTACGTCGGGATGCACCTCGCTGCCCGGTACGACGATGCCGCTGCCGGGCGGTAGCAGGTGGAAGCTGCCCGGCGGGGGCAGGTTCACCGGCACGAGCATGTGCGGCTGCCCGAGAGCGACCGCGACACTTGCGTGGAATTCGGTGCCCTGGGCGCCCTTGCCGTCCCAGTCCGCCGGCTCCCACTCACTGACCCACAGGTGACACGGGACCTGCGGTTGCAGGCCTTGGGCCACCAGTTCTGACAGCACCGGGTGATACCGGTGCGCGTCGTCCCTCGGCAGATAGCCGACAACCTTGCCCTGCACCCGGACGGCGATCGACCGCGGGTCGAAACGGTTGTGCGGTTCCGGGACGAGGTCCGCCTCGGTGTCCAGATCTGCGCCGCGCGCCGGGATGGGGTCAGGGAACAGGCTACGGATCGCCTGCTCGTGCGGAGCCTCCCGCACGACTTCCTGACCACACCACAAAGCGTCGCCCCACAGACTGAACGGAATCAGTTCCATCTGTGCCCTCCAGTCCTCACTGACCGGCTTTACCCGGCTCATCCCGATCAGGACCCTGATCGTTACACCGAGTGAGCGTATGAAAACTAGACTGCCCAGTGAAGAGCCGTTTCACGCCTGGTGCAAGAGTCTGGAACGCAAAAGGTATCCGCCGGTCCGGACTGTGGACGCGGATCGTCTTGTGCAGCGAGCGAATCAGGGAAGATCGTGCAAATGCACGGGAAGGAACGTCATGCAGGGCAGTAGTTCAGTCGCTCGATCGACCGCCGTCGAGGCGGCCGTCGATGCCGCAGCGATCGAGGCCGCGGTCGACCGTTTGGACGGTGTCGCCGTGCGCACACCGTTGCAACGCAACCTCCGCCTGTCGGAGCGCACCGGTGCGCAGGTCTGGCTGAAGCGGGAGGACCTGCAGATCGGCCGTTCCTACAAGCTGCGCGGCGCGTACAACCTGATCGCCCAGCTCGACGACACCGCGAAGGCGGCCGGCGTGGTCTGCGCGAGCGCTGGCAACCATGGTCAGGGGTTGGCGTATTCGTGCCACATCCTCGGTGTCCAGGGCAAGGTGTTCGTCCCGCGGACTACGCCGCGTCAGAAGCGGGACCGGATCGCGGCCCTCGGCGGCAAGCAGATCCAGGTGATCGTCACCGGCGACACGTACGACGACGCGGCCGCCGCCGCCCTCGCGGAGGGACAGGCGACCGGAGCGACGATGGTGCCGGCCTTCGACGATCCGAGAACCGTTGCAGGGCAGGGGACCGTGGTCGTCGAGTTGGTGGACCAGCTCGGTCAGGCTCCCGACGTACTCGTGGTTCCGGTCGGCGGCGGCGGTCTCGTTGCAGGGGTTGCAACGTGGATCGCGGAGCGGCATCCCGGCGTACGCATCGTCGGGGTCGAGCCGGGCGGTGCGGCGAGTATGGCGGCGGCGTTGGAGGCCGGCGAGCCGGTGACATTGCCGCATCTGGACAGCTTCGTCGACGGCGCAGCAGTACGGCGGGTCGGTGAGGTGACCCTGCCCTTGGTGCAGCAGACCGGTGTGGAGCTGATGTCCGTGCCCGAGGGACTGGTGTGCTCGGAGATGCTCGAGCTGTACCAGACCGACGGGCTGATCGCGGAGCCCGCTGGCGCTTTGTCGACAAGTGCCCTGGGCAACGGTCTCGACGTGCGGCCCGGTGAGACCGTCGTCTGCCTGCTCTCGGGCGGCAACAACGACGTCAGCCGGTACGGCGAGATTCTCGAGCGCTCGCTGGTGCACGAGGGCCTGAAGCACTACTTCCTGGTGACGTTCCCCCAGGAGCCCGGCGCACTCCGCACGTTCCTCGACGGCGTACTAGGGCCGGACGACGACATCACCCTGTTCGAGTACGTGAAGCGCAACAACCGGGAGACCGGCGTAGCCCTCGTCGGCATCGAGATCAGCAACCGCCACGACCTCCCCGGCCTCCTGACCCGCATGGAAGCCGCCCCCCTCGACATCGAACGCGTCAACCCAAACTCCCCCGAGTTCAGGTACCTCATCTAGTGCTTGGTGTGTTTCGAGCGGCGGGGGTCGTGTAGAGGGCTGTCCCCGTCCTCGGGCCAGAGGTTTTGGGTCCGGGGACGGTGCTCGTGCTCCTCGCTGCGTTCGGTCGCGTCGGTCGACGGGGGCCGCGCCTCGGCCCGGCGTTTGGATGTCTTCGACACCGCCCCGGCGATCAGGGCGACCACGATCACCAGCGCGGCGACCGCGACGACGATCCAGACGATGGTCATTCCGTTCATCGCTCCTCCTCGGCTTGATGATCGGAACTCCCGGTACCCGGGCCGGGCGCAGGTTTAACGCCGTACCTCAGACCAGGCCGCGGCGGGCTGCCCAGACGATTGCTTCGATTGCGGTGCTGAAGCCGAGGCGGTCGCAGATCAGGCGGGTGCGGCGGCGGACGGTTCGCTCGGACAGGTCGAGGCGGCGCGCGACCGCGTCGACCGGCAGTCCGGTGGCGAGCAGACGGAGGAGTTGCAGATCATCGTGGCTGATCTCGCGCGGCGGCACCCGTCGCGCGAGCGGTCGAAGTTCCTGGGGGAGAACGGTCATACAGATCACCTGGTTCCGAACATCCGGGACTCGGCGGCGTCCCAGTCGGCCGGTTTGCCCTGCGGGGTGTAGGTCCGCAGGCGATGGGTGGAGCGGACCAGCGCGCGCATGGCGGCCAGGTCCGGCAGGGGCTCGCCGAGCGCGCGAGCTTGGACGAGTACGTTGCCGAGCGCGGATGCCTCGACCGGACCGGCCAGTACGGGCAGTCCGCACGCGTCGGCGGTCAGCTGGCAGAGCAGTTCGTTCTGGGAGCCGCCGCCGATGACATGCAGTACGTCGACGTCGCGGCCGGCGATCGACAGCGCCGCTCGCAAGGTACGCCGGTATGCCAGCGCGAGGCTCTCCACGATGCAGCGAACCATGGCGCCTCTGGACGCCGGCGGGTCCTGCCCGGTAGCACGGCAGTGCTCCTCGATCCTCTTCGGCATGTTGCCTGGGGCAAGGAACTCGGGTGCGTCCGGATCGATGAGAGTGGCGAACGACGGGGAGCCGGCAGCGTCTCGCAGGAGCCCGTCGAGGTCATCGTCACCCCAGACCCGCTGGCATTCCTGGAGAATCCAGAGGCCCATCACGTTCCGCAGGAACCGGATCCGCCCGTCGACGCCGCCTTCGTTGGTGAAGTTGGCCTCGCGCGCTTCATCGGTCAGGACGGGCGCGTCCAACTCGAGCCCGACAAGCGACCAGGTCCCGGACGAGATGTAGGCGAACCGATCATCGGCAGCAGGCACCGCAACCACAGACGAAGCCGTGTCATGCGACCCAACTGCAATCACCGGGATCCCTGGCGCCAGCCCGGTCTCATCAGATAGCACATTCCCGATCACATCCCCCGGCTCCCGCAACTCCGGAAACACCCTGCGCGGAAGACCCACCCGCGAGATCAGCTCGTCGCTCCACTCGCGCGAACGGACGTCGAAGAGCTGCGTGGTCGAAGCGTTGGTCCGCTCCACCCCGATCTCCCCCGTCAGCCAATACCCCAGCAGATCAGGAATCATCAGCAGATTCGCTGCACCCTCGAGCGCCTCGGCGGTCAGTTGGTAGATGGTGTTGAAGGGCAGTTGCTGGAGGCCTGTTGCGGCGTACAGATCTGCGGCCGGCACTTTCTCCAGCACACGCTCCATCACGCCATCCGTGCGCGAGTCGCGGTAGTGGACCGGATTGCGGAGCAGGCGGCCGTCGGCGTCGAGGAGGCCGTAGTCGACCGCCCAGGAGTCGATCCCGATCCCGTCGAGTGCGCCCGCAGTACGCAAGCCGTCCAGTGTCGAGCGGTACAGATGCAAGATGTCCCAGTGCAGTCGGCCGTGGACGCGCACCGGCCCGTTCCAGAACCGGTGCACCTCGCGCAACTCGAGGACGTGCGCGCCGACCTCGCCGAGCATCACGCGACCGCTCGACGCACCCAGATCCACCGCCGCGACACGCTTCATGGCAGCGCCTACCTCAGGAAGGCGGCTGCCACGCCGGCGTCGACAGGCACGTGCAGACCGGTCGTGTGGGTCAGGTCGCCACTGGTCAGCGCGAACACCGCAGCAGCGACGTTCTCCGGCAGCACCTCACGCTTCAGCAGAGTCCGCTGCGCGTAGAACGCACCGAGCTCCGACTCAGGTACGCCGTACACCGCGGCCCGCTGCGCACCCCAACCGCCGGCGAAGATCCCAGACCCGCGGACCACACCGTCGGGGTTCACGCCGTTGACGCGGATCCCGTACTCGCCCAGTTCAGCCGCGAGCAGCCGGACCTGGTGTGCCTGGTCCGCCTTCGCCGCGCCGTACGCAACGTTGTTGGGGCCGGCGAAGACCGAGTTCTTGCTGGAGATGTAGATGATGTCGCCACCCATCCCCTGGTCGATCAGCACCTTCGCGGCCGCGCGCGACACCAGGAACGAACCCTTCGCCATCACGTCGTGCTGCAGGTCCCAATCACGTTCCGTTGTCTCTAGCAACGACTTCGAGATGGAAAGTCCAGCATTGTTGACGATCAGGTCCACCCCACCGAACGCCAGTACGGCGTCCCGCAGCGCAACCTCGACGGCATCCGCCGACGACACATCGGCGCCTACGGCAACGGCCACGTCGGACGAACCGAGCTCCTTCGCGACAGCCTCAGCAGCGGCCAGGTCCAGGTCCGCGACGACGACACATGCGCCTTCGGCAGCGAGCCGTTGCGCGATCGCCTTGCCGATGCCCGACCCACCACCGGTGACCAACGCGACCCGGGTCGCGAGCGGCTTCGGCTTCGGCATCCGCTGCAGCTTCGCCTCTTCCAGCGCCCAGTACTCGATCCGGAACTTCTCCCGCTCATCGATCGGCGCGTACGTCGACACCGCCTCGGCGCCGCGCATCACGTTGATCGCGTTCACGTAGAACTCGCCGGCCACCCGCGCGGTCTGCTTGTCCTTCCCGAAGCTGAACATCCCGACACCGGGGACGAGCACGATCGCCGGGTCGGCGCCCCGCATCGCCGGGCTGTCGGCGTCCGCGTGCCTGTTGTAGTACGCCGCGTAGTCCTCGCGATAAGCCGCGTGGAGCTCGCGAAGCCGCGCCACCGCATCCTCGAGCGGTGCGTTGGCCGGCAGGTCCAGCACCAGCGGGCGCACCTTGGTCCGGAGGAAGTGGTCCGGGCAGGACGTGCCGAGAGCAGCCAGCTCGGCCAGCCTCTCCCGGGCGGTGAACTCGAGCACGACGTCGGAGTCGTTGAAGTGTCCGACCTGTGGCTTGTCGGTCGACGCGAGTCCACGAATCACCGGGGCCAGCGCGGCGGCACGCTCGCGGCGTTCGTCGGCCGGCAGCGCCTCGAAGCCTTGAACAACCAGGCCGAAGGGCTCCGCGACACCACGATCAGCGAGGAACTGTTCCGCCGTACGGATGATCTCCAGCGAGTTGGCCTCGCACTCCGCGGACGTGTTGCCCCACGCGGTGATGCCGTGGCCGCCGAGCACGCAGCCGATAGCGGCAGGGTTCTCCCGCTTCACCGCGGCGATGTCCAGCCCGAGCTGAAACCCGGGCCGCCGCCACGGCACCCACACCACCCGGTCGCCGAAGCACTCCGCGGTCAGCTTCTCGCCGTCCGCCGCGGTCGCCAGCGCGATCCCGGAGTCCGGGTGCAGGTGGTCGACATGAGGGGCGTCGACCAGCCCGTGCATCGCGGTGTCGATCGACGGCGCCGCACCGCCCTTCCCGTGCAGGCAGTAGTCGAACGCGGCGACCATCTCGTCCTCGCGGTCGACGCCCGGATAGGTATCGACCAGAGCGTTCAGCCGGTCGAGGCGCAGTACGGCGAGACCCTTCTCGGTCAGCGTGCCGAGGTCGCCGCCGGACCCCTTGACCCACAACAGGTCCACGGGGTTCTGCGTGACCGGATCGGTCGCCGTACCCTTCGCCGACGTGTTGCCGCCGGCGTAGTTGGTGTTGCGCGGATCGGCACCCAGTCGGTTGCTACGCGCAACGAGCTCGGCTGCAGTCCCTGACCGGGGCGGTGGGGTGGGGGAGGTATTGGAACTGTTCACTTATGCTCCCCATCCAGCTTGCCGGCCGCCGACGCGGTCCTTGGTGATCTGTTCGAAGTACCCGCTGCGCTTGTACGCCGCGACCGGGTCGGCATCCATGCCCTGTGACTCGCGTAGCTCCGCGAGCAGCGGCCGGACGTCGGTGTTGTAGGCATCCATCAGTGCAGCGTTGGCGCCGAGCACATCACCGCTCTGCTGGGCCGCACGCAGTACGTCACGGTCGACCAGCAGCGCCTTCGCGGTCGCCTCCTGCACGTTCATCACCGAGCGGATGATCGCGGGGATCTTCTCCTCGATGTTGTGGCACTGGTCGAGCATGAACGCGATCCCGCGCTCCGGGTCGAGCGCGTCGCCGCGGACGATCTCGTTCATGATCCGGAACAGCTGGAACGGGTCCGCCGCCCCGACCATCAGGTCGTCGTCGGCGTAGAACCGGCTGTTGAAGTCGAACGCGCCGAGCTTCTTGGTCCGCAACAGGAACGCGACGATGAACTCGATGTTCGTCCCCGGCGCGTGGTGCCCGGTGTCGATACAGACCGTTGCCTTCGGCCCCAGCTCGAGACAGTGCGCGTACGACGTACCCCAGTCCGGCACGTCAGTGGTGTAGAAGGCCGGCTCGAACAGCTTGTACTCGAGCAGCATCCGCTGGTCGTCCCCGAGCCGGTCGTACACCTCCTTCAACGCGGTGGCGAGCCGGTCCTGCCGGTCCTGGATGTCGTCCTGGCCCGGGTAGTTCGTACCGTCCGAGAACCACAGCTTCAGGTCGCGGGACCCGGTCGCGTCCATGATGTCGACGCATTCGAGCAGGTGATCGGTCGCCTTCCGGCGTACTGCGGGATCGGGGTTCGTGACGCTGCCGAGCTTGTAGTCGTCGTCCTGGAAGACGTTGCTGTTGATCGCACCGAGCCGGACTCCCTGCTCCTTCGCGTACGCCGCGAGCGCCGCGTAGTCGTCGACCTTGTCCCACGGGATGTGCAGCGCGACGCTCGGCGCGACCCCGGTGTACTTGTGGACGACGGCCGCGTCGGCGATCTTCTCCTCCGGCGAGCGCGGTACGCCGGGCTGGGCGAACACCTTGAACCGGGTGCCGGAGTTGCCGAACGCCCACGAGGGCAGCTCGATCTCCTGGCGGCTCAGCGCGGCCTTCACGGCATCGGTCGTCATGGGTCAGCCCCTCTTTCAGGAATCCAGTGCAGTCAGGTGGAAGATCTCGGGAAGCAGCAGGAACGACTCGTCGGGTGGGCGTCCGTCGATCCCAGTGAAGAACTCGGTCATCTCCGACTGCCAGCGCGTGTTGACCTCCGTGGCCGCCATCGCCTTCTGGGCGGCGTCCAGGTCCTCGGCCTCGACGTACCCGATCAGCAGCCCGTCGTCGCGGAGGAACAGCGAGTAGTTGTGCCACCCGGAGTCCCGCAGCGCGGCCTGCATGTCGGGCCAGACGTTGCGATGGCGGTCGACGTACTCGTCCAACCGGTCCGGCCGGACCTGCAGGCAGAAGCAGTAACGATTCACGGCGGCACCTGTGTCTGAGCGGGCGGGAAGGCTATGAAAGGTTTCAACAGCGTTCCATGACGCTAAGCGCGGTGCCCCGCGGCCGTCAAGTGCCTGCCCACCATTTGCGGCCGATCCCGGACTGCCGCCGCGGAGAATCTGCAGGAAGCGGGTATTCTTCGGCAGCTAACACGTTTCAAGTCCGCAGGGAGGTTCTCGTGTCCGTCGACGATGCGGAAGCCCTGCCTGAGCGGACCAGGCGGCGCCGTACTCCGAAGCCGCATGCCGCCGGCGTGAAGGCTGTGGCCGCGGCGGCCGGAGTTTCCCTGGGGACCGTTTCGAACGTGCTGAACCGGCCCGAGGTGGTCAGCCCGCTGACCCGCGCGAAGGTCGAGGCGGCGATGGCCTCGCTCGGCTTCGTCCGGAACGAGTCGGCCCGGCAACTACGCGCGGGCTCCAGCCGGATCCTCGCCTACCTGATGCTCGACGCCGGCAACCCGTTCTTCACCGATGTCGCGAAGGGCGTCGAGGAGGCAGCTCAGGCGGCCGGGCTGTCCGTGTTCCTCTGCACCAGCAGCGAGGACGCAGACCGCGAGGCGGCGTACCTCGATCTGCTCGAGCAGCAGCGGGTGCAGGGCATCCTGATCACGCCCATCGACCAGAACTCGTCCCGCCTGCGCAAACTGCCCTCCCGCGGTACGCCGGTGGTGGTGGTCGACCGCGCCCTCGACGAGGGCGAGCACTGCTCGGTCGCGGTGAACGACGTTCTCGGCGGTGAGCTCGCGATCTCGCACCTGCTCGAGCTCGGCCACGAACGGATCGCGTACGTCGGCGGCCCGAACACGATCGGCCAGGTCGTCGACCGACGCGAAGGTGCTCGCCGGGCCTTGGAGACGGCCGGGAGGCCGGCGGCGGATCTGATCGAGCTGACCACCGGTGCCCTCACCGTCGCCGAAGGTAGGGGCGCAGGGCAACGACTTGCGGGCCTTCCAGCGGACCGGCGGCCGACCGCGGCCTTCTGTGCGAACGACCTGCTGGCACTGGGATTGCTGCAACAGTGCGTGAGCCTCGGGCTACGCGTCCCGGAGGACCTCGCGATCGTCGGGTACGACGATATCGAGTTCGCCGAGGCTGCCGCCGTACCGCTGACATCGGTGCGTCAGCCGCGACAGCTGCTCGGCCGGACCGCGGCGGAGCTGTTGCTCGACGAGTCGTCGAACCCGGATCACGAGCACCAGCGCGTGACATTCACGCCTGAGCTGGTGGTCCGCACCTCAACTCGCGGGACGCTCTAGACCAATCGAGCGCGCTATGGTGGCGAGGCGAGGGGTTCTCTGGGCGAGGTGAGTCATGCGCATCGCTGGCGGGGGTTTGGTGCGGCGGTGGGGCGGCCGCGCTGTCGGCCTGGCAATCACCGGTGTCGGCCTGTACATCGTGGCGCCGAGCATCCTGTCACTCTTCGGAGCCTGGCCGCGCCTCGCGGACGTGGATCCCTGGTGGTTCCCGATCCTGGTGGTGCTCGAGGGCTTCAGTTTCGCCGCACTGTGGTGGCTCGCCAGGCTCGCCTTGGACCAGCACGCCGCGGATCAGAAGCCGCCTGGGTGGGGAACCCTCGCGACCGCGCAGCTGGCCGGGAACGCGGCCAGCAAGGTCCTTCCCGGCGGCGCGGCGACCGGCAGCGTCCTCCAGGCCAGGCTCTTGATCACCGCCGGCCAACCGGCCGCGGTCGTCGCCTCCGCCTTGACCGCGATCGGCTTGATCACGACCGGCGTGCTGTTGCTGCTGCCCGTGCTGACCATCCCCGCCGTACTGATCGGTCCACCGCCGGCTCGGCAACTCGAGCTCGGCCTCCTGGTCTCGCTGATCATGGCAGTCGTCATCGTCGGTCTCGGAGTGGCCGCACTCACCTGGCCCCGGTTCGTCGTGCTGGTAGGTCGCGGGGCCGGTCATCTCATCCACATCGTCAAGCGCAGCGTGACAGCCGAGAGTTCCGCCGCGCAGCTGGTCACCCAGCGAGACCGGGTTGCCGCCGCGTTCGAGGGTCGCTGGTGGGCCGCGGCGTTGGCGGCGGCCGCGAACCGAATGTTCGACTACGCCGCCCTCGTGGCCGCGCTGGCGGCTCTCGATGTGCACGTTCGCCCTTCGATGGTGCTGCTGGCGTACGTCGTCGCCCAGGCACTCGCGATGATCCCGATCACGCCGGGTGGTCTCGGCTTCGTCGACGCCGGTCTGACCGCGCTTCTCGTCTTGATCGGAATCAGCCCGGACGCCGCGCTGATCGGGACGCTCCTGTACCGGCTCGCGTCCTTCTGGCTGCCGATCCCGGTGGGCCTGCTGGCCTGGACGGGCTGGCGGATCCATCTGCATATCACCAGGCCGTCGAGAACAGACGACGGTCAGACGCCGTAAGCGGCGAGGAACACGTCGGCCGCCTGGTCGGCGAGCTTTTCCAGCTCGCCCGGCTTCGGGCGTTGGCGCGTGCCGGCGAACATCGCACGGTTCATCGGCTTGTACATAACCAGGCCGGCGAACTGGTACGCCGCGAGCGTCGGGTCGTCGAGCTGCTTCAGAAGACCGCGATCGCTCAATCTCGTCAGCGCTTCACCGAGCGCGTCCAGCGACTGCTCGAAGCCCTGGTTGAACCATGCTCCACACACCTCGGGGAAGCGGTCGGCCTCTGCGATCACCAGTCGGCGTAACTGCAGCACGCTGTCGGCGGTCAGGCTCTGGAGCAGGCGACGAGCCAGCGCACGCAGGGCTTCCCGGGCGTCGGCGGCTCCGTCGAGGGTGTCGACGTACGCCTGTAGTAGGCCGTCCATCAGCTGGTCGCTGGTGCCGAGGACGATCTCCGCGAACAGGCGTTCCTTGTTCTCGAACTGCTTGTACACGGTCTGTTTGGAGACGCCGGCGTTCGCGGCGACCTCGTCCATGCTCGCGCCGAGGTACCCGTGCTGAAGGAAGGCCGTGGTCGCGGCGGCCAGGATCGCGCGGCGTTTGCGGGCCGTTCGTCCTTCGGTCTCTACCTGCTCCATGCGGAAATCATACTAGACAGTCCAGTTCTCTCGCGAGTACTGTACGGTCTAGTTCCCTGCCGATGAGGAGAAGACCATGAGCACCGTGAAATCCGCCGACGGCACCACGATCGCTTTCGACGCGTACGGCGATGGCCGGCCGCTGATCCTGATCGACGGCGCCACCGCGCACCGCGCCGTCAACCCGGCGAACGCAGAGGTCGGGCAGTTGTTGAGCGACGAGTTCAAGACGTACGTGTACGACCGGCGCGGTCGCGGCCAGAGCACCGACACCGCGCCGTACGCGATCCAGCGCGAGATCGAGGACCTCGCCGCCCTGATCGAGGACGCAGGCCGGCCCGCCATCCTCTTCGGCTGGTCGTCCGGCGCCCTTCTGGCCCTCGACGCCGCCGCAGCCGGCCTCCCGATCGCCGGCCTCGTCCTCTTCGAGCCGCCCGTCGTGGTCGACGACGTACGACCGCCGCTCCCATCCGACTACGTCGAGCAACTGGACGCCTTCGTAGCCGAGGGCCGCCGCGACAAGGCCGCCGAACTCTTCATGACCGCCGCCGCCGGCCTCCCCGCCGAAGCCGTCGCCGGAATGAAGCAGTCCCCGTACTGGGCTCCCGTCGAGGAGATCGCCCACACCATCGCCTACGACGGCCGCATCATGGGCACCACCATGTCCGGCAACCCCCTCCCCGACGACCGCTGGTCCACGGTAAAACTCCCCGTCCTGGTCCTCCACGGCGACAAAACCTGGCCCGCCTTGTCCTCCGGCGCCCAAGCCGTAGCCACCCAACTCCCCAGCGCCACCCTCAACGCCATCCCCGGCGAAAACCACAGCACCGAGCCCAGCACACTCGCTCCGGTACTGCGGACCTTCGCCCACAGCATCTGACCCCTCCCGTTGGACCCTGGGTGGGTGAGATGGTTTGGGGGTGGACAGGGATGGGTTCTGGGGTCTTGTCGAGGATGCTCGGGCCTCGGTGGATGACACCGTGGCTGATCCGGACGGGGTTGCGGACGCGTTGACCAAGGCGCTGGGTGCGGCGCAGGCCGAGGAGATCGCGGCGTTCGGGGTCGAGTTCGCGCGGTTGCAGGTCGAGTCGTACCGGTGGGACCTGTGGGCGGCGGCGTACCTGATCAACTCCGGTGCTTCGGAGGACGGGTTCGATTCGTTCCGCGGGTGGTTGATCGCCCAGGGGCGGGAGATCTGGGACGCCGCGCTGGCGGGGCCGGACTCGCTCGCGGACGTGGTCGACGAGGATCGGCCGGAGGGGTTCGAAGGGTTCGACGGCGAAGGGATGCTGCACGTCGGCAGTCACGCGTACAAGAACGTGACTGGCGACGAAGCGGCGTACTGGAAGGCCGTTGACGCGGACGCCCCGGACACACCGGACATGCCGGCCGGTGAGGAGATCGACTTCGACGACGAAGACGATCTCGTGACTCACCTACCGCGGCTGGCCGCGCTGTACCTCGACAGCTAGGCCGGCTCGCCGCTCAGGCGCTCGATGGCAGTCCGGAGGCGGCGGCGCCAACCGGAGCGGCCGGCCTCCTCATCTGCAGCGGCCAAGCTGACCAGGTGCTGCGCCATTTCGAAGCTCTCGTCGGTCTGCGGCTCTACGTCGGTCAACGCCGACTGCGGCTCGTCGTGGTCGTACCCGAGCGACCGGCTTCTCCACCCGAACCCGTCCGGCACCAGCAGCTCCGGTACGAGCGTCTCGTGGCTGAGCGACATCAGCTCCTTGTCGCCGTTGCCGATGCTGAAGATCGTCGTACCGCGGCGGCGTACGTCGCTGACGCGCTCCAGCAACGTATCAGCCGGATTGTCCTCGGCGACCACCAGCAGCGACTCACCACGACCAGCGTCCCGCAGCCGGTCCAGACCGATCGCCAGGTGCGGCGGTGCGCCCGGTGCCGGTGCCCAGCGGACCAGTGACGGCCGTGCGTCCTCGATGCCGGCCCGGTGGAGCTCGTCGTCCAGATGCGCGGTCAGGTGCCACGGCTCGTCGTCGACAGGTCCGAACAGCATGAGCCCACTGCGTCTGGTCGTGAACCGTCGCAGTGCATAGCCGAACGCCGTAGTCCGGCTCCCCAGCTCAGTGCCGCTCAGCATCTCCCGCAGGAGCGAGGCTCTGGTCAGATCCACACCCTCAGGCTAACCGGTCCGCTTTCGACTGTAGGTAGTTCCGTTCCGGCACACTCGTCGTACGACGGGCTGCCAGCAGGTAGCTCTCCCGCGCTGCAGCAGTGTCACCGGACATCTCGAGCAGATGCGCGCGCACTGCCTCCAGCCGGTGGTTCATGCGGTCGTCCGCCTCGAGCGGCTCGAGTACGGCGAGCCCCTCCTTCGGACCGACCGCCATAGCGACAGCGACCGCATGGTTGAGCTTCACCATCGGGTTGTCGACCAACTGCTCGAGTACGTCGTACAGCGCGACGATCTGCCGCCAGTCGGTGTCGTCTGCATGCTCAGCCGTGTCATGCACTGCAGCGATAGCGGCCTGCACCTGGTACGGACCCAGCTGCGACCGGGACAGCGCATCGGTCACCAGCGCCTCACCCTCGACGATGGTCGCCTTGTTCCACTTCGACCGGTCCTGCTCGGCCAAGGGAATCAGTGACCCCTCCGCCCCGGTCCGCGCCGGACGACGCGCGTCAGTGAGCAGCATCAGCGCCAAGAGCCCGGCCACCTCACCGTCATCCGGCAGCAGCTTCCGTACGCCGCGCACCAGCCGGATCGCTTCTGTAGTGAGCTCCGCGCTGTGCAGCGACGTACCGGATGACGCGGTGTAGCCCTCGTTGAAGATCAGGTAGAGCACATGCAGTACGGCGCCCATCCGCTCGTCCCGCTCCGCCTCGGGCGGCATCTCGAACGAGCTACCTGCCTGCTTGATGCTCCGCTTCGCCCGGCTGATCCGCTGCGCCATCGTTGCCTCCGGCACCAAAAACGCGGCGGCGATCTGCGCGGTCGTGAGACCACCGACCGCACGCAGCGTCAGGGCGATCTGCGAGGCCGGCGACAACGCCGGGTGGCAGCAGAGGAACAACAGCGTCAGCGTGTCGTCCCGGCCACCCGGATCGTCGATCTCCGGGCCTGAGGCAACGAACTCCTCCGGGGCTGCGAGGTGGGCCGCGTTCTCCTCACGCCGTCGTCGGGCCGACTCGCTGCGCAGCAGATCGGTCAGCCGCCGCGACCCGACGCGGATCAGCCAACCGCGTGGGTTGTCCGGCACGCCCTCACTCGGCCACTGCTGCGTGGCCGCGAGCAGAGCCTCCTGGACCGCCTCTTCGGCCAGGTCGAAGTGCCCGTAGTGCCGGACCAGCGCGCTCAGCACCTGCGGCGCCTGCTCCCGAAGCAGCAGATCGAACTCGCTCACATCTCTAGTCCAGACGCATCCATCACAGGTCGCACTTCTACCGCGACGTACTCCGCGTCCGGCATCCGGGCGGCGTACCCGATCGCCTGGTCGATGTCGTCGCACTCCACCAGGTAGAACCCGGCCAGGTGCTCCTTGGCCTCGGCATACGGCCCGTCCGTCGTGGTCGTGGTGTCGTCACGCACCTGCACGGTCCGCGTGGTGATCGGGTCGGCCAGACCGGCCGCACTGACCAGGAGGCCCTGCTCGGTGAGCTCCCGCGCCAGCGTCTCGTGCGCAGTGGTCAGTCCTTCGCGTTGCTCGGCGGACAGGCTCGCCCAGCTCTCCGGGTTGCTGTAGATCAGCAGCATGTACTTCACAGGCACCATCCTGTCCCTCGCGGAGGCCCCTGTGACCCCCTGTCACTCGGTACGTCGAAACAAGGCGACCGAACTTCGACAGATCCAGAATGTCGAACTCCTGCCGATCAGCACCGACGTCTCCACCGAGTGACGCTCAGCCGGGGCGTCCCGGCGTACTGGAGATTTCTGATGGTTTCGCATTCGAAACGCTGGCTGGCGCTGGCTTTGCTCTGTCTGACCGGGTTCATGATCATTCTGGACGCGTCGATCGTGCTGGTCGCCGTCCCGTCGATCGAGCGCGAACTGACGTTCTCGACCGGTGGCGTGCAGTGGGTGCCCAGTGGGTACGCGCTGATGTTCGGCGGCCTCCTGCTCCTCGGCGGGCGGATCTCGGACCTCCTGGGTCGCCGGCGGGTCTTCATGACCGGACTGCTCTTGTTCGCCGGGTCCTCGCTGCTGTGCGGGTTCGCGTGGAGCGGTGACGCGCTGGTCCTCGCGCGGGGGCTGCAGGGCGCGGCGGCCGCCGTACTGGCACCGAGTGCGTTGTCGATCGTGATGACGACCTTCCCGTCCGGTCCGGACCGCAACAAGGCGCTCGGCATCTGGGGCGCGACCAGCGGAGTCGGAGGTACGGCGGGGTCGCTCATCGGCGGACCGGTGACGGACGGACTCGGCTGGCAGTGGATCTTCTTCATCAACGTGCCGGTCTGCCTCCTGGTCGTCGTACTCGCACCCACGCTGCTGATGGACAGCCGTGGACCAGGACGCCGCGGTTTCGACGTCGCCGGCGCGGTCACAGTCACTGCGGCACTCATCGTCCTCGTGTACTCCGTCATCGAGGCACCTGAGTCCTCGGCACTCCGGACCGCACTGCTCGTCGTCCTCTCGGCCGTCCTGTTCGCAGCGTTCGTCCTGGTGGAGAAGCGATCCGCGGCGCCGCTCGTACCGCTGCGGATCTTCCGCTCGAGAGCGCTTGTCGGCGGCAACCTCATCACGATCGCCTGGGGCCTGGCGGCGTTCGGACTGAACTTCGTCTATACGCAGTACGCCCAGCTGGCTCTAGGTGTGTCAGCGATCCGCTACGGCCTCATGTCCGCCGTACTCGCGGCTGCCGCGGTCGTCGGGTCGATCATCGGCCAGCACCTCGTCACACGTGTCGGCCCGCGCTGGGTCGCGTCTGTGTCGCTGCTGATCGCCGGAGTCGGTACGACGCTCATGACGCAGCTGACCGTGGACTCCGGGTACTTCGAGCTGGCCTTCTGGGGCCTGACGATCTTCGGCGCCGGGCTGGGTGCCGGAACGGTCGCAGGTTCGATCGCCGCACTCAGCGACGTACCGGGCGAGGACTCCGGCGTCGCGTCCGGCCTGCAGAACGCCAGCTTCCAGATCGGCGGTGCGGTCGGCGTCGCGGCAGTCTCAGCTGTCGCCACAGCCAGTACGTCGGGCGCGACGCCGGTCGGCCTGACACACGGGTACCGGATCGCGTTCGCGACAGTGTGGTTGTTCATCGCGATCGGTCTGGCCGGATGCGGCCTGCTGCTCACCCGCAAACGCTCACTGCGGCTTGAGCCCGTCGCATCCTGAACTCAAACACTCGTTGGAGGTTAGGCCTGGGCACCGGGTTCCTGTGGCCGCCAGCGACCGCCCGGCGGCCCTTGAGAAGGAGGCTTCATGCTCATCCTCGGTTTGATCCTGCTGATTCTGGGATTCTTGCTGAGTATCCCGATCCTGTGGACCATCGGGATTGTGTTGCTGGTAGTCGGAGCGGTGCTCTTCCTGCTCGGATCGACGGGCCGTGCTGTCGGCGGCCGCCGGCACTGGTACTGATCCACCCCGACCTGAACGGCCGAACCCCGCGGACCACGAGTCCGCGGGGTTCTGTCCGTCCCCGTCGCTACGGTGAACCCATGAAGTACGTCGTGATGATCTTCCGCAACCTCGACCGCACCTGGACCGAAGAGGACCAGCAGGGCGTCGTCCGCCTGACGCGGCTCAAGCGTCAGCTCGACGAGTCCGGCGAGCTGGTCAGCTCCGAGGGCCTGCTGCCGCCCGAGGAAGGCCGGATCGTGCAGATCCGCGACGGCGAGCAGGTCGTCACCGACGGGCCGTTCGGCGAAGCGAAGGAGCAGCTCGCCGGGTATTTCCTGGTCGACGCCGTCGACGACGAGCGAGCCCAGGCGATCGCGTCACTGGTCTCGGCCGCGGCCGGCGACCGGGTCGAGCTCCGCGGCACGCTGATCTCAGCGGGGATGCCAGACGAACTCGGGTGACCGCTTCTGCGTGAAGGCCTCGATGCCTTCCGCGAGTTCACCCGACGCGATCGTCTCGCGATACCGCCGTACCGCTGCCGCATCGGCGTTCTCGCCCGCCAACAGAGCGTTCACCGACTCCTTGGCCGAGCGGATCGTCAGCTGCGACCGCGACACCAGCGTCTCCGCAAACGCCTCGGCCGCCGCCATCGGATCGTCGGCCACCCGATCGACCAACCCCTTCAGCTCGGCCTCATCCGCGGTCAGCAACTCACCACTGAAGAGCAGGTACTTCGTTGTTGCCGGTCCGACCAGGTCGAGCAGGACCTTGATCGCGGCCGGCGGATAAACCACTCCGATCCGGGCCGGCGTGACCCCGAAACTCGCATCGCGGGCGGCGAACCGGAAGTCGCAGTTCACCGCGATCTCCAGACCGCCGCCGATGCAGTGCCCGCGAACGACCGCGATCGTCGGCTTCGGGAACTCCCGCAACGCCGCCTGCGCCCGCAGGTTGGATGCCCGGAGTTCGGCCATCGGATCCGCGGGATCGTCACCGGAGATCAGCTCCCGGATGTCCGCGCCGGCCGAGAAGCTCGGGCCGGCGCCGGTGACGAGCAGGACCTGCACCTCGTCGTCATCCGCCAACTCGGCAAGCAGTCCAGGCAGCGCCTCCCACATCGAGCGGGTCAGCGCGTTCCGCTTCTCGACCCGGTCGATCACCAGCCGGGCGACCGCCCCACGCTCGATCCGAAAGTCCACGCGGGCAGTCAACCAGCACAACCGTCGTACCGCCGCGCCCTGGATCACACCCGGATCGCCAGGCCATCACAATCGCTCCCTCCACGGCGACGGCCGCGTGCGAAGCGGCCTGCGCGCCGATTGTGATGGCCTGGCGATCCGCCCTAAGCCGCGCGCTTGGCGCGGGACTTCGCGCGCGCCATCCGGAACAGGTACGCCGGGGTCGGCGGCACCCAGCCGAGCTGCTGCGCCTGGCCGAGGTCGTCGCGGTTGGCCCAGTGCTCGGCAACCTTCCCGTCCTCGATCCGGAACCAGTGCGACTGCGTGATCGCGAACGTCTTCCCGGTCGGCGGGAACGCCGTGTCCACCTCGCCGTCCGGCGTGTAGACGACGAACGGCGCCACGTGCCGCCCGCTCATCGTCGTGTTCACCGCGACCAAGTTGCCATCAGCAACGACATGATGGATCTCGTAGGCCAGTGCGTCGAACGCGGCGCGCAGCCACAGCGCGGTGGCGTAGAACCCCGCCGGTCCACCGATGCGGCACTCCGGCGGCTCGACCTTGCCCTCACGGTTCTCCGCGTGCGGATGGATCAGCTCGTCGAAGTCGGACCGGTCCCCGTCGGCCGTGATCAGGATGCTGCGGACGGCGATCTCACCGGCCGACACGCCTGCTGTCGTACTCATCGTGGTCCCCCAAATAATTCGATACAGTTTGACTGTACTCAAAAGCATGCGAGGTGGAATGGCCGACGTCAAGAGGAACTACAACGCGACTGCCCGGCGCGAGCGCGCCCAGCTGCGGCGGCGGGACGTCGTGGTCGCGGCGCAGGAGCTGTTCGAGGCCGACGGGTTCCAGGCGACGACGATCAGCGCGGTCGCGCGGCGGGCCGGCGTCTCGGCGGAGAGCATCTACAAGGGTTTCGGCACGAAGGCGGCGCTGGCCAAGGCGGTGTTCGACTTCGTGATCGCCGGCGACGACGAGCCGGTCCCGATGGTGCAGCGCCCCGAGATCCTGGCCGTCCAGCGGGAGCCCGACGTACGCCGGAAGATCCAGCTGTACGTCGCGGGCCTGGTCGAGCGCCAGCAGAGGTCGGCGCGCGTGCAGATCCTGATCCGTGACGGTCGGCACGGCGACGAGACCTTGCGAGAGACCTGGCAGACCTTGCTCGACGAGCGCCTGGTCGGGATGACCATGTTCGGTCGCCACCTGCTCGAGACCGGCGACCTGCGCCCCGGGATCACCGTCGAGGAGGTCGCGGACGTGTTGTGGACGTACATCTCGGTCGAGCTCTACGAGCTGCTCGTCCTCCTCCGCGACTGGAGCCCCGAGCGGTACGCCGACCACGTCGCGACCGCGATCACGGCGGCGATTTGTCGACCAAGCGTTTGATCTCGGAACGGTTACATCCGGATACCGGGCAAATCACGCTCGCGGCGAGCCTGTGGATGTTCGTAATGCGTTAAGACCGAGGGCCGATTCGAACCGGCGCGGCGAAGTGTGCTTGACTCCTCCGGTCGATAACGTTTTGGTCTCGGCAGATTGGGTTCGGACAAGTGGCTGAAGGACGGCATAGACAGGCGCGGCACCGGCAGCAGCGCAAAAAGGTGATCCAGCCAGGTCTTGCAAAGGTTGTGATTCCCGGCGCGGCAGTGGCCCTGGTGGCCACCGGCTCGGCCGCCGCTCTGCCCGCCCAGCACGTCAAGCTCGACCCGTCGATCGCCAGCTCGTCCCTGCAGCTGTCGCGCGACACCACGATCAGCCGGGACGCTCTGCGTCCGCCGATCAGCGTCACGTCGACGATCCCCAGCGCGGCTCCCACGCCGAAGGCGTCGCCGACCGCGAAGCATCTGAAGAAGCAGGCGCCGATCCCGACGCCGACCTCCGCGAAGACCCGCGCGGCCGCGGACCTGAACGCCGCGCCGCCGAAGGTCAGCGGCACGAAGTACACCACCACCGACGTGAACCTCTGGTCGCTCCCGCTGACCGGCGTCCTGCTGGACGTGCTGCCGAAGGGCACCAAGGTCTCGGTCACCGGCAAGATCGACGGCATCTGGGCCGAGGTCGTCAGCGACGGCAAGTCCCGCTGGGTCAAGGCGCAGTACCTGTCCGCGACCAAACCGGTCGCGAGCGTCGGCGGCGGCGGCTCGATCTCGCAGGCAGCCTGCAAGTCCGGCTCCGCGATGGAGTCCGGCCTGACCCAGGACGCGATCCGGGTGCACCGGGCGATCTGTGCGATGTTCCCCGACATCTCGACGTACGGCGGGCTGCGGTCCGGCGACAGCGGTTCGGAGCACTCCAGCGGCCGCGCGGTCGACATCATGATCAACAGCTCGTCGGAGGGCCAGGAGATCGCCGACTGGCTGAAGGCGAACTACAAGAAGCTCGGCGTCAGCCAGCTGATCTGGGAGCAGCACATCTGGACGGTCCAGCGCAGCAGCGAGGGCTGGCGCGCGATGGAGGACCGCGGCAGTGCGACCGCGAACCACATGGACCACGTCCACGTCTCCGTCTACGGCAACTCCGGCACAGTCTGAATTCCTGAGGCGCCCTGAGCGATCCGGTCCCTTGACCCTCCTGGGGACCGGGTCGCTTTCTTATGGCCGGATGTTGGCGTTCAGGTGGAAGAAGTTCGTCGGGTCGTAGGCGCGCTTGACCTCGCGCAGCCGGTGCAGATCCTTGGCGTCGTACGCCGTGTCCGCGCGGCCCGGGTCGCCGAGGAAGTTCACGAATGTGCGACCGGAGCTCGGCAGACCGGCGACCTCGCGGTCGATGATCAGCGAGTACGACGCCTGCCGGTGACCGACCGGGCCCGCGCCGGGGCCGGGGTTGGCCATCGCGCCGCCCCAGTTCCGGATCTCGACGGTGGCGTCGTCGAGTTCGGTGACGATGTCGATCACCTCGTCCGTCAGCGTGTCCAGGAAGTCGAGGTGCCGCGCGGGCGTGCCGCCCATCGCGGCATCGGCGTACTCGATCGTCTCTAGTTCGCCGGCCAGGCGCTGACCGGCTCTTGCGAAGAGCGGCTTGAGCAGGTGCTCCGCGACGTCCGCGGCACCGGCGTACATGACCTTGATCGCGACGGCGCGCTGTTCGGTGCCGGGGACGCGGGTCAGGACGACGGCGCTGCTCAGCTCGTTGGGGATCGTGGCGGTCCAGTCGCGGTACGTGCGCAGGATCGTGGCCGCGCGATCGATGCCGAAGTACACGATGCCGGCGTGGACCTGGCGGACTGGGTACAGACGGAACTCGAGTGAGGTGACCACGCCGAAGTTGCCGGTGCCGCCGCGGATCGCCCAGAACAGGTCTGCGTGGTGTTCGGCGCTTGCGGTGACCGTACGTCCGTCGGCGGTGACGACCTCGGCGCGGATCACGCTGTCGGCCGCGAACCCGTACTTGCGGGCCAGCCAGCCCACTCCGCCGCCGAGCGTGTACCCGGTGACGCCGACGTCGCGGTGCGAGCCGGACAACGGGGCGAGCCCGAACTGCCTCGCCGCATCCAGGACCGCGCCCCAGCGAGCACCTGGCGCGACCTTGGCGATCCGTCGCTCCGGGTCGATCAGCACGGACGTCATCTGCGTGGTCTTCAGCAGGATCCCGCCGTCCGCCGGTACTCGCGTCCCGTGACCGGTCGCCTGCACAGCGACCGGTGCACCGTAGTCGCGGGCTGTCCGGACTACTGCCTGTACGTCGGTCCTGCTGTACGCCTCGGCAACGAGCAGCGGGCGTGAGTCGACCGATGGGATGACGGAGCGGCGCTGCTCGTCGTACTCGACCTCTCCGGGCAGCCGGACCGCACCGTTGAACCCGGCCCCTAGCAGCCCCGCAACAACGTCACTGACAACCGCCGCAATCGCCTGCGTAGACATCCGATCCCACTCCCTCGCCGTATCAGCTCCTGCCCATACGTCGAAGAAGAGACCCCGTTATCGACACACTCTTCCGATGACTCACACAATCTCGGTCTCCGGCTCGGTTCTGACCAAGCACTACGTCTCCTGGTCCCGCAACGAGCCGGGCCGGGAATGGGCCGCCCTGACCCTCCTGTCCGAGGCAACCCCCGACCTAGTGCCCCACCCCCTCTCCAGGACCCGCGCCCCGTCCCTCACCATGACCACCCTGCCCGGCGAGCCCCTCACCGCCCCTCTGCGCCTTCCCCAACTAACAGCTCTGGGCGATGCGATCGAGACCCTCTGGTCCATTCCGCCTTCGTCCTTGCCGGCGATTGACCTGACTGCGCTAGTCAGCCGGACACGCGCTGGTCTGACCACGCTGCAGGATGGCGACGGCGTGATCGCTCGCGCAGCTTCGGCCTGGCTCAACAACGAGCCGCCCGACCTCACCGCCGTACCCGACCCGGTGGTCGCCCACGGCGATCCGAACCTCGCCAACTACCTGTGGGATGGGACGCGCGTGCGCATCGTCGACTTCGAGGACGCCGGGTTGGGCGATCGCACCGTCGAGCTCGCCAACCTGGTCGAGCACCTGTCGGGACGCGGGACCGACTGGACGCCTCTGGTACGACGCTTCGCCCCGGACCCCGCCCGCTTCCACGCAGCCCGCAGCCTCTGGGCCGGCTTCTGGCTGACTCTGATCGGGCCAGGTGGACCCAGCGCACACCGCAACCCACCTGGTACCGCGGAGGCACAGGCGGAGCGGGTGCTCACGCTGGTAGCGGGATGACCTCGAGGCGTTCCAGGTCGGCCAGGATGTCGATCTGGGTGATCTTGCCGTCGGCGACCGTGACGGCCATGACACCCAGGAGGCGGTCGTTGACCACGGTGATGACCCCAGGCACGCCATTGACCAGCGCCACCTGGTTGTACGGCGCCATCCGGCTGAACAGCAGCGCCTGCTCGACAACAGCCTTCGCACCACGCACCAGCTTCGACACCGCCGGCCCGGCGAACTCCGCAGTCGCCGCACCGGCGTCCGCGCGCAGTAGTACGTCCGGGTCGAGCAGCTCGAGCAGCGCCTCGAAGTCACCGCCACGGGACGCCGCCATGAACGCCTCGACGATCACCCGCTGTCGGCTGACATCCCCGTCAGTGGCAGGAGCGCCCTGGACCCGCCGCCGCGCCCGACTGGCCAGCTGACGCGTCGCGGCGGGCGACTTGTCCACGATCGTCGCGATCTCGTCGAACCCGACGCCGAACATGTCGTGCAGCACGAACGCCAACCGCTCCGCCGGCGACAGCGTCTCCAGTACGACCAGCAACGCCAGCCCGATCGCATCCGCGTGGACCGCCTCGTCCTCCGGCCCCAGCTCCCCGATGATCGGGTCTGGCACGTAAGTGTCCAGCGAGTCCTCACGCCGCGACTTCCGGCTCCGCAGCAGGTCCAGACACACCCGCGACACCACAGTGGTCAGCCAGCCGGCCAGATTGCCGACATCACTCACGTCAGTCCGGCTAAGCCGCAGCCATGCCTCCTGTACGGCGTCCTCGGCCTCGGCTACCGACCCGAGCATCCGGTACGCGACCGCGCGCAGGTGCCCGCGGTTCTGCTCGAACTGCCGCGCCAGCTGCTCGTGGTCGTCCACCGGTGCCGTCTCCTGTCGCATCGCTTCTCTGACGAATGGGAGCACCATGATGTGACAACGCGCCCGATCCACTCATGATGGGGTCATGAGTCAGGTGCGTGGTGACCTGGTGTTCGAGGACGACTTCGACGCGTCATCACTCGACTGCTCCGTCTGGTCACCGCACTACCTGCCGCAGTGGAGTTCGCGCGCCGCATCGGCAGCGACGTACCAGCTGGGCGACTCGTGCTTGACGCTCAGCATCCCGGTCGACCAGGGCCTGTGGTGCGAGGGCGATCACAAACCCGATCTGCGAGTCTCCGGCATCCAGTCCGGCAACTACTCGGGTCCGGTAGGCAGCGCGGTCGGGCAACAGCCGTACCGCGAGGGCCTCGTCGTCCGCGAGGAGCAGGAGCCGTTCTGGGGCTGGACTCCGAACGGCGGGTACGTCGAACTCCGCGCCCGCGCCGACCTGAGTCCACGGTCGATGGTGTCGCTCTGGATGGTCGGACTGGAGGAGCAGCCGGAGCAGTGCGGCGAGATCTGTGTCATGGAGGTGTTCGGCGACGCTCTGGTACCTGGGCGGTCGACCGACGTCGGCATGGGCCTGAAGACGATCCGCGACCCCGCCGTACCGCAGGACTTCGAGGCGGTCCGGCTCCCGATCGACCTGCGTGAGTTCCACACGTACGCGGTCGAGTGGACCGGCGGTGAGGCGTCGTTCTTCGTGGACGGCGCTGTGATCCGCAGTTGTCAGGGCGCACCGACATACCCGGTGCAGTTGATGCTGGCGGTGTTCGACTTCCCGGACCGGTCAGGTGACGAGCATGTGCCCAGGTTCACTGTCGACTCCATCCGTGGATGGAACGTTGCGGAGGCTTTGGTGGCGTGACTAAGGTCAGTGTCATGTTCCAGCGCGCAGGTATGTGGTGGGCCGTCGACTGACGGCCTGACTCCGCGCGTACCCACCCGGCCGTCTCCTGCGAGGCGGCCGTTGTGATGTCTCCTCGTGGGCGGCCCAGCATCCTCGAGGACACCCGATGGCGACAACACTCCGGACCTGGTCCGGCCTGATCTCCGCGCTCCTGGCCGGCTCCGATCTGTCGGCGGCGGACACTGGCTGGGCGATGGACCAACTGGTGCTGGGCGAGGCGTCACCGGCCCAGATCTCCGGGTTCCTGATCGCTCTACGAGCCAAGGGCGAGACACCTGACGAGCTGACTGGTCTGGCCGAGGTACTGCGTTCGCATGCGACGCCGGTGCGGATCCTCGGGCCGTTCGTGGACATTGTGGGGACGGGCGGCGACCGGACTGGAGCGGCGAACATCTCCACCATGGCTGCAGTGGTTGCAGCCGCCACGGGTGTCACCGTGGTGAAGCACGGTGGACGTGCTGCGTCCTCGTCGGCCGGCGGCTCCGGTGATTTGGTCGAGTACTTGGGTGTACCGCTCGACCTGTCAGCCTCCGAAGCTGCCGCCGTCGCGGCTGACGTCGGCCTGACCTATCTGTTCGCTCCGAGCTTCAACCCGGCGCTACGACAGGTTGCCGTCGTACGGCGTGAGCTGGCCGTCCCCACCGCGTTCAACGTCCTCGCGCCGTTGCTCAACCCAGCGGACCCTGCGCATCAGCTTGTCGGCGTCGCCCGAGCGCAGATGGTGCCGGTGCTGGCCGGTGCGCTCGCCCAGCAAGGAAAGTCAGCCCTGGTAGCACGTGGCGACGACGGCCTCGACAAGCTGACCACTACTGGCTACTCACGCTTGTGGATAGTGCATGGCGGCTCAGCAACCGAGACAGTCTTCGATCCACGCTCACTCGGCCTCCGCCCGTCGACACTGTCCGACCTGCAAGGCGGTGGCCCCGCTTTCAACGCAAGGGCTCTGCACGCCCTCGTCCACGGAGCACCTGGGCCGCTGCGTGACGTCGTACTGCTCAACGCCGCGGCTGCGATAGCCACCCTGTCACTAGGCAGGGCACCGCTCCTCGACGTGCTAGCGAATGCGTTGGATCGATGTCGTAGCGCTGTGGACACCGGCGAGGCCCTGCGAGTCCTGGCGGCTTGGACCAGTTATCCGCCCAGATAGTTGTTGATGGCATCGATTACTAGTTGCGGGTTGCGGAGGCTGGGGTAGTGGTCGGCGCCGGGAATCCAGGTGAACTGGGAGCCGGGGATGCGGGCCGCGGCGGCGCCGGCTGAGGCTGTGGCGATCGGGCGGTCCCGGTCGCCGACCATCACTGTGGTGGGTGCGTGGATCTCGTTGAGCCGGTCGTACAGAGGCGGCTCGGCCTTGAGGTATGTGCCTTGTTCGAACCAGGCTGGAGCCGCAGCGCGGAGCTGATCGACCACAGCGTCGTCGGTCACGGTCGCCGCCCACACCGGTAGGCCGAACTGCACCAGCCCGTCCACGTCGCGGTTGGCGATCAGCTCGGCGTACTGCGCGTCCAGGTCAGGCTCTTCGAGTACGGGGAAGCCACGGACGCTCGGGCAGAGCAGCACGAGGCCGTGGACCCGGTCCGGATGCGTGAGCGCAAAGCTGAGCGCAGTACCGCCACCCATCGAGCAGCCGACCAGGACCACCCGCTGCAGGTCCAGCTGCTCCAGCACGGTCACCAGGTCGTCCAGCAGCGAGAACTCCTCGGTCGGCATCGGCGAGCGTCCATAGCCCCGTACGTCGTACCGGATGATGCGCCGCCCGCTGAGCCCAGCCACCACCGGGTCCCACACCTGGGAGTCCCCAGTGCCCGGATGCAGGAAGACGATCGGTACGCCGTCCCCGGCCAGATGCTCGGTCCACAGGTCGTCTTGTCCAACCGGAATCCTTAGCTCCATCCCTTCAGCATGCCCGTGCGCCCGTACCAGTGCCGCCCGGCACGCAGGTGTGACACGAACGCGCGCTGCAGCGAAGTGTCCTGCGGAATGCTGTCCAGGTCCGGCGCACCGTCCGGCACCGGTAGCTGCAAGCCGAGGCGCATCAGCTCGCGGTCGCCCTCAGCCGGGTCCTCAGGTGGCAGCAGCGGCAGCAGGTCGAAGCGCTGCTGGAAACGGATGATGTTGGAGTCAGGCCGCAGGTACTCGGCCAACTGCGGATCCAGCAGCCACGAGTGACACACGAACGCGTGGACCGGCTCCTCCGGATACCAGCGCTTGAAGGACTCGACCGCAGCGGCAACAGACTCCTCCGACTCGTGTACGTCGAGTGGGCCGCTCGGCGGAATGTGAATCATCAACAGATACCCGGAGACGCCATCGCCCAGCCCCAGCTGCGCGCGGGTGAAGTCGTGCCGACCGATCTCGTAGTCCGCGCCACGGAACCGCAGCGGTGGACCCCAGAGCGGCATCAGTCCGACGCCAGGACGACCGAAGACGTGCCGGTGCGTCGCCATCACTCCACCCAGCGCGGAGACAGTCGCTCTGGTCACCGAATCCGGCACACCACGCTCCGCGTGCAACTCCAGCAATCGCGGCAGGTTGGCCAGCAGTGCCCAGGCGTTCGCGAACAGCCCGACGGTTGACGCGTCCTGCGGTACTGCGGGCCAGCCTCGGAAGCCTGTCGACGGCAGCGCGAGCCCCATGTCCCGTTCGATCTCGCCGGCCAGTGCGGACGCGATCGTCCACCACTCCGGGTCCTTGTCCTGGTCCGGGCGCGCTGCGAGCATCTGCTCCCGGTCGGTCGGCGACACCCCGCAGTACTCGATCAACGCCTCGGCGTCCTCCGGTATCCGCAGCCCATCGGCCACCTCCAGGCCCTGGAACCGCGTTCGCGCCCGCTCGGAGAAGCCCACTCGTTCCGCCGCTGTCAGAACGTCCACGTCCAGTTCCCTCCGCCGCGTTGGTCAGTGCCTCGACTCCACCACGGGCCGCAGGTCTCGCGCACGACTTTTGTGTCCTAGGCCACAGATACGCTCGCCCCAACCTCGACAGATATGGGAGATGGCATGACGAAGTTCGGTCGGTCCGACGACTTGCAGGGAGCCGAGTTCAATGAGGTGGACCTGAGCGGGGCTCGGTTCATCGAGTCCGATCTGTCCCGGGTCGTGATGCGCGGCGTCGACATCCAGGCCGGCGACATCGACGCGCCCTGGCTGGGCACGGAGGACGCCAGCCTGATCATCAACGGCGTCGACGTCGTGCCGTTCATCGACGCGGAGCTCAACCGGCGGTTCCCCGGACGCGAGAATCGGCGTGCGAACGACCCGGACGGTCTGCGCGCTGCATGGGCCCAGGTCGAGCAAGCCTGGGCAACCGCCCGCGAACGCGCCGAGGCCATGCCGGCCGGCACTGTCGACGTCTCGGTGGACGGCGAGTGGTCGTTCGCGCAGACGGAGCGACACCTCATGCATGCCACCGACACCTGGTTCGGCCGCAGCGTCATGGAGCTCGACGACCCGTACCACCCGCTCGGTCTGAAGTACCTCGGCACAGACGACCCGGGCGCCAAGGTGCCGACGTACGCCGAGGTTCTCGAGGCTCGCGCCGGCCGCGTCGGCATGGTCCGCGACTTCATCGCCGCCACCACCCCGACCGAGCTCGACGCCCCCCGGAAGAACCCGCACAACCCCGAGAACCCCCAGACCGTCCGCTCCTGTCTGCACGTGATCATCGAAGAGGAATGGGAGCACCTCCGCTTCGCCACCCGAGACCTGGACACCCTCGAGTCCCGCTGACAATCCGCTTACGCGGCCGGCACCGGCAGCTGGAAAACCGACCAGCCGTCCACAGGCTCGAAGCCGAGTGCTGCGTTGACTGCGCGCATGTGCGTGTTGTCCTCGGCGTTCCAGGCGTCGATGAAGCGGAGCGCCGGCTCGTTCGCCTGTGTGTACGCGTGGTTGGCCGACTTCACGATCAGACCGAGACGCCGGCCTCGGTGGGCCGGCTCGACGATCGTGATCCGCTGCCGCGCATGGGTGTCGTCGTCGGACTCGAACGCCAGCTTGGTCCGGGCAACGATCTGCCCGGTCGCGTCGTGCCGGGCAGCGGTCGAATAGGAGCGGTAGCCGCGGCGGAGTTCGTCCGCCTCCTGGCGGCGTACCCGCGCAGCGTCGTACACCTGCTGCTCGACCGCCAGGTCGCCGGTCGGGGAGTCGAGCATCAGCCGGCTTTGCAGCGCGGCGACATCGTCGACGATCTCGTCAGGTGCGACGTCGCGCCACTGCACCAACGAGTACCCGTCGGCGGGTGCCGCCTCGCCTTCCGGAGGGTCTGCGATGTGGCAGCGGGACCTGATGCTGGTCGCGCCGGGTTGATGGGAGCGGTTGGTGAGGTAGCGATAGCCCGCCTCCTCGCGCGCAACACCACCCGGCAGCGCCCGAACCGTCTCGACCTCGATCAGGCTCCGCTGATGCTGCCGAGCGGTTGCGTAGACCTCCTCCAGCAACCTGGTGCCGATACCGCGACGCCGGTACTGCGGGTGCACGATCAGGTCCAGGTACATCAAACGCAGGTTCTCCGACAGGGGCAGCTGGTACGACGCAGCGCCGACAACTCGGTCACCGTCCCAGGCCAACAGCGCTGGGTCCTCACGGGCCAGGTGTTCCCGCCGGCTCGGTGTGGGGAAGTCGGGTACGTCGTACCGGGCGACCGCGACCGCCAGCTCGTACCACTGCCCGATCGCCACGGCGTCCGCCGGATCCAGCTGCCTGATGGTCATGCCCGCATCGTCCGGCGGGCACAACCGATCAGCAATCGAATTTGGTGCTGTCTGCCTACCGCTCCCGAACGGTGTAGGTCAGGTGCGTCGTCCTCGGCGAGGGCTCCGCGCGGACCGGCTCCAGGGCCACGCGACCGTCGTCCACGCCCTCGAAGAGGCGGATCCCACTGCCGAACAGCACAGGTGCGAGCGCGATCGTGAACTCGTCGATCAGGCCTGCGTTCAGATACTCGAGGATCGTCGCGCCGCCGCCCGCGATCCGGACATCGCGGTCCCCGGCGGCCTCGCGGGCCTGGTCGAGCGCCTTCTCGATGCCGTCGTTGACGAAGTGGAACGTGGTCCCGCCCGGCCGCTCCCAGGGGTCACGCGTCTCGTGCGTCACGACGAAGACCGGCGTGTGGAACGGCGCCTCCTCCGGCCAGGCCAGCGCGCCGCCGTCGAACATCCGCTTACCCATCACGCTCGCACCGGTGCGCTCGTACGTCGCCCGGGCGATGTCGTTGTCGAGCCCTTCCTCGCCGCCCTCGCCGAGCTTGAGGTTCTCCCGGAAGAACCGCTGCGGGAAGATCCACGCCTGCAGCTCCGTCCACTTCGACATCCAGCGCTGGACCCCCGGGTCGTTCTGACCCTCGGGCGAGAAGACGTCCTCGAGGGGCACGTCGTCCGGTGCCACGAAACCGTCGAGCGACATCGTCACGCTGAAGAACACCTTGCCGGCCATCAGTCCTCTCCCTTCCTTACAAGCTCCGCGACGTAGGCCGCCAGGTTGGCGATGGTCTGCTGACCGCCCTCGATCGCGTGGTACCTCTCGACCGCCTCGTCGCGCAGTTCCCTGGTGGGGAACACCGTGTGCATCTCGATCCGGGTCGCCGTACCGTCGGCCTCGAACGTGATCAGCGAGTCGAAGGCGTTCGGGTCGTCGCGGGACTCACCGTGCAGCAGCGCGATCCGCTCCGGCGGCACGATCTCGGTCCAGGTGATCCACTCGGTGTAGTCCGTCCCGTCCGGTCCGTGCATCAGGAAGTCCCACTCGCCGCCATCGCGGAACTCGAACGCCCGCGTGGTGGTGGTGAATCCCTCCGGCCCCCACCACTGCGACAGGTGCCGAACCTCGGTGAATGCCTCGAACACCAGCTCTCGCGGGGCGTCGATGACTCGGGAGATGACGATCTCCCGGTCGGCCGTCGCGGACTGCGCCGGCGTTCCCTGTCCTGTCGTGCTCATCAACTAGTCCTCCTGCCTTGCCTGCTTGAGGTCCTGCACGTATGTGTCCAACCGGTCGAAGCTCTCGTTCCAGAACCGCTCGAACCCGCCGGCCCACTCGTGGACAGGCCGCAGCCCGCGGGCATCCAAGCCGTACAGCCGCTGCTTGCCCGCCTTCCGGTCCCGCACCAGCCCGACCTCCCGAAGCACCCGCAGATGCTTCGACGCCCCCGGCTGAGTCATCCCCAACTCCTCGGCCAACTCGGTCACCGGCCGCTCACCACCCCGCAGCAGTACCAAAATCTCCCGCCGCTGCGGCTCCGCAATCGCATTAAAAACATCCGACGTAGTCGCTGCCCGTGCCATGCTCACATCATATGCCTATATCGGCATGCGTCAAGCGAGCTTCGTCAGGCCCGACACGCGACGCAGCCGACGCCGACGTGCGCCGTCTCGTCTTAAACGGGTTGCGAAGCGTGACGTGAGACGAGGACCCTGCCGGCGTGGAGACCAACATCGAATTTCGCGAATGGTCCGACGAACGTCTGCCGGAGGTACTCAAAGCGCAGGCGCTGTCGTTCTTGCGCATCATCTGGCCGGAGGGATTCACCGGACCGAACCGGTTCCGTGATTGGACCTCTCATCCTGACCTGAGGCCTCACCACCTGCTGTACGCGGCTGGTTCTCAGCTCGTGAGTCACCTAGAGATCATCACCACGACCGTCTCGGTTGGTAGCGAGAGTTACGTCGTGCAGAGCCCGACAGCGGTGATGACTTTTCCTGCCTTTCGAGGTGAGGGTTGGGCCCGACGGTTGGTCGCCGCCGCGGTCGCTCGCATCGACGCCGGCCAAGCAGATGTGGGGGTCCTGACTTGCGGCCCGCACCTTGCCGACTTCTACAGTCGAGCCGGCTGGGAGATCGCTCCCGGTGCGACGATCCTGGCCGGAGAGGACGGGAGCGCCCAGATCTCCGATGACATCCTCCTGACACGATCGGCAGGTCCTCGGAGCGCTGCATTCAAGGCCTCCCTGCGCGAGCATCCGATGCGCGTGGCCGACGAGTGGTAACCGTGTGTTCAGTTGGAAGCCGAGCCTGACTGCAGCGGGACCGTCGCGAATTGGCCGCGGCCCGGTTCAGCTGTCGCCTGTGACTTGAGACATCACTTGGCGGAGGGTGTGGGATTCGAACCCACGATGACGGTCACCCGCCATACCGGTTTTCAAGACCAGCGCACTCGGCCACTATGCGAACCCTCCCGGCGGTTGCCGCCGAGGGTCGAGGATAGCCGAATCGGCGTGCGGGGGCGGGAGGTGGCCGGTATGGTCTGGGCAGCGGCGGAGCGACCGCCGCGGGTACGGACGGAGGTGAGGGCAATGTCTCGGTCGTTCGAAGACATGGCACACACCGTCCGGTCTGCGCACTGAACTTGCGCTGACTGGACCAACTGCCGCGCTGTGTAACAGCGGCCGGCGTCCTGTTGATTCGTCATGCCCTCAGGAGTCTTATGCGTTCGCTTGGCGCTGTTGCGTTTCCGGCTGAGCTCGGGTCGGATTTTCGGAAGATCTGGCCGGCTTCGATCATCTCCAATCTCGGCGACGGGGCCATGGCGGCCGCCGGGCCGTTGCTCGTTGCCTCGATTACCAGGGAGCCTGCAGCGGTGGGGGCTGCGGCCTTCATTCAGCAGCTGCCCTGGTTGCTGTTCGCGTTGTTCAGCGGCGTTCTCGTCGATCGACTCGATCGCCGGTTGATGATTGTTGCCGCCGACACCTTTCGCGCGATCGTCCTGGTCGCGCTGGGTGCCGCCGTACTGCTCGACACCTCACCGCTCTGGGCGATCTACCTTGCCTTGTTCCTTCTTGGTACGGCGGAAACCCTTGCAGATAACGCATCTGGCGCGCTGCTGGTCAGCGCCGTACCGAAGGAGCATCTCGGCAAAGCCAATTCACGACTGTTCGCCAGCGCCACCGTCCTGCAGCAGCTCGGTGGGCCGCCGCTGGGCGCACTACTGTTTGCGGCGGGTGCTGGTATCCCGCTGGTCTTCGATGCGGTCACCTTTGGCGCAGCAGCAGCTCTGATCGCGCGCGTCGCCATACGTCCACCATTGGCTGACCACTCCACGCGTGCAGCTGTCTGGCATGAAGTGCATGAAGGAGTCCGCTGGCTGTGGCAGCACTCCGGCGTACGGACGCTGGCACTGTCGATCCTGGTCATGAACATCACCTTCTGCGCCGCGTTCGCGACCTGGGTGCTCTTCGCCCGCGAGCGGCTTGGTCTGACCGAGACACAGTTCGGCCTGCTCATCTCAGTCGGTGCAGTAGGCGGTGTGCTCGGCATGCCGGCGTACCACTTCCTGGAGCCGCGCGTCGGCTCCGTGACTCTGCTCCGCGCCGGGCTGGTCATCGAAACGACGGTCCACCTCGTTCTGGCACTCACCAGGAACCCGTGGGTCGCCGGCGCGACTATGGCCGTGTTCGGCGTCCACGCCGTGGTGTGGGGCATCGTCTCGACTACGACACGTCAACTCGTCACTCCGGACGCACTGATGGGCAGGGTGAACAGCGTGTACCTGCTGGCCTCGGTCGGCGGTGCTGCGATCGGTTCGGCGCTGGGCGGCGTACTGGCGCAGCAGTTCGGCCTGGCTGCTCCGTTCGCGATCGCCTTCGTGGCGATGGTGCTCATGACAGCGGTCGCCTGGCGTCCGCTCCGGCACATCGCCGTACGGCGGGTGCCAGCAGCAGACTGAAATCGGATGGTACGGCTGGAGAGCGCTTGCTAGAGTTCGCCAGCCGCCGAGATGACCGATGGGAGCGCTCTGCCATGCCCGCAGCCACGTCACTCGGTCTCCCGAACGTCCGCGGCCGGGTACCGCTGCTGGCCGGACTCGCGATCGACTCGTTCGGCGGCGGCTGCGCGGGACCGCTCCTGCTGCTGTTCTTCAACAAGGTGGCCGGCATTCAGCTCGGCACGGCCGGGTTGATGCTGACGGTCGCGACGCTGTTCTCCATCGCCGCACCGGCCGCAGTGGGAGTGGTGATCGATCGGGTCGGGCCGCGCAACATCGTGGTGGCCGCGCAATTCGCCCAGGGGTTGGCGTTCACCGGCTTCTTCTTCGGGCGATCGATCTGGGTGCTGTTCCTGTGCTCGTTGGTGACGACGACCGGGCAGCGGGTGTTCTGGTCGGCGATCTTCAGTCTGCTTGCGGACGTCGCCGACGAGGGCGAGCGGGACAAGTGGTTCGGGTTGGGCGGCATGATGCAGGCCGGCGGTCTGGCACTGGGCGCTCTGGTGGCCGGCTGGCTGCTGGCCATCGGTGGCGACGCACCGTTCCTGGTCGCGATGGCAGTCAACGCGGTGACGTTCTACGTCGCCGGCCTGCTCCTGCTGCGGCTGCACCCCTCACACCACGAGCGGACCAACCAGGACAATGGACCGGCTCCGCTACTCCGCAAGGACAAGACGTTCCTCGTGCTGATCGGCGCGAACACGTTGCTGGCGCTCTGCACGATGATGCTCGGCGTCGGCGTACCGGTGTACGTCACGGAGGCACTGACCGTTCCGAAGTGGCTGGTCGGTGTGCTGATTGCGGCGACGTCCGTCGTACTGGCGACCGGTCAGACGCTGGTGGTGCGCCACACCGAGCGGCGGCGTCGTACGAACGTCATGGTGGTCGCTGGGATTACCTACGCAGTGTGGGCGGTGCTGATGGCGCTGCAGATCCACATCCCGGCAGGGTGGGTCGTGCCGGTGCTGGTGCTCGCCACGGCTTGCTACGCGTTCGCGGACGTACTGCATGCGGCGACCAACAACGCCCTGTCGGCTGCGGTCTCGCCTGTGGTTGGGCGGGGGAAGTACCTGTCGTACTGGCAGTACTCGTTCGCCTTCTCGAGCGTGCTGGCGCCCGGGTTCTTCGCGCAACTGTTCGAGGTTCATCACGAGCTGCCGTGGGTGGTGCTGGCCGGGCTGGCGCTGGTGGCGAGCCTGACGATCTACGTGCTTGCGCGGGTCGCGCCGCGGTTGAGTTCCGCGCGGATCTGAGCGGTCCGATCGACCTGGTTCCTGACCTGTCAGGATGCGTTGCGCCGCATCGAACATCTGTTCTAATGTTGGCTCAGTTCGCGGTTCTCCACCCGGATTGTCCGATGGACCGAGTCTCCCACCTTTGATGTGGACGGCCCGGAGGACACCGCCGCCCGGGGTTGTGAGGACCCGGGCTGTGGAGAGTCCGCAGGGTTCGCAGACAACATTGGGTACAGCTGGAGCAAGGTGGTCACGCAACGAAAGGACAGCCACAGATGCTGCTCGAACACCGCGGCCGACAACCGGTCGTGCCTGAATCCGCGTACGTCGCACCATCGGCCGTGCTCTGCGGCGCCGTCGTCCTTGGCGAAGGCAGCAGAGTCCTGCACGGTGCTGTGCTGACAGCGGAGAACGGCGAGGTCAGACTCGGCGAGAACAGTGTGGTGATGGAGAACGCCCTGGTGCGCGGCCGGGCCGACCATCCCGCTCTGATCGGCGACGCGGTCCTGGTAGGTCCCCATGCACACGTGAACGGCGCCACGGTCGAGAACGAAGTCTTCATCGCCACGGGCGCCGCGTTGTTCCCCGGTTCCGTCGCCGGCACAGGCGCAGAGCTCCGGATCAACAGCGTGCTGCACGTCAACTCGCACCTGGAAGCAGGCACGATCCTCCCGATCGGCTGGATCGCGGCCGGCAACCCGGCACAACTCTTCTCCCCGGACCGGCACGAGGAGCTGTGGCAGATCCAACGCGAGCTGGACTTCCCGGGCACGGTGTACGGCGTACCTCGTGGCACACCCCTGCGCGAAATCATGGCTCGCCAGTCTGCGTTCTTCGGCTCGCACCTCGAGGATCGCCGCATCGACCCAACCTGAGCCGGACCGTTTGTGGGTTCAGTCGGGGGTGAGGGAGTGGAGCTCGAAGCGGCGGATCTTTGCGGGTGAGGTGCCTGCGCACGTCAGTCGGGCGTCGACGGTGTCGAGGTGAGCTGACACCTCGACGGTGATCGATCCGGTGGGAATTGTGGTCGAGGGTGTTGCAGGGTCGGTGGTGTTGAGGAGGATTCGGTAGTGGTGGTTGGGGAGTTGTTGGACGGACTGCGGTAGGAGGTTGTCGACGGTTAGTGAGTGGCCGGCTTCGCGGGCGAAGTGTTGGGCGGCTTGGACGGCTGGGGTGAAGGCACCTGATCCGCGGAGGAGATCGGGTACGACGAGGCCCTTGTCGTACTGCCTGGCGAGTTCGACGGCGCGGGTCGATGGGACGTGCCCGTAGAACAGTCCGTGTGGGAGTACTACGACGTTCGCCGCGAAGCGATCGCCGCCGATGTGGCTGCATTCCCACGTGCGCTCCCGGTACGCAGAGGCGAGCGCCGCGGCGACCGGACGACCTCGTACGGCGCAGCACGCGTCGTGACGGCCGTGTGTGCAGACGAGGTACACGGGCGCGGTGCTGATCGTGCCTGGAACCTTGCCGGCCAGTACGTCGAGCAGATGGTCGTCCGTCGGCAGCGGTCCCCAGCGAACTTCTTCATGCCCCGGGCGGCAGTCCACCAATCCCCACCGTCGACTCCGCGCCCGATCCACCCGCCCGTACCGTCGAACCAGCACCGGCCGAATCCCCAACTCCCGACACAACTGCGCAACCACGTCGGCGACGGCGTGTTCGAGGGCGGTGAGGGCCTGGCGGGGCCAGGGGGTGTGGGACTCGATGAGCAGCCAGCGTTGGGCGGGTGGGGCGGTGGCGATCAGCGAGTCATGCCGGAGGTCGGCTTGAGCTGCGCAGCCTGTTTCCGGTCGGTATCGAGCGTCCCCGTCGTCCACGCCACCTCACACTTCCACACCAGCTCACGTCAGTTGTTGGTTGCTACTAGGACGGCTTCTGTGAGGAGGCGGCGGACTAGGACCAACTGGTCTGCGTCGGTCAGGTTAGGGAGGTTGCCTACCTTGCAGTCGGCGCCGGATGTTAGTTCGGTGAGGGCCGCTTCGGTGGATGGTGGGAACGTGATTGTGCGGTCCGGTAGTTGCAGGATGACTGGGTCGCCGGGGACTACGCGGCAGTGGAGGCCGGGGCGTAGGCGGACTGTTGTGCCTATGGAGAGGGACGCGATCGACGCCGCGTGTGCCAGGGGAGGGAGTGGTGCTGGGCGGTTGCCGGACCAGGTACGGCGGCGTAGTCGGGCAGCCAGTGCGTCTGGGGTCGCGGACTGGATCTCCTGTGTGAGGAGCTCGACTACTGCAGGCAGGATGTCGGCGAGCTGTTCCGGATCGCCGGGGTCGAAGCCGAGGGGCAATGCGGTGCGTAGGGCTGCCTGGTTGGCGGCTAGCGCGGCCAGCTCTTGCACGAGGAGGTAGCGGGTCAGAGTGTGCATTCCGACGGTGAGGTGGGCGCTGACCCCGCCCAGCGCTTTGGCGGAGTGCAGGAATCCACGGGGCACATACAGGGCGTCGCCAGGTCGCAGTACCTCGTCGATCACAGGAGTCTTGTCGCGCGCAGCCGCTGCGACTGCTTGGGTGTGATCGGTCCACGGTTGGTTTCGCAGTGGGTCGGCGTGCACCGGCTCGTGGACGGTCCAGTGCTTCTCGCCGGCCACTTGCAGTACGAAGACGTCGTGTACGTCGTAGTGCGCCGAGAACCCCTGCGACTCGGCAGGAGTGATGTACGCGTTGATCTGCACCGGATGCCCGGCGTCCGCAGACAGCTGAGTCGAGAAGTCGACCAAGGCGGGCCAGGTCCGGTGCAGTGCCTGCAGTACGACGGTGTGCCCGCTGGCGAACAGCGCCGCCACCTTGTCGTCCCGCACTTGGTCAGCGATCTCCGCACCCACACCAGCCGGCCCGGTGAATTGACTGTCCCCCACAACCGCCCCGTTCTTCGCGATCCGCAAGAACGGCGTCCGCAGCCCGCGACGAGACAGCAACTCGTCCACAGCCTCCAAGCTGAACAGATCGTCATACGGCGCAGGCAGATCCGGCCCGCGCGACAGCAACGCCCGCGCACCCCAGTAGAAGCTGGCGAACTCCTCCAAATCCCCCGCCACACAACGCCGAAGCGCCGGGCGCTCCTCCAGCAACCCGTCCCGCGCCCACCCGCCAGCCCGCCGCCGCGGTCTCACCGGGTCCACGCGGTCCACCGGGCTCACCTGGCTCCCCGGGTTCACCTGGCTCACTGGGTCCGCCGGGTTCAACGGGTTCACTGGCTTCGCGGGGGTGGGGTCGGGCCCGGCGTCCGGCATGGGGGTCACCAGCTTCCGGAGTTCCCGCCGCCGCCTTCGCCGCTGCCGGCACCGCCATCTGCGCCACCGTCTGCGCCACCGTCGGAGCCGCTTGGGTTTGCGCCGCCGTCCGCAGTGCCTTCGCCACCGGCAGCGCCATCTGCGCCGCCGTCCTGCCCGCCCTGCGAAGCGCCACCGTCGGCCAGACCTTCGGAGCTGCCGCCCGCACCGCCGCTCGCGCCGCCGTCGGCTCCACCATCGGCGCCGTCGTCGCTTCCACCCTCGTTCGCGCCGCCATCGGCTCCGCCGTCGCTTGCGCCTTCGTTGGCGCCGCCGTCTGCGGTGCCTTCGCCGTAGTTACCTGAGCCGCCGCCCGCGCCGTCGCCTGCACCGCCGTCGGCGCCACCGTCCTGCGCGCCCTGCGAGGCACCGCCGTCAGCCGGCCCCTCCCCGGTGCCACCATCGGCACCGCCGTCAGCGCCGCCGTCGGAGGACGAACTGTCGCCGTACCCGCCGGACGTGTTGCCGCCCGCGCCGCCGTCGGCTCCACCATCGGTGCCGCCGACGTTGGCACCCCCGTCGGCCAAGCCTTCGCCACCTTCGGACGAGGTGTTCATGTCGTCGTCGCTGAGACCCATTGTGCTGCTCCCTTCGCGAATGGCCAGAAAGATGCCCGGACATCATCAATGGGGCACCCTGGCCATCTTGTGCGCAAAGTGGAGCTCCGCTAAACCCCTCCAGCGTTACAGCGCCAACTCGATTGAGCAGCGGGTACCGGATCAGTTCAGCGAAGCAGATCCGCGAGTACCTTCACGAACCCGTCGGTGACATCCTCCGGTCGTACGGCGATCCGCAACCAGTCCGGCCCGAGCCCGGGAAACGTGTCCCCGCGACGGACCGCAAACCCCTGTGCACGCAGGGATTCCCGCAGTTCCGAGGCGCCGCGAACGTGCACGAGAACGAACGGCGCCGACGCCACGCCGTACGTCGAAAGGCCATGCGTCGTTCCGAGCTTGTCAAGCAGGTGGACACGCTGCCGGGAAATGTCCAGCGCGGCCTGTGCCGCTTCCGCCACGGCACGCTCGTTGCTGCAGGCAATTGCCGCTGCGAGAGCAGGAGTGGACACCGGCCACTGAGGTTGAACGGCTGACAATTGTTCGATCAAACTCGGCGCCGCAAGGACATATCCGACCCGCAGCCCGGCAAGTCCCCAGGTCTTGGTCAGACTGCGCACCACCACGAGCCCCGGGATCGACGCGCAGGCGAGCGACTCGGGCTCACCCGGTACGGCGTCCATGAACGCCTCGTCGACAACCAGGATGCGGTCGGGCCGCGCCAGTTCACGCAGCGAGTCGGCCGGGTGCAGCACTGAGGTCGGGTTGGTCGGGTTGCCGATGACGACCAGGTCGGCATCCCGCGGTACGGCGGCCGGGTCCAGCACGAACCCGTCCTCGGGCCGCAGGATCACCCGGTCGACCAGATGCCCGGCCGAGCGCAGCGCCGCCTCGGGCTCGGTGAATTGAGGATGGACGACGACCGGATGCCGTGGCCGGAAGGCCCGCGCGATCAGCACGAACGCCTCCGCAGCGCCCGCAGTGAGCAGCACCCGATCCGGCGACACGCCATGGCGCCGCGCGACCGCGTTGACCGCAGCCCCAGGACGTGGGTACGCCGCGAGCTCCGTCAGGCTCGCCGTGATCGCGTCGACCAGCCAGGGCGGCGGAGTGCCCGCACGAACGTTGACAGCGAGGTCGACGAGACCCTCGCCGACCTCTAGATCACCGTGATGCTCCAGATCAAACGCATCCACCACGCCAGGAGGTTAACGTGTCAGCGACCGTTTCGGACCAGCCGGTCCGCGCACTGGGCGATCAGCGTGGCGTGACGGAGTACCGGCGGTTCTGGAGAGACGGGTTGCGTTTGCGTACGTCGGCCAGCCGCTCACCGGTGATCTCGGCGAACACATGTCCGTCCGACTCGCCCACCGAGGCCAGTGCGATGCCCTGTGGGTCCACGACCTGGCTGAGGCCGCAGTACTTCTTGCCGTTCTGTGCGGCGGCTGCGACGTAGCAGGTGTTCTCCACCGCGCGTGCGGTGAGCAGAGTGGTCCAGTGGTGCTCCTTGAGCGGTCCGCGTACCCAGGCCGCCGGTACGACGAGCACCTCCGCTCCAGCGTCGATCAGTGCGCGGGAGAGCTCTGGGAAGCGCAGGTCGTAGCAGGTCATGAGTCCGAGCTTCCGGTCGCCGACCTGCACCACTACCGGAGCTACGTCGCCCGCGGTGAGCTGGTCGGACTCCTTGTACCCGAACGCGTCGTACAGGTGGATCTTGCGGTACGCACCGAGCAGTGCGCCGTCCGCACCGACGGCCAGCAGGGTGTTGTACGGACGGTGCTGGTCACAGCTGCGCTCGAACATGCCGGCCACGATCGCCACGTTGTGCTCGACCGCAGCCTTCCGCAGCGTCGCGACGAACTCACCGTCGAGCGACTCGGCCGCCTCGGCCACCGACTCACCCTCGACGGCGAAGTCGGACATCATCGCCTCCGGAAGCACGACGAGATCAGGCTGCCCCTGTGCGGCGTCCGCGACCAGGCGACCGACCAGGTCCCGGTTGGCGGCCTTGTCATAGCCACTGGCGGTCTGCACCACAGCGATCCTCATCTCTCCATGGTGCCGCACAACTCGAATGCGAGACTGCCTCCGTGGAGTTTGACGCGGTGGTGCTGGCTGGGGGCGGGTCCACTCGGTTCGGTGGGGTGGACAAGGCGATGTTGGTGCTCGACGGGGTGACGCTGCTGGACCGGGTGCTGACAGCAACGGCAGGTGCGGCGCAGACGGTGGTGGTCGGACCTGTGCGTACGACGTACCGCGCCGTCGACTGGACCGTGGAGGATCCGCCGGCGGGTGGGCCCGTCGCGGGGCTGGCGGCCGGGCTGCAGCGAGGTACGGCGCCAGTCGTGGTGGTGGTCAGCTGCGACCTGCCCTGGTTGACGGCGGACGACGTGACCGCGCTCGTCGATGGGCTCGGCGAGTTCGACGGGTACGGGCTGCGCGACTCGTCCGGACAGGAGCAGCAGCTCGCGACCGCCTACCGCCGTACCGCAATCCAAGAGGCGATCCGGCGCGGAGGCGATCCGCGGGACAAGTCGGTACGCCGTACCCTCGCGGGACTCAACCTGACCTGGACCGAGCCGACGCGCGCCGGCGACGACGTCGACACCTGGGCCGACCTGGACGACTGACTTGCAGAGCAATTGGCATTCAGGAAGGTGAGATACGGCTGCGGTAGAATTCCTGTCAGCCAACAAGCCGATGAACCTTGCGGGAGATATGGCCGAATACGCAATACTCATACTCCCGGCGACAAATCGGGTTTATGCCGAGTCGTCGGCAGCGCTGACGATGGCTGAGCTTTCACTGTTCAGTCAGGTCGCCCTGGGCTCGGCGGTGCAGAACGTCGCCCAGACGTCGATCGGCGGCATCCCCTACATCACGTTCGAGTCCGACGAGTTGAGTGACCGGGACGTCGCTCTGCTCGCCAACCTGTCGTCGATCTACGCGCTGTTCCGGATCGACGGGAAATTTCTCGAGCCGGTCTATTTGCAGTCGCTGGACAAACTGGACAGCGATCTGATCAGCATTCAGAAGTATCAAGGAAAGACCAACGAGCTCTTCACCAAGCTCCTGCTCAACGTCACATTGCTTTCGTCAAAGTTCGCCGAGCAGATGCTGGATCGCAAATTCAGCGTGATCGACCCGCTGTGCGGCCGCGGGACCACGATGAACCAGGCGCTCATGTACGGCTTCGACGCCGCGGGCGTCGATCTGGACCGCAAGGACTTCGATGCCTACGCCACGTTCATCCAGACCTGGCTCAAGCGAAAACGTCTCAAGCACGATGCGGCCGTCGTCCGGGTTCGCCGTGAGCACGAGGTGGTTGCCCGTCGGCTCGAGGTCTCGCTCGGACTGACGAAAGAAGGCTGGAAAGCCGGCGACGCGCTGACCCTCTCGTATGTCAATGCCGACACCACCAAGGCGCTCGAGTTCCACCGCCCCGGGAGTTTCGATCTGGTCGTGACCGACGCGCCGTACGGCGTGCAACACGGCAGTCGCACGGCCGAGAGTGGCCTGCACCGGAGCCCGATCGATCTGCTCAAGGCAGCAGTCCCGACCTGGGCCGGATTATTGCGTTCGGGCGGGGCGCTGGGAATTGCGTGGAACACCAACGTCGCGCGCCGCTCGGCGGCGACGGAGATCCTGGCCGACGCCGGGCTCGAGCCGCTGGACGAGCCGCCGTACACCGACTTCGTCCACAGGGTCGACCAGGCGATCGTGCGTGACATCGTGGTGGCCCGGCGTCCTTGAGTCGCAACTCTGCCGGCTTGAGCGGCTGAGGGTAAGTTGTGGACCATGCGAGCTGTCGTGTGTGAGGGTGCCGGCGGAATCGAGGTCCTCCGGGTCGGCGAGATCCCGGACCCGCAACCAGCCGTCGACGAGGTCGTCATCGACGTCGTCGCCGCAGGCGTGAACCGGGCAGATCTCATGCAGCGGCAAGGCTTCTACCCACCGCCGCCCGGTGCCCCCGGCACGATCGGCCTCGAGGTGTCCGGCCGGATCTCCGCGGTCGGCGCCGAGGTCGAGGGCTGGTCCGTCGGCGACGAGTGCTGCGCGCTGCTCGCCGGCGGCGGGTACGCCGCGAAGGTCGCCGTACCGGCTCCGCAGGTGATGCCCGTGCCGGACGGCCTGGATCTGGTGAGCGCAGCCGCGCTGCCCGAGGTCGTGGCGACCGTCTGGTCGAACATCTTCATGACCGCGCACCTCAAGGCCGGCGAGACCCTGCTGGTGCACGGCGGCTCGTCCGGGATCGGCTCGATGGCGATCCAGCTTGCGGTCGCGCACGGCGCTCGGGTGCTGACCACCGTCGGCAGCAAGGAGAAGATGGAGTTCTCCACCCGGCTCGGTGCGGACGTCGCCATCAACTACAAAGAAGCCGAGTGGGCCTCGGTCGTCCAGGAGGCGACCAAGAACGCCGGCGCCGACGTGATCCTCGACATCATGGGCGCGAAGTACCTGACCGACAACGTGAAGTCGCTCGCGTACGACGGACGCCTGGTCGTGATCGGGATGCAGGGCGGCGCGAAGGGCGAGCTCGACCTCGGCCGGCTGATGAGCCGTCGCGGCTCGATCATCGCCACCGGCCTTCGGTTCCGCTCGGTCGAGAACAAGGGCCAGATCCTCGCCGAGGTCGTCGGCCACGTCTGGCCGCTGATCGCGGAGAAGAAGGTCCTTCCGATCGTGCACTCCACCTTCCCGCTCGCCGAGGTGGCCGACGCGCATCGGGCCCTCGAGGAGTCCAACCACCTCGGCAAGATCCTGCTCACGTTGTAGGCAGGTTCGCCGCCGCCCATTCGGGGTCGGGTTCGACCAACTGGATGACGTCGAGCCAAGTACCGGCCGGGTCGCGGACGAAGAAGTGCCGCTGGCCGAACACCTCGGTCACCGGCTCGGTCTCGAGCCGGACGCCACCTTCGACCAACAACGCGGCGACCTTGTCCGCGTCGTCGACGATGAAGCCGAAGACGGATCCGCTCTCGGTCTGCGCCGACACCGCTGCCGGAACGGTCGGGTGACCGCGCTCGCAGATCGCCAGCTCCCAGTCCGCCGTACCTCGGCGAAGCGTGATGAACCAGCCGAGGTCGATGCCGACCTGAAGGTCCAGGTACTGCGTGTAGAAGGCGGCGACGTCCGAAGGCCGGTCGGTGACCACGGTCGCGCCGAATGCCGCGGGTTGCATACGCTCTCCTGACCACTACAGCTGTCGTTATTATGTACGACAGTTGTAGTGGATGCCTGCTAACCTGTCAACATGCCGCGGAATCCGGAACGCCGTACCCAGCTCGCCGACGCCGGCCTGGCCGTCCTCGCGGAGGCCGGTGCCCGCGGGCTCACCCATCGAGCCGTCGACGCCGCTGCCGGACTCCCGGCCGGTACGGCGTCCAACTACTTCAGGACCCGCGACGCGTTGCTCGGCGCACTCGGCGAGCGGATCTTCGAGCGGCTCGCACCGGACCCGGCCGTCCTCGAGCCCTTGGCCGAGCGCAAGCCGGACGTCGATCTCATGACCGACTATGTGCGCTACATCGTCGAGCGTCTGCTCGGGCGTCCCGAGCTCTCGCTCGCCCTACTGGAGCTCCGCCTGGAAGCGGCCCGCCGCCCAGGACTGAACGAGATCCTGTCACGGACCATCCGGCAGGGGTTCGACGCGGACGTCGCATTCAACTCGAACGCCGGCCTGCCGGGCGGCGCCGAGGAGATTCGCCTGCTGCACTTCGCGGTCGACGGTCTGGTCCTCGATCAGCTGACCCCGGGTACCGGACATCCGTACGACGTCGACGCGACCACCGCGCGCCTCGTCCGCCGCCTTACCGCGAAGGACTGATCGCGACCTCGGGGTACGCGACCGGGTGCGGCGGTGTGCTGGTGATGCGCCATTGGCCGCAAGCACACCGCTGGTACACCACCAGGCCCTCGCTGACTTGGTGGGCGGAGATTGCGCTCCAGCAATGCCGATGGGTTTCTGTCATGTACCCATCGTGATGTAATGGCATTATGCATCTCAACCCTTACGGCGCGGACGCCGTTCTGCTGGCGGTCAACCTGGTCACGCGGCCGGCGACCACGCCGCAGGAGCTGGCCGAGCGATGCGAGGAGAGCGGCGTCGACAACCGGCTCGTACGCGAGCGTCGCGTCACCGCCGATGATCTGGCGGCCGTCGAGACCGCACTGGCCGAGTGGCTGCAGATCGTGGACGCGGAGGACGAACAGACGCGGGTCGACCTGGTGAACGCGATGCTCGCGAAGTACACCGAGCACCCAAGGCTCACGAACCACGCGGGCGACGGTTGGCACATGCACTACCGCCCGATGAACGTCCCGGTCGGGCGGCTGGTCGCGACCCTGATCAGCACAGGTACGGCGCTACACCTGGCCGGCCGCGGCATCACCCGACTCGGCCGCTGCGCCACCGACGGCTGCAACAACGTGTACGCCGACCTTTCCCGCACCGGGCGTCAGCGCTACTGCAGCCCCACCTGCGCCAACCGCGACGCCGTACGCCGCCACCGCGCCCGGGCCTCATAGGGGCCGCCTAGGGCGTGCCTTCCGGTCCCACGCCGTCGCGAGCAGGTGCCGTGCCGGGTGCCGCACAGTAGGCGTGGGACCGGGAGGCACGCCCTAGGATGGGCAGATGAGCGAGAGCAGCAGCGAGGGCCAGGAAGTTCCGATGGCCGGGGCGAGGACCGAGGACGGCAAGGTGCTGATCGTCGGGCCGGACGGCATGGCCGTCGAGGGGCCGCCGCGCTCCGAGGACGACCGCGACGACGAACCGCGTTCGGTGACCGAGCTGGTCGAGCAGCCGGCCAAGGTGATGCGGGTCGCCAACATGATCCGGCAACTGCTCGAAGAGGTGAAGTCGGCTCCGCTGGACGAGGCCTCCCGGGCGCGGCTGCGGTCGATCCACGAAGCGTCGATCAAGGAGCTGGAGAGCGGCCTGGCGCCGGAGCTGGTCGAGGAGCTGGAGCGGCTCAGCCTCGACTTCACCGACGACAGCACGCCGACCGACGCCGAGCTGCGGATCGCGCAGGCGCAGCTGGTGGGCTGGCTGGAGGGCTTGTTCCACGGCATCCAGACGGCGTTGTTCGCGCAGCAGATGGCCGCGCGTCAGCAGCTCGAGCAGATGCGCCGCGCGCTCCCCGGCGGCCAGCAGCTGCCCGAGGGGCACCCGGGCTTCCCCGGTGCACCGCAGGCCGGCTCCGCCGAAGACCCACGCACCGGCGGGATGTACTTGTAATCGCCTTATTTCAAAGGCTGTAACAACTCTTCGAGGACGGCGGCGACGCCGTCCTCGTCGTTTGCAGGACAGACTTTGTCCACTACTGCAAGTACTTCGGGGTGCGCGTTGGCCACGCCGTACGACGTACCCGCCCAGGCGAGCATCGGCAGATCGTTGACGGAATCACCGAATGCGATCGTCTCGGCAGCCGAGATCCCTTGCTCTGCGGCGAAATCGGCCAGCATCGCAGCCTTCGAGACGCCGGTCGCGGAAATCTCCACCAGCCCGTGGCCGCCGCTGTGGCTGGCCGTGACCCGTTGGCCGACCAACGGTGTGACGAGCGCCAGCAGCTCGTCGGAGTGCAGGCTCGGATGCCGGACGAGCAGTTTTGCGGCCGGCTCCGAAAGTAGCTCCTCGACGGCGGCGACCAGGGTGTTGTCAGGTTTAGGCCAGCGGTTGAGGTAGACCGGTTCCTGTCCGTAGCGGTCCGGTCGCTCGATCGCGAACTGCACGTCCGGGATCGCCGTACGGATCGCCTGCGCGACGTCGAGTGCGACCACGGGATCGATCAATCGGGTCCGAATCGCCTTACGGCGCAGGACGTCGTACAAAATAGCGCCGTTGGCAACTATCGCGATTCCGTGATCGCCGACGAGGTCGGACAGGTCGTGCAGCCAGCGAGGTGGCCGAGCGGTGACCATCACGAAAACACTACCGGCATGCTGTGCCGCGAGCACGGCGGACCGCGTCCGCTCGGACACGGTGCCGTCGCTGCGGACCAGCGTTCCGTCGAGATCGGTGGCAATCAGGCGGGGGTACTGCGAAGCCGTCACCAGGCCACCGTATCCTCGTCACAGCCGGCGTCGCACTACTCCTCCCGACGCCCCGGGCGCAAGTAAATAGACGTCGGTTTCAGCCCTTTTTGACTTATCTGATTGAGCTTTTGACAACGTCATCAGACCGTTACGGCAGGATGCTGCAAAGGCAGCAAGTTCCCCTGCGCGGCACGGTTGGTGCGTGATTTCATGCGTTGGTCTGGTGGGGAACCGGCGGCTGTTCGGCCGCGTCCTAAGCGTGTTCTGGATCAGCGCGACTGATGCCGCCCCGCCTCCGGAAGCACACACAAACGTCGAAGAACTGTTGTGGAATTGGCTGCAACCAAAACCGCGGCAGTGGCGTCAACAGTTATGGATCGATGCGTCCCGCGCCCGGGACGACATGGTGGGCCGGCAACAAAGCGCAGGTCCATCAGCAGCGGATCCGTGCGGACGAGCGTTGTTCATCGTTCGTTCACTCGGGTCTTGATACTTGGGGAGCCTTGATGACCGTCAACAGCGCCAACCTAGCGGGGCCGGGGGGCAGTAGCTCCCGAGCGGCTGTCGACACATCTTCCATCAAGGAGGGGGCAATGACCGGCTGCATCGCCCGTTCCGACATCTTTCAGCACCGCCTGATGGAAGAACCGCCGCCCGCGTCCGCCACCCGTCGTACGCGGGAGCGGTACGAACAGCTCGTCCGCGAGGCAAAGGCGTTGTGCGCGTCCTGCCCGCTCTTCACCGAATGCCTGTACAGCGCCGTCGCCGAGCACGATGTCAGCGGCTTCGTCGCCGGAACGACTGCCGTACAACGGCGTTCGATCCGCAACCTGCTCGACGTCGAGGTGCAGGCCGACGACTTCGACCAGCTCGCCGGTGCACGCGGCACCCGCCGCCCGGTGAGCCACGAAGAGGTCCTCCGGCTGCGCACGCAGTACCCGAACGACAGCCTGGAGTCCCTGGCCATGCGGCTGGGCTGCTCGCTGTCGACGGTGAAGCGTCACCTGCGCCGTGCACGGCGCGGCCAGAGCCCGGCAGCCAAGACGCCGCGGCCGCGGCCCGAGGTCACCGCTGTGCTCGACGCGTTCGACACCGTCGTCGACCAGCAGTGCCAGCCACGCCGGACCGGCAGCAGCCGGGTTGCTTGATCCGATACTCGGCCCGCCAGCGGACTATCGAAGCACGAGGCCCGGAACTCCTGTACAGACAGGGGTTCCGGGCCTTTCGGTTGCCTACAGCAAGGTCAAGCCTTTCGATCGTGGCCGAAAGGACTTGCCGGTCTAGAACCAGCGGTTCAAGATGGCAGCGGCGCCGTCGTCCTGGACGGACTTGGTCACCTCGTCGGCGGCCGACTTCACCTCGTCAGGAGCCGAACCCATGGCGATACCGAGACCGGCGTACGTGAGCATCTCGATATCGTTGCGTCCGTCACCTATCGCCAGCAGACCGGACGACTCCAGGTCGTACTGCGCGAGCGTGACCTTCAGCCCGGTCGACTTGTCGACGCCCTCGGGCGCGATGTCGAGCCAGGCCGTCCAGCCGACGAAGTAGCTGACGCCGTGCAGGCCGAGGCGTTCCGCCAGGTGGACGAAGTCGCTCTCGGACTGGTCCGGGTCGCGGATGATCAACCGGGTCACGGGCTGCGGCGCTAGCTCGTCGTCGCCGACGACGCGGATCCTGGCGTCACGGCCGAGGTCGCCGTCCGGGAACGGCGCGGTCACCAGGTAGGTGCCGTCGGACTCCTCGACCGCCATCCGGGCGTTCGGCGCGTACCTGCGCACCGACGTGATCACCGTCGACGGGTCGAAGGTCCGCTCGTCGACGACCTGGCCGTCCGGGAACCGCATCGTCCGCGCACCGTTGCTGCAGACAACGAATCCGCCGGCCGGCAGGCCGAGCCGCTCGGCCACCGGCTTGGTGGTCGACCAGGCCCGGCCGGTGGCCAGGATGACGGGAACCTGTGCCGCAGTACGTCGAACGGCGTCGAGAACCGCGGGCGACAATCCCTCGTCGTGATCTATGAGCGTGCCATCGATGTCCAGGGCAACAGCTGTCGGTTTCCCGCTCATTTACCGACCGGTTCGAGGACCTCGCGCCCGCCGACGTACGGCTGGAGGGCTGTCGGCACCCGGACCGAGCCGTCGGCCAACTGGTGCGTCTCCAGGATGGCGACGATCCAGCGGGTGGTGGCCAGCGTCCCGTTCAGCGTCGCGACCGGCTGCGTCTTGCCGTCGGCGTCGCGGTGCCGGATGTTCAGCCGGCGCGCCTGGAAGTCCGTGCAGTTCGACGTCGACGTCAGCTCGCGATACCGGCCCTGCGTCGGCACCCACGCCTCGCAGTCGAACTTCCGGTACGCCGAGACGCCGAGGTCACCGGTCGCGGTGTCGATCACCCGGTAGCTCAGCTCCATCTTGTCGAGCATCTCCTTCTCCCAGGCCAGCAGCCGCAGGTGCTCGTCGGCGGCGTCCTCGAGCTTGCAGTAGGAGAACATCTCGACCTTGTCGAACTGGTGGACGCGGATGATCCCGCGGGTGTCCTTCCCGTGCGAGCCGGCTTCCTTGCGGTAGCACGACGACCAGCCGGCGTACCGGATCGGGCCGTCGGACAGGTCGACGATCTCGTCCATGTGGTAGCCGGCGAGCGCGACCTCCGACGTACCGGTCAGGTACAGCTCGGGGTCCTCGAGCCGGTACACGTCGTCGTGCGCCGACAGGTACCCGGTGCCGCCCATCACCTCGGGCTTGACCAGGGTCGGCGTGATCATCGGGGTGAAGCCGTTCTCCACCGCCTGCTGGACGGCCAGCTGGAGCATGCCGAGCTGGAGCAGCATCCCGGCGCCCTTGAGGAAGTAGAACCGGCTGCCCGAGATCTTGGCGCCGCGCTCCATGTCGATCGCACCGAGCAGCTCGCCCAGCTCGAGGTGGTCGCGGGGCTCGAAGCCCTCGGCGGCGAAGTCACGCGGCTTGCCGACCTCCTCGACCACGACGAAGTCGTCCTCGCCGCCGACCGGGGCCTCGTCGGAAACCAGGTTCGGCAGCGCCTTCGCGAGCTCGTCGAAGCGCTGTTCGGCCTCCTTGGCGGCAGCCTCGTTGGCCTTCACGTCCGCGGCCACGGCCTTGGTCCGCTCCAGCAGGGCGGTCCGCTCGTCACCCTTCGCCTGGGCGACCTCCTTGCCGAGCGATTTCTGCTCGGCCCGGAGCGCCTCGAAGGCGGAGATGGACGATCGACGCTCACTGTCGGCGACCAGAATCTGGTCGACCAGGTCCGTACTCTCACCGCGCTTGGTCAGGGCCGCGCGGACGACATCGGGGTTCTCACGGAGCAGCTTCGCGTCAATCACACCCTGAGGGTATCGGGGCGTGTCATGGACGGCGAAGTCTATTCGGGATGATGTGGTGGGTGCACCTGATCACGGAGGGGGAACTGAGGGGGCGATGAACCACCACCCACCCAGTCCGGTCGGCCGTGTGCTCACGGTCGTACTGGGTGCGCTGCCGTTCACGGTGATCACGCTGCTCGTCTTCGAGTACTGGCCGCCGCTGGCGCGCTGGGACCAGTCGGTCGCCGGCCGGGCCGCGTCGTACGGCGCCGCTCACGAGGGCGTCGTCGACTTCTGGCAGGTCATCGGAGCGGTGGTGCTGCCGTGGACGTCACGGGCGGTGATCGTGATCGTCGCGGCGTACCTCTGGCATCGCCGGGCCCGACTGCTGACGTTCTGGCTGCTCACGTCGGCGGTCGCCGAGCTCGTGCTGGTCCAGACGGTCCAGCAGATCTTCGAGCGCCAGCCGCCGGCCCAGGCGCTCGTCGAGACCAGTGGCTACTCGTACGTGTCCGGTCACGCGACGGCCGCGTTCGTGATGGCCGGCGCGCTAGGCGTCGTACTGCCGTCTGTGCGGGGCTGGCGGCGACGGTTCCGGCTGCTGGTCCTGCTGCCGGTGATCGCGGTGGTGTGGATCGCCTCCGCCGACCGGATCGCGCTGAACGTCCACTACATCTCGGACATACTCGGCGGCTGGGCGCTCGGCCTCGGCATCCTGACCGCGACCTCGATCGGTTTCGGCCTCCGACCCGGGCTGCGCCGCCGACGCCGCCGTACGCCGTCAGATGGCGACGGTACGGCGGCTCCCCCGCGGGCAGCGGTGATCGTGAACCCGATCAAGGTCGGCGACGGCGTCGCGTTCCGCCGGAAGGTCACGCGAGCCCTCGAGATCCGCGGGTACGACGAACCACTGTGGCTCGAGACCCGTGAGGACGACGCGGGCAACGCGATGGCCAAGCAGGCGATCGAGTACGAGTCGGACCTGGTGCTGGTCGCGGGGGGCGACGGCACGGTCCGCGTGGTCTGCTCGGCGCTGGCGCACACGGGGATCCCGGTCGGGGTGATTCCCGCTGGGACTGGCAACCTGCTGGCCCGCAACTTGCACATCCCGCTCGACCTCGACGACGCGTTGGAACGGACGCTCGAAGGCCGCGACCGACGGATCGATCTGGTCCGGGTGCACGGCGATCAGCTGGACACGGACCATTTCGCGGTGATGGCCGGGCTTGGGCTGGACGCGGCGATCATCTCGGACGCGCCGCCGCACTTGAAGAAGCAGATCGGCTGGACGGCGTACCTGGTGTCGGCCGCGAAGAACATCAACCACCCGTCCGTGCGGGTCACGCTGGCGCTGGATGATGCGGAACCGATCGAACGGCGGGTGCGGACGGTGGTGGTCGGGAATGTGGGGATGCTGCAGGCAAACATCCCACTGCTTCCGGACGCACGGCCTGATGATGGGCTGCTGGATGTCGTTGTGATCGCGCCTCGACGGGTGACCCAGTGGCCGATCGTGCTGTGGCGTCTGATGACGCGGACGAACCGGACGGATATGTATCTGGAACGCTTCACCGGCCGCAAGGTGGAGATCCACGCCGCGGTCGATGTCCAGCGACAACTCGACGGGGACCCGATCGGGCCCGGACGCTATCTGGTGTGCGAGATCGAGCCCGGCGCGCTGACCGCTCGCGTCCCTAAGCGCCGGTAGCCCCCACGCGCTGCTGGGTTGGGGAGGATATTGCCCCCGAATCGGTACAAGATCCTCCCCAAGCTGGACGGACGCGGGGGTGAGGCTCAGGTGACCGTGGGGCCGGCTTCTTTGCGGAGGGTGTCTATTGCTTCTTCTTCTTCGGGCGAGAGTTTGGATTCGCTGGCGAAGGACTTGATTTCTTTGGCGTACGTGCGGGCATCGGCGCGGCTGTTGATCGACGTCAGCACGACGCCGTCGCCGTTGTTGTCGAGGATCGCCATGGACCACGACAGCTTGCCGCCGGTCTCGCCGAAGGCGTCGTACCGGACGACGGCCAGGTGCTGCAGGGTCTCCTTGAGCTCACCGCGGGTGACGGCCAGTTCTTTGCCGAGTTTGCGCAGTTCGGACTTGACCGTGCCGGGTTTGGCCTCGGGTTCGGCTTGCGGTTCCGGCTCCGGGAGGGCGACGGGTGTGGACTTGTCCGACGTGACGGTTCTGGCCCGGAGGGCCTGGATTGCGAAGACCAGGGCAAGCACCGCCACGAACAGGGCGGCTACCCCGAAGGCACCGGCTAACGTCGAAGACACGCACGAGAGCCTAAGGCATCCGGTGTTATGCCTGAGTATTCAGGCGATCGCACAGCGTGTGTGAGACGAGACGATGCGGTACCTAGGGCCGGGGCAACGTAGATTCGCGGCGTGACACATTTGCCTGATCAGGGCCCACAACCTGGCGTCCACGACCTCGGATATGCCCGCCTCGACACGGACCGGTTGGAGCGTACCGGCGATGCCGAAGTCGTTTACGGAGCCGGTAAGACGCCGTCTCAGGTGGTGGAACTGCTGCGTACGTTGCACGCCACGCACCCCGGACACGCCGTACTCGCGACCCGGCTGACCGAAGAGGCGCAGGAGGCGGTGACCGCTGCGCTGCCGGAAGCTGTTGTGGATCCGGTCGGGCGTACGGCGGTGCTCGGCGAGCCCGGCGTACTGCGTGGAACGGTCGCCGTGGTTGCTGCTGGTACGTCGGACGCCCCGGTCGCAGCGGAGGCGGCGACGACAGCTCGTGTGTTCGGGGCCGACGTGGACATCATCACGGATGTTGGTGTGGCTGGGCTGCATCGGGTGCTCGGCGTACGCGAGCGGCTCGATGCTGCGGACTGCTTGATCGTCGTGGCGGGCATGGAGGGTGCGCTGCCGAGCGTCGTCGGCGGACTGGTCGGCGTACCGCTGGTGGCCGTGCCGACCTCGGTCGGGTACGGCGCTTCGTTCGGCGGACTGGCTGCGCTGCTCGGGATGCTGAACTCGTGTGCACCCGGAGTGTCAGTAGTGAACATCGACAACGGGTTCGGAGCCGGAGTGTTCGCCGCTCGAGTGGCCCGGCAGTCCGTACCGCGCGAGACGAAGGAAGCCTGATGCGCATCGCTTGGCTCGACTGCTCGGCCGGCGCGTCCGGCGACATGCTCCTGGGTGCGTTCATCGCCGCCGGGGCCGACGTCTCGGCCATCAACGCCGCGGTGGCCGCCGTAGACCCGTCCCTCTCGGTCACGGTCGGCCAGACTGCCCGCCACCAGATCGCGGCCACCAAAGCCACCGTGGAAGTCAACGGCGAGCCCCACCCGGAGAACACCCCGGACGCCGGCCACGGCCATGCAGCAGGCCACGGCCACAGCCACGACAGCGGTGACGAAGCCGGCCATGGGCACCGCCACGGCACCGGTGATGAAGCAGGTCACGGACACGGCCACGAGGCAACCCATGTGCACTCGGGCCCGACGCGGGCGTGGGCTGATGTTCGGCGGCTGCTCGAGGAGGCGGCGCTCAACGACGCCGTCCGGACTCGGGCTCTCGACACCTTCGCGCGACTTGCCCGCGCTGAGGCGGCGGCTCACGGGGTGGAGCCGGACACCGTGCACTTCCACGAGGTCGGCGCGCTGGATGCGATCGCGGACATCGTCGGCGTAGCTGCGGCGTCCGTGTCGCTGGATATCGACCGGATTGTGGTGTCGACCGTTGTGCTGGGTGGCGGGCGGCAGGTTCGCGGGCAGCACGGCGGGATCCCGATCCCCGGTCCCGCGGTCCTCGCGATCCTGTCCGAGGCACAAGCACCGGTTACCGGCGGCACAGCGCCGTACGAGATGACGACGCCGACCGGGGCGGCCCTGCTGGCCAGCCTCGCGGACGAGTTCGGCACGCTGCCGCCGATGCGGATCCAGCAGACCGGCGTGGGCGCCGGCGGGCGTGACCCGGTCGAGGTGCCGAACATTCTGCGCGTCGTACTCGGCGAATCGACCGAGAGTTCGGCCACGGAGCTCGTCTACGAGACCAACGTCGACGATCTCGACCCGCGGATCTGGCCGCAGGTCCTGGCGCGGCTTATGGAGGCGGGAGCCGCGGACGCCTGGCTGACCCCGATCCTGATGAAGAAGGGCCGGCCGGCGCACACCCTGTCGGTCCTCGTCGGCAGTGCGAACGCCGAGATGGTCCGGGCCGTGATCCTGTCCGAGACCTCCGCGATCGGCCTGCGCGAGTTCGGCATCCGCAAGCATGCCGCGGATCGGGAGTTCGCCACGGTCGACGTCGAAGGTCAACGCATCCACGTCAAGATCGCGCGGTACGGCGGTCAGGTGGTCAACGTGCAGCCGGAGTACGACGACGTGGCCGCCGCGGCGTCTGCCCTCAAGAAGCCGGTGAAATCCATCCTTGCCAAGGCAGTCGCGGCCGGCCACGACCTCTGGGGCTAAACCGCTTCGGCTTTCTGTGGGACAGCCTTTTGTTTGCGGCGCGGCCAGTCGTACGGCCACCACTGCGCACCACTGCGCCGCGCCCAGACGATCAGCCCGATCAGCACGGCCAGCTCGACCGCGGGGCAGAGAGTGTCCCGCAGTCGAGCGCTGAAGAACTCCAGCGAGTCCGACAGGCTCGCTGCGACCTGCCGCGCGTTCGGGTCGCGGCCCGGCACATACGCGATCGCGAGCATCGTCGTCCGGACGACCATCAGCCCGTCCACCTTCGACGCGGCGACCGCAGCGAGGGCGACCCAGGCGATCACGTCGTACCAGGGCAGGGAGTACATCGCGGTGAGGACCCACGCGATCGCGTAGATCGCGGTGTACCGGATCGCGGCCGGCGTCGGGTCGTCCGGATGCGTCTGCGGGACCAGCGACTTCGGGAACACCTGCGTCAGCAGAATCGCGACCATGATCAGGCCGACCCACGCGAGGATGGCCAGAACGGTGCGCACCAGTCCGTTCGGCAGGAACAGGGTGAAGAAGCTCAGCAGCACCTTGTGCGGCGTACCGGTCGAGATGAACGACGTCTGCGAACGCGCCTGCTGGAACGCCTGCAGTCCGACGATCGCGTACAGACCGCCCATCGCGATCACACCGCCGCCGCAGAAGAACGCGGCCTTCCGCCGATCCGCACGCAGCGCCCACAGCATGGCGACGCCGACCAGGCCGATCGACAGCTTGGTGCAGCCTGCGACGCCGATCAGGATGCCTGCCAAGAACACGTGCCGCCGGAACAGCACCAGCGCGATCACCGCGAACATCACCGCGATCGCGTCGTTGTGGGCGCCGGCCAGCACCGACCACAGGATCAGCGGGTTCGCGAGGCCGAGCATGATCACGCGCCGCCGCGCCGGCAGGTCCTTGCCGACCAGCTTGACCAGCAGCAGACCGGTGACCACCAGGCTGATCCCGACCGACAGCTGCAGCATCCACACGGTGAGCTGCGCCGAGTTGCCGCCGATCAGCGACGAGAGCCACTGGATCCAGGTCGCGATCGGGCCGTACACACTGCGCGCGCCCTGCCACGGCCGCTCGGTCGCGGCGATGACCGGGTCGTACCCGAGCCGGATCGTGTCGGCGGGCGAAGCCGTGTACGGGTCGCCGCCGAGCGCCATGATCCGCCCGTACGCCGCGTAGATCAGCACGTCGCCGGAAGCCATGGGTGGCACCAACGTGATGGCCGCCGTCGTGCCGATGCCCAAGGCAATCAACCGGTCGACGCGCGGGGCCCAGCCGTGCCGAAGCGCCTTGGTGGCAAGGAAAACGCCGTACCCGCCGAGCGCGATCGCGACGTAGATCATCACCGACACGAGCCAGTCGTTGGCGTGCGCGTCGAACCAGTACGACGGGAGCCACGGGTGCCGGCCGGTCAACGTGAGCACGACCACGGACGGTCCGAGCAGGCCGACCGCGACGATCAGCGCCGTACAGACGAGGTAGAGGGCGACGGCCCGGCGACCGTACTTCTGGCCGAGCTGGAGATCAGTGCTCATTGCTCGGACTTCCGCGGGAAGAGACTGCGGAGCGACGGGCCACCACCGTCCGCGGGGAGCGCACTGCGGGCGGCGAGCGCGCGCCGGACGTGCAGGTACTGCTTCGCGCGGTGCAGCTGACCGCGCAGATCAGTCCCGGTCGCCCGGTGCCGGACGTCGATCGGCACTTCGAGAATGCGGAAACCCTTCCGACCCAGATCGATCGTCAGCGCGGTCTCGACCCCGAACCCGGCAGCCAGCGGCACGGCGGAGTCGAACGCGGCCCGCGTCAGACAGCGCTGCCCGGACAACGGCTGCTCCGGCGCCCAACCGGTCGCCTCCTCGATGCCTGCCCGCGAGAGCCGTACGACGAAGCCGTGGCCGCCGGCCTTGGTCCCGTCGGCCCGGACTTGTGCGGGCAGCGTGCCGATGGTCATGTCCACGCGGCCGGTCTGCACCGGCTCGATCAGCGGACCCGCGCCCGAGGCGGTGTCGGTCAGGTCGGCGTCGAGGAACAGCAGGTGGCGCGCGCGGGCGCCGTCGCGCTCGGCGACCGCGGCCGCGCCGGTCTCCATCGCGGCCGCCTTGCCCCGGTTGCGCTCGTGGCGGACCACGACGGCACCGGCTCGCTCGGCGGCCTCCGCCGTACCGTCCGTCGAGCCGTCGTCGACGACCACGACCAAGTCGACTCCGATGATCTTGTGCACCGCGTCGACGGTCGCCGCGATCCGGTCGGCCTCGTCCTTCGCCGGGATCACACAGGCGACGGCACGCTCGAACGGCTCGGGGGACAGATCTTGACCGGACACAGCACCGCAGCCTAGTTCCTCTCCAGCCGATCGACCTCGTCAGCGTCGGTCGGCTGTGGATATTCGTCCTTTCGTACGACAGACGGGTCAGCCAGGCGGCTGCCGATATCAGCCAGGTGGCAGATGTTCCGGGGTCGCCGCGGCGGCAGGATTTCTGGTGTCAGGCACACCGAAGCGAAACCGGAAGAGGTACCGAAATGACCCGCACAGTGACCGCCAACATCTCGCTCTCGCTCGACGGTCGGGTGAACGGCGCAGGCGGCGACTACGACATGAGCTGGATCGTCCCCCACGCGATCACCGAGGGTGCCCGCGACCACATGCTCCGGGTGACCGAGCCGGCCACGACGGCGCTGCTCGGCCGCAAGAACTACCAGGGCTTCGGCGGCTTCTGGCCGGCGGTGGCCGACGACGAGAACGCGGCGCCGCAGGACCGAGCCTTCTCGCGCTGGCTGAACGAGACCGAGAAGGTGGTCTTCTCCACGACGATGACCGAGACACCGTGGCAGAACTCCCGGATCGCTGACGGCGAGCCCGCGGATGTGGTCAAGGAACTGCGTGCCCAGGAGGGCGGCGACATCATCGTGCTGGCCAGCACGAGCGTGATCCAGGCGCTCCTGGCCGCCGACGAGGTCGACCGGCTGAGCATCACCCTCGACCCGGAGCTCGTCGGCGGCGGCGCGCGACTCTTCGAGGACGGCCTACCCGCCACCTCCTGGAAGCTGACCGACTCCACCCCCACCGAGTCCGGCGCCCTCTGCCTCCTTTATGACCGGGTTCGCTGATCCACCCATCCTGGGATATTGTCGGACAATCAGACAGATTGATTGGACTACCGTAGCTTGGTGGGGACAATTCAGAAGCGAAGGGGCGGACGAATGACCGAGGCGCGGCAGGATAGCGGCAAGGCGTACGGCGTCGACAGCGAGGTCGGTGCGCTCCGGACCGTGATGCTGCACCGCCCTGGGAACGAGCTCCGCCGGCTCACCCCACGGAACAACGACAAACTCCTGTTCGACGGCATCCCCTGGGTCGGCCGGGCCCAGGACGAGCACGACGCGTTCGCCCAGGCGCTCCGGGACCGCGACGTCGAGGTGCTGTACCTCGGCGAGCTGCTGACCGAATCCCTCGCCGATCCGGCGGCCAGGGCCCAGGCGGTCGCCGGCGCCACCGAGGACCTGCGGCTCGGCGACACCCTGCGCGAGTACCTGCAGGCCTCTCTCGGCGAGCTCGATCCGGCCGGGCTGGCCGAGGCGCTGATGGCCGGCGTACGGAACGACGAGGTCCGGGCGGGCGGGCTCGTGACGTCGCTGCTCGCGCACGAGGACTTCCTGATCGACCCCCTGCCGAACCTGCTCTTCACCCGCGACTCGAGCGTCTGGATCCAGGACACGGTGGCGGTCACGTCGCTGGCGATGCCGGCCCGGATGCGCGAGACGCAGCTGACCGAGCTGATCTACACGTTCCACCCGCGGTTCGCCGGAGTGGACAAGGTGTACGACCACCAGCTGGAGCATGTCGAGGGCGGCGACGTGCTCGCGCTCGGTCCCGGCGTACTCGCGGTCGGGGTCGGGGAGCGGACCACGCCGGCGGGCGTGGAGCGACTGGCGCGACGGGTGTTCTCGAAGGACCTGGCCCACACGGTTCTCGCCGTACCGATCGCTCAGCAGCGGGCCACGATGCACCTGGACACCGTGTGCACGATGGTCGACAAGGACGCCGTGCTGATGTACCCGAACATGGCCGAGGAGATGCGGGCGCTCGCGGTCACGACCGACGGCGACCAACTGCACATCGCGGAGCCCGAGCCGTTCCTGGTCGCGGCCGCGAAGGCGCTGGGTATCGACACCCTCCGGCGGATCGACACCGGCCTCGACCCGGTGACCGCCGAGCGGGAGCAGTGGGACGACGGGAACAACACTCTCGCCCTCGCTCCGCGGGTCTGCATCGCGTACGAGCGGACCGTCGAGACCAATGCGCGCCTCGAGGAATCCGGGATCGAGGTCATCCGGATCTCCGGCTCAGAACTCGGCTCCGGCCGCGGTGGACCCCGGTGCATGTCGTGCCCCGTACTCCGGTCGCCGATGACCGCCTGAGTCCTCGCTCCGGCCGTCACGTGAGCCCTACGACACGCGGAGTGAGATCGGGGGTTGTGGCGGAGGACCTTCGTGAGTACTCTTCCTGTCTAGGCCCAGGCCCTGTTGCTCCCCCGTCAGCAGGACTTGGGCCGTCCACGTTCCTAGGCCCAGAATCACCTTCGCGGCCTAGACCACTGTAAGTACACGAAACGCCCGGCTGAAGGACTCAGCCGGGCGTTCGTCGTTTCGGTCAGCGAATGGTGAGCTGGCGGCTGGCGAGACCGGCTCGAGCGGCCCGCTCCTCGGTGGTGAGCGGTGCCTCGGTGGCCAGCGCCTTCTCGAGCGCGGTGGCGAAGTCGGCCGCCGGCTTCTCGACGTCGGCGGCCTCGGTGCCGGCCGGGAGCTCCCAGACAGGTGCGAGTACGCCGAGGGCACGGAACGACCCGATCAACCGGCTGCCGTCGATCAGCGTGGACGACCCGGCCGCGTGCAGGCGGGCCAGCGCGTCAAGCAGGGTGTCCTCGGTGTGCGGCATGACCCAGCGCAGGTAGATGCGGTCGCCGATCTGCGTCCAGTACGCCGCGTCGACCGACTCCAGCCGGACCGTCGGAGCTGCCGCCGCGTTCGCACGCTCCAGGCCGGCGGCGACCTCACCGGTCGGGTCCTCGACGTTCTCGCCGACCCAGTAGTCGAAGCCCTCGTGCACCTTGACCTCGAGCGGCTTCGAGGTGTCGATCAGGTCCTGCAGCCGCGGCCCGTCCTTCATCAGGTCGCCGACCTGGATCGGGTTGCCCGGCTCGGTGTGCAGAGCGGCGGTGATCGCGTGCCCGAGGTCGCGGCTCGGATCGCCCGACGACGCGTGTGTCTGCAGGCCGATCCAGATCGTCTCGTCGTCGCGCACCAGGCCCGGCATCGCCATCGGGAGCAGCGTGACGAGGTTGATCGTCCTGCCTGCGTTGTCGCCGGTCAGCTCGACCTCGACGGTGCCGGACGGGACGATCTCGCGGAACGCGATCAGGTCGCATTCGGCCGGCAGCCCCTCGAACGGCCGCACCACGAACGCGTCCGCGGCCTGGGCCCGGTCCTTGCCGTGGCACTGCTTGAACCGCTTGCCCGAACCGCACGGGCAAGGCTCGCGCGGACCGACGTCCATCAGGTCGGCCGGATCCAGAGTGACAGTCGTCGTGTTCTTCGCGCGCTGCCGCGACTTCTTTCCCATAACCCCGCAGTCTTGCAGCCGGACGTGCCCGAGTGCGAACTAGCTCGGGACGATTGCGTGCACCGTCCGGTGGTGAGCGGCCGTACGAACGTCCCAGCCGGAGGTGAGCATGTCGACGATCGCCAGCCCACGGCCCCCGACGGACTCCGGGTGGGTGTCGTTGATCCGCTGCGGTTCGGTGTCCCCGCGACCATCGGTGACCTCGACGTGGATCCCGGCCCGGTCGATCCACCAGGCCGCACGTACCTCACCGGCCGGCAACGGCGGTGCGTACCGGATCGCGTTCGACAGCAGCTCCGAGAGCACCAATTGCGCATCGTCACAAGCGGAATCGGTGATCCGGTAGCGCTTCAGGTAGGCGGCCAGACGGCGACGGGCGTCCGCTACCGCGGACACTTCATGCGGCAGTACGACGTCCACGACGCTAACGTCGGCGGGCAGGGTCGCAGAGGACAAGCAGGGTCTCCTCGATGATCGGTTCAGCCACAGGAACATCTGCCCACGATCGGGCCCTGGAAAACCACCGCAGGTATTCCGTTACATAGGGCATCGGAGATCGCGCCTAAATCCGAAGAAACCGTAACGAAATCGACGGAATTGAACGTTGCAATAACCGCCCGCATTCGTCTCACTACGTATCCAGACCACGTGACACATGACACACGAAATCGTTCGCAAGTGTCACAAACCAAGTGGTCAGGTACGACGTCCTACCTCTTCCGGCGGTTCCGCCAGAACCCTCAGCGCGACGTCCGGGCGGTCGCTGATCACCACGTCGACCCCGATCTCGCGGCAGCGGCGCAGGTCCTCCTCGGCGTTCACCGTCCACACGTGGACCTGGTGCCCGTGCTTCTGCGCGCGATCGACGTACTCCGGGTGCGCGGTGACGATCTCCAGGCTCGGGCCGGCGTACGAGACCCCGGTGGGTAGTGAACCGTCGCGGAAACGCAGCGGGATGCGGTCCATCAGCAGGACGGTGCGCAGGCCGGGGGCCGCCGTACGCAGCCGGCGCAGCGACAGCCAGGAGAAGCTCATCACCCGGACCGGCGACTCCGAACCGAGTTTCGGACGGGCCCAGCCGTAGCGGTCCAGCGCCTCGATCAGGCGGCGTTCGACGAGTCCGGCGTACCGGGTCGGGTGCTTGGTCTCGATGGCGAGCTCGACCGGCCGGCCCGCGTCCCGGACGGTCGCCAGCAGCGTGTCGAGCGTGAGCACCTTCATCTCGTCGAGACCGGGCAGGTCGGCCTCGTCGTCGAGGTCGGCCCACGGACGCTTCCACGAGCCCCAGTCGTAAGCCTCGAGCTCTGCGAGGCTCATCGTGGACAGCACGCCGCGGCCGTTCGAGGTGCGGTCGATCCGGCGGTCGTGGACGCAGACGAGATGCCCGTCCGCGGTGAGCCGGATGTCGCACTCGAGACCGTCCGCGCCGATCTCGATCGCCCGCTGGTACGCCGCAAGCGTGTGTTCCGGACTGACTTCACTGGCGCCGCGATGGGCTACGACGCGCGGGAGCTTCCGCATGAAGGAAACTCTTTCACACGGTGCGTCAGGATTGGCGGCATGGACATGCGGGCGGTTGTGCTGGACGGGCCGATGGAGCCGGAGGAGATGCGGGTACGACGGGTCGCCGTGCCGGAGCCGCGCGCCGGGTGGGTGCGGATCAAGGTGGAGGCGTTCGGGCTGAACCGGTCGGAGTACCACCTCCGCGCGGGCTTCGCGACGAACGCGCGCTTCCCGGTCATCCCCGGGATCGAGGCGGCCGGGACGGTCGATGCGGCGCCGGGCGGGGAGTTCGCGGTCGGGCAGCAGGTGGTCGCGATGATGGGCGGGATGGGGCGCGAGTACGACGGCGGGTACGCGGAGTACACCGTCGTACCGGCGTCGTCGGTCATCCCGGTGACGACCGGCCTCGACTGGGCGACACTCGGCGCTTTGCCGGAGATGCTGCAGACCGCCCATGGATCGCTCTACACGGGTCTCGCGATCGAGCCGGGGCAGTCGTTGCTGGTTCGCGGCGGTACGTCGTCCGTGGGCGTCGCGGCCGCCGTACTGGCGAAGGAACACGGGCTGACCGTGTTCTCGACGACGCGGAATCCTGACCGGCTGGATGTTCTTCGTGAACTCGGTGTCGATCATCCGATCGTTGACGACGGCAACGTTGCGGAAAAGGTGCGGGAGATTCTCCCGGACGGCGTTCACGCAGCACTTGAACTCGTCGGCACGAATGTCCTACCGGACACGCTGAAAGCAACCGCGATCCACGGCACGGTGTGTTTCACCGGAATGCTCAGCGACAACTGGACGATCCCGGACTTCTACCCGATGGACTACATCCCGAACGGCGTCCGGCTGACGGCGTACGGCGGCGAGAGCTCCGACCTACCGGCCGACGCGTTCCAGCGCTACGTCGACCTGGTCGCCGCAGGCAAGCTCCCGATCAGGATCGACCGCGTCTTCACCATGGAGCAAATCGGCGAGGCCCACCGTCTCATGCAGGACGGCGGCGCCATCGGAAAGCTCGTGGTACGAGTCGGGGCCTGAGGTAAGCCCACGTGCGGCTGCTCGCCGGCGCGCGTGAGGGCTTGGTCGGCTGGAGGGGCGGATCTGCAGGCCATCACAATCTGCGCCGGCGTAAGAACTCCTGCGGGGCTCTCGGGAGTTGGAGGAGTTGTGATGGCGTGGGGATCCGGGTCTGACGGCGGGTTGGTGCTGGGCCGGCCACCTGGCGGGCCCAGCACCAGCCCGGGTTCAGGCGGTTGCTTCCTGTAGTGATGCGGTGCGGCCGGTGGGGCGGGGTAGGCCGTAGTGGTCGCGGAGGGTGGTGCCGGTGTACTCGGTGCGGAAGAGGCCTCGGGACTGGAGGATCGGGATCACCTCGTTGACGAAGGTCTCGAGGCCGGACGGGAGGACTGGGGGCATGATGTTGAAGCCGTCCGCCGCGCCCGCCTCGAACCAGTGCTGGATCGCGTCGGCGACCTGTTCCGGGGTGCCGGTGAACGTCCTGTGGCCGCGGCCACCGCCGAGGCGGCCGATCAGTTCGCGGACGGTTAGTTTCTCGCGGCGAGCGAGGGTGACGATCAGCGTGTAGCGGCTCTTTGCGCCCTCGATCTCGTCTTCGTCGGGAAGGTCCGCGGGGAGTTGCTGGTCGAACGGCAGGTCCTCGGGCGACACCTTGAGCGTCTTCGCCAGCTGCAGACGCGCGTACTCGGGCCGGATCAGCGAATCCAGCTGATGCTCCAGCCGCTCGGCCTCGGCGACTGTCGAGCCGATCACCGGCACGATCCCGGGCAGGATCTTCACCCCGGACGGGTCCCGCCCGAGAGCGGCCGTGCGTGCCTTCAGGTCGCGATAGAAGTCCTGCGCGTCCTCCAGCGTCTGCTGCGCGGTGAACACCGCCTCGGCGTACCGCGCCGCGAGACCCTTCCCGTCCTCGGACGACCCGGCCTGCACGATCAGCGGATGCCCCTGCGGCGACCGCGGCAGGTTGAGCGGCCCACGGACCTGGAAGTGCCGTCCGACGTGATCGATCGGCTGGACCCGCTCCTGCACCGCCCACACACCGGAAGACTTGTCGGCGATCGCGGCGTCGTCCTGCCACGAGTCCCACAGCTTGTACGCGACCTCGAGGAACTCCGCCGCCCGCTCGTAGCGCTCGGCATGCGCCGGCTGGTCCGCGAGGTTGAAGTTGAGCGCCGCATCCGGACCAGCCGTCGTCACCACGTTCCAGCCCGCGCGCCCACCGCTCACATGATCGACGCTGGCGAAGCGCCGAGCCAGGTTGTACGGCTCGTTGTACGTCGTCGACGCCGTCGCGATGAGCCCGATCCGCGACGTCACGGCCGCGATCGCGGTGAGGAGCACCGTCGGCTCCAGCGAACCCGCCGGCCGCCGCCCGACCGTACCGATCAGCACGGGCGAATCCGCGAAGAAGATCGAGTCGAACTTCCCGCGCTCGGCCAGCTGCGCCAAAGCCTGGTAGTGCGCCACCGACGTGTTCGCGAACGGGTTGCTCTCCGGCAACCGCCACGAAGCCTCATGGTGGCCCGTGCTCATCAGGAACGCGTTCAAGTGCAGCTGTCTGGTCATACCGAAACTCCCAAAGCGTCGAGAAGCCGCGACCGGACCGCGGCGAATCCTGGATCGGCCGCACTCCGCGGCGCGGGCAGCGAGATCGTCTCCTCGGCGACGATCCGGCCGGCATCGAGCACGATCACCCGATCGGCCAGCACGATCGCCTCGTCGACGTCGTGCGTGACCAGCAGTACGGCGGGCTGATGCGCGGCGCACAACTTCCGCAGCAACACGTGCATCTTCAACCGGGTCAGCGCATCCAGCGCCCCGAACGGCTCATCCGCGAGCAACAGCTCCGGCTCCCGAACCAGCGATCGCGCCAAAGCGACACGCTGCTGCTCACCACCGGACAACTCGTTCGGCCAGGCCTGCTCGCGACCCGCGAGCCCGACCTCGTCCAAACTGCGGCGACCGCGATCGAAAGCTCCGTTCAGACCGAGTACGACGTTGTCGAGCACCCTTGCCCATGGCAACAACCGTGAGTCCTGGAACACGACCGAGACGTTCTCCGGTACGGCGAGCTCACCCGACCCGTCGACGTCGTAGTCCAACCCGGCCAGCGCCCGCAACAGCGTGCTCTTCCCGGAGCCGCTCTTCCCCAGCAGGGCAACGAATTCACCCGGTTCGATGTCCAGATCGAGCCCGTCCAGTACGGCGCGATCGTCGTACCGGCGGACCAGATCGCGGACCTGGACCGTGCTTACGAGGCTAGCGTTCGGCGCCATGAGAGGGCCCTCCTCTGGATCAGGCGGACGACGGCGTCGGAGAGCAGGCCCAGGGCGCCGTACACGACGAGGCCGACGATGATGATGTCGGTCTGTCCGTACGTGCGGGCCAGTTCCATCATGTAGCCGATACCGCTGGTGGAGTTGATCTGCTCGACGACGACCAGCGACAGCCACGCGCCGGTCACCGCGAACCGCAGTCCGAGCAGGAACCCGGGCAGCGCACCCGGCAGGACCACGCGCCGGATGAACTCCCACTGGGACAGCCCGACCGTCTGCGCGAGCTCGACGTACCGGCTGTCGATCGTGCGCAAGCCGTTGTGGGTGTGGATGTAGATCGGGATGAACACCCCGAGCAGGATCGTGACGATCTTCATCGACTCGCCGATGCCCAGCCAGAGGATCAGCAGCGGCAGCAGTGCCAGCGACGGGATCGCCCGCTTGATCTGGATCGGTCCGTCGAGCACGGCCTCGCCGAGGCGGGAGAGGCCGGAGATCAGCGCCAGTACGACGCCGAGCACGATCCCGAGTGCGAGCCCGATCAGGGCTCGCTGGGCGGATGTCCACAGGTTCGACTGCAGCCGCCCGTCCGCGATCAGGTCAGCGGCCGTGGTCACCACGGTCCACGGCGCGGACAGGACTCGTTGGTCGATCCAACCAGTGGCCGATCCGATACTCCAGATCGCCAGCAACAGCACGGGGCCGATCGCGGCCCCGAACCTGATCGGCTTCCCCGGTCCGAGCCGACGACGCCGTACGACGGGACGCGCCGCCGCCTCGCGGGACCGCAGCCCGGGGAGGGTTGTCGCGCTCATTTGGCACCTGCCTTGATCGCGTCCGCGGCAACGGTCTGGAACCGCAGGTCGTACAGGTCCTTGGCCTGGATCACCTTGTTGCCGGTCTCCTTGGCGAGCAGCTCGATGGTGGCCTGCTGGCGCTGGATCGCACCACTCCAGTCGGCGCTGATGTCGGGGTGACCGGCGTTGTCGACCAGCCATTGACCATCGGACTCGGTCAGCCCCTGGTCCTTCACGTAGTACCCCTGGATCCATTCCTTGGGGTGCGTGTCGATCCAGATCTGCGCGACGCCCCACGCGGCGACGTACGCACGGATCGCGGCCGCCTTGCCGCTGTCCTCGAGCGACTCCGTCGGCACGTACAGGTGGCCGGCGTCGTCGCGGATCCCGTGCGGGATCGTCGTCGCGCCGTCCTTGCCGTACTTCGCCAGGTACCGCTTGATCTGCACGCCGCCGATCGGGGCTACCTCGACCTGCTTGGCGGCCAGCGCGTTCGTGTAGACGTCACCGGTGCTCGGCAGCTCGACCAGCTTCACGTCGTTCTTGGTCAGACCGGCCTTCTGCAGCACCTTCAGCACGAGCGCGCCCTGCGCCTGGCCGGGGCTGTACGCGATCTTCTTGCCGCGCAGGTCGGACAGCGTCTTCACCGTGGTTCCCGGCGCGATGCCGAGCTGGTAGATCGGGTGGTTCAGCGGGTCCTGGCGGAACTTCGAGGCGACGATCTTGACGTGCAGCCCGGTCCAGGTCGCGTGGATCGGCGGGATCTCGGCCACCGAGCCGACGTCGAGAGCGTGCGCCCGGAACGCCTCGGTGGTCTGCGGACCGCCGCTCAGGTTCGCGAACTGCACGTACTTCGAGACCTTGTCGTACTGACCGGACAGCTTGAGCGCGACCTCGGTTGCGGGATCGCCGACGACGATCTTCGTACCGTCGGGGACCGTTGTCGGCAGAGCGGCGTCCAGCGAGAGCTTGGCGGCTCCGTCGGCGGCCGCGTTGCCGCTGCAGCCGGTGACCAGGGCGAGAAGGGCAAGGGCGGCGTACAGGCGTTTTCTAGACATGGTGGGCTTTCGCGTAGTGGCCGTCGTGGTAGAGCAGCGGCTCGTGTTCACGTCGTTCGGTGTGGGTGGCAAGGCGCGCGACGACCAGGTAGTGGTCGCCGACGGCGAAGCGGTGCTCCACCTGGGCGCGCAGGTAGCTCGGGGCCTCGTCGAGAACGGGCTCACCGGTGGCCAGGCGGGACCAGTTGGTCGGCTCGGCGAACCGGTCGATCCCGCTGGTCGCGAACCGGCCCGCGATCCCGTGCTGGTCGGCGGACAGGAAGTTGATCACCAGGCTGTTCGCCGTACTGACGGTCGGCCAGCTGGAGGCGCTGGTGGCGATCGCGAACGACACCAGCGGCGGCAGCAGGCTGATCGAGACCAGCGAGGTTGCGGTGAAGCCGGCCGGGCCGTGGCCGGCGTCCGCGGTGATCACCACGACACCGGCGGCGTGGCGACGGAAGACGGACCGGTAGACATCGGCGTCCACCACCCGTTCTTCGGCATGGTCGGGTACGACGGACAGGGCAGGACGATTCAGGGCAGGCAAAGACATGTCTCTCCCTCGGAATCGGGGCAGGGACGACCGGCAGCAACTACCGGGCGGGAGGTGGAGGCCGGCATCGACGGGGCCTCATGCAGAGCGAAGTGGCAGAACAGGCGTCACCGACAGGTGGCGCTCGCCGTCCGCAGCAGATCGATGACGCGACGGCGGGTGAGGAGTGTCGTCGTCATGTCAGCTATCTTCGCATCATTGTCTATTGGCTAACTAGACAATCTCGTGATCTGGACCGGCCACCCTCACACGCGGGCCGCTGCGTGCGTTCTACTGTCGTGATGACTCGGGAGAAGGTCGAGCTGCCGCCGTTCCAGGCGCTGATCGACGCGCACTGGCGCGACGTTGCCCGGCTGGCGCGGGCGATGGCCGGGCCGGTGGACGGCGACGACGCGGCGCAACGCGCCTGGGAGAAGGCGTACGCGGCGTACCCGGCGCTGACGTCGGCGAAGAACCTGCGCAGCTGGCTCCTCACCATCACGGCCCGGTGCGCGACCGACGTACACCGGGCGCGGAAACCGCAGCGCCCGCTGGACGAGGCGCCGCCGGTGACAGTCGAGGGCCCGGACGCCGCCGCCTGGCCGGACCCCGACCTCTGGCGGGCGGTCAACGAGCTCCCGGAGCGGCAACGCTTCGCGGTCACGCTCAAATACGTCGGCGACCTGGACCACCACGGCGTGGCCGCCGCTCTGGACACCACGCCCGCCGCATCGCGCCGGCTCGTCAGCGACGCGCTCGCGACCCTGCGCAGCAAACTCGGAGTAGATGATGACTGATCTCGAGAGCCGGCTGACCCGGCTCGCCATGCCCGACCTCGAACCACCCGTTCTTCCGGACGCCGACGTCGCCTACACGCTGCACGACACCCCGATCGGGACGATGCTGCTCGCGATCGCCCACGGCCGCGTCGTCGCCAGCTCGTTCGGCGACGAGGAGACGATGACCACCCGCCTCGCCCGGGCCGTGTCCCCGCGCGTACTCCGGCAGGCCCGCCCGCTGGACGACGTACGACGACAGCTCGACGAATACCTCGCCGGCAGCCGTCAGACCTTCGACCTCGAGGTGGACCTCGCGCTGGCGACGCCGTTCCAGCGGCTCGTCCTCACGGATCTGCCGACGCACACGTCGTACGGCGCGACGACGACGTACGGAACTGTTGCCGCCGACATCGACAAGCCCAAGGCGGCCCGTGCGGTCGGTACGGCGCTGGGCGCGAACCCGGTCTGCGTCGTCCTGCCGTGCCACCGGGTCGTGGGTGCGAACGGAGCCCTCACCGGGTACGCCGGCGGGCTGGACGCCAAACGATTCTTGCTGAATCTCGAAGCAAAAAGCTGAGTTTTCCGGAATTGCCCGGAACGGTTTTAGACTCGGTAAAACAAGGAGCAGGTCCCCAATGTGGAGTGGGGATCTGCTCCTCCTGACGTGTCAGTCAGTTGCGGGCTGGTGGATCTCGAGGATCAGCCGGCGACGTCCGCCCCAGTCACGTTTGTAGACCTTGTAGTCGTCGATTCCGGCGGCCGCGCAGAGGCGCCCGTAGCTGATCTCGTCGTGGATGAAGTGCACACCGCTGCGGTTGTCGCTGAACTCGGTCGTGACGATCCGGTGCTCCGGCCCCTGCCGCATCCCGTTCGCGATCTCGGCCGCGGTCGCCGGTCCCCAGGCCGGGCCCTCGATGATCGCGATCCCGCCCGGCTTCAGCACCCGGGAGATCTCGCAGATCGTGGAGATCTGCTCGTCCTCGGCGAACAGCTCGTGGAACGCCGTCCACAGGCAGATCACCGCGTCGAACGAGTCCCACTTGTACGGCAGATCGGTCATCGAGCCGATCGCCCAGTCGATCGCGAGCTCCTCCTCGGCCGCCTTCGCCTGGCCGGCCTCGATCAGGTTCGGCGAGATGTCGAGCCCGCGGACGACCTTCCCGGCCTTACGCAACGGCAACGCGACCCGCCCGTACCCGCAGCACAGGTCGAGCACCGACTCCTTGCCGTCCAGCAGCTCCTCGACGGCCTTGACGATCAGCGCGTCCCGCTCAGGCGTCGTACGCGCGGCCAACCCGTCGGCCCCCAGCTCCGCGTACTCGGCCCGGCTGCGCAGTGCGGAATTCAGCATGCCGCAAGTATTCCGGTTACTCCGGGTCAGTGACCAGGGCCCTGCCTTTCCTGAAGTACGCGAGTACGTCGGTCACCTCGCCGGCCGTACGCCGGGACCACGCGACTGACCTGCAATCTGTTCAGGCAGTCTGTCGGCGGCCTATCCGGCCGAGGAGAATCGCGGCCAGCATCGAGATGACGATCGACGTGTACGTCGCGCCGAGCCAGGTCGGGACCGGGTGGTTGTTGAAGACGGCCTGCTGTACGTCGGTCCAGAACGGCGACCAGCCTGCGACAGTGCCCGGGTTGACCAGCTGGTACGCGACGAATCCGATCAGCCACGCGAGCGTCGGTTGCCAACGGAACTTCGCCGTACCGGACACGTCCCAGTTCATCTTGCTGACAACGAAGAAGTCGGCGATCGCGACCGCGAACAACGGGATGAAGACCGAGCCGATCAGGTACAGGAACTGTGTGTAGTTGCCTAGGTCAACCATCAGCGCGATCCCGGTGGCGAGCACGCCGATCGCGACCGAGATCCACCGGCGGTCGATGTGGCCGACCAGGTTGTGCGCGGCCATCGTGGTCGAGTAGACGTTCGCGTACGCCTCGTCGACCTCGTCCACCAGCAGTACGAACAGTGCGATCGCACCGGCGGGCAGGGTGACCAGTGCGGTGATCACGTCGTCGCTGTTGGTCTGCAATGTGGCCACTGCGACGACGCCGAGGGCGTAGTACCCGATCGCTGCGAGGCCGTAGCCGAGTGCGGATCCACCGAACGCAGCCTTGTTGGTGCGCGAGTGCCGCGTGTAGTCGGCGGCCAGCGGGGCGAAGGACACGACACCCGCGGCGGCGAGGTCGACGGCCGGCCAGAAGCCGAAGACGCTGTCCTGCGGCAGAGCGTGCACCGGCTTGCTGAGCACCTGCACGAACAGGTAGACCGACGCGATCAGCACCAGCCACACCATGAACTTCCGCAGGATCTTCACGCTGCCCAGCGGCCGGACCGCCATCGTCGTCGCGATGATCCCGGCCAGTACGACGAACAGCCAGCGCCAGCGTTCACTCGTCACCGCGACCGCGGCCTGCGAGATCACGATGATCTCCATCGTGGCCCAGCCGACGTTCTGCGCGATGTTCAGAATGGTCGGCGCAATCGAGCCGCGACGGCCGAACAGCCCCCGCAGGCTCGCCATCGCCGGCGCACCGGTGTGCGACCCGAACACGGCCGCGCCACCCAGCACGAGCGCCCCGATCCCGCACCCGACGACGACAGCGAGCAGCCCTTGCCACAGCGAGCCCGTGTACGCCGCCACGAGCGCACCGGTCACCGGGCCGAACAGCGAGATGCCGAAGTTGCCCCACAGCGTGAACTGGTCGAAGAAGCCGAGCGTCCGCGGCGCATCGGTGGTGAGGACCAGCGGCGCCTCAGTGGTGCTGGCAGGACGAACAGCGGTATCGGTCATGAGTGACCCCAATCCCTACGCCGGCATTACCCGGTCAGGTTCAGGCGGTCGGCGACCCAAGCTGTCGCCCTCTCAGCCCGCGCGTCTTCGGTGCGAGCTCCCGCATAGGTTTGTGCTTTGGAGTCTAACGCGTCAGCTAGTTTCCGGCAGGGCGGCTGCTCGTTCTATGAGAGCGGCGAGCTCCGGACCGTTGGTGACGACCGGCATGTGGGCGCCGGTGGCGAAGCTCCGGGCCTCACCGTGGCTCAGCTCGGCGAGCCGCTGGACCCACTCCGCCGTCGAGAGCAGGTCGTACTTGCCGCGGACGATGAACACCGGTGCCTTGACCTGCGAGATCACTTCGGCCAGGTCGTGATGCCGTGAGGCCTCAACCGCGCGGGCGATCGTCGGCAGCGTCGTCCGCGCGTACTGCGGGGTCACGGTCCGGATCAGCTTGGGCGAGTCCGGTACGGCGGAGCCCAGCCAGCGCACCGTACGGTCGACCCAGCTGGACATGCGGGCGTCACCTGCCGGCGCGACAAGTACGACGGCGTGCGCGAGGTCGGCGTACCTGACTGCGGTTTCGACGACGATCTGGCAGCTGGCGGAGTGGCCGACGAGGACGGAGCGCCCGCGAACCTTCTCGGCGAGGGCGACTGCCAGTGCGCGCGGGTGCAGGTCCTCGCGGGCACCGGCCGGTTCGCCGTACCCGGGCAAGGTGACCACGTGGTACGGCGTGACGAGATGCTCTACGGTCCGGGCGTACGACTCGGGGCCGAGGCCCAGGCCGGGCACCAGGACGACCGGTGCGCTCACTCCCAGGGTGCCTTGACCGGTGGGCCCTGGACGACCGGGTTGGGCACGTCGGGCTTCAGTTCGCGGTACCCGAGGAACAGACCGACCGCGAGGATCAGCAGACCGGCACCACCCCAGCCGTACGCCGTGGGCAGCCGGTCGACCGCGCCGTCGATGGATCCCAGGCCGGTGGTCAGCACCATGATCAGCCAGACCAGGATCGGTACTGCGGAGAGCGCGACCAGGCCGAGTCCGACCAGCTCAGCCGGCTCCGGCTGGCGGCCGGCCTTGCGGCGGGCGAGTACGTCGCGGATCCACATGAACAGCGCGCCCGCCCCGACGACCACGAGCAGCAGTTGGCCGATCGCGTCGATCACGTCGGTGCGGAGCGGGTGGTTGAGCGGTGAGCCCGGCGCCTGCGAGATGTCGCGCAGCGAGACCCGCTGGACGGAGATGACGAGCAGACCGTAGAACCCGGCGATCACAGTGGCCAGACCGACGACGCGGGCAGCACGGGGGTCGCGCGGCTGCTCCCTTCCGTACACGGGGAGCTCGTGCGGCTCGGGGCTCGACGGAGCGCCGTACGGCATGCCGGGGCGGTAGCTGGGCGGCTGGGCGTGGTGCGGACCAGCCTGCGCGTGCGGCGGGACGCCGTATTGACCTGGTGGGGTGCCGTAGGGCTGGGGCGGCGCGTACGGGCCTTCGACCGGCGGAGTGCCGCGGCCAGTGCCGTACGTGCCACCGCCGTACGGGGTGGGCGGGGGGTAGTGGTGCTCTTCGCCGGGCTGCTGCTCGGGCTGCTGGGGCTGATCGCCCCGGCCGTACGTCGGGAAGTCCTGTGACGACATTCGCTGCTCCCTCCCGTCGTACCTAGTGTCCCGCAAGTGAGGTAGCTCGCTTGCGGGACACTCTGTTTCTCAGGTTGCCTTGATGGTCGGCCAGGCGTTCGGAAGACAGCCTGCCAGGCCTTTGGTCTGCTGCATCATCACCGGCGCGGGGGTCTTCGGCTTGGTGCAGGTCGAGTGCCCGTGCCCGAGCGCGTGACCGACCTCATGGTTGACCAGGTAGCTGCGGTACAGCTCGACGTTCCCGTTGTACGACGGGATCCCGTACATCCACCGCTTCGCGTTCAGCACCACGCGGTCCTCGACCCGGCAGGACACCTCACCGCCGGTGTCGAGCGGCAGACACAGCTTGTCGGTCAGCGCCGGCGTCGCGAGGATGATCCGGAGATCGGCGTCGACCTTGTCGGTCCGCTCGAAGCTCACCGGGTGCAGCGCCTGCCATCCGCGCGGGTCCGTGAGCGTCTTGTGGATCGCCGCGGCGACAGCGGCTCCGTTGACCGACAGCCCCTCCTCGATCTCGACGCGGTAGGTGAGCTTGTCGCGGACGCCGCTCGCCTTGTTGAACCCAGGCACGACGGCAAGCTTCCCGGTCGACACCAGCACGTTCGGCTTCGCGTTCTTCGGCTTCCGCGTCAAGGTCGGTGCCGGCCGCAACGGGGTGGTGAACTTCTGCGTCGGGGTCACCACCGGCGTCGGCGTCACACTGGGCGTCTCGACCACCGGCGCCGCACTCACGGGTTCGTTGGCCCCCGCAACCACCTCAGCCGCAAGGCTGGCCCGATGCGCCACATCCGGATGCGCCACCACCACGGTCCCCAGCACCGCCAGGGCAGTCACCGCGAACCACTGCCCCCGATACGACTTCCGCCGACTATGCCGCCCACGCGTGCCCGCACGCTGGCCGCTCCGCCGGGTGGTCATGACACTCGACCCTATCGACTACCTGCCCCCTCACGAAACCCCAGTTCCGTTAAGCCGTACGAGTGCGGAGGAATTTTCCGAAGTGGGGGACGGTGAAGGCTACGGTTCCTCGTTCGGCGGAGAAGACTAGGCCTTTCTTGATGAGGCCGTCTCGGGCGGGTGACAGCGACTGGGGTTTGCGGTTTAGGGTGCTGGCTACTTCGGCGGTGGGGACGGAGCCGTCGTCTACGCCGATGCCGAGCTCGGCCATTGCGCGCATGTACTCGCGTTCGGCCGGGGTGGCGCGTTCGTACCGTGAGCCGAAGAAGCCGACGGTCAACTCGGCAGACGCTTCAGGAGCAGCTACGGCGACGTCCTTGATGGTGATGGGTGACGTCGGCGCGTGGTCCCAGGTGGAGTGGGCGAAGGCCTGCACGAAGTACGGGTAGCCGTCGGTCTGGGCGTACAGCTCGTCCAGCGCCTCCTCGTCGTACTGGACGCCTTCGCTCTCCGCCGGCACCATCAGCGCGCGGTCGCACGCGTCACGCGCCAACCGGTCGACGCGGACATACCGGAACAGCCGCTCGGAGTACGACTTGCTGGCCGAAAGTACGGCGGGCAGATGCGGCAGCCCGGCACCCACAACAACCAACGGCGCGCTCTGCTGCGAGATCTCGTGGCAAGCGGCGCACAGCGCGGACAGGTCGTCCGGGCTGATGTCCTGCATCTCGTCGATGAATAGCCCGACCCCGACAGACAGGTCACCAGCCAGATCAGCAGCGTCGGTGAAGAGCTCGATCAGGTCCATCTCGAGGTCACCGGAGTCCGCCCGCCCCTTCGCCGCGGCCACGTCCACCGGCGGATGCCAGCGGATCCCCTTCCGGTCCTCCGCCCCGGTCCGCAGCGCGAAAGCCTTCAGTACGGCGCTGAACTGGTCGACCCGCTCATCGTCGCGATGCCGATGGCCCAGCTCCCGCATCGCGGTGTGCAGCGCCTGCGCGATCGGCAGCCGGATGCTCTGCTCCGGCCGTGCCTCGATCTTCCCGGTGCCCCAGGCCCGCTTGATCGCCTGCGAACGCAACGTGTTGAGCAGCACTGTCTTACCCACGCCCCGGAGTCCGCTGAGCACGAGGCTCCGCTCCGGTCTGCCTGCCGCGACCCGCTCGAGGACCACCTCGAACTGCCGCACCTCGATGTCGCGTCCGGCCAGCTCAGGCGGCCGCTGGCCGGCGCCGGGCGCATAGGGATTCCGGATCGGATCCATGCTTTCACTGTATGAGCCCGTCTAGCGTTTTCCGTAGATTGACCAATCAAGAACCAGAGCGTGTCGCGAGGACTCTCTACAACTTTCTAGCAAATTGACTAGAAAGCGGTAGACACCACGAGCGACCGCAAGACCACCAGGACATGTCCTAGGGTTCCGGCATGGCGGAGCAGGCGGGGGCGGTGTACGAGCGGGTGCACCAGCAGTACGTCGGTGGCGCGCGCAAGCTCGAGGCGCTGATCAACGAGCTGATCGGTGAAGAAGAAGGCATCAACTACCTGACCGCGACCGCCCGTGCCAAGGACCCGGAGTCGTTCCTCGCGAAGGCGTCGAAGCCGCATCCGGACGATCCGAGCCGACCGAAGTACGACGATCCGCTGAACCAGATCACCGACCTGGTGGCGGCGCGGGTGATCACGTTCCTGGTCGAGGCGGTGGACCGGGTGTGCGAGGTGATCGAGGAAGAGTTCGAGATCGTCGAGCACACCGACATGGGCGCGCACACGCGGGCGCAGGGCGTGTTCGGATACGCCAGCAAGCACTATCTGGTCCGGCTGAACGCACACCGCCGCGAGCTGCCGGAGTACGCCGTACTGAAGAACCTGGTGATGGAGATCCAGGTCCGTACGGCGGTCCAGCACGCGTGGGCCGAGTTCGAGCACGACATCAGGTACAAGCTGGACATCCCGCCGGGCCGCAGGCCGGAGTTCGACCGGCGCTTCCTGCTCGCCGCTGCGCTGATGGAGCTGGCCGACAACGAGTTCACCGAGATCGACCGGCTGTACCGCGAGCTGGCGGCCACGGCGGACGACAAGGCCCCGCTGGACCTGACGACCGGCACGCTGACGACGTACCTGACCCGGCGCTACCCGGACGCGCCGCACGCCAAGACCACGCACTACGCCTGGATCCTCGGCATCCTGCACCGCCTCGGCGTCACCACCGAGGAGCAGCTCACCGAGCACCTGACCGGCATCGACAGCGAAGCAGTCCAGACCGCGATGAACCACAGGGCTCCAGCCGGGACAGTACGTCGGCTGGACGACGACCTGCTCGCAGCAAACGGCCCCGCTTACCTGGCCTTGTTCCCCGACGAAGAGCGCCGCCAGAAGATCCTCCGCGGCCGCCTCAAGGCCCTGACCCGCGCCGCCATCATCCAGCCTTGACGAGAGCGTCCGCAGTACGCCGAGCCCAGGCGCTGGTCGTGATGAGGCCGAGGATCAGGACCAACGCCCCACAGCCGGCGATGATGTACCAGCACAGCCTGGCGGCGTCGACGAAGCCTGTTTCGAGTGGGCCGACCAGACGGGCCGTGAGCACAGTGCCAGCGATTGCGACGCCCAGTGAGGCGCCGACCTGGCGGCTGGTCGAGGCGATGGCTGCTGCGACACCGGCCTGGGAGCGGGGCATGCCAGACACGGCGGCGTTGGTGATGGGTGCGTTCAGCATGCCGAAGCCGAGTCCGAAGACCAGATAGCCGATCAGCAACTGCACGGTGGACGTAGAGGTCCCCAGCCGCGACAGGATCAGCCCGGACGCCGTCAGCATCGTCCCCGCGACTACTAGAGGTACGCGCGGACCACGGTGGCCGACCAGCCAGCCAGAGATCGGTGCGAACACCACAGTCATCGCCGCCATCGGCAGCGTCAGCAGTCCGGCGTGCAGTGCCGTGAAACCACGTGCCGACTGCAGATAGAGCGAGTTGAGGAACAGGAACCCCGACAGCGCCGAGAACCCGCACACCGCAATCAGCGTGGCTCCCGAGAACGGCGCACTCCGGAAGAACCGCGGTTCGAGCAGCGGCTCCTCCCGGCGGCGTTCGTAGTACACCAGCGTCACCGCGGCCGATACGCACACCAAGAAGCACCCGATGATCAGCGGCGAGCCCCACCCGGCCGAACGGCCCTCGATGATCCCGTAGGTCAGCCCGCCAAGTAGCAGTACGACGAGCACCCGCCCGACCGGATCCATCCGTCGTGGGACCGCCGCGCGAGACTCCGGCACGAAGAACGCAGTCATCAGTACGGCGGCAATCGTCACCGGCACGTTGATCCAGAAGATGAACCGCCACCCGGCCGCATCGACCAGCGCACCGCCGACGACGGGTCCGACCGCCATGCTCAGCCCGACCACGCCGCCCCAGACGCCGATCGCCTGGGCGCGCTCGCGTGGATTGGTGAACGTGTTGGTGATGATCGACATCGCCACCGGGTTCAGCATCGACCCGCCGACGGCCTGCAGCACCCGGAACGCGATCAGCAGGTCGATGCTCGACGCGACCCCGCACAGCAACGACCCGATCCCGAAGAGCACCAGACCGGCCTGGAACGTCCGCCGCCGTCCGACCCGGTCCGCCGTCGACCCGGACACCATCAGCAGGCTCGCCAGCACCAGCGTGTACGCATCGATCGTCCACTGCAGCTTCGCGACCGAGGCCCCGAACTCGGACCGGATCGCCGGCAGCGCCAGGTTCACGATCGTCGAGTCGAGGCCGACGATGAACAGGCTGGAACAGCAGATCGCCAGCACCAGCAACCGCCGGCCGCGGGTCAGATCCTCCACCTGGCTCCGTCCATGCTTGAAGACTGTACTACCGGCTGGGAAAACGGTTTGACGGACTGTCGGCGGGGCCACCTAGGCTTGATCTATTCGCCTGGTCAGGTGCCTTCTTTCATCCCTCTATGCCTGTTTGTGAGACGTCATGTCTTTGCGCCTCATCCCATTCGCCGACCCGGGTGTGCCGGACACCCGCTCCGGCCTCCGACTCATCATCTGGCTGGAGCACCAGCAGCTGCGCGGGCAAGCCCTCGCAGTCTTCTGGGGGCTTGTCTACTTCGGCGGTATCGCCGCCGCTCCGGTTGCCGTCGGTCTGGCCGTCCAGGCCGCGATCGACCTGTCCTGGCCCAAGCTGATGCTGGCCGGTGGGCTGCTGCTGGCCTTCGGCGCGGCCAAGGCAGGCGCCGACTCGTTCTTCCACCGCGCCGTGGTGACGAACTGGATCAGCACTGCGTCCCGTCTGCAGCAGCTGCTCATGCGCAAGGCTGCAGAGCTGGGCTCCCTGCTGACCCGCCGGATCGCCGCCGGTGAGGTTGTCGCCGTCAGCAGCGGCGACGTCGAGAAGATCGGCTGGTTCGTCGAGGTGCTGGGCCGGTTCGCCGCCGCGCTGCTGACCTGTTTCGCGGTCGTCATCGGCCTGCTGTTCTACGAGCCGCAGCTCGGCCTGGTTGTCGCCATCGCTGTGCCGGTGCTGGCGTTCTCGATCGTCCCGCTGATGGGTCCCGCGGAGCGTCGCGCCGACGAGCAGCGTGCCAAGGGCGGCCGTGCCACCGAGCTGGCTGCCGACACCGTCGCCGGTCTGCGCGTACTGCGTGGCATCGGCGGCGAGCAGCTCTTCCTGGAGCGCTACCGCGAGGCATCGCAGCAGTACAGGAGCAGTGCGGTCCGCAGCGCGCGGATGTGGTCGCTGATCGCGGCGCTGCAGGTGCTGCTGTTCGGAGTGTTCCTGGTGGTCGTCGTCTGGATGGGCGTGCGGCTCGTCACGTCGGGCCGGATCTCGGTCGGCGAGCTCGTCACGACGTACGGGTTCATCACGTTCATGCTGGTGCCGCTGCACACGTTCGAGGAGACCGCGAGCGCGTTCATCTTCTCGAAGGTGTCGGCCCGCCGGGCCGCGCGGGTGCTGTCGCTGCAGCGGACCGACGAGACCAAGGGCACCGCCGAGGCGCAGCTGCCGCAGGGTGACCTGCTCGACCCGGTCACCGGCCTGCACGTCCCGGCCGGCAGCTTCACCGCGGTCGTCGCAGGTGACCCGGATGCCGGTGGCCTGCTGGCCGACCGGTTGGGCGGTCACAGCCCGACAGCTGACGGTGAGGCGTCCGTCCTGCTGGGCGGCGTCGGTCTGGACGACATCCCGCTGGAGTCGGCGCGGACCGTCGTACTCGTGCAGGACAAGGACCCCGTGCTGTTGTCGGGGACGGTGCGCGAGCTGTTCGACGTGCCGGCGAGTGGTGCGGTCTCTCCGGAGACAGCGCTCGACGCCGCGCAGTGCGCCGACATTCTCGACGTACTGCGGCAGACGCTGCCTGGTGGTGAGTCCGACGCGATGAACGCAGTGCTGACCGAGCGCGGACGCTCCTTGTCCGGTGGCCAGCGGCAGCGCGTGGCATTGGCTCGCTCGCTGTACGTCGACCCGCAGGTGCTGGTGCTCGACGAGCCGACCAGTGCGGTGGACGCGCACACCGAGGCGCGCATCGCCGACGGTCTGCAGCTGCTGCGCGCCGGCCGGACCACTGTGGTGTTCACGTCGAGCCCACTGATGCTGGACCGGGCGGAGCGAGTGGTGTTCGTGCCGGACGGCCGCGTCGACGCGGTCGGGACGCACCACGACCTGCTGCACACCAACCCGCGGTACCGCGCCGCAGTAACCCGTGAAGACGAACAAACCGTTGAGGAGTTGGCGTGAAGCGCCCTCTGTACGACCCGGCAGCCCCGCAGGAAGTAGTGCGGCTCCCGGTGGCAGGCAGCGCGACTGTGCGCGCCTACCTGAAGATGCTGTTCCGCCGGCACCGCCGTGCGTTCGGCTGGCTCACGCTGGTCAACGCAGTGGCGGCGCTGAGCGGCATGGTCGGGCCCTGGCTGCTCGGCAACGTCGTCGAGAAGCTCTCGCAGGGCAAGACCGATGTGCAGCTCCCGTACGTCGTGCTCGGCTTCGTCATCGCCCTGGTCGTCCAGACGATCTTCGTCCGGATGACTCGGCTCCGTGGGGCGGTCATGGGCGAGGAGATGCTCGCGGACCTGCGCGAGGACTTCCTGGTCCGCTCGGTCGGGCTGCCGCCCGGCGTGCTGGAGCGCGCCGGGACCGGTGACCTGCTGTCCCGGATCACGACCGACATCGACCGGCTGTCGCACGCCATGCGCGACGCCGTACCGCAGCTGACGATCGCTGTGATCTGGGCCGGTCTGCTGATCGGTGCACTGGTCGTCACCTCGCCGCCGCTGGCTGTGGCGGTGGTGATCGCCGCGCCGATCCTGATCATCGGCGGCCGCTGGTACTTCCGGCGCGCACCATCCGGCTACCGGTCGGAGGCAGCCGGGTACGCCGCTGTCGCGTCCGCCCTGGCCGAGACCGTCGACGCGGGCCGGACCGTGGAGTCGCACCGGCTCGGCGACCGCCGGATCAAGCTCGGTGACACCCGGATCGGTCAGTGGGTCGCGTGGGAGCGGTACACGCTCTACCTGCGGATGATCCTGTTCCCGGTGATCAACATGACCCACACGGTCGCGCTGGCCGCCGTGCTGGTGATCGGTGGCGGTTTCGCCATCCAGGGCTGGATCACTGTCGGCGCACTCACCACGGGTGCGCTGTACATCCAGATGCTGGTCGAGCCGGTCAACATGATGATCCGCTGGTACGACGAGCTGCAGGTGGCCCAGGTGTCGCTGGCGCGGCTGGTCGGCGTCCGTGAGGTGGAGACTGCCGCGACGGATGGCGATGCCGAGCCGGACGGCCGGACTGTGCTGGCGGACGATGTGCGGTTCGGCTACCTCGAGGGTCGCGACGTACTGCACGGTGTGACGCTGACGGTCGAGCCGGGAGCGCGCGTGGCGCTCGTAGGGCCTTCTGGTGCAGGGAAATCGACGCTCGGTCGACTGCTGGCCGGCATCTACTCGCCACGCGTCGGTGACATCACCTTGGGTGGTGCGGCGCTGGACCAGATGTCTGCCGAGCAGGTCCGCAGCCATGTTGCCCTCGTCAACCAGGAGCACCACGTGTTCGTGGGCAGTGTCCGCGACAACCTGAGGTTGGCGAAGCAGGGCGCGACGGACACCGACCTGTGGGCAGCACTGCGTTCGGTCGACGCCGATGGTTGGGTGGCCGGCTTCGAAGACGGGCTGGACACCGAGGTGGGCTCTGGTGGGGTCTCGCTGACGCCGGCTCAGGCGCAGCAGGTCGCTCTGGCTCGGTTGGTGCTCGCAGACCCGCACACGCTGGTCCTGGACGAGGCGACCTCGTTGATGGACCCGCGCGCGGCGAGGCACTTGGAGCGGTCGTTGGCGACCGTTCTGGAGGGTCGGACCGTGGTGGCGATCGCGCATCGGCTGCACACAGCGCACGACGCGGACGTGATCGCGGTCGTCGAGGACGGCAAGATCGTCGAACTGGGCGCCCACGACGAGTTGGTCGACGCCCAGGGTGCGTACGCCGCTCTGTGGCACTCCTGGCACGGCGAACGCTGACACACGGACGGGTGGATCCGCGGTTATCCACAGGATCAACTGCGATCCCGGCGGATCCACCCGTCGCCGTGTGAGGATGAACGCGTGCTGCTGACGACGCTGTTCTCCTTGCCCACCACGATGGCCCTCGATGTGGACGACGAGGGCCGGATGCTCGTGCTGTATGACGGCACCGGCACCCGCCAGGTCAACGAAGTCGCGCCTGACGGGTCCTGGCGAGCGCTCACCGATCTCGGTGACACCTGCCGTGGCGCCCGGTTCGTGCCGGGCAGCAGCCGCGTAGTCATCGAGCACGACACCGGCGGTGACGAGCGCGGTCAGCTCTCCGTGCTGGATCTCGAAGAGCCCGGTCTGCCTACGCTGACCCCTCTGGTCCACGACTCGGAGTACATCCATCACCTGGTCGACGCGCGGGCCGGGCGGATGCTCTACACGACGAATCGCCGCAACGGCGTCGACTTCGATCTGGTCGCACGCGACCTCGCCACCGGTCGCGAGACCGTCCTGTACGACGAGGGCGGCTGGGTGATGGGCGTCAACCCGTCCCCGGACGACAAGTGGGTCGTCCTCGCGAAGGCGAGCACCCCGGCGAACTCGATGCAACTGCTGTTGGTCGAGACGTCGAGCCGGACCATCACGGAGCTCACCCCAAAGGACGCGCACAACGACCAGGGCGCCGTCGCCTGGCTTCCGGACTCGTCGGCGTTCCTCGTGTCGACGAACGCGGACCGCGACCGCATGGCCCTGCGCCGGTACGACGTGGTCGACGCCTCGTGGAGCGACGTACTCGTGGATGACGCTCGCGACCTGGCTGGGTGGCCCTCACCGGACGGCGAGCACCTGCTGGTCGCCGTGCTGGAGGACGGCGAGGTGGCGGTGGCGCTGCACCGGCTGGAGGACGGCTCGCTCGTCGCACCGCTTGACCTGCCGGCCGGCGGCGTCGCGGCGTTGTCGATGGCGACGCCGGACCCGATCTGGTCGTCCGACGGTTCGTTCGCGGCTATCACCTACAACTCGCCGGTCACGCCGCCGACCGTGTATCGGTTTGTCCCGAGCGGTGAGCTGACTGCAGTTCGACCAGTGGAGGTTCCTGTCGAGCTGAACCATCCGGAGAGTCTGCGCGTGCCGTCGTTCGACGGCGAGCACGTGCCGGTATTCGTCTTCCGGCCTACCTCGGCGGACCTGGGCTCGACCGTGGTCCATGTGCACGGCGGTCCGGAGGGTGCGGCGCTGCGGATGTGGAGCCCGATCATCTCGGCGCTGGCCGGTGAGGGGCACACGGTCATCGTGCCGAACGTCCGCGGCTCGGCCGGGTATGGCAAGCGCTGGTACACACTCGACGACCGGCAACTGCGGCTGGATTCGGTGAAGGATCTGGCCGCGATCAACGCTTGGCTGCCAACCATCGGCGGCGACCCCAAGAGGGCTGCGCTGTGGGGCGGTTCGTACGGCGGGTACATGGTGCTGGCCGGCGTCGCGTTCCAGCCGGACCTGTGGGCGGCCGGTGTGGACATCGTCGGAATCGCTTCGCTGGTGACGTTCCTGGAGAACACGTCGGACTATCGGCGGACAATGCGCGAACGCGAGTACGGCTACCTGGCGACCGAACGCGAGTTCCTGGAGTCAGCGAGCCCGCTGAGCCGGGTCGACGACATCCGGGCGCCGCTGTTCGTCATCCACGGCGCCAACGATCCGCGCGTGCCGTTGTCGGAGGCGGAGCAGATCACCGAGGCCCTGACGAAGCGCGGCGTGCCATGCCAGCTGCTGGTGTACCCCGACGAGGGCCACGGCCTCGCCAAGCTCAAGAACCGCCTCGACGCGTACCCGCAGGCCTTCAGCTTCCTGCGAGAGCACCTGGGGTGAGCGTCGCGGCGGTCGCGTCCAGCCGCACCGGCAACCCCAACGGTACGGCGAGATTCAGCGCTTCGTGCCCGATCGCCGCACCCTCGACCATCGGTACGCCGAGGGGCTCGAGCCGCTCGCGGACGACATCGACCGGATCCTGGACGCCGCTGAAGTCGCCGATCACCAAACCCGTCACCTCATCGAACCACCCGGCGCGCAACAGCTGCGTCAGCATCCGGTCCACGCGATAGCCGGCCTCGTCGACCTCCTCCAGCACGACCACACCGGCAGGAGGCGCGTAGGTCGGCGTACCGACGCTGGACGCGAGCAAGGCCAGGTTGCCACCGCACAGCCGTCCCTCAGCGACCCCACCGACCACAGTGCGCGCGCCACGCGGTGCCAGGAGATCAGTCACGCCCGCGGGCTCGAACAGCAGCGCCCGCAGCCGTTCCCGGCCGACCTCGTTCTCCAACTGCTCCACAGCAGCAGCCATCGGACCGTGCAGCGTCACCAGACCACGTGCGTTCAGCGGCTCGTGCAGTGCGGTGATGTCGCTGAACCCGAGGAACCACTTCCGTACGGCGACCAGCTCGTCGAAGTCGACGTACTCGAGCATCCGCTGCACGCCGTACCCGCCACGCGCACAGAACACCGCGGCGTACTGCGGATCGAGCCAGGCGTTCCGCAGGTCCTCGGCGCGCGCCTTGTCGTCCGCGGCCAGGTACTGGAACCGCTCGTGCCCGGCCAGCACCGACGGCATCACGTCGACCTCGAGGCCCCACGACCTCAGGTGCTCCAGGCCGATCTGGAGGCGCGCGCCGTCCACGCGGCCCGACGGCGCCACCACAGCAACCCGATCACCACTCCGCAGTCGCTGCGGCACCACCACGTCAGTCACGCCGAGGACGCTACCAATCGACCCGCAGCGTGGTGCTCTTGGAGACGCCGTTCACCGTCACACCCAGCTGCGCGGTGCCCGGGTGCAGAGCGGTCAGCTGGCCGGTCGCCGGGTCGTACGACGCGACCGCCCAGAACGGCGCAGCCTTTGCCGGACCGATGTACAGGAAGGTCGAGCCCCACCAGTCCGCGGAGACCGGGAAGCTGACCGGAACCCTCCGGTCCTCCTGAATCACCGTGGCGGACGCGATGGCGGACTGGCCGCGGCGGAGTGACGTAGGCGCGGCCAACTCGAGCGAGTCGACATGCGGCCGAAGTTCGACCTGGAACCAGGACCGCTCCGGCGCCGACCAGTTCCGCTCCCCGGCCGGCGCAGCCGTGGCGTGCGGGTCGATCCCGACCAGCGCCCAGCCGGTGAAGCCGCCCGCATCCGGCGCAGCGGCCGGGCTCTTGCCCGAGTTGCCGGTCAGCGGCAGCAGCACACCGTCGGTCCGCGTCGCCGCGAACGTCCCGGCGTGAGCCGCCATGTACGCGGCGCCCTTGCCCGTCGAAGCACGGAAGTCGGCCAGCCACTGAACGATCATGGCGGCTTCCTTGCGGTCGCCGAGCTGCGAGTTCTGCGTCGGCGACGGATCGTCGATCGGGTGGTGCGCCATCACCACGACGTTCTTGATCGACCGATCGGTAGCCGCAGAGTCGAGCTGCTTGCGCAGATCCAGGATCTGGTCGAACCCGCCGGCCCGCAGCGACCCGAGCGACGAGTCGCGCAGGATGAACCGGGTGCCCTTGTGGTCGAACGTGCTGGTCGCCGCGCCGAAGACCTTCTTCCACTCGGACAGATCGCCCGGTCCGTAGGTCTCGTGGTTGCCCGGCACGTAGTGCACCGGAACCTTGTCGGCCACCTCTTCGTCGATGATCTGCTTGGCGAGCGCGATGTCCGGCCCGAACGCCCGGTCGACGAAGTCGCCGTTGATCACCAGGAAATCCGGCTTCTGCGCGAGCGCCTCGCGGATCGTCCGCCGGGCCTGCTTCACGTAGTCCGAGTTCGGGTCGTCGGAGGTGAACTGCGCGTCCGACATCACCGCGAACCGCCAGCGGCCGTCGCCGGTCACCGTCCCGTCGGTGACGACCATCGGGTCGATCACCTTCGCCGGCGGCGTCATCGTCACCGGCGGTGCGCTCCGGATCGTCAGGTCGTCGATGATGATCCGGCCCGAGTACTGCCGGGTCGGCGAGGTCTCGACGACGTAGATCCGCCAGAACCGCAGCGGGTACGTCAGCCCGGGCGGGATGTCCGCCTCGACGTACTTCCAGCCGGTCCAGTCGACCGTGGCCGCAAGGTTCAGCGTCTGCGCCGTACCGCCGGCCGCGTCGTAGGCGTTCGCCCGAAGCCATTCCCCCTTGCCGTCACCGTAGATCCAGACGCCGAGCTTCTGCGGCTGACCCGGCAGCGTCTGCTGCGGAGTCTGCGAGAGGTACGCCGCCCGCGTGGCGGTGCTGCCCGTCAACGAGTAGTCGAGCGCGATCGCCGGCCCGCCGTCATGCCCCTCAGCAGCAGATCGCGACGCCGTCGCCGCACCGACCGGTACGGCGTTGGCCGCCCACTTGGTCAGGTCGTCGAGCTTGTCGACCACTGTGCTGGTCAGACCCGACGTCACGCTCAACTGGGTGCTCAGGGCACCGACCTTCGCGGTGATGACGGTCGAGACCGCATCGTCGGTCAGCGCGTTGACCTCGAAACCGTTGCGTGTGGCAACTACCTTGACGGCGGCCGGGTCGTAGCTGAGCTTGACGTCCCGCGGTTCGATCCAGGTGGAGAACCCGTCGGCGTCGTACCCGTCGACCTCGAAGAAGCCCTTGGCGGTGGAGTCGGCGAGAGACACCTGGCGGGTCGAAGGGGCGAGGCGGGTCGGCGTACCGAGGACTGTCATCGGGAACCTTCCGTTCGCCGGGCCGCGGGTCGCGGTCACGATCACGTCGCCCGCGCGGCGGCCGGTGACGACGCCGTGCTGGTCGACGCGGACGTTGCTGCCCGCGTACCACGACGGCGTACCGGAAGCGGGTGCGTAGGTCTCGTCGTACCCGGTGGCGCTCAGGACTCGGCTGAGTCCGCTGAGGACGCGGGAGCTGCGCGAGATGTCGGCGTCGGGGCCTTCTTGGGAGGTGCCGACCGACTCGACGCGGAAGCCCTTCAGCTTGCCGGAGCCCTTGACCGGCAGCAGGCCGAGACCGTTCGGGATCAGCCGCTCGCCGCCGTCGGACGGGTCGTTGACCACATCCGGCGCGGCCTTGCCCGGCGTCCGGGCCAGCATCGTGGACGAGCCGCCGCCGTCGAGGTTCAGCGCGTCGTCAGCCCCGAGGCTGATCATCAGCTGGCCCATCTCCTTGAGCGACAGCCCGCGCGATCCGGTCGCCCGGCCGTCGACGGTCAGCAGGATCATCCGGCTGCCGTCGGCGTTGAACCCGATCGCGGTCCGCGGCGCGAGGTCAGCGTCCGGTACGTCGTCGGGGACCTTGCCGTCCTTCGCGAGCTGCGAGTTGCCGCTGACCGCGGCCGCGACAGCGCCGGCGTCGGGACGCAGGCCGTACGCGACGTCGACATGGTCGCCGACCTGCAGCGCGGTCAGTGCGTCAGCACCTGCCTCGCGGCCGATCAGCGCCTGCTCGCCGGCTGCCAGCGGGGTGGTTGCCGGAGTGGTTGCCGACGAGACGACCACACCGTCGCGAAGGATCACCTCGCGCACGGTCGGCAGGCCGTCCACGGTCCGGGTCCGGGCCGCATCGCCCCACTCCGGGGTGTAGAGGCCGATACCGCCGGTGTTGACGGCCGGCGAGTTCAGGTTGGTCAGCTCGAGCTTGGTGGCGCCGTCGGTCACCGTGCCCTGCAGGAACAACTCGGCGATCTTGCCGAGCCCGTCCTTACCGATCACCGCGGTGTCGTTGTGGCCGGCGGCCGGCGCGTTCGTCAGCTTCCCGGATTCCACCCCGACGCCGAGCGGCGCGGTGGTGTCGTTGATGTCGAAGAAGTCGCCGTTCACGCCGGCGATCGCGCCCTTGCGGGCAAGCTGCTGGCTGAGCGGCTGGCCGCCCGACACCTTGCCGCCGTTGTTGACCAGGTCCACGGTGACACCGTGCTTGCTCAGGTCGGTGTCGAGGATGTCGCCGCGCTGCCAGCCCTTCGGGTCGAGGCGGTCGAACGACGTGTAGTTCACGCCTGGCGCGACCGGGCTGTCGACCCGCGACGTCAGTACGCCGTCCTCGGCGATCGCGGCGTCGGTGATGCCTCGAGCGGTCTGCCCGAGGACTGGATCGACGAGTACGCCGGCGAGTAGACCGCCGACGCCTACTGCTGTGGTCAATGCACGGACGAGCGACACAGGAGCCTCCCCAACGGACGGACAGCTGTGACAAACTAACGTCTCGCCGACCGATTCGGAAGGTCTTTCACTTACCGTTCAGCTTGAATCCAGCTCAGCGGCGGCTGACGAATCCGGTCTCGTAGGCCACCACAACTGCCTGGACCCGGTCGCGGACCCCGAGCTTGGTGAGCAGCCGCGCGACGTGTGTCTTCACGGTCGTCTCGGCCACCACGAGCTCGGCCGCGATCTCGGCGTTGGAGAGCCCGCGCGCGATCAACCGCAGTACGTCGAGCTCCCGGTCGGTCAGCGTGGCGAGCTCGGGGGGCAGTCCCTGAGCGACGACCGGTTCGACGAAGCGCTCGACCAGCCGCCGGGTGATCGCGGGCTCGATCAGCGAGTCGCCGGTCGCGGCCGCGCGGACCGCCGCGATCAGGCGCGTCGACGGTGAGTCCTTGAGCAGGAACCCGGCCGCACCCGCTCGCAGGGCGCGGTAGACGTACTCGTTCTGGTCGAACGTCGTGAGCACGATGATCGTCGGCGGGTCCGGCTGCCGGCGGATCTCCTCGGTCGCGGACAGCCCGTCGAGCTCGGGCATCCGGATGTCCATCAGGATCACGTCCGGCGCGGCCAGCTGAGCCTGCCGGATGGCCGCAGTACCCGTGTCGGCCTCGGCGACCACCTCGATATCGCCCTCGGCCTCCAGGATCACCCGGAACCCGGTACGCACGAGGGTCTGATCGTCGGCGACCAGCACACGGATCTTCTCGGACACAGGCTGATTGTGCGTCATCCGTGGGGCCTACGCCGTCATCCCTGCGGACGACGCGAGCTTCGCAGGATCGTTCTTGCGCCAGACGTAAACGACGGGCGCCGAAATCTACCTTCGCTGCATGGGGTCATAAGACCCGGGGACGAAGGGACAAAACCGATGAACGAGATCTTGAAGGGGATCAGGCCCCTCGACTACGTACTGGCCGGCCTCATGACCGTTGCGGGTGCGTTGCTGATGGTCGAGAACATCACGGCCACCGACGCCGGCCTGCCGCATCCGCTGTCGACGACCACGTGGGCGATGCTGCCGGTCTTCCTGCTGGTGACGCTGCCAATCCTGTGGCGCCGGCGCAACATCCTCGCGGTCGTCGGCGTCACCGCCGTCACCACGCTGGCGCATGTGCTCGCATTTGGCTGGGTGACGCGCTGCGGCGTCGTCATTCCGCTGGGCTTCGCGCTCGCGTACGCCGTTGCGCGGTTCGCCGGCTCGTGGCTCAACCAGCTGATCGGTCTCGGAGGCGTTGTGGTGCTCGAGCTCGTGATGCTGTGGCGGGACGCGTCGATCGACACGGTGGCGGGCGCACTGGCGGTCGCACTGCCGGGGATCGCGCTCTTCTACGGGATCGGCGTACTCGTGCAGAATCGAGTCACCAAGCAGTCCGCCGCGGTGGCGACGGTCCACGAGCACACGGCCGCTTGAGTAGGAGCCGGTCATGGGTGGGGTCTTCAGAAGGGTCAAGCTCCGCGATTGGGGGATCGCGGGGGGTCTCACCCTGCTCGGCGTCCTGTTGATGGTCGAGAACCTCCAGACATCCGACGCCCAGGTGCGCAACGCCATCGCGGAGGGATCGATGGTGCACGCACAGAGCTCGCACTCGTTCTGGATGATTCCGGTGTTCGCGGCGGCGACGATTCCGGTGCTGTGGTGGCGGCGAGGCATCCTCGCCGTCGCCGCAGTCTCCGTGCTGGCGATGGCCTCGCACGACCTGCTGTTCGGCTGGGTGACCCGCTGCGGTGCGGGTCTCCCGCTCGCGTTCGTGGTCGCGTTCCTCGGGGCGCAGGCGTCCAAGCGGAGGACCGCGTGGATCGTGTGCGGGCTCAGCGTCGTACTGACCTTTTTCGTGCTGGTCATCGACGCGACCACGGGACCGGGCGCGATCATCCTGGCGCTGCCGATCGTCTGCATCGTGTTCGGCGTCGGGCTCGCGGCTCGTCGTCGTACGGCGCTGAACCAGGAGCTCGCGGACCGCGAGGCGGAGTTGCGGCAACTGCGGGACGAGCGGGCGGCGCTCGACGTGGCGGACGACCGGGCGCGACTCTCGCGTCAGCTCGACGGACTGCTGCAGGAGCGGCTCGCCGATCTGACCACGGCGGCCGAGTCCGCGGACGGGTTGTCGCCCGCGGAGGCGAGGGCGGTGCTGGAGTCGATCGAGTCGGACAGCCGGCAGACGCTGGACGACATGCGGGAGATCGTCGGGCTGCTGCGCGGCGATGATGTCGCGTTCGCGCCGACGCCGACAGTGGCTCATCTCGACACGTTGCTCGCACGACTTCGTACGGCGCACTCGCAGCTGGTCGTGACCGGCGACCCGCGCGCATTGCCTGCAACTGTTGAGCTTTCGGCGTACCGGATCGTCGAGCATCTCGTGACCGCGCTGGCCGATCAGGCCGATGCTCCGATCGTGGTGTCGGTGCGGTTCGAAGACGATGCGCTCGAGATCCGTGTGAACGGACAAGTGGGCGAGGCGGCCGAGCTGAAGGCGGCGGTTGCCCGGGCCAAGGAGCGCGCGAAGTTGCTGGGCGGTTCTGTCGACGTGAAGGTCACCAAGGGGCGGGCGGGCGCTGTCGCCCAACTGCCGGTAGTCGGCTGAGCGACATGAACGGCGGACGCAGGCTCGAGCAGTTGGGGATCGTGGTGCTGGTCGCCGCGGTCATCGCCCTGCCGACTGCGATCCACGGCTGGCCTACGTCGGTCGGCGGGAACCTGTTCACCGCGGGCCTCGTGGCGAGCGGGCTCATGCTGATGTGGTGGCGGACGCATCCTAGGCTGGTCGCCGTACTGGGCGGTGCGTTTCTGATGGTGCCGGTCGTGCTCAACGCCTACGGCTGGTTCCCGGACACGGCGTTCGCGATCCTCGCGCTGCTTACGCTCGTCGCGGCGCTCGGTTGGTCCGGGCGGGCTTCATGGGTTGTCGCGGGGGTGTTGGCGGCGTACCTGGCCGTCCTGTGGTTCGTCCTCGGCGAGAACATCGAGGTCCCGCTGGTCATGTTCAGCGTCCCGAGTTTCCTGGCCGGCACGGTACTGCGGTTGCACCGGGAGTCGGCCGAGGCGCTCGCGCGGCGGGGGCGTGAGCTCGAGGAGGAGCGCGAGCTGTTCGCCGAGCTCGCCGTACGGCATGAACGGGCGCGGATCGCGTCCGAGCTGCACGACATCGTCGGGCACGCGATCAGCGTGATGGTGATCCAGGCGGCGGCCGGGCAGCGGTTGGTGGACCGGGATCCGGTCGGTACGTCGCAGGTGTTCGCCGGGCTGGCGGAGTCGGCGCGCCAGGGGCACGAGGATCTACGACGGCTGGTCGAGCTGCTCGGTGGCGTGGAGGTCGGCGGGCCGGATCTGTCGCTGATCGAGGAGATCGTTACGCGGGCGGCGCGGAGCGGGCTGGACGTCTCGTGCCGGTTCGAGGGTTCGCGTGACGGGGTGTCGGCGCCCGTCGCGCACGCGGCCTTCCGCGTTGTACAGGAGAGTCTGACGAACGCGCTGCGGTACGCACCGGGTGCCGCAGTACGAGTCGTCGTTCGTGGATCAGGTCGGGACCTGAGTGTTCGCGTGGAGAACGGCGCCTCCGTGAACGAGCGTCCGCAACTGTCGGGCACCGGCTACGGTCTTGCCGGTCTGCGTGATCGCGTCCAGGATCTTGGCGGTCAACTGACCGCCGGCCCCATCACCAACGGCTGGCGGGTGGAAGCCGTGCTGCCCGAAGGCAAACGACTCAGTTCGTGCTGACCGGGCGGCCGGAGGTCTGCCAGGCGTGCATGCCGCCGTCGAGGTTGATCGCCTCGCGACCGAGCTGGTTCAGGAACTGGGTGGCCATGCCGGAACGGCCGCCGACGGCGCAGACGCAGAGCACCTTCTGGTCGAGCGGCACCTCGCCGACCCGGTCCTGCAGCTGGCCGAGCGGGATGTGCACGGCGCCCTCGATGTGCCCGCGGTCCCATTCGTCCGGCTCCCGCACGTCGAGCACGAACGCCTCGGCGAGCAGCTCGTCGTCGAGCTCGGCCACGACCACCGCGGGGATCTCCTGGTTCCGGAACATGCCCCAAGCATGGCAGACCGGCGGTACCCGCAGGCGGCCGGTTCCGGAAGGCGGTTGCCCGGAGTCCGGAAAGCTATTGACACCGGGCGGGGGATTTCGGACCGTGGCTCGAAGGGAGGTTGCGGTGGCGCTGATTCAGGGAATCCCGGGAGAGTTCGAACCGCAACCCTGGGGTGAGGCAATTCTGCGGAGTCGTGAGCTTCTGCTGCTCCGAATCGCCCGCCGTCCACCGGACCACGAAGTACGCCTCCCTGGTCTGGCCACCGCCCCGCTGCACGTCGTCGAGGACCACACCGGTCGTGCGCTGACCTGGCGCCACGACGGCGACGATCTGGTCGTCCGGCTGCCTGACTCCGGCGAGTCACCTGTCGTCCGCGTCGCCTTGCAGGGCAAGCTGCGGATCGTCCCGCAGGACACGGTCACCGCCAATGCGGACGGCGTCTGGGACCTCACTCCAACTGGCGCGAAGGCCCACCTGGTCGCGCGGCGAGCCATGGATGTCGCCGTACGGTTCGTCGGCATGGCCGAGCCGGATAGCCAGCATCACATCCGCCTGGCCCGCCGACGGTACGGCGTGACCGGCCAGCAGCTCACCCGCACCACGATCGGTCCGTTCCCGATGCCTGCGCTTCGGGTGGTACCGCTGGCGATCCCGATCGGCGTACGGCGGGTGCTCGTCGCGCAGGTCGGCACGGTGCTGGCCTCGATCCACCCGGGCCGCGACGAGGTCACCGTGGTCGTGACGAACTTCGGCCGCACGCCGGCGCGCGGCGAGGTCGAGCTGCCGTTGCCATCGGACTGGTCCGCGACCGAGCAGGCGTGGACCTTCGACGGACTCGAGGGGGGCCGGTCCGTCGGATGGGCGACCCGGGTTGCCGGTCCACCCGGCCGGCACGAGTTGCGGGTCCGGTTGGAGGCGGGCAGACGGTCGGCCTCCTCGCCGTACGTCGTTGCCCTGTAACCGCTTGCATTCTGAGACCTGTCAACGCCGGACAGGCCCGACGCGATGACTACTTGAGCAGCTTGGACAACCGGCGATCGGCCAGGGGCTTGCCGCCGGTTTGGCAGGTTGCGCAGTACTGCAGGGAGGAGTCGGCGAAGCTGACCTCGCGGACGATGTCGCCACAGATCGGGCACTTCTCGCCCTTGCGGCCATGGACGCGGAGGCCGGACTTCTTCTCCGACTTCAGGTCCTGCACAGCGAGGCCGGCGGAGCGGTTGACCGCGTCCTGCAGGGTCTCGCGCATCGCGTCGTACAGCGTCTTGAGCTCGTCCTCGGACAGGTTCGACGCGGGTTTGAACGGGCTCATCTTCGCGACGTGCAGGATCTCGTCGGAGTAGGCGTTGCCGATGCCGGCGATCACGGACTGGCTGCGCAGGACGCCCTTGAGCTGGACCCGGCCCTGGCGCTTGAGGATGTCGCTGAAGTCCTCGAGCGACAGCGTGAACGGATCCGGCCCGAGGCGCGCGATCCCGGGGACCTCGTCGACGTCGCGCACGACGTACACCGCGAGCTTCTTCTGGGTGCCGGCTTCGGTCAGGTCGAACCCTGAGCCGTCGTCCAGGACGGTCCGGAGCGCGATCGGCCCCTTGCCAGGCCGGACCAGGCCGGTGTTCTGCTCCTCTTTCCACCGCAGCCAGCCGGCGCGGGCCAGGTGGATCACCAGGTGCACGCCCTGGGCGGAGATGTCCAGGAACTTGCCGTGCCGCTGGACATCGTCGATCAGCAGCCCGACCATCGCGGACACCGGCGGGTCGTACGTCTTCAGGGCACTGATCGCCGTGATGTCGGCCCGCACGAACGCGTGCCCGACCGCACGCTCCCGCAGGAACGTGGCGAGCGACTCCACCTCCGGCAACTCAGGCACGCTCCTAGTGTGCCCGACGCCAGGGACAGTTCCGGCGGATCACCCATAGAAGGGGGTTGTGGCGGACGGTAACGTCGTGGACAACAGAGTAGGGAGGCCCTGATGGGGTTCGTGAAGACGTTGGTGAAGGGCGCCGTGGTCGCCAAGCTGGTCCAGGTAGCCCAGCGCGAGCTGAGCAAGCCGGAGAACCAGCAAAAGATCAAGCAGGCGTTCCAGAAGGTTCAGCAACGCCGCGCTCACTGAGCGGGTTTATGGGCCTGGAGGGTGTAGGTGGCGGCCAGATGGTGTGGATTCACCGTCAGACGCCACTCACCATCCGCGTCCTCGGTCATCAGACCGGGGAGGGCGTTCCAGGGCGCACTGTCGTGCTCGGCCAGTGAATCGAACACCAGCCCAGCCTGCTGCAAGGCGGTGATCGTCTCACCGAGCCCGTGGTTCCACTCGTGCGTGACCGTGGTCGTGAACTCGACCTCGGTCTGGACGTAGGTCCCGCCCTCGTCCCAGACGATCGGCTCCGCGGTCTCGAAGTACGTGTACCGCACCTCGGGGACCTCCGGACCGGCGCCGAGTGCCCACAGCATCGGATGGCCTTCGCGGATGAACAGCCGTCCGCCGGGCTTCAGCAACCCGGCGACGACCTGCGCCCAGCGCTGGATGTCGGGCAGCCAGCACAGGGCACCGATCCCGGTGTAGACGAAGTCGTACGCCGCGGCGCCGAGCACCTCCACCGCGTCGTACGCGTCGGCGACGTGGAAGTCCATCGCCAGCCCGAGCCGCTCGGCGAGTGACTGTGCGTGCTCGATGGCCGGCCCGGAGAAGTCCAGCCCGCTCATCCGCGCGCCCAGCCGCGCCAGCGACACGGTGTCGGTGCCGATGTGGCACTGCAGGTGCACGCCGCGGAGCCCGCCGATCTCACCGAGCCGCGGCTGGTCGAACCGGACCACCTCGCTCAGGTACGACGGATCCGCGAGGAACTGCTGCACGTGGTAGCTGGGCGACGCCACGTGCGCCGGCACCCGCTCGTCCCAGTTGGCCCGGTTCACGTCCCTGTAGTCGGTCACGCGTCCGAGGATATTCGGGGTGTTCGGGGGTAGAGGTAGCTCTACCCCCGAACGGGATTCAGGGTGAGTGTGCGCGGGGGGCTGGGCTGGTGTGCTGGAGTGCATGAGCCGGGTACTCGATCGGACGCGTATTCAGGACATTGACGCGCTGCGTGGATTCGCCCTGCTGGGCATCTTGGTCGTCAACATCACCTTCGCCGCTTCCGGGTTCCCGATCCACATTGCGGAGGACCCGGCGTACAACTCCTGGCTCGATCAGTCGGTGCGCTGGCTCTCGACGGCCTTCGTGGATATGAAGTTCTACCTGCTGTTCTCGTTCCTGTTCGGGTACAGCTTCCAGTTGCAGATGGAGGCGGCGCAGCGGGCGGGCGCCGCCTTCCGGCCGCGGATGCTGCGGCGGCTGGGCGGGCTGCTCGTGATCGGCGCACTGCACGGAGTCTTCCTGATCACGGGCGACATCCTCAGCGTCTACGCGATCATCGGCCTCGTCCTGCTGGGCATGCGTCGAGTGAAGGACCGTACGGCGCTCCTGGTCGCCGGTGCGATCTACGCGTACCTCTTCGTCACGCTGGCGGTCGCTTCGATGTTCCTGGACACCTCAGCGATCCTCGACCCGAGTACTGCGGTCGCCGCCGCACAGCAGACGACTGCGAACCTCGCCGGCTCGTTCAGCGAGGTCATCGGCGAGCACGTGCGCGCCCTGCCGACGTACGGGCTGTCTCTGCTGGCTGTGCAAGGCCCGACCACACTTGCTGCGTTCCTGGTCGGCATGGTGGTCGGACGGCATCGCCTGCTCAAGAATCTCAATGGCGACGAGGCAGTACTGCGACTGATCCAACTGGTCGGCTTCACAGTCGGCATCACCGGCGGCGTGTACTACGCGTCGCTCGGCGGTAATGGCGACACCCGCGGCGTGCTGATCAGCGTGCTCACCGCACCGTTCCTGTCGGCCGCGTACGCCGCATCGCTGCTGCGATTCATGCACACCGATCGCGGCGAGGACATCCGCCGCCTGCTGGCACCGGCTGGTCGGATGGCGCTGTCCAACTACCTGGGGCAATCAGTGGCGACGCTGTTGCTCTTCACCGGCGTCGGGTTCGGCCTGGTGGGTCAGGTGTCGCCACTGGAGATGGTGGGCTTCGCCGTCGGGATCTTCGTCCTGCAGGTGATTCTGAGCCACCTGTGGCTCAACAACTTCCGTTACGGCCCCATTGAAGGAGCCCTGAGGGCGGTCACGAATGCGACCGCCCCCAAGTGGCTCGATCAGGCCGCGTGACGGCCGTGGTGCAGCCGGGCGGCGCGGATCGTGTGCACGGTCCCGGTGGTCGAGGCGGGCTTGTGGGCAAAGGGCTTGGCCGCTGCGCCGAGCGCGAGCAGGTCAAGCTTGGTCCGGGCCAGGTCGCGGTCGTCGGCGATCCAGGAGCCCTTCGGGCCGGTCGCCGGACCGGTCGCGTGGCGCCTGTTGCTGATCTCCAGAGCTGCGATCACAGCCAGCACGAGTACTACGAAAACTACGTATCCGGTCATGGCAGTAATGATTCTACCATTCAGATCCTGCCACCAGTGGCACTATTGACATAGTTCGACAAATTCCTGCCATACTGGCCAGATGCTGCACAAAGTCGCCGTCGTGCTCATGGAGGATGTCGCGCTGTTCGAGTTCGGAGTGCTCGCGGAGGTGTTCGGGCTCGACCGGACCGCCGACGGCGTGCCACCGTTCGACTTCAAGGTGTGCTCGACCACCCCGGGCGTGCCGATGGACACGAGCACCTTCTCCCAGGTGATCGCGCCGTACGGGCTGGAGGAGCTCGAGGACGCTGACCTGATCGGTATTCCGGCGACCACCTGGCGGCACGAGTACGACGAGCGGGTCCTGGAAGCACTCCGCCGGGCCGAGGCCCGAGGGGCGATCCTGCTGACCGTCTGCTCCGGGGTGTACGTCCTCGGCGCGGCCGGGCTGCTCGACGGCCGGCCGTGCACTACGCACTGGCGGTACACCGAGAGTTTCCAGCAGCAGTTCCCGACCGCCAAGGTCGACCCGGACGTGCTGTTCGTCGACGACGGCAACATCATCACCAGCGCCGGTACGGCGGCCGGCATCGACGCCTGCCTGCACCTGGTCCGCCGCGAGCTCGGCAGCGCGGTCGCGACCCGGATCGCCCGCCGGATGGTCGTCCCGCCGCAGCGCGACGGCGGCCAGCGGCAGTACGTCGACGTACCGGTGCCGGAGTCGTCGGGGGAGAGCCTGCAGCCGGTGCTCGACTGGATGATCGACAACCTCACCACCGATCACACCGTGCCCGCGCTGGCCCGGCGCGCGCAGATGTCCGAGCGCACCTTCGCCCGCCGCTTCGTCGCCGAGACGGGTACGACGCCGTTGAAGTGGGTCACCACCCAGCGCGTGCTGCGCGCCCGCATCCTGCTCGAACAGACCCGGATGGGCATCGAGCAGATCGCGTCCGAATCAGGATTCGGGACGGCGGCCTTGCTGCGTCATCACTTCCGTAGAGTGGTGGGCGTGCCCCCACAGGATTATCGCCGCACGTTCCAGACCGCCAGCTGATGGTTGCCTACCGCAACGCTGAATCGTCGGATGCCCTTGCAGTAATGGAGTTCTGGGCCGATGCCGCCGAGGATTCCCATCGCCCGCCGGACTCGGCCGACGCCGTACTGCGGCTGATCGACCGTGATCCACAAGCGTTGATCCTTGCTGTGGACAACGATGTCGTCGTCGGCTCGATCATCGTCGGCTGGGACGGCTGGCGCTGCCATCTCTACCGCCTCGCGGTCGCTCCGTCGCACCGGCGCCAGGGCATCGGCCGCGAGCTGGTCGCCCGGGCCGAGGCCCGCTTCGCGTCGTACGGCGGGACGCGGGCCGACGCGATGGTGCTGGACGACAACGAGCCGGCCCATCGGGTCTGGTCGACCGCCGGGTATGCGCGTCAGCCCGAGTGGTCTCGCTGGGTGAAGCCGCTCTAGCCGGAGGACGTGACGCCGCACACGTGTGGCACGTTCGATTTGCGTCGGCCCCCCACGCTCTGGCTAGGGTCGGACGCAGTGAGTGACTCCAAACGCAGGTTGAGCTGGGACGTGGTCCGCGTCGTGGCGGTGCTGGCGGTGATCTTCACCCACGTGACGTACCAGGGCCCGTTCCTGCACCCTGAGCTCGGCGCACCGCTCGGTCGGTACCCGTTCCAGGTCGGCGCCAGCATCCTGCTGGTGATCAGCGCGTACTTCGTCTGCGTGACGATCCGCAGAGGCTCGACCTCGCGGTGGCTGTGGCGCCGCGTCTGCCGCGTGCTCCCGCCGTACCTGGTCGCCGTGCTGTTCACCTACACGGTCGTGGTGCTGTTCGGCCCGAGCAACTGGATCCTGCCGACGCGGCGCGACCTGTGGGGCAACCTGACGCTGGCAGCCTCGTTCGACTCCAGCATCCAGCTCATAGACGGTTCGTACTGGACGCTGCCGCTCCAGCTGATGGCGTTCGGCGCGGCCGCGCTGCTGTGGCCGCGTGGACTGGGGCCGCGTGGATTCGAGCCGCGGATCACCACGCTGCTCTGGATCATGATCATCGCGCCGGTGATCCTGCAGTGGGACGACCGGATCGGCCACAGCCCACTCTGGGTCCAGCAAACATGGAACGGGCTCGGACTGCATCGCCTGCAACTGTTCGCGATCGGCATCGCGATCTGGCTCTGGTCGCAGCGGCGGATCGGCGTACTGCATCTCGGTGCCCTCCTGGTCGCGACCGTGTTTGCCCAGCACGCACACACGGCGGACCTGCCGTCCTCGTTAGGCATCGGATTGCTGCTCGTCTTCGTCGCCGGCGCCGCACGAGGGCCGGACTGGACAGCGTTCGCACGGTTCCGCCGGCCGATCCAGTTCCTCGCCCGGATCTCCTTCGGGCTGTACCTGCTCAACCAGGTGGTCGGCTACCTGATCGCGTACCGGCTGATGGAGCTCGGCGCGAGCCGGCTGACCCAGATCACCGGCGCAGTGGTCGGCGTGATCGCGCTGGCCTGGCTGCTCACGAAGTACGTCGAGGAGCCGGCGTACCGCGGGTTGGCGGAGCTCCGGGTGCGCGGGCTCGGCGCGCGAGCGTTCGCCTGGCTCAATACTTGACACCGGATACTCGTAACCTAATACTCGATTTCGAGTAAGCGAGATCGAGGAGGCCTCATGGCCAGGCGCAAGGTCGGCAATCCGCTGGCGTTCGCCGTGCTCGGGAGTCTGAGCGAGCGGCCGATGCACCCCTACGAGATCTCCACGATGCTGAAGGCCCGCGGCAAGGACCAGAGCATCAAGGTCAACTACGGCTCGCTCTACTCGGTCGTGTCCGCGCTCGAGAAGCACGGCTTCATCGAGGCGCTGGAGACGGTCCGGGAGGGCAACCGGCCGGAGCGGACCGTGTACCAGATCACCCCGGCCGGTCAGGCCGAGTTCAGCGACTGGCTGACCGAGCTGCTCGGTACGCCGTCGCGCGAGTTCCACCCGTTGGAGGCCGGTCTCGCGTATCTGCCCGGGCTGCCTCCGGATCGTGCCGTCGAGCTGCTCGAGCAGCGGCTCGGGGCGGTCGACGCGGAGATCACGGAGATGACCGCGCTGCACGAGCACATGACCGCGATGGAGTTCCCGCGGATCTTCTGGGTCGAGTCGGAGTTCCGGCTGGCGCTGCTCGAGGCGGAGTCGGCGTACGTGCACCAACTCGCCGAGGAGATCCGCACGGGCTCTCTCGGCGGCGCAGTGTTCTGGCGGCAGGCGTGGAAGCTCTTCCTCGAGGAGGGCATCAGTCCGGCCGAGCAGTTGAAGAATCCGGCCAAGTACTTCGGTCAGGAGTTCGCCTGGATGAAGGCGATCCCGCCGGAAGCCCACTAAGAGATGCGGCCCTCGACTCATCGGTGCGGCAACACCAGGAGTCAAGGGCCGCGGTTCCTCGAGTCGGTCCGAAGACCTGGCACCCAAGGCGCATCCATCAGGATAGCCAGCTCGGACCGGCTCCCAGCACACAAGGGAGTCACCTGATGGCTACGCATGCCCTCGAAGCGGTCGACCTGGTCAAGACGTACCCGGCCGGCCGGAAGAAACCACCTCTGCGCGCCCTCGACGGTCTGACCGTCAGCGTCCCGGAGGGCGTCGTACTCGGCCTGCTCGGGCCGAACGGCGCCGGCAAGTCCACCACCGTCAAGATCCTCACCACGCTGTCCCGGGCCGATTCCGGTACGGCGCGTGTCGCCGGGTACGACGTTGTCCGCGAGCAGGACCGCGTCCGGCGCGCGATCGGGTACGTACCGCAGAAGTCCAGCTCGGACCCGATGGCGACCGGCCTGGAGAACCTGGTCCTGAGCGGTCGGATCTTCGGACTGTCCCGGCAGGACGCTACGGGCCGGGCCACCGAGTTGCTGGAGCGGTTCGGCCTGGCTGAGCACGGCGGTCGTGCGGTGAAGACGTACTCCGGCGGCATGCAGCGCAAGCTGGATGTCGCGCTCGGTCTGGTCCACCAGCCTCGCGTGCTGTTCCTCGACGAGCCGACCACAGGTCTCGACCCGGAGGCACGCGCCGACCTGTGGAACGAAGTACTGCGGTTGTCCGGCCAGGAAGGCCTGACCGTGCTGCTCACCACGCATTACCTGGAGGAGGCCGATCGGCTGGCGGGGCAGCTCGCGATCGTCGACCACGGCAAGATCGTTGCCGAGGGCACCCCGGAGTCGCTGAAGTCGGCGTTGCGGGGTGACTCGGTGCAGGTCGAGCTGGTCGATCCGGATACCGACGGCTCGGTCCGCGTCTTGTTGAGGCAGTTGCCGGGGGTCGGCGAGATAGTTGTCGAGGGCAACACTCTGCGGGCGCGGGTGGATCGCGGCGCGACGGCGGTTCCCGCCGTACTGGGAGTCCTTGAGGACAAGGCGATTCCGGTGGTTGCGGTGACGGTGTCGCGTCCTTCACTGGACGATGTCTATCTGCAGCACACCGGTCGTTCGTTCAGGGTCGCCGAGGAGGCTGCGTGATGTCTGTTGCACACACGGGTCTGGTCTTCGGCCGGTGGACGCGGGCGTCGTACCGGCAGCCGGCGCTGATCGCGTTCACGTTGATCCAGCCGGCGATCTGGTTGCTGTTGTTCGGGCAGTTGTTCCAGGGGGTCGTGCGTATCCCGGGGTTCGGCGATTCGTCGTACATCGCGTTCCTGACGCCGGGGATCGTGATGATGACCGCGCTGATGACGAGCGGCTGGAGCGGTACGGCGTTCATCCAGGACATGGAACGCGGCGTGATGGATCGGCTGCTGGCGTCACCGGTGAGCCGGGGCGGACTGATGGCGGGGCAGCTGCTCAGCAACGCGTCGACGACGTTGATCCAGACGATCCTGGTGTTCGCGATCGGCTTCGCCGCGGGAGCTCGGTACGACGGCGGGGCCGGCGGCTACCTGATCACGATCGTCGCGTCGATGCTGATCGGGACGGCCTTCGGGTCGCTGTCGAACGCGGTCGCGCTGCTCACGCGGCAGCAGGAGGCGCTGATCGGGATCTCGCAGTTCGTCTCGTTGCCGCTGACCTTCATGTCGTCGATCATGATCGACCCGGCGGTCGCGCCGCACTGGGTCAACGTCGCCGCCCGCTACAACCCGGTCGACTGGGCCACGATCGCCGCCCGCCAGTCACTGGCCGCCAGCCCTGACTGGTCGTCGGTCTGGCGGCACTCCGCCTATTTGCTGGCCTTCACGTTGATCGTCGGCTGGCTTTCCACTCGGGCTTTCCGGACGTACCAGCGGTCAGTTTGAGGCGTACCAGGGCTTGATGACGTTGTCGATGATGGCGAGGCGTTCGTCGAAGGGGATGAAGGCGGACTTCATCGCGTTGATCGCGAACCAGCGGAAGTCCTCTAGCCCGTAGTCGAACGCCTCCGCCAGCAGCGTCAGCTCGCGGCTCATCGACGTACCGCTCATCAGGCGGTTGTCGGTGTTGACCGTGACCCGGAAGCGGAGCTTGGCGAGCAGGCCGATCGGGTGTTCGGCGATCGACGCGGCCGCGCCGGTCTGCAGGTTGGAGCTCGGGCACATCTCCAACGGGATCCGGCGGTCCCGGACGTACGCCGCCAGCCGCCCGAGCTCGGCCTTGTCGCCGTCGTGGTTGATGTCGTCGATGATCCGTACGCCGTGACCGAGCCGGTCGGCGCCGCACCACTGGATCGCCTGCCAGATCGACGGGAGCCCGAACGCCTCGCCGGCGTGGATCGTGAAGTGGGCGTTCTCGCGCTGCAGGTACTCGAACGCGTCCAGGTGCCGGGTGGGAGGGTAGCCGGCCTCGGCGCCAGCGATGTCGAACCCGACCACGCCGGCGTCCCGGTAGGCGACCGCCAGCTCGGCGATCTCCATCGACCGCGCCTTGTGCCGCATCGCCGTCAGCAGCTGCCGCGCCACGATCGGCCGCTCGGCGACCGCCATCCCGTGCTCGAACCCTTCCCGGACCGCGTCGACCACCTGCTCGAGGCTCAGCCCCTTGGTCAGGTGCTGCTCCGGCGCGTACCGAACCTCGGCGTACACCACGCCATCCGCCGCAAGGTCCTGCACACACTCACTGGCCACCCGCTTGATCGCCTCGGTCGTCTGCATCACCGCGACCGTGTGATCGAACGTCTCCAGGTACCGCTCCAACGACCCCGAGTCCGCCGACTCGACGAACCACGCCCCCAACTCCGGCGCCTCCGCCCGCGGCAACGCATGCCCGATCTCCCCCGCCAACTCCAACACCGTCTCCGGCCTCAGGCCCCCATCAAGATGGTCATGCAAAAGAACCTTGGGCGCCGCATTCACCTGCTCCGGAGTCATCATCCAGCCATCTTCGCAGCGCCTCGCCCAGAATCTGCCCCTAGTTGCCCCGGGTTGCCCCGGAAAGGCCCTCGGTTTCCGGGGTGTCGCCACGAAAGCGTTACTGCCATGAACGACAAGCCGCGCTTCGAGAGCGCCCCTGCCCGCTCCTCCCTCCCCGCCTGGTACCCGGAACTGCTCGACCGCGTCTCCGTACATGTCGCCACCGGCCACCGACGTGCCGTCACCGCCGCGAACCGGGAGATGCTCGCGAGTTACTGGTCGATCGGTCAGGAGATCCTGAAGCGCCAACACGAGGAGGGTTGGGGCACCAAGGTCATCGACCGGCTCTCCACGGACCTCAAGACCCGCTTCCCCGGCGCGACCGGATATTCACCCCGCAACCTCAAGTACATGCGAGCCTTCGCTGCTGCGTGGCCGGACCCGACGTTTGTGCAACGCACCGTTGCACAATTGCCCTGGCGCCACCACGTGGCCTTGCTCGACAAACTCGACGACGCCGAGCTCCGGCTCTGGTACGCCGCAGCCGCGGTCGAGCGCGGCTGGAGCCGTGACGTGCTCGCGTTGCACATCGACGCCCGGTTCCACGAGCGGTCCGGGAAGGCCGTGACCACCTTCGTCACAGCGATGCCGCCGGAGCAGTCCGATCTCGCTCAGCAGGCGACCTGCGATCCGTACCTCTTCGACTTCCTCGGCAGCACCGAAGGCTGGCGCGAGCGCGAGCTGGAACAGAAGTTGGTCGAGCATGTCGGGAAGTTCCTGATCGAGCTTGGGCAAGGATTCGCCTTCGTCGGTCAGCAGGTCCGGCTCGAGTTGGACGGCGAGGAATTCTTCTGCGACCTGCTCTTCTACCACCTCGAACTGCGTTGCTATGTAGTTGTCGAGCTGAAGGCGGTGAAGTTCAACGCGGCGTTCCTGGGTCAGCTAGGTCTCTACATGGCGGTGGTCGACGACGTACTGGCGAAGGAGGGCGACAAACCGACCATCGGTCTGCTGCTCTGCCGGAACAAGAAGAAGGTCGTCGCGGAGTACGCGCTGAAGGGGTTCAAGGCGCCGATCGGCGTGGCGGAGTGGACCGACGCGATCAACAGCTCGCTGCCTGAGGAATTCGAGTCTGCACTGCCGAGTGTCGCTGAACTGGAGGCTGAACTCAGCTCCACCGCAGGCGAGGACTGAGCGGTGACGTGGCCTCATTCCCGGGCGGGAATTGAGGGTGGGTGGGGCGTGGTCGCACTGTTGGCGGGTGGAGACGATGAAGAGTTATCACATTCAGTACGGCGGTGGGCTCGAGAGCTTGCGGTTGCGGGAGCATGCGGTGCCGGTGCCGGGTCCGACCGAGGTGCTGGTTCGGATCTGGGCGAACTCGCTCAGTGCGCGCGAGCTGAACATCCTGTGCGGCCGCTACCCGCTGCCGGTGGCTGACGACATCATCGCCGCGTCGGACGGAGCAGGCGAGGTCGTTGCGGTGGGCACGGACGTGGATCGGGTGCGGGTCGGCGACCGGGTGATGGGGGTCGTGTTCCAGCGCTGGTTCGACGGCCGCTTCGACCTCGCCCACGCGGACCAGCTCGGGGGTTCGCTCGACGGTCTGCTGACGGAGTACGCCGTACTCGACCAGGACGGCGTCGTACCGATCCCGGGTCAGCTCACGTACGACGAGGCAGCGACTCTGCCGTGTGCGGCTGTGACGGCGTGGAACGCCCTGGTCGGCGGGCAGGGTCTGGTGCCGGGTGAGCACGTCCTGACCCTGGGGTCGGGCGGGGTGTCCCTGTTTGCGCTGCAGTTCGCCAAGCTGCTCGGTGCTCGGGTGATCGCGACGGCAGGCAGCGACGAGAAGGCGGCGCGGCTCCTCGAGCTCGGCGCCGATGCGGTCATCAACCACACCCTCACGCCGGACTGGGCCAAGCAGGTGCGTGCACTGACCGACGGACGCGGTGTCGACCACGTCGTGGATGTCGCCGGGACCCTGAACGAGTCGTTGCGGGCTACGGCGACCGGCGGCGAGGTCGCCTTCGTCGGCTCACTCGGTGGTGCGGACCCGATCGACGCCCGATTGCTGTTCACATCCTCGGTCACACTGCGTCCGATCGCCTTGGGACACCGGGCGCACTTCCAAGCGATGAACGAGGCGATCGCCGCAGCTGACCTGCGTCCGGTGATCGACCGGGTCTTCCCGTTCGAGGAGACCCGCGAGGCGTTCCGTTACTACATCGACGGCGGCGGGTTCGGCAAGGTCGTGATCTCGCACGCAGCTTGATCCCCGCGATCCGGCAAACGTTCAAGATTTCCGTCGGCGGGGCGTGCCATGGTGAGCAGATGGTGAAACGGCTGCGCGGGCGGGCTGAGTGGCAGTTCTTCGGGGTGCTGCCGCGGGCTGATGCGCGGTTGGCTGCGGCTTGGTGGGGGCTGCTGCTGGCGCGCGGGGCTTTGCCTGCGGTGTTCGCGATCGCAATGGGGTGGGTGGTCGGCGCGGTGCAGCATGGCGATGCGCTGGCGGCGCCGTTGAGTTTGATGGGCGTGACGTTCATCTTGCTGCAGGTGCTGACCCCGGTGCATCAGGCGGTCAGCGCCAACCTCGGCAGCCGCGTGTCGGCGTACCTCAACGACAGGCTGGCTGAGGCTTGTGTCGGGCCGCCGGGGATCGGGCATCTCGAGGATCCGGCGCTGAGTGAGGACCTCACGGTTGCGCGGGAGTTCGATCACGGGCAGACCGGGCCACCGATGTATCTGAACGTCGACTTCGTCGCCGGCAGTCTGGTTGAGCTGGTCGGCGGGGTCGCGTCCGCGGTGGTGCTGTTCGGGTTCAGCTGGTGGGCGCCGTTGCTGCTCGTTGCCGCCTGGGCGTCGACGCATTGGCTGCTCCGCGAGAGCGGTGTCTGGAAGGACCGGAACACGGCCGAGGTCCGGTCGGCGCAACGGCACGCCCACTACGCCTATGAGTTGGCGGTCGAGCCTGATCCGGCGAAGGAGCTGCGGCTGTTCGGCCTCGCGGACTGGACGGTCCAGCGGTTCACCGAACGGCGGCGCCGGCTGTTCGAGTTGCAGTACGCCGCAACCCGTTTGCGGGAGCGACCAATGATCTGGAGCCTGCTGATCATCGCGGTCGCCAACGGTCTCGTCTTCTGGGCCCTCGCCGCGGCGGCGATCGGCGGCCGCTTGGAGCTCGACCGGCTGGTCGTGTTCGCCCAGGTCGCGATCGGCGTCGGCATGATCGCGTTCGGCGGACTGAACTGGGCGCTCGACGGAGCAGCTGCACCGGTCGCCGCCGTACATCGGCTGGAGCCTGCGATGGCGCCGGCCGGCGCGCTGACGCCAGGTCGCCTCACCGTTCCGCGGGGCGCCGTCGAGCTCGATCTCCGCGGCCTGAAGTTCCGTTATCCACATGCCACTCAACCGGTCTTCGACGGGTTGGATTTGACCATTCCGGCCGGCTCGTCGCTCGCGGTCGTCGGTCAGAACGGTGCCGGCAAGACGACCTTGGCCAAGCTGCTCTGCCGGTTGTACGACCCGGACGACGGCACGATCCGCGTCGACGGGAGCGACCTGCGCGACCTCGATGTCGACGCGTGGCGGACGCGTGTCGCCGCGGTCTTCCAGGACTTCCTCAAGCTCGAGCTACCCCTGCGGGACAACGTCGCGCCCGGCGGAGCGCCCGAGGCGGACATCCGTGCCGCCCTCGCCGACGCGGGCGCCGACCATCTGGCCGACCTGGACACCCGGCTGGCCACGGGGTACGGCGACGGCACCGATCTCTCCGGCGGGCAATGGCAGCGCGTCGCGTTGGCGCGGGCGCTCTGCGCAGTACGGCAGGGCGCCGGTCTCGTGCTGCTTGACGAACCGACGGCTCAGCTGGATGTTCGCGGCGAGGCAGCGATCTTCGACCGGATCCTGACGGCGACCCGCGAGGTGACCACAATCCTTATTTCGCACCGGTTCTCGACGGTCCGGCATGCCGACCGGATCTGCGTCCTCGAGCACGGCCGGGTCGTCGAGCTCGGCAGCCACGACGAACTGATGCTCCTCGACGGGCGGTACCGGACGATGTTCGACCTGCAGGCCAAGCGCTTCACGGCCGAGGTCGACGAGGAAGGGCTGAGCTATGACAAGCTCTGAAGTCGAAGAGCCGAAGGCCCTCGCCGCGATGTGGAGGCTCTGCAAGCTGGGCTACCAGCACGAGCCGTGGCTGCTGGTCGCCGCCTTCCTGATGACGCTGCTGGCCGCGCTTCCGGATGCGTTGCTCGCGTTGTGGCTGAAGATCCTGGCGGACGGCGTACTGAACGACGACCGGCGAGCGACCTTGCTTGCCGCTAGCGGCCTGGCTGTGTCCGTGACGGCGACCTGGTTCCTGCGGACGCTGTCGACCCGGATCTCCCGACGCTTCCGCGACCGCGTCACGATCATGCTCGAGGCCCACGTCGCCCGCCTGCAGGCATCCGTCGCCACGGTCGAGCACCACGAACGGCGCGACTACCTGGACCGCCTGTCCGTACTGCGCAAACAGGTCTTCGTGCTCGACCACATGTACATGTCGCTGTTCTCGACCTGCGGCTGGATCCTGCGCCTCGGCGTGACCGTCGTCCTGCTGATGTCGATTCAGCCCGTCCTCGCGCTCCTGCTGGTGTTCGCGCTGCCGACGGTCGTCAGCTCGAGCTGGCGTCCCGGCGTCGAGCGTCAGGTCGAGGAGCGGAACGCCACCCACTTTCGCCTGGCCGACCACTTGTTCAAGACCGCGACGACAGCCGCGCCGGGCAAGGAGGTTCGCGTTATTGGCATCGGTCGTGACCTCGTGGAGAACCGTCGCCGCGAGTGGGAGCAGTGGTACGGGCCTATCGCTGCTGCCCGGTGGGTCAGCGCCGGATGGCATGCCGTTGCCTGGGCCGTGTTCGGCGCGGCGTACGTCGGTGCGGTGTTGTTCGTGGCGACCGGACCGCACGGCTCGGTCGGCAACGTGTTGCTGATCCTCGCGGCCGGCGCGCGGTTGTCGGCGTACATCGGCGCGACTGTCGGCGAGATCGGCTTCCTGCGGGGGATCTGGCTGGACGGGTCGCGGCGGCTGGTCTGGCTGGAGAACTATGCGGCCTCGCTCGACCGCACCGCCGATCTCCCGGCACCCGAGCGGCTCACCGATGGAATCCGGCTGGACCACGTCTCCTTCACGTACGCCGGATCCGACCGGCCGGCGTTGGAGGACGTCAACCTGCAATTGCCTGCGGGCAAGGTGATTGCGGTCGTCGGCGAGAACGGCGCGGGCAAATCCACGCTGGTGAAGCTGATCTGCAAGCTGTATGAGCCGACCGATGGACGCGTGCTGCTCGACGATCAGCCGCTGGACCGGATCGCGACCGAGGCGTGGCGGGAGAAGATCGCGGGTGCGTTCCAGGACTTCTTCCGGTTCGAGTTCCGCGCGGCGCACAGTGTCGGGCTTGGTGATCTGCCCCGGCTGGACGACGTACCGGCTGTCACCACTGCGGTTGGACGGGCCGGCGCCGAGGATGTTCTGGAGCGGCTCGAGTCGGGGTTGGACACCCAGCTCGGTTCCACCTGGCCGGATGGGGCGGAGATCAGCTTCGGTCAGTGGCAGAAGCTCGCGCTGGCGCGTGGCTTCATGCGGGACCGGCCTTTGCTGCTCGTGCTCGACGAGCCGACCGCTGCGCTGGACGCCGAGACCGAGCACGCACTGTTCGAGCGGTACGCGGCGGCGGCCAAGGACAGCACCGACGGCCGGATCACGATCCTGGTCTCACACCGGTTCTCGACCGTGCGGATGGCCGATCAGATCGTGGTCCTCGACGGTGCCCGGGTGGTCGAGACCGGTACGCACGACGAGCTCATCGCCCTCGACGGGCAGTACGCCGAGCTGTACCGGATCCAGGCCGCGTCGTACCACTAGTTGATCTTGAAGACGGGGACGCCGGGGGCGATGTGGTGCAGGACCTCGTCGGGGGAGTTCTTGGTGACGTCGCCGCCGAAGAAGGCGCCGACCTCCCAGGCCCACTTCTTCAGGTACAGCCGCAGGGTGGGGATCTTGTCGGCGTCGGCGAGCTCCTCGGCGTGGAACGTCTCGACCTTGCCGCCGAGCTGCAGGCGGCCGGTGCCGCTGGCGCGCAGGTTCTTCACCCACTGGGTGTGGCCGCGCGGCGCGACCAGGTAGCGCTGGCCGTCGATGATCAGCAGGTTCACCGGAGTACTGCGCCACTCGCCGGACTTGCGGCCCTGGACCGAGAGGACCCGGCTGCCCATCAGGCTCAGACCCAGCTTCGTCAGGCGGGCGACGACCTTGTTGAAGACCCGCATGCTGCCCTCGGAGGAGGTGATGACGCGCTTGCTGTCGTAGGTCTGCTTGTACTCGGTCATGGCGGCGACTCTTTCTGTTTGCGAGAGCGGTGCTCTCTGTTGTGATCAGTGAACACCAGATCGCTGTTCACTGTCAAGAGCACTGCTCTCGATTCTGTGGCACACTGGCCGTATGAACGCCGGACGAACTGCCCGTGAACGTGCCCGGGCCGAGCTGACCGAGGAGATCAAGGGCGCCGCACGCCGGCAGCTCGCGACCGTCGGGGCGGAGGCGCTGTCGCTGCGCGCGGTCTCCCGCGAGCTCGGCATGGTCTCGTCGGCGCTCTACCGGTACTTCCCCAGCCGCGACGAGCTGCTGACGGCGCTCATCATCGATGCGTACGACGCGCTCGGGTCGGCGGCCGAGCGCGCCGCGGGCGGGGACGATCTGCTGGCGGAATGGGTCGCGATCTACGCCGCGGTCCGGGACTGGGCGCGCGCTCATCCACAGGAGTACGCGCTGATCTACGGCTCCCCGATCAGCGGCTACAAGGCACCCCAGACGACCGTGGAGCCGGCGATCCGGGTGCCGCTCCTTCTGCTCGGTCTCCTGCAGCGGGCTCAGGTCGGCGGCCGATTGGCTGTGCCTACCGACGCACCGGTCCCCACAGGCTTGCTCGCGCAGCAGACAGAGGTGTTGGTGCCGTTGGCGCCAGATCTGCCGCCGGCGGTGCTGATGCGGACCGTCATCGTGTGGACGCAGCTGTTCGGCATGATCAGCTTCGAACTCTTCGGTCAGCTCGTCGGCTCGATGGATCCCGCGGATGAGTTCTTCGAGTCGACGTCGCGCCAGATGGCCGCGTTCGTCGGCCTTACATGAACGCCTTCGGGAGCGGCACGTCGACGGCGCGAGCGACCCGGCGTACATAGGTCTCCCGCGCGATCGACACCGCGCCGAGGGTGGCGAGGTGGTCGGTCACCCATTGGATGTCGAAGACCCGATCGGCGGCGTACTCGTCATCCAGCAGTTCGATCGTCCCGGCGACGGCCGCCTTCGAGCCGTCGGTCTTGTGGTGGAACATCGACTCGCCCGCGAAGAGTCCGCCGATCGCGACGCCGTACAGCCCGCCGGCCAGCTCGTCGCCGTCCCAGGCCTCCACCGAATGCACCCAGCCGAGCCGATGCAGCTCGGTGTACGACGCGATGATCTCGCGGTCGATCCACGAACCGGGCCGGCGCGGATCCGCACACGCGCGGATGACCTGGTCGAACGCCGTGTTCACGCGGATCTCGAACTTCGCCCGCGCCCGCCGCAGCGAGCGTGACGGTTCGTAGCCGGCGACGTCGATCACGCCGCGATCGACCGGCGACCACCACAGGATCGAGCCGCGATGGTCCGGCATCGGGAACAACCCCCGCCGGTACGCCGCCAGCACGGTGCCCGGCGCCAGGTCCGCGCCGCCCGCAACCACGTCACTCGCCCCGGCGACCCCTACGGGCGGGAACTCCCATGGGGACGGAGCAGGTTCGACTGGCACGGAACCATCTTGGACTATGCGGATCCCCACGCCATCACAATCCGCCCGTCGACGCCCAGTCACGCTCCCGGCATCCGGCGGACCGCGATTGTGACGGCCTGGAGATCCACCTAGGGGACACCAAGGGTTTCTCCCGAGTGGCGAGGATCGGGGAGGCACGTACAGTTGAAGCACGTCCGGGTTCTGACCTGTGGGGCCGGGCGGGAAGGAGCACCGTGGCCGGAGTAGCCAGGTTCGTCGCCAGTAGTCTCGCGCCCGCCGCCCAGAGGTTCGCCCCGGCCGCTGCGGGTGGTGTGCTGCGCCAGATCCTCGAGATCGCGATCGATGGGTACCAGCGGTTCCCCGGCGCGGAGCGGATCGCGGACAACAAGCTCGAGCGGTGCGGCGGTGACGCCCAGCTCGCGATCGAGGCGGTGATCGACCAGCACATCCGGCTGGCCGGCGTACAGGGCTTCGCGACCGGCCTCGGCGGTCTCGTCACACTCCCGGTCTCCCTGCCTGCGAACCTGACCGGTATCGCGATCGTCCAGGCCCGGATGGTGGCCGCGATCGCACACCTGCGCGGGTACGACCTGGACGATCCGCGCGTCCGGACGGCGGTGATCACCTGCCTGCTCGGCGAGGAGGGCGTGGCCGACCGGCTGAAGAAGTCGAGCCTGCCGACGTCGCCGATCGCGATCGCAACCGCGCCGGTGTTCGACCCGGAGCTGGACCGGCACGTCTCGAACGAGGTCGTCGCCGAGCTGATCGCACGGATCAGCGGCAAGAAGATGGCTCTCACGATCACCCGCCGCATCCCGTTGCTCGGCGGTGCGGTCGGCGCCGGCGTGGACGGCTGGTCGACGTACCGCGTCGGTCAGTTCGCCGACAAGAGCCTGATCCGGCGGATCCGCCGCCCGATCGAGCCGTGATCTAGGCGGTCACGCTCACAGGCCGACGGGTCTGCGGGAGTTTCGCGCGCGTGTCCTCGTTGGCGGGGGTCTCGACGAAGAGGACCAGGTCCGGGTGGGCGGGGATGGCCAGCTCGGTGATGGTGAAGTGCAGTTCGCCGACGGCTGGGTTGACGATGCGGCGCTCGCGCGGCGTACAGGCTGCTACCTCGTGGCGCGACCACAGTTGGGTGAACTCGGGGCTGATCGCCTGCAGCCGCTCGAGGTCGGTCTCCCAGTCCGGGTCGCCGATGTGTCCGGCGTACGCCGAGCGCAGGCGACCGACGATGTACGGGACCTCGGTGTCGTAGTTCAGCAGCTGGGCGCGGGCGGCGGGCTCGGTGATGATGCACCAGAGCAGGTTCTTGTGGATGCAGGGCAGCTGGTGCCAGTCGTGGAACAGGTCGTTGTACGCGCGGTTGGCCCGGACGATGTCGAACCGCGTGTTGGTGATCACCGCGGGCAACGGGTCGAGTGCCTCCACGATCTCGCCGAACACCGCCTCGCTCGCGCAATCGGTCGTACGCGGTAACCGCACAGGCGTCGCCTCGGCCAAGCGGTACAGGTGTTCGCGCTCGACCGGACTGAGTTTGAGCGTCGTCGCGACTGCGTCGAGCACCTGCCCGCTGGCGTTGATCGGCCGCCCCTGCTCAAGCCACGTGTACCAAGTCACGCCAACGCCGGCCAACTGCGCCAGCTCCTCCCGCCGCAACCCAGGCGTACGCCGACGCCCGCCGCCGGGCAGCCCCACATCCTCAGGAGCCACCCGCGCCCGCCGCGCCTTCAAAAACTCCCCAAGCTCAGCCCGCTGCGCACTCACCCACCCACTCTGACCCACCCCACCGACAGTTTCGCGCCGCCAGAGCCGCCTGTGGACAACTCCGACTGGGTTGAGACGCTCGTCGATAGACTTGAAGCGGAAAGGGCAGGGGCGAGGTGTCAGCCGGCGAGGGCCTGTACGACTCGGCTCGGGGAGGGCTTGCCTAGCTGGTCGGCCATCCAGGTGCTGGTTTCGACCAGTTTCAGCAGGTCGACGCCGGTGTGGATGCCTAGGCCGTCGAGCTGCCAGAGCAGGTCTTCGGTGGCGAGGTTGCCGGTCGCGCTCTCGGCGTACGGGCAGCCGCCGAGGCCGCCGGCTGAGCTGTCGACTGTGGTGACGCCCTCGCGGAAGGCGGTCAGGGTGTTGGCCAGCGCCTGGCCGTAGGTGTCGTGGAAGTGCACCGCCAGCTTGTCGACTCCCACGCCGGCTGCGCCGAAGGCGGTGATCAGCGCGGTGACCTGGCCGGGGGTGGCTACGCCGATCGTGTCGCCGAGGGAGAGTTCGTGGCAGCCGAGGTCGACCAGCTGCGCGCCGACCTTGACGACCTGGTCGATCGGTACGTCGCCCTCCCACGGGTCGCCGTAACACATCGACACGTAGCCGCGGACGCTCAATCCCTGGCTCAACGCGCGCTGGATGGTCGGCGTGAACATGGCGAACTGGTCGTCGAGCGTGGAGTTGAGGTTCTTCGACGCGAACGTCTCGGTCGCGCTGGCAAAGATCGCGATCTCCCGGACGCCGGCCGCCAGCGCACGGTCGAGGCCGCGCTCGTTCGGGACCAGCACCGGCGCGCGTACGCCGTCGGGAATCTCGAGTTGGTCGAGCAACTCGGCGGCGTCGGCCATCTGCGGGACCCACTTCGGGTGCACGAAGCTGGTCGTCTCGACCGTGGTCAGGCCCGCGTCCAGCAACCGCCGGATGAACTCGGCCTTGACCGCGACGTCGACGATCGCCGACTCGTTCTGCAGCCCGTCCCGCGGCCCGACCTCGTAGATCGTGACCCGGTCCGGCAACCCCTCGGCCTTCACCAGCTGCGGTTTCCGCATCGTGCTGCCTCCGTGGCGTCTGAGCGTGACACGGGATCTCCGCGACAATGCTCGTGATGACAACTCTTGCTGACATTCTGCGTGGCGTCGAAAACGGCGTCTTCCCGGCCCCGGACCTCAGCGTCAGGGTCGTGCCGGCGCCGTCGGAGCGCGAGTCCGCCGTGGTCGCGTTCACCGGCCACATCGTCATCGCCGCAGACGTCAGTCCGTCGTGGGTCGCCGAGCAGATCCCGGTGGGCGACCTGGCCGCGCCGACCAATCCGCCGTTCCTCACGGCCCTGGCCGAGCTGACCGGCCGTCATGTCAGCTCGAACGACGCGATGTTCCTGGCCCCCGCCATCACCAATCCCGGCAAACGCGCCGCCGCCATCGAGGACCTCGCCGTCCTCAGCGACCACAGCCATCCCCGCGTGCAGCGGGCGCTGGAGTGCCGAACCGACGTCCACGTGTACGGCGACGTACGCGGCGGCGTGGTCATCATCGGCCGCGGCCTGGCCGACCGCATCGAATGCGCCATCGAGCTCCCCGACGCCCACCACAACCAAGGTCACGGCCGCCGACTGGCCCGCGCCGCTCGAGCCCTCATCCCGCCGAACACCTCGGTCTGGGCCCAGATAACCCCCGGCAACGCCGCCTCAGTCCGGGCCTTCCTGGCCGCCGGCTACAAGCCGGTGGGATCCGAGACCCTGCTGGTCAAGTGACCGAGAGGTGAACAGGCGGCAGATTGTTGCTGACGGCACCGAATTCACAGCTGTGGAAAAAGCTGGGGATAGTTGCGGTGAGGGCTAGTGGCGGTGGTAGCCGAACTCGGTGTTGTTGTAGAGGTCGGTGCGGTAGATGCCGTGGATGATCTCGGCCTCGTAGCCGTCGAGTTCCGGCATTTCGAGGTCGCGGGCGATGGCCAGTTCGGCGGGGGCGTCGTACGGGACTCGGACGAACTGGATCGAGAACGGGGCCGGGTCGGGTGAATCCATGACGCCTTCGAGGATCACGTAGATCGGTGTCGGGTCGCCGAGGCTGTTGCCGACCGAGCCGGTGTTGAAGAGGGTGCGGCCGCGGTCCTCCTCGAAGTACGCGTCGTGAATGTCGGCGTACCCGACCACGGACGGTACCGGCCCGTCGCCGGTGGCCGGGGTGTTCTCGAAGAAGCTCAGGTACTGCGATTCGTCGTGATCGAACGAGATCCGGTGGTGAACGCTCTTCGACGAGGCGTGGAACAGGCGCACCTGCTGACCGCTCATCAGGAAGTCGTGCGAGAACGGGAGCGCTCGCAGCCAGGCCCGCTGATCCTCGCGCAGCTCCTTCTTCCACCACCTCAGCGCCTCGCGGTCGTCCACGCGGTCGGGGTCGGGGAGGAGGTCGTCCCAGTTCCCGAGGATGTTCACCTCGCAGACCTCGCGGCACCGATCCACGACCGCCTGACCCCGCGGGCCCTTGCCGACGTTGTCGCCGAGGTTGAAGATCCGCGTGATCCCTCGGGCGGAGATGTCCGCCAGGACCGCCTCCAGCGCTGTCAGGTTCCCGTGTACGTCGGAGATCAGCGCAATCCGGTCCATCAGCTCATGCTTTCATCCGTCAGGCCGACCGGGGCAGGCCGGGCTTGAACGCGCGGGACGGCGAGGGCGATCATCCAGCGCCGGTCTGGCCGACGGGAGCGGCGGGTTGGACGCGCGGGGGCAGCGAGTGCGATCAGCCGGAGCCGGTCGGGCCGACGGGTTCGGGGGTGCGCTGGCGGGCGGGTGGGTTGCTGCGGTGGGAGCGGGAGCCTGAGCGGCCGGACATCGGGCCGCGGGCGGAGGACGGGGTGATCGCGCCGCCTCCGGACTCGCCGGCGGAGTGTGCGGCTGCTCCGGCCAAGGAGCCGCCGGCCTTTCGTGCGGCCGCGAGGCCGATGCCCGCCGGTCCAGCGATCGCTCCGGCGGCCTTCGCACCCGCGCCGACCGTCTGCGCGCCGGTCGCGCCACCCGCACCTGCCCCGGCACCGCCGGCCGAGCTCCCGGCGCCTCGTCCGCCGCCGAATCCCGCGCCGGAGCTGCCGATGTTGATAGCACCGGTCGCCATCCCACCGGGATCCGCCACCGAACTGCCCATCCCGGCGCTCCCACCGGCCACGGCCGCGGTGACCGGAACCATGAAGCGCATCAGCGCCGGCAGCGCGAAGATCGCCAGCAGAAGCATCATCATCCCGCCCATCGCCTGCACCACGCCGGCGCTCGCACTCGACGGCTGGTCCTCAGCCATCTTCATCGCCGCCGCGTAGACCAGCGCTGCCGCGGGTTTGTACGCGACGAAGGCCAGCGACCAGCCGCAGAACTTCTTGAACCAGTTCCGCCCGATCTCCGTGTTGGTCGCGGCGGCGGCCAACGGGAACGCTCCTGCGAGCAACACCAGCATGGCTGAGCGGATCAGCATGAGCACGATCTGCACCGCCGAAGCCACGATCACCGCCAGGCCGGTCATGATGGCCACGAACCCGGGCATCGCGGACGCGAACAGCTCATGGGGCGAGGTACCGCCGAAGGCCGCCTCCAGCTTCATGTCACCGGCCACCTGATCGACGACGTACACCGAGAAGCCGTCCGACCACGTCGCCAGAACCTGCAGCGTCGCAGTCCCGGCCGCTCCCACCACCACGAAAGTCACGACGGCCTTCAGCAGCTCCTGCAACGGTCGCGCCCGCTGCTCCCAGGCGATCCGCATCCCGGCCACGAGCACGGAGACGACGAAGACAGCTGCCGTGACGCTGAGCAGCTTGCTCTGCAGAAACTCGACGGTGCCGCTGTTCGTCCAGGAGTCGCCGTGCTCCGTGCCCAGCAGATTCGGGGCTTCGGGCTTGAGCCAGAACGTCATCGCGTTCAGCGTGTTCAGCGCGCCCTCGGTGATCGCCTGCTGGAGCTGGTCCATCGCACTGGTCGCCACGGACTGGAAGCCGTCCTGGATGTAGCAACCGAGATCCATTTTTCCGCACATCAGACACCACTCCAGGCAACGAAGTCGGACAGGTCACGGTGCTGGGCGAACGGCGCGCCGACCGGCTCGCCGGCCGCGGGTGGTTGCAAGAGCCAGTCGCCGCCGTGCCACACGAGCGTCAGCGTGAGGCTCATGTACGCCGAGTTGACCGAGGTGGCGAGCATCAGGCTGACGCGATCCGGGCTCGCGTCGATCACGCGGTACCCAGCGACCTGCGGCACGGTGTACCCGCTGGCCGACTGGTCGGTCTGCAGCTCGCGGATCAGCGCGTCGGTGCCAGGGCCGGGCACCATCAGCTTGCGCGCCGTGGCGACCACCTTGTCCTGATCGGCCATCGCGGCGTACGCGCTGTAGGCGGCGTACACCGCCCCGGTCGGCGAATGAGCGAAGCACCGGCGGAACCCGTCGGCGTCCGTCCTCGCCGGCCCGAACCCGGACGAACGGGGTACGACGATGCGGCTGCTCACCTCCCAGCCGTCCACCGCGGGCGGCTGCTGCGGGACCGACTGATCGCCAGTACTGCGGTTGCAGCCGGTCGAGCTAGCGGGACGAGAGCTGACCGGTGTCGCAGGAGCAACCGGCTCCGAGCGACCAGGCACGACAGCTTGCTGCTGAGCCTGTCCAACCGCCGGCGCCGTGCCGGAGGACGTGAAGCTCCCGATCAGCAGCACCGCGCCGCAGACCACCACCGCGCCGATGACGATGCTCGCCGCGATGAACCCGCGGCCGAACGGTGACTGTTCCTCGCTGCTGTCGCTCATCTGACTCCCCGATCCGCCGGTCGACAACCTCACGAGAGAAGCCTCGCAAAAATCGCCGGACCGCCGCGGAAGTTATCCACAGGCCCTTCGCTGGGTCAGCTACCGGGGCTCGTGTACCTGGGGAGCATGCGGACGAAGCAGGCGTACCCGAGCGCGAAAACCGCGAGCCCGACGACCGGCGACGCCACGATGAGCCAGCCGGGAAGGGGTACGTCGGCGGCGCGGCCGAGCAGGACCGTGGCGGGAAGGAACGCGATGAACGCCATCGGGAAGGCCGTGCAGAAGCCGAAGAAGACACCGCGGCCGAACATCGTCAGCGGGTAGCCGGAGAAACGGGTGATCATGTCGTCGGCGAAGATCCGGAGCGAGAACGTCGAGGTGGCCAGGAAGGACAGGCCGCAGAAGAAGGTCTGGATGCCGGTTTCGACCAGGCTGCCGCCGACGACCGCGAGGATCAGGTAGACGAGCTTCGGCGCCGTCCAGTCGACGGGCGCGTGCCAGCTGAAGATGATCAGCGCACCGACCCCAGGAGCCCGTCCCCGAGCGCCATCAACCGGAATTCACGCGTGACCAACTGCAGGAACGGACTGACCGGACGCAGCAGATACCGGTCGAAGTCACCCTCGCGCACGATGAAGTCGGTCATCATCAGCGAGCCGAACGGTACGACGTACAACGCGTGCGAGGCCAGCCGCATCGAGAACACGAACGCGACCTCCGGAAACCCCCAGCCCGCGATCATCCCGAACTTCGACAGCAGCACGCCCAGGAACAGCAACTGCGTTCCCTGGAAGGCCACGCCGCCGATCAACGTGGTCCAGAAGTTCACGCGGTACTGGAGCTGGGCCCGCAACGCGGCGCGTTCGAGGATCACGTACTGCCGGAACCACGACGGCCCGTGATCAGCCACCTTGGACCACCACCTTGTGCCGGGCTCGCCGCCAGACCGCCTGCAGGAGCAGCGTGAGGACCGCGAACCACACCAGCTGCATCCCCACCAGAGCCAGCGCTTCGATCCCGCGGGTCTGACCCAGATACAGCGACACCGGCGTGTAGACCTGCGCCTGGAACGGCAACCACTCGATCGACGACCGCAGCCACCCCGGCATGAACCACAGCGGAATCAGCGACCCTGACAAGAACGAACTGCCGAACCGGTAGACGATCAGCGGCCCACTGATCTCGAGCGTCCAGAACGCCACCATGGACACGATCAAGTTGCACAGCATCGCGATCAACGCTCCGACCACCGTGGCGACGACCGCGAGCAGCAGCGCCGCTCCATCCGGGGGCAGCACCAATGCACCGAGGACGCCGGCGGCCGCCAGACCGACAGCAGCCAGCGGCAGCCGGGCGAGCAGTACACCGAGGTTCTGTCCCAGGGCCTGCCACATCAGACCGAGCGGCCGGGTCAGGTCAGTGGCGATCTGACCGCTGCGGATCCGCATCGGCAGCGACGAGAACTGCCACGGCAGCAGCGCCGACTGCAGGCACGCCGCGATCGCCGCGTACGCGACGGCGGTGCTGGCGTCCACACCGTTGACGGGCCCGCGTCCGCCGTACACGATCCGCCAGACAGCGATCGCGAGCACGACCTGGATGACGAGCGTCACCGCACCGGTGAGGAGGTCGCCGCGGTAGATCAGCACCGACCGCGTTCCAGCGCGGGTCATGCCGCGGAACGCGCGGACCTGCGGCGACGTACTCACGTGAGCAAACCGTCGTACAGCTGGGCGATCACGTCGGTCAGGCGCGGATCCACGATCGACAGCTCGTCCACCTGGTATACCTGCGACGCCCGGGCGATCAGCTCCGGCGTGGTGATCTCTCGCGGGTCGAAACGCAGTACGACGCTGCGGTCCGGGTACGGCAGGACCGCACCGACCGCACTTGTCTCCACCTCGGTCGCGTACGGCATATCGGTGACCCGGCGGATGCTGCGGTCGGCAAGTGTCAGCACCAGGAAGCGGTGCGGCATGAAGCGTTCCTTCAGCCGTGACAGGTCACCGTCGTACAGGACCGTGCCGGAGTCGATCACGATGATCCGCTGGCAGAGCCGTTCGACGTCGTCCATGTCGTGCGTGGTGAGGACGACCGTCGTGCCGTCGGTGCGGTTGGTCTCCGCGATGAACTCGGTCAACCGGGCCTTCGCGACCACGTCGAGCCCCACGGTCGGCTCGTCGAGGAACAGGATCGACGGCTCGTGCAGCATCGCCGCGACCAGGTCGCCGCGCATCCGCTGGCCCAGCGACAACGAGCGAACCGGGGTGTCGAGGAAGTCCTCCAGATCGAGCAGCTCGGTAAAGAGCCCAACGCGCCGCAGGTACGCCGACCGGTCGAGGTCGTACAGATCCGCGAGTACTTCGAACGAGTCGCGCAACGGCAGGTCGTACCAGAGCTGGGTGCGTTGGCCGAAGACCACGCCGATGTTGCGGGCGTTGCGGGCGCGGTCGAGGGACGGCTCCAGCCCGGCCACCCGGCAGACACCGGAGGTCGGGGTGAGGATCCCGGTCAGCATCTTGATCGTCGTCGACTTGCCGGCGCCGTTCGGGCCGAGATACCCGACCAGCTCCCCCGGCTCGATCTCGAAGTTGACGCCGTTCACGGCACGAGTAGTCTCGCGCTTGGTGCTGAACAGGGCGCGCAACCTGGGCAACCGCCCCGGGAGCACGGCGGGCCGGCTGAATTCCTTGACCAGATCGGCCGCTTGGATAGCCGGCATACACACCCTCCCCAGCGAGCGGAACGGTCATCCTCTCACCGATCCACGCCTGGCGCAGGTGGAAAAACTCCGTGCTAGACCAGATCGTCGGCTACGCTCGGGGTTCTTGCGATTGCGGGTCGATCTGTAGCCGAAAGGTCACCCCGTGTAGCGAAGTGACCTAGTCAGCTAATAGAGTCCGCGCATGACCATCGCGCCTTCGCTTTGCTCGCCCCTAGCGCTCGCCGATGCAGAACCCACTCGCGCCGCCGAACCCTGGGAAAGCGACGTGCTGACGGCCTACGGGCTGCTGCGAGAAGCAGCAGCCGAGCTGGATCACCTGATGCGCCATTCTCTGAAGCGCAGTGGACTGCAAATGGCAATGTTCGAACTGTTGCTGCGGCTTGCCCGCAGCCACGGTGAGAAGCAGCGTTTGACCTCGCTTGCCCGGGAGTTGACCGTCACCACCGGCGGCATCACCCGGCTGGTCGACCGAGCCGAGAACCTCGGGCTGGTACGCCGGGAGCCCTGCCCCGACGACGCCCGCGGCTCGTTCGCCGTCCTGACCGAGGAGGGGAAGCGGCGGTTGCGCGAAGCACTGCCGGACCACCTGCTCGAGATCGACAGCCTCTGGATGTCCCAGCTCGCCGATGAGCGGGACCTCGTCCTCGGCAAGCTCCGCCGGGTCCGGGACAACGCCCGCCGCTGGCCGAACGGCCGGCCCGGGCTCGGACCCATTACCCCTGACCGAATCTGAGACAAGCATTACCCGCGACTAACGAATGGGGCGCCCGGCTGGTGTCGGGCGCCCCGTCGCGCAATTGTTGAGAAGTGAAGCAACAGGCTGACCCGAAGGCCCCCGGCGGAACCAGATGGCGCGGAGCCGTCGGCGGCATACTCGCGGCACTCGCAGGACTCGCGGTCGGCAGCGTGGCGGCCGGGATCCTCGGCACCCCGCAGACGCCCGTCGTGGCGATCGGGTCTGCATTCATCGACCGGGTGCCGCCGTGGCTCAAGGACCTCGCGATCTCGTGGTTCGGCACGCACGACAAGACCGCGCTCCGGGTCGGCATCCTGATCGTCGTGGTGATCCTCGCCGCGGTCGGCGGGATTCTCGCCGTACGCCGGTATTGGGCCGGCGCGCTGATCACGATCGGGCTGAGCGCTGTCGCGATCATCGCCGCCTTCACCCGCGCGGATTCCGGGCAGACCGGATTCCTTCCGTCGGCGTTGGCCGGCGGTACGGCGCTCCTCATCCTGCGCCTGTTCAGCCGTCGGCTCGAACCGCTCATCGATCATCCCGACGACGGCGTCAGCCGCCGCGGGTTCCTGCAGCTGTCGGGCGGGGTCGCGATCGGCTCGGCGGCGTTCGCTCTGCTCGGCAAGGTCGTCGGCGGGAACCGCGCCGCGGTCGCCAGCGCTCGCAAACAGCTCCAGCTTCCGCAGCCGCCGAGCCTCACCCCGCCGGCCGGCGTCCAGGCGGACGGCGCCGTACCCTGGGCGACTCCGAACGAGGACTTCTACCGCATCGACACCGCGCTCTCCGTGCCGCAGATCGCGCCCTCGGACTGGAAGCTGCGCATCCACGGGATGGTCGACCGCGAGCTCACGCTTTCGTTCGACGACCTGATGAAACGGCCGGTTATCCACAAGTGGGTGACGCTGACCTGCGTGAGTAACGAGGTCGGCGGCGACCTGATCGGGAACGCCCTCTGGACCGGCGTACTGCTGAAGGATCTGCTCGAAGAAGCCGGTCCGTCCAAGGATGCGGACGCGATCCAGTCGATGTCGACGGACGGGTTCACCGCCGGTACGCCGCTTCCGACGCTGCTCGACGATCGGCAGGCGATGCTCGCGTTCGCGATGAACGGGCAGCCGCTGCCGGTCGAACACGGGTTCCCGGTGCGCATCGTCGTACCCGGGCTGTACGGCTACGTGTCGGCGACGAAGTGGCTGGTGGATATCGAGGTGACGCGGTTCGACCAGTTCCAGGGGTACTGGACGCCGCGCGGATGGTCCGAGCTCGGACCGATCAAGCTGTCCTCGCGGATCGACGTACCCGGCGGCAAGAAGCTCGACCCGGGTCCGGTCACGGTGGCCGGGGTGGCGTGGGACCAGCACGTCGGCGTGTCGAAGGTCGAGGTCCGCGTCGATGGTGGCCCATGGCAACAAGCCACGCTGGCGACGGACGCGTCGATCGACACCTGGCGGCAGTGGCACTGGACCTGGGACGCGACGCGCGGGTCGCATGTCTTGCAGGTCCGGGCGACCGACGACAAGGGCAACGCACAGATCGAATCCTCCGCGCCCCCGGCGCCGAACGGCTCGACCGGCCTGCACACCGTCAACGTGAAGGTCGGCTGACCGCTTCCAGGACCATCGGCAGGAAGGTGTGCTCGAGCTCGCCGGGCGGTAGTTTGCGCGGCTCGAGGAGGCTCTGGGAGCGGGCGCCCTCATGTACGGCGATGACCAGGCGGACGAACTGCTCCGCCGGCACGCTGAGGGTGAGTCCGCTCGTCTCGGTGATCTGCTCGACCAGCTTCGTCAGGCTGTCGCGGAACATCGCTCGCTGCGTGTTGAGCGCCTGCGCCGCCTCCGGGTCGCGGAGCGCGTGCAGCGTGAACTCGGTGGAGATCAGGTGCCACTGCCGCTGGTCCGGCGCGGCCTCGTCGAGCAGCCCTAGTACTGCGTCCAGCAGCGTGCCGGGCTGATTCGCCAGCTCGGGGAGCAGCGCCTCGATCTGCTCGAGCAGCCGGTCGGTCGTGGCCTGGAAGAGCGCGAGGACCAGCTCGTCCTTGGACGCGAAGTTCGAGTAGAACGCGCCGCGGGTGAAGCCGGCGCGCTCGCAGATGTCCTCCACCGACGCGCCGTGGAACCCGCGCTCGGCGAACACCTCCAACGCACCTTCGAGCAGGCGGGCCCGGGTGTTGGAGCGGCGGCGCTTGGGCGTTTCCATACGAGTAGGATACAGTTCTGTATTGAATACACAACCGTATTGAATCGGGGAACGCGGGATGGAGCTCGAGGCCACCAGGATCAGCGTGCAGGGTCCGCACGCGACGATGCTGCACGCCACGTCGGTGTCGGTCGCAGATCATCAGGTGGTGCTGCTGACCGGATACCCGGGTGCTGGGCACGTTGCGGCCGCGCTGGGTCTGTCCGGGCGGCTTAAGCCGGACACCGGCACAGTGCGGCTCGACGGTCTGGCTGACCCGGCTGTACTTCGGCGACGGGTCGCCGTGGTCGACGCGCCAGGCATTACCGAGCCGGATGACGCTCTGCCGGTTCAGACGGTTGTCGGCGAGGAGTTGGCCATCGCCGGTCGCAAGGCGGGTCGGAAGGCCGTGCTGGAGTGGCTGGACGAGCATGACGCCGCGGAGCATGCCGGTAAGCGGTTCGAGCACCTGCCGGTCGCAGTACGGACCAGACTGCTCGCGGAGCTGACTGTGGCGCGTCCCGACGTACAGGTGGTCATTCTGACCATGCCGGATCGACACGGTGGTGATCCGCATGGCTGGTTCATGCTGGGGCGCGATCTGGCGTCGCAGGGGTATGGCGTGATCATCACGTGCTCTGACGCTTCCGCTCGGCTGCTGGACGTGAAGGCGGCGCGGATGGGCGAGACGGACCAGCCTGACCCGGTGCAGGTCACCGCGGTGGCTCCGGTTGCTCCGATCGATGCAGTTGAGGAGGAGGACGAGTGACCGCCTTGCGGATGGCTCTGAGCGAGTTGCGGCGTCTGACGGCCGGTCGGCTGCCCAAGCTGGCCGTGGTCGCGCTGCTGCTGGTGCCGGTGCTGTACGGCGGGCTGTACCTGTACGCGAACCACGATCCGTACGGCCGGCTGGACAAGATCCCGACCGCGGTCGTCGTCGAGGACGCTGGTACGACGCTGGCGACCGGCGAGAAGCTGAACGTCGGACCGGAGGTCGCCGCGGAGCTGGTGAAGTCCAAGAGCTTCGACTGGCATCAGGTCGACCGCGCGGACGCGACGTCGGGGGTGTCGGACGGGAAGTACGAGTTCGCGCTGGTACTGCCGAAGTCGTTCTCATCCGATCTCGCGTCGAGTGCGGAGTTCACGCCGCGTCAGGCGCAGCTGGAGCTGCTGACCAACGACGCCAACAACTACATCGCGCACACGATCGCCAACCAGGTCGTAGCGCAGGTGACGAAGACGGTTGCGTCAGAGGTCAGCGAGACGGCAGCGTCGCAGCTGCTGGCGGGGTACAACACGATCCACAAGCAGGTGGGCTCGGCGGCTGCCGGTGCTGCGCAGTTGTCGCAGGGGCTGGCCTCGGCGGCGACCGGGGTCGGGAAGTTGCAGACCGGTGCTGCCCAGCTCAACACTGCGCAGAAGCAGCTGTCCGCTGGTGCGACGCAGTTGGCGACGGGTACTGCGCAGGCGTCGCAGGGCGCGAACTCGCTGGCTGCCGGTGCTTCCAAGCTGGACAACGGTCTGGGTACGTTGAAGCGGAAGACGTCGACGTTGCCGAAGCAGACCAAGTCGTTGGCCGCCGGTGCGGATCAGGTTGCCGATGGCAACGAGAAGATCGCTGGTGCTGGGAAGCAGGTCGCTACCGCGTCCAGCACGTTGGTGAAGGACCTCTCGACCTTTGACACTCAGCTCACTGCGCGGTTGAAGGCTCAGGGCTTCAGCCAGCATCAGATTCGCGAGGTTCTGCTGGAGACGGCGAAGCTGCGTGCTCCCGTCGTACGGGCGAACACCAAGATCCAATCGACGTCCAAGCAGCTCAACCAGCTGGCCGTCGGGGCACGGAAGGTGTCGAACGGCGCGGCTGCGCTGGCGAACGCGACGCCTGCGCTGACGACTGGGATCAGCGCGGCGGCTGATGGGGCGGATCAGCTCAGCAGTGGTGCTGCTCAGCTGAAGACTGGGCTGGGGAGTTTGCAGACCGGTGCGCAGCAGCTTGCGACTGGAGAGAAGCAGGCTGTGGTGGGGCAGGGGCAGTTGCTGACCGGTGTGAACAGTCTTGCCACTGGCGTGGGTCAGCTGAAGACCGGTGCGACGCAGCTGAACACTGGGTTGGCGAATGGCGTCAAGCAGATCCCGAACCCGTCTGCCGATCAGCGAAAGGCCGTTGCCGAGACGCTGGGAGCTCCTGTCACCTTGCAGAACGTTTCGCAGGCGACGGCCGACAGCTATGGCGCTGGTCTGGCGCCGTTCTTTCTGAGCCTGGCTTGCTGGATCGGTGCGTACGTGCTGTTCCTGCTCGTGCGGCCGCTGTCACCGCGGGCGCTCGCTGCGCTGCAATCGCCGTTCCGCGTCGCTCTCGGCGGTTGGTTGCCTCCGGCCCTCTTCGGCGCGATCCAGGCGACGCTCGTGTTCGTTGCTGTGGTCCTGGGCTTGGGTATCCACGCCGCCCATCCCTGGTTGACGGTCGGCTTTCTGATCCTGACGTCGTTCACCTTCGTCGCGATCTTGCACGCCTTGTCGGCGTGGTTCGGTGCTGTGGGCAAGTTCCTCGGTCTGGTGCTGATGGTCGTCCAGCTGGTGAGCGCCGGCGGTACGTTCCCGTGGCAGACCATCCCGGCGCCGCTGTACCTCTTCCACCACGCCCTCCCGATGAGCTACGCCATCGACGGCGTACGACACCTCATGTACGGCGGCCCCGGCACGTCCCTCGGCCGCGACCTGCTCGCGCTGGGAGCATGGTTCGCGGTCGCGCTGGCCGCGTCGACCCTGGCCGCCCGCAAACAACGCGTCTGGCCCGCCAAGAAACTCCAACCGGAACTGGTGCTCTAGATGGAAGACCTGGTTCGTACCGCGGGAGAACGCGAGATCCTGGACGCCTTCCTGGACTCACATCGGGCGGTCACGGTGGACAAACTCCGCGGCCTCTCCGAGGCGGATGCCCGCCGCCGGCTGGTGCCGTCGGAGACCACGCCGATCGGCTTGGTCAAACACCTCACCGGAGTCGAACGCAACTGGTTCCAGCACATCCTCGCCGGCCGCCCTCGCGACGAGATCCCCGGCGAGTCCCGCGGCGGCGACGAGAGCTGGCAGGTGTCCGACACCGAAACTGTCAGCGCCACGATCACCGCCTTCGAGCAGACCTGCGCCGAGTCCCGCCGAATCACCGCCGCCCACCCCCTCGACCACCAGGTCCCCCACCCCGCCGGCGGCGAGGTATCCCTCCGCTGGATCTACACCCACCTCCTCCGAGAACACGCCCGCCACAACGGCCACGCCGACATCCTCCGCGAACAAATAGACGGAACCACCGGCGCTTAGGGCGCGTCAGCTGGGTTCGGCGAGCGTGCGGGGGCTGGTCTTAGGTGGCTACTGGTTGACGAAGGTGGCTGTTTCGGTGAGGAGTTGGTTGGTGGTGGGTTGGTCGAAGTAGGTTATTAGGGCCTCGTAGGTGCCTGCTTCGGCGGAGGAGGGGTCTACTACGTAGCCGTAGTAGCCGTCGGTGTAGCCGATTACCCGGGTTATGGGGTGGGTGCTGTCGGACTGGAGGCAGGCTCCGTGGACGGCGAAGAGTTCGACCGGGAGGTTGATCCAGCAGACGTCGCCCATGGTGATGGCGCTGACGGGGAGGTCGAGGGTCGGGGGAAGGGTGGCGGCGGCCATCAGGGCTTGGCCGCGGGCTCCGTCGAGGCGGGTTTGGGAGATGCGGCCGGAGGGGTCGTCGACGGTGGCCTGGACGGTTCCGACGGGTCCGGATGCGGTTGCGGCCTGTTCGGCGGCGGTGACGACTTTTTCGACGGCGGTGGCGAGCTTCTCGGATTCGTCGGCAGGTGGGATGTTCCGGACGGGCAGGGTCAGCGTCGTACGGCGGATCGCGGGCACCGACTGGGGTAATTCCAGGCCAGGCCCGGCCAACGCCTCGCGGACCCGACCTGCCAGCAGACTGCCCAGGCGGGTGACTTCGGCGGCGCCGCGCCCCTGGCGGGTGAAGCGAGGGCTGACGTCGCCGGCCGCGCCTTGGAGGAACCCGACGACCGCGGGGGCCAGGGCAGCGCGGGCGGCGCCGGGCCAGTCGGCGGAGTACCGCATGTTCTCCGGGCCGTACGTCGTCGGGTGGCACGCGAAGTCGAGCAGCACCGCCTCGAGCGAGCCGGACAGCGAGTGCAGCGCGAGGATGCCTGCGGTGTTGTCGTGCGGACCGTTGCGGCGGTGCCGGTTGGTGCCGACGCCGATCACCTCCACCGAACGCCACGACGCGGTCACCGGCTGCCGCTCGAGCCCGGCGCCCCGCACGGCACCGACCAGCGAGTCGACCAGTGAACGCTCCTGCTCAGCCGGGATGACGGGATGAATCTCACCGGTCCATCCCGACGGCCCCGAGTGTGTATGCGACGCGGAAACGACCACGTGCGACGGCGGAATACCGGCCGCGGCGCCGGCGGCTTCCGCGAGCTCACGGGTGAGCCCGGATCTGACCGCTATCGCGTCTAGTGTGAGCCAGAGCACACCGGGGTCGTCCACGCTCGACAGCCAGATCAGCGTGGCGCGCAACGGGTCCGCAGTACCGGTCGCGAGACCGGCGCGGGCGGCGTACCCGTCCAGCCGATGGCCGGGCGGCGGAGTGACGTCAAGGGACGTCGCGGCCAGGAGGAGTTCGGTCACGAGAGGGCTCCAACTGTCATACCGGCACTGATCTGACGATGGAAGCCAAGATAAACGGCCAACACCGGAATTATCGAGGTCGTCTCGGCGAAGGGCCGCGTACGGCGGTCAAGCAGGCGCATGTGACAAGTCTCTATCGGACCCGAAGGGCGCCGACCAGGCGGGCGGTAATCTCCATCGGGTTGGTGATCGCGGTACCGACCACGACGGCGTACGCGCCCGCATCCCAGACGGCACGGACGTCGTCCGGCGTACGGATCCTGCCTTCGGCGACGATCGGACAGGTCAGCTGTGCCGCAAGCCGGCGGACCAGGTCGATGTCCGGCCCGTTCGGCGTACGGCCGTCGGTGTATCCGGACAGCGTCGTGGCGACGAAATCAGCGCCCGCGTCCCGGGCCGCGAGGCCGGCTTCGAGGCTGTCCACGTCGGCCATCACGGGTACGCCGAGTTCGTCGTGGATCCGCGCGATCTGCGGTTCGAGTCGCAATCCGTCGGGCCGCGGTCGGAGGGTTGCGTCGAGCGCGACCAGATCCGCGCCGGCCGCGACGACACCGGCGGCAGACTCGTACGTCGGGGTGATGAAGACGCCGGCCGGATCACCGAGCTTGTGCAGCCCGACGATCGGCAGGTCGGTCACCGCGCGGATCGCTGCGACGTCGTCCGGCCCGTTGGCCCGGATCGCGCCGGCGCCGCCTGCCTCGGCGGCCTGCGCCATCAGCGCCATCGCAGCGGGTCCGTGGATCGGGTTCTCAGGGCCCGCCTGGCAGGACACCACGAGGCTGCCACGGGCAAGCGTTCTCATCGGCGATGCGTCACGATCAGTTCGGCGTACGTTCCGGCTGGTCCGCTTGCGAGCCGTTCAGCACCATCAAGCGAATTGCCGGCCGCCGGCGTCAGCCGAGCGCGGGACGGGAGGGCGTCGCGGACCGGATTCAGCAACTGCTCGCCCGCGCCGTTGAACAGACCGCCGACACAAGCAACCGGCACAGGTCCCTCGCCGGTCAGTTGCGCAACCGCGGCACCGATCGTCTCGGCGATGTCCTCAGCCGCGCGTACGACGAGTTCGTGCGCGACCGGATCGCCCTCGGCCGCACACCGCAGTACTTCGGGAGCGAACCGGGCCACGTCGTCGACCAGCGTCGATGAGCGGTACAGCGTGACCGGATCGAGCGCAGTGTCAGCGAGTTTGGTGACCGGCCCGCGACCGTCGCGAGAGCGCTGTACGGCGACCAGCCCGGCGCGACCGATCGCGAACGCGCTGCCGGCGTCTCCGAACAGGTACCCGTGCCCGTCCAGTTTGCGCCACGTACCGTCCCGGTCGACCGCGAGGCAGACCAGTCCGGTGCCCGCAGCAACCACCACGCCGTACCCCTCGGGCAACGCCCCTGCGTGCGCGGTGACCATGTCCTGGGTCAGTCGCACCTCGTCGGCGTTCAGTAACTCGCCGACGTCAGCCGCGAACCTGTCCGCCGCGCCGGACGCCTGCGGGTACCCGGTGAGACCGAGGGCAACGATCTCGATCCGCCCCGTCACCTCGGCCTCCGCTGCAGCCGCGCCGATCGCGTCGAGCATCCTCCGGAGCGCATCCGGTCCGTGCGTGTAGCCGGGCCCTTCGCCGGTCCGGCCGGACGGGAGAACACGGAGTCGAAGAGCGGACTGACCGCCATCGATGGCAATGCGGCTCATGCAGTGATCCAGTACGACTAGTCGGTGCCATTTGGTTCACCGCAGCGTACTCACCAGCATCCCCGACGCCATAGGGTTGTTGCCCATGGCTGACTTCAACGGGCTGGACGTTCAACAGCGGGTGGTGGGGTGAGGGCGAGTTCAAGTTCTACCTCGACGGGGACGACGAATACCCGACGATCTGCGGCACCGGCACCGAGGACTACTTCGGCGGTGCCTGGGCGTTCGAGCATCCGCAAGGGCAGTACGCGACGTTCACCACGCCGAACCTCGGGATGCCGCAGGTGATCGAGCCGCGCGGGTTCTCCGACAACCAGCAGCGCTTCGGGCTCTACCGCTGGCACATCCAGGACACGATCCGGTTCACCGAGGACCTCCGCGTCACCGTCCAGGCGCTCGGTTGGCGGCGCGACGGTCGCTTCCTCCAACTCCAGGACGACCTCGCGTCGATGTCGTACTGGTACCAGACCGAGCCGCACGCGCCGTTCCCGGCGTTGCCGGACAGGGACTATCTCGAGGTGATCTAGTCCTCGATGTTCGACATGACGTGCTTGATGCGGGTGTAGTCCTCGAGGCCGTACATGGACAGGTCCTTGCCGTAGCCGGAGTGTTTGAAGCCGCCGTGCGGCATCTCGGCGACGATCGGGATGTGCGTGTTGATCCACACGCAGCCGAAGTCGAGACGGCGGCTCATCCGCATCGCGCGACCGTGGTCGCGGGTGAACACCGACGACGCGAGGCCGTACTCGACGCCGTTCGCCCAGCGGAGTGCCTCGTCCTCATCGGTGAAGCGCTGCACGGTGATGACGGGGCCGAAGATCTCCTGCTGGATCGCGTCGTCGTCCTGCTGCAGACCTGACACGACGGTCGGCGCGTAGAAGTAGCCGCGCTCACCGACGATGGCGCCGCCGGTGCGGACGGCCGCGTGGTCGGGCAGGCTGCGGACGAACCCGTCGACCCGGTGCAGCTGTGCCTCGTTGTTCAACGCGCCGTACGTCGCCTGTGGGTCGTCCGGCTCGCCGGTATGGGTGTGGTTGGCCTGCTCGGTCAGCGCGTCGACGAAGTCGTCATGGATCCGCGGACCGGCCAGCACGCGCGTCGCCGCCGTACAGTCCTGGCCGGCGTTGAAGTACCCGGCGGCCGCGATCGCCTTGGCAGCCTTCTCCAGGTCCGCGTCGTCGAAGACCACGACCGGCGCCTTGCCGCCGAGCTCGAGATGGGTCCGCTTCAGCTTCCGCGCCGCCGAGGACGCGACCTCCATCCCGGCGCGCACCGAGCCGGTGATCGCGACCAATTGCGGTACGTCGTGATCCACCAGCGCCCGCCCGGTGTCGCGGTCCCCGCACACCACGTTCAGCACGCCCGGCGGCAGGAACTCCTGCGCCACCTCGGCGAGCAGCACCGTCGACATCGGCGTCGTGTCGCTCGGCTTGAGTACGACGGTGTTCCCGGCGGCCAGCGCCGGCGCGATCTTCCAGACCGCCATCATCAACGGGTAGTTCCAGGGCGTCACCTGTCCGACGACGCCGATCGGTTCCCGCCGTACCCAGGACGTGTGGCCCGCCATGTACTCACCGGCCGACCGCCCTTCGAGCAGGCGGGCCGCGCCCGCGAAGAACCGCAGCTGGTCGACGCAGGGCGGGATCTCGTCGGTGACCGTGATCGCCAGCGGTTTGCCCGTGTTCCGGCTCTCCACCGCGACGAACTCGTCCGCCCGCCGCTCCATCGCGTCCGCAATCCGCAGCAACGCCAGCTGCCGCTCGGCGGGTGTCGTGTCCCGCCAGCTCTCGAACGCTCGCGCCGCCGCGGTCATCGCCTGGTCGACGTCCTCACTGCCCGACAACGGCGCCCGCGCGTACGCCGAACCGGTCGCCGGCGCGATCACGTCGTACGTCGCGCCGCTGAGCGCTGCCGCCGGCTTGCCGTCGACGATGTTGGTGATGGTGTCCATAACGGTTCCTATCTGCTCGATTCGACCACGCACTCGCCTTCGATGTACGTCGCCCGGACGCGGGCCGCGGCGATCTCGTCCGGCTGGGTGGTAAACGGGTCGCGGTCGAGCACGACGAGGTCCGCGAGCGCGCCGGGGAGGATCTGGCCGGTGTCGTCGGCGTGGTTCACCCACGCGCTGGTCTTGGTGTACGCCGTGAGCGCGGTCGCGAGGTCGAGCGCCTGCTCGGGGAAGAACTGCTCCGCTGTGGATTCGTCGCGCCGGTTGACCGCGACGTGGATCGCTGCGAGTGGATCCGGGCTCGACACCGGCCAGTCCGATCCCGCCGCCAGCCGCGCACCCGACCTCGCCAATGCGCCGAAGGGGTACTGCCAACTCGTCCGCTCCGGACCGAGATAGGGCACGGTGAGATCGACCATTTGCTGGTCGTACATCGCCCAGAGTGCCTGCATGTTCGCGGTGACGTTCAGCTGCGCGAAGCGGGCGATGTCGTCCGGATGGACCACCTGCAGGTGCGCGATGTGGTGCCGGCGGTCGGTGTCGCCGTTGCGCTGCTGGGCGTGTTCGAACGCGTCGAGTGCTTCACGGACCGCGCGGTCGCCGATCGCGTGCACATGCACCTGGAATCCGGCCGCGTCGAGTCGGGTGACGTTGTCGCGCAGCTCGATCGGGTCGACGAACGACAGGCCGGTGTTCGCAGTACGGCAGCCGCAGCCGTCGAAGTACGGCTGGAGCATTCCGGCGGTGAAGTTCTCCGCGACACCGTCCTGCATGATCTTCACGGTGCCGGTGCGGAAGCGCGAGTGGTCTACTGCGTTTCGCCGTACGACGAGGTCCGGGATCTGCTCGGCGCCGCGGTCGCGCTGCCACCAGAGCGCGCCGTCGACCCTCGCTGTCAGTCGTCCGGCGCGTGCGAGGGTGAGATAGGCGTTCGTCGCGTCGGGCATGTTGGCGTAGTCGCCGAGGATCGCGTCCTGCCAGCCGGTGACGCCGAGCGAGTGCAGGTAAGCCTGCGCGTCTTCGAGCGCCGCGACCAGCTCGGCGTGCGTGGTTGGTGGGACGTGGCGGCCGACGAGGTCCATCGCGCCCTCGTGCAGGGTTCCTGTCGGGGAGCCGTCTGGTCCGCGTTCGATCCGGCCGTCGGGCGGGTCCGGCGTACTGCGGTCGATGCCTGCTTGGGTGAGTGCTGCTGTGTTGACCCAGGCGCCGTGGTGGTCCGCGTTCACGAGGAAGGCGGGGCGGTTGCCGGTGACTGCGTCGAGGTCGGTCGCGCGCGGTGCGGCGCCGGGGAAGTCGGGCTGGTGCCAGCCGCCGCCGACGATCCACTCCACGTCAGGGTGCTGATCGGCGTACCGCTGGATCGTCTCCTGGTACGCCGGGAGGCCGTGCGCGGGCGCGAGATCGCATCGGGCGCGCTCGAGCCCGCCCTGCACCGGGTGGATGTGCGCGTCGACGAATCCGGGGAGCAACAGCCCGCCTTGGAGATCGACGATCTGCGTCTTCGCCGTCCGTTGCCCGGCTGCGATCCGGCCGTCGCGGATGCCGACGCTCAGCCCCGGCCGGTACGACGTCCCGTCGAAGACCGCGCCGTTCACGAACAAGGTGTCCACGAAGCTCCCTACGGATTCCGCGTTGGATACGGTCCATGACTGCTGACATCGATAGACTATCGGCTCATCTGGCACGAAATCACTTGCTTGGATGTGCTTTTCCGGGCACGATGGCGGGACCGGCCAGCCTGGAGAAGAGGGAAGCACTATGCCGTCCGATACGCCCGACTTCGACCACCTGCAGCAGTCGGCGCGCGACCACTTGTGGATGCATTTCACCCGGTTGTCGAGCTATCAGTCCGGCGAAGTGCCGGTGATCGTGCGCGGCGACGGGGTGTACATCTACGACGCCCGCGGCAAGCGGTATCTGGACGGTCTCGCGGGTCTGTTCGTCAACCAGCTCGGCCACGGCCGGACGGAGCTCGCCGAGGCGGCCGCCAAGCAGGCCTCGGAGCTGGCCTTCTTCCCGCTCTGGTCGTACGCACATCCCAAGTCGATCGAGCTGGCCGAGCGGGTCGCGTCGTACGCGCCCGGAGATCTGAACCGGGTGTTCTTCACCAGCGGCGGCGGCGAAGCGGTCGAGTCGGCGTGGAAGCTGGCCAAGCAGTACTACAAGCTCACCGGCAAACCGGGCAAGCACAAGGTGATCAGCCGCGCGATCGCGTACCACGGTACGACGCACGGCGCGCTGTCGATCACCGGACTGCCGGAGCTCAAGGAGCCGTTCGAGCCCCTCGTGCCGAGCACCTTCCGGGTGCCCAACACGAACATCTACCGCGCCCCGATCCACGGCGACGACCCGGAGGCCTTCGGCCGCTGGGCCGCCGACCAGATCGCGGTCGCGATCGAGAACGAAGGCGCGTCGACAGTCGCCGCCGTCTTCCTGGAACCGGTGCAGAACGCCGGTGGTTGCTTCCCGCCGCCACCGGGGTACTTCGAACGCGTCCGCGAGATCTGCGACGAGTACGACGTACTGCTCGTCAGCGACGAGGTGATCTGCGCCTTCGGCCGGCTGGGCCACATGTTCGGAGCCGAGCGGTTCGGATACCAGCCGGACATCATCACCTGCGCGAAGGGCATCACGTCGGGCTACTCGCCGCTCGGCGCGATGATCGCGACGGACCGGCTGATCGAGCCGTTCCTGCACGGGGACACCACATTCGCCCATGGCTACACCTTCGGTGGCCATCCCGTATCAGCCGCGGTCGCGCTGGCCAACCTGGACATCTTCGAGCGCGAAGGCATCAACGAGCACGTCCGGAGCCGGGAGGGGGATTTCCGGGCGACACTCGAGAAGCTGCTCGACCTGCCCATGGTCGGCGACGTCCGCGGCGCGGGCTATTTCTACGGAATCGAGCTCGTCAAGGACAAGACCACCAAGGAAACCTTCAACGACGAGGAATCCGAACGCTTGCTACGCGGCTTCCTCTCCAAAGCCCTCTTCGACGCCGGCCTCTACTGCCGAGCCGACGACCGAGGCGACCCCGTCATCCAACTCTCCCCACCCCTGATCTGCGACCAGTCCCACTTCAACGAAATAGAATCCATCCTCAGATCAGTCCTCAAAGAAGCCGAATCCCTCCTGTAAAAGCACCCCCGCGCGCTACGCGCTCCCACCCACCGGCTCATCGCCGGCACCTGGCCAGCTTCCGCTGGCGTGTTGCGGGCTGCCGCCCGGGACTTGCTCGCCGGCGCTCGCGGCGACTACCCCGGCTCAGAGCCGTGCATCCCTCCCGGCCACCGTCGGACCTTCGCTCTGCCGCGCGGTCGACAGCTAGGTGACGCCAGCAGATCGCCCACAGCGGGATCCCGTGTCGCCCCCCGCGGAAGCCTGTTCGGGAAATTAGTTGATTCCGCTGACAGCGGAGTCGTACTATTTCTCGAACAGGAGGTGGGTCGTGGCTATATCGCCGGCGCCGCTCACGGAGGCTGATGTTCTCGCGCGGGGCAAGGAGATCCTCTCAGAGCGGTTACCCGAGGGGTGGGAGGTGCGTGCAGTCACGTCTTCGCGTGATCGAGGCGGCGACGGGATCGTTGATCTTCGCTCTCCCGATGGTGCACTGCGCCGATTGGTGTTCGAGGTCAAGCGCACAGTCGAGAGCCGCGACGTTCAAGCGATCCACGACCAGATCACCAGGTACGCCACTGATGTCACGGGAAGTCCGGCGGTCACTGGGGTGGTGGCGGCGCGCTACCTGTCGCCTCCAGTTCGCCAGAAGCTGATCGAGGCCGATTTGTCGTTCGTCGACGCCACCGGCAACGTCCGGATCACGTCGCCGACACCCGGCCTGTTCGTCTCCGATCGGGGCGCGGATCGCGATCCGTGGCGCGGTCCCGGCCGGCCGCGCGGCAGTTTGAAGGGCGCGCCGGCCGCCCAGGTGGTCCGGGCGCTGCTGGACTATGACCGGCCGTGGCCGATCCGGGCGTTGGTCGAAACCTCGGGTGCGTCGACTGGTGCGGTATACCGCGTTGTGCAGTTCCTCGAGGAAGAGGGACTGGTCGAGCGGCACAGCTCGCAGGTTGTTGTGCCCGAATGGCAGCCGTTGCTGCGGCGGTGGAGCCGGGACTACGAACTCGTCGCGAGTAACCGGACGACCACTTGGCTCGCGCCCCGTGGCCTGGACAGATTCCTGTCGCGCGTTGCCGAGTCCGACGTCGAGTACGCAGTGACCGGCACGCTGGCCGCCGCCGAGTGGTCGCCTTACGCTCCGGCCAGGTCGGCGATGATCTACACCCCCGACGTGGCGCGCGCGTCCGCCACGTGGGACCTGCGCCCCGTTGAGACCAGCGCGAACGTCGTACTAGCCGAACCGCTGAGCACCGCCGTATTCGCCCGGACCCGCGTCCGTGCCGATGGCGGCTACCAGATCGCGGCACCGGCCCAAGTTGCTGTCGACCTACTGACCGGCCCGGGACGGAACCCGTCCGAGGGCGAAGAACTCATCGAATGGATGGCACGCAATGAACGAACCTGGCGCCAGCAGGACTGATCTGCTGGTCCAGTCGCGCTCCGCACTGCTCGACGTGCTTGCAGCGCTGGATTCACACCGGGATTCCGTCACCGTCATCGGCGCTCAGGCCGTCTACCTGCGGACCTCGGCGGCGGCGGTCGCTCTGGCCGAGACGACCAAGGACAGCGACCTGGCGGTCGATCCCCGTCAACTGGATGACGACCCGCTGCTCGAAGATGCGATGACCAGGGCGGGCTTCCGCCAGAACCGGAACAGCAGGCAGCCCGGCGCCTGGCTGAACTCGGCCGGCATCCCGGTCGACCTGATGGTCCCGGCGTCGCTCACCGAAGGCGGGAAGAAGACCCGCGGCGGGCGGATCCCACCGCACAGCAAGAGCGCCACCCGCAGGGCCGACGGACTCGAGCCGGTCCTGATCGACAACTCGCCGATGGAGGTGTCCGCACTGGACCCGGCTGACGGCCGCCGGTCCACCGTCAAGGTCGCCGGCTGCGGCGCGCTCCTCGTGGCCAAGCTCTTCAAGATCGGTGAACGCGTCAACGACACCAACCCCAATCGCCTGCAGGACAAGGACGCCCACGACATCTACCGGATCCTCATCGACACCGAAACCGCGGCCCTGGCCGACGTGTTCGAGCAACTGCGCGCCGATGCCGTGAGCGCCTCGGCGACCGAGACAGCGATCGTCTACCTCCGGGAACTGTTCGCCGCCGGACCGACAGCCCTCGGCGCGAAGATGGCAGGCCGCGCCGAGTCCGGCATCGGCGATCCGGACCTTGTCGCCGCCTCTGTCTCGGCGCTCGCCGAGGACTTGTCAAAGGCTCTCGGACCAGCGTAGGAGCTCGGTGGTGGGCCGCTGCTGATCGTCAGCTGAAGCTGACCCTCGAGCACCTACTGCGCGGCCGGCTAGGGCTCTGGGCCGGCGCCGAACCTCAGCATGGGCGGCCGAGGAAGGCGGCTAGTTGGTCGGCGGGGGACGCGTTGAGGGGAGGCTGTGTCGCGGGGCCGAAGATGGCTTGGCCGTTTGGGCCTCGGTAGGGGTCGAGGTTGTCGAGGTGGGCTTGGGTGAGGAGTTCTGAGGCTAGGCCGGGGTCCAGGTCGGTGGGGTGGTTGATGGCGCGGGCTAGGTCCCAGCCGTGGGCGAACTGGTCTCTGACGAGCATGTTCAGGATGTCGGTGCCGGAGAACTTCCCGAATGGCAGCTCGATGGTCTGGTCCAGGACGTCGGGAGAGTCGAAGGCTGTCTGGGTGGCCTTGATGTTGTCGTCGTAGGTGGCTAGGAAGTCGCCGGGCACATAGTCCTCCTCGGTGTGCTCGTGTCCGCCCACGGTGGCCGCGGCCCACTGGGCCGAGTTGATGAAGTGGTTGATGAGCGCGCGTACGTCCCATGACACACACGGAGTCGGCGCATCCAAGTGGGCCGCTTGTACCTCGGTCAGCACCGCGCGGGTGCTGGCGAAGGCTCGGGTCAGCTGCTGGTTCATTGCAGAAACACTCTCCACCGTTCATAGTCCTCTCTCGCAGTTGCCTTGTAGACCTGCGGAGGTTGGAAAAGGAATCGGTAGCGCGCGGTCGAGGATCGGAGGCCGAGCCCCGAACAGGTCCGCGCGTCGTCCGGTTGGGCTAGAAGTCGAAGCCCAAGCCGAAGCGGTCGAGGGTTCGGAGCCAGAGGTTTCGGTGGCCGGTGTGCTTGTCGGCTTGGTGCATGGACCAGCGGGTCAGGTGGATGCCGGCTGCGCGGAGGGGTTCGGGTGGGAAGGGGAGGGGGCGGTCCCGGACCATTTGGAGGCTGGTGCGAGGGGTGGATTCGGCGTACAGGAGGTCGAGGATTACGTCGGCGCCGAAGCGAGTGGCGGCTACCCCCAGGCCGGTGTAGCCGAGGGCGTAGGCCGTGTGGCCGGCGTGGGCGGTGCCGTAGAAGGCGCAGAATCTGGTGCTGGTGTCGATGACGCCACCCCAGCGGTGGGTGAAGTGCAGGCCTTCGAGTTGGGGGAAGGTCTGGAAGAAGTGCCGGGCAAGCATCGTGTGGATGGAGTTCCGTTGCTCCAGCGACGGGTCGATGCGGCTGCCGAAGTAGTACAGCGGCATGTACCCGCCCCAGAGGATGCGGTTGTCGCGGGTGAGGCGGTAGTAGTGGAACAGGTTGGACGCGTCGCCGACCCCCTGACGGCGCTGCCAGCCGATCGACGTCAGTTGGGCGGCGGACAGCGGCTCGGTGACCAGGACCAGGTCGTAGACCGGGACGGTGTAGAGCCGCAAACGTCGCAACAGCGAGGGAAAGGCGTTGGTCGCCAGCGCGATCCGGTCGGCGCGGACCGAACCAGTTGCCGTGTACAACGATCTGGAGTGCATCCGGGTGACAGCGCTGTGTTCGTGGATGCGTACGCCGTGATCCAGGCAGGCCTGCCGCAGTCCCCAGGCCAACCTGGCCGGCTCGATCAGAGACGTGCGGGACGGGTCGAACAAGGCGCCCAAGTAGGTAGGGGAATGGATCTCCGCCCTAGCCGCGTCCTGGTCGAGCAGCCGCGCCCCGGGGCGGTCGGCGGCCTCCGCTGCGAGTTCTTCGAGATGGTGGGGTTCGGTGGCGACGGTAAGTTCGCCGGTGAGTTGCCAGTCGCAGTCGATGCCGTAGCGCGCGATCGTGTCGCCGAGGGCACGATGGTTCTCGAGCCCGAGGCGTTCCAGCTCGTCAATCTCGGTCGGCCAACGCGCCAGCCCGTTGGCGTACCCGTGCGTGAGGCTCGCGTCGCAGAAGCCGCCGTTACGTCCGCTGGCGGCCGAACCACAGACGTCGCCTTCCAGCAGTACGACGTCCAGCGACGGGTAGCGCTCCTTCGCGCGCAACGCCGTCCACAGACCGGTGTAACCGCCCCCGACCACCGCGAGGTCGGCGGTCACGGGACCGAGCAAGGCAGGCAGCGGTTCCGGAGCCGACTTGTCCTCGAGCCAGAAGACTCGCGGTTCGGCCTCGGCGAGAGCTGCCAGTTTCATCGGGTACGCCGGCGTCGGGCCAGCTCACCCCCTAGGACGAGCACGAGCGCCAGCAGGAACATCGCCGTACCGACGACATTGATCTGCGGCGGGATGTCACGCTGCGCCGACCCCCACACGAACATCGGGAACGTCACGGTCGTACCGGCGTTCAGGTTCGTGATGATGAAGTCGTCGAACGACAACGAGAAGCTCAGCAGCGCCGCGGCCAGGATGCCGGGGAACACCAGCGGGAACGTGACCCGCCAGAACGTCTGCCACTCGTTGGCATACAGATCCATCGCCGCCTGTTCGAGCCGCGAATCCATCCCGGTCAGACGCGCCTTCACCGTGACGACCACGAACGAGAGGCAGAACATCACGTGCGCGATCAGCACCGTCCAGAACCCGAGCTTGCCGCCGAAGCCGCTCGATACGAACAGAGCGAGCAGCGACGAGCCGAGCACGATCTCCGGCGAGGCCATCGGCAGGAAGATGAACAGGTTCGCCCCGGCCCGCCCGCGGAATCGATGCCGCACCATCGCGAACGCCATCAACGTCCCGAGGGCCGTCGCGATCACCGTCGCCAGCAACCCGATCCGCAGCGACGTGCTGACCGCGTCACACAACCCGTACGGACGGCACGGATGCTGCCAGTTCGCCCAGGTGAACCCGTCGAACGTGTACGACAGCTTGCTCTTCGGCTCGTTGAACGACATCAGCATCACGACGAAGATCGGCGCGAAGAGATAGAGCAGTACGAGCAACGCCACCACGAGGATCAAGCGCTGCCTGATCCAGCGACCGGCCCTGGTCATGGGGCCTCCCGTCCTGGACTGAGGAGTGGAGGGAGCGAAGCGACCGGAACGACGAGGGAAGGACGGGAGTCACAGCCCCATGACCCGCCGCGACGGAGTCGTGGCATCGATACAGTCATAGCAGCTCCTCCGTCCCGGCCCGCCGTACGTAGACCAGCACGAGTACGACGATCGCCGCCATCAGCGTCACCGACAACGCGGCCGCGGTCGGATACGCGCCGGCCGAGAACAGCCGCTGGATGTCGTTGCCGATCATTCGCTGCTTCGGCGTACCCAGGAGCTGCGCGTTGATGTAGTCGCCGGCCGCCGGGATGAAGGTCAGCAGCGTCCCCGCGACCACGCCCGGCATCGACAACGGCAGCGTCACCGTCCGGAACGTCGTGAACGGATTGGCGAACAGGTCACCACCCGCCTCGATCAACCGGGGGTCGATGCGTTCGAGCGAGGCATACAGCGGCAGCACCATGAACGGCAGGAAGTTGTACGTCAGCCCGGTCACCACGGCGGTCGTTGTCGCCAGCAACCGTCCGTCCGGACCGAGGATGTGCAGCCACTTCAGGGCGTCGACCACGAACCCGTTGTCCGACAGCAGCAGCTTCCACGACAGCGTGCGGATCAGGAAGCTGGTGAAGAACGGCGCGATCACCAGCGCGAGCATGAAGTTCTTCCATCGGCCGGCCTTCATCGCGATCGCGTACGCCAGCGGGTACCCGAGCAGCAGGCAGAACAGCGTCGTCAGCAACGAGTACCACAACGACCGGCCGAAGGGCCGGGCGTAGTCGGCCATCGTGTCGACGAAGTTCTGGAAGTGCCAGGTCATCTTGAACCCGGACTCGATCGACCCGTTCGGGTCGTACAAACTTGCTGCCAGCAACGAAACCAGCGGTACGACGAAGAACAGCAGCAGCCACAGCCCGCCGGGCAGCAGCAACAGGTACCCGGTGAACCGCCGGCCGGAGCGCTCGACCTTCGCGGGCGGTGCGGCCGATGCTGCCCCGAGTTGGCCGACCGCGCTCATCCGGCACCACCCGGATCGTCGATGTGCTCGACCCCGGCGTGCGCGTCCTGGTCGGCGTCGAGCACGAACGTGTGCGTCGGCAACCAGTGCAGGTCGACGGTCTCACCGACCCCGAACGTACCCCGCGCGCCGGTGTTCTGTTCGAAGATCGTCAGCTCCTGGTCCCACGGCAGCTTGACCAGGTACTGCGTACTCACGCCGACGTAGCTGACGTCCGTCACCACTGCGCCGCGCAACTGGTTCGACCCGTTGCTCTGCTCGGTCCCGGCCGCCGCGATGAACACCTTCTCCGGCCGGATCCCCATCCAGACGTCGCCCTCGGTGACCCGGCACCGCGGCAGCGGCACGGTCACCTTGCGGCCGTGGACGTCGACGGTGATGTTCTCCTCGGCCTGTCCGATGATCGTGGCCCGGATCAGGTTCGACTGGCCGAGGAAGTTCGCCACAAAGGTCGTCGCGGGCAGGTCGTACAGCTCGGCCGGCGAGCCCATCTGCTCGATCACGCCGCCGTTCATCACCGCGATGGTGTCGGCCATCGTCATGGCCTCTTCCTGGTCGTGAGTGACGTGTACGAACGTGATGCCGACCTCGGTCTGGATCCGTTTCAGCTCCAGCTGCATCTGCCGCCGCAGCTTCAGGTCCAGCGCGCCGAGCGGCTCGTCCAGCAGCAGCACCTGCGGCCGGTTGATCAGCGCCCGGGCCAGCGCGACCCGCTGCTGCTGACCACCGGACAACTGTGACGGCCGCCGCTTGCCGTACGTCGAGAGCTCGACCAGGCCGAGCATCTCCTCGACCTTCGGCTTGAAATCCTTGACGCCGCGCCGCTTCAGCCCGAACGCGACGTTCTCGAAGATGTCGAGGTGCGGGAACAGCGCGTAGTTCTGGAAGACCGTGTTGACGGGGCGTTTGTACGGGCGCAGTCCGGTGATCTCCTGCTCGCCGAGCCGGATCGTGCCGGTGGTCGGCTCCTCGAGGCCGGCGATCATCCGCAGCGTGGTGGTCTTCCCGCAGCCGGACGGTCCGAGCAGCGCGAAGAACGAGCCGGACGGGACGGTCAGATCGAGGTTGTCGACCGCCCGTTGCCCGCTGAACTGCTTGCTGATTCCGTTGAGAACTAGGTCGCTGCTCATTTATCAGCCCCCGATCGCGAGGTTGAAGTCGGTTTCGTAGAGGGCTGCCTTGGCCGTGTCGAGCGGCATGAACGAGGCCGTCTTGGCCAGCGTGGCCTCGTCGGGGAAGATCAGCGGGTCGTCGACCACGTCCGGATCGACGGTCTCCATCGCCTTCTTCGCACCCGTCACGGGGCAGATGTAGTTCACCCAGTCGGCCAGCGTGGCAGCGACCTCGGGCTCGTAGTAGTAGTTCATCAACGCCTCGGCGTTGGTCTTGTGGGTCGCCTTGTTCGGCACCAGCATGTTGTCCGACCACAGCATCAGGCCCTCTTCCGGCACCACGAACTTGATGTCGGGGTTGTCGGCCTGCATCGCGATCACGTCGCCGGACCAGGCCTCGCAGGCGGCGATGTTGCCGGCGTTCAGGTCCTGCACATAGTCGTTGCCGGTGAAGCGTCGGACCTGCCCGGAGCCGACGTACTCCTGGAGCTTGTCCAGCGCCTTGCTCCAGTCGGCGTCGTTGAACTTGCCCGGGTCGGCGCCGACCAGCTTGAGCATGAACGACATCGTGTCCGGCATTTCCGACAGCAGCGTGACGCGTCCCTTCAGGTCGCCGCGAGTGAGCAGGTCGTTCATGCTGCGGACTTCTTTGGTGACCTTGGCGTTGTACGCGATGCCGGTCAGGCCGCTCTGCCACGGCACGCTGTAGTCGCGGTTCGGGTCCCAGGCGGGTGCCTTGAGCTGCTTGAGCAGCTGCTGGTCGACGTTCGGGATCTTGGCGTGGTCGAGCTTCTGCAGCCAGCCGAGCCCGACCATCCGGGCCGCCATCCAGTCGGTCAGCACGAAGATGTCCCGGCCGCAGGACTGGCAGCTGCCGAGCTGGTCGCGCACCTTGGCGTAGAACTCGGCGTTGTCGTTGACGTCGGCGGTATAGGTGACCGTGATCCCGGACTGCTTCTGGAAGTCCTCCAGGGTCGGCAGCACCGTCTTGCCGTTGACCTTCTCGTCGGACTCGTCCATGTAGCTCGGCCAGTTGGAGAAGTTCAGAGTTTTCTGTGAGCCCGACATGTCGGTGCTGATGCAGCTGTCCGCGCTCTGCCTGGCCGGCGGGATCCCGCAGCCCGCCAGCACCCCTCCGGCCCCGAGCGCGGACAGCGACATCCCCTTGAGGACCGCGCGACGCCCCATGACGCGCTGGTGACGAGGACTCATGGAACCCCCTAGGAACCGTCTGTCGCGGGCGATACTGTCAAACCTTGGCGATCAGAACAAGGGATTCCGAAGCTAAACGGTCATTTCGCAACGAATTCCGCTCCCGCAGCTTGCTGACGCCCCGGCCGGGTGAAAAGATCCGGAGGTGGCAGTGCGAACGGGGAACCCCGACAAGAACCAGACCCTGCTGGACGACACCTCGAAGGCGATCATCGAGCAGTTGCAGCTCGACGGCCGGCGTTCGTACGCCGCGATCGGCAAGGCCGTCGGCCTGTCCGAGGCCGCGGTCCGGCAGCGGGTGCAGCGACTGACCGAGGCCGGTGTGATGCAGGTTGTCGCGGTCACCGATCCGCTCGAGCTCGGGTTCGACCGGCAGGCGATGATCGGGATCAAGGCCGAAGGCGCGCTGGAGCCGATCGCCGACGAGCTGGCCAAGATGGACGAGGTCGAGTACGTCGTGGTGACGGCCGGCTCGTTCGACATCCTGGCTGAGGTGCTGTGTGAGAGCGACGAGCATCTGCTGCAGGTGCTGTCCGAGCGGGTTCGGCAGATCGAGGGCGTGAAGGCGACCGAGACGTTCGTCTACCTGAAGCTGGTGAAACAGACCTACTCCTGGGGTGTGCGCTGAACCTCTGGTCGGCTCCCGATCCGCTCCCGGCGCGCCCGAGGCTGGAGGGCGACCGGGACGCCGACGTCGTGATCGTCGGCGCCGGGTACACCGGCTTGTGGACCGCGTACTACCTGGCGAAAGCGGATCCCTCGCTGCGAATCGTCGTACTCGAGTCTGAGACCGCCGGGTTCGGGGCTTCGGGGCGAAACGGCGGGTGGTGTTCGGCGCTGTTTCCCGTGTCCTCGCGACGGCTGGCCGCGCTGCCGGGCTCGAGCCGGGAGGCGGCGATCGAGCTGCATCGGGCGATGCAGGCGAGCGTGAACGAGGTCGGCCTGGTGAGCGCGGCCGAGGGGATCGACTGCGATTACCACAAGGGCGGGACCGTGGTGCTGGCGCGGACGCGGGTGCAGCTGGCCCGGGCGCGGGCCGAGGTGGACGCGGCTGCCGAGTGGGGACCGGGGGATCTGCAGTTCCTCGGGCCGGACGAGGTCGCGTCAAAGGTAAGAGCGACAAAGGTGCTGGGGGCAACGTTCACGCCGCACTGCGCGGCGATCCATCCGGGGAAGCTGGTGCGCGGACTGGCCGCGGTGGTCGAGCGGCTCGGGGTGACGATCCACGAGCTGACGCCGGTGACCCGGATCCTGCCCGGGCGCGCGATCACGCCGTACGGCGTCGTCCGCGCGGAGGTCGCCGTCCGGGCGACCGAGGGCTTCACGCCGGGGCTGGACGGTCAGTCGCGGGTCGTTGCGCCGGTGTATTCGTTGATGGTGGCAACGGAGCCGCTCGGCCAGGCGGTGTGGGACCGGATCGGGCTGGCGGACCGGCCGACGTTCAGCGATCAGCGGCATCTGATCATCTATGGGCAGCGGACCGCCGACGGGCGGCTGGCGTTCGGCGGGCGCGGTGCGCCGTACCACTTCCGGTCGCGGATCAAGCCCGGATTCGACGACGTACCGCGGGTGTTCAAGGGGTTGCAGAAGACGCTGCGGGAGCTGTTCGACATCTCGCCCGAGTTCACGCACGCGTGGGGCGGTCCCCTGGGTGTGCCGCGGGACTGGTGCGCGTCGGTCGGGCTGGAGCGCGGCGTCGCCTGGGCCGGTGGGTACGTCGGGGACGGCGTGAGTACGACGAACCTCGCGGGGCGCACGCTGCGCGACCTGATCCTCGAGCGGGACACCGCATTGACGCGACTGCCCTGGGTCGGGCATCGGTCGCGGGCGTGGGAGCCGGAGCCGTTGCGCTGGCTGGGGATCAACGCGGGGTTGCGGGCGATGACACTCGCGGACGTAGAGGAGCGGGTGACGCGGCGGGAAAGCCTGATCGCGCGGCTGATGGCCCCGCTACTTGGCGGCTGAGACCGGCAGCCGGCCGGCTTCCATCAGCGGTACGCCGGTGAGCTCGATGCTCGGCCGGATCCAGTCGTTGAGGATCGGGTCCTCGGTGTCGAGGTGACCCGAGAGCTCGGTGCGGCTCAGCTCGAAGACGTGCGCCGGGTTGCCGGTCAGGTCGACGACGGTCTGCATCAGCCGGCCTACCTGCTCCTCCCACAGCACGTCGACGAACTCGTGCCGGTCCGGGCGGATCAGCAGCAGGTCGACGTCGCTGTCCCGATCACCGTCGCCGCGCGCGATCGCGCCGTACACGCTCGCGTGGACCGGCGGGATCCGCCAGTTGCTGATCTCGTCGGCGAGGCGGCTAATCAACGTACTGCGGAGGTCTGCGAGCTGGTCGACGATCGGGGCCAGGATGTGCTTGCGATTAAGGCGATAGAGCAACGAATTGCCGAGATCGTCGACGTGCACGAGCCCGGTCGCCGCCAGCCGCTGCAGCACGAGCCGCACACCCGCGACGCTTCCCGACTCCGCCAGCTTGTGGATCTGGCGGCCGGACAGACCCTCCTCGGCCCGCGCCAGCACCAGCAAAACCGGCCCGTCGAGGGACGGCACCACTGTGCTGATCGGGCTCTTCAGATCCATAACCCGTCTCACCCTAGTGATCACCCGACGGGTCAAGTAATCATCGTGACGCGTCAGAGATCCTTCGCGTCGGCGCGGTGGAGCGGAGCTCGGTCGTGAAGGCGTAGCGGTCGCCGCGGTAGACGGCCGAGGTGTACTCGAAGACGCGGTCGCGGCCGTCGAAGCTGATGCCGTGCTGGGCGAGGCAGGGCTGCGTGGCCGGGATGTCGAGCCAGCCTGCCGTCTTCGCGTCGGGCATGACGGGCTCCATGCGATACGTACCGCTGGCGACGTCGATGCCGTAGCGGCTGGTGAGCAGGTCATAGAGCGAGCCGTCAAGGTCCTCGGCCTGCAGTCCGGGGACGTACGCCGCGGGCAGCGTCGTGCGTTCGACCACCATCGGATGGTCGTCCGCGAGCCGGAGCCGCGTGAACGCGATGACCGGATCGCCGACCGGGATCCGCAGCCGGCGCGCCGCGGGCCGCTCGGCCTTCTGGTGCCGGAACTCGAGCATGGTGTTGCCGGGTCGCATCCCACGGCGACGGATGTCCTCGGAGAACCCGATCATCCCGAGCCAGCGCGCCACCTTCGGCCGGCTCGTGTACGTGCCGCTGCCATGCCGCCGTACAAGCAGCTCCTCGATCACCAACTCGTCCACGGCTCGCCGCAGCGTCATCCGCGCCACGCTCCACCGCGCCGCCAGCTCACGCTCGGGCGGCAGCGCGGCGCCTTCCGGCAGCGAGTCGATCAGGCTCAGCAACAGCGCCCGGATCTCGGCGGCTTTCCCCGGCAACGAACCATGCATTGGTCTTACGTAACACCTGACTAGACCTGTACGGAAGCCTTTCCATCACCGTTGAAGCGAGAACGACTAGACCATTCGTACTGCGGTCGCCGGGGTGGGTGCGTCATGGGGGCAGCGGGATCGGGGCTTTCTGGTTCAGACCGGCGTACTGTGGGAGTAGTTCCGGAATCGACGACGCCGCGTCTTGAGGCTGCCAGCCATACCGGCCCTCCGTAGGAGCCGTCATGTCGGTCCTTCATCGCGCTCGAAAGACACCCGATCCGCCGGAATCCGACACCCCACCACCAGCTGTCGACGAACTCTCGGAACCGCAGTCGGCACGGGTGCCGCGGACCCGGATCAGTGGCGCGTGGGTGGGAATCTGCGCCACCGTGCTGGGCTTCGTCGTACTGATCGTGTTCATGCTGCAGAACACCGGCACCGTCGCGATCAACTTTCTCTGGATGAACGGCTCGCTGCCACTCGCGTTGGCTCTGTTCATCGCCGGCGTCGGCACTGCCGTGCTGGCCACGGCGATCGGCGCGGCTCGGATGACGCAACTGCGTCGCCTGGTCCGCCGCGGCAGGAACTGAGGTCATGGTGACGCTCGTTGCCCGGGACGGCAGGACAGTCATGTCCGAGTCCGAGCCGTCGACACCACGACTGCGTCTGCGCAGTGATACCGACAGGGGACCGCTCGACGGCGGCTGGTGGCCGCGCTCGACAGATCCGGTCGCCGAGATCCCCGGCCTCGTGCTGGCCATCGACACCCTCCGCGGACCGATCGCCCGGATCATGCTCTACCGCGGCGATTGGGACAGCCATCCGCGTCGGCTGGCCGTCGACGGGCGCGTCGTACACCTTGGGTTCTTCGCCAGCCAGCCTCCGGGATTGCTGATCGCCCTGTCGGGCAGGGCCGGTGCCCGCGTCGATCTGGCAGTCATCCCACCCTGCACCGCTGAGGCCGTGGCCGAAGCCGCCCTGACGCTTGTCGCCGCCAACGGCAACCAGATCCACGCGCAGGACCTCGTGTCGGCGGCAACTCCCTGAAAACAAGCACGCTTGATTCTTTTTCGGGGGCGTGGGACGCTCAGGGGCACGATCCTCCGGTGAGGGAGTGCGGCGTGCAACTGGATGAAGTGCTGGCAGGTCTGTGGGCCGAAAGTGCCGAGCTGGATCGGTTGGTGGGTGGCCTGGCCGCTGACGAGTGGGCGACACCGACGCCCGCCGAGGGCTGGACGATTGCGCACCAGATCGCCCACTTGGCCTGGACCGACGAGGCGGCGCACTTGGCAGCGGCCGACCCCGAGGGTTTCAAGGCCTCACTGCAGACGGCCGCCGCCAGCCCGACGACGTACGTCGATGACGGGGCAGCGGAGACTGCCGCGCTGCCGCCGGACCAGCTGCTGCCGTACTGGCGGGAGACCCGGACCGAGGTTGCCGAAGCGCTGAAGAAGGTGCCAGCCGGGGAGAAGGTGCTCTGGTACGGGCCGCCGATGAGCCCGACCTCCATGGCGACCGCGCGGCTGATGGAGACGTGGGCGCACGGCCAGGACGTGTTCGACGCTCTCGGCGTACGACGGCAGCCGAGCAACCGGCTGCGCCATGTCGCGCATCTCGCGGTGCGCACGCGGGACTTCGCGTACCTGCTCAACGACCGCAAGCCGCCGGCCGAGCAGTTCCGCGTCGAGCTGACCGGGCCGGACGGTGATGTCTGGTCGTGGGGGCCGGAGGATGCGGCTCAGCGGGTGAGTGCCCCGGCACTCGACTTCTGCCTGCTGGCGACCCAGCGGCGGCATCGCGATGACCTGGCGGTGGGGGCCGAGGGGGCTGACGTCGAGGAGTGGCTGGGGATCATCCAGGCGTTCGCCGGGCTGCCCGGGAAGGGCCGGCGGCCGGGGCAGTTCGCATGACTGAGCCGATCCGCATCGGGAACGCGTCGGGGTTCTACGGGGACCGGTTCAGCGCGGTGCACGAGATGCTCACGGGCGGGCCTCTGGATGTGCTGACCGGCGACTATCTGGCTGAGCTGACGATGCTCATCCTCGGGCGGGATCGGCTGAAGGACCCAGCGCTCGGGTACGCGCGGACCTTTCTCAAGCAGTTGGAGAGCGGGCTCGGGGAGGCGCTGGATCGGGGCGTGAAGATCGTCAGCAATGCGGGCGGTCTGAACCCGTCGGGTCTGGCGCAGGCGATCGGCGAGTTGGCCGACAAACTCGGCCTGCACCCGAAGATCGCGTACGTCGAAGGTGACGATCTGCTGCCCCGCGCCGCCGAGCTGGACCTCGGACAACCACTGACGGCCAACGCCTACCTGGGTGCTTGGGGAATCGCCGAGGCCTTGCAGGCGGGTGCGGACGTGGTGGTGACCGGGCGCGTCACCGATGCATCGGTGATCGTCGGGCCGGCCGCCGCGCATCACGGGTGGAAGCGGACGCAGTACGACGAACTTGCCGGCGCGGTCGTCGCGGGGCATGTGATCGAGTGCGGCTGTCAGGCGACCGGCGGGAACTACGCGTTCTTCAGCGAGATCCGTGACTTCGGCCGGCCCGGGTTCCCGATCGCGGAGATCCACGCGGACGGCAGCAGCGTGATCACCAAGCACGACAACACCGGCGGCGCGGTCACGATCGACACGGTCAAGGCGCAGCTGCTGTACGAGATCACCGGCGCCCGGTACGCCGGTCCGGACGTCACGGCCCGCCTCGACATGATCGAGCTTTCCGCCGACGGCCCGGATCGGATCAAGCTCTCCGGCGTACGCGGTGAAGCCCCGCCGCCGACGTACAAGGTCTCGTTGAACAGCGTCGGCGGATTCCGCAACGAGGTCGACTTCGTGCTGACCGGGCTGCAGCTGGAGCAGAAGGCCGAGCTCGTCCAGCAGCAGCTCGAGCAGGCGCTCCCCAAGCGGCCGGCCGAGCTGAAGTGGACGCTCGCGTGGACCGAGAAGCCGAATGCCGAGTCGGAGGAAGAGGCGAGCGTCTTCCTCCGGTGCGCGGTGAAGGACCCGGATCCGAAGGTTGTCGGCCGGGCCTTCAGCAGCGCGGCGGTCGAGCTGGCGCTCGCGAGCTACCCGGGCTTCCACGTCACTGCGCCGCCCGGCGACGGTTCGCCGTACGGCGTGTTCCAGGCCGGGTACGTCGACATCCACGAGGTGGAGCACGTCGTCGTACTCCCGGACGGCACTCGCACCGTGATCGAACCGGCCGCCGAGACACAGCCGCTGGCGCCTGTCGACGACATCGAGGAGCCGATGCCGCTGCTCCAACTGTCGAGCGGACCGCCGCGGACGCGCGAGGTGCCGCTCGGGCGGATCGCCGGTGCGCGGTCCGGCGACAAGGGCGGCGACGCGAACGTCGGCGTGTGGGTGCGCGACGAGAAGGCGTGGCGCTGGCTCGCACACACCCTCACGGTCGACCTTTTCAAGCAACTGCTGCCCGAGACACAGCCGCTGACCGTGACCCGCTACCTCCTTCCGAACCTGTGGGCCGTCAACTTCGTCGTCGAAGGACTGCTGGGCGAGGGCGTCGCCGCGCAGGCTCGCTTCGACCCGCAGGCAAAGGCTGTTGGCGAGTGGCTGCGATCCCGGTACATCGACGTACCGGAGGTCCTGCTGTGAACTCGTTCCGGGACTCCGTGCGGCGTTTCATGGATGCCGATGTGCTGCCGCAGCTCGATCAATGGGAGCTCGACGGCGAGCTGCCGCGAGAGCTGCACAAGAAGGCCGGGGCTATCGGTCTGCTCGGTGTCGGGTTTCCGGAGGCGGTCGGTGGCGGCGGCGGTTCGTTGCTCGACGCGATCGACGTCGTCGAGGAGATGCACTACGCCGGCGGGTCCGGCGGACTCGTCGCCTCGCTCCTGACCTGCGGAATCGCACTGCCCCATATTGTTGCTGCCGGCAATCAAGAACAGCTCGAGCGATGGGTTCGGCCCACGTTGAACGGTGAGCTGATCGGGGCGCTGGCGATCACGGAGCCCGGCGGCGGATCGGATGTGGCATCCATCCGTACGACGGCTCGGCGTGAGGGCGACGTGTTCGTCGTCAACGGCGCGAAGACCTTCATCACGTCGGGCTGCCGCGCAGACTTCGTGACGACGGCGGTCCGCACCGACGGCCCAGGTGCGCACGGGATCAGTCTGCTGGTGATCGAGCAGGGGTTCGAGGTGTCGCGGCGGCTGGAGAAGATGGGGTGGCTGTGTTCCGACACTGCTGAGCTGTCCTTCACCGACGTGCGGGTTCCGGTGGATAACCTCGTCGGAGCTCAAGGCTCTGGGTTTGTGCAGCTCGCGGTGAACTTCGTGGCTGAGCGGCTGACGTTGGCGGTGCAGGCGTACGCCGGGGCTCAGCGGGCGCTCGACCTGACTGTTGCGTGGTGCCGGGATCGCGAGACCTTCGGGCGCCCGCTGATCTCACGGCAGACCGTGCAACACACGTTGACCGAGATGGCTCGGCGGATCGATGTGGCTCGGGTGTATGTGCGTTCGGTCGCTGAGCGGGCAGACCGTGGTGAGGACGTGATCGCCGAGACCTGCTTCGCGAAGAACACGGCGGTTGAGGCCGGGCAGTGGGTCTGCGATCAGGCGCTGCAACTGCACGGCGGGCTCGGGTACATGCGGGAGGCCGAGGTCGAACGCCAGTACCGCGACCAGAAGATCCTCGCCATCGGCGGCGGCACCACCGAGATCCTGACCGGCCTTGCCTCCAAGAGACTGGGGTTCAGTGCATGAGTAACCGCGAGGCGATGCTGGAGAAGCTCGTCGCCCTCGATGCCGAGCACGCGAAGGCGCTGGCCGGCGGTGGCGAGAAGTACGTGGACCGCCATCACAAGCGCGGCAAGCTGCTCGCCCGGGAGCGGATCGAACTGCTGCTCGACCCGGACTCGTACTTCCTCGAGCTGTCGCCGCTGGCCGGCTGGGGTTCGGACTTCGCCGTCGGCGCGAGCCTGGTGACCGGGATCGGCGTCGTCGAAGGTGTCGAGTGCCTGATCACCGCGAACGACCCGACCGTCAAGGGCGGCGCGAGCAATCCGTGGACGCTGAAGAAGGCCCTGCGGTCGGACGAGATCGCCCGGGCGAACCGGCTGCCGGTGATCAGCCTGGTCGAGTCCGGCGGCGCGGATCTGCCGACGCAGAAGGAGATCTTCATCCCCGGCGGCGCGATGTTCCGCAACCTGACCCGGTTGTCGGCCGAGGGGATCCCGACGATCGCGCTGGTGTTCGGCAACTCGACCGCGGGCGGTGCATACATCCCGGGCATGAGCGACTACGTCGTGATGGTCGACGGCGGCGCGAAGGTGTTCCTGGCCGGGCCGCCGCTGGTGAAGATGGCGACCGGTGAGGACGCGGACGACGAGTCGCTCGGCGGCGCGTCGATGCACGCGCGGCGGTCCGGCCTAGCGGACTACTTCGCCGTCGACGAGCAGGACGCGATCCGGCTCGGGCGGCAGATCGTGTCCCGGCTGAACTGGCGCAAGGCCGGGCCGGCGCCGAAGCCGTCGTACGACGAACCTCTGCTCGACTCGGACGGGCTGCTGGATATCGTGCCGGGTGATCTGAAGATCCCGTTCGATCCGCGGGACGTGATTGCCCGGGTCGTGGACGGATCGGTGTTCGACGAGTTCAAGCCGCTGTACGGGTCGTCGCTGGCAACGGGGTGGGCGTCGATGCACGGATACCCGGTCGGCATCCTCGCGAATGCGCGCGGCGTGCTGTTCAGCGAGGAGTCGCAGAAGGCGGCGCAATTCATCCAGCTGGCCAACCGGGCGAACACGCCGCTGATCTTCCTGCACAACACGACCGGCTACATGGTCGGCCAGGAGTACGAGCAGGGCGGGATCATCAAGCACGGCGCGCAGATGATCAACGCGGTCTCGAACTCTCGCGTGCCGCACATCTCGGTCCTGATGGGCGCGTCGTACGGGGCCGGGCACTACGGGATGTGCGGACGGGCGTTCGATCCGCGGTTCCTGTTCGCGTGGCCGTCGGCGAAGTCGGCGGTGATGGGACCGCAGCAGCTCGCCGGCGTCCTGTCGATCGTCGCGCGCGCGGCCGCGGAGGCGAAGGGGCAGCCGTACGACGAGAACGCCGACGCGCAGATGCGGGCGTACGTCGAGGGGCAGATCGAGGCGGAATCCCTGCCGATGTTCCTGTCCGGCCGGTTGTACGACGACGGCGTGATCGACCCGCGCGACACCAGAACGGTCCTCGGCATCTGCCTGTCCGCCATCCACTCGGCCCCGGTCGAAGGCACCTCGTCCTTCGGCGTCTTCAGGATGTGATCCGGATGACTTCAGCTGCTGACGGGCCGCGCGGGATCACGTCCGTGCTGGTCGCCAACCGGGGCGAGATCGCGCGCCGGATCTTCCGCACCGCCCGGTCGCTCGGTCTGGCCACGGTCGCCGTCCACTCCACCGCCGACGCGCGGATGCCGTTCGTCGGCGAGGCGGACGCGGCGGTTGAGCTGCCCGGTAATACGCCGGGTGAGACGTATCTGCGGGCGGAGCTGATCGTCGAGGCGGCCGTGCGGGCCGGGGTGGACGCCGTACATCCCGGCTATGGGTTCCTGTCCGAGAACGCCGGGTTCGCTCAGGCGGTCATCGACGCGGGGCTGACGTGGATCGGGCCGCCGGTGGATGCGATCTCGTCGATGGGGTCGAAGATCGAGGCGAAGAAGCTGATGGCGGCGGCCGGGGTGCCGGTGCTGGCGGAGCTAACGCCTGCGGAGGTCTCGGCGGTCGACCTGCCGGTACTGGTCAAGGCATCGGCCGGTGGTGGCGGACGTGGGATGCGGGTGGTGACACGGCTCGAGGACCTCGCGGCAGAGATCGACGCGGCGTCGGCGGAGGCGTTGTCGGCGTTCGGGGACGGGACCGTGTTCTGCGAGCGGTACCTGGCTGCTGGTCACCACGTCGAGGTCCAGATCATGGCCGATCAGCACGGGACGATCTGGGCCGTGGGTGAGCGCGAGTGCTCTGTCCAGCGCCGGCACCAGAAGGTTGTCGAGGAGGCACCCAGCCCGCTGGTCGAGCGGATCCCGTCGATGCGCCCTGAACTCTATGAAGCAGCACGCAAGGCAGCGGCCGCTATCAACTACGTGGGCGCTGGGACGGTTGAGTTCCTCGCGGACGACGCGGGCAGGTTCTACTTCCTCGAGATGAACACACGGCTCCAGGTCGAGCACCCGGTCACCGAGGAGACCACCGGGCTGGATCTGGTGGAGCTGCAGTTCGCGGTCGCGGCTGGTGAACGACTCCCGGCAGACCCACCGCCCACGGTCGGCCACGCGATCGAGGTACGGCTGTACGCCGAGGACCCGGCCAACGACTGGCAACCCCGAACGGGTCGTCTCCACGCCTTCGGAGTCGGTGCCCGCCATCTTTCCGGAACAAAGTCGGCACGTGGCGGCGAAATTGTTCCGGAGAGCCGGTCGACGCCCCGGCTGCGGGTGGATTCGGGGGTCGAGGACGGGTCGGAGGTCTCGCCGTACTACGACGCGATGCTGGCCAAGGTCATCGTCTGGGCTCCGGCGCGAGCATCGGCCGCGGCCCGGCTGGCCGCGGAGCTGGAGCGGGCCAGGATTCACGGGGTCGGGACCAACCGGGATCTGTTGACCTGGATCCTGCGGCATCCCGCCTTCCTTGCCGGGGACACCGACACCGGGTTCTTCGACAAGCACGGCGTCGGGGAGCCTCCGACCGACGACGTGGTGCGCGTGTCGGCGTTGGCTGCTGCGTTGGCGGATGCGGCCGCGCGGCAGGCTCGGACCTCGTTACGAGTGGCGAGTGGCTGGCGGAACCTGCCTTCGCAACCGCAGCGCAAGAGCTACCGCGTCGGCGACGTCGTGCATCAGGTGGAGTACCGCCTGACCCGCGACGGATTGGTTGCTGAGGGCAACGCAAGGCTGGTGGAGAGTACGCCGACGCGGGTGGTGCTGGAGGTTGACGGCGTGCGGCGGGTGTTCGAGGTGGCGGCGTACGACGGGCTGACGTGCGTGGATTCGTCGCTCGGGAGCATCTCACTGACTCCGGTGGAGCGGTTCACGGATCCGGCGCGGCAGGTGGCGGCGGGGTCGTTGGTGGCGCCAATGCCGGGGACGGTGATCCGGGTCGGTGTGCGGATCGGCGACAAAGTTACCCAAGGGCAACCGCTGTTGTGGCTGGAGGCGATGAAGATGGAACACATGATCGCCGCCCCGGTCGACGGGGTGGTCGGTGAGCTCACGGTGGAAGCGGGACAACAGGTCGAGGTCGGCGCCGTACTAGCGGTGGTTGGGGAGGACGCATGAGTTTCGTCGAGTCCGAGGAACGCCGGGAGCTGCGGAAGGTTGTCAGCGAGCTCGGGAAGAAGTACGGCTACGAGTGGTTCAACCGGCAGGCGCGGTCCGGCGGGCACACGACCGAGCTGTGGCTGGAGGCCGGCAAGCTCGGCTTCCTCGGCGTCAACCTCCCGGAGCAGTACGGCGGCGGAGGCGGCGGCATGGCCGACCTGTCGATCGTGCTCGAGGAGCTGGGCGCCGCCGGCTGCCCGCTGCTGATGCTGGTCGTCTCACCGTCGATCTGCGGCACCGTGATCTCTCGCTTCGGCACCGACGAGCAGAAGCAGACCTGGTTGCCCGGCCTGGCCGACGGTACGACGATCATGGCGTTCGCGATCACCGAGCCCGACGCCGGCTCGAACTCGCACCAGATCACGACGACGGCCCGCCGGGCCGACGACGGCTGGTCGCTGACCGGCCGCAAGGTCTTCATCTCCGGACTCGACGTGGCGAAGGCGGTCCTGGTCGTCGGCCGCACCGAAGATGCGAAGACAGGCAAGCTGAAGCCCGCGCTGTTCATCGTGCCGATCGACGCGCCGGGCGTGGAGTTCCAGCAGATCGAGATGGACCTGATCAGCCCGGACAAGCAGTACGCGTTGTTCCTGGACGACGTACAGCTCCCGCGCGAAGCGCTCGTCGGCTCCGAGGACGCCGCGCTGATGCAGCTGTTCGCGGGGCTGAACCCCGAGCGGATCATGGCGTCGGCGTTCGCGATCGGGATCGCCCGGCATGCGCTCGGCAAGGCAACGGCGTACGTCAAGGAACGGCAGGTCTGGAAGGCCCCGATCGGCGCTCATCAGGGTCTCGCGCATCCACTGGCGCAGATCAAGATCGAGCTCGAACTGGCCCGCCTGATGATGCAGAAGGCCGCCGCGCTGTACGACGCGGGCGACGACATGGGCGCGGGCGAGGCCGCGAACATGGCGAAGTACGCCGCCGGCGAGGTCGCCGTACGGGCCACCGATCAGGCGGTGCAATCGCTCGGCGGGAACGGTATGACTGTCGAGTACGGCGTCGCTTCGCTGGTCGCGGCGGCCCGCGCGACCCGGATCGCGCCGGTCAGCCGGGAGATGATCCTGAACTTCGTGGCACAACACAGCCTGGGACTGCCGAAGTCGTACTAGAAGGAGTGGGGCAATGATCATCACCAGCGAATTCCCGCCCGTCGAGGTGCTCGACGTACCGATCCACGAGGCGGTCCTCGGCAGAGCCCAGGAGTTCGGCGACCGGGCTGCGATGGTCGACGGCGTCACCGGCAAGGAGCTGAGCTACGTCCAGCTCGACCACATGACCCGTCGGGTCGCGGCCGGGCTCGCCGAGCTCGGGATCCGGCACGGTGACGTGATCGCGCTCTACAGCCCGAACACGATCCTGTACCCGGTGGTGTTCTACGGCGCGACCCGCGCCGGCGCGACCGTGACCACGGTGAACGCGCTCTACACCGCGGACGAGCTGCACAAGCAGTTGATCGACTCGAAGGCGAAGTTGCTGGTGACGATTTCGCTGTTCCTGCCGGTCGCGACCGCGGCGATCGAGGGTACGGACGTGGAGGAGATCTTCGTCTGCGACCAGGCCGAGGGGTACCGCTCGGTGATGGAGCTGGTCGCCTCCACGGCTCCGGAGCCGGTCGTGTCGATCGACCCGGTCGAGGATGTCGCCGTACTGCCGTACTCCAGCGGTACGACGGGCGCGGCCAAGGGCGTGATGCTGACGCACCGGAACATCGCGACCAACATCCACCAGGCCGAGTCGATGTTCGACCTGGAGGACGGTGAGCGGATCATCGCGATCCTGCCGTTCTTCCACATCTACGGGCTGTCCGTGCTGATGAACCTGCCGCTCCGGCTCGGCGCGACGGTCGTCGTGCTGCCGAAGTTCGACCTGCAGCAGTTCCTGACCACGCTGGAGAAGCACCGGATCACCCGCGCGTTCGTGGCACCGCCTGTCGTCCTGGCGCTGGCCAAGCACCCGGCGGTCGACGGGGTGGACCTGTCGCACCTCAAGTGGGTGACGTCTGCGGCCGCACCCCTGGACGGCGAGCTGGCCGAGGCCTGCGCGAAGCGGCTCGGGCTGCACGCCGTACTGCAGGCGTACGGGATGACGGAGCTGTCGCCGGGGACGCACGTCGTACCGCAGGACGACCCGGAGCCGCCACCGGGTGCCGTCGGCAAGCTGTTCCCGTCGACCGAGATGCGGCTGGTCGGTGCCGATGGCAACGATGCGGACGAGGGCGAGATCTGGATCCGCGGGCCGCAGGTGATGAAGGGGTACCTCGGCCGGCCGGCCGATACCGACGCGACCATCGACCGGGACGGCTGGCTGCACACCGGGGACATCGGGCGGATGGACGCGCGGGGCTACCTGTTCGTCATCGACCGGGTCAAGGAGCTGATCAAGTACCACGGCTACCAGGTGCCGCCGGCCGAGCTCGAGGCGGTGCTGCTCACGGACGAGCGGATCGCGGACGCGGCGGTCATCGGGGTGAATGCCGACGGCAACGAAGTACCGAAGGCGTTCGTGGTGCGGATGCCCGGTGCCGAGCTGACCGAGACCGACGTGATGGAGTACGTCGCCGCGCGGGTTGCGCCGTACAAGAAGATCCGCCAGGTGGAGTTCATCGACGCGGTGCCGAAGGCGGCGTCGGGGAAGATCCTGCGGCGGGAACTGCGTGCTCGCGAGGCAGCGCGTGAGTGAGGTGCTGAAGGCACCGCAACAGGACCGCTCGCGGGCGACCCGGCAGCGGTTACTGGAGGCGGCGGTCGAGTCCCTGGCCGAGGTCGGGTACGCCGCGACGACGGTGAGCGTCGTGGCGACCCGGGCCGGGGTGTCGCGGGGGGCGGCGCAGCATCACTTCCCGACTCGGGCGGATCTGTTCTTGGCGGCGGTCGAGTACATGACGTCGGTGCGGCTGGCCGAGATCCGCTCGCAGGCGGCGGCGTTGCCGGTGGGTCCGGGGCGGACCGAGGCGATCGTCGGAATGCTGGCCGATGTGTACACGGGCCCGTTGTTCCGGGCCGCGTTGCACCTGTGGGTGGCGGCGTCGACCGAGGATGCGCTGCGACGGCAGATCGTGCGGCTGGAATCGCATGTCGGGCGGCAGGCACACCGGGCGTTGCTGGAGGTCCTGGAGGTCAGCGAACGCACGCCCGGGGTGCGGGAGACGGTGCAGGGCGTGCTGGACATGGCCCGGGGTCTGGGTCTCGCTGACTTACTGACCGACGACAGCGCCCGCCGCCGCGACATCGTGCGCCAGTGGAGCCGGATCCTGGATCAGGCCCTCCGCGAGCCCGGTGTGTGACCGAACGCCCGCCGGAACGTGTCAATGAACGCACTGGCCGACGCCCACCCGGTGCTGTGCGCCACCCGAGTCACCGACTCCCCCTCCGCAAGTAGCCGAAGCGCCTCATGCAGCCGCAGCTGAGTCCGCCACTGCGGGAAACTCATCCCCAGGTCGGCTTTACACAGTCGGCTCAGGGTCCGCTCGCTCGCGCCAACCTCCCACCCCAGCTCCGCCAACGTGCGACTGTCGGCTGGGTCGCGCCGCAACAGCTCACAGACGGCTGCAAGCTTCGGGTCCCGCGCCGCGGGCCGATACGTAGCCCGCTGATCTGACTGCTGCAACTGATCGAGCAGCACGCCCCGCAAGCGCTCGCGTTCGGCAGAGTCAGCGCCGTCCTCACCTGAGGTATAGGCGAGCAGAAGCTCTCGGAGGAGCGGACTGACGACGAGCGCCGACGGTACGTCGAGGGCGAGTGGGTTCTCCTGTAGGCCGACTGTGTGGAGGGTGGTTTCGCCGTAGGCGCGGTGTTGGTGGAGGGTGCCGGCGGGGATCCAGATTGCTCGGGTGGCGGGGGCTACCCAGCTGCCGGCGTCGGTGGTGACGGAGAGGACGCCGCGGCCGGCGTACACGATCTGGTGGCGGTCGTGCCAGTGCGCCTCGATGCCGCCGCCGGCCTCGATCGGGCGGTGGCCGGTAGTTGCGGGACGTTGGCGGGTTTCCGGCATAGGTTGTCATTTTATCGGAAGCCGGACAGCCTGCCCGGTGACAACGATCGAGTAGTGAGAAGACTTCGACCGATCGGACTGATGGCGACCGGCCACGCGTGCGTGGACGTCTACCAGGGCAGCGTGCCCGCACTCGTGCCGTTCCTGGTCGCCGAGCGCGGCCTCGGGTACGTCGCGGTGTCCGGCATCACCTTGGCCGCCACCCTGCTCTCGTCCGTCGTCCAGCCGGTGTTCGGCGTACTGACCGACCGTCGCCCGCTGACCTGGCTGATCCCGGTCGCGATGACCACCGCCGGACTCGGCATCGCGCTCATCGGCGTTGGTCACACCTACATCCTGAGCTGGCTCGCGGCCGCGCTCTCCGGCCTCGGCGTCGCGGCGTACCACCCGGAGGCGGCGCGGATGGCCCGCGTCGTGAGCGGTGGCAGCCACGTCGGCATGAGCTGGTTCTCGGTCGGCGGGAACGTCGGCTTCGCACTCGCCCCGGTGCTCGTCACCCCGATCATCGCCGCCGGCGGGCTCGCGCTGACCCCGCTGCTCGTCGTGCCCGCGCTCTTCGGCGCCGCGATCACCTCCTGGGCGATCCGCTCGCGCGTCACGGATGCGGTCACCCGCCGCCAATCAGAAGGCACCGACGACTGGCCGTCGTTCCTGCGCTTGTCGGCGATCATGATCTGCCGCTCGATCGTCTTCGTCGGCCTCGGCACGTTCATCGCCCTGTACGCCGGCCAGCGAGTCGGCGGCGGTACGACGACCGGCGGCGTCGCCCTGTTCATCCTCTTCGCCGCGGGCGCGCTCGGCACGTTGATCGGCGGTCGACTCGCCACCCGGTACGGGCGCGTCCGCACGCTGCGCACGTCGTACGCCGTCGCCGTGCCCGCAATCGCCTGCCTGGTGTTCATCCCGGGCCCGGCGTTCTTCGTCTTCCTGGCATTGACCGCGATCGCGATGTCGGTCCCGTTCTCGCTGCACGTGACGCTCGGGCAGGACTTCCTCCCGGGACGTGTCGGTACGGCGGGCGGTATGACGCTCGGCCTCGCCGTCAGCATCGGCGGCGTCGCCACCCCGGTCCTCGGCACGATCGCCGAGCACACGTCACTGCAGCTCGCCCTGAGCACGCTGATCGCACTGGTCTGCTGCTGCAGTCTGATCGGGTACTCGATCTCCGAGCCGGCTACCGACGGGCGGCGCGCTCCGCGATCCGGCGGTCGACCTTCGCCGCAAGCTCGTCCGGAACGCATTCGGCCAGGTGATCGCGAACGAGCAGGTGGATGAACGCGTATTCCCCATGCCCGGTGTGCGCGAGCACGTACCGGTCGGCGGCGTACCGGAGGAAAGCGCGGCGGTGCCACGGCAGGTACCCGGTCCAGCGGAGCAGCGAGTCGTGGAGCAGCCGGGACAGCGGTCCGGCAAGGACAGGCGGCCGCCGTCGCCAGGGCTTCGCGGCGACCGTGCCGATCAGGATGCCGATGAACGCCGCGAGTTGCGGCGACGCCAGGTCCGCTCCCAGAGCCACTGCGACGATGAACGCAGCGACGACGCCACCGCCGACCCACGGGTCCATCCGCCATCCCTTGTCAGGTGTGGCGGGCAGGTGGTCCGTTGCCAGGGACTTCACCATCCGGATGCCCTGGGCAACGAGTAGCGCGATCGCCACGCCGGACGCGAAGGCAGTCGCGTCACCGAGGCTCAGCGTGATCCAGCTCGCCGCTACTACCAAGGCCAACCGCGCACCTAGCAGCAGCCGACGCGAGTTGTCGTGGAAGATGACGAACTCAACGGCGTACGACCCAGCGATCACCACAGCCTCGACAATGAGCGCCACCTTGGCTGTCAGTAACTCAACCAGCCCCAGAGCGGCCACAGTCACGAGGACAGTCACCACTGTGCTGCTCAGCAACACCACAGCGAACAGCAATCCCCGGTCAGGTGTGTTTCCGGTCAGCCGCTGCCATGAGTGCGGTCTGAGATGAACGAGCAAGAGCGTTGCACCAGCAACAGCCAGCCCAGCGAGTGCGCCGTACTGCGCGATCATGACCAGCGTCGCGCCTGCACTGAGTCCAGTGAATAGTGCCGGCAGGCAGACCGCATGCGTCAGGTAGTCCACGTCCGGCAGCGACAGTCCGAACCAGCCGTTCGGAGTCATCCACCGCGGTACGGCGGTGCGGTCGCCGGCACGACTACGTGTCCACCACGCCAGACACCACAGCCGGCGTACTGCGGTCTTCGCGTCGTACTGCCTCCCTGTCTTGCGGTTCCGGGCGAGGACCTCGCAGATGTAGGTGTCGAAGAGCTCACGCCGCTGGTCCGCGACCCCACCGGCGAGCACGTCCTCCGGTGCTCGGCCCCGGTACGCCAGGACCATCACGTTGAGCATCAGCGGCGAGTTGACCAGGTCCCACAGCTCGTCGTCCTGCTCGATCGCCACCCGAGCACCGTCCAGTGCTGAGCCGACAGCGGCGAAGTAGTCGAGCACCTGTTGTCGAGTGAGCGGTCTGATATGCACAGCGCCGTACAGACTCAGTTGGTGAGGCAGACGCTCGTAGTCGTGCGTGCGGCAGGTGACTGCGATCGGACCGACCAGATAGTTGTGGCGGAGCTCCTCCAGGACCGGTGCGAGCTTGGCGCGGTCCGGCTCGTTGATCTCGTCGAGTCCGTCCAGCAGCAGCGCAAAACGGCCGTCCCGCAACCAGGTGCGTCCAACCGGCGCAGGGACGCCGTAGCGGTCGTTCAGTTCGTACAGCAGCCAGCGGACGAAGCCGGCGAGCAGTGCGCTGTCGCTGGGGTCGTCGTCGCTCTGGTGGGCGGACTGGGTGTTCCAGCCGGCCAGGTCGAGCAGGACCGGGATCGGCAGGCTGTCGTCGGCATGTGCTTGCCCGGCGAGGTTCCGCGCGAGCTCCAGGAGCAGAGTGGTCTTGCCGGCGCCGGGTGCGCCCAGGATGAGCATGGAGTCCTGCAGCTCGTCGAAGACGTTCGCGATGTCTGCCTCGTTCGGGACCCGTCTGGGCTCGCGGTCGAGCGGCTGGACGAGCAGGTCGTACGGACGGACCACTGCGTCGGGGTGCTCCTCCAGAGCCAGCGCGATGCGAGTACGTGAGGCGAGCGAGCCGGCCTGACGCTCCGACAGGTAGCGGTCGATGTGGGCCAGCGCGTTCGTACGGTTGCGCGGCTGGTCGGCGCTGCGGCTGGAGACGACGGGCAGACGACGGTTACGCACCTCGAGCAACGCTGTGACGATCGCCACCACCCACAGCACTCCGATCAGCGGCCAGGCCCAACCGACGTACGGCTCGAGGAAGGCCGGCGCGGTCCCGCCGGTGCCCACGTTGATCGCGATCGGGAGCAGCACCAGCGTGAGCGAGACGGTCACCACGAGCACGACGGCGCGCACCAGACCGTCCCGCATCCTCACCCACCGGAGCGTAACGGTCCGTGAGCCCACCGTCCCGGCCGCGCGCGTCGTCGTCCAGCAGGCGATCAGCGCGTGGGGAATTGTTGTCGGTTCACATACATTGATCGGTAATATGACTACTGAGCGGATCGACCGGGCGAGTGTGGGACTTCGGTCGGAGCGAGGGCCGATCCTGCTGGCGGTGATGCTCAGCGTCGGGCTGGTCGCGATCGACGCGACGATCCTGGCCACCGCCGTACCGTCCGTCGTCGACGACCTCGGTGGCTTCACGCAGTTCCCCTGGCTGTTCTCGATCTACCTGCTCGCGCAGGCGGTGTCGGTGCCGATCTACGGCAAGCTCGCCGACCAGCGCGGACGGAAGCCGATGATGCTGCTCGGCGTCGGGCTGTTCATCCTCGGGTCGGTGTTGTGCGGGTTCGCGTGGAGCATGCCGGCGCTGATCGCGTTCCGGCTGGTCCAGGGGCTCGGCGCGGGGGCGATCCAGCCGATCGGGATGACGATCGTCGGCGACATCTACACGGTCGCGGAGCGGGCCAAGGTGCAGGGCTACCTCGCCAGCGTCTGGGGGATCTCGTCGTTCGTCGGGCCGACGCTCGGCGGCGTGTTCTCGGACTACATCTCCTGGCGGTGGATCTTCTTCGTGAACATCCCGCTCGGGATGGCGGCCGCCTGGGTGCTGGTCCGCCGGTTCGAGGAGAAGGTCGCGAACAAGACCAGCCACCAGATCGACTACGCCGGCGGGATCCTGCTCGCGGTCGGCGGCTCGCTGCTGCTGCTCGGGCTGCTCGAGGGCGGTGTGATGTGGAACTGGGACTCGACCGCGAGCATCGTGATCCTGGCTGCCGCGGTCCTGCTGCTGACCACGTTCGTGCTGGTCGAGCGTCGCGCCGCTGAGCCGATCCTGCCGTTGTGGGTGCTCGGGCAGCGCGTGCTGAACTCGGCGAACTCGGCCGCATTGCTGATCGGATTGCTGATGATCGGGCTGTCGACGTACGTCCCGCTGTATGCGCAGAGCGTGCTCGGTACGTCGGCTCTCGTCGCCGGATTCGCCTTGGCGGCAATGACGTTGGGCTGGCCGATCGCCGCATCGTTTGCCGGGCGCATCTATCTGCGGGTGGGCTTCCGTACGACGATGCTGATGGGCGCGATCATCGTCGTACTCGGCTCCGGGCTGCTGCTGACGGTCGGGTCCGGGAGCTCCGTGCTGCACCTGGCTGCGGCGTGCTTCGTGATCGGCATCGGCCTCGGCTTCTCCGCCTCACCCTCGGTCGTCGCGGCACAGTCGTCGGTCGACTGGCAGACGCGCGGTGTGGTGACCGGCGCGAACATGTTCTCCCGCTCGGTCGGCAGTGCGGTCGGCGTCGCGGTATTCGGTGCCGTTGCCAACGGTGTGGTGGCCGCGCGCCTCGGCGGCGACCACGAGGACCTCGAGAAGCTCCCGAGCGACGTACTCGCCCCCGCCATCCACGACGTCTACTACGGCGCCGCGATCGCCGCCGTACTCCTCGTAGCCGCCGTAACCTTCATGCCGAACCGCGTCGCCGAACGCCCACTGTCCAACGCTTGACTAGGTTGGGGGTATGCGTGCGGTCGACTGTGTTGGGGCGTTGATTCGGGACGAGCGGCATTGGGTCTATCTGCAACGGCGTACGGCGGAGCGGCGGTTGTTGCCTGGGATCTGGGACATTGTCGGCGGGCATCTGGAGGCGGGTGAGACGCCGGAGGAGGCGTCGGCGCGGGAGGTCGAGGAGGAGACCGGCTGGAAGGTCCGCGACATCGTCTGGACCGTCGCGGACTGGGAGTGGGAATGGGAGGGCCGCGTACGGCGGGAGGTCGACTACCTCATCACCGTTGAGGGCGACCTGACCAAGCCTCGTCTCGAAGCCGGCAAGCACGACGCGTCCGCGTGGGCCGGACCGGACGACCTCGACCTGCTGATGGTCAACCGGACCGACGGCGACCGGCGGCTGCGCGACCTGGTGGCGCATGCGCTCCGGACCAGGTTCACCGACCGCCTTCGGCTGGAGCCGATCACCGGACCCAACGGTGTCCTCCCCGGACATGCAGCGGACCTGGCGGAGGTCTTCGCCGATCCATGGGTGTCCCGCTGGTACGACGCCCATTGGTCGGAGGACGACGCCGCCGCCCAGGTCACGAACATCCAGGCAGGCTGGGAACGGGATCGAGCCGGCAAGTGGATCGCGTACGAGCGCACCGGCCCCCTCGCCGGCCGCGGCGGACTCTCGCGGATCCCAGCCGACTCGCCGACGACCGCGGCCATCGCGGACCTGGTCGGACCGGAGTGGGCGGCCGACCGGCTCGAGCTCGGCTGGGCCTTGAAGGAATCAGCCCGCGGACGCGGCCTGGCGGGCGAGATCGGCCGCGCCGGCCTGGACTTCGCCTTCAGCACGCTCGGCGCCCAGGCCGTCATCGCCCTGACCGAGCGCGTCAACACCTCATCCCAGGCGGTCATGAAGCGACTCGGCATGCAGTACGCCGGTGAGATCCGCGCGGAAGGCTGGGCCGAGGGCTCATCCGACGTACAGCCTGACGCCCCGTTCGCCGTCTACGTCGCCGATCCGTCGGTGCGACGGCAGGAGGTGGACGAGGTTCTCGCCGCGGCGATCCAGTGGGCGGAGGGTCAGCCGGAGATCCGCGGGATGGCGATGGTCGGATCGTGGGCGCGCGACGCGGCGAGGATGACGTCGGACGTGGACCTCGTCCTGCTGACCGACGTACCGGAGAAGTATCTGGCCGACGACGACTGGCTGGAGGCCTTCGGCGCCGTGAACGTCGTACGCCGGCAGCAGTGGGGTCCGTACTTGACCGAGGTCCGGATCGCACGGGCTTCCGGCCTGGAGATCGAGCTAGGTGTCACCGCGACCGCCTGGGCGAACCTGGACCCGGTCGACGCGGGCACGAGGCGAGTGGTCAGCGACGGGATGCGGATCCTGCACGACCCGGACGGGATCTTCGCCGACCTGCAGCGCGCGTGCGCCGGACCCGAAGCGGACATCTAGCGGTCCAACGCGGTCACGAACCGGGCGAGCAGGTCCGCGAACACCTCTCGTTCGTCACCCGTCCAGTCATCCATCGCCGCCGAGCGGACCGGGCTCGGCCGCGGGCAGTGGCAGGCGCAGAAGGCGGCGGCCGGGCCGCAGAAGATCGCGGTCGCACTGTCGCCCTTCCTCAGCGACAGTGCGACCGAGCTCGCCGCAGTGACGAATCCGTTGGTCGAGCGCGAGTGGCTGACCGGCGACGAGCTGACCGAGGCCGGCGAGCGCGCGCTGGCGGCACTGAACACCACGGTCCAGGCGCAGCGGCGCAAGATCACCACCGGCATCAGCGACGAGGAGTACCTGGCCACCGTCGGCGTGCTGAAACGGATGGCGGACAACCTCGGCTGAAGGGCTCCGAGTGTGACCGCCCAGGCGCGGCGGTCACACTCGGAGCCGGCCACCTCAGGGGGAGGCTCCCGGTGAGGTGACGGGGGCCTCCGGTGTCCTACCGCCCAGGACACTCGACCCTGCCTGGCCCGAGGTGTCGGCCAGGAGGTGGTTGGAACGGCTGGGCGGCGGCGATACAGGGAACTCAACCGCCAAGCCCAGCCGGGTTTCGGGAGGGCGGTGCGGTCCGGAGCTGAGGAGTGCTCCGGACCGCACCTCGGGTTTCGTCCGGGAGCTGAGGAATGCCCCGGACCTTCCAGAGCTGCCCCTGAGCGTGAGGAGACCTCAGGGCGCAGCGGACCGGGTCTGAGGAGGACCCGGACGCCTTAAGGTGGTGCGGCTACTACGGGTGTTTCAGTCGGTGGAGTCGAGCGGGCCGAGCAGGTCGTTGGTGACCTTCAGGCCGGCAAAACGGCGCCGCATTGCCTGTTCGTAGCGGGCCGCCAGCGGCGCCTCCGCGACGTACTGTGCGATCACGTGCTCGCCGAACCAGACCCGAACTCTGCGCCGGTGCTGTCTCGACGTCACTTCCGCGATGCTCACTACCTCTCACCCCGTAACTCTCAGGCCTTGCAACCAGTTGGACTTACTGGTTGTCATGGCAGTAATGGTGCACGAGCCCACCGTGACCGCTCTAGGACCTGAACCGGACCTTTGCCGGACCTCTTCCGGTCCTCTGACGGACATCTGGGGGACAGCACCTTGTCGTGGGGCATGAGTCGAGACAACGTCTGTACTGACGTGAACGGGAGGAACGATGGCGGGTAGGTACGCGCCAAAGACGGTCCTGGCGCATCTGATCCAGCGCCGGAACCAGACCTACTCCGAGATCGTCGCCGAGTTCGTCGAGCTGGGTGGAACCATCACCGAGCGGCACCTGCGTCGGCTCGCATCGGGCGAGCGCGCAGGGACCACTCCTCAGACCCGGCGCACCCTGCAACGCATGTTCGGCAAACCGGTCGAGGAGCTCCTCGCGCCGTATGTGCCCGAACAGGCCGCCCAGGTGGTGCCGGCACCTGCCGCGAGTGGACGGATCACGACAGGTAACGAGATGGAGGTTCTCGACATGGCTGCCAGCCGCGCGAGGGCATTTGCCCTCGCGGCCCAGTCCGGCCTCGGAAGCGAGGCCATGGAACAGGTGTACGACGACGTGCGCCATGCCGCCCAGGCGTACCCACAGCGCCCACTGCCGGAGATCCTCGGCCAACTGGTCGAGACGCAGGACCTGGTGTTCGGTCTGCTGGAGAGTCGCCAGCGCCCGGAGAACCACCGACAGCTCTACTTCCTGGCCGGCGTCACCGGCGGCCTGCTCGCCAAGGCGTCGCACGACCTCGGCAACCCCCACGCCGCCCTGACCCAGGCGCGGACCGCGTTCATGTGCGCGGACAACGCCGACCACCACGGCCTGCGCGCCTGGGTGCGGGGCCTGCAGTCCCTGGTCTCCTACTGGGCCGGCAACCCGCACGACTCGGTGCGGTACGCGCAACTCGGCGCCGGGTACGCCGAGCAGGCCAACAGCACCACCAGCGTCTGGCTCCCGGTCAGCGAGGCCCGTGCCTGGGCCGCGCTCGGCAACCCGGAGGCAACCCGGGCCGCGCTCGAGCGGGCCGAAGAGGCGTGGAACTCCGTCCACAACGACGACCTCGACGACATGGGCGGCCTGTGCACGTTCGGCCGCAACCGCCAGCTGTACTACGCCGCGGATGCGCTCGCCCAGCTGCCTGGTGAGGTCGAGCAGGCCCAGCGGTACTCCAGCCAGGCGGTCGACGCCTACACCGACCAGAACCACCCGGAGTGGGCCTTCGGCGACGCCGCCGGCAGCCACGCCGCGATGGCGATCACCCGGATCTCGAGCGGCGAGCTGGACGGCGCGGCCGACGCGCTCGCACCGGTGCTGACCCTGCCGACCGAGCGCCGGATCAACGGCGTGGTGCACTCGGCCCGCCGGGTCCACCAGGCGCTGCGGCAGTCGGGGCGCGCCGACGACGCGCGCGAACTGCAGGAGGAGATCGAGACCTTTACCCGGACTCCAATCCAGACGTACCCCCGGTAACCTGCGCGAATGGAACCGCTCAGCGGCGAGCTGACTACACTGCGTGAATTCCGTCCGACCGATCTCGACGACTATCTGGGGATAGCCGGCGACGACCGCGTCACGACCTGGATGGCGTTCGACAGCTACGACCGGGCGAAGGCCGAGAAGAATCTGGCCGGCATCGTCGAGCGGTCCGCGCAGGAGGACCGTCCCGACTACATGCTGGCCGTCACCCGGCCGGACGACGACCACGTGATCGGGTTCGCGCGGATCGCACCGAGCGGTGCCTGGGGCGCCAAGCTCGGGTACGCGATCGGCGCGGACCACTGGGGGCACGGCTACGCGACGGACGCTTCCCGGGTGCTGCTGCGGTTCGCCTTCGGCACGCTCGGGCGGCACCGGGTCACGGCCGCGATCGGCCCCGAGAACGAGGCCTCGATCGCGGTCGTCAAACACCTCGGCTTCACCTACGAAGGCCACCTCCGCGACCACGTCTTCACCAACGGCAACTGGCGCGACTCCCTGCTCTACTCCCTCCTCGAAGGCGAGTACGCATCCAGGTAGGCCGGAGCTTGGAGCCGGCGGGGAGACTGGTCGTATGGCTGGTTTGAGTCCGGTGCGGGACGGTTTGGCGCGGATGATCCTGACGAAGGTCGCGGGTCCGGATCCGCATGCTGAGCGCGACCGTGTGCACAACACGCCCGGACCACGCTGGTTCGCGCCGGACCGGCCGATCCGGCGGGTCCACGGTGACGCGTCGATGTTCGCCGGCGGGCTGCGGGCGCTGCTGCTGCAGTCCCTGCATCCGCTGGCGATGGCTGCGGTGGCGGCGCACTCCGGTTACCGCGGCGACCCGTGGGGTCGGCTGCGTCGTACGAGCTACTTCCTTGCCATCACGACGTACGGCGCGATCCCGGACGCCGAGGAGGCGATCGATCACGTCAGGTCGGTGCATGAGCGGGTCCGCGGCACCAGTCCGGACGGCGTGAAGTACCGGGCGTCCGACCCGCACCTGCTCAAGTGGGTGCACCTCGCGGAGGTGGACAGCTTCCTCGCCGCCCACCAGCGGTACGGCGCCCATCCGCTCGACGCCGCCGAGCAGGACCTGTACGTCGAGGACGCCGCGCTCGTAGCCCGCAAGCTGGGCGTGATCGACCCGCCGACGACGGTCGCCGAGCTGCAGCAGTTGCTGAAGGAGTACCAGCCCGAGCTACGCGGTACGACGGAGGCGCGGCAGGCGGCCCGGTTCATGCTGGTGCATCCACCGGTCCCCTGGGCGGCCCGCCCGGCGTACGGCGTACTCACGGCTGCGGCGGTCGGACTGCTCCCGTGGTGGACCAGACTGCCGCTCCGGCTCCCGTACGTCCCGCTGGCCGAGCAAACCGTCGTACGAGCCGCCGGCGACGGCCTCACCAGAACCATCCGCTGGGCTCTCGCGTCGCCAACATTGGCAGAAAGCGGCGCGGAGGTATGACACGCCGGTAAGTTGTTCTAATGCCGCTGCGTCCTCATCGTCCTCTTCCCCTGGCTACGCCGGCGGGAGTTGAGGTGCTGACCAGGATTCTGACTCAGGGACCGATCCCGCGGGTGGAGATCGCGCGCCGTACCGGGTTGTCGCAAGCGGCGGTGACGAAGGCGGTTGCGCCGCTGATCGACGCCGGGTTCGTGACCGACCAGCCTGCCTCGCCGGTGGACGGGGACAGCCAGCTCGGTATCGGGCGGCCCGTCAGCCCGCTGACCGTCGTACCGAGCAGCGTCTCGGTGATCGGGGTCAAGGTGACGCCGACGAGCCTGATCGGGGTGACCACGGACTTCACCGCGGGCATTCTGAACATCCGGCACGAAGAGCTGGACGACACCGATCCGGAGGTGGTGATCGACCGCCTCGCCGCGCACGTGAAGGCGCTGATCGCCTCGCTGAAGTCCGGTACGGCGGTGGCGGGTCCACTGGCCGGTATCGGGATCGCGGTGTCGGGTGACGTCGACGCTGCCCACGGCGTGGTGCGGGACTCGCCGCTGATGGGCTGGCGCGGCGTACCGGTCGCGGAGCTGCTCGGCGAGCGGGTGCGCGTGCCGATCGTGGTGTCGAACGACGTACGCGCGCTGACCGTGGCCGAGCATTGGTTCGGCGTCGGGGTGAATGCGGACTCGTTCGCCGTGGTGACGATCGGCTCCGGCATCGGATGCGGGCTCTACATCAACGGCGAAGTTGTCTCCGGCGCGTACGGCGTCTCGGGCGAGCTCGGCCATCTGCCTCTCGCGCCGGGCGACCTGGTCTGCACCTGCGGCCGGCGTGGATGTGTGGAGACGGTCGCTTCGTCAGACGCGATCCTGTCCCGGACCCGGGAGACCACCGGGCGCGCGGACCTGGACCTGGCGGGTGCGATCAAGCTCGCGCACGAGGGCAACGAGCAGGCCCGCGAGGCGTTCGACCGGGCCGGTGAGGTGATCGGCTCCGCGCTGGCCGCGATGGTGAACCTGGTCGGCCCCGAGTTGGTCGTGATCGCCGGCGAGGGCGTCGCGGAGTACGACCTCTACGAGGACCGGATGCGGCGCGCGTTCGCGGAGCACGCGTTCGGCGCCGCGGGCGACTGCCGGCTGATGCTCCGCTCTCACACCTTCGACGACTGGGCCCGCGGCGCGGCTGCCACGGTGATCCGCTCGTACGTCCGCGGCGAACCACCCCTGCACCGCTGACGCGTCCGATGGGTTATCCCGTCCCGTTGCCCCTTCTCCCGTCGTCTCAAGACCGGAGAAGGGGCAATTCGACGGGATAACCCATCCAATGCCGGCGGGCGGCGGGCGGGGGCGGGTGGGCGGGCGGTTAGCTGCGGGCGGCGGCGAGGATCTTGCGCCAGACCTTCTTGTAGGACTCCAGGCCGTCGGCCGCTAGCGGTCCGGTGGGGCCGGCGGTGATGGAGACGCGCTCGGGGATGGTGCCCCAGACCGGGATGCCTTCCTGCGCGTACTGCTGCATGGCGTCCTGGTACGAGCGGGTGTAGGTGCGGGCCGAGCAGATCACCAGGCCGGCCGGCACGCCGTCCGGGACCAGCTCCATCACGGCCTTCACCCGGGGTGTCTCGACGCCGCCGACGCGGGTCGGGATGATCACGATCCGGGCCCGTTCGAGCGCCTTGTTCAGCAGGCGTTCGTGCGACGGCGGCATGTCGACGATGCCGATACCTTCCGGCGGCACCTTGTCCAGCGCCTTGTTCAGCAGGCGCTCGGTCGGCGCCTCCGCGATCTCGATCCGGTTGAGTTGTTCGTCCTTGGACTCCGCGATCCAGTCCGCCGCGCTGCCCTGCGGATCGGCGTCGATCAGAGTTGATGTACGACGGTTGGAAGATGCCAGCGCGGCCAAATACACCGACGTGGTTGTCTTCCCGACCCCGCCCTTCAGTGCAGCTGTCACGATGATCATGAACAGAACTTACCCGGTTTTGTCCGATTTCCGGCGTGTCATCGGCGTTGCCTTCGAACATCGTGATAGTTGCCCCCGGCCCATGTGAACAAGCTCAAGCCCACTTAAGCCCAGAATCCTTTCGCCCGCCCACCGCCTCGCACCCGACGGTACGGCGGTTCGCCCGCAGCCTGTGCAGCGCCGGAGGACGCCGAGGACGCCGCACAGGAGGACGAGGTCCGAACCGGGGCTGGATCAGTTCTTGCCCAGCCAGGTGTTGACCTTGGACTGGTTCTGGTCGACCCACTTCTGGGCGGCCTGGTCCGGGGTCATCTTGTCGACGGCGATCATCCGCGCGACGGCGTTCTGGTCCTCGTTGGTCCACTTGAAGTTCTTGACCAGGTCGTACGCCGGGCTGCCGGAGTCGGCGAACTTCTTCGAGACGATCTTGTCCAGGTCGTACGGCGGGTAGTCGCAGGCGACCTTCGCCGGGTCGGCGTCGCAGCCGGCCTTGTACGCGGGCAGGTTGATCTTCACCAGCTTGACCTCGTTGAAGAACCACTGCGGCTCGTAGAAGTACGCGAGCAGCGGCTTCTTGTTCTTCTCCGCGTCCCGGAACGCCTGGATCAGCGCCGTCTCGCTGCCGCTCTGCACGACCTTGTAGTTCAGCGACAGGTTCTTCACCAGCGCCTCGTCGTTCGTCACGTACGACGGGTCGCCGTCGAGCAGCTGCCCCTTGCCGCCGGACTCCGACGTCTTGAACAGCGCGGCGTACTTGTTCAGGTTCTTCCAGTCCGTGATGTCCGGGTACTTCGCGGCCATCCACGGCGGGACGTACCAGCCGATGATGCCTTTGACCCCGGTGGATCCGGCCTCGACCGCGACCTTGTCGTCGGTGATGTACTTCTTCTTCAGGTCCTCGTGTCCCCAGTTCTCCAGGTTCACGTCGACCTCGCCGGTGGAGAAGCCCTGCCAGGCGATCTCCTCCTTGAGGTCCTTCTTCACCACCTTGCAGCCGAGGTCCTTGGTCGCCACGTAGGAGACCACCGCGGCGTTCGCCTCGTACCCGACCCACGGGCTCACGGTCAGGTTGAACGTGCCGCAGTCCTTGCCCGCGGCGGCCGGCTTGTCCTCCCCGACCTTCTGGCCACCGCAACCGGCCAGGGCCAGCGCCACCGCTGTCAGCACACCGGCGTACCGGAGCTTCTTCACCGCTTGTCTCCTCTTGTTGTGAAATTCTCGGTACGGCGAGCCGCCGCCTGGGTGATGCGGTCGAGCATGACGCCCAGCAGGACGATAGCCAGCCCTGCGGCCAGCCCCTTGCCGTACAACTCACTCTGCGCGAACCCGGCGGCCACGTCGTACCCGAGCGCGCCCGCGCCGACCAGTCCGCCGACGACGACCATCGACAGCACGTAGATCAGGCCCTGGTTGACCGCGAGCGTGATCGCCCGTCGCGCCACCGGCAGCTGCACCTTGCTGATCACCTGCCAGCTGCTCGATCCGACCGAGTTCGCCGCCTCCACCGTCGCGACCGGCACCGCCCTGATGCCATCAGCAACGATCTTCGTGGTCACCGGTACGGCGAACACGACCGCGGCCGCGATCGCGGTGAACCGGCTCGTCCCGAACAAGGCCAGGAACGGCACCAGGTAGACGAACGGGGGCATCGTCTGCCCCGCGTCGAGCACCGGCCGGATCCAGGTGTCGACCCGTCGGTTGCGCCCGGCCCATACTCCGAGCGCCAGCCCGACGGCGACGACCACGACGGTCGCGAGCAGCGTCGACGCCAGCGTGACCATGCTGTCTTGCCACACACCGGTCGCCACCAGCAAGCCGAGGCACACCGCGGCCGGTACGGCGCCTCGCCAGCCGCCGAGCACGAACGCCAGCGCGACAACGACCACGGTGACCAGCCACCACGGCGATCCCGTCAGCAGTCCCTCGAGCGGGTTGAGCAGGCCGTTCGTGACCGCGTCGCGCACGCCGTAAGTGAAACCGCCGAAGACGTTCTGGACCCAGTCGGTCACATCCGACGCAATCACAGCGATCCGCGAGCCCACATTCACTGTCGACGGGAACTCCGCGGCCCACACGTAAGTCCGCGAGAACCAGACCGCGACCAAGACAGCCACCGCTCCAGCAGCGAGCAGCAGTCGGCGACGACGGTTCGCCGTTCGCCAGGGACGGTCGCCGGCTGCAGTCGTCACGCGGTCGAGCACGATCGCGATCACGACGATCGCCAGCCCGGCGTTGAACGCGACCCCGACGTCGAGCGTTTGCAGCGCCTTCAGCACGGTCTGACCGAGACCGGGCGCATCGATCAGCGCGGCCACCGTCACCATCGACAGCGCGGCCATGATCGTCTGGTTGATGCCGACGACAACGGTCGACCGCGACATCGGCAGCAGCACCTTGGTCAGCGTCTGCCCGCGGGTCGAGCCGAGCGACCGCGCCGCCTCGACGCTCTCCGGCGGCACTGAGCGGATCGCGTGCGCGGTCAGCCGTACGGCGGGCGGCGCCGCGTAGATCAGCGTGGCGATCGTCGCGGCGGCCGGCCCGATCGCGAAGAACAACGTCAACGGCGCCAGGTACACGAACGTCGGCAGCGTCTGCATCAGGTCGAGCACCAGCGTCGCGACCTTGAACGCGCGGTCGGACAACCCGGCCCAGATCCCGAGCGGGATCGCCACCAGCAGCGACAGCAGCACGGCCGCGATCGTCAGCGAGAGCGTGTCCATGCTCTCCTGCCACAACCCCTGCAGCCCGACGAAGCCGAGCCCCGCAGCGGTCAGGACGGCGACCTTCCAGTTGCCGAACGCCCAGGCGCAGTACGCCGAGATCGCGATCACGCCGAGCCAGCCGATCGCCGGGACCGGGCGGTCGAACGACGGCTGCGAGATCAGGTCCTGCAGCAGTACGACGAAGTGGTCGACGGCGATCCGGATCGCGTCGAAGAAGACGTTCCCCTGACCGACGTCGTCGCGGTGCTCGGTCAGCCAGCGGTGCAGCGCGGTCGTCTCCTGCCCGCCGAGGACGAGCGTGTCGATACCGCGCAGGACGAAGTACAGCGCGACCCAGGCGACGAGCAGTACGCCGACGACGACGCTGCGGCGGGGGCGTCGTACCTCGATCTCGACGGAGCCGGTGATGGAGGCCATCAGTTCGTGTCCGCGACGACGGCGAGGATCTCCTCGTCGCCGATGACCCCGAGCAGTGTGCCGCCGTCGACGACCTTGACCGGGCGATCGGACTCGAGCACGAGCCGGGTCGCCTCCCGGACCAGCACGTCCGGGCCGAGCTCCGGCCCGTCGAGCGACTCGTCCGGCCGCGGCTCGCGGACGATCCAGCGCAGCGTGAGTACGTCGGCCCGCGGTACGTCGCGGACGAACTGGCGCACGTAGTCGTCGGCGGGCGCACCGACCAGCTCGTCGCCCGTGCCGAGCTGGACCGCGGCGCCGTCGCGCATCAACAGGATCCGGTCGCCCAGCTTGAGCGCCTCGGACAGATCGTGGGTGATGAACACCATCGTCTTGCCGACCTCGCGATGCAGCCGCACGACCTCGGTCTGCATCTCGCGCCGGATCAACGGGTCGAGCGCGGAGAACGGCTCGTCGAACAGCAGTACGTCGGGGTCGTTGGCGAGCGCCCGCGCCAGGCCGACCCGCTGCTGCATGCCGCCGGACAGCTGCTCGGGGTACAGGTGCTCGTTGCCGGCCAGGCCGACCAGGTCGATGACCTCCTGCGCGCGCCGGCGCCGGTCCGGCTTGCTCTCGCCGCGGATCTCCAGGCCGTACGAGACGTTGTCGATCACCTTGCGGTGCGGCAGCAGCCCGAAGTGCTGGAAGACCATCGAGAACTTGCTCCGCCGCAACGCGCGCAGCCGCTTCTCGTCGGCCGCCCGCAGGTCCTCACCCTCGAAGACCAGGCGGCCGGCGGTCGGCTCGATCAAGCGCGTGAGGCAGCGGACCAGCGTGGACTTGCCCGACCCGGACAACCCCATCACGACGAACACCTCGCCGGGCGCGACGTCGAAGCTCAGGTCGCGGACAGCCGCCGTACAGCCCGTCTTCGCGTACAGCGCGGTGCGGTCGAGTGCGGCGAGGTCGGGACGACGGGGGACGCGCTGCGCCTTCGGTCCGAACACTTTCCACAGGTCCTGGACGGACAGCAGGGCGTCGGAAGCCTGGATGTCGGGGTATTCGAGCTGAGCGGTCACAGGTAAACCCTCGCATCCCCGCAGGCAGACACAACGTGAACCGGGACTCTACCCAACGGCAAGGCCCCTAACTCATGTCAGGGCTGGTACGGCGGTGCCTCGCCCCAACCCCAATGCGGTACCGGCGCCTTGGGCGGCGGGGTCGCACCCGGCTGCGAGTTGGCAAGCGCGATCCGGGTGCCCCACTCGATGTAGGCGACGAAGGCCGAGCGGAACTCCGGGTCGTCGGGAAGACCGGCTGGATCGGCGCTCTGGGCGATCAGGGCCGCCCAGCGGGAACGCTGCTCTTCGGTGAGCCCGAGGTTGAGGTGGTGGGCGAGCATCGCGGGGTAGCCGCCGAGCTCGTCGGTGTAGCGGCTCGGGCCGCGGAACACCTCACCCAGCCAGATCGCCACATGCTCGCGATGCTTGTCGCTCATGTGCGCGAAGACCGGCGCGAGGATCGGGTCCTCGAGCACCTTGTCGTAGAACACCTCGGTCAGCCGGCGCAGCGCATCGTGTCCGCCGGCCCAGTCGTACAGCGTCGGAGTAGTCACGTAATTATGTAATCACGCCAAGAGGGCATCGATGACCGCTTTGAGCTCGGCCTCGATCCGGGTGTCGCCGTCCTCGGTGAACCACAGGATGTTCTGCAGGATCCGGCCCGCGGTCCATCCCAACGCCCGGTCCCGGTCGATGCCGGTCACGTCGAGCATCAGGTCGAGCCGGTCGCGGATCGCCTGCGACACGTCGCCGGTCGCGACCAGATCGTCCCACCGGTTCCAGACGGCCGGCATCAGCTCGAACGCCGGGTCGCCGGCCAGCGGCTTCGGGTCGATCACCAGCCACGGCTGCCGCTTGGCGGCCATCACGTTGTAGTAATGCAGGTCCCAGTGCAGCAGGCGGTCACCGGGCTCCGGCAGGAGCTCGGTCATCTGCGCGACGAGTCGCCACGTCAACGCCTGTTCGGCCGGATCGGCGAGCATCGGGATCACTCGGGGCGCATCGTCGATCATCCCGGCCGCGATGTCCGAAAGACGCCGTACGCCGGTTGGAGCGGGCACTACCATCAGGTGGGTCAGCAACTCGGCGAGGATCTGGGTCGCCTCCATCGCATCGGGCAGGTCGTCGAGCGTGCGCGGCTGAAGGCGTTCGAGCAGCAGGGTCGAGGTCTCCGGGTCGTCCTCGTACACCTCGACCACGTCGTCGTGGTTCCAGGTCCGGAGCGCCAGCGCCTCGCTCTCGCTCTCGTCGTTGACCGACTGCAGCTTGAGTATCGCCTCGGTCCCGTCCCGCCGTACGACGGGCACGATCAACGACGCCTCGCCGCTCATCAGGTCACCGGAGACGGTCAATTTCCACTCGTCGACGTACCGATCGAGGGCCGCCGGAAGACTGGCCAGCCACTCGGGAGAGCTCTTGCTGTGATTGCGGATGAGCTTCGCGGGAATCTCGATCACCCTCGGCACAGTAGGTGGTTCGGGTGATATGTGCTTGGGTTTTCCCGTGGAGAGCAGGCATCGGCGGGTTCAGCGGTTGGTGGCGGTCATCTATCTGGGCATCCCGGTGCTACTGCTGGTGCTCGTGGCGCTGATCGCCTCGACCGGGTCGGCACTCGCCTGGATCGGTGGCGTCGTGCCGCTGGCGATGCTGGTGACCGGCTTCGTACTGCGGCGGCGGCATCGCTACCAACCGCGCTGGTGGCTGGGAGTCGCCGGCCTGTTCGGCGGTCTCGCGGGCCTGATGGTGACGCTGTTCCCGCTGGCGGTCGGGGTGTGGTGGCCGGCGATCCTCGCGCTGCCCAGTCTCATCGTCGGTGTCGTCGCCGGTCTGGCGCTCGCCCGCGCCGCCGATCGCGCCCTGCTGGTGCCGTTCGTCCCGGAGCTCGCCGGTACGCCGTACGAGCTGGTCTTCCGGCTCCGCGGCATCCCGCTGGGCGCTGTCCTCGTCGGCGCGGACTCGGTCACCATCCAGTCGCACCCGATCCCGCGCTCGGAACACCAGTTCCGCACGTATCCGCTGACCGCCATCACCGGCACCTACGAGTTCTCGCTCTCCGGCGCCGAGCGGCTCAAGTTCCCGATCGCCGTCACCCACGCGGTCGCCAGCGAAGGCCCGGCCGTCATCCTGCAGGCCAACGGCGAGGACTGGGTCCTCCCGACCAACCAGTCCTCGACGCTGATCGACGTACTGACCGAACGCCGCGCGAGCTAGCTGCGTTCCTGCTTGGCGGTCTCGGCCTTCTCCGCCTGCCAGCCGTCCTCGTTCTTGCCGAGGCGCCAGTAGCCGGACAGGGAGACGCGGTCGCGGGCGAGACCGCGGTCCTGGTACAGGTTCTTGCGGATCCGGAAGACGAACCCGGCCTCACCGTGGACGAACACGTGCGGCGTGCCATCGGGGAAGTCGAGCGCCGCCACGGCCTCGACCAGACCGTCACCGCGCTCGCCGGAAGCGGTGGACCGGTGGAACCAGCGCACGTCGACCTCACCCGAGCCGCCGAACTTCTGCTCCTCGGTCTCGTCGCCGACCTCGATCAGGACGGTCGCCCGCGCGCCCGGCGGGAGCTGCTCGACCGCGGAGCCGATCGCCGGCAGCGCGCTCTCGTCACCGACGAGGAGGTGCCAGTCGGCCGCCTCGTCCGGCGAGTACGCGCCGCCCTGACCGTTGAACCACAGCACGTCACCCGGCTGCGCGGAAGCCGCCCACGGGCCCGCGACACCCTCGTCGCCGTGGTGGACGAAGTCGATGGCGAGCTCGCGCGACGCCTCGTCCCAGCTGCGGACGGTGTAGGTCCGCATCGTCGGCCAGTGCTCGGCCGGGTACGACTCGCGCACCACACCCATATCCAGCGGCTCGGGGTACTCGACACCGTCCTTGCAGAACAGCAGCTTCACGTAGTGATCGCTGAAGCCGTTGTCGGCGAAGTCGTCGGACGTCAGCACGACCCGGATCATGTGCGGAGTGATCCGCTCGGTCCGGAGTACGACGGCGCGCTTGCAGACGCGGTTACGGCGGGGTGCGGGGCTGGTCACGCGACCACAGTCCTCTCGGGCGGATAAGTTAGGCCTACCTAAGTAAGCCTAACCCACCCGCCCGAAGGGCTCAGGTCCCGCGGATGTAGAAGACCTTGCTGACGCCGGCCTGGTAGTTGTAGCAAAGCGGGAAGTACACCCGGTACGGGATCAGGCCCTTGTACGCCGGTTGCGCGTTGAGCACGAACTTCCCGCTGTACGAGCGGATCGCGCCGGCCGGGCTGACGGTCTTCCACTGCGTCGCGCCGTACAGCCGCTGCAGGTACACCTTGCAGGACGACGGCGCACCGGCGACCACGCCGTTCACCGGAACGATCGTGCCGACCGCTGCGCTCGTCTTCGACGGGGTCGCGGAGACGACGCCGGGCCGCGCCGGCACGAGTCCGAGCCCGCCGTTCGAGGACGGGTTGCCGGGCAGCAGCAGGCAGTTGACGTAGTCGGCGAGCGACGCCGGGTATGACTTGGTCACCGTGCCGGCGATGTCGGTGAGGTTCGTATAGCCCGGGCCGATGTATTCGGCGCACGTGTTGTCATTGCCGAGCACCACGCGGAGCCGGCTGCCGTACGGCCTGCCGGTCTGCGAATCGACGATCGCCCACTTGATCGAGTACGGCTTGCCGAACGGCACGACCTTCGGGATCACCGACGCGCTGATCCGCGGGATGTGTGTCCCGATGACCGTGAGCGACGGACCGCTGAAGGGCGTCGGATCGGTCATGTCACCGCTGCCCGGGAAGAACGGGCCGTGGATCACACCGGTCACCTTGAACGTCCCGTTGGCCGTCGAGGGCACGTACAGCCGACCGCTCCAGGTGCCGTTGGCGAGCCGCGGCAGGCTGGTCGAGATCATCGACTTCTCGGAGCCGGAGCCGCCGGTGCGCTCGAGGATGACGAGCACCGGAGTCTTCGCGTCTTCCGCGTCGGTGAACTTCCCGGTCATCGTCACCGTGACCGCGGCGGTGTTGAGGCCGTTGACCGCGACGGCCGGCTGGTTGATCGCCACCGCGTCGATCTTCAAGTTCGGGTCCGGGCTGGCCTGGGCGGTGATCGGCACCGCCCCGAGCCCCAGCACGACCAGTGCGGCAAGGATTCGAGCATTCATGGGTCAGAACCCCCTGATCGTGAACGTCTTGGAGACAGCCGCGACGTACGGCTGACAGGCGGGGAAGTACGCCCGGTACGGGATCAGACCCCGGTACGACGGTTGCGCGTTGAGCGTGAACCGGCCGGACTGCCGCACAGTGCCGGAGCTGACCGTCCTCCACTGCGTCCGGCCGTACAGCCGCTGCAGCTGGATCGGGCAGGACCCGATCATGTTCGCGACCGAGCCGTTGACCGGGACGATCGTGCCGACCTTCGCGCTCGCCTTCGAGGGCACCGCGGCGATGACCGTCGGCCGCGCCGGGAACAGCCACTGCCCGACGATGTAGTACGGGTCGGTGTAGAGGTGGGCGCAGTTCAGCGCGCCGGCGTCGTTCGCCGTGTACGCCTTGGTGATCACGCCGTTCGTACCGGTCTTGTACATCGGGCTGCCGCCCTCGGCGCAGGGCGTGTCGACGCCGAGGCCGATCGGGATCCGGGTGCCGTACGGCTTGCCGGTCGCCGTGTTCGTGACCGCCCAGGTGATCGTGTACGGCTTGCCGAACGGCACGATCCGCGGGTTCACCGCCGCGGTGATCTTCGGCTGGTTCGTGCCCTTCACCGTGATCGTCTGGCCGGCGTACGGCGTCGGGTCGAACGGCGTGCCGGGATCAGGGCCGCCGTACGGACCGGTCATCACGCCGGTGACCTTGAACGTGCCGTTCGCGGTCGAGGCGACGTTCAGCCGGCCGGTCCAGGTGCCGTTGGCAAAGGTCCCGCCGGTCAGCTTCAGGTCGGCCGACACGATGTCGCCGCGCCCGCCGGTGCCGCCGGTGCGCTTCAGGATCACGTTCAGCACGATGGTGTCGTCGGGCACGCTGGAGCGGTAACCGCCCTTGACCGTGACATTGATCGGGTACGTGTTCAGGCCGGACACCGCGACCGACGTACGGTCGAGAGTGACCTGGGTGATCGTCAGGTTCGGATCCGGGTCGGCCTGCGCCGCTGTCGGAACCGTACCGAGGAACAGCCCCAGCAAGGACGCTGCCGCCGTGACCGGTGTGATTCGCATGCACTGAGCGTGACAGCGGTACAGGCCGCTTCCAAGCCTTGCGGCTCAGAACTGCTCGATCGGGCCGCCGCGTGTAGACCGGTTGCCGGCCCGTCAGATAGTGGCCCGATTCAACTGCCGGGCGGCGATTGTTAACCACCCAGTCATGTACAGACCGTGTCGGGTACGGCTACGGTCCGCACGCTGGTCCAATGAGTTCGGTCTTCGGCAGCGATCGGTACCCGGCGTACTCGGTCATCCGAACCGACAAGGTCGGCAACCCGATCTCGCTCGGCAACGTCCTGCCGGAGAGCCAGGCGATCCTCTTCACCGGTCCGCCCGGTATGGGCAAGACCTCGGAGCTGTACCGCGCGGAGGACCTGGCCGAGGCCAACGGCTGGTCCACGATCCGGATCAACGCATCCGCGAACGCACCGCTCGAGCACCAGCTCACGATCGCGATCCGGTCGAGCATCGACGAGCTGCGCAAACGGTTCAGCCGCCGCGCGGTGCGCAAACTCGACAACACGGTCGGCCAGCTGACCCGCAGCGGCGGCAACAAACGGCTCGGCGTCGAGCTGCGCTTCGGCGGCGGCCCGTTCCCGATGGAGTACGTCGGGAAGATGGAGCGCGACACCACGGCGTACAGCGAACTCGGCACCACGCTGACCGATTTCGCCGACGAGCTCGGCAAGCTGACCGGGGACAACGGCCGGCCGATCCTGCTGCTGGTGGACGGAATCGACCAGGCGCTGGAGAACGACCAGGCCGGGCTGAACGAACTGGCGATCCACATCGAGCAGATGGACCTTCCGGTCTGGCTGGTCGCGGCCGGCGGAGCGCGGTCGACCTGGTCGCTGATGAACGCCTCCCGGCGGATGTCCGGCATCGCCACCACGATCAGCAATCAGTTCGACGTCCGCGAGCTCGGGCCGCTTCCCGACGATCAGGTCTGGAAAGCCCTGACCCTGCCGCTCCAGGACCACGGGATCGCGTACGAGCACGACGCCATCGACCGCCTGGTCGCGTCCGCGAACGGCGACCCCTCCCGGCTGCGGTCGCTCAGCCAGGCCGCGATCGCCTACCAGGACCAGCAGGCCGGGATCACGGTCAGCTCGGTGCAGGCGGCGATAGCCCACGTCAACGCCGACGCGGCCGAGACGTACCAGGACCACTGGAACCAGAAGAGCACCACGCACGCGCAGAAGGATCTGCTCGTACTCGTCGCGTCCCAGGGGCCGAACAGCGTGTACATGCCGGCCGTGACCCAGGCCGCCGGCCCCGGCAAGTGGCAGGAGATCGACCAGGCCCGCCAGCAACTCGTTGCCCGAGGCATGCTGCGCGAGCACGGCGGGGGCGTCGTCACGATCCCCGACGAGGGATTCCGGGACTGGGTCAACGACTACGTCGGACAGACGCCGGATCCGGTGCCCGAGCTGACCGACGGTCCAGCCGTCTCCCGCGGCGACGTGGCGCTCGCGCCGGTCCACCCGACCAGTGATCGCGAGCTGGTCAACCAGGTGTTCGGCATCTCGGGCCAGCTCGTTCACGAGGTCAAGCGGACGGACGCGCAGGGCCGTCCGATCTCGCTCGAGGACCGCGGTCCGACCGGCACCTCGCTGCTGTTCACCGGCGCGCCCGGCAGCGGCACCAGTCATGAGCTCACCCGGACCAAGGAGATGGCCGACGCGGAGGGCTGGATCGCGATCCAGCTGGACGCGTCCCGGCGGGAGGGGCTCGAGGCCCGGTTCATCCGCGCCGTCCAGGGTGAGATGGATGCCATCAAGAAGCAGTACCCGGCCGGCGAGGTGCGGGAGCTGAAACAGCTCCTGAACCGGATGGCGGTCCGGACCGCCAACTTGATGAAGACCAATCAGCTCCGCTTCGGCCTCGCGCCCGGTCCGAAGGTCGGCATCCACAAGAGCACGGTGGAGGGCATCAAGAAGGACTCGGTCGGCACCACGCTGAACGAGGTCGCGGAACACCTCGGCAAGATGGCGCACCCGAGCCGGACCCCGATCCTGGTGATGGTCGACAACCTGGACGCCGCGTCGAAGGAAGACCTGTACGTCCTGACCTCGCTGTCGGCACATCTGAAGGAAGTCCGGCATCCGATGTTCCTGATCGCCGCCGGCGGCGAGGAGGCGACCAGTCGGTTGCTCGAGGCATCGGGTGGGCACGCCGGCACCGAGACCAAGGAGGCCGGCAAGTTCGACGTCCGCCGGCTGCAGCCGATCCACTCCGACGAGTTGCGGCGCGCGCTGACCGTGCCGCTCGACAAGGCCCGGGTCAGGTACGAGCCGGAGGCCGTCGACAACCTGGTCGCGGCGGCGAACGGCAACCCGACCCGGCTGCGCACCCTGGCCGCCGCAGCGCTCGAGCTCACCGACCACGGCCAGGGCATCACCGCCGACGTCGCCGCGACCGCGACCGCACGCCTGAACGCGCAGTCGCGCGCCCTGTACGACGCCGCCTGGTACAACTGCTCGCCCAACGAGAAGGAACTGCTCGCGAAGACCTCGGTGCAGGGGCCGAGCGGGATGGTCATCCCCTCCCGTTCCGAGCCGGCCGGGCCCGGGCGATGGGACCTCGACGAGGCATCCCACAAGCTGATCTCCCGCGGGCTGCTGACCCGCACCGGCTACCAGATCCGGGTCGCCGATCCCGGCTTCCAGGACTGGGTGCAGACCCGCCTCGGCTTCGCTGCCGCACAATCCGGCATCGCCCGTCCGCAGGTCGTCGCCGGACAGGTCGAGTCGGGTTCGAACGCGCCTCGGCCCGCCCTGGGTCAGGGCGGGCCGAGGCGCGAGGACGTGCAGGTCAACCGGCAGTTCTAGGGTCTAGGCCCTGTCTGGTGATCCAGCCAGGGCCTAATTCGGCCAGATGGAGTTGACCCACTCCGGGTGGTCGATGAACGGGTTCCGGTTGTGCTGGAACTGGTTGTAGATGACCTCGTTGCGGTTCTTCTCGAACGCGTCCGGCGGGTCGGCCGCCGCCCACGCCTTCAGCACCGACAGCTTGCCGATGTACGGCGCGGTGCCGTTGCCGACCGAGTTGTTCACCTCGAGGTTCGGGAACCCGTCGCCGCCTTCGTACCGGACCGCCATGTAGAAGATCATCCGGGCGACATCACCGCGGGCCGCCGCGCGCGGGGCGAACGAGTCCGAGTCCGCCGTACAGCCGGAGCACTGGGCGACCGCCGTACCGCCGTTGTCGAAGTCGAGGTTGCCGCGCGCCGAGTTCACCGAGACGTCCTCGGGGCGGAGGTGGTGGATGTCGGTGCCCGGGCCGGTCGCCGTACCGAAGTCGCCGTGGGACTTGGCCCAGACGTGCTCGCGGTTCCAGTCGTCGACGCCGCCGCCCTCGCTGCTCTTGGCGATCGAGCGGCCGGAGTAGATCTCGATGACGTTGCTGCTGTTGTTCGGGTCCTGGTCGGTGACCTCGAGCGCGTCCCAGACCTGGTCGTAGGTGAGCTTGGTCTGGCTCGAGATGATCGTGTGCAGCGCGGCCTTCAGCGCGGCCCCGGTCTTGCCCTCGGCGCCGGCGTAGTAGTCACCCGGGTCGCCGGGCGGGTCCGTCGTACCGCCGCCACCGGTGAACGCGGTCGCGTTCTTCAGGCCGGGGTGCGAGAAGTACGCCGCGAGCGTGCCGGTGACGGTGATCTGTTTGCCGAGCAGACTCGGGTTGCTCTGCAGTCCGTACGACGCGCGGAACGCGGCCGGGATCTGCACGTAGAGCATGGACGACGTACTCGTCTGGGTCGCCGAGTCGGCGAGGGCCAGCGCGTAGTCGTTCGGGAAGTTGCTGCGGACAACGGTGCTGGTGGCGGTCGGCTGGCCGACCACGTACCCGCTGACGGACGCCGTGGAGTTGTCCTGGCGGCCGATCGCTGTCGCGACGGTGATCGTGGTGGCGGCGTTCGACGGCGTGATGCCGAAGCCGAGCAGTGCGAGAACGGCGGTGACGAGCAGCGCCGGACGGAAGAGTCGGGACACGGCTACTCCCAGGGGCGGTTGGGGACCGGACGGTGGTCAGTCTGCCCAGCTTGCCGGGCCGCGGAACATCCGGATTGCGAACACCCGATGAAGGTTTGAACCGGTGGGGCGGTGAACGAGTGAGTGCCGTTCATCGCCCCACCTGGGTGGATGGGTCCCCATCAGGCCGTGACTGTCCGCCGCAGCCTGCTTGCCCACCCACCAGCGAGGTACTACTGGCGGGCAGTACCTCACCGACGAGGGTGGCGTGATGGCGGACGCCGTTTACGGACCGTACTCACTCCGGCACGCGTTGTCCATGGCTCGCGACCGCGATCTCACCGTACTGACAGGTCACTGACCCGTCAGACGGTCACCGCGGCGGAATCGGTCTTCTGGGCGCGCTTCAACCCGAAGAGCAGCAGGCCGATGGAGATCGCGCCGACGACGGCATAGGTGATCTTGCCGCCGATCCCGTCCCAGGTGGTGTGCAGCGCGACGGCCAGCGCGTACATCCCGACGAAGCCCGCGAAGTGCTTGCCGCTCGGCGCCGTCACGTACCTCCACAGCCCCCAGCAGGCGAGCCCGGTCCAGGCCGCGTGCCCCGCCGGCGACAGCAGCCCGCGGATGAACAGCGTCTGCTCGGCGGCGCCGACGTTCCCGTTCGACTGCAGCAGCGCGACGAACGCGTACCCCATCGTCTCGAGTACGGCGAACCCCGTGCCGACCGCGACGCCGATGACGATCCCGCGCCCGATCGACGTCCGGTACCGGTGCCCGAAGAAGATCACCAGGATCGCCGGTACGACGAGCTTGGCCGCCTCCTCGATCAGCCCGACGCCGACCATCGGCAACGTCCCGAGCCGCCGCATCGCGTCGTACTCGAGCAGGCCCGCGACCACCACGCCGACCACGCCACCGAACAGCACACACCCGCCGAGCGTCGGCCCGTCGATCAGCCACCGCCCGGACCGCCCGGCCGCGAACGTCACGAACGTCAGCGGTACGACGAGCGCACCGAGCAGGATCATCGTCGGGAACAGGTTCGGGTTCCCGGTATCGGTGAGCACGGCCAGCACCGCGAGATACAGCCCGGCGCCGACCAAGAACGTGCCGATCCACCCCCACCTACGTATCACCTGAGCGGTCATGGGGCCCTCCCGGCCTGGACTGAGGAGTGTAGGGAGCGAAGCGACCGGAGCGACGAGGGAAGGCCGGGAGCCAAGGGCTCCATGACCCGCCGAGCCGGAGGCGAGGCCAACAGTATGGCGTGGTTGCGCCATGTCGCAGCTACGGCAGTGATGGACAGGGCTGATTGCTGTGACCTGATTGCAAACTCTGTCGGAAGAAGAGGTGGTCCTGCCCCCAACCTCTCGAAGGAGAATCCGCCTATGTCCTCCACCCGCCTCACCGCCGCCACCCTCGCGGCGATGCTGACCCTCGGCGCGCTGTCGGCGATCCCGGCCGCCGCCGCCCCGCCCACGGGATCCACGGCGATCAAGTCCTCCGCCGTCACGCTGATCACCGGCGACGTCGTCGAACTCACCGACGCCGGCGGTGGCAAGAAGGCTGCCACCGTCACACCGGCGCCCGGCCGTGAAGGCGTCTCGTTCCACACCATCGAGGTCGACGGCGGACTCCGGGTTCTGCCGAGCGATGCTGTCCCGTACATCTCCACCGGCGTCCTCGACGTGGACCTGTTCGACGTCGACGAGCTGATCGCCGACGGGTACGGCGCCGCCGCCAACCTCCCGCTGATCGTCAAGGACACGCCCGGCCTCCGGGCCGAGCAGAATCTGGCCGGTACGACGACCACGCGCCGGCTCCCGTCGATCGGCGGCCGGGCTGTGGACGCGGCCAAGGACCAGCTCCCCGCCCTGTGGAAATCGCTGAAGCCCGCCACGGGTGCCCGTTCGCTGAACAGCGGGATCACCAAGATCTGGCTCGACGGCAAGGTTCGTCCGGTGCTCGACAAGAGCGTCCCGCAGATCGGTGCGCCCGACGCATGGAAGGCCGGGTACGAAGGCACCGGCGTCGAGGTCGCCGTACTGGACACCGGCGTGGACGCCACGCATCCGGACCTGACCGGCAAGGTCAAGGAGAGCGTCGACTTCTCCGGCAGCCCGAGCGGCACCGTGGACCACTTCGGCCACGGCACGCATGTCGCCGCCACGATTGCCGGCACCGGTGCCGGCGCGGGCGGTACCCGCAAGGGCGTCGCGCCGAAGGCAGACCTGCTGGTCGGCAAGGTGCTCGGTGACGACGGGTACGGGTACGACTCCTGGATCATCGCCGGGATGGAGTGGGCCGCGACCGAAGGCGCGAAGGTCGTCAACATGAGCCTCGGCGGCGAAGCCACCGACGGCACCGACCCGCTCAGTCAGGCCGTCAACGACATCACCGCCCAGACCGGCACCCTCTTCGTCGTTGCCGCAGGCAACGAAGGTCAGGACGAGACGGTCGGTACGCCGGGCGCCGCCGCGTCCGCGCTCACCGTCGGGGCCGTCGACCGCAACGACCAACTCGCGGACTTCTCCAGCCGTGGACCGCGTCTCGGCGACGCCGGCCTCAAGCCCGAGATCACCGCGCCCGGCGTCGGCATCATCGCCGCCCGGGCGGCCGGCACGATCATGGGCGACCCGATCGACGAGCTCTACACCTCCGCCTCCGGTACGTCGATGGCGACGCCACACGTTGCCGGTGCAGCCGCACTGCTCGCGCAGCAGCACCCGGACTGGAAGGCCGACCAGCTCAAGAACGCGCTGGTCAGCACGGCGAAGACGCAGCCTGAGCAGACCGTCTATCAGCAGGGCGCGGGCCGGGTCGACCTGACTCGTGCGGTCGCGCAGAAGGTGACCGCGAGTGGCGTCGCCGACTTCGGCCTGGAAACCGGCACCCGCACAGTTACCTACAAGAACGACTCCGCTGCACCGGTCACGCTGAACCTGGCCGCTCAGGTCACCAACCTCGACGACAAGCAGCCGGCGACCGGCTTCACCGTACCCGCGACCGTGACCGTTCCTGCCAATGGCACCGCCGACGTACCGGTGACCCTCGACCCGGCCAAGGTCGGCCGCGGTCAGTACAGCGGGTGGATCGTTGCCACCGGCCCCGATGGCGTCGTCACCCACACCGCGGTCGGTGCGCTCCGGTCCGGTCCGAAGTACAAGGTGACCCTGCGCGCGGTCGGCCTGGACGGCCGGCCCACCGGCGTACCGGTCATCTCGTTGTTCGGTGACAACTCGCGGTCCGACGTCCTGGCGTGGATCCCGGACGGCGCGTCGTACACAGCCGAGGTTGAGGAGGGCACGTACCTGCTGCACTCGCTGGTCGAGAACTCGGACCCGCAGGACGAGCAGGTCAGCCTGTTCACCGACCCGAACATCGTGGTCAGCAAGGACACCGAGATCGTGATCGACGCGCGGAAGGCCGTCCCGATCACGATCGAGACGCCGAAGCCGTCGGAACAGCAGGCGGTGCTCAGCTACTATGTGCACCGCGTGTACGCCAACGGCCGCTCGATCAGCCACGGTGTGATGCACTTCAGCACGGTCAAGCAGGTCAACGTCACGCCGACCAAGCCGGTCAAGGACGGCACCTTCGAGTTCTCCTCCCGCTGGCAGCTCGTCGCCCCGCTCGTCCAGGCCGCGGTCCCCGGCGTCCCCGGCCCGCTCGACATCAACCTCCTGCACCAATCCCCGTCGTTCGACGGCAAACGGCGCTTCCCGCTCGTGTACTCGGACGCGTCGCTGAAGGGTGTGCGGGCTGCGGTCGCGGTGCTGGACTCCAGCGAGGACGGCTGGGGCAACGGCAGCGAGCACGACCAGATCGTCGCGGCCGCGAATGCGGGTGCCGCGGCCGTGATCCTGGTCCGTCCGCCGGACTGGTCCGCCTGGACGGTCTGGCGTCCGGTCGGCGACCGGGAGCCGATCCCGGCGATGGTCACCACCTCCAAGGACGGTCACAAGCTGATCGACCGGGCCCGTCGCGGCAAGGCGACGATCGACCTCACGCTCACCACCTCCAGCCCGTACCTGTACGACGTACAGCAGGTCTCGACCGGATCGATCCCGGCGAAGATCGACTACAAGGTGACGCCGGCCAACAGTGCGCGCATCACGACGCGGTACGCCGACAACGGCGGGTTCAACTGGGCGAAGGAGCAGCGGTTCGGCTGGCGTCCGTGGCAGGAGTTCTCGTGGAACGACTCCCAGCGGTTCGTGGAGACGCCGAAGGTGCGGGAGGAGTGGGTCACGTCCGGTGACTCGCTCTGGCAGCACCGGGTGCACCACCTCTACACCTGGGACGACATGAACCCGCTGGCCGGCGGGATGACGTCAGTACCGCGCTCGTACCGGACTGGTACGTTGGACGAGACGTGGTTCGGACCCGTCGTACGCCCGGCTGCAGCGCCTGGTGTGCAGTCCACCCGTACCGGGGACCGGCTGTCGCTCCGCATCCCCTCCTTTGTGGATGCGGCCGGGCACTACACGGTCGGCGAGACCACTGCGTCGTCGGCGACGCTGTCCCGCAACGGTCAGGTCGTCGCCGAGCTACCGGACGCGTGGGAGGACGTGATCACGTCCAGCGACGACTCGGCATACAAGCTGGACCTGACCACCGAACGCAAGGACTCCGAGGGGGAGTGGAACTGGGGTACTCACACCGAGACCTCCTGGGAGTTCCGCTCAGCCAAGCAGCCTGACGACAAGGCTGTTGCGCTCCCGCTGCAGCAGGTCAACTACACGGTTCCGGTCGACCTGACTGGTCGGGTCGGGTCGCGTACGCACGCCATCAGCTTCGAGTCGCCGCGGGCGACCTCGCTGCAAGCCTGGGCGTCGTACGACGAAGGCAAGACCTGGAAGCGGCTCGTCGTGATCGGCGCCCTCGGCCACTACCTGGCCGTCGTACCGAACGCCCACGACACGGTCTCCTTGAAGGTCGCCGCCACCGGACCGACCGGCGCCAAGATCACCCAGACCGTGATCCGCGCCTACGGCGTCCGCTGACCCGCGCCGCTGGCGGGTTGTTTCATCGCTGGCGGGTTGTAGCACGCCAGCCGCGACACAACCCGCCAGCGGTGCCTCAGGCAACTAAATCCAGCCGCGCTTCGCGGCTTGATAAGCAAGGCCGGTGCGGGTGTCCACGCCGGCTAGCGCCATCAGCCTGTCCAGGCGGCGCTGGACGGTACGGCGGCTGATCCCGAGCTGGTTGGCGATCGACTTGTCGGGGACACCGGCCACCAGCAGGGAGAGGAGCAGCCGCTCGGAGTCGTCCAGGCCCTGGACCGGCTCGGCGGCGTCGGGCTGGAGCCGGACGGGTGTCGCCAGCTCCCAGTAGCTCTCGAAGAGCGCCAGCAGTGCGTCCAGGAGCTGGCCGCGGTTGATGATCGCGGCAGACGGTTCCCCGATGCTCTCGTCGTCGCGGACCAGCGGGCAGATCGCGGTCGACCGGTCCACGATGGCGATCCGCACCGGCAACGTCGGCAGCACCCGGGCTTCCTCGCCCCAGCTGACCCCTTCGGCGATCGAGTCGAGCTCACCGGGCGTCTCGATCAGCGCTCGCTCGTAGATGGCGCGGTACCGGACGCCGCGCGACAAAGCGCCGTACTCCTCGGTGTTCTCGGCGCCCTGCATCGCCAGCGGGTTCGCACGGCAGAACCAGAGGATCTCCTCGCGGGCCGCGTTCTGCAGGTCACGCAGCCGTTCGCGGAGCGTCGTAGCCCCGATGATCACCTCGACCAGGTGGTGGGCGTCCCGGCGGCTGGCGCTGGCCCGGAACTCCTCGCTCAGCGCGGCCACGGTCTTCCGGGCGGCCTCGAGCGACTCCTGGCGGCGCAACAGCGTCGTACCGAAGGCCACGTCCGGCGGCAGCGGGCTGAAGACCGGCTCGTCGGCCGCCTGGACTGTGACGAGCCCCTTCGCCTGCAACCGCTGCAGCACTTCGTCAGTCTCGTGCTGCGGCAACTCGGCGACCTCGGCGAGCTCCGCGGCCCGCGCGGCGGACAGGCCGACCAGCAGCCGGTAGGTCTGCTCCTCACGCGCATCGAGCAACGAGCCGTCGTGCATTCCACCCCACCTCCGGGGGCCCACCCTTTCAGGAATTGTTGGCACTGTTTGGTCACGGCACTGCAGTGTCATCACGGAATGTCTGAAGGCCCGTCACTTTCCGGTCAGACGCCAGCGGATCTCGCCGCCGCCGAGCTCACCGCCCTGGAGAAAAGAAATGATCATGAGCTTGACCGACTACGCCGGGATCGCCGGCCTGTTCGCCGCGGCCGCAGTTGCTGTCTGGATGCTGCGCAACCACCGGACCGTCGCACCGACGGCCCGGCACCGAGGCGCGCCTACCCTGCGGCTGCCGCGACCGACGCACCCGGAGCGCGCTTCCTCGCGCGGTAGTAGGTAAGCCCGCCGAAGGCGTACATCGACAGGCCCAACGCGGCCATCAGCACGATCACGATCCACTGCCACGGTCCGGTCTGGTAGAGCGCCAGGAACCAGGACCGCGTGTCGTCGTTCCCGGTCAGCTTGAAGATCGCCGGTACGACGGCCTGGGGGAACAGCGGGATCGCACCGAACCCGAGGCACAGCCCCGCCAGGGTCCGCTTCCACTTGGGCAATGCGTCGAGCCCTGCGGTCTTCCTGGCCTGCTCCGCGGGCGATCTGCCATGCCTGAGCAGCGTGAGGAGCTCGGGACCACGCCGGTCGAGACGCCGGATCGCCAGGCGGCCGAAGTACCACCACGCGAGTACGCCGGACAGCACTCCGATCGGCACGCCCCACCAGCCGGCGTTGAGCGCCACGATCAGAGCCGGGGCACAGGTCGACGCGACCAGCACGAGCATCACGTAGACGATGCCCATCGTCTCGCCCTCGTTCTCGCCCGAGTTCAGCGGATTACCGGACCGCTTGTGCGCATCAGTCGTCGGTACGGCGGCGTACACCGAACTGGCCACGACCAGACCGGCCGCGCCACCGAGCAGTGCGGGCAGCACGCTCAACACGAGCGGCCAGGCGCTGGCGTAGCCGGACCACCACGTCAGCAACAGGGTGATGACCAGCGTGAGCGGACCGAAGACCAGCAAGAACGCGCGCTGGCGGGCACGCACATCCGGACCATTGGCGCCGGGCGTCATCAGCGTGCTCCACAGCGCCGTACCGTCCGCGCCATAGAGGTTGGCGGACATCGCGGCGGCCATCACGACGGCGGCTGGACCTGCCCACGGCAGCATCGCCTTCCACCCGAGTGCCAGCGGCATCATGCAGAAGAACAGGCCGTAGCTGATCGCGAAGACCGCCTTGTGCCCGTAGAGCAGGTCTCGCGTCCACGAGCGCAGCTCCTTGGCGGCTGCACCACTCCGCGGATCGGTCCCACTCAGCGGGCGTCCTACCTTGCCGCCGGCTCTGGACGCAGTGGTCCGGCGTACCAGCAGCGCCGACCAAGCCACGAGCATCAGCACACCCAGCACGACCAGCCCGGCCAGTGCTGCGAGCACTCTGAGCCAGTCACCACGTCCAGCCGCTTCTACGGCCACCAGACCCCAACCAGACGGTGCGATCCGCGCGGCCTTGGCCAGCGTGCCCTGTACGTCGGTGGACACGAACGCCACGATCAGCGCCCAGCCCTGAGCCGTGAACGCAAGGATGAACGCGTTGACCAGCGCTGCGATCACCGCACCGGCCCGCACCTGCAGCAGTACGCCGTACACCGCGACGGCGAGCCGGGACGCGAGGATGAAGCAGAAGAGCTGGAGCAGTAGTGCCGGTATGGCGATCAGAGCGGCGGCGACGTTCGCGCCGGCGATGGCGAGACTCAGCAGAGCGATCAGGCTGATGACCGGTGCGACGCCGGCCAGCGCAGCCACCAGCAGACCGGTGGAGAGCGTGCGCGGCGACAGCGGCATCATCGTGAAGTACTCCGGCCTGAGCGTCTCGTCGCCGCCGCCCGCGAACAGCGGACCGACCACCCAGCCGAGCATCCAGACCGCGAGCACCACGACCAGAACGTCGTTGTCGCCCTTCGCCGCGACCCAGATCGTCCCGGCCGCGAGCACCAGGCCGACGAACCCGCCGGTGACGATCCAGGTCAGTCGCAGCTGGTCCCTGAGCGCATGCCGCAACGCGGCCAGCCGCATGCGGACCAGCGTGTGCGAGGTGTTGTACGTCAGTGCGAGAGCCACGTCAGACCGTCCGCTCCACGCGTCGACGCGCCGACCAGCGACACGAACGCATCCTCCAGAGTGGCGCCGGCCTGCACCTCGGAAACGGTGCCTGCGGCAACTACTTTGCCGTCCGCGACCACTGCGATGCGATCACACAGCTGCTCGACCAGCGCCATCACGTGACTCGACATCACCACCGAGCCGCCGCCGGCGATGAACCGGTGCAGGATGGTCCGGATCGTCGCCGCGGACACCGGATCGACCGCCTCGAACGGCTCGTCCAGCACCAGCAATCGCGGCGCGTGCAGCAGCGCGACCGCGAGGCCGAGCTTCTTCCGCATGCCGGTCGAGTACCCGATCACCTGCTTGTCGTCCTCGTGATCGAGCTCGAGCACCTCCAGCAACTCGGCGGCCCGCCGCCCGACCTCGTCCTCCGGCAACCCGCGCAACAGCCCGAGGTACGTCAGCACCTCCCGCCCGGTCAGCCGCTCCGGCATCCCCAACCCATCCGGCAACACCCCGACCAAGGCCTTCGCCTTCGGCGACTCCCGCCAGACATCCACCCCGAAGATCCGCGCCGTACCGCCATCCGGCCGCAACAACCCGACCGCCATCGACAGCGACGTCGTCTTCCCAGCCCCATTAGGCCCCAACACCCCGAAGAACGACCCCGCCGGCACACTCAGACTCAGCTCATCAACCGCCCGCTCCTCGCCGAAGACCTTCGTCAGCCCCACCAGCTCGAGTGCTTGCTCCATACCGAACACTCTTCCACCGGGCACCGTCCCCCGACGTCCCCCGGACGGCTGATGGTCCTTATCCACCGGATGGCGCTCCGGTTACCGTTCGTAGCGAGTGACAGCCGACACAGCCGGGAAAACAAAAAGTCCCGGTCGATCGACCGGGACATTCTTTGTGCGCGAGGGGGGAGTTGAACCCCCACGCCCTTTCGGGCACACGGACCTGAACCGTGCGCGTCTGCCTATTCCGCCACCCGCGCGCAGTCGCCGGATGGTGCTCCCGGCGACGAGAAGGAACATTAGCACGGGTTGTCCGGGTGCTTCACATTGCGGGTTCGGTCGAACCTCCCGATACGATCGATCGTCGTACCCGGTGTGTCCGCCTCGACCGGTGGACGATCTTTGGCGTACCGACCGTGGAGGAGGAGGCGTGCGACCGCTACAGCGCTTCGAGCGACGCCTGGAAGGCATTGTCAGCGGTGTCTTCGCGCGCGCTTTCAAGGGCGACGTCGAGCCGATCGAACTCGCGGCGGCTCTCAAGCGTGAGATCGACAACACCGCGCGGATCCTGTCCCGGGACCGGCGGCTGGTGCCGAACCACTTCATCGTCGAGCTCGGGCCGGACGACTTCGAGCGCCTCAACGCCTACGGCCGGACCCTGAACCACGAGCTCGCCAACGAGCTGCGGGACCACGCCGACATCCAGCGGTACACGTTCTCCGGGCCGATCGACATCGAGCTGGTTCAGCAGGACGACCTCCCGACCGGTAAGTTCCGGGTGGTCAGCGAGACGGTCGGGACGCCACAGCGTCGCCCGGCCGCCTATCAGCAGCCCGAGCCCCAGCCCTACCAGCAGGAGCCCTACGTGCCGCCCGAGCCGGTCAGTCCGCCGCAGCCCCAGTACCAGCCGCAGCCGTCCCCGCGCCGCGGCCACCCGCAGGTGATGCTCGAGGTGAACGGGCGTCGCCGCCCGGTCAACCCGCCCGGCGTCGTCCTCGGCCGCGGTACCGACGCGGACATCCAGATCAACGACCCGGGTGTCTCCCGGCGGCACGCCGAGATCCGGCTGATGCCGGAGGGCCCGGACGGTATCCGGGTCGTGCTGGTCGATCTCGGCTCCACCAACGGCACGCTGGTCAACGGCCGCCGCAGCACCGAGGCCGAGCTGGTCGACGGTTCGACGGTGCGGATCGGCAACACGACCATGACGCTGCGCCTCGCGGACGAGCCGATGGCCCAGCCGCCGAGCAGCGGGTGGTGACCGCAAGTCCATGTCGGAACTGACCCTGACCCTGATCAAACTGGGGTTCCTGGCCCTGTTGTGGATGTTCGTCCTCGCGGTGCTGTCCGTGATCAGGTCCGACCTGTTCGGCGCGAAGGTGGACAGCCGGGCCGCGGCGGCCGCCGTACCGCAGAACACCCGGACGCCGAAGACCGCCAAGCCGGCCAAGAAGCGCAAGGGCCTGCCCGCGTCGGTGACGATCGCGGACGGGCCGCAGGCCGGCGTCGGCGCCTCGCTGACCGAGGAGCCGGTGATCATCGGCCGCGGCTCGGACTGTCAGATCCGGCTCGACGACGACTACTCTTCCACCCGGCACGCCCGGTTGTTCATGTCCGAAGGCCAGTGGTGGGTCGAGGATCTCGGCTCCACCAACGGCACGTACCTTGACGGCCAGCGGGTCACCCGCCCGGTCCCGGCCGAGATCGGCGGTTCGATCCGGATCGGCCGGACGACGCTGAACATCGCGAAGTAGGCCTGCCTCGATGACCCTGTCGCTCGACTACGCCACACTGTCCGACGTCGGACGGGTGCGCCGCAACAACGAGGACTCGGCGTACGCCGGTCCGCACCTGCTGCTGCTCGCCGACGGAATGGGCGGCGCCGCGGCCGGTGAGGTGGCCAGCTCGGCGGCGGTCCAGGTGATCCGGCGGTTGGACACCGCCGAGATCGGCGGCGAGGACATGATCGAGGCGCTGGCCGGTGCGGTCCACCGGGCCAACGAACGGCTGTCCGAGCTGGTCGAAGAGGACCCCGAGCGCGAGGGCATGGGCTCGACCGTCACCGCGTTGATGTTCGACGGCAAGCAGCTCGGCCTGGCGCATCTCGGCGACTCCCGCGCGTACCGGATGCGCGACGGAGTCCTCTACCAGCTGAGCCACGACCACACCTTTGTGCAATCACTGGTCGACGAGGGCCGGATCTCCCAGGAGGAGGCCTTCACTCACCCGCACCGCAACCTGATCCTGCGCGTGCTCGACGGCCGCCCGGACTCCGATCCGGACCTGGAGATCCTCGACGTCCAGGCCGGCGACCGCTTGATGCTGTGCAGCGACGGCCTGCCCGACTACGTGAGCGACGAGGTGATCTCCGCCTCGATGGCCTCCGGTACGCCGGACTCCGTCGTCGTCGAGCTGATCACGCACGCGCTCGAGGCGGGCTCGAACGACAACGTCACTTGCGTGGTCGCCGACGTCGTCGAGACGGAGCCCGCGAGCGGCGTCCAGCCCCAACTGGTGGGTGCGGCCGCCGAGCTGGCCCAGGGCAGCACAGGTCGCGGCGAGCCGACGGTCGCGCTCCGCACCGGCGGCCACGGACACGGCGGCGGCGGCCACGGCGCCGCGCTCGACCCCGAAGAGCTGCGGTACGCACCGCGTCCGCCGAAGCGGTTCCCGTGGCTGCGGCGGATCGCCGTACTCGTGATCGTCCTCGGACTGATCGGCGGCGGCGGCTGGTTCGCGTACAGCTGGACCCAGAAGCAGTACTACGTCGGCACCGACGGCGACTACGTGGCGATCTTCAAGGGCGTCGAGGCGGATCTCCCGGGTCTGAACCTGTCGAAGGTCTACGAGCGGCAGTCGCTGCAGGTCGACAAGCTTCCGACGTACAGCCGGGAGCAGGTGGAGGGCAACATCCAGGCGGACAACCTGGCCGGTGCCCGGTCGATCGTCGCCGAGCTGCAGCAGACCGCTGCTGAGTGCGCGGCGAAGACGAAGCCGACGCCCACCCCGACGCCGAAGCCGAGTACGCCGCCGGTGTCGAAGCCGCCCGTCTCCAAGCCGCCGGTGACGACTCCGGTCGTGCACCCGTCGACGACGCCGACCAGCCCGGGCAGTACGACGACGCCCGGCAGCCCGGACGACTGCGACGGAGTCCGATGAGCATCGCCTCCACGTCGGTCATCCAGATCATTCCGCGTACCCGGCGCGGGGTGGAGCTGTTCCTGCTCCTGATCGCCGTCGGCGTCTCCGTCGCCGCCTACGTCAACATCGGCATCACCGCCGAGGAGGGCGTCCCGGCCAGCACCGGCCTGTACGCCGCCGGGATCGGTCTGCTCGCCCTGATCGCCCATCTCGCGCTGCGGTTCCGGGCGCCGTACGCCGACCCGGTCATCCTGCCGTGTGCCGTGCTGCTGAACGGTCTCGGCGTCGCGATGATCCACCGCATCGACCTCGGGCTGACGGCGATCGGCAGAACCAAGGGCGTCCCGTTCGCGCCGCAGCAGATCACCTGGACGGCGGTCGGCGTCGTCGGGTTCCTCGCCGTCATCATCGTGATCCGCGACCACCGGCGGCTGCAGGCCTTCACCTACACCCTCGGTCTGGCCGGTCTGGTCCTGCTCGTGCTGCCGCTCGTTCCGGGTATCGGCGCGAACGTCAACGGCGCCCCGATCTGGATCCGCGTCGCCGGGATGTCGTTCCAGCCCGGTGAGTTCGCCAAGGTCTGCCTGGTCATCTTCTTCGCCGGCTACCTGGTCGTGAAGCGCGACGTCCTCACCTTGGCCGGCCGCCGGTTCCTCGGTCTGGACCTGCCGCGGGCCCGCGACCTCGGGCCGATCCTGATCGCCTGGCTGGTCAGCCTGGGTGTCCTGGTCTTCGAGAGCGACCTCGGTTCGTCGCTGCTGTTCTTCGGCCTGTTCCTGTTCCTGTTGTACGTGTCCACCGAGCGGGCCGGCTGGCTGATCATCGGTGGCGTGCTGTTCGCCGGCGGTGCGTACTTCGCCTACGCAACCTTCGGCCACGTGCACCGCCGGGTGACCGACTGGCTGGACCCGTGGGCGATCGACGGTGGTCAGGTGAAGCTCGGCCTGATGGGTCAGGCCTGGGGCGGAATCCTCGGTCGCGGGCTCGGCCAGGGCCACCCGGAGGCCACGCTCTACGCGAACAGCGACATGATCATCTCCTCGATGGCCGAGGAGCTGGGCCTGACCGGGCTGATCGCGATCATCCTGATCTACACCCTCATCATCGAGCGGGGCCTGCGGACCGCGCTCGGCTGCCGGGACATCTTCGGCAAGCTGATCGCGACCGGTCTGGCGATGTCGTTCGCGCTGCAGGTGTTCGTGATCGTCGGCGGCGTGACCGGGCTGATCCCGCTGACCGGTCTGGCCACTCCGTTCATGGCCCTCGGCGGTACGTCGCTGGTCGCGAACTGGGCGATCATCGCGCTGCTGCTGCGGATCAGCGACCAGGCCCGGCGGCCGCAGACCCCGGCCGCTCCCGTGTCCGACGAAACGATCGCGATGGCGGTGCAGAAACAGTGAACTCGGCGATCCGACGATTAGCTGTCGCGGCGATCATCCTGATGCTCGCGCTGATGGCGAACTCGACGTACCTGCAGGCCTTCCGGGCGAACGAGATCAACGGCCGCAACGACAACAACCGGGTCCGCGACTCGCAGTTCTCGGTGAACCGCGGCCCGATCCTGATCGGCAGTACGCCGGTCGCGCAGAGCAAGCCGTCGAACGACCGGTTCAAGTACCAGCGCACGTACCCGTCCGGCCCGGTCTACGCACCCGTCACCGGCTTCTACTCCTACCGGTTCGGCCGGGGCGGGATCGAGCTGACGATGAACTCCGAGCTGAACGGCTCGGACCCGTCGATGGCGTTCCGCCGGATCATCGACGTGATCAGCAACCGGCCGCAGCAGGGCGGCAGCGTCACGTTGACCCTGAACGCGGCGGCGCAGCAGGCGGCGTACAAGGGTCTGGGCTCGAAGACCGGCGCGGTGGTGGCGATCGAGCCGAAGACCGGCAAGATCCTGGCGATGGCGACCACGCCGTCGTACGACCCGAACCGGCTCGCCTCGCACGACAGCGCGAAGGTCGACGCGGCCTGGAAGAGCCTGACCGAGGACAAGGACCGGCCGCTGTCGAACCGCGCGGCCCAGGAGCTGTACCCGCCGGGCTCGACGTTCAAGTTGGTGACCGCGGCAGCGGCGCTGTCGAGCGGCAAGTACACGCCGGAGACCAAGGTGAACTCGCCGGCCGAGCTGGTGCTCCCGCAGACGACCGTCCCGCTGGTGAACGAGGACGGCAAGAACTGCGGCGGCAGCAACAACGCGACGCTGACGGTCGCGCTGCGGTACTCCTGCAACACGGCGTACGGCAGTGTCGGCCTGGCGCTCGGGCCGGACGCGCTGCGCGAGCAGGCCGCCAAGTTCGGCTTCGGTGCGCGGCCGCTGGCCGAGCTCCCGAGCGTGGCCACCAGCCAGTTCCCCGGCGACCCGAACGAGCCGCAGACCGCGCAGTCCGCGATCGGCCAGTTCGACGTACGGGCCACGCCGTTGCAGATGGCGATGGTCGCGGCCGGGATCGCGAACAAGGGCGAGGTGATGAAGCCGTACCTCGTCCAGAACGTGAAGACGCCGGACCTGAAGACGGTCTCGGAGACCAAGCCGGAGTCGCTGCACCAGGCGGTCACCCCGCAGGTCGCCTCCCAGCTGACCGCGATGATGGTCGACGTCGTCAACAACGGCACCGGCAAGCCCGGTCAGATCAGCGGCGTCCAGGTGGCCGGCAAGACCGGTACGGCGCAGACCGCGAAGGACCGCCCGCCGTTCGCGTGGTTCACCGCGTTCGCACCGGCCGACGACCCGAAGATCGCGGTCGCGGTGCTGATCGAGAAGGCCGACATCGCCCGGGACGACATCGCCGGCGGCAAGCTGGCCGCGCCGATCGCCAAGTCGGTGATGGAGGCGGTGCTGGGCCAATGAGCACGATACGGAATGATGCCGTCACGGCGCGTCTTTCCAACGGGGAACCACGTGTGGCGGCGGCTACCGTGGGCAAGTTGAGTGTGTTTTTGTGTCTCACAGACAGGTTGGAAGGCTGAGGTCATGACATCGCAGGCACGTCTCGTCGGCGGCCGATACGAAGAAGGCGAACCGCTCGGCCGCGGCGGCATGGCCGAGGTCCGCAGGGGTGTGGACAACCGGCTCGGCCGGTCGGTCGCCATCAAGCGGCTGCGGGTCGATCTGGCCAGTGACGCCACCTTCCAGGCCAGATTCCGCCGGGAGGCCCAGTCGGCCGCCTCGCTCAACCACCCGACCATCGTGTCGGTGTACGACACCGGCGAGGAGCCCGATCCGAACGGCTCCGGCGTCACGATCCCGTACATCGTGATGGAGCTCGTCACCGGCAAGACGCTGCGGGACCTGATCCGCGAAGGCCGCAAGATCATGCCGGAGCGCGCCCTTGAGATCACCTCCGGTGTGCTCGAGGCGCTGGATTACAGCCACCGGGCCGGCATCGTGCACCGCGACATCAAGCCCGGGAACGTGATGCTGACCCCGCAGGGTCAGGTCAAGGTGATGGACTTCGGTATCGCTCGCGCGGTCGCCGACACGTCCTCCACGATGACCCAGACCGCGGCCGTGATCGGCACCGCGCAGTACCTGTCCCCGGAGCAGGCCCGCGGCGAGACCGTGGACGCCCGCTCCGACCTGTACTCGACCGGCTGCCTGCTGTACGAACTGCTCACCGGGCGTCCGCCGTTCGTCGGTGAGTCGCCGGTGTCGGTGGCCTACCAGCACGTCCGGGAACAGCCGCTGCCGCCGTCGTCGTTCGACCCGGACATCCCGCCGGAGGTCGACGCCGTCGTACTGAAGGCGCTGGCGAAGAACCGCGAAGAGCGGTACCAGAGCGCCGCCGAGATGCGGGCCGACATCCACCGGGTGCTGGCCGGCCAGCAGGTGACCGCGCCGATGGCCGCGGTCGCCGAGACCCGCGCGATGGCGCCGACCACGGTCGCGGCAGCTGCTGCCACCCAGGCCTACCGCCAGACCGCGGGGAACGACATCCTCCCGCCGGGCGGCGACGACCTGGAGGAGGAAGACGACGGACGGTCGCGGCGCAACCGCGGCCTGGCGTACTTCCTGCTCGGTCTGGCGATCGTCGCGGTCGCCGTCGGGGCGTACGCGCTGTTCACCAACATGGGCAAGAACGACAACGCAGGCGGTGGTGCGACGAACACTCCGGTGGCGAAGGTCGCCGTGCCGGACGTCAGCGGCAAATCGGTCGCCGACGCGACCGCGTTGCTGACCGACAAGGGTCTGACTTTCGCGCAGGGACCGTCCGAGACCAGCGACACGGTCGGCCGCGGCTCCGCGATCCGGCAGACCCCCACGGCCGGGACCGAGGCCGAGCAGGGTTCGACGGTCACCGTCGTGTTCTCGTCCGGGCGGAGTGCGTTCCCGGTGCCGGACGTGATCGGCAAGTCGGAGTCCGCCGCCCGCAAGGCGCTCGAAGGCACCTCCGCGAACTTCAAGGTCAAGGACAAGGTCGTCGAGCAGGACAGCGACGAGAAGAAGGGCACCGTGCTCGCGGTCAGCCCGGACCCGAACGGGCAGTACCCGTCGGGTCAGGAGTTCACGCTGACGGTATCCAGCGGCGTCACGAACGTCGAGGTTCCGAACGTCGTGACCGTTCCGGCCGACGACGCGGCCAAGCAGTTGAAGGATCTCGGCTTCCAGGTCGGGTACAAGTACGGAAATGACCCGAACTCGCCGGACGGCATCGTGCTCGCGCAGAGTATCCCGGGCGGCACCAAGAAGCCGAAGGGCACCACGGTCACGCTGACGGTCAACAACCCGCAGGAACCGACCCCGCCGCCGAGCCAGCCGACGGACACACCGACGGACAACCCGAGCTCGCCGGGCATCACGATCGGCGGATGAGACGACGGAACCCCCGGAGCGACTGCTCCGGGGGTTCTGTCGTTTAAGAGGTCAGCTGACGACCGGGGCCAGACCGACGGAGCGCGCGACCGCGTCCTGGTCACCGCAGATCGCGAGCCAGTTGGCGAGCATCCGGTGACCGCCCTCGGTCAGCACCGACTCCGGGTGGAACTGCACGCCTTCCACCGGGAGGTCGCGGTGCCGCGCGGCCATGATCACGCCGGCCTCGGTGCGGGCAGTCACCTGCAGCTCGTCCGGCACGGTGTCCTGCGCGATCGCGAGCGAGTGGTACCGGGTCGCGGTGAACGGCGACGGGAGTCCGGACAGTACGCCGGCGCCCTCGTGGAACACCTGGCTGGTCTTCCCGTGCAGCAGCTCGTCCGCCCGGCCGACGACGCCGCCGTACGCGACGCCGATCGCCTGGAGACCGAGGCAGACCCCGAAGATCGGGACCTCGCCGCCCTTCTCCTTCACGATGTCGACGCAGGCGCCGGCTTCTTCCGGCGTACCGGGACCGGGGGAGAGCAGGACGCCGTCGTATTCACCGGCCTGGTCGGGGGTGACTTCGTCGTTGCGCAGCACCGTGGTGTCGGCCTGCAGTTGCTGCAGGTACTGCACCAGGTTGTAGACGAAGGAGTCGTAGTTGTCGACGACAAGGATCCGCGGCATGCGGACCATTGTGACAGCTATCTGCCGGTGACCGACGGGCTGGCCGACGGGGTCTGTGGATAACCGGGCACGGTCGCGCTCTGGAGGTCCAGGGTGCCTTCGTAGGCCGGCATCGAGATCGACGACTCGTTCTTCACGTCGTATCCGAGCTGGAACTTCACCACGTAGTCCTGCAGGTTCTCGATGTACTGCGAGTCGTCGAGCGCCTTCTGCAGTTTCCGCCGGTCGCCGATCGCGCTGATCGTGTACGGCGGGAGGTACGGGACGCCGTGCAGTACGACCGAGTTGCCGACGCACTTGACGCCGGTCGTGGAGATGACGCGCTGGTTCTGGATCGTCATCGCCTCGGCGCCGCCGGCCCACAGCGCGTTCACCACGGCCTGGATGTCCTGCTGGTGGATGACCAGCCAGTTCTCGTCGACGTCCGGGTTCTCCTTGACCACCTCGGGCGGTGCGTCCCGGAGGGTGACGGTCAGCCCCGGGCCGACGACCGGACGGGTGCCGACCTGCTCGGACAGGTCCTCGAACTGCTTGGCCAGCTTGGGGTCGATCGATCCCTGCTGCGCCTGGAGCGCTTCGATGTCGTGGGTCAGTGCCGCGTGCTGCCGGACCAGGCTCGCGCTGCGGCGGCTCTGTTCCTCCACCAGGCCCGCGAGCGTAGTGTTGCGACTGGGCCGCAGGTCCGTGCCACGGGCGTTGGTGGCACTGGTCGCGAACAGCAGACCGGCGCACAGCAGCGCCAGCGGCGCACCCACGCGCCACAGCGAAATCCGCCTCAACCTACGCACCAGTGATCTCCACATTGCTGTCTGCACTACGCTAACCCGGACCGGACCCGCACAGGTCGTAGCGGTCAGCTTATGCGTCCGTCCTTACAAGGAGTTCAGTCGTGCCCGAGTCGAGCAGTCGCAACAAGAAGAAGACCGAGAAGGTCAAGGTCGAGAAGACCCCGAAGAGGCCGCGTACCACCAGCCGCGTGTGGGTCGCGCCGCTGATGCTGTTCTGCTGGCTGCTCGGTCTCGCGTGGCTGGTCGTCTTCTACGTGGCCGGCCAGGACATCCCGGTGATGAAGGACCTCGGCAACTGGAACCTGCTCATCGGCATGGGCCTGATCGCGGTCGGGTTCGTGGTCTCCACACAGTGGGTCTGACCCCTCTCACCCGTTGACCTCCGCCGGGCCCCGGGCGCCCCGGCGGATGTTGGTCGCGAACAGGAATCCGAGCACCGCGAGCATGGCCAGGCTGGCGCCGTCCTGTAGAGCCGGTTATCCCCTGCTGTTGTGGGTTCTCCGCTCGCACACCAGCAGAGAACCCGCAACACGAATGGATATGCACTCGTATTGAGTCCCGGGGACGGGGCGGCAGTCAGGTGCTGGGGGCAGGTGGGATGGTCGGCGTGGATGTTCCGCGGGACTGGCGGATGAGCCGGGAGATCGGGTGCCATCCAGCCCGCGCGTGCGTCATAAGAGCCGGTTATCCACACCCGTATCCCCAGTTGTGCACACCGATTCGGGCGAGTTATCCCCAAGCTGACCGCTACTTCTCCACGAAAACCGCCCCAAAATGGCTCAAATCTGTGGATAAATCAGGTTTGAGTGGATGAGTTTCCACACTGTTCACGTTGGCAGCGGCCGGTTGTCCACGACCTTCTTCATCACGATCGTCGAGGTCATCCGCTGGACACCCGGCAGCCGCGCCAGCCGCTCGTCGCGCAGCCGCTGGAACGTCGCGATGTCGGCTGTGGCCACCCGGACGAAGTAGTCCGGCTCGCCGAACAGCCGCTCCGCGTGCACCACCTCCGGGATCTGCTCGAGTCCGGCCTCGAACCCGGCCACCGACTCCTCCCGGTCCATCGTGACCGCGAGCAGCACCTCGAACCCGTGCCCGACCGCGGCCGGATCGACCACCGCCCGGTAGCCGGAGATCACGCCGCCGCGCTCGAGCTCCCGCAGCCGGCGATGGCACGGAGCCGCGCTCAGCCCGATCCGCTGAGCCAGTTCGGTCACCGTCAGCCGACCCTCGGCCTGTAGCACCGCAAGGATCTTGCGATCAATCGCATCCACGACATAGATCGTATCGCTGCGCGCTGCAGATGAGCATGAATTCGCACGATAACTTCGTCGATTCAGCCGTAATCTTGCGCCATGCTCGACCTTCTGCCCATCGCAGCAGCCTGCTTCGGCATTCCGCAGTACCTCCCGCAGATCCTCAAACTCCGCCGGACCGGGGACACCGCCGGAGTCTCCTGGTCCTGGGCGACGCTGACCTGCATCAACAACGCCGCCTGGTTCTGCTACTTCATGGCCTCCGGCTACTGGACCGCGAGCCTTCCCTCGACCGCCGCCAGCACCCTGGCCGGCACCGTCTCGGTGATGCTCGTCCGCCGAGGCGCCCTCAACCGCCGCGCCGTCGGTTGGATCGCCACCTGGGCCGCCCTCCTCGCTCTCGCCGCCACCCTCGGCGGCCGAGTCGGCCTGGGCACCCTCCTCGCCGCCGCCTCGATCGTCCAGGTCACCCCGTCCCTGTGGACGGCGTACCGCACCACCCATCCAACCGGCATCTCAAAGGGCACCTGGACCCTCGTCTGCGGCGAACTGTCCTGCTGGCTGCTCTTCGGCCTGTGGAAAACCGACCCCCGCCTCATCACCCTCGGCATCACCGGCGTCGCAGCAAGCCTCCTCATGCTCGCCCGCGTACGACAGGCGGGCGTACTGTCGAATCAGCGGTAGCGACCTGGGGGAGACCGGGGAGGGTCGCACCATGTTCGTACAGGTCATCCAGGGGCAGGTCACCGACGCCGAGCAGGCGCACGCCGCGATGGATCGGTGGATGGAAGAACTCGCGCCCGAGGCAACCGGCTGGCTGGGGACCACCGCCGGCGTCACCGCGGACGGGAGGTTCATCGCACTGGCTCGCTTCGAGTCCGCCGACGCCGCGCGACGCAACAGCGAGTCGGCGGCGCAGGACAAGTGGTGGCACGAGTTCTCGGCGCTGCTCAGCAACGGCGCCACCTTCCGCGACACCGAGGACGTAACTCCCGGGATGTTCGGCGATCCGGACGCGGCCGGCTTCGTGCAAGTGATTCGCGGCCGGGCCTCGAACCCGGCGCGCGTCCGGGAGCTGATGCAGATGGATCCGGCCGACTGGGTCGCGTTCCGTCCCGAGGTGATCGGCAGTATCTTCTCGCTGTTCGACGACGGCCGCTTCGCGACCACCTTCTACTTCACCTCCGAGGCGGCGGCCCGTGACGGTGAGCGTAAGGAGCCGCCGGCGGAACTGAAGGCGCTCGTCGACGAGCTCGACTCGCTCGACGCCGAGCCGCCGGAGTTCTTCGACCTGACCAGCCCCTGGTTGTACTCACCTGCATCTACGTAGAGATATATGTAGACACGTGCGTAGCCTTCTGCGTATAGTTCTACGTAGGAGGAGAGAGCGATGCCAAACAAGACGATCTATGTGTCCGACGACGACCTGCCGTTGTACAAGAAGGCGCAGGAGCTCGCCGGGAACCTGTCTTCGGCGATCTCGATCGCGCTGCGGAAGTACGTCGAGCTGGAAGAGGGACGGCTCGAGGGGTACGACGAGATCACCGTGCGGGTGGGCCGGGGCGCCGGCCGCAAGCAGCGGTTCTCCGGCGTACTGCTGGCCGAGGGCGGGCGGTCGAGCACCACCGGGTACGAGGCCTTCAAGGTCTACCGGAGCCGGACCGGCAAGTTCGTCCTGCATGCCGATCGCCGCAGCCAGTTCACCGTCAGCGGCGACGACGAGCGCTACCTGTCGGGCTGGCGCTCCTGGATCGGCAACTGGAGCAGCGACCAGTCCTGGAGCATGGCGAAGGGCGAGGCCACGCTGAACATCGTCGACTCGGTCGAGGCGCTCCGCGAGCTGATCCCCGAAGACCTCTACGAACTGGTCGAGGAAGCCGCCAACCAACCGGCGGTGGAGGACCTCGACATCTAGCTCCCACCACAACTAATTGACGCCGGCGACCTGAGCCAGGTCGCGGGGCGGTCGAACACACCCAAAAACAACCCCTTAGCCACCTGGGGCAGGTCCCCCCTGCCCGAAAACCACCGAGGAACTCTCATGTCAGCTGCGATCGACGTCATCGGACTGCGTAAGTCCTACGGCGAGAAACTCGTGCTCGACGGCATCGACCTGAACGTTGCCGAAGGCACCATCTTTTCCCTGCTCGGCCCGAACGGCGCCGGCAAGACCACCGCGGTGCAGATCCTGTCCACACTGGTCACCGCCGACGCCGGCGAGATCCGGGTGGCCGGCCACGACCTGCACCGCGACCCCGAGGCGGTCCGCGCCTCGATCGGCGTCACCGGCCAGTTCTCCGCGGTCGACGGCCTGATGACCGGCCGGGAGAACCTGATCCTGATGGCCGACCTGTACCACCTCGGCAAGCAGGAGGCCCGGCGCCGGGCGGACGAACTGCTGGAGCAGTTCGACCTGGTCGAGGCCGGCAAGAAGCTGGCGATGACGTACTCCGGCGGCATGAAGCGCCGGCTCGATCTCGCCATGACGCTGGTCGGTCGCCCGCAGATCATCTTCCTGGACGAGCCGACCACGGGTCTCGACCCGCGCAGCCGGCACAGCATGTGGACGATGATCCGCGAGCTGGTGGCCGCCGGCGTCACGGTCCTGCTCACCACGCAGTACCTCGACGAGGCCGACCAGCTGGCCGACCGGATCGCGGTCCTCGACCACGGACGACTGGTCGCCCAAGGTACGGCGGAAGAGCTCAAGCGGCTCGCACCGGGCGGACACATCCGGCTGCGCTTCACCTCTCCGGACGCGTTCGCGCTGGCCGGCCAGGTGCTGCCGACCGCAGTACCGAATCACGAATCGCTGGTCCTGCAGGTGCCGAACGACGGCAGCGTCCACGCGCTGCGCGACCTGCTGGCCCGGATCGACGACGCCTCGCTCGAGGTCGACGAACTCACTGTCCACACGCCCGACCTGGATGACGTCTTCTTCGCCGTCACCGGTCAGCCGACCGAGAAAGTTGCCGCGAAATGAGTTACGCACTGCAAGACACCGGCACCATGCTCCGCCGCAACCTACGGCACGCCCAGCGGTACCCGGGCCTGTCCCTCGGCGCCCTCGGGATGCCGGTCATCATGATCCTGCTGTTCGGCCTGATCTTCGGCGACACCTTCTCGGCCGGTCTCGGCGGAGGCGGCAGCCGGGGCGAGTACATCAACTTCCTCACCCCGGGCATCCTGCTGATGTCGATCGCGTCCGGGACGATGTCGCCCGCGGTCGCGGTCTGCATGGACATGACCGAGGGGATCGTGGCCCGCTTCCGGACGATGGCGATCTTCCGCCCGGCCGTGCTGACCGGGCACGTGCTCGGCAACGTGATCCTGACGATCGCGAGCCTTGGCCTGGTCGTCGGCTTCGCCGTCCTGATCGGGTTCCGCCCGAACGCGTCGGTCGGTGAATGGCTGCTGGCGGCCGGGTTGCTGATCGCGGTGACCGTCGGGCTGACCTGGTTCGCGATCGCCCTGGGGCTGACCAGCAAGACACCGGAGAGCGCGAGCAACGTCGTACTGCCGATCGCCCTGCTGCTGCCGTTCCTGAGCAACACCTTCATCCCGCTGGACGCGATGCCGAGCGGCATCCGGTGGTTCGCGGAGTACCAGCCGTTCACCCCGATCATCAACACCCTGCGCCACCTGCTGCTCGGTACGCCGATGGACAGCGGCGACGGCTGGCTGGCCCTCGCCTGGTGCCTGGCGATCGCGGTCGTCGGCTACTTCTGGGCCCAGAAGAGCTACAACAAGGGGACGGTGGCCTAGGACGGTGCGCCCATCAGGTTCGCGCGGGTGCGGACGTGGGCGGGCACCAACAGGTCGCAGTCAGGATTGTTCTCCGGTTCGCCGGCGACGACATGGAGCGGGATCACGCCTGTCCAGTAGGGCAGATCGAGGTCCTGCTCCTCGTCGTTGGCGGGCCCGTTGCGGGTCTTCACCGATGCTTCGGTGAGCGAGAGCGCGAGCACCGAGGTCTTGGCCAGCTCCTTGCGGTTCGGCGGCCGTACGGCGGTCGACCGGCCCGGGACGAGATGGTCGACGATCCGGTTGAGACCGTGCAGCTTCTCGTCGGGATCGGTGATCAGCCGCGGTACGCCGAAGATGACCGCGGACCGGTAGTTCACCGAGTGGTGGAAGGCGGACCGCGCCAGCACCAGCCCGTCGGTGTGTGTGATCGTGACGCAGATGGTCTGCTCCGGCGCCGCGACCACGCTGCGCGCGGCGACCGAGCCGTGCAGGTACAGCGTCCCGTCCGGCCCGCGATCCAGATCCACGCCGTACGCCGTCGGCAGGACGAGCGGAGCGCCGTCGACCACGACACCCAGATGACAGAACATGCCGTCGAGCAGCACGTCGTACAACGCCTCGCGATCGGCCGCGGCACGTTCCTTCGAGCGGCGGAGTTGTGTCCGGGCGGTCGGCTGCATCGGGCTGGTCATGTCATCAGAGTGATGGCAGGAGTGGCATGCTGGCACGGTCCATTCCCGTTCGAATCAGGTAGTCCATTCGTGGAGAGCTCGCTCCCGCTGACCATCGACCGCACAGCCGGGCTCCCGCTGCATCTGCAGCTGGCGGAGCAGTTCCGGGCCGCCGTGCTGGACAGTCGGCTCCAGGCAGGCCACCGACTCCCGTCCACCCGCGACCTCGCGCGGGACCTGTCCGTCTCGCGGTCCGTGACGCAGGCGGCGTACGACCAGCTTCACGCCGAGGGCTGGATCGAGGGACGCACGGGCGCCGGCACGTTCGTCACGGACGTCGTTCCGCTGCAACCCGCCGTACGACGCCACACGCCGCACCCGGCGAATCCCGACGCCGAGCTGCTGACGCTCCGGCCCGGCATCCCGTACATCGCTCCGAAGCCCGACCCCGGCTGGCGTCGCGCCTGGCGTGAGGTGTCCACGCAGTCCCCGCCGCGCGGGTACGACGACGCGGCCGGACTCCCGGCACTGCGCGCCGCGCTCGCCGACCATGTCGGGCGGGTCCGCGGAATCGCCTGTGGACCCGAGAACGTGCTCGTCACCAACGGCACCGTCCACGGACTGCGCCTGCTGCTCACCGTGACCCGGCAGCCCGGCGACCGGATCGCGATCGAGGATCCCGGCTATCTCAACGCAGTGGTCGCCGCCCGCGATCACCGGCTCGAGATCGTCGACGTGCCGGTCGACGCGGACGGTCTGCGGGTCGGCACACTGACGGACGACGCGGCCGCGGTCTATGTCACACCGTCGCACCAGTACCCGCTCGGCGGCCGGCTACCCGTTGCCCGACGCAACGAACTGATCCGCTGGGCGCGTCGTACCGGCGCTCAGCTGATCGAGGACGACTACGACAGCGAGTTCCGGTACGACGTCGCGCCGCTGCCCGCGCTCGCGCAGCTGGATCTGGAGCGCGTCGTCCACCTCGGCACGCTGTCGAAGACGCTCAGCCCCGCGCTCCGCCTCGGCTGGCTGGTCGCGTCCGAGGAGATGGTCGATCGCCTCGCGACGTTCCGCGCCAACTCCGGCGACTGGCCCGGTTGGCCGATGCAGGCCGCCTTGCTCGCGATGCTCCGCGACGGCTACCTCGACCAGGCCGTACGTCGCGGGCGCCGCCTGTACGCCGACCGCCGTACGCACGCAGTCGCCGTGCTCTCGCCGTACGGTCAGGTGATCGGGCAGGATGCCGGCCTGCACGTCACGTTGCTGCTGCCCGACGACGCCGACGATCTCCGGATCGCTGCCGAGGCTCGGGAGGCGGGTGTCGTTGTCGCGCCGTTGTCGGAGTACCGGCGCAGCGTGCCAGGACCGCCAGGGCTGGTGATCGGCTACGCGACTCCGTCGACGTCCGATCTGCACCGCGCCCTGACGGTCCTGACCGAGGTCCTTACTCGCCGTTGAGCGTGTCGATGTCCGGAGTGCTACCCCACCGGAAGTACACCGGGGCCTTGTAGCTGCCTACGGACGAGCTGACGTGGTTGATCACCGTGGCAGTACCGTTGGCGCGGCCAACGGCGTACCAGTGGGCGGTCTTGGTGTCCTTGTCGATGCCGACGAGCAGCGTGCCGTAGTTGCCGCACTTGCTCGCGAGCAGCTTCTCGAAACCCTGCCAGGTCTTCGTGCGGACCGGCTTCACGATCGGCTTCAACGACCCTGCCGTCGGGATGTGGATGGTGTAGAGCGCTCCGCCGCGGGTGTTCGCGAGGAACGTGTCGTACGTCGCGGTCTTGCTGATGAGTGCCATCGACTTCACCGCCGCGAATCCGGGCGCCGAACCGCTGGCCTTCCATCCGCCGGCGACGGTCCAGCGGAACAGCGTCCCGTCGTCGCGCAGTCCGTACGCCGTCGTACGCGCGGTGGTTTGGGCAACCTCCAGCGCCGTGAACTTCGACCAGCCGCCGCCGATGCGCTGAGTCGCGTTCGGCATGCCTGGGACGAACTCGTTCATCGTGTCGATCGAATAGACGCGGTAGTACAACGAGTCGCCTTGCACCACCCAGCCTTCGTTCGTGGCGCCCAAGTTGGACGCGTCGCTCGTGAACGTCGTACTGAATCGGACCGCACCCGGCGCGAACACGCCGAAGACAGGTCCGGGCAGCCCGACGCTCCGCGCCGGATAGCCCACCGTGATCCCGCCGTTGTCCTGTGCCCCACTGTCGAGCACAGACCCCGGTGCGAGCGAGCATGCCCCGGTCGCCGCTGACCCGGCGGCGTGTGCCGATGGCACAAACACCGCCGCAGTCAACGCAACCGCCCCCGCCAGGCTGGAGACAATAGTCCGCCGCATAACGTTCCCTCCCCAGATCTGGTTCTTCCACAAAGCCAGATGCGGGCAGGCCCGAAAAGGTTAGGGATCGAGCGGGTTCTCTGCGAGCGGCGGTTGGACGACCGGGGTGTCTCCGTCCCAGGTCAGTTGGGAGAGCCACATGGTTCGGCCCTTGGGGTCGGTGCCCACCTGGGTCGGGTTCCAGCCGTGGTAGACGAACCAGTTGCCTAGGACCATGTTGTGGCCTGGACCGGCTGCATCAGCGTTCGACGACAGGATGGGGTCGCCGGACTTGGTGCACGGGCCGATGGGCGACTCGCACAGGGCGTGGCCGACGGCGTACGTCGGTTTGTCGAACGCGTTGCCGGAGTAGAAGAGGTGGAATTTCCCGTTGCGCTCGACCATGTACGGCGCCTCGACGAGGTTGCCCTCCCAGGGCAGGTCCTGCTTGATCATGCGGTGCACGGGACCGGTCAGCGTAAGGCCGTCATCGGACAGTTCGGAGACGTAGATCCAGGTGTCCACGCCGATCGCGTTGCCGTCGTTCTTCCAGTACAGCCAGCGGCGGCCGGTCGAGTCCTGGAACGGCGACGCGTCGATCGAGCCGCCCTCGTCGGCCTGACTGATGAACGGCTGTGGAGATTTGTCGACATATGGACCTTGGGGCGTGGACGCGACCGCGACGCCGACGCACTGGTGACCGGACGCCAGATCGCGCGTCGTGTAGTACATGACGTACCGGTCCGCCGCATGCACTGCCACCTCGGGCGCCCACACCCTTCCGGGCGCGGTCCAATCCGGTAACGACGGCAACGCGTCGCCGACCTGCACCCAAGCCACCAGGTCGGCAGACTTCAGCGTCTGCACGTTACCCAGCGGTCCGTTGGTCGCGAAGGCGTAGTACTCGTTGCCCACCGCAATAATCTGCGGATCGGCGAAGCTGCCGTCGTACACCGGATTGGTGAACATCTACTTGCTCTCGTAGAACTTCAGGTAGTCGAAGGTTGCGACCGGCGGTGGGTTTGCGCCGGTGAATTCGCCGTGTGCGTAGAGACCGATGCGCGCGGCGGCCGGGAGGACCCAGGACGCGCCCCAGGTCCAGCTCTTCCCGTCCACCGACGTGCCGGCGCGGTAGACGTGCTCGCCGGCGGCGTTCTCGTGGTACGCGATGCGCAGCCACATAGTCGGCGCCGTCCGGCCGATCGCGGCCGCGCCGTACGACGTGGCGCCGTCGGACGGCCGGGCTACCAACTCGCGCCCGTACTCCGTCTGCCGGGTCTTCCAGATCGCGACGTCGCCAAGCCGGGCGAAGTCGTCGTCGTTCAGGTAGACGATCATCCCGGCCTGCTGGTAGTTGCGGACGTCATCGATCCCGGTGTCCAGGTGCAGTTTGGTCTCCGCGATCCAGCTCTTCCCGGCCGGCGGCGCGTGCAGGAGGAGGCCGGCGTTGTTCCCACTGCCGACCATGTCTGCGTTCTCCAGCGGCCAGCTCAGGTTGCCGTTGGCAATAGTTGCCTCGTCGTCCTGACGCACCCAGGTCCAGTCCGCACCGAGCGCTCCGTCGAAGTCGTCACCGGCGAGCAGCTTCCCGGTCCGCGGTACTGCGGCCAGCTTCGTCACCGGTTTGGCAACCGGCCGGACAGTCAGGTTGTCCACTTCAGCGTTTCCGACCCAGCGCACCGGAGCCGCCGCCAGCCTCAACCCCGGCACGCTGAGCTGTGCCTCCCCGTAAACATCTCCGAGGCCTGCGTCGTTGAGTCGTGCGGTCACGGTGGACCCACTCACCTGCACCGACAGCTTGTTCCACTGCGTGCGGTCGAAGTCGGCCGGCAAGTTGACGGACGTTGTACGACGACCCACTGCGAGCGTCAGCCGATTACCGGCAACAGTCGCAATCGCTGCGTTGCCCAAGACTGTGGCGAACGACGAGCCGAGCCGGACGTCTGCCTCCACGCGGAGGGAGCCGCTGGGTGCCGACAAGCGGGTTCGGGCTGCGCCGTTGATAGAGTCGGTGGGCCCGCCGACCGCATCACCGGGGTTGGCTGTTGCGCCCAGGAGACCGGCGGCCGGGTTCGTGGAGTCGATGCCCAACCCGGAGCCGGTGGTGGGTGCGGGAACCTGGCCCTCCGACGGGCCGAGGCCCGCGCTGGTGCGGGGCCAGCCGTTGATCCAGTCGATCTGGTCGATCAGCATCGGGCGGCGGTTGATGCCGAACGGGTCGGTCAGCCACGGCGTGCCGCGGTCGATCGCGTGGTAGACGATGTGGTCCTGGCCGGCCACGTCGGTGATGAACGCGTGGTGGCCGGGGCCGATCCATTTGTTGCCGTTCTGCGTGATCACCGTCGTACCGCCGACGCGCGAGTCGGTGAGCTTCGCGCCGTCGGCGTCCACGAACGGGCCGCGCGGGGAGCGGGACCGGCCGGCGAAGACGGAGTACCCGGTGGTCGGGCCGGCGCAGCAGTTCATCGACGAGCCCATGAAGTAGTACCAGCCGTCGCGGTAGACGACGTACGAGCCTTCGTAGCGGTCGCCGATCGTGATCTGGGTCGGGGTGCCTACCGCGTGCGTGCCGTCGGCGCTCAGCTCCGTCACGGAGATGCCGCCGTTGAAGCCGCCGTAATACAGGTACCGCTTGCCGTCGGCAGCGGTCAGTTCGGCCGGGTCGATCGTGCCGAGGTAGCCGCCGTTGCCGTCGGGACGCGGCGCCACAACAGGGCCGTCGCTCGCGGTCCACGGTCCGGCCGGCGTCGGCGCGGTGGCCACGCCGATCGCGGGATCACCGCCGGCATTGGCGGTCGTGTCCGTGACGGTGAAGTACATGACGTAGCGGCCACCGAAGTACCGGATGTCCGGCGCCCAGAAGAACGAACCGGGCGCGGCCCACGCCGGCTTGGTCTGGTCGTTGAAGACCGTGCCGAGGTACTCCCAGGAGCTGAAGTCCTTGGTCCGGGCCAGGTGCATCAGACCGAACGGGCCGTTCGCGACGAGCGGGTCGGAGGTGGCGTACGCGTACCAGTAGCCGTCGCGGCCCTGGATGATCGACGGGTCGGCGAAGGAGTCGGCGAAGCTGGATGTGACGGGGTTGGTGGTGGTCACGACCGGCGCCGCGGTGGCGGCCGACGTACCGGCCGCTACTACGACGACAGCAAGTGCTGTGGCGAGTAGTCGTTTCGAAGGCACAGGGCGGTCCCTTCAGCTCAAACGGATCAGATGCCACGAAGCGGGCGGCAACGTGGCGGTGCAGACACCGTCGACGATCTCGGTGCCATCCACGGTCCGGGGCGTCACCCGGTCCGGCTGGTCCGCGGTGTTCACTGCGGACCGGTCCTCGTCGTACAGCGCAATGTGCTCAGCGACCTGGAGTCCGTTCACCGGGATCTCCAGATCGATCTTGTCGGTCTCGCTCCGGTTCACCACGAAGATCGCAGTCTCCCCGGTGTTCTCGTCGTACGTCGCTGTGCTCCACAGGGCCGGGACCTTGCCGAAGGCAGCGGTGTCGATCTCCGGTCCGCCGGCGATCGCGGTCTGCAGCACGGTCGGACCGGCGTACCGCGCGGTGAGGGCGAACGGGTGGAAGATCGTCTGCCGCCAGGCGCGACCGCCGGGCTCGGTACGGATCGGGGCGATCACGTTGACCAGTTGCGCGAGGCAAGCAATCTTCACCCGGTCGGCGTGCCGGAGCAGGGTGATCAGCAGGCTGCCGACCACGACCGCGGCGTCGACGGTGTAGCTGTCCTCGATCAGCGGGCCGGCCTCCCGGATGCCGAGACCAAGCTCGCCGGGGAAGTGCTGCTGGTACCAGACGTTCCACTCGTCGAACGACAGCGTCAGCTCTTTGTCGCTGCGTTTCAGCGCCTTCACGTGGTCGGCGGTCGCGATGACCGACGAGATCATCCGGTCCATCTCCTCGGCGGCGGCCAGGAAGCTCGCCTGGTCGCCGTCGCGCGGTTCGTAGTACGCGTGCAGGCTGATGTGGTCGACGAGGTCGTAGGTCCGCTCGAGGACGACGCGTTCCCACTCGCCGAACGTCGGCATGCCGGCGTTGCTCGAACCGCAAGCGACCAGCTCGAGATCGGGCTCGACCCGACGCATCGCGTTCGCGGTCTCCTCGGCGAGCCGTGCGTACTCCTCGGCGGTCTTGTGGCCGATCTGCCACGGCCCGTCCATCTCGTTGCCCAGGCACCAGATCTTGATGTTGTGCGGCTGCGGGCTGCCGTTCGCGACGCGGCGGTCGCTGAGCGCGGTGCCGGCCGGGAGGTTGCAGTACTGGAGCAGATCGACGGCCTCGCGGATCCCGCGGGTACCGAGGTTGACCGCCCAGATCGGCTGTACGTCGGCCTTGCGCGACCACGCGACGAACTCGTCGGTGCCGAACTGGTTCGGCTCGATCGCCCGCCAGGCCAGGTCGAGCCGCCGCGGCCGCTGGTCCTTCGGGCCGACGCCGTCCTCCCAGTCGTAGTTCGAGACGAAGTTCCCGCCGGGGTAGCGGATCGCGGTCACGCCGAGCTCCCGCACCAGCTCCAGCACGTCCTCCCGGAAACCGTCCGCGTCGGCCCGCGGATGCTCCGGCTCGTAGATCCCGGTGTAAACGCACCGCCCCATGTGCTCGACGAACGAACCGAACACCCGCCGGTCCAACGGACCGACGACGAACGCGGGGTCAACCACAAGCCGAGCCACAAGGTCGTGTCTGCTCATCGCACGCCGTAGCGAGCAGGTGCTCGGTGCGGTGCATCGGCGCGCGGGGGCGAAGGGGTCGATGCGGAGCATCGTTCCCTTTGCACCCGTGCGGCGAGGTGCCGTGCCGAGTGCCGCGCAGTAGGCGTGCGATGAGCAGACACGACCTCAGCCTCCCCAGAGTCGTTTACAACGTTTAACGTGGTTGTCTACAACGATTGACAATCGCTGTAAAGAGTTCGCCGGTGGCAGACTCGGGCGACAGGCCGGTGACTGGAGGTTCTCGGGATGGCGACCAGGCTGAGTGATGTGGCCGCGCGGGCCGGCGTTTCGGTGAAGACCGTGTCGAACGTGATCAACGACTACCCGCACATCACCGCGCGAACCCGGGCCAAGGTCGAGGCCGCGATCGCCGCCCTGGACTACCGGCCGAACGTCAGCGCGCGCTCCCTGCGCAAAGGCCGCTCGGACTTCATCGCGCTGGCCATCCCGGAGATGGCCTCGCCGTACTTCGCCGAGCTCGGCGCCGAGATCAGCCGGGCCGCGAAGCGCCGCGGGATCACCGTGCTGATCGACCAGACCGAGGGCGGGGCCGCGGCCGAGAAGCTGGTCCTGGACGGGATGCGCGGGCAGCTGATCGACGGCATCATCTTCTCGCCGATCACGACCGTGCCGGCCAAGCTGACCGTCGCCGACACGGGGAAGCCGCTGGTTCTGCTCGGCGAGCGTCCGGCCGGCGGCCAGTTCGACCGGGTCGCGGTCGACTCGGTCCAGGCGTCGTGCGACGCCACCACGCACCTCATCTCGATCGGCCGGCGGCGGATCGCGGCGATCGGCGTCGGCGGGACGAGCACCGGGGCGGTACGGCGGAAGGGGTACCGCAAGGCACTCAAGGCGGCCGGCCTGCCACACGATCCCGCGCTCGAGCTCGCCGGGACGGGGTACCACCGGGAGGACGGCGCCGCGTCGATGCGCGAGCTGCTGGCACTGCCCGAGCCGCCGGACGCGATCTTCTGCTTCAACGACCTGCTCGCCCTCGGCGCATTGCGAACGCTGGCCGACGCCGGGCTGCGCGTTCCGGATGACGTCGCCGTGGTCGGCTTCGACGACATCGAGGACGGCCGGTACCACTCACCGACGCTGTCCACGATCTCGCCCGACAAGGCGTGGCTGGCCGACAACGCGGTCGCCCTGCTCCTGGACCGGATCGCCGGAAACGGTGAAGCCGCCCATCGCGACCTCACCGTCCCGTACACCTTGCAGATCCGCGAATCGACCGCCGGCTGACTGTGCACGTCTCAGGGGTCAACCCCCGAGATGGCCGGTTGCACGGCCGGAATCCGTCTCCGCAACCGGCAGGCTGCGGGGTTGACCCCTGAGACGTGCGTGGGCGGCGGGCCGCTGAGACGTGGCGGGCGGGCCGGCGGTTAGCGCTCGGGGAAGCCAGCCAGCTGGGCGGGCCGGCGGTTAGCGCTCGGGGAAGCCAGCCAGTTGCTTGGCGAGACCGTCCTGCGTCTTGCCGAGGCGGCCTGCGAACCTGAGTACGGCGTTGCGCAGCGGGCGGATCGGCCGCGGGACGTTGGCCAGCCTGGTCAGGCGGTGCGCCAGCGCGATCACCCGTACCGCCTCCGCGCGGCTGTCCTTGGCGTAGGCGTCCAGACCGGAGTCGTCACCCGCCAGCGCCTGCGACAACGCATCCGACAGAACCACCGCGTCGCGAAGGCCTAGGTTCATGCCCTGACCGCCAGCTGGGCTGTGCGTGTGGGCGGCGTCGCCGGCGAGCAGCACACGCCCGGACCGGTACTCGTCCGCGACCCGCTCGTGGATCCGGAAGCGGGAGCCCCAGACCACCTCGGTGACCTTCGGGTGCGACTTCCGCGGGCCGCGGTCGTCCACGAGGTCCTGTGCGAAGGCCAGGTCGGGGTGCTCGGGTGCGTTGTGCACCTCGCCGACAAGCCGGAAGCTTCCGTCCGGCAAGGGTGCGACCACCAGGAGTCCGGCGGCTGCGAAGTACAACCCGACCTCGTCGGTCGGCAGTCCGCTCTCGACCCGGATGTCGACCAGGCTCAGCGACAGCTCCAGCGTGTTGCCGGGCATCCGCAGGCCGGCCAGCTCGCGGACCGTGCTGTGCATGCCGTCGGCGGCCACGACGTACTGCGCGTGGATCACGTCGCCGTTGTCGAGCGTGACGTCGGCACCGTCGGGGGTCTGTTGCAGCCCGGTCGCGGCGTACGGGCGGAGCACCGATCCGCCGAGCTCCTCGAGCCGGTCGAGCAGGATCTGCTCGGTGACGGGCTGCGGGATCATCGTGACGAACGGGTACGCCGTCGGCAGGTCCTCGAAGCCGACCGGGATCAGCTTGCGGTCGCTGGTCCGGATCGAGAAGTCCTCCAGCTCCAGTCCGCGGTCGACGAGCTGCTTGGTCACGCCGAGCGGCTCCAGCACCTCCAGCGTCCGCGGGTGGATCACGCACGCCCGCGAGGTGTTGGTGCCCTCGGCCTGCTTGTCGATCACCACCACGTCGTGCCCGTGCAGCCGGAGACCGACCGCCACCGCGAGCCCGACCGGACCCGCACCCACCACTACGACCTCTGCGCTTCGCGGAGTCATCGTCGCTCCTTCCAACCGTTTATCAACACTTGTTGACTTTTACGCTAGGACCATTCCTAGCAAAAGTCAACAAGTGTTGGCATATGCTGTGGGTATGGCGGAGAAGAAGTCGGACCGGACCCGGGCGTCGATCCTCGCGGCAGCGCGGGAGCGGTTCGGCGCGGACGGGTACGAGCGCGCCACGATCCGGGCGATCGCGGCCGACGCGGCGATCGACCCGGCGATGGTGATGCGGTACTACGGCAGCAAGGAGAAGCTGTTCGCGGCGGCAGCGGAGTTCGACGTACGGCTGCCGGATCTCCGCGGCGTACCGCGCGAGCAGACCGGGGAGGTGCTCGTCCGCCATCTGGTCGAGCGCTGGGAGGAGGACGACACGCTACGGGTGCTGCTGCGTACTGCGGTCACCAACGAGTCCGCAGCCGAGCGGATGCGGCAGGTGTTCATCGGGCAGCTGACCCCTGCGTTCGAGCGGGCCGCGATGGACGAGCCGGCCGTGCGGGCGGGATTGATCGCGACGCAGGCGCTCGGCTTCGCGCTGTGCCGCTACATCCTCGAGTTCGAGCCGATCGTCGGCCTGTCCACCGACGAGGCGGTCGCGTGGCTCGGCCCGACGATCACGCGCTACTTGACGGCGCCGTTGCCCAGCCAGGTGTGAACGGCGGGGAGCGTCTCGGCCAGCGACGGCAGCTGCGGGTGCCACTTGAGCTCCCACTCCAGTGAGAGCGGGTAGTCGGTCCCGTCGAGCGTCTGCAGCAGCTCCTGGATCGGGAAGTCGCCGGCGTCGATCGCAACCGGACGGTAGTCCTGCTGCGAGTCGGCCTGCTTGAACTGCACGACGTCGACCCACGGCTTCAACAGCGCGAACGATTCGGCCAGCGTCTCGCCGTGCGACCACGTGTGCGAGCTGTCCCAGATCGCCTTCACGTTATGGCCGGGGACGTTGGTGTCGAGTAACGCACACAGCGCGGCGACCTGCCGGGCGGTCGAGTGCGAGTCGTGCGTCTCCAGCAAGATCGGGACTTCCCGCGGCGCGGTCGTCACGCGATCGAGCGCGCGCATCTCGCCGGCGCTGGGGGCTTCCGTCGTACCGGTGTCATCGGCTGGGTCGTCACCGGGGAAGACGCGGACGCCGCGGGCGCCGAGGTCTCCGGCCAGCTCGAGATGGGCTTCGAGGGGCTGGTCCTCGACGGCGCAGAGCTTCACGTAGCTGCTGACCGCGAAGATCTCGAGGCCGGCGTCCTCGATCCGGGTCCGCAGCTCACGCCGCTCGGCCGCGGTCAGGCCGGTGTGGGTGAACTCGTCCGGTGCGGCCCGCAGTTCCAGTCCGGCGAATTTGTTGCCCTGGGCAAGCGCCAGGACCTCGTCGAGCGGAGCTCCCGGACAACCGAGGGTGGCGAAACCTAGACGCATACAGTCATTTGATCAGACCCAGCGGCCGCGGCGGGGCTGGGTCCGCGGGGCGGTCGGCTGCTCGGGGTCGGTCGGCTGCTGCTCCTCGTACGAGTACGGCTGCTGCTGGTACTCGGTCTGCTCCGGCTCCGGCGAGTACTGCGAGCCGTACGACTCCGAGGCGTAGTTCGGGCTGTAGGTCTCGTAGGACTCGGTGCTCGTGTACTCCGACCCGCTGTTGTTGCTGTAGGCGTCGTACTCGTAGTTGCTCGAGCTGTAGCTGTTGCTGCTGTACTCCGAGTTGTACGGCGAGTAGTCCGAGGTGTACGACGTCGACTCGTAGCTCGTGTAGTCGTCGTTGTTCGACGAGTACGTCGGCTCCGGACCGTACGACGGGACCGGCGGGAGCGGCTTCGACGGCGTCAGGAAGTCGTCCTGCTCCTGGTAGCTCTGGCTGGGTGCCGGGGCCGGGGCCGGCTCGTAGTACCCGGAGGACGTCGACACGTGCGACGACGGCTGCGTGTGCTCGGACTGGCCGTAGACGCTGTGCTCGGAGTACGACGAGTAGCTGGTCTGCTCGGACTCCGCACCGTAGCCGGAGTGGCTCCCGACGGCCGGCTGGATCGCCGACGGGCTGTCGACCGCGACCCGAGCGGCCCGGCGTCCGGCGCGCGCAACTGGCGCGGGCTCAGGCTCGGGTGCGGTCTGCGCCTCCACCGGGGAGGACGTGTAGTCGGTCTCGTACGAGTACGGCTCGGAGTAGCGCGCCGCCCACTGCTGCTCGGGCTGCTGCGGCTCCTGGTACGCGTACGGATCCGGCTGGCTGACGGTCATCGGCGCGGCCTCGTCGAGCCAGCTGCTCGTCGTACTCGTCGTGCCCAGCACGTCGTCGGAGCTGCGGTAGTCGTTCCAGGAGGTCTGCGACTCGTACGTCGTCTCCGCGGCCGGCTTCTCGTCCCGCCAGGACTCGACCGGGCTGAACTGCTCGGTCGCGGGACCGGCGTCGATGTCCTGCCAGCTCTCGACGACCGGAGCGAACGGGCTCCACTTCGGCGACTCCTCGACCACCGGGTCACCGGCGAAGGCGGCCGGTGCGGCGGCGCCGTCGCCCGGGAAGCCCTGCGGCGCGGGCTGTGCCGGCGCGGTCGGGGCGAAGGGGCTCGGCGCGGGGGCCTGCGGAGCGAACGGGCTGCCTGCCGGGGCCTGGGGGGCGCCGGCCATCTGGAGCTGCGGCTGCGGCTCGCGGAGCAGACCCATCGAAGGCGACGCGGCGATCGGCTCGGAGATCGCGGGCTGCTCGTCGGTGTCGTCGTTCGCGTACGACGGAACCTGGGTCACCTCGTACGACGGGACCGCGCTGAGCTTCGGCGCCTGGTCCCACCACGGCACCCACGAGCGGGTCGTCTGCATGTGGTTGATCTTGCGGATCACCATCGTCGCCGCGACCGCGGAAACAGCGGTCAGCACGAGGGACGCAGTACCGGCGAGGGCGATGCCGCGCAGTGAGCCGACGGTCGCTTCCATCCACATCAGGAACCGGCGCACCACCACGTCGAACGCGAGAGCGCCGATCCAGGCCACCCACCACACCGAGGTGAGGCTGGGAGTCCTGAACCGGCGCAGGTCGTCCGCGTACACGGGGGTCTTCGGGTCGCTGGCGAGCCAGACGTCGTCGACGATCTGCTTGGGATACCAGAGGTTCGGACCGGGGCAGAACCAGCTCGCCAGCACCCAGCCGTGGCTGCGGCGGTGGTCGGCCTGGCAGAACACCTCGGAGTTGACCCGGGCCCGCCAGAGCCAGATGACGAAGACGACCGCGGCGGCGACCGAGATGACGACGTTCGGGATCGCGGTGACCTTGGCGATGGCGTCGGCGCGGTTCAGATCCGCGTCGTCGACGTTCGGCATCCCGCCGAGGTAGCGGTGGACGACGGAGTAGGTGTTCCAGTCCGACCAGGTGGACAGCAGGTGGGTGATCGTCGACGCGCCGAGCAGTCCGATGGCGATCTTCCCGACCGTCCCGACCTGCTGGAACTCTTCAGCCGCGTGCGGCTGCCACTCTTCCTGATCGTCGACAGCAGTCAATAATGCCTGCGGGTGGCTCACGTCTCGCGTCCCTCGCGTCGCTGGAACTCCGTCGTCTGTTCGGCGCTTCGGCCAGGTCCTGCCCCCGCATGACCGAGCCACATTGATACCACGAAGTAGGTACGCCAAGGGAGTCGACCCCAGCACGGAGGGTGTCGACTTAACGTGTTCTTTTCGTACGCCCATCACCAAAGGTAACGAGGCATTCGACGGGGCGTGACGGTTTGGTTTACCGCGCAGGTGGTTGGAAGCCGTTGTGCGGTGTCCCGACCGACCACCACGGCACCCATGGACGCATGCTCTGCAGTTCGTCGATCCGCTGAATCAGGATCACCGCGAGCACGGCCGCGCCGGTGGTGAACAGCGCTGAGACGGAGGACAGTATGACGTTCGTCCGCAGGTCTCCGAGCTGCGACGCGCCGGCAAGAACGCCTCTTTGCACGATGTTTCCGGTGACCAGTCCGATCACCCAGGTGATCCACCACGCCCAGACCAGCTGGGTGCCCGGGATCTCCTTCAGCGCCTCGGTGTGGGGATCGGTCCGTGGATCGCTGGCCGCGACGATGTCGTCGACGACCTGCTTGGGGTACCAGAGGTTGACGACCGGGACGAGCCAGCAGCCGAGCACCCAGCCGCGGGTGAAACGGTGCTGGCCGCGGTGGAACATCTCCGCGTTCCACCGGACCCGCCAGAGCCAGATGATGAACACCGCCGCGGCCGCGAACAGTGCGAGCGCGGAGATTATGCCGAGTGAGCCCGAGATCAGGTCGGCCTCGTCCAGTTTGTCCGGGTCGGCGCCGTACGTCTTGAGCGTGCGGTACGAGTACCAGTCCGACCATGCGGTCGCCCACGCGGTGACCGTGACCAGTCCGATCAGGATCGACGCGCTGACGCCCATCGGCCGCTCAGAACTGAACCACCGGTCCAGCGGTACTCGTGACGCCTGGCTCGGCATGGATCACACATAGCACAACACCGCGTGACCGGGCGAGAACATCACGTTGTCATCGGTCGGTGGCGTATTTCCGCCAGAAACTGATGCTCCTATTGGTGTCAAGCGGTGTTGAGCCAGGTGCGGTAGCGGTGGGCGAGGTCGTGGTCGGGGTAGGTGCCTTGTTCGGTGCGGACGATTTTG
>NZ_SHKR01000012.1 GCF_004217145.1 Kribbella rubisoli | reverse complement strand
AGCACCGGACGGACCAATTTGCAGTCAACCCAGCAGGGCGACAGTCGGCGGACGAGCCACGGCGCCCAGAGCCCAACCATCATTAATGTCGGTGGCTGCTGATTGAGTCGTACTTCGAGATGGGGAGGAGTGCGGCATGAAGGTGCGAGTCGAGCGTGAGGTGCTGGCTGAGGCGGTTGGATGGGTGGCGCGTGGGTTGCCCAGTCGGCCGAGTGTGCCGATCCTGGCCGGGATGGTGGTCGAGGCGGCGGACGGGCAGGTGACGTTGGCCGGGTTCGACTACGAGAGTTCAGCGCGGGTGAGTGTGCCGGCCGAGGTGGCCGACGAGGGGCGGGTGCTGGTTTCCGGGCGGCTGCTGTCGGACATCTGCCGCAGCATGCCGCGCGACTCGGTGGATCTGAGCGGTGAGGCGGCTCGGGTTCAGGTGAGTAGCGGTGCGGCTCGGTTCGTGCTGCACACTCTGCCGCTCGATGAGTATCCGCCGCTGCCGGAGATTCCTCAGGCGAGTGGAGCGGTCGACGGGGATGTGTTCGCGCGAGCCGTCTCGCAGGTGGTGAGCGCGGCCGGCCGGGACGACACGCTGCCGGTGTTCACCGGGATTCGGGTCGAGATCCGTGGTTCGACGATTTCCTTGCTTGCCACCGACCGATACCGATTGGCGCTGCGGTCGTTCCCGTGGGAGCCGGTCGATGCCGGCGCCGAGGCCAACGCGTTGGTCCCCGCGAAGATGCTCGCCGAGGTGGCTAAGGCGATGACCGGTCATGAGCTCACGCTTGCGCTCGGTTCGACGCGCACAGGGGACGGGTTGATCGGGTTCGAAGGCGGCGGCCGGCATGCGACCAGCCGGCTGATCGACGGCGAGTTCCCGAGGGTCCGCAGCCTGATCCCGGCGGAGAACGCGATCACCAGCACAGTGACCGTGGACACCGCCGCGCTCGTCGAAGCGGTCAAGCGGGTCGCGCTGGTGGCTGAGCGGTCGGCGCCGGTGCGGCTCACGTTCGCCGACGGCCTGGCGACGCTTGACGCCGGCAACGGTGAAGAGGCCCAGGCGTCGGAGTCCGTCGAGGTCACGCTGACCGGCGAGCCAGTGGTCACCGGCTTCAACGCCGGCTACCTGCTCGACGGACTCGGCTCCCTCGGCACGCCGATCGCACACTTCGCCTTCACCCAGACCACCAAGCCGGCCAACCTGACCGGCCTCCGCGCCCCCGACGACACACCCACGCCGGACTCCGCCTACATCCTGATGCCCATGCGCCTACCGACCTGATGTCAATCGGCGCTGCCCTGCTCCGACCATAGGACAACCGAGGCGGAGGAGAAGCAGATGGAGTACGAGCGGCACTGCGAGCTGATCGTCGAGCAGGCCGAGCTGCTGGCCGGACATCTGACCGGCAGGCCGGGCAAAGATCTGCGTACGGCGGTCCAGTCGTGTCCTGGGTGGAACGTCGGGCAACTCGTCCGCCACGTCGGTGGGGCCCATCACGAGGCTACGGTCGTCGCGCGGACGGGCGAGGCACCGCCGGAGGACGAGTTCCGCGACCCGACGCACTGGTACTCCGACCCGGCCGACTGCACCGATGACGCGCTCCATGAGCTCACCGACTGGATCGTGGCCGGTGCCGGTGAGCTGGCGGAGGCGCTGCGCACAGCGGGCCCCGACGTACCGATCAAGATGCCGATCGACAACCCGACCACACGGTTCACCGCGCGCCGGATGGCCCACGAGACCGCGGTGCATCGCGCCGACGCCGCCCTCGCGTTCGGCGTCGAGTACGCGCTGGATCCCGAGGCCGCCGCGGACGGGATCGACGAGTGGATGGAGCTCGGTGCCCTCCCGTTCCACTTCGAGGTCCACCCGTGGATGCGCGAGCTGCTCGCCCCCGGCCGGACGCTGAAGTTCGCCGCACCGGAGCAGTCCTGGGTGGTCGACCTGACCGGGGACGTGATCCACTGGCGACACAGCGATGAGCCCGCCGCAGTTATCGTCCGAGGTCCCGTGACTGAGCTACTCCTGCGGCTGTACAAGCGCCGCGCTGGCGGGACCGACGTGGCCGGCGACGAGCACCTCCTCAACTACTACCTGGACCGCGTCAGCTTCGGATGACGTTGCCGCTAGCCCCGAATCATCCGTAGGTCGGAGGAGTGAATCGTGCTGTGGGCTGACGATTGTGGTCGGCTGGTGCGATGTAGTGGAGCCGGAAGCGCGGCGGAAGGGTGGATGTGGAAGGCTCGCGGGGACGGCTCCATGAGGTTGATTTGTTGCGGATCTTCGCGGCGTTCTCGGTGATGGCGTACCACTACCTGTTCTCCTCGTACGCCGATGGCACGTCCGCGATGCATTTCCCGCACGTGGACGTCGTCGCGCGGTACGGGTATCTCGGGGTCGACCTGTTCTTCACGATCAGCGGATTCGTCGTGCTGCTCAGCGCGTGGGATCGCAGCCCGCGGTCGTTCGTGGTCTCACGGGCGGTCCGGCTCTATCCGGCGTACTGGATCGCCGTCAGCCTCACGGCGTTCGTGTCCGTCGCCTTCAGCCAAGGACGATTCCCGGTCACACTCCAGCAGTACCTGGCGAATCTGACGATGCTCAACTCGCTGCCGAACATCCAGAACGTCGACGTCGTCTACTGGACGCTGTGGGCCGAGGTCAGGTTCTACGCGATGATCCTGGTCCTGACCTGGATCGGCATCACCGCGCGCCGAGTCACGATCTTCTGTTGGGCGTGGCTCGGGGCGACGCTCGTCTTCCAGACCGGACTGTTGCCGCACGCAACCGACCTGGTGCTCAACACCCAGTTCTCGCACTACTTCATCGCCGGTATGGCGCTCTGCCTGATCCACCGGTACGGCGCCACGCGACAGACCCTCGCCATCGTCGCGATCGCGCTCGGCAACGCGATCTACCGCGGCATCGGGTTCGCGGACCGCGTCGGCATCCGCTACCACACCGAGATCCACCGGACCGCCGTCGTCGCAATCATCATCACGATCTTCGCCGTCATGATGGCCGTCGCGCTGAGGCTGACGCATCGCCTCGGCCGCCCGTGGTTCGCGGTCCTCGGCGCACTCACCTACCCGCTCTACCTCGTCCACGCGCACATCGGCTTCATCATCTTCGAGCGCCTCGGCGACCAGGTGAACCACGTCCTCCTGGTCGCCGCCACGATGCTGCTGATGACCGGCATTGCGGCCGCACTGCACTACGGCGTCGAGCAGCCGCTCGCGCCACGCCTCAAACGCCTGCTCGGCCGGGTCCCACCGGTTTACGCACTCAGGAAGTAGCCCGTCAGCACCCGCGCCATCGTCTCCGGCGGCAGCGTGTGGAACGTCCCGTCGTGTCCCTCCAGCGTCCCGTGCGGGAGCGCCTCGGCCGCCTGCCGCGCCGCGTCCTTCAACCAGTCCGGACTGGCGTTGCTGTACATCGCCAACGTCGGTACGTCGACCGACGCCAGCAGGCCACGCGGTACGGCACTGTCGCCCATCTGCAGGCCGTCGTACACAAGGGTGTGCGCGATCGCCTCCATGCCGGCCCACATCGGCGTCTGCCGGATCTGGTCGACCGCCTCCTTCGGCTGGCCGACTGCCTCGACCATGAACAGCTCAGCCGCCCCACCGGGATTCCCGGCGTCGACGAACTCCTGCAGCCGCTCGATGTACCGGTCCGGCGCCTGCGGTGCTCCGTCGACCCGGAACGGCGGCTCCAGCATCGCCTGCTTCTCGAACGGCAGTCCGGCCTGCAGCAGCACCATCGACCCGGACGAGTAGGCGCAGGCGTACTGCGCACCTGTCGCCGAGCGGATCGCCTCCAGGTCCTCCCACTCACGCTCCACCGCGTACGGCAGGGTGTCGCCGGAGTCACCGCGACCACGCCGGTCGTAGTTCACCACGGTGAACGCCGACGACAGCGCCTTGGCGTCGTCGACGTACCGCGAGCGCTCGGTGAACCCGCCCGCGACGAGTACCAGGCCCGGCCCGCTGCCGTACGTGTCGTACGCGAGTTCGGTGCCGTCCTTGGAAACCACCTTCTGCATCACAGCTCCTTTGCCAGAGAGATCTCTGCCCATCCGTCGAACGGATCCGTGCCGGAAAGACACCCTGTGATCCACATCACAACACGCCGAGATCTTTCGGGCGACGGCGCACCTCACTACAGTTGGATTATGTATACAGGCGACTGCACACCATCCCGGGTTCGTTGATGCTGCTCCGCCAGCTGGAGTACCTCGTCGCCCTCGCCCGCGAGAAGCATTTCGCCCGGGCGGCGGAAGCCTGTTACGTCTCCCAGCCGTCGCTGTCGGCCGCGATCCGCAAGCTCGAGCAGGAGCTCGACGTACCGATCGTGCGCCGCGGCCGGCGGTTCGAGGGCCTGACGCCCGAGGGCGAGCGGGTGCTGCTCTGGGCGCAGCGCATCCTCGCCGAGCAGGACGCGCTGCGGCACGAGTTGTCGGTGATGCGCGGCGGGCTCAACGGCACGCTTCGGCTCGGCGCGATCCCGACCGCGATGCCGGTGGTTTCGTTGCTCACGACACCTTTCTGCGAACGGCATACCAATGCCCGGGTGACGCTGGAATCGCTGTCGTCGCGCGACATCACGCAGAAGCTCGCCGAGTTCGACCTCGATGTCGCGATGACGTATCTCGACGACGACACGCTCGGTCAGGTGCGCAAGACGCCGCTGTACGAGGAGCGTTACCTGCTGCTGACTCCGACCCACTCGAAGCTCGCCGACCAACCGGTCGCGACGTGGGCGGAGGTCGCCGAACTGCCGCTCTGCCTGCTCTCCCCCGACATGCGCAACCGCCGGATCATGAACGGCTACTTCACCGACGACGGCGTGACCGCGACGCCGGCCATCGAGAGCGACACCGTGTCCGGGTTGTACAGCCATCTGCACGGCAGTCACTGGTCGACCGTGATCTCGCACGCCTGGTTGCACATGTTCGGCGTACCGGACGGGATGCGCGTCGTACCGCTCAAGGGTCCGGCGCACGGGCCGCGGGTCGGCCTGGTGATCGCGGCACGCAGTCCGGAGCCTGTTCTGGCGCGGGCGTTGCTCGATGTCGCGCGGCAGGCCGGCGTACACAAAGCCCTCGACGATCTACTCGACGTGCATCTGATGGATTCCGGCTATCTCGACATAGCGAGCAAGTCTTTGACCGTCGGGCCGTGACACCGCGATGGTGGAAATCCCTTCAGAACAAGGAGATTCCCATCATGGCGAAGATTGTCTGCGTCCTGTACGACGACCCGACGACCGGCCACCCGACGACGTACGCGCGGGACGACATCCCGACCATCGACGGCTACCCCGGCGGTCAGACCGCACCCTCGCCGAAGGCGATCGACTTCACGCCGGGCGCCCTGCTCGGCAGCGTGTCCGGCGAGCTCGGGCTGCGCGAATTCCTCGAGAGCCAGGGCCACACGCTGGTCGTCACCTCCGACAAGGAGGGCGCCGGCTCGGTGCTCGATCGTGAGCTGCCCGACGCCGATGTGGTGATCTCGCAACCATTCTGGCCCGCGTACCTGACCGCCGAGCGGATCGCGAAGGCGCCGAAGCTGAAGCTCGCGATCACCGCCGGCATCGGCTCGGACCACGTCGACCTGGACGCGGCGATCAAGCACGGCATGACCGTTGCCGAGGTCACCTATTCGAACAGCATCAGCGTCGCCGAGCACGTGGTGATGATGATCCTCGGCCTCGTCCGCAACTACATCCCGGCATACCAAACGGTATTGGATGGTGGCTGGAACATCGCGGACTGCGTGGCCCGCTCGTACGACCTCGAGGGCATGCACGTCGGTACGGTCGCGGCCGGCCGGATCGGGACCGCCGTACTGCGCCGGCTGGCTCCCTTCGACGTGAAGCTGCACTACACCGACCGGCACCGCCTGCCGGAGTCGGTCGAGCGTGAGCTCGGGCTGACCTTCCACCCGAGCGCGGCCGACATGGTGCCGCACTGCGACGTGGTGACGATCAACGCCCCGCTGCACCCGGAGACCGAGGGGCTGTTCGGCGACAAGCTGCTCGGGACGATGAAGCGCGGGACATACCTGATCAACACCGCGCGGGCTCGCATCACCGACCCCGACGCCATCGTCCGGGCCCTGGAAAGCGGTCAGCTGGCCGGGTACGCCGGTGACGTCTGGTACCCGCAGCCCGCGCCGGCCGACCACCCGTGGCGGACGATGCCGCACCACGGCATGACGCCGCACATCTCCGGCTCATCGCTGTCCGCGCAGACCCGGTACGCCGCGGGTACCCGGGAGATCCTTGAGTCATGGCTTACCGGTACGCCGATCCGCGACGAGTACCTGATCGTCGACGGCGGGCAATTGGCCGGTGCCGGAGCGCATTCGTACTCGACCCGGGTGTAAGCCGGATCACGTGAGACGCGGGCATAACCGGTCAGTACACCTGGTTGAATGTATACAGAAGCCAGAATTCAAGGAAGGGTAGAAATGATCTTCACACGTAGGTTCGGCGCTCTGGCGGCTCGCCCGCAGTTCCCGGATGCTCCGGAGCTGCAGCAGGAGTTGTCCAACCCGCTCGACCTGGACGCAGAGCTCGCCAAGCTGACCGGCGAGGTGACCGGCCAGTCCACCGGCGACGTCACTGCCGCGCGCGACGACGACCGTCGGGCCGACGAGTCGGCCGCCTGAGCGGCGGCAATATGTCAGGGCATGGCACTTGGTAGACTGTCTACCAAGTGCCGTGCTGTATTCGGGAAGGGACCTCATGACGACGATCAGCGCAGGGCCAGGGGCAGGTGCGGAACCGGCCGGGGTGCGGCACGTCAAGCGGCCGACGCCGTTGCGGGAGTCGGTGTACGAGGCCCTGACCGAGATGATCATCGACGGCACCCTCGAGCGCGGCCGCCACCTGGTCGAGGTCGAGCTCGCCGGTCTGCTGGGCGTCTCCCGGCAACCGGTGCGAGAGGCGTTGCAGCGCCTGAACAACGAGGGCTGGGTGGACCTGCGCCCCGGTTTCGGCGCGATGGTGCACGTTCCCGCCGAGGACGAGGTCGACCAGTTGCTCGCGGCCCGCGCGGCCCTGGAGTCCGAGTCCGCCCGCCTCGCCGCCCGCCACGCGACGAAGGAAGACGTCGCTCGTCTGCGCGAGCTCTGCAAGGTCGGCACGGCGTACCAGGAGTCCGGCGATATCGACGGCACCGTCCGCACCAACGGCGAGCTCCACAGCCTCATCACCGAGATGTCCGGCAACCGCTTCTTGGTCGACTTCGCCGCCCAGGTGGACCGGCGGGTCCGCTGGTACTACACGCCGGTCGCCCCGGTCCGCGGTGCGGCCTCCTGGCGCGAACACAACCGTCTGGTGAAGGCCATCAGTGAAGGCGACGAAGACAAAGCCGCCCAGATCATGCGGGAACACACCGAACACACCCGCAAGGCCTACCACGACCTCCAGTCCGGCGCAGAGCCCGCGGAAACCCCCGAGCCGGAAGCTGCTCCCCGCCGCCGACGCCGCACCACCTGACGACGGTCACTTCTTCTTGGCGACAGATTCCTGGTAGATGTCGGCGTAGGTGCGGGAGTCCTTGATCAGGTCGTCGCAGAAGGCAGCGACATCCGGCCCGATCAGTTCGATGACTCCCTTACCGGCGGCGACGCCTTCCTCGAAGAAATCGACGATTCCGGAGAGCAGGTTTCCTTCGGTCAGGTCGGTCGGGCCGACCTTGAACAGGTACTTCTGGATCTCCTTGTAGACGATCTGGTAATTCGGCGGGAGCGCCTTGACTCGTGCCAGGTGGGCTCGCCACTGCTTCTTGCCTTCGATGATGTCTTGGATGCCCACGTCAGTCTCCTAGCCGGCCCAGTTTCCTTGCCACATTGCGGTTCAACTGCTCGCGCCAGCGGTCGCGATAGCTGCGAGCGCCTTCACCGCCGGCCAGCGCCGCACAGAAGCCGGCGATGTCATCACCCAGTACGTCGTCGATGCTCTGCCCATCGGCCGCCGTCTCTTCGAGCAAGCCCAGAGCTCCGTCGAGGATCGGCATCAGGTTGCGACCCGTGAAACCTGAGTACGGCGACAGGTGGGCCTTGATCTGCTCCCAGGCGGCCCGATAGTCGGCCGGCAACGCCGCGGCCCGGACCTCGAACGCCTTGTATTCCCTGGTGAGGTCGTTGCCGGTGATCGTGTCCCAGAAACTCATCTCCCACCCTCCTTGAGTTTGTCGATTCGCGATGAGAGGTACTCCCATTTCGCCCAGAACTTCCCGAGCTCCGCGCGCCCCGCGGCGTTCAGCGAATAGAACTTGCGCGGCGGCCCCATCCCGGACGGCCGTTTCGTCACTTGCACCAGCCCGTTCCGCTCCAGCCGCAACAAGATCGTGTAGACGGTCCCCTCGATGACATCGGCGAACCCGAGCTCGTTGAGCTGACGCGTGATGACGTACCCGTAGGTCTCCTCGCGGCCGATGATCTCGAGCACACAACCCTCCAGCGTGCCCTTCAACATCTCCGTCAGGTCGTCCATCCCGAGCCAGTCCTCTCAGTACTCCGTATCACCGAGTACCACTATACGGTATCACCGAGTACCGCACCACCAACGCAAACAGTCGCCCGCAACCCCCAAGAAGGGTTGCGGGCGACTGGCAGGGGAATCAGGCAGTGCGTTTGTTGCGGACCCGACCCCGCCCGGTGGCGGCCTTACGGGCCTCCAGTGCCGCGGCCAGGTGGACATACTGTTCGACCACCCGGCGCGCGTACTGGTTGCGGTCGAGGATGCGCGGCCACCAGTGGCGGCCGAGTTGTTCGTGCATCCAGAGGAAGCCGATCGCGAAGCCCATGCTGATCAAGGCACGGAAGGCGAGGAACTTCCACGGATCGGGCGGTACGCCGGGGGTGCCGGTCACCGCCCACTCCGTGACGATCGCGTGGACGAACAGGGAGAGCGGGAACCCGATCACCCAGTAGACCGCCGCCGGCGCGAACACCCCGGCGGGGACCTTGCCCAGGGCGAGCAGTACGGCGTACCCGGCGCCGAACAGCATCAGCGGTACGCCGAGTCCGAGCCCGGTGACCACCGCCCAGCCGGCGGGCTGGCCGACGAACGCTGCCAGCCCTCCGGCGATCAACCCCGCAGCGGCGCCGACCGACAGGGCCGGGACGCTGAACTCCGCCAACTGCTTCACGTCGGCTGTCTGAGTCATGGTCAGCCCACTGCCACGCCGAAGCGGAAGAGGCAGTAGAACAGCATGCCCAGGTAGAACACCGCGCCGAAGCCGATGATCACGTTCCGGACCGGACCCGGCCGGATCTTCTTCGGCAGCAGCATGTTGTTCGTGAGCAGCAGCACGATGCAGTACGCACCCATCGCGAACGTGGACAGGAACGCCAGCGTGTCCAGGATCCCGGCCGGACCGTCGGCCGGACCGAACAGCAGGATCAGGATCCCGAACAGGATCACGCCCCACAGGAACCCGGCGTACAGCCGCGACATGCTGAACCGCTTCGCACCGGGCACGAAGTAGTACGTCATGTCCGCCTGGCCGCGCGAGAACGAGTCGAACAGACCCAGCGTCGCGTTCAGGCCGATCAAGGCGATGAAGGCGAAGAACAACGTGCCCAGGATCGGCGAACCCGCGGCGGCGAACGCGTCGGACATCGCCTTCAGCGCCGCTTCCCGGTCACCGCCCTGGATCAGCTCGGCCACGTTCGGGTTCTCCCGCGCCGCCGCCATCGCGAGCACGGTGAACGAGATCGTGACCAGCATCGTGATCCCCCAGAAGAGCAGGATCGCGTCGAACGTGACCCACTTGCGCCAGCCCTTCCATTTGGCCATCTCGGCCGGATCCTCGGTGTCGAACATGAAGCCGCGCGACGGCATCGACTCGGCCTCCCCCGCGGTCCGCAGTCCGCGGATCTTCGGGATGTGCGCACCCATACCGGCGCCGCTGTCCCGCAGTTGCAGCGTGTACCACATCTGCTGCATCCCGGACGGCCCGGCGAAGGCACACGCGCCGACCACGACCGGGAACCAGGTCGAGTTCATCGCGTCGTGCGGGAAGTACCCGACGGCGAACATGCCGCCGAGCGTCTTCGCCACGTCGTCCCAGCTGCCGACGATCGCCGCGATCACCGACGTACCGACGACGAGCAGGCCGATCAGCAGACCGAGCAGCTTCTCGAGGAAGTTGTAGATCACCGACAGCATGCTGAACAGGACGCCGACGAGCACCAGAGCCACGCACGCGGAGACCTGCCAGGGTATGCCGGTGATCTCCTCGAACGCGCCCGCGCCGGCGGACAGGTGACCCGGCCACATGTAGATGAGGATCGCCGCCGCGTAGAAGAACCACATCAGCGGTTTGAAGATGCGGGCAGCGCCGAAGAAGATGCTCTCCCCCGTCGCCATCGCATACCGGGCCATCTCCAGCAGGATGAAGGCCTGCAGCGTGACACCGATCATGAACAACCAGCGGATGTCCGGCCCGAACACCAGGACGAGCCGGGGCCACATGTACGACTCGCCGATGCCCACTCCCAGCGCGACCAGGAACACGGTCGGGCCGAGGATGTGCATGGACGGTGGTGCGTCCGGAAGCTTCCGGATCGGCATCGGTTCGAGCCTGCCCGCTTTCCAGACCTTCTCGGTCACAGCTGCCGCGGCCGGCTCTTCGGGAACTTCTGAGGTCTTGCTCGTGACGTCCAAGGCGGACTCCTTACATCGACGCCAACTAGCGGATCAAACTCCTCCCCCGCGCGCGCATTTCCTCCAATCAGCCGAGCGGACCGGCGTTGCGGGCCCAGCGGTACTTGGCACCGAGGACCTGGACCGGCGTCTCGGTGGTGTACGGGTACGCGACCACACCGTGGTCGAACAGGTACTGACTCGCTTCCTCGACCTCGACGTCGCCGGACAGTGAGGCCACCACCGGCTTGTCGATGCCTTTGGCCCGGAACTCCTCGACCACCTCGGCGACCAGCTTCGCGAACACCATCGGCGGCGTCACGATCGTGTGCCAGTAGCCCAGGATCAGGGCGTGGATGCGCTCGTCGGACAGCCCGAGCGCGACCGCGTTCCGGTACGTCGACGGCGGCTCGCCGCCCGTGATGTCCACCGGGTTGCCGGCGGCACCGAACGGCGGGATGAACGTCCGGAACGCCGCGTCCAGATCGGCCGGGATGTCCATCAGCGTGAGCCCGTTGTCGACGCAGGCGTCCGACAGCAGTACGCCGGAACCGCCCGCGCCGGTGATGATGACGACGTTCTCGCCCTTCGGCGTCGGCAGCAGCGGGATACCGCGGGCGTACTGGAGCATCTCGTTCAGCCCCGGCGCCCGCACCACCCCGCTCTGCCGCAGGATGTCGTCGTACACCTTGTCGTCGCCGGCCAGGGCGCCGGTGTGCGAACTGGCCGCACGCGCGCCCATGGACGTGCGGCCGGCCTTCAGCACGACGACCGGCTTCTTCTTGGACACCCGGGCCGCCGTCTCGGCGAACGCCCGGCCGTCCTTCAAGTCCTCAAGATGCATGGCGATCAGGTTGGTGTTGTCATCGCTCTCGAAGAAGGTCAGGAGGTCATCCTCGTCGATGTCGGCCTTGTTGCCTACCCCAACGATCGCGGAAACCCCCATCCGGCTGGACCGGCTGAAGCCGAGGATCGCCATCCCGATCCCGCCCGATTGCGACGACAGGGCAACGGATCCGCGGACGTCGTACGGCGTACAGAAGGTGGCGCACAGACTCTCGGGCAGATAGTAATAGCCGTAGATGTTCGGCCCGAGGATTCGGACATTGTGTTCACGGGCGATCGCGACGACCTCGTCCTGGAGCTCCTGCTCGCCCGTCTCGGCGAACCCGGACGGGATCAGGATCGCGCCGGCGACACCCTTCTGCCCGCACTGCTCGAGCGCGCCGGCGACGAACTTGGCCGGTACGGCGAACACCGCGACATCCACGTCACCCGGTACGTCCAAGATGCTGGGGAAGGCCTTCCGCCCGAGAACCTCGCCGCCCTTGGGGTTGATCGGGTAGATGTCCCCGGCGTACCCGCCGTTGACCAGGTTCTTCATCACCGAGTTGCCGATCTTGCCGTCCTCGTTGGACGCACCGATCACAGCCACCGCACGCGGCCGCATGATCCGGGTCATCGCGGTCAGGATCTCCTCCTGGCTGAACCGCTCGACCGGCTTGCCGGCCTCGGCGTCCACGATGATCCGGAAGTCCACCGCGGTGGCGCCGTCCGGCCCGGCCAGCACCGGGTTCAGGTCCACCTCGGCGAACTGCGGGAAGTCCGTGACCAGATCCGACAACCGCTTGATCAGCTCCCCGACAGCCTCCTTGTCGACCGGCTGCGCACCGCGAACACCCTCGAGCATCTCGTGTGCGCCGATCCCGTCGACCATCGCCCGCGCTTCGCCCGACGTCAGCGGAGCAAGCCGGAAGGTCACGTCCTTCAGGACCTCGACCAGTACGCCGCCCAGCCCGAACGCGACCACCTTGCCGAACGTCGGATCGGTGACCGCGCCGACGATGACCTCCTGCACGTCACCGCCGGTGACCAGCATCTTCTGGACCTGTACGCCGGTGATCGCCGCGTCGGCCTGGTAGGCGCGAGCATTGGCGAGGATCTTGTCGAACGCATCCCGCGCGGCGTCCTCGCTGTCGACGCCGACCACCACGCCGCCGGCCTCGGTCTTGTGCAGGATGTCCGGCGAGACGATCTTCAGTACGACGGGGAACCCGATCTCGGCGGCGAGACCGGCGGCTCCCTCGGCAGTCGTGGCCAATCCCTCGCCCGGCGTCGGGATGCCGTACGCGTCGGCGACCTGCTTGGCCTCGGGTGCGCTCAGCGAGGTGCGGCCGTCCGCCAGAGCCTGGTCGAGGATGGTCCGGACTGCTGCCTTGTCATAGGTCATTGCGCTGAAGCTCCTTCTTCTGCTGACGTCCGAAGAATCGTGGGCTATGACCCTCAGTTCTTCGGACGTTAGGACGATGAGGTCAGATGACGCCGGCGGCTTTGAGTTCGGAGAGCTCGGCGGTGTCGATGCCGAGCGAGCCGTAGATTGCGGAGTTGTGCTCGCCCAGACCGGGTGAGGTCTGCACCTCGACCGGCGAGTCGGACAGCTTGATCGGGCAGCCGACGGTCTTGAACGTGCCGCGCTGCGGGTGCTCCACCTCGACCACCGCGCCCAGGTCGGCGAGCGTCTCGTCCGCGATCAGCTCGGAGGTGGACATGATCGGCCCGCACGGCACGTTCAGTGCGTTGAGCTTGTCCATCACCTCGAACTTCGTGTGCTGCTCGGTCCACTGCTCGATCAGCGCGAACATCTTGTCGAGCTTGTCCAGCCGCGCGGCCGGCGTCGACCAGTCGGGATCCTCGGCCAGCTCGGGCTTGCCGATCAGGTTGGCGATCGGGGCCCAGCCGGGCGGCTGGACGATCACGTAGATGTAGTCGTTCGGCCCGCCCGGCGCAGTCCGGACCGCCCAGCCGGGCTGCCCGCCGCCGGAAGCGTTCCCCGAGCGCGGCACCTCGTCGCCGAAGTTGTCGTTCGGGTACTCCTTCAGCGGTCCATGCGTCAGCCGCTGCTGGTCACGGAGCTTCACCCGCGTCAGGTTGAGCACGGCCTCCTGCATGGCCACGGTCACCCGCTGGCCCTTGCCGGAGTGGGTCCGCTGGAACAGAGCGGCGAGGATGCCGGCGACCAGGTGGATCCCGGTCCCCGAGTCACCGATCTGGGCACCGGTCGCGGTCGGCGGTCCGTCCTCGAACCCCGTCGTACTCATCGCGCCGCCCATCGCCTGGGCGACCACCTCGTACGCCTTGAAGTTCTCGTACCGGCCCGGGCCGAAGCCCTTGATCGACGCGAAGATCAGGCCGGGGTTCAGCTCCTGCAGGCGCTCCCAGGTGAAGCCCATCCGGTCGATCGCGCCCGGGGCGAAGTTCTCCACCAGGATGTCGGAGTTCTTCACCAGGTCGGAGAAGATCTCCTTGCCCCGGTCGGACTTCATGTTCAGCGTGATGCTGCGCTTGTTGCAGTTGAGCATCGTGAAGTAGAGGCTGTCGACGTCCGGGAGGTCGCGCAGCTGCTGGCGGGTGATGTCGCCGGTCGGTGCCTCGAGCTTGATCACGTCGGCGCCGAGCCAAGCGAGGATCTGGGTGCAGGACGGTCCGGACTGGACATGCGTCATGTCGAGTACACGGACACCCTCGAGGGCCTTGGTCATGACGGGTCCCCTTACTTGTACATGGTCTGGTTCATGGTTCCGGGCGCGTACGCGTCTGGGTCGACCCAGACGTTGATCAGCGACGGCAGCCCGGACTCGCGGGCGCGCTGCATGGCCGGCCCGATGTCCTTCGGGTCGCGGACCTCCTCGCCGTACCCGCCGAGCATCCGGGCGAACTCGTCGTACTTGACGTCGCCAAGGGTGTTGCCGATCCGGCCGCGGTCATGGCCGTACTTCGCTTCCTGGCCGTAGCGGATCTGGTTCATCGAGGAGTTGTTGCCGACGACACCGACGAACGGGAGGTTGAAGCGCACCAGCGTCTCGAAATCCCAACCGGTCAAGGAGAAGGCGCCGTCGCCGAACAGCGCGACGACCTCCTTGTCCGGTCGCGCGTACTTCGCCGCGAGCACGAACGGGATGCCGACGCCGAGCGTGCCGAGCGGTCCCGGGTCCATCCAGTGGCCGGGTGACTTGGGCTGGACGACGCCGCCGGAGAACGTCACGATGTCGCCGCCGTCGCCGATGTAGATCGAGTCTTCGGTGAGGAACTCGTTGATCTCGTGCGCCAGCCGCAGCGGGTGGATCGGGTTCGCGTCGGACAGCTGGCGCGGCAGCCGCTTCTGGTACGCCGCGTCCTCCTCGGCGCGCAGCTCCGCGAACCATCCCTTGCGATCGGTCTTGTGCAGCCGGCCCGATGCCGCCTGCGTGACCGCGGCGAGGATCGCACCGGGATCGCCGACCAGGCCGAGATCGATGTCGCGGTTCTTGCCGACCGTGCGGTAGTCCATGTCGATCTGGACGACGGTCGCGCTCTTCGGCAGGCGACGCCCGTACCCCATCCGGAAGTCGAACGGCGTACCGACGATCAGGATCAGGTCGGCGTTGTTGAACCCGTACCGACGGGACAGGTGGAAGTGGTGCGGGTCGCCGGGCGGCAGGGTTCCGCGGGCGGCGCCGTTCATGAAGGCCGGTACGTCGAGGGTCCGCACGAACTCGGTCGCCGCGTCGCTGCCGCGAGCGGTCCACACCTGAGTGCCGAGCAGTACGACGGGCTTCTCGGCCCGCACCAGCAGATCGGCCAGCGCTTCGATGCTCGCCGGGTCGCCGATGCTCTTGGTGGATGCGCGGTAGTGGCCGGCCTCGGGAACCGTCGCGGACTCGACCGGGACCGAGTTGTCCAGGATGTCGCGCGGGATCTCCAGGAAGGACGGGCCGGGCGCGCCGTTGTAGCACTCGCGGAACGCCATCGACACCATGTCGGCGGCGCGCGCGGTGTGCGGCACGGTCGCGGCGAACTTGGTGATCGGCGTCATCAGGTCGACGTGCGGCAGATCCTGCAGGGACCCCATCTTGTGCTGGTTGAGTGCGCCCTGGCCGCCGATCAGCAACATCGGGCTCTCGGCGCGGAACGCGTTCGCGACGCCGGTCACCGCGTCCGTCGTACCAGGGCCGGCGGTGACGACCGCGCACCCGGGTTTACCTGTCACCCGTGCGTATCCGTCCGCGGCGTGCGCGGCGACCTGCTCGTGCCGAACGTCGACCACCGCGATGCCTTCGTCCACGCAGCCGTCGTAGATATCGATGATGTGTCCGCCGCAGAGCGTGAAGATCACGTCGATCCCCTCGGCCTTCAGCGCCTTGGCGACCAGGTGACCACCTGAGATGGTCTCCGGCTCCTTCACTTCGGCGACGGGCTGGGTCTCCGACACTGTCTGCGCCATCTGCAGTCCTCTCCTCGGAAGGGGCCGAGCTTCGTTCGTCGGCTTGAATGTAGATTGCATACCGTATGGTGTAGTCGTAGTCTTATCCCACGCGATGGTGGTTGTCCAGAGTTCGCGTCGAGGAGGCTGAGATGATCATTTCCGAGGAACTCGAACGGACCCGCGCCGCACTCCTCACCCTGGAGAAATCCCTTATGGCGTTGAGGAATCGGATCGGCCCGCATCTCGACGTACTGCGGTTGCTGGACGATCTGGAGCGGTGCACAGCGGACCTACGCCGACTCGAGCAGCAGGTCCGCGCGCCACATCAAGGCGAGCTCGTGGCGATCCCTGACGGCGACTACGACCCGGAGTTCTGGGCCGACGCCGAGCACGAGGGGCTGGGCTGAGCCGCGAGGCACAGCTTCAGGAGGCTCTTGAGTCGCACGTCGTTCGCCGTCCTCGCGGCGACCGCCACCGCCTCGGCCGCATGTTCCGTCGCGACGAAGGTGCGGTAGAAGGCCTCGCTCCGATGGCCCAGAACCGGCAACCACCAGCGGGCCGACCCGGCGGGATGTTCCTCCGTACCGAGGAGGTGCAGCGCGGTCCGATGCGCAGCACCGAGACGCCTGCGCTCATCGCCGGCGAGTTCGCCGCCCGCCAGCGCGGTGGACACGCAGAGCGCCACCAGGCGGGCGGACGGTTCAAAGCCGGGAGAGGCAGTGTCGAGGAAGAGCGGAGCGAGCGGCAGCAGCTCCCGACGACCGGCGGAGCTGCTGTGGTCATGGACCGCGCGCGCCACTGCGCTCAGCACTGGGTGTACGCACGCAGGACGATCGGTCCAGGGCTCTCGCGCCAGGCGGGAGACAAGCTCCATCACGCAGGGATCCGACCGATGGACCACTCCGTATCCGTTCACTCGCCCGCCACCGGCGTACCGAGCTGCTGACGGACCGACAGCGCCGGCCTGCCTGGCTGTTTGAGCAGGCGCACGCTCAGTGCGGTCAGTAGGCCGAGCAGCCCGGCGCCAAGGAACAGCGGTCGGTAGCCGACGCTCGCAATCAGCGAGGCGGCGACACCGATGCCGATGAGGCCGCCGACGGCCTTGGCGGAGTACAGGATGGCCTGGTTCTGCAGGAGGCTGTTCTCGCCGAAGAACTCGAGGACGAGGTTGGCCATGATCGCGTAGAACGCACCACCGCCCAGCCCGGCGAACATCGCGCAGACCACGAAGGCCCAGCCACTGCCGGCAATCACCAGGCCGACATGCGCGAAGCCTTCGATCATCAGTACGGCGGCCAGCACTCGCCGGCGGCCGAACCTGTCGGACAAGTGTCCTGCTGATGAGCGTCCGAGACCGTTGACGGCGGCAAGCATTCCGGCGGCCGCACCTGCGATCGCGAGGCCGAAGTCAGACGTCACCGCGTAGCCGGCAACGAACGCGATACCGAGCAGCGACAACGCAGTACTGATTGCCAGCAGCAACCACATCAACGGCAGCGCGCCGGTCCTCATCGCCTCCGCCGGCCGATAGTGGCGGACGGCGGGCGCATTGTTCGGGATGCTGCGGTTCAGCTTCCGATCGACCGCCCACGCCTGCGCGTCGAGGTCTGCGGGCCACCAGTATCTCGGCGGATCCTTCAGCAGACCGCCCGCGACGAGCACGATCAGCAGCGTGACCAGCGCGGTCACATCGAAGACAACCCGTTGACTCGACTCGAAGATCGCCAGCAGCGCGATACTCGGTACGGCGCCGACGGCGAAGCCACCAGTGACGAAACCGATCGTCGCGGTACGCCGCTCCGGAAACCAGCGCGCCGACGTGGTGATGCAGGCGGAGTACACCAGACCTGCACCGATGCCGCCGACGAGCGCGTAGCCGAAGACGGCCGCGACATAGCTGTTCGCATGGGCGAAGGTCGCGAGACCGATGGCGGCCAACGCACCGCCGAAGACGACGAGCTGCGTCGGTGTGGCCCGGCGGACCCGCTGGATCCAGGCGGCGGGGATCGCGACCAGCGCCTGGCAGGCGACAAAGATCGCCAGCAGCCACAGGGTTTGCGTCGTACCCCAGCCGCGGTCGAAGCCTAGTGCGGCCGTGCCGAACGAGTATTGCAACGGGCTGATCGCGACCATGCAGGCCCAGGCCGCCCAGAGTTGCCAGCGTCTGGAGTGCCCGGTCAGCTCGCGGGCATCCTCGCCGATCCGGTACCGCCGGCCGTAGACATCACGTACATCGTGGGGCGCCACGTGATTCATCTCGCCTCCTGACAGTGTCATGCCGCGCTCCGCGCGGTCGTCATCGGACCTGGATTTCCATGACTACTGCATACCGTATGAAGTCTGTGGTACTCCCCCGGAACCGCAGCTGTCCAGACCTGGGGTGTTGCGACCTGGCTCTTGTGACCAGATTGCATACCGCATACAGTCGTCCGCACACACTGAGGAGGCGACGTGGACCTGATGGAGTACCAAGCCAAGGAACTCTTCGCCCGGCACGGCGTCCCCGTGACGCTCGGCCGGGTGATCGAGGATCCGGCCGAGGCGGCGGACGCGGCTACGGAGCTCGGCGGCCGGGTGGTGGTGAAGGCCCAGGTGAAGACCGGCGGCCGCGGCAAGGCCGGCGGCGTGAAACTCGCCGCGACGCCCGAGGAGGCGGTGGCCAAGGCGGGCGAGATCCTCGGGATGGACATCAAGGGGCACACCGTGCACCGCGTGCTGCTCGCCCCGGCCGCGGACATCGCCGACGAGTACTACTTCTCTTTCCTGGTCGACCGCGCCAGCCGCGAGTACCTGTGCATCGCGAGTACAGAGGGCGGCGTCGAGATCGAGGAGGTCGCGCACACCAACCCCGACGCGATCGCGAAGGTGTCGATCGATCCGGTGGTCGGGGTCGACGACGAGAAGGCGGCCGAGATCGTCGCAGCAGCCGGGTTCCCGATCGGCGCACAGGACGTCGTACGGAAGTTGTGGGACGTGTTCGTCGCGGAGGATGCGTCGCTGGTCGAGGTGAATCCGCTCGTGAAGCTGGCCGATGGTTCGCTCGAGGCGCTCGACGGCAAGGTGACGCTCGACGACAACGCGGCGTACCGGCACGCGGATCATGCCGCCTTCGCGGATCACGCCTCGGCCGATCCGTTGGAGGCCGCGGCTGTCGAGAAGGGCCTGAACTACGTCAAGCTCGACGGCTCGGTCGGCATCATCGGCAACGGCGCCGGACTCGTCATGTCCACGCTCGACGTGGTCGCGTACGCGGGTTCGCAGTACGGCGTGAAGCCGGCGAACTTTCTGGACATCGGCGGCGGCGCCTCGGCCGAGGTGATGGCGAACGGGTTGGGGATCATCCTGTCCGACCAGCAGGTCCGCAGCGTGTTCGTGAACGTGTTCGGCGGGATCACCGCCTGCGACGCGGTCTCGAACGGCATCGTGCAGGCGCTCGAGCTGCTCGGTGACCAGGCCGACAAGCCGCTGGTCGTGCGACTGGACGGCAACAACGTCGACGAGGGCCGCAAGATCCTTGCCAAGGCCAACCATCCGCTGGTGACCGTGGTCGACACGATGGACGGCGCGGCGGCGCGAGCAGCCGAGCTCGCCGGGCCGGGCGCAGAGAAGGGACAGTAGAGATGGCGATCTTCCTGACCGAGAAGAGCCGGGTCGTCGTACAGGGAATGACCGGGTCCGAGGGACAGAAGCACACCAGCCGGATGCTTGCTGCCGGCACCGACATCGTCGGCGGCGTGACACCCGGCAAGGGCGGCCTGTCGGTCGACTTCGCGAAGCGGTCGATCCCCGTGTACGGATCGTGCGCCGACGCGGTGAAGGCGACCGACGCGGATGTGTCGGTGGTCTTCGTGCCGCCGCGTTTCACCAAGGGCGCTGTGATCGAGGCGGTCGATGCCGGCGTACCGCTGGTCGTGGTGATCACCGAAGGCGTGCCGGTGCAGGACACGGCCGCGTTCTTCGCCCACGCGCAAGCCAACGGGACGCTGGTGATCGGCCCGAACTGTCCGGGGATCATCAGCCCGGGGCGCGCGAACGCCGGGATCATTCCCGCGGACATCGCGGGACCCGGACGGATCGGTCTGGTCAGCAAGTCCGGCACGCTGACGTACCAGATGATGTACGAGCTGCGGGACTTCGGGTTCTCGTCGGCGATCGGTATCGGCGGTGACCCGATCATCGGGACCACGCACATCGATGCGCTGAAGGCGTTCCAGGACGACCCGGACACCGACGCGATCGTGATGATCGGTGAGATCGGCGGCGACGCCGAGGAGCGGGCGGCTGCGTTCATCAAGGAGAACGTGACCAAGCCGGTCGTCGGCTACGTGGCCGGCTTCACCGCGCCGGAGGGCAAGACGATGGGCCACGCAGGCGCCATCGTGTCCGGCTCGTCCGGTACGGCGGCCGCAAAACAAGATGCACTTGAGGCTGCCGGCGTACGCGTCGGCAAGACCCCCACCGAGACCGCCAACCTGCTCCGCACCGTCCTCACCCCCGCCGCTCTCTGACCGTCTGAGGGGTCAACCCCCGAGGCGGTCGGTTGCGGAGGCAGATTCTGGTTCCGCAACCGACCCGCTCGGGGGTTGACCCCTCAGACGGACCGGGGTGGGGCGGTGCTGCGGCGGATGATGAGCTCGGTCGGGACGGCGACGGGCGCGTTGTGGTGCTCGCCGGAGTGAATCTCGGCGATCAGCGCGTCGACGCTCTGCCGGCCGACCTCGGTGAAGGTCTGACGGACGGTGGTGAGAGGCGGCCAGAAATGGGCCGCCTCTTCCATGTCGTCGAAGCCGACCACGCTGACGTCGTCCGGCACCGCAAGACCCCGCTCGTACAGCGCACGCAGTAGACCGAGAGCCATCTGGTCGTTGGCGACGAACACCGCCGTCACCTGATCGTCTTCCGCGAGCCGACAGCCGGCCTCGTACCCGGACGTCGCCGACCAATCGCCGTCGTACACCGGCGGCACCTCGCGCCCATGGTCGATCAGCGTCTGCTCCCACGAGCGCCGGCGCCGATCCGCGGCGAACGAGGTCGGCGGACCGCCGAGATGCCACACGGTCTTGTGCCCCAGGTCGAGCAGGTGCTCAGTCGCGAGCCGGGCACCCTGTCGCTGGTCGGTGTCGACGATCGGGTAGTCGTAGTGCGCGCTCGAGTCGACGACCACGACGGACAGTCCCTCCGGCAGCCGTACGCCGGCCGCGTCGAGTGTGTGCGCCTCGATCAGGATGATCACGCCGTCGACCGCCTGCTCCCCCAGTCGCCCGAACGCATTGGTCACCGCGCTCTGGGTCACGTCGAGCACGGGGACGAGGTTGATCGAGTACCCGCGGATCGTGGCCGCGATCGCGATCGCGTCGAGCGTGCGCGTCGTACCGAAGCTGTGGAGTTCGAAGACGATCACCCCGATGCTGCGGTACTCGCCGTTCCGCAGCGCGCGGGCCGCACTGTTCGGCCGGTAGCCGAGCTGGTTCATCGCGGCCCGGACCCGGTCGCGGGTCTCCGCGTCGACGTTGTGGCGATCGTTCGCAACCCTCGAGACGGTCTGCCCGGACACGCCGGCCAGCCGGGCGACGTCAGCCATCGACGGACCGCGCCGCCGCTTCCCCGGTGATACCTCCGCTGACATCCCCGCCTCCTCGGTCGTGTCCGCAGTGTAGACATGTTGACGTAAACACGTTACCGTCGCCGCGTCGATGTTGACGTCAACATGCGCGCGTCGCAGCGCGACCGGGGACGTCGTGAGGGCGAAAGGAGGTCGGCGGACATGGCGGAGTCCATGGCTCATCAGTCGGCCGAGCAAGTGCGGCCTGTGTCCGCGGCCGGCCGGAGACGGCGGCGAGCGTCCCAGGACGGCAAGGGATGGATCTTCGTCGGTCCGTTCCTGGCGGTCTTCGCGCTGACGTTCCTGGCCCCGATCGGGTACGCGATCTATCTCAGCCTGTACCGCAACCAGGCCTTCTTCGGCGGCAAGGTGTTCGTCGGGATCGACAACTACACCGAGGCGCTCCAGGACCCGAAGTTCTGGGAGGCGTTCGGCCGGGTCGCGGCGTTCCTGGTCGTGCAGGTGCCGATCATGCTGATCCTCGCCCTGCTCGCCGCGCTCGCGATCGACAGCGCCCGGCTGCACGCGTCCGGCTTCTTCCGGATCGTGATCTTCCTGCCGTACGCCGTACCGGGCGTCGTCGCGGTGCTGATGTGGGGCTATATCTACGGCGACAACTTCGGGCTGGCCGCGAACCTCAACGACCTGTTCGGCACGACCGCGATCCAGCCGCTCAGCGCGCACTGGATGCTGCCGTCGATCGCCAACATCGTCACCTGGGAGTTCGTCGGCTACAACATGCTGATCTTCTACTCGGCGCTGCGCACGGTCCCCGGTGAGCTGTACGAGGCGGCGGCGATCGACGGGGCCGGCACGTTCCGGACGATCCGCGCGGTCAAGCTGCCGGCGCTGCGCGGGGCGATCGTGATCGCGACGATCTTCTCGATCATCGGCAGCTTCCAGCTGTTCAACGAGCCGAACATCCTGCGCACGCTCGCGCCGAACGTGATCACGACGTACTACACGCCCAACATGTACGCCTACAACCTGTCCTTCGCCGGCCAGCAGTTCAACTACTCGGCCACGATCGCGATCGTGATGGGCGTTATCACCGCGATCATCGCGTACGTCGTCCAGCTCCGCGGATCCCGGGAGTCCTTGTGAGTACCCTGACCTCTCCCCTGCGTCCGAAGCGCTCGAAGCTGCTGACCGGCGCGATGGTGCTGTACCTGATCTACACGCTCGTCCCGCTGCTCTGGTTGTTGCTGAGCGCAACGAAGACGCAGGACGACCTGCTGTCGACGCCGGGCCTGTGGTTCGGCAAGAGCTTCGCGTTCTTCAGCAACATCAAGGACACGCTGACCTACAACGACGGCATCTTCCTGCGCTGGCTCGGCAACACTGTTCTTTACGTGGTCGTCGGTGCGGGTGGTGCGACACTGCTCGCCACGGCCGCCGGGTACGGGTTGGCGAAGTACAAGTTCGCCGGCCGTCGTGCGGTCTTCGCCGTGCTGCTCGGGGCGGTCGCAGTCCCCGGTACAGCGCTCGCCGTACCGACGTTCCTGATGTTCTCGAACCTCGGACTGACGAACACCGTGTGGGCGATCATCATCCCGTCGCTGGTCAGCCCGTTCGGGTTGTACCTGATGTGGGTGTACGCGACCGACGCCGTACCTCATGAGCTGCTCGAGGCGGCGCGGATCGACGGCGCCGGCGAGGTCCGGACGTTCTTCACCGTGGCGCTGCGATTGCTTGCCCCGGGCATCGTTACGACGCTGCTGTTCGCGGTGGTGTCGACCTGGAACAACTACTTCCTGCCGCTGATCATGCTCAGCAAACCCAACCTGTACCCGCTCACCGTCGGCCTCACCCAGTGGAGCAATCAGGCGACCGGCGTGGGTGCCCGCCCCATCTACAACCTGGTGATCACGGGGTCGTTGCTGACCATCGTGCCTCTGGTGATCGCCTTCCTTCTACTCCAGCGGTTCTGGCAGTCCGGCCTGTCCGCAGGCTCGGTCAAGTGAAAGGCAACAAGATGAAGGTACATCGGCGCGGCATCCGGCGGCTGGTGGTCGCCGGGGCCGCAGTCATCGCCCTCGCGGCCGTGGCGGCCTGCGGCGGCGGGTCGTCCAACGACAGCGCGAGCGGCGGCGCGACCACGGGTTCGTCCGACGCCGTCGACGCGGCGCTCAAGGCGGGCGGCGAGATCACGTACTGGAGCTGGACGCCGTCGGCGGAGGCCCAGGTCAAGGCGTTCATGGCGCAGTACCCGAACGTCAAGGTGAACTACGTCAACGCCGGGACCGGCAACGACCACTACACCAAGCTGCAGAACGCGATCAAGGCCGGCTCCGGTGCGCCGGACGTGGCCCAGATCGAGTACCAGGCGCTCCCCCAGTTCGCACTGCCCGGCTCGCTGGCCGACCTGAACCAGTACGGCTTCAGCCAGTACGAGTCGGCGTACACCGCCTCTACCTGGGCGGCCGTGCACGCGGGCAGCGGTCTGTACGGTCTGCCGCAGGACTCCGGCCCGATGGCGCTGTTCTACAACAAGGAGGTCTTCGACAAGTACGGCATCGCCGTACCGAAGACCTGGGACGAGTACGTCGCCGCCGCGAAGAAGCTGCACGCGGCGAACCCCAAGGCCTACATCACCAACGACTCCGGTGACGCGGGCTTCACCACCAGCATGATCTGGCAGGCGGGCGGCCAGCCGTTCAAGACCGACGGCAAGAACATCAGCATCAACCTGGCCGACGACGGCTCGAAGAAGTGGACCGGCACCTGGAACAACCTCGTCGAGGGCGGTCTGGTGTCGCAGATCCCGGGCTGGACCGACGAGTGGTTCAAGGCGCTCGGCGACGGCACGATCGCGACGCTGCCGACCGGTGCGTGGATGCCCGGTGTAATGGAGTCCTCGGTGAAGGCCGGCGCCGGCAAGTGGCGGGTCGCCCCGATGCCGACGTACGACGGCCAGCCGGCGACCGCGGAGAACGGCGGTAGCACCGAGTCCGTGCTCAAGCAGAGCAAGAACCCGGCGCTGGCGGCAGCGTTCGTGCGGTGGCTGAACCACGACGAGGGCGTGAAGCCGTTCCTGGCCAGCGGTGGCTTCCCGGCGACCACGGCCGACCTGAAGGACAGTGCGTTCGTGGACAAGGCGAGTGCGTACTTCGGCGGGCAGAAGATCAACCAGGTGCTGACCGCCGCGGCCGGCAACGTGGTGAAGGGCTGGAGCTACCTGCCGTACGAGCTGTACGCCAACAGCATCTACGGCGACACCGTGGGCAAGGCGTACCAGTCGAAGTCCGATCTGAACGCCGGACTGAAGTCCTGGCAGGACGCTCTGGTCACGTATGGCAACCAGCAGGGCTTCCAGGTCAACCCCTGATCATGTTCGAGATTGGTGACTCCGACTTTCTTCTCGACGGCCGGCCCTTCCGGATCCTGTCCGGTGCACTGCACTACTTCCGCGTGCACCCGGACAGCTGGGCCGACCGGATCGAGAAGGCCCGCCTGATGGGGCTCAACACCATCGAGACGTACGTGCCGTGGAACGCGCACAGCCCGCGGCCGGGCACCTTCGACACCTCCGGGATGCTCGACCTCGAGCGCTTCCTGCGGGAGGTGGCCGCCGCCGGCCTGTACGCGATCGTCCGCCCCGGCCCGTACATCTGCGCGGAGTGGGACAACGGCGGACTCCCTGCCTGGCTCTTCCGGGAGCCTGGCCTGGGGGTCCGCCGGTACGAGCCGCGGTTCATGGCCGCGGTGCAGGAGTACTTGAACGACGTACTGCGCATCGTGGAGCCGTTGCAGGTCTCCGCGGGCGGTCCGGTGCTGCTGGTGCAGGTGGAGAACGAGTACGGCGCCTTCGGCGACGACCCGACGTACCTGAAAGCAGTGGCCGAGATCATTCGCTCAGCGGGGATCACGGTGCCGCTGGTGACAGTGGACCAGCCTGTCGACGCGATGCTCGCGGCCGGCGGGCTGGACGGCGTACTGCGGACCGGGTCGTTCGGCTCGCGCGTTGCCGAACGGCTCGAGACGCTGCGGAGGCACCAACCGACCGGACCTTTGATGTGTATGGAGTTCTGGGACGGGTGGTTCGATCATTGGGGCGGACCACACCATACGACCAGCGTGGCCGAGGCAGCTGCCGAACTGGACGCACTGCTCGCTGCCGGCGCTTCGGTGAACATCTACATGCTGCACGGCGGTACGAACTTCGGACTGACCAGTGGGGCCAACGACAAGGGCGTCTACCGTCCGACCATCACGTCGTACGACTATGACGCTCCGCTGGACGAGGCTGGGCATCCGACGCTGAAGTACCACGCGTTTCGAGAAGTGATCTCCCGGTACGCGACCGTTCCCGACGATGTCCCGGCGTCGGGAGCGGCCGCACCGGAGACATCTGCGGCGCTGGGCTCACCACTCCGGTTGCTGGCTGATCCATGGGGCACGTGGAGCGAGCACGCCGAGCTGCCGACGCTGGATGAGCTGGACGCGCGGCTGGTGCTGTTCCGGACCGAGGTACCGGCCGAGGGCCCGGTGCTGCTGAGCATCGGTGAGGTGCGGGACCGCGCGTACGTGTTCCTGAACAGCGCTCCGGTCGGAGTGCTCGACCGGGAGCGGCACGACCGGGCGCTGATGCTCCCGCACGGCGGGCACCTGGAGATCTTGGTCGAGGACCAGGGCCGGGTGAACTACGGACAGCGGATCGGTGAGCCCAAGGGCTTGATCGGTCCGGTTCAGCTCGACGGGGTAGAGCTGACCGAGTGGTCCGCGTGCGTGATCGATCTCGATGCCGTCCCTGCCCTGTGGGACTCGGTGGGTCCAGTGGCTCCTGGTGTCGGCCCCACGGCCTGGCGGGCCTCGTTCGAGGTCGAGACGCCGGTGGATCACTTCCTCTCGACCGTTGCTTGGGGCAAGGGATTCGCCTGGGTCAACGGCTTCAACCTCGGCCGCTACTGGCGCCGCGGCCCACAGCAGACTTTGTACGTACCGGGTCCGCTGCTTCGACCCGGCCGCAACGAGCTCGTCGTACTCGAGCTCGACGTCATGGCCGATCCGGTGGCCCACTTCGTCGCCGGCCCGTTGCTCGGACCGCTGGAGCTCTAGCTGGAACAGGTGGGTCCGGCGTCGCTGTGGCCGGACCCACCCGGTCATGGGGCCTCCCGCCCTGGACTGAGGAGCGGAGGGAGCGCAGCGACCAGAGCGACGAGGGAAGGGCGGGAGTTACCGCCCCATGACCCGCCGCGCCGGAGGCGTGGCCGTTAGTACTGCTCAAACGCCGACCTTGCTGGCCAACAGGTCGGCGACGGCGTGTACGGCGCGCAGCGTGGGCGCCTTGATGCCGGTGAGGTCTGCCAGCTCGACGACCGCGGCGAGGATGACGTCCAGCTCGAGCGGCTTGTCCTTCTCGAGGTCCTGCAGCATCGACGTCTTGTGCTCACCGACGCGTTCGGCGCCGTCGAGGCGTTTGTCGACGGAGATCTCTGGGTGACAGCCGAGGGCGCCGGCGATCTCCAGCGATTCCTCCATCATCATCCGGACCATCTGCCGGGTGCCCTGATGCGTGGCGATCTCCACCATCGTCGCCCGCGCGAGCGCGCTGATCGGGTTGAACGCCGCGTTGCCGAGCAGCTTGATCCAGATGTCGTTGCGGATGTCCGCCTCGACCGGGCACTTCAGTCCGCCCGCGATCATCGCCGTACTGAACTCCTCACACCGCTGCGACGATCCGCCGGCAGGTTCACCGATCGAGAACCGGGTGCCTTCCAGATGCTGTACGACGCCTGGACCGGCCAGCTCGGTGGAGCAGTAGACGACGCAGCCGACCGCCCGATCGAGATCCAGGACCCGGGTGACGGAGCCACCGGGGTCGACCGATTCGATCCGGCGGCCTTCGTACGGTCCTTTCAGGCCGTGGAAGTACCACCACGGGATGCCGTTCTGCGCGGCCACGACGACCGTGCGGTCGTGCAGGAGCGGCTGGAGCAGCGGGCCGGCGCTCGCGTACGAGTTCGCCTTGAGCCCGAGAAAGACATAGTCGACCGGACCGATCTCGGCCGGATCGTCGGTGGCCGGTGTCCTCGCCTCGAAGTCACCGCGTGGACTGAGCACCTGTACGCCGTGCGAGCGGATCGCTTCCAGATGCGCGCCGCGGGCCACCAGGTGGACCTCGGTCCCGCCACGGTGCAGCGCCGCACCGACGTATGCACCGATCGCGCCGGCGCCGAGAACCGCAACTCTCATAGGGGTCCCTGCCTTCCGGGTTTTGTATACGGCATACAGTAGGCCGAGCGAGGAATGCGGTCAAGATCACATTCGGTGGCAAGCGCTCGCCAAAAAGTTCTGCCGGTAGCGATGAATCGGGGTCGGCCGGTCGGTAAGTACGGGTGTGAATCACTCGACAGAAGGAGCAGGGACCATGGGCCACGTCATCGTCACCGGATTCGTCAGCCTCGACGGCATCGTCACCGACCCCGACGGCTCCGGCGGCACGCCGGCCGGCGGCTGGGCCTTCCGGCACGGTCCGGAGACGCACAGCGGAGACAAGTTCCGGCTGGGTGAGCTGATGGACACCGGTGTGCTGCTGCTCGGCAAGAACACCTGGCAACTGTTCAGCGAACTCTGGCCAAACCGCACCGACGACTTCTCCACCCGGATGAACAAGATGGCCAAAGTCGTCGCATCGCACACGCTGACCGACGTGTCGGCCTTCCCCAACTCGACGCTGATGCAGGGCTCGCTGGCCGACTACGTGCGGTCCGAGCCGCGGACGATCGCGGTCACCGGCAGTGTGAGCGTGATCCGGGCTCTGCAGGCCGCGGACCTGGTCGACGAGTACCGCTTGATGACTCTGCCGTCGGTCGTCGGCAGCGGCGAGAGGATGTTCGGTCCGTCCGACCACCCCGTCCACCTGCGGCTCGAGTCGGTCGTGCCGGCCGGCGCTGCCTCACTGGCGACGTACGTGCGTTGACCCTGTGGTTGGCAGGATGGCCGGGTGATGGTGTGGATCGGTGGCGCGCCAGGCGCGGGGAAGTCGACGATTGCTCGGGAGTTGGCGCGGCGGGGTGACCTGCCGCTGCACCCGATCGATCTGTGGACCTACGCCCACCTGGACCGGATGCCGCCGATTCGGCCGCTCGCGGAGGACCTGGCCGAGGGTCCGGAGTACGCCGCCGATGCCTTCGTGCGGATCGCGCGGTTGCGGCTGGAGCTCGTCGCCGAGGATGTGCGGGAGCGTGAGCTGGGCGACGTTTCTGCGCTGGTCGAGGGTCCGCAGCTCTTCCCTTCGATGGCTGACGACGTCGCGGCGGCGGTCTGGTTGGTGCCGGACGCGGAGCAGACCCGGCGTGCGCGGGAGGAGCGGCTGGCCCGAGCGGACGATCCAGCTGGTCGGGCGCGGTTGGAGAGTCTGCTGGCGCGGGACGCAGTACTGGCGGACCGGGTACGGCGCGAGGCTGCGGCGCGCGGGCGCGCCGTCATTGAGATTCCGGCCACACCGGACTGGTCAACTATCTCGGCCGCCGTGGAGTCGGCGCTGGGTCCTCTGCCGCGGCTGGCGGCTGGTGAAGAGCTCTCCCGCCAGCGGCGGTACGAGAACCTGGCGGCGTGCCGGCAGGGGCGATTGTGGCAGGCGGACATCGGGCTCGCCGAGCTGCCGCCGTACCCGTTCGCGTGCGAGTGCGGCACGTCCGGTTGCACTGAGGTCTGGTCCGGTACGCCGGACGAGTACGACGCGCGTCACAGTCAGGGATGGCTGATGACTCACCCAGCGTGCTAGGGTCTATCCGGTTGATGTTTTGCAGTTCCACGTTCGTTTCGAAGCGCCCGCGGATTTGTGATCCGCCGGGCGTTTTGTCGTATCAGGAGAAAATCATGGCTTTGGGAACAGTGAAGTGGTTCAACGGCGAGAAGGGCTTCGGCTTCATCTCCCAGGAGGACGGCGGCGCTGACGTGTTCGTCCACTACTCGGCGATCCAGACGCAGGGCTTCCGCTCGCTGGACGAGAACCAGAAGGTTGAGTTCGAGATCGCACAGGGCCCGAAGGGCCTGCAGGCGGAGAACGTCCGCCCGGTCTGAAGTGCTTGACGGCAGGCCCGGGTCACCGGGCCTGCCGTTCTGTACTCCACAGGTACTCGCCGTCTTCCACCACGTCGGTGCGCGCGAGACCTACGGCCGCTGCCACAGTGGCCGACGCAGTGTGATCCGGATGGACGTGCGCGATGATCCGGTCGATGTTCTGTGCTCGTAGCCAGGTGACGAGTCCCTGGGCTGCCTCTTTCGCGTAACCCCGGCCCTGCCACGCGGTGCCGATGACCCACGCGATCTCCGCCGTACCGCTCGTGATCGTCGCTTGCACGAAGCCGATCAGGTCGTCATCGTGCTGGATCACCCAGTTGAGCCATTGCTCGTCTTCACGGCCCGGGCCTTCGAGCTGCCGGGCGTATCGAGCTTCCAGTACGTCGACGGTCGGCGGCTCGCCACCGGTGAACGTGTAGAGGCTCGGGTCGGCAAGGACCTTGGCCATCGCTCCGGCGTACTCGACCTTGAGCGGCAGCATGGTCAGGCGGTCCGTCGCGATCATCGCGCCACCGTAGCGCCATTTGCCGGTCCGGCAACATGAGGCTTGATGCGCTCGGTGATGGGACCAGACTTGTCGGCATGATCGAGATCGATTGGGCTGAAGAGGCCGGGCGGCTGCGTGCCTCCGCCGAGGGCGAAGGCGACTGGAACGCGGCGGTGGCCCGCAGTCTGGTGCGGGACGGCGACAAGGTCGTGGCAGATATCGGCTGTGGCGGCGGCGGGATGGCCAAGGCACTGGCGGAGGCGCTTCCTGGTGCGACGGTGGTCGCTGTGGACGCGGATCCCGACGTACTGGAGCAGGCGCGGCAGCACACTGCCGGACTGGTCCGGTGCGAGCTGGCGTCGATGGACGAGGGGGCAGAGCCGTTGCGTCGGGCAATCGACGCGCCGGCCGACCTGATTTGGGCGTCGGCCTCGGTGCACCACGCCGCCGACCAGCAGGCCGCTGTGGACGCGCTGGCCTCACTGCTCGCGCCGGGCGGGCGGCTGGCGCTCGCCGAAGGCGGACTGCCTGCTCGGTACCTGCCATGGGACCTCGGGGTCGGCGAGCCCGGGCTGGAGCTGCGGCTGGACCTGGCGCAGGACAGGTGGTTCAAGGTGATGCGGGAATCGCTACCGGGGTCGGTGCCGATGCCGTACGGGTGGACCGAGGCGCTGACTCGGGCTGGGCTGACTGATGCGACTACGCGGAGCGTGCTCACCGAGACGCCGGCACCGCTGACGCCGGAGCGGCTGGAGGGGCTCGTACAAGCGTTCCGGACGCGGATCGCGCGGATGGCCGGTGAGGGGCACGGTTCAGGGCATGGCCACGGGCATGGTCACGGGCATGGGCACGTTGTCGCGGACGAGGAATGGCTCGAACCGGAGGACCTGGCCGTCTGGAAGCAGTTGCTGGACGCCGACGGGCCGTACTACCTCGGACGGCGCCGCGACCTCGCCGTACTGTCCGTCCGCAGCATCCACGTGGGGTACGCGCCGCGCTGACAGGGCACGCCGTCGCAGGAGTGTCGGCGGCTCGCCGTAAGGTGGGTGCCCATGAACGACCGGCTGGTGTGGATCGACTGCGAGATGACCGGCCTCGACCTGGCGGAAGACGCCCTGATCGAGGTCGCTGTGCTCGTCACCGATTACGAACTGAACGTGCTCGGTGACGGGATCGACCTGGTGATCGCTCCACCACCGGCCGCGCTCGAGCAGATGGGCGACTTCGTCCGCGACATGCACACCGCGTCCGGACTGCTCGAAGAGCTCGCCAACGGCATCCCGCTCGCCGACGCCGAACAACAGGTGCTCGACTTCATCACGTCGTACGTGAAAGAGCCCCGCAAGGCCGCCCTCGCCGGCAACTCCGTCGGCACCGACCGGACCTTCCTCGTCCGCGACATGCCCCGGGTCGAGTCGCACCTGCACTATCGCAACGTCGACGTCAGCTCGATCAAAGAGCTCGTCCGCCGGTGGTACCCGCGCGTGTACTACGCGACGCCCGCCAAGAACGGCAACCACCGCGCCCTCGCCGACATCAGCGAAAGCATCGACGAACTGCGCTACTACCGGCAGACCGTGTTCGTCCCGCAGCCCGGACCCGACTCCAACGCCGCCCGGGCCGCCGCCAGCCTCATCGCCGCCCCCGTCCAGGACACCCAAACCGGCTCCTGACACCTCGATTTCAGCTCCGGACAGTTCGTCGCTATGATTGCTCAGCCGTCGCGGTTCAGACGGCAATGGTGGGTGTAGCTCAGCTGGTAGAGCACCTGGTTGTGGTCCAGGTGGTCGCGGGTTCGAGTCCCGTCACTCACCCGATGGCCGGCCATGCCTGCGGATTGCGCAGGCTTGGTCGGCTTCGTCATTTTGTGCGGCTGCGCTTCGCTTGCCGCGGGCGGGGGCTTCGCCACCCGCACCCCCTTTGCCTTCGCTGCGCTCGGCTGCTTGGGTCGGGCTTTGCCTTCGCTGCGCTCGGCTGCTGGGGCTGGGTTTGTCGTTCGGGCGCTGCTGGGGGATGGGAGGATGCGGGGGTGAAGGGTTCTCTGTGGTTCGGTTATGGGGTCGTGGTGCTCGTGACCTTCGTGGTGGGGTTTCTCGGCTTTGCTGTTTGGGTGCTCTCTAAAGTCTTCTGACTTGGGTGTGATCTGAGCCTGTGGTTGATGCGTCTTTAGGGGTGAGGCATCGACGAGAGGGTGTGGATGAGATCGACCGAGGAGTTTGAGGAGTTCGCTCGGGCACGGATACCTCAGTTGTATCGGACTGCCTGGTTGCTGTGTGGGGATCGGCATCACGCCGAGGACCTGGTTCAGGACACGCTTGCGAATCTGTTGAAAGCCTGGCACCGGATCGACAGTCCAGGGGCGTATGCGCGGACGTCACTCGTGCGGACGTATATCTCTCAGCGGCGCCGTAAGAGTTGGTCTGAGCGGCCTACTGAGAGTGTGCCTGAGGTGGTTGAGCGGGCGGGGGATGTGGACTTGCGGTTGGCGTTGCAGGGTGCACTGGGGGAGCTGGCGCCGTTGGATCGCGCTGTGCTGGTGCTGCGGTTCTTCGAAGATCGCAGCGTCGAGCAGGTGGCGCTTGATCTTGGCAAGAACGCCAGTGCGATCAGCACTCGCACCGCTCGCGCCCTGGATCGCCTACGGGCGGTTCTTGGTGACGAGGCCGTCCAGCTGATCGCGCATTGAACCGAGGAGAACACATGAACACCCAACTCACTGACCTGATGAACCGGGCCACCGAGAACCTCGAGCCGGTTACTGCCGACCTGCTGGAGCGGTCTGTCGCGCAGGGGCTGCGGCAGCGGAGGCGGCGTACGGCGATGCTCACTGCGAGTGGCGCTGGTGCCGTGCTGGCCACTGCCGGACTGATCGGGGGCGGGATCCAACTGCTCAGCTCCCCTGCTGATGCTGGAGTCGCTGCTCCGCTGACCAAGCCGTCCGTGAAGTCGTCCACCAAGACTCCGCCTGCGTCGGTGACGCCGAAGGAGACGCTCGCCACGCTGCGGTCGCTGCTGGCGGCGCGTGGGCTGCAGCTCAGCCGGCCTGAGACCTGGGGCGGCGGGGACTTCGCCGGTGCTGCGTACGTCGTCGACGACGGCAAGGGGGCTGCCCGGGTCGACGTGATGGTGTCCGGCGGCGGTGAGGGCAACCCGTGCGTGGCCGTCCGTTCGGGCTGCACCACCCTGGCCGACGGCTCGGTGCTGTACGCCTCGCCGGTCGCCCCCGAGTACTCCGACGGCCGCCAAGCGCAGTACGGCGTCGTCAGCCGCTTCGTGACGCTGTTCCGCAAGGACGGCCGCAACATCAACGTCACCAGCTACAACGGCCCGGCAGAGAAGGGCCAGCGCCACACTCGGCCGAACCCGATCCTGTCCGCGGCCGAGCTCTCCGATCTGGCCAAGAGCAAGTCCTGGAAGCTCCCGCCGGTCAACACGGTCAAGCCATCGGGCAAGGAATCGCTGAAGGTCAAGACGAAGTAGCTCGCGGGATCAGATGCTCTTCCAGTGCAGCGATGAGGTCCGTCAGGTGGCGGACCTCATCGGCCGTGCAGGGGGCGAGCGGCGGCGCGCAGTGGGGTGGGCACAGGCCGCGCGTGTTCAGCAGCGCCTTGACCGTTGGTACGCCAGGGCGCACCGTGTGGATCTTGGTCAGCGCAGTGGACAGGTCCTGCAGATGATCGAGATCAGCGCCCGGGGCAACCATCTGGAGCGCTAGCCCCGGCGCGAGGTTGGCGATGCCCGGTGTGATGCCGTGCGCACCAGCCCGTACGGCGTCCGCCAGGCCCTGCTCGTCGCCCTGGCTGACCTCGATCCCGAGCGACAGCAGGTACCGCAGCATGTCCGGGTCGCCGGACGAGTCTTTGACGCCGGCCAGGTACGGCTGCGCGGCGCTTGCAGACTCCTGGGTGAGCAGCGTCGAGCGGGGCGTGTTGTAGGCGATGACCGGCAGACCGTGCCGGCTCAGTGCCTCGAAGTGGGCGACCACCTCGTCGGCACGATGCTTGAAGAAGGTCGGCGGGCTCGACACGACCGCATCCGCACCCGCCGCGGCAGCGTCATCAGTTCGCCGCTCGGCCTCCGCCGTACCGGGTGCTGTGACGTTGACCAGGATCGTCCCGTCCGGAACCAGGTCCCGCCAGCGCTTCACCACACCGGCTGTGAAGTCGCCCGATACCTCGGCCGGGATCAGCGGTCCTTCCCCATTACTCCCGAGCAGCATCAAGCGGCGTACGCCGACCGAAGCCATTGCCGTGAGCAACTTCTCTGCAGCTTCGGCGGACGGCACACCGGACTCTGACATCGGCGTCACCAACGGCACGACCACGCCGCTCAGCAGACTCATCCCTGCCACCTCTCGTCGTCGAACAGCGTGACCTCGCCGCGCTCCATCAGCACGATCAGGCTGAGCAGCGCGCCCCAGGTCTGGAACGGCTCGCTGTTCGGCTTGTCGCAGGCAGCGCCGTGCACGCTCGAGTAGTTCTCGTGGATGTGCCGGTGCTCACGCCACTCCTTCAGCACGAGTCGTTCGCTGCCCTCTGCCAGCCAGGCCGCAGCGTCCTTCTCCCCCGCCCGCCGCAGGCCCAGGTACACAAGGAAATTCACCGGCGGCCACGCGCGCAGCTCCCAGTACGACGTGTCCTTGAGCTCGATCTTCTCGTTCCGCGGCGAGGTCGGCAGGATCCACTCGCCGCCGAAGCCGTCGTCGGCGAGCAGGTGTTCGGCCAGCATTCGGCCTCGGCGCTCAGCTCCCACACCGGCCAGCAACGGGTAGAAGCTCATCGTCGACAACCGCTCCGTGAGCTGGCCGGTGTCGGTTCGCCGGCTGCGATAGATGCCGGCGGTCTCGTCCCACAAGGTCTCCATCGCGTCAACGACGGAGCCGTGCCTCGCGCGCAGTTCCGACGCGGCATCCGTTTGACCGAGGATGTCTGCGATCTCCGCGAGCGATTCGCAATCCACGGCGTACAGGCTGTTGAGACCGACGTCGTGCGCGGCGAGCAGGCTCTTGGTCTGGTCGAACGGCACGTCGTCGAAGACCGGATGCCCGTCCCAGCCGCTCTCGCAGGTCGCACCGAAGTGCTGGTGGATCCGCGGGATGTCCTGCGGCGACGGATACTCGGGGTCGAAGTACGTCGAGCCCGCGCAGAGCAACTCGCCGTCGCGGCGGACGCGCCACCACCAGCGGTTCCAGGACAGCAGCGTGTCGAAGCACTCCTCCAGGAACCAGCGGTCGTCGAACCGCCGGTACAGCTCGAGGACGGTCATCGAGCCGACCGGTGGCTGCGAGCCGTCGTACGTCTTGCGGCCGGTGCCCTGTTCGACGTTCGGGACGAAGCCTTCCGGGGTGACGGCGCGGAGCATCTCGACGACGTTGAGGTAGGCAACGGCCTTGCTGTTCGGCGCCGCGAGCAGGGCGTTGAAGAACGCGTCCCAGCAGAACAGCGCGTAGCCGCCGCGCTTGCCGACGTTCCACAGGCGGCTGACGCCGGTGATCACGCGCGACTTGGACGGCTCGTAGATGGTGTTCCACGAGATCGAGTCGCGGACGATCTCCTGATGCTCCACGCTCGCTGTGGCTGGCGTTGCGGCTGCTATGAAGTCGGCGACCTCGGCCAGGGTCCGCGGCCGGCCTGTGCTGACGCCGACAGCTTGTGCGAGGTCCAGGGCGAGGTACGGGCCGTCGATGTCGCAGTACGGGTCGTCGACGTGCGGTGTGGTCGCGTAGACCTCGACCGTACGATCTGCGGTGGCACGGATGTGGTCTGGCTCGCGGACGACCGTGCCGGGGCGGTTCCACAGGTAGCTGACACCGACCGTGAGCAGTGCGCTCTTCGGCTGGTTGGCCGTTGGCGTCACCAGCACCACCAGGTCCTCGCCGGCGTGTGCGGTCTGGACGCGGATCGTGATGCCGGCCCAGGTCAGCGTGGTCTCGGTGTAGCTGCCGTCGTACGCGTGCGGGCCGAGCGTCACGGTCTCGGCGCCCTCGGCCCGACGGCCGATCTGCGTCGTACGCAACGACGTACCGCGGTAGTACTCCTTCAATCCGAAGGAGAGGCCGAGCGCGTCCGGGAGCAGGACCTGGGTGAGCACACTGCGGGTGTCCCAGGTGTTCCAGCCACGCGCCACATCGTCCTGAAGCCGGTCGTACTCGATCGTCATGCCACCAGCCTCGCACCGAAATCGATGCTAATGCGAATTACTTCACGGCGAGTACGCCGTGTGTCACGAGCTCGACGCCGATCGCGAGGGTGAGGAAGCCGATGATCCGGCTGAGTGCGCCCAGTCCCGTCGGCCCGAGCTTGTCGACCAACGGCGTACCGAAACGCAGCAGGACGGCGACGAGACCTGCCAGGACGACGCCCGCGACGATCACGCTCAGCCGGCTCTCGATCCCGGGGTGCCGCGCGGTCAGTGCGATCACCACGCCGATCGCGCCCGGCCCGGCGATCAACGGCAGCGCCATCGGCGAGAACGACACATCGGGCTTCGCCACCCCGTGCGTCTTCTCGTCGTCGGTCAGCGTCTCGCGGGAGACGATCATCCCGAAGCCGGAGTGCGCGACGACGAGGCCGCCGGCGATCTGCAGCGCGGGCAGGCCGATGCCGAGCCCTTCCAGGACAAGCGTGCCGAGCAGCGCGAACACGGTGAGGATGCCGAGCACGTAGACGCCGGTCATCACCGCCTGGCGTCTCATCGCGGCGCGGTCGACGCCCCCCGTCAGCCCCGCGAAGGTGGCCAGCGCGCCGATCGGATTCGTGATCGGCAACAATGCAGCCAACGCTGAAATTGCCACGTGTACGGGCTCCACGGGCGGGAGCGTACACCCGCCGACGGGCCGAGAAGGGGCAGCTTGCCGTGCGCCATGAAGTGACACCCGCGGACACCGCGCTTGCCGTCGGCAGTGGGGACGTCGAGGTCCTCGCCACGCCGCGCCTGCTGACCTGGCTCGAGTACGCGACCGCTCAGCTCGCCCTGCGCGTGCTCGATCCCGGTCAGACCTCGGTCGGTACGGCGGTTCGCATCCGCCACCGGCTGCCGACCCGCGTCGGCGACACCGTGGACATCGTGGCGGACGATCCTGCCGTGGATGGTCGCCAGTTGCTCTTCCGGGTCCGCGCTACGAACTCGGCTGGTCAGCTGATCGCGGACGGCGAGCTGGAACGCGTCGTGGTCGATCGCTCGCGGTTCCTCGCGAACGTGCCCTAGGACGGTTCGACGTACCAGGCCGGTAGCTGGCTCGGCTGCAGGCTGGTGGCGTCGCCGGGGCGCGAGAGCGTGAGGATCGCCTGCTGGATCTCCTTGCGGGCGTTGAGCGCGTCCTCGATCGCATACAGCCGGGCGGCCACCTCGGACTCGGACTCGTTCCCGGTGACGTCGACCGCGGCGACCATGAAGATCCGGTCGGCGCCGACCCACTCCATGTGCAGGAACGTGATCCGCTCGATGTCCTTGTGCTCGAGCAGCGCGCGGAGCACCCGGTTCCGCGCGAGCGGCGTCACCGCCTCGCCGGTCAGGAAGTCCATGTTCCGGCTGATCAGGAACAGCGCGACCGCGCCGAGCAGGATGCCGACCACGATCGACCCCACCGCGTCCCAGGCCGCGTTGCCAGTGAGCTGGTGCATGAGGATCGCGAGCGCAGCGATCAGGATGCCGATCAGCGCGGACAGGTCCTCGACGAACACCGCCCGCAGGACCGGGTTCGACGTGAGCCGCACGTACCGCCACGGTCTGAGCATCCGCTCCAGCGCACCGGCCTTCGTCTGCCGCATCGCCTGCGTGAACGAGATCCCCTCGAGCACGAACGACACCCCGAGTACGGCGTACGCCCAGCCGTACGACGTACTGTCCGCCTCGCCGTGCTGGAGCGACTGGACGCCGTGCCAGACCGAGACCGCGGCGCCGACCGTGAACAGGCCGAAGGCGGCGAACATCGACCAGATGTAGCCGACCCGCCCGTACCCGAGCGGGTGCGTCCGATCGGCCGGCTTCTGCGCCCGCCGCTCCCCGACCAGCAGGAAGATCTCGTTACCGGTGTCGGCCCAGGAGTGCGCCGCCTCGGCCGTCATCGAGGCGGACCCGGTGATCACGGCGACGACCGTCTTCGCGGCCGCGATCAACAGGTTCGCGCACAATGCGACCAGCACTGTCAGGAGGCTCTCGCTCCCGTCCGCCTCGTCCTCGGTGCTCACACGACGACACTAATGCCCCGCCGGCGGTCTATCCGACTGCCGCGACGACCTCGAACAGGAGTGGCGCGCTCGGGCCGGGTCCGCCCAGCGGCGGATCGCAAGGTCAGGCCCAGATGGCGGCTGATGAGCCGTCCGCGAATGTCTCCGGTGGGTTCGGGTACGCGCGGGCTCGCCCGGCCGCGTACCGTCCGGCCGACCACGCAGCCGCGGCCGCGTCGAGTACGTCGTCGACGCCCGCCACCTCACCCGCCAACCCGATATCTCCAACCACACTCATCCCGACCCCCGCAAGCAACCGCCGTCGCTCCTCCCCGCCCGCCCAAGTGGACTTCGCATGCGACAACGGCCGACCCGCCATCGTCGCGAAGCACACCTCCGGATGTACCTCGATCACCGCACAGCGCGCACCCGGCACCCACGCATCGACCTCAAGGATCCGTTTGGCCAACGCGAACGCCTGCTGACTCACGCCCTTCCCCGTCGCCTCGACATTCAACGCCGTCGCCTCCGCATGCGTCGGGGCCTCCAACGCCGCCCGCACAGGCGTCGCGAACACCGACGACGCCCGCCTCCCCACCACCCGCCGCGCCAACACGTCCGCTTCCCGCGCCGCGCTCACAGGAAACCCGATCGGAATGTCGATCCCCACCACCGCCAGCGACCCATCGACCTCGGCCCGCTCAACCAGTTCGCCGATCGTCACAGCGAAGTACGCCCGCAGATCTCCCGCGATGCCGATCCAACCCTTCTTGCACGCATCGACCCCGAGCACCCGACTAGTCACGGATCAGGCAACGCGACGGGAGATCAAACCAACGGAGGTGATCGAAGTCGGTATTCACCTGGCCTTCCGGATCGCTGACCTGCTTACACGTAGAGAGCAGGTCCCGAGCCTCAGCAAGGTAGTCGTCGAGAGCAGACTCGGGCGCGGTGTGATCGTGGCGCGGGTACCTGAGCGTGCCGTCGGCGTCGTACCCGACCTGCGACAGCCGCATCGGCGGCTCGACCGGCCCTCGATGATGCCGCCACAGACCGTTCGACGGGTCGAAGCGGTAGTCCCCAAGCAGCCGCCACCCGTCACGGGCGACCAGCTTCACCGCCTCGACGACGTACGTGAAAACAGCCTCCGAGATGAAGTAGTTGAAGTTGACCCGCACCCAGCCCGGCTTGATCCCCTCACAACCATGCAGGATCTCCTCCTCGAACAGATGCGAGCGGTCGATGTCGATCCCGAGCAGCGTGTGACCGTACGGGCCGGCGCACGAGCACCCGCCGCGCGACTGGATGCCGAAGAGGTCATTGAGCAGCGCGACCACGAAGTTGTGGTGCAGGTACCGCCCGGACGGAGCCTTCACCACGAACGACACGATCGACAGCCGCTCGGAGTCGAGGTTGCCGAGGATTTGCAGGCCAGGCTCGGCCTTCCACGCCTCGACCGCCCGCCGCAGGTACGCATCCTCGTGTGCGCGGATCACGTCGATCCCGACCGCCTGTTTCAGCTGGAATGCCAGCCCGGCCCGGATCGACCCGATGATCGCCGGCGTCCCGCCCTCCTCGCGGTGCACCGGGTCGTCGAGGTACTTATGCTCGAGCGGGTTCACGTAGGCGACAGTCCCGCCACCCGGCACATCCGGCACCCGGTTGCGAAGCAGTTCCCGCCGAGCGACCAGTACGCCGGGAGTCCCCGGCCCGCCGATCAGCTTGTGCGGACTGAGGAAGATCGCGTCCTTGTACGACAACGGGTCCTGGTCACGTCCGCCGTACATGTCGATCTCGACGTACGGCGCGGCCGCGGCGCAGTCCCAGAACGACAGGGCGCCGTACCGATGCAGGAGCGCCGAGACGCGCTGCGTGTTGCTGACGATGCCGGTGACGTTGCTGGCCGCGGAGAACGATCCGATCTTCACCGGCCGATCGACGTACTCCTGCAGCCTCGACTCCAGCTGGTCGATGTCGATGTGGCCGTCGGTGTCCTGACTGATCACGACCACATCAGCGATCGACTCGCGCCAAGGTAGCTCGTTCGAATGGTGCTCGTAGGGCCCGATGAAGACGACCGGCCGCTGATCGGGCGGTATCTGATCGGTCAGGTGGTACGTGTCGTCGAGCTCGGCCGGGATCCGCAGACCCATGATCCCGATCAGCTTGTCGATCGCCCCGGTCGCACCGGATCCGCAGAAGATCAGGGCGGTCTCGTCGTCACCCCCGACGCCGTTGTGGATGATCCGGCGGGCGTCCTCGCGTAGGCGGGTGGTCTGCAGACCGGTCCCGCTCGACTCGGTGTGCGTGTTCGCGTACCGCGGCAGGACCTCGTCGCGGATGAAGTCCTCGAGGAAGGTCAGCGCGCGCCCGGAGGCGGTGTAATCGGCGTACGTCACCCGTCGCGGACCGTACGGTCCAGGCATCACCTGGTCGTCGCCGATCACCGACGCGCGGATCCGCCGCAACAGCGGCGAGTCCGGCGGCATCTCCCCCTGGCTACTCATGCCTCAGAGTAGGGCGCACGAGTGACGTTCGTCTCGTACCCGGCGCCGCGTCTGTGGATAAGGTCGGTCGGAGTCAACGGCGAGGAGTTGGGATGACGTTTTCCGGCGAGCTGTGGGACCGCGGTGCCGCCTCCGTGTACGACGACATAGTCCGGCATCCGTTCATCACCGGCCTGACCGACGGGACCCTCGACCACGACGCGTTCCGGTACTTCATCATCCAGGACAGTCACTACCTCCGCGCGTACTCGCGGGCGCTCAGCCTGGTCGCGGGGCGCGCTCCGGACGACGATGCCGTCAGCATGTTCGCGCTGCACGCCGCTAACGCCATCGCGGTCGAGCGGGAGCTGCACACGTCCCTGCTGGAGTCACTGGGCATCACCGCCGACGACGTCGACGCAGCCGGTTCCGGTCCGACCACAACGGCGTACATGTCCTATCTGACAGCTGTGTGTGCCACCGGCACTTACGCCGAGGCCGTGGCCGCCGTACTGCCTTGCTACTGGATCTACCGCGACGTCGGGCGGGAGCTGCTCAAGCGGTCCTCACCGGACCCGCTGTACCGCAAGTGGATCGAGACGTACGGCTCGGAGGAGTTCGACGCGGTCGTCGAGGACGTGCTCGCTGTGACAGACGGACTGGACGTGGGAGCCGCAGAGCGGGACCGTTGTCATCAGCACTTCGCGATGACGTGCCGCTACGAATGGATGTTCTGGGACGCCGCTTATCACGAGCTCGATTGGCCGGTGGGATGAAGGACTTCTACGACGTCGTCATAGTCGGCGGTGGGCACAATGGCCTCGTCGCCGCCACGTATCTGGCCCAGTCCGGGCTGTCCACGCTGATCCTGGAGCAACAGGCGCACACCGGTGGCGCAGCAGTCAGCGAGCGCGTGTTCCGTGGTGTGGACGCCCGCCTGTCCCGGTACTCATATCTGGTCAGCCTGCTGCCCGACAAGGTCGTCGCCGACCTCGGCCTGAGTCTGGACCTCCGCTCGCGCGCGGTCGCGTCGTACACCCCGGTACGCCGGTCCGGCCGCGACGTCGGCCTCATGGTCGAGCGACCAGAGGGGGCGGTCACGCGCGAGTCGTTTCAGGCCCTGACCGGCGGTGACGCGGAGTACGCGGCCTGGGCGGACTTCTATGGCTCGGTCAGCTCGCTGGCCGAGGCCGTGGCGCCCACTCTGCTCGAGCCACTCCAGACCGCCGCTGACATGCGTGCCCGTGTCGACGGTGCGCTCTGGGACGAGCTGGTGGAGCGGCCGCTCGGCGAGACCATCGAGCGGCGCTTCACCGACGACACTGTCCGTGGAGTCGTCGCGACGGACGGCGTCATCGGTACGTTCGCCGGACTGCACGACAAGTCCCTGATCCAGAACCGCTGCTTCCTCTACCACCTCATCGGCAACGGCACCGGTGAGTGGCGGGTGCCTGTGGGTGGCATGGGAGCGGTCACCGATGCACTGGCCGCTGCAGCTCGGCGTGCAGGCGCCGTACTCGTCACCAACTCGGCAGTGACCGCTGTCGAGGTGGACGGGGTCCGCGGTTCGGTCACCTGGCTCGGCGGCGACGGTGAGCGGTCAGTGGACTGCTCCTGGGTGCTCTCGAACGTCGCACCGTCCACCCTGGCTGCGCTGCGTGGTCAGAGCGGCGCGGAGAAGCCGGAGGGGTCGCAGCTGAAGATCAACCTCCTGCTGCGTCGTCTGCCGGCCCTGAAGACCGGTGACGATCCGGCGCGGGCGTTCGCCGGTACGTTCCACATCGACGAGGACTACAGCCAGCTCGAGACGGCGTACCAGTCCGCCCTGCGCGGTGAGCTGCCCGCCGTGCCGCCGTCCGAGGTGTACTGCCACTCGCTGACCGATCCGACGATCCTGTCCCCCGAGCTGATTGCCTCCGGCCACCAGACCCTGACGGTCTTCGGCGTCCACTTCCCGGCCCGATTGTTTGCCTCAGACAACGATTCCGTCCGCACCGAAGCCACCCGCCGCGTGCTGGCCGGTCTCGAGTCGTACCTGGCCGAGCCGCTCGAGGACTGCATCGCCCGCGACGCCGACGGCAACCTCTGCATCGAGGCCAAAACGCCGTACGACATCGAGGCATCCGTCGGCATGCCCGGCGGCCACATCTTCCACGGCGACCTCCAATGGCCCTGGGTCACCGACCCCTCCGAAGCCGGCCGTTGGGGCACCGAAACCGACGTCGCCAACCTCCTGATCTGCGGCTCCGGCGCCCGCCGCGGCGGCGCCGTCTCCGGCCTGGGAGGCCACAACGCAGCCATGACCATCCTCACCCGCTAACCGATTTCGCATCTCCACGATCCCCCTGCTACGATCCTCTTCGTTCGAAAGCAAGAAATGCGCCGCTAGCTCAATTGGCAGAGCAGCTGACTCTTAATCAGCGGGTTCGGGGTTCGAGTCCCTGGCGGCGCACCAGCATCACCGCTGGTCAGAGGCTCCTTCCGCACATCAGCGGATGGAGCCTCACTCACGTTCAAGGGGCCAGTGGTCACCGATTGGTCACGCAGCCGCTCCGATGCGGTCACAGACGCCGCAGGCTGATCACGGTCGGCCCGCGGCACCATCGCGACTGCCCCCTCGGCCGCTGCCCGACCGACGCCACCCAGTAGATGGGTGTAGGTGTCGGCAGTGATCGCATGCGACGAGTGCCGCAGCACTTTGCTGACGACGGCAAGCGATGCGCCCGATCCGATCATCAGCGACGCCGTGCCGTGACGAAGATCATGCAGACGAACCGGCCGCAGACCTGCCTCGATAGCGAGCGCCTTGAAGGTCTTCGTGATGTAGGTCGGCTCGTACGGCGCCCCGTTCTCCCGAGCGAACACCAGGTCATGCCCGGCGTACCCGGTGCCCCACTCCGAGCGCTCGAGGTCCTGCTGCAGCCGGTGCGCCATCAGCGCGCCGATGGTCGCCTGTGAAAGCTCGATCACGACGTCGTCGCCGCTGTCCGATTTCGGCGGGGCGAAGATCGGCTCGCCATTCTTCACGCCGGCCAACTGCTCGGGTACGACGAGAATGCCGGCGGACATGTCGACGTCGCGCCACCGCAGGCCGAGGGCCTCGCCGCGGCGGAGCCCACAGAACGCGATGACCTCGAACAGCGATCCGAGCCGGTGCGCAGCGACGTGGTCGAGGAATGCTCCGAGCTCGGCCGGGCTCCACGGGTTCACCTTCGGCCGCGTCGCGTCCGGAAGGGTCACATAGGCGGCAGGATTTCTGCTGATCCGCTGCGCCTTCACGGCTGCGTTCAGCGCCGACGACAGGCAGGCATGGATCCGCTTGAGCGTGGTCGGCCCGAACTTGCGCCCCTTCGTCTTCAGGGCGTTGTCGGCGAGGATCGCGTCGTATCCCTTGGTGATGTGCTCTGCCGTAAGTTTCGCCAACGCGACCCGGCCGAGCTGCGGCAGAAGGTAGTCGTCGACGTGCTGCCGGTAGACCTGGGCGGTCGCCGGGCGAATCTTCTTCCCCGCGGCGGATGCGCCGGTCGGCTTGGTCTTCTCGGCCAGCCAGAACGCCAGCCACTCCCCCACGGTCATCCGGTCATCGATCGGCTCGTGGCGTCGCACCTTTCCGATCACCGCGTCGAGCGCCTTCTGCGCCTCGTCCTGGGTGCGGAACCCTCCTCGGCGGACCTGCCGACGATTGCCGGTCTTCGGATCCGCGCCTACGTCGACGACGAACGACCAGCTGCCGTGACGCTTGTTGCACGCCTTCCGCCGGCCGCGGGTGTCGTACTCGACCAGGCAACTACATCTCTTGAACGTCGAGCCTTTCATCTCACTCTCCTCCCTGCCCGGGCATCTTCAGCAATCCCCGATTGCGCGCTTCCTTCAGCCAGCGGTGGGCCGTCGAGACCGGGACAGCGTTCGCCTCGGCAAGATCCCGAGCCGCCTGGTCGCTGATGCTTGCCTGGGCCAGATAGGCCTCAGCGACCTGTCGATAGAAGTCGTCCGGCCGCCGACGGGTTCCGGGATCCTTGATCTTCAACTTCGGCCGCAGCGTCGCCCGCGACCGCGGAGGTAGCGCGTAGACCCACTGACCTGAACCGGGGAAGTCATCTGCCTGGATTTCATTCGTCGGCGCCAAGAGCGGTCGAAGTTGTTCAGCGATTGCCGGCCGGTTGATGGCAGCCGTGATCCGCGCCACTGGAATGGTCCGCAGGAACGCGCTGTTGAACGCCGCTCCACTCTGGGCGGCCACGCGGAGCTCACGCATCTCGATTGGTGCGTCCGGATCGTCAGTCTCGGGACCGACTCGCAGCTGCACCAGGAGCTGTCGCTCTTCCGTCTCGGGCGAGTGATAGCCCGCCCATCCCGAGATCCCTCCAACGTCGAAGGTCAACGACTCGTGGCCGTCCTTACTGAGGGGGACGACCAAGGGCTCGGGCTGGTCGTCTCGCACGTTCGCCATGATCTTGAATCTAGTGCCCTTGTTACCTCTGGTCAACAACTGCAGTCGCATACGTCTACAACTGCAACTGTTGACTTTGTTGCATTCGGATGACTAGCGTGTGGACATGGAGTCTACGACTGCCACCGCTGACGGTGGCCTGGTTGAGCGTCTCCGCGCCGCGCGCCTTCCAGCGCCGGCATCGCGGAAGAGCATTCGTGAAGAAGCTGGTGCAACGCTCCGCGACATCGCGGACGAACTCGCAGTCAGCCCTGTGACGGTCCTGCGCTGGGAGCAGGGCAAGTCCGAACCCCGCCTCGAGCACGCGATCCGCTACCGGCGTCTTCTCGACGAGCTCCGGGAGATCGCATGACCCGCGATGAACTGTTGGCACTCCCCGCGACCGTCGACCTGCCCACCGCGGGACGGGCTATCGGCATCGGCCGCAACCAGGCCTACGAGCTCGCTGCCCGCGGCGAATTCCCCTGCAGGGTTCTCCGACTCGGAGCTCGATACAAGGTCGTCACCGCCGACCTGCTCGAACTGCTCGGGCTCTCCCCTGACAAGCAGCGGGGCTCCGTCGCCACAACGGAGCCCACAGCCGCCACTCTCAACACCGACGAAGAGGTTCAGCGTGTCCACGGTAGCCCACCACCGGCAGCCTGATGCCCAAACGAGTCGCACGGAACAGCTCCGGGGGCCGATGGAGCAGGACCGCGACCGCATCATCACGAGCATCCGCACCGATGCGGCAGAGCACGACGGGCGGATCAGCGTCAACCGAGTCCGCCGGGCATTGACGGGCCAGGTCGGCCTGCCCCAGATGATCGGCGCCACGTACTCAAGCCTCGCCCGATCAGGTGTCATCAAGGTCGCCGGCTGGGAAGTCAGCGACGACGCCTCAGGCCACCACCGTGGCGCCGTAATCCGGACGTGGCGTCTCACCGAAAGGCGGTCACGATGATCGAGATCGTCTACGTCGATACGCATGCTCACCGACAGGTCGTCTCCGCGACCGCTGAACACGCCGACGGGAAGCGATACCGCATTGGGCATCTGCCCGGCGAAGGGTGGTTCTGCCTGTGCCGCAGCCGAGCCTGCAGCCAGCTCGCGGAACTGCAGTCCCTCGTCCCGCGTATCCCTGCCAGGCGGGACGGTGCACGATGAATAGTCACGCTGCATCGGAGAGCGACGACACACCAGTGCTGACCCGATCCTGGCGTCCAGTCGACCTCGGCTCCGTCCTCGACGGCTCCTGGGAACCACCAATCCCCACAGTCGGTCAGCGCACCGACGGCCGCGGACTGTTCTACCTCGGCAAGTGCCACACGGTCGTCTCCGAGACCGAAGGCGGCAAGACCTGGTTCGCGCTCGCCGCCACGAAGGACGAGATCAGCTCAGGCAACCACGTCGTCTACATCGACTTCGAGGACGACGAGTCAACCGCCGTCCGGCGCCTCCTCGCACTCGGCGTCGACCGCGACCCGATGCTGAAGCAGCTGCACTACTTGCGGCCGACCGACCAGCTCGGCGCCGGCGTCCACCGCGACGATCTGATGATGCTGCTGGCAATCCACACGCCGACGCTCGTCGTCCTGGACGGCATCACCGAGGCGATGGTGCTCCACGGCATGAACCCACTCGACAACGCCGACGTCGCCAGGTTCGGCCGGATGCTCCCGCGCAGGATCGCCGACCGCGGACCAGCCGTCGTATCCCTCGACCACGTCGTCAAGGACAAGGATGGCCGCGGCCGCTACGCCCTCGGAGGCGTCCACAAGCTAAACGCGCTCGACGGCGTGGGATTCATCCTCGAGAACCGTCAGGCCTTCGGCATCGGTCTCACCGGCCGGTCCACGGTCAAGATCTCCAAGGACCGCCCCGGGCAACTGCGGCACCACGCGCTGCCAAGCAGCGGCGGGCTCCACTGGTACGCCGACCTAGTCCTCGACAGCCGCAGCGACCACAGCGCAACCATCGCCATCGAGCCACCCGGCGATACCCAGCCCCGGTCCGACTGGCGCCCGACAGTCCTTATGCAGCGCATCTCGGACCTGCTCCAGGAGAAGGGCCCGCTCGCCCAGCGCGCCATCCTCACAGCCGCCACCGGCAACCGCACCAAGCTCAAGGAAGCCCTCGACTTCCTGATCGTCGACGGCTTCGTCGCGGATCAGACCCCACACGCCCTCATCCGCCCATTCGCGCCGGCACAGGAGTCGAAGTGAAGCCCGTTCCCACCGTTCCCATGCCGTTCCCTGCCGTTCCCAGGAAACGCACGGCGTACCCGTTCCCCCGTTCCCCGCTCTATAAGGAACGGGGAACGGGGAACGCCCCCACGAACACCTCCCCGGCTGTCCCCGATCTTGGACTTGATGATCCAAATCCAAATCATCATCCAGTCACCCCGGCCTCCGTGACCGTCAACGGGACAGCACCACGCACCCTCCCCTTCACCCTCGCCACCGCATCACCGCAGGAACGATGCAAGCAACATCGGCACGATCTCGAAGGACTCAGGAGACGCGCGGCAGCCGCCGGCGGATGCGGCTGGCGGCCGGACCTCATGTCACTCGACACCCCATGTCCCTGGCCGGCCGAGCTGCGGCAGGAGGGGGCAGCCACCTCGGCCTCTGGCCATGCCCGCCGCCGCGCCACCAGCCGCGGCCACTCGGAAGCGTGTGACCACCGTGTGACCAGGTGGCCCGTGACCTGCGGGTTTGCACCTCCCATCGGATTCGTAATCAGCGGGTTCGATCACCCGCGTCGCACGAGAAAGGCCCACCACGCATGAGCAGGAGCAACCCTCTCTCCTCCCGATGCACGGCGACGTCGAAGGCAACCAAGCTGCAGTGCACCCAATGGGTAGTCGGTGGCGGAGTCTGCTTCCACCACGGCGGCGCAGCTCCGCAGGTCGCGGCGAGTCGTGAGGCGCGAGTAGCGGTGTGGGAAGCGGCCAACCGCGGCGACCCCATCGAGGTCCGCGACCCAGGTGAGGCCCTGCTAGCTGCCGCAACGACAGCTGACGGCCTCGTGCAGCGGTTGCAGCACGAGCTCGCGGAAGCGGAGCGCCTGGCCCCCGCGACGCTGATGGCCCTCGGCGAGTGGCTGGATCGGGTCGGCCGGCTGTCCAAGACGGTGCTCGATGCGCGGATCGACGAGCGGCGCACCAGGGTCTCCGAGGCGCAGGGGCAACGGATCTTCACTGTGCTGCGCGATGTCTTGGTCGAACTCGGCCACGACGTGACCCCGGGCTCTCCCACTGCGCAGGTCGTGGTGCGGCACCTGCGGGCGATGGCCGAACCGCCGGCGGTGACGTCGTGAAGGGCTCACAGATGGCCACCGAGGACGTGTACGCCGTCGCGCTCAACGTCCTGTCCGCGGTGGTCGATGCTCCCGGCAAGGAAGACGCGATCCTCGACGTGCACAACCTGCTCCGCGATCTCGACGAGGTCGCGCTGCGCAGAGTCGCCGGATGCATCGCGATCGAGCTGGTCTGGTCGCGGCTGCCTGTCGCTCTCGCGCACAGCCTTCCAGGTCGTGAGCGTGACGCCGGGCTGGTGCAGGCCGCGTGGCAGCCCGCGGTACGCCGGTGGGTCGACCAGCTGCGCCTCGAGGTCGCCTGGCAAGCACCGGACCGATCGAGCGAGGAGGCAACGTCATGATCGCCAATGTCCTGGCAACAGCGAGGTGGCACGTACGGCGCCGGTGGCGTCGGCTGCGAAGCGGCGCCCGGCATCGCGCGCAGCGCCGCGCGGCCGGCATGGCCGGGCACATGACGTGGTTCGAGTGCTACAGCATGGCTCTCGACGCGTTCGACCTCGCGCTCGGGCCGAGCGGCGGGGAAGCGGAACGCCTGCTGCTACGTCTCTTCCTGCCACTGAACGCCTCCGAGATGACACAGGTCGCCGTCGCGATGGCGATGCTCGGCCGCCCCGGCCTCATGGACTCGCATCAGCACGAAGACCTCGAGCTGATGAAGCTGCAGTTGGCGTGGATCTGGACTCCGGAGATGGAGCGGTGAGCCGCCGGGAGTTCGCTGCTGCCCGGTCGGCCGGCCTGCTGGTGCGCAACGAGGTACGGCTGGTGCGTGCGCTCGAGACGTCGGCGGTGACGCTGCTGGTGCGGTACCTGCAGGCGCACGGCTTCCCGTACGTCGAGCGTCAGCCGTCATCGTCGAACCGGGCGTTGGATGCGATCGCGGGTACGCCGGGCGTGGTGTGGTCGGTGCGGTCGACGCGGGATCCGTCCGGCGTTCCGGATGTGCGGCAGGTCGACGGGTGGCTGGTCGCGTTGGAGGCCTACGTCCGCCGTGTGGGCGCCGACGTGGCGGTGCTGGTGGTCGCTGTGCCGGGCGCGCAACTGTCGGAGGTCGCCGGCTGGCGGGCGGTCGTCTCGCATGGTCCTGGACGGCGCTGGCGGCTGCTGGTGGGCGCTGTGCCGCCGTTGCTCGCGGCAATGGGGTACGGCGGCGCCCCGTGCCCGGACGATCCGCCGGAGGCCGCGTGATGGCGGCCTGTGTGTGTCAGGTCGGTATCTGCCCGGTGACGACGGCCGTCGCGGTTGCGATCGCGATCTGCTTGCCGGCGCCGCCGAATCCCTCGAGGATCTTGCGGGCTCGCGATCGGGTGTCGTCGTCGCTGGCGTTCGCGGCGATGGCCTCGAGTGCGGCGATCATGCGTTCGAGGCCGGTTTCAGGAGTGGGCCAGAGGCCAACTGCCCGCGCGGCGCTCTCGCTGATCCCGGTGATGTCCTCGAACTGGTCGAGGTGTTGGACCTCGATGTATCCAGCAGAGATGAGGCGCGCCGTCGCTGCTTGGTGCTGTTGCTCGCTGAGGCCTACTGCGGCAGCGGCCTCGTGGCCCCAGATGGGTCCGTGGGGATTCGCTTCTAGCCGCTGCGCGATCTCGATGAGGAATGGCAGGTCACGGCTGTTCCAGGTGTCGTCGAGCTTCTCCATGGTTGCGTCCCTCGCCGAGCTTGCGGTGTCGTGGGCCGCCACGCTATCCGCGCAGTTGCGTTCTGTCTGCAGCTCGGCAGAGGCCGCCTGATGGCGCGTGCTCTGCTGTCAGCCTCGGTGCCTCCGCTGGCCGCTGCATGGTTGCTCCGTGAGGTGGGCGGCCAGATGCGGCAGGCGGCCGAGGACTGCGCTCGGCTTGGAGTTCTAGACGTGGCACGTGACCTGTTCCGGGCTCATGCGCAGTTGCGTGCCGCTGCCGCTCAGCTGTCGGACGAGGAGGTCGCCGCTGCAATTTCCGCTGACGGAAGTGCGGAAACGGAAGTCGCGTCCGACTCGGCAGGGTTGGAGATATCCACCGCGGATGCCGCGATGCGGCTCGGACTGACCCGGGAGCGGGTGTGCCAGCTGCTTAACGCCGGCGACCTGCTCGGCCGTAAGTCGGGGAAGGCCTGGAGGGTGCACGCGCCCTCGGTGGATGACCTGATCGAGAGCCGGAGGGCCGCATGACGAGCAAGGAACCATCAGAGGCGGAGGTGGCGATCGCCATCGCTGAGGCGTTCAGCAGGAAGCCACCTCAGTGGGCGGTGGAGGCGCGGCAGCGTGAACTGCGTGAGGCCGGGGAGCCGACGATGTCGGTGAACGAGGCGCTGAACGTGAAGATCGCGGAGGCCTTCGGCTCGGTCGACCCGGCGCGGCTGGCTGAGGCCGACCGCGTTTTCGCCACGCCTCGGTCAAGCACGGCGACCGCTGGCGACCTGCAGGGTCGGATGACGGCGCTGATTGGTGAGGTGGCTGCGGAGGCGCAGCGGACGATGGGGCTGTCGCCCGAGCGGGCGAAGCTTGAGGCGCAGAGTCAGGCCATGTTGTGCCGCGAGAACTCGAAGAGCGTCGCGGCAGCGGTGACGGCGCTGGAGCGGCATCGGGATGCGATGCGGCAGAGTCCGGGGGTGCGCCGATGACCGCCAAGCAGACGCCGCGTGAGGCAGCCGCGGCAGAGGTCGAAGCGCACAGGGCTGTCGTTGCCCGGTGGGAGGCCGAGGAGGCTGCTGCGACCGCTGAGTTGAAGTCCCTGCAGGAGCGGGCCGGCGAGGAGGTCCTGGCTGACGAGTCGGCGGCTGTGCGGCTGTCGAAGTCGATGGCGGAGCTCCGGGACCGGATCGACATCGCGTCGCGCGCTGTTGCCGCGGCGACGCCCAGGCTCGAAGCTGCGGCGCGAGCTGTGGTACTGGCGGAGGCTGATGAGGTCGACGCTGAGCAGGCTCGTGCGCAGGCCAGGCTGGACGGGTTCGACGCCCGGCAGCAGGAGTTGCTGACGGCTCTGGAGGAGTTCAGCGGCCTGCCGTGGATGGTGGATCGTGGCGATGAGCCGGGCAGCAGCGTGGTGATCGTCTCGAACGCCGGCGGTCCTCGCGAGATCGCGCAGAGCCCGCGGGAGTCGTTGTGGCGGGCCGTTGAGTCCGCGAAGCGGAAGGCCTGGGCTTTGCGAGAGATCGCAGACGGCCGCGACCCGCACAACGAGCTGGCCGTCCCGTTCGAGGGCAAGCGTTTCGAGGGGATCATCAACGGCCCTGATCCGCGGGAGTTCTACGGCTCGTCGACCTGGGGTCCGGAAGCGGTCCTTCCTGCGCCGGCTTACCTGCGCGCGATGGACGCCGGGATGGCGGACGAGCCTGTGGTCGGCCCGACCGTGGCTGCGCGGGCCTGAGGCTTACCCATGATCTCGGACGCCGGCAGCCCCGGCGGGCATTCGCTCCCTGGTGCCCGCTGGTGGACCGGGTTGACGTCGGGGTTGTCCTCCTGCCCGACGTTCGCCAGCGTCCGTGGCGCGTCCTGGCCTTTCTCCGTAGGGGCCAGGACGCGCAGTACTTCGAGAAGGGGCTGACCCATGGCCGACCGCACCGTGAAGGTCCGCCTCGAAGCCGACATCTCCGACTTCGTCGGCGACATCGGCGTCAAGGCACCCGCCGCCGTCAAACGGCTCGAAGCCGCCGCCGACAGCGCCAACAAGAAGCTCGCCACCGTCGGCAAGAAGACCGGCTTCGACGACCTCGGCACCAAAGCTGACACCGCCAGCACCAAGGTCACCAAGGCCGGGGTCGAGGCCGAGACCGCAGGTAAGAAGATCAGCACCTCCGCCAAGGGCGCGAGCGTCGAGCTCGACAAGCTGGGCAAGTCGTCGGAGAACGTCGGCAAATCCACCGACAGCATGTCGAAGACCCTGGCGAAGGCATCCAAGATCACCGACGCCCACGCGAACGCCCTCGGACGTCTGCGGGTCGCTCAGCTGCGGCTCGCCGAGGCCCAGAAGTCAGGCAAGGGCGGATCGTCGCTGGCCGGCGCCGAGGAGTCCGCCGCGTCCGCTGAGCGGGCCGTGAAGAAGTTCGAGGACGCAGGCAACCGATCCGGCAAGGGCTTCATCACGGGTCTGCGGAAGTGGCTCACCGGCAAGGGCGGTGCCGCTGACGTCGGCAAGGCGGGCGGCACCGTGTTCGGCTCCGGGTTCCTCGGTGTGCTGAAGACCCCGATCCTCGGCCCGGCCGTGATCGCGATCCTGACCGCGGCCGTGCTGACCGCTATGCCCGCTGCTGGCGCGGTTGCGGGCGGCGCGTTCGTGGCCGCGTTCGGCGCCGGGCTCGCCGCGCTGCCGATCATCTTCGCGGCGAAGAGCCAGGAAGTCGGCCACATCTGGTCGACGACCCTGTCCGGGCTCGGCACCGAAATGCAGCTGCTGTCGAAGCCGTTCGAATCCGTGCTGATCAACATCGCCGGCTATTTCAAGCGGACCGTCGACGATTTCAGCCCCACCCTCTCGAAGGCATTCTCCGACCTGGCGCACCCAGTCGACTCGTTCGTCAACAACTTCTCCGTCGCCCTCGAGGGTCTGATCCCGGCGATCGGCCCGATCAGCGACGCCTTCTCGAAGGTCCTCGACGACCTCGGCCAGGGCGGTGCGCTGAAGGACGCGATCAAGTCGATCTCGGACGGCCTCATCGACCTGTCGAACAGTGTCGCCGCGAACCCGCAGGCGCTCGGCGATTTCGTGCGCGGCCTCGGCAACATCGTGAAGTCGGCGCTCGAGCTGATCAAGATCCTCAACGACGCCAACACGGCGTTCGAGCAGTTCACGCACGGGCTTTCCCTGGTCGACGTCACGATGGCCGGGATCGGTTCGACGCTGGAGCCGCTGAAGTTCTTGTTCTCCGGTCTCGGTGGCGGCATCGGCATCCTCAAGTCGCTGACGAGTTCGACGGACGCGACTGCTGCCGCCACGAGGGCCGCTTCTATGGGTACCGCCAACTTCGCGGACTCCCTGAACAAGACCGGCGCGAGCATGGCTGTCGCGACGGCTTCGGCGCTGCACAACGCCCACGCGACCCACGAGGCGAACGTCGCGGCCACGTTGCTTGCCGGTGCGTACGACCGCCAGTGGGCCGCGACCCAGAAGGCGAACGACGCACTTACCCGCAACGCGAACATCCTGCTGCAGCTTTCCGGAGCCGAGATCGGCTATCAGGCCGCGGTCGATGCCGCGACAGAGTCGGTCAAGGAAAACGGCCACACGCATGACCTCAACACCGCCAAAGGTCGCGCGAACCAGCAGTCCCTGGACGATCTGGCCCGCAGTGCGAACGAGCAGACCGTCGCGATGCGCAACGCCAACGACGGCAACGTGAAGGCGGCCAAGGCCGCGGAGACCGGCCGTGCCGCGTACATCAAGCTCGCTCAGCAGATGGGCTACAACAAGGCTGAGGCCGTCGCGATGGCAGCACAGTTCATCGCGATCCCCAACGTCACTCGCACGGCGCGGCTGCAGGCGAACATCACCGACCTCGAGTCCAAGCTCGCGACCGCGAAGGCGAAGCTGAAGGACCCGCACCTGACCGCGACCCAGAAGGCCACGCTCAAGGCGGAGATCTCGAACCTCGAGGCGAATATCGCCAAGGCGAAGGGCGAGCTCAACTCACTCCCGTCGTCCAAGACGGTCACGATCACCACGAACTTCTACAAGAACATGGTCGAGACCACCACGCACAAGGACGTCGGCGTCCGGGTCCCGCCGAACGCGAACGGCGGCTACTACCCGCACGGCGTCATCCCCTCCTACGCCAACGGGAAGCTCCCGTCGCAGGCCACGATCGCGCCCGGCAAGGGCGCAGGCATGGTGCAGTGGGCCGAGCAGGAGACCGGCGGCGAAGCGTTCATCCCGCTCGCCCCGTCGAAGCGGGACCGGTCGGAGAAGATCCTCGGCCAGGTCGCCGGCAAGTTCGGCATGGGCCTCGTCAAGTCGTTCGCCGACGGCGGGTTCACGCTGCCTGGTGGACGGCTCGTCGACATCGCGTTCCTGCTCAAGCAGCTCGGGGTCCCGTTCGACCCGGCCGCAGGCGTGAACTACACGTCCACGTTGGCAGCTGCCAACAGGGCGAACCGGGCCGCAGCACCGGCGAAGGACGCGGCACTCAAGGCGGACCGGGCCGAGCAGGCAGCCAAGGCGCAGCAGGCCGCGATCCAGCGGGCGATCACGTTGCAGCAGCGCGCCGTCGCGGCAGCCCGTGCACCGAAGCAGACCACCAAGGCAGGGCAGGCCGCCGAGGGCAAGCGGGTCGCAGCCGAGCAGAAGAAGCTCATCGCGCTGCAGGACCAGCTGTACAAGGCAAAGATCCGGACGACGGCCGCGACCAAGGCATCGAACGCGGCCGACGCGGTCTACAAGATCCGGGCCGAAGCGGCAGCGAAAGCGACCGAGGCGCACAAGGCCGCGATCGAGAAGCTCATCGCGCAGCAGAAGGCCGCGGTCGACCTCGCCAACCAGGTCGCGACCGGGCTGACGTCCGGCGCGAACATCGGCGACCTGTTCTCCAAGTCGCTCACCGGCAAGGGGCTGCTCGCCGACCTGCAAGGCAAAGGCGCAGACCTCGGCAAGTTCGGTGCGCTCATCGCGACGCTGCGGAAGCGTGGCGTCGACGAGACCCTCATCGAGCAGATCGTCGCCAAAGGCCCCGACCAGGGCATGGGGATCGCGCAGGCCATCCTCGACGGCGGCCTCGCGCTGATCAACGCGCTGAACAAGGCGCAGTGGGCGCTCGAGGCGCAGGCGAACGCGATCGGCGCCGGTGTCGCGACGGCACAGTACGGCGTCAAGGTCGCCGGCGCGCGCGCGAGCGGCGGCGGGGTCACGGCAGGGATGACGTACCGGGTCAACGAACTCGGCCAGGAGTTCTTCACGGCCCCGATCAACGGCGACGTGGTCCCGGCCGGCCAGGATCCGCGCCGCTACATCCAGGGCATGTCGGGCAGCTGGGGCGGTTCGTCGTCGTCGCGTGAGGTGCACCTGCACCAGACGATCGTGAACAACGGGGTGTCGATGGCCGAGGCGGACCTGATCGCTCAGCGAGCGAACGCGAAGATGGAGCTCCTGGCGAGGGGGTACTGACAGTGGACGCTGACCAGGCCGCTGCCCAGGGCTACATCGCCGTCATGGAGATCAGGGTCCCGAATGACGGCGAGCCGGTCCAAACCGTCTATCCGCTCGGCGGCCGGACGGTCGAGGATCTCCTTGAGGACGCGATCATCCACTTCAACCGGTTCTGGGAACACGGGCCCGAGCTGGACGACTGGGGCGTGTGGCGCGTTCCTGATTTCGACGGAACGTGCTACCAGCTCATGACCCGTGAGGTCGTGCTACCCGACCTGGACTTCCTCGACTCTGTGGATAACTCGCACGGCTGACAGCGGGTTCCCGGCAGACTGGATCCGTCGCCAGCCCCGATCCGAGGTCACCGCGGGAGCCGGCGCTCCGCAGGGCGTCGAGGCGTCTGGCACTCCCGCAGGCAGATCCGGGCCGGCGGCACCTTCTACTCAGCGCAGACGCTTGGCGACCTCAAGGGCAAACGTCTCATGCTCCTGGTGCCCGTCCCCGTTCGTCGCAGACCATGGGATCGGACGGCTGTCGCCCGAGCGAAGCTGCAATTGCCACCGAGTGAACCAGTACTCCGTCTCCATGCACTCAACGCTGAGCAGTCGGCATCCGACGACCTCCGACAACGGATCCAAGGTCCCGAACACCGCGGCCAACTCATCGCCCGCCTTCCAGCCTGGGCTCGCCCAATACCACTCCTGCGCGGGACGGGTGCCGTGGACGCTGATCAATGCCTCCCCTGCCAGCGCCATGCAGTCCCAGGTCACCCTCGGGGCGGCGGCGACGTTCTTGGCCTGCGTTGTAGCGGCTATGGCATGCGTGATCTGCACGCTGTTGGCGAGTGTGGCGAGCGCCTGGACCACCTCGGCTGGAGGCCTAAGGTCGCTCGCCCTGAACTGCCCTGCCAGCGTCGTCAGCTCGTTGATGCTCGACTGCATCGAATCCCCTTCTGTTGCAGGTCCAGGGCAACAGCATGGCGGAACGCCGTCCTCGATGCGTCCGGACTCGCGCGGTTGCCGCCCTTAGGGCCGACGTCATCCACCGCCAGCGACTGGGAACCGTCTGCGAGACTGCTGCGTCCAACGCCAGTTCCAGAACCTCCCGGAGTCGAGGTAACACCGCATGGATGTTGCGGCACTGATCGTGGCCATTGTCGGCCTGCTGGTCGCCGGCCTCTCCGCTGGCTGGCAGGTCGCAACGTGGTTCTGGTCGAACGGCAGACCGAAGGCACGGCTCATGCACGGTGTGGTGTCTGGCGCCGCCGCGATCACTGGTCCGGTCAAGCGAGACGGGCTGCCACTCGAGCTCAAATCGATCCGGGAGCAGGGATACGACGGGACAGAGGTGCTCGGTGTGCAGGTCGTGAACCACGGACGTGCGCAGGTGACCGTGACCAGGTACAGCATCGCTCTCGCCGGCACGGGGATGAGTTACCACCTCATCGGTGATGCGATGGGGCCGCCGCTGCCACACCGAATCCAGCCGGGAGAGGCGGAGACCTGGTACGCCGACATGGACACGGTGCACCGCTTCGTCTACGCAGCGCAGGCCATCAAGGAGGGTGCGCGCGAGGTGTTCATCGAGGTCACCCTTGGCACCGGAAGAACCATCCGAACCCGGCAGACCGTCCGCATCTGAGCGCAGGCCGCTCGGCGACCCTTTCGCGCTCCGGACTCCGGTCCGGGCCATTGACAGGTCGCTCCAGCCTCGCGTACGCGCGCGTGCGCGCGGCCGCGCCTTGAAGGGTTCAGAACGGATTCTCGTCCGACCGGACTCCACCGGACCGGACTTCACCGGACTCCCGGCTCCTGTGACCTGATTGCCGCCTGGCCGACACGAGACTGGAAGGCCGAGCGCGAGGCGCGGTTCCAGACCGTCGACGGACGTCTGTATTGGGATGCAGAGATGTCCTGGCTGACCGTTCCCGAGGTCGCGGCCGAGCTCCGCGTATCCGTCGAGCATGTCCGTCGAAGCATCCGCCGCGGCGATCTGCTGGCGGTGAATCTCGCGACCTCGGGCCGCCCGACATACCGGATCTCGCAATCAGCCCTCGACGGTTTCCTCGAGGCCCGGCGCACGTCGTAGCCGGCGCGCCTCAGCGGACTTCAGGGCCAGGCGCAGGTAGTACGCCTTGCGCTTCGCCTCGACGGCTCTGGCCCTGGTCTGCGGGTCCATGAGCCCTTCCGGGTCGACTTCTCGCTCGAACTTCGCTTCCAGGCCTTGGCGGGCGGGTCGGGTCCGCGCGGTGCGGTCGACCGTCGTCGCCCACGACTCGAGGGCTGCGATCTGGTGTAGCACGCTCTTCGTCATCGCTGAATCAAGCTCAGGAGCACGCGAAGGCGCCGCATCTGCTGATCGGTCAGCGGCTGCTCCTCGGCGGCCTTCCGGCCCGCTTCCCGTCCGAGCTCAAACGGATCATTCGCCACCACAACACTCCTTGAACGACGCGGACACCGAGGCGGGCGGTGGATGATGCACAGACAACGACCGAAGGGCAGCTATGGCACACCAGCAGCGTCTGCGGCTCACACTCAGAAACCGAACGAACGATCGCGAATGGAAGCACCAACCGGTAGAGGTCACCGAGGACCCGGACGACCACGACGCACTCCTGCAACACCTCGAAGCCATGGCCCGAGACCTTGACCGGCGCGGCAGCGGCCAGGCCTGGTGGCTCGACCAGTACGAGTTGCGGGTCCAGGGCATCGACCAGGCCTGGCGTGACTTCCGAGTAGTCGGCCGGCCCGGCAGGTGACCTGCCCTGCCCTTGCCCTAACCGGAGGCGTGCCTCGTCCTGACCTGGAGGCATGCCCTGACCTCTTGACCTGACCTTGCCCTGAGGTCAGGACCTGCCCCGGATCTCTGACCTGTCCGGGGCAGAGGTCAGGGCAGGTCCGGGACCGTCCTGTCCTCAGTCGGACGACGACGTGCAAGTCGTGCCCGACTCGTCCTGAGGTCGGGTACGACTCGGTCCCGCTGTCCCGGAACGACCCGAGGACGGTTCCCGTCCCGGTTACCGTCCTGCGGGTACGACCAGGTCCGGTACGCCGACCTGAGTCGTACCCCACACACTCAGTCGCCGGGCGTACGACCCGACCGCTCGACTTTGGCCGCAAGACCGTACAGGCCCGCGGCGACTGCCCGGGCCTGCTCAGGCGTTAAACACAGCTGGACGAGGCTGTCCTGCGTGCCGGCGTCGACCTCAATCTGGACGTACCCGCGTCGCTCGACCGTCGCAGCGTCCCAGGACCGATACACACCATGCAGGTACGGGACGGCGAGCGACCCGAGGACGGTCCCAGTACCGGTCCCCGTCCTGGTGACGACGTCCCGCAGGACGAGGTCCGGGGACGACTCACAGGCAGGACCGTGGTCCTCAACCGTCTCGTCCCGTCCCGGTCCCTCGTCCCCGCAGAACGGCGCGCACCGTCCTCGGAGTCGGCTGACCGTCCTGTCCCCGTCCTCCCAGGACGGGGAGGCCGGGTCGGACGACAGCGGGGACGGGAACCACGAGGACGGGTCCCAGTCGGAGGACGACAAAGGCGGGGACCAGACCGAGGTGCTCATGCCTGCACGTCCCGCCTGAGAGCGACGCCGGCCTCGACCTCACGGACGACCCGCAGTAGATCCAGAGCCAGCACGCGAGCTTCCTCCAAGTCGAGCTCCAGCGCCGTCGAGACGGAAGTGGACCCGTCCTTCGGAGAGGCGAACCACCCGACTGACCGCTGCATGAGAGCCCCCACAATCCGCGGCTCGGCGCTCTCGTCGGCACCGATCGGCAGCACTGCACTGAGATACCAGCTCGACTCACTGACATCCCGCGCGGGGTTGTCCAGCCACGCTTTCGCGTGAGTCCCTCGGCACCCCTCGGCCGGTCGACTGCACCACGCCGGGTGGGCTCCGTCCTGCGGGACGAACCGCGACCGCCACGCGGCGGCGACGATCCATCCCAGGGCTCGGGACACGCTGCTCGACAGGGAGGCGCGGACGACGCCACGCGCAGCCGTCGTGCTCATGCCTGGACCTCCTCACCGCTGTGGTCCCGGTTCTCGCGGCGCTCGCGCTCGGTGCGGAGCAGCTCGTCCTGCCACTCGAGCACGTTAGCCATGCGGGTCAGGCCAGCGCCCAGCGTGCGAGCGTCCGCTGCGCTCAGGTAGAAGTTCTTCTCCACCCAGCCGTCTGCCGTCGGAATATCGGCCGACAGTTCCACGAAGCCGCTCTGCTCGACCGCGGCAGCATCGACGCTGGAGTAGGTGCCATGCAGGTAAGGACGAGCGAGGAAGGCGACCAGGTGCGCAAGCCGACCGGATTCGAGCACGGGCGACACGCTTGCTCCGACAGCCGACAGGCACTTCGCGTCATGGTCAGCGACCGAGGCTCCCGCCGTGGGGCCTTCGGTGGCGCAGAACGGGGCACAGCGGCCATGGATGCGCGTCACGCTGACGTCGCGCGCGCCGTCGTCCACGGAACTCGGGAAGTCCGGGTCGTCCGGGTCGGAGGACAGTGGGGACGGGAAGAGGTGTGCTGCGGTTGTGGTGGTCATCGCACGACCTCCAGGACGGGACGGCGGGCAGGACGGTCCTCGGGACGGTCCCGCTCCAGCTGAGCGAGCCTCCTCTTGAGTTCGTCGGCCGCTTCGATCCCGACCTGAATCCTGTGCCGCAACTCCACTTCATGCAGTGACTGCAGCAGGGTCAAGCTGCGGTGGTCAGACACCGTTAAGGTATTGCTCATGTCAGGTCCCTCCTAGATAGGGGTTCTGGCTAGCCCCTCGCGTGCTGTTCGCGCAGCTGCGGGGGGCGCTTTTCAGTTGTGGTCCGGATGCGGATCCCGGGTCAGGTACTGCTCGACTTCGTCGAGCGTTGCTCCGGTCCGGCTGTCCCCGTAGACGATCTCGTCGTCTTGGCGGAGCCAATACCGTCCGTAGTCGATGGCGCGAGGGTCGCGCCGGCGCGACTTCTCCAGCTGAAGGCCCTGACGTTCAGCGGCTCGGCGGACACGGTTCTCGCGAACCTTGTCGGCTGCGTCGGGGGACATCGTTGCCTCCTCGGCTGATGCTTGACGTGATGCTGGAGACGATACGGCTAGTGATGCCAGAAGACAAGCCTGAAGATATGCTGGAATCACACGCGGATCACGGAGCGGTGGTGAAGCCGGGGGCCGCATCGGTAGCGACCAACATCAAGTAGGGCTCTGACCTGCGGAAACGGTAGGCGCGGGGACTAGCTACCATCGTCAGGGACGTCCGTCAGGTCACTCTTAATCAGCGGGTTCGGGGTTCGAGTCCCTGGCGGCGCACCAAAAGCCCAGGTCACGCAGGTGGCCTGGGTTTCTTCATGCCTACAGGTCACCTCTTACTCGACGCTTTCAGCCGCCACGTCTCTCTCGCCGACCGGAAGTGCTGACTCATCTCGCCGTGACTGTGCGTCACATCACATGCATGCCCGACATGTCCCGACTCGCCGATCCTCCACACCGGCAACGCGTTGAACAGGCAACGCTCACACCGGTTGGAGACACATGCCGGGGCCACCACTGCCCATCGGAACCTGGGGAGAGATCTCCACCAGGACCCTGAAGCCCAACGAGAACGGCAAGCCCATCAGGCACCTGGCTCACGCCAGGTTCCGCGACCACGACGGCAAAATCCGCGCCGTCACCGCCACCGGCACAACCAAGACCGCCGGCCCGAAGCGCGCTGCTCCTCAAGGTCCGGAACCGCGCAAAGACCAACCACTCCGGCGAACTCACCGCGGCCCACAAGGTCAACCACCTCCTCGAACTCTGGGAACGAAGGTTCGAGCGCCTGATCGCCGACGGCACACGCTCAACTACCTCGTTGGACACCTACCGGCGAGCCCTCAAGAACCACGTCCATCCCACCATCGGCGAACTCGACATTGCCGAAGCCACCACTCAGAGCCTCGCCCGTTCTGTCCGCGATCAAGGACCGTGCCAGCTCCGCCACCGCCAGGACCTGCCGTGCTGTCATCTCAGGTGCGATGAAACTCGCTGTCCGCTACGGGGCCATCACCGTCAACCCCGCCCGCGAAGTCGACACCATCGAAGCCAAACCCAAGAACCCACCCAGAGCACTCGCGACCGAAGAAGTCACCCTCCTGCAGAAGACGCTGACCACCGACGAACACGCCACAGCGGCTGACCTTCCGGACCTGGTCACGTTCATGCTCGGCACCGGCGTCCGCATCGGCGAAGCCCTCGCCGTCCTCTGGAACCAAGCCGACCTCGAATCCGGCACCGTCAAAATCACCCACACCATCGCCCGCCCACCCGGCCAAGGCCTCATCCGCAAGACCATCAAATCCCGAACCGGCGAACGCACCCTCACCCTCCCCAACTGGGCCGCAGCCATGCTCCGTGACCGCCACACCGCCAGCACCCGCCCCGACGACCCCGTCTTCCCCGACACCACCAGCGGCTACAGCGGCCCCCCAACACCCGCCGCTCCCTCCGCACCGCCCTGACCCCCGTCAGCAGCACTGCCCGCCGCGAACTCGGGCGGCCCCTTCCAAACCCTCGAGGCGCCGATGATCGGCTCGCGCCCTCAGATCGCGGTGAGATCCCTGATCCACCTCATCGGTGGCCCCGCGAGCACCACTCCCGACGTACTACGGACAGCTCCTGGTCAGCACCCGTCGCCCGGCCGGGCGCCGTTCCTGCTCGAAGGAACGTCCGCCGCAGCCGTGTCGACCTACGCGGTCCGCGAAACCGACGGCAGTCTCGCGATATTGCTGGTCTAGCTCGCCAGCACACCGGCCGACGTCCGGCCGGCGATCGACGGCTACCCCACTCATGGCCTCGCTAGAGACCAGCGCAGCACCGGGACCGGGATCTTGCAGGACCTGATCTGCCCCACCAGCACAATCCACACCTGCCCAGATTGGCCGTGGTGACCATTAACTGCACCGCTGACCGCCGGATCGACCTTGGTGACGTGCCGACGAGCACCACAGTTGATCTTGCAACACGCCAGGTCCCTATCCAATGAGCCATCTGCCGCGACCATTCGGGAAACCCTCGTAATTCTCGGCTGAAGCTGCAATGGAATGCAGATCTATTCCCTCCGGGACAAGAATCGAAACAGCGTTCTATGAGAACACCACAACGTGGATCTCTGCAGGTTCACGATCGTCGCTTGCCCATACCTCAACCAAGACATTCGGGGCAACACTCAACGACAGGAGTTCAGTTCCCAGGACATCCGAGATCGTGAGGATGCCGCTCTCCACCGCCAAGGTTCCGGACCGGACCTTCGTCAGACCCGCAAGGTCGCCCTGCGCACCTCGGCGAGAGAGACTCACGGCTGTCTCTCCGTCGACCGGCGACTGAGTGCCGACAGCCAAGCAAGATGCGGTAGCTGCAACCAAGGAGGATCTCATTGAGTCCGGCACATCGACGGAATCTCGGTCTGCCACCAGCAGCAACGAATTCATTGGTGCTATCGATACCGATTCGGACACTATTTATTCTCCTTTGCCCTTTCACGAGCTAGCTTTGCCAACTGCAAACCTTGCTCTCGACTGCAGTCCAAGCAATGGAGGTAAAGCCTCTGCGCTAGACCTAATACGATGCGACCTCGCACTCGTGGCGGACCGCCACGCCGCGGCCGACCCAGGAGTGGCCGGCGGGCCCATCAGACAACGACTGATTTGCGGCTGAAATCCATCAGGTTCGGATCTTGCTCGATCAGGCGATCTTCAAATGCCTCCCAACCAGCAGAATCGATGTAGCGCGCCTCGGCGAGGCTCACGGGCACTAACCAGGCGATCACGATTGGGCCATCAGGGCTGTCGCATGTCGCGAAATCATCAGGGAAATACACGGGCATCGTCACATAGAGCGCTTCGAGGTGCGATTCGGAAATCAGCGGCCCTCGAGGCCCGAGCAAATCTCCCCGAAGTAGTGCCCGGTCGTCTCGGATCGCCTCCTCGCCGATTTCTTGCAGCAAGGACGGGAACGGTTCGTTGACCAATTCCTCGGATACCAGCAACAGCAATTCGTGCCGGATTGTGCGACCGGTGGCAGCCGAGATCAGCGGGTATCGACCCAATCCGAGCGTCGCGAATGCCACTGTCCGATCACCCGAACCCTGAGCAAATCGTACGATCTGGAAGGGCATCTCGTTGCTGTCAGGGTCGCCGCTCCAACCGTCCTGTATCGGTCCGAGTTGCCGCTCAAAATGTTTGATCATACTGGTCATCTATCCAGCCTCGCACCATCACGTTACACTTCGGGCATTCCGCTTTCTTGCCGATCTCGACCTTCCGGTCGCCGCGTGGCGATCTTGACGCCTATGGCATTCGCACGATCTACAAGCTCGAATGGACGCCCTCACGACCGGTCGCCGTGGTGAGGATGGAGGTCGAGTTTTGGCGTCAAGGGCCGAAGCTTCAGCAGAATGCCGATCAGCTCACCAAGTCGCGTCGCGTGGCGGCCTCGATGAGTGCGAACGGCCCAGAGGAACTCCGCGAACTTGCGAGCAATCGCTGTCACTGGTGACTGCTGCGAACAGGAGACCTTGTACATGCAGGTGCTACCGACCCCAGCATCGCCTACTGGCGCACTGGAGCCGGCACCGAGGTGATTCCGGCACAGACGACAGCCCTAAGATCGCATACAGCTTGGGTGTGCATCAGGAGCGCGACCAGACAGCCGACCAGGATGGAGAAGTAGTGCCGGTCAGCAGCATCGGATTCGAATCGACATCTGGGCTCCCAGCATTTCCGAGCGCATCAGTTGCGCTCCGATCGCCATTCGTTCAGAATATCAAGAACTCCCCTTACGGTAGATTCAGCGGATCTCCCGATTGCCTCCACATCCGCCAGCGCAACTATCAATGACTCGACCGTGTCGCGGTCGAGGTGCAGGGTTAAATAGTCATCGGGATCAGCAACGATGCCGCCGCTCGCCAACCCAAGTTGCTCGGCAGAATCGACGATAGCCTGAGCACGAGCACCGTCAATCCCTGGGAAGTCGATGGACCAGTACACGTCGTCCGCCGCCACCATTTTTATTCTCCTATGACATTGAGCAGAGCGTCCGTCGTCGCAGTCCGGGTAGTCTTGCTCTGCAGAGACTTGACAGAATTGGCAATCTTCCACACGCCACCGCTATGCGCGGTAGTGTCGTGAACGATGTACGAGTTTCCTCTCCGAAACACTCGCTCACCTTGCACGAGGAAGTTGGTCCGCGCATACCCGAGATATTTTGCTAGGTCTCCGGCCTGCGATGTCGTCAACGGCGCCGTCTTGCCTTTCACCTGGCTCGGCAAGGGTACCTTGCACTCGTTGTGAACGAGAACGCCGATCCGGCCGACGTGGTAAGTATGGATGCCTTCGACTGTCAGGTTGTAGGCCACATCGCGACGAGCGCTCGCCAGGTCCAGCCCTGAAACTCGGCCCGACTTGCCATCGGCCCTCAGCACCAGCTCGCCAGCTGCAAGCTCGTCGGCACGCTCAAATCTGCCGTCGGTGACGGACCAAAACGGATGGTCTTCGGTGGTGGTTATCGACTCACCATCGACACTGACGTTCATCACGGTATCCCCGTGGACCCAGACCTGAGTGACCCACCGTGCCACTTGTTCGCCGGTCTCAGGGTCTGTGGCGAGCACTTTGTCGCCAGGGCGGACTTCCGCGATGGGCTTGTGCACGCCGTCAGCCATCAGCACCGGTGTCGCACCGGCGAAACTGCAAGCCTTCGCCGCTGTCTCGGCCGCGGCCTCCGTTGCCTTCGCGCCGACGCCCTCGCCGGCTCGCGTAGCCGCTACGCGAGTGGCTGCCGATGCGACGGAAGCGGCTCGGCCGGCGCCTTTGGTGCCGGCTATGGTTTCGACGACCATGAAGGTGACTCGGCCGGCGGCTTTGGTTTGTTCGCCGTTGGTCCAGTCTTGCTTGACTGGTTCGACCATTGCGTTCCAGACCGAGCCCGGGTTGCGGACGATGGTGGAGACCATGTCGATCTGGGACTGGCAGTCGTGGATCGCGATGCACTTGCCCTGCTGGTAGGCGCCGACAACGAGGCCCTTTGCGGTGTCCGCGGCCTGCGCGGCGATGCCGTCGGTGTAGTCGCTCCAGGCCTTGTTGCCGAGATCGATCGCGTGGGCCGTGTGGTGCACAGCCTTCTTGAAGAGACCGCGGACGCTGCCTCCGCCGCCGGAGTTGTCGTGGTCGCCGCCGCCTCCGCCGTTGCTGCCGCCGTCGTCCCCACCGGGAGAACCCCCGTTGGTGCCACCGTCATGGCCGCCACCGCCGTCGTCACCCGTATCGACCGGGGTCCGGACGTCTTCTTGGGTGCCGCCGCCGCTGTTCTCTCCGCCCGCGTAATTCTTGAGGCCGGTGGGGTCCGACATGCTCGTCGGGTTGTTGTTGCCGTATGTGTAGCCCAGCATCTGCTGCGGGTCGGCAGTGTCCATCAGCGGGTCAACGCTGAGGAAGCGACCGATCGTTGGGTCGTACTCACGGGCACCGACCTGGGTGAGGCCGGTCATCTTGTCCTGTGGCTTGTCCAGGAAGCCGTGGTCGTCTGGCCAGCTGGCCGGGTCGTTGCCGCGAATCTCGCCGAACGGGGTTGTGAAGCGCGTTGTGACGGCCAGAGTCTTGGAGTCCACTGCGACACTCGTGGTCTCGTGATGATCGGGGACCAGCCACTTGAGATCGGTAATGCTTGAACGGGTCGCGACTGCCTGTCCGTTGATCGAGTACTCGCGCTTCGAGGTCACCGCGCGAGTGGTTGTGTCGAGAGTCAGCTCCAGCGATCCGACGTACAGGGTCGTTTTGCCTGGACTCTTCCGCAGCAGGATGTTGCCGTCGGCGTCATATATGTATGACGTGTCGCCGGCAGAGTTGGTGAGCTTCTGGAGTCTGTTCTCCGCATCCCATCCGAGTGTCTGACTGGTGCCGGTTGGGTCGGGTCGCGACGTCGTGTTCCCTGCGGAGTCATAGGTATATGAGGCGGTCGGTTTCGGAGCCGCTCCGGTCGTCGCGATGGACTTGACAGTGTGCGGTTGGGCGGCGTCGTAGGTGTAGGTCTCCGTCGTATTGCCGACCGTCGCGTGGTCAGTTTGTGTCTTCCGCAGTCCGTCAGCCGTGTAGGTCCAGGACTGCCAATACGGTGCAGGACTTCCGAGGCCAGCTACGGACGGCGCTGTTGCGCAGTTCGCATCTGATGGCGTCCAGGCTGCGGTCAGACGACGGTGGGTGTCGTAGTCGTAGCACTGGGAGTCGTTCCCGATCAGGTTGTTGTCCTGTAGGAGGTTGCCGGCTGGATCGTACGAGTAGTGGTGGTTAGCGACGACGGTGACGTCACCGGCAACCGTGGTCGCCAACCGTCGAGTGCCTGCCTCGAAGGTGTTGATGATATCCATGTTGTGGCTGTCGCCGAGCTCGTAACGCTCCGGGTCCCCGAGGGCCGTGTACTTGACGTCATTCGCATAGACGGCGTCGCCGCTCTTCATCGACGTCGGGTGCCCAAGTTCGTCGTAGGTGTACCTCACGACTTCGGTGCCGAGGGCGCCGCCGCCTGGCACGTCTGTGAACTCGATGGTTTCCGCGTCGGGCAGGTAGCCGATCCTGGTCTCGTAGGTGCCCGCTAGCTCTGTGCCCTCGGCCGAGGGGATGACCACGCTGGTAGCGGTCGGTTCGTACAGGACGTTCCGGGCAGTGATCTTCGACTTGTACGCCGGACCGGTCTTTCCTGCCGGGTAACGGACAGACTGGTAAAGCTGTCCCAGGTTCCCGCTCGCGTCGTAGTCCCAGCTGAGGCGTAGGTTGGCATCGGTCTTCGACCCCTCGTGGACCGTCATCTTGCGGTCGAGGTTGTCGTAGGTGTTGATCAGCTTCTTCTGTGTAGCATTTGTGGTCCCGATGACGCGGTCGGCGTCGTCGTACTCATATGTCGTGGTTCCCGAGTCGGGGTCGTCCGCGCTGATCTTGCGCCCGAGCAGGTCGTAGCCGTAGCCCCAGGTCGAGCCGGCTGTCGTCAACTGTGTGAGCCGCCCGCCGGCGTCGTAGGTGTATGTGCTGTCGATGAAGCCAGGAGTGACGGTTGGACCGTCATACTCGCGGCGCTCGATCACCTGTCCGCGCGCATCCTTCACCTCGGCTGTTGCGGGAGCTCCGTTCGGAGGCAGAGTCGTCACGGTGTCGCCGCCGTAGACGGTGCGGGTTGACCACTGAGGCTGCGCTGAGATCGCGAAGGTCGACACGGTCGGCCGACCGGCGCCGTCGTAAGTGAGCTGTGTCTCGTTGGGAACAGATGCGTCCAAGACCTTGGCAAGGGCGCCTGAAGGTGCCCCGGAGTCCCACAGATCCGCGTTCTGAATAATCGGCAAACCACGCGAGTTGTACTTCGTCTCGCTGATCAGGCGACCGCCGCCGGCCGCGATCTGCTGGGACTGTCGGGGTCGCAGCAGCGAGTCGTAGATCGCGAACGCGGACAGATAGCCGTTCGCGTTGATATTCAACTCGTCCGTGCGGACGTAGGACGGCGCAGCCGAGGACACGCTGTACGTGTACTTCGTGTTCGGGATCTTGCCGCCGGCCTTCGACTGGTTCGGCAACCAGACGGCTGTCAGCCGACCGAGGACGTCGTAGTCGAGGTCAGTGACCTTCCCGTTCGGGTCGGTGACCTGCGAGCTGCTCCCCCATTCGGGCAGATAGGTCGTCTTGGTCTGGAGGCGCTTGCTGTTCGGATCGCCGGGCACGATCGGGGGTGACGTCTCGATCGTCTGAACCAAGGCTCCGGCGCCAGCCGGTGTGTAGGCCGTGGTTGCTGTTCGGCCCAGCGTGTCGGTGCTCGCCGTCGCACGGCCCAAGGCGTCATACGTCGTGGTCGCCGTCGTCTGATAGATGGGCGCGCCCGCGGAGGTGTACCCGTTCGCGCGCTGCGTCGAGGTGACATCACCCTTCGTCGGAGCAGCACCGAAGGCACCGCCGTCGTACAGCGTTCGGACGTCACCAAGGAGCCGACTCGCCGGCGGGTTCGCCGATGCGGTGTCGCACTGGCCTATCGAGGTGACGACGCGCGACGGGTAGCCACGCAGTCCAGCGGTGGCGTTCTTCGCGTACGACGTGACGGTGCACGTCTCGTCGGTCTTGCCAGGGTCGCCGTCGTCCTCCGACGATGTCGGCAGACCTGTGTCCGGGTCGTAGGTCGTCTTCGCGATATGTACTAGATCTGCACGGCCGGCATCGCGTGTGATCCTCGCCGCGACGGCCGACGGCTTCACCAGGTTGGCTTTGCGAACGATTCCTGTCTCGATCGTCTGGGCGGCGGTCTCCTGGACCCAATAGTCGGTGAGCGAGCCGGACACCTCGGTATTGCTATCGATCGCCGCGTAGGTGATCGCCTCACGGACGAGGCCGGTGAGAGCTTCTTCATCGGCTCGCGTACCACCGAGTGTGTCTGCGACGACCGCCGACTTGGTGCCCCCGGACAGGAGACGGTCGCCGTTCATCCCCCGGAAATAGGACGTGACGGTGCGCGATCTGGGACCAGGCTGGAACGGATCTCCTGAACTCGTGGTTACCGTGCGATAGCCGCGCCAGATCGACCAGTGCCGGTCCTTCGCCGGGATCAGAGCGTTGTCGTCGTAATGCCAGGCGGCACCACCGGAATAGGTGTAGTTCGTGACCACGGCGTCGGCACCGCCGGTCACGTCGTTGACTCGAACCTGGGCGACGACGTAGCGGTGAAACCAGTCGTCTCTTTCGATCTCGAGCGGCGGCTGCCAGCGCACCGGGTAGCAACGCATCGCGTTCGTGTCTTCAGAAGCCGGCATGTTGCTGCCGGCAACGCACTCGGGCGCGGCGTAGTTCACCGTGATCCGCGCGCCGGTCTCGGTCCAGATCGTGCCGACTCGGAGCTTGGTCATCGGCGAAATGCCGTCGTTGTCCGAGTCGACCCGGTTGGGTAGCGCGACCTGGTCGAAGCTCACCGTCAGGGGGGTCGCCGGGGTGGCAGTGGCAGCCTTGCCGGTGTGGGTGATGCTGTCGAGCCACAACGCGCGGCCGGACATGTTGTCCCCGGGGTCGGGAAAGTCCTGCGCCAGCAGCCAGTTGTCGACACTCTGATAGGTCGCGCCCTTCAGCACCTGCGTGGTGATCTGCTCCAGACGACGACGAGAGAAGAAGGTCGGGACGATCTTCGAACACGTTGCTCCCGCGGCGCAGATCTGGTCGAACGGTACGTCCGGCCACCGGCTCTTGGTCGCACTGGTCAGGGATCCGCAGTCCGCCAGGCATCGCTCCTGCGTCGTGAAGACAACCTGCATCGGCGCGGTTGCGGACATTGCGTCCGAGCGCTGGCCGTACAGGATCTTCGTCAGGTATCCACCACGGTCGTAGGCCTTGGTGGCTGTGGTGGCGCCGTTCTTCGCGTAGTAGTTGGTCTCCTTCGCATACCACAGCGACATCGCGTTGCCGTGTGGATCGACGACGTAGTCCAGGTTCCATCGCCATGCCTGGTCACAGAACGACGTCGCGAACGTCGCGCCGTTGCACGGTTCCGTAGCGTCGTCGCCGGCAACCGGCACTGTCCAGACCGAGTTGGTCGAGGTCGGCGACGTCCCGGGCAACACGTACTGGCGGCCGAAGTAGTACTGGGTCCCGTCGAGTGTCGTCACCTTCCAGGCTTCACGGTCGTTGTCGTCGTTGGCGACGGAGTTGACAATCTTCTCGACCCGGGAACCGTCGTCGTTCTTCAAGCGCCAGCCTGTGCCGTCCTTGACAAGCTCGCTCGCTTGGCCGTTAAGTACCACCGTCGCGTTGTCGTACTTCCAGCAAAGGTCGTACTTGCCGGCCTGTCCGTCGTCGTTACACGACGCATACTTGCGCTCGACGTACGACTCGCTCAGCGCGAAGCCTTCGCCGATCCATGACGGCTGGTTGTTGGAAGCCGCAGTACGACCATCCACCGACTGCGCCGAGTAGTCGATGGACAGTTGCGGTGACGGTCCTGCCGGCGCCGGCGGCACCCGAAGTGGATAGTTCCAGGTGAAGTCGCCACTCGACCGGCCCGCCGACCACGAGGATGCCGGCGAGAGCGAGGTCGCGCTGTAGTCGCCGTTGCTCGAGGCCGACGCCGACGTCACAGCCATGACTCGTTCTTCGCTGCCCACAGTCACGGGCGCCGTCAAGGTCTGCTGCTCGGCGTTGTTCACCGAGCCGACCTCGGTGGGAGACACGCATCCCAGTTTCGTCGGTGTCGTCAGCACACACTTCGGCAACAACACAACCTTCAGCCGACTCGCCCAGTCTCCGCCGTACGCTGCAGCGAAGCTCGAATAGTCCACAGTCAGCTGAGCTGGCGCGTCACCGAGTCCGCCATCCGCTCTCGCGACCGTCAGGATGAAGCCTGAAACATCAGCCGCCTCAGCCTTCGCGCGATCCAGGATGCGCAATCGGGCCGTCAAGGCTTTGCCAGCGGTCGACTTGGCAGCCATCGGAGGATTGAGCAACCGAACAAACTTCTGACCGGCGTCTGCCGATAGGGCAACAACCTCCTCTGTCGCGGCTGGCCAGGCCGCGGGCTTCGGCAGCGCGGTCGGCCGCATCGCCACAGCCCGCGCATCGGCCGATACCTTCGCCGCCGCCGCGTCGAAGGGCTGGACCTTGGCGTCCTTTCGCACCGGCAGCGGAGGTAACTTTGATGCTGGCTTCGGCGTAGCCGCGTCGCTGTCCAGGGCCGGCACTCCGGCGGCCAGCAGAACTGATGCGAACAGGCCCGCGAGGGCGCCCGTGATTCTCTTCGACATCGTGTGCTCTCCTGTCAGCCGGCCGGAGTCGGGCAGGTTCCGCTGCCGAGATCGGGGAACTCTCTGCAGACCGCGTCGTCGACCAGCGGGCCGACATACAACCGGAAGTCGTCGATCTCACCGGCGAACTCGGCACCCGCCACACGGCCCTTGCCGACGACGGTGCTACCCAGCCGGTACGGCGACGAGTGGCGCGCGGTGCCGAGGTCGTCCGCTCGTTTGTTCACCGTGATGCCGATGCCGCCGAGCGGACCCTGATTCGTTCCGTCAGGTGAGTTCGCGTCATAGGTCCCGATGACCAGCCGCCAACTGTTCGTGACGCTGTCGATGTCGTCGGGGAACATCGCGTGGTCCTCACCAGTCCCGTCGGCACGGGCCCGGGAGAAGATCCACTGGCCACCGAAGGAATCGATCGGCTTCCACTCCAGCCGCCACGCATCTCGGTCGGTGCCGGCCTGCCGTGCGATGACAGCTGGCTTGGTCGGGTCGGTCAGCTTCACCCAGGCTGCAGCGGAGAACGTCGTACCGGCGTCGACCACCGACCTCGGCAAGGACAGTGCTTCACTCGCTGCACCCGAGAACTGGAGGACCCTGCCCCGATCGGGATCCTCCACGAACGACATCGCCGGATCCGTGCTTCCGCCGAATCCGGAGATCGGCATGTTCGCGCCGAACACCGTGTCCGGTGTCCGCCAAACCTGGTCGCTCCCCAGGACGGCTGTATCCATCGGCCAGCGGGCCGCCTGGCTCACGACAGCTGCTCCGCCGCTGCGCGGATCGGTCAAGGCCATCGCCGCCGTGGCATCGAACGCACGTTGCCAGATCTGCACGCCGTCGATCGAACCGGGGAACCAGTACTGACGAACCCCGTTGTACTGGCCTCGGCCGACACTCAACGGACCGGACGCCTTCCAAGCACTGGTGGCAGGGAACGACGTGTTCCCTGCTGACTGCAGCCGTCCGTTGACATAGAGCTGGATCTTGTTTGCCACGTTGTCGTACACGGCGGTCAGGTGCGTCCACGATCCCAGCACGGCAGGCTCATCGGACAACGCTTTGACGATGCCGGGCGACATGGTGTCGGTGTTCATCCGCTGAAACACCCAACGATTGGACGACGCGGAGTAGTAGAGCTCGAACGCGCTGCCGACGCTGCCAGCTGCGCCGACAACAACCGCTTCCTTGGCAGTCGTCAGCCGGGCCCACGCCGAAACGGTGAAGCTCAATGACGTATCGACAACTGGACTCGAAGTCTCCGCATAGTCGTCCACACCGTCCATCAGGACAGACTTTCCATCACGACCCGCGTCATCGAAGGCGCCACCGCCGTAGACAATCAGTGGATGCGCGGGCGACGCGGAATCGCTCGCGATCGTTCCCGCCCCATCGTCGAACGACCAGCTGCCGATCGGCGGCCTGCCGCTGCCGACGTTCAGCATGAAGTCGGTTGGCTTGCTCGAATGCACCGCCGGGTCGTAGCTGACGACATGCAGAACGTTGTAGCCCTCCTGCGGGGGCTTGAGCGCCACAGTGACCGTATTCCCCGTAACACTGGTTCGCTGCTGTCCCTGGAACCAATATTCGTGCCGAGACACATCGCTGGCAGCACCCTTGAACGTGAACGACACCACGTCGCCGAACGACGCGATCTCCTCGCACGTTGACTCGCCCTGGCAGTTGGGAATGTTCGTCGCACCGAACTTCGCCGTGACGATAGGCGGGTCCGGCGCGAGGCGATCGACCCTGAAGTAGCACCAGACGGACCAATTCGAAACGAGCGTAACTCCACTGACGTCGTCCGGATACAGCGTGCGAGCCCGGAAGTGGTAGGTCACGCCGTCCGGCAACGCGGAACTTGGGATCGTGACGGTCATTGCCGTCCCGGGACTGTCCCGGCCGGTCAGCTTCGTCAGGAAGGGGTTCCCCGAAGAGCTGTAGATCCACAGCTCGCCCTGCACCCGAGCGTTCGGCTCGTTGACATTGTTCTTGAGTACCGGGGTCAGGCCGAACTGAATATTGGTCGAGCCTACGTTCACGGGCGCGGTCGCGTTGTCGCAGCCTTCGTTCGGATCAGTCAGGCCGACCCGCCGGGGCACGTCTGGAGGGGTCAGGTAGTGCAACTGCAGTTCGCCGAACGAGCTGAATTGCTTCCACGCGATGCCGTCGGTCTCGTCCGTTGCACTGAGCCTGAATGTCGAGGTGGTGTACCCCTTTGCTGCGGTGTCGACCATCGAGTTGGTCACCGGAAACTCGACATAGGCATCTGGACAGGACGAGTTGTAGCCATTGGCGAAGCTCTTGCTGGTCGCCGTGAGTTGGACGGCAGGCTGGTTGTTCCACGTCGTCGCAGCCGAAATCGCGCCCGTGCGGGCAACGGTTACCGACCGAGCTGCGCAGCTCGCCGAATGCACCTCGTAGGTACGCAGGGTCGAGTCGAGGATCTTCTTTCCCGCGAAAGCCGACGTGTCGAACTGGAAGAACGACCTCACGATCTTGTGCTGCTCGTAGTCCTCGAAGCCGACGCCGAGGCTGTGAGTGGTCTTGTAAAACGAAGTCGTCGGGTACAGCTGCCACGCAGCTGCCCACGCGGTGGCGCTGCGCGTTGCCGGGACCGGATCGAGAACCACCGGATAGACGGTCGACGTGGCCGTCAGGAGCTCCGAGTCGGGCACGAGTGTGAGACCGCTCTCGTCGCCGCGCACCTCGACCTCGGCGCTGTGCGCGCCAGAGGGACCATCGTCGACAATCTGAGCCGACGGCCGGGGAGGTCCGGAGAGCTTGGTCTGCGGGCCCGGCTGAGCCGAATCCCACATGACCCCGTCTCCCGCCGACAGCACCTCGCGTCCGTCGGCAGCGACGTACATCGGTCCACCCGCACGGCCGCTGCGCAGCGAAAGCCCGGACGTCGTCACCGGGAGGTGAAGCGAACGGAGTGCCGGACTGGTGGCGGCGGCCCGGTTCTTGACCACGACGTTGTAGCTAAAGCCTTCGGCCGTCGCCTCAACGACCACATCGACCCCTGCTATCACGTCGGAGTACGTGGCTGTCGAACCCGACAAAGTCGGCTGAGGCAATGACCAGGGGGACTTCAGCTCGAAAGTTCCGTCCTTCAAGCCGAGACGCGCTAACAGACCGCTCCCGCCACCCGACAACGTCACCTGAGCTACAGCAACCTTCGGACCAACGGTCCCGTCAGAGCGGAACTCAAGGTTTGTGTCGACGGCGCGCCAAGTATCGCCCTGGCGAGCTCGTACGGGCTGGTTCGACAACTTCGTCGTGAACGAGCCGTCGGCGTTCGCGAACGTTTGGGAGGTCTCCGTGGTGCGGTCGGCGATCTCGACCGGGTCGCCGCTCGCGGCGGCATACTTGGACGCTTCCTCGAGGGTGCGCCCGATCGCCGGAGGCGCCGGAGTCTTCGCCACGGCAGTTGTCGCATGCAGGCCGGCGCCCAGGACGGCCGCGGCTGTTGCCAATGCTACGAAGCCTCGTCCGCGCAGAAGGCGCGACGAAGCAGCACGAGATCCCCGCCTCACGATCCCCACCCCAACTCATCGATCCCCATCCCGAGGGGGCTAACTCTCGGGCTATGACCCGATCACCACCAGCGACAACCCATACAAATCACCCATACAAACTTGTATGGATGAGTGATGCGCATCACCCTTGACATCGCCAGGTGACCACTCCTGCAGCCGAAACGAGAGCGACCGCAGCCAGTGCCTCACGAAGGTCGCCATCGAGGCTCGCGACGGTGCGCACGCTGACCAGCCATTGCATGTCCTGCGCCCTGCTGTCGAACTGACGGCGACTTCTCCTGGATCTCGATTCCCGCCGAGATGTGGTGTGCCTGCTCGGCGGGAATCCGAGCCCTATGAAGATGGGCTGGGGTGTACAGACCTCGACCGCGTGTCTACACCTGATCCACGAAGGTGAGTGGTCACCACAGCCGCTCACAAACCGGTCGAAACGTCCTGTTCAAGCCCGCACCTCTGTCGCTAGACGAGGCCGCCGGCCTGGGCAGCAGAGGTCGAGACCGGATGACACCTCAATCCGGATACCAACTCCCCGTAGGCCGTCTGCCGTCGCGTCGGCAGCGAAGTATCCGGGTCTCACAAAGAGGACTACGGCACCGCGAACGATGCGGCCACACTAGTGAGGCGATAACACCGGCCGGACGTTCGTGCAGCCTCGGCAGGTGCGATTACACACCTCTTTACGCACCTCAATCAGCGCGACAGGACGAGTAACGATGCGAGCCAATGCGTCCATCGCGACCGTTCGATCCGTTACCTGCAAGAGATTTTGATTGTCGATGGGAACTGATGGGAATCCTCAGGTGGAATTCAGCGGGTTCGGGGTTCGAGTCCCTGGCGGCGCACAGCAGCCCAGGTCACGCAGGTGGCCTGGGCTTCTTGCTGCCCGCCGGTCACCTCTTACTCACCTCTTTGCTGCGGCAGTGGCTCACCCGGGCCGTACTTCACCGGTCGGAAACCTCTAGCGGAGGCTCAGGCTGATCGTGACTGTGTGTCACATCACATCGCTCGGCATCGTCACGGTCTCTGGGAGACCAGGCCCGTTCGATTCCGAAATCCACATCACCGCCGGGGGCACGCAGCTCGAGGTCTCCCTCGAGGTTCATTCACGTGGTCCTGAGCTGGGCACAGGTGACGCAGGTGCGGGCTGCGGGTCTGGCTCGAAGGCGGGCTGGGGTGATGGGCTGGGCGCAGTGTTCGCACGAGCCGTAGGTGCCGGCCGATAGTCGGTCGAATGCTGCCTCGATCTCCGCCAACTGCGTCTGGACCTGTTGCACTAGCGACGTGACCTGAGATCTCTCGAAGGCGATCGTCGCGCCCTCGGGATCATGCTCGTCATCAGCGTTCGAGTCTCGTGAGGCAGCGACCACCTCATGAAAGTCGCCCGTCAGGCTCGCCAGCCGTTGCAGTGCTTGTCGCCGTTGCGCCTCCAGCAGGTCGCGAGCTTCTTCCATCTATCCATCGTTGCACCGTCTGTGTATTAGCGGCGTACATCTCCTGGTGACCGTTGATCCGTCGACCAATCCCGCGGACATCAATCGCCCTCGCCAAGCTGCTCCGAAAGCTCGAGGACCTGGCTGACGCTGGCGGCGAAGATGTACGGCGAGAGCCTACCGGCGACCGCACCGCGCACCCTCGAGAGCATCCTTGTGCTGGTCGCGGACAGTGGCAGCGGCATCGCGGGAAGGCGTCATGCACCTGAGTCTTAACGCTCGCGATCACGAACTGCATCAGCTGAATCGGATGACGCCGCCGCGGCGCGGCCCTCGGGCATCATCAGCAGGGAGGCGATGAGGAAGCAGACAGCGCCGACGAAGGTGCCGCCGTTGGCGAGTTGGACGTTGGACAGCTCGCCGGCGGAGGTGACATGGGCGCCGATCGCGGACAGGCCGAAGAAGACCGATCCCCACAGGTTGAGTGCGGTGATGTGCCAGTCGCGTTGGTCGGGCCGCCACGACCACCAGCGGTGCCCAGCCTCCGCGAACGCGATCGCCGACGAGACCAGGAAGCACACCGAGCCGATCGCGTCCGGCCGCCAGACGATCCGGTTCGCCAGGTCGGACGGTACGTCGAACAGTCCGGCGAACGTGGTCACGTTGAAGTAGAGCGTGCCGACCAACTGGATCGCACACGCCCAGAATCCGGGACTCCGTGGCGCCCAGGCGAACCAGCGATGGCCGGCCTGCCGCACCACCTGCAGGTACGACAGGTACGCGCCCGACGTGAAGAGCAGCGAGCCCACGAAGTACGTGATCGCGTCGAGGTGCGGTCCGACGGCCCGCGCGTACGCCGGGATCGGTCCGGCGACGAAACACGCTGAACCGATCGCAAACAGCAGACCCGTCCACCACGTCGTACCGAATCCGCGTGCACCGGCCGCCTTGCGGCGTGCTCGCGCCTCCCACTGCACCAACCGGCCGTCGGCACGCCGGTACTGCACCCGGGTGACGAACGGGCGCGGCCCCTCGACCACCAGATCCGTCGCGTCCGGCGGCACCTCGATCGGCAGCCCTGACGTGCTCACTGTTCCGGCTCAGTGGCCGGAGCCGACCACCATCTTCTTTCGCTCCGACTCGTGTGCCCCGCCCTTCTTCTCGAGCGTCCGGCACGCATCCTCGATGTCCCGCGCGAGGGTGTCGACCTGCTCGCGGCTCAGGGTCTGCTTGACCAGGGCCCGCATGATCTTCACGTCCTGCGCGTCCGGCGGCATCGTGTACGCCGGAACCATCCAGCCGCGCTCGGCCGACAACTGCCAGGCGACGTCGAACTCGTCGTACGAATGCCCCTCGGTCAGTCTGAACGCGACCAGCGGAAGCTGCTCGAACTCGCGCCCGATCACACGGAAGTCGCCCATCTTCTCGAGTTTGTCGGCGAGCACCTCCGCGTTCCGCTGCATGTTCTCCATGATGTAGGTGTAGCCGGGACGGCCGTAGCGGACGAAGTTGTAGTACTGCGCGACCACCATCGCCGACCCGGTCGAGAAGTTCAGCGTGAACGTCGAGTCCGTCTTGCCGAGGTAGTTCTCCTTGAACACCAGGTCGGGGTTGAGGTCCTCCTTCGTCCGGAAGATCAGCCAGCCGATGCCGGGGTACACGAGGCCGAACTTGTGTCCGGACGTGTTGATCGACCGCACCTGCTCGAGCCGGAAGTCCCACTCGGAGTGCGGGTACAGGAACGGCCAGACGAAGGCGCCGCTGGCACCGTCCACGTGCAGCGGTACGTCGAGCTTCCGCTCCTTCTTGATCCGGACCAGCAGGTCGTTGATGCCGCCGATGTCGTCCTTGTGACCGGTGAACGTCGTACCGAGCACGGCCGCGACGCCGATCGTGTTCTCGTCAATGTGCGGCTCGACGTCCTCCGGGCCGATCGTGTACTTGCCGCGCTGGAGCGGGACGATCCGCGGCTCGACGTCGAAGTACCGGCAGAACTTCTCCCAGACCACGTGGACGTCTCCGCCGAACACCAGGTTCGGGTTGTCGGTCGGCAGGCCTGCGTCGCGGCGGCGCTGGCGCCAGTTCCATTTCAGCGACAGCGCGCCGAGCATGATCGCCTCGGACGAGCCTTGGGTCCGCGCGCCGGTCGTCTCGACCGGTGCGTGGAACAGGTCGGCCAGCATCCGGATGCAGCGCTGCTCGAGCTCGGCGGTCCGCGGATACTCAGCGTGGTCGATAAAGTTCCGGTGCAGGTTGAACGCGATCAGCTTCTGCGCCTCCGGCTCCATCCAGGTGGTGACGAACGTGGCCAGGTTGCGCGCCGGCAGCCCCTCGAGCGCCAGGTCCTCGGCCACCAGCCGCAGCGCATCGGTCGCTGTCATCCCCGCCGACGGAAAGTCGCGGGTCGGCACCTCCCGGGCCAGAAAACTGCTCCCGAACAACTCGGCGCTCTTCTCGTACGACCGCTCCGCGTCACTCACGACGACTCCTTTGCCGTGCCCACCTGCTGACGTGCCATCATCAGCACCTCGGCTCGGACCGAACATCCCCCCGGTGGGATGAGCACACGCCGCGGCACTGCCGGTGACGGAACCCGCTTTGCCGGTTCTACTCGGTCAGCGCCAACTCGTGTCGTGGGTCAGACGGCGGTGGCTGGTGTTGTAGGTGTCGACGCTCGTGATGGTCTTACCAGTGGTGATGGCAACCGCGAAGGCGCGGTAGCTGGTGCCGGGGACGGTAGTGGCGGTTGCTTTGAGCCGGCTGCCGTCGGACAGATTCACCATGCCGTAGGCAACACCAGCCTGGACGTTGGCTACGAACAACCGCGATCCAGCAGTTCCTTTGTCCCTCAGGCCCCACAGTCCGGCCCCGCCACTCTGGCTCGAATCGTGTGCGCCGTCAACCGGTTGACAGTCGGCCCATGGGCCGCCCTCATGGTCGACACGGACACCACCGATCACCATTCGCTGACACACCAACGACGACTCGCCCGCCGCCTTCTCGGCCTTCGCCGGGACCACGTATCCCTTCGGCAGCGTCGGATAGAACTCCAGTGCCACCAACCACCGCAGTCCATCCACCATGCCGTGCCCCACGGTGACGTCAACCGAAGTACTCCGCTGAGAAGGACTTGCGGCAGGAGCGATCTGGCCGGGCACACTGGCGTGTCCCATCCAGGACAGAGGAGCCCCGATGCCGACGATCGCCACGACTGCCGCAACAGCGGCGATCACGGTCGCGTTGCGACGCTTCCGGTGGGCTCGGCCGGCGGCCACGACCTGATCGAGAGGGACGGGCGAGGGTATATGCAGGTCCCGTGAACGCCTGAAGGCGGCACGCATCCAGTCGTCAGCCGGGTCATGGTCGGAACTCATCGCGGATCTCCAAGGCGAACTGAGTGGTGGACGAGGTCCGGGTGCACGCGGAGTTTTGCCAGGGCTCGTGATGACTGGCTTTTCACCGTGCCGACCGAACAACCGAGAATGTCGGCGACTTCTTCGACGGACAGGTCCTCGCAGTACCGCAGTACGACGACCGCGCGCTGGCGCTCGGGCAACTGGCCGAGCGCCAGCGCGAGAACATCGCGCTCGCCGACGCTCCCGACACCCGGCCCGTCCTCGTGGGCGGGCCGGGTGTCGGGCAGCACGGGCTGAAGGAACAGCGCAACCCTGCGACGTCGATGCCTGCTGCGGTTGGTGTTGACCAGCGCCTTCCGCACGTACTGCTCCACCGTGTCCATCCGCAGCCGCCGCCACCGCGGATAGATCTTGGCCAGCGTCGTCTGCACCAAGTCTTCGGCCTCGTGGAAGTCGCCCGTCAGCAGGTACGCCGTGTGCGTCAGAGACCGCCATCGGGCACCGACGAAACGAGTGAACGTGAGGTCCGGCTCCTCAGCGGAGTCGAAGGGCGGGTGCGGCACGGCAGGGCTGTCCGTTCCTGTGGTGGGTCAGCGCCAGTAGGTGTCGTGGGTGAGGCGGTGGTGCCGGCTGTTGTAGGTGTCGACGCTGGTGATGCTCCTGCCGTCACCGATGGCCGCCGCGTACGCGCGGTAGCTCGTACCCGGAACGGTCGTGGCGACTGCCTTGAGCTGACTGCCGTCGGACAGATTCACCACGCCGTAGGCGACATCGGCCCCGACATTCGCTACGAACAGACGCGATCCGCTAGTGCCCTTGTCGTGCAGACCCCACAGTCCTGCCCCACCGGCCTTGCCCGGGTCATGTGCACCCGCTATCGGCTGACAGTCGGCCCACGGACCGCCCTGGTGATCGATCCGGACACCACCGATCACCATCCGCTGGCAGAGCAGCGACGACTTGCCCGCCTCGGCCTTCAGGGCCTTTGCCGGCAGCGCATATCCCTTCGGCAAGGTGGGGTAGTACTCCAGTACCACGGACCATGCCCGACCATCGACCGTTCCCTTGCCGACCGTCTCCGAGGTGATCTTCGACGACGCCGTGGTCCGAGCTGTCAGACCGGTCGGCTGCACACCGGTGGCGACCGGCTGACCGCTTGCCGCGAACGCGGACGCCCCGAACGCAACACCACCGACGGCGGCGAACAGCGCGGCCGTCATCGCAGCCTTCTTCGGGAAACCGAGAGTCACGAGTATCTCCTTCAGGTTGTACCGCCCGGCACCGTGCCGGGCTGCGGGTCGGCCGGCGGCATCACCCGAAGGGATCTGCCGCATGGACGATGTCCGTCCGTAGGTACTCCCGATCCCCCATCACAGGTTGCCTGCGCTGCAGACAAGATCCGAAGGCAAAGCTGTCCATACTGGAGTACGACGCTGTCGTCAGCTGCCCGGTTGACCGGCAACTGGGGTTGACGTCCCGGCTCTGGCTCAGGTCCTCAGTCGCTCGCCGGCGTCGGGGTTGGGACCGCGAGGCGCCTGACAGGCTCGGCCGGTTGGGTGGCGGGGGCGAGTTCGTCGATCGGTGCGTCGCCGTTCAGGACGCAGTGCATTCTGGCGGTGTCGAGCCGGCCTTCCCATTTGGCGACGAAGGTAGCGAGGCAGTTGCCGAGGAGGTTCACGAAGACGCGCATCGAGTCCATGATCCGGTCGGCGCCGAGCAGTGCCGCCTCGGTGGACGCCGTACCGAGCGCGAGCACGAACTCCTCACGGGCGTAGCGGATGAACTTGAACAGGTTCATCCCGACGTACACGCGGGCGATCGCGGCCAGCACCAGGACGAACAACACCGCGGCCAGATAACAGCAGGCGATCAGCAGCAGCTCACACTGCCGCCGGTTACGACCCGAGGCCTGACGAACTTTGTCGCCACGTACCTCGAGGTACTCGACGCGGCGACCGACCACGGCGTACTCGATCCAGCGACCCACCGACTCGCCGTCGACGCCCTGGTCAACCACTGGTCCAACGACGACCCTCGCTGGTCCCTCCTGAACCACGCTGCCTGACTCACAAGTCTTCCGCGCGGATGATCTGCGTGACGGCGTGGATCAGGGCCAGATGGGTGAAGGCCTGCGGGAAGTTGCCGAGATGGCGGCCGCTGAGCGGATCGAGGCCCGCAACGTCGTCCTCCTCGGACCACCCGGCACCGGCAAAACCCACCTGGCCACCGCTTTGGGAGTCGCCGCCGCCCGGCACGGACACCGCGTCCTGTTCGCCACCGCGACCGACTGGGTCACCCGACTCCGGCGGTCCCGGTGGGATCACGGAGTTGCCTGGCCAGGATCGGCTTTCGTGAGGGCGCGGTGTCCGCAAGAGGTCAGGCGTCCGGATGGGTCAGCGTGGGCTGGGTTGTCCAAGATGCGAGGAGGTCGAGGGCGTGGGCGGTGGGTGAGCCGGGCTCGGCGGCGTACAGGGTCAGGGTGAGGCCCAGGTCGGAGATCATGTCGACGCTCTCGTAGGCGAGTTCGAGGTCGCCGACAACGCGGTGGTGGAAGTACTTCGTGCCCGCACCGTGTTGGCGGACGTCGTGGCTGCTCCAGCGGCGGCGGAAGTCCAGGCTCCGGGTGGACAGCTCACCGACCAAGTCGTGGAGATCCTTGTCGTGCGGGTCCCGGCCGGCCTCGGTGCGCAGGATTGCGACACAGATGTCGGCGGCGGTGTCCCAGTCCGGATAGAAGTCGTGAGCAGCATCGAGATCCAGGAAGGTGAACCGCGCGAAACTGGGCGGTTCCCCGACCGAGGCGTCGTACAGCGTCGCATGCATCGCCCGGCCGAGCTGGTTGCATGCCAGCAGATCCATTCGGCCGTTGCGGATGATCGCCGGGCCGTTGAAGTTGTCGAGCACCCACTGGAGGCTGGGTCGCGGGGTCCAGCGTTTGCCCGCACGGCGGCGTGGACGCATGCCGGCGCTGGTGCCGTCGGCGGCGTGCGCGAGGTGGAACAGATGGGTCCGTTCGGCGTCGTCGAGCTGCAGGGCGCGGGCGATCGAGTCCAGTACCGATGCGGAAACGCCGCCGAGGGCTCCGCGTTCGAGCTTGGCGTAGTACTCGATACTCACGCCTGCCAACGCCGCTACCTCACCTCGGCGCAGTCCAGGCACCCGGCGGCTGCCCACGTCCGGCAGCCCCACCGCCTGAGGAGTGATCTTGGCTCGCCGCGAGGTCAGGAACTCGCGGACCTCGGCACGGTTGTCCACAGCACTGACGGTACGACGTACCTCCTGTGGCTGGGATGCACTGTCAGTACACGTTTCGATGGAGACTCCCTCAGCACGTCTGCGCGTCGTTGACTGGAACCACGATTCACTTGATGCGAGGAGATGTTCCACCGATGCGTGGTGTTGTCATGTACGCCCCGGGCGATTTCAGGGTCGAGGACCGGCCGCAGCCGGCCATTCTGAAGCCGACGGACGCCGTCATCAGCCTCACTGCCACCTGTGTCTGCGGTTCTGACCTGTGGCCGTACCGCGGCGCCGAGCCGATCGACGGCCCGTCGCCCATCGGGCACGAGTACGTCGGCGTCGTGGAGGAGATCGGTGACGACGTCACCACCGTCAAGCCCGGTCAGTTCGTGGTCGGCGGCTTCTCGGCCTCGGACAATACGTGCGAGAACTGCCGCGCCGGTTATCAGACGTCCTGCGTCCAGCGCGAGTGGATGAACGCGATGGGTGCCCAGGCCGAGCGTCTGCGGGTGCCCCTCGCCGACGGCACGCTGGTTGCAGTGCCGGGCGCACCCGAGGAGGACCTCATCCCAAGCTTGCTGACTGCCTCGGACGTGCTGGGAACCGGATGGTTCGCGGCGGCTGCCGCTCAGGCCAGCCCCGGCAAGACAGTCGCGGTTGTCGGCGACGGGGCGGTCGGACTGATGGGTGTACTGGCGGCGAAGCAGCTCGGCGCGCAGCGGGTGATCGCAATGAGTAGACACAACTCCCGCCAGAAGCTCGCGCTCGACTTCGGGGCCACCGACATCGTCACCGAACGCGGTGACGAGGGAGTCGAGAAGATCATGGAGCTGACGAACGGCCTCGGTGCCCACTCGGTGATCGAGGCCGTCGGCACCCAGGAGTCGATGCTGCAGGCCATCCACTCGACGCGGCCCGGCGGTCACGTCGGGTACGTCGGTGTTTCCCACGACGTCACGCTGAAAGGCGACGAGCTGTTCTTCTCCCATGTCCACCTCCACGGCGGCCCTGCCCCGGTCCGGCAGTACCTGCCGCAGTTGATCAACCTGATCCTGAGCCGTCAGATCGACCCGGGAAAGGTCTTTGATCTCACGCTGCCGCTCGAGCAGGCCCCTGAGGCCTACCGGGCAATGGACGAGCGCCGCGCGATCAAGGTCCTACTCCGCCCGTGACCCTGAACTCAGCACCCGCAAGGACGACGGATCGCGGAGCACGCCTCACAGCCGGGCTGGTCACGACGGTCATCTTCCTGACCGCCATCGCGCCGCTCGCGACCGACATGTACGTGCCCGCGTTCCCGCGAGTAGCCGGCGATCTGGATGCGAGCGCAACAGACGTTCAGCTGACCTTGACCACATTCTTCGTCGGCATGGCCCTGGGCCAACTGGTGGGCGGCCCGGTCTCGGACCAGCGCGGCCGGCGCCGACCGCTGCTCGTCGCAATCCTGGCGATGGCCGCAGCGTCGGTCGTTTGTGCGCTCACGCCGACGATCGGCGTGATGACCGTGGCCCGCTTCGTGCAAGGTTTCGCCGGCGGCTGGGCAATGGTCATCGGCCGCGCGGTCATCGTCGACCTGGCTCGCGGCGCTCAGCTGGTGAGGGTGCTGAACCTGATCGCGGGCGTCGGCGGCATCGCACCGATCGTCGGCCCACTACTCGGCGCAGCCATCCTGCAGCTGTCCGACTGGCGCGTCTCGTTCTGGGCAGTGGCCGTCCTCGGTGTCGCCATGATGCTTGCCGTGTTGGTCGCCGTACCCGAATCGCTCCCTCCCGAACGCCGTCACGGCGGTGGTCTGCGGAGCTTCGTCGCAGCCGGCCGGGTCGTCCTCGGCAACCGCGAGTACGTCGGCTACGTCATCGTCGCCGGGGCCGCGATGGCCGCGCTGTTCGCGTACGTCGCCACGTCCGCTTTCGTACTGCAATCCATGAACGGGCTCTCCCCCGTCGCGTACTCGGTCGACTTCGCCGGGAACGCAGCCGGAATGACAATCGCAGCACTCGTCGCCGCACGGCTCGCCGGTCGAATTCCCACCCGCAGTCTCATCCTCGTCGGCCAGGTCGCAGCCCTGTCCGCGGGTGTTGTGATGCTGAGCGGTGCCCTGTGGTTCGATACCCCTCTGATCGTCGCCATCGTGTGCTTCTTCGTCCTGATGACCGCGCAAGGCCTGATGATCCCGAACGGCGGTGCGCTCGCGTCGGCCGCCGTACCGGATCATCCCGGCACCGGGTCCGCCGTACAGGGCTGTCTCCAATGGGTGGCAGCCGGCACCATCGCCCCCATCGCCGGCCTCGGCGGCGAACACACCGCGGTCCCGATGGCTACGCTCATGATCGCCGGCGCGGCAGTGTCTCTCATCGGCCTCCGTATCGCCGGACGCTAGCCGGACACCTGCCGGCTGGTTATTGCGTTCTGGTCTTGTGTTCGTCGCGTAGTTGGTCGGTGGTCGCGCTGATGTGGGCGACCTGCCCGGCCAAGGTGGGGTTGCTGTTCTCGAGCTCCTCGCCGGTCATGTCCGGCAGGTCGGCGCTGTGCGGGTTGAGCCGCAGATGGCGGCGCTCGGCCGCCTGCCGGCTGGCAACGCCGAGCGCGGGAGCGAGCTCCGCCCAGCTGACGCCCTGCTCTCGCGCTGCACCGATGAGCAGCGGCTCCCAGGCGGCGAGCCACTCCCTCACCTCATCATCGGCGTCAGCGATTGGATGACATCGACACTTGTCATCGTTTGGATGACATGTTATACCGGAGGTGCGTATTGACACCACAGTTGACTCGATGCCACAGGAGGTGCAGACGATGTTGATGCGCACAGACCCGTTCCGCGAGTTCGACCGGCTGGCCCAGCAGGTGTTCGGGAGCCAAGCGCCGGGCACGTGGTCCCGGCCGACCGCGATGCCGATGGACGCCTACCGCCAAGGCGATCAGTATGTCGTTTCCCTCGATCTTCCCGGTGTCGCACCGGACGCGATCGAACTCGACGTGGAACGCAACGTACTCACCGTGAAGGCCGAGCGCAGGCCGCTCGAGCTCGGTGACGATGTGGAGATGCAGGTTGCCGAGCGCCCGCTCGGGGTGTTCTCCCGGCAGCTGTTCCTCGGGGACACGCTGGACGCCGAGCGGATCGAGGCCCGCTACGAGGCCGGCGTACTCACACTGAGGATCCCGATCGCCGAACGAGCCAAGCCACGCAAGATCTCGATCGCGAGCACCGACAGCGATCGCAAGGAGATCAACTCCTGACCAGGCGCCGGCGAGACGGCAAGTTGTTGTCGATGGGGTGAGATCGATGACGGTGGACGCACAGCAACTCGACGAGGCCTTCCTCGACCTGACGCTCGCCGATGACGAGCTGCTGCAGATCGAGTTCGACGCTCTGATCGCTGCCTGCTGGGAATCGCCGTCCGAGCCGCCGCTCGACAAACCTTGCCCACCCAGCGGTGGACATTCCGCATGGCCGCGGTCGCGCCGGGCACGCCAGGGGACACATGCGCCCCGGTCGGTGTTGCCGCGTCGAACCCACGGCCGGGCTCGCGGGCCTCCGCGGGGCCGGAACAGCTGACGAACCTCGATTTCTCGTGTGAGAGGAGGTGAACCCAGCCGTTACTCGACACAAGTCCTGACCTGTGGTGCGGCCGCCCGCCGAGGCACCCCTCGACCAGGCGGGCCGCCGCACCCCAACCCCGGCGATCAAGCTTCATCCGTCAGAGGCAATGAGCACAACGCCGAAACCCGCGCGCCGGAACCGGAACCTGACGCCGACCAACGCCTGCAGAAAATCCTCACCGCCCACACGACACTGCGCGATCCCGTCCGTCGCGCCGCCTACGACCGCATCTTGACCGAGGATCATCATGTCCGTTGACGCCATCGAAACCTACTGCGAGAACGGCATCTGGAAGACCCGCTGGCGCAACAGCGACGAACCCTTCGCAACCGGCGGCGGAAAGCAGCACCAGGCCGGCCAAGGCGCGACCGTGGCCTGCTGGTACGGCGTCGACCACATCATCACCAACCCCGACGGAACGATCGCCGAACACAACTCCTACCGCTACCGCCGAGAGTACGAACCCAGCTGACAACACCGGGCTCTCGATGCCAGTGCCAGTTCCGGCCGAACATCGCGGCAATAAATGGGGCCATTGGCAACTTTCTCCCACCCGCGGAGATGAGCAGGCTTGTGGTTCAGCGTCGCGCCGTCGTGTTCCGACCGGTCACCGTGGATGCGATGACGACCAGAACTGCGGAGATCACGATGGCCACGAGCCAGCGCACCCAGTCGACGCCTGAGCTGCCGTTACCGCCGAACGCGGTGTAGACGAACCAGCCGATGATGACCCCGCCGATTCCGCACAGGATGGTCAGCCAGATCGGGATGTTGTCCTTGTTGCCCGGAGCGACGAACTTTCCGAGTAGGCCGATGATGATACCGGCGACGATGACTCCGATGATTTCCATGGTTCCGTCCCTCTTGTGTAGCCCCGAATCGCCGAGGTGATGTACCGCAGCGCCCCCACCGGTGCCCAAGCCACAAACCGGTTCATCACCCCTCGATGCCGGTGGCGTCGTGTGCGGTGCCGACCGGCTTGCTTTCAGGGGATCCGCGTTGACGTAGGTAGATGCTGAAGACCGCCATCGATCCGACGGCGAGCAACTCCGACTGCCAGTTCTGCAGGCTTCGACTCCAGAAGTCGGCCGAGCCGACGTAAGACAGCCACGATTGTGGATCTTGAAGCTGCTTCAGCCGCTGCTCGTTGTACGCCGACCAGCCCGCGACCGACTGCACCAGCCAGCAGGCCAGGAACACCGCGCCCATCACGAGACCGAGTGACGAGGAATAGATCCTGGTCCGCACGCCGCCCACCTTCGCCCAGTGCGGTGAGTCGGGTCCGGCGTACGCCCCGACCTTCTGGTCCTCGTCGGATTCCCGGCCGGCCTGATCGAGCGGCTTGGATTCCGGGGAACCGCGTTGCACCAGCCAGACGGTCAGGACGATGTAGAGCAGGAACTGCAGGTACTCGCTCTGCCAGTTCTCGGTGACGTCGACGGCGAAGTCTGCGGAGGTGACGTACCGGCCGAAAGAAATCGTCGCGAGACCGTCGGCGACCTGACCGTCGTTGAATTCTGCAAGGCCGGCGAAGGCTTGCCCGACCAAGGCACCCAGGAACAGCACTCCGAAGACGAGACTCAGAGAGTTGGTGCGTACGAAGCCACGCACCCGGGTCATCGGTTGATCACCCCCAGGGTGAGGAAGTACGCCAGGCCGACGAGGACGACGGCCAGGTAGACGATGAACATTACGCGCATCGGTCGTTCACCCTTTGACCTTGCAGTCATAAGGCAGCTGATCCTGCGAGGTACAGGCCGCGGCGACGATCTTCCAGCCGTCGCCGAACTCCGCCAGGAAGGCTGTGTCCCCGTTCATCCGCGCGTACGCGTGAGTGCCGTACTTCCGCAGCTCGACCACGCTGTCCGCCGCTGGGATGTCCTGGTCCAGGATCGCCGCAGCACACGACGCCTGCGCCGACTGTTCCACCTCGTGGCGCGTTTGGGGCCCCAACAACCCGCAGGCCGCGGCCGCGTCGTGGACTGCGATGGCGTGGTAGAACCGATCCGCAACTGCAGCAGGTGCCTCAGGCAACTTCGAGCCACAGGAACTGACTGCAAGTACGATCGCGCCCATCACTACACCGACAAACCACGGTCTCATATCTGAACAGGTTCCCAACCCGATGCGCCGTGACGCGTCAGAGGTCCCTTTGCCGGGGCGGTTGCGTCGCGATCCCGAACTCAGACAACACTCACATCACAGCGCCGGCACTCGTCCGGAGGTAGCGGGGCGAGGCCGCCCAGTCCGTCAGGAGGTGCTCGGCGACGAGGTTGTCGACGACGAGTGAGCAGCGTGCGCCGAACAGGACGTCATCTCGAGCGCCGCCAGGTGACCGATGAGGGCGGCGGTCCAGCGGCGGTGGATCGCGAACAGCGACATCACGTTCGACACGGCCAGCGTGACGGCCGGCACCTCCGCGACGTAGCGGCCGTGGCTGTCGTCGAGGCCGAGCCAGCGCATCGTCGTACGGAACAGCTCGGAATGCATGCGCTCCGGACGACCGCCGCCGTACTCGTCGGACTCGATCTCGACCAGCGCCGCCTTCGCAGCGCCCTCCAGCCGGGGAATGCCGAAGCTATGCGGGTCGGCCTCCTTGAGCCGGTACACAGACCGATTCAGAACGAACTCGCGAAACTGCTCTCGCGTCGCATGCCGACGCAGGTACGGCGCCAACCGCTGTCCGTCATCGGCGTCGATCATCGACCGGAGCTGGACTGCGACCGGCTCGTAGGTCGGATCAACCCGGCAGTTGGATTCCAGCCAATAGATCCACGGACGCTCCAGTTGGTTGCGGAGCGCAATGATGTCCGGATCCCACTGCGCCTCGGGGTCGACGTCGTCGAAGCCGCGGTACTACAGCTCGTACGCGATCCAAAGCGCAAGCTGCAGATCCTCATCAGCGAACGGCTGGCCGGACCGGGCGATCTCGATGGACCGCTGTGTACCGCGGACGCCGGTGACCTGGTCGCTCAACCAGGCACTGAGCGGCTCACGCGGCGGTGGTAGTTGCATGTTCTCTCCTCGACACATTGGCAGCCGACCAGTACCCGCGCTGGAAACCGTTACGGAGCTGGGTACCGGCGGTTCCATGGCCACCGAGGACGACGGCGCGGCACAGATCCGCTTCTACCCGGATGGCCCGATCCTCGTACGCGGCGACTTCGAACTGCTGGACGAGAACGGCGATCCGCTGCCCGCGGCCCGCCGTACCATCGCGCTCTGCCGCTGCGGGCGCACCGCGATCCCTCCGTTCTGCGACGGAACGCACACTCTCCCGCACCGGACCAGCTCCTGACCTGCTCATTCATGTGGTGAAGACCTCCGCCAACCATGGGACCGCGCGCTTGGGACCCAGGGCTCGTAGCACGTCCACGAGAGGGTGTTCGATCATCGCTCGCACCTCGTCCAGACCGTCCCTCGCGTATGGCTCGGCGACGTCCACGAGGTCGTGAAGGCAGCTCCGGGTGGGCAGGGATTCACCGGTCCGCAGATCGAGGAGCCGTCCCCCCACGCCGTCGCGAAGCGCAGACCACCGGTTCTCCGCGATCCTCCATGTCGGAGCCGGTGGCTGAAGATCGCCGAGACGATGCAGGTCGGCGAGCCCGGCCGCGAGCGCATGTACGAACCGGGCAATAGCGCTGGTCCCTTCCACGGTTGCCTGTACGTCGAGGACCCGCAGCTCCAGCGTGCCGTATCCGACGTGCGGTCGAAGCTCCCACCACCACTCCGACGCGTCAGCCACGGCGCCTCCTCGGACAGCCCAGGCCAGGTCATCGGCGTACTGCTCCCACGAGGCGATGATCGGCGGCACGCCCTGTCTAGGCAGCTGGGAGGCGATCACCGGACGCACCGAACACAGCCCGGTGTCACGTCCCGCAGCGAACGGCGAGGCCGCGGCCAGTGCAGCCAGCTCCGGCAGTCGATCCCGCAGCGCGTGGTACACGCCCAGCGTGCAATCGGCGTCGCCGAACGCCAGGTGCACCTGCAACGAGGAGACCAACTGCCGCCCGATCACCTCGCGGTAGCGAGTCCCGAGCCTAGCGGCCCGCGCAGTGCCCGACAGCGCGGTGGGTCCGTCGACGAGGGGGTGGACCGGCGCCGCGATCGCGGCCACGTCCTTATCGCAGACATCAGCGACGAGCAGGCGGCAACTGCGCAGTTCCTCAACCGCGTCAGTCACTTCAGCGTGCACGGACGTCGCAATCTCCAGCTGGCAGGCCGGCAGCTCACGCTTCACCCGTGAGTCCCCGGCTCCCGCAACCACCGCGCCGGCATCCGCGGGCAACCAACTATCCCGACGTACCACCAGCAGCTCTTCCTCGAGCCCCACCGTCCCGGCCGCTGTGCCCGAGAACAACGCGCGAAGGCGACCGGCGTCAGGCGGCGCCGTGGCGAGGGACTTGGCATTGGTCACGCGATCCTGTTACCTCCCGTGCGCAAGCGAATCCTCGTCCAGCGCACAGACGCATGGACGAATACGAGGTGGGTACCCGGATCGAACACAGACGGGGTCTGGGCGGGTGGCTCCGTGTGGCAGTTCCATGATGTTCATACGGCGCAGGTGATGGAGTGCGGCCAGTACGGCGGGCCGGGTCTCCACCACCGCCCGGAGGCGGATGATGATGACGACGAACCGCTCGGTCTGGCATGCGACCGCGACCAGCCCGGAGTACGACGCGATCGGTCGCGACCAGCATTGCGACGTACTCGTCGTAGGTGGCGGCGTGATCGGGCTGACGACCGCGCTGTACCTGCAGCAAGAGGGAACGGATGTCGTCCTGCTCGAAGCCGCGCGGATCGGCGCCCGGACCAGCGGCAACACCACAGGCAAGGTCACCTCGCAGCACGGTGCCATCTACGCGTCCCTGGTCGACCGGCACGGACGCCACAAGGCCGGGCAGTACGCCTCTGCGAACCAAGGCGCGGTCGAGCAGATCGCGCTGTTGGTTGACCGGCTCGGTATCGAATGCGAACTGACCAGAGGGCCGTCGTTCGTCTACTCGGCGAGCAATCTGCAGCGTGAAGCAGATGTCGCATGGGATCTCGGTCTGCCGGCGCAGCTCGCGGGACCTGATGAGACCGGCCTGCCGGGGCAGGGCACGTCGGCCGTGCGCTTCGACGACCAGGTGATGCTCCATCCGGTGCGCTACCTCGCCGGCCTGGCCCGCGCCTTCATCGAGGCAGGCGGCCGGATCTACGAGCACAGCCGAGTCACAGACCTCGATCCCACCGACGACCGCGTCGAGGCGCTGACCGCCGTCGGGCCTCGAGTCAGCGCAGCGCACGCAGTGGTCGCCACGCTGCTGCCGATCGGCACTCTCGGCGGGTACTTCGCCCGTACCAGGCCGAATCAATCGCACGGGATCGCCGTACGGCTACCGGTCGAGGCACCAGCCGGCATGACCATCTCCGCCGACGCACCGGTGCGGTCTACGCGACCGTGGCCGGGTGGCGGACCCAACGGACTCATCGTGGTCGGCGGCGGCCACGAAACCGGCGCGGAGCAGGACACAGACGCGGCGTACCGGTCTCTCATCGAGTGGGTCGGCTCGCTCTGGAACACCGACGTTCAGCCCGACTATCGCTGGTCCGCCGAGGACTACAGCACCCCGGACCTGCTGCCGTACGTCGGCAAGTCGCCCGGCTCGCCGATCCTGATCGCGACCGGCATGAACAAATGGGGCCTCACCAACGGAACCGTTGCCGCCGGCATCCTGCGCGACACCGTCCTTGGCCGGAACAACCCCTGGAGCGAGCTGTACGACGCCAGTCGCATCGGCGATGCACACGCTGTCGCGGAACTCATCAAGGACAACCTCAAGGTCGGCAAGGAATTCACCGCCGGACACCTCCGCCGCATCCTCGGCCGCGGGCTCGACCACGTGGAGGTCGGCGAAGGCGGCCTGTACGACCTCGACGGCAAGACGGTCGGCGCGTACTGCGACCACGACGGCCGCCTGCACACCGTCGTACCCGTCTGCACACACCTCGGTTGTCCCCTGCGCTGGAACCAAGGCGACACCACCTGGGACTGCAACTGCCACGGCTCTCGCTTCGCACCCGACGGCTCCGTCCTCGACGGCCCGGCGACAACCCCGCTGGCCAAGCCCGACGAGTGAGCGGTTGCCCGGCAGACGGTTTCCGACCGTCTCTCGATGGCAACCGGGTGATTCGAGAGCGTCGAAGGGAGATTGCGGATGGCAACGTTGCGGGCGTTGGTGCTGAGTTGTTCGCTGAAGAAGTCACCGGCGAAGTCGAGTTCGGAGCTGATCGGGCGCGAATTGCTGACCGCCTTGGCCGATCATGACGTCGACGGCGAGCTGGTCCGGGTGGCCGATCACGACGTCCGGTTCGGGGTCAGCGTCGACGAGGGCGATGGCGACGAGTGGCCTGCGCTGCGGGAGAAGATGCTTGCCGCGGACATCTTGATCATCGCGACCCCGATCTGGATGGGGCAGCCGGCCAGCGTCTGCAAGATGGTCCTGGAGCGGCTAGACGCCGAGCTGTCCGAGAAGGACGAGCAGGGCCGTCCGTCGGTGTACGGGAAGGTCGCCGTGGTCGGTGTCGTGGGCAACGAAGATGGCGCACATCACGTCACCACCGAGGTACTCCAGCCGTTGAACGATGTTGGATTCACGATCCCGGCGGCCGGCGCGACGTACTGGGTGGGTGAGGCGATGGGCTCGGTCGACTACAACGACGCCGGCCCGAAACCCGACACCACACCGGCCTCACCACCAAGACCGCCGCCGCGAACGCCGCCCACCTGGCCCGCCTCCTCCGCGACCAGCAATACCCAGCAATCGAAGGCGACTGATGACTGCACAACTTGCTGCCACTGTCCTAGGAACCCCCGATCCGCCCGCGTTGGCCGACTTCTATCGCGAACTGCTGGGCTGGGTGGAGATGAGCCGGGAGCCGGGATGGGTCCGGTTGCGGCATCCCGAGCACGAGAGGCCGGGGCTGAGTTTCCAACTCGAATCCGACCACGTTCCACCGGTCTGGCCGCAGCACCCCGGCGTCCAGCAGATGCAGGCGCATCTCGACGTCCAGGTCGACGACCTGGACCGCGAGGTGGAGCGCGCCGTCAGCCTCGGCGCGACCGTCGAGTCACATCAGCCACAACCCGACGGCGTGCGCGTCATCCGCGACCCCCACGGCCACCTCGTCTGCCTGTTCCTGCCCGGCTACTAGCCTCCAAGAAACGCGGACAAGCTGTTGGCCAGGTCTTCCGGCTCCTGCTCCGCCATGTGATGACCCGACTTGATGCCGTGCCCTTCCACCTGCCCGCACCAAGGCCGCCAGACCTCGACCGGATTCCCGTAGAGCCTCTCGAGGTCGTCGTCGGTCGACCACAGGGCCAGCGTCGGGCACTCGATCCGCCGGCCGGCGGCCGCTGTACCCAACCCACAGGCACAACCGGTCGCACTAAGGCTCAACAGCGCTCAGTAGCATCTGCAAGGCTGTGAAGGTGGCCTGGTCGACTACCTGTGATGGGTCGCCTTCGAAGACGTTGTGGCTGACATGCTGCTCGGACAGGTGACATACGGCTGTGTAGACCGTGCCGGCGGGGTGACCTTCGTCAGGGTCCGGGCCGCCGACGCCGGTCACTGCGACGGCGATGTCGGCTCCGAGCAGCCGGGCGGCGCCTCTGGCCAATTGGACGGCGCAGCGTGCCGTGACCACGGGGCCAGGATCGACATCGAGGACCTTGAACTTGACGTCCGCGGCATACGCGACAACTCCCCCGGTGAACCACGAACTCGCCTCAGGTGCAGCTCCGAGCTGACTTGCGATGGCTCCGCTGGTCAGTGACTCGGCAACGGCGACCCGCAGCCCGGTCGCGAGCGCTCTCCGACCGATGCGCTCCGCGATCTCAGCTGTCTCGTCGTCCGAGTTCACGGCGTGACCATGATCTGCGCCGCGTTCGTCTTGAGCGAGGCGTTGGCCCACCGCAGTTGCCGGAGCGTCTGCGGGTGGCATTCCTGGCTCAGCCGGAGCAGCCCCTCGTCCTTGAGGGCCTGAGCGGTTTGGGCGAGGATCTCCCAGTCCAGCGAGACCCCGGCCGCCTGCCGGTGGATCTCACGAAGGTCCTTGAGGAGCAGCAGTCCCGGATCGTGTCGCCGGCCGGCCAGTTCGGCGCCTCGCCGGCGGATCGTTGCCATCAGCCCCGAATCGTCCGCGTCGAGGTCCAGGCCGTAGTTCCGGCCGTGCTCGGCAAGTTTGTGGACGTGCTGCTCTGACCACCTGGCCAGGTCGTGCCCGAGGTAGAAGATGTCGTGGCCGACCTTGTGCCGGTCCGAGGCCCGGAGGAGTTCTGCGGCGAGGTCACTCTCCGCGCGGTGCAGTTCCTCGATCGCCAGTCCTACCTTGTTCTTCATCCGTCACTCCAGCCTTTCCAGTACGGCCGCCGCTGCCCCGCCTCTGGTCTCCGGCACAGACGCGCCGGCAACCGGACGTGAGGCGGTCGTCGTGGGCGCGCGAGACGGGCCGTCAGCGACGCTGATGCGCTCGACCCGCGCCGCCGCGGACTTGAACAAGGGCTGTTTCGAGCACGGGTCCCAATCGGTGATGGTCAGCTCGTTCGCAGCCCGGCCGCGTTCAGCCGGTCCGGACCCGCCCGGCGTGTCCCAATACCCGTAGTGGAACGGCAGGAACAGCGTCGAGCGCCGAATACCACTCACCCGCAACCGAGCCTCGACCCCTCCCCGCGCGGTCGACACCCGCAGCAGATCACCTTCGTCCCACCCGTGCACAGCGGAATCCTCGGCAGACATCTCGATCCATACATCCGGTGCGGCCGCCTGCAACTGCGGCACCCGCCCGGTCTTGGTTCGCGTGTGGAAGTGGTACAGCGTGCGCCCGGTCGTCAACAGATACGGGAACTCCGCCGACGGAGGCTCGTGCGGCGGCAGGTACTCCGCAGCTTTGATCACGGCCTTCCCGTCGGGATTCATCGCCTTGTACTCGACCGGCTCCACCGGCGCGCCGGTGACCAGGTCCTTCCCATAGCTCTCGCAGTACGACGGCGCGCTCCAGAACTCGCCGTCGACGTAGATGCGCTCGGTACCGTCCGGATGCTCGTCGTTGCACGGCCACTGGATCCCGCTCCCACCACGGAGCTTGCTGTACGTCAGCCCGCTGTAATCGCACGGACGGCCGGCGCTACACGCCTTCCACCCCTCGAACGCACCCTCAGGGTCGCTCCACGTGACCAGCGGTTCGCCATCCTTGTCCCGCAGATCCAGCCGCCGTGCGTAGTCGAGGAAGATGTCGAGATCGGGCCGTGCCTGGCCCGGCGGATCCACGGCCTTCTCCGACAGGTGCACGGTGCGGTCCGCGTTCGTGAACGTGCCGGTCTTCTCACCCCAGGTCGCCGCCGGAAGGACGACGTCGGCGAGTTGAGCGGTCTCGGACAAGAAGATGTCCTGCACAACGAGGAACAACCGCTCCTGGGAGAGTACGTCGCGGATGCGGCCGAGTTCCGGGAGCGAGACGGCCGGGTTCGTCCCGCTCACGTACAGGAAGCGGATCGACCCGTCCTCGACGTACCGCATCATCTGCATCAGGTGCGTCGGCTCCGAGTAGTGCGGGATCTGGGCTGGCTCGACATTCCAGACCCGGGCCAGATCCTTCACCTGCTCGTCGTTCGCCCAGTTGCGGAATCCGGGTAGGTCGCCATCGGCTCCACACTCCCGGGTGTTCTGGGCTGTGGGCTGGCCGTTCATCTGCAGGATCCCGCAGCCGGGCTTGCCGAGCATCCCGCGGAGCAGGTTGACGTTGTTGACCTGCACCGCCGCCGCAGTTGCCTGATGTGATTGATAGAACCCTTGCAACACGGTCGACAGCAGCCGCTCTGCCTGTCCGAGCAGCCGCGCGGCCGCACGCAGATCGTCAGCGGGTACGTCGCAGATCTCGGCCGCCCAGTCCACGTCACAGGAAGCGACCTGCTTCGCCAGCTCGTCGAACCCGACAGCGTGCTGGTCGACGTACGCGTGGTCGACCCAGTCGTTGGCGACGATCTCGTGCAGGAGCGCATTCATCAGCGCCACGTTCGTACCGGGTCTCGGTGCCAGATGAACGGTCGCAGCCTCGGCCACCGGCGTACGGCGTGGGTCGACGCAGAGGATCCGCGGCGGGTTCGGGCCGGCCAATCGGTCGAGGATCCGGCTCCACAGCACCGTCTGCGTCTCGGCGACGTTGTGGCCGTACAAAGCGATGACATCGGCGTGATCGACGTCGGTGTAGGAACCCGGCTGGCCGTCACTGCCGAACGACTCCTTCAGCGCCGCCGCGGCCGTTGCCGTGCACAACCTTGTGTTGCCGTCGACATGGTTGGTACCGATCCCGCCGTGAGCGATCAGCGCGAGAGTGTAGTACTCCTCGAGAAACAGCTGCCCGGTCGTGTAGAAGCCGATCGAACTCGGACCGCGTTCCTTGAGCAACTCCTCGGTTCGATCGGCGACCATCGACATCGCCGTCTCCCAACCCGTCTCGACCAAGCGTCCGTCACGACGGACCAAAGGCGAGGTCAACCGGTCCGCGGAGTTGTTGGCCTGGTAGCCGAACAAGTCCTTCGGGCCGAGCCGGCCATGGTTGACCCGATCCGTCGCACGCCCGCGTACTCCGACGATCCGGCCGTCCTTCACCGCGATGTCCAGCCCGTCGCCGTTCGAATGCAAGATCGTCGCCGACTGGAACCAAGCGTCCACGTCGGCTTCGGTCAGCCCGTCGTCGAGGCGGGTATCGACCCGGACCGGCCACGGTTCACCCGTGCCGTACGGCGTACGCGTACCCCACGGCTCCGCTATCCGATCAATCGTTCCCATGATCCGCGAGTTCCCCGCCGCCGAGGCCGGGAAACAGCGCCGCTCGCGAGGCCTCGCGACGTGCACGGGAGCGCTCGCAGGTAGTCACAGTCGGGTGGTCGATATCGCGGCCAGCCGATGGACAGGGATCGGGGCGACGGCAAAGTTCGCAAGTGCCGAAGGTTCCTCTGGAGGGGCGGAAGCGGGACCAGCCGCCGCGGCCGTTCCCTGAGCGGCCCTATGCGCCGTTTGAATGAGTTGTAACGCGATCCATGGGCACCGGTTGTCCATGGCTCGTACATCGAATACACGACGGGCGTCACGCGCGGATCGGGCGCCGCAGTTGAGGTACGTACGCATGTTGGGATGTGATGCAGAGCGCCTCTGGAAACTGATCACCAGGCCCGAGAATCTCAGTCGCTGGCTCGGGCCGACCGTCCTGAGCGACACGCAGTACGGCGGGTTCGTGGTCGTCACGCCGGCCCGAACCGAACAGACCGGGATCGTCACGACCTGCGAACCTCCGCACTACTTCCAGGCCGCCTTCGACCGGCCGCCGCACCCCGCAAGCACGGTCCTGGTGGACGTAGTGCCCGGACGCGGGGGTGCGCACCTGATCCTCACCCACGCCGGCATCCACGACACGCTACTGGCCCAGTACGACAAACTCTGGACGACTGCTCTCGACCGCCTCAGGCAGTTGATTGAGGGACAGATGCTCCCGGAACTGTCGCCGATCGAGCCCTGACGTTGACCGTGCGAGTACATCGAAATCGCATGCGGGGCGAATTGCGGACGGCGTACGTCTCGGAATGCTTGAAACAGGCGTCAAGGGGTGAGGAGCACCTTGACGGCGCCGTCCGCCTTCTGCTGGAACATGCGGTACGCCGCGGGACCGTCCGACAGCGGCAGATGATGGGTGGCGAAGCTGTCGACGTTCAACGGGTCGTCATCGGTCAGCAGCGGAAGGATCTGACCGCTCCACCGGCGGACGTTCGCTTGCCCCATCCGCAGTTGAATCTGCTTGTCGAACATCGTCAGCATCGGCAGCGGGTCAGCCATCCCGCCGTACACCCCGACCAGCGAGATCGTGCCGCCCCGACGCACGATGTCGATCGCGAGCAGCAACGCCGCCATCCGGTCCACGCCGGCCCTCTGCATGAACGTGCGCTGGATTGCGCCCGGCAACAACCCCGCCACCTGCTGCACACGCCGCGCGACCGGCGAACCGTGGGCTTCCATGCCGACGGCATCAATCACCGCATCCGGCCCACGACCCTCGGTGCGATCCCGGATCACGTCCGCCACGTCGTCGGAGTACGTCAGCGTCTCCACGCCATACGCCCGTGCACGCTTCAACCGATCGGCGACCAGGTCGACGCCGATCACCCGGTGACCGCGGTGCAGCGCAATCCGGCCGGCCATGTCGCCGATCGGGCCCAGTCCGAGTACGACGACCGTGCCATCAGCCGGGATCCCGGCGTACTCGACCGCCTGCCAGGCCGTCGGAAGCACATCGGACAGATAGACGAACCGATCGTCCAGCGGGCCATCGGGCACCTTGATCGGCCCGTACTGCGCCTGCGGGACACGCACGTACTCCGCCTGCCCACCCGGCACGTGCCCGTACAGCTTGGTGTAACCAAACAGCGCCGCACCCATCCCCCGCTCGCGAACCTGCGTCGTCTCACACTGCGTCTGCAAACCCTGCACACACATGAAGCACGACCCACACGCGATCTGAAACGGTACGACGACCCGATCACCGGCCCGCAGCCCGCCCACCTCGGACCCGGTCTCCTCCACGATCCCGATCACCTCATGACCGAGCACGTCACCGGCATCCAGGAACGGACCCATCACCTCGTACAGATGCAAATCCGATCCACAGATCCCGCTCGACGTCACCTTCACGATCGCGTCCGTCGGCTCCTGGATCCGCGGATCCGGCACGTCGCCGTACCCGACCTCCCGTTTCCCCTGCCAGGTCAGCGCCTTCATACGCCCTCAGGCCTCGGCAGCTGCTCGTCGGGATCCTCGTCCGGCTGCGGCTCAGGATCCGGGTACGGCGTCGTGTCCGGATCGTCCCGCCCCGGGCGATCCGGGTCCGTGGGATCAGGCAACGGCGGAACCGGCGGCACAGGCGTCGTACTCATGATGACCTCCAGACGAAGGAACGTGATTTCCTGTGCCCGCCCGGCAAGCCATCCATGCAGGGCATTCAGCTGGCATTGTGGACGCGTAACCACCGGTAGCCGTAGCCGGTGAGGACCAGGTCGTCGGTCGCCGGCTGATAGTTGCTGTCCGCAAGCAGATCGGCGCGCACGTCGTACGGCAGGTGCACCCGGACTTCGTCCGGTGACAGGTTGGCGAGCATCAGTACAGCGTCGTCGCGGCGGCGGTGCAGCACGCCGAACACCGAGCGCGGCTCAACCGCGACGCCCTCGCAACTGCCGGACGGGAGAACGCCGAGACTGCGCCGCGTCGTGGCGAGTTGCGAGACGCGGCTGAGCAGCGAACCGGGGCGCAGCTCCTGCTCGGCGACGTTGACGCTCGTGAAAGCGTAGGGACCAGCGGCGATCGGACCAGGCTCGACAACACCGGGTGGCGCCTTGCTGAAGCCGGCGTTGTCCGCGGCCGACCACTGCATCGGAGTCCGCACCGAGGCACGATCAGGCAGCGAGAGATCCTCACTCATGCCGATCTCCTCGCCGTACCGGATAACCGGTGCCCCGGGCAACGATTGCGCGATCGCATGCGCCATCGCGATCCGCCGCTCGTCACCGAGCATCGGCGCCAGCCGACGACGGATCCCCCGCCCGAAGGCACGCATGTTCTCCTCGGGAGCGAAGGCATCGAACACCTCGTGACGCTCGGCCTCGGTGAGTCGATCGAGGTCCAGCTCGTCGTGGTTGCGCAGCCAGTTGACATACGTACACCCATCCGGTGGCGCAGGTTGCGCCCGCAGCCCCCGGAGCAGCGGCTCGGCATCGCAGCGGGCCAGCGCAAGAAAGAGCAGGTTGTTCGTCCAGAAGTCCAGCACGGCGTGCAGCCTGTCGGCGTCACCGAAGTACGGGCCGTACTGGTCCGGCGCCACGTCCACCTCGCCCATCAGCGGTACGCCGTCAGCTGCGGCCGCCAACTCGGACAGGAACCAGTAGCCGTCGTCGCGACCGTCTGCCAGCGCCGCCTGCCGGACCATGTACGGCACCGCGTCGACGCGGAACCCGTCCACACCGCGGTCCAGCCAATGCCGGATGATCCCGGCGATCTCGGCACGGACGGCGGGATGGCCGACGTCCAGGTCAGCTTCGTGCCGGTAGAACGCATGCCGGTAGTACTTCCCCACCTGATCGTCGTACGCCCAGATCGAGTCCTCGACCCCCGGGAACACCGGCTTCTCCACCGCCGGATCATCCCGCGCCTCCGACGCCCAGACGTAGTAGTCCCGGTACGGCGAATCCGCGTCCACGCGGGCCGCGCGGAACCACGGATGATCCACCGACGTGTGCTGGACGACCAGCTCGATCATCACCTTCAGATCCACCTGGTGGCACCGCGCGACCAGCGTCTCGAAGTCGGCCATCGTGCCGAACCGGGACGACACATCGCGATGGTCCACGATGTCGTACCCGGCATCGCGGTACGGCGAGACATAGAACGGTTGCAGCCACAACGTGTCGGCCCCGACCGCGCGGATGTGGTCCAGCTTGCGGACCACGCCTTCCAGATCACCGGCGCCGTCACCGTCGGAGTCGAAGAACGTCGCCGGATCCAGCTGATAGATCACCCTTCCGTCGAGCCGCATGGCCGGCCGGTACCCGCGCTCGCCAGGCAGAAAACGCGCGTGCGTCGGGCGAGCAGCGGGTACCGCGAAGGCGACGCGACGACGAAAGGCGGACGATGAGCAGCGATCCGACGACCAGGTATGCCGGCCCGGAACAGCAGGAGCCGCACACCCAGGAGCATCCCGGGCACAGTGGCGCGATGACCCCGGAGCCGGACTACGGCGAGCAGACCTATCGCGGCAGCGGGAAGCTGACCGGCAAGCGGGCGTTGATCACCGGGGGCGACTCGGGGATCGGACGTGCGGTTGCTCTCGCGTTCGCGCGTGAGGGCGCGGACGTGATGATCTCCCACCTCGAGGCCGAGGAGCAGGACGCCCGAGAGACCTGCCGTCTGGTCCGCGAATCGGGGCGTACGGCGGCCGCGTTGGCCGGCGACATCCAGGACGAGCAGCACTGCGGGCGACTCGTCGACGAGTGCGTGCAGGAGCTCGGCGGGATCGACATCCTGGTCAACAACGCGGCGTACCAGATGTCGCAGGAGGGGATCGCGGATATCTCTACCGAGCAGTTCGACCGCGTGCTGAAGACGAACGTCTACGCGATGTTCTGGCTGTGCAAGGCCGCACTGCCGCACCTGTCGGAGGGGTCGGCGATCATCAACACCACTTCGATCCAGGCCTACGAGCCGTCGCCGAATCTGCTCGACTACGCCACCAGCAAAGCGGCGATCCTCAACTTCACCAAGGGACTGGCTCAAGAACTGGCTCCGAAGGGCATCCGGGTGAACGCCGTCGCGCCGGGGCCGATCTGGACACCGCTCATCCCCGCGACGATGCCCGCCGACAAGGTCGGCGACTTCGGCGCCGACACCCCGCTAGGCCGAGCCGGCCAGCCCGCCGAACTCGCACCCTTGTATGTCTTCCTCGCCTCCGACGACTCCACCTACGTCACCGGCGAACGCATCGGCGCCACCGGCGGCCGCCCACTTCCCTGACGATCAGACCTGGCGGCGGAAGGTAGCCCGATGAGTTCCAAGCGGTTGACCTACCAGCGTGACGACGAGACCTCCGGCGAGCGGCTCGATCGACACTGGGACGAGCTCCTCCAAGAGCTTCGGCTCGTTCAGACCGGGACGCAGATCCTGTTCGCGTTCCTGCTGGGAATCGCGTTCCAGAACCAGTTCCACACCGCTGACCAGTTCACCCACACCGTCTACGCGTGCACACTCCTGGCCGCGGCGCTCGCCGTCGCGCTGTTCCTCGCACCCGTCTCCGTCCACCGGCTGCTCTACCGGAAAGGGCTGCGCGACCAGCTCGTCACCGTGACCGACCGGCTCGCCAGGGGCGGCATGACCTTCCTGGTCGCTGCGATCTGCGGTGGAGTGCTGATCGCGCTCGACGTGGTCCTCCCCCGGCCGGCCGCGATCGCGCTGGTTGTCGGCGTGCTGGTTTGGTTCGTCGTGTTCTGGCTGGCGATCCCGGCGTACCTCAGGCACCGGCACGCGGCGTCTGATTCGTCTCCGGGCGGGCGGGAACCGGGGCGCTATGACTGTGAAGCTGAATGAGAAGGCGTTCGAGCACGCCAAGTACCTGATCAACAAGGGGCAGACGGTCAAGGACGTGCGGGACGACTGGAGCGAGCACGCCCCGACCGCGGCCGAGCAGAACGCGTACCTGGACAAGCATGGCTGGAGCGACTACAGCCTTTGGTTCCTCGGCATCCACAGCGACATGGACGAAGAGACCAAAGGACACTACGAGTTTCCGTACGGCGACTTCCGCCGCGTGCACCGTTGCGGCGTGATCAGCGCCGAGTCACGGGCCGCGCAGTACGACCATCCCGATATCCAGAATGCCCTGGAGAAGCTCCACGAGTTGCTCGACGGCGAACACGCCTGAGGATCGTCAGAGGGCACGGCGCGCGGGGGAGAAGTTCGGTGCGGGCGAAGTCGAAGAAGCCGTCCATGTCGGGCCGGCGTTGATCAGGGCCAACTGGTCGAAGCCGGCGTCGGCGAACTGTTGCGCGACCTCGACATGGCGCTTCACGTCCGGACCGCAGCCGAACTGCTGTCGCATGTGATCTGCCGTGACCAGCTCGGTCGCGGCGTCGAAAGTTGACCGGGTTCGGAGCTCGACCTGCACCTTCCAACCAGTCACACCGAACCTGAACAGCCGCCGCGCCGACTCCGCCGCATCCTCCACCGAGGCAGCCCACGGCAACGGAACCTCCGCGTACCGCGGCCCGTCTCCTCCTGCCGACGCCGAGGACATCGACGAGCGCATGCCCTTGGCTGCGGCCACCCGATGGCTCCCTGCGCCTTTCCAACCTGATCACCGAGCGACGTACGCCGAGTTCAAGGTACCGGTGTACACCTCCGCCACCTATTGCTCCGAAATGGTCGGCGGTCTCCTCAGACGACAGTCCGGTCAAGAGTTCTACGACACCGCAATGAACCGTGGTGTACCGGCTCGCCCAGAAGCACAAGGTAGTCGCGGGACCCGTGCCGGAATCTGGCCGACAAGAAGCCTACGTCGGACGCTGCTCGGCACGGGAAACCATGCTCGTCTGGATGTTTTCCTGCAGGAGCATCATCTTCGACCAGGTTTCGTCGTCCACCGGGGTGTAGGTGGCGAGCTTGATCGCCGAACGCTCCCCGAACGACAGCTGCGTGTAGTCCATGCTCAGCAGGCCGACCTCAGGGTGCAGGAAACGCTTCGTGAAATTCTCCGGGCCACGTACCTCGTGCTGCTCCCACAAGCGCTCGAAATCCGGCGACTCCTCCCGCAACCGCCTGACCAGCCACTTCCACTCGGACTCGGCGGCGTGTTCCGCCATGCCGGACCGGAGCCGACCGACCAGACGCGCGGCGGCGTCCTCCCAATCGAGCAACGTGGTCCGCCACCTCGGCGAGGTGAACATCAGCACCAACAAATTGCGATCCTCGAACGGCAGATCGGCCACGTCCCCGACCAGCCGCTCGTAGGTGCGGTTGAAGGCGAGCAGGTCGAAGCGGGCGTTGATCAGCACGGCCGGAATCGGCTCGAGCTGACGCATCATCGCCAGCAGCGCACTCGGGATGTCCGCGGAATCGCGCCCCCTCAGCGGCGCAGGATGCCCAGCCAACGCGTAAAGGTGGGCCCGCTCGTACGAATCGAGCCGCAACGTCCCCGCGACCGCTGCGAGCACCTGCTCGGAGACCTTGATGTCCCGGCCCTGCTCCAGCCACGTGTACCAGGTCACCCCCATACCGGCGAGGTGCGCGACCTCTTCCCGGCGCAATCCCGGCGTCCGACGGCGACCCGTGAGAGGCAGCCCGGCCTGCTCCGGAGAGATCCGTTCGCGCCTGCTGCGCAGGAACGACGCAAGTTCTCGCCGCCTGGACTGCTCATCGATCAGCTGCGCCGACCGCGCCGCCAGGGGCATCGTCATACCTCCACTGTGCCACTGCGCCCAGCCTATTACCAGGTGGCACTTATACCTGCATAAACAGACCCTGGTACCCCCATAAACCCCGTCTCACAGTGGAGTCATGGAGATCATCCCGGAAGGAACCACCACCACTTTGACCACGACGGTCGCCCTGATCACGGGCGCCAGCAGCGGCATCGGCGAGGCCACTGCCCGCCAGTTCGCCGCCCAAGGCGCCACCGTCGTGCTCGTCGCCCGCCGCCAAGACCGCCTCGAGACACTGGCCAAGGAAATCGCCGCGGCAGGCGGCCAGGCGGTCGCGCTGGCCGCCGACCTGACCGATGCCGACGCAGCGACTGACGCCGTCGCCACCACCATCGATCGGCTCGGCCGACTGGACACCCTCGTCAACGCCGCCGGCGTCATGCTCACCGGCGACTCCGCCGCGTCCCCGCTGACCGAATGGCAGCAAATGGTCGACATCAACCTCAACGGGCTGCTCTACCTCACCAAAGCCGCCCTGCCCCACCTCGTCGAAGCCGCCGCCACCAGCCCACGCCAGGTCGCCGACGTAGTCAACATCAGCTCCATCGCCGGCCGCTGGGTCATCCCCAACGCCGCCGTCTACAACGCCACCAAGTTCGGCGTCACCGCCGCCACCGAAGCCTGGCGCCAGGAATACGCCCGCCGCAACGTCCGCTTCTCCGTCGTCGAACCAGGCCTCGTACAAACCGAACTCCTCAGCCACCAGCAAGCCGCCGTCCACGAGCGCATGACGGCCAGGTTCGCCGATGTCGAACAGTTGCACGCCGACGACATCGCCGAAGCCGTCGCCTACATCGTCACCAGCCCCCGCCGCCGAGCCGTGGCCGAAATCGTCATCCGCCCCACCGACCAGGTCTGAGCCAGGAAGTGTTCCTGCGAGCAAGGTCCGTCGCCATCGCGTAGCCCTCGGAGCCTTGCCGGTCGGCGGCTCGCCGGACTATCGGTTCACTGCCAGGATCTGGTCGCGGAACTGATCAGACAGCGAGGCGCAGGTGTGTGCGGCCGATGGGTCGACAAGCGCGGGCTTCCGGTCGCTGCAGGAAGTCTTGGTGCGCTTCTGCGCGGCCGTCGGCAGGCGTTGCTGTCAGCACTGGGCGTGTTGACAGCCGACTTCGTGTGGGTTGCCGGATCCGTCCTTGGCCTGACCGCAGTCCTGGTCGCCTCCCAGACGGCCTTCACAATCGTCCGGTACGTCGCGGCCCACCTGATCTACCTGGGCCTCAGGCTCTTGCTCGGGCGCCATCACGCCGGGCTGGAAGCATCAGACGGAATCGCTCAACGCATCCCGCGGCCGCGGAGCTCGTGGAATGCTTTCCGCGAAGGCCTGCTCTGCGACCTGTCGAATCCGAAGACCATGATTGTCTTCGCGAGCGTGATCCCGCAATTCCTCGGCACGCAGACCGATTCGCTGCAAGCCCTGGTTCTTGGTGTCGTCTTTGCCGTCATCGGGTTCGCGTCGCTCCTGTGCTACGCCCTCCTGTTCGGTGCCGCCGGCAACGTACTCCGCAACCGCCGGATCACGACTCTCGTCATGCGCACGGGCGCGGCCATTCTCACCGTCTTCGGCGTGGGTCTCGTTCTAGACCGACAGCCAGCCTGAGTTCGCCGGATACCCCTCGCAGACAAAGGTGAACTGGGCAACAATGCGCCGATGATCGGACACCTGACGTTGATCGACGGCCCCGCACATAGCACCGGCGCGGGGTGCCTCGACGACAGACCGCCATGCTCCGGCCGTGTCGGTCAGGACCCGGATGGACTCGCTACACCTCGCGGTATCCAGCGCGATCCAGTTGGCCGCGTACCCTGCCTTACGGCGGGGCGATGCCGCTGCCCGAAGGCGCGGACGAGAGCCACCTGCTGGGTGCCCTGTTCGGGGGAGGGAATCGAGGTGGTTCCGGCCGAGACCGTTGACCTGCCCGTGCCCGCCACCGCCAAGATCGTCATCGAAGGACACATCGCTTTCGACCAGGACGTGATGGAGGGGCCGATGAACGAGTACCCCGGCTACAACGCCATCGACGCGTCGCCCAAACCGCTGTTCACGGTCACCGCCATCACCCACCGCGACGGTGCGATCCTGCCGGTCGTCGCGGCCGGACCACCGGTGGAAGAGGACCACACCGGAACTGGGACCATGCACGCCGCCGAGATCCTCTACAACCTCACCACAGCGGGCCTGCCGGTCACCTCGACCTGGTTCTCCTACGAGTCTGCCATCCACTGGCTGATCGTCTCGGTCCGGCGGGACTGGTTCGAGACGCTGAGCATCAGCGCCGACGAGCTCGCCCGGCGGATCGGCGGCATCGTCTTCGCGGGCAAGGCCGGTTTCGGCGTACCCAAGATCCTGCTGGACACACACCTACCGGGCCGGCAAGGTCATCTACTGCTGCCTGCTCGCCGATCGCTTCGCCCGGACCGAACGCCCCGTGAAGGGCAGCTTCGAACACGGCTGGCCGGCCGACGTCCAGCAACGCGTCCTGGCGCGATGGTCAGACGTCTACGGCTACCGATGAACCACCGCTGACCCCGCAACCCCAACGGCAGAAGGAATCGACTGCCGGCTAACGCGACCTGCGCGGCGGCTGACGAACCAGTCACGGATCAGGGACAGGCTGTCCGACGGCGGGAATCCTGCCGACCTCGCTGTCATCGTCGCCTAATCGGCCCTGATCGGGCTGGGCTTCATTGACAGAACCATTGACATGCACCCTCCGCAGGAGCTGTCCGCGCTCTCGGAGTCGAGCCCATCTCATCGATGACCTGCTGTTCGCATTCGCCGCCGCCACCAGCGGACTGCTGTGGGCCGGACGCCTCGTCTGATACTGCAACGCTACTTAGTGAGTGGGTGTCCTCGTCGTTCGTAGTGGGTGAGGCGGGCTGGCGTCTACTGCGCACTCGGGAGGGAGTGCGGCAGGCCGAATGTGGAGAGGACGGTCTCTTCGAAGCGGGTCATGGCGCCGATTCGGTCGCCGGTGAGGGTGATGGCGAAGAGGCCGACTCCGTGGGTGCCGGTGGGGGTGGGTCGGTAGACCCCGAATGCCGGCTGACCGTTGGCTCGCGTCGGTACCAGTTCGAATCTCTGTACCGTGCCGAAAATGAATGCGAAGAAGCGGGTCACGCTGTCCCGGCCCCGGTATTCCAGCGGCATCGGCGGCATCGACATGAAGACGTCGTCGGTCAACAGAGCCACCAATGCGTCGATGTCGGCAGATTCGTAGGCGCTGACGAACTTCGCCACGATCGCCTCCTCGGCAGGAGAATCGCTGGCAGGCGGTCGCTCTCGAGCAGTAATCAACGGCAGTCGGCGCTGCATTCCTGCACGCGCGCGTTTGAGGGCACTTTTGACCGATTCGACGGTCGTGTCCAGCATGTCGGCTACCTCGTTCGCGCGGAATCCGAGGACGTCGCGCAGGATGAGGACGGCGAGCTGGCGAGGCGGCAAGATCTGCAGTGCGGTCACAAAGGCCAGGGAAATGGATTCGGTTTGCTCGTAGCGCGCCTCCGGACCGAGCGGCACAGTGATCGCACCGTCCAGTAGGGCGTCGGGATAGGGCTCGAGCCAGTGGATTTCGCCGAGTCCAGTGGGTTCTGGTGGTTCGGTTCCCGGGATGTCCCACTGCTTAGCAGGACGTCGGCGAGCAGAGCGCAGCGTGTCGAGGCAGCGGTTGGTGGCGATGCGGTAGAGCCAGGTGCGAAGTGAGGCGCGTCCGTCGAATCGTTCGAGACCTCGCCAAGCGGAGAGCATCGTGTCCTGGAGAGCGTCTTCGGCATCCTGAAACGATCCGAGCATCCGGTAGCAGTGCACCTGGAGCTCGCGGCGGTGCGGCTCGGTCAGTGCTCGGAACGCCTCTCCGTCGCCGGCCTGCGCCCTCGACATCAGGTCCGTTCTCGCCAACTCCACTCCCGCCACCGCCCTCCTTGTGTGCAGTCCCATCCTGTATCGACGCCGGCCAAGCCGCGAACGGGGCGGTCGCACAGCGCCTCCTTTCTGATGCCGCGGCGTCTAGACGAGTGATAGCCGACAACATCGTCGAAGGAGCACGGAGATGGGAAAGATCGTCATCAGCTCAAACGTCACCCTCGATGGAGTGGTGCAAGACCCGGATGGTTCGGAGGGCTTCGAGCGGGGTGGCTGGTTCCACCAGTTCGTGGGGAGCAAGGACCTCGAGGACTGGCAGGCCCGCGAGACGCAGGAAGCGCTGGGTGTCGAGGCGCTGCTGCTGGGCGGGCGGAGCAGTGAGTGGTTCGCGTCCCGGATGGTGTCGGGCGTTGGCGCGGCTGTCCGCGTCAGCCCGGAGTGGGCCGACAGAATCAACAGTCTCCCCAAGTACGTCGTGTCGTCGACTCTCGACGAGCCTCAGTGGACGAATGCCACGGTTCTGGGCGGCGATGCGGTGAAGGAGATTTCGGAGCTGAAGCGGAAGGTGGACGGGGAAATCCTGGTCTACGGCAGCTATCAGCTGCTGCGCACGCTGATCGAACAGAACCTGGCCGATGAACTACGGCTGGTAGTTTTTCCGGTCATGTTGGGAACCGGCCGGCGTCTCTTCGACGAGACCAGCGACAAGAAGCCGCTGCACCTGGTCAACACACGCAGGATTGGTGACAGCCTGGTGTTCTACACCTACGAGTTCGTGCAAGGCCAACGGTTGTAGACGGCGACGAACGCGAGTTCGTCGCCGTCGAAGTAGCGTCCCCGTCTGACGGAATTCGGAAGAAGGTTGGTGGCGGGCGGGTTGGTGGGCCGCGGCAACCGGTCCGTCCGCCGACGGATTCGGCTCGCTGGCGATCCGGGTACTGGCCCTCGGCGGAGGCCTCGCGGGTGAGGTGCCACCCGACGAGGTCCCCTACGCCTGGCCCGACATCGCGACGCTCCTCTGATCCAGCTCCTCACCCGCTCAGTGTTGCGGGTAGGCCGCGTCGACCTCCACCTCGACGAGCCAGCCGGAGACCGGCAGGTTCTCGATTTCCAGTGCGAAGCGGGACGGACGCGACTTGTTGATCACGAACGGCTTGGCGGGTGGCGCCGTACCGAGCGGGACCGGGACGAAGGCGCCGGTGGTGAGATCGGTGTTCGCGAAGTATTGCCGGTACGCGCGGTTCCAGCCGGCGAAGTCGGCCGTCGCCGCACCGGCGGGATTCTGCAGGAAGACCCGCATCGTGTAGACGTCGGCGTAGGACAGTCCAACAGCCGCGAGGTTCTCCCCGATACGCCGGAGCACGTTGATGCCCTGGGCCTCGGTGATCGTCACCCCCGCGGGCAACGCCCCGCCGGGGAAGATCGCGGTGTCGACGTACGACGCCTCGGAGCCGGCCGGAGCGCCGGTGTTGAGAGCCGACGGCCCGATCCCGCTCGTCTTGTAGACCGGCGTGTTCGCGCCGATTCCGACGCCGGTCGCGATCATCGGGTTCGCCTGGCCTGCAGGCAACGCCGGCACGACGGTCCCGGGCTTCGGCGGTCTGGGCTTGTCCCACCATCCGGCTGCAGTACCGGCTCCCGCCGTGAACGACACCACCAACGCCACAGCTCCAACGAGCAGACGTGTCCTCATCGGCTCGCCACCACCCGGTCGTGCAGCGTGGTCACCGTCGCCCGAGCGGACGTGATCGCGCCGTGCTGCCAGGCGATGACGTGCGAGAGATGGTCCCCGGCGAAGTAGATGTTGCCGGTGGCATCGAGCAGCCGGGCGTAGATCCCGTCGGTCTGGGACGGCCAGCTGACCCAGGACGCCTCGGAGTACTTGGTGCCCAGCCAGTTCACCGAGAACGCCGCCTTCACGTCCTTGGTGTACACGTCACCGTGCATCTTGGCGCCTTGCATCAGCGCGCGCTCCAGTCGCGCCGCCGGCGTCAGAGCGCCGTACGCGTTCGCGTTCGAGCCGGTGTTGTAGTAGCCGATCACGGTCCCGCGCTCGCCGTGGAAGTTGTACGACGGGTACCAGGTGTTGACCGTGTCGAGGCTGCTGTTGGTGATGCCGCCGTAAATCTTGTGGTCTTCCTCCCACCAGCGCCGGCCGTACTCGATGCCGATCTTGCCGGCGTTCGTCGGTCGTGCGTACTTGAGGGCCTCGATGATCGGCGCGGGCAGGTTGGACGGGACCTTCGCGGCCAGGTGCGGTGGCAGGGTGCAGATGGCGTAGTCCGCGGTGATCATCCGGGTCCGCGTCCCGTTCTTGTACGTGACCTCGACGCCGGAACCAGTGTTCTTCAACCCGGTCACCTCCGCGCCGTACCGGATCTTGTCCTTGCCGATCGCGCGCTCGAACGCGTACGGGATCCGGTCCATGCCGCCGACCGGCTGGAACATCATCATCGCCTGGTCCCAGCCGAACTCGAACGAGAAGTAGTTCCCCACGCCGCTGGCGAACACGTCGCTCAGCGCGTACGGCGGGGCCGTCGTACCGCCCTCCAACCCGGCGCCCGGCTCGACCGTGTAGCCGCGGCGGCCGTCGGTCCCGGTGTATGCGAAACCGGCCGCCTTGTTCCCGATCGAGCCGAAGCTGCCGAGGAACCCGATCAGCGCCTCCTTGTCGGCCGCGGTCAGCCGGCCGTCGAGCGCACCCTGGTCGGTGGCGGTGGCGAGCAGCTCGGCGACGTAGCCGTAGACGTCCGCCTTGGCGGTGCGATGCCGGATCGCCTTGTTCGACAGGGCAGTCGAGCCCTCGCGGTACAGGTACGCGTCGGCGTTCTGGTTGACGAACGGCTCGATCGCGACACCCAGCTCGCGGCAGTACTCCAGCGTCACGTGGTGCTGCGGCAGCCGCGCCGGCCCCGCGTTCATGTACTGACCGGGCGAGAACGTCGCACGCTGGGTGTTGCCGGCCAGATCGGTCTCCACGGTTCCGCCCCGGACGGTCCAGTTGCGGCCGCCCGGACGATTGCGGGCCTCCAGCAGGGTGACCTTGTAACCGGCCTTCAGGAGCTCGTACGCCGAGGTCAGCCCAGCGATCCCGGCGCCTAGGACGACGACATGCTTGGCGCCGCGGCCGGTCAGGTCGGCCCGCGACGGAGCCGCGTACGCGGGAGTCTCGGCGACACTCGTGAGGCCGAGCGCCGACATCGTGGAGTACAGAACCCCCGCCCCACCGGTGATCCCGACCTGCTGCAGGAACTGACGTCTGGTCTGCGCCATACCTTCTCCTCACTGGGCAACTCACTGGGCATTTGAGATTGCTGACCAGAAAGCTAAGGAGACGGTGTTGTCACGGCATGTCAGGAGCGTAACGAGTTAACGCTCGTACCGACAGGTATGTTTCGACTTAACGAACATGTCAAAACCTCGGGTCCCCAGCTCGCTGATCCAGCAATCCGGCTGGGCACGATGACAACGGCGCGGGAGCCGGGTTTGGCCGAACTTCAACCCTCAGCACGGACCATCGACTACCGACTTGATGTGGACCCGTCCCCGACACGGACCCGCACCGTACGGTCAGGGCTACTTCTCCAGCGACGGCGAAGGCGCCAGTTTTATCCCGCTGTCCGGCTTCGACGGCCAATCAGGCGGTCACGGTGCCTGGGGCGACAGCTGGGGCGGTCCAGATCTGAAGGGCCCCAATTGTGACGACTGATGCCGGCGCGAACTTTGCAGTCCAGTGTGACGGCCCCGTGCGTACGAGGCGGGGATGGCCAAATGCCCAGGCGAAGTGAGTACTTGCGGCCGAGAGGGCTACTCCGCCCGCTCTCCGGATGGTCACCCATTCGCGCTCGTATAGGGCCCGTACAAGCGAAAATGGCGCGAGTACGGCGCCCGAGGATCTTCCGTCACCGAACCGAGCGGCGTCGCCATCGATGAAGCACAACAAGACGTGCGTCTTGATCGCCCAGCTTCGGAGGATGAGTTCACGATCTCCACCCAGCGGTTCTGCGGCACTTCCGGTCAACCAGGCGGCGATAGAACCCATGCTGTGCTCGAGCTGGTTCATCCAGCCGCTGTTGCAGTCGCCGCACACTCCCTTTCGCGCCACGCCGTTGACGGTCGTCCATCGGGCGTCGCCTAAGTCTCCGTCAGAGCGTAGGAGTGGTGCGCTGCGGTCGATTCCGAACGCGCTCGCCAGAGGCCGACTGACCAGGTGTTCTCGCGTAATTTTGGGAACTCCGCGCCGTCCGCGAAGCAGAAAATGCATCGGACGTTGCTCCGCTGCGGGGTCGACGAGTGCGACGTCGAGGGTTTCGGTCAGTCTCTCGGAGGTCTACGCGGTGATCGCCGCCCCGGCCCGGAGATCGCCGCCAGTGCGTGCGGTGCTGGACGAATCGCGTCCCTTGACATCTTTGCTCTGCCCGAGTGCGGGAGCTCTGTCGATGGTTGGGCCGCCCAACGAGCAGCCGCGCGTGCACCTGAGGCCGGCCGAGAACCGGGGCGAAGGGGCTGGCGCCGCTGATCTTCGGGCGCTGGACTTGATTTGGAGCGGGTTGTGTTGATGCGGGTAGGTCGGCTGACGAGCTGCGGGAAGCTGTGTCGCAGGAATTTAATTCTTGGTGAGTAACAAACGACGGTTCTGCTCGCATCTCAAGGAACGAGGCATCGGGCAATTAAACACTTGTCTACCCGGACACTTGTCGCGGTAATTCCAATTGACACGGCGAGGGTGGCAGGAGCACTCTCGACGCAATACGGCACGAGGGGGGAACCAAATGCCGAACAGTACTGGCATTTCCGCGCCGATCGGGGTGGGCGAACCAACGCCGGACCTCAAGCGGGGTAGAGCTTTCGCACGCGCAGCGGCTCTCTTGCTCTGCAGTGCGATCGCGATGAGCGAGACCGATCGGTTGATCACGGGCGCGGTCAACAACGCGGGCTTGAGCCACTCCATCACCGAGATCGTCGGGGTACGGGCGATGTCGACCGGTCAGACCGCCTGGAGTGATTGGGCGGGTCTCCCAACGGACAGCCTGCACCGGGTCTGCCTCTGGATCGCTCTGCACGCGCTGTTCGACATCGGCCTGTACGTCGGATATCTCAGGATCCTCAGCTTGTTCGGTGGCCACGCGGTGGCTCACGACCCAAGCACGCCGAATCCCAAGCCCGAGAACCGCCGTCAGAGGTTCTTCCGCTGGATCGCCGGTCCGCCTGGTCTGGCCGGCACGTTCCTGCGGATGTTGTTCATGCTTGAGGTCGTCGAGACCGTACTGCTCTGGATCGGCGCCGCGCTACTGTGGTCTCAGCATCATCCGAGGGGCTTCGTCTGGCTGGCGCTGGGCGTCACAGCGGCCAAGTGGGTCGTTGCCGTCGGTGCTGTGCTGGTCACCGTCGTCCGGTACCGGACCTTCGTGCGAGCGGGCCTCGGGCGGGTTTTCCGGGCGTTGCTCGTGCAGCGCTTGTCGTTCGCCGTGGTCATTCTGGTCGCGGTGCTGTCGGTCATTCCCGGGCGCAACATCTGGGATCAATTGCCCGACGTCCAGCGATCGTGGTTCGTCTGGGACGACGTTCCGTTGCTGCACTTTATCTGGGCGTTTGTCGCAGCCGTAGTGGTCGGCTTGTATCTGTTCGTCCTTGGCCGGCAACGGACCGAGCGCATCTGGTCGACGTACGTCCTGAATCGGACAGCGGAAGCCGACCCGGAGCCGTCGAAAGGCGTCTGGTTCGGCTGGATCGTCGCGGCCTTGCTGCCGTTCGTCGCCGCCATCGTGCTCAGTTGGCTGTCGGACGAACCCGCCGTCGACTGGTGGCTGGTACTGGCAGCGACCGTCGCGCCGCTTCTGGTCCTTCTCCTCACGCAAGTCGTCTGTTGTGTCGCGCCCAAGGAGGGGGCCTGGTGGGATCCGTCGAAGCGGGTGCCGAGGCCGACCACCTACGCCCGCGACGTCTGGGTTGCCGGCGACGTTCTTGCGGTTTCGCTGGTTCTGCTCGCCGGACTCGGATTGATCCGGTCGCTGATCGCGCCGATCCTGCTCGGCCCGGAGGGCCATCCGTGGGTCTGGTCCTTGCGACTCGTCGCGACCGTCGTCGGAGTCGTTCTGGCGTTCGGCGCCTTCCCTGTGCTGGCCTGTGTGGCAGCCAAACTGAAGGCCCGGAAGTCCAACTGGTTCCATAAACTCGTCGATCCGACGACTCAGGCAGATCCCAGCCCTACGGCGTACATCCCACTCACTGCGGCGGTCCTGTGGCTTGTCTGCCTGATCGCGTTCCCGCTCAATCTCGCGCCGTTCGCCGGTGTGGTCGCCACTGTTTTGCTGACGCTCGGCAGTTGGGCGTTCATTCTCGGGTTCGTGATCGTGCGCTTGCAGCGCTATCGGCCGTTGCCGGTCTTCCGCGCGCTCCGGCTCCGGGCGACTCCGCTGTTGTCGCTGTTGCTCGTGTTCGTGTTGTTCCAGGCGCGTTCCGGTGGGGATCCGGCCCTGCATCGGCTGCGTCCCGACGCAACGGCCGCGAACCTGAGCGCCGTACGTCGCGTGTCTCTGGAGGACGCGTTCGACACGTGGTCCAAGAACGCCTGCGTGCAAAAGCTTGCTGAGCAGAGCGTTCAGCCGATGGTGCTGGTCGCGGCCAGTGGCGGTGGGGTACGGGCGATGGCGTGGACGGCCGGCGTGCTGGACAAGCTGCGCACCGGCAGGTCGTGCTCGCCCGTGTTCCTGTCCAGTGGCGTCAGTGGCGGTTCGATCGGACTCGCCTTGTCCCGCGGTGGGAACGCCATGGGCGACGCGGAGACGATCGCGGGCGAGAGTGCACTGTCGTCGGCCGTTGCCGGGTTGTTCGTCGGTGATCTGGTTGCGTCGGCCACTGGAGTACGGCCGCTGTCGTACGCACGAAGTACGCCGCAACCGTGGAGCTGGCGCGATCGGGCCGGTTTGATGGAGACGTACTGGGAGAAGCACGTCGACGCCCTGAAGGAGTCGTACGGTTCGGCAACGTCCGGTACCGGCGGCGTACTCGTGCTGAACTCGGTGGCCGCGGCCTCGGGATGTCGCGTACTGGTGAGCCAGGTCGATCTGCGCACCGGCAGCTCGCCCGACGAGGCGTCCGCGAACTGTGGTGGCCGCATCGACGAACCGCCCGCGTCGCTGGATCTCGAGGACCTGTACGGCGCCTGCCAACACCAATTCACGTGGGCAACCGCAGCCATGCTCTCGGCGCGTTTCCCCACTGTCACGCCGGCCGGCCGAGTCGGCAGCTGTAGCACGCACGAGGACCTGCAGCTGATCGACGGCGGATATGCCGAGCCGTCGGGTCTCGGAACGCTCTCCGACATCGCCCCCGGACTGCTCCGCATCGTCGAACGCCATAACGAGAAGGTCCCAACCAAGGGACCATACGTCGTGCCGATCGTGCTGTTCCTCGAGGATGAGGCGCGCACCGACATCGTCCGCCCGCCACGCGGACTGTCGACGGAGGCGTTCGTGCCACTGGCCGGCCTCAACGCCAAAGCCGTCCAGACCTCGTCGGGTACCTGGCTGCAACGGCTGTCGACGGCGATCGCCGACCCGTGCGCACAGGCCGATGCAGGGAAGAACTGCCGGGCCGCTGTCCACGCCGTACAGGAACGCATGCCGAACGGTGTCGTCGTCGTGACGCCGGCCACGAAGCCGAGTGTCGAAGCACCGCTCGGCTGGACGCTCTCGCCGGACAGCATCAACCAGCTGCAGAACGCCATCGACAAGCAGGTCTCCGGCTGTAAGTCCGAGCTCCCCGGAAAGTACGCCTGCCTGAACCGCCTGCTCGACGTCCTGAACTCCACGCCTTAGCGGCAGAAGACGAGTCTCTCGTCCCGTTCATCGTGAATTCAGATATCTCGCTGAGGAGTCATGCCATGGCCGAGATTGGTCGCTTCACCCTGGTGCGTGACGTCGAACAGCGCGAGCCGCTGACCGGATCCACGCTGCCCTTGTTGCCTCCGGCATCCGATGGGTCGGTCCTCGTCGACGACCTCGCCCGGCAGGGCACGTCCGTCAACGTGCAGCCGTCTGTTTCGGCTATCTCGAGAACGGACAGTTCGTGGCGCCCGACAGCGTCGCCGACCATTCGCTCGGGCGGCTCTCGTCCTGGTTCCGGGTCCATCAGGACCGGGTCACGCTCCGCGAACTGCTCGAGGAGTCTCCGCTCGCCCCGATCCTCGAAGAGATCGGATACGTGTCCACCCATGGCGATGAGCCGGACCTCTGGCTGGAGGCGTTCGCCGGCTTTGGACTTGGCGGCTTTGCGGATGAGGCTCTCGCCTGTGAGGCGGGCGATTGTGTGGGTGACTTCGACGGTGCCGGCTTCGAAGTCGACTTGGTGCCAGAGGTCGGCGAGGGACTCGCCGATGCGGACGCCGGTGCCGAGCATAAAGGTGGTGAGGTCGGGGAGGTCGGCTTCGTTGGCTCGTTCGTCTGCGGCGAGGCTTTTGCGGAGGAGGGTGACTTCTTCGCGGGTGAGGGCGCGGGGTGGGTTCTTGGTTGGGGCTTCGATGGCGTCGACTTCGCGGACGGGGTTGACGGTGAGTGCGCCGTAGCGGACGGCGAGTTCCTGGCCGGACGATCCTCGACCCCACGCTCCCGCCGGAAGGGGTATTGGGTAACGATCGATGAAGGCCGTCAGGTCTACGGCCGGTCACTAGCTCGCGCGGACGACGGGTTCGCCACCTGGCCCCGCCAGAATCGGGGACGGCTTGAATCCCTTGACGATGAGGTAGATGCCGAATGACAGCTCCCAGAAGAACTCCGGGATCGTCGCGACGCCCTGGACCGCGCCTCCACGGTCGATGACGTTGAACATGACGCCGATCCCCGAAATGACGATCAGCGGACCTCCGATGAGCCCCAGCATCGCCATGCCTCGTGGCACCAGACCGGACCGATACATCAGGTAGCCCAGGATGATTCCGTTCGCGAAGCCGGCGCAGAAGCCTGGCCCGATCAGGAACGCACGGTCATAGACCGCGACGAAAACCTGGCCGAGAGCAGCGTCTGTGCCGGCAGTTCCTTCCTGCCGCATCAAGAGGAAGGTGAGAAGGCTGACGATGCCGATAGCAATGAAGGTCGCCTCGACCAGGCGCGCAGCGACGTAGCCCAAGGCGAGGCTCTCGCTGAATCGCCGGTAGATCGCGTACGGCACGACGGCGGTGCCGATGTTGGCGATGATGACAACGAGTTCGAGGGTGGCGCCCAAAGCCACGCTTGCGGTGGGGTCTGCGCCCGCTCCGGTGATGTAGTCGGGATGATCCCGCACCGGTGCGTACAGGATGAAGTACGCCGGGATCGAGGCGACGAAGGTGACCACCATCAACCACCCTGTCAGAGTGGCGACCTTCCTTGCGTTGATCGTGCTGCTCCGCTGATCTCTGTCGCTGTCCATCTAAAACCCACCTCCCGAGCGGACGCCACGGCAACCGCGACATGTCCCGCTCTGGCCTATTTGCTCAGTGGCTCTGAGCTCCGAATTGCGGAGACGACATCGAGGATCGCTCGAGTGGTGGCGACCGCATGTTGTTCCTCGCCGACGAGCGCCTCGTGGGTCGCGCCGTCGACGACGCGCTGCGCGCTGTTGGTCGACAACGTGGCCATGTTTTTCTGCTTCGCCTGCCAGGCGGCATCGTTTCCGCTGCCCGCGGTCAGGACGATCAAAGGCTTGCCGGCGAAGTCCTTGAAGGAGGCGGCTTGCTCCATCGACGCGTTCGCCTGCACGTACTCATCGATCGTGCTGCGGAGGTTGCTTGCCGTCGCCCCGGTAGCGCGTACCTCGTCCCGGGACCGTGGCGGCAGACTGCCGAAGGAGATCTGGTTGTAGAGGCGCACCAGGCCGAGTCGGGCCGAGGCCGAAACCAGTGCGGAGACACGGCCGACGGGGTCGTAGGGGCCTGGATCGCCGCGTGATGCTGACGGCGAATTCGCTGCTGTGGAGTCCACCAGGACCATTCCGGCGACCTCGTCCGGGTAGCGGGCGGCGAAGGTACGTACGTACAAGCCGCCGAAGGAATGGCCCGCCAGTACATAGGGGCCGGGCACGTTTCCGCGGTGCAGCAAGGTGTGCAGATCGGTCGCTATCTGCGTACCGTCCTGCGGGGTGTCGGCCGGCTCGCTCCACCCGCGGCCTGCACGGTCGTAGACGCAGACTCGCGTCGTACCTGCAACGGCCGGCGTGATCCAGCCGAGGTTCGAAGACATCTCGCCGCCGCCGGGTTCGAGCACGACAGTGGGACTGCCTGAGCCGGTGCAGTTCAGATGCAGGCTGTGCCCGCCGACATCGATCAGTTGGCCAGGCATCGCGTAGGTCTTGGCGTCCGTGGCTTCCCGCACGGTCTCGTACCCGCCGCCGATCGAGGCAAGAGCCAAGATCCCAATCACTGGGTACAGCAGCCACCGTCCACCTCGGCTGCGAAGGTCTCGATGGACGCAGACGGTCATCCAGATCGCCAACACCAGCAGGACCGGCGGCCACACCCACTTGAGCACGTCGTCCACCGCGGAGCCGAACACCACCAGGAGAAGGCCGCTGATCCCCATGAAAAGCGCAGGAACCACTGCCCAGCGCTGCGGCTGATCAGTAAACCGCTGCGAGAGCCCGGCCAACAGAGCCCAGCCGAGCGCAAATCCACACAGAACTGCGCCGACGATCTCACTGTCTTTTGCCGGGACGAACGGCGCCGCAACGAACAGCAATGCAGCGACCAGTCCGGCGATCAGTGAACCGGTCACGACCAAACCAATCCGTCCTTTCCTCCCCGTGTCAGGGCGGAAGGGACGTTCAGTCGCGGCCGGCGTGATGCTCATTTAGGCGACAGAGTCCGGAGTTGCCGGTGACGGAGGCGGTACGGCGAGGACCGGATCGCTACCGCCTTGGTCGAGGCGGAAGGGCGGGTACACGTCAGTCATCAGGGACACATAGCCCGCGACCCGGAGAGCCCACCGGTTCATTCCCAGAATCAGGTCGTACAGCGGCCGAGGATAGGCGCCGGTGAACGCGAGGATGATGGCGGCGATGATGACCAGGATCCCAACCAGGCCGCCACTGCCGGCGACGTTCCATTGCCAGTTGTCGGACCGGTTAGCAGCCCACGCTCCGCCGCCGACGAAGATGCCGACGATGATGTAGTGCGGGATCGCGAGCAGCCACCATTTGACCAGGACCAGGCCTCGGGACAGGCGCTCGGGGTAGTCGACCGACAGGTGCGCGGGATAGTCCTCGACATCGGCCAGGGTGAAGGGCGGGTACTGGTCGGTGCCGAGTGCGCCGTACGCGTAGTACGTCACTCGCCAGGACCACCGCATCACGCCGACGTTGTAGTTGAAGATGCCGCGCGGATAGCGCCCGGTGAAAAGGATCGCGAAGAACGCGACCACCGAGGCGACCATGAACCCGATCCACAGGAACGCCAGTACGACGTAGTGCGGGATCACGAGGATCCACTTGACCAGCCAGAGCCACCGCGACGATCTCGGATCCGTCGCTGCGTTCACGTGCACGGGGTACACCACAGATGTTGTCACCAGAACCAACTCTCAAAGTGCTTGTAGCGGCGTGTGTCCTTCGAACTCGGGAGACCTGGCCGCTGTGATCGTTGACGGCTTGAAGCCCTTGACGATGAGCCAGACGGCGAAGCTGACCTCCCACGCGAACACCGGGAGCGCCAGAACTGTGTGGACGCTCTGGCCGTAGACGCCGAACAGCATCGCGGTCGCCGACAAGGTGACCAGCGTGCCTCCGCTCATCCCCAGTACGGCGATGGCCCGCGGCACCAACCCTGATCGGTACACCAGGTAGGCCAGCAGAAAGCTGTTGAATCCCAGGACCCAACTCGGTCCGAGCAGGAACGTCCAGTCGTGAATCGCCACCAGAGACCGCTCGATGGCGGCGACCGCGGGATTGCCGCCATCCACGGTACCGGCGAGATCCTGCCTGAGCGTCACGGCAACAAGGACGCTGACAGCGCCGACAACGATGATCGCGGATTCCAGGACTCGGCCACAGACATAGCCGAGCGCGATGCTGTGGTTCTGCCTCTTGACCACGGGATAAAGCGTGACCGCGCTGCCGATGCAAGCGACAACGAGCAGCAACTCGAGAAATCCTCCGAGTAGCACTCTGTTGTCTGCATTGGCACTGGAGATGTAGTTGCCGTCACGCAGAACGGGTTGATAAAGCAGCAGTGCCGGGATCGAGGTGATCTCGGTGGCCAGATAGAACACGCCCGCGACAATCGCGGTACGTCTCAGTGCGCTCGAATACGCCATGCGAGTGCGCCCCCTGCAGCGGCCCCCCGGTCGCCTATAGGTGTCTCCGACGAATACGCCTGAGACCACCACCCGCACACGCCCTATTGCTGGTCACCATCCTCTGCAGCACGGCCCCTGTCAACCGTGGCCGAGGAGCCGGACACCGGTCACTGTCTCGTGACCCGCAAGGCTGCGAATCACCGCGCGTCCGTCCTTCGGCGAGGCCATCAGGAATGCGTAGACAGTGTTGTCCCGGCTGGTGAAGCGGACGTCCGAGCCTGTCCACCCCACCCGGTCTTCGGTGAATCCGTCGATGACGACACTGGACGGGCCTTCGCCGAAGACCCGGAACGGTCGCGTGCCTGGATGCCTTGCAAGCGCCGAACCGCAACGCAAGGACAGGCAGCGAGGGGGTCGAGGTTGATGACGTGGTCGTCCTGGCCACGCCGTACGACGCCGCACTGGGGGTCTTCCTCCAGATGGCGCTTCAGGAGAACCTCCGCAACTCTCAGCCGTACTCCTGATCAGATCATCAGTCAGATGTTTCTCGCGCCGCCTGAGGTGCGAGAAGATCCGAAGGAGTGACGTCAAGGAGGAGCGCGATGATGCCCGATTCAGCCAACTCCGGGAGCGGACCGTTGCCGGGCGGGGTGGTCAGCAAGGTGGCTGCTGGAACTGTGGCGGAGGCGACTACGCGGTTCCGCCGGCTGCTCGCGGCCAAGGGGGTCACGGTATTCGCCGTCATCGACCAGGCGGGCGCGGCTCGCACGGCCGGTCTCGACCTGCTAGCCGCGATCCACCCACTCACCGACGTCCTGACCGCACCGTGACAGACGCCCATCACTCAGCCGACGAGGCCGTGCCTCCCAGTCGGTGTGCCCACATCGGTTCTCGACTACATGACACCGCCACAGGCGCTGGACCGCCTCAGCGGGCTTCACGGGTCAAGCTGGGCCAGGACATCCTGGCGGAGCCGGACCATGCTGTGCTGGTCGGAGGCTTCGACGTTGAGGCGGAGCAATGGTTCAGTGTTGGAAGGTCGCAGATTGAACCATGCTCCATCGGGCAGAGTGATGGTCAGACCATCCAGACGGTCCGCGGTGGCCCCGTCGGACGTGAAGTGCGATTCGACTCGGTCCAGGACGGCGGGGATATCTGCGATCGTGCGGTTGACCTCGCCGCTGGCCACGTATCTCGAGAATTGGGCTGCCAGCGCTGACAATGGCCGGCCTGTCTGCCCAAGAGCGGCCAGCACGTGCAGCGCGGCCAGCATGCCGGTGTCAGCACGCCAGAACTGACGGAAGTAGTAGTGGCCGGAGTGTTCCCCGCCGAACACTGCGTCGTAGTCGGCCATGACCTGTTTGATGAACGAGTGTCCGACGCGGGTGCGGATGGGTTTGCCGCCGTGCTCGGTGACCTGCTCGGCGACAGCTTTGCTGGTGACGACGTTGTAGACGATCGCCGAGCCGGGATGCCGGGTCAGTTCACGGGTGGCAATCAGGCTGATGATGTTGTTCGGGGATACGGCATCGCCGTTCTCATCGACGAAGAAGCAGCGATCGGCGTCGCCGTCGAAGGCGAGGCCGATGTCTGCTTGGTGCAGGCGGACCGCAGCGCGCAGGTCGACCAGGTTGGCCGGGTCCAGCGGGTTGGCCGCGTGGTTGGGAAAGGTGCCGTCGAGCTCGAAGTACAGCGGCACGATCTCGAAGGAGGCGTAGTCGAGCACGACGGGCGCGGTACGTCCGGCCATGCCGTTGCCGGCGTCGACCACGATCTTCAACCGCCGGCCGCCGGCGAGGTCGACCAGTCCGTGGAGGTACTCGGAGTACGAGGGCAGCAGATCCTCGGACTGCAAGGTTCCGGCCGGACCGTCGTAGTTCGGCAGCCCGGTCTCCAGCAGGGTCCTGATTTCGGCGAGGCCGGTGTCCTGCCCGACCGGTGCGGCTCCGGCGCGGCAGAGTTTGATGCCGTTGTAAGCAGGCGGATTGTGGCTGGCAGTGATCATCGCGCCAGGCACATTGCGGATGCCCGAGGCGAAGTAGAGCAGGTCGGTGGAGGTTAGTCCGATCGCGAGCACATCGGTCCCGCGGCTGTTAACCCCGGCGGCGAATCCAGCGGCCAGCTCAGGCGACGATATGCGCATGTCGTGTCCGACTGCGACCAGTTCCGTACCGATCTGGTGCGCGAAGGCGGCGCCGATCTGGAAGGCCAGTTCGGCGTCCAGTTGGTCCGGGACGGTGCCGCGGATGTCATAGGCCTTGATCAGGGCATCGAGGTCTCGCATCACTCCTACTTTCTTGGCTCGTCGGTGATGTACTGCACGCCCCGAGATTCGGTGTCGCGCGACCGCTCCAGGCGCGCGACGCCGACCTTGGCGTCGGCCATTCCGTAGAAGACGTAGTGGACGCCGTCGACTTGCTCGATGGCTGTCGGGAAGACCACGTTGTCGACGGTTCCGATCCGTTCGTCTTCGGTCTCCGGAGCGAGGATCGGTTGGGAGGTACGCGCCAGTACCCGGGTGACGTCCGCGGGATCGAGCAGCATCGCTCCGGCCGCGTAGGTGACCTTCTGGGTCGTCGGATCGAAGCCCTCGGGTTGTTCGCCGGTAACGCCGTGGTGGATGACGAGCCATCCTTCGGGCACCCGCAGCGGCGCCGGCCCGGCTCCGATCTTCAACTCCTCGAACGGGTACTCCGGCATCGCGACCAGCCGGTGATGCCGCAGGTGGACGAGGTTCCGCAGGTCGGCCTCGACGGCTGCCACGGGCACGAACGAGACCCAGATCCCCGGCCGGTCGTCCTTCACTCCGGCCGGCAGGTGCACACCCTCGCCGTCGCGGAACCAGCCAAGGTCCCACATCGGCCGGTGCAACATCGCGTACGCCGGTTCGCCCTCCGGGCCGGGAACGGGTTGGGGGAAGAACACCGTGTCCTTGTTCGGGAAGAGGTTCAGGTCGGTGTCAAGGTCAGCCTGGTACTCGAAGTGCAATGGGCCGAGTCGTGTCCAGTTCCGCAGGTCCACCGACACAGCGAGCGCAGGTCTCGGCCCGAGCGGACCATAGGCAACGTACGTCATCACGTGTTTGCCGAGCGAGGGGATCCAGGTCACGCGCGGATCCTCGACACCCGCGTTGTTCAGGCCGCGCTCCCAGCCCTCGTCCGGCGCGAGTACTGTCCCTTCGCGCAGTACCCCGGTCGGTACGCCGTCGGTCAGCTCGATCTTCGCCAGCCCGACGCGCGATACGTTGCCGGCAGCAACTAGTCGCGGGAGCAGGTACAGGGTTTCGGCCGGCGTGTGGCCGGTGGCGGGGTTCAGCACCCCGCCGACCTCTAGTTCGTTGCCGGGCTCCGGCGTCATCAGGACGCCGACGCGGGTCAGGGTGTAGGGAACGGTCACAGTGAAGGCCTTTCGAAGCGAGGCGGCTCATCCCTTGATCCCGGAGTCGAGGCTCGTGGAGATGAAGCGGCGCTGGAAGATGATGAACAGCGTCACCGCGGGAACGGCCAGCACGCAGGCGCCGGCCAGTAGGGCGCCGAATGGGTTGGCCGCGCGCGCAGACACGGTGGTGAGGTAGTTCGACAGCGACACCGCCAACGGTTGGAGGTTCTGTTGCTTGGTGATCAGGAACGGCCAGAGGAACTCGTTCCAGGGACCGATGAAGGTCAGCAGTACGCCGGTGAGAAGTGCGGGTCTCACCAGCGGCACGGCTATCCGCCACAGAATGTTCAGCTCCGTCGCACCGTCGACCCTGGCAGCGTCGAACAGCTCCTGCGGCAACTGCAGGAAGTACTGGCGGAAGACGAACACCGCGATCGAGTTGATCGCGAACGGCGCGATCATGCCGAGATAGGAGTCCGCGAGCCCGTAACTGCGCACGATCATCACGTACAGCGGGATGGTCAGCAGCTGGAACGGGATCACCTGGATCAGCAGCATCAGCCCGAACACGGCACTCCGGCCGCGGAACTGCAGCCGGGCCAGTGCGTAGCCCGCCAGCACACCGAAGAGCAGTGTGCCGAGGATGACCCCGCCGGTGAAGATGCCCGAGTTCAGCAATGATCTGCCGAGGTTGATTGCCGCGTCGATCTCGAGGTAATTGTGGCCGGTCAGGTTGCCCGGGGAGGGGAAGGCGCCCTTGACGGACGGGTCCGGCTCGGTCTGGAGGCTGCCGATCAGCATGTAGTAAAAGGGGAACAGGAAGACGAAGGCTCCGGCCAGCAAGGCGATGAAGCGCCCCTGATTCGGTAGCAGTTTTCTCATTGCTCCTCCTTGCCGACGAAGCGGCGTTCGACCACGGCCAGGAGCAGAACGCCGATCACCAGCAGGACGCCGATGGCCGAGCCGACGTCGGGTTTGCCCTGCTCGATGCCGCGCTGGTACATGATCAGCACCGGCGAGGCCGACGCTCCATCGGGGCCGCCGCCGCCGGTCAGCAGGTAGGGCTCGGTGAACAGGTTCGCGCCGGTCACGGTGGCTACCAGTACGACCAGCGTTGTGGCCGGCCGTACCCCGGGCACGGTGACGTTCAAGAACGAATTCAGCCGTCCGGCGCCGTCGACGGCCGCCGCCTCGTAGAGGTCCTTCGACACGTTCTGCAGCGCCGCCAGGTACAGCAGGATGAAGAAGCCGAGCTGCTTCCAGGTCACGTAGAGCGCGACTGTCGGCATCGCCAACTTCGAGTTCACCAACCAAGACGGGTCGGGCGCGAGCGGTCCGAGGACGGAGTTGACCAGCCCGTTGGAATTGAACAGGAACAGCCAGACCCCGACCACGGCGACACTCGCTGCCACGTAGGGTACGTAGTAGCTGACCCGGAAGAACGTCCGCCATCGGATGGCGGCGTTCAGGGCATTCGCCAGTCCGAGCGACAGAACCACGGTCAGCGGCACGTTGATGAGCAGGAAGATGCCCACGTTCACGAACGACCGCTGGACGGCGGGGTCCGTCAGCACCGTCACGTAGTTGGCGAACCCGACGAACGGCCGGTCGACAGTCGCGCCCGGCGCCGTGAAGAAGTAGTCGTGGAAGGACATGTAGACGGCGAATCCGAGCGGGTAGGCGAAGATGGCGGCGAGGAACACGACGTACGGCGTGACGAAGGCGGTGCCGATCGGTTGCTTGCCGAGCACGGCGCTCAGCGCTCCTGGCCCACGAGCCGTCAGCCGGGCATTCCTGGCCGGCTTCGGCACCGTGGGCGGCCGGCGGTTCATGACTGGGAAGCGAGTTGATCGACCTTCTGGACGGCCCCGTCGAGGGCCGCGCCGGGATCCTCCCGGCCGAAGATCACGGACTTGGAGTAGGCGTCGCGGAATGTCTGCCAGATGGTGATCGAGTTCGGCACGTTCGGCACCTCGACCGTGCGCGCCGCCTGGTCCGCGAACACCTTGTAGTCGGGGTTCTTGCTGAAGTAGTCCGCATACACGGACGCGACGTCCTTCCGCAGCGGCATCTGGCCGGTCGTCTGCAGGAACTTGCCATCCTGCGCCTGGCTGGTCGCGAACTTCATCACGTCCCACGCCGTCCCGCGGTTCTTGCACGCGGAGTACATCGCAACGTTCTTCGCATCGCTGAAGGTGTGGATCTCGTTCGCCGGCTTGCCCGACGACGTCGGCACCGGTACGACGCCCCAGTCGACCCTGCCCTTGTACACCGCAATGGCCCACGGACCGACGATCGCCATCGCCGCCGTCCCGTCGGCGAACGCATCGCCGGTGTACCTCTCCTGACCGGCCAGCCGCTCGGCGTACATGCTCCGCCAGAAGGTCGCGACTCGCTTACCCTCATCGGAGGCGAACGTCGACTTGCCGTCCTCGACCAGTTGCTTGCCGCCGCTCTCGGCCGCGTACAGCGGGTAGAAGTCGAACCAGGACTGATAGAACTCGTTGCTCGGCGCCGGGTAGATAGCGACCTTCGCGGCGTTCGCGGCGACCACCTTGCGCGACGTGGCGAGGAACTCGTCGTACGTCGTCAGGGGTGGCTTCACGGTGTCGATACCGGCCTTCGCGAACTCCTTCTTGTTGTAGAAGATCATCACCGGGTTCGACTTCCAGGGCAGCTGGTAGTACTTCCCGTCGGCCGACTTGTACTGCTTGGCGATGGCCCCCGAGCGGTCCTCGACGTACGACGTACCGTCGCTGAACGAGTCGAGCGGCACCAGACCGCCCTGCTTCTGGAACTGCGAGACCGAGGCCGGCGAGGTGTTGAAGATCAGGCACGGCGCGTTCCCCGCGGTGATCGCGGCACCGATGACCTCCTCGGAGCTCTTCCCGGTCGGGATCTCCTGCGCGGTGATCTTCTGGTCCGCGTGCTGAGCGTTCCAGGCCGCGACCATCTGCTTGCCCCAGGCCACCTCTTCAGCATTGTTGGACAGCCAGACCGCGATCTCGCCACGCGTTTCGGTCGTTGCTCCCACACTGCCGCCGTCCCCGCAAGCGGCGGACACCCCTGTGATGGCGACAGCCAGTGCGGCAGTGGTGAGCGCGCCTTTCATGTGCGATCCAGGTGGACAACGTGCTGGAGTGGACGTGCTGTGGTAGTCATGACAAGGCCTTTCAGTCCGTCTCAGTACCCGGGTAGGGCGGGATTCTGTGCTGCCGTGCCGACCGGGCTCGGATTCGCCAGGGGCGCGCCGGCCGGAGACACGACAGTCCACACACCGCCGTTGAGATTGATGCCCTGACCGTTGGTCTGGCCCGGCGTGGCGTCGCCGACGAAGGTGTAGAGGGGGTGACCCGCGACGGTCAACTGATGGTGGCCGTCGTCGCGGGTGGTCGTACCGACGATGCCGGTAACGCCGGGCAGGGCCGCCGGCAGCGAGTCCGGAGCCGGAACGTACGGCCAGTTGGCCACGCAGGCATCGGTGCAGGTCGACTTGTTGTTCAGGTCGTTGGCGAACTGGTACAGCGTGCGGCCCTGGCCATCAACCAGGATGGTGCCCAGACCGGTGGCCTGCGCGCTGACCGCGACGCCGGTCGCCGACGGCAGCGGCATGGATCCCGCGGAGTCGCCGGGAGCGCTGCCGCAGGCGGCCGCGGTCAGTGTGAAGGCGGCCGCCGCGAAGGAAGTGGCTGCGATCTTCCTGCGCCGGCGGTCATTGGTCTGGGACTTCCGATCGGTGATCATGCATCGCTCCTGCGCTTGAGCTGTTGCGCTGACCGATCCACAATCGCCCGCAATCGCCCGCAATCGCCCCCGGTAGTCCCCGGGTTGGATCCCGGGTGTGCCCGACCACACCCCGGCAGTTGGCGAACCCCTGGTCGATCCTCTGCTCGCTCGTTGCTACCGGGAGCTCCACCCCGGGCATCGCCCCGGGGACTCACCGGGGCGACGGGCCGCTCGATCGGCAACGGTTGCTGCACGAGTCATCGCCTGTACGCAGAGGAAGGTCATGAAATGTCAGTCACACCGTTGAGAAAGATCCTCTACACCGCCGAGGCAGTCACCGAAGGCGGTCGGTCCGGGCACGGTCGCACCTCTGACGGCCGGCTGGATGTCGAGCTTTCGGTGCCCGAGGACATCGGAGGCAAGGGCGGCCCAGGCACGAATCCCGAGCAGTTGTTCGCGATCGCCTACGCGGCCTGCTTCCAATCGACCATGCTGGCGGTCGCACAGGGACGCAAGCTCGATGCCGGCGACTCCCGATTCACGTCCCGGGTCGGCCTGGGCCCGACTGGACATGGCGGCTTCGGCCTTCGGGTCGCCCTCGATCTGCACGCACCGCATCTTGCGGCCCCGGCGGCCGCACACCTGATGGCCGCGGCGGACCAGCGATGCCCCTATTCCAATGCCACCCGTGGCAACATTCAGGTCATCCTCACCGTCGACGGGACGCCGATCGAGGAGATCGTCGAGAACGACCAGGGCGTTGCCTGACTGTGATGCCCAGGCAGGTGTGCGATCGCGTACGGCCCCCGTCGCGGAAGCCCGGTGACCGTGCCTCCCGGATGCGCTGCATCACCCGCGCTCCTGCCTTCCTCAACAAGTAGCGCCCACCCCGAACCCTTGTGAAAGCGAGGCAATCATGGCGATCTACACCAAACCTGAGGCCCTCGGAATCATTCGCCGTGCATTCGGACCCGACGTTGCCGAGGCATTGGCCGGCGGCTTGCCCGATCGGATCGACCTGGACGATCCCGCGGATGCCGCGCTGCTGTTCCGGCTGGGTCTGAGCAGGGACCGCCTCCTCAATGCGCTCGGTGCCGAGTCGTGAGGGGGCAGTGTGGCCTGGGCGGTGTCCCTCCTCGGACACTCGACGCGGACAGCCCCGTCATCCTGGGAGTCGACAGTGGGGCGACGATTCATCCAGCAGGGGGTAGAACACGATCATGAGGACCGAGACGTCGCCGGAGTAACCCGCCTCAGCTACTACTCCCCCGAAACCATCATCGACCGCCACCACCTCGACCCCGCCACCACTGGCGGCCTATCGGCCATCAACACCCTCACCGACGCCGTCACCAACCCCTGAGAAGAGCCCGCCCGAACCACCCCACTCCCCGCGAGTCGACTGAGCTCTGAGGTAGTCCCGGGCTTCAAAGCTGGTCAGGCGTGCGATCCACGGTGAGGATGCTGGTGGTGCGCAACTGGGCTCCACCCAGCAGAGAGCAATGAGCGCAGAGATACAGGTCGCAGTGCCGGCGGGTGAACTCGCTGATCGGCGGGAACACCCATTTGACCTGAGCCCGCGCACTCGGACCGCAGCGAGCGCAGGTTTCGCCGGCATCGAACCTGCTGTCCTCTGCGTTCAACGGAATTGTCCGCCGGTCTGAAATGAGCACGGTTCTCGGGATCTGTGCTTCGGTGGTCATGGCAAGGACTTTCTGTTCGTGGTAAGCGGTGGAGGTCCTCAGTAGCCGGAGGCGAGGGGTTTCTGTGTCGAAGGACCAGGCGGGTTTGGGGCCGTGACAGGTGCGCCGCCCGGGGACACGACGGTCCATACGCCGCCGTTGAGGTTGACGCCCTGACCATTGGTCTGACCGGGCGTCGAGTCGCCGACGAAGGTGTACAGGGGGTGACCCGCGACGGTGAGCTGGCGAGCGCCACCATCGCGCGTGGTCGCGCCGAGCTTGCCGGTCACGCCGGGCAGCGACGTCGGCAGAGAGGCGGGCGCGGGTACGTACGGCCAGTTGGCCGCGCACGCTGCGGCGCACGTCGACTTGCCATCCTTGTCGTTGGCGAACTCGTACATCGTGCGCCCTTCGCCGTTCACGAGAATGGTGCCCAGTGCGCCGGCTTGCGCCCTCGCCGTGTCTCCGGTGGCCGGCGGCGACGCCGATCCGGTCGAGCTGGTTGCGTCACTGCCACAGCCGGCCGCAGCCAAGGTGAGGGTGACGGCCACGAGGCACATCCCAGCGACCTGGAGGTGGGTCGTATCTGACTTCCGGTTGGTGCTCATTGTTCGATTGCTCCTTGGCGTGCTGGCTCGTTGTGTTTCCTGACGGATCCACAGTCGCGCCGATGGCGTGCATTCGACCCCGGCGGCCCCCGGGTTCGATCCCGGGTCCCCTGACCAGGGCACCTGCACGCGACGCCCTCATCGGGCCGACTGGGGAAGCACCCCGGGGCCTCACGGGGTCGATGAAGGGGCCTGCAGTGCGACAGTGACCTTGTCCGCAGAGCAATCACCCATCTCGGGAGGCTCCGACATGTCATGGCGAGCGGGACTCGGGACGACCGACGACGAGCACGACATCGTGGTCGAACGTGACCTCGTATACGCAACCGTCGATGGTGCCGAGCTGCGCCTCGACATCTACCGTTCCGCCGGACCGGACGCGCCGGTCGTCGTGTACGCACACGGCGGCGGATGGATCCGCGGCAACAAAGTTGAGGACGGCGCCAAGCGCCTCGGCCCCCTCACGGCGTACGGCGTGACCGTTGTCTCGGTCGACTACCGGCTGGCACCGCACGCTGTGTTTCCCCAGCAGCTACACGATCTCAAGGGAGCTGTGCGATGGCTGCGCGCCCACGAGTCCCGCCTCGGGCTCCCCACTCGGCGACTCGGCATCTGGGGCAGTTCGGCGGGAGCGTACCTGGGCTCCCTGCTGGCTTTGTCCGAAGGCGACACGGCGCTGGAGGGTGCGGTCGGCGGCAACCTCGACCAGTCCAGTGCTGTGCAGGCAGTAGTCCACTGGTTCGGCCCGGCAGATCTCGAGTCGTCGGCGGCGCGCAGCGAGCTCGAGGCAAGACTTGTGCCGTTCCGGTTCGAGGCGGAGCTGCTGGGCATTTCTGATCCGGCAGAGCTGGCCGAGCGGGCCCGCGGATTCAGTCTGCTTTCGCGGGTATCGCCGCAGGCACCACCGTTTCTGATCGCCCACGGTGATCGCGACCGGATAGTTCTCTCCTCGGAGGGTCTCTCCCTCCACCAGGCACTCGCTCATGCCGGCGCACGAAGCCGGTTCGAGCTCCTGGCCAACGCAGGGCACGAGGACGCGGAGTTCGACAGCGCGCCCACACTGGCCAGCACGGCGGCTTGGCTGCGGACGATGCTGATGTGACACCCCCCGACCGGCACGGAAAGAAAGGACAGCGAGATGGCTCACACGGTCGCACCACACGGGCTTCATCACGTCACTGCGATTGCGGAGGATCCGCAACGCAACGTCGACTTCTACACGACAGTGCTGGGGCTGCGCCTGGTCAAGCGGACGGTCAACTTCGACGCTCCGGACACTTACCACCTGTACTACGGTGATGAATCGGGCCGGCCGTCCACTCTCCTGACGTTCTTTCCCTGGCCAGGAGTCCACGCAGGCAGACAAGGAGTCGGCATGACCACGGCCACCGCCTTCAGCGTCCCGCCGGAGTCGCTCGGCTGGTGGCAGACACGCCTCAAGGCACTCGGTGTCGACGCGGACGATCCCGTTGCGCGCTCCGACGAAGAGGTACTGCGGTTGCGGGATCCCGACGGATTGGTGATCGAGTTGGTCGCCTCCGGCGATGATTCCCGCTCGGGGTGGGACGGCGCTGCCGCAGTGCCGTCCGACAACGCGATCCGGGGCCTGTTCTCGGTGACGATGACGGAGCTGTTGCTCGAGCCCACCGCCGAGATGCTCGGCGGCATGCTCGGGATGCAGTACGGCCACAACACCTCCGACCGGACCCGGTTCGTGATGTCGCGAGAAGAATCCGGAACCGCGGTGGATGTCCTTCCCAGCAAGGCCTCCCGGGGACTGCAGGCGGCCGGGACAGTCCACCACATCGCCTTCAGGGCCCCTGACGGAGAGACCCAGGCCAGGTGGCGCCTCGAGCTGATCGAGGCGGGTATCCAGGTCACCGAAATCCTCGATCGGCAGTACTTCACCTCGATCTACTTCCGCGAACCCGGCGGCGTCCTGCTGGAGATCGCGACCGACCAGCCCGGATTCACCGTGGACGAACCGCTGCTGGAGCTCGGCCAGCATCTCAAACTTCCGCCGTGGCTGGAGCCGAACCGCGAGCAGATCCAGGCTTCCCTGCCGACGCTGCGAGTACCACTGCCGCCGCAACCGGAAGACGTCCACCGATGAACGCCGAGCTTCAGCGCGCGCAGGTCTGGCTACCGGACTCAGGCGCTCCACCTCTTCTGCTGTTGCACGGCACCGGTGGCTGGCGCCCGACGCGCTCGCCGCGATGGCGCCGTTTCAGAGCCTCGAAGCCCCTCGCCTGCAGGCTCACTGCACGCGAGGGGCGAGCAGATCGGCGAGGCCGATTCGCTGGTAGAACTCTTCCCGGACCTGGTCGCCCAGCTCGTTCCGCTCGAGGCGCCGGTCACGATGATGTGCTTGGACATGGCTGATCTCCTGGTGGTGATTGGGAAGGCCGGAGCCTCACACGACGCCGCCGTTGACGTAAACGACCTGCCCGTTGACCCATCGGGCGGGTCCGGCGATGAAGGAGACGGCCTCGGCGATGTCGCTCGGTACGCCGAGCCGCTGCAGCGGAGCGAGGTTTGCCAATGTGTCGATGGTGGCCTGGTCCTTGCCGTCGAGGAACAGTGCGGTCGCCGTCGGGCCGGGCGCTACGGCGTTCACCGTGACATCGCGGCCGCGGAGTTCCTTGGCCAGGATCAGGGTCATCGCGTCCACAGCGCCCTTGGTGGCCGCGTAGCCGGTGTAGCCCTCGAAAGCGAGCTTGACGACCGAAGACGAGAAGTTGACGATCGCCCCGCCCCGCCGGATGCGGCGGGCGGCCTGCTGGTTGACGAGGAACGTGCCGCGAATGTTGATGCGATGCATCCGGTCCAGGTCCTCGAGATTGAACTCGGTCAGCCGCGACAGCAGCATGATGCCGGCGGTGTGCACCACCACGTCGACACCGCCGTACAACTGCTCCGCGGTGTCGAACAGCTCAGCGACCTGCAGCTCGTCGGCGACGTCGGCTCCGTAGCTGCTTGCGGTCCCGCCGGCGTCCGAGATCGACTTGACGATCTCGTCGGCCGTGACCTGATTGCCCGCGTAGTGCACCAGCACGCTCATCCCGTCGGCGGCCAACCGGTGTGAGACCTCGCGGCCGATGCCGCCCGACCCGCCGGTGACGACCGCGACCCGGGGAAGATTGCTGGGGTCTGGATTGGCCATGTCGATTCTCCTCCGCTCAGGATGCCGCGGTATTCCGCGGCCGTTCGCATGGCATCACCATGGCGCCACGTCAGTGCCCCTGGCCCCCGTGGACACCCTGGGTTTCCACCCGGGGTTCGGCAGCGGGCCTGACTGCCCAGGACCTCGTTACCGGAGGCCCCCGGACCAGCGGCTGAGCTCGTGGCGGGACCTGATGCCGAGCTTGGCGAAGACGTTTCCCAGGTGGTACTCGACAGTGCGCGGACTCAAGAAGAGCCGGGTGCTGATCTCGGGATTGGAAAGCCCGTCGCGAGCCAACCGAGTGACCTGAGTCTCCCGCTCCGTGAGCTGACTGCTGGTGGACACCGTCCGCTTACGCGCCTTCTCCCCCGTGGACACCAGTTCATGGCGCGCCCGCTCGGCGAACGCCTCTGCGCCCATCGAGCTGAACATCTCGTGCGCCATGCGCAGCTGGTCTCGCGCGTCCACGCGGCGACCCCGTCGGCGCAGCCACTCCCCGTACAGCAACGTGGCCCGCGCCAGCTCTCCACGCACCCGCGTACGTCGCAGCCGCGCGATCGCCTCCTGATACAGCTTCTCGGCGCCTTCGCCCTCGGTCAGCAGAGCGCGGCACCGCGCCTCCAACCCCAGCGCCCACTCGGTGCGACTGGCCCCCGTCATCGTGGCGATCCAGTCGAAGGCCTCGGCGGCGGTCTCATGCCTGCCGCTGCGCACGGCTGCCTCGATCAGCTCGGTCACGGCCCAGTTCGCCACTCCGGGGTACCGAAGACCGGGGTACTCCTGGTGACGGAGTGCCTCCTCGGCGGCGGTCGCCGCCTCGGGGTAGTTGCCGAGCCCGTTGCACAGGACCGCGTTCGTCCAGTGCGCGACGGCTATCCCGATGCCTTCGCCTCGGCGAGTCACTTCTCTGATCGTGGTCTCGATCAGGGCCGACGCCTCGTCCTGCCGTCCGGACAACGCGGCCAGGGCCATGGCGCTGTACGGCGCCAGGCTGCTGCCCGTGGCCTCGGTCACCGCATGTCCCTCGTCGACCAGTGACGTCGCCGCGGCCAGGTCGCCAGCGAAGAGCAGCATGTACGCGCGCGTGCTGAGGGCCAGGGGGAGCTCACTCAACGCGCCGCCCGCACGCGCGAGCTCGACGTACCGAGCCGAGAGCGTGTGCCACGCCTCGTCGTCCCACAGATGCAACGCGGCCTCGGTCCCCAGCCACAGCCATCGCAGTTCCTCGTCGGGAGACATATCGGTGCCGAAAACAGCCAGAGCCTGCCGCAGCATCGGCGCTGCGGCCGCATATCCGTCGTTGAAGTTGGCTGCCAGGCCGTCCAGCAGGAGGTCGGGGGCCCGCAAGCGGTGCAGCGGTTGCGGCGCCGTACCGGCAGCGCGGGCCACATCCATGGTGCCGCCTCCTGGACTGGCCAGCGCGCCCACGAACATCGCGGCGGTCAGCCCGTCCAAGTACGTCGCCCGGCACAGCTCGATGTCGATCGGCTCGAGGCGTTTGGCAGCCTTCAACAGCAGCGGGGGCGCGTCCTTTCCCCGACTCGTGACGAACGCGAGCTGGGCCCGCATGAGGTCGACGCGCGCCTGCTCGAGTTCACTCAACGGGCCGGATTCGGCCATGGCGAGCAGGTCGACTGCCGCCTGGAACGCGCCCGCCTGGAGCTTGGCCTGTGCAGCGTCCAGCGCCCGGGCAGAACGGTGCGCAGGGTCGACCGTCAGCCGCGCGGCGCGCTCGAGGAACGCGGCGGCCGCCGCAAGCCCACCCCGCGCGCCGGCCCGGCCGGCCGACCGCTCCAACTCGGCGGCCACGTTTTCGTCCGGGCCGCTCGCGGCGTGGGCCAAGTGCCACACCCGGCGATCGGCGTCGCCGGCCGGGTCCGTGACTTCGGCCAGCGCACGATGTGTCTTCCGGCGTTCCTCCGGGGTCGCCTCTGCGTAGATGGCCGAGCGCACCAGCGGATGGCGGAACGTGATCCGCTCCCCCGTTCGCAGCAGGCCTGCGAACTCGGGCAGGTCCATCGTGTCGGCGGCGATACCGAGCCGCTGAGCTGCCCGGAGTACCAGCGCAGGTTGCCCCATCGGCTCGATGGCGGCGACGAGGAGCAACCGGCGCAGATCAGGCGACAGCGGCGTGAGTCGGCGCCGGAAGCTGTCTTCGATCCGTCCCGTCAGGCTCTTGGCGTCCAGCAAGCCGAAACCACCAGCCAGTTGGGCGTAGCTCACCTCCTGTGGCAGCTCGATCAAAGCAAGCGGGTTTCCGCGCGTCTCGGCGACGATCCGGTCGCGAACCTGCTCGTCCAATGATCCGGGAATCACCACCGCGAGCAGCTCTCGCGCATCGTCTGGAAGCAGCCCGTCCAGCACCAACTGCGGCAGCCCGGCGAACACCTGCTCATCCACCGGGTCACGCGACGCGAACACCAGCCCGACCGACTCGGCCACCAAGCGACGACCCACGAACGTAAGAGACTCAGCCGAGATCCTGTCCAGCCACTGCGCGTCATCGACCACACAGATCAACGGACGCTCCGCCGCCGCGGCAGCCAGCAGACTCAACACGGCCAAACCCACCAGAAAGCGGTCCGGCGCGGGGCCTGTCCGGAGACCGAACGCCGTGCCAAGCGCGTCGTGTTGTGGCACCGGAATCCGATCGAGGCGATCCAGCAAAGGCGCGCACAGCTGATGCAGTCCGGCGAACGCCAGCTCAGACTCGGCCTGCACCCCGGCCACCCGCACCACCCGGCACCCCGATGCCTCGGCCACCAGATACTCCAGCAACGCCGACTTGCCGATCCCGACATCTCCCCGGATCAGCACCGACCGGCTGGTGCCGTTTCGCACGGTGTCCAGCAGTTCGTCGAGGTGACGGCACTCGGTGCGCCGATCAACCAACATCTTTGAAACGTAGCCCTCTTCGATTCCGCGGCCAAGAGCGCCTGACCCGACAGCCCCGGTGAATCGGCCCCGTGCCTCCCGGATGCGATGCACCGCTGCCGGCCTGCAGGCTGATCCGGAGGCGGAAGACTCCGCCGTACCGTTCGAGAGGAGGACGGGGAACCGGGTTCCTCCCGTTCCGGCGCCCCTGACCATCAATGAGCGTTCCACGCGTAGTGATCGTGGGTGCCGGGTTCGCGGGGTACCACGCCGCCAGAGGTCTGCAGAAGCACGCTCCCGACGCCGAGATCGTGCTGATCAATCCGACCGACTACTTTCTCTATGTTCCGTTGCTGCCCGAGGTGGCGGCAGGGATCCTCGAACCGCGCCGTATCTGCGTGTCCCTGCCCGACCGGCTGCCGAAGGTGAAACTGCTGCTGGGGACCGCCACGCACATCGACATCGACGGTCACCGGGTCGAATGGGCCGACCCCGAGGGGCGGCTCAGCGTAACGGACTTCGATCGTCTCGTACTCGCCGCGGGCAGCGTGAACAAGCTGCTCCCGATCCCGGGGGTGGCCGAGTACGCCCACGGGTTCCGTAGCATCTCCGAGGCGTTGTTCCTGCGCGATCACATCACCCGCCAACTGGAGCTCGCGGCCGTCACCAACGACCGCGACGAGCGTGACGCAAGGTGCACGTTCGTCGTGATCGGCGCCGGCTATACCGGCACCGAGGTCGTCGCGCAGGGCCAACTGTTGACCACACGCCTGGTTCGTCAGCTTCCTGCCCTGCGCAACCAGCCGGTGCGCTGGCTGGTTGCCGACCTCGCCGATCGGCTCCTTCCGGGACTCAGCCCGCGCATGTCGAAGACCGCCGAGCGGGTCCTGCGCAAGCGTGGTGTCGAAGTACGTCTCGGGCAATCCGTCGGCTACGCAGGGCCCGAATGCTTGCAGATGACCACTGGTGAACAGATCACGACCCGATCTCTGATCTGGTGCGTCGGCGTACGCCCGGACCCACTCGTCGACGCGCTGTCATTGCCCACCGATCATGGCCGGCTCCAGGTCCACGAGACACTCCTGGTGCGCGGCCGCGCGCACGTCTTCGCCGTCGGGGACTGCGCGGCGGTGCCCGATGTCACGCGTCCGGGGTCGATCACGGGTATGACCGCGCAGCACGCCCAGCGGCAGGGCAAACTGGTGGCCCGCAACGTCGCGGCCTCGCTGCGAGGGGAGGACCTGCAGACCTACAAGCATCACGACCTCGGCTTCCTGGTTGATCTCGGTGGCCGCCAGGCGGCCGCGAACCCGCTGCACATCCCGCTCTCCGGCCTGGCCGCCAAGACAGTCACCCGCGGGTACCACCTCTACTCCCTGCCGGGCAACCGCACTCGTACCTCAACAGATTGGGCTGTCAATACGATCATGCCGCCGCGAGCAGTACAGCTCGGCCTGATCGACGCACGTCGAGTGCGGCTCGACTGCACCAGCCCGTCCATCATGAGCCAGGAGGTCTGACGTGCCGGGGCCGATCGAAAGTACGACGCGCCGGCCGCACCCGCGCTGACACGAGGATCTCGTCGATCGCTATCGGACGCCGCTGGGTAGACGGTCGAGCTCGTGGCGGGAAGTGATGCCGAGCTTTGCGAAGACGTTGCCCAGGTGGTACTCGACGGTGCGGGGGCTCAGGAACAGGCGGGCGCCGATTTCAGGATTGGACAGCCCGTCGCGGGCCAGGCGGGCGACCTGTGCTTCGCGCGCGGTCAGCTGGCCGGCGGCAGGGAGGACGCGCCTGCGCAACTTCTCGCCGACGGCGGTGAGCTCATGACGGGCGCGCTCGGCGAAAGCCTCGGCTCCCATCTCGGTGAACATCTCGTGCGCCGCCCGCAACTGTTCACGCGCGTCCTGGCGGCGGCCCCGGCGGCGCAGCCACTCGCCGTACAGGAGGCCGGCCCGGGCCAGCTCGGCACGCACCCGCGTGTGGCCGAGCCGCTCGATCGCCTCGCGGTAGAACGGTTCCGCGCTGTCGTCATCACTGATCAACGCACGGGACCGAGCTTCCAGTCCGTGTGCCCACTCCGTGCCACTTGCACTCGTCATCTGCGAGAGGCGTGCGAACGCGTCGGCAGCTACTTTGTCGTGGCCGGTGCGGACCGCTGCCTCGATCAACTCGGTCAGTCCCCAGTTGGACGCGGCCAGTTCCTGTGGCGACTCGCTGGCAAGCCGGGCTTCGGCCATCGCGCCTTCGAACTGCCTCAAGCCGTTGAGGAGCAGGGCGCGGGCTGCCTGCGCCACCGTCTGGCCGATTCCTTCACCGCGAGCAGCCGCCTCGGCAGCCCAGGCCCCGATCAGCGCGAGTGCCTCTTCGCGGCCCTGCCAGGCCGCCAGCCAGAGCGCGCCGTAGGGCATCGAGCCGGCTCCGATCGTCTCGGTCACGACACTCGCTTCGTCTGTCAGCGCCACCGCTGTCCCGGAGTGACCTGCGAACAGCTCGAGAACGATGCGCGAGTTGAGCGCGAGGACGAGCTCACCAAGCGCTCCGGCCCCCCTGGCCAGCCGGACATGGCGACCGCCGAGGACGTCCCAACTCTCGTCGTCCCACAGGTCCGCCGCGATCGCATCGGCGAGCCAGGACCATCGCAGCCCGTCCTCCAGCGTGAGGTCGCTACTACGGAATGCACGCAGCGCTCGCTTCGACAGCGGGACTGCGGCGGTGTAACCGTCGCTGAAGCGGGTGACGAGCGCATCAAAGAGCAGGTCACCATGGTCCGGCTCGCGTGAACGCGGGGTCCGCCGCGCGGCCTGGGCCACCTCGGCTACGCCGACACCCGTGCGAACGGCAAGGCGCCCGGCGAACATCGCGGCGGAGAGCGCGTCCAGGTAGGTGTCCCGAGCCAGCTTGGTGTCCAGCGATTCCAGCCGGTGTGCGGCACTCAGGAGGAGTCCGGGAGCCTCATGGCCACGGCTCGAGGCGAAGACGGCTTCTGCTCGCAGCAGGTCGATGTGTGCGCGCTGGAGGTCGTCGGGGTCTCCCTCCTCGGCGATCGAGAGCATCGTGTGCGTCGAGTCCGGTGCGCCGATCTGGAGTTCGAATCGCGCGGCGGCGAGGGCGCGCCATACCTGCTGTGTGCGGCCCGGGGTCAGTTGTGTCGCTCGTTCGAGAAAGGCAGCGGCTGCAGCCAGACCCCCGCGGGCCTGTGCCCGTTCGGCGGAGTGTTCGAGTTCGGCGGCCAGGCCTTCGTCGGGTTCCTGCGTTGCATGCGCAAGATGCCAGATCCGACGGTCAGCGTCGCGCACCGGATCGGTGGCTTCGGCCAACGCACGGTGTGCCTCCCTGCGCTGTTCCGGCGGGGCCGCTCGGTAGACAGCCGACCGCGCGAGTGGATGGCAGAAGATCACCCGCGTGCCCCACTCGAGCAGCCCATCGAATCCGGTCAGGTCATGCCCGTCCACCTTGACACCGAGCCAGGATGCCGCGCGATAGAGCAGCGCCGGCTCGCCGGTAGGGTCGACGGCCGCCAGCAGCAGCAACCGGCGGGTATCGGACGGCAGTACGTCGAGTCGGCGCTGGAAGCTCGACTCGATCCGGTCCGACAGGTCCTGCGGTTCCGGCAGGCGAAATCCACCCGCTAGCTCGGCGTAGGTCAGTCCTCGGGGCAGCTCCAGCAGTGCGAGTGGATTCCCGCGTGTCTCGGCGACGATGCGGTCCCGCACCCCCTCATCCAGCGGTCCGGGAATCGCCGCCGCCAGGAGGTCCTTGGCATCCTCCGGCAGCAGACCGGGCAGGACCAGTTGCGGCAGCCCCGCGAACGACTGCACGTCGGCAGAGTCCCGCAGCGCGAACACCAGCAGAACAGACTCCGCCATCAACCTGCGACCCACGAACGCAAGACTCTCGCTCGACGTGCGATCCAGCCATTGTGCGTCGTCGACCGCGCAGACGAGCGGGCGCTCGGCCGCCGCAGCGGCCATCAAGCTCAAGAGGGCCAGGCCGACCAGGAAGCGATCGGGCGCCGGCCCGGACCCCAGGCCGAAGGCAGTGCGGAGGGCATCACGCTGCGGCGCCGGGATCCGGTCCAGCCGGTCCAGTAGCGGCGAACACAGTTGATGCAACCCGGCATAGGCCAGCTCCACCTCAGCCTGTACCCCGGCCACCCGCACCACCGAGCAGCCGGAAGCCTCGGCCTCCAGATACGTGAGCAACGCCGACTTGCCGATCCCCGCCTCACCGGAAATCACCAAGGCCCGGCTATCACCGTGACGGACGGCATCGACCAGCCGCTGTAGCTGCCGGCATTCAGACTGACGCCCCCGCAAGATGGGCACGGCCTCAGTCTTGCCGGGAACAACGCAGCGGGCAATCAGATCCCGGGAGGAAAACCACGAATCACTCCCGGGACACAGGACGCCTAACCACTCGGCGAGAGGCACCAAGCACGGCGCTCGACAACGCCCGTAGGAAAGATCCTCGACACCGTCTCCAAGCTCCGCGTCACCGACATCCGCCACGGCCTGGACTGGGTCGGTCTGCATCACACCGGCACCGTCTCACCGGAGATCCGTCCCCTGTGGCGGACGAAGGCGGCCCGGCTCGCCGGCACATTCGCAGCCAGCAGGCCGTGCCGACGATGACGCTGCAGTAGTACACGCAGTAGGCCGATGAGTACTGATACCGCCAGGTGTTCGCGAACGACCTCGCAGATCAGTCGCACGACCTCCGAAGCGCTCACCAGCCGGCTGCGTCAGTCGGGGGTCGCCGGATCCTGCGCCGTACCCGAGGTCATTCGAAGCTCATCCAGGACACGCCCGATATCTGTGGTGGCGGGATTAGACATCGTCATGCGGGTTGTGTAGTGTTCTTCGTGTCGACAGAGAAGAACAGCGAAGCTGACGTGGACAGCTACCGTTCTGTCCAAGAGTGTGGTTGTGAAGTGAAGTAGGTACGACGGCGGACTCCGCCGGGCCGATCTGTGAAAGGGCTCGGGTCTCCCGCCAGGATCCGGTCAGAGTCACTGGAGCCAGTGGTCGGAAAGGGTTCCGGGCTTGACGGATGGAAGTAGCAGTTGCAGTGCGCAGTTGCAGTCAGCGGTTGAAGTCGCAGTTTCGTAGTCGCAGTAGGTAGTGCGCAGTTCCGTAGTTGCAGTTCGTAGCTGAGGTAGCAGTAGGTAGTTGTTGTTCGAGAGAGAAGGGAAGGGATTACACCGTCGGATCGCCCGCCAGTGCCAGTACTTCGCCGGGCGGGTGCCGTAGCTCCATCAGATGGGAAGGTGGTCTTCGGTTACGCATTCAGCGATCCCCGCAGTGGCAGCCTTCACGTGGCGCGCTGCGGACATGCAAGACCGGCCTCACGGCCGGTAGATGGTGACAATCCAACAACCCCTGGGCCCCGGTGCTTTCCGCACCGGGGCCCATCGGCATGGAGGTTCGATGACCCCAGACCTGCACACGGAGACCCCGATGAGTTCAACCCCGGCCGGACCGGCCAACTTCGACGATGACGACTACCCCGCTTACACGATGGGCCGGGCCGCGGAAATGCTCGGCACGACGCCAGGGTTCCTGCGGAGCCTGGACGAAGCGAAACTGATCAACCCACAACGCTCCGATGGCGGACACCGCCGCTACTCCCGCTACCAGCTCCGCATCGCCGCCCGCGCCCGAGAACTCGTCGACCAAGGCACCGCCCTCGAGGCCGCCTGCCGGATCATCATCTTGGAAGACCAACTCGCCGAAGCCCTCCGCATCAACGAGCAGAAGCGGGAACAGGGCTAGCGACCGACGACAGCCACGCACCTGCCGACCGACCTCGGCCACGCCCCCCGACGGCGAGGACGTGACGCTCAGCCGTGGCGGCGGCCAGCAGGCCCAACACCGCCAGACCCACCAAGAACCTGTCCGGCGCAGGGCCTGCCTCCAAGCCGAGGGCCGTGCCGAGCGACTCTCGCTGTGGCGCGGAGAGGCGATCGAGCTCGTCCAGCAGCGGCCAAGACAGCTGGTGTAGGCCAGCGAACGGTCCAGCGGGGCGGAGAGGCTCGGACCTGAGGTGCAGGGTCGGACTTCTAAGACTGCAGGAACTCCAGCAGGTCGGCGTTGATGACGTCGGCCTGAGTGGTCGGCATGCCGTGCGGGTAGTCCTTGTAGGTCTTGAGGACCCCGTTCTTCAGCAACTCGGCCGACTTCGGCCCGGCCGCGACGTACGGAACGATCTGGTCGTCCTCGCTGTGCATCACCAGGACCGGGATGGTGATCTGCTGCAGATCCGCGGTGAAGTCGGTCTGGGAGAACGCGACGATGCCGTCGTAGTGGGCCTTCGCGCCGCCCATCATGCCCTGGCGCCACCAGTTCGCGATGATCGCCTCGGAGGACTCCACACCGGGCCGGTTGAAGCCGTAGAACGGCCCCTCCGGGAGCGCGCGGTAGAACTGCGAGCGGTTCGCGGCCAGCTGCGCCATCAGGTCGTCGAAGACCTCCTTCGGCAGACCCTCCGGGTTGGCATCGGTCTTCAGCATCAGCGGCGGTACGGCGCTGATGAGAGCGGCCTTGGCGGCCCGGTCCTCGCCGTGCCGGCCCAGGTAGTGCGCGACCTCGCCGCCACCGGTCGAGTGACCGACGTGAATGGCGTCGTGCAGGTCGAGGTGGTCGACAACGGCTTTGAGGTCGTCGGCGTAGTGGTCCATGTCGTGTCCGTCACCGGTCTGCGTGGACCGCCCGTGTCCGCGGCGGTCGTGCGCGATGACGCGGTACCCCTTCGACAGGAAGAACAGCAGCTGGTTGTCCCAGTCGTCAGCTGACAGCGGCCACCCGTGACTGAAGACGATCGGTTGTCCCTCGCCCCAGTCCTTGTAGAAGATCTCGGTGCCGTCGCTGGTCGTGATTGTTCCCACGGTGATGCCCCCTCGATGCATGTCATCCAGGCATAACTCGATAGGACCTGGGCAAGCACAGAATGCCCAAGGCCTTGGGTCCAGAGCCGATCGCCGTCAGCACGAAACCCTTTGCCAGCAAGAGGTTTTGGCTTTCTCGCCCACCCCGACGGACGCCACGTTACGCGCGACAGACAATCTGTGGAACCCGTCAGTTCAGTAGTCGTCAGCCCGCCCGTCGCACCTCACGTCGTCGAAACTGAGTTCACCATTCCGGGGCGGTGCCGGCGTATGCAGGTCCGCTGGCGTGTTTGGTGGCATCGGTCCTCACATCTGCCTCGCAGCATGGGCGCGAGGCCGTTCGTTCGCTGACAACAACTGTTCATTCGCGAGCGGCGTCAAGCCGATCGCAGTCTGAACAGGCATTTCGCAGCTTGGGCCACTGTCAGCAGCGCCCAAAGCGATCTGCTCCGGAGGCGCTCTCACCCTCACCGGGGTCGGAGTCGCCCTGAAGACGTGATTGACCACGCGGGCCTCGGCCGATCTCGAAGCGAGGGCTCGAGGCAGTGTGTATCAAATCGCACCCTCAAACCATCACGGGGTATGAGGTGATGCATGGCACCCGTGGATCAGCCTCGTGCACGCCAACGGCTGGCGATGCTGCCGCCCACTTTCACCACAGCGCAGGCGCTCCGGGCTGGCGTCCCGTCACGGGATCTGGCGACGTTGGTTAGCGAAGGCGCTGCGCTTGAACTCTCACGCGGTGTCTACCGGCGGTCAGACGCCCCCGAGACTGCACACCTTGACCTGCTGGCGGTACACACCCGAGCTTCCCACACAGTCGTGTGCGGCGAGTCCGTCCTCGCGCTTCACGATCTGATCGACGACATACCGGGGCTGCTGTACACATCGCCGTACCGCGCGGAACTCGCCGTCCGGCGATCTCCTACCCGCCCATCGTCGTCGCGCAGTACGCGGCCAAGACCTTCGATCTCAACATCGAGCAGTACGAGGCGGCACCAGGCGAGTTCGTACCGGTCTACGACGCAGCCCGCAGCGTGGTCGATGCCATGCGCCACCGCAACCGCATCGGTCAGACACTGGCCCTGGCGGCGCTCGGCCGATACCTGCGAACCAGTGGGCCCGACGGGGCCGGGAATCTGCAAGGCATCGCACGCGAACTGCACGCGCTGTCCGTCATCCGGCCGGCCGTCGAAGCGGTGCTCGCCTGATGGTCAATCCAGCCCGCGACACACTGCCGGTCGCGTCTACCTACGGCCGAGCTGTACGAGCCCCTGTCGTACGGCGGCTGACGGCGACTTTGCTCAATCTCTGAGCACACGCAACTCGGCAACATGACGGGTTGCGAGGAGTCCATCGACCGTCTTGTAGCCCGGCCGAGTCATATCGATCACGCCTGCGTCAGGCAGGCCAGAGTCGATGATGACGCAGTCGCCGCAGTCGCCGCAGTCGGGGGCCAACTTGACGCCTGCGAACAGATCTGAGCCGTCGCTATCAGCACTGGCCTCGCGGATTCCCTGAATAATCTGCTCGACAGCTGCCGATTTGGTCTGCTGCTTGCCGGTGTTGCTTGTGATGCCGGCGGGCGAAATGCACGTGCTTCACGATCTTCGGCGACCCGTCCACTGCCCGATGGTCATCCAAGCCTTTCGATACGTGGGCTGTAGCATAATTGGCGAGAACCTCGTCGTGCAGGCCGGCCACGGCTCGGATCACACCATGATTCAGAGGTTGCTCTCGATCGTCGGAACGTCGTCTGGCAGTGCGGCAGCAGGCCCCGCTGCTGAGCCGACGGTCGTGTCACAATCGAGCCCGAGAGTGTAGGCGGCCATCGAGATCGAGCCGGCGGCATGTCCGTCGACAAGGAGATCGAACGGCTCATCGTCGGCGAGCCCGGCCGCGTAGAGCAGAGGCAGGAAGTGGTCTGGCGTCGGAACCGCCTGGGCGAAGTCAGGATGAGCATCCAGAGCCGCGACCTCCGAGGGGGAGCCCTCGAGCAGCTCGCGCGCGGCTTCGTCGAAACGCAACGCCCAGTCGTATCCCGAGTCCGGCTTGCGATAATCGACGGCGCGCAGATTGTGGACGATGTTGCCACTGCCGACGATGAGAACGCCCTCGTCACGCAGCGGGCTCAGCTTACGGCCGAGTTCGAGGTGATGGTCGAAGTCCTTGAACGCGTTGAGAGACAGCTGGACGACCGGGATCGAGGCGTCCGGGAAGGCGTGGAGCAGTACCGACCATGTGCCGTGGTCGATTCCCCAGCTGTCGATGTCCTGTCCGACCCAGCGGGGCTTGCAGACGTCCGCCACGAGTTCCGCGACCTCTGGCGCCCCAGGCGCCGGGTACTGCACATCGAACAACTCCTGCGGGAATCCGTAGAAGTCGTGGATGGTCCGGGGCCGGGGCATCGCGGTCACTGCCGTCGCATTGGTGTACCAGTGCGCGGAGATGACCAGGATCGCGCGGGGCCGCGGCACCGATGCGCCGAAGATCCGCCAGGCCTCGGTATAGCGGTTCGTCTGGAGCGCGTTCATCGGGTTGCCGTGGCCGAGGAACGCAACGGGCATGCGGGTCTTGTCCACGGTCATCTCCCGATTCGAGTCCAGCCCGACATTACGCCGCGTGGCCATACGTCCGCACCACACAGCAGAGCGTCGAGCGACCGGCGTGTCAGGGCGGCAACTGCGCTACCCAGGTCAGTGCCGGCCACGACCACTCGTTGGCTATGGCCGACGTGTGTTCGGCATGTCAGTATGCAGACGAGATGAGCAGTTCGCCACCACCGCAGGTACCCGCAGACCTCGACACCGGCGCCCCAAGGCCCTCGGAAAGCCCGGCGCCGGAGCCGCGGGACCCCGCGGCCTCGGACATCGTCGAAATTTGGGGACTCGACTCCTTCCCAGCCAGTGATCCTCCGGCGAACTGGTGAGTCTTCGAGAGTGAGCGGCGCGCGAGATCGTCGATGGCTGCCTCCAGTCACGAGAACCAGGCGTCGACCACAGAAACCCTCGCGGTTGTTTACCAGCCACCCGAGCGTCGCCGGACTCACCCCCGGCCGTGTAGGCCCCCAGGACAAGCGTTCAGGGCGAGACGGTTCAAGCCCGGCTGATCCGGTCGACATCGATTGACAGCATGCTTGCGGCTCTCCGATTCGACAGGATGATGGCCTCGAGACTCTCCAGCAATGCCGAGTCGACCGAGCCGTTCGACGAGGCAAGGAGGTACTGCAGACTCTTTGAGTTTTCGGAAAGGATATCGATCACCTGCTGTGCGACGACCGCCCAGTGTCCGCCTTCCTGCCGAGCTCGCGCCGCGAATTCGAGGATCCGACGCATGACGGCCGGTTCGCGGTCGACCATGCTCTGCACCGAACCCTGGACGGATCGATGGAGTTCAAAGATCTCCGGCCTTGCAGCCTCATCCACCCCGGCCGTAGCCGCCAGCGACTTCGCCGGGCCGTTGACCGCAGCAACGTTTCCGGCCAGATCGTACGAGAACAGGGCAACTCCGGCAGAGTCCGCGAAGTCACTAGCGGCCGCTGTATAAGGGCTGAGGGAGTAGAAGATCGCCCACTGCCGGTCGTAAGCTGCACCGCGCAACTGCTGAACCGCCGGCGCTCCCACCGGTGCCTGCGCGTAGTACTTGACCTGGGCAACTGCCTGAGCGGAACGAACGTCGATACCACCGTCGTTGCCTGCTCCGGTGACAGCCGCGTCGGCGAAGCCGAGGCTCTTCATATGCCAGGCTGCCAGACGTTCTGCCTCTTCCCACGTGTCGACGACGACTCGAGCCTGCATCGCAACCTGCAGCCGAAGCTGCCAGAATTGCCAGCCGACGGGCGGCGGACCCCAGGTGGGATCCGGTTGCCAAGTCTCTCCCGGAGCCCAACCGTCAGGCGCCGGCGGCCAGTTCGGTGGCGCTACCCAGGTCCATTTCTGTGGCTCTTCCACGCGACCCCTCCCCAGACAACTCCTGGTCGCCCATGATGGCACCCACCGCCGACAGCGGCTCACCAGAGACGAGGACAACCTCTCGGACTGCGACCTCCTCGGCATGGTGGCACTGGGCGCAGTAGCGAAGATGCGGCATGATTCGAAGACGTTGCAGACCGATCGGCGCTTCGCAGATCTCGCAATGGCCGTACACGCCGGTTTCGATCCGATTCAAGGCGGCGTCGATGTCAGTCAGTACCTTCATCGCAGCAGCGGTGAGCTGGGCCTGAACCTCGATCCGCGCACTTGTGCACTCCGTTTGTGCCTGCCTGGGCCATGCGGAGAGCTCACGCAATTGGTTCCGGCGGAAGATGCGGTGCTCGCGCAGCCTCAGTTTGAGTCGGGGCAAGTTCGTCTGCGGACAACATCTGTCTGTCCCGGACAGCCCTCTGACCGGCCGCCACAGCACCTCCAACCTCGATCACGGAAGCCATCGATCAGCCCTCCGCCTGGCTGCGGTTTCCGTCCGTCGCTCTGGCGACCGGCGGAATGATCACGATGGGAACGGTGGCCTCGTGAGCGATCTGCTGACTGACCGACCCGAGCAGCAGCCCGGCGAAGCCGCCTCGTCCGCGCGAACCGACCACGAGGAGCGAGCTCTCCTGTGCCGCTTCGATCAGAGCTGGTGCGGCGGAGCCTTGCACAACGACTTGTTGAACCTGACCCACGATTTCAGTGACGTTTGCCGCGGCCACACTGTCGGTCAGCGTCCGCCATGCTGCCTCCTCCAACGCGGCGGTATCGGCCAGCACCGGCGCATACGGGGACATCAGGACAGCAGCTGGTTGCTGCCAGGTGTGTACGACGAGCAGGTCGGCGCCACGCAGTTTGGCCTCAGCTGCCGCCCATTCCAGGGCTTGCTGTGCAGACTCGCTGCCGTCGACACCGACGACGATCTTCTCCATCTCTGTCTCTCCTCTGGTGATGTACGCGCGCATCGAGCGCGTCCTGGGATACGGCGTAGGTCGTCAGCGACGACCCGCGCTCATGGCGGGCTCAGGCTCCGGCGCGTCGCCGGCAGTGCCCGCCGAACCGGAGTCAGTCGCCGGCTTGGGCAAGGCCGCCTGCTTGATCCGGTGGGCGCGCACAGCGAGTCGGACGGTGATGATCACCACCGCCACCCCAAGCAGCATCAGGAGAATCGCCTCAATTCCACCTGTCACGGTTACCACTCCTCTTCGGGTAGTCGCTCCAACATTCATCGCTACACTGACTGTAGCGTAATTGACTGCAGATCTATTCCCGGCAGACTGGACTCATGCCCCACACCACAAACGGACGAGGCCGCCCCCGGCTCGAATCGACCGATGAGCGCATCTTCGAGGCGGCTCACGAGTTGCTTCGCCAGAAAGGCCCGGCCGCGGTGAACATCGACTCGGTCGCACATCGATCCGGCGTTGCGCGTACGACGATCTACCGGCGTTATCGCAGCCGGCGCGAGCTCCTGACCGCGCTCATGGAGCGGCTTGTCGAACCTGCTCCGCCGGCCCCTGACCTCCCGGTCCGAGAGAAGCTGCGCTGGGTTCTCGACCGGATCTGCGACATCTTGCAAAATCGGCTCGGCCCGGGTGCGACGGCGGCCGTCATCACCGGCAGTGATCCTGAATTCACCACCGCCGTACGCGCGCGACTTGCCACTCGTCTGAGTTCGCTCATCGATCTGATGAATGCCGACATCGAATCGGGCCGGCTCTCCCCCGACATCGATCCCGACACCGTTCTCGGAATCCTCGTCGGCGCGTACCTCGCAGAGGTCCTCAGATTCGGGAGTCCGCGTGAAGGGTGGACCGACCGCGCCATCGACTTCCTGACGCCTGCGGTGACGTCGCACCTGTCGCGCAGCTGACGGGACGAGCGGCTCATTTGCCTGTCCCGTGGATCAGCCTGTCCCAATCGATCGGAGAACGGCCCGCGCCGCTGTCGCCGAGAACGAACGGGCGGGGGTCTCCCGCGGCTCTCGCGCCGGAGGCCAGCCAGACCGCGATGCCGCGACGATTTCGGCGCTCGAGCTCGTCGAGGCAGGCCTGTCGCTGTGCGACGATCCGCAAGCGCTGCGCCAGTGAGGTGGACCGTTGCAGCGCAGAGAAACTGGCCCGCCATGCCAGGCACAAATCGTGGTCGCTCAGCTGGGAAGCGTCGGTCCGGACAGGTGCTGGTGGCTCCGCTTCGGCGTTTGCGCCCGGCTCCAGGACAGACTCCGACAAGGTTCCGGTGCGGTCTGCGGCAACACCCTGGCCGTGCGGTATTTGCAGGTAATCGTGTTGCCTGAGCCAGCGGACGCCGAACCGGATGACTCGAGGCGATCCGCCGACCGCAAAGGTCACGAGAACCACCGCTGTCGGGGCGCCCAGAAGGGTCCCCAAGCCGATCAATGCCACGCAGCCACCGCCGCTGAGAGCCGAACTCGCTGCCACCGCTCGTCGCTGGCAGCGCGGGAGTCGTGGGTTGTCACCTTCGGGCGTCAGGACGAGCCAGCTGAGAAAACCGCCGGCGACGGCCGCCATCACCAGCGCCGCGATCACCGCACCGAGCGACAACGTGAACGCAGCCATCGCGCCTACCGCACCGAGCAGCCCGCACAACAGCAGCCAGACGACGCGATACACCCTCCCCACAGGTTGCACGACGCACCTCCTAGCAGTACTCCGTCATACCGTTGGTCACGTCCAACCTTGCCGCGCTGCGGCGATGACGAGTAGGGCCGCGATCGGCGAACCTTCCGATGCCCTGCTTCCGGCGTCCGGCAACAGCGCGCCCGATGCGGACGACCGCGACCGGCCCACCTATCTGTCGGCTCGACGTCGGCGCGGAGCAGTTCGACGCTGGGCAGTTCGACGCTGGGCAGCCTTCATCTCCGTGAGTTTCGCGAGAACGTCCTGGTAAGCCTTTTCGAAGCTGGCGATGCCGTTCTCTTCGAGGGTTCGTCCCACGGCCGTCATGTCGATACCGACCACGGCCAGGCGTTCCATGATTTCGGCTGCCTGCGATAGACCGTGGTCGACGGTGCGCGCCGTTCTGCCGTGGTCCTCGAAGGCGGCAATGGTTGCCTCGGGCAAAGTCGTGACAGTGTCGGGGCCGATGAGCTCCTCGACATAGCGGGTGTCGCGGTCGCCGGGATTCTTGGTGGACGTCGAGGCCCACAGCGGACGCTGGATATCAGCTCCCAGGTCGGCGAGGTGGTGCCAGCGTCGGCTCGAGAACTGTTCGGTGAACGACCGGTAGGCCAGCTTGGCCTGAGCGACGGCGGCCTGACCGCGCAGGGCCAGCGCCTCGTCGGTGCCGAGCGCCTCGAGTCGATGGTCGACCTCGGTATCAACCCGGCTCACGAAGAAGGATGCGACGCTGCTGACAGTCGAGGGATCACCGCCGTTCGCAGTGAACTTCTCCAGGCCGGACAGGTACGCCTCGATGATCTCGGCGTAGCGGGACAGGGAGAACAGCAGCGTCACGTTGACACTGCTCCCTTCGCCGGTCAGCGTTTCGACGGCGGTCACACCTTCGGCCGTCGCCGGGATCTTCACCAGCAGATTGGGTTGGGCGAGACGACGCCGCAACCATCGCGCTGCGTCGATCGTGCCGGCCGCGTCGTGAGCCAACTCCGGAGACACTTCCACCGACACGAACCCGTCAACGCAGTCTCCGGCGTCGAAGACCGGGCGCAGTACGGTGAGCGCCTGGCCGACGTCGGACATGAGCAACTCCCAGTACGCCTTGTCCACCGATGTGCCGACCGACATCAGCGCCGAGAACTGCTCGTCGTAGTCGTCGGATCCAAGGATGCTCCTGGCGAAGATCGTCGGATTCGCTGTGACGCCGCGGATCCCGTTGCCGACCAATCGCGTCAGAGTTCCGTCACGCAGGTAGGCCCGGGTGAGATTGTCGAGCCAGGGGCTCTGCCCGAAGTAGGCATAGAGATGTTCCAGTTTGGTCATCGCGCTCTCGGTTCCCCGGTATCCGCCGGAGTCGTGGTTGTCACTGCTCCATGTCGTGGAGCAGGTCGTCCCAATCAATGCGGGCGCGACTTGCAGCGCCGTCTCCCAGGACGAATCTGCTCGGGTCTCCAGCGGCCCTCGGCCCTGACGCCAGCCACGCCGCCATGCCGTGCACGCTTCGGAGTTCGATCTCGTCGAGATATGCCCGGCGCTCGTCGACGATCCGCATCCGTTGAGTGGGCGAGCCGGCCTTCTGCAGAGCCGAGAAGCTGGCCCGCCAGGCCGTGCAGAGCTCTTCGTCGCTCAGTACGGCGGGCGCGACCGGAGGCTTGGTGTCGAGATCTGGTTCGGGTCTGATGATCGTCGCCGTTGCCAGCGGTGCCGAGCCGGTATCACGGTTCGGTCGGGCTGGTTTGGGAGCCGGGACTGTGAGGTGGCCGCGGTCTCTGAGCCACCGCACGCAGTAGCGGATCACGAAGGGCGAACCGCCCACGGCGACTGCCAGCAGTAGCACCGCCGTCGGCGCGCCGAGCAAGGTGCCGAGGCCGATGAACGAGACCGTGGCGACCGCCGTGAGCGCCGTGGTGCGGGCAACGATCCACCGTCGCTCCCACGAGTCCCGGGCCGGTCCGTCCGGATTCGCCAGCGCGACCAAGGCCACCACTGCACCCGTGATGCCCGCGAGGACGACCAGCATGATGACGTTCGAGAGCGACCAGGTGAATGCCATGGCCGTCCCCACAACACCCAGCACACCGCACAGGACCAGCCAGCAGATCCGGTAGGCCTTCATGGTGTCTTCCGCGTCGATGCAGCGGGGCGGACGACGACTAATCGGTTCATGACAACCTCCTCGTTCGTACAGCCACAACTCTGCCTCCGCGGGCGCACGAACGGTACGGCGCTGACCGGCGAACTGAGGCGGCCCTGATCGCCGGAGTCCGGCAATGATCAGATCTCTCGCCAGGGCACCGTGCTCGGGTGGCTAGGACTGGGTGTCCGCACCGTGATGGAAGTCATGTGCGGGCCAATCGAGAAGTTGAGCGCCAAGGACGGCGATGTGCAGGATGAATCTCTGGTCAGGATTGCCCGGATCGTGGCCGGTCAGCTCCTTCACCTTGGCCAGCCGGTAGGTGACGGTGCGCACCGAGACGTTCAGGCGGCGTGCCGCGTCGGTCGCAACTTCGCCGGTCGCGAAGTACGCCTCGAGCGTCTGCAGCAACGGCTCAGGGCCACCGCGCGCCTGGGTCAATGGTGTGAGGACGGCCTGGATGAGGTCGACGATCGCGGCCTGATCGCGAACCAGAACTCGGTACACGAGCATGTCTCGTGCATTGACGACCGGGGCGTCGAGCCGCAACCTGTCGGCGAGCGCCAGAGCCTCTCGTGCCTCCTCGTAGGAGCGCGCAATGCCGTACGAGCCGGGGTACGGCCGGCCCGTTGCGACGCGCCATTCGCGACCCGAGCGGTGCCGGATCAGCGCGTCGTGGATCAGGGTTCCGACCTCCTGGACGATTGTGCGTGGTGCCGTGCTGGGGGCCGTCGCCGGGATCAGCACCACCAGCATTCCTTCTTTGGTCGCCACGAGTACTTCGCGGTCTCCGAACCGGTCGAGGATGAAGAGCTCCAGCATGCTTGCGCTCGTATCGCCCTCGGTGAGACGGTCGGCGGGCCGCGCAAGGACCACCTGGTGTGGCCGGCCGAGGTCGATACCGAAAGGTTCGGCGCGCTCCACGATTCGGGCCACGTCAGGGTCGCCACGGAGCAAATCGTCGACCAACTCGCGGCGTAGCGACTCTTCCTGCCTGACCAGCTGCTGTGTCGCTACCTGGTAGCTGTCCACCAGGACCGCGATCGCCTCGCCGACCGCGCGGAGCACCGCCTGCGCCGACGCACGGACGGTGTCGCGGTCACGGTACGGCACGACATCAGGCAGGTCCCGCCACATCCGCCACGCTGCGGACAGGTACAGGTCGGCGACCCGTCCGGCGGGGATTCCCTGTTCGGCTGCACGACGCCCAAGTTCACGGACGATCGCCAGCTCATGTTCACGTGGCCGTCTGCCGGAGATGGCAGCGTCGGCGAGCAGGGTGAGGTATTCGACCAGGAGCTCCAGCGGTGCTTCGGAGTCGCCTGCGGCCGCCTGCGCGATCGCCGTCAACCAGGCTTCATCCGCGCTGTTGGCGGTGGTGGAACCCGGCCACTGCAGCCCCCCGGACTCGCTCATGCCACTCCCCCGACGCTCGATGAACACAGGTCCTGGGCCATGTCCCAGTAGAGCATCGTTGCCGGACGTCGGCCATAAGCGCGGTCAAAGGTTCGCCGATGACCGCACTACCCGCCTCGCCGCCGCAAGGGCACAGTCGGCGTCACAGGGACCCCAGAGCTGAAGCGGAGAGGCGATATGGCAACGAAGACGGCCGCTGTGAGAGATCGGCGTCGGCGGGCCGTTCTCGTCGGCGTGGACGGCTCGGTATCCGCGGAGGGTGCGCTGGCCTGGGCTGCTGCAGAAGCAGCGTCGAGACGCTGTCCCCTGCGCATCGTGCACGCCTTCAGCTGGCCGATGACCGGCAACCCCTTCGACATGAGCTTCGTCGCCGACCCGAGCCTCGGCCTGCAATCGGCTGCCGAATGGATCCTCAGGGACGCGGAGGCACGGGCGCGCGAAGTGGCCCCTGACATCAAGATCACCGGGAACATGTTCGTCGGGCCGGCGGCGATGACCCTCCTGAACGAGGCGCGGGATGCCGACCTGGTGGTCCTGGGCAGCCGGGGCGTCGGTGGCTTCCGTGGTCTGCTGGTGGGATCTGTGAGTGCTTCCGTGGCCGCACATGCGCCATGTGCGGTGGTCGTCGTTCATCCTCACGAAGACGGTTCAGCGTTCCCCACCTCACCCGCCGGGCGGATCATCGTTGGAGTGGACGGGTCGGAGGTCTCGGCCGCGGCGATCCGGTTCGCTTTCCAGCAGGCTGATCGCCGCCGCGTCGGAATCACCGCTGTGCACGCGGCGATGCCGACCCGATCGCACCACTTGCTCCACGTTCCGGCCGACATCGTCGACCAGATCGACCGGCAACTGTTCGCCGCTGCGATTGAGAGCGAGCGCATGCTCCTTCCGGGCAGCGACGTACGCATGAAGCTCGTACGCGACCATCCGGCGCAGGCACTGATCGAGGAGTCGGTCGGCGCGGAACTGGTCGTCGTCGGGTCGCACGGTCGCGGGGGATTTGCGGGCATGTTGCTGGGATCGGTCAGTCAGGCCGTGCTGCAGCACGTTGCCTGCCCTGTCGCTGTCGTTCGCCCGCACCAGACTCCGTCCGTACAACGCCTACCGGCAGGGCCGCGCCGTCCTGCGATCAGACCGGACGAGCTCTCGGACCTGAAGGAGCTGTCATGACCCCGACCCCGCAGGGATTGCCAGAGAGCCTGGGATTGCACAGTCAGCTACTCGACCTCGATCCGTCAGAGACCCAGGAATGGCTGGAATCTCTGGATCAGGTAGTCGACCATGCCGGTCAGAACCGGGCGCGGTACCTGCTGCTCAGCATCCTGCAGCGGGCGCGCGACCGGCGCGTCGGTGTCGCCAATCTGCGCAGCACCGACTATCTCAACACGATCGCACCCGATGCCGAGCCAGATTTCCCCGGCGACGAGCACCTCGAACAGCGGATCCGGGCCTACAACCGCTGGAACGCCGCGGTTATGGTGCACCGGGCCCAGCGACCCGGTGTCGGCGTGGGCGGGCACATCTCGACCTACGCCTCGGCCGCAGCACTGTTCGAGGTCGGCTTCAACCACTTCTTCCGCGGCCACGATGCAGCTGGCGGCGGCGACCAGATCTATTTCCAAGGACACGCCTCGCCAGGCATCTACGCACGGGCGTTCCTTGAAGGCCGACTGACCAGCGACCAACTCGATGGCTTCAGGCAGGAGTTCTCTCACTCCGGCGCGGGCGGCGGGTTGCCGTCGTACCCACACCCGCGGCTGATGCCGAAGTTCTGGGAGTTCCCCACGGTCTCCATGGGGCTCGGCCCGATCAACGCGATCTACCAGGCCCGATTCAACCGCTACCTGCACAACCGTGGTCTCAAAGACACCAGCCGGCAGCGGGTGTGGGCCTTCCTCGGTGATGGCGAGATGGACGAGCCCGAGTCCCTCGGCGCGATCGGTGTCGCCGCCCGCGAAGAACTCGACAACCTGACCTTCGTCGTCAACTGCAACCTGCAGCGTCTCGACGGCCCGGTGCGCGGTAACGGCAAGATCATCCAAGAGCTGGAGTCGTACTTCAGCGGCGCAGGCTGGAACGTCATCAAGGTGATCTGGGGCCGCGAATGGGACTCGCTGCTGGCGGCAGATACCGACGGTGCGCTGCTCAACCTGATGAACACGACGCCTGACGGTGACTTCCAGACCTACAAGGCCGAATCCGGCGCGTTCGTCCGCGAGCAGTTCTTCGGCCGCGACCCTCGCACCGTCGCCATGGTCGAGCACCTGTCCGACAACGAGATCTGGAATCTCAAACGCGGTGGACACGACTATCGCAAGCTGTACGCCGCCTACCGGTCCGCGACCGAACACACTGGTCAACCGACCGTGATCCTGGCCAAGACCATCAAAGGATGGACCCTGGGCTCCCGCTTCGAGGGCCGCAACTCGACCCACCAGATGAAGAAGCTGACCCTCGACGATCTCAGAGCCTTCCGGGACCGGTTGTTCCTGGAGATCCCGGACGCGTCCCTTGACGCGGTGAAACCGCCGTACTTCCGGCCCTCCGAGGGCTCCCCCGAACTGGAGTATCTCCAGGATCGGCGCCGCGCACTGGGTGGTTACCTGCCCGACCGCAGGGTCGACTGCCGCCCGCTCGAGCTACCGCCCGCGGCGGCCTACAGGATCGCCAGGCGTGGCTCGGGCCGGCAGGAGATCGCTACCACGATGGCGTTCGTCCGGCTGCTCAAGGAACTGATGAAAGACCCGGAGATCGGACATCGGTTCGTTCCGATCATCCCCGACGAGGCCCGTACCTTCGGCCTGGATTCGCTGTTCCCGTCCAAGAAGATCTACTCGCCGCACGGGCAGAACTACCTGTCCGTGGACCGCGACCAGATGTTGAGCTACCAAGAGGACATCCACGGAGTACTCCTGCACGAGGGCATCACCGAGGCCGGCTCTGCCGCATCCTGGACCGCGGCCGGCACGTCGTACGCGACGCACGGCGAGCCGATGATCCCGCTCTACATCTTCTACTCGATGTTCGGGTTCCAGCGCACCGGCGATCAACTGTGGGCGGCTGCGGACCAGATGACCAGAGGATTCCTGCTCGGTGCCACTGCCGGCCGGACCACATTGAACGGCGAGGGTCTGCAGCACCAGGACGGTCATTCGTTGCTGCTGGCATCTACCAATCCCGCATGCATCGCGTACGACGCCGCCTACTCGTTCGAGCTGGCCCACATCACCGCCGACGCCCTCCGCCGGATGTACGGGGAACCGCGAGCCGGCGAAGACCAGAACGTGTTCTACTACCTCACGCTCTACAACGAGCCGACCCCACAGCCGCCCGAGCCGCCGGACGTCGACATCCCCGGCATCCTCGCCGGAATGCACCGTTACTCCCCCGCGCCCGCCCGCGAAGGACCGACGGTACAGATCCTTGCGGCCGGCATCGCCATGCCCTGGGCCCTGGAAGCGCAGCGCCTCCTGCACACCGACTGGGGAATCCTCGCCGACGTATGGTCGGTGACGTCCTGGACGCAGCTACGACGCGACGCGCTCGCCACCGACGACTGGAACCTGGCACACCCCGACCAACCTCCCCGGATCCCCTACGTCACCAGGCGCCTGAGCAAGTCGTCCGGTCCGGTGATCGCCGTGTCGGACTGGATGCGCGCCGTACCCGACCAGATCGCCCCATGGGTCCCCGGCATCTGGGCCTCGCTGGGAACGGACGGCTTCGGCCACTCCGACACCCGCTCCGCACTGCGCCGTCACTTCGGAGTCGACGCACAATCCATCGTCGTACGAGCCCTGCAGCAGCTCGCCGGCAGCGGTGAGCTCGACTCGTCCGTCGTGGACGAGGCGCAACGGACCTATCACCTCGATACCCACCGACACGACCCGCAGCAATAGCTGCCGGTTCAAGTCTCCAGGAGGAATCATGCGTGTCTTCGTAGCCGCACTGGAGACGCTGGGCGCCGACGTGGTTCACGCCGACGCGCTCGACCACGCCGCGATGCGCCGCGCAGTACGAGTTGCTGCGCCCGACGTCGTGGTCCATCTGCTGACCGCGATCCCGGACCGGATCAATCCGAGGCGGATGTCCCACGACTTCGCCCAGACCAACAGGTTGCGTACCGAAGGCACCGTCAATCTGGTGGATGCGGCGGCCGAGGCCGGAGCCAAACGGGTGATCACCCAGGGCTTGGCAACCGTCTACGAACCGAACGGAGCCGACCCGGCCACCGAGGACGTGCCGTTCTGGCAGCATCCTCCGAAGGAGTTCCGGCCGGTGCTCGACGCGCTCCGGCAACTCGAGAAGCTGACCGCCGAGGCGGACGGACTCGTCCTGCGCTTCGGCCGGCTGTACGGTCCCGGCACGAGCCATGCATCCGATGGATCGTTCGTGCGCCAGGTACGGGCGCGCAGGGTGCCGATCGTCGGGCGTGGTACCGGAACGTTCTCGTTCCCTCACACCGATGATGCTGCGAGCGCCATCGCCGCTGCCCTGGCAACCCCCGTGAACGGCGCGTTGAACGTGGTCGACGACGAGCCGGCACAGGTCCGCGAGTGGCTTCCGGTATTGGCCGACCTGCTGGGTGCACCGCCACCACGCCGGATTCCGCGTCCACTGGCCCGGCTGGCCATCGGCGGCTGGGGAACCACATTCATGACCGAGCAGCGCGGCGCGGACAACGCCAGGGCGAAACGGGACCTGGGCTGGACGCCGACGTACCCGTCGTGGCGGCAAGCTTCGCGACTGAACTTGCCCACGCCAACAATACGTAGCGGGCTGCCGGTGGTCGGCAACGCCGTACCTCGAAGTCGGCCGACCGGAGCCGATGCCCGCCGGTCGTCATCGGAGAAGCATGGAAGGGAAACAACACTCAGGAAAGGGGTGGAAGTCATGACGACCGAGGTGCCGAGCAACCGCGCAGGACGCCGGGAAGCACTGTCCGACCCGGGATACCAGGCCTTTCTGGTCCTGCGAACGGTCTTCACGATCGCGCCGATCGTATTCGGCCTGGACAAGTTCGCGAACCTACTCACCGACTGGCCCGCGTACCTGGCCCCGTGGATCAACAACATCGTCCCCGGCAGCGGCCAGGACGCCATGTACGTCATCGGCCTTGTCGAGATCGTCGCCGGCATTGCCGTCGCACTAATCCCCCGCTACGGAGCACTGCTGGTCGTCGCATGGCTCGCCGGCATCATCATCAACCTGCTCACACTCTCAGGCTTCTACGACGTCGCCCTCCGCGACCTCGGCCTCCTCGTCGCTGCCCTCGCCCTGGCCCGCCTCGCCACCAAGTACCCACCAGCGCGCCACACCTCCTGAATCGTGCGCCGCCGACCTGAAGCGCGTCATCGGCGAACAACTGGCGCAGCACCACCACGAGGCCACCGATGAGTGACGGAGGCAACGAAGTATGACGCCCCGAAACGTCCAGGTTCGAAGGATCTACGACGATCCGGCGGCAGACGACGGCCTCCGGATCCTGGTCGATCGGGTGTGGCCGCGCGGTCTCCGCAAGGAAGCGGCCAGACACGCTGACCCTGATGACCGCGACAAAAGACGTCGAACATAGTCAGGCGGCGGTGCTGGCTCGGGCATTGCCGGAGCCACGTTGACCGACTGCCGACCCGAGCGCGGGTCGACCGTGCCCGACGGCGGCTGTCGACTACCCGCCGGGCCGCGACCGGACCTGCAGGCCTTGACGGCGCCGATGGACGGTCAGGTAGGACAGACCGCTGTCGCCGGCCGTGAGGTTGCGGCTCGAGCCACGGGGCAGCCAGACAATGTTGCCGTCAGCAATAACCTGCTCGCCGTCGGGAGTGCCGACGATGCCGCCACCCGCGACGACGACGAGCATCACATCGAGGTCCGGCTCCAGGTGGGACCCCACGTGACGACCGGCAGGTAGATGGACGAAGTTCGCATCGAGTTGGCGACCCGGCTCGGCGAGCGTCCATCGGGCACCCGACGGCACGAGCGCATCGCCGACGAGTTCGTGCACGTCGGCGAGGACCCGCACCGTCGGCTGCTCGACCTGAGGGCCGGGCTGAGGAACCTGCGGGTCCTCAGGCATTGTCGGCGACCCGGCCGATCCGTACTCGCCACTCCTCGGGGCCGGCCTGCAGATACTCCCAGGTGAAGGCGCCGGAGTGAATGGCTTCGAACTCCCGGCGCAGCGGCTTGGGATCATGGTTGTTGACCAGGACGAAGGCTTCCCCCGGCGCGAGCCGGGCATAGTGGGCCAAGACGCGTGGATGACGCCCGCCGCGAGCAATCCGCCGTACGTCGATGACCGTCGGCAGCTCGGCCTGCTCTCCTGCAAGGTAGGCCCGCAGATCCGCCGCCAGCAACGACGGCTCCACGCCAAGCAGGCCGGCGAGGGCAGGGAGCAGCACCGTTTCCTCGAGTTGCAGGTGAAGGTCCACCATTGCTGCAATCGTCACCGCCAGCCCGGCCGCATCGACCGCGTCGGCTGCTGCCAGTACATCGATCTTCGCGTCGATCGCTGCAGCTCCGACCCGCAGGGCATCGACCAGGAGCCGGGTCTCCTCCTCACCCGACGCGGGCGCATACAGACTCCGCTCCGCGGTTGCCAGGTAGCGACGCACCTCTTGAAGGCAGACGTCCACCACCGCCACGGACGGCGGCTCGGCAGCGTCCGGAAGCGGCTGTGAGGTTGTCAGCTCGGCGAGTCCGGAGCGAAGCCGCTCGTGGGCCTGCCGAACCGCATCGCGAGCGATCACATCCGGATCGGTTTCGGTCGCCTGGATGAAGATCTCCGAAGCGGGCACGCTGCCACTCTCCTCAGGGTCAATGTTTCCTATTATTATTACATGTGATATTTGTAGTAATTACAAGTGCCTGATGAGGGAGTCACCGTGACCTACGTGATCGCGTTGCCATGTGTCGACCTGAAGGACCTCGCCTGCGTCGAGGAGTGTCCGGTCGACTGCATCTACGAAGGTGGGCGGTCCCTGTACATCCACCCCGAGGAGTGCATCGACTGTGGCGCGTGTGAACCCGTGTGCCCGGTCGAGGCCATCTTCTACGAGGACGATCTGCCTGAGCAGTGGAAGGACTACCAGACCGCGAACGCCGGGTTCTTCGACGATCTTGGCTCCCCCGGCGGAGCATTCAAGGTAGGCGCCGTCGCACACGACCATCCCCTCATTGCGGGGCTGCCGCCGCAGCAGCAGGCAAGCTGAGCGGTATGAACAGGCCTGATCAAACCGCCGACGACCAGCCCCGCCGACAGGCAGTGCTCGAAGCCCTCCGGGGCTCGGATGCTCCGCTGGGCATCACCGAGCTCGCCGAACAGCTCGGAATCCACCCCAACACGGTCCGCTTCCACCTCGATGCGCTCGTGGCACAGGGGCTGGTCGACCGTCGGCTCGAGGCGCCGACAGGGCGGGGCCGGCCTCGCACCGTGCACACTCCACACCCCGGTATGGATCGAGGCGGACAGCGTCAGTACCAGTTGCTGGCCAAGATCCTGCTCGCCCAGCTGTCCACGAGCCCCGATGCGGGTTCGGCGGCCGAGGCAGCGGGCCGCAGCTGGGGCGGCTATCTGGTCGAGCACATCCCTCCGTCTCGTGAGCCCGACGCCCTCGAGGCCACTCGGCGGTTGAACGCGCTGATGACCGACCTGGGTTTCGCCCCGGAGCCCGACGGCAGCGCGGCCGAGCGCATCAGACTGCGGCGCTGCCCCTTCCTGGAGCTCGCGGAGGAGTACTCGTCGACCCTGTGTCCCCTGCATCTCGGTCTGATGCGGGGCGCGCTCAACGAGATCCGCGCACCGATCACGGCGACCCGCCTAGAGCCGTTCGCCGAGCCCGATGCCTGCATCGTCCACCTTGCCTCCACCCACAAATCCGGCGCGGACACTCGTGACCGTCGACGCCACAACAGGAGCACCTGATGCACCTCACCAGGATCGGCACCACCCCCAGGCGCCGAGCCCCGCTCCCTGGAGGCCCGTCGATGGAGGTTCTGGTCGCCGCTGAGATGTCGGACAAGATCGCGATGGTCCAGGTCTGGATCCCACCCGGCGGCGGCCTGCCCGAGCACGATCATGGGCCGTCCGAGATCGTCCTGGTTCACATCTCCGGCTCGATCGATCTGCGCCAAGGCGATCAGCAGCACAGCCTCGCACCCGGAGCCGTCGCGCATATCGCCACCGGGGAACGCGTCAGTCTGACCAATCCGGGTACGGAAACTGCCGTGATGATGATCGTTGCCTCGCCCCCTGAATTCGTCGCCCGAATCGCTTCCTGGCCTGCAGCCTAGACACCATCAACACCGGGTAGGAGCACCTTTGAACGCCGCACCAGCAGCCGTAGTTGGCGGCGCTCGGGATCTGCCTCCTCGTGGCGAACTGACCCGGGCGCGAGCCAGCTGGTTGTTCATGACCAGGCGTTAGTCTCGTTCGTCCTCGGCGTCCAGAAGGTTGTTGCCTGACGCCCCGACATTGGCTACTTCAGGGTGGTGTCGGTCGAAGGCGGGGCTCTCGGACCTGATCCTGGGGAGCTCCTCGAAGTTGTGCCGCGGCGGCGGCGAGCTGGTCGCCCACTCCAGCGAGCGACCCCATCCCCACGGATCATCCACCTCGACGCGCGGATGCCGGCGCGACTTGTACACGTTGTAGAGGAACGGCAGAGTCGAGGCTCCAAGAATGAAGGCGCCGACGCTGGAGACCTGGTTCAGCGTGGTGAAGCCCTCGTTCGTCCCGTAGTCGGCGTACCGGCGCGGCATTCCCTCCACGCCCAGCCAATGCTGCACCAGGAACGTTGTGTGGAAGCCGACGAACAGCATCCAGAAGTGCAGCTTGCCGAGCCGCTCGTCGAGCATCCGCCCCGTCATCTTCGGCCACCAGAAATAGAATCCGGCGAACATCGCGAAGACGACGGTGCCGAAGACCACGTAGTGGAAGTGCGCCACTACGAAGTAGGTGTCAGTGACCTGGTAGTCGAGGACGGGCGAGGCCAGGATGACCCCGGTCAGACCTCCGAACAAGAACGTCGTCATGAATCCGAGCGACCACAGCATCGGCGTCTCGAACGACACTGACCCGCCCCAGATCGTGCCGATCCAGTTGAAGAACTTCACCCCGGTCGGCACCGCGATCAGGAATGACATGAACGAGAAGAACGGCAGACTGACCGCGCCGGTAGCGAACATGTGGTGCGCCCACACGGTTGCCGACAAGGCGGCGATCGCCATGGTGGCGCCGACCAGACCGATGTACCCGAAGACCGGCTTGCGGCTGAACACCGGCAGGATCTCGGTCACAATGCCGAAGAACGGGAGCGCGATGATGTAGACCTCTGGATGTCCGAAGAACCAGAACAGGTGTTGCCACAGCAACGGCCCACCGTTCGCGGCATCGAACACGTGGGCACCGAGGGCTCGGTCCGCCTCCAGCATCAGCAGCGCACCGGCCAGGATCGGGAACGCTATCAGCACCAGCAAGGACGTGATGAAGACGTTCCAGGTGAATATGGGCATCCGGAACATCGTCATACCGGGAGCGCGCAAGGTGATGACAGTCGTGATGAAGTTGACCGCACCGAGGATCGTGCCCATGCCGGCCATCCAAAGACCCATGACCCACAGGTCGCCGCCGATACCCGGCGAGCGCACGGAGCTCGACAACGGCGCATAGCCGGTCCAGCCGAAGCTCGCAGCGCCACCCGGGGTGAAGAAACCACTGAATGCGATGAGTCCGCCGAACAGGAACAGCCAGTAGCTGAACATGTTCAGCCGTGGGAACGCGACATCCGGGGCGCCGATCTGGATCGGCATGATCACGTTGGCGAACCCGACGAACAGCGGCGTCGCGAACAGCAGCAGCATGATCGTGCCGTGCATCGTGAAGAGCTGGTTGTAGGTCTCCTCGTTGACGATCTGCAGGCCCGGCTTGGCCAGCTCGGCGCGGATGAAGAGCGCCATCACGCCGCCGATCAGGAAGAACGCGAACGACGTGATCAGGTACATGTGCCCGATCATTTTGTGGTCGGTCGTGGTCAGGACGCGCGCCAGCCTACGGCCCAGTGGGCGGCGCGGACGCACGCCGGGCCCCACAGATCCGATCCTGGCCGTCACCGACCAATTCCGGTTCTGGTGACTGCCGACATGTGTCACTTGATCACGAATTGGGTCGCCGTCCGCGGCCTGTGTGGTCCCCATGGACCGAGTCACCAGTTCGCCGGCGGGTCGCTGGCCGGGAACGAATCCTCGCCCCACACATCGACAATTTCACGCGCCGGTGGTGGCGGCGCGGCGGGAATGGTGCCTGTACGCCACGGGTGTAGCTGCGGGTTGGCCAGCTCCTTCGAGACCTCGCACCGCAGACAGAGACTAGCCGTCGGAACGGCCTGGAGCCGGTCCTCGGAGATGTCGCGACCGCAGCGTTGGCAGATGCCGAAGCGATCGATCGCGAGCCGGAACTGAGCAGCATCGACATCCGCCAGGGCAGACCTGGCAGCGCGCATCCGTGCCGTCGTCGCATCGCTGCGGGCATCGTCGGTTGCCGCTAGCGCGTCGTACGCAAGGACGGTCAGCTGATCGAGACGAAACCGCCGCTCTTGCTCTAGCTCCCGGCGAAACCAGTGCAGGTCGAGGGTCCGCCCGGCGCTCGGAGCGTCGGGTGCTGCGACCTGATCCAGGTCAGTCATCGAAACCTCCTCATCACGACAGATCCCGGACCCTCCAGATCCGCGCGGGTCCGCATCCGCACGATCCCAACGATCACATTCGAACGACGAGCCCAGTAGGTCCGCCATCGGCTAAGGGCGCAGGCCCTCATTGCCGGATATCGGCAACTCCGGCCGGCTAGTCCGAGATCTCGTCAGCGCGTCAGCATCGGATGCTGAGCAGACACCTCGGCCTTGCTTGCGTTGCCGAGACAGCATCCTCGATCAGGCTTCGATCAGGCCGACCCGGATCGCGTAGCGGGTGAGCTCCAGGCGGTCGCGTAGGCCGAGCTTCTGGAGCATGTTGGCCCGGTGCCGCTCGACCGTCTTGATGCTGATGAACAAGGTCTCGGCGATCTCCTTGGAGGAGTGCCCTTCGGCGACGAGCTTGAGAACCTCTTCCTCGCGTGCAGTCAGGATCTGCTCCGGGATGCCTTGGCCCAGCTTGACTCGATTCAGGTAGTTGCGGATCAGTGCGTTCACCGCTCCCGGGTAGAGGAACGGCTCCCCGCGCATCGCCGCACGGCACGCCTCCACCAGGTCGCGGTCGGCCACCGATTTCAGCACGTACCCGGCCGCTCCGGCCTTCAGGGCTTGGAAGAAGTACTGCTCGTTGTCGTACATCGTCAGCATGAGGATCCGCAGATCGGGATGTCGCGACGAGAGCTCGCGCGCAGCCTGCAGGCCGGTCATCCGCGGCATGGCAATGTCGAGAATGGCCAAGTCGATCTCGACGGACCGGGCGAGGTCGACGGCCTCCTTGCCGTCGCCAGCCTCAGCGACAACGGTCAGCCCCGGTTCGCTGTCCAGGATCAGCCGAATGCCGCGGCGTACCAGTGCGTGGTCGTCGGCGAGCAGGATGCGGATCGCTTCGGGTGTGACCCCCATGGTCATGCTCCGTTCCGCTGGAGAGGCACCAACAGGTTCACCTCCGCACCACCTGCCGGTGCTGCACCGAGATCGATGGTGGCGCCAACAAGCAGTGCGCGCTCTCGCATGCCACGGATTCCGGCCCCCTCCTGAGAGACTCCGAGGCCGCGGCCGTCATCACGGATCCGGAGGGCAACGACTCCCTCGTCGTGGCGCAGGATGATCTCGACGCGCGTGGCGTCGGCGTGGCGTGCCACGTTGGTCAGTGCCTCCTGGGCGACCCGGTAGATCACCAGCTCGGTCTGCTCGTCCAATGCTGGTAGCCCAGGCTGAAAACTGTGGTGTATGGCCAGACCCGTGTGGATGGACATCTCCGTAGCCAGCGCGGTCAATGCGCTGACCAGACCGAGGTCGTCGAGCACACCCGGTCGCAGTCTGCGCGCCATCCGGCGCACTTCGTCCAGGCTCTCCCGGGTGGTCTCCTGAGCGTGGCGCAGGTCCGCGCGCAGGTCGGGATCGTCCGCCCGCTCGGCCCCACGGATGAGTTCCAGCAACACGGCCGTCAGACTCTGGCCGACCTCGTCATGAAGCTCCTGCGCGATCCGTCGACGCTCCGCTTCCTGCGCGGACAGCGCACGGGTGCTACTCGCGGCACGCTCTGCCTCCAGACGTGCCAGCATGTCGTTGAAGGCACGGATCAGGTGCGAGACACCACCCTGCCCAGCGATCGGTAGGCGTTGCCCTGGCCGCAACAGATCGACGGTCGCCATCCGGCGGCTCAGCCGTTCCAATGGAGCCAGCCCCACCTGCAACAGTACGGCGTTGGCCACCAACATCACCACCAATCCGCCCAGCAGTACCACGGCTTCGGTGAACACCACCGGGACGGACACGGTCACTGGTGCCCAGAGCAACAGTGCCGTCGCCGCAACAAGGACCACCGCGTTCAGGGCGAAGATGCGCCAGAACAATGGCACCGAACGCACTCCTTCCTTCACCGACGCTGACCCCCGGCTTCTCCAGGAGCAGCCCACCGCCGCGCACACCCGATCTGGGCCGTCATCTTCACCAGCGCAAGAAGTGCGCGATCAATCCTCAAGGGTTGCACACGATCGAGCCTGCCTGTGTCGCCGCGACGAGTCGATCAGGGCGGCCACCCACGTGGCGATGGCAGCATGCGGGTCGTCACGCACAGCAAATGGGTGTCAGGCCCGATTGTCCGCCACCGCGGCATCGCGGATGGTTGTGGCACAACAGATCAATTCTCAAGCCGGGCGCCCAGGCCGCCGGCGTTCGCACTGGATGAACAGCGTACGCCGCGGTCTCGTTGCCGTCCCCTTGAAAGGACCCGATTCAGATGACCACCAACGCGAGCCATGCCACGCGCCTCACCAAACACGAAGCACGGCGGCGGCTCCAACATGAGCGCGGCTCCCGCCTCTCCCAGCTCAGGGCGATCGACGAGTCCGCGCCGCATGCAGACAAGGATCTGCAGGACGCTCAGACCGCCGCGATCAAGCGAGTGCTCGGCGAGATCGAGGCTGCCGAAGAGCGGCTGGACAGCGGCTCCTACGGGATGTGCGTCAGTTGCCGAACCGCCATCCCGGGCGAACGTCTGGAAATCCTGCCGTACGTGCGTTTCTGCGTCGCGTGCCAGCAACGCGTCGGTTGAGCCCAGCCGATCTGCACCATCCAGGCAGTTCGGCGTCGCCTCTCATCGAGGAGTTCCTCGTGTCCCATCAGCTCTCTCCAGTCGACAATTGCCGACCAGGTCCCTCGGACCTCGCGGTTCTTCGGGCGAAACTGCACGAGGATCGGCAGTTTCGCCTCCAGCAACTCGCAGACATCGCCCGGATCACCTCCGCTGTCGTCAAAACGACCTCCGCTTCGGACATCGCGGCGCACAACGAGGTTCGTGACAAACTCGAAGTCGCCGGGCGGACCGCGCTGGCGGAAACCGAAGCTGCGCTGGCCCGAATGGACGTAAAGCGCTATGGCAGATGCGGTCGGTGTGGCGGTGCCATCAGCCTCCAGCGCCTCTTTGCGCATCCCCAGGCGCGTTACTGCGCACGGTGTCAGCTGATCCTCGAGATGCAGCGATGAGAGGACTCCGCAGAGCCGAAGGCGTCCGTGCAGGCAGCCGGCCGTGGAGCCGACTCAGCACAGCACTGGCTCTCGATGTAGGGAGCATGCGCACGCGCGCGTGGGTTCCTGACCGCGGCCTGATCGTTGATGCACCCACGACGACGCAATCGCACGCTGGCGTCAGTGGTCCTGTGACACGAGGCAAGATCACTGACGTGGCGGGCGCATCCCGGATGCTCCAGCAACTTCTGATCGGGAGGTTCGGTCGATTTCCGCAGCTCGAGTACGTCGTCGCAACCACTCCGGTCCTCTACCGAGAGTCCGATCGAATCGACCTCCGTGCGGCGGTCGAGTTCCTCCAGCCGTGCGCTGTCATCACCATCGACGGCGTCAAGGCAGCTGCGATCGGAGCCAAGATCGACCTGATCAGACCGCTGCTCGTCATCGATCTTGGCGCGCGCCTGTCCGAGATCGCCCTGCTGGCGAACGGATCCGTGATCGACGCGCGCCGCGTCTCCTACGGCACAGCAGACCTCGGGCAGTCGGGTACCGTCGACAGTCTCGTTGAACACGTTCGTGGAATGGTGACCGGACTGCTCCGTCAGGACTGCGGCCCTCTGGTCGTGGACGCGCTCGACCGGGGACCACTAGTGGTTGGTGGTGGCGCCGCGCGTCCCGCCATTACGTACCAGCTTTCCAAGCAGCTGTCGTGCATCGCACAACCTGCACCTGCGGCGTACACGGTCGCCCTGCGCGGAGCGAGTGCCGTCGCCGATGCAGTCCGCCGTCACCCGGGTCTTCCCTTATCGTGACGAGCGCGCAGCTGAACGGGTGCCCTGGTCAGCTGGGATCAGGGCACCCGTCCCGCGTGGGTCTTTGGAGGGGGAACGCACCCACGCGCTGGGAGGGCCGATGGAACGCTACGCCCCACGCCTGTGCCGTGTCTCGGGTCAGCCGTTTGAAAGGCCGGTGCCGGGCCGCCGAGGACGAATTGGCTCCGGTCGCCGGCCGCTCGGGCACACGACGCGAGCCAGGCTACATCTCCGCACGGATGACGACGCCCCAGTCGAGATATGCGCGACATCTTCGACGATGCGCGAGCATTTCGCTGACGAGCTCGCCCTCTGCAAAGCCAGGAGAGGCTGGTGCACGAGATCAGACACGGGGTGTCGGCGCCGGGCCGGCACAACCTGTGGGTAGTCCGCCCCACTGCGGTTGTGCCGGCCCGGCAGTCCTTGGAACCTAGCCGTGGTGGCGCCCTTGTGCGCTGATCGCCAGGGCCGCTGCACCGTTCTCGGTGACCCCGTCGGTCGACTCCGAAACGGGCGAGCCACTCGTCTTCGCTTTCTCAGGAGGAGTTGATCGTTCCAGAAAACGGAGCAACTCGACGGGGAATGGGAGGACCAGCGTCGAGTTCTTCTCCGCGGCGACCTCGACGACCGTCTGTAGCAGCCTCAACTGCAGCGCAGCCGGATGCTCTGCCATCACTTCGGCTGCCTGAGCGAGCTTCTCCGATGCCTGAAGCTCGCCGTCCGCAATGATCACGCGAGCGCGCCGCTCCCGCTCGGCCTCGGCCTGGCGCGACATCGATCGCTTCATCGTCTCCGGCAACGCCACATCCTTGATCTCAACCCGTTCGATGTGGACGCCCCAGTCCAGCGCAGGGCTGTCGATCATCAACTCCATCCCCTGGTTGAGGCGCTCCCGGTTCGATAACAAATCGTCGAGTTCGCTCTTCCCGATGATCGACCGCAGAGACGTCTGCGCAACCTGACCGACGGCCGACATGTAGTCCTGGACCTCGACGCCCGCCCGAACCGGATCGACCACGCTGAAGTACACGACAGCATCGACGCGGACCGTCACGTTGTCACGAGTAATGCCGTCCTGAGCGGGGACCGGCATCGTGATGATCTGCATGTTCACCTTCTGCAGCCGATCGGCGATCGGCACCAGAAGCACCAGGCCGGGCTGACGGATGTGCGGCAGTACCCGACCGAACCGATACACCACTCCTCGCTCGAACTGCCTGACCACACGTACGCATGCCGCCACCCCGACGATACCGACGGCGAGTGCCACGAGCAGCACGTCAAGAATGATCATTTCTGCTCCGTTGGAAAGGGCTCCACAGTTGCCGTCACCAACGGCCTGTGGACACAACGAGCTTGCGTATGCTGCCCCTGTTGACGCATCGAACCTCCTCGGCGGACGATCGCTCAGGTGCGGGATTCCCGCGGCGTGCAGCGGCTCTGCACACAACCAACCATGGCGTCGAAGTCCCCAAGACGGTATGACTCTTGTCGGCGAATGTCCGAACGGCACATTGCCGGATGCCGGCAATCTCGGCCAACTGGCTCGCGTTGCCGAACACTTCTCGGACCTGATCACCGTTGCCATCGACAACCGTCTCGTGCAGCATGACGAGATCCGGCCGCAATGCCCGACGGCAGTCCCGCAGCACCGCGGAGCGAGGGTTTCCGACAGTAATGCTCTCAGCGATCGTTCGACATCAGGCGATGCGGCTTGCGTGGTACGCGGCCAGCACGGACGGGATTCCGTCGGTCATCATCGTGCGACGCACCCTTGCCAGCAGTTTGGACATCACGAATCCGCCGATGCCGGTGAAGCCCACCTCGCAGTCGAGGCCCCAGCCGATGGTTGGCTTACCGACGAAGCGGAACTTGGTTCCTGGCACCGCGGCGAAACCTTCAGGACGGCCGCCCTGGCCCGTCGTCGTCCACTGTGCGCCGGCAGAGAGAATCCAGGACCTAATCGAACGCGAGCAACGGAACGTTGTACAGGTCGGTGGACGCGGGCGCGAGAAGGCCGATGTGAGCCGTCGCTGAGTGGGGCCTAGAGGCCAACCGATACGTGGATGTGGGGCAGGACGGTTCCGAACTCCTCGTCGTACGCGAGCGAACCGCCACCGATCGCCTCCACGTTCTCCAGATGTACGGCGCTCGCACCCGCCGGCCTTGCCACTCGATGACACCGCCGGCGTATGTGAAGCTGGGGCCATCCGGCTGTGTGATGGCGATCGGTTTGAGGGTGGCTCGTTCGGTCCGCGGACGCGCAGGTCGAGATAGTTGCCGGACTCCGGGGGAACTCCCATCGGCAGTCCCTCGACCACGCGCAGGACCTCACTCTTGTCGACGGCAACGTGAGCAACGAGGCCGGCACGAGATTCGCCCATAACACCTCACCGTCGTTCTCGCACTAGAACGCGACCGCACGGTAGACGCGCGGCCAGCCTCTCCGGGTCCTTCTTCACAATCTCGGCCGCCCGCGTGAAGTCCTCGTCGAGCAAGGGGCCCCAGCCTTGAGTTGCCGACAAGGCACGCAAGTACGCCGATCTGCTGCCGCGACTGTGGGACGAGACGGATCGCGCATGGTCGGAAGCGGCAGTCGAGGACGCTCTCGCGTGCCTGGGCCGTCGTCGCCGCGCCCACGATGATCGACACGCAGTGCTCGTACACGGCGACGTACACGACCTCAACGTGCTTCAGGCAGCGGACGGCACGTTCAAGCTCATCGATCCGGGTGGCCTGCGCGCTGGGCGAGCGCCGGCCACTAGCGGCGCTGCTTCGCTTTCTCGTCGGTCACGTGCCGACGGTAGTGACGCGCGGACTTGGTCCGGGCGCCACACGTCTCCATCGAGTGCCAGCGTCTGCTGCCATTTCGCGAGGTGTCGTAGAAGTACAGGACACAGTCCGGATGGGCGCACTGTCGGATCCGGTCCGGATGCGTCGCGACAAGTTCGGTGAATGCCCGAGCCGCGCGCCAGGCCGCGCCCCACCCCGAGTCCACGGTGGGCGTCGTCGCGGGTCGCCCGCCCGCCACTCTGATGCTCTCGTACCCATGCGACAGAACATCGTTCATGCGGGCATCCGCTTCGGGGCCGGCAGCCTCCAGGAGCGATCGGATCGCGGTTCTCGAAGTCCGGAGAGCGTCGGCGTCCTCCTCGGCCGGGTCGAATCCGTACTCGCGAAACCAGAGCTCGGGCGCACCATCGGCGGCGAGGAAGTCGACCTTGTCGCCGTGGTCGATCCATTCGGTGTTCACGAGGTCGAGCGAGATCGTCTCTCCGACCAGCAGTCGTTCCAGCACGCCTGAATCCTACCACCAAACTGAAGTTGACAGGTTAGACACGGTCTGCCTATGGTTCCAACCGTTCACAAGCATTTAGACGGTAAGAATGCTGTGGACCCACGTCCATCACCCCTGCCACCAGGAGAATCACCGTGACAACGTCATCGCTCGTTCCTGTCGTCGAGTACAAGGTCGAGGACTTCGACGGCTTCGAGATCTTCTACCGCGAGGCCGGCCCGCAGGACGCGCCTGTCGTGCTACTGCTGCACGGCTTCCCCACCTCGTCGCACATGTTCCGCAACCTCATCCCGCACCTCGCCGATCGCTTCCGCGTGATCGCGCCGGATCTGCCCGGCTACGGCCAGAGCTCGGCCCCGGATCACACCGAGTTCGCGTACACCTTCGACAACGCGGCCGCCCACGTACAGAAGCTCCTCGACCGTCTGGGCATCACCCGCTACGCAGTCAACGTGTTCGACTACGGCGCGCCGACCGCCTGGCGCCTCGCGCTCGCACACCCCGACGCTGTCACTGCGCTGATCGTGCAGAACGGGAACGCGTACGACGAGGGACTGGACAACGAGTTCTGGGCGCCGATCAAGCGCTACTGGGCCGACCAGACCGACGAGAACCGCGAAGCCCTGCGGGGTCTGCTCGTCGCCGAGACGACGAGGTTCCAGTACACCGACGGCATGGCGAACCTCTCGCGCATCTCGCCGGACAACTGGATCACCGACCAGGCGCTGATGGACCGTCCCGGCAACGACGAGATCCAGCTCGACTACTTCCTCGACTACGGCACCAACCCGGGTCTCTACCCGGCGGTGCAGGAATGGCTGCGCGCGAAGCAGCCGCCGACGCTCATCGTCTGGGGCTCGAACGACGTCATCTTCCCCGAAGCCGGCGCCCACCCGTACAAGCGCGACCTGACGGACATCGAGTTCCACGTGTTCGACAGCGGGCACTTCCTGCTCGAGGACCGTGCCGACGAGGTGTTCCCGCTCATCCACGACTTCCTCGAGCGCAAGATCAGCTGAGGTCAGACACGAGACGGCTGCATCCCGGGTACCGCGCGTCGGCCCGGGGTGCAGCCCGAAGACAGCTCGATCAGGCGACGCGTGACACGGCGACGGCGTTCAGATAGTTGTCGAGGGCCCACAGATTCTGCGACAACAGGGTGACGCGCTCCTGGAGGCGATCCCGTTCGGCGGCGATCCTGCGGACGAAATCCGGAGCGTCGTACTTCGAGCACGCGGCCTCGGCCAGGCACGGCAGCACCGCCCGGATGATCTCGGTCGTCAGGCCGGCCCCGAGGAGCCCTCGAATCTGCTCGACCTGGGAGACCATCGCCTCGTCGTAGACGCGATACCCGTTCTCCTCGCGCCGCGGAGACAGCAGACCCTGCTCCTCGTAGTACCGAAGGAGTCGCGTGGAGACCCCGACGCGATCGGAAAGCTCTTTGATTCTCATCGGACTCCATTCTAACCAGTGATGCTAATATAGCTGGTTAGAGCGCGGCACGCATCATCAAACAGCCGGAATGATCCCCAGAAGGACAGCTCATGCAGACACAGCACCCGCGAGGTCACTGGCACCCCGGCGAGGCGGCGATGCACCGCCTTCTCGGCGTACCCACGCATGACAATCCGACGATCCCGGGCCTGCCCGACGCCTACGGACTCTGGATGGCGCAAAGCCCGCTTCTCGCGCTGGGAACCGTCGATCGGATCGGCCGGATCTGGACGACGGTGCTCGGCGGAAAGGCAGGAGTCGTCAGACCCATTGCCGCCGGAGTGCTGGGATTGAGCACCCCCGCGCACCTCGAACCCCGAGGTGAAGGAGATGGTTCCGGCTGGGCGGGGTTCGATCCCGTGCTGGAGGCCCTGTTCTCGAGCACCGAGGACGGGAGAGTCGTCGAGCACGCCGGAGGAAAGCTGGTTGCCGGCCTCGCGATGAACCTGGAGGAGAGGACGCGGGTCAAGCTCGCGGGCCGGATGCTCCGCGGAGTCGTCCTGGCGGACGAGGCGGAGACGATCGAGACCGATCCGGAGGATCCGTCCCGGGTGGACGTGCAGATGGCGGTGGCCATCGAGGAGACGCTCGGCAACTGCCCGAAGTACCTGAACAGGAAGGCCGTCTGGCCCCACGAGGCATCGCCTCGCCTGGTCAGCGATTTGCTTCCCCTGACTCATAAGGCCGTGGAGCTCATCGGCAGGTCGGACATCTTCTTCCTCTCGAGTCGGCACGGCACGGAGAGCATGGACACGAACAACCGCGGCGGTACGCCGGGGTTCGTGCGGGTCTTCAGCAATTCCGCCGATGAGGGGGTGAGCCTGGTCTATCCGGAGTACTCGGGAAACCGGCTGTTCCAGACGCTGGGAAACCTGCAGACCGATCCGGCGGTCGGAATCACCTTCCCCGACTTCGAGACCGGGGACGTTCTGTACCTCACCGGGCGAGCCGAGATTCTGATCGGCGCCGAAGCGACTGCCGTGCTGCCGCACAGTCGGGTCGCGGTGAAGGTCACGGTAGATGCGGCTCGCTTCGTGAGCGACGGGCTGCCGTTCCGCGGGCGTCTGCTGGACCCCTCTCCGTACAACCCGCCGGTGCGCCGGTTGGCGAGAGAGATTCGCGGAGCTGACGATCTCATCGAGCGCGTGGATGGACGGTCCGGGGGCATCGCGATCGCGACCTTGATCCGCTCGTCCCGGATCACTCCGACTGTGTCTCGCTACACCTTCCGGTTGTCTCCCGATCCTTCGTCCCCGCAGGCGAAAGCGGAGTTTTCGCGTCTCGCTCCGTGGCGGCCGGGGCAGCATGTCACGCTCGACTTCTCGGCTCATCTCGATCAGGGGTGGTCGCACATGCGCGATCACGACCCGGCGTCGCTCAACGACGACTACATCCGGTCGTTCACGATCTCGAGTGCGCCCGTACGGCGATCAGCAGATGCGGACGACTCGCTGGACGGCGTCGAGTTCGACATCACGGTACGACGGCACGGGCCGGTGACACGCTTGCTGACGCGGTGGGTTCCTGGAGCAGAGCTGAAGGTTCCCGTCCTCGGATTCGAAGGAGAAGAGGATCTCGGGGCACTGGGTGAGGACCTCGTCGTGGTGGCCGGCGGCGTCGGGATCACACCGTTGATGGCGCAAGCCGAATCCGGACAACGCTTCTCGGTCCTGTGGAGCCTGCGATCCGATGATCTGCCGCTCGCTGTCGACGTCGTCGAACGAATCGGCGGGACGGGGATCATTCTGTTCGTGACCGGCGAGATCGACGCGAGCGGGCACAACGATCTGCAGTCGCTGGCTCGACTCGGCGCTGACATTCACACGAGAAGAATCCGAAGAGAGGACGTCGTCGGCGCCGGAGCCGAGGGACACAGACGATTCCACGTGTGCACCGGACCGGGCCTGAGAAGGTCCGTCCTGCAATGGCTGGATGGCGAACACGTAAGTCTGGTCAACTTCGACTATTAGCCTTTGCCGTTCCTGCACCACGCCGGCGACGGGGTGCAGGAACATCGGAGACAACTAGAGCCGTCGATCCCCAGGTCCAGGGAACGCATGGCCTCGGGCGGAGATCACGACGACGACAGTGGAGACGACGAGCAGGGCGACGGCGATCAGGAGCGATTCGGATCCGAGCCCTGCGAGGAGCAGGCCGCCGATCAGGCCGCCGAGTCCGATTCCTCCGTTCCACATCGTCACCTGAGGAGGCTGGGCAGCGTCGGCGTGCTCTCGAGACGCCGCCATCAGCGCGCCCTGGAACAGCGTGGCCGCCCCGCCGAACGCCAGGCCCCACACACCGGCAGCGAGGTAATCCACGATCGGATTCATCGACCAGAGCGCCAGGGCGACGGCGGCCGCAGCGAAGAACCCCGTACTGAGGATCACGAGGCGGCGGTGGTGCCGGTCGACGAAGAGCCCGGTGAGCCAGATGCTCACGATCGACGTGATCCCGAAGTCGAGAAGGATCCACTGGACCTGGTCCCCGAGGCCGACGCCGGCCAGGACCGGAGCGATGTAGGTGTAGAGGATGGTGTGCGCGAGAACGTACACACCCGTCACCAGCAGGATGGTGCGGAGACCCTTGATGCGCAGGAGATGCGGGAGCGGGAGTCGCTCGCCCGCCTGCTGTCCGGAAACGTCCGGCAGCTTCCACAGTGTCCAGACGATGAGTACGCCGGTGAGAACGGTCATCAGGCCGAAGGTCACCTGCCAGCCAACGCGCTGGCCGAGGATCGCTCCCACCGGAACGCCCAGGGAGAGTGCGACGGGGGTTCCCGCGAAGGCGAATGCCATCGCGCGCCCCTTCAGGGCATCGGGTGTGATGCGCTGCGCGTATCCACCGAGAAGACTCCAGGTCACACCGGATGCAGCACCGGCGATAAAGCGGGCGATCATGGTGATTGCGTAGTCGAGCGAGACCGCCGTCACCAGGTTGGCCACGAGGAATCCCGCCAGCGCGAACACGAGCAGGCGTCGTCGCGGCCAACTGGTCGTGGCGATCGAGACCGGGATTGCCGTGAGCATCGTCGCGAGCGCGTAGATCGTGACCGTCTGCCCGGCAACGGATTCGGATACTCCCAGCGCGTGGCTCATCTGCGGCAATACACCGGCAGGTAACGCCTCAGTCAGGGTCGTGATGAATCCCGCGGTGAACAGAGCGATCAAAGCCGATATGGGGAGGCGTTCTCTCTGGGAGACACGCGGCAGAGCGTCCTGCAACTTCGTCATGCGATTCTTCCTCTTCTGGGCGCAGTGCAGCCAAAGCTGCGTACATAGCCTCGAGTTGACGCCCCATGACTATGGGGACTGGAAGATCGTCCGACGTTGACATCAATGTGAACGCAAGCTCGATGCGCGCACGGGCGATGAGGCCCTCGTCACTCATGTGTCGCCGGTGGTGGTTTCGGCGGTCGACCAGGGCCTTGGCCGCGATCGCGCCGGGCGCGCAGTCCGAGACCTCTTCGCTAGCGGCATCCTGCCGACGCCCTTCGACATCACCAGCCGGCCCAAGGCTGAACGTCGACACCGCGACTCGATCGACCCCCCCACGCAGCTGATCGAGGCCCAGTCACCGAAGGCGGGCAGGCTCTTGCGGTCGACTCCCCGGAGACGTCCCCGGCCCGAGGTGGGCGAGTTGTTGCGGTCGGCCTTGTACTGGCGTCCCAAGAACGTCGCGACCTTCAAACTGCTCGCCACCCTGAGGCCACCTCGACCGGAGCAGTCAGCGTCACCTACAAGCCGTTCGTCTCCTCGGTGCTCGCGATCGCGTACCTCGGCTCGCCTGAGTTGATGGGCTCCAGGAGCGCGAGACGGTGCTGTCGGGGCCGAACTCGACCCGGTGCGCGATCGTTCCGCGCCAGCCTTCGACAAGGCCGACGCCGGATGTGCGGCCCGCGGCGAGCCAGGTGGGCTTGCCGGTTTCCGCGCCGAGCGGAGGATCGGTTTCGAGGTACTGGATGAGTAAGGCAACGGAGTTCTGGATCTCGTCGACGCGTGTGAGGAGCCGGCCCAGGACATCGCCTGTGGTGCGAGCTGCGGAGAAAACGCCGATGCTCAATGAGGTAAAGGGGTGGTCGCGGCGGGCGTCGTGATCGATGCCGCTCGCGCGGGCGACGTACCCCAGGGTGCCGATGTCGCGTGCTTGGTCGAGGTTGAGCACGGCGGTGCCGGTCATGCGGTCGAGTACGACGCTGTTGCCGAGCGCGATGTCGACGATCTGCTGGATGTCAGCGGCGATCGCGGTCAGGACGGCAGGCTCGGGAAGTGCACGGACGCGAGTTGCCCCCGGCGTGATGGCGCCGCGGAGCAATCGATGGCCGGTCACGTGCTTGTTGAGGCGGAGCAGCTGCTCGCGGATCCGTTGAGCGTGGGCGTTGGCGATTCCGTATCCCACGTCGTTGCACAGGGCACCGATATCGGTCACGTGGTTGTACAGCCGTTCGAGCTCGAGCAGGATCGCGCGCAGTACCTGGGCCGAGGCCGGAACCGACCAGTCCCGGGCTTCCTCGACGGCGAGACAGAACGCGAGGGTGTGCCCGACCGTGGTGTCACCCGAAACGCGTTCGGCCAAGGCAAGCGGTGATGCGGTCCAGGTCGTTGCCCGGTTCAAAGAACCGCGCGGTTGTTGCCTTCGGACGGCGTTGATGAACTTGACTGTTCCCATTACTGTCAAAGACCTATATGGTGACGGACAGTAGGCGGTATAGTCCGCTGCTGGTGTGCGGGGGAACGGGCCGGGTTCGACTCCTGGCGGCACCGCAGTTCCGCCCCGTTCGGGGTGGAAGCAAGGGGAAATCATGTCCAACTCGAAGAACCGCCTCGTGGCGGCAGGATCCGCACTCACGCTGGTTGTCACCGCAGTCGGTATTTCGGTGCTCGGTGGTGGTGCGGCTGACGCCGGCGTCACCGGCGTCACCAGCCAGTCCGCGACGGCGATCACTTATCCGCTGGTCCGCAACTCGGTGGCTGAGAGCCAGGTGGTCAACTACAGCCTCGGCGAGAGCGACCTGCAGAAGGCGTTCGTCGCGAAGTTGCTCGCGGTCCCGGCGAATGGGGTCGACACATCGGCCAAGCTGAAGGATGGCGTGGTGGCGGAGGTCGACCTGGCACCAGCAGTCCAAAGCAAGCTGAACAAGGCAGGCCCGGCGTACCTGAAACACTGGGGCACTGTGCACCGCAACGTGATCGGCGCGGCCGAAGCCGAACTCGCCACGACGTCCACCCAGTCGCCGCTCGGTGACGGCGCCCTCGATCTGCACACTGCATCCGCGACCGACAAGGTGGCTTTCGGCAACGAGGTCGACTTCGCCGGCCAGAACGTGAAGGACCTCGGCACGGTCGGCTTTTCGGTCTACACGACCGGCGAGAATAATGCCTTGGGCAACAACATGCCGAGTATCGCCTTCGAGATCGATCCGAACGTGGCGGCGGTGCCGTCCGACTACGCCTCACTTGTGTACGTACCGGCCAATGGCACTGCCAACGAGTGGACGACCTTCAACGCCACCACCGACACGGCCAAGCACTGGGGTCTGACTGGTACCGGGTTCAACGGAACGACGTGCTCGATCAATGGCGCCCGCTGTACCTGGACCGAGATGCTCAACTACCTGAACGACGGCGGCGACGACGCCAAGTTGCTCACGGCGACTGTCAGCAAGGGCCGCGACTACGCGTTCTCCGGCGCGGTTGACGCACTGAAGTTCGGCGGCAAGACCTACGACTTCGAAGCCGCCGGGGTCACAGCCAACTAGCAGCCGTTCTTCAACGATCACGGGCACCAACCACGCCGGCGACGACGCGACCAGGGGGCCAAGGACGGCCTGGTCACTACGTAGAACGTCGCCGGACCGCAATAGTCCTGGGCAGGAGACAGATCTTCTGCGTCCGCGACTGCTCGGTGGACATGGTGCCGCAGACGGTGGACTCTGGCGTTGTAGCGTCCGCTCTGGAGGTCGCCGATGGCCGCAGGCAGCCAGGTCGGTTCGATTCCGTCGAACAACAGAGGTGGGTCATGCTCGTATTCCTGATTGTTCTCCTCGTCCTTTGGCTCGTGCTGACGATCGTCGGCTTCGCCATCAAGGGCCTGATTTGGCTGGCGATCATCGGGATCGTGCTGTTCCTGGGCACCAGCGCCATCGGGTACGTCCGCCGCAAGGCAGCCAAAAGCTGACCGTTGATCGACGGTGTAGTCGCCGCCCATCCCGTCGCCGATCGCCGTACTATCTCGGGCGTGCAGAGGCGGGGCGGAAGGAGACTACTTCGGGATGGAGTCCGCCTTGACGGCGTTTCGCTGGCCCAGAGGACGAGGCTCTCCCTTCGTAGTGTCCCGCGCAGTCTGCTGCTCGGCCTCCGCGTTGATCTCGGCTCCGAGCAGTACGGCGTACGCGGTCAGCCACAGCCACAACATCAAGACCACCACTGCCGCCAGGCTGCCGTACGTCTTGGCGTAGTTGCCGAACGTCTCGACATAGACCGAGAAACCGATCGACGCGACCAGCCACAGGATGGTGGCGACGACGGCGCCGATGGAGACCCAACGGATGCGTGGCGCGTCGCGGTCCGGCCCGCGCCGGTAGGTGACGGCAAGCGCTACCGAAATCAGTACGACGGCGAGCACCAGCCGCACCACCACCAGCAGGATCCGGACCGGTGGTGCGACATGGTCCCCGATCGCGGCGCCCGCCGTGAACAACGCGATCGCGAGCAGGACGAAGATGATCGCGCCCAGCGTCATACCCAACGCCAGCAGCTTGCGGCGGACGAACCCGCGCGTCTCCTCCTCGTCGTACGCGAGGTTGACCGCGGTCAGGAGATACCCCACGCCGCCCGACGCGCTCCACAGGGCGGCGATCACGGCGATCGCGACGCCGATCCCCAAGCCTTGCCGCGGTGCCGAGGTCAGAGCGTCGAGCTGCTGGAGCAGCAGATCGCGCCCTGACGCCGGCATTGCAGCTGTCAGATCCTTGACCTGGTTGCGGATCTGATCCGGATCCGCAACCAGCCCATAGGCCAGCACCGCAGCAACGACGGCAGGGAAGAGTGAGAGGAAGCCGAAGAAGGCGACGCCGGCCGCAAGCAGCGGAACCTGGTCGGCCTTCGCTTCGGCCCAGGCTCGCCGGACCACCTGCCACCAGCCTGCCGCCGGGATCTGCGTCGGCTTCTCGGCATCCACTCCCGGAACGTCCGATCGTCGCGCGCCGCTCATCAGCTCGAGGAACCCGCCTGCCGGACGTTGTCGGCCGAGTCCTTCGCGTTGTCCGCAACCTCGTGAGCCGCGGACCGTCCCTCGTCCGCCACCTCGGTTGCTGCCTCGGACGCGGACTGCTTGACGTTCTCGACAGCCTGTTGCGCCGGCTCCTGGAGGTTGTCCTTCATCTCCTGGGCAATCTGTGCGGCTTGTTCCTTCACCGGACCAGCGGCCTCCATCGCCTTGTCCTTGGTGTCCTGGGCGAGCTCGCGCTCCTGCGCCGACGCAGGCAGCGCCGCGGCAACCACCCACCCTGCCGCGAACGCGATCAGGCCAGCGGCCAGCGGCGTACCGCGTGTCCGTGCCCGGGCCATGTCCGGTGCTGAACCAACAGCGTCACCGACCTTGCTGCCCGCGTCCTGCACGGTCGACACAGCCGAACCGGCCGTATCGCTCACGGATCCGCCCATCGACCCAGCCGAGCCCATCACGTGCTCCTTCAACCGATGGACGCCGCCGCGGGCCCGGTCGACCCGCCGGCCGACGACGCGACCCGGGCTGACCTTCTCTGTCAATGCGTCGACGTCGCGGCCGACATCGCGCCGCGTCTGCTCGATGTTGCGCTTCAGCTCTTCCGGGTCTTCAGCCATTTCGCGTCCTCCTTGAGTGATTCGACCGTCTGGTCGGGTTTCGGGTTGACCTCTTGCAGCTCCTTGCGTCCCGACATCGCGAGTACGACGGCCACGATCGCCCAGATGGCCGCGACGATCAGCGCTGCCCAGATCAGATCCATGGCCTCATCGAGAGCCCACATCACCGTCAAGGAGACGAACAGGGCGACCATCCAGCCCGCGAACGCCGCGCCGCCGAGCATGCCGGCGCCCTTTCCGGCCTTCTTCGCTTCCGTCTGGAGCTCCGCCTTCGCCAGCGCGAGCTCCTGGCGCGTCAGTTGACCCAGATCGGTGGTCAGCTGGGAGACCAGCTGACCGACCGACTCGTCCATCGACAACCGCTGCGGACTGCTGCCGGGTGGTGAGCCGTCGACAGTCATCTCACCACTCCGTTCCCGGCTCGCGCGGGGGCGTGACCGGCGTACCCATGGGCGCCGCGGGCGGTGGGACCAGGTAGTCGTCGGCGCCCGTCTCGGGCAAACCGTTGCCGCTGGGCAGACCGGTATTGATCGGCGTCACGGTCTTGTCGGAGGCATCGGTGCCGCCGGATGCCAGCGCACGCGTGAGGCGTCCGGCGACGACCCCCGCTGCGGCCGCGATCAGCAGGAACGTGCCTGGCTTGCGTCGCGCATACCCGCGGACCTCGTCCAGCAGGTCGGCAGGTTCGTGCTGCTGCAGGAAATCCGCAGCTTGATCGGTGAACTCGGCGCCGTGCCGTGCGAGTTGAGCACCCAGACCCGATTGGCCGTGTTCGGCCATACCCCGCAGCTCGTCGCTCACCGAGCGAAGGCCGGTGGCGGCACGGTCCTTCTGCTGACTCGCCTGCCCGACGAGCTCTTGCCGAGTCTGACTCGCCAGACGCCGCGTCTCCGCACGGACATCCGACGTCACGTCCGACACCTTCTCCTTGACCGTGCCCGCGACCTCGCGAGCGGCGTCGGCCGACGTTTCCTTCAGCTGCCCAGCTTGGTCCCGGGCGGTCCCGGCCACGCCTTCGGCCGGTGGGCTCTCCGCACTCATCCGATGATTTGTCGTTGGCGACATGTGACGGCTCCTTCCAGGAGCATTGACTGACGTCACGAGGCACCGCGCATCATCCGCCGTACGACAACGAATGCAACGAAGATGGCGGTGCGCGGCCTGATCAGGCCGGCAGGCGTAGCATTTCTGCCTCGCAACAAGGACTTACCGAAATGGCACACTGTCGTACCACCATCGAGATCAGCCGACCGGTACCCGCAGGCAAACACGACAATCTCTTGCTCTGCAGGGGAATCGGCCCTCGCACCGCGATGCTCTGGTACGGCGATGCATGCGAGCCGGGTACTGGCAGGGCACCACACAGTGCGAGAGGACGATCGAGATGCCCGGCGATGTTGTTGATCTGATCATGCAGGACCACCGTGAGGTCGAGCGGCTGTTCGACGAACTCAAGGAGAATCCGGAGAAGCGCCCGAACCTGCTCCCGGTCCTGACCACCTTGCTGACCGCGCACAGTCGTGCCGAGGAAGCAGAGGTGTATCCGGTCGCCGCAGCCGAAGCCGGAGAGAAAGAAGAGGTCTCGCACAGCCAGCAGGAGCACATCGAGGCCGACCAGCTGCTCGCGAAGCTCGCCAAGACCGATCCGTCCTCGGGCGAGTTCGACAAGGCCCTGCAGAACTTGATCGACGCGGTGTCCCATCACGTCGAAGAGGAAGAGACCAAGGTCCTGCCCGGAATGCGATCCAACCTGTCGGACGAACGCCGTACCCAACTCGGCGAAGCCTTTATTGCCAGCCGCACACAACACCTCGGCGAACAACCAGGCGACATCACCCGCGACCAGCTCGCCCAGCAGGCGAGCAACGCCGGCATCAAGGGGGCGTCCGGCCTGAGCAAGGACGAGCTGCAGCAGAAGGTGCAGGACGAGGCGGACCTCTGACAGCAGCCCGAGAGGGTCGGTCATGTCTGCCGGTCCGCACGGGCAACGACTGATAGACCAACTGCCCGCGAACGGGCAGTACAAAGCGCTTCGCGCCGGACGGCACACGGCCAGGCCGAGTGCAGCCAAGCTCGAAAGCCGGGTCTCGTCCTGGCACCCGGGGTTGGGTCCGGCGCGAAGCCCCGGAACGAAGCCGGCTGAACACGGTCAGAAACTTCATCCGGTGAAGACCTCTGCAAGCCACGGGACGACGCGATACGGGCCGAGGGCGCGGAGTTCGTCGACCGGAGGATGTTCGACCATGGCTCGTACGTCGTCCAGACCGCCCCGAGCGTTGGGCTCGGCGAGGTCGACAAGGTCGTGAAGTCGACTCCGGGTGGGGCTGGCGTCGCCGGTCCGCAGATCGAGGAGCTCTCCCCCGACGCCGTCGCGGAGTGCGGACCATCGGTTCTCCGCGATCCTCCAGGCAGGCGCCGGCGGCTGAAGGTCGCCGCAGTGATGCAGGTCGGCGAGTCCGGCGCCAAGCGCGTGCACGAACCGCGCGATCGCGCTGGTCTGATCCACGGTTGCCTGTACGTCGAGGACTCGCAGCTCGAGCGTGCCGTAACGGACGTGCGGTCGCAGCTCCCACCACCACTCCGACGCGTCCGCCATGGCACCTCCCCGGACAGCCCAGGCGAGGTCGTCGGCGTACTGCTCCCAGGATGAGATGATCGGCGGCACTCCTTGGCGGGGCAGCTGCGAGGCGATCACCGGTCGCACTGAGCAGAGCCCGGTATCTCGCCCCGCGGCGAATGGCGCGGCCGCAGCGAGTGCAGCCAGCTCCGGCAGTTGCGTCTGCAAGCCCTGCACACACATGAAGCACGACCCACACGCGATCTGAAACGGCACCACGACCCGATCGCCCGCCTGCAGTCCGCCCACCTCGGCCCCGGTCTCCTGTACGACTCCGATCACCTCATGACCGAGCACGTCACCGGTGTCCAGGAACGGGCCCATCACCTCGTACAAATGCAGGTCCGACCCACAGATCCCATTCGACGTGACCTTCACGATCGCGTCCGTCGGCTCCTGGATCCGCGGATCCGGGCTCAGGAGGGCTTCGATGCTGCCGTGCGCGACCGCCGCCTGCGTTGCGGTTTTGCGGTGCTGCGGCGGATCACCAATTCGTGGGGCACGATCACCGTTGACTCAGGCGACTCACCGCCGAGTTGAGCGATCAGGTGCGCCACGGCTGTTCGGCCGTGTTCGTAGCCGTCGACCCGCACGGTCGTGAGTGCAGGACGGAAGTAGTCGGACCCCGGCGCGTCGTCGTACCCGACGACGCTGACGTCCTCGGGGACGCGCAGTCCGCGTTCGGTGAGGGCGTACATCAGGCCGAGTGCGGTCTCGTCGTTCGACGCGAAGACCGCCGTGACCGACGGGTCATTGGCCAGCTCCAGGCCGGCAAGGTAGCCCGAACGTGCCGTCCAGTCGCCGGTGATCGGCGGTACGACGGCACATCCGGCCCGGCGTAACGCCTGCTCCCACCCCAACGCACGGAAACGGCTCGCGCTCCAGTCGGCGGGCCCGGCCACGTGGTGCACCGTTGTGTGCCCGAGCCCGAGGAGATGCTCGACCACCTCCTCGCTGGACCTGACCATGTCGGCGTGCACCGCGGGACCGTCGTACCCGGGCACCGTGCTGGTCGTCACCATCGGCATGGTTCGATCGATCGCCATGATCGTCTCGGCACCGGAGACCCAGGGCGCCATGAAGATCACGCCGTCGCATCGGGCCATCGCCAGCCGGTCGATCCCCTCCTGCACCGCGGCCGGTTCGAAGGTCGCGAAACTGGCGATGCTCACGCTGTATCCGAGCTCGGTCGCCGCCTGCTCGACGCCGGAGATGATCGACATCGCACCGATGCTCGTCGGCCGGTTGGTCAGTTGGTGGGTCAGCAGACCGAGCACCCTGCCCCGGCCCGTCGACAGCGCCCGGGCGATCGGATCCGGCCGGTAGCCAAGCGTGTTGATCGCCCGCCTGACCCGGGCCGCCGTACGCGGGTTGACCTGATCGCCTCCGCGCGCGACGCGGGACGCGGTCTGCCGGGAGACACGCGCCAGCCGCGCGACATCGGTCAAGGTCGGACGCGGCGATGGCACAGCGGCGTGGCCGGCAGGCGTGGCGTCAGCCGGGTCCGCGTCAGCGGGCGAACGATCGCTCAACAGAGCACTCCTCGACTCGTATTGCTCGAAGGTTACTAGTCACTTGAGGGCTCCACTGCTCATCCCTTGGACGACCTGACGCTGAGCCAGGACGTAGAACACGATCACCGGCAACGCCGAGATGGCCGTGGCGGCCAGCAGGATGTTCTGGAGTGGGGTCTCGGAAGACACGAAGTTCATCAGGCCCCGCTGCACCGGCATCAGGTCGTCGTCGTCGAACAGGACGAGCGCCAGGAGGTACTCGTTCCACACGTTGAGGCCCTGGATCACCGCGACCGCGATCAGGCCCGGCCGCGCCAGCGGCAGAATCACCCGCGCGAACGCGCTGAACGGCGTACATCCGTCGATGGCAGCTGCTTCCTCGAGATCCTTGGGCAGGTTCGCGAAGAACCCACGCATGATCAACGTCGCCATCGGGATACCCGCGGTGATCAGCACCAGGACATAGCCGAGCCGGCTGTTGGTGAGGCCGAAGGAGAGCATCAGCTTGTACTGCGCGATGAACGAGGCCGGCGCCGGGATGATCAGCACCGCGAGGATCACGAACATCACACCGGATCGTCCGCGGAACTCGATCCGGGCCAACGCGTACCCGGCCATGCTCGACACCAGGAGAATCCCGACCACCGCGCAGACCGTGTACAGCAGACTGTTGGGCAGATAGACACCCAGCCGGCCGTCGACCCACGCCTGCACGTAGTTCGACCATTGCGGCTTCCGAGGGATCAGCTCGCTGCCCTTGTACAGCTTCTGAGTCGTCTGCAAGGACCCGGCGAGCAGCCAGAAGATCGGGAACAGCGCGGCCAGCGCGGCCAGAACCAGCGGTACGTACAGCACCGCCGCCCCACGTCGTCGATCCATCGGGTCACCGCTTCCTGCGCGACAGCCGGAGCTGAAGACCCGCCAAGAGCACGAGCGCGCCGCCGAAGATGACCGACATCGCCGCGGCCGCACCGAAGCGGTGGTTCGTGAATGCCTCTTCGTAGATGCGCAGCGTCGGCACAATCGTGTGGTACGCCGGTCCGCCGTTGGTCAGCACCTGGACCGTGCCGAAGATCTGCAGCGCCGCCAACAGCGTGAGCAGCGACACGATCGTGGTGACCGGCGCAAGCTCCGGCCAGGTGATGTAGCGGAACTTCGCCCAGGCCCGCGCACCGTCGAGGCTCGCCGCCTCGTAGAGCTCGGCAGGCATGTCCTGTAAACCGGCGAGGAACAGGATGAAACCGAATCCCCAGTGGAACCAGATGAAGACAGCTGCTACCGCCGGCAACGCTGTGGCCGGATCGTTCAGCCAGTTGTGCTGCAGCGCCGACAGGCCGACCACATCCAGGAGGCGGTTGAGGATGCCGACCTTCGGCGCCAGCAGCCACGAGAACATCATTCCGACGACTACCACCGAGAACACGCCGGGCAGGTAGAACGCCGTACGGAACAACGCCTTACCGCGGCGAATCCGGTGGACGGCCAGCGCCATGCACAGTGAGATCCCGTTGCCGACGAAGAACCCGGCCAGGCCGAAGACGACCACGATCTTCATGGACTCCCAGAAGATCGAGTCGTGCAGGACTCGCGCGTAGTTCGCGAGTCCGACGAACGGCGTACTCGGGCTGACGCCGTCCCACTCCTGGAAACTCAGCAGGATCGCCTGGCCGAAGGGGACGAAAGTGAACACGGCGAGCAGTGCCAGCGCCGGCAGCAGGAACGCATAGGCCATCGCATGCTTGCGCCAGGCGCCAGGCCGCCGTCGAGTCCGAGCGCCGGCCAGGCGCCTGCTGAGGGTCGTCGTGGTCACTTGCTCTTCTTCTGTGCGGTTTGGACCTCGGCCAGGATCTGGTCGACGGTCTTCTCCTTCAGCGCCAGGGCCTGTACGCCGCTACCGATCACTGCACGCGTGTCGGAACTGAAGGGCGTCCGGATGACCTGAATGTTGTTCAACTGCGCGGCGAGGCCACTGGACTGTGGAGCGAGGTCGTCCGACTTCAGCGCCGGGTTGGCAGGTACCAGACCGACCATGTCTGCGAACACCTTCGCCTGGTCGGGCTCGGTCAGCCACTTCACGAACGCGACCGCGGCGTCGACGTTCTTCCCCTTCGGGTTGATGCACGCACCCTTGCCGATGTTGCCGACCGCCCGCGGCTTCTGGGTCGCGTCCGGCGTCGCGGGGACGGCGGCCGAGGTGTAGTCGGTGAAGTCCGGCGCCGTCGCCCGCCCGACACCGACCGCGACCGACGCGTCGAAGATCGACGCGGCGTCCTGCACGTTGAAGAACGACTTCTCGACGTTCGGGTTGTCGTCGTTGCCACCCGGGATCGCCTTGTTGACGATCACACCGGCCTCGACCAGGTCGCCGATCGCCTGCAATGCCTTGCGCCAGCCGTCCGCGGTCCACGGCGCCGTCCCCGCGAAGGTCGCCGTGATCTCGGCATCGGTCAGCCAGTTCGCGGCGAACGTCTGCAGCAGGTACGGCGTCAGCGAGGCGGCCACCAGGAAGGCCCCGTTTCCGCTGTGCTTGGAGATCGCCGTGAGTTGGTCGACCCAGTCCTTGGTCGTCGCGAGGTCCTTGCCCGGATCGACTCCGGCGTCCTTGTACGCCGTCGTGTTGCGGAGCAGGCCCCACAGCTGAATCTCCCAGTGCGCGGAGTAGATACCGGGCTTGACACCGCTCGCGTTGCCCTCCGGGATCGTGGCCAACTCCAGGGCGGTCGAAGCGAAGTTCTTCTTCCAGTCGCCCTTCAGCTCCGACGACAGATCGAGGGCCCAGCCGGCCTTGTAGTACGGAATCATGTCGGCGACCAGCAGCGCCGAGTAGATGTCCGGCATGTCACCCGACTGCGACTTCGACTGCAGCTTCGTCGGGAAGTCGACCGGGCCGACGTTGTCGACCGTGACTCGTACACCGGTCTGCTCTTGGTAGCTCTTCACCAGCTTGGCCAGCGCGTCCTTCTGGCCGCGTGACTGGTTCATGAACGTCAACTCGGTCGACGCCGACCCGGTCTTGCTGCTGTCAGGACCACAGCCGGCCAGCAGCGACGTGGCCGAGACCGCGGCGGCGCTGTAGCCGAGGAACCGGCGCCTGGTCAGGGAGTGGGGACGGCCGAGCGTCCCCCGGGTCGATTGCGACATGACAAGAACCTCTCTTCGGGAATGACGCGATCCCGGCGATCGAGACCGCGGGCTGTCCCCCGTCGAGCCCGCGGCCCCTGGCCAAACGGACTGTTACCGGTAACAATTGATACCGGTAACAGCATGCCGTGTCAACGGGTTGACGCTGCTTCGCAGCGCTGGCTACCGTGCGGCGGAACCCCACGAAGGCAGCTGATGAGCATCGATCGACGCACCCTGATCACGCGCCACAATCCGGTCTTCACCCGACCGCATCCGGCCGACACCCTGACCGTTGGCAACGGCGACATCGCGATGACGGTCGACCTGTCCGGACTGCAGACCTTCCCGGAATTTCACGAACTCCGGCCGGACCCACGGCGAGTGGTCAGCGACGGTGCCGACGGCCTGCCGCCACAGGAACAGCGGCCATTCGCGAAGGACGACTACCAGATCCCGCTGCGAATCCAGTCCAGCTGGGGGTGGTACCGCACGCGCGGCCGCCGTACGTACCAACTGGACGAGACATTCACCTGGTACTCCACAGACCGCGGCAAGGCGCCGTACCCAGATCGCATGGGACTCCAGCGCGCCGGCGACGACATCCCACCAGAGCTCGAGGCCGGCGCCTGGCTGCACTTCAACCCGCGGCGGCTCCACCTCGGCCGGCTCGCACTCGTCGGCGTCTCCGATCCGTCCCAACTGCGCGATGCTCGGACGGAACTCGATCTCTGGACGGGCACCGTCCGGGCCGAGTACGAACTGCACGGCCGGCGGGTCGTCGTACACACGACAGCAGATCCCACCGCCGATCGCTTCGCCGTCCGCCTCGAATCCGAACTGCTGCGAGACGGCCTGGCCGTCGCGTGGCACTTCGATGACCAACCCGACGATCTCGCGTCCTTCGAGCACCCGCTCGAACAGTCCGCCCAGTGGCGACAGGTCGACGGTCAGTGGCAATGCGAGCGCCGCGTCGAGTCCACGACGTACGCCGTATCGGTCGCCAGCAGCGGCCAGGTGGCCCGGGCTGACGGCTCGCTCGTGTGCACCAGCTCAACGTCCGAGCTCGAGCTCGTCGTTGCCCTTGGCCCCAACTCCGCCGGCCCCTGCTCCGCTGATGAGGTCTTCGAACGTGCGAGTTCCTGGTGGGCAACGTTCTGGAACGACGGAGTGGCCGTCAGCTTCGAAGGCAGCACCGACGACCGGGCGCTGGAACTCGAGCGCAGGACAGTGCTCTCCCAATACCTCACCGCCGTCAACTGCGCCGGCTCGACGCCGCCCCAAGAGACCGGCCTCACCTACAACAGCTGGTCGGGCAAGTTCCACCTCGAGATGCATTGGTGGCATGCGGCGCACTTCCCGCTGTGGCGACGCGGCCATCTGCTGGAGCGCAGCCTCGGCTGGTACCACGACACCCTCGACGCCGCCAAGGCAACCGCCCGCCAGCAGGGCTACCGCGGGGCGCGTTGGCCCAAGCAGACCGACCCGTCGGGACGTGAGTCACCGAGCAACATCGGCGCCTTCATCGTCTGGCAGCAGCCCCACATCATCTACCTCCTCGAACTGCTGTACGCCGAAGGCCGACCGCACCGCTTTCTCACCGAGCACTATTCGCTGGTGGAGGCGACCGCCGACTTCATGGCCGACTTCGTTGCCGAACACAACGGCCTCTTCGAACTGCCACCACCGCTCGTTCCCGCACAGGAGAGCTACCTAGCCACCCGGGCCACCACCGCCAACCCAACCTTCGAACTGACCTACTGGAGCTGGGCCCTCGGAGTCGCGAACGAATGGCGCCGACGCCTGAAGCTCCCGGAGTCCGATCGCTGGGCCCGAGTCAGCTCTCGCATGCGCCCTCCCCTTGTCATGCCCGACACGACGTACGCCGCCGTTACGACACCGCCGTACCTGATCCGCGAGGACCACCCATCGATGCTGATGGCCTACGGCTGGATTCCGCGATCGCCCCAGATCCAGCCCACCGCAATGGCCGCCACCCTCGACGCAGTCTGGGACACCTGGGACCTGCAATCCACCTGGGGCTGGGACTACCCGGTGATGTCGATGACCGCAACCCGACTGTCGGACCTGCGCCGCGCGGTCGACGCCCTGCTCATCCCTTCACCCAAAAACACCTTCCTCCCCAACGGACACGCACCCCAGCGACCAGGGTTCCTATCCCTGTACCTCCCGGCCAACGGTGGCCTACTCGCAGCCGTCGCCCACCTCTCCGCGGCAGTACGCGTCGGCACGCCAATGCCCGACAACTGGCACCTGACCACCGACAACATGCCGTCCAACCTCACCACCTGAGCGCTGCACTTCGGACCGCAGATCTCCAGAGACGCGGCGATCACACCACCTCCACCGCTGGAATCGGTGGCGTTCAGATGGCCGTTAAGCTCGACCCGGCTGATGGGGTTGCCGCCGCCGAACACGTAGCGGTTCGCGTTCCACGGATCCGATCCCAGTCCGAGGCCGGATAAGGCGCCGTTGAACATGTCGCGGGTGAGGAACCGGTTCAGGCCGAGGTTGTACTCGCGGAAGCCCATGTCGTAGGTGCTGGTGGCGCCGTTGAAGCGGGCGGAGTTGAAGCGGTAGGGGTTGACGATGTCGGCGTCCTGGGCGGCGTCGTCCTTGATGGCGTCGTCGCCGGTGGTGCCTTTCTTGTCGGGTTGACCGTAGGCGGTGTAGCGGTACGTCGACGTCGTCGTACCCGTCGACGCATCGGTCAACGTTTCGACATCGCCGTGCGGGTTCGTGCCGTAGAACGACTTCTTCGACGTCGTGCCACTCACCGGCGAGTCCACCAGCGACAGATTCTCGCCGCCGGCGCCGTAGGCGTAGGACTTAGAGGTCTTCCAAGTGCCGCTGGTGTCCTTCTCCGCCTCGGCCGCGACCTGGTTGGCCAGACCATGAACGTGTACCGCGTGGAGACCGAGGCCGCGGTGCCGACTTTCTCGGACTGGGAACTGACGCGGTCGAACGGGTCGTAGCGCTGGTTCAGCGTCGTCCCGCCGGGGACCGCCTTGGTCAGGCGGTTGCGGTCGTAGGTCATCGTCGACACCGTCGCGCCGACGGTTTGTTGTGGTGTTGCGGGCCGCGTCGTACTCGTACGCCTCGCTGTCGCCCTTGTCCACACCGGTCTTGACCACCGCAGCCAGCTGCCGCGACGGCGTGTAGCTGTAGCTGGATGCCAGGTCCAGGTACGCGGACGAGTTCGCCTGCAGGACCTTCTCGACATCCAGCGAACGATCCCCGTCAGGGTTGTAGTCCAGCGAATGCGACGAAACGATCTGGCCGCCGCTGGTCTTCTTGGACAGGATCCGCTGCAGACCGTCCTCGTGATACGTGTACGTTGCCAGGTTGCCGTTCGGCTCCGTGACCGTCGACTGCAGACCACGTCCGTCGTAGGTGTAGCTCCAGGTATCCGTGCTCGTCGGTGTGGAGCCGGCCTTCACCGTATCGACCAGGTTGCGGACATCCCACGTGTAGCCGGTGTAACGAGTCACGCCGACCGTGTTCGCATCCGCTGCCCGTTGCGCGTTGGTCGAGAGCACGTTGGAGTCGAGGTCGTAGGTGTAGTCGGTCGTCGCCTTGCTCGTGGTGCCCTTGAGCTCCTCGACCTTCGTGGTACGGGCCAGGCCGTCGGCCGTGACCTTGAAGGTGTCGGTGGCGGCGTTGGGGTTGTTGTCCTTGACCTCGGTCTGCTGACCGTTGGCGTCGTAGTTGTAGGTGAACGAGCGGTTGTCGACCGGGTTGGTCGAGACCAGCTTGATCGCGTCCGCCGACACCACACCCGTTGCCGACGGCGCCAAGGTGATGGTCTTCGCGACGCCGTTCGGGAACGAGTAGTTGCCGAGGCTCACCCACGGACTCGCTGCGGTACAGGCCTTCTGATCGACGGTCTTGGTCGCCGATCCCGCGGAGTGGTTGATCGTGTACGTCGCAGCCGTGGTCGCATCGGTCCGAACCGGGCAGGAGGCGTAGACATCGAACGAGCCCGCCACATCGGGCAGCACACGCCAACTGAACGTGTCAGATGAGCCGGTCGCCGCGGCGTGCATGCGGTAGTCGGTACCCTGGGTGTTGGTGCCACCCGGGACAGTCGTCCACGTGCCCGCTGAGGAGGATTGCCAGGTGTCGGCGTTGTCGATGACGTCAACCGGCTGCTGTGCTGCTGTGTCGGAGCGGGAGGCCAGCGCACCATCGGGGTAGTAGCCCCACGCCTGCGTGCGTTTGGCGTCGTCGCCGGGCACCGTCAGCGTACGGTCGGTCTGCTGGCCCAGCTGGTTGTACCCGTAGGTCGCGGTGATCTGCCACGGGTCCGTCGAGGTCTTGATGTCACCCGAGCCGTAGTAGGTGAAGTTCGTCCACTGCGTACCAGAACTGCCGAACGTCGGTTCGGACTGCGCCGGCGGATCCGGCGCACCCCGAGCGACACCGGCGAAAGGCAGGAGATTTCTATCGTTCAAATACTCTCCGGCGCAAGCCCATTGCAGCTTGTTGCAAACTTAGGAAGCCCTTAGCAACAAAGGGAAAGGCGAAACTGAGAGCGAGCTCAGCGACAGTCTCACCTGACCGGCGAGTAGCGTGTACGATCCACGGATTGTGAAGCCGCCCTCTTCCCGGCCGCCCGTCTTTGTGGACGCGTCCGGGCGCCGCCGTCGCCTGATTCGCCGTACCGGCGTCGCATTAGCCGTTCCCGCGGTCGGCTATCTGATTCTGATGAGCAGCAGTCTGCTGGGCGGGCCGCGCCTGGACACGCCGCTGATCCCACTTCCCGAGGCGGTCACGAAGCCGCTGCAGCGGCCGACGGCGCCACCGGCCGAAGTCGCGGCCGAGACGGCGCAGCCGACCGGAGGCTCTTCGGCGACGCCCGGTGACGGATCGACCGGTGGACCGACCAACGGTTCCTCGACGGAGCCGACATCGACCACCGGCACGACGGCTCCCACCGGCGGGCCGACGTCCGCGCCGACCATGGTTCCGACGACCGGTGGGTCCACGACGATCGTCCCGCCGGTGACTCCGGTGCCGCCGCCGCTCACCGTCGTACCCACAACCACCACGACGACGACCGTTCCGACCACGACGACTACCACGACAACCGTGCCGACCACGACCACGACGCACGGCAACAAGCCGACCACCCCGCCCGGTCGGACGAAGACGCCGACCAAACCGTGAGCAGACCGGCGGCTCGTCGCGCCAAGCAGGTCCCACTCCGGACGCACTGGATCGTCATGACGATGCTGCTGGTCTGCCTGTCCAGCATGTTGCTGCTGAACGGCTACACGCACCACATGTTCGGCGCGGAGCCTGACGGTGCGGTCCAGCCGTCCGGCGGGTCCGCGTCGGTGCCACGACAGATCGTCACCGGCGGGCCGGTCATCGACGCCGGCTCCGGCGCACCACGGTCGGTGTCACCGAAAGCCCGGACGATCGCGCTCACGTTCGACGACGGGCCGGACCCGGTCTGGACGCCGAAGGTGCTGGACCTGTTGAAGGCGCAGCACGTGCACGCGACCTTCTTCGTCGTCGGCACCGCGGTCGCCGCGCACCCCGAGCTGGCCCGCCGGATAGTCGCCGAAGGCCACCAGATCGCGGTGCACACCTTCACCCACGCCAACCTGTCAACTGCGCCCGGCTGGCGCCGGTCCCTCGAGCTCCGGCAGAGCCAGCTCATCCTCGCAGGGGCCACCGGAGTCAGTACGACGTTGCTCCGCCCGCCGTACTCGTCCGAGCCGAGAGCACTGACCGATCGCGACTGGGCCGCCCTCCAGCAGGTCCGGGAGGCGGGGTACCTGGCCGTCCTGACCACCCAGGACAGCCAGGACTGGCGCCGCCCCGGCACCAACCAGGTGATCGCCAACTCCATGCCGCGCAACACCGCCGGGCAGGTGCTACTGATGCACGACGCCGGCGGCGACCGCAGCCAGACCGTCGAGGCACTCAGCAGGCTGATTCCGCGGCTCAAGGCCCGCGGGTTCCGGTTCGCCACCGTCAGCGACGCAGTCGGCCTCCCGGACCCAGCTCGCCATGCGAACCTGTTGGACCGCGGCCGCGGGCTCGCCGTCATCTGGGCGATGCGGATCAGCGACAGCGTCCTCACCGTGCTCACCTGGCTGCTGTACGCCGCCGGCGCGCTCAGCGTGCTGCGCGCGATCACAACGCTGATCGCCGCGCGACGCCATGCCCGCCGAATGCGCGGCCGCGTCTGGGGAGCATCCGTGACCGAACCGGTCAGCGTGATCGTCCCGGCATACAACGAAAGCGCAGGTATCGAGGCCGCGATCCGGTCGCTCGTCGCCTCGGACCACCCGCTCGAGGTGATCGTGGTCGACGACGGTTCGACCGACGGTACGGCGGACCTGGTCGAATCCCTGCGGATCCCCGGCGTACGGGTGATCCGGCAGCCGAACTCCGGCAAACCGATCGCCCTCAACACCGGACTGCAGGCCGCACGGTTCGACCTGATCGTGATGGTCGACGGCGACACCGTGTTCGAGACCGATGCGGTCCGGATGCTCGTGCAGCCGTTCGCCGACCCGGCCGTCGGCGCGGTGTCGGGCAATGCCAAGGTCCTCAACCGGGGCGGCCTGCTGGGCCGCTGGCAGCACATCGAGTACGTCATCGGGTTCAACCTCGACCGGCGGCTGTTCGACCTGGCCGAGTGCATGCCGACCGTTCCCGGTGCGGTCGGCGGATTCCGGCGTACGGCGCTGGAGCGAATCGGCGGACTCAGCGACGTGACTCTTGCCGAGGACACCGATCTGACGATGGCGTTGTGCCGCGACGGATGGCTGGTCGTGTACGAGGAGCGCGCGGTCGCGTGGACGGAGGCGCCGGCATCGCTGGGCGCGCTGTGGCGGCAGCGGTACCGCTGGTGCTACGGGACCCTGCAGGCGATGTGGAAACACCGCGGCGCTCTGGTGCAGCGCTGGCAGGCCGGCAAGCTCGGCCGACGGGGCCTGACCTACCTCATGCTCTTCCAGGTCCTCCTGCCACTGCTCGCACCAGTGGTCGACGTGTTCGCGATCTACGGCCTTGTCTTCCTCGACCCACTACGCGTCGGACTCGTCTGGCTCGGCTTCCTGGCCCTGCAGTTCGCGATGGGCCTGTACGCCTTCCGACTCGACGGCGAAAAGCCCGGCCCGCTGTGGACCCTCCCCCTCCAGCAGTTCGTCTACCGCCAGCTCATGTACCTCGTCGTCATCCAGTCCGTCTTCACCGCCCTCGCCGGCTCACGGCTGCGCTGGCAACGAATGGAACGCTACGGAAGCCTCCACATGCCCGCCAACACCCAGTCCTGAGCTGGCATCGGACCGAGTACCGGCAGGCGCCGCCGGACGACGTCGAACTCAATGACAGCAGCGCTGTAACGCCCCGCGCACTGGTACCGATGTAGTCCATGCGGGCGATCGCCGTACCTCGACGTCGCCTGCGAGAGTTCGGTTTTCTGGTGTGCCGGGAAGTCTGGTCGGCAGCGCCCGACCCATGCCCGCATACCAGGAGACTCCCATGGCCAAGCCCTTTCGTACTGTCGCCTCCGCCGCCGTCGTGCTGCTCGCGCTCGCCGCCTGCTCCACCGGCACCAAGGCCGGCGCGCCCACGCCCTCGAGCGCGCCGTCGTCGACACCCAGCCCGACCATGACCACATCGGCGGTCACCACGCCGACCGCCGTACCGCCGTCGACTCCAACTGCCCAGACCGCACGTACGGCGGCCACCTTGACCAAAGCACTGCTCGCACTCGCAGATCTCCCGGCCGGGTTCTCCCTCGAGAAGGACGACAACAGCGACGGCCCCGATGTCGCGGTCTCGTCGAAAGACTCCCGCTGCGCCAGGCTCGTCGCCTACACGAACGCCGACAACCCGCCCGGCTCGAAGGCGTCCGCGAGCCAGTCGTACTCCGGCGGCGCACAGGGACCGTTCATCGACGAGAGCATCGACGCGATGGCGTCTCCCGCGGCGGTCCGGGCCCTGCAGAAGTCGTTCAAGCAGGCCGTCGCGGCCTGCCGCACGATGACCTTGAAGGTCCCCGGCGAAGGCAGTTCGCCGATCAGCGTCCGTCCGGTCTCCGCACCTCAAGCCGGCACCGACCCCGTCGCCGTACGCTTCACCGCGACCTCCGGGCCCCTCGAAGGATTCGAGGTCACCATGGTCACCACCGGCGTCGACGATGTCGTCCTGGCCGTCACCGTGATCAACGGCCTCCCCGAAGACCTCGACGGCGCCACCAGCACCGCCGTCGAGAAGGCACAAGACGTCCTCGGCGCAACCCAGTCCGGCACCTGATCAGCCGTGACAATCCACAAGACCAAGGCGAAAGTACTGCCCGGCTGGATCGTCTTCGGCGGCTGGTGAGGCGAGTTGTCGATCGACGGCGACCTGATCCGCATCGCCGGCACGCTCGCCGTCACCGCTACCAGTGGATCACTGACCCACCAGACGAAGGCAACCTTGATCGTGCGCTGACCGTTGTCACGGGCGGGCGGCCCAGTTGCTCCAGCTCGCTTTCGCGCCGGAGTCGCCGATACGGACGACGTCGTACACCGAGACACCGCCGACGAGGACCGCCACCACCGTCAGCGCGGTGGTGAAAACGGTGGAGTTGGGAGCGAGGTAGTGCCGCTTCGCCGGAGTCCGGCCGGAGACCTCGCGCTGGCGCCACCACACGACGACACAAACGATTGCCACCGCGACAGCTACATAGATGGCGGTGTCGCCGAGCTCGGCGTGCCGGTCGATCAACGGAGTCGGAGTCAGGCGGTGTTCGAGCCACTCCCCCGCGCTGGTGGTGATCGGCACGAGGACAACGACGAGCAGCGACAAGACCGCGTTCGGTCCCGCGAGCCGGCGCCTGGCCGCAGGCCACAGCGCAGTCAGCACCAGGAGCACGGCCGACAGCGGCAGCAGGACGACAATGGCGTGCACCAGCAGCACGTGGGCGGGAAGACCGTTGACTGTCTGCATCGGGTTCCTTCGGATAGCTCGGGACCGCATTGGATCGGTGGTCAGGAACCCCAGGCTCGCAGCGCTATCTTGGTGTTTTCTTGGACTCTCAGCTGAAGTGCGCGGCGTCCAGTGCAGACTGCAACGACTGCCGGTATCCGTCCGAGGTGAACGTTGCCCCCGACACGGTGTCGATCCGGGCACCCTGGGCCGCGACCGCTTCCTGCTCCAACTGCGGCAGAGCATACGAGTTGATCTCCCGGTCCCGGCCGCTCGACGACGGGTAGACAAGCGACGTCACCGCGACCAGCCGGTGCGCCCGGATCGTGACCCGGACCTGGACAGGGCCGTACCGCGTGTCCACCGAGCTCCCGTTGACGACCACATCGCTGCTCCCCGGTGAGGTGCTCACGACTCCCGGTACTGCCGCAGCGACCGATGGGGTGTCGACGTGATTGCGGCTGGTCGGGTACAGGAAGAGGAGCACAAGCAGTACGCCGCTGGCTCCGCCGACCACCGCGTTGCGTCGCAATCGCTCCGCGTGCGCACTCATCGCGCGCCGGCCCGGTGCGCCGCGTCGATTGCCGACTGCAACGACTTGGCATAGCCGTCCGACGTGAACGTTGCTCCCGACACCGTGTCGACCTGTGCGCTCTGTGCGGCTACCGCCTCCTGGTCGAGCTGTGGGATCGCGGAACTGTTGATCTCGTCGGTCTGCCCGTCGCCACTCGGACGCTCGAGGGCCCGTGACGTGGTGATGCGGCCGCCCCGCATCGTGATCTCGACCTGCACCGGTCCGTACTGGGTGTCGACGACATCACCGGCCACAGTGAGCGCCGCGGACGAGCTCGGCTTCGTACGAGTCGACTGCCGCGGCGTTGCCGACGGCGTAGCCGACGGTGTCTTCGCAGGAGATTTCGACTGTGGTTCAGATGATGGCGCTCGCGGTGCAGCTGTCGGCGTCGTCGTCCGCGAGGTGTTTGCCTCGGAGACCGTCCGCGGCTGTGTTCCGGTCCGATAGGCAACCGCCACCACCGCCGTTGTCGCGATGGTCATCACTACCCTCGTCCCGCGCCTCATCCGCACTCTCCTCACCACGAGAACCGCTCCTGGTGCAGCTGGCCGTCCGGCAGTCCGTCGGCCCGCGCCGCCGCACACACCGCGTCCATCCACCGGTCCGGCCCGCAAACGTAGACGTCGTACTGCTCGATCTCCGGGACCAGCTGACGCATGGCGTCCGCGTCGGACCAGTTCCACGCACTCTCCGGCAACCAAGAGTTCCGCTTCGGGGTCCGCCGGCCGAGCAGGTAGTGCACGGTGATGCCGCGCCGCCGAGCCAGCTGCTCGAGCTCGTCCCGGAAAACCAGGTCCACAGCCTCATGCGCCCGGTACACCAGGACCGCATTGCCCGGCCGGTACGCGAGCTCCTCAAGCAGCGCCCGCAGCGGGGTGATGCCGATTCCGCAGGCGAACATCGCGACCCGATCCGTCACCCGTCGCTCCGCGGTCAGCCGCCCGTACGGCCCTTCGATCGCGACCTTCGTCCCCGGACGCAGCCGGGCGAGGCGGCCGCTGCCGTCACCCGCCGTCTTGGCCGTCACGCGCAACTGATCGGGCGCCGGCGACGCCGACAGCGAGTACGGGTTGCCCCGCGACCACCCCGGGCCGTCGAGGAATCGGAACACGAAGTACTGCCCGGCCCGGACCGGCATCCGATGCAGTCCACGCCCGCCCAGCTGCACCGTCACCACACCGGGCGCTTCGTGGATCACGTCGCGCACGGTCAACCCGTGGCGCACCGTCCGCCATACCGGCAGGACGAGGCGGTACAACACGATCGCGGCTGCAGCCACGCCGTACGCCGACCACCAGTAAAGCCGGGCGAGCGGTGACGTCGTGAAGTCCGCACCGGTCCAGATCTCGTGCGGCACCGACAATCCGACCCCGACGTACGCGTACAGGTGGAGCAGGTGCCACGACTCGTACCGCAACGCCCGCCGCGCCGCCCGCACCGACGTGACCACGACCAAGGTCAACGCGACGGTCGCCGCCGCGGCGAGCAGCATGCCGCCGTACGTCGTGACCACAGACCAGGTCTCACGCACGAGATCGCTGTGATCGCGCAGGGTGTATCCGACCAGGATCGCGGCGATGTGCACCAGCAGCAGGTTGAACGACCAGAAGCCGACCAACCGGTGCCGCCTCGCCAACTCGTCCTGGCCGTAGCTGCGCTCGATCGCCGGCACGCGAGCCATCAGGAACACCTGCACCAGCAGCAGATCGGCGGCGACCAGACCCGACAGCCGGCCCAGTGAGGTCAGCAGGTCCGCGGGTCCGGTCGCCAGATTCTGAACGCCGCGCCCCGACACCCAGAGGGCGACCACCACGAGGGCGCTTCCCCAGCAGCTGATGCCTACGGCGTCGCGCCACCAGGCAGGAGTTCGGCGTGGGCGGCGCCGGGCATGAGCGATCCGCGGGCGGCGCATCGCCTGCAGGGAACCGCTGAACGTCATACTCCGACGATGACGGCGGATTCTTAGTCGTTCCTTGGACCTCTGTCGGCGATCGCCGGGAGCACCAGCTCGAACGTCGCTCCGACTTCGCTCGGGGCGAGCCGCAAGTGCCCGCCGAGCCGGTTCGCGACGTCATGTGCAAGCGCCAGTCCCAGACCGTAGTGAGCCCGTCCGGACCGATGGCCACCCGAGTCGAACCGGCGCAGGACCCGTTGCGCGGCCTCCGGACCGATCCCCGGACCGGTGTCGCTGACCGCCAGAATCACGTCACCGCGGTGCCGCCGTACGCCGAGGCGCACCTCACCGCCTCGGGGCGTGTGATCGATCGCGTTGTCCACCAGGGCGATCGTCGCTCGCCGGATCGCACTCGTCGCACCTAGGGCGAGCGCCTTGTCACCGTCCGCGACCCACCGCAGCCGTACGCCGGCCTCCCCGGCATGCGCCGCCGCACTGGCGGCAACATCCTCGGCGACCTTGACCAGGTCGACCGGCTCATGGTTCTCGGAACCTCGCGGATCAGCCGCGGCAAGCAGATCGTCGACGACCTCCGCGAGCCGGCGGGTGTCGTCGACCACACCGTCCGCGTCACCGAGGATGTCGGGGCCCGCACCGCTGCGACGCAACGCCCGCTCGAGCACTTGTGCCCGGGTACTCAGCAACGTCAGCGGTGTCCGCAGCTCATGCCCGGCGTCGGCCACGAACGCCCGCTGCAGCGTGAGGGCCTCAGCAAGCGGACGGACTGCGCGCCGCCCGATCAGAACTCCCAGCAAACCGGCCAGCACGAGCCCCAAGGCCGCCGCGAACCCCATGGCCTGCAGCAAACGGGCCCGCTCCCGGTGCGCGGCCGCCAAATCCAGCACAGCCTGCACCGGCCGGCCCTTCGACAACCCGCTGGCGACGCGGAACTCGCCTTCGTCATTCTCGACGGTCAGCAACTGAACCTGGTCGGTCGCCCGGCCCCGCAGAGCCGCGAGCTCCGGGAGCAGGTCGTCCGGAAGACCCGCTGTCGTGGTCGTCCCGGATGAACCCGCCATCACCAACCAGGTGCCTGCGGGCGGATCGCCGACGTCATCGGCCGTAGCCACCGCTGACCGCAGTAAGTCATCAGCAGCACCTGCCTGGCCGCGCACCACGACCAGCGTGACCAAGGCGATCAGCACGAGCATTGCCGCGGCGACCAGACCGGCGGCCTGTACGGCGACGCCGCGGGCGGCTCGGCGAACCAGCACCTCGTCACCGATCGGTCGCCCGCTCATGAACTCCCCAGCCGGTAGCCGAGCCCACGCACCGTACTGATCACACCCCGGCCCAGTTTCCGCCGGCAGTAGTGCACGTAGGTGTCGACGACAGTTTCCGACTCTGCCTCGCCGAAGACCCGGTCAAGCAGGTCAGCCCGGCTGAACACGACGCCGGGCCGCGCCGCGAGCAGCGCGAGCAGCGCCGCTTCCCGCTCCGACAACTCCACCGACTCCCCGTCCGTACGCCGTACTCTCCGGCCTGCGATGTGCAGCCAACCACCCGGCACCGCGAGCTCGACAGCACGATCGAGGTGCCGGCGGAGCAGCGCCCGCAGACGGGCCAGCAACTCGGTGAGCTCGAACGGCTTGGTCAAATAGTCCTCGGCGCCGGCGTCGAGGCCCTCGACACGGTCCTGCGTGCTCTTCCGTGCCGACAGCACCAGGATGGGTGTCCGGACACCGCGACTGCGCAACCGTGCGATCAGGTCGAGGCCCTCGACGGCCGGCAGGCCGCGATCGACGATCATCGCGTCCACCGGGTGAGTCAGCGCGAGGTGCAGGCCGGTGTGCCCGTCTGACGCCCGCGTGACCATGTACCCCTCATCGGTCAGCACCCGGTCGAGGAGACCGGCCAGGTCGTCGTCGTCCTCGACCAGCAGCAGCTGTGTCGTCATCCACCCCACCCGGCGGTCGTGAACAAGTTGCCATCAGCAAGAATGCCGAGCCCCTCGTAGCCCGGCAGCACGGCGACCACCTCCGGCCAGTCGTCACCCGCGACGAAGGCTGCCGTGGCGAGTACATCGGCGTACTCCAGGGACGGCCCGGTCACCGACACCGACAACCAGCGCGTCTGCGCGGGGCGGCCGTTTCGAGGGTCGTAGAGGTGCGCGCCGCGGGCCGCGGTTCCGCTGGTAGCCACGGCTCCCGCGCTCCGCGCCACGCTCGCGACAACGCGGCCGGGATCGCGCGGGTCCTGGATGCCGACCGTGAACGGCTCGCCGCTCGGACACACCACAAGCACGTCACCTCCCGCATTGAGGCACCAGTCCACGCCGTCGACCTTCCGCAACCACGCACCGGCCCTCTCGACCGCCCACCCCTTCACCAGTCCCGAAGGATCCCAGCCGCCGCCAGGCACCGCTGCGTCGAACAAGCCTCCGGTCAGCTCGCGCGCCGCGACGCACCGCTCGGCCACATCCCGCACCACCACCTCGACACCGTCCCAGCTCACCTCGCCACGGCCCAGCCGACTCACCGCGCTGTCCGGCTTGTACGGCGAGAACACCCGATCGACCTCGGCCAGCTCTGCGACGACGTTCCGCACCGCCGCCTCCGCCTGCTCCGAGCCGGCGTCGCGCCCGCGGGCGAGCACACTGATCGGCAGCCCCATGATCTGCTCGACCCAGCTCCGCCTCGCCATACCGCCACCGTACGACGGCTCAACGAGCCACGCCGCTCGGCTCGGCTACCCGCGACTCCGGCGGCGCGTCGGCAACCTGTGCCCGACGCTGCCGTCGGATCAAACCGACTCCGACCGCCAAGGACAGCAGAGCGATCAGTACGGCACCTACGTTCACCCATGGCCCCAGCGGCTCGCGCTGCTCAAATCACAGGGCCTCGGCGGACGCCAATTGGATGGCGGTGCTCGCAGTTTGGTTTGTAGGGTGTTCGACCCGGTGGGCGGTCCACACCCACATAACTCGGAAGGCGTCGACGTGAGCGACGGCAGGCTTGGGGACCTCGGGAGCATCGTGCCGGCGTCGCTGGCGGATCGGATTCGGTCGTATCACTCCGGCGGCGCGGCCTGGCTGAAGGAACTGCCTGGGCTGATCGCGAAGTGTGTAACCCAGTGGGATCTGACGTTGATGCCCGCGTTCGAACCGGGTGGCGATTCGAGCTGGACGGCGCCGGTGAAACGGAGTAGCGGTGAGGTTGCTGTACTTCAGATCACTGTTCCGCTGCCGGTTCACCACGATCACGTCACCGCTCTGCGGGCATGGGCAGGCCGCGGTGCTGTAAGGCTGTTCGCCCACGACCCGACGATCCGGGCCACCTTGATGGAGTGCTGCGTCCCAGGGGTCGACGCGGCGGATCTGCCTCCGGAGGAGGCGGACGACATCGCGGTCGAGGTACTTTCGAACTTGTGGGCGGCCAGGGTTCCAGCTTCCGGTGGTCAGCCGCTGGCCGAGGCCGCCAGCCAGCGCGCGCAGGTCCTGGAAGCCCGGGCCGACCAGTTTGGTGATGTCGTTGATCCAGGGCCGCTCCGCGAAGCAGCCGAGCTGTTCACCTCATTGCCGACATCGGCGACTCGTAAGGTCATGCTCCACGGCGACTTCCATCGGCGAAACGTTCTCCTGTCGGAAAGAGGCTGGCTCGCCATCGATCCGTCATCGACGATCGGCGACCCGTCCTTCGACGTCGCGATGTTCCTTCAGCACGATATGCACTCGCTCGCCACGACCAGACGGGTCGACCCGTTGGCGGATCGGCTCGGGCTCGAACGACAGCGGACGCGAGCTTGGCTGTTTGCTCTAGCAACCCAGACGGCATCCTGGCACCTATCCATCGGAGGCAGGCCGATGCACGACGCCTACAGCCGCGCCGCATCCACGCTGCTCTGATGCCCAGGACCGCTGCAGCTCCGGCGAGCTGCAGCTGGGAGCGCATCTGGGGCAGTTGTCACTCTGGCGAGGTGTGGCACTGTGGTCAGTCGTTCAGGCGTTCGACTGAGCCGCCTGGGACCAGTTGGGCGGGGAGGAACTGGACTACGGGCGACCGTGGCAGCGCGGGCCCGGAGGTGTCGAGGCGGCGGCGTAGGAGGTCGGCGGCTCTTGTTGCGATGTCTTGTGTGGGCTGGGCGATGACGGTGAGGCGGGGCACCGTTGCCTGAGCCAGTTCGGCGCCGTCGAAGCCGACCAGGGAGATGTCGCGGCCGAGGCGGAGGCCTGACTCGTTGATTGCGATGAGAGCGCCCAGCGTGAGTTCGTAGTTGGCGCAGAAGATTGCGGTGGGGCGGTCGCGCAGTGCCAGGAAGCCAGTGATCGAGTCGTGTCCGGTGCGGACGATCAGTGGCCCGCGGGCCTCGTGCTCCGGGGAGATGGCGACGCCGGCCTCTGCGAGCCGCTCGGTGAAGCCCGAGGCTCGCAGGCGCATGGTGGATACCGACGGTGGTCCGGCCACAATGGCGATGCGCCGATGCCCGTGGTCCAGCAGCAGGCGTGCGGCCGTCGCGCCCGCACCGGCGTTGTCGAGGAAGACCCCATCGGTATGGAGTTCGTCCGCCGCCCAGTCGATGAGGACCACCGGCACCCGCCGCATCGCCGCGCGGAGGGGTTCGATGTCGTGCCCTGACGGTACGGCAATGATGCCGTCGACCATCTGGCTCAACAGCAGTCCCACCGTGTCCTCCTCGCCGGAAGGGCTGGCGGCGACGATGACGCTGACGCCCACGGATCTCAGGGCAGCCTCGACCCCGGCGATGATCGTCAGATGGAAATCGTTGTTGAGGGCGGGCAGTACGACACCGACGGTTCCGGATCGCCTCGACCGTAGGCCCCGAGCCATCGCGTTGGGGCGGAAATCGAGCGCGGCAGCAGCAGCCTCGATCGCAGCACGGTTCGACTCGAGCACGGTTCGGCCGTTGAAGTACTTCGAGATCGTGGCCAGCGACAGCCCCGTCTCCCGCTGGATGTCCTTATAGGTAGCCATCACCCTCCTTCCACGAATCGTATCGTTTCGGCTGCCTTCAAGCGCTCCAACACACAGGCGGAAGCCACCCCCACAGGTCTGCAAATCTCATCGTAGACAGGGCGAAACGTTACGTGCTAACTTGCCTGACAAGTTGACTGGTGTGCCGATATGCAGTCGCCCACTGCCTGTTTTCGACGAGGAGCTTCTGGTGCTGGTCGAGTCCAATCCCGTGGCGCATGCCACTGCCGATGGCAACGCAGCTGATCGCGTCGAGTGGTTCCGCGACCTCGGGCTGGGGTTGTTCATCCACTGGAGCATCGATACGCAACTCGGCTCCGACGTGAGCCATCCGCTGGTCGGTGCTTCGCAGGACTTTGTGGAGAGGTACTACGAGGAACTCCCGCGCCGATTCCGTCCCCGGCGCTTCGACCCGACAGAGTGGGCCGAGCTCGCCGATCTCGTCGGGATGCGGTACGTCGTGTTCACCACCAAGCATCACAACGGGTTCTGCATGTTCCGCACGGCGACGACCGAGCGCCATGTCGGCAATACGCCGTTCGGCCGGGACACGACCGCAGAGATCCTCGAGGCGTTCCGGGAGCACGGCATCGCCGCCGGCGTCTACTTCTCACCGGACGACTTCGCCTGGCTGTGGGAGCAGGGCATCCCGATCCAGCGGTCGATTCCAAGCGTGCAACCGGCCGCGAATCCCGGGCTGATGGAGTTGGCGAAATCCCAGATGACCGAACTGCTCACGGAGTTCGGTCCGGTCGAGATCGTCTTCTTCGACGGCGAGGCCGAAGGGCTTCGCGAACATACGTGGCAGACGGACCCCAACGTCGTGGTTACTCGCGGCGCGCTGCCGACCCCCGAGCAGTACATTCCGGGCCAGCCGATCGACGGCGCCTGGGAGTCCAACCTCACCATGGGCTCGCAGTGGACCTACAAGCCGACGAACGAGACCTACAAGTCGGGAACCCGCTTGATCGAGATCCTGATCGAGACCCGGGCCAAGGGCGGAAACCTGCTGCTCAACATCGGCCCGAAACCGGATGGGACCATCCCGGTCGAGCAGGAGGCACGGCTTCAGGAGCTCGGACTGTGGATGTTCGTCAACGGGGAGGCGATCTACGCCACCCGCCCGTGGGTCGTAACGAATGAAGGCGAGCTGTGGTTCACCGCGTCGAAGGACGCCAAGAGCGTCTACGTCATCGTCACCGGTGAGCGGTGGAAGTGGGGTGAACGGCGGGAGTTCGTGCTGCGGTCGATCAAGGCGACCGAACTCACCGAGGTCTCTGTCCTCGGGCAGAGCGGACAGCTGATGGAGTACCGGCCGGAGCTCGACGCGACGCCGCGTTGGGAGCAGACCGACGCCGGTCTCGTGGTCTCAGCTCTCAACGCACAGCGGCTGTACAACGACAAGAAGTGGCCCAACCCGGTGGTCATCAAGCTGACCAACGTCGAGGCGGCGGCCGAACCGACTCGGATCTCCACAGTGGACGCGTCCTGGGACGAAGCCACCTCGACCGTCTCGGTCGGCGTGACGGTCCTGGCCCGCGGATCCTCGGAATCCGTGCGGCTGGGCGCGGAGTACCAGGACATCACCGGCATGGACACGATGGAACGCCCGGACGAGTGGAAACCTACTGAGCTCGTCGCCGATGAGGGTGCCGTCGTGCACGCTCCGTTCCACGCGGAGCCCGGCCGGCTTTACGCCGTACGTGCACTCGGCCGGACCGCGCTTCTCGACGTGCGCGGCCCCGAGCTGAAGTTCCGCACACCAGGCATTGCGAGCGGCTGACGCCCACTCCGGCTCGTCAAGAAACGCGGGTTCGAAATTCTCATGGAGGAGGAACGATGCAAGTACCAAGAACCCCCGCAGAAAAGGGATTCAGCCGGCGCACCTTCTTGCGTACGGCGGGTGCCACCGCGATCGCGGCCACCGGCGCGAATGCCCTGGCGTCGTGTTCGTCGTCGAGCCCTACGACGACCTCGCTGATCGCGTCCAAGCTCTACCCGTCCGCGGACGCCCAGAAGCTCAACGACAGCTTCGACTGGGGGAAGTCGTCCGTCGCCGATCCGAAGTCCTCGGTGACCATCACGGTGGCGCACTCGTGGTCGCCGGCGGATTTCGTCCGCCAGCAGCAGTTCGACTACTTCTTCCAGAAGCGTCATCCGAACATCAAGATCGTCGCCGAGAACGCGGGCGACAGCTCGGCGGACTACCTGAAGAAGTACTCGAGCCAGGCCGCGGGCGGCAGCCTGCCGGACGTTATGTACAACGGGTTCGGCTTCGCCCAGAACTTCATCGGTTCGGGCGCGTTCCTTGCACTCAACGACTACATCTCCGGTGAGCCCAACTTCAATCCCTCGGACTTCGCCGAGGTCTCGACCGGGTACTACAAGCGCGACGGCAAGCAGTATTCGGTGCCGTACGACTGCGGACCCGTGATGATCTACTACAACAAAGACATCTTCGCGAAGGCAGGCGTCGCCCTGCCGACTGCGGGATGGAAGTTCGACGACCTGCGCAACGCGGTCTTGGCGACGACGAGCGGCCAGGGCGCGGGCAAGGTCTTCGGTCTCTCCCTGCCGGTGACCCCCGTCGACACGTTCTGGGACCCGGTGCGCCTGTCTCCCCTTGGTGGCCACTACCTGAGCGACGACGAGTCACAGGTGCTCCTGGACAAGCCGGAGTCGATCGCCGCGGTGGAGTGGTGGATGGACATGTACCTGCAGAAGGGCGTGTTCCCGTCCCCGTCAGAGCTGCAGGGGATGTCGCAGGCCGACGCTTTCGCCCTCGGCCGGGCCGCCATCAAGGTGGACGGGTCCTGGGGTGCGCCGTCGCTGCGCGACCAAGCGGCCTTCAAATGGGGCATCGCGGACTGGCCGGCCGGCCCGAAGGGGCACTCCACAGCCGCGGTCGGCAGCGCGTACTCGATCACCTCGAAGAGCAAGCAGCAGGACGCCGCCTGGATCTACCTCAACGAGTACCTTTCGACCTCTGGCCAGGTGTTCATGTTCGCCAGCACGGGCAAGGGCAACATGACCAGGAAGTCAGCATGGCCGGCCTATCTCAAGTCGGACGCCGCGCCGGAGGGCGCCAACGCCATCTACAACGCGCTCAACACCTACGCCACCAGCACCGGCGTCGTGTTCGGTCCGGCGACGCCGCAGATCACCAACGCGGTGACTCCGATCTGGGACCAGGTGATGGGAAAGTCGCTGGGTGTCTCCGACGCGTGCAAGAAGATCGCGTCGACGATCCAGCCGCTCCTGAAGAAGAACGTCGCGGGCTGAGACGAGAATCGGCATGGCACAGGCTGCACCCACGCTCGAACTGCCGGGCCGGCGGACCCGACGTACCAGCCCGCTCGCGCGTCGCGAGGCACGTGCGTTCTACGGCTTCGCGTCTCCGTGGATCCTCGGCTTCATCCTGTTCGGTGGCGGCCCGGTCGTCGCCGCACTCCTGCTGAGCTTCGCCCACTGGTCACTGCTGTCCACACCCAGCTGGGCGGGCTTGGCGAACTACCGGAAGATGTTCGCCGATCCCCTTTTCTACAAGTCGATCGGCAACACCGTCTACTTCGGCGCCGGCTCGGTCGTTCTCGGCGTGGTCACGAGCTTCCTGCTCGCGATCCTGCTCAACCAGAAGGTCCGCGGCCTCGGATTCTTCCGTACCGTCTTCTATCTGCCTTCGGTCGTGGCCGGCGTCGCCACCGCGATCCTGTGGATCAACATCCTGCAACCCGACTCCGGCCTCATCAACAGCTTCCTACGATTCTTCGGCATCAAGGGCCCAGGCTGGCTGGTTGACGAGCACTGGGCCATCCCCGGCCTCATCCTGATGTCGGTGTGGGGCGCGGGCAACACCATCGTGATCTATCTGGCCGGTCTCCAAGGCATCTCCCCCACGCTCTACGAGGCTGCCCTCCTCGACGGCGCAGGATGGTGGGACCGGTTCTGGCACGTCACCGTGCCGATGATGTCGCCGGTCATCTTCTTCAACGTCGTCACCAGTCTCATCGCCAGCTTGCAGGCCTACACGCTCGTACTGGTGATGACCGAGGGCGGACCGAACAACGCGACCCTCATGTTGGGCCTCTACATCTACCGCCAGGCGTTCGAGTACTTCGACATGGGCTACGCGGCCGCCCTGTCGTGGGCGATGTTCGCTCTCATCGGCGTCGTCACGGCTCTGCAGTTCGTACTCGCGCGCCGCTGGGTGCACTACGACGCCTGACCCGACCATCAATCGGAGCTCCACCATGACCTTGACAGCGACCCCGCCCCAGCAGGCCCCGCCGACGCAACGCCGGCCCATCGGCTCCAGCCAGACCTCCGTCGAGCGTTTCCGGAAGACCATCACCTACGTCCTGTTGATCGCGGGCACCGCGGTGTTCGTCATCCCGTTCCTCTGGATGGTGACAACGTCCCTCAAGACCTCGCAGGAGGTGCTGGCCTACCCACCCAAGGTGCTGCCCGCGACGCCACGGTTCGACAACTATCCGGCCGCCTGGACTTCGTTGCCGTTCACAACGTTCCTGATCAACTCGATCATCATCACCGGCCTGTCGGTGATCGGGAACCTGGTCTCGTGCGTGCTCCCTGCGTACGCCTTCGCTCGCCTGCGAGCGCGCTCACGGGGGGCGCTGTTCGCCCTGATGGTCGCAACCATGGCGATCCCGGCCGAGGTCACGCTGGTCCCGACGTTCATCATGTTCAGCAAGCTGAACCTGGTGAACACGTACTGGCCGCTGTTCCTGCCGGCCTGGTTCGGCTACGCCTTCTTCATCTTCCTGCTCCGGCAGTTCTTCCTGACCATCCCGCAAGAGCTCACCGACGCGGCCAGCATCGACGGCGCCGGACACCTTCGCACGCTCTGGTCGATCTTCCTGCCGATGTCGAAACCCGCGATCGCGGCCGTCGCCATCTTCAGCTTCGTCGGTAACTGGAACAACTTCCTCACACCGCTGATCTACCTGCGGACGCAGAACAACTTCACGCTCGCCCTCGGCCTGAGCCTGTTCAAGGGACAGTACGAGACGCAGTACAACCAGATGATGGCGGTCGGGATCATCTCCCTGCTCCCGATCCTCATCGTCTTCTTCCTCGCGCAACGGACCTTCGTCGAAGGCGTGCGCCTGAGCGGACTGGGGGGCCGATGAGTACCGTCTACATCGTCAGCGAGGTGCGATCGCCCCTTGTGGACTTCGGCCTCGCAGAGATCCGCACAGCTCTCCAGGCAGACGGCTTCGAGGTCGTCGGTCCGTGGCCGGAGCTCCGCGACGACCCGCGCCCCGAGCCGGTGATCGTCGTACGTCGAGTCAGCTCGTCCGACGAGGTCGCGGCGTTCGTCGCCGGCGCCGACGGCCTGTCCGGCCCGACGTACCCCGACGAGTCCTTCACGGTGTCCGGCGCCGGAGGCCGGGTCGTCGTCGAAGCCGCCCATCCGCGTGGCCTGCTGTACGGCTGCCTCGAGGTCGCCGACCTCGTCCGGGCGCAGACCTGGACAGAGGACGGACTCGACGTCGCGAAATCGCCGTCGCTCTCCGTCCGCGGCGTCAAGTTCAATCTGCCCTACGAGCCCTACTCCAACGGCGATCCGTTCCGGCAGAACCTCGAAACCTGCTTCGATCTGGAGTTCTGGCGCGACTACCTCGACGAACTTGCCCGTAATCGCTACAACTGCCTGAGCCTGTGGTCGCTCCACCCCTTCCATCTGATGGTGAGCTCTCCCGAATTCCGGGACGCCAACCCTTTCACCGACGAGGAGATCGCCGACCACGAGAGGTTCTTCCACGCGCTGTTCGGCCATGCCCGGGATCGCGGGATCGACGTCTATCTGTTCACCTGGAACATCTACCTGCCCGAGCCGGTGGCTCGTGGCCTCGGCCTGCCCGCCGCCTTGGCGAACAGCAGTGAAGGCACCGAGACCATCAATCGCTGGGATGCTGCTCGCGCCAGGCAACGCGCCCCGCAAGTGTCCGCGTACTACGAGGAGATGATCTACCGCCTGCTCGTCACCTATCCCGAGCTGGACGGCATCGGCACGAGCGGCAGCGAAGCGATGAGCGGTACGGGCAGCGAGAAGGAGCAGTGGGTGGTCGACACCTACCTGCGAGGCATCGAACGGTCGGGGCGGCGGGTGAAGTTCCTGCACCGCACCAACATGCAGAGCACCGCCGACATCATCGCCATGGCCAAGCCCATGATCGATCCGACTCGCTTCTACATCAGCTGGAAGTACTCGATCGCGCACTGCTATTCACACCCCCGTCCTGCTTTCGAGGACTTGCTCCACGTGTGGGACGGAGTGGATCTCGAGCAGACGCAGTTCCTCTTCACCGTGCGGAACGACGACGTCCACACGCACCGCTGGGGTGATGTGGACTACGTGCGGGAGTACGTCCGCGGGATAGTCGAGAAGAACTACGCCCACGGCTTCTACTGGGGTGCGGACGGATATCTCTGGGCCCGTGACTTCCAGCATGTCGACCACGGCCACAAAACTTGGCGCTGGGATTTCGAACGACAACGACTGCAGTTCCAGTTGTGGGGCCGTCTCGCCTACGATCCCGACACCGCTTCGGATGTCTTCGAACGCCTGGCACGCATCGATTACGGGGACGACGCTCCGACCCTGTACGAAGGGCTCCGCCACGCCTCGAAAATCATCCCGGCGGTCAATCGGCTGTGCTGGCTCGACCTCGACTTCCAGTGGCATCCGGAAGGATGCCTGACCCGCGACCACGGGCTCCGCACCGTGCTCGACTTCCTCGACAGCTCTCCCATGCCCGGTGCCGGCACGATCGGCATCCGGGAGTTCGCCAGAACCGAACTACGCGGCGGAGCAGACGCCTCTGCCGAGACCCCGCTGGACGTGATCGCGGTGCTGACCGAGGAGTCACACGCGGCCGACGAACTCGCGACGGAGGCAGAGGACCGTACGCCGTCATGGCGCGAACCACTCGCCACCTGCGCGATCCTCGACCTGCGAGCAACAGCCGCACTGGGCAGGTACTACGCGGCGAAGATCGAGGCAGCACTCGAGCTCGCCCGTGCCGAGGAGCGCGAAGAGCCGGAACGCGCCGTACGGTCAGCCGAGTTGCTCGACCAGGCAGTCGAACACTGGAAGGCCCTCGGCTTCTTCTGGGGCCAGCACTATCAGCCATACCAGATGGCCCGTGTCGACCGCATCTTCGGCTACCCCTTCTACCTCGACGATGTACGCCGCGATGTGCGCCTCGCGCAGGACCTCGGCGACCGCCTCTCTCGACAAGGAGAAGTCACGCAATGACGTCCCAGATCGATGCCCGTCTGCTGCCTTCACGGGTGCTCGCATCCGGAGCAACCATCCCCGTGATCGGGATGGGCACCTTCGGCTCCGACCGCTACTCCGCGGATGATGTCGCAACCGCCGTCGCGGGGGCAATCCGCAGCGGCTATCGCCTCGTCGACTGCGCTGCCGTCTACGGCAACGAGTCCCAGATCGGCGCCGTACTGGAGAGTGCCATCGCGGACGTCGCGCCTCGCGAGGACCTCTTCGTCATGTCGAAGGTCTGGAACGATGCGCACGCCCCCGAAGACGCTGTGGCTTCTGTCCACCGGTCTTTGCAACACCTTCGACTGGATTACCTCGACGCGGTGTTCGTGCACTGGCCGTTCCCCAACCACCATCCGCCGCACGCGGAGGCCGGGATGCGCGACCCGCACGCCCGACCGTACGTGCATGAGCGGTACATGGAGACGTGGCACGCTCTCGAGAACCTCGTGGACGCCGGTCTGGTGCGCCACCTGGGCACGTCGAACGTAACGATCCCGAAGCTGACGCTGATCCTCGAGGACGCCCGGATCGCTCCCGCTCTCATCGAGATGGAGCTCCACCCGTGCTTCCAGCAGCCGGAACTGTTCCGGTACGCCGTGGACCACGACGTACAGCCGATCGGCTACTCGCCCCTGGGCTCGCCGTCACGTCCCGAGCGCGACCGAAGCGACGATGACCTGGTTGACGTGGATCACCCCATCGTCCAGCGCATCGCACGCAACCACGGCGTACATCCGGCCCTGGTCTGCCTGAAGTGGGCTGTTGCCCGCGGCCAGATCCCCATCCCCTTCTCTGTCAAGCAGGAGCAGTACGCCGCGAACCTCGCCGCCGTCCTCTCCGACCCGCTGACGCCGACCGAACTCGAGGACATGCGCGGAGTAGAACGCAACAACCGTCTCATCAAGGGACAGGTGTTCCTCTGGGACGGATCCGAGTCGTGGCTGGACCTCTGGGACGTCGACGGCACAATCCCAGGCTGGAACGGGTACGGATCCCCCCGCGCCCAAGGCGACCGCTGACAGAGGAGAGATTTCATCATGCTCAACCACGAACTCATCCACCCGCCGCTGCTCGAGGCACTGGCTACGGCCGGGCACGGCTCACGGATCCTCCTCGCGGACGGGAACTATCCGTACCTGACGATGGTGAACCCGGCGGCCCGCCTCGTGCATCTCAATCTCGCACCCGGCCTGCTGACGGTGACCGACGTACTCCCGCTGATCCAGACCGCGGTGAACTTCGAGAGCGCCGCCGTGATGCGCCCCGCCGAAGGAGTGGACGCGTCCGTGCAGGAGGAGTACCGCCGGCAGCTCGGGGACGACGTGCCGATGGAGCTGGTCGATCGATTCGACTTCTACGACCTCGTGCGCTCCCCCGAGGTCGGTCTCGTGGTCGCGACCGGTGAAGTGCGTCTGTACGCGAACCTCCTGCTGACCATCGGGCTCAGCTCCCACCGCGGCGGCTAGCCCGGAACGCTCAATTCGATTGCGCGGAAGCATCGACGGCGCGGCCCGGTTCCCTAGACTGAGGCGATTCACTCGTCACGCAGGTCGGAACGAGGTGATCGTCATCAGTTCGCCAGCCCTCCCAGCGGTGCGCTGTGGGCAACCGTCGGCACCGTCACCCCGGCGAGCTCAGCGCCTGGTCGAAATCCTCGACCTGCTGACCACGCGCGGAGCCCTGTCGGTCGAGACCATGTGTCACGAACTCGAGGTGTCTCCGGCGACGCTGCGCCGGGACATGACACACCTCGAGGAACAGGGACTGGTCTCGCGCACCCGCGGCGGCGCCCGGGCGAATACGGGGCCGGAACTGCCGGTCCACCTCCGGGACACCAGATCCCCACTGGCCAAGCACGCGATCGCGGTAACGGCCGCTGCGCTGCTGCCCGCCGACCGCCCGCTCGCCGTGGCGATCGGCGGCGGATCGACCACTGCCGAGGTCGCTCGCCAACTCGGTCAGCGTCGACGACTGACAATCGTCACGAATGCCCTCACCACCGCTGCAGCGGTAGCGGCCCAGCCCAATCTGCAGATCATCATGACCGGTGGGGTGATTCGGTCGAGCTCGTTCGAGCTGGTCGGCAGCTTGGCCGAGAGTGCCTTCAACGGTATGAGCGTCAACCTGGCCATCCTCGGCGCCGACGGTGTCAGCGCTGCCCACGGGGTCACCACCCACGACCACACCGAGGCTCGCACCAACCACGCCATGGTGTCGCACGCGCACCGGCTGATGGTCGTTGCCGACGGCTCCAAGATCGGTGCGGCGACCGTGGCGAAGGTCGCCGACGCGTCGGCCGTCGACCTACTGGTGACAGACGCGTCGGCGGACCCACAGGAACTCGCCCGCCTCACCGAGCTTGGCGTAACAGTGCATGTTGCCGGCGCTTCCCGGAAGTCCCGGGCCAGCTGACGCGTCAGCCCTTCACGCCGGAGAAGGCGATACCACTCATCAGGTGCCGCTGGAACACGATGAAGACAACGATCACCGGCAGGCTCGCCAGCAGCGAACCGGCCATCAGGACGGGGAAGTTCGTCGTGTACTGCCCCTGCAGGCTGGCCAACCCGGCGGACACCGGCATCTGCCGAGGATCCGAGTTCACCACCAGCGGCCAGAGCAGATCGTTCCAGGACCAGATGATGACGAGTACGCCGAGCGCGATCATGCCGGGCGCAGCCATCGGCAGCATGATCCGCCAGAAGATCTGCAGGATGTTCGCCCCGTCGATCCGGGCGGCCTCCTCGATCTCCATCGGTAGTTGCCTGAAGAACTGACGCATCAGGAAGGTGCCGAACGCGCTGAACATGCCGGGTAGGAACAGTGCCACCAGGGTGTTCAGCAGGCCGAGCCGCTGCATGATCTGGTACTGCGGGAGCAGGAACACCTGATACGGAACCATCGTCACCGACAGAAAGATGCCGAACAGCACCGCGCTGCCGCGGAATTGCATCCGGGCGAAGGCGAAGCCGGCCAGACAGCTGAACAGGACCTGGCCGACCGTTCGGGCGATCGTCATCAACGTCGTGTTCAGCAACTGCTGGCCGAACGGCAACGCAGCGAAGACGGCTGTCACGTTCGACCATTGGAGTGAGCGCGGTACGAAGGTCGGAGGCACACTCACGGACTCGCCGAAAGTCTGCAGCGAAGTCGTGAGCTGCCAAAGGAACGGCCCGACCATGACAACGGCGCCGAGACACAGCAACAGATGAGCGACCGGATGCCGGGGCAAATAGCGGCGTCGGCGACCGACGGGCGGTTGGGCGGAGTCAGCCATAGTGCACCCACCTCCTCTGCAAGCGGAACTGGGCCGCGGTCAGGATCAGAGTCGCGAGGAGCAGTACGACGCCAATTGCTGCCGCATAGCCTCCGTCGTGCTCGGCGAAGCCACGCTGGTAGAACAGGTAGACGAGAGTTTCGGTCCTCGCGATCGCGGGACTTTGCTGGCCGACCATCAGGTAGATCAGGTCGAACGCCTGCAGCGAGTTGATCACCGTGATCACCGTGACGAAGAAGATCGACGGCGTCAGCAGCGGCACCGTGACGTGGAAGAACTGCGACACCCGGCCGGCCCCGTCCAGCTCGGCTGCCTCGTAGTAGTCGACAGGTATGCCCCGAATGCCCGAGAGAAAGATGACCATGTTGTAGCCGATCGACCCCCACACGGCGACGATGCTGATGGCGAAGATCGCCGTGGCGGGATCGGAAAGCCAATGCGGGCCGTCGATGCCGAACTTGGACAGCAGCCAGTTGATCAGACCGTAGTCGCCGTTGAAGAGAAACTTCCAGGTCAGGGCGACTGCGGCGGGCAATGTGACTACAGGCAGGAAGTACAGCGTGCGGTACACGGTGACCCCACGCATGCCCGGCAGACTGAGCAGCGCCGCCACGATCGCCGACAAGGGCACGGCGAGCAACGAGATGGCACTGATGATCGCCGTGTTGACCACCGCGTGCAGGACGTCGGAGTCGGCGATCAGCGTCCGGTAGTTCTCGAGTCCCGACCAGACATGCCCGCCGAACGCTCCCCAACTGGTGAAGGAATAGTAGATCGTCTGGAAGGTCGGCCAGATCTCGAAGACCAGTAGCCCTGCAGCGGCCGGCAGCAAGAACATCGCGGCCCACCAACCGCTGTCCCGGGTGGGTGGCCGCGGCCGACGCCTGTCCGGCTGTTGTCGGCCAGGCGTACCGTCCGCTCGCGATTCGGCCGGCACCGTAGCGGTGCCAGAGCTACTCACTTCTTCTCCTTCGCCAATGCCGCGTTCATCGCCTCCGCAACGCGTTGCGAGACGTCTGCGACCGGGGCTTTGCCTGTCCATGCGTCCGCGAACTGCTTCGTCGCGGTGTCACGCCAGGCAGCGGTGTCGGTCGACGCAGGGAACGGCTCGGCGTACTTGAGGTGATCGACGAAGACCTGGAGATTGAACTCAGGCATTGCCTTGGCGTAGGCATCCGCGTGCCCCTGGTACGCCGGGATCACGGTTCCGGTCTTCGCCTGGATCTCGGCCGCGCGTTCGGATCCGAGGAACTGCGCGAACTCCCATGCCTGCTGGGGATGCTTGCTTTTCGCCGAGATGCTGTTCGCCAACCCGTTGCTGTAGTACTTCCGGTTCCCGTCCGGGCCGGCGGGCAGCGGCGCGATGTCGATGTTGGCCTTGCCGTACGGGACAGCCGCGATCTCTTCGGGCTCCCACGAACCGCAATACCTCATCGCGACCTTGCCCGAGGTGAGCATCGCCAGCGGGTCGGTGTCGGTGGTCTGCTGCAGCGTGGGCGAGACGTGGTACTTCGTGATCATGTCGGTCCAGAACTGAATGCCCTGAATCGTCGCCGGCTTGTCGTAGCCTGAGCTCTTCTCATCGTCGGAGATGACCTGGCCGCCGACCTGCGGCACCGTCAGATACCAGCTCAGCTCGTCGGCCTCGGGCGCGACGAATCCGAAGACGCCCTTCTGGGGATTGGTCAGCTTCTGAGCCGCAGCGATGACATCGCTCCACGTCCACGAGTCGTCCGGGTACTTCACCTTGGCCGCGTCGAAGAGCTTCTTGTTGTAGCAGAGCCCGAATCCGTTGACATCCTTGGGAATGCCGTAGACCTTCCCGTCGACCGTGTAGGCCTTGGTGACGGCGGGCACGTAGGCGCCCATGTCCAGCTTCGAGTCCTTGATCTTGTCGTCGAGCGGAGCGATGCCGCCGCCGACCGCGTAGTACTTCGCGTACACCATCGTCATCCACAACACGTCCGGGCCACTGCCCGCGGTGATGCTGGTCTGCAGTTTGGTCCAGTAGCTCTCCCACGGCGTGACCTGCACCTGCACGTCGATGTTCGGGTGCTGGGCGTGGAATTCCTCGATGATCTGTTTCATCGCAGCCGACTGAGCTTGATCCCAGATCGCGTAGGTGAGAGTTACGTGCTCGTTGTCAGCGGACTCCGAAGACCCGGAGCAAGCGGCCGCCGCGAGGAGAAGCGGGGTGAGGCAGAGGCTCAACAGACGTCGTGCTGTGTTCATGCGGACTCCTTCAGGAGGGGGCGGCCCGGGCGGAGGAAGTCGAGGCGGGTCGGCAGGGGGTCGCCGAGTGCATGCCGAGCCGCCAGCTCGCCGAGCAACGGCCCGAGGGTCAGACCCCACGCCCCCAGGCCGGTGGCGACGTGAATTGCCGGCGCCACCGCTCCGATCAGCGGCAGGCCGTCGGTGGTAGCCGGTCGCAAGCCCACCCTGGTCTCCAGCACCGTCGCGGCCGACAGTCCCGGTGCAAGGTCCAGGGCGGCACTCAGTACTGCGTGTTGCCCGGCAGCCGTGACGCGGGCGTCGAAACCGACGTCCTCGTGTGTCGCGCCGACGACGATGCGGTCGTCGAAGCCAAGTAGGTAGCCGCCACCGGGGGTGTTGACGATCGGCCGCATGCCGGTCTGCTGGCCGTCGAGACGCAGGTGCACGAGCTGCCCGCGAATCGGCCGGATGTCTACATAGACTCCGAATCCGGCGAGGTCTGCGCCGGCCCAGGCTCCGGTGGCCAGTAGCACGGCCCCGGCGTCGAGCACCCGGTGACCGACGCGGACGCGAGGTGACGAGTCCAGCGGGTCCAGCATCCCGGCACCGGGGATCAGCTCGAACGCGGCGCCGTCACGAGCACCCTGTGCACGTCGGCGCGTCGCAGTCATCAACCGATCGTGTAACCGCGACCCGACGACGCGACCGACCTCGGCGATGTACAGACCACGCAAGTCACCACGGAGTTCTGGCCAGTACCGGCGTAGATCGGCGCCGTCGATGGTCTGCACGGGCTTGGTGATGCCATGAGCACGTCGGCCCTCTGGCCGCGACAACCGCTCGGCGACCGCATCGAGTGCTGCCTGCTCCTGCGGATCGTCCCCCGCTACTACGAGTTCACCGACCTGCTCGAAGGTCGCCGAACCCGCACCAGCCGGATCGATGGCATCGAGCTCGGCCAGCAGGCTGCGGTAGTAGCCGACGCATTCGGTGATCACCGATGTCCACTCCGGCCGCAGCTCACCACGATCGAGAGCGACCGGCGACACGATACCCGCCCCCGCATCGGTGGCCCGCCCGGCCAGACCGGCATCGACGACTGCGACCCGCGCACCCTTCCGAACGCCGGCCAGCGCGGCACTTGCGCCGACGATGCCGCCGCCGATGATGACCAGATCAAACTCCGGCATCGGTCCTCCTCGCCGGAGTGGCGAGCGCTGGAATGAAGGCGCGGGCGTTGTCCCCCTCGACCGCGGCCGCGAGATCGTGCGGAAGACCCAGACCCGAGATCGTCCAGCGTCCGGTCGGGGGCGGCTGGATCGACGAGTACTCGAAGGCCTCGTCCGTACTGGCAAGGAAACGCTGATACATCTGGTAGTCGGCCGCTTCGGGCGGCGCGCAGTCGGTACCGAGCAGCACCCGGTCGGGATGGCGCTCGATCAGCGCCCGGGTCCGCCGCGGCTGCCGACCGAGCTCTGCGAGCCGGGCGGCGATGTCGATGCGATAGTTCGGGCAGCGGTCGAGCATCTGCTCCACCCAGTCGAGATTCTCCGCGAGACAACCGACGTGGGCGCCGATGAAACGCACGTCCGGATGCCCTGCGACGACGGCCTCGAGCGCGTCCAGCAGGCGCTGCAGCGGCGGGAACTCCGCGCCGTGGAAATGCCAGTCGGGATGCCGCAGCAGTTCCTCGAGTCGTTCGTTGCGAGCGTCCAACGGCTGGAAGAATGCTGCCGGATCGGCGGTGTGGATCAGGACCGGCACATCCGCCTCGGCCAGCGCTGCCCAGAGCGGTTCCAGCTGCGGATCATCGAGGAAGATCAACTGGTCGTGCTCGTCGCGGATCCGGAGTCCGATGTCCTTCCAGAGCTTGAGGCCCGCGGCGCCCCGACGTACCGAATCAGTCAGAGACGCAGCCAGCCGGTCACCCCATCCGGAGGTCCCGGTATCGGCCCAGTCGAGGCGTGCGAAGGTCACGAAACGCCCTGGATAGCTGCGGTCATAGCGATCGAGGTTCGCCTCGAGTTCGTCGTCCCACTCGCCGTCGAGATTCACGATCGTGGCCACGCCGGCCTTGTCCATCAACCCGATCAACGCTGCTGGGTCCGGTGCCCGCCACACTCCGGTCAAGCGGCGACCCAGATGGTTGTGCACATCGACGATCGGCGCCGCCGGCTCATTCACGTCGGACACCGTCGTGGTCAGCATCGAAACTGGAGCGAAATCGCGCAGCCGGATATCGGCAAGTGGCTGAGGCATTCCATCCCTCGATCCGCAGTTCGGTTGGAGAACGCGAGGTTCGGGATGACGGTAAGAGCGGCAACCGCAAGAGGAACAGGAACTGATCACCCGGACTGATCGATGACATCCAACCGATCGACCCAGTCGAGCGACTGTTCCGTCGGCCCGGTCGGCTGGTACTCCGCAGCGATCACGCCGCGATAGCCCGCCGCAACGAGGGTCGCGACCGTCTCCTCGATCGGCAGATCACCGCTGCCAGGCTCGCCGCGACCGGGGCAGTCGGCGACCTGGACGTGACCGATCCACGGTGCCAGCCTCTCCGCTGCAGCGACCAGGTCGACGCCGTTGCTGCCGAGATGAAACAGGTCGAACAGCAGCCGGACATTCGGTGCCGAGCGCAATGGGCCCTCCAGCAACTCGACCACGTCGTCGCCGTCGACCAACGGATATGCCCCGTTCAGGCCAAGCGCCAACGGCTCCAGCAGAACGATTCCGTCAATCTCGGCCAGGACGGTCGCCGCGGTCCGTACGGCGCGGATCGCGGTGTCCCGCTGCTCGGCGTCGGACCATCGATCGTCCAGCTGGCCGTACAACAGATTGAACGAGCGGCACCCGGTCCGCCGGGCGATCTCCACGAGTTGCTCGGTGTTGGAACCGAGCTCGTCCTGGCGGTCTGGCCGGCAGGCAATACCTCGATCGCCGGACGGCATGTCACCGGCGAAGAAGTTGAGCCCCGAGAGTTCGACGTGGGCTCGCTCCAGTGCGCCGATCAACGCGTTCACCTGCTCCGCCGACGCAATCGGTCCGGGAAACGGCCACCAGCTCTCGACGTACTCGAACCCCACGGCGCGGGCGGCGGCCGGACGATCCAGGTACGGCAGCTCCGTGAACAGGATCGAGATGTTTGCGCTGAGCGGGAGCGTCGGCATAGCAATACTCTCCTGAAAACTCGTCTAGTCTGTCATCTTGACAGACAAGTTTGCCGAATTGAAGATAATTCGCAGGCACATCCCCACAGCGCATCGGAGCCCCGCGTCCGATCGCGCCGAGTGAAAGGTGATGGCTATGTCCGTCCCGCTCTCTCGTCTGTCGCGCCGCTCCGTTCTCCGCCTGGCGGGTGGACTCGGCGCCGCAGCAGTCGCCGGCCCGGCCCTCGTGGCCTGCGGCGACTCGTCCGGCTCCGGCTCCGGCCCGTCGAAGTCGGCCTCTCTCCGGTTCATGTTCTGGGGTTCCGACGACCGGGTGAAACGTTTCCAGAAGGCATCCACGGCGTTCACCGACAAGAACCCCACGATCAAGGTCAGCCCCGAGTTCGGCGACATCGACGCGATCGAAACCAAGATCACCGTCGCGATGTCGGGCAAGAATCTTCCGGACGTGTTCTGGGTGACCAGTGACCTGCTGCCCCAACTCGTTGCCGGCGGCCACGTTATGGACCTGACCTCGCACCTCGGCGCGGGAAAGGGCATCGCCGACGCCGGCTTCAGTGACGCGATCAAGGCTCCGGGCCGGCTCGACGGCAAGCAGTACGCGATGACCCACGGTTTGCAGTCGATCGGGCTGTTCGCCAAGAAGAACGTCCTGGACGAGGTCGGCATACCGGTGAAGAACTATCCGGACTCCTACACCTGGGACGAGTACGCCCAGATCAGCGCGAAGATCCACTCCGCCAAGGGGGACAAGTTCTTCGGCACCGACGATCCGAACACCGGCGGCGCGGCCGACTGGTTCGGGGCGTACGCCCGTCAGCACGATCAGGACATGTGGGCGGAGAACGGCGATCTCGGCTTCACCAAGGACCTGATGACCGAGTGGCTGAATTACTGGAAGAACCTGCGCGACACCAAGGCGTCCGTTCCGACAGCCTTGGCGCTGGAGCAGAACCCGTACTTCGAGGGCGCGCCGATGATCCGTGGCCTGGCCGCGTATCACATGCGCAACTCCAACCAGATGCTCGAACTGCAAGGCCTGACCAAGGATGCGCTGGTGCTCATGCCGTGTCCGGGCAACGGCGGGGCGGGCACCAAGGCGATCGCGCTCTCGCCCAACATGCTGTGCGTCGCCGCCAACACGAAGAATCCGGACGCGGCGCTGAAGTTCGCCGACTATCTGCTCAACGACGTCGACCGCGCCAAGATCATCGGCACGACGATCGGCGCTCCGCCGACCCAGACGGTGCGCGACGCCATCGCCACCTCGGTGACGCCCGCCGAGAAGCAGTTCCTCACCTACATCGGTTTCGAGGCCGGTGCCAAGACCAGGCCGGTACGCGGCGGGTTGGCCACGTCCGGAGCCTTCTCCAGCGACATGGTCAAGGCATGGAAGAACCTCGCCTACGACAAGGCCTCGATCCAGCAGACCGTTGATCTGATCTTCGGCGACCTGCGCACCAAGCTCCTGAAGAAGTAACTACCCCGAACGCGCGGAAGGACCGCTATGCCTTTGAACGAGATCGCCGCCAGCCTCTACCCATGGGACCTGGCCGACGAGGGCATCGAGCACATCCTCGACGTCCTGAGCAGCCGGGCGGAGGTGAACTCGGCGTACCTGGTCGGCCTGATGCACAAGGAGAAACGGCCGCTGCACGCGCGGCACTACCCGCACAACCCGGTCCGTCGCTACTACGTTCCAGAGGACAGCCGGGTGTACTGGGCCCCGGACCCCGGCAAGTACCAGCGGATCAAGCCGCTGACCACCGAGCGCGAATTCCTGATCGGCCGCGACTGGCTCGACGAGTTGACCACCGCGGCCCGCCGGCGCGGTATGCGCACCGGTTGCGAGATCTCGCACACGATCATCGACGCGCAGTACGCGCGAGAGAACTTGTCCGACGTACTGCAGCGCGATGTGTACGGCAACATCGTCGGTGCGTTCGAAGCGGTCGAGGCTCAGCGGGCACTCCCCTGCCTCAACCACCCCGACGTACAGGACTATCTGTACGGCTTGTTCGCCGACGTCGCGGCCAACCACGATGTCGACTACGTGCAGACGTGCTTGGTCCTGTTCGGCGCCGGACGCGACGACGGCGGGACGCACAGCTTCGGCCCGACCTCCTGGCAGCAGCTGCTTGCGGTGGCGACCGGCGGCTGTTTCTGCGCGGCCTGCAAGGCGAAGGCGACCGAGGAAGGGCTCGACTGGGACGCCGTCGTCCACCAAGTCACTCACCTGGCCAACCTGTCCCGCCGAATCGGGCTGGAGGAGTTGCACGAACGCCAGCTCCTCGACGAGTCCAACTACACCGAATCGGCCCTGCTGGTCGAGAACGAGGCGTTCACCGCGTGGCTGCAGTTCCGCAAGCGCTCGGTCAACCGGCTGTTCGCGCTGGTCCGGGAGGCGCTTGCCGCTTCCGGACGTCAGGTCGAGTTCCGGTACAACACGTATATGGCCTCGCCGGAGCGCGCCGGCCTCGACTTCGCCTCGGCATTCACGTACGTCGATTCGGTCCGCGAATCCGACTATTCCGACCAGCTCGGCACGGCCGAGGGGGTAGCGACCAAACGGGCGAAGCTGATGAAGTGCCGCCGCGCGCTGCGCGAGGACCAGCAGTTGATCGCCGCGCTCGGCGTACGGCCGAACGCCACCACCCAGACACTGACGGACAGCGTGAGGGCAGCTGTGGAGGCCGGCGCCGACGGCCTGTCGCTGGGCCACTACGACGGCGCCACCATGGAGCGGCTCGACGCGGTCAAGCTGGGTCTGCACCGGTGGGAGGGGCAGCAGCGCGACTGGCAGCCGCTGACCGAGTCGCCGGCGGAATAGCGCGATGGCCCTGATCAACGAGGTTCAGCAGGCAGCCCGGGGCCGTGCCCGCGGCCGGCGATCGCGGATTGCCTACCTGTTCCTGCTGCCGTGGATCGCGGGCGTGCTGCTGATCACGCTCGTGCCGATGGTGACCTCGCTGTATCTGTCCTTCACCGACTACCGGCTCGGGACCTCTCCTCGGTTCACCGGACTCGAGAACTACCGGCGGATGTTCAGCGACCCGGACTTCCTCGCGGCCGCCGGCGTGACGGCGAAGTACGTGTTCATCTCGGTCCCGCTGCAACTCACCTTCGCGCTGGCGATCGCGGTCCTGCTCAACCAAGGCGTTCGAGGGCTGGCGATCTATCGATCGGTGTACTACCTGCCCTCGCTCCTCGGCGGCAGCGTCGCGGTGGCGGTGCTCTGGCGGCAACTGTTCTCCAGCACCGGTCTGGTGCCGGAGCTGGCCGGAAAACTCGGCATTCAGATGGGTTCCTGGATCTCCGAGCCTGCGCATGCGTTGGACACGCTGATCATCCTGCATGTGTGGACCTTCGGCTCGCCCATGATCATCTTCCTGGCCGGGCTGCGACAGATCCCCGAGGAGCTGGTGGAAGCGGCCAAGGTCGACGGAGCCGGCGCGTGGCGGCGGTTCACCTCGGTGATCCTGCCGCTGCTCAGCCCGGTCGTGTTCTTCAACCTGATCCTGCAGCTCATCGGTTCGTTCCAGGCGTTCACGCAGGCCTACATCATCTCCGCGGGAACCGGTGGCCCGGCGAACTCGACGCTGTTCTACACGCTCTACCTGTTCGTGACCGGCTTCAAGAACTTCGAGATGGGCTACGCCAGTGCGCTGGCGTGGATCCTGTTCGTCGTGATCGGCATGCTGACCGCCATCAACTTCGTCGCCGCCCGCTACTGGGTTCATTACGAGGACTGATCTGAGATGAGGACAGGCATTCTGGAATGGATCACGCGTCGCGGCTGGCGACACCTGCTCTTGGTTGCTTTTGGCATCATCATGATCTACCCGCTGATCTGGATGCTGACGCGATCGTTCATGAACAACAGCGACATCTTCGGCGACGGGGCCGGCGGCGGCGGGTTGACGCTGGACAACTACCTGCACGGCTGGAACTCGCTCGGCATCTCGTTCGGGCGGTTCATGCTCAACTCGATGCTCGTCGCCATCGCCTGCATCGTCGGCAACCTTATCTCGTGCACACTCGCCGCGTACGCGTTCGCCCGGCTGCGCTTCGGCTTGCGGGGACCGATGTTCGCGACCATGCTGGCGACGATCATGCTGCCGTTCCACGTGACCGTCGTTCCGCAGTACGTGATCTTCTCGAGGCTCGGCCTGACCGACACCTACGTACCCCTGATCCTGCCGAAGTTCCTGGGGGTCGAGTCGTTCTTCATCTTCTTGATGGTGCAGTTCATGCGCACCCTGCCGACCACGCTGGACGACGCCGCGGCGATCGACGGCTGCGGGCCACTCCGTACGTTCTGGAGCGTCATCCTGCCGCTCTGCATGCCCGCGATCGGCGTCACCGCGGTGTTCACCTTCATCTGGACCTGGAACGACTTCTTCACCCCACTGCTCTACCTGAACCGGCCTGACCTCTACACGGTCCCCCTGGGGCTGAGCACCTTCTCCGACTCCGCGGGACTCAGCGACTACGGCGCGCTGTTCGCGATGTCCGTCGTCACGCTGATCCCTGTCTTCGCCGTGTTCTTGTTCGCCCAGAAGGCCCTGACCCAGGGCATCGCGACCACCGGCCTCAAATAGGTCCGGGCGGGAGGTTCATGTCCATCATCTCCGAAGTCGAGTTGATCGAGTTCGACCACACTGTGGTACGCCGTTTCGACCGCAAGGGCGAGCCGCTGAACGCCGCGACGCCGCCGAGCCGGACGACACGCCGGTTCGGGATCCGGATCCGCACCGACGACGGCGCGGAAGGCGGGTACGTCGTGATGTGGAGCGCGCCGCCGTACGCGATCGCCCAGGTCAAAGCGATGGCGGGAAGTCTCGTCGGTCGTGATCTGCACGACCGGGAGGCCATCTGGGACGATTTGAACGGCGGCTTCGCCAAGACCGACCGGATCGGCGCGGGCGCGATCGACATCGCGCTGTGGGACGCCGCCGGCAAGCTGGCCGGACTCGGGATATCCCAACTACTCGGCCGGTACCGGGACCGGCTGCCCGCTTACGTGAGCACGGTCGGGGGCGGGCACGGGCAGGGTTCCCTCGCTACTGCTGACAGCTACCGGGACTTCGCCGACGAATGCGCCCGCCGGGGCATCCCCGGCTTCAAGATCCACGGCCGGTCCGCCGGCACTGCCAAGGACGAGATCGAGATCTTCGGCGCCACCGCGGAAGGGTCGGCCGGGCGCAGCGACATCATGACAGACCCGGGCAAAAGCCTCCCCACCCTTGCGGAGGCGCTCAAGCTCGGCCGGTTCTGCGACGAGGTCGGCGCCTACTGGTGGGAGGATCCGATGCGCGGCGACGCCCCGCTGGCACACCGGATCTTGCGTGACCGCGTGCGTACGCCGCTGCTCATCACCGAATTCGTCCGCGGACTCGAGCTGCGAACCGCGCTCGCCCTCGACGGTGCGACGGACCTTCTCCGCGCGGATCCGGAGCTCGACCTCGGCATCACCGGGGTGATGAAGACCGCGCACGCAGCCGAGGCGCTCGGGCTGGACCTCGAAGTACACGCGGCCGGTCCGGCACAGCGGCACTGCATGGCGGCGATCCGGAACACGAACTACTACGAGCTCGGGCTCCTGGATCCCAGCACCGGTAACCCGTCGCTGCCGGAAGTCTTTGCCGACGACTACACCGAAGACCTGTCCGCGGTCGGCGAGGACGGTTGCGTCGGCGTACCGACCGGACCGGGCCTCGGCGTGACGTACGACTGGGACCGGATCGCCAAACTGAACGCGGATCGGACGACCTTCCAATGATCAGCACACCTGTCAGGCAGGTTGGCTAGCGATCAATTAGTATGCGCACAGGCCGACCGAGACCCGAGTCGGGTGCAGAACCTTAAGGAGGCGGTGGGAGTGAGCGTCGAACTCGAGAGCACTTCGCTGACCGACTCGCTGACCACAGCGCTACGCAAGCAGATCGTTGCCAGCGAGATCCCACCGGGCGAAAAGCTCTCGGAGATCTGGGTCGCGAACCGATTCACCGTCGCCCGCCCCACCGCCAAGGCTGCGCTGGACCGACTCACGAATGAAGGACTCCTGCGCCGCGGACCGCGCCGTACCGCCGTGGTGCCGCAACTGTCTGCCGACGATGTGAGTGACCTCTACTTCGCCAGGGAGCCGATCGAGTCCCGCGCCGTGATGACGCTCGCGAACCGCCGCGAGGTGCCCGGCGACGCAGATCGGTCGCTGGCGCTGATGCGGATGGCGGCCGAGCGCGACCAGCACGCCGAGCACACCGAGTCCGATATCGCCCTCCACCGCGCCTTGGTCGCCGCCACCGGCAGCAAGCGCCTACGCCGGATGCACGAGACCGTCATGGGCGAGACCCAGTTGTGCATCGCCCAGGTGCGAGCCCACGCCGGCCTCGACCTGATCGCTCTAACCGACCGCCACGCCGCCATCCTGGAGGCCATCCGCAGCGGCGACCCCGACCAGGCCGTTGCCGCGCTACTGACCGACCTCAACAACTGCCGCGACACCTTGCTCGCCGACCTCAAGGCCGCACAGGAGCAGGACAGCAAGCTCCACGCCTGACGGCCCTAGGCGTCTCTCCAGGCGGTCGCGAGTCGTTCGTACTCTTCGGCGGTGACCGGCAGTACGACGCCGTGGCAGGGGTCCTCGGGCAGGCGGTAGTTGTCGCAGGGGATCCAGGCGCCGCCGGCCAGGTCGGACGTCTCGAAGGGGACGTAGCGGCGTTCGCGGGTGAACTCGTCGATCCAGAGGTACCACTTGTCCGCGGTGTTCGACTTGTACACCAGCGGGCCTTCGCCCTGGACGACGGCGCCGAGGCCGATGCCTTCGGCCAGCGGCTTCCACTCGGCGCCGGTCAGCGAGGTCGAGGTCTCGGAGAAGATCGACTTGCCGTACGGCGCGGTACCGTCGCGGCCGCGCTCGTCCTTCAGGAAGCGGTAGTAGACCCCGTCGTGCTCGATCACGGTGGCGTCGATTGTCTGCCATCCCCGGTCGATCCAGACCTGCGGCTCCGAGAACTCGCGGAAGTCGCGGGTGGTCGCGCACATGATCCGGTTGTAGCTCTCACCGTCGTGGGCCGCATTGTCGTACAGCGTTGAGGACCAATGCACGAGGTAGACGCCCTGCTCGGGATCCCACACCGCCTCAGGCGCCCAGGTGTTACCAGCTGCGGGCGGTGCGATCTCGACCAGCCGGCCCTCGCCCCAGTTCACGAGATCCGTCGACTCCCAGATCATGATCGAGCGGCTGCCCCGCCGCTGGTGCCGGTCCCAGTCCAGGCTCGCGTACAGACGCAAGTCGGTCGCCACCAGGAAGAACCGGTCACCTTCCGGCGAACGGACGATGTGCGGGTCGCGTACACCGCATTCTCCCATGGCGGAGTACAGCACCGGCTTGCCGCTGTTGAGGTCGTGGAAGCGCAGCGGGTCGTTGCCGTCGCTCAAGGCGAAGTAGATCTGCTCACCGTCGACCGACTCGCGCTTGAAGTGCACATAGAGATAACCCGCGTACTCGGGCTGCGGTAGATGTCTGCTGGGTTCCATCGGCTGTCCGATCATCCGCCGGTCAAGTACGGGATTGTCTGTGGTCCTTCCGGCAGGATGCACAGGCGGGCGTCCGGGCCTGCTGCGGCGAGGGATTCCGCGACGGATGCTGTGACGTCGGCCGTTTGTTCCAGGTGCACCGCGTGCAGTTCGGAGTCGGTGAGGAAGCCGGTGTGCATGACGACCCGGCTCGTCGCCTGGATTCGGGCCTGGATCTGCACCTGCCATTGATCGGGCGTCGTCTCGGCGCTGCGCGCGATCTGATCGAGCAGCCCTTGGGGCGAGGCAGCCGAGACGAGGACCGAGCGGTAGTCCCCGTGATCCGGGAATCCGTCACGGCACTCGGCCGCGCAGATGATGGTGCCGCCCGGGCGCACGATCTGGTGTGCGGCCGACATTCCCTTGACGGATTGATACAGGTTCTGGTCGAGGGGAAAGCCCGAGTTGGTGGTGACGACGACGTCGAACGGCGCCTCGACCGGCTGCATGGCGATCCGCTTGGCCGTGGCACAGGCGGCGGCATGCATCGGCAGCAGGTCACCCCCGAACGCCGCGACAATGTCCTTGTCACGATTGAGTACGACGTCCAGCGCGAAGGTGACACCGGTGGCGTCGGCGATCGCGCGCACATCGTCGTGCACCGGGTTTCCGTCGATCACTCCCCACGTCGCCCTCGGGTCGCCGATCCGGGCGGCGTCGTGCAGCACGAGAACGGTGTCGAGACCCGCGAGACCCGGTGCGACGAGCTTGGGTCCGCCGGAGAATCCGGCAAAGAAGTGCGGCTCGACGAAGCCGGTGGTGATCTTGACGTCGGCATCCACCCACTGGCGGTTCAACCAGACCGGGACGCCGTCGCCGTGCACCCCCAGCCAGGCCAACTGGTCCCGATCGCGTCCGTCGTGATTGACGATCCGCACGGAGTCGACAACCTCGTCACCGAACATCTGGCGCAGTTCCGCGTCGCTGTTGCCGCGATGCGTACCGGTCGCGACGAGCACCACCACGTCGTCGAGGTCGATCACGCCGTCGAGCTCGGCCAGCACAGCAGGAATCATCAACTCCCGCGGCTGCGGCCGGGTCCCGTCACACGCGGAGATCGCCACGGTCTGGCCCCGCCGGACGCGCTCACGCAACGGCGGCCCGGCCACCGGCTCCCGCAGCGCGCGCCGCAGTACCGCGACCGGATCGCCTGCGGCCTCGTGATGCACCGGCTCCACCACGGTCGTACGCGCGGGATCCGCCTCGATGACCAGCCCGGACTCGCCGTACGCCAAACGCACCTTCATCATCCCGCCATCATGCCGTCCCCAGGTCGATGGCAAGACAGTTGGCTACGTCGAGCGGTGGGGCGTCAGGGAGGCGGACGACCAAGATGCCGTGGGCTTGTTCGAACGAGACGGGACCGTGGCCGAGGAGGCGGACGCCGCTGACAGTCTCGTGGTCGGCGAGGCTGCGGATGACGGCGCGCCGGTCGTCCGGCCACGCCAGCTGGAAGGCGTACAGGGTGTTGTCCCGGCGGGTGAAGCGGTAGTCGGAGCTCGTCCAGCCCACCCGGTCCTCGGTGAAGCCCTTGATGACAACGGCGGAAGGCCCTTCACCGAACACGCGGAACGGTCTTGTGCCGTAGATGCCTTCGCCGCAGACCTGGGTCCAGGCGCCGAGGTCCCTCAGGAGCTGCGTGCACTCGAGGTCGATCGTGCCGTCCGGCAGTTGCGGCACGTTGAGCAGCAGATTGCCGTTCTTCGAGACGATGTCGACGAGCAGTTCGATCACGTGGCCGGCGGTCTTGTAGACGTCGCGGACGTTGTAGAACCAGTCGCCGACCGAGGTGTCGGTCTGCCAGGGCGCCGGATTGATCTCCGGCGTCTGGCTGCGCTCGATGTCCATGATCCCGACGGCGCTGACCTCGGGGTTGCGGTCCTTCTGCTGGTACACCGCGCGGGGATTGGTGTTGTAGAGATGGGCGACCGCGCGGAGGCCAGGCGTGTAGTCCACCTCGCCGAACGGCAGCGGTCCGTCGGAGTACAGCACGTCAGGCTGGTACTTGTCGATCATCTCGGTGACCGCGTCGAGCCAGTGCCGGTGCCAGGCCGGTTCGGTGGCGTACCACGGATCCTGCACCACGACCTCCGGCCCGGTCAGGTAGGCGCTGTTGTCGAGATACAGCTCCCGGTACGCCGGATCGCCGCCGTCGTACTGCACACCGGCGTACGGCCCTTGCCTGTCGTGCCCCTTGGCCGCCGCGAACCAACTGAACGCCGCGCCGAGATGCTCAGTGAGCCCGAACGGCAGCTCCCGCTCGGCCGCGGCAGCCTTCCACAGGCCGACGATGTCCTTGCCGGGGCCGACCTTCACCGAGTTCCACGCGTGCAGGGCCGAGTCGTAGTTGAAGAAGTTGTCGTGGTGCACAGCCTGGGCCACGAAGTACCGGGCGCCGGCCGCGACGAACTGATCCATCAACGCACCGGCGTCGAACCGTTCCGCCTTCCAGCGCTCGGCGATGTCCTTGTAGCCGAACTCCGAGGGGTGGCCGTAGGTCCGCAGGTGGTACCGGTACTGGTCGCTGCCCTCGCGGTACATGTGGCGCGCGTACCAGTCGCCGTACCGCGGCACCGACTGCGGCCCCCAGTGCGACCAGATGCCGAGCTTCGCGTCCCGGAACCACTCCGGACACTCGAACGTGGACAGGGACTCGAACGTCGCGTCGAACGGCACTCTTTGCTCCTCGTCGCTGATACAGGGTGAGGGCCGGCCGGATCACTCCGGCCGGCCCGGGTCGGCCTACTTGTTGGGCACCTTGTCGTACGCGGTCTGCTGGATCTCCAGGTAGCGCTTCAGACCGAGACTGTCGAGCCCCTTGACGTAGCTGTCCCAGTCGGTGTCGATGCTCTTCGAGCCGGTGACGAACTGCAGGGAGTTCTGCTGGATGTAGTTCTCGAGGTTGGTCTGCAGAGTCGCGGTCTCGTTGGCGAGCGACGGGTCGATCCACACCTTCCAGAACGGGTAGATCTGCGCCTTGTCCTCGTGGCCGGCGTACAGCTTGGTGGCCTCGAACAGCTTGCGTTCGTAGCCCGCCTGCGAGTGGGTGTTGGTGTCGATAACCTCGGAGTTGCGGTACTTCGCGGTGTTGTTGTACTGGGCCAGCGCACCCCAGCCGCTGTTCCGCGGTTTCGCCCCGGGCTTCAGGGGAATCTGCTTGAAGCTCGGCTTCAGCGACTTGTCGAGCGCCACATCGCCGGGACCGGGCTTGGTCCAGGCCTTGCCCTCCATGCCGAACTGTCCATTGTTCTGTCCCTCATCGGTGAAGATGTAGTCGAGCATCTTGATCGCCTGGATCTGCTTCTCCGGTGTGGCCTTCGACGTCAGGACGAACGTGGCGCCGGGAATGCTCGGGAACACGTAGCTGGCGTAGTTCGCGCCATTCGGACCGGTCAGCGGCGGTACCGCGTCGTACTGCTGGTCCCGGCCGTCCGCCGAACCGACGGTGACGAAGATGCCCGAGTGCATGACGGTGCCCGCGCCGAGGATGACCGAGCCGCCGTGGTTGCCCTGCTGCTGCATCGCGTCCGGGTTCTGCGTGAAGGCGCCTTTGTCGATCAAGCCTTCTTTGTAGAGCGAGTTGATGTACCGCAGGCCTTCGCGCCAGCCGTCCTTGTTCGCCTGGACGTCGACCTTGCCGTTGTTGAGAACCAGTGTGGTGTTGTTGCCGCCGCTGTTGTTCTGCCCTTGCGGGTCGTAGATGAAGGCGTTCATGAAGTACGGGATGAGGTTGTCGCGGACGTTCGCGCTGATCGGGATCTCGTCGGCCTTGCCGTTGCCGTTCGGGTCCTGGGTCTTGAACGCCTGGAGCACCTTCCGCATGTCCTCGGTGGTCTTCGGCTGCTCGAGGCCCAGCTTCTTGAGCCACGCCGAGTTCATCCACAGCTTGTCCGGGTACGAACAGTGGAAGCAGTCGACCCACTGCGGGATGCCGTAGATCTTGCCGTCCGGCGCGGTCGCCATCGCCTTCCACTCCGGCGTGGAGTCCAGCGCCTTCTTGATGTTCGGCGCATACTGGTCGATCAGCTGGTTCAGCGGTACGACGACACCCTGATTTCCCAGCTTCAGCAGGTCCGCCGTCGTGAACTGGTCGACCCAGGGGATCAGCAGGTACAGATCGGGATAGTCGCCGCTGGCCAGCGAGATCTGCCGCTTCTCCTTGGCCGGCCCACCGTCGTACGTGGTCGTCTGCCACTTGATGGTGAGGTTGAACTTCTGCTGGATCAGCTTGGTGAAGTCGTTCGTGGCCAGGTTCGTGTCGGCCGCCTGCGGCGAGAAGACGTTCAGGGTGACGGCGGGGTTCCCGGTGATTGTCGGCAACGGCTTGCCCTGCTGGTCGTCCGAGCCGCTGCCACCGGAACACGCTGCAAGCGCGAGTGCCAGGAGACTCAAGCCGGCGACTGCGGCACGCCTCCGCTTCGTGAACTGTACAAACATTGGTCCCTCACAGGGTCGAGGTGATACAGAGTGCTGCGGAGGATCAGCCCTTCACGGCGCCGATCAGGATTCCCTTGGTGAAGTAGCGGGCGACGAACGGGTAGATGAGCAGCACCGGCACGCTCGCGACCACGATCAGCGAGTACTTGAGCAGGTCGGCGAGCTGCTGGCGCTGGATGACGACGGAAGCATCGACGGCCCCGCCGCCCGTTGTGTTGAGGATGAGGATGTTTCGCAGGACCAGTTGGAGCGGGAACAGGTCCGGGTTCTTGAGATAGATCAGCGCGTCGAAGTACGAGTTCCACTGCATGATCGCGTACATCAGCGCGACCACCGCGATCATTGGTTTGGCCAACGGGATCACCACCGACCAAAGGAACCGCAGGTCGCCGCAGCCGTCCAGCTCGGCGGCCTCGACCAGCTCGTCGGGGATCGCCGTCCGGAAGTACGTCCGGGCGATGATGACCTGCCAGACCCCGATCGCCTGCGGGATGATCAGCGCCCACCGAGTGTCCAGCAGACCGGTCGCCTGGACCACCAGGTACGTCGGAATGAGGCCGCCGGTGAACAGCATCGTGAACAGGATCGCCGTCATCACCACGTTGCGGCCGACCAGCGTACGGCGCGACATCGGATACGCGATCGCGATCGTCATCGTGACACTGACGATCGTTCCGACCACGGTGTAGAACAACGAGTTCAGATAGCCCTGGACGATCTGGGGGTTCTCGAAGACCGCGTGGTACCCGCGCAGCGAGAAGTCCACCGGCCAGAACAGCACCCGTCCGGCCGAGACCGCTTCCGGGCTGCTGAACGAGCTCGCCACGATGTACAGCAACGGCAGCAGGACGACCAGGAGGAACACGCCGAGCAGCAGGTACACACAGAACAGGAAGATCCGGTCCGTCCGCGGCTCGCGGATCCGCCGGGCGCGCTCGGCCCGGCGCTCGAGCCGCTTGTTCGGCGACGGCCGTGTTTCGGTTTGCACGCTCATGACCACAGTCCGTTCCCGGTGATCCGCTTGGCGATCGTGTTGACCATCAGCAGCAGGGCGAGGTTGATCACCGAGTTGAACAGCCCGACCGCGGTGGCGCCGCTGAAGTCCGCGTTCAGCAGACCCGTCTTGTACACATACGTCGCGATGATTTCCGACTGGCTGAGGTTCAGCGGGTTCTGCAGCAGGAAGGCCTTCTCGAACCCGATCGCCATGATGTTGCCGACGGCAAGAACCAGGATGATCACCGCGGTCGGCATGATCCCGGGCAGGTCCACGTGCCGGATCCGCTGCAGCCGGCTGGCGCCGTCGATCTTGGCCGACTCGTGCAGCGCCGGATCGATCCCGGACAGCGCGGCCAGGTAGATGACCGCGGAGTACCCGGTCGTCTGCCAGACGTCGGACCACACATAGATGTGGCGGAAGTAGTTCGGGTTCCCGAGGAAGTCGATCGCCGGCACACCGAAGAAGCCGAGTCCTTCGTTGACGATGCCGAGCCGCGGTGACAGCACCAGGATCGTCATCGACACGACGACCACGGTCGAGATGAAGTACGGCGCGTACGTCACCAGCTGCACGCTCCGCTTGAACAAGCCGTTGCGGACCTCGTTCACCGCCAGCGCCAGAATGATCGCGATCGGGAAGCTCGCCGCCACGGTGTACACCGACAACACGAAGGTGTTCTTCACCAGGGTCCAGAACACCGGGTTGTGGAAGAACAGGTCGAAGTTCTGCCAGCCGACCCACGGGCTGCCCCAGATGCCCTTGGTGACGTTGAAGCTCTTGAACGCCAGCACTGCGTTCGACATCGGGATGTACTTGAAGACCACGAACCAGATCAGCGGCACGACCATCAACAGGTACAGCGTCCAGTGCCGCCGGAAACTGCGGCGCAGCCCCTTGATCCCGGGGCGCTCGCGCTTGCGTCGTCGCTTGGACCGGCCCGGTAGCTCACCGGCCGGTGGCCGGACGGTTGTCAGCGTTGCCATGAGACCTCCTCGTCCTGGCCGGCGGTGAGGGCCGAGCTCACGCGCTGACCGAGTCCGGCCGTCAACCTCACGAGCACCCGATCGTCGCCGTGGCGGACGACCCGCTCGGTGTCCCGATCGGCGGTGAGGACTGCTTCGATGCCCTGCGGCGTCCATGCGATGTCGACGGTGATGCCATTGCGCGCCCTGAGACCGGTCACTCGCCCACTCGGCCATTCGGCCGGCAGCGCGGGGAGGAGTTCGATCTCGCCGGTGTGACTCTGCAGGAGCATCTCGGCGATCCCGGCCGTCGCACCGAAGTTGCCGTCGATCTGGAACGGCGGATGCGCGCAGAACAGGTTCGGGTAGACGCCTGCCCCGCTGCCGGGTCGGCCCCTGGCGGAATCGTCCGCAGGACTGAGGAAAGCCTGGATCAGCCGGTGGGCGGCTGCGGCGTCGCGCAGGCGGGCCCGTAGGCAGATCTTCCATGCCAGCGACCATCCGGTCGCCTCGTCACCGCGCAGGTCGAGCGTCCGCAAGGCCGCCGCGGCGAGGCTGGGAGTGCTGTCCGGCGTGATCGCATCGCCAGGATGTACGCCGACCAGATGCGACATGTGCCGGTGATGCGGGTCTTCCTCCGGCAGGTCGGCCGCCCACTCCTGCAACTGACCCTGTGCGCCGATCGACGGATCGGGCAGTCGCTTCCGTGCCATGGACAGCTCGCCGACGAGCGGGTCGACGACGTCCAGCACCTCCGCCGCCTGCTCGACCCTACGGAAGAGATCCGAGATCAGCGCGATGTCCATCGTCGACGACTCGGTGACGGACGCCGGTTGCCCGTCGGCCGCGATGTAGTCGTTCTCGGGCGACGTCGACGGCGCCGTACCCAGGCTGCCGTCCGGCATCTCCACCAACCAGTCGAGGCAGAACTCCGCCGCGCCGCGCAACACCCGCCAGGATCGGCCGAGGAACTCGGCATCACCGGTGAACTCGTAGTGGTCCCACAGATGCCGGACCAGCCATGCTCCCGCCATCGGCCAGTTCGACCACCGCGGATCGCCCTCGACCGGATTCGTCCAGCACCAGGCGTCGGCATTGTGGTGCGCGGTCCAGCCGCCGCATCCGTACCGCTCACGAGCCGTCCGGCGGCCCGCCTCGGCAAGTTGCTCGATATACCCGAGCAGCGGCTCGTGGCACTCGGACAAGTTGGTGGTCTCGGCCGGCCAGTAGTTCATCTCGGTATTGATGTTGATGGTGAAGTTCGAGCTCCACGGCGGCCGCAGGATGTCGTTCCAGATCCCCTGCAGGTTGGTCGGCAGTCCTCCCGGTCGCGAGCTCGCGATCATCAGGTACCGGCCGTAGTTGAAGATCAGCGCGGCCAGTGCCGGATCGTCGCCGTCCGCCGACCGAACCACCCGGACGTCGGTCGGCAACTCGGAGCGCTCCGCCGAGCAGGACAGCTCGAGGGACGCGCGCCGGAACAGCCGCCGGTGATCTACCTGATGATCGGCCAGCAGATCGCCGTACTCGCGTTCGAGCGCAGCCCGCACAGTACGGTCGGCGGCAGCCAAGCACTCGGCGCCGGTCCGGGTCGGAGCGGTGAACGGACCGTCGTATCCCGTGGCGGTCGCAAGGACTAGGGTGACCTCCGTCGCGCCGTCGACCACCAGCCCGGACTCTCCCGCCCGGATCTCGCCATCGGTGCGGGCTCGCAACGCGATGGCCGCCTCCATGCCGCGATCATCGCCGTCGGAGTACCTGATCGGTTCCGGCACGTCGCGATGCGGCGGGGCGACCTCAGCCGGAGCCTGCAGAGTCAGGCCCAACCCATCCTCGATTGCCTGCGACCGCGATGGCAACTGCGACGTCAACCGGCAGGTCAGCGCCAGCACCGGCTCGGATGCGGTCAATCGCTGGACCAGTACGCCGTCCGGTGCGCTGACGAAGACCTCCTGCCGCACCGCCACTCCACCGATCTCGTACGCCGTCGTGGCCACCGCACTGTCGAGATCGAGCTCGCGACGGTACTGCGTTACCTCGCCGGCCGTCGGCGTACTACCCGCGACGCGAATCTCCAGCAGGAGATCGCCCGCCGGCAGGTACGCCTGGCAATAACCGGAATGAAAGCCGCCGGCCAGCTCGTGTGCGCGCCGGACGTCACCCGCCCGGAGCGCGTCGCGCACAGCCTGGACCGCGTCCGCACCGGTCGCGCCGAGCGGGGTCGACAACAATCGTGCGGTCTCCGGACCTCCCGACCACAGGGTCTCGTCGTTCAGCCCGATCCGGTCATTGCCGATGCCACCGTGGCACATCGCGCCGATCCGGCCGTTGCCGAGTGGCAGCGCCTCCAGCCACGAGGCCGCAGGCCGGTCGTAGTACAGCCGCTGCGGCCCGAAGCGGTCCGAGCTCACCAGGTTGCTCATGCCACGCGTCCTCCGTCGAGAGGGCCAGGTATTAATCCTATGAATTTCCGGGATCGTAGCGCTGGGGATCGTCCTGGTCCATACTGAACGGCATCAAAGGTGGAGAAAGATCCCACCTATCGCGCTTTGAGAGGCCCGCCATGCGATGCATCACCTCGGTCGAGGTCGTCGATGTCCGCTTTCCGACCTCGCTCAACCGCGACGGATCCGACGCGATGAACAAGGACGGCGATCACTCGGCTGCGTACGTCGTCCTGCACACCGACGACCCCGACCTGGCCGGGTACGGCCTGACGTTCACCATCGGACGCGGTACCGACCTGTGCGCTGCCGCCGCGCGTCAGCGTGCCGAGCCGCTGATCGGCCGTGACGTCGACGAGCTGTGCGCCGACCTGGGCGGGATCTACCGGGAACTGCAGTCGGACAGTCAGTTGCGGTGGCTCGGTCCGGACAAGGGCGTCATCCATCTGGCCCTGGCCGCGGTCATGAACGCGGTCTGGGACCTGGCTGCCCGGCGCGCCGGCGTACCGCTGTGGCGACTGTTGTCCGAGATGTCGCCCGAGGAACTCGTCGAGGCTGCCGACCTGCGGTACCTGTCCGACGTACTGACACCCGACCAGGCGATCAGCCTGCTCGCCCGCCTGGAACCGGGCCGCAAGCAACGAATCGAGGAGCTCGAGACCACCGGCTACCCGTGCTACACCACGTCGGCCGGCTGGCTCGGGTACTCCGATGCCAAGCTGCGCAGGCTCTGCGAGGAAGCCGTTGCCTCCGGCTACAAACACGTCAAGCTCAAGGTCGGCGCGAACCTGGCCGACGACATCCGGCGCTGTGGGATCGCCCGCGAGGTCCTCGGACCGGACGGTCATCTGATGATCGACGCGAACCAGGTGTGGGACGTGCCGGAGGCGATCGAATGGGTCAAGGCGCTGGCCGAGTTCGACCCGCTGTGGATCGAGGAACCCACCAGCCCCGACGACATCCTGGGGCACGCCGCGATCCGGAAGGCCGTTGCTCCCATCGGCGTGGCCAGCGGCGAGCACGGCATGAACCGGGTGCTGTTCAAGCAGATGTTCCAGGCCGGCGCCCTCGACTACTGCCAGCTCGACGCGGCTCGTCTGGGCAGCGTCAACGAGGTACTCGCGGTCTACCTGCTCGCCGCCTCTTTCGACGTACCAGTGTGCCCGCACGCGGGCGGTGTCGGTCTGTGCGAACTCGTTCAGCACCTCGCGATCTTCGACTACGTCGCGGTTTCGGGCAGCCTCGACGGTCGGGTCACGGAGTACATCGACCACCTGCACGAACACTTCGTCGAGCCCTGTGTGGTCCGGGACGGCTCGTACGTGCTGCCCTTCGCGCCCGGTTACAGTGCCGAGATGCACACGGAATCACTCGACACGTATCGCTTCCCGGACGGCGCCTACTGGGCCGAACGCGCGGCTGCGGAAGCACTGCCGTGACCCCGGGCAAGGTCGCCGAACAGCCACGTACTCCCGGCGTCTCCCAGACCGATGTCGTGGTCGAGGGCATCCGGAAACTGATCGTCGACGGCCGGCTCCGGCCCGGCGACCGGCTCCCGGTCGAGAAGGATCTCGCGGCGGCCCTCGGCGTCTCCCGGAACCCGCTGCGCGAGGGGGTCCGCGCGCTGTCGATGATGGGCGTTCTCGAGACCCGGCAGGGCGACGGGACCTACGTCACCAAGCTCGACCCGTCGATGCTGCTGGCCCCTATCGGCTTCGTGGTCGACCTGCAGGACGGTAGCGGAACCACCCACTTGCATTCGGTACGGCGAATTCTCGAGACGGAGGCCGCCGGTGTGGCGGCACTGCGGGTCGGCGTGCCGGAACTCGACGCCGCCGCCGAGCTGCTCCGGCACAACGAGGCCGAACTGTCGCTCGACGAGCCCAACCACGAGACGGTGATCGAGAACGACATCGCCTTCCACCGCATCATCGCGGAGGCAGCAGGCAACCCGGTGCTGACCGCGCTGATCGACGCCCTGGGCGGCCGCACGATGCGGGACCGGCTCCGCCGATCGATCACCCAGCCCGGTGCCGACGAGACCGCCCATCGCGAGCACCTCTCGATTCTCGCCGCCCTGACCGCGCATGACGCGAACCGGGCACGCACCTGGATGTCCGCCCATTTGTTCACGGTCGAGGACTACCTCCTCGAACGAGGTGTCGTGAGCCCGACAACGGAATGAGGCCGTGTGAAGCTGCTGCACTGGAGTACACCTGACCTGGCATTGACCTTCGCCCTCGACGGCGGGCCGGTGCGGCTGATCGCCGTCCGCGAAACAAGCCAACCCGAGCGTCCGGTGCAGGAGACGAGCCAGCCGCTGGTCGAGGTGTCAGCGATCGGGTCCGGGCGGTCGCCGAGCAGCAACAGGCACGTGGAAACCGTGCTCGGCCAAGGGTTGCGGTACATCCGGCACGAGGAGAGCGACCGCGAGCTGCGCATCCTGCAGGAGGACCCTGACTCCGGGCTGCGCGTCACCAGCGTGTTCGAAGCCGGAGCCGGCGTCCGCGCTTGGTCCGAGGCATCGATCGCCGGCCACGGGTCCCTCGAGCTGACGTTCCTGTCGTCGCTCGCCGTCGGCCTGGAGGCAGTCGATGCCGAGCTGTACTCGGCGGACAACAGCTGGATGACCGAGAGCAGATGGTCGGTGACGTCGCTCCGGGCCGGGGCGCTCGCCGACATCGTGAGCGAAGGCCATCGTCACGTCGCCAGGACCCGGCACGCGGTGACCAACTTCGGGTCGTGGTCGAGCGGTGAGCGGCTGCCGATCGGTGTGCTGGTCGACCGAAGTACGCCGTACGCCCTCGGCTGGCAGATCGAGCACAACGGACCCTGGCACTACGAGATCGGCGAAGCCCGGAACGGCGGCTATTTGCTGCTGAGCGGCCCGACCGACCAGGAACACCAGTGGAGCGTGCAGCTCACCGAGGACACGCCGTTCACGTCGGTGCCGGTATCACTCGTCGCCGGGAATGATCGCGACACCACGTTCGCCGCCCTCACCCGCCAACGGCGCGCCGTACGCCGACGGCGCCCTGTCGACGCGCGGATGCCGGTGGTCTTCAACGACTACATGAACACACTGCTGGGCGATCCGACCACGGAGAAACTCTTACCGCTGATCGACGCGGCCGCCGAGGCAGGTGCGGACTACTTCTGTATCGACGCCGGCTGGTACGCCGACGGCGACTGGTGGAACACCGTCGGCGCCTGGCAACCGTCAACGACCCGCTTCCCGAACGGGCTCGCCGAAGTCATCGACCGGATCCACTCACACTCCATGGTTCCCGGCCTCTGGCTCGAACCCGAGGTCATCGGCGTCCGCTCACCGATCGCCACCGAGCTGCCCGACGAAGCGTTCCTCAGCCGCCGCGGCATCCGGATCGCCGAATCCGGACGCTACCTACTCGACCTCCGCAACCCGGCCGCCCGCAAGCACCTGGACACGACCGTCGACCGGCTGGTCGACGAGTTCGGCGTCGGCTTCTTCAAGTTCGACAACAACACCATGACCGGCCCAGGCACCGACACGGGCGGCACGTCCGTCGGCCACGGTCTCCTCGAACACAATCGGGCATTACTGGACTGGCTCGACGGACTCCAGACTCGTCATCCGGACCTGCTGATCGAGAACTGCGCCTCGGGCGCGATGCGGATGGACTACGCGATGCTGTCCCGCCTCCACCTGCAGTCGACTTCGGACCAGGAAGATCCGTTGCTCTACGCACCGATCACCGCGGCCGCCCCGGCCGCCGTGCTGCCCGAACAGGCCGGCCACTGGGCCTATCCGATCACGGGAACCACCCGCGAACAGTTCACGTTCGCCCTCGTCAACGGCATCCCCGGTCGCCTGTACCTCTCCGGGCACCTCAATCGCATGACACCGGACGAGCTCGACCTGGTCCGCTCGGCCCTCGCCGCCCATCGGGACATCCTCAAGAACCTCGACACACTCGAACCCAGCTGGCCTCTCGGCCTGCCCGGGTGGACCGACGAGTGGATCGCGCTCGCCCTCAACGGCCCCGACACCACCTACCTGACCCTGTGGCACCGCTCTCCCGGCCCCGCCACCATCAGCCTCCCCATCCCCCGATCCACGATCACGCCCCACTTCCCCACCGACGACGCCGGCTGGAGCTACACCTGGACCGACGACGACGTACTGACCGTCACCACCGACACCCCTGAACCATCCGCCCGCGTCCTCCGCCTGACCACCTAGCCGTCCTACGCAGGTGGTGCTGTGCTCTCGCGGATCGTGAGCTCGGTCGCCAACTCCAGGCGGCTGGGCTCGCCTCCGTCGGCGCGCCCCTCCACGATCACCTCGACGGCCATCCGGGCCATGTCCACGAGCCGCTGGTGGACAGTCGTCAGCGGCGGAGTCACCCAGTCGCAGGCGGCGAGATCGTCGAACCCCACCACACTGATGTCGTCGGGAACGCGCACACCGCGCGCCTGCAGTGCCTTGTAGGCGCCGAAGGCCTGGAGGTCGGTGCCGGCAAAGATCGCTGTCGGTGGTTCGGCCAGATCCAGCAACTCGAGCGCAGCCGATTCCCCGCTGGGCGGGAAGTGGTCGCCGAAGCGCAGCAGCTCCGGGTCGGGTGTGATTCCTGCGCGTTCCAGCGCCGCGCGGTACCCGCCGAGCCGTGCCTGTGTGCAGAGGAGATTCGGCAACCCGGCGATCATCGCGATCCGACGGTGCCCGAGGCGGACAAGATGTTCGGTAGCGGCCAGCCCGCCGGCCCAGTTGGTCGATCCGATCGAAGGGATCCCCGGCTCGGGATCGCCCATCGGATCGATCAGCACCAGGGGCACACCGAGCGCGTCGAGCCGCTCGCGCTCGGCCGGCCCGAGGTTCGAGACTGCCAGCAGTACGCCGTCGGAGTGCCGTCCGGCGAGGTTGTCGAGCCACCGCTGGGCGTCCGTCTGCGCGCTGTGCACTGCCGACACCACGAGACCGATACCGGCGGCACGGCAGGCCTCCTCCGCTCCGCGGATGATCTCGACGGACCAGGGCGTCGCAATCTCCTTGATCACGAGGTCGACCAGCCCGGCCCTGGGCTGCTTGCCACTCGGACGGCGCTGGTAATTGTGCGCCCGGAGCGCCTCCTGGACACGTTCCCGGGTCTCCGGCGAGACCTCCGCGCGTCCGTTCAGAACCTTGGACACCGTCGGCGATGACACCCCGGCGGTGCGAGCGACGTCGCTGATCTTCACCCGGCTTGATCTGGTCATATCAGCCTCGCAGAAATTTCGGCGCAGTTTCCGACAGCTTACACACCACCTAGGTCAGCCTGAATCGCAGGTAAACACCGCCTCGATTGCGTCGAAGTATTGACGACCAATGGAGTTGGACTTAGCGTTCGAGTCGAAAGATTCGGAAACTTTCACAGCCATTCGAGCAGCAATCTCCGGACCCCATCCGCCGTCCGGTCCCCTGCCGCGCAGGCGCCTCACCGGGCTTTCGCCTGCTCACGTTCAAGCGTCCGTCGCCGGCCACGTCGCAGACGTGGTACGCCGTCGAAAAGGTTCCGTCATGCAACGTTCATTGCGCTACTGGTCCGTCCTGACATCGATCGCCACCGCTACGGCGCTGCTCGCGGCGTGTGGCACCTCCGGCCCCGGCGGAAGCAAGAGCAGCGGCGAGGCCGCGACCGCCTGGATCCTGACCGGACCGACCGAGGCCACCTTCAGAGCCTCGTTCGACACCTGGAACAAGGCCCATCCGGACGAGCAGATCAAGGTGCAGTCGTTCGAGAACGACGCCTACAAGCAGAAGGTCCGCAGCGCCGTCGGCGCCGGTCAAGCGCCGACGCTCATCTTCGGCTGGGCCGGCGGGGTGCTGAAGTCGTACGTCGATGCCGGCGCGGTCGACGACCTGACCAGCGACATCGACGCCAGTACGACCAGCCACTTCCTGCCGTCGGTGACGAAGGTCGGCCAGATCCAGGACAAGCTCTACGCAGTACCCAACAACGGCGTGAAGCCGGCGGTCATCTACTACAACAAGGACCTCTTCCAGAAGATCGGAGCGCAACCACCGGCGACCTGGGAGCAGCTCGTCGGTCTCGTACCGCGGTTCAAGGCCGCCGGGATCGCGCCGATCACGGTCAGCGGACAGGACAAGTGGCCACTCCTGATGTGGGAGGAGTACCTCGTCGACCGCATCGGCGGCCCGGACGTGATGAAACGGGTCCTGGCCAACGCTCCGAACGCCTGGTCGGACCCGGCGTTCATCCAGGCCAACACGATGATCCAGCAACTGGTCGATGCCGGTGGTTTCGTGAACGGCTTCGCGTCGATCTCCACCAAGACCGGCGCGGACGTGGCGCTGCTGTACACGGGCAAGGCGGCGATGAACCTGAACCTGCCCAGCGCCTACCAGACGATCCAGACCGGCGACCCGTCGTTCCTGTCCGGCGGCAAGCTCGGCTACCTGCCCTTCCCCGCGGTTGCCGGAGGCAAGGGAAATCCGAAGAACGTCGTCGGGAACCCCAGCAACTACTGGTCGGTCTCGTCGAAGGCTTCGGACCAGCAGAAGAAGACGGCTCTCGACTACCTGCGCACCGGCCTCGAGACCGACGACTATTCCGAGGCGCTCCTGAAGATCGGCCTCGTCCCACCGACGACCGGCGCCCAGGCCAAGCTCGCATCGTCGTCGAACGGCCCTTACCTGCAGACGATCTACGACGCCGCCCAGCAGGCACCGAACTTCCAGCTCTCGTGGGACCAGGCGCTCGCGCCGGCACAGGGCGACGCGCTGCTGACCAACCTGCAGCAGGTCTTCCTCAAGCAGATCACGCCCGCTCAGTTCTCCGCCAACATGAACAAGACCCTGGGGTCGTGACGGCATGGTGAGCGGCAACTCCACGACGGCGCGCGGCTATCGAGCCGGACCGAGCGTCTGGTGGACCCTTCCCGCGCTCGCGTTCTTCGTGGTGTTCGCCCTCGTCCCCCTGGTCGGCGTGGGGGTGCTCAGCCTGATGAAGTGGGACGGCCTGAGCGCCCCGCGCTGGACCGGGCTGCGCAACTGGACGCACATCCTCTCCGACCCCGTCACCGGCAAGGCGGCGGTTCTCAGTGTGAAGATCATCGTCTTGTCGTGGCTCGTCCAGACGCCGCTCAGCCTCCTTCTCGGCATCTTCACCGCAGGCCGGCAGCGCTACCGCAATGTCCTTGCTGTGCTGTACTTCGTACCGCTGCTGTTCTCGTCCGCGGCCGTGGCGATCGCCTTCAAGGCCATCCTCGATCCGAACTTCGGCATCAGCCGTGCGGTGGGATGGAGTTTCCTGTCCCGCGACTGGCTCGGCGACCCGCAGCTCGTGCTAGCGACGGTGGTGTTCGTCATCGCCTGGCAGTTCGTCCCGTTCCATACGCTGCTCTACCAGGCCGGCGTCCGGCAGATCCCGGCCGTCCTCTACGAGGCCGCCACGATCGACGGCGCCGGTCCGCTGCAGCAGTTCCGGTGGATCACGCTCCCGCAACTGCGCTACACCGTCGTCACGTCGTCGACGCTCATGGTGGTCGGCTCACTGACCTACTTCGACGTCGTGTTCGTCCTGACCGGCGGCGGCCCCGGTTACTCCACCCGGCTCCTGCCTCTCGACATGTACCTCACAGGGTTCACCGCCAACGACATGGGCGGCGCGAGTGTGCTCGCGGCGATCCTCGTCGTCACCGGCTTACTGCTCGCGCTCGGTTTCACCAGATTGTCCGGGTTCAACCGCATGCAGAGTCAGCAGGAAGGAATCTGATGCTGGATCTCGAAACGCCCCTCTCGACATCCGTCCGGAAAGCGCCGGCGCCGCCCCGGCCGGCGCGGTCGCGGCCACACCGCACCAACGTGCCCGGCGCGATCGGCGGCTTCGCGTGGTTGCTGGTCGTGATGGTGCCCGTCTACTTCATCGTCGTCACCACGTTCCGCGGCCAGGCCGGCTTCTTCGCCGGCAACCCGTTCGCGCTACCGACCGCGCCGACGCTCGCCAACTACGCCGAGGTGATCCAGCACGACTTCGTCCGCTACGTCCTCAACAGCGTCATCGTGACCACCGGAGCGGTGGTCGTGACTCTCGCGGTCTCGTTGATCGCGGCCTATGCGGTCGTGCGTGGCCGCGGTCGCGGCATCCGGTTCGTGTTCTCCGTGTTCCTGCTCGGGCTCGCGATCCCCCTGCACGCCACCATCATTCCGCTGTACTACCTCATCACGCGGCTGCGGCTGTACGACAGTCTGCTCGGGCTGATCCTGCCGTCGGTCGCCTTCGCCATCCCGGTCACAGTACTGATCCTGTCGAACTTCCTCCGCGACATACCGCAGGAACTGTTCGAGTCGATGCGGATGGACGGCGCCTCCGAATGGCAGACGCTGATCCGCCTGGCACTCCCCCTGGTCCGGCCGGCCCTGGTAACAGTCGCGATCTACGACGGACTCAACGCGTGGAACGGTTTCCTGTTTCCCCTGATCCTGACCCAGAGCGAGGAACGACGGGTGCTACCCCTGTCGCTCTGGGCATTCCAGGGCGAGTTCACCGTCGCGATCCCCGGCATGCTCGCCGCCGTGGTCCTCTCGACGCTGCCGATGGTCGTCCTGTACGTGCTCGGCAGGCGGTACCTCGTGTCCGGGCTCACCGCCGGGTTCGGCCGATGACCACCGGAACGGGCAACTCCGAGGCGGTACTGCGGGACCAGGTCGCGCTGCGGATGGCAGGCTCCGGGTTCGAGACCCGCAGCGGCCGGCGCGTCCGGCTGCGTGGTGTCGGACTCGGCGGTTGGCTGAGCATGGAGAACTTCATCACCGGCTATCCCGCGACGGAGGACCTGCAGCGCCAGGCGCTCCGCGAGGTGCTCGGCGACAAGGTCTACGACGCGTTCTTCGACCGCTTCTACGAAACGTTCTTCGCCGACGAGGACGCGGCGTACCTGGCCTCGCTCGGTCTCAACTGCGTCCGGATAGCAGTCAACTACCGCCACTTCGAGGACGACGAGCGGCCGAAGGTCCTGAAGGACGAGGGTTTGCGGTTGCTGGACCGTGCGATCGAGACCTGCGCCCGGCACGGCCTCTACACGATCATCGACCTGCACGCCGCTCCCGGCTTCCAGAACCAGCGCTGGCACAGCGACAACCCGACCCACGTCTCGCTGTTCTGGCGGCACCGCGACTTCCAGGATCGCGTAGTGCACCTGTGGGAGGCGCTGGCCGACAGGTACCGCGCCAACGCCTGGGTGGCGGGCTACAACCTGCTCAACGAACCGGCCGCCCCGACCGGCCGCAGTCTCGCCACGTTCTACTCCCGGCTGCACGACGCCGTCCGTGCGGTCGACCCGGACACCGTGATCTTCCTCGACGGAAACCGGCACGCAACCGACTTCGCTCTGTTCGGCGAGCCGCGGCCGAACACCGTCTACAGCGTTCACGACTACGCCCTGGCCGGCTTCGCGGACTCCGGCAAATACCCCGGCGTATCCCGCGGGCGCTACGTCGACCGGGAAACTGTCGAGGCGACGTTCCTGGAGCGCACGCAGTACATGCTTGAGACCGGCACACCGATCTGGGTCGGCGAGTTCGGGCCGGTGTACTCCGGCGATCCCGAGCAGGACGAGTCCCGGTACGCCGTACTCCGCGACCAGCTCGAGATCTACGACCTGTACGGCGCCGGCTGGAGCCTGTGGACGTACAAGGACATCGGGCTCCAGGGACTCGTGCACGCGGCACCCGATTCGCCGTACCTGCGGCAGATCGCGCCGGTGCTGGCCAAGAAGGCACGCCTCGGCGTCGACGCGTGGGGCTCGGTCGACACCGGCGTCCGGCAACTGCTCGATCCGATCGAGCAGACCTTCGACACGGAGTTCCCGGACTTCGACCCGCTGCCGTTCGGCCGACGGCAGTGGATCGCGACCTTGGTCCGGCACATCATGCTCGCCGAACCCCTGGTCGAGGATTTCGCCCGCTCGTTCGCCGGTCTCGGCGTCGAGCAGGTCCAGGAGCTGGCCGACTCGTTTCGGCTCGATCGCTGCCTGACCCGCGATCGGCTCGCCACCGCGGTGCGAGCACCAGAGATTGACCCGTCCACATCAGCGTTGAGGGAAGGTTGAGGACCAGATGGACAGCACGTCTACCGAAAGCAGCGGCATCTCCCGCCGCACCGTGATCCAGGCGACCGTTGCGGCCGGGCTGGCGACCGGTCTGTCGGGCGCCGCCATCGGCACCACCACCGCGTATGCGGCAGATCCGTCGATCAGTGCAGGTATCGACGCCACCCAGAAGTCGGCGCCGATCCTCCCGTACGTCTACGGCGCGTTCATCGAGCACATCGGCACGCTCGTCTACGACAGCCTCTGGTCGGAGGTGCTGGCCGACCGGAAGTTCTACCTCGCGGTCGACCTGCTGAGCCCGAACAGCAGGAAGTGGCGACCGGTCGGCCCGGCCGCGGACGTCACCATGGACAAGCAGGATCCGTACGTCGGCGAGCAGTCGCCGCGCGTCACGCTCAGCAGGTCCGAGACCCGGGGCATCAAGCAGACCGGACTGGGACTTGCCGCCAAGGCGTACGTCGGCCGCGTCGTCATCGCCGGCGACCCCGGCGCGCGCGTCGTCGCGACGCTGACCTGGGGCGACGGTGCGGGGCAGAGCCAGAGCGTCGCGCTCACGGTCAAGAAGGGCTGGCAAACGATCCCGCTGCGGTTCAAGTGCCAGGCCGCGACGACGACCGGCTCGCTGGAGATCTCCGGCACCGGAACGGGAACGTTCCGGGTCGGGGCCGTGTCGCTCATGCCCGGCGACAACGTCAAGGGCTTCCGGAAGGACACCATCGACCTGCTCCGCGGTCTCGGCGGCTTCTGGCGCTTCCCTGGCGGCAACTTCGTCTCCGGCCACGACTGGCAGAACGCGATCGGCGATCCCGACCTGCGCCCGACCACCTTCGACCCCGATCGCAACAACCCGCAGTCCAACGACGTGGGCACCGACGAGTTCCTGGCGATGTGCGACCTGCTCGGCACCGAGCCGTACCCGTGCGTCAACACCGGTCTCGGGTCCGCCCGCGAGGCGGCCCTGCTGGTGGAGTACGTCAACGGCAAACCGGATACCCCGATGGGTCAGCGCCGCGCCGCCAACGGCCACCAGAAGCCGTACGGCGTCAAGTACTGGGCCGTCGGCAACGAGATGTTCGGCTTCTGGCAGCTGGGCTACATGACGCCGGCCCACTACATGATCAAGCACAACCTGTTCGCGGACGCGATGCGGAAGGTGGACCCCTCGATCGCGATCGTCGCGGTCGGCGCCTTCCCGGCCAGCATGACCGTCCACCGGCTGCCGTACTACATCGACCCGAGCAGCCGTCAGATCGTGCAGCCCACGCCGGTGAAGGTCGAGTACGGCTCGCTGACCGACTGGAACCACCGGCTGCTGACGAGCAGCGCCGGCAAGTTCGACATCATCTCCGAGCACTGCTACGGGACCACCCAGCGCTTCGACCTTGACCAGGGCAAGTACATCAATGTGACACCGGCCGAGTCGATGGTGGACTCGTGCCGCCGGGGCGCCAACTACATCAAGTCGGTGCGCGAGAACTGGGAGCTGTACACGAAGGACTTCCCGGAGCTGGTGCAGAACCAGATCAAGGTCAGCATCGACGAGTGGGGCTTCCAGAACGCCAGCGGGATGAAGCAGGTGTTCGGCCTGGCGATGATGCTGCACGAGATGTTCCGGGCCAGTGACTTCCTCACGATGGCGGCCTACACCATGGGTACGTCGTGGCTGTCCTACAACAAGACCGACTCGACATACAGCGCAGCGGGTGTGCTGTTCAAGCTCTACCGGGAGCAGTTCGGCGTCACACCGGTGGCCCTCACCGGCAGCTCGCCCCAGCCGGCACCGACGTACCCGCCCGGTGGCGACCAGCCGAGCGTCAACGCGGGGAGCCCGACGTACCCCGTCGACGCGATGGCCGCGCTGTCGGCCGACGGTAAGACGTTGACCGTGGCAACCGTCAATGCCACCGCCGACGCCCAGGACCTCACCCTGTCGTTCAACGGGTTCAACGCGCGCCCGAACGGCAAGCTGTGGCGGCTCACCGGCACCACCCTCGACGCCGCCAACAGGGTCGGCCAGGCGCCGCAGGTCACGGTCGCCGAGCTGGCCCTCGACACCCGCACAGGGGTGCTGTCCGCGGCGCCGTACAGCGTCGAGATCCGCGCCTTCACCCGCGTCTGACCCCACCCCCAGCCGCCCCCACGGCACCGGCCCCTCCGCTCGGTGCCGTGGGGCCGGCGCCTGCGCGCCGTAAGATCACACGTATGGCGAAAGACCCGGTTCCTTCGGTGCACTTGATTCCGCGACGGCTGCCGGCGGGGCGGCTCGGGGTTTCGGTGGTCGCGGAGCTCGTCGACCTCATCGTCACGGGACGGTTCCAGGAAGGCGATCTGCTGCCTCCGGAGGCACCGCTGAGCGAACATTTCGGCGTGAGCCGGACGGTACTGCGTGAGTCGGTGAAGCGGCTCGAGGAGAAGGGCCTGGTCACGGTCTCGCAGGGTCGCGGCACCCAGGTGCGGGCGCCGGGGTACTGGAACATGCTCGACCCGGTGGTGCTGTCGGCCCTGATCGACAACGACGAGAGCCTCGGCGTCCTCGACGAGCTGACCGTCGTACGTGCGAGCCTCGAGTCGGCGATGGCCGGGGCGGTGGCCGGGTCCCACAACGCCGACGAGCTCCGGCGGCTGGAGAACGCGCTGACCGCCATGCGGGAGAGCGAGTCCGAGACGGACTCCTTCCGGCAGGCCGATGTGATCTTCCACTACGCCGTGATGGAGATCTCCGGCAACCAGCTCGCCGAGAACATCGCCAAGCACATCTACAAACGAGCCGTCGAGTCCAGCCGGTACCAGGGCATCAACCCGCCGGACGCCGTGGCGGTCACCCTCAAGGAGCACGAGGCGATCGTCAAGGCCATCGCGCGCAACGACCGCGCCGGCGCCGAGAAGGCGATGCACGATCACATCCACGGGTCCTGGGAGCGTCGCCGGCTGTCCGACCACGCTCCCCGCCCACGCAGTCGCAAACGAGGTCAGCGGCAGCAGTAGAGGTCGGCAGCGTTGCTGCCGAACACGCGCGCACGCTCCGCCGCGGACAGCTCGCCCAGCAGGCTGTCCACTGCTGCTTTCCACGCCACCGCGCCTCCGCCGAGCTCCACCAGCGGCCAGTCGGAACCGTAGAGAAGGCGTTCCGGTCCGAACGCCTCGAGGGCGATCCGCACCCGGTCGGCGAGATCCTCGGCGCGCCAGGACCCCGGAGTCAAACCGGACACGAGGCCCGAGACCTTGGCGGCGACGTTCGGACGGCGAGCGAGCTCCCGCAGCCCGGCGGCCCAGGCGCGCGTGTCCGCTCCGGGCACCGGCGGGCCGCCCAGATGGTCGAGCACAAAGGACATTCCCTCGTGCCGGCCACTCACGACCGCCGCCTGCGGCAGCTGCCAGTCGCGGACGACGAAGTCGAAACAAAGACCCTCTCGATCCAGCACGCCGAGGCCGAGCGCGACGTCCTCCCGCACGAGCCAATCTGGATCGGGGTCGATGTGTGCAAGATGCCGCACCCCCACCAGCGGAACGGTCGCGTCCCGACGGATCAGGTCGAGCTGCGCTCCGACGTCCGTCGTGAGGTCGACCCAGCCGACCAGACCTGCGACCACGGACGGATCCAGGTGAGCGAGCCGGACGCTCTCCGCCACGCTGTTGCTCGACTGAACGACGACCGCACGATCCAGCCCCGTCGAGGCGAGCATGGCCTTCAGGTCCGACGATCCGAAGTCACGGGCGATCGGCGCCATCGTCTCCGGGTCGATCCAGTCCTGCGGGTCCAGCGCCCGATCCCACAGATGGACGTGCGCATCGATCCGCACGCTCATCCGAGGTGCCACACTTCCTCGATCGGCTGCCACAAGGCGCCCGGGATCCGCTCCTCGGCGATCCGCACCTGGCACGGATCGGTGTGCGTCCACCACTCCTGCGACAACGGGTCGTCCGCGATCCGCTGCATATCCGCGTCGTGGTCCTCGCCGACGTACTCGTAGTACGCGAACAGGATGTCGCCGACGACGAAGATGCTGTAGTTGCGAATGTTGCACTCGGCAAGCTTCTGCTCGACACCCGGCCAGACCTCGCGGTGCAGTGCCAGGTACTCCTCGCGTTTCTCGGGACGTACGCCGACGACCAACGCCCGGCGCTCCGGTGCGCGGGTCACGAGACCGGCCTCAGCGGCACCGCGGGTACGTCGATCACGTCCGGCTCGGCCACCAGCCGCAGAGCAGCGCGCATCGGCCGCACGTGGGGTCCGGTCGAAGCAGGAAGAGTCGGCGCGGAGCCGAGCGGTGACAGCTTCGACTCGTCGACCACGATGCCGATCCCCGGACGGTCGCCCAGGATGATCCCGCCGTCGTCGAACTCCTGGTCGACGTCCAGGCCGACCGGGAAGTGCAGGTCCTGGACCTCGTAGGTCAACAGGTTCGGTACGGCGGCGGCCGCGTGCGCGATCGGATTCGCGTTGTAGGCAACGGGGCTCACCGGCAGGTCGTGGCCGTGGGCCAATGTCGCCACCCGGAGGAAATGGGTGATCCCCCAGACGTTGCCTACCTGGACGACGTCGAGCGCCCCGGCGTCCAGCAACGGGCGGTACTGCTCGAGTCCGGTCAGGTTCTCGCCGCTGGCGATCGCTGCGCGGACCTTGCCGCGGAGCGCAGCCATACCGGCAGCGTCCCATCGGCGGAGCGGCTCTTCCACCCAGGTAAGGTCGATCCGCTCCTCGATGGCGGCGACGTACCGGGCTGCCTGGGCCTGGTTCCACGACTCGTTCGCGTCGAACATCAGCGCGGGCCGGCGGGAGTTGCGGCTGAGCACCTCGCGGGCGATCTCCAGTCGCGGCAGATCCCGGTCGAGGTCACGGCCGCCCTTGAGCTTGCCCGCCTTGAAACCGCGGTCCGCGAACCGGCCGTAGAGCTCACCGAGCTCCTCGTCGGTCAGCCCGTACTCCAGCCCGGACGCGTAGCCGGGAACGAACCGTTCGCGCGCGCCGAGGAGTCGCCACAGCGGCTCCCCGGCCGCCTTGGCCTTGAGGTCCCACAACGCCATGTCGATCGCCCCGATGGTGCCGAACACGGGACCGGAGTGACCGGTCTTGAAGACCCAGTCGAGCATCCGGTCGTACAGCGCGATCACCGACCGCGGGTCCTCTCCCTCGACAGCGGGGAAGACGCGCGCGACATCGTCGTGCGGACCTACAGCCACTCCTTCGATACCGGCGTCGGTCTCGATGATCAGCACGGGGACCGGGGTGGTGTCCCCGCTCTGTACGCCGTTGACGTCGCCGGTGACTCTCCCCCAGTCGTGAACTGTGCTCAGACTGCGGTAACCGGTGATCTTCATAGGTGGTTCTCCTTCAGGGCGGTCATTCCTTGGTGCCTCCCGCGGTCATCCCCGCAACGAGGAACCGCTGGGAGAAGAGGAACACGAACAGCACGGGCAGGATCGAGACGATCGTCGCCAGCGCCAGCGTGGGCAGCTGCACGGAGTCGGATCCTGCCGAGCTGGGGTTGAACGCGGGGGTGGCAGCCAGCAGCGAGGTGAGCCCGACCTGGACCGGGTAGCCGTCGCTGGAGGGCAGCATCACGAACGGCAGGAAGAAGTTGTTCCAGTTCTGCACGAAGCTGAAGAAGGCGACCAACGCGACGATCGGCGCGGCCAGCGGCAGCGCGATCCGCGAGAAGACCTGGAACTCCGTGCAGCCGTCGATGCGGGCAGCCGCCAGCAGGTCGCGCGGGATGCTCGTCGAGAAGTAGATGTAGGTCAGGTAGACGCCGAACGGGAAGAACGACATCGGCAGGATCACCGACAGTGGACTCCCGATCAGGCCGATGCTGTTCAGCTCGAGGAAGATCGGCAGTACCAGCGCGGTGCTGGGGATCAGCATCACGACCAGCGTCAGCACGAGGAGCGCCCGGCGTCCCTTGAACTCCGTGAGCGCCAGCGCGTATCCGGCGGGTACGCCGACGACGAGCGTGATCACGAGGGCGCCGAGCGCGTAGACGGCCGAGTTGCCGATCCAGGTGGTGACCGCGCCGTCCTGGAAGCCGAACAACTGGTGCCAGTTGGCGACGAGGTCGCTCCACGACCCGGCCGAGAACGGGTTCGAGACGATCAGGGCCTTGGCGGACTTGGTCACCGCGAGCAGCAGCCACACGATCGGGATCACGAAGAACAGGACGAACAGAGCCATCACGATTCCCGCGACGGATCGCGTGCTCCACCCGCGGAGGTTCGCGCGGCGGGACTCACTCGAGAGTGCCGACATACTCATTCCTTCTCGAACAGGCCGCCGCGGGTCACGAACACCCACGACAACAGGAGCGCGACCACCAGCAGGAGCAGCGAGATCGCCGCCGCGCCGTTGAAGTCGTTCTGCTGGAACGCGTACTGGTAGGCGAGCTGGTTCAGCGAGTAGTCGTTCGGGACCACCGCGTTGCTGGCCTGACTGAGCAGTTGCGGCTCGACGAACAGTTGCGTGCCCGCCGCCAACGACATCACGCCCATGTACGCGATCCACTTGCGGAGCATCGGCAGCTGGATATAGAGCGCGGTCTGTACGGCGTTCGCGCCGTCGACCCGGGCCGCCTCGATCACCTCGGTGCTGATGTTGTTCAGCGCGCCGTACATGATCACGATCCATCCGCCGGCCCCGGTCCAGAACGCGATGATCGCGAAGATCGCGGGCAGATGCCCGGGCTGGATGACCGCGACGAAGCTGTCGAACCCGAAGGCCTTGAGCAAGCCGCTGACCGGGCTGGCGGTCGGGTCGAGGACGAAGAGCCAGAGCAGCACACTGGACGCCCCGGCCAGCGCGCCGGGCAGGTAGTAGACGAACCGCAGCGCCGTACTCACCCAGCGGACCCGTACGGCGTGTACGAGCAGGGCAAGCCCCACGACGAAGACGACCAACGCGATCAGCCAGATCACCAGGTAGACGGTCACGTGCAGCACGGCCGGCCAGAACCGGAAGTCGCCGAGGACCTTCGTGAAGTTGCCGATGCCGGCGAATCCGCCATCGCCGTTGGTGAAGGCCAGCACCACGGCGTACAGCGCGGGAACGACGCCGAAGGCCAGGGCCAGCAGTGCGTAGAGCGAGACGAAGACGTAGCCGATCCGCGTGCGGCCGGCCGACCGGCCGTTCCGCCGGGCCGGCCGCCGGCGCTCGGAAGCGCCGGCGGTCAGCTGGTCGCTCGGAGGAGCGATGGTCATGTCAGTTCACCGAGTACCCGTCGACCTTGGCCTGGTTCTCGATCGCCTGCTGCCAGGTCGGCAGCAGTTCCACGATCGACTTGCCGCCGGTTACCGCGGTGGTCATCGTCTTCGCCCAGATCGCTTCCTGGCTGAAGATGCCGTAACCCCAGCCGTCCCACACCTGCGAGGCGGCGGTGACGATCGGCTCGAGCGAGGTCGCGAAGTACTTGCTGGACTCCTGCTTGGCGACCCACTTCTCAGCGGCCGGCGCGTAGGCGGGGTAACCCGGTGCGACCTTCACCTGGTAGTCGTCCGCGGTGGTGACGAACTGGACGAACTTCTCCGCCGCCGCGAGGTTCTTCGAGTGGCTGGAGACGAACCATGTCCCGCCACCCACGTTGCCGGTGGCCGGCTTGTCGTCGCCCTTCCACGGCAGCGGCGCGGCGATGCCGAGCTGGCCGGCAGGTACGTTCAGCGACTGCGGGTTGTTGAAGATCGCGCCGGCGTACCAGGCCGGACCGGGCATCATCAGCACCTTGCCGGAGTACTTCTTCACGAACTCCGGGGTGAAGACGCTGACGACCGGGACGGTTGCGTTGCCGCGGAGCGTGTCCAGCATGGACGCGGCCCGCTTGCATTCGGTCGAGTCGGTGTTGACGGTGACCGCCTTGGGCCCGGTGATGCCGTTCGCCTGGCACTTGCTGGCCCAGAGGAAGACCTCCGGCGTCCACGCGTCCCCGGCGGTGCCGATGATGTAGCCGGGGTGCTGCTTCGCCACCTTCTCGCCCAGCGCCTGGTACTCCTCCCACGTGGTGGGAACGGCGTACCCGAACTGGTCCATCAGCTTCTTGTTGTACCAGAGCACGGCCTGCGCGAGGTCGTTGCGGAGGCAGTACACCTGCCCGTCCACGGTGCACGGGTTCAGCGAACCCTCCGTGAACTTCGAGAGCGTGTCGTTCGGCACCAGGCCCTTGTTCAGCACGGCCGCGAAGGCCTGCTTGCCGCCGCTCTTCTGGCTCGCCCACGCGGCGTCGTTGTTCTGGCTGGAGAACACGACGTCCGGCCAGCCGCTGCCGGCCCGGTCGAAGAGCTGCATCTTGGTACGGAACGAGTTCGACCCGTTGGCCGATCCGTCGTACGAGACAACCTGGATCTTGGTGTCCGGGTTGGCCTGCTGGAACGCCTTCGCGGCGGCCTGCCGGTCCGCGTCCACCCAGACCGTGATGGTCGACGAGGTGTCCTGCTTGGCTTCGGGGAAGCCGTTCGACCCGCTCGCCGTGGTGTTACCGCCACCGCACCCGGCGAGGGCCAGGAACGCGGTGGCGGCCGCGCAGATCCCGGCGACGGTCACCGCCGGCCGGCGGCGGAGCTGAACCCCAGTGTGGATTCCGACCATGAGCTGTCCTTGTCTTGTCGACTCCGTTGACGAGTCGGGTTGGATCGGTGATGCCAGATGATAGGGCATACGTATGATGTTTTACCACGGGTCGGCGGGTCAGCGCGCGAGCCAGCCTCCGTCGACCGGAAGGACGGTGCCGGTGACGTACCGGGCGGCGTCCGACGCCAGATACACGGCCGCGCCGGCGATGTCTTCCGCCGTACCCCAGCGACCTGCCGGGATCCGTTCGAGGATGGCCCGCGCACGGTCCGGGTCATCCCGCAAAGCTTGGGTGTTGTCGGTCGCGATGTAGCCGGGAGCGATACCGTTCACCGTCACGCCGCGCCCTGCCCATTCGTTGGACAGCGCTCGAACCAGGCCTAGCGCGCCGGACTTGGCGGCCGCGTAGCCCGGCACGTTGATCCCGCCCTGGAACGAGAGCAGCGAGGCGGTGAAGACGATCCGGCCGTACTCCGCCTGCAGCATCCGCCGCCCGAGAATCTGGCTGAGCACGAACGCACTGGTGAGATCTACCTCGAGCACCTCATCGAACCAGTCGAGGGGATGCTCGGCCGCGGGCGCGCGGCGGATGGTCCCGGCGTTGTTGACCAGGATGTCCACCTGACGGCCGTCAAGCGCTTCGGCGAAGTCGGTCACCTGGTCGCGGTCGGCGAAGTCCACCCGGTGCCCGGAGAAGTCGCGGCCGAGCTCGCGCACGCGGTCGCCGATCGCGGACGAGGCAGGGTCCAGCGTGGCTGACACACCGATGATGTCGGCGCCGGCGGCGGCGAGCGCCTCCGCGACAGCAAAGCCGATCCCGCGCTTCGCGCCCGTCACGACAGCGAGCCGCCCGGTCAGGTCGAAGGGATTCATGAGGCGTTCAGCTCCACCAGCAGCTTCATCGCCTGTCCTGCCTCAAGCACCCCGAAGGCCGACTCCACCTCAGCCAGCGGTACGACGCCTGTCACGAGCTTCGCCACCGGAATGGTGCCGTCGGCAACAAGTTCCGCGGCGCGCTCGAAGTCAGCCCGCTGGTACACCCGCGCACCGAGGATCCTCAGCTCTCGCCAGAACACCCGATGGAGATCGAGCGGCTGCGGTTGCGGGTGGATCGCCACGACGACAAGGGTTCCGCGTACCTTGACCAGATCGGTGGCGGCCCGAACGGCAGCGGCAGCGCCAGACACTTCGAACACCACGTCGGCGCCGGCACCGCCGGTCCACTCCTCCACCCATGCGGCCTGATCGACCGACGAGGGGTCGATCGTCCTGAGTCCGAGCTCGGCGGCAGCGGTCCGGCGTGCCGGATCGATCTCCGCGACCACAACCTCGGCACCGAGCGCGGCCGCGACGGTAGCGATCAGCACACCGATCGGGCCGGCGCCGATGACGACTGCCTTGTCGCCGGCCGCGAGCTCCGACCGCCGTACGTCGTGAACCGCGACGGCGACCGGTTCGACGAGGGCGGCGTCTCGCAGCGACACCCCGGACGGCAGCCTCACCAGCGTTGACGCCGGGACGTTCCAAAACTGCTGCAAGGCACCAGGGCTGTCGATACCGATGAAGTCCAGGTGCTGGCAGATGTGCTGGTTCCCCGCCCGGCAGGCCGGACACGTCCCGTCCCAGACGAGCGGCATGACGGTCACCGGGTCACCGATCGACCACCCCTCGACGCCGGGTCCGAGCGCCGCGACCGTGCCCGACATCTCGTGCCCGATGGTCGCCGGCATGCTGACGCGAGCGTCCATGTCGCCGTGGAACACGTGCAGGTCGGTGCCGCACAGACCGACGTACGCGACGGCGATCCGGACCTCTCCCGCGCGGAGGTCGGCCGGCTCGCGCTCCTCGAGCGCCATCGTCCGGCTCCCCACGTAGTTGACCGCGAACATCGCTGTTTCCCTCCTCGATTCAGAACGCGGCAAACATAATACGTATGCTGAAAATATGTCCAGATGTCCGATCGTCACCAGGCCGCTACGCACCGGTCACCAGCTCACCGAGCTCGGCCTCGGCGCCGCCCAGTTCGGCAACCTGTTCGAGGAAACCACCGACCAGCAGGCGACGGGCGCCGTCACGGCCGCGCTCGAGGAGGGCATCCGCTACTTCGACACGGCTCCGCATTACGGTCTGGGTCTGTCCGAGCGTCGGCTCGGCCAGGCGCTGGACGGCGCTGCCGGCGTCCTCGTCTCGTCGAAGGTGGGGCGCCTGCTGGTCGCCAGTCCGGAGACGGCGGATCGGCTCGACGACGACGGGTTCGTCGTACCCGCAACCACGAAGCGGGTCTGGGACTTCAGTCGCGACGGAATCCTTCGTTCCGTCGAGCAGTCGCTTGTACGCCTCGGGACGGACCGGCTCGACATCGCCTATCTGCACGATCCGGACGACCATTGGGAGACGGCCGCAACGAGCGGAATCGCTGCCCTGGTTGAGCTTCGGGAGCAGGGTGTCGTCGGTGCGATCGGCGCCGGCATGAACCAGGCGGCGATGCTGGCGGAGTTCGTCCGGCGTACGGATGTCGACGTCGTAATGGTTGCCGGGCGGCTCACATTGCTCGACCATTCGGCTCTTGACGAACTGCTGCCCATCGCCCACGAGCGCGGTGTCGGCGTGGTCGCGGCGGCGGTCTACAACTCCGGCCTGCTCAGCACCGCGACCGTCGACAGCACGGCGTACTACGATTATGGGCGAGCGCCGCAGGCCGTCATCGACAGGGCGTCACGCGTCGCCGAGATCTGCGATCGCCACGGCGTAAGCCTTCCCGCGGCGGCGATCCAGTATCCGTTGCGCCACCCCGCCGTCGTCTCGGTCGTCACCGGCATGCGCACCGCGGAGCATGTCCGGAGTACCGCGAACCGGTACCGGCAGGACATCCCCGACTCCTTGTGGGACGAACTGCACTCGACCGGCCTAGCTCCGGATCCGGCCCGAAACCAATAGCCGAGCGACCTCTTGTCGCAAACATCATACGTATGCTAACTCTGTTCCGGGGGTATCGACGCCCCCTAGAACAGGAAGCGATCCAACATGACATTGAGGTCTGAATCGCGACGCTCGATGACCGTGCCCAGGGGGCGCCGACCGGCCCTGCTGGCGCTGCTCGGCGCCGGCGCCGTCATCGCCTCGGCGCTCACCCCGCTGGGTGCGCAGGCCGCCCCCGCGACGACGTACTACGTTGCGCCGGACGGCAAGGACGCCGGGAACTGCAGCCAGGCGAAGCCCTGCACGTTGGAGCGGGCGCAGAAGACGCTCCGTAAGTCCGTGAAGCACGGCGACGTAACGGTACAACTTGCCGATGGCAACTACCGCCTGACCGCGCCGCTCCGGTTCGACGCCGACGACAGCGGCGGCGACAATACCGTCCACTGGACTGCCGCCCCCGGCGCCCACCCCGTCATCACCGGCGCCTCCGCGGTCACCGGCTGGACCAAGTCCGCCGCAGGCCCGGGGATCTGGGAAGCCAGCACTCCCAGCGGCCTCGACAGCCGCCAGCTGTACGTGAACGGCGTGATCGCTCCGCGCGCCGCGCTCCGTCTCGCCAACTCCGACGTCACTCCGACCGCGACCGGTCTGACCATCAAGAACCCCGCACTGAGCTATCTCGCCACGCTTCCCGACCAGGGCCGGATCGAGTTCGAGTCACTCGGCGACTTCACCAACCGGTACTCGCCGGTGCAGAGCATCAGCCCGACCGAGATCACGATGGCGCAGCCGGCCTGGGACAACAACACCTGGGGCTGGGACACTGTCCAGCGATCCTTCCTGGCGGGGCCGAGCTGGTACCTCGACAACTCGCTGAGCTTCCTCACCCAGGTCGGTCAGTGGTACATCGACCCGACCGGCGGCAAGCTCTACTACAAGCCCGCCGACGGCGTGGACCCGAACCAGCTGGACGTCGAGCTGCCCAGGCTGCAGTCGCTGATCAGCATCGGCGGGACCTACGACAACCCGGTCACCGGGCTCGCCTTCGAGGGCATCCAGTTCTCCGGAACGTCCTGGCTCGGCCCGTCGACCGACGGGTACGCCGACCAGCAGAACGGGCTGTTCATCAAGGGCGCCTACGACTACCGGCCGGCCGATGCGTTCACCAGCTGCTCGCGCGGCTGTGAGATGTTCGAGCGGGCACGCACCTCGTGGTACCAGGAACCGGCCGCCGTGCAGGTCTCGGCTGCTTCACGGGTCTCCTTCACCGGAAACACCTTCACGAACCTCGGCCAGTCGGCGCTGGGCATCGGCAACGACGCGAACGCGACCGCGACCGGAGTCGGCCTGGGCGCGAGCGATATTGATGTCGTCGGCAACCAGTTCGTCGAGAACAGCGGCCACGGCGTCGCGGTCGGCGGCGTACTGCCCGACGCTCACCACCCGAGCGACCCGCGGATGACCAACAGCGACGTACTGATCGAGAACAACACGATCAACCGGGTCGGCGTGGACTACAAGGACAACAGCGGCATCCTCAGCACCTACGTGACCGGCGCCCGCATCCTCCACAACGAGGTCTCCAACGTCCCGTACGACGGGATCGACACCGGCTACGGCTGGGGCATCAACGACGCCGGCGGGTCGAACGACTACGTCGACCGCGGCTACTACAACTGGAACACCAAGTACACGACACCGACCACGCTCAAGGACACCCAGGTCGAAGGCAACCTCGTGCACAACACGAAGGCACGCTTCGCCGACGGCGGGTCCGTCTACAACCTCTCGGCGAACCCGGGAGCGGTGGTCAGCAACAACTACCTGTTCAACATCTCGGGTGTCGGGCTTTACCTCGACGAGGGCTCGCGGTCGATGACGTACCAGAACAACGTCGTCCAGGGCGGCTCGTTCCTGTTCACGAACGCCTCCAGCCTCCGCAACAACACCAGTGACAACCTGATCCAGAACAACTGGTACAACTCCGGCGGCGCATCCACCCCGAACGCTGCCGCGCACAACAACCAGCTGATCAACAACATCAAGATCAGCGGCGCCAACTGGCCGGCGGGGGCACGCGACGTGATCTGTGCGGCGGGTGTCGCACCGCAGTACCGCACGTCACTCAACGCCAACGAGTTCGGCTTCAGCGGCTGCCCGACCGCGGCTCCCGTCGCGCCTGGATTCGCCGTCGCGAACACCTCTCCCGTCAGCTCCTACACCGGTCAGCACGGCGGTACCTTCGGGATCGCGGCCGCGGGTGCCGACGTGTGGGGCGGAGGCGGTCAGCACGACGACCAGTTCGCCGCGATCTACCGCCCCGGCGCGGTCCAGGCGAACACGGCCGTCTCCGCCCGGGTCGTGGCGGTCAACGACGCCAACACCAACGCCAAGTCCGGCGTCATGATCCGCAACGACATCACCAAGCCCGGCTCGTCACCTGGCTACGCGGTCGTCGCTGTCACCGCCCGCAACGGTGTCGTCTTCGAGTACGACGCCAACGCCGACGGCTACCTGGACACCGAGGTCCGCGCGAGCGTCGACATCTACCGCCCGATCTGGGTCAAGCTGACCCGGTCCGGCACGTCGTACAGCGCGTCGTACTCCTACGACGGCCGCAACTACACCGCCATCGGCACCCCGGTCACCCTGGCCTCGGCCACGCCGACCCAGGACGGCGGGATCTTCTCCACCTCGCACGACGTGAACCAGTCCGCCATCAACCAGTTCGACTCACTCACCTTCACCGACTAACTCCCGACCCAACCCGCAGGCCTTCCACCTCAAGTGGAAGGCCTGCGGTGCCATCACGGACAACTTCTCGGTACGGAGGATCACGACATGGCAGCAGAAGACACCTCGTCAGCAAGTGGGTTCTCGCGGCGTCGGTTCGTCGGCGGAACCCTCAGTATCGGGTTGTCGGCGGCAGCGACTGGGCCGCTGTCCGCGATGGCCTCCCCAGCGGGTCCGGCCCCGGCTCTCCCGAACGACAAGAAGGCACCGCTCTTCGACCCGGACTACGGCCAGCTGATCGGTCGGTCCGACCTCACCTACACGGGGAGAATCACCACCGGGACCCAGGGCATGTCCGTGGCCAACGGACGGTTCGGCGGTCCTGTCTGGCAGAGCAACGGCAGCACCCTGGTGATGCAGCTGAACCACACCGACATGTTCATGTTCAACGATGCCTCGGCGGCGTCGAAGGACCATCAGAACTCCGGTGGCGGCGCCCTCGGGCGGATCCACATCGGCTTCGGAACTGGGACCGTCTTCGACGCCACAACGCAACAGCAGCTGTCGTTGTACGACGGCAAACTGAGTATCGGCGGCGTCGGCGTGAGCGCAGACGTGATTGCCGACGTGGACTCAGATGTCATCTCGATCCAGGTCACCGACAGCCGGGCCACACCCCAACCGATCACTGTCGATCTGGCCATGGTGCGGGATGCCAACCAGATCTGGGGCGCCCACAGCGCGATGTCCACCCTGACTACCTTGGCCGGCAAAGGACACCCGGGATCCCGGAACGAAACCATCGTGCTGGAGCAGCTCGTTCAGGAACCCGCTGACACTGGCATCAAGGTCAACGATCACTACGTCAACACAGCTGTAGCGGCGACAGTGCGGGGTCGGGAGATCTCGGACATCGTCAGCAGCACGATCGGCAGCCGGACGACGCTGCGGATGAATCTGCCCGCGCGCCAGGGAATCTTCACGGTCGTCCTCGGCGGAAACGCCGATACGCGGAAGGCAGTTCGTAAGGCTGCGGCCGCAGCTGTTACGAACGCGACGAAGGCTCCCGACCACGCCCGGATCTACGCCCGCGGCCAGGCCTGGTGGCGCGACTTCTGGCACCGGTCGTACGTCTACTTCCCCACGCAGTTCAATTTCGAGCAGCGCCGCAACTACTACATGTACCTGGCCGCGATCTCGAACCGTGGCTCGTATCCCAGCAAATACAACGGCGGTATCTGGATCGGAGAAGAGGACCGGCGGGACTGGGGCAGCTTCTTCTGGAACTGGAACCAGGACTGCCTGTATCAGCCCCTGCTGTCTGCCAATCACCTGGATCTGCTGGAACCGCTGTTCACGATGCGGCAGTCCGGTTTCGAGCAGTACAAGGTTGCAGCGCAGCAGATGTGGGGCAGTGAGGGCATCTTCATCGGCGAGACCGACGGCATCCTGGGCTGGGAAACCCTGCCGGCCGACATCGCGGCCTCGATGCAGCAGTACTACACGTTCAAGACCAGCACCCGCACCCAGGAATTCACCGACATCACCATGCGGAGGAACAGGTTCCTGTCGCCGTGGAACTGGAACGTCTTCGGCGGCAACAGCCAGGCGAGCTACGTCACGCATACGATGATGGCCACCCAGGAGACCGCCGAGTACTACTGGCAGGTCTACTGCTACACCAAGGATGTCCATTGGCTTCGGGACGTCGCCTATCCCTTCATCAAGGGCGCCGCCGAGCTGTACCGGTCCTACGACGGTCTCCGGAAGGAGAGCGACGGCAAGTATCACTTCTACAACACGAACCTGCACGAGCACATCTGGGCCGGCAAGGACGTCATCGACGATCTGTCCATGGCCAGGGGCGTCTTCGCGGCAGTGGTCAAGGCCTCCGAACTGCTCGGGGTCGACCAGGCGAATCGCCCACAGTGGAAGGACATCCGCGACAATCTCGCCGCGTACCCGCTGCGGTCGGACCCCGACGCCCTGTGGGCCGCGAGTACGAATCCGTCGCTGGCATCGCAGTTGGCGACGGATCAGCCCGCCTGGGCGCAGGGTCTGCGGCCGGCGTATCTCATCAGGGATCTGCACGGCACCGAGAGCCCGATCTTCAAGATGCTCGAGAAGTACGACGTACTGAACCTGGAGACGCGGGACCAGGGTCTCGACAACGGCGATTGGGAGATCGCGCTCAACACCTATCTCCACTCACCGGGCTATCTGAACCAGGTGAAGGGCCAGGTCATCGACAGGAACGGCTCCAGCCGCTTCCATGTGGACGCCGCCAAGCTCGGGCGAGCGGATGACATGGTGCAGATCCTGAACACGCAGTACGGCGTGTTCAGCACCTACGGCGTCTTCCCGAACCTGCTCTTCAACCAGCTCGACTACTACTCGGCCGAAGGCTACGGCACCTTTGCCGCAGCGCTGCAGGAGGCACTGAGCCAAAGCCTGAGCCCGACACCTGTCGGCGATCCGGTGATCCGCGTGTTCCCGGCATGGCCGACGGCGTGGGACGCGAAGTACAAACTGCTGGCCAAGGACGGTTTCCTGGTGTCGTCGTCGATGGTGGCGGGCGACATCCAGTACGTCGAGATCGAGTCGCAACTCGGCGAACGCGCTCGCCTCAGAAACCCGTGGAATTCCGATGTGGTGCTGTACCGCGAGGGGCGAAAGGCCGAGACACTCGTCGCCCCGGAGAATGGCCTGTTGGAGTTCAAGACCCACAAGGGCGAGAACATCGTCCTGGTCCGGGCAGGCACCACGCCGGACGAGTACCGGACCTCCGAGCTGATCGGAAGCACCAGCGCCGGCTAGGGCCCGACACCGATCGCGCTACGGCTGAGCGGTCCTCGACCGCTCAGCCGCACGCGGTGGCGGGCTTCCGCGGCCGCCGCAACGATGCGAAGCTCAGGGACGTGAGTCGACAGGACTTTCATGCCGTCGTTGCCGCCGGTCCGGGTGACCGGGCGATCATCGTCGTGCCGTTCGATCCGGATGAGACGTGGGGCGCCAAGGCCGACCATCCCGTCGGCGGCACGATCGACGGCAGGCGGGTCCGCGGAAGACTGTCGTCGACCGGGGCGGGATGGGCGCTGACCATCACCCCCATGTGGCTGCGAGACACCGGCGTAGCCATCGGCGCCGAGGTGACGGTCGAACTGGCCCCCGAAGGCCCACAACGCCAAGACCTCGCCGACGACATCGCCGCCGCACTGGAAGCCAACCCAGCTGCGGCCGCCTTCTTCGACACCCTGGCCCAGTTCTATCGCAAGGCCTATCTCCGCTGGATCAACGCAACCACCCGCCGCCCGGACCTCCGCGCGGCGCGTATCGCCGAGGTGGTCGACCTCCTCGCAGCCCAGATCAAACAACGCCCACGCCCGTAACTCCTCTGCAACTGCACACCACCACCTCGCCAGTGCGCCGACGCGTCCACCAAGTGCACGAGCGATCTATACCGCAGCGCCACGCACGAGGGGCCCGAGCGCCGAGGTCAACGACCAGGTGTGCGGATGCACGGGCCGTGCTACGGGATTGCGGCGACACCCGACGCCGGGTATCAGCCGCGGCGACGGCTCGGTCAGAGAGGTGTGAGTATTTATCGCATCAAGTACTTGATCGCCGTGGCAGGCATTTCGATCGCGATGCTGGTGGCGGGTGGAAACACCGCCGCAGCCGTTTCGGAGGAGGCCTGCACCGGCGGCTGGGCGCTGTCGCCGTCGGGGCCTGCTCCCGACGTTCGTGGCCAGTCGGTGGAGGAGGCAGCAAAGAGCCTCGGCGCCGAGGGCTACAACTGCACGCTGACGAACTCCAAGCCCAGCAGCGTCGATGAGCGGGCCGTTGTCGTTGCCGCGCAGCAGACACGTACCGAGAACGATCCCGACGGCGGAATATCGCTCGTTGCCCTCTCGCTCGGCGTGGTGATGCCCGACCTCATCGGGAAGACCGTGCGTGTCGCCGGGGACAGCGCGACGCAACTCGGCCTCGTCGTACGAACGTCGCCGTCCGACGGAGCTGCCGACTGGACAGTCCGGTTGCAGCGACCCGGCGCCGGCGCCTACGTGGTGTTCGGACGAGCAGTCACGTTGATCCTCCAAGAGCCGGTCCAACCGGTGCTTGTGCCAGTGCCAGATCTGATCAACAGCACCGAGACCGAGGCCGCGACCATGGTCAAAGAGGCCGGGCTCGTCTACGTGCAACGGATCCTCAAGGACGGCAAGCGCCCTGGGCACGTCGTCAGCCAGCAACCGCAACCAGGCGAGCTGGTCGAACGCGCCACCACCGTGACCGCCGACATCCGCCGGGTGCCTGCACCGCCACCGCCACCCCCGCCGACCACCATCGTCCCGACGACTCCTCCCACACCGCCCGCCGTGGTCCACACGGTTGTGCCAGATGTCGTCGGCAGTCTCGAGTCCACTGCACGGCAGGCGGTCGGGGTGGCTCGGCTGAAGTTCCAATCGCGAGTCGTGCGTCCGGGGAACGCCCCTGGGATCGTGCTGAATCAGCGGCCGCGGGCAGGCACCGAGGTCGACGTCGGCACCATCGTCACCGTCGACGTCACCCGCGCACCCAAGCCGAAGCTGGTGCCGGTCCCTGAACTGCTCGACCGCAGCGAGGCCGAGGCCCGTGGCGCAGTCGAGGGCGCCGAGCTGATCTTCGATCTGATCGCTCGAAAGGATGCTTCGGGCCGTGAACGTCATGTCATCAGCCAGCAGCCGCGCGCCGGGGAACTCGTCCCGACAGGAACGACAGTCACGGTCGACCTCGCCGCCGGCGAGTCGAGCTGGCCTCCGTGGTTGGTGCCGCTGCTGCTCGGGACGGCCATCCTGGCCGTCGGGGCGGCAGGCCGCCTCCAGCACCGGCGCCAACCGAAACCGCGCCCCGATCCGGTGCCTCAGGTTCATGCGACCGGGCGGCTGACTCCGGGGACTCCGCGGATCCAGGAATCCGGCTCGGCGCACCGAATTCGCATCAACGCTCGCCTTGATCGAGGGCGCCAATACCTGCAGGAGAAGACCGATGAACACCAGTAGCCACCGAGTCACCATCGCCTCGCACTTCAACCAGACCACCCCGGACACCTCCGCCGAGCTGAACCACCTGATCACCAGCAGCAGGGTGCTCGAATCGGTGCCGCACCTCGGTCCGGTCGGCCGACTGGTGCCGGCTCCGGTGACCCGCGCACTCGCAGCGACCTTCGATCGCGACCTGGGTGATCCGATCCTGTGGGCCTGGCGGACGCATCGTGACCTCAAAGAGGCCGCGAGCGCCACCCTCGCGGGCAACGGGCCGCCCGAGTACGTCACGTTGGCCGAACACGAGATCTCGTCGATCCATCACCCAGAGGTGGACATCACCGTCGACCGGTGGCCTCCAGCCACGATCACCTTCGATCTCACACTGCGCTTCACGCTCGAAGCTCTCCTGCTGACCGTCCAAGGCGGCCTGCTCATCGGGCTGAGCCCAGGCGTTTGCTCAGCCGACGTGGCCCTCAGCGCGCACGGTTTCGACTTCTCCCGCTCCGCGAAGTACGCACTCCAGGAACTGCTGACCCTACACACCGGCCTCCGCCTCCTACCTGCATCGGCCTACGCAGTATCGCGCAGGCTCGAGCCGCCCGGTGAGCCGATCAACGTTGCCTCGCGATAGGCGACGTGGTGCTCGTGGACGTCTAGCTCTGCCTTGCCATCGGCGCGTTTAGTCGGTTGATCGACACGCAGCAGGCCAGGCGTCGCCCGCCTACGGAGCGTAGCCTCGGGGCATGGCGGAGGGGCCACAGGTGGGCTGGGAGCTGGTTGTCGAGCCGCTCGACGTCTCGGACCGGGGTTTGATGGACGAGGTCATCGAACTTGGAAATGTGGCCCGTCCGACCCTGGGGCACCTCCCGTACGCCGCCTACGACGCGGCCGCGGACAACCGCACACTGCTCGTGGCGAGGGCCAACGGTGTCGTGGTGGGCTATGCCCTGTACGGCCTGGTCCGACGGCGGATCCGGCTGACGCATCTCTGCGTTGCCCCAGGCGCTCGGGGGCAAGGAGTTGCGCGAAGCCTGATGGACGGAATCCGTGAGAGGCACGCCGACTACCTCGGTGTCCGGGCACGTTGCCGCCGTGACTACGACCTGGCTCCGATGTGGCTCCGGCTCGGTTTCGAACAGCAAGGCGAGCGTCCAGGACGAGGAAAGGACAGGGCAGACCTCACCGACTGGTGGCTGGACTACGGCCACTCAGACCTGTACACCGGTGACACCGGCTCGGTACTCGTCAGGGCAGCCATCGACATGAACATCCTCCGCAACTGGATCGAGACCGGCCGGCCTGGGCACGAGGAGTCGCTGTCGCTCCTGGCCGACCATCTGGAAGATCGCCTCCAACTCTTCCGGACACCCGGCCTGGACGCTGAGATCGAGATGCTCAACGGTCCGCTCCGCGGTCAGTGCCTCCGTAAAGTGCAATCACTCGCTCGCGCCCCTCGCGACCCTGACCGTGCGCTGGAGATCAGCGCACAACTCCTGGCCGACGCGGTCACCAGATTCCCGAAGTACCCAGAGACTCGGCAAGACGAGTTCGACCTCCAACACGTGTCGACCGCACTCGCCGGCGGCCTGAACGTATTCGTGACCATGGACTCCAACCTGTCGAAAGCTCTCGGCCCAGCAGCAGAACGGCAAGGCATGCGGGTACTCCGACCTGCCGATGTCGTCGTGCGGATCGACGAGCTCGAGCGGGCCGAGGCCTATCGACCGATCGACCTGCAGAACTCCCGCTACTCCCGGCGTCTGCTCGCAAGCGGCGAAGATCAAGTCGTCTCGTCCCTCGCCAACACCACCGCAGGAGAGCGGCCGAAGAACCTGATCACTGCGGCGCGACGCCTCGCGGTCGAAGGTGGTGAACGAACCGTCGTCTTCGGTCCGCGCAACGACTTGGTCGCCTACTACGGCCTCCGGCAGAAGGGGGCCGTCCTTGAGGTCGAGACTTTGCGCCTCACGGACGGCCACATCCGCGAGACACTGACCCGGCAGCTGCTCTTCGACCTTCGCCTCATCGCGCGGGAGCGGGCTGCGAACGTCCTACTCCTCAACTCGACACACCTTCAGACGAGCGTGCGCAACGCCGCGATCGAGGACGGCTTCCTCGCACACGAGGAGTTCCTGGCCGCGTTCGTCATCGATGCGATCGGCGACGCAGCGAGCATCGAGCACGCGGTAGTGAGAGCAGCCCACGCCGCGGGCCTTGCGCGGCCACGATCTCTCCGGCCCTCGATGATCGCGACCTCGGCCGCCGAGCTCGAACAATTCTGGTGGCCGGCCAAGGTCACCGACGCCGAACTGACCACCTACCTCGTACCGATCCGGCAGGCGTTCTCCTCAGAGCTCCTCGGAATCCCCGTCGGCCTTTGGCGGAGAGACGACGACCTAGGGCTGAGCCGAGAGCACGTCTACTACAGAAGGCCCGGCAAGCAGAAGCTCGAGAGCCCGGCCCGGATCTTGTGGTACATCAGTCAAGGCGGCAACTCGGTAGCGCAGTCAGCGGCCATCGTCGCCTGCTCGCAGCTCGACGCCGTCCACATCGGTCCGCCAGACGAGCTGCACAGCCGATTCCAGCATCTCGGGGTATGGAATCTCGCCACTGTCACCGAAGCAGCCACGCACGGACAGGTCCAGGCCCTGCGCTTCACGAACACAGAAATCTTCGGGCGCGACATCTCACTTCCTCGATATCGCAAACTGGCGGAGGCACTCGGACTGTCAGGTGCACCACCACAGAGCCCGAAACGTATAGTGTCCGACTTGTTCGCTGCGATCTACCACGAAGGAATGGCCCGATGAGCGATCGCTCCTTGTTGCTCTCGCTGCGCCCACGGTTCGCAGAAGCAATCCTCAACGGCACCAAAACGGTCGAGCTTCGCCGACGGCCGATCAAAGCACCACATGGCACGCTGGTGGTCCTCTATGCCAGCGCCCCCACCATGGCAGTCGTTGGAACAGCAAGACTCGTCGACGTCGTCGCCCTAAGCCCCCACACGGCATGGCGCCGCTACCGAACCACTCTCTCCCTGTCCTGGTCCGAGTTCACCACGTACCTCACCGGCACCGACCAGGCCCACCTCCTCCGACTCGACGACGTCAAGGAACTCAGCCGCCCACACACCCTCCAAGCCCTCCGCAGGTCGGCTCCCTTCCACCCTCCGCAGAGCTTCCGTTACCTCCACCCAACAGACCCACCCCAGCTCCACCGCCTCGCCCACCGCTGACACCATCGTCAACCCTGCGGATCGAGGCCGATGAATGAAGCCGGAACCACCGCCAACGGCATGACAGTGGCAGTTGCAGAGCGCTGATGTCCGAGGCTTCGCCCGCTCCATCAGATACGTCATCTAGCCAACCGACGCGTGCATCGCACCTCGAACAGCAGTCGACCGCTGCCGAGCTATTCGAGCATCTCGTCGATGTCCACCGCGGCAAGCAGCGCTTCAAGTTGGGGTTCATCCCCGATCGGCACAGGCTGAAGCGCACTGGTGGCACCCTTCTGTACGGCCAAACGCTCCGTCAGGCAGTCATTGAAGATGCGCGCCGAGTTGGCTTCGGACCATCGCACCTCGTCGAGCGCGTCACGTCGGCACCGACCGGTCATCAGTACTTCTGGCCGGCGCTTGCCGTACGCGTCGGGGTCTGATGCGCGTAGGGCGACGATGCGAGCGCTCGACAGACCTGGCGCGACGGCGAACGCTTCGCGGAGGGTCACGAGCAGATGCCCGCACACCAGCATCTTGTAGAAGTCTGCGATCTCGGTCTTGGTCAACTTCTTCAAGCTGAGATTCCCGGCCTGTGTCGTCGTCGGCTTGCGCTCAGGTATGGCCGAAACCGACGGCACGACGACAAGCAGGGACACCTCAGTACCATCGAGTCCGACCGCCGCGGCCGCTGCCTCGTTGTCTTCGAACGCATCGGTCAGCGCTCCAAGCACTGTGTCCGAATCGCACTTCTCCAGTGAACTCCACCATGCGTCGAGCTCGGATTGATGAGCAGCTCGGAGTCGGGCGCCGTCAGCTTCGGCGGCAGCGACCTCTTGCCGAGCATCGAGGGCAGATTGCGCGAGGGCGCTCTTGCGGGCGCGGCGGGCGAACAGACTGGTCGCGGTCTTCGCCGACTTGCGATGACGTCGTTGGATCTCGACGACGTTCACCGGAGGTGCCTCGGGTGCCAGCGGGCGAGTTGCTGGCGGGAACTCTTGGCGGTGAATCTCGGTGATCGCAATGAGCGCATCCGCGAGCGCCCTTGCTTCCGCGGCCTTGTCGGCAGCGGCCTGCTGACGGGCGGCGGCTGCCAACTGTCGGTTCACCGACCCGGTACTCGTCGAGCGGGAACGCGATCGCCCGCCTCCGGCGCTGGTGTAGTAGCCAATGGGGCCTACGCCGGTGGAAAAGCCAGTCCGACCACCGCCGACATGCACTCGGGCGACACGAGGCCCGAAGCTCGTACGAACACCCCGACTCGACGCACGAACCCGAACCCCCGGCGCAAGCTTCACCGAAAAACCCATCAGGACCCCCTCGACAACCGACATTTACCCCAACATATCGATGCCGTCGACACGCAGCACAGCAGACTCAGCGCGCCGACCTCGACTATGGCTTTAGTTGTCAGCCGGCCCGACCAAGCCGGAGCAGCTCGGGTCGCGGTGGAACGTTCCACCCGACGGACCCACGGGCCTGCCGCAGGCCGAGGACTCACTGAAGTCTTGGACAGTTGAATTGTTCTTCCAGTGGAACAGTCACGCAGTACTCGCCTGTCATGCGACCATCGAGGACATCAGAGTCAACCTCAAACTCGGCTGCTCGTGCGGCGGTCATCCGCACCGATCCGAGACGTACGACGAGCTGAGCCGACTCGTCCTCGTTTGCTCGGTACAAACCGACAGGCACTTGTTGCCCCACCTTGAACCCCATAATGAGAAGGCGTGTTCGCCCCTCGGGGAGTCCATCGATGCCGACCCGCTCAGGCACCGTTGGTGTCGCAACCTCTTGCTCGGCCTGCGCCCGTTTGCCTGCCTGCACAGCGGTCAGCGAGAGCTTCTCCCCACGCGCAAACTGTTCCCTCGCCGCTGAAGTCGTCGCCAACATCCACATCTGACTCATCAAGAGGTCGACCCCGACGGGATAGACCGGCAACTCGTGACCATCGAACAAGGTTCGGGGACCCAGATACTGTTCGACGTTCGGCTCACCAGCAATGGGCACGACAGTCGTGCTCGCTGTCACGCTGCCCGCCCGGACCCGCACGGTAATCGCCTCGCGCTGATCGAAACCATGCAGGCAGATCGCTGAGTGGACGAAATACTCGAGCGGCATGTCCGCGTCGTAGGCCCTGCTGATCCAGACAGACGGAGATTCGGCAAATTTGGCCGGGAAATTCTCCAGATCTGCGGCGCAGTCACTCGCAGCGCCATTCCCTGCGGCGAGGAGGTCGATCTGCTCGGCGAGAGCCAGGTCCTCAGCTCCTCCGGAACCCGTCGTAGCGCCGGCGCTTGGATTGCGCGAGGTCGGAGGCGCTGTTGTTGACAGCGTCGGGACTGTCGTCGTTTGGTGACCTGACTCACCCGGAACCGTACTTGTCCCGGTGGTTGGGGTGCTCGCGCTGGGCGGCGAAGTTCCTGCGGTCAGACTTGGATTCGACTGCTCGCGCGAGCGATCTCCATGACATGATCCAGAGAGCAAGGCTAGGCAGCACCAGACGGCCACCAGGCCGAATTCCGAAGTCCTCCTGAACATTTCACTCCTAACGAGTGCTCACCGTGGTACGACTACATTCCTTCTGCGCATTGGATCGATCCCGCTCAAAAGCGCGCTCCCATTGCTCCAATTCCGTCTGCGGAGTCCGCCCGAGGCGCACCGACTCGCGCCGTTGGGACTGGGACTTCGCCTGGGTGTCGATGGCCTGCTCGACTCGGCATCTGGAGAACTGCCATGCACTCTTCAAGCCAAGCCAGAGCGCTTGCCTCTCGAAACGAGGATCGAGCGTAAGTGCCTGATCCAGCCGCTCGATCGCTTCGTCGACCAACTCGGCTCTGTTCTGACGGATGGCAAGAGTTCTGAGCCGAAGAGCCTCGTCGGACAGCGCGAGCGCTTTGATCTGCTTGCGCAACTCCCGCTCCGGTCCAGCGGCAGGTACTGCCTCAGCCAGCAGGACCGCCCGTGCCTCGTCTGCAGACGAGTCCGGTGCCGAGCCGGCGAGCTGACTGCACCGGTCGACTTGGACAAGATTCACCCGCGCCTTCAACCGCAGGAGATCCGAAGACGAAGGCTCTCGAATCAACTCGTTGAGCGTCCCGGCAGCCTGCCGAAGCCCATCGAGATCCACCATTCCGGCTCGGCAGCCCTGACGTGACGCTCTGTAGAAATCGTTGCCGGCGAGACTGAGCCTCGCGCGTTCCCCGAGCGTCGCGGAAGGTCGCAGCTCCAGGTACCGGGCTCTGGCAGCGGTCAGCAGCTGAGCGCTCTTCTGCCGATCAGAGGTCTGTACGGCGGCGGCCTCGTCGACGTGACCGCTGAACAGTAGCGCGAGTTCGTACAAGCGGGATCCGCTGCTCGATGAAAGGTGCATGACCAACCCGGAGAACCCTGTGGCCGCCTTCTCGAGCAGACCTGACTGCCAGGCATCGAGAGCGTTGACGAAGCCAGAGACGTCGCCGATCTGAGCCGCGACGCGATCGAGGACATCGGATTGCGTCGAAGCGGACCGGAGATCCCGGTCGAAACGCACCTCGTCGAGTCCGTACCAGCCGGCCAACTCGGAGGCGTCGGTAATCAGCGCCGGCGAGATGAAGATAGCCAGAGCGAGGGTGACTTGACCCGATGGCTCGCGCCGGGCTTGACCCGCAATCAGGATCTCGGCCCCTACCTGACCGACGAATTCCGTGGCCCATTTGTCGAACCGCCGCAGTGACGACGGATCCGCGGGATCCGGCCACCGCAGGTCGTCTGCGTCTGAATAGGATTGCGCAGTCTGCCCGTCGGTCGTGCTGAGGCGCCGAGCGAGGTTGGACGCAAGATCGTCGTACATGTTCTGTTCTGCTTTGGTCGGCGCCGCCAGTCCAACGATCGCAACATCACCCGGTCCCGGCAGCCGCTCGACCGGCGCGATGCTCCGGGTCGCCACCCCGACGACCACAAGGACGACGACGGCAGCTGCCGCTCCGCCGACGTACAGGCGCCGGGCCCGCTTCGATGCGCGGTGGAGTTGCTCTTTCAGCAGCGTCCGGATGGACGAGCCGAATGCGCCCACGAGGAGCGCGACGGTCACCAGATTGAACGCCAGCCCGCTGCCAGCGCCGACCACATTCAGCAAGCCAATGGCTAATGTCCCGGCCACAGACAGCGCGACGCCAATTGCAGCTAATTGATTTCCCCGCGTCCGCCTTGCTGAGTTACTGCCCTGCCCAGCAGAACCATCGGGTATCTTGGCGTCCACGCTGGCATCCAACCCCCGCTTGCCACATTGCGCCCCTGCCCTACTCAAGTCAAGGGCAAGTGCACTCCGATGGAATCTCCAAAGTTCAAGCGAACGTTGCATGCAATTCAGGAAGAACGTCAATGAATATCGCCGCCTTCCGCTCATGAAATCATGTCGAAATAAAGTTTCGGTCGGAATGTTTCAGTCCCCACCGCCCGCACAACAAGCCGCTGTGCCGGACCGCGCGGATCGCGACATCGGGGTCGGAGACGGTGGGCTCGCACATGGTTCCGGGTGCGATCCAGACCGGCAGGTGCTCGCGCGAGGGCTGCCGAGCTACGCGAGGGCGGCGATACACGCTAGGACGAGAGGGGCCCTGGTCCGCTCGGCGTGCTGCGCCTCGCCACGTCGTCGCGCGATGGACGCACGGCGGACGCAGGGTCGAATCGCGCGACCAGTCGCGGATCGACTGCGCAGCCCGTCAGTTGAGAATCTTGGCACCGGCCACGAGGGCAAACCGAGCGCGACGGCCGCCAGGCGGTGCTCGAGACGGCGCCTTAGCAGGCGGTGGGTCGTCTGGCGCAGGCGCTGGGTGGGTCAGAGGTGGTTGGGGAGGGGGTTGGCGGTGCGGGATTCGGTGCTTAGGAGGAGGACGGTGGCGGTTGGGGGGAGGGCCAGCTTGGGGAGGGCGGTTCTGGTGGCTGCGAGGGTTGCTGCGCCGCAGGGGCCGGCGTCGATGGCTGCGGATTCTAGGTCGTGGACTGCGGTTGCCGCCTGTTGGTCGGTGACGGTTGTTGCAGCGTCCAGGCCGGACAGTAAATCGGGCCAGGCGCCGTGGGAGGGGGTGCCGCAGTTTAGGCCGGCCATGATTGTGGGGTGCGTGGGTACTGAGGTGAGTCGGCCGGCTTGGAGAGAGGTGATGATGGCCGGGGCATGGGTCGGTTCGACGCCTAGCAGGACTGGGCCGACGCGGTCTGCCGACTTGGCTCTGTAGTGGCGTACGGCGGCTTGGGCTAGGGAGCCGACGCCGATGGGTACGGCGATGAGGTCGGGGGCGGGCGCTCCGGCAGCGGCTAGTTGGGTGTCGGCTTCGCTGAACAAGGTGCTGTAGCCGTCGACGATCCATTGCGGGATCTGTGTGTACCCGGGCCAGGCGGTGTCCTGGATCAGTAGCGCACCCGCCGCGGACGCATCTTCCTTGGCTGCCAGCACGACGTCGTCGTACTCGAGCGCCAACTCGACTATTTGCGCGCCCTCGGATTCGATGCCGTACTTCGCCGCCGCGGTGAGCGAGTCGGGGACGAAGATGCGAGCTGGCAGACCGATCAACCGGGCCAGGTGGGCGACCGCGCGGCCGTGGTTGCCGTCCGTGGCCGCGATGAGGGTGACGGGAAGGTTGCCGTCCGCAAGCACCTGCAGGGGAAGCGCCTGATCGCCTTCGCCAAGGAGCGCGGACAGCGCACGGGAGACGGCGTACGCCGCGCCGAGAACCTTGAACGCCGGCAGGCCGAAACGACTCGACTCCTCCTTGACGAAGACCCGACGGACACCGAGCTCGTCGGCCAGCGCAGGTACTTCGACCAGCCGGGTCGGCGCGTAGCCGGGCAACGATTCGTGGAACTCCGTCACCCCCGTGACGGGCGTGGTCGTCCACAGTCGCGCGGCTGGATTCACGTACCACGTCGGGCTCATTGTGAGGCCAGCCTCAAGACCCATGTGTCGGGTAGGGCGTCAACGAACGCGGCGGGATCAGCCTCGGCGGCAACCATAGGTACATCGTCGGGGGTTGCGCAGGTCAACGGATAGAGCCCTGAGTCCAAATTCTCCCGGCTTTCGTCAGCAGGACAAGGTGGCGAAGGTGTAGCCGCGGGCAGACAAAGTCGTTAGGACTTGGTCGAGGGCAGCGACGGTTTGGGCGCGGTTGCCGCCGCCGTCGTGCATGAGGATGATCGCGCCGGGTCGCGCGCCGGCCAGTACACGCTGGACGATCGTCGCCGTGCCGGGGCGCGCCCAGTCCTCGGGGTCGACGTCCCAGAGGACCTGTTGCATTCCGTCGCGGTGGATCTCGGCGCGGACGCGGGCGTTGGTCGCGCCGTACGGCGGGCGGAAGCACTTCGACTGCACTCCGTCGGCGACCTGGTGGTGCAGTTGCGCCGGTGAGAGCTTGGGCAACTGCGGGTGGGACACCGAGTGGTTGCCGATACTGTTGCCTGCGGCACGGACTTGGTCGACCAGGTCGGGGTGCGGATCCGCGTTCTGCGCCAGCATGAAGAACGTGCCGTGGGCGTCGTGTTTCGCCAGCACTGCAAGCACTTCCGGCGTCCAGTGCGGGTCGGGACCGTCGTCGGAGGTGAGGTACACCACCTTCCCCTGCGCCTGCTTCACAGGGCCCGCCGGCTTGGTCGTCTGCGCGCTCGACGGCGCAGGCGTGGTCGGCCGAGCGGGCGTTGTGGAGACGACGGCACGGGGCGCGCTCTCGGCGGCGTTCGCCGTACCGGCCTCGACCGAGGACGCGGCATGCAGACACCCGATCGCCACCGCCGCCCCCAACGCCAACCCGATCGGCAACCCGAACCTGTGCCTCATCAACCCACTCCCCCGCTCATCCATCCCGGTCAGCACGATTGACGCCCCGGCCACGAAGAAAGTTCACGCTGAGGATCTCGTACTCCTCTGCCCTCATCCCGAGGGACAGCGCCATCAGGACGTGGGCCTCAGTACCGCCGATGCCATGGGCAACCAGTGCGACATTGCGGCCGTCGCTCGCGGCACTCCCGCAGGTGGCCTCCCACCCTTGCCAAGAACAAGCCGACCCGGATCCGGCATGCAGTCACCGTGCCGGTGCGATCGTTACTGTGATTTCTGGTGGGCCGGTGACTTGTGGTGGTTTGCCGGAATGTGCGCGGACGGTGAGCGGGCCGTGTGGGGTTGGGACTGAGGCTTGCGCCCAGTCGAGGCCGCCGAGCTGGGGTGTGACGGTGACCGTTGCCATTCCGGGTGTTGTTGGCCGGACGCCGAGCAGCGTCGCGACGTAGTGGTACAAGGGATGCGCGCCCCAGGCGTGGCAGTCGCTGCGGGTTGGCTCGGGGTGTTCGATCACTGTGCGGAGGCCCTGGTCGAGGAGGCCGTACCAGAGGTCGAGTCGATCCAGCAGTACGTCGGTTCGTCCGATGCGGTGTAGCGCCTCGAACAGGTAGTGGTCGAAGTACACCGTGGTGCGTGCCAGGCCTGGTTCCTGGAGCATCCTCCGAACCGCCGTCTCGCCGTACTTCGCTCCCGCGAGCAGTGCGAGCGACTGGGCGTGTTCGCTGAAGGCCGTGTGCTCGAGGTTGTCGGCATACAGCTTGCGGTCGGCGTCGTAGAAGGCTTCGTCGGCGGCTTCGAGCAATCGGTCGGCCAGCTGCGAGTTCCGGTCGGCGTTGTCGCCGACCCAAGACTCCAGGTCGGCTGCCTGCCGGGCCACCAGCGACAACTGCAGCTGCAGTACCGCAGACACACCGGTTCCGGGCCCGGGCCAGTCGGGGTGCTGTTCTCCGTCCTGGACGATCCCGGGCGGGCAGCCCGCCTCCCAGCCCGGCACCCAGTCGGTGAAGTTCCAGCCGTGCAGGGCCTGGAAGATCCCGCGATCGTCGACCGCACGGCGATGTACGTCGAGGGCCGCGCGGACCGCCGGCATGAGCTCGGCGACGAAGGCCAGATCGCCGCGCCACAAAGCGAAGTCGTGCACCATCGCCACCCACCACAGCGTGAACGGCGGGATGGGCGACGAGTGCCGGGACGGCGTGCGCGAGAGGGTCAGCCCGTTTCCTCCCTGGCTACGGGCGAAGGCGCGTAGGGCCTGGCGGGCGAGTGCGTCGTCGCCGGTCGTGGCGTAGGCGACCAGGCACTGCAGACGGGTGTCCCCGGCGTACTGCAACTGCTCGTAGTACGGGCAGTCCATCGTCGTCTCATGGCTACACGCCTGCAGCGTCCGGAAGGCGAGTACGCCGACCTGCGCGAGCCGCGGGTCGCTGGCGGTGAAGCCGCTGCGGTCCTCGTACGGATAGTGCGTCTCAGAGAACCGCAACCCGGTGATCGCCAGCGGTTCGGTCGCTGTGGTGACGAGGACCTCGACGTACCGGCCGGACTGCCACCACAGTGTGCTGTGTCGCTCGCGGCCTCCGCCGGCGATGAACAGGTCACCGAGGCCGTCTTCCTCGAGCCCGGCCCGACCGAACAGCTTGCCCTCGACAACGTCGCGATGTCCCTTACCTGCTTGGGGTTCCGTCTCATACAGGGACTCCTGCCAATGCACGCGTACTTCGGCGTCGCGGCCGCCCTCGAGCTCCAGGACCGGGTACGCGCAGACGTACTGGTCGAGGTCGATCAGCACCCGACGGCAGGTCCCGGGCGGCAACACCAGCGCGGTACCGCCGAGCAGCCGTTGCCAGTCCCCGGCCTCACCGCCGAAGTGGTCCACCGGATCCACGACCCGGTCGCGCGTCGGCGCGCCCACCGGATGCTCCGCGACATGCCGGACGCGCGCACCCCTCGACCCACCGCCGCACCGGCGCAGGCAACCGACCCGGAACCAGCAACCGCGACTCGTCACCCGAACAAGCACGACCGCGGCCGGGATCGCGAGCACCAGCGCTCTCGCGGCTGCGCGCGGGGTCGCCGGCCGCGGCGGCCGGCCAGGCGAGGCTGTCGGCGCCGGTCTGCCAACCCCATGGAAAGCTGCGGCCGTCGCTGATGTGCCTGGCGCCGCAGCCGTAGCCGTCGCCTCTCGGTCGTAGGCCATGCCCGGGCAGCGTGGCCGCGCGCCAATCCGCCGTACCGGTGTCGAGTCCCAGCTCCGAGCCAGCCTCGGCTGCGAGCAGGAAGGTCGGACCGTCCCCCAGGCTCAGCTGCGCCAGCGGCGCGTCGTCTCCGAGGCTCCACACTCGGGCGGCAAGCCAATGCTCACCAGCCGGGAACCGCAGCCGGTAGCTCTCGAACGACCAGTGGCCAACCTCGCCCCGCGACGGACCACGACCGACGAGTTCGCCGTCGAGCCACAGCTCATACCGCTCGTCAGCCGACACATGTACGACGACCTCAGCCGCCTCCGCGCACTCGACCCGCAGCCGGAAGCCGACCACCTCACCGCTCTCCGCCGCCCGGATCCACCGCGGCGGCCACTCAGACCGTCCCGCGAACGGGTCCGATTGCTGGCTCTCAAGCAACGTCATAGTCCCTCCAGCGACCCCAACCAACTGTTGACGAGCCGTGTGAATGCCTGCGGTCGTTCGCGATGGAGAAAGTGTCCAGCATCGCGCCACAGGACAACGCGCGAGCCGGGGCGAACCGCACAGGTTAGATCCCAAGCTGCCATCGACGGAGTCGGCCGGATGCAGAGCAGCGGCCGCCCCAACGACGCCAAAGCCTTCGCCGCCGCAGGACGCGCCCCGATCGCGCCCGGATCTGTGTACATCCCGGCGTAGCTCTCGGCGAGAACATGCCCCGGCGTACGCAACAGCTGCTCTCTCACCTCATCAGTCAGATCTCCCAACTGCCGTACGGCGGCAGCCGCCCCGTCTCGCCGGAGATCGCTCAGCCGCTGCTGGAACGACGCCGCCTCGACCTCGTCAGCGCCGTACGCCGGATCGATCGCCACAACCGCGCCGACCAGCTCCGGACGATCCAGAGCCAGCCGCACCACGATCTGACCACCCATCGAATGGCCGACCGCGACAACCGGTCCGAGGTCGAGCTCCTCGAGCAGCTCAGCGAGATCAAAGGCATAGTCCTGCGGCCGGTATCCGCCGGAAGGAACCGGCGAGCGCCCGTGACCTCGGAGGTCAACCGTCACGACCCGGCGGCCGGCGAACCCGACCGGATTCCAGGACCGGCCGTCCCCGCCCCAGCCATGCACGAGGAGGATCGGCTCGCCGGCTCCTCCGGCCGTGAAGCACAGCCGTACGGCTTCGACATCGGGCTGCATGAGTGGCAGCATAGTTAACGTTTTCTATGCAGCTCCAGCTCCAGCTCGACCAGCGAAATTTTCCGACCCTCGAGGAGATCCCGGGTGCCCAGACCGTCGTCCAACGGCCGGCCGACGGTCAAGGACGTCGCGGCCGCCGCGAACGTCAGCGCCACCACTGTCTCGCGAGTGCTCGGCGGCGACTATCCGGTCAGTGCCTCGACCCGGAAGCGAGTGCTCCGCGCGGTCCGCGACCTCGACTACGTCATCAACGCGCAGGCCCGGGCGCTCGTCGGCGGGTCGACCCGCACCGTCGCGTTCGTGGTCCGCGACCTGGTCGGGCCGTTGTTCGCCTGTATCGGCCAGGGCGTCGAGCTGCAGGCCACCGCCGAGGGCAGGGTGTGTCTTGTCTCGACGCATCACGGCGACCCCGACCGCGAGCTCGAGCTGATCGAGTTGATGCGCGAGCAGCAGGCCGAGGCCGTCGTACTCGTCGGCGGCGGGCTTCGGACCGAGTCCCACACCCGCCGGATGGCGGAGATCGCGCACTCGCTCGACCGGGTCGGCTCGCGGCTGGTGCTGTGCGGCCGTCCGCCGATCGGTCCGGACGTGCCTGCCACTGTGGTCGAGTACGACAACGAGGGCGGCGCGTTCGCGGTGACCGACTACCTGATCTCCCTCGGGCACCGGCGGATCGCGTTCGTCGGCGCCGGCGAGCCGGAGCACACCACGACGGGCGCACGGCTCGGCGGGTACACCGCGGCACACACCGCCCGCGGTGTCGAGATCGACCGCGAACTCATTGTCAGCGGCAACTACGATCGCGAGTCCGGTTACCGGCAGACGACCGCGCTGCTGGCCCGCGGTGCCGGGATGACGGCGGTCGTCGGCGTCACCGACATGGTCGCCAGCGGCGTACTCGCCGCCCTCCGGGACGCCGGCCTGCGGGTCCCCGAGGACGTCTCGGTCGTGGGGTACGACGACATCCCGCTGAGCGCCGACCTCAACCCCGCGCTGACCACCGTCCGCATCCCGCACGAGGAACTCGGGCGGGCCGCCGTACGGCTGGCGTTGCACCGCGACGAGCACGCTCTCGACCAGCACATGATGCTGGGGACGCACGTGGTGATCCGGTCGTCCACCGCTCCCCCCGGCCGGCACTAGACTCGCGATGCCACGAGAGGGGAACATGACAGACGAGGGAGCATCCGGTCGTCGGAGGGCGTCGACGGGTCCGACGCTTGCCGATGTGGCCGCCCATGCAGGGGTTTCACCGGCGACGGTGTCCCGGGTGCTGGCCGACAACTACCCGGTCTCCCGCTCCGCCCGGCAACGCGTCCAGCGGTCGATCCGCGAGCTGAACTACTCCGCCAACACGCACGCGCGGGCGCTCGCCGCGGGCGCTGGATCGAAGACGATGGCGTTCATCCTGGCGGATGTTCGCGGCCAGTCCTTCGCCGACGCGGCGCACGGCGTCGAGCAGGAAGCGGCGCAGCGCGGCTGGCTCACGCTGATCGGCACCACCCAGGGCGTCCCGCAGCGGGAGTTGGCGCTCGTGCAACTGATGCGCGAGCAGCGAGCCGGCGCGGTGATCCTGATCGGCGGCGTCACGGACGGGGCCGACGAGTACCGGCAGAAGATGACCGAGCTCGCGAACTCACTCCACGCGGCCGGTTCGCTCCTGGTGCTCTGCGGCCGGCCGCCGTTGGGCGACGGGGTTCCCGCCGCCGTGATCGAGCACGACAACGAGAACGGCGCCTACGCTCTGACGAGCCATCTGCTGTCGCAGGGCCATCGGCGCATCCTGTTCCTGGCCGGCGCGGAGCGGCACAGCACCAGCATCGAGCGGCTCGCGGGGCATCGCAGGGCGCTGACCGACTTCGGCGTACCGGATGCTCCGGAACTGGTCGAGCACGGCGAATTCACTCGCGCCTCCGGCTACCAGCTGACCCGGCGCAGGCTGACCGCAGGCCACGATTTCACCGCGGTCTTCGCGGGCACCGACGTGGTCGCGGCCGGGGTGTACGCCGCCGCGAACGAGCAGGGCCTGTCCGTGCCCGAGGACCTGTCCGTCGTCGGGTACGACGACGTCGAGCTCGCCCAGGACCTGCGCCCGCGACTGACCACCGTGCACGTGCCCTACGAGGACCTCGGACGTACGGCGGCCCAGATCGCGGTCGCCGACCAGCACCTGCAGCCGGGCTGGACCGGAGATCACCGGCTGTTCAAGACCCATGTGGTGATCCGGAGCTCGGTCAGCCGGGTGCGTTAGCCGGCGAGCTCCGCGGGCACCTCGAGGATCGCGCCCAACGCATGTGACACCGCGTCGTCGAGGCCGGAATCGACCAGCACACAAGGGATCTGATGTGCCGCGAGGTACATCCGCTGCACCTCGGTGAACTCCGCATCGAGCCCGATCACTCCACGGCTGCCCCGCGCGAACAACTGCTCCAGCCACAGCCTGGGGACCGCGCACCCGGGCGTGACCGTCGTGACCACGACAGCCAACCCGGGCTCGCGGACCCGGTCGGCCAGGCCCGCGAGAACCTCGCCGGCCCACGTCCTCTCAGTACTGCCGACCACGACGTCGACCAGCACAGACGGATCCCGCCGTACTGCGGTCTCCACCGGATAGCCGGCGCTGCGCAGTACAGCGCGCACCCGCTCGCGCGTCGCGGGCGCCACGTCCGGGTACGCCCGCAGTACCTTCGACACCGTGGATACCGAGACGCCGGCCTCCCGCGCGACGACGGCGAGCTTCCTCCGCGGCGTACTCATCGGCCCTCAGGCACCCTTGAGGTATGCGTTCGCCTGCTTCTCCATCTCGGCCTGCAGATCCGCGAGCCCGGCCTTGTCGACTGCCTTCTTCAGGCTGTCCAGGCCTTTGTCGACGTCGACCGCACCGATCCACAACGGATTCCCGTACTGCGTCATCGCCGCGCTCACCTGGGAGTCCTGCCGCTTCACCGGCGTCACGTCCGGCACGAAGGACGCGTACGGGTCGACGGTGAAGTTGTTGTAGTCCTGCGCCCAGTCGAACCACGCCTCCTCGGTCGGGGTGATGTCCTTGATCTTCTTCTCGAGCTTCTGCCGCCAGCACAGGGCGAACCCGGGGAAGCCGTACTGCGACAGCTGCTCGAACTTGTCCGCGCCGACCGGCTTCCAGTCCTTGCCTTCGACGCCGTAGCTGAGCAGATCGTGGTTCTCCTTGATCGAGACCCAGTCCTCCAGTTGCATGGCGCGTTCGTTGCTCTTGCCCTTGACGTTCAGCACAACGAAGTTGTCGGCCTGGAAGGTCTGGTTCGGCTTCGCGCCCTTGCCGCCGCCCAGCGGGATGACGTTGGCGATCTGGGCGCCCGGCACGGCCTTGCGCAGCGGCGCCAGTGACTGCGATGACAGTCCGTCGGTCATCGCCCAGCGGGTGGAGATCCGGCCGGACTCGAACTGGGTGCCGATCGTGGAAGAGTCGACGTTCAGCGCGTCCTTGTTGATGATGCCGTCGAGGTAGTACTTGCGGACCGTGCGGAGCGCGTCGAGAACGCCGGGCGCCTCCCAGAACGGGATCGGGTGGGCCGAGCCGGTCGTCTTGCCGTCCTGCGCCAGGTAGAACGGGAACGAGCCGCCGCTGAAGGTCTGCACGCTGACGTGCGGGTTCTCCCAGTCGTGCTGGTTGAGCCAGCCCACCGGGGCGAACGCGACGAGCAGGTCGGGCATGTTCGACGAGATGCCGACCGGAGTGATCTTCTCCTTCTGCTTGACGTCGTACCAGAACTTCTCCAGCTGGTCGAACGTGCTGAGGTCGCCGGCGCCGAGCTTGTCGGCCAGGTCCTGCCGGACGGTGAAGTGATGCAGGCGGGCGGCGGAGTTGACCTGCGGGATGCCGTACAGCTTGCCGGACCACTTGTTCTGCTCGAGCAGCTGGGAATCAAGGGTCTTGCTCAGGTTCGGGTACTTGGCGATCAGGTCACCGACCGGCACGAGGGACTTGCTCGCGACCAGCTGGATCATGTTCAGCCAGCGCGCCTGGAGCGCGGTGTCGAACTTCTCGCCGGCGGTGAACTTCAGCAGCGACTGCTGCTGGTAGTTCGACCAGGCGATGAACTGCGGGGAGATCGTGAAGCCGAGATCCTTCTTCAGCTTCTCGTTCACCTTCGCGAGTACGGCGTCCCAGCCCTTCGGCGCATCACCGGGGAGCAGCAACGCGAGGTTGTCGACGCTACCACCGGAGCCGGAACCGGAACCGGACGACGAATCGCCGCAACCGTTCAGGCCGAGAAGGGACGCGAGGGACAGGCCGCCGGTGGCGGCCAGAAAGCCGCGCCTGCTGAGACCGGCTGGAGATGTGGCGGGCACGATGCCTCCTGGAGTACTGAAAGTGGTGGGACGGAGCCGTCAGCCTTTGGTGGCTCCGAGAGTGATGCCTTTGACGAAGTAGCGCTGCGCGAAGGGATACGCGAGCAGGATCGGGCCGATGGTGACGACCGTCAGGGCGAGCCGGAGCTGGTAGACCGGCGTCGATTGCTCCGCGGCCGTCGGCAGCATCTGCGAGAACGAGACGTTCGAGATCAGGTTCTGCAGTAACAGCGGCAGCGGATACTTGTGCACGTCCGACATGAACAACAGCGCCGTGAACCATTCGTTCCAGTAGTGCACGGCGTAGAACAGGCCGATCACCGCGAGGATCGGCTTGGACAGCGGGAGCCCGATGCGGAAGAAGATCTGCATCTCCCCCGCGCCGTCGACCCGCGCCGAGTCGAGTATCTCCTCGGGCAGCTGGCGGAAGGCCGAGACCTGGATGAAGACCAGGAAAGGTGCCACGAGCAACGGCAGGATGACGGCGAAGTAGCTGTTCTGCAGCTTCAGGTACTGCGTGACGAGCAGGTACAGCGGAACCAGGCCGCCGGTGAACAGCATCGGGATGTAGGCGAACACCGCCAACGGCCTGCTGACGTAGGGCAGACGCCGCGCGATGACCCAGCTCAGCCCGGACGTGAAGGCCAGCGCCATCGCCGTACCGACGACGGTGATGAAGATGCTCGCGGTGTAGGCGCTCAGCACGGTCGGACCGGTGAAGATCAGCTCGTACGACGTGGTGGAGAACGGCCTCGGAATCAGGCTGTACCCGCTGGTGGCCAGCGTCTGCTCGTCGGTGAACGAACCGGACACGATCATCCAGAACGGCACCAGGCAGATCAGCATGAAGCAGGTGACGCCGATGACGCTGACGACGGTGAAGGCCTCCGGGCGGCGACGGCGTCGGGTCGCGGTCCGGGCCGTGGTCTTCGCCAGGCTCGAGGTAAGGGCAGTGGTCACAGCAGGCTCGTTTCCTTCGAGTACCGGCGCTGGATCAGCAGGGCCGTCGCAACCAGAACGAACCCGACGACGGACTGGAACAGGCCGATCGCGGCCGTGGTGCCGAAGTCGCCGATCTGGCGCAGGGAACGGAAGACGTAGGTGTCGATGACATCGGTCGTCGGGAAGAGCGTGCCGTTGTCGCCGATGATCGCGTAGATCGTGCCGAAGTCGCCGTAGAAGATCCGCCCGACGCCGAGGACGAGCAGCACCGCCGCGGTCGGCTTGAGCAACGGGAGCGTGATCCGCAACGCCATCTGCGCACGGCTCGCGCCGTCGATCTGGCCGGCCTCGTAGACGTCCTCGGGGATCGACGTGATCGCGGCCAGGAAGATGACGCTCATGTAGCCGCCCATCTGCCAGACCTTCACCACGGTGAGGATCCACGGCCACGGACCGGGCTCGGTGTACCAACTGACGGTCGGCAGACCGAAGCCCGACAGCGCGTCGTTGACCGCGCCCCCCGAGCCGGCCGGCCCGGACAGCAGCACCTGCAGCATGATCGCGATCACGACCGGCGAGACGAAGTACGGGAAGAAGATCGTCGACTGGGCGACCCGCTTGAAGTACCGGCCGCGGAGCTCGTTGAGCATGATCGCGAGGGTGACGCCGGCGGCCAGCGTCGCGGCCAGGAACAGCACGTTGAGCAGCAGCGTGTTCACCAGGATCCGCTGCGCGTCGCCGGAGCTGAAGAAGTACCGGAAGTTGTCCAGGCCGTTCCACGGGCTGCCGAAGATGCCGCGGCTGATGTCGAACTCCTTGAAGGCGACCACCAGCCCGGCCATCGGCGCATAGCTGAAGACCAGGAAGAACGCCACCGCGGGCAGTGCCAGCAGACTCAGCCACAGGCTCGTCCGCAGCATCGCGCGGCGCCGCCCGGCCGGCAGATCGGTCATGGCAGTCTCCTTCCGATTTCTATAGAAAGCGCTTTCCATCTGTCGGGAACCTAACTGCGCCGCCAAGGCGTGTCAAGGGCAGGGATCGTTGTCTTTCAGGCACCGCGATCGAGATCGGCGAGCGTGACCGGGAAGCGGAGCGGGTCCCCGGCCAGGAAGCGCTGGAGCTCATCCGCGACGCAGGCGCCGAGGCGGGTGAGCTCGTTGCCGTGCGATCCCGCGACGTGTGGTGTGAGGAACGCGTTCGGCAGGCTGAACAGCGGCGAGCCCGGCTGCAACGGCTCGGGATCGGTCACGTCGAGGATCGCCGCGAGCCGTCCCGACAGCAGTTCGGCGGTCAGCGCCTCCGTGTCGACGAGCTGTCCGCGCGCGGTGTTGATCAACGTCGCGCCGTCGGGCATCAGCGCCAACTGCTCCCGCCCGATCATGCGGTACGTCTCCGGCGTGGAGGGCGCATGCACGCTGACGATGTCGCTGGTCGAGAGCAGCGTCGCCAGGTCGACCACATCCACGTCCTCGGCGTACGGGTCGTAGACCTGGACGCGGAAGTCCAGCGGCCGCAGGAGATCGATCACCTGCCGGCCGATCCGGGATGCGCCGATGATGCCGACCGTGCGCCCGTAGTTCCCCACATCCGGATGGATGAACCCCAGCTCGAAGCCCCGCTCGCGGCGATAGCGCTCGCGCAATCCGAACGCGCCCTTGCCTGCCAGGAGGATCGCGCCGAGGGTGTACTCCGCGACCGGTACGGCGTTGGCCGACGCCGCTGACGAGACGGCAACGCCCCGCTCCCACACCTCCGGACACAGGTGCCCTTTCACACTGCCGGCGGCATGCAGCACCGCGCGGAGTTTCGGCATCGCATCCAGTAGCGGTACGTCGACCGCGGGACAGCCCCAGCCGGTGATCAGGATCTCGAGATCAGCGAGCCGCCCGTCGAGGCGCGGATCGTCGAACCGGTCGACGACCAACACCGGGTCGCAGGCGACGAGTTCGCCGATCCGCTGCAGGACGGCGGCCGGGAACAGCGACGGCCAGTGCTCCGCGGACAACACGAAGACGGCCGGCGGTCGATCGGGCACGGTACCTCCAAAGTCCAGAGAGCGCTTTCTGGATCAACCGCTCGATGTGCGCTCAAGCGTCGCACAGCAATCGTTAACTATGAGGGTTCCAAAAATTTCGGGAACGACTTCGTTCTTGGCCGCCGCTGACCGCGATGCGAGGCTCCCGCTGGTCCCGCCGACGATCTAGGGAGAGTGACCCACGATGAATCAGCTCCGGGCAGCCGTGGCGGTTGCGGTGGCTGCCGTCCTCACTGCGATAGGCGGGCTCGTGGGGGTCGCGCCACCCGCGGCCGCCGCCGGGTTTCCCGCGCCAACGATCAACCGCGTGACCTCAGCGGCCGGGTTCGTGCATCCCGGTCTGGCGGTCAGCGCGTCATCCCTCGAGACCGCGCGGACCCAGGTTCAGCAGCACGTGGAACCGTGGGCGTCGTACTACGCGGCGATGACCGCCACGTCGTACGCGTCGACGACCTTCAGTTCACGGAACCTTGGCCCCGGTGCGGACCAGCCCGCGAACAAGGCGTTCAACTCGCAGGGCGTCGAGTCGCAGTTCATCGACGACGCGTTCCGCGCGTACACGCAGGCGATCCAGTACGTCATCACCGGCGATCCGATGTACCGCGAGAACAGCCTGCGGCTGATCCGGATCTGGAGCCACATGGATCCGAACGGCTACGTGTACTACCCGGACGCCCACATCCACAGCGGCGCCCCGCTGATGCGGATGCTCGCGGCCGCGGAGATCCTGCGCTACACCAGCGTGAACCCGGGGACGAGCGGCTACGACCTCGCCTGGAACGACAGCGACACGGCGAACCTGACCGCCAACCTCGTCGTACCGCTGACCCAGACCTTCCTGTATCGCAACCACAACTTCATGGGTCAGCACAGCTACTCGCTGATCGGCGCGATCGCCGGCTACATCTTCACCGACAACCTCGCCCGCTATCGCGAGGCGGTCGAGTGGTTCTCGGTCAACTCGACCAACACCGACGTCGACACCAACGGCGCCCTCAGCAAGGTGATGCCGGTCATTGCCAAGAACGATCCGCGCAATCCGTACGGGCGCTCGTTCGTGCAGTTGCAGGAGATGGGACGGGACCAGGCGCACGCCTGGGACGACGTCACGATGCTGACCCAGCTCGCGCGGGTCATCGACGTCCAGGGCACCCGGCTCGACCCGGTCCTCGGCACGGTGTCGACGCGGCGCGACGCGGTCTCGCCGTACGCGTTCGGGGACTACCGGCTGCTGCGCGGATCGGAGCAGTTCTTCGCGTTCATGATGGGCAAGGACATCCCCTGGATCGACACCACCCAACGCGGCGGAGTCCTGTCGCAGGCGTATCGCGGCCGGCTCTTCGACCCCACCAACGAGCTCTACACGATCTACGAGGGCCTGCTCGGACCGGCTGTTTCCAAGATCGCGCCGAGCATCACCGAGCTCGCGACCAAGCAGGACGGCGGACCACAGTTCTTCTGGGGCACAGCGCCGTACAACTTCTGGAACAGCAACCCGGACTTCAATCCGGACGCCTGGCTGTCGTTCCCAGCATCGCTCGCCGGTACGACGACGCCGGTGCAGCAGAACGCACTGGTTCAAGCCGAGACGCGCACTGTGCCGATCACGCCGGGGACGTCGGTGCACGGGACGTACGTCCGGATGAAGGCCCACTCGACCTTGGCGGTGCGGACCCTGCTGTACGACGACCGGTCCGGGTACAGCCCGGTCGGCATTCTCATCCGGACGACCGGTACGGCGACCTTGCAGATCCGCAAGCAACGAACGCTCGCGCCGTACTACTCGTTGACGCTGCCTGACACGCACGGCAAGTGGCGGTACATCACGTACGACATGAGCACCAGCAAGCTTCGCGGCAGCGCCGGCGGCGAGTATCTCGCGTATTACACGGTCTTGGGATCCGATGTGGATCTCGATGCCGTCAACCTGAAGGCGAAGACCGAGCTGTCACCACCGCAGTTCCCGCAAGGCTCCGACCTACGCCTGCTCGGTGTCGCGGGTGAGCCGCTGTCAGCGACTCTCGTTGCTACGGACAACGATCCGCTGACCTACACAGCTGGAACAACACTGCCCGCGGGCGCAGCGATCGACGCGCAGACGGGAACGCTGACGTGGCGTCCGACCACGCGGCAGGTCGGCACGGTCAACACGTTCGTCGTTGCCTCCGACCCGACCACAGACGCCGTACTCCGGGTCCGGCTGACGGTCAGCCGGGACCGCTCGGCGGCGATCCGTGCGGCGCTGGACGGGTACGACGCTGTCGGTTACACCCGTGCGACCGCGAGTGCGGTCGAGACAGCCAAGGCCGTGGCCGAAGGTCACGTCCAGAGCGCGGACTCGGCGACCTTCGCCGCTGATCTCGTCACCCTCCAGAACGCGGTCGCGCACCTGGAGAAGCTGACGCCGACGATGTCCGACGACGGATCGTTCGACTACTTCGGCCGGGCCACCTCGGCGACGTTGTCCCCGGTTGCCCTGGGCAACCTGCTCGACGGTGACTTCAACACGTTCTCCGGCGACCTGACCGCGCCGGCGATCATCGACTTCGGGTCCGGCTTCCGGGTCACGGCTGACGCGTTCGGGTTGCAGGCCCGGTACAACTTCGCGAATCGGACCCAGGGCGCCAATGTCTACGGGTCCAACGACGGCCGGACCTGGACGTTGCTGACGTCGCGCGAAACGACCGATACCTCGGACAATGGGTTCGCTCTGGAGCGGATCCCGGTCCGTGACGAGGTCAAGGGCAAGAGCTTCCGGTTCGTGAAGCTCCAGGTCGACCATCCGGGTGTGCCGACCGATCCGGCGTACCCCGGTTTGTCCAGCTTCAGCGAGTTCCGGGTCTACGGCCAGCGGGTCGAGATGAGTACGGCGATGCAGTCCGTCTCGATCGCCTCGAACGACAGCGATCCGACCCTCGCGCAGGACGGCGACACCGTCACCCTCACCATGACCGCCGGCGAACCACTGAGCACCGTGGCGGCGAGCATCGAGGGTCTCGACGCTCACGTCACCAGCAGCGACAGCACCCACTGGACGGCGACCGCGACACTGCCCGATGACGTCGCGTACGGCCGCACGCTGCGGTTCAGCGTCGACTACACCACCTCCACTGGTCAGACTGGTGCGACCATCGTCGACACCACCGACGGCAGCTCACTCCAACTCTGGAACACCCGCGTCCGCACGGTGCCGGTCGAGCAGAGCTGGGTCGTTGCCTCCAGCCCCGCATTCCCCGGCGTAGGCACGCCGGAGGCGAACGGCTGGCGGATGTTCGACGGCGACATCAACACCTTCACCGATACCACGAGCGGCAACGGCTGGGTCCAGGTCAGCCCCACCACGCCTCTCACGTTCGACGCGATCCGGGTCCATCCCCGCAGTAACTTCCCCGGCCGCGCCAACGGGACCGTCGTCCAAGGCTCATCCGACGGCGGCACCACCTGGACAACCCTCACGACCGTCACCGGAATTGCCGACGGCAACCAGTGGTACGTCTACCCCCTGACCGCCCCAACCTCTCAACCACTACTCCGCGTCAGCGACAACCACGGCGGCTTCACCAACCTCGCCGAGGTCCAATTCCTCACCACCACCTAGCCGACGACGTCCGAGCCCGCCGGCGTCGGCGGGCTCGGACCAGGTCTAGAAGGTGATCGAGGTGAACGCCCGGGTCTGCTCGACCAGGGCTCGTTCGACCGGGAGGCGTTCGAGGGAGGAAGCGCCGTAGAAGCCGTGGATGCCGGTGGTCTTGCGGAGGACGTATTCGGCGTCGGCGGGTTCGGCGACCGGGCCGCCGTGGACGAGGATGATGACGTCGTCGCGGACGGCGCGGGCGGCCTCGGACCATTCGTTGCTCAGTTGGACGCAGTCGTCGAGGTTGCGCGCGGTCTCGGCGCCGATCTGGCCGCCGGTGGTCAGGCCCATATGGCAGACGATCACGTCGGCGCCGGCCTCGGCCATCGCGGCGGCGTCCTCGGCGGAGAAGACGTACGGCGTGGTCAGCAGGTCGCGCTCGGCCGCGAGCCGGATCAGCTCGACCTCTCGCTGATAGCCCATGCCGGTCTCTTCGAGGTTCTGGCGGAAGGTGCCGTCGATCAGCCCGACGGTCGGGAAGTTCTGCACGCCGGAGTACCCGGCCGCGACGAGCTTCGCGAGGAAGGCGTCGGGCTGGTAGAACGGGTCGGTGGCATTGACGCCGGCCAGCACCGGCGTCCGCTCGACGACGGTGACGATCTCGGCGGCCATCTCGAGCACGATGTCGTTGGCGTTGCCGTAGGCAAGCAACCCGGCCAGCGAACCGCGGCCCGCCATCCGGAACCGTCCCGAGTTGTAGACGATGATCAGGTCGATCCCGCCGGCCTCCTCGCACTTGGCGGACAGGCCGGTGCCGGCCCCGCCGCCGACGATCGGCTCGTGCCGCTCCACCTTGCCGCGCAGCCGCTGCAGGATGTCGTGGCGCTCGATTCGGCCCATACTCGGTCTCCCTCGTGATCTCTCATTGCTCACCGGGCAGTGGATATCGCGCTGTGCAACCGCTGCACCATGGCGTCGGCGAACTCCACGGCGTTGATGTCAGAGCTCAGTTCGACCAGCTCGACAGAGCTGTCCCGCAGTCCGGCGCGGACAGCGTCGAACAGTTCCTGATCGGCCTCCGGGTCGTAGAACGCCCCGTCCTTGACCGCGATCGCCGAGATGCCGTTCAAGGGAATGAAGACGGTCGCAGGCCCGACTGACTCGCGAACCCTTGCCGCCAGTTGGGTGCCGAGCTCGCGACACTCCGCGGGCGTCGTACGCATCAAGGTCGTGGTGGCGTTGTGCTGGTAGAACAGGCGATCCGCGAACTGCGAAGGCACGGTGTCGACCGGCCCGAAGTTGACCATGTCGAGAGCACCGAGCGAGACGACCGCGGGAGTGCCGGTCCGCGCCGCCGCGCAGAGCCGATCGGGTCCGGCGTCGAAGATTCCGCCGACGAGGTGATCGGCCAGCTCGGTCGTCGTGACGTCGAGGACGCCTGCGAGCATGCCGTTCGACACCAGCGATTCGAGAGTGCGTCCGCCGGCGCCCGTCATGTGGAACACCAGGACCTCGTACCCCAGCGCCTCCAACTGCTCCCGCGCCCTGGTGACGCAGGGGGTCGTGACGCCGAACATCGAAGCAGCCACCAGCGGCTTCTCGTCGCTGGACGCCTGGACGGGCGCCGCGGTGACCATGCCGGCCATCGCCGCGGCGGCATTGCCGAGGACACGGGTCGAGATCCGGTTCAGTCCGGCCACATCGACCACGCTCGGGACCAGAATCAGATCCGTCTCACCGACGTACGGCGAATTGTCGCCGGCAGCGGCTGTCGAGACGATCAGCTTGGGTACTCCGAGCGGCAGCGGCCGGAACGCTGCTGCTGCCAGCGAGGTACCGCCGGTGCCGCCAAGCGCCATCGCGCCCTGTAGCCGGCCGGCGGCGTACAACTCCTCGACGACCTTCGCCGCACCGCGCGACATCGCCTGGACGGCGTCGCCGCGATCACCTGCAGCGACCAATCGGTCGAGGTCCTCACCGGCTCGCCCGGCGACCTCACGGCGAGAGATCTGCGGTGGGAAGCCCGGCTCCCCTAGCACTCCGCAGTCGATCATGATCACCTCGACTCCGAGGTCGTGGAGTCGTTCGGCGACGAACCGATACTCGGAGCTCTTGGTGTCGAGCGTGCCTACGAGTGCGACGGTGGCCATGGTCTCCTCCCGAAGTTCTGTCCCATGATGGAGGACCGGAATGAAGGCAACGAGAGCCAATTCCCCGCGAATGGTCACCCCGCTGAATGTGCATCAGATGGTTCGCCTGATGGGACAGTGGGGACTGGGCGAGGGCGCTCTGCACACCCAACTGGCGAGTCACCTGCGGATGCTGGTCGTCTCCGGCAAGCTCGCGGCCGGTGTCCGGCTGCCGTCCGAACGCTCGCTCGCCGAGGCGCTGGACGTCAGTCGCAACACCGTCGGCTCGGCGTTCGACGAGTTGCGCGGCGACGGGATCCTGACCAGCCGGCGCGGTGACGGCACGTATGTCAGCTCGGCCCGGCAGTTCCTCGGGGTACGCGGCGACGACCGGTTCGAGTCGTTCCTGGCGAACGCGCCGAGCATCGGGCCGCGGATCGACCTGCGCAGCGCCGCGCTCCCGGGACTCCGCCTGGTCGTCGACGCGGCCTCGGTCGTGGGTCCGGAGCTCGCGCCGCTGGTCGACTCCCACGGGTACGTCCCCGAAGGTCTGCCCGCGCTGCGCGTCGAGGTCGCGAAGTACTACAGCTCGATCGGCCTGCCCACTATCCAGGACCAGATCCTGATCACCTCGGGCGCCCAGCAGGCGATGCGGATGGCCGCGGTCTCGATGCTCGAGCCGGGCTCGGTCGCGCTGGTCGAGGAGCCGTCGTTCCGCGGCGCGATCGAGGTACTCCGGGCCGCGGGCGCGCGCCTCGAACCGATCCGGCGCGGACCGTACGGCATCGAGACCTCCGAGCTGATCGCAGCGGTACGCCGTACCAAGCCGAAGCTCCTCGTGATGCAGTCGACCGTGCACAACCCGACCGGTTCGGTGATGAACACCGGCCGGCGACGGCAGCTCGCGATCACCGCCACGAACCTCGGCCTGACCGTGCTCGACGACACGACGCTGGCGGACGCGATGATCGACGAACCGCCCGCGACGCCGATGGCCGCTTGGGGGTCCAGCGTGATCACGGTCGGCTCGGTCAGCAAGTCGTTCTGGGGCGGCCTGCGAGTGGGATGGTTGCGGGCGGACCCCGCGACCGTCGCGGCCCTGGCCTCGATCAAGGCAGGCGAGGATCTCGGTACGTCGCTCCTCGCGCAGGTGACGACTGCACGGCTCCTGCCACGGATCGACGAGGCCAGAGCCGAGCGCAGCCGGGTACTCGGGGCGGCCCGCGACCTCGTCGTCGGCTCACTCACCGAACTCCTGCCGGAATGGGAACCTGTCGTCCCGGTGGGCGGGGCGTCCTTGTGGGTCCGGCTGCCGATCCCGATCGCGACGACGCTCGTCCAGCGCGCGGAACGTCTCGGCGTACAGCTGCTTCCCGGTCCGACCTTCAGCTGTGTCGACGACTTCGACGACCACCTGCGGATCGGGTTCGCGGCGAGCCATGCCGAACTATTGGCCGGAGTACGCGCGCTGGCCGAGGCCTGGCGGATCGTCGGCAACCGCGGCTGATCCTCGCCACGAGTGCCGAATTGGCACTGTCGGAGTTCGCGTCCTGCTTCCAGGATGGCAGGACAACGGACAGCCAACGCCAGGAGGCACATCGTGGGCCGTGGAGGACTGACACCTGCCGACAAGGTCGTCGTCGAGCCCCAGCCGTGGGGCAAGCTGGAGTGGATGGTTTCGGGGGCCATCGGCAACTCCGACACGATGACGATCGGTCGGTGCACGATCGAGCCCGGCGAGCAGAATCCCCCGCACTACCACCCGAACTGCGACGAGGTGCTGCACGTCGTCAGTGGGACGATCGACCACCGCCTCGGCGATACCCAGCTGCCGATGTCCGCCGGCGACACCATCTCGATCCCGGCGGGGACAGTCCACAACGCGCGCAACGTCGGTAGCGACACCGCGGTGATGCTGATCGCGTTCTCGACACCCGACCGGAAGGTCGTCGGCGAGTAGAAGCCGGGAGGGTGACATGACAGACGAGGTCGCGATCCGCCGTACTGCTGTGACGCGAGCGGCGCGGAAGCTTCGGAGCGGGGTCAGCGGGCAGAGCCGGCTCGAGCGCCGCTGGGGTCTGCTGCTGGCGTTGCCTGCCATCATCGGGTTCGTCGTCTTCAGCCTGGCGCCGATGGCGGTCTCGGCGGTGCTCAGCCTGACCGACTGGACCATCGGCTCGACACCATCGTTCGTCGGGGTCGACAACTACGTGCACATGTTCAGCCAGGACCCGCTGTTCCTCAAGTCGCTCGGCGTCACGACGTACTACACGCTGGGCGCGGTGCCGCTGACGCTGGTGGTCGCGTTCGCGATCGCGATGCTGCTGAACGCGAAGGTCCGCGGTCTCGGCGTCTATCGCACCATCTACTACCTGCCGACCTTGGTGCCGAGCGTCGCCAATGCCGTGCTGTGGCTGTGGATCTTCAACCCGGACTTCGGCCTGCTGAACTCGACACTGCGGCAATTGGGGGCGCCAACCTCCAACTGGGTCTTCAGTGAGACCGCTGTGGTGCCGTCGCTGATCCTCATGAGCAGTTGGGGTTTCGGCAACATCATGGTGATCTTCCTCGCCGGCCTGCAGGGCGTACCCCGGCATCTCTACGAGGCGGTGGCGATCGACGGCGGCGGCGCCTGGCGGCAGTTCCGGCACGTCACGCTGCCGATGATGACGCCGGTGCTGTTCTACAACCTCGTCACCAGCATCATCGGCACGTTCCAGGTCTTCAACCAGGCCTACATCATGACCCAGGGCGGCCCGAACAACGCGTCGACGTTCTACGTGTACTACCTCTACACGACCGCCTTCACCAAGAGCGAGATGGGCTACGCGAGCGCGCTGGCCTGGGCCCTGTTCGTGATCGTCATGGTGATCACGGTGGCGCTCTTCCGGTCCTCCAACCGCTGGGTCTACTACGAGATGGGAGCCGCGCGATGACCAAAGTCCGCAAGCGACGGATCCTCCTCTACGCCGTGCTCGTCATCGGCGTCGTCCCGACCCTGCTGCCGTTCGTCTGGCTGGTCCGCAGCGCGCTGATGGACAACAACCAGATGTTCATCGCACCGCCGCAATGGATCCCGCGTCCGTTCGAGTGGTCGAACTTCAGCGGCGCGCTGACCGCGCAACCGTTCGCCCGGTACTTCCTCAACACGATGATCATCGAGGTCTTCACGGTCATCGGGACGCTGCTCACCTGCTCGATCGCGGCGTTCAGTTTCTCCCGGCTGCGTTGGCGCGGACGCAACGTCGTCTTCGGCATCCTGCTCAGCGGGCTGATGCTGCCGCAGGCGGTGCTGCTCGTGCCCACGTTCCTGATGTGGGACGCGGTCCAGGCGATCAACACCTACTACCCGCTGATCGTGCCGGCCTGGCTCGGCGGCGCGGGCGGCGGCATCTTCAACGTCTTCCTGCTCCGGCAGTTCTTCCTGACCATCCCGTACGAGCTCGACGAGGCGGCGTACATCGACGGAGCCTCGCCGCTGCGGGTGTTCTGGCAGGTGATCGTCCCGCTGTCGAAGCCGGCCCTGATGGTGGTCGGGATCTTCACCTTCATCCGGACCTGGAACGAGTTCCTCGATCCGCTGATCTACCTCAACGACAGCAGCAAGTTCACCCTCGCCCTCGGCCTCGCGTCGTTCCAGGGCACCTACAACGCGCAGTGGGGCTACCTGATGGCGGCCGCCACCGCGACGATCCTGCCGATCGTCGTCCTGTTCTTTTTCGCCCAGCGCTACCTGATCGAAGGCGTCACCCTGACCGGGGTCAAGGGCTGACCCACTCCCTCCGCCGACTGCACTGGAAGGCACATGACCGCACACAAGATCGCCCTCGTCGGGGCAGGCAACATCTCCCGATCCCACCTGACCAGCTACGCCAACCACCCGGACCGCGTCGAGGTCGTCGCGGCCGCCGATCCGCTCGCCGAACGACGTGAGTGGGTGCGCGACACCTACGGCGTCACGCGTACGTACGAGTCCGTCGCCGAGATGATCGAGGCCGGCGGCTGGGATGTCGCAGTCGTCTGTACGCCGAGCCACGTGCGGACCTCCGCCGTACTCGAGCTCGCTGCCGCGGGCAAGCACATCTTCGTGGAGAAGCCGCTCTCGTTCGACTTCGCCGACGCCCAGTCGATCGTGGACGCTTGTGACGCGGCGGGGGTCCAGCTCGCCGTCAACCAGAACTTCCGGGACAGCTACGCCTTCGGCCTCGGCCGCGAGCTGATCGCGCAGGGCGAGATCGGCGACGTACTCGCGATCTCCCAGCAGGAGATGATGTTCCGGCAGGACAAGGGCTGGCGGCTGACCCAGGAACACCACGCGTTGTCGGTGATGGGAATCCACTGGTTCGACGGCTTCCGCCTGCTCTTGGGCAAGGAAGCGACTTGGCTGTCGGCCCGGACGTTCTCGTCGCCTGCCATCGAAGCTGTCGGTGAGACCGACGCCAGCGTCCAGATCTTCTTCGGCGACATCCCGGTCACCTACGTCCAGAGCTTCTCCAGCCGGCTCGACCGCACCGAAACAGTGGTCTTCGGTACGACGGGAACCCTGCAGCTCGGGTACGCCGAAGCCGTCCTGCACCACGAGGGCGAGTCCAAGACGATCCCCAACCCGCTGGTCGGCAGCGGACGGTCGGAGGCGATGTTCCTCGGACTCGATCGCCTGCTGACCGCTGTGGAGACCGGCGTCGAGGCCCCGAACAGCGGCCGGGACAACCTTCGGACCATCGCGCTGCTCGACGGCGCCTACCTTTCGGCCGAGTCCGGCGCCCCCATCGAGTTGAAGGACGGTCTGCCCTCGTGATGATCGCATTCTCCAAACCGACCCGCGGCGCCGAGCAGCAGCGGTTGCTGTTCGACCGCTATCCCGAGTTCGGGTTCGCCGGCCTCCAGCTCAAGGGCAACCAGTACGGCGACTACCTTGCCGATCCGGTCGCGGATGCCGAGCGGTTCCGGGCCGAGTGGGGATCCGAGCCGGGGCATGTCTCGTCGTTGATCACGATGAACCCGCTCGATGCCGAGGGCAAGCAGCGGCTGCGCGCGATCATCGGCTTCGCGAGTGCCGTCGGCTCACAACGGGTCGTGCTGTGTCACGACGTACCCCGGGACGGGCTCGACGACAGCGATCTGATCCGCTTCGCCGGGGAGCTGTCCGATCTCGCCGAAGAGGCCGCCGGGCAGGACGTCGTACTGTCGCTGCACCACCACACCGGTGAGCCCGTCATGCACCGCCGCGACTTCGAGGTGTTCTTCGGGGCCGTGCGCGACAACACTCTCCGGCTCACGGTTGACACGGGGCACCTGCTGAAGTCCGGCGTGACCGACATCTCCGGGCTACTCACGGACTTCTCCGCCGTGATCGACAACATCCACCTCAAGGACTACGAGGACGGCGAATTCCGCCTGCTGGGACAGGGCTCGGTGGAGCTGACCAGCGTCCTGGACACCATTGCCAAGCTCGACCCGGGGACCACCCTGTGCGTCGACGAAGAGAGCCGCGCCGAGATCCTCGAAGGACTGCAGGTCTCGCGCGACTTCCTCGGTCAGCATCCGTTGCCGGCCTGACCCACCCCTGCGGTACCCAGTACCAGCTTTCTCATCGCGTTCGAAGGAGCCAGCGATGCCCACCGATCCACGTTCACTGCCGCGCGGCCTGTCCCGCCGGTCCTTCCTCGGCGCCGGCGTCGCCGCCACCGCCGGCCTCGGCCTCTTCGGTTGCGGTGGGCAATCAACCACCAAGAGCGGCGGCCAGGCCAACCTGCAGTTCATGTACTGGGGTTCGGCCAACGAGAAGGCCGCGATCGAGCAGATGACGAAGGCATTCGAGAAGTCCCACTCCGGCACCAAGGTGCAGCCGGTGCACGTGCCGGGCGACTACGAGACCAAGGTCAACACGCTCGTTGCCAGCAACAACCTCCCGGACGTCGCGTACATGACCGCGCCGACGGCGTACCGGCTGGCCGAGCAGGGCAAGATCGCCAACATCTACCCCTACATCGAGAAGTACAGCCAGCTGTCCGGCCGGAAACCGCAGAACTTCTTCTGGTACGGCGACAAGCAGGTGGCCGGCACGCCCGCGGCGAGCGAGATCAGCCTGCTCTGGTACAACAAGGACCTCTTCACCGACGCGTCGATGACTCCTCCGGCGGAGGCTGACAAGGCCTGGTCCTGGGACCAACTGCTCGAGGTCGCGACCGCGCTGACGCTCGACCAGAACGGCAAGCGGCCGAGCGACTCGGGCTTCAAGGCCGACCGGATCCGTCAGTTCGGGCTCTCGGCGCCGTTGTCGACGCAGTGGACCTGGTATCCGCTGATCCGCAGCAACGGCGGCGATGTCACCGACGAGAGCGGTACGAAGTACACGCTCAACAGCCCCGAGTGCGTCAAGGTGTTCCAGGACCTGCAGGACCTGATCTACAAGCACAAGGTCGCGCCGAGCCCGGCGCAGCTCGGTGGCGGCGACACCGCGAACGCGCCGACCACCACGGTGCAGCTGCAGACGAAGCGGGTCGCGATGGCGATCGACGGTCAGTGGACGCTGCTCGACATGGGCGAGAGCGATCTCAAGTACGGCATCGGCGTACTGCCGACGTACCAGGAGCCGATCACGCAGGAGGCCGGCAGCTGCCGGGTCATGTCCTCGTCCACGAAACATCCCGAGCAGGCGATCGAGCTCTACGCGTACAGCGTCGACGGCAGCAACAGCGACCTCTTCAAGAAGGGCCTGTGGATGCCGGTCGAGACGAAGTACTACTCCGACGCCTCGGCGATCGACGCCTGGACCAAGAACGACGTACACCCGCCGGAGTACCGCACCGCGGCTGTCGACTACCGCCTCAACAACTCGGTCCGCGACTTCACCCAGGTCCTCAAGAACGTGCCCGCCATCCAAGAGGTCCTGACGCCCGCCATCGAACAGATTGCCACCGGCAAGGTTCCCGCCAAGACCGTCCTGGACGGCCTCGAAGCCAAGATCCAGCCCCTCCTCAAGGGCCGCTACCCGATCCCCAATTCCATCTAGACAGGGCTATATCTGTTTTCGTCCTTAGGTCGCCGCGCGCGGCAGATTCCTCGAGTCGTGGATCTTGGCGGCGGACAGCGGCCTTTCTCCACGACTCGGCAACCCACGCCGTGCCGGCCGGCCGTAGTCCGGCCGCTTTCCGGAGAGAAGTTTGCGCTCAGTGGCAGTTATGTTCCGGAAAACCGGCTCACGCCTAGCTCAGGTGGAAATTCTTCGGGTCATCTGCTGCAGGGTCGAGTCCGCGATCTCGACGCCCCAGCCCGGGGCGTCGGAGAGGACCACCTCGCCGTTGCGGGCGACCGGGAACGGCTCGTAGACGTGCATGGACGAGGCGTCTTCGATCGTCCATTCGTGGAAGAGGTTGCAGGCCGGCATCGCTGTGACCAGATGCGCGGTGAAGATCGCCGTCAGGGATCTGCCCGACGAGTGCGGTACGCACGGGAGCCCGGCAAGGTTCGCCAGATCGGCGACCTGCCGGGCGCGCGTGATGCCGCCGATGTAACAGACGTCAGGCTGGATGACGTCGACACCGCTCTGGATGATCCGGCGCAGCGCGTCGACCGAGAACTCCTGCTCGCCGAGGCCGACCGGGATGTCGAGCGCCGCCGCGACGCTCGCCGCGTTCTCGTACTCCCAGAACGGCACCGGCTCCTCGAAGTGCAGGTAGTCGTACTCCTCCAGCAGGCGGCCGATCCGGACCGCCTGCCCTGGTGAGTAGGCGCCGTTCGCATCCGCGCTGAGCTCGATGTCATCCCCGAGCTCCTTGCGCAGCAAGGGAACCAGTCGCCAGGTCCGGCCGGTCCGCGACTCGGCGTCCCGACCGTTGCGCTCGCCGATCTTGATCTTCACCGCGCGGAACCCGTGCTCGGCGACAGCCGCGACCATCCGGTCGACCTCCTGCTCGGGCGTCGTGTCGCGACGCATCCCCGAGCCGTAGACCGGAACGGACGGCCGAAACTTTCCACCGAGCAGCTGGTAGACCGGCTGCGACTTCGCCTTCCCCACGAGGTCCCACAGCGCGGTGTCGACGCCGGCCAACGCACGGAACAGGAAGCTGCCGAAGTACTTGTACTCCGCCCGCGCGCACTCCTCGGCCAGCGTCATGACATCGAACGGATCGCGGCCGAGATAGTTCCGCGCGACCAGGGAGTGCAACACCTCCCCCGTGATCCGGGCCTCGGAGTGCGCGGTCTGCCCATAGCCCTCGAGACCGTCGTCGGTCCGAATACGGACGATGCAGCCGTGGCCGTCGAACGTCTCGATCGAGGTGATCTTGGTCAAAGCGACTCCGCCCGCGCCGGCAGCTTGTAGAACGCCCGGGCGTTCTCCGTGTAAATGGTGTCCCGCTGCTCCGCGGACAGCCGGACCTTGAACGCGTGCGAGGGATGATCGAAGTCCCAGTGCGGATAGTCCGTCGAGAACATCACCTTGTCGGTGCCGCCGAGGTGTTCGAAGACCTTGAGCAGATCGGCCGGCCGATGCGGTTCCTCGATCGGCTGCGTCGTCATCCAGAAGTGATCACGGATGTACTCCGACGGCCGCCGGCGCACCTGCGGAACCTCGTCGCGGAACCGCTCCCAGTGCGTGTCCAGCCGCCAGGCCAGCGACGGCAACCAGGCGAACCCGCCCTCGATCAACGCGATCCGCAGGTTCGGCAGCCGGTCGAAGATCCCGCCGAGGATCAGGCTCGCCACGTGCGCCTGGAACGCGGCGGACATCCCCGCGTGATCCTCCAGGTAGAACGACGGCCAGCCCGCGCTGCTGATCGGTACGCCGCGAACGCCGCCGCCGTAGTGAATGCCGATCGGCAGGTCGTGCCGCGCGGCAGCCTCGTACATCTTCCAGTACCGGCGATCGCCGAGCGGCGCCGAGCTGCGGGCGACCAGCAGCACCTGCACGAAGCCTGGATGGCCGGCAAGCCGCTCGATCTCCGCGACGGCCTGCTCGCTGTGCTCCGCCGGCACGATCATGCCCGAGCGCAGCCGCGGCTCCGGCTCCAGCCACTCCTTGATCTGCCAGTCGTTGGTTGCCGCCGACAACGCCGCGGAGTACTCCGGGTCGAGCTGGCTGCCCGATCCGCTGAGCGGTCCGAGGATGCCGAACTCGACGTTCAGCCCGTCGAGGTGCTGCTTCTGCATGAAGCCCAGGTCCGCACCCGCGGGCAGGCCGGACGGCGGGAACGCGTCGTACCGCGCGGGCGAGCCCTTCGGGTACACGTTCCCGTTGTGCTGGCGGGAGCCGAACGTCTTGTGGTGCTTGAGCCAGCGGTTCGACAGATACGGGTCCAACGCACCCGGCGCCATCACGTTGTGGATGTCGCAGTCGATGATCATCTGCTTCGTCGCGGTCCGGCGAGCAGGACGTGTCTCTGTCTGCGTCATGAAAGCCTCCTGTACGTCGCGTGGGCGTTGCCGGCCATGATCTTGGTCCGCAGTTCGTCGGAGATCCCGGTCGGCAGCGCGTCGGCGGAGTTCGCGAAATGCGCATGCGGGTAGTCGGTGGAGAACATCAGCATGTCGTCGCACATCAGCTGGTCGATCACCTCGAGCAACTGCTGCGGGCTGTCGGGCCGGTCGAGCGGCGCGATCGTCATCCGGACGTGGTCGCGGATCACCTCCGACGGCGGACGCTCCACCCACGGAACCTCACGACGCAGCCCCTTCCAGTCCTTGTCGAACCGCCACATCATCGGCGGCAACCAGCTGAAGCCGCCTTCGATCGTCGCAACCTTCAGATCGGGGAACTCGACGAAGACACCTTCGGTGACAAGGCTCATCAGCTGGGTCTGGAACGCAAGCGGAACGTTCACGTAGTCCTCGACGAAGTACGTCGACCAGCCGACCGGCGTCGTCGGGTTGCCACTCAACCCGCCGGCCTGTACGCCGACGACGAAGCCGGCGGCCTGCGCTGCCGTGTAGATCGGCCAGAACCCACGCCGGCCGAGCGGCTCACGGCTGCGCGACGGAACCGTCACCTGGACGAACTGGCTGTGCTCCGCGGCCCACTCGACCTCCTTGGCCGCGAACGCCGGATTCTGCAGCGGAAGTACGGCGGATCCGCGCAGCCGGTCGTCCTGTTCCAGCCATTCGTGCAACTGCCAGCGATTCAGCGCCCGGGCCAGCGCGGCCGCGAGGTCGTCGTTGTGGATCGAGTCGATGGCGTAAGTGCAGTTCAGGATCGCGTACTGCAACTGCCACGGGTCGAGCAGCTGCCCCTGAAGGAGCTCGAGGCTCGACCCGGCCGGCCCCTGCTCCGGCCGCGAGCCGTCCAGGAACAGGTTCGGCGCGTTGGACGGATAGAGGTTCGACGGCAGTCCGCCCATACCGGACTCGGTGATGTAGTCGCGCCACCGCGCCTCGAGATACGGGAAGAGGTTCTTCAGGCCGGGGAGATTGATATGTACGTCGGTGTCGACCAGCTCTAGTCCGGTCCATTGCTCCGGCCGGGCGTAATTCTCAAGTTGTTGTACAGCCACTTGTGATCTCACCTTTCACAGGTCGAGGACCAGTCGGGACGACAGCGCGCGGGAGACGCAGATCATCATCGTGTCGTTGGCGGCGCGCTCGTCCTCGTCGAGGACGGAGTCGCGATGGTCCGGAACGCCTTCCAGCACAGTCGTCTGGCACGTCCCGCAGGTGCCTTCCTCACAGTTCGACAAGACGAAGATCCCGGCCTCGTCCACGACCTCGAGGATGGATTTGTCCGGCGGTACGACGAGCACCTCGTCGCTGTCGACGAGTTCGATCTCGAACGAGGTGTTCGGCGGTACGTCGGTCAGCGGGCGCGGCGCGAACCGCTCCACCTGCAGAGTTTTGTGCGGCCAGTGCGCACTCTTCGCCTCGACGGCCGCGATCAACGGTTCGGGCCCGCAGCAGTAGATCAACGTTCCGGGCTGAGGTTCGGCCAGGAGCTGATCCAGTTCGATCAGGCCGCGAAGGTCCTGTGGCCATTCGAGCACGCGCGCGGGATAGATCCTCGCGACCTCGTCCCGGTAGGCCATCGACGCCTCGCTGCGACCGCCGTACACCAGCCGCCAGTCGGCGCCGGCTTCGTGTGCGGCCTTGATCATCGGGATGATCGGCGTAATTCCGATGCCGCCGGCAATGAACAGGTACCGCGGCGACTCGTGCAGCGGGAAGTGGTTGCGCGGCCCGGTCGCCGTCAGCACGTCGCCGGCGCGAATCCGCTCGCACAGCACGATCGAGCCGCCGCGGCTCTCCGGCTCCCGCAGTACGGCGATGCGCCATCGACCACGGTCCTCGGGGTCGCTGCACAGCGAGTACTGCCGGACGAGCCCGGGCCGGATCTCCACGTCGATGTGGCTCCCCGGCGCCCACGGCGGCAACTCCGAGCCGTCGTCGGCGACGAGCACCAGCTCCGTGACGCCGACCGACACCCGCGCCGTCGACTCCACCCGCAACGGGATGGTGGTCTCGCCCACCATCCCGGCGGCGTCAGATATTGACAATGACATAGTCGCGATCGACCTCGACCTCATACATCTCGCCGGAGTACGGGCCGGGCTGGAAACCGGCCGCGGACAGCTCCGGATTCTTGGCCAGCGTCTCCCCGGACTCCACTCCGGTCTGATAGGCCTTGACCTTGGTTTTCGCGGGGTCGAACCAGGACTGGCCGGTGGCGATCTCGAACTCCCAGCCGTGCCAGGGACAGCGGATGATCTCCCCGCGCATGATGTAGTCGTAGTTCCCCGGCCGGTCCGACCGGACCAGTCCCGAGGTCACGCCCTCGCACATCGGTCCGCCGCCGTGCGGGCACTGGTTGCGGATCGCGTAGTAGTTGCCTTTGACGTTGAAAACGCCGATCGACCTGTTGGCGATCTCGACCACCTTCCGCTGACCGGGGGCAATCTCGTCGACCGTCGCCACGACGTACTTGGTCACAGTGTCTCCTTGTCCGCGAGCATCACAGAGTCGTCATTTGATTCCGGTCATCGAGATCCCGCGGGTGAAGTACTTCTGCGCGAACACGAAGACCAGGACGGTCGGAATGATGGCCAGGGTCGCGCCCGCCATCAGCGGGCCGTACTGCGTGCTGTCCTGCGTCTGGAAGAACGCCAGCCCGACCGGGACGGTGAACTTGTTGACATCGCTGAGGTAGACCAACGGCCCGAAGAAGTCGTTCCAGACGTTGACGAAGGTCAGCACCGCCAGCGTGGCCAGGGCCGGTTTCGACAGCGGCAGGATGATGCTCACGAAGATCCGGAAATGACTCGCTCCGTCGACCAGCGCGGCCTCGTCGTACTCCTTGGGGATGGTCATGAAGAACTGCCGGAGCAGGAAGGTGCCGAACGTGTTGGCGACGATCGGCGGCACGATCAACGGGAAGTGGGTGTCGATCAGGCCGGCCTTCACGTACGCCGAGTACAGCGGCAGCACCATCAGCATGTCCGGGATCATCAGCGACGCGAGCAGCAGCCCGAAGGCCGCGTCCCGGCCGCGGAACTGCAACCGCGCGAAGCCGTAGGCGCCGAGGGCGCAGACCATCAGCCGGCCGATGATCACCAGCACCGTGATGTAGGCGCTGTTGCCGAGGAACCGGATGAACGGCAGGACGCCGTTGTTGACCAGATACTCGTAGTTCTCGAACGTGAACGGGCTCGGGAGCAGGCGCGGCGTCAGGCTGATCACGTCGCCCGGCTCCTTGAAGGAACTGGACAGCATCCACAGGAACGGCGCGATTGCGATCAAGGCCACGATCACGCAACCGACGTACGTCGCCGTCGGTCCGGCAATCCGGCCGACCCGCCGTCGCCGTACCTCGCCGCGGTCGTCCACGGGTGCCGGCGATCGCGGCGGAGCGAGCTTCTTCTCGCGAGTGTCTTCGATCGTCATTGATAGAACACCCACCTCTTCGACAGGCGGTTCTGGATCCAGGTGACCGCTAGCAGTACGGCGAAGAGCACGATCGCCAGCGCCGACGCGTAACCCATCCGTCGCAGCGAGAACGCCTCGTACCAGAGGTGGTAGATGTAGACATAGGTGCCGTCACCCGGTCCGCCGCCTGTCATCACCAGGATGAGTGCGAAGACCTGGAACGAGCCGATCGTCTGCAGGATCAGCAACATGAAGATCGTCGGGGTGAGGAACGGCAGCGTCACGTGGAAGAACCGGGAGAACCGGCCGGCCCCGTCGAGGGTGGCCGCCTCGATCAACGTCTCCGGGACCCCTTGCAGGCCGGCCAGGACGATGACCATGTTGAAGCCCATGTTGGCCCAGATCGCCGTCACGATCACCGCGGCCATCGCCGATGATGGTTCGCCCAGCCAGTGCGGTCCGGTGATACCGAACGACGCCAGTACCGCGTTGATGACGCCGTACTGATCGCTGAACACCCACCGGCTGATCACGCCGACCGCGACCAGCGACGTCACGTACGGCAGGAAGATCAGCGCCCGGATCACGGCCATCCCCCGCAGGCGGTTGTTCACCAGCAGGGCCAGGGCGATCCCGATGATGATCCCGACCGGGACGTACCCGATCGTGTAGATGGCCGTGTTGATCAGGCTCTTGCCGAACAGCGGATCCTGCCCGGAGAACATCTCCTTGTAGTTGGAGACGCCGGTGAACTTCGGCGCCGCCAGCCCGTCCCAGTCGGTGAAGCTGGTGACCAGCGTCGGCAGCACCGGGATGACGTTGAACAGCAGCGTCCCGGTCACCACCGGACCGATGAACATCCAGCCGCGGAGATTGCGCCGCCTCGCCGTGACCGTTTGCTGCGCCGTCACTTGGCCGCAACCTTCAGGTCGGGATCGGTGAGCGCTCCTCCCTTCTCGAGCAACTCCTTGCCCTTGTCCCCGTTCCAGCCGCGCTTCTTGATCTCGGCGTTGACCGCGTCCCGGCCGCGCTTCAGGTAGTCGGCGGTCGCCAGCTTGCCGCTGACCAGGTTGTTCGCGTTGGTGCCCTCGACGAAGGAGTCGGCCAGCGCCGTACCGATCGGTCCGCGCGGGAACGGTACGTCGACGGGCTTGCCGGCGACGTTGCCGAGCGCCTCGGCCCAGACGTTCGCGGTCTTCGGCCGCGGGTGGTCGGTGAACGCCGCGCTCTTGGCGACCTCGGTCAGCGCCGGTACGGCGAACTGCGCCTTGGCCATGACCTCCGAGGCCGCCTTGCCGCACAGGGCCTTCATCGCCAGGAACGCGGCCTGCGGGTCTTTCGCGGTTTTCGGGATCACCCAGGTACGGGCGTAGTTCTTCGTCATCGCGAACAGCGGCGTCTTCGGCCAGGGCATGACGTCCCAGTCGACGTCCTTGCTGATCTGCGCGCTGATGTCCATCGCCTGCCACGTCATCGCGAGCTTGCCGCCGTTGAACAGCGGCAGGTACTCGACGTCGATGGTCGGCGCGTACCCCTCGCGGATGTAGGAGATCTGCTTGTCGATCGCGTCCAGCGTCTCGGGTTTGCCGTAACCGCACTCGGTCTGGTTGTTGTAGAGCGCGGTGTCGCCGGCCCCGTACGCAGTGGCCTGGATGGTGTTGACCGCGTACTGCAGGCCGTAGGTGTCGGTCTTGTTGCCGCTCTTCTTCGTGAGCTTCTTGACCGCGTCGTCGAACTCGTCCCAGCTCCACGCGTCGGCCCAGGAGGTCGGCGCGGTCAGGCCGGCGTCGGAGAAGAGTTTCTTGTTGTAATACAGGGCGTTGGCGCTCATGCCGGGCGTGATCGAGAACTGGTACCCCTCGACCGCGACCTTGGTGGTGAAGGTCGGGCTGTACTTCGTCAGGTCGAAGCCGTTGGTGCTGTCCTGCATCATCTTGTCCAGCTGCAGGATCTTGCCGCTCGTGGCCAGGTCGTAGACCCGGTCGTCGTCGATGCGCTGCAGGTCGGCCGTCGTCCCCGAGGCGAACTGGAGCATGACGCTGGCCCAGTCGTCGCCCGGTGCGGGTTTCCAGACGATCTTGATCTTGTGCGCGTCGAGGCTCTCTTTCTGAGCGGCCGCGATCATGTCCTTGAACATCTTCTGGGTGGTCGGATCACCCACGGAACTGAAGGTCACCTCGGTCCAGCCCGCGGGCGAACCGGACGACGAGCCGCCGCACGCGGCCAGCGAGGTCCCGGCGACGCCGGCGGCGGCCAGACCAAGTCCGGATTGGAGCAGTCGGCGGCGGGTGAACAACGAGCCGGAAGTCATGAGTGTCTCCCTCGGCAGGCGGGTTCGACCGCGGGGCGGCACGAGCTCTCTACACCGATGTACTACGAGGTCGGCTGAGAGCTACGGGCTATCGGTCGTCGGGGTGTTGCATCAGTTTTCGCTCACCACGGCGACGCTGTCAACACTATCTGGAAGTCCTTTTTCGATATGTGGAATCTTGTGACCGGACCTGGCCAGCCCTCGACGCGCATTTATGCTGGCGCGGTGGAGAACAAGACGTCCGGGAGTGTCCAGTCCGTCGAACGGGCGTTCCACCTGCTCGAGCTACTGGCCGACAACGGCGATTCGACGCTGACCGAGCTCTCGGCCGCGATCGACGTACCGGCGCCGACCACGCACCGGTTCCTCAAGACGCTGGTCTCGCTCGGGTACGTGCGCCAGCTGCCGAACCGCCAGTACGGACTCGGGCTCAAGCTGACGAGGCTGGCCGGCCGGGTCGACTCCCAGCTCGCCCCGATCGTGGCGCCGCACCTGGACACGCTCGCCCGCGAGATCGGCGAGTCGGCGAATCTCGCCGTACTCGAAGGGCACATGGTCGTCTACATCGCCCAGTCGCCGTCGCGGCACGCGATGCGGATGTTCACCGAGGTCGGGCACCGCGCCTACACCCACCTGACCGGCGTCGGGAAGGCGATCCTCGCCGACCTGCCCGACGAGCAGATGGCCCGCATCGTCGGCCGGGCCGGCATGCCGGCCGCGACCGACCGCAGCATCACCGACCTGACCAAGCTCCGCAAGGAGCTCGGCCGGGTCCGCCGCGCCGGCTATGCCTCTGACAACGGCGAACAGGAACCAGGTGTCGTCTGCTACGCCGTTGCGATCCCCGACGTCCCGATCTCGATGGCGATCTCGGTCTCCGGCCCGGCCTTCCGCATGACCCAGGAACTCGCCAAGCAGGCAGTCCCCCTCCTCATCGCCGAGGCCCGCTCGATCTCCGAAGAACTACTCGGCGTACTGGGCTGACCTTTTGGCTGCGAGCTGACGCAGGCGGAGTGCGGAACTGAGGAAGAAGATGCCACCCAGAATCGCGTAGCCGCCGATGGTGGTGAGGGACGGATCCGGACGGCCGGCCATCAGGACGAAGCTGGTGCCGGCGAGGACGGAGATGGCGCCGCTGAGGATCATCGGCCATTGACCGCCGAGGCGGTAGCGGAGGATCGCGACGATCAACTGGACGATGCCGGCGGTGATCGCCCAGGCACCCCAGACTCGCAGCACGCTCGGGATGCCTGACGCGGCCGCGATGGCCAGGCCGACGGCGGCGAGCAGGCTCAGGCCCATGTTGACGTAGAGCGGCGCTTTCGGGCGGGTGGTGCCGGAGGAGCGGAAGTCGGTGACTGCTGCGGCGGCATCGAAGAGCGGATAGATCACGAGCAGTACGGCGGCACCCGGGTTGACGGTCTTCGCGATCGCGATCGTCAGGATCGCCCAGACGACAGCGAATCCGAAGCGGGCGAAGTACAGGTTTCGCAGCGTCTTGGTCATTGAGTTGCTCCGTAGATAGAACGATCGGTCTAGTTAGAGACTGCGGCTTGCTGGCCATCGTTGTCAAGACCGACCGTTCTATCTGCTAGGGTCGAGGCAGGAGGTCACAGATGTCGGAGGCAAGAGCTCGACTGCTCAGCAAGGCCACCGGGCTCTTCTACGCCGAGGGCATTCGCGCAGTGGGCGTCGATCGCGTCATCGGCGAGGCGCAGGTCACCCGCGCCACGCTCTACAAGCACTTCCCCAGCAAGGACGACCTGATCGTCGCCTACCTGACGCAGGCCGACGAGGCGATCCGTGCGCGGACCGATGCCGCGCGGGCCGAGGAAACGAACGCCGACGAGGTGATTCGAACTGTCGGCCGGTCGATCACCGACGACATCCGGAGTGCCGGCTTCCGCGGGTGTGCGTTCCTGAACGCCGCGGCCGAGTACCCGGATCCGGCGCATCCGGTCCACCAAGCGGTGCTCAAGCACCGGCAGTGGTTCCTGGACACGATGATCGAGCTGTTCTCCGGCATCGGGAAGCACGACGCAGAGCCGGCCGCCCGGCACTTCGTCATGCTCCGCGACGGCGCGATGACTGCCGGCTGCCTGACCGATCCGAAGCCGATCTGCGAGACGTTCCTGCGCGGCGTCGAGGGGCTGCTGAAGTACCGCAGTCGCGAAGAACCAGCTTTCTGAGGCCGGGGCCTGTAACGACCACTTGGTCCGACTCGATATCCCCTTGGGAGGAGTTGGGTTGATGCGACGCTGCAGTTACCGGCAGTCCGGACCAGATCCGTATGACGCGGATCTGGTCCGACGCCTGCGTGCGCTCCTGGCTCTCGTCCGCCGCCCGGCGCCTCGCGGCCCGGATGCGATCAAGGCCGACGACGAGCTCCTGGACCGCCTCTAAGCCAGGTCTGCTTCGTACGCGGTTTGGAGCTCGGCGGTCCATGGTTCGCGCTCGGCGGCGATGGAGTCGAGCGCCGTCTGCGGTCGGGTGGCGCCGGAGATCACGGACACGACCGGCGACGAGTGCAGCAGAGCGGCCAGTTGCAGGCGTTGAAGGGTCGCGCCTCGCTCTGCGGCGACGGCGGCCAGGCGCGGGGCCGGGATCGACGAGCGTAGCGGTGAGTAGGCGAAGAACGCGACTTGGTTGGCTTCGCACCACGCGACGACGTCGTCCGCCTCGCGGCCCATGGCCGTGTGGCGATTCTGTACGGCGTCGACCTGCGCGATCGCCGTTGCGCGCTCGAGCTCGGAGACTGTGACATTCGACAGGCCGATCCGCGCCAGCTTCCCCTCGTCGCGGAGAGCTGCCAGCGCGGCGACGCCCTCTTCCACCGGCTGGTCGGCGAGGTCGACTCTGTGCAGGTAGTACAGGTCGAGCTGCTCGCGTCCGAACACCCGCAAGCTCGACTCGACGTCGTCCCGGATCCGGCCGGCGCTGATGTCCGCGTCCCACGTGTCCGCGTTGATCCGCGAGTGACCGCCCTTCGTGCCGACAATCACATCCGTCCCATTCGCGGCTTCGGCGGCGAGCTCTTCGCCGTACAGCGAATTGTCCACCTGGGCATATGCCCGTGCGGTGTCGAGAATCGCCGCACCGGCTTCGATGCCGGCGCGAATGGTCGCGAGATCTGCCTTTCGATCACGCGGCGTCATAGAAAACCCAGCAAGCCCAAGCACAACCCGACCGGAAAGTCCCTGCATCATTTCTCCAAAAAATCTTTGAACATCTGCTCGACGGCCATAACTGTTTGCTCCACCGTCTGCCCGTCGACGACGATCACCCGGGCCCCGGTGTTCTGGAGCTGGCTACGCACCAGCCCCCACCCCCAGACACAACCTTCGTGGTCACCGCCAGGATCCCTGCGCTCGAGCCGTGCACGCTGTTCATCCTGGGAGGGCATGAGCCACACTGCATTCTCGCCGACGCCCGCCATGCTCGGAGTGACGAACGCGCCCTCGACGACGACCGTCACACCGGCAGCCAGGGACCTGACATCTTCGATGATCATAGGCCGGCGATCAAAGTCGCCGGGACCGGTGCCCAGAACGTGAATTCCGGCCGCCGCCGCTCGTTTCTCGTGAGCGAATGCGTGGGCATCTACGCTGTAGTAGACAAATCCATGCTTTTGAGCGAACAGGCGACTGACCGTCGTTTTGCCGGCGGCCGCCGGACCGCCGATCCAGATTATATTGGCATCGTCAACGTCCGAGTCTTTGGTCATCGGACCTGAGTCTAGGCACGGCGGGCGTGGACATCGTAGTGCGGTGGTCGGGGCGGTCTGGGAGACTTGGCCGGGTGACTGGACTGCGGGTTCTGTTTCTGGGTGGGACTGGGATTATCAGCTCGGCGTGCTCGCGGCGCGCTGTCGAGGTGGGGATCGACCTCACGGTCGTCAACCGCGGCAAGACCTCGAGCCGGCCGCTGCCGCCGGAGGTGCGGCAGGTCAGCGCCGACATCGAGGACGCGGCGGCCTTCGCCGAGGTTGCCGGGCAGGACTTCGATGTAGTGGTCGACTGGCTGGCGTTCACCCCGGAGCAGGTGCGCGCCCGGACCGATGCGTTGCGTGGACACGTCGGCCAGTACGTCTTCATCAGCTCGGCATCGGCGTACCAGACGCCGCCCGCCCGGTTGCCGATCACCGAGTCGACGCCGTTGCGGAACCCGTTCTGGCAGTACTCGCGGAACAAGATCGCCTGCGAGGACCTGCTGACCGCGCTCTACCGCGACGAGAACTTCCCGGTCACGATCGTGCGGCCCTCGCACACGTACGACCGCACGCTGATCCCGTTCGACGGCGGCTGGACGATCGTCGACCGCATGCGCCGCGGCGAACCCGTCGTCGTCCACGGCGACGGGACGTCGCTGTGGACGCTGACGCATCACCGCGACTTCGCCCGCGGGCTCGTCCCGCTGCTCGGCCACCCGCGCACGCTCGGCGACACCTTCCAGATCACCTCCGACGACGTCCTGACCTGGGACCAGATCGCGCACACCCTCGCCGCCGCGGCCGGAACGACGGCACAGATCGTCCACGTCCCGTCCGACGCGATCGCCGCCGTCCATCCGAGCTGGGGCGCCGGCCTGCTCGGCGACAAGACGCACTCGGCCGTCTTCGACAACAGCAAGCTCCGCCAGGTCGTCCCGGACTACGTCGCCACGATCCCGTTCGAGGTGGGTGCCCGCGAGATCATCGCCTGGTACGACGAGGACCCGACTCGGCAGCGCATCGACCCCGCCATCGACGAGGCCATGACCGCGCTCATCGCGCAGTACAGACTCGATCGCTGACCAGCCTGGCGGCGGCGAGCGGTATGCCGATCCGCTCGGCGGGCGGCATTCCCTGCGCCATCAGACTGGCCTGGATGGCTTCGTACAAGGTGTGAAAGGTCAGCGCCCGATTCGGATCCAGCATGCTGTCGATCTGCTCGGAGCCCAGACCCCACGTTGCGAGCGCCCGGCGTACGTCGCCTGCATAGCTTGCGCCCGCTCCTGCGATCGGCAGTGCAGATTTTGCAACCGCGTCGACAAGGCGCTGATCCGGGCTGCACTGCAACTGGTCCAGCAGGCTGATCGTCCGCAGATAGTCGACCGGGTGCGACGACGTGACGTCGCGCGCCGCGGCGTACTGCTCCCACTCAAAAGGCTGTGCCGACTCGGAAAAGTCCGACGACAACTCTGTCGCCTTGAGGAACGTGCCGATGAAGTTGTCGGCATACGACTGCAATTCCGGATCAACCTGTTGCAGCAGGTACGACGCCCTCGTGGCAGCAGCCGGATGCGTGACGCCACGGCGTACGAACAGCGCCTGCTCGGTCGAGTGGATCGCCAGCATCGCCATCAGCGCGCCGGTGAGGGCCGACCGCTCGAAGGGCCCGGCCGCACGACGCACGGTGCGGAAGGCGAACTCGTCGGCCTCCATCTCCAGCCGCTGACTGTCCGAACAGACGGGCAGGTGCTCGCCGGGCGAGAACCCGCTCGGCGCCGACGAATGCCCGAGCACGTGATGGCTGAGCTCGTGCGCAACGATGAAGCGCGCCGCGTTCATTCCCACCAGATAACTGGTGAGCATCGCGCGCCGGGATGTACGCCAGCCGAGCTTGCCGGCGAGACCGAAGACGCGTTGATTGACGTTGTAGTACCGCAGTAGGCCGATCAACAGGCTCTCGTCGCGGGCGGTCGTGCCCCGCCGGAACCAGGCGGCCTTGGACCGCGTGACCACTCCGGCGTACTGGCAGTAGAGAAAGGCAAGGCTCAGCACGGCGTCGGAGATCATCGCGAGCCCGGACCCGTCGCTGAACGGCGTCAGCTGCGCCGAGACCTCCTCCCGGAGCGTCGACCCGACCCGAGCGGACTCGAGCTTGTCGGTGTCGGCGCCCAAGTCGCGCATCGCCGACCGGACCTCTTCGGAGATCGTCATCAGCAGACCCTTCATCGGGTCGCCGTGCTTGCCCTTGTCGAACCGGTCGAAGCCGCGCTCCATCTTGCCGAGCGTCTTCAGACTCGCGGTGTCCCCGAGCTCGACGAGCTTCGCCCGCATCTGTTCCAGCTCCACCGACCGATCCGGCTCCAGCATCCGGTACCGCCGGTCCGCCATCGTCTCGTCGCTCATGGTTTGGGCGGCGCTGTCGCGCAGAAGGTGCCCAGTCCGATCCGCGCGATCAGTACTGCGAGGATCGCCGCGCTCACGGGGTCGTGCCCGTGTCCCTGCAGCAACTCGTAGACCGCGCCGCCGTCGATGACCCGGTCCGAGGTCGACGTACCGAGGAGGCCTTGGACGACCTCCGCATGGCAGACGATCCGCTGCAGTTCACGCGTCTTGTTGGCGAACCAGGATCGGCCGAACTTGCGGTGGCTGTCGCGGTCGTCCGGGGAGACGCCGAGCCCCTCCCCCAGCAGCGCCGCTCCCAGGCGCTCGTACAGCTCGTCGTCGGTCTGGCCCCAGTACGTGTCGACAGTCATCCAGTCCCCTCCGGCCCGGCCCTGCGTCGAGCCGGTTCCCCCCGGGACGACAGTCGTTACATCGCGTCACACGACGCAGCGTTACTGTCCGTGCCTCAGCTGGTCACGATGCCGGCGACGAGGTTGATGGTCGCGGCGAGAATGACCGTCCCGAAGACGTACGAGAGCAGACAGTGACGCAGTACGACGGAACGGATGGCCGAGCTGGACACGCTCGTGTCGGAGACCTGGTAGGTCATGCCGAGGTTGTAACTGAAGTAGAAGAAGTCGCGGTACGCCGGACTCTCGTCGCTGTTGAAGTCGATCCCGCCGACGGGCGCTTCGTAGTAGAGGTGGGCGTAGCGGGCGGCGTACATCATGTGCAGGACGGCCCAGTTCATGAAGACGCCGGCGAGGCCGATCGCGGCGGCGACGTTCTGGCCGTGCGAGCGCCCGAGAATCAGGATCAGTGCGATGACGGTGACGGCGCCGATTGCCAGCGCCACCACGAACAGCTCATCGACGGCCGGCCGGAAATCCTCCCGACCGACGTGCCGGCGGGTAGCGTCGGCGTCCATCGGCCACAACACGATGACCGCGCTGATCACGAACGCGGCCCCGATCACCGCGATCGCCGCCAGAGCACCCAGCGGCACGCTCCAGATGACCGCAACGATCGCGCCGACGACGCAGCCGATGAGCACGGAGACGAGCTGCCGGGCATTCGCGGTCATCGAGGCTCCCCGTGATCAGTTGCTCAGGGCATCTTCCAGCCAGGGACGGAGTACGGCGGCCGGTGCCGCGCCGATGTGGGTGGCAATCGGTTTGCCCTGGCGGAAGACCATCAGCGTGGGGATCGACCGGATGTCGAAGTGGCGCGACACGTCGGGCGCCTCGTCGGCGTTGATCTTCACCAGCTTGATCTGGCCGGCCTTCTCGGTGGCGAGCTTCTCGAGGACCGGGCTGACCATCCGGCACGGCCCGCACCACGGCGCCCACACGTCGACCAGGACCGGGGTGCTGGACATCTCGACGACCTCGGCGAAGTCCTTGTCACCTGCGTGAACCATCCAGGGCAACGGCTTACCGCACTTACCGCAGACCGGTTTGCCGTCGGCGGTCGCCTGAACGCGGTTCTTCTGCCCGCAGTGTGGGCACGACACGATTTCAGCCATGCCACATTCTCCACCTCCCCGTGTCGAAAGTGGGTCGGCGGCTCCGATCAAGGAGTGACCCGAGGGAGGCATACTCATGCGGATTCTGATCTCCGGCGCCAGTGTCGCCGGTCCGGTACTGGCGTACTGGCTGACCAAGTACGGCTTCGACGTCACCGTCGTCGAGCGCGCACCTGTACTGCGCAAGACCGGCGGCCATGCCGTCGACCTGTTCCGGCCCGCGGTGGACATCTCGGAGGAGATGGGCGTGCTCCCCCGCATCGAGGAGCGGGCCACCGGCACCGACCGGATGACGCTGTACCGCGACGGCGTACGACGTCCCGTGCGAGTGGACCTGTCCAAGGTGTTCGGCGGCACGTCGGACCGTCACCTCGAGGTACTGCGTGACGACCTTAGCGAGATCTACTACGACGCCTGCGATGGGGCCGAGTACATGTTCGACGACTCGATCACTGCGATCTCACCCGACGGCGAGGTGGAGTTCGAGAACGCGGCACGGCGTCGGTTCGATCTCGTCATCGGTGCGGACGGGCTGCACTCCAACGTACGGCGCATCGTCTTCGGCGAGGAGTCGCAGTACAGCTCGTTCATCGGGGCGTACCTCGGCGTACTGACGTTGCCGAACGCCGCGGGGCTCGACGGTGAGATGGTGATTCATACGGGCATCGGCCGTACTGCGGGGATCTACGGCGCGCGGCACATCGAGGATGCGCGGGCGTTGTTCCTGTTCCGGAGTGAGCGCGAGCTCGATTACCACCACCGCGACGTACCCCGGCAGAAGGAGCTGTTGCGGGCGGCGTTCGACGGCATGGATCCCGAGGTCGACGGCTGGCTTGGGGAGCTAGACCGCACACCCGCCTTCTACTTCGACTCGATCACCCAACTCCGCATGCCCACCTGGTCCCGCGGCCGGGTAACCCTCGTCGGCGACGCCGCCTATTGCCCCGGCCCCGCCGTCGGCGGCAGCACCACCCTCGCCGTCGTCGGCGCCTACGTCCTAGCCGGCGAGCTGGCCCGCGCCGGCGGCGACCACGAACGCGCCTACCCGGCATACGAAGACGCCATGACCGCCCACGTCACCGCCAGCCGCGCCGTAGCCCTCAGCGCCGCCAAAACCCTCATCCCCACCTCCCGCCTCGCCATGGCCGGCCTCGCCCACGGCGCCCGCCTGATCTCCACCCTCCCCTCAGCACCAAGCCGAGCCCTCCTCCGCCTAACCACCAAAAGCGCCCGCGTCTACAACTCCATGACCGTCGAGAACTACACTCCGACCGATGGCCGCACCGATCGGCAAGACGTACCTGTCCACCGCCGTGACTGAGAACGGCTCCCCCAAAGAGCTGGTGCCGAACACGCACATCCGGCTGGAGTTCGCGCGCGTTCCCAACCAGAACGAAGAAGGCCCAGAGGTGTACGACGTCCTCCGGGCGTACGCCGGCTGCAACAAACTCGGCGCGCACAGCGAAGCCGGCACACTGCTGGCCGACGGCAGGCTGTGGATCATCGGCTTCGGCAGTACTGCGAAGGGTTGCGAACCGGCACGCCGAGATCAGGACGAGTGGTTGAAGACGTTCCTGATGAGCAACCCGAGCTGGCAGGTGTACGGCGACGAGCTCACACTCATGTCAGCTGATACGACGATCACTCTGCTGGACCGCAAAGTCGCCGAGCCCGACTTCCCGCTCGACGCTGTCCGTTGGAAGGTCATCACCACGATCACCAACGGCGACCTCTTCCACTACCACCACCAGGCCGCCGACGCGTGGATCACCTTCGACGGCGACCAGCTGACGGGCTGGACCGGTTGCAATGAACTGTCCGGCACCTTCACCCGCACCAGCACAGACCTGACCTTCACCAGTGTCACGATCAGCGACCACCCGTGCACGGGCGAAACCGAGGCGGTGCACGCCGCGATCCTGGCCACCGTCGGCGGCACGGTCACCTACACCATCGATCACAACCGATTGATCCTGCTGAACCCCACCGGCATCGGCCTCGACCTCAAAGCGGTCGGCTGATCCTGAGCTCGCGCACGGTCTGTCTCCGGTCATGCTCAAGGACGAGGGTCTGCCGGCCGCCTTCCGGGCGCTGGGCGAGACCGATGATCTGACCGTCGGTGAGCTGCCGGTGCGGCGACTCCCGGACGTGCTTGAGACGACCGCGTACCTGCTCGTCGCTGAGGTGACCCGGCAAGGGGCGAGGTTCGTGACAGGTGCCGTGGTCAACGACTGGTTCTCGCTGGATCTTCGGGTCCAGGCCGAGCGGTTGGAGCTGGGCGAGCTCCCGGACCGGGTACGAGCCGTCGACGGCACGCTGGAGGTCCGCCCAGGGCACGTCGTACTGCGGGTGCCGTTGAGGTCAGACCGGTAGGCCGTTGTCGTCTGTGGTGAGGACCTGGGGTTTGAACTTGGTGAGGAAGGCAACTAGTTCCCCGTCGGCCCGTTCGATGATGGTGCCGCCGTCTTGCCAGATGGCGTCGAGGTGCTGGAACTCGCCGGGTGGGTCGCCTTGGTTGTAATGGATGTCGTGGACGCCGAGGCCCTCGTCGTACGGGGCGCCGTACACGTAGACGCGGCGCGAGCCGGTCAGTAGCTGCTCGAGCAGGTCCAGCGCGTTGTCCGCAGTACTCTCCACCCAGCCGGACTGCGACGATCCCAGCAGCGGTGAGCGGAGATAGTCGAGCGCACCGGAGTCCGGCGTGCTGTCGAGCAGGTGCCAACTGTCAGGCAGTGCGGCGGTGGCGGCGAACAGCTCCGCGTCGAGATAGCGCACCTCGCGATACTCCACAGGTACGCCGCTTGGCGTCGACACGTCCACGGCACCTTCGTACTCACCCGCGGGCGCCGCGACGTACATCTTCCCGTGGTACCACGAGCCGAAGTCGTTCGGATCCTCCCGCGCGAACCGAACCAACCGTCCAGCGAGGACCCCGTAGCTTGCAAGTGGCATCGTCTCTCCCCCTGTCGAGATGGTACGCCCGGGACCTCCGGCACAGTAGAGCTCGGCGCGTGAGGTACGCCGTTCTCGGGGGCTGGCCGCGGAGGTCTTCAGCCCGGCACTCGTGCTGACGAAAGCGACTGCAAGCGACTGCAAGCCTCGCGAACGCCAACCACGTGCCGCATCCCGCTGTGACGCTGGCAAACCTCGCCAGGATCGATGCCGCGAGCCCCTTCACACTCTTCCGCGAAGGCATGTCGGCGGCGACCGAGCGAGTGGTGGTTGCCATCGACAACGAACGAGGCCTCGCGGTCCTGGAACAACTCGCCCGCCACCTCGGCGCACCCGTCCCGGTCACGACCGCCACCGTCACCGCCCTCAGCGCCACCACAGCCACCGACCTGCGCGCCGGCACCGCCGTACGAGCCAAGGCCCTGCCAGCAACCGTCGTGAAGTTAGGCTAGCCTTACGTCACTCTGCGGTGCGACGCAGGTTTCCGTGCGTGACGTCGCGGCGATGATGGGACTGCGGATCGGCTCGACGAGAGGGATGGTGCCCGGATGACTTGGTCGTTCGACGACGATCGTGAGCAGCACATCGAGACAGCCAGTCGGCCGACCCGGGTGCTCGCCTACGCCCAGGCAGCGCAGACGCTCGCGAGTCTCGGCGTACCGGTCGTGGGGTACTTCGGCTCGCAGCATCACGCGGACAGCGGCGCGACGGTCGGGCTTGACCTGCCGTACGTCGGTGGCGGTGACGCCGTCGACGACGATCTGGTCAAGTCCCTCGATCCCGATCTCGTGGTGAGCGTTACGTACGGCGGCGAGGTGTACGGCCTGTCGGAGGGCATTGCCGCCAGGGTCGCCGGGCTCGCGCCGATCCTCGCGATCGGCATCGCCGGGGGCCGGACGCTCGACTCCGTCATCCAGCGCTTCCATGAACTGGCCGAGGCGCTCGGGGCCGACGTAGAGGATCCCGCCACGGACATGACGTCGGCGCCGACCGAGCTGCGGGTGGTCGCCCTGTCCGGCGGCACCGACACCGACGCGTACGTCGCGAGCCCTGCGTACTGGCCGAGCCTTCGCATGCTCGCCGACGCCGGTGTGCAGTTCACCCCGACCACCACCGCGGGCGGCTGGGAGGTCGTCAAGTGGGACGAGCTCGCCGCCAAGCACCCCGCCGACATCGTCCTGTACGACCAGCGCCCGAACTCGCTCGGTGCCGATCGTCTGGCCGCGATCCCGGGCTGGTCCGAGGTGCCCGGCGTACGTGCGGGCAACGTGCTGCCGTGGAACCCGGAGCCGCCGCTGACCTACGCGGCGGCAGCATCCTTCGTCAACGGCCTCGCGCAGCGTTGAGCATCTCGTCACGAGGCACGACCTTCACCCGCTCGCGGCCCTGGGCCTGACCCAGCGCGATCTCGTGAGCATCGAGCCGGGCCCAGCCGGCCACGTCGACGACGGGCCCGGGCAGATGCTCGAGGATCGCGGCCGGGTCGCTGATCTCCGGCGCCGGCAGCTGGTCGAGGTCCTCCAGCAGACTGGCGATCGTCTCCGCGGCATCCGACTTCGTGTGGCCGATGAGCCCGACCGGGCCGCGCTTGATCCAGCCGGTCACGTACAGACCGGGCAGCGGTACGCCGTCCAGGTCGAGGACCCGGCCGCGGTCGTTGGCGATCACGCCGGCGTGGTGGTCGAACGGGATCTCCGGCAGGTGCGAGGAGAGATAGCCGACCGCGCGGTACACGGCCTGCACGGGCGTATCGACGTACTCGCCGGTGCCCTTGACCGTGCCGTCGCCTTGGAGCTGCATCCGCTCGGTGCGTAGACCTTCGACCCGGTCGGTGCCGAGGATCTCGATCGGCGCCTGGCACAGGTGGATGTGGATCCGGTGCGGCGCGCCCGTCGGTTCGGCGTCGAGGTGCTTCAGCAGCGTGTCGACGACGAGCCGGGTGCTCTTGCTCGAGCTGATCGCGGCCTGGCTCGCGTCGTCAATCTCGAAGCCCTCGGGATGCACGATCACGTCGACCGACGGCGAGTGGGACAACTCCCGCAGCTCCATCGGCGTGAACTTGATCTGCGCCGGACCGCGCCGCGCGAAGACGTGGACGTCGGTCGCCTGATTGAGCTTGAGGCCCTGGTAGACGTTGTCCGCGATCTCGGTGCTCAGCTGCTCGTCGGCCGGCTTGGCGAGCATCCGGGCGATGTCGAGCGCGACGTTGCCCGCGCCGACGACCGCGACCTCGCGAGCATCCAGCGGCCAATCACGCGGTACGTCGGGATGCCCGGCGTACCAGCTGACGAAGTCCGCGGCGCCGTGGCTGCCCGGCAGCTCGACCCCCGGGATATCGAGCGATCGGTCCGTCATCGCGCCAGTGGCGAAGATGACGGCGTCGTAGTGCCGGCGCAGATCGTCGAGCTTCAGGTCGGTGCCGTAAGCAACGTTCCCGACGAAGCGGATCCGGTCGCGGTTCACCACCCGGTGCAGCGCCTTGATGATCTCCTTGATCCGGGGATGGTCCGGCGCCACGCCGTACCGCACGAGCCCGAACGGCGCCGGCAGCCGCTCGATGAGATCGACCAGCACCCGCGGATGCTCCTGGGCGAGAATGTCAGCGGCATAGATTCCAGCCGGGCCGGCACCGACCACGGCGACCCGAGGGTCCGTCACGATTCACTCCATAAATTAGGTAAGCCTAACCTAGTCAAAATGACGGATTTTGACATCCTTTGAGACTCACTTCACAAGGCGATCACCGACAGCTAGCCTCCGAGGTGGAGAAACCCTGACTTCTCCGCGTACGCCGAAGGAACCGTTCGATGGCCAGCTTGGCGAGTTACACGACCCTGTACGTGACCGCGGTCGGACTGAATGGCGACCCCGACCTCAAGCACATCGCTGCCGTGCGGTGGGACCCCGGCAGCCTCGACCCGGAGGAGTCGTCGCTCGCCGACTTCGTCCAGTGGCTCGACCGAGGCGCCGGCCGCGCCTTCGTCCGCCGCAGCGACGGCACCCGAGGCCCCCGCGTCCGGGTGAACTCCGACGGCATCACCCGCTACCTCCGCAGCAACCCCGACGACCGCTCGAACCAGGACGAACTCCTGCTCCTCCCCACCTGGCAACTCCACCGCTCGAGGAAACACTCCCGCCGCGTGTGAGGCGTGACCAGCGATACCAGTGGTCTGATTTGTAGACCATTGGTATGGCTGGTTCTGCCGTATGGTCCCTGGTAGGAACTCACCTGCAAAGGAGCCTGATGAGCAGCCACCAGGGAACGGCAGGGCGGTCGGCGGACGGGAGCGCGGGGGACGCGGATTACGGGCGGATCGGTGGCGGCTACACGTCGTACCGGCAGCCTGAGCCGCAGATCGAGGCGGCTATTCGCGACGCGCTCGGCGACGTACGGACCGTCCTGAACGTCGGCGCCGGTGCGGGGTCGTACGAGCCGCGCGATCTCGAGGTGACCGCGGTCGAGCCGTCGGCGCAGATGCGTGCGCAGCGGCCGGCCGGCCGGGTCGAGGCGGTCGACGCGACGGCGCAGGACCTGCCCTTCGACGACGACACCTTCGACGCCGCGATGGCGACGTTCACCGTCCACCAGTGGCCCGACCTGAGCGCCGGCCTGACCGAGGTACGCCGGGTCACCCGCGGCCCGGTCGTCGTACTGACCTGCGATCCGACGCTGTTGCAGAAGTTCTGGCTGTACGAGTACGCGCCCGAGGCCATCGACGTCGAGGCCGGCCGCTACCCACCCGTCGACGCGATCGTGTCCGCCCTCGGCGGCGGCATGGTCATGTCGCTGCCCATCCCCCTCCTCTGCACCGACGGCTTCGGCGAGGCGTACTACGGCCGCCCCGAACGCCTACTCGACCCCGGCGCCCGCAAGGCCAACTCCGCCTGGAGCTTCGTACCCCCCGAAGTCCACACCCGCTTCGAATCCCACCTGACCCGAGACCTGGCCAACGGCACCTGGGACACCAACCACGGCCACCTCCGCAACCAATCCCACTTCGACGGCTCCCTCGTCCTAGTCATCTCTCCCGGCAGCTAATCCTTTGTGTAGGTAGAGCCATCCCAGGACAGTACGGTGTGATCGGAGGTGGGTGGGTATGGGGTTTTCTGTGCGGGCGTTGGACGCTGACACCTGGGCTGCGTTTGCTGAGTTGGTTGAGGCTAATAACGGGGTTTGGGGTGGGTGTTGGTGTATGGGGTTTCATGTGAAGCTCGGGAAGGGGCGGACTGCGCAGCAGAATCGTGAGGAGAAAGAGGCGCGGGTTCATAGCGGGGACACGCATGCTGCGTTGGTGTTCGAGGGTGAGAAGTGTTTGGGGTGGTGCCAGTTCGGGTCGCCTGAAGAGTTGCCGGAAGTGAAGAGTCGTCGGCTGTACGAGAAGGGTCTGACAACGCTGCCTGACTGGCGGATCACCTGCTTCTTCACCGGCAAGGGATTGCGTGGACGCGGCGTCGCAGATGCTGCGCTCGGCGGCGCGCTGGCGCAGATCGCGCAGTACGGCGGTGGCGTGGTCGAGGGCTACCCAGAGGAGACCGACGACCGCAAGGTGTCCGGCTCGTTCCTGCACACCGGGCCGATGTCCGCGTTCGAGAACCACGGCTTCACCCGCACCCGACCAATTTCCCCGCACCGCTGGGTCGTCACCCTCACCGTGTGATCAGGTTGACGGCGGCTGGATCCCGTAGTCGTGGATCTTGCGGTAGATGGTGGCGCGGGACATGCCGAGCGACTTCGCGGCGTGACCCTTGTGCCCGTCGTTGGCGATGAGGCTGCGAATGATCGCGTCGCGTTCGAGCGCCTCCAGCTGGCTCAGGCTGCGGCGGCTGATCGCCTGCGCACGAGCCGGCAGGTCCGCAGGCGTGATGACTCCGGTACGACGACGCCGTACGACGACCTGTTTGAGCATCTGGCACAGCTCGGCGGTGTTGCCGGGCCAAGCAGAGCGCATCAGTTGCTGCATGGCATCCGGCCCGCACGTCAGCTCGCCGTGGCTCAACTGGTTGAGGAAGTACGGGACCAGCTCGCGGACATCCTCGATGTGGTGTCGCAGCGGCGGCACCTCGACGGTCAGCGGGAAAAGCGACAGCAGCTCATCAAGGTCAGGAGTGTCGGCGTCGTCCGACGTGAGGGTAAGCGCGATCCACGGCGGATCGGCCGGCCGGCGTTCGAGTACGTCGTACAGCGCAGCGATCGTTGCATCGACACCGCTCGCGTCCAGGCGCTCGACGTGCCGGATCACCAACGCCTGCACCGAATCATCGGCCAGCTCGGACTCCAGCTCGGCGGCGAACCCGTCACCCACCCGAGCAGCGTCGACAACGTGGAACAAGCCGGCCGGGTTGTTCTGATGATGCGCGGCGCGCGCCAGCATGACCTTGCCGGTCCCCCGCTCGCCGGTCAGCACGACCCATTGGCCGGCCCGGCACGCGTTGTCCACTTCACGACTGCTGCCCAACCACGGCGCACTACGCCCCACGAGCCCAGGAAGAACTGGGCGCGGCGGCGGACGATGCCCGGTGGCCGGCGTACGAACGCCGACGCCCGGCGAATGCGGGCTGACCTGAATGATCCCGCCGCCACCACGACCGCCGGACGTGACCGGGCGGCACATGATCCGCACCCAGGAACCGGTCGGCAGCTCGGCCACGATCGCCTCGGTCGTACCGCGGGCCAGCATCTCGCCCGCATAGCCGATCACGGCCCGCTGGTCCGACGCATCGAGCGACTGACCGGCCTTCGCGTTCATCAGCAACAGGTCGTCGTCGACCGCGATCACCATGTCGCCGAGCCGGCGTGAACTCTGCAGATACGCCTGCAACAGCGAGATCTCCCGCGCGGAGCTGTCCTTGAGCAGCGCGGCCCGGATGTTCTCCGCGGTGGTCTTGGCAAGCGCCATCAGCAGCGATCCGGCGTCCTTGCGCCAGCAGGTCAGATCGATGGCGCCGATTGTCTTGCCGTTGACCGGGTGCTTGATCGGTACGCCGGCGCACGCGAGATCCTCGAGATCCTCGGCGTAGTGCTCGTGACCGAACACGTGCATCGGCCCGCCGCCCTCGAGCGCGGTCCCGATGCCGTTCGTGCCTGCGAATTCCTCGGCGTAGCTGAAGCCCGGCGCCAGGAAAACCTTGTCCAGGTACCGGGCCAGGTTGGTGTCAGCGGTCAGCCGCTCCAGGACCATGCCGGTCCGGTCGGTGAGGATCACGCTGATCGGCTGGCCGTCGAGGTTCTGGTGCAGTTGCTGCAGTACGGGCGCGGCGCTGCGGGTCAACGGGATGTCGAGGTCCGGGTCGGCGACGTACGGCAGCGTGATCCGGTCGGCCGGCAGCTTCCACCGCCGCGACCGTACCCAGGAGGCAAGGATCGGCGGCCGGACATCCTGCGGCTTGACCGGATCGAGGGTGAGGAAGTTCAACCGGGCCGTAGCTGCCCGCCGGTTGTCCTCCATCGAGGGGGCGATTTCATCCACGGGGCCTCCCACCAGGTCACGTCCCGTCAGTCCGAGAGTAGTGCAGCCGGACACAAGTGGCGTCTCAGAATGAGACAACCGCCAGGCCCGTGCGGGCATGCGATGGAGATCAAACGACTGGAGGTTCCATGGACAACGATGTCTCGCCCCAGCAGGAGTCCTACAACCCGTGGACCGTCGTCCATCTCGTGTTCGAACACCTCGCCGACGCCGGTCTGCATCCCGTTCTCGGAGCCACCGGCCACCCCGGCGAACCGGCCGCCGAACTGCTGCGCTGCCTGGGTATCCAGCCCGATCCGCAGGGTGATCACCGGCTCGTGGAGCAGAAGCAGGACCAGCTCGCCGAGCTCCGCGAGGCCTTCTTCGGCGAGTCCTGAACGCTTCTCAATTTGAGACCTCACCCCGCTCGTGGCGGCGATGTACTGCAAGCACACAGCCGGCCACATGAGCGGGAGGAAAGCCATGAGTCGCCAAAGCGTGGCGAAGGCCCACCAGAAGATCCAGGAGTTGTCATGGGAACCGGCGTACCACGAGCCGGTCTCCCAGTACGGAACGGACTACACGTTCCGTAAGGCACAGAAGAAAGACCCCCTGAAGCAGGTGCTGCGGTCGTACTTCCCGATGCAGGAAGAGAAGGACCACCGGGTGTACGGCGCCTCGGACGGCGCGATCCGCGGCAACATGTTCCGCCAGGTCCAGGAACGCTGGCTGGAATGGCAGAAGCTGTTCCTGAGCATCATCCCGCTGCCGGAGATCTCGGCCGCGCGGGCGATGCCGCTGCTGTTCCGGACCGTGCCGAACCCCGAGCTGCACAACGGGCAGGCCATCCAGATGATCGACGAGGTCAGGCACTCGACGATCCAGCAGAACCTCAAGCGCCTGTACATGAACAACTACATCGACCCAGCGGGCTTCAACTCGAGCCTGCGCGACTTCCAGAGCGACTACTGCGGCACCATCGGCCGTCAGTTCGCCGAGGGCTTCATCACCGGTGACGCGATCACCGCGGCCAGCATCTACCTGACGATCGTGGCAGAGACCGCCTTCACCAACACGCTGTTCGTCGCGATGCCGGCCGAGGCCGCCGCGAACGGCGACTACCTGCTGCCGACGGTGTTCCACTCGGTCCAGTCCGACGAGTCCCGGCACATCAGCAACGGGTACGCGACGCTGCTGATGGCGCTCGCCGACGAGGACAACCACCAGCTGCTCGCCCGCGACCTGCGGTACGCCTGGTGGAACAACCACCGCGTCGTCGACGCCGCGATCGGCACCTTCATCGAGTACGGCACCAAGGACCGCCGCAAGGACCGCGAGTCCTACGCGGAGATGTGGCGCCGCTGGATCTACGACGACTACTACCGCAGCTACCTGGTGCCGCTGGAGAAGTACGGACTCGAGATCCCGCACGACCTGATCGAGGAGTCCTGGAACCAGATCTGGAACAAGGGCTACGTGCACGAGGTCGCCCAGTTCTTCGCCACCGGCTGGCTCGCCAACTACTGGCGGATCGACCCGATGACGGACAAGGACTTCGAGTGGTTCGAGTACAAGTACCCGGGCTGGTACGACAAGTACGGCGCCTGGTGGGAGAACTACAACCGGCTCGCCACGCCGAACGGGCACAAGCCGATCGTCTTCGAGGACGTCGACTACGAGTACCCGCACCGCTGCTGGACCTGCATGGTCCCGTGCCTGGTCCGTGAGGACATGGTGATGGCCAAGGTCGACGGCCAGTGGCGGACGTACTGCCACGAGATGTGCAAGTGGACCGACGAGACCGCGTTCCGACCGACGTACCAGGGCCGGCAGACGCCGAACATGGGCAAGCTGATCGGTCACCGCGAGTGGGAGACGCTGTACCACGGCTGGAACTGGGCCGACGTCGTCTCCGACATGGGCTTCGTCCGCGACGACGGCAAGACGATGGTCGCGCAGCCGCACCTCGACCTGGACCCGAGCAAGATGTGGACCCTCGATCACCTGCGCAAGTGCCCGCCGCTGGCGAGCCCGAACGTACTGCTGAACGAGATGTCCGACGACGAGCGGACCGCCTTCGCGGCGCGCTACGTCAAGGGCGGCCCGGCCGGACGACCCGCTCCTGCTGACGCCTGATTCACATGGGCGACAAGCACGTCGTGAGGTTCGAACCCGTCGGCATCGAGATCGAGGTCGACGAGGACCAGACGATCCTGCGCGCAGCGGCCGAGCAGGGCGTGATGCTCATGCACGGCTGCAAGGAGGGACAGTGCGCGTCCTGCAAGTCGTTCGTCCTCGACGGTGAGGACATCGACCTGGACCGCTACAGCACCTTCGCGCTCCCGGACTACGAACTGGACGAGGGCTACACGCTGCTGTGCCGGGCGCACGCCTTCGAGGACCTCACGATCGAGCTGCTCAACTACGACGAGGACATGATCCGCTCGGGTCTGCCGATCCAGGAACGGACGGCGGAGGTCGTCGCGATCACTCCGGTGACGCACGACCTCCGGCACCTGGTGCTGAAGCTGTCCGAACCCGGCGAGCTGAAGTTCTTCCCGGGCCAGTACGTCGACATCTCGGTACCGGACACCGAAGCGACCCGTTCGTTCTCGATGGCGAACACGTCGAGCCGCGAGAGCGGCCAACTGGAGTTCGTCATCAAGGTGTATCCGGGCGGGATGTTCTCGGAGTTCCTGGACCAGCGCCTCCGGGTCGGAGACCGGTTGGACCTGACCGGACCGTTCGGGGTGTTCACCCTCCGGGACAACCCGGACGCCCGGCTGGTCTTCCTCGGCGGCGGGGCCGGGATGGCGCCGATCCTGGCCCTGCTGCGGTCGATGGCCGAACGCGGGATCGACCGGCCGACGACGTTCTACTACGGGTCCAGGACGCAACTGGACCTGTGTTTCGAGGAGGAGTTGCGCGAACTCGAGCAGCGGCTGCCACGGTTCCGGTACGTGCCGGCGCTGTCAGAAGAGGAATGGGACGGCGAGAGCGGACTGATCACCGACGTGGTCCGCCGGCTCGAGCCGAGCCTGACCGGGGCCGATGCCTACGTGTGCGGTCCGCCGCCGATGGTCGAAGCGGCGATCCCGCTGCTCGAACGGCTCGGTGTTGTGACCAAGCACATCTACTACGACAAGTTCACCACGACCGGCGACGCCGGTGACTCGGAAGTGCTGGAGGCAGGAAGCCGATGACCACCACACAGGACTCACCCAAGACCGAACGCAGCGTGCCCAAGCCGGTCTTCACCGACGCCGAGGCAGGCGCGCAGGAGTTCCCGGACTCGAATTCCCGGCGGTACAACTACTACACGCCGCAGAAGCGCAAGCAGAGCCACTACGAGGACGTCACAGTCGAGGTACAGCCCGACCCGCGGCACTACCTCAGCCAGGGCTGGTTGTACGGCTTCTCCGATGGTCGCGGCGGCTACCCGCTGGACTGGACCGTGCTGAAGGCCTGGGGCTCGGACAAGCCCAGCCCGCAGCGTGGACCCGGCACCGGCGGCATGTTCGTCAAGGAATGGCCGGCCACCGGCTGGCACGAGTTCCGCGACCCGAACGAAGAGTGGGAGCTAACGCTCTACCGGTACAACTCGAATGTCGTCCGCCAGGTCACCCAGAACGTCGAGGCCGCCAAGCAGTCGAAGGCCTTCGAGCAGTGGAACACCAACTGGGTCCGCTTCGTCGAGCAGCACGTCGGCGCCTGGATGCACGTCGACCACGGGCTCGGCCTGTACCTGTACGCGAACGCGAACCGGCGCGCACCGACGAACATGCACAACAACGCGATCTCGGTGAACAGCATGCACCGGATCCGCGCCGCCCAGGACCTCGCGCTGTACAACCTCACGCTGTCCGAGGAGATCGAGGGCTTCGACGGCAGTGCGCACCTGGAGACCTGGAACAACGATCCGGCCTGGCAGGGTGTGCGCGACGTGGCCGAGCAGCTGACCGGGATCGACGACTGGTGCGAGGCGATCTTCGCCGCGAACGTCGTGTTCGAGCCGCTCGTCGGTGAACTGTTCCGCAGCCAGCTGGTACAGCAGGCATCCCCGCGGAACGGCGACTTCGTCACCCCGACGGTCGTCGGCGCGGCGGAGTACGACTTCGCCGAGCGCGACCTGCGCTACACGACGGCGATGTTCGAGTTGCTCACCAACGACAAGGAGTTCGCGGACCACAACAAGTCGATCCTGCAGGACTGGGCGTCGAAGTGGACCGCGCAGTCGCTCACCGCGGCCCGCGCACTGCAGCCGCTGTGGTCGCAGCCGGACGCGAAACCGCCACGGTTCGAGGACGGCCTCGACCGGGTCAAGAGCCGGTTCAGCGGCATCGTCACCTCGCTGGGCCTCGAGGAACCGAAGGAGCTGTCACTGTGACCACCACGTTCACCACCGCGGAAAGCCCGTTCAAGCAGGACAACACCGCGTCCAACAAGTGCGGCGTGACGCTGATGAACAACCAGGTCGGCGCGGTTGTCGCTGAGGTGATGACCGGTCTGGACAACGTCACGGTGACGCACCTGCCGTCGATGATCCGGGTCGACGCGATCGGCCGGATGGACTTCGTCTACGACGACATCTCCGAAGCACTCGGCGAGGAGCCCGGGTACTTCGACCAGGCCGAGTTCGAGGAGAACATGTCGACCCACTACGGCCGCATGGTCCACCTCGACGACCGGACGATCATGTTCGCCAACCCCGAGGACGCCGCCGAGTACATCGGCTTCGACCTGACCGCATCCAGCTGACAAGGGGGTCTCTTCGTGTACGAGAAGAATGGTGAGAAGTACTTCGTGGTCGACAGCCACATGCACATGTGGAAGGCCGGCCCGGACAACTGGGTGAAGGGCGCGGAGCAGTACGCGAAGGGCTGGATCGAGTGCTTCCACGCGTACCAGAGCCTCGGCCCGAAGGAGACCCACTGGACGATCGAGAAGTTCATGAGCTACACCGAGGACGACCTGATGAAGGACGTCTTCGAGGACGGCTACGTGGACGTCGCGGTGTTCCAGCCGACGTACCTGAAGGAGTGGTACACGGAGGGTTTCAACACCACCGAGCAGAACGCCAACCTCGGCGAGAAGCACCCGGGGATGTTCGTCCTGAACACCCGCTTCGACCCGCGGGACGGTGACGCCGGTCTGGTGGAGCTGGCCGCGAACGTCGAGCGGTACGGCTCGAAGGGCGTCAAGCTCTACACGGCCGAGTGGAACGCCGGATCCCGCGGTTACAAGCTGACCGACCCGGCGGCGTACGCCTACCTCGCCAAGGCGCAGGAGCTCGGGATCAAGAACATCCACGTCCACAAGGGCCCCACGATCTGGCCGCTGGACAAGGACGCGTTCGACGTCTCCGATGTCGACCACGCCGCGACCGACTTCCCCGAGCTCAACTTCATCGTCGAGCACGTCGGTCTGCCGCGGATCGAGGACTTCTGCTTCATGGCCACCCAGGAACCCAACGTGTACGCCGGCCTGTCGGTCGTCATCGGCGGTCTGATGCACGCGCGGCCGCAGTTCTTCGCCAAGGTGATGGGCGAACTGCTGTTCTGGGTCGGCGAGGACAAGATGACGTTCGGCAGCGACTACGGCATCTGGGAGCCGAAGTGGCAGATCGAGGGCTTCGTGGACTGGGAGTTCCCCGACCAGCCGGAGTTCGCGGACTACCCGCGGCTCGGGGTGGACGGGAAGAAGAAGATCCTCGGGCTGAACGCGGCCAAGCTCTACGACATCAAGGTGCCGGACGAGCTGCAACTGAAGGAGGAGACACCCGCCGCACAGGACGACTCGAAGCTGGTTGCGTCGTAATGACGGCAGTCTTCACGGAGAAGGACCGGGTCCTGGACGCACTGAGTGCGGTCCGGGACCCGGAGCTGGACGAGCCGATCACGACGCTGGGATTCGTCTCGACCTGCGTCGTGTCGGCCGCCGGTGACGCGGTCGTGCGGCTACGGCTGCCGACGTACTTCTGTGCGCCGAACTTCGCGTTCCTGATGGTCGCCGACGCGTACGACGTGGTGTCGGCGCTCCCCGCCCTGCGGTCGGTCGACGTCGCGCTGGAGGATCATTTCGCTGCGGCCCAGATCAACGCGGGGGTGGCGGCGCGGGCGGGGTTCGTCGCCTCGTTCGACGGCGAGGCGGCGGCCGAGCTCGACGAGTTACGCCGTACGTTCGTCGCCAAGGCGGTGCTGGCCGGGACCGATCAGGTCTGCCGGCCTTTTGTTGCTTCTGGCACCGATCCGGCGGAGGTCGCGCGGCTGACGATCGCCGACGTACCGCCGTCGGCCGAGCTCGACCGGCTGCTGCGTCGCCGGGCCGAGCTCGGGCTGCCGACCGGACCGGACGCACCGCTGCTCATCGACGTCGCGACCGGCGAGGCCGTCGCCGCGCCCGCGGCGGCGAGACATCTCGGGCTGGCCCGGCTGACCCGGACCGGCATCGAGGCCAACACCGGTATCTGCAGGGGAATGCTGAGGCACCGGTACACCGAATCCGGTGCGGGCGAGGAGGAGCAGGTATGAAGGCCGTTCGACTGCACGGGTACCACCAGCAACCAGTGGTCGAGGACGTACCGGAGCCGGTCGTCAAGGGCCCGCTGGACGTCATCGTCAAGATCGGCGGCGCCGGCGTGTGCCGTACCGATCTGCACATCATCGAGGGTCAGTGGGACGCGGCGATGCATCCGTCGCTCCCGTACACGATCGGCCACGAGAACGCCGGCTGGGTGCACGAGGTCGGCTCGGCCGTCACCAACGTGCAGGTCGGCGACACCGTCATCCTGCACCCGACGCCGACCTGCGGTCTGTGTCATGCCTGTCGGGCCGGGGACGATATGCACTGCGAGAACAGTTCGTTCCCGGGACTGGACAGCGACGGCGGGATGGCGGAGTACCTCCTCACGTCCGCCCGCGCCTGCGTGAAACTCGACCCGAGCACGCGACCACAGGATGTCGCGGCGCTCGCCGACGCCGGCATCACGGCGTACCACGCGGTCCGGAAGGCGCTGCCACTGTTGCCTCCCGGTACGACGGCCGTGGTGATCGGCGCGGGCGGCCTGGGGCACATCGGCGTACAGTGCCTGGCCGCGCTGACGGCGGCGCGGATCATCGTCGTCGACCGCAACCCGGACGCGCTCAAGCTGGCCGAGCAGCTCGGCGCCGACCAGACGGTCGTTGCTGACGGCAAGCAGGTTGAGAAGGTGCTGGAGCTGACCGACGGCGGCGGTGCACACGTCGTGCTGGACTTCGTCGCCGAGCAGGGCGCGGAGCAGGACGGTTTCGCGATGACCGGCCGGGGCGGTTCGTACTTCGTGATCGGGTACGGCGGCCAGGTGCAGATCCCGACGCTGGACATCATCTCGACCGAGCGGAACATCGTCGGCAACATCGTCGGCACGTTCAACGAGCTGGCCGAGCTGATGGCGCTCGCACAGGCCGGCAAGGTCACGCTGCACACCCGGACCTATCCCCTCGACGCGGCCGCTGACGCGGTCGCCGACCTCGACGCCGGCCGGGTCCGCGGCCGCGCGATCCTCGTTCCGTAACACGACCGTTCCGGCCCCTTCCTCCTCGCTTTCCTTCCCTCTCTTCCTCTTCATCCACCCAAGACCATGACCGGAGGGTCACCATGGCCAAGGAACTCAGATTCGGTGAGAGTGCCCGCGATCTTCTGCTGTCCGGCGTCGATCAGCTGGCAGACGCCGTGAAGTCGACGCTGGGCCCGAAGGGGCGCAACGTCATCCTGGAGAAGATCACCGGATCGCCCGTCGTCACCAACGACGGCGTGACGATCGCGCGGGAGATCTTCCTCAAGAACCAGTTCGAGAACATGGGCGCACAGCTGGTCAAGGAAGCCGCGATCAAGACCAACGACATCGTCGGCGACGGCACCACCACGGCGACCGTGATCGCGCAGGCCATCATCCGCGAGGGCATGCACGCGATCGGCTCCGGCGGGAACCCCGTTCTGGTGAAGCGGGGTATCGACCTGGCCGTCGGCAAGCTGGTCGACCGGCTGCGCGAGGTCGCGCACCCGGTGGCGACCGAGCAGGACTACGCGCGGGTCGCAGCGATCTCGGCGAACGACGACGACATCGTCGGCGCGGTGATCGCGAACGCCCTGCACACCGTCGGCGACGGCGGCATCGTGACCGTCGAGGAGTCGTCGATCAACGGGATGGGCGTGAACTTCGTCGAGGGGTTCGAGTTCGACAACGGGTACATGTCGCCGTACATGGTGACCGATCCGGGCAGCCTGCAGGCCGTCCTCGACAACCCGTACATCCTGTTGTGCAGCGAGAAGATTACGAAGGTCCAGGAGATCATGCCGCTGCTCGACAAGATCATGCGCGAGCCGCGGCCGCTGGTGATCATCGCCGAGAGCCTCGAAGGTACGGCGCTCAGCATGCTGGTGCACAACCACGTCAACGGGCTGTTCCAGTGCGTGGCGGTGAAGGCGCCGGGGTTCGGCGACCGGCGACTGCACAAGCTGGAGGACATCGCGGCGATCACCGGTGGCGCGGTGTACAGCCGGCACTCGGGGTTCACCCTCGAGACCATGACGATCGACCAGCTGGGCCGCGCGGATCAGGTGCGGGTCACTGCCGACCGTACGGCGATCGTCGCGGGCACCGGGCACGACAAGGACGTGGCGTTCCGGATCGCGCAGCTGCGGTCAGAGCTCGAGCGGGCGACGTTCGGCGTCGACGAGGACGTCCTGACCGAGCGGATCGGCTCGTTGTCGGGCAAGGTTGCGGTCATCCGCGTCGGCGCGCCGACCCCGGCCGAGCTCAAGGAGCTCCAGCACCGGGTCGAGGACGCGCTGTCTGCGACGCGGGCCGCGATGGCCGAAGGGATCGTCGCGGGCGGCGGCATGGCCCTCCTGCATGCCGCGTCGGCCCTCGACGGTCTGGACGTCAAGGGCGACTACAAGACCGGCGTCGATATCGTGCGCCGGGCGCTACGCGAACCGGCGTACCTGATCGCCGCGAACGCCGGCTACAACGGCGCTGAAGTGCTGGAACGTACATCACAGATGGGAGTCGACGAGGGCTTCGACGCTCTGGACGGCGTCTACGGCAACATGCTCGCGATGGGCATCATCGACCCGCTCCGGGTGGCGCGCTCGGCCTTGCAGAACGGCGCGTCGGTGGCCGGTCTTCTGTTGACGACCAACACCCTCATCGCGGAGGAGCAGACGCCGTGGGGCGGCAGTGCCGCCCTGATGACGGAGTACGGCGCACTGGACGAGGGGCTGCACCAGCCGAGCCCCGACTCCAGCACGCCGCAGTCCCTCGGCCTCGGGCCGTCGGTCGGCTAGCAGTGCGTGGAATGGCTGGGGGTCGTTCGGGGACCCCCAGCCATTGAGTCACGTTTGGATCAGGTGAAGATACTGACGCCGCCCGGGCCGACCAGCAGACCGATGATGATCAGGGCTGCGCCCCACATCACCTGGCCGCGGAACAGCGAGACAATGCCGGACACGACGAGGATCACCGCGATGATCCACAGGATGAATACCATGCTTCCTTCCCTTCGTCCGTTGTGATCCCCGTGTCGCCGCTCCGGTGCCCGGGCCGCCGCACCGCAAACCCTGTCCAGGTTGACGAAACGGTCGTATGAAACAGGCCGTGCAACCCCGAATGGGGGCCGGGACATATATCCGGTGAAGGCCCTGTGACGGGGGACGATCTGGAGGTGGCGGTGGGTGACGGGGAGTTGTGGCGGCGGGCGATGGACGGGGAGCCGGAGGTGTTCGGCGAGCTGTTCGATCGGCATGCCAAGGCGGTGTACAACTTCGTGTTCCGGCGGATCGGGTCGTGGAGTGATGCCGAAGACCTGACCTCGCTGGTGTTCCTGCACGCCTGGCGCCGCCGGGCCGACGTGGTGCTCGTGCACGACTCGGCGTTGCCGTGGTTGTTCCGTACGGCGGACTTCGTGGTCCGCAACGAGCGCCGCCGGCAGCGGTTCCGCTGGCTCAACCTCGCCCGGCAGACGCCCGCGACGGACGAACCCGATCATGCGGATCAGGTCGCGGCGCAGGTCGACGACGAGCGGGAGGCGAGCCGGCTGCGCGCGTTGCTGCGGAAGCTGCCGCGGCACGAGCAGGAGATCGTCGAACTCTGCTTCTGGAGCGGACTGGACGCTCAGTCCGCGGCCGTCGCGCTCGACGTACCGCTCGGCACCGTGAAGTCCCGGCTGTCGCGGGCTCGCAAGCGCCTTCGCGATCTCAGCGTCGACGTACCGGAGGACGAGGCTTTGGAGAGACTGCCATGAACGAGCTACTCACCCGCCGCACCGACAGGCCGCTGCCGCCTGGCGCACACGAGAAGCTGCGCGCCGAACTGCTCGTGGCGATCGAGACCGAGCCGGTCCGCCGGGCGCGACGGATCCTCGCCCCGGCGCTCGCGGCCGCCTCCGTCCTGATCGTGGTCACCGGCCTGGTGGTCGCCGTACGGGCGTTCAAGACCGACAGCGCACCGCCCGCGACCGGTCCGGCGAAGACGAGGCCGTTGACCGCCGACGAGACCGCGACCCTTCGCACGCAATGCCTCGCGGAGGCCAACCGGATCACCAGCAAGTCGCTGCCGCATCCGTTCACGGACTACAAGGTGATCAGGGCGTTCGAGTTCACCGGCGTGAAGGATCCGAACGTGGTGAACACCTGGCTGATCGGATCCGGCCTGCAGACCTACCCGACGGGACCGAAGGGCATTCCGCGCGAGAGCCATCCGGCGTACTGGCTGTGCAGCCGCACCGCCGGTGGGGTGGTCAGCGAGCCGAGCATCCGCTTCAGCCCCGGAGCCCGTCTGATCGGAGACCCGATGATGCGGATTGCACGGAACGCGGGCGTCTACACAAAGTCGGTCGCCCGGGTCACCGTGCAGCCGAAGGGGCAGGCTCCGGTCGAGGCGTTCCTGCAGGACGGGTTCTGGTTCGCGCCGACCGTTGGCCGCACCAACTGGGGACCGTACGACGCCGACGACAACGGTCTCAACGACTTCGTGGTCCGCGGGTACGACGCCGTCGGCGAGCTGATCGTCACCGATCGTGGCATCGACCCGACCGCCGCGCCGGCGACCTGCCCGGTGGTCGTGGTCACGCTGCCGAACGGGAAGCTCGATACCGTCCCGAAGACGCCGACGCCGCCGGAATGCCGCGAGTACCGCTGGCCGTCCTGACCGTCGGTGATCACAGTTGCAGACTTTCTGGCAGGTTTGATCAGTTTTAGTCTTGCCGTGAGTCGGCCGCTCGGGGTGAGATATCTACATGACGCAGACGCGGGCCGCCGGCGCGGTGGACGGGCAGGGGTTCTCCTACCGGCCGTTCATCTGGCTGGCGGTCGCGACGTTCTCGATGGGGATCGACGGGTACGTGCTGGCCGGTCTGCTCCCGCAGATCGCCGGCGACCTGAGCGTCACCGCGGCCGCCGCCGGGCAGTTGATGTCGGTGTTCGCGTTCACCGCCGCGCTCGCCGGTCCCGTCCTCGGAACGCTGACCTCACGATGGGAACGCCGTACGACGATCGCGCTCGCGCTGGCCGTGTTCGTGCTGGGCAACCTGATCGTCGGGATCGCGACGAACTACCCGATCGCACTCGGCGGCCGGGTGATCGCGGCGCTCGGCGGTTGCCTGCTGAACGCGGCCGTCACCGGGTACGTGATCGCGCTGACGCCGCCCGAGCACCACGGCAAGGCGCTGTCGTTCGTCCTCGGCGGCTGGATGACCGCGACTGCGCTCGGCGTACCGATCGGCCTGGTGATCGGGCAGTCGAGCTGGCGGTTCCCGATGATCATGGTCGCGGTGGTCGGCACCATCGCGCTCGTCGGCATCCTGCTCCGGCTCCCCCAGCTGCATCTGCCCGGCGGATCGCTTGTGGACCGTCTCCGGCCCTTGAAGCAGCCGCGGCTTCTCGCCGGGCTGCTCGTCACCACCGGCATCCTGTGCAGCAGCTACACCTGCTTCACCTACGCGACTCTGATCCTCGGCCCACACTTCAAGGCCCACTGGGCGATCATCCTGATCATGTTCGGGTACGGCGTCTCGAGCATGGCGGGCAATGCGATCACCGGCCGGCTCGTCGACCGCTTCAGCGCGATCCGCGTGCTGACCGTGGTCCTGATCGGGCTGCTGCTGAACTCGATCCTCGGCATGGTGGCGCTGATGTTCGCCCCGGCCGTCGTGGCGGCGGTCTGGGGCCTGGTCTGGTTCTTCTCCGCAGGCGTCGGCAACGGCGGCGGCGCCGTGCCTCAGCAGGCTCGGCTCGCGACCATGGCCCCGGACTCGGCGACGATCGTGATCGCTCTCAACGGCAGCGCGATCTCGCTCGGCTCGGCGCTCGGCAGCGCCCTCGGCGGCGTCGCCCTGACAGCCGGCTCCTCCCCGGACGGCCTCCTCGGCGTCGCCGGGGCCATCCTGGCGATCACGGTCACGCTGCACTTGCTGGTCACCCGAGCCACCCGCCGCGCCACGGCTGCCTAGCGCCGAACCCTGGCGCCGCCCCTAGCGCCAGCCGCGGCGGCCTGCTTGGAGGCCGGCCTGGAAGCGGCTGGTGGCACCGAGCTGTTCCTGCACCTGAGCGATCCGTCGGCGCAACGTCCGCCCGCTCACGCCGAGCTGACGGGCGATCGCCTCGTCCTTCATCCCACTGGCCAGCAGGTTGATCAGGGTCGCGTTGGGATCCGCGTTCTCGGACAGTCGCAGCGGCGTGGCCTGACCCCACAGCTGGTCGAACAGGACCTGCAGCGCACTCGTCAACGCCGAGTCGGACACGACCACGGCTCGCGGCTGTCCCGGCGTCGACGGCCCGCCCGCCAGCGGCAGGATCGCGGTGGTGCCGTCGACGATCAGCAGCTTGACCGGCACCTGCGGCAGCACCCGCGACTGCTCGCCGCGCTCGGCCATCGACCGCAACCGATCCACCCAGCCCGGATGGTCCAGCACCTCGGCCGCGTAGATCGACCGGAACCGCACTCCTCGATCGAGCAGCGCCAGCTCCGCGCCCGATACCTGAGCGCTCCCGTCAGCGACGTACGGCGGGGTGTCCGTGCCGACCGCTTGCTCAGTAGCACCGCGCAGCATGTCGTCGATCCGCGCCTCGATCGCGTCCCGGCCGACCGCGATCTCGATCAGCCGGCTCGGCTCGGCCTGTAACTGGCCGGCGCTGAACTCGCGGGCAAGCTGATCGGTCATCGCCGCGACACCATCCAGGGCAGCCCGCCGTTCGCGGACAAGCATGCCCAGCCCGGACCGCGGATCGACCGGCGCAGGCGAGGCCTCCGACCCGCTCCGCACCAGCCCGGCCGCTACAAGCCGGTCAACAGCCTGCGTTACCGCTTTGTCAGGTAACTCGAGGAGCTCACCCAGCTGGCCCACCGGCACCCCCGGATCCCGCAGGAGCTGCCGATAGACCTGGGCGTCGATTCCTGACAGCCCAACTGCTTCCCAATCAGCCACCTGAGGAGCGTAGTTGGCCGGGATCGGCGTTTGGCCGGAATGGGCGCCGCAATCGCGAGATCTGGGCTTAGCGTGTCCGAGGAAAACGTCGTCTGTCCGAGGAGTGAACTGTGCGTCTGCATGCTGGCCGCAAGACGATCGCGCTGGTCGGCGCTGTCGTCAGCGCGCTTCTGGTCGGCTCCGGAGCCGACGTCGCGACCGCCGATCCGACCGAGCCCGCGTTCGCTCCGCAGTCGATCGTCTGGCCGACCCAGACCGACGGCTACGTGCTCGGCGGCGTCGCCTGCGGTACTGAAAACGGTACTGCGACCTGTCCGGCCGAGGTGCTCGCCACGCACAACGGCGGCAAGACCTGGACCACTGCCGGCCGCACCCACAACGGGCTCGCGAAGAGCGGCGAGCCGGGCCTGACCAGTCTGCAGTTCGCCAACGCGAAGTTCGGTTGGGCGTACGACCCGTACCTCGAGGTCACCAAGGACGGCGGCAAGACCTGGACGCAGGTCCCGGTGCCCGGCGGTGACGCCAAGATCCTCAACCTGCTCGCAGCTCACGACGGCACCTACGTCATCACGTCAGGCTGCGAGATCGGCACCGGCATCTGCGACGACCGCCCGCTGAAGGTCTGGCGCGCACCCGCCGGCAAGTCCACCGGCTGGAAGCAGCTCGACGTCCAGGTCGCCGCAGACGATCACGTCGCCATGGACGCCGAAGGGTCGACGGTCTACTTCCTGGCCGCGCCGTTCGTCGGCCCCGGCCGCCTGTCCACGATCCGCAACGGCTCGGTCCGGCCGACGAGTACGGTCACCTGCGCCGACGCCGAGGACGCCACGATGACCGACCTCGCAACCAACGGGCCGGGCCGCGTCTACGTCCTCTGCATGGCGAACTTCGGCCGCGGCCACTCCGACAAGACCCTCCTGGTCTCCGGCGACGGCGGCAAGACCTTCCGGTACGACGCGATTCCCGGCGGGCTCGGCCTGGCCGGCCAACTGTCGGTCGGGCCGGACGGAGCGGTCATGCTGTCCACGCTCACCGCGAGCCTCGTCTACAACCGTCCGACGCTGTCGAAGTCGTGGCGCATCGACCAGGAATGGCTCGAGAACAGCGAGCACATCCACGACCTGGTCCAGCAGAACGGTACGACGGCGTGGGTCGTCGAGCGCGATGCGGCGTACACCCAGAACACGCAGCTCTGGGTGAGCCATGACGCCGGCGCGAGCTGGCAGCAGACCACTCTCGTCCCGGCGTGACGCCGATCCACTCAGGAGTACAACTGTGATCTCACTGCGCCGGTTGGCCATCCCGCTCGCTCTGCTCCTCGTCGCCGGTTCGACGACGGCGGCGGCCGCGGATACCCAAGAACCGCCGAAGGTTGTCGCGAGCTGCGACCAGAACGTCAAACCCGGCGAATACACCTGCTTCGCGCAGCGGCGCGCCGACCTGGGCTTCCGCGCCAAGGCGTTGGGGGGAGCCCCGGCCGGCTACGGTCCGTCCGACCTGCAGTCGGCGTACAAGTTGCCTTCAGCAACGGCGGGCCAAGGGCAACGGGTCTACATCGTCGACGCGTACGACGACCCGACCGCCGAGGCCGACCTGGCGGTCTACCGCAAGCAGTTTGGTATACCAGCGTGCACGACCGCGAACGGCTGCTTCCAGAAGCTGAACCAGGACGGGCTGCCCAGTCCGCTGCCCGCTCCGTCGCGTTCGTGGTCAGGTGAGATCTCGCTCGACCTCGACATGGTGTCCGCGATCTGCCCCAACTGCGGCATCACGCTGATCGAGTCGAACTCCCCGAGCGACGACCTGCTCAAGGCGGTGAAGACCGCGAACGAGCTGGGCGCGAAGTTCGTCTCGCTGAGCTGGGGCGGACCGGAGTCGTCCGACCTGGCCGAACTCGACAAGACGTACTTCAACCCACGCGGTGTCGTGTACGCGGCGTCCACCGGTGACTACGACTACGACGCCGGCGTCTCCTACCCCGCCAGCTCCGCGGCCACGACCGCGATCGGCGGTACGACGCTGACCAAGGACGACTCGTCCCGCGGCTGGACCGAGACGGTCTGGAACAACGGACCCGGCCAAGGCACCGGATCCGGCTGCTCGAGCGCGATCGCCAAGCCGAGCTGGCAGTCGGTGATCCCGGCAACGACCTGCGCGAAGCGCGCGATCGCAGACGTCTCCGCGGTCGCCGATCCGGCCAACGGTGTCGCGGTATACCAAACCACCGGCGGCTCCGGCTGGGCCGTGTACGGCGGAACCAGCGCGGCCGCCCCCGTCATCGCCGCCACCTACGCACTTGCCGGTGACCCCGCTCCGGACTCCCCTCCGGCCGGATACCCGTACGGGGCCACCGGCAACCTCAACGATGTTGTCGAAGGCAACAACGGCGAATGCACCCCGGCCCCGCTGTGCACGGCGCAGCCCGGCTGGGACGGTCCCACCGGCCTCGGTACGCCGATCGGCACCCGCGCCCTGACCTCGCCGACCAAGGCCAACCGGATCACGGTCACCGCACCGACCCAGCAGTTCAACGCGGCCGGCGATGTCGTCGTACTGCGAGCACGCGCGACGGACTCGAGCCACGGCCTGGTGAGGTTCTCGGCGACCGGTCTGCCCGCCGGACTCCGGATCGACGCGCTGAGCGGGATCATCTACGGACGGCCGACCGTGCCCGGGACTTATTCGGTGACGGTTACAGGAACCGATTCCACCAAGGCGCGCGGCAACACCGTGATCAGCTGGGTTGTGAGCACCCGGAAGAACGCCGTGGTCAACGGTGACTTCGAGTCCGGCACCGGCGGCTGGACCGAGACTCCGGACGTGATCCGGGCCGACAGCCAGTACAGCCACAACGGGCTCGGATACGCCTGGCTCGGCGGGACCGGTACGACGCACACCGACTCGCTGAGCCAGCCGGTGAGCGTCCCCTCGTTCGGGCATCCGACGCTGCGGTTCGCCCTGCGGGTCGCCGGTGGCGATGACGCGCTCCAGCTGACCGTTGACGGTCACGTGGTGAAGACCTTCAACCGGAGTACGACGTCGTACGCGATGCAGTCGGTCGACCTCACGCCGTACCGGGGCAAGACCGTTACGCTGGACTGGACCAGCACGGAGAACGAAGGTGCGCCGACGACGTTCCTGCTCGACGACGTCTCGGTGAACTAGAATTCGGCCATGGCCGAAAAGCTACGGATAGTGCTGGCGGCGACGCCGTCGTTCCGCGACATGGTGTTCGGGGCGACGAGCGTCGCGTGGCTGGAGGCGCTCGGGGACGTCGTCGTACTCGATGATCCCGGGGACGCGACGGCGCTGACGGCGGCGTTGCCCGGGGCCGACGTACTGATCACGTCGTGGGGTGCGACGCCGTTGACCGCGGAGGTGCTGGATCACGCGGATCGGTTGCGGTTGATCGCGCACAGTGCCTCGTCGGTGAAGCATTTCGTCACCGACGAGGTGTTCCGGCGTGGACTGCGGATCACACAGGCGGGGCAGGCGATGGCGGAGCCGGTGGCCGAGGTGTCGCTCGCGTTCACGTTGAGCCTGCTGCACCGGATCCAGCGCTTCGACCACCAGATGCACGACGGTGCCTGGCGGGACGCCGCGCCGCCGCAGCACGGGCTCACGTCATCGCGGATCGGCGTGGTCGGGGCGTCGCGGACCGGCGTCGAGTACATCCGGATGCTGGTCGCGCTCGGCGCGGAGGTCGTCGTCTACGACCCGTATCTGACCGACGATCGCGCGGCCCAGCTCGGCGTACGTCGGAGCACGCTGGACGACCTGCTCCGGACCAGCAGTGTCGTCGCCCTGCACGCGCCGACCCTGCCCGAGACCCACCACATGATCGGCGCCCGAGAGCTCGCCCTCATGCCCGACGGCTCATCCCTGGTCAACACCGCCCGCTCCTGGCTGATCGACTCGCCCGCGCTCCTCGCCGAACTTCGAACGGGCCGGATCGACGCAGCGCTGGATGTGTTCGACGAGGAGCCGCTGCCGGCCGACAGCCCGTACCGGACCCTTGCCAACGTCCTACTGACCCCGCATCAGGCGGCGGCGACCGTCGAGTGCTACCTCGAGATGGGCGAGATCACCGCCGCCGAGATCGAGCGCTTCGCAGTGGGCGAGCCGCTCGAGTACGAGCTCACCGAAGCCGCGCTCGCTCGTATGGGCTAACAGACGGTCGCCGAGGCCGTCCGCACGGCCTGGCGATGCAGCGCGTCCAGGTGGTGGCGGATCTCGCCGGTCGCGATCGACACGACGAGCGAGATGTCGCAGCGGAGGCCTGTCTGGCGAAGGTGGTCGACGCGTACCAACTCGGCCAGCAGCTGGGTGGTCAGCGCGTCGAGCTTCTCGCGGATCACATTGAGGTCGGGACCGCTGGTCGGAGCCTTGTCCGGGTGGGCGGCCCAGTACGCCAGCAGGCCGCGCTGGACGACCTTGCTCGCATCGATCTGCGCCTGGAAGAACGCCGCGGTCGAGTCCGGGTCGATACCCAGCTGAACCGCGGACTGACGAACCGAGTCGAGGATCTGCTGCTCGCGGACCGGATCGTCGACCGGCTTGCCGCTGAAGTACTTCGACGCCGCGACGTCGTCACCGATCACGATCCGCTGGATCATCAGCTCGGTCAGCCCGTCGAACGTCGCCGCCCTCGTTGCAGCCTCGTGAACGGCCGGCGCGGCCGGCACGGTCGTCGCATTCGCGGTCGGCGCAAGCAGCGCGAACCCGCCGACCGTGCTCGCGGCCACGGCTCCGGTGATCAGCTTTCGCAGCACGTTTGTTCCACCCTCTCCAGTGACAGTCCAGGACGGCTCGCGACCATACGCCGCACCGGGTGCACGCTTGTTCACTTTCACGAATCTCGAACCCATCCGGCCTGCGAGCGGCTCCGAAGTACCGGTGTCAGCCAACCTCGTCAGGAAAGAGATGACGTCATGTCCAAGCACCTCACCCGCGCAGGTCTCGCCCTCAGCGCGCTGGCACTCGCCGTGACCGCGTCCGCCTGTGGTGGTTCCGACGACAGCAGCAGCTCCGCCGGTGCGCCGGCCAGCTCCGCCAGTACGCCGTCCGCGAGCACGACCCCGTCGATGAGCGAAGCGGCGACCGCCATGGTCGGCCCGGGCTGCGCCGCCTACGCGAAGGCCAACCCGAGCGGCGCCGGCTCGATCGACGGTATGGCAGCCGCCCCGGTGGCCACCGCCGCCTCGGGCAACCCGCTGCTGACGACCCTGGTCGCGGCCGTCTCCGGCAAGCTCAACCCGAAGGTCGACCTGGTCTCCACGCTCAACGGCGGCGAGTTCACCGTCTTCGCCCCGGTCGACACGGCCTTCGCGAAGATCCCGGCCGCGACCGTGAACACGCTCAAGAGCAACGATGCGCTGCTGACCAAGATCCTCACGTACCACGTGGTCGCCGGTCAGCTCGACCCGTCCGCGGTCGTCGGCACCCACCCGACCGTGGAGAAGCAGAACGTCACGGTCACCGGCTCGGGCGACAGCCTGAAGGTGAACGGTGCGAACGTGATCTGCGGCGGCGTACGGACCGCGAACGCTACGGTGTACCTGATCGACTCCGTACTGATGCCCCCGGCAAGCTGACCCGTGAACGAACCCACCGCGCTTCCCTGGCCCGTCGGATCGCCCATGCGATCCGACGGTGACCTCCTCGCGCTCACCGCGACCGGTGACACGGCCGCGTTCAGCGCCCTCTACGACCGGGTCGCTCCCTGGGTGTTCGGCCTGGTACGCCGGATCCTGCGCAACCCGGCCCAGTCGGAAGAGGTCACGCAGGAGGTCATGATCGACGTCTGGCGCACGGCCACCAGGTACGACGCCGACCGCGGCTCGGCGCACTCGTGGATCCTCACGATCGCGCACCGCCGGGCGGTCGACCGGGTGCGCTCCGAGCAGGCCGCGGCGGACCGGACCGACCTGGCCGGCGCCCGGTCCGCCGAGGTCGACTTCGACCAGGTCGCGGACACCGTCAGCACGCGCCTCGAGGCAGAGCAGGTACGGCGCTGCCTCGGGGCGCTGACCGATCTGCAGCGTGAGTCGATCGAGCTGGCGTACTACAACGGTTACACGTACCCGGAGGTGGCCCAGCAACTCGGCGCCAAGCTTCCGACCATCAAGGCGAGAATGCGCGACGGCCTGATCCGCCTCCGCGACTGCCTCGGCACCACGGAGGGGCAAGGGTCATGACGGATCCCGACGTACACACCCTGACCGGCCCGTACGTTCTCGACGCACTGCCGTCCGACGAACGCACGCGTTTCGAGGCGCACCTCACCGAGTGCACGTTCTGCACCACGGAGGTCGCCGAACTGCGACAGGCCGCGGTCAAGCTCGCCACTCAGGTCTCGACCCCACCGCCCCCCGCGCTCAAGGCGAACGTGATGGCCGCGATCGAAGACGTTCGCCAGCTACCCCCGCAGGTGCCAGTTGCCGCGTCGACGCCGAAGCCTCAACGCTTCGCCCGGCGCTCGGTGCTCGCCCTGGCCGCGGCGGCACTAGCGGTCGCAGCCGCCGGCGGGGTCGCGATCGATCAGTACCAGGACCGGTCCGCGGCAGAACGCGCCAACCAGCAGATGGCGGCAGTACTGGCCCAGCCCGACGCCCGCACCGTCCACGGCACGGTTGAAGGCGGCGGCCAAGCCACAGTCGTCCTGTCCACAAGGGCCGACAAGTCGGTCGTCGTACTCCGCGATCTCCCGAGACTCCCCAAGAACCGCATCTGGCAACTCTGGATGATGGACCCAGCCAACAAGGCCACCTCGATCGGCCTCTCTACCGGCGACATCACCCAACTCGTCAACGGCTCCACCACCGGAATGGCAACCTTCGGCCTGACCGTAGAACCCAAAGGCGGCTCCCGCACCCCAACACTCCCCGCCGCGGCCGTAGTCCCACTGGCATAAGGAGAAGACACAAGAAAAGAAGAGTGGGTATCCGCTGCCGTTGTGCCTTCTCTGCTGGTGTGCGGGCAGAGAAGGCACAACTCGCGGGGTTATCCGCTCGTGTTGTCGTAGCCGGACGGCGGAGGGCGAGCGGCTCGAGGCTGTCGGCACGGTGATCAAGGCGGGGCGGACGCTGACGATCTGCAAGCTCGAGGTGTTCGGGGTCGCGGGTGATCGCCGGACGCTGGTTGCTGTCGGTCAGCAGACGCTGATCCAGGTCGAGGCCCGGCCCGAGCGCTGAAAACTTGTTCTCATCGCAGCGATGAGTTCGACCCCTGCCGCCGGTCTGTACTGGTGTGAAGCAATCTTCTGCACGAATGACAGGTCAACAACGATGGGTTCTAGGGCTGACCTCCTTGGGGTCGGTCATGGTCGCGTTGGACACCCTCGTGGTCGCTGCTGCCCTGACCACGATCCGGAGCGACCTCGGCGCGTCCGCCGAGCAGCTCGAATGGACGGTCAACGCCTATGGGTTGAGTTTTGCGATGCTTCTGATGACGGCCGCCGCGATCGGCGACCGTCTGGGCCGGCGGCGTATGTACGCCGCTGGGCTGGCTTTGTTCACCGCAGCGTCTATCGCGTGCGCGCTGGCCACGACGCTGCCGCTCCTGATCGCGGCCCGGGCCGTGCAGGGTGTCGGCGCGGCGATGGTGATGCCGTTGGCGATGGGCCTGCTCGGTGCGGCGTTCCCGCCCGAGCGACGCGGTCAGGCGATCGGCGTGTTCAGCGGCGTGACCGGTATCGCCGTACTCGGTGGACCGCTGATCGGCGGCGCGGTGACCGAAGGGCTGTCGTGGCAGTGGATCTTCTGGATCAACGTGCCGATCGGCGTGGTCGCGATCGCGTTGGTGCTGGCGAAGATCCCGGAAAGCACCGGGCCCGCGCGGCGGTTGGACCTGATCGGCGCGGTGCTGATCAGCCTCGCCGTACTCGGGCTGGTCTGGGGCACGGTCCGCGGCGAGTCGGCGGACTGGACGAGTGCCGAAGTACTCACGGCGTTCGCGATCGGGGTCGTGATGCTGGTGGCGTTCGGGTTGTGGGAACGGCGGACCGACCACGCGATGGTGCCGCTGGCGTTCTTCCGCAACCGGACCTTCACGGCGTCGAACTCGGCCGGCTTCTTCCTCACCGCTGCGCTGATCAGCGCAGTCTTCTTCCTGTCGCAGTACATGCAGGCCGAGCTCGGATCGGCGCCGTTCAAGGCCGGACTCCAACTGCTGCCGTGGACGGCGACGTTGTTCATCGTCGGGCCGATCGCCGGCCGGCTGGTCGATCGCATCGGTGAGCGTCCGCTGGTCATCATCGGTATGGCGTTGCAAACGATCGGCATGCTTTGGCTGAGCCGAGGCGCCGATCAGTACTACGAACTCGTCGCCCCGCTGATGATCTGCGGCTGCGGGATCTCGTTGGCGATGCCTGCGGCGCAGAGCGCGGCGATGTCGTCGCTACCGCGAGAAGCCGTCGGAATCGCGTCCGGCATCTACAGCATGAACCGTCAGCTCGGCGGCGCGGCCGGGGTCGCCGTACTCGGGTCCGTCTTCACGGCGGCCGGCGGCTACACGGGTAACGGATTCGAGCGGGCGCTCGCGGGCGGCGGCGTACTGTCGTTGCTCGGCGCGCTCTCGGGCTTCGCGATCGCGGCGCGGCGACGTCGGACCGGAACCGATGACCGGGTCGACGACTTGGTGGTGGAAGGAGTCTGATGAACCTCGAGGAGGAGTTCGCACAGCACCGGGGCGGGCTGGTGGCGCACTGCTACCGAATGCTCGGCTCGCTGCACGACGCCGAGGACGCGGTCCAGGAGACGTACCTGCGCGCCTGGCGGGGTCATGCGGACTTCGAGCACCGTTCGACGATCCGCACCTGGCTGTACCGGATCGCCACGAACGTGTGCCTGAACCTCCTGCAGCACAGCAGCCGGCGGGTCGTCCCGTCGGCGCTGGGTGCCCCGGGCAACGACCCGGAGGACCTGCACGCGCAAGCGCTCGAGGTGCCGTGGCTGGAACCGTTCCCGGATCAGTTGCTCGGGGCGGATCCGGCCACGGTGGTCGGCGACCGCCAGAGCTTGCGTCTGGCAATGGTTGCGGCGATGCAGCATCTCCCGCCGCGGCAACGTGCAGTACTGATCCTGCGCGAAGTGCTCACCTGGCCGGCTGCGGACGTCGCATCGTTGCTCGACACAACTACCGCCGCCGTGAACAGTTCGCTGCAGCGGGCGCGCGCCGAGCTCGCCCGGCTGAAGCCTCGTGAGGACGAACTGCGAGAGCCGCCCGAGCCGTTGCGGCGGGCTCTGCTCGACCAGTTCCAGGCGGCGATGGAGAGCAAGGATCTCGTCGTACTGGAAGGGCTGTTCACCGAGGACGCGCAGTGGGAGATGCCGCCGATCCCGACCTGGTTCAGCGGGCGTGCCGACGTACTGCGGTTGCTCGACTCGAAGCTGCGGCCCGGTCCGGATCAACGGGTCCTGGTCGAGACCTCGGCGAACGGTCAGCCTGCGTTCGCGCTCTACATCCGCGGCACCGACGACCAGTACCACGCGCACTCGATCAAGGCGCTGACGGTGACTTCCGCGGGCATCTCGTCGGTGCTCGGCTTCCACCAACCTGCTTTGTTTCCGGCCTTCGGGCTGCCTCTGATCCACAGGAGCTGATTTCGATGTCATTGGCAACTACTCTGCGGGAGCTGCACGTTCCCGGTACTCCGCTCGTCGTACCGAACGCCTGGGACGCGGCGTCGGCGCGGGTCATCGAGGCGGCCGGTTTCGGCGCGGTCGCCACCAGCAGCAACGCCACGGCGGCGATCCTCGGGTACGACGACGGTGAGCACGCGCCGGTCGACGACGTACTCGCCGCTGCGACGCACATCGCGCGCTCGGTGTCCGTGCCGGTCACGGTCGACTTCGAACGCGGGTACCGGCTGGCACCTGCCGAACTGGTCGAACGCTTCCTCGCCACCGGCGCCGTCGGCCTCAACCTCGAGGACTCCGATCCGGCGACCGGAGAGATGGTCGATCCGGCCGAGCAGGCCGACTTCCTCGCCGCGGTTCGGGCCGCGGCCGGCGATGCACTCGTCATCAACGCCCGGATCGATGCCTTCATCCGCAAGGCCGGTTCGGCGGAGGAACAGTTACAGACCGCGCTCGATCGCGCGGACCGCTATCTCGCCGCCGGCGCCGATTGTGTGTACCCGATCGGGGCCGGCGAACTCGACCTGATCAGCACGCTGACGACGCAGATCGACGGCCCGGTGAACGTCGCGTACGGGCAAGGCGCACACTCGATCGCCGACTACACAGCCCGAGGAGTGGCCCGGATCAGCTTCGGCCCGATGTTCCAGCGGCACCTGTACGGCGTGTTCGCGGGCGCCGTACTGCCCGCGCTGCAAGCCGACCGGAATCCGTTTGCCGGTTGATCACCCCTTGTGTGGGATCCCCACGATCGGGTAATAACGGCGGTGGTAGGACAAGGCAACCATCGATAGAAACGGGGAAAGACGATGGGCATGTTCGACAACATGAAGGACAAGGCCGCCGATCTCGTCAACGAGCACGGTGAGCAGGTCGGCGAAGGCCTCGACAAGGCCGGCGACTTCGTCGACGAGAAGACCGGCGGCAAGTACGGCGACAAGATCGACCAAGGCACGGATCTCGCCAAGGACCAACTGGACAACCTCGACGGCGAGAACGACGACATCCCGGACGACCAGTCCTGACGAACCCGGTCCGTTCGAGGGGGATTCATCCCCCTCGAACGGCGGGTCAGCGCCAGACGACGGCTTCGATCTCGCGGCGCTGTTCGGAGAACAGGCCGTTGTCGGCGGCCTTCGTCAATAGCTCGCGCAGGTCCGCCTCGAAGGCGGGCAGCTGCACGCCGAGCTGATGCGGCGTCGAGCTCGACAGCGAGAACACCGCGGCGACGACATCGTCCACGGTGCGCTCCTCGATTTCGTTGCCACCGACGACTACCCGCGTCGGCCCGCGGTACCCGGCGGCGCGCATCACCGTCTCCTCCCCCGGACGCGTCCCGGCGGGCAACACGCTCTTGCCGGCACGCCGTACCGGACCGAGGTAGCGCGCCACCAGTCCCTCGATCGCCTTCCACGGCGGGCGCGGATGCGGCAGATCGTCCGCTCCGTCGAGCCCACGATGGGTGGTCGCACCCACATGGACCCACGCACCGTCGGGCTCGAGCATGCTGCGCACCCGGTCCGCGACCAGCGCCTGATCCATCCAGTGGAACGACTGCGCGAACGACACCACCCGGAACGTCCCGAGCTCCCCCGGCAGCTCTTCCGCGCGCATCTGCTGCCATTTCACAGTGCTCAACTTCTGCTCAGCAGCCCGCGACGCAGCCACCTCGACCATCTCACCGTCCGCATCCAGCCCGACCGCTTCCGCGAAGTACGGCGCCAACAGCAACGTCAGCGAACCCGGACCACAGCCGACGTCCAGCAACCGCCCGCGACCGTCCAGTCCCAGCGCGTCCCTGATCGCCTCGCCCAACGCCACCGGGTAAGCCATCCGCCCCACCGCGTAGTGCCGAGCACTCCCGGCATACAAGCTCGCATCCCACTGCCAGTCCCAGTCGTTGTCCACCGGCCGAGGCTACCGACCGCGCCGAACGAGGCGCACACTCTTTATGGGGGAAGGAGGGGGCTCATGTGGTCATCGGACGGATGGGATGTGCGCACCCGGCTCGGAGTACTGATACCGCACGGCGACGTAGGACCCGAGTCAGAACTGCAGGCCATGGCACCGGACGGTGTCTGCATCCACTCGGCCCGAGTTCCGTTCGGCGCGATGGCGGCCGGCGGAGCGATGGATCCGACGATCCCGCTGGCACCCGTACAGGCCTTCGTCGAACCACCCGCGATCGACGACGCCACGGCTCTGCTGGCCGCCGCACCGATCAATGCCATCGGCATCGGCTTCACCAGTTCGTCGTACGTCGGCGGGCCTGACGGCGAACGCAAGGTAGTCGATCGCTTGACTGAACGCGCCGGTATGCCGGTTGTGGCTCCGTGTGCAGCCGCTGTCGCCGGGCTCGGTGCGCTAGGCATCGATCGCATCGCGTTGTTCGACCCACCGTGGTTCGACGCCGAACTGGACCGCTACGGAGCGGAGTACTTCCGGTCCCAAGGCCTGGAAGTCGTCAGCCACGCATCCTGCGAACTACCGAGCAACCAACGCAGCATCAACCCTTCGGAACTCTTCACCTGGATCGTCCGGCACACCCCCGCAGACGCACATGCGGTCTTCATCGGAGGCAACGGCTTCCGTGCCGTCGGCGTCATCGCCGCCCTGGAAGAGGATCTGCGGATTCCGGTGGTGACAGCGAACTCCGCACTGCTCTGGGGCCTGCTCCAAGCTGCTCGTAGCGCAGCGCGCCCGACCGCCTACGGCCAACTCTTCGCAGTGATGTAGGCAACGACACTCAGCGAACACTCAGCTGGTGGGCAGAAACGCCGGAAGGGGTGCATTTGAAGGGATTTGCGTCGTAGGCTGCTCATCCAAGGGGATGGTGGGGCGCTGCAGGGGGTGCTGCATGATGCTGGATTTCGGCCTGGGCTCGGGGATGGGAAAGTGACTTCGCTGCGGCGGATCCTGATCTGGATTTCGGGAGCCTCCGCAGGGCTGGGGGCTGCGCTGGCCGCGACGATTCCGTTCGAGAACGCGGAGCTGATCGACATCTCGCGTCGTGGTGGTACGGCGGGGGCACATCACGTAGCCGTCGATCTCGCAGAGCCGGCGTCGTGGCCGGTGGTTGACGACGACTTCCAGCAACGGATAGCGACCTGCGATCCGGAACTGGTGATCTTCATCCACAACGCCGGCACACTGACGCCACTCGGATCGGCCGATCACGTCGACACCGCGCAGTACACGCGTAACGTACTGCTCAACTCGGCATCCGCCCAGGTGCTCGGGCACTCGTTCCTGCGCGCGGTGTCCGGCCGGCAGTGCGAGCAGCACCTGATCATGATCTCGTCCGGCGCGGCGATGCGGCCGCACGAAGGTGAGGCGAGCTACTGCGCAGGCAAGGCGGGGATCGACCAGTGGGTGCGCACGGTCGGGTTGGAGCAGCGGCGCCGAAGTCCAGGCTGTCGGGTGATCTCCGTGTCACCCGGCGCACTCGACACCGACATGCAGGCCGAGCTCCGGGCCTCCAATCCCTTCGAAGTCCCGGACTCGACCCGCTTCCGCGAGATGGAGGCGCTCGGCCAACTCTCGAAACCCGAGAACGTTGCCCGCATCATCTGGTCGCTTCTCGACCGCGACCTGGAGAGCGGCGCCGTCCTACACGTTCACGACCTGATCTGATAGCTCAGCGGAACACCTGCGCTGAGTGACACCTGCTGGCGCTGATCGCCGTGCCGAATCACCACGGTCGTGTCCCGATCCGCTGTCAGTACGGCGTTTGCAGCGGCCGGAGACCAGTCCAGGTCGACGCCGACGCCGCCACGCGCACGCAGGCCGGTGATTGCGCCTTCGGCCCACTCGGCCGGAAGCGCGGGAAAGATCTCTAGCTCGTCCGTGTGACTCTGCAGCAGCATCTCCGCGATCCCGGCGGTAGCGCCGAAGTTCCCGTCGATCTGGAAGGGCGGGTGCGCGCAGAAAAGGTTCGGGTACAGGCCGGAACCGTCACCGACGTAGTCCGTCCCGGAGTCGCCGGCGGGCTTGAGCAGCTCGCGGACGAGGCGGTGTGCGGCCGCGCCGTCACGCAGTCTGGCCCAGAGCGAGATCCGCCAGGCGAGCGACCAGCCGGTGCTCTTGTCGCCGCGGAGCTCGAGCGTACGGGCTGCGGCTCGCGCAAGTTCCGGCGTACCGTCCGGGGTGATCTGGTCGCCGGGGTGCAGGCCGATGAGGTGAGAGGTGTGCCGGTGGTGCGGCTCGGCTTCGGGCAGGTCCTCGAGCCACTCCTGTAGTTGCCCTCGGCCACCAATTTGCGGGTCGGGAATGCGCTTGCGGGCGTTCGCCACATCGTCGATGAGCGGGTCGGTCAGATCGAGCTCGTTCGCCGTTCGGGTGCACCGGTCGAACAGATCGGCGATGAGCGACAGGTCCATCGTCGAGGAGGTCGTGACCGAGGCGGGGCTGCCGTCCGCGGCGATGTACTCGTTCTCCGGTGAGGTGGACGGCGCGGTGCCGAGGGTGCCGTCCGGGAGCTCGATCAGCCAGTCGAGGCAGAACTCGGCGGCGCCCCGCAGTACCGGCCAGACGTCCTGGAGGTACTCACGGTCGCCGGTGAACGCGAAGTGGTCCCAGAGGTGGCGGCACATCCAGACGCCGGCCATCGGCCAGTTCGCCCATTTCGGGTTGCCGTCGACAGGCGCGGTCCAGCACCACGCGTCGGCGTTGTGGTGCGCGGCCCAGCCCTTGGCGCCGTACAGGTCCTCGGCGGTACGACGTCCTGCTGCGGCGAGGTTCTTGACGTACGTGAGCAGCGGCTCGTGGCACTCGGACAGAGACGTGGTCTCGGCCGGCCAGTAGTTCATCTCCGTGTTGATGTTCACCGTGTAGTTGCTGCTCCACGGCGGCTGGAGGTGCTCGTTCCAAATGCCTTGCAGGTTGGTCGGCAGGCCGCCGGCGCGGGAGCTGGCGATCATCAGGTAGCGGCCGAAGTTGTAGATCAGCGCGGCGAGGCCGGGATCGTCGGACGCATCCGCGAGCCGACGGTCGGTGGTCAGGTCCGCGGTCGACGGCAGCGTGAGGATCGAACGCCGGAAGAGACTCTGATAGTCGGAGACGTGCTCATCGTTCAGCTCTTCCGATCGGTCCAGCGCGTTGAGTACGGTGGCGTCGGCGGCCTCTCGGCATTCGGGTGCTGTGCGGGTCGGCGCGGTGTGCGGGCCTTCGTAGCCGGTGGCGGTCGAGAGCACGAGCAGGAGTTGCGTCGAGTTGCTGATCGTCAGCGCCTCGTCGGTCGACGTGGTGGATCCGTCGGTGCGGGCGCGGAGTACGACGGCCGCGTTCATCCCACGGTCGTCGCCGTCGGAGTACTCGATCTCCATACCGGCCCTGCCGTGCGGCGGCGGGACGGACGACGGGCAGGCGGCAAGCAGCGCCAGACCGTTGTCGCCGACTGCCTGCGTGGTTGCGCGGAGCTGCGAGGACAGGCGGATCGTCACGTCGAGTGGCTGCGAGGCGCCAAGACGTAGGATCAATGCCTGCGCCGGCGCGCTGACAAAGACCTCCTGCCAGACCTCGACTCCCGCGACCTCGTACTCGGACCGCGCGACCGCGGTGTCCAGATCAAGCCGGCGCTGGTACTTCGTAACCTCGCCGTCGACGCGGAAGTCGAGCAGCAGGTCGCCGAGCGGGAGATAGGCCTGCGAGTGCCCGCTGTGGAACCCGTGCGCGAGTTCCTCGGCCGTGCGTACGTCGCCCGTCGCCAGCGCGGCGCGGATCCGGTCCACCGCAGCGGCGCCGACCTCGCCGACCGGCGTGGCCAGGCGGCGGGTGGTGTCGGGGCTGCCGGACCAGAGGGTCTCGTCGTTCAGCGCGATCCGGTCGTGGCCGGGGCCGCCGAACGCCATCGCGCCGATCCGGCCGTTGCCGAGCGGCAGCGCCTCCAGCCAGTTTGCCGCCGGGGCGTCGTACGTCAGTTCGGTGGCCGCCGCAGTCATCCGATCTCTCATGCGCTGATCCTCCCCCGAGCGCGTGCCGCCACGCGACGGGGGTCCAACTGGCGGTCAGGGCCTGCCTAAGCCGCCTTGGCGAACTGCGTTGCGTACAGGTCGGCGTACAGGCCGCCTGCGGCGAGGAGTTCGTCGTGGGTGCCGCGTTCGCGGATGCGGCCCTCGTCGAGGACGAGGATGACGTCGGCGTTGCGGATCGTCGACAGCCGGTGCGCGATGACGAGCGACGTACGGCCGACCAGCGCGTTGGCCAGTGCGGCCTGGACCGCGGCCTCCGACTCGGAGTCGAGGTGGGCGGTCGCCTCGTCGAGGATGACGATCGACGGGGACTTGAGCAGCAGCCGGGCAATCGCGAGGCGCTGGCGCTCACCACCGGACAGCCGGTAGCCGCGATCGCCGACCACGGTGTCGAGGCCGTCGGGCAGGCTGTTGACGAGCGTCGCGATCTGCGCGCCTTCGAGCGCCTGCCGCAGTTCGTCGTCGGTGGCATCCGGGCGGGCCAGGAGCAGGTTGGCGCGGATCGTGTCGTGGTACATGTGCGAGTCCTGGGTGACGACGCCGATCGCCGCGCGGAGCGAGCTCTGCGTGACTTCGCGTACGTCGTGACCGCCGACGAGGACGGCTCCGCCGGTTGCGTCGTACATGCGGGAGACGAGCGAGGACAGCGTCGACTTGCCGGCACCGGACGGGCCGACGACGGCGACCAGTTGGCCGGGCTCGACGGTGAACGTGACGTCCTTGAGGACCTCTTCACCGGTCTCGGCCGACAGCGTCGCGACCGACTCGAGCGAAGCGAGCGATACCTCCTGGGCGGACGGGTAGTGGAACGACACGTGGTCGAACTCGATCGACGGCTCGACGGTCGGCGGCAGCTCGCGCGCATCCTTGCGATCGGCAACCATCGGCGGGAGGTCGAGGACCTCGAGCACCCGCTCGAAGCTGACCAGTGTGGTCATCACATCGACCTGGATGTTGGACAGCGCGGTCAGCGGGCCGTACAGGCGGTTCAGGTACGCCGTCAGGGCAACGACCGTACCGATGCCGAGGGCACCTTCTACCGCGAAGACGCCGCCGACGCCGTACACGAGGGCGACCGCGAGAGCGGCGACCAAGGTGAGCGAGACGCGAAAGATGCTGCCGTACATGGCCGTGGTGACGCCGATGTCGCGGACGCGGGCAGCCTTGCCGGCGAAGTCACGCGACGAGTCCTGGGTCCGGCCGAAGACCTTGGCCAGCACCGCACCAGCGACGTTGAAGCGCTCGGTCATCGTCTGGGCCATCGTGGCGTTGAGCTTGTACGTCTCGGCGGTTGCCTCACGCAACTTGCCGGCGAGGAGCCGGGCCGGGATGACGAACAGGGGCATGACGACGAGGGCGAGCAGGGTGATCTGCCACGACATCACGAACATCGCGGCGAGGACGAGGGCGACGCTGAGCAGGTTGCTGACGACGTTCGACAGCGTCGAGGTGAAGGCCTGCTGGGCGCCGAGGACGTCACCGTTGAGCCGCTGGATCAGGGCGCCGGTCTGCGTCCGGCTGAAGAAGGCGACAGGCAGTTGCTGCACGTGATCGAAGACGGCGGTGCGGAGGTCGTAGACGAGACCCTCACCGATGCGAGCGGAGAACCAGCGCTCGCCGAGGGTGATCGCGCTGTTCGCGACCGCCAGCATGGCGACGACGAAGGCGAGCCAGACGACGACCTGGGCGTGGCCCGGGACGATCCCCTTGTCGATGATCGCGCGGAACAGCAGCGGGGTGACCGCACCGGTCCCGGCGTCGAACGCGACGAGTACGAGGAAGAAGGCAAGGTAGCCGCGGTACGGACGGGCAAACCCGAGAATCCGCCGGAGCGTGCCGGCGGACAGCTTGTGGTGACGAACGGAGGAGTCTTTCATCAGCGAGCGCATCGCACGCCCGCCGCCGCCTCCCCCGCCGGGAAGTCCAGAAATCTGTGACATACAGACCCTTTCGGCAGGGAACAGTTATACTGAGGTTAACTCACTATGAGACAACCTCACAAGATCCCTCCTTGTTCCCTGGCATGCGCGACGGCCCTACGGGCCGCGCGCCACTAGGTTCTGTCTGGTGATCCAGCGCCGTAGCGAGGAGGTGCTCGGTGCGGTGCATCGGCGCGCGGGGGCGAAGGGGTCGATGCGGAGCATCGTTCCCTTTGCACCCGTGCGGCGAGGTGCCGTGCCGAGTGCCCCGCAGTAGGCGCTGGATCACCAGACAGGACCTAAGCTCTGCTCATGCATGGGCCGGATGATGCTGCGGAACAGATCGCCGCGTTGCTGGACGGGATTGTCCGGCGGCAGCGGCGGGCTTCGCGGGAGGGTTTCGGGGAGAGCGTCACCCACGGGCAGTTCCGCGTACTGCGGACGCTCGACCGCGCGGACCGGGCCCTCCGCCTGAGCGAACTGGCCGCCCAGCTCGGCATCGTCCCGCGCTCAGCCACCTCCGTCGTCGACGACCTCGAAGCGGCCGGCCTGGTCGAACGCCAACCGGACCCCCACGACCGCCGCGCCACCCTCGTCGACCTCACCCCCAACGGCCGCCAGATCCTCAACACCCTCCGCGAGAAGCGCCGGGACGTCATGGTCAGCCAGTTGTCCCGCCTCACCCCCGAGGAGCAGCAGGTCCTCGCCCACCTCCTCCAACGCCTCGCCAACGACTGAGCCGCGCCCCAACCAGCCCTACCGCCGCCGCCCCTCGCCGCCCGGCCCCCTCGGCCCATCCAGCCCTACCGCCGACGCCCCGCCCCTCGGCGCATCCAGCCCTACCGCCGACACCCCGCCTCTCACCCCATCCAGCCCTACCCCCGCCGCCCCGCCGCTCGACGCCCCCGCCTTGCCGTCGCCGCCCCCGGCGGACGTCTCAGGGGTCAACCCCGGAGTTTGCCGGTTCTACCCCCTCCATACGGGGTGCGAAGCGGCAAGCTCCGGGGTTGACCCCTGAGACGAACGGGTGCGGGGCCGCGCTGTACCGGCGATCGAGGCGCTCGGCCGGCGCGGCTACACCCCGGCAGGCGCCGTACTGATGTCAGGCACCGTGGCCTCGCTCGCGATCAACCTGACGGCTGCCGAGGAGCGGCATCGCCCGTACTTCGAGGGTCCGCATCGCCGCGAACTCGAGAAGGTCTACGCCCTGCTCGCCACCGACGAGCTGCTGCTCGCGGCACACCAGGAGCTCCCGCAGATCAGCTCCGAGGCGTACTTCCGAATGGTGATGACCGGCTGCATCCGCGGGCTCGTCTCTGCTGCCCCGCCGAAGCGCTCAGTGATGGACGTCCTCACCAGCCTCGGTCTGGAGTAGCCGCACCGAGCTGCGCGAGTACGGCGTACCCAGGGGCTAGTTGCCTGCGGCGAAGGCTCTGGTGGTGGCCAGGTTGTAGAGGAACGTGTTGACCGGTGTGGGGACGCCTGCCTCGTTGCCCAGGCGGACTACCGCGCCGGTCCAGGCATCGAGCTCGGAAGGGCGGGCGGCGATGAGGTCGCGTTGGAGGGAGGTGGTGCCGTCGGCTGGGAGGCCGTCGATCCAGGCGAGGGTGCGGGGTACGACGTCCTCGGCGAGGTGGATGCCTCGGGCAACGGCGACGTCGCGGATCTCGGTGGTGGCGTCGGTGAGGAGTTGCCGGGCGGCCGGGTGGGTGCGGAGTACGCCGTAGCCGGCGCCGGTCGCGGTGCCGAGGCCGCCGCTCGGGACGACCGAGAGGAACTTGGTCCAGAGCGCGGCCCAGATGTCCTCCGAAACAACGGCTTGCAGCCCGGCGGAGGCGAAGGCCTCCTGGAGCGAGTCAGCGCGCGAGGACTGCCGGTTGTCCCACTCGGCGAACGTCAGCTTGCCGCTGCCGAGGTGCCGGATGATCCCCGGGCCGTCGACGTACGCGATAACCTCGGCCGCACCGGGCAGTACCGCGTCCCGCCCGAACGACTCGGCGACCTGGTCCGGTGCCTCCACGCCGTTCTGCACCGTGACGATCGCAGTATCCGGACCGACGAGCGGCTGGATCGAGTCGACCGCCTCGGACAACTGCCAGGTCTTCACGCTGACCAGAACGTAGTCGACCACGCCGAGCTCGGCCGGCTCGCTCGTGGCCTGCACCGGCAACTGGAGATCGCCGGCAGGGCTACGCACGACCAACCCGTCCGACCTCAGCGCCTCGAGGTGCTTGCCCCGCGCCACGAACCCGACGTCCTGCCCCGCCGCGGCCAGCCGCGCGCCGAAGTACCCACCGACGCCGCCCGCGCCGACGATCCCGATCCTCACAAGCTGCTCCCTTGTTACCGGTTTAACTGGTAACACAAATGATAGGCTACGACCATGAACACGCGCTTCACCTGGGTCGCCGGCCGGCCGTCTGTCGACTTCACCGCGACAGTGGGCAAGCGGGAGCAGGCACCGTTCGAGCGCATGCCGGAGCCGGCGGATCTCGCTCGCTGGTTCCGCGAGGCGGGTCTCACCAACGACGAGGTGCCGGTCTCGCGTCGCACGCGTGAACAAGCAATCCAGCTCCGCGAGGCGCTCTACCGGCTCTTCACCGGCGCGACGCTCCCCGCCGACCTCGAGGTGGTCAACCAGTGGAGCAGCCGCCCACTCGCCGGCCCGCGCCTGACCCCGGACCGCCGCGTGGCCACTGACCTGACCGACGTCCCGGAGCTGCTCACCAGGCTGGCGCGGGACGCCGTCGACCTGCTCACCGGACCGCTGGCCGAGCGGATCCGGGTCTGCGCATCCGACGATTGTTCCTTGCTCTTCGTCGACACGAGCCGCGCCGGACAACGCCGGTGGTGCTCGATGAACACCTGCGGCGCCCGCGCCAAGATGGCGACGTACCGCGCGACGGATTGAGAAGTTCGCGCAATCCACCAGGGCGTGAGCAGTCCGGCTGGTTGATTGTCGGCATGCGTACACCGACTACCACTCCGGCGCAGGCGGCCGGAATGATCCGCCGGGATCAAGAACTCCTGCTGAGCCGGGTCGACGGAAAGAGCGCGGACGAACTGCGGGCGCCGTACGACGTGACCGCCGGCCCGCTCGGGGACTTCTGCGACTCCTTGCACGACCTGGTCGCCCACGTGCTGATGTGGGACGAGATCAACCTCGCCGTACTGCGGGATGCCAAAGCAGGCCGGTTGCACTGGAGCCTCGACCCCCGCTGGGAGACCGCCGAGATCGGCCGAGCGCTCAACCTGGGTGGCGTCGAAGCGGGACGGCGGATCCCGTCCGAGCTGGTTCTCCACAGGTTCGACAGCGTTGGCGCCGCGATGCTGGCCGAGATCGAGCAGTACGACGACCAGGGGTGGGCCGACCCAACGACCGGTGCCGGGTTCGACGGCGGGATCGGGGCCCTGGCTGAATACGTATCCACGACGCCGGACGGGTTCATGTTCGCCCACGCGGCCCGCCATCTGCAGCCGGTCTCCGCATGAACCGGGAGCTGATCGAGAGCCCGGAGTACGGCTCGGAAACCGACGCGCTCCTGAAAGTGCTGGCCGACGCGCCCGAGATCGACGGTTCCTACGAGGCATTGCTTCTGGATCGGGAAGACCTGCCGGATCCCGCGCTGGCCGGCCATCCCGACCCCCGCGTTTCGTTGGACGACCTGACGATCGAACTACCGGGACGCGCACTGGAGGCGCGGGTCTACCGGTACGCGACGCAGCCGCGGCCGATCGTGCTCTGGCTGCACGGCGGCGGTTTCATCGGCGGTCACCTACGCGACATCGAGTATGCGACCTCCGGGATCGCTGCCAACGGCAACGTCACCGTTGTCTCGCTCAACTATCGCCTGGCACCCGAAAACCCCTATCCAGCAGGACTTCACGACACCTACGAGACCCTGCAGTGGATCCGCGAACACACAACCGAGCTCAACGGCGACGGCCGGATCGTCATCGGCGGTCAAAGTGCGGGCGCAGCACTTGCCGCCGGCACCTGCCTGCTGGCGCGGGACGAAGGCACCCCACTCCCCGATCGCCAGATCCTCTGCTACCCAACCCTGGACCTACACCCTGACGCAGACTGGCACGAGTGGTACTTCGCCACGACCGATAACGAGATCCCCGCGACCGCCGTACCACTCCAGGCAGAATCGCTCGCGGGCCTCCCACCGACCCTCATGCTTGCCGCCGGCCGGGACTCCCTGCGACCGGACGCCCTCGCCTACGCCGGCCGTCTCGCAGAGGCCGGTATACCAACCAGGCTGGTCGAGTACGCCGACACCATGCACGCGTTCCTCAACTTCCCCGCCGCACTGTCGGCTGGGCGTCATGCGGTCGAGCTGATCGGCGCAGATCTCCGTTCGACGTTCAGTGCACCCCGCGCATGAGTCGCCGGATGGCAGGCGTCGCCAGCGCGAGCAGCCCGCCCAATACCAGCGCGACCCCGCCGATCACACCGAAGTACGGCGTCTCGTGCTCGGCGCTGTAGAGCTTCGCGAGTACGCCGGACATCGCCGTACCGAGCGCGACCGAGAGGAAGAACAGGGCGACCATCTGGGTGCGGAACGCCTCGGGTGCGAGCTTTGTCGACAAGGAGAGACCGACCGGCGAAAGCAGTAGCTCGGCGATCGTGAAGACCAGCAGGATGCCGGTGAGTCCGAGCAGCGGCGCGCTGTTCGGACCGCCGCCGGCCATGGTCAGGAACAGCAGGAAGGCAACGCCCATGATCGCCAGCCCGGCGCTGAACTTGATCGGCGTCGACGGCTGGCGGGGCCCGAGTTTCGTCCACAGCGCGGCGAACACGCCGGACAGGATGATCACCATCACCGGGTTGATCGACTGCACGAACGACACCGGCATCTCCCAGCCGAAGATGTTCCGGTCGAGCCGTTGGTCGGAGTAGACGGTCACCACGGTGAACTGCTGCTGATAGAGCGACCAGAACGCCGCACTCGCGATGAACAACGGGATGAACGCGAGCACCCGGCTCCGTTCGACCTCGGTCAGCCGGCCGCTGCCGAGAATGACGACGAAGTAGGCGATCGCCGCGAGCGCGCTGATGACCGCGACCGCGAGCGCGTACCGTCCGGCCGGCAGGATGCCGGAGATCAGGATCCCGACGACGACCACCAGCGCCACCGCGGCGCCGATGAGCACCCGGCGCAGCGCGTCGGCGGTCAGCGGGTTCGGCACCCGGCGGGCCTCGTCGCTCAGGCGACGACGGCCGGCGCCGTACTGGACCAGGCCGAGGAACATCCCCGCCGCGGCCAGGCCGAAGCCGTAGTGGAAGCCGACGTTCTTCTGCAGCAGGCCGGTCAGCAGAGGTCCGGCGAAGGCACCGAGATTGATGCCGAGGTAGAACAGGGAGAATCCGGCGTCACGGCGGTCGTCGTCCTCGCTGTACAGCGTCCCGACCAGCGAGGTGGCGTTCGCCTTCACGCCGCCGCTGCCGGTGGCGATCAGCACCAGCCCGACCGCGACCCCGCCCAGGCCGGGGATCAATGCCAGTGCGATATGACCGGCCATCACCACGACCGCGGCGTAGAACAGCGTGCGCTCCGGACCGAGCACCCGGTCGGCCAGCCAGGCGCCGAGGATCGTGGAGAGGTAGACGAGTCCGCCGTACGCGCCGACGATGCTGGTCGCCGTACCTTCGTCGATGCCGAGGCCGCCGCGCTCGGCGGTGTAGTACAGATAGATGAGCAGGATGCCCTGCATGCCGTAGAACGAGAAGCGTTCCCAGAGTTCGACGCCGAAGAGGTTGGCCAGGACGGGCGGTTGACCGAAGAACGTGCGTTGCGGTTGTTCGGTCTCCGGGCTGGTCACGACAAGACTCTCCTCGGTGATTGGCTCAGGTGATCAACGTCAGTGCTCGGCGCGGTGGGTGAAGAAGCGCGCGGGGTTGCCGGCGGCCCGTGGGTTCGAGGCGATCCAGGTCGCGAACCAGTCGGGATGGCGGCGCTCGAGTTCGTCGAGATAGGCACGCCGTACGTCGACCATCGCCTGCCGACGGTCTGCACCGAGGGCCCGCTGGAGCTGGGTGAAGCTCCGCCGCCAGGCCAGGCACAGTTCCTCGTCGCTCAGCTCGCCGACGCTGCGTACGACGGCGGCGAGGTACTTCGGCATCGGCCAGTCCTCCGCCGTACGGCCGTCGGACTGGACCACCTGCAGCAGCTCGGACGATGCCGCGGGCAACTTTATCGGCCGGCGTCGCTGTACCTCACGAGGGGGCCGGTCGGGCGTCCCGGAGCGCAGCCAGCTGACGACGGGCGGGGAGGCGCCGACGACGAGGAGCATGAGCGCAACAGTCCGGGCTCCGACGGCGGCGGCGTACCCGCAGACCGCGAGCACGAACAGTCCGCCGACCACGGCCCAGCGCGGGACGAGGTAGACGAGGTCGCCGGACGGCAGGTCGCGGCCCAGGCCGATACTCAGGCAGACCGCTCCCGCCGTGAACGCGGCGACCATGAACGCGACCAGGTTCGTCGACGGGGAGACGAACACCAGCGACGCAACGACTCCGATCGCGGCCAGCAGTCCCACGGCTGCCCGCCAGATGCGCGAATACCGCAGCTCGACGTCCACCATGTTCTTCCCAGTGCCCCATCGCCCGATCGTCCAACCAGACGTTCCAGTCCCAGTGTTACTCGCCAGTGCCCATCAATGAAGACACCGTGTCCAAAGTCCTGAAGTAGTTCTGCAACCGGTTGCACTATCGTGGGTCTATGTCGCCACGTTTGCAGCGGGTGCCGGGGGTCACGATCGGGGATATCGCTGCCGCAGCTCGGGTCTCGCGGTCGACGGTGTCGCGGGCGTTCACGCGGCCGCAGCTGCTCAGTGCGGAGACCGTCGATCACGTCCGCGCGGTCGCGGTCCGGCTCGGGTACGTCGGAAACCAGGCGGCGCGGGCGCTGTCGACGGGGCGGTTCGGGAACATCGCGGTCGTCGTACCGGATATCGCGAACCCGTTCTTCCCGCCGCTGGTTCGCAGCCTGCAGTCGGCAGCGGAGACGGCCGACCTAGCGGTGTTCCTCGGCGACTCGGACGAGTCTGCGGAGCGGGAGGCGAAGCTGATCGCCCGGCTCGCGCCGCAGGTGGAGGGGTTCGTGCTGGCGTCGCCGCGGCTGTCCGAGGAGCTGATCCGCGAGCTCGCCGCCACTCGTCCGGTTGTCTTGGTGAATCGCGATCTCGAGGGCATTCCCCGCGTGCTGATCGACTCTTCCGGCGGGATGACCGAGGCGGTGATGCTGCTGAAGAAGCTCGGTCACACGCGGATCGCGTACTTGGCCGGCCCGCGAGACTCATGGTCCGACCAGCAGCGCCGGGAAGTTCTGACGTCTGCCGCGTCGGGATTGACCGTGGAGGTGATCGAGGTCGGCCGCCCGAGCTACGCGGCCGGACGGGACTCGGTGTCGGCGGTCGTACGGTCCGGTGCGACGGCCGCGATCGCGTTCGACGATGTGGTCTCACAGGGCGTGCTGGCCGGGCTCGAGCTGCGCGGCATCTCGGTGCCTTCGGACTTCAGCCTCGTCGGCTGCGACGACACCCTCGCCGCGCTCACGACCCCGGCGCTCACCAGCGTCTCAGCGGGCGCGGCAACCGCTGGTACGGCGGCCGCCAAGCTCCTGATCCAGCTGCTGGAGGACCCGACCGCGGAGTGCATCACGATCGCGACCCACCTGGTGATCAGAGCGACGACGGCCGCGGTGACGCGTTGACGTGCAACCGGTTGCATGCTGGAATCACGAGATGACTCGGATCGCCATCGCCGGAGCTGCCCATCCGCACGTGGCCTATGCGACCGCGGAGGTTGACGCCGTCGACTCCCTCGAACTGGTCGCGGTAGCGGATCCGAGCCGGGAGATCGCCGAGCGGTGGGCTGCGCCGTACGACGCGAAGGTGTTCACGGACCACCAGCAGATGCTGCGCGAGGTCGAGCCCGACATCGTCATGGTCGCCGGCATCTACGGCGACCGCGGTCAGGCAGTTGTCGATGCCTTGAACGCCGGTTGCCACGTCATCGCCGACAAGCCGCTCTGCACGACCCTCGAAGACCTCGACGCGATCACCGAAGCCGTGCGACGGACCGGCCGTCACGTCACGCTCCTGCTGGAGAAGCGCTACTACCCCGTCACGCTCGCGGCCCTCGAGATCTCCAGTCAGCTCGGCACGATCCACGGCGTGACCGCATCCGGTCCGCACAAGCTCAACCGCCCGACGCGCCCGGACTGGTTCTTCGACCGAGCGCGGTACGGCGGCTTGCTGAACGATCTCGCCGTACACGACATCGACGCCGGACTGCTCTTCACCGGCCTGACCAGTGGGACCGTGAGCGGCTTCGTGGTGGACAGCTCGTACGGCGTGGCGACGCTGAGCGGACCCGGTGCGCTGATCACCGCCGGTGTGGACTGGATGAATCCGGCCGGCTCGCCGATGCACGGCGACTACCGGATGAAGCTCGTCGGCACCGATGGCACGGCCGAGCTGCTGTGGGCGCGCAACCGTCTCGTCGTCACCACGACCAACCTCGCACCACACGACGTACCGCTGCCGGCCGGCCATCGTCCTGCCGAGCTCCCGCTGCAGGCGCTTGCTGCAGGCAACGAACCGGAGATCACCACGAGTCGCGGTCTGCTCGCTACCCGCTTGGCCCTGCTCGCACAACAGTCCGCCGAGACCGGCGGCGTACCGCTCCCTTGGACGACTCCCTGATCACCTGATCCCCTGATCGAAGAGAGGTCTCATGCGTTTCGCCCTGATCGGTGCCGGCGCGATCGGCACTGTGCACGCTCGCCTCATCGAAGCCCTCGGCACCGAAGCCGAACTGGTCGCGGTCGTCGACCAGAACCTCGACCGCGCCGGCAAGCTCGTCGAGCCGTACGGCGGCCACGCCTACTCCACCCAGGCCGAGGCGTACGCCGATTCTTCCGTCGACGCCGTGGCGATCTGTCTGCCGAGCGCGCTGCACGCGGACAATGCCATCGAGGCGTTGCAGGCCGGCAAACACGTGATCGTCGAGAAGCCCGTGGACATCACGCTCGAGGCCGCGGACCGGCTGATCGAGGCGCAGCGTGCGACGGGTCTCACCGTCTCGGTGATCAGCCAGCGTCGCTTCCAGCCGCCGGTGACCCAGATCCGTACGGCGATCGACGCCGGCGCGCTCGGCCGCGTGACGTCAGGGATCTCCGAGTCGGCGTTCTTCCGGCCGCAGTCGTACTACGACGGCGACGACTGGCGAGGCACGCTCGCGATCGACGGCGGCGGCGCGCTGATGAACCAAGGCATTCACGCGCTCGATCTGCTGGTGTGGATGCTCGGGCGGCCGGTCCAGGTCAGCGCCCAGACCGGCATGCTCGCCCACTCCGGGATCGAGGTCGAGGATCTGGCCGGCGCTTCGATCCTGTTCGAGAGCGGGGCGATCGGGCTGCTGCTCGCCAGCACTGCGGCGTACCCCGGTCGTCCGGTGCGGCTGACGATCCACGGCGATCAAGGTACGGCGGTGCTCGACGACGATCAGCTCGCGTACTTCGCCTCGGCTGAGGGCGGTGAGCCTGAGGCGCCGGTGCTGGAAGGACCGGACGATTGGGGTCCGGTGGAGCTTGCCCACCTCGCGCAGTACCGCGACTTCATCGATGCCGTTCGTGACGGGCGCGCGCCGGCCGTGTCGTTGGAGGCTGGGCGTCGCTCGTTGGCGACGGTGCTCGCCGTGTACGAATCCGCCCGCCTCGGGCGTCCCGTTGAGCTGAAGGAGAACTGATGCGCATCGCCTTGGTCGGGACGGAGAACAGCCACGCGGACCACATCGTCCGTGCCTTGAACGTGGACCAGATCTCGGACGCGCGCGTGGTCGCCCTGGTCGGCGACGACGAGAAGACCCGCAAGCTCGCGGCCCTTGGCGGAATCGCTGACGTCGTACCCACGTCGGGCGAGCTGATCGGCTCGGTCGACGCGCTGATCGTGACCAACCGCGACGGCGCGGTGCACCGCGAGCTCGCCGTACCGTTCCTCGAGGCAGGCACGCCGGTCTGGGTGGACAAGCCGCTTGCGGCCAGTACGGCGGATGCGCGGGCGATCCTCGACGCGGCGCGGCTGGGCGGCGCGCTCGTGACGTCGTACTCCGCTGTGCGGTGGGTCGCGGATGCTGATGTGCTTGCGGAGGCTCAGGTCGGCGAGGTCCAGACAGTCACGGTGACGGGGCCGGCTGATCCGGACAGCGAGTACAGCGGGATCTTCTTCTACGGCATCCACATCGCTGACCTCGCGCAGCGGCTGGCGCCTGGTGAACCCGGGCCGGTTTCGGTCGAACACGTCGGTTCGACTGTGGTGGCGCGGTATCTGTGCAACGGCGTTCTCGTGACGCTGCAGTTCGTGAAGCCGACGGATGACGGGCGGGTGCCGTTCCACGCCACGGTCGTCGGGCGGACCGGGTTGGTGAGCCAAGCGGTGGAGTTGGACGCGGAGTACGTCGTACCCGGTCTGAAGGTTTTCCTGAAGATGCTCGAGACCGGTGAGCGGCCGCTGGACGACGCGACCTTGCTGGCGCCGATCACGGTCCTCTCGCAGTTGTGACGCGGGGCAGCACAGGTACAGCCCGTCGTAGCCCTCACCCGGTCGCGGGCTGCGGCGTTCCATCGGTATGAACAAGTACGAGCGACGAGTGGCCGGAGCGGACTGGGACGCGGTGACGGCCGAGGTGAACGATCTCGGCTGCGCGCTGCTTCCCCAGTTGCTGACGCCGACCGAGGCTGCCCGGATCGCGGCCCTGTACGACGACGTCTCGCGCTTCCGCGCCACGATCGACATGGCGCGGCACCGGTTCGGGGAAGGCCAGTACCGGTACTTCGACCATCCGTTTCCTGACGCCGTCGAGGCGTTGCGGCAGGCGCTGTACCCGCGGCTGCTGCCGATCGCGCGCGATTGGTATTCGAAGCTGGGCCGCTCGGCGGAATGGCCCGACACGCTCGACGAGTGGCTCGACATCTGCCACGCAGCCGGGCAGACGCGGCCTACACCGATCCTCTTGCGATATGGCGCGGGCGACTGGAACGCGCTGCATCGCGACCTGTACGGCGACAAGGTGTTCCCGCTCCAGGTCGTCATCAACCTGAACGACCCCGGCGTAGACCACACCGGCGGCGAATTCCTCCTGGTCGAACAACGCCCGAGAGCCCAGTCCCGAGGCACCGCCACCCTCATCCCCCAAGGCCACGGCCTCCTCTTCACAACCCGGGACCGCCCAGTGAAGTCCACCCGAGGCTGGTCCGCCTCCCCCGTCCGCCACGGCGTCTCCCCCATCAAATCCGGCCAACGCCACACCCTCGGCCTCGTCTTCCACGACGCCAAGTAAAGGAACACCGCTCTGCGGCGACTCGTCCGCTGTGATGGGTCTACGGGTGGGTGGTGTCGCCGGTCAGATCCACGGGGTCGGCGATCATCCAGAAGAAGATCGGTACGTCTGACTCGGCGTTTAGCTTCGCCATCGTGGCCTCTACGGGTGCCGTCGACCACAACGAGACGCTGATTCCGGAGTAGTCGTGATTCGGGCCAGTCGAACTCACGACGTCCCTGTGATCGGCCAGGACTTGCCGTGCCACCGGATCAAGGTCGGCCAGCGAGTAAGTAGCGGCATGGAAGGTCACCGGCACCGGCTGCGCAGCGGCCAGACTTTGTAGCTCGGGCGGCGGCGGACCCTTCCAGTACACCGCCACAGCCTCAGGGTCCCGCAGAATCACAACACCGCCTGCATTCGCATTCGGATTCTCCGAGATCCAGTCGCCCACGGTGTGGGCTGCGGTGGACGCCGGCGTCGGCATCAGCTCCACCGGCACCGAGCCCGAAATCGCCTTCTTCGGGCGACATACACCACCGTCCGCTCCATCCCGAGCCATCAGCTACCGCCCTCCTGCACCAACGCGACGAAAGCCGCATATTCAGTATCACGCCTTCGACGCTGGCCCGATGGCGAGTGGACCATCTCGACAGGAGGTGTTGGGTGTTAGGACCTCGGCAGCCGCGTGCCCAGGCGGGATGTCGGCGGCAGTGGGCGTATACGTCCTGTCGAGACTGTCCCTGAACGGCTCGGCGGATGGGATCAGCCGTGGAGGGTGGGGCGGTAGGTGAGTTCTTGGGTACGGGCGTCGAAGGTGTGGGATTCGAGGAGTTCTAGATCGAAGTCGGCGGCGCCGCCGAAGACGGGCTCTACGCCGGTTTGGCCGGCGATGACCGGGAAGATGGTCAGTTGGACGCGGTCTACCAGGCCGGCCGCCATGAGGGCCCGGTTGAGGGAGAGGCTGCCGTGGGATCGGAGGGGGACGTCGGACTCCTCCTTGAGGCGGGTGATCAGCTCGATGGCGTCGCCGGTTACGACGGTTGCATCGGGCCAGTCGAAGGGGCCTTCGAGGGTTGACGACACGACCGTGGTGGGCATGGGGCGCATTCGCCCGTTCACCGGGTCGAGGTCCTCGGAGGGGATCTTGCTCGGGCCGAACATCTGCATCATCAACCGGAACGTGTCGGCTCCGAACACCATCCGCTGCGGCTCGTCGTACTGCGCGATCCGCCGCTCCAGGAACTCCGGGCCCTGCTTGCCCCAGTACGGACCCCAGTCGGCGTTGTCGTACGACGCGAATCCGTCGAGGCTGGCGAAGACGTCAAAGGTGTAGCTCGCGGTCATCTTGTTCTCCCCTTGAATGCTCTCGGCAACCCCCACGGGCAGCCATCCACCCCTGCGTCGAACACGTCGCCCCTGATTCGACACCAACCACGCAGGTCAGGACCACCCATGCAGCCGACGTCGAAAAGTCGATCGCTCCGGACCGCTAACGACAGCAGCGTGCGTCAGGTGGTTAGTTCGGTGCAGATGTCCCAGGCGGACTGGCGGAGGAGAGAGGCGGTGGTGGGGTCCAGGCCTTTGACGGGGGTCTCGATGCCTACCGGGTCCTCCTGCAGGAGGGCGATCAGGAACACGCAGGCCGCCAAGTAGCTGCCAGCCAGGGCTGGGTGGCTGTTGTCCGGGTCATGGAGGACGGGTTCGTCGTGGGTGGCCAGGAAGCGTTCCCAGACCGGGCCGACCGGGATCAACGCAGCCCCGAGCTCCACGGCCGCCTCGCCGTACGCGTCGGTCAGAGCCTTCTGGGTCTCCGGGGCGTTGCGCCGCGCCCAAGTCAGGTAGAACGCCGTACGCGCGCCAGCCGCGGTGATCGCGGCATCGAAGTCACGGGCGCTGTCGCGGAAGCGGGCCGGGCTCTTGATCGGTAGCGTGCTCTGCTCCTGCAGTACGACGGTGTCGAAACCGCCGCTCGCGATCGCCTCGAGGGCCTTGCCCGCGTTGAGGTGTTGCCGCAGCGAGGCGCCGCCTGCCGAGATCAGCTTGTGCTCGATCTCGATCCCCCGCGCCGCGGCCAGGCCGTTGATCAACCCGGGCAGGTTGTTCCGCGACGTGAAGCTGTTACCCACAAAGAGAATCCGCACACGACGTGACGTTACTATGCCCGGATGACGTCTGGGCTGCGGATCGTGCCGGTGACCGACGACGCCACTCTGCTGGACTGGCAGCGGGTGCACAACGAGATCATCCCGACGGCGCCGTTGTCGGTCGACGACATCCGCGAGCGGCTGACGCGGAACGTGCTCGAGGTCGCGTACGACGGTGACGTGCTGGTCGGCTGCTCGACCGTACGGCCGCCGTCGGAGGAGACCGCAGCGGTGACGGTGATCGCGCGGGTGCTCCCGGCGTACCGACGGCGTGGATTCGGCGACGCGATCTATCAGCACTGTCTGCAACGCGGGCAACGACTGGGCGACACCTTCGAGACGCAGATCCTGGCGAGCAATGAGGACGGGCTGCGGTTCGCGAAGGCGCACGGGTTCGTCGAAGTCGAGACGTACCTGCTGCCCGGCGACACGATTCCTTTTGTCGAACTACGGTTGGGCGAGTGACGATGCGCTTTTCGATCAATATTCCGAACTTCGGGGATTTCGCCGACGCACACACGGTCGCGCGAGTGGCGGCTGCCGCGGAGGAGGCCGGCTGGGACGGGCTCTTCCTGTGGGACCACGTCGTGCACAGCAAGGAGCAGCGACGCGGGCAGCCGTTCGGGGATCCATGGATGCTGATGACGGCGGCCGCGCTGGCGACGTCACGGATCAAGCTCGGCCCGCTGGTCACGCCGGTCGCGCGTCGGCGGCCCGAGCAGCTCGCGCGGCAGGTAGCCACGCTGGACTTGATGAGCAACGGGCGGGTCATCTTCGGCGCGGGTCTCGGCGGTCCGATCGCGGACGAGTTCGGCAGCTTCGGCGACACGACCGATGCGAAGGTGCTGGCCGAGCGGCTCGACGAGGGACTCGATCTGCTGTCGGCGTATTGGGCCGGCGAGCGGGTCAACCACTCCGGAAAGCACTACCAGGTTGACGATGTGGAGATGCTGCCGGCAACGGTTCAGAGCCCGCGGCCGCCGGTGTGGATCGCGGGTTATTGGCCGAAGAAGGCCCCGATGCGGCGCGCCGCGCGCTGGGACGGCGCCGTACCGCTGTTCACGAGCGCCAACCACGGCGAAGCCCCGCCGGTCGACGAGCTGCGGGAGCTGGTTGCCTTCATCGAGGAGCAGCGCGAAGACCGGAGTACGCCGTACGACGTGATCGTCGGCGGGATCAGCCCGGCCGACGCGGCCCGGTCCCGCGCGATCATCGAGCCGCTCGCCGAGGCGGGCGCGACCTGGTGGGACGAGCGGCAGCTGATCCGCGGCAAGGAGTTCTACCGCCTCGAACCGGTCATGCGCCGGATCGAGCAAGGCCCGCCGAGCCTCAGCTGATCCGTACGGCGGCCCGCATCGCCTCGAGCGCCTTCAGTACGCCGGGCAGCGCCTCCGCCGGGATGTCCGCGGTGATCGCGTCGGCGACCTCGTCGAAGATCGGCTTGATCGCGGGAACGAGCTCGCGACCGGCAGACGTCAGGGCCACCGTGATGGTACGCCGGTCGTCCGCGGCCGGCAGGCGGTCGAGGTAGCCCTTCTCCACGAGGCGGTCGACCAGTCGCGTCATCCCGGCGGTGTCGGTCCCGAGCAGATCGGCAAGCTTGCGCGGACTCGTCGTACCGCCGGAGACGTGCAGGAGTACTCCGGCTTGCTGCGACGTCAGACCCAGCTCGCCGAAGCGCTGGTCGAGTGCCGTCCGGACCCCGCGGGCCACCTGGGTCACCAAACTGGTCAGCACGAGCCGTGGACCCGGCATCTCCGGCCTCCTTCAGCATTGCTGTCGCGACAGCTACTGTCTAGACTGCTACCCCGGGCTGATCAAGGGGGTTCGATGAAGGTACGCGATGACGTGGCCGAGTTCTTCGACCGGTTCGCCACAACGAGCGACGGAGCAGGGTTCCATCCCACCCTGCTCACGCTGGACCCGGTGTCGGTGACACCGGTGACCCGCGAGCAGGTGGTTGCCAGTCTGCCCAGACGCAAGGAGTTCTTCGCCGGGCTGGGCATCACCGGAATGACCCTGGACTCGCTCGACGAGTCGCCTGTCGACGACCAACACACGCTGGTGCGGTCGACCTGGCGGCTCGAGCGCACCCCGTCGTCGAGCGTCCCGGAGGGCACGATCTTCACGTCGACCTACCTTCTCCGCAAGGTAGACGGCGAGTGGCAGATCGTGGTCTACCTGAATCATCAGGACCTGAGGACGCTCATTTCGGCGTAAGTTGAGAAGCTTGGTGGTATGAACGACGAGCACCCGTCCTGCTGCGCGCCCTCCCGCGATGAGGCGTCCCCTCCTCCGCCGGTTCCGGTGGGGCGCGGCGAGCACAGGATCGAGCAGGTAGTGCTCGAGGGCGGCTCGTTCTCGATGGGCAACACGAACGGTGACGAGAACGTCGGCGACGGCGAGACACCGGTCCACACGGTCGAGCTCTCGCCGTACAGCATCGATGCGACGAGCGTGACGAATGCGGACTTCGCCCGGTTCGTCGACGCGACCGGCTACCGGACCGAGGCCGAGATCTACGGGTACTCCGCCGTGTTCCATCTCGCCCTCGCCGCCGAGCCCGAGGAGCTGATGGGGCCTGCGTCCGGTACGCCGTGGTGGGCCGGCGTCCGCGGCGCCGACTGGAGGCACCCGGGTGGCTCGCGCTCCGACCTGGACGGCCTCGACGACCATCCCGTCGTCCATGTGAGTTGGAACGACGCGGTCGCGTACTGCAAGTGGGCGCAGCGTCGGCTGCCGACGGAGGCCGAGTGGGAGCACGCGTCCCGCGGCGGCCTCGACGGTGCGCGGTACCCGTGGGGCGACGAACTGATCGACGACGAATGGCGCTGCAACATCTGGCAGGGCGACTTCCCACGGACGAACACCGAGGAGGACGGCTTCCTCACGACGGCCCCCGTCCACACCTTCCAGCCGAACGGCTACGGGATCTGGCAGATGGTCGGGAACGTGTGGGAGTGGTGCGGGGACTGGTTCGGCCCGCGGTACTACAAGTTCTCCCCCGCCGAGAACCCGACCGGACCGTCGCTCGGTGCGGCGCGGGTGATCCGCGGCGGCTCGTACTTGTGCCACGACTCGTACTGCAACCGCTACCGCAACGCGGCCCGCTCGTCGAACACGCCCGAGTCCTCGATGGGGAACGCCGGCTTCCGTACGGTCGGTCTCACGCGTCCTGAGTGACTGCCGGCTTGCGCAATCCCGGCGTACTCGCGGCAACAGCGGCCACAGCTGCGACGCAGAGCAAGGCACCGGATGCGAGGGACGCGACCGGTGAGGTGAGTTGTGCGACCACGCCGCCGCGGAGGTTGCCGAGGTCAGGACCGGCCTGGCCGACGATCTGCTCGGCGGCGCTGACCCGGCCGAGCAACTCGGACGGCGTGTGCAGCTGAACGATCGTGCTGCGCGACACGACGGCGACCGTATCCGCGGCGCCGGCGAACGCCAGCCAGACCAAGGCCAACCACGGGATCGACGAGAACGCGAACAGCAGCAAGGCGATCCCCCAGGCCGCCGAACCGCACAGCATCACGACGCCGTGACGGGGCAGGCGCGTGAACGATCCCGAGAACAGCGAGGCGGCGACCCCGCCGACGGCGATCGCGGTCAGGAACAACCCCAGCGTCCGCGGATTGTTGCCGAACCGCTCGGCATTGATCACCGGGAAGAGGCTGATCGGCATCGACAGAACGGTCGCCGCCAGATCCGTGATCAACGCTCCGCGGATCACCGGCGTCGACGCCACGAACGTCAACCCGTCCCACACGCCACGCAGCCCCGGCTTGGCGGTCCCCTCGATCTGCATCCGGGGAAGTCCGAGTACGCCGTACAGCGCGGCGAGAAAGCTGAGCGCGTCGATGGAGTAGCAGACGCCGACACCCCACGCGCCGATGATCACGCCGCCCAGCGCCGGGCCGAGCAGCATCGCGCCCTGGAACCCGATCCGGTTGAGCGCGATCCCGGCGGCTAGCTGGTCGCGGGAGAGCAGCTGCGGCAGGACGGTCCGCGCAACCGGGCCGGCGGTCGCGCCGAACGATGCCTGTACGGCGATGAGCCCGAGGAGCACGCCGACGGGAACTCGGCCGAACGGCAACTGGCTCGCCATGACGGTTGCTGTGAGCAACTGCCCGCAGGTCGTGATCAGGTAGATCCGGCGGCGTTCGAGCCGGTCGACGAGGGTGCCCGCGAACAGGCCGAGCACGATCAACGGCAACGCCTGCGCCAGGCCGACGGCACCGGTCCAGGCCGGGCTCGACGTCTGGTCCCAGACCTGGAACATGACCGCGACGAACGTCAACTGCCCGCCGAAACCGGACAGCACCTGCCCGATCCACAAGCGCCGGTACGCCGTGACCCGCAGCGGGCCGAGGTCGATGAGCGCATGCTTCACCGGTCGGACTCCTGGAGCTTCTCGGTGATGCGGTCGTGGAAGCTCTTGCGGGCCAGGGCCTGCTCGATGTCGCGGACCACCTGTGTCATCGGATACGGCAGCTCGGCCTCGAGCTCGGCGATGGCGGTCTCGGTCGCCTGCCACTCGGCCGTCAGGAGCTCGACGAGCTTCTTCGACTTGGCCGTGAGCGTGACCTTCTTGCTGCGCGCGTCCGCGCCCGGCACGGTCCGGACCAGGCCGGCCGTGCGCATCGCGGAGACCTTCTGGCTGAGCGCCGAGTGGGTCCGGCCGATCGTATCGGCAAGCTCGGTGATCGTCATCGGGCCCTTGAGGTGCAGCTGGATCAGCTCGCGCACGTAGCTCGGCTTCAGGCCCTTGATCTCCCGATCGGTGTAGATCCGCCCGATCTCGGCATCCATCCGGCCCAGCAACTCGTGCAGCGGCCGCCACAGACTCTGCTCGGTAGGGTCGTCCATGCGGTGATCATAACAGCACTTATATAAGTACTGTTACTTCTGGTCGCGTCAAACCATCGCGTGCTGGTCACCGACCCGCGAGGCGGTCATAGCGCTCCGCCAGGTGAGCGAACGACTGGTCGCGCTCCATGCTCTTCGGATGCGGTCCGCTGGGAGAAGGTTGACAGCCGGAGGGCGGCGAAGGCGGCGGAGAGGATGCTGATCAGGGCGAGTACCGCGAAGCCGTAGCGGGTGTCGGTGTGGCCGGTGACGAGGGACGCGATGAGCATGACGACGATCGTTGCCGCGAGGCCGTAGCCGTTGGCGATCCCGAACGCGTGACCGACTCGCGACTCGTCGACCGAGGTCATGAGCAACGAGCGGGTCGCGATCCGCGCCTGACCGAAGAGGAACGCGCCGAGCAGCACCAGAGCCATCAGCGCGGGCACACCGAACAACGGCTGAAGCACCAACAGACCGCTACACACCAGGAAGCCACCGGTCGCGAGCCTCAGATCACCCAACCGCGCCGCCGACCGCCGGTAGACCGCGGCAGCAAGCAGGAACCCAGCGCCGCCGACTGCATCAACCACGCCAAGCACGGCCGGCCCGCGATGCCACTCCCCGATCAGCAACACAGGAAGCAAGGCGTTGAAGACAGTAACCACAACAAGTCCTTGCCCGAAGAGCAAAGCGAGAGGCGCAAGCGGTAGACCGTTCAGTCTCACCTCATGCTTGATTGCCTGCGGCAACTCTCTTACGGGCCGGCGTTTCGCTCCGACTGCGAGGACCAGGGTGGCCGACAGGGCGAAAGTCAGGGCATTGAAGGTGAAAAGGGGTTGGGGGCCGAAGTACTGGAGGGCTATGCCGCCCAGTGACGCCGAGAGGAGCATGCCGGATTGGAGGGCTATTTCGTAGTGAGCGTTGAAGGGGCGGAGATCCGCGGTGGGGACGCGTTCGCGGATCAGGGCGGCGCTGGCCGGGGCGAACTGGGCGGCGATGATCGCCAGGATGAAGTTGGTGGCGTAGACGAGGGGCTGTTGCGAGACGCCTAGGGCCAGTCCGACGGGAAGTGCGAGGGCGGCTACGGCGCTGATCACATCACAGGTCACCCACAGGCGACGCCGGTCGAAGCGGTCGGCCAGGCGACCGAAGTACGGCGAGAGGACTGCCTGCGGTACTGCGACGGCGATGAACAGCCACCCCACGTCGAGCATCGAACCCTGCGCGCGGACGAGCAGCAGCGCGGCGCCGAGGAGCTGGATGTTGTTGCCGAGGGACGTGATGAACGCTGCGGGCAGAAGCAGGCGGGTTCTCGAAGTCACGGCATCCACGGTGTCAGCAAAACCTGCCAATCTCTGGCAGTGATTCTTTTACGCTACGCCAGTTGCGTAAATCGCGGGCGGCGCGCTAGTCTCATTTCGACACCGCAGTAGCGAAAAGAGGATGGCGATGGTGGGACGAGGGCGGCCGCGCGACGCCGGCGTCGAGGGGCGGGTGCTCGAGGCCGCCATGACCGAGATGCGCGCCCGTGGGTACGACGGCATGTCGGTCGACCGCGTCGCCGAGCGGGCCGGGGTCGCGAAGACCACGATCTACCGGCGCTGGCCGAGCAAGGCGGAGCTGGTGGTCGCGATGATCGCCGGACTGCGCAGCGCCGTACCGTTCGAGCCGAGCGGTGACGCGCGACGTGATCTCACCGAGCTCGTCACCGGCATCGCCGCGACCCTCGAGGTCATCCCGACCACGCTGGTCGCCGACCTCACCGCCGCGGCCGCCCGCGAACCGCGCGTCGGCGACAGCGTCCGCGCTCTCTGGGCCGAGCGCCACGCGGCCGTCACTGCAGTCATCGCCCAAGCCCAGTCGGAAGGGCTGCTGCTCGCGCACGCCGATCCCGGTGTCGTCGTCGACCAGCTCGTCGGACCGCTGTATTACCGGCTCCTCATCACGGGTGAGCCAATCGATCCCGCCTACGTGAGGGCGCTGGTGCACAGCACCCTCGGACCGGAGAACAAGTCATGAAGAAGTTCCTCGTTGCCCTCGGCAGCGTTCTCGTCCTGCTGGCCGGCTACACCGTCTATACGGTGGTCAGGCCGTTCACCTTGCACACCGAGCTCGACATCGATGCGTCACCGGAGCAGGTCTGGAAGGTGCTCACGGACCGCCAGACCTACCCCGAGTGGAACCCGTTCATCGTCTCCTCGACCGGCGACCTGAAGGTCGGGAACAAGATCACCAACGTGCTTCGCGACACCAAGGGCAGCGAAACGAAGTTCACCCCGACGCTGCTGGCAGTCGTCCCCGACCAGGAGCTGCGCTGGGTCGGGAAGGTGCCGCCGGGCGCATTGTTCACCGGCGAGCACTCGTTCCGGTTGACCGCATTGCCGGGCGGCCGCACGCACCTGGTCCAGGAAGAGAAGTTCACCGGCGCGGCGATCCCGTTTACCCAGTCGATGCTGAAGAACACCATCAAGCCGCAGTTCGACGCCATGAACCGCGCGATCGCCGCACGCGCCGAGGGCGCACCGAGGAACGGATAGATCGGCAGCTCGACAGGAGCTATCGGGTCGTTGGACCCAGTTCCCCGCTTGCGCGGGACGGGAGATGGCCGCAGTGGACATATACGTCCTGTCGAGATGGCCTAGCTGAAGGACGCGGTGGTTGCCTGGGAGACGAGGAGTTCGGGGCGAGTGGTGGGGCCGACGGACCAGATGTCCAGGGTGTGGGCCGGGTTGGGGAGTGAGTAGAGGATCGTGGAGTTGCCTTGCCAAACGGGTTGGTCGTCGATGGAGCGGGTTTCCGGCGGGTGTGTGATCTGGTGGGTGGCGAGGTCGAGTACGGCGAGACGCCAGCTACCGGCGGCAACCTTTTGTTTGAACGCGATTCGGCGGCCGTCGGGTGAGAGGGACGGACACTCGACGTTCTCGGCGATCGCAGTTCCGCGGTATGCGCGGTAGTCGGCCTCCATCAGGTACGTCTTCCCCTTGCTGCCGAGGGTCAGGTAGAAACGGTTGCTGTCGGCAGCGAACGTGATCCCCCAATAGTTCACGTCCGAGGCGAAGTACCGCTTGCCGTGGACGAAGACCGCGAGCTCTTCGATGGTCTTGACCAGGCGCCCGGTGTCCACTTCGTACAGACCGGTCCGGGTCGAGAAGCCGGTGGCGGCGTATGAGTCGCCGGTGACGAACAACGTCCAGTTCACGATCCGCCCGTCAGGCGACACCCGGGCGCGACTCGGTGTCCCGGGCAACGTTTCGCGGTGGCGCTCGTGCAGGTTCGCGTCGAGGACGATCATGTCGGTCAGTGGGGGTAACGAACCGGGCTTCAAGCGCAAGCAGATCGCCGTACTGCGGGCCGCGGCGAACCGGTCGCAGCGCAACTCCCCCACGCGCCGAGCCGCGCCTGGATCACCCACGGGCACGGCGGCCAGCTTGCCGGTGTCCGGTCCTTCGGCGAGGTTGCGGAAGTAGAGCGTTCTCGCGTCGAGCGTCATCGGTTGATCGGTGACGACCGGTACGGCGTTCTCGGTCGCGCCGCCGGTGCGGGCGTGGACGACGTACGTGATCGCGCCGCCGAGGAGCGTGATGACGGCGATCGCGGCCAGGAGGAGTCGGCGGCTCATCGGCGTACCTCCAGGGGTTTGAGGACGGCAGCGGCGATGGTGACTGCCAGGAGGGCGAGGGTGATGGTGAGGATTGCGGGGCGGAGGTCCCAGAGGGTCCAGAGGAGGCCGACCATGACGGCGGCGGCCATCCGGGCTAGGGCTTGGCCGGTTTGCAGGACTGCCAGGCCGCTGGCGCGGAGGTGTTCGGGGAGAAGTGGACCGACCGCTGCAGGGAGTACGCCGTCGGTCGCGGCGTAGAAGGCGCCGTGGAGGGCGAGCACGAGCCACCAGGTGCCTGTCGGGCCGCAGATGAGCAGTAAGGCGAGGATCAGGGCAAGGTGGCCGGCGAGAAAGACCTTCCAGCGTCCGATGCGGTCGCCGAGGCGGCCGAGTGGGATGGCGAGGAGCAGGAACGTGCCGGCGGTGCCGAGTGGAAGAAGCGGGAACAGGCTGGTGGTGATGTCCCAACGGCGCTGTACCGCTAGGTAGACGAAGGAGTCGGTGATCGTCAACAGACCGAGCGCTGCCGCCCACAGGCAGCACCGCCGGAAGTCGCGATCACGCAGTAATCCGAAGACGGGCAGCTGAGTTGGTGCAGGTGAGGGTTGTGGGGTGCGGTCGCGGACAAGTGTGGTGAGGAGGATGACCGCGCAGGCTGCCAGGCAGAAGCTGGTGACGAAGACTGAGTTGTAGTCATTGAGGCTGGCCCATAACACCGCCGTGGCTACTAACGGACCCAGGAAGGCGCCGACTGTGTCGAGGGCTCGGTGGACGCCGAAGGAGCGGCCCATCGTTTCGGGCGGACCGCTCAACGAGATGAGTGCATCCCTGGGCGCAGTGCGGATTCCCTTGCCGGCGCGGTCGATTGCCAGGACCGCGCCGATGGCGGGCACCGTGGAACCGGCTGCCAGGAACCCGAGCTTCGAGGTCGCGGAGAGCGCGTAGCCGATGCCGGCGACGGTCTTCAACCGTCGCCAGCGATCGGCCACATGTCCGCCGACCAGTCGCAGTACCGCGGTCGCTCCGGCGTACAGACCGTCGAGCAGACCGAACTGCAGTGGGTTCAGCCCGAGCCCGAAGACCAAGTACAGCGGGAGGATCGCGGTCACCATCTCGGCCGACACATCGGTCACCAAACTGACGATGCCGAGGGCAACAACATTCCCAGGAACTCGCCGGAGCGGTGTCCGCAGCGGGCCGACGGACGCGAGGTACATCAGTGGCAGGTGTACGTCGGGCTGCTGTCCAGGACCTTCCCGTCCAGACCGATCAGCTGGCTGGTGAACGTGGTGTCGGTCATCGACAGCTTCAGCACCCCGAAGTCCGAGATGATCTTGGCCGTCGCCGGGTGCGCGGCATGCACTGGATACAGCGGCGCCCCACCCATCCCGCCGATGATCTGCACCGGTCCGCTCGGATCCGGGTTGCCGTTGGCGTTCTGAGGCAGGAACCGTTCGTAATGATGGTCGTGCCCGTTCAGCACGAGGTCGGCGTGAGCCGACACCAGCGTCTGCCACAGCGGCGCGGCGTCGGGGTTGTCGCCGTGGTCACCCGAGCTGAAGCGCGGGTGGTGGTAGTACGCCGCGATGCAGCCCTTCGTGTTCTTCGCGAGGTCCTGCTTCAGCCAGGTCAGCTGCGCCGGCTCGCGGAGATCCGCTTCCTTCACGAAGTCGTTCGAGTCGAGCGCGATGAAGTGCCAGTTGCCGAGGTCCCAGCTGTAGTAGTTCTTGCCCTGCGGCGTGGCAATCGACCCGAAGTACTTGTGGTATCCCTCGTACGGCACATCGTCGTACGTCTCGTGGTTGCCCGGGATCGGATGCGTGATGTCCTTGAACTTCCCCCACGTCTTCGCGTAGTACTTCTGGAAGTCGGCCAGATGCGCGTCGTCGTACTGGTTGTCGCCGATCGTCAGCACCGCGGCCGGCTTGATCGCCTCGACCAGCTTCGCCGTCTTCGGATGGATGCAGCTCGAGTCGGACGCCGTACACCGATCCGCGATGTCGCCGGCCGCCGCGAGCACGAAGCCGCCCGTCCCGCCCGCACTCGTCGTGACGGTGACCGCCGCGCTCGCCGCAGACACATTGCCGGCCAGGTCCTTCGCCCGTACCGAGTAGCGGTACGACGTGTTCGCGCTCAGCCCGGTGTCGTTGTACTGCGTACCCGGCGTCGACGCGACCACGACGCCATCACGCAGTACGTCGTACCCGCTCACTCCCACGTTGTCGGTCGAGGCGGACCAACTCAGCGCGACCGAGGTCGCCGTGGCACCGGTGCTCTTCAACCCGGTCGGCACCGAAGGCGCCTGCGTGTCGCCGCTCGAGTCCGAGGTCCCGTAGACCTCCAACTCCCACAGCGAATAGCCGTACGACGTCGCGCGTTGCGTGCCGACCAGGCGGAGATAGCGGCCGTGGGCCTGCAGGCCGGTCAGGTCGTCGGTCGCGCCGTTGCCATTCGCAACCTCCTTGACCGAACTGAACGTGGTCCCGTCGTCGGAGACCTCGATCCGGTACGCCTTCGCGTACGCGGCCTCCCAACTGAGCTTCACCCGGCCGATGGCGGCCGGCTGGCCGAGATCGACCCGGATCCACTGCGGATCGGAACCTTCGGCACTGGCCCAGCGGGTCGACGCGCTGCCGTCGACCGCCTTGGATGCGGCGAGCGTGTCGCCTTCGGTGCTTGAGGCAATGACCGGTTTGCCCTGCGAGAGCAGGGTATCGGCGTTCGTGCGGGCATCGGCCGCGGATCCGCCGAGAGCGGCGAGCAGACCGATCGGGAGCACCAGCGCAAGCAGGCGCAGTCTCATGACGTACCTCCGGGGGCGCGGAGCAGAATTGTTAGGAAGGTTACCTAACAGTTGCCGGGAGGTAAACCCCTGGAGTTCGTTATGCACTGGACGCATCAACTGATGGCACAAGATTCATTGGACGGATGAACCGTCGGCTGGTTGAGTCGACGGCATGGATATGCGCGGATTGGGACGAGCAGGGATCGAGGTCAGCCCGGTCGGATTCGGGTGCTGGGCGATCGGCGGTCCGTTCAGCAACCCGGCCGGCGAACCGCTGGGTTGGGGCGAGGTCGACGACGACGAGTCGGTGCGGGCGATCCGGCGGGCGGTCGAGCTCGGAGTGACCTTCTTCGACACCGCCGACGTGTACGGCGCGGGCCACAGCGAGCGCGTGCTCGGCAAGGCTCTCGCCGGGATGCGCGACCAGGTGGTCATCGCCACCAAGTGGGGCAACACGTTCGACGAGTCGACCAGCGTCATGCACCACCAGGACACGACACCTGAATACGTACACAAAGCCGTGCGGGCCTCGCTCGACCGGCTCGGGACCGACTATCTCGACCTGTACCAGCTGCACTTCGACACGACCGACGAGATCGCGTTGCCGCTGCGCGAGGCCTGCGAGGAGCTCGTGCGCGAAGGGCTGATCCGCAGCTACGCGTGGAGCACGGACACGCTGCACAGCGCGGAGCTCTTTGCGCAGGGCAAGCACTGCGCCGCCGTACAGCACGAGGCGAGCGTTCTGCACGACGCGCCGGACTTCTTCGCGCTGTGCGAGCGCGAGGATCTGGCGAGCATCAACCGGACTCCGCTCGGGATGGGCATCCTCGGCCGCCGCGATGCGAGCAGGCCGGCGACCGGCGCCGACATCCGCACGCTGCCGCCGTCCTGGCTGCGGTACTTCGCCGAAGGCGGCGTACCGGCTCCCGAGTGGTGGGACAAGGTGTCCGCGATCCGCGAACTGCTGGAGAGCGACGGCCGGACGCTGGCCCAGGGCGCCCTCGCGTGGCTGTGGGCGCGAAGCCCGAAGACGGTGCCGATCCCCGGCTTCCGGACGGTCGCGCAGGCCGAGGAGAACGCCGGCGCGATGGCGTTCGGGCCGCTCGGAAGTGACCAATTGACGGAGATTGCTGCCCTGATCGAGAACTAGTCGCCCCTGCCCTCGGCCCGGAAACCGCTCAGCGACGGTTCCGGGCCGAGGTCTTGTCACGAGCGAGGTTTATCGATATACCTCTGCGCAACAACTTCCCGCTGCGTGACGAGGTGGACCGTGGTGTCAGACGACAGGCTTGGTGGTGCCGCGCTGGATCAGCCGCGCCGGCGCGATCAGTTCCTGTGGTTCGCCGCCCGGACCGCCGTTGATCTGCGCCATCAGCAGCGCGACGATCGAGTCCGCCATCTCGTCGTGCCCGGGGTTGACGCTGGACAGCGCCGGGACCAGGTACGGCGCCTCGTCGATGTCGTCGAAGCCGATCAGCTGGACGTCCTCGGGCACCCGCAGATCCGCATCGGCCAGGGCCCGGAGCGCGCCCAGGGCCACAACATCGGTCAGTGCGAACACCGCGTCGAAGGCTATGCCGCGATCGAGCAGCGACCGGATCGCGTCGTACCCCTGCTGCATCGTGAAATGGCAGCGGACCGTCAGCTCCGGATCGATCGGTACGCCGGCGTCGGCGTGCGCGAGCCCGTATCCCTCGGCGCGCAGGGCCGGCATGTTCGCGGTCCAGTCGGGGTTGCCGCCGAGCATCGCGATGCGCCGGGCGCCGGTGGCGAGCAGGTGGGCGGTCGCCTGCCGGGCGCCGTCGACGTTGTCCATCATCACGTGGTCGTACTTCGACGGCAGCGCCCGCTCGCCGATCATCACCACGGGCGCGTCGTTGCGGAGCTGGGTCAGCTCGGCCGGGTCGCTGTCGACCACGCTGAGGACGAGCCCGTCGTACATCCGCAGGCGGGAGAACGCGACAGCGTCCGCCTCCCCCTCGCGGCTGGCACCGGTGCGCTCCATCACGATGCGCAGCCCGTGCGCCTCGAACCGGTCCGCGAGCCGGCCGGCCAGCTGGGCGAAGTACGGACGCTCGAGCTCCGGGACCGCGAGACCGACCACTCCGGTCCGGCCGGCACGCAGGTGCCGGGCAGCCAGATTGACCTGGTACCCGAGGTCGCTGATCGCGGCCAGGACCCGTTCGCGCGTCGCGGCGCCGACCCGCGGCCGCCCGTTGATCACGTTCGAAACGGTCATCGTGGACACCCCCGCGGACCGCGCGACATCGGCCATCGTCACCGCGGTCGTGGCAGGCCTCTGTCCTTCCCCACCCCACCGCCCCGGTCGCTTCATGCATCCACCTTACGTAAAAGGAGTCTTCGATGAGACTGCGCCGTACCCTAGCCGCAGTTGCGGCAGTCGCGCTCGCCCTTCCGCTCGCCGCCTGCGGCGGATCCTCCGGGAGCAGCGGCAGCAGCGACGGGAAGCTGACGTTCTTCTCCTGGGACGGACAGGACACGATGAAACCGGTGATCGACAAGTTCCAGCAGGAGAATCCGGGTATCAAGATCGAGTTCTCCAACGCCCCGCCGGTCGCGGAGTACATCTCCACGCTGCAGTCCCGGATCCTGTCGGGTACGGCGGCCGACGTGTTCGCGATCGCGGCCGAGAACAAGACCAACCTGATCAACGGCAAGCATGTCGTGGATCTGAAGGACAAGCCGTTCCTGAAGAACGTGCCGAAGTTCAACCAGACCACGTACGGCGGTCAGGACGGCGCGGTGTACGGCCTGTCGGTCGCGTCGTGGGGCGCGGGAGTCCTTTACAACAAGGACTTGCTGGCCAAGGCGGGCGCCAACGCGATCCCCCAGACCTGGGACGAGTTCCTTGCCCTGTGCCACAAGCTGAAGAACGCCGGCGTCACGCCGTACCTCGAATCCGTCCAGGCGATGTCGACTCCGCTGGCCGCCTTCCTCGGCGCGGAGAGCGCGGCGGACGGCAACTCGATGGACAGCAAGATCTTCGACGGGTCGGCGAAGTTCAAGGACTACTGGGTCGAGCCGCTGACGCAGTGGTCGCGGTTGTGGACCGAGGGCCTGGTGACCCCCGCGGTCGTCGGCCTGACCGGTGACCAGGTCCGGACCGAGTTCGCCAACGGCAAGGTCGCGATGATGATCGCCGGCCCGTGGGACATCCCCGGCGTTCGCAAGGCCGCGCCGAAGCTGAAGATCGAGATGGCGCCGATCCCGGGGATCGCCGGTCGCCCGGCGTACCTGGCGGGTGCGGCGAGCCCGGGCTACGCGATCAATTCGAAGGCGAAGAACCCGGCCGCCGCGGAGAAGTTCCTCGCCTACCTGGACACGCCGGAGGCGATGGCCCTGTACCAGAAGGCCACCGGCGCGATCACGGTGACGACCGACTTCCAGCCCGCGCTCGACCCGGCGTTGCAGCCGATCGTGAAGGACGTCCGGGCCGGGAACATCTACCTGCCGCAGATCGCCTGGAAACGGGCGGAGGACATCCTGAACGTCGAGGCGACCGCGCAGCTGCAGCTGCTGGTCCAGGGCAAGGCTACCCCTGAGCAGGTCGCGACCGCCCTCGACACCAAGCTCGCGAGTACGTCGTGAGCACTCCCCTGCTCACTCGGACCGAGGCCCCCTCACCGGCTCCGGTCCGAGCTGAACGGTCGACCTGGGCGAGGGCGCGCGATGCGTCCGCGAACCAGCTGTTCCTCGTGCCGGTCGCACTCGTCTTCATCGTGCTGCTGGTGATCCCGCTGACACAGACGTTCTACTGGAGTTTCACCGACTTCACCGGCTACTCCGCGGACGTGAAGTTCGTCGGGCTGTCCAACTATCACAAGGTGCTCACGGACCCGTCGATGCTGGCGGGTCTCGGGTTCACGCTGGCGTACACGATCGGTACGGCGGTGCTCATCACGGCCTGCGCGATCCCGCTGGCCGTCGTACTGAACAAGAAGTTCTTCGGGCGGAACTTCGTCCGGTCGGTGTTCTTCTTCCCGGCGATCCCGAGTATCGCGATCCTGGGTCTGGTCTGGGGCTACATCCTGTCACCGCTCGGCTCCGGTGTACTGAACTCGGTGTTGCAGAGTCTGTTCCACGCCGGGCCGTACCCGTGGCTGTCGGACGACACGCTCGCGCGGCTGTCGGTGATCGTGGTTGCGGTCTGGGGCGGCGCGGGATGGCATGCGATGTTGTATCTCGCCTATTTGCAGTCGATCCCGGCGGATTACTACGAGGTGGCAACTATCGACGGTGCGTCGGCGCGGCAACAGTTCTTCCATCTGACGCTGCCGTTGCTCACCCCGGCGATTGTCATCAGCAACTTCTTGCTGATGACCGGCGGTCTCAAGGTGTTCGATCTCCCGTTCACGCTGACCAAGGGCGGGCCGGGGTACTCGACGTACACGATCACGCAGTCGATCATCACCAGCGGTGTCGCGCAGGGGCGGTACGGACTGGCCTCGGCGCTGGCGGTGCTGTTCACGTTCGCGGTCGCGCTGGTGGCGGTCGCGCAGTTGTGGGCCTCGCGCCGGATCGAACGGAGGGTGCTGTGAAGCAACGACGTTCCCCGATCACGAGTGTGGTGATGATCGCGCTCGCGTGTCTGGTCGGCGTACCGCTGTATTACATCGTCGTCAACACGTTCAAGACGCAGCAGGAGATGGCGAAGTCCCCGTTGGCCCTGCCAACGAGCCTGTTCCTGGACAACTACCAGCGGATCTTCGAGACCGTGCCGCTGGGGCGGAGCTTCCTGAACACGCTGGTCGTGACGATCGCCGCGCTCCTGGTCCAGCTGTTCGTCGGCTCGACCGCGGCGTACGCGATGGCGATGCGGGCCAGCCGGTTCAACCGGATCTTCGGCGCACTGCTGCTGCTCGGGTTCATCGTGCCGGGCCAGTCGACGTTGATCCCGCTGTACCGGCTGCTCGTCGGCGCCGAACTGGTCGACACGCTGCGCGGGCTGGTCATCATCTACTCCGGCGGCGCGATCTTCTGCTACTTCCTGATCCAGGCGTACATCAGCCGGCTGCCGTTCGAGATCATCGAGGCCGCCCGGATCGACGGCGCCGGGCCGTTCCAGATCTACTGGCGGATCGTGCTGCCGTTGATCCGGCCGATCCTGGTCACGGTCGGGATCTTCCAGACGATGGGGATCTGGAACGACTTCATCACCCCGAACGTCTTCCTCAGCTCACCGGAGAAGTCCACGCTGGTCCTGCAGGTCTATCGCTCGGTCGGCGAGTTCTCCACCGACTGGCCGGCCTTCATGACGATGAGCGTGCTCGTGCTGGTCCCGATGGTCGTGTTCTTCGTCCTCACCCAACGCCACATCGTCAGCGGCCTGCTCGCAGGAAGCGTGAAATCGTGACCCTTCTGTACACCGACCCGGTCCATCTGGCCCCGACCGATCCGTCGTTGATCGCAGGGCCGGACGGGTCCTGGTGGATGTTCTACACCCAGCGCCGTGCTCGCGAACCCGACGGCGGTCACCGCTGGGTCCACGGCACCGACATCGGCGTGGCGCGCTCGTCCGACGGCCTGACCTGGGAGTACGCCGGTGTTGCCGAGGGCATCGATCCGCATCCGGGCCGGAACACGCTCTGGGCACCCGAGGTGATCCGCGCGGGCGATCGCTTCCACATGTTCACCAGCTACATCCCCGGCGTACCGGACCAATGGGCAGGGCATCCGCGGACGATCCTGCATCACACCTCGACGGACCTGACCCACTGGCGGTACGACGGTGTGCTGCCGCTGTCGTCGGACCGGGTCATCGACGCGTGCGCCTATGAACTGCCCGAAGGCGGCTGGCGGCTCTGGTACAAGGACGAGGCGGCCGGCTCGACCACCTGGTCTGTCGACTCGCCTGATCTGACCCAGTGGTCGGCGCCGGTGCAGGCGATCGGCGGGGACCCGCACGAAGGGCCGAACGTGTTCCGGCTCGGTGAGTTCTACTGGATGATCACCGACGACTGGCGTGGACAGGCGGTGCACCGGTCGGTGGACCTGACGGACTGGGAGCCGGCCGGGCGGATTCTTGACGAGACCGCCCTCGGCTTCGGCCATCATGCTGATGTCGTCGTGGAACGGGACGAAGGATGGATCTTCTACTTCACGCATCGGCGGTTCGGATTCGCCGACGGCGTGCTGGATCCACACCGGCTGACCGACGTCCACGTCGCCGTACTGCGGGCTGAAGGCAACCGACTCGTATGCGACCGAAACGCTCCGGTCGCACCGAACTATCTAGCTCAAGGAGAAATCCGTTGTCCATAGCATCTACTGCCCGGGTCGTCATCGATCTCGACGTACCCGGTCCGACCATCAGCCGGCACCTGTACGGGCACTTCGCCGAGCATCTCGGGCGATGTATCTACGGCGGCTTCTACGTCGGCGAGGACTCCCCGATCCCGAACGAGGGCGGTATCCGGCTCGACGTGGTCGAAGCGCTGCGGGCGCTGGCCATCCCGAACCTGCGCTGGCCGGGCGGGTGTTTCGCGGACGAGTACCACTGGAAGGACGGGATCGGGCCGAAGGCGGACCGGCCGTCGATGGTCAACACGCATTGGGGCAACGTCGAGGAGAACAACCACTTCGGCACCCACGAGTTCATGGCGTTGTGCGAACTGCTCGGCGCAGCGCCGTACGTGAACGGGAATGTCGGCAGCGGGACCGTGCGGGAGATGAGCGAGTGGGTCGAGTACCTGACCCGCAACGGCGACAGCCCGATGGTCCGCGAGCGCAAGGCGAACGGCCGCGACGAGCCGTGGAAGGTCCCGTTCTGGGGTATCGGCAACGAGACCTGGGGCTGCGGCGGCAACATGCGGGCCGACGCATACGCCGATCTGGCCCGGCAGTACGCGACGTTCCTCCGCGATCACGGCGACAACAAGCTGTATCGGATCGCGGCCGGTGCGTCCGACGACGACCTGGCGTGGACCGAGGCGTTGCTCAAGGCGGTCAGCTGCCTCGGTTGCGAGCGGGGTCCGAAGAACCTGTTCCAGGCGATCTCGTTCCACTACTACACGGTCGCGGGGACGTGGGATCAGAAGGGCAGCGCAACCGGCTTCAGTCTCGACGAGTACTACGACACGATCCGCAAGGCGCAGGACATCGACCGGGTCATCCGCGGGCACTCCGCGCTGATGGACGCCTACGACCCGGAACGCAAGCTCGGTCTGGTGCTGGACGAGTGGGGCACGTGGTGGGACGTCGAGCCGGGCACCAACCCGGGCTTCCTGTACCAGCAGAACGCGATGCGGGACGCGCTGGTGGCGAGCCTGCACTTCGACGTGTTCCACAAGCATGCGGAGCGGCTGGTGATGGCGAACATCGCACAGACCGTGAATGTCCTGCAGGCGATGCTGCTGACCGACGACGAAGGCGGGCTGGTGCGGACGCCGACGTACCACGTGTTCGAGATGAACAAGGGGCATCACGACGCGACCGCCGTACCGGTGCATGTGGTCGAGCAGCCGACGTACGAGTCGATGGAGCTGGTATCGGCGTCCGCGTCGGTGAAGGACGGGCGGGCGCTGGTATCGGTCAGCAATCTCGACCCGACAGCATCGCTGGACGTCGTGCTGGATCTGCGCGGTGCCGACGTACGGGAGTCGGTCGGACGGTTGCTGACGGCATCGAAGCCGCAGGCCTACAACACGGTCAGCGATCCGGACGCGGTGGCTCCGGCTCCGCTCACGGTGGAACCGGAGCCGCGCGGGCTACGGGTGACGTTGCCGAGGCATTCTTTTGCGACGGTCAGCTTGGCTTTGTGACCGGGATCTGGAACTCGTGCACCCAGTTCGCCGGGTTGTCCGGGTCGAACTGGAGCGTGACCTCGCGCGCGTACCCCTGGCTGCGATAGCCGTTGTCCTCGATCCATTGCGCCAGCGTCTGCATGCTGCGCTCGGCCTCCATCATGTCGCCGTTGTGGACGATGGTGGCCGCCTGCGTGATCTCGGGCAGCTCGAGGACGTCGACGTCGGCCGCGGTCCTTCCGTCAGCGCCGGCGTCGACGGGTACGGCGGCGTGGACGCGGACCGTCTCGCCGTCGGCCTGCTCGTAGTACGCGACCGGTGAGCCGCACGGGTTGATACCGGCCATCCCGAGTCGTTCGAAGAGCTGGCCGAACAGCGGTTGCAGGACGGGACCGATGTCCTCACCGTCGTAGCTCGGTGAGATCGCGGACAGCTCCGCGACCCGTGTCGGGGCAATGCGTTTGAGGACGACGTCGTCGGTAGGCATGTGACCTTCCTTCTCGATGAGTCGGAGCCTCGCCTCGACGCTGGTCAACCGGGCGGTACTGCGGGCGAGCTCGTCCTCGAGCTGGGCCTGCCGCAACCGAAGCATGCCGCGCAGTTCCTCGGCCGACAGCTTCGCGTCGACGATCTCGCCGACCTGCTGCAGGGTGAAACCAAGGTCCTTGAGCGCGACGATCCGGTTCAGCCGGCCGAACTGCTCGGCCGAGTAGAACCGGTACCCGGTCACCTCGTCGACGACGGCCGGGCGCAACAGCCCGAGCGCGTCGTAGTGCCGCAGCATCCGCGCCGACACCTGACCGAACGCGGCGAAGTCTCCGATAGTGAACATGCCACGACCTTCCGGCTTGACACAGTGTCAAGGTCAAGCCCCGAGCGTACGGCGGTACCTCCCGGGCGTGCTGCCCGTTGCCGAGCGGAACGCCTTGCTGAACGCCGACTCCGAGCGGTACCCGACCCGGCCGGCGACGGTTGCCACCGTCTGGTCGGCGTCGGTCAGCAGATCGGCGGCCACCATCATCCGCAGCTGTGTCACGAAAGCGGCGACGCTGATCGGGGTCAGCCGGGCGAAGTGCCGGACGAAGGTTGCCCTGGACATCGACGCGGTCGCGGCCAGCCGCTCGAGGGTCCAGTCGGCGCCGGGATCGTCGAGGACCGCCTCGACGGCGGCTGCGATCCGCGGTTCGGCCAGTGCGGTCCAGGGGGCTGCGCCAGGCAGTCCGCCGCGACGGAGCATCATCGCGAGCAGCGCGGCACACAGCGAGTCCAGGATCGCCGCCGTACCCCGGCCTTCTTCGCGGGCCTCGGCGCGCAGCAACTCGGCGAGCGTCCGGACCGATTCATCGGTGCCGAACGACACGACCAGCGGATCGGGCAGGCTGCGCAGGAGCAGTACGCCGGAGCCGGATGCGACCGTGTAGTGGCCGCAGAAGATGTCCGTTGTCACCTCGCCGGACGGGCTGTTCACGGTGTCGAACGCCGTACCCGGTGTCTCGACGGACGCCCGCGGCCGGCCCGCGCCCGACGTACGGATGATGTGCGCCGGACTGTCGGACAGCAGGACCGCGTCGCCTGCTGTCAACTGGATCTCGCGGTCGGGCAACTCCAGCGTGCACTCACCGTCGAGGATGAAGTGGAACGCGGCCTCGTCGTCGGCGTACGCGGGAACCTTCATCTCGGTGTCGGCCGCGAACAGGCAGCGCTTGTCGACGGTGGCCCCGATGCGGGCCGGCCCGATGAGATGGCTGATCAGATCCATGAGACGCCTCAGCAGGAAATTGAGCTCTTATCGACTGTTCCGTCTCAAGAATAGGTCGCAGACTCAAGGACATGACTTCCAACCTGACGGCAGATGTCGTCGTGATCGGTTTCGGCAAGGGCGGGAAGGTGACGGCCGCCGCACTCGGCCGGGCCGGTCGTCGGGTGATCCTGATCGAACGCTCCGACCAGATGTACGGCGGGACCTGCCCGAACGTCGGCTGCGTGCCGACCAAGCAACTGGTCCACCACTCCAGCAAGCGGCGGCCGGACGACTCGCCCGAAGAGTGGTTCGAGCGGTCGATCGCCGAGGTCAAGGCGCTGACGTCGACGTTCCGGGCCGGGAACTACAACGCGCTGAACGAGGCCGAGAACATCACCGTGCTCACCGGTACGGCGTCCTTCGTCGACGAGCACACCGTCGCGGTCGGCGACGTACGGATCGTCGCCGAGACCATCCTGATCAACACCGGATCGGAGTCGGTGATCCCGAATATCCCGGGTCTGCGCGAGAGCCCGCGGACCGTCACCAACGTCGACCTGATCCACACCGCGCACCTGCCCGGTCGGCTCGCCGTCATCGGCGGCGGGTACCAGGGCATCGAGTTCGCCTCGATCTACCGCCGGTTCGGGACGCAGGTCACGGTGCTCGAGTCGTCGGACCGGATCCTCGGCCGCGAGGACGACGACGTCGCGGCTGTGGCGGCGGACATCCTGACCGGCGAGGGTGTGGAGATCGTCGCCGGTGCCGAAGTACTGGAGATCCGCGACGAGGACACCGTCGTCTACCGCAAGGGCGGTCGCGAGCACACGCTCACGGTCGACGCGATCCTGGCCGCGACCGGACGGGCGCCTGCCATCGCTGAGTTGAAGCTCGAGAACGCCGGTGTCCGTACGACGGCGGGCGGGGCGGTCGAGGTCGACTCGTACTTGCGGACCAGCCAGCCGCACATCTTCGCGCTGGGTGATGTGAACGGCGGACCGCAGTTCACCTACATCTCGCTCGATGACAGCCGGATCGTGGTGGATCAGTTGCTCGGGAGCGGGAAGCGATCGACGGCCGATCGGGTCGCCGTACCGCAGACGCTGTTCATGTCGCCGCCGCTGGCGACCGTCGGGCTGACCGAGAAGGCCGCGCGTTCGGCGGGGTACCGGGTTCGGATCGGGATGGAGAACGTCGCGGACATCGTCGCCATGCCGCGCGCGTACATCGTCGAGGAGACCCGCGGCGCGATGAAGTTCGTGATCGACGCTGAGACCGACCAGATCCTCGGGGCGGCGCTGCTCAGCGTGGACGCGCAGGAGCTGATCAACGTGGTCACGCTCGCGATGCGGCACCGCATCACGGCCGCCGAACTGCGCGACTCGATCTACACGCACCCGTCCTCGACCGAGGCCTTCAACGAGGTCCTCGGCGCCGTGATCCGCGCCGACGGCGTCCGCTGAGCCCGATGGCGGGTTGTTTCGTCGATGGCGGCTTGTAGCGCGTCAGCGACGGAACAACCCGCCATCGGTGCCTCAGACCGTCAGGAGGAGGGGACGCGGGTGCGGCGGTCGCGGATCGCGGCGACCGCCACGGCCGCAACGATGAGGGCCGCGCCGCCGGCGCCGAAGCCGGTGACCAGGTTGCCGCGGCTGCTCAGCCGGGCGTCGCACTGCATCGGCGTGATGCCCTTGTCGGGCTGGAAGACCGAGCCGCAGCCGTCACCGCCGACATGCACCGGCCGAACAGCGAACACCGCCCCGACGACCAGCAGGAGAAGACCCACCGCGCCGAGGACCTTGCTCAGCACCGGCCGTCCTCTCGGGGCGCGGCAGCAAGGATCGACCACTGTTGCCTGGCCGGATCCCATCTATGCATGCTCACGCTCCCTGGCAGCTCGGTAAGATTTGATCAAATCTAACGCAGCTAGCAGTCAGGTCTGAAGTTCAGCCGGCCCGCCCGGCGGAATCTTCACCGATTTCTAACGCTCACCTATCTAGTTGAAACGTGCCGCGGGGCGATGCGGTTCAACCGTCGAGGACAGCAACCAGAGAGCCGCTCGCGCGACCGTGGGCGACGTCTGCGAGAGCTTCGTCGACCTTGTCGAACGGGACGACCGTCGTGTGCGCTCTGACCGGCAGGCGGGCCACGAGGCGGAACAGTTCCTCGCCGTCGCGTCGGGTGTTGGAGGTGACGCTGCGGAGGTCGCGCTCGTGGAAGAGGTGCCGCTCGTAGTTCAGCACCGGTACGTCCGACAGATAGATGCCGGCGACCGCCACAGTCCCACCCGGCTTCAGCGCTTCAAGCGCCTGCGGAACCACGTCACCGGCCGGCGCGAACACAATCGCCGAATCCAGCGCCACCGGAGGCCGGTCGCCGACATAGGCCGCACCCAACTCGCGGGCAAGCGCGCGGTTCTTCTCACCACGGGTCACCACGAACAGCTCGGCCCCCTGCGCGCTCGCAAGCTGCGCCGTCAGATGCGCGCTGGACCCAAACCCGTAGATCCCCAGACGCCCGCCGGGTGGCAAATTCGCGCGAACCAGGGCGCGGTAGCCGATGATCCCAGCACACAGCAACGGCGCGAGCTCCTCCGCAGGCCGGTCGGTCGGCAGCGCATACGCGTAGTCCTCAGGCACCACGACGTACTCCGCGAACCCACCATCGGCATCCCACCCGGTATACGTCGAACGCGCGCAGAGATTCTCGCTACCTGCCCGACAGAACTCACACACCCCACAAGTCCCCCGCAACCAAGCAACCCCCACCCGATCCCCAACGGCAAACCGCTCACCCGTCGCGAAGCCCTCGCCAGCCGCGACTTGGTCGGCCGTGCCTCGGCGGTCCGTCGTGCCTCGGGCGACCACCGTGCCAACGGCCTGGTGGCCGGGTACGACGCCGGGACGTTTCGGCTGGAGGTCGCCTTCGGTGAGGTGCAGGTCGGTGCGGCAGATCCCGCAGGCCTCGACCTTCACCAGAACCTCACCAGGCCCGGGTTCCGGCACCGTACGCCGCACCTTCCGCAGCGGACCACCGTCGATCGGACCGGGCCGCTCGACAACCCACGCCTGCATCATGCCTCCATCATCCGACCAGACATCATCCGACCTGCCATCAGACGCGACCACCAGGCGCCCGGCCATCAGGCGACCGGCCATCAGGTGACGCGGCGGAGGGCTTGTTCTCGGCGGTCGGTGAGTTTTGAGCCGGATTCGTGGCGGGCTGTGCGGCGCAGTACGGCGGGGGCGAGGAGGAGGCCGGCGACAGCCCAGATGCCGAGGACGGCGGCGGTTTCGAGGTGACGCCAGGAGTTGGCGAGCTCGACGGTCACTGCGTCGGATGGGAGGAGTGCGGAGCGCATGCCGAGACCCATCCAGTAGATCGGGGTGAGCTGGCCGATGAACTGGAGCCAGCCAGGCAGCGCGGTGATCGGGTAGAAGATGCCGGAGATCGCGATCAGGGCGAGCATCGGCAGCTGGATCAGGCCCTGGGAACGCGCGGTGGTTAGCAACGAGCCGAGGACCGCGCCGATCGGCAGCGTCGCGACCAGGCCCAGTAGCAGGACCCACACCAACGTGAACCAGTGCGCCGACCCGAGTGCGATCCCGTCGACGATGATCAGGCCGGGGATCAGCAGGATCGCCAGATCGACCAGCAGCCCGCCCGCGACCGAGACGAGCTTGCCGATGAGGTAGCAGACCATACCGTTTGGTATGGCCTTCGCACGGAGCAGCGTCCCGTCGGCGCGATCGGCCGTGAGGAGTTGACTCATGCTGACCATGCCCATCGCGGCGTTCATGCCGAGGATGCTCGGCAGTGCGAGTGCACCGAGCAGGAGGCCGGTCGAGCCGAAGTCGCGATGCCTGAGGAAGAACAGCGCGATCAGCATCAGGACCGGCCAGAGGAAGTGGCTGGTCAGCTCGGCCGGGTTCGTGAACGACTGCCGCAGCTCGATCAGCCCGCGCTGCCAACCGGGTCGGAATCTCATCGGTGCTCCTGTCGAACCAGGGCCAGATAGGCGTCTTCCAGCGAGCCGACGTCGGCCGCCGCGATCAGCTGGGAGGCAGTACCGGACGCGATGATGCGGCCCGCGGCGAGGACGAGGATGCGGTGCGCGAGCTTGCGCGCCTCGTCGAGATCGTGAGTGGTCAGCAGGATCGTCGTACCCTGATCGACCGCGAGCCCCCGGACCAGCTCGTGGAACTCGTACCGCGCCTCCGGATCGAACCCGGCCGTCGGCTCGTCGAGGAACAGTATGTCGGGGCGACCAACGATCCCGATCGCGACATCGAGCCGCCGGCGCTGGCCTCCTGACAGCGTCCTGATCTTCTGCTTTGCCTGCGCGGCGAGCCCGACCGCGTCGAGCAGTTCGTCCGCCGGCCACGGTGTCGCGTACGGCGCGTAGTACGAACCGAGATGGTGCAGGAGCTCGCGCACGCGCCAGTTGCCGTGGTCGCGCCAGGACTGCAGCACGATGCCGACCCGCGACCGCCACCGTTCATCACCCGCGGCCGGATCGACGCCGAGCACCTCGACCCGGCCCGCCGAACGGAGCCGGAAGCCTTCGAGGATCTCGATCGTCGTGCTCTTGCCCGCGCCGTTGGGGCCGAGCAACGCGATCACCTCGCCGGCACCCGCGTCGAACGAGACGTCATGTAGGACCTCGGTGTCGCCGTACCGCATCCGGAGGCCATCCACTGTTAGAACCATGGCACGGAAGCTACGTTGCGTTCACCAAATCGGCAATCGTCATCGACGGACCTCAGCTCGTAAAACCCTGTAGTACATGGCATTCTGTGCAATGAGGCTGCAAGAGAATGCAATACGTTGCAATGACCTGACGGTAAACGCGCGGAGGTACGGGATGCCCGGAGGCAGGCTGAGTCATCAGGACCGGCTCGACATCGCGGCCGGACTCGCCGACGGATTCGGGTACGCCGAGATCGCGCGGCAACTGCAGCGGCCGACGTCGACGATCAGCCGCGAGGTCGCGCGCAACGGCGGCGCGGGTGGCTATCGGGCGGATCATGCGCACTACGCAACGGCCTCGCGGGCACGACGACGCCGGCCGGACGCGGATCGTCGTACGGCGGGCTCGAGCCGGCTCGGCGATCCGCGGGCGGCGTACGTCGAGCGGTTCGCGGAGATGATGGTGGACGGCGGACTCCCGCGGATGGCGTCGCGGGTGCTCGCACTGCTCTATACATCGGACTCGCGCACGCTCGCGGCAGCCGATCTCGTCCGGGAGTTGCGGGTGAGCCCGGCGTCGATCTCGAAGGCGATCGGATACCTCGAACGGGTGGGCATGGTTCATCGCGAGCCTGACCCGGAGCGTCGGCTCCAGCACTACGTGATCGCCGAGGACGTCTGGCTGATGGCGTGGGAGATCAGCGCGCGGACCAACTTCAACTGGGCCGAGACCGCGGCCGAGGGCGTCGCCCTGGTCGGGCGCGACACCCCGGCAGGCGAGCGGCTGACGCAGATGGCCGAGTTCTTCCAGCGACTCAGCGAGGACATGTCCGGCGGCGCGGGCTTCCAGGACTGTCTCGCGGTTCTCGCTGTCCTCTGGAAGGCAGACCGGCTGCTAACCCCCGACGAGCTCGCGACCAAGTTGGACTGGCCTGTCGAGCGTGTGACTGATGCGGTCGACTATGCCGTCAAGGCAGCAGCTTCCGAAGCAGGCGGCGAGTGAGGTAGCCGTCGGCGAGGCCCAGCTCGACGAGGTCGTCGAAGATGCCCTGGTTGGCGTTTGCCGCACGGATGCCCGCGTCGAGGATCCGGTTGGAGCGGCTGAGCTGCGCGACGAGCGCGGTGTGGCGCAGGTGCTTCGACAGCAGGCGGGACGTGCGGCGACGGTACGGCGTACCCGCGTCCGAGTCGCCTGTCCGCAGCGCGTCCGCGATCGAGCGGCCCGCGAGCAACCCGGTCGCGACGGCGTAATAGATGCCTTCACCGGTCATCGGGTTGATCAGACCGGCCGCGTCGCCGGCGAGCAGCACCGGTCCGCTCTGCGGTCGCCAGGACCAGCCGGCGAGCGGCAGGTGATGGCCCCACCACGACTCGCCGCCGTCGGTCGCTCCCGGCAGGAGCGTCTCGAGGTTCTTGAGCAGGTCGGCTCGCGTGGGGCGGGTGCCGGCGAGGAGTTCGCCGTACCCGACGTTCGACCAGCCGTCGCCGCGATCGAAGGACCACGCGTACGACGGCTGCCGGCCGGGACCGTACGCGATCACCTGACTCGCCGCCCGCGCGGCCGGCGTCGGCGCATAGCCGCGGATCGCGAGCGCGACCGGACCGGGCTTCGTCCCGAGCTCCTGCCGTACGACGGAATGGGCGCCGTCCGCGCCGACCACGAACCGGCCGTGCAGGTCGTCGTCGACCGTGACGGACTGCCGCTGGATCGCGAGGCCGCGGACCCGTCGCCGGATCAAATGAGCCCCGGCCGCTTGCGCCGCCTCGACGAGCCGCTGGTCGAACACCATCCGCGGCACCACCCAGGTCGGGCGCGACATCTCGCGATCCACGCCGGCGCTCCCGCGGTTCAGCACAAACCGCCGTACCGGGGTCCAGTCGTCGAGGATCCCCTTGACGCCGACGTCCGCGAGTAGATCGAGTACGTGCGGCGCGATCCCGTCACCGCATGCCTTGTCCCGCGGAAAGTCGTGCCGATCGACCAGCAGCACCGACAGAGTCGGATCCGCCCCCAACGCCCCCAGCGCGGCCGCGGCTCCCGCCGGGCCGGCGCCCACAATCACCAGATCCCACACAGGATCAGTCTCGCAGCTTACGTCCCGGGGCGACGGCCGGGCTTGTTGCTGCGGCGAGGAGCACGGCGTATGCGGGGAGTGTGGGGCGTGATCTGGCCGGACGGGGTCACCGGGCGGGCCTCCTCCGGATCGACGACCTTGAGGGGTGGCGGGACGAAGACCGGAATGGTCTCTTCCTCATCCTGCGGGGCCACCGGCGGAGGAGGTGGCGGAGCGGGCTGGGCGCGCGCGGCCGACTCCTTGCTCACTCGCGGCCGCGGTGCCAGTAACACCGTCGGAGCCGGGACGGGTCGGCGGCGATGCGGCAACTCGGTGCGCAGTTCGATGCCGAGCGCATCGATCAGTTTGCTGCAGGCAACGATCGAGAGCGCGACGGCGAGCACCGAGCAGGCGGCGAAGAGGACGGACTGGCCACCGGACGACCAGTTCGACGGGTCGGTGCGGGACATCGCGGCGATCATCGCCACCACGATCGAGTTGGTGATGCCGAGGGCGATTGCCAAGCCGACAGTACAAAGAAGCACTCGCCGCTCGAGCCCGACGTCGTCGGCCGCGGCCACGAGTCCCGCGATCAGACCGGCGAGCACCGGCACCGTATAGACGAGTGCCAGCGTGAGGCCGGGGCTTGCGACGAGATAGAAGACGTCGAACACCACGGCGGTGCCGGTCAGCGCGGCCGCGAAGCACACCACCAACGGCGGGTACGCGCGCAGTACCGAGACCGCGTCCGCGGGCACGGTCTTGAACATGCGCAAGGCCAACAGCAACTACGTATCCCCTCGTCCTCTCCCATTGTGCCGCCACCCGCCACCGACGGAGAGGTTCAGCGACCCGCGAGTCTAGAGTTGACCTACTGCTGGATCCGGAGTTTGCCGAGGTGGGAGCTTCTGGCCGTCGAAGCGACCGAGGTCGCCAGGTCCGGCTGGGCGATGACCTCGTGCAGGTGACGTACGTGTCCCGTCGTACAGGTGGTGCGCCGGTCCGCCGCAGTTCTCTGTGGCGACGGACCGACGGCACCTGGCGTCTCTACTACGATCAGGGCACGGTTGCTGCGGGCAACTCTTAGGCCGCGGCCTGGACCGGGGCGAGTTTGTCCCGCAGGTCGTCGAGGATCCGGCGCAGGACCCGCGATACCTGCATCTGGCTGACGCCGATGTCGTTGCCGATCTCCGACTGCGTCCAGCCTTCGATGAAGCGCAGTTGAAGGATCCGGCGGTCACGCTCGCCCAGATCGGCGAGCACAGGCTCCAGCATCTCGACCGTTTCCAGCTGATCGATGCTCGCGTCATCGTCGTCGGCGACCACGTCGGCCAGCGTCAGTTCGGCGTCGGCCTCGGCGGGACGGTCCAGCGACAACACGTTGAAACAGCCCTTCGCCGCGAGCGCCTGCTCGACCTCGATCACCTCGACCTCGAGGTGCTCGGCGATCTCCGCCGGCGTCGGCTCGCGGTTCAGCTGCTGCTCGAGCTCCGGCAGCTTGGTTGCGATCGTTCCCTGCATCTCCTGCAGCCGGCGCGGGATCCGGACCGTCCAGGCGCAGTCGCGGAAGTACCGCTTGACCTCGCCGCGGATGGTCGGGATGGCGAACCCGATGAACGGGGTCTCCGCCTCGAGCCGGTAGTGGTGGGCTGCTTTCACCAGCCCCAGGTACGCGACCTGCTCCAGGTCGTCGGCCTCGGCGCCCCGCCCGCGGAAACGGCGCGCGATGCCCTGTGCCATTTCCAGGTTGAGCTCGACGACCTGTTCGAGAAGTTCCTGCCGTTCGCCTTCGGCGGTACTGGCAGCCCGGCGTTCCATCAGCTCCCGGGTGGCTGCTTCACGTGCGGCCCGATCGGCCGGAGTGGCGCAGCGGGTGGAAACCCGCTCCATGATGCTCGTAACCATTGGTATGACCTCGCGACTGTCTCGTCACGGCGTGGCACTTCGCTGAACCACGGTCATGCCTGCAAGAGAGACCGTACCCCGCCTGGTTGCTTCTCATGCGCGGACTTAGAAACCGTCACTGATCGCGACCGGACACGCCGTCCAACGGGTGTTTGACCGCGACACGGTCACTCGAAGTAAGGGAGCGGACACGTGACCCAAAAGTGTGTACGATGCAGATGCAAGGCCAAATGCACGTGCATATGCCAAGGACGTATGGAAGGTGCAGCTGATGACTGCGATCTACAACGGCATGCCCGGCGACTCGAACAGCGAGCTGATCTGGAAGAAGAGCCAGCGAAGCGGCCCTAACGGCAACTGTGTCGAGGTTGCGAAGCTCTCGGACGGCGGTGTGGCGGTGCGCAACTCGCGCTTCACCGACGGCCCGGCCCTGGTGTTCACCAAGGCCGAGATCGAGGCGTTCCTCGGCGGCGTTCAGGACGGCGAGTTCGACTACCTCGCCTGAGCATCACAGAGCAGTACTGGGCAACACGAAAAGCAAGGGCCCCTTCGCCAGGCGAGTGACGAAGGGGCCCTTTCGTATGCCCTCAGATCGGTCTGAAGGCCGGTACGGCGACTGTGGTCACCAGGTCGGTCGGCGGCTGCGCAGATCCGGCTCTGCGCGGCCGGGACAAGACATGGAAACGCCAGGGCCGACTCTCCGGCGAGAGTCAGCCCTGGCGTGTCTGAGGGGCGAGTACGGAACTACTGGACGGTGAGCGGCCAGAGCTGTTCGCTCGGCAGCTCGGATGCCTTCCCGGTGGCCGCATTGTCAACGGTGATTCGCAATCCGGTGAACTTCGGCGTCATCACCCGCTGGTACCGCGATGCGCGGTCCGGCTCGGCGACGTACTCGGCGATCAGGTGGTCGCCCAGCCAGATCCGCACCATTTTCCGTCCTCCTACTGCTCTGTCGGTGGTCATGGAGCCAGGCTCACGATGGGGTCGCCGTCGAGTTGGCGAACACCGCGCAACCAGCCCTCGAAGGCCCAGCGCTGTTGCTCGGGGCAACGCGCAACCAGATCCTGGATCTCCCGCTCCGTCAGCTCCTCGGGCGCGCGGCCGTCGACCATGCCGGCGGTCTGCTCCACAACTTCACTGTCGTTGTCGTTCATCGACTCGGGTTCCCCAACCAGTCAAGCCAACGGGGGGCCATTGGCGCTCTGTAAGGACCGGCCTGCCGGATCACGCGATGTCACGTTTCGCGAGATTCAGCTCACCTTCTGTGCATGAAGCAATCATGGCGTCGGCACGCGACGAATGCAAGCGCCCGATGCACGTGCATCCGCACGTTTTCCAATTCGAGACCACAACGAACCCCATTCGGTGCTCCTCACGCCTGAAACAGGCTGGATCGACCGTCGCCGAACGGTGTTCGACGGCGTGCTTCTGAGCTAATATGTACTGACAAATCGGGCGGGATGCGGATCGGCTACTCTTACGCTCCGTGATCGCTGCTGCGGATTCGCCGCTCTTTTGTAAGAACTTCGGCAGATCAGAGCCGTGCCGTGCGATGATGTGCACTTGCGGGTGAGGTTGCTGTTGATGGAGACCGCTGGGGCCGCTGGGAGGTTGGGGTGACGGAGTCGGGCGCGCAAAGCGGACCGACCGCGCTGCGCGTCATTCTCGGAGCGCACCTTCGCCGCATGCGGGCGGCCGCCGGTATCAGCCGGTCCGACGCCGGCTGGGAGATCCGCTCGTCGGAGTCCAAGATCAGCCGGATGGAGCTGGGCCGCGTCGGCCTGAAGGAACGCGACGTCGGCGACCTACTCAGTCTTTACGGGCTCGACGACGAGGAAGAGCGCGAGCGGCTCCTTCGTCTCGCGCGCGAGGCGAACAACCCCGGCTGGTGGCACCGGTACGGCGACGTGCTGCCGAGCTGGTTCCACTCTTATCTGGACCTCGAGGCAGCGGCGCAGCTGATCCGTGTCTACGAGTTGCAGTTCATTCCGGGCTTGCTGCAGACACCCGACTACATTCGTGCCGTCGTCCAGCTGGGTCGCGGCATGATCCCCGGCGAAGAGGTCGAGCGTCGCGTGACGCTGCGGACCAACCGCCAGGGCGTCCTGACCCGGCCGGAGCCAGTTCGCCTCTGGGCCGTCGTGGACGAGGCAGTACTTCGGCGGCCGATCGGTGGCGTCAAGAGCATGATCGAGCAGCTCAACCACTTGATCGACGCCTCCCAGCTGCCGAACGTCACCCTCCAGGTGATGCCCTTCAGCGTCGGCGGCCACGCAGCCACCGGCGGCGCCTACAGCATCCTGCGTTTCCCGGAGCAGGACCTGCCCGACATGGTGTACATCGAGCACCTCACCAGCGCCCTGTACCTGGACAAGCTGGAAGACCTCGACCAGTACACAGCCACCATGGAAGCCCGCTGCGTCGCGGCCCCACCCCCGAACAAAACCCGCGACATCCTCACCGACATCCGCAAAGACTTCGAACGCTGAGACCCGCCAGTCCCAGGTCTTCTGGGCCTGATCGACAGTCGCCTGCGGACGTCCGGTCGGCATGTTGGGCATGGCCGGTTCTTCCAATCTGCGAGGTATGGAAAGCGGGACGGGCACGGGTGACAGGAGTCCGGCATGCCCGCCCCGCTGTTCATGGGGTGCGTCCGGTGAAGACGAGTGGGTGGCGGGTGATTTCTTCGAGGAACTGTTGCCACTCGTACGGACGGCCGAGCGGAATCAGGTGTCCGCGATGGGGCACTGCGATCGCAGTACGGCCGGGTTGGGACGACACGGCATCGATGAGCGCCTGCATCGCCGTACCCGAGCTGTCCTCTTCGACGAACAGCGCGCCGAGGACGAAGCCGCGTTCGATCGCGGCCCGGGCTGCGGCTTCCTGAACCGCGACGAGGTCCAGCAGCTTAGGAGCGAGGTGTTCGTGGGCGTAGCAATGGAGCACGCGGTGCGCCCCCGACCTCGGCCCTGTCGAGCTGCCGGCCGAGACCGCCAGGCTCGTCGCTGAGGTCGTCATGCAACGACCGTACGGAGATCAGCACAGGCCGCACCATCCGAATCTCTGCGGGCTGGAGGGGCGAGCCGAACGTCGAATCCGTGTGGCGCAGTACCGTCGGAGAGCTGAAATGCGAGGTTGTGGATAACCTCACTGGGCGATCAGCGTGGCGATGAACGTGCTGGTGTCACGCGGGCTGAGCGCTGTCGCCCGCAGGTGATCGAAGACCAGGCTGTGCCGGTCGATCTCCGCTTCGGCCTCCAAGAAGATGTCACCGGCCACGCTCTCCACGTAGACGATGTCGGGTGCCACGGAACCGAACCTCAGCTGGACGAAGGCGCCGAGCATGCCGGGATGTGTCCCGCGATCGAACGGAATCACTTGCAGCGTGACGTTCGGGCGCTCGCTCACTTCCAGCAGTCGGCCGAGTTGGGCGCGCATGACGGACCGCCCGCCGACCTCTCTGCGCAAGGCGGCTTCGTCGAGGACCGCCCAGAGCTCTAGCGGATCGCGTCCGTCCTCGCGCCGACCAAGAACGCGCTGGCGCTCCATCCTTGTCTGCACACTCAGCTCGAACTTCTCCGAGTCCCTTGGCAGGCCGTCGACGAGAGCCGCGCGGGCATACTCCTCGGTCTGCAGCAGACCTGGCACGAACAGCGATTCGTAGTTGTGCGCGACCTTGGCCTCCGACTCGAAGCTGATGTATGCCGCATAGCTCTGCGGCATCAGGTCCTTGAGTTGGCGGAGCCACCAGGGCTGCTTCCCGCCACGAGCCAGCTCGAGCAGTTCGACGCGGCGGGCTTCGGGCACGTCGTACAGGTCGAAGAGGGTTTCGAGGGTACCGGTGTGGGGTTTGGCCTGGCCTTTTCGATGCGCCAGAGGGTGCCTTGGTTGACGCCGCTCCGCTCCTGGACCTGCTCGCGGGTCAGCTGTGCCTCGGCGCGAAGGCGCTTCAACTCAGCCGCAAGCCGACGAAGCCGAACAGTCGGCGGACCAGCAGCCCTCGGCACTTTCCACAACCTCTCGTTTTCGAGCCCGAGAAGGTACATGTTCGGCGGAATCAGCCGATCCGACGGCCATAGATCCGAGATCCACGGAGTTACGTGTACCCAGATTCGTATGGTACAAGAGCCATCACGCTCCGTACGCTCGTCTCCGGGTCGACACCTTCCCGACCGGCGGGGTCGGGGCGGACCTCATCAAGCCGCCAAAGCTCGCGCTACCCGCGAGCTGCCGATCCCGCCATCTCCGGCGATCGCGAGCCTGTTCGATCGTGGCGGCGGGCGGGACTACCCGCGGTCGGTCGCGAGCGGTAGCGAGTGAAGGGCGGGCGGTAGCCCGCAGGGATGCACGGCGGGAGCCGGGGGTGGGTGGGAGCGCGCGGAGCAGGTGCGCTGAGGAGCGGAGCGACGAAGGAAGCGGCTGCGTAGCGTGCGTGGGGCTGTCCCGCGGATCAGCTGTTGTCGGTTAGCCAGGTTAGGAGGGGTTTGGTGGACTGCCAGTCGGTGCGGATCTGGGTGGCTAGGTCGGGGGTGTGGATGATGGGCTCGAAGCCGTAGGACTTGGAGACCGTGAGGGATTTGTGGCGGAGCAGGTCTATGCGGGGGTGGTCTGCGTCGTAGCCCCGGGGGCTGGTTTTCAGTTTGTCGCCGCCTACGGTCCAGCCGGCTCGGGTCAGTTTGGCGAGGAGTTTTTCCAGTTGTTTGCCTCGGCGGTCGTCGTCGATGGCGGTGCGGACTCTCGCGAGGCGCTCGGAGGTTGCGTCGTAGAAGCCGGCGGCTACTCGTACGCCGGGGGCGGACACCTGGACGTACCAGCCCGTCGCGGGAGCCAGGTCGATGAACGCGCCCTGGTGGGTCTTGTACGGCGTCTTGTCCTTCGCGAAGCGGACGTCGCGGTACGGGCGGAACAGCTTCGCCGTACCGAACTCCTCCTCGAGCTCCGCGAGCAGCGCGGTCATCGGTGCGCGGACCGACTCCTCGTACACCTGCTTGTGCGCCGTCCAGAACGACTTGGTGTTGTCCATTTCGAGATCGTCGTAGAAATCCAGCGCCGCCGCCGGAAAACCGGTAAAACTCATGCGGCAACGATAGTTCGCCCGGCAGAACGGACAGACACCCCCATGCGCGCGATCCAGGTCACCCAGTTCGGCGGTCCCGAGGTCCTCGTCCCGACCGAGCTCGACCCACCGGTCGCGGGACCGGACCAGCTCCTCGTCGAGGTGACCGCGGCCGGGGTGAACTTCGCAGACACGCATCGCACGGATGTTCGTACCGCGGCGGCGTCAAGCTCCCCTTCGTCCCCGGTGTCGAGATCGTCGGCCGCACCGACGCGGGCCGCCGCATCCTCTCCCCCATCTTCGAGACGGGCGGCGGGTACGCCGAGTACGCCGTCGCGCCGGCCGGCCGCGCGGTCGACGTACCGGATGAGGTCAGTGACGGGCAGGCGCTCGCCCTGCTCATCCAAGGACTGACCGCGTGGCACGTGCTGAAGAACAGCGCGCGGCTGAGCCCCGGCGAGACCGTCCTGGTGAACGCAGCCGCGGGCGGGGTCGGGTCGCTGGCCGTTCAGCTTGCGAAGTACTTCGGGGCCGGGCAGGTCATCGCGACAGCGTCGACCAAGGCCAAGCGGGAGCTGGCGATCGAGCTCGGCGCGGATGTTGCTATAGACAACAACCCTGTCGGATACGCCGAAAGAGTGCTCAAGGCAACCGATGGCGTCGACGTCGTGCTGGATTCGACCGGTGGGGCAACAATGTTGGCCGGACTCGAATGCCTCAACGGGTTCGGCCGGTTGGTGAACTACGGCAACGCCGGCCGCGAAGGACGACCGTCCGTCGACCCCAGCGCGCTTGCCCAGCGCAACCTTTCCGTCGCCGGCTTCTGGCTGGTCCCGGCGATGGATCTCCCCGGCGGGTACGTCGAACCGCTGACCGAGCTCCTCGCACTCACCGCTGCCAAGAAGCTCAGCCCGCTCGTCGGTGCGGAGTACCCGCTCGAAGAGGCCCGTCGATCGCATGAGGATCTCCTGGCCCGTCGGACCACCGGCAAGCTGATTCTCAAGCCCTGAAGAACGCCCGGATGTCGGCGGCCAGCACGGCGGGCTGTTCGAGAGCGGCGAAGTGGCCGCCGTGCGGATGGCTGGTCCAGCGGACGACGTTGTCGGTGCGGGCGACCTTGTGCCGCAGCGGGATGAAGTTCTCGTGCGCGAGGTCGAGCAGCGCCGTCGGCGTACGGGATGGCTCGGCGGGCTGGCCCCAGTACGACGCATGCGCGCGCTCGTAATAGATCGCACCGGCCGATCCCGCGGTCCGCGTGAGCCAGTACAGCATGACGTTGGTGAGCAGCGCGTCGCGGTCGATCGGCGACGCCGGATCCGACCAGGTCGCGAACTTCTCCGCGATCCACGCCAGCTGCCCGACGGGCGAATCGGTCAACGCATAAGCCAACGTCTGCGGTCGCGTCGACTGCAGATCGGCGTACCCCTGCTGCTCCGAAGCGAACGACTGCTGCCGACGCCACGACGCCCACGTGCGTTCCCGCTCGGCAGGATCGAGCGGCGCAAGCTCCTCGGAGGTCGGCTCGGACGTAGCGCCCGCACCAGGGATGAGATTGAGGTGTACGCCGATCACGCGCTCGGGATCGATCCGCCCGACCTCGCGGGAGATCGCCGCACCCCAATCACCACCCTGTACGCCGTACCGCTCGTAACCAAGCCGGGTCACCAGCGAAGTCCACGCGCGGGCGACGCGCTTGAACTCCCAGCCGGACTCCTGCACCGGGCCGGACAGCGTGAACCCCGGGATGGTCGGGATCACCAGGTGGAAGTCGGTCAGTAGCTTCGCGACCTCGGTGAACTCGACGACCGACCCCGGCCACCCGTGGGTGAGAACGAGCGGGACCGCCGACGGATCCGACGACGGAACATGCGCGAAATGGACCTGAGCCCCGTCGATCACAGTCGTGTACTGCGGCCACTCGTTCAACCGCGCTTCAGCAGCGCGCCAGTCGTACCCGTCGCGCCAATAGGTAACCAGGTCTTGGAGGTAGGCCAACGGGACGCCGCGGGACCACTCCGCGCCGGGCAGCTCAGCGGGCCAGCGCACCACATCGAGGCGCCGGCGGAGGTCGTCCAGTTCGCTCTCCGGCACATCCAGCCGGAACGGTTCGATCGTCACCCCGGCACCCTGCCACAGCGGCGCCACAACGGGAGCAGCCTGCTTCAGGCGGCGACCTTCGCGTGAGTCCGATCGCGGACCACCTTGACCGCGACGGCGGCGATCAGGCACAGCACACCGACGCTGATCACGATCGTGACCAGCGTGCTCGCACCGTTCAGCGCGTTGTCGCAGGCCATCGGCGTGATCCCGCCGGCCGGCTGGAAGGCCGAACCGCAGCGGGTGCCACTGGCCGAGACCGAGCGGAACCCGAGCAGGCCGCCGACGAGCAGCAGCACCACCCCGGCCGCGCCGAGAATCTTGTTCAGCGTGATCACGGTCAGACCGGATCCGCTGGTTGTGGGCATGCCGGTGGCACGCCCCGTGAGCCCCGTAGCACTTCGTTCACTCCTGACTTCGACGGACCACCCAAGAATCGAACTTACGGTCAGGCCCGCGATGATCCCCACCCGAGCAGGCCGTCAGGACCGATTCTTCACAGAGTCCTTACTCAGAACATGACCGGCTGTGACGGTGATCTCAGATCAAATGAAAGTCACTGTCACTCGGAGCTTTCTTCCGGCACACCGCCGCACGCAGCTCTTGACAGGCCGGGCCGAGATGCTTACTTTCGGACTAAATTTAGTCCTGAAGGAAGTGATTCGGTGAGCGGTCAGAGCCCTCGCGGTGGTGAGCTGGTGCCGTCCGGCATCGTGGTACTGCTCGGCACCCGTGGTCCCACGTCCCGGACCGCCATCGCCCGCAGCCTGGACCTGAGTCCGGCGACCGTCACGCAGGTGACGAAGGATCTGATCGCGCGCGGGATCGTCGAGGAGCTCGAGTCCGTCCCGTCGAACGGCGGCCGGCCGAGGCGCCTTCTCGGTCTGGCCGGCCGGGCCGGCGTCGCACTCGGCGCGAAGGTCACCGCGGACCACGTCGCGGTGGTGACCGTCGAGCTCGACGGCACCGTTCGCTCGAGCCGGTCGCACGACTACGATCCGGCGGCCACCGATGCGCTCGACCGGCTCGGCCGGATCCTGACCTCGGAGGTCGCGGGGCTCGACGACGAGCTGCTCGGCGTCGGCGTCGGCGTCCCCGGGTCCGTCGATTCGCAGGCGTCCGGGATCGTCGACGCGCCGACCCTGGGCTGGCGGGCCGCGCAGGTCGGGCCGATCCTGCGGCAAGCCGTCGGTACGCCGGTGCTCGTCGACAACGACGTGAACACGCTCGCCGCGGCCGAACGCCTGTACGGGATCGGCCGCGAGCACTCGTCGTACCTGGTGGTCACGATCGGGCGCGGGATCGGGTGCGGGATCGTCGTCGACGGTGCGATCTACCGCGGCGCCAACGGCGGGGCCGGCGAGATCGGCCATATCCCGGTCTGGGCCGACGCGGACCAACCGGTCTGCACCTGCGGCTCGACCGGTTGCCTCGAGGCCTACATCGGCGCCGACGGACTCGCCCGCACGGCGCGCGACCGCGGCGTGATCGGTCCGCGCGGCACCCTCGCCGGACTGTTGCGCGCAGCAACAACTGGGGATGGGACGGCCCGGGCGGTGTACGCCGAGGCCGGCGAGCTGCTCGGTCGCGCGCTGGCCGGCGTGATCCACACGGTCGACCCGGAGGTCGTCGTACTGCTTGGTGAAGGGGTGGACGGATGGGAGTTCTGGCAGAGCGGGTTCGAGCCGTCCTTCCGGCGGTCGTTGCTGCCGGCCCGCAAAAACGTGCAGGTACTGGTCGAGCCGTGGACGGAGGACCAGTGGGCCCGCGGAGCGGCGTCGCTGGTGCTGGCGTCACCGTTCGACGCCGCCGGGAACGGGGGCGAGCAGAGCCGTCTGGTCCGCGCCCGGCTGGGAGCCTCGTGAGGGCGAAGAAACTGGGCTGGGTGCTGTTCTTCCTGCTGCCGAGCGCGATCCCGCTGGTCGCGTTCACGCTGGTGCCGATGGTGTCCAGCCTGTGGGTCAGCCTGCACAAATGGAACCTGATCTCACCGATGCAGTGGGTCGGCCTCGACAACTACACCAACCTGCTGACCGACCCGACGACGCGCCAGGTCTTCCTGCACACGCTCGTCTACGTCGTCGGCTACCTCCCTCTGGTGTACGCCGGCGGGCTCGCGCTGGCGCTGGTGCTGAACCAGCGGTTGAAGGGTCGCGCCTTCCTGCGGGCGACGTACTTCCTGCCGGTCGTGACCAGCTGGGTAGTCGTCGCGCTGGTCTGGAAATGGCTGCTGAACCCCGCGAACGGACTGGTCAACCAGATCCTCGGATTCTTCGGAGTGCCGGGACCCGGCTGGTGGACGGACCCGCACTGGGCGCTGCCGGCGGTGATCCTGTCCTCAGCCTGGAAGGATCTCGGGTTCGTCATGGTGATCCTGCTCGCCGGGCTGCAGTCCATACCGTCCGACGTGTACGAGGCCGCGCTCGTGGACGGTGCGAACGCATGGCAACGGTTCTGGCGGATCACTCTGCCGCTGCTGTCGCCGTCGACGTTCTTCGTCGTGGTCATCTCACTGATCAACGGTTTCCAGGTCTTCGACCAGGTGTACGTGATGACCGGCGGCGGACCGTCGGGCAGCAGCCAGGTGGTCGTCGGGCACATCTACGACCTGACGTTCCGGTACGGACGCGCGGGTGAAGCCTCCGCCTTGTCCTGGATCCTGTTCGCGGTGATCCTGCTGATCACCGTGCTCCAGGTCCGCGGCCAGCGGAAGTGGGTGCACTATGCGTAGGTTCTGTCTGTACGCCGCGGTCGTGGCCGGCGCGGCCGTGATGCTCTTCCCGTTCCTGTGGACCGTGATCACCTCGATCACCCCGGACGGTTCCCTGGCCGACGGGCCGAAACTGATCGTGCACAACCCGACCGTGGACGCGTACCGGACGCTGCTCGACGCGATGCCGATCTGGCGGATCCTGGTGAATTCGCTGCTGATCGCGATCGCCTCGACGGGGTTCCAGCTGATCACCGGATCGATGGCGGCGTACGGGTTCGCCCGCCTGCACTTCCCGTTGAAGAACGTGATCTTCGGCTGCTACCTGGCAACGTTGATGGTCCCGCTGCAGGTGCTCGTCGTACCGCTGTTCATCGAGATGAAAACGCTGAATCTGCAGGACACGTACTTCGCCCTGCTCGCGCCGACGATCGCCTCCGCGTTCGGTGTGTTCCTGCTCCGGCAGGCGGTCAGCGCCGTACCCGCCGAACTGGACGAGGCGGCGACCATCGACGGCGCCGGGCATCTGCGCATCTTCACCACGATCGTGCTGCCGCTGATCCGGCCGGCTCTCGCGACGGTCGCGGTCTTCGCCTTCATGGGCAGCTGGAACAGCTTCCTCTGGCCGCTGGTGGTAATCCGGTCACCGGAGTTCATGACGCTGCCGCTCGGCCTGTCCACGCTGCAAGGCCAGTTCACCACCCAATGGAACGTCGTCATGGCAGGTTCGGTCGTCTCGATCGTGCCGATCGCCGTCATCTACCTGCTCGCGCAGCGCCACATCATCGCCGGTGTGGCACACACCGGCATCAAGTAAGAGGGGACACATTCATCATGCGCCTAGTGAAATTCGCGGCCGTCGGGCTGACCGCCGCGCTCGCGTTGACCGCCTGCGGGCAGGGATCCGCGACCAAGCAGGCCGCCGCGCCGGAGGGCAAGTCGGTCGTGCGGTACATGAACTTCTCGTCGAACGACGGTCATGAGAAGGACCTGACCGCGATCGTCAACGCCTTCCAGGCGGCCAACCCGAACATCACGGTGCAGGTCGAGACCGTGCCGTACGCCGACTATTTCACCAAGCTGCAGACGGCGGTCGCCGGCGGCACCGCGGCCGACGCGTTCGAGCTCAACTACGAGAACTTCGTGACGTACGCGAAGAACGGCTCGCTGGCAGAGCTGAAGAGCGTCGACGCGTCGGTCTACAAGAAGTCGCTGTACGACGCCTTCAACTCCGACGGCAAGCAGTACGGCGTACCGGAGTCGTTCTCGAATGTCGTGCTGTTCTACAACAAGGCCCTGTTCAAGCAGGCCGGGGTGGCCGAGCCGACGGCCGACTGGAGCTGGAAGGACGAGCAGGCCGCGGCCGCCAAGCTGACGAACAAGGCGACCAAGGTGTGGGGCGACTACCAGCCGGTGTCGTACAACGAGTTCTACAAGGTGCTCGCGCAGAACGGCGGCGCGTTCCTGAACTCCGATCGCACCGAGGCGACGTTCAACTCTCCGCAGGGTGTCGAGGCGGCGAAGTTCCTGGTGGACAAGGTCGGCAAGACGATGCCGACCGAGGCCGACGGCGCCGGTACGCCGGACTTCGACACGAAGCTGTTCACGTCCGGGAAGCTCGCGATGTGGCACACCGGGATCTGGATGTTCTCCGCGCTGGCCGGCGCGAAGTTCGACTGGGATGTGGTGGTCGAGCCGGGGAACACCCAGAAGGCGTCGGCGATGTTCGCGAACGGCCTGGTGGTGAACGCGGCATCGAAGAACGCGGACGCCGCACAGAAGTGGATCACCTATCTGTCGTCGTCCGACGAGACCACGAAGACGCGGCTCGCGTCGTCGTGGGAGCTGCCGCCGATCGCTGACGAGAGCAAGCTGAAGAGCTACCTCGACCAGCCCAAGCCGGCCAACCGGGAGGCGGTCTTCACGGCGCTCGAGCAGCCGATCCTGCCTCCGGTCATCGAACGTCAGCAGGAGATGCAGGACACCGTGACGCAGGAACTGACCGCGGCCGCAGCAGGCCGGAAGACGGTCGAGAAGGCACTGGCGGACGCCCAGTCCAAGGTGAACGGCCTGCTCAAGAAGTGAAAGAAAGAACAAGGACAAAAGACCCCGCCCCCTCGCTTCGCTCGGGGGCGGGGAACCGCGGAGGAGTAGATGTGAACCGACTGCGTGAGCTGGCCGAGGTCAGCCACGCAATCATCACCGGTAATCAGGATGCGGGTGGGGCGTATCCGGCTGCGCCCACCTTCTCCGCCTACCGCGGGTATGCCTGGTTGCGGGACGGTTCGTTTACCGCGGAGGGGATCTCGCGGTACGGCGACGTCGGGTCGGCGGGGCGCTTCCACGACTGGGTGGACCGCGTACTGCGGAGCCGACGTCGCCAGGTGGATGTGCTGTGTGCGGCGCACGCACGGGGAGAGCGTCCGGACGATGCCGCGATGTTGCCGACCCGGTTCACGTTCGACGGCGCCGACGGGTCGGATCCGTGGTGGGACTTCCAGACCGACGGCTACGGAATCTGGCTGTGGTCGGTGGTCAACCATGCGGTGCGGCACGGGCTGGAGCTCGACCGGTGGCGGGGCGGGATCGATGTCGCGGTCGATTACCTGGTCGCGTTCTGGGACCGCCCTTGTTACGACTGGTGGGAGGAGCACGTCGAGCAGCGGCACGTCTCCACCCTCGGTGCGATCTACGGCGGATTGGTTGCCATTGCGCCGTACACGGACATCGCCGTACTGGATGTTGCCGAGCGCATCCGTTCGCTAGTGCTTGCTGAAGGCATCTATGACGGTCGGCTGACCAAATGGCTCGGGACGTCGGCGGTCGACGGTTCCTTGCCAGCTTGTGTCGTCCCGTTCGGGTTGGTCAACGGCGAGGTCGGCGCGGCAACACTGACCGCTGTGGCTGACGACCTCGACGTGGACGGCGGGGTGCACCGTTTCGCGGCCGATGTGTTCTACGGCGGCGGCCAGTGGATTCTGCTGTCCGCACTGCTCGGCTGGAATCTGGCTGCCGCCGGCGACACCGCCGGCGCGTGGCGACACCTCCGCTGGATCGCCGAGCAGGCCACGCCGGACGGCGAGCTCCCCGAGCAGGTCCCCCATCACCTGCTCCACCCCGGCTCCAGGGACGAGTGGATCGTCCGCTGGGGCACTGTCGCCACTCCCCTGCTCTGGTCCCATGGCATGTACTTGATCCTCGCCGACGAGCTCGGCGTGCTCCCCGAGAAGGTCTGAATGCTCATCCATCGCCCGTACGGCATCGAACATCCCTACGCCAACTCGCCCGACCAGCGGGTGCCGGTGCTCCCGCTCGTCGGGGAACAGGTCCGCCTGGGTGTGGTCGCTCCACCTGACGTCACCGCGGTCGTGTGCGAGTGGGGTTCGCTCACGCTGGACATGTCGCGAGCCGAGACAGCGACGGCCGACGCCGCGGCGCTGGCCGGTGGCGAAGGCCATCTCAGCGAGGCGCAGGCGAAGTCGCTCGGCGCGGATGACGGTTGGTCGGTGGTGACTCCGCCGGTGACCGAGCCGGTGCGCTACCGGTTCCGGACCGAGGCTGGGACGACTGACTGGTTCGAGGTCTCACCGGCGCGATGGACGCAGGAAGGTGGCGAGCTGCGCGGCGGCGAGGATCGCGTCATCGATGTCGAGTGGCTGGTGTCCGCGGAGGGGGTGCATCGAGCGCGGTTCAAGCTGCCGTTGCAGACCGGCGATCACCTGGTCGGCTTCGGCGAGCGGTACGACGAACTTGATCAGCGCGGGAAGCAGCTCGACGCGATGGTGTTCGAGCAGTACAAGGCCCAGGGCGTGCACGGGCGGACGTACCTGCCGATGCCGTTCGCACATGTCGTGAACGGTGGCTGGGGATTCCATGTGCGGACCTCCCGCCGGACCTGGTTCAGCTCCGACGGCGACGGGCTGACTGTAGAGGTTGCCCTGGGCGACGAACCGGTGGTTGACCTCGGCATCTACCAGGGATCGCCGACCGAGGTGCTGACCGCGTTCCTGGACGAGGTGGGCCGGGCGGAGGAGCTGCCGGACTGGATCTTCCGGTTGTGGGCCTCCGGCAACGAGTGGAACACCCAGGACCTGGTGATGGCCCGGATGGACACGCACCGGGAGCTGGAGATCCCGGTGGGCACAGTGGTGATCGAGGCCTGGAGCGACGAGGAGGGCATCACGATCTGGCGCGACGCGCAGTACGCCGTCACGTCGGACGGCACCGCTCATAAGGCCGCGGACTTCAGCTACCCGAAGGACGGCGCCTGGCCGAATCCCGGGGCGATGATCGACGAGTTGCACCGGCGGGGCATCAAGGTCGTGCTCTGGCAGATCCCGCTGCAGAAGAGCGAGTTCGACACCGGGCAGGTCGCCGCCGACGCCGCGGCGATGGTGCAAGCCGGTCACGCTGTGCTGGAGGCGGACGGTACGCCGTACCACAACCGCGGATGGTGGTTCCCGAAGGCGCTGATGCCCGACCTGTCCGTGCAACGCACCCGGGACTGGTGGACCGAGAAGCGCCGCTATCTGGTCGAGGACATCGACGTCGACGGGTTCAAGACCGACGGCGGCGAGCACGCCTGGGGTCACGACCTGAGCTACGCCGACGGTCGCCGTGGCGACGAGGGGAACAACGTGTTCCCGGTGCACTACGCCCGTGCCTTCGGCGACCTGCTGCGGTCGGCGGGCAAGGCGCCGGTGACGTTCTCGCGGGCCGGTTTCACTGGCTCGCAGGCGCACGGCATCTTCTGGGCCGGCGACGAGGACTCGACCTGGGAAGCGTTCCGGTCGTCGATCACAGCCGGTCTGACCGCGGCGTCGTGCGGCATCGTCTACTGGGGTTGGGACCTGGCAGGCTTCTCCGGCCCGGTGCCGGACGCGGAGCTCTACCTCCGCGCCACAGCCGCGTCGACCTTCCTGCCGATCATGCAGTACCACTCGGAGTTCAACCACCACCAGCGTCCACTCCGCGATCGGACGCCGTGGCATGTCGCCGAGACCACCGGCGACGATCGTGTCGTCCCGATCTTCCGCGCGTACGCCGTACTCCGCGAACAGCTCGTCCCCTATCTGGCCGAGCAGGCTGCACGGACCATCGCCACCGACCGTCCGCTGCTCCGGCCGCTCTTCTTCGACCACGCGGACGACCCGGAGATCTGGAACCACCCGTACCAGTACCTGCTGGGTGACGATCTGCTGGTCAACCCGGTCCTGGAGCCGGGTGTCACCACCTGGACGACGTACCTGCCCGAGGGCAGCTGGTACGACGCCTGGACCGGCGAGCCTGTGGCCTGCGGACTCGTCACCCGCGACGTGCCGCTCGAGGTCGTGCCGGTCTACACGCGAACACCTGGAGTGAACCTCAGCCGAGGCGTTCTTCCAGGTAGACCGTGATCTCGTCGCCCGGCTCCTTGCCGAGCAGGGTGCGCAGATCGCCCTTGACGGGCAGTTTGTGGGTGCCGTCGCCGAGCGCCATGAACGAGCTCTCGAACGGGTGGCCGTCCATGGTCCCGCGGACCTTGACCAGGCCGCGGGTGCCGAAGTACTCGGCCGAACCCGGCATCTGCACGTACGTCCAGCCGCCCTTGGCGTCGCTCTTCAGCAGCGGCGCGGTGAAGGTCTTGTCCAGCTTTCCGGTCTTCTGGCTCATGGTGAGCTCCTCTCTACACCTCTAGGTAGAGACTGCAGACGGGCTTTCGACATCCACCGGCCAACCTATTCTGGGGAATGTGCAGATGACGATCCGCCGGGCCGGGCGGGACGACGTACCGGCGGTGCTGGCGCTCCTCGACGGGGCGACCGAGTGGTTGGTCGCGCGCGGGCGCACCGACCAGTGGGGTACGAGGCAGCATTCGACCAGCCCGCGACGGGTAGCGCAGATCACAGGGTTCGCCGACGACGGCGGGCTGTGGGTGGGCGAGACGGACGGCCGCGTAGTCGGTGCCGTTGCGGTCGGTACGGCGCACGCGCACATCCCGCCGGTCGACGAGCCCGAACTGTACGTGCGGCTCCTGGTGTCCGACCGCGCGTCCGCAGGCCAGAACATCGGTGGAATCCTGCTCGACCATGCCCGGAAGCTGGCCCGCCAGGCCGGTGTGGGCCTGCTCCGGGTCGACTGTTTCGCCGGCGGCGACGGTGCCCTGGTCCGGTACTACGAGCGGCAGGGCTTCACCCGCACCGAGCCGTTCACGGAGGTCAGTGGGTCGGAGGAATGGCGGGGCCAGGTGCTTGCCCAGCGGTTGTGATCGACCGATGTACGACGCCGTGCGCGTCGCTGCAGTGCGCCTCACCGGTCGCCGCGGTCGCGTGATCGACCTGGAGCGTGGAGTGCGTCAGGTGGTGGCGCTCGGCCAGCACCTGCTCGATCTGGATCCGGATCTGGTGACAGTCGAGGCCCTCGGCAACCAAGATGTGCGCGGACGCGGCCGGCTCGCCGGAGGTGATCTCCCAGACGTGCAGGTCGTGGACCTCGACGACGCCCTCGATCGCGCACAGCTCGGCGCCGAGCGCCTGCGGGTCGATCGCGCTCGGCGCGGCCTCGAGGAAGATCCGGCCGGAGTCGCGGACCAGTCCGATGCCTGCCTTCAGCATCAGTACGGCGACCACGAGCGCGGCGATCGCGTCCGCCCGGGCGAACCCGGTCAGCAGTACGACGAGACCGGCGATCGCGGTGGCGATGAACGCGAACAGGTCGTTGAGGATGTGCTGGAACGCGCCCTCGACGTTCAGGCTGGACCGATTCGCCTTGCTGATCAGCCAAGTCGCGAGCAGGTTCACCGCGATCCCGACCAGGCCGGTGATCAGCACCAGCGCGCCCTTGACCTCGGGCGGATGGATCATCCGATTGACGGCCTCGTAGACGAAGTACGCCGCGAGCAGCAGCAGCGTGATGCCGTTGGCCTGCGCGGAGAGGATCTCGACCCGCTTGAAGCCGTACGTGAATCCGCCGGCCGGCGGCTTCGCGGCCAGCCGGATCGCGAGCAGTGCGAGGGCGATGGCGATCGCGTCGGTCAGCATGTGGGCCGCGTCGGTGACCAGGGCCAGCGAACCGGCCGCGAATCCGACGATCACCTCGGCGATCATGAAGCCGAGGATCAGCGCGAGCGCTCCGCCGAGCAGTTTCTTGTCCGCGGCAGCGCCCGCGGAGTGACCGTGTCCGTGCCCGTGGCCGGCGCTCACGACTCGGACCTCTCCGGGTGGATGGCGTCCGTGTGCTCGGTGTGCGCGACGGCCAGGTCGACGAGCATCCGGACGTGCGCGTCGTCGAGGCGGTAGAACGCGTTCCGGCCGTCACGCCGCACCGAGACGACTCGGTGCGCGCGGAGCAGGCGGAGGGCATGCGAGGTCGCGGACTCGCTGAGCCCGGTGATCGCGGCGAGATCGCAGACGCACAGCTCCCCGTCGAGCAGGGCGACCAGCAGCTTCAGCCGCCGCGGGTCGCCGAGCAGCCCGAAGACGTCAGCGGTATCGACGATGTCGTCCTCGCCCGGCATCCTGGCGTTGACGCTGGCCACGCGCTCAGGATTGACCAGGCGAACCCGACAGTCGTCGATACCCTGCACATCTGCAGACTTGTTCATACGTCGAGATTAGGCGATCTCCGCCAACCGACGCAACACCTCTCTCTAGCTGGTGAACGTTGCGGGCAGGAACAGAGTCGTGGTCTTGCCGGTGACGATGCCGCTCGCCCACTGCAGCGCGCCGACCCGCCCGGTGCCGTCGTTCTCGTTCAGTGCCAGCGAGATCGCGACCGGCCCGGCCGGTTGACTCGCGAAGCCGAGCGACGTCCACGGGACCTTCACCTGGTACGACGTGACGCCGTCGGCGCGCGTGATCGCAGCGGTTGCGCCGGGCGTGGTCCCGGTCGGGCTGCCGTCCGACGTACCGAACGTGTAGACGGCAGGACCGGTCGGCAGCAGCGCGGTGCCGAGCTCCGTCGCGGTCGCGTTCTCGCCGGGGAGGCCGTTGCTGATCGCGAACTGCAGGCTGTCGCCCCGCCACAGGTTCGGGGCGGTTTCGGTCTGCGAGAAGACGTCGTCCGTGACGGCGGCGTTGATGGTCAGACCAGTTGCGTCGTACTGGAAGTTGGCCGAACCGGAGAGGTCCGCGGCGCCGCCCCAGGGTCGCGTGAAGGCGATCCAGCTGGCGTCGGTGGCGAGGTTGATCGAGCTTGCCGGAGTCGTTGCCGAACCCACGATCGGGTCGAACGCCGTGGTGCCCTTCGCCGAGACTTTGTTGCCGTCGGACGTGGTCAGGTCGACCGTGTACGCGTACGCCTTCCACGGCGCGAGGCCGGTGACCGGGATGCTGATCGTTGCCTTCTGCCCCGGTGCGATCGACTGCCCCGCGGCGGCCGTACCGTGCTGGCCGGCGATGGTCCAGCTCAGGTCCTGGATCGTCGCCGACGAACTGGCTCTCGTATTGGTCAGCTCGACGCCGAGACCGGTCGGCGCGGCCGCTGTGAGCTGCGGGACGACCCGGATCTTCGTCGCCGGTTCGACGCTGGTCCAGGCGACCAGGCGAGAGGTCGTCTTACCGAGCCGGGAGACGGTCGCGACGACGTGCCGCAGACCGAGCGTGTCGCTCGCCGGGACCGGGATCGTGACGGTGGCCTTCTTCCCGGGCAGGACCAGCGCATGCTTGGTCTGACCAGCGACCGTCACGGTTGCCGGGCCGGCGTTGTGGACCGAGCCCTTGATCGTCACCGTGACCGCCGTCGGCTCCTGGGAGTTCGACGGGTCGGCAGCGGCAACCGATGCCTGCGGCGTGGCGGTGACGGCTACACCCGTGGCCGCGCCCTTTACGAACACCGGATCCTGATCGACGGTCATCGTGACCACGCCCGCGGTCGGCGTCAGCGTCGTCTTGTGGCCGTACATGTCGGTGACCTGGAGCGGGACCGTGGTGTTGAGCTGCACCGAGGACGTTCCGGTTCCGGTCGACCACAGCACGCGGGTGGTCGACGTACCGGAGCCGAAGCGGTACGAGTAGAGCGGCGCCGCCAACGTGTCGCGGCCGCTGTAGGCGAGGCCGGTCAGGGCGCGGATCGTGGTCGCCTTCGCGACCAGGCCCGGCTTCGGCGCCATGCCGGCGATCGGTCCGGCCGGAGCCTGCAGGAGGCCGAACGTGCTCTCTTTGTCGTCGAGGTTCGTGCCGTCGTTGAGCGCGTCGTACCAGTAGAACTGGCCGACGTTGTTCGCGATCATGATCGTGTCGTTGCGGATCGACTTGCGGGCCTGGTCGAGCATCGAACCGCCGAAGCTCGCCGCGGTGGGGTAGCCCTCCTCGCTGATCCAGATCGGTTTACCGGCGCCCCCATGCGCGTCGGCCTGGGTACGCAGGCTCTGGATCTGGGTGTCCAGATCACCTTCCGGGCCGCCGAACGTGTAGATGTGCGCGTCGATCGTGTCCACGTAGGCCAGGCCGCCGAGCGACAGGATCTGGTCGCGGAAGGAGGTGTCGCCCTTGTTCGGCCCGATGTCCGCAAGGACGTTCGCGTTCGGGTTGTCGGCATGGGTCTGCTCGTACGCCGCCTTCATCAGCTGGACGAAGCAGGCGCCGGTGATACCGCAGGCGCTGTCGTTGAAGCCGGGCTGGTAGTACTCGTTGTAGGTCCCGATGTCGTTGGTCGTGCCTGCGAAATGCTTCAGCCACCAGCTCTGATAGCGGCCGTACGCTGCGAGGCCTTCCGGAGTGCTCGGCGTGTGACCGCCGTCGTAGAGCGGGTTGCGGTAGCCGGTACCCAGCAGCGGGGTCAGACCGTTCGCCTTGGCGTCGGCGATCACCGCGTCCTCCTGCGGATCGACCGCGTAGTTGCCCGGTGAGCCGGACTCGATCCGCGGCCACTCGAGGCTTTCCCGGATGTGCGAGAAGCCGGTGAGAGCGAGGGTGCGGATCAGGGAGCTGCTGAGGTTGTAGTAGTGGTTCATGTGGGTGTTGACACCCCACTTGCCCTGCGGTGATTGGGTTCCGGCCGGAAGCGGTGGGATGACGGCAAGCGTCGTACCGACGACCGTGTCGCCCGCGGTGAGGCGGAGGTTGTAGAAACCCGGCCCGAGGTTGGCCACATTGACCGAGCCGTTGGTCGTGTTGCCCGAAGCAACAGGCAGGTACTGGTCGTCGGTGATGCTCCAGGCAACCGACGACGCGGTCGACGTGAGCGCGACGCTACCGGTTCCCTGCTGGAACACAAGGCTCTGGTTGGTGACCGTGATACCGGTCGTGTCCGCGAAGGAGACGCTCACCGAACTGATGCAGACCGAGCTGATGACACCACCAGGTGCATTCGCCATCAGCCGGATGTCGGCGCCGTTCGCGCGGTTCTGGAAGTTGACGTTGGACATCCGGAACTGCGTACTCGCCCACGCACCGCTGCCTGGGAACGTGAACCACGGCAGCGGTGTGAATGCGGCACTGACGCTGTCGTACTGCGCTGTCAGCTGCTGGCCCGGGGTGTCGAAGTAGTTGACCGTGAGCACCGCGTCGGTGGCGCCGGCCGGGATCCGGGCCGCGTCGATGTTCAGGTAGATGTACTGGTCCTTGGGGTCGTTGCTCGTCTGCCAGCAGGGCACACCGAGCCTGGTCGACGCGGCGTGCTCCGGAGTCTTGTCCGCGTCGCCGGGCCAGGCGGCGATACCGTCGGCGGCGACCGGGTTGCTGAAGACGATCCCTGGATCACCCGCGGCCTGCGCAGGTACGGCGAGCTGGGTGGCGGCGAGCAGCCCGACCGCCAGCCCTGCCACGAGCTTCCGAATCGAACCGTGCATTGGCGGCCTCATTCCGAATCTACACGAGTAGGCGAAAGCGCTTTCGCAGATCACACACCGAACCTCGGCCGGCTGTCAACGGTTCGATGCCCCGACAGTCAGGCGCGAGTCAGCCGCGAGTCAGCCGAGAGTCAGCGGGCGGCCGACCACTTCTCTTCGATCCGGGCGTACTTCCAGATCGCCTGGGCGGTGATCCAGGTGAGGACGAACAGGCCGACGATCGCGTAGCCGACGTAGTTCAGGTCGACGCCGGCGATCGCCGCGAGCGGGCCGTGGTCGATGTGCAGTTTGTCGGTGAGGATCGAGATCAGCTCGATGCTGCCGATCACCAGCGCGACCGCGACCGACAGGCCGGTGATCGTGATGTTGTAGTAGACCTTGCGGACCGGTTTCGCGAAGGCCCAGCCGTAGGCGAAGTTCATCAGGCAGCCGTCGATGGTGTCGAGCAGGCTCATCCCGGCCGCGAACAGGATCGGCAGCGTGAGGACGGCGTACCACGGCAGGCTGAACGCGGCCGCGCCGCCGGCCAGCACCAGCAGACTGACCTCGGTCGCGGTGTCGAAGCCGAGGCCGAACAGGAAACCGATCGGGTACATCTGCCACGGACGGGTGACCGCCTTGGTGACGCCGGCCAGGATCCGGTTCATCAGGCCGCGCTTGTCGAGATGCTGCTCGAGCGACGCCTCGTCGTACTCGCCGGTGCGCATCCGGCGGAACACCTTGACGACGGCGACCAGGACGGCGAGGTTGAGCGCGGCGATCAGGTACAGGAAGACGCCCGAGACCGCCGTACCGATGACGCCGGTGATCTGCTGCAGCCGGGACGAGTCGTCAGCGACCTGTCCGGCGAGCGTACGGACACCGATCCCGAGCAGGAAGCACAGCAGGAACACCACGGTCGAGTGCCCGAGCGAGAACCAGAACCCGACCGACAACGGCCGCCGCCCGTCCGCCATCAGCTTCCGGGTCGTGTTGTCGATCGCGGCGATATGGTCCGCGTCGAACGCGTGCCGCATCCCCAGCGTGTACGCCGTCACGCCGAGCCCGACCCCGAACACCCCGGCCGATCCGAGCAGGTAATGCCGCGGCGCCACGATCAGCGCCAGCACTCCCCAACCAGCCAGATGCAACAGCAGCACGAACGCCGCCATCCCACCGACCGCACCCCACTCGCGCCGACTGACATCCATCCGCCTCACGATCCGCCAGTAAACGCCGCTCCCCGGCTAGATGCAACCTAGTCGCATATCAGGCGAGACCGAGGCGATAGGCGTAGGCGACGGCCTGGGCTCGGTCGCGGAGGTTGGCTTTGGCGAAGAGGTGGTTGATGTGGGTCTTGACGGTGGCTTCGCTGACGACGAGCTGCCTGGCGATCTCGGTGTTGGACAGGCCCTCGGCGATCAGGCGGAGGACCTCGATTTCGCGCGGAGTGAGACCGGTGTCGGTGGGCTCGGGTGGTCTGGTGCTGGCGCCTGCGATCAGGCGGCGCTGGACCTCGGCGTCGACGATCGACTGGCCGTTGGCGGCGGCCTCGAGCGCGCGGCCGATCGACTCGGCGTCGGCGTCCTTGGTGAGGAACCCGCGGGCCCCGGCCCGGAGCGCGGACAGCACCGAGTCGTCGTCGCTGTACGTCGTGAGTACGACGACCTCGGTCCGTGGATGATCCGCGCGCACCTGACGAGTCGCCTCGACGCCGTCCATCGTCGGCATCCGGAGATCGACGAGCAACACGTCCGGGTCGTGCTCGGCAACAAGCTGGACCGCCTCCTGGCCGTCCGACGCCGCCGCGACCACATCGATGCCGGGCAGCAGTTTGAGCAGCGTGACCAGCCCGTCCCGCACCACGGTCTGGTCGTCAGCGACCACCACTCGCACAGTCATGCCTTCACCTTGAGCTCGACTCGCCAGCCGGTGGATGTCGGCCTGGCCTCCACTGATCCGCCGACCAGGTCGGCCCGTTCGCGCATCCCGACCAGACCATAGCCGCCGGGGGCCGCGCGATCCGGTCGCTTGCCCGGCCTGTCTTCAATGAGCAGGCCGACCCTGTCGCCGTACGAGAGCTTCACCCGCACCGGCGCACCCGGCGCGTGCTTGCGGGTGTTCGCCAGCGCCTCCTGCACAGTCCGGTACAGCGTGCTCATCACGTCAGCCGGCAGCTCCCGCGGCGTACCTTCCACGTCGAACTCCGCCGACGCCCCACTCTCCAGCCGGTACGCCGTGACGAGATCGCCGAGCGCCCGTACGTCGGGAACCGCATCCTCCCGCAGCGCCGCGACCGCCCGCCGCGCTTCGGCCAACCCCTCGGCCGCCAGCCCCTGCGCCCGCGTCACCTGCTCGACAGCCTCCGCCGACGCGCCGTCCCGCACGAGCATCAACCGCGCACCCTGCAGACTCAGCGACAACCCGGCCAACGAATGAGCGAGTACGTCGTGCACGTCGCGCGCGATCCGCGCCCGCTCGGCCAGCGCCGCGGCCCGCTCATGCTCCTCGATCGCGGCCTGCTTACGAGCCAGCGACACCTCGAGGTCCTCCAGCTGCTGCTCCCGGTTCCGCCGGTTGACCGCGGCCAGAGTCAGCGCGACCACGCCGAAGGCGGCCCCGATCGCACCCGGCGCCGACCGCGTGGTGATGTACAGCGGCACGCTTCCACCGATGATGGCGATCGACACGACGATCCACTCGAGCAGCCCGGCGCGGTAGTAGCGGACCGCTATCCGGCTGACCCAGAACGGGACGAAGAGCATCACGCTCTGCGGGAGTGCGTACCACAGCAGCGACCCGGCGATCGCGAACGCCAGCAGGGCGTAGGCAGTCCGGCCGGGCGGTTCGCCGTACCTCAGCCGGAACAGCGAGATGTTGCTAGCGACAACGATCACGCCGAGGGCAACGATCACGCCGTACGGCAGGCGCTGCTGGTCGTTGTCCCGGGCGGCGAAGGCGACCGTGACGATCGTCAGGACGGCGGGGACCGCCCGCAGCAGCAGACCAGGCACGGAGGAAGTCCGCACCTGGTCGGCAAGCCTGGAGCTCATGCCCTCATCATGCCCGGGTCAGACCCGTTCGGCGGCGAAGGGGATGTTCATCGCCAGCGAGCGGCGGTAGATCATCGCGCTCTGGGCGGCGAGGGTGACGCCGATGGTCAGCGCCAGGGTCGACGTACCGAAGTTGTTGTGCGGCCAGAGCGCGGCGGAGGCGAACGACGTACCGACGCGGAGCGCGATCGTCACCAGCCAGAGGACGAGGGTCGCGGCGGTGCCCTTCTGGTACAGGCCTTGGCCGGTCGACGAGAGCCGGACGCTGGCACCGCGGGCGACACCGAAGCCGGCCAGCACAACACAGTCGAGGGCGAGGAACGCGAGCTGGCCGGACGTCGCGCTGTGGACGGCCGACGAGAGCGAGAGCAGGCCGACGCCCAGCAGGATGACGGGCATCAGGAACAGCGACTTCTGGGTGACGAGCGAACCGGTCACCTGCCGGCCGATCACGCGCACCAGCACCAGCAGACCCACCAAGATACCGATCACGGCCGACATTGTTCTGGGTTCCTTCCGAGGAGGTTTCGTTGTCGATGACAACACTCCTCGGAACCGGCCGCCCGAACGTCAGCCCGGAGGTGAGACCCGGGTGGAACCCGAGCCTCAACCCCAGGGTTGACGCGGCCTAAGCCAGCGACACCAGTTCCAGGTAGTCGTCGGACCACAGATCCTCGGTCGCGTCCGGCAGGATCAGCACTCGATCCGGACGGAGCGCCTCGATCGCGCCCTCGTCGTGCGTGACCATCACGATCGCGCCCGGGTAACTGCCGACCGCGCCCAGTACCTCGTCCCGCGACACCGGGTCGAGGTTGTTGGTCGGCTCGTCCAGCAGCAGCACGTTCGCGCTGGAGTGGACCAGCCCGGCGAGTGCGAGCCGCGTCTTCTCGCCGCCGGACAGTACGCCGGCCGGCTTGTCGACGTCGTCGCCGCTGAACAGGAACGAGCCCAGCACGTTCCGGACCTCGCCGTCGGTCAGCCCGGGCGCAACCGCCGCCAGGTTCTGCCGGACGGTACCGGCCAGGTCGAGCGTGTCGTGCTCCTGGGCGAAGTACCCGAGCCGCAGGCCGTGACCGGGTACGACGCGACCGGCGTCCGGCTGTTCGCGGCCCGCGAGGAGCCGGAGCAGGGTGGTCTTGCCGGCGCCGTTCAGACCGAGGATGACGACCCGGCTGCCCCGGTCGACGGACAGGTCGACACCGTTCAGGACCTGCAGTCCGCCGTACGCCTTCTTCAGGCCGACGGCCGACAACGGGGTCTTGCCCGACGGCGCCGGTGCAGGCAGGCGGATCTTGGCGACGCGCGCGGACCGGCGTACCGGCTCCAGGTCGGAGAGCAGCTTGTCCGCGCGACGGGCCATGTTCTTGGCCGCCATGGCGGTGCTCGCACCGGCCTGCATCTTCGCCGCCTGGGCGTGCAGGACCGCGGCCTTGCGCTCGGCGACCGCACGCTCGCGCTGCCGGCGCCGCTCGTCGACCTCCAGCTGTTCCCGGTACTTCTTCCAGCCGGTGTTGTGGATGTCGATCGTGAGCCGCTGCGGGTCCAGGTGGAAGACCCGGTTGACCGTTGCCTTGAGCAACTCGGTGTCGTGGCTGATCACGATCAGGCCGCCGGCGTACGACTGCAGGAACTGCCGCAGCCAGAGCACCGAATCCGCGTCGAGGTGGTTGGTCGGCTCGTCGAGCAGCAGCATGTCGTGCTGCGCGAACAGGATCCGGGCCAGCTCGACCCGGCGGCGCTGACCACCGGACAGGTGACCGACCGGCTGTTCGAGCGCACGGTTGGGCAGGCCGACACCGGCCGCGAGCCTCGCCGCCTCCGCTTCGGCCGCGTAGCCGCCGCCGGCCTGGAAGGCGGCTTCGGCGCGGGCGTACGCCGCCATCGCCTTCTCCTGCGCCTCGCCGGTCGCGGTGCTCATCGCGGTCTCGGCCGCCCGGAGATCGCGTACGGCGGTGTCGAGGCCGCGGGCGGACAGGATCCGATCGGTGACGGTGATCGCGGGATCGGCCGCCCGCGGGTCCTGCGGCAGGTAGCCGACGGAGCCGGTCACGGCGATGCTGCCCGCCGCCGGGCGACGTTCGCCGGCCAGCGTGGTGAGCAGGGTGGTCTTGCCGGCGCCGTTGCGGCCGACGAGCCCGACGCGGTCACCCGCGCCGACTGTGAACGAAAGATCGGCCAGCAGCAGCTGAGCGCCGACACGAATATCAACACCGCGAGCGGTGATCATGATGGTTACTCTCCGTGAATACTAGTAGACGCACTTCACCTGTCAGATGGAGTGCGCCAGCTAGACACAGAGGCAAGTAGCCATGCCCCCAGAGTAGCCGGGGGCCGAAGAACCGTCAGCTGCTTTTCGCGGGGAGCTCGACGATGAAGCGGGCGCCGCCGCCGGGGCGGGTGGTTACCTGGATGGTGCCGTGGTGCCATTGGACGTGGCGGGCGACGATGGCCAGACCCAGGCCTACGCCCCGGCCCCGACCCGAGGTTTCACCGCGGCCGAAGCGTTCGAAGATGCGGGTGCGGTCCTCGGCGGCGATGCCCGGACCGGCGTCGTCGACGGTGATGATGACGCCCAGACCACCGGCCTCGACACCGACGCCCTTGCAGCCGCCGGCGTGGTCCTCGGCGTTCTCGACCAGGTTCGCGATCACCCGCTCGAGCCGGCGTTTGTCAGCCTGCAGCGTGAGCCCCTCGGCTTCGGGCTCGACCGTGGTCACCTCGCGCCCGGCGGTCGCGTCGGCCGCCGCGCGGACCAGGTCGGCGATCCGGACGATCTCCCGGCTCCCCCGGTCACCGCCGTCGTCGCGGGAGATCTCCAGCAGGTCGATCACCAGCCGGCGGAAGCGATCGAGGTCGTCGCCGAGCAGTTCGACCGGCTCCCGTACGGCGGCCGGCAGCTCGGCGCGGTGGTTCTGGATCAGCTGCATCGAGTTGAGCATCGTCATCAACGGCGTCCGCAGCTCATGGCTCACATCACCCGCGAACCGTGCGTCCGCAGCCACCCGGCGCTCCAGCGCCGCCGCCGTCTGGTTGAACGAACGCGCCAGCCCACCGAGATCCCGGTCCTCCTCGGCCAGCAGGCGCGCGTCCAGCTTCCCCCGCGCGACCGCGTCCGCGACCCGGGTCAGCTCGGCCAGCGGCCGCAGCGCCAGCGTGCTCGCCAGCCGTCCGACGGCGAGCCCGACCAGCGCGGTCGCGATCGCCGCAGCGATCAGTGTGAGCTTCAGCCTCAGCAGCGTGTTGTCGAGAGCCGTCAGCGGATGCCACTCGAAGAACGCCTCGTTCGGCCGCCCCACGGGTACGCCGACCGCGAGCACCGGCTGCCCGCTGACCTCGACCCGGCGACTCACGACGTTCCCGTCGAGCGCCGTCTGGATCAGGTCCGGCGGCAGGTCCGACGGCTTGCCGGTCAACGCGTACCAGTGTTTCTCGAAGTACAGCATCGACGCTGCGGCGTCGGTGGACGGCAGGCTGTTCAGCAGGTCCATCGGGTGCACCCCGTCCGCCGCCTGCGGGCTGTCACACTCGCCCCGCACCCGCGCCGGATTACACGGCACGGGTACGCCGAAAAGCCCGTACCGCAGCGCAGCCGCGTTGTCCGACGTGATCGTCACAGCGGAGGAATCCCGCTGGTTGTTGAGGTAGTCGGAGACCACGCCCCAGGTCACGACCGCCAGGACGGTCGACAGCACGAGCGCGAGCAGCCCGTACGCCAGCATGACGCGATTCCGCAGGCTGAACCGTCCGAGCAAGGTCAGCTCACCAGTCGGTAGCCCAGGCCGCGGGCGGTGACGAGATGCTTCGGGCTGGCCGGGTCGCGCTCGATCTTCAGCCGCAGCCGGCGGATATGGACGTCGACGATCCGGCTGTCACCGAAGTACCCGTAGCCCCAGACCTTCGACAGCAGCTGCTCGCGGCTGAGCACCTTGCCCTCGGCGCCGGCCAGCTCGGCGAGCAGCTTGAACTCGGTCCGCGTCAACGGCAGCGCCTCGCCGTCCCGCGTCACCTCGGCACCCGGTATGTCGATGCGGAGGTCACCGACCTCGACCAGCTCGGCCTGCCGCGCGTTGGACGGCTCGACCCGGCGGAGCAACGCCCGGATCCGGGCCGACAGCTCCTTCGCGACCAGCGGTTTGGTCACGTAGTCGTCCGCGCCGGCCTCCAGCCCGGCGACCACGTCGTGGCTGTCGGTCCGAGCGGTCACCATGATCACCGGTACGTCGCTGGACCGCCGGATCTCCCGGCAGACGGTGAATCCGTCCCGGTCGGGCAGCATCAGGTCCAGCAGCACCACGTCCGGCGGCTCGCGGCGCAGCGCGGCGAGGGCGTCGTACCCGTTGGCCGCCTCCGCCACCTCGTAGCCCTCGTCCTCCAGGGCAAGCCGCAGTACCCGCCGGATCCGCGGCTCGTCGTCGACCAGCAGCAAGCTGTGTGCCACGGACCCAGTGTCGCTCACGGACGGGCGCAATGAGGGTTACGGGTGTCATGAATCCGTCATGTTGGGGCGGGCGGCGATTGACATCTGTTTGACGGTTGCGTGACTGCGCGTTCCGGCTGGGCCCGGCAGTCCTAACTTCGGCGCTATCGAGTCCCGGAGGAGGACCAATGGCCAGAAGACGGCTGGCGGCAGTATCCCTTGCCGCCGCCGCGAGCATCGTGCTCGCGGCCTGTAGCAACGGCGGCGGAACACCGTCCGGATCCGGAGGATCCGCCGGCACCCCGGTCAGCGGCGGCACCCTGAACATGCTCGGGGCGGGCGACGTCGACTACATGGACCCCAACATCAGCTACTACTCGATCGGCTACCTGAACCTGCGGATGTGGAGCAGGCAGCTGTTCACGTACCCGGCCGATCAGGGGTCCGACAACACCAAGCCGGTGGCCGACCTCGCCACGGACATCCCGACCACGGGGAACGGCGGCATCAGCGCCGACGGCAAGACCTACACGATCAAGATCCGGCCCGGCGCGAAGTGGAACACCAGCCCGGCCCGGGCGGTCACCGCGGAGGACATGGTCCGCGGCGTGAAGCGGACCGCGAACCCGGTCCAGCCGTTCGGCGGAATCCCGGACTTCGCCAACCTGCTCGTCGGCTACAAGGCGTTCGCCGACGGGTTCGCGAAGGCGCCGAAGACGGTCGCCGGGATCCAGGAGTACATCGACAAGACGCCGCTGCCGGGCGTGGTCGCCAAGGACGCGAGCACGATCGAGTTCCACCTCACCCAGCCGGCCACGTACTTCGTCGACATGCTGACGCTGCCGGCCTTCTCGCCGGCCCCGGTCGAGTCGCTCAAGTATCTGCCCGCCAGCACTGAGCTCGGTAACAACTTCCCGTCCGACGGCCCGTACAAGGTCGACAAGTGGGTTCCGACCAAGTCGATCTCGTACTCGCGCAACACCGCGTGGGACCCGGCCTCCGACCCGGTGCGCAAGGCGTACGTCGACAAGATCGTCGTGAACGAGACGGTCAGCCAGGACTCGATCCAGCAGCAACTGCAGACCGGTACGCCGACCGCCGACCTCGAGTTCGACGTCGGCCCGCCACCGTCGCAGCTACCGGCGCTGATCGCGAAGAAGGATCCGAACCTGAACCTGGGCATGACGGCGTCGAGCAACCCGTACGTCATCTACAACACCGTCTCGCCGAACAACAACAAGGCGCTGGCGAACGTGAAGGTGCGGCAGGCGATCAACTACGCGCTCAACCGCGACCACATCCTCCAGGTCATCGGCGGACCGACGATCAACCCGCCGCTGACCCACGTGCTGCCCGACAGCATCCTCGGCTCGAAGCAGATCGATCCGTACCCGAACAACGTGGACAAGGCCAAGCAGCTGCTGCAGGAGGCGGGCGCCCAGCATCTGACGCTGAAGTTCCTGTACCGCAACGCGTCCGAGGGCAGCAGCAAGGCCTTCCAGACGATCCAGCAGGACCTGTCCAAGGTCGGGATCACGGTCGTCGGCGTACCGTCACCGAACGCGGACTTCTACGTGAAGTACCTGCAGGTGCCGACCGTCGCCCAGCGGGGCGTATGGGATCTCTCGCTGGCCGGCTGGGGTGCTGACTGGTACGGCAACGGGGCGCTGTCGTTCTTCAACCCGCTGTTCTCCGGCGAGCCGTCGTTCCCGCCGGTCGGAAGCAACTTCGGCCTGTACAACAGCCCGGCGACCAACGACCTGATCAAGCAGGCGATCGCCGCGCCGACGCAGGACCAGGCGGTGGATCTGTGGGCCAAGGCCGACGCGCAGGTGATGGCCGACGCGCCGTTCTTCCCGCTGACCAACCCGAAGAACCCGAACTACCACGCATCCCAGGTGCACAACGCGATCTACGTGCCGGCGATGCAGATGTTCGATCCGACCAACGTCTGGCTCGACAAAGACAAGCAGGGCGGATAACACCTCATGGCTCTGCTTGAAGTAAGGGACCTCCGGGTCTCCTTCGACACCCCGGACGGCACCGTCCGCGCCGTCCGGGGCCTGTCGTACGACGTCGAAGCCGGCCAGACACTCGCCGTGGTGGGCGAGTCGGGCTCCGGTAAGAGCGTCTCCACCCAGACCATCACCGGCCTCACCCGCGGCGCCACAGTGTCCGGTACGGCGTTCTTCGACGGCACCGACCTGATCACCGCGGACCAGTCGACGTTGCGCCGGCTGCGGGGCGCCCAGATCGGCATGATCTTCCAGGATCCGTTGTCGAGCCTGCATCCGCAGTACCGGATCGGCTGGCAGATCGTGGAGATGATCCGGGCGCACGACCGCGAGATCAGCAAGCAGGACGCCCGGAAACGGGCCGCCGACCTGCTGACCCTGGTCGGCATCCCCCGGGCCGCGGAGCGGATCGACGACTATCCGCACCAGTTCTCCGGCGGGATGCGGCAGCGGGTGATGATCGCGATGGCGATGGCGCTCGACCCGGCCCTGCTGATCGCGGACGAGCCGACCACCGCGCTCGACGTGACCGTGCAGGCCCAGGTGCTGAACGTCATGCGCCGGCTCCAGGAGCAGTTCGGTACGGCGATCATCCTGATCACGCACGACCTCGGCGTGGTGGCCGAGATGGCCGACGAGGTCGTCGTGATGTACGCCGGCGCGGTGATGGAACGGGCGCCGCGCCGCGACATCTTCTACCGCAACCACCACCCGTACACCCAGGGCCTGCTGGCGTCGTTGCCGGCCCGCAGCGGTGAACGGCTGACCCCGATCCCGGGGACACCGCCGAGCCTGATCAGTCTGCCCAAGGGCTGCCCGTTCGCGGCCCGCTGCCCGCACGTGTTCGACAAGTGCCGCACCGAGGCGCCGCCGCTCGTCGACGTCGCCCGCGATCCCCGGCACCAGTCGGCCTGCTGGCTACCGCATGAGAACAGCGAGGCGATCGCTTCATGACTACGGATGTGTTGCTGAAGGTGGAGAACGTCCGCAAGGAGTTCCCCACGCACTCCAAAGAAGTGGTGCAGGCAGTCGCCGGCGTTTCGCTCGAGGTGCACAAGGGCGAGACGCTCGGCCTGGTCGGCGAGACCGGCTGCGGCAAGTCCACGCTGGCGCGCTGCATGGCCCATCTGTACGACGTCACCTCGGGCTCGGTGACGTTCGAGGGCCAGGACATCACCAAGCTCTCCCGCAAGGCGATGCGTCCGTTGCGGCGCGACGTCCAGGTCATCTTCCAGGACCCGTACGGCTCGCTGAACCCGCGCCGCCGGGTCGGATCCATCATCGGCGACCCGTTCGCGATCCACAACATTGCCTCGGGCAATGAGCGGAAGAAGAAGGTCCAGGAGCTGATGGAGCTGGTCGGGCTCAACCCCGAGCACTACAACAGGTTCCCGGCCGAGTTCAGTGGTGGCCAACGGCAACGGATCGGGGTGGCGCGGGCACTCGCGCTGCGGCCGAAGCTGGTGATCTGCGATGAGCCGGTCTCGGCGTTGGACGTGTCGATCCAGGCGCAGATCATCAACCTGCTCGCGGACCTGCAGAAGGAGTTCGACCTGACCTACGTGTTCATCTCGCACGACCTGTCGGTGGTCCGGCACGTGAGCAACCGGATCGCGGTGATGTACCTGGGCAAGATCGTCGAGCTGGCTCCGACCGACGAACTGTTCAGCCAGACCAGGCATCCGTACACGCGCGCGCTGCTGTCGGCGTTGCCGGTGGCGGACCCGGACACGGCGGACAGTCGCGAGCAGATCATCCTCGGGGGCGACATCCCCTCCGCGACGAACCCGCCGGAGGGGTGCAGGTTCCACACGCGGTGCCCGAAGGCGAGGCTCGACTGCGCGGCCGAGGAGCCGCCGCTCGAGGCCGTCCTCGACGACTCCTGGCAGCATCGCACCGCCTGCTTCTACCCGTTGACGGTGGGCGAGGACCTGTCCACCGCCGTACCTGATCTGAAGGCATCATGACAGTGCTTTTGGCCGGGCCTTCGGCGCCGGCGTGGTCATGGGGCTGTGACTCCCGGTCTTCCCTCGTCGCTCCGGTCGCTTCGCTCCCCCCGCTCCTCAGTCCAGACCGGGAGGCCCCATGACCGCCGCAATAGAAATGGTTGATGTCCTGGACGAGCCGAAGGCGATCGAGGGCCGGAGTCCGTTCGTCCTTGCCGTGCACAGGTTGCGCAAGGACAAGGTGGCGATGATCTCGCTCGCCGTGATCCTGCTGATCGTGCTGATGGCGATCTTCGCGCCGGTGTTCACGGCGATCACCGGGCATCCGCCGAACGAGCAGTACCGCGACATCGGGCTGACACCGGACGGCCTGCCGCGCGGGCCGAACGGGACCTTCTGGCTCGGCACCGACGATCTCGGCCGGGACATCCTGGTCCGGATCGCGTACGGCGCTCGCGTCTCGCTGCTCGTCGGCGTGATCGCGACCGCGATCACCGTCGTCATCGGAGTCGTGCTGGGGCTGGCTGCGGGGTTCCTCGGGGGGATCACCGACACCGTCCTGGCCCGGCTGATCGACGTCGTACTGTCGGTTCCGTTCCTGCTGGTGGCGATCGCGCTGGTGTCGGTGACGGGTCCCAGTCTGACCGTCACGGTGCTGGTGATCGGCTGCTTCAGTTGGGCATCCGTGGCCAGGATCGTCCGCGGCCAGGTGCTGTCGTTACGCGAGCGCGAGTTCGTCGAAGCGGCGCGCTCGCTGGGGGCGGGCGACGGCCGGATCATGTTCGTCGACGTACTGCCGAACGTGATGGCGCCGGTGATCGTCTACACCACGCTGCTGATCCCGGTCGTGATCGTCACCCAGGCGACGTTGTCGTTCCTCGGGCTCGGTCTGCCGCCGCCAACGGCGGACTGGGGCGGGATGATCAGCTCGTCGCAGAACTACTACACGACCGCGTGGTGGTTCATCCTGTTCCCCGGTCTGGCGCTGCTGATCACGACGCTCGCCTTCAACCTGTTCGGTGACGGCGTCCGGGACGCCTTCGACCCCCGCGCAGATCGGACCTGAACCATGGCCATGTTCCTGATTCGCCGGATCGGTCACGGGATCCTGGTCCTGTGGCTGATCAGCGTCGCGGTGTTCGGCCTGTTCTTCGTTGCTCCGAGCAACGTCGCGCAGACGCTGGCCGGCCGGCAGGCGACGCCGGAGACGATCGCGCTGATCAAGCACCGCCTCGGGCTCGATCTGCCGGTCTGGAAGCAGTACCTGCACTTCCTCGGCAACGCACTGAAGGGCAACCTCGGCTACGACTACTACCACCAGGTGGCGGTGACCAAGATCATCGCGCAGGCGCTGCCGATCACGGTGTCGCTCGCCCTCGGTGCGGCCGTGCTGTGGTTGCTGCTGGGCGTGTTCAACGGCGTGATCTCGGCGACGCACCCACGGTCGCTGGCGGACCGCGGACTGACGTTGTTCTCGCTGTTCTTCTACTCGTTCCCCTCGTTCCTGCTCGGGCTGTTGCTGCTGTACTTCCTGTACTTCCGCCTCACCCTCGCAGGGTTCAACTGGTTCCCGGCCGGCGGCTACTCGCCGATCGCCGGCGGCATCGGGCCGTGGGTCCAGCACCTGGTGCTGCCCTGGATCGCGCTCGCCTTGTTGCTGGCGGCAACGTATACCCGGCTGACCCGCGGTTCGATGCTGGACGTGCTCGGCGAGGACTACATCAGGACCGCGCGCTCGAAGGGCATCCGGGAAAGCCGGGTGGTCGTGGTGCACGGTCTGCGGAGTGCACTGACGCCGGTGATCACGCAGTTCGGCATCGACCTCGGTCAGCTGATCGGCGGGGTGGTGGTCACGGAGACCGTGTTCAGCCTGCCCGGGCTCGGTCAGACCGCCGTGGTCGCGATCAACCAGCAGGACCTACCGGTGATCATCGGCATCGTGCTGTTCGCCTCGGCGGCGGTCGTGGTGGCGAACATCCTGGTCGACATCGGCTACGCCGTACTCGATCCACGCGTTCGATTGCATTAGCTCCCGGGGTTCCTTGGTCGGGTTTCGCCCTGGGGTTGGTACCGAGGGACAGGAGGTGTGCGTTCTACCTGGCGGTCTTGGGCGGGCGCCAGGCGGAACCTCCCGAACACCTCCTGTCGTTAGGTACGCGTGCAGTGCAGCAACGAGAACCGCTCGTCGCACGGAACGACCTCCCGCGGCACGAGGCCGGCGGACCGTGCGAGAGCGGCCCACTCCCCTTCGGTCCGGTCGGCTCCGCCCGCGATCGCCAGCATCTCGATGTCGTCGAACTTCGCGTAATGCGGTCCGTTCCCGGGCGGGATCATCGTCTCGACGATCAGCACCGGTCCGCCGGCTCGCGCGAGCACCCGGAGGATCTCGATCACCTGCTCGTCGGCGAAGTTGTGCAGACAGCTCTTGATCAGGTACGCGTCGCCGGGCGGGACCTCGGCGAAGAAGTCTCCCGCAACAAGCTCCACCCGGTCGGCGAGCCCCTCCTTGGCCAGCAGCGCCGATGCCTCCGGGAGCACCTCCGGCAACTCCAGCAGCACGCCGCGAATGCCGGGGGCCGTCCGGAGCACCTCAGCCAGAAGACTGCCCGAGCCGCCGCCGACGTCCACCACCACGCCGTACGCCGAGAAGTCGTGGCTGCTGGCAATCGGGCCCATCGCCTGCCCGTGGAACGCGGCGGCTGCCGCACCGAAGGTCCGGGCCTCATCCGGATGCTCGCCCAGACGCTGATAGATGCTCTGTCCGTAGATCCGGTCGAACGCCGGTTCGCCGGTCCGGGCGGAGTGCCTCAGTTGGGCGTACGGCGTCCAGAACGGCTCGAGAGCGAACATCATCGCCGCGGAACGCAGCGATCCTGGTACGTCGGAACGCAGCACGGCAGCCGTGTCCGTCAGGGCGAAGCGGCCGTCGCCCTCCTCTTCGAACACTCCGACACTCGCCGCCGCGCGAAGCAGCCGGTAGAGAGCACGCGGCTGTGCGCCGACCCGATCGGCCAGCTCGTCCACGGTCAGCGGCTTGTCCACCAGTTCGTCGGCTACGCCCAGCTCTGCGAGCGTCGCCAGCACCGGCGGGATCCACTTGCCAGTGAGGAAGCCCATCACTTGCTGCCTCGCGGTCAGCGTCATTCGTTCCCCCATATGGTCAGGTTGCCTGACCGAAACGGTAAGGTAGCCTGACCCTCATGTCAACGCCACGGTACTTCGGTCTGCTTCGGCTCGCCTTCGACCAGGCGTTGGCCACCGTGCTGGCCGCCGTCGGGCCACGCCATCCGGAGCTGCGCCCCGCGCATCTGCAGCTGTTCCGGTTCGGCGGGATCGACGGATCGCACACGGCTGAGCTTGCCGCGCACGCCGGGATGACGAAGCAGTCCATGCATGAGCTGGTCACCCATCTCGAACGGCACGGCTACCTGGTCCGGGAGGCCGATCCGGTCGACCCGCGAGCCAAGAGGGTCCGACTGACCGCCGCCGGACGCCGGCTGGAACAGCAGATCCACGCCGCCATCGCCGATCTGCTCGAGGACTGGGAAGCTCGGCTCGGCAGCGAGTCCTTCGACCAACTCTGGGCAACGTTGCAGAAACTGACCGGTGAGACCGTCGAGCTACCCGACCGCGCACGCATCCGGTCAGCTGAGGAGATTCGGTGAAGATTGTTGTGTACGGCGCCGGTGGTATCGGGTGTTATGTGGGCGGGCGGCTCGCGGCTTCTGGGACTGGGGTGACGTTCGTCGGCAGGCAGCGGATGGCTGACGAGGTGGCGGCGTACGGGCTGCATCTGACGGACTATCTGGGTGCGGATCTTCGTGTGGCTGATGTGGACTTCGGGACGACGCCTGATGCTGCGGCCGGGGCTGATCTGGTGCTCGTGACGGTGAAGTCGGCTGCCACCGAAGACGCGGCTGCCGAGTTGGCGCCGGTGTTGAAGCCCGGTGCGGTGGTGGTGAGTTTTCAGAACGGCATACGGAACGGGGAGCTGCTGCGGTCGCGGTTGACCGAGCAGATCGTGGTGCCCGGGATGGTTCCGTTCAACGTGCTCAACCGGGGCGCCGGCGTGTTTCACCAAGGCACCGAGGGGGCGCTCGACGTACGGCGGGATGCCGCGTTGGCGCCGTACGTCGAGGCGTTCCAATGGGCCGGGCTGCCGCTGACGCAGCACGACGACATCCTGCCGGTGCAGTGGGCGAAGCTCTTGCTGAACTTGAACAACCCGATCAACGCGCTGTCCAACCTGCCCCTGCGCGACGAGCTCTCCCAGCGTGCGTACCGCCGCTGCCTGGCCGCTGCGCAGGCCGAGACGCTCGGGATTCTGGAGGTTGCCGGGATCGAGCCGGCGCAGTTGCTCGCGGTTCCGATGCGCCGGTTCCCGACGATCCTGCGGCTGCCGGACTTCCTGTTCCGCCGGGTCGCGTCCAAGATGCTCGCGATCGACCCGCTCGCTCGGACCTCGATGTGGGAGGACCTGGAGGCAGGACGGCCGACCGAGATCGACTATCTGAACGGCGAGGTCGTCCGGCTCGCGGAGTCGCTCGGGCGATCCGCGCCGGTCAACAGCAAGCTGGTCGAGCTGATCCGCGCGACCGAGACCGATCGCCGGGCCTGGTCAGGAGCTGAGCTGCTCCGGGAACTCCAGCGGTAGGTTCGCGCGGACGTTGATACTCACGGCGCCGTAGCTGAAGCCGAGGTGCTCGTTGAGCCGTCGCATGTTCGCATTGCCCTGCTGGGTCCACGTGTAGACCTCACTGATGCCGTGCTCGGAGGCCCACGCCATGCTCGTCCGCTTGAGTGTCGACGCGACCGCCTTCCCGCGCCAATCCCGGCGTACGGCGGTGTAAGCAACCTCGGCGCGCTCCGGCTTGTCGGTGTCGAGCATCAGCCCGGCCAGCCCGATCACGTCATCCCCGACCACAGCCAGGAACATCGCCGCCGGCTCGTTGATCCACTCGGTCGCCCACTCCTCTGCCGACACGACGAGCGGCGTCGGAGTGTCCATGTCCGGCAACGTCGGCAACGCAACCTGCTCGTACGCCGCCGCCCACAGCTCCGGGCGCTCCGCAACGGTCACGATCTCGTACTCCGTCGGTCGCGCGGGCCACGTCTCGGCGCCGATCCGGCGTACCTGCTCGACCTGACGCCCCGTCTCGACGAAGCCGAACCGCTGGGCGAACGCGAACGATCCCTCGTCCTCGACCCCCGATCCGACAACCTCGAAGCCCAGCGCACCGGCGTGATCCGCCAGCACCTCGAGCAGCTTCGTGCCGACCCCGCGCCGGCGCGCCTCGGGCCGAACCCGCGGCGACACGAACCCGCGCCCGGCCTCGTCCGAGCTGTCCGCGAGCCCGTTGGCGACGACCGCGCCGTCCAGCTCGGCGAGCACCAGCAGGCGCTCCTCCGTCTCCAGCTCCCGCAGCTCGGCCACGCTCGGACACCGCTCGTGCGGGAGGACCGCGATACGGACCTGACGCCAGGCCTCGTAGTCCGCGTCCGTCGTCACCGGCCGGATCTCGATCATTCGCCCATTAGGCAACCTGCGGTCATCTCACCGCTCGCCAATTTTAGAGTATGAGACGAATCTTCTCGTATATTGATCACATGGACGTAGCGGTGATCGGTGGGAGCCTGGCGGGACTGCAGGCGGCGTTGACGTTGGGCCGGGCGCGGCGGCGGGTCGTGCTGTTCGACGACGGGCAGCCACGGAACCGGGCGGCGGAGCATGTGCACAACTATCTGGGCGCGGAGGATCCCGCGCCGGGTGAGCTGCTCGCAGCCGGGCGTCGGCAGGTCGCGGCGTACGGCGTTGAGATCCGGGACGCACGGGTCGACGACGTGACCGTGAACGATGCCGGGTTCGTGGTCGACGGGGTGCCGGTTCGGGCCGTCGTGCTGGCGACCGGGTTGTGGGACGAGCTGCCCGATGTGCCCGGCGTGGCTGAGGGTTGGGGGCGGTCGGTGGTGGCGTGCCCGCATTGTCACGGGTGGGAGGTGCGGGATCAGCCGCTTGTGCAACTGGGCATGCGCGGTGCGCCGGATCGCTCGGTTGCGCGGGCCTTGTTGCTGAGCCGATGGAGCTCGGACGTCGTGCTGTGCACGGACGGAGACGCATTGACCGACGCGCAGCTCGAGCGGCTGTCCGTGGCCGGGGTGAAGGTCCGGACCGAGCGGGTCGCTGAGGTGTCAGCGCCTCGGGTGGTGCTCGAGAGCGGAGAGGTGCTCGCGCCGGAGCGGGTGTTCGTCGTGGTGCGTCAGCATCAGCAGAGCGATCTCGCCGAGCGGCTCGGTTGCCAGGTCGCCGACGGCGCTGTCGTCGCGGACGAGGGCGGGCGTACGACGGTGCCTGGCGTCTACGCGGTCGGTACGACGGCGGCGCCGGCGCTGCTCGCGATCGGGGCAGCGGGTCATGCGAGCACGGCGGCTGTCGCCGTACACAACGATCTTCTGGAGCTAGACCTGGGCGGCGGGTGGTAGGCGGGTCGGATCGGCGATCGGCCAGTCGGCCGGCGGCGTGCTGAGCACGTCCAGTTGGAGCAGGCACCAGGGCGACAGGTCGGGGAAGTCGCGCAGCTCGTCCCATTCGACCCAGCGGTACGCCGCGACCTCGGCCGGGTTCGGCCTGGGGTCGCCGGTCCACCTGACTCGGTATACCGGGCAGATCTCGTTCTCGACGATGCCGGTCGGCATCTCGGCGCGGTACCGGAACTCGGGCATCACGAGGTCCACCGAGTCCACGACGATCCCCAGCTCGTCGGCCAGCCGTCGCCGTACGGCCTGCTCGACCGGCTCGGTCGGAAGCGGGTGCCCGCAGCAACTATTGGTCCAGACACCAGGCCAGGTGGGCTTCTCGAATGCTCGCTGGGTCAGCAGGACGCGACCGGCCGCGTCGATCACGTAGCTGGAGAACGCGAGATGCAGCGGCGTCGCCGCGTGGTGGACCGTTGCCTTCGCCTCGGTCCCGATCGCCCGCCCGTCCTCGTCCAGCAGCACTACCCGCTCGTCACTCACGCGGTCGAGCTTAGTTGGCTCTGCTAATGTGAGCGTGTGATCAAGCGACGTGTGGCATATCGACCGGCTCTGGGAGGAGCCGGTATTCGGTAGTACCCGCACTCGCTCCACCCAGAGCCTCCGAGGCAGGAACCGTCCGGTTCCTGCCTCTTTCCGTTGCCGGAGGCACTGGCGGTGCCTCGCCGCTGAGAGGAACCCTCACGTGAACTTTGTGATCGAGCGATTACGCCGTACGACCGACACGGTCATCGGTGCAGACGACCTGCGCGAGCGGCTGGACTCCGGACGTCCGCTGCGGATCAAGTACGGCGTCGACTGCACCGCGCCGGATCTGCATCTCGGCCACGCGGTCAACCTGTGGATGATGCGGCAGCTGCAGGACCTCGGGCACCGGGTCGTGTTCCTGCTCGGCGACCTCACCACCCGCGTCGGCGACCCGACCGGCCGCTCCGAGACCCGTCCGGTGCTCACGCCTGCGCAGATCGATGCGAACGCCGCGTCGTTCCTCGAGCAGGTCTCGCTGGTCCTGCGCACCGACCCCGAGGTGTTCGAAGTACGGCGGAACTCCGAGTGGTACGACGGGATGCCGGTGGCCGAGCTGCTGAGCCTGTTCGCGCAGGTGACGCAGGCGCAGTTGATGAGCCGGGACATGTTCCGCGAACGGGTCGCCGCCGGCCGGGAGATCGCCGTCCACGAATTGGTATACCCGGTGTTGCAGGGCTACGACAGCTTCGCGATGGAGAGCGATCTGACGATCGTCGGGTCGGACCAGCTGTTCAACGAGCAGCTGGGACGGCACTTCCAGCAACGGCTGGGCGCGCCGCCGCAGGTGGTGATCACGACGACGATCACGCCCGGAATTGATGGTCGGGCCAAGCAATCCAAATCGCTGAACAACTACATCGGGCTGACCGACAGCCCTCGGGACAAGTTCGGCAAGCTGATGAGCATCCCGGACGAACTGGTCGAGCCGTACGCACGGGTCTACACCGAGCTGCCTCTCGAGACGGTCGCCGCTCTCGCGGACTCCGCATCCTCCGGTGGTCCGGCGGCTCGCGACGCGAAGCTCCGGCTGGCCGCGGCGGTGGTCACGCGGTACCACGGCGCGGGCGTTGCCCGCGCAGAGCTGGCCGCCTTCCGGCAGACCTTCTCGGATCGCGGTCAGCCTGCGGAGATGCCTTCGGTGGTGGTCGCCGGTTCGGCTGTGACCGCCTTCGACCTGCTGCGCGCGGCTCGGCCGGACGACAGCAACTCCGAGCTGCGTCGCCTGCTGCGGCAGGGCGCGGTGACGATCAACGGCGTACGAACGGATGATCCGGCGGCGTCCGTCGACCTCAGCGCCGACGTCGTACTGAAGTCGGGCGCTCGCACTTGGCACCGGATCACGCGACAGTAGGCCGGTGGAATTCAAGACAGTAGAGGCCCTGGTGAGCGTTGGCGCCCGGTACGTCGGCCGGGCGCCGACGTTCGACGTGGAGCCTGGGTGGTGGTCCGAGGTCGAGGCCATCACCCGGCATCTCGATGAGCTGCTGGGCGTTCCGACGTTCGTACTGCGGCTGGTACATGCGGACGAGGCTGTGATCGGACGTGGCGGGCGGGTGGTGTATCACGTCGAGGCGATGGGCGAGCCGCGTCCCGGCGTACTCGATGAGACGCCGTTGCCTGATTGGGATTCGATCATCGCGGCGCAACCTCTTCGGTCTACCTGGGCGGAGGCCGGCGGACCGGCGCGGCTCATCGCATGGGCGGCTGACGTGGTGGGACCGGTCGACGCCGTGCAGGTGAAGACGTGGAACCTGTCGTGTTTGGTGCGGTTTCCGGGCGCGTGGGCGAAGGCGACCAGCCGGTTCGGCAGTATCGACGCTGACATCATCGAGCACGTCCTGCGGTACGACGAGACGCTTGCGCCGGCCGTACTTGCGACGTCGCGTGTCGACCGCTGGTCGCTCCTCGCCCACGCGCCGGGGACGGACTGCTGGGAGCCGGACCGGGCGTCGGTCGAGAGCGTCGTACCTCGTTGGGTCGCGGTGCAGGCTGCTCTCGCCGAGGAGGTCGACGAGCTCGACGCACCTCGGCTGTTGCCGGACGAGTTGGCGGATCAGGTCACGGCGCTGATTCCGCGGGTGGACTTGTCCGACGACGAGGTGAGCGGCCTGGTGAAGCTGGTCGATCGGCTGCCATCGATCGTCGGTGAGCTCGAGTCCGCGGGGTTGCCGATCTCGTTGGTGCACGGGGACTTCCATCCGGGGAACTGGCGGTCGGACGGTACGCATCGGGTGATCGTCGACTGGGCCGACACGTTCGTCGGTCACCCCGCGACCGACATCAGACGCCTGCACGACTTCCTGCCGGCGGAGAAACGCGAGCATGCGCGCGAGGTGTGGTCAGCGGCCTGGCGGCGGGAGCTCCCTGGCTGCGAGCCGCTGCGCGCGCTCCGGCCGATGAGTGTGCTGGGCCCGCTCATGTATGCGCTGATGTACCAGCGCTTCCTCGACAACATCGAACCCGACGAACGGATCTACCACGAGGACGACCCGGGCATCTGCCTGCGGTCGGCCCTCGATATGGCAGGCTGCGAGCTATGACGATCCTGGTGACGGGCGCGACCGGCAACGCGGGTGGCGCGGTCGTGCAATCGCTTGCAGAACAGGGCATCCCGGCGCGGGCGCTGATCCGCTCCGCAACCACCCTGCCGGACGGCATCGAGCCGGTTCTTGGCGATCTGAACAGGCCGGACACCTTCGCGGACGCGCTGACCGGCGTCAGCGCGATCTTCCTGCTGAGCGGCTACGACCGCCTCGAGGAATTACTCACGAATGCGGTAGGTGCCGGGGTTCGGAAAGTCGTGGTGCTGTCGAGCAGCTCCCTCGACGGCGAGCTGACGAACGCGGTCGCGGCGTACCACCATGCAACCGAAGAAGCGGTCCGCGCGGCGAAATTGGAGTGGACCTTCCTACGCCCGAACTCCTTCATGTCGAACACCTTGCGCTGGCTGGACCAGCTCCGCGCCGGCGACGAGGTGCGGGTGCAGTTCCCCGACGTCGCAGTGTCGACCATCCATCCGCGTGACATCGCAGACGTTGCCGTGCAGGCCCTGCAGGGCTCGTCGGACAGCAAGGTACTGCGACTCACCGGCCCGGTCGCTTTGACCCCTGTCGAGCAGGTGGCGATCCTCGGCGAGGGCATCGGACGCACGCTAACGGCGTACCCGATGAGCCGCTCGGAAACCCATGACGCGCTCCACGCGTCGATGCCCGCGCCGTACGCCGAAGCCATCGAATCCTTCTTCGCCGACGCCACCATCGACGAAACCTCCGTCAACAACACGGTCCCAGAAGTCACCGGCCAACCAGCCCGCACCCTACAAACCTGGGTCCAGGAAAACGCCAGACTCTTCGCGTAGTGCGGGCTACTTCAGTGCGTTCAAGTACTCCGTGGTGGTGCAGACCTCGCCGACGCGTGGGAAGACCTGCGAGACCGCGAACTCGTGTGACGCTGCGTCCAGGCCGGTCATTGCGTCTGTGATGAAGAACGTCTCATAGCCGAGATCGGACGCGGCCCGGCCCGTGGACTCGACGCCGAAGTTGGTGGCGATTCCGGTGAGGGCCACGTTGGCGATGCCTCGGGACTGGAGCTCGGCGTCGAGCGGTGAGCGGCCGAAGGCGCCGATCGTGCGCTTGACGATCTCCAGGTCGCCCGGCTGCGGCACGACCTCGGGCGCGAACGCGCTCCCCTCCGGCTGCACCTCGACGCCAGGCCGCTCGACCCGCACATTGACCACCAGCCCGCCCGCCGCCCGCGTCGCTGCGGCCAATGCGACGGACCGCTCAAGCACAACCGGCCCGCTCAAGGGCGCGGTGTCCAGCGCGATGATCCGCGGCATCAGGTCGATCAGGATGAGCGCGGTACGACGGGACTCGAGAGGATTCACGACCTGAGCCTAAGGTCCAGCTGTCCACGAGCTGGCACCCGCTGGACGGCGGGGTTGCCAGGGGCAGCAGACTGGACCTCGCACACAACTTGAGACTGCGGGAGATTCCATGAGTTCTGCCAAAGCCCAGATCGGTGTCACCGGGCTCGCGGTGATGGGTCGCAACCTGGCCCGGAACCTCGCGCGCAACGGGTTCAGCGTCGCTCTGCACAACCGTTCCCAGGCCCGCACGGACTCGCTGGTCGAGGAGTTCGGTTCCGAGGGCGACTTCGTCCCGTCGACGGACCTGGCCGGCTTCGTCGAGTCGCTGGAGCAGCCGCGCAAGATCATCATCATGGTGAAGGCCGGCGCGCCGACCGACGCGGTCATCGACGAACTGGTGCCGCTGCTCGACGAGGGCGACATCGTCGTCGACGCCGGCAACGCGCACTTCCTCGACACCCGGCGCCGCGAGAGCGCGCTGAAGGAGAAGGGTCTGCACTTCGTCGGCAGCGGCGTGTCCGGCGGCGAGGAGGGCGCGCTGAACGGCCCGAGCATCATGCCGGGCGGTTCGCCGGAGTCGTACGCGGCGCTGGAGCCGATGCTGACCAAGATCTCCGCGCACGTGAACGGCGAGCCGTGCTGCGTGCACGTCGGTCCGGACGGCGCCGGCCACTTCGTGAAGATGCTTCACAACGGCATCGAGTACGCCGACATGCAGCTGATCGCCGAGGCGTACGACCTGCTCCGGCACGTGCTCGACCTCAACCCGTCGGAGCTTGCCGACGTGTTCCGCGACTGGAACACCGGCGACCTCGAGTCGTTCCTGATCGAGATCACGGCCGAGGTGCTCAGCCAGACCGACCCGACCACGGGCGGCCCGTTCATCGACATCGTCCTCGACCAGGCGGAGCAGAAGGGCACCGGCCGCTGGACCGTACAGTCCGCGCTCGACCTGGGCATCCCGGTCAGCGGCATGGCCGAGGCCGTGTTCGCCCGCTCCCTGTCGGGTGACGTCGTACGGCGGGAGGCGGCGGCCGGCGTACTGCCCGGGCCCGCGGAGGCGAAGCTGGACATCGACCGGCAGGCGTTCATCGACGACGTACGGCACGCGCTGTACTCGTCGAAGATCGTGGCCTACGCCCAGGGCTTCGACGCGATCCGGGCAGCCAGCGAGGAGTACGACTGGAACATCGACCTCGGCGCGATGGCCAAGATCTGGCGCGGCGGATGCATCATCCGGGCGCGGTTCCTGGACCGCGTCACCGAGGCCTACGACCGGAACCCGGCGCTGCCCTCGCTGCTCGTCGACGACTACTTCAAGGAAGCAGTCGCCAACGGGCAGGAGGCCTGGCGTCGGGTGGTTGCCGCGGCCGCGACTGTCGGCGTACCGGCTCCGGGGTTCTCGGCAGCACTGTCGTACTACGACGGGCTGCGGGCCGAGCGACTGCCGGCTGCGCTGATCCAGGGTCTGCGCGACCTGTTCGGCGCGCACACCTACAAGCGCGTCGACCGTGAGGGCAGCTTCCACCTGGAGTGGTCGGGCGACCGCTCCGAGAGCACCCAGTAGACAGCGACCGCCGCTACGCACAGGAAGCCGGCCGCTCCGAGGCTCGCCACGTTGAACCCGTGGACAGCATCGGAGTGGGCGGCGACCGTGCCGGCGACTGTGCTGAGCAGCGCAGTCCCGAGTGATGCGCCGACCTGCTGAGAGGTCATCACCATGGCGCCGGCCACGGCTGTGTCGGGGCCGGCGCCGAGCGTCGCAGTGCTGTTTGCGGCGATCAGGACCCATCCGGTCCCCAGACCGACGAGCAAGAACACCGGCATGACGTGCAGCCAGTAGCTGCTGTCAGCCCTGAGCAGCCCGAGCAGTGCGAGCCCAGCTGCGATGGTGAGCAGGCCAGGGCAGATGAGGGATCGCACTGGCGTTTTGGCCAGCAGACGGCTCACTGCACGCACACCGACCATCAGCCCCACCGTCAACGGCAGGAAGGCCAGACCGGCCTTCACAGGTGAGTAGTGCTGGATGTTCTGCAGGTAGAACGTGAGGAAGAACAGCGCGGCGAACATGCCGATCGCCAGGCTGAACACGGCCAGGTACGAACCACTCCGCCTGGGGTTCGCCAGAACCCTCAACGGCAGCAGCGGCGACTTCACGCGGGCCTGCGCAGCCAGGAAGCCCGCCAGCAACACCACTCCGCCTGCCAGCGATGCGTACGTCGCCGGCGCGCTCCAACCGTCCGACTCTGCCCGAGCGAACCCGAACACCACCGCCATCAGCCCTGCAGTCGCCAGCAACGCACCTACTAGGTCGACTCGCACTCCGCTAGCCCGCGGGACCGGACGTACGGCGTACAGGACACCTCCTGCTGCCAGTGCGGCGATCGGGAGGTTCACGAACATGCACCACCTCCAGTCGAGGTACTGCGTTAGCACGCCGCCGACCAGCACGCCCAGACCGGACGCACTGCCCATCGCCGTCCCGTAGATGCCGAACGCCTTCCCGCGCTCAGCCGGCAACGGGAACGACGACGCCAGCGTCGCCAGCACCGCCGGAGTCAGCAGCGCACCGAAGGCCCCTTGCAGTGCACGTCCGGTCAGCAACATCGCCGGACCGGTCGCGGCACCGCCAAGCGCTGACGCTGCGGCAAACCCGGTCAGCCCGACGAGCAGTGCACGACGCCGCCCGATCAGGTCGCTCATCCGTCCGCCGAGCAGCAGCAGACCGCCGTACCCGAGCGCGAACAGCGTGATCACCCACTGCCGCGCCGGATCCGACATCCCCAGCGCCCGCTGCATCGACGGCAACGCGATATTCACGATGGTCAGGTCGATCCCGACCATCAACTGAGCCGTGGCCACCGCCCCGAGTGCCCACCACCGCCGCACGTCGAGCTCCGGCGGCGCGATCTGTTCCTTGTGTACGCTCATCGTCATCCTTAAGTGAACAGCTGTAGTGCTACGACTGTAAGGCAACGTGCGTTGCAATACAATCGCCTTTATGGACGCTGGAACGTCGCGGAACCGGAACCGTCGCGGGCAGGGGGAACTGCTGCGGCAGGAGATCATCGAGGCCGCGTTGCGGATGCTGAACGAGCTCGGTGACGACGAGGCGCTCTCGCTCCGCGCGGTCGCCCGCGAGGTCGGGATCGCGGCGACGTCGGTCTACATCCACTTCGCCGACCGCGACGAGCTCGTGTTCGCGGCGCTCGAGAAGTCCACGACCGACCTCCTCCGCGACCTCGAGCAGGCCGAGGACAGCGCCGGAGACGATCCGGTACGCCGGCTACGCGCGCGGCTCATCTTCCTCGGCACGTGGGTGCGCGAGTACTCCGGTCTCTACAAGGTGCTGCACGAAAGCACGCTGAACCGGCGGATGAATCTGGCCTTCAAGGAGGAGTTGGGTGTCCGCGCGAAGGCCGCCGTGCAGGCCTGCATGGATGCCGGCCTGGCGCCCGCGGACGACGCGACCGCGGTGGCGTTCGATCTGCGGGCCGCGGTGCACGGCGCGGTCTCGATCCGGATCAACGAGCCGGAGGCCGATCTCCCGCCGCTGGCAGACCAGATCGACCGCTTCCTGGTGAAGCTGGTTGGCCTACGAATCGAACATGTGTTCTAATAGTCACACAGCGCCAGTCCCAGAAGGAGATCGCCGCAACGATGACTGTAGACACTCTGGCAGTAGAGACGCCGTCCGACCTCGCCGACACTCCCGACCTCGTCAACCCGTCGGCGGCCGCGGCCGAAACGACGCCCGAAACGGCTGAAGCCACGTCCGCTCCGGTCGAGGCTCCGAAGCCGAAGAAGGCGCCGGCGAAGAAGGCCGTCGGCAAGAAGGCGAAGACCATCGAGCTCACGCTCACGCTCACCGTCACCGGGACGGCGGACGGCGAGTGGCACGCCGAGCTCAAGCAGGGTACGACGTACCTGGCCCGCGACCTGGCCGTTGCCGCGGCCGCGGTGTCCCGCGCGGCCAAGGAGCTGCACGAGGACCTCTCGACCCCGATCGACGAGGTCATCGAGGAGGCCCGCTCCCAGCAGGCCGCCAAGGTGGCCGCGCTCGAGGCCGAGCTGGAAGCCGCCAAGAAGGCTCTCGCCGACCTGGACTGAGCCAGACCCGATTGAGCTTGACCTGATCCCGACGCAGGACTCCCCGTGGTAGTCACCTTCCCTGATCACCACGGGCAGCAAATGCAGAACCCGTCCGCAACTGTGTGAGGTGGTTGCGGACGGGTTCTGGGGATCTACTCGGCTTGGGTCTTGAGCACGATGCGGAGGTTCGCCTTGGGCTGGTGTTGCCAGGCATCCTCGGCCTGCTCGAGCGGGAACGTCTCGATGATCGGCCGGATGTCCTTCAGCACCGCGAAGTTCAACGTGTCCTCGGAGTCCTGTGCAACCCCGGAGTACCAGCCGGACACCGACAGCCGGCCCTCGGAGAGCGCGTGGCCGGTGACCTGGATCGGGTCGCTGCCTTCGAGGACGATGAGCTCACCGTTCGGGCGCAGACCTTTGACCAGGTCCGACTGCAGGTCAGCGCGAGGGACAGTCGCGAGTACGAAGGCCGCGCCGCCGAGCGCCTGCAACGCCTCGCCGGCGTCACCCTTGTTGCTGTCGATGTACTCGTCCGCCCCGTACTGGCCCTGATCTGGCCCAAACACACCGCGAACCCGCTACTGCATCGGCTCCTCGAGGAGACCCGGCGCGCCCTGCATCCTTTGCCGACGGCAACGACCTAGCTCAGCGCGGTGGTCAGCGTGATGGTGAGCAGGGTCATCGTTGCCATGACGGCGATCAAGGTCCAGCGGGCTGCAGCGTTACTCATGGATTCATGGTCGGCAGCAGCATCGCCGGTGGGAATGGCTGAGCCGGGGTTTCAGGGGACGGTCCGGGGCGCGGTCCGGTGAAGTCCTGACTGCCGAACCCTCGGCCGCGACCTCGGGGAACGGGAAATGAACGGGGTGTGACCGAAACGGCACGCCGGAGCTGTGGGCGGCGGCGGGTGGTTGGCCTTACCGTGGGTGACCTGGGTCGGTCCGAAGGCCCTGATCTGTTCGAGCGATTTGGCCGCTCCGGGGTGAGAAGGGGTCAGATGAGCACTTTCGAGGACCTGGGTTCGCTGCTGCTGGTGCGCGGCGCCGACGAGATCGACCACGCGGGCGGAAGCCTGTACGTGCACCTGCACCGGGTCGCCAAGCGCCTGCGCTCTCTCGGCGCCTCCGACACGCTGGTGATCGCCGGCCTGGCCCACGCGGCGTACGGGACGGACGGCTTTCCCACCCACCTCTTCGACTGGCAGACCGAACGCCCGGTCCTGGAGTCGGTGATCGGCACCGAGGCCGAGCAGATCGTCTACCGGTACGGCGCGTGCGACCGCGAGACCACGTGGCGCGACCTCGCCGAGCACCGCACGGTCACCGACCGCTTCACCGGTACGTCGGAAGAGCTCGGCTCCGAGGACCTGCGCGACTTCGTCGACCTGACGATCGTCAACGAGCTCGACGTCCTCGACAACGATGCCAAGCGGGCGGTCAAACTCGGTCCGTTCCTCACCGAGCAGATCCCGCGCTGGCAGTCGCTGGCCTCCCCCGCCGTCCTCACCGAGTCGCAGCGCATGCTGCAGCTGTAACATCCTGCTGCTGTAACACTGGGGGCGTGAAACGGTTCCTGTGGCGGGGGTTCCTGGGACTTCTCGGGCTCTGGCTGATCGTCACCGCGGCATCGCTCGGCTACAACCTCGCCACCAACGGGACCGCCGCACCGCCGCCCGGCCTGAAGTACGTCGAAACCGGCGATATCAGCACCCGCTACGAGACCTGGGGTACGTCGGGCACGCCCGTCGTACTCGTCCACGGTGCAGCCGAATCCGTCGACACCTGGTCACGGCTCGTCCCGCTGCTCGCGACGAACCACCGCGTCTACGCGTACGACATCACCGGCTACGGGTACTCCGAGCGCAAAGCGCCGTACACGATCGAGCATCTCGCGGCACAGCTGCTCGGCTTCCTCGACGCGATGCACCTCGGCGGGCCTGGTGAACCGCGGCCGATCCTGGTCGGGCACTCGCTCGGTGCGGGCGTCGTTGCCGAGGCAACGCTGGAGGCGCCGAACCGGATGGCCGGGATCATGTTCCTCGACGGCGACGCGCTGCCGTTGCCCGGCGGGCAGGCGGGACCGCCTCGGTGGCTGATCGTCCCGCCGTACCGGACCTCGCTGTTCAGGCTCGTGCTCGACCAGGGCTGGCTGCTCAAGAAGATCTACAACAGCGTCTGCTCGCCGAACTGCCCGGCGATGAACGTCGACGACTGGACGCGTCCGTTCCGGCAGCCGGGCGCCGAGAAGGCGGTCTGGCAGATGACCGCGCACGGGATCCCGGCCGTGTCAGCTGATCGCCTCGCCAAGCTCCGCGACCTGCCCGTCCCGAAGTCGGTCGTGTTCGGGGCACTCGACACCAACGGCGGCAACGCGATCGAGACGGCCACCCGGATCGGGGCACCCGCGCCGACGCTGATCCCGAACGCGAATCACCTCACGCCGATCTCCAACCCGACCGAGGTGGCGGCGGCGATCAACGAACTTCGTTGATTCCCGGAAACCGGCGACGGATGATCGATTCATGGCCCGTTACGAAGTGGTTGCGCGCGCGAAAACCGATCGACGACTGACCAATTCCGCCTACCTCGAGCTCGCCCTCAAGTCCTGGTCGCTCGACAAGGGCATGCGGTTCCAGCGGGTCGAAGACCTTCCGGACGGGACGATCGCGATCGTCCTCCAGCAGAACCTCTCGCCGCGCAAGCACGACGCCGCGTGTGCGATGGCGAACCGGAGCCTGGCCCAGCTCGGGATCCCGGCCGGCCAGGTCCAGCAGATCGACCTGGTCCGGATGACCCGCAAGGGCGGTCGCGCGCTGGTCCGCTCGTGGGTCGGCCCGGGCAACCCGCCCGGCCCGGGCACCGCCGGCGATCGTGAGCCGCGGCACCCGAAGCCGATGCCTCCGCACCTGAACGCGTACCGCGAGCTCCCTACGGAGTGAAGACCTCGAACCGCGCACCGTACTTCGTGCCCAGCTGAGTGCCGGTCGGACGCGAAACGCCCTCGAGGAACTCCTCCGGGTCGAACGCGCGGTTCAGCCCGTCGATGTAGGCCTGGTGTGCCTTCAACGACTGCAGGCCGAGGTCGAAGCTGTCGGTGGTGTCCACCCCGTGCCGCGAGTTGGGTGAGCCGGCGGCCCAGACCTGCCGTACGCCGTCCCACCTGTCGCCGGCGTCCGGGAAGATCCAGCGGTTCGCGGCGTCCCGGACGGCGTCGACGACCGCGCGGCCGGTGTTGATGTGGTCGGCCTGGTTCAGCGCCACGTCGCCGTCCCAGGTGTCGCGGAAGTTGCCGGTGATGACGATCTCCGGCTGGTGCCGGCGGATCGCGGCGGCGATGACGCGCCGCAGCGGTACGCCGTACTCGATCGTGCCGTCGGGCTGGCCGAGGAACTCGACCGAGGACACGCCGACGATCCGGGCCGACTCGATCTCCTCGGCCTCCCGCAGCGGTCCGCACTCGGCCGGGTCGACACCGTCGATCCCCGCCTCGCCGGACGTCAGCAGGCAGTACACGATCTGCTTGCCCTGGCCGGTCCAGCGCGCGATCGCGGCCGCCGAACCCCACTCGAGGTCATCCGGGTGCGCCACAATCGCCAGCGCCTTCTGCCAATCCTCGGCCAATGGCTCGAGCCCCTCCGCAGTGCTCATCGACGTCCTCGCTTCGCTCCGGGCGCCGATGAGACACAACAGGCGCTGTATTGGATGATGAGCTCACTTCGTTCGCTCATGCACCGAAGGCTAGCGTCCGGCGGGGCGTCAGCCGAAGACCTGACGGGTGTACCGGTTCTCGAAGGTGCGTTGCGGGTCGAGGCGGTCGCGGACGGCGAGGAAGTCGTCGAAGTGCGGATACCGCTCTTGTAGCTCGGTCGCCGTGAGCGTGTGCAGCTTGCCCCAGTGCGGCCGCCCGTCGTACTCGGCAACGATCTTCTCGAACGCCTGGAAGTACGGATCGTGCGGCAGCCGGTGGTACTGGTGGATCGCGATGTACGCCGTCTCGCGCCCTGACGCCGTCGATAACCAGATGTCGTCCGGCGCGGCCACCCGGACCTCGATCGGGAACGGGATCCGCGAGCCCGAGGTGTCGATCCAGTCGCGCAGCCGGCGGATCACCTCGACCACGTGCTCCCGCGGTACCGCGTACTCCGACTCGCGGAAGATCACGTTGCGCTCGGAACAGAACACCTTGTACGACGAGTCGACATACTCTCGCGCCGACAATGCGCGCGAGGCGAGCTGGTTGATCCGCGGAACCATCCCGGGCCGCCGCACGGCGAGGCGGTTGGTCAGCTCGAAGACCTTGTTGGACAGCAGCTCGTCGTCGACCCAGCCGCGGATCCGGCCGACCGGTGACGCGTCGACGCCCGCCGCGACCCGGTTGTTGCGCTTGGTCAGCGCGATATCGGTGTGCGGGAACCAGTAGAACTCGAAGTGATCGTTGCCATCAGCAAGCTCATTGAAACCGTCCAGTACGTCGGCCATCGGCAGCGGCATCTCCTGCGCGCGGAGCAGGAACGCCGGCACGCAGTGCAGCGTCAGCGAGCTGATCACGCCGAGCGCGCCGACCGAGACCCGGGCCGCTGCGAAGACGTCCGGATTCTCCTCGGCCGAGCAATGCAGGACTGAGCCGTCCGCGGTGACCAGGTCGAGCGCGACGACCTGCGTGGCAAGGCCGCCGAGCCCTGCGCCGGTCCCATGCGTGCCGGTAGAGATCGCGCCGGAGATCGTCTGCTTGTCGATATCGCCGAGATTGGCCATCGCGAGGTCGAAGGCGGCCAGCCCGGCGTTGAGCTTCCGCAGGTCGGTCCCCGCGCCGACCGTCACCCGGCCGGAATCCTTGTCGGCGTGGGTGATCGACGACAGGCCGTCGAGGCGGATCATCACCTGCTGCGGCACCGAGCAACCCGTGAACGAGTGCCCCGAGCCGACCGCCTTGAGCTTCTTGCCCTGCTCGGCGGCGGACTTGACCGCCGCGGCGAGCTCGTCGGTCGACCCCGGGCGCAGGGTCTCGATACCGGTCGCCGACTCCGTGCCGGACCAGTTCCGCCAGGTGCTCATCCGAAGTTCTTCCCTTCGCCGCGGTAGGTGACCAGCTCGCTCACCTGATCCCTCGACTCACCTGAGCCGATCGCGTGCACGACGTCGAACCGCTCCAGCATCTCGCCCGCCTTCGCGTAGCGCATCCATACTCTGTCGCCGAGATTCAGCCGATCGGCTGAATGTCCCTGGACCGGAGTCTGCACCTCGCCGGCGCCTTCGGTCCCGAGCAGCTTCAGGCCGGACGGCCAAGCAGGCAAGGGCAACCGCGACTTCTTCGCCGGCCCTGAGGCCACGTATCCGCCGCCGAAGAGCGTGGCGATGCGGGGCGCGGGACGGCGTACGACGTCGAGGGCATAGGCCATCGCGTGCTCCGGCTGGAAGACGTCGTACTTGTCGAAGAGGGTCGGGCCGTAGAGACCGGAGCCGGCGGTGACCTCGGTGACGGACGGGTCGGCGCTGCTGATCTCCAGGCTGCCCGTCCCGCCGCTGTTGACGATCCGCAGCGCGGCGATCTGCTTGACCGCGTCCACGACCGCACCACGGCGATCGGCGAGCTCGGCGGCCGAACGACGCTTGACCCAGCGGACGGCCGGTGAGGTATCGGGCAGGCCGGCGATCTGCGCCTCGTAGAACATCACGCCGGTCAGCTCGAACGCGTCGTCGGCGGCGACGGTGCGGGCGAGGGCCGCGACGTCGGCCGGGGTGCGCAGCGGCGAACGGCGTACGCCGAGGTGCTGGCCGAAGACGCGGAGCGAGGCGTCGACGTCGAGGCAGACCTGGATGCGGGCGGTGCCGGTCGCGGCCGCCTTGATGTACGCGAGGTGCTCCGGCGAGTCGATCATCAGCGTGATCCGGGCCGCCGCTTCCGGGTCCTCGGAGAGCTCGCGCAGAGCGGTGCGGTGGGTGGTCGGGTAGCCGAGCAGGATGTCGTCGACGCCGTTCCGCGCGAGCCAGAGGGCCTCGGGGAGCGCGTAGCTCATCACGCCGTGGAAGCCGGGGCGCTCCAGCGCGGCGGCGATCAGCGCGCGACAGCGGACCGACTTGGAGGCGATCCGGATCGGCGTACCCGCGGCACGGCGGACCAGGTCGTCCGCGTTCCGGCGGAAGGCGTCGAGATCGATCACCGCGTACGGCGCGTCCAGGCCCGCGGTCAGACGGGCATACCGGTCGAAGTCACCCATAACCGGAGTGTAGGTCACGAAATACTGAAAGGTAATACAACTTTAGGATTCGTCTATCACCAGTTCCAGGGCAGGTACGACGGTGTGGGCCCAGTCGGACTGCTTGTCCGGTTGAGCGGAGGTGGTTGCGAGCAGGGCGACTGTGGAGCCGTGGACCACTGAGAGGTCGACGTAGGCCTCGGCTCCGGCGTACGAACGAACTGCGGCAGTTGCCGTGGTGGTTGCCCAGAGCTGTTTGACGGACAGGTCACCGCCCGAGCCGCAGGCCTTCATGCGGGCCTGGTATCCGGCGTAGTAGCTGGTCGCCTGCCCAGAGTCCTTGAAGCGTAGGAGGAGGGCGGTGGCGGGCTGGTTGTCGGCGGTGCGGTAGCTGCCGGTCAGGGCGTACGCCGGGATGGGGAGCGTGCCGGTGACGGGCTTACCTGCGCAGCCGGAGGGCAGAGCCTCGTACGAGGCCTGGTGGGGGTCTCGACGGCGGGTCCAGGTGTTGTTGCCGATGAAACCGGCCTCAGCGCCACCCGGATCGGTGTAGGTCTTCCAGCCCGAGCCGAGCTTGTCGGGAGTCGGCAGGTTGTGGGCGGTGAGCGGTCCGGCGTTGGCAGGCGGCGGTGCGGTCGCCTGCTCCGGCACCTCCGGTGGGACGGCCGCATCCGTGGGCTTGGCGGTGCTCATCGTGGCGGGCGGCACCGGCACGGTCCCACCGACTGTGCTGGGGATGACCGGCGTTGCGGACTGCTTGACGACACCCGGCTGCTGGGCAGCCGAGTTCGAACTGCAGCCTGCGAGCACCAGCATCCCAGCAACCATCACACCGGCGCCCAGGCGCCGGCCGACGCGGCTCACTTCGGCTCGAAGTGCTGGTAGTCGGGCTTGGCCCAGCCGGCGCCCCAGAAGTAGCCCTGCGCAACCAGCGCCTTCGTGGCGACGCTGCTCGCGAACAGCATGCCGGGACGCGCCGGTGTACGCGTGCGGTACGCCAGCCCGTTCGACGGGTACCAGACGCCGTTCGCGGCCAGGTACGGGTTCTCGACGGTGTTGATGTCGATCGCCCACCCGTACGAGTGCGGCGACAGCGAGTACGGATCACCGGTCACCCGCCGGCAGTTGAACGCCGACGTGTTGTCGGCTGCCATCGACTTCACGTCACTGCCGCCGAACACGTCCACCCGCCGCATCTGCCGGATCGGGAACTTCGACGCGAACGTCGTGGTCCAGACCGTGATCATCTTCGCCACGGCGGCGTCCCGCAGGATCAACTCGCCGCGGTGCACGTGGCCGTCGAAACCCCAGTAGTTCAGCTGCAGCAGCCGCAGCGACGCCGGTGCGACCGGGCACCCGGCGCGGTACGTGTTCGGCACCATCGCGGCGGACACGGCGTACACCTTGGGGTTGAGGGCGGCTTTGACGACGATCGTGGCCAGGCCGGAGTACTCCATCGCGGCCTGACTGACATACCTGGTGACGACGCGCACCGTCCGGGTGGCCGGCAGGTCGTCGGGGATCCGGAGCCGGAAGTTGCCCTTGGCATCCATGACCCCGATGTTGAGCAGCTGCCACTTGCCGCTGCCGAGATAGCTCTGCAGCGCGAGCTCCTTGCCCGGCTCGGCCGGCACCATCCGGCCGGTGACCGAGACGCCGGTCAGCGTGGCATACCAGGCCGCCGGGGTGTTGATCAGGATCTTCCGGTCCTGGATCGGCACGGTCCGGTACGCCGAGATCGCGAGCGCGGTCTCCGCCTTCACACCGATCATCGTGCGGAACGCCCAGGTCCCGGTGTACGCCGAGATGTAGCTGAAGCGGTACACGCCGCCGACAGTGGTGCGCGTCGACGCACGCAGTACCCAGGCGCCGGGGACGCGCTGCCACAAGGTGATGTACGACCCGGTGATCGGCTGGCTGATCTTGCCGGTGAAGATCGTCGGCTTGTCCTCCCAGGACGCGGCCGGCTGATCCAGAGTGATCGACCAGGCCGGCGTGGGAGTCGCAGCCGGTGTGGGAATGGCCGCGGGTGTGGGAGTCACCACCGGCTTGGGCGTCGGCGTCGACGCTGGAGTCGACGCTGGAGTCGACACAGCAGTAGACGCCGGCGTCTCGGTCGGTGTGACGCTCGGCGATGGGGAGTCGTCCGCGTGCGCGACACTCACCGGCCCCAGACCCAGCAGCACCGCAACAGCGACCCCAACGAAGCGTCTCATCCGCCTCACCCTCCCCTTGACGACTCCTACCCCCTATAAGAGGCGGCCACACCGGGAGACGTCACAGGGGAGCGGAGACTTTGTTTAGTCCTGCAGCCGCTTGACCGCGGAATCGATGCGTTCGTCGGTCCCAGTGAGCGCGACACGGACGTGCCGCTCACCAGCAGTGCCGTAGAACGCACCGGGAGCGACCAGGATGCCCCGGTCCGCCAGAGCCCCGACGGAACCGTAAGCGTCGTACGACGGGTGCGACGCCCACAGGTAGAGCCCGCCGTTGGACAGCGTGATCTCCCAGCCCGCATCAGTCAGCGCGTCCCGCAGCACCGCACGCCGACGGAGGTAGCGGGCACGCTGCTCCTCCACGTGCACGTCGTCCGCGAACGCGGCAGCCATCGCAGCCTGGATCGGCGACGGCACCATCAGCCCGGCATGCTTGCGTACGGCAAGCAGCTCGGTCACCACGGTCGGGTCACCGGCCACGAAGCCACCGCGGTATCCGGCCAGGTTGGACCGCTTCGACAGCGAGTGCACTGCGAGCAGGTTGTCGAAGCTGCCACCGGACACATCCGGATGCAGCACGGACACCGGCTTCTCGTCCCAGCCGAACTCGGTGTAGCACTCGTCGCTGACCAGCAGTACGTCGTTCGCCCGCGCCCACTCGACCGCACGGCGCAGATCGTCCGCAGGGGTAATCTCACCGGACGGATTACGCGGAGAGTTCAGGTATGCGACCCGCACCGGCCCGTCGTACGTCGTGGGGTCCGCAACCGGCACGCTGGTCGCGCGGGCGAGCGCAGCGCCCGCCTCGTACGTCGGGTACGCCAGGTCCGGGATGAGGACGGTGTCACCTGCGCCGATGCCCAGCAGCGTCGGCAGCATCATGATCAGCTCTTTCGTGCCGATCACGGGCAGTACGCCGCTCTGCGCGTCCACGCCGGTCACGTCGAGACGCCGAGCCATCCAGTCCACAGCCGCCTGCCGCGCAGCCGACGTACCAAGAGTCGTCGGGTACGACGGGGCGTCGGCGGCGTCGGCCAGCGCCTTCTTCACCAGCTCGGGCACCGGGTCCACCGGACTGCCGACGGACAGGTCGACGATGCCGTCGGGATGCTCGGCCGCCTTCTGCTTGTACGGGGCGAGCTTGTCCCACGGGAAGTCTGGCAACCGGCTGGAGGTCTCGAAGATCACGGGCCTATTCTCCCCCGCCCGCCGATCGCGCCGCCTCCGCCTGCCCGCTCCGCGAGAAACTCAGCAGTCCTTGCCCGGGTCGACCTTGGCGAGAATCGTGTCGGCAATGTCCTTCAGCTGCGCCAGTTGCTCCGGGCTGAGCACGTCGACGACGTACTCACGAACGGTCGCGACATGCCCTGGCGCGGCGGCGACGAGGAACTCGTAGCCGCTGTCGGTGATGGTTGCGACGGTGATCCGCCCGTCGTCCTCTGCCGGGCGGCGCTCGACGAACCCGCGCTGCTCGAGGCGCTTGACCACGTGGGAGAGCCGCGACAACGAGCCGTTCGCGAAGCCGGCCAGGTCGCTCATCCGCCGCGACCGCCCCGGCGACTCCGACAGCCCGGCGAGCACGAGGTACTCGAAATGGGTCAGCCCGGAGTCTCGCTGCAGCTGGTAGTCCAGCACTCCGGGCAGCTTGAAGAGCAACGCGGCCAGCGACATCCAGGTCGCCAGCTCCTCCCGCTCGAGCCACTGCGCATCCCCCGGCATGACGCCATTCTACCGAATACTTGACGCTTCAAGTCAGTTGCCTCTAGCTTTGAGTTGACGCATCAACCAATAACCGAGAGTGGGACATGAACGTCTTTCTGTGGATCGTCGCCGGACTGCTGGCCGCCTTCTTCCTCGCCGCGGGCGTGACGAAGCTGAGCCAGAGCCGCCGCAAGCTGCTGGCCAACGGCAACATGAAGTGGGTCGAGGACTTCTCGGCCGGCGCGATCAAGCTGATCGCAACGGCCGAGGTGCTCGGCGCGATCGGCCTGATCCTGCCGGGCGCGCTGGACATCGCGCCGGTGCTCGTCCCGCTCGCCGCGACTGGCCTCGCCGTCATCATGGCCGGCGCGATCATCACCCACGGCCGCCGCAAGGAGCTGCCGCCGATCGCCATCAACACGGTCGTCCTGGTCCTGGCCGTCCTGGTGGCGATCTTCCGGTTCGGCCCCAACAGCTTCTGAGGCTGCCCCGGTCTCCGTACGCTGCTGCAATGACGTACGACGTGGCGGTGGTGGGGGCCGGTGCGATGGGCTCGGCGGCGGCTCGTGCGCTGGCGGCGGCCGGGCGGGAGGTCGTCGTACTGGAGCAGTTCACACTCGGGCACGAGCGGGGTGGGTCGCACGGCGGGACGCGGTTGTTCCGTCCGGCGGCCGATGACGCCGAGGTGGCCGAGCTGACCGAGCGGGCCCGGCCGTTGTGGCGTGAGCTGGAGGCGGACTGCGGCGAGACGCTGCTCGAGGAGACCGGTGGGATCGACCACGGGCTCGGTGACGAGTCGGTCGAGACGTTCCGGTTGTTGCATGCGGCAACCGGGTCGGTGCTCGCCCCGGAGGAGGCTGCCGAGCGGTGGCCCGGGTTCCGGTTCGAGAGTCCGGTGCTCTACCAGCCGGGTTCAGGCCGGCTGTACGCCGATCGCGCCGTGCACGCGCTGCAGACCGTGGCTGCTCGGCTGGGTGCGGAGTTTCGCGTGCAGTCGCCAGTGCGGGCGCTGCGGATGCACGACGAGCTGGTGGAGCTCGACGTACCTGGTGGGGCTGTGCGGGCGCAACAGGTCGTTGTGACTGCTGGACCCTGGACTCCGAAGCTGGTGCGCGGTCTGACGCCGTTGCCGCCGTTCAGGGTGACGCAGGAGCAGCCTCGCTTCTTCACTCCGCTGTCCGAGGACCTGGAGTGGCCGAGCTTCGTGCACTGGGGCCCTGACAGCTATGGCCTCTACGAACCAGGGTCTGGGGTGAAGGTCGGACTGCACGCGAGCGGGCCGGAGGTTGACCCCGACACCAGGGACTTCCGGCCGGAGCCGGAGCGGGACGCGGCCCTGCTGCGGTACGTCGAGCAGTGGTACCCCGGGCTGGATCCAGCCCGGTCCACTGCGATCAGTTGCCTCTACGACAACGCGCCGTCAGCCACCTTCGTGATCGACCGGGCCGGACCGATCACCGTGGCAGCTGGGTTCTCCGGGCAGGGCTTCAAGTTCGTGCCACTGGTGGGCGCGTTCGTCCGTGACCTGGTCACCGGTGGGCCGGCGACGCCGACCCACTTCCGTTTTCAGAGATAGAGGCCGGTCTGACCGTCTTCGAGGCGGCCGGCCGCGACCGCGTGCAGGTCGCGCTCGCGCAGCAGGATGTAGTCGTCGCCGCGCACCTCCACCTCGGCCCGGTCCTCCGGGTCGAAGAGAACGCGGTCGTCGACCTCCACCGTCCGCACGTTCGCGCCGACCGCCACCACCTTGGCCCAGGCGAGCCTGCGGCCCATCTGCGCGGTGGCAGGGATCAAGATGCCGGCCGACGACTTGCGCTCGCCCTCCTGCTCGAGGGAGACCAGGACGCGGTCGTGCAGCATCCGGATCGGGAGTTTGTCGTCGGACAGCCGTTTGCGTGGAGTCACCGGCGACCCACCAGCCGGCGGATCACCAGCAGTACGCCGACGACGCCGACCACCGCACCGGCGACCGCGACGATCTTCTGGGTCCGCAGCTGGCCCTGCTCGTCGAAGACCTGGGCCTTGGCCTGCTCGACCTGCCGCAGGGCCACGTTCTTCGGGTTCGCGCGGTCGACCAGCTCGTCGACGGTCGAAGCCAGGCGCAACCGGGTGGCGGCGATATCCGCCTCGATCTGCTCGGCGGTCCGAGCCTTCGTGTCCGACACCTGTCGACACTCCTTCCATCCGCGGGGCATGCCCCGATCTGCCCCTCGTCACCCACCATCCTCGCAGGTCATCCCTGCAAGTCCACGACCACCTTGATGTCGTCCGGTTCCCGCACCAATGCATCCGGCCACTGCGACAGCGGCACGGTCCGGGTGATCAACCGCTGCAGCCAGGCCCGGTCAGCCGCGAGCAGCACGTCGACAGCGTCCGCGTAGTGCCGTTTGCCCGCATTCACCGTCCCTACCAACGCGGCGTTACGCACCACTAACTGCCGGACCAGCGCGTCCAGCTGTACGTCGACAGTCGCCGGCCCGGGGTGGATCCCGGCCAGGCACATCACACCGGCCGGTGGGAGCAGCGACGCGCAGTCGAACACCAGCTGCCCGGCTCCGGTCGCCTCGATCACTACATCCGGCACAACACCGAGCTGGCTCAGGTCTGTCAGGTACGTCCCGCCCAGCGCCCGTACCAGCTCCGGCTTCGGCCCGTCCGTGACCCTGTCCAGCACATGTACGTCGTACCCGCGCTGCCGGGCGATGAGCGCCGCGAGCAGCCCGATCGGACCAGCACCTGTGACAAGCACGTGCTGCGGACCGAACCACGACCGCGCGCCGACCTGGTCCACCTGCTCCCAGGCCTTGGTCAGGATGCTGGCCGGCTCCACGAGTACGCCGAGCTCTCGCAGCTCAGCAGGCACGAGTACGGCGAAGTACGGGTCGACCCGCCAGCGCTCAGCGCCGTACCCGTCCATCTCCTTGATGCCGCGCTCGGTGTACAGCCCGTTGCGGCAGAAGTCCCACTCGCCGCGCGCACACGCCGGACAGGGCACGGGGTCCGGTCGGCGGACCACTCCGGCCACCAGGTCGCCGGGAGCGAAGCCCGAGCCAATAGGTGCTTCCAGCACGCGCCCGAGCGACTCGTGTCCGATGACGAGGTGGTCCGATCCCGGACGTCCGCTGCCGAACGCCCCGGAGACCAACTCGAGGTCGGTCCCGCAGATGCCTGTCAGCAGGCCCTCCACGAGGATCGAACCGTCGGCAACGGGAGGCTCCGAGACCTCGCCTACTGTCGCCGAGTCGGACTTGCCCGGCGTCACTGTCATGGCCCGCATGGGCTCAGGCTAACCGGGTCATGTCGACGGTCACCTCGATGGCCGTCGCAGCGCCACCGGAGTAGATGCCCTTCAGCGGCGACACGTCGCCGTAGTCCCGCCCGGTCGCCACCCAGACGTGCCGGTGGCCGATCGGGATGTCGTTGGTCGGGTCGAATCCCCACCACTCACCGGTCCACGCCTCCACCCACGCGTGGCTCTCACCGACGACCGTCTCGCCCACTGCCGCATCCGGCTTCGTGTGCAGGTATCCGGAGACATAGCGAGCCGGTACGTCGACCGCCCGCAGCATGGCCAGCGTCAGGTGCGCGTAGTCCTGACAGACGCCCTCACCGGCCTGCCAGGCGTCTACAGCCGACGAGTGCACGCCAGTCGTGCCACGCTGGTACGTCAGCATGTCGTGCACCCTCTCCGACACAGCCAGCACAGTCTCCTGCGGCGTACGGCCCTTGCGTAGCGAGCGCGCAATCGCAGCGAGCTCACGGTGCTTCGGGACGTAGCTGGTCCACTCCAGGTACTCCGCATACGCGTCCAGCACCTCAGGCGACTTGAGCTGGGACCAGGTGGCGTCGACTGACGGTGCGGTCTGGTCGGTCGTCTCGACGACGGAGGCTGCGATCACCTTCAGCTCGGTGTGCGGAGTGTGGAGATCGAAGGAGTTGACCTCAGTACCCCAGTAGTCCGTGTACTTGTAAGCGCGGGTCGCGGGGACTGTCTCCAGCCGCGCCACCATGAGGTTCTGCCGATCGTCGTGACGCGGGGTCAGCCTGGCCTCGTTGTAGGACTGCGTGACGGCAGTCGCGTACCTATAGCCCGTCGTGTGCACCACCCGGAGACGCCAGTTCACAGGTTCACCTCCGCGTTGTTCCACTCGATCCACGGCACCGCATGGAAGTACTGGCGCGACACGGCCTCGCCCACCTCGCGGACTGTGGTCTGCAGGTCCTGCAGTCTGCCGGTGAGGTTGTCCAGCAGGTCCGCCGGTCGCAGGAACTCCAGATCGCTGCGGGCCTTGCCCAGCAACCGCGCCGCCTCCGCACCAGCACCGATCCGCGCGGCCGGCCCGTGGTCGAGGTCGTCGAGACAGGACTCCGCCTGCTGCAGCGCATGGAACACCGACCTTGGGAACAACCGGTCCATCAACAAGAACTGCACGACCCGCGACGCATCCAGTGCACCCCGGTACGTCCGCAAGTAGGTGTCATGCGCACCTGCAGAACGCAGTACGGTCACCCAGCCTGGTGAGGTCGGACGGTCGTCGACTCGGGACATCAGCATCCGGACGATCATGTCGACGCGCTCCACCGAGCGACCGAGCACGAGGAATCGCCAGCCGTCGTCGCGGCTCATCGTGGAGTCGGCCAGTCCGGCGAACATCGCCGCCCGGTCCTCCACGAACGTGAAGAACTCATGCGGCCCCACGCGCCGCGCAGCCCGCTGCCGCTCGGGTACGGCGTTCCACATGGCGTTGATGCACTGCCACAGCTCACTCGACACCACCTCGCGCGCGACGCGGGTGTTCTCGCGAGCGCTGCCGATCGAGGACACGATCGATCCGGTCTCCGGCGACATCGCGACCAGCTCGGTCAGACCCCACACGTCGAGCGTGCTGCCGTCGGGCGGGGTGATGCCGAGGACCGAGAGCAGCCTGCGGCTGGCCGTGTCCGCGTCGACGGTGGCGTCCTCGAGCAGTTGGTGGACCGAGACGTCGAGGATCCGCGCGGTGTCGTCCGCGCGTTCGACGTACCGGCCGATCCAGTACAGCGACTCGGCGTTGCGTGCGAGCATCGTCAGCACCTCCCCATCACTGTTGCTGCTGCTGTTGGGCGACGTTCAGTTCCGGACCGCGCTCCGGCGTCGACGCACCGTCCTGCTTCACCGTCGCCGTACCAAGACCGGGACCGCGGAGCTCGGCGTCCTCGTCGGACGCTCTGGGCGCCAGCACCCACGTGTCCTTGGAGCCGCCGCCCTGTGACGAGTTGACGATCAGACTGCCCTCGGGAATCGCCACTCTGGTCAGTCCACCGGGCAGAACGAACACGTCGTCGCCGTCGTTCACCGCGAATGGCCGCAGGTCCACATGTCGTGGCTGCAACCGTTCACCCACCTTCGTGGGCACAGTGGACAGCTGTACGACGGGCTGCGCGATCCAGCCGCGCGGATTGGCCTTGATACGACGCCGCTGCGCCTGGAGCTCCTTCGGCGAGGCATCCGGCCCGAAGACGATGCCGTACCCGCCGGAGCCCTCCACCGGCTTGGTGACCAGCTCGTCGAGACGGTCCAGTACTTCGGTCTGTTCTGCGGGCAGCCAGCACCGGTACGTGTCGACGTTCGGCAGCAGAGGTGTCTCGCCGAGGTAGTACTTCAGGATCTCGGGCAGGTACGTGTAGATCAGCTTGTCGTCGCCGACGCCGTTGCCGATGGCGTTGGCGATGACGACGTTGCCTGACCGTGCTGCGTTCACCATGCCGGCCACACCGAGCGCTGAGTCGGGCAGGAAATGCACCGGGTCCAGGAACTCGTCGTCGATCCGCCGATAGATCACATCGACTCGTTGCTCGCCCTCCGTGGTCCGCAGGTAGATCACGTTGTTGCGGGCGAACAGGTCCCGCCCCTCGACCAGCTCCACTCCCATCTGGCGAGCCAGCAGCGAGTGCTCGAAGTACGCCGAGTTGTAGACGCCCGGTGTCAGCACTACGACGTTCGGATCGGTCGCACTGGCCGGAGCCGCAGCCCGTAGCGCCCGGAGCAGATGTACTGCGTAGTCGCCGACCGCGCGTACCCGGTGCTTGGCGAACAGGTCCGGGAAGACCCGCGCCATCGTCCGACGGTTCTCCATCACGTACGACACCCCTGACGGGCTGCGCAGGTTGTCCTCGAGCACGCGGAAGTCACCCTGCTCGTCGCGGACCACGTCGATGCCGGCCACGTGGATGCGTACGCCGTTCGGCGGTGCGATACCTGCGGCCTGCCGGTGGAAGTGTTCGCAGGAAGTGATCAGCCGGCGAGGCAGGACTCCGTCCTCGACGATCTGCTGGTCGCCGTAGATGTCAGCGAGGAATGCCTCCAGTGCACGGACACGCTGGACCACGCCGCGCTCCAGCCGCGACCACTCCGCCGCAGTGATCACCCGCGGCACCAGGTCGAGCGGGAACGGCCGCTCCTCCCCCGACAGGCTGAACGTGATCCCCTGGTCGACCAGTGCCCGGTCCAACGCCTCGGCCCGGGTAGTCAGGTCGGCAGGTTGCAGTGGTTCGAGCGAGTCGTGCAGCCGCTTGTACGCCGTACGCACGCCGTCGACCGGGTCGAACATCTCGTCGTACGCCCCCGCGTGCGGGCGGCGCGGATCCAGGTAGCCGTCGAAGAGTTGGCGGGGACTCATGGGCGCATCTTGCCCGTACGATTGCGGCACTTCAATCAATTCCTGGAGGACCTGATGTCCGATCGTCTGTCCGTCGGCGACACCGCACCCGACTTCACCCTGCCCGATGCCGACGGCAACGACGTGGCGCTGAAGGACCTGCGCGGGAAGAACGTGATCGTCTACTTCTACCCGGCCGCGATGACCCCGGGCTGCACCAAGCAGGCCTGCGACTTCCGCGACTCGCTCGACTCGCTGCAGGCCCACGGGTACGCCGTACTCGGAATCTCCCCGGACAAGCCCGCCAAGCTGGCGAAGTTCCGCGAGCGCGACAGCGTGACGTTCCCGCTGCTCAGCGACCCCGACAAAGAGGTCCTGCAGGCGTACGGCGCCTTCGGCGAGAAGACCATGTACGGCAAGAAGGTGACCGGCGTGATCCGGTCCACGTTCGTCGTCGACCCGGACGGCAAGATCGCCGTCGCGCAGTACAACGTGAAGGCCACCGGGCACGTCGCCAAGCTGCGCCGCGACCTAGGGCTGTGAATCCACGCTGTTAAGAACAGTGTGAAAAGGCACCCTGCCCTGGGCCGTTCCGGAGGGAAACCTTCGACCGTTTCACGGAGATGGTCCATGGAACGGTCGTTTGACCAAACTGGTTGATGTGATTTGGATCACACCAGGATCTCACCGGACGGCGACTGCGCCGACACGGTCGGTGAGTTTTACAGCGTTCTTGTGAAAGAGCGGTACTGCGGGGACCACCCGCGTTCAACCACAGCTGTGTCAAGAATCGTCACGGCCTTCGCCCTGACCTGCCGAAACCGGGTAATCTGCGCGCGCAGTCAGCCTCTGGGAGGGAGGGACCTGCCGCGATGGGAAAACATTCCTCTGCGGTGACGGGAAGTAACAACAACCGCCGTTCGGTGTACATCACCGCGGTCGGCTTGTTGGTGCTTTCACTGGGAGCGGTGTTCGTGGTCCGCTCCTTCGGATCGGAATCGGGAGCCGACGGATTCCTCGGCGGCAACAAGGCGTGTGACGACCCGACACAGATCCAGATGGCGACCACGCCCGAGATGCAGTCCTCGCTCGAAGCCGCGGCCAAGTCGCTGGCGGCCAAGGGCGGCAAGGACGGCAACCCGTGCCTGCAGTTCACCATCACGGCGGCCCCGTCGTCCCAGATCGCACGCGACGTCGCACACGGCAGCGACAACCGGCCCGACCTCTGGGTGCCGGACTCCTCGCTGTGGGTCGCCCAGGCCGACGACGGCCAGAGCGTCCCGACTATCGCGGTCCAGTCCATCGCAACCTCGCCGTTGGTGCTCGTCGGCCGGCGGACGAACTTCGCTGACACGTCCTCGTGGCTGCGGATCATGAGCAAGACCCAGCCGGCCCTGCTCGACCCGCTGAGCACCTCGCCCGGCGCGCTCGCGCTGCTCGCGGTGCAGGCGGAGCGGGCGAAGACGTCCGCGTCCGAGACCCAGGTGTCGCAGGTGGTCGTTCCGCTGGCCCAGCGCCTCGGTTCGATGGCCAAGCCGTTCACGGACGCCGAGGCCCTGTTCGGCCGGGCGGACCAGGACGGCAGCACGACCATCGTGCCGGCGTCCGAGCAGAGCTTCGTCAAGTACCAGGAAGACCACCCGGACGCCCAGCTGCGAGCGATCCAACCGGCCACCGGCACGCTGTACCTGGACTACCCGATCGTGGTCACCGCCAAGTCGGACACCGACGCCGCGTCCAACGCCGCCCAGGCGCTGGCCGGTGAGCTGCTGACCGACTCGTCCGCGCAGGCACGTGACCAGGCCGGGTTCCGCGACACCCAGCTGAGCCCGCTCAGCGGCGGGCGCGGCGTCGGCGACGTCAACCAGCTGACCAAGCCGACCAGCGAGGCGATCGACACCACGCTGCAGAACTGGACCCGGCTGTCGCTGCTGACGCACTCGCTGGCAGTCATCGACGTCTCCGGTTCGATGGCCGACAAGGTCGGCACGAAGACCCGGATGCAGCTGACGATCGAGGCGGCGGCGGGCGGCCTGAGCCTGTTCCCGGACAGCGCGTCGCTCGGCCTGTGGACGTTCTCGACCAAGATCGGGACGGACGGCGCCGACTACAAGGAGCTGGTCCCGATCGCACCGCTGTCGAAGCGACAGCGCGGGAAGATCGTCGACCAACTGAAGATCCAGCACCCGATCGCGAACGGTGGCACCGGTCTGTACGACACCGCGATCGCCGCGGTCCGCGCCGTACGGCAGGGCTACGACCAGCGTGCGGTCAACTCGATCCTGCTGTTCACCGACGGCAAGAACGACGACCCGGGCAGCCCGACCCTGGCCCAGGCGGTCAACACCCTGCGCGGCCTGCAGGACCCTGGCCGCCCGGTCCGCATCATCGCGCTCGGCATGGGCCCCGAGGTGAACGCCGACGAGCTCAGCGCCCTGGCCCAGGCCACCGGCGGCCAGGCGTACGTCGCCCGCCAGCCCGGCGACCTGAAGAACGTCTTCATCGACGCCCTGCAGAGCCGCTGACGCAGTCGCCTCCCCTAGGATGTTCGTCTAGGGGAGGCGTCCGCGCCTCTTCAGCCAGAGTGGTGGAACGGCAGACACACCGGCTTTAGGTGCCGGCGCCCCCGGGCGTGCGGGTTCAACTCCCGCCTCTGGCACGACCCCGCATTGTTCACGCCGTCGCAAGCACGTCGACCGTGTACCAGCTCGACAGGACGTATACGTCTACTGCGTTCGCCCGCCCGCCTGGCCCTGCCTCGATTGCAAGCTAGTGGGCATATACGTCCTGTCGAGCTGCCCGCAGTACGCCGGGACCACGGCCCCAAACCTGATGCAGCACTAGGGTTGCGGCCATGCACTTGAACGAGTACCAGCAGGCCGCGCTCCGGACCGCGGCTCCGAAGGACAAGCACAACGAGGTCTTCCACCTGCTGCTCGGACTCGTCGGCGAAGCAGGCGAGCTCGCCGAGAAGGCGAAGAAGATCGTCCGCGACCAGGACAGCGACTTCACCCAGTGGGACCCCGACGACCTCAAGAAGGAACTCGGCGACACCCTCTGGTACATCGCAGTCCTCGCCGACTTCTTCGACATCCCCCTCGAACAGGTTGCCCACCAAAACCTCACCAAACTCGCCGACCGCCAAGCCCGAAGCATGCTCAGCGGCGGCGGCGACAACCGCTGACTCACGCCTGGATCTGGCCGGTGGTGCCGTTGATGGTCAACGGGGTGTTGTTGGGGATCTGGCTGGTGGCGTTTGGGACGGCCAGTACGGCGGGGATGCCTCGTTCTCTCGCGATGATGGCGGCGTGGGAGAGGACGCCGCCTTGTTCGGTGACGACGCCGGCGGCGATGGATAGGAGCGGGGTCCAGGCCGGGTCGGTGAAGGGGCAGACGAGGATGTCGCCAGGGCGGACTTGAGGGAAGTCGACTGGGCCGCGGACGATCCTTGCGGGGCCGGTCGCAGTGCCGTGACTGCCGGGAGTGCCGGTGAGGCTGGCTGGGGTGCCGGGGAGGCTGCCGGGCGTGCCGGTGAGGCTGCCGGGGGTGCCAGGGGTGGCGGTGAGGGTGCCTGCGGTGGCGGTAGGCGGGGCTGGGGTGCGGGTTGCGGGCGTGGATGGGGATGTGGCGGTGGGCGGCAGTTGGACGGTGATGGGGCGGGATTGTAGGAGCCAAGGGGTGTCGGCGGTGATGGCCCACTCGAGGTCTTGAGGGCCGCCTAGGGCGATTGCGGCCTGGTGGGCGAGGGCGGCTAGGTGTACGGCGGTTGCGTCGGAGAGGGTGGGGATCCGGCGGTGGGTGGTGGGGACCTGGTGGGTGCCGGACAGGGTGAGGGTGGTTTGTTTGTCGGCGATCGTGCGGGTGACTCTGCCGTCGGCGACTTGGTATCGGTCGGGGGTCACGCGGCCTTCGACGACGCTCGGACCTAGACCCCAGGAGGCCTCGATCGTCGTCGTGCCGTCGCCGGTGAACATCACCCCGGAGACGTCCGGGTCCAACTGGAGTTGGACGATCACGGCCATCGGCGGGGGCTCGGAGCCGTTGCGGTAAGCGACCGCTCGCGGCGACCACGCCGACGCACGGCAGGCGCGTACGGCGTCGAGAACCGCAGCCAACCCTCGTACGCCGAGGAAGCTGTCGTGCTGACCCGCCGCCGAGGTGTGTGCCGTGTCCTCGTTGGCAGCCGACGACCGTACGGCGACCAGCGGGTCCCCCATCCGCTCGAGCCACCGCCCAAGCTCATCCGCAATCCCACCGCGAGGCACGACCATCCCGTCCACGGCAGCGCCGGCGGGCACGACTACGCCATCCGGGACGGGGAGGCCGGCGCGGATCAAGGCGCCCAGCCCGCCGGCCTTGCCGCCGTAGGCGTCTACCGTCGCGTCTGCGAGCGGCACCAACACAAAGCTCTCCCATCAACGGAACGTTGACAACAGAATGTTGACAACGTTTTGTTGATGATCCACTGTTGGGGGATGCGAAGCAAGCAGGACTCGGATCAGGCTCAGGCTGAGCGGCAGCGTGAGGCCCGCGAACAGCTCCTCGCGAAGGGGGCGAAGGAGCTGCCGGCCCGACCATGGCGGCCGGCGCCGGTTCCGTTGTCGGCCGTGGATCTCACCCAGTTCGCGGCCTGGCGGTCGGCCGAGCTGACGGACGACGACCTGTTGGCCGCGCTCGCCCTACTGCCGGCTGCGCGGGCTGAGGTCGAGGAGGTCGAGTCGGGCCTGCTCTTCCTCGCGAGGAGCTCCGGGCTGACCTGGGCGGAGATGGCCGACGCGATGGGGTTCAGTTCGCCGCAGGCCTGTCAGCAGCGGTTCAACCGGCTCGCCGCGCGGATGGACTCATGATGCACCTGGTGCTGCACGCCGTGCGCCTGCTGGGATTCGCGGACACCCCGGTCGTCGCCCAGCGTTTCGACCTCCCGCAGCAAGCGGTCGAGGACGCACTCGAGGACGCTGAGGCGCAAGGCTGGACAACGCGCAGTACGTTCGCCGGCACCTCAGGCTGGTCGCTGACCGAGAGCGGCCGCGTGGAGAACGAGCGCCGCCTGGCGGCCGAGCTAAAGAACCCAGACGCGATTCATGAGGTGTACGCCGACTTCCTCCCGCTCAACGCCCTTCTCCAGCAGGCCTGCACCGACTGGCAACTACGCCCAACCCCCACCGACCCGCTAGCAGCGAACGACCACACCGACCCCGCCTGGGACGCGGGCGTCCTCCACGAGCTGAAAGCGATCGACACCGCCCTAGCCCCGATCGCCGCCAGACTGACGAGCGTCCTGCCCCGTTTCCAGGGCTACGACACCAGATTCTCCACCGCACTGGAACGCGCCACCGCAGGCGAGACCGCCTGGGTAGACCGCTCCGACGTCGACTCCTGCCACCGCGTCTGGTTCGAGCTCCACGAGGATCTGATAGCAACCCTCAACCTCAAACGCTAGTTGCCCAGAGCATCCAAATACGCCGCGCCACGAGGGCTGAGCTCGTAGCCGACCTCAAGGCTGTGGGTCAGGCCGAGGTTCTTCAGCTTGCGGACGTCGAGCTTGAACGGCGCGGTCTCCCGCCCGACCGAGGCCGCAAGATCTGCCGCCCGAGTAGCAGGCCGGGACTGGATCAGCTGGAGCGTCTCGGTCGTCCAGGCGCCGTGGTGGCTCAGCTGGTCGAACTGGGCGAGGCGGGCGCGGACGTCGGCGAGTTCTTCAGCCGACAAAGAAGATTGCGCGGCCAGCTCCTCCCGCGGATCCGCCCCTTCGACGAGATGGAAGCGGATCAGGAACGTCGGCATCGACTCGTCCCCACGCAACCGTCGCCGCACATCCTTCGCGTTGCGGCGGTCAGCCAGAGCAACTTCGGCATCGGTGTCCGCGATCAACTCCGGGTTGACCGTGCGGATGCTGTCGATCTCGATCCGGCCCGCGTTCGTGCGGTAGATCCGTCCCTCGACCACCCGCGGCTCGGCCCACCGCCGATAGGCGACGGTGATCTTCCCGTCCGCGACCCCATCCCGATCCGATCCTGCGAACAACATGGCTAGCTCCCCAACGCCTTCGCGACCAGCGGCGCGAGCGCGCGCAGCGCCTTGCCGCGGTGGCTGATCGCGTCCTTCTCCTCGATGGACAGTTCGGCCGTGGTCCGGTCGTACCCCTCGGCCTGGAACAGCACGTCGTACCCGAACCCGCCCGTCCCACGCAACGAACGGATGACCGACCCGCGCATCTCGCCGATCACGACCTCGTCGTCGGCATCCGGCCGTACGAACGCCACCGCCGCCACGAACGACGCCCCGCGCCGCTCGTCCGGGACGTCTTCCAACTGACCGAGCAGCAGCAGGTTGTTGGCCTGGTTGTCCTTCAAAGGCCCCGACCAGCGCGCCGACAGTACGCCGGGCATCCCGTTCAGCGCGTCGACGCAGATGCCGCTGTCGTCCGCGATCGACGGCAGCCCGGTCGCGGCCAGCGCGGCATGCGCCTTCAGCAGCGCGTTCCCCTCGAACGTCGGCTCGGTCTCGGCCGGCTCGTCGTACGCCGGTACGTCGCCGAGCCCCAGCACCTCGATGCCGGGCACGATCGGCGTCAGGATCCGCCGCAGCTCCTCGAGCTTCTTCTTGTTGTTCGACGCCAGCAGCACGCGACTCACGCCAGGGCCTCCTGCTGGATCTTGGCGAGCTCGGCGCAGCCCGAAACACCCAGGGAAAGCAGGCTGTCCAGCTCAGCGCGGTCGAACGGCGCGCCCTCGGCCGTGCCCTGCACCTCGATGAACTTGCCTTCGCCGGTGATCACCAGGTTCATGTCGGTCTCGGCCCGGACGTCCTCTTCGTAGCAGAGGTCCAGCATCGGCGCCCTGTCGATGATCCCGACCGACACCGCCGATACCGTCCCGGTCAGCGGCTCGCTCTTCAGCAGCTTCTTCTCGCGCAGGAACGACACCGCGTCCGCCAGTGCGACGTACGCGCCGGTGATCGCCGCGGTCCGCGTCCCGCCGTCGGCCTGCAGTACGTCGCAGTCCAGCAGGATCGTGTTCTCGCCGAGCGCCTTGTAGTCGATCACGGCCCGCAGCGAGCGCCCGATCAGCCGGGAGATCTCGTGCGTACGGCCGCCGATCTTGCCCTTCACGGACTCGCGGTCGGAGCGGGTGTTGGTCGCCCGCGGCAGCATCGCGTACTCCGCGCTGACCCAGCCGAGGCCCGACCCCTTGCGCCAGCGCGGCACGCCCTCGGTCACGCTCGCCGCGCACAGCACCCGGGTCCGCCCGAACTCGACCAGCACCGAGCCCTCGGCGTGGTCGAGCCAGTTCCTGGTGATCGTCACCGGGCGGAGCTGGTCAGCGGTACGTCCATCAATTCGGGCCATGAATCAGACCCTATGCCTCCAGACGCTGGACCTCCGCATTGGACGAAGGCGGGAGGGCGACGGACGACGGCAGGTCAATGGACGACGGCGGGAGGACAAGCGACGGCCGGCTGAGCGGCCGGACCTGCGTGACTGCCATCCTGGCCGCCCACGGCAGCAGGTCGTTGGCCCTGCGCCCGACCCACGGCACGCCTTCGCGTACCAGCCACATCGCGTCCGCCCAGCGACTCGGCGGCCGGTATGCACAGTCCAGATCCGGCCGTACGTCGATCGGCAACCCGCGGATCGCCAACTCGTCGGCGAACGCACGGGCGAGCTTGCGGTGTCCCCGCTCCCCCGGATGCAACCGGTCGATGCTCCAGAAGTCCCGCCGGTACACCTCGGGATAATCGGCCATGTCCAGCCGGATCCCGCCGTACCGCGCGTGCAGATCGTCGAACACGATGTTGACCTGCTCGATCCGGTGCCACAGCGGTCGCCGCAGCCATTTCGGCAGGCCGAACACCTTGCCGTGGTCGTGGAACCGGACCGTCAGCAGCAGCGCGCCGCGGGCGGTCAGTTCGTCCGCGATCTGCTGCAGATGATCCCGGATCCGGCCGGCGTCGAAGGTGGACCGCAAGGTGTCGTTCACCCCGACGATCAACGAGGCGATGTCGATCGGATCATCGCCGGTTTCGGGTAGTTGCTCGGTCGCGACGATCGGCACGGTGGCGCCGCTGGTCGCGAAGTTGGAGAACGTCACACGGTGGGAGCTGGCCAGGGAGTCGGCGAGCAGCGAGGCCCAGCCCCGCCACCCCTCGCCCGGGCGCGCACCGGCACCGGACAGGTCGGTTGTACTGCTGCCGTTCATCGGGTCCCCGACACCTACGGTGGTCGAGTCCCCCAGTGCCACGTAGTGGAGGCTCACATTCCGCCATGGTGGGCGCACAGAGCGAGACCGTGATGTTCGGCGGATGACGAGTGGGGCAACGTCATGGCAAAGGCAGATGATTGAAGATCGGAACTGCTCGGAGTTAGGCTTCTGGAAACAACTATGTGCAGGAGTGCTGGTATGAGTGATCTTCGGTTTGGCGTGGTGGGTCTCGGGTCCCGGAGTCGGATCGCAAACTACGCGCACCGGCCCGGCGAAGGGTCGGAGGTTGTGGCCGTCGCCGACCCGTCCGCACCCCAGCGGGACGCGACGCTCGAGTTGTACCCGCAGGCAACGGGGTACGCCGACCACACCGAGCTGCTGGACGGCAAGCTCGACGGCGTCTTCCTGACGACGCCGGACGACCTGCACGAGGGGCCGGCGATCGACTTCCTCCGGGCCGGGGTCAACGTCTTCGTGGAGAAGCCGCTGGCGATCACCACCGAAGGGTGCGATCGCGTGCTGCAGGCGGCCTACGACTCCGGCGCACGGCTGTACGTCGGCCACAACATGCGCCACATGTCCGTCGTACTGACGATGCGCAAGCTGATCCAGGACGGCGCGATCGGCGACGTGAAGGCGATCTGGTGCCGGCACTTCGTCGGCCACGGCGGTGACTTCTACTTCAAGGACTGGCACGCGGACCGTCGGCGGACCACCGGACTGCTGCTGCAGAAGGGTGCCCACGACATCGACGTGATGCACTGGCTGGCCGGCGGCTACACGACCCGGGTGAACGCGATGGGTGCGCTCACCCTGTACGGCGGGATCGAGGACCGGCAGGATCGCTCGGACCAGCGGTTCAAGGAGTTCGTCAGCGAGAAGAACTGGCCGCCGCTGGAGCAGAAGGGCCTGGCTCCGGTGATGGACGTCGAGGACATCTCGCAGGTGAACCTGCTGCTCGACAACGGCGTGATGATGAACTACGAGCAGTGCCACTACACGCCGGACTACTGGCGCAACTACACCGTGATCGGCACGCACGGCCGGCTGGAGAACTTCGGCGACACCGCGGGCGGCGTGGTGAAGGTCTGGAACAGCCGTCGCTCCGGGTATCGCGAGGACGCCGACCAGGTCGTCGAGATCTCCGGCGAGACCGACCACCACGGCGGCGCCGACCCGCACCTGGTCGCCGAGTTCGTGAACTTCGTCCGCGACGGCGGCGCGACGCTCACCTCCCCGGTCGCCGCCCGCGCCGCGGTGGCCGCCGGCTACGCCGCGACCCAGTCACTCCGCGCGAACGGAGTACCGCAGGACATCCCGCCGCTCGACCCGACCCTGGTCAGCTATTTCGACAATGGCCAGGTTCGCTGAGTGCTACGATCCTCGACGTGACCTGGTACGCCGCTATGCGAATGCTGAGCCCTCGATGCGGGTGACTTCAGCGGCGTAGGCACGTGTGCTTGCAGCGAGAGGCCCCCGATGTCGGGGGCCTCTTTCGTTTCCCAGACAAGCTGCAACCACCAGGAGCCTGCTATGTACCCGATCACCTACATCACCGACTGTCACGACGGTAACGCCCGCGCCAGACTCAGCACCCGGATCGGCGCCCTGTTCGGCCAGTCGCCGACCATCGTCGCCGCCGACGGACCCGATCCGGAGTCGTTCGCCGCGCTGACCCTGCTCGACTGCCTGCTTGCCACTGAGTCCCTTGGCGAGGACGGCCACCCGACCATCACCCTGCTCAACATCGCGCCCCGCGACGGCGTCTGGCCGAACGGCGTACCGTTCTGCTTCTTCTGGTACGGCAAGCACCTGATAGCGAGCACCTTCAACGCCCGCGCCCTCTCCTTGGTACGCCGGGAGCTCGGCATCAGCCACGTCTACGTGACCGATATCCGCGAAGCAGTGACCGCGGCCGGATTCGCGGCGGACGAGATCGACAAGATCGCCGGCACGCAGTTCCGCAGCCTGTGGTACCTGCCGTTGCTGGCGAAATGGGTCGCCGACGATCGCGCCGTACCCGCCGTCGAGACCGTCATCCCCGAAACCCTCGACGCGGACCCGGTCGTTGCCGTCGTCGACAACTTCGGCAACTGCAAACTCGACCGCGATCTCGGCCTCACCCCGGGCGATGTCGTGACTGTTGCCCAGGGCAAGGACGTGACCTGCTACCCGCACCTGACCGCCGTCCCGCGGAACACGCCCGGCATCATCCAGGGCAGCTCAGGCAGCGGGTTCACCGAGCTGGTGATCCGCGGTGGCTCCGCGGCCGCCGCCTTCGGTCTGCGGCCGGGCGATCCGTTGTCCGTGCAGGTGGCCGAGAAGGTGGCCTGACTACAGTGCCCTACTACGGAGCGAGCCGGAGCCCGCCCAGCTGGTCGAAGGCGCGGTCCATCGTCTCGAGGTACTTCGGGAGCGGACCGTCGACCTCCAGCTGCCGGTACGTCGCCATCACGACGCCGACGACCGCTCCGGCCCAGGCCCGTACGGCGATGTCGTCCGGGGCCCGGCCGGTGCGTTCGGCTGCCAGAGAGGCGAGCAGGTCGATGCCTTCGTAGAGCTGGTCGAGCATCCGGACCCGCAGCTCGGGAGCGTTCATCACCAGCTCCTGGCGTTGGGACTCGAGCGCCCACTCGTCCTCGGTCAGGGTGTCGAGGCTCTGCCTGATCGCAGCGCGAAGGGCATCGGTCGGGCTCATCTCGGCAGGCTGGCTGCGGAACAGCTCGATCATCACCGGGTCGAGCCGATCGAGGACGATCGTGTCCTCCTTGGTCGGGAAGTACCGGAAGAACGTCGCCGGCGAGATCTCGGCCGCGGCGGCGATCTCCTGGACGGTCGTCTCGGCGTACCCCTGGTCCCGGAACAACCGCAGCGCATGCTCCTGGATCGCCGCCCTGGTCTTGGCCTTCTTCCGTTCCCGCAGCCCGCTCATGCTCCGATTGTGACAACTTCCCGGTCGGCAACCGCGGTACGGCGTGGCAGAAAGGCCAGCGCGAGCACGATCGAGGCCACCGCGAGCCCACTGCACACCCACAGCGTCACGTCCATGCCGTTGACGAACGCCGCCTGCGCCGAGCGCGTCAGGCCGGGCGAGCCGATCGCGATCGCAGCCGACGCGCTGTCGCGGGCCACATCCGCAGCCGCGGGCGGCAGTCCGCTGACATCCAAGTGACTCCGGTACGCCGCGTTGAGCACCGTCCCGAGGATCGCCACCCCGAGCGTGCCGCCGACCTGCCGTGACGCCTGGATCAGCGCGGACCCGGACCCACTCCGCTCGATCGGCAGTGCCGCCAGCGCCAACCCGTTCATCGGCGGCAGCGTGAACCCGATGCTCACCCCGACCAGACTCACCCAGATCGCCGTGAACCCGTAGCCGTCGCCGGCCTTCGTGAACGCCCCGATCACCAACCCGGCCAGCATCAACGAGAACCCGATCACCACGGTCACTCGCGCTCCGGCCCGCTCGAGCAGCCGCTCGGCCACCTTCGCGCCGATCAGCATCCCGCCGATGATCGGCAGCAACCGCAGCCCGGCCTGGAATGCGTCGGCGCCCTGCACAGCCTGGAACAACTGCGGCAGCACGAACAGCAACCCCACCAAGGCGAACGACGCCAGCGTCGCAAGCACGGTCCCCCACGTGAACCCCGCCGACCGGAACAGCTTCAGGTCGACCAACGGATCCGCCGTACGCCGGGCCCACGCCCAGAACGCGGTCAGCAAGACCACGCCGCCCGCGATCCCACCGAGCGCCCACGCCGAGCCCCACCCGTGCTCTCCCGCCGCGATGAACCCGTACGTCAACGCAACCAGCCCGGCCGCGGTGAGCAGAATCCCAGGTACGTCGATCCGCCGCGACCGGTGTCCGGCCATCGTCGGGATCAACAGCGCCACTGCAACTAGTCCGATTGCAACTAGTGGCAGGTTGATCAGGAAGATCGAGCCCCAGCGGTAGTGGTCGAGCAGCCAGCCGCCGAGCAGCGGACCCAGCGGGATGCCGATCGAGTTCGCCATCAGCCAGATCGTCATCGCCCGCTGCCGTTCCTCCGGCGCGAACAGCAGGTTGAGCAACGACATCGACAGCGGGATCAGGAACGCCGACCCGACCCCGAGCGCCGCCCGGGCCGCGATCAACTGGCCAGGCGAGTTCGCGAACGCGCACGCCGCCGAAGCCAGCCCGAAGACCACGAGCGCCCCGAGCATCAGCCGCTTCGGCCCGAACCGGTCGCCGAGCAGCCCGGCCGGGAGCAGCAGCGAGGCGAGCACCAGCGTGTACGCGTTAGCGAACCACTGGAGCTGACTGGTCGACGCCTTCAGATCGGTGGCCAGCGTCGGCAGCGCGACGTTCAGCACGGTCAGGTCCAGCCCGATCACGATCAGGCTGATGGACATCGCACCCAGCGCCCACCACCGGCGCGGGTCGAGGGTCGTTGCGGTCATGACAGAACACCTTTCTGAGATCAGCTCTAATTTGAGAGTAGATCTCAGAATTGCGAAATGGCTAGTCCCGCTCAGCCGCCAGTCCGGTCAGCACATGCTCGAGACTCCGCGCGAACAGCCGGTCGAACCGGTCGGCCGCGTGCGGCGTCCCGGCCTCGACCATCATCCGGCTCAGGTGGGGGTAGTCGCCGCTCCCTATGACCTGTTCGGCGTACTGCTGCGACTGCTTGGTCAGCCAGTCCGTCATCGTCGAGCCCGCCTCGCGCTCGGTCAGCTCTTCCAGCGCATGACCGCGCACGAAGGTCAGCAAGGTCGCCGCCTGCGCCAGCACCTCGTCGGCATCCAGCCCCGGTACGTCGACCGCGGCGTACGTCGCCTCGAGCCAGGCCAGCGTGTTAGGGCCGAGGACGGGCCTGGTCGCAGGCAGGCGGACGAGCCAGGGATGACGCAGCATCATGGCGCGCTGTGCATGGGCGACCGCCGCCAGGTCGACGCGCCAATCGCCCGTCGGCACCGGCGGCCGGCCGTCGCCCATCGCCCGGTCGACCATCAGGTCGAAGAGCTCGTCCTTGCCGTCGACGTAGCGGTAGAGCGAGGTCGTGCCGGTGCCGAGCTCGGTCGCAACGCGCCGCATCGACACCGCCGCGAGTCCTTCGGCATCCGCGACCCGGACGGCGGCTGCGGCGATCTCCTCGCGACTGTGCGCCGGCCGCGGCCCGCGGGCGGCTCGCTCCGGGCGGAGCCAGATCGGTGGTCGGTCCATGGCGGGAGTTTACTGCGCACGCTGTTCGCAGTACTGTTACTGCGTACAGTGTGCCCGGGTTTTTGGGAGGACAGATGTATCGCAAGGGATCTGTGGTGTCGGCCGATGGCACGACGATCGGCTTTCGTCAGTTCGGAAGTGGGCCGGGGGTGGTCCTGCTGCACGGCTCGATGCTCGCCGCGCAGGACTTCATGAAGCTGGCCGAGGCGCTGGCGGATGACTTCACCGTCACCGTGCCGGACCGCCGGGGACGCGGTCTGAGCGGAGCGCACGGCGCCGACTACGGGATCGAGCGTGAGGTCGAGGACCTGCAGGCGCTCCTCAAGGAAACCGGCGCGTCGCGGGTCTTCGGACTGAGCTCAGGTGCGCTGATCGGCCTTCGTACGGCGCGCGTGACGCCGGCGATCGAGAAGCTCGCGCTCTACGAGCCGCCGCTGTCCATCCACGACTCGGTCCCCGTCGAGTGGTTGCCGCGGTACCGCCGCGAGCTCGCCGACGGCAAGGTCGCGGCGGCGCTGGTGAGCGTGCTCAAGGGTCTCGAAGCGGATCGCGTGTTCCGCACAGTCCCGCGGTTCATCCTCGTCCCGCCGATGAACCTCGCGCTCCGGTTCCAGCGCAAGGCAGTCGGCGACAACGTGCCGATCCCGGACCTCGTCCCGACCATGTCCGCAGACATGCAGCTCGTCGGGCAACTCGCGGACACCATCGACGACTACGCGACGATCGACGCGGACGTCCTCCTGCTCGGCGGATCGCGCAGTCCGGCGTACTTCGAGCGCTCGCTGGAGGCACTGACCGGCGTACTGCCCCGCTCGAAGCGGATCACGATCCCCAAGCTGGACCACTCCGGCCCCACGGACGACGGCGGCCCGGCCGAGGTCGCTCAGTCGCTACGCGCCTTCTTCGCCTGACACGACGCGCCGCAGCACACTCCGAAACAGGTCCGGCTGCTCCAGCCAGGGCGAATGCCCGGCGGACGGGATCAGCTCGAACGTGTGATGCGGGACGTGCGCAGCCAGGTCCTGCACGGTGGACACCGGCCGCGGATCGCCGTCGCCGTGGATGAACGTGACCGGGCACTCGAGACCGGCGGCCAGACCCGGGAGGAATTCGTCCGGCCAACTCCGGATGTCCACCATGAGCGCCCTGTTGGCAGCGAAGTTGATCGGGAGATCCACCGAGGCGCTCCGGTAGGCCCACTCCATCGCGCGGTCCTGGTCGGCATGGTCGGTGAACCACGACAGCATCCGGAACTCGGTCTCCTCGGCCGGACTGCGTTGGCGGCCGGAGAGCTCGTCGAGCTGCGCGATCTGCTCCGCGGTCATCCGGCGCAGCTGCTCCGCGCGGGACGGCGTACTCCAATCGCCGATGCCGACGCCGCCGAGGTAGATCAGACCCGCTGTCTGATCGCCGTACGTCCCGGCGTACAGCAGGGCGAGCGTCGCGCCGAAGGAGTGGCCGAGGACAACGATCCGCTCATGGCCGAAGTACGCGCGGAGCTCGTCGATGTCCTGCGCGTGCCGGGCCATGGTCTGAAGCTCGGACGGATCGGACCGGCCGCAGCCGCGCTGGTCGAAGCGATGGACGACGGTGAGGTCGTCGATCATCTCCGCGAGCACGGCATAGTCGTCCCAGAGACCCGGCCCGCCGTGCAGGATCACAACAGCCGGTCTGGACGTGGCCGTGCCGGTGGTTGCGGTCCACAACCGCACGCCGTCAGATGTCGAAAACGGCATGAGGCGTGGCGATCTCGACCGGACCGGAGAAGGTGCGGCGGGCGTTCTCGGCCTGGGTGACGCGGTCGTACCAGGGTGGGACGTGGGTGATCACGAGCCGCTTCACGCCGGCCTTCTTCGCATGCTCGCCAGCATCCGCCGGTGTCAGGTGCAGGTCAATCGGATTGTGCGGGTCGTTGTCCGGGAGCGCCGCTTCGGAGAGCAGCACGTCGGCGCCGCGGGCGAGATCGATCAACGCGTCGTTCGGCCCGGTGTCGCCGGTGTAGACGAGCGACCTGTTGCCGTGCTCAACGCGGATCGCGTACGCCGGCACCGGATGCACCATCGGCGCGGTCCTGATCGTGAACGGCCCGACGGTCTGGACTTCCTGCCAGGCGTAGAAGTCCAGCTGCTCCTCCATCCCCGGATCGAGCGGCAGGTCGTAGGCGAGCGCCATCCGCTGCGCAGTCCCGGGTGGGCCGAAGACGGGGATCCGCGGGATCGGCGCGCCCGGCGCGTACTTCGCCGCGACGTACAGACCGCACAGATCCATGCAGTGGTCAGGATGCAGATGGGACAGGCCGATCGCCCCGATCTCCGGCACGGCGAGGTGCCGCTGGAGCGAGCCGAGCGCACCGCTGCCGAGATCCAGGATCAGGTTGAACCCGTCGGCAGTGACCAGATAGCTCGAGGCGGCCGAGTCCGGCCCGGGCACGGACCCGGAGCAACCGATCACGGTGAGCTTCATACTTGGAACACTACCGGCGAGTTCCGACGTTTGCAGGCAAGGCCGACGCGTCGATCCGCCTGCCACACAGGCGTTCCGCGGTCGACCGATGCCGGAGACAACATCCGGGTGCGACCCAGGTCACACTTCAGCGGACCCAGGCGAACTGGTCGACGCTCGACAGGACCGGTCCGAGGAAGCGCGAGCCGATCGCCGCGAACTCGTCCGGGCTGCCGGTCGTGACGAAGCGGTGTTGCGGAGCCGGCAGGTTGTCCGGGCGGAGCAGGCCCGTTTTCGTGAGCATGCTGTACACGTCCTTGGCGCATTCGTCGGCGCTGCTGACCAGGGTGACGTTGTCACCCATCACGTACGAGATCACGCCGGTGAGCAGCGGGTAGTGAGTGCAGCCGAGGATCAGCGTGTCGACGCCGGCCTCCACCATCGGGTCGAGGTACTCGTGCGCGGCCTCGATCAGCTCGGGCCCGGACGTCACGCCTGCCTCGACGAACGGCACGAACTTCGGGCACGCCTGCGTGAACAGCTCGATCTGCGGCGCCGCGGCGAAACCGTCTTCATACGCAAGCGATTGAGCTGTTGCCCTGGTGCAGATCACGCCCACACGCTGATTGCGCGTCGCGGCAACCGCTCGCCGGGCCGCAGGCAGGATCACCTCGACGACCGGTACGTCGTACCGCTCGCGGGCGTCGCGCAGCATCGCGGCGCTGGCGGAGTTGCAGGCGATCACGAGCATCTTCACGCCGGCCTCGACCAGGTGATCGAGACACTCGAGCGCGTACTCACGCACCTCGGCGATCGGCTTCGGACCGTAGGGCTGGCGGGCGGTGTCGCCGAGATACAGGATCGGTTCGTGCGGCAACTGATCGAGAACCGCGCGGGCGACGGTGAGTCCCCCGAAGCCTGAATCGAAGATCCCCACCGGTGCGTCTGCCACGGGTGAAAGCTTATACAGGTCCGCGGACGGGCAGACCCGAAGGGAGCCTTACCTAACCTCACCAGGAGACACGCCGAGGTTATCCACATCTTTACGTTATGGAATTGCCTTTTCGCGTGATGCACGCCACTCTGGAGCGATGTTTGTTCGACCGCCCCTCGTGATGCCATGAACTTGGCGCACCACTTCGCGGTGGTACTGGGCACCGCACCAACTCCACAGCCTGACCACGTGACCGCTGCAGGACAGGCGGCCAGTCAGGCCACGGATTCGAACACGGGCACTGCCGCAGACGTGCTGACGGCCATCGGGCCGACCGGCATGCTGGTGCTGCTCCTGATGGCAGCGTTCGCGCTGTACGTCGTCTCACTGTCCCTGCACCCGAACGCGAAATGCGGCCGATGCAAAGGTGCCGGCCGGCACCACGGCAGCATCTTCAGCTACGCCCAACGCCCCTGCAGCAGCTGCAAGGGCCGCGGGATCCAGCCCCGGCTGGGCCGCAAGCTCTTCTTCAAACAACAGTAGGTAGGTGCCAAAGGCAACAAAAGGCACGGACCGGCCCTCCGCCCGCCGGCCCGGCCCCACCGTTCACCCCTGCGTCAGGCCCAGAGCTGGCCCTCGAGGCGATCCTCGGCCTCGTCGATCGTGCCTTCGTAGGCGCCGGTGGACAGGTACTTCCAGCCGCCGTCCGCGACCACGAACGCGATGTCCGCGGTCTCGCCGTCACGCACGCACCTGGCCGCCTGGCCGAGGGCGGCGTGCAGGATCGCGCCCGTCGAGATGCCCGCGAAGATACCTTCGTTGTCGAGCAGCTCGCGGACCCGGCGGACGGCGTCGCGCGGGCCGACCGAGAAACGGGCGTCGATCAGCGTCTCGTCGTACAGCTCGGGGACGAAACCCTCGTCGAGGTTGCGCAGGCCGTAGACGAGTTCGCCGTACCGCGGCTCGGCGGCGACGATCTTCACCTCGGGCTTGTGCTCGCGGAAGAACCGGCCGGCGCCCATCAGCGTGCCGGTCGTGCCGAGGCCGGCGACGAAGTGCGTCACCGACGGGAGGTCGTCGAAGATCTCGCGCGCGGTGCCGTCGTAGTGGGCAAGAGCGTTCGACGGGTTGCCGTACTGGTACAGCATCACCCAGTCCGGGTGGTCCTCCGCGACCTGCTTCGCCACCCGCACGGCCTCGTTGGAACCGCCCGCGGCCGGGGACGAGATGATCTCGGCGCCCCACATCCGCAGGATCTGGCGGCGCTCCTCGGAGGTGTTCTCCGGCATCACGCAGACCATCCGGTAGCCGCGCAGCTTGGCGGCCATCGCCAGCGAGATCCCGGTGTTGCCCGACGTCGGCTCGAGGATCGTGTTGCCCGGGCGGAGCCGGCCGTCCTTCTCCGCGTCCAGCAGCATCCGCAGCGCGGCCCGGTCCTTGATCGAGCCGGTCGGGTTGTGGTCCTCGAGCTTGGCCCACAGGCGCACATCACCCGACGGCGACAGCTTCGGGAGACCGACCAGCGGGGTGCCGCCGACCGAGTCGAGCAGGCTGTCGAAGCGCATCGTCAGACCGTGCTCTTGGAGCCGCCGGCCACCGCCGGAAGTACGACGACGACGTCGCCGTCCTTGACCTCGGTCTTCAGGCCACCGGTGAACCGGACGTCCTCGTCGTTCACGTAGACGTTCACGAACCGGCGCAGCTCCTCCGGCTCACCCTCCACGATGCGCTCCTTGAGGCCCGGGTGGTTGCCGTTCACGTCGTCGATGAACGCGGCCAGGTCAGTACCGTCGCCGGTAACAGCCTTCGCCCCGCCGGTGTAGGTGCGCAGGATCGTCGGCACGCGCAGCTCGATCGCCATCTCAGTCTTCTCCTTCAAGGGTTTCTGTATAGGAACCAACCACGCGTACTTCTTCTTCCGTGACCTCGCCGTCGACGATCCGGTACGAGCGGAACTCGACCGGCCCGTCGTACGCCGGGGCGTCCGCGCCGTCCCGCGTCGACACCAGCACGTAGTGCGCGCCGGGCTCCTGCGCGAGGGTGATGTCGGTGCGTGACGGGTACGCCTCGGTGGCGGTGTGCGAGTGGTAGATCACCACCGGCTCCTCGTCCCGCTCGTCGAGCTCCTTGTACAGCCGGAACAGGTCCCCGGAGTCGAACTCGTAGAACGTCGGCGACATCGCCGCATTCAGCATCGGGATGAACCGGGTAGCCCGATCCGACCCCTCCGCCCCCGCAACCACTCCGCACGCCTCGTCCGGATGATCTTTCCGGGCATGCGCGACGATCGCGTCGTACGTCTCCTTCTCGATGACCAGCACGCCTCCACGGTACGGCGACCGCGTGACCGACCCCGCCAACCGCCAAGTCGGTCCACGATTTGGACAGAGCGTTACCAGCGGTCGTGGATCTGCGGCCGGATCAGCTCGTCGTAGGTGTCGCGCACGGCGGTCAGTTGGTCGTCGGTGAGCGGGGCGAGGGCGGCCGCCGAGACGTTGCCGGCTACCTGCGCGGGGTTGCGGGCGCCGGGGATGACGACCGAGACGCCGGGTTGGTCGAGGATCCAGCGAAGGGCGAACTGGGCCATGGTGGCGCCGGCGGGGAGCCAGGGCATCAGGCGGCGGACGGCTTCCAGGCCGGTCGCGAAGTCCACGCCGGAGAAGGTCTCGCCGACGTCGAAGGCCTCGCCGTGGCGGTTGTACGTGCGATGGTCGTCGGCTGAGAACGTGGTGTGCTCGTCGTACTTGCCGGACAGGAGGCCGCTGGCCAGCGGGACCCGCGCGATGATGCCGACACCGGCCGCGGCGGCCGCGGGGAGCACCTCGTCGAGCGGCTTCAGGCGGAACGCGTTCAGGATGATCTGCACCGACGCGACGTTCGGCCGCGCGATCGCGGTGAGGGCCTCCGCGCAGGTCTCGACGCTCACGCCGTACGCCGCGATGCGACCCTCGTCGACCATCGAGTCGAGCGCGTCGAACACCTCGTCGCTGGAGTACACGGGCGTCGGCGGACAGTGCAGCTGGACCAGGTCGATCGTGTCCACGCCGAGGTTCTGGCGGGAGCGGTCGTTCCACGCGCGGAAGTTCTCAAGCGTGTAGTTCTCCGGCACCTGCTCGACCCGGCGGCCCATCTTCGTCGCGACGGTCAGCCCGTCGTGCGATTTCAGCACCTGCCCGACGAGCCGCTCGCTCCGCCCATCGCCGTACACATCCGCGGTGTCGATGAACGTGACGCCGCCCTCGATCGCCGCCTGCAGTACGCCGAGCGCGTCGCTCTCGTCCACCGCGCCCCAGTCCGCGCCCAACTGCCACGCACCGAGCCCGACCACGCCCACGTCCCGACCGGTCCGTCCAAGCCTCCGCGTCTCCATGAGCGCAACCCTAAGCACTCACGCCGACCGTCAGCTCGCTGCCCTCCACAACCTCCAGCTCAGTCGCCAACGTCTCGCTCATGATCAGCTCACGATGCGTCTGTACGGCGGCCGCCGTCGACGGGTCCGCGGTAACCGTCAGCCGGACCCGATCCGTCACCTCGAACCCGGCATCACGCCGCGCCTGCTGGATCGCCCGTACGACGTCCCGCGCGACACCTTCCGCTTCCAGATCGGGCGTGACGGTGGTGTCCAGTACGACGAACCCGCCGCCCGGAAGCAGCGCGCTCGCCTCATGCCCGTCGGCGAGCGTGGTCTCCAGCGTGTACTCGCCGTCCTGCAATTCGATGCCACCAGCAACTACTAGGCCATCGGCCGAAACCGACCAGTCGCCGCTCTTCGACGCCTTGATCACCTGCTGTACGTCGCGACCGAGCCGCGGACCTGCGGCGCGCGCATTGACCGTCAACCGCTGCGATACCGGCGCATCGACCGAGTCGGCCGAGGTCAGCACGACGTCCCGAACGTTCACCTCGGCGGCGATCAACGGCACCAGCGCCTGCAGATCCGCGGACGTTGCCACGGTCAACTTGAGCAGCGGTTGCCGAGCCCGGATCCCGCTCGCCTTCCGAATCGACGACGCGACCGAACACACCTCACGGGCGCGCTCCATCCGCTCAACCAGCTCAGGATCGTCCGGGAGTTCGGCGTACGACGGCCAGTCGGTCAGATGCACCGACCGTTCACCGGTGAGCCCGCGCCAGATGTCCTCGGTCACCAGCGGGAGCAGCGGTGCCGCCGTACGGCACAAGACCTCGAGGGCGGTGTAGAGCGTGTTGATCGCGTCCTGCGAGCCGGACCAGAAGCGGTCCCTCGAGCGGCGGATGTACCAGTTGGTCAGGATCTCGGTGTAGCCCTGGACCGCGTCACAGGCGGACGCGATGTCGTAGTTGTCGAGGTGGGTCTGGACGTCGACGACCAGCGTCCGGAGGCCGGCGAGGAGGTAGCGGTCCAGGACGTGCGGCGATGTGGTCGACCAGGTGCCTTCGGTGTTGGCGGCGTTGGCGTACAGGGTGAAGAACGACCAGGCGTTCCAGAGCGGGATCAAGGTCTGGCGGACGCCGTCGCGGATGGCCTGTTCGGTGACGATCAGGTTGCCGCCGCGCAGGATCGGGCTCGACATCAGGAACCAGCGCATCGCGTCCGCGCCGTCGCGGTCGAAGACCTCGGTGACGTCCGGGTAGTTCCGCAGCGACTTGCTCATCTTCTGCCCGTCGTTGCCGAGCACGATCCCGTGACTCAGGCACGACCTGAATGCGGGCCGGTCGAACAACGCCGTCGCCAGCACGTGCATCGTGTAGAACCAGCCGCGCGTCTGGCCGATGTACTCGACGATGAAGTCGCCCGGGAAGTGCTCCTCGAACCAGTCGGTGTTCTCGAACGGGTAATGCACCTGCGCGAAACTCATCGACCCCGAGTCGAACCACACGTCCAGCACATCCGGCACCCGCCGCATCGTCGACCGCCCGGTCGGGTCGTCCGGGTTGGGCCGGGTCAGCTCGTCGACATACGGCCGATGCAGATCGCGGACCTCCACCCCGAAGTCCCGCTCCAGCTCCTCGATCGAGCCGTAGACGTCGATCCGCGGGTACGCCGGATCGTCCGACCGCCAGACCGGGATCGGCGAACCCCAGAAGCGGTTCCGGCTGATCGACCAGTCGCGCGCGTTCGACAGCCACTTGCCGAACTGCCCGTGCTTGACGTGCTCCGGCACCCAGGTGATCTGCTCGTTCAGCTCGACCATCCGGTCCCGGATCCGGGTCACCTCGACGAACCAGCTCGAGACCGCCTTGTAGATCAGCGGATTCCGGCACCGCCAGCAGTGCGGGTAGCTGTGCACGATGCTGTCCTCACGCACCAGGGCCCCGGCGGCGCGCAGGTCGCGGATGATCGGCCGGTTCGCCTCGAAGACATGCAGACCTTGGTACGGCGGAACGACCGCGGTGAAATGCGCCGCGTCATCGACGGTCAGCACCGTGGGGATCCCGACGGCGTCGCAGGCGAGCTGGTCTTCCTCGCCGTACGCCGGTGCCATGTGCACCACGCCCGTACCGTCGTCGGTGGTGACGTGGTCGGCCGCGATCACCTGAAAGGCGTTGTCGGTCCCGGCGAGGAAGTCGAACAGCGGGGTGTAGTGAAGCCCGATCAGGTCCGTGCCCTTGAAGCGCCGACGCACCTCGGTGCCCAGGCCGGCGCCGTCGGCGTACGCCGCCAGGCGCGCGTCCGCGAGGATCGTCGGACGTCCCTCGGAATCGTCGACCACGACGTAGTCGAGATCCGGCCCCACCGCCATCGCCAGATTGCTGGGCAACGTCCACGGCGTAGTCGTCCAGGCGAGCAGCCGTTCGCCCGTCTCCAGCTCGACGGCGACCGTCACCGACGGGTCCTGCCGCGGTTGGTAGACGTCGTCGTCCATCCGCAGTTCGTGGTTGGACAACGGCGTCTCGTCGTTCCAGCAGTACGGAAGGACTCGCAGCCCTTCGTACACCAGGCCCTTGTCGTAGAGCGTCTTGAACGCCCAGATCACCGACTCCATGTAGTCGGGATTCAGCGTCTTGTAGTCGTGGTCGAAGTCCACCCACCGCGCCTGCCGAGTCACGTACGAACGCCACTCGTCGGTGTACTTCAGCACCGACGCCCGGCACGCGTCGTTGAACTTCTCGATCCCCAGCTGCAGGATCTCCGCCTTCGTCTTCAGCCCGAGCACCCGCTGGGCCTCCAACTCAGCCGGCAACCCATGCGTATCCCACCCGAACCGCCGCTCCACCCGATGCCCACGCATCGTCTGGTACCGCGGCACCACATCCTTCACATACCCCGTCAGCAAATGCCCGTAATGCGGCAACCCGTTGGCAAACGGCGGCCCGTCATAAAAGACGAACTCGTCCTCACCTTTCAACGACGCCCTGAACGTCCCGTCGACGTCCCAGTACTCGAGCACCCCACGCTCGACCCCGGGAAAGTCCGGCACCCCAACCTTCGGATAGCTCACCTAGCGCATGCTACGCAGCACCCAACGGAGCCTGCGTTACTCCACCAGCGGTGTCCTTTGGTCAGCGCATGTTGTGGAGGAGGGCTGACTGTAGGTAGCCGAGCCAGTCATACAGGTCGTACGTGAGGCGGCGAGGATCTTCGTCGGGGAGTTTTTCCCAGGTGGTGTAGTCGTCCTCGTCCTTGATGTCGAGGCGCGTACCGATGGCCAGGCGCAGGTCGTTCAACGCGCGGAGCCACGAGAGCTGCTCGTCAGGCTCCAGCGCGATCTCGTCGGCGCCGGACTCCTCCAGGGCCGAGAGGACCCGTTTCGCGTCGGTCACCTTGCCCTCGCGCAGCCCGCGCTCGGTGAACCGGCGGAACTCCGACGACGCCATGTCGTCGGTCTTGTAAGCGTCCGGAAGCAGCCGCTGCAGTACGACGTCCTCCGGCGGCGACGTCGGCCCGTCCGACTCCAGCAGCGCCGCGAGCGGATCCGACGACTCGGCCGAGCGCGGGGGCAGGCCGTCGTACAGGAGCTCGACGAGGTTGCGGAGCAGGTTCGCCAGGATGTCCGCCTCGTGTTCGGCGAAACTGACGACGACGGTCTTGCGGCGCTTGCGGAACCGGGTCACGACTTCTCGCAGGTGGCCCACAGGCCGTAGGAGTGCATCGCTTCCACGTCGCGTTCCATCGCTTCCCGGTTGCCGTTCGAGACCGCGGACTTGCCTTCCTGGTGCACTTGCAGCATCAGCTTCTCCGCCTTCTGCTTGGAGTAGCCGAAGTACGTCTGGAACACGAACGTGACGTAGTCCATCAGGTTCACCGGATCGTTCCAGACGATCGTCATCCAGGGCGGGCTCAGCTGGATCGCCTCGGTGACCTCGGGGCTGTCCAACTCGCTCGGTGCGGTGCTCACCCGTCCATTCTCCCCATCATCGGTTCGAGTCTCGCAATAGGCTGCCCCTGTGACAGACACCGCGCCCCACTCGACGGCACTTCTCACGGACCACTACGAGCTGACGATGCTGCAGGCCAGCCTGGCCGACGGCACGGCGCAACGCCGCTCGGTCTTCGAGCTGTTCGCCCGCCGCCTGCCGGACGGCCGCCGGTACGGCGTGGTGGCCGGCGTGAACCGGCTGCTCGACGCGCTCGAGCGGTTCCGTTTCGACGAGCAGACGATCGCCTTCCTGGCCGATCGCGGCGTCGTGGACCAGGCTACCCGGGACTGGCTGGCCGACTACCGGTTCACCGGCGACATCTCCGGTTACGCCGACGGCGAGATCTTCTTCCCGGGCTCCCCGGTGCTGGTGGTCGAGTCCTCGTTCTCCGAGGCAGTCCTCCTGGAAACCGTTTTCCTCTCCACCTTGAACCACGACTCCGCAGTCGCCTCGGCCGCTTCGCGGATGACCTGGTGGGCCGGTGGGCGGCCGTGTATCGAGATGGGCTCACGGCGTACCCACGAAGAAGCCGCGGTCGCCTCCGCGCTGGCGGCGTACATCGCCGGCTTCACCGCGACCTCGAACCTGGAGGCGGCCCGCCGGTTCGGCATCCCGAGCACCGGTACGGCGGCGCACTCGTTCACGCTGCTCCACGACCGCGAGCGGGACGCTTTCCGATCCCAGGTCGACGCGCTCGGCAAGGGCACAACCCTGCTGGTCGACACGTACGACGTCGCCGAGGCCGTCCGGACCGCGATCGAGCTGACCGGCCCCGAACTGGGCGCGGTCCGACTGGACTCGGGCGACCTGCCCTCGCTGGCCGGTCAGGTCCGAGAGCTGCTCGACTCGCTCGGCGCGGCCAAGACCCGGATTATCGTGACAAGCGACCTGGACGAGTACCAGATCGCCGCGCTCGCCCCGGCGCCGGTCGACGGGTACGGCGTGGGTACGTCGCTGGTCACCGGGTCCGGGTACCCGACCTGCGGATTCGTGTACAAGCTGGTCGCCCGCGAGGACGAGAGCGGCACGCTGGTCCCGGTCGCGAAGAAGAGCCCGGACAAGATCTCGATCGGCGGCCGGAAGTGGGCGCTGCGGCGCCGTACGCCGGCCGGGGTCGCGGAGCTCGAGCTGATCGGGGTCGGCGAGCAGCCGGTCGACGACGGTGACGACCGGCTGCTGCTCAAGCAACTGGTCGAGGCCGGGAAGATCGTCGGCCGAACCACGCCGGAGGAGTCGCAGGCGTTCCACCAGAAGGTCCGCGACGAGCTCCCCCGCTCCGCCAGCCAGCTGAGCCGCGGCGAGCCGGCCATCCCGACCGAGTACGAAGGCGACTACGACGCCCGCAACCCGTTCCACCCCCGGAGCCACACATGAGCACTGCACCCGGCCAGGCGGGATGGTCGGCGGACGCGCCCGCTGATGAGGCGGATGTGCTGGTCGCGCTGCGGTTTGCGGAGCGGGCGGCGCGGAAGGCGGTGGCCGAAGAGCTGGCGGGCAGCGGGTTGCACACCGGGCAGGAGTTGGTGCTGGCGAAGCTGCTGCATCACGGCTCGCTTCCGGTGGCGAAACTCGCGAAGGTGCTCGACGTCGAAGTACCGACCGCGACCAAGACCACCCAGCGGATGGAGGCCGCCGGCCTGGTGCGCCGGGTGAAGAGCGCGGCCGACGCCCGCCAGGTCGGCATCGAGCTGACAGACCGCGGAGTCGAGCTCGCCCACACGGTCCAGGAGATCTACGACCGCGCCGGCCGCCGAGCGCTCGCCGCCCTCTCCCCCGAAGACCGCCGCATCATGCGCAACCTCCTCTGGACCATCACGAGCACCCTCGAGCCCTGAGGTGTACGCCTAGATCGGAATCCCGGGGAGGCTCGGCGGTGCGTTGAAGCTCCGCCGCTGCCAAACAGCGATCCCGGCGGCACCGGCGACAAAGACGGCAGCGAACAGCCAGAAGTGGTCGGCCACGTCCCACGGCAGGACCTCGGCGAGGATCAGCAGTAGAACCTCAGAGAAGAGCCCCAGGAGAAGCAGCCCGATGGCGACGACGAAGGCGGCCTCCATCTCCGGGGTCGCACGGCCGCGTCGCAGCCGCCAGCCGCAGACGAAGATCGTGACCAGGCCGCTGGATGCCAGGACCAGCGCCAGAATGTCGGGTCCGCTCCCGTTGACCGGAGCCCTCCTGGTCTCCTGGGCGGCGCCGTGGCCCGTGATCTCGGTCAGCCGGCCTCGCCAGATCGTGCCCGTCACCCGGTCGCCATCGGCGAGTTGCTCCAGGACCGGGCCGCTGTGCCCGTACCCAGTGGTCCACCTGGTGCCGGACGCGCTGGTCAGGACCGCACTGCGGTCGCCCCTCTTGGACTCCGGGACGACCCTAACGTCGGACACGGTGAACTCCTCCGTCCACCGGCATTCGGCCGCTGTGGACGGAGCCACCGGGCAGCGCGGCGCAGTCTGATAGGCGTGGAGCTCGCGGACGTTGTCCGGCGCCACCACCGTGCTGAGGTCGGCAGCGCAACCGACCAGGGCAACACCGGCCAGGAGAGCGAAAATCGTCGTGACAGTTTTGTCGAGGATCCCCACATCTCAATGACGCGGGCGACAGGCTCGGCAGTTGCTGTCCGCCGGTGTGATCCGCGCGACATCCCTCAGTCAGCGGCCGGCGCCGAGCGATTCCGCGTCGCCGGACAGTTTCTGCGCCAGCCAGACCGGGATCACCGAGATCAGGATCAGCGCCGCCGCGACGACGTTGACGATCGGCGCCTGGTTCGGCCGGAAGAGGTTGTTGAAGATCCAGATCGGCAGCGTCTGTACGTCGGCACCCGCGGTGAACGTGGTCACGACGATCTCGTCGAACGACAACGCGAACGCGAGCAACGCACCGGCCAGCAAGGCCGACCGGATCATCGGGAACGTCACCAGGCGGAACGTCGTGAACCCGGACGCACCCAGATCCGCCGAGGCCTGCTCGAGCGCGACGCCGGTACGGCGCAACCGGACGATCACGTTGTTGAACACCGTCACGATGCAGAACGTCGCATGCGCGATCACGATCGTGACGAACCCGAGCTGCCACCCGAAGATGGTCCGGAACGCGTTGTTCAGCGCGATCCCGGTGACGATGCCCGGCAGCGCGATCGGCAGGATCACCAGCAACGACACGACTTCGCGGCCGTAGAACCGGAACCGCTGCAGCGCGAAGGCGATCATCGTGCCGAGCACCAGTGCGACCACGGTCGCGGCCAGCCCGACCCGTACGCTCACCCAGAGGGCGTCCAGCGCGCCCTGACTCTCGGCCGCGCGCCGCCACCACTCGAGGGTGAAGGCCCGCGGCGGCCAGGCGAACGTCTTGTTCACGCTGAACGAGTTCACCAGCACGAGCAGCAGCGGCACATAGATCAGCGCGAGAACGAGCACGGTCAGGATCCGCAGCACGATCCGGGTAGAGCGCGACATCGTCATCAGAGGCTCTCCATCGCTCCGGTACGACGTACCGCGGCCAGGTAGACCAGCATCACGACGACCGGCACCGTCGCCACGGCGGCCGCGAACGGCAGGTTGTTGGCCGCGCCAACGTTGTCGTACACAACGTTGCCCAGCAGCTGATTGGTGCCGCCGACGATCCGCACGGCGATGTAGTCACCCAGCGTCAGGCTGAACGTGAAGATCGAGCCCGCTGCCACAGCTGGCAGGATGGTCGGCAGAACGATCCGCCGCAGCGTCTGCAGAGTCCGGCCGCCCAGGTCAGCCGATGCCTCCAGCAACGAGTTCGGAAGCCGTTCGAGGCCGGCGTAGATCGGCAGGATCATGTACGGCAACCACAGGTAGGCCAGCGTCACCACCGTCGCGGTCAGCCCGTACCCCGGCGACTTCAGGCCGACCGCCTCGAAGGCCGACGACACCAGCCCACCCTCGGAGAACATCCCGCGCCACGCGTACGCCTTCACCAGGTAGCTGGCCCACAACGGCATCAACACCGCCACCAGCAGGAACCGCCGCAACCCCGGACCCGCCACCTTCGACATGTACACAGCGATCGGAAACGCCACCACAGCGGTTCGTCGGCGTGGCCGGGGCCGATGTCCGGGTCTTCACGTTCGAGAAGGCGATCCTGCCGTGCCTGCGGGCGACCCACCGGAAGGTTGCCATCGTCAACGATCAGGGCCGGATCGTGCTCAGCAACAGCGCCCGCCACGTTGGCGGCACGCTGCTGCGGACACCGGCCCCGGCGTACCGGATCGAGGATCTCCCGCTCTCCTTGGTCGAGCTCAGCTCGTAGGCAGGAACGTGTCGAGGTACTCGTTGCGGAACTTGCCCGCTGGGTCGTACTTCGCCGCCAGCGCGATGAAGTCCTTCACCTTGGGGTACCGCTCGGCCAGCGTCGCGGCGTCGGCAGCGAAGACCTTGCCCCAGTGCGGTCGTACGTCGAGCGAGGCGAGCCCCTCCTCGATCGCAGCGACGACCGGCCGGACCGCAGCCTCGTCCTGGATCCACGTGAAGTGCAGCGCGACCGTGTCCCGGCCCTGGCTCGGGCTCAGCCACAGCTCGTCGGCCGCGATCGTCCGCACCTCGGACACCTGGATCACCGGCGCAAACTGGTTGCCCAAGGCCCGTAGTACCTCGATCGCCTCGGCCGCACGCTCCCGGGGTACGAAGTACTCCGACTGCAGCTCGTCGCCGTTGCTCGGGGTGAACTCGAGCCGGAAGTGCGGGAGCCGCTCGTTCCAAGGACCCGGTACGCCGCCCTGCTGGGTCGCGTAGTCGGCCGGCATCACCTTGATCGGGTGCCGCGGCCCATCCGCCAGGCGAGCACCCAGCCACTCCGGCGCAGGCTCGCCGAGATCACGCGACTTCCGCCAGACCATCACATCCGGGTCGACCCAGTCGGTGAACGCGCTGACGCTGTACGCGCTCCCCATCACCTCGCCGAAGTCCGACCCGAGGCGCTCGACCGGCAACCCGTCGTACACCACCTGGCTGATCTGGTACGCCGGTTGCACGTCGAGCGTCATGCTCACCGTCACGCCGAGCGCACCGAGCGAGACGACCGACCCGGCGAAGTCCTCGTCGTCACGGGTCAGCGTCACGAGCTCGCCGCGCGCATCCACGAACGTGATCGCGTTGACCGCATCGGCCAGCGGCCCGTTCCCGTCCCCCGACCCGTGCGTCCCGGTCGCACAGGCGCCGGCCACCGAGATGTGCGGCAACGATCCGAGGTTGTGCAGCGCGAGCCCCTGGGCCTGAAGCGCAGCCGTGATCTCGCCGTACCGCAAGCCGGCCGAGACCGTCACGCCACGCTCGCCGACCTCGACGGCAGCAGGCAGGTCGGCGACGCTCACCAACGTGCCGGTGCTGTCCGCGATCCGGTTGAACGAGTGCCCGGTCCCGAGCACCCGCACCTTCTCCGCCGCCGCGACCAGCTCCTGCAGTTCCTCGACGGACCGAGGCCGCTGCAGCTCACTGGCGAATCTGACGTTGCCGGCCCAGTTAGTCACACCGCTCATGGCGTCAGCCTCGCACATGCGGGACACTCACGAACCCTGCGGTTCCAGGTTCTGGTCAGGCCGCCGTGATTTCATGTGCACGATGTACGCCTTCCTGATCGCCGCGTTCTGGTTCGTCGTGTTTGCGGTCAGCTTCTTGCGGGACCGGCGGCTGTTCAAGAACGGGATCTTTCTGGTCCTGACGCTGATGTTCGCGGGGATCGGGATGATCTTCGTCGTCGACGCGTTCAACAACACCGCGGCCCGCTGGCTCGTGCTGGGGATCCTCGGCATCATTCCGGTGGCGATCGCCGTCCTCGCGGTGTTCCTGGTGGTCAACGGCATCACGATGCTGCGCCGGGAAGGCCGGCGGCCGAAGAACCTGCTGTCGCTGCTCGCGGGGCTGGGCATCATCGGGTTCGTCGTGTTCAGCGTGGCGGTGCAGAAGATCGGCTGGGAGCCGCTGGCGGCGCTGCGCTCGGTGCTGATCGGGGTGCTGACCTACATCGCGTTCCTGTTCGTCTGCTTCCTGGTGTACGCGTTCGTCTACAGCCGGGTCCGCTCGTCCCGGAAGGTCGACTTCGTGATCGTGCTCGGCGCCGGCCTGCGCGGGTCGCGGGTCACGCCGCTGCTCGCGAGCCGGCTGGACCGTGGCAAGCAGGTGTACGACCGGGCGCTGCGCAAGGGTCGTACGCCGATGATGATCACGTCCGGCGGCCAAGGCCCCGACGAGGAGGTTCCGGAGTCGCACGCGATGGCGTCGTACCTGATCGAGCGCGGCGTTCCGGACGACCGGATCCTGCGCGAGGATCGGTCGACCAGCACGCTGGAGAACCTGACCTTCAGCCGGGAGCTGATGGTCGCGCGGACGCCGAAGTACCGCTGCCTGATCGTGACGAACAACTTCCACGCGTTCCGCGCGGCGATGACGGCTCGCAAGGCCAAGGTGAACGGCCAGGTGATCGGCTCCCCCACCGCGGCGTACTACTGGCCGACGGCAACGATCCGCGAGTTCGTCGCGATCCTGTTCAGCCACCCGTACCTGAACGGCGGCATCTGCCTACTGATCGCGGCCGCGGCCATCTCACAGCACGTCTAGCGCAGCATGAGTACGGCGGCGACCACGCCGGCGAGCATGATCAGCACCCTGAGCAAGGTTTCCGGGAGCCGTCGGCCGATGTGGGCCCCGACGTACCCGCCGACGATGGAGCCGGCCGCGAGCAGGCCGCTCGCGGTCAGGTCGAGGTCGGCGATGAAGATGAAGATGATGCTGGCGACGAGGTTGGCCGCGAGGAGCGCGAGCGTCTTGAGACCGTTGACGATCCGCAGCTCCAGGTCGAGCCCGAGGCCGAGGACGGCCATCATCATCACGCCGGCGCCGGCACCGAAGTAGCCGCCGTACACGCCGGTCAACGCGGTGAACACAGTCGTTGCCGGTGACATCGATCTGCGCAGCACGTGCGGGTGGCCGGACCGGGCACGCAGCCAACGGGAGATCCAGGGCTGGACGCCGACGATCAGGCAGGTGAAGAGGATCAGCCAAGGCGCTGCCGATGCGAATACGCGCGACGGCAACGCCAGCAGCAGGGAAGCGCCACCGATCGCGCCGACGGCACAGATCACCACGACGGCAACCACCTGGTGGCGTGGCACCTCGCGCAACTCACGCCGGTACCCGAACGCGCCGCTCAGTGCGCCCGGCAACAGCCCGAGAGTGTTCGACGCGTTGGCGACCACGGGCGGGATTCCCAGCGCGATCAGCACCGGGAAGCTCAGCAGCGACGCGACGCCGACGGTTGAGGTCAGGATGCCTGCACCGAGCCCGGCAGCGATCACCGCCAAGTGCTCCGCGCCCGTCATGCCGACCACCCAATCACACCTGCGCCGGTGAGACGTCCGTTGCCGGGTGATCCGGCAACAAGGCAAACTGCGGTGGGTGACCTCTCAGCTACGGATCGAGCTGCTCGGACCGTTGGGGGTGTACTGGCAAGGTCGCCAACTACCTGTCGGCGCGCAGCGCCTGCAGACGCTGCTGGCCGTGCTCGCGTTGCGGGCGAACGAGGTCTGCACTCCCCAGGAGCTCTTCGATCTCGTCTGGCAAGACAACCCTCCCGGCACCGGTCTCAAGGTGCTGCCGCCGGACGTCTATCGGCTGCGCCGGGTGCTCCCGCCCGATGTCCTCGAGCGTACGCCGGAGGGCTACCGGCTCCGGCTGGACGACGACGCGCTCGACATCACCTCGTTCGAGACCGCGGTCCGGACGGCGACCCTGCATCGCGAACGCGGTGAACTCGACGCCTGCGCGGTCTGATCCAGCAGCAGGCGGCGATCGACTACCTCCACGAAGCGTTGGCGCTGGCCGATGAGCGCTTCCCGGCGTACGCCACCGGGCTGCGAACCAAGCTTTACTCGCTGAACTGACGTAACCGCGCCAGCGGGGACAGGCTCAGGCAGAGCGGGGAGAGAAACAGCGCCAGGGTCGACATCAGCAAGGCAGCCCGGATTCCCAGCGCTCCGGCCGCGGCGCCGCCGAGCAACGCGCCGAACGGAGTCAGCCCCAACCCGAGAAAGTTGATCGTGGCAACGACTCGGCCCTGGACCTCCAATGGTGTTATCAGTTGGCGGATCGCGGTGACCGCGACGTCGACGGACTGGCTGAGCGCGCCGTACAGGATGTTGATGACGATCAGGGCGGCAATCGTCAGCGGTCCGGAGCCGCGCAACGTCGAGGTGGTCAGCATGACGAGATCCGAGATCAATGCGGCGAAGACGACGACCGGGCCGTAGCCGAAGCGTCTCGGCAGCCAGGCGGAGAGCAACGAGCCGATCAGTACGCCGGGGCCGAACGACGCCAGCACCAGGCCGACGACCGCACTCGGCAGGTCGAGGGTGCGGCTCAGGAACAGCAGATAGACCGTGGTCAATGCGGTGAAGCCGAACTGGTACACACAGGTCGCGGCCGAGATCGCCCGCAACGACTTGTCGTGCCGCACGATCCGGAGGCCCTCGCCGATCTGGCGCAGTACACCTGTCCGCGGAACACCGGTTGTTGTCCGATTGCGGATCTGAGCGACGGACAAACTCGAGAACGCGAACAGCGCGGCGCTGGAGAGAATCGCGATCGGTGCGGTCAGCAACGACACGAGTCCACCGCCGAGCGCCGGCCCAGATATCTGAGCAGCGGATCGCGTCGTCTCGAGCATGCTGTTGCCTTGGGCAAGCTGATTCCGCTCGACGAGGCGCGGCAACGCGGATTGGTATGCCACGTCGAAGCAGACCGTGAACGTCCCGGCCACGAAGCCCACGACGTACAGGAACGGCAACCCGAGCCCCAGCCCGAGCGGGACCGATGCGAACACCAGCGCACGGCCCAGATCCGCGGCCACCAGCACTGTCCGGAACCGCCAGCGGTCGACCAGTACGCCGACCACCAGCGAGAACAACAGGATCGGGAGTTGCTGCACGGCACGCAGCACACCGAGTTGTGCGGCGGCGGCGCCGAGTGAGGTGACCGCGACCAGCGGCAGGGTCACCTGAGCGGCGAAGCTTGCGAGTTGAGATGCACTCTGGCCTGTCCAGAGCCGAACGAAATCACGATGCGTCCACAGCGACATGACGAAGCCCCAAGGAAAGGTGCCACTCCGCGACGACTGCTGCAGGCGGCACGCGATGACGGTGACGGTCAGCGCGTGCCCGGTTGACCGGGCATCCCCAACTCCTTGAAGGCTTCGACTCGACGGCCAGCCTAACGGACCTTGACTTTTGCCGTTGGGCTTTTCTGGAGGTTGCGGCCGTCGCTGACCTCGAGGTGGTAGGACAGCGCCTGGCCGCTGGTCAGACGCCCGTCCGTGACGGTCGTGACGGTCGGCTTCGTCCAGGAGTTCGACGTACGCGACCAGCTGCCGATGCGCGTGCTGCCGCGGTACAGCAGGTAGGTGAGGGTGAGGTTGTCGCGGTCGAGCACGGTCGGGAAGCTGATCGTCACCTTGTTGGCCCGGGCGCTGGCGACCTTCGGGGCGGCCGGCCGGACCGGGGCGGCTCCACCCGGGGCGCTGCTGAATCGCGTCAGGCCTTCCTGCGGTAGGCCGTTCACCTCGGTGAAGTCGCCGCCGGCCCACAGGTCGTTGCCGCCGGACGCGAACGCCAGCGGGCCGACGAGAGTCTCCCCGCCCGCATCGGTGTTCGGGAACCACGGGCCGAGCTTGCCGGTGATCGTGCTGTAGACGAGCAGGTGGTGCATCCCGGTCTTGTCCGGGAACCCGCCGTCGGAGCTGCAGTCGTGCGCGTGCGATCCCTTGTACAGCCAGTTGCCGATCGCCTTGATCGCCTCGGTCGCGCCCAGGCAGTGGCTCTGCCAGATCAGCTTGCCTGTCGTCGCGTCCGCGGCCAGGACCCCGTCGTAGCAGCCGATACCCGAGCCGGCGTTGGCCGCGAAGACCTTGTTTCCTTGGACTTCGAGGTCCTTCACCTGGCTGTTGCAGTCATCGGTCTTCGCCGGGATCGCCCCGGACGCGCGCATCGACAGTAGTGCGCCGGTCTTGGCGTTCAGCATCGCGAGGGCGTGATCGTACCGGCCGTCGATCCGGGTGAAGCCGCCGCCGACGAACACCCGATCGCCATCGGTGGACACCTCGATCGCATGGACGTCGTCGTTCGCGTCCGGGCTCCACGGCAGCAGCGTGCCGGTGCTCAGCGTGACCGCGGCGAGACGGCTGCGCGCCATCTTGTCCACCTGGCCGAACGAGCCGCCGAGGTAGACCGTCTTCGCGGTGATCTTCAGGGCCGCGACCCGGAAGTTGACCACCGGGTCCCACCCGGAGACCAGCTTGCCGGTAGCTACGTCGAACATCGCCACCCGCGACCGCGGCACGCCGTCGACGACGGTGAAGTCACCGCCGATCACGACCCACCGGCCGTCCGGCGATGTGGCCACACTCCACACCGGCCCGTTGACCTGCGGCGCGAACCGCGTCGGTACGCCGGTGGTCCGGTTGAGCACCACGAAGTACTTGCGTGCCGCGTCGCCGACACCGCGAGCCTTCCCCGGCGGCCGGACCCGGGTGAACAGGCCGCCCGCGAACACCAGGTTGCCCGCCACGGCGACCGCGTTCACGCTCGCGTTCGTCTGCCACGACTTCTGCTCCACCGACGACAACGCCGAGCCGAAACCAGGCGGGGCGGTATGCGCCCGCCCAGCCGTCTCAGCCGCCTGCACCGCCGGCCCCGATGGAACCAGTGCCGCGGCGACGACGGCCGCGCCGGTGACAACTGCCAGGACAGCCTTCTTCATGAGCGAACCCCCCTCGGTGACTATGCGCCGTCAAACGATAACTGTCAGCGCACAATGCCGCGAACCCAGGTCCGGAGCTTGCCCGGGTTGCGGACGCCCCAGATGTGCTTGATCCGGTCCCCCACGACCTCGAACGCGTACACCGTCACGGTCACTCCGTCCCGCTGGGCCACCAGCCCGGGCTGGCCGTTGACCGTACGTTCCACGATCGTCAGCTCACGGAGCTTGCCGGCGAACTTCTGCATCGACCGCGCGATCCGCTCGGCGCCCTCGATCGGCCCGAGTACGGCGCTGACCAGCCCGCCGCTGTCCGCGACGACCGTGGCGTCGGGATCGAGCAGGCCGACGAGAGCCTCGATGTCCTGGGCCTCCCACGCCTGTTTGAACTGTCTGATGATCTGCGCCTGCCGGGCGGCCGGTATCACGGGCGCCTGCGAGTCGCGAATGCGTCGACGCGCCGACGATGCCAACTGCCGGCAGGCCGCCGGGCTCCGGCCGACGATCCGGGCGACTTCGGCGAACGGATACCGGAAGACGTCGTGCAGGACGAACGCGACGCGCTCGGCCGGAGTCATCGACTCGAGCACGACGAGGAACGCCATGTTCACCGACTCGTCGAGGGTGACCCGATCGGCCGGGTCGAGGCTCGTGGGTTCCGGCAGCGGCTCAGGGATCCATTCGCCGACGTACGTCTCGCGCCGTACCCGTGCCGACGAGAGCAGGTTCAGGCAGAGACGACTGGTGACCGTCGTCAACCACGCGCCCGGCGAGGCGATCGCGTCCCGCTGGTGCGGAGACATGGCATACCAACGGGTGTAGGCCTCCTGGACGACGTCCTCCGCGTCGGCCAGCGAGCCGAGCAGGCGGTAGGCAAGGTTGATCAGCTGGCGCCGTTCGTTCATGACCGTACGACAACGCAGCGCGCCGAAACGTGAGGCCTCACGTTCCGAGGGACTCGCTTGTCGGACTGGTGAGACAACGAAAGGAATGTCCACCATGTCTGAACACAAAGTCGTCGTCATCGGCGGCGGGTACTCCGGAACGCTCGCAGCGAACCATCTGCGGCTTCGCGCCGATATCGACATCACCCTGGTCAACCCCCGCCCCAAGTTCGTCGAACGGATCCGGCTGCACCAGTTCGTCGCGCGGACCGGCGAGGCCACGATCGAGTACGGCACGCTGCTCGGCGAAGGCATCCAGTTGGTCGTGGACAGCGCGACGTACATCGACACCGCCTCCCGCACTGTGCGACTGGCGTCGGGCGAGGCGTTGGACTACGACTATGTGATCTATGCGGTCGGCAGCACCGCGGCGATTCCGTCGTCGGTGCCCGGCGCGGCGCAGTACGCGTTCGACATCGCGGAGTACGAGGCTGCGCAACTCCTACGCGGCCGGCTGGACGAGTTGCCCGGCGATGCTCCGGTCACGGTGGTCGGCGGCGGGCTGACCGGTATCGAGACGGCTGCCGAACTAGCTGAGCAGGGCCGTAAGGTCACGCTGGTGGGTGGCGGAAAGCTTGCGCCGACCTTCAGCGCGCAGGGTCGTCGATACATCACGAAGTGGCTGGCTCGGCACGGGGTCGTCGTACTCGAGGCGGACAGGGTGACCGAAGTACGGGCAGATGCCATCGTGCTGTCCGGCGGGGCCGTGCGTGCGAGTTCGTTGACGATCTGGTCGGCGGGGTTCGGCGTCCCGGAGTTGGCTGCCGCGAGCGGACTGCAGACCGACACGCTCGGTCGGCTGCTCACGGACGAGACGCTGACCAGCGTCGACGACGACCGCATCGTCGCGACCGGCGATGCAGCCGCGCCATCGGGCCGGCCGCTGCGGATGAGCACGTACGCCGCTGGGCCGCTCGGGGCGCAGGCGGCGAACACCGTGCTCAGCCGCATCGCGGGGACGGAGCCGGCGGCGCTCGACCTCGCGTTCACGGGCGCCTGCGTCAGCCTCGGGCGGCACGCCGGCATCCGGCAACTCGCGCGCAAGGACGACACAGCGGTGAACCTCTACATCGCGGGCCGGCTGGGTGCGGTGATCAAGGAGACGGCCTGCAAGTTCGTGATCGAGAAAAGGATCCGCCGCGAGGCGCTGGAGCCCGGCTCGATGGGTTGGCCCAAGGGTGGGCCGCGCGTCTCAACTACTTGAGGCGGCGTACTCGTCGTAGCGGGACTTGGTGTCGTCGGTGAGTTGACGGGTGGCGTCGAGTAGCCAGGTCGGCGGGAGGGTTTCGACGTGGCCGCGGGCGTCGTGGAGGTGGTGCGGGATGACGCCGTGGACGTCGACGGCGGCTCGGGCCATCGAGGTCAGGACGAGTTCGACGGCTTTCGGGCGGAGGGATTCGATCGTGATGCGTTCGACGTCCGGGGACAGGGCGCGGAGTTGCCAGCCGTCGATGCGACGCATCGGGTAGGGTCCGCGAATTGCGCTCAGGACGCGCCCGTAGAGAAGGTCGTCGGATTGCGCACCGATCGGGACGTAGCCGGCGGTGGGTGGACCGACGACCTTCACCTCGCGCGCAATGTCTTTGCCTACAGCAACCATCCGCGGATGACCAAGGGATCCGGTGCCCGCCTGACGATGGTGCCAGGAGGCGTTGTCGATCTTGACGGCTGCCTGGACGCCGGCGGGCAGCACCGACGGGTCCGCCGGCGCGCCCTCACGCAGCTTGCCGTAGTACCGATCGGCGTCGGTCTCTTTGGGCACGAGCGCACGCAGGTGCTCGGCGCCCGGGTCGGCCAGATCGACGGCTCGACCCGGTTTCGCCATGGACCAGGTGTCGAGGAGCAGGCGACAGATCCGCTTCGGGCTGATCGACACCTGCGGCGTCAGCACGGCCGAGACCGCTAGCCGGAGCAGGTCAAGAGCCGGCGAGCCCCAGGCCAGTTCGTCGAGATCGTTGACGCCCCAGCGCCGTACGCCGCGATGGTCGAGCCACGTCCCGAAGTTCTGCACATGCAGGTCACCGACGGCCGGCACCTGCGGACCGTCCAGCACGTAAGGCGCAAGCTCGGTGACGCGCTCGAGCCAGAGGTAGTACGTCCCGCGCAGGAAGCGCAGCGGATCCGCCGCCAGTTCACGATGCTTGAGCTCGAGATCCTCTGGTACGACGGGGATCCGGTCCGCGAGCCAGCGTTCGTACGCCGCAGTCGCCGCCACCGGATCGGCCGTCACCCCGACACCGCCTTCGGCGAGACCAGCCCCCGCCGTACGGCGATGCCGCCCGCGACGACGCCGGCCGCGATCGTCACCAGCGCGCCGAGGATCAGCGCGGACGGCTCCCCCGGCTGGAGCACGTGCAACGTCGTACCGAGCGTCGCCGCCGCGACCGGGACGCCGAGTTGGGCCGACGCCAGAACGCCGAGGCTCATGGGCTGCCGAGTCAGCATCCCGGACAGGTGACTGATCACGGCACCGAGGCCTAGCGCTGCGCCGAGGCCGATGAACTCCGGTTTGGTGAGGAGCTCGCGCAGGTCGAGCGACGCCCCGAGCCAGACGAAGAACACCGGCCCGAGGAACCCTTCGGTCAGCGCGAACAGCTGCCGCGCCAGCCGCCGCGGCTCACCCACGGCCGCGACCGCCAGCCCGAGGACGAATCCGGCCAGCATGATCGACACATGCGTCGCCGTCGCCAGTCCGGCGAGCGCGAACAGCACAATCAGACTGACCCGCAGTTCGATCGCGAACTGGCGGTCCTCCGACACCTTGTGCGCCCGACGCCGAGCGCCGGACCGCTCTGCCCAGTTCAGCAGCACGTACGTCACCGCCCCCGCACCGATGACCGCGAGCGCCCCCAGCGCCGCCCGGCCGGCGTGCGGCGGATCGATCGCCAGCGGCAGCGCCACGATGCAGGCAGCGTCGGCGATCGCGACCTGAGGCAGCAGTTCGACCACCCGCGGCCCGCCGAGCCCGAGCGAGTCGACGATCGGCAGGACCAGCGCCGCGGACGAGGAGGCCATGAGTACGGCGTACAGCGCGACATGCCCGGTGTCGAAGACCGCGTTCAGCGCGTAGGCGAGACCGGTCGCGACGATGCCGGTCACCACGGCGCGGAGCAGCCCGGGCCGGATCGCTTTGCGCAGACTCTCGTCCCGCACCGGAACGTGGGTCCCGGCAACGAACATCACCAGCCCGAACCCGATATCGGCGAGGAACGTGAACTTGTCGTCGGACGCCACGAAGTACCCGAACCCCGTCTTGCCCAGGATGACACCGGCCAGCAGCTCGCCGAGCACGACCGGGATGTGCCAACCGCGCCGCAACGCCAGCAGCGGACCGATCAGTCCGACGGCAATCACCACGGCCAGCACGGTGAAGCTCACCGCTGCTCCTTTCCCCGGAGAGCGCCATTGTGCGCCCGCACGCCTGAGATTCGGCGGACGTGGTCAGGTTGCGTCCGGTTCATTAGTCGGCTAAATTTTCTGCTTAGCCGACTAACAAATACCGGAAGGACGGGTCATGGACCTGGGATTCAAGGACGCGGCGGTGCTGGTGACGGGCGGATCGTCGGGGATCGGGCGGGCGACGGCGATCGCGTACGGCGCGGAGGGAGCGCGGGTCGCGATCACCTACAACTCGCGGAAGGACGCCGCCGAAGCGGTCGCGGCGGAGATCGAGGCGGCGGGCGGTACGGCGTACGTCGTCGGCATGGAGCTGGGTGTGCCCGAGACGATCGCGTCGGCAGTCTCGTCCGTCGTCGAGCACTGGGGTGGGCTCGACGTCGTGGTGGGGAACGCGGTCGACTGGGGTAACGCCGAGTTCCACGAGCGGCCGACGAAGGTCGAGGACGGGCCGCCGGAGTGGTGGGTGCCGATCATGCGGGCCAACCTGGAGGGCAACTTCCACCTCGTCCAGCAGGTCGCGCCGGCGCTGCGGCGGTCCGGACACGGGCGTCTCGTGCTGATCTCGACGGACCTGGCCGAGCGCGGTCTGCCCGGTTCGTGGCCGTACAGCGCGGCCAAGGCCGGCCTGCACGGGTTGGTCGCGAGCGTGCAGCACGACCTGGGTGCGGACGGCGTACTGGTCAACGTCGTCATGCCCGGTATCACGCTCGAGAACGGCGAACACCGGGTGATCCCGCAGGCCGCGCTCGAGCAGATCGCGGCCGGATTCAGCGCGCGGCACCTGCCGGAGACGACCGAACTCGCGGACGCAATCCTGTTCCTGACCTCGCCGCGGACGAAGGCGATCCAGGGCCAGATCCTGCGCGTCACCGGCGGGACCCTGCTTCCCGCCTGACGCGCAATACCGCCGCGACGGCGCCGACGCTTGTACCGTGGGCAGAGGGAACTCCCCGATGAAGGAGCGTCGCGATGGCCCGGGCACTGATCGTGGTGGATGTGCAGAACGACTTCTGCGAGGGCGGAAGCCTGGCCGTCGCGGGCGGCGCCGACGTTGCGTTCCGGATCGGCGAACTCCTCCACCAGTGGCACGAGGCGGAGCCCGACGAGCGCCAGTACGCGTACGTCGTAGCCACTCGCGATCACCACATCGATCCCGGTGACCACTTCTCCAGGGAGCCCGACTTCGTCCAGTCGTGGCCGCGGCATTGCGTGGCCGGGACGGACGGGGTCAGCTTCCACCCGAACCTGGATCCGCAGCCGTTCGACGCGATCTTCGACAAGGGCGAGTATGCGGCGGCGTACTCGGGGTTCGAGGGGAAGTCACACGAAGGCGGTCACGCCCTGGCCGATTGGTTGCGCGGCAAGGGCGTGACCGACGTCGATGTCTGCGGGATCGCTACGGACTATTGCGTCCGGGCCACTGCGTTGGACGCCCGCAAGGAGGGCTTCGACACGACCGTCCTCATCAATCTGACGGCCGGGGTGGCTCCGTCCAGCACCGAGCAGGCACTGACCGACCTACGCACAGCCGGAGTCAACGTCACCTGACGTAGTCCTCTTATCTGACTGGTGCGCCTGGGCCGAGTGGGATGCCTAGGGCCCACCAGGCCAGGAACAGCAGGGTCCATGCGATGGTCATCGACACCGCCAGTGGCACGGTGTACGACGCCAGCGTGCCTACGCCGGCGTCCTTGCGGTAGCGCTGCAGGAAGCCGAGGGCCATCACGAAGTACGGGCTCATCGGGGTGATTGCCGTCGAGCCCGAGTCGGCGATGCGGAAGAGCGCCTGCGTGGTCTCGGCAGGGACGTTGAGCAGCAGCATCATCGGGACCAGGATCGGCGCTGTGAGCGACCACATCGCCGAGCCGCTCGTCACCAGCACGTTGATGATTGTGAGCAGCGCGAGGATGCCTAGGAAGATCACGACTTTCGGGGCGCCCAGATCGCCGAGCCAGCGGGCGGATTCTGCCGACAACAGGTCGCCGATGTTGCTCCAGTCGAAGTACGCGAGGAACTGCGCGATCGCGAAGAACAGCACCAGTACGGGCGCCATCTGTTTGATGCCCTCGGCCATCAACTTCGGTACGTCGGCCGCGCGCTCGATCGCCTTCACGGTGACGCCGTACGTGATGCCGACGAGACCGAACAGCACGGCGACGACCATCGCGATCCCGTCCAGGAACGGGGAGTCGACGATGCTGCCTTCCTTGCCGCGCAGCGGGGAATCGTGCGGCAGCAGTACAGCGACGATCGCCACCGCGGCGACCAGGAACACGATGCCCGCCCTACGCAGACCCTTGCGCTCGGCAACGGATACCGCGAGCTGATCGGGATCGTCGCCTGGCGCGTCCGGGTCGGCGTCGAGGTCGGTTCGCTTGCTCAGCACCAGTCTTGTGACCAGCGTGATGACCAGCGCCAGCAGGACTGACGACGCGATGTTGAAGAACCAGTTAGACAACACTGAGACGTGCGCTGTGGGGTCGATCGTCTTCGCGGCCGCGGTAGTGATGCCGGCGAAGATCGCGTCGTTCGGGGTCGGGATCGGGCTCGCGTCGTACCCGGACGCGATCGCGGTATACGCCACCACGATGCCGAGGATCGGCGACCGCCCCACCGCGCGGAACGCGAGGCCGCCCAGCGGCACCAGGATGATGTACGCCGCCGCGGACGCCACGTGCGCCATCGTGCCGGCGAACGCGACCGCGAACACCACCATCGACGTAGGCACCCGCGACACGCTGACCCGCATCAGCGCCTGCAGGAACCCGGTCCGCTCGGCCAGCGCGACGCCCATGATCACGACGACGATCGTCGCCATCGGCGGGAACTCGGCGAAGTTCGAGATCGCCGTCGAGACCGCCATCTGCAGCCCGTCGCCGGACAGCAGGTTCTGTACGGCGACCTCCTTGCCGTCCTTGGGCGAGAGCACCGAGACATCCAGCGCCGACAGGATCGCGCTGACGACGGCGAGGATCGCGGACAGGATCCAGAACAGCCAGAACGGATGCGGCAGTGCGTTCCCGACCCGCTCGATGACAGCCATCGCCCGAACCAGCCGGGGCAGCTCCCTGCGGTCGGCGGTTGTAGCCGTACTCATGTCAGCTCCTCAACCGGTGCGCTTGGAAGAAGTCGCCGATCAGCTCATGCGCTTCGAAGGTCTGCGTCACGTACCCGGGTCCGGACGTGGAGTCCGAGCCCGGCCAGCTGTGCCCGCCGTCGGTGACCGCGACGTGTACGACGTCAGCCTTGCAGCCCTTGTACGTGAACTTCAGTACGTCGTCACCGAGCTGACTCGTCTTCGGATCGGGATTGCAGTGATCGCGGACCGTCCAGTCGCGGACCCAGGTCTGGACACTCGGCAGGTCCCGCTCGCCGTCACCGCCGTACGGAATCGTCGTGTCGCCGGTGCCGTGGATGTCGAGTACCGGGATCGGACGGCTCGGCGCGCAGTGCGTGCCCTCGATGTAGAACGCGCCGGAGACCGGAGCGATCGCCGCGAACCGGTCGGCCATTTGGCATGCCAAAATCCCGGTGAAGCCGGCGCCGTTGGATTTGCCGGTCGCGTAGACGGCGCGGGTATCGACGCAGTACTTCGACTCCAGGTCGTCCAGCAGGTCGGCGGTGAACTTGACGTCGTCGACGCCCTTCGCGGAGTACGGCGCTCCTTGCCAGGCCTGCTTGTCCTCGTCGCCGAGCACACCGTTGGGATAGGCAACGATCGCGTCGAGTTTCGAGAGGTCGGAGAACGCTTCGGTCTGGGCGCCGGTCTTGCCGCGACCGTGGTATACCAAAATGAGCTCGGACGCCTTGGAACTCTTGTAGTTGTCCGGGACGTGCAGGCGGTAGGTGCGGGTGATCCCGCCACTCTGCACGGTGTAGTCGCCGCTCGGAGCGGCTTGCTTGCCACAGCCTGGCGTGGTGGACGTTGCGGATGCTGTTGCTGTGGGCAACGTGGCGGCGGCGGTCACCAGGGCCGCCGACGCCAGCAGCGCGCCGATCCGCCGGGTGGTATACCAACCGTGCAGGCTGAGGGTTTTCGGGCGTGCGAGGTTCATCAGGGGTGCCTCCTCGGGCAGGCGGCCTGCAGGCGGGCAGGCTCGCGCCTGGACCTCCCTGAGCGAAGGTCCAGCGTCTTGGGGTGGTGCAGCGTCAGGCTGAGAGCAACTCGTCGGCGAAGGCGGCTATCCGGTCGGCGGCGGTCTCCACCAGGAGGCGGCCGTCCTCGGCGGTGGCGCGACGGGGGTCACCCAGTACGCCACGCTTGTGGTACGCGTCGAACCCGACAGACAGCCGCGGTCCGCGCGACTGCCGGGACAGCCGGGCTGTCGTGGTCAGTTCGTCGAGCATGGTGGCGCCCGGCTCCAGGCGATCGGCCTGGACCAGGTCCGGCGCCAGGTACAGCATCTGCGCGGTCTCGGCCTCGCCGGCGTGACCGTGTACCTCGCTGACTCCTGTGATCAGGTCCGACACCACGGACGTGACCGGGGTCCACGCGAACGTGAGCTCGCTGCGGACGTACTCCTGCGCCAGCACGGACAGGGCCGCGTTGTTCCCTCCGTGCCCGGTGATCACCAGGAACCGCTGCCAGCCGTGTTCGTGCAGGCTGGCGACGACATCCCGGAGTACTTGCATGAACGTTGCCGGAGACAACGTCATGGTGCCGGCGAACGCCATGTGGTGCGGCGAAACGCCGTACGGAACGGCCGGCGCGATCACCGCACGACCGGCCAGCCGCTCGGCGACCCGCTCGGCCACGCCGACCGCGCGAACGGTGTCGGTGGACATCGCCATCCCGCCACCGTGCTGCTCCTGCGCCCCGACCGGAACGATCACCAGCGGGGAACGGCGTACAGCGACGAGCGCTTCGTCGGTCGTCATCTCGGCAAGGTTCATGACCACTCCGGGGCGGATTCGATGGCCCGGCGGATGTTGTCGAGGTGCTCGCGGGTCAGACGTTCGGCCTCGGCGGCGTCCTGGGCACGGACGGCTTCGACGATCGCTTGGTGCTCTTCGTGGTCGCGCTCGCGGTTGTCGTACAGCGCGCGGATCTGCTGCTGCTCACGTACGCGCACCTTCAGCAAGGACGACAGAACCTCTTGTAACAAAGGGTTTCCGGACGCAGCGGCGAGCTCGACGTGGAAGTTGAGCGCGAACGCCGGCCCGCCTGGTGGGATGAGCGCGTTGGTGACCGCGGCCTCGAGGCGCTCCAGATTTTCGGGCTGGCGTGCGACCGCGGATTGCGCGGCGACGGCCGGCTCGAGTACGAGACGGGCACTGATCAGCTGCAGCACCGAATCCTTGGTGATCGGCGGCCGGTGCGGATTCGCGAGTACGACGTTGTTGATCGTCGGCCCGACGTACGTCCCAGAGCCGTGCCGGAACTCGACCGCCCCGGTCGCCTCCAGCTTCCGCAACGCCTCGCGCACCGTCGGCGTCGTGATCGCGAACCGCTTCGCGAGCTCCCGCGCCGACGGAATCGCATCCCCCGGCCCCAACCCGCCGTCCCGGATGATCCCGAGAATCGACTCGGTCAACCGGTCCGACAGGCTGGGCGGCACCTCGGCCGCTGAGTAAGTCACAAACTGACTAAATCACTTAGCCTCTGTTGGGTCAAGACCGGGAGCCAAGAGGATCGGCATGTAACGCAGCGTCGAGACTTCCGATGAAGCTGGTGACAGAAAGAGATCGGCGGGATTGTGGCTCGGGGGATGAAAGTGGCAGTCGGCCAAACGACAAGCCGTCAGACAATGACGGCTCATGTCTTGCGAAACATGTCATTACCAGAGCTGCTCGCGGACATCGGCTTCATGGTGTCCGACGCCGATCTCCAGGCAGCCGCGATCGCCGTCGGCGGCCCAGACGTGCTCTTACAGCTGGAGAGTCCGCAGTCCAGCGCGGCAGTGGTCGGGCCGGCGTGGATCTCTTTCCTCGATGCTCTCCGGTCACCGGCCGGCGTGCGGCCGCCGATCGAGCTGCTGATAGAACTGCTCGTCCACACTGCCTTCAACCACGAGTCTAGTGGCGGTGTGAGCCTGACAACCTCGCTGCGATCAGTCGGCTTCGGCTGGCTCGGCACCTGGCGCGAGCTCAATCTGCGACTGGCCGGCCAGCTGTACTCGTACTCTCGGGTGTCGAACGAGGCGCGGGACTACCGCTCGATGCGAGCCTGCCTTGAGGCAGCTCTCGAATGCTGGGAGGTTGTCGAGCAACTCGACAGCCGGAGTAACGCGGACCAGCGACGGATCTGGCGTGGAATGCGGGCGGTGAGCCAGCTGTACCTGGCCCGCCAATCGACAAGCCCCGTTGGTCTCCTCACCGGCGCCAGCGTCGATTTCGGCATCGCCCAGGACAACGGCGACCGGACGTCGCAACACTTCCAGCTCTACTCGGAAACTCGCCAGCGACTGTTCGCCTTGACCGGTGACGACACGCATTTGGCGGGCGCGGCGAGGTGCCTGGACGACGCACGCGCCGAGGGATACGACACCATTGCGCTCACCCAGGAGCGAGCCGATCTCCTGTTCGCTCGCGGCCTGCGAGCGATGGAGGTAGCGGGTGCGCGACTGCGACGGGGTACGGAGGCGAACGCAGCAGACGTGCGCTCCACGACCAGTCCGGACGACCGCGAGGTGAACGGATCCGGGTTGGACATTCTCGACGTCGAGCCCGACCTCGATGCGTCTGCCGCCCCGCGACGCCCGTTCGACGCCAACGCGCTGGCCGCGGCCCGCAGCGCGTTCATCGCAGCGGCGCTGCTCCGGTCCCGGTCTATGACCATGCCTAGGCCCATGCCCATGGCAGACCCTCAGGACACGACGATATCGACCATCAAGCGCGGCCAGGCCTGGCTACGAGCCGCACATGCGGGCCGGCTCCTTGGTCTGCCACGCAACGAGCACGTCCGCGCGGCGGTTCGCGACCTGCGCCGCTGCGGTGAGCCGAACGCACCGATCTCCGGACCGTACTGGCCATGGGCCCTGCTGGAGCGCGCTCGCCTGCTGATCGCCGAGGGGCTCGACACCGCACTCGAGGAAGCCGGCCAGCTCACCCTGATCGGTCTGCAGGCCGCGGAGACCGAGCTTGGTCCGGACGCGGTTCTGACCACCCGCCTCAGAACTCTGCTCGTAGAGGTCGACCTGAGGCGGGCCACAACCTTAGTGGATCGAGCCGGATGCCGAGCAGCCCTACCTGCCGCGCTTGCCGCTGCGTCCGATTCCGGGCGGGTGGCCTCGAGCGCGCTTGCCTACGGCGCTCGCGTTCTCCTCCCCGACGAAGGCATCATCGAGCCCGGCGACCTACCGATCATCCGGCAAGTCGTCGACGAACTGGAATCGCGAACACGCCAGGCACTGGACCAACGCGCCTTCAACGCCAGCCATGCCGCCGCGTTGCTGATCCGAAGCGATGGCGCCGGGCCGGTGACGACCGTCGACAGGAACGTTCAGGAACGGATCCACCGACTCCTCAATCTGGCCATCGACGCCACCGGCACCGCCGACACCACCGACTGGCCTGGCTCGACAGCAATTCAGTTCAACTCGGCACGAGCCGCTCTCCGCCTCGGGCGAATCATCGCTGCCGATGGAACGGACGAGGCGCGGGCATCGGCTCTGCCGCTGTTCAGCGAGGCGGTGAACAAGCTCGAGTCGGTGGCAACGACGATCGATTCCTGGGACACGGACGATCCGCAGCCGGTTCCGGGTTCCGGCGACGAGCCGATCGCAGGCTTTGTACTCGACCGGCGCCAATGTGCCAGTCTGCTCGGCGACGCCTACCTTCGTCGAGATACGCTGCGCCACGACAACGCAGACCTGTCGGCGGCGATCGGATGGCTCACCCGTAGCACGAGCCTCGGCAACGACAGCCCGGAACAGTTGAGTCTGCTGGGACAGGCCTATTTCAAAGTGGGTCGACGGACGAGCGATGCCGACTCGCTCGAACGCGCCGTTGAGCTGAAAGCACGGTCCAGACTTCGCGCCGCCGAAACGCATGGCGATGTCGCGCGTGAAGCGTACTCCGTGGGCGCGGCCGCAGCCTACAGCCTCTGGCGAATGCGCGGGCGGCGGGAAGACTTCGTGACAGCCACCGAGACGGCGATCCTCGGCGCGGAAAGTGACATCACCTGGGCCTGGCCCCTCCTACAGCTCGCAGACCTCGCCTCGGCGTCGCCGGACACGGCAGCTACCCTGCCCGAAGAGCCGCCACATGATCCAGCGACTGGCCAACCGGCGCCGAGGACCATCTGGGCGGCGATGCGCAGAGGCGACCTCGCCGAGTTGCGGACCGAGGCTTGCCGCCGCGTCGTTGGCAACACTGAGTTCATGACGCAGGTACTTGGCGGACGCCGACGGTGGGAGACCTATGTGCTCGACGATCCGCACGGATTGTTGTCGTCGACACTCGTACTGAAACCGGCGCCCAACCGTGCGGATGCCGACCGCGAAAGTAGTCGCACTCGCGCCTTCCGTCAGCATCTGGCAGCCACCAGCGCACCTTCGTGGGCCCGAGCCACCCAGCCTTTGGCCGTTGTCGACCTCCCGGAGAGCGCACGAGCCGTTCTCGTAAGCTATCGCGAGGTTGGAGTTGAGCTCTCGGACCTGATCGCCCAACGGGGAACCGACGGTGGACCGACTGCCGAGGAGGTCATCCGCGCAGTCAAGCGGTCGCTGGAACTGCTTGCCATCATCCACACGTGGCGTGGCCCGATACCGCAGACGGCCGAGCCGGACCGAAATGTTGTCCGCGCGCTCGGTCGGGAACTCAACAGAATGGGCCACCGACACGCCGACAGCGCGGCCGACAGATGGGTCCAACTGATCCCGGAAGGGCTGCCCCGGGTGGGCAAGCGGGACGCACACACGGAGAACTGGCTGGTGACCCGGTACGGCGCCGTTGTTGCCCTCGACCTGGGTTCGAGTTCGCACCTGCCGGTCGGCTTCGAGGTCGCTCAACTACTGGAAGACATGCCGCTGCTTGATTGCACGGAGGAAGGCCAGAATCAACGCCTCGAGTTGGCCGAGGGCTATCTTTCCGCGCTGGCGGGGTACTGGCCGGACATCGCCGGATCGCTTCCTGATGTCCGATCCGACCGTTGGCGGACCGCCTACGCCTGCTTCGCCGCTCGCAGGGCAATCTTTCTCATCGACAGGGAGAATCAGCGGCCGGCAGCCGGCCTCCGAGACCGAGCGCGCCGTGATCATGCCGAGTCGGTACTCCAGTTGGCCATCGAGACAGTTCCCGAGTTGTCGGTCTTGAGCTGGCCAGGTTCGTAACGAATGATCGCCAAGCCATCGGCCCCGCCCAGGGCGATGGTCTGCGGCGCCAGGCCGGCGAGGCAGGCGATCGGAAAGCCCGAAATGATCCGTCCGACCTCGCCGGAGAGCGGATTCCACAATCCGATCGTTCCATCAGCGCAAGCGGTCGCCATCACAACGCCCCCATCGGAACTCTCAGCAGGACCGATCGCCCGCACCGGGGAACGATGGACGAGCGGTCGAAGAACGGGCGTCCCCAGCTCCAGATCCCAGAGGTGTACCGTCCGGTCGTTACCGGCCGCTGCCAGCAACAGACGGGATTGGGCCGGGATCAACGCCATAGCCGATTTACCGGCGCCCTGAGGAAGATCGAGGATTGACGACTCGCCAGTCGCCGGATCCCAGATCCGCGGCCGCACGGTTCGTCCTGCGGTGACAAGCCGCGCGCGGGAGTCTGCGCCGACGTACGAGATCAGCGTGTGGATTGGACCGGAGTCGTCCTTGATTCTTCTGCTGACAGCCAGAGTTTCGGCGTCCCACAACCAAACAGCTCCATCATCCGTGGCACCGGCGATCACCGTCTGGTGATCGCCGCCAGCGAACGAGGTCAAAGCCCGGCCGTGAACTCTCACAACCCGGAGCTTGCGATCGGACCGAAGCTCGACCGCTGTGCGGCTGTTACTGCCCAATACCAAGACGGGTCTCCCGCCTGAGTCCAGGTAGCCGTCCACCGCTGTGATACCGGGTGCCCGGACTGGAGCGGGAAGATCACCATCAGGTCGGTGAGGCGCAGCCGAGATGAATTCGACTCCGCTTGCAGTGCAGACGGCGAGCATCGGCAGTTCGCCACCCAGACGGGCCAGTCCACTGATCGGCAGATTGCTGTCGCTGGCAGGGCGAGCCGACATCGCGTCCCAGATCCGTACGGCGCCATCCTCACCCGCCAGCGCGAGGACCTGGCGGCTCGAATCGGCAGTGAGCACAGCGATATCCCTGATCCGGCCGGCGTTCGTGCTGAGACTGGCAGTAGGTTCGACGCCCGCATCAGCACTCCACAGCGCCACGATTCCCTTGTTGTTGCCTGTCGCAATATACGAGGTGGCGCCGTCGTTCCACGACGCCAGCGCGCGCACCCCGTAGTCCTGCCGGATCCGTGCCTGTCCGCCTTCCGGTGTGGCAGTGAACGCGGTCCACTCCTTGACCTCGCCGTCGTTGCCCGCAGACAAGATCCACGCCTGTTCGCTCGCGCGCGTACCACCGGAGGCCTTGGCCACCGCGGCACGGATACCTCCACGATGTGCCTGAACAGGCGAACCAGGCGCAGCCTCGGACAGCGGCTCCCAACGGCGCAACGAGCCGTCATTACAGCCGATGTGCAAGCCCTTCCCATCAGAGCTTGTCAAGGTTTGCACGCTCGATCCGCGCGGGTGCTGCCACGTACTGAGCGTGTCCCCCGTCCGCACATCTTGCACCAAGACCCTGCCACTGATGTCGCCGGAAGCAAAGATCAGTTTCCCAGCCTGCTCAAGGACGCTGAGTGCTGTCACCGTTGCCTCATGGCACGACAATCGTCGCACCCGGTCCTGGCCGGCCCACGGATCCCAGACGCTCACCGTACCGTCCTGGCGTCCCACGACCAGGGAACTCTGGCCGGCGCCGCTGAGGACCGCAAGTGCTGTAGCGGCAGAGCGAGGGCCACTCCAGGTAACGACCTCGCGGGGCTGGGCCAGTGTGTCCCAGATCCGTACCCTGCCATCAGAACCGGCGCTGGCCACCAGAGTGCGGCCACCGCGCACCACTGGAACCACTGCGTTGACGCCCTTCGTATGAATCGGCAAGACAAGGTGCGCTGCCTGCCACACCATGACCGCCCTCTCCAGCGACCATGCTCCATTCATCGCCGACAAAGGCGGGCTCTCGCCACACTGCCTGGCGAGAGCGAGCTGGAGGATTCCTTTGCGGTCTTCTGGCGCAGCGGAAGCGAGGACATGCCACACCGAGATAACAGCCGAGATTTCCGGCGGCACGGCTGTCGAACCTTTGCCCGACCGCAACGCATCGCCGACCAGGGCCGGCAGCTCCAAGCGGTCGAAGACATCGACCATCTCGGCCAACTGCTCCCAGCCGGCGCCGCCACCCGCCAGCGCGTGCGCCGACACATAGTGGGCGATGTACGGATTCGCGGTGTCGTTCGAAGCGCCTCGAGCACGCAGCGAGTCGGCCAGTACACGGACGATCTTGGCGTGTCCCTCCGCCACCTCGGTTCGATCCGCTTCAAAATGCTCTTCGAAGGTGCGGTGAGCGAGACGGTAAACCGTCTGTCCATGCTCATGATGGACACTCACATAGGGCGCGGCGATGCGGAGAAGATCATGGATGTCATCGCCGTTCGGCAATTGGCCGGCCGAAAGCGCAGAGCCCACCTGCGCCCAAACACCATCGCGTAGTGGCAGACCGCGGCCACGAGCCATGGCTAGTGCGCGCAGCAGAGTACGAGCACTCGAGTGATGTCGCTGCATCCGGGCGACCGCGTCGGCGAACAACGTGCGATGATCCTTCTGCAAGAGCGGTGTGATGCCGTCCTCGGTCAGCGGGCCCGGTGTGGCTCGCAGCTCCGCGATGATCAGGCGAGCTCCCAGGAAGTCGTCGGAGCCGCCACCGATTCTCGCGGAGGTTCGGGCGATCAGGTCCGGGTCCGCAATCAACTCCCCAGCCCGGACCGCGTCGGTCAGCCGGCGCCTCGCATAACCTGCGATCGCGTCGCCGTCCCGCTGGACGGTCACTACATCACTGGGGCGAACCTGCAGGATGGCCAAGAGATCGACGTCGACCGCATTGTCTTCGCCGGCTGCGACTTGCCGGGTCCCGACCACCAGCCGCACCGCTGGGAGGCGGGAAAGACGCCTCAGCGAGGCCGCCATTGCGACGGGATCCGCGGCCTCGTCCAGCGCATCCAGCAGAACGGTCAGCGGAGCGCCGGCATGTCCACTCAGCCTGGCGATCAGCCACTCGACCTGGTGCGGCAACTGCGCGGGCGGTGGCACCAGGTCGAGCAGACCCGCGATCTGAGCCAGCAGATCCGCTGTCGTCATTCCGGTGAGGTGGAGTGACAGATCGAATATGTCGTCCGGTGGTCGGTCACCTTCGGCCGTCTGTATCAGCAATCCGAGCCGTTCCAGAACAGATCGGATCTCGGGGCGGGTACGGACCACCAGTTGCCCCAGCAGCGCAGACTTTCCCGATCCCGGCGGCCCGGTGATCACCAGCAGCCCGCTCCGAGTCGCGGACAACCAATCGACGACGTGTGCGGTCTCGGCTGCTCTCTCCTGGTAATACCAGCTTTCGTCGCCCAATTCGCCGCCCTGGGCCTTCGCAGCGAAATGCCGTCGCTCGTCATCGTTCAGCCTCGCCAACACTGCCTGGACTTCAGCGGCGTGATCGATCGTCATTCCGCTGACGACGGGCGTGCGGCGGACCAGAGCAAAGTTCCTGATGTTCTTGGGTACGACCTCAGCGTCGGGCAGCTCCGAGCGGAGCTCGCCACACAGGTCCCAGAGCGTTATCGACTGGTTGGCGGCAAAGGTGTCAGCGAGAACGGTCCGGAGCACGTGGCTGAAGCGGCCGAGCCTGCTCGCTCCGTCCCCGGATGTACCGATCAGCAGCATTCGGCGTTCATCGGATCTTTTGTCGACCAGAGCACCCAACTCCTTGACGAAAGTCGATGAGCCGCACGCGTCGATGACGACGACCGACCACTCGTGGTCAGTAGCGCCGAGATCCTTCTCCACAATGAACTCGACGAGATTCTCAGGCGTGAAGCAGCCGGCCCAACGGTCCTTCTCACTCATGGAGTGCAGGAGGGCGGCTCTGTCCTGATCAGTGATCCCATGGCCTATCCAGCACAGGAACGTCCTTGGTTCGGGCGACTGACGCCAGGCCCGCAATCGCTCGAACACAGCATCGGAGCCTCGAAAGTCTGGTGCCGTCCAGGGATTCTCTACAGCGCCGAAGTCGGCGAGCACCTGAGAAATGGCTTGCAGTTCCTGATCGACGGACAGCGGCAGATGCGCGGGATCGGTATAGGCGCCGATCCCGATGCCGAAGATCTCCACGCGAGGGCCGTCGCCCGTCATTCTTCCACCGTCGCGGCCACCGCCAGAACGAGCTGGCTCACCGGTGAGGTGCCGCCGCCGGCAACGCTCAATCGGTACATGCCGGGCGCCGGCAACACGACCTCGGCGACGACCGCCTCGCCGGAGCGCTTCAATCGAGGGCGTCCGATCACCTGATTGGTATCAGCATTCACAAGCTTGCATCGCGCCTGGCCGGGCCGTACGCCGGTGACTACCGCGGTCCACGGCGTACCGGGCACCGTGGAATCCGGCATAGCGAGGCCGATGCCGGCCTCGTCATCGGCGCCAAGGCGTGGTCCTAGATCGCCGTCCAGATTCGTCAGGACGTCCCGGACCAGGTCGATCGCCTCCTTGGATCTTGCGAGCGCACCGTGCTGCTGGGCGAGCGGCATCGCGGCGCCCTGCGGCGGACGAGCCGAGTTCCGTGGAACTGTCCCGTCGCCGGCGCCGTAGACCCTGTGGATCAGGCCGTTCGGACGACGGGCAACGTCGCCGTCGGCTTGCGGCACGAAGGTGTAGTCGTGGGCTTCGACGATGCCGTCGCGGATGGTCAGTGTGCTCATCGTTGACTGCCTGATCCCGATCAATGCTCTATGACCGGTCATCGGGCGAGCTGAGCGATGAGTGGCGTAGGCAGCGGCCGCCAGCTCCGCCGAGCCGCCCAAGCGACCCACATCTGCGGGCGTCAATGACCGGACAGAATCACCCTCATCGACACAGCTGTACATCGGCAGCAAAGCGTGGATGCCGGGCATCGTGGCAGCCAGCCTCTGCAACCGTTTCGCCGGCAGCGGCGCGCCGTTGCCTTGGTTCAGCAAAACGGCAGCTTTCGCTGCGCCATCGAATGGAGTGCCCAGCGTGACCACGGCGCGAGTGACATCGGCAAGTCCGGCGTCGAGCGGGATCGCACGGCACAGCAGCCCACCCATCGAGTGTGCGATCAGCACCAGCCCGGCATCGGAATAGCCGGATCGGGCCCGCCAACGCTCGAGGTGATCAGCGGCCGCCGTCGCTAGGAGCTTCGCGTTGAAGTCGACCGCCAGCCGCCAGTCGTAGGCGAAACCCAGGGCTGCGTCAGGGTGAGCAACAATCTCTCGCACGGCCTTCATCAGGCGCGTGTACGGTTCCACGCCGGCAAGTACCGGAGCTATTGCAGGGAACTTCAGCAGGCCGGCCGGCCGCACTCGATCAGTCTTCCCGGCCAGTTCGGCCTCCGTCACCGCGAGCCTGGCCAACCCGTCGCGATGAGACCACGCGCGGGCGTACCACCGAGGCGACAGGCCCCAGAGGCGATCACCGGATTCGGTGTCTACGAGCTCGCTGCCCATGATGCCGGGCACGACCACCACCGCGTCCCTGCAGACAATCTTCGCCGGCCGCAGCGCATCCGGCCACGACTGCTCGATTGAGTGAGTCATCTGCCCCCCAGCGTTCAGATCACGATCCTCAGTTTTTGTACCACACTCTGCGCCGGGAGTCAGGCACCGGCGATCTGGTTTTCGTTCGTAACAAGGCCGGCCCGAGTGCGATAGAGCAGAAGTACGAAGCGACGGCAGCAGGGATCATTCGCTCGCTTGAATCCGTGGCCTGATTTTGGGGGGAATAGCAATGACCGCAGCAAAAGAACTCAATCCGACGAGCAGATCGGTCCTGACGATCGACGTCAGGACGGTCGATACCTTGCACGACCTTGCCGCAATGACAACCCGCGATCCATACAATGATTTCGATGCATACCTGGACGAAGTCCGGACGACAGTGCCACGGTTGCCCGCAGAACTCCGCACGCGATTGTCGGAGTTCGCGGCCGGATCGACGGGTGAAGGAGCCCTGCTGCTTCGCGGCCTGACGTTGCGTGGACAGGTGCCGCCAACGCCCGCCCTGCCGGTCGCCGCGCCGGCCACGAAGAACCAGTTCAGTGAATATGTCATGAGTGTCGTTGCGGCCTCGCTCGGAGAACCCGTCGGCTACGCCGAAGAACGGGACGGACAGATTTTCCAGGACGTTTTTCCGGTCCGCGAGAACGCGGCAGCTCTATCCAGTCAGAGTTCTTCAGCTGACCTGGGCTATCACACCGAGATGGCATTTCACCCGAATCCTCCGGACTATCTCCTCCTCTACACCCTCCGAGGCGACCCGGACGGTACAGCGCTGACCCGCTTCGCCGCCACACGGAATGTGCTACGCGAACTGGATACGGATGTCCTGGCGGCTCTCTCCGCGCGTGACTACATGGTTGTGCTGCGACGGTTGCACAGTCCCTACTTCGCCGGCGGGAAACCGGTGCGGGAAATGGACAGCGGGCCGTGGGTGAGCATCCTTGGCGGCGATCCTTTGGATCCGTCCCTGCGTTATGAGCCGGAACTCATGCAACCGCGACACGAGCGGGCCGCCGAGGCATTGCGGGAACTGACAACGGCGATCGAACGGCGAGCTCACCACGTCGCGCTAGAAGCAGGCGACGCACTGATCCTAGACAACCGGCGCGCGGTCCATGCCAGGTCCAGCTTCCGGGCAAGGTACGACGGTCGCGATCGCTGGCTGCGCCGGATGCACATCACGCGCGAACAGCTGGCCGGATCGGGCCGGATCCTGACCACGGATCTAGCCCCGGGCAGCTACCGATGACCAGAGCCCAAGGCCCGGACGGGCCGAGCACCCGGTTCGGCGGTGCCACGGCTGCCGATCGACTCCCACCGGCGCTCGACGGTACGGCCCTGAGCGGCGAAGCGCTGCGAGTTGCCGTTCAATGCCAGCTCGACTCGGCTCATATCGCACGAGTCCGCGACCTACCGGCTCAGTTGGATCAGTTCATCTGGCTGATCAGCCACTGGGGTGAGCCGTTGGCGTATTACGGAGCGGGTGACCCCGGTGCGCATGTCGCTCATTCCGGAGTTCACCGCGTCCGTTTCGACCCTGAGGCCGCGGCGCGACGGGAACTTCACGCACTCGACGGTCCGCTGGCGGCGCACTCCGCGCAGTCACTCCGGGAGCCCCGGCCACCGTATTTCGCGATGCTCATGGTCCACCAGGGCTGGCAGGACGGCTGTCCCGGCGAGAACGGCGAGTCTGTGCTCGTCGAGTGGCGGCGCGCGTTCGAGGCTCTGGCTCACCGGCACGCTGATCGGTTCGCCGGCTGGATGGAGACCCTGATGGGCGAGGTCCCGTTCCCAGATGGTTCAGCGAAGGCGCTCGTCTACCGGCTCCCGGATCCTGCCAGCGAGTATGACCTTGGCGTACGACTGAAATATGAGCTGCTTGACCATTGGCGCACAATCCCGACCAACCAGGCGAGGCGCGCAGAGGAGGCACTCACAGCGCTGCTCGCCGCGGCGGCCACAGTCGAGCATGAGGTTCAGCTGTCGTCGGGTGAGTGTGTGATTGTCGACAACAACCGCTGGGGGCACGGTCGCCGCTCCGTTCGAGGCATCCGGTCCGGAGCCCACGGGCCAGAGATCAATCCACGTGAACTCTGGAGTGTCACTTTGGGTTGATTCAGGCGGTGATCACGATCGGGGCGCCGTTCGAGACCAACGACCAGTCGACTGTGTGGAAGGTAGTTGGGTCGACCTCGCCGGTGGCGGTGACGTAGTCGATCATCAGTTGGCGGATTTCGACCTGGCGGTTGTAGACGACGGGCGCGGTGGAGACGTGCGGGAAGTTGCCGCCGCCGGACTGGCGGTAGTTGTTGACCGCGACAACGAATTGCTGGTCGGCCGCCACCGCGACCCCGTCGTACGCGAGGTCCGTGATGCGCGCCCCCACGCCCTTGGCGATGTCGATCTTGTAGGTCAGTGGCTTGGTCAGACCGCCGAGTACGTCGTAGTTGTAGTCCGGCGTGCCGGTCGGCGCGGTCGGGGTCGGCGCGTTGGTCACCTGGTCGGACGGGAACGGCCCGGCCCCGGTCACCTGCTTGTAGTACTGCGCAGAGAACTCCAGATAGTCCTTGATGTCCGCGCCGGTCATCGTCACCGCGAGCAGCGTGTTGTCGAAGACGTACAGCCCGGCGACATCGCGGATCGACACGTCGCCGGCAGGAATCGCAGCAGCCCGGTTGAACGGCGCGGCGATCGCCAGCACAGGCAGCGACTCCTGCGGCGTACCGGCCAAAGCCTTCGACACAGCGTCCGCCTGGATGAAGTTGACGAAGTCAAGGGCGGCGGTGTCCTCCCACGGCGCCGTGGCCGCGGACATCGCCTCGGTGCAGGTGCCGATCTTCGAGTTCACGTACTCGACGACTTTGTCGTGATCCTTCTGCAGCAGCCCGACGACCTGCGGATCGGCGTCGACAGTGTTCGCGTTCAGCACCTGGCTGTGGCGACCGACGACCGTCCATCGACCGCGGACCTTCTGCAGGTCGAGGTCGATGAGCGACAGCCGCATGCCCCACTTCAGCGGCTCGGTCAGCACGACCTGCTCGCCGCTGGTCTTGTTCGTGACGAGGCGCTCGGGGATCTCCAGGTGCGCGTGACCCACGAGTACGGCGTCGATCCCGGGCACGGTCTCGGCCATCAGGACGGACGCGTTCTCCGGGTACGGCAGCGCGTCGCCGTACGACGAGGACAGGTCCATGCCCGAGTGCACGGACGCGATCACGATGTCGGCGCCGGCCTTGCGGACCCGCGGTACCCAGATCTTGGCCAGCTCGACGATTCCGCCGAACTTCAGCTTGTTCTCGACGTTCGCCTTGTCCCAGATCGCGATCCCCGGGTTGGTCAGGCCGAGGATGCCGACGGTGATCGGCTTCTCGCCCGGCACGTGCACCCGCTTCAGCACGTACGGCGGGAACGCGGGCAGGCCCGTGGTCCAATCCTGGGCGTTCGCGCCGAGCAGCGGGAACCGCAGCTGCCGCTGGAACTTGCGCAGGATCTCGATCCCGTAGTTGAACTCGTGGTTCCCGAGCGCGGCCGCGTCGTACCCGATCCGGTTCATCGCGGCGGCCATCGGATGCGTGTGACCGCCGGTGATGGGCTCGATCTTGGCGAAGTAGTACGACAGCGGGGTGCCCTGGATGGTGTCACCGGCGTCGAGCAGCAGCGGGCGCGGCGCGTGGCGGTCCGCTCCGATGCGGTCCCGGACCGCGGTGACGAGGGTCGAGATCTTCGCCAGGCCGATGTCGTTGTGCGCGGAGTCGTCGTACTCGGTGTTCTTGAAGTAGTCCCAGTTGAAGACGTTGCCGTGCAGGTCGGTCGTGCCCATCACGCTCAACCGCACGGTCCGGCCGTGGTCGGCTCCACCGGCGTACGCCGGAACGGCCGTGAACCCGGCCGCGGCCAGGGCGGATGCTCCACCGATCAGGGTTCGTCTGGTCATCGTCGTACGCTCACCGCTGTCGGTCATCAGCCGCCTCACTGGTCTGCCGCCGGGATCTCCGGCCTGAGGGCCACCCTAAGGGCGACCCGGTGCCCGGTTGAACCGCCCGGCGCGAGAGGATGCCGTGCATGACCAAGCCGCCCGGCAAACTCCTGCCGTTGGTCGCCGCCCTGCTCTGCGGTGCCGTCCTAGCCCAAGCCGCCAGTCCGTCCAAACACTCGACCACGTCCGCGAAACCCGCGGTCCAGGCGTCGAGTCACGGGCTCCTGAGTACGTCGACAACGTCCAAGCGAGGCGCGCCGTCGTCGACGAAACCCACCCGACCGGCCGTCAAGCCGCCGGCGCCCAAGCCTCCCGTCGACGACTGGAACCTGACCGGCCACGGCAAGGTCCTGTACCTGACCTTCGACGACGGCCCGCAGCACGAGTGGACACCGAAGGTCCTTCAGGTACTGCGGAAGCACCACGCGCAGGCGACGTTCTTCGTCATCGGCATCCAGGTGGCGCAGTTCCCGGAGCTGGTCACGGCCGAGCGCGCCGCCGGGCATCACGTCGGCAACCACACGTACGACCACAAGACGCTGACCCGTCTCCCGGACGCGAAGGTGCGGCAGGAGATCGGTCAAGGCATCAAGTCGAAGTGCCTGCGGCCGCCCGAGGGCGCCACGAACGAGAAGATCCACGCGATCGCGGCGTCGTACCACCAGCACGAGGTGCTCTGGGACGTCGACACCGAGGACTGGGAGAAGCCCGGTATCGCCCACATCGAGCACGCGATCATGTCCGGCGCCCGCCCCGGCGCGATCATCCTGATGCACGACGGCGGCGGCAACCGCTCCCAGACCGTCGCCGCTCTGGACAGCGCGCTCACCAAGCTGACCAAGCTCGGCTACACGTACCGTTCCCTGCCCTGTTAGCGGCGTACTTGTGCAGTTCCGCCCGAGAAATGCTTCATGGCCTCGTCGATGATGTGGACGGGCTGGTCGAGCGCCTTCACCAGGAACAGGCCGGTGGGGCGCAGGAGCGGATTGGGCTTGACGACGCTGCGCACAGGCGCCTGGTCAAGACCGCGGACACCCGCCGTGGTCGCGCTCACACCAGGCACCAGGTCGAGATCCAGCACGTACTGGCCCAGCAGCTTCTGCTGCCGGAAGCCGCGGACCGCGTGCCACTGCAGGACGACCGGGTACGCCGCTCCGTCGCACGCGAGCTCGAGCCCTTTGAGCGACATCCGCATCGCGACCGGTTGCAGCTCGTTGGAGGCGTACCACTGCTGCCGCTCGGCCTGCAGCCGGTACACCATCACCGTGCTGAGGACGAGCGGGATCATTGCCAGGATCAACAAGATCGCGAACGGCCACATCCCCGAACCGCGGAAGGCCAGCAGCGCGTAGATCGCGGCGACGATGCCGACCACGCCGATCGCCAGCGTGATCCAGGCGCCGCGGCGCTCCACGGTCCGCACGACCTCGCGCCGGCGTACCACCGCGTCCCGATCGATGCCCACGACAAATGGCGCCCCGGGATCCCGCGGCGGCACCTGCACGTCCACCTCCGGCGATTCGCCCTGTTGCGATGTGTCCCCGTCCTCACTCACACGGGAAAGAATCCCACAGACCGTTATGACTTGCGGCGACCCGCCCAGGTCCAGGCGTAGACGCCGTCGTCGACGGCCTGGCCGCCCTCGCCCAGTTCGAGCGGGCGGAAGGTGTCGACCATGACCGCCAGTTCCTCGAACCGCTCCGCTCCGAGCGAGGCCTCGATCGCCGACGGCTGCGGACCGTGCGCGTACCCGCCGGGGTGCAGCGAGATCGAGCCGAGCCCGATCCCGGAGCCCTTCCGCGCCTCGTAGTCGCCGCCGCAGTAGAACATCACCTCGTCGGAGTCGACGTTCGAGTGGTAGTACGGCACCGGCACCGAGAGCGGGTGGTAGTCGACCTTCCGCGGCACGAAGTTGCAGACCACGAAGTTGTAGCCCTCGAACACCTGGTGCACGGGCGGCGGCTGGTGCACCCGCCCCGTGATCGGCTCGAAGTCGCTCACGTTGAACGTGTACGGGTACAGACAGCCGTCCCACCCGACCACGTCGAACGGGTGCGTCGCGTACGTCATCCGGCTGCCGACGATCCCGCCGGCCCCGTTCCCGCGGTGCTTCACCAGCACCTCGACATCGGTCCCGTCGACCACGAGCGGCTCGGTGGTGGGGTGGAGGTCGCGTTCGCAGTACGGCGAGTGCTCGAGGAACTGGCCGTACCGGGACAGGTAGCGCTTGGGCGGCGCGATGTGCGAGTTACCCTCGATCGCGTACGCGTGCACGCCCTCGGGTCCGGGCAGCCAGCGGTGCGTGGTCGCGCGCGGGATGATCACGTAGTCGCCCTGGACGGCGTTCAGTACGCCGAACACCGTCTCGACAGTTGCCGAGCCCTTCTCGACGTACACGCATTCGTCGCCGATCGCGTTCCGGTAGTACGGCGAGGGCTGCTCCGCGACGACGTACGAGATCCGGACGTCACCGTTGCCGAGCACCAGCCGACGGTCCTCGACGGCGTTCGACTTGGACGTGTCGGTGAACAGGTCGTGCAGCTTGAGGTGCCGCGGGGTGAGCGGGTGGTTGGCGACGGTGGCCAGGTCGGGGAGGTCCCACACCTGCGAATCGACGATCGCGGACGGCACGCCGGCGTGGTACAGCAGCGACGAGTCCGATGAGAACCCCTCCTCCCCCATCAGCTCCTCGTAGTACAGCCCGCCGTCCGGTTTCCGGAACTGGGTGTGCCGCTTCGGCGGAACTTCCCCGACCTGCCGGTAGAACGCCATCAGAATTGCTCCAGAGTATCCGATAATCGAACGCGTGCGTCCGCTTACCGAAAGCATCCGTTAGGCTCTGGGCCATGTCAACCGTCCCCGCCTTGTTCCGGCACCTGGTCGACGACGCTGCTATGTTCCCGCCGGGGAACCTGCCGATGGCCGAGGCCGTCACCGCACACCGGGCTCACCTGACCTCGCCGTACGCCGAGCTCGTCGGGCCGTTCGTCTGCACGGACGAGGACCTGATGGACGTGGCCGCCGAGGCAGCGCGCTCAGGCGACGGGCCGCTCCGCGTCTCGGTCGTGATCTCCGGCGGCGCCGGCGGGATCGAGCCCGCGATCCGCTGGGGCGACCGCTCGAAGGACGTCGAGGTGACCGCGGTCGAGGTCCGGCTGCGCGACGAGGACGACCTGTCGCGGAACGCGCTGCGCGTCGTACGAGCGTGTGACGACTGCTTCGACGAGGAGACGGCGTACGTCGAGATCGGTCTGAACGGAGCCTGGGAGCGCGCGCTCGACGTGGTCGCCGACGCCGGGTACGCCGCCAAACTGCGGACCGGCGGGCTCGACGCGTCGCTGTTCCCGTCGGCGGATCAGGTGGCGTCGTTCGTCATCGCCTGCCTGGACCGTGAAGTGCCGTTCAAGTGCACCGCCGGGCTGCACAACGCAGTCCGGCACACCGCGGAAGATTCAGGCTTCGAGCACCACGGTTTCCTCAACGTGCTGCTGGCGACGCGGGCGTCGCTCGACGGCGCGGCGCATGACGAGGTGACCTCGGTTCTGAGCGAGCGGGACGGGCAGGCGCTTGCCGCTCGGGCCCGTGAGCTGACCGGCGATCAGGCCATGAGCACCCGGCGCTGGTTCACGTCGTTCGGCTCGTGCAGCATCGACGAACCGCGGCACGACCTGACGGCACTGGGTTTGATGGAGGCCTGATGAGCTGGATCGACATCCAGGACGGTTCGCCGTTCGAGCCGGACAACCTGCCGCTCGGCGTGTTCCGGCACGGGGACGAGGAGCCGCGGGTCGGGGCCGCGATCGGGGACCAGATCATCGACCTGGCGCCGGTCGCGTCGGCGCAGATGCTGGACGGGGCGCAGCTGTTCGCCGAGCCGACGTTGAACGCGTTTCTCGCCCTGGGGCGGCCGGCCTGGCGAGCGACGCGCAGTTGGCTGCTCGAGCTGGTTCGCAATGCCAATGACCGGGACACCGTCGAGCCGCATTTGATCCCGCAATCCGCTGTGACCATGCAGCTTCCGTTCGAGGTCGCGGACTACGTCGACTTCTACGCCTCCGAGCAGCATGCGACCAACCTCGGGCGTCTGTTCCGCCCGGACTCCGAGCCGCTGCTGCCGAACTGGAAACACCTCCCGGTCGGGTACCACGGTCGTGCCGGCACGATCGTTGCCAGCGGCACCGATATCGTCCGGCCCAGCGGTCAGCGGAAGGCGCCGGACGCGGCGGTACCGACGTTCGGTCCGTCGCAGCGGTTGGATATCGAGGTTGAGCTCGGGTACGTCGTCGGTGCGCCGTCGATGCTCGGAAAGCCTGTGTCCGTTGACGATTTCGAGGACCATGTGTACGGCGTGGTGCTCGTGAACGACTGGTCCGCGCGCGACCTGCAGGCCTGGGAGTACGTCCCCCTCGGCCCGTTCCTCGGCAAGTCGTTCGCGACGTCGATCTCCCCGTGGGTCGTCTCCCTCGACGCTCTGGGCACCGTCCCGCTGCCGGCACAGGACCCGCCCGTTCTTCCATACCTGAGCGGACAGAATCTCCCGAACTACGACATCACGTTCGAGGTCCGTCTCAACGGTCACCTCGTCAGTACGCCGCCGTACCGCGACATCTACTGGTCCCCCGCGCAGATGCTCGCCCACATGACCGTCAACGGAGCCAGCGTCCGCACCGGCGACTTGTTCGCGTCCGGCACCGTCAGCGGCCCCGCCAAAAACCAACGGGGCTCGTTCATAGAACTCACCTGGGGCGGCCGCGAGCCCCTCGTCGTAGCCGGCAAGGAACACACCTTCCTGGAGGACGGCGACGAGGTAACCATCGCAGCCTGGGCCACCACCCCCACCGGCACCCGCCTAGGCCTAGGCGAGGTAACCGGCCGCATCGTTCCTGCCTGACCACACCCCGCCTCACCACACCGCCCAACCACACCCTGCGGCGGGCACGGCCCCCGGCCCTCCCGCACCACTCAGGGGTCAACCCCGGAGCTTGCCGGTTGGACACCTGGATTCTGCTTCCGCAACCGGCAAACTCGAGGGTTGACCCCTGAGACGTGCGGGAGCCAGCGGTGCGGGAAGGTGTGGTGAGATCGGACGAGCTTGTTCATTAGTGTTCGTTTCTCTTGACCTGTTAGCTGTTACGTGCGAACTTTCTCCGCATGAAACGTTCAGTGGGGTGTGGAGTACTGGCTGTAGCGTTGGCTGCCGGTGTGCTGAGCGTGCCCTCAGGTGCGCACGCTGATGACACGGACGGCGACCTGACCCTCCGGTCTCATGAACTCACGGTCACCGTCGGGGCGGACTTCCCCCGGGTGATCAAGTACGTCGACAACGCCTCCGGGCAGTCCCTCGGCGGCCAACCGGACGCGATCTCGACAGTCACGATCGACGGCACCGCCCGGACCGCACATCTCGCCGGCCCGGCGACGGTCAGCGGCGCGCGTGCGTCGTACACGCTCGCCTTCGACGCCCTGCCCGATGTGGAGCTCGACGCCAGCCTGAGCCTGTCCGGGCGAGTGACGAAGTTCGCGATAGACGCAGTCCGCGACACCGAGGCAAGTCGCGTGCACACGATCGATATCCCGAACCAGGACCTGGTCTCGGTCGCGAGTACGGACGCCGGCGCCACCACCGCGTTCACCACGCTCGACCCGGACTCGACGCGCACCGCCGACAAGATCACGCCGGTCACCGCGGCGACTCCGGGCGAGACGTCCGCGACCGGAGCGGCGTACGCGTTCGTCAACACGAGCGGGCTGGCCGCGGGCATCGAGTCCAACTCGACGTACGACAAGCCATCCGGTCAATCGGTCGACGACGGCGCCCGGTTCTGGCACCAGGCCCGCAAGGGCGCGGACGGCAGTACGCGCGTCGGCGTCTGGAGCGGTCAGTGGACGTACCGCGCCGACACCTCGCCGTACACCGAGCCGCTCCCCTGGGCGAAGGTCGTGGTGACGCCGGACGCGAACCACGACAAGACCGTCGACTGGGAGGACGGCGCGGTCGCTTTCCGCTCGATCATGGTCGAGCCCAAGGGCGGCGACCAGGTCAAGGACCGGGTCATCACGCACATCCCGTTCAACTTCGCCAGCCAGGCCACGCACCCGTTCCTGCGCACGCTCGACGACGTCAAGCGCATCTCGCTCTCGACCGACGGGCTCGGCCAGATGGCGATCCTCAAGGGGTACGCCTCGGAGGGCCACGACTCGGGTCACCCGGACTACGGCGGCAACTACAACATCCGCGCCGGCGGGCTCACTGATCTGAACACCCTGCTCAAGCAGGGCAAGTCGTGGAACGCGGCGTTCGGCGTCCACGTGAACGCGACCGAGTCCTACCCGGAGGCGAACGCGTTCAGCGAGGATCTGGTCGACAAGACCGCCAAGGGCTGGAACTGGCTGAACCAGAGCTACTACATCAAGCAGCGCCAGGACCTTGCCTCCGGCAACATCGTGAAGCGGTTCCAGCAGCTCCGCGACGAGACCGACAAGAACCTGCAGGAGCTGTACATCGACGTGTACTACCAGTCCGGCTGGCTCGCCGACGGTCTCACCCGTCAGCTGGCCGACCAGGGCTGGCAGATCGCGACCGAGTGGGCCGACCGGCACGAGCGGACGTCGCTGTGGTCGCACTGGGCGAACGACCTCGACTACGGCGGCCCGACGAACAAGGGCCTGAACTCGCAGATCATCCGGTTCGTCCGCAACCACGAGAAGGATGTCTGGAACAACGACCCGATCCTCGGCCAGGCCAGCATCGTCGAGTTCGAAGGCTGGACCGGTGAGACCGACTGGAACAAGTTCTCCGCGAACATCTGGAAGCAGAACCTGCCGACGAAGTTCCTCCAGCAGCAGAAGATCCTCGACTGGAACGCGAACGACATCACGTTCACCGGCGGCGTCCGCGGCGCGGTCGAGAACGGCAAGCGCGCCGTGTACGTCGGGAACGCGAAGGTGCTCGACGGCGACAAGTACCTGCTCCCGTGGGACAACAACAAGAAGCTGTACCACTACAACCCAGCCGGCGGCCGCACCACGTGGCAGGTCCCGTCAGCCTTCGCCGGCGTCAACACCTTCACCGCCTACCAACTGACGGACACCGGCCGGACCAAGCCGACCACCGTCAGGGTGCAGCACGGCGCTGTCACGCTTGATGCGGTCGCAGGCAAGCCGTATGTGCTCTACCCGGTGGCCGCTCCGAAGCCGCGGGACGCCGCCTGGGGTCAAGGCACGCACCTTCAGGACCCCGGGTTCAACGCGGGCAACCTTGCCGCCTGGAACGCGAAGGGCGGCGCGACCATCGACACGCTCGAGAACGGACAGCACGTCGCTTCGCTCGGGACAGGCAAGTCGTCGATCAGCCAGCGCATCACCGGGCTGACGCGCGGTCGGACCTACAGCGCCTCTGCGTGGATCGAGGTCGAGCCGGGGAAGTCCCGTCCGACGACGATCAGCGTCGACGGGGTGAAGAACGTCGTGACCAGATCGACCGCCGAGAACATGGTTGCCTCCGACGACAAACACGAGGCGTACTACCAGCGGACGAGAGTCGTCTTCACGGCCAAGGGAAGCAGCGCCGACCTGGCGCTCGGAGCTGCGGGCGGTGCGGCCCGGGTTCGCCTGGACGATGTGCGGGTCGTCGAGACGACGCGTCCCGCGGCAGGGCTGGTCGATGACTTCGAGAACGTCGACCAGGGCTGGGGGCCGTTCGTGAAGGGCGACGCGGGCGGGGTGACCGATCCGCGGACGGTGCTCGCGAAGAAGCATGTGCCGTACACGCAGGCCGGCTGGAACGGGAAGCTGGTCGACGATGTGCTCGACGGTGATTGGTCGCTGAAGTCGCATGAGGAGAACGCCGGTTTGGTATACCGGACCACCCCGTCGACGGTGAACCTCCAGCCGGGCCACAAGTACAAGGTCAGCTTCGACTACGAGAGCGGTCGCGCCGGCCAGTACGCGTGGGTCCAGGGCGTCGATCGTCCGGACTCGGTCGAGGTCAAGGCGACTCCGATCGGCGAGCAGCGGACCAAGGCGACGTTCAACCAGGAGTTCGTGGCTGGTTGCGGAGGCGACTACTGGGTCGGACTGCGCAAACTCTCCGACGGTGGAGACCAGACCGACTTCATCATGGACAACTTCGCCGTCGCCGATCTCGGTACGACGTCGCAGCCGGCGGACTGCACCTCCGTCGCGGTGTCGGGTGTGACCGGTCTCGTCTCCGGCGAGGCCAACACCGTCACCACGACCTTCACCAACAACGATATGGTTGCTGCCAGCAACATCACGCTGGGACTGACCGCGCCGGACGGCTGGACAGTTACGGCGAGCAGTCCGGCGACCCACGCCACCGTTGCTGCGGGAGCAACCGCGACGACTACGTGGGACGTCACCCCTCCGGCTGGTACACCAGAAGGAAAGTACGTGCTGACGGCAACGGGTGGTCAGGCAACGATCAGTGCGGAGGCGACCGTGCTCCCGCCGGGGATCGTGCCGCAGTCCCGGATCAAGGTGGCGGATGTTGACAGCGAGGACGTCGCCACCGGCGGTGCCGCGACGATGGCGCTGGACGGAAACCCCAGTACCATCTGGCATTCCGCCTGGTCGGAGGTGCCTACTCCGGCCGGCTTCCCGCATCACATCACGCTCGACCTCGGGTCGACGTACAGCGTGAACGGGTTCAGCTACCTGCCCCGGCAGAGCGGAACCAACGGGATGTTCAAGGGCTACGAGCTCTATGTCAGCGCCGACGGTCAGGACTGGGGTACGCCGGTTGCCACGGGCGAGTTCCCCAACTCGACCGCGGTCCAGCGCGTCGATTTCACCGCCAAGCCCGGCCGCTACGTGAAGCTCGTCGGCACCAGTTCATTGAACGGCGCCGTCTTCGGCTCCGCGGCTGAACTGAACGTCTACGGAACTCACTAGGGATACCCAATGGGGACTGTGAACAGGCTATTGCTTGTTCACAGTCCCCATTGCTTGTCACAGCTCCCCTGAAGCTGTTCCCCCCGGGACTACTTGGTGATGGTCACCGAGGCCGCTGCGGAAGCGGTGCCGGCTGCCACGACGCGGAACTTGTTCACGCCGACGCGGCCGCTCTGCACCCACACCGAGTAGGTGGCCTTGCTGGTCACCTTGGTGGTGGCCGGGAAGTTGACCCACTTGCCGTTCTCGAGCCGCTGCACCTGGACCACGGTGTTCTTCGCGATGCCGCTGGCCTTGCCGGTGAACGAGATCTTCGCCCACGCCTTCGCGGTGGCCTTGTCCGACTTGATCGTGATCGACTTCGCCGCGACCGACGCGCTCGCGACGTTGGTGTACGTCGTGGCGGCGTCGGCCTGCAGGGCGCCGGCGATACCGAGGCCCCCACCGGCCAGTGCGAGACCGGCGACGACGGCGGCGGAACGGCGAATGAACTGAGTACGCATGATGTTCTGGTTTCCCCTCGTTTTGTTGGTGTTACGGAGGGGAAGACGCGGTGGCCGTGCGAAAGGTTGTGTTACGACTGCGTCTCAGGCCCGGCCGGCAGGACGAGTCGTGCCAGCGCACCGCCGCCCGGCGCCTCGCCGAAGGTGAGCTCGGCGCCGAGAACCTTCGCGTGCCCGGCGGCGATCGTCAGGCCGAGACCGTGCCCGACACCACGTTCGGCCATCCCGGACCGGAACCGACGCGGGCCCTCGGCAATCAACTCCTCCGGATAACCGTTGCCGTGGTCAACCACCTCGACGGTCCGGCCGCTGACCGTCACCTCGACCGGCGGCTTGCCGTGCCGTAGTCCGTTGACGATCAGGTTGGCCAGGATCCGCTCGATTCGGCGTGAGTCGGTCGATACCGTCTCGTCCGGCCCGAGCAGGAGCACCATCACGCTGTCCGGCGCCAGCGCCTGCTGCATCCGCAACCGCGCAACAGCCGATCCGACGAAGGCGCCGAGACCGACCAGCTCCAGATCCGCCTGCTCGACACCCGAGTCGAACCGCGCGATCTCGAGCAGGTCCTCAACCAGACGCCGCAGCACCTTGGCCCGGTCGCGGACCAGCTCACTCGGTCGCCCCGGCGGAAGTAGCTCGGCCGCAGTGGTCAGCCCGGTCACCGGCGTACGAAGATCGTGGGCCACGTCCGCGGTGAACCGGCGCTCTGCCTCGAGCTGACCACGGAGCGAGCTGGCCATCGTGTCGATCGCTGTCGCCAGCGACTGGACCTCATCCTTGCCTTTGCCAACAGCTCCGGCCGCCGACGCGTCGAGGTCGCCGGCCGCGATCCGCCGCGCCGTACCTGCCACGGCAACGATCCGCTTGGACAGGCTGCCCGCCAGGATCACGCTGACCAAGGCGACCAGCGCGACCGTGCCGATGCCGCCCAGCAGCAACGCCTGCTGCAGGGCCTTCATCGAGTCGTCGCTGGTCTCGTAGTCCTGCTCGATCGAGAGGATCTTGCCGTCCTTGACCGCGACCGCCGCCCACATCTTCGCGTGCGGCGACCCGGTCTTGAACGTGGCCCGCTTGCCCTCGAGCACGGCGTCGCGCAGCTGCGGCGGCAGCTCCGGATCGTCCACCTTCGCCCCGAACACCGGTACGTCGTTGGTGTCGTAGCTCTGCGCCGCGAGCTGGATCCGCTCGTCCGCGAAACTGCGCGTGCGGTCCAGCCGGGCCGACTGGGCCTGGGTGTAGACCGCAACGCACAGCACGAGGATCGCGAGCGCGGAGACCAGCAGGAAGATGAGACCGAGCTTGCCGCGCAGTCCCATCAACTAGGCCCGCAGCTTGTACCCGAAGCCGCGGACGGTTTCGATGCGGTCGGCACCGATCTTGGTCCGCAGCCGCTGCAGGTGTACGTCGACCAGCCGGCCGTCGCCGCCCCACTCGTAGTCCCAGACCCGTTGCAGCAGGGTCGATCGGCTGAGCACGACGCCGGGGTTGTTGGCGAACTCGATCAGCAGCTTGAGCTCGGTCGGCGTCAGCTGCACGGTCGCGCCGCCGCGCCGTACCTCCAATGCTTCCCGGTCCAGCTCGAGGTCGCCGAACGACTCGACGCCGGAACCGGCCGCCGGCGCCGGGCGCTCCGGATCGGACACCGCTCGCCGCATCACCGCCCGCAGCCGAGCCACGAGCACCTGGGTGTCGAAGGGTTTGGTCACATAGTCGTCGGCGCCTGCTTCCAGACCGAGTACGACGTCGAGCGCGTCTCCGCGGGCGGAGACCATCACGATCGGGACCGTGCTGGTCTCCCGGACCCGTCGGCAGACCGAGATGCCGTCCAGCCCGGGCAGCATGATGTCGAGCATCACGACGTCCGGGTGGATCTTCTCGAATCGCTCGATCGCCTCCAGGCCGTCTTCGGCCGTGGTGACGTCGTAGCCGTGTCGCTCGAGGGTCAACTGGGTCGCCTCACGGATCACCGCGTCGTCCTCGACCATGAGAATGCGCGCTGCCGGTTCTTCCGGTACCACCGAACTTCAGTCTCCCTACTGGTCCGTCGAGCTCACCTTGATCATCTGCCGACCGTTCCAACGGTAGACCTCGACCCGTCGGCCCGACGGGCAGCAGACCGGGTCGTTGATCGTAAAGATCTTCGACTCGACCACCAGGTCCCCTTCGGGGCTGGCGTTCACGGTCGGTTGCTCGACGTTCAGGTTCCAGATCGGTCGCGGGCCCGAGGGCTCGATCGCGATCAGGAAGATACCGAAGACGAACTTCTCCAGGGTGTGGATCAGAACGATCTGCTGAGGTGTACCGCTGTGCAATACATCAACGGTCTTACCCCTGCTGAGGCAACGCGAAATCACGGTGCAATTCGAAAGAACTGTCCGCGCGTAGCTGGACAGGTGCCGATCGGCGAGCAGTCTCACCCTGACTTTGGTCAGGTCGACGGCCACCTCGGGAGTCTTCTCCGGGTGCGGCTGGGTGGTGCCGGAGGCAACGGACGGCGTCGGGCTCGACGGCGGCGGGGACTCGGGGCCCTCGACCCGCAGGCCGCCGCCGTTCGCACAGGCCGACAGCGCCGCGGTCGCGACCACGGCCGCGACGGCGGGCAGCACGGTACGGCGCCACAGACCCATCGGGCGCCTCCTACCCTGCATCCAGTCCCCCCGCGAATTCAGCTAACTACCTTCCATAGTGTCGGCCGGACGTCACATTCGACGGGCGTGGACGTCGAATGGCCTCGACAGTTCTATTGCGGTTGCGTCACAGCGTCGACCTGCCTCACTCGGCAACGATCTTGCCGGGGTTGAGCAGGTTTTTCGGGTCCAGCGCCTTCTTGATCGCCCGGTGCACGTCGAGCGAAACCGGCCCCACTTCCTCGGCCAGCCAGGCGCGCTTGAGTACGCCGACGCCGTGCTCACCGGTGATCGTGCCGCCGAGCTCGAGCCCGATCTCCATCACCCGGTCGAACGCCTGCTGCGCCCGCTCGGCCTGGTCCGGGTCGGTCTGATCGAACACCACGGTCGGATGCATGTTGCCGTCGCCGGCATGCCCGAGTACGCCGATGGTGATGTCCAGCTCCGCCGACAGCTGCTCGAGCCGGCCGATGAACTCCGCCAGCCGCGACCGCGGTACGGCGACGTCGTCGATCATCGTCGTACCGAGCTCCTCCAGGGCGGTGAGCGCGACGCGACGCCCTTCGAGGAGGAGCTCGCCCTCAGCGTCGTCCTCGGCCTCGATGCACTCGAGAGCGCCGTTGTCGCGGCACAGCTTCGCGACCGTGGCGACGTCGGAAGCGCCCGCCTCACCGCCCGCATCGGACTGCGCGATCAGCATCGCCGCCGCCTCTTCGGGCAGGTCCATCCGCTTGTACTTGTTGACGGCCTGGATCGTCGTGCGGTCCATGATCTCCAGCAGGCTGAGCGACACGCCGCTGCGGATGATCTCGAGGATCGCGTTACCTGCCTCGACGCCGGAGCCGAACAGTGCTGCCATCGTCTTCGGCTTCGCCGCCTGCGGCCGCAGCGCGAGGGTCGCCTCGGTGATGATGCCGAGCGTGCCCTCGCTGCCGACGATCAGCTTGGCGAGGTCGTACCCCGCGACGCCCTTGACGGTCTTCCGGCCGGTCCGCAGGATCCGTCCGTCCGCGAGCACGACCTCCAGACCCAGCACGTAGTCCGTGGTCACGCCGTACTTGACGCAGCACAGGCCGCCCGAGTTCGTGGACAGGTTGCCGCCGATCGAGCAGAACTCCCAGCTCGACGGGTCCGGCGGATAGAACAGTCCCTGCTCGGCCACGGCACGCGACAGTACGGCGTTGTACACGCCCGGCTGGGTGACGACGTACCGATCGACCGGCTCTATGGCCAGGATCTTGTCCATCTTCTCCAGCGAGATGACGATGCAGCCGTCGAGCGCGTTGGCGGCGCCGGACAGGCCGGACCGCGCGCCCTGCGGAACGATCGGTACGCCGGCCTCGGCCGCGATCCGCACCGCCGCCTGCACGTGCGCGGTCTCCCGCGCCAGCACGACGGCAAGCGGCATCCCGGCCGGGCAGAACATCGCCCGGTCGTACCGGTAGCTCTCCATCCGGTCCGGATCGGTCACCAGTGCTTCGGGCGGCAGGACTTGACGCAACTGCTCGACAACGTCACTCATACCGTCGAGCCTAATAACTACTGCGCGGTACCGTGCAGCGTCCCAGTGTCCGGATCAGGTCAGCGGGTGCGTTTGGTGGCGTTCTCCGAGATTTCCTCGTAGCCGCCGCCGTAGTTGTGGTACTCGCGGCCGATCGCGGCGAACGTGATTCCGCTGCCGCCCTTGACCTTCGGTGTCCGGCAGGTGCGCTGCCCCGCGATCACCGATCCGTTGCCGCCGCTGCTGTCGCAGCTAAGCACCCGGCCGTCGTTACCGCCGCCGTACTGCACCACGAAGGCGTTGGCCTTCGCATTGGCCACCACCGGCGACGCCATGCTGATCTCGGCCCAGTACTGCGAGCAGCTGTCCCGGACCAATCGGACAGTGCCCCAACTCGGTGGTCTGTGGTCGCGCAGCATCGGCGCCGACGCGATGGATCTCGCACCTGAACAGGTGGCCGCTTCGGCCGCCTGGGCCGGCGCAGCGGCGGCGAAGGTGAGCACGCCGACTCCGGCCAGTCCTGCGGTGCTGAGCAGAATGCCCAGTGTCTTCATGACGAAACCCTTCCTGAGTGCACGCCCCGACGCCCACTCAGGAAGGCACACTACGCGAACGGAGCTTGCCCCAACAGTCATTCCGGTAATCGGACGGCGACACGCCGTGTTCAGTTGCATCCGGCAAGGTTCTCGGCGTGCCGCCCGGGGCTCAGAGGTTGCCGCGTCGCTCTTGTTCGCGCTCGATCGCCTCGAACAGCGCCTTGAAGTTGCCCTTGCCGAAGCCGAGCGAGCCGTGCCGCTCGATCAGTTCGTAGAAGACCGTCGGGCGGTCGCCGATCGGGGCGGTGAAGATCTGCAGCAGGTAGCCGTCCTCGTCCCGGTCGACCAGGATGCCGCGCGACTGCAGCTCGTCGATCGGCACGCGGACGTTGCCGATCCGGGACCGCAGCTCGGGGTCCTCGTAGTACGAGTCCGGGGTGTTGAGGAACTCCACGCCGTTGGCCCGCATGATGTCGACGGTGCGCAGGATGTCGTTGGTCGCGAGCGCGATGTGCTGCGCGCCGGCGCCGTCGTAGAACTCCAGGAACTCGTCGATCTGCGACTTCTTCTTCGCCACCGCCGGCTCGTTCAGCGGGAACTTCACCCGGTGGTTGCCGTTGGCGACGACCTTGCTCATCAGCGCCGAGTAGTCGGTGGCGATGTCGTCACCGATGAACTCGGCCATGTTCACGAAGCCCATGACTTTGTTGTAGAAGGCAACCCACTCGTCCATCTTGCCGAGCTCGACGTTGCCGACGACATGGTCGACCGCCTGGAACAGCCGCTTCGGGTGCCCCTCGGGACGGGTGACCTGGGTGGTCGCCGCGACGAAGCCGGGCAGGTACGGCCCGTCGTACTTGCTCCGGTCGATCAGCGTGTGCCGGGTGTCGCCGTACGCCGCGATCGCCGCGCGCCGGACCGTACCGTGCTCGTCGGTGACGTCGTTCGGCTCCTCGAGGACGACGGCGCCGACCTTGCGGGCGTGCTCGATGCACTTGTCCACGTCCGGGACCTCGAGGGCGAGGTCGGAGACGCCGTCGCCGTGCCTGCGGTGGTGGTCGAGCAGCGGGCTCTTCGGGCTCACGCCGCCGGAGATGACGAAGCGGCCGGAGCCGGACTTGAGGACGTAGAACTTGCTGTCCTTGCTACCGGTCTCGGGACCGGAGTACGCGACCAGGTCCATCCCGAACGCGAGCTGGTACCACTTCGCGGTCTGCGTGGCGTTGCCGACCACGAACACCACCGCGTCCATCGCGGTGACCGGGAACGGGTCGGTGCTCTCGTCGTACGGCACCAGGCCGACGAGCTGCTTGAGCTGGTCGAGGTCGAGATCGGCGTCGAGCTCTGCGGGGGTGAGGTCGGTGCTGGTCATCGGGGTCCTCCCGGGTCGGGTACGTGCACCGAGCCTCGCTGGATGGCGACAGGTTGTGCAACAGTTTGTTATTTCACTGGTCAGGTTGCACAGTATGCTGGCGACTTTGCTGGACTATTTGGTCAGGCTGACTATCTCCCCGGAGGTGCCTGGTGTCGGTGGACGAACTGGACAGCCGGATCCTGCGGTTGTTCGCGGCCGAGCCGCGGGTCGGCATACTCGAGGCATCGCGGCGGCTCGGGGTCGCGCGGGGCACTGTGCAAGCGCGGCTGGACCGGTTGCAGCGCGACGGTGTGGTGCGCGGGTGGGGTCCTGACATCGACACGACCGCGATCGGCTATCCGGTGACGGCCTTCGCGACCTTGCAGATCGAGCAGGGCTCAGGTCACACGACGGTCGCCGAGGCGCTGGCCCGGATCCCCGAAGTACTCGAGGTCCACACGATCACCGGCGCCGAGGACCTGTGGTGCCGCATCGTCGCCCGGTCCAACGCGGACCTGCAGCGCGTGATCGACCAGGTCGTCATCGTCCGAGGCATCCAGCGTGCCTCCACCGTCATCGCGTTGGCCGAACAGATCCCCCATCGAGTCCTCCCGTTGGTGGAAGCGGCGACGAAGAACTAGGCGAGGCGTTTGGCTACTTCTACTGCGGCTCGGGCTACTCGGGGGCCGACGAAGTCCCGGTCGAGTTTGCCCAGAACTACGACGCCGATCGAGGCTTCCACGCCTGGGACGCCGAGGACCGGGGAGGAGACGCCCTGGGCGCCTGCCTGGAGTTCGCCTGAGGTGACGACGAACGGGCGGCCGGCGGGGTCGGGTTTGCGGCGCCCGGCGAGGATCGCTTTGCCGGCTGCGCCCTGGTCCAGCGCGTGGCGGGAGCCCATCCGGTACGAGACGTGGAAGTCGGTCCAGCTCGGCTCGATGACTGCGATCGCGAGCGCCTCCTCGCCGTCCGCGACAGTCAGGTGCGCCGTCGCGCCGGTGTCCTCGGCGAGCGAACGCAGCACCGGAAGGGCGGCGTCACGCAGCGTCGGCTGCACGCGACGGCTGTAGTGCAGTACGGCGAGACCGAGCCGAGCCCGCCCCTCGCTGTCACGACGCACCAGCCGATGCAGCTCGAGCGTGTTCACCAGGCGGTACACGACGGTCCGGCTGACCCCGAGCGCGGCGGCCAGTTCGGTGATCGACAGACCGTCCGGCGCGTCCGCGAGCAACTCGAGGACGGTCAGTCCTCGGTCGAGCGTCTGCGAGGTCTCGGCGGGCACGTTGCAAGGGTATCCGTTATTCGGTCGCGGACCGATGGGCCCGTATCTTGCTGCCGTGCGAAATTACTGGTCGCTGCTCCCCGCCGTCGTCGTGGCCGTGGTGCTGATCCTGGTCTATGCCATTCCGACCCTGATCAATCCGCAGTGGACGAGCTCGATCATGGCCCTGTTCCGCACCGCTCCGATCCCCGCCGACGCGACTCCGGAGGAGGCCCGGCGCGCGGCCGGCGTCCTCGGCCCGCAGCAGCTGAGGAGCCGCCGGATGCTCGCGATCGCGCTGGTGGTCGGCGCGTTGATCCTGGTCGGCTTCAACATCTCGTTCAACCGTGAGGCGGTCGGCTGCTACAAGGCCGCGAAGGCGTTCGGCGCGACCGACGGCCCGGACACGAAGGACCCGTGCGTCGACATGGTCTTCGGCACGTTCCTCGGCGACGGCAAAGGCCCCAGCTCGGAGAAGACCCCGCAGCCCGTGCAGTACTACCAGCTGATCAAGGGCAAGAAGCCGCACTACCTGAAGTGGATCCAGAACGCCCCGAAGTACGACGAGTACGACATGGTGATCGGGACGGGCCTGTCCTGCGCCGGCGATCTGCGGGTCGAGGAGCAGGACGACAAGGTGCTGGTGTTCGTCGACGTCGACACCCCGTGCCCGCCGGACAGCAACGCCTCGCTGACCCCGTTCAAGCTGAAGAAGCCGCTGGGCGATCGCAAGATGGTGACCGTCGGCGACAAGCCGATGACCGAGATCAACCCGGACATGGACTCCTGGTTCACGGTCCTGAAGAAGCTCGCGACCGGCGGCTGATCGGTCAGCTGAGCGCGCGGGTCTGCGAGTCGTAGTCCCGGAACGGCCGGTTCCGCGCGAGCAGGATCAGCAGGCCGGTGATGCAGACCGCGGCACCGCCGAGCAGCGCGATCGTGGGGCTGGTCAGGGACGCCGTCGTACCCGCGACGAAGTCACCGAGCCGCGGCCCACCGGCCACGACCACGATGAAGACTCCCTGCAGCCGCCCGCGCATCGCGTCCGGCGCCGCCGACTGCAGCACGGTGTTGCGGTACGCCGAACTCACCATGTCGGCCGCACCGGACATCGCGAGCAGCGCCACCCCCAGCCAGATCGTCCGCGACAACCCGAACAGTCCGACGGCCGTGGCGTACGCCGTGATGGCCAGCACGATCGCGACGCCCTGGCGACGTACCCGGGTCACCCAGCCGGAGAAGATCACGCCGATCAGCGCCCCGATCGCCGGCGCGGCCTGCAGCAGCCCGACCGTCCGTACGCCGCCGCCGAAGAACGCCCCGGCCACCGCCGGGAACAGCGCCCGCGGCTGCGCGAACACCATCGCGAGGATGTCCGCGAGGAACGTCGCGAGCAGCGCCGGCGCGGCCCGCAGGAACGTGAAACCCTCGAGCACCGACCGCAGCCCCGCCCGCCGGATCGCGCCGGTCGGCGGCACCGCCGGTAGCCGGAACAGCGCGTACAGCGCCGCGGTGAACGTGATCACATCGACGAGGTACGCCGCCGCGAACCCGTGCCAGGCGATCACCGCCGCGCCGAGCAACGGCCCGGCGGTGAAGCCCAGGTTGAACGCGGCCTGGCTGAGCGTGTTCGCGGCCGGCAGCAGCTCGGGGCGGATCAGCCGCGGGATGATCGCGGACCGGGCCGGGTTGTTGACCGCGAAGCACGCCGACTGACAGGCCACGACGGCGTACAGGACCCACACCTTGCCCCAGTCCAGATGCGACTGCAGCACCAGGACCATCGACAGCAGCCACAACCCTGCCGACGAGACCAGCGACAGGATCCGCCGGTCGATCGCGTCCGCCATCGCCCCGCCGTACAGCCCGAAGACGACCAGCGGGACCAGCGAGAACAACCCGACGAGCCCGACCGAGAACGTCGAATGCGTGATCGCGTACACCTGGATCGACACCGTCACCGCGGTCATCTGCTGACCGAGCTGCGACACCGTCGACCCGACCCACAACCGCCGGAAATCGGCTGACTCACGTAACGGACGGATGTCGGTCAGCAGACGCACAACGACAACTTATGTCACAACGTGAAAGATTAAACAGTCGGGAACAGCTCGTGGTCGAGCGGGATGCCGACGGTCAGACCGACGCCGTCGGTGACCACATGGCCAGCACCGGTGTACGTCGCCTCGGCGTCGAAGTAGATGTTGACGTGCGCGATCCGGGCGTCGTCGGTGAGGTTCGGCGTGGCCGAGTGCGCGAGATACGCGTTGTGGAAGGTGCAGTCGCCGGCCTGCAGCGGGATCGTCAGCCGCTCCTCCCAGCGCAGATCGGGTGAGGCGCGGAACAGGTCGTCGCGGTCGGACAGATCCTGGCTGCGCAGGTTCTGATGGTCCTGCGAGCCCGGGATGAAGGTCATGCAGCCACGCTCGACCGGTACGTCGACCAGCGCGATCCACGCTGACAGCGACGCGCGGGAGCCGGCGTGCGGCCAGTACGGCGCGTCCTGGTGGAACTCGGTCGCGGCGCCGTTGTGCGGCGGCTTGATCAGCAGCTGGTCGTGCCAGATCCGCAGCGGCACGCCGGCCAGCGCGGTCGCCGCCGCCGCGAGGCGCGGGTCGAGGGTGAGTTCACGCAGTACGTCGTTGTCGCGCCAGACGTTGACGTACTGGTTGAAGATCTTCGACTCCTTGAACAGGTCGTCGGCGTGCGCGGTCGCGGCCACCGCGGCGTCGCGAAACCGGGCCGCTTCCTCGCGGCTGATGATGTTCTTGATCCGCACCACACCGTCGCGGCGGTAGGCGGAAATCGTCTCTTCGTCGAGGGTGAGCGGTGTCGTAGGCTCGGTCGTGGTCATCGCGGCGCTCCTGGATTCCGTTGGCTGGAAGGTGTTTCCAGCCTGACTTCTCGCTGTTGCCGCGGACAGACTGTGGTTGACCAGGACTTGACTGATCTTGACCTCCTGGAGGCGGTCGTGCACAACGTGCTGAGCAGCGAGGTCTTCCCGGACCCGCGGCTACCGGTCGCGGGTGAGCGGCTCGAGCTGGTCGCGGACGTCGCCGCCCACAGCCACGCGTTCTTCGAGATCGCCGTGGTGGTTGGCGGGCGGGGTGTGCATGTGTCGGCGGCCGGGGAGGTCGAGCTGGCGCCGGACTCGGTCGTCGTACTGCGGCCGGGTGAGTGGCACGGGTACGTCGACTGCGCCGGGTTGGTGGTCCGTAACGCTTACCTAGGGCCGGATGTGTTCGGGCTGCTCTCCGGCGCGTTGGTGCCGGGCGCTCCCGCTGCGCAGGCGCCCGCGCACCCTGCCGTTCAGCACGCCATGCGTCTGCTGGAGGCCGACCTCGCCGAGCCTTGGACCCTCGAGCAGTTGGGGGCGCGCGTCAACCTCGCGCCCGGCTATCTGATCCGCCTCTTCGGCAAATCGGTCGGCATGTCCCCGATGGCGTACCTGAACCGCATCCGCGCCGAGCGAGCCGCCGGCCTCCTGATCGAGACCGAACTCCCCGTCGCGACCGTCGGCGCAATGGTCGGCTGGCACGACCCGAGCCACGCGACGAGAAGATTCCGCTCAACATTCGGACTGAGTCCATCCCAGTACCGATCCGCTTTCAGACCGTAAGCGAAGATGTGCTCATGACGTCGTCGCTGCAAACGCCTGACCCGAATCCTGGTTGGCTGTCCGAGTTCGCGCTCGCCGAGACCCGGACGCGGGTCCCGATCCTGTACGTCGAGGCCGTACCGGCCAGGGTCGACGCCCTGGGCCAGATCGAGCACATCGGCGTCCTGCTGCGGACCTCGGCCGCGACCGGCGAGATCATCCGCACGCTGGTCTCCGGCCGGGTCATGCACAACGAGTCGATCCGCGACGCGCTGCAGCGCAACATCGAGAAGGACCTCGGCCCGTCCGCGTTCCCCCGGCTGCCGGCCACGCTGGTCCCGGTCACGATCGCGGAGTACTTCCCGTTCCCCGGCGTGACCCCGCTGCACGACCCGCGCCAGCACGCCGTTGCTCTCGTGTACGTCGTACCGGTGACCGGCGAGTGCAACCCGCGGCAGGACGCCCTCGAGCTCACCTGGCTCACCCCCGAGGAAGCTCTGGCTCCGAGCCTGCTGAACGACCTCGAGGGCGGCCGCGGTCAGCTCCTTAAGCAGGCGCTGGCCTGGTCCGGCGCCATCGTCTGACGCTGACCTACCACGCCAGTCGGCCCTCCTCGGCGTACACGTGGCCGGTCGGGCCGTCTTCGCCTAGCGTCGCGAGTCCGACGGCGACCGCCGCTCCTTGGGCGGGCGTGCGTGCCGCGGTCCAGCCGCCCATGTCGGTTGCGCAGTTGCCGGGGTCGGCGGCGTTCACCAGGATGCCCGTGCCGCGGAGTTCGTTGGCGAGCATGACCGTGACCATGTTCACCGCCGCCTTCGAGGAGTTGTAGCCGAGCGTCAGCACGGTCGACATCCGCGACTCCAGATCCCCCACCTGCTCGAACGACGCCAGAGACGTGGACAGGTTCACGACCCGCGCCGCGTTCGCCTTGTGCAGCAGCGGCAGGAACGCCTGGGTGACCCCGACCAGCCCCAGCACATTCGTCTCGAACGCCTCCCGCAGTACGCCGATCCCGATCCGCGACGCGGCATCGTCGCCTTCCGGGATGATCGCGGCGTTGTTGATCAGCACATCCAATCGCCCGTACGAGTCCTCGACCCGCTCGGCCGCCGCCCGCACCGACGCCTCGTCCGTGACCTCGAGCTGGATCCCGACCGCATCGAGGCCTTCGGCAACCAGTTCCTTCACTGCCAGCTCGCCGCGCTCGACGTCGCGTGACCCGAGCAGCACGGTGAACCCGGCCTGCCCGAGCTGCCGCGCGATCTCCTTGCCGATGCCCTTGTTGGCGCCCGTGACGAGCGCGATCTTGTTCCTGTTCATGTCGTCCACGCTGCGGCGGATCGCGGTGGCCAGGCAGAGCGAGCCGACCCTGGGATCGGCAGTCCCTGGTTAGGCATACACCCAGGCTGCGATCCTGGGATCGTGGATCGGGACGGACTGGCCGAGTTCCTTCGGGTACGCCGGGAGGCGCTGCAACCAGGCGATGTCGGCCTGCCCGCCGGACTGCGCCGCCGTACGCCGGGTCTGCGGCGGGAGGAGGTAGCGAGCCTCGCGACCATGTCGACGGACTACTACACCCGGCTCGAGCAGGGCCGCGGCCCGCGTCCGTCCCGCCCGGTGCTGACCGGGCTGGCACGAGCCCTGCGGTTGTCCGACGACGAGCGTGATCATCTGTTCCGGCTGGCCGGCGAACAGCCCGGTCCGCCGCCAGGACCGCCCGCCGACGTCCGATCCGGCGTACTGCGGATGCTCGCGCGGCTCGACGTACCAGGGCTGGTGCTCGACGCGAAGTACGACGTACTCGCGTGGAACCCGCTGGCCGCGGCGTTGATCACGGACTTCTCCGCGTTGCCGCCGCGGGAACGCAACCTGCTGCGGCTGCGGTTCCTGACGGATCGGCAGGGTCGGCAGGCTCGGCTGTTCGGCGAGGAGGCGACGCGGGAGTTCGCCCGCGAGGTCGCGGCCGATCTGCGGGCCGCGACCAGCACGTACCCGGACGACCCGGAGATCGCCCGGCTGGTGCGTGACCTGCTCGACGGCAGTCCGGAGTTCGCGGAGATCTGGGCCCGGCACGAGGTCGGACGGCAGCAGTCGCTGTGCCAGACGATCTTCCATCCGCAGGTCGGCCGGATCGACGTGATCTGCGAGGTCCTCGTCGTACCGGAGCGCGATCAGCGGGTCGTGCTGTACACGGCCGAGCCCGGGTCGGAGTCCGACCAGGCGATCAGGCTGCTCGACGTGATCGGCATGCAGGTGTTGACAATCCGTTCCTGATCAAGCGACTGTTTGATCCGTTAGTTTCCGACGGAGAGGTCTAGCTGATGCGTAAGTTAATTACTGCCTTGGTGGTGCTCGGCCTGTTCGCCGTACCGATCCGGGCGGCCGACGCGGCGCCGGGAAAGCTGGTGTTCGCCGACGAGTTCGACGGTAAGGCCATCGACCGGACGAAATGGGCGATCCACTCGAACGCGGAAGCCGACCAATGCCTGGGCAACAAGGGCAACCAGCAGCTCGAATGGCATACCTGGGACGCGCTCTCGGTCGGCGACGGGAAGCTGACGATGACGGCCCGGAAGAACAACCCGGTGCCGGGCTATCAGTGGTCCGGCGCGCTGATCACGACCGGGCAGGCCTGCGGGCACGAGCCGGCGCAGTCGTTCGCCGTACAGCCCGGTGACTACATCGAGACGCGGCTGAAACTGCCTGCGGACAAGGGTTTCTGGCCTTCGACCTGGACGTGGAACGGCAACGGGTCGAACGAGCAGGACACCTACGAGTTCTACAGCGACAACCACAACGCGCTGTACCTCACCAACCACCAGTCCCCCGGCGGCGCCTGCACGTACCAGTCGCCCACCGACCTCACCACCGACTGGCACACGATCGCCGAGCAGGTGGGACCAGACCATACGGTTTGGTATGTCGACGGCAAGGAGGTCTGCCGCCAGGGCGCCTACTCCGGCACCGGCGACGCTTTGATCCTCGACCTGTTCGTCTACGGGAAGATCCCGCCGACCGTCGAGTCCGAGTCGATGCAGATCGACTACGTCCGGGTCTACCGCCAGGCCTGAGACAACCCACGAGCTGCACGGGCCGACCAGAAACCGGTCGGGTACGTCGGGACTCTTACAGGCACCCCGAGTCCACTTGAGGGGTTATCCGCGCGTGTTGCTCCTTCTCCGCTGGTGTACAGAGCGAGAAGGAGCAACACGCGCGGATAACCCCTCAAGTGGCCGGCCGTTGGAAGCAGCGGGGCGGCGGGGACGCTCGAGGCTCAGGCGCGACGCTGGGTGGCCCAGTCGCGGATCAGCTCGATGCGCTCCTTGAGCTGGATCGAGGAGGCGTGGGCGGCCGCAGGGCCGCCCAGCTTGCGGCGCAGGTCGTTGTGGATGACGCCGTGGGGCTGGCCGGTGCGGTGATGCCAGGCGGCAACCAGACCGTTCAACTCGCGGCGCAGGAGGGCGATCTGCTCGTGCGTGGCCAGCTCGGTGGGCGTCGGGTCCTCGCGTTCCGGCGCACCGGAGCCACGTTGGCCGCGTTTCTGCGCCGCCAGGGACTTCTGCTGGCGCTTGTGCAGGAGCTCGCGCACCTGGTCCGGCTCCAGCAGACCGGGCAGGCCGAGGAAATCCAGCTCCTCGTCCGACGCCTGGTCGCCGCCCGTCCCGTAGTCGCCGCCGTCGAACACCACCCGGTCGAAGCTCGCGTCCGACCCGAGCGCCTCGAAGGTCCCTTCGAGCTCGTCGCTGGCGCCCTCGGCCTGGTTCGCCTGCTTCAGCAGGTCGTCCTCGAGCGCGAAGATGTCGCCGTCCTCGTTGCTGTTCTTCCGGCCGAGGATGTGGTCCCGCTCGACCTCCATCTCGGCCGCGAACCCGAGGAGCCGGGTCACCGACGGCACGAACACCGACGCCGTCTCACCCCGCTTCCGCGCCCGCACGAACCGCCCGACCGCCTGCGCGAAGAACAGCGGCGTCGAGGTCGGCGTCGCGTAGACCCCGACCGCGAGCCGCGGCACGTCGACACCTTCGGACACCATCCGGACGGCGACCATCCAGCGTGATTCGCCCTCGGAGAACTTCTGGATCTTCTTGCTCGCCGCCTTCTCGTCGGACAGCACGACGGTCGGCGCCTCGCCGGTCAGCTCCCGCAGCGTCTTGGCGTACGCGCGGGCCGTGTTCTGGTCACCCGAGATCACCAGCGCGCCGGCGTCCGGCATATGCCGCCGTACCTCTGTCAGCCGCTTGTCCGCGGCGGCCAGGACGGCCGGCATCCACTCGCCCGCCGGGTCCAGCGCGGTCCGCAGTGCCTGCGCGGTCAGGTCCTTGGTCAGCGGCTCGCCCAGTCGTGCGGCAACCTCGTCACCGGCCTTGGTCCGCCAGCGCATCTCGCCGGAGTACGACATGAAGATCACCGGGCGCACGACGTGATCCTGCAGCGCGTGCCCGTATCCGTAGGTGTAGTCCGCCTTGCTCCGGGAGACCCCGTCGTGACTGTCCTCGTACGTCACGAACGGGATCGGGTTGTCGTCGCTGCGGAACGGCGTACCGGTCAGGCAGAGCCGGCGGGCCGCGGGCTCGAACGCCTCCCGCACACCCTCGCCCCAGCTCAGCGCGTCGCCGCCGTGGTGCACCTCGTCGAGGATGACCAGGGTCTTGAACCGCTCGGTCCGGACGCGGAACGCCAGCGGGTTGACCGCGACCCCGGCGTACGTCACCGCGACGCCCGTGAAGTCCTTGTTGGTCTTGCCGCGCCGCCCGGCGAACGCAGGATCGATCGCGATCCCGGCCTTGTCGGCGGCCTCGGCCCACTGGACCTTGAGGTGCTCGGTCGGCGTGACCACGGTGATCCGCTCGATCACCCGCCGGTGCAGCAACTCGGCGGCCACGGTCAGCGCGAACGTGGTCTTACCTGCGCCCGGCGTCGCCACCGCGAGGAAGTCCCGCGGGTTGGCGTCGAGATACAGCTTCAGCGCCTCGGACTGCCACGCGCGCAGCTTGCTCGCGGTACCCCACGCCGCACGCTCCGGATACGCCGGCGGAAGGACGGGTGGCGCGGCAGGCAGATGCGAATCCACGGACGGCATACTCCCCCGATAGTCGACTGTCGGCCGTGCAGGAACGTTACCTGACGGATGTGACAACCGTCGTACGGCATGTCGGGGTACGGGCAGTCTGTGGATAAAGTTCCCGGATCGTCTGGTGGGACGTCATACACTCGGGGGTATGAGTACTCAGCTGACCCCGGGTGCGGAGACGGTTGTCGATGAGCGCACGCAGCCGCTGGAGGGCGGGGACCACGAGCGGTTCTCGCACTACGTGCCGAAGGACAAGCTGACCGAGGCGATGGTGATGGGCACCCCGGTGGTGGCCCTGTGCGGCAAGGTGTGGGTGCCGAGCCGCGACCCGGAGCGCTTCCCGGTCTGCCCGGAGTGCAAAGAGATCTGGGACTCGCTGAACCCGGATGACGGCAAGGGCGGCGACGACGGCGGCGAGTAGCCTCCGCTAGCTCCTCAGCTAGTTCATCGTCGGGTCGTCGGGGTACGTCGCCAGGTAGGCCATCTGGTCGTTCTGGCGGCGCAGCACCCGGCGCCACAGCGTGTCCGGGTCGTGGCCGAACACGTCCTCGGGCACCGACTCGACGACGTACCAGGCGCCTTCGGCGATCTCGCCCTCGAGCTGACCGCTGGACCATCCGGCGTACCCGGCGAAGATCCGCATCCGGGTGATCGCGCCCTCGAGCAGCACCGGCGGTACGTCGAGGTCGACCAGCCCGATCCGGCCGAAGCACTCACGCCAGCCGGGCGGGTCCGCGGACTCGACCACCTCGGCGACCGCGAGCGCGCTGTCGGTCCCGACCGGCCCGCCCATGAACAGCACGCCGGGCTCGTCGACGGCCGTCGACCAGTCCGGGAGCACCTGGTTCACCGCGAGGTCGGCGGCGCGGTTCACCACCACCCCCAGTGCACCGTCGTCGTCGTGGTCCAGCAGCAGGATCACCGACCGGCGAAAGGGCGGTTCGTCGAGCAACGGGGTCGCCACCAGCAGCGATCCGGTCAGGGTCGAGACCGTCATACCTCCATCATGGCGTACGACGGTTCGCTCTGAACCCCAGCCAAGCTCCGAGTGCGACCCCGGCCAGGTCCGCCAACGCATCCAACGGGTCGCCGTCGCGCTGCGGCAGCAGCCAGTGCTGCACCAGCTCGCTGACGATCGCGTTCGCGGCCAGTGCGCCGAGCAACCATCGCGCCGGTACGCCGACCTTCAGCCCGGTGAACGCGACCGCCGCGAACAGGAAGCAGTGCGCGATCTTGTCGATCTGCGGGATCCCGACATGCGGACCCGCCTCACGCGGCGAGTAGACGCCGTACAGCTGCAGGGCCACCGCCGCGACGAACGCGATCCGCCACAGCCAGACCGACCGTCCCGTCTTCGTCTCGTCCGCCACCTGCACGGTCACGCCGGAGCGTCGTCCGGGTAGCTCTCGTGCGCCGGGGCCTTGCCGCCGGCCGCGTCGCGGACGGCATGCGCGACGCGCGTGTGCACCTCGGGGTGGAAGACGCTCGGCACGATGTACGTCGCGTTCAGCTCGTCGTCCGTGACGACGCCGGCGAGCGCCTTCGCGGCGGCCAGCTCCATCTCGACCGAGACCTTCGAGGACTGCGCGTCGAGCAGACCGCGGAACACACCTGGGAAGACCAGCACGTTGTTGATCTGGTTCGGGTAGTCGCTGCGGCCGGTCGCGACCACGGCCGCGTGCTCGCCGGCTTCGGACGGGTCGACCTCAGGCACCGGGTTCGCCAGCGCGAACACGATCGAGTCGTCGTTCATTGTGGCGATGTCGGCGCCGTTCAGGATGTTCGGCGCGGAGACGCCGATGAACACGTCGGCGCCCGCGAGCGCGCCCTTCAGGTTGCCGCTGTACTTCGCCGCGTTGGTGTTCTCGGCGATCCAGCGCAGCTCCGGCGACAGGCCCTCGCGCTCGGTGTGGATGATGCCGTCGACATCCGCGACGATGGCGTCCTTCACTCCCGCAGCCAGCAGGAGCTTGAGGATCGCCGTACCGGCCGCGCCGGCGCCGGACAGCACCACCCGCACGTTCGTGATGTCCTTGCTGACCACGCGCAACGCGTTGTAGAGAGCAGCCAGTACGACGACCGCCGTGCCGTGCTGGTCGTCGTGGAAGACCGGGATGTCGAGCTCCTCGCGCAGCCGGGCCTCGATCTCGAAGCAGCGCGGCGCGGAGATGTCCTCCAGGTTGATCCCGGCGAACCCGGGGGCGATCGCCTTGACGATCTGGACGATCGCGTCCGGGTCCTGGGTGTCCAGGCACAGCGGCCACGCGTCGATCCCGGCGAACCGCTTGAACAGCGCGGCCTTGCCCTCCATCACCGGCAGCGCAGCCTTCGGGCCGATGTTGCCCAGCCCCAGTACGGCGGAACCGTCGGTGACGACCGCGACGCTGTTGCGCTTGATCGTCAGCCGGCGCGCGTCGTCCGGGTTGGCCGCGATCGCCAGGCAGACCCGCGCGACACCCGGCGTGTAGATCATCGACAGGTCGTCACGGTTGCGGATGGGGTGCTTGGCCTCCATCGAGATCTTGCCGCCGAGGTGCATCAGGAACGTCCGGTCCGAGACCCTGCCGATCTCGACCCCCGGCACGGCCCGCATCGCCTCGACCAGCCGGCCGGCATGCTCGGTGTCGGCCGCGGCGCAGGTGACGTCGATCCGCAGCCGTTCGTGGCCGGACGCGGTCACGTCGAGCGCGGTGACCAGACCGCCGGCCTGCTCGACCGCGGTCGTCAGCTTGCTCACCGTCGAGCCACCCGCGGGCACCTCGAGGCGAACGGTGATGGAGTACGAAACACTCGGCAATGCAGTCACGCGGGTGATCCTCTCACGCTACTGGTTATGCCCCGAGGTTACGTACGTAAAGTGCACGACTAGTCGTCGAGCCAGGCCCGGACGGACTCGTTGTGCTCGCCCAGGCGGGGCGGCGGGAGGTTGGTCTCGCGGGCACCGGCGTACGGGTTGTCGTCGAAGCGGAGGGGCGGGCCGGGGAGCTGGACGGTGCCGAGGGTCGGGTGCTCGACGTCGATCAGCAGACCCTGGGACCTCGTCTGCTCCCACTCGTACACCTGCTGGAAGTCGCGGACCTTGCCTGCCGGGATCCCTTTCTCCGCAAGGCGTTCCAGCCACACATCTGCCGGCGCGGCGGCGAAGGCGGTCTCGATCGCGGCGGTCAGCTCGTCGCGGTGGGCGACTCGTTGGGCATTGACGGCGAAGCGCTCATCGGTTGGATCGAGGCCGACGATCGGCGCGAACGTCCGCCACTGACTCTCGCTACCCACAGCGACCTGGATGCTGGTGTCGGCGGTCCGATACATCCCGTACGGCGCGATCTGCGCGTGGTGATTGCCTACCCGCTCAGGCAACTGATGCGCGACCGTCCACTTCGTACCGTGGAACGCGTGGACGCCGACCACCGACGCGAGCAGGCTCGTCCGTACGACGCGCCCCTTGCCGGTGATCGCTCGCTCGTGCAGTGCCGCGAGCGCACCGTAAGCGCCGTACATGCCGGCCAGTAGGTCCGCGATCGGGGCGCCGACCTTGGTCGGCTCGACCGCGCCGGTGATGCTCATCAGACCGCCTTCGCCCTGCGCGATCTGGTCGTACCCGGCCCGCCCGCCGTCCGGCCCGTCGTGCCCGAAGCCGGTGATCGACAAGATCACGAGGCCGGGGTTGAGCTCGTGCAGGCGCTCCGTGGAGAACCCGAGCCGATCCAGCACGCCCGGCCTGAAGTTCTCGATCAGTACGTCGGCCTTGCGGACCAGTTTGGTCAGGAACTCCTTGCCCTCGGCCGACTTGAGGTCGGCGGTCACGGACTCCTTGTTCCGGTTCGCCGACAGGTAGTACGTCGACTCGCCCTCGACGAACGGCGGACCCCAGCCGCGGCTGTCGTCGCCGCCGTTCGGGGTCTCGACCTTGATCACCCGGGCGCCGAGATCCCCGAGCATCATCGCCGCGTGCGGACCCGCCAGCGCCCTGGTCAGGTCGACGACCACGACATCGGAGAGAAGGTTCTGCACGGCGCCACCCTAGGCGAGTTGCCGTCAGCCGGCCGTGACGCTCTTCTCACCCACGCGGCTCGACCACACTCCGAACGGCGGCCAGCAGCGCGGCCCGATGCTCACTCAGGCGATCGGCGTCCTCGCCGGCCACGGCCCGCAGACCCGCCGGCGCACTCAACCAGCTCTCGGTCATCCGCAGCACGATCGCGAACAGGTCCACCGCCGGGATGTCGGCCCGCAACCGCCCTTCGCGCTGCGCGGCCTCGACCAGCTCGACCCGCTCGCGATAACTCGCCAACTCCGCCTCGGTCGCCTCGGCTCGTTCGAACCCACGCCAGATGGCGATCCGCCGAGCCGCCGGATTGGCCAGGACATAGTCGAACCGGCTGGCCGCGAACGCGGTCAGATCCCCTTCGTCCAGCGGGACGGCCTTGACCACCGTACGCGCCTGCTCGTCCACGACCGCGTCGAACAGCGCATCCTTGTCCCCGAAGTACACGTAGATGAGCCTCTTGTTGGCTCCCGCGCGCTCGGCGATGCGGTCGATCCGGGCACCGGCGAGTCCGTACTCCGCGAATTCCTCGGTCGCGGCTTGCAGCAGCAGCGCCTTGGTCGCCCCGGAATCGCGGGGACGCCGTTTGCGCTCAGCGGTCGGCTCGGCCATGCGGTTCACCCTCTCATCTCTGTCACGCACCGACGATCGCGGTCAGCTCGTCCAGCCCCCGCGCGCCGCCGACAGCCCGCTCGATCACCTCGTGCGCCTGGTCGCCCAGTGCATCGACCGCTCCGCTGAACAGCTGCATGTCGATGAGCTCCAGCGGCTGCAGGTGATGCACGTTCGCGGACGTGATCGAGGGCCCGATCGCCTGCAACGCGAAGCTGCTCGCCGACCCGGAGCGCAGTACGTCGAGCAGCGGCTGGATCGGCAACTCCAGCGCCTGCGCCAGGTGCATCACCTCGAGGACGTTCTGGTGGTTCATCATCATCAAGGTGTTGTTGAACAGCTTGCCGTACTGACCCGATCCGGCCGGGCCGACGTGGATGACCTCCTTGGAGAAGGTCCGGAAGATCGGCGTGAGCCGCTCGACGACCCGCGCGTCGCCGCCGGCGATCGTGGTCAGCTGCCGGGCCAGGGCGACCGCGTGGCCGCCGCTGACCGGGGCATCCACCACCTCGACGCCGTACGGCTCGGCGAGCCGGGCCAGCTCGCGGGCGGCCTGTGGCAGGCCGGTGCCGAGGTTGACCAGCACCGAGCCGCGTCGCAGGTTCGCCAGCAGGCCGCCGTCGACCGCGACCTGCAGATTGTCGGCGTCCTCGCGCAGACAGAGTCCGACGATGTCGACGGCGGCGGCCAGTTCGGCAATGCTCGGCTGGGCGGTGAAGGCATGGCCGTCGAGGACAGCCAGCGACTCGGGGCGCCGGGCCCAGACGTGCAGCGGGTAGCCGCCGTCCGCGATCGCTTGGGCGATCGGGGCGCCCTGGTCACCGAGGCCGATGAAACCGACCCTGGGCCTGGTGTCGGACATGACGGTCACCAGGCCAGCCGGCCGGCGGCGTCGAAGAACTGGCCGGTCGGCCCGTCCGGGCCGAGCTGTGCCAGCCGGACGATGGCTTCCGCGCCCTCCTCGACGGTCTGCGTGCCGGAGTTGTGGTTCAGGTCGGTCTTGGTGAAACCCGGGTCGGCCGCGTTGATCCGGACACCGGGGTACGCCTTCGCGTACTGCACGGTGATCACATTGACTGCCGCCTTCGACGCCGGGTACTCGACGGCCGGGTAGAAGCGGGCCGGGGACTCCGGATCGGCAATCCCCCGCACCAGCGACAGGCCACTGCTGACGTTGACCACGACCGGCGCCTCGGAGCGCTGCAGCAGCGGCAGGAACGCGTGCAGGGTGCGGACCTGGCCGAACACGTTGGTCTCGAACACGCTGCGCATGCCGTCCGCGGTGACCTCGGCGACCGGGACGAAGCCGCCGTCGGCCGCGCGCGGCTCGACACCGGCATTGTTGACCAGGACGTCCAGGCCGCCGTCGGCCTCGATGGCCTTGGCCGCGGCCTCGACCGAGGCGTCGTCGGAGACGTCGAGCTGGATGAAGCGGGCGCCCAGCGTGTCGGCGGCGGCGCGGCCACGGTCGGCGTCGCGCGCTCCGACGTACACGGTGTGGCCGGCGGCGACGAGCTGCCGGGCGGTCTCATAGCCGATGCCCTTGTTCGCGCCGGTGATCAGGACTGTGGACATGATGCTCTCCCCTTCAAGGAAGTAACTAACTGGATATATACAGCATGGCGCGATCCAGGACATAAGTCAATAGTTAGTTACTTAGCGGGCCTTGTGAGCGAGTGAGGCGAGCCGATGGGTGACGTCGCGAGGACGTTCCTGCATGAGCATGTGGCCGGCGCCGGGGTACATCCACAGGCGCGCGCTGGGAAGCTGAGAGGCGATCCGGTTCGCGTGCCGCGGCGGCAGGAGACGGTCGCGGGTGCCGTGCATGACTTCTACGGGCACCTGGTCGAGCACCTTCAGCGCATCGCCGCGGTCGTGCTCCATCATCGTCTCGAAGAACCCGAGGTACGACGGACCGGGCACGATCGCCAGGTCTTGCAGGAACAGCTCGATCTCCGCCGGATCCGCGTGCTTCCCGAACACCAACTGCCGAAGGGCAGGCGCCTGGATGGTGGCAGCAACCGCCGCAGCACGGCGCCGGGCCGCGGCCAACCGCGCCGCGCGATGCGCACCGCGCGGCCCGCCGTCGCCGAGCACGTCCGCTCCCGCGCCGTCCGCTCCCGCGGCAGCTGCGGCAGCTGCGGCAGCTCTCCGTGCCGCTCGTTTCTCCGCTCTGACCCCGACAGCGTTCAGCACTCGGGGAGCGATCCGGGCGGCTGCTGGGTCGAAGCGGGGTGGGATGCCGAGGGCGCCCTCGGTGAGATGCCCCGAGGTCGTGCTGACCAGCGCGGCCGCGCGGATGCGTGAGCCGAAGAGCTCCGGGTACTGATCCGCGGCCGCCATCAACGTCATGCCGCCCATCGAGTGCCCGGCGTACACGACCGGACCGTCCCCGACGACCTCGTCCAGGACCGTCACCAAGTCGTCAGCGAGCTGATCAAGCCGCATCGACCCGGCGGGCGCGGCCTCCGATCGGCCATGCCCGCGGTGGTCGTAGGTGACGACGCGTACGGCATCAGGCCCGAGGACCTCCGGCAGCTTCTCGACCTGGTTGTGCCACGACCGCGTCGAACACGTCCACCCGTGCACGAGCAGCACCGTCACCGGAGCGTCAGCCGGCCCGGTCACCTCGACGTTCAGCCGTACTCCGTCGCGAGCAGTGACCCCGGACCGCTCCAACTGGATCGTCACACAATCTCCCGTTCCCGAACGGCTCTGGCCAGGTGAGCCGCACGCGCCCGCCCGCCGCGGGCACCCACGCCCGACCAGCCAGGCGATCCCGATGATCTCAAGCAGTCCGACCACAGCGAGCAGCGCATAACCGGCGTTCCACATCCATCGTGGCACGTCGGACTTCTCCTCGCGCCGCAGGATCTGCTGCTCGTTGACGAACTCGACCGTCTGCCCGTTCGACACCTGCACCGCGGGCTTCTCGATCGCCGCATCCTCCGGCGCGTACACCCACGCCGCCACCATGTCCCGCTGCCCCTGGTGCAGCCGGATCATCGACTTCCACCTCCCGTACATCGGCAGCGCGCCGGCCGACCGGTACGTGCCGTCGGCAACCTTCTCCATCGGCTGGTATACCAAACCGCCGCCCTGCCAGGCGAGCGCCTCGAACCACCGCGCCCCGTCAACAGCGTCTTCGGGCGACATCGTGATCGTGACGTACGCCGTCGGCTCGGCCCCCGCGGCCACCCGCTCCAACGACACGACACCCGACACGCCTGGGTCCGCTGACCGCGGCACGCAGAAGAACATCGTCGCCGCGACCGCGACCAGCCCGACCGCACCGAGCTGGTGCGTACGCCGGACCGCAACCGGCCGGATGTGCTTGATCCCGACGGCCCGTTCCTCGCCGGCAACCTCGGCGTACCGCGTCGCGAGCCACGCCCCGGCGAGACCGGCTCCGACTCCGACGATCACGCCGTACCCGAGAGCGGACGGCAGCATCGATGACGGCCAGGCGATCGGCATCCAGACGTGGCTCCAGGCGTACTCCGCGACCACGCCGACCGTCCCGATCAACGCACCGGCGACCGCGCCCAGACGGAACCGATTCTTGTTGCCTAGGGCAAATGCGACCAGCTCGACCAGGACCGCCTCGACGATCAGCAACGGGAAGTGCCCGACGATCTGGCCCAGCGGCTCAGCCACGGCCCAGGCGATCCCGCCCCGGATGATCAGGTAGACCGCCAGCGCGGCGAACGCCGTACCCGGCCCACGCCGCGCCCGCAGGATCGTGAATCCCAGCGCGGCGCCGAAGACGATCAGAATCGGCTGCAAAATAAGGGGAAACTGCGGTACGCCGTAGTTGAACTCGGTGCTGAACAGATCCCACGCGATCAGCAGCGCGCCGACCGACACGATCTCCTGGAACAGCCGGCGCCTGTTCGGCCCGACCAACTGCTCGACCTCGGCGATCGCAAGCAGCCGCGCGAAGATCGAGAACACCACCCCGCCGATCATCAGCAGGTGGGTCGGCCCCCAGAGCGTGACGTCCTCACCGAACAGCCGGTGCCACACGTCGTCGAGCGGGAATCCGACCAGCGCGAACGTCCCGCAGACCGTCACCAGCGCAGCACTGCACGGAATCCGCCAGCCCTTGGTCAGCTTGATCGTGCGAGCCGGCAGCGGCTTGCCCGCGAGCGCGATCGGCAACACGCCCGAGATGATCACGCCGAGGATCCCGAAGAAGATCGGATAGTGCGCCGCCGTACCGAACGGGCCGGTGTCGCGGCCGCGGTCGATGTGGATCGCGATGTCCCACCACACCCCGAACGCGCAGGCGAGCAGCGAGACCGCGTGCAGGTACGGCGTCAGCGCGGCCCATCGGGGGACTCCGTCCAGTCTCCCGATGGTGTCCGCAAACCTACCTACCAGCGTGACGCGTCCGGTCCGTTCCCGCCACAGCAGCACGGCGAGTGCGAGGTATACCAAACCCACGACGCCGGTGACGATCGCGATCTGGCCGAAGCTCGCCGTACCGGTGGTCGCCAGCGGGATCGCCATCCAGACTCCTTACATCAGACATGCGCCATGCTTGATGTTACATCTACTATGTAACGTGGAGTCTGGAAGACTGTCAAGGGTGGAAGAGGAGCTCACTGTCGACCAACTGGCCGCCAAGATCGGGATGACGGTCCGCAACGTGCGCGCATACGCCGGACGCGGGCTGATCCCGCCGCCGCGCCTGGTCGGCCGGACCGGCTACTACGGCAACGATCACGTGGCCCGGCTGACACTGGTCCGGGAGCTGCTCGACAAGGGCTACACGCTGGCCGCGGTCGAGCGGATGCTGGGCGAGCTGCCCGATGGCGCGCTCGCGCTCGGCGTCTTCGAGACCCTCGTCAACCCGTGGACGCCGTCCGAGCCGGAGGTGCTCGACGGTGAGCAACTCGCCGACCGGGCCGGCGTGCCGTACGACCCGGCCGTGATCGAGCGCCTGGTCGAGCTGGGGATCGCGGAGCGGCTGGAGGACGGCCGGCTACGCATCCCGAACTCGGACCTGCTCCGCACCGGCCTCGAGGTGATCAAGCTCGGCGTCCCGATGGAAGCGATCTTCGAGATGCTGCCCAAACTGTTCGCGCAGGCCGATGCGGTCGCCAAGACGTACGTCGAACTGTTCCGCTCGACCGTCTGGCGCGACTTCACCAACGCCGGCATGCCCCCGGACGGCTGGCCGGAGATCCAGCGAACGCTCGAAGGAATCATCCCGCTGGCCGGCCAGGCCCTGGTCGCGGCGTTCCGCGAGGCCATGGCCCGCGAGATCGAACAGGTCGCCTACGAAGAACTAGGCCTCGACCCGAAGGCCCTCCCCTCCACCGGCTGAGCCCCTAGGTAGCCCTACACATCGGTCAGCCGATCCCCTACCTCCTCCCCGAGCCCGCATCAGGGATTCCTCGGGAGGTAGATAGGTAATCCTCCGCATGCGTGAACCACCACTCACGCGCGACCGTATAGCTACCAGAACAGACCAGGCAGGAGGACGGCGATGCGCCAGATCCAGATCCGTCGGCGGCCACGCAGCACGACGACACGCCGCCAGACCCAGACCCAGACCCTCGACCTCCGGACCCCGTCCGGCCGTCCACTGCCCTTCTGAACCCAGAGCTGACCCGAGAGCTGAACCCGAGAGCTGAACCGCCATGAAGCTTCGACTGCACGTCCACCACATCCGCTCCGGCGGCTGGTGCGCCGACATCGACGACGACAACGACCGTCAGCCCGACGACCCGTACTGGTGCGTCGACCAGTGGCCCACGCTCGAGGCCGCGCTCAGCGCCGGCTGCTCCGAGCTCGCCAAGCTCGTCTCGATCGCAACACCCACGCGTCTGAGCGGGTACTACGAACCGGCTCTGGCCGCCTAGAGCCACGGGGAAAACGGGGCGAGGCCCGGCGAACCGCAGGGGGTTCTCCGGGCCTCACTTTGTTCAGGTGCGACGGGCCGGGTCGCGCTGCTGCTCCGGCAGGTCGCCGAGGCCTGCGTCCCAGTCGTCGTCCTCGTTGGGAAGGTTGGCCTCGTTGCGGCGGGCGATGCGGATGAAGGCGGCGATCAGCAGGATCGGGCCGAGGACCATCGCGGTCTCGGGGATGCCGCCCATGTGCAGCGCGATCATGAGGCCGTCACCAAGGCGATGCCGCCGGCGGTGAAGGCGACCATCGCGGCGAGCATCGGGTACTGCGCACGTCGCAGCTGCCTGCGGCGGAACAGGTCGGCGGCGCGATCATGCGCGGACACGACCCCGAGTACGTGTCCGAGCACGATCGCACCGATCTGGACCCCCGCGATGAAACCGGTGCTCAGGAACGCGTAGTCGATCCGCATCCCGCTGGTCCCGAGCAGGTCCCATCCGCGCGCGAACGGGTCGGTCGCGAGCAGCCAGCCCTCCTGCCCCTGGAACATCGCGAACGAGAAGTAGTGCGCGACGGCGTACCCGATCGCGATCGGCACCAGCGAGTGAACAAACGCACCAGGCAATCCGGCTGGTCCGATCCCGCCGGGCCTTGTCTGCACCGCCGCGGTTGTCCGGGCGGCCAGCAGGAACAGGCCCGTCACGATCGCGACCGCGCTGATGAGCCCTAGCGTGTAGACCACGAGGTGTTGCGGGCGGCTCAGCTCGCCTGTGCGCTGGGTCCACGCCGACCAACGGGAGATGCCGTCGAAGGCCGTTGACCCGAGCAACAAACACAGCAAGCCGACGACGCCGGGGCGCTGCGGCGTGGTCGCCAGGCCGGCCAACGGGTTCCGCAGTACCAGCTGCCCGTCGGCGCCGCGGCCGATCGGGCTCAGTCGCGCGAGTACTTCGGCGTACACCTCGAAGCTGTCGCCGGTGGTATACCAAGCCGGACCGTAAACGATGCCTGCGGCAACATTCACGGCCGAGTAGATGGTTATCGCGATGGCGACGACGAGTGGCTCGGATCCGTCCTGGTATACCAATTCGAGCCAGAGGAAGCCGGCCAGTCCCCCTACGGCCGGCCAGTAGGCGATCCGATCGGGCAGCTGCCGGTACGACGTACGCCGTACCAGGCCCGCGATCGTGCGTAGCGGATTCGCGAGCCGCCAGATCGGGCCGCAGAGCAGCGACAGCGGGATGATGCCGACCCAGATCCATACGTACAGCCAGGTCGGCGCCGGGTTCCGCGACGGCTCGGAATCGCCGAACCACGCGGCGCCGAGCAGCAACGCGAGCGCCGCGAGACCGGCAACCTTCAGTACGCCGCGGGACGCGCGGCTGTCGACGATCCGGGTCAGTACGCCGAGCGGCCGGCCGGTGATCCGCTCTAAGCGCGGACGCGACCAGAACGCAGCGAGCGCGAAGAACGAGACCGCGACCGCGGCGCCGGCGGAGTAGATCGCCAGCCACATCGGAACCGGCAGGTCCCCTCGACTGCCGATCCCGTGGAGCGGGAGGAGCAACTCCAGCACCGCGCCCTCCGATCAGCCCGGATGATCCGACCGATCGAATGTAACACGCTCGATGTCACATAGCGAGCGTCTGATAATCGCCGGGGTCGAAGCGCCTGGTCAGCCGGCGGAACCGGAACGTGAACGACGGCCAGAGCGTGGTGTTGCGGCCCTCCGAGTCCAGGTACCAGCTGGTGCAGCCGCCGCGGGTCCAGATCGTGTTCCGCATCGACGCGCGGACCCCGTCGACGAACGCGCGCTGCACCTCCCGGCGTACCTCGACCTCCCGCAACCCCTGCGCGTCCATCGTCTTCAGCGCATCGAGGATGTAGGCGATCTGGGACTCGATCATGAAGACCATCGAGCTGTGGCCGAGGCCGGTGTTCGGGCCGATCAGCATGAAGAAGTTCGGGAAGCCGGCGATCGCCGTACCGAGGTGGGCCTCCATGCCGTCGACCCACGCCTCGCGCAGCGAAACGCCGTCGCGGCCGTGCACCATGTCCATCACCGGCAGGTCGGTCACCTTGAAGCCGGTGCCGTAGATGATCGTGTCGACCTCATGCTTCACGCCGTCGTCCGTGACGATGCCGGTCGGCGTGACCTCGGCGATCCCGTCGGTGACCACCTCGACGTTGGGACGCGCGAGCGCAGGGTAGTAGTCGTCGGAGATCAGCACCCGCTTGCAGCCGAGAGTGAAGTCCGGCGTCAGCTTGGCGCGCAGCAGCGGGTCGCGGACCTGGTGCGCGAGATGCTTCTCGGCGACCTTCTGCGCCTGCTTCATGATCGCCGGCAGCTTCGCGAACCCAAGCACCATCGACTCGCGCCCCCAGTAGATGCCCGCCCGAATCGCCTTCTGCACAAGGGGAAACCGCCGGTATACCATTTTCTCGGCCGCGGTGATCTTGCGGTCCGGACGCGGCATCACCCACGGCGGCGTGCGCTGGAACAGGTGCAGTTCCTCGACCTCGGGCTGGATCGCCGGCACGAACTGGATCGCCGACGCACCGGTCCCGATCACCGCGACCTTGCGGCCGCTGAGGCTCAGGTCATGGTTCCACCGCGCCGAGTGGAAGACCTCGCCCTCGAAGTCCTCGATCCCCGGCAGCTTCGGGTACGACGGTTCGGCGAGCGGACCCATGCCGGACAGCAGGATGTCCGTGGTGAACTCGCCCTCGCTTGTCACGATCCGCCAGCCGCCGTCCTCCCAGCTCGCCGACTCGACCGCGTGACCGAAGCGGATATGCGGGCGAACACCGAACGCGTCGGTGACCTTGCGGAGGTAGTCCTCGATCTCGGGCTGCGGCGAGAACGTCGACGACCAGTCCGGGTTCGGCGCGAACGAGAACGAGTACAGGTGCGACGGCACATCACACCGGCAGCCCGGGTACGTGTTGTCGCGCCAGGTGCCGCCGACGTCATCGGCACGCTCCAGTACGACGAAGTCGTCGTACCCGGCCTGCTTCAGCCGGACCGCCATTCCGATCCCGGCGAACCCGGTGCCGATCACCACGATCCGATGCTGCTCAGTCATCCCTGGCCTCCCGCTCGGCTGGAACTTACTCCCAGTAAGTTACTCGGAGTCAGTTAGACTGCGCAAGTGACCTCGACCACTGCCGCCCCGAAGCGCCGTCGCGACCGGGCCGCCCGGGAACGGGAGATCCTCGAGGCGGCCGAGCGGATCTTCGGCGCGCGCGGGTACCAGGGCACGTCGATGGACGACGTCGCCGCGCAGGTCGGCGTCTCGAAGCCGCTGATCTACCAGTACTACGGCTCGAAGGACGGCCTGTTCCTCGCCTGCCTCGCCCGTCTCCGCGGTCAACTGCTGGACACGGTGTCCGATGCGGTGATGGCGGCGCCGGATGCGGAGGATGCGCTGTACGCCGGGTTCGTCGCGTGGTTCCAGTTCCTCGACGACCATCCGCAGGCATGGTCGGTGCTCGTCGACGAGGGCATGCTCAGCGCGGGCCCGGCCGCGGAGGCGACCGACGAGGTACGCGCGGCGTTCATCGAGCTGATCGCCACGATGGTCCGGATGAACCTCCCCGCCGGCCGGCCGGTCGACGAGGACGAGGTCCAGATCGTTGCCCAAAGCATCTCAGGCGCCACCGAACGCCTGGCCATCTGGCGCACCCGCTCCGCCACCCCGCCAAGCCCCGAGAAGGTAGCCCGAACCCTCCAAGACCTCCTCTGGCAGGGCCTCCACACCCTCAAGTCCACCTGATGCACATCGAGTCCCACCCCGAGGCCGCCGTCCCCGCCGACCTTCGCCGCCAGGTCTACACGCTGCAGAACGAAGCGTGGCCGCCCACCGCGGACTCGGTCGACTCGCCTGCCGATGCCCAGGTTCACGACCCGAGCCTCCGCCCGCTGTCAGTTCTCCTCATCGACGACGGAACCGTCGTGGCCGCCCTCGACATCCTCCACAAGGACCTCGACCACGCCGGCAACACGTTCCGCGCCGGCGGACTCAGCACCGTCGTCACCCGCAAGGACCTCCGCGGCCACGGCTACGGCCTCCGACTCGTCACCGCCGCCCGCGCGGCAATGACAAACGGCGACCTGGCCCTCTTCACCTGCGACCGCCCGCTACAACCGTTCTACGAGCGCGCCGGCTTCCACCTCCTCCCCGACACAACCCTCATCGGCGGCACCCCCGATGACCCGTTCCCGAGCGACCAACCAGGCTTCGACAAAGTCACCATGGCCGCCTTCTTCACCCCCGCCGCCCAGCAAGCTGCCGCCACCTTCGACAACGCCCGCATCGCCCTCTACCCCGGACGCATCGACAAACTCTGGTGACTACCGCCCGACGAAGTCGCTGAGAACGTCGGCGATGTACTCCTGACCGCCGCTGATGGCGTCCGGGTCCCGGTGCCGGTAGTACGGAATCGCGATCAGCGACAGCGAAAGCGCCCACCCCCGCGCCCGGAGCCAGGTGTCGTCGTCCACCTCGAGAGCCTCGCGATAGACCCGCCGGGACTCACCGGCAAACAGGAACCACGCCGCCAGCACATCACCGGCCGGATCGGCGGCACGCGCCGTACCGAAGTCGATCACCGCAGAAAGCTTGCCGTCAGCAACCAACACGTTGCCCGCCATCAGATCGCCGTGGATCCAGGTCGGCGTACCGTCCCAGGTGTCCGCCGCCAGCGACTCCTCCCAAGCCGCCAGCAGCAGGCCGGTGTCGAAGTACTCGCGGAGCTCGTCGAGCGCCTCGCGGAACATCGCGTCCCGCGGCGCCAACGGCGTACCGCGATCGAACGGGTTGTCCGACGGCACCGGGGCTCCGGTGGTGTCGACCTCCCGGAGCGACCGCACGAACTCGGCCAACTGCCGCGCCAGCGCAACCGCGTCGTCCGACGAGTCATCGAACGGCCGGCCCGGCAGCCACCGGTAGACGCCCCAGCTGAAGGGATATCCGTGTCCCGGCTCGCCGAGCTGCAGCGGCTCCGGGATCGACACCGGCAGGTGCGGCGCCAACCGCGGCATCCAGGTCAGGTCCTTCTCCACCTGCCCTTGGGTCGACTCGGTCCGCGGCAGCCGTACGGACAGCTCATCCCCCAGCCGGAACGTGACGTTGTCCGTCCCCGACCGCTCCACCACCCGCGCCGGCAGCCCTGCCCACTGCGGGAACTGCTCGGCAACAAGCCGTTCCACCAGGGACGTGTCGATCTCGACCTCGTCGTCGTGCAACTTCGCAACCCGATCCACGCCCCGGACCCTGACACTCCACAACGCCCCGGTCAACGACATTTCCAGCAAGGATGGGTTCATGACGACAGACTCAGCGGACCTCCTGCCCGAAGCGTGGCGGAAGGCCGAGCTGCCGGACTTGCCACCACTCGGCGGCGACGACGTTGCCGGAGAGTTCGCGCGGACCGTCTTCGGGCGGACGCCAGACGGTGGACGGCTGCGTGAGGTGGTGTTGCGGTCACGCGACGAGGGCGTGTTCGGTGGGACGGGTGATCGGCTGCGGCATCGGGCGGTGATCGCCTGTCCGCTCGGCGATCTGGAGCTCGACACCCTCCTGCACCTTCCGGCGCACGCGCGCCCGGCGCCGGTGATCGTGGCGCTCAACTTCGCCGGCAACGACCAGACGATCGACGATTGGCCGTACGCGAAGGTGATGGACGCCGGGTACGCCGTACTCACCGTCGACTACCAGCAGATAGAGCCCGACGACCCGGACGCTCGCGGCGTACGCGCGCTGTTCCCGACCGGCGAACCGTGGGGCGCAGTCGCAGCCTGGGCCTGGGGACTCTCGCGATGCCTGGACGTCGCGGCCGACATCTCCGGCCTGACCACCGACGGCGCGATCGCGCTCGGGCACTCACGCCTCGGCAAGGCCGCCCTCTGGGCCGGTGTACAGGACGAACGCTTCGCGGTCACGGTCTCGAACGACTCCGGCTGCTGCGGCGCCTCCCTCTTCCGCCATCCCGGCGGCGAGGACATCGCCGCGATCACCACGAGGTTCCCGCACTGGTTCGTGCCCTCGTTCTCGGCGTACGCCGGGAGCCCGCCGCCGCACCTAGACCAGCATCAACTGCTCGCCGGCATCGCGCCCCGTCGCGTCTACGTCGCCAGTGCCGAGGACGACGCCTGGGCCGATCCGATCGGCGAGTACCTGGCCGTCGTCGCGGCAACCCCGGCGTTCAAGAACGGCGACATCGGGTACCACGTCCGCCCCGGCGGCCACGCGCTCCTCGAAGAAGACTGGCTGCGCGTGCTGGACTTCGTCCGACCCTGAATACGGCGCTGAATACGGCGCTGAATCAGTCGCCGAACATCTCGTGGATGGCGGATTCCTGGTCGTCGCTCAGGTTGATGTGGATGAGCTTGGCCCGGAGCCTCGTCTTCTGGAACGTCTCCCGGACCTTGTCGGTCACCTCTTCGCTGGACAGCAGGAACAGCGCCGACGTCCCCGGCGTGACCTGGGCCCGCACTTCCTTGATGAAGTCGTCGTCGATCCCGACGTCGATGAGCCTGCCAGCCACCGCACCCGCCGCGGCCCCGATCGCGGCTCCGGCGAACGGCATCAGGAAGATCGTCCCGAACAACATCCCCCAGAACGCCCCGCCGACCGCGCCCGGCCCGGTCATGTTCCGCACCTGCCGGGTCCGCGGCCGCCGCTTCTCCGGCTGCCACGACACGGACGCGGCGTCATGAATCTTGATCAGCTTCTGCTTGGCCAGGCTCTCCAGCGTCCCGATCGCCTGGTTGGCCCCGTCCCAGTTCTCGAACTTCCACACCGTCAACGTCGCCATCTCGCTCCTCCCCTGCCACCCTCCCACTCGTGCCCGTAGTTCGACCACCTCAACCACCCCCTCTTCACCACTGGACGGTCCGTCCCGGCGAATAGTTGGCGCCGTCGGTGAACAACCCTGAGAACCGACCCTGAAAGGCTGCTGACGGATGTCATGGATGGGTCGTGACGAGCGATCCAGGGGGTGCAGAGCGCCCTCCGACAAGCTTCTGGGTATGACGACAACGACTGCAGTCAGCCTGCGGGGTGTGACCAAGAAGTATGCGAGTGTGCAGGCCGTCGCCGGGGTGGATCTGACCATCCGGGCCGGCGAGGTGGTGGCGTTGCTGGGGCCGAACGGCGCCGGCAAGTCGACCACGATCGAGATGCTGCTCGGCCTGGTGAAGCCGGACAACGGCACCGTCCAGGTGTACGGCGGATCGCCGACCGACGCGATCGCCCAGGGCCAGGTCGGCGTGATGCTGCAGAGCGGCGGGATCATCGAGGACGCCAAGGTCGGCGAACTGCTGAACCTGGTCGCCGGTCTGCACCGGGACCCGATGCCCGTCCAGGAGGCGCTCGAGCGCGCCGGCATCGCCGACCTGACCGGCCGCACGATGAAGGCACTGTCCGGCGGTCAGAAGCAGCGGGTGCGGTTCGCGATGGCGATCATCCCGCAGCCCGACCTGATCGTCCTGGACGAGCCGACGACCGGGATGGACGTCGAGTCCCGCCGCGACTTCTGGGCGTCGATGCACGAGGAGACTGCCCGCGGCCGCACGGTCCTGTTCGCCACCCACTACCTCGAAGAGGCCGACTCGTACGCCGACCGCGTCGTGCTGATGCGCAACGGCAAGGTCGTTGCCGACGGCACCGCCGCGCAGATCAAGGCGAGCGTATCCGGCCGCACCATCCGCGCCACCATCCCCGGCGCCGATCTCGCCGCGCTCGCGTCGCTGCCCGGCGTACGGAATGTCGAGACCCGCGGTGAGGTCGTCCTCCTGCAGTGCGCCGACTCCGACAACACGCTGCGGCACCTGCTGGAGAACACCACCGCCCACGACATCGAAGTAACGTCCGCCGACCTGGAGGACGCCGTCCTCGCGATCAGCGCGGCCCAAGAGGAGACGCTGGCATGAACCGCAACTACCTGATCTTCGACATCCGCCGTACCCTGCGGAACCGCCGGGTGCTGATCTTCTCGATCCTGATGCCACTGGTGCTGTTCGCGATCTTCGGCATGACACTTCCGAAGGACGCGAGCGAGGGCGGGATCTCCGCGATCGCCTACGTGATGGTGAGTATGGCGATGTTCGGCTCGATGTCCGCCGCGATGAGCAGCGGCGGCGTGATCGCGGCCGAGCGCGACGGCGGCTGGAACCGGACACTGCGGCTGACCCCGCTGAAGCCCCAGGCGTACGTCGTCAACAAGGTGATCCTGTCCCTGTTGCTGGCGATCCCCCCGCTGCTGGTCGTCTTCGCCTTCGGAATGATGTTCGGCCACGTGCACCTGAGCATCGGCCAGTGGATGACCGTCGCGCTGGTGTCCTGGCTCGGTGCCCTGCCGTTCGCCGCGATCGGCCTGGTCATCGGGTACATCGCCAAGCCGGACAGCGTGCAGCCGATCACCGGTCTCAGCACGATGCTGATCGCGGCCTTCGGCGGACTGTGGCTGCCGGTCGACCAGATGCCGTCGGTCATGAAGCACATCGCGCAACTGACCCCGGCATACTGGACCGGGCTCACCTCCCGCAGCGCCCTGACGCAGGGCGGAATCGACACCCAGGCGCTGCTCGTGGTGCTCGGCTGGACCGTCGTGCTCGGGTTCATCGGCCTCCGCCGGTTCCGCGCGGACACAGCCCGCGCCTGAGCATCAGAGCGGTAGCGTGACCACGTGAAGACCAACCGCGGCCCCAGCGTCATGGACGGAATGGCCGACCGTGTCGGCGCCGGCCCGGGTCGTTGGGGCTGGCTGGCCGCGGGGGTCTGGCTGTTCTACCTGGCGCAGCCGCTGCAGAAGATCGCGGAGCGCCAGGAGGGCATCAACCAGGTCCTCGGGTTCCTCACGGTGATCCTGTTCGCGGCCAGCTACCTGGGGTTCTTCGGAATCCTGCGCCGGATGGCCCGGAAGCACCTGCTGGCGACGTGGCAGCAGGTGGGCTATCTGGTCCTGATGCTGACGCTGTGCCTGCTGATGATCCCGACCGCCGGCCAGACCGCCCTGACCGGGCTGGTCTACATCGCGTCGGTCGCGATGATGCTGCTGGACCTCCGGGCCGCCGTCGCGTTCGTGGCGATCCTGCTCGCGGGCGCCGAGATCTCGATGCGGGTCGTGCCCGGATGGACCGATGACGGCAGCTACGGCTTCGCGATCTTCCTCGGTGCGCTCGCGGTGTTCGGGCTACGGCGGGCCATCCAGCGCAGCCTCGAACTGACCGCGGCGCGCAAGGAGTTCGCCGAGCTCGCCGTGCAGGAGGAGCGGAACCGGTTCGCCCGGGATCTGCACGACGTCCTCGGGCACTCGCTCACCGTCATCACCGTCAAGGCGGAGCTGGCCGGCAAGCTGATCGAGGCCAACCCGACGCGGGCAGCCGCCGAGGTCGCGGACGTCGAGAGCCTGGCGCGGGCGGCGCTGGCCGACGTACGGGCCGCGGTCGCCGGGTACCGCGAGCTGAGCCTGGCCGGCGAGCTGGTCTCGGCGCGGACCGCATTGCAGGCCGCCGAGGTCAAGGCGGATCTCCCGACTACGGTCGACGAAGTACCGGAGGAGAACCGGGAGCTGTTCGCGTGGGTGGTGCGGGAGGGCGTGACGAACGTCGTACGGCACTCCGGTGCGAAGCGTTGCACGATCCGGATCACGGCGACGCAGATCGAAGTACTGGACGACGGGAAAGGACCGACGCCTGGCGGCGGCGCGTCCGGTCACGGGCTGGTCGGGCTGCGGGAGCGGGCGGACCAGGCCGGTGCGAGTGTGCAGGTCGGTCAGGCGCCCGGTGGCGGGTTCCGGCTGGCCGTCCGGGTCGGCCTGTGAGGATGGACCCGTGAGCATCCGATTGCTGATTGCCGACGACCAGGCGCTGGTGCGTGGAGCCCTGGCCGCGCTGCTCGACCTCGAGCCCGACCTGGAGGTGGTGGCCGAGGTCGGTCGGGGCGACGAGGTGATCGACGCCGCGAAGAACTCCCAGCCCGATGTCGCGCTGCTGGACGTGGAGATGCCGGGGCTGGACGGGATCGAGGCGGCCGCCGCGCTGCGCACCGCCGTACCGGGGGTTCGGGTGCTGATGGTGACAACCTTCGGCAGGCCCGGGTACCTGCGGCGCGCGATGGAGGCCGGCGCGGCAGGGTTCGTCGTCAAGGACACGCCTGCGACGCAGCTGGCGGACGCCGTACGGCGGGTGCACCAGGGGCTGCGCGTCGTCGATCCGTCACTCGCTGCCGAGACCCTCGTCGCCGGCACGAGCCCGCTCACCGGCCGCGAGGCCGACGTACTGCGGGCCGCCCGCGAAGGCGGCACCGTCGCCGACATCGCCAAGGAACTACACCTCTCGGAGGGCACGGTCCGGAACCACCTCTCGGCCGCGATCGGCAAGACCGGCGCCCGCACCCGCGCCGAGGCCGCCCGCATCGCCGTGGACAACGGCTGGTTGTAGTAGGCCCCTACCCCCGCCATCCCCGCCCCGAGCGAACCAAGGGGCGGGGGGTTTAGGGTTGTCTCTTGGGGGTGGGATTTGTGAGTTCAATCGAGGAATTCAGCGTCCGGGGGCGGTTGGCGGACACGGGTGAGGGGATCACCGCCGACGAGTTGCAGCTCGCGGCACGGAATCACGGCATGCCGCTGGAGAGCCTGCGGTACGACGTGACGCCGCCGGGGCTGCATTACGTGCTGGTGCACTACGACATACCGGCAACGAATGCGGGCGATTGGCGGCTCGAGCTGAACGGGTGCGTCGAGCAACCGTTGTCGTTCGGGCTGACCGAGATGCGCGCGATGGGACGCCGTACGATCCGGGTCACGCTGGAGTGCGCGGGCAACGGGCGCGCCACGTTGCAGCCGCGGCCGATCAGCCAGCCGTGGTTGTCGGAAGCCGTCGGTACGGCGGAGTGGACCGGGGTGCTGCTGGCGGATCTGCTGCGGTTGGCCGGGATCCGCGAGGATGCCGTGGACGTGGTGTTCACCGGCGCAGATCGCGGGGTCGAGCGTGGCGTCGTCCAGGACTATCAGCGCGGGCTGTCGCTCGCGGAGGCGATCGACTCGGGCGCGATCGTCGCATGGGAGATGAACGGCGGGCCGCTGCCGCCGCAGCACGGGTACCCGCTGCGACTCGTCGTACCAGGGTGGTACGGGATGGCGAGTGTGAAGTGGCTGCGGTCGATCGAGGTGATCGACCACGAGTTCGACGGGTTCCAGAACGCGGTGGCCTACGTGATCCGTCAGCGCCCTGACGATCCGGGCCGGCCGGTGACCCGGATCGAACCGCGGGCGCTGCTCGTGCCGCCGGGGTTCCCCGACTTCATGAGCCGTCACCGCTTCGTTGCCGCAGGCACCGTTCCGCTGTTCGGCCGGGCCTGGTCCGGATGGGCGCCGATCGAACGCGTCGAGGTCAGCACCGACGCCGGCGTCAACTGGCACGAAGCCACGTTGGATGCCCTCGGCAACGACGAGCTCGCCTGGCGCGCTTTCGCCTACGACTGGGAGGCAACACCGGGCGAACACGTGCTCACAGTCCGCGCGTACGACGCCAGCGGCCGCGAACAACCCATCGAAGCCGACTGGAACCGAGGCGGTTTCAGCAACAACACCGCGCAACGCATCACAGTCCTTGTGACCTGAAAACCCGCGTGTCGTTCACCGCCAATGCCTGACCTGCGTCACATCCTGAAGACGTACACGGTTCTCACTCCAGGAGTGGTGGCGGTGAACGACAACCATCTACACGCGCGAGTCTTCAGAACTCTCGACGAGTGGTACGCCGACGTCGACGACGAACTGGACCCCCAACCGGACAACCCTCTCTGGTCCGGCTCCTACACATCCCAACCAGCCGCCATAGAAGCCGCCTGCGCCCGCCTCGCCGCCCTACACCGACAGCCCACCTACCTCACCGACCAAGCCTCCTGAGCCATCAGCCGAACGCAATCGCGAGCCCGATGCCCAGGAGGATCAGGGTGATGACGATGCCGAACGGCCAGGCCCACCACGGCATCGACCAGTCGACCGCCGCGGCCACGACGTTCGACGGATCGTCCGGGTCGACCACCACGTCGATCAGGTCCCCCTCGATCGGCTCCGGATCCAGTTGGTCACCGCCGTCCACCTCGACCGCGACGCCGTCGGCCGGACGTGCGACCTTGACGGTCACCTCGCGAGACCTCGACCACTTGTCTTCCGAGACCGAGACGACGACAGCCTGCTGGACCGGGCCGTTGGCGATCAAGTGCTGGTTGTCACGCCCGCCCGAGATCCCGAGCGGCAGGATGGCGAGTGAACCCAGCGCGATCGGCACGCCCACCAGCAGCCGGACAGCCCGGATCAGCACCTCGCGCCATCCGATCCGCCGCGGTCGGCCGGCGTGTGCTGCGCGGGCTGTCGCCAACGCACGTGACATTGCCCGGTCGCGGGCTTCTCGTGTGCGTCTTGTTGGGGCCTCCAACCGCTTCCACCAGTCGAACCGTTCGGCCAGCCAGCGGGCGGGGTAGCAGGCCCCGCCCGCGATTGCGGCGCAGGCGATGGGGTTGTCGTAGAAGAAGCTCGGGCGGGTCAGCCAGCCGACGAAGTACAGGCCGCCGCCGACCGTGCAGAAGAAGAGCAGCAACAGCGCCAACTGCCGGCCATGGAGGTCGTCGTCGGGGTCGCTCACCGGAACATCATGAGCGATTGACGCCGGACGACAGAACCTGGTTCCGCTACTCGGGTTCGTTGTGGGAGTGGCCGCCTACTTGGTAGGGGGTGGTGATGCCTTCGTACATCAGGTGGGTTACCAGGCCTTGGGAGGCGTGGGGGAGGTTGTGGCAGTGGTCCATCCAGAGGCCGGGGTTGTCGGCTACGAAGGCGATCTCGTAGCTCTCTTTGTTGCCGACCTCGAGGGTGTCGGTCCACCAGGGTGAGCCGGTCGCTGCGACGCCGTTGCGGGACAGGACGACGACGTGATGGCCGTGCAGGTGCATGGGATGCGCCTGGCCGCTGGTGTTGGAGATCTTCATCTTGACGATGTCTCCTTCGGCGACCATGAACATCGGTACGTCGGGGAACTTGTGCCCGTTGATCGTCCACCACAGCCCTGGTATGCCATCGAGGAAACCGGCCGTCCGCCCGATCCGGTACTCGAAGCTGCGGTTCGCCTTCGCCGGGTCGAAGCCGAGCGGCGCCGGTGCGCCGTACGTCAGCAGATCGACGTTGTTCCCCGGCAGTTCCGCGTGAGGTGGATCAGCGGGGCCGATGCCTAGGGACGTTGACGCCGTGCCTGCGTCCAACCGCATCCCGCCGGCCGGTACGACGGCCTCAAGGTCGACGCGTCCGCCTGCCGCCAACGGATACGCAGCCGTCACCGCGGTCGGCCCGTGGACGTCGCGTCCGTCGACCGCGACCACCTTGTATGGCATACCAACCAAGCCGACCCGCAGGATCGCGTTGTCGGTGTTGATCACCCGCACGCGCGCCGTCGTACCTGCGGGAAGATCGACCCGCGAGGTCCCGGTGTGGCCGTTGATGGTCCGCCTGCCGTCGTAGGTGTGGATGGTGGCGATCACTTCGCCAGGCTTCTCCGGCGCGATCACGATCGGGCCGAACAGGCCGCCCTTCACCTCGTCGGCCGACACCTGATGCGAGTGGTACCAGTACGTCCCGGCCGCCGGCGCCTTGAACCGGTACACGTGCTTCCCACCTACCGGTACGGCGTCCTGTGTCACGCCGGCGACCCCGTCCTCCGCGTTCGGTACGTCGATCCCGTGCCAGTGCAACGTCGCGCCATCGGGGACGGACTCGTTCACGAACGTCACCTGGATCAGATCGCCCACTCGTGCCCGGATCAGCGGACCCGGCGACGTCCCGTTCACCGTGTACCCGTCGACGGTCTCCCCGGACGCGAGCTGGAACTTCTGCTTCCGCGCCGTCAGCGTCACGTTCACATTTGGTATACCAGTCTTCGGCCCGGTGAGATCGGCGACGCTCGTCCCGGTCATGCCGCTCATCCCGGCATGGTGCTCGTGCTCCATCGACTGATCCATTGCCGGTCCGCCGCCGTAATCGGCGTACCCCATCTCCGCCGGGTTGTACGAGCCCGGGACCAGGCTGGTCGCCCAGAGATACCCCAGCGGTACGAGTACCGCCAGGGTGATCCCGAGAGCGACCAGCCGGCCCCACCGCCGTTTCTTGACCTCAGCCACTGGTCACAGGCTGGTTGGGTACGGCGGCCCGTCGAGCCCCCATGCTCGCGACAGCGGCGATCGCAAGCCCGTTGATCCCGTGCAGCACGCCCAGCGCCGGGACCCCGAAGGACACCACCGCGAGCAGGAACTGCAGGACCACGAGACCGACCACGATCCCGGCCAGCACGCGACCCCGCGGTACGTCGGTCAGGAAGGAGACGATCAGGAACACCAGCGCGAGCAGACCGATCACCGTACCGGCGATGCTGTGGTAGCTCTGCCCGAAGTTGCTGTAATCGGCCCCGATCGCGGTCCCGTCGTCCGCATCCTTCGCGATCGTGAACCCGGAGAGCGCGATCGAGGCGATCTGCAGCACGACCGCGATCGCGATCAGCAGACCGAGCGTCCGGTATACCGTCCTCATGCTCGGCGCTCCGTCCGCCGCTTCCGGATGACGATCACGGCCGCGACGATCAACGCGATCGGCAGGAAGGGCGGATGCCCGCCCAGCACCACACACCCGAACGACGCCAGTACCCCGATCACCCCCACCACGAGCAACAACGGCAACGGAACCCGCCCAAGGAACCCGCGCTTGGCCCACTCGGGCCGCGGCCCCCCGAACGGCCCGGCGCCAGGCCCGCCACTACCGGCTCCACGCCAGCCGGCCCCCGGACCGGCGCCGGGCGCGGTAGCGTCGGCGGCGTTCTGCGGTGCCGTCCACGGCGGTTTGCGCCAGCCCCACGGTCCGGCCCATCCCTCACCGGTGCCGCCCTCACCGTCGCCGGCGAAGGCGGCGTCGCCTGGCTGGTGTGCGCCCGGCAGATCCGTGAACAAGCCGTCCAGGTCCACTCCAGTGCGTGCCTTCAGCGCCTGCTCGACTCGTTCGGAGTGCTCTTCGGCGCTCAGCCGGCCGGCTTCGTAATGCTCGCCCAGACGCCTGACCGCGTCCTCACGCTCACTGTCGCCGATGCGGATCGATCCGCCCGGCCTCTCGTCGCTCATGATTCTCCTTGATGCTCGTCGGTTCTCCGATGGCACCAAGGTTGTCGTTCCGGCCCCCGTCTCCGCGTCGCCTCAGCGGCGACACCTTGCCTACCCCCGGAGGAGCACCCTGCGCCTACCGACGCAGTACGACGTACTCCCCCGGGCGTAGGCCCGGCCAGGGTCAACCCTTAGCTATCCCCTCAGCTGTTCACCGCGAGGATCTTGTTCACATCGTTGTTGGCCTTCGCCAGCGACGAAGGCGCGGCTTCGAACGACATCACCGACTCCATAGCCGGCGTCATCACCGCGGTCACGTCCGCCGCGTTCGGGTTGGCCGGATACGGGAACACGTCGCCCGCCTCGACCGGCTCCAGGAATGGAGTGACGTCCCAGCCGCTCTTGGCGAACGCCGCCTTCGCCGCCGGCATGCTGGCCGCCACCGCCGGGAACACGACGCCTGCCTTGGCGACGATGTCCTGAGCGGTCTGCGAACCGAGGAACTTCACCCAGGCCCAGGACGCGTCGCGCCGCTTCGTCCCAGCCCAGATGGTGTCCGCCAAACCGTTCATCATCGACATCCGCTTCTCGACCGGACCGATCGGCAACCGCGCCAGCTTCGTCTTCACCTGCTTCAGCTGCCCGTACGTCCCGAGCATCCACGATCCGTTCGGCGTCATCCCGTACTTCCCGGCGCCGAACGACGTCGTCACATCCACACCGGATTTCGCCTGCGCGTACGTCGGCATCAGGCCCTTGGTGATCAGGCCCCGCCACCAGCCGATCGTGTCGGTGAACTTCGGGTCGCCGTAGAAGAACTTCGTACCCCACGGTTCGCCCTGGGAGTACTTCCAGCCGTTGCTCGCGGCATACCAACTCCAGCTGGTCTGCCCGTCACCACCGCCGGCATCGGCGTACCCGAGTCCGTAGACCTTCACGTTCTCCTTGTCGAACCCCGACTGGTCGCCGCGACGCCCCTTCGAATCCACCGTCAACCGGCGGATGATCTGCTCGAACGTCCCGCCGTCCTGCGGGTTCCAGGTCATCGAGTTGAGTTGGTCGGTGCTGATCCCTGCCGCCTCGGTGAACGCGCTGTTGTAGAAGTAGACCTCGGTATCCCAATCCTTCGGCAGTCCGTACCGCTTGCCGTCGGCACCGATCCAGCGATCGGCGAGACCCTTCTGGTAGATGCTCAGATCAACGTTGTCCTTGGCAACGTACTCGTCGATCGGCAGTACTTGGCCCTTGTCCGCGAACAGCGGGTACTTCGACGAGTGCCCGGTGAACACGTCCGGTGCCGTCTCCGAGATGAACCCGGTCACCAACTTGGACCAGTAGTCGTTCCACCCGTACTGCTCGATGGTCAAGGTGTACTGCGGGTTCTGCTCGTGGAACACCTTCGCGCACTCGGTGTACATCGGCAGCTGGGCGGAGTCCCACAGCCAGTAGATGACCTCGCCCGGTCCGCGTGCCGCGGCGCCGTTGTTGCACGCGGCAAGCGACGGTACGGCGAGAGCGGCGATCCCGGCCTTGAGGAGATTGCGTCGTGAAATCAGTGAATTCATGGGCCCGTCCCTCACTTGATTCCGGAGAAGCCGATGGAGTTCGTGATCCGTCTGGCGAACGCCAGGAACAGGATGATCATCGGCAGCGCAGCGATCAGTGTCGCCGCCATCAGCCCAGCCCAGTCCGGGCCGCCCTGCGGCGTCTGCGACCGGAACACTCCGAGCGCGACCGTCAGCACGCGGACGTTCTCCTGCTGACCGACCAGCAGCGGCCAGAAGTAGTCGTTCCACGAGTTGATGTAGGTCAGGATCGCCAGCGTCGCGATCGGCGCCGCGCTCATCGGGATGATCAGCCGGAAGAAGATCAGCCGGTGGCCGGCGCCGTCGATCATCGCCGCTTCCTCGAGCTCCCGGTTGATGCCGAGGAAGAACTGCCGCAGGAAGAAGATCGCGAACGGCGTCATGAACGCGCCGGGCAGGATGATGCCGGCGAAGCTGTTCAGCAGGCCGAGGTTCTTGATCAGCACGAAGTTCGGCAGCACGGTGAAGATCGGCGGCACCATCAGCGCGGCCAGGAACAATGCGAACACCTTGTCCCGGCCCGGCCAGCGCAGCCGGGCGAACGCGTAGGCCGCCATCGCGCTGAAGAACACCTGGCATACCGTCGTGATGGTTGCCACGACCAACGAGTTCCGCAGGTACAGCCAGAAGTTGACTGCGGCACCGGAACCGCCTTGAGCCTGTGCCTCCTCGATACTCGACAACCCGAGTACGCGCTTGAACGCGCCGAGCGTCGTCTCCACCGGCAGCAGCGAATTCGGGTGACCGGGCAACTGGGTGTTGTCCGAGAACGCGGTCCGCAGCATCCAGTAGAACGGGAACAGCGTGACAATCAGCAGAATGACCAACAGGACCCAGGCGACGGTGCGCCCGACGCTCACCTGCCGTACCGAACCGGTTGTGACGCTCATGCGAGATCACTCTCCCGCGCCCGCAGCAACCGCAACTGGACCAACGAGACGACCGCGAGGATCGCGAACAACACCAGCGCCATCGCCGAGGCGTACCCGAAGTCGAACCGGGTGAACGCTCGCTCGTAGATGTAGTAGTAGATGACTCTTGTCGCGTTGATCGGACCGCCCTGTGTCGTCACCGCGACCGTGTCGAAAATCTGGAACGACCCGATCATGGTGACCACCAGGACCATCACCAGAACAGGCCGCAGCAGCGGCAGCGTGATCCGCCAGAACGTCTTCCACTCGGTCGACCCGTCCACCTCGGCCGCCTCGTAGACGTACGACGGGATCATCTGGAGTCCGGCGAAGACCAGGAGCGCGGTATACCCCATATGGCGCCAGACGTTGATCCCGGCAACGGTCGGGATCGCCCAGTGCGAGTCGCCGAAGAATGCGATCGGGTCGATCCCGACCCAGCCCAGGAACGTGTTCACGACGCCGACCTGCACGTCGAGCATCCAGTACCAGACCAGCGCGACCACGACGTTCGCGACGAGGTACGGCGCGAGGATGATCGCGCGGACCGTGATCGATTTGGTCAGCCGGTACATCAGCATCGCGATCCCGACCGCGAGGACGGTCTGCAGGCCGATGTTGATCACGACGTACTCGACCGTGACGCCGAGCGCGTTCCAGAAGAAGCTGTCGTGGATCATCCGGTCGTAGTTGGCGAGCCCGTTGAACTTCGGCGCCGAGAGCAAGCTGTACTCGGTGAAGCTCAGGTACGCGCCGCGCAGCGTCGGCCAGATGTAGAACACGACGAAGCCCACGGTGGCCGGGGCGATGAAGATCATCGCCACCTTCAGGTCTCCTAGGCTTCGCCGCTTCCCCGGCGGTGCTCCGGAGTCCCCGTGACTTCGTCTCGTTGTGGGTGGTGCGTTGGTGGTGGCGGTCACGGGGATCTCCTCTTCTGTCTGCGATCGGGTGGGCTTACCCGATCGCGGTAACTTCCAGCAAGATCGCGCTCTCGGGCCATTGCACAGGCATGAGTACTCCGACCGAGGCGAGGGCGGCGCCGTTCAACTCCACGCTTCCACGGTCGACCGACCAGGCGGTGGACCGCGACTCGGGTCCGGGTGTCGCGAGCTTGCTGACTCGATAGGTCCGCTGCGGGTCGAGGCCGGGCAGCCTGACCCGACCGACAGCGGACGTCACCGACTGCTTCACCTGTACGACGCTGAACAGGCCTCGGGCGCCGTCTTGTGCAACTACGCCATGGACGAGCACGTCCTCGGGACCGCGGTCGGCGCGGACGACGCGACCGGTGTGGAGTAGCGGCCGCAGCTTCTTGTGCAGCGCGACCCAGCCCTTGAGTTCCTCGCGCTCCTCAGGGCTGGCCGACGCGATGTCCCACTCGATACCGAAGTGGCCGAACAGGGCAGTGGCCGCCCGGAACGACAGCGTTTGCGTGCGGCCGGTGGTGTGGGCGCGCGGCGGGCCGACGTGGCAGCCGATCAACTCCGGCGGCAGCAGCAGCTGCGTGTACCGCTGGATGGTCTGCCGCTCGAGGGCGTCGTTGCTGTCGCTGCCCCAGATCCGGTCCGTGCGTTCCAGGATGGCGAGGTCGACCCGGGCGCCGCCGGACGAGCAGGACTCGATCTCGAGGCCCGGATGCCGGCGCTTGAGCTCGTCGATCAGCCGGTATACCGCCAGCGTCTGCTCGTGGATCCCCGCCGTACCCGTCAACTGGTTGCCGCCGTCAACGAAGTCGCGGTTGTGGTCCCATTTCAGGTACGCGATGTCGTACTCGGACAGGATGCTGTCGAGCCGCTCGAGGATGTAGTCGTAGGCGGCTGGTATACCAAGATTCAGGCCGTGCTGGTGACGTGCTGTCGGCGGCAGCCGGTCGCCGGCGGCGAGGATCCAGTCCGGGTGCTCGCGCGCCAGGTCGGAGTCCGGGTTCACCATCTCCGGCTCGACCCAGAGGCCGAACTGCAGGCCGAGGCCTTTCACATGGTCTACCAACGGGTGCAGGCCCTTCGGCCAGATCCCCTCGTCGACGTACCAGTCGCCCAGCCCGGCGTGGTCGTCGCGGCGGCCGCGGAACCAGCCGTCGTCCAGGACGAAACGCTCGGCGCCGACCTCGGCGGCCGCGTCCGCGAGCGCCTTCAGCTTGTCGAGGTCGAGATCGAAGTACACGGCTTCCCACGTGTTCAGTACGACGGGACGCTCGGTCTTCGGGTGGTTCGCCCGCGCACGCAGGTAGTCGTGGAAGCGGTGTGAGACCTGGTCGAGGCCGACGCCGTACGAGCCGTAGATCCATGGGGTGCTGTAGGTTCCCTGCGGCTGGAGGCGGCCCTCGCCCGGGAGCAGGAGCTCGCCGCCGCCGATGACGGCGTACCCGCTCATGCCGCGCTCGGCGTACGAGCGGTGGTTGCCGCTCCAGGCGGTGTGCACGGCCCAGATCTCGCCGTCGCGGAAGCCGAAGCCGGGGGTGCCGGCGAACAGGAGCAGGGTCGCGTCCGCGCCGGTGCGGCCGCGGCGGTTGTCGCGGATATGCGCGCCCTGGGTGAATGCGTGGCGCTGCGGGTGGCGCTCGCCGATGTGCCGGCCGGTGAGGTCGAGCAACTCGGTCGCCTCGGTCGGGACCGGCAGCGCGAGCAGCAGTCCGTCGACGGTGTACGGCGTCGCGGCCGCGTTGGTCAGGTCCGCCTTGGCGCGCACCAGACCGGAGTCGGTCAGCTCGATGGTGAGCTTGAGGTCGAGGCCCGCCTCGGTGTCGGCGGCGTCGACCTGCACGGTGTTACCGGTCTGCGCGACGCTGGTCAGCCGGAAGCTTGCGGAGAAGTCGTGCCCGTCGCGGTGCCCGCTCAGGCCTGGTATACCAAACCAGCCGGCCGAGTACTCCGGAACGATCGCGATCGGACGGTTCTCGTCCAGGCCGTTGCCGTCCTGGACCGCACCTGCGCCGCGGCGCAGTTCAAGCAGAGCGCTCTCGGTCAGCTCGCCCAGGTCCGTACCCCAGTGCAGGACGGACGGAAGGCCGGGGCCGGAGCAGTCGAGCACCAGGCTGACCGCGGCGGCCCGGAGCTGCAGGATCTCGATGTTCGACACTGTTGATTCACTCTGCTTTCTGATTGATTTCAGGACGGAACTATTTACCCCGCCAGCCTCAATGTCAATGCTTCACGAAGTTAAGTAATTACCCTACGACTGTCCAGCGTTGTCATCCCAGAACCCGGCAACCGTTATCCAACCCACAGCCAAACAACACCGCCACCCCAGCCCGCGCGGCGGACTGCGACGTCCCCACATGCCGCGGCGGGGCGGCGTCCTCGCGTGCCGCGGCGGGGGGCGGGGTCCCCGCGTGCCGCGGCGGGCGGCGGCGTCTCCGCGTGCCGCGGCGGGCGGCGTTAGGTGAGGCGGGTGCGGATGAGGAGGTCGTGTAGGGCCGGCTCGGCTGTTGGGCGGTCGGGGAGGTGGCTTGCGGCCTCGGCCTCGTCGAGGGCTGTCTGGAGGCGGGTGACATCCTCGGACAATTGATCGGCCGACGGGCCATCCAGCGGCGCATGTTCGGCTTCGGCTTTGGCGGCCATCAGCTTGGGTAGATAGGCCGGCGCGCGGTCGAGCAACTCGCGCAGATCGGCCCGCTGCGCACCTCGCTCGGACATGCCGCCCATGCGCGCGTACCGGCGGATCTCCAGGCCATCACATTTGCGGGCTGCGGCCCACGCCCCGCAGGCCGCTGACACAGGCCGCCGATTGTGATGGCCTGGGGATCCGCATCCTCTTGACAAATTTTCCTGTCAATTGGAGATTGGCTTCATGATGCGGTACGTCGAGGAGCCGGAGAAGGTGCGGTTGGCGTTGTCGCCGATCCGGCGGCGGCTGCTGGAGCTGCTGCGGGAGCCAGCGTCCGCGACCCAGGTGGCGGCTGCGCTCGACCTGCCTCGGCAGCGGGTGAACTACCACCTGCGCGAGCTGGAGAAGGCCGGGCTGGTCGAGCTCGTCGAGGAGCGGCAGCGGCGCGGGTTCACCGAGCGGATCCTGCGCGCGTCCGCCGGCCTGGTGGTCGATCCAGGCGTGATGGGTCGGGCGTTCACAGAGATCCAGGACCAGTACGCCGCCGAGCACCTGGTCGAGGTCGCCGCCGGCACGGTGCGCGATGTAGCGCGGATGCAGAGCGCGGCCGACGTCGAGGGGAAGCGGCTGCTGACATTCACACTCGAGGCCGAGGTGCGGTTCGCGGAGCCGGGTGATGTGCACCGGTTCACCGATGCGTTGACCGCGGCCGTACAGCAGGTCGTCGAGCAGTTCGACAGCGAAGGCGGACGGCCGTACCGATTGATCGCGGGCGGTCATCCGGCACCCCGCCGTACCGAAGGAGAGTCATGAAGATCGTGGTCACCGTCGCGGCGCCGGTCGAGGCAGTCTGGGACGCCCTGCGGAACAAGGAGAAGATCCGGCACTGGCACGGCTGGGAGTACGAGGGGCCGCAGGGTGGATTGGAGGAGGAGATCGATCTCATCTACTTCACCGAGACGACCGAGGAGGGTACGACGCTGACGCTCGGCCACGGCGACCGGTTCGAGGTCGAGCCGTTCGAGGGCGGGTCCCGGGTCACGCTGACGCGTGCGGCGCGCGGCGCCAACCCTGAGTGGGAGGCGTACTACGACGACGTCACCGAAGGCTGGATCACCTTCTTGCACCAACTTCGCTTCGCCGTCGAGCGGCATCCGGGCGAGCCCCGGCACACCCTGTTCTTCTCCGGCACCGGCCCGGTGTCGCCGATCACGGAGCTGGGCATCCCCGCCGAGCAGGCCGGCGCACCCGTCGAGCTGGAGCTCGTTGGTCAGCCCATCAAGGGCGAGATTTGGTATACCAGCGAGCACCAGGTCGGTCTGACAGTAGATGCCTGGGGCAACGGTCTGCTCGTGCTCAGCCACCTCCCACCGGGCGAACAGAAGCCGGACGGCGCCACGATGGCGATCCTGTCCGTGTACGGCGACGCCGACCGCGACGAACTGGAGACCCGCTGGCGCGCGTGGTGGCAGCAACGCTGGCCCGAGGAACTCAACCTCCTCGGAGGCTGACCAGGGGCTGCCCCGGGGCGGGGCCTGACGCGGGACCGGGCGGGACTGGGCGAGACGGGGCGGGACGGGGCGGGACTGGGCGGGATGACACGGTGGTGACAGGGCGCAAACGTGTCAGTACGCTCGGTCTACCAATGATGGTTACCCGGGAGTACCTTGACGCCGACGGTGATCTGGTGGGGGTCCTGAGATCACCGAACTCCGGCGAGAGAGGCCTTCCGGATGAGAGTTCCGAGAAGTCGTCGAGTGTCCGCAGCAATCCTCCTACTCTCCCTGACCGGGCTCGGCCTGGTCGCTCCCCCGGCACACGCCGACGGCCCTGGCTCTGGTACGCCATACGTCGTCACCGTTGGGGATTCCTACATCTCGGGTGAGGCCGGCCGCTGGGCCGGTAGCTCGAACGACTCCGAGGCACCGGCCGACGCGCTCGGTGCTCACGCCTACCACGACAACGCGAGCCACACCGCCGAGCAGATCCCGCGATGCCACCGCAGCCAGTCTGCCGAGGCGTACATCGGCGGCGGCGTCGGCGGACTGAACCTGGCCTGCTCCGGCGCGAAGACCACGACCGCCACCGGCGACTACTTCAAGCCGGGCATCGACTTCTACGACGACGGCGCCGGCAACCTCGGTCAGGCGAAGATGCTGCAGCAGTTCGCCGTCAGCCACAACGTGAAGCAGGTCGTGGTCTCGATCGGCGGCAACGACTTCAACTTCGCGTCGATCGTCACCCAGTGCGTGCAGGACTTCCTGCTGTCACCGTCCTGGGATCCCGACTACTGCAAGGACGACTCGTCCGTCGTCGCCAACTTCACCTCCGCCAACATCACCACCGTCCGCGCCAGAATCGCGACCGCGTTCCAGAACGTCCGCACCGCGATGCGCAACGCCGGGTACGGCGACACCGCGTGGAGCCTCGTCGTACAGACGTATCCGTCGCCGATCCCGTCGGCCAGCGGGTTCCGGTACAGCCAGAGCGGTTTCACCCGGCAGAGCACCGGCGGCTGCGGCTTCTGGAACGCCGACGCCGACTGGGCCAACGCGACCGCACTGCTCACGATCAACAACACCGTCCGCGCCGCGATCGGCCAGTCCGGCCTCGGCAACGCCCGCCTGCTCGAACTCCAATCCGCCTTCAACGGCCGCCGCCTGTGTGAGAAGACTGTCGGCCTGTACGAGGAAGTCGGCCTCAGCTCCTGGACCCAGCCCACCGCCGTCGACAAGACCGAGTGGATCAACCAGATCCGCACCGTCACCACGATCGGCTCGAACTACTTCATCCAGGAGTCCCTACACCCCAACTACTGGGCCCAACTCGCACTCCGCAACTGCGTCCGCCAGACCTACACCCAGAACCGCGGCGGCACCTGCACCATCGCCGGCACCGGCCTCGTCAACGGCGAGCCCAGGATGTCCCTCAACTGAGCCGCAACCTGAGCCGGCCGCCGCACCCCCGAAGGTGCGGCGGCCGGGTTCTTTTCAGGGGGTCAGCTCAGGTTGAGGCCCGTGTCGTCGACGACGAACGAGGTCTGCAGGGAGCTGTCTTCGGTGCCGGTGAAGCTGATCGACACCGTCTGGCCGGCGAACGACGAGAGGTTGAACGACTTGAGCGAGTAGCCGCTCGCCTTGTTCAGGTTCGAGTACGTCGCCAGCGTGGTCGAGCCCGCCTTCACCGTGAGCTTGTCGTACTGCGTAGTCGTAGTGGTCTCCGCAGAATCGATGTGCAGGTAGAAGGTGAGCGTTGCCGCGCAGCCGGACGGGATGGTGACCGACTGGCTCAGCGTGTCGGTGTGCGTCTGGCCGTAGCCGTCCATCCATGCCTTCCAGGTGCCGCTGTGCGCGGGCTGGGAGGTGGTGTTGTCGATCACTCCGGCCGAGGCCGACCACGGCGACGCCGTACCGGTCTCGAAGCCCGCGTTGCCGAGCTTCTGGCCGGGCGAGGAGCAACCGCCGCCGACGGAGCTGACGGTGATGCTGAACGACGTGCTGCCGGATCCACCCGCGCTCGCGGTGGCCGTGGCCGTCACGTTGTAGGTACCGGCGGTGGTCGGCGTACCGGAGACGGTGCCCGTGGAGGAACCGATGGTGATGCCGGCCGGCAGACCGGTGGCGGACCAGGTGTACGGCGCGGTGCCGCCGCTGGCCGTCAGCGTGAACGACGCGATCGCAGTACCGACCGTGCCGCTCTTGTTGCCCGGGTTGTTGACCGTGACGCCACCGGAGACGGTGCACGTCGGGTCACCCGACTGCGCCGGAACGCTGACCGCGTCCCACGCCGCCTTGACGGTGTTGAACTCGGTGCAGCTGCCCGGGTACAGGTTCTTCGCCGCGGTCAGGGTCCAGGTGCGGTACTTCAGGTACGAGCTGCTGCTGGTCTTCATCAGCATCGCGTTGTACATGATCTTGATGGCCTTCTGGATGCCCAGACCGGTCACCGACGAGCTGTTGCAGGTCGGCACGTTCGGGTTGCCGCCGCTACCGATGGACAGCAGGACGAACCAGTGGTCGCCAGGACCGGCTGCCGCGTGCACCTCGGAGCCCGGGATCGAGCTCGAGTAGCAGTTCGGGTCGCCGACCGCCGACGGGTTGTACATGTTGCGGATCGGGCCGCTGCCGACCAGGTTGACCTCTTCACCGACCAGGAAGTCCGGCGGGTCGTAGGCAGAACCCTGGTTGCTGTAGAACTCGGTGGCCGCGCCGAAGGTGTCGGCCACGAACTCCTGCGTGCCCGAACCCGAGATGCCACCCGGGGTGTGGTCGTCGATGCCGTGGCCGAGTTCGTGGCCCACGACGTCCATCGAACCGATCCAGCCGCCGGCCGTGTTGTGGCCGACCTGCACCTGCGTGCCGTCGTAGTACGCGTTCTCGTCGTTCAGGCCGACGCGGATCGGCCAGCCGCCGCCGTTGCCGTCGAAGCCGTTACGGCCGAGCCAGTCGGTCAGCATGTGCCGCTCGGTCTGCGCGGTGAACAGGGCGTCGACGCAGCCGGTCTCCTTGTTGGACGCCGTCCCGTTGCCCCAGTTGTCGTCCGGACCGGAGAACGTGGTGTTGTTCGCCGCGTCCTGGCAGGACTGGTTGGTGGTGTTCGGGTCCTTCATCGAGTACGTGCTGCCGGACAGCGTGGTGTCCAGGTGGACCGGGTTCGGTCCGCTGTACGCCGCGGTGCCGTTGCCGGCCATCACGTGCTCCTGCGTACCGAGCACCTTGCCGCTCTGCGCGTCGACGTACACCGACAGACTCGACGGCTCGCTGGCGCTGCGGCCGGTGACCCGGGACTGCCAGGCGAGCTTCGGAGTGCCGTTGAGCGCGTAGACCGCGAGCGTCGGCGTGGTCGAGGAGTCGACCTTCTTCAGCTGCTTGGTCGCCGTCTTCAGCGCTGCCGCGGCGGTCACCTTGGCCGTCGTCGACAGGTCGGGTACGGCGGTGGTCTGGGCGACCGAGGTGGATTTCACGGCCCCCTTGGCGTCGGTAACGACGACGAAGTCACCACCGATGACCGGGAGACCCTTGTACGAACGCTCGTAGGGGACGTACTGCAGGCCGGACGGCTCCGAGATCACCGATTTCGCGGTGAACTTGTCGTCCTTCGAGGCGTGCAGTGCGCTCGGCCGGCCGGCGACCAGGGACGACGCGGAATCGACGGCGAACGCCTTCGACTGCGCCTGCGAGGGCCGGGGCGGGGGTGCCGCACTCGGCGCGGCCCCTGCGGCCGACGTACCGAATCCGGCGAGTGCTGCCGCGGCGAGGCCGGTAAGCCCCAGTACGACGGCAGGCTTGCGAGAACGCTGGAACAAGACCATTGGTATTGGTCCCTTCGCGAATACGGTGCTTTGGGCGGGTTGCGCCTCGCCGGACTGCAGGCGGTGCACCACTCCGCCCGGAACCTCCGGCCTACTCATCGGGCCTGTTACTGGGTCCCCCTTTTCATCCGGCCCCGATGAATCGCGCGGGGGGACACTATGTCCGCGACCCCACCCGGGCAAGGCGCTACCGTGCCGTTGGCACCGCAAAGACAACTGATCGCGTTGTCATCGCTACTAACAGCTGACAAAGGCGACCGAATCCTGAGATTTGTGACAACCGGAGGCTGTACGCCGGGAGCGTCGGGCCGGGCTGTGAGGGGGTTGTCGCGGAGGGTGCTGGTGGGGTACTGCCGGTGGTCCGGAGCGGGCGCGGATGGCAGAATCGCGCAGACGGGTTGGCTGTGGCGGGGTGCGACACGCCGGCAGCGGCGCGACGGAACGCGATCACGATGACGCCGGCTGGGGTGTGAGTGGAAACCGAATTCGTGCTGTCGCTCGGTGAGCAGCGCTGGACGCTGCCGGCCGGGACCGACACGTTCACCATCGGCCGCGCCTCCAACGCCGACATCCGGCTACAGGCCGACGACCAGATCTCCCGCATCCACGCCCGCCTGTCCCGCGACGGCACCACCTGGACCCTCCACGACGAGTCCCGCAACGGCACCGGCCTCAACGGCCACCGCATCACCGCCCCCACCGCCCTCAGCACAGGCGACCGCATCCACATCGGCCGCTCGATCCTCACCTTCCACAAATCCACCAGCCCCGACCGGGTCATGCCGGCCACCACCCAGCCGGACGGGGTCGAGTCGAACGAGGCCGGGTCGGGCGAGGCCGGGTCGGGCGAGGCCCGCGCCGCGGGACACCGGTCCCCAGCCGCTCCGGGTCCGGGTGCGGCTGCTGGTGCTGCTCCAGGTTCTGCTGTGGCTGCGGGTGCCGCTTCGGGTGCGAGTGCGGGTGCAAGCTCCGGCACGGCGGCGCCCGAGTACGCGCCTGCCGAGCCCCGGTATGAGCCCACGCCCGTCTCCGGATACACGCCCGAGCCCAACCCGGCGTACGCGCCGGAGCCCGACCCGGGGTACACACCTGAGCCCACGCCCGGCGCCTCCCCCGCCGCTCGCGGGCACGAGCCTGCGTCCGACCCCGGGTACGCGCCTGAGCCCACGCCCGGGGGCTCGCCCGACGCGCGCGGGTACGAGCCTGCCGACTCGGGATACACGCGTGAGCGCAGGTCCGGGGGCTCGGCCGACGGCCCCGGGTACGCCGGCTTCGCGGCTCAAGAGGCGCCTTCAGTTGCCCCGCCGGGACCTGCGGGTCCTGCGTCCGGTGGAGCGTTCCCGCCCGCTGAGGAGCCGTGGGGAGCTGACGCGGTCGGCGGTGGTGAGGAGTACGGCGGACTGGCGTACCAGGGCGACGCTGCGGCCGAGTACCAGGCCGCCGAGTACCAGGCGGACGAGGCCGTCGGCGGTGGTGAGGAGTACGGCGAACCGGCGTATCGGGGTGAGGAGGAGTACGGGGCTGCTGGGGTTGTGCCTGGGTTTGAGGTTGAGGAACCGGTCGGGCGGGCGGGCGATGGGGGTTGGGCGGCTTATCCATCGGCTGACAATCCGGAGCCGGTTCGGTCGCCGTGGGAGATCTCGGCGCGGGTCGAGCAGGCGGAGCCGAACTGGAGCCAGTCGGACAACTGGCCGGAACCGAGCAGGGCGCCGGCGGAGCGACGGCTGCCCGGCGCGGACCGGCGTACGAATGCGGATCGACGCGCCAACGCAGACCGGCGGACGAACGCCGAGCGCGGCGCCAGCACAGACCGCCGGACGGATGCCGAGCTGGGCACGAACGCAGACCGCCACACGAACGCAGAGCGGAGCTCGAGCGCGGAGCGGCGTGCGGCGGGGGGCGAGGGGGATGCCGTCGGGACGGTGCGGCTGCCTCGTCTGCTGATCGTTAGCGCGGGGATCATCGTCCTCGGGCTCATCGTGAACCTGATCGTCACGTTCCTCGCCGACGGGCCTGGGGGCGCGCTGCGGTGGCTGGTGCCGCCGGGGATTGCGTTGGTGGTGGCAATGGTGCTCGCGTTGCTCGATGCGGCCGCGCCGAAGGACCACCGTCCCGGACGGCTCGACGTGTCGATTCTGATCGCGATCGCCGTCGTGCTCGTCGGCGTCGGCGTCGGCGGGTTCGTGCTGACGGCGGGCACGGAGTACGTCGGCGGCTACCTGACCGGCAACGAATCTGGTGAGGACCGGCTGGTCAAACCCATCGCGAAGCCGTCCGGCGCGGTCACCGTCACGGTCGAGAACGTCACGTATACAAGCCATTTCACCCGCGTCGAGGTGATGCTTGCCAACGGCGCCAAGGAGCCGGTCACGATCCCGATCGCCGGAGCGACGTTCACCGCCGCGGACGGCACCGCCCTGCGCGCCGACACCCGGCGCAGCAGCTGGCCGAGCAAGGTGGCGACCGGCGGCACCCAGCACGGCACGATCACGTTCAAGGGCAAGCTCCCGGACAGCGCGGACGCCGCCGTCCTCACGTTGAAATCCGGCGAGACCGCGTTCGCCGTACCCGTTGCCCTCAGCAACTGACTTGAACATACATCGAAAATTGATATAGTCGTCGGCATGGATGTCGATCGGCTGACCACTGTCATCGAGGACTTCAACACGATCTTCATCCGGCTGCCGTCGGTGCGGAGATTCAACTTCTCGACTCTGTCGGTGCTGCACACGCTGAACCGCAAAGGCCCGCTGCGACTCACCGAGCTCCTCCCGACGGAGCAGCTGAAGCAGCCTGCCCTGACCAGCCTGGTCGCGAAGCTCGAGCAGGACGGTCTGCTCGAACGCCGCCCCGACCCCAGCGACGGCCGGGCCAGCCTGATCTCCCTGACCAGCGCGGGCCAGGAGATCGTCCACTCCCGGCACGCGCACCGGGTCGCGAAATTGACCGCACTCGTCGACCAGTTGACGCCCGAAGAGCGTGCCCTGCTCGCGGGCTCCGTCGACGTACTCCATCGCTTGACCGAGCTTGCGGAGGATTCCCCATGATTCCAACGCCCATCCACGTGTCCGACGACGTTCTCGAGGATCTCCGTCGGCGTCTCCTGGCGACGAAATGGCCCCGCGACGCCGGCAACGACGACGGCTTCTACGGAGTACGTCGTACCCGCCTGCAACCGCTCGTCGAGTACTGGGCCGACGGCTTCGACTGGCGGGCCGCCGAGCGCGCGATCAACGCGTACGACCACTACCGGGTCGACGTCGGCGACGTACCGGTGCATTTCATGCACAAGCCCGGCGTCGGTCCGAACCCGATCCCGTTGATCCTGAGTCACGGCTGGCCGTGGACGTTCTGGCACTGGTCGAAGGTGATCGACCCGCTCGCCGACCCCGCGTCGTACGGCGGTGATCCGGCGGACGCGTTCGACGTGATCGTGCCGTCGCTGCCCGGGTTCGGCTTCTCGACGCCGACGCGGCCGGACATGAACTTCTGGAAGATCGCCGACGTCTGGCACTCGCTCATGACGGAGGTCCTGGGACACCCGAAGTACGCTGCTGCCGGGTGCGACGTCGGCGCGCTGGTGACGGGACAGCTCGGGCACAAGTACGCCGATGAGCTGTACGGGATGCACATCGGATCGGCGCTGAAGCTGTCGTTCTTCAACGGCGATCGCGGGTGGGACCTGAGCGGCGGCAACCCGATCCCGGCCGGTCTCCCGCCGGAGATTCACGCCCGGATCATCGAGCTCGAACACCGCTTCGCGTCGCATCTCGCCACACACGTCCTGGACCCGAGCACGCTCGGTTTCGGTCTCGCCGACTCACCGGCCGGCATGCTCGCGTGGATCCTGGAACGCTGGCAGAAGTGGTCCGAGAGCGAGAAGGCGTTCACCGACGACGATCTGCTCACGCACGCGACGATCTTCTGGGCGGGCAACGCGATCGACACCTCGATCCGCACGTACGCCAACAACAACCGCTACCCGTGGACGCCGTCCCACGACCGTACGCCGGTGATCGAAGCGCCGACCGGGATCACCTTCGTCAGCCACGAGGACCCGCCCGGCGTCCACACCCCGCAGGAACGCGTGGACAACTTCCTCGCCAGCGACCGCGCGCCTTGGTACAACCACGTCAACATCACCGCTCACCCGAACGGCGGCCACTTCATTCCGTGGGAGCTCCCAACGGAATGGACCGACGACCTCCGGCGTACGTTCCGCGAGCTGCGCTGACGCGCGGTCAGCGGACGGCGGCCGACAGCGCTTGGTAGGCGGTGACGAGCTCGGCCCGGTGGGACTCGGTGTCGGTACGCTCGCTCCCGGCGAGGTACGCCGCGAGGTTCTCGGCGTGGATCTGCCAGCCGGTGCCGAAGTACTCGATCTTGTCCAGGGGGACGCCACGCACCTCGATGGTGAGGATCGTCTGCTCGCCGTCGGCGGTCAGCGTGGCTTCGATCGTCTTGTCGAACGGCGCCGGGCCGTTGCCTCGGTCCGCCGATTCGACGGTCTCCCTGGTCGTGACCCGCACATTTCGCGGCGGTTCGCAGACGTCGACGCGTCCGGTGCTGTGCAGGTCGGCGGCCTCGACGTACAGGGTGAAGTCGCCGCCGAGGCGAAGATCGCCGTCCACCTTCCCGTACCACCGGGCCAGCCGGTCCGGCTCGGTGACGGCCGACCAGAGATCGTTGATGTCGGTGTCGTAGCGGTCCTCGATCCGGACGACGCCCGCGCCGTCGGCCGCAGCCAAGCGGCCCAGAACCCGACTTGCTCCGCTGGATGTCATTTGTCGCTCCTCTTTCCCCTGGCGATCTCGGTGTGCAGCGCGTCCAGCCGCTGCTCCCAGAGAGCGCGGTACCGTCCCAGCCATTCGTCGAGCTCGGCCAGCGGCTCGGACCGCAGGCTGTAGACCCGGCGCTGCGCTTCCTGCCGGCTGTCCACCAGCCCCGCCTCCCGCAACACCTTCAGATGCCGGGAGACCCCGGGGCGCGCGATCGGCAACAGCTCCGCCAACTCCCCCGCGGTCGCGGGACCGGCGGCCAGCGCCTCTACCAGCGTCCGTCGACCGTCATCGGCCAGAGCCCGCAGTACAGCTTCCATGGCTCTTATGTAACCACCCGGGTACGTAACCGTCAAGATACATAAGTGGTCAGATAGTCCGCAGCGACGCCTCGAGGTCGTGGTCGACGTACCCGTGGCGCTCCCCGCGGACGAGGTGCAGACGGATCTGCTGGGCGATCGTGTCCGGGGCGTTGACGTCGGGCGCGTTGTGGTCGAGGCCGGGCAGGATCGTGTACTCGGCGCTCGGCAGGATCGTCGCGAGCTGCGGGAGTACTCCGGTCAGGTACGCGGGCGACTTCTCACCACCGAGGAGAAGGGTCCGCGACGCGATCCCGGCGTACCGGCTGCCGTCGGAGTCGAGCCGCGCGACCTCGCCGATCTCGGCCGGCGTCGTCGGCATCATCTCCCGCGTCTCGCGTCCACCCGAGCCGCGCAACATCAGCAACGAGATTGCCCACCGCAACGGACCGGCCCGGAACGGCAACAAATCAGTGCCTTTGAGGAACGTAGCCATCGCGGCCACCTTCCGCCCGTCACCCAACTGTTGCCTGAACACATCCAGCCAACTCGCATCGAACGACCCGCCGATGCTGACACCCGGCTCATAAGCAATCAACGCATCCAACGGCTGCCGCAATCCCACATGCAGCGCGATCAGCCCGCCGTAACTATGCCCGAACACCACCCGAGCCCCGGTGTGCTCCATCACCGCAAGCACATCATCAGCCTCGGTCTCGATGCTGTACGCCGTCCCGCGCGGCGCGCTGGCACCCCGCCCACGCCGCTCAACCACATGCACCGTATGAACCCCAGCCAACCCCCGCGCAAGCCGCTCGTAGTGATGCGCCCGCCGATTGTTCCCCGGAATTACCACCACCCCAGGCCCGGCCCCCGTGCTGGACACCTCGACCCCGTCGACCAACGACCGCCGCCACACCTCGGTACGCCCCATCCCCAACCCTCCCTGATTCACACCCCTACCATCCCCAACACCACTGACACACCCCTGACTTCCCGCTGGCACGAACTCAATTCCGCGAATTCGGACCGCCGCCCGCACGGAGCGTCTCGATGCGGCGCCGTACGGTGCGTGCCAGCCGGTTGTGTGCGCGAGGGACGCATGGGAGGCCCGGCCGTCCTCACCGAGGGCGTCGAGAAGGGCACGGTCGGCATCGGCGAACGCGGACCGGCGATGGTTCAGCCGATTCCTGAGCTGCAGCGCTGCCTCCCGGTTCCTAAACGGCTCGGAACGGTCTATAGCTGTAAGAAGGGACGTGGTCCCGGGGGAAGGCTTTCGCCGTGGTGCCGTTGGCATCCGGGCCGATCTGACACTGCGCAACTGGGGTGAACTGCGCCCCCGGCCACGCGACAGGGGAGGCTCTCATGGCGAGCATGAACGACAACATCAAGACGGTCGAGGCCATCTACGACGCATTCGGCCGCGCGGACGTCGGCTTCATCGTCGACCAACTCACCGACGACGTCGACTGGTCGTCCGTCTCGGAACTGCCGATCGCGCCATGGCACGGCGCCCGGCACGGCACGGCCGAGGTCCAGACCTTCTTCCAGCAACTGGCCGAGACCATCACCGTCACCGAGTTCACACCACTGTCGTTCGCCTCCAACGACACCGACGTGATGACCATCGTCCGCTTCAGCTCAACCAGCATCCGAACCGGCAAGTCCGGCACGATGGAGCTACACCACTGGTGGCGCTTCCGCGACGGCAAGGTCTACCACTACCGAGGCACCGAAGACACCGCCCTAGCCGCCCAACTACTCACCGACTGACGTCAGACGGAGCGTAGGGCGTCCTCGAACTGCCTGACGTGGCTCTCGCCGGGGAAGTGCCGCTGCAGTTCCTGGTCGAGTTCTGCCGCGACCATGCGCAGGTGCACCTTTGACTGGCGGCCCTCCTTCAATCCCTCCATGCCGAGACTGACAGCCTGCTCGAGGTCGCCTTCACGGCCCGCGACGAACCCGAGGTTGATACGGCACTCGGAGATCCGCATCGGTGACAGCTCCGTCCCATCAGGGGCGGTGTTGTCCCGGATCACTTCCTGTGCGTACCGGGCGGCCTGTTCGTTGTCGCCCGCCATCCGGTGTACGTCCATCGAGTAGTAGTCCCACTTCGCCGGGTCGACCTTGAAGTGGTTGTCGGGGCGGTCTGGGTACGGCAGCCGTTGAAGCATGTCCCTGCCGGACTCCAGCAGCACAGTCAGCCCAGCTTCACCCAAGCGGGCTTTCGCTTTCGCCTCCTGGGCTTTCAGCTGGACAGTGACACTGGAGTTCGGTGCCGCCTCCTGCCCCTTCAGCGACGCAGCGACGGCCTGACGGAACCGGCCCTGTGTCAACGCGAACCACGCAGTCATCTCGTGGCCCCATCCGACGATCTCAGGGTGACCGGCCTCCAACCCCAGCTGGAGCGCGGCAACCCTGGTGGACTCGGCTGCTGTCCCCATGCCCAGGTCGTACTCGACGCAGCCCGCGAGGAGAGCGAGCCAGCCGCCGGCCACCAGAAGCTCCGAATGGGCCTTCAGACCGACCGGGCGGCGCAGCAGCACACCGACGTGCTGGAGCCACTCGTGGGCCTCTTCACGCAGTCCTAGGGCGTCCCTGCGGTTGTACTGGCAGCACAGCTCTTCGACTGTGGCATGGAGCTGTTCGAGGGTCGCGGAGGTGGTGTCACTGACCTGCATTTTCTGGACGAGCTCTGCGGTCTGCCACGGTGTGTCGTTCAGCCGCGCGGCCACGTCCTGCCGGGCGGCTGCGATCAGCTCGCCCGTCGCCTTCAACGCCCGGTCGCAGGCGCTAGCAAGGTCATCGGTGGCGGTCTTGCGGCCGTTTTCGATGTTGCTCAGGTATGACCGTGAGTAGTTCGTGGCGCGCGAGAGATCCCCGAGCGACCAGCCGCGGTGGCCCCGGTATTCGCGTAGACGGCTCCCGAACGTCACGCCCCAAGTGTTACCCACCGTCTGTTTCCCTGTCTCCTTGTGTAGTGGGATACGCGGGAATCGTAGTTCCACGGCTTCCCTGGCCTGATGCTTCAACCATGGACGACGCGAAGTCGGGAACCTCGAGGGGCGGCACATCCTGGCCGACTCTTCGGGCAGCGCAGGACTTCGAATGCGATGGGCGCAACCCGCTGACAGACCGAGTCTGTGTCCTCGGCCATCACCAAGGGTTCCACCGGGACGAGGTCGGCGCTGAGTGGCTTGACGACGGCACCGAGAACTTCCGCCCGGACTGGTTGAAGCAGCGACCGTACGACCCGCGGGACTAGACCGGCGGGGCGTGCATGTCGATCCCTGCATCCGTGCCCGCCCCGCCTTCCACATCGGACCGTGACCACCAGGGGAGCAGAACTGTCACCGCTGATCGAGCAACTTGAGAGTCTCGGGATCGCCTTGGACGAGGGGCTGATTACCCGTGGGGAAGCGATCGCGTGCCTGATCGAATGGCGTGCGCTATCGCCCAAGGGGGCCGCCGAAATGCTCGACGACTGGCCCGAAGCGAGAGCAGACAGCAGAACGCGCAGGTCAGATGGGTCTGACCTGCGCGTTCTCAAAGGGGTGGAGGTGGCGGGAATCGAACCCGCGTCCTTCGGCGGGGTTTCAAGACTTCTCCGGGCGCAGTCTGAATGGCGCTTTTCTCAGCCCCAGCGTTTGTACAGACATCTCGCTGACAGGCTCAGTCACTGTAAATGTCCCGTGTTAACCCCGTGACCGGGCTAACACAGCAAGCTTCCTAGCTGAGGCCAGGAACCGGGTCGGAAGCATCCCCGGGCTGACCGCTACTTTAGTGCTCGGCCGTCAGGCGGCGAGAGCGTAGCTAGTGCGCGATGTATTGGCACTTATTGGTTTCCAGAGATCGTTAACGAGATAACCCTGGATCCTCGGCCCGCTTCCCTTGGAACCAACGTCCAAAGTCGAAACCGTTCACCCCCTGTTGAGTTGTCAAACTCCCACCGCCCCGGAGGGTGGTGGAAGATCCACACTATCAAGTCCAACGGACCGACCGCATCTGACATTCCCCAAGCGTCACTCGGCGGGCCCCACCAGGAAGATCACCGCGGCGACGGCGACGACCGCACCGGCGAGCGCGATCACCCAGCCGGTGGTCGACCGGAGTAGCAGCGCGCCGACGGCGGCACCGCCCAACATGGCCGCGATCGAGCCCAGCCGGCGGTACGGCCTGGCGGAGCGTCCACTCCCGAGCACACTGTCCGCGGCCAGCCCAGTCAGAGTCAGCGTGAGCACCGTGGTCGTCATGTCGCGCGGCGCCACGTGGCGAACGGTCGCGTTCTGCAGTCCGAAACACGCTGCGAGCGCCGCGATCAGCAGGTACGACGTCCCGCCCGATTCCCGGAGTACGCCGACGCCGACCAGCAGCCCGCACGTCCACAGCACGACCGCCTGAGTCCCGAAGGCGATCCCCAACCACCGCCGGGGTCGCTCCTCGAGTACCCGAGCCGCCCGTCCCCCGGCCAGCGACCCCAGCACGAACCCCACCACCGCCACCAACGGCGGCCCGAACCGGAACCCCGAGTCCGGCGCCACCGCGAACCCGAGGAACACCACGTTCCCCGTCATGTTCGCGACGAAGGTATGCCCGAGCTTCAGATAGCTCACCGCGTCGATCAACCCGGTCGCCGCGGTCAGCCCCAGGAACGCCCCGACCTCCCACCGCACCCCGACCGGAACGCTCACGCAGAAAGCGTAGGGCCTACTTGATCAACCGGAGCGTGAACGGGTAGCGGAACTTGCCGGTGGCAGCGGTGGCCAGGCCGCCGATGCCGGTCAGCAAGAACCAGAGGATGCCGAGGATGGGGAACAGGAACCCGAAGAAGCCGTGGGTGAACCCGGTGATGATGCCGAGGGCCGCGAAGGCGCCGACGGCGGTCAGCTGGAAGTTCAGGGCCTCGACGGCGTGGCGGCGTACGGCGGGGTTCTTCTGGCCGGTGGTTGCGACCACGATGGCCGGGCCGACGAAGAAGGTCGGGTACCCGAGCCAGTGGGCGACCGTACCCATGCCGCGGCCGTCACCCTGGTACTGCTGGATCGGCGCAGGGCGGGTGAAGGCGGCGGGCGCGAACGTCGGGACGGGCCGGGCGACCAGGCCGTCGAACGTGCTGTTCAGCTCCGCGCGGGTGCGGGCCTTCAGGGCCTTCTCGAGCCGGAGGTCGAACTCCATGTGGTCGAGCCGGCCGTCGGCGTACATCTCTTTCAGGATCTCGACTGCGCGGTCCCGTTGGGCCGGCGTCACCAGCAGGTCTGAAGTGGACATGCTTCCACTCTGCGTGCAGGCGACCGTTCACCCCATCGGGTTCAGCCCGGAGCAACCCCTGAGCGGACCCCAGTCAGGGGCGGTGGCGGTCGGAGAGAGCTCGTTGGGCTTCGCGGTTGGCTTGGCGTTCGGCCAGGGCGTGGCGTTTGTCGTAGTCCTTCTTGCCGCGGCCGGTGGCGAGCTCGACCTTCGCGTAGCCGTCCTTGAAGTACAGCGAGAGCGGGATCAGCGACACGCCCTGCTGCTCGACCTCCCGGATCAGCTTCTGCACCTCGTCCTTGTGCAGCAGCAGCTTCCGCGCACGGCGCGGCTCGTGGTTGGTCCACGTGCCGTGCTTGTACTCCGGGATGTGCATGCCCTGCAGCCACAGCTCGTTACCGCGGACAGCGGCGAACGCGTCGACGAGGGAGGCCCGGCCCTGCCGGAGGGACTTGACCTCGGTCCCCGTCAGCACCAGCCCGGCCTCCACCACGTCCTCGATGTGGTAGTCGTGTCGCGCCTTCCGGTTCTGCGCGATCGGCTTCTGCTGGCCGGTCTGTTTCACCATCCGACCAGTATCCCAGATCGCTCAGAGCCACTTCATCGGATTAACGACGTTCCCGTCCTGGTAGACCATGAAGTGCAGGTGGCAGCCGGTGGAGTAGCCGGTGGTGCCCGACCAGGCGATGATCTCGCCCCGCCGCACCCGCTCGCCGACATGCGCCTTGTACTTCGACAGGTGGTTGTAGACGGTCGTGATCGACCGGCCGTCCATCACGCCGTGTGAGACGAAGAGCCGGTTCCCGTAACCGCCGTTGTAGTACTTGTCCGTCACCACCCCGTCAGCCGCGGCGCGCACCGGCGTACCGCAGGGAGCGCGGAAGTCGGTGCCGTCGTGCAGCTTCCAGTAGTGCAGGACCGGGTGGAAGCGCATCCCGTACGGCGAGGTGATGTAGCTGCTCACCGGGTAGCTCAGCCGTCCGTCGCCCGACCCGCCCGGATCCGGGATGTTCCGCGGCGGCCGGTGCTCCTTGCGTGCCTTCTCCCGCTCGGCCTTCTCGGCTGCCGCCTTCCGGCGCGCGGCGGCTGCCTTCTCGGCCTTCGCCCGCGCGATCAGCAGCTGCTCGACCCGCGCCCGCTCCCGCAGCAGCGAGTTGTACTGCGCGAGCTCGGTGTTCTTCTCCTTCTCAGCGGCCTTGAACGCGACCAGCTTGACCTTCGCGACCGCCGCCGCCTCGGCCTTGTCGGCCGCAACTTGCTTGGTCAGCTCGGTGACCCGCTCTACCGTCGCCGCCGCCTCGGCCCGAGCGGCCTCGGACGCCTTCTCCGCGGCCGCGACCTTGACCCGACGGCTGGCGAGCTCCGCCTGCGCGTTGTTCAGGTTGGTGATCGCGTTGCTCTGGATGCCGAACACGTTCCGCTGGATCTGCATCCCGGTGGCGATATCGGCAGGCGCGGCGCCGCGCAGCGCGATCGACAGCCCGACCAGGCTGTTCTGCTGCTGGTACGCCGACCGTACGGCGCGACCGGCGACGGCGCGCTTCTCCGCGATCAGCCTCTCGCCGGCCTCGACGTCGGCCACCGCCGTACGCAGCGCCGCCTCGGCCGCGGCAAGCTTGCCCGCGGCAACCGCATCGGCGGCCTTCGCAGCGGCCAGCTGGCCCTGCGCGGCGGCGTACCGGACCTGGACGGCCTGGTACTTCGTCTCGGCTTGGTTGTACGCGGCAACGGACTTGCCGAGCTGGTCGGACGCGTCGTCGAGATCGGCCTTCTGCTGGCCGAGCTGCGCGTCGAGCTGTTTCTTCTTGGCGACTGGATCCGGCGGTTTCGCCTCTGCCGGTGCAGAGGGAACCGCCGCCAGAACTCCGGCGGACAGGGACAGGACAAGGCAGCATGCGGCAACCACCGTCTGCCGGCCCGGCGGTCGCGTGCGTGATCGCTGGTACGGAGTGGTGGAGGTGCCGGTGCTGTCGTCTCGCTTGATGCTCCCCCGCTCGCGCGGGTTCGCACCGGGGAAGTGCGGGACCACAGGTCGACCCCTTGCTCTGGGTTCAGTTGTGCGTAACAGGAGTGACTGCTGTTACTCCTGTTAACGCACGATAAGGCACCCGGATCAGACTTTGAGGTATTTCCGCGTCGTCAGGAATGTCGGGATGACGGCCAGGATCAGGCCGACCACGACCATGATCAGCGTCGCGCGGAAGGTTTCGGTCGCGCCGACCCACTGCCAGACCCGGAACGTCTCCTGGGCCCGCTGCATGACAACGAAGTACACCCCGACCCACAAGGTGCCGCAGGCAAAGACCGCGCCCACCAGGGCCGCCAGCACCGCTTCCAGCAGGAACGGCAGCTGGATGTAGAAGTTCGAGGCGCCCACCAGGCGCATGATGCCTATCTCCCGTCTCCGGGCGTACGCCGCCAACCGGATCGTGTTGGAGATCTGCATCAGGGCGGCGACCAGCAGCAGTCCGGCCGCTATCAGCGCACCGACTTGCAACCCGTTGAGGGCCTTGAACAACGGATCGAGGTACTGCCTGAGGTCCTGGACCGTATCGACGCCTGGTAGGCCGCTCACCGCGCTCACCAGGTTCTGATATCGCTGTGGATCCTTCAGCTTGACCCGGAAGGACTCCTGCATCTGGTCCTGGGTGACCGTGCTGACGATCGGCGAGTCCTTGTACAGCTTCTTGAACGACTCGAACGCTTCGGACTTCGACTCCGAGAAGACGCCGTCGGGCGCGGTGTCGGGGTTGGTCTGGATGACCTGCTGGATCCGGTTCTTCTGCTCCTGGGTCACCTCGGTGCCGGCGCAGCCGCGGCCGCCGGAGTCCTTGGTGCAGAGGAACACCGAGATCTGGATCTTGTCGTACCAGTTCCCCTTCATCAGGTCGACCTGCTCGCGGGCGAGCAGCGCGCTGCCGAACAGCGACAGCGAGACCCAGATGGTGACGACGACCGCGATCGTCATCGACATGTTCCGCTTCAGGCCGATCCCGAGGTCGGACAGGATGTAGTTCAAGCGCATCAGTCAGTCAGTCCCCTGGTCAGTGCTGGTAGCCGTAGACGCCGCGCGACTCGTCGCGGACGACGTGGCCGTTCTCCAGCTCGATCACGCGCTTGCGCATCTGGTCGACGATCGACACGTCGTGGGTGGCCATCACCACGGTCGTCCCGGTGCGGTTGATCCGGTCCAGCAGCTTCATGATGCCGACCGACGTACCGGGGTCGAGGTTTCCGGTCGGCTCGTCGGCGATCAGGATCATCGGCCGGTTCACGAACGCGCGGGCGATCGCCACCCGCTGCTGCTCACCGCCGGACAGCTCGTCCGGCATCCGGTCTTCCTTGCCGTCCAGGCCGACCAGCTCGAGCACCTCGGGCACGGTCTTGCGGATGTGCGAGCGGGGCTTGCCGATCACCTGCAGCGCGAACGCCACGTTCTCCGCGACGGTCTTGTTCGGCAGCAGCCGGAAGTCCTGGAACACGGTCCCGATCTGGCGGCGCATCTGCGGGATCCGCCAGCTGGCCAGCCGGTTCAGGTCCTTGCCGGCGACCATGATGTGACCGCGGGTGGTCCGGTGCTCACGCAGTACCAGGCGAAGGAACGTCGACTTGCCGGACCCGGAGGTGCCGACCAGGAAGACGAACTCGCCTTTCTCGATCTCGACGTTGACGTTCAGCAGAGCGGCCTTGGACTGGCCCTCGTACGTCTTGGACACATTCTCGAAGCGGATCACGGGTTCATCCGGCCGTGGTCGGGAACAGGAAGCGGCGCGACGGTAACCACGAAGTGCACCGTACGCCACCGGAGCGGCCGGCGATCAGTCTAGGCGTTCCCGGGCGTGCCGCCGACCAGGCCTGCCGGTCCGAGGGCCCGCGTCCGATACCCGGTGCGTTTGAAACGGTCGTGTCAGGCGTCCGACTGGCGCGCGATGGTTGCCGACGCCCGGCGAACGATCGGGACCGGCCCCTCGGGGAGCACGTCGCCGATGAACGTGTAGTGCTCGAGGACGGCCGGGTCGACCTCACCGGGGCGGTGCCGGGTGTGGTCGCGGACCCAGTCGATGATGTCGCCCCATCCCGGCGCCGCGAGCGATCCGCCGAAGTGCTGGACCGACAGGCCCGCACAAAGGTTGCCGAAAGCAAGCCGATGGGCCAGCGGCCAACCGCGGAGCGTGCCGAGGACGAGCGACGCGAGGAAGACGTCACCGGCGCCGGTCGGGTCGTACGAGCGCACCGGCAGCGCCGGCACCTGCTCCTCCTCACCGGTCGTCGAGTCGATCGCCAGTACGCCGTCCGCGCCGTTCGTCACGACCGCGAGCGGCACCCGGTCGGCCAGCTTGTGCAGCGCGGCCTTCGGCGTGTCGGTCCGGGTGTACGACATCGCCTCGGTCGCGTTCGGCGTGAAGGCGTAGAAACCGTCCAGTACGTCGAGAACGGCCGGGGACCACTCGTCCGTCGGGTCCCAGCCGACATCACCGAACAGCAGCGCGCCGGACTCTCGCGCCTCGACGGTCCAGCCGGGCAACTCGTCGGCGACCGGCACGATCGCGGACCGTGTCTTCAGGCCGGGACCGACCAGCTTGCTCGGGTCGCCGGGCGCCTCGTGGGCGTGCGTGACCATCGCACGGTCCCGGTCGATCGACATCGAGACCGTGACGGGCGAGTGCCAGTGGCCGATCCGCCGCGAGTGGGACAGGTCCACACCCTCCTGGTCGGCCAGGGTCCGCCAGCAGAAGTCGGCGTACACATCGTCACCGAAGACGGCGGCCAGGCCGCTCTTCAGGCCGAGCCGCGCGGCCGCGATCGCGAAGTTCGCGACACCGCCCGGGCAGGAGCCCATTCCCTCGGCGAAGATCTCGGTCCCGGTGGTCGGGGCGGTTTCCAGGCCGGTCATCACGATGTCGTAGAACACCGTTCCTTGTACGAACACGTCGTACATCTCGGGTCCGTCGGTCACGGTGACACCGCTCCTTGTCATCCTGGGTCAGCTCTGCCGGTGTTTGTGGGGGGCGGGTGGAATGCTCCTTCGTAACATCATCGACCGGTCAACACCATGCAATTGGGAGGCGCGTGAGGTGATCCCCACCTGGATCTCGATCGTTGGCGTCGTGATGACGGTGCTCAGTCCACTGCTCGCGCTCGGCGGCGTCTTCCTCGGGTCGTACCTGGTCCGCAAGTCCGATCGCGAGCTCGACACCTGGCGGCACCGTGAGGAGACCATGCGGATGGTCCGCTGGGCGGTCGAGCAGATCCTCGACGGCGAGGACGACGCGGGCACGGACGCCGGTGTGGTGACGCTGCGTTCACTGATGCGGTCGGAGTTGTTACAGCCTGAGGACTACGACCTGGTCGCCGCGCTGACTGCCGCGGTAGCGATCGACCGCGTCGGTGCAGCCGCGTACGCTGATATTGCGGATGCAGACATCGAGGTCGTCGAGGGAGACAGTGACAATGGCTGAGAAGAAGACCGTGAAGGTCTCCCGCCAGGCCGTCGAGCTGGCCCGGTTGCATGTCGAAGCCGCCCGCAAGGCCGGCCGCAAACCCGATGCCGGCGTCGCCCGGATCGCGAGCGCCCGCCCGGGCAACGGCGCAGGTGCTGCGCCGGCCCCTGCCTGATCCCTGGAATTACCGTCTTCGACGCCCCGCCGCCGACGTAGAGTCAGCGGATGCGCACGGGCTGTGGGACCGTGCGGGACTGGAGACGGCGTGATGAGCGGTGGGGTCAGCAGGCGGAGCGTGCTGGGATTCGGGGCCGGACTGGCGGCGATGGCCGTCGCCGGATGTGGCTCCAACAGCGGGCGGCCCTCGAGTAGCGGGAGTGGCGACAAGCCGGCGCTCCAGCAGTGGTACCACCAGTACGGCGAAGCGGGTACGCAGCAGGCGGTCGAGAAGTACGCGAAGGCGTATCCGGACGCGACCGTGACGATCCAGTGGTCGCCGGGCGACTACGAGAAGAAGGCCTCGACCGCGCTGCTCACCAACCAGGGGCCGGACACGTTCGAGTACCCGAACGGTCCGACGATCGACATGATCAAGAGCGGCCAGGTCGTCGATCTCAGTGGCATCCTGGGTGACGCCAAGGACGACTTCAACGCGGCGCTGGTCGAGCGAATGTCGTACCAGGGCAAGCTGTACGCGATCCCGCAGGTGATCGACATGCAGCTGATGGTCTACCGCAAGAGCATGCTGACCGCAGCCGGCGTACAGCCGCCGCAGACCGTCGACGAGCTGCTCGCCGCCGCGAAGAAGCTGACCAACGACAAGGTGAAGGGGCTGTTCGTCGGCAACGACGGCGGCGTCGGCGTGCTGGGCGGACCGGCGTTGTGGTCGGCCGGACTCGACTACCTGACCGCCGACAACCAGTTCGGGTTCGACGACCCGCTCGCGGCCGAGTCGCTGAGCAAGCTGCGCGAGCTCTGGACCTCGAAGGTTCTGTTGCTCGGGGCACCGACCGACTGGTCCGACCCGTCCGCGTTCACGCAGGGGCTGACCGCGATGCAGTTCACCGGGCTGTGGACGCTGCCCGTGATCGAGAAGGCGTTACCGGGCGACTACGGCGTACTCCCCTGGCCGAAGCTCAACGCGACCACCGGCAAGGCGAGCGTGCCCGTCGGCGGGTACGGCGCGTGCGTGAACGCGAAATCGACGAACATCGACGCGGCGAAGAAGTACATCAAGTGGTTGTGGGTGGACCAGACCGACGACCAGCTCGACTTCGCGCAGTCGTACGGCTTCCACGTCCCGGCCCGTAAGAGCCTGGCCGGCAAGGCGGACAAGCTCAAGTCCGGTCCGGCCGCCGACGCGGTCAAGCTGCTCACCGAGAACGGCCGTCCGCAGAACCCGATGCTGTGGTCGCCGAAGGCCAGTACGGCGTACTCCGACGCGCTGAACCGGATCATCCGCAGCGGGGCCGACCCGGCCGCGGAGATCAAGAAGGTTCGCACGGTCACCGAGGCGGAGCTGAAACGGATCGCCGGCTGAGAACGAACCAGCCGCGGCCCCCACGAATGGGAGCCGCGGCTGTTCGGAGTCAGACGACCTTGACGTTCTCCGCCTGCTGGCCCTTCGGGCCCTGGGCGATGTCGAACTCGACCCGCTGGTTCTCGTCGAGGCTACGGAACCCGTCGGTCTGGATGGTGGAGTAGTGGACGAAAACGTCCGCTCCACCGCCGTCGACGGTGATGAAGCCGAAGCCCTTGTCAGCGTTGAACCACTTCACAGATCCCTGTGCCATGTTGATGCTCCCTTGTCAGAGATGAGGCGCACCGCGGTCGCGGCAGGCCCGGCGTTCGTCGCACCGGCGCGGCACACCATCTCTCGCAAGAAACGATCGAGATAAACCACAGCTACTGAAACTAGACCTAGTACATCCAACCACGCCTGCGGCAAATTTGTTCCATCCGGCGTGGGCTGACGTGGCAGGCTTGGCCGCATGCTCTCCCTGCAACCGCTCACCGACGACGACCGCGAGCTGATCGAACTGGCCCGCCGCACGGTCGACGCGAACACCGACGGACCCGACGGCGTCTACACGATGGGCGCCGTGGTCCGCGGTATCGACGGCCGGATGTACGCCGGCATCAACCTCTACCACTTCACCGGCGGCCCCTGCGCCGAGCTGGTTGCCCTCGGCCGCGCCCGCGCGGAGGGTGCCCGCGAGCTCACGACGATCGTAGCCGTCGGCAACGAAGGCCGCGGCGTCAACGGACCGTGCGGTCGTGATCGGCAGGTCCTGCTCGACTACCACCCCGAGATCAGGGTGATCCTGCCGGGGCCGGAAGGGCCCGGATCGGTTCCGATCATCGACCTGCTTCCGGGTGCTTTCCGCTGGACGCCCTGATCCTTGAGCGTGCGCCGGTGATGTCCGGCGTACTGCGGGTCCGTGGCGAGTCGATCAGCCCGGATGCTCGAAGCGCACGGAACTGGGTCAGCTTGGGTTCGGCCAGCCTGTCGATCGCCCGAACCATATCGGTGTCGGGCGGGAGCGTGGCGCGGATCTGCTGAAAGCGTTCCACCCGCTGAGCGCTCCACGGCTGATCTTGCAACCTCTTGAGCTCTCGTTCGGCCGCATCCGGCGAGCCGCGGAAATCAGCTCCAGGTACTGCGTTGTCGCGGGTGACGAGGTGGAGACCCGCGCACGCGTCCGATCGGGCGATCGCCTGGACGACTCGCGGCAAGGCTTCGACACTGGCCGCGTGGTCTTCCGCGGTAATCAGTCGACCACCGTGGTTGTAGTACCTGTCCGCGGCGCTCAGCAGGCTCTCGGCCGGTTGGGTGGCGACCACAGCCACCACGACGCGATAGTCGTGCGCGCGGTGGTACTCCAGCTCACCGACCGCCAGCTGCTCGCTGTAGCAAGGTTGGCTCGTGACCAGGTCCCAGCCTTGTTCGTGGATCTCGGACTCGGCGAGATACGTCAGGTAGTTGATGTCGTCGAGCAGCTGTAGCTCGTTGCCCCCAGCAAACTCTGGATGCGCGGCGAACAGGTCGTCCGCCTCCAGCCGGCACGCCCCCGCGAGCCCCAAGGAAGCGGCGAGCGGTTGCATCACGCTCGTCTTACCGCTCGCCTCCTGCCCGGTGACAAGCAAGGCCGTCTTCGGTCCCGCCTGCCGCGACCCGTGCAGCTCCGGCCGGACCCTCCGACGAAACACCTCCCCCAGGGCACCGTCGTCGAGGATCCGTCCGCTCACACAGTCACGCTAACCGCACCTCGCCCTCGCGGAACCACCAGGTAATGACTTCGGCCTCGAGCATGCCCGCCCGCACGGCCGGATCCTCCGCCGCGTGCTTGCGCGCCTCGTCGATCCCGGTGCGGTAGACGCACAAGCCCCGCAGTACCTGGTCGTCATGATCGCGGAACGGGCCGGCCGCGCCCATCACGCCGGCCGCTCGCTTGCCGTCGAGGAAGTCGAGGTGGGCCTGCTGGATGCGGTCCGCCTCGTCGTCGGTGAAGTCCGTCGGAGTCGGCGGACGGCGGAGCAGGACGAGCGTCAGGCTCTCCATGCCCGGGCGCGGCGGTGTGCTCACGCCAGCCTCTCGGCGAGCATGAAGGTGTTGCCGTCGGGGTCGTAGAAGGTTGCGAGGCGGACTTCGTCGGCGATCTGTCGTGTTTCGCCGTCGAAGCGGGTGCCCAGCGACTCCAGGTGTCCGCGTGACTTGTCGATGTCGTGGACGCCGAACGTGACCACGACCCCGCCGTCGGTCTTCGGGTCCTCGACCTGGCCGAGGCCGATCGAGATCCCGGGCAACGGTGTGCTCAACTCGGCCCAGCCCCAGGACTCCAGCCGGTGTACGACCTCGAAGCCGAGCGCCTGCTCGTACCACTGCACGGCTCGCTCCAGGTCGGAAACGTCCAGCGCGCAGACCGCGCGCCCGTCGTACTCGATCCCACCCATAGTCCTGTTTTTATACTAAGCTTACTTTCGTGTCAACGCTTGCCCGCCTGGTCCATTTCCGCTGGGCCGTCCCGGTGCTGGCCGAGCTCCACCGCGGCCACGGCGGGCGATTCGTGAACCTCAGCCACACCCTGGGCGTGAGCCGCGAGTCGCTCCGGCGAACGCTGGCGTTCCTCATCGAGACCGGCCTGATCCAGCGCAACCCGGGCAAAGGGCACCCGCTGCGCCCGGAGTACCTGCTGAGCGACCCGCGACTCGGCGCGGACGCCGCCGTACTCACGGATGTCCTGGAGGACCTGGGCGTCACCGACGTGGGCCTGAAGAAGTGGTCGCTGCCGACCCTCACCTTGCTGGTCGAGGAACGACGCTTCTCGGAGATTCGCCGCGCGCTGCCCGGCGTCACGCCACGCGCACTGACACTGACGCTCAAAGATCTCGAGGCGGCCGACCTGATCAGCCGCACCGTCACCGACGACTACCCGCCCGCAACCGTCTACCGAGCCACCACGCCGGGCCTGCAGTTGGCGCACGCGGCTCAGAAGCTCGGGATGATGGCCTTGCCGTAGGCGGCGAGGGTTTCTTCCTTGGCGTCGTGCTGGAGGTAGAGCGCGAACTGGTCTACGCCGAGGTCCTTCAGTTCATTCAGCCGGGCGAGGTGGTTCTCGACCGGTCCGAGGATGCAGAAGCGGTCGACGACCTCGTCGGGGACGAAGGCGGTGTGGGTGTTGCCGGCGCGGCCGTGTTCGGCGTAGTCGTAGCCCTTGCGGCCTTCGATGTAGTCCGTGAGTGCCTTCGGCACGGCGCCGCTGGACCCGTAGCGCTCCACGATGTCAGCGACGTGGTTGCCGACCATGCCGCCGAACCACCGGGTCTGTTCGCGCTGGTGATCCAGGTCGTCGCCGACGTACGCCGGGGCCGCGACACAGAACTTGATCGCCATCGGATCGCGGCCCGCCTGCTCCGCGGCCCGCCGTACCGCGGTGATCATCCACTGGGCGATATCGGGATCCGCCAGCTGCAGGATGTAGCCGTCACCGACCTCCCCCGTCGCGGCCAGCGCGCGCGGACCGTACGCCGCGACCCACACGTCCAGCGCGCCGTTGTCGACCCACGCGAACTTCAGCTGCTGCCCGCGGTACTCGACGGTCTCGCCGCGGGCCAACGCGCGTACGACCTCGACGCACTGCTTCATCTCGGCGATCGTCCCAGGCTTCGCGCCGAGCGTGCGCAGGGCAGAATCGCCGCGGCCGATCCCGCAGATCGTCCGGTTGCCGAACATCTCGTTCAGCGTGGCGAACTGGGAGGCGATCACGGTCCAGTCCCGCGTTCCCGGGTTCGTCACCATCGGCCCGACGATCACCCGCTGCGTGGCGGCCAGGATCTGGCTGTAGATGACGAACGGCTCCTGCCACAGCAGATGCGAGTCGAACGTCCACACGTAGCCGAACCCGGCGTCCTCCGCCTTCCGGGCCAGCTCCACGACCGTGGACGCGGGCGGATCACACTGGAACACCACACCGAAGTCCACGATCTCCCCCTACATCAGATAAGACGACAGGCCGCGCTTCAGGAACTTCCCCCGGCCCTTGCGGCCATGGTAGTTGCCGTCAGCCACGATCACCTCGCCGCGCGAGATCACTGTGCCCACCCGGCCCTGGATCTCGACCCCTTCGTACGCCGAGTAGTCCATGTTCATGTGATGGGTCTCGACCCCGATCCGCGTCGTGCCGTTCGGGTCGTAGATCACCAGGTCGGCGTCCGAACCGGGCTGGACGATGCCCTTCTGCGGGTACAGCCCGAACATCCGGGCCGGCGTCGTCGCGATCGTCTCCACCCAGCGCTCGAGCGAGATGTTGCCGTCGACAACACCCTGGAAGATCAGGTCGACGCGATGCTCCACGCCGCCGATGCCGTTCGGGATCTTGGAGAAGTCACCGATGCCCATCTCCTTCTGGTCCTTCATACAGAACGGGCAGTGGTCGGTCGACACGATCGCGAGATCGTTGCTCCGCAGACCCTTCCACAGGTCGCGGGCGTGCGACTCGTGCTTGCTGCGCAACGGCGTCGAGCAGACCCACTTCGCGCCTTCGAACCCAGGCGCGCCGAGCTGGTCCTCCAACGTCAGATACAGGTACTGCGGACAGGTCTCGGCGAACACATTGCGCCCGAGGTCCCGTGCCTCGGCGACCTTCGCCAGAGCCTGACTCGCCGACAGGTGGACGATGTACAGCGGGCAGTCCTGGGCGACCTCGGCCAGCGCGATCGCACGGTTCGTTGCCTCGGCCTCCAATGCGGCCGGGCGGGTGATGCCGTGGTAGATCGGATCCGTCTCGCCGCGTTCCAGGGCCTGCTGGACGAGGACGTCGATCGCGATGCCGTTCTCCGCGTGCATCATGATCATCGCGCCGTTGGCCCGCGCGGTCTGCATCGCCCGCAGGATCTGTCCGTCGTCGGAGTAGAAGACGCCCGGGTAGGCCATGAACAGCTTGAAACTGGTGATGCCCTCGTCGGCGACCAGCTGATCCATCGCCTTCAGCGCATCGGTGTCGACGCCGCCGAGGATCATGTGGAACGCGTAGTCGATATGGCATTCGCCCTCGGTCTTCGCGTGCCAGGCCGCCAGCCCGTCCTGCACGACCTCGCCGGTGCGCTGGATCGCGAAGTCGATGATCGTCGTGGTCCCGCCGAACGCCGCGGCGCGGGTCCCGGTGTCGAACGTGTCGCTGGCCGACGTACCGCCGAACGGCATCTCCATATGCGTGTGCGCGTCGATCCCGCCCGGGATCACATACTTGCCGGAGGCATCGATCACCTCGTCGGCGGTGACCGTCGGCGTGAACGACGGATCCAGCACGGCAACGATCTTCTCGCCCTCGACCAGCACGTCCGCGACCCGCGTCCCGGTCGGTCCGACGACGGTTCCACCCTTGACCAGCAAAGACATGTGCGTCCCCTTAAGGCTTCGTCAGGTCTCCGTAGCCGTCCGGGCGGCGATCGCGGTAGAACTGCCAGCGGTCCCGGACCGTGTCCAGCAGTCCGAGGTCCAGATCGCGGATGATCAGTTCCGGATCGTGGTCATGGCCGACGTCGCCGACGAACTTGCCCTCGGGGTCGACGAAGTACGACGTGCCGTAGAAGTCGTTCTCGCCGAACTCGGACTCGATCCCGACCCGGTTGATCGCGCCGATGAAGTACTCGTTCGCGACCGCGCTCGCGGGTTGCTCCAGCTTCCACAGGTACGCCGAGAGCCCGCGACTCGTGGCCGACGGGTTGAAGACGATCTTCGCGCCGGCCAGGCCGAGCGCGCGCCAGCCCTCCGGGAAGTGCCGGTCGTAGCAGATGTAGACGCCGATCCGCCCGACCGCGGTGTCGAAGATCGGGTACCCGAGGTTGCCCGGGCGGAAGTAGAACTTCTCCCAGAAACCCTTCACCTGCGGGATGTGGTTCTTCCGGTACTTCCCCAGATAGGTGCCGTCGGCATCGATCACGGCGGCGGTGTTGTACAGCACGCCCGGCTGCTCCTGCTCGTACACCGGGAGCACCATCACCATCCCGAGCTCCTGCGCCAGCGCGGCGAACCGCTCGGTCGTCGGGCCCGGCACGGACTCGGCGTACTCGTAGTACTCGGCGTCCTGCTTCTGACAGAAGTACGGTCCGTAGAACAGCTCCTGGAAACAGATCACCTTCGCACCGGCCGCAGCCGCCTGCCGCGCGTAGTCCTCGTGCGCCTTGATCATGGACTCTTTGTCACCCGTCCACGACGTCTGCACCAAAGCCGCCCTGACAACGTCTGCCACAAGACCTCCCCAAGTAGCCGAGCACTCATCCTCCATCCGACCCGGGAGAGAGTCAACGGACACCCCGGTCACCCCCGCCGTCAGAGAACGGGTCGCCGTCAACGGGCCGGTGGGTACCGCAGCGCATCAGTGGCATCGAGGCCGACGGCAGTCAGGTCGGCAGTCACCCTCCGGGTGAACGCACGGACGGACCGCTCCACCTCACCCCAGGACACCGGATCACTGGCGACATCAGGCACAAAGACCGAACCGAAAACCCATCCCGCTCCCTGTCTGCGGACGGTCAGCGCGCCCGGTTCCTCGAAGGACATCGAATCGAACACGAAGTCCCCTCGATCAGGCTGATCCAGCCACCTCAACAGGCTCCACGCCAACTCCACCACCGGAAACGATGGGTCCTCATACACCACCCGATCACCGTCAACCACCCGAAACCCGGCGTCCACTCCCGCCAGAACATCCACCGGCGCCCTACCCCGAACCTCGGTCAAGTCGAGCGCGTCATAAGTCAGCAGCACGTCTGCTCTCCGTATCGCCGGACAGGGACGGCGGAGCGGATCGGGACAAATCGTCGTCCAGCGGCAGGACGTGAATATTCAAGAGGAAGTCCCGCAACAACAAAAGGCTGTCCTGCACAGACATGTCTGGCAACTCGTCGAAATCCGCGAGGGTCACGTCGACCGAGAACATCCAGTCATGAGCGGATCCGAACAGCACCGCATCGCACCGAAGAAAGTCTCTGGATTTGAAGTTCTGCGCAAACAGCACCACACGTCGCACCGACCCCGCATTCTCTGCAAGCCATTGCGGGCGACCGTTAGCTCCGCGACCTGTTGTCGTGTTCTTCTGCATGAATCCCGACAGTTGCGAGACCGAGAGCTCCTTCGGCCTGGCCGGCACACGTCTGCCAGCCTCCCCAGTTACCGCCGGCAAGGTTCGCACAGAACGACGAAGCCGCCGAGAGCACCGCAGCACTGAGATCATTCGTCGAGTCCCGTCATGTAGATGTGCATGGCCTTGAGTCGCAACTGCCCCATCAGACCCTAGTAGACGCTGAGGTCGGAAAGCTCGAGGTTCGCGACCAGGTCGTCACCCCCGAGAAACAGCGGTACCCGGTAGCCGGCGCACTGATCCAGGCGCAGGGCGGACTCGTGCACGGCCATCCACTCGGCGTAGAAATTGGACGCGAGCGCCTCATCGGAGTACTCCACCACTTCGTCATCGTGGAAGGCCGACACCGGCACCGGTATCTCCAAAGCCTCACCGGTGCCCGGCTCGAGCATCATGACCTCAGGATCGTCACCGGCACCGCGCTTGTTGTCGCTGGCGAACTGCCGGCCGAGCCAATCGAATCCAAATAGTCGAACCTTCCCCCGAACTCGGGAAAAGCCGCCTCCGTGAACTGCGCAAGCAGCCTCCGCCGAGGCGTGCGTATGAACCCGGTACAGCCCGTGCTCGAAGGTGCACCCGCCGAGACGCGCCCGGACCAGTTGCGACACCGATCCCCCGGAGGTCTGGCCTCCGGAGGCCAGACGCCGCCTCCGTCATCCTGAACGTGGCACAGAACCGCTCCAACATCTTCGCGTTCACCTGGCAAATATCCCTTGCGCAGGACCTCCGTGACCTCGGGGTTGCCTTGCTTAACGCGGCAACCTTCCCGACGGCGGCCGCACGCTGCGCCGCCGTCCATCCCGACAGCCTCTCGTAGGCACGATGGTTCTGGCCGTCAGTCCGTGCTCGAAACCAGCCGATCACCCTCGTCGTACGCCGACGTCGTGGTGCCGGCGTCCGGATCGGCGCTCTGGACCTTCCGGCCGCGCAGGTCGTATGTGTACGTCCAGACACCACCGGCCCCCTGCATCCGGGTCATCCGCCCGGCCAGGTCGAACGTGTAGGTCGTGTCGTCCGGCGTACCGGTGGCCGCGTTCCCGTCGTACTCACGTCGCTCCACCACCTGGCCGCGCGCATCGGTGACGTCAGCGGGTCAACGAAGTTGCAGCAAGTGACAGTCTTCGCCGGCAGCACTGGCGTTAGGCCCGAAACCGTGCATGCGGCTGGTCAGAGGGTGAGAGTGCGGGGTGCGGCGCGGAGGACGTGGCCGCCGACTGTGGCGTGGGTTGGGGGTTCGTGGGTGGTGTAGAGGTGGGAGCCGGCGCCTTGGATGGCGTGGAGGTTGCGGCCTAGTTGGGCTGTTAGTTGGGTGACGGCGGAGCCGGTGGCCTCGTCTTCTAGGACGCCCATTGCGGGGGCGAAGGCTCGGGCGCGGATGATGCCGTGGGGCTCGTCGAGCCAGGACCACAGGTAGGTGTGGCCGGCGTCGTACGACGTGGGATCGGCGGCGAGGACTGCCTCGGGTGAGGCGAGGTGGTGCCACTCCCAGGTGCTACCCCAGGTCGTGTCGGCGCGGACGGAGAAGAGGTCGTCGCTGCGGGTGACTGCGATGGGGCCGACGGGGACGTGGAGGGTGTCGACGGGGTGGCCGGTTGAGTGAAGCCAGGCGGCTGCGCCGACGGTTGGGTGGCCGGCGAAAGGCATCTCGCCAGTGGCGGAGTAGATGCGGAGGGTGCCGGTCGCCGCGTGGTCGACGTACACGGTTTCGCTGTAGCCGAGGGCGGCGGCCACCGTCTGGCGGTCGGGCTCGGGGACGAGCGCGCCGTCGACGATGCCGAGGGGGTTACCGAATCGGCCGTCGGGGTCGGTGAAGACCCGGACGACCTCGACGTGCAGGTCGGTCAACTACAGGACTGCGATTGCGGCGATCACTGCGATCAGCAGTACCGCGGCGCCGATGACGGCGAGCACGCGGCCGTTGATCTTGGGATCGCGGGTCGTCTCGGTCGCGCCCTCGTTGACGAACGCGCGGAACATCTGCGTGTTCGCGCCCGGGTCCTGCTCGTTCTCCAGGTTCTGCATGTTCTGCGGGACGTTCTGGTCAGCCATGGGCCAAGACCCTACCTGCCGCTGGGATCGGCCCGGCAGACCACCCGCTGAAGCCTCACACAGACCTGATGTACCATTTGGTACATGCGCTTCGATCATTCCAGCACGATCCAGGCCTCGCCAGAGCGGGTCTGGGAGGTTTTCAGCGATGTCGAGCGGTGGCCCGACTGGACCCCGACCGTCGATTCCGTCGAGCGGCTCGACGCGGGCCGCATCCACATCGGCGCCCGCACCCGCATCCGCCAGCCCAAGCTCCCGGTCGCCGTCTGGGAGGTGACCGAGCTGAAGGACGGCGAGTACTTCGAATGGGTCTCGAAGGCGCCCGGGATCAAGACGACCGGCGGGCACCGCGTCATCCAGACCCCGGAAGGCACGGTCGCGACCGCGACGATCATCCAGGAAGGTCCGCTCGGCTGGCTCTTCGGCAGGCTGTACGCCGGCCTGACCAGGCGCTACATCGCCACCGAGACGGCCAAGTTGAAGGAGATCAGTGAGTCGCGACAGTCTGCTGGCTGACGCGGTCGACCATTTCGCCCGGAACGGGATCGGCGACGCCAGCCTGCGCAGTATCGCGACCTCGGTAGGCACCAGTCACCGGATGCTGATCTACCACTTCGGCTCGCGCGAGGGGCTGCTCGCCGAGGTGGTCCGCACGGTCGAGCAGCAACAGCGCGACCTGCTGGCCGAGGTGCTGGCGACCGATCTCCCGATCGCGGAGCAGAGCGAGCTGTTCTGGCGCCGGGTCACCGAGGCGGCGCTGATCTACGGTCCGCTGTTCTTCGAGCTCAGCGCGCACGCGATGCAGGACCTGCCGCACACCGAGTCGCTCAAGGCGGATCTGATCAACGTCTGGTTGCCGCCGCTGATCGAGCTTTGCATCCGCGCGGGGCTCCCGGCGGACGAGGCACCGGCGTACGCGCGGCTCGGTCTGGCGGCGTCGCGTGGCCTGCTGTTCGACCTGCTGCTGACCGGCGATCGCGCGGGCGTCGACGAGGCGTCCGCGCTCCTCAACCGGCTGTTCAGTCTCCCGGTTGAGTAGGCGTCTCCACCCAGCCGGCCACGATCGGCAGCCGCGACTCCCGCAGTACAGCGGTGAACGCGAACGGCCTGTCCAGCGCGAGCTCGAGCCGGCGCTGCTTGGTCGTGATCATCGCGGCGCGGGTCATCGCCATCGCGGTCACGGCGGCGGCCTCGAACCCGGTCGCGAAGAACCGGGCGAGCACCTTCTGCTTCGCCTGGCCGACACGAAGTGGCGTCGGACTGAGCGCGCTGAAGTGTCCGTGATCGCCGGGATCCGAGGTGACGGCGGTCAGGCCGAACAGCTCGCGGGACTGCATCAGGTCGTGCTCGACCTCGACACTGAACGACGGCAACGCCACCTTCAGATCCGGCCGCGCCGACGTCGTCTGCCCGATCCGCAACCCCGGGCCTGGCTCGTCGTCGTCGATCAACCGACTGCCTGGTACGCCGTCGTTCGGGTGAGCCGCGGCTTCGAGCAGGCCCGCAAGTACGTCGCCATCGCCGATGCCCAGCAGCACGTCGACATCGGCATCACCCTGCACCGTGACAACAGTCAGGTCGCCATACCGGCGTACGGCGTCCAGGTCTGAGTCGACGCGCTCCAGCCAGTGCCACGAACCTGCCCACGGGCCGTTCGGCACGTGCCGCACCTGCTCGGTGAACGGGCGGACCCACGTCGTACGCAGCAGCAGAGCCGACGCGAGCACGAGGAGTACGTCGGGGTCGATCTCGAGTGGCATCTCGCGGATCAGGTCGTCGGTGTGCTCGGCGGCCCACGCGTCGAGCTTCGGTTTGTCCACGGACGGGTTGCCGGTGAGCATGCCGACGAGCGGCGCGGGCATCACGGCATCGAACGACTCCGCGAGCTTCAACTGCTCGCTCACCCATACCCCGAGCGCGGCGTGCAGGTCGGCGGAGTCTTCGATCGCCTCGATCAGCCGGATCGCGTCGGTCGAGCCCGTCGCCGCGTCCACCCCGGCGGCCGCGGCAAGCTCGCTCCGGCCGGGCTCGTCCGCTCCGGTCGCGAGCAGCGCAAGCAGCGGCCACAACCCGAGACCGGACACAACCGTGTTGCCCGCCGGGAGACTCCGGGCCCAGCGGGTGGTGAGGTCGTTGACTGCGCGCACGATGTCGGCGTCCATACCTCCACACTGCCACGCCGGTGGCTGTCGCGCGGATCTCCAGGCCATCACAATCGCGCGATCGCGGTGCGGCCCCGCGTACGACGGCCGAGAGCCGGCGATTGTGATGGCCTGGGGATCCGCAACCCCTCACACATCCCGACCCTGCGCCGTTCCATTCACATGAAGCGAACTGTCGAGCCCAAGGTCCTGTACTTCGGTACGCCCGTTGTCCTGATCAGCTCCCTCAACCCGGACGGCACTACGAACCTCGCGCCGATGTCGTCGGCGTGGTGGCTCGGGTACACCGCGATGCTGGGGATGGGGACGAGCGCGCAGACCGTGAAGAACCTCGTCGAGCGGCCGGAGATCGTGCTCAACCTGGTCGACCCGGACATGGTCGCCGCGCTCGACCGGATCGCCCTGCTGACCGGGTCGCAGCAGATGTCCGACGCGAAGCGGGCGCGCGGCTACCGGTACGAGCCGGACAAGTTCGCCGCCGCCGGCCTGACCCGCGAGCCGAGTGGAGCAGGCCCCGACTCCGTCCTCGAGAGCCCGATCAACCTCGAAGGCAGAGTCGTGGCGATCAACGAGATCGGCGGGCCGGACTCGCACCTGTGCTCGCTGGAGATGAAGGTCGAGCGCGTGCGGGTACGCGAGGACCTCCTGATGAGCAATGACCGCTACATCGACCCGCTGCGGTGGGATCCGCTGATCATGAAGTTCACCGAGTACTTCGCCGGCGGGAGCCCGACGTACGCATCCTCGCTCGCCCGCGGCTGGCAGATGCCGCCGATGCCGATCCCCGTCGGGTCAGGCGACTGACGTCAGCTCCGGATCGCCGGACTCCACCGCGCGCGGGGTCCGGCGCCGGATGACCGTGCAGGCCATGCCGCCGATCACCAGCACCGCGGCAATCCCCTGCTGCAGCCCGACGGCCTCGCCGCGCAGTACCCAGGCTGCCGACATCCCGACGATCGGCACGAGCAGCGAGAACGGCGCGACCGTGCTCGCGTCGTACTGCCGGAGCAGGTAGCCCCACACCCCGAAGCCGAACAGCGTGGCCCCGAAGGCGAGGTACGCGATCGCGCCGATGCCGCTCAGGTCGATGTCGCGCAGCGCGTCGACGTCGGCCCGCGGTCCTTCGGTGATCAGCGACAGGATCAGCAGGGGTACGACGGCGACCGCGCTCACCCAGACCATGAAGCGCAGCGTGTCCGGCGGCTTGGCGTACCGGGTGATCGTGTTCGACACACCCCAGAAGCCGGCCGCCACGATGACGAGAACGAGCGCGCCGAGCGGGGCCGACAGCTTGCGGTCGAGCACGATCAGCGCGATCCCGACGCAGGCGATCACGATGCCGGCGAGCTGCGCCGGCCGCGGGCGCTCCCGCAGTACGGCGATCGCGAACAGGACCGTGAAGATCACCTGGGCCTGCAGGACGAGTGACGACAGGCCGGCCGGTACGCCGTGATCCATCGCGATGAACAGCAGGCCGAACTTCGCCACGCCGAGCGCGAGCCCGACGCCGACGACGTACCGCCAGGGGACGCGGGGTTTGCCGAGCAGGAAGATCGCCGGTACGGCGGCGAAGAAGAACCGCAGCGCGGACAGCAGGAGCGGCGGCACACCCTCCAGACCGACCTCGATGATGACGAAGTTGATGCCCCAGACAACGACGACGGCGAGTGCGAGGAGCAGGTCACGAGGCTTCATACGGTCCAGTGTGGGTGGCGGTACACTTAAGGACCAGCACCGATTTCTACCGCCTTCAATGTAGGAGTGCTACATGATCGATCTCGGTCGGCTCCGCGCGTTGCACGCGGTCGCGCAGTACGGATCGGTCAACCGGGCGGCCGAGGTGCTCGGCTACACACCCTCCGCGGTGTCGCAGCAGCTGGCGAAGCTGGAGCGCGAGACGCGGACGACGCTGATCGAGCGGCAAGGGCGCGGGATCGTGCTGACCGACGCGGCCCAGCAGCTCGCGTCGACGGCGGCCCGGATTCTCGCGCTGGTCGAGGACGCCGAGCTGACGCTGGACGAGCAGCGCGGGCAGGCGATCGGGACGCTCAGCATCGCTGCCTTTCCGACCGCGGCGCGCGGGCTGCTGCCGGCGGCGCTGGTGCGGCTGCTCCACGATCACGGCGGGCTGGATATTCGCGTCCGGGAGACCGATCCGTTCGAGGCAGTGGCGGCAGTCAACCGCGGCGAGATCGATGTGGCGGTCGTGCACGACTGGCACAACACACCACTCGCCTTGCCGGAAGGTTTGTCGCGGGCGAAGCTCGGCACGGATCCGGCCGACGTACTGGTGCCGGCATCGCATCGCCTTGCCGGCAAGGAGTTTGTGCGCGCGGAGGACCTGGTCGGTGAGCGCTGGATCTGCCAGCCGGCCGGTTCGATCTGCCATGAGTGGCTGATCCGGACGATGCGTCGCGCGGGCGTCGAGCCGGACGTCGCGTACTCGGTCGCGGAGTACCAGACCCAGCTCGCAATGCTTGCCCGCGGCATCGGCATCGGCCTGCTCCCACGCCTCGGCCGCGGTCCGGTCCCCGACGGCGTGGTCGTCGTACCCCTGCAGCCCGCGCCGACTCGTCGCCTGTACGCCGTCTGGCGGACGACCACGTCGCGCCGCCCAGCTATCGCGGTCACGCTCGCGACCCTGAAAGCCGCCTGGCCGGACCGCGACACCGCCTGATCAGGCGTGATCGACGATCTGCCGGAGCTTGGTCTCGGTCTCCTCGTCGAGCGCCGTGTACACGGTCACGCGCAACGGCCCGACCGGCGACAGCCACAGGTTGATCGGATCGATCCGCAGGATCCCGAACCCGTCGATCTCCAGCATCTTCGTCCGGGTGCTCGGCGCCGCGACGTCGTACCGCTCCCACAGTTCGGCGAAGTACGGCGACACCCTGAGCAGGCTCTGGATCAGGTCCTGCCAGAGCGCGTCGCCGAGGTGGTCGGCCGATGCCGCGCGGAACGCCGCGACCATGTGGTGCTTGGTCGCCTCGGCGTCGACGAAGCTGCAGTTCCAGTCGTTCGAGGCGAAGTTCAGCCAGAGCAGGTTCCGGTCCTCGACCGGCACCTTCTCCAGATCGATGATGACCCGGCAGTACGCCTCGTTGAAGGCGAGGATGTCGTAGCGCTTGTTCAGCACCACCGCCGGGTACGGCGAGACCGCATCGAGGGTCTTCTGCGCCGACGGCGGCACCGCCGAGCAAACTCCCGGCGCCGGACCGGACCGGCTCCCGGCAAGCCGGTACAGGTGGCTGCGCTCCTGCCGGTCGAATCGCAGCGCCGTCGCGATCGCGTCCAGGACCTGCGCGGACACGTTGATGTCGCGGCCCTGCTCGAGCCAGGTGTACCAAGTGACCCCGACCCCGGCGAGCAGCGCGACTTCCTCGCGGCGCAGTCCCGGCGTACGCCGTCGGCCGCCCGGCGCGAACCCGACCTCGTCCGGCCTGATGCGCTCGCGCCGGCTGCGCAGGAACACGCCGAGCTCCCGCCGCTCGGCAGTCACGGTTCTGTCGGTGGCGGCTGGGACAGTGGTCATGGTTCCATCATGGGCACAGATCGAGCCTGGTGCCAGGTGCTGCGAGTAATAGGATAACCAGGCTCTCACCACCAGGCTCCGATCGCGTTCAGGCTGGACGCATGACAGACCAGCTCCAAGCCGCCACCACCGGAGCGCCCGCCCGGCCGCAGGCCGTCGCGTCGCCGCTGAAGCCGGTGGCCCTCACGACTCTCATCTTCGGCGCCTTCCTGCCGATGCTCTCCTTCTTCGTCATCAACGTCGCCCTGCCCGCGATCGGCTCCGACCTGCGGGCGTCCTCCGGCGAACTCCAACTGGTGGTCGGCAGCTACGGCATCGCCGTCGCCACCCTGCTCGTGGTCGGCGGTCGCCTCGGCGACACGTTCGGACGCAAACGCCTGTTCCTGATCGGCCTGGTCGGCTTCACCGTGATGTCGCTCATCTGCGCCATCGCCCCGACCATCGGCGTCCTTCTGGTCGCCCGCGTCGTCCAGGGCGCTGCCGGCGCCGCCGTCACCCCACAGGTGCTGGCGACGATCACCAGCCTGCTCACCGGCGAGCACCGCGCCCGCGCCATGGCCATGTACGGCGTGGCGGGCGGCGCCGCTGCGGCGTTCGGTCAGATCGTCGGCGGCGTACTGGTCGAGGCGAACGTGTTCGACCTCGGCTGGCGGGCCGTGTTCCTCGTCAACGTGCCGGTCGGCATTGTGGGCGTGGCCGCGGCGATCCGGCTGATCCCGGAGACCAAGGCAGCCAAGGCTCAGCGGGTCGACCTCGTCGGAGCCGCACTGCTCGCGCTGACGCTCGTGCTCCTGCTTCTGCCACTCACCGAGGGCAGGCCGCTCGGCTGGCCGCTGTGGACCTGGCTCTGCCTGGCGGCGACGATTCCGGCCGTCCTGCTACTCGGCGCACACCAGCACCGGTCCGAGCGGTCCGGACTGTCTCCACTGATTCCCCCGACTGTGCTGCGGTTGCGGGCGATGCGGATCGGCCTGCTGCTGGCAGTAGCGTTCTTCACCACGTTCGGCGGCTTCATGTTCGTGTTCGCGATCGCCACCCAGGGTGAGGCGCACATGTCCCCGCTGGAAGGCGGTCTGAGCCTGCTGCCGATGGCGGTCGGGTTCCTGATCACCTCGATCTACGGACCGCGTCTGCAGGTCCGGTACGGCGCCGGCCTCATCGTGCGCGGCTGGATCATCCAGGGCATCGGGTACGCCGTACTCGCGGTCGCGGCGCTCACCCTGTGGCCGGACGTGAACCCTCTGAAGCTCGCCCTGCCGATGCTGATCGCCGGCTTCGGCTCTGGCCTGGTCATGGTTCCGCTGATGGGTGTCGTGCTCAGTCAGGTCCCCCCTGCGCAGGCAGGCCTCGGCAGCGGCATCCTGCTCACCAGCCAGCAGACCTGCCTGGCTCTTGGCGCCGCCACGGTCGGCACCGCCTACCTGTCGCTGGCCGGTGGTTCCTGGGGCCAGGGCGGCGCGTTGGCCGCAGTAGCTCTGGCCATCACCGTGATCTCGCTACTGATGACCCCGGTCACGCACCAGCTGCGGTCCAGTGGGCAGGGCGCGTAACAGCGTCGGGAAGTCTGGTGGAGTGGTCGCCTCGCGCGGCGTTGATCTGGGACTGGGTGAGGAACAAGGCACCCCTCAGGTCGGCGCCGCGCAGGTCTGTGTCCCGCAGGTCCGCACCGATGAGGTCGGACTGGCGCAGGTCTGCTTCGCGGAGATCGGCGCCGATCAGGTAGGCACCGCGAAGGTTGGCTTTGGCGAGGTCGGCGCCGCGCAGGCGGGCTCCGATCAGGTCGGCGCCGCGGCGTTCCTTCTTCTTGCTCTGTTTGCCGCGGACGCGTTGGCTGGTCTTGAGGAGCAGCTCGTTCACGGCCGCACGCTCGGCGTTCACGTCGACGGTTGTGAGGTCCGGCGTGCGGCTCACGTCCTCGAGGTGGGCGATCGCCTCGCGCGCGGCCTCGTCGTACTCGAGGACCTGGTCGAGATACCAGAGCAGCTCGTGCAGCTGGCGGAGGATCGGGAGGGCCGCGAACATCTCCGGAGCGGACTGTCCGCGGCTGGTGATCGCCTGACCGGCGCCGAAGCAGTCGTACACCGTGCAGCCCTGGAAACCCTTGCTGCGCAGGTCTTTGTGGATCGTGCAGCGGAAGTCGTCACTGAGATTCGGGCACGGCTCACCCGCGGGCTTGTCCAGCGCGAAGTCCGCCGACTTCGTGAAGGTCAGCGCGATGCAGCACAGGCCGACGCAGTTAGCGCAGTCGGCGCGGAGTTCAGTTCTGCTCTGCAACCGTGTGGCCGGTACGGCGCCAGCGGATGCCGGCCTCGATGAACTCGTCGATCTCACCGTCGAAGACCCCGGACGTGTTGCCGGACTCGAACTGCGTCCGCAGGTCCTTCACCATCTGGTACGGATGCAGGACGTACGACCGCATCTGGTCGCCCCACGAGCCCTGCACGTCACCGCGCAGCGCGTCGATCTGGGCCCGCTCCTCGGCCTTCTTCAGCGCGAGCAGCTTGGCCTTCAGGATGACCATCGCGGAAGCCTTGTTCTGCAGCTGGGACTTCTCGTTCTGGCAGGAGACCACGGTGCCGGTCGGGATGTGCGTGATCCGGACCGCGGAGTCGGTCGTGTTGACGCTCTGACCACCCGGACCGGACGACCGGTACACGTCGATCCGCAGTTCCTCTTCGGGTACGTCGATCTCGTCGGTCTGCTCGAGCACCGGGACAACCTCGACCGCGGCGAACGAGGTCTGCCGGCGGCCCTGGTTGTCGAACGGCGAGATCCGGACCAGCCGGTGCGTACCCGACTCCACACTCAGCGTGCCGTACGCGTACGGCGCCTTGACCCCGAACGTGGTCGACTTGAGCCCGGCCTCTTCGGCGTACGACGTGTCGTAGACCTCGGTCGGGTAGCCGTGGCGCTCGGCCCAGCGCAGGTACATCCGCTGCAGCATCTCGGCGAAGTCCGCCGCGTCCACACCGCCCGCGCCGGAACGGATCGTGACCAGCGCCTCGCGCTCGTCGTACTCACCGGACAGCAGCGTGCGGACCTCGAGGGACTGGATCGACTTGGCCAGCGAGCTGAGCTCCTTCTCCGCCTCAGCGATGGTGTCCGCGTCGTTCTCCTCGCGGGCGAGCTCGACCAGGATGCCGAGGTCGTCGACCCGGCTGCGCAGGGCGCTCACCCGCTCGACGTCGGCCTGCAGGCTGGAAAGCCGCGACGTCACCTTCTGCGCGTTCGCCTGGTCGTCCCAGAGGTCAGGCGCAGCGACCGCCTCGCCGAGGTCGTCGATCTCCTTGCGCAGTGCGGGGAGATCAAGCACTTTCTCGATCGAGGTCATCGTCGCGTCGAGCTGCTTCAGCTCCGCGTCAAAATCCAGTCCAGCCACAACGAAACAGCGTACCTCAGCCGAGACCTCGACGAAGAACGGCGAAGACCTGGGTAACCGCCTGCTCGAGTTCGGTTTGGGCCGTGGCGAGCTCCGCGGGTGAAGCATCGTCGGCCAGGATGCGCATCAGCTGTTCCTCGAGCACCTTCTGCGCGGCGGCGTACTGCGCTGCGATCAGCCGGTTGCGCAGGTGATCCGGGGCGCGTTCGTCGAGCGCCGCGGTGAGCGTGGTCTCGAGTTCGGCGGCCTGCAACCGGCGCCGGGCCTCCAGCGCCGGGCTGTTCTCGATCGTGCGGACGAACTGCTTCCAAGTCGCCAGATGCCCGACCTCGAACCGATCCCGCGTGCCGGCCAGGTAGTGCGCCTCGAGCAGATCGATCGGATCCGCATCCGCCGACGCCTCCCGGATCGCCAGCGCCGGCCCCAGCCACCACCCCGACTCGTCGAAGAACAGATCCTCCTTGGCCGGGAAGTGGTTGAACACGGTCTGTACGGCGACATCGGCCGCGCGCGCCACCTCCGCAACAGTGACCGCGTCGAACCCGCGCTCGAGGAACAGCCGCGTGGCCACGTCCGAGATGGCGTGCCGCGTCTGCTGCTTCTTGCGCTCCCGCCGTCCGAGCTCCATTGCACCGAGCGTAGGGCATCTGCTTTACTGATTCCAATCATGTAGTCACTACATCTTTGGAGCACATCCAATGACTATCCTCGTCACCGGCGGCCGCGGCGCGATCGCCCGCGCCGTCACCGCCGGCCTGATCGCCTCCGGACACGACGTCCGCGTCGCCAGCCGGGAGCCCTCCGCTCTCCCGTCGGCCGTCGGCTACGACCCCGCCGACCCGGCACCCGCTCTCCGCGACATCAGCCAGGTCTTCCTGTACTCCGACCCGTCGACGGCACCTGCCTTCGCCGCAGCGGCCGAGTCGGCCGGAGTGAAGCAGGTCGTGCTGCTCTCGTCGCTGTCCTCACTCGGCGGACCCGACGATCCGCACGCGAAGACCGAGCAGGTGATCGCCAACGGGTCGTATGCGACGACCCGCCTGCAGCCCGGTGCGTTCATGAGCAACGCGAAGTACTGGGCACATCAGGTCCGCGCGACCGGTCAGATCCGGCTGCCGTACCTCGACGCCGAGGAGGCGCCGATCCACGAGCAGGACATCGCCGACGCGGCACTCCGCATCCTCCTCGACGGCCCCGGCAACGCGCATGACGGTCGCGGCTATCCGCTCACCGGCCCGGAGTCGATGACCCGCCGCCACCAGATCGGCCTGATCACCGCGACCACCGGCGTACCGATCGAGGCCGTCGACCTCACGCCCGATGAGGCGCGTGCCGAGATGCGGATGCGCGACGAGGGTCAGCGCGAGACGCTGCTGGCCTACTGGAAGTCCCGCGTGGGCTTACCCCAGCGCATCGAGCCCGGCGTCGAACTCCTCACCGGCCACACCGGCCGGACCTTCACCACCTGGCTCGTGGACAACCCCGGGCTGTTCTGAGCTCAGCGGATCGGGACGATCGCGGCGGCTTCGGCGGAGAGATCGGTCGAGGTCGGGAAGCCTGGCGGGTGGAAGGGGAGGTTCGCGGTGGAGGTCAGCCTGACGGTGACCGTCGTACCTTCGACGTCGACGGACCAGCCCAGACTGTCGAATCTGTTGCTGGCGGCAACTTCATTGAGGTAGTCGGCGGTCAGGCGGGCGGCTTGGTCCGGGTCGATCGCCGCATTGCCGCCCGCGCCGGGCTGGGCATAGACGGCGGCCAGGCCGTTGGCGGCCGCGAGGACGGCGCCGTCGGCGGTCGCGTCGAGGTCGCGGCGGACCAGGAAAGCCTTCGAGATGTCGGTCACCACGACGATCATCAGCAGGATGACCACGGTGAACCCGATGATCAGGACGGTCATCTGCCCGTCTTCTCCCCGACGCCGGCTCATCCGTTGCCCTTGGCTTCGCGGTAGTCGCCGAATGCCTCGGTGTGCGAGGCACTGATGCGGATCGCCGGCGGTTCGCCGCCGAGCGCGTCGGGGATCAGCGGCAGACGTACTTCGGTGTTGAGCGTGACGGTCACCGTCGACCCGGGCTGCAGACAGGCCGGGCTACAGGTGATCGTGAGCTCGTCGGTGCTGAGCTCCATCCCCTGGTCCTTCATCGCGAGCTTCGCGGCCTCGAACGCCCGCGATCGCGCCTCGTCCTCGGACACACCGTCCGGCACGATGACGAAAGCCCGGCCGGCGGCGCGGGTCGCCGCGGTCGCGCCGTACGAGGCTCTCTGGACGTCGAAGACGCCGAGCATGAAGTACACCAACGGGACCATCAGCAGGATCGCCAGCCAGGAGAACTCGACGATCGCACTCCCGCGCTCGTCCCGCCGGCGCCTCATTCGCCCGTCTCCTTGACCGCGTGCCCTTGGACGCTGAACGAGATGCCCGGTCCCCACAGCCCGAGCGGCGGCATGTGTGCGTCGACGGTGACCTCGACGCCGGGCTGCCCGTCGACGTCGGTCGCCTCCGCCGACACCGAGTCGATCAACTGGTCCCGCACCACGCCGCTGATCAGCTCGCGGGTGCGTGCCTCACCGTCGGCCGGCTCCCGGTTGAGCACGGCCGCGTAGTGCGCGCCCTCGGAGGCTGCGGCGGTCACCGTGTTGCGTACGTAGAGAAACAGACCGACCTGCAGGATCCCGAGGAACAACGGCACCACGAGGGTCGAGACCAGGACGAAGTCGACAACCGCCGCGCCCCGCTCGCCACGGGCCCTGCGCATTACTTGTTGGAGACCGACGACAGCGCGTCCTTGAGCATGGTGGCGAGCTGCTCGCCGGCCACGCGCCAGATCACGACGACCAGGCCGGCCGTCATCACGGTGATCAGCACCCAGCCGGGGACGTCGCCGCGCTCTGTCCGCGCCGGGCGTGGCTTCAGCAGCAACGCCACGAACAGTCTCGTCAGGTGTAGGGACATGACCTCTCCTCGATTCATCCGGCGATCAGCCGGATTCCGACAGCGCCCGGGTAGAAGGCGAAGGCGATGGTCACCGGGAGGACCAGGAAGATCACCGGCACCATCATGGCTACTTCGCGGCGCGCGCCCGACTCGATCAGCTCACGGCGCCCCGCTTCCCGGATATCGGCGGCCTGCGCCCGCAGTACGTCGGCCAGCGGGGTGCCGCGCTCGAGCGCCACCGCCAGCCCGTCCGCGAAGCGCGAGAGCGCCAGCAATCCGGTGCGGTCCGCGAGCGCGTCGAGCGCGCGAACCAGTGACTCCCCCGCCCTGGTCTCCGCCAGGACCCGTTCCAGCTCGTCGGCCAGGTCGCCCCGGCATGATCGCGTCACCCGGTCGAGTGCCGCCGCCGGCCCCTCACCGGCCGCCACCGACAACGCCAAGAGCTCGGCAACCGTCGGCAACTCAGCAAGCAGGCGCCGCTCGCGGCGACGCACCTGTGAGGTCAGATAGGTGTCTCGGCCAAGCACTCCGACGACACCTAGAACCAAGCAGAACACCATCAGGGCAACCGGATCCCCGGTGTCGAACGCCGCCGCGATGATCGAGATCACCAGACCGGCGCCGAAAGCCAACGCTCCCCACAGCAACTGCTCGATCCGGAACTCTTCAACGGTCCGCTGGATCCCCGCTCGCTGCAGCCGCCGGCGGACCGTGTTCGCCCCGCCGAGGATCCGCTCGAGCCGGGCCGCGGCCGAACGCAGCGACGGCCCGAACAACCGCAGGATCGCGTAGAACGGCGACCGCGAATCGACCACGCCGACGAACACATCCGGCGCCCCGAGATCCCGCAGGTACGGCGAGATCCGCTCGTCGACCGTCGGTTTGCGCAAGAACGGCAACCGCAGTACGACGACGAGCAAGCCGGCGCCGAGCAAGGCACCGAGGAAACCGCCGACCAGCATCGGGCTCATCGCAGCACCCGCTCGGGCTCGGGCAGGCGGCCGATCCGCAGCATCAACCGGTACGCGAGCACGCAGATGACTGCACCGCCGGCGATGATCAGCGCACCGACTGGCGAGTTGTAGCGCTGGATCACGTCGCCCTGGAACGACAGCATCGCCAGCACCAGCCACGGTGCGGCGACCGCGACCCGAGCGCCGTTGACCGACCACGACTGTCGCGACTCGAGCTCGGACCGCGTCCGCGCATCGTCACGCAGGAACGTCGACAGCGATCGCAGCAGCCGACCGAGATCGCCACCGCCGACCTCGCGCGCGATCCGGAGCGCCTCGACCACGCGGTCGCCGACCGGGTCGGCCAATCGCGCCTTCAAGCGGTCGAGCGATTCGGCGAACCGGCCCGTCGACGCATAGTCCGCACCGAACCGCCGGAACGGCTCGCGCAGCGGCAACGGCCCGCGCTCGCCGACCTGAGCCAATGCCTCGGACAACGACAACCCGGCACGGACCGCGGATGCGACGTTGTCCACTACGTCCGGCCACAGCTCACGAAACTCCGCCAGCCGCCGACGAGCCCTCGACCGCACCAACGCGATCGGCAGCCAGCCCGCCATCAACCCGAACACCGCACCGACCGGCAAGGCCCTGGAGACGAGGAACATCAGCACGAACGCGGCGAGCCCGGTGATCACACAGGCACCCATGAAGGCACCCGGCGTCAGGCCCTCGATCCCTGCGCTCGCAAGCAATTCACGACTCCTGCGACGCAGCCGGCCGTCCGTGCCGGCCGCCGCTTCCGATGGCGACACGAACGCCGCGATGATCAGCAGCAGGCCGACCCCGAAGAACAGCCCGATCAGGAGTCCCATCAGCCCGCGCTCCGCGGCAACTCGGTGAGCAGTCCGGCCACGTTGTACCCGGCCTGCTGGAAGCGCTCCGCATGCGGCAGGTGTCCCTCGGCGCGGCGCAGGTACCCGTCGTACGTCACGAAGAGCGACTCGGTCTCGATTGCCTGCTCCTCGACCCGCCCGGTGACCGCGACGATCTCCCGCACGCGTCGATGTCCGTCCGCCGCAATCCCCAGGTGTACGACGATGTCGACGCACCCCGCCACGGTCGGCAGCACGAACCGGGAGCCGATGTTCTCACCGGCCAGCAGCGGCAGCGTGCACATCTTGGTCAGTGCTTCGCGGGCGGAGTTCGCGTGGATCGTGCACATGCCGGGGAGGCCGCTGTTCAGCGCGAGGAGCAGGTCGAGGCACTCCTCGCCGCGCACCTCGCCCACGATCACCCGGGACGGCCGCATCCGCAGCGACTCCTTGACCAGGTCGCGCAGCCGCACCTCGCCGGTGCCCTCGAGACCGGCCTGACGGGTCTGCATCGAGACCCAGTCGGGGATCGGCAGCTTGATCTCGAAGACCTCTTCGCAGCTGATCACCCTCTCGCTGCCGGGGATCGAACCGGCCAGCGCGTTGAGCATCGTGGTCTTGCCGGCCTGCGTGCCACCGGAGACCAGCACATTGAGGCCGACGGCAACAGATGCCTCGAGCACCGCGGCTGCGTGCGGCGTCAGCGAACCCAGCTGGACCAGGTCGGTCAGTCGGGTCGCGCGGACCGTGAACTTGCGGATGTTGATCGCCGCATACCGCTGGGTGATGCCGCCGAGGACGATGTGCACCCGGCTCCCGTCCGGCAGGCGCGCGTCGGTGAACGGCTGTGACACGTCGATCCGGCGGCCGGTGGTCTTGAGCATCCGCTCGACCAGATCGCTGACCTCCTCCTCGGTCAGAACTGTCGTGGTCAGCTCGTGCCGGCCCTCGCGGGCGATGAACACCCGGCTCGGCTCGTTGATCCAGATCTCTTCGACGCTGGGGTCGTCCAGGTAACGCTGCAGCGGCCCGAAGCCGGCGACCCGGTCGTGCACCTCACGGCTGACTGCCTCCACGTCGCCGATCGGCGGGACGACCCCGGTCAGGCTGCGCTCGTCGTACTCCTTCACGACAAGGGCGACGATCGCGCTCACCGAGCCGGGATCGCGGAGCGGGTCGATGCCTTCGCGGCGCACGACGTCGCGCACCTGGGCGTCGATCAGCTCGATGGCACCGTCCCAGCCGGATCGGTGCGCGTCGAGCCTGTCCGCTGTCATCGATCTCCCCGTGTGTGTCCCGTCTGGCGACCACGCGGTCACCATGCGCGACCATCCTTTCAATTCCGGGGCAGCCGGCGCCACTCGCGGAGGCGGCCCTGTGGATAACCGTGACACGCGGAGGGCTCACTCACCGTATCCATCGCCTCACCACCGGTCCAGGAAGTTGCAGCTTGTTGCAATTCGGCGGTAACAGAACGCCGACTCGTGGCGTCGAACCGGGTGGAGGGACCTCGGGAGGGTGCTTTGACACGGTCTACACAGGACTTCGAGGAGTTCGCGCGGGCGCGGACGCCGCAGCTGTACCGGTCGGCCTGGCTGCTCGCGGGCGAGCATCACCTGGCGGAGGACCTGGTCCAGGAGACGCTGGCCAAGCTGTACCGGGCGTGGCGGCGGGTGGAGCAGGCCGACAACCCAGCGGCGTACGCCCAGACGGTGTTGGCGCGGACGTACATCTCCCAACGGCGGCGGCGTAGCTCGACGGAGCGGCCGGTGGAGCGGACACCCGACCGCGCGGACCCTCCGGGGGACCACGCACTGCGCCTGTCCCTGCTGCAGGCGATGGCAGAGCTGTCCCCACTGGACCGTGCCGTGCTGGTCCTGCGGTACTTCGAGGATCGCAGTACCGAGCAGGTAGCGCAGGACCTCGGCAAGAACACCGGTGCGATCAGGACGCGTACGTCGCGCGCGCTGGGCCGCCTACGAGCGGTGCTCGGCGACGAAGCCGTCCACCTGACCGCGCATTGAGCTGGGAGCACCATGACCAACCTTCACGACAGCCTCCCCGACCTGATGCGGCGGGCCACCGAGGACCTCCAGCCGGCCACCCCCGAGCTGGTTGCCCGGGGCATCCGTCGCGGCAAGGTCCTGCGCCGCCGTCGGACCGCACTGGCCAGCCTGTCCGGGGCAGCCGCCGTACTGGCGACCGTCGGCATCATCGTCGGGAGCACACAGCTGCTCCAGCACGACGCAGCTGTTGAGCCAACCAGTACGCCCAGCTCGCACCGCCCGAAGCCGTTGACGCCTGCGGAGACTCTGGCCGCAGCACTTCCCAAGAGCCTGCACCGCGGTCACATGACCACATCTGAAGACGGCACCCTCTCTGTGGTGCTCGACGACGGTCACGGCGCCGGACTGCTCACGGTCGACATGATGACCGCGCAGGCGAACACCAACTGCAACGGCTCCCCCGCCGGGACCTGCACCGTCCAGTCAGACGGCACGGTGTACGTCGCCTACGCCAACAGGCCGCTGTACACAGACGAGTCGAACCCGGGTGGCATCACAGTGACCACTGTGGAGCTCTTCTACCCGGACGGGCGACAGATCAGCATCAGCAACTACAACGCGCGTCGGGACCAAGGCGTTGAGCACAGCCGGCCCGCTCCGATCCTGTCGATCGCGCAGCTGACGCAGATCGCTCGCAGCAAGCAGTGGGTGTACCCGCCGCGGGTCTCTTAGCGGTGCACCAGCGTGTGCTCGAAGGAGTAGCGGCTCGCGCGGTACAGGTGGGCGCCATACTCGACCGGTTGCCCGTGGTCGTCGTACGTGATGCGGGTGGTAGCGAGGAGCGGTGAGCCGGGCTCCTCCGACAGCAGCCGTGCCTGCTCCAGCGTTGCTGGGATGGCGGAGATCGTCTGGTGGGCCACCTTCAGGCGGACACCCTCGGCCCGCAGCAGTTGGTAGAGGCCCCGCTCGGCCAGCGTGTTCGGGTCGGTCTCCAGTAGCTCCGGCGGCAGCCAGTTGCGCATCAGAGCCAGCGGCTCGCCATCTGCCCGGCGCAGTCGCTCCAGCCGGAGGACGCGGTCGCCCAGCTCGCACTGCAGTGCCGTGGCCACCTCTGCGGTCGCAGGCGAGATACCGAAGCGCAGGATCTCGGTTTCGGGCTTGCGGTGCGCGGCGGCCAGGTCGTCGTACAGGCTGGTCAGCTCGAGCGACCGGCGTACCTGACCGGAGTTGCCCACGACTTGCGTGCCGACGCCACGCTTGCGGACGAGCAGGCCCTGGTCGACCAGGCGGGCGATCGCCTGGCGCACTGTGGGCCGGCTGAGCCCGTACGCCTCGGCCAGGTCCACCTCGTTGCTCAGCCGGGAGCCGACCGGCAGTTCACCGCCCTGGATGGCCGCTTCGAGCTGCTGCGCCAGTTGAACGTGCAACGGCGTACGGCTGTTCCGATCGACCTGGACCTGGACGGTACTCATGGGCACATCTTGAATGCTGGGCCCGATTCCGTCGACCCACCACCCGGATTTGATCAGATCCGCACCGGACGGTGCTCTTCGTACGACGCCATCGCCGCCAGTGCGACCTGCAAGGCGTTCCGTGCGTCCTGGCCGGTCACCGGCGGTACGCCGTTCGTCCGCACCACGTCCACGAAATCGGTGAGCTCCTGCACATACGCGTCGTGGAACATCTCCTCGTCACTACGCAACGTCTGCTGGTGCACGCCGCTCGCGTTGTAGTGCTCCAGCGCGCTACTGGCGAGCTGACCGGCGACGACCATGCCTTCACTGCCGAACACCTCGCCGCGCACGTCGTACCCGTAGTACGACGAGAAGTTCGCCTCGGCGGTCGCGATCGCACCGTTGTCGAAGGTGATCATCACGACTGCTGTGTCAAGCAGTCCGTTCTCCTTGTACTCCGGTGCCACCAGCGCGTCTGCGCGCGTGTAGACCTCGACCGGCCGTGCGCCGGGATTGAGCCAGAGCAGCGTGTCGAAGTCGTGAATCAGCGTCTCGCGGAAGATCGTCCACTGCGGAATGCGGTCGGCGTACCGCAGGCCGCCAGGTCGACCGGGGTCGCGGGTGATCGAGCGCATGAGCCGCGGCGTCCCGATGCCGCCGTCCGCGATCGTCCGGCGCGCTGCGGCGAAGTCTTTGGCGAACCGCCGGTTGAAGCCGACCTGGAACGGGACGTCGGCGCGATCGGTCGCAGCGATCGCCCGGTCAAGCTCCGGCAGCGTCAGCGAAGCCGGCTTCTCACACCAGACCGCCTTACCTGCCTCGGCCGCACGGGTGATCAGCTCGGAGTGCGCGATCGCAAGCGAGGTGATCACCACGCCGTCGAGCTCCGGATCCTTGAGCAGCTCGTCGACGGTCACGGGCGCCGTGTCGTACCGCGCTGCGAGTTTCTGAGCAGCCTCCGGCCTGGTGTCGGCGACCGCCGCCAGCTCGGCACCGGGCACGTGCCGGGCGATGTTGCCGGCATGCATAGTGCCGATCCGACCGGCCCCGATCAGTCCCAGCCGTACCACTGGCAGCCCGTGGTCTGTCCGCATAGTCAAACCCTAGAACGCTTCAGACCCGACTGGTACGGCGATACTCCGACGGCGACTGCCCTGTCTGCGCACTGAACACTCTGCTGAGGTAGAACCCGCTGCGATAGCCGGTGTGCTCTGCAATGACCTGGAGCGTCTGGTCGGTCTCGGCCAGCAGCTCACGCGCCTTCTGCAGGCGCAGGTCGCGCAGGTAGGCGACCGGTGTCGTGCCGCGGACCGCGCGGAAGCGCCGGGAGAGCTGTGACGGGCTGATGCCGAGGGCGGCTGCCAGCTCGGTCAACGACACTTCCGGTTCGGCGTAGTGCTCGTTGAGGTAAGTCAGCGCGCTGTGAACCAACGGGTCTCGCGGGGAGCCAGCGCGGTTGAGCATGAGCATGAGGACGAGGTCGGTGACGACGTGGGTGGCGATCGCGGTGGCGGCATCCTCGAGCAGCTTGAGGTTGCCGCGGAGGCGGTCGAGGTCGCGGACCCGGGTGCGGCCGCTTGGCGGCTCCAACTCGGTGGTGAAGCGGGCGTGGAAGAACGACGTTCGCGTGCGCATGCGGCGGTGGAGGATACCGCCGGGCGGGCAGATGACGACGTCGCCGAACTTGGCGGTCCCGTGCGCGTCGCCGACCTGGTAGTCGAAGGAGCCGGCGGCCGGGAGCAGAAGGCACCAGGTGTCGTAGGTGTCGAAGGGCAGAGCGAACTGCGGCCGGGGCGGCGCGAGGAGGTAGCCGTCCAACTCGAGCATGGCAAGAAAGTACATGGACCTGCTCAGAGCCGCTATTTTCCATCGACACCGGCTGTTGCAGAGTGCATGGCATGGTGGATGTCTGCGTTTACGGAGGAACGGCCGCGGGCTGCGTCGCGGCGATGACGGCGTACCAGGAAGGTGCGTCGGTGGTGCTGATCGAGCCGAGTCGGTGGCTCGGCGGCATGCTCGGTGCGGGGATAAAGCCGGCGCAGGACTGCCCGGTCCCGGCTGCCGCGGGCGGGCTGACCCGGGACGTGGTGTTCGGCTTCGGCACTCACCCGCACGAGGTGATGCGCGCGTTCCACGAGTGGATTGCCGTGGCTGGTATCGAGGTGATCTTCGAACGCCGCGTGCGATCGGTGACGCGCACGGGCAACCGGATCAGCTCGATCGAGCTCGAGACGTCGACGCCGGACCGATGGGGCGTCCCGGCCGCCGACTCTCTGCACGATGGCGAGATCCAGGCGGAGTTCTTCATCGACGCGTCGTACGAGGGCGACCTGATGGCCCTGGCCGGTGTCCCCTACCGAACCGGACGCGAGTCCCAGGACACCTTCGGCGAAGAGATCGCAGGCGTCCGTCCGGTCACCAACTGGACCCCGATCGACCCGTACGTCGTCCCTGGTGACAGCACGAGCGGACTGCTACCGCTGGTCGAAGACGACCACGGCATGGCGATAGGTGCAGGCGATGACTACACGCAGGCCTACAACTACCGCTTCTACGTCACCACCGACCCTGCCAAGCGCGTGGAACTCACACCGCCCGACAACTACTCACCGGCCGACTACGAGCTGGTCCGGCGCTACCTCGAGCACGCAGAGGACCTGTCCGGCATCTTCCCCGGCTGGATCAATTCAGGCGAGTACAACTACCAGCGTGGTTCTCTGATCACCAATGCTCCGCTCGGACTGAGCCGCGAGTACCAGGACGGCGGCTGGGACGCCCGCTCGCGCATCTGGCGTCAACACCTCGATTACCTCCGTGGACTGCACCACTTCCTGTCGACGGACCCGTCTGTGCCAGCAGCGTTCCGTGCGGAGACAGCGGCGTACGGACTGGACGGGAGCGTCTTCCCGGAGACGGACGGCTGGCCGCCGCAGCTGTACATCAGGGTCTGCCGGCGGCTCGAAGGTCAGTACACGATCACGCACGCCGACGTCATCAACCAGACCGAACCAGCGGACAGCATCGGTCTTGCCCTGTTCGGTGTAGACGTCTATCCGGTACGGCGCATTGCCAGCCGCAACGCATCCGGCCAGCTGGGCGTGGCCACCGAGGGCGACATGTTCATCGGCGGCCACCTCGGCACCGGCCGGCCGTACCCGGTCCCCTACCGTGCCATCACTCCACAGCAGACCGGCAACCTCCTGGTCCCGGTCTGCCTGTCCGCCTCCCACATCGGGTACGCCGCGACGCGGATGGAGCCTGTCTTCTGCGTACTGGCCGAGTCGGCCGCAGTCGCCGCAGTGCAATCGCTGCGCGCGCGGACCGACGTACAAGCTGTAGATGTGGAGAAGCTGCAGGCCAGACTGCTCGAACGTGGACAGGTGCTCAGCTGGTCAAGCAATCTGTAGCCATGTGGCTGAACCCTGCCGATGTCCGGCTCGACGACCTGCTCACCGTCCTCGAGGACAAGACCGACCCTGCCGACTACCCCCATGCTGCGGCCGTCGAGCAGCAGGTCCCGGTGTACGACGCCACGCGGGTCCGGGCGGCCGATCCACGCGACGTACAGACCGAGTTCGTCCGGGCGTTCGCCGACGGGCCGGGGATCGTCGTACTGAAAGGGGCCTTCAGCAACGATGTGGTCGATGCCACGACCGTCGAGTTCAACCGGCTGATCGACGAGCAGCATCGGTCCGGCGTCGCGGCCGGCGACCACTTCGCGAAGCCGGGTGCGAACGACCGGGTCTGGAACGCGCTCGAGAAGCTTGCGGTCGGTGCGCCTGACGTGTTCACGGCGTACTACGCGAACGATCTGCTCGCGTTGGTGTCGGCTGCCTGGCTCGGGCCGGCGTACCAGGTCACGTCACAGGTGAACGTGGTGAACCCGGGCGGCGAGGGGCAGACGGTGCACCGCGACTATCACCTGGGATTCCAGTCCGACGAGGTGGCGGCGCAGTACCCGGAGCATGTGCATCGCCTGTCGTCCGTGCTGACTTTGCAGGGCGCGGTCGCGCACTGCGACATGCCGATCGAGTCGGGGCCGACGCTGTATCTGCCGCACTCGCAGAAGTACGGGCTGGGCTACCTCGCGTACCGGCGGCCCGAGTTCCAGGCGCATTTCGTCGAGAACCACGTGCAGTTGCCGCTCGAGAAGGGCGACGCGGTGTTCTTCAACCCGGCGCTGTTCCATGCTGCCGGGAGCAACCATTCGGCCGACATCAAGCGGATGGCGAACCTCCTGCAGGTCTCGTCCGCGTTCGGCCGCGCGATGGAGAGCATCGACCGGGCCAGGATGATAGAAGCGGTCTATCCCGCCCTGATCGCCGTGGACGACCCGGCAGCGGTCGAGAACGTGATCGCGGCGACGGCCGAGGGCTATGCGTTCCCGACCAATCTCGATCGCGACCAGCCGATCGGCGGGCTCGCGCCACAGTCCCAGGCCGACGTACTGCGGTCCGCGGTCACGGAGCGTTGGCACCCCGACCGGTTGCACCAGGCACTCGTCGAACATGCCGACCGGCGACAGACAGACGACAGAAACGCGTGAACGTTGGGTGAACCGCGTCCGGATCACGGGCAGCCGCTGTCGGGCCGGAGTGATCGTCAGGCAGGATGGCGCGTTCGCTGTCCGGTCCGGGAGCTACCCTTACCGGCGGAACACGCGCCTCGTGGACGCACCGCCGTACGCCGCCCGTGCGGCCGACCCTCGAAGGAGAAGGCATGGAACCGCTGCGGATCGGGATTCTCGGTGCCGCCCGGATCTCGGGCCGGGCCATTGTCGAGCCGGCCAAGCTGACCGGCGCCCGGCTGGTCGCGGTCGCCGCGCGCGACGCCGACCGCGCCGAGGCCTTCGCCGCCGAGCACGGGGTCGAACGGGTGCACGCGTCGTACCAGGAACTGCTCGACGATCCCGAGGTCGAGGCGATCTACAACCCGCTGGCCAACGGCCTGCACGGGCCGTGGAACCTCAAGGCGCTTGCCGCGGGCAAACACGTGCTGACCGAGAAGCCGTCCGCCAGCAACGCCGCCGAGGCGAGGCAGGTGCGGGACGCTGTCCACTCGTCCGGACTGGTCTTCATGGAGGCGTTCCACTACGCGTACCACCCGGTGATGCGCCGATTGCTGGAGCTGGTCGCCAAGGGTGAGCTCGGCGACCTGCAGCACGTTGAGACGACGATGGTGATGCCCCCGCCGCCGGAGGACGACCCACGCTGGTCCCTGCCGCTGGCCGGTGGGGCCGTGATGGACGTCGGTTGCTACGCGCTGCATGCCCAGCGGATGTTCACGCCGTACGCCGGTGGCGCGCCGCGGCTCGTCAGCGCGCGGGCCGGTGAGCGGAAGCGGCTCCCTGGCGTGGACGAATGGCTGAACGCGGACCTGGAGTTCCCGAACGGCGCGACCGGTGCGGTGCGGACCAGCATGGCGGCCGAGGAGGTCGAGTTCAGCCTGAAGGTCGTCGGCAGTCGCGGTGAGGCGTTCGCGCCGGTTTACGTGCTGCCGCAGCGCGACGACCGCGTGGTGGTCACGACCAAGGAGGACACCTGGGTCGAGCACCGCGGCACGCGTACGTCGTGGACGTATCAGCTCGAGGCCTTCACCGGCGCCGTCCGCAACGGCGCCCCGGTGCTCACCGACGCCGACGACGCCCTGGCGACGATGGAGCTCATCGACGCCTGCTACGTCGCGGCCGGGATGACGCCGCGGCCTGCGACTGCCCTCTGAGCCGCGGCGCGCGCGAACGCCCGGATGAACGGGTGCGGTCGCGTGCCGTCGCCGGCCAGCTCCGGCTGGAACAGCGTGGCGAGGTAGAACGGGTGATCGGGTAGCTCCGCGATGCGCGGATCGCCCTCGTCGTCATACCCGCTGAAGACCAGGCCGTGCTCGCGCAGCAGATCGAGTCTGGTGGTGTCGAGGCCGTACGAGCAGTGGTAGCGCTCCATCGATCGCTCGACGCCCAGGAGCGCGGCCGCCCGGGTGCCCGGGGTCACCTGGATCGCGCCCTCATGACCGTCGAGTGAGCACGCGAGCGGGACGATCAGCAGGTCGTCGGCGTCCGGGGTGCTCTCGCCGTGCTGTGCCTGCGACGCACCGCAGACGTTGCGGGCGAACTCGAGCATCGCGTGCTGGAACCCGGCACACGTGCCGAGGAACGGGATGCCGCGCTCGCGGGCGATCCGGATCGCGGTGATCGCGCCGGCCTCGCTGCGGTACGGGCTGCCGGGGAGGAGCCAGATCCCGTCGAAGCCTTCGAGCGCCTCGTCCACCTGCTCGGTCGGGATCCAGTAGGCGTCGAAGTCGAGGTTGTCGCGGTCCCGCAGGCGGTCGAGGAGCCCGGGTACGCGGACGTGCGAGCGGACATGCGGCGAGCGATCACCGACGAGGGCGATGCGTCCGGAGTAGGCGTTCATGGCTCCATCCTCACCGCGATGCATGTATCAGCGCCAACGATGATCTCTGCACTCTGTATAAGCGATACTGATCCGCGTGGATCCACATCTGCTGCGGACGTTCGTGACGGTGGCCGAATGCGGCTCGTTCTCCGCCGCCGCCGAACGCCTCGGGTACACCCAGTCAGCCGTCTCCCAGCACATCTCCGCGCTCGAGAACGACTTGGGTACGCCGCTGCTCCGCCGCCGCCCGGTCACCCCGACGCCGGCCGGCGAACGTCTTCTCGAACATGCCGCGCCCATCCTGCTCCGACTGGCCACCGCCCGAGCCGACGTACGCCGCACCCTCGCCCAACCGCCGACAGCCTTGATCCTCGCAACCACACCACTGGCCACCGCCGGAGCCGGTGCCACCGCCGGAGCCGGTGCCGGAGCCGGTGCCGGTGCCGGAGCCGGTGCCGACGCCGGCGCCGCAGCGCAGCCCGGTGCGCTCGCCGTCGCGTTGCGTGAGGTGCGGCGGTCGCACCCCGGCACCGAGGTGACGCTGACTGTCTGTGGTCGGGACGAGGTTGTGGAGGGTGTGGCCGCCGGGACCTTCGCCATCGGACTCGTCGACGGAGTAGCCGCCCCCAGCGACCCACTCCGGCTCTCCGATGCCGTGCATCTGCGCACCACGCCGGTCGCCCACGACGACCTGATTGTTGCCCTCCCCAACGACCATCCGTTGGCCGGCCGGCGAGGTCTCGCGTTGCGGGACCTCGCCGACGCCCGCTGGATCGACGCACCGGACCTCGCCGCGCCGCTCCCGGTCCTGCGCGCAGCAACCGGCTCCGACGGCTTCCGCCCGGCCTTCACCTACGCAGGCACAGACCTCCACACCCTCCTCACCTTGATCACCAGCGGCCACGGCCTGGCCGTGCTGCCCCGATCAGTTCCGGCTCCGAGCACCGTCCCTGTGATGAGTCCGCGTCTGGTCCACAGAACCGAACTCCTTCACGGCGACCTGTCCGAACCAGCCGCCCTTCTACTCTCGAACCTCAAGTAGTTGCTCGAGGCCCACACGAGTCATCGGCCGGTCGAGCACCCCGACGGCCTCGCGCTCGGCGAACTCCGCGTGGTCGGAGTCCTGCGGATCGATCGCCTCGCAGATCGCGTTGTACGCCCAGTTCAGCCAGCTGCTGATCGCTGCACTGAACGAAGACAGCTCGATCGCCGGCCACTCGCCGTACCCCTCCCGGAACGCCGCGAGCGCCTTGTGGTTGACGGTCGGCCGCATCACCCACTGCGTCAGCGCCGATCCCAGCTCCAGCGCAGGCGTCATAGAGCCGGTGAAGTCCCACTCCATCACGATCAGCTCGCCGTCTCGCCCCAGCCGGACATGCGTCGGGATCAGATTGCTGTTGCAGAGAATGAGCTCCGCGGGATCGACCTCTGCCTCGATCGTCTGCAGATCGAGCCATAACGGCAGCACCGCCTCCAGCCGATCAGCCCACGGCTTGCCGGCTGTTCGGGCCCGCTCCAGCAACTTGTCCCATTCGGACTCGGGTCGCCGCCAGACGATGTACGGATTCATCGGCGTCTCGGTCGGGATCGCCAACGCATGCAGCTTCCCGTACGCCGCACCCGCCCGTCTGGCCACGTCCGCAGACACCGGCAACGCGGGCGACGGCCCGACCTCGAGCCACTCGTGAATTCGCCAGTTCTCGTCCTGCACGCCCTCGACGAGCAGACCACGCGGACTCCGTACGGCGACCGGCGCGGCCACCCCGACCGCGGCGGCGGCATCCCGCAGTCGCGCGCCGAGCTCCGCCTGCTCGTTGGTGATCCAGTCGAAGACCGTTACCGCCAACCACCGCCCGCGGTCGGTCGTCAGCTCCCAGCACCGCCCCATCGCGGTGAACGAAACAGGTCTGGGCGCGGCGGTCACCGTGCCCAGACCGAATGCTCCGGCGAGCGCTTCGGCCAGCCCGTTCGGTGCAGCGGGCGTGGCGGCCACCCGGCGTTCGACCTCGGCCTTCAACGCCGGCCAGTCTCGTACGCCGTACTCCGCGGCCAACGCCCGCTGCGCCTCGGCGAGCGACGTCTCCGGGCTGGAATCGCGCAGTACCGCCAGCAGATCCTTCGCTTCCTTGCGCAGGAACTCGATACTCGGCCGATCAGGCAACAGCTTCACAACGCATCCTCTCGCGCCCGGACTCGCACGGGCCACAAGAGAGCGTCAGCAGCTCACACGGAAGGAACGTGAGGTGGCTTCCAGCCTTCCGGCGAGTCTCGGCGCGTCCTCACGACGCCCTCAAGAAGCTACCCAACCTCACCTCGCCGGTCAACGGCCGCTATTTCCGCGCCTGTTTGGTGGGCGGGATGATCGCGTTGTCGCTCGGGTTGGGTTTCGGCTGTTTGGGTTGCTTCGGCTTGCGGACTTCGCGTCCGCCCTTGTTCTTCGACATGACGCACTCCGGGGCTTGATGTTCGCGGAAGATCGGACGGGCCGATGGCCCTGCCTGCGCCGCGGTACTCCTCATGCCCCGGGGGTCGTCTTCGACGCTACACCCAAAACCCGCCTTTCAGTCGTGGGTGGGGAAGCCCAGATTGATGCCTCCGTGGGACGGGTCGAGCCAGCGCGAGGTGACGACCTTGCCGCGAGTGAAGAAGTGCACGCCCTCGGTGCCGTGCGCGTGCGTGTCGCCGAAGAGCGAGTTCTTCCAGCCGCCGAACGAGTAGTACGCCATCGGGACCGGGATCGGCACGTTGATGCCGACCATCCCGACCTCGACCTCGTTCTGGAACCGTCGCGCCGCGCCGCCGTCGTTGGTGAAGATCGCCGTGCCGTTGCCGTATGGGTTCGAGTTCACCAGGTCGAGCGCGTCGTCGTACGACGCCGTACGCAGGACGGACAGCACCGGGCCGAAGATCTCGTCGGTGTAGACCGACATCTCCGGGGTGACCTTGTCGAACAGCGTCGGGCCGAGCCAGAACCCGTCGGCCGCACCATCGAAGTCGCCTTCGCGTCCGTCGACGACCAGCTCGGCGCCCTCCTCGACGCCGGCAGCGACGTACCCCGAGACCTTGTCGCGGTGCGGACCTGTGACCAGCGGGCCCATGTCGCAGCCGCGCGTCCCGTCGCCGGTCTTCAGCTTGCCCATCCGCTCCTTGATCTTGCCGATCAGCTCGTCCGCGATCGGCTCGACCGCGACCAGCGCGGAGATCGCCATGCAACGCTCGCCGGCCGAACCGAAGCCTGCGTTGACCGCGGCGTCGGCGGCGAGGTCGAGGTCGGCGTCCGGCAGCACGATCATGTGGTTCTTCGCGCCGCCGAGTGCCTGCACCCGCTTGCCGTTCTTGGTGCCGTTCTCGTAGACGTACTTGGCGATCGGGGTCGAGCCGACGAACGAGACCGACTTGATGTCCGGGTGCTCGAGGAGGCGGTCGACGGCCTCCTTGTCGCCGTGTACGACGTTCACCACACCGTCCGGCAGGCCGGCCTCCTTCCACAGCTCGGCCATCGCGTTCGCCGCGGACGGGTCCTTCTCGGACGGCTTGATCACCACACTGTTGCCACAGGCAACGGCGATCGGGACGAACCACATCGGCACCATGGCCGGGAAGTTGAACGGCGAGATCACCGCGCAGACACCGAGCGGCTGGCGGATCGAGTACACGTCGACCTTCGTCGACACGCCCTCGCTGAACCCGCCCTTGAGCAGGTGCGGGATACCGCAGGCGAACTCGATCACCTCGAGACCGCGGGTCACCTCACCGAGCGCGTCGGACAGCACCTTGCCGTGCTCGGCGGTGATGATCGCGGCGATCCGCTCCTTGTCCCGGTTCACCAGCTCGCGGTAGGCGAACAGGACCTGGGCGCGCTTGGTGAGCGACGTCTGCGCCCACGCCTTGGAGGTCTCGTGAGCGACCTTGACGACCTCGTCGACGGTCGCCGCAGACGCCAGGTCCAGCTCGCCGGTGACCTGGCCCGTCGCCGGGTTGTAGACCTTGCTGGTCCGCTCGGCCACGCCGGTCCACGAGCCGCCGCCGACGAGGTGGGTGATGCGCTTGATCTCAGTACTCACGATGCTTCCTCACTGCCGAATTCCTGAAGGTGTTTCATCCGAGGACCTTGCTGCGGTCGGCCAAGGTGACTTCGACCGGTCTACCAGAGCTGAGCGATTCGAGGCCTGCCTCGCAGACCGCGGCCGCGGCGTACCCGTCCCAGGCGCTCGGTCCGTCGATCTCACCGCGCACGGTGGCATCGACCCAGCGTTGCACCTCGATGTCGTACGCCTGCTCGAACCGCACCCGGAAATCGGCCGGCATAGCGCCGCCCCACTGCCCGCCGGCCCGGGTGAACACGCCGGCCCCGAGCCCGATCGTCGCGCTCCCACGCTCGGCAACGGCCTCACACCGAACCTCGTACCCGACCTGGAAGTTCACGAACACCTCCACGTCGGCCATCGCGCCGTTCGCCAGCTCGAACAGGGCGAGCTGCGGATCGAGCACGCCGTCGGCCACGAGGCTCGTCGGCTGCGGCGTACGCACGGTGATCCGGGTGATCTCCGAACCGAACAACCAGCGCGCGACGTCGACCTCGTGCACCATCGAGTCCCGCACGATCATCTCGCTGCGGAACGTCGTCGGGACCGACTTGTTCCGGTGCACGTTGTGCAGCAGCAACGTCCGCCCGAGCTCCCCCGAGTCGAGCAGTTGCTTCATGGCGGCGTACTCCGGGTCGAAGCGCCGCATGAACCCGACCTGGATCAGCTGCCGTCCGAGCTTGTGCTCCCGCTCGACGACCTGCAGCGCCGAGGCGGCATCCATGGTCAACGGCTTCTCGCAGAGCACCGGTTTGCCGTGCTCGAGACAGGCGAACAGCTGCTCGGCGTGCACAAACCCCGGTGAGGCAAGGATCACCGCGTCGACCTCGTTGCTCGCGATCAGCTCGAGCGGGTCGGCCACGACGCGGGCATCAAGTCTGGCCCCGAGGCCCTCGGCCCGCGCCCAGTCCGGATCCGACACCGCGACCAGGCGCGCTCCTGCCGTCTTCCGCACGACTCGCTCGGCATGATCGGCGCCCATCACCCCCACGCCGACGACCCCGACCCGCAGATCGCTCATGTGTCCTCCTGCCGCTGGGATTCATTCTCCACGACCAACTCGGGGTTGACGCTGCGCAGTTCGTGACTCAGCGCTTCCAGCTCGGAGCCGCCCGCCATCTCGGTCGTCAGCTGCTCGAGCGTGATCTCCGACCGATGCGTGTCGAGCGCCACCCGGCCCAGCTTCAGCACGACGAAGTGGTTCCCGACCAGGTAGGCGTGATGCGGGTTGTGGGTGATGAAGATGACCCCGATCCCGGCGTCCCGCGCCCTCACGACGTACTTCAGCACCACGCCCGACTGGTTCACGCCGAGGGCCGCGGTCGGCTCGTCGAGGATCAGCACCTTCGCCCCGAAGTGGATCGCCCGCGCGATCGCGACGCACTGCCGCTGACCGCCCGACAGCTTCCCGACCGGCTGCTCGAGATTGGGGATCGAGATCCCCATCTTCGTCAGCTCCTCCTGCGCGATCCGCTTCATCTTTGCCGCGTCGAGCTGCCGGAACGGCCCCTTGGTGATCTCGTTGCCGAGGAAGAAGTTCCGCCAGACCGACATCAGCGGCGCCAGCGCGAGGTCCTGGTAAACGGTCGCGATGCCGCTGTCCAGCGCCTCACGCGGCGAGCCGAAGTGCCGTTCCTCGCCGTTCACCGACATCCGGCCCGAGGTGTAGTCGTGCAGGCCGGCGATGATCTTGATCAGCGTCGACTTCCCCGCGCCGTTGTCGCCGAGCACACAGGTGATCTCACCCTGGCGGACCGACAACGACACCCCGCGGAGCGCGTTGATGTTCCCGTAGCTCTTGCCGATGTCCTCCAGCAGCACGATCGGCGTGTTGGGAGCGGCCGAGGCTTCGTCCGCGAACGACTCCGTGGTGGTCATCGTGCCTCCGCCCTGTTCTTGACGACGAGGTTGACAATGGTTGCCAGCAGCAACATCACGCCGAGGAACGCCTTGAACCAGTCCGGGTTCCAGCCGGCGTACACGACGCCGAGCTGGACCATCCCGAAGATCAGCGCACCGACCGCGCCACCGACCACGGACCCGTAGCCGCCGGTGAGCAGGCACCCGCCGACGACGGCCGCGATGATGTACAGGAACTCCTTACCGACACCTTCACCGGACTGCACGACGCCGTTCTGCACGAACAGCAGTTGCATGCCGGTGAACCAGGCGAAGAACCCGACGGCCATGAACAGCCCGATCTTCACCTTCCGGACCGGTACCCCGACCGCCCGCGCGGCGGCCGCGTCGCCGCCGACCGCGAAGATCCAGTTGCCGATCTGGGTCCGCAGCAGCACCCAGGCGGCGATCGCGACGAAGGCGATCCACCAGACGATGATGATCTTGATCGTCACGCCGCCGAGCTTGAACTCCGACGCGAAGATCGCCTTCGCCCCGTTGAACCCGTCCATGTCACTGATCGAGTTCGACGCGACGGCGCCGGAGGCGAGCCGGGTGACGGCGATGTTGAGGCCTTGCAGGATGAAGAACGTGCCCAGCGTCACCAGGAAGCTGGGCAGTCCCGTCCGCATCAGCAGCCAGCCGTTGAACGCACCGATCGCCAGCGAGAGCAGCAGGGCAACGAATACGCCGAGCCATACGTTCACGCTGAACTGGTACGCGAACAGACCCGCCGTCAGGCCGGAGGTCGTCACCGCGACCCCTGCCGACAGGTCGAACTCGCCGCCGATCATCAGCAGCGAGACCGGCACCGCCATCACGCCGATCAGCGCGGCCTGGTACAGGATCGTGCCGGTGTTGTTGATCTCGCGGAACGGCGGTGCGGCGATCAGGAAGAACACCAGGATCACGGCCGCGCCGACCAGCGATCCGATCTCCGGCCGGCTGAGCAGTCGCGCCCCGAGGGACCGCGCGGAGACGCGGTCGTCGGCCGAGGCCGGTGAAGTGATGGTCGATGCCATGGGGTTACCTCAGCGCGTCCCGGCTTCGGCGAACTTCTGCACCGCCGCGATGTTGGACTTGTCGATGAACGCCGGCCCGGTCAGCGTCGCCTCGCCACCACCGATGGTGTTGCCGTTGGTCCGGTAGAGCCAGATCGCGTCGACCGCCAGGTAACCCTGCAGGTACGGCTGCTGGTCGACGGCGAACTGCACCGTGCCGTCCGCTACTGCCTTGGCCATCTCCTTGCTCATGTCGAAGCTGCCGATCTTGGCCGACGACCCGGCGTCCTTGGCCGCCTGAACGGCGGTCAGCGCGATGCCGGCGTTCAGCGCGACGACGTAGTCCGCGGCCTTGTCCTGCTGCAGCTTCGAGGTCAGTGTCGCCTGCGTGCCCGGCTGGTCGGTGCCGTTGACGTTGACGTTCTCGGTGGTCGGCAGCTTGTCCTTGATGCCCTGGCAGCGGGCCTCGAGGCTGACGTTGCCCTGCTCGTGGATGACGCAGAGAACCTTCTTCGCGCCGAGCTGCTTGAGCTTCTCACCCGTGGCCTGACCGGCGATCCGCTCGTCCTGACCGAAGTACCCGAGCGCTCCGGTGGTCTTCCACTGGTCGAGGCCGCCGTTGAGGATCGTCACCGGGATGCCGGCTGCGATCGCCTTCTTGACGTTCGGGATCACCGCGTCGGGCTTGTTCAGGGTGACGGCGATGCCGTCGACCTTCGAGTCGATCGCGGTCTGCACGAGGTTGGCCTGCGCGGCGCCGTCCGGGTCGGCGGAGTACTGCAGCTCGATGTTGTCCTTCTTCGCGGCCGCCTCGGCGCCGCGCCGGACGATGTCCCAGAAGGTGTCGCCCGCGCCCGAATGGGTGATCAAGGCAACCTTCATGCGCGGGGTGTCGGCGACGTTCCCGCCACTGCCGCCGGTGCTCTGCTCCGACTGCTTGCCCCCGGACGAACTGCACGCCGCCAGCGCCGCGGCCAGCGCAAACGCGACGCCCGCGGCCACCGCCTTCTTCTGCCACCGAACCATGACTTCGACCAGCCTTTCAAATCTACCGCGGCGAGTCCGCGGACTGCGTGGGACCAGAGAGTGTCACACCCCGCCGGTCGTCAGCTCGATACGGCACCCCCGAGTGCAGTGAGATATGCCAACGTCCGCTCCGCGATCGGCAGCGGTACGTCGGGCGGGCACGGATACATGTCTTGCTCGACGATGGCGAACAGATCCTGGTCGAGCGCGGCCAGCGCGTCCATCACCGGCGGCAGCTCAGGCACGCCGTTCGGCGGCTCGCACATCACGCCACGCCGCACGGCCTCGTCGACGCTCAAGTCCTCGGCGTCGACCTCGGCCAGGATCTTCGGATCCACCTGCTTGAGGTGGAGGTAGCCGATCCGCTCCGGGTACTTCCGGATCAGCTCGAGGTTGTCGCCGCCGCAGTAGCTGATGTGCCCTGTGTCCAGGCACAGATTCACGTAAGTCCCGTCGGTCTCCTCGAGGAGGCGCTCGACGGTGTCCTGCGTGTCGATATGCCCGTCCGCATGCGGGTGGTACTGCGTTTGCAGCCCGAACTCCTCCGCCAGCCGCCGACCCAGCTCGGTCACGGCCTGCCCGTGCTTGGCCTGGCCCTCTTGGTCCAACCGCTCCTCGACGATCTCGCCGTTGTCGCCGCGCCACATCGACGGCATCACGACCAGGTGCTTCGCGCCCATCGCGGCGGTCAGCTCGGCGGTCCTTGCGACGTCCCGCCAGGTCGACTCCCAACCGTCCGGGCGGTGCAGCTGCTCGAACGTCGTACCGGCGGTGATCGTGAGACCGCGCCGGTCCAGCTCGTCCTTCAGCCGCACGGGGTCGGCCGGCAGGTAGCCGTACGGTCCGAGCTCGATCCGGGTGTATCCGGCCGCGACGACCTCGTCGAGGAACCGCGTCCACGGGGTCTGCTTCGGATCATCGGCGAACCAGACACCCCAGGAGTCCGGCGCCGTGCCGATGCTGATCTTGCCCATCAGCTGTCACCTTCGACCGGAGCAAGGTACGGACGCTGGGCCTTCTTGCTCTCTTGATACGTCGCCGCGGCGCCCTGCGTGGACTGCAGCTCGGACACCTCGCTGACCGGAACGTCCCACCAGGAATCGCTGTCCGGCGCGCCGATCAGCGGATCGGTGGTGACGTGGATGGCGATCGGCCCGGTCGCGGCCTTTGCGGTCTGGATCGCCTTCTCCAGCTCGGGGCGGCTGTGGACGTCGATCACCTCGACGCCGAAGCTGCGGACGTTCGCCGCGAGGTCGACGGGCAGGTAGTCGCCGTCGAGCCGCCCGTCGCCGGTGCGCTTGCGGTACGCCGTACCGAAGCGTTGGGAACCGAGCGACTCCGACAGCGCGCCGATCGACGCGAAGCCGTGGTTCTGCACGAGAACCACGATGATCTTGAGGTTCTCCTGGACCGCGGTGGCGAGCTCACTGGACATCATCAGGTACGACCCGTCGCCGACCAGGACGAAGACATCGCGATCCGGCGCGCCGAGGCGGACACCGAGACCACCGGCGATCTCGTATCCCATGCAGGAGAAGCCATATTCGACGTGGTATCCCTTCGGATCGCGCGTCCGCCACAGTTTGTGGAGGTCACCCGGCATCGAGCCAGCCGCGCAGACAACCACATCAGACGCCGCCGACAATTCGTTGACGGCACCGATCACCTCGCCCTGTGTCAGCAGGCCTTCGGCCAACTTCGCGGTGATCTCCGCGGAGGGCCGGAAAACTGCGTCCACAGTTCCGTTCCAGTTCCTTGTGAGTTCCTGGGCCTCGGCTGTGTACTTGGCATCCACCGACCACTCGCCGAGTGCGGATCCCAATGAAACAAGGGCTTCCCGCGCATCGGCCACAACCGGAAGGCCGGCATGTTTACCACTGTCGAAACGCGCCACGTTGATGTTGACGAACCGGACCCGCGGGTTCGCGAAGGCGGTGCGCGACGCTGTCGTGAAGTCGCTGTAGCGAGTGCCGATCCCGATCACCAGGTCGGCGTCACGGGCCAGAGCGTTGGCTGCCGTGGTCCCGGTCGAGCCGACCGCGCCCACCGACTGCGGGTGGTCGTAGCGCAGACATCCCTTACCTGCCTGGGTTTCCGACACCGGCACGCCGGTCCGCTCAGCGAACTCGCGCAACGCGTCCTCGGCTCCCGAGTAGTGCACACCACCGCCCGCGACGATCAGCGGTCGCTGCGCGGACCGTAGGAGCTCTGCCGCCTTGTCGACAATTGATGCCTCCGGCAAAGGTCGTGCGACGTACCAGGTGCGCTCGGCGAAGAGCTCATCCGGCCAATCGAACGCCTCGGCCTGGACATCCTGCGGCAGGGCCAGTGTCACCGCGCCGGTCTCGACCGGATCCGTCAGCACGCGCATCGCGTTCATCAGCGCCGAGGGCAACTGTTCGGGCCGCCAGACGCGGTCGAAGTACTTCGACACCGGGCGGAACGCGTCGTTGACCGAGATGTCGCCGGCGCCGAAGCTCTCGAGTTCCTGCAGCACGGGCGTCGCCACCCGGGTCGCGAACACATCCGAAGGGAGGACCAGCACCGGGAGACGGTTGATCGTCGCGAGGGCCGCGCCGGTGACCATGTTGGTCGAGCCCGGCCCGACGCTGGCTGTGCAGGCGTAGGTCTGGAGCCGGTCACGGGTGCGAGCGAAGGCTGCCGCTGTATGCACCATGGCCTGCTCGTTGCGGGCCAGGATGTACGGCAGCGCCTTCGGGTCCTCGAGCTCCGACTGCAGCAGCGCCTGACCGACGCCGGCGACGTTCCCGTGCCCGAAGATGCCCAGACAGCCGGCGATGAGCCGCTGCCGGACCCCGTCCCGCTCCGAGTACTGGACGCTCAGGAATCGCACCAGGGCCTGGGCGACCGTGAGACGCACCGTCATGACTCATCTCCTCCGACAGATTCTTCTTTTCCGAAAGGTAGGCGCGGATCAATATGTTGGGAGTTCCACAGCTCGCGGACCCAGGCATGCTGCGGGTCGTCGGTGATCAGCCACTGGCGCTCGGTGCCGGGGCCGGCCATCACATTGAGGTAGTACATGTCGTAGCCGGGCGGCGCCATCGCCGGGCCGTGCCAGCCGTGCGGGACGAGCACCAGGTCGCCGCTACGGACTTCGGCAAGGACTTCGATCGGTCGGTCGTCGGTCCCGTAGACCCGCTGGTAGCCGATCGGATCGTTGCCCTTGACACCTTCCGGTACGTCGTCGGACAGCTGCAGCTCAAAGTAGTAGATCTCCTCGAGCTCGCTCTCCTTCCCCGGCTTGTGCTCGTCATGCTTGTGCGGCGGGTACGACGACCAGTTGCCGGCCGGTGTGATCACCTCGCAGGCGATGATCGAGTCGGCGTCGAGGACACCGGGTACGCCGAAATTCCGCACCTGCCGGGAGGACACGCCCGCGCCGCGCAGTTCGGTCTCGACGTCGTCGGCGGCGATCCGCTGGAACGGGACATCCTTCGCGGCCTTCGCGTGCGGGAACGCGATCCTCGCGCCGCCCGCACTGACGACGGCAAACGTCGTACCGCGTGGGACATAGGCCAGGTCAGTCGCGCCGGCGAAGACATCCGCCCGTCCGCCGAGCGGGACGGAGTCGCCGTCGATGACGACCTCGGCCGATCCGCTGAGCGGGAGGACGATGTACTCGCAGTCGCCGGTGTCGATCTCCACCGACTGGCCTGGGAGCAGGGTGCGGATCGACAGGCCGGTGTGGTGCCAGTCGGGCTCACCCGGTCGGACCATCAGCTCGAAGCCCTCGTGCGCGGTGGACCCAGCGGGCCGGAACCATTCGGTCATGCCGCACCTCCGTGGACGAGCATTGCAGCGTGGTCGACGGCTGCGGCGACGTCGCCGTCGGGTGGGAAGAGGAGTGCCCGGCCGACGACGAGACCGCGTACCGAAGGGAGGCTGAGCGCCTTGCCCCAGGACGCGTACGTCGCTTCCGGTGCGACCGTCGGGTCGCCGCCGAGGAGCAGGGTCGGGAGGGTTGTTGCCTCCATCACCCTTTCCAGCTCGTCGACCACCGGCAGCTTGAGCCAGGTGTATGCGCTCGTCGCGCCGAGCGCGGAGGCGATGTGGATCGACTTGATCACCGAGTCCGGGTCGAGCAGGTTCGTCACTCGGCCGCCCTCGGTGCGGGTCGACCAGAACGGTTCGACCATCGCCATCAACTTGTGCTCGGCCAGACCGGTGACGGCTACGGCGCTGGACTCCAATGTCGTCACGGTGCCCGGGTCGCCGAGGTCGATGCGGGTCAGCATCTTGCCGCCATCGAGCCGGCGGGCAGCAATCTCGTCCGCGGTCCGGTACGCCGTGAAGCGATCATCCACCTCGAACGCGGCGCCTTGCAGCCCGCCACGATTCATCGAGCCGATGACCACTTTGCCTTCCAGCGCCCCCAGCAGCAGAAGATCTTCAAGGATGTCCGGGGTCGCTAGGACACCGTCCACACCGGGACGTGCGAGCGCGGTCATCAGCCGACCGATCAACTCCGGCCGGCTACCCATCGCCATCCGATCCCCACGCACACCGAGTGCCCCACGCGCCGGGTGGTCAGCAGCAACAATCAGCAGCCGCCCGTCATCCCCCACCAACGCCCGAGTCCGCCGCTGCTGCCAAGCCTCTGCCACCCGCTCCGGATGCCGCACCCGAACCTCAGTCAACTCGGCCAGCCGAGCGCCGTACTCCTGATAACTCGACTGAGTGCTTCCCCACGCAGGCTGCTCCGCAGTCAACTCCAAGTCCGCGATCCCCGTCACCTGCCCATCCGGCAACCATCCCCCGCCACCCCGCCCACCACCCTGCTCCACAGACTCCTGCTCCACAGACACCCGCTCCACAGGCTCCTGCCCGCCGGGTCGCTGCCCGCCGACCTGCTCCGCACTCGCCTGCTCCAGGCCAGCCGGCTGCGCGCCAGTCTGCTCCAGGCCAGTCGGCTGCGCGCCAGCCTGCTGGAGATCCGGTTGCTGCATGCCTGCGTCCTGCAGGTCGGATTGCTCCGCGCCCGCCTCCTGCACCGCGGGTAGCTGCACGGGGTGCTCGACCGTCGGATCGTTCGAGCCGGCGCCTGAGTACGCAGTAGCCGTCGGGCTGCCGTGCTCACCTGGAACCGCCTGGTGCGCGGTGCCCACCGGGGCGCCTTGCGTTCCCGGACCCGAGGTGCCGGGGATGCCTGCGGCGCCCGCGCTGCCCGAAGTACCCGTGCCCGCGGCGGCGCCCGAAGTACCTGTGCCCGCGGCGTCGGCGATGACGGTCACCTCGTCCTGCCAGGCCGCAGCCGTACCCTGCACAGAGTCGTCGTACACACTCCGGTCGACAGCTACTGTCGGGTCATTCGCACCCGGCTCCTGCGCGAACGGCGAGTCGCCCGGCTCACCGCGGTACGGGGTCTGCGGCCCGTGCGCGTCCGCCTGCGGGGCGAACGGCGAGTCGCTCGGCGCACGGCCGTGGGCGGTCGCCCGGTCGCCGGCACTTGGAGCCGCCTGGTGCGGTGGGCGCGTGGGCGTACCGGGATGCTGCGTAGCAATTGTCGGATCGTTGGCGCCGGGCTGCGGAGCAAATGGCGAATTACTCGGAGCGCCGCGCTGGGCAACCGTCGGGTCGTTCGCCCCGGGGCCCGGGCGCTGGGCGAGGACTGTCGGGTCGTTGGCGCCTGGTTGCGGTGCGAACGGGGAATCGTTCGGCACTACGCGATGGGCGTGTGTCGGGTTGTCCGCACCCGGCTGCGGCGCGAACGGCGAGTCGCTCGGAGCGCCGCGCTGGGCAACCGTCGGGTCGTCCGACCCGGAGCCCGGACGCTGGGCGAGGACTGTCGGATTGTCCGCCCCCGGCTGCGGCGCGAACGGCGAGTCGCTCGGAGCGGCGCCGTGGGCAACCGTCGGGTCGTTCGACCCGGGGTCTGGGCGCTGGGCGAGGACTGTCGGGTCGTTTGCGCCTGGCTGGGGGGCGAATGGCGAGTCGGCCGAGGGGCGGCGGTGGGCGATTGTGGGGTCGTTGGGGCCGGGGTCGTAGGCGGTTTCTTCTTCGGAGGTGGGCCGTTGGATGGGGATGGGGCGGGCGGATTCGTCGTAGGGGTCCTGGGCTCGTTTGGTCATGAGGGGTCACCCAACTTGGACAGGACTTCTTCGGTGGTGGGCATGGCGGTGGAGCATTCGAGGCGGGAGGCGACGATGGCGCCGGCGATGTTTGCGAAGCGGATGACCTTTTCGAGGGGCCAGCCGGACAACAACCCGTGGCACAGCGCGCCGCCGAAGCCGTCGCCGGCGCCGAGGCCGTTGACGACCTCGACCGGGTACGGCGGGACCTCGACGCGCTCGTCGCGAGTCCGCGCCAACGTCCCGCGCGGCCCCTGCTTCACGACAGCAAGGTCCAGCCCACGATCGAGCAGCGCCTGCGCCGCCTTGTCCGGGTCCGTCTCGCCGACCGCGACCTCACACTCCTCACGGTTGCCCACAGCAACCGTGCAGTACTCCAGCGCCCGCGACACCTGCTCGTGCGCCTCGCTCGGATCGGCCCAGAACATCGGCCGGTAGTCCAGGTCCAAAACCGTGATCGGCCTCCGCTCACGCGCTTCCCACGCGGCGAAGTGCGCCGACCGCGACGGCTCCGCGGACAGCCCGGTCACCGTCGACCAATAGATCCGCGCCTCCCGGATCGCGTCCAGGTCGAGCTCGGACGGGTTGATCACCAGGTCCGGCGCCTTCGGGAACCGGTAGAAGTACAACGGGAAGTTGTCCGGCGGGAAGATCTCGCAGAACGTGATCGGCGTCGGCAACCCGTCGACCGGCGAAACGAACCGGTCGTCGACGCCGAGCTCACCCAGCGTCCGGTGGATGAAGGTGCCGAACGGATCGTTCCCGGTCCGGCTGATCACCGCCGACTTCCGCCCGTGCCGCGCCGCCGCGACCGCGACGTTCGTCGCGCTCCCGCCGAGGAACTTCCCGAACGATTCCACGTCCTCCAGATGCGTCCCGGCCTGCAACGGATACAGATCGACCCCGATCCGCCCGATCGTCAATACGTCGTCCATCGTCAGACCATCCCATCCACCCGGGTCGGCCCTCGCCTCATCGGACTGTCTCGGCGATCGCTTGCAGGTGATCGATACTGGCCCGAACGTCCACCACCGGCCCGTCGTCGGTCGGCCGCGCCGGCAGGATCGTGTCCTGCTCCAAGACGTACCAACCGTCGTACCCGGACTTCTCCAGGGTGCCGACGATCGTGGCGATGTCGATGTCACCGGCGCCCAGCGGCCGGTACATCCCCTGACGTACGGCGTCGGTGTACGAGACCGAGCCTGCCTGGACGCGGGCCGCCCACGCGGCGTCGACGTCCTTCAAGTGCGTATGGCGAATGCGATCGGTGTGCTTGACCGCGAGAGCGACCGGGTCGACTCCGCCGATCAGCAAGTGGCCGGTGTCGAGGGTGAGCCCGATGGACGACCCACCCAGCACCCGCTCGACGTCGTCGGAGTTCTCGACCATCGTGCCGACATGCGGATGGATCGTCGCGAGCACCCCAGAAGCGGCCGCCGCCGCAGACAGCTTGTCGAGGTTGCCGAGCAACGTGTTCCAGCCGGTCTCGTCCAGCACCGGGCGGTCGTCGTACCCCTCCTGGCCGGTCGCCGCCGCGAGAACCAGCGTGGTCGCTCCCGCGGCAACGAAGCCCTCGAGTGCCGTGGCGACAGCGGGCGCGGGGTCGTACGACGGATCGTGCAGCACGACCGGCACGAAGCCTCCAACGGCCCGAAGCCCCACGTCCGCAAGGGTTTTCGCCTTCTCGGCCGGATCCTCCGGCAGGAACCCGTCCGGCCCGAACTCCGTTGCGGCCAGACCGGCGTCGCGCATCTCGGCGAGAACCGTCGCGGCGTCGTACTGCCAGCCCCACCCGGGTACCTCGCAGACTCCCCATGAGATCGGGGCGCCGGCGATGCGAGCAGCGAGATCAGTCATACGATTGGGTCTCCTCAGAGGGTGATGATGCAGTTCTCGTGGCGGGACAGTTCGCAGGCGTCGGCGATCCGGAAGGCGGCGAGCGCGTCCCGGACCGTGCACGGGACCTCGCGGGTGCCGGCGACGAGCTCCGTGAAGGCAGTCAGCTCCGCGACGTACGCGGGCTGGAACCGGTCCATGAAGGTCATGTGCGGCTTCCCGTCAGGGAACGTGACGCCGGGCTCGGCCGAGCGCAGCGCGGTGTGCGAGTCGAGCCCGACGGCGATCGATCCGAGGCTGCCGTGCAGCTCCATCCGTACGTCGTGCCCGGCGCCGTTGTACCGCGTCCCGCTGACCGCGACGAACGTGCCGTCGTCGAGTGTGAGCAGCGCGGCCGCCGAGTCCACGTCGCCGTACTCGCCGAAGAAAGCCTCGCCGCGGTTCGCGCCGGTCGCGTAGACGCTGACCACCTCGCGGCCGGTGACGTACCGGATGATGTCGAAGTCGTGGACCGTGCAGTCGCGGAAGAACCCACCGCTCTGCGGGATGTACTCGTGGTGCGGCGGGAACGCGTCGTTGGTGTTCGCCCTGATGTGGTGGACGAAACCGAGCTCGCCGGACCGGACAGCCTCCCGGGCCGCCTGGTACCCGGCGTCGAACCGGCGCTGGAAGCCGATGTGCACCGGCACGGTCGATGCCTCGACCAACGCCACCACCCGCTCGGTCTCCGCCAGGTCCAGCGCGATCGGCTTCTCACAGAACGTCGGAACGCCCGCTGCGATAGCGGCCTCGATCAAAGAAGCGTGTGCCGAGGTCGCGGCCGCGATGACGAAGCCGTCCGGACGGCTCGCCAGCAGCGTGTCGACGTCGGGTGCGAACTCCAGGCCGAGATCCTTCGCGACGAGCTCCGCCCGGCCCGGGTCCGCGTCGGCGACGACCACCTGATCCACCGCCGGCAGATCCTTGAGCGTCGCGGCGTGGAACGCCCCGATCCGCCCGACCCCGACCAACCCGATCCGCATCCCGGTCACCTCTCTGTTCACCCAAACACGCCTCCGTCAGCCTTCCCGGCCGCCGACAGGGTGTCAATACTTTGTAAACACATTTTCACGTCAAGACATACATACCTTCCTCATGTAACATCCCGGCCATGATCGCTCTCCCGGTCAGTATCGATCGGGCCAGTCCGGTGCCGCTCTACCACCAGCTGGCCGAGCAGCTGACGTCCGCGATCACCGACGGCTCGCTCCGTCCGGGCGACCCGTTCGAGAACGAGATCGCCATGTCGGACCGGCTCGGCCTGTCCCGGCCGACCGTGCGGCGCGCGATCGCCGAGCTGGTCAACCAAGGCCTGCTGGTCCGCCGGCGCGGCATCGGCACCACGGTCGCGAGCCAGATGGTTCACCGCAAGGCCGAGCTGACCAGCCTGTACGAAGACCTCGAGCGCGAGGGCCGTACGCCGCGCACCGAGGTGCTGTCCCTCGACTGCGAAGCACAGGACGACCGCGCCGCGACGGTCCTGGAGCTACCGCCCGGCACGCCGCTGGTCTCGATCGTCCGGCTCCGGTACGCCGACGACGTACCGCTCGCGATCATGCGCAACTGGTTGCCTCCGGCCCTCAACAACCTCACGCTGGAACAGCTCACGCACGAGGGCCTGTACGCCGTACTCCGGGCCCGCGGCATCCGCCCGACGGTCGCCCGCCAGCGCATCGGCGCCCGCAACGCCACCGCCGACGAACGCCGCACCCTCCACATGTCCAAGGCCGAGCCGCTCGTCACCATGACCCGCTCCGCCTACGCCGCCGACGGCTCCCCCATCGAATACGGCAACCATTGCTACCGCGCCGACCACTACTCCGTCGACGTCGTGGTCTCCGAGCGCTGACCTACCCCTGGTTGGCGATCAGGGTGCGGACCAGGCGGAGGCCTACCGAGAGTTGGGCGAGTTCGGGACCTTCGGTTTCGACGATCTCTTCGAGCATCGACGCCGCGCGGGACAGGGCCACGTCGTTCTGGTCCTGCCAGGTGATGACCCGGTCCTCGGGGTCGGCCGAGGCGTCGGTGGTGGCCAGGACCTGTTGGGTGAGGCGGGAATGGACGGCGTGCAGGTCGTCGCGGAGGGCGGCGCGGGCCATGGTCTGCCAGCGGTCGGTGCGCGGCAGGCCGATGATCCGCTCCAGGAAGCGGCCGAGTTGCAGCCGCTCGCCCAGCGCGAAGTGCACCTTGGCGACCTCGAGGATGTCGATGTCGTCCCGCGACGCGGTCTCGACGATGCCGAGTCCGGCGTACGCCGGAGGCAGCACCGCGATCCGGGTCGCGAAGTCGTCCGCAACGCCCTTCTGCACAAGGCTTTCCCGGCGCTGCTCGAACAGGGCCAGCTCACGGCCCCGCAGTACGTCGGGCAACGCCGCGGTCAGCTTCGCGATCCCCGGACCGAAGAAGTCGATCAGGTCCTCGATGTCGACCGGTGGCCGACGGTTGCTGACCAGCCAGCGCGTCGCGCGCTCGACCAGCGTCCGGGTCTCCAGCCGCATGTGGGTCTGGGTCTCGGCGCCGACGACGTTGTCCAGCTCGGAATTGCGCGACAGCAGCTCCGGCTGCGAGAAGATCCTGCTGGCCGCGAGGTTCGCGCGGACGACGTCCTCGACCGTCCCGCCGGTCTCCAGCGAGAGCCGGTGGTACGCCGTGATGCCCGACGTGTTCACGAACTCGTTGACCACCTGCGTGGTGATGATCTCGCGCCGCAGCTGGTGGCTCTGGATCTGGTCGCCGAACCGCTCCTTGATCTCCTTCGGGAAGTAGCTGGCCAGCTTGTGCTTCAGGAACGGGTCGTCCGGCAGCGACGTCTTCAGCAGCTCGGCGTCCATCACGATCTTCGTGTAGGCGATCAAGACCGACAGCTCCGGCGAAGTCAGCCCTCGCCCCTCGGCCTTGCGCCGCTTGAACTCGGTGACGCTCGGCAGGAACTCCAGCTCGCGATCGAGCAGGCCCTGGCGCTCCAGCCGCCGTACCCAGTCCTGGTGCACATGCATCAGGGCCGCGGCCTGGGCACCGGCGTTGGCCAGCGCGATGTTCTGCCGGTAGTTGCTCTTCAGCACCAGCGCTCCGACCTCGTCGGTCATCGACGCGATGATGTCGTTGCGCTGCTTCTCGGTCAGGTCGCCGTCGGCAACCACCTTGTCCAGCAGGATCTTGATGTTCACCTCGTGGTCGGAGGTGTCCACGCCGGCCACGTTGTCGATGAAGTCGGTGTTGATCCGGCCGCCGGCCGCGGCGTACTCGATCCGGCCGAGCTGGGTGAAGCCGAGGTTGCCGCCCTCGCCGACCGCACGGGCCCGCAGGTCGGAACCGTTGATCCGGATCGCGTCGTTGGCCTTGTCGCCGACGTCGGCGTTCGACTCGCCCGACGACTTCACGTACGTGCCGATGCCGCCGTTCCAGAACAGGTCGACCGGCGCCTTCAGGATCGCGTTCATCAGCTCGGCCGGCGTCAGCTTCGCCGGACTGCCTTCGATGCCGAGCGCGTCACGCACCTCGGCAGAGATCGGGATCGCCTTCTCGGTCCGCGGGAACACGCCGCCACCGGTGGAGATCAGCGACGCGTCGTAGTCCGCCCAGGACGACCGCGGCAGGTCGAACAGCCGCCGCCGCTCGGTGAACGACGACGCCGCGTCGGGCGTCGGGTCGAGGAAGATGTGCCGGTGGTCGAAGGCCGCGACCAGCCGGATGTGCTCGGACAGCAGCATCCCGTTGCCGAAGACATCGCCGGACATGTCTCCGACGCCGACGACGGTGAAGTCCTCCGCCTGGCAGTCGTGGCCCATCTCGCGGAAGTGCCGCTTGACCGACTCCCACGCGCCGCGGGCGGTGATCCCCATCGCCTTGTGGTCGTAGCCGACCGAACCGCCGGATGCGAACGCGTCGCCCAGCCAGAACCCGTACTCCTTCGCGACCCCGTTCGCGATGTCGGAGAACGTCGCCGTGCCCTTGTCCGCGGCAACGACCAGGTAGGCGTCGTCACCGTCGTACCGGACCACGTCGCGCGGCGGAACGATGTCACCGGCAACGATGTTGTCGGTGATGTCCAGCAGCCCGGAGATGAAGGTCTTGTACGACGCGATGCCCTCGGCCAGCCACGCGTCGCGGTCGACGGACGGATCCGGCAGCTGCTTGGCGTAGAACCCGCCCTTCGCGCCGACCGGCACGATCACCGAGTTCTTCACCATCTGCGCCTTCACCAGGCCGAGCACCTCGGTGCGGAAGTCCTCACGCCGGTCCGACCAGCGCAGCCCGCCGCGCGCGACCGCGCCGAACCGCAGGTGCACACCTTCGACCTGCGGCGAGTACACGAAGATCTCGTACGCCGGTCGCGGCTGCGGTAGGTCCGGGATCGCCTTCGGCTCCAGCTTCAGCGACAGGTACGACCGCGGCTGACCGTCGGGACCCGGCTGGAAGTAGTTGGTCCGCAGCGTCGCCTTCATCACGGTCAGGTACGACCGCAGGATCCGGTCCTCGTCCAGGCTTTGCACAGTGTCCAGTGCGGCCAGGATCTCCTTCTCCAGCTGGTCCGTCCTCATGGTCCGGTCCGGGTCGTCGGCCGGGCCGCGCGCCGGATCGAAGCTGGTCTCGAACAGCTGCACCAGCAGACCGGCGACGTCCACGTGGTTCAGGAACGTGTTCTGGATGTAGTCCTGGCTGAACGGTGTACCGCCCTGGCGGATGTAGCGCTGGTACGCGCGCAGGATCGACACCTGCCGCCAGCTGAGGTTGCCGCGCAGCACCAGCGCGTTCAGCTTGTCGGACTCGGCGCGGCCCTCCCAGACGGCCTGGAACGTGTCGGAGAACAGCTTGCGCAGTTCCTCCCGCTCCTGGGTGTCCTCGGGCGCCTTCAGACCGAAGTCGTAGATGTAGGCCATCGTGCCGTCGTCGCAGCGGATCTCGTACGGCCGCTCGTCGATCACCTCGACGCCCATCGCGCTCAGATGCGGCAGCACCTGCGACAGCGACAGCGCCGTACCTCGCCGGAAGACCTTGAAGCGGCGCTCGCCTTCCCACTCCTCGTCGATCGGGTTGTAGAGCGACATGGCCAGCCCGTCCTCGGCCGGCAGGCTCTCCAGGACGTGTACGTCATTGACCGCGACGCGGGCGTCGAAGTCCTCCTTGTAGGCCTCCGGGAACGCCTGCGCGTACCGGCGGGACAGTTTGGTGACCGCACCGTCGCCGCCCTGCGCGTGCAGCGCGGCGGTGAAGTCGTCTGCCCACGCACGGGTCGCGTCGATCACCTGCTGCTCGAGCAGGTCCGCGTCGTACTCCCCGACTGTCTCGCCCTGCTTCATCCGGACCACGAAGTGCACGCGGGCCAGCACCGACTCGGTGACGTACGCGGCGTACGTGACGGTCTCCGCGCCGATAGCGTCCTTGAGGATCTGCTGCATCTTCAGCCGGACCGCAGTGGTGTAGCGGTCACGCGGCAGGTACACCAGGCAGGACAGGTACCGGTTGTAGACGTCGCGCCGTACGAACAGCTTCACCGCGCGCCGCTCTTGGAGGTGCAGCACCGACTGCACGATCGGGAGCAGGTCCTCGACTGGCGCCTGCAGCAGCTCGTCGCGCGGGTAGGTCTCCAGTACGTCGAGCAGGCCCTTGCCGCTGTGGCTGTTCGGGTCGAAGCCGGTCAGGCGGAACAGCTCGAGCGCCTTGCGCCGCAGTACCGGCACCTGCATGACGCTCTCGGTGTAGGCGGTCGACGAGAGCAGACCGATGAACCGGCACTCCCGAACCGGCTCGCCGTTCTCGTCGAACTGCTTGATGCCGACGTAGTCGAGGTAGGTCGACCGGTGCACGGTGGAGCGCGAGTTCGCCTTGGTGAGAATCAGCAGCTTCCGCTCCTGCGCCTTGGCGCTCACCTCGGGCGGCAGCTTGCCGGAGCCCGGCTTCGGGTCCGGCCGGAGGATGCCCAGGCCCGTCCCGGGACGGCCGCGCAGGATGCCCTGCTGACCCTCCATGGTGAAGTCGTACTCACGGTAGCCGAGGAAGGTGAAGTGCTCGTCGGCCAGCCACTCGAGCAGCTCGCGGGCCTCCTCCACCTCGCTCTCGGGGACCGGCAGGTCGTCGGCCGTCAGCCCGGCGGCGATGCTGACCGCCTTCTCGTGCATCTTCGGCCAGTCCTCGACCGCCTCGCGTACGTCGTTCAGCACCTTCTGCAGCGCCTGCTCGAGGGCGCGATGCTCGGCGACGTCCGAGATCCGCTCGATCTCCAGGTGCATCCAGCTCTCGCGGACCAGGTCGTGCCCGTCCGCGGCGGCGCTGTCGTCCAGGACCTCCTGCAGCGTGCCGGCGACGTCACGGCGTACGACGAACTGCGGGTGGATCAGCAGCTGGAGCTCGAGGTTGTGCTCGGTGATCGCCATCGAGGCGCTGTCGACCAGGAACGGCATGTCGTCGATGACGATCTCGACGACCGTCCGGCCGCTCGCGGACCAGCCGTGCTCGTCGACGGTGGGGGTGAAGACGTGGACCTTCGCCGTACCCTGCGGGCGGCTCATCGCGGACTTGTAATGGTGCCGCGCGGCGCCCAGGCAGTCGTTCGGCTGGCGCTCGGCGACGTCCTCGGCGGCGACGTGCCGGTAGTACTGCTCGAGGAACGTCCTCAGCTTGCCCGGGTCGACCAATTTGTCGTGCCCATGAGTGCCCGCGGCCACCGCCTTGGCGAGCACATCTGCCTTCTGGACGTCCAGCTTGCTCTGCATTCCCCACCGTCTCCACACGTGACGTCGGCGTCGGTTCTCGCCGGACCGCACGACGTTGTGCGGTCACTCAGAGATTAGTCCACCTTTGTCACTGGTGTGGTGTCGGGACGGAGCTGTCATCGATTGTTGAGGCGCAAGGCAAGAGCGGGACAGGCGAGGACTGCGCGGCGCGCATCCGACAGCTCACCGGCGGTGATTTCGCGGCCTCGCAGCACCGGGAATCCCCACTCGTCGAGCAGGATGTCATCGGGCACCAGGCCTGCGCAGAGGCCGTGCCCGTCGCACCTGGTCCAGTCGATCTCGAGCTTGTTCATCGGGTACCTCCGAGGACTCCCAGAACCGGCCGGCCGCAGCCCTGACCGGTGAGGTGATGCTGTACGTCGTCGTCGAACTCCTCGAGCGCGGACGTGAGGAATCTCGCAGTCCCGTCCGGGTGCGCACAGGCTCCTCTCCCCGGAACCAGACCGAGATGCCGGTGGGCGTCGTGCCAGCCCTGCGGATCGCCGACGGTCAGCCGCGCGAAGTCGTCGACCAGTGCTGCCAGGCCGAACACACAGGGTCCGCACTGCCCGGCTGACTGACTGGACAGCCACTGGGTGACACGGGTGATCTCACCGAGCGGGCAGGTGTCGGACCCGAGCGCCAGGATGATTCCGGCGGACACCTCCGGTCGCTGCAGCGTCACGCCCTCGGTCCGCTGCAGCCAGCGGCCGTGGTAGCCGCCCAGTAGTACGGGACCGGCTTGCGCGCCGGAGTACTGCAGGACTGTGTCGAGTGGGACACCGGTTGGTGTCTCGATCACGCCGGGCCGACGTACGGCGCCGTCGATCGTCAGCAGCTGCGTACCGGGCTCGCTGATCAGTCCGGTGCTGCTGAAACCACGGGAGCCGAGTCGCGCGAGTACGGCGAGCTGGGCGAACGTCTCGACGTTCGACAGGAACGTGGGTCGCCGGTGGTAGCCCTTGCGCGTCGGCAACACCCTCCGACCAGGCGGTACGGCGGCGCCGCCCTCCAGCGCGCTCAGCACCGCACGGGCCTCCCCTGCGACGAACCGACCCGGAGTCTCCTGTACTTCGATCGCGAGCCTGTCGTCACGCTCCATCAGCGCCTCACGGACCGAGGTGGCGGCTCTTGCGTCATGTACGGCGATCAGCACGTGCGGTGCGCCCAGTGCGTGCGCCAGGCCGACTGCGCCGTCCAGAACGAGGTGTGGTGATCGGGTGAGGAGCAGGCGGTCCTTGCGGCTGACCGGCTCGCTCTCTGAGCCGTTGACCACTACAGCTTCTACTCCACGAGCTGGGAGGTCCTGCAGCTTCAGTGCGACCGGGAACGCGGCCCCACCGCGTCCTCTGAGTCCCACTGCTTCACACAGCTTCGTGTAGTCGTCCCGGGTCAGTGCAGGCAGGCTGCCGTGAGTGCTGCGATGACGCAGCAGGTCCAGGCGGCCCTGGTCGGTTCCGGCGAGGACTCTGGCCTCACCGATGACCCGGGTGTCGTCGACGGTGATCATTGAGTCCTCCAGGCACGGGTGAGCTTCGGGGCGGCATTGAGGCGGTACACGCCAGCAGTGGCGACAGCAGCCAGGCAGCCGATGGTGATCGCGAGCATCCACGGCGTACTGCGGTCCGTGCCGGCGAGCAATGCGTGCCCGATGGACAGCAGCCAGCCGACCGACGCCGCGATGTGGAGCTTGCGCCAGTACTTCGTGAACGTCGCGGACGCCGCCAACCGACCACGGGATGCGCCGACGAGGGACGCCAGTACGAGGCTGTAGAGAGCCAGTACGCCGACCGCCATGGCGAACGGCCGGTAGCCGGAGCCGAATGGCCAGACCAGCACGGTCGGACTGATCGCTACGTAGCTGTCGGCGATTACTGCGACCACGTGCGTTGTCAACAGGACCAGTCCGGTCACTGCGGCCGAGCGGTGCACGTACTGCAGCCAGAACCGGCGCTCGGGTCGGCGTACGTTCGGCATCACCATGCCGAGCACGGCCGACAGCGTGAACATGACCATGGTGACCACGCCGGCAGCGCGGGCCAGGTACCAGAGCGTCATCAGGCAGCCCTGCTTGCTGTCGGCCAGCCCGCCAGTTCGGTGACCTCGCCGTCCTCAGCAACCAGCCGGGCCGGGTGTCCGGCCAGCTTCAGTCGACCGAGCGCGGCGTCCCCGGTGGCAACAAGCGCAGTACTGAAGGTGTTCGCCCGTACTGCGGTCGGAGCCCAGACGGATGCGGTCCGGTACGGGCCTGCCGCGGGCAGCCCGGTGCGCGGGTCGATGACGTGGTGGTTGTAGCCGGTGGGCGTCTGCCAGCGCCGTACCGTGCGGGTCGACGTGGTCAGACCGCCGTGGGCGAGCGTGACGAGGACGCCCTCCTCGCCGGCGCGCTCGGCGACAGTTATTACCCAGGGCTTGCTCGGCGTACCAGCGGCCCTGAGGTCACCGCCGATCTCCACGAGGACGGCGCAGCCGTAGCGCTTGCTGATGACGTTCGCGGCACGGTCCGCGGTCCAGGCCTTGGCCGTCGCACCCAGGTCGAGCGCACAGTCCGTCGGTACGCCGAGCAGAGCGAGCTTGCGGTTGAGGCGAACCTCCTGCCAGCCCGCGACCGGCTTCGGGTCGTGCGGTGCTTGCGGGAAGCGGCGTCGTACCGTCTCGATGTCGGCGTCGTACCCGGCCGCGATCACCGCCGCGCCGACGGTCGGGTCGACCGCTCCGCCGCTCATCTGGGCCGCGACCAGGCTGACGTCGACGAGATCGACGAGCAGACGGGACACCGGTACGAGCGCGCCGGCACGGCTGTTCACGGCCGACACCTCGGAGTCCGGGCGGAAGCGGCTGGCCGCCTTGTCGATGCGGTCCATCAGCGTCTTGAGCTCACCGCAGGCCGCCCCCAGTACGGCGGGGTCGTCGACGGTCAGCCGGACCGTACAACTCCACGCGGTCCAGGTCCGGGAGGCGGTCATGAACCGTTGCTCCCACCTTGCGAGGTTGAGCTGGAGCTGGACGAGCCGAGGCCGCTCGAGCTGCCGTTGTCGTCCGAGCTGCTGCTCGATCCGGAGCTGGAGCTGCTGGTCGAGCTGGAGTCGTCGGAGCTGCTGGTCGAGGTTGACGTCGTACCGGTGCTGTCGCTGTTCTTCGACGACACGACCGCGACCGAGATCCCGGTCGCGCCGACGCCGAGGACGGCAGTGGCTATCGCGGCTGCGGACGCCCGGTGCAACCAGCGCCGGCGAATGGACTGGGGTTTGTCTGTGCTGACCATGCCCCAAGACTCGGCCGAAGCCCGTCAGCCGCACTCCAAGAGAAGATCAAGCCACCGTCAAGTCTTGCTGAAAGCTCTCTGAGAGCCCTTCTCAGGAGCGGTCCGCCAGCGGGCAGTCGGTATCGCAGTGCTTGCCGATCGTCGCGACGACCTCGTCGGACACCTCGCCGAGGACCGTCATCCGGTCGGGGCCGAACACGTCGACGAAGAACTCCCGGACCCGGGCCGCATGCGCCGGCGCGCACTCCTTGATCGCGGCCATCCCTGCCTCGGTGATGGCGATCTCCGGGTAGCGGGACTCGCAGGCCTCCTTGCGGATCAGGCCGCGCTTCTCCATCCGGGTCAGGTGGTGCGACAGCCGGCTCTTCTCCCACTGGGTCGACCGGCTCAGCTCGAACGCCCGCATCCGGCCGGACTCCGACTCGGACAGATTGACCAGGATCTCGAAGTCCGATTTGGACAGGCCGAAGTCCCGCTGGAGGTGTCGCTCCAGGTGCGTCTCCAGCGTCCGGGTCATCAGCAGGTAGCTGCGCCACGCCTTCTGCTCGTCGTCGTCGAGCCACGGTCCCTTGCTCACGAACCCATCCTACCGGGTCGGGTTGACACATCAACCAAACGAGCTACGATCGGTTGGGTTGACACATCAACCCAAACTTTCTGGGAGTAGATATGAGCAAGCTGATCGCTGTCGTCGGCGCCACCGGGAACCAGGGCGGCGGCCTGGTCCGCGCGATCCTGGCCGACACGTCAGGCGAGTTCGCCGTCCGGGCCCTGACCCGGAACCCGGACTCCGCGAAGTCCCGCGAACTGGTCGCGGCGGGGGCCGAGGTAGTCGCGGCCGACCTCGACGACGAGGCGAGCGTGCGGGCCGCGTTCGACGGCGTGTACGGCGCTTTCGTGGTGACGAACTACTGGGTCGAGCGGACCCCCGAGGAAGAGGCCGCCCGGACCCGCGCCGAGATGGAGCTCGACCAGGCCGAGATCGCCGCCCGGGCCGCCCGCGACGCCGGCGTCCAGCACGTGGTCTGGTCGACGCTCGAGGACACCAGGACCTTCTTCGCCGGGCGCGACGACGTACCGAGCCTGGACGACGGGCGCTACAAGGTCCCGCACTTCGACGCGAAGGGCGAGGCCGACGAGATCTTCACGAAGTACGGCGTGCCGACGACGTTCCTGCGGACCACGTTCTACTTCGACGCGTTCATCAACGGCCTGCCGCCCGCGCGCAACGCCGACGGCAAGCTGACCATCACCATCCCGATGGCCGACCGCCCGCTGTCCGGCGTCGCCTCCGAGGACATCGGCCGCACCGCCTTCGCCATCCTCAAGCACCCCGACCTGATCGGCGAAACCATCAGCATCGCCGGCGACCACCTCACCGGCGAGCGGTACGCCGCCGCCCTCAGCGAAGCCTTCGGCGAAGAGGTCCTCTACCACGCCCCCACCTGGGAAGAATTCCGCGAATACCCCTTCCCGATGGCCGTAGAAATGTCCAACATGTTCCAGTTCTACGCCGAAGACCACAAACGCTTCACAGGCGACCGCGACGTCACCAAGACTCGCGAACTGAACCCCGACCTCGAGTCCTTCGCCGATTGGCTCGACAAGCACAAGGACGAGCTCAAAGCCTCGCAAAACTGACGATTCCGCGCCCCAGACTGTTTGCTGCGGGCATAACGATCGAGGCTGTAAGACGCGGGGCTGCGGCTTTACTGTTCGATCATGTCCGACGCTTTGGTGATGCATGAGCTCGTCGAACGGCTCACGGGCTGGCTGTGTCGGCTGATGCCACCCGGTGTCCGTCGCGACAGACTCATCGCGGTGCTCACCGAACAGTTTGGGGTGCTGGAATCTCCGGTCACCAGCGCCGACTGCAAGGAGATCGAGCGGTGCGCGTGGACGGTCTCCCGCCATCTTGCGCTCAGCTTCGAGCCCGGAGGTACCGCGCAGCTCGACACCGAGTCGCCGGGCTGGCCGGAGCCGGAGCCGGAGGTGGTTCGTGCCCGGGCCGCGGGCGTCTCGCAGGTGCGGTGGCTCGCGGATAGCACCTGCCTCATCAGCGTCGATGAGCTCGACGACATCAGCCTTGCCCAGCCGTATCTCGACGCCGCGTTCGCCCTGGCGCAGGGCTCGGCCCGCATCCTGCTCGATCTGCGCGCCAACGGGGGCGGCGATCCCGCGACAGTGGCGCACATCGCCGGCCGACTGCTCGGCGAGACACCGACACAATTGTCCGAAGTCGTTTACACGGATCGACGGCGGCAGTGGTGGTCACCCGCCCTGCCATCCGGCACGACCCTGCGGCAGCCGGTCGCCGTCCTCGTGGGCCCAGGCACATTCTCGTCCGGCGAAGCCCTCGCATATCACCTGCAAACACGAGGCCGGGTCACCGTCATCGGTGAGACCACGCCCGGAGCCGCCGATCACATCACGCCGATTCGGCTGGCGCCAACAGTCCTGGCCTACCTGCCCGAGGCGTACGTCGTCGACAGCACCACCGGCACCAACTGGGAAGGCGTCGGCGTCGTACCCGACGTCACGAGCCCACCCGACACTGTGATCGAGACCGCCATCGCAGCGCTGCGATGACGGCCGTCGACTGGCCGGGCCGGATGTCCGCTCAGTCTGAACCTGGTCTTCCGACGTGGCGCACGAGCACGAAGCCGAGGAGTAGGAGCCCGAGGATGAGGGATCCGAGGGGGATCCAGACCGAGATTGCCTTGAGCTGTGCTGCCTTCGCCTGGTAGCCGCCTTCAGCGATGTTGTTTTCCTTGGCGCCCTTGACGTTCTTGTGCACGGTGGCGTCGTCGTAGGCGATGGTGACCTTGGTGGCGGTGAGTTTGTCCTGGCCCTGGTAGGCAATGGTCGCGAGCTGCTGCTCCTGACCCTTGATGATCGCGCCGGTCACCGGCTCGATCCACAGGGTGCGCGTGTTCTGGTAGGTACGCTGCACCGCGACCGACGGCTTGCTGGGGTCGTCGACGAGCGTGCCCGGGACCATGAGCGCATTCGCCACCGGGATGTTCTGCTTCGGGATCACCTGCTCGAACACGTACACCTTGAGCCCGTACAGGTGCTCGACCCGCTTGTACTCGATCGGGAAGGCCTTGCGCAGCGTGGTGTCCCAGAACGTGTAGCTCTTCTTCTGGGTATCGAACGGGAACTTCAGCACCAGGCCTTCGTGGCCCTTGAAGAGCGCGCTGTTCCGGTTCGGCTTGAGCCGATCCGCCTTGTCCAGCGTGGTGGTGATGTACTCACCGCTGTTGTCGTTGCCGGTCGGGTTCCACGGCACCGCCTCCCCGGTCTTCGCGTCCAGCACAACCCGCTCCTGGACGAAGCTCAGCGGCATCTCGGCGGTCTTGGAGTCGTCCTTGGGGAACTGATAGTTCTTCGAGTCGTCGGTCACCACCGCGGTGTCGAAGACGACCACCTTGCGGTTCAGCGCCTTGCTGATCTTCTCGGCCGCGACGACATCGCCGCGGACGGTCCGGCGCGCCTCGAGATCGACGTGGTCCTTCTGCTTCAGGTCCGCGGCGCTGAAGATGGTGGCGTCGGCCCCGGTCGACACGGTGTGCGCGACCTGCCCTGGCGGCGCGACCGCCAACGTCGGGTATGCGTAGAACCTGGCCAGCGCCGCAACGCCGACGAAGAACACTCCGAGCCCCACCAGCGCCGCACGACTACGAGTCCCCACTGCATCCCCTCCCGGTCTGTGCGCGGGACGCTACCAGCGAGTAGTGACGTTGACCAGACGCCGGAGACGACGAGTTCGAAACGGTCCGGACTGGCATATAGTCGCGGCCCATGAGGGGGATCTCAGGCCGGCCGGCGATGCCGGAGACATCGGTTCTCCGCGGCGTGGTGGTCGCTGTCGCGGTGCTGCAGACGGTCGGGCTCGGCCTGCTCGCACGCCGCGGCTCCTGGCTGACCGACGACCTCGAGTTCCTGGTCCAGGGCGACCGCGGGTTCGCGCCCAAGGAGCTGCTGACGCCGCTCAACGACCACATCGCCCCCGGCCTGCGGCTCGTCTACGCGGCCTTCGCGGCGATCGCGCCGCTCAACCACGACGTCACGATCGGCTGGCGGATGGCGATGCAGGCGATCGCGACCGTGCTGATGGGCCTGCTGCTGCTCCGGATCCTCGGCCCGACCTGGTGGGTGGCCATCGGTACGGCGATCTACGCGCTGGTGCCGGTCAGCATGCCGTCGTTCCTGTCGCTGTCGAGCGGTGTGAACAACTTGTCCGCCCATGTCTTCGGCCTTCTGTTGCTTCATGCAACGATCGACTGGTACGGCGGGCGCCGCCGCCGAGCCGTTGCCTACGGCCCGCTCTCGCTGCTGATCTCGCTGGCCTGCTGGGAGAAGTCCGGCCTGATCCTCTTCACGGCCGTTGCCCTTGCTCTCTATCTGCGCGACGAGCCGTTCCGCAGCTGGTTGCGCCGTACCCTGCCGTACGCGGCCGCGCTCGGCCTTGCCGTGATCGGGTTCGGAGTCCTCTACCTGACCACCGGCAATCCGTCGGCCGGTCGCGTGCCATCGCCGGCAGACCTGGGCCGACTGGTCGCGCAGAGCTTCGAGGTGCCGTTGACCGCAGTCGTCGGCGGCCCCTGGCGCTGGGCCGACACCGGGCAGGTGTTCAGCCTCGCCGATCCGCCGATCGTGGCGATCGTGCTGGGCGGATTGATCACCGCTCTGCTGCTGGCGGTCGCCTGGCGGCGAGACCGACGCGCCCTACTGCTGTGGGGTGCGGTGATCGGCTACGTGCTCGCGACGGTCGCGCTCTTGTCGTACGGCCGGTTCGGCGTCTTCGGATCTGTCTTCACCGTGCACTACCACTACTGGTCCGATCTCTCGATCCCGCTGACGCTGGCCGTCGTGCTGACTGCCCAGAACCTGCGGATCGTCGTACCGGCCATGGTGCTGGCCGGTGCGCTCGCCGGGGTGGTCGTGTCGGACGCCGGGTTCGCCGGTGAGTGGGGCAAGAACCCGGCCAAGGCGTACTTCGCGACCGTCGACGCTGAGCTGGACCGCACCGGACCGAACGTGAACCTGTGGGACACGACGATGCCGCCGCCGATGGGCAGTGCGCTCATGTCCGACCGTCGGTTGTCGCCGGTACTGCGGATGGCCGGCCGGCGCTTCCAGTTGCAGGAACCGGGCAGTGAACCGCTGCTGGTCGACGACAGCGGTCACATTCGGCCGGCCCAGTTCGCCGTCTGGTCCAGGGACAAGCCGGCGGCGCAGCCGAACAACTTCTGCAGCCTGTTGCTGCACGGAGCCGGACCGTTGGTCATCCCACTGGTTCCGACGCAGGACGAAGTTGCGACCTCCGAGTGGTTCGTCCGGGCCGCCTACTTCTCGAACCGCGAGAACCAGGTGTCCGTCGAGTTGGTCGACGACGCGGGCCGGGTCGCCGCGCTGCCGGCGAAGAACTGGCCGGGCGGCGTGGGCACGATGTACTTCGGTCCGTCGGAACGGATCCGGGCCACCCAGCTGCGACTGCGTTCCACCGATCCCGCGACCAACCTGTGCGTTGCGAACCTCCAGGTCGGACTGCCCCGATGAAGGTCCGGTTCGCGGCCCTGGACGGGCTGCGCGCGATCGGGGCGCTCGCCGTCCTGACCACCCACGTCGGGTTCCACACCGGCGCGTCGCTGAACGGCCCGTTCGCCGGACTGCTGGCCAGGCTGGACGTCGGTGTCGCGATCTTCTTCGCGATCTCCGGGTTCCTGCTCTGTCGTCCACACGTCGCCGCCTGGTTCGACGGCACTCCGCGACCCAGGACGACGCCGTACCTGCGGAACCGCGCGCTGCGGATCCTGCCCGCGCTGTGGATCGCTGTTCTGCTTGCTGCGCTGCTCCTGCCGCACAGTGCCGACGTCACGTGGGTCATCTATCTCCGGCACGCAACACTGACGCAGATCTACCTCGACGGACCTCCCGCGGACGGTCTGACCCAGCTGTGGAGTCTGTCGACCGAGGTCGCGTTCTACCTGCTCCTGCCGCTGTTGGCGAGACTACTGACTGGCCGCGGCCGCCCGAGCCGGCGTGGCGTCGCAGCGCGTCTCTTCGCACTCGCAGTGCCAGTGCTTGTCGGTCCGGTGTGGATGGCATCGATAACTGCCACCGGACATCCACGGGCCGGCTTGTGGCTGCCCGGGTACGTCGGCTGGTTCGCGATCGGCATGGGATTCGCCCTCTGGCAGGTGGCACGTCAGCATGGCTTTCTCACCACCCCAACCCTCCAGACACTGGCCAACGTGCCCGGCACAGTGTGGACCGCGGCCGTAGCCCTGTTGCTGATCGCAACCACCCCTCTAGCCGGGCCGTACAACTTGACGGCGCCGTCTGCCGGACAGGCGTTCATGAAGACGCTGCTCTACACAGCCATTGCAGCCTGCGCCCTCTTCCCCGCGCTGACGCCGACACCACGATCCGCTCGGGTCCTGGGCGGCCGGGCAGGACATGTCGCCGGTGACATCTCCTACGGAGTGTTCGTGTACCACCTGATCGTGCTCGGCCTGGTCGAGCGGGTCACGGGCTACACCTTGTTCAGCGGGCGGTTCCTTCTGCTTTTCCTGCCCACACTGGTGATCTCCGCGCTGGTCGCTGCCGCCAGCTACTACGGGATCGAGCGACCCATCATGCGCCTGGGCAGACGGGACAGGTCGTACGACGTCTCGCCGGCGAGCAGCGCCAACGCCGAGCCGAACAGCACCGACGCCTGGACCGCGACCGAGGTCACTCCGGCATCTCCGCCCGGCCAGGGCTGAACGGCAGCCACCAACGTCCCGGCACCCACCACGGTCGCCACCAGGCCGAACGCGACGCGTCGCGGTACCAGCCATGAGCAGACGATCGCAGCAGCAACCGCTGCGAGGCCGATCCACCCCGACATGAACACGCCCGCGACCAGCCCGCCGCCCGCAACGACCCACGCACCTGGACGACGTGCACCAGCAAGAGGAGGATCAGGCGCCAGCCGCCGCGAGAGCAGCGCAACGCCCAGCACGAGCAGGCAGCACACCAACCCCACCAGCAGACCGGTCCGGTAGCCACTGTCCGGTCCGAAGCGTGCAGTCACCAGCTGCTCGGCGCCCGCAGGCAGGATCCAGCCCTGCTGCCAGCCACCGACCCGGATCGGCGTCAGCTTGTGCCCGCTCTCGTCGTACGCCTCCCAGCCCTCGTTGTAGTTCTGCGAGACCACGAGCACCGACTGCTCGTCCCGTGCTGGAACGTCGGTGGTCAGCTCGGCCGGACTCGAGCGCACCACGTCAACGCTCCGCTCGGGCGGCGCATAGCCCGACGTCAACGCACGGACGGTCAACTTCGCCTGGATCGGAACGAACCCACCGCCGGGCAGGAAGTCCACGGTATGGCGTCCCGCTCGAAGCGGGACGCCGGAGTCCTTCCCGCAGGCCGTGATCGGCACCGGCCTGCGCTGGAGCAGATCCCGAACGGTCGCCTTGACCTGCGTGTCCACCCGTGTGCCGTCAACCTGGACACCGGGTCCGTAGCCGCAAACGGCCCCGGAAGGACCGTTCGGGTCGAGTGCTTTGCGCAGGTCGTCCGCTCCGACGACCCGCGCCTCGGCAACGCCGACCGGAGCGGTGCGCGCGATACCCGTGGCGGAGTCGAAGTCCAGCAACGGCCTGGTGCGAGTGAACCTCACCTCGACAGTTCGTGCCGTCCGCGCCGCGAACCGCACATACCCTTCCGGATCGACCGCGGCGCGTGTCGGCGGCCCGCCGTCGAAGGAGAGCTCCACCCCGGTCGGCCGGGACGCCGTCAGGTACGGATCGGTCAGGAACTGCAAGGCACTCACGCTTCTCCGTGCGGGCAACCGCAAGGTTAGACGCGGTGCGGTGTCGTCCGGGGCCGCTACCCAGCCCGTCCCGAGATCACGGTCGACAGCCGCGCCCGGCCGGCCCTCGGGTGCTGCCACAGCCCGGGACGATGCGGTGGCCGTGATCGCTCCTGGTACGACGAGCAGGCGTTCCAGCGCGTCGCCGTCCTTCGGCAACGCCGTACCGAACAGCTGGTACGTCGCGCCATGCGGTACGTCGACGCTGCGCTGCAGCCCGGTCGGCTCCTCCGAATCAGCGGCCTGACTCTCGCTGCACAGCGGCCGCGTACCGACGTGCAGACAGGCAGATCGCCCGATCTGCTGGTTCCTGAACACCAGCGCGCTCGGCTGCCTGACGGACGCGGGCACCAGCAGCCTGCTCGCCGCCGTCATGCCAGGAACAGTCACCTCCGCTATCGACACCCCGTTCGGGTCTTTGCCGTCTGTGGTCGCGACGCTGAGCCGGAGCCGCTGCGTGAGGCCCGGCGGCGTCGGAAGGTGTTGCGGATCGCCAGTGGCCGATACCACCGACGTCAAGGCGCCGGCGTCGGTCTCCAGCCGCAGCGTCCGCACCGGTTCGGTCGTTGGAGCGGCCAACGAGAACTGCACGGTCAGGCCGTCCACCGAACGCGGCGCGGCGAATGTCAGCTCAAGCCACTCGCCGCTCGCTCGACCGAACCGCCCCGAGATCCAGCGCGTCGACGGATCGCCGTCCACCGCGGCGAACGGCCCGCTGCCGGCACCTGTGTGCAAGGACGCGGCAGCGTCCGCGGCCGACGAAGACGCGCGGACATCGACGAGGTCGCCGTTCCAGACCCGCGTCGTCTCCTTCCCGTTCACGGCGTACCCGAGAGCTCGCCGGCCCTGCGTACCGGGATCGGCTGCGGTCAGTACGGGTGAGTAGTTGTTCGCGGGCCGCCCGAACGACACCTCACGGCGCTGCACACCATCGGTCTGGGTCAACGGCAGACCGGTCAGTTTCCCCGCCGCGTCGGACGAGGTGATCGCGCTCCGGTCGCCACCCAGCGCGGTCAATGCGGCGGGCACGTCCTCGGGTGCGCCCTGGACCTCGACCAGCCGGGACTGCGGCAGCAGTACGCCCGAGCTCGTCTCGCCCGCGTCGTAGATCTCGACGCTCGGATACGGCAGCCGTGTGTGGCTGTCGAGCGTCGCGTCCGGCTGCTCGATCGTGCTGCCGGTGACCGGCCCGAACTGCGCGACGCGATCGATGCCGGCGTCCGCGAGGCTCTCGTGGACGGCGAGCAGCGGTGTCGCCTGCGCGTCGTACCGGAGGTCGTTGCGGACCACGACGTAGCGGATGCCGGCTCGGGTCAGCGCCTGGCGCAGGGTCGCGTCACCCACCCCGGAGCCGAGACGTCGTTCGATCTCGTCGAGCCATCGCGTCGCACCCGCGGATCCGAGCGGTACTGCGTCGCGCACCGCCATCGGGCGCTTCAGCAACGCCTGGAACGGTTCGTCCTTCGTCGAGCCCCAGGTGAAGTCCGCGAACGACGAGGCCGGCACCACGAGTACCGAACCCGGTCCGGGCTGCCGGTCGAGCCAGGTGGCAGCATCACGCCAGTAGGCCGGGATAGCGTCGTACCCCTCGCGTCTGGGCAACTGGCCGAGGAGCGCCGGTGTTGCTGCCGAGACGATCAGACAGGCGACGAGCACGGGTACGACGCGGCGGTGCAGCCCGCGCGCTGTCGCCAGCTGGGTGATTCTGTGCAGCGAATGCGCCGCAGCCAGGGCCAGCGGCAGGCGCACGACCAGCTCGAACTTGTGCGTGTTGCGAAGTGCTGCGAGCGGTCCGTCGAGCAGGTCGTGCAACTGCGGTGCCAGCGGCGAGCCGGCTGCGCCTGAATGTCCCAGCGTCAGCAGCAGGAGTCCGACGACGAAGGACAGCTGGAGAAAGCCGCGGTGGCGCAGCGAGCTCATTCCTAGACCGAGCAGGCCGACCAGAGCGATCGCTGCACTGACCAGGATCAGCGTCGGCTGCGTGACGTACAGCCAGCCGGCCGGCCAGCTCGGTCCGCCGCCGGCGGACAGGAAGTTCAGCCACTGCGACGTACCGCGGAACGACTCGAACACGCTGGCCATGCCGGTGGTCACGGCCGCGTTCTCGATCCAGTCCAGGAATGGCGGGCTGTGCCGGCCGAGCAGCACCAGCGGCACGAGCCACCAGACCGAGACAGCTGCGACGCAGCCCAGCCAGGCCGCAGTGACCTTCACGGTGCCGCGCCTGGTAATCAGCCAGAGCGCAGGAAGAACCAGTGTCGCGCCAGTCGCCACAGCGTTGACTCCGCCGACCAGCGCGAACGCCACGGCAGACCAGCTGACCCGCCACCACATGGAGCGTCCTGCCGGGGTCACGAGCGGCAAGAGAACCCACGGCGCCATCGCCATCGGCCATACCTCGATCGAGGTGATCGAGAGCTCGCCGAGCATGCGGGGGCTCGCGGCGTACAGCAGTGCGACGGCGAAGCGAGTCCATGGAACGCCGTACTGGAAGGCGTTGCAGAGCTTCCAGACACCGACGAAGGCGACGCAGAGGACCACCGACCACCACAGGCGCTGAACGATCCAGCCCGGCACGGACACGGTGTCGAGCAGCCAGTGGAACGGACCCATCGGCAGCAGGTAGCCATACGCCTGGTTCTGCAGCTGGCCGAAGGCGCCCTGCGGATCCCACAGGTGCAGGGCCCGTCCGAGGAAGGCGCCCGGACCCGCGGTGAGGTCGAGCTTGGTGTCCGGCACGATCTTGCCGGGCGCCTGGTGGAAGCACAGCGCAACCAGCACCAGGCAGCCCACGACGACTCGAGCCCGCCAGATGACCTTCATCGGCGCCTTAGCACCAGCACGAGGTTCCAGGTGACGACCTCCCGCAGCCCGGGCACAGCGAGTACGCCGTACGCCCAGCGCGGGTGGTACCGCGGCACAGCCGCTACGAGGTCCACGTCCGGACACGTGCGCGCCCATCGCAACCCGCTCGCGACGGTGATCGGAAAGAGCGACTCCCCGAACCTGTTCTTCGGCGGACGACCTGTGCGTCGCTGGTAGCGGCCGGCCGCGCGGTGACCGCCCAGGTAATGCCACGGCGCGGTCTCGTGACCACCGTGCGGCCCCCACCAACCGGTGTAGGACAAGAAGACCGTACCGCCCGGCCGAGTGACCCGGACCATCTCGCCGGCCATCAGCCAGGGGTCAGGGACGTGCTCCAGCACGTTTGACGAAAAGCAGACGTCCACCGACTCGTCCGCGACCGGCAGGGCCATCCCACTACCGAGCACAGTGCCCGGCGCGGGAGCTCCACGGCCGCTGAGCTCGCCAAGGTCCGAGTCGACAGCGAAGTACGCCGCACCGGCGCGACGGAACGCGTCGGCGAAGTAGCCGGGGCCTCCGCCGACGTCGAGCATCAGCGCTCCGTCCAGCCCGACGTACTCGCTCAGCTGACCGACGGAGTCTTCAGCAAGCGTTTCATAGAAGCGATCCGGGTCCGACTGCTCGACGCCGAAGGCGCGGAGCAGCCGCACCGATCGGCCGAGATCGGCCCGCCACCCCCGGCGTGCTGTTGCATTCGTCATCCCCTGCACAGACGGACATTAACGGAACTTCTGAGGTCTGGTGGAGATCGTTACTCCTTGGTAACGTCCGCGCCCATACCTCGGGGGAGGTGACCAGAGGGTGGGGCTGATCAGGTGCGTCCGCAGAGCGTGCTGTTGCTGAACTGGCGTGACACGACGAACCCGGAGGGCGGTGGCTCGGAACGCTACGTCGAGGAGGTAGCGCGTGGCCTTGCGATGCTGGGCTGGACAGTGACCGTGCTGTGCGCGGCGTACCCGGGAAGTCCGCGAGAAGCCCGCCGCGGCGAGGTTCGGTACGTGTATCGCGGCACGAAGGTGACCGTGTACTTGCACGGCCTGCTGTACACCTGGCTGCACCGGCCGGACCGCGTTGTCGACGTCCAGAACGGGCTGCCGTTCTTCACCCGGCTGGTCCGGCGGGCCGTCGTCGTCCTCGTGCACCACGTTCACCGCGAACAGTGGCAGGTCGTCTACCCGGGCTGGCGGGGCCGGCTCGGCTGGTGGCTGGAATCGCGGGTCGCACCAACGTTGTACGCCAATTGTCCTTACGTGACAGTGTCTTCGGCCTCTCGCGACGAGCTGGCCGGCCTCGGCGTCGACAACATCACCATTGTGCATAACGGAACCGACCCGGCACCGGCGCGGCAGCGCGCGCAAGCCGCCGTACCGACGGTGGTGTGCGTCGGCAGGATCGTTCCGCACAAGCAGCTCGAGCACGCGGTGGACGCGATCGCGGTCGCTCGCGAGAGATTGCCGGCGGCACGCCTGATCGTCGTCGGCTCCGGGTGGTGGGAGGACTCGCTGCGGGCGTACGTCGAGACGCGCGGGCTGACCGAGGCTGTCGAGTTCCGCGGGCAGGTCAGCGAGGCCGACAAGCACGCGGCGTACGACGAGGCCTGGGTGCTCGCGTTGCCGAGCCTGAAGGAGGGCTGGGGTCTCGTCGTCGGTGAGGCGGCCGGGCACGGCGTACCGACCGTTGCCTACCGCAGTGCCGGCGGGCCGACCGAGTCCGTACACGACGGGGTCACCGGCGTGCTGGTGGACAGCCCTTCCGAGTTCGCGGCCACCATCACCTCTTTGCTGGCGAACGCCCCACTGCGCCAGCGCCTGTCGGCAGGGGCCCTGGCGGGTGCGGGCCGGTTCACCTGGCGCGCAGCCGCTCGGGCGTTCGACGGACTGCTGGCGTCTACTTCGAGCCGTAGTTCACGATCGGGACGTCGGCCTGCCCCTGGGTCTGACCCTGCGGCGGCGCCGGATCGTCCTTCACCGACTGAACCACCCCGACAACGGTCGTCGTAGCCACTGCGAGTCCAGCGAGCACGGCGATGGCCGCACCGATCAGCGATCCCATGAAAAGCGTCCCCTCCCGATCAAGTGAACCGAAGAGTAACAACGCTGTCCCACCGACGCCAGGGCCGGGAGCAAGGTCAGCACGGCGATCCCCCAGGCCACCAGAACGGTCACCGTTCGCCAGATCGGAAGCCGCTCGGGCGCCGGCGTACCGGCGACCTGGTAGACCGCGATCGTCGGGCCTTCGAACCGTTTCGTGAGTCCCCGGATCACAGTGTCCGGCGCTGGGCCGCCGGCCTCGCGGTCGACGACGATCCAGCCCACGCCGTTCCGCAACAGCACCGGCGCCAGGTCGGTCCCGTTCCTGAGTGCGTTCGCGATGTCTGCTGCCTGCGGGTCCTCGCCACCGAGCCGGCGGCCGGAGACGATCAGTTCGTCCGGCACGATCGACGGCTGCGCACCGAAGTACCGCGGCATCGGGTCGAGCACCGCGCGGTGGCCGTTCCAGGAGGGGGCACGGTAGGCCTCGAAGGGCCACGGGATGAAGCGACCGGTCAACGCCTGTTTCGCCTGCGGCCAGTCGCCCGGGTAATGCGACAGGTGCAGTCCCGCACCACCGGCCAACGCAGGTAGGGCAGCAACCGGAAGCAGTGCTGCGGTGAGGCCGACGACGAGCTTTGGTTTGACCTGCGCCTGCAGCCAGGCGGCAGCGACACCGAAGCCGATCGACTCGAGCAACGCCAGCGGCGCCAGGTAGCGCTGACCATCACGAAACAGGCCGGCGCCCGGGACGTGCTGGACCACCTGTGCGAACAGCCCCGGTGCGACGACTCCGGCCAGCGCGATGAGCAGCGCCACAACCGCAGGGACCACCAACGCACCGGCGAAGCGATCTCTGCGCCACCACAGCTGTACGCCGGCCAGCGACATCAGCAGCATCGCGAAGGCGAGGACGAGCCCGAGCGGTTCGCCACGGCTGCCTGGAACGACGTCTGCGTTCCACACCCCGCCCAGCGTGAGCAGCGTCGGGAGCGTACCCCCGTAGCCCTCGTCACGAGCCGCGAACGCAGACACCGATGCGCCGTCGGTCGCCAGACCGGAGTGCGTGATGCCTGCCACCAGCCAGGGCGCGTTCAGCAGTAGGGCTACTCCCACGGGCCATCGACTGTAGGCGCCTGGTCGCCAAAGCAGCACTACACCGCCAACGAGCAGGCCCACCACACCACCCGACGCCGTCAGCGCACACAGCGCCGCGGCAAGGACGAAGCCGGCCCACCCCCGTCCCTGACGCAGCCTGATCGCACCCCGGACCAGCCAAGGCAGTGCGGCGTACCCGAGCAGTAGCGCCCACGCGCCGAGCCGCAGACGCTCGGCCACAAAGGGATTCCAGACGTACAGCGTCGCGGCCGCGGCTTCAGCCAACCGGCCACCAAGCCGGAGCTCCCGCCACAGCACGGTCACCCCGAGCCCGGCCAGCAACGGGATCGCGACCAGGACCGCCTTGTTGAGCACCTGGCCACCACCGAGCTCGTCGAGCACGGCAACCACGACATCCGACGGCACCGCCCGCGGCATCGCCGCCGAAACTCCGAACAGATCCAGCCGCACCGGCAGGTCTGGCACGAACACCATGTCGTAACTGACGACAAAACCCGGCGCCAGCAGTGGACCTGTGATCACAGCCGTGAGCACCAAAGGCCAGACCATCGGCACGATGCGCCTCATGTGATCGGACAACAACAGTCCCCGTTCCCTCCGCGCCGCAGCACCCGAGCGTCGGTGAGAGGAATTTACAACATCGACTAGCGTGCCTCGGACCACGAGGTGACGGCTTCTCGCAGGCGCTCCGGGTGCCGGGTCGGGACGATCCAGGTGAGGCTCTCTTCCGGGGTGAGGAACGTCCGGAAGGGTCGGCCGATCGCGTTGGGGAAGAAGCTGGCGCGTCGGGTGCTGGGAAACCGGGCCCAGCCGGCGTGCAGTTCGACGACGAGGGCGGCCCGCATGAAGGGCGCGGTCAGGACGCCGAGCTTGCAGGTACCCACGTCGCGGGACTTGCCGTACCGATTGCTGAGCGTGAAGTACTGCGGCGACTGCTTGATCCTGCGGATCGCGGCGCGATCGGTCTCAACGGTCATGCCGCGCACAGCGGTGAGCGGCACCGTGAACAGCCCCCACGTCTGGTGAGTGACCGTCGGCTTGCGCATCGCCGCCCGCGGGGACCGCACAGCGCCGATCCGCAGTTCGTCCCCGGTGATCCGTATCCCGGTCGGCCAGTTCCGGTAGAGAAACGCCGTGCCGAGCATGAGAGAGAAGCAGAGCCCGACGGCCGCCCCGGACCACAGCCGCCTGTTCCGAACACCACGCCGATGACGAACGCGACCACACAGGCCAGCGGCGTCAGCGCACCGAGCACGACCATCGGCCATCGCACAGCCGCCCGATCCTCGGCGTACCTCGTCCCGCTCATCAGCGGCCGATCCTGAGCATTCCCACGCCTCCGCCTCGAGCTTGTACGACCAAGCATGCCGCACCCGGAAGGCCAACGGGATCTTGCTAGCGATCGGCAATGCGGAACACGTGGCGGGCGGTACCGGCGAGCACGCGCTGAATGTCAGGTGGCGCATAGTCGGTCAGGGCGGCGCGCACCGAGTCAATTGCAGTTGCCCAGCTTCCGCCCGTCACGCAGACCGGCCAGTCGGAGCCGATCATCGTTCTCCCCGGACCGAGGATGTCGACGGCCTGACGGACCAGGTCGGAACGCCAAGACGACGGGCCTGTCAGTTGCGTCAGGATGCCGGACAGCTTCACATACACGCTTGGTAAGGCGGCCAGGTCCATGAGCCCGCCCGACCACCGCTCAAGCGCGTCTATGCGGTGCGGAGCGTCCGGTGGCCCAGCCAGATGATCCAGCACGACCGGGACGTCTGGCCCGAGTAACTCCACCAGCCGGCCGACCTGCGCGAACTGCTGCGGCGAGCAGTTCACCTCCAGGGCCAGTCCGTGCTCAGCGAGTTGACCGGCGACAGCGCCCCCGATGTTGGCGAGCAGCCGACCGCCGAGTCGTTCGCGGAGTCCAACAAGGTACCGGCCGTGTGGCCCGGTGATCAGCCACTCGAGCCGGTGCCCAGCCCCGTGACACTGAAGGTTCGCGGTACCGACAACGCCTGCGATGGATGGATCGGTGGCGGCGAGAGCCAGGAGATCGGAGCTCTCGGCGGCGTCACCTCGACCAGCCTCGACAACGATCAGGGACACCGAGGTATCCGGCTCGACGCATCGACGCAGATCATCGAGCCGGTACCGGCGCCGCAGCGGGCCGGTCAGCCACGGGTACCCGCTGACTGGGTCCCACACGTGCACATGTGAGTCGATCAGTTCCATCGGCATGGCACGCGGTCAATCCAGCGCTGTCGGGTCGACTCCGGCGTCGAGGTCGTCGAGGACTCGCCGGGCCAGTAGGTTCCAACTGATGAAGCCGGGATTGAACAGCGGGGCGCCAGTGTCTGCATCGTAGGACTCGTGGATGGTGTCGTTGGCTTTCAGGTCGTCGGCCATCAGGTTCACCAGGCGGGTGGCGATGCGGACGGCTTCGTGGCGGTAGCCGTAGCGGGCGAGTCCGTAGCAGGTGAGGAACGTACTCAACCCCCAAACCGGTCCCTGCCAGTTGGACGGGTCAGCCATGGCGATGTTGTTGTACATGGGCTCATCGGCCGCCATGGAACGGATCCCGAACCCAGACAGGTACTTATGGGGGTTGAGTACGTGCTCGGTGATCAGTCGGTCGGCCAGCGCCGGTTCGGCGACACCGGTCCACAGCGGGAACAGGCATCCCCAGGTGCCGACTTGGAGGGGGACCTCCCAGGTGATGTGTTGGTGGGTGGTCCGGTGGTGCTCGGACAGGTCGAGGTGCCGGTAGGTGCCGGCCCGGTCGTCCCACATGAAGGCGTTGATCGCCCGGCGCAGCTGTTCGGCCTCGCGGCGGTACTGATCGGCGCCGGGTTCCCCAAGCATGTCGGCCAGAGCCGCCATCGAGTTCAGTTCCCGGACGTGGAAGCAGTTCATATCCACTAGCCCGACCGTTCCGCCGAGCCGTCCGTACATCGCCGGATCGTTGTCGATGCCGGATCCTGATTCGTCGGTCCAGCGGAACAGCCCGTGCCGCCCCGAGCATTCGCGGCGATGCCAGTCGCGGGTGGCGACCAGCGCCGGCCAGTACTGCGTGAGCCACTCCCCCGCTCCGGTCAGGCGCGCCGCGGCGAGTGCCCATTGCGCGTGGATCGGCTGGCCCATGTGGTCGTACGACGCAGTACCGTCCGGTTCGACGAGTGATGCGGCCCGGCCGTCGGCGCGGATCGCTTCGAGCAGGATCCGCAACGACCCGACGAAGTGGTCGAGGTATCGCGTCGGCAGGGCAAGTCCGGTGAAGTAGGCGTCCCAGGTCCAGACCGAGTCGTAGATCGCTCCGGGCGCGATGTAGGGGTAGGCCAGTGCCAGGCTCGTGCGCAGTGTGTCCGTCACCATGTCGTCCAGTCGGGCGGCGACGTAGCGGCGATCGTCGCCCGGGCGAGGCCGGATCGAGAAGGCCGGGCGAGGACGCGGATCGCGGACCTGCCGGTCCAGGTAGCGGTCCATCTCCATGGTCACCGCGAACGGCTCCGGGTCGACCGCCTGCCCTGGACCAGATCCGGTCACGTGATCAGCCACCGCTCTTCCTGAAGGTGTCGAGCTGCTTCTGCGCCTCGGCCAGAACCTTCTGCATCCCTGCGTTGTCGAGGTTCTTGAGCAGGCTAGAGACGCCCTTGTCAGCGTCCTGCAGTCCGTTGACGACCTGCGGCCGGTACTGGCCGAGGGCCGCCGACAGTGTCGCGATCTGTGTCTTGATCGGGGTGGTGTCCAGGGCGAAGCCGATCGCCTTCGAGGTCGCCGCCGTGCGGTTCACCTGCGCCTCGGCTTCCCACCGTTTGTGCTTGGCGTCATCGACGCTGCGGTAGTAGGCATTGAACTGTTTTCCGAACACCCAGTCGGTGTTCGGGTTCCACTTGCTGTTGGCCGCGCTCTGGCCGGACGGAAAGCCCACGACGCCGAGGCTCTCGTCGGTGAACACCCAGTGGGTGCCCTTGATCCCGAAGCAGATCGTGTTGTAGAAGTCCCGGTCGGAGTTCAGCATCTCCAGCAACTGCACGGCTTGCTCAGGATTGCCCGCGTGGCTGTTGATCCCGGTCAGCGTCGCGCTGACACCGTCGGTGTTCAGCAACGGCGTCGGTACCAGTACCTTTCCGACCGTCGGGAACGGATAGTACTGCGGGTTGGTCGGGCCGGTCTGGCCTGCCAGGACGGCGACCTTGCCACCGGAGTTCTGCGCCGCCGCGTCGGCCGCCGACAACGGCGAAGAGACAGCGTAGCCCGCCTCGTGCCAGCGCCGGCTGACTGCGGCGGCGGCCTTGAACTCAGGTGTGTCGTACATGTTGAAGACCTGCAGGTTTGCGTCGTCGTAGCGAACGGCCAGACCGTAGGCGCTGGCGACCGGGTCCCAACCGAACAGCTCAGGGTTGAAGACCGTGTTGTTCCCGGCGCTGTCTGTCGCCCAGGGAACGATGCCGTGTTCGTGCTGCTTGATCGTGGCCAGGAACGGCTCGAGCTCTTCGTAGTGGCTGATCGAGGCGACGTCGAAGCGGTACTTCTCGACGAGCTTCTGCTGCGCGATGAATCCCCACAGTTTCGGGAACCGCTGCTGGTTGATGGCGCCGTAGATCTTTCCGTTGACCCGGACGGCGTCCCACGTGGTCTTGGCCATGCTGTTCCACAGCGTCGGGGCATGAGCCGGGAGCAGATCGTCCAAGGCCAGCAGGCTCTTGGCGGCGGCCAGCCGGTAGTAGTCGGTGGCCCATGGCGCGGTGAAGAACATATCGCCGAGTTGGCCGGCCGACGACTTCAGCGTCATCGCCTGGGTGTAGTTCTGCACCGGTTCCAGCGAAACGGTGAAGCTCTTGCCTTTCTCCTTCAACATCGCGTTGAGCGCGGTGGACACCGCCGCGGCATCACCCTCGTTCGGGTTTCCGAGGAACTGGTAACTGACCACTCCGTCGCCGCCACCGCCGGATTTCGTGGACGAACTGCACGCCGCCAGCGACGGCACACCAAGGGCCGCCAGTCCCGCTCCGAGGGCGACCTTTCCGGAGCCGGACAAGAACGCCCGGCGAGAGACCACTGTCATCTGAATCCTCCTGCTGAAGGGGCGCGAGCGCGAGGGCGCGCCCGCGGCTGGTCAGTCCTTCAATCCACCGAGCGCGATACCGCGGATCAGGAACCGCTGAATGAAGAAGAAGGCGGCGACGATCGGTCCGATGGCGAGTACGGCGACCGCCATCCGCACCGTCTGGATCGGTATCGCGATGGTCGTGCCGGCCAGTTGTGAGTTCGACGCCGCGTAGTCGATGTTGGTCAGAATGCGGTACAGATACAGCTGGAGCGGCGCCAACCGGTCGTCGGTGATGTAGAGCAGCCCGAGCCACCAGTCGTTCCAGTACAGGAGCATCACGAACAGCCCGACAGTGGCCAGCGCCGGCTTCGAGAGCGGCAGCACGATGCCGGTGAACACTCGCCATTCGCCGGCGCCGTCTATGCGCGCCGCGTCCATGATGTCCTTGGGCAGCTGCGAGAAGTACGTGCGTAGCAAGAGCAGGTACCACGGCGTGACGACGTACGGCAGGACCAGCACCAGCAAGGTGTTCTGCAGATGCAGATACTGCGTGATCAGGATGTAGGTGGGCACCAGCCCGCCGTTGAAGATCATCGTGAACAGCACGTAGAACGACAGCGGACGGCGCAGTCTGTAGTCGTTGCGGGAAAGCGTGTACGCGAGCATCGACATGATCGTCAAGGAGACGATCGTTCCGGTGACGGTCACGAGGATCGAGACCCCGTAGGCCTGGACGATCTTGCCCGGGTCGCCCAGAACGTAGCGGTAGGCGGTCGCGCTGAACCGCTGCGGCAGTGGTGAGTAGCCGTTGTCGGTGATTGCGGACTCGCTCGAGAACGAGGCCGACAGCACGATGATCAACGGTGTGACGAAGCCGAGCGCCACGATCGCCAGGCCGCAGTGAATCGCGAGGCGGCGCAGGTTGAAGGCCGGCGGAGAATGCCGTGCGGGGCGGTGCGCCTTCGCCGGCGGCGCTGTCTCGGTCACCACGATTACCCTTTCGCAGTTGGTGTCTCGCTGGTTTGTGTCGTGACTCGTTCAGAACAGTGCGTCGGTGCCGCGGCGGCGGACCAGCCAGTTGGCGGTCACGACGAGTACGAAGCCGACGAACGACTGATAGAGCCCCGCGGCCGCGGCCATGCCGACGTCGCCGATCGAGGTCAGCGACCGATAGACGTAGGTGTCGATCACGTCGGTGGTCGGGTAGAGCGTCGTGCTGTTCTGCGTCACCTGGAAGAACAGCCCGAAGTCGGCGTTGAAGATGTGGCTCAGCGAGAGCAGAACATTGATCACGATGAGCGGAACCAGCAGCGGCAGCGTGATCTGCCGGATCTGCTGCCATCGGGACGCCCCGTCGATGGCCGCGGCCTCGTAGTACTCGGGGCTGATCGAGATGATGCCGGCCAGGTAGACGATGACCCAGAAACCGACGCCCTTCCAGACCTCCACGACCGTCAGGATCAGCGGCCACCAGTTCGGCGCGTTGTACCAGTCGACACCAGAGGATCCGAAGTTGTGCAGCAGATGGTTGACGATCCCCGTGTCGGCGTTGAGGAAAGTCAGTGCGAAGTTCGTGATGACCACATAGGACAGCACGAACGGCAGGAACATCGCCGACTGGTACAGCTTGCTGAGCCAGGGAGCGCGGTCACGGACTTCGTTGAGCAGTAGGGCCAGGCCGATCGAGATCACCAGGTTCGCGGCGATGAACAGCGTGTTCATCACGACCGTGTTGCGGGTCACCCGAAGGGCATCGCCACTGGAGAACAAGAAGTGGAAGTTCTGCAGCCCGACCCACGGGCTGTGGAGCACACCGTCGTAGGTGTCGTAGCTCTTGAACGCCAGGATGATCCCCGCCATCGGCAGGTAGTTGAAGACCAGCAACGCCACCAGGGCAGGTGCACCCATGAGCAGTAACGTCAGATCTCGTTGCCGCGAGCCCCGGTTTCGTCGGCTTCGCTCGGATCGGCCGCGTCCTGGTGGCGATGCTGCGTCGGTCTCCGGCCCGTCGACGGAGTCGGCGGTCAAGACTGGCGCCGTAGGCGGCCCGAGCGCACCAGACATGCTCATGACACCCTTCGCTGGATCAAAATTTCCTGCCCTTCGTCTGTTATATTCATGGAATGAGCCTTCTTCGTCAAGCGCCGCTCCGCGGTACGAGGTCTGCTGCGCTCCAACGCATCCGCGCGGCCCTGCCCACCCTGACCCCCGCAGAGCAGCGGGTCGCCGAACGCATCCTGGCCAACCCGGGCGAAGCGATCGCGTTGTCCATCGGAGAAATGGCCCAGGCCTGCGGCGTCGCCCAACCGACCGTCTCCCGGTTCGCGCGCAGCGTCGGCTTCGACGGCTATCCCGCGGTGCGCCTGGACATCGCGCACGACTTCGCCAACGACTCCGAACCGGCGGCCACCGGCCACCGATCCGACCCGGCCGCGCAGATCGCGCTCGATGCGGCGATCCCCGCGGTCGCGACGGCGTTGCGAACCGCGGCAGCGGTCGAGATCTGGACCACCCCCGACCTGGCCTTCGCCGGCGAACTGCTGGAGACGTCGCTGCGCGAGTTGTCGGTGCCGGCGTCGACTTCGGCGATCCCGTCGCACTGGCCTCGCCGCGCGGCGGGATTGCCACCGCAGTCCGCGGTGCTGCTGCTGTCGTCCGATGCCGAGCACATCGCGTGGAGTCAGGCCCCCGCCGCCGCCCGTGCCGCGGGCGCGACACTCATCTCGGTGACGCAGCGGTCGACGCGCACCCAGAACCGGCAGGTCGACATCCTCCTGACGATCCCCGAAACGGATACGGTCGAAGGCGCCGCACTGGCCGCCGTCGAGGCGGTCACCGCAGCCGTGCGTGAGGCATCGCTCTTCGCGGGACCGCCAGGGCCGGCGTCTCCCTGGCGCGGTTGGCCGAACCAGCGTGAGGTGATGATCCCGACGCCCGGCGATCCGCTGCCGGTCGTCGTTCTGCAGCAAGCCGACGAGAGCCCCGATCGCGGGGTCTGCATCTTCTTCAACGGGATGGGCACGACCAAGGAGGAGGCGCTGCCCGGTGGCAACGGGGATCGCATCGCGCCGTCGATCGTCGCCGGCCTGCTGAACTGCGGCTATCACGTGGTTGTGGTCGACAATCCGGCCCACGGCGTTCGCAAGCGGGTCTGGGAGGACACGACAGAGCTGCTGACGGCCGACTTCGCCAGGGACCAGCCAGTACTGCTGGGGCAGTCGCGTGAGTTGGCCACCGCCCTGGTCGACGGAGTGCTCGCGCTCGGGCTCACAGCGGATGCCGGCCGGATCGCGGTCGTCGGTCAGTCGTGGGGTGGGCTGCAGTCGATCCTCTCGATGTGCGGCGATCAGCGCATCGCGTGCGGGGTGATGATCATGCCGGTCTGTGACGCCAGCAATCTGGGTTCGTTCCAGGGGCTCGCAGACGAACCAGGGGCAGCCGCCGGCCGGGTTGGGCCCGACGAGGTAGCGATCCTCGCGCCACGACCGGTCCTGCTGGTGAGCGGCGCCGACGACGAGATCGCCACCGACGCGGACGCGGCAGCATTCGCGCGCGATCTCGCCGGTGCGTACAGCCGACGCAAGGCCAAGACGAAGCTGCAACACGTCACGCTCGAGGGAGTCGGGCACGTGTTCGATGCGCGTCAGGTCGACCACGCCGCCCACTGGCTCGCCACTCACCTCCCGGCATGAGCTGGCGGCCGGAGCTGACCGTTGTCGGCGACCTCCCGCTCGGGCCTCCCCCGGCCTGGGCCGTGCTCGAGCGCGATCTCCTCGAGACCCTCGACAAGGCATGGCGGATCTTCAGCGCACAGTGCACGGCGAGAGACGGGAGTCTCCCCTTCGTCGATCGTGGCCAGCTGACCTCGCGCGACGCCGGTGACGATTTCTACGAGGCGTTCTTCAACTGGCCGACGCTCTATCTCCTCAGTGGTTCGGCCGATCTGTTGAGCGCCGCAAAGCATCACTGGACCGGCGTCACCACACAGCTCGCCGGGCTCGGCCGAGTCGCCCAGGAGTACGAGATCGGCTACGACTGGTTTCACCAGGGCGAGGGCAACCTGTTCTTCTACGGCCTCTGCCTCGCCGACCCTCAGGACCCACAACTGGTCGAGCGGGCGGTTCGGTTCGCCGCTCTGTACGCCGGCCACGAGTCCGGCAACTACGACGCCGAGCTCAACATCATCCGGGCGCCGCACACCGGCAGCCGTGGGCCGCGCTGGGGTCTGACCGACGCCGAGCCGGTCTATGGCTGGGACCCAGTCATGCAACGCTACGGGCTGCCGATCGACTGGATCGGGATCGCGTCGACGGAACAGCTCAAGGACCCCGCGCTGGCCAGGATGATGGGCGAGCAGATGCGCGACCGGATGGGCCGCGGCGACGCAGTGGTGAACCTTGCCGCAACCAGTCTCGTCCTCAACGCCTATCTGATGACCGGCGAGCAGACCTGGGCCGACTGGGTCGTGCGCTACACCGACGGCTGGTGGCAGCGAGCGGCCGACAACGACGGCGTGCTTCCCGACAACGTCGGACTCTCCGGCGCCGTCGGCGAGTACCACGACGGCCGATGGTACGGCGGCAACTACGGCTGGTCGTTCCCGCACGGCGTCGGCAGCGTCGGCGCCGCGGCCGTGGTCGCCGCACAGAACGCCGCGCTACTGACCGCGGACCGGAGCTACTGGCAACCCGCACGTCGGGCCTTCGAGCTGGTGCTCGAGCAAGGACGCGTCCAGCCGCTCACCAACGTGGTCGCGGACTGGCGGACCGAGATCGCACGTCGGCTTGGCCTGAGCGAGGACGCCGAAACCCTGCTCGTGCCGACACGGTTCGCCGACAGTGGCTGGTTCGACCCACTTCCGCCACCGGTCAACATGCTGGCGACCATCTGGCACGGCACCCGGGAAGCCGTGGATCTCGACCGCCTCAACACCGTGCGCGCCGCGTCCGGCTATGCCTGGGCCGTCACGCTGCCGTTCCGCAACAAAGGCGAGGACGGACACGAACAGCCGTGGCTGGCTTATCTGGCCGGAGACTATCCCGCCTATCCCGCAGATGCTCTGCGGACAGCGTCGTCGATCGTGGCCCATCGCCTGGCGCTGATCGAAGCCGACGACGCCGATCCGGGAGAGATCCCCGACTCGCACTACCAGAAGCTCAATCCGGTCGTCACCGAAGTACTGCTCCAGCTGTGCTGCGGCGCACCGCAGCTCGTCTACAACGGTGGCCTGCTGCAACTAGCAGTCCGCTACTGGGATGTCGCGGAGCACCGCCCCGGACTTCCCCAAGACGTTGCAGCGCTGGTCTTCGAGCTCGACGACACCGGGATCGGCATTGAACTGATCAACCTTTCCCTACAAAGCACGCGAGAAGTCGCACTGCAATCGGGAACATTCGCTCAGCACCTGATCGAGTCGGTGCGCTACGACCGCCGCGACAGCGACTACCCAGGATCGCCGTACGTCGAGTTCGCGCCACGAGCCGACACAGTCACACACGAACATCACGTCGCCGGCCGGTACGTCGGCGTACGGCTGCAGCCGCGTTCCCGCGTACGGCTGCGCCTCACCGTGCGGCTCGATCAGCTGCCGCCGACCTACTCCGCTCCCTGGGACCTCTGAGAGGACGCCGTCATGTCCGATTCCAGCATTCCCACGGTTGAAGGGGTCGCCGGCCTGCCGCTGACCCAACTCGGACTCGGAACAGCCACCTTCGGCTGGCTGTACGAGCCCGTCAGCGCTTCCCAGGCCGCTGCGACCGTGCACCGTGCCCTCGAGCTCGGCATCAATTACCTGGACACTGCGCCGGCGTACGGCCTCGGTGCGGCGGAATCCAAGACCGGGGCAGCATTGCACGACGTCGACCCCGGCCAACTTGTCGTCTCGACGAAAGTCGGTCGGGTCCTGGAACCGTTGCCTGCCACCGCGGCGCAGAACGAGGCGTATCCGGGAGCGCCCCAGCTACAAGCCGTCGACGCCTGGACCGAGGACGGTATCCGTCGATCGCTGGAGGACAGCCTGGTTCGGCTGGGCCTCGACCGCGTCGAGATCGCCTACATCCACGACCCGGACGACAACGAACAGGACGTCTACGACACGGCCTTTCCGGCCCTGGCCCGTCTGCGCGACGAGGGAACGGTGCGGGCCATCGGAGTGGGCATGAATCAGTCGGCCATGCCGGCCCGTTTCGTCGAGCGACTGGACCTTGACGTCGTCCTAATGGCCGGCCGCTACACGCTCCTGGAGCAGGGTGCACTCGATGACCTCTTGCCCATGTGTCTCGCCCGGGGAACCCGCGTGGTGATCGGCGGGCCGTTCAACAGCGGCTTGTTGGCAAGCCCTACCAAGTCCGCGCACTACAACTACGGTCCCGCTCCGAGCGCCCTGCTCCACAAGGCGCAGGCGATACACCGCGTTTGCGCCAGCCACGGTGTGCCGATCACCGCCGCCGCGCTGCAGTTCCCCCTCGGGCACCCGTCTGTCGTCAGCGTGCTCGCAGGAATGCGCACGCCGGCCGAAGTCGAGCACAACGTGGCCGCGTTCTCCACCGACATTCCGGAGGAGTTGTGGAAGGAGCTCCGGGCCGAAGGTCTGCTCCGGCCCGGAGCGCCCGCCTGAGCACAACAGCTGTCACGGCACCACAACGGTGTTACTGCCGCCGTCGACGAGACCCGAAGCTGGTCCCTGATAGATCGTGCGGTCCCAGCCGCCGTCGAGCGTTGCTTCGTTCGTCACCGATGCACCGGGCTCGTTGTGAACGATCGCGTTGTACCGGCCATAGGTTGCTGCCGGACTCGGGGTTGTTCCTGAGTCCCCCATCCACACCACGTCCGTGATCTCGGATGCGACGTTCCTCGAGACCACGTTCCCACGCAGGAACGGATACGGCGGTACGCCGCCAGAGAAGTCCTGGTAGCTGAGGAGTGCATGGGCGGCGGTGAAAGTGTTGTCGGCGATGTGGTTGTAGAAGACCGGATGGAACTTCACCGCAGCCGCGGTCCCGCCCAGCAGGCCGACGAATCCGGCTCCGCACATCTCCGGCACTATCACGCCGGGCGCGCCACTGCTGTCGAACTCGTTCCGGGCCACAACGCCGAGCAGCGAAGGACCGTAGCTGCCGATGTACTTCGAGCAGGCGGTGATGGCGTTGTGAACATAGAGTTGACGCGCGTGCACAACGTCGATGAGGAACGAAGAGGTCGTGTCCGGGAGCACATCCCAGGCTCTGTCGACGGTCAGAGTAGTTGTCGTGTTGCCGATGATCCGACGCACCTGGCCGGAGCCGGTCCCGTCGAGGATGAAGACGTGAGCGCCGATCGGGTCCTGGGCCGAGTTGACGGCGAAGGTGCTCCCGCTCGCGGTGATTGTGTTCGCGGTCGTGGAGCTGACCGGAAGGGTCTGGATTCCGCCGGTGATGCCGTTGAACGTGTCACCGACGAAGACCTCGCCGTTGTTGGCCATGTCGCCGGGCTGGCCGGCGTCCTGCACCGTGTTGTGCGCGATGAGCATGTCCTCCACCCCGCACGCGTCGGCGGTGCCGAACCGGCCGTGCGAAACCTTCAGCGCTCCCGTCTGCACGGCGCGTGCGTAGTAGTAGGTGCTTGACCCTCGAGCGAACGTGTTGCCGCGAATCGTGAGCCGGCGGGCTCCCCACACTTCTACGCCGTCGTTGTCGGCATGAGGCGCCGCGTTGGGGTCGCCCGGGTTACGCGGGTAGAAGATGGCGAAGGCGTTGTTCTGCACCTGTACGTCGACCACGTTGATGAGGAAGATTCCCTTGTGGCAGGTGAAGGAGCACCCGTCGACAGTCAGATCACGGGTGTTCTGCGCGAAAATGGAACAGACTCCCGCGTAGAGCCAGGCATCGTCGGGATAGCTGTCGGCAACGAACACGGTGTCAGTGACAGACACGCCGCTGCAGCCATCGATCTGGAGCACAATGGCGCGCTTGCCGTTGGTGTCGAAGGTGATCCCACTCAGTTCGACCGGCTGGATGGACGGGGCCAGGTAGAGCATCCCGTTCTCGTCGTCGGCCTTCATGACCTGGGGATCGATGACCGTGTTGACGGGAATGTCTGGGCTGAACGGCGCACTGTCGCTCATTCTCAGGGTCGTGCTCCCGGCGCCTGCACCGAGGATCTGGATGCCTGCGGTCCCCGCGCCGAGGGCAAGCTTCGAACTGATCGTGTAGGTACCAGCCGGGAACGATACGCACGCGCCTGCGGAGTTGGCCGCGGCAGCGTTCAGTGCGTTCTGGAGGCTGGTTGTCGCATCAGCTGCGCCGGTCGGGTCGGCTCCGAAGTCCGCGACGACGTCGTACGTGGTGCCCGGGGCGGTGGCCGGGTTGGTGACCGTGAAGGTCAGCGAGGAGTCATATGCGTAGTGGCCGCCGAGGCCGTTGGAGGCCACGACCGTATAGCTGCCGGTTGCCAGCGCGGTCGGCACTGTGAAGGCCAGCTCATATTCGCTGACCGCTGCCACCGTGCAGGCCGTCAGACCACCGGAGTCGCGCAGGTACACCTGCGGTGTGCGACCGTCCCGGGAGACGGCGGTCCCGATCAGGGTTGCCGAGCCGCCACGTGCCGCCTTCGCGCGATCGAGGTACCACGGCTGGGCGGTGTTGATCAGCAGGGGCGACGACCACGTCGTACCTCCGTCAGTGGAGGCGTAGATCGCGTATGCGCCGTCGACGATGCTGGGCGGTATCTCGGTCACCACGTTGTCCCCGCTGGCCGCAACTACCGTGAGGCTCGTCGAGCCGGCCGGGGGCGCCGCCGGAAGTGGTGCAACGCTTGTTGGTGCGCTGGTGTCGTTAGGTATCGCCCACAGCTTCAGCGTCACCGTTCCCGTCAGTCCGCCGCCTGCAAGTGACAACGCCTCGCCGGGCCGAACTGTTCGTACCTGATCCGGGTAGATGACAGGAGCGGTTCCACTCAACGGCGAGGCAATCGCTCGACGCGTCGGTCCCGCCAACACGGCGGCGCCGGCCACCACGCCGGACGCCGCCAGAAACGCACGGCGTGAGGGGGCGAACCGTGGATCCTTCCCTGGCTCGCTCTTGGCACCGCGCCGGCCGGCTGTCTGCGGATCGTGTCCATGCGGCATCTCTGCCTCCACTGGCTGAGTCGTGAGACGGGCACGAGGAATGTAACAGGCATCCGTTGTGTATGGAACATCCAAACGGACCAAGCTACAACGCGAGGCAGCCCGGCGGTGGGCTGCTGGCCTCGCCGACGGTTGGTCAGACGGTGAGGGTTTTGGGGGTGCCTGGGGTTAGCCAGGTGAGGGCGTTGCGGAGGTTGGTGGGGGCGGTGGCGAAGGCTTGGGTGATGGTGTCGCGGCCCTGGGTGAAGTGGGTCCAGCCCTCGTAGTGGACGGGGATCACGGTGTGGGGCTTGAGCAGTTCGCAGAGGGCGACGCCGTCGGGGCCGGACATTGTGTACTTGAGCGGTCCGGTGATGCTGAACCGGACCGCGCCGAGGTGGAGTACGACGGTCCCGACGTCGATCCGCTGCGCGACCTCGCGCACGCCGTCGTACAGCACGGTGTCGCCGGAGATCCACAGCGCTCCGTGCTGCTGACCCGGCCACCGTACGGCGAAGCCGGCAACCTCGCCGGTAATCGGGCGGCTCAGTGGCGGGCCGTGGCGACACGGTGTTGCGGTGATCTCGAGGGCAGGTCGATCGGGATGCTCCAGTGAGTGGACCGACCATGGCGACAGGCCGACCGCGTCACCGCCGAGCCGGCGCGCGCCGGCGCTGGTCGTCACGATCGTACGAACGCCTGCCAGCAGCGAGCGGCCGGAATCGTCGAGGTTGTCGGCGTGATGGTCGTGGGTCAGCAGTACGGCGTCGATCGGCGGCAGTTCCGCGGTCGACAGGCTCGGCCCGGCCACCTTCGTGGAGGCCGAGCCCCAGCCGAACGAGTACCGGCGGCCGGGCGGGTCGAAGGTCGGGTCCGTGAGCAGACACCAACCCGCGACCTCGATCAGCGTGGTCGGACCGCCGATATGGGTGATCCGGACATCCGTCACGGCGTGGCCGGCTTCGCGTGGGCCAGGGCCCAGTCGAGGACCTCGTCGGCGATCTTCTCCCAGCCGGCCTGGGCGGGCAGGAGGTGCGCGTAACCGTCGTACAACTTGACCTCGGTCACGGTGTCCGACTTGTAGTGTTTCGCGTTCGAGTGTTGCACCTCCGGCGGCATGATGTGGTCCTCCGAGCCGGAGACGAACAGCAGCGGCACCCGGTTGTCGTTGTGATAGTCGACCCAGGTGTCCTGGTGACCGGGCTGGAAGTTCGCGAGCACACTCCCCCAGAGGATCCCGCCGTTCGCGGGGATCGCGTAGCGCTCGTACAGCGCCTTCGACTCCTCGTCGGTGAAAGTGTTGGTGAACGCGTACTTGAACTCCTCCAGCGACAGCGGGATCGCCTTGTGCCGGTTCGCCGGGCTCTTCAGCACGGGGAACGTCGACTTCACCTGCGACAGCGGTACGACGCGAACACCTTCCGTCGGCGCCGAGTTCATCGCCACCCCGACCGCACCGCAGCCGTGGTCGAGCAGGATCTGGGTGAACGCGCCACCCGCGGAGTGGCCGATGATGATCGGCGGCGCCGGCAGCTCCCGGATCACAGCCTCCAGGTGGGCGATGATCTGCGGGACGGTCAGCTTGAGGATCGGGGTCGGGTCGGCGTTCAGCGACTCCACCTCCACCTCGAACCCCGGGTAGCCCGGCGCGAGAACGCGGAAACCGCGCTGCTCGTAGTGCGTCACCCAGTGCTCCCAGCTTCGCGGTGTCATCCAGAAGCCGTGCACCAGAACGATCGTGTCGGGAGCAGCCATGATCAGAATCCCCTCCAGGTCAGGCACCGTGGCCGCAAACGTAGCCAGCGGAAAGTCGGCCGACATAGGATCTGACTGCACGGTTCAGGGCTGCCGGCGCACAGCTTTTGGGAGGGGCCGGCTATGGCTGTCATCCTCGATACCGCCGATCTGCCGCCCCACGATCGTGCCGAGGCGTTCTACTCCGCGATGATGTCCGCGAGCGTGCCCGCGCGCGTCGAACACGAGGACAGGCGCGGTGACGTGCATGCCCGGATGGACTTCTGGCAACTCGGCGTACCGGACCTGTTTCGCAACGAGGGCTCGGGGATCCGGCTGGTTCGCACACCCAAGCACGTGCGGATCGGAGCGCCGGAGCGGTTGGCGCTCGCGGTGCAGGTGACCGGGGTCGGTGCCTTCGCTCAGGCCGGACACCAGCAGCGGGTTCACACCGGTGAATTGATGCTCGTTGATCTGACTTCGCCGTACGAGTTCGCGTGGAGCGGTCATGGTGCATCCCTGGCCTTCCAGATCGACTACAACGAGCTGGGGCTGAGTGTCGAGACTGTACGAGCTGCTGCGGCGCGGTTGCCCAGCAGTCCGATGTACGCGCTCGTCCTCCAGCACCTGAGCGCATTGCCAACCATCAGCGACGCACTGCAAGGCACGCGATCCGCACCCATGCTCGGGGCCGCTACAGCTCAGTTGGTCCGCGCGCTGCTCGCCTCGGCGGCGGACGACGACAGACATCACCGGCCGGCGATGGCCGAGGTCCTTCTCGCGCGCATCACTTGGTACGTGCGCCAGCATCTCGCCGACCCGCACCTGACACCGGCCCGGGTGGCGTCGGAGCACTTCATCTCGCTCCGGTACCTCTACAAACTCTTCGCCGGCCACGACCTCAGCTTCGAACAATGGCTCATCACCGAACGCCTCGAGGCTGCCCGCCGCCACCTCGTCTCAGCGCCCGACATTCCGATCGCCGCCGTCGCGGCCCACTGGGGCTTCCCGGATCCCAGCCACTTCACCCGCCGCTTCCGCCAGGCGTACGGCGTCCTCCCGAGCGAGTGGCGCCGCTCAACAGCTGATGAGCCACAGGCATGATTCTTACCTGGGGTATCTAAATGGGTACGATGCTGATGTGACAGGAGCTTTTCCGCGGGCGGCCACTGATCAGAGCCTGTTGCGGCGGCTTAACGAGTTGTCTGTGTTGGGTGCGTTGCGGGGCAACGGGGCGAGGCCGTTGCGGGAGGTCGCTGATGCCACGGGGCTGTCGTGGCGCTCCGCGCAGGTCGTGACCGAGAAGCTTGGTGAGCAGGGCTGGCTGGCTGAGACAGAGGCCGAGGCCGACGACAAACGGATCGGGCGGCCGGCCCGGCGGTATCGCTTTCGCTCTGAGGCCGGGTATGTGGTCGGGCTGGACATCGGGCAACGCAAGATCCGGGTGATCATCGCCGACTTGGACGCGACCGTCGTATCAAGCCATCAGGTGGAGGTCTCTGCCGAGGACAGTGCCGACGCCAGGCTCGAGAGTGCGGATCAGGCGCTGCGCGAGGCACTGGCGACCGCCGGAATCCAGCCGCAGAACGTGTGGGCGGTGACGATGGGGACCTCGGGAGTCATTGCCCCTGACGGCACCATCACCTCGGTCCTACTGCCCGGCTGGACCGGACTCGATCCGAGAACCAGGTTGACGGCGGTGGCGCCGTGCCCGGTGACCGTGGTCAACGACGCCAATCTCGCCGCGCTCGCCGAGCGGTGGCGCGGCCGCAGCGCCGAAAACATGATCTACCTGCTCGTCGGGATGCGGCTGGGGGCCGGTCTGATCATCAGTGGAAAGCTGCACACCGGTTCGGGCGGGGCGGCCGGTGAAATCGGCATGCTGCAGGGATCGGGATGGAACGACGCGTCCGAACGGCTTGCCGCCACGCCTGTCGCCCCCGTGAACGAAAGCCCCGAGGATCGTGACCTCGCGGCCACGCGGGTTTTCCAGGCCGCCCGTGAGTCACACCCGGCGGCGCTCGCCGCTGTGGACCGCTTCGCCGCCGATCTCGCGCGCGGCGTCACACCGATGGTTCTCACCGTCGATCCGGAACTCGTGGTGCTCGGCGGCAGCTTCTCCCATGCGGCCGACTTGCTGGTGCCTCGACTGGAGACTTTGCTGGCCGGGACCTGCGTGCACACGCCGCAGCTAGCGGCATCCGAGCGCGGCGACGACGCGGTCGCCTATGGCGCGCTGCGGCTCGCCCTGGACACCGTCGACCAGCGGATCGCGTCGCTGGACAGTGCGTCGCCGTTGATCCCGGCCGCCGTCCGGGGCCACTGACAGCCCTGCCCGTCACGCCCGCCGGCCTGTATTGAGGCTGCGGGAGTCGTTACCTGACCGCGCTCCAGTCGCGGGTCCCCGGCACGTCGTACCCCCTTGACAGCCCCATATTGAAGACATTTAACTTATCTCACTTAGTTATCTGCCATCAATTAGTCAACGAGTGATCGGGCGGGCCCATGGCACGTAGCAGAAGAAGGCTGGTCGCGGTGCTGAGCGCAGTGGGAGTGACGGCGGTGGGCCTGGTCGCACAGGCGAGTGCATCGCCGGCGTCCTCGACCGGCACCACCTATTCCATCGAAGTCGGCCCGGCGAAATCCCAGCCGTTCACGAGTGACACACCGGCGTACCCGATCATCGACAAGGAGGGCACGTTCTACGCCCAGCAGGCCGAGGCCCTGTACGGCGCCAACGACCCGCGGCACTGGCGGTTCTACTCCGGCACGAACTACGACGACGCGTTGCCGAACGCAACCCTCAACACCTGGGCGAACCCGGCCAATCCGGTGGACAAGAACAACGACACCACGTGGCGGTGCAACAACAGCCCGACCGGCGTGCAATCGACACTCGCGCCGCCCGCCTCCCCCTACTCGCAGCCGAACTACTGCGACCTGATGGGAATGTGGGTGGATCCGGACACCGGAAACTGGATCGGCCTGGTACACAACGAATTCACGCCGCAGCCGTTCGGCGACGGCATGCACTACGACTCCATCGACTACGCGAAGTCCACCGACCAGGGCCGCACCTGGACCATCGTCGACCACGTGCTGACCTCGCCGTACAGCACCAAGCGCGGGGACCGGACGGCGTTCCCGAACCAGACCTACAAGTACGGCGACGGCGACCAGCGCCTGTTCGTCGACACAGCGTCGGGATACTTCTACGTTTACTACGGCTCGTCGGTCGTCGACAAGCCGGGCGGCGGCGGTGCGATCCACCGCCTGGAGCACGTAGCCCGCGCGCCGCTCTCGGGGAAGATGGCCCGAGGCACGTGGATGAAGTGGTACGACGGCACCTGGTCAGAGCCAGGAGTGGGCGGCCGGGAAAGCAACATCGTCCCCGCGGACACCGGCAACCCGAACGGGTACACCGATCCGGCCAAGGACTACAAGCCCACGAACTCCGGCTATGTCAGCCAACAGCTCGCCGCCGGAACTCTGCCGGCCCAATCACCGCTGCTGTACATGAGCGTCACCTACAACGCCTATCTCGGCCTCTACATCGCTGGTGCCAACCCTCTCAACCCGAACGACTCCAAGCACGCGGAGCCGTTCTACGCGACCGACGACCTCTCGACGCAGAAGTGGCACAAGATCGGCGACACCGGCTCCGCCCTGTACGGCGACTACTGGTACCACTGGTACGCCGACAGCGTGAACGCCAGCAGCGGCAACATCGTCGGCAGGACGTTCCGCAACTACTGCGAATACAACTGCTCGTCCAACGCCGCTGAGTACCGCAACATCACCATCGAATCCAGCGATCCGGCCGCATCCCCGGCGGACCCGTCGAAGACCTACCGGATCAGTAGCCGCGGCGGCCTGGCTCTCACCCAGCTGTCAGGCAGTTCGTCGACCACCTCCGTGGCCGGACAGAAGGCTTCGAACCTAGCGGCGTGGGCGTTCGTCCCCAACGGTGACGGCTCCTACCGGATCATCAACGCCGCCACCGGCCAGGCGCTCGGTATCGACTCCAGCATCAGGACCAGCCGGGCGTGGGGAACCACTCCGATCGTCTCCCCCTACCGGGCCGCAGTGGGCCAGCAGTGGTTCTTCATCAAGACCAAGACCTCGGGCGGCAGCTACAGACTCGTCAACCGATACAGCGGTTTGGCGCTCGCCATGTCCGCAGACTCCCGTCGCCGGGTCGAGACCACCCCGCCACGCTATTGGTCCAACAAGACAGGCAGCTCGGTCGGCGGCAACCGCAACGAGACCGAGCAACTTCTCACCCTCACAGCGGTGGGAATCAACCCGCCGCAAACCGACCTCGCCCAGTTCAAACCCGCCACCGCACGGAGCGAGCAAGGTGTGAACACGGCAGATCTGGCGGTAGACGGCGACCCGGACACCTACTGGAGTGCAGACCCGTATCCACAGTGGTGGCAGGTCGATCTGCTCGGCGTCCACAGCATCAACAATGTTGCCGTCACCAACTATGCGGACGGCACCCGCTACTACAAGTACAACATCCAGGCCAGCACCGACGGCACCAACTGGACAACCATCGCGACAAAGGAAACCACGACACCGGCCACGCGCGCGGGCGACAGTTATCCGGTTGAGGTTCAGGCCCGCTACCTACGGGTCAACGTGACCTACAACTCGGACAACACCGGCGTCCACATCACCAACTTCACAGCGAGCGGAAGCTGACGGCCATGGAGACACCTGTGTACACCGCGGGTCTGTTCGACAACCGCACCACTACCGCGGCAATCACGCCCCTTCAGGCCTGTGGCGCAAACTACATCCGGAACAGCAACGTACTGCGGCTTCCGAGCGGACGTTGGCAGTATCTACCGGCCGGTGGATCGGAGCCGGTCACCGTCGAGGCGGACGACCCGGGCGCGTTGCGGCAGATCGCCGAATCGCGCGCCTGGTTGAAGCTGGGCACGGTGCCCGGCCTGCCCGGCCCCCAGCAGGATGCTGCGGCTCGCGCGCTGCTGTCGATGCGTGCACTACTACAACCCAACGGCGCGTCGACAGCAGCGTGGCACTCGATCTGGAAGTATTCGTGGCCGCGTGACTCCAGCTTCGTAGCGGCGGCGTTCGCGCACACCGGGCACTCGAGCGAGGCCTACCAGATCCTTACCTACAATGCGGCCACCCAGCGAGCCGACGGAACCTGGGAGGCTCGGACCAAGCTGGACGGGTCGGGTCCACCGGACGAACGAGAATGGCAACTCGACGGCAACGGTTGGGTGCCCTGGGCAACTTGGCAGTGGTACCAGACGGCCCCACTCGAGGATCGGCGGGCCCGACTTGCCGGCCTGTACCCGATGATCCAACGTGCCGCCGATTATGCCGCCGGCTCGCTGGATGCCGCCGGTCTACCGCCCGCATCGCCGGACTATTGGGAACTCGGCACCGAGACCGCGAACATCGGTACCGCGGCGCCACTGCTCAGCGGGCTGAACTCGGCGGTCGACCTCGCCAACGCGCTCGGACAATCCGTCGATGCCGCCCGGTGGACGATCGCGGCCGATCGCCTGTCGACCGCAATCAGCAAGTACTTCGCCCCGCTCGGATACCAGCGCACCGTCGATGGACTTCACGGATTCGACAGTGCTGCGGCCTTCATGGCGCCGCCGTTCAACGACGCCCCGGCCGACCTGCCCACCGCGCTCGATACGACGTACCACGCACTTGTGCGAGCCAACGGCGGCGTTGTCCCCGGCAACGATCCGGACTTCGACTGGGGCAATGTCACCTGGACCCCGAGCACCTCGTTCTTCGCTCTCGCCTGGGCAGGCCTCGCAGAAACCGGCAAGGCACAGGCGGCGCTCGACTGGCTCCTGTCCAAACGCAACCTCCTCGGCGAACTCCCCGAACTCGTCGACGGCGATGGCAACCCAGCCTCCACCGTGCCCTTGGCCTGGACCGCCTCCTTGCTCCTACTGACCCTCGTCCAACTCCAAACCCACACCATCAAAACCCCACCACCTGCCCACTGAAGCCACCAGCCCTGGGTTCAGCGGAGTTGGAAGCCTTGGGAGTGGAGGGCTTGGCGGAGGTGTTCGCGGCCGTTGAGGCCGGCGATTGTGCCGAAGCGGTTGGCGACTCGGTTGATCCAGCCTGTGGGTAGGCCGGCTGTGGTGTAGAACGCGTTGAGTACGGCCTCGTAGGTTTGGACGTGGGCGGCCTGCTGGTCGAGGTCGTACTGCTCGTGGTGAAGGACGGCGTCCTGTGGGAGGCGGGGCTTTACCGCGGTCTCGGCGAGGCGATCGGGGTGGCCGACGGTCAGGCCGAAGACCGGGAAGACGTGCGGCGGCAGGCCGAGCTCGGTCGCGATCTCGAGCGGGCGGTTCCGGATCGCCCCGACGAACACCGTCCCGAGACCGAGCGACTCGGCGGCCAGTGAGGCGTTCTGGGCCGCGAGTGCGACATCGACGAAGGCGAGCACGGCAGCCTCGACGAAGTCGGCTCCTTCGGCGGCGCCGGACGCAAGCTCGGTCGTCACCTGGCGCGCCCGCGCCAGATCGGCCAGCCAGACCAGGAACAGCGGCGCCTGCTCGATGAACTGCTGATCACCGGCGAGCGCGGCCAACCTGGTACGCCGTTCGTCGTCGCGGACGGCGACGACACTCCACAGCTGCAGGTTGCCGGAGGTCGGAGCCGATTGCGCTGCGGCGATCAAAGCCGTCAGCATGTCGTCGGAGACCGGATCCGGACGATAGCTGCGTACCGAACGGTGATCCAGCTGCCGCGCGATCACCTCCGACCACGCTGCGGGCGGCTCGAACGGCACCTCAACGCCGTACCTCAGTCCGAAGGGCGAGGTGGTCATCGTTCTCCTCGGGTCAGGACCGCTGTGCGGTGCCGTGGATGCCGTACTGATCGATGCGGGCGAGATCCTCGTCCGTCAGCGGCGGGAAGTCGAGCGCAGCGACGTTGTGATCCAGTTGGCCGGTGGAGCTCGCGCCGATCAGCGCGGTGGTGATCTCCGGCCGCCGCAGAACCCATTGCAGGGCCAGTTGAGCGAGTGACTGGCCGCGATCGTGGGCGATCTTGTTCAGCGCTGCGGCTCGCTCGCGGTAGACGTCGTCGAGCTGCTCCGGCTTCAGGAATGCGCTGGCGGCGGCGCGCGCGTCGGGCGGGACGGCGCCGTCCAGGTACTTGTCCGTCAACAGCCCTTGCGCCAAAGGGCTGTAGGCAACAAGCCCGAATCCCTCGGCCGACGCGAGGTCGAGCAGCCCGCTGGTCTCCGGAGTACGGTCGAAGATCGAGTACCGGGGCTGATGGACGAGCAACGGCACGCCGGCACTCCGCAGCAGCGCCGCCGCTTCGCGCGCACGATCGGTCGGGTAGTTCGACACGCCGACGTACAGCGCCTTGCCCTGCTGGACGGCACTCACCAGCGCACCGACGGTCTCGTCCAGCGGCGTCGAAGGATCGAAGCGGTGGTGATAGAAGATGTCGACGTACTCCGTGCCGAGGTCTCGCAGGCTGTGGTCGAGCGACGCGAGCAGCGACTTGCGTGATCCGCCCCGGAGATAGGGGCTCGGTCCGATCGGGTTGCCGGCCTTCGTGGTCAGGATCAGTTCATCCCGGTACGGCGCAAGGTCGGCACGCAGGACCCGCCCGAAGAACTGCTCGGCGGCCCGATGCGGTGGACCGTACCGGTTCGCGTTGTCGAAATGGGTGATACCGAGGTCGAACGCATGCAGCACGATCTCCCGCTGCCGCTCGAACGGGTAGTCGGCGCCGAACTTCTGCCACAACCCCAGCGACAGCGCCGGAAGCGCCAGCCCCGATCCACCGGCCCGCCGGTACTCGAGCCGCTGATATCGCTCGTCGTTCGCACGGTAGATCGTCACAGCCCGATTCTCCCCGAAGTCGACCAAGGGAGTGGACTATGTCCACGATGCGTGCGGTCAGCGGGGTGGGCGGAGTACTGCGAAGGGGTCCGTGACGGTGAGTTCGCGGGCAGCGAATTTGTAGACGGTTGCGGGGCGGCCGCCGCTCTGGCCGGGGCTGGAGCGGCGGGCGGTCGGATCGATGACATGGCGTCGGGTCAGGACGCGGGTGAGGTTGGTGGCGCCGAGCTCATAGCCGAGTGCTGCGCCGAACAGGTCGCGCAGCTCGGCGATCGTGAATTCCAGCGGAGCCAGCGCGAAGCCGATGTTCGTGTAGGACAGCTTCGCGCGCAGCCGCCCGACGGCGGCATCGATGAAGAAGTGATGGTCGAACGCGGTCTGCGGCAGGTCGTCGACCGGATGCCAGACCGTGTCGGACGGAAGCACCGGCCGTACGTCGGACGGAACCAGCCCGAGGTAGGCCGTCGCCAGTACGCGGGCCCGCGGATCGCGATCGATCGCACTATGGGTGGCCAGCTGTTCGAGGTGCGCTACGTCGCGAACGTCGACCTTCGTCGCGAGGTGCTTGGTGATGGCCTCGCGGAGCCGCTGCGTGGGCTCGACCCCGCCGCCCGGGAGGGCCCAGCGACCGCCGTACGGGTTCTGTGCGCGCTTCCACAGCAGGACGCACAACCTGCCGTCCCGGACCGACAGGACCACCGACAGCACCTCGTGCGGGTAGCTGGGGAAGTTAACCGGATCACCTTTCTTGGCTGCGAGCACGACGCCGATGGTAGCGTGCCAGTTAGTTATCGCCTCTGAAGCGAAAACATCACGGAAGGTCGGAGCAACAGATGCAACTGACAACGGAGACGGTCCGGACCGCGGTGACGGCCGCATTGGCCGAGGACCAGGCGGTGGACGACGTCACCACGCGATGGAGCGTCCCGGCCGAGCTGCAGGTCGAGGCGACGATAGTCGCCAAGCAGGCAGGTCGCGTGGCCGGCCTACCGCTCGTACAGGGCGTGTTCGCGGCGATCGATCCCACCGTCGAGGTGCGGCCGGCTGTCGCCGACGGCGATCAGGTCGTCCCGGGACAGCCGCTGGCATCGATCACTGGATCGGCTCGCTCGATCATCACCGGCGAGCGGGTGGCGCTGAACTTCGTCCAGCGGATGTCCGGTATCGCAACCCTCACGGCGGCCTTCGTGGCGGCGATCGGAGCGCGCCCGGTCCGGCTCCTCGACACCCGCAAGACCGCGCCCGGTCTCCGGGCCATGGACAAGTACGCCGTCAACTGCGGCGGCGGCACGAACCACAGGCTCGACCTGGCCGCGATGGTCCTCCTCAAGGAGAATCACCTCGCCGCGGCCGGCGGCGTCCTCCCCGCCGTGCGCCGGGTCCGGGACGGCATGACCGCGGAGGGCAGAGGCATGGCGATCGAGGTCGAGGTCACCACCGCGGAGGAAGCCCGCGAGGCGCTCGACTGCGAGGTCGAGTGGATCCTGCTGGACAACATGTCGGCCGATGACATGGCTCAGATCATCGAGTGGCGCGACAGTTCCGGGTCCAAGTCCCGACTCGAGGCCTCCGGCAACATCACGCTCGACACCGTCGCAGACGTCGCCGCCATCGGTATCGACGCCATGTCGGTCGGCGCCCTGACGCACTCCCCCACCGCCCTCGACATCAGCCTGCTGGTCGCGTCGGCATCCCCAGTTATCGCCTGTCAAGCGAAAATCTCCCGAGAGAAGGAACTGTTGTGACCGTTGGTACAGCAATCACCTGGCAGGACGAGGTACGCCGCCTCGCCCAGGAGCGCGACGCGGTGATCCTCGCCCACAACTACCAGGAGCCGGCGATCCAGGACGTCGCCGACCACGTCGGCGACTCACTCGCACTGTCGCGTATCGCTGCCGAAACGGATGCATCCACGATCGTGTTCTGTGGCGTGCACTTCATGGCGGAGACCGCCAAGCTTCTCAGCCCGGACAAGACCGTGCTGATCCCCACCGCTCAGGCGGGTTGCTCGCTGGCGGACACCATCGACGCCGACCAGCTACGGGCCTGGAAGGCCGAGCACCCGGACGCCGCGGTCGTTGCCTATGTCAACACCACCGCGGCGGTGAAGGCCGAGGCCGACGTCTGCTGTACGTCGTCCAACGCGGTCGAGGTGGTGAACTCGATCCCGGCGGATCAGCCGATCCTGTTCCTGCCCGACCAGTTCCTCGGCGCGCATGTCCGGCGCCAGACCGGCCGGGACAACATCGAGGTGTGGATGGGCGAGTGCCACGTACATGCCGGCATCAGCGCCGCCGACCTGCGCGCCCAGGTGGCGGCCGATCCCGAGGCCGAGGTCCTCGTCCACCCCGAGTGCGGCTGCGCGTCGTCGGCGATCTGGCTCGCCGGCGTCGGTGATCTGCCGGCCGAGCGGACCCACATCCTGTCGACCGCCGGCATGCTGGACACCGCTCGCAACCTGACCTCGAAGACGGCCCTGATCGCGACGGAGATCGGCATGCTCCACCAGCTTCGCAAGGTCAACCAGCGAACGAATTTCGTCCCGGTCAACCCGAAGGCCTCGTGCAAATTCATGAAGATGATCACCCCGGAGCTGCTGGTGCGATGCCTGCGGGAGGGCCGCGACGAGATCCAGCTGCCGCCCGAGGTCGTCGAGCGGGCCCGGCGTTCGGTCGAGCGGATGGTTGCCATCGGCAAGCCTGCGGGTGCTCGGTGACGCGCGCCGTGGACGTGGTCGTGATCGGCTCCGGTGTGGCGGGCCTGTCGACCGCGCTCGGTCTCGCGGCGACCCGCGACGTACTTCTGCTCAGCGCGGGCGACGGCAGTACGCCGTGGGCGCAGGGCGGCGTCTCGGCCGCGTACGGCGAGGACGATCCGCTGGACCACTGGCGCGACACGGACATCGCGGGGGCGGAATTCTGCGATCCCCGCAACGTCCGGGCGCTGGTCGAGGAAGGACCGCAGCGAGTCGCCGAGCTCATCGCTCACGGGGCTCGCTTCGACCGCAACGCCGACGGGTCGCTGTCGAGAACTCTGGAGGGCGGGCACAGCCGTCCCCGGATCGTGCACGCCGGCGGGGATGCCACCGGCGCCGAGGTTCATCGCGCGCTACGGATCGCCCTGCAGCGAACCGGCGTACGGACGATGAGCGGACGGACCGTCGGCCTGGTGCAGTCGGACTCCGGAAGCATCGTCGGCGTGCTCGTCCAGACGGACGGCCACGTCACGCAGATCGACGCGCGTGCCGTCGTACTGGCCACTGGCGGTATCGGCAACGCCTACCTGGCGAGCACCAATCCGTCGGCGGTGCGCGGTGACGGCATCGCCCTAGCGTTGCGAGCTGGCGCATCGCTGGTGGACATGGAGTTCGTCCAATTCCACCCGACCGCGCTCCACACCGGTGAGACGAGTGGTCAGCTGCCTCTGGTCACCGAGGCTGTCCGGGGCGAAGGCGCCGTACTGCTCGACGCCCACGGGAACAGGATCATGGACGGGTTGCACCCCCGAGCCGATCTGGCTCCGCGGGATGTTGTCGCACGGGCGATCGAGGCGACGATGCGCCGGGACGGAACCGACCACGTCTGGCTGGACGCGACAGGTGTCGCGCCCGACGTAATCCGGCGGCGATTCCCGACCGTACTGGCATCCTGCGCACGGATCGACGTCGACATGGTGTCCGAGCAGATCCCGGTGGCGCCCGCCGAACACTTCCTGTGCGGCGGCGTTCGGACCGATCGGAACGGTGCAACCGACGTACCAGGTCTGTATGCCGTCGGCGAAGTCGCCGCGACCGGCGTACATGGGGCCAACCGGCTCGCCTCCAACAGCCTGCTGGAGGGACTGGTCTTCGGACGGCGCGTCGCCACGGCACTCACGCTCGACCTGCCCGCGGTGGACCACGGTCGCACGCACGAGGTCTCGCCTGGCGAGGATCGCGAACCGGAGCGGATCCGCTCGATCCTGACCAGGTACGCCGGTATCCGTCGCGACGGCGCGAGCCTGAACGCCGCCGCGGACGAACTCGATGCCCTAGGCAACGGGCCGCTCGCGACGGTGGCGCGATCCGTCATCGTCGCGGCGACCGCCCGCCAGGACAGCCGCGGTTGCCACTGGCGCTCGGACCATCCCCACTCCGACAAGCGCTGGGACGACCACATCGTCGTACACCTCGACGCCGAAGACCGCCCGACCACCCGCCACCTTCAACGTTCGGAGGTCTGAGGATCGGCGGCCAGTGCGGAGAAGTGGTGGAGGTTGCCGTCGGCGGTGATGGTGAGTTCGTCGGCTGTTGGTGCGACGGCGGCCGCCATGAGGCCCTGACGGGTCGCGAGTTCGATGATCGGGCCGTCGAGGATGATGCGTACCGGTCCGCCGTCGTGTGGCATCGACCAGGATGCGTCGCCGACTCGGAGGGTCAGCTCGGTCGTCGCGGTGATCGTGGCGACGGGCTGGTCGCCGGAGGAGATCTCGAGGTCGGTCCCGGTCCAGCTCGCGTCGGCGGCGAGGCCCTGCGATGGCGGCCGGCGGTGCACCTCTAGGCCCGGATGTGGCGTCGCGACAAGCTGGTCGCCGTCGAGGTGCAGGACGTAGGGGATGCTGTGCGCGCCGGCCCATCCTGCCTTCTCGTCAGCGATGTGCCGCAGCCAGAACATGACACAGGCGCAGCCGTCGGAGTCCCGGAAGTACGACGGCGCATAGTGGCTGTCGCCGAACGTCAGCCGGCCCCACGTCGTCGCCTCGAACCTGCCTCCGCGATGGGAACCGATCGCATACGCGACGTAGTGCAGTACGTCGTCGTCCCAGACCGACGTGATCATCACGTGCCGGCCGTCGATCTCGACAAGCTGTGGGCACTCCCACACCGCACCGGTCCAGATCGGCTCACGCTGATCAGCCGGCCGCTGAGCCGCCACACCGTCGTACGTCCATTTCCGGAGGTCGTCGGACAGGTACGAGAGCGCCGCCGCAGACCCGTTCGCGAGGCCGGCACCGATCCACATCCGCCACTGCGCGCCGTCGCGGAAGACAAAGGGATCCCGGTAGGCGACGAGCTCGACGTCGGCCGGCGGCTCGGCAACCACCGCGCCCTTCCGCCAACTGATCCATCGGGTGTCGGCCGGCGTCGCGAGACGCACGCGTCCGATGGCGATCCCCGGTTGCTCGACGGAGGTGTACAAGATGCGGTCCTCACCCGCGTCATCAGTCACCAGACACCCGGTCCACACGCCGTCGTCGCCGTCTCCCGGCGCAATCGCAGTCGGCAAGGTCTCGAAGGAGAACAGATCTGGCGACAGTGCATGTCCCCAGCGGCAGTCAGGTGCCCACTCAAGACTGTCAGGAACATGTTGGTAGAAGAGGTGGTACTGGCCGTCGCGGTAGGTGATGCCGTGGGGGTCATTGATCCACCCGCGCGGCGCGGTGAAGTGAAATCGCGGACGCATGTCTGCCTTCTGTCGCAGGGATACCGCCGTCAACGGTTGATCTGGGCAACCGATTCGCGGAGGACGACCGGACAGGGCAGCCAGGTCGGATGGGTCGAGCGATACCACGACGTACTGCTGCTCTGGACGAGCCGAGTCAGCGTGGCAACCGCCCAGGCACCCATCTCGTAATGCGGCAGGGCGACCGTGGTCAGCGCCGGGTAGACGCTGGCTGCGATCGGCGCCTGATCGTCGAAGCCGACGATCGAGATGCCGTCAGGAATTCGCAGGCCGAGCTCCTGGGCCGCACGGTAGGCGCCCATCGCCATCCGGTCGTTGTAACAGAAGATCGCCGTCGGCCTGTCCTCGCGATCGAGCAGTTCGAGACTCGCCTCGTATCCTCCGGCCGCCTCCGAGACGCCCGACGCGATCAGCCGGTCGTCCCGTGGGATGCCTGCCTCCTCGAGGCCCCGCAGGTAGCCGACCAGGCGCCCCTGCGTGGCCGGGACTTCGATGCTCGAGTTCGCGAACGCGATGCGTCGATGCCCGGCGTCGACCAGCAGGGCGACGAGATCGGCCGCGCCACTGGCCTCGTCCGGCAGGACGGCGGGTACGACGCCCTGCCGGTCCAGGGCTCCTATCAACACTGCCGGCACGGCGCGCAACTCGCGCGGCACCGACACCTCGTGGTGGAACACCGTGGCGTAGATGATCCCGTCCACCTGACGCTCGATCAGGGCCCGGGCGTCGGCGCGGCGGGCGTCCGCGCCGGCGTCGAGATGGGAGTTGATGATCGCGAGCGTGAGGTTGTGCCGGCTCGCCTCTTCCTGCGCGCCGAGGATGATCCGACCGGCGTGCGGGGTGGTCGCGATCTCCTCGGTGAGCAGCCCGATCATGTCCGACGTACGGGTTCGCAGGCCGCGGGCGAGCCGGTTCGGGGTGTAGCCGAGGTCCCGCGCGATCGATCGCACCCGGTCCCGGGTCGCCTCGCTCGTCCGGGTATGTGGAGTCTCGTTGAGCACGTGCGAGACCGTCGTGACGGACACGCCCGCGGCGCGTGCGACATCCCGGATGCCCACCTTCGGCACGACCACATCCTCGTCTGGCATTACTCGTCCCACAGTCCGTGTTCCGGCCATCGTCGCGGCAGCCGTTCCTCGACCGGAGGCAGATCGGCATGCGGGGCATGCTCGCCCAACTGGTACCAGTAAGCGACGCTGGAGTAGTCGTTGCCCTGGTCGTTGGCGTGTCCGTGCTCGATCGACACCCGCAGGCTCTGCTCGAACCGGACCGGGTCCTCGATGTGCCAGCGGAACATGCTCCACAGGCCGAAGTGCTCCTGCGGGCTCGCACCGAGGGTGATGCCGTGGTACGGCCCGGCGTACTCACCGCTCGGGAATCCCCAGGCAGCGCCGAAGTAGTCCTCCGTGCCGGTCCCGTGCAACGACGGCGGCCACACCTCCCCGTCGATGAAGAACATGTCGTCGCCCTCCCCCGGCCAGGAGAACACCTGGTTGGAGGCGTCGAAGTTGTCGATGCTGAGCACGCAGCCAACGTAGTGCCCCGTGCCGGTCGCATCGAGAATCACGTAGTTGTCGTCACCGGTCAGGTTCGTCCCCGGCAGGTCCCACGGCGCCGGGTTCTCGAGCTCGGTGGTGTGCCGTACGGCGGTTGCCGGCTTCTCCTGCCGGTAGTACGCGTGGAAGCGGGCCACGTCGTCCGGGATCGGCTGTTCGCTGAGCTCGTAATCGACGTAGTAGAAGAGGTTCTCGATCGGCTGATCGCTCTCGTTCCGGATCTGGATCTTCGCGTGGCTGCCGAACGGCATCGGGAAGTAGCTGTTCATCGCGGCCGCGAACGGCCCCTTGGGACCACGCCGAGGCCCGAACACGGCGTTCAGCGGAAGGGAGATGTAGTGCTTCGCGACCGCGTGCCCGACACCGAAGAAGTCGCCGAGCGGCGCGCGTACGCTCGGGTTCTCCTCCCCGTCCCAGAACATCTCGATCACGAGCTTGCGCAGGTACTTCTCCGAATAGCAGCGGGTCGTGAGCCAGATGTGCTCGATCCGCCCGGCGCCGGCGATGTCGGCGATCACGAAGGTCTCGCCCGCGGGCACCACCGCGAAGTCCCGGTTGCCGCCGCTACGGTCCCAGCTGGACTCGCGCCGCGACCGGCCGGATTTCACATGGGCCAGGCCGCCGAGCGGGCTGTTGGGTTGCCAGAATTCCATATCTTCTCCATCTTTCTCAGAAGCGGTGAGTGGTGTCAGCCCTTGACGGCGCCGAGGGTCAGGCCGGCGACGATGTGTCGCTGGAGCGCGAGGGTGAGCAGGATGACGGGGACGGAGTACACCGCCGAGAGCGCGGTCATGCCGCCCCAGTCCAGGCCGAACTGGGTCTGGAAGTTGGCGATCACGATCGGCGTGGTCTGCGCCCGGACCGACGTGAGCAGGAGCGCGAACAGGAACTCGTTCCAGGACGCGAGGAACGCGAAGATGGCCGTGACCGCCAAGCCGCCGGAAACCACCGGCAGGACGACGTGCCGGAATGCCTGCAGCCGATCGCTGCCGTCGACCTTGGCGGCCTCTTCCAGCTCGATGGGAACCGCCTCGAAGAAGCTCGACATCAGCCAGATCGACAGCGGTAGCGAGATCGTGGTGTGGGCGATCGCCAATCCGATCGTGGTGTCGGAGATGCCGAGCCGCCGCATCGTCTCGACCAGCGGCGCCCCGACGGCGATCGTCGGCACCATCCGGGTCACCAGCGCCGCGACCACGAAGATCCGCCCGCTCGGCGTTCGGAAGCGGGTGATCGCGTACGCCGCGGGCACCCCGAGCGCGAGCGAGAACGCCGTACTGAGAACTGCGGTCGCGACGCTGTTGATCAGCGCTGGTACGACGCCTTCCTTGCTGAGCGCGGCGACGTAGTTGTCCAGCGTCCACTGCGACGGCAACACCTGGGGCGGTACGGCGATCGCGTCGAGCGGCGTCTTGAACGACGTCAGCAGCAGGTAGACGAACGGGAAGCCATACAGCACGAGCACAGCGGCGAGCGCGGCCCAGAGGATGATGCGCGTCGGGCGGCGGCGGGTTTCGAGGCCGTTCATGCCTCATCACCTCCGGGCCGCCAGATCGCGAAGATCGCGACAGCGGCGACCGCGAGCATCACGATCAGATACACGGTGCCCATCGCGCTCGCCAGACCTGGATCCCCGTTGCGCGTCATCGTGCGGTAGATCAGCAGGCTCAGGGTCGTCGTACTGTCCTGTGGCCCACCGTTCGTCTGGATCAGGATGATGTCGAACGCCCGGGCCGCATCGATACCGCGAACGATCAGCGCTACTGCGATCACCGGCCGCAGCAGCGGCAGGATGATCCGGAACAGCAGCGTCGGGAACCGCACACCGTCGATGCGAGCGGCCTCGATGACATCACCCGGCACGTTCTGCAGGCCCGCGAACAGGACCAGCGTGATGAACGAGGTGGTCAGCCAGATGTCGGGCATCGCTACCGAGAACAACGCGATCCTCGGGTTGCTCAGCCAGCCGATCTGGTCCGTGCTGTGCAACAGTCCGATCCGCCGCAGCAGCTCGTTGAGGATGCCGAAGTTGTCGATGAGCAGGAACCGCCACAGCAGGCCGGCGACCACCGGGGCGACCATCAGCGGGTACATGAAGACGGTACGGAACACCGCCGACCGGCTGCCGAGCGCTGCGAAGACCAGCGCCACGGCAAGCCCGAAGGTGAACTCGAGCGCGACCACGATGACCGTGTAGACGATCGTCCGCAGCGCCGCTCCTTGGAACGCCGGCGAACTGAACGCGGTCGCGAAGTTCTCGAAACCCACGAACTTCCGTGGGCCGCCCGCCATCGGCGAGATCTCGTAGAACGCGTTCGAGACGAATCTGAGCAGTGGCCACGCCACGAACGCGGCGAGGAACAATGCGGCCGGCGCGATCAGTACGAGCGCGAACCGGCGGTCGGTGAGGCGCACAGGAGTGTCCTTCGGGGTCGCAGGTACGGCGGTCTACTTGACGATGGCTTGGATCTGGGCCTTCGCCTGTTTCAGTAGTGCCGCGTTGTCCGCGCCCTTCACGACCGCCTTCTGCAGCATCGGCGTCAGCACGCTCGTGACGATCTGCTGCCACTTCGACGTGGCCGGCCGCGCGATCGTCGCGGGAGACTTCAGCGTCGTGAGGATCGCCGGGTAGTTCTCGTGCCCGGCGACACCGGCCTGCGACTCGAACGCCGAGATCCGCGATACCAGGCCCAACGAGGTCTTGATCGAGAGGTCGTTGTGCTCGTAGGCGAAGGCGACGAACTTCTTGGCCTCGGCCTGCTTATCGGTTGCCTTCGGCACCGAGAGGTACCAGGCGCCCGGTACGCCGGCGATGCCGCCGGGCCCCGCGATCATCGGAGCGACACCGATCTTGCCCTTCACCGCGGCGTTGGCCGGGGTCTGGGTGTAGGCGTGTCCCCAGAAGCGCATCATCGCGAGCTTGCCCTGGTAGAAGAGGTTCTGCGATCCGGCCCAGTCGAGCTGGGCGGCGCCGGGCGGTGCATAGGGCAACAAGCTGGTGTAGAAGTTCAACGCTGCCAGGTGATCGGCGTCGTCGATCGTGACATCGCCGCTCTTCGGGTCCAGAACCATCGTCTTCTCGCCGGTCTGCGACACCGTGGCCAGCCACTCCGTCTCGACCGCACCCTTCACATCGGTGCCGTACAGATCGGTCTGGCCGTCGCCGTTCGTGTCGCGGGTGAAGAACTGGGCCACGTCCTGGTACTGCTTCCATGTCGTCGGCGGCACGAGCGGATACCCGTACTTCGCCTGGAAGGCGGCCTTCTCCTTCGGGTCGCCGAACAGGTCGGTCCGGTAGTAGAGAATCTCGGAGTTCGTCCAGACCGGCATCCCGACGTACGACCCGCCGACCTGTGCCTCGGTCACCAGGCCCGGGAACAGATCGCGCTTCACGTCGTCGGTGAACAGGTCGTCGAGCGGTGAGACACCGGCCGAGAAGGCGCTCAACCAGATCGCGTCGAGCGCCGCGACGTCGAACGACGTCTTGCCGGAGCCGAGCTCGGTCTGGATCCGGTCGTAGAGACCGTCGTAAGGCAGTTCGACCAGTTCGACCGTCGTCCCGGTCTGCTTCTGGTAGAGATCGGCGATCGGCTGGAGCTCGGCCTTGCCGCCGCCCTCCACCAGGACCGTGAGCTTGCCGGCGGGACCCGCCGAGCTCCCACCGGCACCGCAGCCGGCGATGGCAAGAATCAAACTCGTGGCGACGGCAATGCCGGCCATCGCGGTCCGGAGACGACCGCTCGTGCTGCGAAGCTTCATGCTCCGACTCCGTTCAAGGCTTGTGATTAAACGTTTTGGCAAAACGTCTTGGCAGCAGTGTTCGACAGCCGGAGCCGCGCGGTCAACGCCAAACTTCTGCCAAACAGCTGCCAAAACTTTTGGCAGCGCGGACGACCTTGCCGCCGGTTGGCGGCGGTTCTACCTTCGGATCAATTCCGCTCTGCCAAAACCTTTTGGCAACCTCTCGAAGGAGCCGCCATGACCTCCTCCACCCCGCCAGATGCTCGTGTGTCGCGCCGGGTCTTCCTGGCAGCCGCGGCCGCCGTGAGCGCCGCCGGCTATCTCCAGATCCCCAGCGCGCCGGCGGCCACTGCCGCCACTGCCGCCACGGTCGTGGCCTCGGAGCCGCGACCGCACAACACCCTCCTCGGCCTGCTCTGACCGCACACCCACGAAAAGAGACGACGATGCCCTCGACGATCTACGACGTCACCACCTGGACCATCTCCGGCAGCCCATCGACCACCGCCTACACCGACATCGGCGCGATCGTGAACAGCATCATCTCCGATATCAAGACGAACCAGCCGACGCAGGCCTCCAAGCCCGGAGCGGTCATCTACATCCCGCCCGGCGACTACTCGCTCAAGACGCGCATCGTCATCGACATCAGCTACCTGCAGATCAAGGGATCCGGGCACGGCTTCACCTCGTCGAGCATCCGGTACAACTCCGGCGACACCTCCGGCTGGCACGAGATCTGGCCGGGCGGCAGCCGGATCCGGGTGGAGAACACCGACGGGAACGCCGAGGCGATCCTGATCAGCCGCAGCGGCGACCCCCGGCTCAGCTCGATCGAACTGCTGGACTTCTGTCTGGACGGCCTGTCGTTCACGCCGAACCAGAACAGCTACCTCAACGGCAAGATCGGGATCCGGTCGACCACCGCCACCGACTCGCTGCGGATCCGGGGCCTGGGGATGATCTACCTGGAGCGCGGGATTGTGATCACCGACGCCGACGCGCTGCACATCCAGGGCAACTTCCTCTGCGAGAACGGCAACTGCATCGAGCTCGTCGGCTCCGGACAGGCCAGCATGGTCAACGACAACATGATCGGCGCGGGCTATGTCGGCTTCTCGATCTACGCCGAGAACCACTTCGGCCTGATTGTCTCCGGCAACAACATCTTCCCCCGCGGCAAGAGCTCGATCCATCTGAAGAACAGCACGAACAACAACCTCAGCGCGAATCGCCTGCACGCGTTCTATTCGGGGATGATCCAGCTCGAGGGCGCCTGCCACAACAACCTGATCGGGTCGAACCACTTCCTCCGGGTCCCCGAATCGTTCCCGGCGATGACCGGCTTCAGCAACGGGCTCGACGACCTGTTCGGGCTGGTGCAGCTCAACGGCAGCGGCAACACCGTGGTCGGCAATCACTTCTCGTTCGACGTACCGTCCGCGAACATCACGCCGTCCGGAGCGACCCCGACGATGGTCCTGGTGAAGTCGGGGAGCAACAACTACGTCGCAACCAACCACACGGCCGCGAACGTCGCCGTACACACGGTCGTGCTGGACGGGTCGACCGTCAACACGAAGGTCCTCGACTGCGGCAGCACCGCGGAGTTCCAGGCTCTGAGCGGAGCGACGTACGGCTTCCGAGCCACGCCATGACCCGGGTCGCCGCGTTCCTGGCCTGGGTGCTTGTATTCATCGGTCTCACGGCGGTCCCAGCGGCAGTGGCCGGTTCACCGTCGGACTATCCGGAGTATCCGTACGCCGCCACCGACTACACCGAGCCGTACCGCGGCCAGTTCCACTTCAGCCCGCAGAACGGATTCATGAACGACATCAACGCCCCGCTGTATTACCGCGGTGTGTATCACCTCTTCTTCCAGCACAACCCGCACGGGCTCGGCTGGGACGCGGCGGTGCACTGGGGGCACGCGACGAGTACAGACCTGGTGCACTGGACGCAGCAACCGATCACGCTCGAACCGGGTGTCCAGAGCGGAACCCTCTGGTCGGGCTCGGGCTGGGTCGACGTGAACAACGTGACCGGCCTGAAAGTCGGGTCCGACGACCCGATCCTGCTGTTCACCAACACCGACGGCGTGAGCATCGCGTACTCGACCGACGGTGCGAAGACCTTCCAGATGTACAACGGCGGAGCGAAGGTCATCACCGATCCGGTCGAGAGCCGCGACCCGAAGGTCCAGTGGGACCCAGACCACAATCGCTGGGAGCTGGTCACGTTCCGCGCCGGGACCGGCGCCGCCTTCTACACCTCGACCAATCTGCTCGACTGGACGTACCGCGGCGCCTACTCGGCCAGCTGGTTCGTCGAATGTCCCGACCTCTACCAACTGCCGGTCGATGGGAACTCCGCTTCGAAGAAATGGGTTCTCCAGGATGCGAGCGGCGAGTACGTCATCGGCTCACTCGACGCGAACGGTCTGTTCGTCGCGGACTCGACGACCCAGCAGCGGATGGAGTGGGGCGTCTCCGGTGCGGCCTTCCCGCCGTCCACCTGGTACGCACCGCAGACCTTCAACCAGCTGCCGAACGGCCGGGTCGTCCAGATGGCCTGGCAGCCGAGCAACGCCGGCGTGACCTGGACCGGCAACGCGTCCTTCCCGGTCGAGCTCGCGCTGAAGACCTATCCGGAGGGCATCCGCATCACGCGCAATCCGGTCAGCGAGATCTCGACCATCCGCACGTCGTCCCAGGCCTGGGGAACACGCACGATCACGACGGATCCGTCGACCGACCCACTCAGCGGTGTCTCGGCCGACACCTACGAGATCAGTGCCCAGTTCGATCTCAGCGGCGTCACTGCGTCGGAGTTCGGATTCCGGCTGCACGCACGCTCGGACGGGACGAGCGATCGCACAGTTGCGTACTCCGTCGCGGCTCAGACCCTCTACGGGGCGTCGATGCCGCCGATCTCGAACCAGGTCACGATCAGGATGCTGGTGGACCGCGGGCAGCTCGAGGTCTTCGGCAATGGCGGGAAGACCGTCGTCAGCGACAACGTCGCCTTCGACTCCTCGTCCGGGAGCCTCGGGATCCGGCTGTACGCCGTGGGTGGCGCCGTCACGCTGACCTCGCTCAGCTTCTCCCCGATCGGGTCGACCTGGACCCCCGCCCCGGAAGGCACAGCTCCGGCCGGCGCGATCGTCTCGACCACACGGCAGGACATGTGCGTCGACCGCGATGTTGCCACTGGCAACGTCCAGCTGTGGACCTGCCTGCAGAACGGCAATCAGACCTGGAATCTCAACAGCCTCGGAGAGCTCACGACCGGAGGCGTCTGCCTGGAGGTACCTTCCGGTCAGACGGCGAACCTCACCTTGGTCCACGTCGCGACCTGCTCCGGCAACAGCAATCAGAAGTGGAGACAAGGAAACTTCGGCTCCCTGATCAACCTGGCCTCCGGCCGCTGCCTCGACCTGCCCGAGGCCGACTTCACCAACGGCCGCCAACTACAGATCTACGACTGCGTCGGCACCCGCAACCAAAGCTGGGTCGACCCTGCTTGAACTGAGTAGTTGTACAGATTCGACGTGCCGGCGGTCGGCGGGAGGCTGCCGGTATGTCGACGTTCTGGGTGTTGACGGTGCCGTGGAACTTGTCGTTTCAGGCGCATGCGCTGATTCACGAGATTCGGACGAGTCGGGCGCGGGGTATCGACGTACCGGCCGAGCGGGAGCCGGAGGCGCGGCGGATCGCGGTTCGGATGCGATGGTTCGCGATCGGGGCGCATCTGGTGTCGGCGGGAATCGTCGCCCTCATCACGTTTGTGTCGGGCGGCGCAATCGGGTACTACCTCGCCGCGCTCTACCTGGTCAGCACGTTCTTCCGGCCGGCCGGAGCGTACTTCGCGTATCTGCGCGACCGGATGACCAGCATGCTGCGCGACGTCAAGCATCCCCGCGACGACCTGGTCGAGACACTTCGCCGCCTCGAAGCCCTCACGGCCGACCTCGACGTACTGAACGACGAATCCGCCGAACAGAGCCGCCGCCTCGCCCGTCTTGAGCAGGGCCTCGCCGCCGCCGACACTGTCGCCACTACCCGCGACAAGGCCTTGCACGCCAAGGTCGACGCCCATGCCCGGCAGTTCGAGCACTCCCTCACCCGCCTCACCGACAACCAGGAAGTCATCGCCGGGCTGAAGGCCTTCCTCAGGCTGGTTCGCGATGAACCAGCCTGAGGTCCTGACCTATGAGTTCCAGATCTGGAGTTCGGAGAGTTGGGCGGCCGGCCAGCCGCTGTTGGCGGTGAAGTTCAGACGGACGTAGCGCTGGGTGGTCGGGGCGAAGGTGATGGTTGCGGTGTTGTTGCTGGGGGCAAGTGAGTAGGTCGCCGACGGGACGATGGTGGTGAAGCTGGTGCCGTTGGTGCTGCCAACGACGGACAGCGTCTCGGTGCGGGCGCCCCATCCAGCCGGTAGTTGCAGCACGATCCGGCCGGCACTGACGGCGGAGCCGAGGTCCACCTGGACCCATTGCGGGAAGGCGTTGTTCGCGCTCTCCCAGTACGTCGACTGGTTGCCGTCGGTCACGTTGCTCGACGGATAGACATCGTTGTGGCTGGACTCGCTGGTGGGCTTGCCCGCGGCGAGGTTGGTGTTGGTCGCACCGGCGCCCGTACCGGACAGCGCGACAGTGTTGCTGTTGACCGTCAGCGTGCCGGTGCGAGTACCGGCGGCGGTCGGGCGGAAGGTGACATTGACCGTGCAGGACCCGCCGACCGCGAGCGTCGAGCAGTTGTTGGTCTGGCTGTAGTCACCGCTGATGCCGACGTTGATCGAGCTAGCGACCGTGCCTGTATTGGTCACCGTGACCGGCTGCGCCGCGCTGTCGGTGTTGAGCGCTTGCGAGGCGAAGGTGAGCGAGGACGGGCTGGTGGTGAGCCCCGGAGCCGCTCCACCGCTCGGGTACACCTCGAACTCCGACACCTGCCCGGCCGGCCAGCCGCTGTTCGCGGTGATGTTGACCCGCACATACCGTGCATTCGTGGCCGGCACGGTGATGTTCACGACGTTCGTCGGCGAAGTGAAGGTGTACGTCGCCGACCCGACGGCTGTGCTGAACGACGACCCATCGGTGCTCGTCTGGACCGACAGCGTCTGCGTCCGAGTGCCCCACGCCCCTGACGGCGGCAGCTTCAGCGTCACCTTGCCGATGCTGTGCGCCGTACCGAGGTCGACCTGCAACCACTGCGGGAAAGCGTTGTTGGCACTCTCCCAGTAGGTGTTCCCGTCGCCGTCGGTCGCCGTGGCAGGGGTCTGGGTGCCGTTGACCTGGCTGCTGGCCGACGCCAGCTTCCCGCGCGCGAGGTTGGTATCGGTCCCGATGCCGTTGCCTGTCAGGGAAATCGACGTCGGGCTGTTGTTCGCATTGCTGGTCACCGTCACAGCGCCGGTACGCGATCCGGACGCGGTTGGCCGGAAGGTGGCCGTGACCGTGCAGGATGCGCCGACGGCGAGCGTCGAGCAGTTGTTCGTCTGGCTGAAGTCGCCCGTAGCGCTCACGCCCGAGACGGTCGCAGACGTCGTACCCGAGTTGGTCACCGTGACGGTCTGAGCCGACGAGGAACTGCCGACCTGGGTGTCCGGGAAGGACAGGCTGCCTGGGTTCGCGTTGAGGATCGGACCGGGTGCGACGCCGGTGCCTGAGAGCGGGACGGTGTTCGTGATGCCGGATGCGTTGACCGTCAGGTTGCCGGTCCGGCTGCCGGCCGCCGTCGGGTGGAAGGTGACGTTGACCGTGCACGAGGCGCCGGCCGCGATGCTCGAGCCGCAGTTGTTGGTCTGACTGAAGTCACCGCTGGTCGCGACCGAGCTGACCGGCGCGGCCGCGGTACCGCTGTTGGTGACCGTGACGGCTTGCGGTGAGCTCGCCCCGCCGGTCGCGACAGAGCCGAAGCTGAGCGCGGTCGGGCTGATCGAGATCTGCGAGCCGTTGTCCGGCAGGTACGGCGGGAATGCCGGCGACGTGAGATTCTGGCACTGCACCGGAGCGAAGATCCCGGAGTTGCCGCCGCCGTCGGTCAGGGTGAAACCGACGCCGCAGCTGTAGATCGGTCCCGGCGCCTGGGTGCCGGTGGCGGTGCTGTTGGTGATGGTCGCCGAGCCGCCGACCTGCTCCTGGACAACCCAGGTCCCGGTGTTCTGGATCGTCGCGTTGTTGATGTGGACGTTGCTGATGTTCGAGCCCGAGACGAACTGGATCGCCTCGTACGGGCTCTGCTGGATCAGGATGTTGTCGACGTTGGTCAGGCCGGACATCGCACCGTCGCGGGCGTCGAACCACAAGGCGCCGACGCCGAACTGCCAGTTCGGGTCCAGGCTCCCGGAGCGGATGATCGTGTTCCGCAGTACGTCGGTGCGCCCCAGCGTCGTCGAGCCGAACCGCTGGGCGACGTGGATGCCGCCGCCTTGGGTGAGGCCGGCGTCGATCACGCGGTTGTCGGTGACGAAGTTGTCGTGGCCGCCGTAGATGGCGATGCCGTTGGCAAGAATCGGGTACTGCACGGTGTTGTGGTCGAACGAGTCGTTCGCGTCGGCGTTCTGCTCGGCCCAGGTCGCCAGGCCGTCGTCGCCGAGGTTGCGCAGGTCGCTGTTGGTGACCTTGGAGTTGGTGACGCCGTTGTGGAAGTTCACGCCGTCGGCCGTCACGTTGCGGATCCGCATGCCGTTGAAGACCAGGTTGGTGAACGGGCCGTCCATCCAGGCGCCGACCTTCTCGTGCTCGATCCACACCCGGTCCACGGTGGAGTTGTTCAGCGCGCCGCCGATGCCGTTCACCTGTGCGCCGTCGTTACGCTCCTGGACGTCGCCGAAGATGGCGAAGTCCGACAGGTGTACGCCGCTGCTCGCGTTCGGCGCGTAGTTGCCGTAGAAGCCCGGCGCCGCACCCACGACCGTCGAGCGCCACATTCCCGCGCCCTTGAACGTGATGTTGTTCAGGATCAGGTGACCCGGGATCTTGAACGTGCCCTCCGGAATCCACACGGTCCCGCCGGCCCCGGCCTGGGTCATCGCCGCGTTGAACGCCGCGGTGGAGTCCGCCGCGCCGGTCGGGTCCGCGCCCGTGCTGGTCACGGACACCGAGCCCGCCGGCTGGCTCAGTGCGCCTGCGACATTCTCGAAGTCGGCAAAGTCGATCGTGTACGACGAAGCGGTGTCCTCGGCGTCGACCTGCAGCCGGAACTTCGTGCCGGCCGGATAGGTGGTCGGGAACAGCCGGTGCACCTCGTCGTAGAAGTGGTGCGGGTTGCTCCCCGGCTGGTTCGTGAACGGATAGCCGCCGTAGTACCAGCTGTAGGCGTTGGTCAGGGTGAAGTTGGGCTGCTTGGTGCCGTTGACGTACAGGGACAACTGCGGCGTGTAGACCGAGCCCGAGCCGGTGTCCGGGATGCTGTAGCGGAAGACGATCGAGTTCGTCGCCGCGGGCGTCGTGAACTCGACGAACTTCCCGCTCCCCTGCAACGTGACGGCCTTCCGGTACGACGCCTCGGCCGCCAGCGTGTTGTACGCCGCGCTCGGGCCGATCACCGTCCCGTTCGTGGACGCGTTCTCGGCCTGTACTTCGACGTACGGCAGCGTGGCGCCGACACCGCCGGACGCCGCGGCCCACGCGGGCGTCGATCCGAGGACGGCAAGACTCGCGGCGACCAGCGCACCGCAGACCGAGAGCACGCCGGCTCTCCAGGATTTCAATGACCGGAACATGCGCGACTCACTCTCAACGGGGCGGTTTGCGCCAGACCGTAACCCCGTAGACACGTACGCGCAATATCTCGATCGATTATTGCAAGAAGTAGACGATGAGCGGTTCGGGGATTCTATGTATCTGGTGGAGTCCGGCGCAGGTCCGTCCAGGTAAGAGCGCCCTGGTGAGTGGGGCGCCTGCTTGGGGGGAACCCGAAATGACAGATCCCAACTTCGACGGCCTTGCGGGTCTCGAAGGCTCGGTGACCGCGGTGGCGATCATCGATCACGATGGCAACCCGAACCGCGTCCTCGACGACGAGTTCCCGTTCGACGTCACGATCGAATGGACGGTCGAGCCGCCGGCCACGGCCGTGCTGCTCGACGGCAACTGGACCGTCAAGGCGTACGCCGAATCGATGGGCCCCGGTCCCGAGGTGCTCATCGGCAGCAAGGTCGTACCGGCGAACGGCGGTCCGTCGTACGCCGCCAAGATCACCGTCCCGGCCAACACGCTGCCGCCGGACAAGGCGCCGGACTCCGGCGTGTACAAGCTCGTCGTGGTCATCACCTACCGCACCGCACTGAACGTGCTGACGGAGATGGCCGCCTTCAGCGAGGGCCCGACGTTCCTGCTCCGCGAGCCCTGAGCCTGCGGAACCGGAACACCACGGGGAGGCACGCCATCGCAGGGGGGAGCGATGGCGTGCACCTCTCGCACGAAGCATCACGTACCACCCGGGAGCGGGAATGGAACAGGATGTCTCACCAGTCACCGCACTTGTAGTCACCGCAGCCGCGGGCGATCAACAGGCGTGGCGGGAGCTCGTCGCCCGCTACGCACCCCTGCTCGTGTCGGTCATTCGCGGGTTCCGGTTGACGCCGGCCGAGACGGAGGACGTCGCACAGACGGTGTGGCTGCGGCTCGTCGAGCACCTGGACAGCCTCCAGGAGCCGCGAGCGATCCCCGGCTGGCTGGTCACGACCGCGCGCCGGGAGTCGATCCGCTACCTGTCCTCGCAACACCTCCGCAGGATGAGTGACCCGTTGAATGACGACCAGCCGCCCGTCGCCGATGTTCCCGACCCGGACGAAGGACTCGTCCGGTCCGAGCGGCACCAGGTGCTGCTCGCCGGGCTCGCCGAACTACCGAGCCGGCAACGCGAGCTGCTGTTGCTGCTCATGCAAGACCCACAGCCGTCGTACGCCGAGATCAGCCGACGCACCGGGATCCCGGTAGGAAGCATCGGGCCGACGCGGTCCCGCGCCCTCGCGCGGCTCCGCAGCACTCCAGCCGTCAGAGGGTACGTCGCATCCGAACCGACAGAAGGTGATCGACATGACGCAGCATCGTTGGGATGACGATGACCGTCTTCTCGAGGACCTCGCGGCGGCCGTCCGGGCCACCGAACCGCTGGCACAGACCATCGCCGAGCACGCCGAAGGCGCCCTGTCGTGGCGCACGATCGACGACGACCTGCTCCTGGCGAGCCTGACCTTCGACTCGTCGATGGCGTCGGCCGCCGAGGTCCGGGCCGAGTCGAATGCAGACCGGGTGCTGGTGTTCACCTCGACGCCGCTGTCCGTGGAACTGGAGGTGGTGCGCTCCGAAGTCTTCGGCCAGATCCTGCCGCCCAGCGCAGCCCAGATACGGGTCGAAACCGCAGACGGTACGACGGTTGACATCGACGTGGACGAATCGGGCTTCTTCGAGCTGCCGACGCCGCCGGCCGGCGCTATGCGGTTGCGCTGTGACACCGCTACCGGCCGCGTCGTCACGGACTGGGTGCAGTTGTGACCCGCACTCACGCACCAAGAGCGATGAAGGACTGGGAGGTCGCGTCGTCGGAATCGTGTGTCCGGGCAAGCGCTTCGGCGAGCCCGTCACCGGCCCGCAGCTGTTCGTGCAGGCGCAGCATCAGCGGAACGGTCGCGGGGTCGGACACAGGTACGACGCTCGCCACCACTCCGGCCGATCCGAGCGCCACCAACGCACTGACCAGACCGACCAGCTCGTCGGCGCCACTCGGTCCGCCGAGCGCCGAGCTGCAACTGGACAGCACCATGCGATGCGGAGCCCGCTTCAGTCGTTCGAAGTCGTACACCGTGAGCGGGCCGTCATCCAGCTCGATCGCCGAGAACAGCGGACTGTCCGCGCGGAACGTGCCGTGCGCCGCCACATGCACGAGCGACGCCCCGTCGATCGCCTCGAGCACGGCGTCGGCGGTCGCGCTGCCGTCCGCGAGCACGACAGCATCCGGATACAGCTCGGCAAGCCGCCGTACCTCTTCTCGTCCGGCCGCCAGATGCGGTCCGCCGATCAGTACGACGCGGTCCACCGGAGGAGGCTCCGCCCGCATCGCGCGTACCCACGCCGCGGCTGACGGGACCACTGACGTCGGACGGGTCCGCAACGAGGGCAGAAGACTCCATGGAACCGCATGCAGCCGACCGGTCGGTACGACGACGACCGGTTCGTCGCCCAGGTGCTGCAACGTGTCGCCCAGCAGAGCCGATTCGAGCCGCGCTCCGATCGTGTCGAGCATGAGCTCGTGCTTGCCACGCCGGGCATTCTCGCGACGGAGTGCGAACAGGGCATGCGACAGCGAATGAGTCGCCGCCGAGGTCGGCCCGATCGCCCGCAGCCGAACATGCCCGCGCGAAGCCACCACGGCGTACAACTGATCCTCAAGGTCAACAAGCTCCACCAGCGTCCGCTCACCGAGCTCTTCGAGCACCTCAGCAACCCGAAGCCGCTCACGCCGCCCGTCAATCTGACCGGGTGTGAGCAGAACCCGCTGACGCACGGCAGCCTCGAGCCGCTCGCGTTCGCGATGCAGGTGACTTCGGCCGGGCCGACGATCGTGGCCGTCCTCCATCCGTTGCGTGAGATCGCGCAGCGCGGCGAGATCTGCGACCAGTCCGTTGTCGGACTGCGGCCGTACTGGCGGAATCGCGAGCACTGTCGCGCGCCAACGCTCACTCCAGTCCAGCACCTGGCGAGCGCTGCCCTTCTCGACGGCGAACCGGAGACCGATGGCCGCGAGCTCGGCGCCCTGAGCCGTGGCGAGTGCGCGCAGCTCGGTCGCGCCCAGAGTTCGGATGTAGATCTCGATCAGGCTCAGACCTTGCCGGCAGGCAGCCAGCATGCCGCGCGGCCGGCCGTTGTCCTGGTACAGCAGGGCTTGCGCGAGCCAGCCGGCGCCGCGTGCTCGCAGGCCACGCTTCCGCGCCCTGGCCGCGACACTCAGATGGCGCACGGCCTCGGCGCTGTCGCTCCGGGCGAGCGCAATCCGGCCGGTCAGCAGATGCGCCTCGGCGGCGAGGTCGACATCGAGCGCGTCGAGCTCCGCGCTGACGCGTCGGCAAGCCTGCAAGAGCGCCGCCGTACGACGGCCACGAGTAAAGCGGGTCTGCAGCAACGCGAGCTCGGTTCGCGCCGCCCACCATGGCCGCTGCTGCCGGCGGAACAGCTTCAGTGCATCGAGGCTGCGGCGCTCGGCGAGTTCGTACGCGCCGGCCGCGTGTGCCGCAAGCCCCGCACACATCAGCAACTCGGCGTGCCGCGCGTCCGAACCACGCTGCTGCTCGTTCCGTTCGACTGCGGTGTTGATCTCGACCAGGGCCTCGTGGGTCAGACCGGCCGCCAGCAGCATCAAGCATTTGTTGGCGTACAGGTCGGGCTCGAGTACTCCGAGCTCCTCGACCAACTGCTGCGCTTCGTCGAGAATCTGCAACGCGGTCGGCAGGTCACCGCGGGCGAGGGCGGCGGCGCCACGCGCCTGCCGCGCGTCGGCGTACTCGACCTCCTGGCCGGACTTCAGGAACAGCTCCTCGCTGCGGACGAAGTCCTCGTCGGCGCGATCGACCACACCCATCGCGAGCAGCACCATCGCGCGGGTGTGAAAAGCCCGAGCCTCCCAGACCAGATCGCCGGTGTCGGCCAGCGCCTCGACCGCCCCCTCGGCATCCGCGAGTGCCTCGGCGTACCGCCCGAGCAACGCTCCGAGAACCCAGGCCCGGCGGATCAGCAGCCGGCCGGCCAGCACGCCGGTCGTGCCCGGCACGACGGCGTCGAGCGCAGCCAGCCCACGCTCGGTCTGACCACCCATCACCAGAGCCACGCCCAGCGTCGCCAGAATCTCGGACTCCCGGTCGCGATCGGTCGTCTTCCGGATCGATCGGTACGCCGCCTTGAGCTCCGCCACCGCCTCGCCGATATCGCCGAAGTCGCGATGGACGAGACCCGCCGCGTGATGGGCCGCTGCGGCCTCTGCGTCGGACGGTGTTCCTGCCAGCACCTCACGAGCGATCCTGAGGGCGTCAGCGGGCCGCGACAAAGCAAGCGCATGCAAGGCGTCAGCATCCACGGCAGTACCCGCCCTCCCCATACGCGGATCAGTCCGATCGTAATACGGGAATTTCCACCGCAGAGGAGTGCATGACATGTCAGAACAACAACGCCTCGAGGAAGCCGTAGACCTGATCCTCGAGCACGACCCACGAGCAGCCGTCTACCCACCGAGCTGGCGAGCCGACGGACGCGTCCAGTACTTCTACCGCCGGAACACGATCCTCGTCCGCACGCGGGACCTGGAGTTGGTCGAGACGACCTTGCGGCAGGACCCCTCGGACGAGTACGTCCGAAGGCATGAAGGACATACCGCCGGCCCGATCCTCCCGGAGGGGATACGGATCGAGAAGCTACCCGTGATCGCCGGGGTCACCAGAATCGACTGGTCGGACGACGTCGGCGAGCCGTACGACACCCTGAGCGTTCTCGAAGGGCTGGACGACCAACTTGGGCTCAATACGGCGACTCCGGTCCACGGTCTGTCGGTGTGTCCCAACAGCGGTCATCCATGTCCGGCCAACGATCCCGCGGCCGTCCCGTCCAAGTCCTGCGGTCCGGTGCCGCCGGTGAACGACGGGATCTGCTGTGGGACGCACGGCTGGGACGGTGACGGTGTCGTGGTGGGCGTCGTGGACGGCGGCCTGATCGAGGATGCGCCGAAGACCTGGCCCTGGATGGAGGGCGTGTACGGCGACTTCGAGGATCCGTACGACGCAAACCACATCATCAAGCCGTACGCAGGTCACGGGACCTTCGTGGCTGGTTGCGTCCGCTGTGTCGCGCCACGTGCGGAGGTCTACGTCCGTAGGGCCGAGGAGATCGCCGGGCTGGCGTACGAGGACGAGATCATCCAGAAGATGAGCGACACGCTCAATCAGGGCGCGGACATCATTGTCTGCGAGTTCGACGGGATCACGCGGCTGCACCTGCCGATGCTGACGTTCAGCGCTTTCTACGACGAGTGTCTGCGTCACGTGAACGTCGTTGTCGTCGCCCCGGCAGGCAACGACACCAGCCGGCTGCCGACGTACCCCGCGGCGTACTCGTGGGTGGTCGGGGTCGGCGCTTTGTCCGCGAACGGAACGTATCGGGCCGACTTCTCCAACTGGGGCGGCTGGGTGGACGTGTACGCACCCGGAGTGGACCTGGTCAACGCGCTCGCTGTCGGTGACTACGACACTGTCCACGACCCCAAGGAGCGACGACACCTCGACGGCCTGGTCAAGTGGAGCGGGACGTCGTTCTCGGCTCCATTGGTGGCCGGGATGATTGCTGCGCGGATGTCTGCGACCGGCGAGAACGCACCGCAGGCGGCCGAGGCGCTGCTGCGGTTCGCGCTTAGCCAGGCTGTTCGTGGAGTTGGGCCGGTGCTGCTGCCTGATCAGGTGTGCGGTACGCCGCGCGAGGCGTGCCACCACGGCTGCGATTGCGCCTGCAAATGAGTGGTGTTGTCATGAAGTATGGCCAGAACGCATCGGATGGAATGCACGGCAAGCCCAGCCGGCCTGCTGTTCGAGTGTCTTGACGGCTGCGGCCGTCGTGTCGTGGTCGACGGGGTGAGCGGAGAACTCACCATCGTCGACCACGGCGACCGAACCGCGCTGCACCAGGGGTCGAACGGAGGCGTCAAGCTCACGGCCACAAACGTCGACTGACGTGCAGCGTCTCTCAGCGGTGCGCGACGGTGAGGCTGATGACGTCGGCGGTGCCGTCGGTCGTGAAGAAGCCGAGGTGGGTGGCGGCTGTGGTGTAGCGGCGGAAGGACAGGGCTGTTTGGTTGTCGAGGATGGCTTGGCCGGTGGTTCCTTGGAGGCGGACCTGGAGGGTGTGTCGGCCGGGTGGGAGGGGGTGCGGGCGTTCCAGTTCGACGGCGTGTGGGATGTCGCCGTTAACCTGCCACTGGGCGGGGCCGGTGCGGCCTCGGGGCCAGGTGTCGAGGACCAGGCGGTTCTGTTGGGGTTCCAGGCGGAGGACGGTGGCTTGTTCGCCGTCGGGCGAGGCGTGCAGCAGGAGGCCCAGGGATTGGGTGCCTGGGGCAACGTTTACGGTGAGGTCGATGACGCAGTCGGCGGGGACCGGGTCGCCGATCCAGGCGGAGTAGCGATCAGTCGCGCCATGACCTGGCTCGGTTTCGGCGCCGTCGACGGGTTTGAGTGAGACCTGACGTACGTCGGAGTACGCCGCGCGAAGCTCCTCCGGCAGCGTGAAGGCCAGCGTGCCGTCGGCGGTTTGACGGGCTTCGAGTACGGCGAGATCGCCCGCCCATTGCCACGCACCGTCTTGTTTTGTGGGGATCCAGCCGATGAAGAAGCGGCGTCCGTTGTGTTCGACGGACTTGGCTGCGTAGAACGCCCGGCCGTCGACGGTGTCGTGGGCGGGGGCTAGCCAGGGGCCGTCCGGGTCGCGGGAGATCCGGTAGCGGGTCTGGAAGGCGTCGCTGAATTCGGAGTACACCAAGTACCACCAGTCGCCCCATTGGAAGACGTCCGGGCACTCCTGGGTGATGTATCGGTGCGGCTCCCAGAGCGGTGATGCCAGAGTCCATTGCTCCAGGTCGGTCGAGGTCAGGCGGGCGACGACACCGCACCGGCGATCCGGTCGGCCGACGTACCGCGCCGCGAGGACCATCTGCCATGGCTGATCCGGCGCCACCCTGTAAACAAAGGGATCTCGCCAGTCCTGCGGCACGAAGCCATCGGGCGCGCCGAAGGTGAGGTCAGGCAGTTTGGTCCATCGCGTCGGATCCCCGTCGCTGACGGCATGGCAGACGACCTGGAACGAGCCGTCGGCATCCCCGCGGCGCGGATTGTGGCCTGTGTAGAACAGATGCAACTGCGAGCCGTCCGCGATCACGCTCCCCGTGTAGCAGTCGAAGTCGGCAGCGTCGCGGTCGCCGGCGGGCAGCACGACGCCGTGGTCGACGTACTCCACGAAATCGGTCGTGGACACAAGCGCCCACGGCATGCCGGTCGGCTCGTCCGATCGCTCTTCCAGTAAGTAGAACAGCCAGATCCGGCCGTCATAGCTGAACGGGATGACGTCACCGACGTACCCGCTCATCGACGACGCCTCGGCGGTGCGCCGACCGACTCGCGCTCCACCAGTTCACAGTCGACGATGATCCGTTCGGGCGCTTCGTCGGGCGGGCCCAGCACGAGTTCGCCGGCGCGACGGCCGAGCATCAGGTGCGGCAACGCGGCCGTGGTCAGCCCCGGACGAACCTGGTCGGCGACATCAGGCTGATCGTCGAAGCCGACGATGCTGACGTCCTTCGGGCAGTCCAGCCCGAGAGCATGCAAGGCGAGCATCGCGCCGATCGCCATCCGGTCGTTCCCGCAGACCAAAGCGGTCGACCGGTGCTCGGTCACCACCTCGGTGGCCAGGTCGTACCCGGATCCGATCTGGTAGTTGCCGTACCGATGCACGAGGTCGGACGGACGCAGACCGGCCGCTCTGGCGGCGTCGTCGAAACCGCGGCGGCGCTCCTTGCAGGCGTAGTCGTTGCGCATGCCGCCGAGGAAGGCGACCTCGCGATGCCCGCGCTCGAAGACCGACGCTGCCGCGGCGCGACCACCGGCGTACTCGTCGGCGAGCAGGACTGTGTCGGCCTTGCCCTCCTCCGGCCAGCAGTTCACGAAGATCGTGCGGATGCCATCCAGCCGTGGGCTGCGATGCAGCGGCTTGGGCGCGAGGGACGCGTAGACGATCGCGGCGACGCCCTGCCCGACCAGGCTCGCCACAGCGTCGTCGCCCTCGCCCGGATCGCCGGTCGTGTCGACGACCATGCAGACGTAACCGGCCGGCTGGACGACTTGTTGGAGACCGAGCACGATCAGACCGGCGTACGGCTGGGAGACGATGCCGCTGGTCACGACGCCAACCGTGAACGACTTGTTCGACCGCAGCAGCTGGGCCGCCCGGTTCGGGACGAAGTCGAGCTCGGCCGCGGCCTCGAGCACGCGCCGCCGCGTCTCCTCGGCCACCGCGACGTCGCGGCGATCGTTGAGGACGAACGACACGGTGGGCTGGGACACCCCGGCGCGCTTCGCGACATCGGTCATCGTGACGCGCTTCGGCCGGCCGGCCGGCTGCTTCGCCATGGTCCCCCTTCACGGTGAGCGGCTGCGTTACCGCAGCCAATTTTCTATCACAGCTGGACCCAATACGTATTGCGCCCCACCGTACACCGCTGCTACCGTCCCGGGTCAATACGTATTGGGTGGCTGCCGGGCCACTCGAGCGGCCAAGGAGGAACCCCCATGACAGGCATCCATCCCCCCGGTGGCCCGATCGCTCGCCGTACCGTGCTGAAGGCCGGGGCGGCCGGTGGACTCGGGCTCGCAGCGCTGGCCGATCTGGCCGCCTGCGGCAACAGCGACGGCGGCTCGTCGTCGAAGTCACTCAAGATGCTGTACTTCGGAGAGCAGGCGGCGGCGACCCAGCTGCAGAACCGGTTGCAGCCGCAGATCTCCAAGCTCGACTCGACCATCAAGTTCGAGATCTCGGCCATCAACGGCACCGACTGGAACGACTTCCTGGCCAAGGTGCTGACCCAGATCGCCGCCGGGACCCCGCCCGACATCATCAGCGTCGCCACCGAGGGCCTGCAGCTGATGGCGTCCAAGGAGCTCGCGGTCCCGCTCGATGACTACGTCACCAAGGACCTGTCCGCGCTGAAGGAGTACTTCGCCGACATCCACCCCGCGCTGATCGAGTCGATGATGTACCAGGGCCACCTGTGGGAGCTGCCGGACAGCTTCAACGCCGGGAACATGTTCTACAGCACCGAGCTGTTCCAGCGGGCCGGCGTCGTACCGCCGAGCGAGGGCTGGACCATCGACGACTTCGAGTCCGCGGCGACGAAGATCGCCAAGTTCAAGGGCATCAACGCGTTCGGCTGGGTGGTCCGCCTGTGGGGCAGCTGGACGTCGTTCATGTACGCCAACAACGCGAACCTGCTCGAGGAGGGCAAGTACGACGGCGGCGACTGGCTGTGGAACAAGGCGTACGCCGGTGATCCGGCCGCCGCGGGCCGCAAGGGCGGCTGGAAATGGGGCGCGCCGACCGCGAACTCCGAGGGCACCGTCGAGGCGCTGAACTACATGATCGAGCTGACCAAGAAGGGTCTGTCGCCGTCGCCCGACGTCGGCGGCGGCGGCACGCTCCAGGGCCTGTTCGCGTCGAACCGGATCGGCATGTCGATCGGCGGCGGGTTCTGGGCCGGCGGGCTGACCAACGCCGGGATGAAGAACGGCAGCTTCGACGTACAGCTGTTCCCGAAGTGGAAGAGCCAGCGGCACCTGTTCGGCGCCGGCGGGTACGCGATCTTCAAGTCGTCGAAGAAGAAGGACCTCGCCTGGGAGGTCCTGAAGTTGCTGGTCAAGCCGGACACGTTCGACCTGGTCTTCCCGGGCAACGTGACCACGCCCGGCCGCAAGTCCCTGGTGACGGCCGCGCGGTACGCGAAGACCGGACCGAAGCACTGGTCGGTCTTCTACGACACCCTGACCAAGCACCCGGAGACGGCACCGATCCCGGCCCCGCCGTACTACAACGCACTCGCGACCGCGCTCAACCAGCGCACGACGCAGGCGATCTCGTCCGGGAACGCGAAGGCCGCGCTGGACGGATTGCAGTCCGACCTCGAGAAGGCAGCGGGGGCTAGCTGATGTCGGCCGCCGCCGCTGAGGTGCCGGCTGCCATCGCCAAACGCCGCCGGCACCCGTCTTCGCATCGGGAGGCTCCGTTCGGATTCGCGATGATCGGGCTGTCGTGTCTGTTCGTCGCGGTCTTCACCGCGATCCCGATCGTCGCGTCGCTGGGGTTGTCGTTCTTCTCCTGGGACGTCATCTCGAGTCCGCAGTTCGTCGGGGTGGAGAACTACCAGCGGCTGTTCACCGACGGTCCGGTGCTCAAGTCGTTCGGTGTGACGCTGGGTATGGCGCTGGCGATCGTCGTACTCCAGCTGACCCTCGGCCTCGCGCTCGCGGTCCTCGTCAACCAACGCAAGCTGGTGTGGATCCGGACCATCTTCCGTACTGCGTTCTACCTGCCGCTGCTGGCGTCGACCGCCGCCGTGTCGATCTTCATGGGCTACCTGTTCGACTACAAGTTCGGCGTCGTGAACTACTACCTCGGGCTGCTCGGCATCCCGAACGTACCGTGGCTGACGAGCGGTCTCGGCGCGGCCGCGACGATCGTGCTGATCGCGGTGTGGCAGCAGGTCGGGTTCACGTTCGTCCTGTTCGTCGCCTCGTTGATGTCGGTGCCCACCGACGTACTCGAGGCCGCGCAGATCGACGGGGCCGGGCCGTTGCGGACACTGTTCCGGATCAAGGTCCCGCTGATCAGCCCGACCATCCTGTTCGCCGCGGTCGTTGCCTTGATCAACGCGATGCAGCTGTTCGACCAGCCGTACATCATGACCAAGGGCGGCCCGGGGTCGGCGACCACGACGGTGACGATCTCCATGTACCAGAAGGGCTTCCAGAACCTGCAGTTCGGGTACGGCTCCGCGATCGCGATCGTGCTGCTGGCGGCGATCCTGATCATCACCGGGCTGCAGTTCCTGGCGGCACGGAAGCTGGTGTTCTACCAATGATCAACTCGACCGGAACTCTCGCGCGGATCGGCCGGATCATCGGCATCGCCGTCCTGGTCCTCGCCGCAATGGTGGCCCTCGGCCCGCTTCTCTGGACGATCACCACGTCGCTGCGGACGCCGGCCGAGGCGTTCAGCAACCCGCCGCAGTGGATCCCGTTGCACCCGGACTTCTCCAACTACAGCGCGGTGTTCGACAAGATCCCGATCGGCCGGTTCTTCTTCAACAGCGTGATCGTGACCGGGCTGATCGTGATCGGCCAGACCATCACCTGCACGTTGTCCGGCTACGCGTTCGCGATGGTCAGCTTCCCCGGCCGCTCGGTGATCTTCGGGATCTTCCTGGCCACGATGATGGTGCCGCTGCAGACGATCATCATCCCGGTGTTCGTGATCATCCGGTACCTCGGTCTGTCGGACAGCCCGCTGTCGCTGGTGGTCTCGGCACTCGGCAGCGCGTTCGGCACGTTCCTGATGCGCCAGTACTTCATGCAGATGCCGAAGGAACTGGGAGAGGCGGCCCGGATCGACGGCGCCGGCCACTTCCACACCTTCCTGCTGATCTACGCCAAGATGGCCGGGCCGGCGATCGCCACGCTCGCGATCCTGAATTTCTCCGGCTTCTGGGCGGAGTTCTACCGGCCGCTGATCTTTCTGCAGACCCAGGACAACTTCACGCTGCCGCTGGGCCTGGTCGGCCTGCAGGGCAACCTCGGCACCGGTTCGATCTCGGTGGTGCTGGCCGGCGTGGTGCTTGCGATCCTGCCGAGCGTAGTGCTGTTCATCTTCGCCCAGCGGTACTTCATCGCAGGCATCACGGCAGGAGCTTCACGGTGACCCAGACCCGATCCGCACACCGGTCGACCGGGACGGTGGCACACCTCCGTCCCAGGTACCACGTCCGGCCGCCCAGCGGATACCTCAACGACCCGAACGGGCCGATCGAGCTCGGTAGCGACGTACACCTGTACTTCCAGTCGCGGCCGACGCTCGATCTGCAGGCACCGGTCGAATGGGGACATGCCACCTCGCCCGACTACGTGCGCTGGACGCTGCATCGGCCCGCGATGGCGCCGCAGCCGGGTGGGCCGGACACCGACGGATGCTGGTCCGGCAACACCGTGATGGACGACGGCCGGATCCGGGCCTTCTACTCCGGGCGCGTAGACAGCAGCCCGTACCAGTCCGTCCTCACGGCTGTGTCGGACGACGGCGGCGCGTCGTTCGGACCGGCGCATCAGGTGGTTCCGGATCCGGCCGAAGCCGTCATGTTCCGGGATCCCTTTGTCTGGAAGGAGAACGGGACCTGGTGGATGGTGGTCGGCGCCGGGTACGTCGATCGCGGTGCCAGCCTCGCGCTGTATCGATCACCTGATCTGTCGGAGTGGACGGCAGTCGACCCGCTCGCCGAGCTCCATCGCACCCGGGTGGGCGGGGAGGACACCGGGTCGGCGTGGGAATGCCCGCAGGTGCTGACGATCGACGGCCGGCGGATCGCCGTGGCTGCTTCGTGGTCGCCTGAGGGCGGGCCGGGCGAGGTGCTGTCGTTCGATGTCGACGCACCACCTGCCCCGCAGCGCGTGGATCACGGCACCGACTTCTACGCGGCGTCGGCGATGCGCGAGAGCCGGTTCGGTCCGCTGCTGTTCGGCTGGCTGCCGGAAGGACGAGACCGTCCGGGCTGGAACGACGGGTGGGCCGGGGTGATCTCGCTCCCCCGCAGGGTCTGGCTGGGAGCGGACTCGTCGCTGCGGAGTGCGCCCGTACCGACGATGGATACGCTCCGGACGGATTCGCCCGGCAGCACTGCTCAGCTCGAGATCGTCGTACCGGACGCCTCAGGACGCGTCGTCGTGCATTTCAGCGACGAGGAGTACTTGACCTTCGAGCTGGACGCCGACACGTTCGCGATTGACCGGAGCCACGCGAGCGTTGCGCCGTACGCGCACGGTGGGCGGATGGAGGTGGCGGACGCCTTCGATCCAGCGTCGGACCGGCCGGCGGCCCGGATCTTCCTCGACGGGTCAGTGGTCGAGGCCTTCACCAGCGCGGGGCGCGTGCTCAGCACGCGCGTCTACCCGACCGCCCCGCCCCCGTGGCGGATCGAGGCCCCAGCAAACACGCAGTGCTGGGGCCTCGCTCGCTGATGGAACTACTCGCTGACTTCCTGGTCGTAATGCGTGGTGAGCGAGACGTGGTCCACGCCGTTGAAGACGGCCCCCGGGATCGCGCCGTAGTTCGTCATGGCGGTCGCGGTGCCGTTGAACTTGCTGAACGCGTACTGATTGCCGGTCTGCGTGGCGTTGTCGACGGCAGTCACCAGGGTGCCGCCGCGGGTGCCGCAGCCCTGGGCGACGAGCGACTCGTACTTGTCGAAGCCCGAAGCGCGGATCAGCTTCATCACCGGCTTCGCGCCGGCCGCGATCGGGATGTGCGCCGTCCAGAGCGCACCGGTGGTGGTGGTCATCAGCAGCGTGTCGTACGTCGCGGTCTCGCTGATCACCGTCATCGTCTTGAAGCCTTTGAAGCCCGGGATGGGGCCGAGTGCCTTGAAGCCCGCGCCGACGATCTGGTAGCGGTACAGGCTGTTGTTGGTGTTCAGGCCGTACAGGTACGCGTGCCGGGGGTTCGCGACGCTGTAGTTGGAGGTGGCGATGGTCTTGAAGCTGGTCCAGCCCGTGCCGACCTTCTTGAACGTCGGGACCGGCGGCTTGGCGTCCGGCAGGTACGTCGTCTGGCGGTACAGGCTCGAGCCCTGCAGCATCAGGCCGTAGTAGTAATACTGCGTGCCGGAAGCGTTCACCGCGCCGTACCAGGTCGCGTTGGCCCGGGTGGCGACGTAGTTGAATGGCTCGAACGATTCCGCGAACGGAGTCGCGCCGGCCGTCACGTCGATCTCCTGCATGGTGCCCGCGGCCGTCGGCACGCCGACGGTGTTGATGCACGGGCCACCGACGGCCAGTGCCTTCACGGCCCCCGGGTGGGCGACCTTGTCAGAGAAATAGGGCTTCGGGTCGGTCTTTCCGGCGAAGGCCGGAACCGACGAGACAGATGCGCCCAGCAGGCCTATTCCGGCCAGTGCGAGCGCAAAGCGCTGCAACTTCATAGGAGTTCCCCCTCCGTTTGGTCTCGAGAAACTCGAGATCGCGCTGACTATAGCGGAGGGAAAGGATCAGTAGTGCATAGATTGCAGGTTGATGCAAATCCGTGAGCCCGACGCCCTCCAGTCCGTCAACTGGAGGGCGCCGGAGCTGGTCAGGCCCGGGTCCGGCGGCGCCAACCGGCCGCCGCGACCAGGCCTAGGCCTCCTGCGATCAGGGCCAGAACCGCCAGCAGCAGGCCGAGACCGACCGGGCTACCGGTATCGCCGAGTTCGCCGCCTGGTGCGTGGCCACCCCAAGTCCCCGTTCTCTCGACAGTCGCCCGCAAGGCATACCACAGAAAACACCCCAGAGTAACCAACCAACTACCCCCCGTGGCAACCAATTGTTGCCAATGGCACGTAGTTGATCCCCCACGCGGTGCGGGAGGCTTCCTAGACGACGGGTGCCGGAGTGGCTTGTACGACGTCGGTGCGGGTTACGCCGGGGGCCAGCTCGACGAGGCGGAAGGTGCCGTCGGCAACGTCCAGCACGGCCAGATCGGTGATTACCCGGTCGACTACGCGGCGGCCGGTGAGCGGGAGGGTGCAGGAGGGGAGGAGTTTGGGGTCGCCTTTGCGGGTGAGGTGTTCCATCAGGACGACGACGCGGCGTGCGCCGGAGACCAGGTCCATCGCGCCGCCCATGCCTTTCACGACGGCGCCGGGGACCATCCAGTTCGCGAGGTCGCCGGCCGCGGAGACCTGCATTCCGCCGAGGATCGCGACGTCGACGTGCCCGCCGCGGATCATGGCGAAGCTGGTGGACGAGTCGAAGTACGACGCTCCCGGTACGACGGTGACGGTCTGCTTGCCGGCGTCGATCAGGTCCGGGTCGACCTCGTCCTCGTACGGGAACGGGCCGACGCCGAGCACCCCGTTCTCCGCCTGCAGGGTGACGGACGAGCCGGCAGGCAGGTGGTTGGGGACGAGGGTCGGCAGTCCGATGCCGAGGTTCACGTACTCGCCGTCATTCAGCTCCGCCGCCGCGCGGGCGGCCATCTCGTCTCGGGTCCACGGCATGTCAGGCCTCCGGTCGCGGGCGGGTCGTACGCTTCTCGATGCTCTTCTCCGCGGCCTGCTCAGGAGTGAGCGGTACGACGCGTTGCACGAACACGCCGGGCAGATGGATCGCATCGGGATCAAGCGCTCCGACCTCGACGACCTGCTCGGCCTCGACGATCGTCAGGCGGCCGGCCATCGCGGCGACCGGGTTGAAGTTGCGCGCGGCGGCGTGGAAGACGCAGTTCCCGGCGCGATCGGCGACGGCGGCGCGGACCAGCGCGACGTCGGTGACGATCGCCTCCTCAAGCACCATCTCCCGGCCCTGGATCGTGCGAACCTCCTTGGCCGGCGATGCAACCGCGACGGTTCCGTCCGAGGCATACCGCCATGGCAACCCGCCCTCCGACACCAACGTCCCCACGCCGGTCGGAGTGAAGAACGCACCGATCCCAGCGCCGCCGGCCCGTAACCGCTCGGCCAGCGTGCCCTGCGGAGTGAGCTCGACGGTCAACTCCCCCGCGAGGTACTGACGCGCGAACTCCTTGTTCTCCCCGACATACGACGCGATCACCCGACTGATCCGCCCCTGTTCCAGTAGAAGTCCGAGCCCCGCGCCGTCGACACCGCAGTTGTTCGACACCACGGTCAGATCCCGCGCACCCTGGTCGAGCAACGCCCCGATCAGGAACCACGGGATGCCGGCCAGACCGAATCCACCGACCGCCAGACTGCTCCCGTCCGGGATGTCAGCGACCGCGTCGGCGGGTGTCGCGAAGACCTTGTCCACGCTCATTCGTTGTCCTCCTGAAGGTGGGCGATGACTGCCGGCGTCACTAGGTCGGGTCGTTCGGCGGTGGCCAGGTGAGCGGCGTCAGGTACGACGAGAAGTTTGCCGTGGGCAACTGACGTGGCGATCCGCTCGAGCTGCCACGGCGGAGTGGCCGGATCGTCGCGACCGGCGATCGCGAGCGTCGGCGCGGTGATCGCGGGGAGGTCGTCGATCAGGTCCAGCCTGGCGATCGCCTCGCAGCACGCGGCGTACCCGTCGGCCGGCGTAGAGGCAACCATCTCTTCACACGCAGCCCGGACCTCCGGATGCTCAACCAGCCAGCCCGGTGTGAACCACCGTCGTACGACGGCCTCCGCCACGGCAGCCGCACCCTTCGCGCGGACGAGCTCGGCTCGGTCAGTCCAGCCGCTCAAGGGATCGAGGCGGGCGCCGGTGCAGAGTACGACGAGGCGGTCGACGCGGGACGGGTTGCGAGCGGCCAGGCGCAGGCCGGTCATGCCGCCTAGCGAAAGTCCGACGAAGTGGGCGCGCTCGATCGCAAGGTCGTCGAGCAACGCGACGACGTCGTCGGCGAGGTCGTCGATCGTGTACGGGCCTGGTGGGACCGGGGATCGTCCGTGGCCGCGGGTGTCGAAGCGGACGTCCCGGAAGTGCTGCTCCAGGTCGGCGAGGTTCGCGTCCCACATCTCCCACGTAGCGCCGAGCGAGTTCGCCAGCACGACGGTCGGGGCGTCACGCCGGCCGCTGACAACATGCGTCATCTGACGGCCTCGAAGACGGCGGCGATGCCTTGGCCGCCGCCGATGCAGATGGTTTCCAGGGCGTAGCGGCCGTTGCGGCGGTGGAGTTCGTGGGAGAGAGTGGCGAGGATGCGGGCTCCGGTGGCGCCTAGCGGATGGCCGAGGGAGATGCCTGAGCCGTTGGGGTTGAGGCGGTCGTCGGTGGGGTCGAGCTTCCATTCGCGCAGGCAGGCGAGGACCTGGGCGGCGAAGGCTTCGTTGAGCTCGATCAGGTCGAGGTCGTCGAGGGTGAGGTCGGCGCGGGCGAGGGCTGCCGCGGTGGCGGGGACCGGGCCGATGCCCATCACCTCGGGCCCTACGCCCGCGACGGCCCACGAGCGGAGGGCGACCAACGGACGGAGACCGCGCCGCTCGGCCTCTTCGCGCGTGGTGACCACGCAGACCGCAGCACCATCGTTCTGCCCACTCGCGTTGCCTGCGGTGACGGTCGCGTCGGCGTCGCTCTTGAGCATCACCGGCCGAAGACCAGCAAGCCCTTCGAGCGAGGTGTCGGCCCGCGGGTGCTCATCGACGGCAACCAGCGCGGGGCCGCCGCGGCGGGTGGGGACTTCCACCGGGATCAGTTCGTCGGCGAAGCGGCCCGCGGCTTGGGCGGCGATGGCGCGTTGGTGGGAGCGGAGTGCCAACTCGTCCTGTTCCTCGCGGCTGATGCCGTACTCGCGGCGCAAGTTCTCGGCGGTTTCGAGCATTCCGCCGGGGACCGGGTGGTGCTTGCCGCCGGCGGTTTCGCGGGCTCGGATCAGCCTGTCGTTCAGCTCGACGTTGCCGCGTACGCCGGTGCGCAGACCGAGCGCGTAGTGCTCGACCTGCGACATCGATTCGGTGCCTCCAGCAACTACCAGACGAGCCGCGCCGGTCGCCACCATGCCGGCGGCGTACAACACGGCCTGCAGACCGGAGCCACACCGACGGTCGATCTGCACACCCGGCACCGACACCCCGAGCCCGGCGTCGAGCGCGGCGATCCGGCCGATCGCAGGCGCTTCGCCGTTCGGGTAGCACTGACCGAGGATGACGTCGTCGACATCACCTTCGCCCAGACCGGTACGCCGGACCAGCTCCGTGAGCGCGGCGGTGGCGAGGTCGGCGGCCGACAGCGTGGACAGTGCCCCGCCGAAGCGGCCCACCGGCGTACGGATCGGCTCGCAGATCACCACATCGCTCATGCCCTCGACGGTAGGCCGTACGGACCGATATGGAGAAATACTCATTTACGCTCGATCAAGACTCTGAGAGTATGAATCGTGGAGCTGCGTCATCTGCGGTACTTCGTCGCCGTCGCCGAGGAGCGGCACTTCGGTCGCGCGGCGGCCCGCCTGCACATGGCCCAGCCACCGCTGTCGCAGCAGATCCGTCAGCTCGAGGGCGAGCTCGGCCTGGAGCTCCTCAGAAGGACGACGCGGCGGGTCGAGCTGACCGCGGCCGGTGAGGCGTACCTGGTCAGAGCCCGGCAGATCATCAGGGCGGTGTCGTCGGCCGCCGGCGAGGCGCAGCGGGTGGCGGCCGGCCTGCAGGGGCGGTTGGTGATCGGGTGCGTGGGCTCGGCGACGTACAGCCTGTTGCCGCAGTTGGTGCGGACGCTGCGCGAGGAGCTGCCGGATATCGAGGTGGCGGTGCAGGGCGAGATGCTTGCGCCCGACCAGGCGCGGGCGCTGGTGGACGGGCGGATCGACCTCGGACTCCTCCGGCCGCCGGTCGACGACGATTCCCTGCAGGTCGAGGTACTGCGGGCCGATCGGCTGATCGTGGCGGTGCCGGACGGGCATCGCCTGGCTGCGCGACGTCGGGTGCGGCTCAAAGAGCTGGCCGACGAGGACTTCGTGATCCACGCGGGCGGTGGGCGGTCGGTGATGCACGACACCGTGCTCGCGCGCTGCCGGGCGGCCGGGTTCGAGCCGCGGGTTCGGCACGAGGTGGCGGAGACCTCTACGTTGGTGACCTTCGTGGCAGCCGGTCTCGGGATCGCGGTGGTGCCGGCGCCGGTCGCGGAGCTGATGGTCCCGGGCGTCGCCTATCGCGCCCTCAGCGGGCAGGCGACGGTCGAGCTGGCAGCGGCGACGAGGGCCGGAGACGAGGCGCCCCATCTGCAACGCGCACTCGCCGTCCTTGCCGGGCTAGTTCAGTAGAAGCCGTCGCGAGCGTGCGCGTCGAGGCGGCGCGTGCCACCCAGCAGGCGGAGATCCTCGGCGATCGCCGCCGCGGTCTCCTGCATCAGCGGGATGACCTTCTCGACGATCTGACTCTCGGTGCGACGTCCGACAGTTGTCGAGTACGCGAGGGCCGCGAGTACGGCGCCATCCGGCGTACGGACCGGGACAGCCGCTGACAGCAGACCGTCCTCGAGCTCGGACTCGACGACGGCGTACCCGTCCTGCCGCACCTGATGCAGCGCGTCGCGAAAGATCGTCGGGTCGGTGATCGTGCGCTGCGCCAGCCGCGGCAACCCGGCCGACAGCACCGCGTCCACGACCGACGCATCAGCCCATGCGGTCAGCACACGCCCCATCGAGGTCGCGTACGCCGGCACCCGGCTTCCCACGTCGACGGAGACCGCCATGATCCGGCGGACCTGGACGCGGGCGACGTACACGACATCGGTCCCGTCGAGCTGTGCGAGTGACGCCGACTCCTGCGTCTCCTCGGCCAGCCGGAGCAGATGCGGTTGCGCGGTCTCCACGAAGGTGTGCGTCGCGGCGTAGTGCTGCCCGATCGTCAGGACCCGCGGCGTCAGCGTCCACCGGCTGCCGACAGCGGCGACGTACCCCAGCTTCTGCAAGGTCAGCAGGATCCGGCGTACGGCGGGACGCGACAGCCCGGTCGCCGTCGCGACCTCGGCCAGCGTCGGGCTCGGCCGGTCGGCGTCGAACGCGAGCAGTACGGCGAATCCGCGCTCGATGCTCTGCACGTAATCGCGCTCGCTCCCCTCCCCAACCATGCGGGCCATCCTTCCACGGAAAGTTGTTGAGCCCTTGACAGTCGCCGCCGAGGGCTCCACTGTCTTGTCGTACGCCAGGCGTACTTGCTGTACGCAGAGCGTACATCCGAAAGAGGTGACGCAGATGGACTCGCGAGAACTCCGGAACGCGTTCGGCCAGTTCGCCACCGGCGTGACCGTGGTGACCTGCACCAGCGAAGAGGGCAGGCCGCACGGCGCGACCGTGAACGCCTTCACCGCCGTCTCGCTCGAGCCCGCGCTCGCGCAGGTCACGCTCGGCCGCACGTCGAAGGCGTGCCAGTACCTCGACGGCAAGCCGTTCGCGATCAACGTGCTCGCCGACGACCAGCTCGACGTCGCCTGGCATTTCGCCGGGCGTCCCATCCAATCGCCAGACCGCGCGCCCGGCTGGGTCGACGGTCCCCTCGCTCCGCTGCTCGAAGGCGCGGCCACGACGATCTCGTGCCGGCCGTGGCGGACCTACGACGGCGGCGACCACCTGATCGTGATCGGTGAGGTGGACGCGGTCGACATCACCGCCCGGGACCCGCTGCTGTTCCACGGCGGCCGGTTCCGCAACCTCGGTCCGGTCGAGACCCATTGGTCGGGATCGCTGGACTGCCCCGAGCGCGGCTGGTTCGACGCCGCGGCCGTCTTCACCCCGCTTGCCCTTGCCTGAAAGGACTTTTCATGACCACGACTGTCGAGCCGCAGACCACGACCAAGCGCCCGATGACGGGAGCGGAGTACCTGGACTCGATCCGCGACGACCGCGAGATCTGGATCTACGGCGAACGCGTCAAGGACGTCACCGAGCACCCGGCGTTCCGCAACCCGGCCCGGATGACCGCCCGGCTCTACGACGCCTTGCACGATCCCGCCACCAAGGACGAGATCACCGTCCCGACCGACACCGGCAACGGCGGATACACGCACGCGTTCTTCCGTACGCCGCACAGCGTCGAGGACCTGCAGAGCTCGCGCCGCGCGATCGAGCACTGGGCCCGGCAGACCTGGGGCTGGATGGGCCGCAGCCCCGACTACAAGGCCAGCTTCCTCGGCACGCTGGGCGGGAACACCGACTTCTACGCGCCGTACGAGGAGAACGCGAAGCGCTGGTACAAGGAGTCGCAGGAGAAGGTCCTGTACTGGAACCACGCGATCATCAACCCGCCGGTCGACCGCAACCTGCCGCCGGACGAGGCCGGTGACATCTTCATGCGGGTCGAGAAGGAGACCGACGCGGGCGTGATCGTGTCCGGCGCGAAGGTGGTGGCGACCGGTTCGGCGATCACCAACTACAACTTCATCGCGCACTACGGGCTGCCGATCAAGAAGAAGGAGTACGCACTGATCTGCACGGTCCCGATGAGCGCCCCTGGTGTGAAGCTCATCTGCCGGCCGTCGTACACCATGCAGGCCGACGTGATGGGCAGCCCGTTCGACTACCCGCTGTCGAGCCGGCTGGACGAGAACGACACGATCTTCGTCTTCGACAAGGTGCTGGTGCCGTGGGAGAACATCTTCCTGTACGGCGATGTCGACAAGATCAACGGCTTCTTCCCGCAGTCCGGGTTCATCCCGCGGTTCACGTTCCACGGCTGCATCCGGTTGTCGGTCAAGCTCGACTTCATCGCCGGATTGTTACTCAAGGCCCTCGAATGCACCGGCAGCAAGGACTTCCGCGGTGTACAGACCCGGGTCGGCGAGGTGATCGGCTGGCGCAACCTGTTCCGCTGCATGGCCGACGCGATGGCGCTGAACCCGGACCCGGGACCGAACGGGACCGTGCTGCCGAAGCTCGACTACGGGCTGATCTACCGGCAGTTCATGATCACCGGATACCCGCGGGTGAAGGAGATCATCCAGCAGGATGTTGCCTCCGGCCTCATTTACCTCAACTCCAGCGCCGTGGACTTCAAGACGCCTGAGGTCCGGCCTTATCTGGACCGCTTCGTCCGCGGTTCAGGAGGGTACGACGCCGTCGAGCGCACCAAGCTGATGAAGGCGCTGTGGGATTCGGTCGGCACGGAGTTCGGCGGACGGCACGAGCTGTACGAGCGGAACTACTCCGGCAACCACGAAAACGTGAAGGCCGAGATCCTGTTCGCCGCCGAAGCGCAGGGCGAGACCGCCGCGATGAAGGGCTTCGCCGAGACCATGCTCGCGGAGTACGACCTGGACGGCTGGACCGTCCCCGACCTGATCAACCCGACCGACGTCAGCCGGATCCTGAACCGCTGAAGGAGCGCATGATGACTACTGTGCAGGACTCTCCCACCGCCGCGGGCTCCGGCGCGAACGCGAGCTCGAACTTCAAATCGACATCACGCTCGGCTGCCGAGGTCTCACCTGAGCGCGTGAGTGCTGTGGTCACTGCCGTCCTGCAGGGCGTGCACTCGGCGATCCGCTCGCATGCCGTCACGTACTCCGAGTTCCAGGCAGCCAAGGCCTGGCTGATGGAGGTTGGTGAGGTAGGCGAGTGGCCGCTGTTCATGGACGTGTTCGTCGAGCACGTCGTCGAGGAGGTCGCGGCCTCTTCGCAGCACGGGACGAAGGGCTCGATCCTTGGCCCGTACTACCTGCCCGACCAGGTGCGGTTGTCGTCGTCGTGCGAGTTGCCGCATCGGGCCGACGAACAGGGCGAGCCGCTGGTGCTGTCGGGGCAGGTGCGCGATGTGGACGGTACGCCGCTGGCCGGCGCCGAGGTGGACGTCTGGCACGCCGATGCCGACGGCTACTACTCGGGCTTCGCGCCGGGGATCCCGCTGGGCAATCTGCGGGGTGTGGTGACGACGGATGCTTCTGGCGGTTTCGAGATCAGGACCGTGCAGCCGGCGCCGTACCAGATCCCGACCGACGGGCCGACCGGCAAGCTGATCGAAGCCGCTGGCTGGCATCCGTGGCGGCCGGCGCACCTGCATCTGATGGTGCGGGCATCAGGGCACCGGACTGTGACGACGCAGCTGTACTTCGCCGGTGGTGAGTGGCTCGACTCCGACGTCGCCGAGGCGACCAAGCCCGAGCTGATCCTCGACCCGGTCGACGACGGCAGCGGCGTACGGCGCGTGTCCTATGACTTCGAGCTCGAGCAGGGCTGATGGATCTCACCATCGACCGGCTGGAGACGGTGATCATCGACGTACCCCTCCGGCGACCGCACCGGTTCGCCCGCGTCGCGATGACCGCCCAGCCGGTACTGCTGGCCTTCGTCCACACCCGCGACGGTGTCGTGGGTGTGGGCGAGGGCGTGGTCCCGGGCGGCCCGTGGTGGGGTGGCGAGTCGGTCGAGTCGATGAAGGTCACCCTCGACACGTACGTCGCCCCGTTGCTGCCCGGCCGGTCCGTCGCCGACATCGCGGGATTGTGGTCCGGCATTTCGGACCGGGTGGGCGCCAACCTATACGCGAAGTGTGCGGTCGAGGTCGCGTTGCATGACGCGTGGGCGCGGTCCCTCGGCGTACCCGTGCATGTGCTGCTCGGCGGACTCGCGCGTACGTCGGTCGACGTCACGTGGGCGTTGGGCGCCGAGCCGGAGGAGGTTGTGGTCGAGGAGGCGCTGGCGAAGCTGCGGGACGGGCACCGCAGCTTCAAGCTGAAGATGGGTGCACTGGCTCCGGAGGAAGACACGCGCCGGGTGTGCGCGATCGCCGAGAAGCTCGCGGGCGCGGCCGGGGTGCGTGTGGATCTCAACGCACGCTGGGATTTCCTGACGGCGAAGACCTATCTCCCGCGCCTGGCCGGGGCCGGAGTCGAACTCGTCGAACAACCTGTGCCTGGTGAGCAGGTGGAGGCTCTGGCCGAGCTCAATCGTCTGCTCCCGATCCCGATCATGGCCGACGAATCGCTGCGAACACCTGTCGATGCGTTGCGGTTGGTGAATCTGCGTGCTGCCGACATCTGGTCTCTGAAGACCACCAAACTCGGCGGCCTCCGCCGCTCGCGAGACATCGCCGCCATCGCCGCCGCCGCCGGCATCCCTTGCCACGGCGGCACGTCAATCGAAACCGGCATCGGCACGGCGGCTTCGTTGCAGCTCGCCTGCGCGGCGCCCGGGGTGACGTGGGGCAGTGAGCTCTTCGGCCCGCTGCTGTTCACCGAGGAGATCCTGCGTACGCCGCTGTCGTACGTCGATGGCACCCTGCAACTCCCGGACGGCCCGGGCCTTGGCGTAGAACTGGACCTGGACGCGGTCGCCGCGCTCCGCCGACGCAACCTGACCAAGGAGACCTGATGTTCTTCCACGTCCGCATGGACGTCCAGCTCCCGCCCGGCCTGGATGCAGCACCCCTCCTCGCGCAGGAGAAGGCACGCGCCGCCGAACTCCAGAGGTCGGGCGTCTGGCCCGGCCTGTGGCGAGTCGTCGGCGAGTACGCCAACATCAGCATCTTCGACGTACCGACCAACGACGACCTCCACGAAATCCTGTCCAGCCTGCCGCTGTTCCCCTACATGAAGATCCACGTAACCCCACTGGCGACGCACCCCTCGAAGATCTAGCTGGAGGCGAGCGTCAGTTCTACCTGGTTGCGGTGGATGGTCAGGTGGCCGCCGGTGGCTTCGGCGTAGCGGCGGGCTATGTCCAGGCCCAGGCCGGTGGAGCCTCGGTCGGAGCGGCCTCGCTCACCTGCGCCCAGGGGGATTCCGGGGCCTTCGTCGGCGACGGTGATGTGGATGTGGGAGGTGTCGCGGGTCAGGGTGATCTGCGCGGGAGTGCCATCGGGTGTGTGCGCGACGACGTTCTCCACCAGCGCATCGAGCGCTGCGGCAAGGTCCTCCGCGGACGAGCGGACCATGGCAGCACTCGTTGGTAGGTCCAACGTCAGCTCGCGACCCTGGTCCTCGAACAACGGCTCCCAGAAGGCCGTACGCGCCCGCGTCACCTCGACGGCGTCACAGTGCGGCACCCGGCCTTCCCGCTGAGGCCGACGTGCCGCGCTGATCACCGCGGTCAACGTCCGCTCCAAGCTGGTGACCTGCGTGTTCAGTTCCTCGGCGCGCTCGCGGTCCGGCATTGCCTCGACCTGGAGCCGAAGCGCGGTCAGCGGCGTACGCAAGCGATGCGACAGATCCGCCACAGCCTCGCGTTCGACAGCGATCACCTCGTCGATCCGGTCCGCGAGCCCGTTCAGCGCGGCCCCGACCTTCGCCACCTCCGCCGGACCGGTCGTCGGAGCGCGCGCTTCCATATCGCCGGCCGCGAGGCGTTCCGCCGTACTCGCCGTCTCCTCCAGCGGCCGCGCCAACCGCCGCGACACCAGCTCCGCGCCGACGATGCTGAGCAACAACACCAGCAGACTTCCGCCGATGAGGATCAGCAGCCGCGGCACCAACCCGTCGTACAGCTCGTCCGCAGTCAGATAAAGACAAACCGAAGCCGGCCCAGTGGGAGTGTCGACGGCAAGATCGACCGCCTTCCCGCCGTTGATATCGCGATAGTCCGCGTCGCCGAGCTTCGGCGGTCCCTTGTCGTCGTCGCCGTCGTCGTCGTTGTAGTCGGCCGGCATCGACTTCGGCTTCGGTACGCCGCCCGGCGGCGGGTCGCCCAGCGTCGTACCGTCCGGCATCCGCACCGAGATGTTCCCCGGCCCGTTCTTCAACCCGTTGATGTACGCCGTGATGTCGTCAGCCGTGTGGTCCTTGTCCCCGACGTAGTAGGCGACAGTCTCGGCGCGGTAGAGCGCCTTGTCCTTCGCCTCGCTGGCCGTCGTACTGCGGAGCAGAATCACCAGCGGTACGGCGAACGCGAGCACGACCAAGGTGGTCATGCCCACCGAGAGCAGCAGGATGCGGCGGCGCATGCTCACCCGTCCGCCGCGAGCTTGATCCCGACCCCGCGGACGCTGTGCAGGAACCGCGGCTCGGCCGCGGTCTCACCGAGCTTCCGCCGCAACCAGGACAGATGTACGTCGACAGTCCGGTCGCCGCCGCCCCACGGCAACCCCCAGACCTCCGCGAGCAGCTCCCGCTTCGTCACCACTGCACCCGGCCGGCGCGACAACGCCAGCAGCAGATCGAACTCCTTGCGGGTCAGCTCCACCGCGGCCCCGTCCACGGTGACCTCCCGGCTCCGCGGATCGATCCGCAACCCACCGACCTCGACAGTCGACTCACCCTGCTGGTCTTGCCCGAGACGTCGCAGTACGGCGCGAATCCGCGCGTCCATCTGGGCCGCGCTGAACGGCTTGATCACGTAGTCGTCCGCGCCGGCATCGAGCAGCCGTACGACGCTCGCGTCGTCGTCCCGCGCGGTCGCCACGATGACCGGTACGTCGCTGACGGACCGCACCATCGCGAGCACGTCGCGCCCGTCCAGGTCCGGCAGGCCGAGGTCGAGCAACAGCACTTCGGGCTTGTCGCGGGCGACGGCAGCCACCCCGTCGGCGCCGGCTGCTACTGCGGACACGACGTGTCCGGCCGCCGTCAGGGCCTTGCCCAACGACGTACGAATCGCATCATCGTCCTCGATCAGCAGCACCCGCGCCATGCCACTGAGCGTAGCTTCAGCCCCGTCAAGACAGCGTCAAGCGGCAGTTAAGTGGGTGGTTTGATGCCGTTGGAGCGGAGTTCGAGGGTGGCGAGCTGGGCGATGACGGTCTGGTCGCGCTCGCGCCAGGCGCTGACGGGGTCGTCGGAGATCTTCGCGAGCTTGTGCATGGGCTGATTGGCCATGGCGCGCAGGGCGAACAGGTCCAGGTCGGCCGCACTGTCGATGAACCGCTGCGCCGCCGTCGCCCGCCGCGAGAACCGGATCCGCCGCGGAAGCCAGATCAGTACTGCGAACAGCACGGGCAGCGCGATCGTCACGCCGGCGAGCACGTACGCCAACTGCTCCACGGCGTGCGCCATATCCCGCCCTGCCTGCGCCATCTGTCCCGCAGCACCCGCAGCGCCGTCGATCGGCGACCGCAGTTGGTCCCCCACCGCCGGCACCTTCCCGATCGGCTCCGACAACCGCCGCAACTGCCCCGCCAACCCGTCCCCCGCCGAAGCCGCCTTCCGCCCCGGCAACCCCAACGCGTTGGTGATCTTGAAGACGATCAGCCCCAACTCCACACAAACCAAGACCCAGGCGACAAACACCAGGTCCCCCACAAGCTGCCCAACCCGCTGCACCCCCACATCCGAGTAGAGCTTCACACCCAGACCTCTCCTCCACGCGAGCCGCACACACCGTGCGACGCGACCCTAGCGGTGGACGTCACGGCCCACGAGGTTTCCGGACACATTTCGTCACCAGGTGCCGGTTTGTTTCCGGAAAGCCGGTCAGAGAGCGGTGCGGAGGTTCCAGAGGAGGGGGTAGTAGCGGAGGTCCAGGCGGCTTCTGAGGTAGTTGGCGCCGGACGAGCCGCCGGTGCCGGGTTTGGTGCCGATCATGCGTTCGACCATGACTACGTGACGGGCTCGCCAGGCGGCGGCTAGTTCGTCGTGTTGGAGGAGGGCTTCGGCGAGTTCCCAGATGGCGGCGTACTGCGACCTGTCGCCGGCGACCTTCCGTAGCGCGTGCCGGAGGGCGTCCTCGGTGTCGGTGTCGAAACCGGCCTTCCGGAGTACTTCGAGGTAGGCGTCCCACAGCGTCGGTTCCTCCAGGCGCTGTCGCAGACGCTCCTGCTCCACTGACGTCAGCCCGCGGAAGCGTCGTACGAAGGAGGGGTCCTTCGCGCCGGACAGGAACTCGATCTCGCGGAACTGCACCGACTGGAACCCGGACGCCGGCGACAACCGGTGCCGGAATTCGCCGAAGTCCTGCGGGGTCATCGTCTCCAGGATGTCGACCTGCTGCGTCTGCACGCGCTCGATCGTGTGCACCCGTCGGAGCAGGTGCTCGGCCAGCCACAGCTCCCCGGCGAGCATCGCGTCCCGGGAGGCGGTCAGCTCGTGCAGGACCTGCTTGAACCACAGCTCGTACACCTGGTGGATCGTGATGAACAGCAGCTCGTCGTGCGCCGGCGGATCGGACTCGAGGTGCTGCTGGTCGAGGAGCTGAGGCAGGCGCAGGTAGCTGCCGTACGTCAGCCGCCCGCCGTCCTCACCGAAATGTACGTCGGTCCCGCCCCACTGCCCCGCAACCCCGTCCTCAGTGCTCATGACACGGAGACTAACCGACCACTTCGTGACTGGTCAGTGATTCGTTCGTTGGGACATGAGTACGCCGAGTTGAGGAGCTGCATGACCGCCACGATCGAGACCCCGATCGTTCCGGGTCCGATTCAGGGCCCTACCAGGGAAGAGCCGTTGGTCGAGGCGCTGGTGCTCGACGACTATCGCTCTCTGGTCCACCTCGCCTATCTGATCCTCCCGCCTGCGATCAGCCGGGTGAGGCGGGTGGCGGCGGCGCACGCGGTCGTCCAGCGCGCGCTCCCGCCTGACCTGCAGCTCCCGCGTGAGCTCCCGTACAGCCTCACCGCCCAGCGGGACGTCGCTGTTCCCGCCACCCGGCACCGCGAGTTCCTGCGGCGCCGCGTCGTCCAGGAGGCGACCCGGCAAGCAGCCGATCGAAGTCTGCTCGCGCGGCTCGGCAGCGTGATCGCACCGGCCGACGGCCTCGAGTTCGACCCGTGCACGATCCGCCCGGACCGCACCGCGATCCACCGCCGCTGCGCCCGCGGCCGCCGCCTGACGATCGCCACCACGCTGCTGCTGACCGCCGGCGTCCTGGTCGCCCTGCTCACATCTTGACGGACTGAAGCCGGGCACCTACCTTCGGTGACACCGCTCTCTTCCTACCGCCCCAGGGAGAATCGTGATGTCCGTTGGAATCGTTTCCAGTCTTGCCCTGCTCATCGCACCCCTCGGCGCGCCCCCACCGGCGCCAGCTACGCCGGAGGTGAATATGTCCGTCCAGGCAACGATCTGCAACAAGTACTGCGATGCCCGCGACCCCGGACTCGCCCCGAAAGATCGCACCCCCGTCTCCACGACCCTGTTCGGCCGCACGATCACCCTGCACCTCGACGATGACGACGCGATGGGCTGGGCCTCGATCGACAACGGCAGCCCTGGCGACGAGGTCTGGCTGGACCGCTCGATGGACGGCGGCCGCACCTGGTCGGACGGCAGCCGCCTCGGCAACACCGCGATCCCCGCCGGCCAACGCGGCTGGCGCACGCAGATGTACAACGTCGACGACTGGAACAACCTCGGCGTCGGCGCCCTCCGCGCCTGCGGCAAGGCCGGCGACCGCGCCGATATCGCCTGTACGCCGTGGGCGCGCGCGACCTGGAACGCCTGGGACCGTCGTACGGCGGCCGCGACCGCGCTCATGCAGGACTACAACCTGTCGACCGGCCTGTTCGACACCACCGGCTGGTGGAATTCGGCCAACGCGCTCAACGCGCTGATCGACAACATCCGGGTCAGCGGCATGCACAGCTACGAGTACGCGATCGCCCGCACGTACGACCTCAACCTCAATGCGGCCGAAGGCCAGTTCCGCAACGACTACCTCGACGACACCGGCTGGTGGGGTCTCGCCTGGGTCGCGGCGTACGACGTGACCGGCGATGCCCGCTATCTCCAGACGGCCCGCGCCGACGCCGATCACATGGCGGCGTACTGGGACAACACCTGCGGCGGCGGGGTCTGGTGGAGTGAGGCGAAGACGTACAAGAACGCAATCTCGAACTCGCTGTACATCCAGCTCAACGCACAACTGCATACGCGTGTCGCGGGTGATTCGACGTACCTGCAACGCGCGCGGGCCGGCTGGACCTGGTTCCAGCAGACCGGGATGATCAACGGCTCGAACCTGGTCAACGACGGCATCGACCTGTCCACGTGCAAGACCAACGGCGACACCGCGTGGACGTACAACCAGGGCGTGCTGATCGGCGCGCTCACTGAGTTGTCCAAGGCAACGAACAACGCGGCGTACCTGGCCTCGGCACGCCAGCTGGCCGACGCGTCGACCACCGCCGCGTCGCTCCACACCGCCGACGGCATCCTCCGCGAGCCCTGCGAGAACGGCGACTGCGGCGGCGACGGTCCGTCGTTCAAGGGCGCACACGTCCGCGGCCTCGGCAAGCTGAACGCGGCCCTCCCGGACCACCCCTACACGACTTACCTGCAACGCCAGGCCGACCGCGCCTTCGCAGCCGACCGTACGCCGATGGACCAGTACGGCCTGCACTGGTCCGGACCCGTCGACAAGCTCGACGCGGCCCGCCAGCAATCCGCGCTCGACCTCCTCAACGCGGCCCCCTGATGCAGGTTTGATCCAGGACGCATCTACGGGTGATCCAGAGCGGGTCCAGAGCGGTACGGACGCGCCTTCGGGCGGCTTGATCCGATGCGAAGGTGGTTGAACGAGCCGGCGAACGTCCGGTTCCGAACCGCCTGACAGCTGGGGGTGTGCCGGGTGCCGGATCCGATCGTCGACGAGATGCGCAGACTGGCCGGGCCGGAGCTCTACCGGCGGAACGCCTTCCGGATCAGTGGATTGCTCGCCGATGCGGACGGCCGAACCACCCGGCAGGTCTCGCAACGGCTGCGTGCGGCGCTGGAGATGGGCGCCGACGTCGACCTCGGTACGGCGACCTCGAGCGACCCGCACGAGATCCAGGCAGCGTGCGATCTGATCCTCGGCGACCCGCGCCGGCGGTTGGTGCACGAGGTGTTCGCACCGTGGGGCACCAACGTCTCCGACTGCGGCTGCTCACTCGAACTGCACAAGAACCACGACCTCGCAGTCAAGGCGCACAGCAACGCCATCGCCCGCGAGCAATCGGGCGAATGGGGCAAGACACCGCCGGACAGCGAGTGGACCCGCGCCCGGCAGAGCTGGGGCAAGGTCGTCCCCGGCCTCGCGCGTCACCTGGAGCACCGCGTTCGAGACCTGGACGACCGGCAGCTCGACAAGTCGGCGGTCGAGGAGATCCGGCGAGAGTTGCCGAGGGCACTCACCCAGCCGGCCGTCGACCTTGCCGTATCCGGCCCGACAACGCGTGCGGCCCGACTCGTCTCGCACGCACAGCGATTCCCGATGGCGGCCGCCTTGCACCGCCGCCTGCTCATGTCCGCGGCGAACCCGCTGTACGAGGAGCTCGAGGACCGGCGTACGCAGATCGCGCAGCGGATCGGCGACGGACCGGTCGACCCGATCGTCGCCGAGATCGAGGACGACCTGCTGCCTCGGCTGGCACGCCTCGACGCACTGCTCCCACCCGGCAAGAACCCTCGGACCTCGGCACTGCACGATCAGCTCGCGATCCTGCTGAACAACTGCGCGGTCGAGCTGATGAACCGCGGCGAGTTCAACGACGGCCGCGCCGAGCGGTACCTGGAGCAGGCCGCGACGGTCGCCATCGACCAGCACGAGCTCTCGCTGGTGCGCGACAACCGGCAGATGCTCGACGTGAACCGGCGCGCGATGGAGTCGTTCCGCTCGCAGGTCGACCAGCTGTACCGGCTGCAGGGCAAGACCGCCGCTGTGCGGTTGCTCCGGCAGGTACGCCGGGAAACGAAGCTGCAGACGTTGCGGGCCGAGATCGACAAGATGCTGGCGAGCATCTCCGCCGGCCGGTCCCCCTCATCGCCGTACCGACCGCCGACGAAGCAACGTACGGTCCGACCGCCTCGCACCCGAGGTCAGCGGCGTAGGCGGGCGCTTGTGGCCTGGTTGATCGTGCTGGCGCTGATCGGTCTGGGCGTCTGGCACTGGTGGCCGCGGGAGGTGAACGTCTACCACGACAAGATCGCGGACAACCCGCCCGCCGGGACCTGCCTCGGCAAGCAGGCCGACGACTGGCTGTCCGAGCCGACCAAGCTTCGCGGCAGCGACTGCGACAAACCGCACTGGGGCGAGGTCCTCGCGTACGTGCCGATCACCAAGGCGCCCGCACCGTACCCCGGAGCTGTCCAAACGACCGCGCTGGCGAACTTCCTCTGCGGCGAGGCACTGGTGCAGCACGAGCTGAGCGAGACGGAGTGCGTCGTCAACGCGATCAACGCGTCCGCTCAGTCCTGGAACACCGGCAAGAACTCCAGCAAGTACGAGAACTACGCCGCCTGCGTGATGCACCGGCACGACGGGGCGAACATCCCGGCGAGCGAGGCACCGCGACCGAATAAGCCGACCGGTCCGAAGCCGGTCTCGATGAGTCTGTTCACCACCAACGTCGCGCTGAACGCACCGGTCGGCACCTGTGTGCGCGACGCGATCGGCGATCGGCTCACGGACACGGTGAAGATCGTGCGCTGCAGCGAGTGGCACTGGGCGCAGATCTTCGGCTACCCGACGATCTACAAGCCCGGTCAGCCATGGCCCGGCGACAACGCCGTCATCGCCGCGGCGCAGAAGGCCTGCGCGCGAGGGATCCCGAGTCTGCCGGGCTTCAGTAGTTGGGCCGGATCGCCGGACAGCAGTTGGTGGAAGGACCCGAAGCAGACGAAGTACGCCTATTGCCTCGTCCACCGGGCGGACGACAAGCCGTTCAAGGGAGCGCTCACATGAGGGGCCGGAATTGGCGGCAGTGGCGGCAGCACAAGGCGTTCCGGATCGAGGCGCCGCGCTGGTCCGGGACGGAGTACGACGACCTGGACCGGTACCTCGCGGAACTCGGCGACGTACTGGAACAGCCGTCCCGCGATGACGACGACGCATTGGCAGAGGCGGCAACCAATCTCTGGCGCGCTCGCCGAAAACTTGCTCAGGGCAACGATGGCCAGGGCAAGCAGGCCGCGCGCTATCTGCGGACGTGTGCCGAGGCGCTCGCGACTGCTGGCATCACCGTGCAGGACCACGACGGCGAGCCCTTCCACGCCGGCCGCTCTGTCGACGTACTGCTCTACTCCGACGACCCGGAGGTGACGGTGGAGACCGTCGTCGAGACGGTGCGACCGGCGGTGTACCACCACGACCGCCGGATCCAGACCGCCCAGGTGATCGTCGCCGTACCCACCACAACTCATCGCCCGAACAGCTCCGACAGCTCCCACAGCTCTGACAGCTCTGACAGCGAGGACAGCCATGCGTGACACCATCGACATCGGAATCGACCTGGGTACGACGAACAGCGCGATCGCCCTGGCCGAGGGCGACGCGGTGACCGTGATCAAGAACGTCGAGAGCCAGGACACCACGCCGTCGGCGATCTGGATCCCGCGCGCCGGTGAGATCCGGGTCGGCAAGAAGGCGCGCGATCGGGTGGAGAGCGATCCGGACAACACCGCGGCCGAGTTCAAGCTGGAGATGGGTCTCGCGGATGTGACCCATACCTTCGCCAGGGCCGGGGTCAAGCTCACGCCGCCGCAACTGTCGGCCGAGGTGCTGAAGTCGCTGCGGAACAGCGCCGGCAGGTACCTGAACGACGAGATCCTGACCGCGGCGGTGATCACGGTGCCGGCCGCGTTCGCGCTGAACCAGAACAAGGCGACGGTCGAGGCGGCGACCTTGGCGGGCTTCGTTCCGGGTTCGCCGCTGTTGCAGGAGCCGACCGCCGCCGCGTTCGCGTACGGGCTGCAGGACACCAGCGATCGTGCGTACTGGATGGTGTTCGACTTCGGCGGCGGGACCTTCGACGCAGCGGTCATCAACAAGCGCGACGGCGAACTGCGGGTCCTGCATCACGCCGGCGACCCGTATCTCGGCGGCAAGCTGATCGACTGGGCGCTGGTCGAGCGGATCCTCGCACCGGCCGCAGCTGCCGAGTTCGGGCTGAAGGACTTCCGGCGGGACAACCCGCAGTACCGGCACACCTTCGCCCGGCTGAAGGCCGCGGCCGAGGAGGCGAAGATCGCGCTGTCCGGCATCACGTCGACGTCGGTGCTGGTCGAGGTGGATACGCCGGGCGGTGGGGAGACGTTCGACTTCACCCTGACGCGGGACGCGCTCGATCGGGTCGCCGAGCAGTACTACATTCGCGCGATCAACCTGTGCCGCGAGGCGATGCGCGAGAACGGCCTGTCCCCGGACGCGATCGACAAGCTGCTGCTGGTCGGCGGCGTCACGTTGTCCCCGGGCCTGCGCGAGCGGCTCGCGGATCCGGCCGAGGGGATCGGCATCGAGCTCGAGACCCGCCTCGACCCGTCGACCGTGGTGGCTCGCGGTGCGGCGGTCTTCGCGTCGACGATCCGGCATCCCGCACCGCTGGCCGCCGCGCCCGCCGCGGGCGAGTTCGCCGTCGAGCTCTCGTACGAACCGGCAGTCACCACGACCACGACAACCGTGGCCGGACGGCTTCGGGTCGGGCGGGACCTCGATTGGACCGGGTACTCCGTGGTGCTGGCCAACCCGGAAGGACGGCCGCCGTTCCGTACCGCGAACATCGCGCTGAACCGGGTCGGCGCGTTCGCGACCGAGGTCGACGTGGACGAGCGTCGTACGTCGCGGTTCAGCGTCGAGCTGATCGATCCGGCCGGCGCGCCGCAGAAGGTCGTCCCGAACACGCTGTCGATCACGCACCGGACCGAGACGTTCGGAGGCGCGCGGCTCGCGCACTCGCTGGGCATCCAGCTGGCCGACAAGACGTTCTCGCCGCTGCTGCGCAAGGGCGCCGGCGTACCGACAACGGCCCGCGGAATCTTCCGTACGTCGAGCACGCTGCTCCGGCGCGACGACGACGCGATGATCCGGATCCCTGTGGTGCAAGGCGAACGGGCGCGGGCCAACCGGAACCGGCCGGTCGGGATGCTGACGATCCGGCCGGTGGATCTGCGGATGGATCTGCCGTCGGGGACCGAGGTCGAGGTCACGTTCGAGGTCGATGCGTCGAACCTCGTCACGGTGGTGGCCGACGTACCTCTGATCGGGGCGCAGTTCGAGGCGGAGATCGATCTGGCATCGGTGCGGACGCCGTCGTCCGACGTACTGACTCAGCAGTTGGCGGAGGCGGAGGATCGGTTCTCCGTTTTGCAGCAGTCGGCGGAGTTGCCGGATGTGGATGATCGGCTGCGGCGGTTGGAGGCCGAGGGGACGTTGCCGGTTGTCCGCGAGCAGGTGCGGGCGGCGGCTACGGATGCGGGTGCGGCGGCTACGGCTGAGGATCGGTTGCGGGACTTCCAGGCGGAGCTCGACGATATCGATGAGTTGGCGGAGCTGCCTCGGCGTACGCGGGAGCTGCTTGATTTGCTGGCCGAGGCCGGCGAGATCGTGCAGCAGGCCGGTGCGGTCCGGGACGAGCAGGAGCTGACGGCGCTGCGTGAAGAGGCCCAGCAGGCGATCGACGAGCGTGATTTGACCGCGATCGAGTCGGTGACGGAGCGAGTTGCCGTGTTGATGGCGCGGCTGCATCGGCGCCAACCCGGTTGGTACCAGGACGCGTACTGGACGATCGTGCAGCAGCCGGGGTTGTTGCCGGCGACCGCCGAGGCCGACCGGTTGGTGCGCGAGGGCCGCGACGCAATCAACCAACGCGACCAAAGGACGCTGGAACACGTTGTACAGCAGCTGATCCGTCTGCTCCCCCGGGACGAACGCGAAACCATCATCGGACTGACCAGATGACCGCCGTCACAGCCCTGCACCGCCAGGTAGCACTGAGCCGAGCTGCGCAGAAAGCCCACCAGGGTGATCTGGCCGGCGCGGCCAACCTGCTAGAGCAGCTCGACGCGACCGGCGAAGCGTCGCCTGAGGTGCTGGACCTCCTCGCCCGCATCCGGGCCCAACAAGAGAATTGGGTTGAGGCCGACGCCCTCTGGGCGCGAGTCCAAGACATGGCACCCGCTGACGCAGCCAGGCCGGCCGAGGCGGGCGGCACGGGCGGCACCGGCGGCTACGGCGGCGCGGACGCGGTCTGGGCGGAGCTGCTTGCGGGGGCGGCTGCGGGGCGTCGGACGGTTGCAGATATTCGGGATCGGCGGCGGGCCTCGCGGCCGTTGTGGCCGGTTGCTGTGGGGGTGGCTGCGGTGCTGGTGGTTGTTGGCGGGGTTGCGGGTGGAGTGGTGGCGCTAGGTGGGTCGGACGGGCCGGTCGCACAGCCGACCACGACACTGACGTCAAGCAGCACACCCACACCCACGACTACGCCTGGGGCTGAGGAGCGGGCTGCTGAGTTGGCTCGGCAGCTGGCGGCTTTGAAGGCTGCGGGGCGGGCTTCGGCGGCTGCGCGGGCTGGTGAGGTGGAGCGGATTGCGCGGCGGGTTGGTGGGACGGGGGTGGTCGTGCAGCGGCAGCCGGGGGCCGTGAGGGTGTTGTTCAGGGAGGGGGTGTTCTCGGCGGGGACTGAGCTCAGCCCGTCGGGGGCAACCGCGCTTGAGGGTTTGGGGAAGCGGCTGACGGGGTTGAAGGCGACGATCACCGTGACCGGGTATTCGGTTGTTGTGCCGGGTGGGAGTGGATCCGGCGGCTCGCGGACCGGGCTGTTGCGGGCTCGGATCGCGACCCAGCAACTGAGCGCAGCGTCCGGGCTCCCGTTGACCGCGTTCACGATGCAGTCGGGCGATCAGGCGCATCCGCCGTACGGAAGCGACGCGCAGAACAGGACCGTCACCTTGACGCTCACGCCGGTGACCGATGAGTAATGCCATGATGAACGCATGGAGCTGAAGTTGTCGGCGTCGTACGACGCCACCCCCGAGGAAGTGTTCGCGATCGTCACGGACACCACCTTCCGCGAGCAGGCCTGCGAGAAGACCAAGGCACTGTCGTACGACGTCCAGGTGAGCACGTCCGGCGCCGACACGATCGTCCGGGTCAGCCGGAAGATGCCGGCCGTCGACATCCCCGACATGGCGAAGAAGTTCGTCGGCGACACCCTGACCGTCGTACAGACCGAGACCTGGCACGCGCCCGCGGCCGACGGTTCGCGGAAGGCGGATGTGTCGGGCGAGATCGCCAACACGCCGGTCACGCTGAAGGGCACCGCGAGCATCGCGCAGAGCGGGTCCCAGACCGTGCAGGCGATCGACCTGGACGTGAAGGTCGCCGTACCGCTGATCGGGAAGAAGCTCGAGCCGACTGTCGTCGACGCGATCCGCGCCGGCCTGGTGAAGGAGCACGACCTCGGCCGCGAGTGGGCCGCGAAGTAACCGTGTCGCTGCAGTGAGCGCGTCACCTCCGGTGGCAACCTGAGAAGAAGGTTGCACCGGAGGTGACTCGTTTCATGCGAATTTTCAAGCCGAAGTTGACCGCGCCTGCCACCGAGGTCGAGCAGTTCTGCGTGTTCTGCGCGACCACGATGCCGTTCGAGTGCATCGAAGCGGCCGATCATCTGGCAGACGAGCCGGACGAGTGGATCTGCGTGCAGTGCGGATCCGCGCTCCTGGTCGACCCACCACTGCAGCAGGCCAGCCACACCGCCTGATCTACAGCGGCGGACCGAACGCGCAGACCACCCGGCGCGCGTGGGCCGGGTCGAGCGCATTGGCGACCAGCTGAGCGACCGTCGGATCAAAGGCCAGGCCGACATGCCCGACCGGATCCAGCGGGCAGCTGTCCTGGACGTACTCGTTCGTCACGCCAGGCTCACGGATGAACGACGTCTCGTGCGGCGTCACGAGCGCGTCGAAGCGCGAAGCGATCACCGTGTACTTCGTCCCGGGCTGTGCAATCGGACCGGTGGTCAGCGTCTTCACGGCCGACCCGCCGACGATCAGCTCGTCGCAGGCCGCGCACCCGAAGCGCTGCAGCACCTGGTCGACGAGCGGCCCGAGCCCGAGGTAATCCCCCACGCTCACGAGCCCGCCCAACGTCGTACCGTGCGTCGGCGGCGCCAGCGCGACGACCTTGCCGACCTGACCGGCGTACCCGCGGACCTTCGGGCCGTAGATGCTCTGGAACGCGCCCTCGGAATGACCGACGATGTCGACCTTCGCGGCGCCGGTCGCGGTCCGGACCCGCTGCACGAACGCCTCGATCTCGGCGGACGAGCGGGCGATGGAGACCGTGCCGCCGACCGGGATGTTCGGGTCGGCCTGGCCGTACGTGAGCGTGAAGGCGCAGTACCCCTTCGCGGCCAGGAACGGACCGAGGTACGAGTAGTTGCCGGGGCCGTTGCCGCCGAGTCCGTGGAGCAGGACGAGCGGGTCGGGATGGGCGGCGGATGGCTTGCACGACCAGTTGTCGAACCCCGACGACGGCGCGGCACTTGCCGTGGTCGCGGAGGTGACCGAGGCGGCCAGCAGGACGGCGGCGAACAGGCCGACGGCCGTCCGCCGGAAGCGATTGCGCATGACAAGCTCCCCGTGATGGTTTCAGTCGGTGACCAGTGAACCACGGTTAGTGGAGCATGCCTACTGGTTACAAACAAGAGCTCGGGTTGGAAACATGTTCCCCTCGGTTACGACTCGCGCACCCGGGGTAGTGTCCAGCGCATGAGCAGGACCATACGGGGACTCGACGCCGAGCAACGCCGGGCCGAACGACGCGAGCAGCTGCTGGACGCAGCGCTCAAACTGTTCGCCGCCGAGGGCTATCTCGGTACGTCGATCGAGCAGATCTGCAGTACCGCGTTCATCGGGACGAAGAGCTTCTACGAGCTCTTCGCCAGCCGCGAGGAGTGCTATCTCGCGCTCCTCCAGCGGACGTCCGAGCGGCTGGAGGAGCGGATGGCCGGTGCCGCCGCGCAGGCCACCGGCAACGAGCGGCAGGAAGCGCCGCGACTGCTGGCGACCTTCGTGCATGCGCTGGTCGACGACCCGCGGATCACCAAGGTCACCTTCGGCATGGCGTCGGGCATCTCGGCGGCGGTCGAGCGCCAGCGGCGTACCAACCGCCGCTGGGCCGCCGGTTTCCTGGTGCAGCTCTGGGACCGGTACGACGGGCCGCAGCCGGAGGAGCAGCGCGCCGTCCGGCACAGTGTCGCGATCGGGCTGGTCGGCGGCATGTTCGACCTGATCTCGGACTGGCTGCTGGAGGCGAACCTGTCCAACCAGGGCCAGATCGAGGCCCTGGTCGACGACCTCACAACCTTCTACATCACCGTCCGCCGAGGCCTCGTGCGTTAGCCCTGGTGCGGGTAGCGGTAGTCCGTGGGAGGAGCGAACGTCTCCTTCATCGAACGCGGGGACGCCCAGCGGATCAGGTTCCACATCGAGCCGGCCTTGTCGTTCGTACCGGACGCGCGCGCCCCGCCGAACGGCTGCTGCCCGACGACCGCACCGGTCGGCTTGTCGTTGACATAGAAGTTGCCCGCAGCGAACCGCAGGTACTCCGAAGCTTCCGCGACCGCATGCCGGTCCTGCGCGATGACCGCACCGGTCAGCCCGTACGGCGCCGAGTGCTCCATGCCGCGCATCACCGCGTCGTAGTCGGCGTCGTCGTACACGTGGACGCCGAGGATCGGGCCGAAGTACTCCGTCGTGAAGATCTCGTCGGTCGGATCCTCGGAAACAAGCAGCGTCGGACGGACGAAGTACCCCTCGCTGTCGTCATAGGTGCCACCAGCAACGACCTCGATCGAGTCGGTCGCTCCTGCCCGGTCCAGCGCGGCCTTGTGCTTGGCGAACGCGCGGTCGTCGATCACCGCGCCGATGAAGTTCGACAGGTCGCTGACATCGCCCATCGTCAGCGAGTTGGTCTCCGCGACGATGTCGTCCTTGATCAGGTTCCACACCGAGCGCGGGACGTAGGAGCGCGACGCCGCCGAGCACTTCTGGCCCTGGTACTCGAACGCGCCGCGGACCATCGCGGTCTTCAGCACCGCCGGGTCCGCCGACGGGTGCGCCAGGATGAAGTCCTTGCCGCCGGTCTCGCCGACCAGCCGCGGATACGTCTTGTACGCCGAGATGTTCGTGCCGACCGTGCCCCACAGGGACTGGAAGGTCTTCGTCGAGCCGGTGAAGTGGATGCCGGCCAGATCCGGGTGGGTGAGCGCGGCCTTGCTGACCTCGATGCCGTCACCGGTGACGAGGTTGATCACACCGGCCGGCAGGCCCGCAGCCTCGAGCAGCCGCATCGTCCAGTGCGCCGCGAACTGCTGCGTCGGCGACGGCTTCCAGACCACGGTGTTGCCCATCAGCGCCGGCGCGGTCGGCAGGTTGCCGGCGATCGCGGTGAAGTTGAACGGCGTGATCGCGTAGACGAAGCCCTCGAGCGGCCGGTAGTCGACCCGGTTCCACACGCCCGGGGACGAGATCGGCTGGTCACTGACGATCTGCCGCGCGAACGCCACGTTGAACCGGAGGAAGTCGATCAGCTCGCAGGCGGCGTCGATCTCGGCCTGCTGGATCGTCTTCGACTGGCCGAGCATGGTGGCCGCGTTCAGGGTGTCGCGCCAGGGGCCGGCCAGCAGGTCGGCAGCCTTCAGGAAGATCGCGGCGCGGTCGTCGAACGACAGCGAGCGCCAGGACGGGGCTGCCGCGAGCGCCGCGACGACCGCCGCGCGACCGTCCGCCTCGGTCGCGTTGCCGAGCGTGCCGAGCACGTGTGCGTGCTTGTGCGGCTGCACCACGTCGACCCGCGCGCCGCCACCGAGCTTCTGCTCGCCGCCGATCGTGCAGGTCAGGTCGATCGCGCCCGCGGCGTTGAACTCCTTGAGCTTCGCCTCCACGCTCGCGCGCTCGGCCGAACCGGGCGCATACCCCTTGACGGGCTCGTTGGCGGGCGTCGGGACGACGGTGACGGCATCCATTCTGCGAAGCTCCTCTGCTGGCTGGGGGCCGGTGTAGGTGGGCGGCCTGCCCATCGGTGACACAAGCATGGTGCCATGACTGACCACTGGAAACGAACCTGACGACAGACCTGACCAGGAGACCAACTGGTCCACTCAGGAAGCAACCACGCCACGCCGCAGCATCTGTAGCATACGTTTCACCCGACCGGGCTCCGCCGTGGCCATGCCGGCACTGAGAACCAGCAGGTCGAGAGGGTCCACATCCGCCCGCAGGCGACCGTCCCGCTGCGCACGTTCGACCAGCCGCCCAGCTGTTTCGACCATTGATTCGTGCCACCCGTCGTGCAGCTCCGACCGCCGTACCGACGGCTCCAGGGTGCGAGCCAGATCACCCTTCTCGGCCACATGCCGGACGAAGCGTTCCAGCCAGTCGAACAGGTCCGCCCCGTCGTCGACCGCACACAGCTCGGCCACCTCCTCGGCGTACACCGCGACGATGAGGTCGTCCCGGGTCGGGAAATGCCGGTACAGCGTGGCGTTGCCGATCCGGGCCCGCCGCGCGATCTCGTCCAACGGCGCCTGCGTACCGAGCTCGCCGAAGACGTCCCGCGCGGTCGCGACGAGCTGATCGCGGTTGCGCCGGGCATCGGCTCGCAACGGTTTCACTGAGGACATCCCTGTTAGGCTAGCGCGAAAACGGGGATCTCCCCGGTTAGGAGCGCCGATGGATCTCGAGGACCGCATTGCGATCACCGAACTGATCTCGCTGCACGGCCATCTGGTCGACGCGGGCGAGGCGCCGGATCGCTTGTTCACGCCGGATGTCAGGTACGACGTCTCGGCTCTCGGCGGCGGCGTGCTGGTCGGTCCGAAGGCGGTGTGGGAGGCCGGGCTGGCCCTCGGCGACGGCAATCCGGTCGCGCATCACGTCACGAACGTCGTGCTGACCGAGGTCGGTCCGGACGAGGTCGCGAGCCTGTCCAAGGGGCTTGGCGTGATGGCGGATGGCAGCTGCGGGAGCGCCACCTACGAGGACACGCTCGTCCGGACGCCGGCCGGCTGGCGGATCAGCTACCGCAAGGTGCTTCCCCGCCGCCGGCCTCTGCAGCGCTGAACGGCCTACTTCCGCCAGGGCATGTGTTGGAGGGCCCAGGTGTTGCCGTCCAGGTCCTTGAACCAGGCGTAGAACACACCGCCGAGGTCCTCGGTCTCGCTGACCTCGACGCCCCGGCCGATCAGCTCGGCGCGGGACGCCTCGAGGTCCTTCACGACGAGGTGCAGACCGCGCTGGGAGCCGGGCTCCATCGCCATCTGCGCCAGGCCGGTGGTGAGGCTGATCGAGCAGTACGAACCCGGTGGCGTGAGCTGCACGATCCGGACGCCTTCAGCCGGGCTGACATCGACGTCCGCGACGAACCCGCACTGCTCCACGTAGAACTGCTTGGCCCGGTCGACGTCGGTGACGGGGATCGGGATCAGCTCGAGCAGGTACGAACCCGGCACGACCAGGGGGTGCGCCGGGTCGACCGGGATCTCGGAGTCGTCGGCCGGGACTTCGGTGCGCTCGGTCATGCCGACTTCTTCGTGGCCTTCTTGGCCGCCTTCTTGGCCGGAGCCTTCTTGGCCACTGCCGCCTTCTTGGCCGGGGCCTTCTTGGCGACTGCCTTCTTCGCCGGCACCTTCTTGGCCGGCTCGGACTCGCCGGCGCCACCGCCCGCGCGCCGGGCCTTGGCCGCCTCGACGGACGCACGCAGCGCAGCCACCAGGTCGACGACCTCGGCGCCCTCGGTCTCTTCGTCCTCGGACTCCGGCAGCGGCACGCCTTCAGCCTTCGCCTGAACGACCTTCTCCAGCGCCTCGCGATAATCGTCGTGGTACTGCTCCGGGTCGAACTCACCCCGCAGCGTGTCGATGTACGACGACGCCATCGCCTTCTCCTGTGACCGGATCTCGACGTCCTCGGGCGGAGCCGCGAACGACTTGTCCCGGATCTCGTCCGGCCACAGCATCACCTGCAGCACGAGTACGTCGTCGACGGTCCGCAGCAGCCCGAGGCTCTCCCGCGACCGCAGCGCGACCTTGACCAGCGCGTACAGCTCGGAGCCGTCGAGCGCGTCCCGGAGCAGCACATACGGCTTGGCGCCCGGTCCGCCGTCTGCGGCGAGGTAGTACGACTTGCCCAGGTACAGCGGGTCGACCTGGTCCGCGGGCACGAACTCGAGGACGTCGATGACCTTCTTGCTGGACAGCGGCAGGTCGGCGAAGTCATCGGAGTCGAGCACGATCATCCGGCCGTCGGGCATCTCGTAGCCCTTGCCGATATCGGAGTACGGCACCTCTTCGCCGTCGACCGAGCAGACCCGCTTGTACTTGATCCGCCCCCCGTCGGCGACATGCACCTGGCGGAACGAGATGTCCTTCTCCTCGGTCGCGGAGAACACCTTGATCGGGATCGTCACCATCCCGAACGAGATGGCCCCCTTCCAGATCGCCTGCATCGCCATCAGCTCCCGTCAGTTCGATCCGTTCGACCCGTTTCGGCCCCGCGGCCCCTCCGCCGCGAGCAGGTCGGGAATCTCTTGCGTCGCGTACCACAGCAGGTCTTCACCCTCGCACGAATCCAGGGCGAACACCGCGTCGTCGTCACCGTTCTGGGCGGCCTCCCAGAGGTCGGCCGCCTTCCTGATCACCGGGATCGCGTCGGTCGCATCCATGTGGACGGCTGCCACCCCACGCCACGGAATCACCACATGCAGCTCCAGCCGGGCGTCGCCGAGCTCCACCGATCCGTCCGCCGGCGGCACGGCGCTCACCTCGGCCGCGATCACGACACGTCTCCGCGCGATGCCCGCGTCCTCCGAGAGCAGTCCCACCGACGCGCGGGCCGCCTGCGCCATCGCGGCGTACTCGAGCTCCTCGTCGTCGCCCTCGGCGTACCACTCGCGCAAGGCCGGCGTCACGGCGTACGCCGTCAGCGGGGCCGGCCCGATCTCCCCCGCGTTGCAGGCCACGCTCAGCAACCGGAGCGTGGATGGGATGTAGACCCTCATGAACCCGCCTTCTTGGTCTGTTTCTTCCGGCCCCGGGAGGCCCGGTTCCGGCTGCCCTTGGTGGTGTCCAGAAGTTCGTCGAGCGCATCGGTCACACATTGGGCGAAAACAGCGAGGTCCGGCATCGCGGTGCGGTCCGCATTCAGACCGTAGTACACCTTCCCGTCGTACGACGTGACGCCGACGGACAGGCTCTGCCCCGGCATCAACGGGACCACCGGGTACGACGCGAGCATCGGCGCACCCTGCGCATACAGCGGGAACTGCGGACCCGGCACGTTGGTGATCACAACGTCGTCGATCGGGCGGACCGCGGTGGTCGCGACCCGGGCGGCGAGCGCGTGCAGGGTGGTCGGGGCGAACCCGGCGATGCCGACCAGCGAGCGGGCGCTGACGGCGCGACCGGTGTCCTTGTGCACCTTGGTCTGGTACGAGATCTGGTGCACCCGCATGACCGGGGAGTTCTCGCCGACCGGGAGGTTCACGGTCGAGGCGATCACGCGGGAGCCGAGCGAGGTCGGCTCCTCGTCCTCGTCGTCGCGGATGCTGACCGGGATCACCGCACGCACGCTCCGGGTCGGGCCGACGCCCTCACCGCGGGTCATCATCCAGGCCCGGAACGCACCGGCGACCACGGCGAGGATCACGTCGTTGACCGTGCCGCCGTGCGCGGCGCGGACGGTCCGGTAGTCCTCCAGATCGGTCTGCACGGTCGTGAACCGGCGCTGGCCGGACGTCTTCACATGCAGTGAGCTCTCCTGCGCATGCCGCTGCGCGACCAGCGAGCCGACCACGTCACCGAGCACCTCGCGGACCGAGGTGGAGCCGGTCAGGCTGGCCATCTCGGCGCGGGCAAGCTCCAGGACCGCGGTCGGATGCTTGGTCGCATCGAAGAACACACCGGCGAGCAGCTCGACCGCGGACGGCGGGTGCTCCGGCTGCCAGGTGTCGGTCGGCGTATCGCGCGGGTGCGCGGTCGAGTCCAGGACGACCTGGCCGATGTCGACCGTGCTGTTGCCGTCGACAAGCGCCTGGTGGGACTTCGAGATGATCGCGAACCGGTCCCCTTGGAGGCCCTCGACCAGGTACATCTCCCAGAGCGGGCGGGCACGGTCGAGCCGGCGGGACATGATCCGGGCGACCAGCTCGAGCAGCTGCGCGTGGGTCCCGGGCCGCGGCAGGGCAGAGCGCCGGACGTGGAAGGTGATGTCGAACTCTTCGTCGTCCACCCAGACCGGGCCTGCGAACCGGCCGGGCACCTGCTGCACCCGCTGCCGGTACCGCGGCACGAACGCGATCCGGTCCCGGATCAGCGCGACCAGGCTCTCGTAGTCGAATCCCTCGTCGCCGTGCACCGGCGGCTCGAAGATATCGACCGTCCCGACATGCATCGGGGTCGCCGGCGACTCTGCCTTCAGGAAGGTGAGATCGAGCGACGTCAGCCGGTCAGGCATCCGGGTCACCTTCCTCTCTCTACGGGTTGTTTCACCCTAGCGGCCACCGCCGACAGTGGGCCGACAGTGGGCTGCGACACTGCTTGTACGGGAACACTGAGCTATCCGTGTTCGTCAGGCAAGAGGGTGTGTCCCGCACCCTGAGAAGTTCACCACCCCTCGAAAGGCTTCTGGACCGATGCGTTCGACGCTCACCCGCGGTGCCGCCACCGCTCTCCTGCCCACCCTCGGCATGCTGGTCCTGGCCGGCTGCGGTGGAGGCGACTCCGACAGCGGCTCGAGCACCCCGTCACCGAGCGCCCCGGCCAGTACGCCGACGTCGAGTCTCCCGACCAATACCCCGACCCCGGGCTCGCCGAACACCAGCTCCCCGTCGAACACCGCGGACCCGTCCGGTGAGCAGGCCGACGTGACCATCGACGTCACCGTTGCCAACGGCAAGGTCAACCCGAGCGGCGCGACGATCAAGGCGAAGGCCGGCCAGACCGTCCTGGTCAAGGTGATCAGCGACGCCGACGAGGAGCTGCACATCCACGGGTACGACAAGGAGCTCGAACTCACCCCGGGCAAGCCCGCCTCGGTCAAGTTCACCGCGAACATGAAGGGCACCTTCGAGATCGAGACCCACAAGAGCGGCAAATTGGTCGCCAAGCTCGTCGTCTCGTGATGATTCCCCTTCACGGGATCGGTGGTCGTCAGGACCTGCCGGTTCCGTTCGGGTTGGCGGTGGGTGGCGCCGCGGTCGCCGTGACGCTCTCGTTCGTCGTGCTCGGGCTGGCGTGGCGCAGTCCGAAGTACCGCGGGAATGCGTCCGGGAAGCCGTTGCCTGCTGCAATCACCCGGACGCTCGACGCCGGCTGGTTCCGGTGGATCGTCCGCGTGGTCGGGCTGGCGATCTTCCTGTACGCGATGGTGTCGCTGATGTTCGGCGTGGACCGGCTGACGAACCCGATCTTCGGCTTCATCTACATCCTGGTCTGGGTCGGGCTGGTGCCGATCTCGATCGTGCTCGGCCCGGTCTGGCGGACGCTGAACCCGCTGCGCACGCTCCACCTCCTCCTCTCGAAAGCCCTTCGCCAACCGCCGTCGAAGGGCCTGCTCGAGCTCCCCGCGTGGGCAGGTCTGTGGCCGGCCGCGCTCGGCATCTTCGCGTTCACCTGGCTCGAGCTGGTCGCACCGGACCGCGCGACGATCCCGGTGCTGCAGGCCTGGATCGCGCTGTACGTCGTGATCACGATGTTCGGGGCGATCCTCTTCGGCGACCGCTGGTTCTCGCAGGGCGACCCGTTCGAGGTCTACGCCACGCTGATGTCGCGGTTGTCCCCGTGGGGTCGCCGCGACGACGGCGCCCTCGTCGTACGGCGTCCGCTGGAGAACCTCGACGGGTTGAAGCCGCAGCCGGGCCTCGTCGGCATGGTCGCGGCCCTGCTCGGCTCCACGGCGTACGACGGATTCTCGAACTCGTCGACCTGGATCGGCTGGGCGCAGAACCAGGACATCTCGATGACGTGGCTCGGGACGGGCGCGCTGATCGTGTTCATCCTGGTCGTCCTCGGCACGTACTCCGGCGCCACCGTCCTCGCGGGCCGGCTGTCCGACAGTTCGCGGACGTCGCTACCGGGCCTGTTCGCGCACTCCGTCGTACCGATCGCCCTCGGGTACGTCGTCGCGCACTACCTGACCCTGTTCATCCTGGAAGGGCAGCGGACGCTGATCTATCTGAGCGACCCGCTCAGCAACGGCGCGAACATCTTCGGCACCGGCCTCCTCGCCGTGAACACCGGCATCACCAACCACAGCACGGCGATCGCGGTCACCCAGGTCCTCGCGGTGGTCTGCGGACACCTGCTCGGCGTCATCTCGGCCCATGACCGCGCGGTCGCGTTGTTCCCGCGCGCGAAGGCCCTGGCCGGCCAGATCCCGCTGCTCGTCGTCATGGTCGGCTACACCTGCGCCGGCCTACTCCTCCTGTTCTCCTCGTGAGGTACACGCCCGCCGACCGCTCGGCCCTGCGCGATGCTTTGCTGGCGCAGGCCCAAGCGGATGCGCGTATCACCGGCGCCGCGCTGACCGGATCCGCCGCAGTCGGCGCCGAGGACGAGTGGTCGGACATCGACCTGGCCTTCGGCCTCTCTGCCGACGCGGACCAGTCCAGCACGGTCGCCGACTGGACCTCGATCATGTACGCCGAGCACGGGGCCATCCACCACACAGACATGTGGTCAGGCCCGACCATCTACCGGGTGTTCCTGCTCGACTCCACGCTCCAGGTGGACATCGCCTTCGCCCCTCGCGAAGCATTCGGAGCCTTGGGCCCTACGTTTCAACTGCTCTTCGGTTCAGCCGTTGAGCAGCCGTCCCGCAGTACGCCGAACCCGGTCGACCTGATCGGCATGGGCTGGCTGTACGCATTGCATGCGCGCTCGAGCATCGCCCGCGGCAAGGCGTGGCAGGCCGAGTACATGATCAGCGGCGTACGCGATCATGTGCTGATGCTGATGTGCCTGCGCCACGGCGTAGAGCATTCCCAGGGTCGCGGGCTGCATTTGTTGCCTGCAGCTACCACTTCGGCGGTCGAGCCGACGCTGGTGCGATCGCTCGAGACGGCCGAGTTGCAGCGAGCCTTGAGCGCGAGTGTCGACGTACTGCTGGCCGAGCTCGCTGAGGTCGACGCCGAACTGGCGGTCAGGCTGACTCGGACGTTGCGGGAGCTGACGGCTTAGGCAGGCTGCGGCTGGTCACGGCGAGCAGGATGAACGCGATCATGCCGACGATCAGGTGCGAGTTGCCCGGGATCGACTGCCAGAAGGTCCAGCTGAGCTCGCGGTCGTCGCGGTACGGGACCCACCAGATCGACCGCAGTACGAACAGGCCGTAGAACAGGACGCCGGTGATCACGGCGGGGTTGAGGCCCCAGACGCGGTTGATGCCGCGGATCAGGCTGACGCCGAGCGGGATGATCCAGACCCAGTGGTGGCTCCACGAGATCGGCGACGCGTACAGGACTGCCAGCGCCATCACCGAGATCGCGGTGACGCGCTCGTCGGCCAGCCAGTAGCGCCGGGCCAGCCAGAGCACGAGCACCCCGAAGACAACCGAGACCACGAACCACGTGGGCTGGACCCAGCTCGCGTCGTTGCCGATGCGGTGCAGGAAGCCGTTGAACGACTGGTTGCCGGTGTACGCGATCCCGCCGACCCGGTTCGCGTCGAGGATCACGTCGGTCCAGTACCGCCACGACTGGTGCGGCACGATCGCGAACCCGATCGCCATCGTCGCCAGCAGCCCCAGTACGGCGTTGCGCAGCGCGCGCCACTGCTTGGTCACCACGAGCAGCGCGAGGAACGGCAGCGGAGTCAGCTTGATGCCGATCGTCACGCCGACCCAGAAGCCCCGCAGCCGCGTGTCGTTCGGCCGGACCAGATCCAGCAGGATCATTGCCGTCAGCAACAGGTTGATCTGGCCGAACTGGATCGTCTGCCAGACCGGCTCGAGCAGCAGCGACAAGACGGTGAGCGCGACCAGCGTCGCGGTGCGCTTGCGCTGGCTGATGAACGACCAGAACGTCTTCGGCAGGCTGGTCCGCCACAGCGCCGTGATGCAGAGCACCGAGATCGTCGTCCACGTCACCAGCGCGACACCCCACGGCACGGCGGCCAGCGGGACCATCGCGATCGCGGCGAACGGCGGGTAGGTGAACGGCAGGCCGGAGCCGGCCAGCTGCGCGTCGTACAGCGACTTGCCGTGCAGCAGCACCGAGCCGCCCATCCGGTAGACGCGCAGGTCGATCATGCCGCCGAACAGGCTGCCGACCCAGGCGCCGAGCGCGACGAGTACGGCGCAGCCGACGATCGCGAGGATGACGCGACGGCTGGCCGGACGGGCTGGGGAGGAGGGAGGGGTGGTCACGGTCACGTCAGGTCGGCTCCGAACAGGGTTTCCAGCGCTCGCCGGGTCTCGTCGTACTCGGTGTGAAGAATCGCGGTCATGCCGACCGCGCGGGCGCCGTCGACGTTGAGTTGCAGGTCGTCGATGAAGACGCACTCCGGCGGCTCCAGGTTCAGCCGGCGGGCGGCGAGCAGGAAGATCTCCGGCTCGGGCTTGCGCAGTCCGACCTCGCCGGAGATGACGATGTCGTCGAACATCCCGTCCCACGTGTCGCGCGGGTAGGTGTTGCCCCACGAGTTCGACAGCAGGGCGGTCTTGATCCCGCGCTCGTTCGCGCGGCGGACCAGCGCGGACATCGCGGGCTGGTGCTCGAAGTGCGCGAACATCCGCTCGATCAGGCCGTCGGCCGGCACCGGCGTACCGTCGCGGCGGACGAGCATCGAGGCGAGCTTCCGCTCGAAGTCGGGTACGGCGATCTGGCCGCGCTCGAGCGCGTGCACCGGGTTCAGCTCGGCTTCGGCCGCGGCCTCCTCGGGCGACCGCGAAGGCAGCCATTTGAGCACTGCTTCGAGGTAGGAGTCGAAGTCGAAATCGTCCACTTCGGCCCAGCGCCGCAGCGCGCCTTCGAGCCCTGAGGTGAGTACGCCGCCCCAGTCCACCAACAGACCACGCAGCACCACCTGCACCTCAACCATGCCCGCAAGCCTACTCAGACCGGGGCCGTCATCACGCTTCCGGCCCCGGCCCTCACTCCCCGTGGTCAGTGGTTGTACTCGATGGTGACGTCGCCGGAGGAGGTCTTGGCCTGGATGGTGCGGGTCGCGTTCGGGTCGATCTTCACGTTGGCCGACTCGTCGCCGGAGGACGTCTTGGTGTCGACCTTGTAGGACTCGACGCCGGACGGGATCCGGATCGAGACGTCACCCGAGCTCGACTTCGCCTCGACCGATTGTGGGGCGACGGAGAAGTCCAGCGAGGAGCTGCCGGAGCTGCTGTGCGCGATCACCGACGTCGCGGTCAGGCCGTCCGCCTCGACATCTCCGGAGCTCGACTCGAGCTGCAACGGTCCGCCGACGTCGTGCACCTCGATGTCGCCGGAGCTGGTCTTCACCTCGGCGCCGCCGGCGAAGCCGGAGAGCTTCACGTTTCCACTGCTGCTCTCGACCGTGAGCTTGAGATCCCGCGGCACCGTCAGGACGTAGCTGGTCTTGCACCCGAACGACAGGAACCCGCAGCCTCCGCTGTTCAGCTCAAGCTTTCCCTCGTCCTCGTGAAACTTCTCCTTCGGGTCCGAGCCGAACACGTTCCGCTCGAACTGCCGATCGATCTTCACCTCGGTCCCGTCCCCGGGCCGTACTTCGACCTCCGCCGCACCGCCCTTGACGAGCAGCGAGTCGCCCTGGACCGTGTAGCTCTCCTGGCTGTTCTTGGTGCCCTCGGTCAGTCCGGTGAGCGCCCAGTACGCGCCACCGAGGATGAGGGCGACCGAGATGGCAATCCCGTACCGACGGTTCGTGCTCATCGAGCTCGGCGGCCGGCCCTGGACATCGGACATGACACTCCCTGCGGGTCGAAGTACTGCCAACCCTGGCACATCGTCGGCGGGCTGTCGGCGGGGTTATCCCCTGGTTCCCCACCGATCCGACCCTGACTTCCGGGGCGCCGACTCAGGCGGGCACGAGGTCCTTGACGAGGGTGGTCGCCAGTTGCTGGAACGACTTGCGGAGCTTGCTGGACTTGGCCGCGTCCGCGAGGCTGCGGCCGTGGGACATGGCGGCGTCGACGGCGCTCAAGTCGTACGGCAGGAGGGCGGCCGGCTGGATCCCGGCGTACTGTCCGAGAGCATCGGCGGCCGCGTCTCCGGGTGATCCGCCGAGCGCGCCCGAGCGGAGCCGGTTGACCACGACGCGGACGTTCGTCGACGGTACGACGGCGCGCACCTCGTGGACCGCCCGGATCAACCGTGTCAGGCCGACCGGATCCGCCGTGCCGACGATCATCACCTCGTCGGCCTGCTCGAGCGTCGCGACCGTCGCGCCGTTGCGCCGCGGGGCGAGCGAGTCGAACGAGATCTCCTCGTCGGTCTCGATGCAGAACCCGACGTCCACGACCGTGATCGGCGCCAACTCCCGCGCTGTCGACCAGATCGCCTCGATCGCTGCCGGACGCAGCTCCGTCCACCGGTCGGCGCGGCTGAGCCCGGTCAGCACCAGCATGTGCGGCGCGACCTGCCGGGCGTACTTCGCGAGCGTGACCATGTCGAGCGAACCGTTCGACGCCGAGCGCGCCGCGGCAGCCAGACCGGAGGTCTCGTCGAGCATCCCCAGCATCTGCGCCACGGTCCCGCCGTACACATCGGCGTCGGCGAGCAGCGTGGGCACGCGCTTCGCGGCCAGCTCGGAGGCGAGGTTGACCGCGACCGTCGTCCGGCCCGGCGCACCGGTCGGGCCCCAGACGGCGATCAGCCGGCCGGCGCCTTGGGAGTACGGCGGGGGCTCGTAGTTGGCGGCCGTCTCCGGGGTGAGCGGCACGAATCCGCCCGAGAAGTGGGCGGTCGAGATCTCCGGGCCGGACTCGACGGCCTCGGTGACCGCGCGACCCAGGTCGGTCGGACTGACGTCGGCGGGCAGGATCCGCTCGATCCCCATCCGGCTGAGCCTGTCCTCGGGACCGAAGGGCGCGCCGGTCTCTGTCGGGTCGACCAGGGCGAGTACGGCGATTCCGCGCGCGTGCAGGGCGGCGACGGCGTCGGACGAGAGTCGGGCCAGGGCGTCGGCCAGCAGCACGGCGCGGGCCTGACCACTCGCGGCGGCGGCCATCACGTCAGCGATGTCGACACAGCGCCGTACGACTTTGATCCCTGGCGCGCGCTCGGTCCGCTGGACGACATCGGCCTCCCAGGGCGCGCCGGTGACGGCGAGCAGGACCGGGATCGACATCAGCCGGCCTTCCGGACCAGGGTCGGCTCACCGGCGCCGAGCGCGGTCAGCGCGGCCGGGATGCGGGGCAGGTCGGCCGTGGTGAGCCCGATCAGCACCTGTCGTCTGGCTGTGTTGCCCGAGACGCCCTTGACCGAGTCGATCTCCAGCACGCGGACGCTGCTCCACAGCGGTCTCGCGGGCTGACCCTCCTCCTTCGGCACCACCCAGACGTCGACGATGTCGCCGACCGCGGTGTCGGACGGCAGGCGGCCAGTGGCGACCGACAACGGGAGCTCAGTGCGGTCCTGGTCGGACTTGGCGACGGCCGCATCCTTCGGCAGGAACTCGCCCTGGTCGATCGCCCGGCCGACGACCAGGCCCTTCACATCGGCGTCGGCCGCGAGATACCGCTCGGAGTCGTTGGTGCTGGTGAAGCGGACCCGGACCGTGGTCAGATCGTCGTCGGTCAGCGGGACCCCGACCTTGAGGTCGTGCTTGGCGGCCCAGATCGTGGTGGTGTCGTCGGCCGACGACAGCAGCTTGGCGCCGGCCAGCGCGGTGACGGCGACGAGCAGCACGCCGAGGACGAGACGGCCGTCCTTCCACCGGGCCTTGCGGTTGCGCTGGGCCGGGGCGGACGGCGCCCCGAATCCACTTCGCACGGCTGTCTCGACCACGTCGTCTCCCCAGTCAATCGATCGTTCTCGGGCGACATTCTGCCTGGTTCGCGATCGCGGCGTGAACGGTCATCCACAGGCAGTCACAGGCTGGGGACAAACCCGGTCATCCATCCGCCAACCGTGGCAAACTGAAACAACCAGCCACTATGTGAAGGAGTCCGACGGATGCCGGGTCCCCGCTTCCTCCAGCTCGCCGACGTCGCCGAGGTGCTCAACATCTCCGCCAACCAGGTCTATGCGCTGGTCCGCCGCGGTGACATCCCCGCGGTCAAGATCGGCGGCCGCGGTCAGTGGCGGGTCGAGGCGACCGAGCTGGAGAAGTACATCGAGCGGCTCTACACCGAGACCAAGACCTTCATCGACGCCCATCCCTTCGGTGAGGAAGCCGAAGCCCCGGAGGATGCACAGCTCTAGTTCGATCGTCGCACCGGCGGGCTGGCGCTGGGGGCGACTTTCAACGGCGGCGGAGGGCTCTAAGGGACTGGGTGGGGACGAGGCGGACGTTGTAGACCTCGGAGCGGCGCCGGGGAGCGTCGAGCGGGTGCTCGGCGAGCTCCAGGAAGTCTGCGCCGACGCGGTCGATGGTGCCGGTGACGGGACCGCCGCCGCTGCAGAACAGTGTGACCGGTGAGCGGTCACGGGCGATTCCCCGGAGCAGATGGGCGAGCCCGAGCTTGCCCTCGACGGCGCCGGCCGGCTCGGCCCACGGGCCCAGCCTGTGTACGGCGACGAGCGCGGTGACCGGGATCAGCCACTCCTCGTAGCGCTCGGTCTCGAGCAGCAGACAGTCCTTCCCTACCCGGCTGAGCATGCCGCGGACGGGCTCGGTGTCGTTCAGTTCGACGCGTACGACGGTGTTCACCGCGCCGCGGAGCCGGTCGAGGACGGTGATCTTCCCGACCTCGGTGCGGATCCGGTCGGCCACTTCGCCATACAGATCTGTGTCCTGGAGCGCCTCGAACTGCGACTCCAGATCCGCGAACAACGCATCCCACCGCATGACCGCGAACCTACCGGTCCGGGGTGCCGTCGCGCCGGTGGGCCGTCACCCTCCGCGTTGGAAACCGACGCTGCGTGCGTTAAGGACTTGCAAAGCTGGCCTACAACCGGTCTATAGTGGTCAAGCCAAAGCAAACTAACGCAAACTCATAGGTCGGGAGCGAAGCGGGATGAACGCGATGATCCGGGCGCTGAAAGGCACTCTCGCGGTGCTGGCGCTGGCCGGTGCCGGCCTGCTGCTGCGGTGGGTGACTGCCGGGTCGATCAGCGGCGCGCGGACGTACGACCTGGACTCGTTGACCGTGCTCGCGGTCGGGACGGTCGCGTGGATCGCGTACGCGTGGTTGGCGCTGGCAGTCGTGACGACGGTGCTGGAGCAGATCCCCGGCGTGGTCGGGGAGCTCGCCGGGGCAGTCACCGGCCGAATCACCACCAAGACAGCGCGAGCCCTACTCCGCTCCGGCCTAGGCGTCGCCGCCGTCACCCCGCTCACAGTCGGCGCAGCTCAAGCCACCCCCGACCACAGCTCCCACGTCCTCCAGTGGAACCAGACCACCCCCACCTCCACCATCCACCTGACCGACTCCAACTGGCGCACCACCGAACCCCGCTCCACCCTCCAACTCGGCGGCAGAGCCACCAGCCCGACATCAGCCGCGCAGCCCAGCGACGCCGACGCACACCGGACGGCCGCGGCCCAGCCACAGTCCGCCAAGCCCCACCAGGACTCCGCGGCCACATGGCGAGCTACCGAGCCCGCCTCGAACCTGCAGATCGGCGGCGCCGAGCCCCAGGCCGCCGCACCCCAGCAGGACTCCACCCGGTCCCAGCAGGTCTCCGCCAGGTCTCAGCAGGACGCCACCAACACCTGGCGAGCCACCGAGCCCGCCTCGGCGCTCCAGATCAGCGGCAACGACACGCACAGGACAACCGCCGCCCAGCAGGACACCGCCATGTCCCAGCCGGGGTCGGCCAAGTCCCGGCAGGACTCCACCCAGACCCACCCGGACTCCGTCAGGTCCCAGCAGGAGTCCAGCAACGCCTGGCGCTCGACAGAGCCCGCCTCGGAGTTGCAGATCGGTGGCGGCGACGCGCACAGGACAGCTGCGGCGCAGCCGGGGTCCGCCGAGTCCCAGCTGGACTCTGCCAAGGCCCAGCAGGAGGGGGCTGGTCGGCCTCGTGCGGGTGGGCGGGCGCGGGTGGGGGTGCCGGATCGGCCTGCTGATGGGGCTGCTACTCGGTATACCGAGGTGCGGGCGGGTGGGACGGTGCGGGTCGTCGTACGTGAGGGGGACTCGCTGTGGGCTCTTGCTGCACGGGAGCTTGGAGCCGGGGCCTCGAATGAAGCGATCGCCGCGCGGTGGCCGGAGTGGTACGCCGCGAACCGGCATGTGATCGGGGACGACCCCGACCTGATTCTTCCCGGGCAGGTACTCCGTGTTCCGCCCACGTCCACCGGCCACCTCCCGCCCACCCATCAGGAGCCGTGACATGAGCCAGCCCCAGAACCTCGCCACCACGAACGCGACCTCAGCACCGGAACCGATGGAGGCTCTCATGGCCGTCACCAACCCGACTTCCGCGGCGAGCGAACTCACGGCGTCCCCGGATGTGCTCGCTTCTGTTGCCCGGCCGCGGCTGCGGTCGGTGCGCGGCGAGCACACCGTGCCGGCGACGGCCCGGTACGCCGCTGACCTGACAGATGGCGCGCTGGCCCTGCGTCTGCAGGCGATCACCCGGCTCGGCGTCGCGTCCGCACCGCGCCGGCCGTCGAGCATCGCTGCGCTCACGACCCACCAGCCGCAGGCCCGCAAGCTCACCGCGGTACCGGCCGTCGACAAGCAGGCGGCTGGGCACCCTGACGGGGCCCAGCCGCCACAAACCACGAACCCAGCCCACCCCAGCCAGGTCGGCCGGCCAGGGGAGCTCACCGAGACCGGCGAGGCAGCCCGACTCACCGAGGTCGTCCGGTCCAGCGAGGTCGGGCGCCCCGGGGAGAGCACCCGGGCTGGGGAGGTTGGGGTGCCGGGGGCTCGGGTTTGGGGTGGGCGGTTGGCTCAGGCTGTGGCGGAGGTGCTGGCTGGGGATCGGCCTATTTCGCAGCTGGTGCGGTTTACCGATGACGAGGTGTTCATGGAGCTGAACCGCCGGGTCCGGTTGCTCGGGTTGAACACGACCGCGACGACCCGCGGGGCGAAGGAGAAGAGCGCGGTGCAGTCGGTGCGGGTGTTCATGCCGGAGCCGTTCATCGCCGAGGTGGCCGCGCATGTACGTCGTGGCGACCGTTCGCGGGCGATCGCGTTGCGGATGGAGATCCGCCGCAACCGCTGGGTCTGCACCGCCCTCGAGATCGGCTGAAATCCGAACTCTTGGCGGTGGTTCGGCGTCATAACGAGCGCAATCGGATCGAGCGGTTGCTGTCATCTGAATGGGCTCGCGGCCGCGTACGGTAACCGAGGTCGGCCGCGGGGCCGGCCAACTCGTTCGGGAGAATGATGTCCGAAACCACGATCGCCACACCGGTGCACGCATCGGCGCCGGCTGGGGTGACGCCGGGTACGCCGTGGCGGGTCGAGGTACACGAGCTGAGTGACGCGGAGCGGGCCCGGGTACTGCCCGCGATGCACCATCGCCGGTGGAGCGAGCGGATGCCGCTGCTCTACCCGCTGGCTGTGCGGTATCACCGCGTGCTCAAGCGGCTCGAGTGGATCAGGTCCAGCACGCCGTACGCCGAAACGCGCGCGGCAACCGATCTGCCCATCAGGATCAAGCGGCACAAGTCGCTGCTGCTGCGCCAGCTCGGTGAGACCGAGATGTGGATGCAGCACAACAAGGTGACCAACCTGAAGCTTGCCTGCGCTCAGGTCGACGGACTGCTGATCCGCCCGGGTGAGACGTTCTCCTTCAACAAGCTGGTCGGCAACGCGACCCGGCGTAAGGGTTACGTGAAGGGCATGCGGCTGTCGAACGGGCAGGCGCGGCCGGGGATCGGCGGTGGCATCTGCCAGCTCGCGAACCTCCTGCACTGGATGGTGCTGCATTCGCCGCTGACCGTGACTCAGCGGTCGACGCACAGCTTCGACCCGTTCCCGGACAACGGCCGGGTGCTGCCGTGGGGCGTGGGCTGCAGCATCGTCTACAACTACGTGGACCTGCAGTTCCGCAACGACACCGACCAGACCTTCCAGCTGCACGTCGACGTCGGCGACCGCTACCTCGAGGGCGAGATCCTCGCCGACATGCCAGCCGAGTCGTCGTACCGCGTGTTCGCCAAGGAAGAGCGTTTCCTCCGGGTCGGCGCCGACTACTTCCGGCGCAACGAGATCTGGCGAACGGTGATCGACCGCCGCACCGGTACGGCGCTCCGCGACGAGCTGATCCGCGAGAACGTTGCCCTGGTCAAGTACCTCCCGGTCGACGTACCTGTACTCGACGTCGTGCTCCCACGCTGATCACTGGAGCAGCGTCGAGCCGTACTTCTCGAACAGCGCCGCCACATCGCCCTTGAAGCCGCCGTGCAACTCCGCCAGCATCGCCTGAGTGGAGGCCGACATCACGAGCACGTACCGCGCGGGTTCCTCGGACGGATTGCCGAACGTGTGCGGCACACCCCTCGGCCCGACGATCCCGGATCCGGCCGGTACGTCGTAGTCCTCGCCGTCGATCCGCAGCCGCAGCGTCCCGGACAGCACGTACCAGGCCTCGTCGTCGGTGTGGTGGACGTGCAACGGCGCCTGCCACGCGACCTCGTCCGACGTACGTCCCGCGGCCTCCCATTCCGCGAGCACGAGACCGGATCCCTCCGGCGCAACCGTCCGCCCGAGCAGCGGCACTCCTGACAGATCGTCGCGGCGTGACATCGGCATCTCCTTCGCAGGTCCGGGACTGTCGGTGGGGCGTTGCAGACTGGAACTGTGACTGTAGCCGTCGAGCCGTATCGGGAGCGTGTTGCGCGCGTTCCGGGGGCCGACTTGTGGACGCGGACGGCTGAGGGTGGGGAGTATCGGATCCTCCCTGACGGCTGCATGGATGTGCTGCTGATCGACGGTGATCTGGTCGTCGCCGGGCCGGACAGTCACGCGTGGACGGGCAGTGCACCGAGGGGGACGCAGTACGCCGGGATCCGGTTCGCGCCGGGAGCCGCGCCGGGCTTCCTCGGTGTGCCGGCTCGTGAGTTGCTCAACGAGCGGGTTCCGCTGGCGGACCTGTGGTCGCCGACCCGGAGCCGACAGCTCCTGGACCGGATCAGATCGTCACCCGACCCGGCGGAAGCGCTGGACGTCGAGGTCGCCAAGCTGGTCGACGAGCCGCCGGACCTGCTGGTCAGTTACGTACTGCGCAACGTTCGCGGCGGGCTGCTCCGCGGCAGCGCCGGCGTTTCCAAGTTGGCGGGGACGATCGGGTTGAGCGAGCGGCAACTGCATCGACGCTGTCTGGACGCGTTCGGTTACGGGCCGAAGATGCTCGACCGCGTGCTGTGGATGAACGTTGCCCTGGACCACGCCCGCACCGGCCTGGCCCTCGCAGACGTCGCCACGCTCACCGGGTACGCAGACCAGGCCCACTTCACCCGCGACGTCAAAGCGCTGACCGGTCTACCACCTAAGACGCTGCTGGGCTGAGCCTCGCCCGCATGTCAGCATTGCTTCTCATGACCGGTCACCCGGAAGTCGGTACGGCGACTCTGCGCCACAACCCGCTCAACGCGGTGACGGCGACCGTAGAGCGCATCACGTACGCCGACGGCCGCACCGCCGTACGCAAGCAGCTCCAGAGTCCGGCAGACTCCACAGGTCCCTGGGCCGCGTCCACAGACCCGCGCCATTGGAACTACTGGCGTCGTGAGCTCGAGGTGTATCGGGACGACGAGCTGCGCGGGCGGCTCGCGAACGCCGGGCTCGTGCTGCCCGAGGCGCAGGTCGAGGAGTGGCCGGACGGCGCCGTGCTCCTGATGGAAGACATCGGCGGGACATCGGGCACCCAGTTCAGCCTCGCCGAGCATGCGGCACTGACCCGGGCCTTCGGGCGCTGGCAGGGGCAGCCTGCGTCCGAACGGCCGTGGATGTCGACGGGATTCCTGCGCGACTACTCGACAACCCGCGACGTGCCCTGGCATTTGCTGACCGACGACGCCGCGTGGCAGCAGCCGCTCATCCGCGAGACGTGGCCCGGCCAGCTGCGTGAGGCCTGGACCCGGTTGATGGCTCAGCGCGACGCACTGCTCGACCTCGTCGCGAGCCTCCCCCGCGCCACCTGCCACCTGGATTTCTGGGTCTCCAACGTGATCCAGCGGCCGAGCGGCGAGCTCGCGCTGTTCGACTGGGCGTTCACCGGTGACGGCGCGCTCGGCGAGGACATCGGCAACTACATCCCGGACGCGGTCTTCGACATGTTCTGGCCGGTCGAGCGCCTGCCCGAGCTCGCCGAGACGTGCATCGCGAACTACCTCGACGGTCTGCACGAGGCCGGTTGGCGCGGCGATCCGGATCAGGTGCGGCTGGCGGTGATGGCGTCCGGGGTCAAGTACGCGTGGCTGCTGCCGGGTCTGCTCGGCCGTGCGTCCGACCCCGCCCACAACGCCTATCACCGCCAGGTCGACAGCCGGCGCCTGTTCCACCAACGCGGTCAGGCGCTGATGTACGTCGCCGACTGGTGTGCCGAGGCGCTCAGCCGAGCACGACGGTAAAGCCACCGGGTACGACGAGTGCCCGCGAAGCGTTGCCCCGAGCAACCAATTTCCCGGCGGCGTCGTAGCTGCAGGAATGCTTGCCCGGCACACTCATCACGCGAGCATGCGTATCCACACTGGCCAGCAAGACCGCATCCCCGATCCGCAGACTGCTGACGGTTGGCAGAAGTAGCAGAGCATCCAGCTGAGCCGTCCCTTGCGCCTTGGCGGTGAGGGTGGTGGCGCCTGCCGGGAGCGGGTTGGCGAGCGTCAGCGGCAGGAGCGCGCCGGGTGCGGCGGAGATACCTTGCTGGCCGCAGACGTGCGTGAGAGTGCCAAGTGCCCTGACCCCGGAAGTCCAGGTGGTGCGAGCCGGGGTCGGAGTGTCCGCCAGGTTGACGACCGGGAGGACCAGCCGCTGCTGCGATGACGCCGGCACGCTCCAGGTCGCCGTACCGTCGAGGGAGAGGTAGGAGCCGTTGCTCCATTGGGATTCGCCGGTCCAGGCCGAGGGTGGCGTGACGACCTGGCCGCCGGCGCCGGACTCGGCCTCGATGATCTGCAGGCCGTCGTACGACGGGGTGCCCGTCAGGCGGGCGACCTCCGGGTGGGCGTCGAGGGCGAGCATCGACAGCTGGCCGTGGATGCTCGACTCGGCGCCGGAGTTGCGGTTGATCGTGCCGTCACCGGAGATGCCGTCGTACGTGCGGCCGGTGGTCGCGTCGTACATCGGCCGGCCGGCGCGGTTGGCGCCGAAGTACCAGGCAGCGATGAAGGCGGCGACCTGCCTCAAGCCAGGGAGCCCGACGGAGAGCACGCCCTGCAGGCGGGCGTCGACGCCGTACGCGATCTGGGTGCGGTCGATCGGCGTCGGCAGCCAGCCGTTGTCGGGTCCGCCGGCGGTCATCAGGAGTGGGGTGAAGCCCGCAGTGTCGCCGATGGCCGCGGCACGGAGCTTGGGTGCGTCGAGAGCGTGAGCCGCGGCGGCGAGGGCGGAGGGCATCTGGGCGCCCCACGCATGCCAGTCCGAGATCGACTCGCCCCACGGCATCAGCGCACGGAACGGCCACTCGCGCGTCGACCCGGCCGCCATGGCAGCAATGCCCTCGGCAAAGCGGCTGAGCGCTCGGCGCGCCGAGGCAGAACCGCCGGCTTCTACATAAGCCGACAGCCCAAGAACGGCCTCGCTCGTAGCGTCCGCGCCGTTGACGATCAGCCAGGCCGGCAGACGGCGGCCGTCGACCACGTTGTACTGGCCGTAGCGGACGAGGACCTGACGCTCGAGCGCAGCGATCGCGAGGTCGAGACGGTCGCGGAGGAACGTCGCGAAAGCGCGGTCGGTACGGCGGAAGACGGCGTACCCCTCCCCCAACGCCCAGACCGTGCGAGCCAGCCAGTACGACGGGCCGGAGTCGGACGGGTCGGGGAGCTCGACGGGATCGGCGCTCGGGTTGAGCGTGCCGTCGGGCTGCATCCACAGGACGACGTTGCCGTTCGGCGACTGGAGGAACGTGAGACTGCGGAGGAGCCCGCGGGCGGCCTCCAACGAAGCCGCAGAGTGGAACAGCTTCCAGTGCCGCAGGTAGACGACGGCAGCCCGGGCGATGTCGTCGGCGTTGAACGCGCCCTGGCCATAGGTGTTCGTCGCCGCGTCGTAGGCACCACCACCGATGCGCTTGTACGAGCCGTCCGCCTGGCGGTCGGCGTACGTCCAGAGCACGCCGACCGGGCCGCTGCCGAAGGTGGTGTGACCGGTGGCGGCCGGAGGCGTTACCGACGAGCGGAGGAAGTCGAGGTGCGCGAGGTTGGACAGCCGGCCCGAGGCCGAGGCTGAGGCCGAGGCTGTGGCTGAGGCGGGAAGGGTGACTGTTGATGCGGCGGCTACTGCGAGGGCTCCGCCGATGACGGTGCGGCGGGTCGGGTTCATGGCAGGCGATCCAATCTGGCCACGCCGATGGCGGCGTCGGCCATGCCGTAGAAGACGTACTGGGTGCCGTTGACCTGCTCGATCGCAGTCGGGAAGACGACGTTGCCGACCGTGCCGATCTTCTCCTCGTCGGTCTCGGGGACCATGAGGGGTTCGGTGGTACGAGTGACGACGCGGGTGACGTCCTCGGCGTCGAGGATCAGCGCGCCGGCGGCGTAGCAGACCTTCTGGGTGGTCGGGTCGAAGCCTTCCGGCTGCTCGCCGGTGACGCCGTGGTGGATCACGAGCCAGCCCTCGGGGATGCGCAGCGGCGCCGGTCCGGCGCCGATCTTCAGCTCCTCGAACGGGTACTCCGACATCGCGACGAGCCGGTGATTGCGCAGATGAACGAGGTTCCGCACGTCAGCCTCGACGGCTGCCACGGGCACGAACGAGACCCAGATGCCTGGCCGGTCATCGGTCACACCGGCCGGCAGGTGAACGCCTTCGCCTTCGCGGAACCAGCCGAGGTCCCACATCGGCCGATGCAGCATCGCGTACGACGGTTCGCCGTCCGGGCCGGGCACGGGCTCGGGGAAGAAGACCGTGTCCTTGTTGGGGAACAGGTTGAGGTCGGTATCGAGGTCCGGCTGGTACTCGAAGTGCAGCGGACCGAGCCGGCGCCACTCCCGCAGGTCCGAGGAGACCGCGAGCGCAGGCTTCGGGCCGAGCGGGCCGTAGGCGACGTACGTCATCACGTGGAGGCCGAGGGACGGGATGAACGTGACGCGGGGGTCCTCGACGCCGGCGTTGTTCTTGCCGCGCTCCCAGCCTTCGTCCGGCGCGAGGACGACGCCCTCGCGCGCGACACCTACCGGTACGCCGTCCTCGAGTTCGACGCGGGCCAGGCCGACGCGAGAGATGTTGCCGTCAGCAACCAGCCGCGGCAGCAGGTAGAGCGTGCCGTCCGGGGTGTGGCCGGTCGCCGGGTTCAGCACGCCCTCGGCCTCGAGCTCGTTGCCCGGCTCGGCGGTCATCAGTACGCCGACACGAGTCAGCGTGTAGGGAACAGTCACGAGAAGCCCTTCAGGAGTTAGCACTGTGGGAGTTAGCCTTTGACGCCGCCGGTCCCGCCGCCGGCGAGCACCTCGGTGACGAAGAACGGATTCCCCTGCGTCACGCGATGAATCTCGACCGCCTCCCCCGGAGCCACCGCGCCAAGCCGTCGTACCGCGTCCACGGTCAGCGGCGGAAGGAGCACCCGCCTGACCGACGTACCGGTCAGACTGCCGAGCAGCTGCCGCAGCGGATGGCCTGCATCGATCCCGGTGTCGCGGAAGGTCAGCACCAACACCGCAGGGATGCCGGGGAACCTGCGCGCGAGGAAGCGGATCGCATCCAGGGTGGCGTCATCGGCCCAGTGGATGTCTTCGACGACTACGACCGAAGAGCGCTCGGAGAACACGCGCAGCAGCGCAGCCGGACGGTCGCCGGACAGCGCCGCTGCCAGCTCGGCATCGTTCTCCGCCATGTCGCGGAACGGCCCGAGGCTCCGCGGCGCCAGCAGGTCGTCGCACCCGCCGACCGCTACCCGGATCGCGGGATCCAGCTGATCGAGGAAGGCGCGCACCAGGGCAGACTTCCCGGCGCCCGCCTCACCCGATACGAGTACGACGACACCACGCCCCTCGTCGACGGCCAGCTCGCACGCCGTACCGAGCTGCGCTAGCTCCGCATCGCGCTCGACCAAGTGCGTCCGGCCGGAATCGCGGGGTGGTGCGGCCACTGGCGGAGGCTGCGGTCCGGGATCGACGGCCAGCAAGCGATCACGCAGTACGACGGCTTCCGGCCCAGGCGCGAGACCGAGCTCGGTGTGCAGGACTCGTTCCATCCGGGCGTAGCGACGCAGCCCGTTCGTCCGATCTCCGGCGAGCACGGATTCGCGGAGGAGTTCGACGTGTGCCTCCTCGTTCGCGGGGTCCAGGGCGAGGAGGTCCTCCCACCGGCCGGCACCGCGCAGCAGGCGCAGGACCCGCAGGCGCAATCGTTCGCGGGGCTCTTCCAGCCACGGCTCGGACAGGTCGTCGGGCAACAACTCACCGGCCAGCTTCAGGGCCTCGGCGCAGGAGTCGGGCGATTCAACGGCGAGCGCGTCCTCGGCCGCGGCCTCGAAGGTGGTGGCGTCGACGTCGAGCCGCGCGCCCGGGAACAGCGCGATCACCTCGCCCTTCAGCACGACGGCATCCCGATCACCGAGAACGCCGCGCGCATAGTGCGCGGCCTTGTGCAGCCGTGGCAGCGCGACGTCCACCGTGAGTTCCGGCCACAGGGCATCGACGACGCGGTCCCGGTGGAGCCGGCCGTCAGGCGACAGGGCCAGCAGTTTGACCAGCGCGGCCGCACCCCGCCGGGTCCACCGGTCCGCGGTGATCGGCGCACCGTTCACGAGGACGACGAAGCCGCCCAGCAGCTGCACGCTGACCTGCACATCTCGGATCGTAGGCGTCAGAGCAATCCCCCTCTACAGCACGAACTGGGTGACCTCGGCTTTCATCGCCGAGCTGACCTTCCGCAGCAGCTCCCGAATCTCGTCGAGACTCCAGGTGTACGACGCAACCGACTCGGTCGCCTCGAACAGCGCGATCGAGAGCTCATCGCGAGTGGCCTGGTACTTCGCCAGCGCCGCCGGCACCGGACCCGGTCCGGTCAAGGCGTCGCTCAGTAGCTCGGCGTCGCGCAGAGCATCGGTCATTCCGTGCGTGGTGATCGGGTCCTTGTAGTAGCCCGCGTCCCCGACCAGCGCCCAGCCCGGTCCCCCCGCCTGCCGGAAGAATCCGGCTGCACCGGCCCAGCCGTGCATCCGATCCACAGGCGTCGCCGGGATCAGCAAGTCGGTCAGGCTCGGTGCCATGTCCGCGAGCAGTGTCGCGAAGGCCTGCTCGGCACCTTCGCGGCGGAGCGATCGCATCCGCGCGGGCGTGGTGGCAACGAAGACACAGGTCGCTCCGTCCGTTGTGGGTAGTAGCCCCGCGGCCCCGCCCGGTGCGTAGGCCCACTCGTAGCCCGTGGTCTGCACGCCTGCGTAGTACCGGTACAGGACGGCGCTGCACGATCGACCCCGACGTACGACGGGAGCGCCGGTCGCCGATGCGACGGTCGAACGGATTCCATCCGCGCCGATCGTGATCCCCGCGGTGAGCTCCGAACGATCCTGCAGGCGTACACCGGTCACCCGACCGCTGTCGTCGCGCAGCAAGTCGGTGACAGCTACTCCATGCCGTACCTCCGCTCCCGCATCGGCCGCGGCATCGACAAGGATCCGGTCCAGGAGTTGACGACGCGGCGCGTACAGGGCATCCACCCCACCACCCGGACGGATCGACACCTGCTCGGGCTCGCGATCGCTGTAGTGGAACGTCGTACTCCGGATCGGCGGCGTACCGGTGAGCTTGTCCAGCAACCCCCACCGCGACAGCTGCGTCGCGCCGGCGCGCATCAGGCCGTGGGTCGAGACGGTGTCGCTGCCATACGCGGACCGCTCGAGCAGAGCGACCTTGGCCCCTGCCCGCGCCAGCAGCATCGCCGTCGACGCTCCCGCAACCCGGCCGCCAACGACCACAACGTCGTACTGCGCGTTCATGCGGCCGGCTCCGCCCGGTACGCCAGCAAATGCTGTACGACGTACGCCGCGTCATGGCGCGCTCCGTCGATGAAGGCCGAGTCGCGTCGATGCTGGAAGCGCTGGCCGACGACGTACACACCAGGTGCCGCGGTGATGCCCCGAACCTGCTGGATCTGACCGTCCGGACCCGTTATCGGCAAGCGGAGCCAGGGATAGTCGGGGCGATATCCGGTGGCGACGAGCACGGTGCTGATGCCTGCGCGATGAAGGTCGACGACGGGTCTCGGCGCGGGCGGCACCAATGCGGCGGGCCGCTCGCGCGCGGCGTCGCCGACGTACTCGTCCAGTGCGTCGAGCAGGCGGCTCATGCGTGCATCGGCCGAGGCCGCAGTCTCGGCCAGGTCCGGCCGGAAGCGTGCCCGGCTCCCGTCCATTCCGTCGAAGCGACCGAGTAGCTGGACGCCTTCGGCCTGCAGTGTGACCAGGTCCAGCTCTCCAGCGCGGCCGGCCAGTTGCATCGACGGTTCCCGCCGGGCCGACGCCGGATCGCGGACCTCGTCGATGGTGCGGGCCAGCCGCCCGGTGCGCTCCAGCCACCAGAAGACATCCTTGCCGCGGTACGAGCGCGGCACTCGCGTGTGCCGGCCGACCGACAGGTACACCTCGCGACCGGCCCGGTTGAGTTCGTCGGCAATCTGTACGCCGGAGGCCGACGCCCCGATCACCAGAACACCTCCCGGCGCGAGCTGCGCCGGGTTGCGATAGGCCGCAGCGGTCACGACCTCACGCAGCCCGGCCGGTACGCGGGGCACTCCTGGACCGGTCGCGATGATGACCTGCCTGGCACGCCACGTTCCTCGGTCCGTGACCAGACGGTACGCACCGCACCCTGCGGCGGACAGCTCGAGCACCGTGGCGCCGGAGACGACCGGCGCGCCGAACGACTCCGCGTAGAGCTCCAGGTGCCGGACGAATCTGCGGGCCGGCAGGAACCCGGCGACGTCCGGCCCGCCGTACTCCCAGTGTGGGAGGCGCATCATCCAGTTCGGTGAGAGTAGCCGCAGCGAGTCCCAGCGCGCAGTACGCCAACTCTCACCGATCCGGCCGCGGTCGACGATCACATGATCGCGACCGGCCTCGGTGAGCAGCCGGCTGACCGCGAGACCGGCATGGCCTGCGCCGATCACGACGGTGTCGATGGTGGTGGTCATCCCGGTCCCCTCGGCTCGTACGGCGGTCGGTCAGGCGCAGGTGACGTCGATGGCGACAGGCGTCGGGTTGACGAGGACGTCGTACACGGCGGACCGGCGCCGGGACTGCTCGACGATGCCGCGCAGAGTCTCCTCGTCCGCGTCGCCCTCGATCGTGAACGCGACCCGGATCTGCTCGTAGCCGTTGCGGACCGAGCCGTCGGACAGGCCGAGGATTCCGAGCAGGTCGATGTCGCCGGTGACGGTCGACGTGACCTTGGTGAGCTCGACACCCCGGGCAGCGGCGATGTTGGCGACGCCGGCCGTCAGGCAGGCCGCGATCGCGTGCAGCAGGTACTCCACCGGCGTCGGCCCGTGGTCCGTTCCGACCAGAACCTCGGGGTGGTCGAACTCGACCACGGTGTCGGACTTGTGCCTGAGTTCCTGCATGGCGCCGAAGAAGTCCGACGCTGTGGAGCGGCTGTGCGTCCCGGACACCCAGGTGTTGCTCGCCCGGAACTGGAATTTGGCGATCTCGTTCTGCCCCTTGACGGCGTCGATCGTCGCGAACAGCGTTGCGGTGTCGACGCCGTTCCGGCGTGGGCTCTCGGTAGCGGTGGTCATGGTTCCCTCCTCAGTGGATGGTGTCTGCTGAGGACGCTAGGAGGGCCGCCTTCCCGGGCTCTTCCCTCGACCTTCCCATGCGCAATGCCGCGCTATCAGGGGGAATTCGCGCACTTGTTTGCAAGTTCCCCTTGACCGCACGGTCATCTCGTCGCTTAACTTGTTCGGCAGTGACGCACCCAGCCGGTAGCAGGCCAAAGGCCTGAAGTCCGGTTTTCCGGCGCCAGGGTTCAGGTGAGACCCGAGGCGGGGTCGCGTCCCCGGGACCGATGGAGCAAATCGTGTCCAGACTCTCTCGCCGCCTCCTCGCCGGTATGGCGGCCACCGCCCTGGCAGTCACCGCAACCGTGCTCATCCGGACTTCAGCCGACGCGGCCGTCACGCTTCCGCCGACGCACGCCAAGTTCGACTACCAGATCGGCGGGGCCTATACGCCGCCCGCCGGCGTCCAGGTGGTCACCCGCGACCGGACCGCCGCACCGGCAGCCGGCCTCTACAACATCTGCTACGTCAACGCCTTCCAGGTCCAGCCCGGCGAACAAGGACAGTGGGACGCCGACCTGCTGCTCCGCGACGCCAAGGGCAAGCTCGTGATCGACCAGGACTGGGGCGAACCGCTGCTCGACTTCCGTACAGCGGACAAGCGGAGCCGGATCGCCGCCAAGGTCAACGGCTGGATCGACGGCTGCGCGGCCAAGGGGTACAAGGCGATCGAGCCGGACAACTACGACAGCTACACACGCTCGAAGAAGCTCCTCACCGCCGGCAACGCGAAGGCGTACCTGACGCTGCTCGCCACGCACGCGCACTCCAAGAACCTGGCCATCGCACAGAAGAACACGGTCGAACTGGCCGGTTCCCGGCAGGCGATCGGCCTGGACTTCGCGGTCGCCGAGGAGTGCGGCCAGTACGACGAGTGCGGTGACTACGTCGATGCCTTTGGCAACAACGTGATCGTGATCGAGTACACCAACAGCGGCCGGTCCACGGCCTGCTCGCAGTACGGCGGGACGTTGACGATCGTGCAGCGCGACGTCGACGTCTCGACTCCGGGTGAACCCGGATACGTCCGCAAGACCTGCTGAATTCCCTCCTCCATCGCTCTGGAGACCCTCATGCATGCTCGAACTCTGTCCCGCCGCGACGTCCTCCGGGCCGCGGCCGCCGCAACCGTCGCGGGCTCGCTGGCCGCGTGCGGCAAGAACGACGACGAAGGCGCAGATGCCAACGGTGTCGTCACGCTCGACCTCTGGCACGGTCAGGTCGACACCGGTAAGGCCGCGATCGACTCCTTGATCACCGCGTTCAACAGCAGTCATCCGAAGATCAAGGTGGTCGGCGGCGGTGGCGGGGTCACCGCGGACAGCATGCTGCAGAAGGTCACCGCCGGACTGGCGGCGGGGTCCTACCCGGATATCGCGTACATCTTCGGGTCGGACCTCGCCAGCCTGACGAAGAGCCCGAAGGTCGCCGACCTGACCGGCGCCCTGAAGATCGACGACTACTGGCCGGCCGCGAAGGACGCGGTCAGTGTGAAGGGCAAGGTCCGGGCCGCGCCGGCCCTGCTCGACTCGCTCTGCGTGGTCTACAACAAGAAGTTGTTCGCCGCGGCCGGCGTCCAGCCGCCGAAGGACGGCTGGACCTGGGACGACTTCGTTGCGACCTCGAAGCAACTGACGAACCCGGCGAAGGGCATCTTCGGCACCGGCTGGCCGGGTGTCGGCGACGAGGACACCGTCTGGCGGATCTGGCCGATGATCTGGGACCTCGGCGGCGACGTCGTCAGCGGCGACGGGAAGAAGGTCGGCTTCGACTCGGTCGGCGCACAGGCGCTGGGCACACTGGACCGGCTCCGCACCGACAAGTCGCTGTACGTCGACCCGAAGCCCGGCAGCGAGCAGCTGTACCAGGTCTTCCTCGGCGGGCGGATGGGAATGGTTGCCACCGGCCCCTGGCAGCTCCCGGAGCTGAAGGACGCCGGCCTCGACTACGGCGTCGTACCGCTGCCGTCGTACTCCGGGAAGCCGTTGACGATCTCCGGGCCGGACACCTGGACGGTCTTCGACAACGGCAAGGCGAAGGTCAAGGCTGCCACCGAGTTCGTCGCCTGGCTGGCCGAGCCGGCGCAGGACATCCAGTGGGACATGAAGGGCGGCAGCCTGCCGATCACGAAGGCCACAGCCGACCTGCCGCAGTGGAAGAAGCATTCCGCCGAGACGAACGGGCTGGACGTGTTCGTCAAGGCGCTCGACACGGCGAAGGTGCGGCCGACGATCACGACGTACCCGCAGATCTCGCAGCACCTGGGCGAGGCGATTGCCTCCGTGCTGCTCGGGAAGGCGAGCCCCGCTGACGCGTTGAAGCAGGCCGTTGACCAGTGCAACCAGGTGCTGGCGGTGCCGAACTGATGGCCAGTGTGGTCGGCACCTTCACGGTCGACCCGCGGAGCAAGGCAGCGAAGCGGCGCGCGCGGGGCGAAGGTGCGACCGGGTGGGCGTTCGTCAGTCCGTCGGTGGTCATCATCCTCGGGCTCAGCGTCGTACCGGTCTTGTGGTCGTTGCTGTTGTCGTTCCAGGTCAACGATCTGGTGTCGCCCAGCGAGTGGGTCGGGCTGGCGAACTACAAGGCTCTGCTGAAGGATCCGGCGTTCGGGTCGGCGGTTTCGCACACGCTGATCTACACGGTTCTGTATGTGCCGTTGAGCGTGGTCGCGGGGTTGGCGATCGCGATCGCGCTGGATCGGAAGATCGCGTTCATCGGGTTGTACCGGACGTTGGTGTTCGTGCCGTTCGTGGTGTCGGCGGCGGCGCAGGGCGTGCTGTTCTCGTTCGTGCTCGACCCGGAGTTCGGTGTCGCGAACTCGGTGCTGCACAAGCTCGGGCTGCCCGCGCAGGGGTTCTTCAGCGATCCGGGGCAGGCGCTCTATCTGCTGGTCGCGATCTCCTTGTGGAGCGGGACCGGGTTCTGCGTGATCGTCTATCTGGCCGGCCTGCAAGGAGTTTCGAGCGAGCTGGTCGAGGCAGCGCGGATCGACGGCGCCGGGCGCTGGGGTGTACTGCGGCATGTGACACTGCCTGCGTTGACGCCGGTGACGATCTTCCTGGTGCTGTTCCAGACGATCAACGCGTTGCAGGTATTCGATCTGGTCTTCGTGACCACGAAGGGCGGCCCGCTCGGGTCGACGACAGTGATCGTGTACTTCATCTGGGAGAAGGCGTTCAAGACGTTCACGGCCGGCTACAGCGCGGCAGCGGCGTACACCTTGGCAGTCGCATTGCTGGTGGTCGGCGTGGCCTTGCAGATCTACCGGCGAAGGGTGGCTGCTCGATGAAGCGATTGCCCTTTAGTGCTTGGCATTTCGTCCTTGCACCGTTGGCTTTGCTGTTTGCCTTGCCGCTGGTGTGGTTGCTGGTGAGCTCGGTGATGAGCAACGCGGAGATCAACCGGTTTCCGCCGGCGCTGTGGCCGCACGGGATCAACCTCGGCGGATATCGGTACGTGCTCGGGAACGCCTTGTTCCCGCGGTGGTTCCTGAACTCGTTCATCGTCTCGGCGGTCGCGGTGACGGCGAACCTGGTGCTCGGTTCGCTCGGCGGGTACGCGTTCGCGCGGATCCGGTTCGCCGGGTCGAAGATCGTGCTCGGGCTGATGCTGGCCACGATGGTGATCCCGTTCCAGCTGACGATGATCCCGACGTTCCTGGTGATGAAGCATCTCGGGCTGATCGACACGCTCGGCGCGCTGATCGTACCGTCGCTGGTCACGCCGCTGTCGGTGTTCCTGTTCCGGCAGTTCTTCGTCTCGCTCCCCCGCGAGCTCGAGGAAGCGGCTTGGATCGACGGGTGCGGTCGGCTGCGGATCCTGATCTCGATCGTGCTGCCGCTGGCCAGGCCGGCGCTGAGCACAGTCGCCGTGCTGACGTTCCTCGCGACCTGGAACGACCTGACCTGGCCGCTGATCGCGATCAACAGCGACTCGACGTACACGCTGCAGCTCGGCCTGACCACCTTCCAGGGCCAGCATCACACCCAATGGGCGGCGGTGATGGCAGGCAACGTGATCACCGTGCTGCCGGTGCTGCTCGGTTTCCTCCTTGCCCAGAAGGCGTTCATCCGCTCTCTGGCCTCAACCGGACTCAAAGGCTGATCTATGACTCTACTGATGCCACGACTCCGTCGCGGCGGGTCATGGGGCTGTAACTCCCGGCCTTCCCTCGTCGCTCCGGTCGCTTCGCTCCCTCCGTTCCTCAGTCCAGGCCGGGAGGCCCCATGACCATCGATCTTCTCGTGATCGGTGACGCGAATCCCGACGTGGTGGTCGGGCCGGTCGCGCAACCGATCCTCTTCGGGCAGAAGGAACGGCTGGTTCCTTCCGGATCGCTCGTGCTCGGCGGCTCGGCTTCGATCATGGCGTGCGGCGCGGCCCGACTCGGGTTGAGCGTCGCATTCGCCGGCCGGGTCGGTGACGACGCCGCCGGGGCCTTCGTCCGTACGACGCTCGCCGAGCGCGGGGTCGACGTGTCCGCGCTGGTGACCGACCCGTCCCTCCCGACACCGCTCACCACCATCCTCACGTCGGGCGACGATCGCGCGATCCTCACCTCCCCCGGCTGTCTGCCGGCCGTCACGGCGGACGACATACCAAACCGTATGGTCTGCTCGGCGCGGCACGTGCATGCGGCGTCGTTCTATCTGCTGCCCGAGTTGGCGGTCGGCTTGGCGGGGATCTTCAAGCAAGCGAAGGCTGCCAAGGCGACCACCTCGCTCGACCCGAACGACGACCCGGCGGGCACGTGGGACCGGACGGTTCTCGACCCGATCCTGCGCGTGACTGACTACTTCCTGCCGAACGCCGCCGAGGCCCTCGCGCTGACCGGCCATCACTCGGTCGTGGACGCCGCCGGCATCCTGGCCCGCCGTGGTCCGCTCGTGGTGGTGAAGAACGGCGCGGAAGACGCTCTTGCCCACAACGGATCCAGGGTCATCACCGCACCGGCCGTGAAAGTGGAAACGGTCGACACCGTCGGCGCCGGTGACAGCTTCGACGCCGGCTGGGTGGCCGCCGTACTCAACGGGATGAAACCCGACCGTGCCCTGGCGATCGCGGCCGCCTGCGGTTCGCTCTCCACCCGCGCCGCCGGCGGAACCGCCGCTCAACCGACTTGGGAAGAAGCCACAGCATGACGAAGATTGCTTTCATCGGGGCCGGCAGCGTGGTGTTCACCCAGGGCTTGCTGGCTGACCTGTTCGACCTCGACCTCGGTCCGTTGCACATCGCGTTGCACGACATCGACCCCGAGCGGCTCGACACGGCGGCAGCGGCCGCGTCGTACCTGGCTCAGGACCGGCCGGTGCAGATCACCGCGCACCTCGAGCGGCGGGCAGCCCTCGAGAACGCGGACTTCGTGATCAACATCGTCCAGGTCGGGATGGGCGAGGCGACCAAGCTCGACTTCGAGATCCCCGCGCGGTACGGCATCCGGCAGACGATCGGGGACACGCTCGGCGTCGGCGGCGTGTTCCGCGCGCTCCGGACCTTCCCGGTACTGCGTGGGCTCGCGGCGGACATCGCCGACGTCTGCCCGGACGCGTGGCTGCTGAACTACACCAACCCGATGGTGATGAACGTCTGGTACCTGAAGGCCCTCGGCGTGCGGAACGTCGTCGGCCTCTGCCACTCGGTCTACTGGACGATGCAGGGCCTGTCCGAGCTGGTCGGCGTCCCGTACGAGGACGTGACCTACCTGGCCGCCGGCGTGAACCACCAGTCGTGGGTACTGCGTTTCGAACGCGGCGCCGAGAACCTGTACGACCGGTTGGACGAGGCCATCGCCGCGGATCCCGAGCTACTGCGGCGGGTGCGCGTCGACATGTACCGACGGCTCGGCTTCTACCCGACGGAGACGAGCGAACATTCCTCGGAGTACGTCCCGTGGTATCTCGGCCATGCTTCGGAAGTCGACCGCCTGCGGTTGCCGATCGGCGCCTACCTGGAGATCGTCGCGGAGAACGTCGCGTCCTACGAACAGACCCGCGGCGCCCTGAAGGCAGGCGAGCCGCTGACTGTCGACCCGACGATGGAGTACGCCCCGCAAATCATCCACAGCATCGTGACCGGCACCCCACGCACCGTCTACGCCAACGTCCCCAACACCGGCCTGATCCCCAACCTGCAGTCCAGGGCCACCGTCGAGGTCCCCAGCCTGGTAGACGCTACGGGCGTCCAACCCACCGCAGTCGGCGAACTCCCACCCCAGTGCGCCGCCCTCAACCGCTCGTACCTCAACGTCGCCGAGCTGACCGTCCAGGCCGCCATCGACCAGGACCCGCGCGCGATCCGGCAGGCCGTCATGGTCGACCCGGCTACTGCCGGGACGCTACCGGTCGAGAAGATCTGGGCCCTGTGCAACGATCTGGTCGTTGCCCACAACAACTACTTGGACCCGTCGTTGAGGGCGGCCCTCAAGTAGTCGCGGTACGACGCGAAGCCGGCCAGCACCTCGGCCGCGGTCGGCTCACCGGTCAACGCTCCGACGCCCTCGCCCGCGTAGATCGACGCGCGGGCGGGGTCGGCGGTCTTGCTGCCGTCGACGTACTCGGCGTGGCCGGTGTCGTCCGACTTCAGCTCGTCCTCCCGGCCTTCCCAGGTGTCGAAGTACGCGTTCCGCAGCGCCCGGCCACCGAACTCGTCCGGCCACCCAGCCCGCGATGCTGCGTCGAAGACCGTGCCGTAGACGGTGGCCGTCTCGTCGGCCGCGATGATCGCCCGACGCGCCGATTCCTTCGTCTGTGCCTCGACGCAGGTGAGGAACGCCGTCCCGATCCATCCACCAGCAGCACCGGCCGCCATGACGGCAGCCAGACCGCGTGCTCCGGAGATCCCGCCGCCCGCGAGCACAGGCAGGTCAGTCAGGTCGAGGACTGCCTGCAGCAACGGCAACGTCGCCACGGCATTCCGCCCGTGACCACCAGCCTCGGCGCCGCGCGCCACGATCACGTCCACGCCGGCATCAACTGCCGCGCGCGCATCCGCGACCGTGCCTGCCTGGGTTGCGACCAGGATCCCGGCTGCCTGCAGCGTCCCGACGTACGGCGTGTAGTCGCCGAAGCTGAGCGAGACGAGGGCGGGCTTCAGTTCCAGCACGGCGTCGAGATGTTCCGGGCGCTCCTGCACCGACCACGCCATCAGCCCGATCCCGTACGGCTTGCCGCTCTCCGCCGCGATCGCGCCCTCGGTCCGGATCCAGTCAGCCGTCACCGCCGAGCCGGCGCCGAGCATCCCCAGCCCGCCCGCCGTCGAGATCGCCGCGGTCAGCCGGCCGCCACTCACATTCGCCATCGGCGCACCGATCACCGGCACGGACAGCCCGAACGTCTCCGTCAGCCACATGTGCTCATCATCGCCCATCACAACCTCGGCCCGTCCCTGCGCATCGAGGGAGTGACGAAAGGAACCCGACGTGCGGTTTTTGCGGACCCTGTGTGCACTCACGGGAGTGCTCGCTGCGCTGGTGACCGTGGCAGCGCACACCTCGCTCGTGCCGGCCACGGCGCGACAGACCACGCCCGCCGCACCGCCGGCGTGGAGTACTGCGTGGATGACCGCGCTGCAGCAGTCCAACGCGAACCAGAACTGGTCCAAGCAGGGATTCGCCAACCAGTCGGTGCGCCAGGTGATCCGGCTGAGCTCGGGCGGGTCCGACGTACGGATCAGGATCAGCAACCAGTACGGCGTACGGCCGTTGGAGCTGACCGGTGCGACCGTCGCCAAGGCGGGGAAGGGCGCAGCGGTCGTGCCTGGATCGGTGCAACCAGTGCGGTTCGGAGGGACCGACTCGGTGAGCATCCCGGCCGGCGGTCAGGTCGCCGGTGACGCGGTCACACTGCCCGGCTTGACCAGCGGCAGTCAGCTCGCCATCACTCTGTACTTCGCTCGGGCGACCGGTCCGGCGACCTTCCACGAGTTCGGCGCGACGGGGGCGTCGTACCGGGCGGCGGGCGACCAGCTCACCGCTACAGGCGGGGCGGCGTACCGGGAGACGAGCGGCGGTTGGTACTTCCTGGCCGGCGTCGACGTGACCCCTTCGGGCGCCGGTTTGGTAGTCGCCTTCGGGGACTCGATCACGAACGGCTACACCACTGCGCCCGGGACTCGGTACCCAGACCTGCTGGCTGCACGCATCGGCAGCCCAGTGCTGAACGCCGGGCTCGGCGGCAACCGGCTGCTGGCCGATTCGGCCTGCTATGGCGAGAACGGCCTGGCCCGGTTCCAGCGCGACGTGCTGGACGAGCCCGGGACCACGACAGCGCTCGTCCTCATCGGCGTCAACGACCTCGGCTACCCCGCGATCCCGCCGACGACCTGCACGACCCCGAATCCCCCGATCACTCCCGCGCAGCTCATCTCTGGCTACCGCGCGCTGATCCGCGACGCCCATGCTCGCGGCATCCGGATCGTCGGAGTGACGCTGACTCCCTTCCGCGGCGCGTCTGTCTACACCGCCCACAGCGCGGAACTCCGGACGGCCGTCAACACCTGGATCACCACGAGCGGCGAGTTCGACGCCGTCGCCGACTTCGCGAGCGCTCTCGCCGACCCGGCCGATCCGGCCCGGCTGGCGCCGAAGTATGACAGCGGCGACCACCTGCACCCCAACGAGGCCGGCTACAGGGTGATGGCCGACGCCGTCGACCTCAAAACCCTCTGAGCACAACGAAAGGGCCGGTCCCCATGGACCGGCCCTTTCGCTACGTGCTGCTCAGAACTTGTAGACGTCCGACTGCGGGTCGCCGTGGCAGCGCTTGTACTTCTTGCCGGAGCCGCACGGGCAGGCCGCGTTGCGGGGAGTCCCGGCGTACTCGAGCTTGCCGCCCTCGACCGCGTCCTCGTGCCTCGCGACCTCGTCGTCACCGTCGATGGTCGGAGCGGAGTACGACAGCCGCTGCGGGCGGTTCTCGGTGCTCAGGCCCTTGGCTCGCAGGCGCGGCGTGTCCCGCGGCCGCGGGGTGTCCTGCGGCCGGTCCTCGTCGTCGCCCTCGGTCCGGCCGGAGAACTCCGCGACCGGCGCACCCGGGGTGAGGATGTCCTCGATCCGGCGGCCGGCCAGGTTGTCCTCATCGGCCAGCGCCGCCTCGGAGGCCAGCTCCATCTCGGCCCGCATCGCCTCGATGTCGACCTCGACGTTGAAGATGAAGCCGACCGACTCTTCCTTGATCGATTCCATCATCGAGGCGAACATGTCGTAGCCCTCGCGCTGGTACTCGACCAGCGGGTCGCGCTGCGCCATCGCGCGCAGGCCGATGCCCTCGCGCAGGTAGTCCATCTCGTAGAGGTGCTCGCGCCACTTGCGGTCCAGCACGCTCAGCACGACGCGCCGCTCCAGCTCGCGCATCGCCTCCTCGCCGAGCAACTCCTCGCGCCGTTCGTACGCCGCGGTGGCGTCCTCGATGAACCGCTCGACCAGGAAGTCCTGGGTCAGGCCGGCCTTCTCGCCGCCGGCCTCCTCGATCAGGTCTTCCTCGGTCAGCTCGGTCTGGTAGAGCGTCCTCATCGCGGTGAACAGCGCGTCCAGGTCCCAGTCCTCGGCGAACCCGTCCGCGGTCGCGCCCTGCACGTACCCGGTGACGGTCTCCTCGAGCATGTCCTGCACCTGGTCGCGCATGTCGGCGCCCTCGAGCACACGGCGGCGCTCGTCGTACACCACGTGGCGCTGACGGTTCATCACGTCGTCGTACTTGAGGATGTTCTTCCGGGTCTCGAAGTTCTGCGCCTCGACCTGGCCCTGCGCGGAGGCGATCGCCTTGGTGACGACCTTGTTCTCCAGCGGCTGGGTGTCGTCGTTGTTGCGCGACATCGCCCAGTCGACCATCTCGCGCTTGAACAGCCGCATCAGGTCGTCCTCGAGCGACAGGTAGAACCGGGACTTGCCCGGGTCACCCTGCCGGCCGGCGCGACCGCGCAGCTGGTTGTCGATCCGGCGGGACTCGTGCCGCTCGGTGCCGAGGACGTAGAGGCCGCCGAGCTCGCGGACCTCTTCCTGCTCCTCCTTCACCTGCTTCTCGAACTGCTCGAGGAGGTTCGGGTACTCCGACTCGTACTCCTCGACGTCGTCCGCCGGGTCCAGGCCGCGGGCCCGCAACTCCTTGTCGGCCAGGAACTCCGGGTTGCCGCCGAGGATGATGTCGGTACCACGACCGGCCATGTTGGTGGCCACCGTGACCGCGCCGCGGCGGCCGGCCTCGGCGACGATCGCGGCCTCACGCGCGTGCTGCTTCGCGTTCAGGACCTCGTGCGCGACGTTCTCCTTGAGCAGCTGCCGGGACAGCCGCTCGGACTTCTCGACGCTCGTGGTGCCGACCAGGATCGGCTGGCCGGTCGCGTGGACGTCGACGATGTCCTTGACGACCGCGTCGAACTTGGCGTCCTCGGTGCGGTAGATCAGGTCCCGCTCCTCGACCCGGATCATCGGCTTGTTGGTCGGGATCGGCACGACGCCGAGCTTGTAGACCTTGGAGAACTCGTTGGCCTCGGTCATCGCCGTACCGGTCATGCCGGCCAGCTTGGAGTAGAGGCGGAAGTAGTTCTGCAGCGTGATCGTCGCGAGGGTCTGGTACTCCTCCTTGATCTCGACGCCTTCCTTGGCCTCGATCGCCTGGTGGAGACCCTCGTTGTAGCGCCGGCCGTGCAGCGTCCGGCCGGTGTGCTCGTCGACGATCAGGACCTCTTCCTGGCCCTGGCTGCCGACGACCACGTAGTCCTTGTCCCGGTGGAACAGGTCCTTGGCCTTCAGCGCGTTGTTCAGGTAGCTGATCAGCGGGGTGTTGGCCGACTCGTACAGGTTGTCGATGCCGAGCCGGTCCTCGACCTTCTCGATACCGCGCTCGAGGATCGCGACCGTGCGCTTCTTCTCGTCGACGTCGTAGTCGGCGACCCGGCGCTTGGTCTCGTCGATCTCCAGGTCGGTGACGCGGGGGTTCTTCCGCTTCAGCTCCGCCTCGTCGCCGAGCGTCCAGGCCTTCAGCACGTTCGCGATCCGGGCCATCTCGACGTACCAGCGCTGGGAGTCCTCGGCCGGGCCGGAGATGATCAGCGGGGTCCGGGCCTCGTCGACCAGGATCGAGTCCACCTCGTCCACGATCGCGTAGTTGTGCTCGCGCTGGACGCAGTCCTCGATGCTGCCGGCCATGTTGTCGCGCAGGTAGTCGAAGCCGAACTCGTTGTTGGTGCCGTAGGTGATGTCCTTGTTGTAGGCGATCCGGCGCTCGGCCGGGGACATCTCCGGCAGGATCACGCCGTAGTCGAGGCCGAGGAAGTGATACACCCGGCCCATCCACTCGGCCTGGTACTTGGCCAGGTAGTCGTTCACCGTGACCACGTGCACGCCCTTGCCGGACAGCGCGTTCAGGTACGTCGGAAGGGTGCCGACCAGGGTCTTGCCCTCACCGGTCTTCATCTCCGCGATGTTGCCAAGGTGCAGCGCCGCGCCGCCCATGATCTGCACGTCGTACGGGCGCTGGTGCAGGGTCCGCTTGGCGGCCTCCCGGACCACCGCGAAGGCCTCCGGCAGCAGCGCGTCGAGGGACTCCCCGTTCTCGTGACGTTGCTTGAAGTCCGCGGTCTGGCCGCGCAGCTCCTCGTCGGACATGGAGACGAAGTCGTCCTCGATGGAGTTGACCATCTTCGCGATGCCCGTGAGCTGGCGGAGGATCTTGCCCTCGCCGATCCGCAGGACCTTGTCGACAACCTTCATGGTGGGGAGTTCTCTCCTTGCTGCTGCTGCCTGGAAGCGGGCGACGCCGCATGGCACGTCCGACCCCAGTGGGAAGGCGTGCGTCCCCCATCGTACGGGGCCGGGTGTGCCAAGCCACGCCCGCAGCGTGCCCCCGCGACTGTCACAGGGTTATCCGACCCACGCTCGAGCGGCCCGGAAAGTTCCCAGCACTCTCTCAGAAACCTCGCAACGCGTCACTGAGCGCTGGCGAAAGGTCACCGCCACCGGCCACGCGGACCTGGTCCAGCCCGAGCCAGCCGGCCAACTGGACCAGCTCGGCGGCCAGCTCCTCGGCGGTCTCCACCGGCGCCTTCGGCTCGGCGTGAGCCGACTGGACCAGCAGTACGCCGCCGGTGCGGTCGGCCTTGAGGTCCACGCGGGCGACCAGCCGATCACCGAGCAGGAACGGCAGCACGTAGTACCCGTAGATGCGCTTCTCGGCCGGGACGTAGATCTCGATCCGGTACCGGAAGTCGAACAGCACCTCGGTCCGCGTGCGCTCGAACACCAGTGAGTCGAACGGGCTGACCAGGGCTCGCGTGTTCACCCGGCGCGGCAGCCGCGCGTCCTTGTGCAGGTACGCCGGGCGCTTCCAGCCGTCGATCCGGACCGGGACCAGCTCACCCTCCTCGACCAGCTCGGCGATCGCCTGCAGCGTCGGCTCCGGCGCGGTCCGGAAGTAGTCCCGCAGGCACTGCGCCGTAGCGACCCCATGAGCCCGTGCCGCGATCGAGACCAGACCGCGGTGCGCTTCGTCGAGCGTCGGAGTCGGCGTCTCCACGACATCGCGGGGCAGCACCCGCTCGGGTACGTCGTACAGCCGCTCGAACTGCTGGTTGCGGCGGGCGACCGTGATCTCGCCCGCGAAGAACAGGAACTCGAGGGCCTGCTTCACGTCCGACCAGTTCCAGCCCCAGTTGTCCTTGGTGCGCTCGACGTCGTCGTCGATCTCGCGGGCGGTCAACGGCCCGTGCGCGCGGACGTCGGCGAGCACCTGCTTGACCAGGTCCGGACGCTTCCGCGCGATCGACCGCGGACCACCCCAGGCCTCTTCGGTCGCCCGCGCCATCCGCCATCGCATCAGCGGGTGGGTCTCGACCGGGATCAGCGACGCCTCGTGCGCCCAGTACTCCACCAGGCGTCGCGGCGCCTTGCCGGCTGCCCGATCGAGCAGATCGCGCGGATACGGCCCGAGGCGGGAGTAGAGCGGCAGGTACTGCGTGCGGCTCAACACGTTGACCGAGTCGATCTGGATCAGCCCGATGCGGCCCAGCACTCGACTCAGGGCCCGCATGTCCGGAGTGCCCTTGGGCCTGGAGTCCGTGAACCCCTGGGCCGCGAGCGCCACCCGGCGCGCCTGAGCCGTCGAGAGCTGGAGCTGCGTCGTCATGGAGCGATTCTGCCGGGTGCCACCGACAGAAACCGCGCAGGACCTGGGCGGCCATAACTCCGGAGTTACCGAAAGTGGGAGGTGCGCTACGGATGGTGTTCGGGAGAGCCTGCGAGGAGGCCACCCGCCCGCGTGGCCCCTATCTCCCTGGAGTGAGGCATGACAGGAAAGAAGCATGTGGTCCGCGCTGCCCTGGCGGCCGGCGTACTGACCGCGGCGTCCCTCGGTGCGGTGGCCGTAGCCGGCTCCGCGTCGGCCGCGCAGTCGCCTGACGGACCCAAGACCCGGATCGTCGGCGGCACCGTCGCGCACACCGCCGACACGCCCTGGGCCATCCAGCTCTCGAACAGCGGCTCCCCCGACCCGACCGGAGAGTACTGCGGGTCGACGCTGGTGGCGGCGAACAAGATCGTCACCGCGGCACACTGCACCACCGAGCCCGCGTCGACCTACACCGCCATCCAAGGCCGGGATGTGCTCAGCGACAAGTCCACCGGCAAGGAATCCAGGATCAGCAACATCTGGGTGGACCCGGAGTACGGCAAGTCGCCGGGCCACGACGTCGCGGTGCTGACGCTGGCCACGCCGTTCGACGGCGTACCGACGCTGGCGCTGGAGACCGACAAGGCGGCGGACACGGCCGGTGCGGCGTCGATCGTCTACGGATGGGGCGACACCGAGGACACCGGACCGGCGGACACCTTCCAGAAGGTCGACGTGCCGGTCCTGGGTGACGACTACTGCGCGAAGGCGTACGCAAGTGAGGGCTACGCCCCCGACGGCGAGATCTGCGCCGGCTACGAGGACGGCGGCAAGGACTCCTGCCAGGGCGACTCCGGCGGTCCGCTGGTCCTGAACGGCCGCCTGTTCGGTGTCGTCTCCTGGGGCGTCGGCTGCGCGGACGCCGGCAACCCCGGTGTGTACGCCGAGGTCGCGACGTACGCCGCCGAGCTGCAGGCACAGATCAACAGCTAGACCCAATGCGGTTCAGTTAAGGGAACTCGCCTGGCGTGGACCGGTGCTGCACGGCGGTCGACTCACGAAGGCACCGCACAGGGGTTGCCGCCCGGTTCGGCGGCGCGGGTCGGAGTGCGTGTGGCGGCCGCTGGCGGGTTATTGGGCCGCCAACCGTTTACAGCACGCCGGCGGCGCAAGAACCCGCCAGCGAAACCATCCGATCCCAGCTAGACCGCACCGAAGCGTTCGGTGTGGATGCGGCGCAGCGGGACACCCAGGGCAGCGAGGTCGTGGCTGACCGAGGTGACCATGGGCTGTGGTCCGCACAAGAAGTAGTGCAGCCGGTGCGGCCGTCGCGGGAGACAACGGCTCAGTACGCCGTGGTTGATCCGCCCGGTCTCACCGGTCCACCCCGGGCCGGGCTCGCTGACCACCTCGGTCACCCTGAGGTTCAGCCGGGCCCGGACCTCTTCCACCTCCGGGAGCAGCATCAGGTCCTGCTGCCGGCGGGCCGAGACGATCAGCCGGACCGGGCGCCGATCGTCCCGGTCTGCCATCGTCCGGAGCATGCTCAGCAGTGGTGTGATGCCGACCCCGGCCGCGATCAGCACGAAACCGGGCGCGCCGTCGAGACCGCTCATCGTGAATCCGCCGTACGGACCGTCGAGGTAGACACGCCGGCCCGGTCGCAGCCCGACCAGGAGCTCGGTGAAGTCCCCGAGCGCCTTGATGGTGAACTCCATCCGGTCCGGGTGCTCGGCCGTCGACGCGATGCTGAACGGGTGTTCCTCGAATACGAACGGGGTCGAACCGATCTTCAGCCAGACGAACTGCCCGGCGACGAACGGCAGCCCGGGGTGGCCGTTCGCCTGGATCGTCAGCGTGACGCCGTCACCCGGTACCGCCCGGACGGAGACGACGACGTACGCGGAGCGGCGGGCCCGGATCGGCAACCAGATCCACCGGCGCGCGGCCAGCCCGGCCAGCACCAGGCCGGACAGGATGAACCAGAGAGCCAGCAGCACGTGCGAGACCAGGTGCCGCAGCCACCAGACGTGCAGCCAGGCGGTGATCACGACCACCGCGACCAGCCCGTTGTGCACCAGCCGCCAGCCTTCGTACCGCGGCTGCTGCCGCGGACGCCGGATGGCCAGTACGACGATCAGCACCAGCGCCACCGTCGACGTCACCGCGGCCTGCGCTGCCCGGGTCGTGTGCCAAAGCGCGAGGATCGACAGGTGGCGCGGATCGAAGATCAGCACCGCGACCAGATGCACGAGCACCAGCACGACGGCCACCAGCGCGATGAACCGGTGCACGGTGAGGATGGTCTCGATCCCGAACGCCGAGATCAGCATCGGCAGGCGCGCGGGCAGTACGACGGCCACCACGAGGGCCGAGAACGCGACCAGTCCGGCGCTGAGCTCGATCGCGCCGCCCGCGGTCGACTCCACCGGCCCGACCGCGGCCCAGGCCAGGGCGAGCGGGATCAGCAGGATGTCCACGTAGAGCACGAACCAGGCGAATCTCGCCAGCGGCCCGTGGACGCGCGACGAGATGGTGTGACGGGACATGACAACCGGCTCCCAGGGACCAGGGATCCATTACGGACGCTGGGAAAATACGCTCCCCGGCACACCCCGGGAAGGGCGGCGCGAGCGTAATCGACGACGGATTCGTCATTCTCGGAACAAGCGTCAAGGACGCGTGAAAAAGACCGAGGGCCGGGTTTGCCCGGCCCACGGTCCTGGGTATTTCCTCCCGTTTTCCACCGCTCGCCCGGCGGGCGAGACGTCGATCTAGACGGCCAGGCGGATCACGCCGTAGTCGTAGCCGCGGCGGCGGTAGACGACGCTGGGCTGGTTCTCGTCGGCGTCGACGAACAGGTAGAAGTCGTGCCCGACCAGTTCGAGCTCGTAGAGCGCCTGGTCCAGGGTCATCGGCTTGGCGGTGTGGGTCTTCTCCCGCATCACCAGCGGTCCATCGCCGGTGACCAGGACAGATCCGTACTTGTGTGTCGCCACCTCGTCCTCGGCGACTGGTTCCTCCACTACCGGTGCATTGCCGTTGAGCGGCTGCTTCGCGTTCACGTGCCGCAGGCCCTCCGGGCCACGCTCACCGCGGTGCACCCGGCGGCGGTCGGCCGCCTTGCGGACCTGGGACCGGAGCCGGTCCAGGCAGACGTCGAACGCCGCCTGCTTGGTCTCGCCGCAGGCTTCTGCGCGGACCACCGGACCCTTGGTGTACATGGTGAGCTCGACACGCATCGCCCGATCGTGCTGTCGCGGGTTCTTTTCCTGGCTGACTTCCACCTCGCAACGCAGTACCCGGTGATCGACCTTCTCGATCCGCTCGAGTTTTTCCTCGACGTACTGCCGGAAGCGGTCACTGACCTCGCAGTGATGACCCTTGACAACGACGTCCACGGAAACCTCCATCGATCGGCGACTCTCTGTTACGTCAGCGGGCCCCCATCTTTCGTGTCCTCGCTCTGTCGGTGGCGATTGGGGCGCCCGAAACGAGAACACCCGCGGACGAGCCGGTCGGACTCCGCGGCCAGGAATCCGGCTGATCCGGTCCTGCGCCACTCCACTGCCCGACAAGCCCCTGCGGGTGTCATAGGCCAACGCTAGTCGGCTTCGGCGAAAACCGGTAGGGAAGTTCTCATGAACCAGACGCCGAAAGCCGTTGTGTCGCGGCCAGAACGGCACAGCCCAGGACCGGAATACCCCGGGATTCCAAGGCGCGGCAGGCTTCGCTGAGCGTGGAACCGGTGGTGATCACGTCGTCGACCAGCAAGACAGGTTGATCCATCAGCGTTTCAGCCCAGCGCGAACGCAGCCCGAAAGCCCCGTCCAGGTTGGCGGTACGGCGTTCCGCGGACAGCCCGGCCTGGTCCTCGGGACGCCGTACGACGCGCAGTGCGTCGGCCGGCCGGGCGTCGATTCCCTGTCTCCGCAGGGATCTGACGGCAGCCTTCGTAATCCGCCGGAGCGGATCGTGCCCGCGCTGCCGGACCGTTGCCGGTGACGACGGGACCGGGCACAGCCAGGCCGCCCGCCGGTCCGCCAGCGCGGTCCGGACGACGCTTGCCAGTAGCCGGCCGAGCGGCTTCGCGAGGGCGTACCGGGCGTGCTCCTTGTGGGCCAGGATCAGCGCGCGCAGCTCCCCGGCGTACGGCGCCGCGGCGGTCGGCGTACGGAGTCCGGGCGGTGGCGGGTCGGGCCATGCACGGAACGGAGTCAGCGTCGTCAGTAGCCCCCGGCAACCATCACAGAGAGTTACACCGGGCCGGTCGCAGCCCGCGCACCGGCCGCCCAGGACGAGATCCACGAACGCGTCCCGGACCGGCACCGCACCACCATCCGCGAACCGGCCGCCGACCGCAACCACTCGGCCGCCGGCCTGTGGACAACTGCCCTTGTGGACAACTCAGCCGGGGTACGTCGGGGTGATCGCCGCCGCGCCGCCGCCGACGGAGTCCGGCGAGATCCAGACCAGGTCCCGGCTGAGCCAGTGGATCCGGCCGGCGTCGTCCTCGATCACCGGGAGGGTGTCCTTGTTCGGATTCGAGGCGACGTACTGCGGCCTGAAGTCCGGCGTCGAACCGGGAAGCAGTTGCAGGCTGGAGCCGTCTGTGTTGACCAGCCAGGCCTGCCGGGCCGAGTTGGTGGTCTGGTTGCTGGCCCCGATGACCACGATGCCCTGCTTGTTCCAGGCCGCGTCGGTGATGTTGTTGAGAGCCAGGCGCAGCTGGCGGAGCTGTGCGAGCACCAACTGCTTGCCGCTGCCGGTGGTCTGGATCGTGCCGGTCTGCACGTAGTTCTGCCCGCCGGACTTCGGTTTCATCACCAACAGGACGCGGACGCCGTCAGGCGCCATCCGCAGGTCCAGCGGGGTGTCGCCCTTGAAGTCGACCGCGACCGAGGTCAGGTGGCCGTCGTGATCGCGGACCCGCAGCCGCGGGTGCGGGTTGGTGGCCCGGTCCAGGATCCACAGGCTGTCCTGGTTGTCGAAGCTCGGCTGCAGCGTCTTCCCCTCGACCGTGATCGCGACGGAGTCGGCGTCCTTGTCGGTCGTGTCCAGCGGCCCGTAGAGGACCTCGTTCCCGGCCGCGGTGACGATCGCCCCCGCTTCACCGCGCAGGCTGACCGCGAACGACTGGGCCTTGTGCGCCCACAGCGGACTGGAGTTGAGCGGCTGGGCGGCGATCTCCGAGGCCCCGTCCAGGCCAACGATGCGCTGCACCTTCTGGTGCTGCAGGCCGTACAGCTTGGTCTGGGACCCGGCCGACACCTGCGGGTCGTACTGGTTGAAGTTGGCGAACGGCAGCACGTCGGGGTCGTCCGGCAGCAGCGGTGCGCCGCCGACGGTGATCTTGGCCCGCAGATTGAGCTGGTTGAGCGTCCAGACGATCTGGGCGGCCAGCATCCGCCGGTCCGGATCTCGCAACGCACCCGCGGCGTCGTTTAGCGCCACAGTGGCCACGCCCAGGTCCACTGGCACAGAAACCTGCACTTCGGTGCCCGGCGGAGCCAGAGTGACCACACCGTTGCCGAGCCTGCTGGTCGGACCCTTCAACAGCTCCTGGATCAGCTGGGTCGCCCCTTGGCCGGGCGAGAGGTTCTGCGGCAGGTAGACCGGGTCGGGCACCAGGATCTTGAGGCTCGGGTTGAAGAAGTACAGGTCGCGGGGAGCCAGCTTCAGGTCGACCTGGTTGCTGCCGAGGTACGCGCCGGGCGGGACCGAGTCGACGCGGAGCTGGCCGTCGATCTTCTTCAGCTTGAAGAGGAAGTCGGCCCGGTCGGTCGCGGCCGCCGGGATCCACTCACCGCGCTCGCCGATCGTCGCGATCTTCAGGGCGCTCAGCTGTACGTCGTCGCCCACGCGGGTGAGTGACTCGGGACTCTGGTCGTACACCACGGTCTGCGCCTCGGGCTGCCACTTCGCCGCGGCTTCCGGCGTCATGTACTGCCGAGCGACGTCGAAGGCCTGCGAGTCCGACATGGCCTCCAGGAACCCGCTGACGATGGCCATCGCGCCGACGTTCGCCCGCGGCGGCTTCGCCTCGACACCGACGCCGCCGAGGTCCTGTGCGCGTCCCTGCCGCTCCCCGCTGCGGATGGTGCCCTTGGTCGGTACTGCGGCGCAGCCGGCGAGCAGTACTACGGCAGCCAGCAGGACGACGAGCAGCCTGCGCCTCACCGGTCCTCACCGCCGCTCAGCTTCTGGTACGGCGCTCCGACGTCGACGAGCTCGGTCACGACGCGGGTCGCGTCAGGCGGCCGGGGCGGCAGCGGCGAACCGGTGAGCGCCGTATCGGGCCGGCGCGGCAGCGTGAGCCGGAAGTACGCGCCGTCGCCGGGCGAACCCCACGCGTCCAGCCGTCCGCCGTGCAGCCGGGCGTCCTCGAGCGCGATCGACAAGCCGAGTCCGGTGCCACCGGTGGTCCGGGCCCGGGCCGGGTCGGCCCGCCAGAACCGGCTGAACACCATTTCCGCTTCCTCGGCGCGGAACCCGACACCGTGGTCGCGGACGGCCACGGCGGCGGCGTCCTCGTCGTACGCCGTGCTGATGCGGATCGGTAGGCCTTCGCTGTGCTCGATCGCGTTGCCGATCAGGTTGCGCAGGATCCGCTCGATCCGGCGCGAGTCCACCTTGGCGCGGCACGGCTCCGGCATGTCCAGCTGGACCTCGCAGCCCTTGCGGTGCAGCAAAGTCTCGTGGTTCTCCAGGACCCGGCTGACGATGTCGCGCAGGTCGACGTCCTCCAGGTCGAGCGCTGCGGCGCCCGCGTCGAACCTGCTGATCTCCAGCAGGTCGGCGAGCAGCTCTTCGAACCTGTTGAGCTCGTTCTGCAGCAGTTCCACCGAGCGGCGGCTGATCGGGTCGAACTGGTCGCGGGTCTCGTGCAGGAGGTCCGCGGCCATGCGGACTGTGGTCAGCGGCGTACGCAGCTCGTGGGAGACGTCGGAGACGAACCGGCGCTGCAGGCGGGACAGCTCCTCCAGCCGGCGAATCTGCCGCTGCAGGTTGGAGGCCATCTTGTTGAATGACACCGCCAGGCGCGCCAGGTCGTCCGTACCCCGGACCTGCATCCGCTCCTCGAGCTTGCCGGCGGCCAGTCGCTCAGCGATCCGCCGTGCCATCCGGACCGGCGTGACGACCTGTCGGGTGACCAGCCAGGCCACAGCACCGAGCAGAACGATCAGCAACAGACCTGCGGTCACCAGGGCACGCTGGACGACGTCGAGGGTCTCCTGCTGCGCGGTGAGCGGGAAGAGGAAGTAGATCGCGTACCTGTCACCGGTGGAGTTGATCCGGATCTGCGAGCCGATCACCAGCCCCGGCACGCCGGGCGCGTCACGGTAGTTGATCTCGGTGTAGGTGTCCCACAGCTTGGAGTCGTCGCTCATCACCGAGGACGCCAGCGCCTCCGGGATCGAGTCGCTGTCGACCAGACCTGTGTAGCGGATCGCGTTGGAGGCCGCCTGGTCGGTCGGGACCAGCAGTACGTCGTACAGACCAGGGCGGTTGGAGCCGAGGACCAGCTCGGACAGCTGCTGGTTGATCGTGTTGCGGTTCGCGGCGTCGATCGTGATCGACAGCTGGGCCAGCTGCGCCCGTACTTCGGCCTGGGCGCTGGTGCGACGTGACTCGAGGACGCCGTCGGTCACCTGGCTCATCATCACCCAGCCGACCAGGATCAGGACCAGCGTCGACATCAGCAGGGTGCCGGTGACGATGCGGGCCTGGATCGAGCGGCGCCAGATATCCGGCCAGTGCTTGGGATGCGTCCGCCAGATCGGCTGCGGCTGGGCAGACCAATCCGCCGCGGTGACGTTCACGAGCTCCGTCCCACGGGACAGCGGCGCCTCCTGCTCCGGAGGTGCCGTCGACTGCCCTTGCTGCTGACCAGCCTGCTGCCCGGTGTGTTGTCCGGTGTGGTCCTCGGCTACCGGGTCGGTAGCCGGATCACCAGTGGCAGCCTGCGACTCTTGGCCGCGTCCGTACTCGATCAGTCCGCACCCGCCTTGTATCCGACCCCGCGGACCGTGACCACGATCTCCGGGTGCTCAGGGTCCTTCTCGATCTTGGAGCGCAGCCGCTGGACGTGCACGTTCACCAGCCGGGTGTCGGCCGCGTGACGGTAGCCCCAGACCTGCTCCAGCAGCACCTCGCGGGTGAACACCTGCCAGGGCTTCGACGCCAGGCAGACCAGCAGGTCGAACTCCAGCGGCGTCAGCTGGATCGTCTCGCCGGCCCGCTTCACCGAGTGGCCGGCCACGTCGATGGTGAGGTCGCCGATCGTCAGCGACTCAGGACCGGGCTCGTCCATCCGGCGCAGCCGGGCCCGGATCCGGGCCACCAGCTCCTTCGGCTTGAACGGCTTCACGACGTAGTCGTCGGCGCCGGACTCCAGGCCCAGCACCACGTCCACGGTGTCGCTCTTGGCGGTCAGCATCACGATCGGCACGCCGGACTCGGCCCGGATCGCCCGGCAGACATCGATCCCGTCCATCCCGGGGAGCATCAGGTCGAGCAGCAGCAGATCGGGCTTGAACTCCCGGAATGCCGGTACCGCCTTGTCACCGGTTGCGACCAGATAGGTGTCGTAGCCCTCGTTGCGCAGCACGATGCTGAGCATCTCCGACAACGCGGTGTCGTCGTCGACGATGAGGATGCGGCCCCGCATCGTCCGGTTACCGTCTGCCACGCCCTACTCCTTGCCGTCCGATCGGTGTGCGCCCGGCGGGTCCCAGACCGTACGCACTACGGATAGTGTCCCATTCCCCCGGTAGTGCACACGCCGGATCGCCGTGTGACCCCGAGTTGGGCTGTGATCATCCGGGATCATGGTGCACGGCCGGGGTTCACCACAACTCACGTGCCGGGCGGTACGACGGTTCAGACCGGGTCCAAGACGGGTCCAAGACGGGTCCAGACGGGTTCGCCAGGGAGGAGGGACGCAGTGGCCGACCAGAACATGCATCTGCACGACGACGTGGCCACAGAGCCGCTGCGGCCGTGGCTGCCGGCGGATCTGCTCGACAACGCCGCCCGGACGATCTCCGACAACAAGACGATCATGCTGGGCCTTCCGGTGCTGGCCGGTATCGCACTGGTCGCGGTGCAGGCCGTCCTGACCGAGGTCGCCGTACCGGGTGGGCTTCCTGGGTTCTTCGGCGCGGACGACCCCTTCGGACAGGCCGGTGCGGCGCTCTTGCTCACGTACGGCGTGCAGGTGGTCCTGTTCTCGGTTGTGTCGAGCATGCTGTCCGGAATCATCGCTCTGGCCGCGGTGCGGAGTCAGTTGGCGCATCGGGTCGGTCCGCGTGAGCTGCTGAGGCTGGTGCGACCCGCGCTGCCGGCACTGGCTCTTGTCGGTCTGATGCAGTCGCTGTCGTTCATGCTGCTGATCGGCGGCTGGGGGCTCGCAGTACTCGGGATCGGTGCCGGTGCGGACGCGACCATCTCCTCCGACGCGGCCGGTGCGGTGGCCGTGGTGATGATGCTGGTCGGCGGCGTACTCGTGCTGGTCTTCGGGATCCGGCTGGTGCTGGCCGGGACCGTCGTACTGATGGAGGGCCGGCACGCGCCGGACATCGGGCTCTACATTCCCGTCCGGGTCGGTGTCTGGGGAGCGCTACGGCGGTCCTGGCGGCTGGTGAAGGGCAAGTTCTGGCGGGTGTTCGGGATATTGCTGTTCGGCGGGCTGGTCGTGCAGATCATCGGGTACGCGCTGCAGTTCGGGATCACTGCGCTGGTTCTGACGCTCGGCTCGTGGGCCGACAGCAATGGCGCGACGGTGGTAACCGTTGTCGTCAGTGTGGCCGTGGGGATCTTCACGCTGATGACGCTGATCGCGAGCCTGGCGTTCATGTCCGCGGTACAGGCCCTGATCTACCTGGACCTTCGGGTACGGCGGGAAGGTCTCGACCTGTGGATGCGGCCGGCCCTGCGCTCCGAGGAGACTGCGTGATCCTCTTCCTGCAGGAGCCGCCTGTCGACATCGACAGGGAGCGAGCCGCCCGTGAGGCCGCCGAGGAGCTGTCCAAGTCGACGTACCGGGACTCCGGCGGTTCGCTGATCCAGAAGGCGATCGGCAAGGTGCTGGACTGGATCGGCGACCTCCTGAACAGCCTGACCGGCTCATCTCCCAACGGGCACGCCGGTCTGGCGATGCTGATCGCTCTGCTCGTGCTGGTGGTGCTCGTGGTCCTCTGGCGGGCCGGAGTACTGCGGACCAGCCGCAGAGTGAAGTCGCAGGCCGTTTTCGACACGGCCCGGCCCGCTAGCGCCGCGGAGTACCGCGCACTGGCGGAGCGGGAGGCTGCGTCCGGCGACTACGCGTTGGCGATCCGCAGCCGCTTCCGGGCGTGCGTGGCGGAGCTGACGGAGCGGACTGTGCTGGACGATCGGGCAGGGCGTACGGCGTACGAGGTGGTTGCCGATGCCTCGCGGATCGCGCCCGTACTGCGTGAACCGCTGCAGCCGGCAGCACTGGTGTTCACGGAGGTTGTCTACGGCAACCGTCCGGGGACACCTCAGCGGTACGCCGCTGTGGTTGCTGCTGATGACGCTGCGCGGACTGCTCGGGTGGCTGTATGAGCACGCCGCTCGGGCGGAGCGCCGGTGAGAGCTGGCGGGTACTGCGGACGCCGCTGCTCGTCACTGGGCTGATTGTGCTCGCTGCGATCGTCATCCTCATCGCTACCTCGGCCCGGACGTCAGGGCCGTTCAGTCCGGACTCCACCGACTCGGACGGGGCACGTGCGCTGGCAGCGTTGCTGGAGAACCACGGCGTCGACGTACACAGCACGGAGACACTGGACGACGCCGTACAGCCAGGTGAGGGCAAGGCGCTCATCATCGGCCCGGCCGGCTCACTCGGTCGCCCTGACTTGGAGCGGATCGCTCAGGCTCGTTGGAGTCACCTGGTGCTCATCCGGCCCGGCAGCCGGGCGTTGGAGATCCTGGCGCCGGGCGTGCAGCAGACGGGCGATGTGCTGTCGTCACGCAGTCGGGAGGCCCAGTGCGACCTGCCAGCTGCTGTTCGAGCAGGCACGGTCACCGTCAGCGGGCCGACGTACAGCGCGCCCTCAGCGGCTGTCGCTTGCTACGGCGATGGCATCAACAACACGGTGGTCCGGTTGGAGGTCGGCGACCGGATCGTCGATGTCGTTGGTACGCCGACGTCGTTCACCAACGCGCAGCTGGCCGACGACGGGAACGCCGCGCTGGCGCTCAACCTGATCGGTACGCACCAGGACCTGACCTGGTACCTGCCGCAGTTCGAGTCGACGGACACAGGTACGGCCGACTCCGGCAGTGCTCCGCTGATTCCGCCGGATGTTCGCTACATCGGGTGGGCGTTGGCGTTCGCAGTACTGGTCGTGGCGATCTGGCGTGGGCGGCGGCTCGGTCCGGTCGTGGCTGAGCGGCTGCCGGTGATCGTGCACGCGGCGGAGACGACTGAAGGCCGGGCTCGGCTCTACCGACGCTCACGGGCCCGGGACCGCGCTGCGGCGGCACTGCGCGAGTCAGCGCTCGGCCAGCTTCACGAGGCGCACGGCATCCCACGGCGCGCCGATCCGTCGGCGGTGGTCGCGACTGTCGCCGCACGGACCGGGCGGGACCCAGTCATGCTGTACGAACTGCTCTACGGCCTGCCGCCGCTCTCTGACGCCGCTCTGATGTCTTTGTCCCATGAACTCGACGTACTGACGCAGGAGGTACGGAAACCGTGACGACTACCGAAGTCACCGCCGAACAGGCCCGGCAGGCGCTGGTCGCGCTGCGGACCGAGATCGGCAAGGCGGTGGTCGGCCAGGACACTGCGGTGACCGCACTGGTGCTCGCCCTGCTCTGCCGCGGCCACGTGCTGCTGGAGGGTGTGCCTGGTACGGCGAAGACGCTGATGGTGCGGGCGCTGTCGATGGCGATGCGGCTGAACACCAAGCGCGTGCAGTTCACCCCGGACCTGATGCCGGGTGATGTCACTGGCTCGCTGGTGTACGACGCGAAGACGTCCGAGTTCGAGTTCCGTCCCGGGCCGGTGTTCACGAACATCCTGCTGGCGGACGAGATCAACCGGACGCCTCCGAAGACACAGGCGGCGTTGCTGGAGGCAATGGAAGAGCGGCAGGTCACCGTGGACGGCGAGCCGCGCAAACTGCCTGTTCCGTTCGTGGTTGCGGCGACGCAGAACCCGATCGAGTACGAGGGCACCTATCCGCTGCCGGAGGCCCAGCTGGACCGGTTCCTGCTGAAGGTGACGCTGGACATCCCCCCGCGCGACGCTGAGATCGCAGTACTCGCTCGTCATGCGCAGGGGTTCGACCCGCGGGACCTGGAGGCGGCTGGACTGCGTCCGGTTGCCGGACCGGAGGATCTGCTGGCCGGGCAGAACGCAGTACGGCGGGTTGCGGTGCGGGACGACGTACTGGCCTATGTCGTCGACCTGTGCCGGGCGACGCGGCAGTCGCCGTCGTTGCAGCTCGGGGTGTCGCCGCGTGGGGCCACGGCGCTGCTGGCGGTGGCGCGAGCGTGGGCGTGGCTGTCCGGGCGGGACTACGTGATTCCGGATGACGTGAAGGCGATGGCGCGTCCTTGCCTTCGGCATCGAGTCCAGGTGCGCCCTGAGGCGGAACTCGAGGGTGTGAGCGCGGACGCCGTACTGGAGAGCGTGCTCGCCACGGTGCCGGTACCGCGCTGATGGTGCTCACCGGGCGGGCTGCTCTGCTAGCGGGTGCTGGGGTGGTCTTTGTTGCCCTGGTGATGCCGTCGTGGGCTGGAGTCGGTCTGGTCGTTGCTGTCGTGCTTGTCGTGTGCGTGGTTGACCTGCTGCTTGCTGGGTCGCCGCGGCGGCTCCAGTTCAGTCGCGACGGGGACAACGCCGTACGACTCGGTGAGCAGGCTGTTGTGCAGTTGCTGGTGACCAATCCGGGTCGGCGGGTGCGCGGGTGGCTGCGGGACGCCTGGCCGCCTTCTGCCGGCGTACAGGACCCGCCGCACAAGCTGGACCTGCCGTCTGGCGAGCGTCGGCGGTTGGTGACGCATCTGGTGCCGACGCGCCGCGGCGATCGGCATGCGGTGCGGGTGACTGTGCGGGCGTTCGGGCCGATGGGGTTCGCGGGGCGGCAGGGGTCGCATGAGGTGCCGTGGACGGTGCGTGCTTTGCCGCCGTTCAACAGCCGCAAGCACCTGCCTTCGCGGTTGGCGCGGTTGCGTGAGCTGGACGGGCGTACTGCGTTGCTGGTGCGCGGGCAGGGGACGGAGTTCGATTCGCTGCAGGACTACGTGCCTGGGGACGACGTACGCAGCATCGACTGGCGGGCCACGGCTCGGCGCGGGAACGTCGTACTGCGGACCTGGCGTCCTGAGCGGGATCGGCAGGTCGTCATCGTGATCGACTCCGGTCGGCTGTCCGCGGGGCGGGTCGGGGATGCGCCGCGGCTGGACCATGCGATGGACGCCGCGTTGTTGCTGGCCGCGTTGGCGACTCGAGCCGGGGACCGGGTCTCGTTGCTGGCTTGCGATTCGGCCGTGCGTGCCGACGTACGGCGTCCTGCGCCGCAGGATGTGCTGCCGTCGTTCGTGAACGCGCTGGCCAACGTCGAGGCCGAGCTGGTGCAGACGGACTTCCGGATCGTTGTGTCGCAGGTGCTGGAGCGCTTGGGTCAGCGATCCCTGGTGGTGTTGCTGACCGGGCTGGATCCTGCAGTGATCGAGGAGTCGCTGCTTCCGGTCATAGGTCCTCTCCTGCGGCGGCACGTGGTGGTCCTGGCGTCGGTGGCGGACCCGCGGCTGACTGAGCTCGAGTCCGCCCGCACTGACCTACCCGAGGTCTACGCCGCAGCCTCCGCCGCCCGCACCCGCCTCGACCGAGACCGCCTGACCGCCACCCTCACCCGCGCCGGCGTCACGGTAGTAGACGAAGACCCGGACCACATCGCCCCCGCCCTCGCCGACACCTATCTGGCACTCAAGAAAGCCGGACGCCTGTAAGGGCTGCCTCGAAGGTGGTGCGGTTTGCTGCTGTGAAGTTGTGTTCGCGGTGGGACCAGGCAATGCGTTCGGCGGCTGCGTCGCAGGGGGTTCGCGTCCAGAACTGGGCGTTTTGGAGTTGGCGGCTGAGGGTGGCGGGGATCAGGCCTGGGCGGTCGGCTGCGGGTAGGGCGTAGGCGTCGGCCAGGACTCTGACCTGCTGAGCCTGGCGGATGGGGTCGCCGTGTTTGGAGGCGATGCACCAGGTCCAGGCGGCGTACCCGAGGTCTTCCAGCGGATCGCCAGGCGCGGCGAAGTCGAAGTCGATGAGGGCGACCGGGAGGTCGTTCTGGAAGACGAAGTTGTTGGGGCCCGGGTCGTGGTGGCAGATGACGGGGTGGGTGGCTGCGAGGCGGCTGTTGCGGGTGGCGTCGTGGAAGGCGCGCAGGAGCGAGCCCGCGGCGGCGACCTGGTCGTCGGACCAGCGTTGGAAGCGGGCCGGTACCCAACCGTCCACGTACGTGAGGATTTCGCGGCCGGACTCGTCGACGCCGAGATGCTTCGGGGCGGCGGTGAAGCCTCGTTCTTCCAGCAACTGCAGGAGTTCTGCGGTCAGCGGACCAGCCGGGCGTCGTACCGTGTCCCCGACACGTACGACGCCCGGCGTCATGCGCCCGCCGGTCAGTGGTTCTTCGGCCATACCTGCGTCGGACGTGCTTGGACGAAGGTCCAGCGGTGGCCCTCGAGGTCCTCGGCCTCGTACGAGCGGAACCCGTGCTGATGGATCTCCTGCACGATCTTGGCGCCGTTGTCCTGGCTGCGGGTGAAGTGCGCGTCAAGGTCGTCGACGTACACCCAGGCGGCGTGATCCGCGGCCGGCGCGCCCGGCTCGGTTCGCTTGAGGAGGATGATCGAGCTGGCGCCGGCGTGCAGCTCGATCCAGCTCGGCTGGCGGCCTTCCTCCGGGATGCGATCCCACGTCTCCAGGCCGAACACGGTGTGCAGCCAGCGTGCTGCGGCGGCGGGATCCTCGTAGTACAAGGCGATTGCGAGCCGTCCGACCTCGCGGGGCGTCGACGGTGCGGTGTCGCGGCGCGTGACCCAGGCCGGGAACCAGTGCAGGACGTTCTGCCACGCGTAGTCGGCCGTGGTGCCGCCGTCGACCAGCGCTTCGACCACGGTGACGCGAGTACCGCCGTCGATCGGATCGAACGTGATCGTGGTTTCGGTGTCGTCGACCGAGCTGCGGTACTCGAGGCGTTCGCCCGGCTCCCAGGCCGTGATCACACCGCGTTCCAGCGCGTCATCGGCGTACACCTCGAGGATCCGGCCGCCGACGCCCGGCTCGATGCGTACTTCGATCGCGCGGGCCGAGTCCCAGAAGTTGATCGGCCCGCGCACCCACCACAGGTCGATCTCCTCGGTGAAGATCTTGAACGCGGTCGGCGGCGCGACGGGTACCTCGACTGCGACCTCGACGGACTGCTCGGTCATCAGGACTCCTTCTGCTCGATGTGGCGTTTGAACGAGCCCAACTGGTCACGCCAGTGCGCCTGGACCTGATCCAGCCAGGCCTGGACGGCGACCACGGGCTCCGGATTGAGCCGGAAGATGCGAACGCGGGCATCGTCAGGCACCCGCTCATCAGCGACCAGACCGGCCTCCAGCAGGATCCGCAGATGCCGACTCATCGCCGGCGAAGACGCCCCCGTCGCCGCCGCCAACTGCCCAGCCCGCCGCGGCCCCTCCCCCAGCAACTGCACAACCTGCCGCCGAGTCGGATCCGCCAACACCTCAAAGAACCGATCCACAGCATCTTCCACCATGCGGCAATAGTTCTATCATCTGTTAACTATTGTCAACCACGAGAACCATGCGGAAGCTCCCGGACCTCCTTGAAGAGCAAGGAACTCCAGGCTGCTGCCGTGTAGACGATCGCCGCGGCGAGGGTGACAGGCCGGCCTCCGAAGTGGCTGGCCAAGGGACCAGCGAGGAGCAGTCCGGCTGGGATGGCGGCGTACGAGAGGAGGTCGTCGATCGATGCGAGGCGCGACAGTACGCCGCGGTCGATGTGCTCCTGGAGCGACGTGTCCCAACTGATGCCGGAGATCGAGAAGCCGGCTCCGGCGGTGAAGGCCGCGACCAGGACCCAGCCGGACGGTGCGCCGACGCCGAGTGCCAGGAGAGGTAAAGCACCGAGGACGCTGAAGACTTGGCCGGTCCGCAGAAGGTGACGGACGACGAGGCGGTACATGAGCGCGCTCATCACCAGCAGCCCGACCCCGCGAGCACTGAGCGCGAAACCCCACAGCCTCGCGCCGGTGAGTGGCGGGCCGAGGACCTGCCAAGCACCCGTCTGCGCCAAGTTCATCAGCGCGGACGAAAGCGTCACCGCCCACACCCACCGGATGCTCCGGAACTCCCGCCAGCCACGGCGTACGACGAGCGGCGTCGGCGAGCCGGTCTCCAGCCGACCGAGCAACACCACGGCCAGCAGATAGCTCGCCGCATCGACAGCGATCGTCGGCCCGCTGCCCACGACCGCGACAAGTACGCCCGCCACCGCCGGTCCGACGATCTTCGTGCCATTGCGAACCGAGCTCAGCAGGGCATTAGCCTTCCGAAGCTGGTCCTTCTCCACCAGCTCGGGCACCAGCCCGCGAAGCGCTGGCGAGGTGAACGCATCCAAGATCCCGTTGACAGCGCTCAGCGCGCCGACCAGCAACAAGTCGTAGTTGTGCGTCATCAGCAGTACTGCGACCGCACCCTGCGCCGCCGCGCCGCCCGCGTTCGTGGCGACGAGCACGGTACGCCGCGGGAAGCGATCGGCGGCCGCACCGCCGACCAGGACGAAGCAGAGCATCGGGACCATCCGTGCGGCAAGCACGATGCCGAGCTGCGACGGATCACCAGAGGCATCGAGGACAGCAAAGGCAAGTGCCACGGGTGCCATCGAGCTACCCAGCAGCGAAACCAACCGTCCGGCCACGAAGTAGCGGAAGGTCGTGCGGCCAAGCGGAGAATTCACTGCGCGACAATGCGGGCAGTGCATCCGCACGGCGAAGTCTTTCGCGAGGAGGCGAAAGTTGACACTCCTCAAGCTCAGTCCCCTGGCGCTCTCCAGGTCGAGATTCGCGTTGTCCCCGCTCGCGGAGACGGTCGGCGCGATCATCAGCCTCCGTCGGGCCCGGCCGGATCCCTGGATGTCTGCCTGGTACGCGACCCATCAGGCGTCGTTCGACCGGCGACTCAAGCGTGACCCGTTCCTGCGCGGGCTGGCCGACCTGCTCAGCCAGACGAAATGGCTTCCCGACGTGGTGGCGCTACCGCCGAGCGGAGGAATGAGTACCTCGCTGTCGGCCGAGCTCGAGCCCGTCGGCGCGATGACCGACGCCGAGATCCGGGCCGCGTTCGAGGTGTCGCTGCAGCACAGTTGGGTCGAACAGGATCTCCGCTGGACCGACGGGGCGGACCTGGGGCACTCGCTGGCTTCCGCCGTACGCACGGTTTGGTCGCGTCATGTGGCGCCGGATTGGCCGCGTCGACGGGAAGCTCTTGAGCGCGAGGTCATGTACCGCGCCGGACTGCTCGCGGCGTACGGCTGGCCGAAGGCGCTGGAGGGGATGAGCCGACGGAGTCGGTGGATTGGTGCCGACAGCATCCAATTCAGCAGTCGTCCCGGCGCCGATCGGCGCATCGGGGACGAGGGGCTTCAGTTCGTTCCGGTGACGTTGCAGGGCGGGACCTGGCTGTCTGAGAGCAAGACGGCGGGCTACGCGTTGGTGTATCCGGCCCGGCGCGCGGCAGTCGAGTTCCCAGCCGACGGTCGGGTCGCGCTGGAACGGCTGATCGGCCGCGGCCGTGCCGAGTTGCTGTCGCGGCTGTCTCGCCCGGGGACGGCGAGTGAGTTGGCCGAAGAGCTCGAGCTGTCACTGGGTACGGTCGGCCGGCATCTGCGGATATTGCGGGACGCCGGGCTGATCGTCGGGCTGCGTGACGGGCATAAGGTCGTGTATCGGGTGACCGTGCGCGGGGCGGAACTGGCGGGCGACTAGTTGGCAGGTCGGCGTCTTCGCCATGGGCGGTGGTCGGGTGAGTTTCTGTGGCCCAGGGCCACGGTGATGAGTTGGGCTATTGCGTTGCGTGAATTGATATTTCGTGGCTTGACCTGGGGGTCGTTAGCGTCGGATTCATGGAGTGGATTTTTCAGACGGCTGAAGAGTTGCTGGCCGCATTGCGTGCCGGTGAAGTGAGCTCGGTGGAACTGACCGATGACGCGATTGCCCGGATCGAGCGCGACGACAAAGCGATCAACGCGATCTGCGTGCCGGACTTCGACCGCGCGCGGGCCGCTGCGCGCAACGCGGACCAAGCGCGTGCACGCGGCGAGGACCGGCCGTTGCTCGGGATTCCGGTGACGGTCAAGGAGTCGTACGACGTGGCTGGGCTACCCACGACCTGGGGCATGCCGCAGTTCCGCGACTATGCGCCGGCCGAGGACGCCGTACAAGTGTCGCGACTGAAGGCCGCGGGCGCGGTGATCCTGGGGAAGACCAATGTTCCTTTGGGGTTGCAAGACATTCAGAGCTTCAACGAGATCTATGGCACCACCAACAATCCGTGGGATCACGACCGTACGTCGGGCGGATCGTCCGGCGGATCAGCGGCGGCGCTGGCGTCGGGATTCGGCGCGCTGTCCATCGGCTCCGACCTCGCCGGTTCGCTGCGTACCCCCGCGCATTTCTGCGGCGTCTATGCGCACAAGCCGACACTCGGCCTGGCGGCAACCCGCGGCATGGTCGCGCCGCCGGGACCGGCATGGCCGGTGGACATCGACCTCGCCGTCGTCGGTCCGATGGCGCGCAGTGCCCACGACCTGATGCTCCTGCTCGACGTCATGGCCGGCCCGGACCCGCTGACGCATGGCAAGGGGTACGACGTGACGCTGCCGCCCGCGCGCCACGAGCAGCTCGGCGACTTCCGGGTCTTGGTGGTCGACGAGCATCCGCTCATCCCGACCGGATCCGCCGTACGGGCAGGCGTGAACCGAGTGGCCGACGCGCTGGCCGACGGCGGCGCCCGCGTCGAACGACGTACTCCACTGCTGCCTGATCTGACCGAAGCCGCCATGATTTACATGCAGTTGCTGTTCTCGGGCTCGGTCGCGCGTTTCCCCGTCGACGCCTACGAGGAGCTGCGGACCCGCGCCGCCGCACTGAGCGCCGACGACCAGAGCCTCGACGCGGCGCGGCTGCGCGCGATGGTGTTCAGCCACCGCGACTGGATCGAAACCAACAACCGTCGCGAGATCCACCGCCACGGCTGGCGGCAGCTCTTCGCCGAGTTCGACGCCGTGGTGTGCCCGATCACGCCGACACCTGCGTTCCCGCACGACCACAACCCCAACCCACTCGAACGCCGACTCGACATCGACGGCGCCACCTACCCGTACTTCGACCAACTCGCCTGGGCCGGCCTCCCCACCATGCCCGGCCTCCCCGCCACCGCCATCCCAACGGGTCTGTCCCCCGAGGGCCTACCGGTCGGGGTCCAACTCATCGGCCCAATGTTCGAGGACCGAACCCCACTGCGCCTCGCCGAACTCCTCGAACAAAAGCTCGGCGGCTTCCAACCACCTAGCTTCACCAACCAACCCTCACGACTCGAGGCATGACCGGCCCGCGAAGCACGCGGGGGAACACGCGGGAGACACAATCGACTTGACTACACGAGTGTGTAGTAGTTTGCTGTTGTGTGTAGGGAGAGGAATTGGTGATGGATCGAGCGGTTGAGGATCTGACGGCGCGGGCCCGGATTCGGGATGCGGCTATCCGGTTGTTCGGGGAGCGTGGGATCGAGGGTGCCTCGATTCGGGATATCGCTGCGGAGGCGGGTGTGTCGTCCGGGCTCGTTCGGCATCACTTCGGGTCGAAGGAGGCGTTGCGGGAGGCCTGCGATCGGTATGCGAAGGATCGGATGATCCAGATCGGCGCTGAGCTGACGCAGGACGGTGATCTCACCGGGCTCGACCCGCTCCTGCTGCATCCGATCGCGTTTCCGCTGCAGATCTACATCGTTCGCTCGATGATGGACGGCTCCGAGACCGCGACCGCGCTGTTCCTCGAAGGGGTCGATGCGGTGGAGGCGTGGGCCAGCAGTTACGGCATCACCCCGAAGGATCCCCGCGGGTACGCCGCCGCGCTGGCCGCGATCAAGCTCAGCGTCTTCATCCTGCGCGATCAGGTCTCGAAGGCGCTCGGCGAGGACATCACCACCCCTGCGGGCTACAACCGGATCGGCCAGGCCTTGATGGAGGTCTTCACGATCCCGCTACTCACTCCGGAACAAATCGACAAGATTCGGAAACAGGAGAAGTGATCATGCCGGCTGCGATCAGCACGGAAGGTCTGGTCAAGTCGTTCGGGCGGACCTTTGCCCTGGACGGTCTCGACCTCACGGTGCGAACCGGTGAGGTACATGGGTTCCTCGGCCCGAACGGCGCGGGGAAGACCACCACCATTCGCATCCTGCTGGGCATGACCCGCGCGGACGAGGGGACCGCGCGGGTCCTCGACGGCGATCCCTGGTCGGACGCGACCGACCTGCATCGCCGCCTGGCCTACGTTCCCGGTGACGTGACGCTCTGGCCGAACCTCTCTGGCGGCGAAGCGATCGACCTGCTCGGTCGGATGCGCGGCGGGATCGACAAGAAGCGCAAGGCCGAGTTGCTCGAGCGCTTCGACCTGGACCCGCGGAAGAAGGCCCGTGCGTACTCGAAGGGCAATCGCCAGAAGGTCGCCCTGGTCGCCGCGTTCGCCTCCGACGTCGAGCTGCTGCTGCTCGACGAGCCGACGAGCGGCCTCGACCCGCTGATGGAAGAGGTGTTCCGCGAGGTTGTGCAGGAGACCGGTCGGACGGTTCTGCTGTCCAGCCACATCCTGTCCGAGGTCGAGGCGCTCTGCGACCGGGTCACGATCATCCGGGCCGGCCGCGCGGTCGAGAGCGGCACGTTGTCCGAGCTGCGACACCTCACGCGTACGTCGATCCAGGCCGAGCTGGTCGGACCGATGAACGGCCTGGCCCAGCTGACCGGCGTACACGATCTCAGGGAGGACGACGGCAAAGTCCAGTTCGACGTCGACACGGACGAGATCAACCCGGTGCTGCGCCGTTTGACGGAGATCGGCGTGCGCAGTCTGGTGAGCCAGCCGCCCTCGTTGGAGGAGCTGTTCCTGCGGCTGTACGAACCCGAGGCCGTGAAATGAAAAGCCTTGCGGGCACGGGCGGACTGATCAGGCTGATCCTGCGCCGCGACCGGATCGTGCTGCCGTTGTGGATCGTGCTGCTGGTGGCGATCTCGGTCAGCTACGTGAAGGAGTACGGCGATCTGTTCCCGACGCCGGACTCCCGCATCAAGTACGCGAGCAACGCCGGCTTCATCACCTTGTACGGCGAACTGTCCGGGTCCAGCCTGGGCGAATTCGTCACCTGGCGGCTCGGATTCGTCCCGGTGATGGTCGGACTGATCAGCCTGCTCACGGTGATCCGGCATACCCGGGTCGAGGAGGAGACCGGGCGTCGCGAGTTGCTCGGGGCAACCGTCATCGGACGGCACGCACAGCTGGCCGCGGCGCTGACAACGGTCTTCGGTGCAAATCTGATTCTCGGCCTGGTACTTGCCTTAGGCATGCACAGCCAAAACCTTCCCGTGGCCGGATCGGTTGCTATCGGGATCGTTTACGCCAGCACCGGTTGGTTCTTCGCAGCGGTTGGCGCGGTGGCGGCGCAGCTGACGGCCAGTGCCGGTACGGCGCGGGGCATCGCGATCGGCGTGCTCGGCGGCGCCTACGTACTGCGAGCAGCCGGCGACACCAGCGCACACACGGACGGACCGCTCGCCTGGTTGTCATACCTGTCACCGATCGCTTGGGCCCAGCGGATCCATCCGTACGCCGAGAACCGTTGGTGGCTGGGAGTACTGATGCTCGCGGCAACCATCGCGCTCACGACGACAGCCGTCGTTCTCGCAACCAGACGCGACATCGGCGCCGGACTGTTGCCGGACAAGCTCGGTCCCGCAGACGGGACCCTCGGCTCCCCACTCGCGCTCGCCTGGCGGCTGCACCGCGGTCTCCTCGCGGCCTGGACGGTTGGATTCGCCTTGCTGGGCTTGTTGTTCGGCGGTGTGGCCAAGGGTGTCGGCGACATGATGAAGGACGATCCGACCATCCAGGAGATGTTCCAGCGGATGGGCGGCTCGGCCGGATTGATCGACTCGTTCCTGGCCGGAGTGATGACGCTGGTGGGGTTGATCGCGTCGGCGTACGCCGTCCAGGCCACACTGCGGATGCGCGTCGAGGAAAGCAGCGGGCGAGCCGAGCCGGTGTTGGCGACGGCGACAAGTCGCTGGCAATGGGCCGCGAGTCATCTGGTCTTCAGCCTGCTCGGGCCGGCGGTCGCGCTGCTGGCAGCAGGTGTCGCCGAAGGTCTTGCGTACGGCGCCGCGATCGGCGACGTCGGCGGGCAACTACCGCGGCTGATCGGCGCGGCGCTCGCGCAACTCCCCGCCGTCTGGGTGTTGGCCGCGGTTGCCATCGCGATCTTCGGGTTCTTCCCGCAGGCGTCGATGATCTCGTGGGCCGGACCAACTGTCTGTATTCTGATCGGCCTGGTGAGTGCGGGTGTCGCCACAGCCGGCTGGATCCGCAACATCTCCCCGTTCACCCACCTCCCGTCGCTACCGGGTGGATCGGTGTCGGCCGGCCCGCTGATCACCCTGCTGGCCATCGCGATAATTGTGGGCTTCGCAGGTCTGGTCGGGCTGCGCCGGCGCGATCTTCCTGCCTGACCACGTCGAGAACGGGGTACCGGCTCCGACGTGGCCAGTATGAGACGACACGAACGAGCAGTTCACGACAGCACGGCACTCCCGCCGGTGGTGGATCGGGCAACGTTCGACGCGGACCTTGATCAACTGCGCGCCAGGGAGAAGGCACACACGCGCGAGGCAGACGCGATTGCGGCCCAGCGACGCAGGCTTCCGATGGTCGAGGTCGACGCGAGCATCACGGTGACCGGGCCGAACGGTCCGGTCACCGTGCTCGAGGCATTCGAAGGCCGCAGGCAACTCCTCGCCTACTACTACATGTGGCACACAGGCCATCCGGCCGAAGAACAGTGCCAGGGCTGCACCTGGTGCACAGGCCAGGTGCAGGAGATTTCGTACCTGCACTCGCGCGACATCACCTTCGCCGTCTTCGCCCAAGGCCCGTACGCCGAGAGCCGCGCGTACCGCGACTTCATGGGCTGGACGATGCCGTGGTACTCCGGTATCGGATCGCTGGAGCGCTTGCTGGTCGGACGGAACATCGGGCAGATGTACCTGATCTCGTACGTGCGCCAGGGCGACCGCGTCTTCGAGACGTACTGGACGACCATGCGCGGCGTCGAGGTGATGGACAACAACTACGCGCTGATGGACCTGACGGTGTACGGGCGCCAGGAGCCGTTCGAGGACTCGCCGGATGGTTGGCCCAAGCAGTGGGCGCTCGAAGACCCGGTGCTGCCGAAGACCATCGACGGACGACCGATCGCACAGTGGTCGCGGATCGCAGCAGGGCGCTCCGACCAGTTCACTTCTTAGCGTTGCGCGACCAGCTGAAGCAGTACAAACCGAACGCCGCGACGCCGAGCGCCAGCACGGTCAGCAGGACGGAGCCGAACGGCTGATCCTTGATCGTGCGCAACGCGGTGTCGAGACCGCCGGCTTTCTTCGGGTCGTAGCTGATCGCGGCCCAACCGAAGAGGATGCCGACGACTGCGAACGCGATGCCCTTGGCGACGTACCCGATCCGGCCGAGCAGGATGGTGACCTCGGAGACGCCGCCGACCAGGTCCTCGGTGAACTTCTTCGTGATGCCCTTGTGGATCTGACGTGCGCCGATCGCGATGATCGCGATACCGACCACGACGATCAGCACCCGGCCCGCTCCGTGCTGCATCACACGACCGGACAGTGTCTGCTGCTGGCTGGTGCTGGAGCCGCCCGAGCCGATGGCGACCTTGATCGCACTGATACCGAGCACGAGATACACGACCGCGCGGCCGATCGCGGAGACCTTGTGCTCCAGGTCGAGGTGTCCGTACGCGAGCTGCAGCCCGCGCCAGATCACCAGCGCGAACAATCCGATCGCCACGACCCACAGCAGGAATCCGCCGAGCGGCTTGCTGGCCAGCTCCTCCAGCGCGCCTTTCTGCGACGCCTCCTGGGACGACTTCCCCCAGGCCAGCTGCAGTGCGATCCATGCGATCAGCAGATACACGACCCCGTAGGCCATCAGGCCGACGGTGATCGCGACGCCGTACGCACGGCTGTGCGTCACTTCCTGGGACATACTCACACCCAACCAGTGCCCATACCGGAAACTGCCCCGCCTCGCTTCGCTCGGCGGGGAGGGAGTCGGCGAACCGATCAGGCGGAGACAGGTGCGCTGGCTTCCCGGTCTGCTTCGTCGATGTCGCCGTACTCACCGTGACGATAGGCGCGGCGGCCGAGGGTCCAGACGTAGGTGAAGAAGGCCAGCTCGACGAGGATGCCGATCGTCACGCGGACCGGTGCCGGCAGGAACGGTGTCACGAAGCCCTCGATCAGACCGGTTACGAGGAGTACGGCGGCCAGGCCGATCGCCATGCCGATCGTGGCGCGTCCGGTCTGGGCGACGGCCTGCATTCGAGTGCGGGGGCCGGGAGCGACCCAGGACCAGCCGAGACGCAGTCCGGCGGCGGTGGCGACGAACACCGCGGTCAGCTCGAGCAGACCGTGCGGCGCGATCAGACTGAAGAACAGGCCGCCCTTGTCATGGCCGATCATCAGACCGGCGCTCAGACCGAGGTTGATCGCGTTGTCCCACAGGATGAAGACGGACGGAACCAGGAGAATGCCGAGCGCGAGGACGGCGGCACTAAGAGTCGCGTTGTTGATCCAGACACGGAGCGCGAAGTCCTGCGCCGGGTTGTCCGAGTAGTACGACTCGAAATCGTGCTCCACGAGCTGCTTGATCTGGTCCGGCGTACCGATGGAGTCGATCACCTCCGGATGGGCCAGCACTCGCCAGGCCGTCCAGGCCACCACCAGGTAGAAGAGCAGACCTATGGTGAGCCACCAGCGCCTGGAGGCGTACAGCGTGGCCGGGAAGCTCACCAGGAAGTACTTCGAGATGTCGCGCCAGACGGGAGCCTGCGCACCGGTCACCGCACCGCGGGCGTCGGCGATCAGGCCGGAGAGCCGACCGATCGACACCGGATCTGCACCTGCGGCCCGGAGCGCGGCCAGGTGGGTGCCGACGCGCTGATAGAGGACGACGAGCTCTTCGGCCTCCGCACCGGACAGGCGACGCTGGCGACGGGTCAGGTAGGCAAGGCGGTCCCACTGCGGCTGATGCACCGATACGAACGCTTCGACGTCCACAGCTACCCCCTTCTCCACCCGACTGCTGGCAGACTAGCCGGACGCAGTGTCTAGGCATGAGGGGGCGACGACGTGTCTCAGCTGGTCACCGGCGAAGCGGTCGTCCTCCAGGTGCGGATCGCGCGGATGCCGACGCGGGCTCTGGCCTGTGCGATCGACGTGGCGCTGCAGGGCGTCGTACTGGTCGTGCTGATCTCGTTGCTGGCGGGGTTCCTGCTCGGGGGCGAGTCCAGCGAGGCGCTGGCGGTCGCGCTGATCTTCATCGTCGTACTGCTCGTCGCGGTCGGCTATCGGGTCCTGATGGAGACGCTGACCCGCGGGCGGACCATCGGCAAGATGGTCCTCGGGTTGAAGGTGGTCCGTGACGACGGCAGCTCGATCCGGTTCCGGCACGCGCTGGTGCGGACGCTGATGTGGTTCTTCGTCGACTTCGCGCCCTGGTTCGCGGCGTGTCCGGGGATCGTGGCGAGCCTGATGAACAAGCAGGGCAAGCGGATCGGTGACATGGTCGCCGGTACGGTCGTCATCCGCGAACGCCACCAGCCGATGGCGTCACCGCCGCTGTTCGTCCCCGGCCACCTGGTCCAGTGGGCGCAGTCGCTGGAGCTCTCGCGCCTGTCCGACGACCTGGCCAACTCTGCCCGCGACTACCTGGCCCGCTACACCGAACTCCTCCCCGGCGCGCAGATCGCCCTCGGCGAAGCACTGGCCGCCCGCATGGCCGCCGTCACAGCGCCGGCCCCGCCAGTCCCGATCATCGCCCCCGCGTACCTCTCCGCGATCCTGGCCGAACGCCGCCGTCGCGAACTCATCCGCCTCTCCACCCACCGCCCCACCCAGACCGGCCCGTTCGCGAACCCGTCGTACGCCGTCCCAGCCGGCCCCTTCACCCCGCCGAGCCCGTACGGCGCACAGGCCCCCGTCCCCGCACCGAGTCCGTTCATCGCACCTCCGCCGCCGCCAGGACCACGCCCAGCCACCGTGAACCTCCAAGGCTGGGCCGCCCCAGGCAGCAACGAAGCCGGGTGGTCCTGACAAAGCGAAGCGCCCCACAGGAAGACCTGTGGGGCGCTTGCTGTGGGGGGACTCAGTAGCGGTAGTGCTCCGACTTGTACGGGCCTTCGACCGGTACGCCGAGGTACGCCGCCTGCTCCTTGGAGAGCTCGGTCAGCTTCACGCCCAGCGCGTCCAGGTGGAGGCGGGCGACCATCTCGTCCAGGTGCTTCGGGAGCACGTAGACGTCGGTCGGGTACTCCGCGGTCTTCACGAAGAGCTCGATCTGGGCCAGGACCTGGTTGGTGAACGAGTTCGACATCACGAACGACGGGTGGCCGGTCGCGTTGCCCAGGTTCAGCAGGCGGCCCTCGGACAGCACGATGATCGTGTGGCCGTCCGGGAAGCGGAACTCGTCGACCTGCGGCTTGATGTTGATCCGCTCGACGCCGGCGGTCTTGTACAGGCCGGCCATGTCGATCTCGTTGTCGAAGTGGCCGATGTTGCCGACGATCGCCTGGTGCTTCATCGCCGCCATGTGGTCGGCGGTGATGACGTCCTTGTTGCCGGTGGTGGTGACGAAGATGTCGCCGATCCCGACGACGTCGTCCATCGTGCTCACCTGGTAGCCGTCCATCGCAGCCTGCAGCGCGCAGATCGGGTCGATCTCGGTCACGATCACCCGGGCGCCCTGGCCACGCAGCGACTCCGAGCAGCCCTTGCCGACATCGCCGTACCCGCAGACGACCGCGACCTTGCCGCCGATCAGGACGTCGGTGGCGCGGTTGATGCCGTCGATCAGCGAGTGCCGGCAGCCGTACTTGTTGTCGAACTTCGACTTGGTCACCGAGTCGTTCACGTTGATCGCCGGGAACAGCAGCGCGCCGGCCTTGTGCATCTCGTACAGCCGGTGCACGCCGGTGGTGGTCTCCTCGGTGACACCCTTGATGCCCTGACCGACGGTGGTCCACTTCGACGGCGACTCGCTCAACGTGCGGGTCAGCAGCTTGAGGACGACGCCGTACTCCTCGGAGTCCGCGGTCGACGGGTCCGGTACGGCGCCCGCCTTCTCGAACTCGGTGCCCTTGTGGACGAGCATCGTGGCGTCGCCGCCGTCGTCGAGGATCATGTTCGGGCCTTCACCCGGCCAGGTCAGCGCCTGCTCGGTGCACCACCAGTACTCCTCCAGCGTCTCGCCCTTCCAGGCGAACACCGGGACACCGGCAGGGGCGTCGGCCGAGCCGTTCGGGCCGACGACGACCGCGGCCGCGGCGTGGTCCTGGGTGGAGAAGATGTTGCAGGAGACCCAGCGCACCTCGGCGCCGAGCGCCACCAGCGTCTCGATCAGCACCGCGGTCTGGATCGTCATGTGCAACGAGCCCATGATCCGGGCCCCGGACAGCGGCTTGCTGTCGCCGTACTGCTTGCGCATCGCCATCAAGCCGGGCATCTCGTGCTCGGCCAGCCGGATCTCCTTGCGCCCGAACTCGGCCAGGCCGAGATCCGCCACCTTGTAGTCGAAGGTCATGCCGCTCCCCTGAAGCTGTGATTGGTACTCGACTGACCCTAGAGGGCCGAGGCACGCGGTTTGATCGCTCCGGGCGCGATTTTGACACCGAAATGTCAAGATTGTTGTATGCGCATCACCGAGGCCGCTCGCCAGCTGGGTACCACTCCACGCATGCTGCGCTATCGGGAGGCGCTCGGGTTGCTCCCGCGGTCCCGGTCCGAGCACACGGCCCAACGCCAGTACGACGACCGGGACCTGGCCGCCGTGCAGCTCGCGCTCGACCTCGAACGCCGGTACGACGTGACCCCGGCCGCGCTCGCGTTCGCGCTCCGAGCCCTCGCCGAGCCCTCCGTGGCCGCCGACATCCGCAACCTCGGCTACCGCACCGGCCGCCTCACCGCACCCCCGACGCAAGCCCAGATCGACCGCGACCGCGCCCTCCGCTGGCTCGGCCGCTCCGGCGTCCTCCCACCCCGCCCCCGTTGACCCCTGAGACGTCCGCTAGTGGGACGGCGCTTCGGGGACGGCGGGGCGTTCGTCGGGGACGTGGTTCTCCTGGTAGACGTCGGGCTCGAGGTAGATGTGCTGGCTCATCGGCTCGGCGGCACGGATCGCGCGTTCGGCAGCGTCGATGGTCTCGGCCACGACCGCCGCATCGGTGGTCGGCTCGACGCCGAGCTTGGCGGCGACCAGGACCTCCTCAGGGCCGAGGTGCAGGGTCTTGATGTGGATCAGCTTCTGCACGCCCGGGGTGTTCTCGATCGCCGCGACGATCTTCGCCTGGGACTCGCTGGTCGCGGACTCGCCGAGCAGCAGCGACTTCATCTCGATCGCGAGGAAGATCGCCACGCAGACCAGCAGCGCGCCGATCGCCATCGACCCCAGACCGTCGAACACACCGTTGCCGGTGGCAAGCGTCAGGACGACGCCGATCAGCGCCAGCACCAGACCGGTGAGCGCGGCGAAGTCCTCCAGCAGGATGACCGGCAGCTCCGGCGCGCGGGCGTTGCGGACGAAACGGACCCAGGGCACGTGCCCGCGGAGCTTGTTCGCCTCGACGATCGCGGTCCGGAACGAGAAGCTCTCCATCCCGATCGCGAGCACCAGCACCGCGATCGGGACCCACTTCCAGTTGTCGATCCCGTGCGGGTCGTGCACCTTGTGGTAGCCCTCGTACAGCGCGAACAGACCGCCGACGCTGAACAGCACGATCGACACGATGAACGAGTAGACGTACCGCTCCCGGCCGAACCCGAACTGGTGCAGCTCGTCCGCGGCCCGCTTGGCCCGCTGGCTGCCGACCAGCAACAGCACCTGGTTGCCCGCGTCGGCGAGTGAGTGGATCGCCTCGGCCAGCATCGACGCCGACTGGGTCAGTCCCCAGGCGGCGAACTTGGTGACCGCGATCCCGGTGTTCGCCAGCAAAGCCGCGACAACGGCCTTGTTTCCGCCACCAGCCATGGTTGTTCAGGTCCTCCCAGAAAACGATGCCGTGAAATCAGCGTGCCGACACGACAAAAGCCGTGCCGGAACCACGCAGAGTACAGGGTCCTTCGGGTCCCGAAGCGAACGCGGACTGGCCTGTGGACAACGTCACCGGGGAATCTTTGCCACCGGCATCGATCGTCCCGGCCACACAGCACACGATCCGCGGACCGACACCCTCGACGACCCGCTCACCACCGTCCAGCTCGACCCGGTGGATAGCGAAGTACTCACAACCCGTCTCGTAGACACCGGCCTCCGAGGCGGTCAGCACCGGGTTGTCCAGCGGCTCGAAGTCGACCACCGAGACCAGCTCCGGTACGTCGATGTGCTTGTGCGTCAGCCCGCCGCGCAACACGTTGTCCGAGTTCGCCATCACCTCGAAACCCAGGCCGTGCAGGTACGCGTGAACGTTCCCCGCCGGCAGGTACACCGCGTCGAACCGCTCCAGCCGCACCCGGTTCAGCAGCAATGCCGCGAGTACGCCGGGATCGTCCGGGAAGTCCGCGCACAGCTTCGAGAGCGTCTCCCGCTCCAGCTCGAACGCGTCCCCGGTGTACTGCGCGACCGCCTCGCCGAGCGCACCGACCAGCGGACGGATCGCGTCCCGGTCGGCACTCATGAAGTCGGTGAACGCCTCCCGGAGCTTCCCGTCCCGCAGCTGATCGGTCAGCTCACCGAAGCCGGCCGGCGCCAGCGCCTCGAGCAGCGCGATCGTCCGGTTCAGCGGGCGGAAGCCCACCATCGCGTCGAACGTCCCGAGCGCGATCAGGATCTCCGGCTTCGGCCAGGCGTCCTTGTAGTTCCGGTCCGCTGCGTCGCGGGGAATCCCGGCCGCCTCGTCCCGCTGGTACCCGTCGATCGCCTGGTCCAGAGAGGGATGCGCCTGGATCGACAACGGCTGACCGGCCGCGAGCAGCTTGGCCAGGAACGGGAACCGGCCCTCGAACCGCTCGGCCGTCTCCTCCCCCAGCACCGCAGCCGGGTCGTCGGACACGACGTCGTACAGTGTGTCGCCGTTCGGCAGAACTGACGGCGCGGACTCGTGCGCGCCCATCCACATCTCGGCCTGGGGCTTGCCGTCCGGAGCCACCCCGAGCAACTCGGGGAGCGCGGTCTCCGAGCCCCACGCGTAGTCGCGGATCGTGTTCTGCAGCCGGACTACCACGCCAGGTCCTCCGAGGGGTTCCCCGATCCGGCCGGGTCGTCCACGGTCGGCATACCGTGCCGCCCGAGGCCGATCCCGAGGTACGCCGCGGCGTACCGGCCCTGCTGCGTCAGAGCGGCGTACCGCGCGACGTCCGTGCCGCTGGCCTGCGTGATCGTGTGCACGCGAACGTCGTGTGCCTCCGCCTTGGACTCCAGCTTGCGGCGGTGCTCGGCGACACCGGCCTCCTCGATACCGTCGTCGAGGATGATCAGCGCCGGGCGCAGCTCCGCCGGCTTGTCGAACGGGTCCGCGAACAGGTCCCGCGGCGGCTGGTTGAGCACCGGCAGCAGATGGCCCGCGTCAGCGGCCAGCGCGGGCCGGCCACTGGCCAGCCGCAGCGCCTCGACCACGCGGCGAGCAGCACGCGCAGCCAGGACAGAGCCACCCCAGACCAGCGGCAACGCGTCCGCCAGCACCAGAGCGAGATCCTTCGCCGGGTTGGACGACACGTCGTTGTTGGGCGAGCAGTCGATCGCTACGTCGTCCAGCAGCGCCGCAACGGCCTTGTAGTCCACCTCCGGCCCCAGCTCCATCTGGTGCAGCGCCTGCAGTACGGCGACAGCAGCCGCCAGCTGGTCGTCGGACTGGGATGGCAGCCGGATCGCGTGCCGGAGACCGGCCGACGCGATCGCCACCGGGGAGTCCTCCGGCGCAGCCACCAGCAGCCCGCAACCGCGGCGTACCGCTTCGCCGGCGGCCGACACCGCGTCCGAGTCCTCGGCCGCACCGCCCAGCACGACCACCAGGTCCAGCGGGCCAGCCCAGCCGGGCAGCCCCGGACCAGGCCAGGCCAGGAAGGGCACCGGGCAGACCGGCTCGAGCACAGCCCGCACCAGCCGCGCGTCCCGGCCGGCCGCGACTACGGCCCGCGGCCGGAAGCCGTCGGACTCCACCGCGGACAGCACGTCGGCGGACGCCTCCAGCTCGGCCCGAATCCGCGCACCGGCCATGGCCAGACGGCGGAGCAGGTGGTCTGCCGCCCCGAGGGCGGCCGGGTCGTCCAGTCGGGTGTCGTCGAAGACGCTCATCAGCTCTCCGTCAGCTCTCTGTCGCGGCCGTTTCCCTGGTGTCCCGGGCTTCGTCGATCAGCAGCACCGGGATGTCATCACGCACCGGGTACGCCAGCGCGCACGACGCGTTCGTGCAAACGAGCTCGTTCGCCTCGTCGTCCACGCGGAACTCCGACCGGCACTTCGGGCAGACCAGGATGCTCAGCAGGTCCGGGTCCAGATTGACTGCCATTCAGTTCTCCTCCACCGATGCGCCGGTGATCAGGGCCAGTACTTCGTCACGGACACGCTCCATCTCGGACCGGTCCGAGGCCTCGACGTTCAGCCGCAGCAACGGTTCCGTGTTCGACGCACGGACGTTGAACCACCACTGTCCCGCCGACACGGTCAACCCGTCCAGATGGTCGACGGTCACGCCGTCCATGTCGCTGCCGCCAGAATACGTATCTTCGATCGCCGCGACCGTCGCCGCCGCGTCCGCGACCTTGTTGTTGATCTCGCCGGACGCGACGTACCGCTCGTACTCGGCGAACAGCTCGCTGGCCGGCTTGTCCTGCTCACCCAGCGCGGCCAGCACGTGCAGCGCGGCCAGCATGCCGGTGTCGGCGCGCCAGAAGTCGCGGAAGTAGTAGTGCGCGGAGTGCTCGCCGCCGAACACCGCGTCGGTCTCGGCCATCTTCTGCTTGATGTTCGAGTGCCCGACCCGGGTCCGGACCGGGACGCCGCCGTGCTCGGTGATCAGCTCCGGAACGGCCTTGGAGGTGATCAGGTTGTGCAGGATCGTCGAGCCCGGGTGCTTGGCCAGCTCCCGTACGGCGACCGCGCCGGTGATCGCACTTGGCGAGATCGGGTCGCCCTTCTCGTCCACCACGAAGCAGCGGTCGGCGTCGCCGTCGAACGCGAGCCCGAGATCGGCGCCGGTCTCGCGGACCTTGGCCTGCAGGTCGACCAGGTTCTTCGGGTCGAGCGGGTTCGCCTCGTGGTTCGGGAAGTTGCCGTCGAGCTCGAAGTACATCGGGATGATCGTCACCGGGCCCTTGGCGAAGACGGCCGGGACGGTGTGACCGCCCATGCCGTTGCCGGCGTCGACGACCACGGTGAGCGCACGGATGTCGCTGAGATCGACCAGGTCATGCAGGTGATCGGCGTACGCCGTCAGCAGGTCCTTGTGGGTCACATGCCCCGCTGCCGAGGCGGTTGCCGGGCCTTCGGTCAGGGCCTTCGCGACCAGGTCGGCGATGTCCCGCAGACCCGAGTCGGCGCCGACCGGGGCAGCGCCCGCGCGGCACATCTTGATGCCGTTGTACTTCGCCGGGTTGTGGCTGGCCGTGAACATCGCGCCGGGCAGGTCGAGCCGGCCGGACGCGAAGTACAGCTGGTCGGTGGAGGCCAGGCCGATGTCGATCACATCCGCGCCGGTGCTGGTCACCCCCTCGGCGAATGCAGCCGCCAGGCCCGGGCTGGACGGTCGCATGTCGTACCCGATCACGACCGCCCCCGGACCCGCGAGGACGTCCAGGACCTCGACGAACGCGGCGCCGGTCGCCCGGGCCACCGATTCGTCCAACTGGTCCGGGACGACCCCACGCACGTCGTACGCCTTGAAGATCGCCGCAACGTCAACCATGCGTGGACCCTATCCGGCCCACGCACGATCCTGTATTTCAGGCCTTCTCGAACCAGCCGATGTCCTTGCGGTGGTGCACCGTCGGCAGCTGGCGCGGCACGACCGGTGCGGCCCACTGGGCGGCGTTGGCGAGGATCTGCTGGACCTCGTCCTGGTGGTACGTCGGGTACTCCTGGTCGCCGGGGCGGAAGTAGAAGACCCGGCCCTGACCGCGGCGGTAGCAGCAGCCGGAGCGGAACACCTCGCCGCCGGTGAACGAGCTGACGAAGACCAGCTCGTCCGGCTGCGGGATGTCGAACAGCTCGCCGTACATCTCCTCGCGCTCGATCACCAGCGGGTGCGGGATGCCCTGCGCGATCGGGTGGCCGGCCGCGACCGTCCAGATCAGCTCACGGTCGTTCTCGGCGCGCCAGTCGAGCGAGCACGTCGTGCCCATCAGCTTGATGAAGATCTTGCTGAAGTGCGCGGAGTGCAGCGCGATCAGGCCCATGCCGGACAGCACGTGCTGCTGGACGCGCTCGACGATCGCGTCGTCGACGTCGCCGTGAGCGGCGTGCCCCCACCAGGTGAGTACGTCGGTGTCCGCGAGCACCTCCTCGGTCAGACCGTGTTCCGGATCCTGCAGCGTGGCGGTGCGTACGACGACGTCCGCGCCCAGCTTGGCGCGCAGCGCGGCCGCGATCGTCCCGTGCATCGTGTCGGGGTAGACCTTGCGCACGGACTCGTCGCGGCCTTCGTGGACGTTCTCGCCCCAGACGGTGACGCGAATCGGACCTTGAGCTGTCCTAGTCATGCAGCACAACCTCTCGTCCCGCCTTCGCCGAGGCGTAGCAGGCGTCGATGACCTCGGTCCGCAGCAGCGCCTCGGACCCGTTCTGCCCTTCCCACTCGCCGGACTTCACGATCCGGACGAACTCCCGCACCACGCCGCGGTGGCCGAGCCCTGCGCCGGTCGCGGGCTTCACCTCGGCGGCGACGCCGGCGACATCGGTGAAGATCCGCAGCGTGTCCTCGGTGGTGTAGTTCTGCACCTCGATCTTGGCGCCGCCCTCGGTGCCGAACAGCTCGATACCGAAGTTGTCTCCCGGCGCCCGGTACGTCGCCCAGCTCGTCTCGAGCTGCAGCGCCCCGCCGCCCTGCAGCCGCAGGTACGCCGTAGCCAGGTCCTCGACCTCGAACTTCGAGCCGAGCGTGTCCACGGTCGGGCGGTCCGGCGTACTCGAGCTGCCCCGGCCGCGCGGCCCCAGCTCCGCGAACGTGTTCGCCGACACCGTCGTCACCTGCGGCTCGCCCAGCAGGTGCAGCGCCATGTCGAGGATGTGCACGCCGAGGTCGATCAGCGGACCGCCGCCGGACAGCTCCCGGTTGGTGAACCAGCCGCCCATCCCGGGGATGCCGTTGCGGCGCATCCAGTGCGCCTTCGCGTAGTAGATCCGGCCGAGCTGACCCTCGTCGATCTGGTGCTTGAGCGCGATCACGTCACCGCGCTCGCGGTGGTTGAACACCACCTTGAGCACCCGCCCGGCCGCCTTGGACGCCTCGACCATCGCCGTACCCTCGGCGACGGTCCGCGCCAGCGGCTTCTCGGACAGGACGTGCAGGCCCTTCGCCAGCGCCGCGAGAGCAATCGGCGCGTGCAGCTGCGTCGGCGTACCGATGCTGACCGCCTCCAGGCCCTCGGTCTCGAGCAGGTCCTCCCACTTCTCGTAGAGATGCGGTACGCCGTGCTTCTCGCCCAGGCTGGTCAGGAGATCCTTCTCGAGGCCCGCCAGCGCGACCACCTCGACATCGGGCAGCTCGGAGAACGCCTCCAGCGCCGTCCGCCCGGCAAAGCCCAGCCCGACAACTCCGACCCGCAGTCTTTGATCGTTCACACCTACGATCCTCTCCCGATGACAACGACGGACACAAACCCCTTCCCACAGTACGGAACACGTTCGAACAACACACCCACCCCCGCCACCCTTGCCGCCGCCCTCCCCGCCCTCCCCCGCCATCCCCCGCCGCCCCCGCCGCCCCCGCCGTCCCTCGCGGCGCGGCCGCCACAGCAGGGGCTATCCCCTCGGTTTGCCCCTTCTCACCTCCGGTCCTCCCCGCCGTCCCCCGCCGTCCCCCGCCGTCCCCCGCCGCCCCGCCGTCCCCCCGCCCTTGCCGCCGCCCTCGCCGCCCTTGCCGCCGCGCCCGCCACAGCAGGGGTTATCCCCTCGGTTTGCCCCTTCTCCCCTCCTGTGAAGGGGGGAGAAGGGGCAACGCCAGGGGATATCCCTCGGCGTTGCGCTGGCCGGGGAGACGCGGGGTGGACCGACTCGGGAGAGGGGGCGGGCCCGGCTCAGCTCGGCTGCGGGGGTGGGACCGGCCCGGGAGACGGGGGTCGGACCCGGCTCAGCCCGGGAGACGGGGGTCGGACCCGGCTCAGCGCGGAAGGGGGGCGGGCTCGGCTCAGCCCGGGAGACGGGGTCGGGCCCGGCTCAGCCCGGGAGAGGGGGTGTCAGTCGTCGTCGGTGTCGAAGTCGGGGTCGATCTGCTCCGGGGAGAGGGCGAGGACGTCAGCCAACTCGAGGACGAGGGCGCTGCGGACCAGCCAGGACAGGCCGGAGCCGGAGCGTTCGGCGCGGAGTTCGATCGGGCGGCGGAAGACGACGATCCGGTACGGCTCGTGGGACGTGCCGCCGGTGGCGTGGGTGAGCGGGATCTCGGTGGCGTCGAGCTCGAGGTTCGGCACGTCCTCGATCGCGAACTCGACCCGCGCGACCACCTGCGGCAGCCGCTTCTCCAGCCGGGTCACCTCGATCGCGACCACCTCGTCGAACTGGGCCGAGCCCGAGCGCTGCAACGGCAGACCGCGCGGCGCGAACTTGCTCGGCCGGCTGATCGGGCCGAGCATGCCGCGGCCGTGGCGGTCGATGTGCCTGCGATGACGGCGAGCCTCGGTCACGCGCTCAGCCTAGTGGGCGTAATGTCTGGTCGTGAGCATCGCCAGGATCTGTTCGCGCGCCGGATGTCAGAAACCGGCTGTGTCGACGCTCACCTACGTCTACGCCGACTCGACCTGTGTCATCGGTCCACTGGCGACGTACGCCGAGCCGCACTGTTACGACCTGTGCGCCGACCACGCCGACCGACTGACCGCTCCGAACGGCTGGGAAGTCATCCGGCTCGCTCCGGACCCCGCAGCCGCCGGTCCGTCCTCGGACGACCTCGAAGCCCTGGCGAACGCAGTCCGCGAAGCAGCGCGCCCCTTGCCGCGTCGTGAGCCCGGTGCGGGTACTCCGGGAGCACCTGTCGAGATAGCCCGCCGCCGCCACCTGCGGATGCTCCAGGACCCCGGCGCCAACACCTCCGAAGGCTGAGCTACCGCAGCGCGGCGCTCACGTCCGGCTGGGCACCCAGCTGCGCACGGAACACCAGCGACGTCGTCAACGGCCACGCAGCCACCTGCGCCACATCGTCCTTGGCAGGCTTCGCCGCCGGCATCAGCGTGACGCCGGCAACAACGGTCCCGCGCGTCTGCTGCACCATCAGGTACGTCGGTCGCGGCTGCGCCGGGAACGAGACCTGCGACGTCGCACCACCGACGACGTCGAGCGCGCGGGTGATCATCGCCCGCCCGGCCGCGTCGCGCAGCTCGAACTTCACGCTCCCGGTCTTCCCCGGCGCGGTCACCTGCAGCACGGCCGGCTGCTTGTGCGCCGGCAGGACCAGGTACGCCGGACCGGTCAGCGCATCCGCCGACCCGATCGACGCGAACTCGGTCCGGGCCGCATCCGTCATCCGCATCGACGCGGTGACCGGCTGATCCGAGGTCACGGTGATCGCACTGGGGTCACCGTGCAGCACCGGGTCGAGCATGATCGTCTTCACCGAGCCGGCCGCAACCTGCACGGTCTCGAGACCAGCTGGCTTGAACGACCCGTTCGGACCGTTGATGCTGAGGCTGGCGGTCGCCTGCAGATCCGTCGGGTTCGCGATCGACAGGATCCGCAGTCCGCCACCCGGCGCGACCGCGGGCACGAAGACCTTGGTCGCAGGCGCGGCCGACGTGTTCAGCCAGTCCACTCCGGCAGGCACGCTGTCTCCGGTCAAGGCATTGGAGCGTACGGCGGCCGACACGCGACCACCGGTCGACTCCACGTGCATGGCGATGTCCCGAAGGTTCGGGGCGATCTGCTTGAGGAACAACGGGAACGTGCCGCGGGCAGGTACGACGATGCCGCGCGCGGCGGGCAGGTCCTGCTGACCGGTCCGCGCGTACACGCTGACGTTCACCTCGGCGTTGATGCTGTCCAGGTTCGTGAGAATCAGTACGTCGCGCCGGTCACTCGCACCGGACGCGCCGACGAACCAGAAGTCCGATCCGGGCTGCTGGCACGGCACGCTCGCCATACCGGAGTTCACGCCGTCCTCGGAGGTCGTCGTGCTCGTGCCGACTGTGCCGGCCGCGAGCGGACCGGTGCCTTGGATGGACAGCGGCTCCGGCTTGACGACCACAGCACTCGAACCGATGAAACCGCGCCTCAGGATCGAACCAACTGGGTTGGACGTGGCCGCCAGCGGAGCGATCGTCAGCGGTTGGGCCGTGCCCGCTGCCGTCGGCGTACCTTCGGGCAGCGTCGGCGACACACCGTTCACCACGCTGGCCATCTTGCCGCCGGCTGCGAGCACCGGGCACGACAGCGCCGTACGGTTCACCACTGTGCGGGCCGGCTCGGTCGCAGCGGCCGCAGGGCTCGTGTCGGGCTTCTTGGGATGCGTAACCACGCCGAGCCCGGCCAGCACGGCCATGGCAGCGATGACGGCCCCGAGCCGGAGACGCGGGTCGGACAGCAACCGGCTCACCGCGGGTCCCTCCTCGCGTGGGTGCCATGCGGTACGGCGACCGTCCGGCGAACTGTCGGCAGGCAGAACACCAGCGCGATGATCCAGCCGATCAGGCCGAGGATGCGCCACACGGTGTGCGTCTGGTCGTTCAACGGTGTCTTGCCCTCGATCTTCGACCGGTCCACCAGCCACGACGCATCGCCGTCGTTCGCGCTGGCCCTGGTCAGGCCGGGCAACGAGTCGAGCGTGGACGCCAGCGTCGGGTCCACCGGACCGGGCAGGTACACGTAGTCGATCGCAAGAGCGGCCAACTGCCGGCCTTCCTCACCGCTACCGCCGCCGCCCAGGGTCGCGAGCACATCAGTGATCGGCTTGCTCTGCGCCGGGGTCGGCGCCGCCTCCAGCGCACCCATCCGCGGCCCGCCGTCCTTGACCAGCGCGAACCGCATCTGGCCGGCCGGCGCCTTCCGCACGACCAGGATCGACTGGTTCTCCGGCGGATCCTGCGAAGACACCAGGTACGCCGGGAGGTCCTGAGCGGGCCCGCTCCACAGCGGACCGTCGGTCCCACGCACCAGCCAGAAGCCCGCCGTCACAACGGTCGTCAGCAACACGATGCCGAGCACGCCCTGCACGATGATCTCGGTGGACTTGCCGACCGAGTCCCACGCGACCGTGACGGCAATGATCCAGCCCGCAGTCATCAGGAACATCAACGGCCCGCTGCCCCCACCAAGGCGGCTGGCAACCAGCGTGCCCGCCAGACCAGCCAGTGCGGCGAACCAGCCGAGCAGTTCGTACCGCTGGCGAGACTCGCGCAGCAGACTGACTAACGCAACCAGAATCAGCGGCACTGCGAACCACCACGGCGCCGGCGCGCCAACCGGCGTACCGGTCAGCAGATGCTGCAGACTGTCGCCCGGACCGACCGCAGCGGTCGGCGGACCACCCGCCTCCTGCCCCAGCTTGGACGGGTGCTGCACCAGGTCGATCGTCCACGGCAGAACGAGCAGCAGCCCCAGTACGACGGAGAACACCAGCTGCCGGCCCTGCCGACGCCAGCCGAGCCCGAACACCGCGCCCAGCACGAGAATGACCGCAATCAGCAGACCAAGCGCCGGCGTGAACGCGAACAGCACGGCCAGACAGATCCCGGCGAACCACGCGGCCCGCCAGCTGCCCTGAACGTACACGCGCCGACGCCGAGCAACAGTGTGTACGGCGGCACCGAGCAGCGGCAGCACTATCGCTGCAACGCATGTCCCGAGTCGCCCCTGCGAAATAGCGCCGTTCGTGAACACCGCCAGCCCGTACGCCGATGCGCCCCACGCACGCGCGACGCGGTCGACGACGAACGAACGCAGCATCACCCACGCAGCCAGACCGGCCAGCGGAACAGCGCCCAGCAGAAGGATGTTCGTCGCACCGTCCGGACCGAACATGACTGTCGAGAAGGCGGACAGCTGTGCCAGCCAGGCCGGCGGAGTCACTCCGGGTGGAGCGGACGCCGCCGCGTGCCAGAGAGCTGCAAGGTTCTCGTGGGCCGGAAGGAGCAAGTTGGACCGGAGGAATCCGCCGCCGATCAGATCGCGTGCTGCGATCAGCGCACCAATCGCCAGCACCACCCATGCGCCGAGGAACGGCCGGCGGATCAGCTGACGGCGCCACCGCGGCTGGTCGCCCGCCACGCGGGCCGTGGACTTGGCTCGCCGGGCTGTGGTGACGACCTGCTCTTCCGGCTCGTCCGCCCAGGCTTCACGGATCCGCTCGGAGATCGTGCTGGTCGTCTCCTCCAGGTTGTGCCGCAGTGCGTGCACCGACCGGGAGAACAGGCCCTTGATGTGGTCGTACGGGACCTGGTCGAGATTTCGTCTGTTCTTGCGGGCCTGCGTCCAGCCACCGGCCAGTAGCGTGCCCAGCAACGCGGTCCACTCGTCGACAGCGCCTGATGGCGTCTTGCCGATCAGGAACCAGATCGAGCGAAGCAACGCGCCGAACAGGAACCGCAGGATCAACAGCGGCAGCAGCTTGCCCGGCGCGTTCGCGAGAACCGTGTAGTAGGCATGCGCACGGTCCAGCTGGTACGCGTGCCGCCTGGTGCCGGCCAGCGCTCGCTCGCCGGTCGCGGCGGCCTGTGCGTGGTAGATGACCGCGTCGGGCGCGACGCCGACCTGGTACCCCGCGCGGCTGGCGCGCCAGCCGAAGTCGATGTCGTCGCGGAACATCGGCAGCCGCGGGTCGAACCCGTGCAGCGCCTCCCAGACGTCGCGACGGACGAGCATGCCGGCCGAGCTCACCGCCAGTACGTTCCGCGGCTGGTCGTGCTGGCCCTGGTCGAGCTCGCCGATCTCGATCCCGGTGTCGCGGCGGCCGCCGAGCGACGTGGTGACGCCGACCTCGAGCAGCTCGCGGTCGCGCGGCCACAGTCGCAGCTTCGGGCCCCAGACGCCGGTGGCCGGCGACATTGTGGCCTGAAGCAACAATTTCTCCAGGGCCTTCGGCGCCGGCGCGCAGTCGTCGTGCAGCAGCCACAGCCACTCGACCACCGGCATGTGCCCGTCATCGCCGTACGGACCGACGGCGCTCGGGATCGGCGCGAAGCCGTGTGCCTCGAGGCCGCGGGCGACCGCCATACCGAAACCGGTGCGGGCCGAGACGCTGACGACAGACTCGACACCGGGCATCGCGGCCAGCAGCTCAGCGGTCTCGTCGGTGGATCCGGTGTCGACCGCGATCAGCCGGTCCGGTCGCGGGTTCAGCGCCCACAGTGCCTCGGACAGTCGCGGCAGCCAGGCCGCGCCCTCGTGACCCACCACCACCGCGGTGACGACATGCCGGACCCGCGGGCGACCCATCGGGTCGTCGATGTGATCGGTCGGGAAGTCGACGGAGTCGAAGAATTCCCAGCCGGCCGGAGCTTCTTGTTCCATGCGGAGCTGTGACACCTCGATGCTTGCGGACGGTCACCGGGACCCGCAGGTCCCAGCGAGGACTCACCATACAGCCGCCCACCGAGAGCCAGGAAAGCCGCGGGCCCCGGGCGACGTTCGCCCGGGGCCTCGCGGAAGTCCTGATGTTGTTGTGCTTGTGGTTACCGACGCCTCAGACGGCCCTCTTCTTCAGCTTGCGGCGCTCCCGCTCCGACAGGCCGCCCCAGATCCCGAAGCGCTCGTCGTTCTGCAGCGCGTACTCGAGGCACTCGCCCCGGACGTCGCAACCGAGGCACACTTTCTTGGCCTCGCGGGTGGAACCGCCCTTCTCCGGGAAGAAAGCCTCTGGATCGGTCTGGGCGCACAGCGCCCTTTCCTGCCAGTTCGGCTCCTCCTCGATCGCCTCACCGTCGACAATCGCCATCAGCTCTGTCACGGTACGACCTCCTCGACCCTGTTCGTTCCCCTGTACATGTGGGTTTGCGGTCCACATGCCTGACCTCGTCCGTCCTGCGCTCTGCAACGGTCCCCGATACCGAGTGTCCAACGAACGACACGGTTGAAATTACATTCCTGCAATCCACGAAAGTCAAGCCGTGCTCTGCTATTGGGATCATCCGCAACATGGCCGCAAAAGAACGAGAGGCCTGCGGATACAGGCCTCTCGCGCTGTGTGCCCCGGCTCAAACCTCATCCTGCCGGGATTTTCCTGCTAGCTCGGGCAAGGGCTTGCCGCCCTAGATCCCTTCTCTGTCAGGAAGGCTGGGACCACCAGCCCTGCTGTCCCTGACCCTGCTGGTTCGGGTCGTTCTTGTCCGGCTCGCCGCGCGGGTCGACCCGGGTCTCGTCGGCGGGCTCGGTCTGCGCGGGCTCCGAGGCGCTCGGCTGCGACTCGGCGGCCGGGGTCTCGTCGGCCTGCCAGGCCTGCTCCTGCTGCCAGGCCTGCGGCTGGGCGTCGGACTGCTCGTGCGAGCCCTCCTCCGTCACCGGGTGCTCCTGCTGGCTCCACTCCTGCTGACCAGGCTGAGCCGGCTGGGCCTGTCCGTACTCCTGACCGGCCCACTGCTGCTGGCCGGCCTCTGCGCCGCCCCACTGCTGCTCCTGCGGCCACTGCTGGCCCTGCTGGGCTGCGTCCTGTCCCCACTGCTGCTGACCTTCGGAGCTCCACGCCTGCGTCGGCTCGGCGCCCTGGCCCTCGGCGGTCCAGGCCTGATCCGCCTGCGGCTGACCCGCAGAGTGCTGAGCGGAGTGCTGCGCCTCGGCCTCACCGGCCGACCAGGCCTGCTGCTCGCCCTGGCCCCAGCTCTGCTCCTGCGGCCACTGCTGCTGCTCGCCCTGGCCCGCGGCGTACCCGCCGGCGGCACCGGCCGCCGCGTATCCGCCGTACTGGCCCTGACCCTGGTCGTACTGGCCGCCGTACTGCTGGCCCTGCTGGCCCTGGGGCGCGTAGCCCTGCTGTCCCTGCTGCGGGTAGCCCTGCTGACCGTACGGAGCGGTCTGGCCGTACTGCTGGCCCTGCTGCTGGAACTGGCCCGGCTTCGGCGCACGCACCGGCGCAGGCAGCGACTGGAAGGTCTTCAGGATGTAGAGACCGGCAGCGCCGTACAGCGCGAGGCCGCCGAGCGCGTAGATGAAGCCGACGATCTTCATGCCGGCGGTGCTGGTCTCGTTGAAACCGGCGAACGCGGTGATCAGGCCGATCAGTCCGGTGACGCCGATGATGACGAGCGCCGCCAGGGCGACGGTGCGCGCGTTCGGGGTCCGCTCATCTTCGTTGACCAGCCACACGGCACCGACCAGGACGAGGAGAATCACCAGCCCGGAGATCGAGGGTGGGGTGACTACGCCTTGCACTGTGCCTGCGGCGGCCGTGAAGCCGGCTCCGCCGACGAACAGCCGGATCAGCGAGGCCAGCGCGAGCAGGCCGGCGAATGCGAGCAGGATGTACGCGACCGGCTCTCTGAGCTTCTTGGTTGCGTCGGTGACCACGAGGGCTCCTCGGATGTTGGGGGGCCGTACAACTGAGCTGTGCGGATGGTTCGGACCCACCGCAGCATAGTCCCGCGGTGGTTCGACCGATTGACGACTCGTGCAGACTCTTCCCATGCGATTGACAGTGCTGGCCGGTGGCATCGGCGGTTCCACCTTCCTGCGCGGGCTGCTCCAGGCCCGGCCGGACGCCGAGATCACCGTCGTGGGGAACACCGCCGACGACATCACCCTGTTCGGGCTGCGGGTCTGCCCCGACCTCGACACCGTGATGTACACGCTCGGCGGCGGCATCTCGGAGGAACGCAAGTGGGGCCGCGAGGACGAGACCTGGGTGATCAAGGAGGAGCTCGCGGCGTACGGCGTGGAGCCCACCTGGTTCGGGCTGGGCGACCGCGACGTTGCGACGCACCTGGTGCGGACGCAGATGCTGGACGCCGGCTACACCCTCAGTGCGGTCACCGAGGCGCTCAGCACCCGCTGGAAGCTCCCGGTACGGCTACTGCCGATGAGTGACGACCGGGTCGAGACGCACGTCGTGGTGGAGGACCCGGACCAGCCGGGGCGGCGCAAGGCGATCCACTTCCAGGAGTACTGGGTGCGCTGGCACGCCGAGATCACGGCACACCAGATCGTCGCCGTCGGCCAGGACAAGGCCAAGCCGGCTCCCGGCGTACTCGAAGCGATCGCGGACTGCGACGTACTGATCATCCCGCCGTCCAACCCGGTGGTCTCGGTCGGCACGATCCTCGGCGTCCCCGGCGTGCGGGATGCGGTCCGGGAGACCAAGGCTCCGGTCATCGGGCTGTCGCCGATCATCGGCAGCAGTCCGGTCCGCGGAATGGCCGACAAGGTGCTCGCCACCGTCGGTGTAGCGTCCACAGCGTCGGCAGTCGCGCGGTACTACGGTTCGCGCGCGACCGGCGGCGTACTCGACGGGTGGCTGATCGACACGTCGGACGCGATGCAGGCGGACTCGATCGCCGGCGCCGGAATTCACGTCCAGGCCGTCCCGTTGTGGATGACGGACGAGACCACGACCGCCGCGATGGCTGACGCGGCGCTGAACCTCGCGGAGGCCGTGCGGCAATGAGGAAGCACCTGGAGATCTTCCCGGTGACCGGTCTGCCGGAGGTGGCGGCCGGGGCGGACCTGGCCGCACTGATCGCGGACGGGACCGACCTGCGCGACGGAGACGTCGTCGCGGTCACGTCGAAGATCGTCAGCAAGGCGGAGGGCCGGCTCACGTACGGCACTCGCCAGGAGGCTGTCGACGCTGAGCTCGTGCGGGTCGTCGCGCAACGCGGTGAGACCCGGATCGTGCAGACGCGGCACGGCCTGGTGATGGCTGCTGCTGGCACCGACACGTCGAACACTGCACCTGGCACGGTCCTGCTGCTTCCGGTCGACCCTGACGAGTCGGCGCGGGTACTGCGGACGGCGCTGAAGGAGCGGTACGACGTCAACGTCGGCATCGTGGTGACTGACACGCTCGGCCGCCCGTGGCGCAACGGTCAGACCGATCTGGCCATCGGTGCGGCCGGAGTGCGGGTCATCGAGGACCTGCGCGGTACGACGGACAGCCACGGGAACGTCCTTGCTGTCACGGAGCCCGCTCTGGCCGACGAGATCGCCAGTGCGGGTGAGCTGGTGAAGGGCAAGGCGGACGGCGTGCCCGTCGCCGTACTGCGTGGGCTGCAGGACGCCGTACTGCCCGTCGGCGAGCACGGGCCGGGTGCGCGGGCACTGGTGCGGGACGCTGAGTTCGACATGTTCAGCCTGGGGACGCGGGAGGCTGCACGGGCTGCGGTGTTGTCGCGGAAGGAGCCGTCCGGTCCGCGAGAGGTGGATCCGGCGGTGTGGGTCGGCTTGCTGCGCGACGTGGACGACGTACGGCTCGAGTTGGGTGACAACGCTGTCACGGTCTTCGGCGTGGAGCCGGTGACCGTTGGCGTGATCGCCGAGAAGCTCGCCGTACTGCTGCACGCGGAGGGGTACGGCGTGACCGTGCGGCCGGGACCGGGCGCTGAGGCGACGGTCACGTTCGGCTCACGGTCACGGTAGATTTCTAGGCAACTTCTTAGGGTCGCCTCGTACACTGCCTTCGCATGGCGGCGCGGTGGCCGCCCTTAGCCGGGAAGACCAACACTGTGGGTAAAGCCTCGTCGCAGAAGCAGTCGCGCCGCGAGATGATCGAGAAGATGCAGCGCGAGCAGTCCCGGTCGGACCGCCGCCGCACCATCCTCATCGTGGTGTGCGCCATCGTGGCCGGCCTGGCGATCATCGCCTACCCGGCGATCAAGCTGGTCCAGGACTCGAAGACCAAGAACCAGGCGCTCACCGATTTCGGCGTCGCCGCGTCGGCCGCCTCCTGCGAGGCGATCACCAACGACGAGGCCGGCGGCACCCAGGACCACCGCCCCGACGGCGAGAAGATCCTGTACTCCGTCTCGCCGCCGTCGTCCGGCCCGCATTATGCGGTCTGGGCGCCGTTCGACAAGAAGTTCTACACGCCGAGCGACCGTCCGCCGGTGGAGAACCTGGTCCACAACCTGGAGCACGGCTACACGATCCTCTGGTACCGCGACACGCTGCCGAAGGACCAGATCGACCAGATCGAGAAGATCTCCAAGTCCAAGCTCCCGGACAGCTCGGTCGGCAAGTTCATCGCCGCGCCGTTCAAGGAGTCCGAAGGCAAGCCCTGGCCCGACGGCAAGAACCTCGCCTTCGCCCACTGGAGCAGCCCGGACGCCTCCCAGAAGTCCTTCGGCCACCGCCAGTTCTGCGGCTCGGTCAGCGGCGACGCCCTCAAACAGTTCATGGAAAAGTACCCGGCCGCAGACGCCCAGGAGCCCAACGCCGGCTGAGGTTGCAGCAACTGGAAACGCCCCCGGGGAGTTGTTCTCCCGGGGGCGTCTTCGTGTGGAACTAGATGTAGTTCGCGTGGTCGGACTGGACCCGGGCTACCAGGTCCTTCACGCGCTCGCCGTCGGACAATGGGCAGACCATCGTTACGTCTTGGGTGTGGACGATGATGTGGCGGTGGAGGCCGACTGCGGCGACCAGGTGGTTCGGGTCGTCGGTGACGATGATGTTGTCGTGGGAGTCGAGTAGGCAGCTCAGGGTGATGCTGTCGGTGCGGTTGCCGTTGGGGTCGGCGTCGTACGTGTCGGCCAGCGCGGCCCACGAACCCACGTCGAGCCAGTGCACGGGCATCGGTACGACGACCACGTCCGCGTCGACCTTGCCCTGGGATGCCGGTTCCATCACCGCGTAGTCGACGGAGATCTTCTGCAGGTTCGGGTAGATCTCCTCGAGGGTCGCGTCGCGCTCAGGCGTGTCCCAGACCGCGGCGACTTCACGCAACCGAGCGGCCGACTCGGGCAGCAGCGAGTCGAGCACCGAAAGCACCGTCGACGCCTGCCAGACGAACATCCCGGAGTTCCACCAGAAGCGGCCCGTCGCCAGGTACTCCTCGGCCGTCGCCCGGTCCGGCTTCTCCCGGAACCGATCGACCACGAACGCGCGCGTCCCCTCGATCGCTTCGCCCCGCTCGATGTACCCGAGCCCGGTGTGCGGATGCGTCGGCTCGATCCCGAACGTGACCAGCGACCGCCCGCGAGCCTCCACGACCTCGAACCCGTGCTCGATCGCCGAGCGGAACTCGTCCTCCGGACTGATCAGGTGATCCGACCCGACAAAGGCAACCACGGCATCGGGATCGTTCCGCGCCACGACAGCAGACGCGAGCCCGACAGCGTTCGCGGTGTCCCGCCGAGCCGGCTCGCCGATGATGTTGTGCTCGCCGAGCTCCGGCAGTTCCTTGCGTACGACGTCCGTGTACGCACCGACCGTGCACACGTAGATGTTCTCCGGCTCGACCAGTCCGCGGAGCCGGTTGAACGCCACCCGGAGCAGCGATTGTCCCGCCGCCAGCGGCAGCACCTGCTTCGGCCTGTCGTCTCTGGACATCGGCCACAACCGCGTCCCCGAACCACCCGCCAGGATCACCACGTTTCGCATGAGGAAAGACCCTACCGGTCGTCACCAGGTGCTAGCGGAATCCGTAGGTGCTTGAGGTCGGGAGGAATCGGCGAATCGGCTGGTTGCCAGAACAGCTCGGGTTCGCCGTCGAGTGCCGTGGCGGGTGCGTCGGTGAGGTTGAAGCGGTCGCGCAGCCGCCCGTAGAAGTCCGCCGGCCGCAGCCGCACGAGCCGCAAGCGTTGCGGTGACCCGTACACCCCGATCCAGTCCCCCGGATCGAGTACGCCGCGCAGCTGGCCGTCGATGCTCACCGCCGCCTGCCCCGAATGCGGCAGTACGCGCAACGCGATCGGCTCGTCCGGCGCCGCGATCACCGTTCGGTTGAAGGTCATGTGCGGTGCGACCGGAGTGAACACGATCGCCTCGGTGTTCGGCGACAAGATCGGCCCGCCGGCCGCAAAGCTGTACGCCGTCGACCCTGTCGGTGTCGCCACGATGACCGCGTCAGCGGAGTACGACGCCAGCAGCCTGCCGGACAGATACACGCCGAGCGCGACCTGGTGATCGCGCGCCAGCTTCTCCACCACCACGTCGTTCAGCGCGGTGACGTCGAGCGCCATCCCCCACCCGTCGCCCTCGGCCATCTCGTGCCGTACCGGCGGTGGCGGCAACGCCGGACCGTGCCCGTACCGCAGCAAGGACTCAATACCCTGAGGAATCTCCAACGGCCGCGACGCACGCATCGTCAGCGTCATGCGTTCCTCGTACGTCGCGCCACCGTGATGCACCGCTTCCAGCGCGGCCTCGACGTCGCGGCACGCCACCTCGGTCAGGAACCCGACCTTGCCGAGGTCGACCCCGAGTACGGCGGCGTTGTTCTTCGCCGCGATCCGAGCCCCGCGCAGGAACGTGCCGTCGCCGCCGAGCGTGACGACGAGATCCGGATCGCCGGCGTGGTGCAGCTCGTCGGTCCCGCTCCGCCGTTCCTGGTGGTCCTTCCAGACGTCGATGTCGGTGCAGCCGATGCCGTGGTCGGTCGCCCATTTCCGCACCGTCCCGGCGGTCTCCACCGCCACCGGCCGCCCTTGGTGAACCACAAGCCCAATCCGGCTGATCGCCACGCCACCCCTCCTCCACACGGTTTCCCGCCCCCACCGTATCCGCGCCACACACCCCCTCCCCCCACCTCACCAACGACTTTGTGCACCAACCACCCATACTGAAACGCTTCAAGATGAGTATTCGGTGCACAAAGTGCGCCCAACGAGGCGGCGGAGCGCTGGGGGCGCTAGGGCGTGGGGCGCTGGGGGCGCGGGGCCGCTAGGGCGTGGGGCGCTGGGGGCGCGGGGCCGCTAGGGCGTGGGGCGTGGGGCGTGGGCGTGGGGCGGCGGGGCGCTAGGGGCGTGGGGGTTTGGGGGTGGCGGCGGTGATGATGGGGTCGGTTTCGTCGTCGAACTCGCCGATGACCTCTTCGAGGAGGTCCTCGAGGGCCACGACGCCGATCGCCTGGTCGCCGCCGCAGACGACGGCGAGCTGGGAGCGTTCGTCGCGCATCGTGCGGATTGCCTTCGCGACCGGCGTACGGTCGCCGAGTTCGAGCGCGGCCATCATCAGGTCGGATGCGCGCGCGTTCGTGTCGCCGGCCGTGGTTGCGCGGGCCGCGTCGCGGACGTGCACGATGCCGCAGATCGTCGTACCGGAGCTGACGACCGCGAGCCGCGAGTGCCCCTCGCGCCGGCTGGTCAGCTCCACCTCGCGGGCTGATGCGGTCGAGGGAACCGTCGACAGCTCGGCGATCGGCGTCATCACCTGACCGACCGTGGTGTTCTGCAGCGCGAGCATCGCAGTCAGCAGTTCGTGCTCGGGTTGTTCGAGCGTGCCGTGTTCGCGCGAGGACTCGATCAGCAGCCGGAGCTCGTCCGGGCCGTGGGCGTTGGCTATCTCGTTCTGCGGCGTGACCTTCACCAGCCGCAGGCACAGGTTGGCGAGCCAGTTGAGCACGATCAGCAGCGGCCGGAAGACCCAAGTGAACGCGCGGAACGGCATCGCCAGCACCAACGCCGACCGCTCCGGATCGCTGATCGCCCACGACTTCGGCGCCATCTCGCCGAGCAGGACGTGCAGCAGACCGATCCCGCCGACCGCGATGATCAGCGCGATCACATGACCGACGCCCTCGGGGACGTGCGCCAGCTCGAACAGCGGGTGCAGCAGGTGCGCGACCGCCGGCTCGCTCAACGACCCGAGACCCAAGGTGCACAACGTGATCCCGAGCTGCGCGCCGGCGAGCATCAGCGACAACTCGCTGACCCCGGCGAGCGCGGCCCGGGCGGCCAGGCTGCCGGACGCGGCCGCTTCCTCGAGCCGGTGGCGCTTCGACGCGACCAGCGAGAACTCGGCGGCGACGAAGAACCCGTTCAACGCCAGCAGTACGGCGGAGATGATGAGCGCCCACGTCGTACTCATGCTGTCCGCTCCATCACCACGATGCCGGGCACCCGGCGTTCGATGGTCTGCACAGTCAGCCGCACGTACTCGGCGGGGATCGGCCGGCCGTCGTGGTCGATCCGCGGCGGCAGCTCCACCGCAATCTCGTCGCCGACCAGCGGAAGGCGACCGAGCCGCGCCAGCACCAGGCCGGACACCGTCTCGTAGTCATCGCCTTCAGGCAGTTGTACGCCGGTTACCTCCTCGACCTGATCGAGCCGCCAGCGAGCCGGTACCACCCACGACCCGTCGCCGCCCTGCACCAGACCGGTCTCCGGCAGATCGTCCTCGTCGCGGATCTCGCCGACGAGCTCTTCCGCGATGTCCTCGAGCGACACGATCCCCGCGAACCCGCCGTACTCGTCGACCACGATCGCGAGCTGGCGGCGCGCGACCCTCAGCCGCTCGAGTACGCCGGGCAGCGGCAACGTCGCCGGTACGACGACTGCGGGCGACGCCAACGAACCGACCGCGATCGCCGCCCGGTCGGCCGGTTCCAGCTCGACCACGTCGCCGATCGCGACCACGCCGACCAGCTCGTCGACCGAGTCGCCGATCACCGGGAATCTGCTGTGTCCGGTGTCCTGCAGCTCGACCACGCGGGTCAGCCGCTCGTCGCGATGCATCGTCACGACATCAACGCGCGGGACCATCGCCTCGCCCGCCGTACGGCCGCGGAAGTCGAGCCCGCGATCGAGCAGCCGCATCGTGTCCTGGTCCAGCAGGCCCTGCTCGTACGACGTCTCGATGATCCGGTCGAGCTCCTTCGGGGTCGCGCCCTGCGGCAGCTCCTCGACCGGCTCGATCCCGACCCGGCGGAGGATCCGGTTCGACGCCGAGTCGAACAGGTGGATCACCGGGCCGGCGAGCCGCAGGTACCACAAGGTCGACCGGGACAGCCGCAGCGCGATCGTCTCGGCCTTCGCGATCGCGAGGTTCTTCGGCGCCAGCTCGCCGAGCACCATCTGGATGATCGTTGCCAACAGCAACGCCAAGATCACCGAGATCGACCTGCTCACGGCCTCCGGTACGCCGGACGAGCCGAGCAGGTCCTCCAGGCCCGCACCGAGATACGGCTCCGCGAAGTACCCGGCCAGCAGCGCGGTGATCGTGATGCCGACCTGCGCGCCCGAGAGGACGAACGACAGCCGCGAGGTGACCTTCAGTGCGCGCGCGGCCGACGCGTCACCGTTCTCGGCCAGCGTGCGCAGGCGGCTCCGGTCGACGGCGACGTACGCGAATTCCTGGGAGACGAAGTAGCCGGTGGCAACGGTCAGCACCAGGATCAGCCCCAGGCCGGCCAGGATCAGCATGGGACGACCTTATGAGAACTCCAGCGATTGCAGTACTGCGGGGTCGTGACGTCGAGGCCCTCTTCTCCTGGCTTCGCGAACGCCTGCATGCGTACGGCGTCCCCGCGCTCCGAGGTCTCACCGGCGATCCAGTAAGCGACTGTGTGCAGATCGTCGTGACATTAGGCTAACCTAACCAGCTCCGCCCGGGCAGGGGGCTAGCGAGGGGTGGACGGCTTCCAGGGGATGACCTTGCCGTCGCGGACCAGCTCGCCGTACAGCGCCGGGTCGACGTGGTCAGCCAGGAGCAGATCCACAATCGGTTGCACGGCATCCTCGGGCGACTTGGCCTGACTGAAGTCGTCGAACCACGGCCTCGAGGCGCGAGTATCCACCAGCCCCGGACAAACGGACGCAACCAGCGTGTCGTCGGCCAGATCCCGGTCCCGCTGCTCCGCCGCCACGGCCCTCACGGCCGCCACCTGAGCAACCTTGGACGGCAAGTTGATCCACTCCGGCCACCCCTGAGCCGCTGCCGTCCCCTCATGCACCGCAGCCCGCCACTCCTCCACAACTTTCTCGACATCCTCCAAGCTCACCCCGTCAAACCGCCCCCACAACTCCTCCGGCAGTTGCTCCAACGTCCCCAACGAACTAGCCACCACAACCAACCGCCCCCCAGCCCGCACCCGAGGCCCAAACGCCCGCAACATGTACTGAGCCCCCAGGTTCGCCACGTCGACAAACTCATCCACTTGCTCACTAGGCGTCTTCCCCGGCTCCAACGGCCCCACCGCGTTGGACACCACAATGTCCACCACCCCCAGCTCCTCCGCGAGCCGCTCCACCGCCTCCCCATCAGTCACGTCCAACACCCGTCCCTCGACCTTCGCGACACCTTTGATGCGAGCTGCCGCGGCGGCGACTCGGTCTGGGTTCCTGCCGGTGAGGAGGACTAGGTCTTCTGGGTTCATCCTGCTGGCGAGTTCTTCTACTAGGGCGTAGCCGATGCCCTGGTTGGCTCCGGTTACTAGGGCGATGCGTGGTTGTGTCATGTCGCCAACGTAGGTCTGGGATTGGTATGACTCCAGCGAAAGTTCGGCATAGGTGGTATGCGTAGATGTCATGGACTTCACCGACGTCTCGCTGGTTGCGTTGCGGGTGTTCCGGGAGGTGGCGGAGCGGGGGACGTTCACCGCCGCGGCATCAGCCCTCGGCTACACGCAGTCCGCGGTCTCGCGTCAGATCGCCGGCCTCGAGCGGGCCGCGGGCAACCAACTGCTGGAACGCCGCCGCGAAGGTGTCGCCCTTACCACGGCCGGGCAGGTCGTACTGCGGAACGCCGCCGCCGTGCTCGACCAGCTCGACGCGACGGCGCGCGAACTCGCCGGGCTGCCGGTCGAGGGCGGGACCGTCCGGCTCGGCTGGTTCCCGAGTGCCGGCGCGGTCTTGTTGCCGCGGGCAATCAGCGCGGTACGTCGTACGCACCCTGCGATCACCGTGACGACCAGGGAGGGATCGACGCCCAACCTGGTCCGGGCGCTCCGGGCCGGGACGATCGACCTGGCGTTGATCGCGTCCGCCCCGCCGTTCCGCCCGCCGGACGCCGAGTCACCCGCGCTGAAGCTGGAGATTCTCGCCGAGCGGAGCCTCCGACTCGCCGTACCGACCGGGCACCCACTCGCAGCCCACGACTCCGTCGATGTCGCCGACCTCCGCGGTCAGCGCTGGATCGCCGGCCCCACGTCGTCCAGCGAACTGTGGATGGGCGTCTGGCCCGGCCTGGACGAACGGCCGGTCATCGCCCACACAGTCCGCGACTGGCTCGCCAAACTCCACCTGGTCGCAGCCGGCGCCGGCCTGACCACGATCTCCGCGTCCATGGCGTCCGCGGTCCCGCCAGGCGTCCGGGTGGTCACAGTCCGCGGCGGCCCGCAAGAACTCCGCCGTACGATCCTCGCCCGTCTACCCGGCCGCATGCCAGAACCGACCGCCCTACTGGCCGCCGCCCTACGAACCGCAGTCCTCGAAGTCAACCCACCGACCTGACCCCGGCGACCGGGCGGGCTGAGGTGAGCCGGGCGGCTACTGCGCGGTGCCGCCCTCGATGTCCGTCGGGCGGGCGGGCTGGGCGTCTGTCGCCGGCTGCGGCGCCTGCGCCGGAGCTGCCTGCACGGGAGCAGCTGCTTGGGGCTGGGCTGGGGCGGGGGCGGGGGCTACCTGGGGTGGGGTTTCGTCGTCGTCGCCGTGGCGGGCTTTCTCGAATTCTTTCATTGCGCGGGCGGCGTTCTTGGTCAGCTCCGGCAGCTTCTTCGCGCCGAACAGGAGGACCACGATGACCAGGATGACGATCCATTCGCCGCCTTCGGGCAGCGCGAGCTGTGGCACCATGACAAGCCTTCTTTCGAGAAAATCCCCCACCACGGTACGCCGGAGTACGAACCGTAGGCTGGGCCATATGTCACGAGTCCTCCCCGAGCTGTTCGCGGCCGCGGTCCGCCGGGACGGCGGCGCCCCGTTCCTCACCTACTACGACGACGCGACCGGCGAGCGGATCGAGCTGAGCGCGGTCACCACCGCGAACTGGGTCGCCAAGACCGCGAACCTGCTGGCCGACGAGTACGACCTGGAGTCCGGCGAGACCGTCGCGATCGGCCTCCCGCCGCACTGGCTGGGCGTCGTCTGGGCGCTGTCCACCTGGTCGGTCGGCGCCTCGCTGACCAGCAAGACCGGTACCCTCGCGATCACCGGCCCCGACTTCGCCGTCCGCGGCGAGCGCGAGACCGTTGCCTCGGCCCTTCTCCCGCTCGGCGGCCGCTTCCGCGAGCCCGTCCCGGACGGCATCCAGGACTACGGCGCCGAGGTCTACAACCACCCCGACGTCTTCGTCCCGTTCGACCCGCCGACGCCCGACTCCCCGGCGTACGACGACCTCACGCACGAGGATCTGATCAGTGCGGCGGAGCCGGTCGCCGACCGCATTCTGGTCCAGCAGACGCTCACGGACCGGGACGGCCTGGGACTGCTGGTCGGCGTGATCGCCGGAGGTGGTTCGATCGTCCTCTGCCGCAACCTGGACGCCGCCAAGCTGGAGCGCCGGGTCGCGGACGAGAAGGTCGACCGAGTACTCGAGTAACAACGGAGGGGTTAGCGTGCGTCGGTTCGAAGGAAAGGTCGCGCTGGTCACGGCGGCGGCGCAGGGCATCGGGTCCGCGGTCGCGCGGCGGCTGGCCGACGAGGGCGCGTCGGTGGTGGTGACCGATCTCCAGGTGGAGAAGGTCGGCGAGGTCGCGGCCGGGATCGGCGAGCGGGCGCTCCCGCTGCAGGTCGACGTGACCAACCGCGATGATGTGGACGCAGCAGTTGCCGCCGCGGTCGAGCGGTTCGGCCGGCTCGACGTGGTCGTGAACAACGCCGGTGGCTGCATCGTGTCAACCGTGCCGGAGGACACGACCTCCGAGGAGTGGCACGCGCAGCTCGATCTGACCCTGGTCGGTGCGTCGCGGTGCATCCAGGCGGCGCTCCCGCAGCTCGTCAAGAACCGCGGCAACGTCGTCACGATCAGCTCGGTCAACGGACTCGCTGCCTTCGGCAACATCGAGTACGCCGCGGCCAAGGCCGGCCAGATCGCGATGACGGTCAACTACGCCGCGCGATACGGCGACCTCGGCGTCCGCTTCAACGTCGTTGCCCCCGGCACCATCCGTACGCCGAACTGGGACAACCAGCCCGACACGCTCGAGCGCTTCGAGAAGATGTACCCGCTCGGCCGCGTCGGCGAGCCCGAGGACATCGCCGCCGCGGTCGCGTTCCTGGCCTCCGACGACGCGTCCTGGATCACCGGTCACACGCTCCCGGTCGAAGGCGGCGTCCTCACCGGGCCCGGCATGATGGACCTGTCGACGAACGGTGCCTTCAAGAAGAGCTACTAGCCCTTCGGCCAGGCTTCCCAGGCGGTCGCGAACATGTCGTCGACCGTGTACGTGTTCTTCCACGCCAGGTCACGGGCGGCGAGCTCGCCGTTCGCGACCACGCGGGACGGGTCGCCCGGCCGGCGCGGGGCTTCGCCCGGGGTGAAGTCGATGCCGGTCACCCGGCGGGCGGCGTCCATGATCTCGCGGACCGACGTACCCGTGCCGCTGCCCAGGTTGTAGACGCGTTCGAGTGTCTTGCCGGACTCGAGCGCGCGGGCGGCCGCGACATGTGCACGCGCGAGGTCGGCGACGTGTACGTAGTCCTTGACCGACGTACCGTCCGGGGTCGGGTGGTCGGTGCCGTAGATCTGCGGCACCTTGCCCTGGGTCAGCAGGTTGCAGACGATCGGGAACAGGTTGTATGGGCTGGCGTCGTACACCGTCGGATCGCCCGACCCGACCACGTTGAAGTAGCGCAGCGAGGTGTGGTGCAGCTCGGCCGCCGCGGCCTGGTCGCGGAGCAGCCACTCGCCGATCAGCTTCGACTCGCCGTACGGCGACTGCGGATCCGGCGCGGTGTCCTCGGTCACCACCTCGTCGCGAGGCGTCCCGTACACCCCGGCGCTCGACGAGAAGACGATGTTGCGCACCGACTTCTCCGCCATCGCTTCGAGCAGCGACACCATCGCCGTCACGTTCTGCGTGTAGGTGTGCAGCGGCCGATCCACCGACACCCCGGCGTACTTGAACCCGGCCAGATGTACGACGCCGTCGACGCCGTCGAGCGCCTCCCGCACCGCCGCACCGTCCAGGAGGTTCGCCCGGACGAACGGCACACCGTCCGGTACGAACTCCGCCTTCCCGCTCGACAGGTCGTCGATCACGACCACATCGATCCCGTCGTCGCGGAACGCCCGCACCACATGCGCCCCGATGTACCCGGCACCACCAGTCACAAGCCACGTCATGTCTCAGATCCTGCCACCAGGACCCGCCCAGGACCGTCCGAACGGGCCGATCCTGTACCAATCAACAGACAGTTGCCAGCCAGAAGTAAGTCAAGTCGGTCCACTCGACCTCACCCGGCATCACCCCGGCCGTGAACTCCTGCCGGGTCGGGAAGTTCTTCAGTACCTCGAACGTCCGCCCGTCCGACAGTTGCCGCATCTGGTACGTGTCGCCCTCGGCCGTCGTCCGGGTGATCGGATAGTTGCTGCCCTCCACGTACCGGTTGTCGGCGAGGATCAGCATGCCGCCCGGCTCGAGCCGGTCCCGCAGGCCGGCGACGAAGCGGCGTACGTCGGCCCGGAGCACGTGCGACCAGAAGAAGCCGGCGAAGATCGCGTCGAACCGCCCCTCGACCGCACCGAGGTCGTACGCGTCGGCAGTCTGGAACCGTACGTCGCCCGGACCGTAGGACCGCGTGCGGGCGATGGCCAGCGGCTCCTCGTTGAAGTCCGTTGCCAGCACCGAGGCGGCCGTGGTGGACAGCGCGGTCGTCCAGTACCCGGTGCCGGCGGCAACTTCCAGGACTGCGCGGCCGCGGACGAGCGGTGGCAGGAGGGCCCGCAGGCGGGCGAGGTCCTCCTGCCGTTCCGGTTTGTTGTAGACCGCGTCGTACTCGCCGGCGCGATCGCGGTAGTAGTCCGCCAGCTCACTCATCGGGCCAGGGAGCGGGCTTTGGGTGTGAGCAGGAACGCCCCGGCGTACAGCAGTGCGGCGATGATCAACAACCCGTGGAAGCCGATGATCAGGGCGGCGTATTCGAGGCAGCCGCCGAGCATTGCGCCCAGGAGGTTTGCGCCGAAGGAGGCTGTGCCGTCGGCTGTGTCGGTGAAGCGTTTCGCGAAGATCACGTTCGCGGCGAAGATCGGCGTGAACGCGATCAGGACCGCGACGATCACCCGCAACCCGACCGGCATGCCGAGCAGCCAGCTGTCCGGGAAGACCCACGACAACGCGAGGCCGCCGAACAGTACGGCGAACATCACCTTGATCGGTGGTGTCCTGAACCGTCTCGTCACTTCGACCGCCGCAAGCACCGCCACCAGCACGCCGGCGAACACGATCGCGTTCACGACCCACGTCGTACCGAACAGAAGCGCGAACCCGGTGATGCTCTTCGTCTCCAGCAACATGAAGCCCGCGCCCAGCAGGAACAGATCCGCGTACGGACGCATCCGCCGGTACGACGACCCGCCGCCCGCGATGCCGACGCCGACGAGGCCCGCGACCAGGATCAGCCCGAGCGTGACCAGGTACAGCGACGGAATCCGGTCGGTGAACAGATACAGGAACGGCCGGTTGTCCGTGGCCGGCGGCGGCGTGATCGCCGCCGGACCGGGCCACTCAGCGGCACACGTCTGGTCCTGCTCGGTCAGACCGACCGTCACCACGGCCTGCTGCAGACCGTCGCCGATCTTGTCCACACACGGCTTGTGCCCGAAGGCCTCCTGGGCCGTCGACGCGAGCCGGTCGATCAGCCACGTCTCGCGGTAGTAGTTGTACATCGCGAAAGCCCCACCCGGATTGAGGTGATCGCGAGCGCTCTCGAACGCCTGCTTGGTGAAGAGGTAGCTCTCCAGCCGCAGCGAGCTCGCGCCGTTCACCAGCGTCAACGAGTCCGGCAGCGCCAGCAGGATCAGGTCGTACTTCTTGTTCGTCCGCGACAGGTACGCGCGCCCGTCGTCGATATGCGACGTCACCCGCGGGTCCTGGTACGGACGGTCCGGGTGCAGCGCCTTGCCGAGGTCGCGGATCCGCGGGTCGATCTCGACCGCGTCCACGTGCGTCGCACCCTTCTTCAACGCGATCGCGACATCCGACCCGGAACCGGCGCCGATGATCAGCACGTTCTTCGGCGTCTTCCCGACGTTCGCCCGCTCGTACGGCAGTCCGTACTGCGGCTCCCACTGCAACCGTGCGTCGGCGGGGATCGCCTGCTGATGCGGTACGCCGTTCACCGTGATCGTCAGCAGCGGCACGCCCTCCCACGTGTACTGCTTGGTCTGCACCTTGTAGTACGGCGACCAACTGTTGTTCGCCTTGGTCGACTCGTGGAACAGCACCCCGAGCATCACCAGCAGCGGCGCGAGCACCATCGCGGCGCTCAGCCCCATCGCGACGGCCCGGCGGCCGGATCCGGCCGTCCGCGGGATCATCAGGCCCGCGAACATGATCGTGACGATCAGCCCCCACCAGATCGGCGGCGCGCCCAGGAACGACAGCCCGGTGAACGTCACGATCCCGGCCAGGCTGCCGATCAGATCGAAGCGGTACGCCGTCAGCCGCGGCAGCTCGGCGAAACAGCGGCCGACCAGCTCGGCCGGACCGGCCAGCACCACCGCGGCCGCGATGAAGATGATCGGCAGGATCACCCAGACCGGCGGGCCGGTGGTGTTCAGGCTGGTGAAGTAGATGACGCTCGACGAGCTGCCCCGGTTGACCGTCACCGGTTTCCAGGCGATCACCAGGACCAGCAGACCGAGCATGATCGGCGAGTAGTACGGCAGCCGCTTTGCGCGGCCGGATCGCAGTACGCCGATCCCGATGCCCAGGAACGAGCCGAGCAGCACGAAGTTCGAGAAGTAGCTGAGGTGTACCACGTTCGAACCGGTCCACCGGATCAGCGCAAGCTCGGTGAAGAGCATCAGCGCACTGGCCGCAACCAGCCGCGTCCGTACTCCGAACGGGCTCGGCCAATTGGTGGTCGTGACGTGGTCCGTGGAGGAGTCGACTGCCATGCGGGGCGACGTTACCGGATATCGAAGTGGTCTGCGTCACCCCGCACGTCCTTATTACGGACAGTCAGCGACGACGGGCCGGCTTCGGGAGTTGGCAGCCGGACTTGTTCAGGTCGATCGTGCGGTCCGCGGTCAGGCAGGTGTAGAGCCACCAGGTCTGCTGGCCGTACGCCGCGCCCTGCTCGACGGTGACGTTGCCGTTGGCGTCGACCTCGCACGGGTTGTTCACCGTGCAGCGCTCGCCGTCCTCGTTACCGGTGTTGTTGATGCCGATCATCTCGCCGGTCGTCGTGCTCACGACGGGCGATCCCGACGTACCGCCGATCGTCTCGCAACCGGGCTGCTGGTACTTGATCGAGTTCTGCCAGGTCCAGTCGCCCTCGCGCAGTTGCGGGATCGTCGCCTGCACCGAGCAGGTGTAGATGCGCTTCCAGTAACCCGATACGACCGCCATCCCGGCGCCGTCGGCCGGGCCCTGCTTGGCCAGGGTCAGCGGAGTGACGTTCAGCCGGCTCTTGATGGACGCGTACGTCTCGTTCACCTCGTAGACGATCATGTCCGTCTTGGTCATCGTGCCGAACAGGATCTTGTCGGCGCGGACCGTACCGGCGCGGTTGGAGTCCGGCTTCAGCAGCGTGATCGAACGCGTCGACGCCTTGTTCACCAGCACCTGGCCGGGTTGCAGGAACCCGCCCTCGTAGCAGTGCCCGTTGGTGAGCACGAGCGCCTTGTCGGTGCTGACCGATTCGGCGTACCGGACGAGGGATGCGGAGCAGTTGCTCAGTGCGGCGATGCCGGTGAAGTCGGTACCGGGCGCCGCGGCGTGTGCGGACGTCGTACCGAGGAGGGTGGTGGTCGCGACCGCTGTAACGGCCAGGACTGAGCGGAACAGTTTCATGGGGCGGTTTCCTCACTGGTTGTACTTAGAAGACTTCGTAACGCATCGGTCCGCCGCCGACCATCACAACTGTGTGAAGCAGGGTGACTGCACGGGTTTTCCTGCGCTGTGTGAAGAGACTGCTACTCTTCGTCTCCGGATCCGCCTCCGCCCGAACCAGTTCGTCCCGCGGCACGTCGTACCAAGTGACAAGTGAGGACAAGGTACGGTCGGCATCAGACCGCCCGGTTGGAGAACGGAAGGACGTCATGCCGCAGGAGAAGCCAGACCTGCGCAATCTCCGCGAGCCGGTCCGGTTCAAGCGGGCGCTGACACTGTTGTTGATGACGCTGATCCTGCCCGGGTCGGCCCAGATCGTCGCGGGCAGCCGCCGCGCCGGCCGCTGGGTCTGGCGGGTGGTCTTCGGCCTGATCGCGATCATCGTGTTCCTGATCGTGCTCGGCCTGATCTGGCGCTCGGGGACGATCAACTTCCTGGCCCGGCCGGGGACGCTGCGGCTGGTGCAGATCATCCTGATCGTGCTCGCGATCGGCTGGGCGGCGCTGTTCATCGACGCGTACCGGATCTCGCAGCCGCTGACGCTGGAGCGCAATCACCGCCTCATCACGAGCATCCTCGACGGCGTACTGATCTTCGTCGTCGTCGGCGCACTGGTCTACGCGAGTGTGATCGTGAACACCCAGCGCGACTTCGTCGCCAGCGTGTTCGGCAGCGGGAAGTCCTCGAAGGCCGAGAAGGGCCGTTACAACGTGCTGATGATGGGCGGCGACTCCGGCGCGGACCGGATCGGCACCCGGCCGGACAGCATGACGGTGGCCAGCATCGACGCGGACACCGGCCGGACCGTCCTGATCGGCCTCCCGCGGAACCTGGCCAAGGTCCCGTTCCCGGCCGGTACGGCGATGGCCAAGCAGTTCCCCGAAGGCTTCATGTGGAACAAGTGCGCTGCCGAGTGCCTGCTCAACGCCGTCTACACCTACGCCGCCAACCACAAGGCCCTGTTCCCCGGCGACCCGAACCCGGGCGAAACCGCCACCACACAGGCGATCGAGGCCGTCACCGGGCTCAAGATCAACTACTTCGTGCTGATCGACCTGGCCGGGTTCCGCGACCTGCTCAACGCGGTCGGCGGGATCACGCTGGACATCGGCAAGCGGGTCCCGATCGGCGGCGGCAGCTCCCCGATCAAGGGCTACATCGAGGCCGGCAAGAACCAGCACCTGGACGGGTACCACGCGCTCTGGTTCGCCCGGTCCCGGGCCGAGTCATCGGACTACGAGCGGATGGCCCGGCAGAAGTGCGTGATGTCCGCGATGCTGAACCAGCTGTCGCCGTCGACCGTGCTGACCAAGTTCCAGGGCATCGCGTCGGCCAGCAAACAGGTGGTCAAGACCGACATTCCGGCCGGAGAGCTGGGCACCTTCACCGATCTCGCGCTGGACGCGAAGAAGCTCCCGGTGTCAAGCTTCTCCGCGGTCCCGCCGTTGATCCACACCGGCGACCCGGACTTCGCGCTGATCCGGACGAAGGTCGCCGAGGCGATCGCGAAGTCCGAATCGCTGGACAAGGGCGGCTCAGGAGGAGACGGTAAGACCTCGACCACTCCGCGTAGTACCACCAGCACGACGAAGAAACCGAGCACCGGCTCGACCAAGAAGCCCACCGCTTCACCGACCACACCCGCCACCGGCGTCGACGACGTCGCATCGATCTGTAAGGCCTGACCTGATATGCCGCTGTCCCACTGGCCACCCGTATCCGTCGTGATGCCCGTGCTGAACGAGGAACGCCATCTCGAGGAGGCGGCCGGCCGCGTCCTCGAGCAGGACTACCCCGGTGAGCTGGAGGTCGTCCTCGCGATCGGCCCGAGCAAGGACCGGACGCAGGAGATCGCGGACAAGCTGGCCGAGAAGGATCACCGGATCAGCATCGTGCCGAACCCGACCGGCAAGACCCCGGCCGCGCTGAACGTCGGTATCGCGCACGCCAAGCACGACATCCTGGTCCGGGTCGACGGGCACGGCGCGCTCACCGACGGGTACATCACCCGCGCGGTCGAGGTGCTGGAGGAGAGCGGCGCGGACAACGTCGGCGGCGTGATGGCGGCCGAGGGCCGCACCCCGACGGAGATGGCAGTCGCCTGCGCGTACCGCTCCCGGCTGGGGCTGGGCGCGTCCACGTTCCACCAGGGCGGCAAGGCCGGGCCGGCCGACACCGTGTACCTCGGCGTGTTCCGGCGGGCCGCTCTCGAGCGGGTCGGCGGCTTCGACGAGACCATGCACCGGGCCCAGGACTGGGAGCTCAACTACCGGATCCGCAAGACCGGCGGGCTGATCTGGTTCACCCCGGATCTCTCGGTCACCTACCGGCCGCGCTCGTCGCTGTCCGCGGTGGCCAAGCAGTTCTTCCACACCGGCCAGTGGCGCCGCGAGGTAATCCGCCGGCACCCGGAGACCGCCAACAAGCGGTACCTCGCCCCGCCGGTCGCCGTGATCCTGCTGGCCGTCGGCACGATCCTCGGCATCGTCGGCCTGGCCACCGGCGTCAGCTGGCTCGACCTCGGCTTCATCGCGCCGCTGGGCTACGCGCTGCTGCTGATCTTCGGCTCCGCGATGGAAGGCCGCTACCTGCCCTGGAAGGCCCTCTTCTGGATGCCGCTGGTCTGCGCGACCATGCACGTCTCGTGGGGCCTCGGCTTCCTCATCGGCCTCCGCGAACAACCGAAGGCCGTCTAACCTGCCGGTCGCCAACCCGAGGGGAGATCCCTTCCCTTTGGGGGTTCTCGGCTGGTATGCGGCAGAAGAACCCCCAACACGGGTGGATATCACGCGCGCCGGCGACGCGGTTCCAGGACTCGGAACATGTCGGCGGCGAGCTCGGCGGGCCGGTCGAGGTCGGACCAGTCGGTGCGGATCACGGTGAGGCCGATCGCGCGGAGCCGGTCCTCGCGCCGCTTCTCCCGGATCAGCACCTCGGGCGATCCGCCGCCGTACTTGAGCACGCCGTCGAACTCGACCACCGTCTGGTACCCGTCGAAGTCGAAGTCGACCCGGCCGATGGGCCCGAAACGATCGCGGAACTCGGTCTGCAGGCGAGGTTGCGGCAGCCCGCGCTCGTACATCAGGACCCGGAGCCGTGACTCACCGACCGACTCGGACAGTCCGTTCCCGAACCGCAAAGCTTCCCGGGCCGTGACGGATCCGGGCCAGAACGCCGTCACGGACCGCAGACGCCGTACCTCGTCCTCTCCGAGGTGGCCGGTGCGCAGCGCAGCGTCCACACCGATCACCGCCACCTCGAACGACGCCGTACACGCAGATTCGACTGTCGCGCGCGCGATGCTGGTCACGAGCAGGCCGTCGACGACATCGAGGTCGGCGTCGGTCAGCACTCCGAGGTGGTGCTGTACGCCGGCGACGACACCACCGGATCGCCCGTCCACCCGGGTGACGTGCACGCGGCTGAGGTCGAGGCCCCAGATCGGCAGACCGTGCAGGACCAGCGCCGACTGATGGCTGACGGCGACAGTCCCCGGGCGCATCGCGTTCATCACCGCGTGCACCTGCCGGAGGTGCGTCGTCCGGGCGCGTTCCCACGGCGGCAGAACAGTCAGGTCGAGCACCTCGGCGTACTGACCGCGTCGGATCTGTTCCCAGCTTCCGTTCCGCAGGCAGCGGACGATCTGCTCGTGGGTGCATCCGCTCGCAAGGGCCTGGCGACGGCTGAAGACGCCACCTTGTTGCTGCGCGATCAGTCTGAGCCGCTGGTTCACCCACCAAGCATCCAACGCCCCGGCATCGCCCAGGCTCCCTGCCGGCACATCTGTGGATAAGTGGATATCCACTGATGTTGGGGGTTCTTCACCCGAGTACCAGTGGAGAACGCCCAAGACCAGTGGTTATCCACTGCTATGCGTCTTAGCCGGCTCGGGTGGAGTGGACGTAGGCGGCGACGACTTCTTCGACGGGGCCGTCGAGCTTCAGTACGCCGGCGTCCAGCCAGATCGCGCGGTTGCATGTCTCGTGGACGACGTCGAGGCTGTGGCTGACCAAGAAGACCGTGCCGGCCTGGTCGCGGAGCTCCTTGATCCTGCGCTCGGACCGGACCCGGAACTCGGCGTCGCCGGTGGCCAGCGCCTCGTCGACGAGCAGGATGTCGTGCGTCTTCGCGGACGCGATCGCGAACTTCAGCCGTGCCGCCATCCCCGAGGAGTACGTCGACATCGGCAGGTCGATGAAATCGCCGATCCCGGAGAACTCGACGATCTCGTCGTAGCGGCGCTGGACCTCGGCCGGGGACATGCCCATCGCGAGGCAGCCGAGGACCACGTTGCGGTCGCCGGTGAGGTCGTTCATCATCGCCGCGTTCACGCCCAGCAGCGACGGCTGCCCGCTGGTGTAGACCGCGCCGGATGCGGGCGGCAGCAGGCCGGCGATCGCGCGCAGCAGCGTCGACTTGCCGGAGCCGTTACGGCCGATCACGCCGATCGCGTCGCCCTTGTTCGCGGTGAAGCTCACGCTCTTGACCGCGTGGACCTCGCGGATCGTCGGCCGGTCCTGCCGTTTCAGGATCCGCCGGAACGCGGTGGCCGCCGTACCCTTGCCGCCCTGGCCGGCGATCACCTTGTAGATGATGTCCAGCTTGTCGGCGATGACAGTGGGCTCAGCCCCGGCCATAACGGTCCTCCGCCCGCCAGAAGTACCAGAAGCCGGCCGCCAGCATCACGAACGACCAGACGATCGCGATCGTCCAGGCGTGCGGCAGCTCGTTCTGCTTGTGCTCCTGGAGCAGCGATCGCCGGACGATGTCGATGTACGCCGAGATCGGGTTGAACGCGAGCACCTGGACCACCCAGCTCGGGGCGTTCAGCTGCTCCAGCTTGGCCGGCAGCGAGAAGAAGATGCCGGACGCGTACAGCCAAGTGCGGGTGACGAACGGCAGCAGCTGGGTGACGTCGGAGACGAACGTCCCGATCCGCGCGAAGACCAGCGTGATGCCGATGTTGAACATCATCTGCAGCACCATCGCCGGCGCGATCAGGAACCAGCGCCACGCCGGGCCGTCGGTGAACCCGACCACCACGAACAGGATCGCGAGCGAGACCAGCATCTGGTTCAGCTCGTTCAGCACGTAGGCCAGCGGGAGGGTGGCGCGGGGGAAGTGCAGCGTGCGGATCAGCGACAGGTTCAGCGCGAGTGAGCGCGAACCCTCGGTCATGCAGCGCTGCGTGAACGTGAAGACGAAGATCCCGCTGAGCAGGAACGCGACGTAGTTGTCGATCCCGTTCTTGGTGCCGAGCAGAACACCGAAGGCGAGGTAGTACACGCCGGCGTTGAGCAGCGGCGTCAGCACCTGCCAGATCGAGCCGAGGCGCGCTCCGGCGTACATGGCGTAGGTGCGTGCGGTGGCGTAACTGAGGACGAACTGGCGACGGCTCCACAGCTCACGGAGATACGAGCTGAGCGGGGGGCGGATCGAGCTCTTGGAGAGTCCGTAGCGTTCGGCCAGCTCGGCCGGGCTTGTCGTCCCGGTCGGCCCGCTCATGGGGCCCCCGGCCTGGACCGAGGAACGGAGGGAGCGAAGCGACCGGAGAGACGAGGGAAGGCCGGGGATCCAGGCCCCATGAGCCGCCGCGCCGGAGGCGCGGCAATCAACACAGCGGCGGTCGGCATTGCGCCAATGTACTGCGCTGTGTGATCCCGTCGTGACGCAGGTCAGCTCACTAAGCGGGCTCTCAGCTTGGTCAGATCCTCGTCGGTGAGACCACCGTGCCGCAGGTATGACTCCGGTCCGCCGTACTTCGTGTCGAGGTGGCGCAGGATCGCGACGATCGACTCGGCCCGGGTGTCGCGGAACTCGATCATCTCCGGATGCTTGGACGGGTCCGGCTCCGCGGCCAGCTGCTCTTCCAGCCACGGCGCGAGCCGCTCCTGGGTCAGGAAGTAGTCGGCAACGATCTCTTCCTCCGGTACGCCGGCCACGCTGAGCGCCAGCGCGACGACCATCCCGGTCCGGTCCTTCCCGCCGTGACAGTGCACGACGACCGCGCCGTCCTCCTCGTCGGCGATCGCCTTCACCGCGGCCGCGAACAACTCCGGCCGCCGATCGAGCATCCACGTACACGCCTCGACGATCGTCGGCTGCCCGTGATCCGGATCCGCCGGATCCTGCAACGCCTGCCGCACGGCCAACGGCGTACCGGTGAACGGCGTCGGGAACGCCGCAACCTCGCCGTCGCCCCGCAGGTCCAGAATCCGCCCCACCCCGGCCCGCCGTACCGCGTCGACACCGTCGTCGGTGAGGTACTGCAAACTCTCCGACCGAATCAGCACGCCCGCCCGCACGACCCGCCCGTCCGCCGTCGGCAATCCCCCGACATCCCGGACGTTCCGGCACCCCGCCCACTCAAGATCCATGGGCCTATCCAAGCAGACCCACCTCAGCAGCGAACGTGTACTGCAAACACCCGGTCGTTGTCCAGTTGCCGCACCCCGGCACATCCCACCGAGCACCGGTCCCGCCCCACCCCGAACTGTGACGCTACGGGTGATCGAGGCGCGGCCCCAGCCTTTCGGTCTGGTCCGAATGGTGTTGCGTCAGCGGTCCTGGGAGCGGTCCGGATTCGGCCCGGGGTTGTACGGCGGGGGTGGGGGGAAGTGCTGGTTCGGCTGTTGGGGATAGCCGGGCTGGGGATAGCCGCTGGGGGGCGGGTAGTTGCCGGGGGCACCTGGTTGGGTGGGGCGGTTGCGGCGGGACTTGCGGACGGCCCAGATGATGAGGAAGACGATGCCCAGGCCGGCGAAGATCAGGAACGAGAAGATCGCGCCGAGGATCGACAGCACGAACGCGACGATCGATGACTTCGGGCCGGCGGCGTACGTTGCGCTGGTCTCGTCGTCGGTGCACGAGATGCTGTAGACGCCGGCCGGCACCGGATGCTCCGACCGCGCGACGACGTACCAGCTGTTGCCGTTGATCGTGATCGTCTCCGACCCGGTCTCCCGCTTGAGCGGTACGTCGTTGCCGTCGGCGTCCTGCGCCTTGCACGGCGGGGTCAGCACCGGGACGGACGAGTAGATCGTCAGCCCCTCCTCCTTCAGCTCGACCCGCCCGGACTCGATCGGCTGCGGCGTGTGCGGCGCCGTCACCACGATCCGCCAGACGAAGAACCCGACCAGCACCGCACCGATGACGAAACAGGCGATGGCGAGCATCGGAAGAACCGACTTCTTCGGCGCTGGCATCGGCAGGCCGGGCTGCATGGTCATGTCCGCACGCTACCTGTTACAAGGACTGCTTACGGTACGCCGAGCAACCTGAGCCCGGCCGCAGTCGCGGCAGCAGCCACCACAACCAGCACGAACGGCGCCTTCCGCCAAGCGAGTACGCCGCCGACCAGAACACCCGCCGGCCGCGCGACCCCGGCCGGCCCGTGCCCATCCATCAACGCCGACGTGGCGACCAACGCCGTCAGCAACACGATCGCGGCCACCGCCAGCAGCTGTTGCGCCCGCTCAGGCACCTCAAACCGACTCCGCAACGCGGGTCCGGCGAACCTGAGCGAAAAGGTGCCCACAGCAAGCACCAGAATCCCCACCAGCAGCACTGGGGTGTTCACCGACTCACCTCCAACGCACCCTTCGGCGCCCGATAGAACAGCAATCCCACCAACGCACACAGCACGGGAAGCCCAGCCGGCAAGAACGGCGTCGTCGCCAACGCGACCAGCACGCCGACAAGAGCCGCCGTACGCGTCGACCGATCCCGTAACGATGGCAACACCAACGCAAGCAGCACCGCCGGGAACGCCGCATCGAGCCCGAACGCGTCGGTGTCGGTGATCACCGACCCGGCCAGCCCGCCGACGACCACGCCGATGTTCCAGCAAATGAAGATGCCGATGCCGCCGGCCCAGTACGCCGCCCGCTTCTGCTCCAGCTCGTCCTGCCCCATCGCGAACGCGACATTCTCATCAGTCATCACGTGACTGCCCGCGAACCGCCGCCACCCGCCGCCGATCACATCGCTGACCGCCAGACCGAACGGGATGTGCCGCGTGTTGACCAGCAGCCCCGCGATCATCGCCGCGATCGGGCTCCCGCCGGCGGCGACGATCCCGACGAACAGGAACTGCGACGCGCCCGCGAAGACCACGATCGAGAGCAGGATCGGCACCCACAACGGCAGCCCGCCGCCGACGCTGATCGCGCCGTACGAGAGGCCCACGACACCGTCGGCCAGGCAGACCAGGCCGATGTCGCGGGCGAGCCCACGGTCGAGTGTTCGCCAGATCGAACGCATGGGCATTATGATGAACAACGATCCGCCGTTCGTCAAGCCGAACAACTAGACCGATGGAGCGAACACGCGATGGACAACAGGGCACCACTGGACGTGATCGCCGCATCCCTGCGCCGGCACCGGGCCCGCACCGGGCTCTCCCTGACCGAGGTGGCGAAACGCGCCGGCGTCGCGAAGTCCACGCTGTCGCAACTGGAGTCCGGCACCGGCAACCCCAGCGTGGAAACCCTGTGGGCGTTGGCCGTTGCGCTCGACACCCCGTTCGCGGCGCTGCTCGACCCGCCGCGCCCGAAGGTCCAGATCATCCGCGCCGGTGAAGGCCCCGCGATCTACTCCGACCAGGCCGACTACAGCGCCACCCTCGTCGCCTCCAGCCCACCGAACGCCCGCCGCGACATCTATCGCATCGTCGCGTCCCCCGGCCCCGGCCGTCAGTCCGAGCCCCACATGCCCGGCGTCGTCGAACACGTCGTCCTAGGCTCCGGCCGAGCCCTCGTCGGCCCCACCGACGACCCGATCGAACTCTTCCCCGGTGACTACATCGCCTACCCCGGCGACCTCCCCCACATCTTCCAAGCCCTCGAAGAAGGAACAGCAGCCACGCTCGTTTCCGAGCATGTGTAACGTTAACCGCTCACCTCTGGACATCTCCGCGCACGTCTGCGCATCATCAAGTCGAGAGAGCTCTCTGGTCGAAGTCCGCCCCACTTCGCTTGGAGGTAAGACCCCCGATGAGACTCAAGTCCGTACTGCTCTGCGCCCTTCTCGGCCTCGCCGCCGCTCTCGTTCCCGGTAGCGCTTCGGCGATCGGTGTCACGCCCGGCACCTACGTCAACTACACGTTCGACACCGCATCGCTCACGCAGGCCGAGTTCCGGATGACGATCAACAACTCGCCCGGGCGCGCGAACGTCTACTGGTCCAACCAGTTCGACTTCACCGGCGGCGACGTCGGCGGGTACACCGGCATGCAGACCCACCGCGACGGCGGCGGGATGTTCCTCTACTCGCTCTGGAACTCCACCGACATGCGCGTCGGCGACGCCGGCACCTACTGCATCAAGTTCCAGGAGGACGGCACCGGCGGTAGTTGCCGCCTCGACCGAGCCCCGACCCCCGGCCACACCTACGCGTTCGCCGTCGCCAGCGAAGGCAGCGGCTGGTACGGCGTGACCGTCCGCGACCTCACCGCCGGTACGTCGTTCAAACTCGGCAGCCTGCAAACCGGTTCCGGCAACACGATCAGTACGTCGGGAATGGTGAGCTGGACCGAGTACTTCGACTGGAACAACGACAAGGCCACCTGCGACGACGAGCCGTACTCGAAGCTGACGATGAACCTGCCGACCAGCGGCAGTCTCACCGCGCACTTCACCGGCAGCTCGGAAAGCACCGGCTGTGCGGCAGACAGCCAAGTCACGCTCAACGGATCAACCGCCGTCCAGGAGAACGGGCTCGGCAACTCGGCCTCGGGCGACATCCGCGGCAGCGGCGGCTGCCTGGACGTCTCCGGCTCGGACGGTACGACGATCCTGCTGTACACCTGCACCGGCGGCGACAACCAGAACTGGGTACATGCGGAGAACAAGACGTTCCACGCCCAGTTCAGCTGTCTCGACTCGAGCGCGACGCAAGCCGGCGCCGCGATCCTCTACAACTGCCACGGCGGCGCCAACCAGCAGTGGACCCAGCCCGGTGACGGAACCATCCGCGCCAACGGCCTGTGCCTGACCGCACCGGGTTCCCTGGGCAATCCGGTAACCGTTGCCTCGTGCAACAACTCCGCGGCGCAGCGCTGGACGTTCTGACACAGCACGACGCCCGGGACCGGCGAACGGTCCCGGGCGTCACGGCGTACTAGATCTTGCGGCCGACCCCGCCGACGATGCACTCCTCGACCTGGTTCAGCGGCTTGAGCCGCGGACCGTCCGGCCACCAGTCGTCGCAGAGCACCAGGCCCGGCGCGACGAGCTCCTGATCGGGGAAGAACTCCATCAGTTCCTTGCGGGTGCGGAACCTACCGCTGCCCATCGGGCTGTGGATGAACTTCTCCTCCATCTTCTGGGCGACCGCGGTGTGCTCCGGAGTCTCCGGGTCGTAGAAGTGCGAGATCACCGTGTACGACCCGGGCACCACCGCGTCGACGTACTTCTGCATGATCTGCGCACCTTCGGTGCCGATGTAGTGGTGCAGCGTGCCGGCCTGCATCACGGCGATCGGCTGGCTGAAGTCGAGGAAGTCACGCACCTCGGGCTTGCTCAGCACCTCGTCCGGCTCGAAGATGTCGGCGCTGACGAACAGCGTGTTCTCGTTCTCCTCGAGCAGCGCGCGGCCGTGCGCGAGCACCACCGGGTCGTTGTCGATGTAGAGCACCTTGGCCTCGGGCTGGATCCGCTGCACGACCTGGTGGGTGTTCTCGGCGGTCGGCAGACCGGATCCGCAGTCCAGGTACTGCGTGATCCCCGCCTGGCCGGCCAGGAACCGGCACGAGCGGATCAGGAAGTTCCGGTTCGACCAGGCCAGGTCCTGGGCCTGCGGCGCGGCGGCCTGGACCCCACGCAGTACCTCGCGGTCGACCTCGAAGTTGTCCTTGCCGCCCAAGAAGGCGTCGTACACCCGGGCGATGCTGGCCCGACTGGTGTCGACGCCGACCGGGATCGAACTGGGTGCCTGTTTGGCATCGGGCATCGGGTGGACCTCGCAGAGAGTGGTCGGAAATCTGTGAGCCCGACTCTACTGACCGTAGGACCCGTTGGACACACCGTATCTGCGCGTCGGGGTGGACGAGGTCACTATCTGTTGTGAAATGATCAGCTGTTGCATCGGGACACCACGGGGACAGCGGCTGGGAGGCATGAGGTGACCGAGCCGGGCGCGTACGGCGGTCCGACCGCCCTGCGCATCATGCTTGGGGTGCACCTGCGCCGGCTCCGTGAGAACGCGGGCGTGTCCCGCACCGATGCGGGCTGGGCGATCCGCGGCTCGGAGTCCAAGATCAGCCGCCTGGAACTCGGCCGGGTCGGGTTCAAGGTGCGCGACGTCGACGACCTGCTGACGCTCTACAAGGTCGAGGACGAGGTCGAGCGCGATCGCCTGCTGACATTGGCCCGCGAGGCCAACAGCCCGGGCTGGTGGCAACGGTACGACGACCTCACGCCGCAGTGGTTCCACTCCTATCTCGGGCTCGAGATGGCAGCCGATCTCATTCGTACGTTCGAGTTGCAGTTCGTCCCGGGTTTGCTGCAGACACCGGAGTACGCGCGGGCCGTCATGCAGCTCGGCCGGCAGGACGTCCCGTTGTCGCGGGCCGAGCAGGATCGCCTTGTTTCCTTGCGAATGAGCCGCCAGGACGTGCTGACGCGGCAACGACCCGCGCGGCTGTGGGCAGTCATCGACGAGGCCGTACTGCGACGTCCGATCGGCAGCCCGGCAATCCTCAGAGCCCAACTCGAGCACTTGATCGACGCGTCGCGGCGGCACAACGTCACGCTGCAGATCATCCCGTTCTCCAAGGGCGGTTACACCGCGACCGGCGGCGCGTTCACCCTGCTCCGCTTCAACGACGCCGACCTTCCGGACATCGTCTACATCGAGCACCTGACGAGCGCGGTCTACCTGGACAAGCGCGAAGAACTCGACACGTACGTCGTCACGATGGACGCCGTCTCGATCACCGCCGCCCAGCCCCGCGAAACCGAAAACCTGATCCGTCAGGCGATCGAGCGTTTGCCCTAGCGCCGCTGGGCGCCCGGGCCGGGGCGGAAGGCAACTTCCCTAGGGCCTGGGTCGTGGCCGGCCTCGCAGTGCATGGTCACGGTGACACGTTCGCCGCAGTCGCCGCGATGGCGCGGCTCGATCGGCGCGCCGGCTGCGAGCGGCAGGTACTGATCGCCCCACTGGATCATTGCCACCAGCACCGGGTAGAGGTCTAGCCCGGCCTCGGTCAACCGGTACTCCGAGCGCTCTCGCTGTCCGGGCAGCCGGTACGGGTGGCGGCGGATCAGGCCGCGCTCGATCAGCGCGGCGAGGCGCTCGGTGAGGACCTGGCGCGGGATCCCCGCCCGGGCGCGGATGTCCTCGAACCGTCGGACGCCGACGAAGACCTCGCGGAGGAGGTGAAAAGTCCACTTGTCGCCGAGGATCTCCATCACCCGGGAGATCGTGCAGTTCTCCGTGGACCAGTTCATCGCCTCGGGCATCTGCTCGCTGACTGCCGTACTCATGGGTTCATGATAAGTCCACTTGACAGACTCAGCCAAGCAGGTAACGCTGAATCCGTGAACCAGACTCAGGCGAGGCCGCCACTCGTCCGTCGCGCCGGCGAACCCGACGCGGACGAGCTGGCCAGGATGCTGTCGGGGCTGACCGACCTCAGCCGCTACTTCCGCTTCCAGACCGCGATCGGCTCGCCGCCGCGCGCGGCGCTGCTGCTACGCCTGCTGTGCCCCACCGGCGCGGCCTTCGTGGCAACGCGCGAGGACACGATCGTCGGCCACGCGATGTGGGCCTGGGCGCCGGGTGAGTCGACGGCCGAGCTCGCAGCCGTCATCGCGGAGGACGATCAGCGCCGCGGGCTCGGGATCCGGATGCTGGCGATCGCCGCCGCGGACGCGATCGCATCCGGCGCGAAGCATTTTCTCTTCGTCATCGGTGCGGCCAACGAACGTTCGATCCAGATGGTTCGTCGTCGCTGGCCGGATGCCAGTGTTGAACGCGACGGCACGCTGCTGACGTTCGTCGCGCCGGCCCGCCTACCGGACCAGCCGGAAGAACGCCCGGATGTCGTCGACGAGCAGGTCGGGCGCCTCGAGGGCCGCGAAGTGACCGCCACGGCTGAACTCCGACCAATGGACGACGTGGTGCCGGCGGTCTAGGACTCGGCGGATGGCCGGATCCGTCGGGAAGACCGCGACGCCCGTCGGCACACTCGGCCGGATGTCCTCGGCGGCGCGGCGATTCTCGTAGTACAGGTTGGCGGAAGTCGCGCTGCTGTTGGTGAACCAGTAGATCGACACATCCGTGAGCAGGTGGTCGAGGTCGACCGCCCTCTCAGGCAGCGCATGCTCCGGATCGGTCCACTCCCAGAACTTCTCCAGAATCCACGCCAACTGCCCGACCGGCGAATCACTCAACCCGTACGAGACCGTCTGGGGCCGAGTCCCCTGCAGGTCGGCGTACCCGGTCCCAACTGCACGCAACCGCTCAGCCGCCGCCAATCGCTCTCGCTCCACCTCGGTCTGGACATCACCTGGCTCGACCTCCGGAAACGCCAGCCCGCCGTTGATATGTACGCCGACCACATGCTCCGGATCGAGCTGACCGAGGAGCGGTGAGACGACCGATCCCGTGTCGCCACCTTGCGCGCCGTACCGCTCGTATCCGAGCCGGCTCATCAACTCCGCCCAGGCACGCGCGATCCGCCCGTGGTTCCAGCCGTCCTGCAACGGGAGCGAGAAGCCGTGCCCCGGTACGGACGGCGCGACGACGTGAAAGGCGTCGCGCGGATTCCCGCCGTATGCCGCCGGGTCGGTCAGCGGCCCCAGCAGGTCGAGGAATTCCGCCACCGACCCGGGCCAACCGTGCGTCAGCACCAACGGCAACGCGTCCGGCTCCGGCGATCGCACCTGCAGGAAGTGAATCCTCTGCCCATCGATCTCGGTCGTGTACTGCGGATACCCGTTGAGCCGCGCTTCCCAGACACGCCACTCGTACGCCGCCCATCGCTCCGCGACCCGCTGCAGGTAATCGACCGGGACGCCGCGATCCCACCCGTCTCCAGGTAGTTGCCGAGGCCAACGAGTCTGCCGGAGCCGCTCCCGCAGCGCGACAACCTCCGCGTCCGGCACCGCGATCTGGAACTCAGAGATCATTCGCCCGCGGGTGCAGCGGCTCGTACAACCCGACCCGGCCACCACCAGGCAGCCGGAACGCCGTCAGCACACCCCACCGCATCCGCTCGACCGCCTCGAACTCCACCCCACGGCCGCTCATCTCGGCCATCGTCTGCTCGAGGTCGTCGCACATCAGCAACAACTCATGCGACCCAACCTCAGCCGGATGCACCGCCACCTCGGCAGGCGGCAACTTGAAGATCAGCCACCCCTGCCCGGCGTCCACCGACGGATACTCCAACACGTCGGCGAAGAACGCCCGATCCGCCGCGGCGTCCGTGCTGTAGATCATCACATGCGCTCCGTTGATCATCTCCGACACGATACTCGGGAATACCGACACCGCTGGGCCGAGTTGCCGCAAGCATGATCCTCCTGACGGGCGCCACCGGAAACGTCGGCCGTGAGCTGACCGCCCTCCTCCCGGAGGCACGAACCCTCACCCACGGATCCGGCGCCGACCTCGCCGAACCGGAGACCCTCACCGCCGCATTGCAGACCGTCGACACGGTCTTCCTCATCTGGCCGTTCCTGACCGCCGACGGCGCCGAGGCGACCCTCGGTAAGATCGCGCAGCACGCCCGACGCGTCGTCTACCTGTCGTCGTCCGCAGTGCGCTTCGGACCGGACACTGATCCGATCACCAGGCTGCACTCCGACCTCGAAGTCGCCGTACGCGCATCCGGGCTCGAGTGGACGATCCTGCGAGCCGACACGTTCGCCTCCAACGCGCTCGGCTGGGCCGGACAGTTGCGCGCGCACTTTCCGCGTGTGGGCCGACCGGAAGGCAGCTGCCTTCGGCTGATCAGTCCTCGACGACGATGGCGAGGGCCGGGCAGACCGCGGCGGCCTGGTGTACGTCGGCGGCCAGGTCTTCCGGTGGGTTGTCGGTGAGGAGTACGACGATGCCGTCCTCGTCGCGTTGGTCGAACACGTCGGCGGCTGCGGTGACGCATTGGCCGGACGCCACGCACTTGTCCTGGTCGACGATGATCTTCATCGGTTGTCCTTTCACCACGTGACGGGGAGCGAGTAGACGCCGTACACGGCGCCGTCGTGCTTGAACGGGATCTCGTCCAGCTCGACGGCCCGGCGCAGCGTCGGGATCCGGCGGTAGAGCGTGCTGTAGACGACCTGCAGCTCCATCCGCGCCAACGGTTGCCCGAGGCACTGATGTACGCCGAACCCGAACGCGACATGCCGTCGCGCGTCCCGGTGCACGTCGAGCGTGTCCGGGTCGGAGAACATCGACGGATCCCGGTTGGCGATGTCGTTCGGAAGGATCACACCGTCGCCGGCCTTGATCACCTGCCCGTGCAGCTCGATGTCCTCGAGCACCGCGCGGCGCCGGCCGTTGTGCGTGATGTTCAGGTACCGCAGCAGCTCCTCGACCGCGCCCGCAACCAGCTTCGGGTCGTCGGTCTCCCGCAGTACGGCGAGTTGCTCCGGATGTTCCAGCAGCGCAAGGGTGCCGAGGGCAATCATGTTCGCGGTGGTCTCGTGCCCGGCGATCAGCAGCAGCACCCCGATCCCGGCCGCGTCCTGCCGAGTCAGCTCGCCGGACCGGATCCGCTCGGTCAACCCGGACAGCAGGTCGTTACCTGGGTTCTCCAGCTTCTCACCGACCAGATCGTTCAGGTACGACGCCAGGTTGCCGTGTGCCGCGGCGCGCTCCTCCGGGGTCGCGGTCATCTTGATCAGCATCTTGCTGTTCTGCTGGAAGAAGTCATGGTCCGCGTACGGGACACCGAGCAGCTGGCAGATCACCAGCGACGGAACCGGCAGCGCGAACGCCTCCACCAGATCCACCGGCTTCGGCCCGGCCAGCAGATCGTCGATCAACCCATCGACAATCTTCTGTACGCCGGAGCGCATCGCCTCGATCCGCTTGATCATGAACGGCGCAGTCACCATCCGCCGCAACCGCGCGTGCTCCGGATCGTCCATCAGGATGAACCCGATCCCGACCCCGTCCTTGCGCGGCGGCTGCCCGGTCGGACTCGGGTACCCCGGCGTCGTCACATCGGAGCTCAGTCGCGGATCGGCGAGCAGTGCACGCTGGTCGTCGTACCGCGTCACCAACCAGGCGGGTCGGCCGAAGATGTCGACCTGGACCAGCGGCGCTTCTTCCTGCAGTTCGCGCAGTTGCGGCGGCGGGTCGAACGGGCAACCTGTTGCCCGGGTCATCGGATAAACCGGAGTAGTCATACAATCCTTCCCCAGAGAGGCGTTGCATTACGCGCGCACGAGGTGCTCCCGGTGCACGCGGGTCTGTTTCGGCAGGTTCCAGCCGAGCACCGCGACGAGGCGACCGTCGCGGTGGTAGTGGGCGATGAAGCGGCCGTCAGCTACGTTGCCTTCAGCAACGGTCACCTCGGCGTCGGCGGACGGGCGGCCGTGGACCTGGATCTTCACGGCGAACTGGTCGGTCCAGAAGTACGGGATCGGTCGGTAGGGCTGGTGGTCGCCGAGGATGTTGCCGGCGACGCAGATGGCCTGTTCGGTCGCGTTGGTGCGATTCTCCAACCGCACAAGGGAATCGTCGTGCTGCCACCGGGCCACATCACCGGCGGCGTAGATCCCATCAGCGGCCCGGCAGTTCGCGTCACACACGACCCCGTTGTCGAGCCGGAGCCCACTCCCCTCCAGCCACTCGGTCGCCGGCGCCGCGCCCAACGCCACGACCACCACGTCCGCAGGCAGTACGTCGCCATCAGCCAGCTGTACGCCGCTCACCCGGCCGTCCACCGCCCTCAGCCCAGTCACCGCTGCACCCAGACGAAGGTCGACGCCTTGCGCCCTATGCAGCTCGCTGAGCAAACCTCCAACTGTCGGGCCAAGCTGAGCCTCCAGAGGCGTGGCCTGGGGACCTGCCAGCGTGACAGCGAGGCCGAGCCTGCGTGCGGTCGCAGCAACCTCAGCGCCGAGCACGCCATCCCCGACGACGACCAGCCGCTCGCTCTCCACCAGATCCTTACGCAACGCGGCAGCATCATCGAGCGTCCGCAGGACGTGCACGCCTTGTAGGTCCGGGCCGGGGAGGCTGCGTGGTGTCAGGCCGGTTGCGATGACGACCGCATCAGCCGTCAGCGAGCGGCCGGCGGCGGTTTGGACCAGCTTGCGGTCGGCGTCCAGCGAGACGGCAGAGTCGCCGAGGACGAACTCGGCGTCGAGGGCCGACAGCATCGTGTCGGGGCGAAGGCGGGTCCGGGCCTCGTCCCAGTCGCCGCAGAGGAACTGTTTGGACAGCGGCGGGCGGTCGTACGGCGGGTGCCACTCGGCGCCGAGGACCGTGATCGGCTCGCGATATCCCTTGCGTCGCAGGGCTTCCACGGTCGTCAGGCCGGCCGCGGAAGCACCCACCACGAGCACACTCACGAAGTCACCGGTGCGGTCAGCAGCCCGACGATGCCGTCGATCAGACCGTCGGCCATCTCCTGCCAGGTCGCCCGCGCCGTCGGCGTACCCTCGGCCTGCGCCCGCTCGAACTCGGCGGTCATCTGGATGATCAGATGCCGGGCCATGTCACCGCGCTCCCTCCGAACCGCCGGCGGAAGCTCCGCGAGATGCTCGGCGAGCCCTTCGATGACACGTTGCAGGGTCGGCGAGTTCAGCGACTCCTGGAGCTGGATCTCGCGCAGCGACGGGTCGTACATCAGCTGGGCGCTGAACCGCGCGAGCCAGCTGGGCGGACCCAAGCTGCTCATGTGGTCGGTCGCCGACCGGACCAGCACGGTCACCCAGTCCCTGACATCGGGATCCGCGCCGAGCTCCGCGATCAGCTCGCGGCGCCGCTCCTCGACCGGAAGCGCATGCTTGCGCACGATCTCCCGGACCAGGTCGGTCTTGGTCCCGAAGTGGTACCCGACAGCCGTGTTGTTGCCCTGCCCGGCCGCCTCGCTGATCTGCCGGTTCGACACCTCGTGCACGCCGCGCTCGGCGAACATCCGCTCGGCCGTCGCAAGGATCAGATCCCGAGTCGCATTCACCCTCGCGGACCGATCCGTCTTCGACATCATCATCACCACATCACCCTTACGTCCCGCAGCCCGCCGACGGGCAGCGAGGTCGTGTCACTGTCGGTCACTGGGCATCACCTCCGTGTGGTTTCCCTTCCAGCTTGCCTCGGAGACTTGTTTAAGTCAACTGCCTGACTTAACGTCTAGTTGCACAAACCAACTATCTTTCGCTGCCTCGGAGGCTGATGATGTCCGCTGCTCCAACCGTGCGTCCCGGTGCCGTCGTGCCGGTGCTCGCCTCGGCCGGTATCACGGTCGCGCTGATGCAGACGCTGGTGATCCCGCTGGTTCCCGAGCTGCCGCGGCTGCTGAACGCGTCGGCCGCCGGGACCGCCTGGGCGATCACCGCGACCCTGCTCGCGGCTGCGGTCGCGACCCCGATCATGGGCCGCCTCGGCGACATGTACGGCAAGCGCCGGATGCTGCTGATCAGCATCGGCATGCTGGTAGCCGGCTCCGTCGTCGCCGCGCTGAGCAGCTCACTCGTGCCGATGATCGCCGGCCGCGCCCTGCAGGGCTTCGCCGCGGGCGTAATCCCGCTCGGCATCAGCATCATGCGCGACGAACTGCCGAGCGACAAGCTCGGTACGGCGACCGCGCAGATGAGCGCTTCGCTCGGCGTCGGCGGCGCGCTCGGCCTGCCGCTGGCAGCGCTGCTCGCCGAGAACTTCAACTGGCACACGCTGTTCTGGCTGTCGGCCGGCCTCGGCGTGATCGTGTTCGGACTGGTACTGCGATTCGTCCCGGAGTCGTCCGTACGCTCCGGCGGCCGGTTCGACCTGCTCGGCGGGCTCGGCCTGTCGATCGGCCTGATTTCGTTACTGCTGGCAATCTCTCAGGGCGCCGACTGGGGCTGGACCGGCGGCCGGACGCTCGGCCTGTTCGTCCTCGGCGTCGTCGCGCTGCTCGCGTGGGGCTGGTGGGAACGCCGTACCAGCGAGCCGCTCGTCGACCTGCGGACGACGGCTCGCCCGCAGGTGCTGCTGACGAACCTGGCGTCGATGGTGTTCGGGTTCGCGATGTTCGCGATGTCGCTGGTCCTGCCGCAGCTGCTGCAGATGCCTAAGGCAACTGGTTTCGGACTCGGCCAGTCGATGCTCGCGTCCGGTCTGGTGATGGGCCCGTCGGGCCTGGTCATGCTGATCGCCGCGCCGTTCTCGGCGAAGATCTCGAAGACCCGCGGCCCCAAGGTGACGCTGATGCTCGGCGCCGTCGTGGTCGCTGCCGGGTACGCCGTCGGCAGTGTGCTGATGGGCTCGGTCTGGGAGCTGGTGCTGGTCTCGCTGCTGATCGGCGCCGGCATCGGCCTGGCGTACGGCGCGATGCCGGCGCTGATCATGGCCGCCGTACCCGTCTCGGAGACCGCGGCCGCGAACAGCTTCAACACGCTGATGCGCTCGATCGGAACGTCGGTCTCCAGCGCGGTCGCCGGCGTGATCCTGGCTAACCTGACGATCAGCCTCGGCGGCTACACCCTGCCCTCGCAGAGCGGCTTCCGCACCGTCCTACTGATCGGCGCGGGCGCCGCCCTCGCCGCACTCGCCATCGCATCCTTCATCCCCACCCGCCGCCCGGCGGAGGCCCCGGCCGCGGTCGAGGCGGAGGCCGTCGCCGGCTAGCGGGTTCTTGACCGAATGGCGGGTTGTAGCGCGGCAGTGGCAAAACAACCCGCCATCGGCCCCTAGGCCAGGAAGTCCAGCGTGCGCTGCATCAGGAGTTTGGCCGCGGGCTCGTCGTAGCCGGGGAGCGACGAGTCCGCGAACAGGTGCTCCTTGCCGGGGTACAGGAACAGCTCCACGGAACCATTGGCTGCGACCAGGGCGCGGGCGGCGTCGATGTCGCCGCCTTCCTCGGCGAAGAACGGATCCTCCTCCATCGCGTGCACCTGAGCCGGTACGCCCTCCGGCCAGCCGCCGAACTCCTCCGCCGGCAGGCACGAGTAGAAGAACAACCCGCCGACGGCTCCCGGACGCGTCTGCGTGAGCTGCTGGGCGGGTACGACGCCGAGCGAGAAGCCGGCGTACACGACGTTCGCGGGCAGCTTCTGCGCCGCCTCGACGCCGCGCTCCGCGATCTTGTCGAAGCCTGTCGTCCGCGCGTAGTCCATGCCCTCGTCGATGGTCGCGTACGTGTTGCCTTCGTAGAGGTCCGGTGTGTGGACGGTATGCCCCGCCTGCCGGAGCTCCTCGGCGAACGCCTTCACCCCGTCCGTCAGGCCTTGCGAGTGGTGGTACAGAACGATCTCAGCCATCGTCGGCTCCAATGATCCAGATATCTCGAACAATCCGCGATGCTAGTCTATTCGGATCATGTCGATCAACAGTTCGGTCCCCGATTACGAGCTCGCGGACACCGTCGAGCTGACCACCGCGGAGCAGGTGCGGGCGATCAGCGACCCGTTGCGGACGACGATTCTCGGACTGCTGCACGAGCGGGCCGCGACGGTGACCGAGCTGGCGACCGCGGTCGGCCGGCCGAAGAGCACGGTCGCGCACCACGTGAAGGTGCTGACCGACGCGGGCATCCTCCGGGTCGTCCGGACCCGGCGGGTGCGGGCGATCGAGGAGCGGTTCTACGGCCGCGCGGCGCGGATGTTCTACGTCGGACTCGGCCGGCAGGGGCAGGACGGGATGCTGCCGCACGACTTCAACGACTTCGAGGTCGCGGCCGAGGAGTCCAAACCGGCGTACGACGCGGGTGAGATGTTCTCGCTGATCCGGCACGCCCGGATCCCCGCCGACCGTGCGAGCGAGTTCTGGCAGCAGGTCGCCGCACTGGTGCACGACTTCGACCAGCTCCCCCGGTCGGGCGACACGACGTACGGCTTCACCGTCGGCCTCTACCCGATCGTCGACTACCCGACCTTGCCGCCGACGGACGACGAGATCTGAGCCTCGTGTTCGGCTGAGACCCGATCGAGGACCTCGACGACACGGGCCAGGACATCGCGGGCCACGGCGTACTCGTGCTCGCCGAACTCCTCGGCGAAGCGAGCCTCCAGGTCGATCAGATGCTGGAAGCCGTCGCCGGCGACGGCCAGTCCGTGCTCGGAGTAGGTGACCACCTTCGCCCGGCGATCGTCCGGGTCGGAGCGCATCTCCAGCAGGTCGAGCGCGACCATGTCGCGGATCACCTCACCCATCGACTGCCGGGTGATCCCTGCCCGCACCGCCATGTCCGCGGCCCGGGCACCCTCGGCGTGCAGGAAGCCGAAGACCGAGTTGTGGGCCATCTTCACTTCGGTATGACCGTCGAGATGAGCCCGGCGGACCATGTCGGACTGCAGCGCCCGATTGGCTCGCTCGACCAGCGCGATCAACGGCTTCCGGTCAGGTCGCGGCACCTCAGCTCTTGACATGTCGTAAGGATACCTTCCAATATTTCGACAGGAAACCTTACGGTATCAGGGAGGGCCCGATGGATGCCATGGAGCTTCACCCGGTGGTTGCGGGCCTGTTCACGCGGGGACGCCGTCGGACGGTCCGGGTCGCGGTCGAGCAGGAGTACGTGGTCGCCGACGCGGGCGGCGGCGTGGTCCCGATCGAGCGGGTACGGCGGGCCGCCGCGGACGCGATCGCAGCGCCGTACATCACGTTCGAACCGGGCGGCCAGCTCGAGCTGAGCCTGCCGCCGTCGCCCGACCCGGTCGGGGACCTGGAGGTGCTGACCGCGGATCTGCGGAGTCGGCTGGGCCGTGAAGGCATCGGCCTGCTGACGATCCCGGTAGATCCGCGGACAGATGTCCCGCTGCAACTGACCTCTGAGCGGTACGTCGCGATGCAGCGGCACTTCGACACGATCGGACCGGCGGGGCGGCGGATGATGCGGCGTACCGCGTCGACGCAGATCTGCCTGGACTGGTGGCCGGGCGCGGCGGGGATCGAGCAGTGGCGGGTACTGAATCTCGCCGGGCCGTTCCTGGCGACGGCGTTTGCGCGCGATGGCAGGCGGTTGAGCACTTGGCTGGAGGTCGATCCGGCTCGCACCGGCTTCGACGACCGGATGCTTCGCGGGGATGACCCGGTCGCGGCGTACACCGACTTCGCCGCGGGAGCCGCGCAGTTCGTCGATGGAGCGGCCGGGCATGTGACGACGCTGTTCCCGCCGGTTCGGCCACGCGGGAGCTACCTCGAGGTCCGCTTCCTCGACGCCCAGAACTCGGTGGGCGTCGAGCGCGCGGTCGCAGTACTCGGTGGCTTGATGTACGACGACGCGCACCGCCGAAGCGTCCTTCGCGCACTGGAGACCGAGCGGGGCAACCTGGCCGAGCACTGGCGGACTGCCGCGACCGGTCTGGCAGCTGCCCTGCAGGAGGTGGCGGCATGAGCGGCGTTCTATTTGTTACTGATCCGCTGGCCGGGTTGGTCGGGGATATCGACGCGAGTGTCGGCTTGATGAGCGCGACTCAGGGGCTGGGGTTCCAGGTTTGGTGTTGTGGGCCGGAGGAGCTTGCGGTTGTCGACGAGCGGGTGCGGGCTCGTGCTCGGCGGATTCGGCTTCGGCCGCGGCAGGCGATCGGGGGTGACCATCGGTGGATTGTCGATGCGACCTGGTGGGATGAGGTCGAGAGCGCCGTTGTCGATGTTGCGTCGCTCGACCTGGTGCATCTGCGGATCGACCCGCCGGTTGATCCGCGGTACCTGCACACGACGTACCTGCTGGATCTGGTCGAGCAGGCCGGTACGCGGGTGATCAACCGGCCGGAAGGCATCCGGGCGATGCACGAGAAGTTGATCGCGTTGCACTTCCCCGAGCTCTGTCCGCCGACCTACGTCGGTGCGGATCCCACAGAATTGCGATCGTTCGTCGCACGCGTCGGCACGGCGGTGGTCAAACCGGTCGACGGGTTCGCGGGACTCGACGTGTGGCTGGTGCACGACGACCAGGGCGCGGTCGCACTCCTGGAGTCGGCGAGCCACGGCGGGCGACGGCTGGTGATCGCCCAGCAATATCTGTCAGATGTTGCACATGGCAACAAACGGTTGTTCCTGCTCGACGGCGACATCGTCGGCGCAGTACTTCGCCGACCGGCCGTCGACGACTTCCGGATCGGACCGCCGGTCGCGCCGGCCGAACTGGACGAGGACGATCACGCGATCGTCGCCGCCCTCGGACCCGTCCTGCGGAAGCACGGCCTCGCCATCGCCGGTCTCGATGTGATCGGCGGCCGGCTGATCGAGGTCAACGTCACCTGCCCGGGCGGCATGCACAAGACCGACGCCCTGCTCGGGACCCAACTCAGTCAAACCATCGTGAGCCGTTTGTTCGAAGGAGTACTCGTATGAACCTCGACACCATCACCATCGTCTGCATCGCCCTGATGGGCATCCTGCTGTTCGTGCTCGGCGCCAACGTCAGCCGGAACCGGGCCCTCCGCGGCGCGGGCAACCAACTCCCCAGCGACCCGTCCGACAAGCTACTGATCGCAATCCGCGCGCACGGCAACGCCGCCGAGTACATCCCGACGATGATCGTGCTGCTGCTGGTCTGTTCGGTGCTGTCGGACAGCTGGGCGGTCGACGTCCTCGCGATCGCCGCCGTGTTCGTCCGGTACGTGCACGCGTTCGGAATGCTGACCTCGCGCAGTCTCGCGACCCACGGCCCGCTCCGCGATGTCGGTGCCATGGGCACCTACCTCGTCGGGATCGCGCTGGGCGTCACCGCGCTGGTGACGATCTGAACGCCGTCGGGGTGGTCCCGGTGAGCTGACGGAATACGCGAGCGAAGTGCTGACTCGAACTGAACCCGAGGCTGACGGCCAACGCGGTGATCGTGATGGCGCTGGTCTCGAGGAGTTGGCGGGCGCGCTCGATCCGGCGTTCGTTGAGGTACCGGTGGGGTGGCTGGCCGAGCTCGGTGGTGAACAGCTCGGCCAGGTACGCCGGTGCGAGCCCGGTGCGATCGCCCAACTCCCGGAGCGTCCACCGCTCGTGAAACTCCTGGTCCAGCAGACGTTTCACGGTCCGCACCGCCGGGTGCATCGCAAGCTGCGGTACGGCGGCCGGCGCGAGACACCGCGATACCGCGAGCATCAGGTGGTCGACCGCGAGCGTCAGCCCGGTGTCGGCGTACTCGTAGCGGGTGGTGACCTCGCGGACCAGTTGTGCGAAGGCGTGCGTGAGCTCACCCGCTTCCCGATGTACGACGGTCTTCGGCCAGGGCAGCGCGAGCGCGGGCTGGCGTCGTACGACGGGTTCGCGGTCGATCGCGGCGAAGTAGAAGTGGTGGTTGCCGGAACGGCCGGCCAGGTGGTGAGTGACACCGGGAGGTACGGCGAAGAGATACCCCGGGTGGAGGACGTAGCTCTCGCCACCGGCAACCCAGTGGGTGCTGCCGTGCTGCTGTAGGTAGATCTCCCAGACGGGATGCTCGTGCGGTTCGATCAGGAACTGCTCGGGCACCCATTGCTCGCCCGCATGCAGCAGACCGCTCTCCCCCGCGAATCCCTCGGCGTGGAATCCGGCGCGGAGCCCACTGGGCCGATGCAACGACACCTGAAGATTGTGTCCAGTTGCCTGAACATCGGCAACGCCGTACCGGTCGCTCGATTTCTAGATTGGTCCGCATGGAGCTACCTGGAGCAGACGACCTCGCCTTCTTCCGCGAGCACGGCTACTGGATCTCGCCGGTGATCGTGCCGTCCGAAGTACTCGATGCTGCTGAGCGTGGGATGGAGCGGTTCTACGCCGGCGACCACGACCACACGCTGCCCGATCTGCCTGCGACGCGAGGGTGGCAGCCGGCGGACGGCGACGTACTCCGGAAGAACGACTACTCGTCCTTGCGGGTTGATGAGTTGGCCGCCTTGGTACGGCACCCGGCGATCGGTGCGACGGCGGCCGCATTGTCCGATGCGGACGGGATCCGGTTGTGGCATGACCAGTTGCTCTTCAAGCCCCCGGGTGGTTCGGCGAAGGTCGGGTGGCACACGGATCGGCAGTACTGGCAGTCGTGTACGTCGGACGACATGCTCACCGCGTGGGTCGGGTTCCACGACGTGGACGAGGTGAACGGGGCGGTCGGATTCCTGCCCGGCAGCCATCGGTGGTCCGTGACCGGGCTCGACTTCTTCTCGCAGGACAACGCCGGACTGGAGGCGTCGATCGCGGCGCAGGGGTTCGACCCGACGCCCGTCGTACCGCGGATGAAGCGTGGGCAGGTCAGCTTCCATCACTGCCGGACCGTTCACGGGAGCTCGGCAAATCTGAGTACGGCGCCGCGCCGGTCGATCGCGATTCACCTGCAGCCGGCGAGCAACCGCTGGCGTCCCGGATCGGCTCATCCCAACGACACGCTCGTCCGGCAGAACCCCGACCCGGATTACACGGACCCGGCGATCCAGCCGACGCTCTGGCCACTTGATAACCGGACCACGGTCCGTTAGCTTCGTGGCATGCAAGGACTTGAGCGGATCAACGAACTCGGGCGGCAGGATCACTATCTGGCGGTGGCGATCACGCAGCGACGGTCCGGCGAACCGGCCGCCTCGGTGGTCAACGCCGGCGTACTCGACCATCCCTTGACGGGCGAGCCGATCGTGGCGTTCGTCGCGCGCGGGCACACCGCGAAGCTGACGCATCTGCGGCGGACCCCGCAGGCGACGTTGGTGTTCCGCGCGGGCTGGCAGTGGATAGGCGTCACCGGGTCGGTCGAGCTGGCCGGGCCGGACGATCCGCTGCCGGGGGTCGACGCGGAGCGCCTGCGGATGTTGCTGCGCGACATCTACGCGGCGGCCGGCGGCGTACATCCGGACCTCGACGAGTACGACCGCGAGATGGTCGCGGACCGGCGTACGGCGGTGTTGATCCGGCCGGAGCACTTCACGAACAACCCGGCCGGTGCCGACCACCAGGAGGACGCGTGAACGTCGCACCCGGGACGATCCAGGTGTGGTCGGACCTGCTGTGCCCGTTCGCGCACGTGGCGATCTACCGCCTGCGGACCGCGCGGACGAAGCTCGGACTGGACGATGCAGTGCGGCTCGATCACCACACGTTCGCGCTCGAACTGTTCAACGGGCCGCACTCGCGACCGGGCACGGACAGTGAGGCGGTCGGGCTCGGACAGCTGGCGCCGGAGATCGGGTTCCGGCTGTGGACGCAGCCGGACTGGACCTACCCGTCGACCGTGCTGCTCGCCGCCGAAGCCGTGCATGCGGCCAAAGCCCAAGGATTGCAGGCATCTGAGGACTTGGATGCCGCGCTCCGCCGGGCATTCTGGTTCGAGTCCCAGCCGATCGGCCACCGCCAGGTGATCCTCGAGATCGCCGCCGAGGTCGATTCGGTCGACGCCGCCGCCTTGGCCACTGCCCTCGACGACGGTCGGGCGCGCTCCGAGGTCATGGCCGATCACGCGGTCGCCGTCACGGACGCCGTACAGGGCAGTCCGCATCTGTTCCTTCCCGATGGCAGCGCCGTTCACAACCCCGGCATCGACGTCCACTGGGAAGGCCGCTGGGCCTCCGGCTACCCCATCGCCGAGGCCACCGACCCCAGCTGGCCGGACCGACTCCTGAACCTTGCCGCGGGCTAGGCTCGGCTCGACCACTCACCGTGATCGAAGGAGTACTGATGGCCAACGAGGATGCCTGGAGCGGGGTCGTCGTGAAGAAGTCGCGGGCGATGTTCGACGGCTCGAACCTGTACCGCAGGCTCGAGGTCCAGCTCGACGGCGGCGAGAAGCAGAACGTCAAGGTGCCCCGCGACCTGTGGAAGCAGCTCGAGGTCGGCGACCGGGTGAGCAAGGAGGCCGGCGCGGACCCGGTTCGTCGGTGAAATGATTCATTGATTGGCCGAATCCGGTCGCACTCTGGACAGTGAAATTACCCGCTGGCTACGATCGCAGGCGGTTGAAACATTTCACTCAAGGAGCTCGGGATGTATCGCTCAGGAACGAGGAGGGCCACCGTTCTGACGGTCATCGCCCTCGCCGCGGCCGGCCTCGCCGCCTGCGGCTCAGGGTCGAAGGAGCAGGCGCAGAGCGGTCCGGTGTCGCTGACCTGGTGGGGCTGGAACGCCTTCAACAACGTCCAGGCGATCAAGGACTTCGAGGCCGCGAACCCGCAGATCAAGGTCACGTACAAGCAGTACGCCTACAACGACTACGTCACCGCGCTCCGGCCGGGGCTGTCGTCCGACAAGGGCCCGGACGTGTTCCAGGTCCAGCCCGGCGACCTGACCACGAACTTCGGTCCGCTCGCGGTCCCGGTCGAGGACCGTGCCGCCAAGGATCTCGGCAAGGACTGGGCGGGCAAGTTCAACCCCGAGGGGCTCAGCCAGCTGCAGCTCGACAAGAAGCAGGTCGCGCTTCCGGCGTACATGTCAGCGGCCGGGCTCATCTACTACAACAAGAAGATCCTCGACCAGTACGGCCTCGGCGTACCGACCGACTTCGAGCAGTGGAAGAAGGTCTGCGCGACCCTCAAGACCCACAACCTGAAGTGCCTCGCGCACGGCGCCAAGGACGCGTGGGTCAACACCGACGTGTACCTGTCGCTGATCAACAGCATCGCGCCCGGCAGGGTGTACGACGCCATCCAGGGCAAGGCGTCGTGGACTGACCAGGAGTTCGTGCAGGCCATGAGCGCCTGGAAGGACCTGTTCACCAGCGGGATCATCCCGGCCGGCGCGACCGCGGCCACGGAGTACCCGGATGCGCAGACCACGTTCCTGTCGGACCAGGCGGCGTTCATTGCCCTGGGAACCTGGAACACGCCGGCGACGATGACGAAGACCGGGCAGACCGACGCGCAGAAGACCGTGACGAAGAAGATCGACGGCCTGTTCCTGTCCGCGCCGTTCCCCGCGCCGGTCACCGGCGGCGAGCCGACAAAGCCGTTCGGCGGGCCGGACAACGGATTCGCGGTCTCGGCGAAGTCGTCGAAGCAGGACGCTGCCTTCAAGTTCCTCGAGTTCCTGACCGCTGGTGACGGTCAGAAGATCCAGGCAGCGGGCGGAAACATCCCGGCGATCACCTCCGTCAAGGTCGCGACCACCGACGTCATCAACCCGACGCAGGTCGCAGACATCGAGCGCCAGCAGCATTCGCTGACCGACCTGATCGGCGCGCGGCAGATCCCGTACAGCGACCTGACCACCGCCCTCGGCGACGCCTTGTCAGCCGTGGCAGCAGGTACGACGTCACCGGAGGACGCACTGAAGAAGGTCGAGTCCGCCTCGAAATCGGTGAGCCGGTAGTGCAGGGTCACCGCCCGCTCGCGCTGTCGGACTACCTGTGGGCGCTGCCCGCGCTGATCCTCGTCGTCGGCGTGATCCACGCGGGCATCGCGGCCAACGCGTTCTACTCGTTGTTCGACTGGTCGGGCGTGGGTTCGCCGACCGACTTCGTTGGCGGAGCCAACTATTCGAAGCTGCTGCAGGATCCGGTCTTCTGGCAGTCGTTGCGCAACACGCTCGTCTTCGCGGTCGCCACGGTCGCGATCCAGCTCACCTTCGGCCTCGCGCTGGCGATCCTGGTGCGGACCAAGGTGCACCTGCGCGGCCTGCTGCGGACGCTCGTGTTCGTCCCGGTCGTGCTCGCTCCGGCGGTCGTCGCCACGTCGTACCGCATCCTGCTCACGCCGGACGGCGGGTTCAACCACCTGCTGCAGAGCCTCGGGCTGAACGGCTTCGACCAGGCGTGGCTGGCCGACCCGAAGACGGCGTTCGGCACGATCATCCTGATCAACGTCTGGCAGTACACCGGCTACAGCTTCTTGATCTACGACGCCGCGATCGGGCAGATCGATCGCGGGCTGTTCGACGCCGCCCGGATCGACGGCGCGACGACGTGGCAGCTGAACACGACGGTTGTCGCGCCGATGCTCCGCGGATCCCATCTCGTGCTGATCGTGCTCGGCTTCATCAGCTCGCTGAAGATGTTCGATCTCGTCTTCCTCACCACCGGCGGCGGTCCGGGTACGACGACGCAGGTGCTGACCGGCTACATCTACAAGCAGGTGATCGCGCAGTTCCACGCCGGGTACGGCGCCGCGCTGTCGATCGTGCTGGTGCTGATCGCGCTCGTCTTCTCGATCCTGCAGGTCCGCCTCTCGACCAGCGAAAGCCAGTAGCGACATGTTCCAGTTCCAGAGACTGCCCGGGCGGATCCTCAGCCAGCTCCTCGTGCTTGTCGCACTCGTGGTGCTCGTCGTCCCGCTCGTACTGATCGTCAAGGAATCCCTTGCCGGCGAGGGAATCAGCAACTACGGGATCGTCCTGTCGTCGACGCCGTTCCTGCGATTCTTCGCGAACAGCCTGATCGTCTCGGTGTCGACCGTCGTACTCGTCATGTTCCTCGGACTCAGTGCGTCGTACGGTTTCGCCGTACTGCGGCCGCGCGGTTCGCCGGTCGGCGCCGTCGTCATTCTGACCGGGCTCGCGCTGCCTGCGATCGCGCTCGTCGTTCCCTTGTACTACGTCGTTCAGGCGATCGGGTTGCTCGATACCTACTGGTCGGTGATCATCCCGTTGACGGTGATCTCGATACCGTTCGGAGTGCTTGTCAGCAGCAACTACATTCGCGGGCTGCCGGCCGAGCTTTATGAGGCCGGGCGGCTCGACGGGGCGAATTCGTGGCAGTTCTTCTGGCAGATCCTCGTGCCGATCTGCCGGCCGATTCTCTCCGTCGTCGCGATCTTCACGTTCCTCGCCGCGTGGAACGAGTATCTGCTGCCGCTGCTGTTCATCCAGTCGACCGATCTGCAGGTGCTGACGCAGGTTCCGACGTACTTCCAGAGTGAGCGCGCGGTCGACACCCCGAAGATCTTCGCCGCGAACATCCTGATCTCGGTGCCCGTCGTGGTGATTTTCATCGTCCTGCAGAAGACCTTCCGTACCGGTATCTCGGCCGGTGCGGTCAAATGAATCAAGGAGCCTCATCGATGGATCGACCGAAGATACTCGCGTACTACTTCCCGGATTGGCACGCCGATCCGCGGAACGCGAAGTGGTTCGGCCAGGACTGGGACGAGTGGAAACTGCTCGAGGCCGCGAAGCCACGCTTCGACGGGCACCGGCAACCACGCGTTCCTCTTGATGGGCGTTTCGACGAGGCGACCCCGGCCGCGGCAGAACATCAGATCCGCATCGCCAAGGAGTACGGCGTCGACGGCTTTCTCGTCGACTACTACTGGTACGACGACGGGCCCTATCTCCAGGGCGCCCTCGACGACGGACTGCTCGCCGCGCGGAACAGCGACGACATCACGTTCGCGCTGATGTGGGCGAACCACGAGCTGGTCAACATCTTTCCGCACGACGATCCGGCCAACGATTCTCCCCGGCGGCTCAAGAACGGTGCGATCGATCGCGCCGCCTTCGAGAAGCTCGCCAGGCACGTCATCGACACGTACTTCGCGCGCCCGAACTACCTGACCATCGACGGCCGGCCGTGGCTGACGATCTACGAGCTCGGCAACCTCATCGTCGGCCTGGGCGGCGTCGAGGAGACGGCTGACGCGCTGCTGTGGTTCGACGAGCAGACGCGCCGGGCGGGCTTCGAAGGGCTTCATCTGGACGCGGTCATCTGGGGCGTCGGCGTACTCCCGGCGGCGATCACGCTCGACAATCCCTCCGAGCTGGTGCGGAAGCTCGGTTTCCGGTCCGCGACGTCGTACGTCTGGGTCCATCACGCCGATCTCGGCCGGTTCGAGTTCCCGCGCGCCGAGATCGGCCCGCTGCGGACGGCCGCGTTCGCGGAGTACGAGCGGTACGCCGCGGAGCTCGCCGTACCGTTCTATCCGAATGTGACGGTCGGGTGGGACGCGTCGCCGCGGACCGCCCAGGATCGTGTGTTCGTCGGTGGCCGGTACCCGTGGACGACGACGTTCGATCCGTCGCCCGAGGAGTTCAGGGAGGGGCTGCTGATGGCGAAGTCGTTCCTCGAACGGCACGGTCAACCGCATCCGATCATCACCGTGAACGCGTGGAACGAGTGGACGGAGGGCTCGGCGCTGCTCCCCGACAGCCACAATGGCTACGGGTTCCTCGAGATGATCCGGGATGTATTCAGTTAGTTGGAGATGAATTTGGCGAAGAACGTCACGATCAAGGACGTCGCCGCGCTCGCGGGCGTATCGATCGGCACCGTGTCCAACTACATCAACGGCACGAAGACGGTGGCCGAGGCGACCCGCGAGCGGATCGACCGCGCGATCGAGGAGACCCGGTTCGTCCCCAACCGCGCCGTACGCACGCTGCGGGGGAACCGCACGCACACGCTCGGGCTGCTCGTCCCGGACGCGGCGAACCCTTATTTCACGGAGATCGCGCGCGGGGTCGAGGACGTCGCGCGCAGCCGCGGGTTCGTGCTCGTGTACTGCGACACGGCGGGCGATCCGGTGCGCCAGGGCGTGTACGTGCGCAACCTGGCCGAGATGCGGGCCGGCGGCCTGATCATCGCGTCGGCGACCGCGGAGCCGCCGGACCTCGGCGATCTCGAGTCCATCGGTACGCCGATCGTCGTACTCGGGCACGAAGGGATGGCGCTGACGTCGTCCGCGGTCATCGTCGACCAGCACCGCGGCGGATTCCTCGCGATGAAGCACCTGCTCGACCTGGGCCACCGGCGTGTGCTGTTCGCCGGCGGCCCGGGCGGCGATCTGGTCCTGAAGGCCCGCTACGAGGGCGCGATGCTCGCGATCGAGGCGGCCGGCGAGGACCCCGCGCTGCTGCAACGCGCCGATGCCGTCGGCCGGACGATCCGCGAACGCAGCGAGCTGGCCGACCTGATCACGGCGATGCGGCCGCGACCGACGGCGGTCCTCTGCGGCAACGACATGATCGCGATCGCGATCGTCAACAAGCTCATCCGGGACGGCTGGTCGGTCCCCGGCGATATCGCGGTCGTCGGGTACGACGACATCGGCGAGGCGCAGCTGGCCGTCGTACCGCTGACGACGATCCGCCAACCGGCCCACGACATCGGCGAATCCGCGGCGCGGCTGCTGTTCGAGACCTCTGACGACCCGTCCCGCCCACACCGCCAGATCACCTTCACACCGGAGCTGGTCGTCCGCGCGTCGACGATCCCACGGAGCTAGCTCCGACTGCTGAACAGACCGGTGTAGGTGGGGGTACCGGGGGTGGACCGCATCATTCTTGAGGAGTCTCATGCCCCCGAAACGCAAAGCTTCCCGCGCACCGCGCCGATCGAGCGCAGCGCCGGCAGCACCCGCACGGCAGCCGGAGGAGCGTCCGGTCGGCGCGGCGGAGGGCAGACTCCAGACCAGTTCGCTGCTCACCACCGCGCAGGGCGTGCGACTCCCGGACACCGATCATTCGCTGAAGGCCGGACCGCGCGGGCCGAGCCTGATGGACGACTTCCATCTGCGCGAGAAGATCACGCACTTCGACCACGAGCGGATCCCGGAGCGGGTGGTGCACGCACGCGGCGCGGCCGCTCACGGCACGTTCACGGCGTACGGGAATGCCGGCTCTGTCACCAGGGCCGGATTCCTGCAGCGTGGCCGGGAGACGCCGGTGTTCGTCCGGTTCTCGACCGTGCTCGGCTCCCGCGGCTCGGCCGACACCGTCCGCGACGTCCGCGGGTTCGCGACGAAGTTCTACACCGACGAGGGGAACTTCGACCTCGTCGGCAACAACATGCCGGTCTTCTTCATCCAGGACGGGATCAAGTTCCCCGACATCATCCACGCGGGCAAACCGCATCCGGACCGCGAGATCCCGCAGGCGCAGACCGCCCACGACACCTTCTGGGACTTCGTCTCGCTGCACACCGAGGCGACCCACCACGTGCTGTGGGCGATGTCCGACCGCGGCATCCCGCGCTCCTACCGGACAATGGAAGGTTTCGGCGTCCACACGTTCCGGCTGGTGAACGCCGAGAACGAGACGTGCCTGGTCAAGTTCCACTGGAAGCCGGTCGCCGGTGTCCACTCGCTGGTCTGGGAAGAGGCCCAGCTCGCAGCCGGCACCGATCCCGACTTCCATCGGCGGGATCTTGCCGACGGCATCGACGCCGGCGCACCGCTGGAGTTCGAGCTGGGCCTGCAGATCATGCCCGACTCCGACGACCAGACCTTCGAGGGCATCGATCTGCTGGATCCGACCAAAATCGTTCCCGAGGAGCTCTGCGAGGTCCAGCTGGTCGGCAAGCTCACTCTGGACCGCAACCCGACGAACTACTTCGCCGAGACCGAGCAGGTCGCGTTCCACACCGGCAATCTGGTGTCCGGGATCGAGGTCACCGACGATCCGCTGATGCAGGCCCGGCTGTTCTCCTACCTGGACACGCAGCTGACCCGTCTGGGCGGTCCGAACTTCACCCAGTTGCCGATCAACTGCCCGCACGCCGCGGTCAACGACAACCTCCGCGACGGCATGCACCAGACCGCAGTACACCGCGGGGTGGCGCCGTACCTGCCCAACAGCCTCGGTCAGGAAGGCGAGCCGGTGCCCGCCGAGGTCGACGAGGGCGCTTTCGTCCACGTCCCGCGTGAGGTCAGCGGTCCGAAGGTACGGGCGAACCCGGCGTCGTTCGCCGACCACTTCTCCCAAGCCGCGCTGTTCTGGGCGAGCATGACCGCGATCGAACGCGCCCACATCGTCGAAGCCTTCACCTTCGAGCTCAGCAAGTGCTACGAACAGCCGATCCGCGAACGGATGCTCGGCGTACTCGCAAACGTCGCCACGGATCTGTGTACGGCGGTTGCGGCGGGACTCGGACTGCCCGCGCCGAGCGGCACTCCGGCAACCGACCCGGTGCCTTCGCCCGCGCTGTCCCAGATTGTCGAGACACCCGGCCCGATCGCCGGCCGGGTGATCGGAGTGATCGCGGACGACGGCGCCGACCTCGCCGGCATCACCAAGCTGCGTCGCGCTGTCGAGGCCAAGGGCGCCGTACTGCGGCTGGTCGCGCCGTCCGGCGGCACGATCAAACGCGGCCGTTCGAGCCAGCCTGTCGAGCGCACGTTCCTCACCACGCGATCGATCGAGTACGACGCCGTGGTCGTTGCCGCTGGCAACCCGACGCTGACGGACCCCAGGCTGACCGTTCTGCTCGGCGAACTGTTCCGGCACTGCAAGGTGATCGCCGCCTGGGGCGACGGCGTCGACGTACTCACGGCAGCCGGCATCGACACCACCGCACCCGGCATCGTCCTCGGCGACACCATCGCCAAGCCCTACACCACCGAGCTCGTCGCCGCCGTCGGCCTCCACCGAGCCTGGGACCGCTCCGGGCCGACGAGCAGATAGCCGCACGTTCGACCCTTGAGGGCCCGGTGGTGATAGAACCAACTGTCATGGAGACGGTTGAGTTGACCAGAGCCGGGGTGACCGTGTCGCGGGTCGTGCTGGGGCTGATGCGGATCAAGAACCTCAGCGACGCTGAGATCCGCGAGCTGGTCGGGACGGCGCGCGACGCCGGCGTGACGATGTTCGACCACGCCGACATCTACGGCGGCTCACACGGCTGCGAGCAGCGGTACGGCGACGCGCAGGCCGTGCCCGAATCCGAGCGCGACCAGGTCACGATCCAGTCCAAGGTCGGCATCCGCTCCGGGTACTTCGACTTCTCCCGTGAGCACATCATCTCGAGCGTCGAGCAGTCGCTGACCGCGCTCCGGACCGACCACCTGGACATTCTGCTGCTGCACCGCCCGGACACCCTGATGGAGCCCGACGAGGTCGCCGAGGCCTTCGACGAGCTGCACTCGGCCGGCAAGGTCGCGGCGTTCGGCGTCTCGAACCACACTCCCGGCCAGATCGAGCTGCTCGCCCGGTCCGTACGTCAGCCGCTGGTCGCCAACCAGCTGCAGTTCAGCATCGCGAACGCCGCCCTGGTCGCGCAGGGCCTGGCCGCCAACATCATGGGCCTCGACCAGTCCGCTGACCGCGACCTCGGCATCCTCGACTACAGCCGCCTCAACAACATGACGATCCAGACCTGGGGCTCCGTGCAGAAGCCCCCACCCGGAGGCGTCTTCATCGGCGACCGCGAAAACTACGGCCCGCTGAACGAGGCCCTGGACGAACTAGCGGCCGCATACAACGTGACTCCGGACGCGATCGCGATCGCCTGGATCGCCCGCCACCCCGCGAACATGCAGATCGTCATCGGCACGACCAACCCGCGCAGAGTCCAAGACTCCGCCACCGGCGCAGCAATCCGCCTCACCCGCGAAGAGTGGTACCACCTCTTCACCGCCGCGGGCCACACCCTCCCGTAGCGAGCAGCAGCCGTACGCCGCGACTCAGCTGCGGTCCAGGGCCTTCCGGCGATTCGTTGCTGTTGGCAACTGGCCCCGTGATGCTGACCGACACGGCCGATCTCCCGATTTCGTTGAGTTGTGCTGGAACGGTTGCTGTTCAGACGGCTTGGAGGGCGGCGTCGAGGGCTCGGTTCAGGTCGGCCGGATCACTGCCGGTCTTGGCCAGGACGCTGCTGCCGATCACCGCGGCCAGCAACGAACCGGCCGAAACGCCGGCTGGGCGGCGGGAGGTGATCTCCCCGTCGGCCTGCCCGCGTTCGATCGCGGACCGGAACGCGTCCTCGATCTGGCCGAACAACTCCTTGGCAACCGCGGCGACGCCCTCGTCGGCGCTGCCGAGCTCGGCGACGGAGTTCACGATCAGGCAGCCGAACCGATGATCGCCGATGCCTGCCAGCGTCCGCATCGCCTCGCGCAGTCTTGGCAGCACCGGGCCCGGACCCTCGAGCCCCTCGGTCAGCGCGGCGACGCGCTTCGCGCTGTAGCGGCGCAGCGAGAGCTCGAACAGGTGGTGCTTGCTCTTGAACGTGTTGTAGAGGCTGCCTTTGCCGATGCCGAGTTCGTCGACGAGGTTCTGCGGGGTGGTCGCCGCGAACCCCTGCCGCCAGAACACCTCCACCGCCTTGTCGACGACGGCCTCGGCCTCGAACTTCATCGGTCTACCCATCGCCACACCGCCACGATAGAGACTTGTGTACCCTGAAGTCAATAAGTCGACCGGCAGGGGGTGGCCGGGCGATGTCGTTGATCAGTTCGCAGGTCGCCGTGGCCGGTGGGCGGCACGCGTGAGATGGATCTTTAGCCGAGGCCCTTCAACAGCTGCCTCGCCATGACGATGCGCTGGACCTGGTTGGTGCCTTCGTAGATCTGGGTGATCTTGGCGTCGCGCATCATGCGTTCTACCGGGTAGTCGTGGGTGTAGCCGTAGCCGCCGAGGAGTTGTACGGCGTCGGTGGTTACCGCCATCGCCACGTCGGACGCGAAGCACTTGGCCGCGGCGCCGAAGTACGTGAGGTCGGCGTCGCCGCGCTCCGAGCGCGCGGCTGCGGCGTACGTGAGCTGTCGGGCCGCCTCGATCTTCATGCCCATGTCGGCGAGCATGAACTGCAGGCCCTGGAACTCAGCGATCGCCTTGCCGAACTGCTTGCGCTCCTTGACGTACCCGAGCGCGTAGTCCAAAGCACCTTGAGCGATCCCGAGCGCCTGCGCGGCGATCGTCACCCGCGTGTGGTCCAGCGTCGCCATCGCGGTCGAGAACCCGGTGCCTTCCGAACCGATCAGACGCGAGGAAGGGATCCGCACGTTGTCGAAGTACACCTCGCGCGTCGGCGAGCCCTTGATGCCGAGCTTCTTCTCCGGCGCACCGAAGGAAACACCCTCATCAGACTTCTCGACCACGAACGCCGAGATCCCCCGCGACCGCGCGTCAGGATCCGTCACCGCGAACACCGTGTAGTAGTCCGACACCCCGGCGTTCGTGATCCACCGCTTCACGCCGTTCAGCACGTACGAGTCCCCGTCGAGCACGGCCTTGGTCTTCATCGAGGCCGCGTCCGATCCCGCCTCGGGCTCCGACAGGCAGTACGAGAACATCGCGTCACCCGCCGCAACGGGCGGCAGGTAGCGCTGCTTGACCTCGTCCGAGGCGGACAGCAGCAGCGGCAGCGAGCCGAGCTTGTTCACGGCCGGGATCAGCGAGGTCGACGCGCAGGCGCGGGCGACCTCCTCGATCACGATCACCGTCGCGAGCGCGTCCGCGCCGGCGCCGCCGTACTGTTCCGGGATGTGCGGCGCGTGGAAGTCCGAGGCCTTCAGCGCGTCGTACGACGCCTTCGGGAACTCGGCCAGCTCATCCACGTCCCCGGCGTGCGGGGCGACCTTGGCGTCGCAGACGTCCCGGACGGCTTCCCGGATCGCCTGGTGCTCCTCCGACAGCGCGTACAGCTCGAATGAGTTACTCACGAGTCACACAGTACGACGAACAACCCGCCCGAGCAGGGCGTCGTACCCCGAAAGTGAGCAAGAGCGCACTCCACAGACATGAGCCGGTCACCGTCTGATAACCACGATGGGTAGAGTCCCCGACATGAGTGAAGCGACCTCCCGCCCCCTGCGGATCGCCGTCATCGGCACGAACTACCTCGGCGCGAACACCGCCGCCGGGATGGCCGAGTTCGGTTTCGACGTCATCGGGGTCGAGATCGACGAGCACCGGCTGAAGCTGCTGAACGACGGCAAGGCCCCGCTGTACGAACCCGGGCTGGACCCGCTGCTGAAGAAGCACGTCGACTCCGGCCGGCTGCGGTTCACCAAGGATTACCGCGAGATCGGCGACTGGGCGGACGTCTACTTCATCTGCGTCGGCACGCCGCAGCTCGAGGGCAGCGAGGCGGCCGACCTGGCCCAGGTGCACTCGGTCGTCACCATGCTCGCCCCGCTGCTGACCAAGCCGACCCTGGTCGTCGGCCGCTCCACGGTCCCGGTCGGTACGTCGAAGATCGTCGAGGCCCGCTTCCACGCCGAGGCTCCGGCCGGCGCCGGCGTCGAGATCGCCTGGCAGCCCGAGTTCCTCCGCGAGGCGCACGGCGTCGACGACACGCTGCACCCGGACCGGCTGGTGTTCGGCGTACAGTCCGCCGCTGCCGAGACCCGCCTGCGCGAGGTGTTCGCCACCCCGATCGGCGAGGGTACGCCGGTTGTCGTGTGCAACCTCCCGACCGCGGAGCTGGTGAAGGGCGGCGCGAACGCCTTCCTGGCCACGAAGATCTCGTTCATCAACGCGCTCGCCGAGATGGCCGACGCGACCGGCGCCGACGTGACGCTGCTGGCCGACGCGCTCGGGTACGACAAGCGGATCGGCCGCGGCATGCTGAACGCCGGCCCGGGGTACGGCGGGGGCTGCCTGCCGAAGGACCTGCGCGCGTTCATGCACCGCGCCGGCGAACTCGGCGTCGAAGAGGTCATCACGTTCCTGCGTGAGGTCGACGACATCAACCAGCACCGCCGCGCCGGGATCGTGGACCTGACCCACGAGATGCTCCGCGGCGAATGGGTCGGCAAGAACGTCACCGTCCTCGGCGCCGCGTTCAAGGCCGGGACGGACGACGTCCGCGACTCGCCCGCGCTCGACGTGGCCGGCCGGATCCAGCTGCACGGCGCGAACGTGACCGTCTACGACCCGGAGGCGATGGAGAACGCCCGCCGCGTCCGCCCGACGCTGCGCTACGCCCCGACCGCCGTCGAGGCCTGCCGCGACGCCCACGCCGTACTGCACCTCACCGAGTGGCCCGAGTTCCGCGAACTCGACCCGGCCGCACTGCGGGGGCTCGTTACCCACCCGGTCGTCATCGACGCCCGCCTGAACCTGAACGCCGAAGCCTGGCGCGCCGCCGGCTGGACCTACCGAGCGCCCGGGAAGCCCTAGACGACGGTTGCAGCCCGCAGGACGGGGCGCGTCAGCACGACGCAACCGGTGAGTGCCGCGGCCACCGAGATCCCGAGGCACACACCGGTGATGCCCACCCCGTCCAGGTCGGCGAGAGCGCCGAGCACCGGGTTCATGATCACCAGCGCGAGACTCTGGGCGAGTACGACGATGGACTGCAGCCGGGACTGGAACTCGCGCTCCACCGAGTTCATCAGCAACGGCAGCACGTGACCCGTGAACGTGCCGACCCCGATCCCGCTCAGCATCCCGGCGGCAAAGGCAAGCGGCAGCGGATCGAACACCGAGAGCCCGAACAACCCGGCCGCCGCCACGAGTAGACCGAGCGCGGCGAAGATGCCGGGACGGGGAAATGCCCCCCGCATGAGGATGCGCAGGGCAATCACTCCCACTCCGAGGCTCCGGCTCGCAACCAGCAGACCGGCAGTTGCGGCGTTCCATCCATGGGAGCGGGCCAGCAGCGGAAACAGCAACGCGTCGAGCGGCATCAGCAGACCGGCCGCGACGGTCATCGTCAGGAGCAATGCCCGCGTCAGCGGCCGTCCGAAGGCGACCTGAATACCGGCTGCGATCGAGCGCAGCATGCCCGACGGCATTCTGCCGGGAGGCGCGATCGTCTTCCGCAGCAGAATCAGCACGATGATCATGACGCCGAACGTCAGGGCGTCGAATCCGCCTGCTGCGGTCAGGCCCGCCCAGCTCACCAGGACGCCGCCGACCGCGGTGCCGCTGACGGCGAAGATGACGCCGGTTACCTGGAAGCTGGCCAGGGCTCGGGGGACCTGTTCCGGGGGGACGAGGAGGCGGGGCATGGCGCGGGAGGACGGGAGGAAGAACGCGTCGATGACTCCGACCACGAGGGCGAGGACGACCAGCAGCCAGATCGGTTCGTCGAAGGCGAGGGTGGCGGGTACGAGGGCCAGCGTGACCAGGAACATCGCGATGCAGCTGACGAGCAGCACGCGGGGTGCGCCGTACCGGTCTCCGATCGCGCCGCCGATCAGGAGGAGTGCGGCGCGCGGGGCGGCGGCCAGGAGCAGGATGAGACCGGCGACACGGCCGCCGTGCTGGCTGGCCGACCATCCGATGGCAAACGTCATCGTCAGGTCGCCGAGCAGAGACACGGCAGCGCCGAACAACCAGATCCAATAACGGACCGGTATGCGCTGTGTGTCCGAATCAGTGGGCGGAGTCACGATCGACGACCTTAGACGACAACCAATGGGATCTCACGACTACCCGCCCCCATCCTGTGGAAACCAGCGACTGCCTCAGCCTTTACGCAACTCTGCCGCCCCGTCACGCACCGTGGCGCCCTTCCCCCGTGCCACTTCCGCCAGCGATTCCTGGAACGCCAGCATCTTGTCCCGCAACTTCTCGTCCGCCGCGGCCAGGATCCGAACCGCGAGCAGCCCCGCATTGCGAGCGTTCCCGATTGACACCGTTGCAACCGGGACTCCGGCCGGCATCTGCACGATCGACAGCAGAGAGTCCATTCCGTCGAGGTATTTCAGCGGAACCGGTACGCCGATGACCGGCAACGGTGTCACCGACGCGAGCATGCCGGGCAGGTGCGCGGCGCCGCCCGCACCTGCGATCAGCACCTTGAGCCCTCGCTCGTGGGCTGACCGTCCGTAGTCGATCATCTCGGTCGGCATCCGGTGCGCGGACACGACGTCTGCCTCAAAGGGCACGTCGAACTCCACGCACACCTCGGCCGCCGCTTTCATCGTCGGCCAGTCGCTGTCCGACCCCATCACAATGCCGATCACTGTCTGTCCTATTCGTCGATGGTGCCGGTCAGGTACGCAGCGGCATGCCGCGCGCGCTCACGTGTCTCCTCGAGGTCGTCGCCGTACGCCGTGACGTGGCCGATCTTGCGGCCCGGCTTCACCGACTTCCCGTAGAAGTGGACCTTCAGCCCCGGGTCGCGGGCCATGCAGTGCAGCAGCCCGCGGTGCATGTCCTCGACGTCGCCGCCGAGCACGTTGACCATCACGGTGTACGGCGCTCGCGCGGCCGGCGAGCCGAGCGGCAGGTCGAGTACTGCGCGTAGGTGGTTCTCAAACTGCGACGTGACCGCGCCGTCGATCGACCAGTGCCCGGTGTTGTGCGGGCGCATCGCCAGCTCGTTGACCAGCAGCCGCCCGTCGCGCGCCTCGAACATCTCCACCGCGAGCACACCGACGACGCCGAGCTCACCGGCGATCCGCAGCGCGGTCTGCTGGGCCTGTGCGGCCCTCTCCGGCGCCAGGCCGGGCGCGGGTGCGGTGACCTCGACGCAGATGCCGTCCTTCTGCACCGACTCGACGATCGGGTACGCGACGGCTTGCCCGTGCGGCGAGCGCGCCACGATCGCGGACAGCTCCCGGACGAAGTCCACCTTCTCCTCGGCCAGGATCGGTACGCCGCTGGCGAAGGCGGTGGCGACGTCCTCGTCGTCCGGCCCGTCGACGAACCAGACGCCCTTGCCGTCGTACCCGCCGCGGGTGGTCTTGAGGATGATCGGGAACCCGCCGACCCGCTTGGCGAAGTCCTCGACCTCAGCCGGCGTCTGCACGACCTGATGGGCCGGCGCGGGGGCATCGAAAGTGTCGAGCCGGGCGCGCATCACGGCCTTGTCCTGGGCGTGCACGAGCGCATCCGGCCCCGGGTGGACCTTCAGGCCGTCCGCCTCGAGTGTGTGCAGGATCTCGGTCGGCACGTGCTCGTGGTCGAACGTGACCACGTCACACTCCGCGGCGAAGCGCCGTACCGTCTCGAGGTCCTTGTAGTCGCCGACCGGCGCGTCAGCGACCGCCTGCGCGGCCGACACGGTGGGGCCTTCGGCGAGCACGCGGAGCTGGATGCCGAGCGCGACGGCGGTTTCCTGCGTCATCCGGGCCAATTGGCCGCCGCCGACCATGCCGACGACCGGCGTGCCGACAGGGAGGTCTTCTCGATCGAACTTCACAACCGGAGCCTAATGTCCATACAACAGGAGTCCGTCGGCGGCCATCGCGCCACACCCGGGTTACTCTGCCGATTTCGGGGTCGGACCGGTCGCCGGGTACCGTGGGAGGCTGACCCTCCCGTCAGCATGTGATCACAGAAGGTTCCGAAGACCGTTGAAGCTCGTCACCACGCTGTACCGCCAGTTCCAGCACCTGGTGCACGAAGTGGCCAAGTTCGGTCTGGTCGGTCTGCTCGGTCTGGTCGTCGACCTGCCGATCTACAACTGGCTCGTGTTCGCCAACCCGCTGGTGCTCGCCGACTCCGGCGAGGGCATGCTGCACCACAAGCCGCTGACCGCGAAGCTGATCTCGACCACGGTCGCCACCGTCGTGACGTACTTCGGGAACCGCTACTGGACGTGGCGGCACCGCGAGCGCAGCGGTCTGCACCGTGAGTACGTGCTGTTCTTCGTGCTGAACGGGATCGGTCTGCTGATCGCGGCCGGCTGTCTGGCCTTCTCGCGCTACGTGCTGGACCTGCACACCTGGCTGTCCGACAACATCGCCGCGAACTTCATCGGCCTCGGGCTCGGCACCCTGTTCCGCTTCTGGTCGTACCGGAAGTTCGTGTTCAAGGAAGAGATCGAGCTCGACGAGGCCGAGCACACCCCGGCACCGGACTCCCCGGCCGCACTCGACGATTCGACCGGAGATCTGCCGGCTGTCCGCTGAGCCGGCGCGTCGATGACTTCCTCTCCACCGTCCCGGCCGAAGCGGTCGCTGCAGCCGGCTGTCGTCGTCAGCATCGTTCTGGCCGTGTTGCTGGTGGGCGCCATCGGCGCGGGGATCGCGGCCGTCGCGATCGTGCGGTCCGACGCGAACACGCAGCTGAAACGCGCCGACGACCTGCAGCGCAAGGTCGACGCGGCCGGGCCCAGCGAGCAAGTACGCACGGAGGTCCTGGCGGCCGCGCGGGCAGATGTCGGCGTCCTCTTCAGCTATGACTACCGCAATCTCGACGACTACGCGTCGGCGACGCAGAAGGTCACGACGGAGAAGTTCGGCGCCGAGTTCGCGAAGACCGTGGCCGCGATCCGTCCGCAACAGCTCACCCAGCAAGCCGTCGCCAAGGCCGAGGTCACGGACGCCGCGGTCAAGGACGCCACCGCCACCACGGCCCACGTCCTCCTGTTCGTCGACACCACGACGACGACCAAGGGCGCGTCGACACCGAGTATCCAGCGCACCCGCGTGCAACTCACCCTGCAGTCAGTGTCCGGCCACTGGCTGGTGGACGACGTCGAAGCAGTCTGAAGCCGTCACTCCCCAAAGGGTGGTTTGAAGGTCGCGTTGCCGTCGGTGAAGTGGAAGTAGACCGGGTCGGTGAAGGTGGCGGGCGCCTTGCCCAGGGACTGGATGACGGTGGTCGCGCCGGTGGCGTGGCCGACGACGTACATGTAGGCGGCATGGGTGTCCCGGTCGATGCCGAGCAGGACCGAGCCGTACTGGCCGCACTGCTGCGCGATCAACGTCTCGAAACCCTGCCAGGTCGAACTGCGGACCTGCTTGACGATCGGCTTCATCGGCGCGCCGGCCGGGATGTGGATCGTGTACAGCGCACCCCCGCGGGTGTTCGCGAGGAAGGTGTCGTAGGTCTTGGTCGAACTGATCAGCGTCATCGACTTCACCGCGGCGAATCCAGGTGCGGACACCTTGTTCCGCCAGACACCGCTCTTGTCGACGGTCCACCGGAACAGCGTGCCGTCGTTGCGGAGTCCGTACGTGTTGTACCGGAGCGTCCCGTCGTAGTACGTCGCCTCGTCGAGAGCGACGAAGGTCCCCCAGCCGCCGCCGATCCGCTTGATCCCGCCGTCGATGACGCCGTCCTCACCGGTCGAGTACTGCGCGAAGTACAGCGCATCCCCCAGGACGCTGTAGCCCGAGACGAACGCGATGCTGATCCCGTCGTCGCCCCGCGAGATCGACGAGCTGATCCGGACCGCTCCATCGGGATACACGGCCTTCCCCAGGATGCGGCTGGCCGGCGCCGTCGGCGGCGTACCCGCGAAGACACCCTGTTCCCGGTGGTCGCCACCGGCCGTCACCGACCCCACCGCCACCGGGCATCCCCCTACCGCTGCCGGCGTTGCTGCCGCCGATCCAGGGATCAGTCCTGCTGTCAGCAGCAGGACTGCCGCCGTCGTTCCGAGCATCTTGCTCATGTGCACCACCCCTTAGCTCAGTAGATGCTCTCGCATGGTGATTGGTTATGTCGGCGTCGCGTGTGAGGATGCGAGCGTGAGCGACTTCGAGGTGCGTGCGGCCGAGGCCGGGGAGTTCGACGCGGTCCGGGCGGTGTTCAGCGCGGCGATGATGTTCGAGGTGGAGCCGAACGATCTCGCGCAGCAGCTGTTCGAGCCGGAGCGGACGCTGGTGGCGGTCGACGGCGGGGAGTTCATCGGGACCACGCTCGCATTGACACGGACCTTGTCCGTCCCGGGCGCCGTGGTGCCCGCGGCGCATGTGACCGGGGTCGGTGTGCGGGCGACGCATCGGCGGCGCGGGGTGCTGTCCCAGTTGATGGGGCGGCAGCTGCGCGAGGTGCCGGAGGCGATCGCCGTGCTGTGGGCCAGCGAGCCGGCGATCTACGGCCGGTTCGGGTACGGCGCGGCCGCCTGGGGTACGGCGTACGAGGTCGATCTGCACCGGGTCGGTCCGCCGGCCGGACCGATCCGTCCGGGCGAGCTCGGTGAGCTGACCGCGGACGACGCGGTCAAGGAACTGCCGCCGATCCTGGACAGGCTGCAACAGGTCCGGCCCGGGGTGTCCGACCGGTCGGAGCTGCGCTGGCGGAAGCACCTGGAGGACAAGCCGGACAATCGCGGCGGGCGGACCGCTCTCCGGATCGTGGTGCACCGCGACGAGACCGGCAGCGTGGACGGGTATGCGATCTGGCGCGGCAAGATGGTCTGGAATCCGACCGGCCCGGCGTACGAGGTGCACGTCGAGGAGCTGGTCGCCCCGGAGCCCACGGCGTACCGGGTGCTCTGGCAGCACCTGTTGACGATGGACCTGAGCGCCACCCTCGGCTACGGGTACGGCGCCGTCGACGAGCCGCTCCTGCAACTCGTCCAGACCCCGACCGCCCTCGACCGCCGCGTCAGCGAATCCCTCTGGATCCGCATCACCGACGTACGGCGAGCCCTGCAAGGACGCCGGTACACCGTGCCGATCGACGTCGTACTGGACGTCACGGACGACCTGATCGAGTCCAACACCGGCCGCTTCCGCCTGACCGCGTCCGGGTCCTCCGTGTCCTGCGAACGCACCGACGACCCAGCCGACCTGACCCTCTCGATCACCGAACTAGGCGCCATCTACCTAGGCGGCCGCCCCCTGGCCGAGTTCGCCACCACCGGCCGCGTCACCGAACACACCCCCGGAACCCTCACCCAAACCACCGCAGCCTTCCACTGGCCCCTCGCCCCCGTCAGCGTCGAGGTGTTCTAGCGGTCGTCGTCGGAGCTGAAGAGGGTTTCGCCGTCGTCGGTCCGTGACGGTTGCTGTTGTGGCTGTTGTTGTGGGCGGCGGCGCATGTGTTCGGGTGGGTCTTCGTTTTCGAGGATGCCGTCGCCGGGTTTGCCTTCCGGGCCGCCGAAGAGGAGGTCGGACATCTGCAGGTGGACGTGCTCGACGTGCGGTACGTCGGGAAGGACCACCTGGCCGCGCTCACCGGCGGACTCGATGTGGAGCGTGCCGCAGCCGAGGATGCGGTCGATCAGGCCGTGTTCGTAGGACACGTCGTTGACCCGCATCAGCGGGATGTCCCGCCCGGTGCGGGTGAGGATGCCGTGCCGGGTGATCAGCCGCCGGTTCGTGATCGTGTACGTCGAGAAGAACCAGTTCAGGAACGGCTTCAGCGCGAACGCCGCCAGGATCACCACGCCGACGGCGAGGATCCCGATCCGGGCCGGGGTCTGCAACGACCCGGTCGGCACGATCGCGGCCAGGAAACCACCCGCGCCCGCCACCACGAGCAGCAGAAGCACCGGCCCGATCAGCGCCTTCCAGTGCGTCCGGGTGCTGACGACGACGTACTCGTCCTCACCCAACAACTTCGCCGAGATCGCCATACCCCCAGTCTCACAGCTACCGGGTCCGAATGTCCCCTGTCGACACGAACGGGGGCAGCGGGTGGGTACCGAAAGGGCGACAAACTGGTTTAACACTTCACAAAATGCATACAGTGAGCCAAGATGCGCGAGGGGTTATCAACTGGGGGACGAGAGGGAGCCGTGATGGCAGTCTTGTCGATACTCGATCGGGAGCACACGATCGCGCCGCCCGGGTACAGCCGCTGGCTGATCCCGCCGGCCGCGCTGGCCGTTCACCTGTGCATCGGGCAGGCGTACGCGACCAGCGTCTACAAGACCTCGATGGTGAAGCACTTCGACAGCAGTCAGACCGCGGTCGGCGTGGTGTTCAGCATCGCGATCGTGATGCTCGGCCTGTCCGCCGCGGTCGGCGGCACCTGGGTCGAACGCAACGGCCCACGGAAAGCGATGTTCGTCGCCGCTTGTTTCTGGGCCACGGGCTTCCTCGTCGGCGCCCTCGGCATCGGCACCGGCCAGCTCTGGCTGGTCTACCTGGGATACGGCGTGATCGGCGGTATCGGTCTCGGGATCGGCTACATCTCGCCGGTGTCAACGCTGATCAAATGGTTCCCGGACCGCCCGGGTCTCGCGACCGGCCTGGCGATCATGGGCTTCGGCGGCGGCGCGCTCGTCGCGAGCCCGCTGTCGCGCCAACTGCTCGGCCTGTACGACTCCAACTACGACCCGAATGTCAGTACGTCGGTTGCCGGCGGCGGCGCGCTGGTCGGGCTGTTCGTCACGCTGGGAATCGGCTACTTCATCATCATGATGTTCGGCGTCTTCAACATCCGCGTCCCCGCCGAGGGCTGGACGCCGGACGGATTCGACCCGAAGGCCGTGCAGCAGAAGCCGCTCGTCACCACCGCGAACGTGTCGGCGGCGAACGCGATCAAGACGCCGCAGTTCTGGTTCCTCTGGGTCGTACTGTTCTGCAACGTGACCGCGGGGATCGGCATCCTCGAGCAGGCCAGCCCGATGATCCAGGACTTCTTCCGCGGTGATGGCGGCAAGTCGAGCGTCGCGGTCGCGGCTGCGGCCGGGTTCGTCGGGCTGCTGTCGATCTTCAACATGGCCGGCCGGTTCGGCTGGTCGACGACGTCGGACCTGATCGGCCGCAAGCCGATCTACGCGATGTACCTCGGCGTCGGGATCATCGCCTACGCCCTGCTCGCGACCGTCGGCCACACCAGCACGGTGGTCTTCGTCCTGCTCGCCGCGGTCATCATCTCGTTCTACGGCGGCGGGTTCGCGACGGTTCCGGCGTACCTGCGGGACCTGTTCGGCACCTACCAGGTCGGCGCCATCCACGGGCGGCTGCTGACGGCATGGTCGGCGGCGGGCATCGCCGGACCGCTCATCATCAACGGTTTCCTCGACCACGAAGGCAAACCGGGCACGCTGACCGCCTCGGCGTACCGGCCGGCGCTGTTCACGATGGTCGGCGTACTGGCGGTCGGATTCGTCGCCAACCTCATGATCCGATCGGTGTCCGAGCGGTTCCACGAGAAGTCCGAGTCGACGGTGGAGGCAACCCGATGAACCAGACCCCACGCCTGGTGATCTCCTGGCTCCTGGTCGCCGTCCTCCTCGGATACGGCGTGATCGAGACGCTGATCACCGCCGCAAAAATCTTTACCGAGTAAAGCGAAAACGATCAAGTACGACGACCCGGGCGGCGGCACGATGGTGGCATGACCACCGACGTGCTCGCCGCCTTCGTCGACGTACTGGCCGACGCGCTCGACGAGCACGCGGTCAACGGCGCCGACCTGGCCGCCCGGCTCCGGCTCTCGCGGTCGCATCTCGATCGGATGGTCGCGGCCGCGGCTGGCGAGCGCCCGGGTGCGCTGCGGCGGCGGATCCTGCTCGAGCGGTCGGCGTACCGGCTGCTGACCGGGCCGGGGCACATCCTCGACGTTGCGGTCGAGGCCGGGTACGGATCGCACGAGGCGTTCACGCGTGCCTTCGGCCGGGCGTACGGCGTACCGCCCGCGGAATGGCGTGGTCGGCCGGACCGGATCCGGCTGGACACGCCGAGCGGCATCCATTTCCACCCGCCGAACGGTCTGCGGGTGGCGGCCAGGGACGAGGTGAGTTCGATGGATCTGGTGCGGACGATGGTTGATCACCATGTCTGGCTGCTCGGTGAGATGGTCGGGCAGGCGGCGACACTGACCGACGAGCAACTCGACCGGCCGATCGAGATCTCGGTCGAAGGAATCGACGACCACCCAACGCTGCGCTCACTGTTGTCCCGGCTGGTCGGTCAGCTCGGGATGTGGCATGCGAACCTGACCGGCCAGGAATACGACTTCTCTGTAGAACAAGGGGAAAGCGTCCAGAGCATGCGCCGCCGCCTGTCCGACGTGGGTACGGCGTTCGCGGCCGAGGTCGGCGAGCTGTGCAGCGCGAACCGGCTCGACGAGTTGATCGTCTGTCCGGGCGAGAACGCCGAGGTCTACACGGCCGGCGGGATGATCGCGCATGTGCTGACGTTCGCGTCGTACCGCCGTACGCTCGTCGCCGGCGCTCTGCACGATGCGGGCTGCGACGACCTGGACAGCGGCGATCCGATTCGTTGGATCAGCCAATGACTGCGCGAGTGGTGGCGGTCAATGTCGTGCATGAGGTGATCCGCGGGCCGACTCGATGGACGGCGATCGACAAGCGGCCGGTACGCGGGGCGGCGGTCGAGGTCGGCGAGCTCGGGCTGGTCGGTGATCGGCAGTGCGACACGCGGTACCACGGCGGGCCTGACAAGGCGCTCTACGCGTACGCCGAGGAGGACGCGGCCTGGTGGTCCGCCGAGCTGGATCGCGACATACCGCCGGGGCTGTTCGGCGAGAACCTGACGACGTCCGGGCTCGACATCACGAGTGCGGTGATCGGCGAGAGGTGGCGGATCGGCGGGTCGAAGAACGGGATCCTGGTCGAGGTACGGTCGCCGCGTACGCCGTGCGGGAACCTGTCGGGGCGGATGGGGATCCACCGGTTCCACCACCGGTTCGCGAAGACCGGTCGGGTAGGCGCCTATTTGAAGGTGCTTGAGACCGGCTCCGTGGGTGAAGGCAACCGCATCACGGTGGTCCACAAACCCGACCACGGACCGACTATCGGCCAGCTGTCCTCAGGTGGGTGACATCGCCTGCTGCCAAGGGTCTTGGGCCATCAGCGGTGTCGACGATCAGGCGACCATCGTCAGCCAGGTCGCGTGCAGTACCTTCCAGGAACGTGCCGTCCGGCAGCTCCACCCGGACAGCGCGCCCCAGCGTCGCGGACAGTTCGCGGTACTCCGGAAGCACCACATCTGGGTCACCGTTCGAGGAGACCCATGACTGGTAACGAGACGCGAGTTCACGCAGTACGGCCGACATGACCGTGGCTCGGTCGGTCGTTGCCGCCTTCTCCAACTCCAGCGACGTCGCGGCCTCATGAGGCTTCTCCGACTCGCGGAGCGTCACGTTGAGGCCGATGCCGACCACGGCGGCCGGTCCCTCGATGCGCTCGAGCAGGATGCCTGCCAGCTTCCGGTCCTCGACCAGTACGTCGTTCGGCCACTTCACCTGCGCCGGGACCTCAGCAACCGAACGGACTGCAGCCGCAACAGCGAGCGGGACCAGCAGACCGAGCCACGGCCAGCGTGCCGCCTCCACCGTCACCGGGCGCAGCAAAACAGACATGAGCAAGGCTGAGCGCGGTGGTGTGGTCCACGTCCGCCCCAGCCGCCCGCGACCGGACGACTGGTACTCCGCTGCAACAACCAGCCCCTCGGCCTGGCCACCAGCGGCCGCGGCGGCCACGACCGCGTTGGTCGACGGAGTCTCCGCGAGTACGTCGATCTGCGTCCACAGCGCGCCGGGACGCACCAAGCGGCCCCGCAGGAACTTCTCGTCCAGCGGAGGCCGCTCCAGGTCGCTGAATCTCATCCGGTGTTCTGCAGACCGGCGGCAACGCCAGAGACGGTCAACAACAGCAGGCGTCGAGTGCGGACGATCTGGTCCTCATCCAGCGAGTCGTCGGTGCGCAGGGTCCGCAGTGCCCGCAGCTGCAGGTAGCTGAGCGCGTCGACGTACGGGTTGCGCAGCTCGACCGCACGGCCGAGCACACGGCGCCCCTGAAGCAGTCGCTCCTCGCCGAGCACCTTGAGCACCCATTCGGTCGTCAGCGCGTGCTCGTCGAGCATGAGCTGCGTCAGCTCCGGCCGGTCGCCCAGCTCCAGGTAGCGGCCAAGGATGCGCCGGTCCGTCTTCGCCAGCGACATCTCCGCGTTCTCCAGCATCACCTGGAACAGCGGCCAGTTCTGGTTAGCCTCCTGCAGCAGGGTGACGTCCCCGACGGCAGACAGCGCCGTACCGAGGCCGTACCAGCCAGGTGCGTTCACGCGAGCCTGCGACCAGGCGAACACCCACGGGATCGCCCGCAGGTCCTCCAGCGACGACACCGCCACACCACGCCGTGCCGGCCGCGACCCGAGCGGCAGCTGGCCGAGCTCCTCCAGCGGAGTCACCCTGCCGAACCACTCAGCGAAACCATCCGCCTTCACCAGCTGGTGGTACGCCGTACGCGCGGCCTCGTCGAGCGTCTTCTCCATCACCGCGAACCGCTCCGCCGCCGCGGTGGCCCGCTCCTCGATCGCCGGAGTGGATGCCAGCAGCGTCGCCGCGGTCACCTGCTCGATGTGCCGCTGCGCGATCGGTGCGTTCCCGTACCGCGCCGGGATCGCCTCGCCCTGCTCGGTCAGCTTGAACCTGCCGCCGACCGACCCGGGAGCCTGCGCGAGTACTGCGCGGTTCGCCGGACCACCGCCACGACCCAGCGCACCACCACGACCGTGGAACAGCGTCAGCCGGATCGCGTTACGCTGCGCCCACGCCGTGATCCGCGCCTGCGCGTCGTACAGCGCCAGCGTCGCCGACACCGGTCCGACGTCCTTGGCGGAGTCGGAGTACCCGAGCATGACCTCGAAGCGCCGGTCGTTCGCGGTGAGGCGGTGCCGCACCCGGGTGAGCTGGATCGCGTTGTCCAGCACCTCCACCGAGTTCTGCAGGTCCTCACCGGTCTCGAACAGCGGTACGACGTCCAGCTCGATCGGGCGCCCGTCCAGCGCGGCGTCAGCCAGCTCGTAGACGGCTGCCAGGTCGCCGGCGTTGCGGGTGAACGACACGACGTACCGACGGCAGGCCTCGGGCCCGAAGCGCTGCTGGATCTGACCGATGACCCGGAGTGTGGCCAGCACTTCTTCCGTCTGGTCGGAGAGCTCGCCGCCGCCCAGCACCTCTTCCAGCGCCTTGGCGTGTACTGCGGAGTGCTGGCGGATCTCCAGCTCTGCCAGGTGGAAGCCGAACGAGTTCACCTGCCAGATGAGCTGCTGCAGCTGGCCGTACGCCTGGCGTGGTGCGCCGGCTGTGACGAGTGAGTCCTGCAGGACCTTGAGCTCGTGGAGGAAGTCAGCGGCCCGCGGGTAGCCGAAGTCGGCGTCACGGGATCGCGTGGCGGCTAGGCGGCGCGCTGCGAGCAGCAGGAGCTGCCGGTGCGGCTCGGCCGGCGACCGGGTCTCGATGTCAGCGATCAGCTCCGGGTTGACCGCCCGGGCGTCCTCCAGGATGCGGCGGACCGGTGCGGACGGCGGAGTGGTCGCGGCGTCCAGCGTGAGCGCGCGGCCGAGCTCCTCGGTGGCCTGCTCGAGCGCCCGGAGCACGTGGTCGGCCTGGATCTGCATGGCCTCCCGGGTGATCGCTGCGGTGACGTTCGGGTTGCCGTCCCGGTCGCCGCCGATCCAGGAACCCAGGTGCACGAACGGCGCGACTACCGGTGTACGGGTGCCGGCTGCGTCACCGGCCAGCGCGTCGTCGAGGCGGCGGTACACGTTGCCTACGACATCGAACAGGGTCTCTTCGAACACGGCCATCGCGGACCGGACCTCGTCCAGCGGGGTGGGCCGGCTGGTGCGGAGTTGCGCCGTACGCCAGAGCACGTCGACCTGCTCGACGAGGCGGCGACGGTTCTCCGCGAGGTCGCTGTCGCCGGCGCGCGGGTCGTGGCGCTCGTCCAGGAGCGCGGAGATGCGCCGGATCGTGGCCAGTACGGCGCGGCGCCGGGCCTCGGTCGGGTGCGCGGTCAGGACCGGGCGGAACTCCAGCCCGTTCAGCAGGGCACGGGCCTGCTGCTCGCCGCTGTCGCGGGCGATCTGCTCGACGGCCTGGGCCAGCTCGGACACCACGGCCTCGCTGCCGGCGCGGTCGCGCTCCCGCAGTACCCGGGCGCGGTGCAGCTCTTCGCTCAGGTTGGTCAGGTGGAAGTAGCAGGTGAAGGCCCGCGCCACATCCTCGGCCCGCTCGTGCGGCCATGACGCGACCAACTGCTCGGCCGCGGCGCCGTCACCGGCAATGGTCAGCTCGCGCAGTTTCTCGACGTCGTCGAGCAGCGGCTGCCCGGCGTACTCGACCAGAACCTTGCCGAGGATCTCGCCGAGCAGGCGGACGTCGGCCCTGAGTTCTTCGGGCACCTCGAACCGCGCGCGGGTACGGGTCTCACTACCGGTCTCGCTCACGTTCGCCCACCCTATCGGCGGACGCCCGTCGACGCCGCACAGTCCAACCACTGGAAGCCGATCGTGACCGCGCGTTCAGCTACTTCACAGTATGTCGCGCTCAGACGTTGCCGAAGCCGCCTGCGACGACCTGGGAGACGGTCTTCGCCAGCTCGGCCGGGGTGCGGTCGGTGCCGTCGACGACGAGCATCCGGGCGCAGGACTCGGTCATCGAGGCGAGCAGCTCGGCGAGGACCGGGAGGTTCGCGTCGGGGTCCGCGACGCCGGGGAGCGACTGGAGCAGGGTCAGACGCAGGCTCTCGACCAGGAACGCGCGGGCGGCGCGGACCCGCTCGGCGACGACGGGCGCAGCGCCGTACTGCGCGCCGAAGACGATGCGCCACGACTGCGGCTGCTTGGACACCGCGGTCAGGAACGCGGTCAGGCCCTCGAGGACATGCTCCTCCGGGGTGCCGACGCTCGGGTCCGCGGGCAGCGCGGAGACGATCGAGACGACCAGGTGCTGCTCCTCGCGGCCGAGCAGGGCCAGGAGCAGCTCGTCGCGGTTCGCGAACGAGTCGTAGACGACGGGCTTGGTGACGCCGGCCGCGTCCGCGACGGACTGCATCGTCGTACCGGCGAAGCCGTTCGCCGAGAAGACCTCGAGCGCGGCATCCAGGATCAGCGGGCGACGGCGCTCCGGACCGAGATGACGAGCCCGCCGACGTCGTTCAGGGTCCTCGACCACTTGACAAACCTACCGCATCGTAGGAAATTCCTACAGTCCGGTAGGAAAGCCGCGGGGGTGGTCGATGACCGAACGAGGCAGTGCCGGTTGGCTGGAGTCCGAGGGCATCACGACCTTGGACGCGAGCGAGCTGGCCCGATTGGTCGACCGGACGTCGGAGCGGGAGCTTCGGCATCGTCTCATCGGGGGAGTGCGAGAGGTCGCGTTGCGCGAGATCTTTCGCCGGATGCCGGAGTACCTCCGACCCGCCCGGGCCGCCGGGTTCGACGCTGTGATCAGCTGGCAGATCACCGGCGCGGGCGGGGACGGTCACTCCGTCGACGAGTACTGGATCCACGTCCACGACAGCCGATGCACGGTGCTGTCGAGGCAACCTGCTCCCGCGGACATTTCCATCCGCACTGATCCCGCCACCCTGCTCCGGATCGTCACCGGCAACGAGGACCCGATCGTGGCAGTCCTCAAACAACGCCTCTCAGTCCGCGGCGACCTGGCCCAAGCCGCCCGCCTCACCAAACTCTTCGCCGTCGGCCCCACCTGACACCGTGCGGTCTCAGCGGTCGAGCGTCGGGCGTTTCTGGTCGGGGCCGGATGTCGTGCGGTTCGCGGTCGGGGCCGGGTCGCGGGGCTGGGCCTGGGGACGGGCCAGCGCCGGGTCGCCGGAGGCGAAGCGGGACGTCGTGTCTTGCTGTCGCGCGAGTGACTCGTTCCGGGCCATGCCGGGGTTCGCCGCGTAGGTCTCTGCCATCGACACGGCGACCTCGCCGACAACCTTGCCGTACTCCTGAGCTGCGTCGGCGTGCTTCCGGTTGTCGAGCACGCTCGGCAGCGCCGCGAACTGGAGGTCGGTCTCGTCGGTGATCCGGCCGACGGCGAACGGCCGCTCGACGTTCGGTACTCCGGCAGCCACCGCCAGCTCCTCCGCAGCCGCCCCGACCATCCGGACCGGGCCTTCGCCGGCCATCCGGCGCAGCGTCTCGCCCTCCTCCAGGCCGGCGGCTTCGTCGACGGCGGTCGCGAACGCACGGGCCGCCGGCGCCAGTCGCCTGTCCGGAGCCGGCGGCTGCGCCTGGCGTACCTGGGTCGCAAGCTCGTACGGCAACGACCGGTCGACGATGTCTCGCCCGTGATCCTCCGCGAAAGCCGTCCCGACGGCCTGCTCGATCGTGGCGAACCGCGATCCGACCGAGGCCGTCGCCGCCTCGTGCCGCGCGTCGTACTCCTCCGGAACGGCCCAACGCGCGAACGACGCCGCCACCACCTGGAACCCCTCCCGGGCAGCGGTCGCGTCGGCCCCGTCGAGCGGATGAGTGCGGCTGCTCTCGAGCAGCTTGCCGAGCGCCATCGCCTGGTCCTCGGTGAGGCGGAGGGTCGTGTCGGGGGCTTGGCCGCCGTCGGGTTCGATCTTGCCGTCCCACCGCGAGTTGGGTGCGTCGGTGAGCTCCGCCACGGCTCCCTGGACCTGTACGCACAGATCGTGGACCGATTCCGGTCGCTCCACGGCGGGCGGCCAGCCGACCTCGTCGAAGAACCGTGCAGGTGGGCGATCTCGTCGCGGGCGTCCTGGCTTGCCGTGGTGATCGCGGTGGAGCCGAACCCGGCCAGCTGCTGCCGATCCGCCAGTACGGCGCCGATCTCCGGGTCCGGGTCCTGCCGCTCGTGGTTCTCGAACTGGGCTTCGAGGTGATCGCCGATCGCCGTGATGAGCGCGTTCCGCTCCGGCGCCGGAAGCGCCGCGAAGTCAGAGCGCGACCGGATCAGCATCCGCGCCGCAGTCGTGGCGTGGGCGCCGCGGCCGGAGGCAACGATCTCGCCCAGCACAGCCTGCTCCGTACCTCCCGTGCGGGCGCAGATCGCCACGACCGCCGCGTGCGCAGCCAGCAGGTCCCCGTCGACGGCCGGAGGCGGGAATATGCCGAGATCGTCCGTCCGCCCGTCCGGCCGGAGGCCGGCGACCAAACGCGGTGTCTCGTACTGCGCGTGCAGCCGGCTGTTGGCCGCCTCGAACCGGGACCGGCCGTACGGATAGAGCGACTCCTCGACCGGCTCCCGCGGTTCCAGTACGCCGGTGCAGCTCGCGACCGTCTCGATCAGGGCCTCACGGATCCCGGCCCGCGGATCGGCCTCCCCAGCCCGCGGCGCGAGCCGGGCCGGAATGTCGAGGTTGTCCACCAGCAGGCGCAGGCGCCGCTGATCGGACCGTGTCACCCGCCTGGTGATCTGGTCGCCGACAGCCAGCGACCGGCTCCCGGTGTCCGCCTCGACGAGCTCGTTGATTCTCCGGATCAGTGCACTGACTCGCGCGTCCGCCACGACGGAAACCTACCGGGGCCGCAGGTTCAGCGACGCGTTGCGGCGGACGTCACAGGCGGTAGGGCGTACTGGCGCGTAGGCTGCGCGTTCATGGGAGAGACGGTGAACATCCACACCACGGCCGGGAAGCTCGCGGACCTCGAGCACCGGCTGGACGAGGCCGTGCATGCCGGGTCCGAGCGCGCCGTGGAGAAGCAGCACGCGCGCGGTAAGAAGACCGCCCGCGAGCGGATCGAGCTGCTGCTCGACGAGGGCTCGTTCTCCGAGCTGGACGAATTCGCCCGGCACCGCTCGACCAGCTTCGGCCTGGACGGCAACCGCCCGTACGGCGACGGCGTGGTGACCGGGTTCGGCACCATCGACGGCCGTCAGGTGTGCGTGTTCGCGCAGGACTTCACCGTCTTCGGCGGCAGCCTGGGCGAGGTCTTCGGCGAGAAGATCGTCAAGGTGATGGACCTGGCGATGAAGATCGGCTGCCCGCTGATCGGCATCAACGACTCCGGCGGCGCCCGGATCCAGGAAGGCGTGGTCTCCCTCGGGCTGTACGGCGAGATCTTCCGCCGCAACGTCCGTGCGTCCGGCGTGATCCCGCAGATCTCTCTCATCATGGGCCCGTGTGCCGGCGGCGCGGTCTACTCCCCCGCGGTCACCGACTTCACGGTCATGGTCGACGAGTCGTCGTACATGTTCATCACCGGTCCGGACGTGATCAAGACCGTCACCGGCGAGGACGTCACCCAGGAGGAGCTCGGCGGCGCGCGGACGCACAACACCAAGTCCGGCAACGCGCACTACCTCGGTAGCGACGAGGAGGACGCGATCGAGTGGGTGAAGGCGCTCGTCGGTCACCTCCCGCAGAACAACCTCGAGGACCCGCCGGTGTACGACGCACCCGCGGACCTCGAGCCCACCGAGACCGATCTCGCCCTGGACACGCTGGTCCCGGACTCACCGAACCAGCCGTATGACATGCACACCGCGATCGAGGCGGTCGTCGACGACGGCGAATTCCTCGAGGTGCACGCGCTGTTCGCGCCGAACATGATCGTCGGCTTCGGCCGGGTCGAGGGCCGCCCGGTCGGCGTGGTCGCGAACCAGCCGATGCAGTTCGCCGGCACGCTCGACATCGACGCGTCCGAGAAGGCGGCGCGCTTCGTCCGGACCTGCGACGCGTTCAACCTGCCGATCCTGACCTTCGTCGACGTACCCGGTTTCCTGCCCGGCACCGACCAGGAGTGGAACGGCATCATCCGCCGCGGCGCCAAGCTGATCTACGCGTACGCCGAGGCGACCGTCCCGATGATCACCGTCATCACCCGCAAGGCCTACGGCGGCGCGTACGACGTGATGGGTTCGAAGCATCTCGGCGCGGACATGAACATCGCCTGGCCGACCGCGCAGATCGCGGTGATGGGCGCCCAGGGCGCGGTCAACATCCTGTACCGCCGCGAACTGGCCGGCGCCGAGGACGCGGAGTCCCGCCGCCAGCAGCTGATCACGGAGTACGAGGACCACCTCGCGAACCCGTACATCGCGGCCGAACGCGGCTACATCGACTCGGTCATCAAGCCCAGCGAGACCCGCGCCGAAATCATCCGCGCCCTCCGTCTCCTCCGCACCAAGCGCGACACCCTCCCCCCGAAGAAGCACGGCAACATCCCCCTGTGACGAACCTTGCGTCCGAAGATCCGAGGGCTATCGCCCACACTTCTTCGGACGTAAGGAACACGAGGCAAGCGGCAAGAGAGGACTTTGTGATGAGTGAGACTTTGGTGCGGGTTGTCAAGGGCGATCCGACGCCGGAAGAGCTCGCCGCCCTGATCACCGTGCTGGCCGCCCGCTCCGCCGCTCCCGGGCCTGCACCGGACCCACAACGCGCCGGCAACTGGGCCACCTACTGGCGCAACGCCCGCACCCCGTTCCACCCTGGCCCCGGCCAGTGGCGCGCGTCGGCACACCCGTAGTCCGTCTGCAGCACGACAGGACGTATACGTCTACCTGGCGGTTCGCTCACGCGTACCGCAGCATCGGAGGGCGCCGGAGTCGGCGACACCTCCTGTCGAGCTGCCGATCAGGCGCGGCGGAAGCGAACCAAGGGGTATTGCGGGATCTCGCCCGTGTTGCGCACTGGGCCCGTGAAGGTTGTTGCGCCGTCCAGTACCAGGCCGTGGCGGGCTGCAACCGCGGCGAGGTGGGCGAGGGAGTCCTGGGAGCGCGTGTCGTGGGGGTCCCGGCCGTCGGCGTAGCGGCTCGCGTCGGTTTTTTCGGTGGTGGTGACGAAGACGCCGTCGGTGCGTAGGACCCGGGCGACCTCGGCGATGACCGGCTCGCTGTTGTTGAGCAGGTGCAGCAGCCAGACGGCTACGACCGCGTCGCAGCGCCGATCCGCGATCGGGAGCCGCGTCGCGTCGGCCGCGGCGACGTGGCCCGGGAGCCGGACGCGGGCATGCTGGAGCATTGCGGTCGAGATGTCGACGCCGTGCACTAGGTTGCCTAGGGCAACGAGCTCGGCGCCGACGATGCCGGTGCCGACGGCCAGCTCGAGGACGCGACCGCCCTTGGGGAGCAGAGAATCCACTGCCTCGGCGGCAGCCACGGCGCGGGTGAGGCCGCCGCGTGTGTCGTCGTACGTCGAGGCGACGGTCTCGTCGTAGACGTAGTCGGACGTGGTCCTCCACAGCTCGGGCCAGGCGATGCCGACCTGCGCGAGCATGTCCCGCAGCAACGGCAACGACAGGCCGACGACGTTGTGGTAATCGCCCTCGATCGCGGTCACGAACGGCCCGCCGAGCCCGTCGACGGTGAACGCTCCGGCGACGACGAGCGGTTCGCCGGTGGCGACGTACGCGTCGATCTCGTCGTCGGTCAGGTCGGCGAAGTGGACGGTGGTCGACGCCAGCTCCCGCAGCTCCTGCTTGGCCGAGGTGTCGATCAGGCAGTGTCCGGTGTGCAGTACGCCGGTGCGCCCGCGCATCATCCGCCAGCGCTCGCGTGCGGCGTCGGGCGTCTCGGGTTTCCCGTACGGCTCCCCGTCGAACTCCAGCACCGAGTCGCACCCGAGCACCGTGGCGTGATCGCTCAAGTTCGCGACCACCGCTCGCGCCTTCAGCGTCGCGAGCAACCGCGCCAGCTCGCCCGGATTCTCCGCGGTCACGTCGTCCTCGTAGACGCCGGAGACGATCACCTCGGGCTCGATGCCCGCACTGCGCAGCATCTTCAGCCTGGCCGGCGACTTCGAGGCCAGGACGAAACGGATGCTCACAGCTTCGCCAGCGCCCGGCGCAGCGGGTCCAGGCCGATCGACCCGAGGTTGAGCGCGTCCGAGTGGAACGTCCGCAGGTCGAACGCGGATCCCTTGCGCTGCTTGGCCTCCTCGCGCGCCTGCAGCCAGATCCGCTCGCCGACCTTGTACGACGGCGCCTGCCCCGGCCAGCCGAGGTACCGGTTGAGCTCGGCGTGCAGGAACTCGACCTCCATCCGGCAGTGCGCGCGCAGGAACTCGAAGCCGAGCTCGGCGTTCCACCGCTCGCCGGGCCGCCAGCCGAACGGGTTGTCGCGCGGGACCTCCAGCTCCAGATGCATGCCGATGTCAACGATCACCCGTGCCGCCCGGAAGCCCTGCGCGTCCAGCATGCCGAACCGCGCGCCCGGTTCCTCGAGGTAGCCCAGCTCCTCCATCAGGCGCTCGGCGTACAGCGCCCAGCCCTCGCCGTGACCGGACACCCAGCACGCGATCCGCTGCCAGCGGTTCAGCAGGTCGGTCCGAAGCATCGTCTGCGCGACCTGGAGGTGATGTCCGGGCACGCCCTCGTGGTACACGGTCGTGACCTCGCGCCAGGTGGCGAACTGCTCGACGCCGTTCGGCACTGCCCACCACATCCGGCCCGGTCGGGTGGTCAGGTCCTCACTCGGCTGCGTGTAGTAGATCGAGCCGTCCGAGGTCGGCGCGATCATGCACTCGAGCGTGCGGATCTCGTCGGCGATGTCGAAGTGGGTGCCGCCCAGCTCGGCGACGGCCGCGTCGGACAGCTGCTGCATCCAGTCCCGGAAGGCGTCCTTGCCGCGGATCGTCCGCGCCGGGTCGTTGTCCAGCAGCGCAGCCGTCGCTTCGATGTTCCGTTCGCCGCCGTTCAGGCCGGCCGCGATGTCCTGCATGTCGTTCTCGATCCGGGCCAGCTCGGCCCAGCCCCACGCGTACGTCTCCTCGAGGTCGATCGCCGCGCCGAGGAAGCTGCGCGAGGCCAGCTCGTACACCTCCCGGCCGCACGCGTCCCGCTGCGGCGCCCGCGGCGCGAGGTCGGTGGTCAGCCAGGCGCCGAACTGGTCGAACGCCTTGCGTGCAGACGCTGCCGCGGCCTCGACCGTCGACTTCACCGCGCTCTGCGGAGCCTGCGCGGCCAGCCCGGCGAAGAAGTCGTCGCCGTCGGCGCCGGTCCAGCTGGCGATCCGCTCGGCCAGCCCGTTCACCTGACGCACCGCGGAGATCCGGCCCTGCGCGGCCTGCTCGAGCAGCGTGTCACGGTACCCGTCGAGCGTCGTACCGATCTGGTTGAGCCGGATCGCGACCGTCTCCCAGTCCTGCTCGGTGTCGGTCGGCATCAGGTCGAACACCTGCCGCAACGCCGCCGGGACCGACGAGATCGCGTTCAGCTGGTGCTGCGGTACGCCGGCCTCGTAGCGCTCGAGCTCCAGCCCGAGGCGCTCCACCAGCGCGTCCTTGGCGACCTCCTCGCGCGGGCTCGCGGGCTCGATCGCCTGCGCCTCGCCGAGGGTCTGCCGGGTCAGCTCGACCCGCGCCTCGAACCCGGCCGGCGTGAAGTCCGGCAGCTCGTGGTCATGGCCGGCGATCCCCAGCTCGGTGGCCGTGATCGGGTCGAGCACGATCTCCTGCTCGAGGTGCCGTTCAGCCAGCTGGTCGATCGGGCTGTTCGGTGTGCGCGCATCAGTCACGGGATCGTTCACAGGCCGACCCTACCGTCCAGGGGTGCGCGATACTGACCTGTTTGTTGCCGATACTGTGGCGGTCGCTTTCTGACGCACAGGAGAGGAACGGCGTTGAGCCAGCCACCCTACGGGCCGCCCGGCCAGAACCCGCCGTACCCGCCTGATCCGCAGCAGTACCAGCAGCAGTACCCGCCGCAGCAGCCGCAGTACCAGCAGCAACCGCCGCCGTACCAGCAGCCCGCGTACGGACCGCCACAGCGTCAGTACGGCGCGCCGCCGCCGCAAGGCCCGGGCTTCGGCTGGGGTCCGAACTTCGGACCGCCCGGACCCGGCGGTCCCGGGGGCGGTCCGGGCTGGCAGCCGCAGCGGCCGCGGAAGAAGTCGAAGGCGCCGCTGATCGCGCTCCTGTCGATCGTCGGCGTCGCGATCGTCGGGGGGTGGATCATCGGCGTCGTCAAGAAGAACGCCGACGACGTGACGACGCCGCCGGTGAGCCCCAGCCGCTACACCCCGGAGCCGACCGGGTCGCCCACCGAAGAACCCACCGGCGGGCCGACAGAACAGCCCACGGAGCAACCGACCGAGCAGCCGACCAGCACGGAGACGACGACCACGACCGCGCCGAAGGTGTCGGACTCGACGGTCGTCGCGAAGAACGCGCTCTACAGGGCCGGCCAGATGAAGACGGTCAACTGCAAGGAGCCGAGGGTCCGGCCGACCAACGCGCGCAACGCGGCGGCGTACTGGACCGCGATCAAGCCCTGCCTGGACAAGGCGTGGGCGCCGCTGGTGGCGAAGGCCGGCTACAAGTTCAAGCCGCCGACGATGACGTTCTGGGCAGGCACGAATGCGACCGGCCCGTGCGGCACCGGCCCGGTCAGCGTGCCGTACTACTGCTCGGCCAACAACAACCTGTACATGAAGGTCGACGTGTTCGTGCAGGCGTACACCGAGTACCCGGACGCGGAGTCCAAGGCGTACGCGCGGATGTGGTACACCCGCTCGGTCGCGCACGAGTACGGGCACGGCGTACAGAACATGACCGGCATCCTGCAAGCGTCGGACAACATCCGCTACGAGCTGACCAACTACGACGACCGGACCCGGCAGACCCGCCGGATGGAGCTGCAGGCGAACTGCTTCGCCGGCGTCTTCCTCGCGGTCAACAAGCGCAGCTACCCGATCAGCGGCGAGATGCTCTACGTGTGGAACAAGTGGGTCCTGACGGCCGGCGACAAGCCGGAAGAGGGCGACCACGGCAGCGTGGCGAGCCAGCAGCGGTTCATGGGTACGTCGTTCAAGACCGGCAACCCGGCCAGTTGCAACACCTTCGCGGTGTCACCCAGATACGTCAGCTGACCCCGGCGGGGCGACCTGCTGCCAGGAGTCGAGCAGGATGTCGCGCAACTCGTCGGCGTCCTCGAGCGCGGCGAGGCGGGCCCGAACCCAGTTCGAGCCCGCCTCGTGCTTCGGCACCCAGAACTTGTCGGGTTCTGCCGCGATCAACTCTTCGCGTTCCAGCCGGGGACACCGGACCGCGAACGAGGTCTGGTCGTCCGGCACCGTGACGAACATCCGCCCGGCGACGTCGAACGTCGGGTGTCCCCAGCGCTTCTTCTCCACCGTCTCCGGGAAGGACAGCGCGATCCGTCGTACGTCGTCTGCGTCCAGCACGGTCACACTTTAGAGCGACCCGGCAGCAGGAAGGCGACCAGCGCACCGGCGGCGACGATCGCGGCGCCCGTCCAGACGGCGGGCACCAGCCCGGCGGCGTAGCTGGTCGGCGACTCGTACGACCCGGCCGAGGCGAACACCGACGCGAGTACGGCGACGCCCATCGCGACTCCGACCTCGCGGATCGTGTTGTTCGTACCCGACGCCACGCCCCGATCCGCGTCGGACGCGCTGTTCATCACGACGCTCGCCGACGGCGCGAAGGTCAGCCCCATGCCGATCCCGGCGAGGATGAACGGTGCGACGAGATCGCCGTACTGCGTTGTCGCGGTGGTGATCATGGCGATCCACCCGAGCCCCGCCGCGAGGAGCAGCTGTCCGGCGACGATCAGCGTCCGCGGGCCGACTCGATCGACGATCAGACCGGCGATCGGTGCGACCACGAGTGGCGCCGCGGTCCACGGCAGGGTGCGTACGCCGGACTGGAACGGCGTGTAGTGCTGCACGACCTGGAAGAACTGCGCCAGCAGGAACACCGATCCGAACACGCCGACCGCGAAGGTGAACGAAACGATGTTCACCACGCTGAACGAGCGGACCGAGAACAGCCGCAGCGGCAGCATCGGCGCAGACGTCCGACCCTCCCAGCCGATGAACGCTGCCAGCAGTACGACGCCCGCGATCAGCGAGCCGAGCACGCCGCCGGACGTCCAACCGTCGTCGGCTCCGTGCACGACACCCCACACGATCGACAGCACGCCGGCCGTCGCCAGAACCAGCCCGAGCAGGTCGAGCCGCTTCGCCGTACCCCTGGACTCGGACAGGACCCGAGCAGCGAGCAGTACTGCGAACACGCCGACCGGAACGTTCAGCCAGAAGATCCACTGCCAGTTCAGGCCGTCGACAACCGCGCCGCCGACCACCGGCCCGACGGCGACACCGAGGCCGGAGATACCGCCCCAGATGCCGATCGCCGCGCTCCGCTGCTTCTCCGGTACTGCGCCCGCGAGCAAGGTCAGCGACAGCGGCATCACGGCCGCCGCGCCGATGCCCTGGATCGCACGGAAGGCGGTCAGCATCCACGGCTCGGTCGCCAGCGCGCAGGCGGCCGACGCGAGCGTGAACAGCGCGATCCCGGCCAGGAACATCCGCCGCCGGCCGAGCCGGTCGCCGATCGCGGCCGCGGTCAGCAGCAGCGCGGCGAAGGCCAGCGTGTAGGCGTTCACGAACCACTGCAGGTCCGACAACGACGCGCCCAGCTCGGTCTTGATCACCGGCAGCGCGTTCGTCACGACCAGGTTGTCCAGCGTGACCATGAAGGTGGGAATCCCCACCGCGGCCAGCACCACCCCGAGCCCACGGCTCCGGGTCCCCACCACATCCCTCTCGACGAGAGCGGTCATCTCGAGCTCCTAGTTGTAATTCACTGATAACTTCACCGATGACGAGAGTATGCATCCACTGATAACATGTCAAGGGTGGCGTCGGGAAAGCCGAGAGGAGCTGGGATGACGAGGGTCAGGTTGACCGCGAAAGAGCGCGGCGAGGAAGTCCTGCAGGCCGCTGTGAAGGCGTTCGCCGCGTCGGGGTACGAGGGCACGAAGACCGACGAGATCGCACGAATGGCCGGGGTGTCACAGCCGTACGTGATTCGGTTGTTCGGGACCAAGCAGCAGCTGTTCCTCGCCGCCGTCCAGAGCGTGTGCGACCGGATCGAGCAGCTGTTCCGCGAGGCGGCCGAGGAGGCCCCCGAGCTGGCCAGCCTCGGGCAGAACTACCACCGTCTACTGGCTGAGCCCGAGGTCCTACTGGTACTGCTTCACGGCTTCTCCGCCAGCGGCGACCCAGCCATCGGCGACTGCGTCCGGCAACGCTTCGGCAGCATCTACGCACTGATCCGCGAGCTGACCGGCGCCACCCCGCAACAAGCACGGGAGTTCCTCTCCGCCGGAATGCTGATCACCGTCATGTCCGCCATGCAGGTCATCGGCCCAACAGCCATCCCGCTCCCCTGGGCCGAGGAGATCGCGAAGACGCTCGACTAACTCCGATCGAGCTTCTGCCCGGCGGCGAACCAGATGGTCGCCGTCCCCAGCCCCATCGCGAGAACCGTCACCACCAGCGACCCCGGCACATCCGCACCTTGCACCAGCGCAGCAGCCAACGCCACCACCGGCACCAGCAGCAAGGCAATTGCCGTAGGCAACCACCAGCGCCGCAACGCCGCCGGATGAACCCGCGCGTACGACGGCAGCTGAGCAGCGAACGCGGCGGCAAGATGCACCAGCACGAGCGCCAGCGCGGTCAGCACCAGGCTCCAGCTGATCTCCGCCGGCGCCCGCATGAGCCAACCGAGCGCGACCACCAGCAGAAACACGATGCCCGCCAGCGAGTCCGGCAGCACGATAGTTGCCAACAGCATTGGTACGCCGACCAGCGGGATCAGGTCCAACTGGTCCCAGGACTGAACAGCCGGTACGACGAGCGCGGCAGCACCTGCGACCGCGATCACCAGCCGGCCATATACGACAGCCCGACCGGACGCGCGCAACTGCGCCAGCCAGAGCGTGATCTTCTCGGCAGTACTCATGAGCGGATCCTCGGTGCGGCGGACAGTCGCGCGGCGTCCCGCAGTACCTCATCCAGCGTCCCGGAGCCGCGCCACGGAACCGTCGGTACGCCGAGGTCGCTGAGCCGATCGAGATCACGGCGGCGCTCGAGCAACCGCAGGCGCCAGGCCAGCGGCCACGATCGCGTGTCGTGGGCGTCGACGTCGAGGATCGACGTGACGTCCGGCGGCAACGTGTCGATCGCGATCACCGTGCAGCCGGAGTGGACGAGCGTGACGATGTAGCCGAGCATCACCGGACGCAGCAGCGGGCTGAGCACGAGCACCAAGCTGTCCGACCGGACCCGGTTGCGACGAGCCAACTGCTCCTCGTCCTGCTGCCGGCCGCGCCGATCCGCATGGACCAGCGTGTCCAGGATCCGCCGCAGATGCGCGCGCCCGCTCCCCGACCGCACCCCGCGGAACAGGCTGCCGGTGTCGATCAACCGCACCCGGTCGCCGTTGCGCAGGTAGTGCTCCGCAACCGCAGCGGCCGCTCGTACGGCGGTATCCAGGCTCGACGACCGCCCGTCGATCCCTTCGCTGACCCCGATCTCGCCGCCGGTGTCGACCATGATCACGACCTCGGTGTCGCGGTCCGACCACGTCGACGTGACGTGCAGCTCCTGCGTCCGCGCCGACACCGCCCAGTTGATCCGCCGCAACCGGTCGCCGGTCCGGAAGGGCCGTACGCCGGCCAGCTCCGTCCCCTCGCCCGGCCGCCGCGACCGGTGCAACCCGACCAGCCCGGCCGGCCGCGGTACGGCGTCGACCGCCTCGAAGCCCTCCCGCAGCGGCAACGTCGTCACCGCCTGCGACTCCACCGACGTCACCTGGATCCGGTACGCCCCCACCGACGAGGTCGCCGTGACCGTTGGCCGCTCCAACGACCGCAGTCCCCATCGCTTCGACCGTACGCCGACCTCCAGCGTCACCTCACCGTTCGACACCGGCTCCGCGATCGCCGCCTGCGGCGGGTCGTACTGGAACCAGGCCGTCCGCGGCAACGCCGCCACGATCAGGTCGATGTCCGGATCAACCCCGTCCGGCACCCGCAGCCGGTACGTCGTCGCCTGCCCCTCGAAGAGCACGTCCGCGTCGAGCTCGGTGTGCACCTCCGGCCGCTCCCGGGGGCGGAAGAACCGTCCCCACGCCGCCAGGAACGCCAACGGCAACCCGAACACGGCGGCATCCGGCCGCCGGAAGAACACGGCGACCGCCAGCAGCACCGCAGCCACGCAGATCGCCCGGATCTGCGCGTGCGTCGGACGCCACCTCATGCGCTGGTTGCGCCGACCACGGTTGGCGGCGCCGCAACCGAACCGAGCACCGTCCGTACGACGGTCGCACCGGTGACCTCATGCAGCCACAGCTCCGGCCGCACCGTGATCCGGTGCGCCAGCGCAGCCACGGCCACCGCCTTCACATCCTCCGGTACGACGTAGTCGCGGCCCTTGATCACCGCGTACGCCCGCGCTGTCAGCAGCAGCGCCAGCGAACCACGCGGTGACGCGCCTACTAGCACCTGCGAGTCCCGACGGGTCGCGGCGGCGAGGTCGACGCAGTACTGACCGACGGTGTCGTCGACAGTGACCCGCTCGACGGCCTGCTGCGCGGCGAGCAGGCCGGCTGCATCAGTCACCGCGTCGACGGTCTGGTCTTCACGACGACGGCTCATCCGGCGACGCAGCACCTCCCACTCCTCCGCGGGGCTCGGGTAGCCGAAGCCGATCCGCAGCATGAAGCGGTCGAGCTGTGCCTCCGGCAGCGGGTAGGTGCCTTCGTACTCGACCGGGTTCGCCGTCGCGAGCACGTGGAACGGAGTCGGCAGCGGGAACGTCTGCCCCTCGACGGTGACCTGGTGCTCCTGCATCGACTCCAGCAGCGCAGCCTGTGTCTTCGGCGGCGTCCGGTTGATCTCGTCGGCCAGCAGCAGGCCGGTGAAGATCGGGCCGGGCCGGAAGACGAACTCGGACTCCTTCTGGTCGTAAACGAACCCGCCGGTGACGTCCGACGGCAGCAGGTCCGGCGTGAACTGCACGCGCCGGAACTCCAGCCCTAGCGCCTGCGCGAACGACCGCGCGGCCAGCGTCTTCGCGAGACCCGGGTAGTCCTCGAGCAGCACGTGCCCGCCGGCCAGGACGCCCGCCAGCACCAGCTCGAGTGCTTCGGCCTTCCCGACCACGGCCTGGCTGACCCGCTCCAGCACCTGCCGGCTCAGGTCGGAGACCTCACCCAGAGTCAGCTCGCGATCAGTCACAGGTAGTCCTCACAGGTTCTCGATGGTGTGAATCGCGTACTCGATCTCGTCGAGCGACGCGGTGCGTTTGTCGTCACCGGTGATCAGCTGCCAGAGCCGGTCGCCGGTGATCTCGCGAGCCCGGTCCGGCTCGAGCTCAGGGTCGACTCCGTGCCGGTGCACCAGGCGGTCGGTGGCCAGCTCGAGCAGCATCGGCCGCACCCGGCGCACGAAGGTCTGGGAGCCTTCACCGGCACGCCGCTCGCGGCTCGACTCCTGCAGCCAGGTGGCGATGAACTGGGTCCGGTTGTCGCTGGTCCGCGTCCGCAGCGCGGCGAGCTTGTCGTCGTGCTGGCCGGGCCAACTGGTCTCCACGACCTGCGGCAACACCAGCCGGATCGCCAGCGACCCGATCCCGAGCGCGAGCGCAGCTCCTACGAACCACAACGGCCGCGGCGCCATCCCTGCCGCGCCGAACACCGCAACCAGCAGCAAACTCGCCAGCACTGCGATGCCGATGTGCTGCAGAAGCATCTTGTTCAGCCGCAACGACCGGCTCTTCTTGACCTCCTGCGGCGGCCCCTTCTCCTCCAAGGCCGACCAGCGGTACGACGTCATCCGGCGACCTCCGCAGTGTCGGGATGAGCCGCCGCGAGGTCATCACGCAACCGCAGCAACGCAGCCCGCGCCTCGGCTCGCGCTTCCTCGCTCGAGCCGTGCGTGGAGTACCGCGCCTCGCGATACAGCGCGCCGAGCCGGACCAGCTGCCCCTCGGAGATCCCGCCGATCCCGAGCACGCGCACGGTGAACTCGGCCGGTGTCTCCGACGGATCCCGAGGCACTCCGGCCGACGCGGCCGCTTCCTCCAGCGCCACCCAGCACGCGATCACCGCATCCGTCGCCTTGCCGGAATCGATTCGCGCGAGGCCGGCGTCGACAGCCTCGGCCAGACGCTCGGTCTTCACCCGCTCCCAGTCCGTGTCGTCGGGCTCGGCCTGGGGCAGCCGCACCTTGCTGATGATCCGGTAGATGACCAGACCGATGAACACCAGCAGTGCCGCGATCGCCAGGTAGATCACCGCCTGCCACAACGCCTTCAACCAGCCCGGCATCTCGACAGGCTTGATGTCCCGCGGCGACGCTGTCGCGGTGGGCGGCGGCGCAGCGGTGTCGGACGGCGTGAACGTCGGCAGCGGCCGCGGGCTGGCCTTCAGCGTGCTGTCGCTCACCGGCCGGACCGGCCCGCTCGCCGACGCGAGCACGACGAAGCCGGCCGCGACAACCCCGACGAGCACCACGGCGGCCACCGCGAGTGCACCCCGCCGCTGCGTCTGCATCTGGGCAGGCTACCCCGTCAAAAGCCCGTATCGAGGAAGGGGAGTCGAGATGTGGAAAACGCTTCCGCAGTCGTGGACAGGGCGCCGGCCGTGTGCTCGTGGACCAGACCCGCCCGGCCGAGCCTGGCCAGTGACGGGCGACCGAGGTAGACGGCGCCGAGATCACGCACGTGCAGCGTCAGGTCGGCGTCCCGGGACGTGGACTCGCAGCTGGCACCTTCCGGCCCGCCGTCGAGGTGCCAGCGGCCCGCGTTCCACGGCAGGAAGTCGTCGACCACCTCGATGACGACGTCGACGTCGCGCGCGTACGTCCGCCCGGCGAGCGCCGTACCGACGTCGACCGGCCGGACCCACAGGCCGTCCCGCGTGATCGGCGACGGTGCCCGCGGGTCGAGCAGGAGGTCCAGCAGCGGGTCATCCGAGGCGAGCATCTCGCAGCGCGTCTCGCTGAGCAGGTCCGGCTCGAGCAGGTACCTCCAGAGCGCCGCATGGGACGCAAGGTCGGCCGCGTGCACCCGCTGTACGTCGACGTACCCCTTCTCTGCCCGTTTGGTCCGATAGTGAGCGAACCCGGTCAGCTCACCGTCGCGCTCGGCCAGCACGCACCGGACCTTCGACCCGTTCGCGGGATTGCCGGTCAGGTTGTCGCTGATCGTGTACTCCTGCCAGCGCTCGTCGTGCTGGAACATCCCCGGCCGCTCCAGCGCCAGCTTGTTCCGCAGCTCCGCGCAGCGGGCGAGACTCTCGCGGACGTCGACGTACCGGATCGTCACGTCGTCGATGCCGGCCACCGGGCGCAGCGTGCGCGACACCTTCGGTACGGCGATCTCCTGGTGATCGGCCGCGAGCCCGTACCCGAACCGCGGATAGATGACCGGCTCGCTGGCCGTCAGCGCGGCCAACGGCTCCGTGCCGGCCTCGTGAACGTCGGTCAGCTGCGCCCGCATCAGATCACGCAGAATGCCCCGCCGCCGATGCGTGGCCCGTACGCCGACCATCGTCACGCCTGCGACCGGCAGCTGCCCGCCGGGCACCGCCATCCGATGCGAGAACGTCCCGGTGTGCCCGACCAGCTGCCCGTCGTCGATCGCGACCGTCGACCGCTCGCGCTCCCAGATCTTCCGCTCGGATTCGTACTGCGCGTCGGTCCACGGCGACGAGAACGCCATGTCCAGGAGCTCCAGGAGCTCGTCCCATTCACCGCTGAACTGCCCGATCTCGATCGCCATACCCCTTGCCTATCAGACAACCGGACCTCTGGACTGATGAAAACCGTTTTCATATACTCAGGAGATGACCGCCCGAGCGAAGACTCCGTTGTCCCTGTTGGTGGGGCTCTCCACGACCTTGCGGGAGCCTGTACTCGATGCGATGACCGACGCCACCACAGTGGTCGTGGTCGTTGACCAGGACGAGCTGCCGGAGCGCGGCGTGCTGTCGTGGCGCGTTCAGGATGCGTCCGGGCCGATCGACGCCGGCGAGTTCACGGTCGGGGACGACTGCGGCGCCTGCCAGCTGATCGAGTCGCTCGTACCGTTGCTGGAGGCACTCGTCGCGCGGGCGAACTGGGACCACATCGTGCTCGCGGCGCCGCCGGCGATGGAGGCACGTCCGCTCGTCGCCACGCTGGTGTCCGCGCTGCCGGAGATCGCCGTCGACACAGTCACCTGCGTCGTCGACGCCGTACTGCTCGTCGAGCAACTGTCCGGTGACGAACTGCTCGCGGAGCGCGGTCTTGCCCTTGGTCTACCCGATCGGCGCAATGTCGCGGAGCTGACAGCCCGCCAGATCGAGTACGCCGATGTCTGCGTGCTGACCAACGCACACCGCAGCGCGGCGGCTGACCGGCTGGTGCACTTGCTCGAGCACCTGAATCCGCGGACTTCCGTGGTGACAGCCGACGTTGCCGGCGTACCGACCGGACCGGTTGTGCGGACCGGGCGGTTCGACTTCGATGCGGCCGAGGCGTGGGCCGGAGAGCTCACGTCGTCGGACCGGGTGCAGCCGAGCGGCGACGGAGTGACGACGGTGTTGTGGACGTCGACGCGTCCGCTGCACCCGACCCGGCTGAACGACGCGCTCGAGGACATCGTCGACGGCGTCGTCCGAAGCCGCGGCGTGGTCTGGCTGGCGAACCGTCCGACCCAGCGCGTCCGCTGGGAGTCCGCCGGGTACAGCGCGTCGCTCGGGATGCTGGGCGAGTGGTCCGAGACCGAGCACCTCGCGGAGTGCACGGTGGTCGCGACCGGCATGGGTCTCGATCCGGCGCGGTTGCAGGCGATCCTCGACGCCTGCCTGCTGACCGAGTCCGAGCTGGCCGGCCTCGACTGGCAGGACCTGGACGACCCGTTCGCCGGGGTGTTCTAGCCGAGCAACGGCAGGCGGCTCGCGTGCGGGCCGAGCATCTCCAGGTCGTCGTCGTCGAGCGGCAGGCGACCGGTTGCCTTCAGCACGTACGTCGTAGTGTCCCAGCCGATCACGTCCCACGCGTCCGGACCGAACAGCCCGTCCAGCGTGCGTGCGGTCACCTGCAGTCCTTGCGGATCCGGCTCCGGCGCGTCCGGCAGCCCGACGGTCAGGTCGAGGTGATGAACCGTTGCCTCAAGCACCAATGTCGCGACGAAGTCGACCGACCGCAGGACATGACCCTGGGTCTCGATCCGGCGGCCCTTCGTCGCCAGCCCGAGCGCGGACGCTCGTACGGCGGCCTCCGAGACCTCACGCCAGTGCTGCACGAGCAGACCAGGCTTGCGGTACGACGCTGCGATGCTCTGGACGAAGCTCGTGTCACCGTCGGGGTGCGGCGGGAAGTCTTTCCAATAGCTGACGAAGTCCCGGTCGGGCTCGACCACGGCCGGGCTGGCGAAGGCGATCAGCGCGCGCTGGGCGTCGTACAGCAGATGGACGAGCAGCGGGCCTACGGGCATACCGGGGCAACGGGTCTCGCGCTGGAAGTCCGCATCGGTCAGCCGCTGCACCGTCTCGGTCAGTCGCCCGTACGTCCGCCCCAGCGTCGCCGCCAGTCCCTGCGGCAACGCGCCGCGCTCGGGTGCCTTCATCCCCGGCCTCCTTGGGTTGGTCTCTTCGAACCTAACCCGAGAAGGCACCGGTGTGTTCCTAGGACCTTGCGGTGTCGAGGTGCGCCGCGGCGATCGCCTCGAGGTGGCTGAGGTCGGAGGCAACGGTCGCGAAGCTGTAGCCCTGCTCGATCCGGCGCTTCGCGGACTCGCCGTCGAAGGTGTGGATGCCGGCGGCGATCCCGGCCTCCTGCGCGGTCCGCGCGATCAGCTCGAGCGCCTCCTCGAACGGGCCCTCGATCTCCGGGTCGCCCGGGAACCGTGCGCCCAGCGCGAGACCGAGGTCCGACGGGCCGACGTACACGCCGTCGAGGCCGGGCGTCGCGCAGATCTCAGCCACGTTCTTCAGCCCGAGCGGTGTCTCGATCATCGCGAGTACGACGGTCTGCGCGTTGCTGTCGGCCGGCACCGGACCGATCCGCAACGACGCCCGCATCGGCCCGAACGAACGCACCCCGACCGGTGGGTACTTCGCCGCGCGGACCGCCCGCGCGACGTCGTCCGCGGTGTCGATCAGCGGCACGATCACCCCGGTCGCGCCGGCGTCGAGCGCCCGCCCGATCGGCGTCGGATCGTTCGCCTCGACCCGGACCAGGCCGACCGTCGGCCGCGGCCCGATCGAGGCCCCGGCGTCGATGGCGAGCAGGCCGGTCATCAGGCCTTGGTACCCGATCAGGCCGTGCTGGCCGTCGAGCACCACGTAGTCGTATCCCAGCCTCGCGATGCGCTCGGCGACCGGTGGCACGTCCAGCGTGATCCAGTAGCCGACCAGCTTCTCCCGAGAGCGGACGCGGCCCGCGAAATCGTTTGCACTCACGAACCGCAGACTATCTACACCGGCGGTACGCCGTGCCGGCGGTGGGAGAAGGTCCGGTCCTTGGACTGCGCCGCGGCGAGGCGGGCGATCAGGTCGTTGCGGAGGTCCTCGGGCTCGACGATCGCGTCGATGACCAGGTCGGCCGCCAGGCGCAGGATGTCGATATCGGTCTCGTACTCCTCGCGGAGCTTCGCGACGTATTCGACCCGTTCGCCCTCGTCGGCGATCTCCTGGATCTTGTTGTAGTACACGGCGTTGATGGCCGCCTCCGGACCCATCACCGCGATCTTCGCGGTCGGCAGCGCGACGCACGCGTCCGGCGAGAAGCCCGGCCCGCACATCGCGTACAGGCCGGCGCCGTACGCCTTGCGGACGATCACGGACACCGTCGGCACGGTTGCCTCCGACACCGCGGTGATCATCTTCGCGCCGTGCCGGATGATCCCGGCCCGCTCCACCTCGCTGCCGATCATGAACCCGGGCACGTCGCACAGATAGATCAGCGGCACGTTGAACGCGTCGCACAGCCAGATGAACCGCGCCGCCTTGTCCGCCGAGTCGACGAACAGCACGCCGCCCTTCACGGCCGGCTGGTTCGCGACGATCCCGACCACCTGCCCGGCCAGCAGCCCGAACCCGACCACGAGCTCCGGCGCGTACGCCGGTTTGATCTCGAAGAACGTGTCCGCGTCGACGACCGCGTCGATCACGTCGTGGATGTCGAACCCGACGCTCTCCTCGGCCGGCACCAGGTCGCGGGTGAAGTCGCGGCCGGCGTCCGAGGCGTCGTACGACGGCGGTCGCGAGCGCCACGAACCGGGGAGGTAGGAGAAGTACTGCTTGGCGAGCTCGATCGCCTCGGTGTCGTCGGACGCGAGCAGGTCGCCGCATCCGGACACGCTGGTGTGCATCCGGGCGCCGCCCATCTCCTCCAGCGTCACCTTCTCGCCGACGACCATCTCGGCCATCCGGGGCGAGCCCAGGTACATCGAGGCGTTGCCGTCGACCATGATCACGATGTCGCAGAACGCCGGGATGTACGCGCCGCCCGCCGCGGACGGACCGAAGAGGCAGCAGATCTGCGGGACCTTGCCGGACAGCGCGACCTGGTTGTGGAAGATCCGGCCGGCGCCGCGACGACCCGGGAACAGCTGGACCTGGTCGGTGATGCGGGCGCCGGCGGAGTCGATCAGCCAGAAGATCGGCAGCTCGTCGCGGAGCGCGACCTCGGTGATCCGGACGATCTTCTCGACCGTGCGCGCGCCCCAAGAGCCGGCCTTGACGGTCGGGTCGTTGGCAACGATCAGCGCCGGACGGCCGTCGACCAGCGCACGGCCGGTGACCACGCCGTCGGCGGGCAGGCCGGGATTGAGCGCGTTGGCCAGCTGCGCTTCCTCGACGAAGCTGCCCTCGTCGACCAGCAGCGCGATCCGGTCGCGGACATAGAGCTTGTTCTGGCTGTCGAGCTTGGTCTTGGCCTTCTCCGGCGGCGCCAGCGTCGCTTCGCGGGCGACCTTGACCTCAGTCCAGTGATCGCCGGTCATGGGGCCTCCCGGCCTGGACGGAGGAGCGGAGGGAGCGAAGCGACCGGAGCGACGAGGGAAGGCCGGGAGTCACAGCCCCGTGACCCGCCGCGACGGAGTCGTGGCATCGATACAGTCATGCAGGCATCATTCCACCGGTAGCCCGAGGCTTCGGGCGATCAGCATCCGTTGCACCTCCGACGTGCCCTCGCCGATCTCGAGGATCTTGGCGTCGCGGTAGAAGCGGGTGACCGGGTACTCCTCCATGAAGCCGTAGCCGCCGAAGACCTGGGTGGCGATCCTGGTAGCGCTTACCGCCGACTCGGTCGCATACAGCTTGGCAACAGACGCAGCCTGCTTGAACTCGGCTACTGACGCTCCGGCGTCCTTCAGCGCGGCGGCCCGGTAGACGAGCAGCTCGGCCGCGTCGGCCATCACCTTCAGGTCGGCGATCTGGAACGCGACACCCTGCTTGCGTCCGATCGGGCCACCGAACGTCTGCCGCTCACCGGCGTACTGCACCGAGAGCTCGAGGCAGGCGCGGATGCAGCCGAGGGCCACGGCCGCGATCGCGACCCGCCCGTCGTCGAGCGTCGCGAGGAACTGGGCGAACCCCTTCCCGCGCTGGCCGAGCAGGTTGGCCTCCGGGACGCGTACGCCGCTCAGCGACAGCGGATGCGTGTCGCTCGCGTGCCAGCCGAGCTTGTCGTACGCCGTCTCCGCCACGAAGCCCGGCGTACCGGTCGGGACGATGATCGTGGAGATCTCCGGCTTGCCGTCCGCGCGCTCGCCGGTCCGCGCCGTCACCGTCACGCAGCTCGTGATGCTCGAACCCGAGTTGGTGATGAACTGCTTCGAGCCGTCGATCACCCACTCGCCGCCGTCGAGCACCGCGCGGGTCTTGGTCGCGCCGGCGTCCGAGCCCGACTCGGGCTCGGTCAGGCCGAACCCGGCCAGCTTCTGGCCGGCCACGAGATCGGGCAGCCAGGTCGCCTTCTGCTCGTCGGTGCCATAGGTCAGGATCGGGTTGATGCCGAGCCCGACCGCCGCCTCGAGCGTGATGCCCATCGACTGGTCGACCCGGGAGATCTCCTCGATCGCCACGCACAGGCTGGTGAAGTCACCGCCGGCGCCGCCGTACTCCTCCGGCGCGGTCAGCCCGAACAGGCCGAGCTTCCCCATCTTCTGCACGACCTCCACCGGGAAGTAGTGCTTGCGGTCCCACTCGGCCGCATGCGGCGCGATCTCCGCCTCCGCGAAGTCGCGAACGCTCTGGCGGAACTCCCGGTGTTCCTCGGACAGCTCGAACATGCGGCACCCCTTCGTGCTTGACGCTTACGTAAACGTAAAGCACGCTGGGCTGCATGCACAATAGCCAGGTGTCCGCTGAGACCTGGTCGATCGCCGAGCTCGCCACCGAGTACGCCGTCACGCTGCGAACGATCCGGTTCTACGAGGACCGCGGCCTGCTCACCCCCGAGCGCCGCGGCACCGCTCGCGTCTACCACCCCCGCGACAAGGTCCGCCTCGGCCTCATCCTCCGCGGCAAACGCCTCGGCTTCTCCCTCGACGAGATCGCCAAGATCGTCGACATGTACGACGCCGAACCCGGCGAAGAGGGCCAGCTGGTCTATCTCCTCGACCAGATAACCCACCGCCGGGCCGAACTCGAACAACGCCGCCGCGACATCGAAGAAACCCTCGCCGACCTCTCCGAAGTAGAAACCCGCTGCCGCGCAGACCTGAGCGCACTCAGATGGGAGCGGCCCCCAGGAAGTTGAGCAGCCCGCAACTCCGCGCAGGCAAGCACCGTGGCGTCAGACCGGCGACAGCTGCAGCGCCTCGTCGTACCTGCGGACGGCCAGCGCGGCCAGGCGGGGGTCGGCGCCTAGGGGTGGGGCGACCGCGTGGCCGTGGGCGTGGCGGCGTACGAGGGTCTCGAAGAAGCCCGGAGCCAGCAGGTACGTCGCGACCGCGACTCGGCCGGGGGTTCGGGCGAGGACTGCGGGGAGTCGTTCGCCCGCGCCGGAGATGTAGCCGACGCGGACCGGGCGGCTGATGCGGTGGGACAGGAGGTCGGCGGTCTGCTCGCAGTCGAGCAGTGCGCGCGGGTCGGACGAGCCGGCGGCGGCGAGTACGACGTGATCCACCTGGCGGAGGTCGCCGAGCCGATCGGCCAGGATGTCGACGAGGTCGGGATCCGGTCCGAGCGCAGCCGCCGCATGCACCTGCCCCGGATAGCGCTCCACCTCAGCGGCGACATCGACGTACACGTGATAGCCCGAGCTGAGCAACAACGGCACCACGACAACCTCGTTGCTGTCAGCAACCACTCGGCGCATCAGCTCGGGCAGCGCCGGAAGGTTGAGGTCGACGAAGCCGAGCGAGATCGCCAACTCGGGACGCTGTCGCGCCATCTCACGCACCAGTTCATGCACGACCCGGATGCCGCGCGGGTCCGCCGTACCGTGGGCGACGGCAACAAGATCAGTCACGAAGGCACCCCCGCAGGCTCGACAGCGAGCCGGTAACCACGGCGGACCACTGTGCGGACCAGCTCAGGCCGACCGACAGCCGTCCGCAACCGATTCACCGTCACCTCGACAGCGTGGACATCCTCAGCACCAGGAAGCACAGCGAGCAACTCCGGCCGCGACACCACATCACCGCCCGCAGCCACCAACGCCGCGAGTACGGCGCGAGGCCCCGGCCCGAGCGGTAGTACGACGCCGTCCAGCACCGCCGCCCCACCGCGAATCACCAGCAGCCCGAACTCCGTCTCGATCGATCGAGCGTTGTCGTCGGTCAGCCGATCGGTCACGATCCGGATCAACGCGCCCAACCGAAACCGATCCGGCACCAGCGGCTCGAGCCCCAACGCCACGAACGGCCCCGCCGTCACCGGCCCGACACAAGCGTTCAGCACACGTCCCGTCCGCAGCGCCGACACCAACGCGTCGTACTGCCCGGTCAACGCCGCCGCATCGAGCATCGCCTGCGCACCCGGCGCCGACGTATGCACGACGGCATCCACCGTGCCCGCACATATCTGCGAGATCATCCGCTCGACCACGACCGGATCAGGCGCGGGCCCCCACCGATACACCTCCAGCCCGCGCACCGACGCCCCCGCCGAACGCAACGCATCCTGCAACGCCGGATCCGACAATCCATGCAGCTGTACGACGATCTTCCGCCCGTGCACGCCTTGCGTACGTAACCACTCCACCACCTCGGCCGTCGTCTCCGACCGCGCCGACCAGTGCTCGACCAACCCGGCCGCCCGGATCGCCCCGCGCGCCTTCGGGCCGCGAGCGAGAATCCGCGACTGCTCCAACGTGCCCAGCAGGTCAGCGGCCAGCCCCGCGGTGTCGGCCGCCTCGACCCACCCGCGGAACCCGACCGCGGTGGTGACCACGACATCGTCCGGCGGGTTCGCGATCACCCGCCGGGTCGCCTCGATCAGCGCATGGTCGTCCGCGACCGGCACGATCTGCAGCGTCGGCGCGTGCAGCACCTTGGCGCCCCGCCGCTCGAACGACGCGATCAGATCCTCCGCGCGCCGATGCGCGGTGATCGCGATCGTGCAGCCGCTGAGCGGCCCTTGCTTAGGCACCGGAGCCCACCACGACCTGACCGTCGACGACCTCGACCGGATACACCGGCAGCGAGACCTCCGGGTCGTCCAGGCACTCCCCCGTGCGCAGCGAGAAGACCTGCTTGAACATCGGCGACGCCACCGTCGGTACGTCGCCGCGGCTGCCGACGATGCCGCGCGACATCACGTTCGCCCCGCTGAACGGATCCTGGTTGCCGAGGGCAAACACCTCGCCGTCGTGGGTGCGGAACAACGCGATCTGCACCTCGCCGAGCAGTGCCGCGACACCGCGCTCCGGCAGCAGGACGTCGTACTCACAGACCATCATCGGCGTACCTCCAATCGGGGGCCGGCCAGCAGGACCGGCTCCAACTGTCCGCGTTCGGCCGGGCTGGCCGGGCGCGGCTGACTGCGCTCGACCACGTAGCGCAGGTCGGCGTCGGGCTGGTCCGGCGCGTTCACGAACGACACGAACCGGGCCAGCTTCTGCGGGTCGTTCAGCGTCGCCTGCCACTCGTCGACGTACGAGTCGACATGACGAGCCATGGCGGCATCCAGGTCGGCGGCGATCCCGAGGCTGTCATTCAGTACGACGTCGCGCACGTGGTTGAGGCCGCCCTCGAGCTCGCGCATCCACACCGCCGTCCGCTGCAGACGGTCCCCGGTTCGGATGTAGTACATGAGGAATCGATCGACGGTCCGGAAAAGCTCTTCGTCGGTCAGATCGGATGCGAGCAGCTCGGCGTGCCGCGGCGTCATCCCGCCGTTGCCGCCGACGTACACGTTCCAGCCCTTCTCGGTCGCGATCACGCCGACGTCCTTGCCGCGTGCCTCGGCGCACTCGCGCGCACACCCGGACACGCCGAGCTTGAGCTTGTGCGGCGACCGCAGCCCGCGGTACCGCAGCTCGAGCGCGATTGCCATCCCGACGGAGTCCTGTACGCCGTACCTGCACCAGGTGGACCCGACGCACGACTTCACCGTCCGCAGCGCTTTGCCATACGCATGTCCGGATTCGAACCCGGCGTCGACCAGCCGCGTCCAGATCGCCGGCAGCTGTTCGATCCGCGCACCGAACAGGTCGACCCGCTGCCCGCCGGTGATCTTCGTGTACAGCCCGAAGTCGCGCGCCACCTCGCCGATCGTGATCAGCCCCTCCGGCGTGATCTCACCGCCGGGGATGCGCGGTACGACGGAGTACGTGCCGTCCTTCTGCATGTTGGCCATCACGTGGTCGTTCGTGTCCTGCAGCGTCGCGCGCTCGCCCTCGAGGACGTGACCGGCCGGGTCCAGGCTCGCCAGGATCGACGCCACGACGGGCTTGCAGATGTCGCAGCCGCGCCCGGTCCCGTGCCGCTCGACGATCTCGCTGAACGTCCGCAGCTCGGTGATCCGGACGACGTCGAAGAGCTCGGCCCGCGAAAGTGCGAAGTGCTCGCACAGCGCCTTGCTGACCTCGACACCGGCCTTGGCGAGCTCGGCGTTGAGCAGATTCTTGACCACCGGCAGGCATGAACCACAGCTGGTTCCAGCTCGCGTCTTCCCGCACACCGACTTGATGTCGCCACACCCGTCGCCAACCGCGCAGCGGATCGTGCCCGCGTCGACGTTGTTGCACGAGCACACCGGCGCGTCGTCCGGCAGCTCGAGCTGCACCGGCGCGGCACCCTCCGGCAGCAGGAACGCGGCCGGGTCCGCACCGAGTTCGCGGCCGACCATCGGGCGCAGTCCGGAGTACGCCGATGCGTCGCCGACGAGGATCCCGCCGAGCAGCGTACGAGCGTCGTCGGACAGCACGAGCTTCTTGTAGACGCCGGCCACCGGGTCGGCGTACACGATGTCGAGCGCGCCCTCGGTCGCGCCGAACGCATCGCCGAAGCTCGCGACATCGACGCCGAGCAGCTTCAACTTGGTCGACGTGTCCGCGCCGGGGAACGTTGCCTCGCCGCCTAATAGGCGGTCGGCAACGATCTCGGCCATGGTGTAGCCGGGGGCAATCAATCCCCACACGCGGCCTTCGATGCAGGCGACTTCACCGATCGCCCACACCCCAGGCACCGACGTACGGCAGGCCTCGTCGACAACGACACCGCCGCGCTCGCCGATCTCCAGACCGGCCTCGCGGCCGAGCTCGTCGCGCGGGCGCACGCCGGTCGCGAACACCACCACGTCAGCCGGCAGATCGGGGCCGTCGGCAACAGCCATTGCCCGGGCCGCGCCCTGGGTGGTGAGCTTGACGCGCTGGCACTGCGTTGCGGTCAGTACTTCGACGTCGAGCCCCTCGATCAACCTGGCCAGCGCGGAACCGCCACCCTCGTCGACCTGCAACGGCATCAGCCGCGGCGCGAACTCGACGACCTTCGTGGCAGCGTCGAGCGCCCTCAGCGCACCCGCAGCCTCAAGGCCGAGCAGACCGCCGCCGACGACGACACCGTTGACCTGCTTGCCTTCGGATTTCAGGCGCTCGACGTACACGCGCAGCGCGGCGACATCGTCGATGGTCCGGTAGACGAAGCAGCCCTGCGCGTCGTTGTTCTTCACGGGCGGGATGAACGCCGCGGAACCGGTCGCCAGGACGAGTTCGTCGTACCCGACCTGTTCGCCGCGTCCAGTCGTCACGATCTTCGCCGTCGTGTCGATCGAAGTGATCTGGACGCCCTTGCGCAGGTTCACCGCCGGGTCGTCCCACAGGTCGGGGTCGCCGAGGGACAGGTCGTGCGGGTCGCGGCCGGAGAAGTAGCTGGTCAGCGCGACCCGGTCGTAAGGGAGCCGTGGCTCCTCGGCGAACACCGTGATGCGATAGGTGATCTCGGTGTCACGCTGCCGCAGCGCCTCGACCAACCGGTGGGCGACCATGCCACCGCCGACCACCACAACGTGTTTGGCCTTCTTCAGCTCTGCCATCGTCGCCCTCCTGCTCGGGACTGGTTCGGTCTCGCCGCGCCGGAAGCGGTCGAGCAGTTCGCCGACGGCGCCGGTGCAGCTCCCGCACCCGGTCGTCGCCCGCGTCGTGGCGGCGATGCCGTCGACACTGTCGGCACCCCCACGCCAGGCCGCCTCGATCGCGACCCTGGTAACCCCGTTGCACCGACACACGGTCGGCACCCTCTTTGCCGGTACGGCGGACTCCGCCAGCAGCCCGTCCGCAACGACCGGCGTCCCCCGATCCGCCAGCAACACCAACTCCGCCGCCACCTCCGGCGCACCCACCACGACCGCCGACCGCACGACGCCGTCCCGCAGGACGGCCCGCACATACCTGCTGCCGTCCTCCAGCCGAACAACCTCGCCGGCCTCGTCCTTGTCGCCCAGCACAAGTACATCCAGCCCACCGGCCGTCAGCCGCACGACCTCGTAGTCGGGCAGCTCCGCGGTCTCTCCCAAGAACTGGCGGGACAGGGCTTCGGCGTGCGCCCACGCGGAGGCGACCGTGCCGGTCAGGCGGCCTTCTACCTCGGCGCAGTCGCCGATTGCGTGAACGTTCGGGTCGTCGGGGCTCGTGAGGGTGTGGTCGACGACGATGCCGGTGCGGACTGTGAGACCGGTCGCCAGCTCGGTGCGCGGTCGCACCCCGCACGCGACCACCAGCAACTCGCCGTACACCTGCCGCCCACTGCGCAAGTTCAACGCCCGGAAGCGCCCGTCCCGAACATCCGTCCCGTCGAGCGTCGTGTTGAGCAGTACTTCGACACCCAGCTCCCGCACCGCCCGCGTGACCCGCCGCCCGGCAGACGCACGGATCGTCTTGTCCAGAAGCGTTTCCCCGTCGTGCACCAGCGTCACGGCGACCCCGCGCTCCCGCAGCGCACAAGCAGCCTCGACACCGAGCACACCGCCACCCAGCACGACCGCCCGCCGTACCGCCCCGGCCGCCGCGACAATCGTTCGCGCATCCTCAACCGACCGCAGGGTCTGCACCCCATCCGCCGCGACAACCTCAGCAGGCACCGTCGGCACCGCCCCAGTCGCGAACACCAGCCGGTCATAACCCCACTCGCGCCCGGTGGCATCACGCACCACGCGGCGGTCGCGGTCCACCCCCACGGCGGTGGCCACCGGCTCGCCGCCCATCAGCGGCTCGGCGCGGCCGGCGACGTACTCAGTCAGCCTGCTCCGGTTGTACGACGCCTCGTCGCCGAGCACAGTCACGTCGTACGACGGCAACAGCTCGGCCAACCGCCGCCCGGCCATCCCGCCGCCGATGATGACTACCCTCATGCCGACACTCCCGTCGCCGGTACAACGGCAGCGGTGACTTCGACGGCACACGCTTTGAACTCAGGCATCCCCGACACCGGGTCGAGCACATCGTTGGTCAGCTCGTTGACAGCCTCGACGCCACCGAAGTGGAACGGCACGAACACCGTGTCCGGCCGTACGTCGGTCGTCACCCGCGCCGGTAGCACCATCGACCCACGAGCAGTACGCAACCGCACCGGCCGCCCGTCGCCGATCCCCAACTGCGCGGCCACCCGCGGATGAATCTCCGCGAACACCTCCGGCTCTGCCTCGGCCAACTCCGGCACCCGCCGCGTCTGCGCACCGCTCTGGTAATGCTGCAACAAGCGCCCAGTCACCAAGTACAGCGGCGATTCGGCGTTGAGATCGTCCGCCACCGGCCGATGATCGACAGCCACCACATGCGCGCGCCCGTCCGGCGTCGGGAACCCGTCCGCGAACAACCGCGGCGTACCGGGATGTCCTTCCTGCGGCACCGGCCAGAACAGCACCTCGCCGGCATCCAACCGGTCCCACGTGATCCCCGAATAGTCGGCCCGTCCACCGGCACTCGCCCGCCGAAGCTCTTCGAAGACCTCAGCCGGATCGGTCGAGAACCCTTTACTACCGAGCCTTTCGGCCAGACCGGCGAACACCGCGAGGTCGCTCCGCACCTCGCCAGGAGGCGGTGCGGCGGTACGGCGCCGCAGTACCCGCCCCTCGAGCGACGTCATCGTCCCGTCCTCTTCGGCCCACTGCGTCACCGGAAACACGACGTCCGCCAGCAGCGCGGTCTCGGACGGCACCACGTCCGCAACCACCAGCAATTCCAACGAAGCAAGCCGCTCACGGACCGAGGCGAGGTTCGGGGCGGACACCAGGAGATTGCTTCCGTGGACCATCAACGCCTTGGGACCGTCTGCCTGCCCGAGCGAGTTGATCAGTTCAACCGCGCTCTTCCCGGGGCCGGGCAGGTCGTTCACATCCCAGACCCGCATCAGGTGCGCACGAGCCGCCGGGTCGGAAATACTCCGATAACCGGGCAGCTGATCAGCCTTCTGCCCGTGCTCCCGACCGCCCTGCCCGTTCCCCTGCCCCGTGATGCACCCGTACCCGCTCCCCAACCGACCGGGCAGCCCGAGCGCCAGCGCAAGGTTGATACAAGCAGTCACCGTGTCTGTGCCTTTGCTGTGCTGCTCGGCCCCACGCCCGGTCAGGATGAACGCACCCGCGCCACCATGAAGCGGAGCGGCCGCCGCCAGCACCCGCGCGGCCTGACGGATCGTCGCAGCAGGCACACCGGTCACTCGCTCGGCGCGCTCCGGCCACCAGGAAGCCGTGGAGCGAATCAGCAAGTCCGGATCATCGACCCGCTCGCCCAAGTACGCGGTGTCCGCAAGGCCCTCCTGCAGAACCACGTGTGTCAGAGCAAGCACCAAGGCGAGGTCCGTGCCGGGTGTCGCCTGCAGGTGGATGCCGCCGCTGTCGGCAGTCAACCCAGCGGTGGCCGAGTGGCGCGGGTCGACGACCAGAAGTCCACCCGCGTCCCTTGCGCCTTGCAGATGCCTGACCGCCGGCGGCATCGTCTCCGCGATGTTGCTGCCGACCAGCAGAATCGCTCCCGCACCGCCCAGATCAGCGAGCGGGAACGGCAGCCCCCGGTCGATCCCGAACGCCCGGTTCGTCGCGGCTGCCGCCGACGACATACAGAACCGGCCGTTGTAGTCCACGTTCGCCGTCTTCAACGCCACCCGAGCGAACTTCCCGAGCGCGTACGCCTTCTCGTTCGTCAGCCCGCCGCCGCCGAACACCGCCACCGCGTCCCGGCCGTGCGCCTCCTGCAGCGACTGGATGCGTGAGGCAACGAAGTCCAGCGCGGTGTCCCAACTCGTCTCCACCAGCTCGCCCGCGGCGTTGCGGATCAGCGGCGTGGTGAGCCGGTCCGGCACCGTGAGTACGTCGGGAGCCGTCCAGCCCTTGCGGCACAGCCCGCCTTGACCGGCGGGGCGCACCTCCACGGCACCCGGTCGTGCGACCGGGTGCAGCGTGGTGGCGCACTGCAGAGCGCAGTACGGACAGTGAGTAAGGACAGAGTTCACACGCGCTCCTGGCTGAGCGGTCCGCCCTTGCGGAGGTAGCAGAAGTACGTCACCGCCAGGCACAGCACGTAGAACCCGCAGAACACATACAGCGCCGGGATCAGCGATCCGAAGTGACTCGTCGACATCGCGAACCCGCGCGGCACCAGGAACCCGCCGTACGCACCGACCGCCGACGCGATCCCGATGCAGGCCGCCGCCTCGCGCCGCGCCCGGCCCGGGTCGTCCGGCGTCGTCAGCCGGAACACCGCCGGGATCATCCGGTACGTCGACCCGTTGGCCGCGCCGCTGGCCACGAACAGGACCAGGAAGCTGATCAGGAACGCCGCGAAGCTCCCGGACTTCAGCGACACGATCGCCGCGAGAATGCCGAGGCCCATCACCACGAACGAGCAGACCGTGATCCACGCGCCGCCGACCCGGTCCGACAGCTTGCCGCCGAACGGCCGCGCCACAGACCCAACCAGCGCGCCGAGGAACGCGAAATGCGCCGGCGTGATGTCCGGGAACGTGGTCTTGATCAGCAGCGGGAACGCCGCCCCGAAGCCGATGAACGACCCGAACGTACCGATGTACAGGAACGAGATCACCCAGGTGTGCGGCCGCTTCGCCGCGGCGATCGACGTACGGAACGACGAGTTCGCCACCGAGAGGTTGGCCATCACCTTCCACGCCCAGAACGCGGCCAGCACGATCAGCGGCAGCCACATCAGGCCGGCCCGGTTCAGCGACAGGCCCGCGCCGGCGACGATCACGATCGGCACCACGAGCTGCACGACGGCCACGCCGAGGTTGCCGCCGGCCGCGTTGATGCCGAGCGCGAAGCCCTTCTCCTTCTCCGGGTAGAAGAACGAGATGTTGGTCATGCTGCTGGCGAAGTTGCCCCCGCCGACGCCCGCGGTCGCCGCGACCAGCGCCATCAGCCAGAACGGCGTGTCCGGCCGGGTCATGAAGTAGGAGATGCCGGCGGTCGGGATCAGCAGCAGCAGTGCCGAGAAGATCGTCCAGTTCCGCCCGCCGAACCGCGGTACGGCGAACGTGTACGGCAACCGCAGCGTCGCCCCGACCAGACTCGGCAGCGCGACCAGCCAGAACAGCTGGTTGGTGTCGTAGCCGAACCCGGCCTTGGGCATCGACACCACGACGATGCTCCACAGTTGCCAGACGGAGAAGCCGAGGAACTCGGCGAAGATCGAGGGCCACAGGTTCCGCCGCGCGATCGCACGACCCTTCCCGGCCCAGAACGTAGCGTCCTCGGGATCCCAGACGTCGATCCAGCGTCCGCGCCGCGGCGCCTCGACGGTCCCCACGGTGCCCACGGTGCTCTGGGCGTCCCTGGTGGTGACGGTCTCCGGTCCTGCCTCGAGCGTCATCGCAAGTCTCCGATCATCCGACCTCATCGATTAGGCCTGGACGTTATGACCGGGGTGTTTCCGCGTAGTCATCTTGTTGTTACGCCGCCGAAACGGCTCCCGCACACCCGTCGCGTGGTGGTGAGAGATCGCGGGTACTGTGCCCAGGTGAACCGGTGGACGTGGCGGGCGGCGATTGCCGCGGTACTGATCGGCTGGCTGGTGCTGGGCGCCCTGGGCGGCCCCGCGGTCGGAAAACTGAGTGAGGTCCAGCAGAACGACAACGCAAACTTCCTCCCGAAGCAGGCCGAGTCGACGCTGGTGGCCAACGAGTCGGCGAAGTTCGTCGACTCCAAGGCGCTGCCGTACTTCGTCCTGATCGAGCGTGAATCCGGCATCACGCCGGCGGACCTGGAGGCAGCCAAGGCGTTCATCGGCCGGATCCCGTCGCTGGATCTCGGTGAGGGCAAGAAGCTTGGTGACTACCTGACTGCACCGGTCGGACCGCCAGTCCCGTCGGCGGATCACAAGGCGCTGCTGATCACCGTCCAGACGAACGGCGACCGCGCCGACGAGGTGGTCAAGCAGGGCACGACCGTGCTCTTCGCGGTCGCCGACACGCTGCGGACCGACATCAAGCAGAACCTCACACCGACCGGTCTGCAGGTGTACGTCACCGGTCCGGGCGGGGTCTTCGCGGACTTCGTCGTCGCGTTCAGCGGGATCGACGGGATCCTGCTCGGGGTCGCGCTGGCGGTCGTGTTCGTGATCCTGCTGATCGTCTACCGCAGTCCGATCCTGCCGATCGCGGTCCTGCTGACCGCGGTCTTCGGCCTCGCGCTGGCCGCGCTGGTCGTGTACCCGCTCGCGAAGAACGGCGTACTGCAACTCAACGGCCAGAGCCAGGGCATTCTGTTCATCCTGGTCGTCGGGGCATCGACCGATTACTCGCTGCTCCTCGTCTCTCGTTACAAAGAGGAGTTGCACGACTACGAGAGCAAGTTCCAGGCGATGCGGGTCGCGTGGCGGGCGTCGATCGAACCGATCGCGGCCAGCGCGGCGACGGTCATCCTCGGTCTGCTCTGCCTGCTGCTCTCCCAGCTCGGCAGCACGAAGGGTCTCGGCCCGGTCGGCGCCTTCGGGATCGCCGGCGCGTTCATCGCCGCGATGACGTTCCTGCCCGCGATCCTGCTCGCGTTCGGCCGGCGGATCTTCTGGCCGTCGATCCCGCGCGTCGACCACGTCCACTCCCGCGACCAGGTCGGCGGCAAGCGCCTCTGGGGCCGCATCTCCGGGCTCGTCGGCCGGCACTCCCGCCGGGTCTGGGTGATCAGCGCGCTGGCGTTGCTGGCGTGCGCGGCGTTCCTGCCGACGTTCAAGGCGAGCGGGACCTCGCAGGTGGATCTGTTCCTCAACAAGGTCGAGTCGGTCACCGGGCAGCAGGAGTTGGCTAAGCACTTCGACGCGGGTTCCGGTACGCCGGTGCAGATCCTGACCCCTGTTGCGCAGGCGGATCAGGTGGTTGCGACCGCGTTGAAGGTCGACGGTATCGGCGCGGCATCCGCCTCGATCGCTCCCGGCGTACCGCCGAAGGTTGTCGACGGCAAGGTGCTGGTCCAGGCCACGCTCAAGGTGCCGGCCGACTCACCCGACGCAACCAAGGTCGTGAAGCATCTGCGGTCTTCGCTGGACGCGGTCAGTCCGGACATCCTGGTGGGCGGCAACACGGCGATCAACCTCGACGTACTGGACGCGGCGCAGCGGGATCTTCGCGTGATCATCCCGACGATCCTCGCGGTGATCTTCGTCGTACTGATGCTGCTGCTGCGGTCGCTGGTCGCCGCCGTACTGCTGGTGATCGCGAACGTGCTCTCGTTCGGCGCGACGCTCGGGGTCAGCGCGTTGATGTTCAACCACGTCTTCGGGTTCCCCGGCGCGGACCCCGGCATCCCGCTCTACGCCTTCGTCTTCCTAGTTGCCCTAGGCATCGACTATTCGATCTTCCTGATGACCCGCGTCCGCGAGGAATCCCAGGAACACGGCACCAGACCCGGCATCCTCGTAGGCCTCGCCGTCACCGGCGGCGTCATCACCTCCGCCGGCGTAGTCCTAGCCGCCACCTTCTCCGCCCTCGCAGTCCTCCCCATCCTCTTCCTGGCCCAAATAGCCTTCATGGTCGCCTTCGGCGTCCTCCTCGACACCACCGTCGTCCGCTCCCTCCTGGTCCCCTCCCTGGCCCACGACATAGGCCCCCGAGTCTGGTGGCCCAGCAAACTCGCCAAGGAAACCCAAGAGAACCCATCCACACAAGATGAGGAAGGAGGAGTGAAAGGAAGGTTTTCAAAGCTCGGCCCTCAAGGCAGAGATTGAAGGAAGAGCAAAGAAAGAACAGAGATTTGGAGTAGTGGCCGGCTGCGGTGATCGACCGGAAGTTCGGCTGTTCCTCTGTGGCGGAGGGTTGCCGTGCTCGACTTGGGTGCAGGACACCGTCGCCGATGACGCGATGTTGTCGACCTACGCCACAGACGACGACCTGCAGACCGGACCGGGACCCCGCGTGATCTATCGCATGGTCAAGGGCCCTCTCGGTACGCAAACCTCCAGAGGACGGCACACCGGCTCAGCGATCGGCCCTCACAGGATGCCCACCTCGGCCGCAGGGCCTGACGCGAGGGTGGCGAGCTCACACATTCGGCTTATAAATAAGAGGTTTTACCGATCGGGCCGATTTGGCAGGCCAGTGATCGCCAGGTAGAATCGAACACATGTTCGACACTGATCTGAGTGAGCTCTCCACGGCCGACCTGCTCGAGTCGGCCGCCGAGCACCGCGCGATCGCCAACCAGGCCGACGCGCGGCTGCTGCAGCACGCCCAGATCTACGCCGACCGCTTCCACCCCTCCACCTGCGGCACCCGCCCCGGCCGCCGGACCGCCGACGGCCGCGAACGCGCCGTCGTACTGGGCGGTGACGGCTGCCCGCAGATCGCCGAGTTCGCCATCGCCGAATTCGGCGTCATCCTCGGCATCTCACCGATGGTGGCACGCCAATTCCTCGGCGAAGCACTCGCCTTACGCCACCGCTTCCCGTTCACCTGGGCCCGCGTCCAAGCCGGCGACGCCACCCCCTGGAAAGCCCGCCAACTCGCCACGCTCTGCCTGAAGCTGTCCGAGGAGGCCGCCCGATCGGTCGACCAGCGCGTCGCAGCCTTGATCGACTCGATCACCCCGTACCGCCTTGACAAGATTATCCGCGCCGCCAAAACCCACGCCGACCCCGAACAAGCCCGCGACGAGACGGCCGAGGCGGCGAGCGAACGCGGTGTCTTCGTCGGCCGCAGCGACCACCACGGCAACAAAACCATCTACGCCAAAGCCCCCGCCGGCGCGGTCATCCGCTTCGACGCCAAGATCGCCGCCATTGCCGAGGCCCTCAAAACCTTCGGCGACACCCGCCACCTCCAACACCGCCGCGCTGACGCCCTCCGCATCATCGCCGACCCCCGCTTCACCCAAGAACTCCTCACCCAGGCCCGCACCTCGAGCCTAGCTTCGAGCCCTGGCAGGCCTTCGGCAAAGGAGAGCTCCGAAGCCGCCCCAGGCCCGCACCCCGCAGCACCAGACCCACAAACAGCCGCCGCTACCCGATCCGCAACAGCGGATCCACAGGCCAGCGTCGGCGAGCGATCGGCGGCTGCCGGCCGCGGCGCCTTCGGTCCGCTCGACTGCACGCGCGACGCACCGGGTACGTCGGCGGACCCGGCCCACGCTGACACAGCGGCGTCCCCGGCAAGCCCGCCGCACAACGGCCCACGCAACCGCACGAACGACACACCGTGTGCCTCGGCGGACCCCGCTCGCGATGCCACTGCGGCGTTCTTGGCGAGCCCGGCGTACGGACGCGCGGATCGCGGCGACGCCTACCTGGCTGATCCGGCCGCTGAGCCTGTCGAGCTGCGGGATCCCCCGTTAGCCGATGGCGCGGGGCCGTGCGATCCCGATCCGCCCAGTGACCCGTTCGACAACCGGCCGATCGAGTACATCCCTGGCCCGCGCAGCGAGCCCGACGACGGCGTGCCACTGGACACCGCCGCCCAGCGGGCCCTCGACGCACGCCTCGCGCAGATCAAGCACGACGCCTACACCAACCCCGCGAGTCCCAGCGGCGGACAGGTGCGTCCTGGGCAGACCGAGATCTTCGTGCACCTCACCGACCTCACGCTGGCCACCGGCAACGGGGTACTCCGTGCCGAGGGCATCGGGCCGCTGCTCGCCGACCAACTCACCGAACTTGTAGGCCACGGACCGTACACCGTCAAACCCGTGATCGACCTCAACGACGCCGTCAGCGCCGACGCCTACGAGATCCCCACCCGGATCCGCGAACGCGTACGACTCACGCACCCCGTCGAACTGTTCCCGTACGGCACCCGCGAAACCCACCGCACCATCGACCTCGACCACATCCAGCCCTACGACCCCTACGGTGCCACTGGCCAGACCAGCACCCGCAACCTCGCACCGCTCAGCCGGTTCGCTCACCGGGTGAAGACCCACGCCCGCGGCTGGAACGTCCGCCGCGTCGACGCAAAGGCACTGGAATGGACCACGCCCCACGGCTTCCGGTTCGAGGTCGGCCCGACCGGGACGCATCGCCTCAAGACCTCCACACCCGACAGCTGACCTGGCCGCTCAGTCGCCGCACTGCGTTCGCCGTGTTCTCCGGTGCTTGCTCGGTGTTGTGCTGGTCATCGGCCTCGAGACCCTGGGGCGCTCGTGCAGGATCTCGAGTCCCTGTCGCCAGCTGCGACGTGGGATAACTCGACGACAGGCGAGGGCTTGATTTGCTTGCGCATTCGGCGCACCTTCGGCGGTTTGTGCGGGGCGGCTATTGGAGGGTGACTGCGTCGAGGGTGGGCCACGGGGGGCCGTTGTGGAGTAGGCGGAGGAGTTCTTTGCCGTATTGGCTGCCGTTGGGGAATTGGTCTTCGATGTCCCAGCGCCAGGCTGCGACCATGGCGAGGACGAGTTGGCGGCAGTCGTCCAGTAGGGCTTGGTCGATGCCTGGGTAGTGCCGGCTGACATCTACGGGGACATGGGCGAGGTCGAACTCGACGGGGCCGCGGCAGCAGGTTTCGAAGTCGATGAACAGTGGGCCGTGCTTCGTGCTGAGCAGGTTGCCTGGATGCGGCTCGCCGTGAAGCAACTGCTCTGGGGCGCCGCGGTCTTCGATCGCTTGTCGGAGGCTTTCCAGTCTGCTGCTGAGGAATTCGCGGTCCGCGTCGCCGAGCGCCGGTGAGAGATCCGGGTTGGCAACGAGTTCTGCCGCCTCCGCGATTCGGTCTGTGAAGCGTGGGATCGGTACGTCGATCTTGCGCATGCCGACGTGCAACTGCTCCAGCGCCGCCGCGAAATCGGCTGGTGAGACGTCGGGCGTCACAGGCTCGTAGTAGGCCCACAGGGTGATCGCGAATCCATCACGCTTGTACACCAGCGGATCCACCCGAGGCTCCAAGGCGGCCACGGGAGATCCGACCTCCGCGAGCCGTTGAGCGAGTTCGATCTCGAGCTGTGCGACCTCCTGCCCCTCGGGGGCGACCCGGGCGAAGACGTCGCACGGCGTCAGGCGCAGCGCCAGTTTGTTCGAGTTGTGGAGAACGACTGCGTCGGTCACTTCCAGGTCGAGCGACGAGGCGACTGACGTCGCAGCCGCGATCGCACGCGTCAGTTCGGGCGTCTCCATGACTGGCCAAGCTACACGCGTGATCTTCCGCTGTCCTTCGTATTAGCGTGGGCCGCGTGGAGACGTTCGAGGGGCGGATCGTGGTCAACGACGGCGGCGGAGCCTGGGTAGAGGTGCCGGGTGACGTGATCGCCGCGCTGGGCGGGGGCGGGCGGATCCCGGTACGGGCGACGTTCGACGGCATCGACTACCGGGGCTCGATCGCGTCCATGGGCGGGTGCATGGCGCTGGGGATTCTCAAAGGCATCCGGAGCGAGCTGGGCAAAGGTGACGGTGACGCCGTGACCGTGACAGTCGTGCGGGACACGGCTGAGCGGACGGTCGACGTACCCGAGGACCTCGCGACCGCGCTGCAGGAGGCCGGCCTGCGGGAGTCGTTCGACAAGCTTGCCTACAGCCACCGGCGCGAGCACGTCAACGCGATCAACGACGCGAAGAGGCCCGAGACGCGCCGGCGACGGATCGACAAAGCGCTGGAGATGCTCAGGACCTCTTGAGCGAGGCGAGTTCGGTCCGGTTGGAGACGCCGAGCTTGGCGTAGACGTGCGCCAGGTGGGTCTTGACCGTCCCACGGCTCATGAACAACCGCTCGCCGATCTCGGGATTGCTGAGGCCTTCGACGGCTAGCGCGACGACCTGCTGCTCGGTCGGAGTGAGGCTGGCCCAGCCGGAGGACGGTCGGCCGCGAGCTCCCCGGGTACGGCGCGCGTAGGCGACAGCCTCGTCCACCGACAGCGCTGGGTCGTCGGAGGTCGGCAAGGGGTGGTCCGGCGGCGTGGCCAGGCCGAGGGCAGTGCGGGCGGCGGCCGCGGCCGTGGCCAGGCGCGCGGCGTCGGCGGCGCGGTTGGCGTGGTTTGCCAACAGGGCAAGGGATTCCAGGCTGTCGATGACGTACGTACGCAACCCGTGCTCCACCCGGATCGTCAACGCCTGATGCAGCAGATCGGCGGCCTTCTCCGGCTGCTCGGTGATGGCGACGCGACCGAGCTGATCGAGCGCATCCGCAAGGATCCGCGGCAGGTTGTAGCGACGAGCCAGTACGACGGCACGCTCGAGCAGCTCCGACGCATCATGGCCGCCAGCACGCCGAGCAGCCGCAACCGACGGCAGCAGCATCGCGGGTACGAACGTCTCCGCCAACGGACCATCCGCAGCCGTATCGCGGGCCATCCACTCAACGGCAGCGTCGTACTCGCCACTCCAATAAGAGATCAGCCCCATCACCTGCCCGAGATTCGGTACGACGGCACCCGCCGTCTCGGCCAAGTCGAGCAGCGGCTGCATCAGCGACCGCGCCTCGTCGAGCCGCCCGGTCCGCACCAGCAGCGTCGCCAACTGCCCGCGCGCGGTCCCGACCCGGTGGAAGTCCGCCAGCGGTTCAGCCGCAGCGAGCGCGCGCTCGCCGAGCTCGACGGCCTTCAAGGGTTCGCCCGTCGACATGAGGCTCTCGGACCACACGGTCAACACAGTCGAGGCAATCCCGCGTTCGCCGCTGGTGATCAGGCCATCGGCCGCCCGATCCAGCAGTGGCCGTAGCTCGTCGTGCCTGTCCCACAAGGAAAGCAGGACGCATTGCAAAGCGATGTTCGCGTTCCGCGCCGGCTCGTTGTCCCCCGCCAGCCGCACTCCCTCGGCCGTCAGATCCCACGCCTTCTGGAAGTCCGTGAAGAATTCGCCGACCGCCACCAGCGCCAAGAAGAGCGACCGCAACCGGTCGTCACCCAATTCGGTAGCGAGCGCGAGCCCACGACCCGCCGCGTCGTACCCGAACGGATCGACCGTGTCGGCGACGGTCGCATAGCCGTAAAGCAAACGGGCCTGGAGCAACGACCGGTCGTCCGGTGCGAGCTCGATCGCGCGGCGCAGGTAGCCGATGCCCTCGTTGCCCGTCGCCTGCAGGTTCCACAACCACCGCAGGGTGGCGGCCAGCCGGCGGCCACGATCGGGGTTCGCCGACAGACCGTGCTCCAGAGCGGCCCGGTAGTTCTCCCGATCAGGCTCGATCCGCGCCCGCCAAGCCTCGCGATCCACGTCCAGCAGGGGTTCTGCGGCCTCGGCCACCGTCAGGTAGTGCTCGAGGTGACGCGAGCGGGTCGCGTCGGTCTCGCCGGCCTCCGCCAGGCGCGCTGCGGCGTACTCACGGATCGTCTCGAGCAGGCGATACCGCCCGCCCTCCGCCACCACGAGCGATTTGTCGACAAGCCGCGCAAAATCCTCGAGTACGACGTCGCACACCGCCGCGGCTGCGGCCAGCGTGAAGCCGCCCGCGAAGACTGCCAACTTCCGGAACACTTGGCGCTCGTCCGATGAGAGCAGGTCGTAGCTCCAGCCGATCGACGCGGCGAGAGTCTGCTGCCGCGCCGCGACGCCTCGAACGTTCTTCGTCAGCAGGCCGAACCGATCGTCCAGGCCGGCTGCGATCTGCGAGGGCGTCAAGGTGCGGACCCGAGCGGCGGCCAGTTCCAGCGTCAGCGGGATGCCGTCCAACCGGAGGCAGATCGAACGGATGGCCTCGTCCGACTCAGGAAACTCCATGCCGGCGCGTTCGAGGAACAGTGCTCGCGCCTCGGATGGAGCAAGCGCAGGCACTCGCCAGATCGCCTCGCCCGGCAGGTCGAGCGGCTCACGGCTGGTCGCCAGCACCGAGATCTCCGGGCAACCGGTGTGCAGCGCGAGGACGAACTCCGCGACCCCGTCGATGATCTGCTCGCAGTTGTCCAGGCAGATCAGCGCCCGCTTGGTCCGCAACTGACCAAGCAGCAGGCGGTCACCAGACTCGACGAGCAGACCGATCGCGCCCGCGACGGCCTCCGGAATCTGTCCGGCCTCGGTCATCGCAGACAGATCGACCCACCAGACGCCGTCCGGCCAGCGTTCGGCCAATAGGGCCGCGGTCTGGGCAGCGAGCCGAGTCTTGCCACTGCCGCCCGGACCGGTCAGCGTGACGAGGCGGCTGCCGGAGAGTTGCGTTCGAAGCGCGGCGACCTGCGTCTGCCGGCCGACGAAGCTGGTGAACATCACCGGCAGGTTGTTCGGCACCCGATCGAGCGAGCGCAACGGCTCGCTGGTCTCAGTCAGCTCGAGGATCCGCTCCGGCGAACCGAGATCATGCAGCCGATGTACGCCGAGATCGGCAACGCCGGTCACACCGACAGCTGTCGTTGCCGTGAGCAACGTCTGTCCCGGATTGGCGATCGCCAGCAATTGCTCGACATGCCGGACGGCCGGCGCGGTCGTCGGCGCGGTGTGCAGGGCGATCCGGAGCAGCTCCCCCGCCGGTACGAGCGACGCCGCCTCACGAAGCTCAGCAGCGGCAGCGATTGCCTCGGCGGCTTCGTCGTACACAAGAACGGGCCAGCCGGCGTCCCGTCGTACGAGCAGCTCGCCCGGCAGCTCCGCAGCCAGCCCGGCCAGGCGTGCGTACGCAGGCGCGCTGGCGGCACCGGCGTACGACGCGGCAAGAACAGTCACCCCACCCATGCCGGTCAGTCTGCCATCCGGCTGTGTCGGGTCGCCGTTGTCGACAGTATTCGCTACCCTCCGGGGCAGGGGGTCGAGGAGAGTGAGGAGCCTGATGGCAGACACCACATCGACTGACCACGGACGATTCGCACTACCGACCAAGAATCTGCCCGCACCGCAAGTTCGCGACCTTCCCGAGCCGCCCGCCAACACCTGGAAGATCATCGGCCCCGGCATGGTCGGCGCCGGGGTGGGGCTGGCCTCGGGTGAATTCATCCTCTGGCCGTACATCTCCAGCCAGGTCGGCCTGGTGTTCCTCTGGGGCGCCGTCGTCGGCGTAGTGGTCCAGTGGTTCCTGAACATGGAGATCGAGCGGTACACGCTGGCAACTGGTGAGACAGCGTTGACCGGCTTCAACCGGTACGGGAAGCACTGGGGCCTGTTCTTCGCGATCATGACGTACTTCGCGAACATGTGGCCGGGCTGGGCGACCAGCTCCGCAAGCATGCTCACATACCTGTTCGGCGCCGGCGATCCGCGCTGGATCGCGATCGGCATGCTGCTGCTGATCGGCGCGATCCTGACGTTCGCACCGGTCGTCTACGTGGTGCTCGAGCGACTGATCGCGGTGAAGATCGCCGCGGTCGCGCTGCTCGTGATCCTCGCGCTGGTGTTCGCGATCCGCGCGAAGACGTACGGCGCGCTCGGCGACGCCGTCACGCATCCGCAGTTCCCGGCCGACCAGCTCGGGTTCGCTCTCGTGATGGGTGCGATCGCGTACGCCGGTGCCGGCGGCGGCCAGAACCTTGTCCAGAGCAACTGGATCCGGGACAAGGGCTTCGGCCAAGGCGCGCACGTACCGCGGTTGACGTCGCCGGTGACGGGTGAGACCGAGGCGGATCCGACCGCCAACGGGTACACGTTCACGCCGGACGACGCGAACCTGGCCCGCTGGAAGCGCTGGTGGAAGTTCGCGAACATCGAGCAGGCCGCGACGTTCGTGGCGATCACCGTGATCACGATCGCGTTCACGTCGATGCTTGCCCACGCCACCCTGTTCGGGAACCCGGACGTCAAGAACAACATCGGCTTCCTGAAGATCGAGGGTACGACGCTGCAGACCCTCGTCGGCGGCTGGTTCGGATACCTGTTCTGGGCGATCGGCGCGTTCTCGCTGTTCGCCGCCGCGACCGGCATTGTCGACTATACGTCACGCCTGTCGTCAGACATGATCAAGGCCCGCTACCTCCGCGAATCCAGGATCACCGAGTCCAAGCTGTACTTCTGGCTGGTCTGGGGACTAGTTGCCTTCGGCATCATCGTCCTCCTGGCCGGCCTGACCCAGCCCCTGGTCCTCCTGGTCATCTCCGCCTGCACCGCCGGCACGATGATGTTCGTGTACTCCGGCCTGCTCTGGTGGATGAACTCGCGAGCCCTCCCGCACGCGATCCGCATCACCACCTGGCGCACCGCAGTACTGGCCTTCTCATTCCTGGCGTTCGGCTTCCTAGCCATCTTCACCATCATCGACCAGGTCAAGAAGCTGTGAGCAGACGGCGGACCTGCTCGGCCTGCGGAAGGCCGTACCGGCTGTAGAGCTGCAGAGCGAGCCGCCATTGCGCCTGAGCGGGCCCGGATTCCCCGAGCCCGCTCAGCGCGTCACCCAGCGACTGCCTGATCTTCGCCTCGAGTTCGCCGCTGTTGTTGCCGATCAGCGTCAGGCCCTCCTCGAGATGCGCCCTCGCAGCTCCGTACGCCGCCATCTCGGCCTCGACCGCACCGAGGAGCTGGAGAAATTCGGCCACCGTGAACTGGCTGCTGGACTTCCTGACCTCGGCCAGCCCCACTCGCAGCCAGCTCCGCGCCTGCTCGAGCCGGCCGCCTCGTCGATAGGCTTCGCCGATGTTGCCGCTGATCCAGAGGACAGCACGTGGGCCACTCCTGCGTGCCAGCTCTGCGGCCAGCTCGAATTCCCGGTCCTGCTCCGCCAACCGTCCGAGCCGGCCGGCGATGACCCCGACGGTGAATCGCGCCTCTCCCTCGGCATGCACGTCGGCGCTGCTGAGGGCGAACTCCAGTCCGGCCTGGGCCTGCGCCGTGCTCTCCTCCAGCCGGTCCAGTCGCTCCAGGAACTGGGCGAGACCGATGTGGCTGTGCATCAGCATCCATTGATAGCCGCTCGCCGCAGACGTCTCGACCGCGAGCTTCATCTGGACCGCTGCCCGATCGAAGTCGGACAGCACCGAGTAGAACCGCGCCAGGTTGTGTCTGACGGCTGCCTCCGCCCGGGCCGGGGCACAGTCCGGATCGCTCCGCAGCGCCGTCACCGCCAGCTCCAGCAGCTGTGCGCCCTCGGTGCTACGAGCGCGGTCGGCCCAGAAGAAGACCATGCCGACCGCGAGCCTGACGACGGCTGCGGGGTCGGAGTGCGGACCGGCCATCAACCGGCGGGCAGCGGCGAGAACCTCCGCCGCCTCCGCGTCCAACCAGGTCATGATCTCCTCGTATCCGAGGTCCTCGGTTCCGCTGAGCCACCGTTCGTCGAACCACTCGTGGGACAGCAGGTCGGAGACACCGCGCCACATCCTGCCCCTCCAGATCATCGCGACGTACAGCGCCATGACGCGGTCCCTGGCAGCGCGACGCTCTGCGTCGGTGGCCGGGAGTTCCTGGACGTACGCGCGGACCAGGTCGTGGAGCTGGTACCGCCGCGGCCTGGGCGATTCCAGCAGGTGCAGGTCGACCAGGCGTTCCAGGTAGGCCTCGGTCTCCGGCACCGACAGCTCGAGGATCCGGGCGGCGACCCGGACGTCGAGTTCTTCGCCCTCGTACAGGCCGAGCAGCCGGAATGCGACCACCGTCGGTTCGTGTTCCTCGGCCGCTGCCGCCAGCGAGACTTCGATGCTGGTGCGTACGTCGAGGTCGCCGATCGCCAGCTCGTCGAGTCGCCGTCGGCTCGACTCCAGGCGTTGCACGAAGTCCGCAACGCTCCAGGTGGGTTCCGCAGCCAGCCGGGCGCCCGCGATCCGCAGGGCGAGCGGAAGTCCGCCGCACAGCCGGACAACGGCCGCAGAGTTCGGTGGATCCGCAGCGATCCGTCCGTCGCCGACGACCTGGTCGAGCATCAGCAGCGCCTCCTGCTCCGGAAGCGGGTCCAAGGCCAGGTGAACCGCGCCGGCCAAGCCCATCAGCGAGCGGCGGCTGGTGATCAGGACGGCGCAGGTGGATGCCCCTGGCAACAATGGTAGGACCTGTGCCTCGTTGGCCGCATTGTCCACGAAGACGAACATGCGGCGGCCGGCCACCGCCGAGCGGTATCTGGCTGCGGTCTCGTCCACACTCGACGATCTGTCGTCGGCCTGCACTCCAAGACTGTCCATCAGCCGGCTGAGCGCCTCCGCCGCGCTCATCGGTTCGCCTGGCCCGAATCCCCGGAGGTTCAGGTACAGCTGGCCATCTGGAAACTGGTCAGCCAATCGATGCGCAACGTGTACGCCGAGGGCAGTCTTGCCGATCCCGCCCATACCGGCGATCGCGGAAACCACCACGACGCCCTGCCCGGCCTCACCGGACGAGAACAGCTTCTCGACGTCGGCCAACTGCTGCTCGCGGCCGGAGAAGTCCTGTAGATCGTCCGGCAGTTGCTCGGGCACCTGTCTGCGGGTTCGCGCCCGTGTGCCGACGGCGACCAGTTCTGCTCGCTCGTCGTCGGTCAGTCCGAGACCGTCACCCAGCAGCTTCAGCGTGTGTGGCCGGGGATGACGCCGGCGGCCGGCCTCGAGTGTCTTGATCGCTTCAACGCTGACGCCGGATACCTCGGCAAGTTTCTCCTGGGAGAGAGCGGCTGCCTGACGGAACCTTCGCAGTACGTGACCGAAGTCAGACACGTGGGCCGTAGGCCTCCGGGGCGCCGTTGACCGTGGTGAGCAGGGAGTAGACAGAGGTTGTCGCGGTGATGAAGAGGCGGTTGCGTTTGGGGCCGCCCCAGGTGAGGTTGCTGACGGTTTCGGGGACCAGGAGTTTGCCGAGGAGGGTGCCGTCTGGGTGGTAGATGTGGACGCCGTCGGCCGCACTGGCCCAGACCCGGCCGGCCGTGTCGAGGCGGAAGCCGTCGAAGATGCCGTTGCCGCATTCGGCGAACAGTTCGCCGCCGGAGAGCTTGTCGCCGTCGACGGTGAAGACGCGGAGCGTGCCCTCCTCCGAGTCGGAGATGTAGAGCAACGACTCGTCCGGTGAGAACGCGATCCCGTTCGGCCGGTTGAAGTCGTCCGCGACCCGGGTCAGCGCGCCGTCCGTCCCGACGCGGTACACATGACACCCGCCGGTCTCGATCTCGCCCTTGTAGCCCTCGTAGTCGCTGTCGATCCCGTACGCCGGATCCGTGAACCAGATCGAGCCGTCACGCTTGACCACGACGTCGTTCGGGCTGTTCAGCCGCTTCCCGTCGTACTCGTGGGCCAGCACCGTGATGCCGCCGTGGTGCTCGGTCCGCGTCACCCGCCGGTTGCCGTGCTCGCAGCTGACGAGCCGGCCCTCGGTGTCGCGGGTGTGGCCGTTGGTGTTGCCGGCCGGGTGCCGGAAGACGGAGACCTGGTACGACGTCTCGTCCCAGCGCAGGATCCGGTCGTTCGGGATGTCGCTCCAGAGCAGGTACCGCCCCGCGGCGGAGTACACCGGGCCCTCGACCCAGCGACCGCCGGTCCACAGCCGCTCGAGCTTGTTGTCTCCGCGGATCCCGGCGAACCTGTCGTCCAGCTTCTCCCAGACGGCCGGTGCGGTCCCTGCCAACGGCTCGAGAATTCCCGTCATCACGACTCCTCACGAACTCGGCTGCAAACGCTTTCAGCTGAGCCTATCCGTGATGGCCGTCGGTTGGACCTCTCGGCCGGAAGGATGTGCGTGGCGCCGAACGGGGGCGCAGAGCACGGCGCCGGAGTCAGACACCGTGATGTGGAGACATCCTTTGACGCTCGACACTGTTCGCGAAGAGAAGGCGATCGAGAACCTCACCCGCCGTCTCAACGACAGCTTCGCCGACATCCATACTCCTGAAGACATCGAAACCGCCGTCGCGGCGGCCCGCCGCCAGTTCGACGGCGACCGCGTCCGCGACTATGTCCCGATCCTGATCGAACGCATGGCCCGCCAGGAGCTGACCCCGCAGCCCGAGTCGCACGCCGGCCCGCCAGTTGGGGGTACGCCGACGCCCGCGCAGCAGACCGCAGAGCCAGGTAGCTGGCGACAGCGCATCCCGATCGCCCTCCCGGCCGCGGTCGCAGGCGTGCTGGTACTCGCGACCGTCGCCACCGTGCTCGTCGTCCGCAACGGCAGCGACGTACAGGCCCAGACCGGTCTCATCACCGTCAGCGGCGTGATCGGCTCGGAGAAGCTCTTCGACGATCCCGACGTGATGGCGGCCCTCGCCAAGCACGGTTTCGAGGTCAAGATCGACACCGCCGGGTCGCGCGAGATCGCCACCTCGGTCGACCTCAGCAAGTACGACTTCGCATTCCCCTCCAGCACCGTCGCGGCAGAGCGCATCCTGCAACCGACCGCCGGCCGGCCCGCGGTCAGCGGCAAGAAGTACGCCGTGTTCTCGTCGCCGATGGCGATCGCGACGTACCAGCCGATCGTCGGCCTGCTGTCCGCGACCGGGATCGCCAAGCAGGTCAACGGCATCTGGTACTTCGATGTCCGCAGGTATGTCGACCTGGCCAAGGCGGGCTGGCGCTGGACCAATATCCGCGGCAACACGACGTACCCGGTGAACAAGAAGATCCTGGTCACCACCACCGACCCGCGCACCTCGAACTCGGCGGCGATGTTCCTGTCGATCGTCAGTTATGTCGCCAACCACAACAATGTGGTGCAGAGCGAGGCGGACGAGAAGAAGGTGCTGCCGCTGGTCGCGCCGCTGTTCGTCAACCAGGGCTACACCGACAGCTCCAGCGAGGGCCCGTTCGACGACTACCTGGCGCTCGGGATGGGCAAGTCGCCGATGGTGAACATCTACGAGGCGCAGTTCGTGGACGCCGCCGTACACCACAAGCTCAAGCCGGGCATGGTGCTGATGTACCCGTCGCCGACGATCCAGTCCAAGCACACGCTGGTCTCGCTGAACGCCAACGGCGAGAAGCTCGGCGAGCTGTTGTCGACCGACACCGACCTGCAGGAGCTCGCGGCCCGGCACGGGTTCCGGACCGCCGACGAGTCGCAGTTCGCGAACGTCGTCAGCCAGAACCGGGTCCCGGTCGCGAAGGAGGTCATCGACGTCGCGGACACCCCGACGTACGACACCCTCGAGCGACTGCTGGACGGTGTCTCGAAGTCCTACCGCTGAGCCGTCGTCAACCACGACCACACGGACGTGGTGGCGGTGATGAACAGGCGGTTGCCCTTGGGACCGCCGAAGGTCAGGTTGGACACGACATTCGGCAGCAGCAGCTTGCCGATCAACGTGCCGTCCGGGTCGAAGCAGTGCACGCCCTCGTGCGTCGCCGCCCAGACCCGGCCGGCGCTGTCCACCCGGATCCCGTCGAACATCCCGGCCACGCAGGGCGCGAACACCTCGCCGCCGATCAGCTTCTCGCCGTCGACGTCGAAACGCCGGATGTGCTTCCCCGGGGTGTCGACGACGTACAGCTGCTGCTCGTCCAGCGTGAACGCGAGCCCGTTCGGGCGGATGAAGTCGTCCGCGACCACGGTCAGTACGCCGTCCGGCGCGATCCGGTAGACGTGGCAGCCGTCGAGCTCCTGCTCGGCCGCATGACCCTCGTAGTTCGAGGTGATCCCGTACGGCGGATCGGTGAACCAGATCGAGCCGTCGCTGTGTTCGACGACGTCGTTCGGGCTGTTGAGCCGTTTGCTGCCGAGGTGCGAGGCGAGCACGGTGCGGCTGCCGTCGTACTCCGTCCGGACGACCTGGCGATCGCCCTGTGAGCAGCTGATCAGGCGGCCGGCGCGGTCGACGGTGTTGCCGTTGACGTAGCCCGACGGCTCGCGGAACACGCTGACGTGTCCGGAGACCTCGTCCCAGCGGAGCATCCGGTCGTTCGGGATGTCGCTGAAGATCAGGCAGCGCCAGGCGGGCGAGTACGCCGGTCCTTCGAGCCAGCGGCCGCCGTCGTACAGGCACTCGACGTACTCGTCGCCGGCGATGCGGGCGAAACGCTCGTCGAGCACCACCAACTCGGCGCGGATCCGCGGCAGGGTGTTGGAGAGGGTGATCGTCATATCCGAACTGTATCCTGTTATCATCGGTTCGAACAGAATGAGATATGGATCAAGGTGTCTATGACCATAGATGATGTGGATCGCAAGCTCCTGGCTGCGCTGCAGGAGGATGCCGGGCAGTCGTACGCCGCGCTCGGGGAGGTCGCCGGGTTGTCGGCCGGATCGGCCCACGAACGGGTGCGCAAGCTGAAGGCCGCCGGCGTGATCCGGCGTACGACGATCGACGTCGACCCGACCGCGCTCGGCCACGGCGTACTCGCGTTCGTCCTCCTCGAAGCGAACGCCTGGATGGGCGATTCCCGCGAGGCATTGCTGGACATCCCGGCGGTCGAGGAGGCGCACATCATCGCGGGACCGGCGTCCGTCCTCGTGAAGGTGCGGACAACAACCACCGAGGACCTGCAGGCCACGCTCCGCGCTCTCCACGAGGTGAACGGCGTGACCAGCACACAGACCGTCGTCGTACTGGAGTCACTCTTCGAGCGGCAACCCGCCGTGGTGTGAGGAACGCCCTGTCTCCTTCAACGGCTGGTTGACCCTAGACTCGGGCCAGCCGAAGGGAGTCAGCTGTGTCCGACAGCAAGCAGATCACCAAGGTGCTGGTCGCGAACCGGGGCGAGATCGCCGTCCGGGTCGTCCGGGCCGCCGCCGATGCGGGACTGGGCAGCGTCGCGCTGTACGCCGACCAGGACCGCGACGCGCTGTTCGTCCGGCTCGCCGACGAGGCGTATGCGCTGGACGGGTCGACACCGGCCGACTCCTACCTGAACATCGCCAAGATCCTGGACGTGGCGGCACGCTCGGGCGCGGACGCCGTACATCCGGGTTACGGGTTCCTGGCCGAGAACGCCGAGTTCGCCCAGGCCGTGATCGATGCCGGGCTGATCTGGATCGGGCCGCCGCCGTCGGCGATCGACTCGCTCGGCGACAAGGTCAAGGCGCGGCACATCGCGGAGAAGGTCGGCGCGCCGCAGGTTCCGGGGACGCCTGATCCGGTCGCCGATGCGTCCGAGGTCGTTGCCTTCGCCGAGGAGTACGGGCTGCCGATCGCGATCAAAGCGGCGTACGGCGGAGGTGGTCGCGGGATGAAGGTCGCGCGGACCATGGAGGAGATCCCGGAGCTGTTCGAGTCCGCGACCCGCGAGGCGGTGAGCGCCTTCGGGCGGGGCGAGTGCTTCGTCGAGCGGTACCTGGACAAGCCGCGGCACGTCGAGACCCAGTGCCTGGCCGATGCCCACGGCAACGTTGTCGTGGTGTCGACGCGAGACTGCTCGCTACAGCGCCGGTACCAGAAGCTCGTCGAGGAGGCGCCGGCTCCTTTCTTGTCCGCTGAGCAGCTTTCGCTTCTGTACGACTCGTCGAAGAAGATCCTGCGCGAGGCGGGGTACGTCGGGGCCGGGACGTGCGAGTTCCTGGTCGGGCAGGACGGGCTGATCTCGTTCCTCGAGGTGAACACGCGGCTGCAGGTCGAGCACCCGGTGTCCGAGGAGGTCACGGGGCTGGACCTGGTGCGGGAGATGTTCCGGATCGCTCAGGGCGAGCCATTGGGCTATGACGATCCGGAGGTTTCGGGGCACTCGATCGAGTTCCGGATCAACGCGGAGGACGGCGGGCGCGGGTTCCTGCCGGCGCCCGGGACGCTGACTCGGTGGCATGCGCCGTCGGGTCCTGGGGTGCGGCTCGACGGTGGGTACGACCAGGGCGAGACCGTGCCGGGAGCGTTCGACTCGCTGGTCGCGAAGCTGATCGTCAGCGGTCGGGATCGTCAGCAGGCGCTGGAGCGGTCGCGGCGGGCGTTGCGTGAGTTCGTCGTCGAGGGGATGCCTACTGTCATCCCGTTCCACCAGGCTGTTGTGTCGGATCCGGCGTTCGTCGGGACGGACGGGTTCAAGGTCCACACGCGGTGGATCGAGACGGAGTACGACAACCAGCTCACGCCGTACGACGGTCCGCTCGCCGAACCGTCCGAGGACGGCGAACGCGAGAAGGTGACCGTCGAGGTCGGCGGCAAGCGACTCGAAGTCGTACTGCCGGCGGGTCTCGGCGCTGTCGGAGCCGCCGTTGCCACTACCTCCAAGAAGAAGCCGTCCCGGCGCGCCGGCGGAACCAAGAACTCGGCCGCCTCCGGCGACTCCCTCACCTCACCCATGCAAGGCACCATCGTCAAAATCGCCGTCGAAGAAGGCGCCACCGTGGCCGAAGGCGACCTCATCGTCGTCCTAGAAGCCATGAAGATGGAACAACCCCTCAACGCCCACAAGTCCGGCACCATCACCGGCCTATCCGCCGAGGTAGGCGCCACCGTCTCCGCCGGCGCCCCCATCTGCGAAATCAAAGACTGACAAACCCCTCAAGAACACCACGCCAAAAGGCCACCGCTCCGCGACGGCCGCCTTCGACGGTGGGCGTTTCCGGGGGGCGCGCGAGGGAGACTGCGTGGACCGGGCGGGACCCGGCTGGTACTCGCGCCTTCGACTGGCTCGACGCGTTCCTCCCGATCGGCGACGCCGGCACTGACTGCAGTCTCATCGTCGACCTCCGCGAGGGCATCAGCGAGATGCTTGCCGACGTGGCCGATTCCTTGACGCTCGGTCAGCCCGCGCTTCAGGACCACGGCCGGCGGATGCACGCCGCGACCCCGTTCCCGGTGCATCCGCCGGATCCAGTGTTCGCTTGGGCGTCGCGCGGTTGGGTCTAGCGCGGGCCGATTCCTGGGCCACTTTGTGCACCGGATCCGCGTGCTCCGTGGGCGACCGGTGCGGATTTCATGCACAAAGTGCCGCTGAGCTGGGCTGGGCGGGGGCTGGGCGGGTGGGGTTTCGGTTTGGGGTCGGTGGCTGGATTGACAGACAGTTCTCAGGTTTTCGCTGTAGGTTCCCGTGCAGGCATTCCGGTGAGGAGGGTTACTGCATGTCCAAGAAGACCCATCAGCAGCAGCTGGCGGCGCGGAAGGCGAAGCGGCTGGCCGAGCGGGAGATCGAGCGGCGCCGGCAGCGGCGGAACCTGGCGGTCACGATCGCCTCGGTCGCGACGGTCGTCGTGGTGATCGTCGGGGTCTTCGTGGTGTTCGGGGTAGGTGGTGACGACAAGCCGGCCGCCGCGTCGGGTGACCAGGCTTCGGCGGGGCCGGACAACAAGCCGTCGAGTATTCCGACCGCGATGGCGCCGGCGCCGAAGCGGGCGACGCCGCTCGCGGCCGAGGTCAACTGCACGTACAAGAAGAGCGCCGAGCCGGCCAGCAAGAAGGTGAACCCGCCGGCCGACGGGAAGACCAAGGCGTCGGGTACGTCGAAGGTCAGCCTGGATACGTCGATCGGCGATCTGCAGCTGACGCTGGACAGCGCGCTGGCGCCATGCACGGTGAAGAACTTCTTGAGCCTGGTCGGGCAGAAGTACTTCGACAACACCAAGTGCCATCGGTTGACGGTCGGCGAGGGTCTGCAGGTGCTGCAGTGCGGCGATCCGACCGGGAGCGGGTCCGGCGGGCCGGGGTACAGCTTCGCGGATGAGGTTTATCCGACGCTGAAGTACGGGCGGGGTGTGCTCGCGATGGCCAACTCCGGGGCTAATACGAACGGGAGTCAGTTCTTCATCGTGTACGGCGATGCGTCGGGGCTGACGCCGCAGTACACGGCGTTCGGGACGATCGACGAGGCGAGCGCGAAGCTGATCGACAAGGTGGCGGAGGCCGGCGTGACGCCGCAGAACGGGCCGCAGGACGGGGCGCCGATCACGCCGGTAGACATCAAGACAGCAACAGCAGCAGCTTAAGTAAAAGATCCGCGCCGCCCGTCCTCTGCTGGGGACGGGCGGCGCGTTGTTCTGTCAGGCGAGTAGGCCGTAGCGGGAGCGGGGCCAGGCCAGTAGGGCGTGGATCTGGGTTATGCCGGATTGCTGGAGGAGTTCTACTGAACCTTCGCCGAAGTTGTAGAGGTTGGTGGCGGGGTCTCGGGTGGTGGTCCAGTTGTAGGTGGCGTAGGACTGCATTGCCTTGCGGTAGCTGGGGTTGGGGGCTACCGAGTCCAGGATCAAGAGGTTCTTGAACCAGATGGAGTTGAAGGCGGCGCCTTGTTTCGCGAGGATCTCGGGGGTGTTGTAGAACGCCAGCGACGCGGACGCGACCGATTTCGCGTCGCGGAGGTACTTCGGGTTACCGGTTGCCTTGAACAGCAGAACGCCGGCGCCGAGCATCACGCCCTGGTTGTAGCTCCACTGGGTCTTCTCGACATTGCCGGCCAGGTCGATGTGGTCCCAGTACAGACCGTTCGGGGCGAGCATGCAGGTCTGCGCCCACGAGTACATCCGCTGCGCCCACGTCAGATACGACTTGTCCCGCGTCAGCAGGTACAGATGCGCACCGAGCTCCGCGCCCGGTCCGTTCGACACCGTGTTGCGGTCCTGGCTCCACGGGGCCTGGGTCCAGAAGACGCCGCCGGCGCACGGGTGCGACGGATCGGTGTCCCAGCCGTGGACGACGAGCGCGAAGATGTCCTTCGCGCGGGCGAGGGCGGCGCGGTCACCGGTCCGCTTGTACCGCTGGATCAGGTTCAGCCCGATCCACTCGTTGTCGTCGTAGAACTTGTCCCCGCCTTGACCGTTCGGCGGCCGCACGTACGAGTCGTACCCGGTCGGCGTCGTACCGGAGTTCCAGTAGAACTCGTACGCCGCAAGCCGCCGGTCGGCCTCCGCCGCGGCTTTCCGGCCACCACCGGGCACGCCGGCCAGGTCCTCGGCCGCGATCGATGCCTGCGAGTACGGCCAGACGTACGAATACGGATTGGTCTGCGTGTTCGGGTACTCCTCCAGCAGCAGTCCACCCTTGCCGGCGTCGAAGTACTTGTTGATCGCGTCGTACGACGCGCGCGCCCGAGCTGCGTTCGGGTCGGTCCCCGCGTCGGCCGTGGTCATGCTCAGCGACCCGAGGACGGTGACCGCGAGTACTCCGGCGGCCAGGCGAGTTGATATACCAAATTTCCTGCGCATCGAGCTGATCCTCCTGGGCGGTGGCGATTGACATCGATGTCACGTTCTAACCGGCGCACGGACACGACGTCAATGGCTCAGCGACCAGGCTCTTCCACGACGTTATTTGGTATATCAAGCTTACGAGCCGGGAAGCTGATCCAGCCGGACTTCAGATGCAGCCGGATCCGGACCTGGTCGGCAGTCAGCACCCGCTTGCCCTTCGACCCGACGGCCTCGATGGTCAGCGCCCGGCCGCCGCCCGGCCCGACGCCGCTGCGCTTCAGCACCCGTACGTACCGGATCGACCCGACGGCGAAGACGGACTGCATGTCCGCGGCCGACCGTGTCACGGTCCACGTCACGTTCGGGTTCCCGTTCTTCGGGTACGCGTCCCAGCTGTCCGCCTTCATCAGCTGGTACGGCACGTCCCCCGTCGCGGTCGCCCCGCCGTTCGACGACGAGAACTCGGCGATGATCGGCTTCCCCTTGTACAAACGGATCTGTCCCGCGGTCGCCGCGATCGCGTTGTTCGTCGACGTCTCCTCCGAGTCGTACCCGCCGTACACCTGGCAGGACGTCGTGTCGCACAGGTCGTACGCCTTGCTCGACGCGCGATCGCGATGGAAGACCGAATAGGTGCGCGCGGCAACGGCCTGGGCTTGGAGCGCGGCCGGCCTCCAACTGGACACGGCCTCCCGCGGTACGACGCCGCGCAGGTAGTACTCCAGCGGTACGACGTTCACCGTGTCCAGATGCGTACCGGACACGTCGATCGCCCGCAGCGCGCCGCGATACCGCCGTACGGCGCCGCTCGGCAGGATCAGCCCGATCACGGCAGGTCCTTCGAACTGCGCCATACCCGTGAATGTCTTGTACAGCGTCCATTTCTTGGTCTTCGCGTCGTACGAGCTGAGCTTCGTCCCGCGCTCGCCGTTCGGGTCGATCGACCACTGGTTCCGGGTCGATGCCTTGGGCAACACATAGACCTTGCCAGTGGCAAAGGACCTGACGCTGAGCTTGTTCACCGCCCCGACCCGTACGCCGTCGGTCGTGTCCGCGCTGACCCGGACGCGGATGCTGCCGGTCGCCTTGCCGGCCGTCGTACCCGGGTAGTAGAAGTCCAGGATCTGCTTCACCGACTTGCCGGCCAGTGCGGCACCCTGCGCGCCGTACTGCGAGAGCCCGCGGCCGTGGCCGAATCCCCGACCCATGATCGTGGTGTCCGGGACCGTTGCCGTGGGCACGATCTGGCGTGCCTGCGCGGTTGCGCTGATCACCGTTGACGACAGGACGATAGTCGCGATCGCACGCGCAGAAATCGGTACCGTTCTCATGAAGCTCTCCCGTACACAAGATTGACCTGACGTGTGCGGCGGTCCCAGACGAGCCAGCCGCGCTGGAACTTCTGCCGGGAACCGCCCGGCACGCGGTACACCTCGGTGATCGGCAGCCCGAGCCGCGCGCTTCCGGCGCCGAGCCGCCGGAAGCCCATCCGGAACGCCCCCGCCGTCGAATGTGTGCCGCTGGCAACGGAGTAGAAGACGTCGCGGGTGGCGAAGTACGTCGCCCAGCCGGTGCGCGTCCGGTGCTCGCCCCAGAACGGCTGGCCGATGTTCCGGAATCCGAGGTTGCGCGCATATTGGTAGATCGGCGTCGAGAAACTCCCACCCATCAATGTGTTCACGCGTTGCCGCAGCCAGCCGAGTTTGTTGTACAGCTGGGTCCCGGGGCATGCAGTCGCCTTGGTGTCGCGATGGCCGGACACCGTGTGCAGACTGCTGCCGTCGAGCCGGATCGTTGCCTGCGGCGACCGATAGTTGGCGTCCAGCTTCCACGCGATCACCCGCGCGGTGGACTCGAGCATCGCGGCCGGCGGCGCGGCCTGTTCGAAGTTGCCGATCACCGCGACCCCGAACGAGTTCGAGTTGTACGACGCCGTATGAGCGCCGAGGACCGGCAGCTGCGCCCCGCCGTACCTGCCTTCGAAGACGCGGCCGAAGCGGTCGACGAGGAAGTTGTACCCGAGGTCGCACCAGCCGCGGCTCTTCACGTGGTACGCGTACATCGCCCGCACCATCGCCGGGACCTGCGTCCGCGTGTAGTCGTTGCGATCTGCGGTGTGGTGCACGAACGCCGCCAGCACAGTCGTCGTGTACTTCGGACGCGCGCACGCGGCACCATTGTGACTGCGGAGTCGCTCGTCGGCACCCCAGCGCTTCCGGCTCACCATCAACGGCATCGGGTACGGCGCTCGCGAGGCGGCCGGCTCGATCGACTGCGCGGACGGCTCATCGGCATCCGACGCGAGCACACCCGGCTGGATCAGCACGACCTTGGCGCCGGCGACCGTGCCTGCGTCAGTTACTGCGCTGGCCTGGACCCCGGTGGCATTTCCGACCCACAAAGGTTCGGTGCCACCGCGCTGAATTCCTTCAGGCACTAATGGATCTGGGCCGTGTTCGTCCTCGACAGGTAACGATTCCCAGTCGGTCCACTGTCCGTCGCGTTCCACGCGGATCTTCGCGGTGACGTTCTGTGCGCCCTCGGGCCACGTCACGGCGACCATACCAAACGGTATGGTATGGGCCCGGACGGTCGGGCCGTCCAGCGGGATCTCCTGGTAGGAGAGGTCGGAATCGTTGTGCTGCAGGGGAATCAGGGTGGCCGCGGTCAGCACGAGTGGGAGTAGTCGGGCAGTCCTGCGCATGAGCCAGCCTTCCGGCGGTGTACGACGGGCGCTGGGCGGTGTCACCGATTATGCGCGGTCGGTGACCGTTTTCCGGGGATTGCGTCACCGTGCGTGGCGTCGGTGTCTTGAGGCATTCGATAGGCTCTGCGTAAAGCCCCCGAGAGAGGCCCGACATGGACTACATCCTGATCATCGCTGTCGTGGTGATCGCGGTGCTGGCATACCGCTCGTACCGTCGGACCCAGCTGCAGAACAAGAAAAAGCACGAGATCACGGCCGCCGAGCTGGAGTCGGTGAAGCGAACCGCCGACGAAGACATCACCCGCTTCGGCGAGGAGCTGCAGGACCTCGACCTGGAGATGGTCGGCAAGGACCTCGGCGACGGCGCCCGGCAGGACTACCAGCGCGCGCTGGACTCCTACGAGTCCGCCAAGCAGGCGATCGGCCAGGTCACCCAGGCCGACCAGATCAAGCACGTGGTCGAGATCCTCGAGGACGGCCGGTACGCCGCGGCCTGCGTGAAGGCCCGCGTGCACGGTCAGCCGCTGCCGCAGAAGCGGCCGGCATGTTTCTTCAACCCACAGCACGGCCCGTCCGTGGTCGACGTCACGTGGTCGCCGCCGGGCGGCGCGCCGCGTGAGGTGCCGGCCTGCGCGGCCGACGCCGAGCGGGTCCACGCAGGCGCCGAGCCGGATGTCCGCAAGGTCATGGTCGGCCCGCAGCGCGTGCCGTACTGGGAGGCCGGTCCGGCCTATTCGCCGTACGCGCAGGGTCTGTTCGGCGGCGTCGGCGGTGTGCTGACAGGCATGTTCATCGGCACCGCACTCGGCGGCATGTTCGCCGGCGGCGGGTACGGCGACTACGCAGCCGGTTACCAGGACGGCCAGGCCGACGGCGGTGACTACGGCGACGGCGGCGGAGATGGTGGCGGTGACGGCGGCGGTGACGGCGGAGGCGGCGACGGCGGGGGCGACTTCAACCCCTTCGACGGCGGCGGAGACGGCGGCGGCTTCGACTTCGGCGGCGACTTCTAAGAGGCGATTGCCAACAAGCGACGGCCAAGACGGACAGGGCCCCGGTGACCATCAGGTCACCGGGGCTCTGCTCATGTATTACTCGCCGAACAGGGACGGAGTGCCCTCGGCGGTGTGGAGGTAGTAGACGGGGTCCTTGAAGGTGCCGGGGACCTTGCCCAGGCCCTGGATCACGGTCGCGGCACCGTTGGCGTGACCAACGGCGTAGAGGTATGCCGAACCGCTGTCCTTGTCGATTGCCGTGAGCAACGTGCTCTGGGTGCCGCACTTCTCCGCGACCAGGAAGTCGAAGTTCTGCCAGGTCGACGTGCGGACCTTCTTGACCGTCGGCGCCGCCGTGCTCGTGGGGATGTGGATGGTGTACAGCGCGCCGCCGTTGGTGAGCGCGAGGAAGGTGTCGTAGGTCAGCGTCTCACTGATCAGCGCCATCGTCTTGACGGCCGAGTAGCCGGCGTACCGCGTGACCTGCTTGTTCGGGCCGTACCGGTACAGCACGCCGTCGCCACGCAGCCGGTAGTCCGAGCCGCGCACGGTCTTGCCCCAGTAGAACGACGACTCGATCGCCTTGTACCCCTGGTATCCGACGCCGAGGGACTTCAGGCTGCTCGTCGGCTTGCCGGTCGAGTCGTGGCCGTACTCGCCGTAGTACAGCGTGCCGTTCACGACCACCTGCCCGTACGTCGTGTCCTCGCCCGCGACACCGACCGTGGTCGTCCAGGTCGACGCGATCTTCGAGAGCCCCGGACCGAACAGGTGCGGACCGACCCCGCGCGACGACTTGATCGGCGACGACGCGGTGACGCCGGTGTTGACAATGTCACCGCCCGCAGAGATCGAGCCGACGGACATCGTGCAGGCCGCCGTGGCAGCCGCATTCGCTGTGCTTGTCGAAGCGACCGCCAGACCGCCTAGCAGGACGGTCGAGGCCGCGGCGGCGGAGGCTCGCTTCAGGAAGAGGTTGTTCACACCTCACCCGATGCGGCCTCCGCCGCCGAAGTTGCGTTATCTGGTGATCTTTATGGGGACGGACAGTGCGGTCGGAGCCGAGGCCGGGCCGAGCAGGAGCTCGCCGTTGTAGCTCTGGCCGGGTGTCATCGCCTTGTTGTAGTCGACGTGCAGGGTGACCGGCGTGCCGGCCGCGACGGGACCGGTGGGCAGGCCGCTGACGGTCAGGTCGTTGCCCTGGATCGCGTTGACGTTCAGGGTGAACGCCGGCGTACCGGTGACCGAGAACCCGTGCACCCAGATCTGGTAGTTGCCATCGGGCGGGTTGACCAGATCGACCGCTTCGTTCGCCGTACCGCCGGCCGACGAGGCGACGATCTCGGACGGCGAGAACACGCCGTCGTTGTTGGCGTCCCGCACGACGTACAGGTCCAGGTCGTTGCTGTCGAGCGCCGTACTGACACTCAACCGCGAGGCGTGCGACAGCGTGATGTTCTTCTTCACGCTCGCCGTCGACGGGTCGTCCGGATTGTCCTGGTGCGCCGTCTCGGTCGTCGTACTCGGCTGGCTGAGACCGAAGGCCTCGGCCTTCAGCCCGTCCAGCGGCACGCTCGAGTCGAACGTCACGTCGAACCCGCCGGTGTCACCGGTCGCGGTCTGCACAACCGAGGACGGCGTCACCGACGCACTCCCCAGCTGCACCTTGAACGGCGTGTTGAACTTGTCGCCCTGCCAGCTGACCTGGTGCAGTGCGAGCGCCTGCAGACCCTCCTGCGCCGGTGCCGTGACCACATCGGCCGGCCCACCGGTCGCGGTGTTGAACAGCCACGCACCCGTTCGGACGTTGGTGTTCGGACTCTTCCCGACCGTGTCGATCGTGTAGGGCGCGCCGTACACCGAATCCGGCTCGAGCTGGAAGTGGTTCACCGATCTGCCCATGATCAACGTGTCCAGGTCGGTGTACGGACCCGAATCCTCCCAACTGGTGTTGGCCAGGAACTTCGTACCCTCCGCCGGTGTCTTCGGTACGTCGAGATAGAAGAACCGCCAGTCACCGGACTCGGCCCGCCAGGTCCAGTCGTTCGCACCGAACACCGTGCCGTTGTTGTACGTCAGGTTCCGTTGCGACTGGGCCACGTCGTCACCGCCGAAGGTGACAGCCCCGGTGATCTTGCCGTTCGCGTCCTGCGTCACCTTCGCTGCGACCGCGACGGACACCGGCACGACCATCGAGTCCGAGCCGCGGGTCAGTACGACGGCACCGGAGTACATGCCGTACGGCGCGTTGCTCGGCACCTTGATCGACGCGTTGAACGAGCCGACGGCCGTGTGGGGCGTGGTGACCCACTTCCAGTCGGTGTTCTGGTACCAGTCGATCGACACCTTGAAGTCGGTGACCGGGATGGCCTTGTTCGTCGCCGAGTGCTGCAGGCCGAGGAACAGGCCGTCAGCCATCCGCTTGGCGGGATCGGCGACGTACGACTGCAGTGCGTTGGAGCCGGCCCGGTGGTACATGAACCGGCTGTACTCGCCCTGCTCCATCTCCGACTTGGCGAAGTCCAGGTCAAGGAAGCCGTCGATGTTCGAGCTGGTCGTCTTGTCGGTGTGGTTGACGACGCCGTTGTGGTTCTTGTCGGTCCACAGCTTGCCGTCGTGGTTCACGTCGGTCCAGTTGTACGTGAGCAGCCGCCACGCCTGGTCCTCGGTGAGGTCGTTGTTGCCGTCGAACTCGTTCCGCGGATATTCGAGCTTGACCACCATCAGGTCGGCATTGCGATGCTGTTTGACCTGTTTCGTGAGGTCTATCAGGTAGTCGGGCGCATTGAAGTTGCCCGTGCTCTCCTGGCTCAGATCCTTGCTGCTGAAGGAGAGTGTGTCGGAATCGGTGCGGACGAGCTGCCGGTCGCTGACCTGCCACGCGCCACCGCCGTTGATGTCGAACTTCTGCGTGTCGGTGCCGCCTGGCGAGATGATGTTCGCGAACACCGGGTACTCCGTACCGCGGTAGTCACCCACGCGCCATTCGGTCGGCGACACGGTCGCGCGGGTGCCGAGCGCACTGGCGACCGCCTTACCCGCGTCGATCGAGCCGGATCCTTGGACGTTGGAGTCGTACCCGAGGTCCTTCGCCGACGACTTCAGGATGTCCTGCGCGGTCGAGTAGAAGCCGGCCGGTACGGCGCCGTGGTGCGCCTTCTCATAAGCCTGGTAGACCAGCGCTGTCGCACCTGCGGCGACCGGGGTCGAGCGACTCGTGCCGCCCCAGGTGACCCAGGCGTTCCGGCCGTCGAGGATCGTGTTCAGGGTCGCGTCGCCCGGCGCATAGGCGCCATCGGCAACTACATCGACGCCGTTGGTCGCGTTCGCGCCGAACCCGCGGTTCGACCACACCATCACGTCGTTGTCGGTGATCTGACTGGTACGCACGATCGAGTCCCAGCCGGTCCCGCCGAACTGCGTGGACGCTCCGACCTCGATCGCGGTCGACGGCGCGGCGGCAGTCGCCGTACCGAAACCCGGTGCGCCGTTGCCGGTGGAGAACAGGGCTGTGGTCTTGAAGCCGTCGTGGATCACGTCGGCTTCCTGGCTCGCGGCGTCCCAGCCGTCGTTGTCGGTGGTCGACTCACCGTACGAGTTCGACGTGACGTCGACGCCCTTGCGGGTGGACAGCAGATACCCGAACTGGGTGGAGAAGTCGAAGCCCATGTAGATGTCGCCGAACGGCGCCAGCTTGGCCTTCGGCGCACCGCCCAGCACCGCACCGGCGTACTTGCCGCCGGGGAGGTCCTTGAACGTCGGCGCCTTCCCGTTGATGACTGCCTGACCGACGATGTTCGACGCGGTCAGCGTGCCGTGGCCCTCGATCGCGGGGTCGAAGTCACCGGTCCACGCGACCAGCTGACCGGAGCCGTACGACGTGTCGTCGACGCCGAACATGTCCAGGCCGCCCGGGATCGGGGTCTTGCCGTCGGAGATGTAGTAGAGCAGGCCGCCGGACAGGTCGGTGTAGCCGTCACCGTTCATATCGCGGTACGACGCGGGCGACGACTTGGTGACCGGCTTCTCGTCGGCGAACGAGTAGTCGTCGTCGAGGTCGACGTACACGGTGTCGTAGACGCCGGCCGTGTGCGGGTCCGTGATCAGGAAGCCGGGGCGCTCGCCGTACAGCTGGAGCAGGTGGTCGTCCGGGTGGCTGCCGAGCATGACCTTGCCGGACTTGCTCCACTTGGCCGGGAAGCTGTACGTGTGCTCCTTCGTACCTGTCGGGGCGCTGAAGTTGCGGGACGGTCCGGTCTTCGTCGCGAAGTCCACGGAGCACGTCTTGGCGGTGACGGTGCAGGTGGCCGCGGTGGTCTTGGTGAACCAGGACAGGCCCTGGTCGACCTGGTCGGGTGCCGACAGCCACTGCAGCGTTCCGTACGGATCGAAGGCCTTGGGCCAGCCGTTCCAGCCGGCCTTGTCACCGGTCTGGCCGCTCCACGTCTGCCAGGTGTTGACCAGGTCCGGGTGACCCCAGTCGGTGCCGCCGTCGAGGACGCCGACGGTCACACCCTGGCCGGCGAAGCCCGCGTTCCAGGCGCCGGTGAAGTTGTGTGACTTGGCGTCGAGGAGGTTCTGCTTGCGGAGCTTGTCGAAGTTCGAGCCCCGCAGCGGCGGAGCCTGGTCGTACGGCACGTCGTCGGACTTCACCTTGGCGAGCGCGGCCTTCAGCTCGGCCGCCGTCGGCGCCTGGTGCAGGCTGGGATCGGGGTCGGACAACGGCTGCCCGGTCCGGGCCAGCTCGACCGGCTGCACAGAGACAACCCCTGGTACGGCGGCCAGTTTCGGCAGCGCCTGCACCGGGATAGAGCCCATCACCAGCGCGGCGTCGCCGGACTTCGCCACATGGGCGTTGCCGAGCACCTGCTGGGCCTTGGCGGTGTCGCCCTGCACGGTGGCGAAGACGGCCACCGGCGCGGTGTCACCCTTCTTGACCTTCGCCTGGAGCTTCGGGTCGAGCTTCGACGAGGCGGCGTCGCTTGCCGACTGCACCTGCATGGCGCCCGGCCCGTGCCCCGGCGGCGAATGGTCCTGGGTCGCGGCGTGTACGGGTGCCGACATCGACGCGATGATCAGGCCGGTCAGGCCGACGAGCGCAGCAGAGTACCTCAGGCGACGTCTCATACTTTCCCCTCCGCAGTGGAGCGGCTCCCCCGAGCCAGGCCGCGGGCTCAACAAACGGAGAGTAAGCCGCCCGTCGCCTATCCGGTAGCGATCGGTGGGGCCGTCTTCGGTAGTTGCCTCGCACAACGGTAACTATTCGTGCCCAATGGATTCCCGGGGTCCGATTCTTCCCGGAATCACGCCCGCCCGCCGACTACTCTGAGCGACCGGACGGCCTGCAGGTTTTCCCGCAACTTTCCGATCCCTTGCCGGTGCCGGGCGGTCCGCCTAGCGTCGGGAAGGTGCATGAGCTCGCCATCACGGAGAGCATCGTCGATGCGATCGTCGAGAAGATCGGCGACGGACCGGTGGCGGCCGTCCGGCTCGAGATCGGTCGGCTGTCCGGAGTGGTGACCGATTCGATCCGGTTCTGCTTCGAGATCGTCGCCGGCGGGACCGGGCTCGAAGGGGCGCGGCTGGACATCGACGAGCCATCGGGGCGCGCGTACTGTCGGAACTGCCGGCTGGAGTTCACGCTCGACGATCCGATCATGCTGTGCGACTGCGGCAGCGCCGATCTCGACGTACTGGCCGGCCGCGAACTGCGGATCATCTCGGTGGAGGTGCGTTGACATGTGCAGCACCTGTGGGTGCGGGGGCGAGGACGGCAGCACCCGCGTGACGCTGGTCGATGGCCACACCCACGATCACACCCACGATCACGACCACGCACATGACCACCCGCACGACCACGGGACCCGGACCGTGCTGCTCGAGCAGGACATCCTGGCGAAGAACGACCTGCTCGCCGCGGCCACCAGACACCGGCTGACCGAGCACGCGATCACCGCGATCAACCTGATGAGCTCCCCCGGCTCCGGCAAGACCACGCTGCTCGAGCGCACCATCACCGACCTCGACGGCCGCCGCGAGACCCTCGTGATCGAGGGCGACCAGGAGACCTGGCTGGACGCCCAGCGGATCCGGTCCACCGGCAGCAAGGTGGTCCAGATCAACACCGGAGCCGGCTGTCACCTGGACGCGCAGATGCTCGACCGCGGCCTGGCCGAGCTCGCCCCGCCCGACGGCTCGCTGGTGTTCGTCGAGAACGTCGGCAACCTCGTCTGCCCGGCGCTGTTCGACCTCGGCGAGGCGGCCCGGGTGGTGATCATCTCGGTCACCGAGGGCGCCGACAAACCTGCCAAGTACCCGTACATGTTCCGCACCGCCGACCTCGTCCTGCTCAACAAGATCGACCTGCTCCCGTACGTCGACTTCGACGTCGACCTGTGCCTCGAGCTGATCCACCGGGTGAAGCCCGACGTCGAACTGCTGCCCGTCTCCGCAACCCGCGGCGACGGCCTGGACGCCTGGCACGACTGGCTGGCTAACAGATCCTCGGCAGCTGCTCCCCGATCGGAGTATCCACGACGCGGGTAGCACCGAAGGCCGTGCGCGTCACGACCATCCCCGGATGCGCCGCCACACATTCGCCGATGATCGCGGCGTCCGTGCCCAGCGGGTCCGCCTGCATCGCCGCGAGTACGGCGTCCGCTTCGTCGCGCGGCACGATCGCGAGCAGCTTGCCCTCGTTCGCGACGTACAGCGGATCGAGTCCCAGGAACGAGCACGCATTGGCGACCGTCTCGGGCACCGGCAGGGCGCTCTCGGTCAGCTCGATGCCGACGCCGGCCGACTTCGCGATCTCGTTGAGCGAGGTCGCGACGCCGCCCCGGGTCGGATCACGCAGGACGTGCAGGTCGGGGCACACCGCGAGCATCGTCGCGACCAGGTCGTTCAGCGGCGCACAGTCGCTGACCACCTCGGTGCCGAACGAGATGCCCTCCCGCACACTCATGATCGCGATCCCGTGTACGCCGATCTGGCCGCTGACGATGACTACATCGCCCGGTACGGCGCGCTGCGGACGGATGTCGACGCCGGCCGGGACCAGGCCGATACCGGCGGTGTTGATGTAGACGCCGTCGCCATGCCCCGCGTCCACGACCTTGGTGTCGCCGGTCGCGACGGTGACGCCGGCTCGCCGCGCCGCATCCCCGAGGTCCGCCGCGATCCGGCCGACCACGGACAGCTCGACGCCCTCCTCGAGGATGAAGCCGCAGGACAGGTACGCCGCCTGGGCGCCGCTCATCGCCAGATCGTTGACCGTCCCGTTGACGGCCAGGTGCCCGATGCTGCCGCCGGGGAAGAACAACGGCTGGACGACGAAGGAGTCCGTCGAGAACGCGAGCCGCGCGTCCCCGAGGGTGAACACCGCCGAGTCCGCCATGCCGCCGAGCACCGGGTTCGCGAACGCGGGGACGAAGAGATGCTCGATCAGCTCGGCCGACATCTGTCCGCCGCCGCCGTGCCCCATGACAACGTTCGGGTGGTCGCGCAGCGGCAGCGGGCAGGTCCAGCCGTCGAAGTCGAGCACCGGTTCAGCCACCGGTCGTCACCACCTCGGTGGGTGTCTCCAGCCGGCGATACAGGTAGTACGCCGCACATGCGCCCTCGCTCGACACCATCGTGGCGCCGAGCGGGTTGCGCGGCGTACAGATTGTCCCGAACGCGGAGCACTCGTGCGGCTTGATGAGACCCTGCAGGACCTCGCCGCTGCGGCACACGGTCGACTCCTCCGTCGCGATGTCGCGGACGTGGAAGCGGTACTCCGCGTCGTACTCGCGGTAGCGCTCGGACAATCGCCAGCCGCTCTGCGGGATCATCCCGATCCCCCGCCAGGCCCGGTCGGTGGACTCGAACACGTCGGCCAGCATCGCCTTCGCCGCCGGGTTGCCCTCGTCCTTCACCGCCCGGCGGTAAGCGTTCTCGACCACGTGCTCGCCCTTCTCCAACTGGCTGACCGTGCGCAGAATCCCAGCCAGGATGTCGAGCGGTTCGAAGCCGGTCACGACGATCGGTACGCCGTACTTGTCCGCGAGCTCCGGGTACTCGGCCGTGCCCATCACACTGCAGACGTGGCCCGCGGCGAGGAAGCCCTGGACCCGGCAGCTCGGCGATTGCATGATCGCCTCGATCGCGGGCGGCACCCGGACGTGGGAGACGAGCAGGCTGAAGTTCGGGATGCCGAGCTTCTTGGCCTGGTACACGGTCATCGCGTTCGGCGGGGCGGTGGTCTCGAACCCGATACCGAAGAACACGACCTGCTTGTCGGGGTTCTGCTGCGCGAGCTGCAGCGCGTCCAGCGGCGAGTAGACGACCCGGACGTCACCGCCCTGGCTCTTGATCCGGAACAGGTCGCGACCGCTGCCGGGCACGCGCAACATGTCGCCGAACGAGCAGAAGATCACGCCCGGCTGGGCCGCGATCTCGAGCGCCTTGTCGATCGTCTCCAGCGGCGTCACACAGACCGGGCAGCCGGGGCCGTGGATCATCTCGACGGCGTCCGGCAGCAGCTGGTCGATGCCGTGCCGGACGATCGTGTGCGTCTGCCCGCCGCAGACCTCCATGACCGCCCACGGTTTGGTCGCGGTGGCGTGGATCTGGTCGACCAGCTTGCCGGCCAGCACCGGATCGCTGAACTCCTCGAGGTACTTCATCTCTCAGCCTCCCAGTCGGTGCCAGGTGGGCGGCGCTCACCGGCTTGCCGAGCGGCCAGACCCCACTGGTCGCCGAATTCCTCCTCGAGCGCACCGAGCTTGCGGTACAACGCGAGCGACTGCATCGCGGACTCCTCGTCGAGTCGCTGCAACGCGAAGCCGACATGCACGATGGTGTATTCACCCACCTGCAGATCAGGCAGGTATTCCAGGCAGACGTCCTTCAGCACACCGCCGAAGTCGACCTGCCCCATCCGGGTACCGTCTTCGTCCCGGATCTCCACGACCCTTCCCGGCACGGCCAGACACATGATGTTCCCTCCCCTACCGGACCCGGGCTGCCACGGCCAGCTGCCCGAGGGCGATCCCGGCGTCGGTCGGCGGAACCCGGCGATGCCGCAGTACGGCGAAGCCGGCGCCGGTCAACGCCCTGGTAGTTGCTGATAGCAACACTTTGTTGACGAACACGCCGCCGGACAGCCCGACGGTGGTCAATCCTTCGGCGGCGCGGGCCCGTTCGGCCAGCGTCACCATCAGTTCGGCCAGCCCCTGGTGGAAGCGGGCGCTCATGACGCTCGGCGGCACTCCGGCCAGCACGTCGCGCACGACCGCGGCCAGCAACGGCGCCGGGTCGATCTGCTCTCCGTCGACGTCGAACCCGTAGGCCCCGAGTCCTTCGTCGGACGAGGCCGTCCCCTCCAGCTCGATCGCCGCCTGCGCCTCGTAGCCGACCCGATGACACACCCCGGCCAGCGACGAGACCGCATCGAACAACCTGCCCATGCTGGACGTCGGCGTACACGCGATGTCGTGATCCAACTGGGCCTCGAGCAGGTCCAACTCGCGGCACGCCTGAACGGACGGCAGACGTGGATCCCAGCCCAGTCCCGCGGCGCGCAGGTGCGACAACGCCATCCGGCACGGATTGCGAACCCCGGCGTCGCCGCCCGGCAGCGGCACGTACTTCAGATGCGCATACCGTTCGAAGCCGTCGTACCCGGTCAGCAGCACCTCGCCGCCCCACACCGCGCCGTCGTCGCCGTACCCGGTCCCGTCGAAGGCGAACCCGATGATCTCGCCGCAATACCTGTGCTCTGCCATCAACGACGCCAGATGCGCATGATGATGCTGTACGCCGACCACCTGGCGACCGTCCGCGTGCCGCTCGGCCCACTGCCGCGAACGGTACGACGGGTGCTTGTCCGTCACGAGCAGCTCGGGCCGTACGCCGGTCAACTCCTCGAGGTGCTGCTCGGCCCGCTCGAAGGCCTGCAACGTCGCGAGGTCGTCCATGTCGCCGACATGTGCCGAGAGCCAGGCGTAGCGCCCCTCGCCGAGGCAGAACGTGTTCTTCAGGTCACCGCCGACCGCCAGCGCGGGCCGGACCGGAACGGGCAGGTCGACCGGGAACGGCGCATACCCACGAGACCGCCGTACCGGCAGCTCGGTCGTGTCGACGATTCGTACGACGGAGTCGTCGCAGGGCACGTGGATCGGACGGTCGTGACCGAGCCATGCGTCGGCCAGACCGTCCAGCCGGGTCATCGCCTCGTCGTCAGTGGTCACGATCGGCTCGCCGGACAGGTTGCCGCTCGTCATCACCAGCACACCGGGACCGGGCTGGTCGAACAAGAGCCGGTGCAGCGGCGTGTACGGCAGCATCACACCGAGATCAGGGTTGCCGGGGGCAACGGCTTCGGCGACCGTCGCGCCCGGCCGGCGCCGGAGCAGCACGATCGGGTGACGGATGCCGGTGAGCAGCTCCTCCTCGTCGGCGTCGACCTCGGCGATCCGCCGGGCCGTGTCGAGATCGGCGGCCATCACGGCGAACGGCTTGTCACCCCGGTCCTTGCGCTTGCGCAGCGTCGTCACGACCGCCTGATCGGAGGCGTCACAGACCAGATGGAAGCCGCCGATCCCCTTGACCGCGAGGATCGCCCCGTCGACCAGCAGAGCATGCGCCGACGCCAGCGCGTCTTCGTCGTACGCCGTCTCGAGGCCGGGCTGCACGAGCTGCAGCCGCGGGCCGCAGGCCGGACAGGCAATCGGCTGGGCGTGGAACCTGCGGTCGGCGGGATCGGCGTACTCGCGCGCGCAGTCGGGGCAGAGCGGGAAGCCGGACATCGTCGTGGCGGGCCGGTCGTAGGGCAGGCCGGTGATGATCGTGAAGCGCGGACCGCAGTTGGTGCAGCTGATGAACGGATGCCGGTACCGCCGGTCGGACGGGTCGGCGAATTCGGACCAGCAGTCCGCGCAGGTCGCGACATCCGGTGAGACGAGTGTGCGGCCGGCTCCGGCCGTGGAGTCGAGGATGGTGAACTCGGTACCACCCGCCACCGGCAGCGACTCCATTGCAACGGTCGAGACAACGGCCAGCGGCGGTGCGTCGACGCGGATGCGGTCCGCGAAGTCGCTGACCGCCGCGTCGGGTCCTTCGACCTCGGCGACGACTCCGGACGCGGTGTTACCGACCTGGCCGGACAGCCCGAGCTCCCGCGCCAGGGAGTAGACGAACGGACGGAAGCCGACGCCCTGGACGACGCCTGTGACCAGCACCCGGGTGCGTACCCGCTCCGGTTCGTTCGTGATGCTCACCCCGCCGGGCGAAAAGAAATGGCGAATTCCGCGAACAACGGACAAATCGCACACTAAACCCGCGCCCGGTCCCATGCCAGAGATCACGGACCGAAGATCTCGTGCACCTTGCGGAGGTCCCGCATGCGCGGTTCGGTGTCGCCGCGCAGCCACCTGCTGATGGTCCGCACCGACACCCCGATCCGCTGCGCGGCCGCCTCCTGGGACAGTCCCTGGCCGCGCAGTACGCCGGTCAGCCAGTCGGCGAACGGCTCGGCCGCGGGCAGCACCCGATGGACGCCGGCGCCGTGCAGTACTTCGACCTCAACGCCGTCGGGGAAGATCCGTACGGTGACGTCGAAGACGTTGTCCTTCGCCCCGGCGGCGGCCAGCAACGCGGCCGTGATGGCCTGGTACAGCGCCTGCCGCTCCTCGGTCTCCAGCGTGATCGGCTCGAGCGCCTCGCGGACGAACTGCTCGGCGTCCGGCAGCGATCCCGGCCGGGCCGGGAAGACCTGGGAGGCCACGACCACGGGCGAGACGAACACCTCGCGACCGGGATCGTCGTCCATTGCCCGAGAATATCGGTGGAAGAGCCGTAAATAAGCTTCTCCGGAATGTCCTGGAATCCCCGAATCCCGGATTTCCGGACACCGCCATTAATAGCAGACACAAGTGTCTGTCCGTCCGCCCACGACCGTCGTACGGTCGAAACGATCGGCATTCCGGGAGTGACGGAGGGTGGGGTCGTGTCCACGACGCTGGAACCGGGGCAGGCGCAGCAGGAGACCGACGAGGGTGTCGTCCACATCCTCTGGATGAACGGCGGGCTGAGCTGCGACGGCGACTCGGTCGCCCTGACCGCGGCCACCCAGCCCAGTATCGAGGAGATCGTCCTCGGCGCCCTGCCCGGGCTGCCCCGGATCGCGGTGCACTGGCCGCTGATCGACTTCGAGTGCGGACCGGAGACCGGCGCGGACAACTTCATCGCCTGGTGGCACAAGGCCGACCGCGGCGAGCTCGAGCCGTTCGTGCTGGTGGTCGAGGGCTCGATCCCGAACGAGGCGGTGCACGGCACGGACGGCTACTGGGCCGGCTTCGGCAACAACCCGGCCACCGGGCAGCCGATGAAGACGTCGGAGTGGCTGGACCGGCTGGCCCCGAAGGCGACCGCGGTCGTTGCCGTCGGCACCTGTGCGACGTACGGCGGGATCCACGCGATGGCAGGAAATCCGACCGGCGCCATGGGAGTGCCCGACTACCTCGGCTGGAGCTGGAAGTCCAAGGCCGGTCTGCCGATCGTCTGCGTGCCAGGTTGCCCGATCCACCCCGACAACCTGTCCGAGACGCTCGTCTACCTGCTCTACCAAGTAGCCGGCCAGGCCCCGATGATCCCGCTGGACGCCGAACTGCGGCCGCAGTGGCTGTTCGGCCGGACCGTGCACGAAGGCTGCGACCGGGCCGGGTACTACGAGCAGGGCGACTTCGCGAAGGAGTACGGCTCGCCCAAATGCCTGGTGAAGCTGGGCTGCTGGGGTCCGGTGGTCAACTGCAACGTGCCCAAGCGCGGCTGGATCAACGGCGTCGGCGGCTGCCCGAACGTCGGCGGTATCTGCATCGCCTGCACGATGCCCGGATTCCCGGACAAATTCATGCCGTTCATGGACGAACCGCCGGGCAGCAAGATCTCCACTACCGCGAGCATGGTCTACGGCACCGTGATCCGCCGGTTGCGCAAGTACACCCTGAACGCGGGCAACAAGGAACCGAAGTGGCGGCGCAAGGGCTCCGAACTCGCCACCGGCTACGAGAAGGTGTGGTAGGCCATGACCACCACCGACCCCAAAGTCAGGCCGGAAACGACCGGTTCGAAGAGTTCCGACGTCGTCGAGATGGCGTGGGACCCGATCACCCGGATCGTCGGCAGCCTGGGTATCTACGCGAACGTGAACTTCAAGTCGAAGACCGTCGAGGAGTGCCACAGCACCTCGTCGATCTTCCGCGGCTACAGCATCTTCATGAAGGGCAAGGACCCGCGCGACGCGCATTTCATCACCAGCCGGATCTGCGGGATCTGCGGTGACAACCACGCCACCTGCTCGGTCTACGCGCAGAACATGGCGTACGGCGTCGCGCCGCCGCCCCTCGGCGAGTGGATCGTCAACCTCGGCGAAGCAGCGGAGTACATGTTCGACCACAACATCTTCCAGGAGAACCTGGTCGGGGTGGACTACTGCGAGCGGATGGTCAAGGAGACCAACCCCGGCGTCCTCGAGCTGGCGAACCGGACCGAGGCGCCGCACGCAGCCGACCACGGTTACCGGACCATCGGCGACATCATGCGTTCGCTCAACCCGCTGGAGGGTGAGTTCTACCGCGAGGCGCTGCACGTCAGCCGCTACACCCGCGAGATGTTCTGCCTGATGGAGGGCCGGCACGTCCACCCGTCCACGCTGTACCCGGGCGGCGTCGGCACGGTCGCGACCATCCAGCTCTTCACCGACTACCTGACCCGGCTGATGCGCTACATCGAGTTCATGAAGAAGGTCGTGCCGCTGCACGACGACCTGTTCGACTTCTTCTACGAGGCGCTGCCCGGCTACGAGCACGTCGGCGAGCGGCGGATCCTGCTCGGCTGCTGGGGCAGTCTGCAGGACCCGGCGATCTGCGACTTCAGCTACGAGAAGATGGAAGCCTGGGGCCGGCGGATGTTCGTCACCCCCGGCGTGATCGTGGACGGCCAGTTGGTCACCAACAGCCTGCTCGACATCAACCTCGGCCTGCGGATCCTGCTCGGCAGTTCGTACTACGAGGACTGGGCCGACGGCTCGCACGAGAAGTTCGTCGACATCGACCCGCTCGGCAACCCGATCGACGTCCGGCACCCGTGGAACCAGCACACGCTGCCCAAGCCGCAGAAGCGCGACTTCTCCAACGCCTACAGCTGGACCATGTCGCCGCGCTGGTTCGACGGCAAGGACCATCTCGCCCTCGACACCGGCGGCGGACCGATCGCCCGGCTCTGGTCGACGGCGCTGTCCGGCCTGGTCAACACCGACTACATCCAGGCCACCGGCCACAGCGTGAAGATCCAGCTCCCGCGGACCGCGCTCAAGCCGGCCACGGAGTACGAGTGGAAGATCCCGCAGTGGAGCAACGCGATCGAGCGGAACCGGGCCCGGACCTACTTCCAGGCGTACGCCGCCGCGCTCGCGCTGCACTTCTGCGAAAAGGCGATGGCTGAGGTCAGGGCCGGGCGGACCGAGACATGGACGCCGTTCAAGGTCCCGGACAACGCGATTTCCTGCGGCTTCACCGAGGCGGTCCGCGGCGTGCTCTCCCACCACATGGTGATCCGGGACGGCAAGATCGCGAACTACCACCCGTACCCGCCGACCCCGTGGAACGGCAGCGTCCGGGACAGCTACGGCACCCCCGGCCCGTACGAGGACGCCGTACAGAACACGCCGATCTTCGAGGAGAATCCACCGGAGCGGTTCAAGGGCATCGACATCATGCGGGCGGTCCGCAGCTTCGATCCCTGCCTGCCGTGCGGTGTGCACATGTATGTCGGCAACGGTCAGGAGAAGACGCACCTGCATTCGCCGTCCATCGCCGTAGCGCCGTACTGAGATGGACAGACACGACGTCCAGGAGCTGAGCGAACGGATCGACGTCCTGCTGGACGAGGTTCAGCGGCGCGCCGACCCCAAGCTTGCCGGACAGGTGGAGGAACTGGTCCGCGCGGTGCTGACTCTGCACGGCGCCGGCCTCGGACAACTGCTGAGCCTGCTCGACGAGCCGCAGGTACGGCAGTTGGCCGGGGACGATCTGGTCGCCGGCCTCCTCCTGCTGCACGACCTGCATCCCGACGACATCGCCACCCGGATCCAGCACGCGCTCGACTCGGTCCGTCCGTACCTGGGCTCGCACGCGGGCGGTATCGACTACCTCGGCATCGACGACGACGGCGTCGTACACCTGCGGCTGCAAGGCAGTTGTGACGGCTGCCCCGGGTCGACTGCCACGGTCCGCCTGACGGTCGAGAACGCGGTGCTCGACGCGGCCCCGGAGGCGATCGCGGTCGACGTCGAAGGCATGGTGAAGGACAAGCAGAACCTATTGACCATCGAGCCGTTCCGCCCCCACCGGGACGGCTGGCACCAGCTGGACCTGGCCCCACCCCCCGGCCAGGTCCAGCACCGAACTGTCGGCGGCCTCGACGTGCTGCTGGCCAACCTGGCCGGCACGTTGTTCGCCTACCGGAACAACTGCCCGGCGTGCTCGTCGGCTCTACACCACGCCCAACTGGACGGCGATCGGCTCACGTGCCCGCGCTGCACAGCGGAGTACGACGTACGCCTGGCCGGGCGGGCTGTCGAGGGCGCCGTACCGCTTGAAGCCCTGCCGCTGCTGCCCGAGGGCTCAGGCTGGAAGGTCGCGATCCCGGGGGTGCAACCGGCGTGAAACCACCCCCCACCCTGCGTTCGCTCGCGCGGAACAAGCCTCGTCCGGTCGTCGATCCGGTTGCGGTTCTGCGCGAGTTCACGGGTGGGGTCCGGGAGCAGTCGGCACCAGGTGAGCAGTGCGAGATGTGCGCCGTACCGATCGGGATTCAGCACTCGCATCTGGCCGACGTGGAAGGTCATCGGCTGCTCTGCACGTGCCGGGCGTGCTATTTGCTGTTCACCGACCACGGCGCATCGCACGGACACTACAGAGCGGTGCCCGAGCGCTATCGGGCCGACACCGAGTTCGCCCTGACCGCGGCGCAGTGGGACGCGATGGGGATCCCGGTCAACCTGGCCTTCCTCTTCTACCAGTCGGACCAGGGCCGGTACGTCGCCTTCTACCCGAGCCCGGGCGGCGCAACCGAGTCGCTGCTCGACCTGACCGCCTGGAACGAGGTCGTGGCCGGCGATCCGCTCCTGCAGGAGCTCGTCCCGGACCTGGAGGCCGTGCTGCTGCATCGGGTCGACGGCGGGTTCGAGTGCCATCTGGTGCCGATCGACGCCTGCTACCAACTGGTCGGGATCGTCCGGCAGTACTGGGAAGGCTTCGCCGGCGGCGAGGACGTCTGGCAGCGGATCGACGAGTTCTTCGCGGGGATCCGGGAGCGCGGCCGTGGTTGACCTGGACTTCAGCTGTACCGGCGCCGAAGCCGATCGGTACGCCGCGGCGCCGTCGATCCGGCTGCGGCTGCGGATCGAGGAGACGACCGGCACACCCGTCCATGCGCTGGCGATGCGCTGCCAGATCAGGATCGAGCCGATCCGGCGCCGCTACACCGACGAGGAGGCCGAAGGGCTGGCCGACCTGTTCGGCGAGCGGGCCCGCTGGGGTGAGACGTTGAAGCCGCTGCAACTGGCGTTCGTCACCCAGATGGTGCCCGGCTTCACCGGCGCGACCGAGGTCGACCTGCACCTGCCGTGCAGCTACGACTTCGACGTCGCCGCCCACAAGTACCTGTACGCGGTGCGCGAGGACGCCGTACCGCTGCTGCTGTTGTTCAACGGGACGATCTTCACCGGTCGCCCCGGCACCCTCTCGGTCACACCGGTCGCCTGGCAGAAGGAGACGACGTACGAGCTGCCGGTCACGGTGTGGCGAGAGGCGATGGACCAGCACTTCCCGGGTGCCGCGTGGCTTCGGCTGCGGCAGGACACCTTCGACCGGCTGTACCGGTACCGCACGCGGGAAGCCCTGCCCGGCTGGGACGACGCGATCGAGCGACTCCTGAAGGAACACCTGGAATGAACGAGTTCGACGCCGTCCAGGAGCTCGCGGACGCGCTGCTTTTCGAGGGCTACGTCCTCTACCCGTACCGCGCCTCGGACGGAAAGAACCGGGTCCGCTGGCAGTTCGGCGTCCTGATGCCGCCGGACTACGCGCTGGTGGACCCGTCCGAGCGGTCCTGGTCGCAGACCGAGTGCCTGCTCGACGGCGACGACGCGGTGCTCACCGTGCGGTTGCGCTTCCTGCAGGCGCAATGGCGACACGTGCTGAACGCCGACAAGGCCGAGGTCACCTTCCTGGCGACCGACGACGCGACGTACCGCCCGTGGGACGAGGCGGTAGTGCGTACGGTCGACATCACGACGCGCTTGCAGCGATTCCCCCGCGAGGTGCCGTTCCACCTTCCGGGCGGCACCGAGACCGAGGCGATCGGCACGGTCGGTTTCCTCCGCCGGACCCGGCAACCGATCACGGGGACCGTCGCCCTGAGCCTCAAGAAGCTGCCCGGCCCGTACGGCGTCACCCGGCTGCGGATCCGGGTCGAGAACACCACCCCGAACGGCAGCTCGGAACGGGTCGGCGCGCTCCGGCAGGCGTTGATCGCCCACCACGTCATGGCGGCCGCCGACGGGGGCCGGTTCATCTCTTTGCTGGAGCCGCCCGAGTGGGCCAGAGCCTACGCGGCCGGCTGTGACAACGTCGGCCTCTACCCGGTGCTGGCCGGCGATCTGCTGCTGTCGTCGCCGATCATCCTGTACGACCACCCGAGGATCGCGCCGGAGAGCGCCGGCGACCTGTACGACGCGACCGAGATCGACGAGATCCTCAGCCTGCGCACGATGACGCTGACCGAGGAGGAGAAACGCGAGGTTCGCGGCACCGACCCGCGCACGGCCGAGCTGCTCGATCGGATCGACTCGATGCCGCCGGAGTTCCAGGACCGGTTGCACGGCACGATCCGCTACCTGCGCAAGGTGACCGAACCGGAGCCGGTCAGCAAACCCTGGTGGGATCCCGGCAACGACGCGTCGGTCTCGCCGTCGACCGACACGGTCCAGGTCGGTGATGTTGCCGTCGGCAACGGTACGAAGGTTCGGCTGCGACCGGGCGTACGGCGGGCGGACGCGCAGGACATGTTCCTGACCGGACGGCTCGGCACGGTGGTCGCCGTACTGTCCGATGTCGACGGGGAGACGCATGTCGCGGTCGCGCTGGACGGCGAGGAAGGCGAAGTACAGCGCTCGCACGGCCGGTACCTGTATTTCAGCCCGGATGAACTGGAGCCGTTGCAATGAGTGTTCTCGTGGCCGGCCTGGGCAACGTGTTCTGCAGTGACGACGCCTTCGGAGTCGCAGTCGTCGCGGAGCTGTCCCAGCACATCCTGCCCGACGGCGTCGAAGTACGGGACTTCGGAATCCGCGGGATCCACCTGGCCTATCAACTGCTCGACCCCTACGACCTGGTGGTTCTGGTCGACACGGTCGAGCGGGGCGGGCCGCCGGGGACGGTCTACCTGATCGAGGCCGAGCCCGGCGCGGAGCCCGGTCCGGAGGTGAGCATGGACGCTCACGACCTCGGACCGGACGCTGTGCTCTCGCTTGTGCCGCGACTCGGTGGCACTGTAGGTCCTGTTGTCGTGGTCGGCTGCGAACCGGCCGCCGTCGACGCCGGGATCGGACTGTCGGTGGCAGTCCAGGACGCGGTCGGGACGGCGGCGCAGCTGGTGGTCGACCTGGTCACCGGACAGGTCGCCGGACCGGCATCCCGGCCCGGTGTGGTGGAGGGGACGTTGTGATGCGCTGGATGCTGATAGCCGTCGTACTGCTGCTGCTCATCGGGGTGGGCTACTACGGACTGGAAGACGTCCGCCGCTACCTGCGGCTGAGGGACATGTAACGCGATGTGCCTGGGCATCCCGGGCCGGGTGGTCGATTGTCCGGACGGCGCCGCCCTCGGCCGGGTCGAGGTGGCGGGAGTCGTCCGCGATATCAACGTGACGCTGCTCGACGGGCCGTTCCTGCCCGGTGAGTACGTGCTGATCCACAGCGGGTTCGCGCTCGAGCGGATGTCGCCGGAACGCGCCGCCGACGCGTTCGCGTTCTTCGGGGCCGAGCTGTGAACGGGCCGGCGATGTTCGCGCGGTACGCGTTCGCGCCCAACCAGCTCGGGTACTGCGGTCCCGCGGACGCCGGCGCCCTGCTCGAGGGCCGGACCGGCGTCCGGTTCCGCGCGCTGGCGAAACAGTTCGAGGGCGCCTGGCCGCAGCTGCGGGTGATCGCCGCGGCCACCGGTACGGCGGATCCGCTCGACCGCGAGGTAGTCGAGGCGTACTGGGTGGGCAATCGCTTGCTCGACCGGGCCGGCGGCGCCGACGACGGGCTGCCGCATCACAGTTTCCAGGTGTTCTGCCATTACCCGTGGGCGGGCCTGCTGCACGACGAACGCCGTACCGAGCATGCGCTGCAGGTGCTCGATCAGTGCCGGATCCGCTGGGGCAAGGTGATCTCGGCGGCCGGCGGTCAGGTCGTCGTCGAGTCGCGGCCGCTGGTCTGGGACGGCGTACGGCTGGGTCTTGGCCTACCCAGCCGGGACACGGCGACGCTCGGGCTCGGCAACGTGGAGCTGATCGAGCCGCTGCGGCCGGGCGACTGGGTCTCGCTGCACTGGGGCTGGGTCTGCGACCGGTTGTCGCCGCCGCAGTTGGTTGCCTTGCGCCACTATTCGGCGTACCACCTGGAGCTGGTGAATCAGCGCCTCGGCGGCCGCACCGGGATGTCCGGGCCGAGGATCCCATGACCGTCGGGCTGGCCAACCACTCCGGTTGAGTTCAGCACTGCGGGCCGCGACACCGGCCGGTGGTCCGGCGGGCCGGCCCGATCCGGCTCCCACCGAGCCGGATCCTCGGTCATGCCGAGCAGATAGGTCACGGTGCAGTCGAGCGCCCCGGCCAGCTCGGGCAATCGCACCACATCGACCCCGGCGCCGTGCTCGAAACTGGACAAGGTCTTGTTGGTGGTCCGGATCCCGCGACGCGCCAGCCGGCTGACGAGCTGCTTCTGCGTCAGCCCGAGCTGCAACCGCCGGGCCCGCAACCGGTGGCTGACCACCAGATGCCGGTCAACAGCGACCTCGCTGCGATCCTCGAACATGCACCTACCCCCTGCAGCAACCCTCTCGTGCAGCTCCGGGCGCGTCAATCGCCCGGCGGCCTGGATTCCATCTCCGCCAGGGCGTGCACCGTGTACCGCGCGAAGTTGAAGACCGGAGCGCGCCCCAACAATCGTTCGAACTCCTCGTGCGAGTCCACCTCGTAGATCCACGCCCCGCCGTGCGATCCGACCACGTGGTACCGCGCCAGCACCTTGCCTTCACGCTCCAGCCGCTGCCCGTACTCCGGCATCGCCCCCACCGCCCGAGCCATCTCCGGCGACAGCAAACTCAACTCCATCCGCCACAACACCAGAAACTTCATCGTCAGCTCCTCAGGTGGAGGCGGCGGGCGGCTTCGGCTACCGAGCCGGAGATGGAGGGGTAGACGGTGAAGGACTGGGCTACCTGGTCGACGGTCAGGCGGGCGCCTACGGCCAGGGAGATCGGGTGGATGAGTTCGCTGGCTCGGGGGGCTACGACGACGCCGCCGACGATGATGCCGGTGTTCGGGAGGCAGAAGAGCTTGACGAAGCCGTCGCGGACGCCCTGCATCTTGGCGCGGGCGTTGTCAGCCAGCGCGACCTTGACGACCATCGCCGTGCTGCCGCCGGCGTCGACGACCGCCTGGGACAGGCCGACGGTGGCGATCTCGGGGGCGGTGAAGACGTTCGCGGAGACCGTTGACTGGTCCAACGGTGTGACCGCGTCGCCGAGGGCGTGCGCCATCGCGATCCGGCCCTGCATCGCGGCCACCGAGGCGAGCATGAGTACGCCGGTGCAGTCGCCGGCCGCATAGACGCCGCGGGCCGTCGTACGCGACACCTTGTCGACCTGCACGAACCCGCCGTCGGTCAGCGACACGCCCGACTCGACCAGATTCATGTCATCGGTGTTCGGCAGCGATCCGACCGCGAGCAGCGCGTGCGAACCCTCGACCTTCCGGCCGTCGGTCAGCGTCACCACGACCCCGTCGCCCTGCCGCTTCACCGACTCGGCCCGGGACTTGCTCAGCACGGTCAGCCCGCGGCGCTTGAACACGTCCTCCAGGACCGCCGCCGCGTCAGCATCCTCGCCCGGCAGGACCCGGTCCCGCGACGACACCAGCACGACGTCGCTGCCGAGTGCGTCGTACGCGCTGGCGAACTCCGCACCCGTCACCCCGGACCCGACCACGATCAGCCGCTCGGGCAGCTCGTCGAGCTCGTAGACCTGCTCCCAGGTCAGGATCCGTTCGCCGTCCGGCTCGGAGCCCTTGAGGATGCGCGGCCTTGCACCGGTAGCGATCAGGATCACATCGGCGTCCAGCCGCTCGTCGCCGACGACCACGGTCTCCGGCCCGTCGAGCCGGCCGCGGCCCCGGATGATCCGGACCTTGTCGCGGTCCAGCCGGCGCTCGATGCCCTCGGACTGGGCGGCCGCCAGCGCCTTGACCCGTTTGTTGACGACGGAGAGATCGACACGCACGGAGTTGGCCGGATTGTCGTCCCCGTCGTCGAGCCGGACACCCAGCTCGCCGGCCTCCTCGACCTCGGTCATCACCTCGGCGGTGGCGATCAAGGTCTTGCTCGGAACGGCGTCAGTGCGCACCCCGGAACCGCCGATTCCATCGGAATCGACGACCGTCACCTCCCCGCCGAGTTGGGCGGCCGCACTCGCCGCTTCGTACCCGCCAGGACCGCCACCGATGATCACAACTCGCGCCACGAGAGGCCATTCTTCCGTATCCTCTTTTTCCGTGACCCTGTACGCCGCGTTTGCGTCGAATCTGGACCCGAACCTGATGGCCGACCGGTGCCCGTACTCCCCGCTGCGCGGGACCGGGTGGATCCACGGCTGGCGCCTCACCTTCGGCGGCGAGGAGCTCGGCTGGGAGGGCTCGATGGCCACCGTGGTCGAGGACCTGTCCGACCCCGCCAATCAGGTCTTCGTCGCGCTGTACGACGTCCACCCGAAGGACGTCGAGCGCCTGGACGAGTGGGAATGGATCGACCAGGACGTCTACAGCAAGATCCAGGTCCGGGTGCAGACCCTGGACGGCGAGCAGCTGGCCTGGATGTACGTGCTGAACGCCTACGAGGGCGGCCTGCCCTCGGCCCGCTACCTGGGCATCCTCGCCGAGGCCGCCGAGGCCGCCGGCGCCCCGGACGACTACGTGGCAGACCTGCGTTCACGCCCTTGTCAGTCGTCTGGTCATTAGAGTTCGCATGTGACCCAAGATCTGAAGGCCGCCGCCGAGGCGTGGCTGAGCGAAGACCCTGACCCTGACACCCGCGCCGAGCTGCAGGCGCTGCTGGACTCTGGGGACACCACTGAGCTGGCCGACCGCTTCGCCGGCACGCTCGAGTTCGGTACGGCGGGTCTGCGCGGAGCCGTCGGCGCGGGACCGAACCGGATGAACCGCGTCGTCGTGATCCGCGCCGCCGCCGGACTCGCGGCGTACCTGAAGGCCAAGGGTCTGACCGACGGTCCGGTCCTGATCGGGTACGACGCCCGGCACAAGTCCGACGTCTTCGCCCAGGACACCGCGGCTGTGATGCGCGGCGCCGGGCTGGACGCCGTACTGCTGGACCGGCCGGCCCCGACGCCGGTCGTCGCCTTCGGGATCGGGCACCTGCGTGCGGTCGCCGGCGTGGTCGTGACCGCGTCACACAACCCGCCGCAGGACAACGGCTACAAGGTCTACCTGGGCGACGGCTCGCAGATCGTGCCGCCCGCCGACGCGGAGATCGCGGCCGCCATCGCCGCTGTCGGGCCGCTGGCCGAGGTACAGCGCGGCGACGACTGGCAGACCACTGGTGACGACCTCCTGAACGCGTATCTGGACCGCATCGCCGACCTGGTGCCGGCGGATGCGCCGCGCGAGCTGAACGTCGCTTACACGCCGCTGCACGGCGTCGGGCGGACCCTGGTCGAGGCCGCGGTCGCCCGCGCGGGGTTCGCCGTACCGCAGGTGGTGTCGTCGCAGGCCGACCCGGACCCCGACTTCCCGACCGTCTCGTTCCCGAACCCGGAGGAGCCGGGCGCGATCGACGCAGCGCTGGAGTTGGCCCGCTCGATCGGCGCGGACATCGCGGTCGCGAACGACCCGGACGCGGACCGGTGCGCGGTTGCCATCCCGAATCCGCACAGCCCGGACGCGTCGGCCGACGGCGGCTGGCGGATGCTGCGCGGTGACGAGCTGGGCGCGCTGCTCGGTGAGTTCCTGCTGGCGCCGCGCCCGAACGGGGTCGCCGCGTGCTCGATCGTGTCGTCGTCGCTGCTCGGCAAGATCGCCGCGTCGTACGGCGTCCGGTACGTCGAGACGCTGACCGGGTTCAAGTGGATCGGTCGGGTGCCGGAGCTGGTGTTCGGGTACGAAGAGGCCCTCGGGTACTGCGTCGACCCGGCGGCTGTGAAGGACAAGGACGGCGTGTCGACGCTGGTCCGCGTACTGCAGCTGGCCGCGCAGGCGAAGGCCGCGGGGCGCACGTTGCAGGATCTACTGGACGATCTGGCGGTCAAGCACGGTCTGCACGCGACCGACCAGCTGGCGGTACGGGTCGACGACCTTTCGCTGATCGCTCAGGCAATGGAACGGCTTCGGTCCACGCCGCCCACGACCCTGGGCGACTACACCGTCGAACGGATCGACGACCTGAGCCAGGGGTCCGAATCGCTGCCCCCGACGGACGGTCTGCGGTACACGCTGTCCGACGGGGCCCGTGTGGTCGTCCGGCCGTCCGGCACGGAGCCGAAGCTGAAGTGCTACCTGGAAGTGGTCGTGCCGGTCACCACAGATGTCGCTGACGCTCGGCGCCGGGCAGGCGAGAACCTGTCCGGCATCAAGCAAACCTTGTCGACCGCGCTGGGTCTGTAGCCACGAAGCAGCTGGGGAGCACCTGGCGGGTGGCTCCCCGGCTTCAGCGTGCGGCTGCGGCGGCTTCGGCTTCCTCGGCGTGCAGGGAGCTCTGCAGCGACGAGTGCAGGATGCGGAGCGTGCTGGTCGACTGCATCAGCGCGTCCCGCTCGTCCGGGTTGCGGTTGGCGAGGGCGGTGATGTCGTTGATGCTGGCCTCGATCCGGGCGATCCGGTCGGCGACCGAACCCTCCTGACTGCTGGCCTTGCGGATCGCGTCGGACGTGACCGTCCAGACGTCTTCCTTGTCGTTGGTCCGCCGCGACATGTCCACCATCTGGCTCAGCGCCGCGAGGTCGTGGTCGACCTGGGTGCGCTCCACCGGTGAGGTGATGCCGGTCGTCGCCTGCCGGAGCCGGGTGACGTGCCCGGACAGCTCCGACCAGGTGGAACGACCGCTCTTGATCTTGTCCAGCACCTTGGCGTACTCGGTGTTGAACTCGTCGTAGTTCACTGTCCTTGACTCCTGCCGTTCGAGGCTCGACTCAGAAACTGTAGGGCGTCCGCACCCGAAACAAGTAACCACACGATCGCGGATCGTGCAGGTGTCGCCAAAACGCAACAGCCGCCCGGTACGCCAACGCGTACCGGGCGGCTGAGTTACGTCAGATTCGCAGCGAGATCAGGCGACGTACGCCGAAGACGCGTTGAAGGTGTTGCAGTTGCCCGCGACCGTGTAGCTGTGCCGCGCGTTGAAGCCCGCGGTCACCCAGAACGCGTGGTTCTTGATCGAACCGTGGTCCCGCACGCCGCCCGGCTGGTCGCCGCTGTTGCTGATCACCCAGTTGTACTGGGTCATGAAGCCGCCGCTGAACGGGTAGTTGCGCTTGTTCGCGCCGTCCACGGCACCGCCCAGGCAGGACGCCTGCAGCTCACGACGACGGCTCTCCTCGAGCTGCGCGGCGTAGGTGCTGAAGGCGTTCTGACGCGCCCAGGACGCGTTCAGGATGCCGGTGAGCCACTGGACGTGGTGACCGTACTCGTGCGACAGCGTGAAGGTCGCGTACGCACGCGCCATCGTCGGGCTCTGCGCCCAGTAGTTGATGATCACGTACGCCGGAACGTAGATGTACCCATTGCCGACACCGCAGAAGAACGCGGTACCGCCGGTGACCACGCCACACGGCGAGTTGACCGCGCTCGAGTTGTGGACGACCAGCTTCGGCGCCACCTTGTACGCCGCGCCGGCCTGCTTCAGCGGCAGGGCCCAGGAGCCGTAGAGGCACTTGTACAGGTTGTTCTCGTAAGCGACGACTCCCGCGAACGTGCGCAGCGAGACGTTGAGCTCCTTGCACTTCGACGTGGGGATCGCGCCGGTCTTGTACAGCTTGTTGTAGCGCACGACGTTCGTCAGCGACGACTTCGTGGTGAGTCCGTCTCCAGCCGGCGGCGGACCGGCCACCAGACCGGTGCCGATCTCGATCGGCTTCGTGGCGGCGGCCTGCGAAGCCGCAGCCGTCGTCGTGCTGGAGGTCTGCGCGGCCTGGGCGTTCGGCAGCGCCAGCGCGGCGAAGCCGGCCAGGGCACCGACCGTGGCCACGCCACGCAGGGTGATGCGGGAGAGGTTGACCATGAGCTCCACTCTCGATGTGTCTAGGGACCTGTCGGACCAATCCTGGGGTGCACAGGGGTTCACCCGAGCTTGAACACGGGTTCTGACGCCGCGATTCGCGCCACAGTTCCCCTCATTGCCCCACTTTTCCGCCCAGGAATCGCAACTGGTCAGGGAGCATACGCCGCCAGTAACCGGGGGTGTGCGCCCCGGCCTGCTGTCCGCCGGCCGCGTGCAACTGCTCGCGCAGCTCGTGCGCGGCCGGCGCGAACGGATCGTCCCGGCCGCAGTCGATGCGGACGGCAACATCCCGGAAGCCGACCCGCCGGCCGAACACCTGGCTCTGGTTGAAGTCCTCGGGCCCGTCGAACGCACCAGCCTGTACTTCGTCGTACTCGCGGTAGAGCGCCGGGCTGAGTGCCCCGACCGCGACCGCTCGCGACGACGGCCGGACCTGTCGCTGCCAGTACTGCAGTGCTACCCAGAGCAGTGCGCCGTACCCGCCCATCGACCAGCCGAGGACGCCGTACCGGCCGGTCCGCAGGCCGCGATCGGCCAACAGGGGAAGGAATTCCTGGTCGAGCATGAACCCGGGATCGTTGCCATCGGCCCGTCGATGCCAGTAGCTGTTCTGCCCGCCGTCGACGGTCGCGAGCGCGAAGGCCGGCGTACCCGCCCGAACCGTCGCGGTCAGGTACCGGTCGATGCCGAGGTCGTTGATCGCGGATGTGTGGTCGCCCCCACGACCGTGCAGGACGAGGACGACGGGCAGCTCCGCCGAGGCGTCGTACCCGTCGGGGTAGATGACGCTGTAGCCGACCTCGGTACGGCGGCCGAACGAGTTGAAGCTGCCCGATACCACTGGACCGGCGGGCACGTCGGGTACGACGCCGTCCGGGCCGGTGAGGCCGAGAGCGTCGTGCACCCGCGCCCGGCCGGCGATCGCGCCGCTCTCCAGGGCTGCTACCCCGGCGACTCCGACCACGCCTGCCGCGACCCCGGTACGGAGAAGGACGCGGCGACTGAGCACGCTCAGCGGACCAAGGCTGCCACGATCGCGACCACGGCGAGGACTCCGATGGCGATCAGCTCGGGCGCGGCCCAGCGGGTGATCACGTCACCATGCGACTGCTTGGAGTACTGGCCCTGGAGGGTCTCGATCCGGTTGACCACGAAGTCGGCCTTGGACAGGGAGTTGTCGGCCGCCAGCTTCCGGCCGCCGACACGCTGCTTGCGAAGGTCGCGCATGACCAGTTGGACGCCGGGCGCGCGGAACCGGTTCGCCTCGGTGTGCACCCGGAGGATGTCGGTCACGTCGACGCCGGTCACCTTCGACCACGGGATCAGATGGTCCCGCAGGTGGTTACGCAGCAGTAGATTCTCGGGGCTCAGCGTGACCGACGGCCGCATCAGTCCGGCGTACGCCAGGACCATGAAGATCGCGATGATGCTGCCGACCAGCAGCCCGGTGGCGGTCCGCCACTCCAGGACCACATCGACCAGGCCGAGGAGCCCGATCACCAGGACGATGGCCCCGGTGATCCGGTTCGACGCAGACAGGTACTGCTCGCTCTCGGGCGACTTCGACTTCACCCGCACAAAGTAACTGGCTGTCCGGAACAGCACTAGACTGCCACAGGTGACCACACTCGACAGCGGCGTCGACAGCCTGGCCGACGTGACCTCGTCCGAGGACCGGCTGCGCCGATTCCTGCTCGGGCTGCCGGGCGTCGACCAGGTCGGCGCCGAGGCCCGGGCCGCCACCCTGGGCACCCGGTCGATCAAGACCACCGCCAAGGCCTACGCACTCGACCTGGCGATCTCGATGATCGACCTGACGACGCTGGAGGGCCAGGACACACCCGGCAAGATCCGGGCCCTGTGCGCGAAGGCGAAGCGGCCCGACCCGGCCGACCCGACCGCCCCCCAGGTTGCCGCCGTCTGTGTATACCCCGACCTCGTGGCCACCGCGAAGCACGAGCTGAAGGGCTCCGGGATCAGCGTCGCGAGTGTCGCGACCGCCTTCCCCAGTGGACGTTCCAGCCTCGCGATCAAGGTCCAGGACACCAAGGACGCGGTCGCGGCCGGCGCCGACGACGTCGACATGGTGATCGACCGCGGCGCGTTCCTCTCCGGGCGTTACGGCCTGGTCTTCGACGAGATCACCGCGATCCGCGAGGCCGCCGGCGACGCGCACCTGAAGGTGATCCTGGAGACCGGCGAGCTGGTCACCTACGACAACGTCCGTCGTGCGTCCTGGCTGGCGATGCTGGCCGGCGCCGACTTCATCAAGACCTCCACCGGCAAGGTGTCCCCGGCGGCAACACTTCCGGTGACGCTGGTGATGCTCGAGGCGGTCCGCGACTACCACGAGGCCACCGGGCTGCACATCGGCGTCAAGCCGGCCGGCGGCATCCGGACCGCGAAGGACGCGATCAAGTACCTGGTCACGGTCAACGAGACCGCCGGACCGGACTGGCTGGACCCGGAGCTGTTCCGTTTCGGCGCTTCCAGTCTGCTGAACGACCTGCTGATGCAACGCACCAAGCTGGCCACCGGGAACTACCCCGGCCCCGACTACTTCACCTTGGACTGACAGGCATGAGCAGATTCGAGTACGCACCGGCCCCCGAATCGCGGGCGATCGTCGACATCAAGTCGTCGTACGGACTGTTCATCAACGGGCAGTTCACCGACGCGACGGACGGCAAGCCGTTCAAGACCGTGTCCCCCGCCTCCGAAGAGGTGCTCGCCGAGGTCAGCGAGGCTGGACCGGCCGATGTGGACAAGGCGGTGAGGGCGGCCCGCAAGGCTTTCGAGAAGGTCTGGGGCCCGATGAGCGGAAAGGACAGGGCGAAGTACCTGTTCCGGATCGCGCGGCTGATCCAGGAGCGTTCGCGTGAGCTGGCGGTGCTGGAGTCGCTCGACAACGGCAAGCCGATCCGCGAGTCCCGCGACGTCGACATCCCGTTGGTGGCGGCGCACTTCTTCTACTACGCGGGCTGGGCGGACAAGCTCGAGTACGCCGGTGTCGGCGACGACCCGCAGCCGTGGGGCGTCGCGGGCCAGGTGATCCCGTGGAACTTCCCGATGCTCATGCTGGCGTGGAAGATCGCCCCGGCGCTGGCGGCCGGCAATACGGTCGTGCTGAAGCCGGCCGAGACGACTCCGCTGACCGCGCTGGCGTTCGCGGAGATCTGCCAGCAGGCCGATCTGCCGCCGGGCGTGGTGAACATCGTCACCGGCGCGGGCCGGACCGGGCAGGCGCTGGTCGAGCACGAGGGCGTCGACAAGGTCGCGTTCACCGGTTCGACCGAGGTCGGCCGGGCGATCGCCAAATCGGTCGCGGGCACGCACAAGGCGGTCACGCTCGAGCTCGGCGGCAAGGCGGCGAACATCGTCTTCGAGGACGCGCCGATCGACCAGACCATCGAGGGCATCGTCAACGGCATCTTCTTCAACCAGGGCCACGTCTGCTGCGCGGGCTCACGGCTGCTGGTCCAGGAGAGTGTGTACGACGAGGTCCTCGCGCGACTGAAGCGCCGAATGGGCACGCTGCGCGTCGGCGACCCGCTGGACAAGAACACCGACATCGGCGCGATCAACTCCGCCGCCCAGCTGGCCAAGATCCGCGAGCTGTCGCAGATCGGCGAGGACGAGGGCGCCGAGCGCTGGTCGCCGGAGTGCGAGCTGCCGGCCCACGGCTACTGGTTCCCGCCGACCGTCTTCACCGGGGTGTCGCAGGCGCACCGGATCGCCCGCGAGGAGATCTTCGGCCCGGTGCTGTCCGTGCTGACCTTCCGTACTCCGCAGGAGGCGGTCGAGAAGGCGAACAACACGCCGTTCGGCCTGTCCGCCGGGATCTGGACCGACAAGGGATCGCGGATCCTCTGGATGGCGAACCAGCTGCGCGCCGGCGTCGTCTGGGCGAACACGTTCAACCGCTTCGACCCGACCTCGCCGTTCGGCGGGTACAAGGAGTCGGGCTACGGCCGCGAGGGCGGTCGCCACGGCTTGGAGGCCTACCTTGCCCACTGAGACCCAGAGGCTTGAAGTGCGCAAGACCTACAAGCTCTACATCGGCGGCGCCTTCCCGCGCAGCGAATCGGGCCGGTCGTACGTCGTGTCCAATGCCAAGGGCAAGTTTCTCGCCAACGCGTCGCAGGCCTCCCGCAAGGACGCTCGCGACGCCGTGGTGGCGGCCCGCAAGGCGTTCACCGGCTGGCACGGGCGGACGGCGTACAACCGCGGCCAGGTGCTCTACCGCATCGCCGAGGTGATGGAGGGCCGGCACCAGCAGTTCAGCGCCGAGGTGTCCGCGTCCGAAGGGCTGTCGATCTCCAAGGCCCGTGCGGTCGTCGACGAGTCGATCGACCGCTGGGTCTGGTACGCCGGGTGGGCCGACAAGCTCGCCCAGGTGGTCGGCTCCAGCAACCCGGTCGCCGGGCCGTACTTCGACTTCTCGTTGCCCGAGGCAACCGGTGTGGTCGCGGTGCTCGCGCCGCAGGACTCCAGCCTGCTCGGCCTGACCAGCGTGATCGCGCCCGCGATCGTGTCCGGTAACACGGTGGTCGCGGTCTCGTCGTTCGAGCGCCCGCTGCCGGCGATCACGTTGGGCGAGGTGATGGCGACCTCCGACGTACCGGGTGGGGTGGTCAACATCCTCACCGGTTCGGCGTCCGAGGTCGGCCCGTGGCTGGCCTCGCACATGGACGTCAACGCGATCGACCTGTGCGGGATCGTCGATCCCGAGGAGGCGACCGAGCTCGAGATCGCCGCGGCCGACAACCTCAAGCGGGTACGCCGTCCCGCCGAGGAGGACTGGTCCGCGGACCAGGGCATGTCGCGGCTCACGCAGTACCTCGAACTGAAGACCGTCTGGCACCCGATCGGAGTCTGAATCCTTGCTGAAGCCAGGTGACCGGGTCGCGATCGTCTCGCCGTCCCGGGGTCTGCCGGAGATCTTCCCCGGCCCTTACGAGCTGGGGCTGCGCCGGCTGCGCGACGACTTCGGGCTCGAGCCGGTCGAGTATCCGACGACCCGGAAGCTCCGGTCCACGCCGCAGGAGCGGGCCGACGATCTGCACGAGGCGTGGTCGGATCCGTCGATCCGCGCGGTGTTCGCGAGCATCGGCGGCGACGACCAGCTGACCGTGCTGAAGTATCTGGACCCGGCCGTCTTCCAGGCGGATCCGAAGCCGTTCTTCGGGTACAGCGACAACACGAATCTGCTCAACTTCCTGCACACGTTGGGTTTGCCGGCCTTCCACGGCGGCAGCGTGATGGTGCAGTTCGGCCGCGGCGGCGCGCTGCACCCGGACACCGAGCGATCGTTGCGGGCGGCAATGTTCACCGGCGGCGAGTTCGACCTGACGCCGGCCGAGGGGTGGACCGACGTCGACCACGACTGGGCGGTCCCGGAGAACCTCGAGACCGAGCCGCCGCTGTTCCCGGGCACCGGGTGGACGTGGAGCGGCACGCAGACGGTCAGCGGGAAGCTCTGGGGCGGCTGCGTCGAGATCCTCGACTGGCAACTGTCCGCGAACCGCTGGATGCTCCCGACCGAGTCGTACAGCGGGGTGTTCTTCGGCGAGACCAGCGAAGAGATGCCGACGTCCGAGGACGTCTACCGGGTGCTCCGCAACCTCGGCGAACGCGGCCTGCTCGAACGCTTCGACGCGGTTCTGTGGGGGCGCCCGAAGTCCAGGTCGCTCTTCCAGGAGATGACGCCGGAGCAGTCCTTCAGCTACGTCACCGGCCAGTACCTCGCCGTCGATCGGGCGCTCGCGGAGTACAACCCCACCGCCGTGGTCGTGAAGGGCCTCGACATCGGGCACACGGACCCGCAGTTCGTGCTTCCGTACGGCGGCCAGGTCCGGATCGACCCGCCCGCGGAACGAATCACAGTCGTTTACTGAACCGCTTCTGCGTTTGGTGTTTGGGGGACTGTGGTTCGTCTCCGGCTGGTGTGGACACGGAGTCATGTGGATCGGTCGAGTGGCTCGTTCGATCGGGGACTGAGACAGTCTGCGGTGGGCGGAGACACACTGCGGGGTCTGGAGACATGTTATTTCAGGTCCCCGGACCCCATTTCTTGTCTCCAGCCGCCTTTTCCTGTCTCGCCCCCCTCCGACCAGCCCCTCCGGCCCTACAACCCACGGACCGGTCCAAACCCGTCCACCGCCCGGAACGCCAGGCGTCCTCTTCCGTCGAGTCGTGGATTTGGGCTGCATCTGCGGACCGGGATTCACGACTCGGCGGGAGGGGGGTCGCCTTCTTGCACGACTCGGTGGGTGGGGCTAGCGGATGACGGTTGTGGTGAGGGTCGGATTCGGGTCGGGGTAGCAGGCTACGGGGGCGGTGGTGGTGAGGAACTTCCACTTGATCTTGGCCTGCAGGGTGAGACCGGGGTCGTCGTAACTGGTGCCTTTGAGTCTGGTTTCGACGGTGGTGCCGCGGCGGCCGGACTTGAGGCGGACGGCGAGGGTCGGGAGTTCGTAGTTGGCGCCGCCGGGGATCGGGCCGGGGACCTTGATCACGACGTCGGTGCCGTCGAGTTGCGCGGTGGGGGTGGAGTTGAGGCCGAAGCCGCCGGACACTTTCGCGCTGATGTACGACGAGTTGGCGGGCACCGGCACGCGGAGCGCCAGGTCGCGGACCTCTTGGAGCTTGAAGCCCTTGACCTCGCTGGGGAGCGACCCGGGCTGGAGGTCGACGGCGACGGTGAAGCGGGTGTTCGGCCGGACGGTGACCGGGGCGGTGGCGTTCACGGCCTGACGCAGCGACACGGTGTGCTGGCCGAACTTGGTGTTCGCCCGGCACGCATAGGTGGCAATCGGTTGAGCATTGATGGGGGCGAGCAAGGCGAGAGTCACCGCAAGACTGCAGAGAGTAGCCATATGGCCACTCTACGGAGTCATCGCCCGAACAGGAACCAGCCGCCGACACCTGCTGCAACGAAAACGACCGGCAACGCCAGCAGGAACCACATCCGCGTCCGGCGGCGTCGCCGTACCGTCGCGTCCGTCGCGTCCGTCGCGACCGTCGCGACCGTCGCGACCGTCGCGTCCGGGTCTTCGTCGGTGATCTCGGTGCGCTCCTCGGCGCGCAGCGGGGCCTCCTGCTCGAGCCGGTACGCCTCCGCCTCGAACCGCTCGGCCAGCGTGTCCGCGCGCTCCCAGCGGTCGTCGACGCGATAGGCCAGCGCCCGCCCGAAGATGTCGTCGAGCGGTCCGACCGAGTCGTGCAGCACCGAGCGCAGGCTCGGCGGCGGCAGGTCCGGGTCGCGGTTCAGCACCTCGCCGATCGAGCCCGCGACGTACGGCGGATGCCCGGTGATCAGCGCGAAGGTGACCGCGCCGATCGCGTAGATATCCGCTCGCTCGTCGAAGCCGCCGTCGCCGCGACCCTGCTCGGGCGCCATGTACGACGGCGTACCGACGGCCTGCGTGAGTCCCGAGGCCTCCGCGGCCCGTTTCGCCAGGCCCAGGTCGGCAAGCACGATCCGATGGGTGCCGCCGCCGGACTCGTCACCCGGTCGGAGCAGCAGGTTCGCCGGGGTGACATCGCGATGCACGACGCCTTCGCTGTGCAGCGCGGCCACAGCATGGGCCAGGTCCGCGCCCCACCACAGCGCGTCCACGGCATCCAGCGGTCCTTGGCGCAGTACGTCGCCGAGCGTGCCGCCGCCGATGTAGTCCATCACGAAGTACGGGCGGCCGTCGTCGAGCTTGCCCAGGTCGAAGACCCGGACGACCCGGTCGCTGGCGATCCGGCGCATCAGGCGCGCCTCGGACAGGAAGCGTTCGCGCACGTCGGCGCGCGACGCCCAGTTGTCCGCGAGGACCTTGACGGCGACGTCGACATCCAGGTCGTCGTCGTAACCCCGCCAGACTGTCGCGAACGCGCCCGCGCCGATCTTGTCCCGTAACCGGTACCGCCCGATGACATCCATCCGGGCTATTGTCGACCACAACTGAGCTCAAACGGGGCTCAAAAGGGGGAGCATGACCGAGGAGTTGGAAGAACTCGCGGCCCGCGCGGCGTCGGGGGACAAGACAGTGCTTCCACAACTCCTGCAGGCGATCCGGCCGCAGGTGCAGCGGCGGGTGGCGAAATTCCTCCCCTACCGCGAGGACGCCGAGGAGGCGGTCCAGGACACCTTGCTGCAGGTCGCCAACAAGGTGCACACCTTCAAGGGCACCGGCAGCTTCGCCGGCTGGGTGACGATCGTGGCCACCAACCAGGCCCGCCAGACCTACCGGTCGCTGAAGCGCCGCGCGGTCGAGCAGTCCGCCGAGGTGCTGCCGGAGTCGGTCGATCCACGCACCACGTCGGTGATCGCCGGCTCCCGCCTCGACCTGCTGGAGGCCCTCGAGGCGCTCGAGTCCAGCCACCCACAGCTCGTCCAGCCGCTGGTACTGCGCGACCTCGGCGCGCTGTCGTACGCCGAGATCGCCGACGAGCTCGACGTACCGCTCGGCACCGTGAAGGCCCGGATCCACCAGGCCCGCAAGGCCGTCGCGGAACGTCTCACCGTCCGCTAGGCCTCAGCCGAACGTCCGGCGCACCGCCACGGCCCGGCGCAGGTCGTCGAGGAAGTTGGCAGTCTGCCGGCGGATGCCCGGCGACACGCTCTCGTCCGCGATCAGCGCCTCGGCCGGCGCGATCAGCTGCTCGTCGATCGCGTACCTCGGGGCGATCCTGCTCGCGGTCAGGCCGACGACCATGCCGGCCCGGATCTCCGCGGTCCGCGCGATGTCGGTGAAGAACCGCTGCACGTACGGCGCGGTGATGGCGCTCTGCGACGGATGCCAGAACCCGTCCGCGGTGGCGAGCAGTTCCTGTACGCCGATCGCCGGGTCGGTCATGATCCGGGCCCAGGCCGCTTCCTTGCCGTCGGGCAGTGCCGCCCGGCAGCGGGCCGCGTGCGTCACTCCTTCCGTGGACTTGTCCCGGGCCAGCTCGGCGTCGATCTCGGCCGCACCGAACGCGCCGAGACGGACCAGCCGGAGCACGATCGCCCACCGCAGATCGGCATCGACGACCAGACCGTCCGGACCAGCACCGTTGAGCCAGGACCTCAGCAGATCGGCATCATCCGTCGTCGCGACGAACGTCCGCGCGACAATCAGCTGCAAGCTGCTTCCCGGCGCTGTGGTCGTCAGCTTGTTGCCGAGTGCATCGGCCACCGGCCCGCGGTGCTGCTCGTAGTCCAGGTAGCGCCCGAGCACCCGCGCCTCCAGCCACTGCGCCAACGAGCCGACCGCGATATCGCTGTCCTCCTCCGGAAGAGCAGCAACGAACAGCTCGAGCGCCCGCCGGGGATCCAACTCGGCATCCGCGACCGAGTCCCGGATCGAGTTCCAGACCACCGCACGGGTAGTGCTGTCCGCGATCTTCGGCAGCACCTCCGGCAGGTTTGCCAGACTGACGGCGTCCAGCCGAATCTTCACCCAGGTGTCGTCGTTCGCGTCCGCGATCACCACATCGTTGCTCAGCGCAACTTCTGCGGAGTCCCCGGCCAGCACCACATCGACCAACGTTGCCGACCCCTCGGCGGCGTACCCACCGACACTCAACTTGTGCAGCCGCCGTGAGTCATCAGGGCTCGTCCGATGCAGGACAACGCCGGAATCCGTCCGCTCGACGGAGATCGTGTCCAACCCCGACGTACGCAGCCATTGCTCCGACCACGCGTCCAGGTCCCGCGCACCGGCCTCGGTCAACTTCTGGATGAACTCACCCAGCTCCGCGTTCCCGTACTCGTGGGCCTCGAGATGCGCGTTGACCCCCTTGAGGAAGACGTCATCCCCGAGGTACTTCGCCAACTGCTTCAAGACCGCCGCGCCCTTGGCATAGGAGATCCCGTCGAAGTCGTCCAGCGACTGCCGCGCATCCTTCAGACTGTCCGGTGCGACCGGATGCGTCGAGCTGCTCTGGTCCGTCTGCAGCCCCCACCACTTCCGCACGAACGCGAAATCCGTCCAGTTGCCGCCGTAGCTGGTCGCGTCCTCCGACACCCGGTGCGCCATGTATTCGGCGAACGACTCGTTCAGCCACATGTCGTTCCACCACTTCATCGTGACCAGGTCGCCGAACCACATGTGCGCCATCTCGTGCACCAGCACACGCGAGCGGGTACTGCGTTCGGCCTCGGTCACCGGCCCGCGGAACACGAGGTCGTCCGAGACCGTGACACAGCCCGGGTTCTCCATCGCGCCGAGGTTGAAGTCCGGCACGAACACCTGCCAGTACTCGCCGAACGGGTACCGCTGCCGGAACATCCCGTGATACGCGTCGAAGGCTTCCCGGGTGGACCGGAACAAATCCTCGGCGTCGCGTTCCAGGTGCTCCTGCAGCGATTGCCGGCAGGCGAGCCCGAGCGGGATCCCGTCGTACTCGCTGCGGGTCAGGTGGTACGGGCCGGCGACGAGGGTGACGAAGTACGTCGACAGTGGCTTGGTCTCGGCGAGCACCCACTCCCCTGGCGCGGTCCGCGTGGCGGCGCCGTTGCCCAGGACAACCCAGTCCTCGGGGCATTTCACCGTCATGGTGTACGGCGCCTTGAGATCGGGTTGGTCGAAGCAGGGGAAGTACCGCGGGGCGGACTCCAGCGACGACATGCCGTACGTGTAGACGCGCCCGTCGGCGGCGTCGACGGATCGGACCAGGCCCTCGCCGTCCGCGGAGTACTTGAGCTCAGCAGTCACGACGAGCTCGTTCTCGGCCGTCAGCCCGGCGAGCGGGAAGCGGCCGCCGTCCAGCGCGCCGACATCCAGTGCTTCACCATTGACTACGACGCTGATCAGCCGCTCGGGCTTCACGTCGACCCAACTCGTGCTGCTCGTGGCCCCGAAGCGGATCCGGCTGGTCGTGACGAACGTGTCCCCGGAGCCGGTGAGGTCGAACGCGACCTCGTACGACCGCAGGTCCAGGTCTGCCGCCCGTTGCCGGGCCTCTTCTACCGTGAGCGCGCGCATGACCTGCACGCTATCCCGGCACGGGACACTAAGTGTGAGCGGTGGCCGCCGCCAGCTTTGCGACCGCGCGAATCTCCTCGTTCGTCGTACTCTCCAGCACGCCGGCGATCAGCTCGGCATCCGCGGGCTCGGCCAGGACGGTCAGCACGTTCAACGCGCTCACGTGATCGAAGCCGGCCCGAAGGTCTTCATCGGGTTCCGCCGGCGGCCGGGCGAGGATCTCGCGCGCGACCTGCCGGACCTCGTCGGCCATCGGTTCGAGCGGGTTGCCGCCGCTCACCCGCGTGTACGCCGCGGCCACCTGGTACATGTTCAACGCCCGGCACACCATGCCGATGTGCTGGCTGTGCAGCAACGCACCGAACGCCTGCAGCGGAATGCCGACCTCGTCCATACCCGCACGCTAGCTGAAGAACGCGAGCACCTTCTGGGCGGCATCAGGCCCGGACATCATCTTCGCGACCTCTGCCGAGCTCTCCGCGACCTTGGCGGTGCACTCGAACATGGCCGGCTCGTAGGCCTCGAGCGCCGCGTCCAGATCGCCCGGATGCGCAGCGATCGCCTGCGCGAGTTCGGCTGCGTCCCGCATGGCCTGGTTCGCGCCCTCGCCGTGCGACGGCATCAGGTGCGCCGCGTCCCCGAGCAGGGTCACACCCGACCGGCGCGGCCAGGTCATCCCGATCGGCAGGAGGTACGCCGGGCGCACGACGAACGGCTCGTCACAGGCGGCCAGCAAGCGCCGGAACTGCGGAGCCCATTCGTCCGGAAGGTCGGTCGCTGCCGCCGGGTCCAGGTCGGACGGACCGTAGATCGACACGCTGACCTGGACCACGCCGTTCCCGTTGCGTTGCGCGCCCAGCATCCGGTCCGGTCCGAACGCCCAGTAGTTGCCGCGGCCAACCATCTCGGCCAGTTCGGGCCGGGTGCGATCGGCATCGCGGATCGAGCTCTGCACGACGACCTTGCCGGAGTACGTCGGCTCGATGTCGGTGAGCAGCGGACGGACCCGGGAGTTGGCGCCGTCCGCGCCGACGAGCAGGTCGCACGTCGCGGTACTGCCGTCGGCGAAGTGCAGGAGGTGTCCGCCCTCGTGCGCTTCCGCAGAAGTGAAGGCGCTCCCCCAGCGGACCGTGTGCGCGGGGAGTGAGCTCAGCAGGATGTTCCGCAGGTCGGCGCGGTCGATCTCCGGGCGCAGCATCGGCGCGTCGTCCGGGGTGTCCTCCTGGAGCAGCATCGTGCCGGTGTGGTCCAGCATCCGCAGGTCCTGCCCCTCGCCGCGGGCGGCCGCGAGGAACTCCCGCTCCAGTCCGGCCGCTCGGAGGGCGGCCTGGCCGGTGTCGGTGTGCAGATCGAGCATGCTGCCCTGGCTGCGGGCATCGCCGGACGCGTCACGCTCGAACACGACGGAGTCGATGCCGTGGACGTGCAGGATCCGGGCGAGCGTGAGGCCGCCCGGGCCGGCGCCGATGATCGCGATCATGAAGAACTCCTGTCGATACGCCGTAGCTTTCGATACACCGTATCAGAACAAGGCGGTGTATCGTTCGGGTCCTGGAGGTGTGATGTGACAGACCTGATTTGGGATCGCCCGGAGCCGTCCGAGCGACGGGCCCCGAGCCCGCTCAGCCGGCAGCGCATCGTGCGGGCCGCGATCGAGCTGGCCGACAGCGCGGGCCTCGACGCCGTGTCGCTGCGGAAGGTCGGCAGTGCACTCGACGCCGGTCCGATGCGCCTCTACCGGTACGTCGACACCAAGGACGAGCTGCTCACGCTGATGGTCGACGCCGCGTACGCCGAGATTCCGGCGCCCGCCGGAGCGACCTGGGACGCCGTCCTCAGCTCGATCGCGACCGGGATCCGGGGCGTGGCCCTGCGGCACGAATGGTTCGCGGAGCTGCTCGGCGGCCGGCCGCATCTGGGTCCGGCGACCCTCGCCCACGGCGAAGCGGCGCTGACCGCCTTGCGTGCCACCGGGCTCGACGATCTCGGCACCGTCACCGGCGCCCTTGCGACGGTGAACGTCTACGTGATCGGCGCGGTCCGCAAGGAGGTCGCCGAGCGCCGGGCTCAGCGCGCCAGCGGGCTCGACCAGCGGCAGTGGCAGCACGCGACAGCGCCGTACCTGCTCCGGATGTTCGCGACCGGTGACTATCCCGCGATGGAGGAATGGGTCCACGACGCCCCCCATCTGCAGGCCGACGAGGTGTTCGAGCTCGGCCTGACGTACCTGCTGGAAGGCATCAGGAGCAGCCTGCGCAACTAGGCGCCTGCCGCCGCGTGCAGGTGACCGGCCAGGAGGTGCGCCGACTGGGGAGCGTTCGCGGCGTAGCAGAGCAGATGTGCGCGGGTCGACCAGGCGTCCTGCAGCGGGCAGATGTCCAGCGCGGCGATCGCGTCGACGGCCCGGCGCGGGACGATCGCGAGTCCGGCACCGGCGGTGGCGAGCGTGATCAGCGTGTGCAGGGTCGGTACGACGGTGCGGTAGCGCGGCGCCGGCGCGTGCGGGCCGAGGCGCTCGTCCATCCATTGCGTGAGCGGGGACTTGCGGTCGAGTCCGACCAGCGGGTGTTCGGCGACTTCGGCGTACGCGATCGACGTGCGGCCGGCGAGGGTGCCGCCGGCCTGGCCGATGACGACCAGCGAGTCGTCGGCGAGCGGTTCGGTCCGCAACGAGGTCGGTTCGTCGTCGAGGATGACGCCCAGGTCGGCCTCTCCCGCGGCGAGCAGCCGGACACTGCGGACGGTACGCCGCTCGCTCACGTTCACGTCGTACTCCGGATGCTCGCGGAGGAACGTGGCGAGGGCGACCGGGACGAGCTGGTGCATCGCGGAACCGCCGGCGACGAGCCGGATCGGGGCGGTCCTGGAGACGGCGTACGACGCGACCGCACTGTCCAACCTGGTCGTCTCGGCGAGGACTTCGCGGGCGTGCCGAGCCAGCGTGGCACCCGCGGGAGTCAGCCGGACGCCGCGCCGCTCGCGGATCAGCAGCGGTACGCCGGCCTGCGCTTCGAGCGCTCTGACCCGTGCGCTGGCCGAAGGCAGGCTGAGGTGCATCACCCGCGCACCGGCGGTGATCGAGCCCTCTGCCGCGACATGCGTGAAGAGCCGGAGATCGTCGAGGTCGTACCGCATGGGATCAGCCTACGTCTCAGCCTGAGGCTGGCTAGGGAGATCGCGCATTGTGGAAGGCGGTTGCAACCCTGATCCTCGAAGGGTGCTGCTGATCCTTCTGGCCGGTGTCGCCGCCGGCGCGCTGAACGCCATCGGCGGTGGCGGGAGCTTCGTGGCACTCACCGCGCTGGTCGCGGCCGGCATGCCGCCGGTCACCGCGAACGCGACCACGACCGTCGCCCTGCTGCCCGGCAACGCGACGAGTGCATGGGTCTACCGCCGCGAGTTCGAGGCGCTCGCCCATCCGTCGCCGGCGCGGCTGACTCTCGCCAGCGTCTGCGGCGGCGCGATCGGCGCCGGCCTGCTGCTGTGGTTGCCATCGGCATCTTTCGACGCCGCGGTGCCGTGGTTGCTGGCGTTCGCGACCGTCGTCCTCGCCTTCGGCCGGCGGTTGACGGCCGCGCTGCGGCTGGGCCAACCCGGCCCGGCGGCGGTCCTGGCCGGGCAGTTCGCGCTGGCGATCTACGGTGGGTACTTCGGCGGCGCGGTCGGGCTGATGATGCTCGCGTTCTGGACCGCGACGACCTCGCTCGACCCGGCCCGCGGGAATCCACTGCGGGTCATGCAGGTCGCGGCCGTCTACCTGACCGCTGCGGTGATCTTCGTCTTCGCTGCCGACGTACTGTCTCAGCCGATCCGCCTGGTCGCCTTGCTCGCCGGCGCCGTCGTCGGTGGCTACTTCGGCGCCCACGTCGTACGCCGACTGCCGCCGGCTGTGTTGCGCGTGCTGGTGCTCACGACCGCGATCGCGATGACCGCCGTCTTCTTCGTGCGGGCGTTCGGATGAACCGCGCTCAGTTGGCAATGGCCTACCAGGCTTGCGAAGTCGCGGATCTCGCGACTGCCGCAGTCACGCTCGAGGATCCGGCCGTGGCGCACGAGCAAGCCGCTCGCGTAGTGGCGGCCGCTCACCAGCTGATGGAAGCCGCCGACCGCCTCGCCAATCCGTCAGCGCCGACGGACTCCTTGCAACTGTTCGCCTACGAGCATCCGGAGGACGCGGCGGCTGACATCAGTGTGTGGGTCCACCGCTGCCGAGGTCACGATTGCCCAGGCGCTGACGCTCACGCTCGCGGTTGAGGTACAGGCCGGTGGCCGTCGACACGCTGGTGAGCAGCCAGACGGCCACGCCGGCGTCGTCGGTCACACCGATCAGCGGCAGCACGTCGGGCAGGATGTCGATCGGCGAGATCAGGTAGACCAGCGCCAGCACCCAGATGAACGGCCGGCTCTTCGGCAGGTCGGCATACGCGCCTTGGCGGACGTCCCGGAGCAGCCGCGGCAGGGCGCGGGCCCGCTGGAAGATGTCCCCGACCGGCACCGGCTCGCCGTTGGCGATCTTGCGCCGGCGGACGCGACGCCGCCGTACGACGTCGAGCGCGCCGACCGCCACGCCGACCACGAGCAGCACGCCGCCGACCAGTGCCGCGGGCATCCCGGCCACGTCCCCGTCCCGGAGGATCAGGGTCAACAGGCCGACCAGCCCGACGAACCCACCGAAGTACACCATTCACCAACTGTAGGCGCGAAAGTCCGCCGAAAGCGGAGGGCCGGGCCTATGACCGGCGCGTCTACCTTGGAGGCGTGCGACTACTGGTGGTGGAGGACGAGGAAGGGCTGGTCAGTGCGTTGCGCTCCGGACTCGGCCGGGCCGGGTACGCCGTTGACGCCGCGACGACCGGCGGTGCGGCGGTGGAGAAGCTCGCGACCACGGCGTACGACCTGGCGATCCTGGACATCACGCTGCCGGACACCAGCGGCCTCGAACTGTGCCGCGCTGTCCGGCGGGGCGAGATCGAGGTTGCGTCCGGGCGGGAACTGCGGGTGTTGATGCTGACGGCTCGCGCCTCGCTGGCCGACCGCGTCCGCGGGCTCGACGAGGGTGCGGACGACTACCTGACGAAGCCGTTCGCGCTGGTCGAATTGCTCGCGCGGATCAGGGCGTTGCTGCGTCGCGACGTCACCAACGGGACGACCCAGCTGCACGTCGGCGAGCTCGTGCTCGACTCGTCCCGCCACCTCGCCACCCGCTCCGGTCGCGAGTTGACGCTGACGTTGAAGGAGTTCGGCGTACTGCGGTATTTGATGTCGCGCCCGGGTCATGTCGTCTCGGCCGAGGAACTGCTCGAGCATGTGTGGGACGAGAACGCCGACCCGTTCACGCAAAGCGTCCGCGTGACCGTCGGGACGCTGCGCCGCAAGCTCACCCAGGACGGCGAGGAACCGGTTCTGGAGACCGTGATCGGCCGTGGCTATCGGCTCCGAGGTGACGAATGAAGTTCCCTGCCTGGAGGCAGACGATCCGGTTCCGCCTGACTCTGACGTACTCCGCCGTACTGATCGCGCTGTCGGCGTTGCTGCTCGGCGGGGTGTACCTCGCGCTGGAGCAGATCTTCGATCCGAAACCGCTGAACCAGATCGAGGTGAAGAAGTACTACAAGGACGCCCAAGGTGAATTGCACCTCAAGCCGGGCCAGGTGATCCAGGCGGCCGAGTTGTCGAGTGTGCAGTCCGCGGTGAACTACCAGACGCTGCAGAGCCTGCGGGACTACTCGGCCGCGGGCATGGCCGGACTGTTCCTGGTCAGCCTCGGCACCGGCTGGTGGCTCTCGGGTCGGGCACTTCGGCCGGTACGGCGGATCACGGCGACCGCACAGGAGATCTCGGCGACCGATCTCTCCCGGCGGATCGCGCTCGACGGCCCGCGGGACGAACTGCGGAACCTGGCCGACACCGTCGACGACATGCTCGACCGCTTGGAGTCGGCGTTCGTGGCGCAGCGCCAACTGGTCGACGACGCGTCGCACGAGCTGCGCAATCCGCTCGCGGTGATCCAGGCGAACGTCGACGCCGTACTCGCGCATGACGACACGCCACCGGAGGACCGGGCGCAGGCCACCGCGATCGTCAGCCGGGCGATCGAGCGGATGACGCGGCTGGTCGAGGATCTGCTCGCCTCCGCGCGCCGCTCGTCGCCGGCGTTCGTCGATGCGGACGTGAATCTCGGCGCGATCGCCGGCGAAGCAGCCGAGGAGTACGAGTTGCTCGCCGCGGATCGGGAGCTTCACGTCGTACTGCGGCTTGATCCGGGGCCGACTACTGTCGGTGATGCGTCGGCGCTGCGGCGGGCGGTCGACAACCTGCTCTCGAACGCGGTACGGCTGGCCCGGGGCGGCAGCGAGCTCGTCCTCGCGGTCGGAAGCCGCGATGGCTGGGCGTGGATCGCGGTCCGCGACGAAGGACCTGGTATCGCGGCCGACGACGCGGATCGGGTCTTCGACCGCTTCTTCCGCGCTGGACAGAGGCAGGCGCCTGCGACCGTACCGTCCAGTGGTGAGCGCCGGACCGGCCTCGGTCTGGCCATCGTCCGGCAGATCGCCGAGTCTCACGGCGGCACCGTCGCGCTGCACTCGGAGCTCGGCGTCGGCAGCACGTTCGTTCTGTGGCTACCGGAGCGCTCGCTCACCAGCACCACCCGCCGGTCGCCGGCGCCGCCGGAGCAGGATCCGCTGGGTCCGCGGCCCAGCTGACCCGGCGAGCGCCGAAGCTCGCCGTGGCCGGCGGCCGGTCAGCCCCTGTTGTACGGGGACGACAGGAGCTGACGGGTGTTCGTGAGGACCTGCTCGTAGTTGGCGCGGATCTTGGCGGCGTCGACGGTGATCGCCGGCTCGGGCTTGCCGACGGGGACCTGCCAGGTCGGGAGTGCGCCGGTGAGGGCCCACGCTGCTTGGCGGGCGGCGCCCAGGGCGACGTACTCGGCTGGTTCGGGGAGGACGACCTCGGCTCCCAGAAGGGCCGGGGCGAGGGCCTGTACTGAGCGGGAGCGGGCGCCGCCGCCGAGCAGGAGGACCCGGTGGACGGGGAGGCCCTGGGCGCGGAGGGCGTCGACGGCGTCGGCGAGGCCGCAGAGGAGGCCCTCGACCGCGGCGCGGGCCATCGTCGCGGGCTGCATGGTTGCGCGGGTCAGGCCGTAGATCAGGCCGGTGGAGTGCGGGAGGTCCGGCGTACGCTCGCCGTCCAGGAACGGGAGCAGCACCAGCCCGTCGCTGCCGGGTGAGGTGATCGCGGCCTCGTCGAACTCGGCCAGGTCGAGGCCGAGCATGGTCGCGGTCGCGGACATCACGCGGGCCGCGTTCAGCGTGCAGACGAGCGGGAGGTACTCGCCGGTCGCGTCCGCGAAGCCCGCAACCAGGCCGGTCGGGTCCGCGGTCGCGTTGGCCGACCGCGCGAACGCCGTACCACTGGTCCCGAGCGAAACAGCAACATCCCCAGGCTGCAGATCAAGCCCCAACGCAGCCGCCGCGTTATCCCCGGTGCCCGCGCCGATCGCCGCACCGAACGCGGTCTCACCGACAATCTCCGCCGGCCCGGCGACACGAGGCAACGCAAGCTGTCGACCGAAGGCGAGCTCGACGAGGTCCGTGCGGTAGCTGTTCGTCGCCGCCGACCACCACCCAGTCCCCGACGCGTCGCCGCGATCGGTGGTGATCCCGTCAATCCCCTGCCGATCAGCCGCCAACCGATGCGTCATCCAGTCATGCGGCAGCACGACGGCTGAGGCTCGGGATGCAGCCTCCTTGTCGCGCACCCACCGCAGCTTGGTGACCGTGAAGCTCGGCACCGGAACTGAGCCGATTGCTTCGGCCCACGCCTCTGGGCCGCCCAATTCGGCGACGAGTTCTTCGGTGGCGTCGGCTGAGCTGGTGTCGTTCCAGAGGACGGCGGGGTGGACTACCTCGCCGGCATCGTCCAGCAGGACCATGCCGTGTTGCTGGCCGCCTACCGCGATCGCCTGTACGCCGTCGAGCAGGCCGTCGGACGCGATCTCCCACGCCTTCCACCACTCGGCGGGGTCCACCTGGGTGGCATCCGGGTGTGGCGCCCGGCCCTCGCGAACCACCGCGCCGGTCTCGGCGTCACACACCAGAACTTTGGTCGCTTGGGTGGAGCAGTCCACCCCGGCGACCAGCCTCAGCTCAGTCATGCTCCGACGCTACAGGGCTTCGAGCGTGGCGCGCGCACCGATCTCGTGGAGCGACTTCAGAGCGGCCCTGTACTGCGTGACGAACCGCTCGTCCGACGCGAGATCACCGAACAGATCCGGATCCGAGATGAACACCAGCGGGTCCTCCCGGTTGTGCTGCGCCCGCTCGACCAGCTTGTCCCGCAGCCGGTCCACGACCTCGATCGCACCGCCCTGCTCGTCCGTGCCCTCGGCGTACCGCGCCCAGGACGCCACGACCAGCACCGAACGCTTGATCTCGCGATCGGCCACCAGCTGCTCGCGCACCACCGGCAGCAACCACTTGGGGATCCGGTCCGAGCTCTCCGCACACAGCCGCGCCAGCGTGTCCCGGACCTCCGGGTTCGCGAACCGCTCGATCAGCTGATGCTTGTATCGATCAAGGTCGACCCCCGGCACGGGCGGCAGGGTCGGCGTACCTTCGTCGTCCATGTAGCCGAGCAGGAAGTCCACGAACAGCTTGTCCTGAGACACCTCGTGCGCGTACCGATAGCCGGCCAGATATCCGAGGTAGCACAGCGCCTGGTGGCTGGCATTGAGCAGCCGCAGCTTCATCAGCTCGTACGGCTCGACGTCCTCGACGATCTGTACGCCGACGTCCTCGTACGACGGCCGGCCGAGACCGAAGTCGTCCTCGAGCACCCACTGCGTGAACGGCTCGCACACCACCGGCCAGCCGTCCTCGACCCCGAACCGCTCAGCCAGCGCCTCCCGGTCCGCGTCGGTCGTCACCGGCGTGATCCGGTCGACCATGCAGTTCGGGAACTTGACCTCGGTCTCGAGGAACTCCGCGATATCGGCGTCCTTCAACCGGGCGAACGACGACAGCATCTTCCGCGCCACGTGCCCGTTGCCCGGGATGTTGTCGCACGACATGACGGTGAACGGCGGTACGCCGGCCGCCCGCCGCCGCGCCAGCGCCTCGACGATGAACCCGAACGCGCTCCCCGGCGTCGCGCCCGGCTCCAGGTCGGCGGCGAGCGAGGGGTCGGACGCATCCAACTCGCCCGTCACCTGATTCACGTGGTACCCGCCCTCGGTGATCGTCAGGGACACGATCCGCGTCGCCGGGTCGACCATCCGGGCCAGCACGGCGTTCGGATCGTCCGGCGCGAACAGGTAGCCGACGATCGACCCGATCACCCGAGGCTCCAGGGTCCCGTCCGGGTGCTTGATCACCAGCGTGTACAGGTGATCCTGCGCCGACAGGACGTCGTCCATCCGCCGGTCCTGAGGCAGCACCCCGACACCGACGATCCCCCAGTCCAGCGCCTTCCCGTCACTCATCAGCCGGTCCAGGTACATCGCCTGATGCGCCCGATGGAAGCCCCCGACCCCGAAGTGCACGATCCCCGGTGTCACCGCCGTACGGTCGTAGGAGGGCACACCGACATCATTGCCCAGGGCATCGAGAGCAGCGGTGGCAAGTTTCACTTGACCGCCCCCAGCGACAGACCCTGGACGAGCTTGTCCTGTGCGGCGAACCCGGCGATCAGCACCGGTAGCGACACCACGATCGACGCGGCACAGACTTTGGCGAGGAACAATCCTTGGCTGGTCACGAACCCAGTCAAGAACACCGGCGCGGTCTGCGCCACTGTGCCGGTCAGCACCCGGGCGAACAGCAGCTCGTTCCAGCTGAAGATGAAGCAGATCAGCGCAGCCGAGGCGATACCCGGTGTGACGACCGGTGCGACCACCGACCGCAGCGTGCGGGTCAGCGACGCCCCGTCGACCGAGGCCGCCTCGAGGATCTCGACCGGCACCTCGGACAGGAAGCTGCGCAGCATCCAGACCGCGATCGGCAGGTTCATCGAGGTGTACAGGATGATCAGCAGCCAGATGTTGTCCAGGAACCCGACCGACTGCGCGAACAGGTAGATCGGCAGCAGGCCCGCCACCACCGGCAGCATCTTCGTGGACAGGAAGAAGAACAGCACGTCGGTCCACTTCTTCACCGGCCGGATCGACAGCGCGTACGCCGCCGGGAACGCGAGCAGGATGACCAGCGCGGTGGACAGGATGCTCGCGGTCAGCGAGTTCGCGATCGACGGCCATGGTCCGCTGTCGAAGAACGACCGGTAGCCGTCGAGCGTCAGCGGCGCCGTGACGTCCGGCGGGTTCTTCGCCGCGTTCTCCTCGGAGTGGAACGACGTCAGCAGCATCCACAGCACCGGCAGCACGAACAGGATGCCGACGATCCAGGCCACCCCGGACAGGACGAACCCACCACCGCGATTCTTCTTGCCGGTCACGATCGTGACTTGACCGCTCATTTACCGGTCTCCTCTCGGAACAGCGTGGACACCGACCGCAGCGCGAACGTCGCGATCGCGATCGTGCCGATCACCACGATGACGCCGGCGGCGGACGCGCGGCCGTAGTCGTGTGCGGTGTAGAAGGTCTGGTAGATCGTGTACGGGAGGTTCGCCGTACCGAGGCCGCCGGACGTGATCGTGAAGACCGCGTCGAAGTTCTGTACGACGTAGATCGAGCCGAGCAGCGCGGACAGCTCGAGGTACTGCCGCAGGTGCGGGAGCGTCATGTAGCGGAAGATCTCCCACTGGTTCGCGCCGTCGATCCCGGCCGCCTCGATCACGTCGAGCGGACGGCTCTGCAGACCGGCCAGCAGGATCAGCATCATGAACGGCGTCCATTGCCAGACCAGCGCGAAGATGATCGACCACAACGGCTGGTTGCTGATCCAGTCCGGCTGCGGCGCGTTGTCACCGAAGATCCACTTCAGCACGCCGTTGAACAGGCCGTACGTCGGGTTGTACAGCGCGTGCTTCCACAGCAGCGCCGCGGCGACGGGCACGACCAGGAACGGCGTGATCATCATCGTCCGGACCGCACCGCGGCCGCGGAACTTGCGGTCCAGCAGCAGTGCGATCAGCAGACCGAGGACGAGGCTGATCAGTACGACGCCCGCGGTCAGCAGGATCGTCACCCAGATCGCGTGCCGGGTGTTCACGTCGGTCAGCACCCGGCGGAAGTTGTCGATCCCGGCGAACCCGCGCTCATCGGGGTAGTAGGCGTTCCAGTTCATGAACGACACGATGATCGTGACCACGAACGGCAACTGGGTCACGATGATCATGAACACCAGGGCCGGCAGCAACGGTCCGCGCCGGGCCCAGTCACCGGCCTTGCGCATGATCGTGCCCTCCGAGCCGGGCGGCGCCGCACGCCGGTTCGGCTTCACGGCCGCGGGCTTCTTGGCGTCAATGCTCATGAGCCGCACCCCTCACTTCGCTGCGCGCGAGCGGTACCGCTCGGCGACGTCGTCGGCGAGCGTCTGCCCGCGTTTCAAAGCCTTGTCGACGCTCATCCGCCCGGCGATCGCCGAGCTCACGTCCTGACTGACCTGGGTCCCGAGGTCCGGGAACTCCGGGATGTCGATGAACTGGATCCCCGGCGCCGGCCGCGGCTGGACGCCCGGGTTCTTCGGGTCGGCGTTCTCGATCGCCGACTTGGTCGGCCCGGCGAACGCGGACGCGTCCTTCACGTACTCCGGGATCTCGTACGTCGACGCGCGCTTACCGGCCGGAACGTTGGACCAGCCAACCTTCTCGCCGACGAGCTTCTCGTAGTCCTTGCCGGAGGCCCAGGAGATGAACTTCCAGGCGTTGTCCTTCTTCTTCGAGGCTTCCTGGATACCCCAGGCCCACGCGTACAGCCAGCCGGAGCTGTCGGTCTTCACGACCGGAGCCGGCGCGTAACCCATCTTGCCCTTCACGGGCGAGTTCGGCGCCTCGAGCGAGCCGGCCGCCGAGGTTGCGTCGTACCACATCGCGACGTTGCTCTGGATGGTGTTGTTCAGGCACTCGGTGAAGCCGGCCTGCGGTGCGCCCGCCTCGCCGTGCGCACGGACGAGATCGACGTAGAACTTGGTCGCCTCCGTGAACGCGGGCGAGTTGACCTGGGCCTGCCAGTCCTGGGTGAACCAGGTGCCGCCGAAGGTGTTCACGACGGTGGTGAGCGGGGCGAACAGCTGACCCCAACCGGGCTGGCCGCGCAGGCAGATGCCGCGCATCCCGGGCTGGGCGTTGTCGACCTTGGCCGCGATATCCGCGACCTCCTGCCAGGTCGGCTTGTCCGGCATCGTCACGCCCTTGGCGGCCAGGATGTCCTTGCGGTACATGAGGAAGGACGACTCGCCGTAGAACGGTTCGCCGTAGATCTTGCCGTCGTCCGCGGTCATCGACAGGGTCATCGGTTTGAGGATGTCGTCCTGGTCGAACGACGCATCCTTGGCGATGTAGTCCGACAGCGGGGCGATCCACTTGCTCTTGGCATAGATCGGGATCTCGAAGTTGCTGACCGACGCCACGTCGTACTGACCGGCCTGGCTGGAGAACTCCTGGCTGATCTTGTCCCGGACGTCGTTCTCCGGGAGCACGGTGAAGTTCACGTGGATGCCGGTCTGCTTGGTGAAGTTGTCGGCGGTGAGTTTCTGCAGGTCGACCATCTGCGGGTTGTTCACCATCAGCACGTTGATGCTGTCGGCGCTGTCGCCGCCACCGGCGCCACCACCCCAGCCGGCGCACCCGCTGGCCGCGCTGAGAACAAGTGCGATGCCGACCGCCGTAAGCCTTCGTCCGGGCACTAGCCGCTCCCTCGCTGCGCTCATTTGAGCAGGCCTCTGCTCACAGGATGAGTGAACTAGGAACGGACTTGACCTGTCAAGGGTCTGTGCAACACTTGGGTCCGATGGTGCTCATATGAGCGGGGAGGCTTTGATGGAGTCCTTCGGTCCGGCGCAGCTGGTGCTCACCGCGTCGATCGCGCGGCGGTACTACGTCGACGGGCGGTCGAAGGTGGAGATCGCGGACGAATTCCGGCTCAGCCGGTTCAAAGTCGCGCGGTTGCTCGACCAGGCGCGCAGCAGTGGGCTGGTGCGGATCGAGATCAGCCACCCCGGGGCCATCGACCTGGAGCTGTCGGTCCAGCTGCAGGAGGCGCTCGGCCTGCGGCGGGCGATCGTGGTCGACACACCAGAGGTCGACGAGCCCGCCCTGCGGACCCAGCTCGGCAAGGCGGCCGCTGATCTCTTGTCGGAGATCGTCACCGCCGAGGACGTCCTCGGCCTTGCGTGGGCTCGCGCGGTGACGGCGATGACCGAGCAGTTGACGACACTCGCCCCCGTGCCGGTCGTCCAGCTCACGGGTGCGCTCACTCGACCGGACGTCGAGGCGAACTCGGTCGAACTGGTGCGCCACACGGCGCGGTTGTCGGGCGGACCGGCGTACCTGTTCTATGCGCCGCTGGTCGTGCCCGATGCGGCGACGGCGCGGGCATTGCGGCAGCAGCCGGAGGTCGCGGAGGCGATCAGCCACTTCGACTCGGTCAGCAAGGCCGTGGTCGGGCTCGGGTCGTGGGCGGCCGGGCAGTCGACGCTGTACGACGCGATGGACGAGAAGGCCTGTGAACAGCTGGAGAAGCGCGGCGTGGTCGCGGATATCTCCGGGGTGTTCGTGGACGCGGACGGCGAGCCGGTGCAGAGCCGCGTCACCGATCGGGTGATCGCTATCAATGCCGAGCAGATGGACAAGATCGACGAGGTGATCGCGATCCCGTACGGGCTGGCGAAGGTCGCGGCGGTGCGCGCCGCCGTACGCAGCGGGCTGGTCAACGGGATCGTTACCCACGCACCTCTGGCGAAGGCCCTGCTGAACGAGACAAACTGACCCGCGATGCCCTTGCCCGAGGTTGAGACCCACTTGCTCGGCGGTACTGCGAACCGTGGGCTGGTCGTGCGGGTCGGGGACACCGTCCGTCGTCCGTTGCGCCCCAGCAGCCTGGCCACGCATGCGTTGCTCGAACACCTGGAGCGGGTCGGGTTCGAGGGCGCGCCGCGGTTGCTCGGGATCGACTCGCAGGGCCGGGAGGTGTTGTCGTACCTGCGCGGCGAGACGGTCACCACGCCGTACCCGGACTGGTCGATGACCGACGAGGCGCTGGACAGCGTGGCGCGCCTGCTGCGGGCGTACCACGAGGCGGTGGCGGACTTCCGGCCCGTCGGGTTGGAGTGGGCCGAGCCGGTGCCGTCGGCGTACGTCACCGGGCTGATCAGCCACAACGATCCGAACCTGGACAACGTGGTCTTCCGCAACGGCGTCGCGGTCGCCCTCATCGACTTCGACCTCGCCGGCCCGGGGTCACCCCTCTGGGACGTCGCAACCGCAGTCCGCCTCTGGGCGCCGCTCCGCCCCGACGCAGACATCCACGACGTACGCCGAGGCCGATCCTTCACCCGCCTCCGCCGCTTCGCCGACGCCTACGGCCTGACCGACCCCGACCGCCTCCGCCTGGTCGACGCAGCCGCCGACAACCACATCTGGTGCATGGCCTACGTCCGCCACGGCGCCGAATCCGGCCACCCCTGGTTCCACCAACGCTGGACCACCGGCGAATCCGAACTGACCAACCGCACCAACACCTGGTTCGAACAGCACGCGGACGACCTCCGCCGCGCCCTGCTCTGATCTCGTGGCGGAGAATGTGGGGGTGCGTTCACGGGTGGTGTTGTTGGCGGGGCCCTCGGGGGCGGGGAAGTCGCGGCTGGCGGAGTTGGTGGGGTTGCCGGTGGTGCGGCTGGACGACTTCTACCGGGACGGGGACGACGAGGCGATGCCGCGGTCCCCGCTCGGAATCGTCGATTGGGACGACCCACGGTCCTGGGACGGCGAGCGTGCGGTCGCGGCGCTCGAGCAACTGTGTACGACGGGGGCCGCGGACCTCCCGATCTACGACATCGCCGCCGACGGCACCGTCGGTCACCGGCCCGTCACCACCGGCGGTTCGGCGCTGATCGTTGCTGAGGGCATCTTCGCCGACCAGATCGTCGGCGCGCTCCGCGATCGCGACCTGCTCGGCGCCGCGATCTGCGTCCGTCACCACCGGCTCGTCACGTTCTTCCGCCGCTTTCAGCGCGACCTCCGCGAGCACCGCAAACCCCCGCTCACGCTGCTCCGGCGCGGGCTCCTGCTGCTCCGCGACGACCCCGCCGTCGTACGGCGCTGCGTCGAAGCCGGCTGCGAACCACTCCATCCGAAGGCCGCCCGCCGCCGGATCGAGACGCTTCTCACTCCGTCGACGTCCCAATAAAACAAGACTGTTTGCCTGGAGTTAACCAACTTCTGATGGCATCGGCACCGGAACTGTCAGATGCGCTCGGGGGCGAGTAGCTGGACGGAGAGGGACCGTGACGCGGACTGCGCGGAGTCAAGCCGTGGGCGCTGCCGTTGTAGTAACCGCTCTGCTGCTGGCTGTGACTGCCTGTGGCAGTGAAGACGGAGCGTCTGCCTCCGCCGCAGACACCCCGGCGGCCAAGCATTCGCTGTCCGGCCCGGCTGAGAAGGCGAAAGGCTCGCTCGTCGGGCTCGCGGTACTGCCCCGCGGCTATGCCGCGGACCCGCGCGCCAACGCTACCGGCCCGTTCACCGCGACCGGCTTCCTGAACACCTGGTCCGCCGACCCCGCGCTGGACCGCGCCCTGCTGCTGAACGCCGGCTTCGTCGAGGGGTACCGCGCGTCCCGGCTGAGCCCCGACAAGAAGAAGCGTTTCACGCTGCAGCTGTTCAAGACCGGCTCGGCCGGCAAGGCCGTGGTCCTCCAGAGGGGCTTCTGGAACCAGGACACCCACGAGCACCCGTTCGACCTCCCTGGCGCGCTGTCCGACGCCCGGGTCGAGTTCGACGGCGGCACCTCCCAGTCCACCGCCGTCGCCGAGGCCAGCCTCACCGTCGGGCCGATGGTCGTCGAGATCAGCGTCCGCGAGGTGGGACCCATAGGCAGCAATCTCACCCCGGACACCGCACTCGTCACAGCACTCGCGAAGGAACAGCGAGCCCGCTTCACCGCGACCTCCAGCTGACACCCCCGGACGTTTCAGCTGAGAGCCCCCCGGACGTTTCAGGGGCCAACCCCCGAGTTGGTCGGTTGCCCACTCAGATTCTCAGGGGGCAAGCGGCTGTCTCGGGGGTTGACCCCTGAGACGGTCGTGTGGGTTTGTGAGCGGGAGCCGGCGGGGGCGGGGCCGGCGGGGGCGGGGCGGGGCCGGCGGGGGTCAGGCGGTGACGCGGTCGATCACCAACGGGCCAGGCGTGTAGGAGTCCGCAACCGCCACAGCGTCGGTCAGGGACTCCAGCGCTCGCTCGATCCGGCTCGGGTCATCCGTGTGAAGGGTCAGCAACGGCTGACCTTCCCGCACCTGATCGCCCGGCTTCGCGTGCATCTCGACCCCGGCCACCGCTGACACCGGGTCCTCCTTGCGAGCCCGACCTGCCCCGAGCCGCCACGCAGCCACACCAACGGCCAGCGCATCGAGCTTGGACAGCGTGCCAGACGCAGGGGCCGGTACGACGTGTTGCTCCGGCGCGACCGGGAGCTGCGCGGACGGATCGCCACCCTGGGCCGAGATCATCGCGCGCCAGGCGTCCATCGCCGTACCGTCGTTCAGCTTCTCGGCCGGGTCGATGTCGGTCACGCCGGCCGCGGCGAGCATCTCCTTGGCCAGGGCAACGGTCAGCTCGATCACATCGGCGGGACCGCCGCCGGCCAGCACCTCGACCGACTCACGGACCTCGAGCGCGTTGCCCGCGGTCAGGCCGAGCGGCACGGACATGTCGGTGAGCAAGGCAACGGTCTTCACGCCGGCATCGGTGCCCAGCGCAACCATGGTCTCGGCGAGCTCGCGCGCATCGGCCAGATCCTTCATGAACGCGCCGGAGCCGACCTTCACGTCCAGCACCAGCGCGCCGGTGCCCTCGGCAATCTTCTTGCTCATGATCGAGCTGGCGATCAGCGGGATCGCCTCGACCGTGCCGGTCACGTCACGCAGCGCGTACAGCTTCTTGTCGGCCGGAGCCAGGCCGTCACCGGCCGCGCAGATCACCGCGCCGACGTCCTCCAGCTGCCGCATCAGCTCGTCGTTCGACAGCGCGGCCCGCCAGCCCGGGATCGACTCGAGCTTGTCCAGCGTCCCGCCGGTGTGGCCGAGGCCCCGGCCCGACAGCTGCGGTACGGCGACCCCGCACGCCGCCACCAAAGGTGCCAGCGGCAACGTGATCTTGTCGCCGACGCCGCCGGTCGAGTGCTTGTCCGCGGTCGGCCGGGACAGTTTGCCGAAGTCCATCCGCTCGCCGGACGCGATCATCGCCGCGGTCCAGCGGGCGATCTCGCGCCGGTTCATCCCGTTCAGCAGGATCGCCATCGCGAGCGCGGACATCTGCTCGTCGGCGACGTCGCCCTTGGTGTAGGCGTCGATCACCCAGTCGATCTGCCCGTCGCTCAGCTCGCCCTTGTCCCGCTTGGCCCGGATGACATCCACCGCGTCGAAACTCATCAGTTCTCCAAGTCCTCCGGCCCGAACGCGTCGGGCAACAACTCGCGCAACGGACGCGGTCCGGTCGGTGTCTCGAGGAGCAGACCCGGCCCGCCGTTCTCGTGCAGCAGCTGGCGGCAGCGCCCGCACGGCGTCAGCAGATCCCCGTGGTGGTCCACACAGCTGAACGCCACCAACCGCCCGCCGCCGGTCCGGTGAAGCTCGGAAACCAGCCCGCACTCCGCACACAACGTCAGCCCGTACGAGGCGTTCTCAACGTTGCACCCAGCAACAACCCGCCCGTCGTCCACCAAGGCGGCCGCCCCAACGGCAAACCCGGAGTACGGCGCGTAGGCCCGCCCCATCACCTCGACAGCAGCCGCCCGCAGCTGAACCCAATCGACATCCACCACGCCAGCATCCCCCATCACACCATCCGGGCTATTCGGTGACGTAGGGCTCACCATCGGCCTTTGGTGCTCTCACTCTGCCTACCAGGCCGGCTACGGCGATGATCGTGGCCAGGTACGGGGCCATCAGCAACAGTTCGCCGGGGATCGGGGTCTGGATGATCTGTAGCTGCGACTGCAGCTGGGTGGCGAACCCGAAGAACAGCGCCGCGACCGTCGCGCCGATCGGGTGCCAGCGGCCCATGATCAGCGCGGCCAGGGCGATGAACCCGTTGCCCGCGGTCATCTCCTTCGAGAACGAACCGGCGTACCCGACCGTGAAGAACGCGCCGCCGAGCCCCGCCAGGATGCCGGCCGAGAGTACGGCGGAGTACCGGATCCGTTTGACGTTGATACCGACCGTGTCGGCGGCCTTCGGGTGCTCGCCGACCGCGCGGATCCGCAGGCCCCACCGGGTCTGGAACAGCACGAACGTGACGACCGCGACCGCGAGATAGGTCAGGTACACCAGGATCGTCTGGTTGAACAGGATCGGGCCGAAGAACGGGATGCTGGCCAGACCCGGGATCTTCACCGCCGACAGCACTTCCGGCGTGTTCAGCTTGTTCGCGTCCGGTTGCAGGAACTCGTCGAAGAGGAAGCCGGTGATACCGGTCGCGAAGACCACCAGCACGACCCCGAGCACGACCTGGTTGACCAGGTACTTGATCGAGAACACCGCGAGGAGCGCTGCCATCAGCACACCGGTCGCGGCCGCGGCGATCAGCGCGGCCGCGGCGCTGCCCGTCGTACTCGAGACGACGGCCGCGGTGAACGCGCCGGTCAGGAACTGGCCCTCGATCGCGATGTTGATGACGCCGGCCCGCTCGGACAGCACACCGGCGAGTGCACCGAGGATCAGCGGGGTGGCGAAGTTCAGCGTGCCCTGGAACTGGTTCGCCAGCGGGAACGTCTTGCCCGCCGAGGCCCAGCACAGGAACGCGCCGATGAAGCAGATGCCGAGGAGTGCGGCCAGCCAGCCGGCGTACCGCTGCGGCACCCGGCGCACGATGTACGCCGCGGCCGCACCGACGCCGAGGATGCCGAGCAGCAGACCGACGGCCTGCGCGGGCAGATGCAGCAGGTTGTTCTGCAGATCGCCGGAGACCAGCTGGAACGTCGCCTTGCCGCTCTTGGTGAAGATCGCCAGCAGCAGCCCGATCAGCGCGAACACCAGCATCAGGCCGCCGACCCGCAACCGCCGGGTCCGATCGGCCGGCGCCTCGATGACGTTGGGCTTCGCGGGCGCCGCGGGCACCGCGTCGGGAGTCGTCTCGGTCATCCGTTCCAGCCTTTCGCGAGGACGGCGCCGCTGCCGCGTTCCTTGGGCAGGAAGCGGAAGATCGAGCGCACCAGAGCCGGGGCTGCCACGAACAGCACGATCACGGCCTGCAGGACCGTGGTCAGCGTCAACGGGGTCTGGGTGATCAGCTGCATCTGCAGACCGCCCGCGTTCAGGGCGCCGAACAGCAGACCGGCGAGGACCGTGCCGAGCGGGGTGCCGCGGCCGAGCAGCGCGACCGTGATCGCGTCGAAGCCGACCGATGCCGCGACGCCGTCGGTCAGCGGCAGGTCCGTCCCGAGCACCTGCTGGGTCCCGGCCAGACCGGCCAGCGCGCCGGCGACGACCATCGCGATGATGTACGCCCGGCCGACCGACATACCGGCTGTCCGGGATGCGTCGGCGTTCGCTCCGACGGCGCGCAGCTCGAAGCCGATCGTCGAGCGGTTCAGCAGCCACCAGACGAAGATCGCGGCCAGCACCGACAGGATGAAGCCGCCGTGCAGCCGGGTGTCGCCGAACTGCGGGTACTGCGCGTTGGAGTCGACGATCGGCGAGATCGGGTCGGTCCGCCCGGGCCGCTGGAACGCCGACGTGGTCAGCAGCCAGGCGAGCAGATAGATCGCGACGTAGTTCAGCATGATCGTCACGATCACCTCGTGCGCGCCGGTGCGGGCCTTCAGCAGCCCGACGACACCGCCCCACAGCGCGCCGCCGAGCAGCCCGGCGAGGATCGCCACGATCAGGTGCAGACCGGCCGGCAGGTGCCAGGCGAAGCCGACGTACGCCGCCAGGATCGCGCCGGCGATCAGCTGGCCCTGCGCGCCGATGTTGAACAGCCCGGTGCGGAACGCGAGCGAGACCGCCAGGCCGCCGCAGATCAGCGGCGTTGCCTGGGTCAACGATTCGCTGATCGCGGTGACCGAGCCGAACGCACCGAGGGCGAGCGCCTTGTAGGCCTCACCGACGGCACTCGCGGCCGCGGAGATGGTGTCCATCGGCGCGGCGCCGAAGTACCCCATGGCGGTCTTCACCTGGTCGTCGGTGACGATGATCAGGATCGCGCCGACCACCAGGGCCAGTACGATCGCGCTCAGCGAGACCAGGCCCTGGATCGCCCACGACGGCAGGCCCGAGCGCTGTGGTTCCTTGGCCGGTACAGGGGCCGGCTCGACCGTTGTCTCTGTGCTCATCTAGATGGTTCCCAACGTGGTCGGGTTCTCGATCGCGACGTCGTGCGCCTCGGACTTGGAGGCGCCGGCCATCATCAGGCCGAGCTCGTCGCGCGGGGTGTCGGCCGGTACGACGCCGACCACCTTGCCGCGGTACATCACCGCGACCCGGTCGGTCAGGGCGGCGATCTCGTCCAGCTCGGTGGACACGATCAGGACGGCGGTGCCGTTGTCGCGTTCCTCGACGATCCGGGCGTGCAGGAACTCGATCGAGCCGACGTCGACACCGCGGGTCGGCTGCGAGGCGACCAGCAGTTTCAGCGGCCGGGACAGCTCGCGGGCCAGCACGACCTTCTGCTGGTTGCCGCCGGACAGCGACGACACCGGCAGGTCGATGCTCTGGGTGCGGATGTCGAACTCCGCCACCCTGGCCTCGGCGTTCTTCTCGATCTCGTCGGTCCGCAGCGCCAGCCCGTTGCCGAACGGCGCCTTGCGGAACAGGTCGAGGATCAGGTTCTCGGCGACCGTGAACGAGCCGACGAAGCCGTCGTGGGCGCGGTCCTCCGGGACGTACCCGATACCGGCCTCGAGCCGCTGTCTGGTCGACCTGCCGGTCAGGTCCTCGCCGTCCAGCGAGATCTTCCCGGCCGCGATCTGGATCAGCCCCAGCAGCGCCTCGGCGAGCTCGGTCTGACCGTTGCCCTGGACACCGGCCACCGCGAGGATCTCGCCGGCCCGGACCTCCAGGTCCACGTCGTCGACGGCGGTGAACCCGCGCTCGTCGATCACGGTCAGCCCTTCGACCCGCAGTACGACGTCCTTCGGCTGGGCCGGCTCCTTGTCGACGACCAGGTCGACCGCGCGGCCGACCATCAGCTCGGCGAGCTGCTCCTCGGTCTCCGACGGCTCGGCCTGACCGACCACCTTGCCGCGGCGGATCACGGTGATCTTGTCCGCGATCGCCTTGACCTCTTTGAGCTTGTGGGTGATGAAGACGATCGACGTGCCGGTCTCCTTGAGCTGGCGCATCACGCCGATCAGCTCGTCGATCTCGGCCGGGGTCAGCACCGCCGTCGGCTCGTCCAGGATCAGCACCCGGGCGTCGTTGCTGAGCGCCTTGATGATCTCCACCCGCTGCTGCACGCCGACCGGGATGTCCTCGATCAGCGCCTCCGGGTCGACCTCGAAGCCGTACCGGTCGGACAGCTCGGTGACCAGTGCGTCGGCCTTCTTCCGGTCCAGTACGCCGCCGGCCCGGGTGTTCTCCCGGCCGAGCATGATGTTCTCGGCGACGGTGAACACCGGGACCAGCATGAAGTGCTGGTGCACCATGCCGATACCGTGCTTGATCGCGTCACTCGGCGAGGTGATCTTCACCTTCTCGCCGTCGATCAGGATCTCGCCCTCGTCGGGCTGCAGCAGCCCGTAGAGCATGTTCATCAGCGTGCTCTTGCCGGCCCCGTTCTCGCCGAGCAGGCAGTGGATCTCGCCCGGCTCGATCACCAGGTCGATGTGGTCGTTGGCAACCAGCGAGCCGAAGCTCTTGGTCAGGCCGGACAGCTCGAGATGCATGCGGGCAGCCTCCCCTTCAGACGGCGAGCCAGGAAGGCTGGACCGGTGGGTCCGCTGCCTTCCTGGCTCGCACCGTACTACGCGAATGCGCGATCGATCAGGACGCCTTCGGCTGTACCTTCGACTCGATCGTGATCTTGCCGCTGATGATGTCGGCCTTGATCGTGTCCAGCTCGGACTTCACGTCCGCCGGGACCTTGCTGTCGAAGTCGTGGAACGGGGCGATCGCCGTGCCGCCGTTCTGCAGGGTGCCGGTGAACTGGGTGTTGTCGAACTTGTTGTCGACGACCGAGATCACCGCGTCCTTCACGGCGACGTCCATACCCTTCTCGACGCTGCTCATCAGCACCGAGCAGTACTCCTCGGCGCTGATGCAGCCGTCGGTGTCGACCCAGATCGCGTTGACCTTGCCGTTGCTGGCCTTGGCCGCCTGCAGACCGCCCAGACCCGACGGGCCGGCGACCGGGAACAGCACGTCCGCGCCCTGGGTGATCAGGTTCTGCGCGTTGTTCTGGCCCTTGGCCTTGTCCTCGAAGTCGCCGGTGAACAGACCCTTCTGCTTCTGGTCGTCCCAGCCGAGCACCTGGACGTTCTTGCTCTTCTGCGTGTTGTAGTACCGAACGCCCTGGGCGAAGCCGTCCATGAAGATGGTCACGGTCGGGATCTGCAGACCGCCGAACGTGCCGACCTTGCCGGACTGCGTCATCGCGGCGGCCAGGTAGCCGGCCTGGAAGCTGGACTGCGCGGTGTTGAACAGCAGCGGCTTCAGGTTCGCGATGGGCGCCTTCGGCGCGGAGTCGACGATGGCGAACTTGATGTTCGGGTTCGCCTTGGCGGCCGCCTCGGTGGCGTCCTCGAGCTTGAACCCGACGGCCACGATGACGTTGCACTTGGCGCTGACCATCGCGGTCATGTTCGTCGTGTAGTCGTTGTCAGACTTCGACTCGGCCTTGACCTCGGTCAGGCCACGCTCCTTCACGGCGTCCTGCAGGCCCTTGTACGAGGTCTGGTTGAACGACTTGTCGTCGAAACCCCCCGAGTCGGAGACCATGCAGGCCTTGAAGTCCTTGTTGGCGCTGCTGCCGGAGCTCGCGCTGTCGCTCGGCTTGCTGCCACAAGCGGCGACGGCGAGCGTCAGTACGCCCACGATCGCCGTTCCCCGCACGTACTTCTTCACCGGACGTCTCCTTCGTCGACCAGAAAAACCTGTGCCACTGCATCTGCCCGGCACGCCTTCCCCCACGTGCCGCATCCGCAGACTATAGGGCGCGCCCCGTCATTCTTTGAACGTCGCGCAGGCCTCGATACCGGAAAGTGACCGGCATTCTCGTCACATTTCGACAACTTCTCCGGTATGGTCACCGGCTGCGCCACCCACGTCACGGTGTGCACGCTCCGTGGTGGCTCTCACGGACTGTGGTCGTCGCGGTCGGGCTTCGACCGACTCTGGTGCACAATCGCGGGATGAGTCATCAGTTGCTGGTCGCGGACGTACTCGCGCGGGTCGAGGCGGTCCGCGAGGAGATGGTCGACGTACGGCGGGATCTGCACGCGCACCCGGAGCTGGGGTGGCACGAGGTCCGGACGACCGAGCTCCTCGAGAAGCGGCTGGTCGAAGCCGGGCTGTCCCCGCGCGTGTTGCCGACCGGGACCGGCCTGATCTGCGACATCGGCGCCGGCGACTCGTGTGTCGCGCTGCGGGCGGACATCGACGCGCTGCCGGTGCCCGACGGCGTGGACGCGCCGTGGCGGTCGACGATCGACGGGGTGGCTCACGCTTGCGGGCACGACGTACACACGTCGGCTCTGCTCGGTGCTGCTTTGGTGCTGGCCGGGATGGCGCGCGACGGGCAGCTGGACCGGCGGGTGCGGGTGATCTTCCAGCCCGCGGAGGAAGTGATGCCGGGCGGAGCACTCGGCGTCATCGCAGCCGGCGGACTCGACGGGGTCCGCCGTATTTATGGGCTCCACTGCGACCCGCGGCTGCAGGTCGGTCAGGTCGGGCTGCGGGTGGGCGCGCTGACCGCGGCTGCCGATCGGATCCTGGTGCGACTGACCGGGCCGGGAGGTCACACGTCGCGGCCTCATCTGACTGCGGACCTTGTCTACGCGCTCGCGACTCTGGTGTCCGAGCTTCCCGCTGCGCTGTCGCGGCGGGTCGATCCGCGCGCCGGCATGTCGCTCGTCTGGGGCCGCATCACGTCCGGCTCGGCCGCTAACGCGATCCCTTCGCGCGGCGAGGCCGAGGGAACCCTGCGCTGCCTCGACGCCAACGCCTGGCGGCTGGCCGAGGAGCTGATCCCTTCGCTGGCCGAGCAGATCGTCCGCCCGTACGGCGTAGAGGTCGACACGGAGGTCACGCACGGCGTACCGCCCGTCGTGAACGACACGACCGCGATCGGGGTCCTGCAGAACGCCGTACATCAGACGCTCGGCTCCAGCGCGATCGCGCCCACCGACCAGAGCCTCGGCGGCGAAGACTTCGCCTGGTACCTCGAACACGTCCCCGGCGCCATGGCCCGCCTAGGCGTCCGCCACCCCTCGGCAGAAACCGCCGCCGACCTCCACACCCCCGGCTTCACCCCCTCCGAAGAAGCCATAACCCTAGGCACCACCGTCCTGACCTCAGTCGCGTTGTTGGATTAACAGATGACGAGTTACCCACTCCTCGACGTGCGCGTCAGTACGCCGGTTCTGGAGCTGCGTGGAGCGACCGACGAGCTCTTGGGCGAGCTCGCGGAGGTGGTGCGGGCTGGGAAGACGGATGCCGAGCCGCCGCCGTACGACGACCCGATCTCGCTCTACGAGCCGGATCCCGATCAGCGGGTGGCGAAGTGGATGCGGGCGATCTGGCGTGGGCGCGGCAAGGTCGAGAGCGATGCGTGGCGGCTGTACTTCGTGGTTGTCGTCGACGGGCGTCCGGTCGGGATGCAGGACCTTATCGGCGTGAACTTCTCCACCCTCGGCACGGTCACGAGCTTCTCGTGGCTGTCCGCCGATGAGCGCGGCCGTGGGCTCGGGCATGAGATGCGCGCCGCGATCCTGCACCTCGCGTTCGAGGGGCTCGGGGCGAAGGAGGCGGGCAGCGATGCGTTCGTGGACAACCACGGCTCGAACGCGATCTCACGATCCCTCGGCTACGAACCCAACGGCTCGGACTGGGCCACCCGCCTCGGCGAACCCGGCCTCCTGAACCGCTGGCGCCTGACCCGGGACAACTGGGAAAAGCACCGCCGGGCCGACATCAGACTCCACAACACCGAGGCCTGCCAGACCTACCTACCGTTGACGTCTGGCTAGAAGGTGTCGGCGGGGACGTAGGTGCCCCAGACTTCTCGGAGGGTGTCGCAGACTTCGCCGACGGTGGCTCGGGCTTTGAGGGCCGCTTTCATGGGATAGAGGCAGTTGTCGTTGCCTTGGGCAGCTTTCTTGAGGGCGGCCAGGGCTTCGTCGACGGCTGACTGGTCGCGGGTGGCGCGGAGGTCTGCGAGGCGGGCGGTTTGCTGGGCCTCGATGGTGGGGTCTACGCGGAGAGGTTCGTACGGCTCCTCCTCCGCGATCTTGAACTTGTTCATGCCGACGACCACGCGCTCGACAGAGTCGATTTCCTGGGCGATCTGGTAGGCCGAGCGCTCGATCTCCTGCTTCTGGAAGCCCTTCTCGATCGCGGCGACGGCCCCGCCGTACTCCTCGACCTGGTCCATCAGCTCCACCGCGGCGGCCTCGACCTCGTCGGTGAGTGACTCGACGACGTACGAGCCGGCGAACGGGTCGACCGTGGCGGTGATGTCGGTTTCGTACGCGAGGACCTGCTGCGTGCGCAGGGCGAGGCGGGCCGCCTTCTCGGTCGGCAGCGCGATCGCTTCGTCGTACGAGTTGGTGTGCAGCGACTGCGTGCCACCCAGTACGGCGGCCAGCCCCTGGATCGCAACGCGGACGAGGTTGACCTCGGGCTGCTGCGCTGTCAGCTGTACGCCGGCCGTCTGGGTGTGGAAGCGCAGCATCAAGGACTTGGGGTTCTTGGCGCCGAAGGAATCCCGCATCACCCGCGACCAGATCCGCCGCGCAGCACGGAACTTCGCGACCTCCTCCAGCAGCGTCGTCCGCGCGACGAAGAAGAACGAGAGCCGCGGCGCGAACTCGTCCACGTCCAGCCCTGACGCGACCGCGGCACGGACGTACTCGATCCCGTTCGCCAAGGTGAACGCGATCTCCTGCGCAGGCGTCGCCCCCGCCTCGGCCATGTGATAGCCGGAGATCGAGATCGTGTTCCACCGCGGCAGCTCCGCCTGGCAGTACGCAAAGATGTCGCTGATCAGCCGCAGCGACTCCTTCGGCGGGTAGATGTATGTCCCGCGGGCGATGTACTCCTTCAGTACGTCGTTCTGGATCGTGCCGGTGAGCTTGTCCGCGGACACGCCCTGCTCCTCGGCCACCAACTGGTACAGCAGGAGCAGCACCGAGCCGGGCGCGTTGATCGTCATCGACGTCGACACCTGGTCCAGCGGGATCTTGTCGAACAGCACCCGCATGTCGTCGATCGAGTCGATCGCCACCCCGACCTTCCCGACCTCACCAGAAGCGATCGTGGCGTCGGAGTCGTAGCCCATCTGCGTCGGCAGGTCGAACGCGACCGACAGGCCCATGGTCCCGTGGTCGATCAGCTGGTGGTACCGCTGGTTCGACTCGGCCGCGGTCCCGAACCCGGCGTACTGCCGCATCGTCCACGGCCGCTGCGTGTACATCGTCGGGTACACGCCCCGGGTGTACGGGAACTGCCCCGGCTCCCCCAGCTTCGCCGCCGGGTCGAACCCGTCCAGCGGTTCATACACCGGATCGAACTCGAACCCCGACTCGCTGCGATGACTCATGCCCCAAAGGTAGGCGAACCACCGCCTGACTGGTATGACGCCGAGCACGCCAGGTGACCCGCCCGCTCCCAGCTGTTGACTCGTGACGTGGCTCACAGGACGCTGCGACGGTATGCACCGTCGACCGGGGAGGGGCGACATGCGAAGAACTTCTGCTCTGATCGCAGTACTGGCTGTCGTAGCGAGCGCATTGGCCGCTGGACAGGCTGCCACCGCAGTACCGGGCCAAGGAGGTGACGGCCTCGAGGTGTACGTCGGAGACCTCAGCGCGCAACAGTTGCAGAAGGTCGTCGACACCGGGGTGGACCGCTCGGACCTGGCCACCGGCCAGACAGCCGACGGGAAGGTCAAGGTCGAGGTCGTGATGTCCGAGCGGCAGGCGGCCAAGCTCCGCTCCGACGGCGTCGATCTGAAGGTCAAGCAGGTCAAGGGCCACGCAGCCTCCGACGAGGCCGCCAGGCTCGCCGCGGCCGGCCCGACCGTATTCCGCCCGTACAGCGGGCCCGGAGGCCTCGCTGAGGAGCTGACCCAGACAGCAGCCGCGCATCCTTTGCTGGCCAAGCTGGTCACCATCGGTACGACGGTCCAGGGCAAGCCGATCGTCGCCGTCAAGGTGAGCCTGGGCGCCCGCCTGCTGCCCGACGGCGCCAAGCCTTCGGTGCTGTACTCCGGCACCCAGCACGCCCGCGAGTGGATCACCCCGGAGATGGTGCGCCGGCTGATGCACTACGTGATCGACGGCTACGGCCACAACGCCGACATCACCAAGCTGGTCAATACGACCGAGCTGTGGTTCCTGCCGGTGGCCAACCCCGACGGCTACGACTACACGTTCACCGGCGACCGGTTGTGGCGCAAGAACCTGCGCGACAACAACGGCGACGGGCTCATCGCGCCCGGCGACGGGGTCGACCTGAACCGCAACCTGCCGACCAAGTGGGGTTACGACAACGAGGGTTCGTCGCCCGACCCGAGCAGCGACACGTACCGCGGACCGGCCCCGGCCTCCGAGCCGGAGACGAAGGCCCTCGACCAGCTGTTCCGCAAGGTCAAATTCACCGAGCTGGTCAACTACCACTCCGCTGCGCAGCTGCTGCTGTACGGCGTCGGCTGGCAGGTGAGCACACCGTCCCCGGACGACGTGATCTCCGAGGCAATGGCCGGCGACGACGCGAACCCCGCAGTACCGGGCTATGACCCGGACATCTCGGCCGAGCTCTACACCACCAATGGTGAGACCGACGACCATGCGGCGAACAGGTACGGCACGATGGCGTTCACGCCGGAGATGTCGACCTGCCAGACCGCGTCCGCCGTCGACCCCAACGACCAGTGGCGGCCGGAGGACTGCGTCAGCGTCTTCAGCTTCCCGGACGACGAAGGCCTCATCCAGGCCGAGTTCACCAAGAACATCCCGTTCGCGCTGTCCGTCGCCAAGTCCGCCAAGGACCCCGACGACCCGGTCTCGGTGGTCGGCAGGAAGGCCGCCGATCTGGTCGCGGACCCGTTCACGGTCTCCTACGGCACCACCCAGCCGGTGGCGGTGATCGCGAAGCGGGCCTTGAAGAACCTGCGGATCAACTACCGCGTCAACGGCGGCCGCACGGTGTCCGACAAGGTCTCGGAGTGGAAGGGCGGCGAACGGTACGGCGACACCAACAACCGGTACTACGCCGAGCTCCGCGGCACGGTGCGTCGTACCAAACCCGGTGACTCGGTCGAGGTGTGGTTCACTGGCAACAAACCGGGGACGGGCAACGTCGCCGGCGAGCACTTCACCTACCACGTCGCCACCGACATCGGCGGACAGGTACTGATCCTGGCCGCCGAGGACGTCACCGGCGCGAGCCCGGCGCAGGGCGTCACCACGGCGAAGTACGCGAGCAACTACGCCGCCACACTCGCCGCGTCCGGGATCACCTCCGACGTGTACGACGTCGACGCGAACAACCGGACCGCACCGCACCCGCTGGGCGTGCTGTCGCACTACAAGGCCGTGGTCTGGGAGACCGGCGACGACATCATCACCCGGAAGGTCGGGCAACCGGCCGGCACAGCGGCCGAACTCGCCCTCGATCTGGAGCTGTCGGTCCGCGACTACCTCAACGAGGGCGGCAAGTTGCTCTACACCGGCAAGTACGCCGGCTACGCGAGCAACGGGGACGGGGCGTACTACTACAACCCGTTCCAGGAGCAACAGGGTGAGTGCACGGCGCGTGCGTACCCGTGCCTGCCGCTGCTCAACGACTTCGAGCAGTACTGGCTGGGCGCCTACACGCTCGTCGACAACAGCGGCAGCGACAGCAACGGCGCGCCGGTTCCGATCCGTGGCACCGCCGGTGCCTTCAACGGGTTCACCGGGACGCTCAACGGCGGCGACTCGGCCGGCAACCAGGACCACACGAACGCCTTCGTGCTGACCTCGAGCGTGTTGCCCAAGGCCCAGTTCCCGCAGTTCGCGAGCTCGGCACCGCTGAAGTGGAACCGGCCCGGCGGGGCGCCGTTCGAGCCGTTCACCGGTTCGCAGTACGTGTACAGCCGGCAGGCCGACATGAGCTACAAGCGGCTCAGCCGGACGGTTGACCTGAGCGGGATCTCGAGCGGATCGATGTCGTTCAAGTTCTCCTTCGACACCGAGGCGGACTGGGACTTCGTGATGGTCGAGGCGCACACCGTCGGCCAGAACGACTGGACCACGCTGCCGGACATGAACGGCCATACCTCGCAGGACACCGGCCAGAGCTGTCCGGCCGGTGTGGTGCAGCTGCATCCGTTCCTGGCGCACTACCAGGGTGCGGACTGCTCACCGACCGGCACGACCGGTGCCTGGCACGCGGCGTCCGGGTCCAGCGGGGGCTGGCAGGACTGGAAGATCGACCTCACGCCGTACGCCGGGAAGCAGGTCGAGCTGTCGATCACCTACGTCAGTGACTGGTCGACGCAGGGCCTCGGGGCCTTCGTCGACGACGTCTCGATCACACGGGACGGGGCCACCGAGCAAACGTCCTTCGAGACCGATCTCGGCGGTTGGGCGGTACCTGGTGCGCCGACGGGCTCGCCGGCGAACCCGACCGACTGGATCCGGACCACGACCGCCTTCGACGAGGGCGCCGGGGTGGCCACACCGGACACGGTGTACCTCGGCTTCGGCGCCGAAGGCCTGACCACGCAGGCGATGCGCACCGATCTGGTCCGCCGGTCGATGACTCACTTGTTCACCACCCCGTAACTGGGGATGCCCTGTCGACACCTGAAGGACACTTCAAATCCCTACAGCTGTCGACAGGGCATCGACGCCGTGTCACGAGAGCGTCGCCCAGGGTTCATGCACGGTGAGGAACCTTCGAAGTGTGCGAATCGTGATGGTGGCCGAGACCTTCCTGCCGCAGATCAATGGCGTGGCGAACACGGCTCGCCACGTCGCCGACCGGCTGCGCGCCCGTGGGCACGCACTGCTGATCATCGCCCCCGGACCGGGGCCGGACGCGTACGGCGACGTACCGGTGATCCGCGCCCGCAGCTTCCGGACGCCCGGCTACAAGGAGTACCCGGTCGGCCTGCCGGATCCGTCGATCGAGCGGGCGATGGCCGACTTCAAGCCGGACCTCGTGCACCTCGCCTCACCGTTCATCATCGGCGCGTACGGTCTGCGCGCGGCCCGCAAGCTCGGGCTGCCGACGGTCGCGATCTTCCAGACCGATATTGCCGGCTTCGCCCGCCAGTACCCCTGGTACGCCGCCGCCGACCGCGGCATCTGGCGCTGGGTACGACGGACGCACTCGCGCGCCGACCGCACCCTCGCCCCCTCGTCCTCGGCCGTCGACGCGCTGGTGCAGCGCGGCGTACCGCGGGTGCATCTGTGGGGCCGTGGCGTGAACCTCGACCTCTTCGACCCCACGAACCGCAGCGAGCAGTGGCGCCGGGAGATCTCACCGGACGGCAAGCCGATCGTCGGGTACGTCGGCCGGCTGGCCGCGGAGAAGAAGGTCCGCCGGCTTGCCGAGCTGACCGAGCTGGACTGCCGGATCGTCATTGTCGGCGACGGGCCGGACCGCGCCTCGCTGGAGAACGCGTTGCCGACGGCAACCTTCCTCGGGATGCGCCGCGGTGCCGACCTGGCCTCGATCTTCGCCGGGCTGGACGTGTTCGTCCACACCGGCGAGCACGAGACGTTCTGCCAGACGATCCAGGAGGCGCAGGCCTCCGGCGTCGCCACCGTCGGCCCGGCCGCGGGCGGCCCGCTCGACCTGATCCGCCCCGGCGAGAACGGCCTGCTGTTCGAGCCGGGCAAGGCCGGCTCGCTGCGCGACCAGGTGAAGATCATGCTCGACCACCCCTCCGCACGCAGCCGGATGGCGGCGAGTGGCCTGCAGCGGGTGCAGTCCCGGACCTGGCCGGCGGTGGTCGACGACCTGGTCGACCGCCACTACGCCGACGTACTGCGTGAGGCAGCGGCGATCCGGCGGGTCGCGTGACGGGGCTGCGGATCGCCCAGCTGGCGAACTTCGTCGGGCCGACGTCCGGTGGCATGCGGACCGCGATCGAGCAGATCGGCCGGGGGTACGTCGAGGCCGGCGCCGAGCGGATCGTGATCACACCGGGCGAACGCGACGAGGTGACCGAGACCGAGTTCGGCACGGTGGTCCGGGTGAAGGCGCCGAAGGTGAGCGGCGGGTACCGACTCATCACCAACCCGTGGAACGTGATCGACGTACTGAAGAAGTTCGGGCCGACCACGGTCGAGATCTCGGACAAGTCGACGCTGCTTCCGGTCGCGCGCTGGGCCCGCCGCAACGACATCGGCACGATCCTGTTCAGCCACGAGCGTCTGGACGCGATGCTGGCGCTGGGTTCGGCCCGCCCGGGTCAGCTCGGTGGCCACGACGTACTGCGTCCCGGCCGGATGCTCGGCGAAGTCAGCCAGCGCACGAGCCGCTGGACCGGTGAGAGCGTCCAACGCCGGGCCGAGGGCGTGAAGGCCAGCCAGCTCCACGTGGTCGCGACCGTCGCCGCGCTCTACCGGATCCTCAGCCGCACCTACGACGCGGTGGTGGTCACGTCCCGCTACGCGGCCGCGGAGTTCGACGAGGTGACAACCCCGCTGGTCCGGATCCCGCTCGGGGTCGACCTGGAAACCTTCCACCCGTCACGGGCCGAGCCGGTCGACGACGGCGTACTCAAGCTGGTCCACGCCGGCCGCCTGTCACGGGAGAAGAGCCCGCACCTCGCGGTCGCCACCGCGGTCGAGCTGCACCGCCGCGGCGTGAAGCTGCAGATGGACGTCTACGGCACCGGCCCGCACCTCGACGAGCTGATCGAGATCGCCGGCGACGCGCCGATCACCTTCCACGGGTACGTCGACGGCCGCCAGACCCTCGCCAGGCATCTCGCCGAGGCCGACATCGCACTGTCCGTCTGCCCCGGCGAAACCTTCGGCCTGGCTGTCCTGGAGGCCCTCGCCGCCGGCACCCCGGTCGTCACCGCCAACACCGGCGGCGCCCGCGAACTCGTCGACGAAACCTGCGGCCGCTGGGAGGCCGCCAACCCCTCCGCCCTGGCCGACGCGGTCCTGGCGCTGGCCAAACTCCCCAACCGCAGAGCCGCCGCCCGCCACCGCGCCGAGCTCTACAACTGGCAATCCTGCGTGGATCGGATGCTCACCCTGCATACCCGCCTCACCCAGGCCCGTCTCGCGGCCTAACGACAGGAGGTAGTGCCGATTCCGGCGCCCTCGACGGCCGGGCTGAGCGTGCGGCTCGGCTCAGAGACCGACTACCTCCTGTCGTTAGCGGCGGCGCATCACGTCAGGTGGTCGTAGTCGCCCCGGACCCAGGCCGCGTGCCGGTCGGCGGAGCGGCGTACGACGGCTTTGGCGTCGACCGGGATGGAGGCGCCGAAGTTGTTGTACAAGCGGTCGTACTCGTAGGGGTCGAGGGAGCGGGCGACCCGGTCGACGACCGCGCCGGACAGCGGGATGCGGTTCGGGTAGCTGCGCATGAAGCTCACCGACGTACGGTCGGGGTTCGCGAAGATCGTGTCGCCGGACAGGATCACACCCTTGCCCTCGGCACCGTTCTGCCAGTGCACGACCGCGCTGCCCGGGAAATGACCGCCTGGTTGGAGAACGGTCACTCCGGGTAGCGGTGTCAGCTTGCCCGACCAGGTCCGGATAACCGGGTCCTGGCGGGCGACCCACTCCTTGTCGGCCTCCGAGACATACACGGGTACGTCGCCGAGGCGGTGGCTCCACTCGACCTGGACGCCGTACATGTGCGGGTGGCTGGCGATGATCCCGACCACGTCGCCCAGCTCGCGGACCCGGCGTACGGCGTCGTCGTCGAGGTACCCGATCGGGTCCCAGAGCAGGTTGCCCTCGTCGGTGACGACCAGCATCGACTGCTGACCGATCCCCACCGGTGGCTTCGACCGCACGCCGTACAGGTTCGGCTCCACCTCGTCGATGGTGACCTCGGTCCCGGCCAGCTCCTCCAGCGTCGTCCAGTGCTGCCCGTCGGCGGGCACCCACTGCCGTTCGTCGGCGCAGATCGCACACACGTCGACCTGCTCGGAGTGCTCGACCGCACAGGTCGCACAGATCCAGAAACTCACAGTAGTTCTCCCCTTCGGTTCTGATGTGCCGCCAGCCAACGTGTTCAAGCTCGGTTGAAGTCAAGCTACGACGCGACCGAGATCACATCCATCGCGATCGATGTCACAGCTGTCAGGACATTTCACCGCAGTACGCGGGTCTAGCATCAAGACGATTCCGAATTCTCGACGAGGAGGATCTGGTGCCCAGCAAACCAGCCGGCACGCTGTACCGCGGCCGGGAGGGCATGTGGTCATGGGTCGCGCACCGCATCACCGGTGTCGGGATCTTCTTCTTCCTGCTGGTGCACGTGCTGGACACCGCGCTGGTCCGGGTCTCGCCGCACGCGTACAACGAGGTCATCGGCACCTACAAGAACCCGATCGTCGGCCTGCTCGAGGTCGGGCTGGTGGCCGCGATCCTGTTCCACGCCTTCAACGGCATCCGGCTGATCCTGATCGACTTCTGGGCCAAGGGCCCGCGCTACCAGCGGCAGCTGATGATCGGCGTCGGAGTGGTCTGGGTCGTGCTGTTCGTGCCCTTCGTCATCCGCCATCTGACCCACGTGTTCGGAGGCTGAGATGAGCGAGATCGCTGCTCCCCGGTCCAGTTCCCGCGCGCGCAACCTGAAGGGCGGCGGCCGGAACCGCTCCGGCCAGACCAACTTCGAGCTGTACAGCTGGCTGTTCATGCGGCTGTCCGGGCTCGCGCTCGTCATCCTCGTGCTCGGGCACCTGTTCGTGAACCTGATGCTCGGCGGCGGCATCACCGCGCTGGACTTCGGCTTCGTGGCCGGCAAGTGGGCCAACCCGCTCTGGCAGGTCTGGGACCTGCTGATGCTGTGGCTGGCGATGCTGCACGGCTCGAACGGCCTGCGCACGATCATCAACGACTACGCCGAGAAGGACCAGACCCGGTTCTGGCTGAAGGCCCTGCTGATCACGGCGGCGCTCGTGGTGGTCGTCCTCGGCACCCTGGTGATCTTCACCTTCGATCCCTGCCTCGACCCCAACTCCACATTGTCTGTCTGTAAATAAAGGAACTTCATGCAGCAGCACCAGTACGACGTCATCATCGTCGGCGCGGGCGGCGCAGGAATGCGGGCCGCTCTCGAGTCGAGCAAGCGGACCCGGACCGCCGTACTCACCAAGCTCTACCCGACCCGGTCGCACACCGGCGCGGCCCAGGGCGGCATGTGCGCCGCGCTGGCCAACGTCGAGGAGGACAACTGGGAGTGGCACACCTTCGACACGGTCAAGGGCGGTGACTTCCTGGTCGACCAGGACGCGGCCGAGGTGATGTGCCGCGAGGCCGTCGACGCGGTCCTCGACCTGGAGAAGATGGGCCTGCCGTTCAACCGGACCGCCGAGGGCAAGATCGACCAGCGGTTCTTCGGCGGCCACACCCGCAACCACGGCGAGGCCGTCGTACGGCGGTCGTGCTTCGCCGCGGACCGTACCGGCCACATGATCCTGCAGACGCTCTACCAGCAGTGCATCAAGCAGAATGTCGAATTCTTCAACGAGTACTACGTTCTCGACCTGCTGATGACCGATGGCAAGGCGAGCGGCGTGGTCGCGTACGAGCTGGCCACCGGCGAGCTGCACGTGTTCTCGGCCAAGTCCGTGATCTTCGCGTCCGGCGGTTTCGGCAAGGTCTTCCGGACGACGTCCAACGCGCACACGCTGACCGGCGACGGCATGGGCATCGTGTGGCGGAAGGGCCTGCCGCTGGAGGACATGGAGTTCTTCCAGTTCCACCCGACCGGCCTGGCGGGGCTCGGCGTACTGCTGTCGGAAGCGGCCCGCGGCGAGGGCGGCATCCTGCGGAACAAGGACAACGAGCGTTTCATGGAGCGCTACGCGCCGACCGTGAAGGACCTGGCGCCGCGGGACATGGTCGCCCGCGCGATGGCGAACGAGGTCCGTGAAGGTCGCGGCTGCGGTCCGGACGGCGCGTACGTGATGCTCGACCTGACCCACCTCGAGCCCGCCCACATCGACGCGAAGCTCCCGGACATCACCGAGTTCGCGCGGACGTATCTGGGCGTGGAGCCGTACACCGAGCAGATCCCGGTGTTCCCGACCGCGCACTACGCGATGGGCGGCATCCCGACCAACATCAAGGGCGAGGCCCTGGCCAACAACGATGATGTGATCCCGGGCCTGTACGCGGCCGGCGAGGTCGCGTGCGTCTCGGTGCACGGTGCGAACCGCCTCGGCACGAACTCGCTGCTCGACATCAACGTGTTCGGCCGGCGGGCGGGGATCGCGGCCGCGGAGTACGCCGAAACCGCGTCCTTCGAGGAGCTGCCCGCGGAGCCGGAGAAGTACGTCGTGGAGCTGGTCGAGGGGCTGCGCAACTCGACGGGTGAGGAGCGGATCGCGGCGATCCGGTCGGACCTGCAGGCGACGATGGACCTGAACGCGCAGGTGTATCGGACCGAGGGCTCGCTGAAGCAGGCGCTGGTCGACCTCGAGGCGCTCAAGCTCCGGTTCGCCGACGTCGCCGTCCAGGACAAGGGCAAGCGGTTCAACACCGACCTGCTCGAGGCGGTCGAGCTCGGCTTCCTGCTCGATCTGGCCGAGGTGCTGGTGGTGTCGGCGCTGGAGCGCAAGGAGTCCCGCGGCGGGCACTTCCGCGAGGACTACGCCACCCGCGACGACGTCAACTTCATGCGGCACACGATGGCGTACCGCGAGGTAGATGCCGACGGCAACGAGACGATCCGGCTCGACTACAAACCGGTCGTCCAGACCCGTTACAAGCCGATGGAGCGCAAGTACTGATGGACGTCAAGGTCAAGATCCTGCGGTACAACCCTGAGGTCGTCGACGAGGCCGAGTGGAAGACGTACTCCGTCACGCTGCAGCCGACCGACCGGGTGCTGGACGCCCTGCACAAGATCAAGTGGGAGCAGGACGGCACGCTGACGTTCCGGCGGTCCTGCGCGCACGGTGTCTGCGGCTCGGACGCGATGCGGATCAACGGCCGGAACCGGCTGGCCTGCAAGACGCTGATCAAGGACCTGAGCCCGGACAAGGAGATCACCGTCGAGCCGATCAAGGGCCTGACGGTGCTCAAGGACCTGGTCGTCGACATGGACCCGTTCTTCGAGGCGTACCGCGCGGTGATGCCGTTCCTGGTCACCAGCGGTCACGAGCCGACCCGGGAGCGGATCCAGTCGCAGGCCGACCGGGACCGCTTCGACGACACCACCAAGTGCATCCTGTGCGCCGCCTGTACGACGTCCTGCCCGGTGTTCTGGTCCGACGGCCAGTACTTCGGCCCGCAGGCGATCGTCGGCGCGCACCGGTTCATCTTCGACAGCCGCGACGAGGGCACCGAGCAGCGGCTGGAGATCCTGAACGACAAGGAAGGCGTCTGGCGCTGCCGGACCACCTTCAACTGCACCGACGCCTGCCCCCGCGGCATCGAGGTCACCAAGGCCATCCAGGAAGTGAAGCGCGCCCTCATCTTCCGCCGGGTGTGATCGGCTGCGCCCGCCGTCGCTTAAACTTCATCCCGGCCAATTCGTGTGCCACGCAGCCTCTGCCCTCGCGAGGACAGGGGCTGCTCGTCAGCCCGGGGGGTGATTGTGCAGCAGCGCGTACGTGAGTTCGTCGACCGGCACTACCCCCGGCTGGTCGAGCTGCTGGAGCGCTGCGGCATCCCGCGGAGCAAGCCGCCGCTGCTCGTGCTCGGCGTACTTGCCGCCACGACGTCCGTCGTCGTGACGACGGTGCTCTGGATCTCGCACCGGGTCGATGCCGACGCGGGGCCGGTGGCCATCGATCCCGCCTCCGCCGGGCGGGCCGGGACCGCGGTGGTGAACGCCGAGCGGGCGCAGGTGCTGTCGATGACGATGGTCACGCGGAACCGCTGGGCGGCCGGCTGGTCCGACTGCACGAGCGGCCCGAACTGCCGGTACGCCGCAGTGCTGGATCGCGACGGCGCCCGTGCGACCTCGCCGGAGTGGCCGGTCCCGTACGCGACGCTGGCGACCGGTGACGAGGCGATCGCGGTCGCCCCGCCGCGCGAGGGCACGCTCACCGGGGACACGACGATGATGTTCCGGATGACGTACGACGGCCCGGTGCTGACCCGGCTGCGGTACCGGCTGTCCACCTCGACGTTCGAGCCCGGTGAGATCCTGACCGACCAGATCGTGCCGGGCCGGATCGTGGTGGTGAACCCCAAGGAGTCGTCGGTCCGGATGCTCGAGACCCGCGGTAGCCGTTCGCCGGTCTGCGACACGAGCGGGCGGTGCTGGGTGCTGACCGGGGTCGGGCGGACCGACATCCTGTGGACCGACGACGGCGGGAGGACCTGGCGGTCGCAGGCGCTGGACAACCACAACCAGCTCGGGAAGCTCGCGGTCAGCCCGGACGGCCAGACGCTGGTGTCGACCTCGGTCATCGTCGGCGACAGCGGACAGGCGGTCGCGAAGATGCGCATCTCGACCGACCGCGGACAGACGTGGACGCTCGTCCAGCATCCGCCGCAGAGCCTGAACACGCCGCCGCTCGCCTTCGACGACGGTACGGCGATGATGCTCGGCGGGCGGCTGGGCGACCGGCCGCGGCTGTACCGGGTGCGGGAGGGGGCGGCCGACCTGGATCGTGGATACCCGGGTGACCTCGCTGATCTCGCCGGGGACGAGCACTTGATGTACGGATTCGAGGTGCCGAAGCGGCGTACGACGGAGGTCGTGCTGAGCACCGACGAGGGCGCCACCTGGACGAAGTTCGCGCCTCGCTAGCCGAGCTGTGATGCCAGGCAGGCCAGGTAGAGCGTGAGAGTGGCGCGGTGGTCGCGCCAGGGCTGGCCGGTCAGGCGTTCGACCTTCTCCAGCCGGTAGATCAGCGTATTGCGATGGATGTGCAGCGCCTCCGCCGTACGCACGAGGTTGAAGCCGCTCTCGCACCAGGCGATCAACGTGCTCCGCAACTCGAGCCAGTCCGGATGCGTCGCCAACTCACCAGCCGCAAGATTCAGCAACCGAGCCCGAGCCCGATGCCCCACCGCCGCCAGCACCTGATGCCCCCGCAACTCATCAATCAAGTACGCCGCCCCGCCCGGCACACACTCCTTCCCCAACCGCAAGGCATCCCCCGCATCCGCATAAGCCTCCCGCAACGCGACCACCCCAACCGCCGGCCCGCCAACCCCCGCCCGCGAACTGAACCCATGGCCGGACGCGATCGCCCGAACAGCCACCTCCCCAAGCTCCCGCCGCCTGCCGCCGTCGCCCGGGCCCAGCAGCTCTGCGCCCTCCCGCCGGTGGCCCGTCGTCAGCGTTGGTAGGACTGCGAAGCGGCCTGCCGTCATCACCACTACCAGGTCGGACGGGCTGAAGGCCTGGCGGAGGGTGCGGAGGAGTTCTGGCCGGACTGCCGTGACGTCGGTCGCGGCCGGGGCGGGCTCGTCTACTTCGAGGATGATTACGGTGCGGGGAACGGTGAGGTCGAAGCCGAGTTCTTTGGCGCGGGCGGCTAGGAAGGCGGGGTCGACCACGTCTTCGTCGAAGGAGCCGATGTCGCGGACGAGTTCTTCGAGGGCGCGTTCGCGGAGCAGCCGGGACCGCAGTTCGACCGACTCCTGCAGCAGGATCTCCGTCTGCCGTCGTACGACGAGGCCGAAGCGCCGGACCTGACGTGGTGAACCGGTGATGCCGACCGTGCCGACCGCCTCGCCGTCGATCACGATCGGCAGCGTCATGCCGGGCTTCACCCCGCGCAGCCGGGCAGCCTCGGCCGCCGTGTGCCAGGCCGCCTGCTGGGAGGCGAGCACTTCGATCGACGCCTCGTGGAAACTCCCCAGCCGCGAGGCGTCCCCGCTCCCGATCACGATCCCGCGATCGTCGGTGATGAGCACGTTGTAGCCGATCACCTCGGAGGTGTCCCGGGCGATCTGCTGGGCCAACGGAGCCGAAAGCATCTTGGACGAAGCGTACGACGAACCTCGCCTCCGGTCACCAGATCATGGACCGATCGTCCAATGACGGCACTCCCCGTCGTCCCTAGCCTTGAAGGAATCGGGGTGAGGCCACGGAAAGGCATGTCATGGCGAAGACACTCAATGCACGCTCCCGGATCGCTCCCCTGCTGGCCGTCGTCGCACTCGCGGTCTCCACGCTGACCGCCTGCGGAGACGACTCCAAGGCGCCGGTCTCGGACGCGGCCGCGGCGCTCGGCACCCTCGAACCCGGGGTGCTCAAGGTCGCGATCCAGCCGTACGCGCCGTACACCTCGCTGGTCGGCGACAAGATGTCCGGCCTCGACGCCGACATCCTGAACGCGGTCGCGGACAAGCTCGGGCTGAAGGTCAAACCCGAGCTGACCGACTTCGCCGGCATGCTGGCGAGTGTCCAGTCCCGCCGCGTCGACATCACCATCGGCGGCGTCGCGTGGACCGCGGAGCGGCAGAAACAGGGCCTGTTCACCGACCCGCCGTACTACTCCCCACCCGCGATGGCCGTCCGCGCCGGTGAGCACTACCAGACGGTGAAGGACCTGGAGGGCAAGAACCTCGGCACCGTCGAGGGCTACGTGTGGGTGAAGTCGATCCAGGCCGTACCCGGCGCCAAGCTGCACGCGTACCCGGACGGCAACGGCGTCTTCGACGACCTCGGTGCGGGCCGGATCAACGTCGGCTTCCTCGACCCGCTGCTCGTCCTCGCGGCCCAGAAGGAACGCCCCGAGCTCAAGGTCGAGACGCAGTACCTCACTCCGCCGACGGCCGCCGACGTCGCTGCGCATCCGGCGTACCAGTACTTCCAGCAGTACATGACCGCGTTCTACCTGCCGAAGCAGGCGACCGCGCTGGAGAAGGCGATCTCCGAGCAGATCCGCGCGATGTACGCGAACGGCGAGCTGACCAAGCTGATCCAGAAGTACGGCGGCGACCCGAACCAGTTCCTGAAGCCCGCGCCGGAGATCGCCAAAACTCGGCAGAACGTCGACCGCCCCGCCGACTGGCAACCGCCGTCCATCTGAGGAGGGAACGCCATGATCGCCGAACTGTTCCAAGTGCCCTGGTCGGACTACGCGCCGGCCCTCCTGGACGGTCTCGAACGCACCGTCCTCTACACGATCGCGAGCTTCGCCGGCGCGGCCGCACTCGGGCTCGCCCTCGCCCTGCTCCGGGTCAGCCGCCATCGCGCGCTCCGGATCCCGGCCGCGATCTACACCGAGGTGTTCAAGAACATCCCGCTGCTCGCGATCATCTTCGTGACGTACTTCGGTCTCGCGTCCGTCGGCCTGAAGCTCGGCGTGTTCAGCGCCGGCTGCGTGAGCCTGATCGTCTTCTACGCGGCGTACCTGTCGGAGATCTTCCGGTCCGCGATCGCCGGCGTCCACGCCGGTCAGCAGGAAGCGTCCGAGGCACTCGGTCTCGGCAAGGTCAGCACCTTCGCGTACGTCGTGTTCCCGCAGGCGCTGCGCTCGGCGCTGCCGGGTACGAACACGATGCTCGTCGACCTGCTCAAATCCACGTCGCTGCTGGTCACGATCTCGGCGGCCGAGCTGATGTCCGAGGGCCGGCTGATCACGTCGGCGACCTTCCGCGCGCTCGAGGTGTACCTCGTGATCGCGGCGATCTACTTCGTGCTCTGCTATCCGCTGTCCCAGGGCCTGCTCTGGCTTGAGCGGAAGATCCGGGCCGGTGTGCCGCTCACGCCTCGGCGTCGTCGACGGCTGAAGGCGGCGCGGGCGATGCTGGAAGGAGCCTCGGCATGAACGTCAGAGCTTTGAGCGATGTCGTCGTACGGATCGAGAACCTGAACAAGTCCTTCGACGGGCGGCTGGTGCTCGACGGCGTGAGCCTCAACGTCCGGAACCAGAAGATCGTCGCGATCATCGGCCAGAGCGGCGGCGGCAAGACGACGCTGCTGCGCTGCCTGAACCTGCTCGAGCGGCCGGACCACGGGCTGCTCGAGGTGGCCGGCGAGACGATCTTCAAGGGATCTTCGATGGAGTGCCGCGACCTCGCGAAGCTGCGGCAGTCGGTCGGCATGGTCTTCCAGCGGTTCAACCTCTTCCCGCATCTGACCGCGGTCGAGAACGTGATGCTCGCGCAGCTGCGGGCCGGCGTACCCGAGAAGGACGCGCTGGAGCGGGCGGTGCAGCTGTTGCGCCGTGTCGGGCTGGCCCATCGAGCGCTGGCGTATCCGGAGCAGATGTCGGGTGGTGAGCAGCAACGCGTCGCGATCGCGCGGGCGCTGGCGCTGAAGCCGTCCGTCCTGCTGTTCGACGAGCCGACGTCGTCGCTCGACCCGGAGTCGACGGCCGAGGTACTGCGGGTGATGCGCGAGCTGGCCGCGGACGGGATGACGATGGTGCTGGTCACGCACGAGCTGCCGTTCGCGCGGGACGTGGCGGACTGGGTGGTGTTCGTCGACGGCGGCAAGATCGTCGAGCAGGGTGCGCCGGCCGACGTACTCGGCAAACCGCAGGAACTACGGACGCGGACGTTCCTTGCCTCCTACGCGGCGGGGCAGTAGATGCGCATCATCGTGATCGGCGGCGGCGTCATCGGCCTGTGGTCCGCCGTCGCCCTGGCCGAGGCGGGCGCCGACGTCACCGTGCTGGACGCCGGACCGCAGAGCGGATTCGCCTCGCCGGCCGCGGCCGGCTGGGTCGTCCCGGCGCTCTCGGCGCCGTTGTCGGGGCCGGGTGTCCTGCTGCACTCCGCACGTCAGGTGCTGCATCGTGAGGCGCCGTTCAGCGTTGCGCCGCGGCTGACGTCGACGTTGTTGCGGTGGATCGTCGGGTTCGTGCGGAGCGGTTCGGCCATCCAGTACGCCGCTGGGCTGCGCGCCGTACTGGATCTCGGGGCGGGGTGTGTGGACGACTTCAACCGGTTGCAGGAGACGTCCGACCTGGAACTGCGGCAGACCGGGTTGTTGATGACCGCGCTGACGCAGGCCGGGTTGGACGAGGTCGCGCAGTTGGCCGAGGCGACGACGGCGGCCGGATACAAGGGCGGCTACGACATCCTCGACGGGCCGTCGGCGCGTCTAAGGGAGCCTGCATTGGGTCCGGCCGTCATCGGGGCCGTGCACGCAGTCGATGAAGTCCAGGTGCGGCCCGAGCAAGTCTTGAAGGCACTCCGGGAGCAATTCACCGGCCGCTTGGTCAATGCAACGGTCAGCAGACTGCGGCCGGGGTGGGATGTCGAGACCAGCGTCGGGCGGTTCAGTGCGGATCGGCTGCTCGTTGCCGCGGGTGCTTGGTCGACCGAGTTGCTGGCCGTGCTCGGCGTACGGATACCGTTGCTGGCAGCAACCGGTTACAGCATCACCACACCGGGAACGGGTCTGGCTCCCCAGCTGGCCGTGAAGCTCGTCGAGCCGAGTATCGCGGTGACGCCGTTCGCGGACGGCGTGCGGGTTGCGGCGCGGCTCGACCTCGGTCGGCCGGGCGGTCCGATCACGGAACGCCGGCTGGCCGCAGTACTCGATCGGACCACGCCGTACTTCGCCGACTGGCGACCGGGGTTGTCGACGGCGACGTTCGCCGGCATGCGGCCCGCGACGCCGGACAGCCTGCCGTTGATCGGGGCGATCCCCGGCCACCGCGGGCTGTACGTCGCCACCGGGCACGGCATGCTCGGGTTGACGTTGGCGCCCGGGACCGCGCGACACGTCGTACCGCTGGTGCTGGACGACGTACGGTCGCCGGAGCTGCAGCCGTTTGCGCCGGAGCGGTATCTCAGTGGTGCATGGCGGCGCCCTTGAGCACCTTGTCGACCGCGTTCTTCGGCCCGTAGCAGGCGATCCCGACCAGGTCGAGGTCCGCGGTCGACACCGCCTTCACCGCCGCGCGATTGTCGCGGTCGTTGCCCGTAGCAAACAAATCCTGGGTGAAGACGGCATGCTCGAGCTCGCGACGCAGCGCGCGCTCGTGGGCGGTCGCCATGAACTCCTTGCTGCCCTCGAACACCAGCACCGGCTGCCGGAACATCGGCAGATAGCCGGTCCCGTCGCCATCTTCGTAGGGCTCACCCACGACCTCGGGGTGCGTCGCCGCGATCCCGCTGACCAGGAACGCAGTCACGTTCAACCGCTGCCACACCGCCAGATCGTCGCGCAGCAGCACGGCGATCTTTGTATCGAATCTGATCGGCTCATCCACACCCCCGATCCTCACCCGCGACCCCGCCGGCGGTCTTGTACGTTCTAAACCTCTCCGACCTTCTCCTGGAGGTTCTCAGCAGTACGGCTGGTTCGAGGTGACGGCTGTGCAGACGCGCAGGAAGAGGTTGAAGAGGCGGTAGAGCTGGAGCATGTCGCCTTCGACCGTCACCGTGCGGTCGTCCTGCCGCTCGACGCCAGGGATTGCCGCAAGGTGCAGGGCGACCGAAGCGGATTGCCAGCGGACCGTCAGTCGGTGACCCGCGTGGTCGGCGGCCGGTGCCGACAGACTGGCCAGAGCTTGCGTTGTGGTGGTTTCGATGGCCTCGCGGGCCTCGGCGACCGGGACCAGTTGTGCCGCGAAGCGGTCCTTGGCGAACTTGACCGGGACGGTGGCAACCGCCGGATCCCAGGACTTCGTCTCGTCGCAGGCCGCGTCGTCACCGGTCAGCAGGGCGACGGGGACGCCGTACGCCGCTGCCGCCGCATGGAGCAGGCCGATCTCGCCGGTCGGGCGGTCGTCGAGCCAGATGTCCTCGATCTCGTGGCCCATGAAGCTGTGACTCAGCACGCCGAGCACGCCGGCGCGCGCATGGAAGCCGATGCAGAGCACCGCGTCGTACTCGGAAGACAGGCCCTCGATCATGCCCATCGGCTTCGGGCGGCCCTTGATCAGGCGGGCACGCGGGTCGAGGAGGTCTGGGAGGAGATTGCGCATCGGGCCATGGGCGTCGTTGACCAGTACGGCGGTCGCGCCGGCGGCGTACGCACCGCGGATGGCGGCGTTCACGTCCTCCGTCATCATCACCCGGCTGCGCTCGTAGTCCCGGCCCGGCGGCTGGACGTCCTCCGCGTCGACCAGTCCGGTGATGCCTTCCATGTCCGCACTCACGTAAACCTTCACGCCCAGAAGCGTATGTTCTGACTATGAGCAGCGGCGCCGTGGTCCGGGCGTGGCGGCCCGGGCTGCCCGGGGTCGTCGAGGTGTTGCACGCCCATTTCCCGTCGCATGCGTACCCGACGCACACCCACGACGCGTGGACCGTGCTGATCGTTGACGAGGGCGCGGTCCGGTACGACCTGGACCACCGCGAGCATGGTCTCGCCCAGGCGCAGGTCTCGCTGCTACCGCCGCACGTGCCGCACGACGGGCGGTCGGTCCTGCCGCAGGGGTTCCGGAAGCGGGTGCTATATCTGGCGCCTGATCGGCTCGGTGGCGACCATCTGATCGGCGCGGCTGTCGACCAACCGGAGTACGTCGACCCGATCCTCAGGCACCGGATCCATCAGCTGCATCGAGTGCTCCAGGACGGCCAGGAGGATCTGGAGGCCCAGAGCCGGCTGACGTTGATCGAGGAGCGCCTGTCACAACACCTGCGTCGCAACGTGGTCGCGCCGCCGGACCGGTCCGACGTCGGTGTGGCCGCGCGGCTGCGTGAGTTGCTCGACTCGAAGGTGGCCGACGGGATCACGCTGGAGGATGCGGCCAAGGTGGTGCACGCTCATCCGGCGCATCTGGTGCGGGCGTTCAGCCGGGAGTACGGGATGCCGCCGCACCGGTATCTGACCGGCCGGCGGGTCGACCTGGCCCGGCGGTACCTGCTCGACGGGCATCCGGCCGCCGAGGTGGCGACGCTGGCCGGGTTCTACGACCAGTCGCACCTCAACCGGCACTTCCGGAAACTGCTCGGTGTCACACCGGCGAGCTTTGTGAAGCCTTAGCCGCCTTGTACGCGCGCACACCCCAGGTGCCGAGCAGTACGGCGATCAGCAGGTTCACGATGACCAGGATCGTGTGCGCCACGTAGTACCCGGTCGGGCGACCCTCGGTGTCCATCAGCGCTTTGATGAACCGCAGGTAGGTGATGACGTTCCAGGCCGCGATGGCGAGCAGGACGAGAGCGTGTTTCCGTTCGAGCTTCATCTAGGTCCTGTCTGGTAGTCCAGCGCCGTAGCGAGGAGGTGCTCGGTGCGGTGCATCGGCGCGCGGGGGCGAAGGGGTCGATGCGGAGCATCGTTCCCTTTGCACCCGTGCGGCGAGGTGCCGTGCCGAGTGCCCCGCAGTAGGCGCTGGACTACCAGACAGGGCCTAACCATTGTTACCGGGGCGGTCGACCGTCCGGAGCAGCTGGGTGCGGTTGGCGACTCCGAAGCGCCGGTACAGGCGGGTGAGCTGGGACTCGACCGCCTTCACCGACAGGTACAAAGCCGCGGCGATCTCGCGGTTGGTGGAACCGTCGCGGACCATCGAGACGATCTGCTGCTCGTTGTCGGTCAGCTCCGACGGCTGCCTGCTCCGGCTCGGTACGTCGAGACGCGCGAGCTCGGTCTCGGCAACCTCACGCCAGGCGGGAGCGCCGTACGCCTCGAACTGCTCGATCGCGTCCAGGAACGCGGTCCGCGCGACCGATCGGCGACGGGCCTGCCGGGCGACGCGGCCGCGGGTGAGCTCGCAGCGCGCGAGGTCGAGCGGGTAGACGCGGTCCCCCGCCGTACTGATCGTCTTCTCCAGCAGGTCCAGGGCTGCGGCCGGGTCGCCCTGCTTGGCGATCAGCAGCGCTTCGGACCGAGCCAGGCCGATCATGATCACTTCACGGTCTAGGTTCTCGGCGCGGGTCCGGATCTCGGCGATCAGTCCGGCCGCGTCGTCCAGCCGGCCGGCTGCGACCAGCGCCTCCGCATAGTCGGCGTGCCACGGGATCACGGCCGGGTCGTACGGCATCGCGGCCTCGCCCGACTCCGCGATCGCGTCGAACGACTCGACCGCCCGCTGCGGATCGCCGGTCAGCACGGCCATCAGCCCGATGCTCGCGAGCGCGGGGCCGGTCCATTCGTCGTTCCCGACCAGGCGGACGCCTTCCAGCGCGGCCTCGGCGAGCTGCCGGCCCATGGCCGCCGAACCGCCGACCCACTCGGCGCGGCTGGCGATGACCATGCCGACCTCGGCCTCGTCACCGATGTCCTGCATCAGCTGGTAGCACTCGTGGCCGGCGGCCAGTGCGTCGGCGCCGCGCCCGCTGCGCTCGTAGATCGCAGTCGCCGAGATCAACGCGGAGGCCAGCCAGCGCATCGCGCCATGGTCGCGTACGTCGTCCACCAGCGCCGTGATCCGGGTGATCGCCTCGTCCATCCGCCCGCGGAACAGCTCCCGCATCGCGGCCATCTGACGCGCGTTCACCACGGTCTTGGTGAGCGGCAGGCCCTTCGCGAGCTCGGCAGCCTGCTCGAGCACGGCGTCCGCGGACTCCTCGGCATCACGCGCGAACAACACCGAGCTCGCTGCGCTCAACGCGTCGACGACTGCCTCGATGTCACCCGCCTCGCGCGCCAGCGCCTCGGCGACGCGGGCGTCCTCCTGCGCGTCGTCCAGGCTGCGATCGAAGTAGTGGCTGTGGCTGCGCTCGATCCGCACGCGCGCCTCGAGCCGCTTGTCGCCCTTTGCGGCGGCGAACGCCTCAGCGAGCAGCTCGACCCGGCGGTCGCGCTCCGGCCAGACCGCGTCCGCGCTGAGCAACAGCGCAGGCACCTTGGTCTCCGGCTTCGTCGCGGCCTGTACGGCGAACTGGGCCATGTCGGCCGACTCCGCGAGATGGCCAGCAGCCGCGGCGTCATCGGACGCCCGGGTCAGGCGGCGGGCACGGTCGTCCGGCCGCGTGATCGGCGTACGCTCCGCGCTCAATCGCCACAGGGTCGCGGCAGCGCCGGGCGCGCCACGGCCGGCCGCGACGGTGGCGGCCTCTTCGATCGCGGCGGCCAGCTCCGGGTCGGCCTCCTGGGTGGCCAGAGCGCGGTGGGTCGCGTTCTCGACGGGCTCGTCGACCACCGCCGCGAGCTGGGCGTGCGCCTGCCGACGCGCGGCCGACGTCGCCTCGGCGTACACGAACTCGCGAAGCAGCGGGTGGGTGAAGCGCAGGCGCTCGGCCGAGATGTCGATCAGGCCGAGGGACTCGGCCTCGGCGAGGTCGGCCTCGATCGGCCGGTCGAGGGACCGGGCGAGCTGGGTCGTGGTCGGACGCGGCGACGACGCGGCGTGCAGGAGCAGCTCGTGCGCGGCAGGCTCAAGCGTGGAGAGGCGGTCGCCGAGCAGCGTCTTGAGGCGGCTGGACACCGGGAGCGGATCGTTGGGAGAGACGCTCTTCGGATGCCGCAGTACGGCGCGACCGAGCTCGAGGGCCATGAACGGGTTGCCGGCGCTCGCGGTGAAGATGCGGCGGGCGGTGCGGACCGGGAGCGGATTCGAGAGGCGCTGGCGGAGCAGCGCGAGCACATCGGGCTCGGTCAACGGCGGGACTTCGAGCTGCAGCACGGGCTCCGGGCAAGCGTCGACCATGATCGGGAGATCGCCGTCGGCCACCTGCTCGGTGGCGAGCAGATGCACGCCCTCGGACAGGCGGCGGGCGCAGAACGTGAGCACCTCGAGGCTCGACGGGTCCACCCACTGGATGTCGTCGACGACCAGGAGCACCGGGCCGGTGGTGGCCAGACGGCGAAGCACGTGCAGCACAGCGAGGCGTACGGCGAGCTCGTCGCGCACTGTGTCCGGGGCGCTCGCCTTCAGCAGCGCCACCTCCAGCGGCTGGCGGAGGTGGTCCGGAAGCACGCCCCAGGCGAACTCGAGCTGGTTGGACAGCAGATCGAGGAGCGTGACATACGGAAGGCCGGCCTCGGAGTTGGACGGGGCCGCGCTGAGAATCCGGCAGCCCTTCCGGCCGCGATCCGCGACCAGGGCCCGCCCGAGAGCTGACTTGCCGATACCGGTCGGGCCGTACAGCAGCACACTGCCGCTGGTCTCGAGCTGCTTGGTAGCACGCTCAACCAGTCCCGCACGCCCGACCAGTTCGTCGTCAGTCATCTAGCTCCCCGAAGGATTCCCCTCGTTGATTATCACAGGAAACGACCGTTCGACACGGCAAGTGTCACATGAGGAAATTTGATGGTCACCATCCTGTCACCCACTCTTGCCCAGATCCGAGCAGTCACGACGGCACGATCGTGCCGGGGCACCGGATGGTCTGCGCTTGTAGACAAAGTTCAACCGCCTGCCGCGATCTTGCGCGACAGGCGGTTGAATGCAGGACTAGATCGACTCGAGATCTCGTTCTATGGCAGCCAGTTCTTCCTCGCTGCCTTGGACCTTCGGGCCGGTGAACCAGTTGCGAGCGGACAGGAACCAGTACGCCGCTGCGAAGCCCAGCACGGCCAGAACCGCGATCGGCGTGTAGTTGAAGGTGCTACCGGTGACCGGGCTGACCTGCGGCAGCATGAACAGGATCGTGATGAACGCGACCCAGACGATCGCCACAATGCCGATCGGGCGGCTCCACCGGCCCAGGTTCCACGGGCCGGGCTGGAAGCGGTCACCCTGCATGAGTCTGAGCAGCGTCGGCAGGACGTAGGCGATGTAGAGACCGATCACGGCGATCGACGTGACCGCGGCGTACGCCGTCGCGTTCCACAGGTACGGCAGGCCGAGGACGAATGCACCGGCCGCGGCCAGCCAGATCGCGTTGGTCGGCGTCCGGGTGCGGTGGTTGATCTTGTGCCAGAACTTCGAGCCCGGCAGCGCGCCGTCCCGGGAGAACGCGTAGATCATCCGCGAGTTCGCCGTCACCGACGACATCCCGCAGAACAACTGCGCCCCGATCACGACCAGCAGCAGGATCTTGCCGGTCACCGCACCGACCGCGTCGATGAAGATCTGTGCGGGCGGTACGCCGGTGGAGCTGTCCAGCGCACCGTCGTAGCTCTGGATCGCGAACGTCAGGCCGATCAGCAGCACCCATCCAGCTGCCAAGGAGACCAGGATCGACATCACGATTCCACGGGGACCGGAGCGCGCCGCGTCGTGCGTCTCCTCGGTCATGTGCGCCGAAGCGTCGTACCCGGTGAAGGTGTACTGCGCCAGCAGCAGGCCGAGCAGCGCGACGTAGAAGGTCGAACCCCAGCCGGTGTTGTTCACGAAGTGGCCGAACACGAACGACGCCGACTGGTGCTTGTCCGGCACGAATACCAGCGCACCGACGATGAACAGCACGCCGAGGATGTGCCACCAGACGCTGATGTCGTTGAGCCGCGCGACCAGCTTCACGCCGAACGAGTTCAGCAGGCCGTGCAGCAGCAGGATGAGCCCGAACAGCAGGATCGTGTGCCCTGGCGTCGCACTGAACCCGAACTGCAGGTCGAGGAACGCGTTCAGGAAGAACGCCGCCCCGAAGTCGATGCCGGCCGTCACCGCGACCTGGCCGAGGAAGTTGAACCACCCGGTGAACCAGGACCAGGCCGCGCCGTTCGACGGCGCCAGCTTCGCGGACCAGTAGTACAGGCCGCCGGCGGTCGGGAAACTCGAGCACACCTCAGCCATCGCGAGGCCGACGAACAACGTCATCAGCCCGACGATCGGCCAGCCCCAGATGATCATCACCGGGCCGCCGGTGTTCATCCCGAACCCGTACAACGTCAGGCAGCCGGACAGGATCGAGATGATCGTGAACGACACCGCGAAGTTCGAGAACCCGGACATCGTCCGGTTCAGCTCCTGTGCGTAACCCAGTTGGTGCAGGCGATCCTCGTCGTCAGTCATTGAGCCTCCTAGACCCAGACAGCACAGCGCCTCAATGGTCTTCCCCCAGACCTTTACGCAATTGAGGCACCCGGTATCGCGAGTGTCAAGGAGTCAGGCGAGAAAGCCGTGCAGCAGTACCGCCGTACCCGAGAGGTGTTCCTGCATCGCCTGCCGGGCGGCGGCCGGATCGCCGGCGAGGATCGCGGTGACGATCGCCTGGTGCTGTTCGTTGGAGTGCTGGATGTTGCGCTCGAGCAGCGGGATCGCATCGAGGAGTTCGTTCAGGCGCATCCGGACGTCGGCCATCGCGGACGTCAGCGACGGCGAGCCGGTCACCTCGGCGATCGCCAGGTGCAGGCGGGAATCCAGGCGGCGGTAGTCGGCGAGCCGGGCGGCCGACGTGTCGGCGAGGCAGCGCTCGAGATGGTCGCGTTCGGCGTCGCTCAGCTCGCGGGTCGCGGCGGCTTCCGCGGCGCCGGTCTCCAGCACGAACCGCAGCGTGAGGGCGTCGTCCAGGCCGTCGGCCAGGTCTCGGGCGAGCCGTTTGGCCGGCGTACGGCGGGGTTTGGGCAGCTGCTCGTTGACGAACGTGCCGCCGTACCGGCCGCGGCGGGACTCGACGTACCCGGCCTCGGTGAGCGCGTGGATCGCCTCCCGGAGCGTGACCCGGCTGACGTTCAGCCGGGCCGCGAGCTCGCGCTCCGGCGGCAACCGGTCGCCGGGCACGACGACGCCGAGCTTGATTGCCTGTAGCAACCGCTCGACCGTCTCCTCGAACGGGTTCCCGGCCCGCACCGGCCGGAACACCGCTTCGTTTGCCTGAACGACCATACGTTCAGACTAGATCGGAGTGACGTAGGCGCCTGAGATCCCCCCGTCGACGAGGAACGTGTTGGCGGTGATGAAGGACGAGTCGTCGCTGGCCAGGAAGGCGACCGCGGCGGCGATCTCGTCGGGTTCGCCGAAGCGGCCCATCGGGACGTGGACGAGCCGGCGCTGGGCCCGCTCGGGGTCCTTGGCGAACAGCTCGGTGAGCAGCGGCGTGTTCACCGGGCCCGGGCAGAGCGCGTTCACCCGGATCCCCTGCCGCGCGAACTCGACCCCGAGCTCGCGGCTCATCGCGAGTACGCCGCCTTTCGAGGCGGAGTACGAGATCTGGGAGGTCGCCGCGCCCATCACCGCGACGAACGACGCGGTGTTGATGATCGAGCCCTTGTTCTGCCGTTGCATATAAGGGATCGCGGCCTTGCAGCAAAGGTAGACCGAGGTCAGGTTGACCTCCTGGACCTTGCGCCACGCCTCGAGACCGGTGTCCAGGATCGACGCGTCGTCGGGCGGCGAGATGCCCGCGTTGTTGAACGCGATGTCCACGCTGCCGTAGGTGTCGAAGGCCTGCTTGAAGAGGTTCTCCACGGCGGCCGCGTCGGTGACGTCGGTCGAGACGAACAGCCCGCCGACCTGGTCCGCGGCCTGCTTGCCCGCGTCCGGGTCGAGGTCGCCGATCACGACGTGCGCGCCCTCCGCGGCGAGCCGCCGTACTGTGGCCAGACCGATCCCGCTCGCACCGCCGGTGACCACCGCGACGCGACCTTCGAGCCGATGCGCCTTGACGTCCATTCAGTCCTCCGTACTGATGAAGATGTTCTTGGTCTCGGTGAACGCGTTCAGCGCGTCCGGGCCGAGCTCCCGGCCGAGGCCGGACTGCTTGTAACCGCCGAACGGCGTCGAGTACCGCACCGACGAGTTGGAATTGATCGAGAGGTTGCCAGCCTCGACCCCGCGACCGACCCGGATCGCGCGACCGACATCGCGTGTCCAGATCGAGCCGGACAGCCCGTAATCGCTGTCGTTCGCGATCCGCACCGCGTCGGCCTCGTCCTCGAACGGAATCACCGCCACGACCGGCCCGAAGATCTCCTCCCTCACCGCCCTGTCGCTCGGGGGCGCCAGCACGGTCGGCGGGAACCAGAACCCGGGCCCGCTCGGCGCAGTCCCCTGGAAGGCCGGGTTCTCGACGTACGACGCGACCTGCTCGAGTTGGGCCTTCGAGATCAGCGGGCCCATCTCGGTCGCCGGATCACCCGGATCGCCGACCTTGAAGTTCTTCACCGCGGGCTCGAGCAACTCCAGGAACCGGTCGAACACCTTGCGTTCCACGAGAATCCGCGACCGCGCGCAACAGTCCTGTCCTGCGTTGTCGAACACGCCGTACGGCGCCTGCGCTGCGGCCTTCTCCAGATCCGCGTCCGCGAAGACGACGTTCGCCGATTTGCCGCCCAGCTCGAGCGTCAGCCGCTTCACCTGGTCGGCGCACCCGGCCATGATCTGCTTGCCGACCGTGGTGGATCCGGTGAAGACGATCTTGCGGACATCGGGGTGGGTGACGAACCGCTGCCCGACCGTCCTCCCGGGACCCGGGACGACCTCGAACACGCCCGGCGGCAGACCTGCTTCGAGGGCCAGCTCGCCGAGGCGGATCGCGGTGAGCGGGGTGAGTTCGGCCGGCTTGAGCACGACGGTGTTGCCTGCGGCAAGCGCCGGCGCGAAACCCCAACCCGCGATCGGCATCGGGAAGTTCCACGGGACGATCACGCCGACCACGCCGAGCGGTTCCTGGAACGTCACATTGATGCCTCCGGCAACAGGAATCTGCTTGCCGAACAGGCGTTCCGGCGCGGCCGCGTAGTACGTCAGAACGTCGCGGACGTTACCCGCCTCCCAGCGGGCGTTGCCGATCGTGTGGCCGGCGTTCTCGACCTCCAGCGCAGCCAGGCTCTCCAGGTCCGCGTCGACCGCGTCGGCGAATCGCCTGAGCAGCCTGCCGCGGTCGGCCGGGTTCACGTGCCGCCAGGTCTCGAAAGCCTTGGCCGCTTTCGCGATCGCGGCGTCGGCCTCGGGCTCGCCGGCGAGCTCGATGGTCCGGATCACCTTCTCGGTGGCCGGATTGAGTACGTCGTACGTCATTGAGTGCTCCTGATCAACGCGGTGAACAGCCGCAGGTCCTCGGGGGTCTCTTCCGGGTGCCACTGCACACCGAGTGCGAAGTCCTTGCCCTCCACCTCGGCCGCCTCGATCGTCCCGTCGCCGGAGCGAGCGGTGACCTTCAATCCGGGCGCGACGACGTCGAGGGCCTGGTGGTGGTAGCAACTGCCGGTCGCCCGCTCGCCGAGGATCCGGCCGGCCAGCGAGTCGGGCTCGACCTTGATCTCGGTGGTCGCGAAGACCCCCGGTCCGCCGCGATGGTCGTTGGTGATGACGTCGGGCAGGTGCTGGTGAAGGGTGCCGCCGAGCGTGACGTTCAGCATCTGCAACCCTCGGCAGACCGCCAGCAACGGGAGGTCCCGCTCGAGCGCGCCCTGGATCAGCACCCGCTCGTGCTCGTCACGTCCCGGTCGGGTGTCGACGGTTTCGGGGTGGGCATCCTCGCCGTACGCCGCCGGGTCGACGTCACAGCCGCCCGATACGACCAGTCCGTCGAGGATGTCGAGGACCGTGACGTCGGTCCCGACGGGCGGCAGGAGGATCGGCGTACCGCCCGCAGCGGCGACGGCATCGAGGTAGACGCGCGGGAGGATGGCCGCCTCCCGCTGCCAGATCCCCCAGGTCGTCGGCTCGAGGTACGTCGTGATGCCGATGCGCGGCTTAGAGGCGTTCGAAACCACGGACCCGCTCCCAGTCGGTGACGGCGGCGTCGTACGCGTCGAGCTCGATCCGCGCGGTGTTGGTGTAGTGGTCGACCATCTCGTCGCCGAACGCCTCGCGCGCCAGCTTCGAGCCAGTGAAGAGCGCAGCGGCCTCCCGCAGGGTGGACGGCACGTGTTCCTTGTCGGACTCGTACGCGTTGCCTTCGAGCAGCGGCTCGAGCTCCAGTTCGTTCTCGATGCCGTGCAGGCCGGAGGCGATGATCGCGGCGACGGCGAGGTACGGGTTCACGTCGCCGCCGGGGAGGCGGTTCTCGACCCGGAGCGAGTCGCCGTGACCGACCACGCGGAGCGAGCAGGTGCGGTTGTCGAGACCCCACGCGACCGCGGTCGGCGCGAAGCTGCCGCGGACGAATCGCTTGTAGGAGTTGATGTTCGGCGCAAGCAGGTAGGTGAACTCCGACAGGCAGGCGAGCTGTCCCGCGATGAAATGCTCCATCAGCTGCGAGAACCCGTAGTCGTGGTCGCCGGCGAGGACCGGATCGCCGTCGGTCGAGCGGAAGCTCAGGTGGATGTGACAGGAGTTGCCTTCGCGTTCGTCGTACTTCGCCATGAACGTGAGGCTCTTGCCGTGCTTCGCCGCGATCTCCTTGGCCCCGGTCTTGTAGATCGAGTGGTTGTCGCACGTGGCGAGCGCTTCGTCGTACCGGAAGGCGATCTCGTGCTGGCCGAGGTTGCACTCGCCCTTTGCGGACTCGACGTACAGGCCGGCACCCGTCATGCCGTTGCGGATGTCGCGCAGCAGCGGCTCGATCCGGGAGGTGCCGAGCAGGGAGTAGTCGACGTTGTACTGGTTCGCCGGGGTGAGGCCGGTGTAGCGCTTGTTCCAGGCGGTCTCGAACGTGTCGTCGAAGACGATGAACTCGAGCTCGGTCCCGACGTACGCCTTGAGGTTCTTCTCGGCCAGCCGGTCGAGCTGCTTGCGCAGCACTTGCCGCGGGGAGGCGACGACGGGCTGACCGTCCAGCCACTGCACGTCGCACAACACCATCGCCGTACCTTCGAGCCAAGGGACCAGCCGGAGCGTGTCCAGGTCGGGCGCCATCACCAGGTCGCCGTACCCACGCTCCCACGACGACATCGTGTAGCCGTCCACGGTATTCATGTCCACGTCGACGGCCAGCAGGTAGTTACACCCCTCGGTCCCGTGCTTCAGCACCTCCTCCACGAAGTACCGAGCCCCACACCGCTTCCCCTGCAACCGCCCCTGCATATCGGTGATCGCCACCAGGACCGTGTCAACCTCACCGGCCTCAACCAGCCCCCGCAGCTCCTCCACACCCAACACAGCCACTCCCGGAGTCTATTGGTCTATCTCCAGTCCATTGACTCAAGCCTAGCCCGCAGTGTCAATGCGGTGCCGTGGCACCAAGCGGTCAGGGAATGGGTTGGCACTCCCCGGGATCATGGGGAAAATCGCCGGATTCGGCCGCACCGCCCAAGCGGCCCGATTCTGGAGGACCGCTATGCGATCTTTCGTTACCCGCCCCCGCGCCCTGGCCGTTCTGCTGGCCGGTACGGCGCTTGCTTTCAGTCCGCTGGCGGGACAGGCGACTGCTCAGTTGCCTGTCCACCAGACCGGGAACCCGGCGTGTTTCACGCCGGAGGACGGAGCCGCCGCGCGTGGTGGCTTCGGTGCTGACCACCGCGACCTGTCGGTGGCCGAGCAGAAGGCCATCGACGCCAAGACGGCGGCGATCCTCAAGGCCAAGCAGGCCCGTGGACTCGCACCCACGGCCGGCAAGCTGGCCGCGGCCAGCGTCCCGGTGTACGTGCACGTCATGCTCAGCACCTCCGGTGCCGGTGACGTCACCTCGACCCAGATCAACCAGCAGATCGCCGAGTTGAACCAGGACTACGCGGGTCAGGAGTCGTCGCAGGCCGCGAACACCGGCTTCACGTTCTACCTGGCCGGCACCGACCGCTTCAAGAACAACCAGTGGCACAACGACCGCCAGAGCACGCAGTACCGGTCACAAACGCGCAAGGGTGGTAAGAACGCCCTGAACATCTGGCTGGTCGACTTCTCGTACCTCGGCATCGCGACGTTCCCGTGGGATTACGCGAGCAACCCGAGCATCGACGGCATCCGGGTCCAGTACAGCTCGCTGCCCGGCGGCTCGGCGACCAACTTCAACCTCGGCAAGACCGCGTCCCACGAGGCCGGCCACTGGTTCGGGCTCTACCACACGTTCCAGGGCGGCTGCACGAGCACGAACGACTCGGTGTCCGACACGCCGGCCCAGAGCAGCGCCTCGAGCGGCTGCCCGACCGGCCGGGACTCCTGCTCGCTGTCGGGGCTGGACCCGATCCACAACTACATGGACTACTCCTACGACTCCTGCTACAACCAGTTCACGCCCGGCCAGTCAACCCGCATGAGCAACATGTGGACGGCCTACCGCGCCTGATCAAGGACAGAGACCCGACTGTGACATCTGCACCGTCGGGCAACTAGAGTGCCCGCGATGCGTTTGCTTCTGACGGCCTGCGCGACCACCGCATTGGCGGTTGCCGGACCTCTGACAGCGACCGCCGCCGATCAGGGCTCACAAGGCCCGGTCGGCGGCGACCTGCTGACGGCGAAGCCGACGGTGATCGCCAACGGGGCGGCACCGCCGGCCGTGCAGGCGTCGGCGTACGTCGTGGCCGACCTCGACACCGGTCAGGTACTGGCGGCGAAGGCCCCGCACGCGAGGCTCCGCCCGGCCAGCACGCTCAAGACGTTGACCGCGCTCGTCCTGCTGCCACGGCTGAAGAAGACCGATCCGGTGATCGGCTCGGACGCCGACGCCGGGATCATCGGCAGCAAGGTCGGCGTGTACCCCGGCCTGCACTACACCGTGGACCTGCTCTTCCAGGGCATGTTCCTGGCCTCCGGGAACGACGCCGTCCACGCGCTCTGCGCCCACGACCAGGGCGGCATCCCCGCGACCATCCAGCGGATGAACACGAAGGCCAAGGAGATCGGCGCGCTCGACACGCACGTGACCGACCCGACCGGCCTGGACGCCGACGGGCAGTACTCCAGCGCCTACGACCTGGCCCTGTTCGCACAGGCGGGGCTCGCACGCCCCGACTTCGCGAAGTACGCGTCGACCAAGTTCACGAACTTCCCGAACGCCGGCAACAAGGGCACGTACCAGGTCGCGAACCAGAACAAGCTGCTGTTCAACTACGACGGCGCGCTCGGCGTCAAGACCGGCTACACCACGCTGGCCCGGAACACGTTCGTCGGCGCCGCCCGGCGCAACGGCCACACCCTGGTCGTGACGATGATGAACGCGCCGCACGGCATCACCGAGGACGCCAGCAACCTGCTGACCTGGACATTCGCCAACTACAGCAAGCTCAAGCCGGTCGGCACGCTGGTGAAGGCCGAGGCCCCGCCGAAGACCACGACGCAGGGCAAACCCGCCGACAAGCCTGCCGCCGGTACGCCGCGCCCGGCCCGCAGCCGCACCGTCCTCAGCCCCGGCCAGGCCATGCAGTCCCTCGCGTTCCGCGTCCCCGTCTGGGCGTACGCCGGACCGCCCGTCCTGCTCCTCGGCCTTTTCCTGCGCCGCCCGCGCACCCTCCGCCGGCGCCGCCACTAACGACGGACGGACCGGACCGCCCGCACGGCCTGGACGGCCTGGACGGCCAGCGTGGTCAGCGTCGCCCCCAACACCGCACCGGCAGCGACCGCGACCGTGTCCGCCTTTCGCTCCGGGATCGGGACCACCTTGTACCGCTTGCCGGGCGGCCCGAGCAGCAGCGGCTCAGGCTCCTCGACGGCCTCCTCAGGCGCAGACTCGACCTCCGGCACGACGGTCGCCTCCTTCGTCCACGCCGCGACCAGCATGATCACCCGCGTCATCAGGTAGATCCAGACCAGCAGCGCCAGCGGCAGCGCCAGAGCGCCGTACGCCGCATTAGCGCCGATCACGTGGCTGACGTAGAGGTTGCCGAGCCGCTGCGCCAGGTAGAACACGATGCCGCCGGCGACCGCCGCGATCAGCAGAACCTTCGGCGGTATCGCGATCCGCGGCAGGGCCGTCATCAGGTAGCCGAACAGCAGCGCTCCGGCGCCGATGCCGACGACGATGCTGATCAGCTGCAGACCCCAGGTCGCCAGCCAGGTCCCGTCCATATTGCTCGCGTCGACGATCCGCCGGGACAATCCGGTCAGGACGGACGAGGCGCCGGTCGCGATCAGACCCATCAGCCCGAGACCGACCAGCGCGCCGAGGTCGGCGAGCTTCTGCTGGACCGCGTTCCCCGGCTGGTCGTCGAGCTCGTGCATCAGCCGGATCGACGCGCGCATTGCATCGATCCACCCCAGGCCGGTGAGCAGCAGACCGATACCGGAGATCAGCCCGATCGTGCCGGCGTGGGCGATCAGCGCGTCGATGTCGATGTTGTTGCCGACCCCCGGCAGGTTCTGCTCCAGGGACTTCTTCAGCGTCTCGATCGCGTCGTCACCGAGCAACGGCCCGATGATCGCCGCGGCCAGCACGATCAACGGAAACAGCGACAGGAAGCCGAAGAAGCTGGTCGCACCGGCCAGGCGGTTGCCGCGCTGGTCGCCGTACCGCGTCCAGGCCCGCCACAGCTGTGTCTGGCTGAATCGCGCCCAGACGCGCTTGATCGTCCCCATGAGACTCCTGTACCCGAAGAGTGCGGGGCTCAGCCTGCCAGCGGGAACGACCGCTGCGGCCGCCACACGCCGTCGGCGCCGTGTTCGTAACGGCTGAAGTACTCGACGTCGAACGCGCAGTCGTACTCCGACAGGGCGTCGTAGGCGCGGTCGAGGGCGTCCTTGTCGAGGTCGTGCGCGACCGTGACGTGCGGGTGGTACGGGAACCGCAGATCGACCCGCAGCGGGCCGGACCGCACCTGCGACTGCAGTACTTCGCAGGAGGAGATGCCCTCGGCCAGCGGCACGAACACCACCGGCGAGATCGGCCGGAACGTCGCCGTACCGCGCAGCCGGATCCGGAACTTCGGGAACCGCGCGGCCACCTCGAGCAGGTGCGCGTCGATCACGTCGAGGTCCGCCGCCTCGATATCGGTCGGCGGCAGCAGCGTGACGTGGGTCGGGATCGACGCGGCCATCGGATCGCCGAACTCGGCCCGGAACTTCTGCAGCTCCGAGCCGTACGGCTCCGCGATCGGGATCGCGACACCGATCGTCGTCATCCGGGGCCTACCGGCCCTGCGGCGGGCCGGCGACGAAACCGAGCCGGTCGTAGACCCGGGCCAGGGTCGGCTCGGTGACCGCGCGGGCCCGCTCGGCGCCGGCGGCCAGGATCGCGTCCAGCTGCGCCTTGTCGTCGAGGTAGCTCAGCGTCTTCTCCCGGAACGGCGTGACGAACTCGACCACGACGTCGGCCAGGTCCTTCTTGAAGTCGCCGTACCCGCGGCCGGCGTACTCGTCCTCGAGCTCGCTGATCTTGCGGCCGGTGAGCGCGGAGTAGATCGTCAGCAGGTTCGCGACGCCGGGCTTGTTCTCCTGGTCGAAGATCACGTCGCGGCCGGAGTCGGTGACCGCGGAGCGGATCTTCTTCGCGCTGACCTTCGGGTCGTCGAGCAGGTCGATGATGCCGGCCGGGGACGAGCTGGACTTGCTCATCTTGGCGGACGGGTCCTGCAGGTCGGAGATCTTCGCGGTCTCCTTGACGATGTACGGCTCGGGCAGCCGGAAGGTCTTGCCGAAGCGGTGGTTGAACCGCTGGGCGAGGTCGCGGGTCAGCTCGAGGTGCTGGCGCTGGTCCTCACCGACCGGGACGCGGTCGGCCTGGTAGACCAGGATGTCCGCGGCCTGCAGGATCGGGTACGTGAACAGGCCGACGGTGGCGCGGTCGGCGCCGCCCTTGGCGGACTTGTCCTTGAACTGCGTCATCCGGCTGGCCTCGCCGAAGCCCGTGATGCAGCCGAGCACCCAGCTCAGCTGGGCGTGCTCGGGCACCTGCGACTGGACGAACAGGGTGGACCGCTCCGGGTCGATACCGGCCGCGAGCAGCTGCGCGGCGGACCGGCGGGTGCGCTCGCGGAGCGCCTTCGGCTCGTACTCCACGGTGATCGCGTGCAGGTCGACGACGCAGTAGAACGCCTCGTGGTCCTCCTGCAGGGCCACCCACTGCCGCACCGCGCCGAGGTAGTTGCCGAAGTGGAAGGAGTCCGCCGTCGGCTGGATCCCGGAAAGCACCCGAGGGCGCCGCTGGGAACCGGCTGCGGAGGGGTCAGACGCAGCTTGGGACATAGGCCCGATTCTGCCAGCGTCCCTGGTGCGGTGATCACCCGGGCGGGTCTGTCCTGGTCATACACCCAGCACTATGAGTGCTCAACTACCAGGACCAGCCTCGGCTGGCCAGTTCCTGTTCTTCCTGCCAGCGCTTCTCTTCGGGTTGTTTGGCGTCGGGATCGGGTACGCCGGCCAGGCGGCACGCCTCGTCCAGGAGGTCGTCGTACGCCGCCTCGAGCGCCATCAGGCGATGAGCCTTCGCGTAGACGTGCGGCGTGGACTCGACCCGGCGGATCTTGGTGGACAACGTCCCGAGCCTGGTCTGCAGCCGGAGCGTGTCGAACGGGTCCGGCAGCGGGATCGGCCGCCGGCGGAAACGACCGTGTGCCTGCGCCGTCAGACGCTGGACCCGGCGCCGCCAGCGGCTCGGCGGCGGGTTCGGCAGCAGGAGGTTGAGCAGGGCGCAGAGCATCAAGAACAGAACCGCTGCTCCGAGCCATGCCATGTCGCCACTCCTCAGCAAGAGAGTACGGCGACCAGCGCCCGACGGCGATAGGAATACCTCAGTCTCGGTGGTACTTCGTTATCGCGTCGTCCTGTTTGAGGTTGTCCGCGGCGGCTTGGATTCGGGCGGTCCACTCGGACTGCTGCAGGCCGCCGGTCATGAACTGGCCTGTCGCGGCGGCGGCTGCGTTGGCGAAGGCGGGGTACCAGCTGTCGAAGTACCAGGTGATGACCTGGTCGCCGGCCGCCGTCAGCAGGTCGCGGGCGGAGCGGAGCGCCGTACCGATCTCCAGACCGTCGGCCGCGCCGCGGACGATTGTGAGCTGGTTGGACTCGGAGCTCACTTGGGCGGCGACGTCCTGGGACAGCAGCGCTCGCAGGTACTCGAGCCCGCCGGACTTGTTCTTCGCCTTCTCCGGCACCAGGAACGGTGCCGTCGCGGCGACATGCAGCCCGCTGGCGAGCGCCGGCGAGGCATCCAGCGGCGGTACGGCGAACATCGTCAGCCCGAACCGCTGCGGGACCAGCCCCTTCATCTCGTTCTCGAGCCAGTTCCCGCACGGCAACATGCCGGCCTTCGCGGCGAGGAAGCGCTTCTGCGAGCCGATGTGGTCGTACTGCGCGCTCCCCGCGGCGATCAGGCCGCGCTTGGTCAGCTCTCCCACCGCCGCGATCGCCCGGGTCACGCTCGCGTCCTTCCAGGCACCGGCGTCGAGGTTGTCGATCCGTTTCAGCACGTCCGCTCCGCCGGTCTTCGCGGCCAGCGTGAGGACCAGCTCGAGGACGTAGTACGGATGGGCGCCGGCGTAGATGAACGGGCCGAGGTCGGCCGCTTTCATATCGGTGCCGAGGGCAAGCAAATCCGGCCACGTGTGCGGGACGTCCCAGCCGTTGGTCTGGAACAGGCCGGCTGAATACCACAGCCCGTAGACGGTTGCGACGTAGTTGAGCGTGCGCGGCGTTCCGTCGTACCGGCCGATGTCGAGCAGCTCCGACAGCAGTTGGTCCTTGACCTTCGCGGCCTGGTTGTCCCAGGACGGCGCGTCCAGCAACTGCTGCAGGTCGGCCAGCTGCCCGTCCTTCACCAGCCGGCCGAGCTCGAGCTCCTGATCGCCGGTGCTGAGCACGACGTCAGGCGGGTTGCCCGCGGCGAACCGCGGCAGCAGGGCATCCGACAGCTGCGGCGTCACCTTCGGCGTGACGACGGCGCTCGCATACTTCTTCCGGTACGCCGCCGCCGCGAACCCGCCGTACTCCTGGCTGATCACGACGTCGAGCGGAGCGTTCGCGTCGACGTCGAACGGATTCTGCGGGGAGACGGGCCGGGCCGGCGGGGCCGATGAGCATCCGCTCAGGACCGCGCCGGCCAAAGCGCCCTGCAGCAAGGTCCGCCGTTTCAGCATCCCGGCAGGCTATTACCTCGGAGTGGCTCCGGTTCAGGCAGTACGACGGATGCGGCCCTCGTAGCGTGCTTCGAGAGCGTGGTTGTGCTCATCGCCGCCGGGGATGTTCGCGGACAGGTAGACCGGCGGGGTCTCGCCGGCATCAGTCATCCGGCGCAGCACCTCGGCGACCAGCATCTGTGCGATCAGAGCGGCGGTGATCGACGAGACCGCGCAGACCTTGCCGCCGCCGTCGGGCAGGTCGAGCACGGAGTCGCCGTACGGCGCGTGGTTGTCGAGCACCACGTCCGCGAAGTCGATCAGCTTCTTGCCGGACGGGTGCCGGGAGTCCATCCCGCCGGTGTGCTGCATCGAGGTGATCGCGATCAGCGGGTGGCCCTTCTCCTTCACCACACTCGCGAGCTCGACGATCGAGCCGTTCACGCCGGAGTTGGAGGCGATCACGAACAGGTCGCCCGACCGCGCCGCGGACAGCTCGTAGAGCTTGCGGGAGTACTTCGGGTCGCGCTCGAGCTCCGCACTGCGCAGCAGCTCCCGCGGTTCGCCGCCGAGCAGGACGAGGTCCCGCAGCGCGATCCGGTTGGTCGCGATCAGGCCGCCGGCGCGACCGGCGATCTCCATCGCGAGCGCCTCGGAGTGTCCGGAGCCGAACGCCTGGATCACGCCGTCGGCACGCAAGGACTCGGTCATCAGGTCGGCGGCCTGCTGGATCGGCCCGTCGATCTGCTCGGTCACCGCGGCCAGAATCGGGGTCAGCGTGTGCACGTAGGACTGTGCACTCACACCGCTCGTGTCCCCGGATCCCCCGTGCTTACTGCTGGCCATCAGCGGCCCACCCCTCGACTAATCTGCTGGCTGCGACACTCCGGGTGCCGACAAGTGCGCAAGTTTGCGGTTTGCTGGACAGAACTTTTCTCAACTGGCAGCTAAAGTCAAGGCTCATCCCTGTGATCTCCACGGATCGGGACCGTCGCGTGATTTCTTTGTGCTTGTAAATAGGCTCTTTTGAGCAGTTTGGAGCATTGCGTATGTCGGTCGAAGGCTCCCCGCCGGCCGGACCGCTGGTCCTGGGCGGCGACCTCGGCGGCACCTCCACCCGGATCGTGATCGCGGACTCCGAGGGCAACGTAGTCGGTCGCGGTGCCGCCGCGGGCGGAAACCCGACCAGTCATCCGGCAAGCGCGGCGGCCAACTTCGGTCAGGCGCTTCACGCGGCCCTCGCCGGGCTGGACGCATCCGAGGTCAAGGCCGCTGTGGTCGGCATGGCCGGCGGCTCGGCCCTCGGGCGGCCCGACGTGGCAGCCCGGTTCGACGAGGCCTGGACCGGCGCCGGCCTCACCGTGGCCCCCGACTACATCGGCGATCTCGAGGTCGCGTTCGCCTCAGGTACGCCGCAGCCGGACGGAATCGTGCTGATCGCGGGCACCGGCAGCAACGTCGGACTGGTCCGCGATCACCAACTCGTGCGGACCGTCGGCGGGCACGGCTGGCTGCTGGGCGACGAGGGGTCCGGTTTCTGGCTCGGCCGGGAGGCTGTGCGCAGTGTGTTGCAAGCTCTCGACCTTCGCGAGCCGCTCGGCCTGCTCGAGCAGACCGTCGTACAAACAGTCCTGCCCGATCGGGATCAGCACTCCGTTGCAGAACGTGAAGGGTACGACGCGCTGCGCGACGATCTGGTGAGGACGGTCAACAGCCGGCCACCGGTCCTGCTCGCCGAATTGGCTCCGGCCGTCATCGCGGCGTACGCACAGGATGACGAAACCGCCCGCGGACTGGTGAAACGCGCAGCCGAACTGCTCACAGAAACAGTCGCCCGCCTGAAGACCACCTCGGACCAAGGCCCGATGGTGCTCGCGGGCAGCGTTGCCGGCGAGTCCTCCCCGGTCGGCCAACTCATCCGCCAGCACTTCGCCGGCGAGGTCCTCACCGCCCGGGACGGCGTAGGCGGCGCCACCTGGCTGGCCCTCGGCGCCCTCGACCCAACCCTCGCCACAACGGCAAACCACTCCCGCCTCGTCGAACGCTGAAGTGCGGTCAGCCCCACGCTGGGTGGGGCTGACCGCAGTACGTCAGTCGAAGACCGAGACCGGGCGGACTTCTACCGCGACGAACTCGGCTTCGGGGATCGTTGCTGCGATCTCCTCGGCGCGCTCGGGGCTCCTGACGTCGATCAGGAAGACGCCGGCCAGTTGCTCCTTCGCCTCGGAGTACGGGCCGTCCGTGGTGGCGCGGATGCCTTCGCGGACTCGGACTACGCGGGTCTTCGCCGGCGGGTCCAGCGGGACCGCGTTGATCAGCTCGCCCGACGCGTCGATCTCGTTCAGGAGGTTGTTGAGCTGGGCGGCGAGGGCGTCGCGGGCCTTCTTGGGGAGTCGCTTGCCTTCCTCGGTGTTCAGGAAGGACGGGTGGCCCCAGGTGATCGGGTTGCTGTGAATCAGCAGCAGGTACTTCATGTTCGGGCATCCTTTCGGGATCTGAAGAGGATCTTCGCAGCAGAGGTCGGACACGATCCGGAGCACTCGACATTTCGACGATTTATCGTGAACGGCATGGACGAGATCGACTTCCGCCTGGCCGACGGGCGGATCCTGCACGGGTACGACAGCGCCCCGGGCGACGACGGACGCCTCGCCGTGGTGTGGCATCACGGCACGCCGAACCTCGGCGTCCCACCGGCGCCGCTGTTCGACGCGGGTGAGTGGCTCGGCATCCGGTGGATCTCGTTCGACCGGCCCGGGTACGGCGGATCGACCGCGGCGCCGGGCCGCACGATGGCGTCGGTGGCGGCCGATCTGACCACGGTCCTGGACACGCTCGGGATCGGCACGTTCGCGCTGATGGGGTACTCCGGCGGCGGCTCGTTCGCCCTCGCGTCTGCCGCGATCCTGCGTGAACGGGTGGAGGCCGTCGCCACGTTCGCCGCGATCGCGCCGTACGACGCCTCAGGTCTCGACTGGTACGACGGCATGGTCGCGTCCGGGCTCGCTTCGCTCCACGCAGCCGCCGCGGGGCGGGATGCGAAGGTGCGGCACGAGACATCAGGTGTTGAGTACGACCCGGAGTTCACCGCGAGCGACATCGCGCTGTTCGACGGTCCATGGGGCTGGCTCGGCTCGGTCGCCGGTGACAACGCCATGCCCAACGGCCCCGACGGCGTGATCGACGACGACCGTTCCTATGTCCTGGACTGGGGCTGCGACCCGGCCACGATCACCGCACCGACCCTGCTCGTCCACGGCACCGCCGACGGCATCATCCCCTGCTCACACGGCAAATGGCTGTCCGCCAACCTGCCAACCGCCGAACTCGAGCTTCACCAGAACCTCGGCCACGTCTCTGTCCTCACCCAGGCCGAGCCCGCCCTGGAGTGGATCCGAGAGCAGACCGGCTAGCCCACCACCGCGCCTCTCGCCCGGTTCGTCTCAGGGGTCAACCCCCGAGGTTGTCGGTTGCGGACCCAGAATCCGGGTGCGAAACCGACCACCTGCGAGGTTGACCCCTGAGACGTCCGCGGGGTTTGGCGGACCGGATGGGCAGACAGGTGATTCCAAGCAATGGCTTGACATCTGATTCAGGCCGGCGCATATTCCAAGCATGTCTTTGGAGAAGGATTCGCGGCGGGCGCGGTTGCTGGATGATCCGTTGGCGATTCGGGCGATGGCGCATCCGGTGCGGCTGGATCTGCAGTCGTTGCTCGGGCGGGAGGGGCCGATGACCGCGGCCGATGCGGCGCGGCGGCTCGGGATCAGTCAGGCGCTGGCGTCGCATCACCTGCGGCAGCTGGCGAAGTACGACTTCGTCGAGCCGGCTCCGGGGAAGGACAACCGCGAGCGGCCGTGGCGGTTGGTGTCGACGTCGCAGTCGTGGCGTGATGCGGCGCGGACACCGGAAGGCGCCGCGGCGGCCGACGTACTCGAGCAACTGCTGGCCGAGCGGGCGCTCGAGCGGTTGAGCCAGTGGCAGCAGCAACGGCAGACCGAGGACGCAGCTTGGCGGGACAACTCGGGCATCGGCCAGAGCGGGTTCTACCTGACCGCCGAGGAGCTGACCGAGCTCGTCGGCCAGGTCGACGCGTTGCTGCAGCGCTGGATCGACGAGCGGCCGATCGACGACAAGTCCACCCGCCCGCCGGGCAGCCGGCACGTCTCATTCACCCAGATCGTCACGATCTCGCCCGAGGAGTAGCAGATGAAGGACTTGTGGGGCGTCCTTGCCCGGCAGCGCGACTACCGCCTGATGCTGAGCGCCGGCCTGATCTCGCTGATCGGCGACTGGCTGCTGCGGACCGGTCTCGCGTTCCAGGTGTACGTGCTGACCGGCTCCACGCTGGCAAGCGGTGGACTGCTGCTGGCGTCGTTCCTCCCGGCCGTCGTCCTCGGCTCGCTGGCCGGCGTCTTCGTCGACCGCTGGAACCAGCGGACCACGATGATCGTGACCAACATCCTCAACGCGGTTGTCCTCCTACCGCTGATCGCGGTGAACGACGAGAGCAAGATCTGGATCGTGTACGGCGTCGTGCTGGCGCAGAGCTGTCTACAGCAGTTCTTCCAGCCGGCCGAGCAGTCACTGGTCCCCGTGCTGGTCAACGACGAGCAACTCGTGACGGCGAACGCACTCAACAGTCAGATCCGTGACCTCGCCCGGCTCATCGGCGCAGCGCTCGGCGGTGTCCTCGCGGCCGCCGGCGGGCTCACGCTGCTCGCGCTCGGCGATGCCGCGACGTTCCTGATCGCTGTCGTGCTGGTCGCGCGCATGCGGCACCGCCAGGTCCGGCCGGAGAACGCGGAGCAGACCGCCGGCGGCGCGATCAAGCGCCTCAAAGAAGAGTGGACCGAAGGGCTGCGGCTGTGCGTCGCCGGCCCGGCGATCCGGCTGTTCTTCGTCTTCTGCATGGTCACCGGTGTCGGCGAGGGGATCATGAGCACGCTGTTCGCGCCGTTCGTCAGCTCCCAGATCGGCGGCGACGGGAAGGTGTACGGCCTGATCGTCTCCTCGCAAGCGGTCGGCGGGATCGTCGGCGGTCTGGTCGCCGCGGCGATCGGCTCGCGCTGGCCGGCCGCCAGGCTGTGGGGCATCGGCGCCCTCGCCTTCGGCCTGATCGACATCACGCTGTTCCTCTACCCGCTGGCGTCGGACAGCGTGATCCCCGCGTTCGTCTGCATGATCGTCGTCGGGCTGCCCGGCGCGCTCACGGTCGCCGGGATGATGACCGTCTTCCAGAACCTCACCGTCGACGGCACCCGCGGCCGCATCTACGGCGCGGTCGGCGCCGCCGAGAGCGTCGCGGTGCTGATCGGCATCACCGCGGCCGGCTTCCTCGGCGACGCCGTCGGCATCATCCCGGTCCTCGTCTTCCAGGGCCTCGGCTACGTCGTCGGCGGGCTCGTCGTCATTGCTCGACAGCGGGTGCTGGAGGCTCGGCCTGCTCCGCTTCCGGTTTGATCCGGTGCAGGCGGACCCGGGCGACCCGGCGGCCGTCCATCTCGGTGACAGTCATGGTGTAGACGCCGAAGCGGACCTCGTCGCCGGTCGACGGGACCTTCCCGAGTTGGGCGGCGAGGAAACCGCCGACGGTCTCGTAGGGGCCGTCGGGCAGCTCGATCGTGGTGGCGTCGGCGAAATCGTCGAGGTTCAGCAGGCCGTCGACGACGATGTCGCCGCCGCCCAGGCGGGTCGTCTCGGCCGCTTCCTCGTCGTACTCGTCCTTGATGTCGCCGATCAGCTCCTCGACCAGGTCCTCGAGCGTGACGATGCCGGCCGTGCCGCCGTACTCGTCGAGGACGATCGCGAGGTGGGTGCTGCGGCGGCGCATCTCGGTCAGTGTCGGCAGCAGCTTCGCGGTGTCCGGCAGCATGAGTACGTCGCGCGCGAGGTCGCCGACCCGGACCGAGCGGGACGCCACCGCGGGGTCGAACAGGTCCCGGACGTGGACGAACCCGACGATGTCGTCAGCCGAGCCGTTCGTCACCGGGTACCGCGAGTGCGGCCGCTCGGCGGCGAACTTCACCGCCTTGTACGCCGGCATCTCGCCGTCGAGGAAGTCCACCTCGGTCCGCGGCAGCATCACCTCGCGCAACTGCCGGCTGCCGGCCTCGAAGACGTCGTCGACGATCTTGCGCTCCTCCTCGCCGAGCGACTCGTGCGCCGAGACCAGGTCGCGGAGCTCCTCGTCGGACATCACCTCGCGGTTGGCGTTCGGGTCTCCGCCGAGCGCACGGACCACCAGGTCGGTCGACTTCGACAGCAGCCAGATCACCGGCCGTGCGCCGGAGGCGATCCGGTCGACCAGCGGGGCCAGGCCGAGCGCGAAGGTCTCGGCCCGCTGCAGCGCGAGCCGTTTGGCGGCGAGCTCGCCGATCACGATCGAGACGTACGAGATCAGGATCGTGATCAGGATCAGCGCAACGGTGTCGGCCAGGCCCTCGGGCAGGCCGAGCTTCTGCAGGTGCGGCGAGAGGCTGTCGGCGAGCGTCGCGCCACCGAACGCGGCGGACAGGAAGCCCATCAGGGTCACGCCGATCTGCACGGCGGACAGGAACCGGTTCGGGTTGGCGGCGACCTTGGCGACGGTCTCGCCGCGCTTCCCGCGGTGCGAAAGGGCCTTCAGCTGGCTCTCCCGCAGCGACACGAGGGCCATTTCCGCAGCGGCGAAAACGCCGCCGATCATCACGAAGACCAGAATCAGAACGATGTTCAGTAGCAGGGTTTCGTTCATGGGTGGGATTTCCTAGCGCCCTCTCGACAGATCACGAGAGGGCGGGCGTTGGGCGTGGTCGTCCATTGACCAAGACTACCGGCCGCCCGGGCTACCGTGCTTGTTCGAGTTTGTTGGTTTACGATGATTCCTGGCCGGACGCGTCGTACGGCCGGGAGGGTCACACGATGAAAACACCCCGCGGCGTACGCCGGACCGACACCAAACTGTCGGACGGACGCGAGCTGATCTACTACGACCCCGCCGACACGCCGGTGCGGGTGCCGCTCGAGGACACCCGCGGCCTGCCCGCCCCGCAACCGCAGGTCGACCTGCGCACCGACCCGCTGACCGGCGACGTGATCACCTACGCCACCCACCGCAACACCCGGACGTACCTGCCGCCGGCCGACGAGTGCCCGCTGGATGCGAGCCGGCCGGGCAAACCGACCGAGATCCCGGATCACGACTACAACGTCGTCGTGTTCGAGAACCGGTTCCCGTCGTTCGCCGGACCGGGCCGCACCGAGGTGGTCTGCTTCACCAGCGACCACAACCAGTCGTTCACCGATCTGTCCCAGGGCCAGGCCCGCCTGGTCGTCGACGCCTGGGCCGACCGGACCGCCGAGCTCGGCGCCCGCGACGACGTCGAACTGGTCTTCCCGTTCGAGAACCGCGGCCGGGAGATCGGCGTCACACTCAGCCACCCACACGGCCAGATCTACGCCTACCCGTTCCTCCCGCCGCGGATGCGGACCTTGATGGCGCGCGCCCGCGAGCACCAGGACGTTGCTGGCAGCAACTTGTTCGCCGATGTCCTGGCGGCCGAGCGCAAGGAGGGCACGCGGGTCATCGCCGAGAACGGCAACTGGACCGCGTTCGTGCCCGAGGCGGCCCGCTGGCCGGTCGAGGTGCACCTGTACCCGCACCGCCAGGTGTTCGGCATCGACGAGCTGTCGGTCGGCGAGCGCGACGACTTCGCCGAGCTGTACCTCGACGTACTGCAGCGACTCGACGGCCTGTACGGCGAACCGCTGCCCTACATCGCCGCCTGGCATCAGGCCCCGGTGCGGATCGAGCGCGAGCTCGGGTACCTGCACCTGGAGGTGTTGTCGATCCGCCGGGCGAAGGACAAGATCAAGTACCTGGCCGGCTCGGAGTCCGGCATGGGCGCGTTCATCAGCGACACCCGGCCCGAGGACGTGGCCGAGACTCTGCGGAAGGTCGGTTCGTGAGCTCCTTCGAGAAGGTCTTCGGTACGACGCCGGACGGCAGCTGGCGCGCGCCGGGACGGGTCAACCTGATCGGCGAGCACACCGACTACAACGACGGGCTCGTCCTCCCGATCGCCCTGCCGAACCGGATCGTCGTCACCGCCTCGAAGCGCGACGACGGCCGGATCGCGGTCGCTTCGGCCGGACACAAGGGCGTCACCGAGTTCGTGATCGACGAGCTCGCCCCGGGATCGGTCGGTGACTGGGCGGCGTACCCGGCCGGTGCGGCCTGGATCCTGCGCGAGTCCGGCTACCCGATCGGCGGCGCGAACCTGCGGTTCGAGTCGGACATCCCCTCCGGCGCCGGCCTGTCGTCGTCCGCGGCCCTGCTCTGCGCGACGCTGGTCGCCCTGCTCGGCCTGCGCGAGATCGAGGTCGACCCCGGCGAGGTCGCCCGGCTCGCGCAGAAGGCCGAGAACAAGTACGTCGGTGCGCCGGTCGGGCTGATGGACCAGATGGCCTCGATGTGCTGCACCGAGGGCCACGCCTTGTACTTCGACATCCGCGCGATGTCGACCGAGCAGATCCCGTTCAACCCCGCGGCCGACAACCTCGCTCTGCTGGTCGTCGACGTGAAGGCACCCCACCGGCATGTCGACGGTGAGTACGCCGCGCGCCGGAAGAGCTGCGAGCAGGCGGCGGCCGAGCTCGGCGTACCGGCTCTGCGGTCGATCGCGTTCGAGGAGCTTGACGATGCGCTGGCGCGGTTGCCGGACGACGTCGTACGGCGTCGCGTGCGGCATGTGGTGACCGAGATCCGCCGGGTGGAGGACGCGGTCGCGTTGATGCACGCCGGCAAGCTGCGCGAGGTCGGCCCGCTGTTCACCGCGTCGCACGCGTCATTGCGCGACGACTTCGAGATCACCGTGCCGGAGCTCGACGTCGCGGTCGATACCGCGCTTGAAGCAGATGCTCTCGGTGCGCGGATGACCGGCGGCGGTTTCGGCGGTTGCATCATCGCGCTCGTGGAGGCGGATGCGTCCGAGTCGGTGCTGGCCGCGATCGAGAAGGCCTTTGCAGAGCACGGTTTCAGCGCACCCAGCGCGCTCGCCGCGGCTCCGTCGGCCGGTGCTTCTCGCCTCAGCTAGCGATAACGAGGTCGCAACCCGTGTCGCGCATGGCCTTGCGGGCCGGGGTCGACAGGCCGTTGTCGGTCACGATGACGTCCAGGTCCGACCAGGTCGCGAACGTGCTCAGGCCGACGGTCCCCCACTTGGTGTGGTCCGCGACCACGACGATCTCGCGGCTGGCGGCGATGAACGACCGGTTGGTCTCGGCCTCCATCAGGTTCGGCGTACTCAACCCGTGCTCGGCGTCGACACCGTGCGCGCCGAGGAACAACAGGTCGAGATGCAGCGACGCCAGCGCCGCGGTCGCGATCGGCCCGACGAGCGCGTCCGACGGCGTACGGATGCCGCCGATCAGCACGACAGTGCGGTCCGAGCGCGCGTTGCCGTGGAACACGTCGGCGATCCGCGCCGAGTTCGTCACCACGGTCAGGTTCTCCACCCGGAGCAGCTGACGAGCCAGCGCGTACGTCGTCGTACCGGCGCCGATGCCGATCGCGCTGTCCGGCTGGACCCTGGTCGCGGCTTCGGCCGCGATCGCCTGCTTGGCCGCGGACTCCTGCGTCAGCTTGGCGTCGAACCCGGGCTCGTGTGCACTGCGCAGGCCGACCGACGTCGCGCCGCCGTGCACCTTGTGCAGCAGGCCGCTGGAGTCCAGGGCGTCGAGGTCGCGCCGGATCGTCATGTCCGAGACACCGAACCGATCGACCAGCTCGGCCACGGTGATCGCGCCCCGACTGTTGACTTCGGCAACGATCGTGGCCTGTCGCTGAGCGGCCAGCTGCCCACCCCGGCCGCGTGGCGGCTCTGCTCCGGCTGCGTTCACAGCTCACAGCCTAATCTCGATTGCTCTCCGTGTCAGGGAAGGAGCGCCTGACGATGAACTCGCTCCGCTCGTTCAAATGCGTTGCCCGGCCGGTGGCAGCGCGTCACCCTGAGGTATGCGATTTCCCGAGGACGTTCCGGTTCTGACCGACGGCGTGGTGACGCTCCGTGCCCACACCGTCGACGATGTGGAGCCCGCCTACCGGATGTGCCAGGACCCGGTGATGCAGGAGTGGACCACGATCCCGGTGCCGTACCTGCACGAGCACGCGGTCAACTTCCTGACCGAGATGGTTCCGAACGGCTGGCGCACGAACACGATGTGGGCCTGGGCGATCGAGTACGACGGCCGGTACGCCGGCACGATCGATCTCGGTGACGGCGAAGGCGGCGTCGGCGAGGTCGGGTTCGCACTGGGGCCGGAGGTCCGCGGCAACGGGGTGATGACGCGGGCGCTGAAGCTCGCGGTGCGGTACGCGTTCGACGGTCTCGGCTGGGACCGGGTGATCTGGCGCGCGTTCGTCGGGAACTACGCGAGCCGCCGGGTCGCCTGGAAGGTGGGCTTCCGCGAGCTCGTCCGCGTGCAGGGCGGCGGCCGCACGCGCGGTTCCAGGAAGGACGAATGGGTCGCGACGCTCGGCCGTGAGGACGAGCTCGAGCCGCAGGGCAACTGGTGGTCAGTGCCGGAGCTCGAAGGCAACGGGATCCGTTTACGCGGGCTGCGGGACTCGGACGCGCAACGCGTACAGGAGGCGTGCAGCGACGAGCGGACGCAGCTGTGGCTGTCGGGGATGCCGTCGCCGTACCGGCTGGAGGACGCGGACGGGTTCATCAAGACCCGGCTGCACATGATGGCAAGCGGCGAAGGTGTGGCGTGGGCAATCGCCGATCCAGCGACCGATCAGCTGCTCGGGAACGTCAGCGTCTTCCATTTGAACAACCGGATGGACGCGACCATGGGCGAGATCGGGTACTGGATGCACCCGGACGCGCGCGGCCGGAAGGTGATGACCTCGGCGGTCCAGCTGCTGATCCCGCACGCGTTCAAGCCCGTCGCGGAAGGCGGCCTGGGCCGGCGCCGGCTGGTGGTGAAGGCTGCCGAGGGCAACAGCGCGTCCGCGCATGTTGCCGAGGCCAACGGATTCACCCACGTCGGGACGGAGCGCGCGGCCATTCCACGCCGCGACGGCAACTACGACAACGACCTGATCTTCGACCTGCTCGCCGACGAGTACGCCGCGCGCTGACCCCGCCCCCGCCTCGTACGTCTCAGGGGTCAACCCCTTGGACGGCCGGTTGGCCGCCGAGAATCCGGAGGCGCAACCGACCAGCTCAGGGGTTGACCCCTGAGACGTCCAGGGCGTAATGGTGACAGCCTGCAGGCGGAAATTCACGGCCAGTTGGTGTCAAGCGACACCAGTTCCCCTCGCCGTGGCGGTTGCGGGCTGATTGAATCGACGGGTGAGAGATCGTGAGGAACTCGTCCGCCGCTGGCAGGCCGGGTGGTCCGTCTCGCGGGGCTGGACCACAGTGGAGGACGACAACGACGGCATCTTGATCGTCCGTGCGGGTGAGGAGAGCCGTCCGACGGAGTACGTCGTACTGGATGCCGACGACAAACCGGAACGTGTGGAGCGTGCCGCCCAGCTGGCCTCGGCCGACGGCGGCGGGCGCGGCGCGGGCTGGATCACTCTGGCCACCGATGACAAGGAAGCCCGGATCGAGCAGCTGGAGGACCTCGGGCTCGAGGTCCAGCAGGACCAGGACTGGCTGATGACGATCCAGCTCTCGGAGCAGCCGGCGTTGAAGCTGCACGAGCGATATGCGTTGCACACCGAACTCGAGGACAACCTGATCATCACCCGCGCCACCATGCACGGCGGAGTGGTGTCGAGCGGGCGGATGGCGGTCGTCGGTGAGGACGCGGTCGCGGACCGGATCGAGACGGATCCGGCCCATCGGCGACGCGGACTCGGCAGTGCGGTGATGGCGTCGCTGGTCGAAGCGGCCGCGGCGAAGGGCGCCAAACGCGGCATCCTGATCGCCTCGATCGACGGCCTGCGCCTGTACCGAAGCCTGGGCTGGAAGGTCATCGCCGATATCGTCATCGCCCGGTCAACCGTTTGAAACGACTGCGATAGTCAAAGGTTTGTCAAGGGGCGTCTTTGAGTGGGTCGGCAAACGCCGGCCTGGGCAAGGGTGCTCACCATGACGAACCACAAACGGTCACTTGCCAGCGGCGTGGCCGGTCCTCTCATCGCGTCGCTGTCTGCTCTGGTCCTGCTGGTCGGCGTCGGGTGGTTCGTCGTACGTCAGACCGGCAGCAGCAAACCGACCAGCCAGGAGAACCCGATCACGTCCGTCGCGCCGGCCGGCGACGACGCCCCGAAGGCGACTCCGAGGCGTCCGACGACTCCGTCGTACACACCCAACTCGACGCCGATACCTACGCCGACGCGCGCCACGACGAAGACCCCGACCCCGAAGCCGACCCGGTCGACCACGGCCCCGAGCCGGGACAGCTCACGTACGCCGACCCCGAAGCCCACCAGGACGACGTCCAAGCCGACGACGAAGCCGAGCCACACCGCAACTCCGAAGCCGACGACGACTTCCAAGCCCAGCGGTGGCTCTGCGGCACAAGTGCTTGCTCTCACCAACCAGGAGCGGGCCAAGGCCGGCTGCGGACCGCTGCGCACCAACAGCGCCCTCACCAAAGCGGCCCAGGCGCATGCCTCGGACATGGTCGACCAGCACTACTTCGCGCACGACAGCCTGGACGGCCGCAGCCCGTTCGACCGGATGAAGTCCGCCGGGTTCAAGGGCGGTGCGATGGCCGAGAACATTGCCGTTGGCTACTCGAGCCCGTCGGCGGTCGTCACCGGCTGGATGAACAGCCCCGGCCACCGCGCGAACATCCTCAACTGCACCTACACGATGATCGGCATCGGGTACGACAGCGGCCAGGTGAAGCCGGACTGGGGCAACGGCAGTTGGGTGCAGGACTTCGGCGGATGATCAGCCGTTCCGGCCCTGTTCGTTAATCGTTGCCCGAGCAACCTTCGGGAATCGTTAAGAGGCGTCGCAGACCTGTAACGATGACCTCGCGGGTCCGTTAAGGTTCCTGTTCGGTAACCAGGGGGGACCTGGCTGGACCAACGGGGAACGACGCGACACTCGGTACGACGAAGAACGAAGAGGATTCGCCCATCCCATGACGGATTCGCCTACCCCCCGGCGGCACCGCGGCAACAGACGTGCTCCCAGGCGGAGCCGTGGCCTGGTCGCCCCTGTTGTCAGCGCTTTGTCGGTGCTGCTCGCGATCGGGCCGGTCGTCTGGCTGATGTCCCACGACAACTCGCGGACCGACGGCGCTGCCAAGGTTCTGAACGTCTCCGAGGACACGCGCATCGACGGCGGCTCGGGCGACAACGCCGGTACGCCGCTCGTCACGATCACCAAGACGCTGCCGAACGGTCGCACGACCACGGCAGTCGTCGGTACGCCGGCGCTCGGCCCGGGCGCGGTCTCGTCGTCCACGTCGGCCACTCCGACCAGCCCCGGTACGCCGGGTGTCACGCCTACCGGCGTACTCACGACTCCGACTGCTCCGACGGCCGGCGTGACGACTGTGACCGTGCCGCCGAGCTCGCCGGGCAACACGCGGACGACCAGCGGCGGGCGGCCGAAGCCGAGCTACCCGATGAAGACGTCGAGTTCGACGCCTGAGCCGACGAAGACCCGCAGTACCGAACCGACTCCGACCGACACTCCGCCGCCGCCGAGCGGTGGCGGCACGAGCACGCAGGAGCGGCAGGTCCTCGACTACACGAACCAGATCCGTCAGCAGCAGGGCTGCGGTCCGCTCCGGCTGGACAGTGCGCTCGTCAAGGCAGCCGGGAAGCACGCGTCAGACATGGTCCGGCGGCACTACATGGACCACACCAACCCTGACGGTCAGGACCCCGGCGACCGGATGAAGGCTGCCGGGTACCGCGGGTCGAGCTGGGGCGAGAACATCGCGGCCGGCTACGACACCGCCCAGAAGGTGGTCGCGGCCTGGATGCAGAGCGACGGCCACCGCGCGAACATCCTCAACTGCAAGTTCACCACGATCGGCATCGGCTACGACCCGGGGCAGGTCAAGTCCAACTACGGACCGGGCAGCTGGGTCCAGGACTTCGGCCGGAGCTGAGGGCCGTTGTGGTTGTCATTGTGTGCAGATCACCGAGTGCGGGCGAGACGTTGTCTCAGGCCCACAATGTCCGGCCGGTTCACGGCCGGTCGCCGCGGGTAGATCCGACCTTGTCATGTCGCCGGACGTTCCTGGGGGGCTCCGGTGAGACGGCTGATGAGGCACGTCTTGGGGGCGCGACTTTGAAGGGAACAACGAAATAATGTCCGAGTCCGGAAACGGCCGGTACAAGCCACGCAGGAAGGCGACCCGAGCAGCGTCACGCTCGTCGCGGTCCGGCAACCGGTCCACCCCGCCCGCGGAATCCACCCCGCCCGCACCACCCGAACCACCGCGGTACGCACCGCGTTCCAGCGACGAGTCCCCGTTCTGGGCCACGGCGCAGAACGCCGGTGCGTCCAACGAAAACCCGTTCTGGGCCGGAGGCAACCAGTCCCGCCCGGCAACCCCGCAGTACGCCCCGCGCGGCGCGCTCCCCAGCTACACCGCACCCGAGGACGCGACCTCAGGGCTGCCCACGCGGACGCCTGCTGGTACGCCGTCGTGGGTCGAGCAGCCGATCGCCGGCGCCGAACCGGAGCCACCCACCCGCGCTCGCCGTGCAGCACGTCGTTCGGAAACCCCGGAGCCGACAGAGCGCACCGGCCTGGGCGAGACCGCCGGCACCTGGTCCGTCCGCCGCGCCGCCGACGACTGGGCGTCGCTGGACACTCCTTCGCGACCCACCCCAGCCGCCTCAGCAGCCGACGCCCTGGCCGCCACCGGCCACACCACCCGAGCCCCACGCACTGAGACCCCTGGTACAGCCGGTACTGGTGCAGCGAGTGCCGCAGCCGCCTTCGACGCCGCCGGCACAGGTGCAGGTCTAAGCGAATCCGACAGAGCAGCACGCACTGACACCCCTGGACTCACCACAAGAGGCGCTGCCGCTGCTGGTGCTACCGACTTCGGACTGGCTAGTGCCGGCTCCGCCGGCGCGACAGGTGGTGCTGGTCTCGGGTTGGCGGGAGCCGACTCGGCTGGCGCGGATGGTGCTGGCTCTGCTGGTGCGGACGGTGGGCGTGGGGCTGCGCGCGCTGCTGGTGGGCGTGGGGGTTCTGGGCCTGGGGGTAGTGGGCCGGGGCGCGGTTCGCGGCGGGCTGGTTCTGGGGAGCGGGGGGCTCGGGGGCGGCGGTCGATCATTGCCATGGCTTCCGTGGTGCTGGTGATTACGCCGATCTCCTGGATCCTGTTGCATCAGCCGCAGAACGACGACGCGGACGCTTCGGTGCCAATGGTCACGCGGACCGATGACACGTACATCACCCCGACCACCAAGGCTGCCGTGGCGACCCCGACCACGCGGCCGACGGTCCCGCCGACGGCGACCCCGACGAGTTCGCCGACAGTCACCCCGACCACCAGTCCCACGGCGAACCCGACAGACACGCCGACGGACTCCGCCTCCCCGACCACGGTCCCGTCGGAATCCCCGAGCACCATCGAGCCGACCGACTCCCCCACCTCGGAGAACGCGACCAGCGCCCCGACCTCACCGGGCCGCACAGTCTCCACAAGTCGCCCGACCCAGACCCCAACCACCACCCCACCCCCGCCACCACCTCCGGCGCGGGACGGCGGTATGGACGCCAACGAGTCGCAGCTGTTCGACATGATCGACAGCGCTCGCAAGAACAACGGGTGCGCGCCTCTGGAGCAGGACCCGGGCCTGACCGGCAGCGCCCGCTCGGACGCGAGCAGCCGCGCCAAGTCGGGCTCGACGAACAGCTTCGGCCCTTCGAACTCGACCGCCGGCGGCGACAACTGGAGCGCCCAGCAGGCGTACGACCAGATGATGGCGCAGAGTCGGGGCACGATCCTCAACTGCGGCTTGACCACACTGGGAGTCGGGCGGAGGGGCTCGCCACACTGCACGGCGATCGACCTGCTCGGCCTCTGCATCGGCTCGAAGCCGACGCGGTACGCCTGGGTGGCGGACTTCTCGTAGGAAGTGCGGCACGAATCCTGCTGGTTGGTGTGATCATGGTTGGACGACCTGGTCCACCAACCTGCGGGAGGCTGGATGTTCTCCGAGCGTGACGACGTGGATTCGGCCGGGCCGGCGCATTACGGGATTCACCCGGACGCGTTTGCCGAGGAGCGGCCCGATCCGCGCCCCGAGGAGGCCAAGCGGATGGGGCTGAGCCGGCACACCGAGGAAGGCGCCGTGCTGTACTTCGCCTCGTCGCTCGATCGCGGCAAGACCGGGCATCGGATGATGGCCTGGATCCTGCTCGTCACGTTCGCCGCGCCGGTGATCTACATCCTGCTCGTGCTGCTGTAGAACTCCTGCCGATGCCGCTGCGGCGTCGTCCCCAGCAGCGCGTGGAAGTGGTGCCGCAACGCATCGCTGCTCCCGAACCCACTCGACGCCGCGACGCGCTCGACCGGCAGATCGGTTGTCTCCAGCAACAGCCGCGCCCGGTCCAGCCGTTGCCGCAACAACCACGCCTGCCCCGAACTCCCGGTCCGCGCCCGGAACTGCCGCGTGAACGTACGCCGCGACAGCGCCACCGCCCCGGCCCACTCGTCCAGCGACACCGGCTGGTCAAGCCTCCCCCGCGCCCACACCATCGCCTTCTCGATCACGTCGTCGCCCGGATCCGGCGGCACCGGCACCGGGATGTACTGCGCCTGCGACCCGCTCCGATGCGGCGCGACGACGATGTCGCGGGCAACCTTCTCCGCCTCCTCGACCCCGTGATGCATCCGAACCAGGTGCAGACAGCAGTCGAGCGACGCCGCCGTACCCGCCGAGGTGATCACGTCGCCGAGATCCGACCACAGCACATCCGCGCGCACATCCAGCTCAGGATGCTGAACGCGCAGCTCGTCGGCCCACCGCCAGTGCGTCACCACCTCGCGCCCCACCGCGATCCCGCTCTCCGCCACCAGGAACGCCCCGATGCACAACCCCACCACCGTCGCGCCGCGCGCATGCGCCCCCCGGATCGCGTCCAGCAGTACGTCGGACGCCTGCCGACCGGGCTCCCAGCTCGGCAGCACGACGACATCGGCCCGCTCCATCGCCTCGAGCCCGTGATCCACGCTGATCCCGAACCCGGCGTTCGTCCGCATCGACCCAGGCTCCTCCGCGCAGACGAGTACGTCGTACCCCGTCGTGCGGCCCCGTCGCTCGCCGAGCACCAGGCAGGGCACGGACAGGTGGAACGGGCTCATCCCGTCGTACGCGAGGACCGCGACAGTACGCATGAGGACAGTATGGCCCGATCTTCGGCAACTATGGCTCCCGGGCCAATGGCCGGACGGCTCGCCGCGACGGAGGATCGTGGTCATGGAGATCACGCACATCGGCGGCCCGACCGCCGTCCTGAACCTCGGCGGCCTGACGTTCCTGATCGACCCCGCCTTCGACGAGCCCCGCGACTACCAACTGCCGGGTCGGGTGATGACCAAGCTGATCGGCCCGGCGATCCCGGCCGGCAAGCTCGGTCCGATCGATGTCGCCCTCGTCTCGCACGACGAGCACAAGGACAACCTCGACGACGCCGGCCGCGCGCTGCTGGCGACCATCCCGACCGTCCTCTCGACCCCAGGCGCGGCCACTCGCATCGAAGGCGTCCGCGGCCTGGAGAACTGGGAGTCGATCGACCTGCCCCGACCGGACGGCGGCGTCGTCACGGTGACCGGCGTACCCGCGCTGCACGGCCCGGAAGGTGCTGAGAAGGTGCTCGGCGTCGTCACTGGTTTCGTGCTGCAGGGCGAAGGGCTGCCGACCGTGTACGTCGCCGGCGACAACGCGTCGCTCGGGCTGGTGAAGGAGATCGCGGACCACTTCGCACCGATCGATGTCGCGGTGCTGTTCGCCGGCGCCGCGCGGACCGCGCTGCTCGACGGAGCCAACCTGACGCTGACGTCCGCGGACGCGGTCGAGGCAGCGCGACTGCTCGGTGCGGCGACGATCGTCCCGGTACACACCGAGGGCTGGGCGCACTTCACCGAAGGGCCCGATCAGCTCGTCTCCGCGTTCCGTGAGGCCGGGTTGGAAGGGCGTGTGAAGGTGCTCGAGCACGGGGTCGCGACACCCATTGGTTGAGCCCTTGACGAGCACGGAGCGTAACGACTAGCGTGCGACCGCCGGGGGGAACCGGCAGCCGAAGTTCATCGGGCCGGGGGGAGATTCGGCCCACTGCCGAAGGGGATTTTCTGTGTTCGCACGACGCTTCCGCACGCTCTTTTCCGCCGCGACGGCCGCGGTGGTGCTGGCCGGTACGGCGGCCTTCGCGCCGCTGACGGCCGACGCGGCGATCACCGCCGTACTCAGCGGGATCCAGTACGACCCGCCGGGCACGGACGTCCGCACCAACGCCCAGATCAACAACGAATTCTTCACTGTCCGCAACATCAGCAGCCGGCCGATCAACTTGTCCGGCTTCCGGGTCGCCGACGTGGCCAACCACGTGTTCGTGTTCCCGCGCGGCTACGTGCTGCCCGGCCGGTCGACGGTCATCGTCCGCACCGGCAAGAACCGCAACCGGGCACTGACGCTCTACTGGAACCAGAGCTGGTACGTCTGGAACAACACCGGCGACACCGCCCGCTTCCAGACCCCGGCCGGCAAAACCTTCGACACCTGCACCTACAAGGCCGTCACCGGCCGCTACAGGGTGGGTTGCTAGTCCTGTGCGGGATCGGTGCCGTCCGGGATCCATTCCCGGACGGCGATCTCGTCGCCGACGCGAATGGTGCCTCCGGCAAGTACTGCGGCCTTGATGCCGAAGCTGACGCCGCCGCCGTACGCCGGTTCGCGCCGGTACGTCGCCAGCGTCCTGGTCGGCTCCGGCCCTGACTTGGCACCGGTCAGCTGATCCACCGTCGGAACCGCACACCGGATGCCGCGCGCCGAGTAGCCGATCTCGACGGCGCCGGCAGTCATCCGCAGGACCTTGTCCTCGGTGTGCGGCTCCGGCCAGCCGGACACGACGATGTTCGGCCGGAAGCGATTCATCGGGATCACCTCGCCGCCGCGCTCGACGATGCGCGCATTCAGCCCGTCGAGTGACGACAGCGACGTGATCATCAGCGCGTGCGCGTCGCCGTACCCGGTGAGGCCGCGATGCGCACCCCAGCCGGGCCGTTCGTGCTCGGGCGTGACGCGGACCAGTGCAGCCGGCGTACCGAGGCGGGCCGTGAACCACTCATCCGCGGCCGGGTCCTGTACGACGCCCTGGCCGAACCATTTGCCGAACAGGCTGACGTCGCGCCGCTTGCCGTCGTACTTGATCGCCAGCTCGAGATCGGGTGCGTCGGGGGCGGACAGCTGGAGGGTGTCGCCGGCCAGCTCGGCGCGGAGGGTTGCCATCGCGGGGAGCTTGCGTTGGCTGAGGAACGTACCGTCCGGCTCGACGAGCATGAACAGCCGGTCGTTCAGCAGGCCGGTCGGACCGACCTCAGCTGAGTCGACGGGAATCCCGGCGAGACCTTTCACCGGGTAGTAGGCCAGGGCGGCAACCTTCGCGACGGACACAGGGTCAAGCCTAACTGCCGCTTGATCTGTTGAAACGTGTTGAGTTATGTTTGAACACGTGGAGGACTTCCCGGAAGCGTTGCAACGGGTACGGCGTCACGCCGGGTTGAGCTACCGGCAATTGGCGGACCGCGCCCACTACTCCCATCCACACCTGATCCGCGCGACCAAACAGCTGCCGTCCTGGGAGGTCGCCGCCGCATTCCTCACCGGATGCGGTGTACCCACCGACCTGCTGCCCGTCTGGCGCCGCCGCTGGGAACAGTCAAACCGGGACCCCCGCGACATCGTCGGCCTACTCGACGAAGCCGAGACGCTGGAAGAGCTGGGCGCCGCTGTCGCAGCGCTCGCCCGACCACGGTCGTTGCGGACGCTCGCGGGGCTCACCGGCATCCCGAGGGCCACGCTGCAGGCATGGTTGCAAGGGGCACGGCTGGCCAGCCCTGACCGGCTCGACCGGCTGGTCCGAGCGGTCGGCGCAACCGCAGCTGAGCGCGCCGCAGTCGCCCGCACGGTTGAGCGCCTCGGCGCCGCCCGCGACCACTCACCTCTGACCGAGAGCGCCTAGGCACGGCCGGCTCCGGCCGGAGGCCTGGGTCAACTGCGGAAGACCGAGGCTGGGGCTCGTGGCGGGACGTAGGCTTCCGCATCCGTCAGGGGTGCGGCCTTGCCGGCCAGCTCGTCGAGCGCCATCACGTCGTACGGCGGTTGGGCGCGCCGCCCCGCATCGGTCATTGCGGGAACGGGCTGCCGTGACGCGACCATGATGACGTTCCCGAATCCCTTGCCACGCAGGATCTTCCGCTCCGCGAGCACCACCCCGGCCCCGATCGCCGCTCGCACGGTCGCCGCAGTACGCCGGATGAACGGCAACCCGGCCTTCCCGTCGATCAGATTCGCCACCAGTACGCCGGTCGGCCGCAGGACCCGGGCGCACTCCGCGAAGAACTCCGCCGTCACCAGATTCGCCGGCACCGCCTCATGCTCGAACGCGTCCAGGATCACCACGTCCATCGAGTCGTCGTACACCTCGCCGATGCCGGCCCGGCCCGTGACCGGCCGCACCTTGATGCCCGTCCGTTTCGGCAGCGGAAGCGCCTCGCGGACGAACTCGGTCAGGTCCTCGTCCGGCTCGAGCACGATCTGCCGGGACCGCGGTCGGGTGACGGCGACGTACCGCGGGATGCTCAACGCGGCCCCGCCGACGTGCAGCACCGCGACCGGCTGACGTCGCGGCGCGATCGCGTCCACGACGTCGCCGATCCGGCGCATGTACTCGAACGGCAGGTGGGTGGGATCGGCCAGATCGACCTGCGACTGCGGCGACCCGTCGATCCGCAGCACGAATGTCCCGTCGTGCTGCGCCTCTACACTCGCCAGCCCGGAGGCCGTCCGCCGTTCCACCCGCCCATCATTTCAGTCAGCGAGCTTCCTTCTCCTCGGCCACCGCGATATCGGTGTTGTCGGTGAACAGCCCGTCGATCCCGGCCTTGCGGTACGCCGCGATCTCGCCGAACAGGTTGCCCGAGTCGTTCGGACTGGCCGAGCTGTCGAAGTCGGCCGGCAGGAAGGTGTTCTCGACCCGGAACGTGTACGGGTGCACGACCAGGCCGGCCTTGTGCGCGTCGGCGACCAGGCTGGTCGGCTTGCCCAGCTTGCCGGCCGCGTCCAGCGGGATGATCTGGTCCTTGCTCGGCCCGACACCGTCGGCGTACGTCGCGACCTCGCGCAGACCCTTCGCGCTGACGATGTCGGCGTACGTGCGCTTGTCGCCGGAGGCCACGAAGTCGTACGGCGCGCCGACCGAGCTGGTCAGCTGCACCAGCGGGACCCGGAGCTCGTTGTCCAGTGCTTTCAGGTTGGAGACCTCGAAGGACTGCACGAACACCTTCGCGTCCTTCTTGTTCAGGCCGTTGCGGTTCAGCGTCCGGACGAGCTCCGGCTCGAGCGGCAGGCCTTGCTGCCGGAAGTACGTCGGGTGCTTGGTCTCGGGGTAGATGCCGATCGGGCGGCCGAGCTCCTTGGACAGCCGCTTGCTGAGGTCGATCACTTCCTGGAAGGTCGGGATCTGGTAGTGCCCGTCGAACACCGTGTTGTGCTGACGGGTCGCGGGAATCCGCTCCTTGGCGCGTAGCGCCTTCAGCTCGGCCAGCGTGAAGTCCTCCGTGAACCAGCCGGTGACCGCGACTCCGTCGAGCAGCTTGGTCTTCTTGCGGTCGTTGAACTCCGGGTGGTTCGCGACGTCCGTCGTACCGCCGATCTCGGGCTCGTGCCGGGTGACCAGCACGTGGTCCTTGGTGGTGACCAGGTCGGGCTCGATGTAGTCGGCACCCATCCGTGCGGCCAGCTCGTACGACGCCAGCGTGTGCTCGGGCCGGTAGCCGGACGCGCCCCGGTGGCCGACGATGACGAAGTCGTCGTGCTTGGTCGCCTCGACGGTCTGCGGGACGAGGACCGACGCGACCACCGCAATCGCCGAAACAGCGACCGGCACCAATCGCTTCATGGGTTACTCCTTACACATCAGGGACTTTGCGCCACCCTCGGACACAGCGACGGCGGCGTGACGTACGCCGGATGACCGATCGGTGAATGATGTATTGGGATGTGAGCTATTCGGTCGCCCCCAGCGTTGGTACCGGACGCCGGGCTTGCTAGCGTCCGAAGCACACCAACAATGAGTTTCTAGGAGCGTGTCGTGAGCACTACACCGGTGAAGGTGGCCGTTACCGGGGCCGCGGGGAATATCGGATACAGCCTGCTGTTCCGGATCGCGAGCGGGGCCCTGCTCGGGCCGGACACCCCGGTGGAGCTGCGGCTGCTCGAGATCACCCCGGCGCTGAAGGCACTTGAGGGCGTCGTGATGGAGCTCGAGGACTCCGCGTTCCCGGCGCTGGCCGGGATCGAGATCGGCGACGACCCGAACGTGGTCTTCGACGGCGTCAACGTCGCGCTGCTGGTGGGTGCGCGGCCGCGGACCAAGGGTATGGAGCGCGGTGACCTGCTCGAGGCCAACGGCGCGATCTTCACCGTCCAGGGCAAGGCGCTGAACGACCACGCCGCCGACGACGTCCGGATCACCGTCACCGGCAACCCGGCCAACACGAACGCGCTGATCGCGAAGAGCAACGCGCCGGACATCCCGGCCGAGCGGTTCTCCGCGCTGACCCGGCTCGACCACAACCGGGCGCTGGCGCAGCTGGCCAAGAAGACCGGCGTGCACGTCACCGATCTGAAGAGGCTGACGATCTGGGGCAACCACTCCGCGACGCAGTACCCGGACATCTTCCACGCCGAGGTGGCCGGCAAGAACGCGGCCGAGGTCGTCAACGACCAGGCCTGGCTGGAGAACGACTTCCTCCCGACCGTGCAGAAGCGCGGCGCCGCGATCATCGAGGCCCGGGGCGCGTCCTCGGCCGCCTCCGCCGCGGCCGCCACCATCGACCACACCCGCGACTGGCTGGCCGGCTCGGCCGACGGCGACTGGCTGTCGATGGCTGTCGTCTCCGACGGCTCGTACGGCGTCGCGGAGGGCCTGATCTCGTCGTTCCCGGTGACCGTCAAGGACGCCAACTGGGAGATCGTGCAGGGCCTGGAGATCAACGACTTCTCCCGCGGCAAGATCGACGCCTCGGTCGCCGAACTCGGCGAGGAGCGCGACGCGGTGAAGGCCCTCGGCCTGATCGGCTGACCTTCGCGAGCAAGCAGAAAGCCCCCAGGACGTGAACAGCTCCCCAGAAGTTGGACTGAGAATTTCAGTTCCAACTCCTGGGGAGCTTTCGTATGGATCGACGTAGTTCGCTGACCGAGGCGCAGCGGGTGCTGGCGCTAGGTTTGTTCGAGGAGGGGATGGGCTCGTGGGCTGTGGCGACGCGGCTGGTGGCCGCGCCTGACCCGGTCAAGCTGCTGTATCAGCGGTGGCGGATCCATGGCAAGGGAGCGCTGGTGGCCCAACCAGGCAAGCGGGCATTCTCGTTCGAGTTCAAGCTGGCCGTGGTCGAGCGGTTCCTCGCCGGTGAGCCGGCCACGGAGCTGGCGGCCGAGCACGAGTTGTCCTCGCCGAAACTGGTGAAGACGTGGGCCCGTAGGTATCGCCAGGAGGGTGCTGATGGGCTGCGGCCGAAACCGAAAGGCCGGCCACGAAAGGACCCTGAGTCAGCACCGCCGGAGTCGGAGCTGGAGCGGCTGCGTCGGGAGAACGAGCTGCTGAAGGCGAAGGTGGCCTATCTGGGAAAATTGAAGGCCTTGAGGGAGCAGCAAGAACGGCGGTGAAGGTCCGGGCCGTCATCTCTCTCAAGGCTGAACACTGCCTGGACTTGTTGCTGGGTATCGCGGGTCTGGCCCGCTCGACGTTCTTCTACCACCAAGCCCGACTGAGACGGTCCGATCCGCAGGCCGAGCTCAAGTCGGCGGTTAAAACCGCCTTTGATCAGGCCAAACACCGCTACGGACACCGCCGTGTTCACGCCGTGCTGGCTCGACAGGGCTGGCGGGTGGCGAAGAAGACCGTGCTGAAACTGATGCGGCAGCTCGGGCTGCACTGCCCGGTTCGGCGCCGGCGTCGTTACGTTTCCTATCGCGGTGAGGTCGGCAAGACGGCACCGAACGTGCTCGACCGCAAGTTCGACGCCGAGGCGCCGAATCAGAAATGGGTCACCGACGTCACCGAGTTCCGCCTCGGGGACCGCAAGCTCTACCTGTCGCCGGTGATGGACCTGTTCGACCACCAGATCATCGCCTACACAATCGGCAACTCACCGAACCTGACCCTGACCAACAACTCACTGCGCGACGCTCTGGCCACCCTCGACCCCGGCCCCCGCCCCGGCCAGGCGCTGCTGGTGCACTCCGACCAAGGGTTCCAGTACCAGCACCGCTCCTGGCAGCGTCTGCTCGCCGGCGCCGGCGCGACCCAGTCGATGTCTCGCAAAGCCAACTGCCACGACAACGCCGTCATCGAGAACTGGTTCGGACACCTCAAAGAAGAACTCTTCCACCACACCACCTACACCGACACCCGCGCGTTCGTCGCCGCCCTCCACGACTACATCACCTGGTACAACAACCACCGCATCTCCACAAACCTCAAGGGCCTGAGCCCGGTGCAGTACCGGACCCAGGCCCTCGCAGCCTAGAAACCCTCTATAACCTCTTACTCAACCAGTCCAACTTTCGGGGACCAGTTCAACTGCTCCGGGGGGCTTTCTGCTGTTCTCACCGCATGGTGTACGCGATGATCACCGTTTGCGTCGTGCTGTTCCCGGCGGCATCCGTCGCCGTCGAGCGCAGCGAGACGGCCTTACCGGCCGGCGTCGGGAAGATCGCCTTGTGACCGGCGACCGGCGCCTGCTTCCAGGTCGCTCCGCCGTCGCCCGAGTACTCGACCTTCACTGTCGTCACGCCCTCGGCCGTGAAGGGCAGGACCGTGACCGGCTTGCGCACCATCGTGTTGTTGCCGTCAACCTCGGGCTGGAAGGCAACCGTGTGGATCGGGATGTTCGGCTGGTCGGCCGACGAGGTGAACGTCGCCTCCAGATCGATCCGGGTCGCGAACGGCCAGACCTCCTGCGCGCGGGTCGCGACGAGCTTGTACGACGCCTTGCCCGCCGGCAGCCCGGTAGCGCTGATGCCGAACCCGTCCGTGGCTCCGATCTCGGTCCCGTCGCGGTACAGCGTCGTACTCGCGGACGTGGTGTCGATGTAGCCACCGTGGCCGTCCGCATCGGTGAGGCTGTTCAGGTAGATGTCCATCCGGTCCGCGGTCCGGGTGGTGGGGGCGAACGCGAACACCGACGGACCGAACGCCGCAGCATTCCACCGCTCCTGGTAGTGCCGCCCGGCCTTGTAGACCACCGGCGCACCCTCGATGCGCCATTTCCCGAACGGGAGGTCCGAGCCGTCGACGTCCTCCTCGGTCGATCCGGACCAGCCGTACGGCGTCTGGTCCACGTAGTAGCGGATCGTCCGCGGCAGGTCGAGGCGGATGACTCTCGCCCATCCGCCGCCGCCCGTCGGCCCCACCGCGGACAGCATCTTGAAGACTCGTGGCTCGACCGTCTTGTTGACCGTGCTGTCCACGGTCGCGAGGTCGGACTGCTTCACCAAGCGGTCGAACCCGGTCGGGAAGTCGCCAGGCTGGAAGTTCGCGATCCCGTACAGGTACGGCGTGTTCGTGAACAGCCCGTCCGCGCCCGGCACACCCCATTGGGACATGACGTGCCCGGTCATCTCGGACGTGGGGAGCTTCGGACCGGCGTTGTAGGTGAACATCGTCCCCGACAAGAATCCGCCGGCGGAGTACGTGTACTGGCCGCCCTTGATCGTCCGGTCGAACCCGATGTCGGAGTTGGCCTGCACCGCGTCGGCCTTCGGCACCGAGGTGGTCACCGGCTTCGCCTTCCGCGCATCGAGGACGACCGTCTGGTCCCCGGTCAGCTTCACACTCGGCGCAACCAGCGTGAAGAAGATCCAGTCCTCCGTGCCGCGCTCGAACTCCTGGAACTGGTTGAGTATGTACTCGCCCTGCGTCAGCCTGAGCGTCACCGTGCCGTTCTCGTCCGGCGAAACCATGTCGTTCTCGTCGTTGTCGACGCCGATGACGGACACCGGGTAGTCCGGGTCCGGGGCGCCGTTCGGCTTGATCAGTTTGACGGTCAGCGTGTACGTCGGGACTTCCTTGTCCACACCCACCGGTACGACGACGGTCTGGCCGCCGCCCGTGGCGGTGATGCGGCCGCTGTAGAGGCCGTCCGCGCCGCCGAGGCTGGTGTCCGACGTCGCCTGCACGGACGCCGTACCGCCGGCCGGAACGGTGACCGAGTCGGCGCTCAGCTTCAGCGCGCCGGCGGGGGCCGCCGTACCGTCGGGGCCGTTCAGCACCGACGACAGCGACAGCGTGACGGCCGCGTCGCCGAGGTTGCGGTAGGTCACCTCGCGAGTGATGGGCTGGTCGTCGGTGTGCGGGTACGACGCTTTGCCGAACGACACGTTGCCGGGCTCGGAGACCACGCTCTGCTTGATCGCCGTGGTCAGGTCGATCCGCCCCGCGCCCTGCTGGAAGGACGTCTGGTCCGCGGCGACCTTCGCCGAACCCATCAGCGCGGCCTTCAGCTCGGCCGGCGTCCAGGACGGGTGTTCCTGCAGCAGGATCGCGGCCGCGCCCGCGGTGTGCGGCGTCGCCATCGACGTACCCGAGAGCCGCAGGTACTTGTCGCCGACCGGCTCACCGATCGTCGAGTCCTTCGACTTGGCCGCGACGATGTCCGTGCCGGGCGCGGTCACGTCCGGCTTGAGCGCGCTGTCACCGGTCCGCGGCCCGCGGCTCGACGTCAGGTTGAGCTGGTCCTGCTTGGTCACGTTGCCGACCGTCAGCGCCGCATCCGCGCTACCCGGTGAGTCGATCGTCCCGTCGCCCGGCCCTTCGTTGCCAGCAGCAACAACAAACAGAGTGCCGGTCTGCGCGGTCAGACGGTTCACGGCCTCCTCGAGCGGGTCGAGGTCCGGGGTGTCCGTGCCGCCGAGGCTGAGGTTGACGATCTTCGCCTTGACGTCGTTCGCGGCCCAGTCCATGCCGGCGAGGATCGCGGACTCCTCGCAACCCCAGACCTCACAGACCTTGCCGTCGTAGATCCGGGCGTCAGGCGCCACGCCCTTGTACTTCCCGTCCGACGCAGCGCCGGTGCCGGCGATGGTCGAGGCGACATGGGTGCCGTGACCGACGAGGTCGTCGGCGGACTCGGTGGTGAAGTTCTTCTCGCCCACGACCTGCGTCGCGAGGTCGGGGTGGGTCGCGTCGATGCCGGTGTCGAGCACCGCGACCGAGACGCCCTTGCCGGTGTACCCGGCCTGCCACGCGACCGGTCCGCCGATCTGCGGGACCGACTGGTCCAGCAGCACCTTCCGCTTGCCGTCCAGCCACAGCTTGGTGAATCCGCCGGAGCTCATGAACGTCGTGGCATCCGACTTGTTGACCTTCATCGCCGCGCCGCCGATCGATGGCAACTGGCGGGTGACCCTCGTCCCGGCCGGCACGGCGCGCTTCGCAGTACCGGCGTACGTCGTCAGCACCGGGATCGTGCTCGTCGAGGCGTCGTCGTACTTGTCCTTGACCAGCTCGGCGACATCGAAGAGCCGGCGGTCGATCTTGCCGTCACCGACCGCCTTGGTGACATCGGCCGGGATCACGTACGAGTGATCCTTGGTCCGGTAGCTGGTGAAGCCGACGTGCTGCCGGCCCGCCCCCGGTTCGATCGTCGCCTTGGCCAGGTCACCGCCGGGCAGGACGACCTTGTCGCCGGTGATCAGCGTGACGCTGACGTCTTTGCTCCCCGCGGAACGGGCGGTGGCCGCCGGGCCGGACGGAACCGCGTGAGCGGTTCCTCCCAGACCGGCGACCAGACCCGCGACCGCCAGTACGGCGATCGCGGGCGTTCCTCTGTGCGTGAATTTCACAGGGCCTCCCCAGAAATCGGTTGTCTGCGCGACCTTCACAACGTGACGACCGGTCTCCGGGGTTGCACGGTCAGCTCAACGGATAGGCGCCGATAACGGTCAGTTCCGTAATGTCTCCGGCTCCGTCGACCAGGTGGGACTTCAGCGAGATGCTCTTGGCGGTCTTCGGGGTCACGAAGATCGCCTTGTAATCGCCGTGCCCGGTCGGCGCGACCGCGGCGTCGTGCCAGGTCTTGCCGTCGTCACCGGAGAACTGGATCGTCAGCTTCCGGATCTTGGGCAGCGCATGGCCGGGCTGCGCCTCGACCACGAGAGGCAGCACAGTGACGGGCTTGCGTTCGGCCACGTTGTGGCTGTTCACCGTCGGCCGGTAGCGGATCCCGAGCAACGGCAGCGGCTGCTGCTCGTCGGTCGCAGCCGAGGAGAACGTCCAGCGCAGATCCGTCCGCGTGCTGAACGTGCTGAACGACCGCCGCGTCTGCGTCGATTCCAGCGTGTACGTCGACTTCTCCGCGGGCAGACCGGTCGCCTCGACATACCCGAAGTACGGCGACTCGGCGACGACCTTCCCGCCCTGGATCAGCTTGCTGGACTCGGCGTCGGTGGCGCCGTAGCCGTTGTTTCCGTCAGCGTCGGCCAGACCGTAGGCGGACACGATCAGGTCGTTCTGCGCGCGGGCCGCGAGATCCGGAGCCATCGTGAAGGCCGCGGCGTTGAACCGCTCACGGTACGACTTGGCGGCCCGGTACGACTTCACCGGCGACAACAGCCGGCTGATCGTCTGCGGGAACGGGTCGTTCGGATCCGTGCTCGGGATGATCTCGTCGGTCTCCAACTGCCAGGTGACCGGCTTGCCCTCGGCGTACAGCGTCGTGGTCAGCGGAGCCTTGCCGTAGTCGAGGACCGGCGACCAGCTGCCGTTCATCCCCGGACCGTTGCCGATCAGGACTCGCTCGATGGCCCTGTCGCTCGTGGCATTGGTGGTCTGTTTGACGACGGCCTGGTCCTTCGTCTTGACCGCACGCACGAATCCGGTCGGGAACACCCCGGGGAACGTGTTCAACTGACCTACGACGTACGGCGAGTTGTTGAACGAGCCGTCCGCGTCCGGCTTTGCCCACTGGGACACGACATGACCGGTGAATTGCTCCGGCGGCAGCGCGGGACCGAGTTGGGCGCTGTAGACGGCGTTGAAGTCAGACGCCAGACCCGCGTAGCCGAATCCGTAGCTGCCGTCGGCGGACGTCCGGTCGAACCCGACATCGGCGAGCGCGACCTTCGCATCGGCCTGCGGAACGGTCACCTTGACCTGCTTGGTTGCGCGGGCGTCGAACACCACCGTGGTGTCCTTGGTCAGCTGGATGGACGGCTGCACCAGGCTGTAGCTGGCGAGGCTGCCGTCCGGCTGCTCGACGAACTGGCTCGCCTGCACCAGGTACTCGCCCTTCAGCAGCCGCATGGTGATCGTGTCGTTGCCGTCACCGAGGAACTGGAAGAAGTTCCGCTCCATCGCGGTGAGGACGCTGTCGACCGGAGCCGGCTTGCCGTCCGGGCCGATCGCCTTCAGGGTCAGGGTGTAGCTCTCCTGTTCCTTCTCGACACCGATCGCGTTGGTGACGGTGGTGTCGCCACTCGTCGCGGTGATGCGGCCGGAGTACGGGCCGTCCGGACCGTTGTGCTTGGTGTTCGAGGTCGCCTGCACGGACGCCGTACCGCCGGCCGGGACGGTGACGGAGGTTGCGCTCAGCTTCAGCGCATCCGCCGGAGCCGGGCTACCGTCCGGGCCGTTGAGCGATTCGGCGAGGTTGAGCGTGGCGGCCTGGTCGCCGAGGTTGCGGTACGTCAGCGTCTTGGTGACCGGGGTGTCGTCGTCGTGCGGCCACACCGCCGTACCGAACGAGACGTTGCCGGGCTCGGCGATCACGGTCTGTTTGATGCCCTTGGCAACATCCACGCGGCCGGCGCCCTGCTCGAACGCGGTCTGGTCGGTGGCCGGTTTGGCCGAACCCATCAGCGCGCCCTTGAGCTCGGCGGCCTTCCAGTCCGGGTGTTCCTGGGCCAGGATCGCGGCGGATCCGGCCACGTGCGGCGTCGCCATCGACGTACCGTCGAGGCGCAGGTAGTCGTCGCCGACCGGCTCGCCGATGATCGAGTCCTTGGCCTTGGCCGCGACGATCGACACACCGGGTGCGCTGATGTCCGGCTTCACGGCTCCGTCGCCGACGCGCGGTCCGCGGCTGGAGAAATCGGCCAGCCCGTTCTGCTTGTCGACGGCGCCCACGGTGAGCGCGGCGTCCGCGCTGCCCGGCGAGCCGATGGTGCGCTCGGCCGGTCCGTCGTTGCCGGCGGCAATCACGAAGAGCGTGCCGGTCTCGGCGGTCAGCCGGTTCACGGCCTCCTCGAGCGGGTCGATGCCCGGGGTGTCGGTGCCGCCCAGGCTCAGGTTCACGACCTTCGCCTTGACCTCGGTCGCGGCCCACTCCATGCCGGCCAGGATCGCGGAGTCCGGGCAGCTGCCGAAGTCGTCGCAGACCTTGCCGTCGTACAGCCTCGCGTCGGGCGCCACGCCCTTGTACTTGCCGTTCGACGCGGCCGCCGTACCGGCGATCGTGGAGGCCACATGCGTGCCGTGGCCGAAGTGGTCGCCGTCCGGCGCGTCGGTGAAGTTCTTCTCCCCCACCACCTGGGTCGCGAGGTCCGGGTGCGACTTGTCGATGCCGGTGTCGAGGACGGCGACCGGGATGCCCTTGCCGGTGTAGCCGGCCTGCCACGCGACCGGAGCGCCGATCTGCGGGACCGACTGATCAAGCGTGACCTTGCGCTTCCCGTCGAGCCAGATCTTGTCGATCCCGGCACCGGTCTGGACGCGTGCGGGCTTGGTCACCTGCAACGCCGCGCCGTTGATGACGGGCAACTGGCGTGAGACCTTCGCGCCCGGGACCGCGGCCCGCTTCTGGGCCTTCCCGCTGTACGTCACGATCAGCGGGAGCGTGGCGCTCGACTTGTCGTCGTACCCGTCCTTGATCAGGCCGGTGACGTCGAACAGCCGGCTGTCGAGCTTGCCGGTCGACAGCTGCTCGCGGACGTCCGACGGCACGACGTACAGGTGGTCCCGCAGCCGGTACGAGCTGAATGCGACGTTGGTCCGGCCGGCGCCGGGGCGCACCGCGGGCTTGGCCGGATCGCCGCCCTTCAGCGTGATCCGGTCACCGGTGATCAGCGTGACGCTCTTGTCCGTCGGCTTGGCGGCCTTCGCCGCGAGTGGATGAGCTTGCGGTACTGCGGATGCATGGCCCGGGGCGGAGAGCCCGAGGCTCAAAGCGGCGATCGAGGCGACGGCTGCTAGGCCGAGGCGCCTCGACCGTGGTGTGGATACCACGATGAGTCCCTCCCGATCGTTGTCCTCACATCGGGCCGCCCAACGCCTCCTCACGGAGCGGAGCCGGGCGACCACTCACCGGTAGATGTCCGGACCCGACCAAAAGGTTGCCTGTATGACCTGCCACGGCAGGTTCCTGTCCGACTACTGCCCGTAAGGGCAGGCAGCTCAGGCAGGCGGAGCGACGGCGGCGTCCGCCGGGCCGGAGGCGGCGAGGGAGGCGGCGATAAAGCCGGAGGCCTTGAGGTCCTCGACCACGTCGTGGAGGTAGGCGACCGTGTCTGGGTGCTTCGACCTGGCGGTGCCAACGGCCTGCTGGATCTGCATGAACCGCTCGTCGATCACACGGAGGTCGGGGTGCTCGGCGACGTACGCCGCGATCGGCTGCCGGATGCCGGCCGCCGCCTCCAGCCCTTCCGCCCGGAACACGTCGACGCCTTCCTCACCCCGCACAACTGTTGCCTGCTGCAACGTTCTGGTCAGGTAGAGGTCGTACGCGGAGCCCTGCTTCACGCCGATCCGCACACCGTCGGCGTCGACCTCGGCGACCGTGGCGAGCTGTGAATCCCGCGGTACGGCGTACACGCCTTCGATCACGACGTACGGCGCGGTGAAGGCGACCTCCTCCGCGCGGGCCGGGTCGATCGCGAGGAAGCAGATGTCCGCCTGCCCGGTCGTCATCGCCTCGAACGACTTCCGCGCCGCGTCGAAACACACCAGCTCCAAAGGCAGGTCGAGGCGTCTCGCGAGCTCCCGCGCGATGTCCACCGTCACCCCGCCGGGCGCATCCGGCGTACCGTTCGCCAGCACCGGGTTCCCGAGGTTGATGGAGGCCCGCAGCACACCGGTCGGCGCGAGATCCGCCTGCACAGTCGTCATACCCGCGACCCTATCCGCCGGATGCGCCAGGGTCGGCCGACGATTGACGAATCCCGTCAGTCGTACTCTCTGACGGCGGCTCGAGCAGCCGCAGCCAGTTCGTCGTCCTTCGACGGCGCGAACACGCTGGTCGTCGGTGTCGGGTTCGCGCGGAGCAGACGCGTCCGCTGCCAGGTCGGCGGGTGGTCGGCGTCCGTACGCCCGTTCTGCGCCTGATCCAGCCGGATCAGGCGGACCAACTCGTGGTCGGGGATCTCGGCCGCCGTACGACGCAGCACGTCGAGCGGATCGCTACCCGGCTCGAACCGGACGGCGCGTGCGAGCGCGCGGTAGCACGCGCCGGCGAGCAGCAGGCGCTCCAGCGAACGCGCGGTCGGCTCCGAGCCGACGAGCTCCGCGACCCGGCGGTCGATCCGGTACTCGCGGCGTTGCCGACCGGACAGATCGAGCCGTCGCAGCAGCCGGCGGTACCCACGGATCGGTGGGCCGAGAACCGCGTTGGCGATCTGGACAAGCCGGCTGTGCAGGACCTGGTCGTCACTTCCTTGCCCGACCAGGACGACCACTCCCTCCGACGACTTGAGCTTCCCGTCGCCGGCTGAGTCGAGCGCTCCCGGTCGCACAGTCGCGGCGAGTTCACCGAGGATGTGCTCCGCCGCACCGAGTACGCGATCGTGGCTGCCGCGCTGGTCGTCGTACATGGCGTGAGCGAGAACGGCGTACCGCTCCTGAGGGTTGAGCACGGCCCAGGCCGGGAGGCCGAGTCGCAAGACCCGGCGATACCGCCAGCCGATGCGGTCGATCGCGATCCGGGTGTCGGTGGTGACGACGACGCTCTCGAGTTTCGGCGTACCGGTCTGTACGGCGAGGCGGTCGAGGACGTCGTACAGCTGAGGCGCCTGTTGTCTCGTCACCGCCTGGGCGTTGCCGGGCAAGCGGTTGAGGCGTGGGCGGAAGATCGCCGTGATGACGAAGAGGATCACCGCAAACGGCGCGGCGAACAGCAACGGCCGGTAGAACACGAGCAGAGCCAAGCCGCCGAGCAGCCCCGGCAGCGGCACCAGCAGGACCGGCAACGACAACAGGAAAGCGCCCAGCGAGCGCTCCGGTCCGGAAGTCCGCCCGCTGATCAGGACGTCGGCCAGTTTGCTCTCTCGCTCGACCTCACGGCTCGCCTCCACGAGCGGCGCATCCAGGTTCCAGCTGCAGTGCTGACACCAGACGGCGTACCGCCGATCCCCCGGAAGTTCCCGCCCGCAGTCCGGGCACCCCACCAAACTTTCCATCCCGCAAGAATGCGGTCCGGCAGGGGGCATCAAGAGTTTTTTGCAGAGTCATTGTGTAAGTCGGGGGGCGGTCCTACTGTGTGCGCATCAACTCATCCGATGGGGGTGCAATGAAGCGTCGGAGTGTGGGGCTGCTGGTTGCGGCAGCGATGGTCGTTCCAACGATTGTCGCCGTACCTGCCGAGGCCCACGGTGACAGCAAGCGTGTGGTGGGCTACTACACGAACTGGAGTGGGTACGACCGGAACTACCTGGTCAGCGATCTGGTGAAGACCGGGGCCGCGGCCCGGCTGACCCACATCAACTACGCGTTCGGCTTCGTCGACGCCCAGGGGAACTGCATCAGCAGCGACGCGTGGGCCGACTACCAGCGACCATTCAGCGCCGAGCAGAGTGTGAACGGCAAGGCCGACGAGCCCGGACAGGTGCTCAACGGCAACCTCAACCAGTTCAAAGAGCTGAAGAAGAAGTACCCGAAGCTCCGGATCAGCATCTCGCTCGGCGGCTGGACCGGCTCGGCGCACTTCTCCGACGCAGCACTCACGCCGGCCTCCCGGGCCGCGCACGTGAAGTCGTGCCTGGACATGTGGCTCAAGGGCAACCTGCCCGGTCTCCCCGCCGGTGCCGCGAAGGGCATCTTCGACGGCGTCGACCTCGACTGGGAGTGGCCGGCCAACGAAGGCAACCCGGGCAACGTGATCCGGCCCGAGGACAAGCAGAACTTCACCGCGCTGGTGCACGAGTACCGCAAGCAGCTGGACAAGCTGCCCGGCCGGCACGGTAAGTACGACCTGACCGCGTTCCTGCCGGCGAACCCGACGATGATCGACAAGGGGTTCGAGGTCCGCAAGCTGTTCAAGGACCTGACCTTCGGTACGACGTAGGGGTACGACTACCACGGTCCGTGGGAGACGCTCACCAACCAGCAGTCCGCGATCGACGGGCCGAAGGGTGATCCGACCACACCGGAGTTCAGCTCGCAGGTCACGATCGACGCGTACCTGTCCCGCGGCGCACCGCGCGACCAACTGGTGATGGGGGTGCCGTTCTACTCACACGGCTGGACCGGCGTGACGAACGCGAACCATGGTCTGTTCCAGCCGTCGACCGGTCCGGCTCCGGCGACGTACGAGGCAGGCACCGAGGACTACCGCCTGCTCAAGGCTCACCTGTCCGACTACACCGTGTACCGCGACAACAGGGCCGGGTTCGCCTGGCTGTTCGACGGTACGACGTTCTGGACGTGGGACGACCCGGTCGAGATGGCCCGCAAGGCGCAGTACATCTCACACCGCGATCTCGGCGGCGCGATGATCTGGTCCCTCGACGGCGATTCAAATGGGGAGCTGATCTCGGCGTTGCACCGTAACCTTCGCTGAGTGGATCTGAATACTCTCCAAGATCGGTTCGGCGCGACCAGCGCCGAACCGGTCGTCGGCGGATGCTCGGGCGCAACAGTCGTTCGACTCGCTCGTGGGCCCAACCACCTCTACTACAAGGCCGGTCCCGGCGCCGGCCTCGAGGCCGACCGGCTGGCATGGCTCAACGGGACCGGCTTCCCGTGCCCGCAGCTCGTTGACCGCGGCAACAATTGGCTGCTGACCACGGAGCTCGCCGGCCGCGATGCGTCCGAGGACTGGCCGGCGGCTGACCGCCCCGCCGTCCTGGCCGCGATGGCCGACGGACTACGCGCGCTCGACCAGCTCTCCGGCTGCCCGTTCCCGTCACCCTTCCACGGCGCCGGGGACGCCGTCACGCACGGGGACTATTGCGCCCCCAACGTCTTCATCGACCCTGGCACCCTGCGCTTCTGCGGCATCCTCGACCTCGGCCGCCTCGGCACCGGCGACCGCTACCTCGACCTCGCCCTGATGTACAAAAGCTTGCGCGGCATGAACCCGCAGTACGGCGGCCTCCCTGCGGCCCGCCGCTTCGTCGAACTGTACGGCGGCGACCCGGACGACTCGCGCATCGAGCACTACATCACGCTCGACGACAGCGGCGACTACATGCCCTGATACGCCCGCCGATAGGCGCTCGGTGTCGTGTGCAACGCGGCGCGGAACCGCCTGCGCAGGTTGGTCGCGGACGACAGCCCGACCTTGGTAGCGATCGTCTCGACGGGAAGCTCCGTTTCCTCCAGCAGGACACGGGTCTTGGCGATCCGCTGCGCCAGCAACCACTGCCCCGGCGCAACGCCGAGCTGATCCGTGAACCGTCGCGCGAGCGTCCGCGGTGAAACGTTCGCGCGGCCGGCGAGGTGCTGCAGGGTGAGCGGCTCGGCGAGGTGATCGGTTGCCCAGTCGAGGAGTTCGCCCAACGACTCCACCGGGGCTTGGTCCTCGGTGCGGTACTGAGTCTGGCCGCCCTCGCGGTGCGGCGGCATCACCATCTGCCTCGCAACCCGCGCGGCATGAGCAGCACCATGATCGCGTCGAACCAGCTGCAGGCACAGGTCGATCCCGGTCCCTGATCCACCACTCGTCGCCACGTCGCCGTGGTCGATGTACAGCACGTCCGGATCCACCTGTACTGCGGGGAATCGGCGCTGCAGCTCATCGGCGTACCGCCAATGCGTCGCGGCCCGGCGGCCGTCGAGCAAGCCGGTCGCCGCGAGGACGTAGGCGCCCGAGCAGATGCTGACCAACCGGGCTCCCCGCCGATGTGCCCTCGCGAGCGCCTGCAGAACCTGCTTGGTGGGCTCACGATTGATCGGCAGCCACCCCGGCACGACGATCGTGTCCGCGCGATCCAGCGCCCGCAGACCGGACGTGACCACCATGTCGAAACCCTCGGTAGTGCGGACCGGCCCCGGCTCCTCGGTGCAGACGCTGAAGCGGTACGGCACCTCGCGGAAGACGGCCGCCGCACAGCCGAGCTCGAAGCTCGCCTGCGGTGCGCTGACCAGCGCGACAACTCGGTGCATGGCAAGAAAGTACCTGATCGGGACTATCCAGACACTGGGTCGCGACGCTCGGAATGCGAAGGATCAGAGGTATGCAGAACTACCAGTGGGCGTCCGTCGACGACGCACCGGTCCGCGAACTCTTCCCCGGCATCACGCTGCGACCGCTCTGGTCCGGCGAGGTCGCGAAAGCCTTTGTCTTGCAGATGGATCCGGGCTCGTGCTGGGAAGGCCTCGACGTACACGATCCGGGACCCGAGGAGGTGTTCGTCGTCGACGGCGTGTTCAACGACGGGACCCGCGACTACCCGGCCGGTTCGTTCATCCACGCCCCGGCCGGGTCGTCCCACGTTCCGCAGTCCGCTAAGGGCTGCACGCTGTTCTTGTTCTATCCCGAGGGCTAGTCGGTACTGCGGAGCTCCGTCGGGGCGCCGTGGACCGCGGGGATGCTGCCGAGCTTGCCGGCCTGGAAGTCCTCGAAGGCCTGGACGACCTCGGCGCGGGTGTTCATCACGAACGGGCCGGCCATCGCGATCGGCTCGCGGATCGGGCGGCCGCCGATGATCAGTACGTCGAGGTTCGGCTCGGCCTGCGGTTGCGTCGTACCGGCCTGGGTGCGGATCGTGTCACCCGGACCGAAGACGGCGAGCTGGCCCTTGCGGAACGGCCGGCGCTCGGCGCCGACCGTGCCCTGACCTGCGAGGACGTAGACGAGCGCGTTGTAGTCCGGCTGCCAGGGCAGGACCAGCTCGGCGCCCGGGCTGACGGTCGCGTGCACGAGGGTGATCGGGGTGTGGGTCGAGCCGGGGCCTTCGTGGCCGGCGACCGAGCCGGCGATCACACGGATCAGCGCGCCGCCGTCCTGCGTGGAGAGCAGCGCGGCGTCACCGCCGCGGATGTCCTGGTACCGCGGCGCGGCCCACTTCTGGATCTTCGGCAGGTTCACCCAGAGTTGGATGCCGTGGAACAGGCCGCCGCTGAGCACCAGGTGCTCCGGCGGGGTCTCGATGTGGAGCAGGCCTGAGCCCGCCGTCATCCACTGGGTGTCGCCGTTGGAGATGACGCCGCCACCGCCGTTGGAGTCCTGGTGCTCCATGATCCCGTCGAGCATGTACGTGACGGTCTCGAAGCCGCGGTGCGGGTGCCACGGGGTGCCCTTCGGCTCGCCCGGCGCGTACTCGACCTCACCCATCTGGTCCATGTGGATGAACGGGTCCAGGTCGCGAAGGTCCACGCCGGCGAACGCACGCCGGACCGGGAAGCCCTCGCCCTCGTAGCCGCTCGGCGCGGAGGTCACCGACTTCACCGGGCGCTCGTGCGCGATCGCCGGATCCGGCTGGGTGATGCGGGGCAGGACAGTGATGTCACTGACGGTCACGGCGGGCATGGTGGCTCCTCCTGGTTGATAGTTCAAGAATAAACTACCTGCCCGAACCACGGCAAGAGCGCGGGCATTCCCGGCTCCCAGGAACCTCCCAGCCGGCGTCCAGGGACGCCGAAGTCCCACTTGTCATCGGTGGCGGCGGCAGCTCCTCCGCCGCGGCCGAGATCCAGTCCTGGGTCACCTCCAACTACACCGCGACCACGGTCGGGAGCACCACGGTGTACAAGCTCACGACCTGAGGATCCCCAGGCCATCACAATCGCCCGCATCGGCCGAGCCATCGCGTGGCACCGCGACCCCGCCCCGATTGTGATGGCCTGGCGATCCGGACCTCCACCACTCATCAACCCCACCTGCACCTCGGGCGTCGGGGCCCGTTCACGCTCAGCGGCGGCCGCGGGGGCCGGGTTGGTGAGTGGTGGAGGTCCGGTGCTCGGCGGCGCATGGCAGACTCTGGTGGCGTGACAGCTCAGATTCTGGATGGCAAGGCGACGGCGGCGGCGATCAAGGACGAGCTGAAGGTCCGGGTCGCGAAGCTGGCCGAGCAGGGCGTGGTGCCCGGGCTCGGCACGATTCTGGTCGGTGACGACCCGGGCAGCCGCGCGTACGTCGCCGGCAAGCACCGCGACTGCGCCGCGGTCGGGATCTCCTCGATCCAGGTCGAGCTGCCCGACACCGCGACCCAGGACGAGATCGCCGCGAAGGTCCGCGAGCTCAACGAGAACCCGGAATGCACCGGCTTCATCGTCCAGCTCCCGCTCCCGAAGCACGTCGACACCAATGCGATCCTCGGGCTGATCGACCCCGTCAAGGACGCCGACGGCTTGCACCCGATGAGCCTCGGCAAGCTCGTCCTCGGCCAGGACGGCCCGCTCCCGTGTACGCCGAAGGGCTGCGTGGAGATCCTGCGGCGGTACGACGTACCGATCGCCGGGGCCCACGTGGTCGTCGTCGGGCGTGGCGTGACCGCGGGCCGGCCGATGGGGCTGCTCTTCACCCGGCGGAGCGAGAACGCGACCGTGACCCAGTGCCACACCGGCACGAAGGACCTCGCCGCGGTGGTCCGTACCGGCGACATCGTGATTGCCGCGGCCGGGTCCGCCGGCCTGATCACCGCCGACATGGTCAAGCCCGGCGCCGTACTGCTCGACGTCGGCACCAGCCGCAACGCCGAGGGCAAGATCGTCGGCGACATCGAGCCCGCCGCCCGCGAGCAGGCAGCCTGGATCGCGCCGATGCCCGGCGGTATCGGCCCCATGACGCGGGCCATGCTCCTCACCAACGTCGTCGAAGCCGCCGAAGCGGGCCTGCCCCAGTGACCACCGGACCTGTGCTGAAGGTGAGAGTGACGTGCTGATGGCAGGAGAGGCCCAGCGGCGCAGGCAATGGCCGCTAGCGTTGTCACTCCTGGCCGCCCTCACCGGCCTGGTCGTGCTGTGGTTCTACGACTGGCGCAACGGCGTACTCATCTTCGCCGGCGCCGTCGGCCTCGCCGGCCTCCTCCGCGCCGCCCTCACCGACACCGCCGCGGGCCTGCTCCACGTCCGCAGCCGGGTGTTCGACACGACGTTCCTCCTACTGACGGCAGTAGCCATCGCCGTACTGGGCCTCATCGTTCCGAACTAGCCCATCGCGTGGAATCATTCGGCGGATGCTGACGATCCGCTCCGCCACCCGCGCCGACGCGCCACGCGTCGTACAGGTCTATGTCGACTCGTGGAACGACGGCTTCGGCGACCTGATGCCGACCATCGAGGTCAGCGACGCCCGCATCGCCCGCTGGGCCGAAACCCTTGCCAACGGCAACTGGTGGGTCGCCGAGCTGGACGACACCATCGCAGGCCTCGTCGGCATCGGCCCCAGCCGTGACCCCATCGACCCCGGCCTGGGCGAGCTCGACACGATCGCGGTCGACCCGGCGTACTGGCGCCAAGGTGTAGGAAAAGCCCTTATGCAGAAGGCATTACAGGCCCTCGAGGCCAGCTACCCCGAAGCCATCCTCTGGACCCTGGCCAACTACCCCCAAGGTCAGCACTTCTACGAATCCACCGGCTGGACCCTCGACGGCAACTCCCGCGACAACGGCCACCAGGTCTCATACCGCCGCCGCTTCTAAATGCTCCAGTCCCATGGCGCGTAGATGCTGACCTGCACTGCGTCGAGGAGCGGCGAGGTGTACTTCACCGAGCAGCCTTTGGCGTATGCGTTCCGGGCGGCGAGGACCTTGGCGCGGGTGAGATTGGCGCGCTTGACCTGGTACGCCGTGACGAGCTGCCGCTCGGGCCAGGAGTCCTCGGTGTACGACCGCGCCATCCAGTCCTCCGACACCGGATCCGCCGGCGACCCCAGGGCTCGCCCGACCTCACTCGCGCTGACCGCACCCAGGAAATCGCCAATGTTGTCCCCGCGGAGGTGGCGCCCGGGCGGGTTGTAGTTCGTCTGAACGTTGTACTCGTACTGAGAACTCCACTCCTCGTACGAGCATGCAAAGACGACCTGCGCATATCCCGCCGGCGGCACCTGCAGCGCCGCGCTAGGCGCGTCCAACCGAGTCACGCTGATCCGCTGGTACGCCTCCGGCGGCAGCTCCGGCCGCCGCGGCAAGGGCGTCGTCGGGTACGGCGCGGGCTGCGTGGATCCAGGTGTCGTCGGGTACGGCGAGGTTTGCGTCGCCCCACCAGACGGCTCGATCGCCCGCAATCCCAAGCTGGGCGTACTTCCCGCGCGCGGCGCTACCTCCTGCCCGCATCCCCCAAGCACCACCACGAGAACCAGCAGTCCCCCCAGCCTCCGCATGCTGCCCCCTAGCGCGGTCAACGAGTGAGTGCGATCAGCGCGTCGGCGAGGGAACCGCGCCAGCAGGCGTAGTCGTGGCCGCCGTTGTATTCGGCGTACTGGAGGTCGTAGCCCTTGATGCGCAGGATCGTACGCAGGTGGCGGTTCGCGACCAGGATGGATGGGCCGTGATCGGGGGTCAGCCCGCGCTCCATCAGGCCGGCCTCGAGGTAGAAGCGCACCGGCCGGCGCTCGGACTCGGCGTACTGGCGCGTGAGCCACTCGTGCTCCGGATCGTCGTCCGGCCTCCACCAGAACGACCCCGACTGCGAGATCACGTTGCCGAAGACATCCGGGCGCCGGAGGCCGGCGAACGCCGCTGCCTGACCGCCATGGCTCTGCCCGGCGACGATCGTGCGCGCGGGGTCGGTGGTGATCCGGTATTTCTCGCGGACCCAGGGGAGCAGCTCGTCGGTGAGGTACTCGAGAAACGGTGCGCCGCAAGGAAGTTCGCGGTCTCGGATCTCTTGGGTCAAGCTGTCGATGAGTACGCCGACCGTCGACGGAATCCGGCCGTCCGCGATCAGGTTGTCGAGAATCGTGTCCACCGGCATCGGGCCGCGCAGGGTGTCGCCGTCGAAGAACACGAACAGCGGGTACGGCTCGTCGTCGGGTTGATAGCCGGGCGGCGTGTAGACCCAGATGCGACGCTCGTTGTCGAGGATCTCGCTCCGGTGCGCGTACTGGACGAGCTCGCCTCGCGGTCCGTCGGTGCGTGGCGCGATCCACGGCTGCTTCGGCGCGTCCGGCAGCTCGATCAGCGAGACCACGGTCTCGTCGCTGCCCAGAGCTTCGTCCGCGGGAAAGACGAACGTCGCGGGGTTGAGCGGATCCGCAAACCAGTCCGCCGTACGCTCCCGCCAATCCAGATCCGGCTCATCCACGTCGTCGACCGCGAGCCGATAAGTGCAGCGGAGGTCGCCCCGGACGCGAACGGTCAGATACCAGACGTCAGTCCCGTCGAGCCGACGCATCTGGTTCCCCGGCGCATCCCACCCCGCCGGCCCGCCGAACACCGACACGCCGCCAACCGCGTCGGTAGCCCGATAAAGAAACGTCAACCAGACGTCCCCATCCCCCACCGCCTCAACCAACGGCGTACCCCGCTCGGCAACCTCCGCCCAGAACTCCTCAACCCGATCCTGCTCAAGCCCCTGCAACCGCGGACTATCAACCCGACCAGCCAAAGACCTCACCCCAGCGGACGACGGACAACCAGTTAGTGGAAGAAGTGGCGGGTGTTGGTGAAGTACATGGTGATGCCGGCTTTGTTGGCGGCTTCGATGGCGGCTTCGTCTCGGATGGAGCCGCCGGGCTGGACTACTGCCTTGACGCCGCCTTCGATGAGGACCTCTAGGCCGTCGGGGAAGGGGAAGAAGGCGTCGGAGGCGGCCACGGATCCCGTGGCGCGGTCGCCGGCGCGGGAGACGGCGAGGCGGCAGGAGTCGACGCGGTTGACCTGGCCCATGCCGACGCCGACCGAGGCGCCGTCGGAAGCCAGGAGAATCGCGTTCGACTTGACCGCGCGGCATGCCTTCCACGCGAAGGCGAGGTCGGCCAACACGTCCTCAGAGGCAGCAGAACCAGCAGCAAGAGTCCACGCAGCAGGGTCGTCACCGGGAGCCTGGAAACGGTCGCGGTGCTGCAGCAGCAATCCGCCGCTGATCGCACGCATCTCGACGGTCTCGTCAGTAGACACCGCCGGCGCGACAAGCAGCCGGATGTTCTTCTTGCCCTGCAGGATCTCGACCGCACCGTCCTCAAAGGCCGGCGCGACCAGCACCTCGGTGAAGATCTCCGCGACCTGCTTGGCCATCTCGACCGACACGGGCGCGTTCGTCGCGATCACACCGCCGTACGCCGACACCGGGTCGCACTCGTGTGCCCGCCGGTGCGCCTCGGCAATGTCCTTGCCCACGGCAATCCCACACGGGTTGGCGTGCTTGATGATCGCAACCGCCGGCTCGCTGAAGTCATACGCCGTACGCCGAGCCGCATCCGCGTCGACGTAGTTGTTGTACGACATCTCCTTGCCGTGCAGCTGCTCCGCCGCGGCCAGCCCGCCCCGGCCGTTCAAGTACAGCGCCGCCGGCTGGTGCGGGTTCTCGCCATACCGCAGTACGGCGGACTTGTCCCACGCTGACCCGACCCACGCGGGAAACCCGGACCCCTCGGAGGTGTCCGTCAAAACAGACCCCATCCACGACGCGACAGCGATGTCGTACTCCGCCGTGTGCACGAAGGCAGCGGCCGCCAACTGCTGCCGCTCCTCCAACGAGAACCCGCCCTCGAGCGACGCATAGACCGACGCGTACTGCGAAGGCGACGTCACGACCGCGACATTCGCGTGGTTCTTCGCCGCACCGCGCACCATCGACGGCCCGCCGATGTCGATCTGCTCGACGCACTCGTCCACGGAAGCACCGGACGCGACCGTCTCGCTGAACGGATACAGGTTGCTCACCAGCAGCTCGAACGGCTCGACCCGCATCTCGCGGAGCTGCTCGACGTGCTCGTCACGCCGTACGTCGGCCAGCAGGCCGGCGTGCACCATCGGGTGCAGCGTCTTGACCCGTCCGTCCAGGCACTCCGGGAACCCGGTCAGCTCCTCGACCTTGGTCACCGGTACGCCGGCTGCCGCGATCCGGGCCGCGGTCGAACCGGTGGAGACGATCTGCACCCCGGCGGCGTGCAGCGCCGAAGCGAGCTCCTCCAGACCGGTCTTGTCGTAGACGCTGATCAGCGCCCGGCGAATCGGCCTGCGGTCGGTGCTCACTTCAGTCGAACCTTTCGTCCGGTGATGGTCCAGCCTTCGCGGACGAGGCGGCCGACCCACTCCACCAACTGGTGGCGTTCGACCTCCTTGATCCGCTCGGTCAGGTCTTCTTCGCTGTCGTCATCGAGAACAGGTACGACGACCTGCGCGATGATCGGCCCGGTGTCGACGCCGCCGTCCACGAAGAACAGCGTCGCGCCGGCGACCTTCACGCCGTACTCCAGCGCGTCCCGCGGACCGTGGATCCCCGGGAACGCCGGCAGCAGCGCGTTGTGGGTGTTGATGTACCGGTCGCCGAACGCCTCGAGGAAGTCGTCGCCGACCAGCTTCAGGAAGCCCGCGGACACGACCAGGTCCGGCTTGTACTCCGCGACCGACGAGGTCAGCGCCCGGTCCCAGTCGGCCCGCTCGGCGTAGGCCTTCACCTTGTGCACGAACGTCGGCACTCCGGCGGCCACGGCCCGGTCCAGCCCCACGATCCCCTCGCGGTCGGCTCCGACGGCGACCACCTGAGCGCCGTACGCCGGGTCCGCGCAGGCGTCCAGCAAGGCCTGCAGGTTCGATCCCGATCCCGAGACGAGCACGACGAGGCGCGCCCGCCCGTGAGGAAACACAGCGGGATCAGAAGCAGAAGTCACGGCGGGCAGCCTATCGCTCCGCGTCAGCCTCTTCCGCAACCGGTCGGCGGGAGGCGGCCACGGCGGCCGTGATCGCGGCCCCGATCGCCATCCCGGCAGCCAGTACGCCGGCCGCCGGCAAGGCCCCCGGAACGCCGACCGACGACATCCGCCCCGGCCCCGCCGAGCCGCCCGACACCGCCAGCAGCGCGAAGATGATGATCCCCGCGAGCAGCGCCGCCATCGCACCCCGCAGCGCGAACGCGTCCCAGCCCAGCATGTCACCGTCCCGCTCGACCAGCCCTCGCCGTACGACGACCAGCCCCGCGACCGCACCCGCGACCAGCGGCACCACCGCCGTCAGCACCAGCAGGTATGACGGAGTCGCGCCGTCGGCCGGCACCGCGGCCAGCAACGGAAACGCCGGCAGGTTCCCGACATCCACGCCGGTCGGCGCGATCGTGGTCCCGGTCCCCAGCTGGAATCCGGGCCCCGCAAGGAACGCCACGACGTACAGCACCACGTTCGGCACCAGCATCAGGCAGATCGCGAACAGCACGACCGACCCGATCGCGCCCGCATCCAGCAGCTCGAGCATCCCGGTGATCCGCGAGAAGTGGACCGCGAGCAGTACGGCGAACAGCAGCGAGGCGATCGCGAACACAGTCAGTACTGCGGCAAACGCCGCCGGAACCACGTCTCGTAAACCGGCCGGTGTCGCGTCGGCGATGTCTTCCGCCGCACCGGACTCGACCAGAATCCCGGCGACGCCTGCGACGAACGCCAACGAAAAGGCACCGAGGAACGCAGACAGCGGCGACACCTTGAGCGCACCGTCCGACGTGAGCAACGCCACGACCAGCGCCCCGAGGCCGTAGACGAGCGCGAACGCTCCGGCCAGCGAAATCAGGTCCCTGGTCCGATCGGCCGCACTGGACCGCGCTGCAGACTTGCCGCCGCGGTACAGGCACCAGACGAAGAAGAGAGTCAGCCCGAGCGGTGCGACGCTGATCCGGCCAGTGCCGATGGTCACACCAGCCTTGTGAGCGACCAGCCAGGCCGAAGCCCCGGCCCGGACCGCGCCGGACGCGCCGCCGAAGGTCGCGCCCAGCCAGCCGATGACCGCGACCGCAGCACACGTGAGCAGACCGGTCAGCAGGCAGGCTCCCGCGGAGATCAGGGCCGACACGACCAAAGGCTTGGTCTGGGCGGCGATCTCAGACGGGGGCGTAGCGTTCGATTCACCGTCCCGGGCGCCCGGGCGGCTCAGCATGTCGGTCATCTGACTCCCATCGTCTCCCCGCGTACGGACGCCACTCGTCCTGACACGCCGGATGTGGGAGACTTCAGCCCGCTTGCTCACGCTCAGTTCCCGTGTGTTCGGCTGGTGGTAGCGGAGTGGGAGCGGCGTTGGTCTACCCGGTACTGTCGGGTGGAATCAGTCAGGAGGTCGAGCATTGGCCGGTTCCCACCGCGCATCACGCGGCGGCGGTCGCGCCGCTGCCCGGGAGGCGCGTCGCGAGAAGGCGCGCAAAAGGAACCAGACGATCGCCGCCGGGGTCGCGGTCGTGGTGCTGGTCGGCGGCGGCGGTGTCGCAGCGCTGAATGCGTTCGGCGGCGACAAGACACCCGACCCGAAGGCCGGGAGCAGCGCGTCGGACGACAAGCCGACCAACTCGAACGTGCTCGCCGACGACAAGGCGCTGCTGGACGCCGCCGGCGCGAAGACGCTCGGCGCGACCGGCGCCTGGGCCGTCACCAAGACCGCTGACGGCGATTCGGCGCCGGACACCGCGTTCGTCTGCCAGGCGCAGCGGTTCGCCGACCCGGCCGGCCTGCGGACCTGGGTCCGCACCTTCCAGAACGCCACGACCAAGGAAACGGCCGTCCAGTACGTCGATGTGTCGAACGACAAAACCGCCGCGGCCAAGACCTACACCTCGGTCGTCCATTGGCTGAGCCAGTGCACCGCCCCGCAGACGCGACTGTCAGCCGGCTATGTGACCACCGGCGTCGGCGAGCGCGGTGTGATCGCCGTGTTCGGTCAGCTGCCCGGATCCAAGACGAAGTACAAGACCGTCGCGGTCACGTTGGCCGGCCAGGCCACGATCGTGGTCGAGCACGACACCGTCGCCGCCGCGCCGCCCAAGCCGGACCTCGTGCTGGCCACCGCGAACACCGCGGCGAAGAAGGTCTGCGCCCAGTCCGGCGGCTGTGGCACCGGCGCCCCGGTCGCGAAACCGGCCCTCCTGCCGAACGTCGACGCGCCCGGCTTCATGGCCTCGGTCGACCTGCCGTTGCTGTCCGAGATCAACAAGCCGTGGGTGAGCGCCCCGGCCGCCAAGGGCAACAGCAGCGGCGGCTGCGAGAAGATCGACTTCAAGAAGGCCAAGGCGCTGAAGTTCGGCACGGTCACGTACGTGACGCCGGAGGCGAAGGTGCCGACCGAGTTCGGGCTGGACGACACGGTCGCGAAGTTCTCGAGCGCGAACGCGGCGGCAAGCTACGTCACCCAGATCCGCAAGAACGTCGACACGTGCGAGAAGAACGTCTCGAACGCCGACGTCAAGGCGACCGGCACCATCCAGACCAGCACGATCAAGGGCAAGAGCTGGAAGGCGACGTACGACACCGGTGACGGGAAGAAGTACATCTACCGGATCGGGATCGCCGGATCCGGGGATCGCGTGGTCTACATGCTGTTCCCGGTGCTGAAGGAGCTCGACATCACCGACACCGCGTTCAACGAAACCGTTGCCCGCGCGGTCGATCGCTCGGCCGCCTACAAATAAGGCTGCCTGCCAAAGAGAAACGGGACCTGCTCCCGAAGGAACAGGTCCCGCTTCCAGCAGTACTACTTGCTCAGACCCTGCATGATCTCGCGCATCAGGTTGGCGGTCTCGGTCGGCGTCTTGCCGACCTTCACGCCGACAGCCTCGAGGGCCTCCTTCTTCGCGGCCGCCGTACCGGACGAGCCGGACACGATCGCGCCCGCGTGGCCCATCGTCTTGCCCTCCGGCGCAGTGAAGCCGGCCACGTAGCCGACGACCGGCTTGGTCACGTTCTCCTTGATGAACGCGGCCGCCCGCTCCTCGGCGTCGCCGCCGATCTCACCGATCATCACGATCGCGTCGGTGTCCGGGTCGTCCTGGAACGCCTTCAGCGCATCGATGTGCGTGGTCCCGATGATCGGGTCACCGCCGATACCGATCGCCGACGAGAACCCGAAGTCCCGCAGCTCGTACATCATCTGGTACGTCAGCGTGCCCGACTTCGACACCAGGCCGATCCGGCCCTGGCCCGCGATGTCGGCCGGGATGATGCCGGCGTTCGACTCGCCCGGGGTGATGATGCCGGGGCAGTTCGGGCCGATGATCCGGGTCTTGCCGGTCGCCTGCGCGGCGGCGAAGAACGCGGCGGTGTCGTGCACCGGCACGCCCTCGGTGATCACCACGACCAGCGGCACCTCGGCCTCGACGGCCTCCAGTACGGCGTCCTTGGTGAACTTCGGCGGGACGAAGATGACCGACACGTTCGCGCCGGTCTCCTTGACCGCGTCCGCGACGGTGCCGAACACCGCGACCGACTTACCGTCGAAGTCCTGGCTCTGGCCCGCCTTGCGCGGGTTCACGCCGCCGACGATGTTGGTGCCCGAGGCAAGCATCCGGGTGGTGTGCTTGGTGCCCTCGGAGCCGGTCATGCCCTGGACGATGACCTTGCTGTCCTTGGTCAGGAAGATAGACATTGTTCGGCGATCCCTTACTTCGCAGCCAGCTCGGCGGCGCGCTTGGCGGCGCCGTCCATCGTGTCGACCCGCTCCAGACCGGCGAGGCCCGCCTCGTCGAGGATCCGGCGTCCCTCCTCGGCGTTGTTGCCGTCCAGCCGGACGACCAGCGGCTTGGTGACGGCTTCACCGCGGCTGGCGAGCAGCTCGAACGCCTGCACGATGCCGTTGGCGACCGCGTCGCAGGCGGTGATCCCGCCGAAGACGTTCACGAACACGCTCTCCACCTGCGGGTCGGAGATGATGATCTCCAGACCGTTGGCCATCACCTCGGCCGAGGCGCCGCCGCCGATGTCGAGGAAGTTCGCGGGCTTCTGGCCGCCGAACTCCTCACCGGCGTACGCGACGACGTCCAGCGTGGACATGACCAGGCCGGCGCCGTTTCCGATGATGCCGACGGAGCCGTCGAGCTTCACGTAGTTCAGGCCCTTGGCCTTGGCCGCGGCCTCCAGCGGGTCGGCTGCCGAGATGTCCTCGAACTCGGCGTGGTCCGGGTGCCGGAAGTCCGCGTTCTCGTCCAGCGTGACCTTGCCGTCGAGCGCCTCGACGTTCCCGTCCTCGAGCTTGACCAGCGGGTTCACCTCGACCAGCGAGGCGTCCTCGGCGATGAAGACCTCGTACAGCTTGACGATCTCCGGTACGACGGCGTCGATCACGTCGGCCGGGTACTTCGCGGCCTCGGCGATCTCGCGGGCCTTCGCCTCGTCGACGCCGGCGGCCGGGTCGATCGAGATCTGCGCGACCGCGTCCGGGTTCGTGTGCGCGACCTCTTCGATCTCCATACCGCCGGCGGCGGAGGCGATGCAGAGGTAGTTGCGGTTGGCCCGGTCGACCAGGAACGAGAAGTAGTACTCCTCGGCGATCGCAGCGGCCGGGACGATGTTCAGGATCTTGACGACGTGACCCTTGATGTCCAGCCCGAGGATCTCGCGGGCCTTCTCTTCCGCCTCGTCCGGGCTCGAGGCCAGCTTGACGCCGCCTGCCTTGCCGCGCCCACCGGTCTTGACCTGGGCCTTCACGACCACCCGGCCGCCGATCTTCTCGGCTGCCGCGCGGGCTTCCTCCGGAGTCGTGACAACCGCACCCACGGTCGTCCGCACTCCGTGCTTGGCGAAGACCGTCTTCGCCTGGAATTCCATCAGATCCACGAGTGTGGTCCCTCTCTCGCCTGTACGGGGCTTCTGACAGTAGCCACCCTCGTGCCGCGAGCAACAGCCGGGGTCCCGGCTGAGACGACGGTCACAGGGCGGCGGGCGTCTCATGTCAGGCTAGGTCACATGAGTGACCCTGTAGCCGACTCCCGGACCAGACCAGCTGACGACTGGTGGCGTAGCGCCGTCGTCTACCAGGTGTACCCGCGCTCGTTCGCCGACGCCGACGGCGACGGGACCGGCGACGTGAACGGCATCCGCGCCCGGCTGCCGTACCTCGCCGACCTCGGGATCGACGCGATCTGGATCAGCCCCTGGTACCCGTCCCCGCTGCTCGACGGCGGGTACGACGTGGCCGACTACCGCGACATCAACCCGGAGTTCGGCACCCTCGCCGACGCCGACGCGCTGATCGCCGAGGCGCACGCGCTGGGTCTGCGGATCCTGATCGACCTGGTGCCGAACCACTGCTCCTGGGAGCACCCGTGGTTCAAGGCCGCGCTGGCCGCGGGCAAGGGCTCTCCGGAGCGCGACCTGTTCTGGTTCCGGGACTCCAAGGACGGCGGCCCGCCGACCAACTGGCCGGCCGCGTTCGGCGGCGGCGCCTGGCAGCAGATCGAGGACGGGCAGTGGTACCTGCACCTGTTCGACATCTCCCAGCCGGACTGGAACTGGGACAACCCGAAGGTGATCGAGGAGTTCGACGCCATCCTGCGGTTCTGGTTCGACCGCGGCGTCGACGGGTTCCGGATCGACGTGGCCGATTCGATGGCCAAGGACCCGGCCCTTCCCGACGTACCGCTGCACAACGGTGAGCCGACCCGGGAGAAGTACGTCGGGAACCCGTTCTACGACCAGCCCGGGGTACACACCATCCATCAGCGCTGGCGTGCGATCGCCGACGAGTACGCCGATACGCCGCAAGGTGCCCGCGTGTTCGTGGCGGAGGCGTGGCTGTCCCCGGCGGAACGACTCGCGCAGTACGTGCGGCCGGACGAGCTGCAGTCCGCGTTCAACTTCGATGCCCTGCGCGCCACGTGGGACGCGAAGGACCTGCGTGAGGTGATCGACCACACCACCGAGAACCTGTGGGCGGTCGGCGCGCCGGCGACCTGGGTGCTGAGCAACCACGACACGATCCGGCACCGCACTCGGTACGGACGCGACAAGCGGGATGCGCTGGAGGGCGCGGGCGTCGTACCGACCGATCTGCAGCTGGGACTGCGCCGGGCACGGGCCGCGGCGCTGCTGGAGTTGGCGTTGCCGGGCGGCGCGTACATCTACCAGGGCGACGAGCTCGGGCTGCCCGAGGTCGAGGACCTGCCGGAGGACGTGCTCGACGACCCGACCTGGGAGCGTTCCGGACACACGGTCCGCGGACGCGACGGCTGCCGTGTACCGATCCCCTGGTCCGGCACCGAGCCGCCGTACGGCTTCGGCCCCGGCAGCGGCCAGCCCTGGCTCCCGCAGCCCGCCGATTGGTCGGGCCTGACCGCCGAGTCGCAGGTTGGGGACCCGGACAGCCACCTGAGTCTCTACAAGGCAGCACTCCGGATCCGCCGTGACCACCCGGCTCTCGGTGAGGGCCGTCTGGTCTGGGACGCCGACGCTCCGGCCGGTGTGCTGTCGTTCACCCGCGAACCCGGGTTCCGCTGCGTGGTCAACATCAGTGACGCACCGGTCACCCTGCCGCCACACCAGCAGGTCCTGCTCGCCAGCGAGCCGCTGACGAACGGCGTACTGCCGGTGGACACCACCGCCTGGCTCGAAGCCTGACCCAGAGGCAGAGGCGAACTCGTCCAGAACTACTTTTCCGATCGCCAATATCTGTAGATATACTGGCTTTGCCAAGGCGGTAGCTGAGGAAGTGGGCCCGGGAGCCAGCCGGACGACTGGTCGCCCGGGTTTCGCGCGTTTCAGGACAGTTGCGCGAATCCCGCGAGGATGCCGTCCACTCGGCGACGCCAGTCGCCACCCTTTCCGAACGCCCAGGCAGCAGCATCCGCGGCCCACAGCATCGGCTCGGCCGCAGGCACTGAATGCAGGAATGTGAACCGGCCGGGCACGGCGAGCCGATTACTGATCGGCTGGACAATCTGCTGATCCCGAAGGTCCTGGCTGCAGGACTCGATCACCAACCGCGTGACATCCAACTGGAGCAGCTCGGGCACCAACGCTCGCAGGCACTCGTCGCGGCCGTCCCGGATCGGACGTCCGGTCACCGAGGCGCGGTACAGGTAGACCTCGATGTTCAGACCGGTCAGCGTGCTGAGGATCTCGCGGCGACGGCCGTCGTTCTCGTCCTTCATGTGGAGCCGGCGCTGGCCGGGCTTGCAGAGCTCACGCAGCTTGCCTCTGGCAACGGACAGGTCTCCGGTAGCGATCACCGCGGCAGACAGCAGATAGCCACTGCGGATCGATTCGTCGACGAAAGCGTGGGCGGGCACGGAGAGTAACTTTAAATGTGCGATCAGGCACCCCCAAATCGCAGCTTCCTGCGCACAACAGGAAACGGCCGGAGCACAAGGCTCCGGCCGTTTCTCGTTGCTAGCGGTATCGATCCCGATCGCGGCGGTCCCGGTCCTCCTGGTCCCGCCGATCACGGTCCTCGCGGTCCCGCCGGTCGCGCTCGTCCCGATCCCGCCGGTCCCGGTCGTCCCGGTCCCGGCGGTCACGGTCGCGCCAGCTCACTTCACGCCACCTGCCGTGAGGCCGGCGACGATACGGCGCTGGAACAGCAGTACGGCGATCACGAGCGGGATCGTGACCACCACACCGGCGGCCATCTGGCTGCCGAACGGTTGGTCACGGCCGGTCGTACCGGTGAACTGCGAGATGATCACGTTCGCCGTCTGGATCGACTTCTTGTTGGTCATACTCAGCGCGATCAGGAACTCGTTCCAGGCCGCGATGAACGTGATGATCGCGGTCGTGAACACACCGGGCGCCGCCAACGGGATGATGATCTTGCGGAACGCCTGGGCCGGCGTACAGCCGTCCACCATCGCCGCCTGCTCGAGCTCCTGCGGCATCTGCCGGAAGAACGACGTCAGGTTCCACACCGCCAGCGGCAGTGCGAACGAGAGGCTGGGCACGATCATCGCCTGGTAGGTGTTGATCCACTTGATGTCGATGAACAGCTTCAGCAGCGGAATCACCAGCGAGATGCCCGGGAACATCGACGTGGTGATGATGATCGCCAGCACGACGTTCTTGAACTTGAAGTCGAGCCTGGCCAGCGTGTACGCCGCGACCATGCCGATGATCAGCGTCAGGATCGTCACGGTGCCGGCCACGATCAGGCTGTTCAGCAGGCCCCGGCCGAAGCCGTTCGAGCCGGCGAAGACATCCTTGAAGTTCTGGATCGAGAACGGCGACGGGATGATCTTGTTCGAGAACTGGTCGGACGGCCGGCGCAGCGCCGACACCACCATCCAGTAGAACGGCGCAAGGCAGTAGATCACGATCACCGCGACGCCGAGCAGCGGCGCCCACCGGCGCAGCGGGCCGGCCTCGGCCGGCTGGGGAGCTACGGCAGCCATTACTGTCCACCTCCACCTGACACAGTGACAGCGCCGACCGCGGTGTTCGGCGCGCCTTGGGCCGCGTTCTTCTTCCGCCAGCGCTTGCCGTTACCGCCGCCGCCACCCGGCTTCCTGGCTCTGGCCTCACCGATCACATCTGCTCCGAGGATCTTCACGAAGGCATACGCGACCACGGCGACGTAGACGAACAGCACCGTCGCATAAGCGGCCGCCGGCCCGTAGCGGGTATTGAATGCTTGGTCGTACGCGAGCATCGACAAGGTCTCGACCGAGTCCTTGTGCGGGCCGACCAGCACGAACGGCAGGTCGAAGATCCGCAGCGTGTCGAGGATCCGGAACAGCACTGCCACCAGCAGTGCCGGCTTCACCAGCGGCAGCGTAATCCGGGTGAAGGTCTTCCAGACGCTCGCGCCGTCGACCTTGGCCGCCTCGTACACCTCGGCCGGGATGGTCTGCAGACCTGCGAGGACCAGCAAGCCGATGAACGGAGCTGTCTTCCAGGTATCGGCGATGATGACCGACAGCTTGGACTGCCAGCCCTCGGTGGACCACAGCACCTGCGTGCCGATCAACTGGTTGGCGATGCCGTCGGCCTGGAAGATCCACTTCCACAGCAGCGCCGACACGACGGTCGGGATCGCCCACGGGACCAGGATGCTGGCCCGGACGATACCGCGGCCCTTGAAGGCCTTGTGCATGATCAGCGCCATCGCGACGCCGAGCACCGTCTCCAGTACGACGCACACCACGGTGAAGAACGTCGTGTTGTAGAACGCGTTCCAGAACCGGTGGCCGGTGTCGCCCTTGAAGATGTCCAGATAGTTGTCCAGCCCGACGAACGTCGAGCCCTTCACGATGAAGCCGTTCTCATCGAGCGTCGTGCCGCTGGTGAACAGCGACTCACGCAATGCGGAGATGATCGGGAACAGTACGACGAGCCCGAGCACGAGCAGCGTCGGCGAGAGGAGCAGCGCGGCCAGCCGGCCGGTGCCCTCGTTGAACCGTTGCTGCCGCTTCGGTTGCTTCGGTTCCTTGGCCGGCCGTTCTGCGACCGGCGCGGTTGCAGTCACCTGCGCCTCCTAACGCTTCCCGGGCGAACCCGGGCAGGGACTGACCGGGGCCGGTGCGCGGTCACTGTCTCACCGCACACCGGCCCCGGCACGTCGGTCATTGCGTGATGAGCGATTGCAGCTTGGTCTGCAGGGCAGCCAGCGCCGCCTTGGGATCCGACTGCTTACTCAAGGCGTCGTACGCCGCCTGCTGGATCGCTGCCGTGACATCGCCGTACTTGACCACTCGCGGCCGCGGCTGCGCGGACGCGATCGATGCCTTCAGCTGCGGCAGGTACGGGAACTGCTTGGTCAGCGCAGGGTCGTCGTACAGCGAGGCCCACGTCGGCGCCAGCGACGTCTTCGCCAGGTTGTCCTTCTGCTGGGCTTCGCTGGCCATGAAGTTGATGAAGTCCATCGCCGTCGCCTTGTTCTTGGCGAACGAGCTGATCGCATAGTCGTGACCGCCCAGCGACGAGACACCCGGGCCGTCCTTGCCCGGCAACGGCGCGACCGCGAACTTGCCGGCGATCTTCGACGAACCGTCGGTCTTGTTCGCCAGCGAGTAGACGTAGGGCCAGTTGCGCAGGAACAGCAGCTTGCCGTCCTGGAACGCGCGCCGGCTCTCCTCTTCCTTGTAGGTGATGGCTGCCTTCGGGATCGCTCCGGTCTTGAAGCCGTTCTGGAGCTCCTGGAGACCGGCCAGCGCCTCCGGGGTGTCGACGTTCGGCTTGCCGTCCTTGTCGACGATCTCGCCGCCGGCGGAGTTGACTGCCTCCGAGAAGTTGACCGTGAGGCCCTCGTACTTCTCGAACTGACCCGCGTAGCAGCTCATGCCCTTGCCACCCGGGGTCGCGGCGACCTTCTGGCAGTCGGCCAGCAGCTCGTCCCAGGTCTTCGGCGCGTCGGTGATACCGGCCGCCGTCAACAGGTCCTTGCGGTAGTAGAGCAGACCACCGTCGGAGGTGATCGGCACGCCGTACAGCTTGTCGCGGTACTTCGCGGTCTCCACCGTCGCGGGGACCAGCTTGCCCAGGTCGGGCACCTTGTCCTCGGGGATCTGGCTGATCCACTGGTTCGCCGCGAACTCCGACGTCCAGACGACGTCCATCACCAGCACGCTGTACGCGTCGGACTGGTTCTGCGCGTTCTGGACCATCTGCTGCCGCTGCGCGTCGGCGTCGTCGGGCAGCTCCTTGAGCTCGACCTTCTCGTTCGGGTGCGACGAGTTCCAGGCGTCGAGCTGGTGCTGCAGGTTGCCCGACGTGTCCTTGCCGCTGGCAAGGGTGATCGGCCCCCGGCCCTCGAGCGCGGCGGCCGAGCTGCCCCCACCGCTGCTGCTTCCGTCGTCGCCACTACCACACGCGGTGGCGAGCAGCGCCAGGCTGCTTGCGACAGCCACAAAGGCCGTCCTGCGTGCGTGTGATCGTTCAAACCTCATCGTTTACCTGCCCTCTCCCGATGGGACGTATAGCTTGGTCCGGCCCGGTAGATCGCAGACCCCCACCGCACTGCGATCCGCCATGTCCGGACAGTAACCGAGAACGGGGCCGATGTGTTCTGAGCCACACACAGTCCCATCGACGGTCTCTGAAACGGACAGCCGCATGGCTGTATGCGACCGCGTTTGGGAAGCCCGCACAACCGGGCATTTCCTAACGATTCGGTATTACCGATTAGTAACCTGGCTGAACCGGGCAGGACTGTTCAGAACGACTCCGGGCAGTCGCCATCACGCTCCGGAGCGGATTCGCGACTCCAGTAGGACCTCAGGCAGGGGATGCCGAGGCGTCGCCGACGTTGCCGCGGACCCACTCGACGATCTCGGTGGTGGTCGCGCCGGGGGTGAAGATCTTGTGCACGCCGAGCTCGGCCAACGGCTCCAGATCGGCGTCCGGGATGATGCCGCCGCCGAACACCACGATGTCCTCGGCGTCCCGCTCGGCCAGCAGCTCGCGCACGCGCTTGAACAGCGTCATGTGCGCTCCGGACAGCACCGACAGCCCGATCGCGTCCGCATCCTCCGCGATCGCGGTCTCGACGATCTGCTCCGGCGTCTGGTGCAGTCCGGTGTAGATGACCTCCATGCCGGCGTCGCGCAGCGCGCGGGCCACGACCTTGGCGCCGCGGTCGTGACCGTCCAGACCGGGCTTGGCGACGACGACGCGCAACGGGCTCGTAGCAGGCATGCTCGCAGGCTAACCGGTGAGAACCTCACGGATAAGACACGGAGCCGTGTGTTCCCCGCCACGCACGGTGGGAACCGGTTACCGTTGAAAGCGATCGGACCAATCGGGGGGTCTGGTTTGTGTGAGGAGTCGCCCATGGGTTCCTGGCAGGACGACCTCCGCGGCGCGCTCGACGGACTCGCGTACGGCGCCCGCTCCGCACTCTCGCCCAGCGTGCTGCAGGGTGCCGCCGTCGAGATCGGCTGGTTGACCACGCACCTGGCGATGTATCCGCTCGGCCTGGTCGGCACCAGCTCGCGGGCGCTCCCGTCCCGGCTGAACCTGGCCGGCCTCGGTCCAGCACAGCGCGGCCTGCTGGTCAGCGACGTACGCGCCGCCGGTACGCCGATCCTGCTGGCGCACGGGATCATCGACAACCACACGATCTTCGCGCTGATGCGCCGGCACCTGGTCCGCCGCGGGTTCAGCAGCATCCACACGTTCTCGTACTCACCCCTGACGCTGGACGTCCGTCGTACCGCGGAGCGGATGGGCCGGGAGATCGAGGCGATCTGCGAGGAGTCCGGGTCGGACCAGATCCATGTCATCGGGCACAGCCTGGGCGGACTGATCGCGCGGTACTACGTCCAGCGGCTCGGCGGGGACGAGCGCGTGCACACCTGCGTCACGCTCGGTACGCCGCACCAAGGCACCGTGGCGGCGAAGCTGCTGCCGTGGCCGCTGGTGAAGCAGGTCCGGCCGGACAGCGAGCTGATGGCCGAGCTGGCCGAGCCGGCGCCGGACTGCCGGACCAGGTTCGTCGCGTTCTACAGCGACGTCGACCAGCTGATCGTGCCGCAGCGGCGGGCCCGGATCCGGCATCCCGACCTGCTGGCGAGCAATGTCCGCGTGCACGGGGTCGGTCACCTGTCGCTGCCGTTCCACGGCGAGGTCGTGCACCGGATCACCGGGATGCTGGCCCACCTCGACGAACAGCCCAAAACTGCCTGACCGGTCAGCCTTCTTCGCGCTCACGGCCGATGCACGTGCAGGCGCGCATGCAAAAGTTTCGTGAAGGTGATGGGGAAAACGCTGGGACAGGGTTTGTGGTCCCGTGACTGATCCGTTATCGTCCGTCAGGTCCCTAGCGGGAATAAACCCCCGACCAGGGATGGGAAGAGCCTCCCTAGCTCTTTCTCAAGCCCCTCCCCTGTGACCGAAAGGCCACGTTGTGTCCCAGCACCGTGCCGCGGGAGACCGCGTCACGCCCGGCAACGCTGCGCGCAAACCCGGCGCAGGACGTCATAGTGCCAAGCATCGCGTCGCCAGGCGTAATACCCCCAGCAGTACCCAGATCGTCGGTCTGACCGCCGCGCTCGCCGCGGCAGCCGGAGCTGTCGGCTTCAGTGCCAGCACGCTGGCATCGCCCACCCAGGCGAACTCCGCGGTGAACCTTGCCGCGCTGAGCCTGGACAGCGGTCAGCAGCTGTCCGGCATCACGACGGCACGCATCCAGGCGCGCCAGCTCGCCACCCGCGACTCCTCCCGGGTCCAGCTGGCCGACACCTCCAAGAAGCAGTCCGCCGCCGCACAGCTGGCCAAGGCCCGCGCCGCGAAGCTGACCGCCACCCAGGCACTGACCGCGAAGCGCGCGAGCGCCCTGGCCGTCGCGAAGGCGAAGGCCGAGCTGGCCGCGAAGACCGCCCGCGAGTCGGCCACCCGCTGCCAGATCATGGTCACCGGCTACCACATCACCGCGACCTTCGGTCAGGGCGGCAGCCGCTGGGCCCACAACCACACCGGCCTCGACTTCGCCGCCCCGATCGGCACCCGGATCGGCGCCGTGATGAAGGGCGTCGTGATCTTCGCCGACTGGGCCGGTCCCTACGGGCGTCAGGTCCAGGTCCGGCACGAGGACGGCACCGTCACCTGGTACAACCACATGTCGAAGTTCAGCGTGACGGTCGGCGAGACCGTGTACGCCGGTGACCAGGTCGGCGCGGTCGGGATGACCGGCAACACCACCGGCCCGCACCTGCACTTCGAAGTACACCCGGACGGCGGCGAAGCGGTCGACCCGGACCCGTGGCTCCGCAACCACTGCGGCCTCAACCCGTACACCGCCGGCTAGTAAACCCCGAGCAGTGACTTGGCCTCACGGCTAAGCTGCGGCGCATGCGTCCGGCAGCTGGTGAGGTTCTGCACTTCTCCGAAGATCCGACGATCACGACCTTCCGCCCGTACGTCGCGCAGACGAACGGGGAGGTCACGCCGTACGTCTGGGCTGTCGGCCACGACCGCGCCCCCGACTACTGGTTCCCGCGGCAGTGCCCCCGTGCGATGGCATGGGTGGGCCCCGCGACGACTCCCGAGGACCGCGACCGCATCATCGGCGCCGGCTCCGGCACCCGCGTACACGCCGTCGAGTACGGCTGGCTGGACGCGATCCGCTCGGTCGAGCTGTACGCGTACCGGCTCCCGGCCGACGAGTTCGTCGAGCATGACGCCGCGGTGGTCGCGACGACCGAGGTCCGGCCGCTCGGCCCGGCCGAACGTGTCGGCGACCTGTTCGCACTGCACGAGGAGGCCGGCATCCAGCTGCGGGTCCTGCGGCGACTGCACGACTTCTGGGCCGAGACCGTCGCAAGCACCCTCGAATGGAGCGGGATCCGGATGCGGAATGCCAAGCCATGACGTACGGCGATGTGGCCGAGGCGGCCTGGGCGTGGGTGCGGAACCAGGTCCAGTGGGACGACGACGGGCCGTGGATCCCCGAGGCCGCGGGTGGCGACAAACCCGTCGAATACATCGACGGCATGCACAGCGGTATCGGCGGGCTCGCCTACACCTTGGCAGAGATCCGTCTGACCCGTCCGTGGACGAGCGCCGAGCAGGATCTTGCGACTGGGATCGCCGACCGCATCCGTGCGCTCGTCCCGAAGGACAGGTCGACCACGTTCTTCGACGGTGAGGTCAGCTCGATCGGGATCCTGAGCGCCCTCGAGGAGCCGGGTACGGACGCCGCGCTGCAGCGGATCCGGGACCTCGCGACAGATGACGGCTGGCCGGAGAGCTTCCTCGACGAGCCGCGGTACGAGCCGGGTGCGTTCGCGAACGACGTCACCCTCGGCACCTCTGCTGTCCTCCTCGGCGCGGTGTGGGCGATGCGCCGCGGCTCGGACGCGTCGGCGCTTGCGTCGCATGCGGCCGACGTGGTGCTGGGCGAAAAGGAGGAGACCCCTCGCGGGGTGAACTGGCAGTTCGTGTCGCGGCGGTTCCGGTCCGACGAGCCGACCGAGATGCCGAACTTCACGCACGGCCTGGCCGGGATCGCGACGGCGCTGGCAGTGGCGGGCGTGGACCTCGACCGGCCCGAACTCATCGACGTGGCACAGCGCGGGGCCGAGCATCTGGTCAGCATCGGAATCAACGACGACAAGGGTTTCCGGGTCGCGCGAGTGATTCCGTGGGCCGAGCGGCATGGCGACGAGTTCACCTATAACTGGTGCCACGGCGGGGCGGGGACGGCGTTGCTGTTCAGCGCGCTCGAGTACGCCGACGTGAAAGAGGTGGCAGGCGAAACCCCGGAGACGTGGCATCAGCGTTGTCTCGACAGCGTCCGGTACTCCGGGATCCCCGAGCGACTGCACCCCGGCTTCTGGGACAACGACGGACGCTGCTGCGGTACCGCGGGAGTCGGCGACGCGTTCCTGGACACCGGCGACGACCAGGACCTGGAGTTCGCCGTACTGATGGGTGACACGCTGCTCGACCACGCCCATCACGACGGCAGTCACGCGTACTGGCGATTCATCGAGCATCGCAACGAGGATCCGCTGCTGCCGCCTGGGGTCGGCTGGATGCAGGGAGCGGCCGGGATCGCGGCGTACCTGTTCCGGCTTCAGCGGGTGCTGGGCGGCGATCAGCGGGTTGTGGAGCGGATGGACAACTGGTGGGCGCTCAGACGGTGATGACGACCTTCGCGCGGGCGTGTTCGCCTTCCAGGTAACGCATTGCGTCGGCGGTCGCAGCGAGCGGGTAGGTGCGGTCGATGATCGGCGTGACCTTCCCGGCCTCGGCAAACTCGCGCAGAGTCGCGAGGTTCTGCCGGCTCGCTTTCACCGTCAGTAGGACGATCCGGCGACCGGCGAACGGCGACAGCAGCTTGCCGCGCATCATCAAGCCCATCGGGCCGAACAGGCTCCCGCCCTTGTAGACCCCGCCGCCTGACAAGACCAGCAGACCACCGGGCTTCAGGACGCGGCGGAGGTCGGACAGCGAGCGATTGCCGACCAGGTCGAGTACGACGTCGTACCGGCGATCCGCGCGGGCGAAGTCGGTCGTGGTGTAGTCGATCAGCTCGTCGGCGCCGGCCGATCGGACCAGCTCGAGGTTCCGCCAGCTGCAGACGCCGGTGACGGTCGCGCCGTACGCCTTGGCGAGCTGGACGGCGAAGGTACCGACGCCGCCGGACGCGCCGTTGATGAGAATCTCCTGGCCTGGTTGGAGTTTCGCGACATCGCGGATGCCGATCAGCGCGGTGTTGGCGGCCAGCGGCATCGCCGCTGCTTGCTCGAAGGTGAGGTTGGCGGGCTTGCTTTCGATCCGGTGCTCGGGGGCGCAGACGTACTCCGCGAAGGCGCCGTCGGCGTCGCCGTACACCTCGTCGCCGGGATGGAAACGGGTGACCGCGGGGCCGACCGCTTCGACCGTGCCGGCGAAGTCGGTGCCACGGATGCGCTCGTTCGGGCGGCGCCAGCCGAGATCCGCGGACGCGCGGGCGACGTACGGGTCGCCGCGCAGGACGTGCCAGTCGCGGGCGTTGAGCGCGGCAGCGCGGACCCGGACGAGCACTTGGTCGCCGGTCGCGTTCGGGGTGTCGACGTCAGCGAACCGGAGGACGTCGGGTGAGCCGTAGTGGTCCTGGACGATGGCCTTCATGGTCTTCCCCTTACGTTGTAAGTCTCTCTTACGTCGTAAGGCTGACTTACACCGTAAGAAACGTCAAGAGGTTGGGCTCGGGAGTCGAGCGGGAGTCGGGCGCGGGTGCTAGCGGCGGGTTCTAGCGGGAGGCGAGTCTGGCGAGGCCGTCGAGGATCAGGTCCAGGGCGAATTCGAACTCTTGTTGGTCGTCGCACCAGCCGATGGTTGAGTCGGGGTCGTCGTGGGCGACTTCGGCGAGCATGCCGGCCAGGTTGGGGACCTGCTCGGCCAGCTCGGCGAGCATCCGCGCGTCGGCGTCCGGGTTCGGGTTCGCGTTCGCCGGGTCGAACAGTTCCTGGCTGAAGCCGAGCGCCCGGCTGCCGAGCGCGTGCAGGGCGTGGTGAGCGAGGTCGTACGAGAACCCGCCCGATCGCATCAGCCCGACGAGCCGGTCGTGGTAAATCACGACCGCCGGGCGCATCGTCGTACGGCTCTCCAGCAGGCGCGGGGCCCATGGGTGCCGGAGGAGCACGGCCCGCGCGGTCAGGATGCGGTGCCGCATCGCGGCCTTCCAGTCCTTGACGACGACCAGGCGGTCGACAGCCTCGTTCAGCTCGTCTATCAGTACGTCGACGATGCCGTCGAGGAGATCGTTCTTGTTCGCAACGTGGTAGTACAGCGACATCGCCTCGGCACCGAGCGCTTCGCCGATCCGGCGCATGGTGACGGCGTCGAGGCCGTCGGCGTCGGCGATCTGGACCGCGGCCCGCAGTACCCGGTCGCGGCTCAGCGGCGTCCGTGGCGCCGGCGCCTGACTAGCCACTGTTGATCCTCCAAACGCTGATTCGTACAGCGTAAGGGGTCAGCGCTGCCAGACCTCGGCGGTGGTGAGGAACGCGGACGAGCCCGGCTTGTCCGGCGACCCGTCGACCTGCACGAAGCCCGGGACCGAAGCGCCGCCGATCGAAACCGTCGCCGACCGGACCGGCGCGATCACCAGGCTGAGGCTGTGGTTCCCTTCGGCGAGCTGGAAGTTGTCGGTCGCGAACAGCCGCCGGTCGAGTACGCCGCCCATCTCGATCTGGATGTCGGCGGCCTTCGCGCTCAGGCCGTCCGCGAGGTTCATCGACACCTGGACCAGATCCCGCTCGACGGCCGGCTCGTGCCACGGCAGCCCTTGGACCTCGAGGAACGAGCGGACGAAGTACCGCTCCAGCCAGGAGGCGAGGTCGACGTCCTCGGAGACCACCCGGACGATCCCGTCGAACCACAGCACGACCGCCGTACCCGAGCCGCAGATCGACCAGTCGACCATCCAGATCGAGGCGTACGCCGTCACTTTGCCGTGCTCGTCGAACAGCCGCAGCCCAGGATTGGCCCCCGCCAGGATGATCCGGCGGTTGTTGCCAGACGACTTGGACATGTGGGAGGACGCTTCCGGGAGGGGCCGAAGACCCTTGATTGTCTCAATCTCCGGCCCAGATGCAACGCGACCGTCCAAAAGGTTGACGTGGACTTGCGATTACCGGCCGCCGCCGGCCCGCCGCGAGAAGTCAGATCTTCTCGACCGGCGCGTACCGCAGCAGGAGCCGTTTGACGCCCTCGGAGCCGAAGTCGATGTCTGCCTGCGCCTGCTGGCCCTCGCCGCGGACCACGACGACCGTGCCCATCCCGAACGTGTCGTGAACGACGCGATCGCCCGGGTTGAGGCTGATCACCGGCTTGTCGGAGCTGCCACGCGAGCGGGTCGGCTCGTACCGGCTGGGGATGCCGCTGCCGCGGACCGTCCCGGTGCCGGACCAGCGGGTGATCGCGGACTCGTCGCGCCGCCAGTCGAGCAGCTCGCCCGGGATCTCCTCGAGGAACCGCGACGGCGGGTTGTGCTGCGGAGCGCCGTACGCCGAACGCACCGCGGCCCGCGAGATCGCCAGCCGCTGCCGGGCGCGGGTGATGCCGACGTACGCGAGCCGGCGCTCCTCCTCGAGCTCCTTCAGGTCGGTCAGCGAGCGCGAATGCGGGAAGACGCCGTCCTCCATGCCGGTCAGGAACACGACCGGGAACTCCAGCCCCTTCGCGGTGTGCAGCGTCATCAGCGTGACCACGCCGTCGGTGGCCGCATCCGGGATCTGGTCCGCGTCGGCGACCAGCGCGACCCGCTCGAGGAACGCCTGGAGATCGGCTGCTTCACCGGCCGCCGTCCGCTCCTCGACGAATTCGCGGGCCACCGAGATGAACTCGTCCAGGTTCTCCAGCCGGGTCTCGTCCTGCGGATCCGGCGACTTCTGCAGCGTCTCGTAGTACCCCGAGCGGTGCAGCGCGACGTCGAGGATGTCATCCGGCGGCGCACCCGAGTCGACCATCGCGGTCAGCTCGTCGAGGATGTCCACGAAGGCCTGCACGGCGTTCACCGAGCGGGACGCCATTGCCGGCGCGTCCTCGGCCCGGCGCATCGCGGCCGCGAACGAGATCCGGTCACGCGCCGCCAGCGCCTCGATCGCCGCCTCGGCCCGGTCGCCGATCCCGCGCTTCGGCTCGTTCATGATCCGGCGCAGCGAGACGGTGTCCTCCGGGTTCGTCAGCACACGCAGATACGCGAGCGCGTCGCGGACCTCCTTGCGCTCGTAGAACCGGACGCCGCCGACCACCTTGTACGGATGGCCGGTCCGGATGAAGACCTCTTCGAACACACGGGACTGCGCGTTGGTCCGGTAGAAGACCGCGACGTCGGACGGCTTGATCCCGTCGGCGTCGGTGAGCCGGTCGATCTCGTCGGCGACGAACTGCGCCTCGTCGTGCTCGTTGTCGGCGACGTACACCGCGATCTGCTCGCCCTGGCCCTGGTCGGACCAGAGGTTCTTCGCCATTCGGCCTTCGTTGCGGGCGATCACCGCGTTGGCCGCGGACAGGATCGTCTGGGTGGAGCGGTAGTTCTGCTCGAGCAGGATCGTCTCGGCGCCGGCGAAGTCCTCTTCGAACGCGAGGATGTTGCGGATCGTCGCGCCGCGGAACGCGTAGATCGACTGGTCGGAGTCGCCGACCACCATCAGCTCGGCCGGCGGAGCAGTCGGCCCGTTGCCATCTGAATTGTTGATCGCGGCCGGGTCCTCGCCGCAGAGCTCACGGATCAGCGTGTACTGCGCGTGGTTGGTGTCCTGGTACTCGTCGACGAGCACGTGACGGAAGCGGCGGCGATAATACTCACGGACTTCGGGGAAGGCCTGCAGCAGGTTGACCGTGGTCATCAGCAGGTCGTCGAAGTCCAGCGCGTTCGCCTGCGCGAGGCGCTCCTGGTACGTCCGGTAGCACTCGGCGTAGGTCTCCTCGAGATGGTTCTCGGCCTTCGCCGCGGCGGTCTCGTGGTCGATCAGCTCGTTCTTCTGGGTGCTGATCCAGTTCAGCACGGCGCGCGGGTTGTACCGCTTGACGTCGAGGTCGAGCTCGCGGCAGACCAGCGTCATCAGCCGGCGCGAGTCGGTGTCGTCGTAGATCGAGAACGTCGAGCTGATCCCGAACCGCTTGATGTCGCGGCGGAGGATCCGCACACACGAGCTGTGGAACGTCGAGACCCACATCAGCTTCGCCCGCGGGCCGACCAGGTCCACCACCCGCTCGCGCATCTCCGCGGCGGCCTTGTTCGTGAACGTGATCGCCAGGATCGACCCTGGATGCGCGTCGCGGGCCGCCAGCAGGTAGGCGATCCGCCGGGTCAGCACCCGGGTCTTGCCCGAACCCGCACCGGCCACCACCAGCAGCGGCTTGCCGGAATGCACCACGGCCGCGCGCTGCTGCGGGTTCAGCCCCTCGAGCAGCGAATCGGGGTCGGTCCGGGACGTCTTCGGCTCCTCCAGCGGCACTGGGAGCTCATCAGGCGAGAACAGCGTAGTCATCACTCAACACCTTAGGCGCTCTCGCCGACACTTTCCGAAAACCGGTGCGGGCCAGGGGTGCGCCTAGGCTGAGGCCATGGCAGAAACGTCCCGCTTCGACGCCCTGATCGACCGCGTCGTCAGCCTCTACTCCGGCGGCGAGCCGCAGCATGCCCTCGAGCTGCTCGCGGCGGAGAGCGCCGGGCTGGAGCCGTGGGCCGCGGACCTGGCCCACCTCAAGGCCTGCCTGCTCGGTGTCTCCGGCGACGACGACGGCGCGCTGCGGACCCTTCAGGAGGCGAGCGAGGCCGGGTTGTGGTGGGACCCGTCGATCCTCACCGGTGACGACGACCTGAGCGCGCTGCAGGACCGGCCCGAGTTCCAGGAGCTCGTCGCGGTGTCCGGCGAGCGGGTGTCGGATGACCCGGTCCCGCCGCTCATCGAGCTGCCGATCGGAGCGTTGACCGGGACTGTGGTCGCGCTGCACGGCGCCGGACAGCGCGCGGACCAGGCGGCCGAAAACTGGGCCCCGGTGCTGGACCTCGGCTACGCGCTGGTCTGCCTCACCTCGTCGCGGCGGATGACGCCGATGTACCGGACCTGGCCTGACCGCGAGCTGGCGACCGCCGACATCTGCCGCGGCCTCGACGCTCTACCTGCGGAGCTGCGCGAGTTGCCCCTCGTCGCGGCGGGATTCTCCGCCGGAGGACGGGCAGCGCTCGACTGGGCGCTGACCTCCGCCCCGGCGCCGGTTGCGGGCGCGCTGCTGATGGCACCCGCTCTCCGCGAGCTGCCGGACGCGCGAGCGTCGTTGTCACCGGCAACTATCTGGATCGGCACCGACGACGGCCTGCTGGCGGCCGTGGACGGCGCCGCCGACCAGCTCAGCGGGTTTGCGATCGAGCGGATTCCCGGGCTCGCGCACACCTTCCCGGACGACTTCGGCGAAAGGCTGCGCGGCGTCCTCTAGGAGAGTTGGCGGGTGAGGTGCAGCACGACCGGTGTGGCCGCGCCGAGCCAGAGCATCTTCGCGGACTGATCGTCGTACGACGTGATCCGCAGGCCGGGGACGCCTTCGATCTGGCCTTCGTAGTCCTTCGCGGCGAGGTGCGCGACGACGTCGGCGAGCTCCGGTCCGTCCGACCACTCGATCCGTGCCAGGTCGGGACGCGCCTGCCACATGTCGACCCAGGCCGCCGGGTCGTCGCTGAACAGCGTCGTCCGCAGGATCATCGACGCGGCACCGAGCAGCGTCGCCGCCGGGGTCGCGGTCAGTTCCAGCAGGGTGCGCTCCTGCGCGGTCAGGTCGTCAGTCAGAATCACCTGCCGGAGCCTGCCACAGGATGAGGGGGTGTCGCCCGGTCCCACGCCGTAGCGAGCAGGTGCTCGGCGGAGTGCCTCGCCGTGCTGGAGCGGAGGGGTCGATGCGGTGTTCATCGTTCCCTTCGCTCCAGCACGGCGAGGTGCCCGCCGAGTGCCGCGCAGTAGGCGTGGGACCGGGCGACACCTCCTTGGCTTTGCTGTGGGCAGACTTGCCGTGAGCAGAAAAGCTGGGATTGCACCGCCGGTCGCGGACAACCTTGAACACATGGCAGAAGACATGAAACCGCCGATGTTCAACGAGACGGCCCGGCAGCGGTTGCTCGGGCAGCGGATCGTCGTACTGGACGGGACTCTCGACGACGACAACGGGACCCTGCTCGCCACCCAGATCCTCACGCTCGCGGCCGAGGACCCGGACACCGACATCTCGTTCTGGATCCACTCGCTCGGCGGTTCGGTGCCGTCGATGCTGGCGATCCGGGACGTGATGCGGCTGGTGCCGTGCGACGTGTCGACGCTGGCGATCGGGCTGGCCTGCAGCGCGGGTCAGTTCCTGCTGTCGGCCGGTACGCCGGGCAAGCGCTACGCCCTCCGGCACGCACGCGTCCTGATGCACCAGGGCTCGGCCGGGATCGGCGGCTCCGCGGTGGAGATCGAGATCCAGGCCAACGACCTGCGGCACATCCGCGACACCGTGCTCGGGCTGATCGCCGACGACACCGGCCAGCCGTTCGAGACCGTGCACGAGGACTCGCTGCACGACCACTGGTACACCGCCGACCAGGCCCGCGAGTACGGCTTCATCGACCACATCGTCGAGTCGTTCGACCAGGTCATGCCCAAGAAGAAGGAGGTCGCGGCATGAGCAGCTACACGATCCCGAACGTGATCGCCCAGCACCCGCGGGGCGAGCGGATCATGGACGTCTACTCGCACCTGCTCAGCGAGCGCATCATCTACCTCGGTACGGCGATCGACGCCGGCGTCGCGAACGCGCTGATCGCACAGCTCCTGCACCTCGAGGTCGACAAGCCCGAGCAGGAGATCAACCTGTACATCAACTGCGAGGGCGGCGACATGACCGCGATGCTCGCGATCTACGACACCATGCAGTACATCCAGTCCCCCGTCGCGACGTTCTGCGTCGGCCAGGCGATCTCGGCCGGGGCGGTCCTGCTGGCCGGCGGTGCGGCCGGGCGTCGCGCCGTACTGCCGCATGCGCGGGTCGTGCTGCACCAGCCGGCTGCGCGCGGTCAGGGCACGATCCCGGACCTGATCCTGCAGGCCGACGAGGTGGTGCGGGTTCGCAGCCAGGTCGAGACGATCCTCGCGCGGCACACCGGGCAGACGATCGAGCAACTGCGCCACGACACCGATCGCGACCACGTGCTGACCGCGGAAGGCGCCAAGTCGTACGGGCTCGTCGACCACGTGATCAGCGAACGGCTCCCGGTCGCCGCGCTCGCCTAACCTGCGGCCTCCAGGACCTTGTCGGCGACGGCGGCGTGGTGGGCTTGGTCGGCGGTGGGACGGCCGACCCGGTTGGTCAGGTACGCATACGTGATCTGGCGATCCGGGTCGGCCCACCCGATACAGCAGTTGCTGCCGTTGTGACCGAACGTCCGTGGGCTGCTCAGCGAGCCGAGCGACGTCGACGCGCCCTCGATCCACCGCGGTCCGCCGAGCTGGAACCCTTGCGACCAACGGATCGGCGCCCGCGCGGTCCGGTCGATATCACCCTCGCTGCTCGGCTCACAGGCCACCGCGAGCGTCTCCGGCCGTAGGAGCGCTCCGCCGAGCAACGCCTGATAAAAGGTCACCAGGTCCCGCGCCGTCGTCGACATCCCAGCAGCCGGCACGAGGGCCTCGCGTGTACTGCGCCGATTCACCACGGACTGGATGAACGGCCCGAGCGGACCCACGGCACGCACCGGCACATGCCGCTGCCACAGGTCGGCGGGCAGCCCGAGGTGCGTGTCGGCGACGCCGAGCGGTTCCAGGACGAACCGACGTACCAGCTCGTGGATCGGGACCCCGCTGCAGCGCCGGGCGACTTCGCTCAGGATGAACCCGAAGGCGAGCGGGCTGTAGGCGACGGTGCCGATCGGCCAGCGGGGCTTGGCCTCCTCGATCCGGCGGAGCGAACGGTTCCAGTCGGTCATCGCGCGGGCCTCACCGACGTACGAGCCGGCGTGGGACACCCCGGACCGGTGCCGCAGCACATGACGGACGGTGATCTCGCGCTTTCCGTTCTCGCCGAACTCCGGCCAGTACGCCGCGACCGCGTCGTCCAGGTGCAGCCGGCCCGCCTCGACGAGCTGGTGGATCACGACGGCGAGGTACGGCTTGCTCGCGGAGAAGAGCCAGAACAATGCGTTCGGTGCACACCCGAAGGACCGGTCGACGACCACCTGACCATGGCGAACGACGCACAGCTGCGCAACAGCGCCCCGGGCCTCGATCAACTCAATCGCTTGTGTAAGCCCGGCGGGATCGAGGCCTGCGTCCTGCGGATCGCACGTGCCACCGAACTCCATGAATTCAACTGTGCCCGTCCGGGCAAACAGTTAGGGTCTTGACGTGACAGTGCCTGAGGCGAATCCGCGGCCGGACAGTGAAATCGAGCGGGTGCTGGTGGTCGTCGCACACCCCGACGACATCGACTTCGGCGGCGCCGGGACGGTCGCGTTGTGGACCAAGGCCGGGATCGACGTGCACTACTGCATCGTCACGGACGGTCAGGCCGGCGGCTTCGAGCCGGACCGCGATCGCGCCGAGATTCCCGCCGTCCGACGGGCCGAGCAGACGGCCGCCGCGGAACACGTCGGGGTCCACGACCTGCACTTCCTCGGGTACGCCGACGGCGCGGTCGAGCCGACGTTCGAGCTGGTCCGCGACATCAGCCGGGTGATCCGCACGGTCCGTCCGCAGCGCCTGCTCACGCAATCGCCCGAGCGCGTGTGGTCCCGCCTCCAGGTTTCCCACCCGGACCACCTGGCCGCGGCCGAGGCCGCCGTACGGGCGTTCTATCCGGCGGCCGGCAACCCCTATGCGTACACGGATCTGGCCGAGGAGGCCTGGGACGTCGACGAGCTGTGGATGATGGACCACCCGGACATCAACCACCACGTCGACATCACCGACACCTTCGACCAGAAGGTGGCCGCGCTGATGTCCCACACCAGCCAGCACCGCGACCCCGACGCCCTGCTCAACGGAATCCGCAGGCACTTCGCCGAGGTCGCCGCGAGCGCCGGCTTCCCGCCGAACCACTTCGCCGAAGACTTCACCGTCATCCGCATGCGCTAATCGGTTTGCTGGAAGCCGGTTCGACCGGCGATGGTTCGACCATGACTATCTCTTACACCGTGGTCGGCGACGGGCCGACGGTCCTGCTCGTGCATGCCGGGGTCGCCGACGCCCGCATGTGGTCCGCCCTGGTGGAAGACCTCCGCGACGACCACCAGGTCATCACGCTCGACCTGCGTGGGTACGGCGAGACCCCGCTCGAGGCCGGAGCGAAGTACTCAGACGCCGCTGATGTGCTCGCCGTCCTGGACGAGGCCGGCGCGGGCGCGGTGTCCGCCGTCGGGGCGTCGTACGGCGGGTACGTCGTACAGCAGGTGGCGAGCCGAGAGCCGGAGCGGTTCGCCCGCGTGGTCCTGCTGTGCGCGCCGACCGACAACGTCGAGCCCGACGAGGAGTTGCGCGCGCTCTGGGCCGAGGAGAACGCCCTGATCGACGCCGGCGATGTAGCGGGCGCCACCGAGCTCACCGTGAACCGCTGGATCGGCCCCGACGCGAGCGCCGAGTCCCGCGACCTCCTCCGCACCATGCAGCAGCACGCGTACGACGTCCAGCTGGCCGCCGGCGACGTCGACAACGAGGAATGGCCGGTCGAGCCCGAGCGGATCACCGCCCCCGTCTGGCTCGTCACAGGCGCCCACGACTTCCGCTTCTTCACCGACAGCGCCGACTACCTGGCCGACCGCCTCCCCACCTCAGAACGCATCGACCTCCCCTGGGCAGGCCACCTCCCCCTCCTCGAACGCCCCACCGAAACCACCACCCTCCTCCGAACAGCCCTCACCGAAGAGGTCTGAACGTAGGACGGACCCCGGCCGGGGGCCGGGGTCCGTCTAATGAGTGGTTGGTCAGTCGGCGAGGGCGCCCATGGGGTCCCAGGCCGGGAGGACGATCGGCTCGTCGTCCAGGCGGGCCTGGAGGTCGGCGGGGAGAGCGGAGCGGCGGACGGCGATTTCGAAGACGTGCTCGCCGAACCAGGAGTCGTTCATGGTCCAGAAGCCGCTGTCGGCCTTCTCGTCGCCCCAGCTGTTCTCGACGCGCCAGCGGCGCGGCTTGCCGTCGACCAGGTCGACGCCGGTGAACAGCATCGCGTGGGTCATCAGCGTCTCGTGGTGCACCAGCCGCTCGGCCTTGTCCAGCGTGAACTCGGTGTCGTAGACCGAGCCGTAGTCGTACAGCTTGGCGTCCCAGAAGCCGAGGTCGGAGTTCATCTGCTTGCCGACGTCGCAACCGAACCAGACCGGCTCGCCGCCGACGATCGCGTCCTGGGTGAGCTGCTTCATCAGGTCGATCTCGACGTTCAGGTAGACCACCGGCGGGGCGTCGATGACGTTGCCGAGGTAGTCGACGGTGAAGGTCTTGCCGACCGGGCTGGTCGCCCGCGGGTCGTGCACGAGGCAGACGTAGTCGTCGACCGGCAGCTGCACGTACGCCGCCGCGAACTCGGTCGGCGTGGTCCAGCCGTCGCGGTGGAAGCCCTTGTCGGAGTCCTTCCACTGCCACAGGAACTTCTGCGGCGGCGTCCCGAGGTGGATGCTCAGCACCCGGTGCACGGTGGTCAGGATCTCGCGCTTGCGCTCGCGGCGGGCCTCGTCACCCTCCAGCGCCCGCAGGTCGCGCGCGCCCTGACGCAGCAGCTTGCGCAGCGCGTCGTTCAGCTGCGCGGTCGCGGACGAGCTCTCGGTCTCCGGCATCGCCGCCTTCGGCACCAGGCCGTGCTTGCGGACGAGTGCGATGAACATGTTCCACTGGCCGCCGTCGCTGATCGGGTCGGACAGCAGGTGCGCCACCGTCCGGTCGTCGGCGTCCCGGCCGGCGGTGTCGATCATCGCCTCGAGGAAGAAGTTGGCCCGCTCGAACTTGTCCCAGAACAGCACGTAGTTCTGCGAGAACTCGAAGTCCTTGACCCCGAGCTTCCCGGCCGCGCCGACCCGGAGCAGATTCAGCCCGGCGAACATCCAGCACCGGCCGCTCTTCTTCTGGTTCGTCACCTTCCAGTCGTCGAGAAGATTCGACACCGAATGGTCGATCGACGTGACGACCTGACGGTCGAGGGCAATGCTGTTGACCGGCGTCTGCGTGACGGCGTTCTGCATCACCCGGTACTGCGGGTTCGACGCGAACTCCTTCTCGAAGAGCGCGAGCTGATCGGCTGTGAGATTCCGCTCCATAAGAGTCGACGGTATAACAGCCACCAAGCCGGGACCGCCGTTACCGGGGTGGCGAATCCATGCCCTGGCCGAAACGCGCCACCAACGGACGCGTGAGCTACGCTAGTTGAAAACGACATTCAAGAAGGAGTGGCGGCATGGCCCGACGCCCGGCCCCGACCGGCAAGCGCAAGCCGAAGCAGAACCCGCTGGACCGCGACGGCATCACCTATATCGACTACAAGGACACCGCGCTGCTGCGGAAATTCATCTCCGACCGCGGCAAGATCCGCTCCCGCCGGGTCACCGGTCTGTCGGTGCAGCAGCAGAAGCAGGTCGCCCGCGCGATCAAGAACGCCCGCGAGATGGCCTTGCTGCCGTACACCTCGGCGGGCCGCTGATCCGCTACTGCAGCCGGACCCGGGGATCGATCACGCTGTAGGCGAGATCGACGATCAGGTTCATCGCGACCAGCAGCACCGAGCCGAGCAGCACCGTGCCCATGATCACCGGCAGGTCGTAGTCGCTGACCGCGTCCAGCGCCAGTACGCCGAGCCCCGGCAGGTCGAAGATCTTCTCGGTGAAGATCGCCCCGGACAGGCTGGCGGCCAGGTCCAGGCCGAAGATCGTCACGACCGGGATCAGCCCGGCCCGCAGCGCGTGCTTGTAGGTGACGGCCCGGTCCGACAGGCCCTTGGCGCGAGCGGTCCGGATGAAGTCCTCGTTCAGCGTCTCCACCATCGACCCGCGGGAGTAGCGGGCGTAGTCGGTACACCCGTACAGGCTCAGGATCACCCACGGCGCCACCAGTCCCGTGAACCAGTGCCACGGACTCTCGAGCGGCGACACCCATCCGCTCCGCGGCAGGATCGGGTAGAGGATCGTCAGGTAGAGCGCCGCCATCAGGCCGACGATGTAGTACGGCACCGAGCTGATCAGCAGCGTGCCGCTCATCATCAGCCGGTCCCCCGGCGTACCGCGTCGTCTGGCCGCCATCGCGCCGGCCGACACACCGATCGTCAGCACGAGTACGCCGTACCCGAGGACCAGCGAGGCGGTCACCGGCAGCCGGGACATCAACGTGCCGGTCACCGGGCGGTCGTTCTTGAAGGAGAAGCCCAGGCACGGCGCCGAGCAGTGCTGGACCACGCCGGACGTCTCGAAGTCGCGGCCGACGACGATGCCCTGCGCGTACCGGCTGAACTGCTGGACCTTCGGCTCGTCGAGGTGCAGGTTCGCCCTGATCTCGTCGTACCGCGACTGCGGGCACTTGCGCTCACCGCAGATCGCCGCCGCGGGGTCGGTCGGCGCGATGAAGAACAGCGCGAACGTCGCGACCAGCGTCACCGCGACCACACTGATCGCGGACGCGACCCGGCGTACCACGTAATGCAACACGACACTGCCCCCTTCGAAACCCCACCTGATCGGTGGAGATTACCTCGAAGGGGGCAGCGAAGGTCAGACCAGGCGGCGGTCGGTCGCCCAGCGGGTCAGTTCGTGCCGGTTGGACAGCTGCAGCTTCCGCAGTACCGAGGAGACGTGGGTCTCGACGGTCTTCACCGAGATGAACAGCTCACGGGCGACTTCCTTGTAGGCGTAGCCGCGCGCGATCAGCCGCAGGACCTCGCGCTCACGCTGTGAGAGCCGGTCGAGGTCCTCGTCCACCGAGGCGATGTCGATCGCGCCGGAGAAGGCGTCCAGGACGAAGCCGGCCAGCCGCGGCGAGAAGACCGCGTCACCGTCGGCGACCCGGTTGATCGCGTCGATCAGCTCGGTGCCGGAGATGTTCTTGGTGACGTACCCGCGGGCGCCGGCCCGGATCACGCCGATCACGTCCTCGGCCGCGTCGGACACCGACAGGGCGAGGAACTTGATGTCCGGGTGCCGTTGGTGCACCTGCTTCATCACCTCGGTGCCACCGCCGCCGGGCAGGTGGACGTCGAGCAGTACGACGTCGGGCTCGGTGCCGACGATCGCCTTGACCGCGGTGTCGACGTCGGATCCCTCCCCGACGATGTCGACCGAGGCGCCGATCTCACTGCGTACCCCGGCCCGGAACATGTCGTGATCGTCGACGACGACAACGCGCCTGCTGCTCATCTGTCCATCTCCAGTCGCACTTCCGTGCCAGTCTCCGGATCGGACCGCACTGTTGCGCGGCCGCCGTGCCGTTCCATCCTGCCCATCACACTGTGCCGCAAGCCCAGCCGGTCGTCCGGTACCTCGTCGACATCGAAGCCCTTGCCCCGGTCGCGGACGAACATCTCCACCCGGTCGCCGTCGACCTCGACGAACACGTCGATCTTCGCAGCACCTGAGTGCTTGGCGGCGTTCACCATCGACTCACGGGCGGCCCGCACCATCGACGACAGCGGCTCGGTCAGGTCGCAGTCGCCGACCGTGATCACCTCGATCGGCACGCCGTGCGAGTCCTCGACCTCGGCCGCGGCCCGCTTCGCCGCGCTGGCGATGGTCTGGTCGGTGGTGTCGTCCTCGTCGTACAGCCAGGACCGAAGCTCGCGCTCCTGCGAGCGGGCCAGCCGGGTCACCGCCTTCGGGTCCTCCGCCTGCTTCTGGATCAGCGCGAGCGTCTGCAGCACCGAGTCGTGCAGGTGTGCGGCCATGTCGGCACGCTCCTGCGAGCGGACCCGCTCGGCGCGCTCGGAGTTCAGGTCGCGGCTCAGCCGGTGCACCCAGGGCCCGGCGATCACACCGATGCCGACGACGGCAAGCAGCAGAGCGATGAGTACGTCGCCGACCATCGACAGCCGGCCGTTCTGGACCAGGAACAGAGTGACCGCAGTACCGATCAGGATCAGGCCGACGGCGATCCGGATCAGCGACTTCCAGCCGCCCTTGCCGAGCACCAGGCCGAGGATCGGAACGCGGATGTCCTGCGTCCACTTGTCCTTCTGGTTCTCGTCAGCCTGCCGCCAGATCAGAGCTAGACCGGTCGCGGCGAACACCAGCGGCCAGAACAGCTTGCCGGCGATCCCGAACCCGGCGACCTGCAACAGCAGGCACAGACCGATGCCGATGGCCACCAATGCGGGCAGCTGGCCACGGCTCTTCTCCCGCTTCCGCTGCTTCGCCTCGGCTACCGGGGGCGGCGGCTCGTCGGAGCGCATTCCGCTGCGGGTGTGCGCGGCCAGACCCGGTGCACCCGGGACGTTGTCCGGCGCGAGCGGCATCAGGAACCACAGGGCTGCATAGATCAGTACGCCGAAGCCGCCGAACACCGTCGTCGCGATCAGCACCAGCCGCACGAGCGTGTCGGACACGCCGAGGTGGTCCGCGATCCCGCCGGCCACACCGGCGACGACCCGTCCTTCGGTACGCCGGTACGCCCGGCGAGGCGGGTCCGTCGGCTGCCGAGGGGGAAGCGCTGCGCCGGGTCCGTACGCCGGACCGGGCTGGCCATAAGGCGGGGTGCCGGCACCACCAGGGGCGTACTGCGGGCCACCAGCGCGCTGATGACCACCAGCGGCCTGCTCTGCGGCCATCCGGGCGGCGTAAGCGGCGTACGGGCCTTGGTACTGCCCGGGGCCTTCAGGGCCCCAGCCTTTGTAGCGCCACTGGTCCTGCCCGTTGGGCGCAGGTGTCGGCTCGGGCTGGCCTCCGTTCGTGGAGGTCCCGCCCGGCGGCGCGGCTGCTGGCTGGCTCATCACAACGATCGTCACATGTGGACGGGCCGCACACCAGCAGGCTTGTCCCCGGCCGCCTCCTCAGCGCCCGCCCGCGTGGCTCAGGGTCGCCTCGGGGAGAACCCCGAAACCCCCGCCCGGCCACCCACCCGCACGGCGCCGACTCCGGGGATCGTCAGGGTGCATCCCGATGTTCCGCACGCGAGGACGGTGTGAGTATCGATGACATGGAGCAGAACCAGAGTGGACCCGGGGGGTTCGACCGCGACCGCCTGCAGAACCCGCAGACGTGGCGGCGCAGCAGGTCGGACCGTTGGGTCGCCGGTGTCTGCGGCGGCATCGGCCGCGCGCTGAACATCGACCCCGTGCTGATCCGCGTGGTGATGGCTGTGCTGATCCTGAGCGGCCCCGGGATCATCTTCTACGTCGCCGCCTGGGTCCTGATGCCCGACGAGGGCAGCGACCGCTCGGCGGCGCAGGGTCTGTTCGGTGACCGGGTCCGTCCCGACCACCCGTGGTTGTGGCCGGTCGTCATCGGCGCCTGTGTGTTCGCCGCGATCGCGATGATGTCGTCGTTCGACTTCGGCCGCTTCGTTCCCGGGCCGCTGATCGTGCTCGCGGTGATCTGGGTGGTCGCCAAGCAGCGCAAGAACGGCGGGATCGGCCGCGGCCGGCGGAACCAGTACCTGGGCGATCCGAACGCGAACTGGAGCGGCCAGGGCACCAACTGGACCGGCCGCCCGCAGGACACCACGCCCGGCCAGCAGGCCACTTCGGCGTACTCGCCGTCCCAGAACGACCCGTCAGCTCCCCCGACGGGTCCGTCGTCCTCGGCCACACAGCGACCCCAGGACCGCACCGTCGAACCGGTCCAGCCTGTGTGGACCGAGGACGACCCTCTCGGCCTGTACGTCGACGAGCCGGCCGGCACCACCCCGCCGGTCAGCAGCAAGCCCGCCGGACCGCCCGCGAAGGGCATGCGCGGGATCAAGTCGATCGTCGTCGTACTGACCGGTCTCGCGATCGGGATCGCCGCGCTGGCGGGCGCCTCGACGGCGACCATGCTGGTCATCGGCCTGGCCACGCTCGGCGCCGGCATGCTGCTGGGCGGGTTCGTCGGCCGCACGCTGGCCCTGCTGCCGCTGGGCATCCTGCTCGCGGCCGGTGCGGTGGCGAGCACGGTGTTCCCGAGCATTCCGCGCAATTTCGCCGACACCAACTACGTCGCGCCGATCGGCCAGACCATCACCGCGACCGGGACCAGCTACCAGTTCGACGCCGGGTCGGTGCATCTCGACCTGACCAAGGCGAAGTTCGGCCCGGGCGCGAAGGTCGACGTCCACGGCGGAGCCGGCGAGGTGATCGTCAAGGTGCCCGAGAACGTCGATGTGACCGGCAACCTGTCGGCCGAAATGGGAGACGTCTCCTTCCTCGACCAGCACCAGGGCGGACATAATGCCGAGCTGAACCTCAACGACCTCGGCACGGACGGCAAGGCCGGTCCGCAGCAGGTCACCCTGGACCTGGACGTCAGGCTGGGCAGTATCAAGGTGGAGCGCGGATGAGCCAGCAGCCACGCAAGACGAAGCCGGACGTTCCCGGTGTCGTGACGGGCGCGGTCCTGACCGGTGCGGCCACGATCTGGATGCTGACCGAGAACGGCGTCCTCCAGACCGACGACCTCGGCGTCACCAGCGCCCTCCTGCTGGTCACCGCAGGCGTCCTCGGCCTGGCCGCCTCCCGCCGCGGCTAACTCGCCGGGCGGTACGCCGACCGTGGCGGCCAGCTCGTCATGTTGGTTGCCGGTGGCATCTTGCTGCCCGGTTGGTGGACATTCGCGCTGACCTCGTGGGCACGGCGGTCTGCGTGGCAGCGGGCTCGGTTAGGCTTGTTGATCGCGAGGGGCCTGGATAAGTGGTCCCGTGGTCGAGGAGTTCTGATGGTGCGCGGCACCGTGAAGTGGTTCAACGCCGACAAGGGCTACGGTTTTCTTGCCGTCGAGGCCGGTGGCGGTAACGACGTCGACGATGTGTTCGTGCACTGGAGCAAGATCGTCTCCGACGGGTACAAGACCCTCGAGGACGGCCAGCCGGTCGAGTTCCAGATCGTCGACGGGCCCAAGGGCCGCGAAGCAGACGCGGTCACACCGATCTGACCAGCGGTATGGTCCGGCAACCGATAACCTGACGTCTCATCGTGTGAGGGGTGGGACGTGGCAGAGCCGGTACCCGTGATCCGGAAGCTCGAGCATGCGCTGGCCGACGACGATTTCGCCTGGTCCCTGCTGCTCGTCGGCGAGGATCAGACCGACAAGCTCGCGACGCTGACCGGCGACCTGCGCGGGCCGGTGTCGACCACCGGCGACGGCAAGCAGATCACGTCCGGCTTCTCGTACTGGGGTATCGGCCCGACCATCGCCTGGGCGAACGCCACCAACGACCCGTTCTACCTGGTCATGAAGGCCGGCGCCGAGTCGTTCCTGCGGCACTGGCGCAAGGTCCGCCCGCACGTCGAGAACGGCGGCTTCCACCTCGTCAGCCTCGGCGTCGGCACCGGCGTCAAGGACCGGACGATCCTCAGCGACATGCGCCGGAACAACCGGGACATGTATTACATCCCGGTCGACATGAGCTCGGAGATGCTGCGGATGGGCACGCTGGAGCCCGTCCGCGGCGCCCGCTTCCCGGTGTCGCAGGTGCTGCCGGTGCAGCTGGACTTCTCGATCGCCGACAACATGGACGAGCTCGCGCAGATGCTCGCCCGGCTGGTCGGCAACGACCCGATCCTGTTCACGCTCACCGGCAACACGCTGGCCAACTTCGAGAGCGACGAGGAGCTGCTCGGCACCCTGACTCGGGTGCTCCGGCCGCAGGACCGGCTGCTGCTCGAGGTCGCAAGCACGACCCGGCTGGACCAGGAGACCGCGGACGCGGCCGCCGACGAGTACCACCAGACCCGTGCCTTCGCTGAGTTCGTCACCAGCGCCCTGCGGTACAACACCGATCTCAAGATCAACAACGACCGGGTCAAGTTCATCGGCGAGGTCGAGGACGAGGACGCGCTGCTGGTCAAGATCCTCTGGCAGAACGACACCGACGCCGAGATCCGGATGGAGCTGCCGGACCACACCGAGGTGGTGCTGCCGATCGGCGACACGATCCGGCTCTACACCACCCGGAAGTACTCGACGGACCGGCTGAAGCGGCTCACCGAGGCCTGCCAGCTGACGCCGGTCGAGGCGATCCAGTCCCAGTTCCGGTACACCCGCCGTCCGAACCCGTTCGGTCTGGAGCTGCTCCTGCTCGCGCCGAATGCGGCCGGTGAGGCGGCGCACAGCCTCGCCGACGACATCTGGGCGACATGACCCGGCGGACCGTCGTCACGGTGGTGACGTACGGCCTGCTCGGGGTGGCGTTCGTTCTCGGCATCATCTGGTTCTTCTGGCCGGGAAACTCGCGGTGGGAGCCGGCCGTCAACACGCTCACGCTGGTTGCCGGGCTGAGCGGCATCTTCGTCGAGCGGCTGACGGCCGAGGCAGAGCGGCGTACCGAAGTGCTGCGTGCTGTGGTGGACGAACTGCAGGAGAACACCCGGCTGCTCAACGACGAGCGGTTCTCGCCGGACGCGCCGACCTCACGGCAGGTGTACCCGCGGCTGGTGGTGTCCGCGGTGGATCTCGCGCTGGTGTCCGGAGCGCTCGGCCTGCATCGGGACGCCGACCTGGTCGGGCTCCTGCATCGCTGGCGGGACACCGTGCACCTGTTCAACCGCCGGCTCGACCTGACCGAGATCAGCACGTTCTCGAACACGATCTCGCCGGCCGAGCTGGCCGCCTTCCACCGCGCCCTGCACCGCGAGAACAGCTACTTCGCAGCCACTCGCGAGAAGCTGCAGAACCTGCTCGCGCACATCTCGCAGCCTTAACGGCCGAGGCCGAAACCGGAGCAACTGCTGCCAGAAGTGGCAAATTGGGATGAGACGTTGACTTGAGGATGCCGTCGGCGCTTCACTTTCGGACAGGACCGTAAATACGGCACCCCGGAGGCATCGCATGCGATCAGCCCGCTCGCTCATCGCGGTGGCACTCGCCGCCGTACTCGTCACGACTCTGACCACTCCCGCTGCTGAGGCAGGGCATCATCCGCCGACAGCGACTCTGACCTCGCTGGGCGTTCCGCTGTCCGACGTACTGCTGATCGGCGGTACGGTCGCGCCCGGCCCGAACGGCAAGACCGCGATCTGGAACGTGTCCAGCGGCAGCCCGGCGTACCTGAACGCGATCGACCCGGCCACCGGCGACAGCCTGCTCTCCACGGCGCTGCCCGGCGCGGACGGCAGTTACGCGGTCGCCGCCGCGCCCGACGGCACGATCTACGCCGGCACGTACAACAACGGCCACCTGTACCGGTTGAAGCCCGGCGCGACCACCGCGGAGGACCTGGGCCGGCCGCTCGCGTCCGAGACGTTCATCCTGCGGATCACGGTCGACGAGCAGGGCAATGTGTACGGCGGCACGTACCCGCACGGGCGGGTTTTCAGCTACGACCACGCGACCGGCGCCGTCCGCGACTACGGCACGATCAAGGCCGGCCAGGGGTACGTGAAGAGCATCGACTACGCCAACGGCAAGCTCTACACCGGCACCGAGCCGGACGCGTACTTCCAGGAGATCGACGTGGCCACCGGCGCGGTCACCGAGATCCCGGCGCCACCGACGATGGGCGATCCGAAGGACAAGGTCGTCTACGACCTCAACGTCCGCGGCGGCCGCGTCTACACCCGCGTCAGTACGGCGTTCCCGGGCCCGATGTACGTCTGGGACATCGCGTCCAGGACCTGGGTCGACGAGATCGCGAACGAGCACGGGCTGGACATCTCGCCGATCGGCGCGGACGGCTCGCTGTACATGATCCAGGCGAGTGAGCTGAAGAAGTACGACCCGGCCACCAAGACCCTGACCGGGACCGGCCTGACCTTCACCGGCCGGATCCAGAACGCCCGCTCGATCGGGTACGCCGACCTGGACCTGCCGGACTACCCGGGGACCAGCGTCGTCGGCACCCTGTGGCGCGGCGAGGAGTTCCGGTACAACCCGCAGACCGGCAAGTCCGAGATCTTCCAGACCAAGGTACGGCGGGAGCCGATCGAGATCCTGTCCGTGGCCGGCGGCAAGAACAACATCTACGCCGGCGGCTTCCTCAACGGCGGCGTGTCCGTCGTCAACCCGGACACCGGCGCGACGACGTTCAACCGGTTCTCCCAGGTCGAGGCGCTGATGGAGGGCTCCGGCGGCAACCTGTGGATCGGCGCCTATCCCGAGGCTCGGCTCTACGACTACGACCTGAGCAAGCCGTGGAGCAGTCCGGAGTACTCCCCCGGCCCGCCCGGTACGCCGGACAACCCGGTCCAGGCGCTCAACCTGAAGGCGGACCTGTTCCAGACCCGGGCCCGCGCGCTGGCCGAGGTGAACGGCAAGATCGCGGTCGGCACGGTCCCGGACGGCGACCGGCTCGGCGGCGCGCTGGTCATCTACGACCCCAAGACCGGTACGGCGGAGAAGTACCGCAACGTCGTACAGGACGAGTCGGTCTTCGGCCTGACCGCGAACTGCGGCATCGTGTACGGCGGCACGTCGATCGCCGGCGGGCTGACCACCACACCGCCGACCCGGGAAGCGGGCACAGTATTCGCGTGGGACGTGGCCAAGAAGAAGAAGCTCTGGGAGACCGTGCCGGTGCCGGGTGCGGCGACGGTCTCGTCGGTCACGATCGGGCCGGACGGCCTGCTGTGGGGCGTGGCCGGCAAGACGGTGTTCGCGGTGGCCCCCGACAGCGGCAAGCTGAAGAAGTCCTTCACGCTCGGTACGACGACCTCCAGCGGGGACATCGTGTCCACCCGGGAGGCGGTCTACGTGAGCATCGACCTGAACAAGATCTACCGGATCGAGCCCGGGAAGAAGGCCGTCCCGACGCTGTTCGTCGAGCACGCGCACCGGCGGCTCGGGGTCCGGGGAGACCACCAACTGCTGATGACGAGCGGGTCCGAGCTGTTCCGGATTGATATCAGCCGTTGACAGCAGAAATTCACCCCGGCTACTTTCGGTCCTGACCGTTATTCGGTGCAACTACTTCCGGCCCTGACTTCCGGACACCCTGGGGGTGCAATGAAGCCCATGTTGTTTTCCACCGTCCGCCGCATCGCGGCACCACTCACGGCGCTCGTTCTCGCCGCCGCGCTCAGTTCCTGCGGCGGAGGCGACTCGGGCTCCTCGGACTCGAAGAAGAGCGTCACGCTCTGGATGTACCCGGTGATCGCCGACCAGGCGGCCAGCGACGCCTACTGGAAGAAGGTCGAGACCGACTTCGAGGCGGCGAACTCCGGGATCGACCTGAAGCTGGAGATGCAGCCCTGGGCGAACCGGGAGGAGAAGGTCGCGGCGGCGTTCTCCGGCAAGAAGGGCCCGGACGTCCTCCTGATGATCCCGGACCAGATCCCGCAGTACGTGAAGAGCGGCTCGCTGGAGCCGATCGACGACGTGGTCGCGCCGGACAAGGACAAGTTCCTGCCGGCCGCGATCCCGGGTCTGAGCGTCGACGGCAAGGTGTACGGCGCACCGATCTACCACACCGTCACCTCGACGATGTACAACAAGACCGTCCTGGCCAAGGCGGGGATCACCAAGCCGCCGGAGACCTGGGACGAGATCAAGGCGGCCGCGCCGAAGCTCAAGGCGGCCGGGTTCGCCACGCTGGACTACTCGGCCGCGCCCGAGGCGACGCTGAACCTGAACTTCTACCCGCTGCTGTGGCAGGCCGGCGGCAAGGTGTTCGCCGACGACGGCAAGTCCGTGACGTTCAACCAGGCTCCGGGTCTGGAGGCGCTGACGTTCCTGAAGTCGCTGTACGACGAGGGCGCGATCCCCAAGACCGCGATCGGCGCGAGCAACGTGGTCGCCGACTCGCCGTTCGGCAAGGGTCAGGTCGCGATGGCGATGACCAGCGTGCCGGCCGACGTCGCCACCGTCACCAAGACCTGGGGCGCGGCGAACGTCGAGATCGGTTCGCCGCTGACCGGCAAGAAGCAGGTCGGGTTCGGACTGCCGGGCGGCCTGGTGCTGAATGCGGCGTCGGACAACGTCGACGCGTCGAAGAAGTTCCTGTCGTTCATGATGCAGCCGGCCCAACTGGACCCGCTGAGCAAGGCGTCCGGCTTCTACTCGCCGCGGAACGACGCCAAGTCGGAGTCGACCGACCCGAACGCGGCGAAGTTCCATGACGCCCTCCAGTACGCCGTACCGGGCGAACCGAACGCGTCCGCGCGTCAGGTGATGTCCTTCCTGAGCACGGAGATCCAGGCCGTCCTCACCGGCAAGAAGCAGCCCCAACAGGCCCTGGACGACGCAGCCAAACAAGCCAACGACCTCCTGTCGAGACAGCGTTGACGGAGGCACGCCAGGTGCCGGGCACGGGTCGGGCGGGACCCGTGCCCGGTCAGCCGGCGCAGTCGGTCGCCGCCGGCGATACCTCCCCCGACCACCGCCGCTTCGGCTCACGCCTCCACTCCGCCTTTTCGCGGTCCGCCTCGCCCGCAGGGCGAGGCGGACCGCGCCGTCGGCCATGGGTCGGGCTGCTGTTTGTTGCGCCGATGCTGCTGCTGTTCCTGGTGTTCCGGTTCTTGCCGGTGGTCGGCGCTTTCCTGCTCTCGCTGACCGACTACCGACTCAGCGGCAAGTGGGATTTCATTGCCCTCGACAACTACACGCGGCTGTTGTCGGACAGCGTCTTCCACCAGGCACTTCTCGTCACCGTCACCTACACGGTGATCTTCGTCCCGCTGACAGTCCTGCTCTCGCTCGGCACCGCAGTACTGCTCCACCAAGTGGTCTGGAAGCGCGGATTCTTCCGAGGCGTCTTCTTCCTCCCATACGTGACGAGCATCGTGCTTGCCGCGGTCATCTGGAAGTGGATCTACGACGCCCAGGACGGCCTGCTGAACGCAGTACTCGGCCTGGTCGACATCGGCCCGATCGACTTCCTCACCCAGTCCGGCACCGTGCTCCCGTCGATCGCTGTCACGTCGGCGTGGAAGGGCTTCGGGTACTCGATGCTGATCCTGCTCGCGGGCCTGCAGGCGGTACCGAAGTCGTACCTCGAGGCGGCGATGATAGACGGCGCCGGCACCTGGCAGCGGTTCCGGTACGTGACGCTGCCCCAGCTCCGCCCGGTGCTGTTCTTCGTGCTCGTGATCGAGACCATCGGCGCGTTCCAGGTCTTCGACGCGATGTACGTGATGACCGGCGGCGGGCCGGTGCGGTCCAGCTACTCGCTCGTGTACTTCCTGTACGACAGCGGTTTCAAGTACTTCGACTTCGGTTACGCCAGCGCGATCGGTCTGGTGCTGTTCCTGATCGTGCTGATCGTCTCGCTCGTGCAGCGCCGGCTCGTCGGGAGGGACGACTGATGGTCAACATGCTCGAACGCCCGCCGGTACGGGCCGTCAGGGAGACCAAGGCGGTCGGCCGGCGTACGGCGGCCCGCTTGACGTTGCCGACCTTGCTGACGCTGACCGCGATCGTGACGATCGTTCCGTTCGCGGCGATGGTGATGGTCGCTTTCGCGCCGCCCAGCGGGCGGACCTTCCCCGATGCGCTGAACCCGGCGAACTTCACGCTGGACAACTTCTCGCGCGTGCTGTCCAGCTCGGACATCCCACGGTGGACGGTCAACTCGCTGCTCTACTCGCTCGTCTCGGTCGTCTGCGTGCTGCTGTTCGCGTCGATGGCCGGCTATGCCTTCGCGAAGAAGAAGTTCCCGGGGCGCGAGATCATGTTCTGGGCGTTCCTGGCCACGCTGATGGTCCCGTTCCAGGCGACGCTGATCCCGTCGTACATCTTGGTCTCACGGTTCGACTGGGTAGACAGCTACTGGGGTCTGATCGTCCCGACGCTGGCCAACTCGCAAGCCGTCTTCCTGATGCGGCAGTTCATCATGCAACTCCCCGACGAACTCTTCGAAGCCGCGGAGATCGACGGGGCGTCCGAGTGGCGCATCTTCACGACAATCGTCGTACCGCTGATCCGCCCGGTGCTGGCCACGCTGGGAATCTTCGTCTTCCTGTGGCACTGGAACGATTTCCTCTGGCCCCTGGTCATCGGCCAGTCCGGCAAGATGCAGACCCTCACCGTCGGCCTGGCCACGTTGCAGACCCAGGCCGTCCCCATCAACCAGGTCATGGCCGGCGCCACCATCACCGTGGTTCCCAGCCTCCTGGTCTTCGGCCTGCTCCAGCGCTACCTGACCGACTCGATAGCCATGTCAGGTCTGAAGGCCTGAGGACTACTTGCGGTCGAGCATCTGGCGTAGTTCGTCGCCGTGGACGGTCAGCGACCAGATGATGAGGACGTCGACGGCGATGGTGATCGTGGACCAGATGGGGTACGCCGCCAGGAACGCCATGTTGAGCAGGATGCTCGCGATCGCGACGATCACCCCGACCACGCGGCCCCAGACGCGGCCGTTGAGGAGGGCGATGCCGGCTGCCAGGACGAACAGGGCGACGACCAGGTGGATCCAGCCCCAGTTGTCGTAGGAGAGGTGGATCGCCAGGCGGGACGGGCGGACCAGGAAGTACGTGTCGTCGAAGATCGCGACGAACCCCTGGAACGCGTGGATCATCCCGAGCACGATCATCATCACGCCCGCGAACAGGATTCCGCCGACCCAGCGGCTGGTCCACTCCGGGACCTCGACCTCACCGGGCCGTCGATGGGCTCCGCTGGACAGTTCCTCGGGCTCCGGCATGGCGCTCTCCTCAGCTCACGGCTGCTTGGCTCCGGCTTAGCTCACGGCTTTGGCGGCCGCGGTCGCGCGGTACTCGCTGACCGGGTGGTACCGGTCGTAGAGCATCGTCAGAGTGGTGACCAGGAAGACGAAGAACAGCGTGTCCGACAGCGACAGCGACCCGTCGCCCCGGGTCAGCAACAGGTCGGCGACGAGCACCAGCGCGATGTTGATCACCAGCAGGACAACGAACGAGAACGTGGCCGAGTCCCACCCGTACCCGCGCCGCGCGCTCCACAGCCCGATCGCGGAGTTCAGCACCACGAAGAACGCGATGCCGAGGAAGAGCCTGAGGTCGCTGGTCTGTACGCCGGGCAGCACCCGCCCGTAGATCACACTGATCAGGCCGATCAGCACGATCTTCTCGACGGCGGCCATGTCCAGCACCCGGTTGTGCGACGCGCGGTACGCCATCCGCTCGCTGGCCTCGTCCATCTCCACCGGCAACGGATCGGCGCTCAGCCGCCACGTCCAGTCGGGCGGCCGGAGTCGCGGCCGGACGACGAACCACAGGACTGCTACGAGTACCAGTACCGCCGCGATCAGCACGGGGAGGAACCACGGTACGTCGCGGATGGTGTCGGTCAGATCCAGCTTCAGGATGTGAATCCACGTCTCCTGCGGCAGCTTGATGAAGATCCAGATCCCGGCCGCGACCTTCACCCAGAACCGGAACCCGTACCGCATCGGGTTCCGCCGCGTGCGCACGGCTTCGTAGGCGATGAAGAAGTACTCGAACGTGTTCGGGAACACCAGCAGCAGGAACCGCAGCCCGGTGAGCTCGAAGAGCACCACGCCGATCTGACGGTAGAAGAACAGGAACCGGCTGACCTTGACCGCCGCCGGGTTGCTCCAGTTGCGCAGGCTCGCGAGATAGGCGATCGACAGGTAGAACACGTCCATCGCCTTGTCGTAGCTCTGGTAGTTCGGCGGGTCGACGCCGAAGATCTGGAAGATCGTCTGATCCACGCCGTCGAGGAGGAGACAGGCGATGATCGCCGGCAACGGGTAGCGCAGGATGAAGAACGGCAGCACGAAACGCGCCAGTACGACGGCCCAGAACACCACCTGGACATCCATGCGCCACCCCCATCCCTCCGACTCAGGCTACGACCGCAACCGTCCCGCGGGCCTCACCTCATCCCGGGGTTTCCCGGCGGCCCGATTCAGGGGGATCATCCAGGGCGGATGACACGAACCGGAGTTCGTCCGGGAATGACGATGCCGAGGCGTGCCGGGTGCGGTGAACTCAGGGGGTGGCAGACAGCGGCTACCACCGTCTTCCGCCGGGTGAGCAGCGTCGGCTTGCGCGGAGATCCTTGCTGCGGTCGCTGGCCGGAGGGGCGGTCATCGTCACGGGGTACTTCGTGCTCCCGATGGACGAGCTCGACGGGGTCGTGGCGGCGTACCTGGGGCTCGGGCTCCTCGTGGTCGCGGTGGTACTGGCGTGGCAGATCCGCGAGATCACGCGGTCGCCGTACCCGCGGATCCGGGCGGTCAACACACTCGCGACCTGCGTGCCGCTGCTCCTGGTCGTCTTCGCCGCGGCGTACTACTTGATGGAACTGAACCGCGCCGGCAGCTTCACCGAGCCGCTGACCCGCTCCGACGCGATGTACTTCACGGTCACGGTCCTCGCCACGGTCGGCTTCGGCGACATCGCACCGGTGACCGAGACGGCTCGCCTGGTCGTCACGGTGCAGATCATCGGGGACCTGCTCGTGGTCGGCCTGGGCGCGAAGGTGCTGCTGACCGCAGTACAGACCGGTCTGCGCCATCAGCAGGACTGACTCACCCTTGGCGTACGACGCCCGCCGCTGCCTCCTCCGGGACGCGTGATGCCGCCGCAGGAGATGTCGGAGATGTTCGAACCCCCTGGTCCGATGCGGAGGAGAACTACGACATGCCTGACTCCCCCGACGCCCCACCGCCGACGGCCTCGTGGTCCCTGCCACGGGGCGTGGTGGTGCTGCTCGGGACTGCCGGCGCGATCATCACGGCCGGCGGGCTGCGCGGCTTCTCGAGCATCGCGGGACCGGTGTTCCTCGCGTTGATCCTCACGATCGCGGTCAGTCCGCTGCGCCGGTACCTGATCCGGCGTGGCGTCCGTAGCTGGATCGCCGCCCTCATCGCCCTCGTCGTCGTGATCGCGATCCTCCTCGGCCTCGCCGCCGCGCTGGCCTTTTCGCTCGCGCGGCTCGCGACGCTGCTCCCGGCGTACCAGGCCACGTTCGGCCAGCTCGTCAACGACGTCCGCGGCTGGCTCGCCGACCAGGGCGTCGGCAACCAGGAGATCCAGCGCGTCCTGCAGGCGGTCGACCTCGGGAAGGCGCTCGGGATCCTGCAAGGCTGGCTGACCAAGCTGCTCGGCGTGTTCTCCGACCTCGGCTTCATCGTGATCCTGCTGTTCTTCATGGGCATGGACGCCAACAGCTTCACCACCCGCCTGACCGAGGCCGCGAAACACCGTCCCGGATTCGCCAGCGCACTGACGAGCTTCGCCCGCGGTACGACGCGGTACCTGGTCGTCTCCACGATCTTCGGCCTGATCGTCGCCGTGGTGGACGTCGGCGTCCTCTACCTGCTGAGCGTCCCGCTGCCGTGGCTGTGGGGCCTGCTCGCCTTCATCACGAACTACATCCCGAACATCGGCTTCATCATCGGCGTCGTCCCGCCCGCGCTCCTGGGCCTCCTGGCCAACGGCTGGTCGTCCCTGGTCTGGGTGGTCGTCGCGTACTGCGTCATCAACTTCGTGTTCCAGTCGATCATCCAACCGAAGGTCGTCGGCGACGCAGTGGGAATGTCCACCACCCTGACGTTCCTGTCCCTGGTCTTCTGGGCCTGGGTCCTGGGCCCGCTGGGGGCGATCCTCGCCATTCCGCTGTCCCTCCTGGCCAAAGCCCTCCTCCTGGACGCCGACCCCTCCACCCACTGGGTCAACGGCCTGATCTCCAGCAACGACGGCCGACCGGAGAAACCCTTGGAACAAGCCGACGACGCCACCCCGTCGACGGCGGCTACGTAAGCAGTTCGCCGAAGGCCTCGATCGAGCGTAGGGCGTCTGCCTGCGACATCCCCGGCGGCTGGATGCGGAGGATGATCCCGTCGGCGCCCAGCTCCTCGTAGTGGGCCAGGCGGTCGGCGCACTGGGCCGGGGAGCCGATCGCGCTGCGGTCGACGATGTCGTCCCAACCTTGGGTGTAGCGGCTGACGTCGGTCGAAGTGCGTTTCCAGCCGGTGTAGGCGTCGTACAGGTCGCGCAGCGGCTCCTCCAGCGCCGTCCGGGCGTCCTGCGACGTCGGAGCGCAGTACCCCTCCCGGCAGAGGATGACCTCCTGGCCGAGCGTCCCCTCCCCGCGCGGATACGACAGGTACTCCGAGATCCTCGCCGGCAGGTCCGCGTCCAGCTCATTGAAAGACGTCGTCCACCCGTCACACATCCGGGCGGTCCGCTCCAGCACGGCCGACACCCGCCCGCCGTTCCAGATCCGCGGCCGCGGCGACTGCACCGGTCGCGGCGACAGGTACGCGTCCTGGATGCTGGTGAACTTCCCGTCATACGTGACCTCGTCCGACGTCCACAGCCGGGTCAGGATCTCCAGCCCCTCCTCGAACCGCGCGACCCGCTCCGCCTGCGTCACGCCGTACAGCGCGAACTCTTCCGGCCGGTACCCGAGCACGAACCCGGCTGTCAGCCGCCCGCCGGACAGTACGTCGATATGCGCCAGCGTCTCCGCGAGTACGACGGGGTCGTACAACGGCGCCACGATCCCCGCCGTGGCGATCCCGATCCGGGACGTGTGTGCGGCCAGCCACGTCATCGACGTGAGGATCTCGTGGTACCCGGGCCGGTGCAGGTGCCGCTCGCCGAGCACGACCCACTCGAACCCGGCCTGCTCGGCGAGCTTCGCCTGCTCGACGGCGTCGGCCAACCGGGGCCGCTCGTCCGGGGTGCCGTAGAGGTTCAGATAGAGACCCAGCCGCATCGGGGTGCCACCTTCCGTTGACAGAGAGCGCTCAGGGTATTTACGGTCTTGACCGTAAATGCTTTCCGCTCAGATTGCGACCCTAGGAGCCGGTTATGAGTCTTGCAGTACAACCGGCGGGGTTGCCGGACGGGGCATCGGCGCCGGTCAGCGCGATCAAGACCCGGGTTGTCAGCGCGAGGTACCGCCGTCCGTTCCAGATCAGCAGCGGGATCAGCACCGAGCTCATCAGCCTTGTCGTCGAGGTCCACACTGCCGACGGCGCCGTCGGGATCGGCGAGACGTCACCGATGACGGCGTACACCGGCGAGACGCTGGCCGGCGTACAGGCCGCGATCGAGGAGCACCTCGCACCAGCCTTGATCGGCCGCGACCCACTCGACCGGGCCGGTGCGCATGTCGTGATGGACGGCGTACTGCGCGGGCAGCAGGTCGCCAAGTCAGGCCTCGACATCGCTCTGTACGACCTGGCCGGTCGGCTGAGCGGCTGGCCCGTGCACGCCATCCTCGGCGGCAGCGTCCGCGACCGCGTGCAGACCACGTGGGTCGTCGGCCTCGGCACGCTGGACGAGATGGCCGCAGAGGCGGCGGAGTACGCCGAGCGCGGATTCATGCACCTCAAGGTCAAGGGCGGCCAGGACCCGGCCAAGGATCTCGAGCTGATCCGTGCGGTCCGCGCTGCGATCCCTGACGACGCTGAGCTGTGCCTGGACGCCAACGAGGGGTACGACGCGACCACAGCCCTCCCGTACCTCGCCAAGATGAGCGCCGCCGGGCTGACCCTGCTGGAGCAGCCCCTGCCCCGCTGGGATCTTGCTGGGCTCGTGCGGCTGCGCGAGCGTCTCGACGTGCGTGTGATGGTCGACGAGAGCATGCACTCGCTGCACGACGCCATGGAGATCGCTCGGCGCGGTGCGGCCGACGTACTGAACATCAAGATCCTCAAGGTCGGCGGGCTCCACCGTGCGCTGCAGATCGCCAATGTGGCCGAGGCTGCGGGGCTGGCCGTGAAGGTAGGCTCGATGCCGGAGCTGGGCGTGGCCACGCTGGCCGCCGTACACCTGGCCGCCGCCGTGCCCGGTGCGACCGTCGCGGCCGACCTGGTGGGGCCGCTGATGGTCGACGAGGACCCGCTGGCGCCGAGCGTGTTCGCCGACTGCGACGGCTGGATCGACGTACCGCAGGGGCCCGGTCTCGGGCACGAGGTCTGATGCTGTCTGAGAGGACTTTGATGCACCCACTCGTAGAGCGACTGCGCGGCACGCTGCTTCCCGCTGTGGTCACGCCGATGGACTCCGACGGCGTCGTCGCGTACGACGCTCTGACCGCGTACGCCGGTGCCCTGACGGCGCAGTCCGTCGGCGGGATCGCGGTGTGGGCCCACACCGGGCGCGGGCTGTACCTGTCGGCCGGCGACCGCGCGAAGGTGCTGGAGACGTGGCGGCAGGCCACCGACGTACCGATCGTGGCGGGTGTCGGCGTACCTCGCTCTGCTCAGGCGGCAGGGTTGCAGGAGGCAGCTGATGCGACGGTGGAGATGGCGCTGGCGGCTGCGGCAGGTGGGGCCGACGCAGTGATGGTCTATCCGCTGGCCGCGCTGGGCGATCTGCCGGACGGGGACGCGCAGGCGGTGGCGTTGCACGAGCGGGTCGCTGCGGAGAGCGGGCTGCCGCTGGTCGGGTTCTACTTGCACGGCGAGGCTGGTGGGTACCCGTACTCGCCTTCGCTGATCCGCGAGCTGTTGGCGCTTGACGCGATGCTCGGCGTGAAGACGGCGACACTGGACCGGGCCATCGGTTGCCAGGACGCGATCTGGGCCGGACGTGGCAGCGGCAAGCTGCTGATCACCGGCGAGGACCGCATGTACGGGCCGTCGTTCATGTGGGGCGCGGACACCGCGCTGGTCGGCATCGCCTCGGCACAGGTGGAGCTGTCGGCCGCAGTACTGCGTGCATGGACCGCCAGTGACCACTCTGGGTTCCTGACCGCATGGGACCGACTGGACAGGTTTGCTGCTGCGACGTTCTACGCGCCGATCGAGGGGTACGTGCAGCGGATGCTGTGGGCCGCCGAATGGGAGGGCCTGGTGCCGGCCGAGGCCGCACACGATCCCTACGGTCCTGACCTGCCGCCGAGCGAACGCGACCTGGTGATCCGCTGCCTCGAGGAACTCCACAGCTAGCACGGGCAGTGGGGTGGCGCGCTCCCTCCTACGCTCCACCACACCGCCGCCGTCTGCGGACCACCTCAGGGGTCGCGGCAATTGTGGTCTTGACCGAAACTAAAAGAGTGCGCTCTGAACGTCAAGATCTCAGCGCTCCCTGCGCTATTCTGCGAGTTGAGGGCCAGACCAGAAGTCGTCGGAGGATGCCGTGAGGATCAGCTCAGCTTCGGGGCCGGTGACCTGATGGCGCTCACGGTCGGCGTCGTCGGACCGGAGGATCTGGTCCAGCGCGTGACCGCGGTCGGCGCGCCGAGCGGGACCACCCTCCACCCGCTGGCCTACCGGCACGAGACCGAAGCGGTCGAGCTGGTCTCGCAGGCGCAGTCCGACGTCGACGCGTTCCTGTTCACCGGCGTCGTCCCGTACACGATCGCCACCGAGGCCGGCGTGATCGACCGGCCCGCGATGTACGTCTCGTACGACGGCGCGACACTGCTGCGCGCACTCGTCGAACTGCTGCGACTCGGGCACAACGTCACGCAGTTCTCGATCGACACGCTGCGCCGGTCCGAGGTGATCGAGACGCTGATCGAGGCGAAGCTGCCGACCGAACACATCCATGTGCTGCCGTACCGGCCCGGGCTGACGTCGGACGACATCGTCGAGTTCCACCGCACCGCGCGCGAGAAGCACAACACAAAGGTCGCGATCAGCTGCCTGGGGTCGGCGTTCCACCTGATCGAGAACGAAATGCCTTCGGTACGCCTCGCGCCGTCCCGCTATTCGATCCGCTCCACTTTGCAGGCACTCGTCCTGACGACGACCGGTCAGCATGTCGGAGATGCGCAGGTCGCGCTCGGGGTGATCGATCTACCTGAGCCGGACGACGCGCTCGCCGCCGACCTCATCACGCTCGGCGGCAGCCTCGCCGCTCTGCCCGACGGGCGGCACCTGGTCGTCACCACGCGCGGGTTGCTCGAGCAGGCGACGGAGCAGTTCTCCCGCATGCCGCTACTCGACCACCTCGCGGCGCGGCACAGCACGGCGTACGTCGGTTTCGGCGTCGGCCGTACTGCGGCTGAGGCGGAAGCACTCGCCCGGCGAGCCGTGAGCCGCGCCGCGTCGATCGGATCCGTCGCCGGCGTTGTCTCGATGTCCGACGACGTCGAGATCGTCATCGAACCGAGCGGCGACCAGCCCACCACCGCCCGCGGCACCGAAAGCCTGCCGCTGCTCGCGCGCCGGGTCGGCCTCAACACCCAAACCCTCGCCCGCATGCGAGAACTCACCGCCACCCTCCCCGACGGCCTCACCACCCAAGACGTAGCCGACCACCTGGCCGTCCAGCTCCGCACCGCCCGCCGAGTCCTGAAACGCCTGGAACGAGCCGGCCTAGCCGCCCCCACCGGCACCCAACAACACGGCCGCACCGGCCGCCCACCCACGGTCTACCTGATCCGCCTCTAACCGCTGCCTGGCGTGATGACGGTGATGCCGGCCGGGGTGCCGTTGGACAGCGCGGCAAGGGCGGTGGGGGTTTCGTCGAGGGTGATGGTGCGGGTGATTAGCTCGGCCGGTCGGAGCTTGCCTGAAGCAACTAAGGCGAGCATTTCGGGGTAGGCGTGGGCGGGCATGCCGTGACTGCCCAGCCAAGACAGTTCCTGGCCGATCAGGCGGCCAACCTCGAGCTGTACGCCGTTCGGCAGCAGGCCGACCTGGACGTGACGGCCTCGGGGGCGGAGGGCGGAGAGGGCTTGCTGGACGATGTCGCTGGAGCCGAGGGCGTCGACGGTGACGTGGGCCCCGCCGAGATCCTGGATCCGGGCGGCGACCTGATCCGAGGCCTGAAGGGTGTGCTCGGCGCCGTACTCGCGGGCCAACGCAAGCGCCTCGGGGTTGGTGTCGATCGCGACCACCGAGGCCCCCAGGGCGGTCGCGATCATCACAGCGGACAGACCCACCCCGCCGCAGCCGAAGACGGCTACGCGTTCGCCGGCTCGGACCTTGCCGACCTGGTGGACGGCGCGGAACGACGTGGCGAAGCGGCAGCCGAGGCCGGCGGCGGTTGCGAAGTCCATGTCGTCAGGGAGACGGACCAGATTTACGGAGGCAAACGGCACGGCGACGTACTCGGCGAACGAGCCCCAATAGTTGAACCCAGGCTGCAGCTGGTTAGGGCAGACCTGCTGGTTGCCCTCCAAGCACTGCTCGCACTCGCCGCAAGCGCAGATGAACGGCGTCGTGACCCGATCGCCCACCTGCCAGCCGGTCACCCCGGCACCGACCGCCGCGATCGTCCCGGCCAGTTCATGACCGGGCACATGCGGCAGCACGATGTCGGAGTCATGCCCCATCCACCCATGCCAGTCACTACGGCACAGGCCGGTCGCCTCAACCCGAAGGACAACCGCACCGTCGGCTGCCGAAGGCTCTGCAACCTCACGGACCGTCGGGAGTACGCCGTACTCCTCCACCACAACAGCGCGCATCACCGCAGCTTAATCAGCCGCCCGCGACCGCCGGGATGATCGAGACCTGGCCGCCGTCCTTGATCGCGGTCTGCAGGCCGTCGGCGAACCGTACGTCGTCATCGTCGACATAGACGTTCACGAACCGGCGCAGCTCGCCCGAGTCGTCGAGCACGCGGCCCTTGATCCCGGGGTACGACGCGTCCAGCGAGTCGAGCACCTCGGTCAGCGTCGAGCCTTCCGCGGAGACCTCGGACACGCCCTGGGTGTACGGACGCAGGATGGTCGGAACCCGAACGCTCACACTCACTGCAGGCCTGCCTTCACGAAGGCGTCGTACGACGCGGGGATGGTCACCTTGGGGCCGACCCGGTCGGCCACGGCGTCGAGCGTCTTCAGCCCGTCGCCGGAGTTGATGATCACGGTCTCGGCCTCGGGGTCGAGCTGGCCGGTCGCGATCAGCTTCTTCAGCGTCGCGACGGTCACGCCGCCCGCGGTCTCGGCGAAGACGCCCTCGGTCCGGGCCAGCAGCTGGATGCCCTCGATGACCTCTTCGTCGCTGACGTCCTCGATCGCGCCACCGGTACGGCGGGCGACGTCGAGCACGTACGGCCCGTCGGCCGGGTTGCCGATCGCCAACGACTTGGCGATCGTGTCCGGCTTGACCGGCTTGACCACGTCGTGGCCGTCGCGGAACGCCTGCGCGACCGGGGAGCAGCCGGTCGCCTGCGCGCCGTACACCTTGTAGTCGGTGGCATCGACCAGGCCGAGCTTGCCGAGCTCGGTGAAGCCCTTGTCGATCTTGGTCAGCTGCGAACCGGAGGCGACCGGGATCACGATCTGCTGCGGCAGCCGCCAGCCGAGCTGCTCGGCGATCTCGAAGGCCAGCGTCTTGGAGCCTTCGGAGTAGTACGGGCGGACGTTGACGTTGACGAACGCCCAGCCCTCCTCCTCGCCGGCGATCTCGGAGGCGAGCTTGTTCACGTCGTCGTAGTTGCCCTCGACGGCGACCAGCGTCCCGCCGTACACGGCGGTGGTGATCACCTTCGGGCGCTCGAGGTCATGCGGAATGAACACGACCGAGCGGATGCCGGCCCGGGCGGCGGCCGCGGCGACGGCGTTGGCCAGGTTGCCGGTGGAGGGGCAGGCGAAGACCTTCAGGCCCAGCTCGCGGGTCGCGCTGAGCGCGGAGGCAACGACCCGGTCCTTGAAGGAGTGGGTCGGGTTGCCGGAGTCGTCCTTCACCCACAGCTTGCGCAGGCCGAGCTCGCGGGCCAGATTGCGGGCGTCGATGAGCCGCGTGTAGCCGGGCTCGGTGTTCGGGTAGCTGGCCACGTCGACGGGGACGGGCAGCAGCGGCTGGTACCGCCAGATGTTCTTGGGTCCGGCCTCGATCTGCTCGCGGGTGATCGTCGGGTACTCGTATCCGACCTCGAGCGGACCGAAACACTCCATACAGGCGTAGAACGGGCCGAGCGGCGACTTCGCCCCACAGGCGCGACAGCTCAGGTGCGTACCGTTGCCGAAGGCACCTTCACGGATCGTGTGGGTGGCGGTCTGGCTCATGAGTGAGGTTCCCCTCTCATCTTCCCCGCGAACACCGGATCTCGGCGGCGGGACGGATTTGGCACCGTTCCACCGCGAGACGCCCCGGGCGGGGGCTCGACGGGGAGGGTTGCCGGGACTTCAACGGGCCGTTTCCCTCAGTCCCTCTGGATGAGCTCCCCCGAGATTACCCAATCGGGTCCATATTGTGTCTTGTGATCCCACCATCCGAGACCGCCGATCTCAGCCGCGGACGCTCAGGCGGCGGCATCCCGGCGTACGTCGAGCATCCGCATCAGCGGTGTCACCGCGACGCCGTGGACGACCACACTCAGTACGACGGTGAACGCGACCGTCGCCCACAACCACGGTAGATCGGTGCCGAAGTCGGAGCCGGCGTACGCCAGGTAGAACACCGATCCGACGCCGCGGATGCCGAACGCGGCGGTCACCCAGCGTTCGGAGCGACCCAGCGGCGTGCCGGCCAGCGCGACCCAGGCGGTCAGAGGGCGGATCACCAGCACCAGCAGGAGGCCGAGCGCGACACCGGCGAAGGTCAGCGGCCGAAGCAGCCCGGCTGTGATCGCCGAGCCGAGGAGGAGCAGGATGCCCCAGGTCAGGATGTGTTCGAGCTGCTCGACGAACCCGTGCAGCTCCTCGTGGAAGTCGTGCTGCCGCTCGGCCGCTCGGAGTGTCAGGGCGGCGATGAACACGGCGATGAACCCGTAGCCGTGCAGCACCTGGGCGAGCCCGTAGACGCCCAGCGTCATCGCGAGCGCCAGCACGGGTTCGCGCGAGTCGGCCAGGCGGAAGGTGCGCGAGGGTGCGGAGAACGCCATCTTGCCGAGCAACCAGCCGACTCCGAGGCCCACGAGCACACCGATCACGGTCCGCCCGATCAGATCCCAGGCGAACCACTCGAGCGCCCAGTGGCCGACCGCGCCCTTGGTGGCGCCGAACACCGCCGCATACACGAACGGGAAGGCCAGGCCGTCGTTCAGACCGGCCTCCGAAGTCAGTGCGAAGCGGACCTCGTCGTCCTCCTCAGGCTCGGCGTCCGCACCGGTCGACGGGCCCTGTACCTGCACGTCCGAGGCGAGGACCGGATCGGTCGGCGCGAGTACGGCGCCGAGCAGCAAGGCCGTCGCCGGCGCCAGGCCGAGCAGCCAGCCCGCACCGGCTACAGCAGCGATACAGGCGGGCATCGCGACCAGTAGGAGCCGCCAGGTCACCTTCCACCGGTGCCACCCGATCGGACGGTCGATCGCCAGGCCGACGCCCATCAACGCGACCAGGATCGTCAGCTCGGCAAGGTGCTTGGTGATGCCGGACTCGGCAATCGGACTGAGGTGGGACTGGTCGACGGCGAGGCCGAGGAGCACACCCGCACCGAGGAAGCCGATCGGCGCGGAGACGGCGTACCGCCGGAGCAGACGCGGCAGGACGGCGCCGAGCAGCAGCGCCAGGCCCGCCACCAGGTACAGACCATCCCCGTCGATCGTCATGATGGGAACCTAGTGCCCGGGGCTAGCGCAGGCGATGTGTCGCGCCCGGGGTGTGGGTCGGCAACGACTTGCGCGGGCCGTAGCGGGGATGACCGATGCCGGCCAGCTCCAACAGCCGTTGCACCCGGAACCGGTGGCCGCGGTACGGCTCGATCAGCTCCGCGCATCCGTCGTCGTCGAGCTCCTCGCCGATCAAGGCGTACGAGACGTTCCGGGACACGTGGTAGTCCGCGAACGAGAACGCATCCGCGTCCCCATGCGCCCGCTGCCGTACTTCGGCCGCCGTCCACACCCCGACCCCTGGGAGCGATCGCAGCCGTTGCTCGATCTCCGCCCCGTCCGTCAGCTCCAGCGTCCGCTCGAGCGCCTTCGCCCGGGAAGCCGCCGTCAGCACCACCCGCGACCGCCGGCTCTCGACTCCCGCGCGCAAGAACTGCCACGACGGGATCAGCCGCCACTCCTCCGGCGCCGGCGGCACCATCATGACCCGGTTGCCCTGCTCGTTCGGTCCCGGCGCAGGTTCGCCGTACTCACGCAGCAGCAGCCGCCACGCCCGGAACGCCTCCTTGCCGGTCACGACCTGCTCGATCCCGGCCGCAGCGAGGGCCTCGAACACCGCTCGCGTCCGCGGCACCCGCACATGCGGAAACCGGCGCGCCGCATCGACCAGTGCCTGATGCTCCGGCAGCGGCTCGAACCCGTCCCAACTGTCCCGATCGCCCAGCAACTCCGGCACCCCGTCGAGCGCCCACTCAGCCCCGGCACCCCACGCCTCGGCCTCCACGCCCCCGGCGTACGGCGTCAACCGCAGCTGCACCGGCCCGTCAGGCGTCCGAGTAGCCCGCCACACCGTCCGCCGCCCCGCATCGAACACGTAAGCCGGATCCCCAGGCCCCTTCCGCAACCCTCCGATCACCGAATGCGGATCCACCACCCGCCCCGCCCGCCAAACCCGCACCACCGAACTCACCCGCCAAGTCTTACCCACCCCACCGACAACTAGCGGACCGGTCTCGGCACCGCGGCCAGCCTCTCCGGCATCCAGGGGTACGGATCGACCAACTGATCACGGGTGGAGAGGACCTCCTGAACAACCTCGGCGAGCCGATCGCCCATCACGTAGTGCCGACCCTTCGTCTCGCCGACCGCACGGAGCAGCTCCAGGTCAGTCAGCCTCGCGAGGTCGCGGGACGCGGTCCGCTCCTCGATCCCGGCACGGCGCACGTAGGTCGCTCGACGCATGCGGAATCCCAAGGATGCGTCGAAGAGCTCGTCGGCGACACGATCGGCGAGGCCGTGCTTCTCGATCAGCTCGTCGAACGCCAGCCACAGCCTGCCCGCTTCGCGATACCGTCGGCGTACAGTCTGCGCCTGGATGTGATGTGCGCGCAGATTGAACTTCAGCCAGAGCGCCGCCGATCGGTCGGGATGCCATGCCCCGGCGCCGGTAGCCGCCAGCACTCGGTAGTACTCATCGGTGTTGCTGCCCAGCCACTCCTCGATGCTGGAGAACGCAGGCTCGCCGATACCGCCGCGCGACAGCACGAGGGTCTGCAGGGCGCGGGCCATCCGGCCGTTCCCGTCGCGGAACGGGTGGATCATGACCAGGTTCAGGTGGGCCATCGCCGCTTGGACCAGCGGATCGGCTGAGGTGTCGGCCGCTAGATCGTCCGTCAGTTCGGCGACAAGCGCAGCGACGTCCTCGGCCGGCGGACCTTCGTACACGTTCTCGCCGGTTGCCTCGTCATGAACATAGACCGCACCGGGCCGGTAGCTCCCCGGACTCTTCGACAGGTCGTGGCTGAGCATCATGAAGTGCATCCCTCGAATGGCCGAGACATCGAGCCTGAAGTCCGCGTCCTTGGCCATCGCCAGCACATAACCGAGCGCCTGCCGGTACCCGCGGATCTCGGCGAACGTACGCTCGTCGGCGCTCAGCGCCTCCTCGTCGTCCAGCGCGGCCGCGGCGTCGTCGAGCTTGACGTCGTACCCCTCGATGCTGTTCGATCCCTGGATCGCCCGCGCCAGCATGCTCCGCCGCAGGCCGCCCGCCCATCGCCGGGGCACACGCAGTACGTCGGTGAGCTCGGACCGGAACGCGTGAATCTGCTCGAGAACCTGTCGGTCCTCGAGGTCCGGCTCCGGCGTACTGAAGGTAGTCATCGACCCCATGTCCTAATGTCTCAATTCTTAGGACATCATACTGCATGTCCTGATGATTGCGACATCGAGACAAACGCGGCCGCCACGCCGATACTGAGCCCCATGACCGCCTGGCAGTGGGTGAAGCTCGTGGGGAACTTCCTGAATCTGTCCACGCTGGCCGGCGCCTTCGTCGGCGTTCTGGGGCGCGCGAAATTCAGCCGCGGCCCGCGCGGTCTGTTCTTCGCGAACGGCTACAAGCTCGGCTTCCCCGTGGCCGGCGCGTTCACGATCGGCAATGTCATCCTCAGCAAGAACGACCGCTCGTACTTCGACAATCCGGCGTTGCTGCGGCACGAGGAGCGGCATTCCTGGCAGTACTTCTGCCTGATCGGGTTGCCGATGTTGCCGTTGTACGTCGTCGGCGTGGTGATCTCGTTCCTGCTGACCGGTGATCCGGCGTCGCGGAATCCGTTCGAGCGGCTCGCGAACCTGAAGGAGGGCGGGTACGTCGAACGTCCGATCCAGCCGCTGGGGAAGACCGTGACGCAGGCGTTCAGCGTGCTGAGATCGCGTCCGAAAGGGCCGTGAGGACGGTCACCACACCGCTGGGGTCGTCGACGACGATGTCCGCGGCCTCGATCAGCTCGGTCGCGTTCGACGACCGCGTCGCCAGCAGTAGCGCGCTCAGCCCGGCTGAACGCAGCGCCCCGATCGCCTTGAATGCGGCGAGGTCGCCCAGGTCGTCCCCGGCGTACAGGATCGACCTGGCGCCGGTCGACTCGACCAGACTGCGGATTGCTACGCCCTTGTCGATGCCGGGCGGTCGCAGCTCCAGCACGAGGTTGCCCGGCTCGAGCCGCAGCTCGGTCTCCTCGGCCAGCGCAGTCATCGGCCCACGCAGTAGCTCGAACGCACCGGTCGGGTCATCCAGCCGCCGGGTGTGCACAGCCAGCGAGCTGTCCTTGTCCTCCACAAAGGCATCGGGTACGCCGGCCTCGGCCAGCAGCCCCGGCAACCGGCCTCGAGCCGTGGCGACCCCTGCCGGCACCGGTGCGGTCGTGACCTTGCCGGTCGCAGCGTCCCACCGCTCAAGCCCGTAGTGGCCGAGCACTACGAGCTGGCCAAGACCCGGGTGGCCGCTCACCCCGGAGAGCTCCGTAGCCACCAGCGCAGGGCGAGCGGTCACGATCGCCACCTGGCCAACAGAGCGCGCCAACCGGGCCAGCGCGTCCAGAGCGCCCTCGACCGGCCGAGACCGCGCCGGGTCCTCGACGAGCGGCGACAGTACGCCGTCGAAGTCGGACGAGATCACTGCGGTGGCCGGATCGGCGACGATGGCCTCCCAGCCTGCGCGCCCGGCGTCGGTCTGGATGACCGGAGTGCTCATCCGGCGTAGTCCGAGGTGAGGATCACGGTCAGGCGATCCATCTTCATGTTGTCCAGCGCGCCCTTGCTCCGGCCGACGCCGATATCGTGCGCGAGCTGGTTCGCGGCCTGGAGCATGCCGGGCGGGTAGTAGACCGTGCTTTCGGCGACCTTGCCGTGCCAGTTGTCGGGCGAGCCGGCGACCGTCCAGCCGGCCTGCCGGGCCCGGCCCGCGACCTCGTCGGCCAGGCCCTTGCGCGGCGTGTTGTTGTACACCTCGATCGCCGGCCGCTCCTCCACCGGAATGGTCACCGGCTGCGTCGCGGGAGGCTGGGTGGGCTTCGACGTCGGCTCGGTCGGTGCTGTCGAAGGAGGCACTGTAGAAGAAGGCGCAGTCGATGAAGGTGCCTTCGACGGCGTGACCTCAGGCGGAGTCGTCTGCGTGCCGGGCCTCGGGATGCTCGCACCGACCGTCGACGGACCGGAAGACGGCTCAGTAGTCGGTTTGGCCGACGGCTTGCTGCTCGGCTTCGACGCGGCGCCGGACGGTTCGTCGGCCTTGCTGTCGTGCCCCCGGGTCCCGAACAGCACCAGCAGACCGGCCACGATCGCGACGACCGCGGCCACGGCGACGAGTGAGGACAGGACTTGACCCCGCTCGTCGCGGGATGCCCGAAGGCGGGACATGGTCAGACCTCGATGCCCAGTCGGCGTGCGGAGCGGGCGCGCTGGCGGGCGGCGCGGAGGCGGCGCAGGCGCTTGACCAGCAACGGGTCGTGCGCGAGGGCCTCGGGGCGGTCGATGAGCGCGTTGAGAACCTGGTAGTACCGGGTCGCCGACATCTGGAACTGGTCCCGGATCGCCTGCTCCTTCGCGCCGGCGTACTTCCACCAGTGGCGCTCGAAGGCGAGGATCTGCCCGTCCCTCTCGGAGAGTCCGGCAACGGCCGGCGGCGCAGCTTCGGCGGGGCCGGAAGAGCTGGCGTTGGCGCTGTCCATCTGCTGCTGACTCCTGTGCGGTCGGTGATCGTCCGTCCGCGCTCCACTGTACGTGTTGAACAACAGCGATGTCATTCACCCGTGACACGACACGGAGCGTGTCGTCGGCGGACGGCCGGGCGTCACCAACTCTGGCAGGATCTTTGACGTGAGCTCAACTTCTTCCAGCGTGGCGCTGGTGGAGGAGCTGCAGGCGCGGATCCGTGAGGTGGACCCGCTGGTCAACGCCATCTGCACGCCCAACCCCGCCGCTCTCACCGAAGCCGCCCGTCTCGACACCGAGCGTGACAACGGGCGCGTTCGCGGCCCGCTGCACGGCGTACCGGTCCTGGTCAAGGACAACATCGACACCGCCGACCTGCCGACCACGGCCGGTTCGCTGGCGCTGGCCGACCAGCCACCGCCGCCCGACGACGCCCCGCTGGTACGCCGGCTCCGTGAGGCCGGCGCCGTGATCCTCGGCAAGACCAACCTCAGCGAGTGGGCCAACTTCCGCGGCGCGGCGTCCTCCTCCGGCTGGAGCGCGTACGGCGGTCTGACGCGCAACCCGTACGCCCTGAACCGCTCCGCGGGCGGCTCCTCCTCCGGCTCCGGCGCTGCCGTCGCCGCCGGGCTGGCGGAGTACGCGATCGGCACGGAGACCAACGGCTCCATCGTCTGTCCGGCCGCACTGAACGGCATCGTCGGCCTGAAGCCCACTGTCGGCCTGATCCCGCAGCAGGGCATCGTCCCGATCTCGCACTCGCAGGACACCGCCGGTCCGATGACCAGGACCGTCACCCAGGCTGCTGCGCTGCTGTCAGTCCTCACAGGCAACCAGACGGACTACACCGAGCACTGCCGGGGCACTGACCTCAGCAACGTGCGCATCGGCGTACCGCGTGGACCGCTGTGGGGCTACTCCACCGGACTCGACCAGGTCACCGAACACGCACTGGAGCTCCTCAGCAGCTGTGGAGCGACTCTGGTCGACCACCTGTCCCTGCCGACGCCGGGTGGCGACGAGGACCAGTTGCAGGTGCTGTCGCATGAGCTGAAGGTCGACCTGGCGGCGTACCTGGCCACTCGGGTCCCTGGCGGTCCGCGGACACTGGACGACCTGATTGCTTTCAACAAGGAGCATGCTGACCAGGAGCTGCAGTGGTTCGGACAGGAGCTGTTCGAGCGGGCTGCGACCACGGAGGGCCTCAGCTCGCCCGTGTACGTCGCTGCACGCCTCACCGCGCTCCGCGCCGGCCGGGACGGCATCGACGACCTGCTCCGCGACAACCAGCTCGACGCGCTGGTCAGTCCGTCGTACTCACCGGCCTGGGCGATCGACCTGGTGAACGGCGACCACGTGCTCGGCGGCTCGTCCTCGCACGCCGCCCTGGCCGGCTATCCGCTGCTCTCGATGCCCTCCGGGATGGTCTCCGGACTGCCGGTCGGGATCACCTTCAGCGGTACGGCGCGGAGTGAGGTCACGCTCATTCGCTTGGCTCACGCGTTCGAAACCGCGAGAATCGCAGCAGACGGACCGTTCCCGACCCCGGAGTTAACCCAGTGGGTATAGATCGTGTCAGATGGGGCATCGTTGCTACCGGCAACATCTCGACCCAGTTCACGCACGATCTGGGGCTGCTCCCCGACGATGCCGTCGCCACTGCGGTCGCGTCCAGGTCCCAGGACAGCGCGGACCGGTTCGCCGCCGAGTTCGGCATCCCGAACGCCTACGACGACTACCGCAAGCTGATCGATTCCGGCGACGTCGACGTCATCTACATCGGTACGCCGCATCCGCAGCACTACGCGATCGCGCGGACCGCGCTGCAGGCCGGCATCGCCGTGCTGTGCGAGAAGCCCGTCACGCTGACGGCCAAGCAGGCGCGGGACCTGGTCGCGGTCGCGGCCGAGCACAAGACCCTGTTCGCCGAGGCGATGTGGATGCGCACCAACCCGGTCATCCAGGCCGTCTTCAAGGACCTCGCCGCAGGCGTCATCGGCGAGCCCCAGCAGGTCGTCGCGGACTTCGCCTTCCACAAGCCCTCATTGCCGTCGCGGCTGCTCGATCCGGCGCTCGGCGGCGGGTCGCTGATGGACGGCGGCATCTACCCGATGACGTTCGCCTACATGGCTCTGGGCCGTCCGGCCGAGGTGAAGGCCGTCGGCTCGCTCAACGAGGACGGCGTGGACCTGAACGTCGCCATGGCCTGGCGGTACGACTCCGGTGCGGTCGCCGCGCTCACCTGTGGTCTGCGCTCGCAGAACCCGTGGGTCGCCTCGATCAGCGGCCCGGAGGGCAGTCTGCAGCTGCCACACCGCTTCCACCACCCCGAGTACTACGTGCGTACGACTGCTTCCGGAGCGGAGCGGATCGACGTGCCGACGCATGGGCGTGGGTACCACTATGAGGCAGGCGCAGTAATGGAAGCGCTGCGTGCGGGGGCGCTCGAAGTACCGGCGTTGCCTCATGCCGCCACCCTCGAGATTCTCGACCTGCTCGACGAGACCCGGAGCCAGATCGGGGTCCGTTACCCCGGTGACGACGACGACCTGAGTGGATGACGCTGAAGATGCCGAACGGTAGGAGTTCCTTCGTAGTGGTGGCCAACCGGCTGCCGGTCGACCGGATCGAGATGCCAGACGGCAGTACGGCGTGGCGCCGCAGCCCAGGCGGACTGGTCACCGCCCTCGCACCGGTGATGCAGAGCCACCACGGCGCGTGGATCGGCTGGACCGGCAGCCCGGACGAGAAGGTCGACCCGTTCGACAACGACGGTATGCATCTGGTCCCGGTGATGCTGTCGGCCGAGGACGTGCAGCTGTACTACGAGGGCTTCTCCAACGCGACGCTCTGGCCGCTGTACCACGACGTGATCGTCGCACCGGAGTTCCACCGCGAGTGGTGGGAGTCGTACGTCGCCGTGAACCGCCGGTTCGCGGAGGCCGCAGCGGATGCTGCCGACGACAACGCCGACGTCTGGGTGCACGACTACCAGCTACAGCTCGTCCCGGCGATGCTGCGCCGGCTGCGTCCCGACGTACGGATCGGTTTCTTCCTGCACATCCCGTTCCCGCCGACCGAGCTCTTCGCGCAGATGCCGTGGCGACGGCAGATCCTCGACGGGCTGATGGGCGCGGACCTGGTCGGTTTCCAAAGACCCGGTGCTGCCTCGAACTTCGCCCGGCTGGCCCGCAACCGGATGGGTCTGCGGACCCGCGGCGACCGCATCCACCTGCCGGACGACCGGATCGTCCGCGCGAAGGCCTTCCCGATCTCGATCGACGTCAACGAGCTGCAGAGCCTGGCCCGTCAGCCCGAGACCACGGCCCGCGCCGCCGAGATGCGGCAGGAGGTCGGCAACCCGACGCACATCCTGCTCGGCGTCGACCGGCTCGACTACACCAAGGGCATCCGGCAACGGCTGCGGGCGTTCGGCGAGCTCCTGGACGAGAAGCGGATCTCGGTCGACGACGCGGTGTTCATCCAGGTGGCGACGCCGTCCCGCGAGCGGGTCGAGCAGTACCGCGTCCTGCGGGACGAGATCGAGCTGCTCGTCGGCCGGATCAACGGCGAGCACGGCCGGATCGGCACTCCGGCGATCAACTACCTGCACACGTCGTACTCGCGGACCGAGATGGCGGCGCTGTTCCGGGCCGCGGACGTCGCCGTGGTGACACCGCTGCGGGACGGTATGAACCTGGTCGCAAAGGAATACGTGTCGACGCGGTACGACGACACGGGCGCGCTCGTGCTGAGCGAGTTCGCCGGTGCGGCGGACGAGTTCCGGCAAGCTTTCCTGGTGAACCCGCACGACATCAACGGCATGAAGGACACGATCGTCGACGCGATGAACACCGACGACCGCCAGCTCGGCCGCCGGATGAAGGCGATGCGCAAGCACCTCGCCGCGCACGATGTGAACGTCTGGGCGCAGAGTTTCCTCAAGGCGCTCCATGACCAGGACTGACGGGCGCGTCCTCGCTCTCGATCTCGGTACGTCGTCCGCGCGCGCCCTCGTGCTGTCCGACGACGACGCGTCGCCGATCCCCGGCGCACTGGCCCGGCACAAGATCGCCCCGACGTACGGCTCGGACGGCTCCGCGACGCTCGACCTGCACGAGTACGTCGAGGGGCTGCTCGGCTGCCTGGACGAGCTGCAGCAGAACGGTCATCTCGAGAACATCGGCGCGATCGTGCTGTCCTCGCAGTGGCACTCGATCGTTGCCCTTGACAACACGGGTGGCGCACTGACGCCGGTGATCACCTGGGCCGACACACGCTCGGTCGACCTCGCCCCGTCCGTTGACGAACATGCCTTCCATGCGCGCACCGGCGCCTGGCTGCATCGGCTGTACTGGACCCGACGGATCCCTTGGCTGCTGTCGACCGGCTCCCCCGCGGAGTTCGCCGGGCTGCCCGATCTCGTGCTGGAGCGGTTGACCGGCGAGCGGGTGACGTCGGTGTCGATCGCGTCCGGCACCGGGACGCTCGACCTGGCCACCGGCACGTACGACGACGAGGCGCTCGACATCGCCGGCGTACGCGCGGACCGGTTGCCGTCGATCGTGCCGACCGGATGGACCGGGTCGTTGTCCGCGGAGTACGCACGCCGCTGGCCGGGGCTGGTCGGCGTACCTGTGCATCCGCCGACGGGTGACGGGGCTGCCTCGAACGTCGGGACAGGAGGGTACGACGTGGGGACCGCTGCGGTGACGGTGGGGACGTCGGCCGCCGTACGCGTCGTGCATCCGATCGACGACGCGCCTGAGCTGCCGTGGGAGCTGTGGCGCTACCGGGTCGACGACAAGCGCGCGGTGACCGGTATGGCGTTCTCTGCGGCCGGCAACCTGCATGCGTGGCTGACCGGCGTACTGCGGCTGGAGTCCGATGAGCTGGCTGGTGTTGAGGTCGGCGCCTCGCGGGCGATCGCGATCCCGTTCATGGCCGGGACCAGGCCGCCGGCGACTGTGCCGAGCGGTTCCGGAGTGTTCTTCGGGTTGTCGTTCGACGACACGGCGGCGGACCTGCTCGCCGCGTCGCTGCAGGGCGCGTCCCTGGAGGTCGACCGCGGGCTGCGCATGCTCGACTCGCTGTTCGGGCGGCAGCTGGACGTCGTACTGGGTGGCGGCGGCATCGACGCCTCTGAGTGGTGGCGCCGCTGCCTGACCGCGACGTTCGCGCGTCCGACCACCGTGTGCGCCGAGGCGGAGGTAGGCGCCCGCGGCGCGGCGGCGGTGGCGCTCGGACTGTCTCCGGAGCCGGGTGGCGAGCACCTGACCCCGGTCCCCGCCGAGGTCGACAGGGTGGCGACTATGCGTCCGCGGTACGAGGCGCTGCGCGAGCTCGCCGTACAGGCCTCTCAAGAACCGGCCTGAGTCGTACTGCGTTCGCGGTACGGCGCGGATACGGCCTGAGGACGACGCCTGCGGCTGGGTGGCCACGTAGTGTGAGCGTTATGGACGCGCGGTGGCGGAGCGTGCGGGTGCACCCGTTGGTGCTCGACTGCGTCCTGGCGAGCGTAATCCTGCTGGGGAACGGGTTGTCGCTGCATCAACGTCGGCACGGCGAGGAGTTCCTGACTCTGTCCGGGTCGTTGCTGATCATCGCCGGCGCCGTGTTCATGCTGCTGCGGCGGCGGGTCCCCGTGGTCGCGTTGGCGCTGACCACCCTCGTCGGGGTCACGTACACGATCACGCAGCAGGCCAAGAGCCCGATCGGGCTGTTCATGGCGTGCGCGGCGTACACAGTGGTGCAGCGGACGGAACGGCGAACCCGCGCAGCTGCGATCGTGTCGGTGGTAGCTGTGACGGTTGTCGCCGCCGCTGTGTACACCGACGGCGAACTGTTCGCGAACCTGGTCAACGGGCTGGTCGTGCTGGTCGGCGCGTGTATCGGCGAAGCCACGCAGTACCGGCGTGCGTATCTGCGGGAGCTGGAGGACCGAGCGGTCCGGGCCGAGCAGTCCCGGGATGAGGAAGCGCAGCGCCGGGTGATCGAGGAGCGGCTGCGGATTGCACACGAGCTGCATGACGTCATCGCTCACCACATCGCGCTAATGAACGTCCAGTCCGGTGTCGCTGCGCACGTACTGCGTAGTCAGCCGGACGAGGCCGAGCGAGCGTTGGCGTTGGTCCGCTCCGGCGGCCGCACTGTGCTGCAGGAGCTCACCGTTCTCCTCGGTGTACTCCGCCGCTCCGGCTCTCCCCTACCGACCGCACCGACGCCGTCCCTGCTCGAACTGGGCGCTCTGATCGATTCCTTCACTGCAGCAGGCGTCGAGGTCGACTGGGTCCCGCCCGACTCCATCGGCGACCTCCCGGACGTCATAGAACTCACTGCCTACCGCATCGTCCAGGAGTCCCTCACCAACGTGCTGAAACACGCGACCGGTGCGGCCGCCAGAGTCCGCCTCACCTGCTCCACCGACGCCCTCGCAGTCGACGTAACCGACACCGGCGGAACCGCAGCTGGCCGGCAGCTCGGTGCGGGTCACGGGCTTGTCGGTATGCGGGAGCGAGTTGCCGCCGTCGGCGGACAACTGACGACAGGGCCGGAGCCGGGCGGCGGGTTCGGCGTACATGCTGTTCTTCCTCTCGAGACGGGAGTTGTGGGTGACGATCCGGGTGCTGCTGGCCGACGACCAGACGCTGATCCGCAGCGGGTTCCAGGTGCTGGTGAATTCAGCACCCGATTTGGAGGTCGTTGCTGAGGCCGCGAACGGCCGGGAGGCGGTCGAGCTGGCCCGGACCGAGCGGGCCGACGTGGTGCTGATGGACATCCGGATGCCCGAGATGGACGGTCTCGCGGCGACCCGGCTGATCACCGCGGACGAGGCGCTGGCCGGCGTGAAGGTGCTGATCCTGACCACGTTCGAGGTCGACGAATACGTGTTCGACGCGATCCGCGCCGGTGCAAGTGGCTTCCTCGGCAAGAGCGTGGAGCCGGCCGAGCTGATCGACGCCATCCGTGTGGTCGCGCGCGGCGACGCCCTGCTGTCCCCCAAGGCGGTCCGCGGCCTGATGAACCGCTTCCTGGCCGAACCGCAGACCGGACAGGACATCGGCCCGTCGGTGCTCGACGTACTGACCGAACGCGAGCGCGAGATCGTCGGCCTGGTCGCGCTCGGCCTGTCCAACGAGGAGATCGCCGTACGCCTCGTCCTGTCGCCGTCGACCGCGAAGACCCACGTCAATCGCGCCATGGTGAAGCTCGACTGCCGTGACCGTGCGCAGTTGGTCGTACTCGCCTACCAGACCGGACTGGTTCGCCCCGGCGCCGTCGTACCGCAGACGCAGTAGCCCGTACGGCGGACGCAGTACGGCGAGGTGCCTGCGGCTGGCCGACGCGAGTGACGGAGCGCGGCCGGAAGCATCGGCTGCATGGCTACCTACCTGTACCGGCTGGGCCGGTTCGCGTTCCGCCGTCGCCGGCTGGTGGTTCTGGTGTGGCTGGGGCTCCTGGCCGCCGGCATCGCCGGCGCGGCCGCCCTGTCCGGCCCGACTGCCAACGGCTTCTCGATCCCAGGCACGGAGTCGCAGCGGGCGGCGGACCTGCTCCAGGACCGGTTCCCGCAGGCAGACGCCGACAGCGCGACCGCCCGCATCGTCTTCCAGGCGCCACCCGGCCAGAAGCTGACCGACGCCGCGAACACCGCGCAGGTACGCCAGACCCTCGGCCGGATCGACCACGCGCCACAGGTCGCCCGGGTGACGGATCCCTTCACCGCAAAGGCGATCTCTGCCGACGGCCGGACCGGCTATGCGCAGGTGACGTACGACGTCACGGCGCAGGAGGTCACCCCCGAGGCGCAGGAGGCAGTAGCCAGCGCCGTGGAACCGCCGCGCTCAGCCGGGCTCACGGTCGAGTACGGCGGCGACGCCATGCAGCCGCAGGACAGTCAGAGCCTGACCGAGGTGATCGGGATCGGGGTGGCCGCCGTCGTCCTGCTGATCACCTTCGGCTCGCTGATCGCGGCGGGCCTACCGTTGCTGTCAGCAATCATCGGGGTCGGCATCGGGGTGACCGCGATCTCGGCCGCCAGCGGGTTCATCGACATCGGCTCGGGTACGCCGATCCTCGCGCTGATGATCGGTCTCGCGGTGTCGATCGACTATTCGCTCTTCATCATGTCGCGGTACCGGCACGAGCTGAGCACCGGACTGGAACCGGGCGAGGCGGCCGGCCGCGCGGTCGGCACGGCCGGCTCCGCGGTGGTGTTCGCCGGACTGACCGTGGTGATCGCGCTGGCCGGGCTGTTCGTCGTCGATATCCCGTTCCTGACCCAGATGGGCCTGGCCGCCGCGTTCACCGTCGTACTCGCGGTGGCGATCGCACTGACCCTGCTGCCCGCGCTGCTGGGATTCGCCGGACGCCGCGTGCTCGGCGGCCGGATCCCGGGTCTGCGGGCCGGTGATCCCGAGGCAGCCGGTCGGGTCTCGGCCGGACGTCGATGGGGCCGCTTCGTCACCCGCCGACCCGTGGCGGTGCTCCTGGTGACCGTGATCGGTCTCGGCGCGCTGGCGCTCCCGGCGACCGATCTCGAACTCGGGCTGCCCGACGACAGCACCGCGGCACCCGATTCCACCCAGCGCAAGGCGTACGAGCTGCTCTCCGAGGGCTTCGGCGCCGGATTCAACGGGCCGCTGATGGTCGTCGTCGACGCCGGCGCGTCCTCCGACCCTGCGGCTGCGGCGGCGGCAACGGCAACCGCCGTACGTGGGCTGCCAGATGTGACTCTGGTGACACCGCCGACCTTCAACCCGGCTGGGAACACGGCCTTGCTGACGGTGATTCCGGCAACCGGTCCGAGTGCGACGCAGACGCACGACCTGGTCAAGGCGATCCGGGCGATGCCCGACGCAGGTGGCGCGGAGGTGTCCGTCACAGGCGCGACCGCGGTCAACATCGACATCTCGGACAAGCTCGGCGGTGCGCTGGTGCCGTACCTGTCGCTGATCATCGGGCTCGCATTCCTGCTGCTGATGCTGGTGTTCCGGTCGGTGCTGGTGCCGTTGAAGGCGACCCTCGGGTTCCTGCTGACCGTCGCGGCGACGTTCGGAGCGGTGGTCGCGGTGTTCCAGTGGGGCTGGCTGGCCGGGCTGTTCGGGATCGAGGGCCAGACCGGTCCGGTCATCAGCATGCTGCCGATCTTCCTGATCGGCGTGGTGTTCGGGCTCGCGATGGACTACCAGATCTTCCTGGTGACCCGGATGCGCGAGGAACACGTCCACGGCGGTACGCCGCGAGCCGCCGTCGTCGACGGGTTCGCCCACGGCGCCCGGGTGGTGACGGCGGCGGCCGTGATCATGACGGCGGTCTTCTCCGGCTTCATCCTGTCCGGCCAGACGCTGATCCGGGAGATGGGCTTCGGCCTCGCGCTCGCCGTCGCGATCGACGCCTTCGTCGTCCGGATGACGATCGTCCCGGCCGTGATGGCCCTCCTCGGCCGCCATGCCTGGTACCTCCCGCGCTGGCTCGACCGCCTCCTGCCGAACGTCGACATCGAGGGCGAGACCCTCCGCCGCAACCTCCCGCCCGCCCCCGACCCGCGCGAACCCGAACTAGCCTCCCGCTGACGCCGCCTTTGCGGAACGCCGTGACGGCGGCCACTGACAGCAGGCCGCGGGGACCGGATCATGGCGGCCATGTGGCGCGAGATCATGAAGTCGAAGGTGCACCGGGCGACGGTGACGCAGGCGGACCTGCACTATGTCGGATCGTGCACGCTCGACGCGGATCTGATGGACGCGGCGGATCTGCTGCCCGGCGAGAAGGTGGACATCGTCGATATCACCAACGGGCAGCGGCTGTCGACGTACCTGATCGAGGGGCCGCGCGGGTCCGGGGTGGTGGGGATCAACGGCGCCGCGGCGCACCTGATCCACCCCGGTGACCTGGTCATCCTGATCGCCTACGGGATGTTCGGCACCGCCGAGGCGAAGGGCTTTGAACCGAGCGTAGTCTTCGTGGACGAGCACAATGCGATCACTCGTATCGGCTCCGACCCCGCCGAGGCGCTGCCCGACAGCGGCACGCTCCGCGGCGACCAACTGCACACCCCGCGTTGAGACGAGGACTGGTCGACGATGACCGAGAACACCGCTGACACTTCTGCACCGAAGACCGCTTCCCACGACAACGAGCCGAGCCAGAAGCTGCGCGCGTTCATGAACTCGGGGTGGGCCGACTCGGAGCGGCACGATCTCGCGCTGAGCGACGTCGGCGTGTGGGCGGCGAAGCGGCGGGATGCGCTCTCGCAGGCGTTCCCGGGCGAGCGCCTCGTCATCCCGGCCGGCACCTACAAGGTCCGCTCGAACGACACCGACTACGTCTTCCGCCCGCACACCGACTACGTGTGGCTGACCGGCAACCAGACCTCCGACGCCGTCCTGGTCCTCGAGCCGAACGGCACCAGCGGCCACGACTCGGTCCTGTACTTCCGCCCCCGCGCCGACCGCTCGCAGGGCGAGGAGTTCTGGCGCGACCGGATGTACGGCGAGATGTGGGCCGGCCGGCGTCCTTCGCTGACCGAGACCGCCAAGGAGTTCGGTCTCGAGACGCGTCACGTCGACCAGCTCGCCGACGCGTTCAAGGGCGACGTACCGACCCGCGTACGCCGGGGCGAGGACGAGTCGATCGCTTCGCTGCTGAGCGGCGCCCGGATCGAGCAGCTGAAGGACGGGGAGTTCGCCGCGACGCTGTCGGAGCTGCGGCTGGTCAAGGACGCGTACGAGCTCGAGCAGCTCCGGGACGCGGTCGCGATCACGCACCGCGGGTTCTCCGACGTACTCGCGGAGATGGACAAGGTCCGGCAGTACGGCGAACGCTGGATCGAGGGCACGTTCTGGCGCCGGGCACGGGCCGAGGGCAACGATGTCGGCTACACGTCGATCGCCGCGGCCGGACCGCACGCGACCACACTGCACTGGATCGAGAACGACGGCCCGGTGAACGACGGCACGCTGATGCTGCTCGACATGGGCGTAGAGAACCGGCAGCTGTACACCGCCGACATCACCCGAACACTGCCCGTCAACGGTGAGTTCACCCCGCGCCAGCGCGACCTGTACCAGCTGGTGCTGGACGCGCAGAACGCCGGGATCGCGGCGCTCAAGCCTGGTGCGGCGTTCCGCTCCGGGCACGAGGCGGCGATGGAGGTCATCGTGCACGGCCTGGACGCGATGGAGCTGCTGCCGGTGTCGGCCGAGGAGGCGCTCGACCCGGAGAGCCGCCTGTACCAGCGCTACACGCTGCACGGCGTCAGCCACATGCTCGGCCTCGACGTCCACGACTGCTCCGCGGCCCGCGGCGAGACCTACCGCCAGGGCACGGTCGAGCCCGGCTACGTCCTCACCGTCGAGCCCGGCCTGTACTTCCAGTCCGACGACCTCACTGTCCCCGAAGACCTCCGAGGCATCGGCATCCGCATCGAGGACGACATCCTCATCACCTCAGACGGCGCCGAGAACCTCTCGGACGCTATGCCTCGCACTGTCGAGGGCCTACAGAACTGGATGGCGTCCTGACTCGAAGCGCAGGTGGGTGACGCCGCTGCCGGCCTCGACCACGCGGTCGCACTTAAGGTTCACCGGCGCACCCACCGAGCAGGTCGAACAGGCGGACGCCGTCGGTGACGAAGGTGAAGACCTTCGGCGCATCGGCGAGCACGGATCGACTACGGAACGGCCACCTGCAGGGCCGCGAGTTCGGCGCGGGCTTCGGAGGCGTGCGCGGGGTGGAGGGCGAGGGTGTAGGCGCGCTCGAACTCGGCGCCGATGTGTTCGAAGGCGTCGGCCGCTCGGAGGAGGGCGTCGAGGTCACCGGTGGACCGCGCGGTGGCTCGGGTGAGGCAGGCTGCGGCCCAGTTGTTCTCAGCTGCCTCCGGTGCGGTGGCGGCGAGGTACTCGGATGCGTCGGGCAGCCCGGCGACCACGGCGAGTTCCGCGGCGGCGGATCGGGCGTACGGCGCCCACCAACGCTCGGAGAAGTCTGCGAACGCGCGTCGTACGACGGCTGCCGCGTGCTGGACGTCCCCCAACTGTACGGCGACCCGTGCCCGCGCGAACGTGTACGGAGCAGCCAACCACGGCGCATCCTCCACGTCCGCGCACCGGGCGACCTCCAGCGCGCGCGATTGCCAGACGTCGAACAAGCCGTCGTCGCGCAGACCGTGCACCATCGCGGCCGCGGACAGGGCGGATGCCATCCACTCGATCGGCGGGGCGCCCGCGCCTTGCCAGCGTTCCCAGAGTGCGTCCGCGTGCTCCACGCAGGCGTCGAACTGCCCGGTCAGCGCGTAGACCCGGATCATTCGCGGCAGCGAGATGTACGGATGGTCGCCGACCGGATCGTCCGGCGCACCCACGGCTGCGAGCGCCGCAGGCAGATCACCGACGGCGGTCGCCGTGGTCGGCGCGACATGGAACGCGTCGATGATCTCGGCCGCGGCATACGGCTCGTGCCTCGGCAACGGCCCGACCAACCGCATCCGCTCGACGGCGTACGAGCGTGCGTCGCGCAGCCGTCCCGCGTTACCGGCTGCCACAGTCAATGCGTCGAGAGCGCCCGCGATCAGGACCGGATCACCGGTCCGGCGGGCCGCGGCGACGGCCTCCGCGGCGAGGTCAGGATCGGCGCCGATCCGTCGGCCGCCGTGCTCCCAGGCCTTGGCTGTCGCGAGCAATGCGCTCACTTGCGAGTCGCCTAGGCGCGCGCTGTCCACGGCCTGCTGGAGGAGCTCTTGGCTGCGCTCCTTTGACAGGTCGTACAGCGACCCGGTCGGATACCGGTTCGCTGCGATCACCGCCAGGGCCAGCATCGTGGCCCTAACGTTGCCATCAGCAACTGCTCGGTCGGCCGCGTCGAGGAGTAGCTGGACTCCGGTCTCCGCGTCCGAGATCGCCAGCGTGGCATCGGCAGCCGACCGCAGATCCAGCGCGGCGGCCACACCGTCGGGAGCACACTCGGCCGCCGACCGGTAATGGCCGATCGACTCCCGAAACTCACGCCTGGCAAACCCGAGATGCCCCAACGACCGCGCCAACCGATGCGCCACCACAACGCCCGCCGCCGTATCGCGCGCCGTCGGGTTGGGCGCAGCCGGATCGGGCGTTGCGGCGAGTGCGGCTCGGAGGTCGCCGGCTACCTCGTCGTAGGGCTGTTGCCAGTCGGGGGCGTCGAGGCGGGTCTCCAGAGCGGTGGCGGTGTCGGCGGCCCAGTGGAGCCAGCGGTTCTGGGCGGTGGCCAGTTCGTCCTCGGTCAGTTGGTCGCGGGCGAACTCGCGGATCGTCTCGAGCAGCCGCCAGCGCGAGCCCCGGCGTACGGCGAGACTCTTGTCCGTCAGCCGTCCGAGCAGGTCTGCCACCTCGCCCCGCCCGAGCTCCGGACTGGTCGCACTCGCGGCGTCCAGGTCGAAACCGCCGACATAGATGGAGAGCCGCCGGAACAGCAGCCGCTCCTGCTCGTCCAGCAGCTCGTGGCTCCACCCGATCACCGCGGCCAGCGACCGGTGCCGGGCATCCACACCGCGACCGCCTGCCAACAGCCGAAGTCTGTCGTCGAGCGCCGCCTGCAGACCGTCCGCTCCGAGCGAGCCGATCCTGGCCGCGGCGAGCTCGATGGCCAGCGGCATGCCGTCCAGCCGCGCGCAGATTTCCGCGAGATCGTCGGTCGATGCGGTGAAGGCCGGGTCGACGGCCAGCGCCCGGTCGGTAAACAGCTCGATCGCGGCGTCCAGCGGCGGCAGCAGCACAGTCGCCTCCGCCGGAACACCGAGCCGCTCCCGGCTGGTCGCGAGAATCGTCACCTCGGGACAGGTGCGGAGCAGTCGTTCCGCGAGTACGGCGGCCTCGTCGACCAGGTGCTCGCAGTTGTCGAGGACGAGCAACCACCGGCCCTGCTGCAGGTGCTCGATCAGGACCTGCTCGAGACTCTGCGGCGGGCGTTCGGTCAGCCCGAGCGCTGTCGCCACCGCTCTCGTCACCAGGCCGTCCCGAACAGGTACCAGGTCGACGAACGCGCCGGCAGCGCCCACCTCGGACGCGACGACGGCAGCCAGCCGCGTCTTGCCCATGCCGCCAGGTCCGAGCAGGGTCACCAGGCGGGACTGCCCGAGCGCCGTACGGACCGCCGCCGTCTCGGTAGAGCGCCCGACAAAGGTTGTCCGGCCGGCGGGCAGCCCCGTCATCCCCGGAGCGCGCTGTGATCCGGCCAGGTCGGCGAGTTCGCGGCGGTCGGTGACGCCGTACTTGCGGAGCAACGACGAGACGTGGCTCTCGACCGTGCGCACGGAGATGTGCAGGGCACGGGCGATCTGCGCGTTCGACCGGTGACCGGCCAACGCCTCCAGTACTTCGGCCTCGCGCGCGGACACCTCGTTCACGCGCCCCATCATGACCGATCGACAGGCCCGCCGGACTGGATCGGGCCCGGGAGCAGGCGCGCGAGCACGCGGGAACCAGCGCGGGATCAGGTGCTGAGCGGGAGGTCGACGCGGTGGTGCGGCCGGTGGTGGGTCCGTGGTGGATCCGTGGTCGGCACGGATGTGGGTCGCGGGTCGCCGGCGCGAGGGTCGTCGTACCAGAACAAACTCTTGGAGGCAGCGATGAGTACGGCGACGACGACAACGCGCAGGGTCCGGCCGGGCGTGGTGGTGCTGTGGGTGGCGCAGGTGGTGCTGGCGGCGATGTTCGTGATGGCGAGCCTGCCGAAACTGACCGGGGACCCGGTCATGATCGAGCTCTTCGACGCGGTCGGTGCCGGTCAGTGGTTGCGGTACGTGGTCGGTGTGCTCGAACTGGCCGGAGCGATCGGGCTGCTGGTACCGCGGTTGTGCGGTCTCGCCGCGCTCGGTCTGACGATGCTGCTCGTCGGTGCGTCGCTCACCAACATCGTCGCGCTCGGTACGTCCCCGGCGATTCCTGTCGGCTACCTGCTGGTCGCAGCCGTGATCGCCTGGTTCCGGCGGGATTCGATCCTGACGGGGGCTCGACGGCTGGTGCGGCGATGACGATCGCGGCCTTCGACGGACTCCTGACCCGGCCGGGGGATGCGGACTACGACTCCGGCCGGGCCGTCTGGAACGCCATGGTGGATCGCCGGCCGGCCTTGATCGCGCGCTGTGCGAGTACGACGGACGTGGTTGCGGCACTGCGCTACGGCCGCGAGGCCGGGCTGGCGATCGGGGTTCGCGGCGGCGGGCACAGCTTCCTCGGACTCCCAGTGGTGGAGGACGGTCTGCTGCTCGACCTGTCCGCGCTGAACTCGGTCCAGGTCGACCCGGTCCGCCGCCGGGCCCGGGTCGGCGGCGGCGCGCTGCTGGGCGCACTTGACGTCGCCAGTCAGCGGTACGGGCTCGCGACGACGGCCGGCAACGTCTCGCACACCGGCGTCGGCGGGCTCACCCTCGGCGGCGGCGTCGGTTGGCTGGCTCGCGCGCACGGGCTGACATGCGACAACGTCTCGGCGTACGAACTGGTCACCGCGGATGGCGCCGTACTGCGGGTCAGCGCGACCGAGAACCCGGACCTCTTCTGGGCACTGCGCGGTGGAGGCGGGAGCTTCGGCGTCGTCACCGCCTTCGAGTTCCAGCTGCATCCCGTTGGGACCCAGGCGCTCACCGTCGACCTGTTCTATGAGCTGGACGAAGCCGGTACGGCGCTTCGCGGCTGGCGGGACCTGTTCGCGGACGCGCCGCGGCAGGCCACACCGGTGGCCAGGATCGGCCGGCGGGACGAGTACGGCGGACGCCTGATCGCGAGCATCGGTTATGTGTGGGTCGGCGATATCGAGGAGGGACGGCGGCTGCTTCCGGCGTACGAAGAGATCGGCACACCGGTCGGTCGACGGATCACGGAACTCAGCTACCTGGACCTGCAGACCCAGTCCGACGACGATGAACGCCACGCCCTCCGTCGCTACTGCAAGGGCCACTACCTACGGTCCCTGCCGGACGCTGCCATCGACGCATTCCTTGCCTCGGACAACAATCCGGGAGCGCGGTTGACGCTGTGCGGCGGCGCCGTCGGCGACGTGCCGGACGCCGAGACGGCGTTCAGCCATCGCGATGCGCTGGTCGAGTTCACCACCGGCGACGACTGGACCGATCCCGGCGAGGACGAGGCGCGCATCACCGCGGCGCGAACCTACTCCGCGGGTCTCGAGCCATACACCAGCGGCAGCTACGTCAACACCATCGCCGACGAGGATCCCGCCGCCGTGCACCGCGCCTACTCCCGCGAGAAACTCGTCCGGCTACACCAGATCAAGCACACCTACGACCCCGACAACACCTTCGCCCAAACCCCGCTACACCGCTAAGCCGCTGCCAGATGTGCCGGAGGTAGAGCGGTGCGGGAGGTGCGGACCAGCTCCGGCCGGCCCGGGGGTGGGCCGGCCGGTGGGGTGTGGCTACCAGATCCGGACCCGTTCGTCCGGGGCCAGCCACATGCCGTCGCCTTCCTGCACGTCGTACGTGGTGTGGAAGACGTCGATGTTCTTCACGACGGCGTTGCAGCGGAACTCCGGCGGCGAGTGCGGGTCGATGGTCAACCGCCGAGCAGCTTCCTCCGGCCGAGTCTTCGTGGCCCACGCGTGTGCCCACGCAGCGAAGAAGCGCTCGCTGCCGGTTTCATCCGGCTCGGCTCCTGCCTGGGACAGCTCGTAGGCCACATAGGCGATCGACAGGCCGCCCAGGTCGCCGATGTTCTCACCGAGGGTGAGCTTGCCATTGACCTTCTGGCCGGGCGTCTCGGCCGGCTCGAGGGCGTCGTACTGCGCGACGAGCTTGTCGGTGCGCTGCTCGAAGGCGGCCCGGTCCTCGTCGGTCCACCAGTCGTTGAGGTTGCCGTCGCCGTCGTACCGAGAGCCCTGGTCGTCGAAGCCGTGGCCGATCTCGTGCCCGATCACCGCGCCGATCGCGCCGTAGTTGGTCGCGTCGTCGGCGTCGAGGTCGAAGAACGGCGGCTGCAGGATGCCGGCCGGGAAGACGATCTCGTTCATCCGCGGGTTGTAGTACGCGTTGACCGTCTGCGGCGTCATCTTCCACTCGTTGCGGTCGACGGGCTGACCGAGCTTGGCCAGGTCCCGGGCCGTCTCCACCGCGACCGAACGGCGCACGTTGCCGAACAGGTCGGCCGGGTCGACGTCGAGGGCCGAGTAGTCCTTCCACTCGTCCGGGTACCCGATCTTCGGCACGAAGGCGCCGAGCTTGTCGAGCGCCCGCTGCCGGGTCTCCGGGCCCATCCAGTCCAGCGCGTCGATCCGCTGCCGGTACGCGGCGACCAGGTTCTGCACCAGGTCGACCATGCGGGCCTTCGCGGTCGGCGGGAAGTGCTCGGCGACGTACAGCTTGCCGAGGGCCTCACCCAGCGACTGCTCGACGGCGCCGACGCCCCGCTTCCAGCGCTCGCGCAGCTCGGGCGCACCCGTCAGGGTCCTGCCGTAGAAGGCGAAGTTCTCGTCGACGAACACCTGGCTCAGCAGCGGCGCCGCGCTGTGCACGATCCGCCAGCTCAGCCACTCCTTCCACCGATCCAGCTCGACCTCCTGCAATGCGGCCGCGGCGGCGGTCAGGAAGTCCGGCTCGCGGACGACGACCTGCGCGAACGCACTCTCCGGCACACCTGCCCCGGCCAGCCACGTCGACCAGTCGAAGCCGGGCGTGAGCTCCTCGAGCCCGGCCCGGTCGAGCTTGTTGTAGGTCAGCTGAACGTCCCGGTCCTTCACCCGGTCCCAGTGGCCGTCGGCGATCCGGGTCTCCAGCTCCAGGATCCGCGCCGCTGACCCGGCCGGGTCAGGCAGTCCGGCCAGCTCGAGCAACTTCGCCACGTGCGCGACATACGCCGCACGGATCTCGGCGAAGTTGTCGTCGTGGTAGTACGACTCGTCGGGCAGGCTGAGGCCGCCTTGGGTCAGGTGGACGATGTTCTCGTCGGACTTCTTCGCGTCGGCGTCGACCCAGTAGTGGAAGACGCCAGGAACACCCTGCAGCTCGAGCTGCCCGAGGACCGAGACCAGGCCGGTCAGGTCCTTGGCGTCCCGGACCAGCGCAAGCTGGTCGGCGATCGGCTCGGCGCCGAGCTGCTCGATCGTCTCGGTGTCCATGAAGCTCGTGTAGAGGTCGGCGATCTTCCGCGGCTCGCTGCCCTCCGGGTGGCCGGCCGCTGCGGTCTTCTCGACGATCGCCCGGACGTCCTGCTCGGCGGTGTCCCAGAGCGCGTGGAACGCACCGTGGATCGCCTTGTCCGCGGGAATCTCGTGCTCAGCCAGCCACGTCCCGTTGACGAACCGGTACAGGTCGTCCTGCGGCCGCACCGCGTCGGCCGGCCCCGAGCTGTCGATTCCTGCTGTCATCCCTGACCCCTTCGTCCCAGTTCTAGTTGCTGCCAGCGAACATACCCGGTTCGCGATCAGGCCGGTCTGAACTATCCACAGGAGCCGGCCGTTCTCCCAGGTAAAGAACACGGATCAGGGAGGACCCCGCCAAATGCCACACCTCGTCCGTCGACTCACCACACTGCTCGCCGTGCCCGTCGTACTGCTCGGGCTCGTCAGCACCTCGGCAGCGACCGCTGCCCCAACGACCTCGTTCCCGACTCGGATCGAGCTGCCCGACGGGTTCCAGCCCGAAGGCATCGCGATCGCGCGCGGTACGGCGTACTTCGGCTCGCGTGCCGACGGGGACATCTACGCCGCCGACCTACGGACCGGACGCGGCAAGGTGATCAGCCAGGGCCCGGGCACCGGTTCGCTCGGGATGAAGGTGGACCGCTTCGGCCGGCTGTTCGTCGCCGGCGCCGCCGGTGGGAACGGCCGGGTGATCGACACCCGAACCGGCAAGGTCCTGGCCAGCTACACGTTCACCACCACGACACCGACGTTCATCAACGACGTCATCCTCGGCAAGGACGCGGCGTACTTCACCGACTCGCAGCAACCCGTCTTCTACAAGGTGTCGCTCCACCGGCTGAACGCGAAGCCCCAGACCATCCCGCTCAGCGGCGACTACCAGCACCTGCCCGGCAACAACGCGAACGGCATCTCGCTCACGCCGGACGGCCGTGGGCTGATCATCGTGCAGTCGTCGACCGGCTTCCTGCTCCGGGTGGACCCGCGCACCGGCGTGGCCCGGCGGATCGACATCGGCGACGCACTGATGACGAATGGCGACGGGCTGCTGCTCATCGGCCGCACGCTGTACGTCGTCCAGAACCGCTCGAACCAGATCTCGGTCATCACGCTGAACAAGTCCGGCACCAAGGGCACGGTGGTCGACCAGCTCACCAGCCCGGACTTCGACGTACCCACGACGGTCGCCGCCTTCGGGAACCGCCTGTACCTGCCGAACGCCCGCTTCTCGACGCCACCGACTCCGACCACGCCGTACTGGGTTACCGCCGTGAGCCGTTCCCGAGTGCGGTAGATCGTCCTACCTTGATCGCGGAGGAAACATGAACAAACGCACCATCACAGCTGTCATCGGGCTGTCGGCACTCCTGCTGGGCGGCATCACCACGTCGTCCGCCGCGGCTGCAGCCCCGCCGGGCCCCACTGTCGTGAAGCACTCCGTCGACGAGGGCCACTGCGACCAGATCCGCTTCCTGACCCCGTCGGCGCAGTAGCTGGGAGTAGCCAGTCAGCCGGCAGTGCGGAGGTTGCCTCGGGCCGCGGCCTTGAGGCGGCTTCCGCACGACAGGCGCACGGAGTAACCGGCCGGGATCGACAGCGGCTCACCGGTCTGCGGATTGCGGCCGGTGCGCGGAGCCCGCATCACGCGCTCGATGCTGAGCAGGCCGGTCAGCGACACCTTGTCGCCGCGCTGCACAGCCTCGGTGACGACGTCGCCGAGGGCGTCGAGGACCTTCTCGGCCTGGTTGCGCGGGATGCCCGCCTTGTGTGCCACGCCGGCGATCAGCTCATTCCGGTTCACGGCTCTCCTCCGACTCGGTTCGACTTCCGAGCGGCACCTTAACCGAAATGAATTTCGTTAGCGAGAACGTATCCGAATATCGGTCAGAGACCGTCGCGGTCGTGCCAGTGGTTCTGCCAGCGAGCGTCGATGGCGTCACCGGCGAGCTGGTACCGGATGTCCGTCGACAACCGTAGCTCGCTCGACACGTTGTCCAAGGCGGCATGCACTGTGTGCGCGGTGTGGATGACCACGTCCCCAGCCGCATAGTCGGTGACCAGCCAGTTGGCGTCGTACTCCGTCGCCAGGGCGGGCAGGTCCGCCGTGATGGATGCTGCAGGCCGCTTGAGTCGCCCAGCAGCCTCGTCCTCGAGCACTCGGTGGTGGCTGCCCTGCAGGTAGGTCAGTCCGCCGCGGCTGACCGGGCAGTCCCCCAGTGGGATCCACGCGGACAGCACCTTGTCAGTCCCGTCACGCAGGTACACCAGGTCGTAGTGCGCCTGCGTCGCAGTACCGATGCCGTTCTCGCCCGGTGCCGTTTGGCGGATGATCTTCCGACGGTGCAGAAACGGCTCCCCGCCGAGGAACCACTCGAACCAACCCTTCAACGCCGGCTGCGCACAGAACGCGGCGTACTCCGGCCCGGGCACGATCTCCTCGAACAGCACCTTCCGGTACGACGCCCTGTCCGTGGCGGCACGCGTCAACCCGAAGTAGTACTCGCGGAACTCCTCCACTACGGCAGGGTCGAGCAGTCCGGTCAGGAACAGGTACCCGTCCCGCTGCAACCGGGCCCGCAACTGCGCCCGATCACCACGCTCTTCCTCGGGTACGGCGACCAGTTGACCCAGCCGCTCCTCATCCAGCACATATCCGTTAGACGTCAGCACCCGCCCATTCCAGCCAACACCTGCAGCTAGCGGAATGGACAACAGTGCCGAGCTTCTTGGACTCTTGTGATGTGCTGGACTGGTCGATCTACCTGACTCCAGGTGCTATCGAGCGCCAACTTGGACTCTTCTGCCTCGGAGCGGGTGAGCAGACGCACGGCTCCGAGAACGCCAGAGAACGCGCCCTCGGCTGTCACGCCTTCGTCTGGCTGAAGGAGGGCCGCGGTCAGCTGCTGCACGGACCTGACCGTCAACTGCATGAGGTCAGAGCGCCTGCGATGCTCTGGCTCTTCCCCGGCGTCCTGCACGGCTACCGGCCGACAACGAGGTGGCGTCAGGCGTGGACCCTGTTCAGCGGCCCAGCTGTCGACGCACTCACAACACTCGGCCACCTGGATGTCAGCCGACCGGTCCGCCGCTTCGCTGACCCCCGTCCGGTCGACCGCGCATTCAGCCGCCTGCTGCGCGTCAGCACGCAGCACAACCCCGTGCAGCTCACAGGTGCTCTATACGACCTGATGGCGGCAGCTGCGACCACTACAGGTGATGACGTCGCCGCACAGCTCGCCGAGCTCGCCAGTACGCCCATGAGTGTTCAGGAATACGCCCTTGAGCTCGGGCTCACCGTGAAGGAGCTGCGCGACGCAGTACGGCGTACGACAGGCTCAACCCCACATGAACTGGTCCTGACCACAAGGCTCAGCACTGCAAAGGTTTTGCTCGCCGAAGAGGACCTGCCCGTCGCAGCGGTCGCCAGACGGGTCGGGTACGACGATCCGGCGTACTTCACCCGCTTGTTCACCGCCAGAGTTGGGATGTCGCCGGGCGCGTTCCGGCGATCTGGTTCGCTCTCGGGGCGGATTCCCTCCCTTTGAGGGAGGCGGTATCTACTTTCCGACGTGTAAAACCATTCAGTGGGGTGACGTGTCCGGGGCCGGACACCGATACGGTCGTGGGTATGAGTGAAACGCAGCCCATCGACCCGCGATACGCGAACCGGTCGCCCAAGTCGGCCGGTCGGCCGAAGAAGCGGCGCAACTGGTTCCTCCGGACCGTCGGACTGATCGTCCTGCTGTTCGTTCTCATGCTGATCGCGGTCCCGCTGTACGCGTGGAGCCGGATCGACAAGATCGACGCGATGCCGACCGGGCAGCGGCCCGCCGAGACCTCAGGTACGACGTACCTGATGGTCGGGTCGGACGCCCGCGAGGACCTCAGCCGGGCCGAGCGCGCCCGGCTGCACACCGGCGGCAACGCCGGGCCGGCGCGGACCGACTCGATCATGCTGATGCATGTGCCGAAGTCCGGGCCGACGGTGCTGATCAGCATCCCGCGTGACAGCGCGGTCAACATCCCCGGCGTCCAGGGCAAGCAGAAGATCAACGCCGCGTTCAACAAGGGACCGGCCCTGCTGATCCAGACGATCGAGAACAACACCGGGCTGCGCATCGACCACTACGTCGAGGTCGGCTTCGGCGGCTTCGCGTCGGTGATCGACAGCATCGGCGGGATCCAAATGTGTTTGCCAAAGGCAATGAACGACGACAAGGCGCATATCAACCTGCCGGCCGGCTGCCAGAAGCTCGACGGGGTGAATGCGCTGGGCTACGTGCGATCCCGGCATGCCGACGGCCAGAACGACTTCGGCCGGACCGAGCGGCAGCGGCAGATGGTCGGTGCGGTCGCGAAGAAGGCTGCGTCGCCGTCGACATTCCTGAACCCGGTGCGGTACTACAACGTCGCGACCAAGGGCGTCGACGCGCTGACCGTCGACAAGGACATGAGCCTGCTGGACTTCGTCCGGTTCGCACGCGGTATGCGAGCGATCTCCGGCAGCGGCGGCGTGGCGCTGAGCGTGCCGACCAGCGACGACAACTACCAGCTGTGCTGCAACCGGGGCGACGCCGTGAAGTGGGACACCAAGAAGGCCACGGCACTCTTCAACGCGATCAAGCAGGACAACACCAGCGGCCTGAAGAGCAGTTGATCTTCCTGGTCCATGCGGTGGTGAGCCTGGGCATGCTCATCGTCGTACCTCTCGGCCTCACACTGCTCCCGACGCGAACCACCAGCACCCGCTGGTGGTTCGCGTTCGCCGTTCCGGGCGCTGTGTCGCTCTGGCTGCCGCGCGGCCGCTTTGATGGCCTACCTGTCTGCAGACGGCTTGGCAGCTATCAGCGTCCCGCTGGGCACTGGGCTCGTTCTGCTTGGGTTCTTCCTCGGTGACCCCGTGGAGCTTGCGGGAGCCGTCGTATTGACCGCAGGGATGTGGTTGGTTGGCTGGAGTCTCTGGCGGCGCTCGCGGCGAGCTGACCGGAGTACTGCGGTCCTGCTCGTCGTGTCTGGTTCAGTGTTGGTCGTCACGATGCTGTTGGCCGTCAGTTGGGCACTGGGGCATGTGGTGAACACGCCGTACCTGCCGTTGGAGTGGATGGTTGCCACGCACGGTGTGGCGAATGCGGTTGGGTTTGGGTTGTGTGGCGTGCTGGCGATGTGGCGGGAAGGGGTCGGATGAGGCTAGAGGATCTGGCGGGGTTGCGGCTCACGTATGACGTTGTGGGGTCGACGCGGTACGTCGAGACGCCCGAGGGGTATCACCGGTTGGAGTATCGCCAGCGGATCGGGGAAGGGGATGAGGTGTTCCACCGGGCCGCGGATGCGTTGCTGAGTTGGCGGATGCAGCCTGCGGCCGGACTGCCGATGACTGCGACCGACGTACCTGCACAGATCGGCACGAACTCGCTGGGGCGTCTCGGAGCCGGACTGCTGATCGGACCGTCGCCACTCGACCGCATCGGCTTGCCAGTCCCCTGCCGAGTCGTGTGGACCGTCAACGAGCCGGACCGCATCGGCTTCGCGTACGGCACCCTCCAAGGCCACCCCGAGTCCGGCGAGGAGTCGTTCGTCGTCACCCGCGACCCCGACGGCATCTACTTCACCGTCCGCGCCTACAGCCGCGGCGCCACCTGGTACACCCGCCTGGCCGGCCCAGCCACCCGCAAAGCCCAGCACTACGCCGCCCGCCGCTACGCCAACGCCCTGCAACAGCTCGCAACGCCATAGCAAAGGCCCCGCAAGCTCATACCTTTGCGGGGCCGCGACCTTTGTACCCTGCGTGGCAACACCAGCGTTTGAGCGACACGCGAACAGTGGGCGACAACCCGGGGTGCGCAGTGGGGCGGGGTGCTGCGAAACTGTGGCGGGTGAGTCCTAAGACGTTGACGGATCTGGTGGCGCCGGACTGGGCCGATGCTTTGGCGCCGGTCGAGGACACGGTCGCGAAGATGGGTGAGTTCCTGCGCGGCGAGATTGCTGCGGGACGGGCCTATCTGCCGGCGGGTGAGAACGTGTTGCGCGCGTTCCAGCAGCCGCTGCAGCAGGTGAAGGTGCTGGTGGTCGGCCAGGATCCGTACCCGACGCCCGGACACCCGGTGGGGCTCAGCTTCTCGGTGGCTCCCGACGTACGGCCGATTCCGCGGAGCCTGGCGAACATCTACCGCGAGCTGATGGCGGACGTCGGCGTACCGGCGCCGTCCAACGGTGACCTGACGCCGTGGGCCGAGCAGGGTGTCCTGATGCTCAACAGAGTGCTGACCGTGCAGCCGGGCAAGTCCGGCGCGCACCGCGGCAAGGGCTGGGAGAGCGTCACCGAGCAGGCGATCCACGCACTGGTCGACCGCGGCGGCCCGCTGGTCGCGATCCTCTGGGGCCGCGACGCCCAGACGCTCAAGCCGATGCTGGGCAGCACGCCGTACGTCGAAAGCGCCCACCCGAGCCCCATGTCCGCGGACCGCGGCTTCTTCGGCTCCCGCCCGTTCAGCCGGGTCAACGCCCTCCTGGAGCAGCAGGGCGCCAGCCCGGTCGACTGGCGTCTCCCCTAGCCCTCAGCACGCTCGACAACGCGCCGGACCCACGTGGTCACGGCGCGTTTTCGTCTGTCAGAGGCAAATTTGTTCGAATGATGCATTGCAGGATCGTTCAACAATCTCCTATGGTGAGCGGAATCGCCCTGTCCCTCCGGGAGGAACCATGTGGGTTCTGCTCGCCATTGCGGTGGTGGTCGTCGGGTTCGCGCTCCGGATCAACTCGATGCTGGTCGTCACCGCGGCCGGGATCGTGGCCGGCCTCATCGGCGGCCTGTCTCCGGTCAAGATCCTGAACGCGTTCGGCGACGGCTTCGCCGGTAGCCGGTCCGTCACCGTCTTCATCGTCACTCTGCCCGTCATCGGTCTGATCGAGCGCTACGGCCTGCAACACCAGGCCCGCAAGCTGATCAGCAAACTCAAGGTCCTCACCACGGGCCGATTGCTGGCCCTCTACATGCTGATCCGGCAAGGCACCGCCGCGGTCGGCCTGACCAGCATCGGCGGCTACGCGCAGGCCGTCCGCCCGCTGATCCATCCGATGGCCGCCGGTGCGGCCGAGCGCAAGTACGGCAAGTTGCCGGAGAAGATGCAGGAGAAGATCAAGGGCTTCGCGGCCAGCGCCGACACCGTCGGGGTCTTCTTCGGTGAGGACATCTTCGTCGCGATCGGCTCGATCCTGCTGATCACCGGCTTCGTCGACACGACGTACGGCCTGAAACTCGAAGCGATCGACATCGCCGTCTGGGCGATCCCGACCGGTATCTGCGCGCTGCTCATCCACGGCTCGCGGCTGTGGCTGCTGGATCGCACGCTCGACAAGATGGCCGCTCAGGCCGACGCCGAGGCCGAGGACGAGGACGAGGAGGTGGCCCGGTGATCAAGGTCGAGTGGTTCTACTGGCTGTGCGGGATCTTCTTCCTGCTGATCGCGATGCAGGCCTTCACCGACCGGACCAACCGCAAGCGCCTCGGCAGCGCGGCGTTCTGGGGCATCCTCGGACTGTCGTTCTGCTACGGCACGTTCGTGGTGCACAAGCAGGCGCCGTCCTGGCTGCTCGGCATCGCGGTGATCGGTATCGCGGCACTCGCCGGCGCGGGCTTCCCCGGCCGCGGTCAGGAGCGTACGACGACGCCGGAGCAGCGGGCCCGCTTCGCCGACCGGTTCGGCAACAAGCTCTTCCTGCCGGCGCTCGTGATCCCGGTGGTCGCGGCGATCTTCGGCGCCTGGCTCGCCAAGGTGAAGCTCGGCAACGGCAAGCCCCTGCTCGAGACCGGCTCGGCCACGATCATCGGCCTCGGCGTCGCCTCGATCCTCGCGCTGGCCGTCGGCATGGTCCTGTTCCGGCCGAGGTCCCCCGCAGTACCGCTGCATGAGGGGCGACGGCTGCTCGAACACATCGGCTGGGCCGCGATCCTGCCGCAGATGCTCGCTACGCTCGGCCTGCTGTTCACGGCGTCCGGTGTCGGCAAGGCTGTCGGCCGCGTCACGGATCACCTGATTCCCAAGGGATCGCTGATCGCTGCCGTCGCCCTGTACTGCATCGGCATGGCGATCTTCACGATCATCATGGGCAACGCGTTCGCGGCGTTCCCGGTGATGACGGCCGCGGTCGGCTGGCCGTTGCTGGTGCAGCAGTTCCACGGCACACCGGCGGTCGTGTTCGCGGTCGGCATGCTGGCCGGCTTCTGCGGCACGCTCTGTACGCCGATGGCCGCCAACTTCAACCTGGTTCCAGCAGCCCTATTGGAGATGAAGGATCAGTACGGGCCGATCAAGGCCCAGATCCCGACTGCGATCCCCTTGCTGGCTTGCAACATCGTCATCATGTACATCTTCGCGTTCTAAGGAGTGCTATGAAGTACGCCGCCGCCTGGGCCGACATCGCCTGCCAGGTGCTCGAGACTCCGTACCCGTACGGTTCCTCCCACGCCTCTCTCGGCCCGGACGACGTCGACGTGACGCCGGACCGCCTGTTCCCGGCCTTCCACGGGTCATATGACTGGCACTCCAGCGCTCACATGCAGTGGTCCCTGACGCAGCTGCTGAAGCTGGCACCGGAGCAGGTCGGCCAACGGCCCGCTGACCTGCTGGACCGGCGTCTGACGCCGGAGAACATCGCTGTCGAAGCCGCCTACCTCAAGGCCCGGCCAGGCTACGAGCGGCCGTACGGCTGGGCCTGGGCGGCCATGCTGGTCGCATCGGGCCGTACGACGAAGTGGGCGGAGGCGCTGGCTCCGCTCGGTGACGTGATCGCCGACCTGGTACTGGCGTGGTTGCCGAAGCAGGCGTACCCGGTGCGGCACGGCGTGCACCTCAACACCGCCTTCGCTCTCGCGTTGCTGATTGAGGCGTACGACGAGCTCGGCCGGGCCGACGTGGTGGAGGCCGCGAAGGCGCGGGCGGTGGAGTGGTTCGGGGGCGATACCGCTTATGACACACGGTTTGAGCCGTCCGGCACTGACTTCCTCTCGCCGGCGCTGTCGGAGGCAGAGTTGATGCGGCGGGTGCTGCCGGGTGGGGAGTTCAAGGACTGGCTGTCCGCGTTCCTCCCAGGACTCGGCCAGGAGGGTAGACATCAGGGCCTGCTCGAGGTGCCGGCTACCGATGACTCGGGCGACGGCCAACTGTCGCACTTGGCAGGACTGGCGCTGAGCAGGGCATGGCAACTGCGGACGCTGGCGCCCGCACTGCCGGAGGTTGCCGACGTACTGCGGGCCGCGGCGGACCGTCAGGTGGAGGCTGTGCTGCCTACGGTGACCGGCGGGGACTTCATGTCGACGCACTGGCTGGTGTCGTTCGCGCTCCTAGCCGATCAGGCGTAGACGTACCGGTCCAGCTTCGCCATAGCTGCGCGTAGCGCCCACCGGCGGCCAGCAGACCCGCATGTGTTCCTGACTCGACCACCCGCCCCTGGTCGAGCACAACGATCCGGTCTGCCTGCTCAGCCTGCGTCAACCGGTGCGCGACGACCAGGGTGGTCCGGCCGACAGTCGCGGCTGCGCTGGCTCGCTCCAGCTCGCGTGCGCCCGCGCTGCCCGCTTCCGCCGTCGCCTCATCCAGCACAGCAACCGGCGGATCAGCCAGTACCAGGCGCGCGAAGGCGAGTTGCTGCGCCTGCGCACCGGTCAACTGATGACCGTTCTCACCTACGACCGTCTCCAGGCCTTCTGGCAGCGCACGTACCCACCCCAGTGCCTCGACGCGGTCCAGCGCCGCTTCCACCTCGTCAGCCGTCGCAGCAGGTCGTGCTAGCCGTACGTCCTCGACCAGTGGGCCGGAGAAGACATGCACCTCTTGGCTGAGCAGCGCGACCTGGGCGCGGGTCCGATCGTCGCCTAGGTCGCGGATGTCGACGCCGCCAAGCTTCACGGTGCCGGCTGACGGCGCCAGAACGCCTGCTGCAATAGCTGCCAGCGTGGTCTTCCCAGCACCGCTCGCCCCCACCAGTGCGACTCGTTCACCTGGTTCGAACCGCAGCGAAACCCCGCTAACGACCTCCGGACCGTCGTAGTTGTGGGAGATGTCAACGAGCTCGAGCGATGCGTCGGCAGGCCCGGGACCGGCGGGCGGTTCCGGGGAAGCTTCGATCTCGAGTACGCCGGCCAAGCGGGACATACCCGCGGCAGCAGTCTGGATCTGGTCGAACTCCATCAGTACGACGTTGACCGGGTTGAACAACCGGTGGAAGTACAACGCCGCCGCCGTCACCGCGCCCACCGTCACCGCATCCGCACGCACGAGGAAGAATCCGGTCACGAGGATCGCCGTCAGCCCGGTGAACTCCGCATGGTTGATCCGCGCCGAGAAGAAGCTGAACAGCCGGAACACCGTGATCGAGATGTCTCGCGCCGTCCCCGACGTCTCCCGGATCTTCTCCAACTGCCGGTCCTCGAGCCGGTACGCGCGGACCGTCGCACTCCCTCGAAGCGACGCGATGATCGCCTCGGACCGCTCGCCCAGCGCCACCCGCTCCTGCTTGTAGTACGGCGCCGACCGCCGCAGATACCACCGCAGCGCAAGGAAATACATCGGTACGGCGAGCATCCCGGCCAGCCCGAGCCGCCAGTCGAGCGCGAACATCCCGCCCACCGTCAGCACGATCGTCAACGCCGCACCGAGCACCGACGGCCCGACCTCGGTCAACGCCGACGCGACCGAAGCCACGTCGTCACCGACCCGCGAGAGCAGGTCACCCGTCCGCACCTTCTCCAGCACCGGCGCGGGCAACTGCAGCACCCGATCGAGCACCTTCTCACGAATCCGCGCCAGCACGGTCTCACCGACCCGCGCCACCAGGGTCACGCCAAGCGCAGTCAGTACGCCGGACACCACCGCCGCCACGCCGATCATGACCACCACGCGCACGATCGCGGACCGGTCACCGCCACCCGAGATGTCGTCGATCAGCCGGCCAAGCGCCCACGGCGCAACCAGCCCGGCCGCACTGGCCCCGGTGATCACTACAGCCGCGAGCAAGGACAGGACCGGCAGCCGCCGGATCTCCCGCCACAGAACGGACCACGTCGCGCGCGGACCAGCAACAGGAAGCAGGTTCATCGCAGTACCGCCTCCTGATAGACCACGTCCGACGAAGCCAGCTCCGAATGGATGCCCTCAGCAACCACGTGCCCCTCGTCGATCACCACTACCCGACCCATCTTTCCCAACAGCGCTGGGCTGCTCGTCAACACCAGCGTGGTCCGGCCTCTTCGCTCCTCGGCAAGTCCCTCCGCCAGCGATTCCTCGGTCACCGCATCGACCGCAGTACTCGGGTCGTGCAGCACGAGCAGTGGCGGCTCGGCCAGTAATGCGCGCGCCAGACCGAGTCGCTGGCGCTGCCCGCCCGACAGAGCCTGGCCGCGGTCGGCGAGTGGACGGTCCAGCTCTTCGATGAGGTCGGCGGCGCCGGCTGCGGTCATCACGCGCTCCAGGCCGCTCTCTGCCAGGAGGTTGGTGCGCAGCGTGCCTTCGAAGAGGTCCGTCTCGTGGCGCTCCAGCAACACGGTTCGCCGCAGCAGATCAACGTCCAGCTCTTCCAATACGGTGCCGCCGACGAGCACCGTGCCGGTGTGCTCTGGAGCCCTGCCGGCCACGACGTTCAGGAGGGCGTCCGCGTCGCGGGGGTCGTAGCAGAGGACGCCGACGGACTCACCCGGCCGCAGCACAAGGGATATCGACGAGAGCGTGCCGTGCGAAACGCCTTCCAAGGTGAGGAGGGGCTTCGTGGTGTCGATAGCTGTCGAGGTGCCAGTGACAGTCTGGGGAGGCGAAGAGAGGACAGCCGCGAGGCGACCGGCTGATGCGCGGGCTCTGGCGAATATCTGGCTTGCGTAGCCCAGTGTGCCGACCGGCTCGGCGATGAACTGGGCCAGCCCGACCACGGTGATCAGTTCGCCGATCGTGATCCGGCCATGCAGTGCGAACCACCCAGCTACCCCAGCAACAGCAGCCAGCAGCAGACCGCTCAGCGCGGTTGTCACGCCGTCCTGCAGTCCGTTGGTCGATGCCGCACGCAACGTTGCGCGCAGAGTGTCCTGGCTGGAGTGCCGGTAGCGTGCAGCCGCGTTGTGCTGTGCCCCGATCCCCCGCAGCGTCCGCAGTCCACTGACCAGGTCCGTAGCCAGCGCAGTCGTCTCCGCGACGGCAGCCTGCTGACTCGAAGTACGACGGGTCAGCAGCGGCGACATCGCCTGGATCCCCAGCACCAGCAGCGGTACGCCGATCAGCACCCCGAGCCCCAGCGGTACGTCGACCAGCAGCAAGGACACCGACGACACGATCAACGCCGTACACGCTGCTGCACCAACGGAAAGGCCCCGCATCACGGCGGGTTCACACGGTCCTCGCAACACCTCAATTTGAGGAGTTGCGAGGGCCGTGTCGTTTTCGGCGGAGTGTGCTGGTCTGCTGCGGCTGGTTG
>NZ_SHKR01000011.1 GCF_004217145.1 Kribbella rubisoli | reverse complement strand
GTCATGATGGATCTTGCCTTCCGTGTCGATCGGACAGGTCGACGCCGGCCGGGTGGCAGACAAGACATTAATGAGGCTTTGCCAGGCTCTTATTAGGTCATGCACGCCCGGTCGGCGACGGGGCGCCCCGAGCACCGGACGGACCAATTTGCAGTCAACCCAGCAGGGCGACAGTCGGCGGACGAGCCACGGCGCCCAGAGCCCAACCATCATTAATGTCGGTGGGCGGCGAGAGGATGGGGGCATGCGCTGGTCCGTGATCGATTCGCCCATCGGCGATCTGACCCTTGCGGTCGACGACACCGGGCTGTGCCGGCTGCACTTCGGTACATCAAGCACAGCTGGCGCGGCCGACCGTCCGGTCACGACCGACCCGTTGCTGACCGAGGCCGCCGAGCAACTCAAGGCGTACTTCGCCGGCGAGCTGCAGGAGTTCACGCTGCCGCTGTCGATCCGCGGCGGCTCCGACTTCGAGCGCGCGGTCTGGACCCAGCTGACCCGCATCCCGTACGGCGAGATGCAGACGTACGGCGACGTCGCGAAGATCGTCGGCGATATCGGCGCGGCCCGCGCCGTCGGCACCGCCTGCAACCGGAACCCGATCGCGATCGTCGTGCCCTGCCACCGGGTCGTCGGCGCGGGCGGCAAGATGGTCGGCTTCGGCGGCGGGATCCCGACCAAGCGGCACCTGCTCGAGCTCGAGGCGCGGATCACGCTCGAGACGCTCTGGACCTGAGCAGGCCCTAGACCTGACGAAGATCTGACACTCGCCGGGCGCCGATCGGGGCGCGGTGGGAGTGCTGACGCACTAACGTTTGAAGCGAGTGATTCAGGCGCGCCCTCCCACCTGCCTTGGAAGACATACAAATGAACAAAGACCGCACCACTGACCACCTCCACCCCGACCTCAGTGCCCTGATGGACAAGAGCGCCGAGGAATGGTCGGCCCCGGAGATCCAGGACGCTGCTCGCGCGGCGCTGAAGATGCATGCTCCGGACCGCGAGCCGATGACCTGGATCAGGCGCTTCAAGGTCGTTCCCTGGCTGCACCGCAACGACGCGGTCTGCCTGAGCTGCGGCGGTACGTACCCGTGCATCACCCATCGGTACGCCACCCAGCTGCTGTCCGCCGGCCGCTACACGATCACGAAGGCCGACGCGGAGCCGCAGCCGAACTGAGCCTAGAAAGACGAAGGTCCCGCACCCTGCAGGGTGCGGGACCTTCGCCGTTGCGGTGGAGTCAGGAATCGGTGGGCTTGGACTCGCTCGAGCCCGTTGCCTTCCTGGTGGTGGTCTTCTTCACGGCGCCGTTCGACGCGGCCTTCATCTCGTCCTTGGCCTCATCCTTGGCCTCGTCCGCCTTGGCGGCCGGCTTGGTCTCCGGCTTCGTCTCGGCCTTCGGGGCTTCCGGCTTCGCGGCCTCCGGCTTCGCGTCGGTCTTGCCGTCGGTCTTGCCGTTCGACTCCGTCTTGCCGTTGGACGACGCCGACGTGTCTGCCGGGCGTGCCGTCGTACCGGCCGGGGCGGAGCTGTAGTCGCGGCCGCTGGTCGGGGTGGACTGCCAGGCCGGCTCCGGCGGGGTCAGCAGCTTCTTCACCGCTGCCGCGGCGAGTGCACCGAGCCCCAGGAACAGCACCACGTTGCGGAGCTTGTGGCTCTTCTTCGGTACTTCGAGCTCGCCCTTCAGCGCGGCCTTGGTGGCCTTGCCGCGACGAGCTGTCTCCTCGACGACCGGCTCGGCGGCGGCCGCGAGGGTCGCCAGCGCGGCGGTCACCTTCGGCAGTAGGTCGTCGTTCAGCCGCTCGCGGGCCTTCTCGGCGGCGTGCTCAGTGGCCGGGCCGACCTTGGCGAGGGCGTCGTCGAGCACCGGACCGGCCTTCTCGACCGCCTGGTGGGCAAGGTGCGCGCCCCGCTCGACGGCCTTCTCGGCGTACGGCGACACCTTCTCCCGTGCGGTGCCCACAGCCGGTCCGAGATGGTCACGGACCTGGCCGACGGCCGGTCCGAACTTCTCCGACGCCGACTCGGCGAGTGGCCGGACCCGGTCCTTCGCGACCTCGACCCGGCCCTTGGACTTCCTCAAACCCACGGTTCCCTCCTAGGTGCCGCCCGCCCCAGCGGACAGCTCTCCCGCCCATCGGCGACATGGGCACTTTCCGGTCACAACTCTGGACAAATCCGGCTGTATCTGCATCGTACGACGTCACGAGCCGATAACCCTGTGCCCCACCCCACCTTTCCACACACCCTCTGCCGACCACCCACGTCCATCTCAGGGGTCAACCCCTCAGCTGGACGGTTGGGGAGCCGGATTCCGCTTCCGCAACCGACCGGCTCAGGGGTTGACCCCTCAGACGTTCGGCGGAGGTGGCGCGGGGTGTTCGGCTGGTCGGTGCGGTTGTTCTTGGAGCCGCATGACAGGATCGACGGTGTAATCCGCGTTTTCCGACTAGGAGTGACTCCCGTGGCCGAAGAGCTGTACGCGACCCTGCAGACGAACAAGGGCGACGTCGTCATCAGGTTGTTCCCGAACCACGCGCCGGCGACGGTGAGCAACTTCGTCGGCCTCGCCGACGGCAGCAAGGAGTGGACCGACCCGCAGACCGGTCAGCCCACCAGCAAGCCGTTCTACGACGGTCTCACCTTCCACCGGGTGATCGACGGATTCATGATCCAGGGCGGCTGCCCGCTCGGCACCGGCACCGGCACGCCGGGGTACCAGTTCGACGACGAGATCCACCCGGAGCTCCAGTTCGACCGTCCGTACCTGCTCGCGATGGCCAACGCCGGCATCCAGTACGGCCACGGCACCAACGGCTCGCAGTTCTTCGTGACCGTCGTGCCGACCCCGCACCTGAACCGCAAGCACACGATCTTCGGTGAGGTCGCCGACGACGAGTCGAAGAAGGTCGTCGACGCGATCGCCACCGCCGACACCGCGCCCGGCGACCGGCCGCTCGAGCCGATCGTCATCAACAAGGTCGTCATCGAGCGTAAGAACGCCTGACTGAATTCTCCGCGGGGCCGGCACGCCACCGGCCCCGTCACCCAACGAAGGACGCACCCGCGTGACCGACACCGTCTGCTACCGGCACCCGGATCGGCCCGCCGGAGTGCGCTGCCAGCGCTGCGACCGGCCGATCTGCCCGTCCTGCATGAACAGCGCCGCCGTCGGATTCCAGTGCCCTAGCTGCTTCAACGAGGGAGTCCGCTCGGTCCCGCGGACCAGGACCTCACTCGGCGGCATCCAGCGTGCCAACCAGAGCATCGTCACGTACACGATCCTGGCGCTGAACGTGCTCGTCTTCATCGCCGTACACGTCGGCAGCCCGCGGATCCTGCAGGACCTGGTGATGGTGCCGGTGCTGACCGAGAGCGAGCCGTGGCGGCTGCTCACGTCGGCGTTCACCCACGTGCAGATCTTCCACATCTTCTCGAACTTGTTCATGCTCTGGCAGCTCGGTCCGCCGCTCGAGCACATGCTGGGCCGGCTCCGCTTCACCGTGCTGTATGTGCTGTCCGCGCTGGGCGGCAGCATCGCGGTGTGGATCCTCGCGGCCCCGGGTTCGGCGACCCTCGGCGCGTCCGGCGCGGTCCTCGGACTGGTCGGCGCCCTCCTGGTGATCAGCCGCGCCCGCGGGCTGGATATCACCTGGATCATCATGTACGTCGGGGTGACCGCCGTACTGTCCTTCGCCATCCCGAACGTCTCGTGGCAAGGCCATCTGGGCGGCTTCATCGTCGGCGCCGCGCTGGCGTGGATCTTCCTCCAGTTCTCCAACCACAAACGCCGCAACAAACAAGCGGCCTAGGCCACAAATTCTGTTCGGTTGGGTTAAAGAGGGTGACAGGTAGGGCGAAGTACTCGTCTAATCAGGTGACGTCCCGACGGGGGACCGACTTGGTTAGGACGGCTGGATATGAGCCCACGTGCGGTGGACAAGCGGGCGCGGCCCGGTAATGAGCGGCATCCGGTCGTGCGGCTGGAGTCGCCACCCAGCTGGATCAATTCGCTCGAGCATGAGCCCGGCCGGAAAACCCCGGAACGACGGGCGAACGAGGCGGTAGCGGCAACCCGGCCGCGCTGAACGAGGGTCGATTTCGCGCCGCCGGTGGAATCATTGACGGTATGGACGCCGTATCGACCGCACCGGCGCTGTCGGCCGACCGGCTGAGCAAGCACTTCGGGGACCGGGTGGCGTTCCAGGACGTCTCGTTCGAGATCGGGTACGGCGAGGTGTTCGGGTTCCTCGGACCGAACGGCGCCGGCAAGACCACGACCGTACGGACCCTCGGCACGCTCCTCACGCCGACGTCCGGTACGGCGAGCGTCGCCGGCCTTCCGCTCACACCGGACAACGGCGTCGAGATCCGCCGGCGAATCTCGATCATGCCCGAGTCGCCGGGCCTGTACCTCCGCCTGACCGTGCTCGAGAACCTGCGCTGCTTCGCCGACCTGTACCAGGTGCCCACGGCAACTAAACGCATCGAGCAGGTGCTGAGCGCAGTACACCTCACCGACCGGGCTCACGACGCCTGCGGCGCTCTCTCGAAGGGCCTTCGGCAACGTGTCGCGTTGGCCCGCGCGCTGCTCAACGACCCGCAAGTTCTGTTCCTGGACGAGCCGACCTCCGGACTCGATCCGGTCGCGGCCCGCGGCGTACACGACCTGATCGACGAGCTGCGCCAGCGCGGCGTCACGATCTTCCTCACCACGCACCGGCTGGACGAAGCCGAACGCCTCTGCGACCGCGTTGCCATCCTCAACACGACCTTGCGGACCATCGGCCGCCCCGACCAGCTACGCGACGAACTCTTCGCCCGCACCCTCACCGTCCGTACGGCGGTCCCGCTCGCCGCGCCGGACCGCGTCTTCGGCAGTGTCACGGGCGTCAGCAGCTGGCACGAGAACGACCTCACCACCTACGTCCTGACCGTGGACGATCCGACCCAAGCCGCGCCGGCGGTCACCCGGGCCCTGGTACAGGCCGACGCGGACGTCTTGTCGATCAACCCGTCGCACCACTCGCTCGAGGATGTCTATCTCGAGCTCATCGACGTACCGGCAGGTCAGCCATGACGGTCAACCCGAGGCTGGTCCGCGCGATCGTCGCCAAGGAGCTGCGCGAGTTCCGGCGGAATCGATCGCTGGTCGTTGGGATGGCCATTGTTCCGATCATCTTCTCCATCCAGCCGCTGGTCGCTGTCTTCACGCTGACGACGTCGGCATCGGAGCCGCTACGCCACGAACACGTACTGCTGTACATGCTCGGCATCCCAGCGCTCGTACCCTCCCTGGTCGCCTCCTACTCAGTCGTCGGCGAACGCGAACAAGGCACGCTCGAGCCACTGCTCACCACCCCGATCCGCCGCGAAGAGCTGTTGCTGGGCAAGGCTCTCGCCACGTTCATCCCGGGGGTAGTCGTCGCGTACGCCGTCTTCGGCCTGTTCGTGGCCTGTGTCGAACTCTTCGCCCAGCCCGGCGTGGCGGCGGCCCTCATCCACCCGTCCGACTTGATCGCGCAGCTCCTGTTCACGCCGCTGCTCGCCGGGTGGTCGATCTGGGTCGCCATCGTGATTTCCACTCGTTCCAACGACATTCGTGTGGCCCAGCAGCTCTCCACACTCGCCAGCTTGCCGTCGGTCGCGTTGACGACCTTGATCTCTCTGAACGTCATCGACGTGTCCCTGCTGACCGCAGTGATCACCGCAGTGGTGCTGATCCTGTTGAACCGCATCGGCTGGCGCGTGGCCTCGGCGCTGTTCGATCGCGAACGCCTGATCCTCGGAACGAAGGCCTAACCCCGCAACAGCAGGGCGCTGTCCCCGAACTCGTGCCAGAGGTAGTTCTGTTGTACGGCGGCGTCGTACGCGCGCTGCACCAGTTCAGTGCCGACAACTGACTCCAGCAGGAGCAGATGCGATGCCTCGGGCGCGTGCCAGCCGGTGATGAGCCCATCCACTACCTGCGGCGGCCGGTCTGGGCTGAGGACCAGGTCGGTCCATCCCTGCGACGGGTTGACCGAGGCGTCCGCAGCCGACTCGATCGCTCTGACAGCAGTGGTGCCCACAGCGATGACACGTCCGCCGTTTGCCTTGACCCAGTTGACCAAACGAGCTGTGTGCGCAGGTACGTCGTACCGCTCGGGCTGTGGTGGTTCGTGGCTCTCCAGCGAGGAGACGCCGCAGTGCAGGAGGATCGGCGCGATCAGCACGCCCTGCGACGCCAGCCGGCTCACCAGCTCGAAGCTGAACGGCCTTGCTGCGCTTGGCATCTCCGCACTGCCCGGCTCGCGCGCAAAGACAGTCTGGTACGCCGCCAACGGCCAACGCTTGCCGACGTAGTCATAGGTGATCGGACGCCCATGCCGCTGCAGATAGCCGAGTACGTCGGGCACCGGCGGCCTGGCGATCCACAAGCGATTGCTCTCCGACTGGTACGGCGCCAGCAACGTCAGCACGCCCTCGGGCAACTCCACCTGCTGACCCGCCTTGCCGTCGAACCTCGGCGAGCCACCGTCGCGCAGTTCGACCACCCAGGTGCCGTCGTCGAGTGCGGTCGAGAAGTGCACGGTGACCGAAGCACCGTCGACCGCGGCGGGCAATGTGCCGGACGTGTTGACCAGCAACAGGTCTCCGGGCCGGAGGTGTTCGCCGATCCGGTCGAAGCGGGTGTGCGTGACGGTCGACCCCTCCGCGACCAGCAGCTTCACCTGATCCCGCCGGAGGCCGCGCGCCTCCGGCGGTTCGCCGGCGTTCAGTGCGTCCGGGAGGACGAACCTGGTGTGTGGGTGCACTTTCACGACGTCACCGCCGGCGCGAACTCGGCCGCTCGGTACCGTCCACTCGCCGGACGGCTGTCCAGCAACTTCAGGAACGCAGGTACTACGGTCGTCGGCTCCGGCCGGTCCGAGATGTCCTCGCCGGGGAACGCGGCCTGGTGCATCGCAGTACGCAGATCGCCAGGATCGACGGCGTACACAGAGAGCGTGGGGTGCTCGGCGGCCAGCACTCGCGTGGCGTGGTCGAGTGCGGCCTTGGCCGAGCCATAGCCGCCCCAGGTCTCGTAGGCCTCCACTGCGGCGTCGGAGCTGATGTTGATCAGTACTCCGGACGCTGCGGTGAGTGCGGGCAGCAGTGCCTGCGTCAGCGCGATCGGTGCGAGTACGTCGACCTCGTAGACGCGACGCAGTTCGTCGAGATCAGCTGCATCGAGTGCTTGCAGCGGACTGGGGCCGAGGTAGCTGGCGTTGTTCACCAGGAGGTCGAGGCGGCCGAGCTGGACCACCACGTCGACCAGGTCCAAGCGGTGCTCGGGGTCGGTCACGTCTCCGGCCAGCGGGACCACATCGGTGCGGTTGGCGAGGGCATCGGCCGCGTCCTTCAGCGGACCGGCGCCCCGGGCGTCGATCACCAGCGTCCAGCCGCGATCGGCCAGCCCGTGGGCCAGTGCGAGCCCCAGCCCGGCGGACGCCCCGGTGATCAGCGCGACAGGACGGTTCGAGGAATCAGGTTTCATGCCGACACCGTCATACCTCAAGGAAACTTGAAGTCAAGGGTGTCAGAGCAGGATGCCCGGGTTGAGGACGCCGTCCGGGTCGAGCGTGTGCTTGACGGCCTGCAGGGCTTCGACCGCGAGCGATCCGATCTCCGCGTGGTACGCCGTCCGGTGATCGGTGCCGACGCCGTGGTGATGGGTGATGGTGCCGCCGGCGTCGGCGATCGCTTGGTTGGCCGCGGACTTCGCAGTGCGCCACTGCTCGACCGGGTCGTCAGACTGGGCGCAGATCACGGTGAAGTACAGCGAGGCGCCGGTCTCGTAGACATGGGAGATGTGACAGAGGACCAGCGGCGGGGTCGCGCTCAACGCGTTGACGAGAGCTTCGGTGACTGCGGTCTTGAGCGCGGGGATGCGGGACCAGAACGCGGCCGTCTCGAGGGTTTCTACGAGGGCGCCTTCGTCGAGGAGCGGGTCCCGGAGGTACGGCGCGCGGTAACGGCCGGTGCGCCAGGTCTCACCCGGGCCTTCGCCGAGGTTCTCGCCGCCCGCTGCCGTGAGGACGTCTGCGGTCGCTCGGTTGTACGGGCCGTCGAAGCCGATGATCGCGAGCACGCCGCCGGAGCCGCCGCCGAGGACGTCAGGGTCGGCGAGGTTCACCGCGGTTTCTATCTCGTCTGACAAGCGGAGGACCGTGGGCAGCGGGCCGTCCTGCGCGAGCCTTCGTACGGCGGTGAGGCCGGCGTCGAAGCTCTCGAACCGCCAGCCTTCGAAGTGGCGCTCGGTCGGGCGGGGGCGGATGCGTACGACGACCGAGGTGATGATGCCGAACGCGCCTTCGGACCCGAGGATCAGTTGGCGCAGGTCCGGGCCGGCGGCCGACATCGGTGCTCGTCCGAGCTCGATGGTGCCGCGGGGTGTTGCGAGGGTGAGGCCGACGACCATTTGATCGAACCGCCCGTAGCCGGCTGAGGACTGGCCGCTGGAGCGTGCTGCCGCGTAGCCGCCGATCGAGGCGCCTTCGTAGGACTGGGGGAAGTGGCCGAGGGTGTAGCCGCGCTCGGCTAGTAGGTGCTCGGCTGCGGGACCGCGTACGCCGGCCTGCAGGGTGGCGGTGCGGGACACCTCGTCGAGCTCGATCAGCTGGTCGAGTCGGCGCAGGTCGACGGTGATGAACCGGCCCGACGCGGCGAGACCGCCGACGACGGACGTGCCACCGGAGTACGGCACCACGGCCAGGTCGTGCTCAGCACAACCTGCGAGCAACGCAGACACCTCGTCGTGTGAGGCGGGGTAGACGACTGCGTCCGGCATGTCCGAGGCATCGCCGGCGCGGAACCGCAGCAGATCGGTCGTCGAGTAACCCCTGGTGTGCGCCCAGCGAGAGTCCAGGTCGGACATCACCTGCTCAGACCCCACGACCGAGGCAAGGAAGGCCAACTGCGGCCCGGTCAACCCAGTCCGATCCGCCGTCCCGGCCGGGGCACTCACGTCAGGCCCGGCCGGGCGCTGGATGCCGAGGTGTTTGAGGGCTTCGAGGGCTGCGGCGGGTAGTTCGACCACCTGGGCGGGGTCGCCCCAACGGCCGGGCGTGAGTTGTGCCACCGGGAGGTCGGATTCAGTCACAGGTGGCTGCCTTTCAGTGGTCCTGCGAGGTAGCGTCCAGGGGAGGTGGAACCCCCTGGCTCCCACCTCCCCTGGACAGTTCCGGGATGCCGAAGTCGCTGATACACTTTGGCATGTGATGTCTCAGCGTAGCAGCGAATCGGATCAAGAGACCAGCAGCCGTCCGACGCCCGCGAATGCGATCGGCGAGGAGCGGATCCTGGATGCCGCGTACGAGCTGCTGCTGGCGATCGGCATGCGGCGGATGACCATGGCCGACATCGCCCGGCACGCGGAGGTCTCCCGCGCGACCCTGTACCGGCGCTGGCCCAACGTGCAGGCCGTGGTCGCGGCGCTCATGACCCGCGAGTGGACCATCGCGCTCGTCTCGGCGTTCCAGCCCGACGCCGCCGACGGCCGGGCGCGCCTGGTCGAGGGCGTCGTCGAGGTGGTCGCGAAGACCCGGGTCCACCCGTTGATGCGCAAGATCATCGAGCTCGACCCCGAGTTCCTCACGCCGTACCTGCTGGAGCGTCGCGGCAGCAGCACGGTCGCGCACCTCGCACTCGTCGAGGAGGGCATCCGCCAGGGTCAGGCCGACGGATCGATCCGCGAAGGCGACCCGGTGTGGCTGGCGCGGCAGATCATCCTGGTCTCGCTCGCGTCCGCGGTGTCCGGTCCGGTGATGGCGGAGAAGGACGAGTACCCGAAGCTCGACGAGGAGCTGCGCGTGATGCTGACCAGGTACTTGGCCCCGTGATCGACCGGGGCGGTGGGGCGGGGAAGGAATTCAGGACCGTGGGCAACGCGAGCCTGAATGCGGCGCGCCGGTTACGTGAACTCGACTCGCTGAAGAGCGTGGATGTGCTCGTCGTCGGCGGCGGGGTCACCGGCGCCGGCGTCGCGCTCGACGCGGCTGCCCGCGGACTCACAGTTGCCCTGGTGGAAAAGCACGACCTGGCCTTCGGCACCAGCCGGTGGAGCTCGAAGCTGGTCCACGGCGGACTGCGGTACCTCGCGTCCGGCCATGTCGGAATCGCGTACGAGAGCGCCGTCGAGCGCGGCATCCTGATGAAGACGACCGCGCCGCACCTCGTCCACCCGATCCCGCAGATCGCGCCATGGTTGCCGCAGGCAAAGTTCGCGCAGGCTGCCATGCTGCGATCGGCGTTCCTGGGCGGCGACGTCCTGCGCATGTTCGCGCGCACCAGCGACGACTACCTGCCGCACTCGCGACGGGTCAGCTCCGCCGAGCTCCTGCGGTACGCGCCGACGCTCAAACCCGAGGGGATGCGCGGCGGCTTCCTGACCTGGGACGGCCAGTTGTACGACGACGCGCGGCTGGTCGTCGCGATCGCGCGGACCGCGGCGCAGTACGGCGCTCGCATCCTGACCCGGGTCGCCGCCACCGAGGTCACCGGGCGCGGCGCCGTCCTGGTCGACCAGCTGACCGGCGACCGGCTGAGCGTGGATGCCCGGATGGTGATCAACGCGGCCGGGATCTGGGCAGATCAAGTTGCCTCCGGCATCAAACTCCGGCCGAGCCGCGGGACCCACCTGGTCCTGCCGCAATCGGTCTTCGGCGGCCTCTCCGCCGTCCTGACAGTTCCCGTCCCGGGCGAGCTCCGCCGCGTGGTGATGGCGATCCCCGCGCCCGACGACAGGGTGTACGTCGGCCTCACCGACGAAGACGCTCCCGGCCCGGTGAACGACGTACCGCACGCGACCGACGCGGAGATCGACTTCCTGCTGAACACGATCAGCTCCGCCGTCCAGCAGCCGGTGACGCGCGCGGACCTCCTCGGCACGTACGCCGGACTGCGGCCCTTACTCGACACGGGCCACCACAAGGGCGAGGACAAGACGGCGGACATCTCCCGCCGGCACGCGGTGATCACCAGCCCGGACGGCGTGGTGACGATTGTCGGCGGCAAGCTGACGACGTACCGCCGGATGGCGCAGGACGTCCTCGACAAAGCGATCGAGCAGTCGTCACTCGACGTACGACGGCCATGTGAAACGCACCGGATCCCGCTGGTGGGGGCCGCCGACCGCGTGCGGCTGGCGGCGGTCAAGGCACCGGCGCGGTTCGTGCAGCGGTACGGCGTCGAGGCGCCGCAGGTGATCGCCGGTCCGCCGGAGTTCCAGCAGCCGATCGCACCGGGGCTGCGCACGACGTACGCCGAGCTGCGGTTCGCCGTCCGGCACGAGGGTGCGCTGACCGAGGACGACGTACTCGACCGGCGGACGCGGATCGGGTTGTCGGCGGCGGATCGCGAGCTGGCGTTGCCCGCAGTACGGGAGACTTTCGCCGCGGTGTGAATCGGGCGTGGGGTTAACTTGGCTGCGGGGAGGTGGAAGGGTGACTCAGCCTTATCCAGGGCCGTACCAAGGACCGGGTCCGTACCAGCAACGGCCGTATCCGCCGATGCCGTACCCGGCGCCGATCATGCCGAGGTACCGGCCGTTGCGGAAGGTCGCGATCGTCAGCATCGTGCTGATGGCGCTGACCTGCCTCGCGGCGGTGATCCAGTCCGTGCTGCTCTGGCGTTCGTACGACGAGGTCAAGCGCCTCGTGTACGGGCTCCTCTCCGAGGAGGAGATCGACCGCGGCGTCGAGTCGATCTCCGGCACCGGCCCGCTGCTGAACCTGGTCAGCTACCTGCTGATGGGGACCGGGATCGCCTTCCTGATCTGGCTGTGGCAGGCCCGCGAGAACACCGACTTCCTGTACTCACCCTTCGCGCCACGCCCTGCCTTCCCCGCCGACCCGGTGCGCGGTCCGCACCGGCGAGCGAACGGCTGGGTCGTCGGCGCCTGGTTCTGCCCGATCGTGCAGTTCTGGTACCCGTTCCAGATCGTGCAGGACATCACCAAGGCCAGCGAGCCTCCTGAAGCGTCGCGGTCCGGCCGGGTGCGCACGCTTCTCTACAGCTGGTGGGCGACGTGGACCGCGTTCTGGGTGATCCTCGTCGGCGGCGGCACGGTCGCTGTGATCGGGTTCATCATCTGGTTCATCCGCTTGGTCCAGGTGTCGGAGAGCAGCGACGCAAGCAGCCCGTATGTCGACATCTACGACATGCAGGACTTCATGGTCCGCGTCGCGCTGGGCGTCGACATCGGCTTCACGGTTGCGACCGTCCTGCTCATCGTCGCCGCCGTCGCCGCGTCGTTCCTGATGCTCCAGGTCACCGACTGGCAGCACACCCGCGCCATCCCGCCCGCGATCCAGGACGCGCCCCGGCCGATCGGGCCTCCGCAGTACGCGCCGCGGTACCACCGCCCCGGCCCGAACTTCCCGACCTACGGGCCCTGAAGCAGGACGACGCTCGCATCGTCGTACCGCTTGCCGCTCAGCGTGGACGTGCTGTCGTGCTGCCGCACCCGGTCGATCAACTGCCGCGGACCTTCGGTCGTGAGTACGTCGAAGAGCTCGTCCCACGAGTGCCCGTACCGCTCGGTGTAGCGCGAGGCGCCGTCCGTCAGGAGCGCAATCGCCTCGACGGCCGCGCGATCCGTCGTCCCGGTGACGGCCTCGTACGCCGCTTTGGGCTCGGTACTTGCCACCCAGAAGCCGCCGGGCTGATTGCGCAGGCGCCGTACCGTCTCGAGGGTCCGGTCGGGGAGAAGGTCGACGCGGTCGTCGCTGTGGACAATGACCCGGCCTTCAGTCGATCGCAGGACGATGGGCGAGTCGGCCAGGACGAGATGCTCGACGTGGTCCGCGTCGAAGCGGACCATCGCGACCGTGGACGACGGGCTGTCGGGGTTGCTGACGTCGCAGGTATCCGCGTGGGAGGCCCGGACCGCGGCGATCGCGTCCGCGAGGAGGTCGACGAGCGGCGCAACCGAGTGGGTCAGAAGCGGGGTCGCGAGCTGGGTCGCCAACCGCATGACGAGCCAGGCGACCGTATGCCGGCAGCCGGAGTCCACGTACACCCGAGGAGCGCTGGCGCCGTCGAGGACGACCGCGAAATCGGGTCCGGTCAGGACCAGGTCCTCGTTGACCGCAGGTGGTCGCCGATCAGGCGCGGCCTCACTGATCGAGCGGATCTCCACGGACCTATTGTCCAGCCGCCCAACTGTCGGCGAGCGACTGGTCGAGGGCGATCTTCGGCGACCACCCGAGCTGCTCGCCGATGAGCGTCGTGTCTGCCTGCTGCCACGGTGCGCCGAGCGCGGTCTCTTGGTCGGCGTCGTCCACGATCGTCGCCGGTTGACCGCTCAGCTCGAACAACTGTCCGGCCACATCGCGGGCCAGCGTCGCCCGTCCGGTCCCGACGTTCAGCACCGGCGGCAGCGTGGCGTCGGCCAGAGCCACCGCGAGTACGGCTTCGGCCACGTCCCGCACGTCCACGAAGTCGCGCCACACGTCGAGCGACCCGACCTCGATCAGGTGCCGCGAGCGGAGGTCCTCGATCACCCGGCCGGTGAGCGTGCTTTCCGGCGCCCCCGGCCCGATCACGTCGAAGATCCGCAGTACGACGGCATCCGCGCCGCCGCGCTGGGCCCGTACGACGAGCTCCGAGCCGGCCAGCTTGGTCAGCCCGTACGGACCGAGCGGCCGGGGCGTGGTCTGTTCGTCGAGGCTCGTGCCGTGCGGCGCACCGCCGTACTCCGCCGCAGAGCCGAGCTGGACGAACCGGGCGTGGCCGGCGTTGTCCCGGACCGAGGCGAGCAGCGCCTCGACGGCGATCACGTTCGCCCGGACCAGCTCGACCGGCTCACCCAGCGTGGCGCCGACCGCATTGATGATCACGGTCGGCTTGTACATCCCGATCTGGGTGTCCAGCGCGTACGGATGCATCGCAGCCAGGTCGCAGCGCCGGTACGGCTCGCTCCGGGTCCGGCTCAGGCCGCGGTACTCCACCCCGCGGTCGTCGAGCAGCGCGCAGATCCTGGCACCGAGGAAGCCTCCGGCGCCGAACACCATCACCCGCTCCGTTCCGGTCACCCCTCCATCGTGCGGTTCGAAGTTGTCGGTGGCCCTACCGTTCTCCGTCGTCAGCATCACAGTGTCGGTACGGCGTGACAGGCTGAGGGCCCGAACAAGTGAGGGAGTGTCATGGCTGACCGACGACGAGGCGTGCCGACCGAGTCGACGATCCGGGACTGGGACGACGCGGACCCGTCCGGGCAGACCTACCGGCGAGTGCTGTTCGTCGACTCCGACCTCACCGAGGTGGACAACCGCGGCGGGGTGTTCGAGGAGTGCACGTTCCGCGGGGTCCGGTTCAACGCCTCGACGCATACCGACGCCGCGTTCGTGAACTGCACGTTCGTCCGGTGCTCGCTGTTCGACACGACGTTCACCCGCTGCAAGATGGTCGGCAGCTTCTTCGACGACTGCACCTACAACCTGCTGAAGGTGATCGGCGGGGACTGGTCGTTCACCGCGCTCACGGGCGCCGACCTGAAGGGGACCGACTTCAGCGGGGCGAAGTTCCGCGAGGCGGAGCTGGCCGGGATCCGGGCGGCGAAGGCGTCGCTGCGGGATCTGGACCTGTCCGGAGCCAGCCTCCAGCGGGCCGATCTCACCGGCGCCGACCTGCGCGGATCCGATCTGTCGACCCTCGATCCACTCACCGTCACCCTCCGGGACGCCCGGATCGACATGACCCAGGCTATGGTCGTCGCCGCCTCCCTGGGGCTCGACGTCAGGCCGTGACCTGTGGATATCCCCAGGTAATCACGCGGCCGTCCCCCGTTCTATCCACAACCTGTGGATAACTATCCGGATAACTGTGTATTCGTTCTGTGATATCTGACCGGCGCGCCCGGCCGGTTCGCCGGGACGAGGGTCCCGCGCCGATGACGGGCCGGCCGCCGCGACCGTCGTACGACGAGAAGCGCGGCGTGCTCGACGACGTACGGCGGGGTGACGACCAGGTAGCGGCTCCGGGTCAGGCTCTGCAGACCGGCTGCGAGGCTGACCCCGCAGACGGCGCCGATCGAATTCGCGATCAGGTCGTGGAGCTGGCACGAACGGCCGAGCTGTGGGATCAGCGCCTGGACCGCCTCGACCGCGGCCGACATCCCGACGCCGGCGGCGATGCCGTCGCCCGGACGGCCGCTGGCCAGCGTGAGCATGCCGGCGGCCGGGACGAACAGCAGGATGTTGAGCAGGCCCTGGAGCGAGGTCAAACCGCCGGTCGTGGTCAGGTGCGTGCCGCACTCGCCGATCTGGCTGAGGCGATGCGGTGTCGGGCTGAGCGTCGCCGCGATGATCAGCGCAAACGCAGCCGGCATGCAGAACGCGGCCAGCCGGGGGATCAGGTCGCCCGGACGGCGCACTGTGGAAATGGCGATCGGCAGGGTCATGCCGGTGAGCACGAGCCAGGTGTCCAACAGGTGCGGGATACCGCGATAAGTCTCGAGCACGCGTCCGGACCCTCCCGTGGTCGACGGCTGCCGCGAACTTTCTCCTCGTCGATGTCGTTGCCTGACTCGACAATCTGCCGACCGATCACACCGCCGCCAGAGGTGTCCGGACATCTGCATCCAGCCGCAAACAGCTCGTGACAGTCCGTGACACAACGTGCGCAAACTGACACGGAAGGAAGGTGCTCAAGGCAACGATTGTTTGTTTGCGCGGCCGTCGGCGGAGGTCTCGATCAACCGATCGGTGGAGGGAGGTCGGGCCGGCTGGGCGATGTGGCGACCGGGGCCGTCGCGGGAGAGTCGGGGTATCGAGATCGACCCCGAAACGGAGACAGAAGATGACCACCCCGGTGAACGTCGAACACCCGCGGAGCGCGGCCGCGTTGCGGAGCGTGCAACTGCTGGTGGCAAGCTACCTCGCGATCAGCGTCCTGACACTGATCGCCATCATTGCCCTCCGCAACCACTCGTCGATCGTGAACGACGCGGTCTGGACCCGCGGCACGATCGTCGTCGCCAGCGCCGCGCTGACCTTCCTGTTCGCCCGGAGCGCGGCGCGCGGCTCCCGGCGGGGATACCTCCGGCTCCGGATCGTATCGGCGGTGATGTTCGTCGCGATCGTCGTGATCATCTCGCTGCCGGGCGTCTTTCCGCTCTGGATGAAGGGCGAGCAGGCCGTCTGCGGACTCCTGCTGCTCGGCGTCGCCCTGCTGGTGAACGGCAAGCACCTCCGCTCGGTGTTCACACGTGTCGCGTGATGCGGTTTGCTTGAACGCCGGCGGCGTCCAGGTGCGTGCATCGCAAGGCGGAGAGCGGGGCTCGGAGTGGGGTTCTCCGTGCCCCGCTCTCCAACGCAGCGAGGTGCGTGCCTGGGCGTCGCCGGCGTCAAGGAAACCGCATCACGGGACACTTGCTGACATGAGCGAGCAAGTCTGGCCGGCGCGGGTGACGGTGGTGCCGTACGTGCTTCTCGCGTGCATCACCGCTGTCACCATCCTGATCAAGCGCGAACAGCCCAGGTCGCTGACCGTCGACCTGGTGCTGTGCGCGTTGATCGCGCTGTGGACTCTCGGGATGTTCACCCTCCGCCCGGCGCGGCGGACCGAGACCCGTTCGATGGCGATCTTCGTCGCCGGGTTCGTCCTGCTGCTGGCCGTGCTCGTGGTGCGCGATCCGTGGTTCGGGTTCCTCACCCCGGCCGGGTACTTCTTCACTTTCATCTTGCTGTCGTGGCCCGGCGAACTGATCGGGATCGGCGCCGTCGCGGTCATCGCGGGCTGGGCGCAGTCGTACGACATCCCGAAGACCGACGCGCTCGGCCTGCTCGGCTGCGCCGCCGTCATCGGGGTGAACGTGGCCGGGATGTGTCTGGCCGCGTGGCTCGGCCGGCGCGGCGAGGTGCTCAGCCAGCAGCGGCAGGACGCGGTCGACGCGCTGACCGTGACGAACCGCCGGCTCGAGGCCACGCTCGCCGAGAACGCGGACCTCCACGAGCAGCTCCTGACCCAGGCCCGCGAAGCCGGCGTCATCGACGAGCGGCAGCGGATGGCCCGCGAGATCCACGACACCCTCGCGCAGGGTCTGACCGGGATCGTCACCCAGCTCCAGGCCGCCGAGCACGCCGACGACTGGCGGCGGCACGTGTCGAGCGCGGTCGGCCTGGCCCGCGAGAGCCTGACCGAGGCGCGGCGCTCGGTGCATGCGCTGCGTCCACAGCCGCTCCAGTCGGCGACGTTGGGCGAGGCGATCGCAGACGTCGTACGGCGATGGTCGGCACGGCACGGCATCGACGTACAGCTGACCACGACCGGCACGCCGCGGGTGATGACACCCGAGGCGGAGTCGACTCTGCTCCGCGCGACCCAGGAGGCGCTCGTGAACGTGGCGAAGTACGCGCAGGCGACCCGGGTGGGTGTGACGCTGTCGTACATGGAGAAGGAGGTCGCGCTCGATGTCCGCGACGACGGCGTCGGGTTCGATCCGGCCCGCAGCACGACATCAGAGGCCGGCGGGTTCGGCCTGGTCGCGATGCGGCAGCGGGTCGAGGCGCTCAACGGGACGCTCTCGGTCGAGTCGGAGCCGGGTCTGGGTACGGCGATCTCCGCGACCGTGCCGATCTCGGGAGCGTCGGCATGATCCGGCTGCTGATCGCGGACGACCACCCGGTGGTACGGGACGGGCTGAGTGCGATGTTCGCGGCCGAGCCCGGGTTCGAGGTGGTCGGTCAGGCGGGCGACGGCGCGGAGGCGATCCAGCTGGCCGAGACGGTGCGGCCGGACGTCATCCTGATGGATCTGCAGATGCCCGGCGTGAACGGGCTGGCCGCGATCAGCGAGCTCACCGAGCGCGGGGTCACGGCGCGGGTGCTCGTGCTCACGACGTACGACACCGACGGGTACGTCGTACCCGCGATCGAGGCAGGCGCTACCGGCTACCTGCTCAAGGACGCACCGCGGGACGAGCTCATCCGCGCGGTCCGCGCCGCCGCGGACGGCACGTCCGTACTCGCGCCGTCGGTCGCGAACACGTTGATGAACCACGTCCGCACACCACCCACGCCCGACATCGTCAGCCCACGCGAACTCGAGGTCATCGAGCTGGTCGCCGCCGGCAACACGAACCGCGAGATCGCCGCCCACCTGTTCATCAGCGAGGCGACCGTCAAGACGCACCTACTCAACATCTACGCCAAACTCGCCGTACCGGATCGCGCCTCCGCCGTCGCCGAGGCCTTCAGGCGCGGCCTACTCAACGCGTCGGGCTAAGGTGACCGCGTCGGCGGTGGGGTCTTCGCCGGCGGCGTGCAGGCCGTCGATCACTCCGTCGATATCGGCTTCCGGGCGGTTCTGGCTGAGTTTGAACTTCGCCTCGATTCGGTGGATCGCGATCTCGACGCCGACGATCGCCCGGAGTTGCCCCTGCACGTACTTCTCCGGCGCATCGTCGACCGACCACGGCTCGGCGCGACCGCGCTCGTGCAGGTCGGACAACCGGCGTACGACGTCTTCGACCCACGCCGCGTCGTCGTGGACGGTCAGCTCGCCGTACACGTGGGCGGTGACGTAGTTCCAGGTCGGTACGACGCGTCCGTGCTCCTGCTTGGACGCGTACCAGGCCGGTGAGACGTACGCGTTCGGGCCGCGCATGATCACCAGCGCGTCGCCGATCGCCTCGCGCTGCCAGTGATCGTTGTTGCGGGCAACGTGTCCGAGCAGCACGTTGCGCTCGGGGTCGTAGATGAACGGCAGCATCGTGGCCACCAGCCCGTCCGCGGTCATCGTGATCAGATCAGCAGCGCCGTGGTTGGCCAGCAGTTCCTGTACTGCGTCGTCGTCAGGGGCAAAGTGCTTGGGAACATACACAGCACCAGTCTCCTCATCGCCCGCGCTGAACGGCAGGTCCAATCAGCTCGACCTTTGACCAGGCCAACTCAGATGACGATCTCCTGGATCCAGTCCGCGGGAACCTGCTGGTGGAGCCGCCAGTAGTGGTTGGCGATCTCGTCGGGCTCCCATCCGGTGCCCGCTCCGACGCCGCCGCTCACGGTGACGCTTGCCGCGTGAACGCCGTCCGCGCCGTACTGCTGGTGGAGGAGGGTGACGAGCGTGCGGACACCGGCCTTACCCAACGACAGGCTCGCGTAGTCGGGCTTCGGCTGCGGCATGCCGCCGGTGATCAGGAACGACCCGCTGCCACGCTCGGCCATCGCGGGCGCGAGGTGGGCAGCGGTGGTCATCGCTCCGCCCACGTTCACCGCCCAGGCATCACGGTGCTGCTGCGCGGTGAGATCGCCGATCCGATCGGACTGGATAAGCGCCGCGTTGTAGACGACCACCTCAGGTACGCCGTGCGCCCCGACGATCCGATCGAGAGCGGACCGCAGGCCGACCTCATCTGTCACGTCAGCGGTCACCGGCAGTACGTCGGCGCCCACGAGCTCCTCCGCGGCGGCCTTCACCGTCGCCTCCGAGCGCGCGATCAGTCCGGCGCTCATTCCTTCCCGGACGAATCGCTTGGCCACCGCGAGACCGATCCCGGGTCCAACCCCCACCACGACAACTCCAGCCATACCGTCGAGGATAAAGGTGACGCGTCACCGACGTGGCAGGAGGGTCCCGGCTCGTTTGACCGTGGTGGTGAGCGGGACCGTCTCGATGTGAGTGATGCCGGGTAGCGTGCCGATCCGCTCGGAGAGGTAGTCGTAGAGCGCATCGGGATCCGCGCAGACGACGAATCCGAACAGGTTGGTCGGGCCGGTCACGGCTGCGGCGTACGCGATCTCCGGATGCTGTGTGAGCGCGTCGGCGACCGTGGTGAGGGCCGACGGTGCGACCGACATCCACAGGATCGCCTCGGTCGCGTAGCCGAAGAGCATCGGGTCGGCCTCGACGTCGAGGTACATCGCCCCGGCTCGGAGCAGTTCGCCCAGCCGGCGCCGTACGGTCGACTCCGGCATCCCCGTCGCGGCAGCAAGCGAGGGGTACGCCGCTCGCGCGTCCTTGGCGAGCTCCGCCATCAGCCGCTGATCCTGCGCAGTCAGCTCGAGCGGTACGTCGTACTCCGGGGTCGGTATCCGCAGCCGGTCGACCTGCTCCTGCGTGAGGGCCGCCGTACGTCCAGCCCAGCCTGCCGTGCCGGCGACCGCGCGGAGCATGCACTGCGCGGTAACCGAGGTGATCCGTGGACCACGCGGAAGCATCAGCGGAGCACGCTGCCCCTTGGTGTGCGTGATGCAGGTGACCTCGACGCCACCGGAGGTCAGGTAGACCCAGGAGGTGTCGTCCCGCCGGGCCATCGTCGCGGCCACGGCGACCGCGGTGTCGGGCGCGCATTGGATCCGGACCAGCCAGTCGACCCAACCGAGCCGCGGACTCGACGGTACGGCGACCACGCGCACCGCGCCGGTCTCGCGCAGCCGGTGGTAGCGGCGGGCGATCGTCCGGTCGGAGGCACCGAGCACCTCCGCGATCCGGCTGAACGAGGCTCGCCCGTCCACCTGCAAGGCGTGGACGAGCTGCTCGTCCACCCGGTCGAAATCCACCATGATTGTCTCCATCATGGCGGAATCCGCCAGATCTAGCGAGGTTTCTGACGCAGGACGGAGAGCTTGCGACCGTCGAAGGGTGAACCAGCCAGAGACGACCATCAGCCAGGGAACACTCCGCGGATCCCACCAGAGCGGTGTCAACGCCTACCTCGGCGTCCCGTTCGCCGCTCCACCCGAGCGCTTCAAGGCACCGGGTCCGCCCGACAAGTGGGACGGCGTACGCGACGCGACCCGCAGCGGCCCGGCCGCGCCGCAGCCGCCCTCCCGATTGGCCGAAGTGATCGGTGCGCGGACCCAGGACCAGTCCGAAGACTGCCTCAGCCTGAACATCTGGACCCCGAGCGAGCCGTCCGGTCCGCGCCCGGTCTTCGTCTTCCTGCACGGCGGCGGATTCAGCTCCGGCTCGGGCAGCCTCGACTGGTACGACGGTGCCGCGCTCGCCCGGCGGGGTGACCTGGTCGTTGTGACGGTCAACTACCGGCTCGGCGCGCTCGGATTCTTCCGGCTCGAGCAGGGCAACGTCGGTCTGCTGGACCAGATCGAGGCGCTGCGCTGGGTCCAGGAGAACATCGCGGCGTTCGGCGGCGATCCCGGCGCCGTGACGGTCGCGGGCCAGTCTGCCGGCGCGATCTCGATCCTTGCGATGCTGTCCGGCCGGGCCGCGGACGGTCTGTTCCACAGAGCGATCGTGCAGAGTGCGCCGGGAGCGCTGCGACCGCTTGCGCCGGCCGAGGCCGACGCCATTGCGAACGAGTTCCGCCAGGCCTTGGGCACGGACCCGTACACCGCATCGGTGAGCGACATCCTCGCGGCCCAGCTCGAGCTGGTTCGCCTGCACCCGGGCGTGATTCCGCCGTACCGGTTCGTCGCCGAGGAAGGAGTGGTTGCCGAGGACATCGTTCTCGGGGCGGGCACCCAGGGTGCGAATGGTGTGCAGATCCTAATGGGGACGACGCGCGACGAGGCCAACGCCCACGGCGGCGATCTCAGAGTCACCGCCGAGCTGTTCGAGGAGCCCATGCACCAGCTCGCCGATCTGCTCGCACTGGCGGCGAATCCGGCCTGGCTCTATCGGTTCGACTGGAGTCCGGCCGGAAACCCGTTCGGTGCCTGCCACTGCATCGAGCTGCCGTTCGTCTTCGGCAACCTCGACGCCTGCCGCGACGCACCGCTGCTCGCCGGAGCCGACGACGAGTCCTTGGCCGCGATGGTCGAGGTCGTCCAGCCGGCCTGGATCTCCTTCGTCCACAACGGAAACCCCGGCTGGCCGGTGGCCGCCGTACAGCATTTGGAGCTGTCATGACTCTGTATCTGAACGGGAAGGTCGTCACCGTCGACGGCGGATTCTCGATCGCCGAAGCGTTCGCAGTGACGGATGGCCGATTCACCGCCGTCGGTAGCAATGACGAGATTCGCGAGCTGGGCGGGCCGGTGGTCGATCTCGGCGGCCGCACGGTCGTCCCCGGCTTCATCGACGCGCATTCGCACACCGTGCACGTTGCTGTGGAGAGCCTGGGCGAGCCGAACCTGACCGGCCTGACCTCGATCGCAGCGATTGTCGAGAGGATCGGCGAAGTCGCGGCCGGGACCGAGCCCGGCGCTTGGATCAGTACGACGCCGCTCGGCACACCGACGTACTACTTCGACGTGCCGGATGGACTGGTCGAGCGACGCTGGCCGACGCGGGCCGACCTCGACGTGGTGGCGCCGGTCAACCCGGTGCACATTCCGACGCCGCCGTTCTGGCCACATCCGGCGATCCTCAACAGTGCTGCGCTCCGCGAGCTCGGCATCACGCGTGACACGCCTGATCAGCCAGGTCTCCGGATCGAGCGGGACGCGGGCGGCCAACCGACCGGCGTGGTCCACGGCATGCTTTTCTACAACGCCCGCATCCCGTTGGTCCGCCAGCTGCTGATGTCACTGCCGACCAAGACACCGGAAGCTCGGCAGGAAGCAATCGCGACCGCGCTGCGAGCCAACCTCGCGAACGGACTCACCACGGTCTACGAAGGGCACGGCAACACCGCGTTCGCCCCGGACCTGCAGGGACTGCACGACGCGGGTCAGCTTCCTGGCCGCGTCGTCGGCACGTACGACGTACCGGTCGGCAAGCCCCTCGACCTTGCGAAGTGGATGACGACTGTCGCCGATGCGGCCGGTGCGGGCACCGGGGACGATCGCCTGCGGATCCACGGGTTGACGGTGTCGCTGGAGACGCCGCTGCACTTCGGCGGCGCGTTGATGAGCGAGCCGTATCTCGATCAGCATGACGTCCTCGGCAATGGAGCGTCGGTGCTGACCGTCGAGCAGTTGGCGGACGTCGCGCGGCTCGCCGTACAGCACGACGTACGACTGAACGTGCTCGTCACCGGGGACGGCGCGTGCGAGATCGCGGCCGACGCCTTGGAGATCGTGCACCGGGAGACGCCGCTGACGGGCCGGAGTTGGGTCCTGCAGCACGTTCACCACGTGACGAAGGAGCAGATCGCGCGCTTTGCCGCGCTCGGACTCGTCGCTCAGGTCTGTGCCGGCGTGGACTTCGCCCGCGGCGAGCCGGTCTATGTGAAGCGGCTGCCCGGCGACCAGTGGGAGCACGTGACGCCGGTGCGCTGGTGGATCGATGCCGGGGTACCCATTGCGCTGGGGAGCGACGGCGCGCATGCGCCGCTGGTCGACCTGTGGGCTTCGCTGACTCGCAAGGACGGCCGCAGCGGACGCAGTCTGCTGACGCCGGCGAAGACGATGACGCGGCCCGAGGCCATCCGTGGCTGGACTGCCGATGCTGCTGTGGTTCTGGGCGTCGGGGACCGGGTTGGTTCGATCGAGGCGGGGAAGCTCGCGGACTTCGTCGTACTGGATCGGGACATCCTGACCTGCCCGGTCGACGAGATCCGGGATGCCGCGGTGCTGACGACTGTGGTCGGAGGCGAGGTCGTCAGCTCGTAGGTATCCAGACGCGCATCGGGTGCAGTCCCCGGTTCGCCCAGGAGTAGTAGGGGATGAGAGTCAGGTCGGCTGACGCTCCTCTGGCGTGAAGAACGGTGACTCCACCGAGTAGGTCGGTGCGTGCTGGGGTGATCTCTGCAGTCGGGTCGAGGCGGAGGTCCTCCAGCACGACACCGGGCTCCTGGTCTGGTTGCTCCAGCGCATAGACCAGCGGACCGCGCGCGACGGCGACACAGCCGCGGGTGGAGTCGACTCGGTCGTTGGAGGTCAGCAGTCGCGGCGGCAGCGGTAGCTGCAGTACTACCTCGTCGCCTGGTTGGAAGACGCGACGCACGCGGGCGTAGTCGCCGGCTACGACCGGCTTGTCGTCGACAGTTGCGTCGGCCGCCCACTCGGGGATGCGCAGCGCCAGCTCGACCTCACCGGCCGGTGCGTCCCTGACAGTCACCGTGACGCGTCCGTCCCACGGGTAGTCGGTTTCGACCTCCACCGCGAACGATCCGGCTCGCAGCGTGCTCGCGGCGTACTGCTGGATCTGCAGGCCGCCCGCAGTACCAGTGGCAAGGTACGACGGAAGGCTGGCCAGCGTGCGCATCACATTGGGCGGACAGCACGCACAGTTGAACCACGGCCTCCTCCCGTACGCCGGTGCGCGCTGGACGTCACCACGCGCACCGGTCCACCGGTGCAGCGTGTTCACGTAGAAGTAGTCCGCGTCCTCGAGCGACACCGCCGGCAGGATCGCGTTGTAGAGCAGCAGTTCGATCTGGTCGGCGTACGACGGGTCACCGGTTGCCAGCAGCAATCGCCAGGCCCACTGCAGTACGCCGATCGCGGCACACGTCTCGGCGTACGCACGGTCCGGCGGGAGCTCGTAGTCGTCGCCGAACGCTTCACCGTCCCACCGCGACCCGACCGCACCGGTCACATGCTGCTTACGCCGCCGCATGTTGTCGTACTGCCGGCGTACTGCGTCCAGCAGCTCCGCGTCGTCGGTCTCGATCGCTACGTCGGTCGCACCGGTGGCGAAGTACACCGCGCGTACGGCGTGGCCCTCCAGCGAGTCGGCGTCGCGGACCGGGACGCGGTCGGAGTAGTGCGCCGGGTCGCCGTAGTGGGAGGGGTCGAAGCCTGGCTTGGTTGCCTTGCCGTGGCCACGTGCATCCACGAAGTACTTGGCCAGGTCCAGGTAGCGGCGGTTGCCGGTCTCACGGTAGAGCTCGACCAGTGCGGATTCGATGACCGGATGGCCTTCTAGCTCGGACCGCCCCGAGGGCCCGAACGTGTCAGCCAGATGGTCGGCAAACCTAGTGGCTGCCTTCAGGAGCGCGGTGTCGCCGGTTGCTCTCGTTGCAGCGACTGCTGCCTGGAACAGGTGGCCGGCGCAGTAGAGCTCGTGGCTGTTCCACAGGTGGGTGTAAGGCTCCTCGCCGCGGACCTGCATGGCCGAGTTGAGATAGCCGTCCTCGCGCTGTGCCGCGGTGATCGTCCGGGTCAGCTCGGCCAGCTGGTCCGGTAGCGAACCGTCCCAGGCCACCGCCTCCAGCCACTTGTAGACATCGGAGTCGCGGAAGCTGGCGCCCTGTGCGTCGCCGCTCGCCTCGCCGGCGGCGATCCGCAGGTTGCCGAGGTTCCCGGCGGCCTCGAGCCGCTCGCGGCCGAGCGGGATCGCGGCGCGGTTGGCGGCCATCCGGCCGGCCCAGAACCCGCCCGTCACCTGCGCCTCGGACACCGGGCGCAACGTCACGACCGCGGCCGCGGTCGGTACCGCAGGGGATGGCTGCATGCCGGGACGCTAACCGCGGGCCGAGCCCCGACGCCAGGTGCTAATGGGGATTAGCTGCTAATACCCAGCTAATCAATGCCACCTCTTGACACCTGCTCGAAACGCTGGCGAAACTTCCGGAACCGCAGTGGTAGGGCGTATTAGCAGGAAGGACACCACGTTGAGCCGCACACCGGCCAAGAGACCCACGCAGGCCGACATCGCCCGGCTTGCCGGGGTCAGCCAGGCGACCGTCTCACTGGTGCTCAACGAGCGCGACGCGAGTATCCGGATCAGCCCGGCGACCCGCGAGCGCGTGCTGACCGTGATGCGCGAGTGGGGGTACGTCGCGAACGCGTCGGCCCGCTCGTTGGCCGGCGGGCGGAACAAGATCATCGGCGTCTACACGTTCGAGCCGGTGTTCCCGACCAGCGGCGTGGACTTCTACTTCCCGTTCCTGCTCGGCATGGAGCAGGAGGCGGCCGACCTCGGCTACGACCTGCTGCTGTTCACCAGCGCCGGCGGCGAGCGGCAGATCTTCCGCGACGGATCGACCCGGCTCTGGCATGCGGACGGCGCGCTGCTGCTCGGCCGCGATCCCAACGTCGAGGAGATCGAGCGGCTGCGCGACTCCGGCTACCCGTTCGTGTACGTCGGCCACCGCGAGGTGTCGGGTCCGCCGGTGTCGTACGTCGCGGCCGACTACGCCGGTGCGACCAAGCAACTCACCGAGCGGCTGTTCGAGCTGCGACACCAGCGCGTGGCGTACGCACGCATCGGCAACGGTGGCGCACAGCCGAGCCGTGATCGCGAGGGCGGGTTCCGCCAGGCAACGCCTTCCCAGCATCTTGCCGGACCGGTGTGGACGCTCGACTCCGTTGCGGAAGTGGACGGCCTGGTGGAGGAGCTGCAGCGCGGCGGCATCACCGCAGTACTCGCGGAGCAACAACTGCTGGCCGAAGAGTTGCTGGTGTGCGCCACACGGCGCGGTCTGACCATCCCGGATGACCTCAGCGTTGTGGAGCTCGGTGATTCGACCGGGGCGCGACATGACGGCACGCCGTGGACCGGACTGATCGTGCCGCGCGAGCAGATGGGCCGTCAGGCGATGGGCCTGCTGGTGCAGCTGCTGGAGGCACCTGACTCCGGTGCGCGTAGTGAAAGCGTCCGGTGCGGGTTCGCGCCCGGTGCGACGGTCGGACCTCCCAAGGAGCTTCCATGATTCGCGTTGTGGTCAAGCGACTGCTGATCGGCGTCCTGGTGATGTGGGGCGCGGCGTCGCTCATCTTCCTGATCGTGCGGGTCGCACCGGGTGACCCTGTCTCGATCCTGCTCGGTCCGGACGCGACACAGGACCAGGTGAAGGAGCTGAGCGCTTCACTCGGCCTGCAACGCCCGCTGGCCGTCCAGTACGTCGACTACCTCGGCCACGCCGTACGGCTCGACTTCGGCGACTCGTACCGGCTCGGGCACCCCGCGATGTCCGAAGTGCTCGAGCGGCTGCCAGCCACGGCGGAGCTCATGCTGGCGTCCACTCTGATCGCAGTGGTTCTCGGTCTGACGCTGGGGCTGCTGGCGGGCGGTCGCCCGGGCAGCGTGGTCGACCGAGTGGTGTCTGCGGCGGCGATCGCGCTGCAGTCGTTCCCGACGTTCTGGATCGGGATCATGCTGATCCTGGTCTTCGCGCTCGCGCTGCGATTGCTGCCGAGTTCCGGCTCGGGCACTCCGCAGCATCTGATCCTGCCCGCCATCACGATGGCGCTTCCGTTCACAGCGATCGTCGCGCGGCTGACCCGCACCAGCGTGGCCGAGACCCTGCGCGAGCCGTATATCCAGACCGCGAAGTCCAAGGGCCTCACCGATCGCCAGGTCCTGCTCGGGCACGCACTGCGCAACTCACTGCTTCCGGTCGTCACGATCGTCGGGCTACACATGGGCGGTCTGATGGGCGGCGCGGTGATCGTCGAGAACGTGTTCTCCTGGCCCGGCCTCGGTTCGCTCGTCGTCGACTCGGTGACCAACCGCGACTACGAGGTGGTGCAGGCGGCGACGTTCGTGATCGCCGGCATCGTGATGCTCTTCAACCTGGCCGCCGACCTCGTCTACTCCCAGCTCGATCCGCGCATCCGCTTGGAGGGCAGCTGATGGCCACGCTCGCGGTGACCCGCCCACTCGCCGTCCGCCGGGTCGGCACCTGGCTCGGCAAGATCCCGTACGCCGTACTCGCGATCTACGCACTGGTCGCGGCGATCGGTCCGCTGGTGATCGACTACAACCCGATCAGCACGTCGCTCGACGACCGGCTGCTCAAGCCCGGTTCGCATCTGTCCACCGGCGGCACCGCGTGGCTCGGCACGGACGGCCTCGGCCGCGACGTCCTCGCCCAGGTCGTGTACGGCGCCCGCACGTCGATCCTCATCGGTATCGCGACCGTGGTCGTCTCCTGCGTCGTCGGCGTCACGATCGGCACCGTCGCCGGGTACTTCCGCGGCTGGCTCGACACATTCCTTGCCCGGGGCATCGATATCCTGCTGGCGTTCCCGGCGATCCTGCTCACGATCGTGATCGCCGGCGCGTTCGAGCGCAGCGTGCCGGTGGTCGTGATCGCGCTCGCCGCGACGGCATGGATCTCGTTCGCCCGGGTGACCCGCAGCGTCTCGCTCTCGTTGCGGGAACGCGCCTGGGTCGATGCGGCCCGGGTGCTCGGCGTCCGTCGTACGTCGATCCTGCTGCGCCACGTCGTACCGTTCACGATCGGTCCGGTGGTCGCACTGGCCACGCTCGAGTTCGCACTCGTCGTACTCGCCGAGGCCGGACTGAGCTTCCTCGGGATCGGGCTGCCGCCGTCGGCGGTGTCCTGGGGGCAAACCATTGCCAACGGCAAGCAATACCTCGACAGCGCGTGGTGGATCTCGGCCCTGCCGGGTATCGCCCTGTCGCTGCTGATCGTCAACATCGGCATCCTCGGTGACCAGCTCACCGCCCGTTACGGACGCGGACATCTCAACTGATGACACGTCGGAAGGCAGGAGAAACCTCATGATCCCTTTGACACGGCGGGCGGCACTGACACTCGGGGTTGCCGCCACGATGGCCCTCAGCGCCTGCTCCAGCGCCACCAACGGCGGCAGCTCGAGTTCCGGCGGCGGTGAAGTGGTGATCGCCGGCACCTATCCGGTCGACAGCATCGACCCCGGCGGTCCGCAGGGCGGCGGCACGGGTCCGCAGATGGTCGAGCAGCAGCTCTTCAGCCGGCTGGTCCGGACCAAGACCGACGGTTCGGTCGAGGGGGATCTGGCGACGTCCTGGAAGTCCGATGCCACTGCGAAGACCTGGACGTTCACGCTCCGCAAGGGCGTGAAGTTCAGCGACGGCAAGGAGTTGAAGGCCGCCGATGTGGCCGACTCCTTCAAGCGGTTCATCGACCTCAAGGGCACGAACGCGGCGAACTTCCCCGATTACACGATGACCGCGCCGAGCGACGACACCGTCGTACTCACGGCGTCCAAGCCGGATGCTGCGATCCCGCGCAAGCTCGCGGTGTTCTTCGTCCTGCCGTCGGGTGTCGGCGCGAACGACACCGCGTTCTTCGACAAGCCGGTCGGGACCGGCCCGTTCAAGCTGGACAAGTTCAGCCCGAACGAGATCGTCCTGGTGCCGAACCCGCAGTACTACGGCGGCGCGCCGAAGGTCACCAAGGTCACGATCAAGAAGATGCCCGAGCTCGCGGCCCGGTTGACCGCGTTGCGCACCGGCGAGGCGGACGTAGTCTGGGGGATCCCGGACGATCAGCTGCCCGAGGTGCAGAAGGACTCGACGCTGAACGTGCAGATCGTGCAGAGCTCGGCCGTCTACACGATGTGGTTCAACTCGTCGACGCCGGCTCTGAAGGACGCTGCCGTCCGGCGCGCGTTGTGGGAGGCGGTCGACTTCCCGACGATCATCAAGAAGCTGTATCCGCAGACCGGCTCGCTGTCGGACTCGGTGGTGTCCAAGCAGACCCTCGGGTATGTCGCCCAGACACCGGTCAAGTACGACCCGGTGGCGGCGAAGGCGGCGCTGACGGCGGCCGGCTTCGACTTCGGCACGAAGCTGCGACTGCAGTTCGCGAACGCTGAGTTCCAGCAGTTCAACCAGGCGGTCGTCTCGGACCTGCAGAAGATCGGCGTACAGGTCGACCTGCTGCAGAAGGAGCAGGCGGTCTTCACCAAGGACCTGCTGGCGCTGAACTGGGACATCAACTTCCAGCAACTGTCGAACCCGATGCTCGACGCCGCGAACACCGTCGGCCGGCTCTACCCGTGTGCAGCCAAGCGCAACGGCTACTGCAACCCCGCGCTGGACAAGCTGATCTCGCAGGCCGCGGCCAGCACCGACGAGCAGGAGCGTGTCAAGCTGTACGGCGAGGCCGAGAAGATCATCTGGGACGACGCGGTCGGCATGTTCCCGATGGCGGTCAAGTACGCCTACGCGTGGAACAAGCGCCTCAGCGGCTTCACCCCCGACCCGAACGGTCTGCCCGACTTCTCCAAGCTGCAGGTCAACTCTTGATTCGCGAGGACTTGTCCACAGCTGTGCAGGAAACTGTGGCTGAATCGAGCTCAGGCTCCGACGACCTGTTGCTGGAGGTGTCCGGGCTGGTCGTCGACCTGCCCGGACGCGTCCGCGCCGTTCGCGTCGTCGACGAGGTGTCCTTCGACATCCCGTCGGCGACCACCGTCGGCCTGATCGGCGAGTCCGGCTCGGGCAAGACCATGACCGCGAACGCATTGATCGGTCTGCTGCCCGACGGCGCTATCGTTGGTGGCTCCCTCAACTGGCGGGGCGAGGAGTTGCTCACGGCAACTGCTTCTCGGCGTCGCGGGCTCCGCGGGCACGAGATCGCGATGATCTTCCAGGACCCGTTGGCCGCGCTCAACCCGACCCAGACCATCGGCCGCCAGGTCGGCGAGATCCTGCGTCGCTCCGGTAAGTCCCGGGCTGCGGTGCGCGAGCGAGTGGTCGAGTTACTCGATCGCGCCGGGATCCCTGCGCCGGCGGAGAAGCTCGGCAGCTTCCCGCACGAGTTCTCCGGCGGCATGCGGCAGCGTGCCGTTATTGCGATGGCGCTCGCCGGCAACCCGTCCCTCCTGCTCGCCGACGAGCCGACGACCGCGCTGGACGTGACCGTGCAGGCCCGCATCCTTCGGCTGCTGCGTTCCATCCAGGAGGACGCCGGCCTGTCGATGCTCCTCGTCAGCCACGACCTGCGGGTGATGGCACACGTCGCCCACCAGGTCGTCGTCATGTACGCCGGACGCGTGGCGGAGCGCGGCGCGACGTCCGACGTACTGCGGCAGCCCGCGCATCCTTATACGAGAGCGTTGGTCGACAGCGTTCCCGCCGTACGCACGAAGACTGCGCTGGCTCATCCCTTGCCTGGCACGCCGGCCACGCCCTCGAATCGGCCGGCTGGGTGTGCGTTCCATCCGCGGTGCCCGTTGGCGCGGGAGCGGTGCCGGACCGAGCAGCCTGCATTGCGGGCGGTTGCGCCGGGGCGTTGGACTGCGTGTCACTTCGCTGAGAAGGTGCTCGATGCTTGAGGTCCGGGATCTGCGGGTCACGTTCGGCCCGCGCCGCAAGCCGTTCGTCGCGGTGGACGGCGTCAGTCTGACTGTCGGCGCCAACGAGACCGTAGGCCTGGTGGGGGAGTCCGGCTCGGGTAAGACCACGGTCGCGCGCTCGATCGTCGGCCTGGTCCGGCCGGCCTCCGGTTCGATCACGTATGACGGGCGCGCTGTGCCGGCCGGCACGAGTCGGCCCGGTGAACTGCAGCGCGCGATCCAGATGGTGTTCCAGGATCCGCGGTCGTCGCTCAACCCTTGGATGACCGTCGCCTCGATCATCGGCGAGGCGTGGCGGACCCATCCATCGGCAGCCTCCGACCTTGACCGACTGTTGGCAGATGTCGGCCTCGATTCATCTGTTGCCGGTCAGCGGGCCAGCCAGCTCTCTGGCGGTCAGTGCCAGCGCGTCAGTCTGGCTCGTGCGTTGGCGGTGAAGCCCCGGCTTCTGGTCTGCGACGAGGCGGTGTCCGCGCTGGACGTCTCCGTTCAGGCACAGATCCTTCGGCTGCTCGACGATCTCCGGCGACGGCACAACTTGTCGATGCTGTTCATCTCGCACGATCTCGGCGTCGTCCACCAGATCGCGGATCGGATCGCGGTCATGCGTCGCGGCGTGCTCGTGGAGGAGGGGCCGGCTACCGACGTACTGGGCGCGCCGCAGCACGAGTACACGCAGAGCCTGCTGGATGCGGCACTCGAGCTGAACAGCTAGTTGCGCAGTTCGGCTGCTTTGTCGTAGTCGCGGCGCCAGTCGCCTGTAGGCGGGAGGATGATGCGCTCCACGCCGGCGGCTTCGTATTCAGCCAGTTGTTCGGCGGGGTTGCCGTCGAGCTGGGGCGCGACCACGGTGGCCTTCAGTTGTTTGCCGTCGGCAAGTTCATTGATGCGGCCCAGGTTTGTGCGGACCTCGTCCGGCGTTGCCGCGATCGTCGCCCACCCGTCGCCGTACCGGGCCGCTCGCCGATGTGCGCGTGGACCGTTGCCTGCGACAAAGATCGGCGGGACCGGCGAGCCGGGGGAGAGCGTCACCTCGAGATCCTGGGCGACCGTCGCGGGATTGCCCGCGATCAGATCCCGCAGTACGGCGAGAGCCTCGTCGGTCAGGCGACCACGCTGCGAGTAGTCCACGCCGGCGGCACGCCATCCGATGTCGCCATGCGCCGGATTCCCTGTGCCGAGGCCGAGAACGAGCCGGTTGTTCGACACGAGCTGCAGCGTGTTGATCTGCTTCGCCGCCCACGCGACCGGTCTGAGTGCCAGGAGCATCACGTTGTATCCGACCGTGATCCGCTCGGTCACCGCGGCCGCCGTCGCGAGTACGACGGAGCTGTCGAGGAGCGGCGCGCTCGCCACCAGATGATCCGTCGACCACACCGAGTCCAGCCCGACGCTCTCGGCGTACCTCGCGCTCTCCCGGACATCGCCGAGAATCGGGCGCTCGGGATCCGGCGTCGACGTCGGAAGGATGACTCCGATCTCAAGGCTCATACCTCGGGCCAACCCCGACCCGGACGACCGTATTCCGTCAGCCCTTGGTCAATGAACGGACCGCGGGGCCGAGCAGCTCGACGATCTTGTCCGGATCGGCATCGGCGAGATGGTCCAGTTTGAGCAGATGCCGACCGAGCACGACACCGATCAGTAGGGCGCTCAGCACGTCGGAACGGAGCTCGCCGTCGACGCCGTGAATCGCCTTGCCGATGTTGCTCCCGCGGACGTGTGCGTTGCCGCGGATCTCGTCGGCCGCATCGGGATGGGTCAGCATCGAGCGCAACACCGCGAGGGAGGCGACCGGCTCGTCGATCAACGACTCGCGGAGCCGCTCGAGCAGTTGCTCGGCGACCTCTTCGGCGGTGCCCTCGACGATCGGCCGGCTCTCGGTCTCGGCCGCACGAGCGAACAGCTGCTGTTTGCTGCCGAAGTAGTGCATCACCAGGCCCGGATCGACCTGCGCTGCGGCGGCCACAGCACGGATCGTCGTCCGGTCGTACCCGGTCTCGGCGAACAGCCTTCTCGCCTCGGTCAGGATCCGCTCCTGCGTCTCGACGCGGCGGCGGTCTCGGGTGGTCTCGTTCACCGAATTCATTCTACAGGTGTTGAATCTCTGCGAATTTCGTTCTACGGTCGTTGAATGACTCCTGAGGAAGTACTTGAACAACGCCGCCAGTACCTGATCGATCGCGACTTCGAGGGCTTCGTGAGCCTGTTCGCGGAGGACGCCGTACTCGAGTTGCCGTTCGCCGTCCAAGGCCTGCCGGATCGTCTGGTCGGCCGCGAAGCGATCCGCGAGTTCTCGCTCCAGGCCGCCGCTCACGCCATCGCCATCATCGATCTGCGCACCGTCCAGCTCCACCGGACCACCGACCCCGAGGTCGTGATCCTCGAACTCGTCACCGAGGCACGCCACACCACTACCGACGTACCGTTCCAAGCCACCTGCATCCAGGTCTTCCGGATCCAGGACGGCAAGATCAAACTCTTCCGCGACTACGTGGGCGCACATTCCGTCCCTGACCTGAACTGACTCGACCGTTGCGCCGGCTGAGCTTCTCGGGTGAGGTGGACAGGTGAGTCTGATGATTCGGAATGTCGTATTCGCCTGTCCGGGGAACACGCCGGAGAGCTATGACCGCGGGGCTCGGCCGGTCGCTGACTTCTACGCGGAGCTGCTCGGGATGGAGATCGTTCGCGAGGACTGGATCATCGTCGGCAGCGAGGCGTCTGACCTGTACCTCGCATTCGGCGACGGGCCGATCGATTACCAGCCGCCCGGGTGGCCCGATGGGGCGCAGCAGATGCATCTCGACATCGCCGTACCTTCGTTTGTTGCGCCGCCTGGGGCTCGGCTGCTGCGGGACAACGGCGAGTGGCAGGTGTACGCGGATCCGATCGGGCATCCGTTCTGTTTGTATTCGGAGCCGACCGAGCGCGCGGAAATCCGGCGGATCGTCCTCGACTGCCCTGACCCGCGAGCCCTTGCTGCGTTCTACAGCGCGCTGCTTGACCGCCCGGCGCGCTTGCTCGACACGCCGTCCCGTGTGGTCCTTGCCGGCACGCCGGAGCTCGCATTCCAGCGGAGCGCGGCACCCGCTCCGCGCTGGCCCGATCCGGCGTACCCGCAGCAGGTGCATCTGGATCTGCTGACCGCCGACGTACCAGCTGCTCGCGCTCACGCCTTGTCCGTCGGCGCTGAGGCTCTGCAGACGAGCGGTGAGTATCACCACGTATACGCCGACCCGGCCGGTCATCCGTTCTGCATCTAGAGTCGCGTGGATGAGCAGACGACTGGCCGCCTACGCCGTGTGCATCGAGGACGGACGAGTACTACTCGCGCGGTACGTCTCGCCGTACGGCGACGGCACCTGGTGGACGCTCCCCGGCGGCGGAGTCGAACCGTGCGAGGACCCGTTCGACACCGTGGTCCGCGAAGTCGCCGAGGAGACCGGCTGCACAGCTGTCGTCGAGCGCCTGCTCGGCGTCGACTCGCGCATCATCCCCGCTGCCGAACGCAACCATCCAGGTCCCGAGGACCACCAGAACATCGGCATCTTCTACGCCGCCCGCATCACCGGTGGCACCCTCCGCCCAGAACCCAACGGCGAAACCGCCGAATCCGTCTGGACCGCAGTCAGCGAGGTCCCGACCCTCAACCGCGCCGCGTTGGTGGACGTCGGCATCAATCTCGCCCAGTCCCTCCCGCCGACCGGCCACGTCCCACCCGCCGCCATCGCGGACGTCATCTGGGGTGCTAACGACAGGACGTAGTCGTCTACGTACATCGCCTCGCACGCCTGAGCACACCGCGAACCGGCCCGGATTCGTCGACACCTCCTGTCGATCGGTGCGGATCACAGGCATCGAACAGGTATGAGCGACATCGTGATCGAGAAGATCGTCCGCCCGGAGCGGACCTTGTCGGGTACCTGGCTGGAAGTGATCGCCTCGAACCTCGACTACCACCGAGCCACGTTCCTGTGGAAATGCGAGGGCCTCACGGATCCCCAACTCCGCCGGCGCGCGATCCCACCCTCGGACCTGACCCTGCTGTCCCTCATGCGCCACCTACAGGGCGTCGAACGCTACTGGCTACAACACCGCCTGGCCGGCACGACTCCGCAGTACTTCCCGTACCGAACCAACCCGGACACCGACTGGTTCGACGAATCAGACCCCACTCCCGCCCGGACCGTGTACGCCGACTACCTCTCCGCCTGCGCCGACTCCAGATCCCTCTTCCCACCCCACAACCTCACCCACACCATCCCCAACCTGGAATTCGGCAACACCGACCCCCACTTCATCCTCACCCACGTCGTCGAGGAATACGCCCGCCACCTAGGCCACGCCGACCTCCTCCGCGAATCCCTAGACGGCACCACCGGCGAGTAGCTTGGGGTGGAATACTCGGCGGCCATGTATGAGCTTCCGGTCGAGAACACCGACGGATCGGTGCTGATCAGCTTCGATCGACTCCGCGAAGACCAGCTCGGCAGCCTGGATTCGTCCGTGCCGCTGACCGCGTCTCTTGTCGTGCTCTGGTGTGATCGCGAGTGCCTGATGGTCTTCAATCGGTACCGCCAGGCGTGGGAGCTCCCCGGCGGCATGCTCGATCCGGGCGAGTCCCCGCGCGAAGCCGCCGTACGCGAACTCGCAGAAGAGAGCGGCCAGCGGGCGGACTCTCTCGATCTCGCCGGGGTCGCGAAGATCCGGGTCGCACCCGACGACCGACTCGAGTACCTCGCGATCTACCGCGGCCAACTCGACTCGCCACAACCCTTCACACCGAACGACGAGATGTCGGAGGCCGTGTGGTGGAACCCGACCGCGCCGCTGACCGACCTGTTCCCGATCGACGCCGCACTCGCATACCTCTGCCCCTAGAAGGAGAACCACAATGCCCCCTGCGCGGAAAGTTGTCGGCGGCTACTTCTTGTCGCTCGATGGGGTTGCTGAGGCTCCGGATCAGTTCCTCAGCGGATGGGACGACGAGACGGATGCCAGCGGCAAGAGGCTCATCGAGACGCAGGACGTGGTCATCCTCGGGCGCCGCACGTACGACGAATGGGCCGGCTTCTGGCCGACCAGCGACATCGAGCCCTTCGCTTCCTTCATCAACGCCACCCCCAAGTACGTCGCAACGTCGACACCGCTCGAGGCCGAATGGGCCAACTCGCAGCCCATCGAAGGCGACCTCGTCGACTTCGTCCGCAACCTGAAGTCCCAGCCTGGCGGCGACATCGGCCTCCACGGCAGCATCTCCCTCACCCGAGCCCTACTCACAGCCGGCCTCGTCGACGAACTAAGACTCACAGTCATCCCAACAATCGCCGGCACCGGCCAACAACTCCTATCGGGCCTACCCGCCATCCGCCTACAAACCCTCCACTCCACCAACACCCCCACCGGCCACCTCCTCGTCAACTACCGAGTCATCCACTAACCCGACCGCGATGACAAAGCTGGAGACGTTCATCGTCACCGCCGCGCTGCCCGACAACCCACTGCGCACCACCCGAAAGTCGCGCTAGGGTGCGGCGAGCGTCAGAGCACAAGGGGAGGTGGTTCACATGCGTCGTTCATGCGCGGTGCCGCCTCGCTGGTTTAACCGGCGGCTCTGACCCTCCCGGGGCTCACCGCATCGATCCCATGCGAGGAGTCCTCTCTTGAGTTCAGTCGACAAATCCGATGCACTCAGCGCGGTGCGTGCCTGTTCCATGACTATCCCTGTCGCTACTGGATAGCTGGGGGTTGGGCGCTCGATCTGTTCGCCGATCGGGTCCGACGGCCGCACGACGATGTTGACGCTTTGGTCCTGGCGCGAGATCTCGACCAAGTCGCCAAGACCTTCACCAGGCCGCGACCGTCGGTCCAGAATCCTGAGACAGGTGACCGTCGGCCATGGGCACCCGGAGAGCAGCTCGCGCCCGGACCCAACGCGCTGGTCTTTCCTGACGGCATGCATCCTTGTCCGCTTCAGATCCTGCTCGCCGCGTCCGACGCCGACCAGTGGGTCTACCACAGGGGCCGCGGCACTATCCGGAAGCCTCTCGACGAGATCACGCTCAGATCGCCTGACGGCCTGGCCGTACCTCGCTCCGGAGATCGTGCTGCTGTTCAAGTCTCGTGGTGGCCGGCCGAAGGACAATGACGACTTCGCCGATGTCGCTGAGCTGCTCGACGCCGAACGTCGCCGATGGCTTTTCGATCGCATCGCACCGCGCTATCCCGAGCATCCGTGGCTGCCAGACCTCCGCTGAGCTAGCTGTGAGGATTTCTATTGGCATAGCGTCGGATTTGGGGGGCGCTGTTCGTAGAAGAGGCGAGAGGTGGTCGGTTGGGCCGCCGGGACATGGGAGTTGTGGGATGACGGAGTACTTGATCTCGTTCAATGAGGGCGCGATGGACCACATTCCCGCCGAGGACTGGCCCGACGTGGGCAAGGCGTCGCATGAGGTGGTTCGGGAGGCTGTGAACGCCGGCGTGTGGGTGTACGGCGGTGGGCTCGAACGGCAGCGGGCGAGCATCGTGGACACGGACGGGTTGATCACCGACGGCCCCTACCCGGAGACCAAGGAGGTCGTCGGCGGCTTCTCCGTCGTCAACGTGGCCACCCGCGAGGAAGCGCTGAAGTGGGCCGCCAAGATCGCCGTCGCCTGCCGCTGCGCCCAAGAGGTCCGCGAACTCATGCCCGACGACGAGACCGACGAGATGCTCCGCGAGGCCGCCAAGCGGGGCTAACGATCAGCGGGACGCCACCTCGCCGTCCCAGTACGGGGGCAGGTCGGCCGGTTCCCACGACGGGTCGGGACGGAAATCCGTGTACCGGCCGTCGAACGGGAACCGGCCGGCCTCGATGTCACCGGTGATGCGCTCGCCGGCGGCGCGGATGCGGTCTGCCTCGGCTGCCGTCCAGTACGCCGGATGATCGATGCGCTCGGCCAGCTCGTCCTCGTCTTTCAGCGACCAGCTGCCATCGGGCGCGACCAGGATGTCGAGCGCGTGATCGAGGATGTCGGTGCCGGCCGACCAGCGGCGTACCGGGGACTCCAGGTTCACGTACCAGCCCTCGAACCGCATCTCCAGGTCGAAGAACCACCACACCGAATGGTCGGCCTCGGGTTCGGTGCGGATCAGCACGTGCCGGCCTTCCCAGTGCCGCGGCCAGAGCATGGACGGCGTACGGTCGCGCTCCGCCAGCGACATCTTCCGGATCAACGCGCCGTCCCGGGTGCCGCGCAGCATGCAGTCCGATCCGGACGCAGTCCAGGTGAGCAGCGCCTCCGCGTCGTCGCGCACGACCCGCGTGGTCTGCACCGCGGCGATCATCCCGTTCAGGTGAACGTCGCGGCGGGCGATCGACCGACCAGGAGCGAAGATCATCGAGCCAGGGTACGGCCCGGGGAGATGTGTTTGGTGGAGACGAGGGGACTTGAACCCCTAACCCCTGCCTTGCAAAGGCAGTGCTCTGCCAGTTGAGCTACGCCCCCGTGAGGGTGGTCAGCGACCCGGGGCTACCGAGTCGACGGCCTCGGCCCAGAGGTCCTTGTCAGCGCGGGACTGCTGGGTCTTCTTGTAGGCGAAGTATCCACCGATGCCGGCCAGCAGCACCAGCAGGAGCTTCTTCAGCACTGGGACTCCTCGGGAATCGGGGCCAAGAAAAACAACACTTCAACATACGTGAGGGTGGGCCTAACTGGACTTGAACCAGTGACCTCTGCCTTATCAGGGCAGCGCTCTAACCGTCTGAGCTATAGGCCCGCGTACTGCGGTGTCGAACCCGGGAGAGATTACCGCACCAAGTGCCCTACTCCCAAACCGGTTCCGGCCGGGCCCGACCAGGGCCCGGCCGGAGAAATCAGTCCTCCGACGCCAGCGTGACTTCGAGGCCGCCGAGCAGCGTGGCAGCGATGTTGTAGAGGAAGGATCCGAGCGTCGCGAGCGCCGTGATGATGAGCACGTCGGCGCAGGCCAGCAGCGTCGTGAAGCCCATCACCTTGCCGGTGTTGATGTAGTTCTCGACCCGGAACGGCTCGGCGGTCGGCGTACCCAGGACCTCTTGGACGGTGCTGTTGATGTTGTCGAAAACACCCGCGGCACCGATCGCGGACCAGATGATGAAGACCGCGACCCAGGTGACGATGCCGAAGGCGATCGACAGCAGGAACGCCGTCTTCATCACCGACCACGGATCGATCCGGGACATCCGCAGCCGCGCCTTGCGGGTCTGTGGCCGGCTTGAGGCCTTGGCGTCCTTCTCGGCGAGCCGCGTCTGCCTGGCCTCTTCCCGGTCGTTCTTGTCCGGCTTGGCCGCGGTCACGGCGGCGGCCTTGTCGAGCACCGCCTGACGCGCAGCGCTCACCCGGTCACCGAAAGACTCGGTCTTCGCCGCCGGACCCTCGTACGGCGAGCCGGCCGCGGGGGGCGTCGTACCTGGCGGAGACCACGGGTCCGGCCGGCCCGGGGTGCTGGGAGCTGGCTGCTGGGGACGTGCCGGCGCGCCGGTGCCGGGAGTGGCCGGCCGCGGCTGCGGGCGGTACTCGGACGAGGACGGACGCTGACCGTTCTGAGTCCTCGGCTGGCCGCCCGGCACACCGTTGGAACGACCGTTGGAGGCCGGGTTGGCCGGGGCGGCAGACGGCTTCCCACCCGGCGCAGTGCGCTGGGATTTGGAGCTGTCGGCCGCACCTTCAGGCCATGTCGGCCTCGCGCGGTTGGTCATCAGTCACCCTCCTGGCCGGCTTCGTCGTCTTCGACGGTAGCCGCGCCGTCCACGTCCGTCGAACGTTCGTCATCATTCTGGACGCTCTCAGAGGTGGATTCGGTTGTCGATCCGTCCACATTCTGGGCACCAATTGCCTCAGTACCCTCTTCCGCGGCCTCGGATTCCTCGACCTCGACCGTCAGATCGGTGTTCCGGGCGATCGCGACCACCGCGTCGGACTCGCCGACCCCGGCGAACCGAACGCCCATCGTGTCGCGGCCCTTGACCGGCACACTGTCCACCCGGCTGCGGACGACCTGGCCGCTGGCCTTGATCGCCAGCACCTGGTCCTCGTCGACGACGATGATCGCGCCGACCAGCGAACCGCGCTCGTCGTTCAGCTTCACCGCCTTGATGCCCAGACCGCCGCGACCCTGCTGCCGGTACTCCGACACGCGCGAGCGCTTCGCGTACCCGGCGTCGGTCACCGTGAAGACGAACTGCGCGTCCTCCTCGGACCCTGCCCGGATCACCGACATCGACAGCAGTTCGTCGCCGGAGCGGAATTTCATGCCTGTGACGCCGGAGGTGGCCCGGCCCATCGGCCGCAACTGCTCGTCGTTCGCGGTGAAGCGGATCGACTGACCCTTGCGGGACACGAGCAGCAGGTCGTCCTCGGCGGTGGCCAGGTCGGCGCCGATCAGCTCGTCGTCCTCCTCGCGGAAGTTGACCGCGATGATGCCGCTCTGCCGCGCCGAGTCGTAGTCGCGCAGCGCTGTCTTCTTGACCAGGCCCTTCTTGGTCGCCAGCACCAGGTAGTCGGACTGGTCGTAGTCGCGCAGCGTCAGAACCTGCGCGATCTCCTCGTCCGGCTGGAACGACAGCAGACCGGCGACATGCGAACCCTTGGCGTCCCGAGCCGACTCGGGCAGCTGCCACACCTTGGCCCGGTAGACCCGGCCCTTGGTGGTGAAGAACAGCATCCAGTGGTGGTTCGTGGTGGCGAAGAAGTGGTTGATCTCGTCCTCGGCCCGCAGTGCGGCGCCGCGGACGCCCTTGCCGCCGCGGTTCTGGGTCCGATACAGGTCGGTCTTGGTCCGCTTCGCGTAGCCGCCACGGGAGATCGTGACGACGACCTCCTCGTCCGGCACGAGGTCCTGCACGGACAGGTCGCCGTCGGCCGCGATGATCTCGGTACGCCGCTCGTCGCCGTACCGCTCGACGATCTCGCTGAGCTCGTCCTTGACGATCGTGCGCTGCCGCTCGGGGCTGGCCAGGATGTCCTCGAGGTCGGCGATGATCGCCTCGAGCTCCTGCAACCGCTCGATGATCTTCTGCCGCTCCAGGGCGGCCAGCCGGCGCAGCTGCATGTCGAGGATGGCCTGTGCCTGGATCTCGTCGATGTCGAGCAGTTGCATCAGGCCGGTGCGGGCCTCTTCGACGTCGGGGCTGCGCCGGATCAGCGCGATGACCTCGTCGAGCGCGTCCAGCGCCTTCACGTACCCGCGGTAGATGTGCGCGTTCTTCTCGGCCTCGCGCAGACGGAAGCGGGTCCGCCGCTGGATGACCTCGATCTGGTGGTCGATCCAGTGCTTGATGAACAGGTCCACACTCAGCGTCCGCGGTACGCCGTCCACGAGCGCGAGCATGTTGCAGCCGAAGGTGTCCTGCAGCTGCGTGTGCTTGTAGAGGTTGTTCAGTACGACGCGGGGCTGCGCGTCACGCTTCAGTACGACGACCAGCCGCTGACCGGTCCGGGACGAGCTGTCGTCGCGGATGTCGGCGATGCCGTTCATCTTGCCGGTGTTGACCAGCTCGGCGATCTTCAGCGCCAGGTTGTCCGGGTTGACCATGTACGGCAGTTCGGTGATGACCAGGCTGGTCCGGCCCTTGGCGTCTTCCTCGATGTCGACGACCGCGCGCATCGTGACCGAGCCACGGCCGGTGCGGTACGCGTCGTCGATGCCCTTGTAGCCGACGATCAGCGCGCCGTTCGGGAAGTCCGGGCCCTTGATGTTCTGCAGACAGGCGTCGAGCAGTTCCTCCCGGGTCGCCTCCGGGTGTTCCAGCGCCCAGTCGACCGCGGCCGCGACCTCGCGCAGGTTGTGCGGCGGGATGTTCGTCGCCATACCGACCGCGATCCCGGACGAGCCGTTGACCAGCAGGTTCGGGAAGCGGGCCGGCAGGATCACCGGCTCCTGCGACTTGCCGTCGTAGTTGGGCCGGAAGTCGACCGTGTCCTGGTCGATGTCGCGGACCATCTCCATCGCCAGCGGCGCCATCCGGCACTCGGTGTACCGCATCGCGGCCGCCGGGTCGTTGCCGGGAGAACCGAAGTTGCCCTGGCCCTGGATCAGCGGCGCCCGCATCACCCACGGCTGCGCCAGCCGGACCAGGGTGTCGTAGATCGCCGAGTCGCCGTGCGGGTGGTACTGACCCATCACGTCACCGACGACGCGGGAGCACTTGTTGAAGCCACGGTCCGGCCGGTAGCCGCCGTCGTACATCGCGTAGAGGATGCGGCGGTGCACCGGCTTGAGGCCGTCGCGGACCTCGGGCAGCGCGCGGCCGACGATCACGGCCATTGCATAGTCGAGGTACGACTGCTGCATCTCGGTCTGCAGGTCGAGCGGCTCGACCCGGTCGTGTCCCGGCGAGGTGGGGGTCTCGGTCATGAAAAAGTCCCGTTCAGATCAGTACGTCGGTGAGCAGCAGCGAGATCAGATGTCGAGGAAGCGGACGTCCTTGGCGTTGCGCTGGATGAAACTGCGCCGCGCCTCGATGTCGTCGCCCATCAGCGTCTGGAACGTCTCGTCCGCGCGGATCGCGTCGTCGAGCGTGATCTGCAGCAGCACGCGGTTGGCCGGGTCCATGGTGGTGTCCCACAGCTCGTTCGCGTTCATCTCGCCCAGACCCTTGTAGCGCTGGATCGGGTTCTCCTTGGGCAGCTTCTTGCCCGCCTCGTATCCGGCCTCGAGCAGGCCGTCCCGCTCGCGGTCGGTGTAGGCCAGCTCGTCCGGCTGGTTGCTCCAGCGGATCTTGTACAGCGGCGGCTGCGCGGCGTACACGTGACCGCGCTCGATCAGCGGCCGCATGAACCGGAACAGCAGCGTCAGCAGCAGGGTCCGGATGTGCTGGCCGTCGACATCGGCGTCGGCCATGATCACGATCTTGTGGTACCGGAGTTTCTCCTCGTCGAAGTCCTCGTGGATACCGGTGCCGAGCGCGGAGATGATCGCCAGCACTTCGTTGTTCTGCAGCACTCGGTCGATCCGGGCCTTCTCGACGTTCAGGATCTTGCCCCGGATCGGAAGGATGGCCTGGAACTTCGGGTCCCGGCCGCCCTTCGCGGAGCCACCGGCCGAGTCACCCTCGACGATGTAGACCTCGCACTCCTCGGGGTTGGTCGACTGGCAGTCGGCCAGCTTGCCCGGCAGACCGCCGCCGCCGAGCAGGCCCTTGCGGTTGCGGGCCAGGTCGCGGGCCTTGCGGGCCGCGATCCGGGCGCTCGCCGCGGCGGACGCCTTGCGGATGATCTCGCGGCCCTCGGCCGGGTTCTGCTCGAACCAGGCGCCGAGCTTGTCGTTGACGACGCGCTGGACGAAACCCTTGACCTCGGTGTTGCCGAGCTTGGTCTTGGTCTGGCCCTCGAACTGCGGCTCGGCGAGCTTGACCGAGATGATCGCGGTCAGGCCCTCCCGGATGTCGTCACCGGTGAGCCGGTCCTCCTTCTTCTTGATCATGCCCTGGTCCTCGCCGAACGAGTTGACCAGCGAGGTCAGCGCGGCCCGGAAGCCTTCCTCGTGGGTGCCGCCCTCATGGGTGTTGATCGCGTTCGCGAAGGTGTGCACGGACTCCTGGAACGATCCGCTCCACTGCAGCGCGACCTCGAGGCTCATCGTGTTCTCCGCGGTGGCCGCCTCGAACGAGATCACGTCGCGGTGCACGGTCTCGCGGATGCCGGTCAGGTACTTCACGTAGTCGACCAGGCCGTCGTCGTACCGGAAGGACTGCTCGAGCGGCTTGCCGTCCTCGTCGAAGTGGTCCGGACGCTCGTCCCGGATGACCAGCTCGAGGCCCTTGTTCAGGAAGGCGTACTCGCGGAAGCGGGTCGCCAGCGTCTCGTAGGAGTACGTCGTGGTCTCGAAGACGTCCTCGCTGGCCCAGAACGTGATCGTCGTACCGTTCGAGGTCGAGGTGCCGATCTCGGCCAGGTCGGCGTCCGGGACGCCATTGGTGAAGGTCTGGGTGTAGAGCTTGCCCTTGAGCTTGACGTCGACCTGGAGCTTGGTGGACAGCGCGTTGACCACGGAGACACCGACGCCGTGCAGACCGCCGGACACCTTGTAACCGCCGCCGCCGAACTTGCCGCCGGCGTGCAGAACGGTCAGTACGACGGTGACGGCCGGCTTGCCCTCGGACTCGACGATGTCGACCGGGATACCGCGGCCGTTGTCCTCGACGCGGACACCGCCGTCGGCCAGCAGCGTGACGACGATGCGGTCGCCGAACCCGGCCATCGCCTCGTCGACCGCGTTGTCGACCACCTCGGTGACGAGATGGTGCAGGCCGCGCTCGCCGGTGGACCCGATGTACATACCCGGGCGCTTGCGGACCGCGTCCAGTCCCTCCAGGACCTGGATCGCGCTCGCGTCGTACTCACGCTCGACGACGTTCGACGGGATCGCGTCGAGCATCGCGGGGAGTTCCTCGCTGGGTGCGGGGATGCCGATGGGGTCGGCGGACTGGTTGGCGTCGATCTCGATCGGCTCGTCGGTCACCGGTGGTTGTCCTCCTCGGACCCCGCGTTCGCGAGGCATCGCGGCACAGTAGAGCCGCCCTCTACGGTGGTAGTAGAGGCGCGGCTCGCCCTACGTCGTCCATTCTACCTGTCGACCGAAGCAGAACCTGCCACCAGCCGCCCGAAACTCGCATCAGGGCGTCTTTTCTCCCTCATCTCCATGTCCCCTCTCGCGGGTGGGGGTCAGAAAAGCGCTCACGGCCGCTCAGTGGCCTTCGGGCGTTTCGCGACTGACCGTTCCGGCACCGACCGGTCCAGACCGCTTGAGCCGCTCCGGACCGGGGTCCGGCATCCCGTGGACAAGCGGTGCCTGGCGCGCACCCACGGCCCCTTAGGATCGCTGCCGTGGAAAGTCTCGACGAGGTCATCGATGCGATGATCGCCGACCGGGTGATTCACCGGCACCGGCGAATCTGGCTGCTGGTGATCGCCCTCGTCGTGGTTGCGGTCCTGGTAGTACTGGCCACCGGCGGCTGGAAAGAGAAGAAGGGCCGCACGGTCCCGACCCTGACCGCGCCGACCACGGTGACAGCCGGCCGCTTCGAGTACAGCTTCACCAAGGCCGAGATCGTCCAGACGCCGAAGACGGAGTACGACGAGGCCGAGTCGAAGCTGAAGGTCTACTTCGACGCGAAGAACGTCGACACCGAGGAGCACGAGAGCGTCAGCATCGACAGCCAACTGATGCTGTTCGTGCCGGGCCACGGCGAGGAGAACGTGGAGTCGGACGGCGCCAGCTGCCACGACGACAAGATCGGCTGGGTCCTCGTTTACGGGCTGCCGCCGGAGAGTTGCAGTATGACGTTCAAGGTCGCGCCCGACTTCAAGGCCGACGTCGTCGAGATCGGCGTTCTGCAGGAGCACTACGAGTCCGACAACGAAGCCCTCGGCGCGAACGACAAGCCGTACTGGCACAACGAGGACGCGGCCGCGGTCGTCCGGCTCTCGCCGAAGGTCGTCATCGACGCCGGGGAGAACAAGTGAAGCTCTACCGCCCCGCGACGATCCTCGTCGGTGTGCTGTTCGTGCTGATCGGCGGACTGACCCGGCTGGCAACCCCTGATCAGGTGTACGACGAGCAGAACATCAAGGTCGTGCACGGCACGATCGGCGAACCGCTCGACTACGAAGGCACCGGATCGACGGTGAAGGTGACCCGGATCAAGTTCGCCCGTTCGGTGCTCGACAGCTCGGACAGCGACGGCAAGAAGCCGTTGGAGACCAACGGCATCTACGTCGCGATCGAGTGGGACGCGATCCGCGGCGATCGCAAGCCGGACCTGACGAATGCGACCCTGCAGGCCGACGGCGGCAGCGTTTACCAGCCGGTCGAGGGCCTCAGCCACAGCGGGCTCGACTTCCCGGACGCCGGCTACGCGAAGACCGGCACGGTCGTCTTCGAGATCAACCCGGCCGACATGAAAGGTCTGACGCTGGAACTCCGCCCGACCATGCTCTTCAACGTCTACAACTCCGACATCACGGTCGATCTCGGAATACCGACCGAGGCGATCGCCCAGCAGATGGTCGACGGCGCGGTTGCGCAGTACATCGTCGAGGACGCGGTCACCCGGGTGGCGTCATGAGGATCGCGAGCAAGGCCTCCCGTGTCGCCGTTCAGGTCGGGCTGCTGGTGGCGCTGGTCGCCGCCGGCACGTTCGTGATGCTGCGGCCCTATCTGAGCGACGACGAGCGGATCTTCGACGAGGGCCGGATCAACAAGGTCATCAGCCAGGGTCCGGTCACGGTCGGGCACGTCGAGTGGAAGCTCGACTCGCTGAAGGCGTACACCGCGATCCTCGACAAGGACGGCGAGAAGATCAGCATGGGCGAGCCCGCCGGCTCGATCATCATCGTGGCCACGATGACGGTGACACCGCGCCCGGGTGTCTTCCTGAAGGACCGCGGGTTCACCTGCGACGCGCTGCTGCGGGACGACCGCGGCAACACGTGGGACACCGAGCAGCCGTTCGACTACCCGCTGCCGACGTACTGCGGTGACGACGACCACCCGTTCACGATGGACAAGCCCGCTCAGGTCGCGAAGGTGTACCTCGTGCCGAAGTCCGCCGTACCGCATCTGACCGGCGTTACCGTCGAGCAGCTCGACGAACGTATGCGGGTCCTGATCACACCCTGACAGGAGCAGGCTGTTCGGCCTTCGGCTCGGCCTTGGCCTTGGCGGCCGCAGCAGCCTCGGACCGGCGCTGGGTACCGACCGAGATGCACAGGTCGAAGGCCGCAGCCAGCAGCGCGATCCGCAACGGCTCGAAGACGATGCTCCTGATCAGGTCGGCGATCTCGAAGTTCATCAGGCCCCAGTACTGGCCGTGGATGCCGATCAGCCGCTGGACCGCGACGAAGGCCCAGTCGTTGCCGAGCAGCCAGAACGTGTAGACCATGCAGACCACGCCCAGGAACACCGGTCCGACCCGGACCACCAGCCGGAACGCGTTGATCGCCGGGTAGAACTTCTCGCGCAGACCGCCGAGCACCAGGTCGGGCGCCCTGTACGTCAGCTCGACGAACCGGCCTCGCTGCGGCGCCTCCGGCTGTTCGCCCTGCCCGCCGAGGCGGCGTTCCAGCCGAGTGCCGCGGAAGACCCCGCCGCTGGACAGCACGCGGTGGCCGAACACGACCGTGGTGATCGCCAGCCAGGTCAGCGGTTCGGCGACGCCCAGCTTGAACAGCGGCCAGAGCGACTCCCAGAAGAAGCCCCAGAGGAACTCGATACCGGCCGGCAGCGGGATATGGATGCCGGCGAAGAAGTCCTTCAGGCCGCCCCACCAGTCCAACGACCAGTACCAGAAGCTCCGGTCCTTGAACCAGACCTTGCCCTCGGCAATCGCGTACGGCGTGATCACGAACGTGAGCAGCACGAAGAAGGCCTCGGCCCAGACCTGGGCGAACTTCACCGGGCGGCTCGGCCAGCGGTCGTCGACCGCCTGGAGCAGCCGGCGCAGCACCAGCAGGATCACCAGCGCCGGCAGATACCCGTGCCAGGCGTGGATGCCGAGCTTGAAGAACGACGAGCCGGGCTGCGTCCCGTTCTGCACCAGGTAGGTCGCGCTGAGCGAGTTGACCTGTTGGTCGAAGAATCCCCACGCCGACCAGACCGCGACGAGTGGCAGCAGGGTGACGGCCAGCAGTTCCAGCAGACCGCGCTGCGTCGGGTCGGACGTCTCCTCGGACTCGCTGCTCGCCGCGTCCCGCCAGCGGTACAGCGACATCGCACAGGTGCGGATCATGCCCACGGCCGCGGTGATCTGGAGCAGCACACCGACGGCGAACAGACCGGTCCCAAGACTCGAGTGCGCATGCTTGGCCAGCCAGATCGCGCCCTGTACGCAGACCGTGAAGCCGACGAAGCCTGCCACCCACCAGGTGGTCATGGGCAGCAAGTTCTTCCACCAGAGCCGGAAGGTGTCTCCGATCAGGTGGACCATCTCGCGAAAGCCGTCAACGAGCGTGCGCATCGCGCCCGATCCTAGAGCTTGGCCGGGTCGCGGGCACAACCAGTCTCGTTAGCCGTAAGTGTCGCGGGGGCCGCGGCCGCCTCGGACGGTTCGGGGGCCTTTGCGCCAGGAGGGGGTGTGGGGGCCTTGGACGTTGACGCGGGTGACGGTGCCCTCGCCGAGTTCGGTGTTGAGGCGGCGGACGAGGTCGGGGGCGAGGAGTTTGAGTTGGGTGGCCCAGGCTGTGGACGACGTACGGACGGTGAGGACGGTGTCCTCGTACGACTCCGGCTTGCAGTGTTCGGCCATCTCGGGGCCGACGATGGACGGCCAGCGGGCCATCACGCCGTGAACGGCGACGTCGACCTCCCAGCCCTGGTCGCGCATCAGGCGGCCGAGCGTGTTGGTCAGCTTCTGCGGGTCGCGGTCGTCGGGGCGGGCGCTGCTGATCTCGGCGCCGTTGATCCGCGGCCGGCGACGGCGCTTGACCGGCATGATGCCGCCCTTGGCCGCCTGCTGCTTGAGCCGTCCCGCCAGCGACTTCGCCAGATCGAGGCCCTGCTTGTCGTGCTCGACCTCGCTCTCAGGGCCGCTCTCAGAGGAATCCGGGGGTTCAGGCACGCCGAACGACCCCTTCGCCGACGTCGAAGCGCGCACCGCTGAGCTCAGCGGGCACGTCAGCGCCGACGGCAGCGGTCACCAGCACCTGCTCGGCCGGCGCGACCAGCTCGGCCAGCCGGTCCCGGCGCTGGGTGTCGAGCTCGGCGAACACATCGTCGAGGATCAGCACCGGTTCACCCCCGTCCGCACGGAGCAGTTCGTACGACGCCAGCCGCAGCGCGAGCGCGAACGACCAAGACTCACCGTGACTCGCATACCCCTTCGCCGGCAAGTCCCCGAGCCCGAGTACGACGTCATCGCGATGCGGACCCACCAGCGAGACACCGCGCTCGAGCTCATCCCGCCGCTTCTCGTGAACCGCCGCGAGCAGCACCTCGGCCAGCTGCTCGCGCGAAGTCACACCCGGCTCGAGCAGCACCGACGACTTGTACTCCAGTCGCGCATCACCCTTGCCCCGGGCAACAGCGTCGTACGCGCTGGACACCAACGGGCGCAGGGATTCCAGCAGCTCCAACCGCGTCGCAAGTAGCTCGGATCCGACGCGAGCCAGATTCGAGTCCCACACCTCGAGTGTGCGCAGCTGCCCTTCGGCGGCACTCGTCCGGTTCTGCCGGCGCGCCTGTGAGGCACTCCGCAGCAGAGAGTTCCGTTGCTTCAGCACCCGGTCGTAGTCCTGCCGTACGCCGGCCATCCGGGGCGATCGCAGCGTCAGCAACTCGTCCAGGAACCGCCGCCGCTCGGACGGATCGCCCTTCACCAGAGCCAGATCCTCCGGCGCGAACAGCACCGTCCGCAGCAGCCCGAGCACTTCTCGCGGTCGCGGGACCGGCGATCGGTTGATCCGGGCCCGATTTGCCTTCCCAGGATTGATTTCCAGCTCGACGACCACGTCCCGGTCGTACTGGCTGCGGATCTCGGTCCGCACGATCGCACGGGTGGCGCCGGCCCGCACCAGCGGTGCGTCGTTCGCCACCCGGTGCGAACCGAGGGTCGCGGTGTAGTGGATCGCCTCGACCAGGTTGGTCTTGCCGTGGCCGTTCGGCCCGACGAAGGCCGTCACGCCCGGAGTGAGCTCGACCTCCGCCTGCTGGTAGGACCGGAAGTCGAGCAGACCCAGGGCGGTGACGTACACCTCAGTGCTTGATCGGGGGTGTCGCGTACGACGGGTCGGCGGCCTCGGCGCCCTTCACCGCGTGACCGCCGAACTGGTTGCGCATCGCGGCGATCGCCTTCATCGCCGGCGAGTCGTCCTGCCGCGACGAGAACCGGGCGAACAGCGCGGCCGCGATAGCCGGCACCGGTACGGCGAGATCGATCGCGGCCTCGACGGTCCAGCGGCCCTCGCCCGAGTCGTCGGCGTACCCGCGGATCTTCTCCAGGTGGTTGTCGTCCTCGAGCGCGTTCACCAGCAGGTCGAGCAGCCACGACCGGATCACGGTGCCCTCGCGCCAGGACTGGAACGCCTCCGGCACGTTCTCCACGACGTCCGATGCCTCGAGCAGCTCGTAGCCCTCGGCGTACGCCTGCATGATGCCGTACTCGATGCCGTTGTGGACCATCTTCGAGAAGTGGCCCGCGCCGACCTTGCCGGCGTGCACGAAACCGAACTCGCCCTCGGGCTTCAGCGCCTCGAAGATCGGCATCACGGTGTCGACGGTGTCCTTGTCGCCGCCGCACATCAGGGCGTAGCCGTTCTCCAGGCCCCAGACGCCGCCGGACACACCGCAGTCGACGAAGCGGATGTTCTTCTCGGCGAGCTGGGCGGCGCGGCGGGTGTCATCGGTCCAGCGGCTGTTGCCGCCGTCGATCACGATGTCGCCGGGGGAGAGCAGCTCGGCCAGCTCGGTGACGACCGGGTCGATGGCCTGGACCGGCACCATGATCCAGACGACCTTCGGCTGGCCCTCGGCGGTGAGCTTGCCGACCATGTCGGCCAAGTCCTTGGAATCGGAGATGTCCTGGTTGTGATCGAACCCGACCACGGTGTGGCCGGCGTTACGAATCCGCTGGCGCATGTTGCCGCCCATCTTGCCGAGACCGACAAGGCCGAGCTCCATCTGAATCCCCTTGTTCTATTGGCTTTCAGCTGTTCAGGCGGACCGGCATCAGCACGTACCGGAATTCGCTGATCGGTTCGCCGTCGAAGTCCCGCACACCGGTCAGTTCGGCCGGCTTCGTCGCCTGCGTGAAGGCCAGGTGGGCGACCGGAGTGCCGATCGCGCCGAGACCGTCGAGCAGGTACGTCGGATTGAAGCCTACGGTCACCGGCTCGCCGACGACCCGCGCCTCGAGCGACTCCGAGGCCTGCGCCTCGTCACCGCTGCCGGCGTCCAGCGTCACGCTGTCTTCCTCGAAGGTCAGCCGGACGGGTGCGTTGCGCTCGGCGACCAGCGCGACGCGCTTGACCGCCTCGACCAGGGTCGCGGTGTCGATCCGCACCCGGGTCGCGATCGCCGCGTCGGTCGGGATGATGCCGCGGACCTTCGGGAACTCGCCGTCCAGGAGCCGGGTGGTGGCGCGCCGGCTGCCACCGGACACCTGACCCTCGAAGCCGACGATGCCGTCGCCGCTGCCAGGAGCGGCCAGCGACACGATCACGTCGGAGCCGGTCATCGCCTTCGCGGTCTCGGACAGCACCCGGGCCGGCACCAGCGCGGCCGCGGACGCGTCGGGGGACTGCGGGTTCCACTCGAGCTCACGGATCGCGAGCCGGTAGCGGTCGGTGGCGAGCAGCGAGATCGTGGAGCCCTCGATCTCGACCCGGACACCGGTCAGCACCGGAAGCGTGTCCTCACGCCCGGCCGCGGTCACCACCTGGGAGACGGCCTGGGCGAAAACGTCGGCCTTGACCGTCCCGCTGGCGGCCGGGAGCTCCGGCAGAGCCGGATATTCCTCTGTAGGAAGCGTCTGGAGCGTGAACCGCGAACTGCCACAGGTGAGCTGTGCCTTCGCGCCGTCCACGGCGATGTCCACCGGCTGGTTCGGAAGGCTCTTGGAGATGTCGGCGACAAGCCGGCCGGAAATCAGGCACTTGCCGGGGTCCGCCACCTGCGCGGGCACGGTGACACGGACCGAGGTCTCGTAGTCGAATCCGGACAGAGTGATCTGCCCGTCCTCGGCCTCGACCAGAAGGCCGGCAAGGATCGGAACGCTGGGACGACTGGGCAAACTGCGCGCGGCCCAGGCCACCGACTCGGCCAGTACGTCGCGCTCGACGCGAAACTTCACCGCTGGGTGCCTCCTGATTCGGCTATGTGCCAGGCAGATCCTGCCACGGACAAAGGTGCTGTGCGCCCATCGGGCCTGACGTGGCGCTTCGGGCGGGTCGCGTCGTCGTCGTACTGCGGGTCTTTACGGGACAGCCTGACAGGTCGGTCCGATCGACGCGAGATCGGGGTTTTCCCCAGATCGGGCCGCCCGTTCGTTTTGTGGACTGGGACCTCTCTACAGATTCCATAGTGTTCTTCGCACCGGTGGATACTGTGGAAAAGCGACGAGTTCGCAGGTCAGACCGCATTTCTGGGTGGGGACGGCGTGTGGATGACTCTCGGTCGTGTTGGGGACGCCTGCGGATGACGGATTCTGTCCCCACAGGGCGTCCACACGATTCACTGCTGTGTCCACGGCAATACCCACAGTTTTCCACAGCTGTGTCCCCAGCCTGTGCGGTTCTTCTACTGCTGCTTCGCCTGGTGTTTGATCCGGTTCGTCAGCTCGGTGACCTGGTTGAAAACACTGCGCCGCTCGGACATCAGCTGCCTGATCTTGCGTTCCGCGTGCATGACCGTGGTGTGGTCGCGGCCGCCGAACTGCTGGCCGATCTTCGGTAGGGACAGGTCGGTGAGCTCGCGGCACAGATACATGGCGATCTGTCGTGCGGTCACCAGCACACGGCTCCGGCTCGATCCGCACAGGTCGTCGATCGACAGACCGAAGTACGACGCGGTCTGGCCCATGATCATGCTGGCGGTGACTTCGGGCTTGCTGCCTTCGGGAATCAGGTCCTTCAGCACGATCTCGGCCAGGCTCAGATCGACCGGTTGCCTGTTCAGACTGGCGAAAGCGGTGACGCGGATCAGCGCGCCCTCGAGCTCACGGATGTTCGTCTGCACCTTCGTCGCGATGAACTCCAGCACGTCCGGCGGCGCGGTCAGCCGCTCGGTGGCCGCCTTCTTCCGCAGGATCGCGATCCGGGTCTCGAGGTCGGGCGGCTGGATGTCGGTGATCAGGCCCCACTCGAACCGGTTCCGCAGCCGATCCTCCAATGCCTCCAGGCGTTTCGGCGCGCGGTCGGAGCTGATCACGATCTGCTTGTTCGCGTTGTGCAGCGTGTTGAAGGTGTGGAAGAACTCTTCCTGGGTCTGGATCTTGCCTTCCAGGAACTGGATGTCGTCGATCAGCAGTACGTCGACGTCGCGGTACCGGCGCTGGAACTGGGACGCCTTGTCGTCGCGGATCGCGTTGATGAAGTCGTTGGTGAACTCTTCGCTGGAGACGTACCTGACGCGGGCCCCGGTGTAGAGGCTGCGGACGTAGTGCCCGATCGCGTGCAGCAGGTGGGTCTTGCCCAGACCGGAGTCGCCGTAGATGAGCTGCGGGTTGTACGCCTTGCCCGGCGCTTCGGCAACAGCCACCGCGGCCGCGTGGGCGAACCGGTTCGAGCTGCCGATGACGAACGTCTCGAAGGTGTACTTCGGGTTCAGCCGGGCTTCACCCTGCGCTTCGGTGGCTGACTGGGTCGGCGAACCGTTCGGCGGCGGAGCGACCGAGCCCATCGGCTGACCGAACTGCTGCTGCGGCGCCGGCTGCTGGTAGTGCTGAGGCGCGGCATCCGGACGCGGCTGGTTGTACTGCGGTGCGTTGGCCGGATCAGTCAACGCTGACTGGATGGTCGGCTGGTACGCGCCGTCGGTGTGCAGCGGCTCGCGCACGGCGGGTTGCTGCGGGTGCTGCTGCTGCGGTGGCTGCTGTGCGTACTGCTGGGGCTGCTGCGGAGCGGCCTGTTGCGCGGCCTGTTGCTCGCGGAGCTCGGGGTCGAGGGACGGGTCGACGGTGACGGCGATCCGGATGTCCCGGCCGAAGCTCTCGGTGAGGATCCGCTCGAGGTCGGGACGGAGCCGGGTCTCGAGCTGACCGCGGGTGAAGTCGTCCGGCACTGCGACGATCGCGGTGCTCTCGTGCAGCGTCACCGGACGTGAATTGGTCAGCCAGGCGCGCTGGTTCGGCGGGAGGCCTGCGAGTACGCGGGTCCAGGCATCACCAAGATCCGTCACCGGTGCTGCCACCTCCTGCTGAGGCTGCGGCTGAGGCACTGGCTGCGGCACTGGCTGGGGCGCGTGCTGCTGAGGGATCTGCTGCTGGGGCGGCTGGTGCTGCGGCTCCTGCTGCTGGGGGTGCGGCTGCTGGGGCTGCTGCTGTGGAGCGTGCTGACTTGGGTTGTGCTGCGCGGGGGTCTGGGGCTCGGCCGGCTGCGCTGTGTTCTGTTGAGTGGGCCGGTGGTCAGGTGACCACTGGTTGGTGGTTGCGTTGTCCGCACGTCCATCACCCTCGTTCGCTGCCGAGCGAGCTCTGTCTCCGCTGCCTGTACCCCATTCGGGAGCGCTGCCCCAGGTGGTGTTCTCACCGGGATAGCGGACATTGCCGATGGTCGGCGCCGCACCGAAGTACGCCGTACCTACCGGCGGCTGTAGTGCCGGCGGTTGTAGTGCGGGTGGCTGTAGAGGGCCGGCCGGCAGATCGGTCGCTGCGCGCTCGAGCTCGGAGCGGTAGCCGTACGGACCTGGCGGTGGCGCGGGCCGGTAGCCGGGCGTCGGCTGCTCCGGCATCGGAATCGGGAGGGACGGGCTGAGGTAGTCGCCCGGATCCATCCGCGGAGTCGGAGCCGGGGTTGTAGCCGGGGTTGTAGCTGGTGCAGGGCTGGTCTCGGCCGGAGAGGTCGGCGCGCTCTCTGCCCGAGGCTGCGGCTCCGGTGCGGGCGGGACCTCGGTCCGGAAGTTCGCCTCCGGCTCGGGGCGGAGTCCTGCGTCGGGTTCGGGGCGTAGGTCCTGGCGGGCGTCGCCGGAGTACTCCGCCCGGTGCTCGGCTGTTGTGTATTCCACCGGTGTGACTTCCGCACTGGCGGAATGGTCCTCGACCACGCGTTGCTCCCCGATTCATCGCTGCGGTGGCCGGCGCGTTCCAGGCGGACCCGGGTGGCGCGACCATTGACCCGACCGCCGCACTGTCCACACGGTTGTCCACAGTTGTGAACGACCGCAGGAGCAGGTTGGTTACCAATCGCGGGGTGAGGGACCTCTGGTGTGAGGGAGTGACGCTAACAAGTCGGAGTATGCCGCTTCAAGCCGTCATCCACAGGCTATGAACAGGAAATTGGGGGCAACCTGCGGCGTGTCGGGTGGACGCCGGAGCGTAGTCATGGTTGGCGATCGCTCTCAGTTGCAGTCCGGTCCGGAGCGTGACGAGGTCTCGCGCTGGCGTTGCCCACTATCCTGTCCACAAGCCTGTGGAAAAGTCTGGGGATACCTGGTTTGACCTGTCCACAGGCGTACACGTACCGTGGATCAGTCGGTGTTGAGCCGGCCGTTTCGTGCTGCGCTCGCTGCGGATACCTCCGGCGGTGTGCAGGACTGCACCAAGGGGCAGATCCAATCAGTGGATTTGTCGACATTCTGTGATCTCGAGTAACCGGAGTCATTCCAGTGAGCAAGCGGACGTTCCAGCCGAACAACCGTCGTCGGCACAAGAAGCACGGCTTCCGTCTTCGGATGCGTACCCGTGCGGGTCGCGCGATCATCGCCGCCCGCCGTGGCAAGGGTCGTCAGCGCCTCGCGGCCTGAGCGACCTGCTCGACGGTGACCACCTCGTGCTGCCAGCGTCGAACCGGCTGCGCCGGTCCGACGACTTCCGTCGCGCCGTCCGGTCCGGACGGCGCGCGTCGCGGCGCGCGGTGGTTCTCCACCTGCTGGCGGAGGACGGCTGCGCCGAGCCTCCACGTGTCGGATTCGTTGTGAACAAGGCGGTGGGCAACGCGGTTCTGCGGAACCGGGTCCACCGCCGTCTGCGTGCTGTGCTGGCAACGCGGCTCCCCGACCTCCCGGCCGGCAGCTTGGCCGTCGTCCGTGCTCTCCCGTCGTCCGCCTCGGCGTCGTACGACGAGTTGGCCGCGGACGTCGACGGCGCTCTGACGCGGTTGCTGAAGTCATGATGCGGATCAATCCCGTGCGGAGCGGGATCATCGGTTTCTTGAAGTTGTACCGCCTGCTGATCAGCCCGATGTACGGGCAGGTGTGCAGGTTCTACCCCAGTTGTTCGGCGTACGCCTTGGAGGCAGTCGAGCGCCACGGTGCGGTGCGCGGTAGCTGGCTGGCGATGAGGCGACTCATCCGCTGCCACCCGTGGAACCCCGGAGGCTACGACCCCGTTCCACCCACAGATGTCGACCAGCGCGGAGACCATGAGGACTCCTGTCCTCACGGTTCCGCCAACCAGCCCGGACCGTCAGCCGACGCCGGGCCTGTGCAGCGAGGTGCATGAGTGACTCTTCTGGCCATCCCCGGGCTCGCCGTTTGGGACGGGATCGTAGATCTGTTCAACACGGTCATGACGCCGCTGTACTGGGCCGTTTCGGCGCTGCTCGTCGGCTGGCACTGGCTGCTCAGCCAGGTGCTGAACCCGGACGGCGGCTGGGCCTGGGCACTGTCCATCGCCGGCCTGACCATCGTCATCCGGACCTTGCTGATCCCGCTGTTCGTGCGGCAGATCCGCTCCAGCCGGAACATGCAGCTGCTGCAGCCGAAGATGAAGGAGCTGCAGAAGAAGTACGGCCATGACCGGGAGAAGCTCGGTCAGGAAATGATGAAGCTGTACAAGGAGACGGGCACCAACCCGTTCTCCTCGTGCCTGCCGCTGCTCCTGCAGTCGCCGATCTTCCTGGCCCTGTTCCGCGTGCTCGACTACGCCGCCAAGGGTCAGTGGCACAGCGAGATCATGAAGCCGTACGTGAACTCGCTGCAGCACGCCAAGATCTTCGGCGCCGAGATCTCGCAGACGTTCCTGAAGGCGAACGGCCCGGGCGCGAACAACGTCAAGGTCGTCGCGATCGTGCTGATCATCCTGATGACGGCGACGATGTTCACCACGCAGCTTCAGCTGATGCGCAAGAACATGCCGAAGGAGGCCCTCACCGGCCAGGCCGCGCAGATGCAGAAGGTCATGCTCTACGTCTTCCCGGTCTTCTTCCTGATCGGTGGCTTCAACTTCCCGATCGGTGTGCTGATCTACTGGTTCGTCTCGAACCTGTGGACGATGGGCCAGCAGTTCTACGTGATCCGCCGCAACCCCGCTCCGGGCACCCCGGCGTACGACGCGATGCAGGCCCGTAAGCGCGAGCACAACGTGCGGCACGGCCGGCCGGCCGACGACGGCGTTCCCGGTACGGCGGGCGCCGCGACGGACACCGAGACCTCGGACCGGCGTCCGGCCCAGCGTCAGCAGCCGAAGCGTCAGTCGCGCAGCGACCGCAAGGGCGGCCCGGCCGCCGGTGGTGCGACCGCATCCGACGCGACGGCGACGAGCAACGGCCAGACGTCGGCACCCCAGGACGAGACGCGACCGCAGGACGCGCCGAAGAAGGCTCAGGGCGGTGCTGCCAAGAAGCAGCCGGCCGGGTCGGCCAAGCGGCAGCCCGCCGCGAAGTCGGCCGCCCAGAAGCGGGCCGCACAGAAGAGGGCGGCGCAGAAGCGCTCCGGCGGTTCGCGCTGACCCGCGAGCTCTTCTTGCTTGCACATCCTGACTTGTGAACGACGGGATCCCCGTGGGGCGGATCCCGATATTGCGAAGGAGTGGCCGTGAGCGACGGCATGCAGAACACTGAGGCGGCGGAGCAGTCCGCCGGTACGAACGACTCGGCCGAGGATCGCCTGAAGGCGCTCGAGGCTGAGAGCGATATTGCCGCGGACTACCTCGAGGAGTTGCTCGACATCGCCGATCTCGACGGCGATATCGATATGGACATCGACGGCGATCGTGCCGCGGTGTCGATCGTCGGCGCGGAACTGAACAACCTCGTCGGAGAGAACGGCAAGGTGCTCGAGGCGCTCCAGGAGCTGACCCGGCTGGCCGTGTACCGGGAGACCGGCGAGCGGTCGCGGCTGATGCTGGACGTGTCGAACTACCGCGCCAACCGGAAGGCCGAGCTCGAAGAGGTCGGCCGGAAGGCGGTCGAGGAGGCGAAGGCGACCGGGACCCCGGTGCGGCTGGACCCGATGACGCCGTTCGAGCGCAAGGTCGTGCACGACGTGGTCGCCGCCGCGGGCCTGACGTCGGAGTCCGAGGGCGAGGAGCCCCGCCGCCGCGTGGTGGTACAGCCATGAACGCACGCCAGTGACGGTGCACATGCCGCGCCTCCGGCGCGGCGGGTCATTGGGCTGTGACTCCCGGCCTTCCCTCGTCTCTCCGGTCGCTGTGCTGGATGCCGCGACTCCGTCCCGGCGGGCCCTGGGGCTGTTGCTCCCGGTCTTCCCTCGTCGCTCCGGTCGCTTCGCTCCCTGCGCTCCTCAGTCCAGACCGGGAGGCCCCAGGGCCGGGCTCCCTGCGTTCCTCAGTCCAGGCCGGGAGGCGCAATGACCGGACCCGTTTCACGTGAAACACCGCCGCTCGTGGACAAGCTGTTTCCACGGGCGGCGGTCCGGCTTTCGGCGTACGCCGAACTGCTCGCGACCGAAGGCACCCTGCGCGGACTGATCGGGCCGAGAGAGGTTCCGAGGCTCTGGGATCGGCACCTGTTGAACTGTGCCGTCGTCGAGCGGCTGATCCCGGAGGAGGCCCTGGTTGCCGATATCGGCACCGGCGCCGGCCTGCCGGGGATCGTCCTCGCGATCGTCCGGCCCGATCTCCAGGTGGAGCTCGTCGAGCCGTTGCTCCGACGCACCACCTTCCTCCAGGAAGCGGTCGACGCGCTGGAGCTCGACAACGCCACGGTGGTGCGGTCCCGAGCTGAGGATCTGCCACGGGCGTCGTACGACGTGGTGACGTCCCGGGCCGTTGCTCCTCTCGGCAAACTCGCGCGCTGGTGCCTCCCGCTCTGTGTCGAAGGCGGACTGATGCTGGCGATGAAGGGGTCGTCCGCAGGGGAGGAACTGGACGCCTCAGAACGCGAATTGGCCAAGCTCGGAGCAGAGCTTTGGCACATTCATCAACTCGGCGGCGAGGAACTGGCCCTCCCCACGACTGTGGTGAGTATTGTGGCCGGACGTGCTGCAGGGGGATCCCGGCACGGAGGCAATGGGAGGTGAGCGGGTTGGTGAGTCGTGCCCTCGGATGGCCCGAGAAGAGCACCGGTGAGCCGAGGTCATCGCAGGGCATCGGCTGGCCGACCGATCCGGATTCCAGCGTCCGCGTGGTGACCCAGGAGCCGGCTCCCGACCTCACCCCCGCGCCGGCACCTCCGGTCCAGACATCTCCTCCTGTCGAATCCCTGGACCCGATCGTGGCGACGCCGCCGATCGACAGTTCGGAGCTTCGAGCGGTGGCCGCGGCCGGTCTCGACGTACTCGGAGAGACCGACGACGGCTCCGTTTCACGTGAAACACCGGACATGCGCGATGATGGTTCCGAGCTCGAATCGGCGTCACTGGTGGACGCCGAACCGGGCTTCCCGGACTCTCCACCGCCTGTGGATGACCACCGCATGAAACTGCCTCTGCACACGGGAATTCGTCCACAGCAGCCTGTGGACGGAGCTGGGGGCAGACCCGCCCCCACCCCTACCGACATCCTCTTCGGGCCAAGTCCCGCACCTATTGGAATGGGCGCTATGACTGCCGCACAGATCGCCGCGCGGGCCACGTCGGACGAGCTTCAGCGACGACTTCTCGAGACTCCGATCGCCGCCGCGACCGAACGGACCCTGCTGGTGAATGAAGGACGCACAATGGGCCGCGAGTTCCCGCTGCCCGACCAGACCCGAGTCTTCGTGGTCGCCAACCAGAAGGGTGGCGTCGGCAAGACCACGACGACGGTCAACGTCGCCGCCGGCCTCGCGCTGTACGGCGCGAAGATTCTGGTGATCGACCTCGACCCCCAGGGCAACGCGTCGACGGCGCTGGGTATCGATCACGCCGAGGGAACGCCCGGCGTGTACGAGGCGGTCATCGAGGGCGAGGCTCTCGACAACCTGACCCAGCCGTGCGCCGAGCACCCGGGCATCCAGGTGATCCCGGCGACCATCGACCTGGCCGGCGCCGAGATCGAGCTCGTCAGTGTCGTCGCTCGCGAGAGCCGGCTGAAGAACGTGCTCGACGCGTACCTGGCCAAGACCGAGACCGCGGGGGAGAAGTACGACTACGTCTTCATCGACTGTCCGCCGTCGCTCGGCCTGCTGACCGTGAACGCGCTGACGGCCGCGCGCGAGGTGCTGGTCCCGATCCAGAGCGAGTACTACGCGCTCGAGGGCCTGTCGCAGCTCCTCCGCCACATCGACATGGTGAAGTCGCATCTGAACCCCGGCCTCGACGTGTCGACGATCCTGCTGACGATGTACGACGCCCGGACGAAGCTGGCCGGCGAGGTCGCTGCCGAAGTCCGTGGCCACTTCAAGGACGCCGTACTGCGGACTGCCGTGCCGCGCTCGGTGCGTATCTCGGAGGCTCCGAGCCACGGGCAGACCGTGCTCGCGTACGACCCGGCCTCGGCCGGCGCACTGTCGTACCTGGAGGCATCCCGAGAGATCGCCATGCGGAACAACGCCTGATCATTGGATCGGTGTGGCACCGTTTCACGTGAAACGGGAACGTCAGCAGTGACACAGCACGATGTCGATCTCGAGGGAGCGCGATGAACACCCGACTCGGACGCGGACTTGGCGCGCTGATCCCCAGCTCGCCGGCCGGCACCACGACGACTCTCGGCAGCAAGTCCAACTCGATCCCGGGAGCGCCGCCGGTCACCACACCGGTAGTGCCGCAGGGACCGGAGTTGGCCGCGGTGCCGGGCGCCTCGTTCGCCGAGATCGAGGTCGAGAAGATCACGCCGAACCCGAAGCAGCCGCGGAGCGTCTTCGACGAGGACGCGATGGAGGAGCTCGTCCACTCGGTGAAGGAGATCGGGCTCCTGCAGCCGATCGTCGTACGCCGGCTCGAGGGCGACAAGTACGAACTCGTGATGGGCGAGCGTCGCTGGCGGGCGACGCAGCAGGCCGGACTGACGACGATCCCCGCGATCGTCCGTGACACCTCCGATGACGCGATGCTCCGTGACGCGCTCCTGGAGAACCTGCACCGCAGCCAGCTGAACCCGCTGGAAGAAGCGGCCGCCTACCAGCAGATGCTCGACGACTTCGGCTGCACCCAGGAAGTCCTCGCCAACCGGATCGGGCGATCGCGTCCGCAGATCTCCAACACGCTGCGGCTGTTGAAGTTGCCGGCCGGCGTGCAGCGCCGGGTGGCCGCCGGGGTCCTCTCCGCGGGTCACGCCCGAGCCCTCCTGGGGCTCCCCAGCGGAGACGCCATCGAGAGGCTAGCTCAGCGCATCGTGGCGGAAGGTCTCTCGGTTCGCACGGTCGAAGAGATCGTTGCCCTGGGCGACATGAACGCCGAAGATCCCACTCCCGCCCGGCGCCGCAACAAGCCGGTCGCCCCACGGCTGGTCGATCTGGCCGACCGGCTCTCGGATCGCTTCGAGACGCGCGTCAAGGTGGACCTGGGCAAGACCAAGGGCAAGATCACCGTCGAGTTCGCCTCGCTGGACGACCTCGAACGCATCGTCACCCTGATGGACCCCAACAAGCAGACCGACTGACTTCCCGCCTGCCGCCTGTCACCTGCCGAACAGACGGGCACCCGGGTGGGGTGCTGGCCGAGTGCAGGGTTTGTCGCGGATCTCCAGGCCATCACAACGCGCGGCGTGCGCCGACCCCGCGCTCACCTGCAGATGGCGGCCACGATTGTGATGGCCTGAAGATCCGCGGAGATTAACAGCGATATGGCGCCCAGGGTCGCCGAAGCTGCCAGAGCTGCCGGAGCGGCCGATTGGCGCGAGCGCCGAGCACGGGAGCCGCCGAAACGCCCGGGGCCGCCCGAGCCGGCCGAACGGCCGGTCCGTCGGGACCGCCCGAGGTGGACGAGACGGCCGGGTGCGCTGGCACACCTGTTCGCGACGAGAGCTGCGCCCGGTGAGTCGTGAACAGCCTGCGGGTGTGCCGGAGGGCTGGATTCCTCTGTCAGCGGGATCCTATGCGGCTTCGGTCGAGGGCCCTTAGCCAGGCAAGTTCCTCGGGCCACGCTCGTGTCGACATGGGATTTGTCGACATAGTTACTTGGGGACTTGCTGCAATGTTTCATGTGAAACATTGCGGGTGGCTTTGATGAGGTAGATGGCGGGGAGCAGGCCCGCGGCTGGGCCTAGGCCGGCGTACATCTCGGCGTCGGGGGACTCCCGGAACGCGGCCAGGGTGAGGCCGGCGGTCAGCAGAGCGGTGATGATGTCGCTCGGGGGCCAGATGAAGGCCGTGAAGCTGGGGGCGGAGGGATTGTCGCGGGCGCCGGTGGGGAGCTTGGTGTTCTCGATGGTGGCGCGCGGGGTGGAGCGGCCGAAGTAGTCGGCGGTGACCGTCAGCATCCCGGGAGCCTGGACGGCGAGGACTTCCCAGACAGGGTGATGGTCGGCGATCAGGATCGACCCGCCGGGCGCGAGGCGTGACGCGACCAGGGTGGCGAAGACGGTCAGGTCAGGGACCCAGCAGATCGCGCCCCAGCTCAAGTAGATGAGATCGAAGCCGCTGAGGTCTTCTGGCAGGGCGAGCATGTCGGCGCGGCGGAAGTCGACCGGGATGCCGGTGGCAACGGACTTCGCGCGCGCCATGTCCAGGGCGACCTCGGAGATGTCGACGCCGGTGACCGCGGCGCCCAGTCGGGCCCAGGAGAGGGCCTCGTCGCCGCAGGAGCAGGCCAGTTGGAGGACGCGTCGCCCGCGGACGTCGCCCGCCGCTGCGAGCTCGTCGGCGGACAGCGTCGAGCCGCCGTCGGCGAAGTACGACGGTGGTTGCCCAGGGCGCGCAGTGTGGATCTGGTTCCAGCTGGCGCGGTTCGACTCCGTGATGTCAGGCAGCACAGAGTCGACGGTAGGGGCCGAAACCCCTGCCGGACAACGGGATTAGCTACCCAGCAGCTCGTGCGACGTCTTGCGCTCGGCGTAGAACGACAGGAACGGGATCGTGCCGGCCAGCGCCATCATCACCAGTCGCGGGAACGACCAACGAACCCGGCGGAACAGGTCGAAGGTCAGCAGCAGGTAGACCATGTACAGGAACCCGTGCGTCGGGCCGATCACGTCCATCGCGCCGGGGCTGTCCGCGAAGTACTTGAGCGGCATCGCGAGGAACACCAGCAGCAGAAGCATCACGCCGACGACGTACGCGATCACGCGGTAGCGCATCAGCGCGCCGCGGACGGCCGGGGTCAACGGCTGCGAGCCGGCGGAGGTGGCGGGGTCGGCTGGAGAAGTCACGCTGAAACGGTACCGCTTGGCTCCACACGCTCTCCGGGCCGGTCCTCGTCCGGATCAGGCTCGTCGACGCCGCGGTGCGCGTCCAGCACCATCTTCGTCCACATCCACAGCGTGAAGGCCGCGAAGATCCACCACTGGAAGGCATAGGCGATGTTCCGCAGCCCGGCATGATCGGTCGGCGGAGGAGGCGGTTGTACGACCGCCGGCGCGGGCGACGGCACGCCGCCGGACACGGACTCCTGTACGACGAACGCGTCGTACACCCGGTAATCCACGAGGTGGACGATGGTCGGGATCCGCAGCGACGACAGCACTCGGCCCTTCGCGGCGTCGTCCGACGAATCCTCGGCCTCGGACGCGATCACCGTCCCGGTCAGCTGCACAGGGCCGCTAGGAGCCTTCGCAGCGGGATCTCCGACCGTCGGGACCCAGCCACGAACGACCATCACAGCCTCCGACGACGAGAGCTTCACCGGCGACACAACCCAGAAGCCGATCCGCGAGTCCTGCGAGCGATCGGCGATGAACACCTGGTCCGCGGCCGGTCCCCACGTCCCGTCCACTGTCACCCGCCGGCTGACCGCCTTCGACGGCAGTCCTTCGTCGATCGAGAACAGCGACTGCAAAGCCACCGGTGCAGCCTGAGCGCGGTGAGCCGTGGCGTCAGCCGTCTTGGACCGGTACACGCCCAACTGCCACACACCCATCACCGACATCCCTGCGGCAATGGCCAGAGCCAGCACGAGCAGGCCGATCCATCGCGGTGTCAGGACGGTCCGCCACAGCGGCCGAGGTACGTCGGGCATCACAACCTTCAGCGAGCAGCAGCTGCCGCGAGCAGATCGCGGCAGAGCACACCGAGCTCGATCCCGGCGGCCTCAGCCGCCAGCGGGACCAGCGACGTCTCCGTCATCCCCGGTGCCACGTTCACCTCGAGGAACCACGGCACCCCGGCAGCGTCCACCACGAGGTCGGACCGCGACAGGTCCCGCAGCCCCAGCGCCTGGTGTGCCTGCACCGCCGCCGCAGCGCACGCACCTGCGACCTCAGGCTCGAGCCGAGCAGGTACGACGAACTGCGTCGCCCCCGCCGTGTAGCGCGCCTCGTAGTCGTAGAACCCCGAGTCCGGCCGGATCTCCACCGCCGGCAAGGCACGCGGCCCGTCGCCGGTGTCGACCACAGTCACGGCGACCTCGGTGCCGTCGACGTACTGCTCGATCAACGCCACCGGTCCGTACGCGTAGCAGTTCACCATCGCCGACGGCAGCTCCTCGGCCGACCGCACGATCGAAGCGCCCAGCGCGGAACCGCCGCGGGCCGGCTTCACGACGAGCGGCAGCCCGATCTGGTGGATCACCGACTCCATCAGCGAGGCGGCGCCCAACTCCCGGAACGTGTCATGCCCGAGCACGACCGACGCAGGCGTGTGCAGCCCGGCTGCTCCGACCATCGTCGAGGCCACCGGCTTGTCGAAGGCCGTACGGCACGCCGCCGCGTCGGCGCCGACGTACGGAACGGCGTACAGGTCGAGGACCTGGCGGAGCGCGCCGTCCTCGCCGGTGACGCCGTGCAGGACGGGGAAGACCGCGTCCGGCGGATCGTTGCGCAGCCGATCGACCAGGGAGGCGTCGACGTCGCGCTGCTCGACCTCTACGCCGACGCTGCGCAGGGCGTCCGCCACCCGCCGGCCGGACCGCAGCGAGACGTCCCGCTCGTGCGACAGTCCGCCGGCCAGAACAAGCACTCGACCCAGATCACTCATCACAAATATCCCGATCACTCGTGGGCGACTCCGGCACGGGCGCCGGTCCCGAGGCCCATTGGAACGGTACCGCTAGCGCGTCAGCGACCCACGGCCACCCGTAGATCCATTGCGCAACCTTTGCGCTCGTCGGAGCAGGTGGTCTAAGTCAGCTCCGGTCCCGGAGCGTCGTAGTCACGTCCCGCACCAGGCGGCAGCGGGCCGAACGTCTCGCGGAGCTCGAGCTCCTCATGAATCACTGCGGCCAGCCGGCCGACGCCTTCGGTGATCCGCTCCGGCGTCGGATGACAGTACGACAGCCGCATGCACTGCGAGCCGAAACCGTCGGCGAAGAAGGCCGTCCCCGGTACGTACGCCACGCGCGCGGTGACCGCTCGCGGCAGCATCGCCTTGGCGTCAAGGCCTTCCGGCAACGTCAGCCAGACGTAGAATCCGCCGCGCGGCCGCGTCCAGGTCGTTGCTGCAGGCATCTTTTCGGTCAGCGCCGCGAGCATCGCGTCGCGGCGTTCGCGGTACATCTCGCGGAACTGCTTCACCTGCCCCATCCAGTCATGCCTGACCAGGTACGACGAGATGGCGAGCTGGCTGAACGTCGGCGGGCAGAGCGTCGCGGACTCCTGTGCCAGCACGAGTTTCTCCCGCACCGCATGCGGCGCGACCGCCCAACCCACCCGGAACCCGGGCGCGAACGTCTTGGAGAACGACCCGAGGTAGATCACACCTTCGCGATCGTCGGCCCGCAAGGCGCGCTGCGGCTCACCCTCGAAGCCGAGCAGCCCGTACGGGTTGTCCTCCAGCACCAGCAGATTGGCCCGCTGACAGATCTCCAGCACCCGCGAACGGCGCTCGTCCGACAGCGAAACCCCGGCGGGGTTGTGGAAATTCGGGATCGTGTAGAAGAACTTGATCCGCTTGCCGGCCGCGCGCACGGCGGCGATCGCCTGCTCCAGCGCCTCCGGCACGACACCGTCGTCGTCCATCGCGACGTGCACGACCTCGCATTGGTACGCGCGGAACACCCCGAGCGCACCGACGTACGACGGCGCCTCGCAGATCACCACGTCGCCCGGATCGCAGAACACCCGCGTCACCAGGTCGACGGCCTGCTGGCTGCCGACCGTGACCACGACGTCGTCCGGGTGCGCCTCGATGCCCTCGAGCCGCATGATGTCGCAGATCTGGTCGCGGAGCGTCGGGTCGCCCTGGCCGGAGCCGTACTGCATCGCGACCGCGCCGTTCTCGTCCACCAGGTCGCGGACCGCGCCGCCGACCACGTCGAGCGGCAGGCCGGCGATGTTCGGCATACCGCCGGCGAGGGAGACCACTTCGGGGCGGCTGGCAACGGAGAACAGCGCCCGGATCTCGGATGCGGTCATGCCCTTGGTCCGGGCTGCGTACGCCTCGACGTAGTTGTCGAGGCGGGTCTGCCGGACATCAGGCACGTCAGCACTCACGAGGGCCACTCCAACGGTGATCGAGGGGGAAGTCACCAGGTTACGTCGAGAGACCCGAGTCCGGGCTGTGGATCGGCGCGACCTCTCACTACCATGCCTTATAGGGGCAGGTTCGACCATGCCGTGATCTGGCTGCTGAGACAGCCGGGCGGTGCGGAGCGGCCTGAGAGGTGGACTGCGGAAGGCAGGATTCGGGATGAGCGTGGGCAAGACAGCCGGCTGGACCCTCGGCGGACTGGTACTGGGCGTGCTGGCCGGTTTCGCGGCCGAGCTGTTCCGGCGGCAACCCGCCGCGAAGGTGGAACAGCGGTACGTCGCCCCCGAGGCGACGCGCACGACGGACGCACGGACCCCGGCACCGGTGCCGGAACCGGCGACCGAACCCGCTACGCGATGACACGCATCGTGACGAAGTTAACAGGCGCCGATCGACGCTGCACCGCCGACCGGACGCGCTGATGGCCCGACGGCTCGAACCGCTGACACTCGCCAACCTCGGCGAGCTGCCGGTTCCGTGCCGTGACTGCGTGTTCTGGGAGCTCGACCCGGTCGCCGCGCGCCAGGCCGACCGCAACGGCGACACCGCGCTGGAGAAGGAAGCCTGGCTGTCCCAGCTCCTGCTCGACTGGGGTCCCGCGGGCGTCGTGCTGTACGTCGACGACGATCCGGCGGGCTTCGCTCTCTACGGGCCGGCGACGTACCTGCCCCGGATCCAGGCGTTCCCGACGGCACCGGTCAGCCCGGACGCCGTCGTACTCGCGACCGGGCGGATCCAGCCGCGGTACCTGGGACTCGGGTTGGGCAAGATCCTCGTCCAGGCGGTCGCGAAGGATGTGCTGAAGCGCGGGTTCCGGGCGGTCGAGGCGTTCGGGGACTCGCGGTGGAACGGGCCGGGCTGCGTCTGGCCGACCGAGTTCCTCCGCGCGGTCGGCTTCGGGGTCGTCCGCGAGCATCCGCGCAATCCGCGGCTGCGGCTCGACCTGCGCTCGGCGATCACCTGGCGTAGTGAGATGGAGGCCGCCGTCGAGCGCCTGATGGGCGCGATCCGCCCGGAGCCGTCGCCGTCCGGGCCGGTGACGGTCCGGGACGCACTGAGGTCGGGTCCGGAGTCGTCATGATCTGGCGCGCGCTGGCCGACGTGGTGATGGTCGTGCACGGCGCGTTGCTGCTGTTCTTCGTCGTGGGCGCGTTCCTCGCCTGGCGCTGGCCCAAGCTGATCTGGTTCCACCTCGCCATCGTCGTGTGGAACGTCGTCATCGTCGTGGTCGACTTCGGCTGCCCGGTGACGGCGACCGAGAAGTTCTTCCGCCGCCAGGGCGGCGAGAGCGTCTACGCGGGCGGGTACATCCACCACTACCTCGAGGGCCACCTCTGGCCGGAAGGCGCGACCCCTTGGGCGGAGCGGATCGGGTTCGCGCTGGTGCTGATCGGGTACGCCGGGTTCTTCGTCGTACAGCATCGTCGGAAGGCCAAGGTCAGGGGTGAGTCAGTGGGACCCCGGACGTGAGCCGGACGAAGCCTGTCCATACTGGGAGTGTGCCCATCGACGACTACCTGGCCGCGCTGAGCAAACAGCTCCGGGGACCACGGCGCCGGAAGGCAGATCTGCTGGCCGAGGCCCGCGACCACCTGACCGACGCGACCGAGGCCTTCGAGGCCGACGGTTTCGACCGGTACGACGCGGAGAAGCACGCAGTCGCCGACTTCGGGGCGATCGAGGACGTCGCACCGGGATACCGGTCCGAGCTGGCGATCAGTCAGAGCCGGCGTACGGCGATGATGCTGTTGCTGGCGCTGATGATCCAGCCGATCGTCTGGCAGGGCGGCGCCTGGGTCTGGACCCAGGACGAGAACGACTCGACCGCCTTGAACGACCTGCTCCAGATCGTGGTCCGGGACGTCGGTGGCGTGGTGATCGCGGGGGCTGTGCTGGCTGTGCTCGCCACGGGCATCGGGCAGCGGTTCCCGCGGGTCCGGGAGCACGTGAGCCGGGTCACCGCACTCTTCACGCTGGCCGGTTCCGCGCTGATCGTCGGGATCGGCGTCACCATGACCGCGACCAGCGCCCACGCTCCCGGCCTACCGGCGTACGGAGTCGTCGGGACGTTCGTCGTCCTGCCGCTCGCGCTCGTGAGTGTGCAGGCAGCTCGTGGGCTACGCCTGGCCCGGGCGTAGCACCCCTTCCACCACAGCGCGGAACGTCAGCCACTCCTGCTTGCCCGAGGCAAGCATCTTCGATCCGGCGCTGGTGAGCTGGTAGGTCCGGCGCTTCCGGCCGCCGACCGTGCTCCACTCACTGGCCAGGTAGCCGGCCCGCTCGAGTCGCCGCAGCGCCGGATAGAGCGTGCCGGTCGGCAGGTCGAGCTCGCCGCCGCTGCGCTGGAGCAGCGCCTCCATGATCGCGTAACCGTGCAGCGGCTCGTGCTCGACGACCGCCAGGATCATCGGGTCGAGGTGCCCACGCAGCGCATCCGCCTTCATGTAGCCAGTCTACTCATATGTCTGTTAGTGTCGAGAGGCAACATGTAGCTAATCTACGCATCAAGCAGTGAGGAGGCCCCGGCGATGACCGTGGACACCCCCGTACGACGACCGCCCGGCACGAAACCGCCGGGCCTGCTCCATCGCGTCTCCGGCTGGGCCATGCGGCACGCCAGCCTGGCGCTCGTGCTGTGGGTGGTCGTGCTGGCCGCCGTCATCGCCGCGGCGACCGTGGTGGGCGCGAACTACAAGAACGACAACTCGCTCCCGGGCACGGACTCGCAGCGGGTGACCGACATCTTCCAGGCGCATCAACCGAAGGGCGATACGGCTTCGGTGCAGCTCGTCGTTCAGGCCGACGGCGGGCTCGACGCGGACAAGAGCCGGGTGGCGTCGATGCTCGCGGTCGTCCGGACCCTGCCGCACGTCGCGTCGGTAGCGGATCCGTTCACCGCCCCGGGCAGTATGTCGACAGATCGACGTACGGCGTACTCGACCGTCAGCCTGGATGTCGCGCAGACGGATATGCCGGTGGAGGACGTGCGGACGATCATCCAGCGGGCGCAGGACTTCGCGCGACCCGGGTTCCAGGTCGAGGTCGGTGGGGATCTGGCGCGGAACGCCGCGGACAGCGCGGGCGGTGCGTCCGAGGGTGCGGGCATCCTGGCCGCGCTGGTGATCCTCGTGTTCCTCTTCGGATCGTTGCTCGCGGCAACACTTCCGTTGTTGACCGCCGTGTTCGCAGTCGGCAGCACCGTCGCGTTGCTGATGCTCGCGTCGCACCTGTTCACGGTGCCGGAGTACACGACGCCCGTGATGATGCTGGTCGGGCTGGGGGTCGGCATCGACTATGCATTGCTGATCTTCTCGCGCTATCGCCATGAGCTGTTGAAGGACGGGACGGACCGGGAGACGGCGGCGATCGTTGCCTTGGACACCGCGGGTCGTTCGGTGCTGTTCGCCGGCTGCACCGTCGTGATCGCGTTGCTCGGATTGCTGGCGCTCGGGCTGGGTTCGCTGCAGGGCGTTGCGCTCGGTGTCACGTTGACCGTGTTGATGACGATGCTCGCTGCGGTGACGTTGCTGCCCGCGTTGCTGACGTTGTTCGGGAAGCGGATCGAGCGGAGTGTCCGCAAGCATGCCGCGAAACAGCGTCGTACGCCTGGTGAGGGTTGGCGGAAGCTGGCCGCCCTGGTGCAGCGCGGGCCGTGGGTGCCGTTGCTGCTCGGGGTCGTCGCGTTGGTCGCCTTGTCGCTGCCGGCGTTGAACATGCGGCTCGGGTTCGCCGATGCGGGGACGGACGATCCGGCGAAGACCAGCCGGAAGGCGTACGACCTGCTGGCCGACGGGTTCGGGCCCGGGTTCAACGGACCGCTCGTCGTGGTGTCCGAGGGCGACCGGACCGCGGCCCAGATGCTCGGTCAGACGCTGGCGGCGGATCCTGACATCGCCGCGGTGACGCCGCCGCAGCTGACTCCGGACGGCAAGATCGCGACCGTACTGGCGTTTCCGAAGTCGGCTCCGCAGGACGCGGCGACCAGCGACCTCGTGCAGCGACTGCGCGACGACACGTTGCCGAAGCTCGAGGCGCAGACCAGGGCGACGTACCTGGTCGGTGGAGCGACAGCGGCGGCCGACGACTTCGCGGCGGCGGTCAGCAAGCGGCTGCCGATCTTCGTGCTCGTGGTGGTGGGGTTGTCGGCGCTGCTGTTGATGGCCGTGTTCCGGTCGGTGCTGATCCCGTTGAAGGCCGCCGTCCTCAACCTGCTCAGCATCGGCGCTTCGCTCGGCGTGATCACGCTGGTGTTCCAGCAGGGCTGGTTCGGCGCGCAGGCGGGACCGATCGAGGCGTTCGTACCGGTGATGATCTTCGCGATCGTGTTCGGGTTGTCGATGGACTACGAGGTGTTCCTGGTCTCGCGGATCCACGAGGAGTGGCGACGTACGAAGGATGCCCGGGCCGCCGTCCGCGAGGGACTGGCGACCACGGGCAGTGTGATCACGGCGGCGGCCGCGATCATGATCGTGGTGTTCGGCGCGTTCCTGCTCAGTCCGGACCGGATGCTGAAGCAGTTCGGTCTCGGCCTGGCGACCGCCGTCCTTCTCGACGCCCTCCTGATCCGCTGCATCATCGTCCCGGCCGTCCTGCGCCTGATGGGCAACCGTGCCTGGTGGCTGCCTCGCCGGCTCGACCGGGTGCTGCCGAAGATCGCCCTCGAGAAGGACTGACCTCAGCCGTTGGCGGCCACGCCGATCTTGTGACCTTGTGCGTCGGCGAACACGCCGAAGCTTGTACCGGGGACCTGCTGGGCGGGCTGGACGATCCGTCCGCCCAACTCCTCGGCGCGCGCGAGCGTGGCCGCGACGTCCTCGACCGCGACGAAGAACAGCACTTCGTCCTCGGCGCTCTGCCGCGGGCTGATCGCGACGTACGTCCCCTCCGGCCTACCGGTGTCGATGAACGTGTAGCCCGGGAACGCGCCCTCGGACGCGACCTTCCACCCGAACAGCTCAGCGAAGAACTGCCGGGTCTTGTCCGGATCCGCCGATCGGATCTCGGCGTGGACGACTGGATGTGCCATGAGCCCCTCCTAGGTCAACTGATGCTCAACCAGTTGACGAACGGCCCATCCGGAAATCGACTAGACAGTCAGTTGCCCGAACCGGAGCATGCCGGTGGCGGCGTCCTGCTCCGGCGGCAGGTACACGCGCTGGATGGCGACCACGATCGATTCCGCGATGACATCGCGGAAGGCCGGGTCGGCCAGACGGGCGGAGTCGTGCGGGTTCGTGACGTAGCCGATCTCGAGCCGCACCGCGGGCATCTTGGTCCGCCGCAGCAAGTCCCAGGTCTTCGCGTGGGTGCGGCAGTTCAGCAGGTCGGTCCGCGCGACGATCTCACGCTGGACCAGGCCGGCGAACTGCTCCCCGACGCTCGACGAGGCGCCGTGCAGGTCGTTGCCGTAGTAGTACGTCGCGACGCCCTGCGCTTCCGGGTTCATCGAACCGTCGGCGTGCAGCGAGACGCACAGGTTCGCGTCCGTCTCGTTCGCGAACGCGGCCCGGGCCAGCTCGTCCGGCCCCTGATCGCGGCCCCGCGACAAATACGCCCGTACGCCGGTGGCGCCGAGCCGACCCTCGATCCGGGCCGCCAGGTCGTACGCGATATCGGACTCGCGCAGGCCGTAGCCCTCCCAGCCGTAGTCGAATCCGCCGTGGCCCGGGTCGATCACCACGGTCTTGCCGGACAACCGCGGTCCGGCGGCGCGGACAGCCTCGCGGGCCCGCAGCGCGTCGGGGCGGCCGCCGGTCGCCATCGGGCGGATCCGCTGCAGCGCCTTGAACGTCGACGGTCCGCAGGTCCCGTCACCGGGAAGCCCCATGTTCCGCTGGAAGTCGGTGACCGCGCGCTGGGTGTCGGCGCCGAAGATCCCGTCGATCCGGGCAACCGCGAACCCGAGCTCCTGCAGCTTCGCCTGCAGGGCCAGCACGTCGTCACCGGACAGCGGGTGCGACGGGACGAACGTCAGCAGCCGGTCGCCCAGCCGCCACCGTGCGTCGTCGATCGCCCGATAGGTCTGCGGGCCGACGATCCCGTCGATCATCAGCCCGCGTTGCTGCTGGAACCCCCGGACCGCGTGCGCGGTCGCCTCGTCGTAGACGTCGTGACCGCCGGCCAGCAGCCCCAGCCGCTGGAGCTTGCCGACGATCTCGGCGACCGCTTCACCGCTGTCGCCGATGCGGTACACGCCGTGCGGGCCAGACGGTGACACTGCCATGCAACTGCTCCTTGCCGTGGGCGGACGGGTGCGTCCTCGGTAGATCTCAGGTGTATCAGTCCGTGAAGGCGGACAGCTCCTTCAGCAGCGCCGCCTTCGGCTTGGCGCCGACGATGGACTTGGCCAGCTCACCGTTCACGTAGACGTTGATCGTAGGGATACCGGTGACCTTGTAGTTGCTCGGGGTGACCGGGTTCTCGTCGACGTTCATCTTCAGGAACGTGATCTTGTCGCTGTGGTCCTGCGCCAGCTCCTCCAGGATCGGCGAGACCTGGCGGCACGGGCCGCACCACTCGGCCCAGAAGTCCACCAGCACCGGCTTGTCGCTCTTCAGCACGGTCTGGTCGAACTCGGAGTCGGTGACAGCGTTCATCTTCTCGCCCATGGGCGTATCTCCTTCAGTGGTTATGAGAGTCAGGTTCAGACAGAGACAGGCTCGGTGCTGGCGGCCGCGTGCTCCGCGTCCTCCAGCGTGGCCAGGTAGCGCTCGGCGTCCAGCGCCGCCGCACAGCCGGTGCCGGCCGCGGTGATCGCCTGCCGGTAGGTGTGGTCGACCAGGTCGCCGGCGGCGAACACGCCGCTCAGGTTGGTCTCGGTGCTGCCCTGCTTGACCAGCACGTAACCCTCTTCGTCCAGGTCTACCTGGCCCTTGACCAGCTCCGAGCGCGGGTCGTGCCCGATCGCGATGAACAGGCCGGTGGCCGGCAGCTCGCGGGTCTCGCCGGTCTCGGTGTCCTTCAGCGTCAGGTGGGTCAGCTTGTCCTCACCGTGGATCTTGTCGACGGCGGAGTTCCACTGGAACTCGATCTTGTCGTTGGCGAACGCACGGTCAGCCATGATCTTCGAGGCCCGCAGCTCGCCGCGGCGGTGCACCAGGTGCACCTTCTTCGCGAACTTGGTCAGGAAGGTCGCCTCCTCGACGGCGGAGTCGCCACCGCCGACGACCGCGATCTCGTGGTCGCGGAAGAAGAAGCCGTCACAGGTCGCACACCAGGACACGCCGTGCCCGGACATCCGCTCCTCGTCGGACAGGCCGAGCTTGCGGTAGCCCGAACCCATGGCCAGGATCACGGTCTTGGCCCGGTGCTCGGTGCCCGCGGAGTCCGTGACCACCTTGATGTCGCCGGTGAGGTCGACCTTGGTGACGTCGTCCGGCACCAGCTCGGCGCCGAAGCGCTCAGCCTGGGTGCGCATCTCGTCCATCAGGGCCGGGCCCATGATGCCCTGCGAGAAGCCGGGGAAGTTCTCCACCTCGGTGGTGTTCATCAGCGCGCCACCGGCGGTGACGGAGCCTTCGAAGACCAGGGGCTCGAGCGCCGCGCGAGCGGCGTACACGGCGGCCGTGTAACCGGCCGGGCCGGAGCCGACGATGATGACGTTGCGAACTGTGGAGTCGCTCATTCAGGCGTTCCTCGGGGAGTCGAGATTGGTACGTCGTACTCAACGGATCCTAGAGGCCGTCCATTCCCACGGTACCCACCCTGTAGGGGTGGGTCGTCATCGGTTGCGCAGTGTCACCGTGGTGTCGTAGAACGGGCTGGCAACTCCGCCCGGATCGCTACATCCGGTGACCGCGAACACCTGGATGTCGCGCGACGAACCGCCTTGCAGACCGATGATCGTGGCCCGCTTGCCGTCGATCTTGGCGGGCTGGACCAGCCGGACGTTCGGGTTCGGGCGGCCGGACGCGAACGTCCGGGCACAGGCCTGCTCGGCCGCCGAGCCGTGCATGATCGCGCTCGGCGTGTGCTCCAGCCATTGCTGGATCTGCGGGCCGAGGTTGTTGGTGGTGATCGTCACCGCGTCCGCGGGCGGGGTGTTCTGCTCGGTGCTCGCCGCGCCCTCGGGCGCGTTGTCCTTCGTGGCGAACACGACGCCGACACCGATCGCGGCGATCAGTACGACGCCGGCCGCCGCGCCGAGCAGCTTCGGCAGGTGGCGGCGGGGCTCCTCGCGGATCTGGGCCAGCGAGTGCACGCCGACCGTCGAGGCACGCAGCACCGACTCCGACACGATGACAGCGTCCAGGTGTTCGGCGACGTCGGCCGGCATCGGGATGTCGGCGCGACCCTCGTCGGCCAGGTCCTCGGACAGCTCCACGAGGGCGTCGTACGTCTGCTGACACTCCGGGCATGCCTTCACATGCTCACGAGCGCGGTGCGCCTCGGGCGCAGGCAGCAGGTTCTCGATCAGATCGGCGATCGTGTCCGTGTCCAGGTGCTCGAGGTGCTCACTCGTCGGCAGACCGGATTCGGTCATCGGGGCTCGCCTCCTCACAGGAGGTATGCGGCGGCGTGATCATATGAAGCTCCGGGTCGAAGACAGATGCAGTCAGGTCGCCACAGGCAGGCGACTTCGCTTCGACGGTGTACCCGTTCATTCGGTTCCCACCGCTTCGGCGGCGGATTTCTCCGGTACGTCGGACTCCCGCGTCGTCTGCCAGTGGCGCAGTAGCGGCAGGAGCTTGGCGCGGCCGCGGGCGCAGCGGGACTTGACCGTGCCCGGGGCGCAGTCGAGGATCGCTGCCGCCTCCTCGATCGAGTAGCCCTCCATGTCGACCAGGACCAGCGCAGCACGCTGGTCCTCGTTGATCTGCTTCAGGGCGTTGAGCACGTCCAGCCGGCGCTCCCGGACCTCGGCCGGGTCCTGCTCGATCGGTCCGGCCAGCTCGGCGGCGCGGTCCTCGTCCTCGGGAAGCGGGTCGGCGGCCCGCACCTGACGGCGACGGATCCGGTCGAGACAGGCGTTCACGACGATCCGGTGCAGCCAGGTGGTCACCTTCGCGTCCCCGCGGAACGAGTCGGCCCGCCGGAACGCCGAGATGAACGCCTCCTGCAGCGCGTCGGCCGCCTCCTCGGGCTCGCCGAGGGTGCGGATCGCGACCGCCCACATCCGGTCCCGGTGCCGCTTGACCAGGAACCCGAACGAGTCCGGGTTGCCGGCCACGTGCATCCGGAGCAGCTCGTGGTCGTCGAGCTGGTCGTAACTCGTCGGCGCACCGGCGTGCGCAGCCTGAGGCACCGGTTCGCCGGCGCCGATGCGCGGGACGTCCGGGCGGGGCTGGTCGCCCGAGTCCAGGTGGGCCGTCATTTCTGGATTGAGACCTCCGAGATGGTGCCCCGGTACTTGCCGCCGCTGTCCTTCGGCAGCTTGGTCAGCCAGACGAGCACGTACCGCGTCTCGGTCGGCGCCGAGGGGGTGAGATTCACCGTACCCTCGGGCTGGTCCTCCTGGGTGGCGACGGCCTTCCAGCCACTGACCGCCGGCGGCGAGGTGCTGGTGTCGCCCACCGGAACCATCAGCTGAAGGCTGGTGTCGTCACCCTGCACAGCTACCGAAACCTTCGACACGGTGGTCGGCGCGCCGAGGTCGTAGATGATGCCGACACCCGGCTTCTGTCCGCCGAGGTTCGCCTTGCTGTACGACATCGTCGTCCAGGTCGTGCTCGCCTTGCCGTCGTAGGTGTTCGGCACGTCCTCCGGGTGCTCCTCGCCGTTCCCGTCCGGCTTCGGGTCGAAGTCCTTGGCGGCGACGATCTTGGCCGGGCCGCCGGTCGCCGACGGCGTCGTGCTGGTCTGCGGCGGGGCACTGCTCTTCGCACCGCCGCCGTTGTTGTCCTGGTCGTTGTTCATCGCGCCCTTGAGCAGGAACTGCGCCATCGCGATCACCGACAGCAGCGCGAGGATCGCGAGCAGGATCAGGATCCGGCCGCCCCAGGAACCCTTCGGCTTCGGCTCGTCGTGCCGGCGCCGGCCGTTCCCGTTCGACGGCGGGGGAGTCTGGCGGCGGACCGGACGCGTCTCGGCCGCGGTGTTGTACGCCGGTTGCGGCTGGCCGTACCCGTTCGGCTCGGCGTCGTACGCCGGCTGCGGGTTCGGGTCGAGCGCCGGCGGACCGGACTGCGGCACGACCTGCGTGGCGTCGTCGATGCTGCCGTTCTGCCGGGCCACCTGGACCGTCTCGTCCATCTGGTTCGGCGGCTCGTGCGAGCTGCCGACGACTCCGGACAGCGCAGCCGACAGGCCGGCCGCGCTGGTGATCGGCGGGGCGTGGTGCCGTGGCGGGTCACCCAGCAGCCGGTCGCAGATGTCGTCCAGCGAGCGCGGTACGCCGGCTCGCACCTGGCGTGGGCTCAGCAGACGGCCGTGCTCGACCGGTGCGGGCTGGAGCCCCCAGGCCGGTGCCGGACCGGGCCAGCGGCCGGTCAGCGACGCGAACAGCAGCTCGCCCAGGGAGTGGACGTCCTCCTCGGGAGAACCCGCTCCGGACGAGCGCAGCGCCGCCTCGGTCGCGACACCGACGACCTTGATCGCGCCGGCGTCGGTGATGATCACGGTCGCCGGGCTGATCGCTCCGTGCGCGAAGCCGGTGCGGTGCAGGTTCTCCAGCGCTTCGGAGACCTCACGGGCCAGCCAGCCCGCCTGCTGTCCGGTCAGCGGCCCGGTGCCGAGCATGCGCTCCAGGGATCGCCCGCCGGCCCACTCGCGGACGCAGTAGGTCACGCCGTCGTGCATGTCGCAGTCGAGCACCCGCAGGAAGCGCGGGTCGTTCGCGGCGGCGGCCCGGCGTGCGGCGTCGAACAGCAGGTTCGTCCGCGGATCACCGACCGGCAATACGTCGACGACGACGGCGCGGCTGAGCACCTCGTCCACGGCCCGCCACACCCGCGCACCGTCGATCTCGGCCAGCAGCTCGGCGATCCGGTACCGCCCGGCCAGCAGGGCACCAGGACTCACGGTCTGGTTCGACACGGTGTCTCTCGCCCTCCTTGATGCCCCAGCGGCCCTTTCGCAGCCCCATGTTAGTGCCCGTTGACGCGGACACGTGGTGCACGAATGCACAAGCGTTCCGGTTCAGCGGCGCACAGGCAACTTCGATGTGACCATGGACACCACGTCGTTCACTTCGTGGATACGGAGTACCCGGGACACAGCGGCGTAGACCGGGAGCATGACGATCGCCGCGATCGCCAGCTCGAGGATCGCGCCGAGCGGTCCGGACCATTCGATTTCCAGGCTCAGAACCCAGATCACCGCGCGGGCAATGCCGGCGCCGGCCACGGCAGCGATCACCATCGCCAGCAGCGGGAGTCCGATCCCCGCACCGGGCACGCGCGGCACCTTCCGCCGCAGCACCGGCCGGGAGATCAGTACGGCGACCAGGTAGGCGAGCGCGTACGCCGCCCCGAGCATCACGCCGCTGAACCGCAGGTGCTCGGCATCGAGCAGCACGCGGACCCCGATCACAGCGGCGGCGATGTTGGTTGCCGCGATCACGCACTGCAGGAAGAACGGCGTCTTCGTGTCCTCGAAGGCGTAGAACGTGCGCAGCTGGAAGTACTGCACGGTGAAGGGCACGATGCCGAGCGCCAGCGTCATCAACGTGTACGACATCAGCGTCAGGTTGTTCTTGCCCGAGCCGTACCCGGCGATCAGCGTGACGATCGGATAGGCGAACGCGATCATCGCGGCGGCCGCCGGTACGACGATCGCCAGCGTCTGCCGGATCGAACGCGCCGACAGCTGGGCCACCGCGGCGGTGTCGCCCTCGGCCGCCAGCGCGGACATCTGCGGCAGTGCGGCGGTCGCCAGCGAGACCGTGACGATGCCGTGTGGCACGAGGATGATCAGCATCGCGGTGCTGTACGCGAACAGACCGGCCTTCGCGCCCGGGTCGTCCGACGCGCTACCCGCGATGGCGAGCTGCGTGACCACGACGAGCGTCACCTGGTTCACGGCGACGAAAAGAACCGTCCAGAGGCCCAATCGGGCAGTGTGCCCCAGACCGGTACCGCGGAGGCCGAACTTCGGCCGATAGGTGTGCCCGCTCGCCTTCAGGTACGGCAGCAGCACGAGCAGCTGGACGGCGATACCGATCGTGTGCCCGAGCCCGAGCAGCAGCTCCTCGCCATGGCTGTACGTCGGAGGCGTGTCGCCGACCCGGTAGACGAACAGGAAGATGACGATCGAGGCGCACGCGACGATGTTGTTCGCGATCGGCGCCCACATCATCGGACCGAACCGGCGCCGCGCGTTCAGCACCTGACCGACCAGGACGAACGCGCCGTAGAAGAAGATCTGCGGCAGGCAGAGCCGGACGAACATGACCATGTTCGCCTTCTCGGTCATCCGGGACGGATCGTGCAGCTCCTTCGGCAGGTACAGCTCCGCGATCGCCGGCGCGAGCAGCACGCACCCCACGGTGACGACGGCGAGTACGACGAAGCCGAACGTCAGCACGCGGTTGGTGAAGTCCTGACCGTCGTCGTCGTGGTTCTTGATCGCGCGGACCAGTTGCGGGACCAGCACGGTGTTGAACACCCCGCCCGCGAGCAGGATGTAGAGGCTGTTCGGGATCGTGTTCGCGGCGGTGAAGATGTCGCCGCGCAGCGCGGTGCCGATGGCGGCGGCGAGCAGGGCGATCCGGATGAATCCGAGCAGGCGGGACAGCACCGTTCCGGCCGCCATCACCGCCGCGGATCGCAGGGTGCGGTCAGCCATCCTTCGAACCGACTCCTTCTTTCAATGACGCATCCGGAGCCGCAGCTTCGGGTACGCCGTTCGCCTCGGGGCGATCGTGGGCGGGATCAGCAGTGTCAGCGGGATCGCCAGTGGCTTCCGCAGTGGCATCCGCGGTGACTTCCGGGCCGGCTTCCGCAGCGGGGTTCGGGTTGCGGCGCTCGGTCCGGATCCGGCGGTAGATGCGGACGAATGACGTACCGAACAACAGGGCGCAGGCGGCGCCGACCAGGATCCAGCCGACGCTGCCGTACTGGCTGGCCTGGATCAGCAGCTCCTGCGACTTGCCGACCGACTGGCCGCCCGCGGTGACCACCTGCGCGTTGGCGCGGATCAGACCGTTCTGCTCGGCGCTCGCGGTGATCCGCGGCGTCCACTTCTGCTTCGGGCCGAGTACGGCGGTCTGCGGCGGCGTGATCTTCAGGTCGGAGCGGTTGGCGGCAGTGACTTCGATGCCGACCCGGACCGACCACTCGGTGTCGTTGGTGATGGTCAGCGGGAACGTGCCCTTGCTGCCGGCCAGATTGACCTTGATTTCCTTGCGCAGCCCGCGGTCGACGCTGGCGTTGACCAGGTGCACCTTGCCGAGCTGCTGGTTCGCCGAGCCGAGCTCGATCGCCGCGAAGTGCCGGGCCTCTTCCGGATAGCCGTTCCAGCCCGACGACGTGGACCGCAGGAGTGCGTGCGTCATCACTTCCGGCAGGGCGTTCTCGTCGACCAGCAGGTTCTGCATCGTGCTGGTCGCGGCGTCGAGGTCCCGGACGCTGCTCAGCTGCGCCTCGGTCAGTACGCCGTTGGTCTCAGCCGCCTTCGGTGCTCTGGTGACCTGCGGCCTCGGGTTGCTCGCCACAACCGTGCTGACGTCGGTTGCCTTGATCCACGGAAGAGACAGGCTGGCGGCGAGCTGTGCGGTGGCGGCACTGTCGTTGTCCCAGCCGCGCGGCGGCAGCACGACTACCGACGCGGGGGTGCCCTTGCCGGCGGCGATCAGCGCGGTCTCGGCTGCGAAGCGCTGGCGGACCTGCAGCGGGCTGGAGGCGGTCTCCTGGTCCGGTCCGCCGCTGGTGAGCGACGAGTCGGCGATCACGGTCCGCACCAACGTGTCAGGGCCAGGTGTCATCACGTCGTACACCGGGGTCGACGTGAGCACCGGCCGGGTCGCGGCGGACCACGAGGAGCTGCTGACCAGGTTCAGGTCGCTGTCACTCGCGCCGGGGAAGCCGGTGGAGGCTGCGCCCAGGTAGCGGCCCGCTGCGGCGCCGCCCTCGAGCCACAGGCCGTTCGTGAACGACACCGGGACGTCGGCGGAGGCGCCGGACAGGATGTAGCCCTGGGTCGTCTGGCGGGCTCGGGCAACCAGGTTCTTGAGCGGGTCACCCGAATCGAGCAGTCCGGCCACGTCAGGGTCGCCGTACGGAAGGAGGACGACCTGGTTGCCATGGGCGCGGGTGACGTCGAAGTCCTTCAGCCATGCGATCGCGTCGGACTGTCCGGCGCCCGGAGTGGACTCACCGTTCTGAGCGACGATGACGTAGCCCTTCGCCATCTGCTTGATCTCGTCGAGCATCGCGGGGTCGAGCAGCCAGGTGACCTTGCGCTCCTTGCCGAGCGCAAGCAGGCGGCTCAGCGAGCCGGTGGGTGCCAGCGCCTGGGCGAGGGAGTCATTGGCGAAGTTCTTCCCGCCGAGCTGGGTCGGGCGGTGCCGCAGTGGGATGACGAGCGCGGTGTCGACGGGGCGGGCCAAGGGCGTCGTACCGGCCACCGGCATCAGCGTCCGGGCGCGGCCGGCCATGATCCGGGCGCCGTTCTGCGGCTCGCCGCGGAACGTGACGCCGACGACGTACACGCCGGTCTGGTCCTGGATCCGCCATTCCTTCCACGGCACCGTCAGCGAGAACTCGACGGTCTGCTTCGGCGCCAGCGGCTGGTCGAACGGCTTGAACGTCTGCGGGTCGTTGGTCAGATTGCTGCAGCTGTCCCGGTCGTTCATCGCGACGTTCTGCTCGGTCGGGATCGCCTCGACGGCGGCGGTGCTCGCGAGCCGGGTGCGGTCGATACAGGCCAGCGCCTGCGGATCGTTGAACGTCACCGCGCTGGTGTTCGTCACCCGGCCCTTGATCACCACCGGCTGGCCGGGCTTCGGAGCGACCGGGCCGAACGAGTCGATCGTCACCTGGACGGTCGGATCGTCGGCCGGTGCGGCGTCGGCCGGAGCGCCGAGAGTCGCTGCCGAGGCAGCAACCAGCAGGCAGGCACCCGCCACCGCAGAGAGCCTCAGTCGCCGTCTGAACACGCCGTCACCGTAACCTAGTTCCCCGTGTCACCCTTTGCCGACCAGTCAGCCTCCGCCGGATCGTTGCCCGCGCTGCAGCGACAAGCCGTCCAGGCCTTGCTGCAACTCGCTCCGGTGGTCGACGAACTGGGCTCCCGGTTCGATGCCGCCGGCCATGAGATCGCCCTGGTCGGCGGTCCTGTCCGGGACATTCTCCTCGGGCGGGGGAGCAAGGATCTGGACTTCACCACGTCAGCGCACCCCGATGTGATCGAGCGGTTGCTGTCCGGGTGGGCGGACCATGTCTGGGACATCGGCAAGGCGTTCGGCACCATCGGTTGTCGTAAGGGCGAGTGGGTTCTGGAGGTCACGACCTACAGGTCGGAAACCTACGATCCCACCTCGCGCAAGCCCGAGGTCGCCTACGGCGACAGCCTGGAGGGCGATCTGGCCCGCCGGGACTTCGCGATGAACGCGATGGCGGTCCGGCTGCCGTCGCGGCAGTTCGTCGACCCGTACGGCGGGATCACCGACGTCGCGAACAAGGTGATCCGGACGCCGGGCACCCCGGAGGACTCGTTCTCCGACGACCCGCTGCGGATGATGCGCGCGGCCCGGTTCGCCGCGCAGCTCGGGTTCACGCCCGATCCCGCGGTGGTGGCCGCGATGACGGCGATGGCCGACCGGATCACGATCGTGTCCGCGGAACGGGTCCGGGACGAGCTGGAGAAGCTGATCTGCGCGGACCAGCCGCGGATCGGGCTCGGTCTGCTGGTCCAGACCGGGCTGGCGGAGTACGTGCTGCCGGAGCTGCCGGCGCTGCAGCTCGAGGTCGACGAGCACCACCGGCACAAGGATGTGTACCAGCACTCACTCACCGTCCTCGACCAGGCGATCGACCTCGAATCGCGTCTGTCTGTTCCGACGCCCGATTTCGTCATTCGGTTCGCCGCACTGATCCACGACATCGGGAAGCCGAAGACCAAGCGCAACGAGGCCGGCGGGAAGGTGACGTTCCACCACCACGACGTCGTCGGGGCGAAGCTGGCCCGGAAGCGGATGAAGGCGCTGCGGTTCAGCAATGAGCAGATCGAGCAGGTCAGCAAGCTGATCGAGCTGCACCTGCGCTTCCACGGGTACGGCGACGGCGAATGGACGGATTCCGCCGTACGGCGTTATGTCCGCGACGCCGGCGACCAGCTCGAGCGGCTGCATGTACTGACCCGGGCCGACTCCACCACGCGCAACAAGCGCAAGGTCGAGATGCTGCGGGCGGCGTACGACGACCTCGAGGCGCGGATCGCACGGCTCCAGGAGCAGGAGGAGCTCGATGCCCTGCGCCCCGACCTCGACGGCAACCAGATCATGCAGATCCTCGGCATCCCGCCGGGCCGCGAGGTCGGCGAGGCCTACAAGTTCCTGATGGAGCTCCGCCTCGACGAAGGCCCCCTCGACGAAGCCCGCGCCCGCGAAGAACTACTCCGCTGGTGGGCCGCCCGCACCTAGCTCCACGCGGCCTCCAGCCGGCCCGGACTGCCACCTTGGGGAGGATTTCCCACCGAATCCGGCACAAAATCCTCCCCAACCTCGATGTCCCTCAGCCACCTCAGCCACCGCGCAGGTGGTCCGACGTTCCGGATGCGCTAGGTGCGGCGTCCAGCAGCAGGAAATCGGTCACGGGATCTAGTCTCGCGGTGTGGACGTATGGAGCATCATCGGGTGGGGCGGATCTGCGCTCGTCGTGTGGTCGTTGTTGCAGACGCGGATCCTGCGGTTGCGGATCCTGAACCTGATCGGCTGCGTGATCCTGGTCGGCTTCAACGCCGCGGTCGGCGTCTGGCCGATGGTCGGCATGAACGCGGTGCTGGCGGTCATCAACGTCGTCCATCTGTGGCGGCTGCTGCGGCACCGGCACGACGAGACGGCGTACCAGGTGCTCGAGGTCGACAAGACCGACTCGTACCTCGGGTACGTGCTGGATCGGCATGCGAAGGACATCACCCGGTTCAACCCCGATTTCACGGCCGGGGCGAGCGAGTACGCGTTCCTGGTCCAGCACGACGACCGCACCGTCGGCGTGGTTCTTGCGCACGACGCCGGCACCGGCCGCGCGCAGATCGACCTCGACTACGTCGTCCCGAAGTACCGCGACTTCACCCCCGGCGAGTTCGTCTACCGCCGCAGCGACGTCTTCACCGACCACGGCTTCCACCAGGTCCTCGCCCCACCGCGCATGCTCGACTCCACGCCGTACCTGAAGAACCTCGGCTTCCACCGCGACGGCGACCACGTGGTGCTGAACCTCTAGAGGTCCTTCGCGAAACAGAGCGAGGCTGGTTCGTGCTCGAAGGGTGGGTACGGCGGGGTCGGCCGGTAGCCGTGGTTTGTGTAGAGGGCTATCGCTTCGGCTTGTTTGGTGCCGGTTTCCAGGCGGAGACGCGTGAGGCCGGCGGAGCGGGCTTGGGATTCGACAGCGTCCAGGAGGATGCGGGACAGGCCCCAGCCGCGCGCGGTCGGGGCGACGTACATGCGCTTGATCTCGCCGAGGGCGGGGCCGACCGGCTGGAGACCGACGCAGCCGACCGGGGTGCCGTCGAGAGTGAGCAGGGTGAACGTGATGTCGGGGTGGAGGGCGACGAGCGGCTGGTCCTCGCCGTACATGGCGGCGAGCTCAGCCTGCTGAGCGGCGGCCAACGCCCGGATGGCGGGGTCCGTCGCGGGCATCGCCTGCAGTTCCACTCCCTCGATCACCATGTCCCGGACGGTAGCAACCTGGCATGACGCCCCTGTTTCCGTTTCCTCTCCATGGTCTGATGGGCCGGTGAGGACGCTCGAGGAAACTGCCGCCGGGGTTCGTGACGGGTCGCTGGACCCTGTTGAGTTGGTTGAGGTGGCGTTGGCGCGGGCCGCCGATGCTGCGGAGCTGAATGCTGTTGTGCACCTGGATGTGGAGGGTGCGCGCAAGGCGGCCGCGGCGCATGACCGGGGTGGGGCGCTGGCGGGTGTGCCGGTGCTGGTGAAGGAGATCGTCGAGGTCGAGGGGCTGCCGTACCGGTGTGGGTCCGCATCGATGGATGAGGTGGGCCGGAAGGACGCTGAGGTCGTACGGCGGTTGCGCGCGGCCGGCGCGATCATCATCGGGCTGTCGCACACGCATGAGTACGCCTACGGCTGCACAGGTACGTCGAACCGCGTCGGCCCGTGCCGGAACCCGCATGACTCGTCGCGGATGACAGGTGGTTCCAGCTCCGGGTCAGCTGCTGCGGTAGCGGCCGGTGTGGTGCTGCTGGCGATCGGCACGGACACTGCGGGCTCGGTGCGCATCCCGGCTGCACTGTGCGGGGTCGTCGGGTTCAAACCGTCGTACAACACGATCCCGGCGGACAGAGTGTTCCCGCTGTCGCAGTCGCTCGACCACGTCGGTGTGCTGACCCGCACCGCCGCGGACGCCGCCTACGCGCTCACCGCTCTGGGCGGGCTGAGGGCTTTCGACCTGCTTGAGCCTCGGCTAGGTGTGGCAACCAACCCCGAGTACCTCCGACTCACCGCCGAGGCACGCCCGGCGTGGTCTGCCGCGTTGGAGACGTTTGACGCGCTTGACGTGCAGCTACCGGAGTGGTCGCACAGCTTCACGACGGCAGCCAACCTCCAAGGCCCTGAAGCGGTGGCGAATCACTTGGGACGCTCCCACGACCGGTACCAACCAGATGTGCAGCAGCGGCTGCGTGAGGCTTCGGCTGTGCAGCCAGCTGACTACACGCGCGCACAGGAAGACGCGATAGCGATCACGCGGCAGCTGGACGCTGTGCTGCAACAGGTGGACGCAGTACTCACGCCGACCGTCCTGACCACCGCGCCGCTCATCACCGAAGCGGCCACGCCCGACGGCGGACTCGAAGTACGCAAGCAGTTGCTCAACAACACCCGCCTGGCCAACCTCACCCGGCACGCCGCGGTCAGCATCCCGTTACCGACCGACGGCCTCCCCGTCGGCCTGCAGATCATTGCTGCAAGCAACGAGAAGGCCGCCGCCGTCGCGTGCCGGCTCAGCGATAGATTCGGATATCAGCCAGACTCCACCAGTTAGCAGCCGATCCCGTCGACGTCACCCGCACGTAGCGCGCAAACGTCGGCCGTAGCTTGACCGTGGTGAGTTGCCCCGTGGATGTGCCGGACGCAACCGTCTGCCAGCTCACACCATCTTTGCTGACAGCAACCTCGTAGCCGCGCGCGTAGTCGCCGACATTCCCACCGCTGTCCAGAGCAACCGAGCGGAACGTCTGCGTCTTGCCCAGATCCACCTGCACCCACTGACCGGGCGTCTGCGCGGCCTTGCTCTGCCACACCGTCGACCCGTCCTGATCGGTCAACAGCCCGGCATCCGCACCGTTGTCACTCGCCGTCGCACCGGCAACAGTCAGCTGCTGCGGTACGTCGGTTGCCGGCCGGCCCCAGGTGTACGTCGCAATCGCTCCGCCGGGCAGCTCGTAGTCGAACGACTTGTCGCCCACCGCGACCGTGAAGCTGCGCGGGTCGTCGTTCTCGTTGTGCACCAAGAGCGCAGTACTGCCGTCCGGGTTGCGGAAGGCGGCGGACATCAGTTGCCCGTTCCATCCGGTCGTCCCGTACGACGTACTCCCGATCCGCACCGCGCCCGGTCTCACGAACTTCGACAGGTGACCGATCGTGTAGTACTCCGCATCCGTCGTCACCGTCCCGTCCGGCTGCAGCGTGACCAGGCCGGTGCACGTGTCGCAGCCGCCGAGGTGCGGGCCGCCGGTGGAGTCGAGTGCGATGTTCCAGTTGACGACCGACTTGGCCCAGTTGCGCGTCGTACCGAGCATGAGCGTGCGCGCGTGCCAGGTCAGCGTGCCGCGGAAGATCTGCGGAGGGGTGTCGGTCGGCCCGTGCGAGCCGGAGCACTCGGTGAACCAGATGCCCTTCGACGGGAACGCGTTGTGCAAGTCGGTTTGCTTCGAAGGGTCGCCGGAGTAGCAGTGGTACGCCGTACCCGCGATCCACTTGGCCGCCGGCGTCTGGAGCAGCTTGTACGGGTAGTCGGTCTCCGGGTCCTCACCAGGCGGCGTCGAGGCGATGTCGCCGGGATGCGTGGTCCAGTTGTGGTCGTAGCCGAGGATCTTCGTGCGCGGACTCGCCTTCTGCAGCAATGGACCCAGGGCGGTGATCACTGCTGCTTCCTGGCGAACCGGCATGTCCGTGCCTGGATAGGCGCTCGGCTTGCGGTTCTGCGGCTCGTTCTGGATGGAGAGGAAGTCGACCGGTACGCCGGCCTTCGCGTACGCCTGGACGAACTTCACCAGATAGCGCGCATAGGCGTCGTACACCTTGGGGTCATCCTTGAGCCGGCCGCCGACGAGCGAGTCCGCGGTCTTCATCCACGCGGGCGGGCTCCACGGCGTCGCCATCACCTTGAGCTGCGGGTTGAGCTGCTTTGCCCGCCGCAGCAACGGCAGCACCTGCTGCTGATCGTGCGCGATGGTGAAGTGCTTCAGACCGAAGTCGGTCTGGCCGGCCGGCACGTCGTCGTACGTATAGTGCTCGGCCGCGGCGGTGAAGTCGGACGAGCCGACCGGCTGACGCAGGAAGCTGACGCCGATCCCCTGGCGGGGGTCGAACAGCTTGCGCATCGTCTGCTCGCGGTCGGCCGGGCTGAGCCGGTACAGCACGTTCGCGGACGAGTCCGTGATCGAGGCGCCGAAGCCGTCCATGGTCTGGTACGACGTCCGTGGGTCGACCGTGATCGTGGTCCGGTCACTGGCTCCGTCGTGGAACGTGACTGGCGTGCGCTCGTGCAGCAACTCGGCGCGGTCCGGCGTGGTGACCCAGACATTGACCTGGGTCGTCGGGGGATGGGCCTGGGCCTGGGCAGGTCCGGTGAGTGACGCCACCGTGAGAGCAAGGGCGACGCCGAAGGCGGGTGTTCTCATCGCACTCCTCAGGGATGAAACAAACGGCCACAGGACACGCCCGCGATCGACCACTGTCAAGGTCTGGGAGCGTAGGTCTAGAGTGCTGAGCGTGAAACAAAGTGATGTAACAAATGCCGCGCGCTAGAGCGACGATGCGCGACGTCGCGGCTGCGGCCGGGGTGTCGCTCGCGACCGTGTCCCGCGTGGTCAACCGGGTCGGCGGCATCGCGCCGGAGACTCGGCGGCTGGTCGAGCAGGCGATCGAGGACCTCGGGCTGCCCGCGCCCGTGCCGCGCGGCGGTACGCCGAAACCCGTCGAGGGCGGCGTCTACGTGCGCTGCCCGTACGTGCTCACCGACTACTTCGGCCTGATCGTCTCGTCGATCGCCGAGGCCCTCGACAGGCACGGTCGACAGGTGATCCTCAACGCCGGCGAGGCGACGCAGGACGATCCCGTACTGCGTGGTTTGGCATCCCGGCGTGACGTCGGTGGCGCCGTACTCATCCTTCCGCCGGAGTCGAGCGAGGACCTGGTGCGGCTGAGCTCGCGGCGCTTCCCGTTCGTCGTGGTCGATCCACGGACCGCGCTGCCTCGCGACATCCCGTCGGTCTCGGCCGCCCACCACTCCGGCGCTCGCCAGCTCACCGCGCACCTGACCGCGCTCGGCCACACTCGCATCGGCGTCATCGCCGGTCCACGCGAATGGCTGGCCGCGGACGCCCGGCTGAGCGGTCACGCCGCTGCTCTCGCCGATGCGGGGATCCTGCCCGACGCATCGCTGGTCCGCCACGACCAACCGACCACGGTGCACGGCTACCGGGCGGCTTTGGAGCTCCTCGACCTCGACCCGCGCCCGACCGCCTTGGTCGCGTTCAACGACAAGGCCGCGATCGGCGCACTTCAAGCCGCCGCCGAACGTGGTCTGTCCGTCCCGCGCGATCTCTCGATCGCCGGCTTCGACGACCTCGACCTCAGCCGCGCAACTACTCCTCAGCTCACCACGGTCCGCCAGCCGCTGCAGGAGATGGGCCGGATGGCCGTCAGCCTGCTGACCCGCCTCCTGGATCATCACGAGCTCGAGGCGCTCCACGTCGAGCTGGCGACCGAGCTGATCGTCCGGGGCAGCACGGGCTCACCCCGCTAGCGCTCGCGGAGACGTGCCGCGCGGTTGCGGAGGTAGCGCTGCTCGGGGGTGTTCGTGGTGAGTTTTGCCGCTGACAGGTAGGTATCGGCCGCTTCTCGGTGATCGCCTCGCAGCTCGAGGAGATGCGCCCGGACGGCATGGAAGCGGTGGCCGCGAAGCGCGCGCTCGTCGGTCGACAGCGTGTCGAGGAGCCGGATCCCTGCCTCGGGGCCGTGCACCATCGCAGTCGCGACGGCCCGGTTCAGCCGGACGACCGGACCGTCCAGCAACGGTTCGAGCAAGTTGTACAGGGCAAGGATCTGCCGCCAGTCGGTGTCCCGGGCCGTCGTCGCCTCGCTGTGGACGGCAGCGATCGCGGCCTGCAACTGGTACGGCCCGAGTGTCGTCGTACGCATCGCCCTGGTGATCAGCTCGGTGCCCTCGTGGATCGCCGCCTGATCCCAGCGCGAGCGGTCCTGCTCGTCGAGAGGGACGAGCGCGCCGTCGGCCGTCGTACGCGCGGACCGGCGAGCGTCGGTCAGCAGCATCAGGGCCAGGAGCCCGGCCGCCTCACCGTCATCGGGCAGCAGACTGTGCAGCATCCGGCCGAGCCGGATCGCCTCCCGGGACAGGTCGGCCCGCGCGAGCTCGTCGCCGGCTGTACTCGTGTAGCCCTCGTTGAAGATCAGATAAAGAACCTGCAGTACGGCGGCCAGCCGCTCCTCGTAGTCGTCGGGCCGACGGAACGGTTGTCCCCGCAGCTTCTGCTTCGCGCGGCTGATCCGCTGCCCGATCGTCGCTTCGGGAGTGAGCAGAGCGGCGGCGATCTCGCTCGTGGTCAGGCCGCCTACCGCTCGAAGCGTCAAGGGGATCTGGGACGCGGCGGGCAACGCCGGGTGGCAGCAGAGGAACAGAACCGTCAGCGAGTCGTCGGTCGCGCTGACCGGTGCCGGAGCGATATCCGGCGTACGAACGGCGTCCTCCCGGTGCCGGCGGGACTCCTCGTTGCGCAACAGGTCGATCAGTCGCCGGGAGGCGACCCGGATCAGCCAGGTCCGTGGCTCATCCGGGACGCCCTGCTCGGGCCACTGTTGCGCGGCGACCAGGAGAGCCTCCTGGACCGCGTCCTCACACGCCTCGAAATGGCCGTACCGGCGGACCAGTGCGCCGAGCACCTGCGGGACGAGGCTGCGCCACAGCTCCTCCATCGTCAGCTGTCCGGGCGGATGTCTTCCGGTCCGGCCATGATCGGCCGTACCTCGACCGTCTCGCCGACAGCGTCGACGATCCGGGCCGCGATCGCCATCACCCGGTCGTGGCTCTCACAGTCCACGATCGCGAAGCTCGCCAGGACCTCCTTGGACTCCGCGAACGGTCCGTCACTGGCGACCGGTCCGGCCGCGGTACGTCGTACCGTGCGGCTCAGTGCCGGATGCGCCAGGCCTTCTGTGCCGAGCAGCTCGCCGGTCGCGGTCAGCTCCGCCGCGAGGTCCTCGTAGAACTTGCAGGCCGCGAGGAACTCCGGGCTGTTCACGTCGACGGTGTCCCAGGCGGCCTGGTCGCCGTACGCGAGAAGCAGGTACTTCATCGGTCACTCCTTGAGGCAGCGGTCCGGACCATCGTGGCGTGGTAACCGCCACCCGGGTACACCCAGTCTCCGGTGAGGCGGTTGCCGTTCTCGGTGAAGACGCCCTTGAAGTGGCCGGGGGAGCCCTTGAAGCCGCCCCAGATCGTGAGCTCGTCGCCGGCCAGCTCGTAGACGTAGTCCAGCGTGTTGCCGTCGGCGTCGTACACGCGTGACTTCACCTCCGTCCCCCGCTCCCCGCCGAACGGGTGCTCGTAGCCGATGATCTCGGTCATCCGCACTTCGTGGCCGTCGTGATCGAGGCGGCCGCGCTGGACCAGGAAGTGGCCGCCGTCCATCCATTTGAAGCTCGTCGTACCGGTCGCGCCGCCGCTGACGTCCCAGGTGCCGACGAGTCGGCCGAGTCGCTGCAGTTCGTTGGTCATGTCCTTCTCCTTTTCGATCGGTTGCTGGCTTGTGCTGCTACCTCGAAGCCGGGCGGGGGCTTTCGACAGGTTCGAGATGTTCAAATCCGGACAAGAGGCAGTGCGCGAAACGGCTCGGTTGTGGCAGGTTTTAGACATGAACCTTCGGATCGGCATTGCCGGGATCGCCATCGAGTCCAGTACGTTCTCGCCGCATCGGGCCGGGCTGGCCGATTTCGACGTACGGCGCGGGGACCACCTGATGGAGCGGTACGAGTTCCTCGGGAAGGACTGGGCGCAGGGGATCGAGTGGGTCCCGCTGCTGCACGCCCGGTCGCTGCCGGGCGGCGCCGTACTGCCGGAGGTGTACGACGACCTCTCGGCGGAGATCATCACCCGCCTCGAAGGGGCCGGCGAGCTGGACGGGTTCTTCTTCGACATCCACGGGGCGATGAGCGTGGTCGGCCGGCAGGACGCGGAGGCCGATCTCGCCACGCGGATCCGCGCCGTGATCGGTCCCGACGTACTGATGTCTGCGTCGATGGACCTGCATGGGAATGTGTCGCGGGAGCTCGGTACGGCGGTGGATCTGATCACGTGCTACCGGATGGCGCCGCACGAAGACGCGATGGAGAGCCGCGAGCGGGCGCTGCGCAACCTCGTCGAGCGGATGCGCTCCGGGCTGGGCAAGCCAGGCAAGGCATGGGTGCAGGTGCCGGTGCTGCTGCCCGGCGAGAAGACGTCGACCCGACTCGAGCCGGCCAAGTCGATCTATCACCGGGTCGGCGAGATCGCGGACGAGGCTGGAGTGCTGGATGCGGCGGTGTGGGTCGGATACGCGTGGGCCGACGAGCCGCGCTGCCGGGCCGCTGTGGTTGTGACTGGTGATGATTCTGACTTGATTACTGCGCGCGCTGCTGAGTTGGCGCAGGCGTACTGGGATGCCCGTGATGGGTTCGAGTTCGTTGCTCCGACCGGCACGTTGGAGGAGTGCGTGACGGCCGGTCTCGCCAGCACGGCCCGCCCGTTCCTGATCAGCGACTCCGGCGACAACCCGACCGCCGGCGGCGCTGACGACACGTCGTGGACGTTGGCCGAGCTGCTCAAGATCGAGGACCTCACCTCGGGGAAGGCCACCGCCATCCACGCCAGCATCGTCGACCCCGAAGCCGTCGCAGCCTGTGTGGCGGCGGGCGTCGGCAATCCGGTCGAGGTCGCCGCCGGTGGCAAGGTCGACTCCGGTCCGGCAGGTCCGGCCGAGATGTCCGGCACCGTCTTCTCTCTCTCGGAGGACCCGGTCGGCGGCACGGTCGCGGTCGTCCAGGTCGGCGGTCTGCACAGCATCCTGACGTCCCGCCGCAAGCCGTACCACCACATCGCCGACTTCACCCTCCTCGGCCTCGACCCCTCGGCAACGGACCTCGTCATCGTGAAGATCGGATACCTCGAGCCCGAGCTCTACAACCTGGCCGCCGACTGGCTCCTGGCCCTAACCCCCGGCGGCGTAGACCAAGACCTCCTCCGCCTAGGCCACCACGGCGTACTCCGCCCGCTGTTCCCCTTCGACCCAGACATGGCAACCCCAGACCTCACACCCGAACTCCTGCCGTAGCCCACGCGCGCTAACGCAGGCGCTCCGTTCGTCATTACGTTCCTGCTGCGCCCGCTCTCACCCACCCCCGGCTCATCGCCGGTACGGAAGACCCGGTGGGCGCCGGACAACACGGCGGGAGCTCGGCGCTCTCGGCGATAAGCCCGTGGTCACCCGCGAGCGGCAGCTCGCCCGGTCCGGCGATAGCCGGAGACCCCGGCGGTAGCCGGAAAGGATGCACCGGCGATGAGCCGGGTGGGAGCGGGCGGAGCGGACGCGGTGAGGAGCGGAGCGACGAACAAAGCGGCTGCGTAGCACGCGGGGGATTCCCCCGCGCGGGATTACAGCTTGCGCAGCATGTGTAGGGCTTCGGTGGCGTGGTTGATCAGGTATTCCGCGTCGTATGGGCGGTCGGCTTCGGGTAGGCCGGACCACTCGATTGCCAGGTCTTCGGCGTACGAGAGCCACGCGTGGATCCGGAGGTAGTCCAGCGACTTGGGGTCGTCCGCTACCTCAGGAGTGCCGATGTAGGTGAGCACGCGCTTCGTCAGCCCCGCGCGAGTCTCGTCGTACACCTCGACGGCGAAGTCGTCTCCGCCAGCAGCGCCCCGGACGAACGAGATGTACGCCGTACGCCGCCGCTCGATGAACGCGACGAACTGCGTGAGCATCTCGCGGAGTTGCTCCTCAGGCGCGAGGGAGTCGTCGGGCTTGGTGACGCGAAGGAGGCGGCGGCCGGCGGCGGAGATGACGGCTACGTAGTAGTCGCGTTTGCTCGGGAAGTAGTGGAACAGCAGGCCTCGGGAGATCCCGGCCTGGCCGGCGATGGCATCGATCGACAGTTCGTGGATCGGTTTGGTCCGCAGCATCATCAGGCCGATTTTGACCAGTTGCTTCTTGCGGTCGTCCGCCGACAGCCGGTGATCCATCTATTGAGCATTGCTTAGAAGCTGAGCTACGGTCAAGGCGAGGAAGGGAGTCTTGATGGGGTTCGAACCTTCGGCCCGGGCTCAGGATCTTGTCGCGCGGGTAGACGCCTTCCTGCGCAGCGAGATCGAGCCGGTCGAGGCGGAGCTGCACACCGCGATCCGTACCGCCGGTGACCCGTGGCAGCCGCAACCGATGATCAAGGACCTGCAGGCGAAGGCGCGCGAAGCCGGCTTGTGGAACCTGTTCCTGCCACCCGCCGAGCCTGGCAACGAGCAGTACGGCGAGGGCTTGAGCAACCTCGACTACGCCCCGATCGCCGAGCTCACCGGCCGGTCGTTCATCGCGCCGTACATCTTCAACTGCAACGCGCCGGACACCGGCAACATGGAGGTCCTGCTCCGCTACGGCACGGAGGAGCAGAAGAAGCAGTGGCTGGAGCCGTTGCTCGACGGCACGATCCGGTCCGCGTTCTGCATGACCGAGCCGGACGTCGCGTCGTCTGACGCCACCAACATGGAGGCAACCGCCGTCGTCGACGGCGACGAGGTCGTGATCAACGGCCGCAAATGGTGGAGCACCGGCGTCGGTCACCCGGACTGCCAGCTCCTCATCTTCATGGGCCTCACCGACCCCGACGCCCACCGGTACGCGCGCCACACAATGGTCCTCGTCCCGCGCGACACCCCGGGCGTGAAGGTCGAGCGCCTGCTGCCGGCGATGCACAGGTACGACGAACCGCACGGCCACGGAGAGGTCTCGTTCACCGAGGTCCGCGTGCCGGCGTCGAACGTCCTGATGGGACCGGGTCGAGCGTTCGAGATCGCACAGGGTCGTCTCGGTCCGGGGCGCGTACACCACTGCATGCGGCTGATCGGCCTTGCGGAGAAGGCGCTCGAACTCGCACTCGAGCGTGGCACCAGTCGTACTGCGTTCGGTAAGCCGCTCGTGAACCTCGGCGGCAACCGCGAGCGGATCGCCGACGCGCGGATCGCGATCAACCAGTCACGGTTGCTCGTGCTGCAAACGGCGTACCTGCTGGACACCCAAGGGCTCGCGGGTGCGTTGAGCGAGGTCAGCCAGATCAAGGTCGCCGTACCGCGGATGGCGCAGGACGTGATCGACATGGCGATCCAGCTGCACGGCGGTGGCGGGCTGTCCGACGACTTTCCGCTCGCGGCCGCCTGGACGAGTGCGCGCGCGTTGCGACTGGCCGACGGGCCTGACGAGGTGCATCGTGGGGTGATCGCGAGGATCGAGCTCGCGTCGTACCTGTCTGCTGCTCAGGAGGCCAAGTGAGCCGAGTCCTCGTCACCGGCGCCGCCAGTGGGCTGGGTGCGGCGCTGGTCGCCAAGTTTGTTGCCGAAGGCCACCAGGTCCTGTCGACGGATGTGGCCGAGGAGGGCGAGGGCACGGCGTACCTCAAGCTGGACGTACGCCGTGCCGAGGACTGGGACGCCGCGGTCGCGTGGTGCGAGCAGAACTGGGGCGGCCTGGACATCCTCGTCAACAACGCCGGGATCGCGACCGGCGGGCGGATCGACGTCGAGACGCTGGACGAGTGGGACCGTGTCGTCGACATCAACCTGATGGGCGTCGTGCGAGGTTGTCGCGCGTTCGCCCCGCTGTTCAAGCGGCAGCGATCCGGCCACATCGTGAACACCGCGTCCGCGGCCGGGCTCGTCCACCCGCCGATGATGAGCTCGTACAACACGGTCAAGGCCGGTGTCGTCGCGCTCTCGGAGACGCTGTCGCACGAGCTCCATCCGTACGGCGTGACCGTGTCCGTGGTCTGCCCGTCGTTCTTCCGGACGAACCTCGCGGACTCGATCCGCGGCGCGGACAGTGCGATGGGCGCGACGGCACGACAGTTGATCGAGAAGTCGCCGCGGTCCGCCGACGACATCGCGACCGCCGTACTCGCGGGGATCAAGAAGAAGCAGTTCCTGATCATCCCGGACCGGCCGGCCGCGATGGCCTGGCGTACGAAGCGGTTCGCGCGCCCGCTGTACAACCGGCAGATGCGCAAGATCGCGGAGCGTGCCCGGCAGCGGGCCGAGCCGACGAATGGGTGATGCCGCGCGGGCGGTCCGGGACGAGGACGCGTTCGACGTACCCGCTGTCGACGCGTGGCTGCGGCGGCGGACGGAGTTGCCGGACGGCCTGCCTGAGGTGAAGCAGTTCACCAGTGGCGCGTCCAACCTGACCTACCTATTGAGCTACCCGGGCTACGACCTGATCCTGCGCCGTCCGCCGGCGGGGACGAAGGCGAAGAGCGCGCACGACATGGGCCGCGAGTACCGGATCCAGGCAGGCCTCAAGCCGGTGTTCCGGTACGTCCCCGAGATGGTTGCCCACTGCAACGACGACTCGGTGATCGGCTCCGAGTTCTACGTGATGGAGCGAGTCGCCGGCACGATCCCCGGGCACCACAAGCTCGGTGTCGACCTGACTCCGGACCAGACCAGGCAGCTCGGGTTCACGCTGATCGACACACTCGCCGAGCTGCATGCGGTGGACCCTGAAGCGGCAGGGCTGTCCGATCTCGGGCGCGGTGCGGGGTACGTCGAGCGCCAGGTCACCGGCTGGTCCGACCGGTACCGCAAGGCGAAGACCTGGAACGTACCCAGCTACGAACGCGTGATGGCCTGGCTCGCGGCGAACCAGCCTGCCGACGTACGGACGTGTGTCATCCACAACGACTTCCGCCTCGACAACGTCGTACTCGCGCCGGATGATCCGCTGCACGTGGTCGGCGTACTCGATTGGGAGCTGGCCACGCTCGGCGATCCGCTGATGGATCTCGGCAGCGCGCTCGCGTACTGGGTGCAGGCCGATGACGACTGGGCGTTCCGCCGGTTCAGGCTGCAGCCGTCCGATGTTCCGGGGATGCTGACGCGCGAAGAGATCGTGGAGTACTACGCGAAGCGGTCGGGGCTCGTGGCGGACAACTGGGCGTTCTACGAGGTGTTCGGGCTGTTCCGGCTCGCGGTGATCGCGCAACAGATCTACTACCGGTATCACCACAAGCAGACCCGGAATCCGCGGTTCAAGAACTTCTGGCTCCCGGTCAACCTGCTCGAGCGCCGCTGCCGTCGCATCATCCGGCAGGCGTAGATGGCAGCCATCCACCTGATCCGCCACGCGCAGGCGTCGTTCGGCGCCCGCGACTACGACAAGCTGTCCTCGCTCGGTGAGCAGCAGGCGCGGCGGCTGGGTGAGGCGTTGTCGGACGTGAAGCCGGACGTGGTGGTTTCCGGTTCGATGCGCAGACATCAGCAGACGGCCACGCTGGCCGGATTCATACCTGAGGTCGACAACGGGTACGACGAGTTCGACCACGAGCAGGTGATCATCGCCCACAAACCGGCGTACCGCGTGCGGGCGGTGATGGTTGCTGATCTGGCGCGCACCGGGAATCCGCAGCGGGCGTTCCAGGACATGTTCACCGCGGCCACGCAGAGATGGATCGACGGCGCCGACGGATACACCGAGACGTTTGAGGCGTTCTGCGACCGGTCCGAGGCGGCGGTACGGCGTACGGCCGAGCGACTCGGGAAGGGCGGAACGGCGCTCGTGTTCACATCCGGCGGGCCGATCGCGGCGGTGGTGAGCCGCCTGCTGTCCGGCGGGGACGGGCTGTGGGCGAAGCTGAACCCGGTGACGATCAACACCGCGATCACGAAGGTCGTGTCCGGGCGCGGTGGGCTGACTGTGGTGAGCTACAACGAGCATGTCCACGTCGGCAGCGAGCTGCTCTCCTACAGATAGGACTGCGATGCGACGGAACATCCTGATCACGGGCGCCAGTTCCGGGCTCGGTGCCGAGATGGCCCGGCAGTTCGCCGCGAAGGGCCACAACCTGGCGCTGACCGCGCGCAGGACCGAGCGGCTCGAGGCGCTGCAGGCCGAGCTGAACGAGCGTTATCCACAGGTTCAGGTGGTTATCCACAGCCTGGATGTGAACGATCACAACCAGGTGTTCGAGGTCTTCCGCAAGATCGACGCCGAGCTGCCGCTGGACCGGATCATCGTCAACGCCGGTCTCGGCAAGGGCGCGCCGCTCGGCACCGGCCGGTTCGACGCGAACCGCGAGACCGCGCTGACGAACTTCGTCGGCGCGCTCGCCCAGGCGGAGGCGGCAATGGAGCTGTTCCGGGCGCGGAACGCCGGGCACCTCGTGTTCATCTCGTCGATCTCCGGACTGCGCGGGCTGCCGAAGACGGTGACGACGTACGCCGCGACCAAGGCCGGGATCGCCTCGCTCGCCGAGGGGTTGCGGATCGAGCTGCTCGGGAAGCCGATCAAGGTCAGCACGATCTACCCCGGGTACATCCGGTCCGAGATGAACGAGCGGGTCGCGCACACGCCGCTCATCGTCGACACCGTGCCGGGCGTGCGGGCGATGGTGACCGCGATCGAGTCCGAGAAGTCGAAGGCGTACGTACCGTCGTGGCCGTGGAGGCCGCTGGCTCAGGTGATGCGGTTCGCGCCGCTCGCCGCACTGAAGAGGATGCTGTGATGCGCTGGGGACTGACCGTTCCGCTGACCGGGGTGCCGCTGCGGGACCATCGATCGCTGGTCTCGGAGTTGTTCGAGCTGGGGTACACGGATCTGTGGTCGGCGGAGGTGGCGGGCGCGGATGCGTTCACACCGCTGGTATTGGCGTCTGAGTGGGATCAGCGGTTGCGGTTGGGGACGGCCGTCGTACCGGTGCATACGCGCGGGCCGGCTGCGCTTGCGATGAGTGCGGCGGCGTTGGCGGATCTCGCGCCGGGGCGGTTCGTGCTCGGGATCGGAGCGTCGTCGGAGACGATCGTGACCGGCTGGAACGGGATCGCGTACGACCCGCCGTACGCGCGGACCCGCGACGTACTGCGGTTCCTGCGGCAGGCGTTCGCGGGGGAGAAGGTGGACGGGTCGTTCGACAGCTTCACGATCAACCGGTTCCGGTTGGAGAAGGCGCCGGACGTGCCCCCGGCGATCATGCTGGCCGCGCTGCGCCCGCAAATGCTGCGGTTGGCGGCGCGGGAGGCCGATGGGGCGATCACGAACTGGTTGTCGGCAGACGACGTACGACAGGTGCGCGCCGAGCTCGGGCCGGACAAGGAGCTGGCCGCGCGGATCTTCGTCTGCGTCACCGAGGACGCGGAGATGGCGCGCAACATCGGGCGGTTCCTGATCGCGACGTACCTGACGGTCCCCGGGTACGCCGCCTTCCACGACTGGCTCGGCCGCGGTACTGCGATGAAGCCGATGCGCGACGCCTGGGCCGCAGGCGACCGCAACGCCGCGATGGCCGCCGTACCCCTCGAGATCCTGGACGCCCTCATCGTCCACGGAACCCCCGCCCAATGCCGCACCCACATCAACCGCTACATCGAGAACGGCCTCGACACCCCCATCATCGCTACCCTCCCCACCGGCACGAACCTCCTGGACACCGCCCGCGCACTGTCCCCGCGCTGAACACCACCCGAGAGGACACCGCTTCGCGGCGGCTGATCTTCTAGCCGCACGACCGGTCGGTAGGAGCGGTTTCCGGAACATTTTTGCCGGCGGGCGACGGTTTTGTTCCGGAAAGATGAGTTGATGCCGTCGGTCAGCTCGAGGTGAGCAGGCGGTAGGTGACGATGCCGATGGCGCCGAGGGCGACCACTGCAAGGACGAGGATCAGCGCAATGATCAGGCCGGCGCGGCTCTTGCGGGGTTGCTGGCCGTAGGTGGGGGCCGAGTTGTAGTCGCGGGGGTTCGGCTGCCAGTTGTTGTTCGGCCCGGGCGGCGTTGAGCTCACAGGAACAGTGTGGCAGCGAGGTCAGCTCAACCGGTGCTCTTTCAGCCACGTCGTGGCGCGGCGGTTGGAGGCTCTGGAGAGCCAGGCGTCCTGGATGATCTCGGTCAGCTCCTGCTTGGAGATCTCGCCCAGTTCGCTGCCGCGGATGAGGACCGACGGGTGGCCGTCGAAGTGGGGTGTGGTGAAGAACGGGGTCGACTCGTCCGAGACCAGTGCGAGCTTCTCGTCCTCGGACTCGACCCAGATCATGATCACGTCGTCGTACTTCTCGCCGGTGACCGGATCGACCGCGTCCGGTCGCGGCGTACGGAAGAAGACGAACGACTTCCCGCCGACCTGGTACACCGGGCGATCCGTACCGTCGTCGCGCTCCCACTTGGTGACATGCGGCATCCCCGACGCGACCTCATGTACGTCGGCCACGCGGGCTTTCCTCGGCGCCATCCGGAACAGGACCGATCAGTGCGCGACCGACGTCAGGCGAACGCAGAGCGGCCGGGTCGGCTGGTCCATGATGTCGACGGTACCCGTCAGCGGGACGCTGCCCTTCGTGGTGCCGGAGAAGGGGACCGAGATCCGCGGGTAGTAGCTGCTCACCGAGGCGGCGGGTCCGCTCACCGCCAGCTTGGTCGGCGGATCGATCGTGACGATCAGTTGGCCGGCCAGCAGGTTCTTGCTGTCCGCGCAGGCGAGCGTTGTTGCGTGCGCCTGGTCGTTCGCGTTGAGGTACGCGAGGAACCTGGTGGCGAGCGTCGTGGCCTCGGTCAGGCGCGGCCCGCCGGGCGTCTCCGAGGCCTGGGCGGTCGGCTGCGGTGAGCCGGTCGGTCGAGCCGCCGCGGGTGACGGCGCGGTCGGGCCGCTGCCCTGGTCGTCGTCGCCGCCCATGAGGCCCGGAAGCAGCAGCGCGACGACGCCGAGGAAGACGATGATCCCGGCTGCCGCGATGACGACGTACAGGCTCGTCCGCGACCGCTTCGGCCCACGCGGCTCGAAACCGGGCGCATACCCCCGTCCGTCCCACGCCGGTCCGCCCGGTCCGGCAGGGGTGCCGGGTGGGGGCTGTTGCTGCGAGCCACTGTTCTGGGGTCCGGACGGGTACGGAGGCTGTGTCACCCCGACAGTGTGGCAGCCGCAGGGAGCCAGACCGTGAAGGTGGACCCGGACCCCAGGCGGCTGGTGACTGTGATCTTGCCGCCGTGTGCCTCGGCCAGGTGTTTGGTGATGGCGAGCCCGAGCCCACTTCCACCAGTACTCCGACTGCGAGAGTGCTCGGCGCGGTAGAAGCGATCGAACACGTACGGCAGGTGCTCCTCGGCGATCCCGCTGCCGTTGTCGGTGACGCTCAAGTTGTAGCCGTCGCCAACCCGTCGTACGCCGACCATCACGTTGCCGCCCGCCGGCGTGTAGCGGATAGCGTTCGAGACCAGGTTGCCCAGCGCCTGACGAATGCGTGCGCTGTCGACCACCGCTGGGGAGGTCTCACCGACAGCGGTGACGGCGACGTCGGCTGCGTCGGCAGTCGGGCGGTGTGCGGCGACGACTTGCTGTGCGAGTTCGGTGAGGTCGCGGGGAGCCGGATGCAGGCGGAGCATGCCGGCGTCTGCCAGCGCGAGGTCCTGGAGGTCCGCGACCAGGTGCTCAAGCAGCTCTGTCTCCTCCAGCAACGACGTGACGAGCTCGCTGTCGAGCGGCACCACCCCATCCTCGGACGCGACCAGATACCCCTTGATGTTGGCCAGCGGCGTTCGCAACTCATGCGCGACGTCGCTCACCATCGCCTTCCGCTGGAAATCGTGCCGCTGAATGGACTCGGCCATGTCGTTGAACGCGTGTCCGAGGCGAGCGACCTCGTCCTTCCCGCTCACCGGTACGCGGGCCGCATGATCCCCGTTCCGCATCCGCTGCGCCGCACCCGTCAGCGCCACGATCGGCCGAACCAGGCGACGGCCAGCGAAGATCATCACCAGCGCTGCGATCAGCAGTACGCCGAGCGCGGTCGCCGCCGTACGCAAGAGCCCCTCGCCGGAGAACACGTTGAACGTGCTCTTCGCGCCCAGATACAGCTTCGCCGGCGGAGCGACGTACGGCGTCAACGCCTGGATGCGCGCCTGCGTCGTGCAGTCGTCGAACGCGGCCGGGACCTCGCCCTTGGTCTGGGGCTCGACCGACTTCAGCCCTTCGAAGTCGTTGACCTGGTACAGGATGCCCGCCGCGTCGAGACATGCTCTCGCGCGCCGGATCTCGTCGTCGTTCACGATCTTGGCCTTGGCGCTCGGGGCGTTGAGCCCGGGCGGGGAGCAGGTGTCGTTCGCGGCGGCGCCCGGCTTCTCCAGCACGCGGACCCCGGCGAGCGACTGGGTCGATTCGATCACGACCTGCGGGACGCTCCCCGTCTGCCTGATCGATGCAGCCTTGCCCTTCGCGTTCCAGCACGCCACCGCCTGCTGGGCCAGCCGCTCCTGTTGCTGTTTCTCCTGCTCCGTCATGCCCCAGTCGGGGTAGGCCACGAACGGCGGGGCGACCGAGGCCGTCGCGACGAACCCGGAGAGGCCGGAGGCAACGGTCTTGCGGGCCGAGTACGCCGCGGCACCCGAGATCGCGGACAGCTTCGAGACGCCGGAGTTCCGTGCGTCGATGGTTGCCGCTGGCACCGAGGGGAGCGCGGGCGCGGCGCCGAGCATCCTGGCCGAGTCCGCGATCACCGAGCCGTCGTCGGTGGTGACCGCGACCCGGCGACCGAGCTTGTCGCCCAACTCGTGCACGAGCTTGTCCACACCCGACCAGGTCGGGTGGTCCGCGGCGTACTTCGACAGCTGCCCGTAGATCTCGCCGTCGACCTGGAGTTGCCCGGTGTTCGCGTCGATCTCGCCCTGCAACTTCTCCGACGTGCTGTACGTCGCGATCAGCGCGGTCGCGATCACCGCGCCGAGCGCGACCGCGAGCGACAGTCCGAGAAACCGGACGAGCACACTACGACGCATGGCTGACCACCTTGTCGGCCAGCTTGTAGCCCACGCCGTACACGGTCTTCAGGTACGTCGGAACCGCGGACGGCTCGATCTTCTTCCGCAGATTCATGACGTGTACGTCGACGGTCCGGTCGAACACGTAGTGGTCGAACCCGAAGGCATGCTCGAGCAACTGCTGCCGCGAGAACGCCCGCCCCGGCGATGCGGCGAGGCAGGCAAGGATCTTGAACTCCGCCGGCGTCAGCTCGATCGGCTGCCCGGCCAGCCGGACCTCGTGCCGGCTCGGGTCGATCTCCAGCTCGCCGACGCGGTACACCTCCCCTTCGGCGCGCACGCGGGTCCGCCGCAGTACGGTCCGCACCCGGGCGACGAGCTCGCGCGGGTTGTACGGCTTGGTCAGGTAGTCGTCCGCGCCGAGGTCGAGCCCGAGCAGCAGATCGTCCTCGGTGGAACGAGCGGTCAGCATGATGATCGGCACCCCGGAATCGCCCGGTCCGTCCGCACGCAGGACCCGGCAGACGTCGAGACCGTCGACCTTCGGCATCATCACGTCGAGCACCAGCAGGTCCGGGCTGCGCCGGCGGGCCTCGTCGATCGCGGCCCGGCCGTCGTGCACGACGACGGTCAGGTGCCCCTCCCGCTCGAGATACCGCCGGATCAGCTCCGCCTGCTTCAGGTCGTCTTCGGCGACCAAGATCCGCGCTGGCATAGTCCTCAATGTCCCCGAGATTGATGAGAATCCGATGAAGATCGGCTGAGAGCATCGGGTGCATACCGGTCCTTCACAGGTTCTTCATTGCCGCGACGGCACGCTCGACCGCCATGAAGACCTCACGAACTGCATCCGCGCTAGCCTTGCTGGCCATCCTCGCGGTGGCCGGCTGCGGGAACGACAAGGCGCCGGTCGCGTCCGGCGACCAGAACAGCGACAAGAGCCCGCTCGCGGAGTACATGGGCGAGGGGTTCGTCAGTTCGTCCGGCGGTAGCGGGATCCGGCTTGCGGTGCGGGCCGGTGGTGCGCAGCAGCCGAGCGAGGAGGAGCTGGCCAAGCAGCGCAAGGTCGAGGACGCCACCGCCGCGTGCATGAAGACGGCCGGTTTCGACTACGTCGCCGTACCGCCGGAGCAGAACGCCAAGAGCAAGTTCACCGACGCGTTCAACCTGCCGCCGGACAAGTTCGCCCAGCAGTACGGGTACGGCATCAGCACGATCGACTGGTCCAAGGCCGGCGACGACGAAACGAACCCGAACACCAAGATCCGCAGCGCGCTGTCGCCGGCCGCGCAGAAGGCGTACGACAAGGCGCTGAACGGACCGAACGCGAACGGGAGCGGCGCCGTGGTGATCCAGGGCAGCGGCGGCGGCCCGTCCGACAGCGGCAAGCAGGACCTGGGTTGCCGGGGCAAGGCGATCGAGCAGGTCTACGGCAAGGGTGAGGACCGGGCGGCGAACTTCAAGAAGTTCGACAGCCTGTTCAAGGACATCCAGGCGCTGCAGAAGCGGATCGACGCCGACCAGCGGGTCGTCGACGCGACCAGCGCCTGGTCCGACTGCATGGCCGACGCCGGGCATTCCGGGTTCAAGAAGGTCGACGATCCGCGCACCCAGGTGCAGACGAAGCTGGACGCGCTGACCGGGAACACGCCGCCGGCCAAGGGCGGTCCGGCGAAGACGATCACCGGTCCGCCGTCGTTCGACAAGGTCGACGCGGCCAAGCTGACCGAACTCCGCAAGTTCGAGATCGACCTCGCGGTGGCGGACCAGAAGTGCAAGGCCAAGGGGTACGACGACGCGTACAAGAAGGTGCAGTACGACGCCGAGAAGGAGTTCGTCGACCAGCACAAGACCGAGCTCGAGGCGTACCGCGACGAGATGGCGAACCGGTGACCGCTTCGCCCAGATCCCGCCGCCGGGTCCTCGTCAGCGTGGCCGGGGTGGCCGTGGTCTCGCTCGGCGTCGGCGTGGCCGCGGGTAGCCGGATCAGCTCGCCGGAGGACGCGGCCGCGAAGACCGCGCCGCCGAAGGCCTCCCAGATCACCGTGCCGGTGGCGAAGAAGGCGCTGTCGAGCAAGGTGGTGGGCCGCGGTGATGCCTCGTTCGACGGCGCGGTGAACATCCGGGTCGAGACGAGCGGGCTCAGCACGCCCGCGATCGTGACCGGGAAGGTGCCGGCGGTCGGGTCGACGCTCACCGAGGGCAAGGCGCTGCTCGAGATCACCGGACGACCCGTGATCGGGCTGGCCGGCGTACTGCCGATGTATCGGACGCTGTCGCCCGGGAGCAAGGGGCCCGACGTACAGCAGCTGGAGGAGACGCTCGACCGGCTCGGGTTCGACCCTGGGACCGTCGACGACGAGTACACGCTCGACACCTCGGCCGCGGTCGAGGAGCTCTACGAGAAGGCCGGGTACGACGCCCCGGAGCCGGAGGAGCGGTTGACGCAGGCTGTCGACCAGGCGAAGAAGCAGGTCGACGCTGCGAAGAACCAGCTCCGGCAGGCGCAGTCCCAGCTGAAGGCGGCGAAGGCGGCCAAGGCGAAGGACACGTCGGTGCAGCAGGGCGCTGTGGACGACGCGGAGGAGAACCTCGCGGACGCCGAGGATGCGGAGAGCGAGGCCAAGTTCAAGGCCGGTACGCCGCTGCCGGTGTCCGAGGTGGTCTACGTGAAGACGCTGCCGCGCCGGGTCGACGACGTGAAGGTCGAGCGCGGCGGCACGGTGAACGGCGTGGTGATGTCGGCCAGCGGTTCGTCCCTGGTCGTGACGCTCAAGGTCGACGCCGAGACGGCGCAGCGGTTGAAGGCCGGCATGGTCGCGTCGCTCGATCTCGACGCTACGGCGATCGCGGCGAAGGTCCGCCGGGTCGCGAAGAACGGCAGCACGTACGACGTCGTGGTCGCGCCGAACGCGTTGACCGCGAGCCAGTTGGCGCTGCTGCGGGAAGCGAACGTGCGGGTGACGATCCCGGTGAAAAGCACCAGCGGCAAGGTTCTCGCCGTACCGCTGGCGGCGTTGTCGTCCGGGTCCGACGGCAGCTCGCGCGTCGAAGTACTGCGGAACGGTCAGGTCGAACTGGTGCCGGTCACGGTCGGGCTGTCCGCGGACGGGTTCGCGCAGGTCACGCCCAAGGGCGACGCGAAGTTGTCCGACGGCGATCAGGTGGTGGTGGGCAAATGACCGCCACTGCTGTTGCGCTACCGGCGCCGGTCGTCGAGATGATCGGCGTACGGCGGTTCTTCGAGGGACCGCCCGAGGTACGGGCGATCAACGGGGTCGACCTGACCATCGGGCAGGGCGAGTACCTGTCGATCGTCGGGCCGTCCGGGTCGGGGAAGTCGACGTTGCTGCATCTGCTCGGATTGTTGGACAACCCAACGGGTGGGGTCTATCGGCTCGACGGTGTCGACACGATGAGCCTGCGTGAGCGGCGTCGCGCCGTACTGCGCGGGGAGCGGATCGGGTTCGTGTTCCAGTCGTTCCATCTGCTCGACCACCGGACCGTACTGGAGAACGTCGCGCTCTCGATGGTGTACGTCGGTGTGCCGCGCCGGGAGCGACTGGCCCGTGCCCGGGTAGCGCTCGAGCGGGTCGGGCTGTCGCATCGGATGGATTTCGCGCCGACCACGCTCTCCGGTGGTGAACGCCAGCGGGTCGCGATCGCGCGGGCCCTGGTCGCGGAGCCAAGCCTCCTGCTCGCAGATGAACCGACCGGCAACCTCGACAGCGCCAACGCGGAGGCGATCCTGCAAGTGTTCGACGAACTGCATTCCGAGGGCATGACGCTGGCTGTCATCACCCACGACGCCCAGGTCAGCCGCCGGGCCCAGCGCCAGGTCCGCATCGTCGACGGAACCCTCCAGTGGTAACCCAAGCAGGCCCCCCGGATCCCGCCGGCGGGCCGTCCACGTCCCGGCGGCGCCGGCGACTGAGATCTCGTCCCGCCGTACGAGATCTCCTCGACGAAGCGTTGGCCGGGGTTGCGGCCCGTCCTACCCGGCTGATCCTCACCACGCTGGGCACCGTGCTCGGTGTTGCCGCGTTGGTGGGGACGGTCGGGCTGGGGCAGACGGCCGCAGGGCAGATCACGCAGCGGTTCGACCTTGCTGCGGCGACGCGGGTCGTCGTACAGCCGGACGACAAAGGCGGGCAGGAAGGGGAAGCTGCGACGCAGTTGCCGTGGGATGCGCCCGACCGGATCAAACGGCTGAACGGCGTCGAAGCGGTCGGGACCGTCAGCAACCTGGAGATCGGCGACGACCTGGTCCAGAACGTCACCGGCCTGGACAACGGTGCCGGCAAGGCACTTCAGGTGATGGCCGGGTCCGCCGGCCTGTGGGACGCCGTACGCGCGACCCTTCAGACGGGCCGCTTCTTCGACCAGGGCCACGACCAGCGTGCCGACAAAGTGGTTGTCCTCGGCAAGCATGCTGCCGAGCGCCTCGGGATCAACCGGGTCGACTCGCAGCCCGCGGTGTTCATCGGCGACGAGCCGTACACGGTGATCGGCATCCTCGAGTCGGTCAGCGGCCGGGCCGAACTCAACGACGCGGTGATCATGCCGAACGGCGCGGCCCGCACGGCGTACGACCTCGAGTCGCCCGACGCGGTCGAGATCCGTACGGCGGTCGGCGCCGCGCAACTGATCGCGGAGCAGGCACCGATCGCGATCGAGCCGAACAACCCGAGCACCTTGCGCGTCGACGCTCCGCCCAAGCAAGGCGCCGTACGCAAGGGAGTCGAGTCCGACCTGAACGCGCTGTTCCTGCTGCTCGGTGCGGTCGCACTCCTGGTCGGCGGTCTCGGCATCGCGAACGTCACGCTGCTGTCAGTCCTGGAACGCACCTCGGAGATCGGCCTGCGAAGAGCCTTGGGCGCGGCGCGAAGACATATCGCCGTTCAGTTCCTGGTCGAGAGCGTGATCGTCGGATTCCTCGGCGGCCTGCTCGGTACGGCGGTGGGCGTGATCCTCACCGTGAGCGTGTCGTGGATCCGGGACTGGACACCGATCCTCGACAACCGGTTGGCGTTCGGTTCACCCCTGCTGGGTGCGTTCATCGGTCTGGTCGCCGGCACGTATCCCGCCTGGAAGGCCTCCGCCATCCAGCCGATCACCGCGCTGCGCGGCACGTGAGCTGAGCCGCCCGTACACCACGGCGGTCACGGCGAAGCCGACCACGATGAGCGCCAGTACGGCGTAGGACTTCCCGCTGTCGGGCAGGATCGCCGCGCCGAGTGCGGCCGCGGAGACCTGCCCGACATTGAAGATCATGTCGTAGAGCGAGAACACCCGTCCGCGGTACACGTCGTCGACACCCGTCTGCACGAGGGTGTCGACGCTGATCTTGATGCCCTGCGCGCAGAACCCGGTGAGGAACCCACCGGCCACCAGCGCCGGCTTGGTGTAGAACCCGATCGGTACGGCGCTCACGACGGCCGCACCCACGAACAGCCAGGTGATCCACTGCCGCAGCAACATCACGCGAGTGCCCCACGGCGTGACGAGCGCGGCGACGAACAGCCCGGCTCCGACCGCACCCGTCGCGATCGCCAGTGCACCGAACGCTTGATCCAGCTGACCGGGTCCGTAGAAGTAGTTGCGGTACAGCAGGATCATCGCGACCGTCATCAGCCCGAAGAAGAACCGGAGCGAACCTATCGCGGCCAGTCCGAGCGCTGGTTGCGGGCGTGACCTGAGGTGCCTTCCGCCGTCGATCAGGCCGGCCGCGATGGTCCGGAGCGCCTCGCCGATGCTGGGCTCGTCGCCGTTCAGGTCCGGTCCGAGTTGGTCGCGCCGCAGCCGGAGGGCGAGGAATGCAGCGGCCGTGTAGATGACGACGGTCAGCCCGAGGACGGTCAGGTCGGAGTCGACGAGCAGCTTCACGCCGGCGCCGACACCGCCGCCGATCAGGAAGAACGCCGTACCGCTGGTCGGGGTGACTGCGTTGGCCATCACCAGCTCGTCGCGCTCGACAACGTGCGGGAGACCCGCCGACAGCCCGGACAGGAGGAAGCGGTTGACGCCGAGCGTCAGCAGCACGGCGACATAGAACAGCACGCCGGCGTTGTCGGCCGCGACGATCGCTCCGACCCCGATCACAAGCACGGCGCGGGTCAGGTTTGCGGCGAACAGGATCTGCCGGCGCGACCACCGGTCCAGGAGTACGCCGGTGAACGGGCCGAGGACCGAGTACGGCAGCAGCGCGACCGCGAACAACCCGGCGATTGCTGCCGCGTCAGGCGCCCGCTCCGGCGAGAACAACACGTACGACGCCAGCGCCACCTGGAACACCCCGTCGCCGAACTGCGACGTGAGCCGCACCGCGAACAGCCGCCGGAAATCGCGACGCTGCAGCAACGTCCACAAATCCCGGAGAAACCGCACGCCTGCACTGTAACCGCACGACATGTCGAGCCCGGCCGTCTCGCTTCGACGTACTGGGTATGAGCGACAAGCACCCTGCGTGGATCGACATCACCGCGTCGGACGCCCCGGCGTCCCGCGCCTTCTACTCCGAGCTGTTCGGCTGGCGCCTGCGGCTGGTGGAAGAACTCGACTATGCCTTGGTCGAGCCCGGGCCCAGCACGCTGCCGGGCGGCATCGGGTCCGCGGATGCGACCCGGGCGGCGGGCATCACGACGTACTTCTCGGTGCCGGACGTCGAGCTGACGCTGGTCCGGGCGGAGGCGCTCGGCGCGACCGTCTCGACGCCGCCGTGGACCGTGCCGGGGCTGGGCCGGATGGCTGTGATCCTGGATCCGGACGGCAACCGCGTCGGGCTCTGGCAGGACTGAGCTATTCGGTTTGGTGCAGGCGCTGGGCTGCGGTGTCGGTGCGCTGGTTGACCGGCTGAACACCCTTGACCCGGCCGAGACCGAGCAGCGGCATGTTGCCGTAGATGGTTTCGGTGTGGCCGGCTGGTACGACGTACGTCTCGTGCCAGATGCCGACCGCGCCACCCTTGAACGATTTGCGGAAGTACTCGACCCACGCCGGCCGGTGCGTCCGCCCGGTGTCCCCGGCGAACGCCTGCAGCTTCTCGACCGACTCCCAGTACTGAATCAACGTGACCCCACGCCAGGTCGGCAGCGTCCGGAACCCGAGCAGCCCGCTCTCTTTGTCCTTCATCAACTCCCGCAGCATCGGCCCCATCGCCTTCGCCACCGGCAACCACTCCCGCACCTTGAACACCGAGTTCACCCGCATCCCGATCAGGAAAACAACCACCTCCCCGTCGTACGCCGCGGTCTGCCGCCCCTGCACCACATCACTCATGAAGCCCCCTCACGTTAAGAGATAGTCCACCACGGCAACGGGCTGACCAAGCATCGGAAAATGGCCTCCAGGCACCTCGTCCGGTAGAAACCCGAGCCGCTCCTGCGTGACCCGCCGCAGGAAGTCGGGCGGAAACAGCAGATCCCCCGTCGCGATCACCGCTCGAGTCGGCACGGCCGGCCAGCTCTCGATCGCACACGGATCGTTCATGGGCCTGTCGGACTGCGACCGCAACTGTCTGTGGGCCTCGCCTGCGAGCTCCGCAGGCAGGTCGTGGAAGAACGTGTCGACCTCACCCTCGACCGACTCGTAGTCGGTGTTCCCCCACCACTCGCTGATCCGTTCGCCAGGCAGCGGAACCATGCCGGCGACGAGCACGAACTCGCGCACCGGAATCCGGTCGCACACGACCGCGCCGGTGAACCCGCCGAGCGAATGCGCGACCACCACATCCGCCTCGGATGCCACGGTGACAACGGTGTCGACGTACTCCGCCAATCCTGCCGACGGATCGTCACAGGGCAGGTCTACCGGGATCACCTCGTGCCCGCGCGCACGGAGCTCGGCGGTCACCGGATGCCAGTGCCAGGACGACGAGGCGGCACCCGGAATCAGGACGAAACGCATGGCTGGATTCAATCCTGTGTAAAGGCCATTCGCGGACGCGCCGGAGCTGGTGGCAAAGGGACTTCGGAGCGATAGGGTCGTTCTGCCGGTGTCACGGTCCGTCGTGTACCGGCTACGATGGCTCTTCAGTTCTGAGCGCTGCGCGGATGGGAATTTCATGGCTGAATCGCAGGATGCCGACGTCGACCCGCGGATGTACGAGCAGCTGAAGCTCGACCGGCCGCACGGCGCTCGGGTGTACGACTACTTCCTGGGCGGGAAGGACAACTTCGCGATCGACCGGCAGGCCGCCGAGCACCTGCTCCAGGCGTTCCCCGGTTTCCGCACCGCCGCCCTCTCGAACCGGATGTGGATGCACCGCGCGGCGAAGTACGCCGCCGAGCAGGGCATCACCCAGTTCCTCGACGTCGGGACCGGTATCCCGACCAGCCCGAACCTGCACGAGGTCGTCCAGGAGATCGCTCCCTCGGCGCACGTGGTGTACGCCGACAACGACCCGATCGTGCTCGCGCACTCCCGCGCGCTGCTGGTCAGCAAGCCGGAAGGCAAGACGGCGTACCTCGAGGCCGACGTCACCGACCCGCAGGCGATCCTGCAGTCCGACGAGGTCAAGGAGCTGATCGACTTCAGCAAGCCGGTCGCGCTCAGCATCGTCGGTGTCTTCCACTACCTGCCCGACGCGCTGAAGCCGTACGACCTGGTCCGCCAGCTCGTCGAGCCGCTCGCGCCGGGATCGCTGCTGATCTTCTCGCACTGCACCCCGGACTTCGCGCCGGAGCTGTGGGAGCGGGCGATGGTGGTCTACAAGGCCGACGGCGGTGACGCGCAGGTCCGCTCGAAGGAAGAGGTCACCCGTTTCTTCGAGGGCACCGAGCTGGTCGAGCCCGGCGTCGTGTCGCCGTTCCGGTGGTACCCGGACGACGAGACCCAGCGCCTGGTCGACAAGGGCGAGTTCACCGACATCATGTGCAGCCTGTGGGTCGGAGTCGGCCGCAAGCCCTGACGGATGGACCGCAGCGCGTATCCGCACCACCTCGCGATCACGCTGCGGTGGAAGGACAACGACGTCTACGGGCACGTCAACAACGTCGTGTACTACAGCTTCTTCGACACCGTGATCAACGACTTCCTGATCCGGTCGGGCGGTCTGGACATTCACGGCGGTGACGTGATCGGGCTCTGCGTGGACTCGCAGTGCACGTTCAAGCAACCGCTCGAGTTCCCCGGCGTCGTGGATGCGGCGTTGCGGTGTGGTCAGCTCGGCAATTCCAGCGTGCGGTACGAGATCGCCTTGTTCCGTGAGGGATCGGACGAGCCGGCCGCCACCGGGCGGTTCGTGCACGTCTTCGTGACGCGCGAGGATCGCCGCCCGGTGCCGGTCCCGGATCTCATCCGCTCCGCGCTCGAAGGGATCACTGGATGATCGTGCGCGGCGCCGTACTGCGGGAGATGGGCCTGCCGGCGCCGTACGCCGCGTCGCGTCCGCTGCGGATCGAAGAGGTGGAGCTCGCGCCGCCGGGGCCCGGCGAGCTGCTTGTCCGGATCCGCGCGGCCGGCCTGTGTCACTCGGACCTCTCAGTGATCGACGGCTCGCGCCCGCGGGTGATGCCGATGCTGATCGGCCACGAAGCCGCCGGCGAGGTCGTTGCCTCGGAGGCCGCCGACTTCGCGCCGGGCGACGTGGTGGTCTGCGCCTTCGTCCCGTCCTGCGGCACCTGCGGGCCGTGCGCGGAGGGCCGACCGGCGTTGTGCGAGCCCGGCGCAACGGCCAACACCGCCGGCACTCTCCTGTCGGGCACCCGCCGCCTGACCGACGTACATCACCATTTGGGTGTGTCCGGTTTTGCGGACCATGCCGTGATCTCGGCTCACTCGGCGGTGAAGATCGACCCGTCTCTCCCGCCCGAGATCGCCGCCCTGTTCGGCTGCGCGGTGATGACCGGCGTCGGCGCCGTGGTGAACACAGCCCAGGTCCGTGCTGGTCGCAGTGCCGCCATCTTCGGTCTCGGTGGCGTCGGCCTGTCCGCGTTGCTCGGCGCCGTCCTCGTCGGAGCACACCCGATCGTTGCGGTGGACGTCGTACCCAGCAAGCTGGAGTTGGCGCTGGAGCTGGGCGCGACCTACGCACTAGACGCCGCTGACGGGGTCGACCAGGTGCGTGCGGCGACCTCAGGCGGTGCCGACTACGCCTTCGAGACCGTGGGCAGCGCGAAGGTGCTCGAACAGGCGTACGCCGCCACGAGACGCGGCGGGACCACCGTCACGGTCGGCCTACCGCATCCGTCGCAGGCGTTCAGCGTTCCGGCGGTCAGCCTCGTCGCGGAGGAGCGGACGGTGAAGGGCTCGTACCTGGGATCGTCGATCCCGTCCCGCGACATCCCGCGGTACGTCGCCCTGTACCGAGCCGGCCGACTCCCTGTCGACCGGCTGCTGACCGCGACGGTCGGGCTCGACGACCTCAATGAGGCCTTCGACGACCTGGCCGCCGGCACGTCGATCCGTCAGGTATTGCTGTTCTGAAGGTTCTCGGCGGCCTTCTGGAAAGTGATGTCGTTACGGTTGCGCGCTTCGCTGGTGTAGTTGTCACCGAAGAACTCGGCGGTCGGGACCGGACGGATCTCCAGCTCGCCGTCGGTGCGGCCGTCGGCTGCCACGCAGCGCCAGCCCCACTCGATCGCCTCCTCGCGAGACGCCACCTCGATCAGGCAGAACCCGGCGATCAGCTCCTTGGTCTCGGCGAACGGGCCGTCGATCACCCGGCGCTCCTTCTCGTCGTCGAACCCGAGCCGGAAGCCCATCGAGCTCGGCAGTAGCCCGTCACCCGCGAGCAGCACGCCCTTCTCGGCCATCTCCGCCATCACCAGACCCATCGCGGTCAGGCTCTCCTCGCTCGGCAGCCCACCCGCTTCGGACTCCTCGCTCGCCTTGAAAATCATCATGTAGCGCATCTGAGGCCCCTCCCAAGTCGGCGTTAAATACCGAGACGAATCTATACAGGGGAGGGGACCTTCGGGCAGGCTACGCACAGTGCGTGCCCACGCACGAGATGTGAGGCCGCCCCGGAGTCCCTGAGGAGGACCCCAAGCATGCACACCCGCCCCCGCCGGATCGGTGCCCTCGCCGTAGCCGGTGCAGTTGTCTTCGGAGCCATCGCAGTCGTCGTCAGCAACCAGGCCGACGCCCAGCAACCCGCTCCGCTCCCCATCGACCAGTTGCTCGGCCAGGACCTGCAAGGCAAGTCCGCGCTCGGCCGGGTCCAGTCCCGGCTCACTGAGGTCGCCGACCAGAACAAGCTGTCCACCGACCACCTGCGGCGGATTCTCGCGACGGACAGGACCGCGTGGCTCGACCGCGGCGGCAAGCTGTTCTACCGCGAGCCCGTCGCGACCGCCGCCGAGCGGAAGTCCGCAGCCGCTCCGTCCCCGCGCTGGGCTCGTGCCGCGGTCACCGCCGCGACCGGTCCCGCCTTCGAGCTGCACAGCAAGCCAGGCTCGAACCGGGTGATCTACCTGGACTTCGACGGCCAGACGATCACCGGTACGGCGTGGAACACCGGCGGTAAGCCGGCCACGGTCAACGTCACGGCGTACGACACCGACGGCAACCCGAACAGCTGGAGCACCGCGGAGCAGGACGTCGTACGCGATGTCTGGGCTCGGGTCGCCGAGGACTACGCGCCGTTCGACGTGGACGTGACTACCCAGCAGCCGACCGCTGCGGCGATCGACCGCACCGGGTCCTCCGACCAGCAGTACGGCACGCGCGTGCTGATCGACCCGACCACCTGGTACCAGTCCGGCTGCGGTTGCGGCGGGGTCGCGTACGTCGGGGTCTACGACAACACGAGCCAGCACTCGTACTACCAACCCGCGCTCGTGTTCACGAAGGGCGTTGGCACCGGCGCGAAGAACATCGCGGAGGCGGCGTCGCACGAGGTCGGCCACAACGTCGGGCTGTCGCACGACGGCACGGCGTCGGTCGGGTACTACGCCGGGCACGGTGCCTGGGCGCCGATCATGGGCGTCGGCTACTCCAAGGCGATCAGCCAGTGGAGCAAGGGCGAGTACACCGGCGCCAACAACAAGGAAGACGACTTCGCGGTCATCGGCCAGAACGGGCTGGCGCTGCGGGCCGACGACCACGGCAACAGCACCTCGGACGCCACCGCTCTGACACTCGGGACCAGCGTGAAGGGCATCTACGCGAACGACTCGGACGTCGACACCTTCCGGATCGACCTCGCGGCCGGCACGTTCACCTTCGCGGCCTCGGCGGCCGCTTCCGGTGCGGACTTGGACATCAAGCTCCAGTTGCTCAACTCGTCCGGCGCGGTCGTTGCGACCGCCGACCCGGCGTCCGGCCAGTCGAGTGCGGCCACGCCGACCGGTCTGGGCGCGAGCATCAGCCGCCAGGTCACCGCGGGTCGCTACTACCTGCGGATCGAGAACACCGGGTACGGCAACCCGCTGAACACCGGCTACTCGACGTACGGCAGTCGCGGCGCCTACTCGGTCCGCGTCACCGCGAGCTGACACCCGAACTGCCAGGGGCCGTCGATCCCACCGAGATCGACGGCCCCTGGTTCTTGGGGGGAACCGCCCAAACCGGGGGGAATCCTGTGAGGAGGATTCCGAGTGACTAGATTCCGCCGCACCGGCGCGCTCGCCTGCGCCGGTGCTGTTGTTCTTGGAGGGTTGGCTGTCGCTGCCGGCACTCAGGCCGATGCGCAGCAGACGCCTGTCGATCAGTTGTTGTCGCAACCGTTGGCGGGTGGCGCGGCGCTCGGCAAGGTTCAGTCGCGACTCGCTGACGTTGCCGACCACAACCGGATGCCCGTGGACAAGTTGCGGCAGATCCTTGCCACCGACAAGACCGTGTGGCTCGATGCCGACAGCAAGTTGTTCTTCCGCGAGCCTGGTCTGACCAGTGCGCAGAAGGCTCCCGACGTATCGCCCCGCTGGGCGCGCACAGCCGTCGCGGGCGCGACCGGTCCGGCGTTCGAGCTGCACAGCAAGCCCGGCTCGAACCGCGTGCTCTACCTGGACTTCGACGGCCACACCATCACCGGTACGGCTTGGAACGCGTCGAAGGGTATCGACCCGGTGAACGTCTCGGCGTACGACACGGACGGCGACCCGGCGAACTACAGCACCGCCGAGCAGGACGTGGTCCACGAGGTGTGGGCTCGCGTGGCTGAGGACTACTCGACGTTCGACGTCGACGTGACGACGCAGGAGCCGCCGCAGTCCGCGATCGACCGGTCCGGCGCGTCGGACGAGCAGTACGGCACGCGCGTGCTGATCGACCCGGACACCTGGTACCAGTCGGGCTGTGGTTGCGGCGGGGTCGCGTACGTCGGCGTGTACGACAGCACGAGCCAGCACTCGTATTACCAACCTGCGCTCGTGTTCACGAAGGGCGTTGGTACCGGCGCGAAGAACCTCGCGGAGGCGGCGTCGCACGAGGCCGGTCACAACGTCGGGCTTTCGCACGACGGTACGTCGACGGTCGGGTACTACCAGGGGCATGGCGCCTGGGCGCCGATCATGGGCGTCGGGTACTACCGCGGGATCAGCCAGTGGAGCAAGGGTGAGTACGCCGACGCGAACAACAAGGAAGACGACTACGTGGTCGTCGGCACCCACGGCCTGGCGCTGCGCGCCGACGAGGCCGGTGGCACGACCGGCGACGCCGCTGCGCTGACCGTCGGTACGCCGGCGTCCGGGATCATCGCGGCGGAGGACGACACCGACATGTACCGCGTCGACGTGAGTGCCGCTGGCAACTACACCGCTTCCGCGAGCCCGGCTCCGACCGGGGGCAACCTCGACATCAAGCTGGACCTGCTCGACGGCTCCGGCGCGATCGTTGCCTCCAACGACCCGGCCTCCGGACAGAGCGACGCCGGTACACCGACGGGTCTCGGCGCGAGCGTTAGCGGCGCCCTCCAGCCGGGTACGTATTACCTGCGGATCGACAACGTCGGCTACGGCGACCCGCTCAACACCGGCTACTCGACGTACGGCAGCCGCGGCGCGTACACCCTGAACGTTTCGCCCTCCTGAGCCCTGGGGCTGGTCGGCCTCTGGCGGACTGACCAGCCCCAGGCCAGGGGCATCACGCCGGAATCAGATGGTGTGCCGCGAGCTGTGCCAGCGCCGCCGCCTGATCGGTGAGGACGGCGTCGTCGAACCGCACGATGCTCGAATGGTTCGACGGCGCCTCGTCCGCGGTGACGTCATCCGGCCGCGCGCCGACCATCACGAACGTGCCGGGCACCTCCTTCAGCACCATCGAGAAGTCCTCGGCCCCCATCAACGGGTTCTCCAGGTGCTGAACCCTGTCCTCGCCGAACAAGCCGGAGAGGATCTGCGAGGTCTCCGCCGTACGCGCGGCATCGTTCAAGGTCACCGGGTACTGCGGGTTGAGCCGCGCGTCGACCGTGCAGCCGTGTGCCGCCGCGATCCGCTCGGCCAGCGCCGGCAGCTCGCGCGTCAACTGCTCGAGCGTTGCATCGGACAACGTCCTCACGGTCGCGCCGAGGCGGGCCGTGTTCGGGATGACGTTGATCGCAACGCCGGCCTCGAGCTGCGTCACGGTGATGACCACGGGATCGAACACGTTCACCCGGCGGGTCGCGTACGTCTGCAGCGCGAGCACCAACTCCGCCACCACCGGCACGGGGTCAATCGTCCGGTCCGGCATCGACCCGTGCCCACCCTTGCCTCGGACCGTGATGTGCAACTGGTTCGAGCTGGCCATCATCGTGCCGGGACGCATCTGGAACACGCCCTTCCCGGCCTGCGCCCAGACATGCAGTGCGTACGCCGCGATCGGCTTGTCACCCGTTGCCTGCAACAGACCCTCGCGCAGCATGTACCCCGCTCCGCCGAGGCCTTCCTCACCCGGCTGGAACATGAAGATCACGTTGCCCCGCAGCTCCTCGCGATGAGCGCTGAGCAACTGGGCCGCTCCGACCAGGCCCGCGGTGTGCAGGTCGTGGCCGCAGGCATGCATATTCCCGTTCTCCGCCGCGTACTCGAGCCCCGTCTCTTCGACCACAGGCAACGCATCCATGTCTCCGCGCAACAACACGGTTGGCCCGGGCGCACCACCTCGCAGTACCGCCACCACCGAGGTCAGCTCTTTGCCGGCTGTCACCTCCAACGGCAACCCACCGATGGCGTCCAGCACCAACGCCTGAGTCCCCGGCAGCTGCAACCCCACCTCAGGCACGCGATGCAAAGCCCGCCGCAACTCCACCAACCCAGCAGCTATCCCCACGCCCTCGCCAACAAACTCCACCAAACGCCTCCGCTCACCACCCAACAAACCCGAACCCCAGACACCGTACCCACCCGCACGGGCAACCGCCCCGCACGGGCAGTCACCCGGCTCGGGCAGTCACCCGTCAGTCTCCGCGGGACGTGGGCGGCTCGCGGTGGGCTTGGGGTTGGTTGGCTGAGCGGCGGGGAACCGGTGCGGCGCCGGGCGTCGGGACTTGCGCGCTGTGGAGAGGCGGTGTTGCACCGAGGCCGGCATCCATGCTCCTACGGAGATCCTGGTTGGCCGACCAGTACTTCGCGAGGTCGTTGACCTTCGCGTTGGCCTGCTGAAACGCCTGCAGGCCGGCCATCGCGGACATCTTCACGTCAAGGGGATCGTTGGCGTCGTACCCGTGGATCGACGCGAACGCCGGCTTCATCGCAGCCTCGATCTCCGCGACCGCACCGGCACGCGCCTGCTCAGGCACCACGTCGGACAGCGTCTTGTCGTACAGCAGTTCGGCGGCGACCCGGAACTTGTCCTCCGCGTTCACCACCGCCATCAGCAGGATCACCTTGTCCCCGGACAGCTCGACGCGCGCACCGACGGCGTTCGCGAACCGCTCGACCGCCGGCCGATACTCGCCGTACGGCGGGGGTGTGCTGACCTCGCTGATCCCCGGTGCAATGCGCTCCAGATCAAGCTCGGCGATGTACTTGTCCAGCAGGATCTGCGTCGCGAGCTCGGTCGTCGCCTCCTCGACAACCTCGTGCGCCGGCTCCTTGTATGCATCCATCCCGGTCGAGTGCGACGTGCCTCTCGCCGCGAGCAAGTGGATGTTCTCGTGCAGCACGACCCGGATCGCTTCTTTGAACCGCTGGAGCGTCCAGTCGCCGTGCCGCTCGCCGGCCCGGTCGAACATGGTCCGGAGCGACTCGACGATGTGCTCAGGGTGGTACCTGAGCGAGTTGTCCCGACACGCCAGCCCCCACCGCCTGTCATCAGCCTCGAGCACATCCCAAACCCGATTCCACGACGTGTGATCGGCACCGGTAATCCGCACCGCCACCTGAGCCTGCTCAGCCATCAACTGAGCAAAGCCAGCGACCACAGCCGTCAACCCCCAACCGAAGGCTGGTGCGACGCCCTACCGCCCAACCTCAGACGCCGGTGGGAGGCTGTGCCGCCCAAGCCCAGTGGCTGGTGTGAGGTCTGACGGTCCGGGCCTGGAGGCTGGTGCGAGGTCTCGCCGTCCGGGCTCGGAGGTTGGTGTGATGTCTTGCCGGTCAGGCTCATCTGTCGGGGTTGCTGGCTGGCGAGCTCTCCAGGGCTTCGATCTGCAGGCCCAGGGATTCGGTTAGGGCCAGGATCTGGTGGTGTTCTGTTGTGCCGGAGACGGTGTCGGCGAGCTGGCCGATCTCGTCGATGGCGGCGCGGAGCGCGGTGATGCGTTCGGTGGAGCTGCCCTGGGCGTTGCGTGCGCGGCGGTGGGCGCGGACCGCTGCCGCCATCGCGTCGGAGATGGGCGGTTGCTCCATGTCGAGAACCTCGGACAGTTGGCTGACGAGTAGCTCGGCCTGGCTCTGGTCCGACTGCGGCTCGACGAGGGGGACCAGGGCTCGTAAGCGCTCCACCTCACCAGCGAGCGTGGCCGAGTCCATCGAGCGCGCGGCGGCCAGGACTTGCGCGTACTCCGCATCAAACGTCCGATAGTCCATAGCTCAGTATCCCGACCGACCGGGTTCGTGCGGGGGAGCCTCCCGGAGTGCGGGTCATCCATTGCGTTCACGACAGCGTTCATGGGCGTGAGAGGTCAGTGCGGTGACGGGTCGGCCTCGGGCGGGGTGGAGGCGAGCGGACTGGCTCCGAGTGGCGGACGGCGGTGCGAGACCGGACAGGGCTGCTTCATGGGGTGATGGGGGTGTGGGACCGGACAGGGCCGCTTCGTGGGGTGACGCGGTTGGGACTGGCGGCGGGAGGGTGCAGGCGGTGGCTTGGGTCGGGGCGCGATCGGCGTGGAGCGGGCTGAAGGTGTAGGCGGACTCGGCGGACTGGATTTCCTGGTTGAGGTAGTCGAGGAGTTGGTCGGCGGTCGAGATGGACTTGGCGGCGGCGAAGCCGGAGGCGGTGAGCTCATACGCGTCGAGGTGGTCGAGGCCCGCGCGGAGGATGGACTCCAGGCGGGAACGGGTGTCGGCGCCGACCGGCTCCAGATCGGGGAGACGGGTGGAGTTGTAGACGAGCGTGACGAGCAGGGGGAACTGACCGGCTGCGGTCTGGCGGTTGAGGAGATCGATGACTTCGCCCCGAGACAGGTCGTTGCGGGACTCCAGGTCGCTGGTGAGTTTGCGGACGGCGGGGACGAACGCGGCGTAGTACCCGCCGGCCCGGACGGATTCGATGCCGGGGGCAACTTTGTCGACACCTAGTCGATGGATGTATTCGTCGAGATGATCCTGCGCCCAGGCCTCGGTGACGCCCTCCTCGAGCTCGCGGCTGCCGGGTTTGGTGAACGCCTCGCGGGCAGCTTCCTGCGTTGAGCCCGACGGGCCGAGGAAGTGGCCGTGTTCGTGAAGCAACGTGGCAAGCGACTCGCGGTAGCGAACCAGCGTGGCGGTCGGTTGCTGCTCGCCGGCATGCTCGTACAGCTGGCGCAGCGGATCCAGGATGGTCTCGCCGTCGAGGTAGAGAGTGCCGTCCCAGTGCGCGAGCCCGAGGATGGCGCCGGTGGACTCGACGATGCGACCGTTCCACGCGGACTGGTCGGCGGATGCGAGAACGCGCGCGGTCTCCCCACTCGCGGCCAGGAGCTCGTCGACCGAGCTGGTGGTCATGAGCGGAACGCGATCGCCAGGCGGACGAGGGAGTCGGCTGTCCGGCGGAAGCGGGCTTGGTCGCGCGGATCATCGGCTTGTGCTGCGAGACGGCCGAACTCGGTGATGAGCCAGTCGGCCCGAGCCTGCCGCTCGGCAGCAGTCGTGGCAGCAGGGGTTGAGCCAAGCGTCGTACCGGATGGGTGCTCCATGAGATGTCCTCCCGAGGTGTGAAGTCGGCGGAGAACATACGGAGATCGGCCGCGAAATCAGCGACCAGTTTTGAAGCTGTGGATAACTAGAAGAGCGTCGGCGGTTCGGTTGCGACCGGCTCCGGGAGCGGGGCGAGCTCGGGGACGGCGGCCGCGACGGTCGCGTAGAAGTGGCGAGCGAGGTTCAGCGCCTCGGCGTTGTCGGGGGTGTGCAGAAAGATCGTCGGCGAGCGGCCCTCGACGAGCCAGCTCACGACCAGATCGACGAGATATCCCCAGCCTCCGACGGTCTCGGCCACCGAGTCGCGGCCGATGTAGCGGACGATCGGGAACGCGGTGAGAGCACGAGTACGACGGGCCACGCGCGGCTTCTTCATCCACGCATCGCGCTCGGCGAGGCTGGTCGGGCGCTGGGCGAACAGCGTGCCGGTGTCGAACGGGATCCACTCGGCGTCGACGCGGGCGAGTACACGCTCGAGGTTGGCGGCGGCTTCCGGCTCGTCGAAGAAGGAGCGATGGCGGACCTCGACGGCGTACCGGAAGTCGCGGGGCACCTGGTGCAGAAAGGCGGCGAGCGCGCCGAGGTCGGTGGGGGAGAACGCGGCCGGGAGCTGGATCCACACGGCGTGGTTGCGTGGGCCGAGCGGCTCGATCGCGTGGAGGAAGTTGCGGAACTCGGCTTCGACGTTCGTGAGCCGTCGCTCGTGCGTGATCACCTGCGGCAGCTTCACCACGAAGCGGAAATCAGTCGGCGTCTGAGCGGCCCAGTTCTCCACAGACGCGCGCGACGGCGTGCCGTAGAACGTCGTGTTGCTCTCGACCGCATTGCACCACGACGCATAGGACCGCAGCTTGTCCCGAGAAGGTTGCGGCCACGCAGGATGCGTCCACTGCGCACAACCAACGTGCAGCCTCATAGCGACCGCACGTACTGCCGACAGACATGAACCCGGGAGAAGCGCGACCGCAGAGAAGCCTCGAGCGAGATCGGCGCATGCATGAACGCAGCCACCGGCTTGCCCAGACCCTCCGGCGTCTCGAAGCCGTCGGCATCGTCCTGCGACGACTTGTAGACATGGAGATAGCGGAAGTTCTCCGTGAACCCCGACCGCTGGTACCAAGCGTTCGCCGACGCATCCCCGCGCGTCCACGCATCGAGTACGCCGCCCGGCAGCCGAGGGAGGACCGCGTCGAGCAACTGCGTGGCCAGGCCGCTGCGCTGGTGGTCGGGGTGTACCGCGAGCACGTCGATCGTGGCGCGGTCGGTGAAGATCTCGACGTCCATCAGGCCGACCACGGCGTCGTTCTCGACGGCTACCAGCCGGTGCGCCGGGTTCTCGAAGAGCGGGCGGGCGACCACGATGTCGTCGTAGTACTCCGTGCCGAAGAAGCTGAGCAGGCGGCACTGGAGCCAACTGGCGGCGTCGGCGTCACGGTAGGCGCGGATCTCGGTCATCCGGCGCCATGATGGCACGCCGCCCCGTCACCCGGAACCGGGCGCGGGGCGGCGCGTCATCGCAGTACAGAGGTCAGCGCTCGACCTCGCCGCGGATGAACTTCTCCACCAGGTCGCGGCAGACGTCGTCGGCGTACTGCTCCGGCGGCGACTTCATGAAGTACGACGAGGCCGACAGGATCGGGCCGCCGATGCCGCGGTCCTTGGCGATCTTCACCGCGCGGATCGCGTCGATGATGATGCCGGCCGAGTTCGGCGAGTCCCAGACCTCGAGCTTGTACTCCAGCGACAGCGGTACGTCGCCGAAGTTGCGGCCCTCGAGCCGGATGAAGGCCCACTTGCGATCGTCCAGCCAGGCCACGTAGTCCGACGGGCCGATGTGCACGTTGCGGGGCTCGATCTCCTCGCGCAGCTGCGAGGTGACGGACTGGGTCTTGCTGATCTTCTTGGACTCCAGCCGCTCGCGCTCGAGCATGTTCTTGAAGTCCATGTTGCCGCCGACGTTCAGCTGGTACGTCCGGTCCACGGTGACGCCGCGGTCCTCGAACAGCTTGGTCAGCACGCGGTGCGTGATGGTCGCGCCGATCTGCGACTTGATGTCGTCGCCGACGATCGGCACACCGGCCGCGGTGAACTTGTCCGCCCACTCCTTCGTGCCGGCGATGAACACCGGCAGCGCGTTCACGAACGCGACACCCGCGTCGATCGCGCACTGCGCGTAGAACTTGGCCGCCTGCTCCGAACCCACCGGCAGGTAGCACACGAGTACGTCGACAGCCGCCTCACGCAGCGTCGCGACCACGTCGACCGGGTCGGCGTCGGACTCGGTGATGGTCTCGCGGTAGTACTTGCCCAGACCGTCGAGCGTGTGACCGCGCTGGACCGTGACGCCGGTCGGCGGCACGTCGGCGATCTTGATCGTGTTGTTCTCGCTGGCGCCGATCGCGTCGGCGAGGTCCAGGCCGACCTTCTTGCCGTCGACGTCGAAGGCGGCGACGAACTCCACATCGCGGACGTGGTAGTCGCCGAACTGGACGTGCATCAGACCGGGGACGCGCTCGTCGGGCTTCGCGTCACGGTAGTAGTGCACGCCCTGGACGAGCGAGCTGGCGCAGTTGCCGACACCGACGATCGCTACGCGGATCGAGGTCATCTGGAATCTCCTTGGGTAGGCGGTTGGTGCTGTTCAGGGGGCCGCTGTTGCCGCCGCTCGCCGTCGATCAGCTCGTTCAGCCAGCGGACCTCGCGCTCGGCCGACTCCAGGCCGTGCCGTTGCAGCTCGAGGGTGTAGGTATCGACCCGCTCCGCCGTCCGGCTCATCGCCGACCGGAAGTTGGCCAGCCGCTCCTCCATCCGGGTCCTGCGGCCCTCGAGGATGCGCAACCGGGTGGCCGGATCGGTCCGGCCGAAGAACGAGAAGCGGACGCCGAACGTGTCGTCCTCCCAGGCCGACGGACCGGCCTCGTGCATCGCGTGCGCGAAGTAGTCCTTGCCGTCGGCGGTGATCGTGTAGACGATCTTCGGCCGGCGACCCGACTCCGGTGTCCCGGGGTCGGCCGTGATCAGGCCGTTGCGGAGCATCGCCTTCAGACACGGGTACAGCGAACCGAACGACAGCACGCGTCCCCAGCCGAACTGGGCGTTGACGCGCTTGCGGAGCTCGTAACCGTGCATCGGCGCTTCATGCAGCAGACCGAGTACGGCGAGCTCCAGGACCCCACTGCGGTTTCCCATGAGCCACCTCCCTCGGTCTAGTTTGTCATGACCTGATGTATCGGTTCGATACATCGCTCCGCCACTGTAAGCAGACCCGCGGCCTGTGGACAACTCTTGACAAAGTCGGCCTTTGTCACCTACCGCGCGAAAACTTGTTACGTCAGACGCCGTGCTGCGTTGAATCGAATGACACTCAGAGTCGCCGTACCGGAGCGGAGGGTCATGGCCGACAGCCATGGGAAGCACGCCAGGTCCGAGGTCGAAGCCGACGGCGCACCTGCGCGGCTGGCGCTGCGGTTCACCGCGTTCACCGAGAAGTGGCTGCCGGACGCGTTCGGGTTCGTCCTGGTCGGCACCTTCGTGGTGCTGCTGTTCGGGCTCGTCACCGGAGAGCCGTTGCTGAAGCGCCCGGACGACCCGGCCGCGACCAAGGGCTTCGGGCTGGTCGATGCGTGGGGCATCGGGTTCTGGTCGCTGATCACGTTCACCCTGCAGATGGCGATGATCATCATCGGCGGGTACGCCGTCGCGACCAGCGGGCCGATCGCCCGCTTGATCACGCGACTCGCCCGGATCCCGAAGGACCCGCGTAGCGCGGTCGCGTTCGTCGCCGCTGTCGCGATGCTGGCGTCGTACCTGAACTGGGCCTTCAGTCTGATCTTCGCGGCGATCCTGGCGCGCGAGGTCGCGCGCAACGTGCCGAAGGCGGACTACCGCGCGCTCGGAGCGATGGCGTTCCTCGGCCTCGGAACTGTGTGGGCGCAGGGGTTGTCCGGCTCGGCCGCGCTACAGGTGGCGAGTGCGAGCAGCAGTCCGCCGCCGGTGCAGGAGGTCATCAAGGCCAGTGGGCACGCCAGCGGTCTGATCCCGCTCAGCGACACCATCTTCACCTGGCAGGCGATCGTCGCGACGCTGATCGTGTACGTCGTCGGCGTGGGGATGGCGTGGTTCATCGCACCGGGCGAAGGCAACGCGCGGACCGCTGAGCAGATCGGGATCGAGCTGAAACCGCTCATCGGCCGAGGGTCGGCGTACAACGGTCAGCGCCAGGAGGCACGTAGGCCGGGTGACTGGCTTGAGCATTCACCACTGTTCAGTCTGCTGATCGTGTTGCTCGGTGCGGTCTATCTGGTCCGCTACTTCAGCGGGAAGAGTTTCTTCAACGCGCTCGACCTCAACACGGTCAACCTCATCCTGTTCCTGCTCGCACTGCTCCTGCACTGGCGGCCTTGGCGGATGGCTCGCGCCGTACGTGACGGTGCACCGGCGGCGGCCGGCGTACTGCTCCAATTCCCTTTGTACGGCGGGATTTTCGGCATGATCGCCTACACCGGGATCTCCGGGCGGCTGGCCGGCTGGTTGGTGCAGGCAAGCAACCAGTTCCTGTTCCCGCCGCTGGTAGCGGTCTACTCCTGCATCCTCGGCATCTTCGTGCCGAGCGGCGGGAGCAAGTGGGTGATCGAGGCGCCGTACGTGTTGCAGGCTGCCAACGAACTGAAGGTCGACGCGGGCTGGATGGTCGTGGTGTACGACCTCGGCGAGGCGAGCGCCAACCTGCTGCAGCCGTTCTGGATGTTGCCGACGCTCGCGATCCTGGGACTGAAAGCGCGCGACATCATGGGCTACACGTTCACGATGTTCCTGGCCTGCTTCCCGGCCGCCCTCATCGCCGTGACGCTGCTGGCACCCCACGTGACCTCGTGAGAGGCGCATCACAACATGCATCGGGATGCAAACCTTCCAACGCTGTAAGGCGTCATCGGAAGAGTCCCGGTGGACCGTTTTCACTTGGACGCACTGTGGTTGCTAGCATCCGGAGCGGATTCGGGCGCGTTACCACACCCACCGTAGTCTGTGGGGCAATGACTCCAGCCAGATCGTCGAGGATTGCAGCGTGAGTGAAGCTCGTAGGAAGGCCGCCCCGGCCCGCCGTCGGCAGAAGAGGCACTGGGCGCTCCGCGTTCTCGGCTGGCTGGCCGCGCTCATGTTCCTCGGCATCATCGGCGCGGTCGCGACCTTCTTCATCGTGTACCAGACGACGAAGATCCCCGACCCGAACAAGGAGTTCGCCACCAACACAACCACGGTGACGTACGCCGATGGACGCAACCCGCTCGGAACGTTCTACGACCAGAACCGGACCACCGTGCCGTTGTCGCAGATTCCGAAATGGGTTCAGGACTCGGTGATCGCGGCCGAGGACCGGACCTTCTGGACCAACCCGGGCATCTCGCCGCAAGGCATGGTCCGGGCGGGAGTGAACATCGCCCGCGGTGAGCAGTTGCAGGGTGGTTCGACGATCACCCAGCAGTACGTCAAGGTCATGTACCTGACCCAGGAACGGACCGTTGGCCGCAAGCTCAAGGAGCTGTTCATCGCGACCAAGCTCGGCCGGCAGCAGGACAAGAGCAAGACGCTCGAGGGCTATCTGAACACGGTCTACTTCGGCCAGGGGGCGTATGGCGTCGCCGCCGCGGGGAACACCTACTTCGGTGTGAAGGACCCGAAGCTGCTGACCGTTCCGCAATCGGCCTTGCTCGCCACCGTGCTGAACAACCCGACCCTGTTCGACGTCACCGATCCGGACCCGCGGACCAAGAAACGGATCATCGACCGGTACCACTATGTCCTCGACGGCATGCAGCAGATGGGCACGATCACCCCGGCCCAGGAGGCGCAGTACGCGAACCGGCTGCCTGATCTGTCGAAGATGAAGAAGAAGAGCAGCCGCTACACCGGCCCGAACGGCTTCTTGCTCGACATGGCGAGGAAGGAGCTGGGGCAGCGACTGGAGCAGCTGGGCTTCGACGAGGACGCGATCACCGGCGGCGGCCTGAAGGTGACCACCACGTTCAACTACACACAGCAGAACAAGATGCTCGCCGCGAGGAACGAGACGCCGAAGAAGACCGACGGGCTGCACATCGGGATGGCGGCAGTACAGCCAGGCACCGGTCAGCTGCTCGCGTTGTACGGCGGTCCCGACTTCCTGAAGAGTCAGATCAACTGGGCGACAACCAAGGCCAGGCCGGGTTCGTCGTTCAAGCCGTTCGCGCTGGCCGCGGCGCTCGAGGACGGGAAGTCGATCTACGACATCTTCCAGGGCGACAGCCCGATCACGATCCAGGGCCAGAAGTTCGGCAACGAACTCAGCACCGACTACGGCGATGTCACGCTGCTGAAGGCGACCGAGGAGTCGATCAACACCGCCTTCTACGACCTGGTCGACAATCAGATGGACAACGGGCCGGAGAAGGTGACGGCCGCGGCCGAGGCGGCCGGGATCCCGGCCTCGAAGACCCTCGAGGACGACAAGGCCAACCCGTCCACGGTGCTCGGCCCGGATGCGTACGCCTCGCCGGTCGACATCGCGAACGCCTACGCGACGTTCGCGGCCGGAGGGAAGTACACACCGCTGCACGTGATCAAGGAAGTACGCGGTCCGGACGGCAAGGTGCTCTGGTCGGACGCGAGCATCATGAAGCAGCAGAAGCAGGCGTTCCCGCCGGAGATCGCCAACATGGTGAACTACGTCCTGCAGAAGGTGGTCACGGACGGCACCGGAACGGGCGCCAAGGATCTCGATCGTCCGGTCGCCGGCAAGACCGGCACCGCCGGTGGTGTCGCGGTGGAGGACCGGGCCGAGAACAAGAAGTGCGGCGGCTGTAAGGACGGCTCGGCGACGCTGACCTCGTGGTGGAGCGCCTACACCCCGCAGCTTTCGACCTCCGTGCTGTACCGAGCCGGCAGCACCGGTGAGTCGGACCTGGACCCGTACAGCGACGACCCGGCGTTCTTCGGTGGCAACTGGCCGCTGAAGACCTGGCTGGCGTTCATGAAGTCTGCCCTCGAGGGCGTGCCGGATGCCGACTTCGTCGCGCCGGACGAGGACCAGGTCAAGGACACGACCACCCCGACGTACACGCCGCCGCCGAGCACGCCACCGCCGAGCACTCCGCCTCCGAGTACCCCACCGCCGAGCACTCCGCCGCCGTCGACGCCGCCGCCGAACACTCCGACGAACACGCCGACGAAGACGAAGCCCACCAAGCCGACCAACACACCAGTCTGGCCCTCGTTGCCGACCGGCGGCCAGACGAGCGAACCGACGAAGACTCCGCAGAAACCCGGCGGCGGTCAATAGCTACAGACGGCGGCACCCCATCCGGGTGCCGTCGTCGTTTGTCAGCTAGGTCCCGACATGGGAGACGATAGAGGCGTGACTCGGGCGGACTGTGGTGTGTGGTGGTGCGCGCGTGTTTGAGCGCACGACCGCCGGTGACCCCAAGCCGGGGCGGGCTCGGCGGGCCCGCGTGGACGGGGTCGGTTGGCAGCGGTGGATGCCGTCGGCCCAGGGCCGCGAGGTGCTCGGGTGGTGGCTGGTCAGCCGGGTCGCGCTGTTCGTGCTGTCGGTCTCGGCGCCGCTGCTGTTCAACCGCGGCAACGACTACCCGAACGTCTGGCACGCCTGGCTGCAGTGGGACGTCTGGCATCTGAAGGCGGTCGCCGAGTTCGGCTACAACCACGGTGAGCCGTCCGGCGCGCCACTGGCCGCGTTCTTCCCGGGATTCCCGTTGCTGGTCCGGCTCGTCAGCTACGCCGGCATCGGGTACGTCGCCGCGGGCATCGTGGTCTCCGCGGTCGCCAGTGCGTTCGCGGGCGTGTACCTGGCGCGGCTGGCGCAGTACGAGTTCCCGGAGCTCAAAGGCATCGGTCCGAACGCGGCAATGATCTGGTACGGCGCCCCGGTCGGCGTCTTCCTCGCCGCGGGGTACACGGAGGCGCTGTTCTGCGCGTTCGCCTTCCCTGCGTGGCTGGCCGCGAGGCAGGGGCGCTGGGCGCGGGCGGCCGTGTTCGTCGCGTTGGCGTCGACGGTGCGCGTGTCCGGGATCTTCCTGATCTTCGCGCTGCTCGTCGAGTTCATCACCTCGAAGAAGCGGGATTGGCTGTCGCTGCCCTGGCTGGCGTTGCCCGCAGTACCGGTACTCGGGTTCATGGCGTACCTGAAGCAGATCCACGGCTCGTGGTTCGCCTGGCAGGAGGCGCAGGAGAAGGGCTGGGCGCGTGAGTTCACCTGGCCGTGGATCTCGCTCGAGCACACGTTCCAGGCCGCGAGCAAGGGTCACTTCTCGGCCGACCGCAGCGACTGGACCTGGATGTTCCGTGCCGAACTGGTCGCGCTGTTCGTCCTGCTGCTGCTCCTCGTCTGGCTGTTCTGGCGCCGGTCCTGGGGCGAGGCCGCCTGGGTCGCCGCGACAGTCGGCGCATTCTGTACGTCGTTCTGGATCTACTCGCTCACCCGCGCCACCCTGCTCATGTGGCCGCTGTGGATCGGCCTGGCCGTCCTGGCCCGACGGAGACCGTGGATCGGCCGGCTCTATCTGGCCGTGGCCATACCGTTGGCCGCCATCTGGGCGGCCGGCTTCTTCACCGGTCGCTGGTCCGGCTGAGTAGTTCTGCTCAGGCGCTCCGTCCGCCGCGTCCTTAGCGTGATCCCATGGATGGCCGGACGATCGGCAGGGTCACGGTGCAGGCGGCCTTCGTCGGTGTGGTGGCAGGTGTCGCGTACGCGACGATGCGGCAGTTCGGCGCCCCACTCTGCCCGCCGACAGCGGTGAGCTGCGCGGCGGAGACCGGCGGCGCTCTGTTCGCAGTACAGCTCGGCGGGGTGGCGACCGCGCTGGCGCTGCCGGTGCTGGCGCTGCGGTCCGGGCTCGGGTGGGCGTTCGCGGTCGTCGCCACCGCCGGAATCGTGGCCGTGGATCTTGTCTGGTTCCTGACGATGTCCGACATGTGGACTGTTTTGCGGTGAGGCAACCCTCGGGAGGGTTCGAGCGTCGTTAGGGATGAAGGGGTGGCAGTCCGGGCGGGGACCGCCACCCCTCATCACACTTAGTGACAACAGAGTCTCCGGCGGAACCTCTCAGGGGCAGGCTCCGTCGGGTAGTCCACACCGAGGGCGATGGCACCGGCCGTCGCCCTCGCGTCATGATGCAACCTCTCCGCGGGCTCACCCAGTAGTTCCAGGGTGAGATCACCGGACATGGGAGGGCCGATCGTGAGCGATCGCGACGCGGAGTACCTCGAGTACGTGACGGCTCATCGCGGCCGGATGCTGCGCACTGCCCGGCTGCTCACCGCGGGGGATACGCACTGGGCCGAGGACCTCGTCCAGGTCGCGCTGACCAGGCTGTACGTGCACTGGTCGAAGGTCCGCAAGGAGGACGGCGCGGCGCGGTACGCCGACCGGATCCTGGTGAACGCCTTCCTCGACGAGCGCCGGCGGATGTGGCGCCGCCGGGAGTCGGCCACCGAGCAGCTGTACGACGCCGCCTCGCCGCCGAGTCAGGACCCGGCCGAGCGACTGACTGTGCTGGGAGCCCTCGCGAAGCTCCCGCGCCGCCAGCACGCGGTCGTCGTACTGCGGTACTTCCGCGACTTCGACGTCCAGACCACCGCCGAGCTGATGGGCTGCTCCGAGGGCACGGTGAAGTCCCAGACGTCGCGAGCGCTCTCGACGATGCGCGAGCTCCTGCACGATTCCCTCGAAACCATGGAGAGCCTGCGATGACCGACCTCAAGGAACTGCTCGACGAGGCCGCCGGCCCCGAGCCCACGGTCACCGACGCCGACCTGTCCGCCGACCTGACCCGCGGCCACCGCGCCCTGCGCCGCCGCCGCATCACCGGCTTCACCACCGGCGCGGTCGCGACAGCGCTCGTGATCGGAGTCAGCTGGTCCGTCCTCCCGTCCGGTACGACGAGCGGCGCACCGCAGCCGGCCGTCCAGGCCACCAAGACCCCGAAGCCGGTCCAGACGACGCCGAAGGACTACCGGAAGCTCCACCAGGACACGCGCAAGCCGCCGGTCATTCCGGCGAAGCCGGTGCCGCTGGCTGCCAACAGCACGCCGTTCGCAGGAGTCGTCTTCACCTGCGACCTGATCCCGCGCGGCTGGGCTGTCAGGAGCTTCGCCAAGCAGATCGTGTTGTACGACCCTAAGCTGGCCAACCCGAGCCAGTACCACGACGCGACCTACGTGCTGAACGTCTGGTCGGAAGACATGGTGGACGACGGTGACGGCCTCACACCGGCGAAGTACGGCGAGGCCTGGACGAAGCTGCCCAAGGTACGCGCGGGCAACCAGCAGGCGGTCGCGACCGGCGTACCGGGCAGCCCGTACGGCCGGCAGCAGGTGTTCCTCCGCCAGGGCAACACCAAGCACCTCGTCACGATCACCAACCAGGCGTGGAACCTGGCCTGGGACATGAATACCCTGCTGACGTTCGCCGGTTCCTGTCACTACAAGAAGTGACAGGAACCGGCGATCCGGATCAGCCCCAGTTGCGGTCGATCGACTGCGACGGGGTCGGGCTCGGCTTCGTCTCGGCGACGCGCTTGTCGCTGGGGTGTGTGCCGGTCTCGACGCCCTTCAGCGTCCCGAGGAGCTCGACCTCGGCGAGCGTGACGCCGTCCGCGCCCGCCGCCGGGGTCAGCACCAGGCGGTACTGCGTGTACGCCTTCGGGGACGCGATGCTGAACGACCTCGTGTACGACGCCCACGCGAACGTCTCGCCGGTGCGGCGATCCACCGTGGACCACGTCGTACCGTCGTTCGAGCCCTCCAATGTCCACGCGGACGGCGCCGTACCGGTGGTGCCGCTGGTCAGCGTGTACATGCCGACCGGACGGCCCTGCGGCAGGGCGACCGTGACCGTGGGCTGAGCGCCGGTCAGCGTGACCTGTGTCTTCGAGTCGTTGTCGATCAACGCGGAGACATCAGCACCACCCGCACCGATCACCGCACCGGTGTCGGAGGTCGAGTCGTGCCAGGTCATCGGGTCCTCGCCGGGCTTGGTGATCGACGGCGGTGCGTCGTTCCGGCCGGTGCCCCACTTGGTCGGCTGGTCGGTCATCTCGAACTCGACCTTGCCGCCGTTTGCGATCAGGTCGTGCGGCAGCGCCGTGGACGTCCATGCCTTCCCGTTCACGCGAACGCTCTTCACATAGATGTTCTTCGAGCTGTTCTTCGGCGCGCTGATCACCAGCTTCTTGCCGCCGGCCAGCCGGACCGTCGCCTTGGTGAACAGCGGCGAACCGATCGCGTACGTCGGTGAGCCCACCTGCAACGGGTAGAAGCCCAGCGAGCTGAACAGGTACCACGACGACATCTCGCCGTTGTCCTCGTCACCCGGGTACCCCTGGCCGATCTCCGAGCCCGTGTACAGCCGGGACAGCACCTCGCGCACCTTCTCCTGCGTCTTCCACGGCTGTCCCGCCACGTCGTACATGTAGGTGATGTGGTGCGACGGCTGGTTGCTGTGCCCGTACTGACCCATCCGCACGTCGCGGGCCTCGAGCATCTCGTGGATCGTGCCGCCGTACCCGCCGGTGTGCAGCGCGTCCTCGGGCGTGCTGAAGAACTCGTCGAGCTTCTTCGCCAGCCCGTCGCGGCCGCCGTAGATCGCGGCCAGGCCGGCCCCGTCCTGCGGCGCCGAGAACGCCATGTTCCACGCGTTCGTCTCGGTGTAGTCGTGACCCCAGTCCTGCGGGTCGAACGTGCTGGGCGAGTTGCCCCAGACGCCGTCCGGTCCCTTGCCCTGGAAGAAGCCGACAGTCGGGTCGAACAGGTTGACGTAGTTGCGGGCCCGGTTCAGGAAGTACTTGTAGTTGTCCAGGTACTCCTGCTTGCGCGGGTCGTTCTTCTTCGCCTTGTCGTACAGGGCCTTCGACATGTTCGCGATGCCGAAGTCGTTGATGTAGCCGTCCATCGACCAGCTGAAGCCTTCACCGGTGGTGTTGGCCGTGTAGCCGTTGAACGTCGACAGGTCCATGCCCTTGCGACCGACGTTCTGCGACGGCGGTACGACGGACGCGTTCTTCACGGCCGCGTCGTACGCCGCCTGGACGTCGATCCCCTTGATGCCCTTGAGGTACGCGTCCGCGAAGGCGACGTCGGACGACGTACCGACCATCAGGTTCGCGTAGCCGGGGGACGACCAGCGCGAGATCCAGCCGCCGTCCTTGTACTGCTGGACGAACCCGTTGACCAGCGCGGCCGCATCGTCCTGGGAGAACAGCGAGTACGCCGGCCAGACCGTGCGGTACGTGTCCCAGAAGCCGTTGTTCACGTACGTCTGCCCGGCGACGATCTTCGAGCCGGTCGTGGTCGGGGTGTCGGCGCCGACCTTCGGCGACGTCGGCGACGCGTAGGTGATGACCGGCTTCGACGCGGTGCCGGTGTTCTCGGAGCCGTTGTTCGGGTAGAGGAACAGCCGGTAGAGGTTCGAGTACAGCGTGGTCAGCTGGTCGGCTGTGGCGCCCTCGACCTCGATCGTGCTGAGCTTCTTGTCCCACTGCGCCTGCGCGGCGTCCTTGACCTTGTTGAACTTGGATCCGGCCGGCAGTTCGAGCTCGAGGTTCTTCCGGGCCTGCGCGGTCCCGATCAGCGAGGTCGCGATCCGCAACTGCACCTGGGTGGTCTTGGCGTCGAACATGAAGTATCCGCCGACATCCGCGCCGCCGCCGTTCGCAAGCTTGCCCGAGGCAAGTACCTTCTGGTCCACGACGCCGTAGACGAAGAGCCGGCCGGCGCCGGTGGACAGACCGCTCTTGATGTCGGTGAAGCCGGTGACCACGCCGGTCGCCGGGTCGAGGCTCAGACCGCCGCTGTTGTTGACGTTGTCGAAGACCAGCGACGCCTTGCCGGCCGGGAAGCTGAACCGCAGCATCGCCGCGTGGTCGGTCGGCGCGATCTCGGCCGCGTTGCCGTTGTCGAACGTGACGCCGTAGTAGTACGGCCGGGCGACCTCGTTGTCGTGGCTGAACGACCAGGCCCGCGCCTTGCGGTCCGCGGTCGGGGTGTCGGCGGTCGACGGCATCACCTGGAACGTCTGCCGGTCACCCATCCACGGGCTGGGCTCGTGGCTGATCGACAAGGCCTGCATGGTCGGCTTGTTGTCCTCGTTGTTGCCCTTGGCATAGTCGTACAGCCAGGACGTCGAGCCGGCGTTCGTCACCGGCGTCCAGAAGTTGAAGCCGTGCGGTACGGCGGTCGCCGGGAAGTTGTTGCCCCGCGAGAAACCGCCGGTCGCGTTCGTCCCGCGGGTGGTCAGCGCGAGGTCGGACGGGTGCTTGGCCGCGGTCTTCTGCGCCGCCCGGTCCGGGTTGATCGCGGCGGCGATCCGGATGTCGTCGAGCCAGCCGCGGAAGTCGGCCGGGCCGGACGGCTTGTCGTACCCGACGAGGATCCGCTTGATCGTCTTACCGGCGGCGACCGCGCCGAGGTCGGCCTCGACGTTGTTCCACTGGTTCGTGTAGAGCGCCTTGGAGTCGCCCTGGCCGCGGGGGCTGAGCGTGAACCCGTGGTTGTCCTTGGCCTTCAGATCGCTCAGGTACGTGCCGTCGTCGAACGCGAGATCGAGTGCGGCGTACGTGCTCGGGTAGCTGAGGTCACCCTCGACGTGCTCGGGGAAGATCTTGTACGACAGGCGGGTGTCCTTGCCGACCTTGAGGTCGACGTCGGAGATCTTGTTCCACGTGTAGCCGCGGCCGGTGCTGTCCTGGTGGCCGGCGTACCGGAAGGACTTGACGCCGGTGAAGCCGACACGGGCCCGGGCGTTGTAGGCACTGGTCGGGCCGGAGTCCAGCTGCGACTCGGCGACCGGTCCGGGTGGTGGCAGCGGGGCGCCGTTCGAGAGGTACCAGTCGGCGAGCTGGACGATGTCCTCGCCGTGGTTCAGCGTGACGTCCAGCTTGAAGAACTTGTACGCCGTCTCGTTGGAGAAGCTGTACTCCTTGGTCTGGAACCTGTTCTCGAAGCTCTGACCGGTCTGCGTGTCCAGCGTGGTCCACGCGGCGCCGTCGTTCGAACCGGAGACGGTCCAGTTCTGTGGGTCGCGACCGTCGGCGTCGTTGGCCGAGGTCAGCGCGTACTTGCGGATCACGACCGGGGCCGAGGTCTCGTAGACCAGCCAGCCGGTCGGCTCGAACACCAGCCACTTGGTGAACTTGTCACCGTCGGCCGCGTTGGTGGCGATCTCGCCGCCACCGGTGTTCTCGCCGTTCGCGGTCACCTTGGTGACCTTGTCCATCTCACTGCCGCCGATCCCCGTCGGCGTCGGGCCGCGCACGCCCTCGGTGCGGGGCTTCCCGTCCGGGCCGGTCTCGACGGCATCGGTGTAGCCCGGCTGCGGCTGGCCCGGCTCGAAGGAGGTGAAGAACGAGGACCCGCTCACCACAGGCTGGTCAGCCACGGTGGCCGGAGGGACGGCATGAGCTGACGTCATGGAAGTAGACATTGTCACAATCAGTCCGAGAGACGCGACGAGCCCCAGTGGGCGGCGGAGATCCATACACGCTCCTTGCACAACCGGCCGGCACCACGGGACGCCCCCGCCCACCGGTATGAGTACGCGGCCCCGATGACAAGGTTGTCAGCCCGCGCCCGGGGTGATCCTGCCCAGCTTCGTCACCCCCGGTCAATAGTTCGTAGCGCACTGTCGACGCATGGTGGTGGATCGACACCCCGGCGGTAGGTTGAAGCCATGGACGATCGTGTGCTGGTCACCGGGGCGGCCGGATTCATCGGGCGGGCCGTGGTGGCCGCGCTGCGGGAGCGTGGGGTGCCCGTGACCGCGGTGGATCGGGAGCCGCCGGACCCGTCGTGGGACGAAGGCGTGCACGTGGTGACCGGCGATCTCGCCGTGCAGGAGACCTGCGTCGCGGCGTTCGAGACGCGTCCGACGGCCGTTGTGCATCTGGCCGCGCTGACGTCGGTGCTGCGGTCGGTGGATGCGCCGATGCAGACCTTCGCGCAGAACGTCACCATCACGCAGGTCCTGCTCGAGTTGGCGCGGGGCAGCGGCGTGGACCGGTTCGTGCTCGCGTCGACGAACGCGGTCGTCGGTGACGTGGGTACGTCGACCATCACCGCGGACCTGCCGCTCCGACCGCTGACGCCGTACGGCGCGACCAAGGCTGCGGGCGAGATGCTGCTCTCGGCGTACTCCGGGAGCTACGGGCTGGCGACCGCGGCGCTGCGGTTCACGAACGTCTACGGGCCCGGGATGTCGCACAAGGACAGCTTCGTGCCGCGGATGATGCGGGCGGCACTGAGCGGCACCGGCGTGAAGGTGTACGGCGACGGTGCGCAGCGGCGGGACCTGGTATTCATCGACGACGTGGTGAGCGGGATCCTGCTGGCGCTCGACAGCAAGTACGACGGGCGCGCGATCATCGGCTCCGGCCGATCGGTGTCGGTGCTGGAGATGATCGAGACCGTACGCGAGGTCACCGGGCGTCCGGTTCCCGCAGAACACATCGAGGCACCGGCGGGCGAGATGCCTGCTGTTGTTGTAGATATCGCCAACGACCTCGGCTACAAGCCGACCGTCACCTTGGAAGAGGGCCTGGAACGGACGTGGGTGTACTTCAAGCAGCAGTAAGGCGCCACTGGCTGCTGGTCGTCTTTCTCGCGATCGGTGTTGTACTGCGGGTGCTTGCGACCATCGCCTACCGGCCGGCGATCGTCTACACCGACTCGGTGCAGTACCTGACCAACATGGGGAAGCTGAGCCCCGACCAGCTCAACCCCATCGGCTATGACTTCGTGCTCGGCCCACTGGTCTGGATCGGTGGGCTGACCTTCGTAGTGATCGTCCAGCACCTGGTGGGACTGCTCCTGGGCGTAGCGATCTACGCACTGGCTCGCAGACTCACTGTGTACCGCTGGCTGGCCGCAGTGGCCGCCGCACCCCTCCTGCTCGACGCCTACCAGGTCCAGATCGAGCAGAACATCATGGCCGAGACCACGTTCGACGTGATCCTGGTGGCCGTCCTCTGGCTGCTTCTCGGCCGCGTACCCGGCTGGAAGCGCGCAGCGGTCGTCGGCGTACTGATCGGCGCCGCCTTCTCGGTCCGCGCGATCGGCATGGTCCTGCTGATCGCCGTGGTGCTCTACCTCATCGTGGTCGGCAACGGCTGGCGCAAACGCCGCATGGACGTCGTACGGCGTACTGCGGCAGCTATAGCGGGATTCGGTGTCGTCTTCGCGGCGTACGTCGGCTACTACCACGGTGAGACCGGTCGCTGGGGTTTCACCGGCGCCGAGAACCAGATCCTGTACGGGCGGACCGCCACGGTCGCCAACTGCGCCAAGCTGCCGCTCAACGAGGGCACGCGGCTGTTCTGCCCCAAGGAACCGCTCGGGGAGCGCCTGGGCGTGGACAAGTACGCCCACAACCACTACGGCGACCCGAACTGGCCCGGCCCCCTTCCACCCGGTACGACGAAGCGCCAGCTCGCCACCGAGTTCGCTCACCTCGTGATCAGGCACCAGCCGCTCGACGTGACGTGGGCCGCGCTGAAGGACTTCGGGAAGGGTTTCGCGCCGACGCGGACCAGCTCACCCAACGACGTGCCGCTGAGCCGCTGGCAGTTCCAGCTGATCTATCCGAACCTCAGCGACCCCAACACCGCGAAGGCTGCGGTGAAATGGGGCGGGTCGGAGCCACACGTCACCCACGTACCTGCTGTCATCCTGCGCGCGTACCAACTCCACGGCGGCTACACGTCCGGCACGCTGCTCGGTCTGTACGCACTGATCGCCCTGGCAGCAGTGGCCGGGCTGGGGCGGGCAAAGACGTCAGGTCTCCGCTCGGCCGCACTGTTGCCGGTTGCGGCCGGTGTGATCCTCCTGCTCGGGTCAGCGGCGTTTGAGTTCTCGTGGCGCTACCAACTGCCCGGCCTGGTGTTCTTCCCGCTCGCAGGTGCCATCGGACTACGTGCGGTGCTGGGCATGGACCAGGCTCGCCCTGCGATGGCCGACTACCCGGACACCGTCGATTCCCTTGCAGTAGAGGACTTTGGCACGAGGGAGTTCGCGCCGGTCGTCGTAGTCATCGCGGCGTACAACGAGGCCGGTGGGATCGGTCAGGTGCTCATGAACATGCCGAGGACCTGCGCGGGCCTGCCCGTCGACGTTCTCGTCGTCGTGGACGGCTCGACCGACGACACTGCCGAGATCGCCCGTGAACATGGGGCTTTCGTTTGTGTTGCCCCGAGGAACCGTGGTCAGGGTGCAGCGCTCCGGCTCGGGTACAACCTCGCGGCCGAAGGCGGAGCGGAGTACGTCGTCACGACCGACGCGGACGGGCAGTACGACAACAGCGAGCTCGAAGTACTGCTGGAGCCGATCCTGACCGACCGGGCCGACTTCGTCACCGGGTCACGACGGCTCGGAGCCGAGGACGCGGACAGCCGCTTGCGCTGGGTCGGCGTACGGGTCTTCGCGGTGCTCGCGTCGATCCTGACCCGGCGCAAGCTGACCGACACGTCGTTCGGGTTCCGTGCGATGCGGTCCGAGCTGGCAACCGCCGTGACGCTGCGCGAACCGCAGTACCAGTCGTCGGAGTTGCTGCTCGGCGCGCTGGCCATCGGCGCCCGCGTGGTCGAGCTGCCGATGACGATGCGCCGCCGCGGCGACGGAGCCAGCAAGAAGGGTCCGGGCTTGGTGTACGGCGCGAACTACGGGCGGGTGATGACTACGACGTGGCTACGGGAGTACGTGCTTCGACGGGGTCGGCGGCGGGCGCAGGCTTGGCGAACACCAGCCGGTCGAACAGCACGAACTTCACGATGAACAGGATCGCGTAGGTCGCGAGGTAGGAGCCGGAGACCAGCACCGTCTTCCAGGCGTGTGATTCGATCGGCTGAACCAGGTGGTCGGTCACCGAGGTGACAACCGCGGCGGTGACCGCCGAGCCGATCACGATGATTGTGTACGGCAACTTCTGACCGCTACGGCCCCACGTGTAGCGGCGGTTCAGCACGTAGTTCGGGACGGCGCCGGCGAACCAGGCGACGACGGTCGCGACGATCGCCGCAGTACCGAACCAGTAACACAGAGCGAACGCCAACTGGCTGACCACGGTTGCGACCACGGAGGATGCCGAATACCTCGCCCACAGCAACAATCGGCCGCGGGACAGTCCGGTCTTGGTGATAGCGCGCATCGGGGCCTATTCTGCACCCCCGCACCGCCCGAGGGCAGTCCGGTGGCAATTCTCAGCCGATTGCCAGCGAATAGATGACTCCCGTCACGTTACTGGAGCGGGTACTCGGGATAGGAAGGACTGTGACGACGTTCTCCAACGGAAGGCGGCCGAGCCGTGCGTGTTCTCGTCCTGGGCGGTGACGGCTACCTGGGGTGGCCGACAGCACTGCACCTCTCCGACCGCGGCCACGACACGGCCGTTCTCGACAACATGGCCCGCCGCGGGTACGACCGCGAGCTGGGCGTCCAGAGCCTGGTCCCGATCGAGGACCTCGAGACCCGGGCGGCAGCCTGGGAGGAGGTCTCCGGCAAGCGGATGCCGACGTACGTCGGTGATCTGCTCGACGCCGACTTCGTCTACCGGGTGCTGAACGAGTTCGAGCCGGACGCGATCGTGCACTTCGCCGAGCAGCGCGCCGCGCCGTACTCGATGATCGACCGCGAACACGCTGTGTACACGCAGCACAACAACGTGGTCGGCACACTCAACCTGATGTACGCCATCGCCGAGACCAACCCGGACATCCACCTGGTCAAGCTCGGCACGATGGGCGAGTACGGCACGCCGAACATCGACATCGAGGAAGGCTGGCTGGAGGTCGAGCACAACGGGCGCAAGGACCGGATGCTCTACCCGAAGAAGCCCGGCTCGTTCTACCACCTCAGCAAGGTGCACGACTCGCACAACCTCGAGTTCGGCTGCCGGATCTGGGGGATGCGCGTCACCGACCTCAACCAGGGCGTCGTGTACGGGCAGCAGACCGACCAGACCGTGCAGGACGCGCGGCTGGCGACCCGGTTCGACTACGACGCCGTGTTCGGCACCGTGCTCAACCGGTTCTGCATCCAGGCCGTGCTCGGCGAGCCGCTGACGGTGTACGGCGCCGGCGGTCAGACGCGCGGTTTCCTGGACATCCGGGACACCGTCGAGTGCATCCGGCTCGCGGTGGAGAACCCGGCCGACGCCGGCGAGTTCCGGGTCTTCAACCAGATGACCGAGAGCTACTCGGTGTCCCAGCTCGCCGATCTGGTCGCGGAGTGCTTCCCCGGCCCGGTCCAGGTCGAGCACCTGGAGAACCCGCGCGTCGAGCAGGCCGAGCACTACTACAACGTGAAGCACACGGGCCTGGTCGGCCTCGGCCTCCAGCCGCACCTGCTCTCGGAGACCCTGATCGAGTCGATGTTCGACATCGTCTCCGCCAACAAGGACCGCGTCGACCCAGCAGCCCTCCTGCCCACGGTCCGCTGGAAGGGCCACCTCAAGCAGTAGCTGCCACGAGGATCGTCGGGATCGCGGCCAGGAAGCGGTCCCGACGGCCTCGCCGGCTCTGGTCGGCGAGCCAACTGTCCGCGTCGTCCTGCGTGATGAGCGCGCGCTCGACCGCAGCCGCGGCGGCATTCGCGAGCTGCGGCGCCATCTGCCGGTGGTCCGTGATGACCTCGGTGTGTACGACGACCTCCACCTGATGGAAGCCGCTGTCGATCAGCAGAGCCCGCAGGCCTCGCGCTGCGCGTGGCGCGGCAGTGCGGGATTCCAGTCCGAGCAGTACGACGTCGGTCAGGTCCTGGTCCGATCCGTCGAGCATCAGGAAGCCGTAGTCCTGGCCGCCGACCACGATCCGTCCGCCCGGACGCAGGACCCGATGCGCCTCGGTGATCGTCGGGAGCGGGTCCTCGAGCAGGTGGAACAGGCGCATCGCGCGGTAGCCGTCCATCGATCCGGCCTCGAGCGGCAGGTCGTCGGAATGTGCCACGTGAAACATTGCCCCGGGCGCCCGTTCCTGCGCGACCTCGATCGCGTCCGGATCAGCGTCGATCCCGGTCACCTTCAGGCCCTTGCAGGTCAGCTCCGCGACCGCATGCCCGGCACCGCAGGCCACATCGACACAGGTCGCGCCGCGCTTCAGCCCCAGCAGCCGGTACGACGCCGCGCGCAGCTCGGCCGCACCGGGCCGTTCCTCGATCCGCTCCAGAAAGCCCATGCACCCACGCTGCAACTTCAGGTGCACCTGAAGTCAACAGCGTCAGTCCATCGACACCTTGTCGAACGTCGTGGTTGTGTACCGGACGTCGAGGTCGACCTCGTCGCCGACAGCGGGCGGAGCCACCGACGACGGCAGGAACAGCATGCTGGCCTGCATGTGCGGCGGTTCGGCGAACCAGCGCTGCTTGCCTTCGATGCTGAACGGCGACAACGCCATCCCGGCCGCGTCCAGGCTGCCCTTCGCCATCGCGATCGCTCGCTGCCGGACGCTCGCCGCCGCGGTCGGGGCCTCCAGCCCGACGCCGTGCGCCGTACCGCCGGAGACGATCAGGATGTGACCGTCGCCGCTGACCCGGCGCTGCCGGTAACCGACGCGCTCACCCCGGCGGACCGAATGTACGTCGAGAACCGTCGCCCGGACAGTCAGCGCACCGCGGTCGCCGAGCCACAGCCCGGTGCCCATCCGGAGCTTCACGTCGGGGCCGATGTCGGCCAGCTTCTGGGCGGGCACGTGCGATACCCACAGCGTGCCCTTACGCACGTCGAGCGCCGCCTTCGCCAGGTTCTGGGCCTCGCGCAGGTTGGCCGACGTACCGCCGGCGCCCATCGGGAAGTGCAGCGACCAGCCCTCGAAGCGGATCCGGTCGAGGGCGTTCAGCAGCATCGTGTGCCGAAGCTCGCGGGCCCCGATGCCGTGGCGGCGCATCGAGGTCATCACCTCGATCAGCACCCGGCTGCCGGCCGGGATCGAGACCAGGTCGGCCAGCCGGCTGACGGTGTGGATCACGTTCCTGCTCTGCGGCACCTCGAGGAACGGCCGCCACGGCGACAGTACGACGACGTCCTCGCGCGGGTCCGACGGGACCTCGAAGTACGTCCCGACCGCGACCGTCCGCGCGCCGAGCGCACGAGCCTCGGCCAGCAGCCGGTGGTTCCCGAACCCGTACCCGTTGCCCTTGGCGACCGGAACGATGTCGGGGTTCCACGTGGAACGCAGGTGATCACGCCATCGATCGGAATCGACGTGCAGGACTAGGGGCATGGTGTCAACGCCGTCTCATGTAGAGGTCGAATGCGGTGTAGAGCGCCTTGTTCAACGGCAGATCCCACTCACCGACGTACTCGACGGCCTCGCCGCCGGTCCCGGTCTTGAACTGGATCAACCCGACGTGCGGGTCGTTCGGGTCCAAGGTGTCGGTGATGCCCCGTAGGTCGTACACGGACGCGCCCGCCGCGAGCGCGTCCGTCATCATGCGCCACTGGACCGCGTTCGATCCACGCACGTCTCGCTTGGCGGTCGAGCTGGCACCGTAGGAGTACCAGGAATGACCGCCGACCCGGACCCAGATCGTCGATGCGACCAGGTCACCCTCGTGATGGGCGTTGTAGATCCGGAAGTCACAGCAGCCCGACGGCTGGTTCGCCATCGCGGCGTACATCTTCTCGAAGTACGGCAGCGGCCGCGGCGTGAAGTGGTCCCGGTGCGCGGTCTCGACGTACAGCCCGTGGAAGGCCTTGATGTCCTCGGGTCCGCCCTGCGTCACCTCGACGCCGAGCTTGTCCGCCTTCTTGATGTTGCGCCGCCACAGCTGGTTCATACCCTTGAGCAGGTCGTCCTCGCTACGACCGGCCAGCGGCACCTGGAAGACGTACTGCGGTTGTCCGGCCGCGAAACCCTCCGCGACCCGCGGCGCCTTCCAGCCCAACTTGCGCAGCTGGTCGGTGACGGTCGCGCCGGACGGCTCGATCACGTCCGGGCGGACGTCGCCGAGCTTCGGCTGCTGGCCGCCGGCGATGGCGTCCTTGATCGTCTTCGCGGTCCAGCGCCGGGTCGCGATCGGCGGACCCATCCGGATGCCGAACGCGCCGCGCTCCTGCAGGTGTTCGGCCAGCGGACGCAGATAGGCGCCGAGGTCGATCGCGTCCCAGTCGATCACCGGGCCTTCCGGCAGGTAGGCGAGGTACCGCTTCACCTTCGGCATCTGCCGGTAGAGCACGAGCCCTACGCCGACGAGCTCGGCCGGGTTCGCCGCGTCGTACCAGCCGAGTGACTCCGCCTTCCACTCACTCTTCACCGCCGCCCAGCCAGGGGTCTGCAGGAAGCTTGCCGCCGGCTGTGCCGCAATGTACGCGGCATGCTCGTCGGCCGAGATGGTCCGAATGCTGAAGTCACTCACGGGGGGTCAGAGTACCGGCCCAGCTGCTGCAACCCCAGCTGAGCCGGTTTCTGATCAAACCTGGCTGAGCAGCTTCTCGGAGACGTCCCACAACCGAGTGGCCGACTCCGGATCGAGCGCGTACGGCGCGACGCCGTTCCGCTCGCCCGCGACGTTGGGCAATGCCTCCTGGTTGTCCTCGAAGTACCTGCCTGTCACGCCCAGCACGACCGGGGATGCGGCCAGTAGTACTGACGTCGCGGCACCCTGCTCCACGGTCTTCCAGCGGTACTGGTCCCAGCCCGCCTGCATCTCCTCCGAGACGTGCCGTTGGAGCGCTGTCCGGATCCCGCCGGGCATCAGCGCGTTGGTGACGATCCCGTCGGCGGCCCAGCGCTTGGCTGCCTCGACCGCGAACAGGACATTGGCGGTCTTCGACTGCCCGTACGCCAGCCACGGGTGGTATTCCCGGTGCTCGAAGTGGATGTCGTCGAAGACAACGTCCGACTGCAGATGCGCGCTCGAGCTGACCGAGACGACGCGGGCGTCACCCGCCGCGGCGAGTGCGTCATGCAGGCCGAGGGAGAGGCCGAAGTGGCCGAGGTGGTTGGTGGCGAACTGGTGCTCCCAGCCTTGTGGCGTGCGGTTCAACGGCTCGGCCATCACGCCGGCGTTGTTGACCAGGATGTGCAGCGGGCCGGTCCAGCTGCCGGCGAAGGCGCGCACCGACGCCGGGTCGGCGAGCTCGATCGGAGCGACGAACACGTGGTTGTTGCCGGTGCTCTCGATGATCTCCGCGGCGACACGTTCGCCGGCCGCGGTGTTGCGTACGGCGAGCGTCACCTCGGCGCCCGCTCCGGCGAGCGCGCGGGCGGTTTCGACGCCGATCCCGGACGCGCCGCCGGTGACGACCGCGCGGCGGCCGCTCAGGTCGACGCCGGAGATCACCTCGGCCGCGGTCGAGGTGTACCCGAAGGGAGTGGTGAATCTGCTCATCAGTGACAGTCCTGTTCTGCGAGCTAGGCTTAACCGGAGGAGCCTCCGGTAATGCCAGTTAACCGGAGGTGCCTCCGGTTATCAAGGTCCGCTAGGTTTGACGCCCGAGGGGAGGGGATATGAGTGCTACCGGTGAGCGTCCGCTGCGCGCAGACGCACAGCGCAATCGCGGCCAGATCCTCGACGCCGCGGCGCGTTCGTTCTCGAAATGCGGGCTGGAGGCGACGCTCGAGGGCATCGCGAAGGACGCCGGCGTCGGCATCGGCACCCTGTACCGGCACTTCCCGACGCGGGAGGCGTTGATCGAGGCGGCGTACCGCAGTGAGCTCGCCGCGGTGTGCGATGCCGCGGCGGAGCTGCTTGCGAAGCTCCCGCCCGCTGACGCGCTGCGCGCGTGGATGGATCGCTTCATCGACTACATGTCCCGCAAGATGGGGATGGCCGACGCGCTGCGCGCGGTGATCGCCTCGGGCGCGGACCCGTACGCGCAGAGCCGTGACCTGCTCGTCGGCGCGATTACGCCGATCCTGGAAGCCGGTGCAGCGGCCGGTGATCTGCGGTCTGACATCACTGCCGACGACGTACTGATCAGCCTCAGCGGGGTCGGACTGGCCGCGTCCGACCGACGCGAGCAGGCCGACCGCCTCCTCAACCTGCTCATCGACGGCATGCGGTACGGCGCGTGACGCGCAAGGTCGCGCTGGTCACCGGGTCTGCCTCTGGCATCGGAGCGGCGACCGTGCGGCGATTGGCTGCGGATGGGATGACCGTCGCGGTGCACTCACGATCCAGCTACGAGGCCGGCAAGGCGCTGGCTGCCGAGCTGGGCGGGTCGTACCACCAGGCCGATCTGGCCGACGACGCGGCGGCGCAGGCGTTGGTGCCGGAAGTGGTCAGCGAGCACGGGCGTCTCGACGTACTCGTGAACAACGCCGGCATCAGCTGGCCCGTCCCGCATGCTTCACTCGACGGCCTCACCGCGGACGACTGGCGGCGACTGCTCGACGTGAACCTGATCGCGCCCTGGCTGTTGTGTACGGCGGCCCTCCCGGCGCTGCGCGAATCCGGCGGATCGATCGTGAACGTGACGAGCCACGCCGGCGTACGTCCGAAGGGCAGCTCGATCGCGTACGCCGCTTCGAAGGCCGCGCTGAACCACGTGACGAAGTTGTTGGCGGCCGCGCTCGGACCTGAGGTTCGCGTCAATGCGGTCGCGCCCGGTCTCGTCGACACACCGCTCACCGAGTCGTGGACAGACGCGCAGGAGCTGTGGAAAACCGCGAGCCCGATGCGCCGCGCCGCGCAGCCGTCGGACGTCGCGGACCTGATCTCCGCAGTTATCCACAACGGCTATCTGACCGGTGAAGTCATCCTTCTCGACGGCGGCCTGAACCTGCGCTGATTCTGTCGGTGCCTGCTTCTACGATCGCGGGATGTCTTTGGGTCGAGACTTCCGTCGGTTGTGGGTTGCGTTCACGGTCAGTGCGTTCGGATCGGCGGTGGGTCTCGGGGCATTGCCGTTGGTCGCGGTTATCGTGCTCGACTCGAGCACGCTCCAGGTCTCGATGCTCGCTGCGTTGTCGGCGTTGGCCGGCGCCGCGATCGCCTTGCCGATGGGGGACTTCATCGAGCAGCGCCGGAAGCGGCCGGTGATGATCGCGGCGGATCTGCTGCGGTTCGTGGCTCTCGTCTCGGTGCCGGTCGCGGCGGCGTTCGGAGTACTGACGTTTGCACACCTGTGTGTGGCGGGCGTGCTGCAGGCTGCCGGGACGATCGCGTTCCAGGCGGCTAGCGGAGCGCATCTGAAGGCGCTGATCCCCGCGGCCGGGCGGGCCGAGGCGAACAGCCGCTTCGAGCAGACGAACTGGCTTTCGTTGAGCGTCGGCCCCGCGATCGGCGGCGGGCTGGTCAGTCTGGTCGGCGCGACCATCACGCTCGCGGTCGACGCGGTGTCGTTCCTCGGGTCCGCGATCGGGATCCGGCGGATCCAGCGGCCCGAGCCGGAGCCGATCAAGCGCGAGGGGAAGGCGGACATCACCGCGGGCTGGCGGTACATCCTGCGGCACCGCGGCCTGCGGGCATTGTTCTGGAACTCGCAGCTCTTCGGCGGGCCGGCGATGATGATCTCGCCGTTGTTGGCTGTCTTCATGCTGCGGGACCTCGGGCTGCCGACGTGGAGCTACGGCGTGTTCCTCGGCATCTCCTGCATCGGTGGAGTGATCGGTGCGCGGATGGCGCCTCGGCTCACCCGGCGGTACGGACTGCACTGGATGCTGCTGGTGTTCGGCGTACTGCGGGCGCCGTGGCTCTTGCTCCTCCCGCTCGCGCCGCACGGGATGGGCGGGTTCGTGCTGCTCGTCGTGGCGGAGACTGCACTGCTTGTCGGCGCGGGCGCGTTCAACCCGTCGTTCGCGACGTACCGGATGGAGCAGACCGAGGACGCGTTCATGTCGCGCGTGGTCGGGTCGTGGTCGATCAGCTCGCGGTGCGTGCAGCCGGCGTTCATCGCGCTCGGCGGCGTACTCGCGACACTCATCGGGATCCGTGGCGCGTTGTGGGTGGCGGGGATCAGTTGCGCGCTGAGCGCCGTACTGCTGCCGTGGCGGGCTGCTAAACCAGCTGTCGTGCCTGAGCCAGCCTGACGATCGGACCCATCACGCCACCTGGCTGGCCGTCGAGGTAGTCGGCCGCCTCGCCCGGCGGCAGGACCAGCACCTCGGTGACCTGCTCGCCGTCCTCGGGGTTGGTCGGCTCCTGCTCGATGACGACGTCGGCGACGAAGTTGGCCCAGTACGAAACCGGGTGCGGCAGGTGCGGACGGTACGGCGCGGGCCGGCGATGGTCGGCGCGGTGGGCGCCGAGCCAGGTCAGCGGACCGGTCAGCCGCGCGCCGGCCTCCTCGAGCAGCTCGCGGCTGACGAGTTCCTCGATCGTCTCGCCGGGCTCGCGGGTGCCGCCGGGCAGGAAGCGCCAGCCGAGGTCGTTGCCGCAGACAACGATTCCGCCGGGGGTCCGGCAGACGACGTGGACGTTGCTGATCAGCTCGTCCGGCGGTCGGTCGACGGTGAACCGGACGTCGAGGTCGCCCCACTCCCAGTAACCGGGTGCGAACAGCTCGGGGAACTGCTCTGGCCAGACCTGCATAGCCTCATTCTGCGCTACCGTCGCACCCATGGCGCACCCCGACCCCGAGCCCGAGTCCAAGCCGGGCCCCGACACCGAGCCGGACCCGGCAGCTGAGGCCGGGTCCGAGGCTGACAGCGGGACCGAGGCCGAGGTTGAGGTCGAGGAGAGTGCCGAAGCCAAGCAGCAGCGGACGATCAGCCGCTTCCTGTGGTACTGCTCCTGGCTGACCGTGTTGACCGGTGTCTTCCTGCTGTCCGGGATGCTCCAGACCTTCAAGACCTACAGCGGCCTCGCGTGGCTCGGCACGGTCGTAGCTGTCCTCTGCCTGCTCGCGCTGATCGCCGCGTACGTCGCTTGCGCCCGCGGCCAGCTCACCCTGCGGACTCGCCTGCTCGGCCCGGTCGACCTGTTCCAGTTGAGCACCGTGGTCGTGGCGATCGCCGTGATCTGCGGCCTTCTCGTACCGTCGAGCAACACCGCCGCGCTGGCGCTGCTCCTGCCGTGGGCGCTGACCTACTGGATGTACGGCCTGGACCGGACGAAGACGCCGACTACTTGAGGTGTGCCCGCAGGTAGTCCAGGTCGGCCTTCTGCCCGTTGTTTGCGTTCGGGGTCTCGACGACGACCGGTGCGCCGGCCGCCTGCACGACCGCGACGATGTCGGCCGGGTCGATATGACCCTCTTCGAAATTGCTGTGCCGGTCGGCGCCGGAGCCGAACTCGTCACGTGACCCGTTGGCGTGGACCAGGTCGATCCGCCCGGTGATCGCCTTCACCTTCTCGACGATCGTCGGCAGCTCCTCACCGGCCGCGTGGAAGTGACACGTGTCCAGGCAGAACCCGACGTTCTCCAGCCGGTCGTTGCCCGAGGCCTGCACCGCCTCCCAGAGCCGCGCGATCCGCTCCAGCTGCCGGGCCATCGCGTTCTCGCCGCCGGCAGTGTTCTCGATCAGCAACGGCACCGGCAGCTCGGCCCGCTCGATGCACTTGCGCCAGTTGTCGAACCCGGCCTCCGGGTCGTCCTCGTCGCCGACGTGGCCGCCGTGCACGATCACGCCCTTGACGTCGATCTCGGCCGCCTTGTCCAGCGTCTGCTGCAACAGCTTCCGGCTCGGGATCCGGATCCGGTTGTTCGTGTTCGCGACGTTCAACCGGTACGGCGCGTGCACGTAGAGATCCACGCCCGCGGCGGCGGCGCGGGTCTTCAGCGCCTCCTCGCCATCGGCGTACGCGAGCTTGGGCGCCTTGTAGTCCTGCGGGTTCCCCAGGAAGAACTGCACCAGGTCAGCACCCCGATCAGCGGCCTCCGCCAACGGGTCGTCCTGCTCCACATGCGCACCGAGCTTCACAGTCATAACCCCACCCTAGGACCCCGCACGGACACTTCAGGAACCCCATCCTGCCGACCGCGTCACCGTCCGCTCGTCCTCGCTCGGAGGCTGCACCGGCCGGCCCTCAAACTCCGTGGACAAGACGATGTGGGTGTTCATCTCACCGTGCTCGCCGAGTCGCTCGAACAGTCCCTCGAGGTGCGGCATCGACGTCACCCGGACCCGCAGCATCGAGCACGAGTTGCCGCTCAGCTTGTGGATCTCGAGTACTTCGGGGAAGTCCTCGGCGCGTGTGGTCTTCAGCAGGCATCGCCCAGTCGTGCAGCGCATCTGGACGAACGCCGACAACGGCTGTCCGGCCCGTGCCGGGTCGATCTCGGCGCGGTATCCCTTGATCACGCCGGCCTCCTCCAGGCGTCGGACCCGGTCGGCGACCGCTGGTGGGGAGAGGTTGACCCGCTTGCCGAGCTGGTTGAAGGAGAGGCGGCCGTCGGACTGCAGGGCGGCCAGGATCTGCCAGTCGGTGGAGTCGAGTTCGCGCTCCTGAAAGGTCATGTCCCCAGAACACCTTCGATATCGGTCCTCCACAAGGGCAGACGCCTTCCCTTGAGCATTCAGTGCGGCCGTCGGCCTTTCTAGCGTGGTAGGCATGCTGATCCCCGTCGTTGTCGCCGCCGCCCTGATGAACGCCGCAATGGTCGCTGCCAGTGCAGTCAGCGCCATCCTGATCGCCGACGACCTCGGCCCGGCACTGGCCGGCCTCCCCAACACCGCAGGTGTCCTCGGCACAGCTGCCGGAGCGATGGCAGTCGGCCGCTGGACAGCTCGCCTCGGACGCACCCAGGCACTACGGACCGGGTACGGCGTGGGCGTCGCCGGGGGAGCGTCGACGGTTCTGGCCGCCGTCGGCGCACCGATCGCACTCCTCTTCCTGGGCATGTTCCTGCTCGGCGTGGGCAACGCAGCAAGCCTCCTGTCCCGGTACGCCGCCGCCGACGCCGCTCCGCCTTCCCGACGTTCCCGGGCGATGAGCACGGTCGTCTGGGCCAGCACACTCGGCGCTGCGGGCGGACCGTTCCTCATGGCGCCGTCCCAGTCCTTCGCGTTCGGCTTCGGTCTCCCGGCGATTGCAGGTCCGTTCCTCCTCGCCATGGCGGCGGTCTTCTCCGCACTGGTCGCGTCGACGTACATCCGGCGTACCAAGTCGACCGACGCGCCTCAGGTCCGTCGAGTGTCCGGCGGTCGCTCAGTACTACTGGCGGCCGGCGTCATGGTTGTGGGCCAGTTGGTGATGGTGTCCGTGATGACAGCAGTCCCTGTCCATACGCACTTGCACCACGACGGGCTCGGGCTGCTGGGAGTCATGCTGTCTGTCCACACCCTGGGGATGTTCGCCCTGTCTCCGCTGACGGGCTGGTGCATCGACCGCTTCGGGCCTCGCGTGGTGACGCTGGCCGGGCTGGCCGGGTTGCTGGCGGCGGCAGTACTCGTCACTCGGACCGGACTGGTCTTCACACCGGCGCTGTTCTTGCTGGGCTACGCCTGGAACCTCTGTTACCTCGGCGGTAGCGCTCAGTTGGGATCAGCCGAGCTCGAGAGCCGCGTGGAGTCGTCGATCTGGACCGTCTCCGCGCTCGCCACCGCCACGTCGCCGTGGCTGTTCACACTCGGCGGCTTCCCGGTGCTGTCGGTCATCTCGGTGATTCTCGCCGTACCGTTGCTCGTGCTGGTGCTCCGTCGCGGTGAGCGCATCGTCGTAGCTCAATGACACAGAGTCATCACAAGAGGCCTGTGGATATGGTCAATAGGCCGTTCGGACGCTGGTATTCTCTTGATGTGGCCCGGTCCTCGACCGGGCTCACTGCTTGGCGTCGACGGCAATTGTCGGCGTGGAGCACAATCGCATCGCCCTCCTGCCACGGAGAGACCGTGGCCGCCAAGTCCGAAGGAGGTGGAGTTCGCGCATGCGTCGTTACGAAGTCATGGTGATCCTCGACCCGGAGCTCGATGAGCGCACCGTAGAGCCGTCCATCGACCAGTACCTGAACATCGTCCGCAAGGAAGGTGGCACGGTCGAGAAGCTCGACATCTGGGGTCGTCGCAAGCTTGCCTATGACGTGAAGAAGAAGTCCGAAGGCATCTATGCCGTCGTCGACCTGACCGCCGAGCCGGCGGTGGTGAAGGAGCTCGATCGTCAGCTCACGCTGAACGAGTCGATCCTGCGCACCAAGGTCATCCGGCCGGACCAGCACTGAACCTGGGGTCGTCAGCAGCCATCGGTACTGTCGGCGCCGGCCGGTACCAATAGCTGTAGACACAGCCAAACCCGATAGCAGGAGGAACGGCAATGGCAGGCGAACCACCTATCACCCTGATCGGAAACCTGACGGGTGATCCGGAACTGCGCTTCACGCCCTCGGGCGCCGCGGTGGCGAATTTCACCGTCGCGTGCACTCCGCGGACGCTGGACCGGCAATCGAACGAGTGGAAGGACGGGGAAACCCTCTTCATCTCGTGCGCGGTGTGGCGTCAGGTTGCCGAGAATGTTGCCGAGTCCCTGACCCGCGGTTCCCGGGTCGTCGTCACCGGCCGCCTCAAGGCGCGCAGCTACGACGACCGCGACGGGAACAAGCGCACCGTCTTCGAGTGTGACGTCGAGGAGATCGGCGCGAGCATGCGCTACGCGACGCTGAAGATCTCCAAGACCTCGCGTTCCGACGGTGGCGGCGGCGGTTTCGGTGGTGGCGGTGGCGGCGGCCAGCAGTTCGGTGGCGGCGGCAACCAGGGGGGTGGCAACCAGGGCGGCGGCTACAGCGGCGGTCAGGGTGGCGGCCAGCAGAACGACCCCTGGGCAACCCCGCAAGGCGGCGGCGGTCAGTCCGCTCCGCAGAACGACCCCTGGGCCAACCAGGGCGGCGGCGGCTCGATGGAAGAGCCTCCGTTCTGATCGGCCCGCAAACCCGTTAGGGACCATTCCGGCACTCGTGCCGGGCTCTGGAAATAGGAAGAGAGCACCACAATGGCCAAGATCATTCGGAAGCCGAAGAAGAAGGTCTGCGGCTTCTGCAAGGACAAGGCGACGTACGTCGATTACAAGGACACCGCGCTGCTGCGCAAGTTCATCTCGGACCGCGGCAAGATCCGCGCCCGCCGGGTGACCGGGAACTGCGTGCAGCACCAGCGCGATGTCGCGACCGCTATCAAGAATGCTCGTGAGGTGGCCCTGCTGCCGTACACGAGCACCGCTCGCTGAGGGAGGCGCGGACCATGAAGCTCATCCTGTCTCAGGAGGTCGAGGGCCTCGGGGCTCCCGGCGACATCGTCGAGGTGAAGGACGGCTACGGCCGTAACTACCTCGTCCCGCGCGGCCTGGCCATCGGCTGGACCCGCGGTGCCGAGAAGCAGATCACGACGATCAAGCGGGCGCGTGACGCCCGGGCGATCCAGGGCAAGGAGCACGCGAGCGAGGTCAAGAACCAGCTCGAGCAGCTCAACGTGACCCTGGCCGTCAAGGCCGGCGACACCGGCCGCCTGTTCGGCTCGGTCACCCCGGCTGACATCGCCACGGCGATCAAGTCCGCCGGCGGCCCGCTGGTCGAGAAGCGCGCGATCGCGATCGCGTCGCCGATCAAGACCACCGGTAAGCACCAGGTCGCGGTTCAGCTGCACCCGGAGGTGGCCGCTACGGTCCGCCTCGAGGTTGCCGCTAGCTGACCACAGCAACGCACAAAGGCCCGCGTTCCCGGAAGGGAGCGCGGGCCTTCGTCGTCGGTGGGTCTCTTGCTCAGCCGCTGGGCTGTTCCTGGACAGTCGGCCACTCGACCGGAGCGGGTTCCGACGAGCTGTCGCTGCTGTCGTCCGACTTCGTCACCGCGGGCCACTCGACCGGCGCCGGCTGAGCCGCCTCGCCGTCGTTGTCGTCGGGCACGGCGACCGTCGGCCACTCGGTAGGAACCGGTTGGTTGTCGTCGGCAAGCGCCGGGGCGGACGGCAACAGCAGAACGCCGACCGCAGCCAGCGTCAGCACCGCCCGGCGCAGTGTTGTGCTCATCGCGCGGCTGGGTTCAACGCGTAGAGGACCGAGGCGAAGACGATGATCGCGTGGTTGCCTGCGATGCCCCACGGGCGGACCGGAGCCGGGTCCAGCAGGTGCTGCGGCTTGCCCGGCGTGACGGCGTACATCTTGCTGCCCATCGTGCCGTAGATGAACGGGCCCGTGATCGACAGCGGGTGGAAGTCATTGACCAGCACGGTCCTGGGAGTGGCCAGGTTGATCAGGCATTCACCCCAGGCGGCCATCCGGCGGTTCGGGTCGGGCACCCAGTCCCAGGACTGGACATCTGTTGCTGACGACGGCTGGCAGACCGCGACGACCTTGCCACTCGCGGTCGAGTGCACCGTCGGGATCACCTTCTCGGGATCCTTGGTCGGCCACACCGCCAGGGCGTAGTCGGGACTGGCGGAGAGCACCTGCTGCGGCTTGTCGGACGTCGCGCCGCCCGGCTTCTGCGGCGTGATCGTCTGCAGCGGCTTGTCCGGCGCACTCCAGAAGAGTGGGCCGTGGTACTGCGACATCAGCGCGCGATCGCCTTCGGCGAGCAGGATCGTCGACAGGCGGGGCTGGTTCGGCACGGCCTTGAGTTCGCCGCCGGACATCACCATCGCGCCGCCGGTCCCGCTCAATGTGACCAGCGGGGACTTGCCGAAGAACTGCACCTTGGCCCCGTCGGGGAGCCCGACCTTCTTCGGCTCCGCGCCGCCGCCGGCCCAGTAGATCAAGGTGTCCTGCGTGGCGACCGCCAGGACCAGCTTGCCGTCGATGGTCGTGTAGACCGGGCTCTCCGCGTCCTTCGGCACCTCGTCCTGCCACAACACCTTGCCGTTGGCATCGAAAACCGCGACCTTCCCGTCGTCGGTCAGGACGGCGACCTCGGTGCCGTCCGGCTTGATCGCGGGCGAGGTGTTCTCGGCGATGTTGACGGTCCAGCCGGCGTGGGTCGTGAAGCCGGGCGGCACGTTCCCTGGGGGGAACTCGTCCGGGCTGACCCGGGGCGCCGGGAGGGACGGCAGCAGCGGGGACGCGGTCACGGTCGGCTTCTTGTGCAGGTTGGGCTTGATCACGGCGACGAACACGATCGTGCCGATGACCAGGACACAGCCCACCACCATCGCCACGATGATCGGCCAGATCGGCTTCTGTCCGCCGTTGCGGCCCCGGCCGGAGTCGGCCTCGATCGCCTCGACCTGCCCGTCCGGGTGGATGATGAGCGGCCAGGACGCGCCGTCGGACTCGACCGCGGTCGCCTTCACCGCACGGCCGAGTTGGGCGGCCCGCTCGCTGACGAGCTGGATCGCCGCCTGCCGCGGATCGTGATGATTGACCGGGTGGCTCCGGCCGGCGATCTTCACCTCGGCGTTGTGGTCGTCGTAAAGCCGGATCGTTACCTTCGGCCAGGACGGGATCTTGTCAGCCACGATGACCTCTCATTCCCGCCACAGATCTCCCTCGCTCATCCGACTACGACGTCCTCGTTCTAGCATGTCCCCCGCACGAGGCATGCCAGGGATTCCGGGCAGGCAGAAACCACACGAGCCCGCCGGCTCGACTGACCCCGACAAGGGGGTAGAAACATCCTCGCCTGTGGATGGGTCACGAACGTACACCCGGAAAGCGAGAGAATACTGTGGGCGACAGCCTGTGACGCACCGCGAGAGGAGGGGCCATGACGCAGAACCCGTGGACACGAGAGCAGTCACCGGGTCCGCAACAGCCGTCGCCGGGCCCCACCCAGCCGGACATCACCCCTCGGGGGCCGTCCGCCCCGCAGCACGGGGTGCCGGCGCCCGCGGAGGATCAGCGCCTGCCCAAGTTCGCGATCCCGGTGGCAGACACGTTGTGGTGGGTCGGTGTGCACGGCGGCGCCGGCGAGTCCACGATGTCTCTGCTGCTGCCGGGCACCCGGGCGGCCAACCACCGTTGGCCGATCCCGCCGCCGCCGGTGCCGACCCCGGTGATCCTGGTCGCCCGGACCCACGGGTCCGGGCTGCGTGCCGCGCAAAGAGCAGCGATCGAGTGGGCCTCGGGTGTCGTCCAGGGAGTGGCTGTGCTCGGCCTGGTGCTGATCGCGGACGCACCCGGCCGACTGCCCCGCGTGCTCGACGACTTCGCCGACATCGTCGGCGGAGGTGTTCCGAGAGTCTGGGACATCCCCTGGATCGAGGAGTGGCGCAGAGGGGAGGCTCCCACGCCTGACAACACCCCGGACGAGGTCTTCGAAGTCCTTGAATCCATCTACGCTCTTCGCGCGTCAAACCCAGCGGACTACCCCGCCCCGTACTGAAAGGTATTCACAACCATGATGTTGGTACACCACCTCGTCACGGAGCTCAACACCATGACGCTCCCGCTCGACGCGCCTCCCGGCGTTCAGCCCGGCCTGGACAAGGTGCTCGGCTGGGTCAAGTGGATCGCGTACTCGGTCTGCACGCTCGGCATCCTGATCGCCGGCGGCATGATGGCTGTCGGTCAGCGCCGCGGTGAAGGTGGCGAGCACGCCGCCCGCCTCGGTTGGGTCCTGGCGGCCTGCATCGTGATCGGCGCGGCGACGGCACTCGTCGACGCCCTGAAGTGATCGCGGTCAGCGGCGACCTGCTCGGAGGCTGATCGCAGGTGGGACTGTTCAGCAGGAATCCGGACTCCGATGGCGATTCCGACGGCGAAAAAACCAGCTTCCTCGAGGAGCGTGGTTTCGTCGCGTCGGCGATCGTCGTCGGAGCCGTGCTCATTTGCCTGGTGGTCTGGGCGGTTGCCAGTAACGGCTCGGACACTCCGGCCGCCAACCCCAGCCAGTCGCCGAGCACCATCGCTCCTACTGAACAGCCCACTGAGTCGAGCGGGCCGGTCGCCACGCCGACCGAGCAGCCGACCGCTACCAAGACGGCTCCACCGCCGCCGAACAGTCACACCGGTGGCTGCCACGACAGCAACCCGGATCAGGCGATCCCGCGGCTAGCTGCGCCGGCTGCGGTCACCTGGCAGTTCGAGGGCGAGATGCTGGTCCCGATCCAGTCTGCGGCCGGGCCCGCGTCCACCGCCACGAACGGCGTGCGCTCGTGCTTCGCGCACTCGCCGACCGGCGCGGTGTTCGCGGCGATGGTCCTGCTGGGCCAGGTGCAGAACCCTGAGGTCAGTGTCGCCGCGCTGAAGACCCGGGTGCTGGCCGGTCCGGGCCGGGACGCCGCGATCGCTGCGGCCAGGTCCGAGCTCCAGACGCCGCCGACCGAGGCCGGCGACGTCCAGTTCTCCGGCTTCAAGGTGCTCGACTACCCGCCGAACGCCACCAGGACGATCATCCAGGTCGTTGCCAACCTCAACAACAAGGCGTACGGCGCGCTGCCGATCACCATGCAGTGGTCGCACGGCGACTGGTACGCGGTGCTGCAGGACGACGGCACCTTCAACGGCTCGGTCGAGCCAGACATCCTGTCCAGTCTCAACGGCTACGTTAGGTTCAGTGGTGCGTCATGATCGCCCTTGGATGCTCCAAGTGGCCGTGGGACTGGGACGACTGCATCCGGGACGGCCTGCAGACCGCGATCCAATGGGCCTTCGGCAAGTTCTTCGACTTCATCTTCCAGGCCATCGCCAGCGTCGTCGTGAATGCCGTCGAGGCGGTAATGAATGCGGTCGCCCTGCTCTGGATCAACATCCAGACCCCGGACATCGCGCAGAACACCCCGGCCATCTGGGTGCAGCAGCACACGAACTTCATCATGGTGTTCATCGCCTCGCTCGCGGTCATCGTCGGCGCGGTCCAGATGGCGATCTCGCACCGTGGTGAGCCGGCCAAGGAGATCCTCCGGTCGCTGATCACGCTGGTCGTGGTGACGGCCTCCGCGACGGCCTTCGCCGGGACGTTGATCGCGGCAGCGGACGGGTTCTCCACCTGGATCGTCCACGAGGCGCTGAACGCCAAGAATCACTGTGTCGCCGTGCCGGTTCTGGACACCGCCAATCCGGCGAACACCAAGGACCAGTGCTTCACCGATGCGCTCACGGAAGCGCTGGTGAACCCGCTGAAGAGTCCCGCCGAGCAGTTCGGCTGGTTGCTGGTGATCTTCGTCGGCATCCTGATGGTGATCTCGTCCATCATCCAGCTCGCGCTGATGATCATCCGCTACGGCATGCTCGTGCTGCTGGTCGGTGTGCTCCCGTTGACCGCGGCGGCGACCAACACCGAGATGGGGATGATGTGGTTCAAGCGGTCGCTCGCCTGGCTGGCCGGATTCATCATATATAAACCGGTCGCGGCGCTGATCTACGCGACCGCGATCTACCTGATGTCGGTGCCGACCGTGGACGGCGCGCCCGCCGGGACGCCGCAGACCCTCAAGATCGTCACGGGCGCCACGATGATGCTGCTGGCGATCGTCGCGCTGCCGGCCATTCTTCGATTCGTCTCCCCGAGGACGTCTTGACATGATTCCGCTCAACTGGGCCACGGATCTGCTGAAAGAAGCCGTCTCGGCGGTCCTTGCCCCCGCCATGGAAGCGGTGATGAAGTTCGTGTTCCAGCCCATCCTCGACGCAATCTCCGGTGCGGTCGGCACCTTGATGTCCACGATCGCGACGTTCTGGATCTACGTGCCGACACCGTCGGTGGAGGGCGCTCCCGGTCAGCCGGCCAACGACACGGTCAGCTGGGTCTGGTCGCACACGCAGTTCATTGCCCTGTTCATCGCGGCGATCGGGCTGATCGTCGGCGCCATCCAGATGGCCTGGACACAGCGCGGTGAGTCGGCTCGCGATCTGCTCCGCTCGCTGATCACCCTGGGGGTCGCCTCGGCCTTCTCGATCGCCGTCGCTCAGGCGCTGATCACCGCCGGCGACACGTTCTCCAAGTGCATCGTCAGCTCCTCGCTGAGTTCGAGCGGAGACCTCTGGATCAAGAACTGCGACAAGATGGGCTCCGGCGACGCGAAGGCGTTCGGTGCGAGCATGTCCGTGGTGCTGGGCTTCGCCGCGGTCGCGGCACTCGCCGGTTCACCGCTGCTGATCGGCATCATGATCGCGGTCGGCATCCTGTGCGTGATCGCCGGCGTGATCCAGATCGTGCTGATGGTCGTCCGCAGCGCGATGCTGATCCTGCTGCTCGGCGTACTGCCGATCTCGGCCGCCGCGACGAACACCGAGATGGGCCGAAATTGGTTCAAACGAATAATCGCGTGGTTGCTCGCCTTCATCCTCTACAAACCGGTGGCGGCGATCGTCTACGCGACAGCGATCCGCCTGGTCTCGAACAACGGCGCCCCGCTGCACTACGACGGCACCAATGCTGCCGACGTCGGCAGCCTGGTGATGAACGTGGTCACCGGCCTGACGATGCTGGTGCTCGCGCTGTTCGCGTTGCCGGCCCTGATGCGGTTCATCGTGCCGATGGTCTCGGCCACCGCGGGCGCGGCCGGCGCCGGCATGATCGCGGCCAAGATGATGCCCGGCATGGACAAGCTGGGCGACATGGCGAACAAGCAGACCAGCCAGGGCGCCGACGACGGCGGCGGAGGCGGAGGCGACGGCCCGTCCGGCGCGCAGAACGTCGGTAGAGCACAGCAGCAGGCTCCGAGTGGTGGCGGCGGTGCCGGTGAGGGTGCTGCCGGTGCTGGTGAAGGTGCCGCGGCCGGTGGCGAAGGCGCGGCAGCCGGAGCGGGCGCCGGTGCTGGGGCCGGGGCCGGGGCCGGGGCCGGAGCGGGCGCGGGTGCCGGAGCTGCGGCGGCCGCACCGGTAGCGGCCGTGGCTGCGCCGGTCATTGTGGGCGTGGCGATTGCCAAGGGCATCTCGGACGCAGGCAAGACGGCGGCGGCCGAGACCACCGACCAGGGCGACGCAGCCGCCTCGCAGTCTTCGAGCAGCGGCCCGAGCGGCAGCAACGGCTCCGGCGGCTCGAGCCGGGGCGGCGGGGGCGGCGGACAGCAGAGCGGCGGAGGCAACCAGCCTCCACCTCCACCTGGCCCTAGCGGCAGCGGCGGAGGCGACGACCAACCGACACCGGAAGGCCCAAGTGGCAGCGGCTGAGAACGTACGACGCGCACCTCGCACCTACGGCAACTGGCGCCAGCCCGCCTCGGCGGGTATCGGCGGCTTGGGCATGCTCGGCACAGCCATCCTGATGGGTGGCCTGCTGATGGTCGTCATCGCGACGATGTCCGGCGGTCTTCCCGCAGCGATGGTCACGCTGCTGGTCGTCGGCGTCGTACTGCTGCTGCTGATGACCAAGGACAAGCATGGGCAGTCCACGCTGCAACGGATCTCGACCCGAATTGGATGGCAGCGAGCAAAGATGGCAAAGCACAACATCTACCGATCCGGTCCTCTCGGCCGTACGGCGTGGGGCAAGTTCCAGCTCCCCGGCTTGGCCGCGTCGTCCCAGCTGAGTGAGTACAAGGACTCGTACGGGCGCCCGTTCGCCCTGCTCTACTACCCGAGCACCCGGCACTTCACGGTCGTCATCAACGCGGAGCCGGACGGTGCCTCGCTGGTGGACGAGGAGCAGGTCGACATCTGGGTCGCGCACTGGGGCCAGTGGTTGGCGTCGCTCGGTCACGAGCCGGGCATCGTCGCCGCCTCGGTGACCGTCGAGAGCGCCCCCGACACCGGCATCCGGCTGCGCCGTGAGGTCGGCAACAACATGATGGACGGTACGCCGGCGATCGCCCGCGCGATGCTGACCGAGGTCGTGCAGACCTACCCGGAGGGCTCGGCGCTCGTCTCCGCCCGGGTCGCCCTGACCTTCAAGGGCACCGACCGCAGCGGCAAGCGCCGTAAGGAAGACGACATGGGTCGCGAGCTCGCGGCCCGGCTGCCTGCACTGACCCAGAGCCTGAACGCGACCGGTGCGGGTGCGGCCCGGCCGGTCAACGCGCAGGAGCTGTGCGAGGCGATCCGGATCGCGTACGACCCGGCGTCCGCCGTACTCATCGATGAGGCTCGTGGTCAGGGCATGCCGCCCGAGCTGCAGTGGACCGACGTCGGCCCGTCCGGTGCGCAGGCGTTCTGGGACAAGTACCGGCACGACTCGGCCTGGTCGGTGACCTGGCAGATGTCGCAGGCGCCGCGCGGTGAGGTGTTCTCGTCGGTGCTGTCGCAGCTGGTCGCGCCGCACGTCGACATCGACCGCAAGCGCGTCACCCTGCTCTACCGCCCGCTCGACGCCGGTACGTCGGCGCGCATGGTCGAGGCCGACAAGCGCAACGCGTCGTTCCGCGCCAGTACGTCGAGCCGGCCGTCCGCCCGCAGCCTGGCCGAGGCACGTGCCGCCGACCGGTCCGCGCAGGAGGAAGCGCGCGGTGCGGGTCTGGTCAACTTCGGCATGATCGTCACCGGCACGGTGATGACGGTCGAGCAGATCCCGGACATGATCGCCGCCATCGACAACCTGGGCGCCACCGCGCGCGTCCTGCTCCGCCCGGCGTTCGGGTCGCAGGACTCCGCGTTCGTGGCCGCGCTGCCGCTGGGCGTCGTACTGCAGAATCACCTGGCCGTGCCGGCCGGGCTGCGGGAGTCTCTATGATTAGGCCCTGTGTGGTGATCCATCGCCTACTGCGGGGCACTCGGTGCGGCACCTCGCCGCACGGGTGCAAAGGCCACGATGCTCCGCATCGAGACCTTCGCCCCCGCGCGCCGATGCACCGCACCGAGCACCTCCTCGCTACGGCGCTGGATCACCACACAGGACCTGGACAAAGCAGCACGGTGACCTCTGGGGAGTCACAGTGAGCCAGAAGCAGAAGAAGCCGGTCGATCCGAGCAAGCGGGGCAAGCGGCCGATGCCGCGGGGTTGGCCCGGCCCGGGCGGCGGCTATTCGACGTACCTGCAGGCAGCGCCCGAGTGGCGCGGGACGACGGTGCAGGTCTGCGGTATGTGGCCGTTCGCGGCCGGCACCGGCAGCCCGATGGTCGGTGTGCCGATCGGGCGGAACATCCTGTCCGGCGCGACCATGTGCTGTGACCCGATCAGCTGGTTCATGCGGGCCAAGCTGATCTCGAACCCGTCGATGTTCGTGCTCGGCAAGCCGGGTCTGGGCAAGTCGACGATCACCCGGCGGATGGCGCTCGGCCTGGCCGGGTACGGCGTGATGCCGCTCGTGCTGGGCGACCTCAAGCCCGACTACAAGGACCTGATCGAGGCCCTCGGCGGCCAGGTCATCCAGCTCGGTCGTGGCCGTGGGCACCTGAACGTGCTCGACCCGGGTGAGTCCCGTGAGGCCGCGCTCCGGCTGACCGGCAAGGCGCGCGAGGCGATCCAGGCCGACGCGCACGGCCGCCGGCAGACGATGGTCTCGGCGCTGATCTCGATCATGCGCTCGCAGCCGCCGAACGACCGCGAGGAGACCATCCTCGACGAGGCGCTCAAGGTCCTCGACGAGCGCTTCCAAGGGACGCCGGTGCTGCGCGACCTGCTCCAGGTCGTGCAGGACGCTCCGGACCGGGTCCGCAACGTGGCCCTGGACCGCGGCAGCCTGGACCGCTACCGGCAGATCACCGAAGGCCTCGAGGCATCGCTGATCGGTCTGGTCGGCGGCGGCCGGCTCGGCGAGATCTTCTCCGAGCAGACCGACAACCCGATGCAGCTCGACCGGCCGGTCGTGTTCGACGTCTCCAACATCGACGACTCCGAGACCAGCCTGCAGGCCGCCGTACTGCTGGCCTGCTGGTCGTACGGGTTCGGCGCGGTCGCGGTCTCGCAGGCGTTGGCCGACGCCGGCCTGGAGCCGCGGCGGCACTACTTCGTCATCCTCGACGAGTTGTGGCGGGTGCTGCGGGCCGGGAGCGGTCTGGTCGACCGCGTCGACGCCCTGACACGGCTGAACCGGCAGCGTGGCGTCGGGATGGCGATGATCTCGCACACCATGTCCGACCTGCTGGCGCTGCAGAACCCCGAGGACCGGATGAAGGCGAAGGGTTTCGTCGAGCGTTCCGGCATGGTCATCTGCGGCGGTTTGCCGCGGGCCGAGATGGAGAACCTGACCGAGGTCGTGCCGATGTCGCAGGAAGAGCAGAACATGCTCATCGGCTGGCAGGACCCGCCCGCCTGGGACCCGGCCACCGGTCAGGAAGCCGCGCCGCCCGGGCGAGGCAACTTCCTGGTCAAGGTCGGTGGCCGCCCGGGCATCCCGGTGCACGTCGGCCTGACCAGCGTCGAGCGGGAGATCAACGACACCAACAAGCTGTGGAAGACCGGCGAGGACGGCAAGCCGCTGAAGGTGGAGGTCGCACCGGACGGCAGCGAGGCGGTCGTCGGCGAGTACAGCCTGGACGATCCGGCGATGCTGCCGCCGCCCGACCCCACCACCCGAGTGGTCGCCCGAACGGGAGTTGACGAGTAATGGCCCAGGGCAGGAAAAGCACCGGACCGGGCGGGCTGTCGCCCGAGTCGATCCTGATCTTCGCCGCGGTCGGTGTGTTCGCACTGGTCGTGTTCTCGCTCTGGGGCGCGATGAAGGTCGCGGCGGCGATCAACGGCTCGCCGCCGGTGGGCAACCCGTTCGACGCGATCGTCGATCTGATGAAGGGACACCTGGACTGGTCCGGCGCGGCCACCGGCGTACTGATCATCGAGCTGGTCGTGCTGTTCGGTCTCGTCGGCACCGGCTTCTGGTACTTCCGGAGCCGGCAGAAGTCGGTCGGCCGGGTCGACCGGCAGGCGCAGCTGATGTCGAAGCGGTCCGAGATCTACAAGCTCACCCGCGAAGGCGCGCAGGAGAAGGCGAACCAGCTCGGCGCCGGGCACGCGGGCCCGGGGATTCTGATCGGCCGCACGGTCCGGGACAACCTCGAGGTCTTCGGCAACTGGGAAGACATGCATGTCGACATCTGGGGTCCCCGAACCGGTAAGACCACGTCACGCGCGGTGCCGGCGATCCTGGACGCGCCCGGGTGTGTCGTTGCCACCTCCAACAAGCGCGACATCGTCGACGCCACCCGTGGCCCGCGCACGGAGAAGGGCCCGGTCTGGGTGTTCGACCCGCAGGAGGTCTGCGAGGAGCCGAACACCTGGTGGTGGAACCCGCTGAGCTACATCACCGACGAGACCAAGGCCCGCGAGCTCGCTGAGCACTTCGTCGCGTCGCAGCGCCAGGTCGGCGCCCAGACCGACGCGTTCTTCGACGCTGCGGGTACTGACCTGCTGGCGGGTCTGCTGCTCGCCGCCGCGGTGGCGAAGCGCCCGATCACGCAGGTCTACAGCTGGCTCGCCGACCAGCGCAACGACGAGCCGGAGCGGATCCTGCGCAACACCCCGGGCCTGCAGATGTCCGCGGATGCGCTGTCCGGTGTCATCAACGCGCCGGACAAGCAGCGTGCGGGTGTCTACGGTACGGCGCAGCAGAGCGCGCAGTTCCTGATCAACCGCAAGGTCACGCGCTGGGTCGTCCCGAGCGGGCCGAACGACAATCGCCCGCAGTTCAACCCGCACGAGTTCGTCCGCAAGGGCGGCACGCTGTACAGCCTCTCCAAGGAAGGCGCGGGTACGGCGGGTCCGCTGGTCACCGCGCTGACGGTCGCCGTCGTCGAGGCGGCGGAGCAGTTCGCCCGCGGCTGCCCGATGGGCCGCATGCCCAGCCCGCTGGTCGGCGTACTGGACGAGGCCGCGAACGTGTGCCGGTGGAAGAACCTGCCCGACCTGTACTCGCACTTCGGTTCCCGCGGGATCGTGCTGATGACGATCCTGCAGTCCTGGGCGCAGGGTCAGGAGTGCTGGGGCGACCACGGCATGCAGAAGCTGTGGGGCTCGGCCAACATCCGGGTGTACGGCGGTGGCGCGGCGGACGCGTCCTTCCTCGAGAACCTCAGCAAGATGATCGGCGACTACGACATCAACTCGAACTCGGTGTCGTACAACGAGGGCAAGCGCGGGACCAGCTCGCAGGTCCAGCGGCACAACATCATGGAGGTCTCCGACCTCGCCTCGATGCCGCCCGGTCGCGCGGTCGTGTTCCCGTCGGGGATCCCGGCGACGCTGGTGAAGACCGTCCCGTGGTTCACCCGGCCGGACGCCGGTGCGGTGAAGGCGTCGCTGGCGAAGTACGATCCGGGAGCGGCCGCGAACGTCCCGGTGAGCAACAACCCGTGGGTGTCCGCAGGCACCGGCGGACAGGCGCCCCCGCCGCAGCGCGGCCCGGACCGGCCGGTCTGGGAGCAGAACGAAGGGGACAACCGAGGTGGATGGTGAACAGGAGCTCTTCTATCCACACGTCGCGGCGTTCGTCGAAGACCGGCTGATCTACCTCTACACCCGGCGGCTCGGGCAGCAGTTCGTCTGGTGCCCCGAGTGGTACCGGCACGCGGAGGCACTCAGCCGGCTCGACTCGATCTGGCGTGCGTGGGAGCACCTGCGGCTCGACCCGGCGACCGGGATGTCGGTCTGGTGGCGTGACCACGCGGACCCGCACATGATGGCACTGCTCGACCCGGACGGCCCGTTCGCGGCCTGCCGGAACAACGTCCACACCGACTACCCGATCCCGCCGCTGCCGGTGCAGGAGCCGCCGGCCGGCCTGTTCTTCGACCAGCGCCAGCCGAACATCCGCGGCATCTGACATGTGGCTGTGTTGAATCTCTGGAAGTGGAGCAACCTGCTGCTGGCGTTCCTCGTCGAGCTGGTTGCCCTAGGCATCTTTGCTTGGTGGGGCTGGGACACCGGCGGTACGACGCTCGCCCGGTGGCTGCTCGCCATCGGGCTGCCGGCTGTGACGGCGGTGGTCTGGGGACTGTTCGCAGCACCGACCGCCACCCGCGGTACGCCGGCGGTGCGCTGGGTCGTGAAGGTGCTGGTGTTCGGCCTTGCGGGTGCCGCCCTGTGGAGCCTGGGGCACCCGCTGCTCGGCGTGGTCTTCGTCGTCGTGGTCGCGGCGAACCTGACGATCATCCAGACGCAGAAGCTGCAGCCCTAGCTACAGCTCGAGGTCGGGTTCGGCACTGCGATCGACGGTCTTCCGCTTGGTCCTGAGCCGGCTGCGGACGTTGCGGCGGGCCTGGGGGAGCTGCGCCTCCGGAGTCTCCTTCGGAGGATTCTGTACTGCGTAGCGCGGGTCCGGCGACACCTCGCGACGGTACTCCCGCGCGGAAGCGTCGTACCGGTCCGCGAGGCGGTCGTCGGACTCGGCCCGGCGATCCTCGATGCCGCTGGCGCGTTCGTCGCGCCGGCCCTTCGCTGCAAGCTCGGCCGAGCCGCGCTCGTCGGGGTGGGCCGCTGCCTCGTCCAGCTCGTGACGACCGCGAGCCAGGTCGCCGATCGAGCGCTGGCGCTCGGTGGTGGCCTCGGCGCGGTACCGCTCGCCGGCCACCTGGTCCGAATACGCGAGCTTCATGGCCCGCTCGGTCTCTGCGGTGGCGTCGAGGAGCTGGTCGCGGTGACGCAGCTCCTGCAGCTCCTGCTCCTCGTTGGTGGCGAGCTCGAGCTGCTCTGCACGGACAGCCTCGTCCTCTTCCGCCAGACGGACCTGCACGTCCTCCGCGGCGCGCCGCTCTGCGTCCTCCTCGGCCGTCAGGTCCGCGATCGGACGCCGGTCGGCCTCGGCTCGCGCCTGTGCGGCATGCCGCTCACGGGCGGCCTCAGTGTCGTCGTCACCGGACTCCCGCTGGACGGGGTCGAGGTCGACGGACTGGTCGTCGTCGGTGTCGGGCATGCCGCTCCTTTCCTTCCGCTCCACGATGCCGCACCGCAGGGTCAGCGGGTAGCTCCGGTGACCAGCCAGCCGTCGCGGCGCTCGCGGATGGTCAGCGTGAGGAATCGCAGCAGCATGTACCCGCCGAACGCCCACCAGAGCGCGACGATCCCACCGCCGAGCCAGAGCACCGCCAGCGCGAGCGGTACGTACAGCACCAGAGCGATGACCCCCGCGGCGGCCAGGTACTTCCCGTCGCCCGCGCCGATGAGCACACCGTCCAGTACGAACACCACGCCGTTCACCGGCTGCCACAGCGCAGCGACGATCAGGATGGCCGCGAGCGTACGGCGTACCTCGGGATCGCTGGTGAACCACGGGACGTAGACGTCGCGCAGGCCCCACAACGCGAGGCCGCCGATGACGCCGGAGAACAAGCCCCACCACATCATCCGCCGGGTGATCGTGCGTGTGCCCGCGACGTCACCGGCGCCGAGCGCGCGACCGGTGAGCGCCTGCGCGGCGATCGCGATCGCGTCCAGGGCAAGAGCGAGAAACGACCACAGCGTGAACGCGACCTGGTGTGCGGCGACCGACGTCGTACCCAGGGCGGTTGCGACGAAGGTGAGCAGAATGATTGCCGCACGCAACGTCAGCGTCCGGACGATCAGCGGAACGCCCATCTGCGCGGACGCGAGGATGCCCGGGCGGTCCGGTCGAAGTTTGGCGCCGTCGCGGCGGGCCCCGCGGACGACGACCACCACGAGCGCGACGCCGGCGCCGGTCTGCGCGAGCGCCGTACCGAGGGCCGAGCCGGCGATGTTGAGGCCGAGGCCGTAGACGAGGAGGACGTTGAGGCCGATGTTCGCGAGGTTGGCGGTGATCGCGACGACCATCGGGGTCTTGGTGTCCTGCAGCCCCCGCAGCACGCCGGTCGCCGCGAGCAGGAGCAGCATCGAGGGGATCCCGAAGCACGAGATCCGCAGGTAGGTCACTGCATAGTCAGCCACCTCGGGCGACGGATCGAACGCCGCGATGGCCTGCGGCGCGAGGGCCAGCCCGAGCAACGCCAGTACGACGCCGAGCAGCAAGGCCAGCCAGAGTCCGTCGATGCCCTGCGCCAGCGCGCCCTTGTGATCGCCGGCGCCGATCCGCCGCGCGACCGCGGATGTGGTGCCGTAGGCAAGGAATACGCAGACGCCGACGAGGGTCTGCAGGATGGTGCCGGCGACGCCGAGCGCGGCGAGTTGCGGCGTACCGAGGTGGCCGACGATCGCGGAGTCCGCGAGCAGCATCAGCGGCTCGGAGACCAGCGCGAAGAACGCTGGGACGGCCAGCCGGAGGATCTCCCGATCCTGTTCGCCCACCCATCGTCTGCGTCTCACCGGAGCGAGGTTACCCACGACGGCCGGGGGCTTCGGAAATTCGTCTCAGACTTTTTCTTCTCCACAGTTGTGAACGGAAGAAATCGCAGGTCAGAGCGATGTTGTGGGCAAACGTCCACAGATATCCACAGGGTTGTTCGCAGCCTGTGCACAGCCCTTCACGGAGTTTCCCACAGTTCGTCCACACCCCCTGTGGACGGCTGGGTGGCTTTGGGTGACGGCAGCGGCGTACGGTCGCGAGGCCTGCTGCCGGAAAGTGTCGGCGGGCCGGGCTACGGTTCGAGCAGGTGTTCGAACCCGGCCCACACTGGCCGGGCGGCGGCGGACGAGGAGGTCGGGCGAAGTGAGCGTGGCGGAGTTCCGCGGGGGCCAGGACGGCGGCCACGAAGAGCGCAGTCCGGAGATGGGCTTCGACCGCACCCCACCGCAGGACCTGGCGGCCGAGCAGTGCGTGCTCGGCGCGATGATGCTGAGCAAGGACGCGATCGCCGACGTCATCGAGACGCTGCGCGGCACGGACTTCTACCGCCCGGCGCACGAGAGCGTCTTCGACGCCATCACCGACCTGTATGCCCGAGGTGAGCCGGCCGACGCGATCACCGTCGCCGCGGAGCTGACCAAGCGCGGCGACATGGCCCGGATCGGCGGCGCGCCGTATGTGCACACGCTGGTCGCGTCCGTGCCGCTCGCGGCGAATGCCAGCTACTACTCGCACATCGTCCGCGAGAAGGCGATCCTCCGCCGGCTGGTCGAGGCGGGCACGAAGATCGTCCAGCTCGGGTATGCCGGTGAGGGCGAGGTCGACGATGTCGTCGACGAGGCGCAGGCGGAGATCTACTCGGTCACCGAGAAGCGGACCGCCGAGGACTACGCCCCGCTGAAGGACATCATGGAGGGCACCCTCGACGAGATCGAGGCGATCGACTCCCGCGGTGATGCGATGGTCGGCGTGCCGACCGGCTTCACCGATCTCGACGAGCTCACCAACGGGCTGCACCCCGGCCAGATGATCATCGTCGCCGCGCGTCCCGCGATGGGGAAGGCGCTGGCCCTCGATACCCCGCTGCCGACGCCGACCGGCTGGACCACGATGGGCGAGGTCGCGGTCGGCGACCAGTTGCTCGATGCGAGCGGGCTGCCGACCACCGTGGTCGCGGCGACCGACGTGATGGTCGACCGGCCCTGTTTCCGGCTGTCGTTCTCCGACGGCAGCGCGATCGTCGCCGACGCCGAGCACCAGTGGCTCGTCGAGGACGGCGGCCGCCCGGTGGTCTGCACGACCGCCGACCTGTACACGGCGATGTCAGCGAGTCCCGGACTGACACCGTCGATCCCCGGGTCGGCGCCGCGGCAGATCACCGGGCACGGCTTCCCGGCCGCCCTCGTCGGTGAGGGCGAGCGCCGGGTCGAGTGGGTCGACCCGGTCGTCGGCGTGCCGGTGCGCTGCGTCGAGGTCGACAACGCCGACCATCTGTATCTGGCCGGCAAGACGATGATCCCGACCCACAACTCCACGCTGGGCCTGGACTTCGCCCGCTCCTGCTCGATCAAGCACGGCCTGACCTCCTGCATCTTCTCGCTGGAGATGAGCCGCAACGAGATCACCATGCGTCTGCTCTCCGCCGAGGCGAAGGTGCCGCTGCACCACATGCGCAACGGCAAGATGACCGACGAGGACTGGGCCCGCCTGGCCCGCAAGATGGGCGAGGTCTCCGAGGCCCCTCTCTTCATCGACGACTCCCCGAACCTCACCATGATGGAGATCCGCGCCAAGGCCCGCCGCCTCAAACAACGCCACGACCTCAAACTGATCATCATCGACTACCTCCAGCTGATGACCTCGGGCAAGAAGGTCGAGTCCCGCCAACTCGAAGTCTCCGAGTTCTCCCGCTCCATCAAGCTCCTGGCCAAAGAACTAGAACTCCCCGTAGTAGCCATCTGCCAGCTGAACCGAGGCTCCGAACAACGCTCCGACAAACGCCCCATGGCCTCCGACCTCCGCGAATCAGGTTGCCTGACCGCGGACACCCGGCTGATGCGGGCCGACAACGGCGCTGAGATCTCGCTCGGTGAATTGCTCGCGACGGATGCCCGGGATATTCCGGTCTGGTCGCTCGACGACCGGCTGAAGCTGGTGCCGCGGACGCTGACGCATGCCTTCCCGAGTGGGGTGAAGGAGGTCTACCGGCTGAAGCTCGCCTCCGGCCGGGAGATCAAGGCCACCGCGAACCACCCCTTCCTCACGTACGACGGATGGAAGCCGCTGGGTGAGCTGTCGCCGGGCGCGAGGCTGGGATCGCTCCGGCATGTCCCACCGCCTCTCGACGTGACGCCGTGGGACGAGGACGAGCTGACATTGCTCGCTCACCTCCTCGGTGACGGATCCTTCGTCAAGCGTCAGCCGATCCGCTACGCGAGCATCGACGAGGCGAACCTGACGGCCGTCGGCGAGGCTGCTCAGCGCCGCTTCGGCATCTCCCCGATCCGCGATGAGTACGCCGCCGCGCGGGTCACCACGCTCCGCCTTCCCGCGCCGTACCGACTGGCCCGCGGCAAGCGCAACCCGATCGCTGCCTGGCTCGACGGCCTCGGCCTGTTCGGCCTGCGCAGTCACGAGAAATTCATCCCGGCAGGCGTCTTCGCGCTGCCCAAGGAGCAGGTCGCCCACTTCGTCCGCCACCTCTGGGCTACAGACGGCTCCGTCCGCTGGGACGCAAAGGTCGGCCAGGCACGCATCTACTACGCCAGCACCAGCCGCCGCCTCACCGACGACCTGGCCCGCCTCCTCCTCCGCCACAACATCTTCAGCCGGATCAAGACCGTGAAGAAGGCCGGATACCGCGACACCTACCACCTGCATATCTACGGCGCCGAGAACCAGTTGCGGTTCTGCGACGGCATCGGCGTACATGGGCTGCGTGGGTTGAAGGTGCTCGAGGTCGCGACTGCCTTGCGTGACGTGAAGGTCAACACCAACCTCGACACCGTGCCGAAGGAGGTCTGGTCCAAGGTTCGCGAGGTTCTTGCCGCACGCAACGTCTCGCACCGCGAGTTCGCCTCTGCCATGAGCACCCAGTTCTCCGGATCGACGATGTGGAAGCACGCCCCGAGCCGCCAGCGCCTGGCCAAGGTCGCCGACATCCTCGACGACGCCGACCTCGAGGTCCTGGCTACCAACGACATCTTCTGGGACACGATCACCACGATCGAAAGCCTCGGCGAGCAAGAGGTGTACGACGCCACCGTCCTAGGCACGCACAATTTCGTTGCCGAGGGCATCGCTACGCACAACTCCCTGGAACAGGACGCCGACGTTGTCATCCTGCTTCACCGTGAGGATGCCTACGAGCGGGAGTCCACTCGACCTGGCGAAGCCGACTTCATCGTGGCCAAGCACCGTAACGGGCCTACCGCCGATGTCGTCGTAGCCTTCCAGGGCCACTACTCCCGGTTCGTCGACATGGCCCACGACGGCTGAGGCTGTCGGTGTCGGCCGATAGCGTCTTGGTGTGAATTACTACTCGGCACGCGGGCGCTATCGTGCGGGTTGCAACTGCGCGACAGAGGCTGGGACACGCGACTCGAAAATCGAGTTGGCGACCTTCGAGTTGCTTTCGTTCGTGATGCCTGGCGGCCGGCATGATGTGCCCTTCCCCAATGACCGGCGGATGGCCGTTGACATGGTTTTCGAGCTCGCGCCTGACTGCCGGTTGGCCATCGAGTACGACGGCGCCTATTGGCATGAAGGGCGAGAAGAAGGCGACGCGCGCAAGTCCGCCCTGCTTGTGGATAGCGGCTTCGTGCACTCCGTGGTGCGGCTCCGGGAAGAACCTCTCGACTTGATCAGCAGAGATGACGTCTCCTTCGCGAAGGGTGCGAAAGCCGCCGAGATCGTACAGCTGACATTGATGCATCTGCTGGACGGTGAGCTGTTGTTCAGATATCACGACCAGTTCGACAGGGTCCTGCGTTTCTTGGAAAGCTCGTCGACGCGGCTTCCTGCGGGACGGATTCGTTGCCCGCGTTGCCTCCGCATGGGTTACGAATGGGTCGACGACGCTGTTGGGCCCGAGCTGGCTCGCCGCGCTCCGCAGATCTGGTGGGAGCGCAGGAGGCAAACACGCCTCCGAGCTGGAGTCGACTCGGCGCATGACGGGTGATCAGTGCTCCGGGGCGGGTAGGAGGACGTGGTAGGCGACTCGACGGCGGCGGTTCTTGGTGGGCTTGTTTGCTAGCCGGGATTGCAGCAGTGCAGTGAGGTCGGTCAGGAAGTCGGCGTACTCGGCGTCGGTCAGCCACAGCGCGCCGACGCGGTAGTCGGCGCCGTCGTGGCCGGGGGCCGGGTCGTGGGCCAGGTAGCGGTCGAAGTCGCCCAGGAGGCCGGCGATGTAGGCCATGAAGGCCTGGGTGTGGTCCTCGAGGGACATCGAATCGATCTCGTCGGGCTGGAGCCGCGCGGCCAACAGCCGCAGGGCGTAGGTCTTCTCGACGCTGCCACGACCCTGCCGCTCGGCGACGACCTGCAGTACGCCCGCCCGCGTGAGGGTCGCGATGTGCCGGTACAGGCTGGGCGTCGGTACGTCGTTGAGTTCGGCGGCGATCTGCGCCGTGGTGAGGGCGCGATCCCCCAGGAAGGTCTTCACGATCCGCAGACGCACCGGGTGCAGAAGAAGGTCCGCGCTGCTCACGCGATCACCTTACGCCATTGTTATCAATCCTGATAACATTCTTGGCATGACGGCCCACGAGGTGTCCTGGGAGCTCGACGGCATCACGATGTACGGCACGCTGGTCAGGCCGGACGGCGCGGGCCCGTTCCCCTCCGTCGTACTGGTTGCCGGCAGCGGACCCACGGACCGGGACTGGTGCTCCCCGCTCCTGCCCGGCACCAACGGCAGCGGCCGTCTCCTCGCCGACGCACTGGCTGAAACGGGCATCGCCTCCCTGCGCTACGACAAGCGGGTGTCTGGTCCGCACGCGGCCGAGAACGTGCCGAAGCTCATCGGCAAACTCAGCATGCAATCGCACCTCGACGAGCTGGTCGCAGCCGTCGGCACCCTAGCTGCCGAGGAGTACGTCGACGCCTCGCGCATCGTCGGGCTGGGCAACAGCGAGGGCACCCTCCACGTGCTCCACTACGCCGTCAGCGCACAAGACATCCCATTCGTGGGCATCGTGCTCGCGGCGCCGCCGGGCCGACCGATCAGGGAAATCCTCCTGGCCCAGCTGGGACTCCAGGCTGCCCAGCTCCCCAACGGCGACGAGCTCATGGAGCTGGTCCGCGCCGCAACCGACCGCTACGAGGCGGCCCAGCCGATGGACCCCGACCCGCAGATTCCCGAGCAGGTGCGGATGGTGCTGGCCAGCTTCGAGACGCCCGCCAACCTGCCGCTCGCCCGCGAACTGTGGTCCGAGGACGCGACCCGCACTCTGTCGGAGGTCAAGATCCCGACGCTCGTGCTGATCGGCGCACATGACCTGCAGGTCGACATGCATGCGGACGGCGATCCGTTGCAGGCAGCCGCCGCCGGCATGCCCAACATCACCTTCGCCTTCCCGCCCAGCGCCAACCACGTCCTCAAGCACGAGACCCGGACCGCGGCAGAGGTCATCGCGACCCCAGGCAACGGCTACAACGCCGACGACGCCCGCCTGGACCCCGAAGCCCTGCAAACCATCCTCAGTTGGGTGGAGTCAGCCGCTCGTCCAGCGGTCGGCGGAGATTGATTCCTGGGCCAGTAGGCGCAGGGAGGAGATCAGGGTTTCGCCGAGGATGGTGCCGATGACAACTGATTCGGCTAGTTGGTCTCGGGTGGGGTTGGCGGTGACCGCTTCGATTTCTAGGGCCGTGAAGCGTTCGACTGCGTCGGCGTAGGTGTCGAGGTGGGCGGCCAGGGCTGGTTGGCCGAGGGTGTGTAGGGCGGCGATGGTGTCGATGAGGGTGGCCAGGGCGGGGGCCTCGGGGTCTACTTTCCAGCCGCGGGTCGTGATGAGGTCGGTCACCTGGGCGGTGGCAGCGGTTCGGGCTTCGTCGGTGGCGTTGAGGCGGCGGGTGGGGGTGAGGGCTCGGTGGGCGCGGCCGATCTGTTCGTGCAGGGGTTCGGTGTCGGAGTCGAGTGACTCGAGGATCTCCTTGACCTGAGCGACCGGGACCTGGGCCAGCTCGATCAGTGCGCGGATCAGGCGCAGCCGGCGGACGTGAGCCTCGCCGTACGACGCCTGGTTCGGGCTGGTGAGTTCGCCGGCAGGGAGCAGGCCCTCGCGCAGGTAGTACTTGATCGTCGGCACCGGTACGTCGGTCGCCTTGCTGAGTTCCCCGATTCGCATTGCGCTTGCCTTCCTGTTGCCTGTGATGGATAGTATCAGTATCCATAAGCGGATACTGCAACTATCCATAAGGAGGCGAGATGATCCCGCTCGTACTGATCCTCGGAGCCGTCGGCTTCAGGGCGCTGGGTGCGCTCGGGGTACGACGGTTCACCACCTGGCCGGCCGCCGCGGCGCACGCGATGGCGGTGATGCTGCTGTTCACCGCGAGCGCACACTTCGTTCCGGCGAGCGTCACGGTGATGCCGAACCACGCCGACATGGTGCGGATGGTGCCGCCCTTCCTGCCGTACGCCGACGCGCTCGTCTACCTCACCGGCGTACTCGAACTGCTCGGCGCCGCCGGCCTGGTCATCACCGCGACCCGCAAACCAGCCGGGTACGCACTGGCCGCACTGTTCGTCGCGCTTCTCCCGGCCAACATCCACGCCGCCGTCGCCCACGTGCCCTTCGCCGGCGGCGAGGCGACACCGCTCTGGCAGCGCATCCCTGAGCAGATCCTGTACCTCGCCGTAGCTCTGTGGGTCGCGCGATCCGCCCGCAGCACCACACCAGTCAAGGAGAACGTGTACGCATGACCGACGCATCACGCACCATCGCAGGCGTCATCCTGCTCACCATCGTGACGATCCAGTTCGGTGGCTACTTCATGACCAAGATCGTCCGCGGTCAGGTGCCGATGACCGGCTTCCAGAAGTCGTTCGCCCGGGCGGGCCACGCCCACGCCGGCGTCCTGGTCATCCTCAGCCTGGTCGGACTCCTGTACGTCGACCAGACGGGCCTGACCGGGTTCTGGCTCTGGGTCGCCCGGCTGGCGATTCCGGTCGCGGCCGTTCTGATGTCCGGCGGCTTCTTCGCCTCGTCGGCCGGCAAGGACCGCACCCAGCCGAACCAGTTCCTCTGGGTTCTCTGGGTCGGCGCCGCATCCCTAGCCTTGGGGGTGCTGACGCTCGGGATCGGCCTGATCGCCGCGTGAGAAGGACTGCCTGAGCTGATCGCCCACCCGGGCGATCAGCTCAGCCGTTTCCGGCGTGGCGTGATCGACGACGAACGGCGCGACGGCAGCGATCGCGGCGACCTGGGTCAGCAGCATCGCCGGTGTGTCTGCGCTGAAGCGGACGGTGCAGGACGACGCATCAACAGGCTCGACGATCCCGCGGACGACCCCTTCGAAGGTTGCGGAAACCGTCCCCGCGGGCGCCTGCACGGTCAGATGGACGGAGTGCCCGTACTGCGCCGACACGAATGACTCCACCAGGTACGACGCAGCGTCCGCGGCAGGCAACTCCCGCGGAGTGAACCGATGCAACACCGGCGTCACGTCGCCGATCCGGTCGACCCGGAAGATCCGCCAGTCGTCCCGCCCCGGATCGAACGCAAGCAGGTACCACCGCCATCCCAACGTCAGCAGCTGATGCGGCTCCACCCGTCGGCGCGTCGCCCCGCGCGCCCGGCCGTGGTAGCCGAAGGCAACGATCTCGTGGTTCCGGCAGCAGCGTGCGAGGACGGCCAGCACTCCCGGTGAAACCTGCGGTACGCCGGGCCGCGGGATCACCTCCGCGGACGAACTCACCGCCGCGAGCTGGGGCCGCAATCGCGCGGGCAGGACCTGCTCCAGCTTCGCCAGCGCGCTCATCGAACTCTCCGCCATCCCGCTCAACCCGCCGCCGGCCGCGCCCACCAGCCCCAGCGCGACGGCGATCGCCTCGTCGTCGTCCAGTTGGAGCGGCGGCAGGTTCGTCCCCGATCCGAGCCGGTAACCGCCCGCGGTCCCGGTCGTCCCGGTGACCGGATAGTCGAGCGACCGGAGCCGGTCGACATCGCGTCGTACCGTGCGCTCGGTGACGCCGAGGCGGTCGGCCAGCTCGCGGCCGGACCACTCACGGCGGCTCTGCAGCAGCGACAGCAACCGGAGCAGGCGGCCAGGCAAATCCATGACAAAACAGGATGCCTTGCGGACAAGACCTGTCCGAAAGGGCCCATAGCGTGAGTTTCATGATGCTGACGACGACAAGCAAGGAGTACGACGAGGCGCGCCTGGGGTACCAGCGGCGAGACCCTCATCGGCCCGAAGTGATCTTCCCGGTCACCAGTGCGACCGAGGTCGAGGAAGCGGTGCGCTACGCGATCGATCACGACAAGAAGATCGCCGTGCAGGCATCGGGCCACGGTTTGACCGCAGGCATCGACGGTGGCGTGCTGATCGCGACCGCCAAGTTCAACAGCGTGACGGTCGATCCGGCCAAGAAGACCGCGTGGATCGAAGCAGGCGCGACGTGGCGCGACGTGATGGCGGCGACCGCGCCGTACGGGCTCGCGCCGCTGTCCGGAAGCTTCCCGGGCGTGGGCGCGATCTCGTACACGCTCGGCGGCGGCCTCGGTCTGATGGCGCGACGCTTCGGGTACGCCGCGGACCACGTCCGCCGGATCGAGGTAGTGACCATGGACGGCGTACGGCGGGACGCGGACCGGGACCTGTTCTGGGCGACAAGAGGTGGCGGCGGGAACTTCGGTGTCGTGACCGGTATGGAGATCGAGCTGTTCGACGTACCGACGCTGTACGGCGGGAGCCTGTACTTCGACCTCGCGGAGCACCCGGACGTCCTGGAGGTATGGCGGCAATGGACCGAGACCGTCCCCGACGAGGTGACCACAGCGACGGCGCTCGTACCGCTGCCAGACATCCCACCGATCCCGCCGGCGCTTCGCGGGAGGTACATCGCGCAGGTGCAGCTCGCGATTCTCGGCGACAACTCCGAGGAGCTGATCAGGCAGCTGCGGGCGATCGGACGGCCTGCGATGGACACTGTCGGCGAGATGCCCTACGTCGAGTCGGGGAGGATCTTCGCCGAGCCCGATCGGCCCGACAGCTTCAGCTCGCGCAACGTGCTGGTCAGCGACCTCGACCCGACGGCGCTGGCAACGCTGCCGAAGCTCGCCGGTCCGGAGGCGTCGACGAGGTGTGTCGTCGGCCTCCGCCAGCTCGGCGGCGCGCTCACCCGCCGGCCCGCGATCGCGAACGCGGTCTGCCATCGGGACGCGGCGTACTCGATCACAGTGATCTCACCTGGCGACGACGACCCCAGCGACGCCGTACTGGAACCTTGGCGTGAGTTGACGGTCGGCCGGCTGCTCAACTTCAACGGCGCCGGCATCGACCTCCGCGATGTCTACGACGCGGAGACGTTCACCCGGCTGACGGAGCTCCGGGAGCGGTACGACCCGAGCCACCGGCTGCTCGCGAACCACCAGCTTTAGCGAGCAGTTCTTCGACCAGGGCGCCTTTGCCGTCGACGTAGGCGGTGCGGTCGGTGGTGAGCAGGTACGCCAGCTCGCGCTTGCGGGCGGCGTACCGCTCCCGGTCGACCGCGTCCGCGCGCAGATGATCACGGAGCAGCACATGGTCCTGGTGAGCTCTGTTGCCTTCGACAACGACATACAGATGGTGGTAGTAGGCAACGTCTGGCGGCAACCCAAACGCCTCCCGACCGGGGATCCCGGCATCACCCTCATGCTGGTAGCCAGCGGCAACCAACCGCTCGACCGCCGCCGGCACCAGCTCGGCCGACGGTACGACGATGTCGAGATCGATGATCGGCTTGGCCGCCAGATCGGGGACGGCGGTGCTGCCGACGTGCTCGATCACGTGTGGGAGGTCGCCGAGGTGCGCCTCCAGAACCGCGGCGATCTCCGCGAACCACAGGGGCCACCGCGGATCGTATGCGACGACTTCGGCGGGGGCGATCACAGCGCCGCGGTCACGTCGACCTCGACCAGCTGGCCTGGGAAGCCGAGTTGGGCAACGCCGAGCAGAGTGCTGGCGGTGGTGAAGGCCGGGCCGAGGGGCGATGCGTTGAGCTGCGTCCACACGGCGGACAGATCCTCGCGGTCCGGGCTGGCGACGTAGATGACTGTGCGGACGACGTGCTCAGGAGTCGCGCCGGCAGACTCGAGCGCGGTCAGGATGTTGCTGATCACCTGAGCGGTCTGGCCTTCCAGACCGCCTGCGGCCAGCTCACCGGACGGCTGCAACGGACACTGTCCGGCCAGGTAGATCAGCGTGTCCGCCTGGACTGTGGTGACGTGGTGGTAGCCGGGGGTCTGGTGGAGTCCGCTGGGGTTGGTCCGCTCGATGCTCACGCCTCGAACCCAACGCGAGAGGTCAGCCGCGGGTCAACAGATTTAGCACGTACCGCTTCTGCCACGGCGTCTCCACAGCGTGCTTGTCGAAGTGGGCACGTACGTACGCGACCGCCCGATCAGCAGGCACCCCATCGAGTACGGCGATACACGCGAGCGCCGTACCGGTCCGCCCGCGACCACCGCCGCACGCGAACTCGACCCGCCCGATCGAGGCCCGCTCCAATGCCTCGCGAAAGATCGTCAACGCCGCCGCGCGATCCACAGGCAACCGGAAGTCCGGCCACTTGATCCAGCGCGTCTCCCACGGCACATCGGGCGGCTCCGACCCGAGCAGATAGACGCCGTACGTCGGAAACGGCGCTGCCGCCGGGCCTCGCCGCAGACTACGTCCGCGCACGAGCCGACCCGACGGCAGCTCCATCACACCAAGTGCGTCCTTGTCCCAATGGCCCACGGGATCAAACTACAAGGCGCTCCTCGGTCGAGGTGGAGAAGAGGTGCAGCTTCTCGGGGTCCGGGGCCAGGTAGACCTCGGTGCCCTTGTCGTTGTGCAGGCGGGTGCCGATGCGGGCGATGATCTGCTGGTTCTCGGCGTGGTCCGCGGAGCCGTACAGGAACGCGTCCGAGCCGAGCTCCTCGATCACCGAGACCTTGACCGGTAGACCCTTGTCGGCGATGTGCAACGCCTCCGGCCGGACACCGAGCGTCAGTGTCTTGTCGTCGCCGGCCTTGGCCAGCAGCTCCCGCGCGATCGGTACGACGTAGTCGCCGATCTTGGCGCCGCCGTCGACGATCTCGGCGTTGATCAGGTTCATCGCCGGCGAGCCGATGAAGCCCGCGACGAACTTGTTGCGCGGCCGGTCGTAGAGGTTCAGCGGGGTGTCGACCTGCTGCAGGACGCCGTCCTTGAGTACGGCGACGCGGTCGCCCATCGTCATGGCCTCGACCTGGTCGTGGGTGACGTAGACGGTGGTGACGCCGAGGCGGTGCTGTAGTTCGGCGATCTGGGTGCGGGTCTGGACCCGGAGCTTGGCGTCGAGGTTCGACAGCGGCTCGTCCATCAAGAACACCTTCGGGCTGCGCACGATCGCGCGGCCCATCGCGACGCGCTGACGCTGACCGCCGGACAGTGCCTTCGGCTTGCGTTCGAGGTACTCCTCGAGGCCGAGCAGCTTGGCGGCTTCCATCACGCGCTTGGCCCGCTCGTCCTTGTGGATGCCCTGCATCTTCAGCGCGAACCCCATGTTGTCGGCGACCGACATGTGCGGGTAGAGCGCGTAGTTCTGGAACACCATCGCGATGTCCCGCTCTTTCGGCGGGGCGTTGGTGACGTCCTTGTCGCCGATGTAGATACCGCCTTCGTTCACCTCTTCGAGCCCCGCCAGCATCCGCAGCGCGGTCGACTTGCCGGAACCCGACGGTCCGACGAGCACCATGAACTCGCCGTCGGAGATGTCGAGGTCGAGCTTGTCCACCGCGGGGAGGTCGGTGCCGGGGTAGACCCGGGTGGCTCCCTTGAACGAGACAGTTGCCATGTCGCGCTTCCTTTCCTTCGCCGGCAGGAACGTGCCGGACGATCCGTAGCAAAGGCCCCCAGGTCTTGGGTGTCTGCTTGGTGACGCATCAGCAAGCACTTCTTACAACGAGCGAACCCCCGCTTACATTCCTAAGTGATGTAAATCTCCTGATTGACAAAAGAGATTTTTACGTACAAAGTTCTTTGTGTGATGAGAGACGTGATGCACCTGGAGCAGCTCGAACAGGCCGAGGCGCTGTTCAAGCCGCAGCGGATCGAGGTGCTGCGGCGGCTGGCCGAGCCGGCCACCTGTAGCGAGGTGGCCGAGCAGCTCGGGCAGACTCCGCAGCGCGTCTACTACCACGTCAAGCGCCTCGTCGAGGCGGGCCTGGTGACCCAGGTGGACGAGCGCAAGGTGCGCGGCATCCACGAGGGCATCTACCAGGCGACGGCTCGTTCGTACTGGCTGTCGCCGACGCTCGTCGGACGGATCGGCGGACTCCGCCGGACCACCGACGACCTGAGCCTCGGCTACGTGCTGGACCTGATGGAAGAGGTCCAGACCGACATCGCCGCGCTGGATCGGTCGGCTCCGGAGCTGCCGTCCATCGGGGTGTCCGGTGAGATCCGGGTTCCACCGGACCGGCGGCGGGAGTTCTTCGAGGACCTGCGCGGCACGCTGCAGGACCTCTTCTCGCGCTACGGCGGCACTGAGGGCGACGCCTTCAAGCTCGCCGTGGCCTGCTACCCCAAAGGAGACCAAGACCATGACTGAACTACTCGTTCTGCAAGTGCGCGCCAAGGCCGGTATCGACGAGGTCCGGCAGGCGCTGACCGATCCGAAGGCCCTCAACCTCTGGCTCGGCGAGCACTCGAACGTCGACCTGCCCGGCACGTTCGAGTTCTGGGGCCGCTACATCCCCGAGGGCGACGCACCCCACCAGCGCGTCGTCGGGTACGACGGGAGCACGCTGACGCTGGCTTGGACACTCGGCGGCGAAGAGACCACCACCGAGATCACGCTCACGCCCGAGGCCGACGACGCGACCGTGATCAAGCTGTCGCAGACGCACTTCGACTTCGCGGACGCGATGAGCGGCGCCAACATCCGCGGCGTACTGCAGACCTTCTGGTCGCTCGCGCTGGCCAACCTCGTCGATCACCTCGAGGGGCGCGAGCTCACGACCAGGCCGGACTTCACCTCGCCGGTCTTCGAGGGCGAGGTGCTGATCGACGCACCGATCGAGCAGGTGTACTCGTCGCTGACCGAGTCCGAGAAGGCGTCGGCCTGGTTCGGGTTCCCGATCGAGATCGACCTGCGCAAGGGCGGCCGGTTCGCGATGGGCGGGTTCGACGCCGGCCCGGGTGTGGAGATCGTCGACCTGGTCGAGGGCCGGAAGATGGCGACGGACTGGGGACCGGCCGGCATCAGCAGCTGGGAGCTCGCCGAGTCCGACGGGAAGACGCGGCTCACCTTCGTGATGAGCGGGTTCGACGAGGCGAACCCGCCGTACGGCGCCTGGACCGGCTGGCTCAGCGGGGTCGCCGCACTGCGCCGGTACGTCGAGCTGCCGGACTGGTCGATCTGGGCCTCCTAGAAGGCCGCCTAGAAGTACGGGCGGGTGCTTTCGCCGATCAGATCGAGCAGGGCGGTCACCGCTCTGCTCGGTCGCCGTCCGGCTGCTGTTGCCACCGACAGCGTCCAGGTCAGATCGGTGCCTTTGATCGGCACCTTGGCGACATCGGGCTCCTCGGCCAGCTCGAGATCGGGCACCACGGCCACGCCGAGGCCGACCCGGACGTAGTCAGGGATCGTCGTCAGTTCGGGGACCTCGACCTGGATCCGCCGCGGCATCCCGATCGTGTCGAAGGCGCGATCGACCATCTTCCGGTTGCCGAAGCCGGGCGGCATGTCCACGAACCGCTCGCCGGCCAGCTCTTCCAGCCGGACGCCGGGCGTACCATACGGTTTGGTATGGCGAGTCCGGCCGGCCAGCGGATGCGACGCGGGCAGTAGCGCGACGAACGGGACGGTCGCGATATCCCGGACGTCGAGCCCGCCCATCTCAGGCTTCGGCAGCCCGAGCAAGGCGACGTCCAGCCGGCCGTGGCGTACGTCGTCCGCGAGGCCGGTGGAGCCGGTCGGCGAGGTCGCGACCTGGACCTCGACCAGCGGGTACTTGCGGTGGAACGCACCCAACAGCTCGGCCATGTTCACCAAATTGAGCCGGGCGAGCGTCCCGATCCGGACGTTCCCGCGGAGACCGGTCGACGCTTCCTCGACAGCAGACCGTGCGCGGTCCAAGGCCTCGAGGGCAGCCTTTGCCTCAGGCAACAAAGCCTGGCCGGCCGCGGAGAGTGCGACCCGGCGGGTGGAGCGGTCGAACAGCGTCGTCTTCAGATCGGTCTCGAGGGCACGGACGGCGGCCGATACCGTGGACTGCACGGTGAACAGTCGCTGCGCCGCCCGGGTGAAGCTCAGCTCCTCGGCGACGGCGACGAAGTACTCCAGCTGTCGGCTGTCCACAGCATGAATTATCGGTTCTGGCGATAAGAGCGTGCAAGAACTTTCGTTGGACTCGATAGATCCCGCGGGGCACGCTGGAAACATGTCCACCATGACGTCTTCGCGGACCGGCGTACGGATCCGGTTCGCCCATGCTCCCGGGTTCTGGGTGATCGCGGCGGCCTTCCTCACCACGATGGCCTTCTCGACGATCCCGACTCCGCTGTACGCGATCTACCAGCAGCGGGACGGGTTCCCGACGTACGTGATCACGGTGATCTTCGCCAGCTACGCGGTCGGCGTGATGGCGTCGCTCTACCTCGCCGGGCATGTCAGCGACTGGCTCGGTCGCCGCCGGGTCGCGCTGCTCGCCGTGCTCGCGGAGGCGTTGTCCGCGGCGATCTTCCTGAGCTGGTCGGCCGTTCCCGGTCTGCTGGTGGCGCGCTTCATCTGTGGGGTCGGGGTCGGCGTGCTGACCGCGACCGCTACCGCGCACTTGTCCGAGCTGCGGCAGATCGCGCGGCCGGGCGAGGACCCGAGCCGGTCGGCGTTGATCTCGAGCATGGTGAACCTCGGCGGGCTGGCGTTCGGTCCGCTCATCGGCGGGCTGCTGGCGCAGTACGTGTCGGCGCCGCTGCAGCGTCCGTACGAGATTTTCCTTGTGCTGCTGTTGCTCAGCGCGGTCGGGATCGCGCTCGTGCCGGAGACCGTGGAGCGGCTCGAGGAGCGACCGGCGTACCGGCCGCAGCGGGTGGCGTTGCCGTCGTCGGCCCGTCCGCTCTTCTTCGCGTCGGCGATCGGTGCGTTCGCGGCGTTCGCGATCTTCGGGCTGTTCACCTCGCTCGCGCCGACCTTCCTGGCCGGTGTACTGCATCACACGTCGCGCCTGCTCGCAGGTGTCGTCACGTTCGCCGTCTTCATCGCTGGCGCGGTGAGTCAGGCCGTCTTCGTCAGGCTGTCCCGTCCGCATCAGCTCAGGTTGGGCCTCGTTGCGATGTCCGTCGGCCTGGTCGGCGTGGCGGCCGGCGGCCTGATCCCGAACCTGTGGCTGTTCATCATCGGCGGCCTTGTCGCCGGCGTCGGTGTGGGCCTCGTCTTCCGCGGCGCCGTCGCGACTGCCGCGTCCCTGGCCGACCCGAGTTCACGCGGCGAGGTGCTCGCCGCGCTCTTCCTGATCGCGTACGCCGGGTTGGCGATCCCGGTCCTCGCGATCGGACTGGGGATCGCGCTCCTCCCCGCCCAGGTCGCGCTGCTCGTCTTCTCCGTCCTCATCCTGATCCTGGTGAATGCCGCCGTACTCCGCATGCTGGCCGCCCATAAGTGATGTGATGCCGGTGTGGACCTCGAGCGCGACTACGGGCTGACCGTTTCTTCGCTGCAGCCGCACGCCGGCGGGTTCGCCACCGACGGCTGGGTGGCGGACGAGCAGTGGTTCGTGAAGATGTGGAAAGCAGGCGAGCAGCCGATCGGGCTGGAGTTGCTGGGAGAGTTGCATGCGCTCGGACTCCCGGTCGTGGAACCCGTCCGGACCGTGCAGGGCGACTTGTTCGCGCTGGACGGCGAACGGGCGTATGCCGTTTTCCCTTATATACAAGGCCGTACGGCGACGTGGGACGACTGGCGTGTCGCCGCGCAGGCGTTGCGGCAGGTACACGAAGTACCGCTGAAGGTGGACCTGCCGGCCGCGGACGTATCCGAGCCGTGGATCGCCGAGCTGGGGCGGAACCTGCACCACCCATGGATCAAGGATCGCGCCGACGACGTGGCTGCGGCGATCGAGCGACTGCACGGCGTACGCGCGCGCCTCGAGCCCGTGCGGGACGTCGTGTGCCACACGGACATGCACGGCCTGAACCTGCTGATCGACGACGCCGGTGAGGTCGCGGCGATCCTCGACTGGGAGAACGCCGTCATCGGGCCTCGTGAGTTCGACGTCTGGGTCGGCGCGGACGGGAACGAGCTCGGCGAATTCCTCAATGCGTACGGCGCCGACGACCTCGACCTCGATCACCTCGAGTTCGCGCTCCTCGCGCGCGGCCTTCGGGACATGTCGGCACGCGTGCTGAACAACGTCGATCGACCGGGCGTCGACACGTGGGGCTTCGACCGGATCGCCCGGTTGGACACCGATCTCGACGTGTTCCGCGCGTACTGCTCCTAGACGGCGGCACCCGGCCCGGGGAGTACGTCGATGTCGTTCGCGTGCATCGGCTTGCCGCAGTGGGAGCAGCTGAGCTCGACGTGGCTCACCTCTCCGCAGGCGTGGTGCCGGTACAGCACCGGCGGACCGGCCTCGCCGGCCAGCCATTTGTCGCCCCAGGCAACCATCACCATCAGTACGTCGATCAGCTCGAGACCCTTGCCGGTCAGGACGTACTCGTACCGCGGGCGATTGTCGTACGGCCGGCGCTCCAGCACGCCGCGGTCGACCAGATGGTTCAGCCGCTCGGTGAGCACCTTGCGGGAGATCCCGAGGTCCGCCTGGATCTGCTCGAACCGCGACATCCCGACGAAGATGTCGCGCAGGATCAGCGGCGACCACGGCTCGCCCATCACGTCGAGCGTGCGCGCGATCGAGCACGCCATCTCACTGAAGTCTGTGCGCTGCATGAAATCAGCTTAGCAATTGGGGTTCCCTGAAGGAACCCCAACGTGTTAGCGTTCCCTCAAGGAACTCCAAACGGAAGGTGGGAACGATGAGCAAGGTCTTGGCAGCCCTCGCGGTCTCGGTCGACGGATACATCACCGGCCGCGACTCCGGTCCGGACCGCGGCCTCGGCGACGCGCCGATGCTGTTCGACTGGTACTTCGACGGCGACACCCCGAGCCAGGTCTTCGACGGCTTCAAGCTCAGCGCCCCGAGCGCCGCGATGTTCGACGCGCTCGCCGGCCGGGTCGGCGCCGTCATCGCCGGGCACAAGACGTACGTCGACTCCAGCCACTTCGGCGGCGGCAGTCCGCACGCGAAGGCGCCGCTCGTGGTGCTGAGCCATGGTCCGGTGGCGGAGATCAGCGAGCAGCAGACGCTCGCCAACACCATCGAGGACGCGGTCGCCGCAGCGCGCGACATCGCAGGCGGCAAGGACGTCGGTCTGATGGGCGGCGGTGCTGTGACGGCAGCGCTGGAGGCCGGTCTCGTCGACGAGCTCGTCCTGCATCAGGTGCCGATCCTGCTCGGCGGCGGCCGGCCGTTCTTCCAGGAGCTGCCCGAGCACGTGCAGCTCAGCCTCGTCGAGGCAGTGCCCGCGCCGGGTGTCACCCACCTCCACTACGCAGTCGTCCGCTGAAGGAGCAGAACCATGTTGAAGCCCGCCGTACGCCGCGCCGTCGAGAGCAACTCGATCGCCCACCTGGCCACCGTTCTCCCGGACGGTTCGCCGCACTCGATCCCGCTCTGGGTCACCACACTCGACGACCGCATCATCTTCCTGACCGGTCCCGACTCCCAGAAGGCGCACAACCTCCGCCGCGATCCGCGCGTCGCCCTGTCCCTCGCGCCCGTCGACAACCCGTACGAGCCGGTGATCATCCGCGGCCGCGTCACCGAATGGATCGACGGCGACGCCGGCTGGGCCCTCGTCGACCAGATCGCCATGAAGTACCTCGGCCGGCCCTACGGCCGCGACCAGCAGCGAGTCATCGGCGTCATCGAGCCGGAGCATCAAACAGTCGGCGTTTAGGATGCGCGCATGGGTGTGACTGTGGCGGTTGGGGAGCAGGACGCTTATCTGGCGCGGGTCGGGCGGGTCGGCATGTTGTTGTTGCCGATGATTACCGGGATCGGCGAGCAGGTGCGGGCGTGGGCCGATGAGTTGGCGGGGGAGGGGATCACCGCGCTGGCGTGGGATCCGTTCAAGGGGCTCAGTACGGACAACACCAGTCGGCAAGAGCTGAGTGGTTTGCTGCGGCAGATGGACGACGACACTGCCCTCGCCGAGCAGAGCGCGCTGCTTGACTACCTCTTCGACGAGCTCGGGTGCAGCAAGGTCGGTGTGATCGGGTGGTGTCTCGGCGGGCGGTTCGCGTTCCTGCTCGGGGCGCGTGACCAGCGGGTCGCCAATGTCGTCGCGTTCCACCCGACCGTTCCGTCCGATCGGCCGCCGCATCACAAGTACGACGCGATGGCCGAGGCGGCCGGGATCACGGCGCCGGTGCTCGTGAGCTATCCGAGCGCGGACACCGCCGTACCGAACTCGGACTTCGAGACGCTGCAGACCGTGTTGCAGGCGCGGACGGCCGGCGCGACGTTCACGCAGTACTTCCCTGGTGCGGATCACGGGTTCTCGGACAAATCGCGGCACGACAAGGAAGTGAACGCGGACGCGTTCCGGCTGGCTTGGCCGCAGGCGTTGGCCTTCATGAAGGCGACGGTTGCCTGAGCGCCGACTCCAGTTGGCGGTGCAGTTCGCCGAGCCGGCTGCGGCCGGGTGTTCCGTCCGGGTAGCGCCGCAGTACGTCCCGGACCACTGGTGGCACACGTTCGATCGCCCACCTGACGACGGCCTCGGGATCGCGCCCCGCCAACTCGTGCGCGTACGCCGCATACTGCGCCGCCCCGACGATGTGCTTGACCTGGGTGGCTGCCGCCAACGGATGCAGGTACGCCGAACCCGCCGCCGCGACGGCTGCCCGCGCAGCAGCCTCCGCGGCCGGATCGGCTACTTCGCCTGCCGCATTCAAGGCGCCCCACGCAGCCGTCCGGATCGCCTTCGTTCTGTTGCCTCCGGCACCGAATTCACGGGCGACCTCGATCGCCTCGCGCGGCCGGCGATCGTCGGGACTGACCGCCTCGTAGACAGGCAATGCCCGCTCCGCGCAGTCCGCACTCCAGAGGCTGAGCTGCCGTAGTTGGTCGAGGCTCAACGCGATCTCCATGAGCCTCAATCGTATCGTTGAACCTCGACGTTTAAGCTTTCACGCCGCCCGGCGGTGGTCCGTAGGCGTGATCCCCCGGACCCGCTTGAAGGCAACGCTCAAAGCGAATGCGTTGGCGTAGCCGACCCGCCGGGCGATCGTCTCGACCGTGTCCCGGGTCGAGCGGAGTTGATCGGCGGCGAGCGTGATCCGCCAACCGGTCAGGTAGCTCATCGGCGCCTCGCCCACCACGGCGGTGAATCGCCTGGCCAGTGAGGCCCGCGACACCCCGACCTTGTCGGCGAGATCGGTGACGTTCCACGGGTGCGCCGGATCCTCGTGCAGCAAGCGCAACGCGGTACCGGCGACCGGATCGGTCTGCGCCTGGTACCACCCCGGCGCGTGCGAGTCGGGCCGGTCGAACCACGCTCGCAACGTGGTGATCAGGGCAAGGTCCAGCCATCGATCCAGCACGGTCTGCTGCCCGACCGCATCGCGCTGGATCTCACTCGTGATCATCTCCATCACCGACCCGGCGACCGCAGCGGCCGGCACGACGAGCACCGGCGGCAACGCGGTCACCAGCCGCCGGCTGACATCGCCGGCCACCTGATAGGTGCCGCTAGCAACCATCACCTCGCCGGACTTGCGGCTGCCGTACGTCCGTACGCCGAGCCGTGCGGAGTAGTCGGCCGGTGCCCCGGGCAACGGTTCGCAGATGCCGCCGGGGTGGATCCGCAGTTGCGGCGCGGTGTGCACGCTGTCGCCGACGACGTACGGCTGTGGACCGGTGAAGATCGCGACGTCGCCCTGCTCCAGCCGTTGTGGCGCGGTCCCTTCGCGGGTCACCCACCCCGAGCCGCGGACGAGGGTCGCAAGCGCGAGCGGCGCCTCGTCCCGGATCTCCAGCGCCCACGGCAGATCCAGGATCGTCAGGTTGAACACCCCGTCCTGGGCACGGGTCCCGGCCAGCAGTTCGTCGAGCACGTCCATGCGATGAGAGTACGCCATGGTGAGCGCCTCGAACATCGAATTGCGTCACATAGCCATGGTTTGTCTCACTCAAGACCGCTGAACTTGATACATGACACCGATACTGATCCTCAGTGGCAAAGGCAAGACCGGCCGTCGCGTCGCGGCGCAACTCGATGCTCGACAGGTCCCGTACCGCCTCGCCTCCCGCTCCACCGAGCCGCGGTTCGACTGGTACGACGAGAGCACGTGGGCGCCGACGCTCGCCGGCGCGGAGACGGCGTACCTCGCGCCGCCCGTCGGACCGACGGGGCTCGCGCAAGCGGCGAAGTTCATCGAGCAAGCCGACGGGCTGCGCCGCCTGGTCCTGCTGTCCGGGCGTGGCGTCGGCAGTCCGGGTCGCGACTTCGCCGTGTACGACGGGCAGCTCGAGTTGGAGAACGTCGTCAAGGCAAGCGGCCTGGACTGGACCGTCGTGCAGCCGGCTTGGTTCGCGCAGGGTTTCAGCGAGGACTTCCTCCAGTACCACGTGCTCGCGGGCGAGATCCGACTGTCCGCCGGCACCGGCGCCGAGGCCTGGATCGACACCAACGACGTCGGCGACGTGATGACCACGGCGCTTCTGGACGAGTCGTACGTCGGCCGGACCCTCACGATCTCCGGCCCGCGCACTCTCACCATGACCGAGATCGCCGACGAACTCTCCGCCGCCACCGGCCGCCCGATCACATACGTCGACCTCGAGCCGGAGGCGCACGTTGCCGAACTCATCGAGCACGGCCTGATCCAGGAGGATGCCGACGCGGTCCGCGACCTGTTCGCGGTGATCCGCAACCACCGCTCGGAGTACGTCTCCGACGGTGTCGAGCAGGTCCTCGGCCGCCCGCCGCGTGACTTCACCGACTGGGCCCGCGAGACCGCGAAGACCGGAGTCTGGTCGGTCTGAACAAGCCAGGAACAAGCACAAGCCCTCGCGCCCACCTGAAGGTGCGAGGGCTTCTGCTTGGACTACTACTTGTGCTGCAGCGAGACCCACTCGTCGTGGGTGATCTCCTGCAGCTCCGACGCCGGCGTCTTGGTGCGGGGTGTCGTGCCCCCACCGACGGCGCCGCCGCCGAAGACGATGTTCGCCCAGTTGTTCTGCGCGATGAGGATCGACGTGGTCTTGTCGCCGTTGATGTCCGCGGCCGTGGTTGTGTCGGTGGTGTCACCGTCGCAGTTCCAGTCGATCGGCTGGTTCGCCGCGCCGGCTGTGGTCCGGGTCGAGCCGTTCGGGCACTTCCAGCTGGTCTTGTACCCTGCGCCCAGACTGCCGAGGCCGACGGTCTCGTCCGGTCGGGCCTCGTTGATCGACGTCGGCTGGACGTTCGAGTAGCCCCAGTACTTCGTGCCGTCGGACTTCAGCACGCCGCCGAGCTGGAACGAGTAGTTCATCACGCTCAGGTAGTTCGGCTTGTAGTTCAGGTTGTCGGTGCCGCCGTGCTTCAGCCCGATGTTGTGGCCGAGCTCGTGGACGAACGTACCGACGTTCGTGTCGTCGGTCGCGTTCCAAGCGCACTTCGGGCCGACCGTGACGATGAACGTGTCGTTCGGGATGTTGAACGCCTGGCCGCTGCTGCAGCCGCCGTCGTAGCTGTCTCCCCAGATCATGTAGTGGAAGACCGCCTTGCGGACCGCCGCGAAGTTGGCCGCCTTGATCGCGTTGGTCTGGCTCGCCGACGGGTTGAGGTCAGCGTCGTATGTGACCTGGTTGCCGCCACCCAGGTTGTACGCCGCACTGCGGGCGGCGCCTGCGTCGAGGTGGATCTTGACGCCGGTCGTGCCGTCCGGGTTGCTGACCGGCGCGCTCGCGAAGACCTGGACGATCCGGTCGAGCGCCGCCGTACTGGCGAGCCGGCCGGACATGTAGTCCATCTCGACGAACAGGTCCTTCTTCTTCGGGTTCGCGCCCATCGCGGGCAGGTCCACGTCGACGACGCCGTCGCCGTTCGCGTCGTACCCGTTCGTCTCCCATGCGTCGGGCAGGGAGTCGCCGTCGGTGTCGGTCGCGGCCACGACTGTCTTCGCGTTGTCGGCGGATGGAGCCGGAGCCGCCACCGCGCTCGAGGTTGCGAGCGCGGCGGCGGCCAGCGAAGTCAGGACAGCGAGCAAGGCGGGGCGGGGCCTCATCAGATCTCCTTGGGGGCGGTGGGTGATCTGAGCGCTACCGTAGGTGAATTTCAGCGCTGACAACGGCCCAGTCGGGCCACTGGCTCAATTGGGTCACGCGGCCGAGCGGAGCATCGCCCGGATGCCGACGGTCAGTCCGAGTGCAGCGGTCACGATCGCCGCGACCAATCCCCAGAGCACGGCGCTCGACCACACGTCGCCCGAGAACAGGGTCCGCTCGGCGTCGACGAGGTACGACAGCGGGTTGAACTTCGATGCCACCCGCATCCATCCCGGACCGGTCTCCAGCGGCAGCAACATCCCGGACAGGATCATCAACGGGAACAGGAACGTCTGCTGCACGACCCAGAACATCCAGTCCTGCTTGCGCACCGCGATCGCCAGCGCGTAGCTGAACGAACCGAGCCCGACGCCGAACACCGCGAGCAGCGCCAGCCCGACCAGCGCACCGCCGACGTGCAGGTCGAACGCGAACGGCGTCATCACCGCGATCACGATCACCGCCTGCCCGAACAGCGGCACCATCTCCTTCAGCGCGCGGCCGATCAGCAACGACGATCGGGACAACGGCGTGACCAGCATCCGTTCGTGCGCACCGGTCTGGAACTCGAACAGCAGATTCGCGCCGGTGGTCGACGTACCGAAGAGCGTGGTCATCACCAGGATCGACGGGACGAACCACTGCCAGACGCCGGCGCCGAACGTCCCGCCCATCGAGCCCGACAGCAGCGGTCCGAACAGGGCGAGGAACACCAGCGGCTGGATCATCCCGAACAGCAAGGAGAACGGGTCGCGCAGTACCGGCTTCAACTCGCGCGTCATCACGATCCGGATGTCACGCAGCAGGTGTCGGTCGACAACGAGCGCCGGCCCGGAAACGGTAAGGGTGGTCATCAGGCTGCCTCTCGGAGGTTCCGGCCGGTCAGGTTGAGGAAGACGTCGTCGAGAGTCGGCCGATGCACCTGCGCCGACGCGATCGGTACGCCGTCGTGCTGAGCGGCTGCGATCAGTTCAGGCAACGCCGCCGGGCCGTCCGCGACCCGGATGCTCAGCTCGTCGCCGACGGCAACCACTTCACGGGCGCCAGGCAACTTCTCAGCAAGCACTGTCAGTCGTGAAAGGTGGTCAGGAGCAACGGTCAGTGCGAGCCGGTCGCCGGCGAGCCTGGCCTTGAGGGCACTCGCGGTGTCGTCGGCGATCACCTCGCCGTGGTCCACTACGACGACGCGCTCGGCCATCGTGTCGGCCTCGTCCAGGTAGTGCGTGGTCAGCACGATCGTCATCGCGTGCTCCTCGCGCATCCGCAGGATGTGGTCCCACAGGTTCGCGCGGTTCTGCGGGTCGAGGCCGGTCGACGGCTCGTCGAGGAACAGCAGTGACGGCGCGTGCACGAGACCCATCGCGACGTCGAGCCGTCGACGTTGGCCACCGGACAGTTCCGAGACCTTGCGCTGCGCCAGCTCCCGCAGTTCCAGCGCGTCGAGCAGCTCGCCGGCCCGTTGCTTCGCCGCGCGACGGTCGAGGCCGTAGATCACGCCTTGCCCGTGGAGTTCGTCGCCGACCCGTTGGGTGTGGCCGGCACCGTTGCCCTGGCCGACGTACCCGATCCGTCGACGGACCTGGCTGGGCTGCGTCGTCACGTCGTACCCGGCGACCGTCGCGGTGCCGGCGGTCGGGGTGATCAAGGTCGTGAGCATGCGCAGGGTGGTGGTCTTGCCGGCACCGTTCGGGCCGAGGACGGCGACCAGCTCGCCGGGTTCGACGTCCAGGCTGATGCCGCGGACGGCGTGCACGGTCTCGGTACGGCTCACCACGAAATCCCGGGTGAGCGCTCGGGTGCTGATCACGGCTGGCTCCTTCGGTTGGACTTGATGAGCACGACATTTCCAGCAGTAGCGGTCAGGTTCTGTCCCTTACTCATGCGAAGCTGAAGTCATGTCCGAAACCTCTGCTCGACTCCTCGCGCTGCTGTCGCTGCTGCAGGCACGGCGCGATTGGCCGGGCGCCTTGCTCGCCGAGCGACTCGAGGTCAGCCCGCGGACGGTCCGCCGCGATGTCGATCGGCTGCGCGACCTGGGCTACCCGGTGCGTGCGAGCAAGGGGCCTGACGGCGGTTACCGCCTGGACGCGGGGGCCGACCTGCCGCCGCTGCTGTTCGACGACGACCAGGCGATCGCGGTCGCAGTCGCCCTGCAGACCGCGACGACCACAGTCACCGGGATCGAGGAGGGCGCGTTGCGTGCGCTCGCCACGGTTCGTCAGGTGATGCCCGCGCGCTTGCGCCAGCGAGTCGATGCGTTGCAGGTGACGACGGTTGATCGGTACGCGAACCGGCGTACGACGGTCGACTCGGAGAAGCTCATCGCGATCGGCATGGCGGTGCGTGCGCAGGAGGTGCTGCGGTTCGACTACGCGTCACCCGGTGCGCCCGACGAATGGGTGCCGCCGCGCAAGGTGGAACCACATCACCTGGTGACGTGGGGCGGGCGTTGGTACCTGGTCGGCTGGGACCTGGATCGGAAGGACTGGCGGACGTTCCGGGTCGATCGGATGACGCCGAAGACGCCGACCGGGCCGCGGTTCACCCAGCGCGAGCTCCCGGCGCCGGACGTAGCGACGTACATCTCGAGTCGGTTCCACAGCCAGGACCAGAACCCGTGCAGGGGCGAGGCGATCTTGCAGGCGAAGGCGTCGGACATCTCGCAGTGGGCCGGGCGCGGTGCGTTCGTCGAGGAGATCACGCCGACGAGTTGCCGGCTCGTGCTCACCGCGTGGTCGTGGACCGGGCTGGCTGCGACGTTCGGGATGTTCGAGTGCGACCTGGAGTTCGTCGGCCCGCAGGAGTTGAAGGATGCCGCGGCCCAGCTGGCCGCCCGTTATCAGGAGGCTGCGTCATGAGTACGGAACTGATCGTTGTGGACGCCGGTGCCTGGCAGTCATGGCTGCACGAATATCACGGGTCGTCGGACGGTGTCTGGCTCGTGCTCGCGAAGAAGAACGTGACGACGCCGACCAGCCTCACGTACGCCGAAGCCCTCGAGGAAGCTTTGTGTCACGGGTGGATCGACGGGCAGCGCAAGAGCCGCGACGAGCAGACCTTCATCCAGCGATACACCCCGCGCCGCGCGCAGAGCATGTGGTCCAAGCGGAACGTGGACCTGGTCGCGCGGATGGAGGAGGAAGGCCGGATGCGCCCGGCCGGGCGTGCGGAGATCGAGCGCGCCAAGTCCGACGGCCGCTGGGACAAGGCGTACGGCGGGGCGAGTGCGCGCGAGGTTCCGGACGATCTGGCTGCTGCGCTGGCCGCGAATCCCCGGGCACAGGCGATGTTCGAGATCCTGACCAGCGCTAACCGGTTCGCCGTCGTCCACCGGGTGAACAACGTGAAGAAGGCCGAGACGCGGGCCAAGCGGATCGAGCAGTTCGTCGAGCAACTGTCCCGCGGCGAGACGATCTACCCGCAGAAGCGGACGCTCTAGATCAGGTCGAGCGTCGCGTCCTGGCCGGCGGTGAGCGGGAAGTACGCGAGGAACGTGACGCCCTCGTCCTCGGTGTCGAAGCGGGAGATCCGGTCGACCGCGGGCTCGTAGAACACGTCGCCGGGGTGCAGGATCTGGACCTCGCCGTCGGCTGCCTGCTGGTAGACGGCCTTACCGGAGACGATATTGCCGAACACAGGGCCGTTGTGGACGTGGGCGCCGAGCGCGGTGTGCGGCTCGATCGTGATCCGGCGTACCTCCACGTGCTGCACCGGGAGCGGCTCCGGCAGGTGCTGGTCGAGGACGACGACGCGGCTGATCGGTGACTCTGCTGAGGTCATGGCAGCATCGTACATACCAATAGGTACAGAAGTCGTCCGGGTTTCCGCCGGACGGTGCGGGCCGGGTCAGTAGAGAACCGGGTTGAGCGGGGAGGAGATGGTCTCGCCGGGCTCGTTGCCGGGCATCCAGTGGGCGAGGTCGAGCTTCTGGTTCTCGTTCACCGGCGCCGAGATCTCCATCGCGGCGTCGACGTAGATCACCGTCATCACCCGGCGCGGGATGTCGGTGGTGTTCGGCGGCGCGTGGTGGAAGGTCCAGCCAAGGTGGTAGCTCACCTCGCCGAGCTCGAACGGCTCAGAGATCTCCGCGAACTCCTGCTCGGCCAGCGTCTCCTGCAGAACTCGCTCCGACTCGTCGCTGATCGGCAGGTCGCGACCGTGCTCGAACGTATGGCTGCCGGCCGCGAACGACAGCGGGCCCATCTCCATCGGGGTCTCCTGCAGCGGGACCCAAACGGTGACGCAGCGATCGGTCGCGAACGGCCAGTAGTACTGGTCCGCGTGCCACGGTGTGACTCCGCCGCCGGACTCCTTGTACAGCGCCTGGTCGTGGTACAGCCGGACCGACTGCACGCCCAGCAACTGCGCGGCGATCCGCGCCAGCCGCGGCGACGACACGAACTCGAGCACCCGCTCGCTGTCCTGCCACAGGTTCGTCACCTGCAGGAACGCCTTGCCGTAGGTGTCGCGCTCCTCCAACGGAAGGTGCTGCGTGTTCAGTTCGATCACCTTGCCGGTGATCTCCGGCTCGTACGCCGCGATCGTGTCGGGACTCAGCACGTTCTTCAGCTTCACGAATCCGTGCTGGGCGAAGTGCGCGATATCGGACCGGCTGAGGGTGTAGTCGGTCTCGAGCTCCGGGCGGGTCAGAGTCATGGGACTCAAGGGTTCATGAACGTTTCATCGCTGTAAAGATCAGTGATCAAATCTTTGCTCTTCGTGCACGTGCACGTGAACCGGTCAGGCCCGTAACCCAAAACGTTCCAACGCATCCAGGATCAACTCCTGCGTCCGTTGGCCTCCGGCACCGTGGCCCTCCCGGTCGACCAGGTGCAGTTCGGCATCCGGCCACGCTTCAGCCATCAGCCAGGCGATGTCCGGCGGCCCGCTGATGTCGAGCCGGCCATGGATCAGTACTCCGGGGATCCCGGCCAGCTTCCCCGCCTCGCGGACCAGAACGCCTTCCTCGAGCCAGGAAGCGTTGGCCCAGTGCTGCGTGACGAGCCGGGCGAATCGCAGGCGGAACGTCGGATCGTCGAACGCGGTGTCAGGTTGCCAGTCGGGGTGGGTGCGTACGTGTGTGTCCTCCCAGTCGCACCAGTCACGCGCGGCCTTCTCACGTACGGCGGGATCCGGGTCGTGCAGGAGACGGTTGTAGGCCAAGGGGAGATTGCCGTCGCGCTGGTCCTCCGGTACGCCGTCGCGGAAGCGGGCCCATTCCTCGGGGAAGATCCGCCCCATGTCGCGGGTCACCCACTCGATCTCGCGACGGGAGCCATTGGTCACGCTGAACAACACGACCTCGGAGATCGCCTCGGGGTGCTTCTCGGCGTACGCGAGCCCGAGCGTGGCACCGTGCGATGCGCCGAGCAACAGCCACTTGTCGATCCCGAGTTCCCGGCGCAGTTGCTCGAAGTCCGCGATCAAGTGCCAGGTGGTGTTGGTGCTGAGATCCACGTCGGGCTCGGCGGCATCCGGCGTACTCCGCCCGCAGTTCCGCTGATCGACCAGCACGATCTTGTACTTCGCGGGGTCGAAGTACCTGCGCCAACCCGGACCAGCGCCGGAGCCCGGGCCGCCATGGATGACCAGCGCAGGCTTGCCGTCTGGATTGCCGCAGACCTCCCAGTACACGCGATTGCCGTCGCCGACGTCGAGGAGGCCGTGGGCGTAGGGCTCGATGTCCGGATACACGGTCAGAGGACTCCGGTGTAGGTGAGAGCGAATGTTGCGCAGGGAAAGAGGAACAGGGCCGAGAGGATGATGATGCCCTTGAAGGATTGGCCGGGGCCAATGAGTTTGCGGTAGGCGGCGACGAGGACCGGGACCATCACGAGCTCGAGCGGCAGCATGCTGCGCGGGATGATCGTGCCGGTGGCGGCGAGTACGACGGACAGCGCGGCGGCCGCGATCCAGGCGGCGTACCCGATGCGGTAAGTCGTCCGTGAGCCGAAGCGGACCGCGATCGTCTGGTAGCCGGCGGCTCGGTCGGCTTCCAGGTCGGCGAGGGTGGTGGGGAGGTAGAGGCCGATGGCGGCGAGCGTGCCTTGGAGACCCATCAGCCAAGGGAAATTGCTGAGGTCCGGGTTGATCGCGGCCCAGCCGGCCAACGGTCCGAACGCGCCGAGCGCGAGAGCGTTGACCGCGACGTCGAAGCCGGCGCGGGTCTTCAGGCGGACGGGCGGGACGGAGTACGCGTAGCCGAGCAGGACCGCGAGGAGGACGCCGAGCGCGAACACGACACCCACGTGCAGGCTCAACCCGACCGCGGCTACGGCGGCCGCGAAGGCGAGTCGCTTGGCCGCGCGAAGGGTGATGCGTCCGTCGAGGAGTGGCGACTTCGCCTTGCGCGGGTTGAGTCGGTCGCTCGGCAGGTCGTACGCGTCGTTCACCGCCAGCACGGCCAGCCACACCAGTGGGCCCATCACCACCGCGCCCACGATCAGCCGCGGCCACTCCTCGACCGGCGGGATCAGCCTGTGCGTGGCGAGCAGGATCCCTGTGTAATAAGGAACGATCGACACCACCCAGAACGCCGGCCGCCCCACCGCGATGACGTCGCGAACCCGCGCGGTCGTTCCCCGGATCTGCACCACCGTGCTCACATCACCACTGTCCACCCGCCGGGTGCCCGCCGTCCTCCCTCCGGCGGGTGAACCTGCTCACCCTTACGGCTGGATGTGAGCCAAGGAACCTTCCTCCAACGCCACCCACACCGAGTCGCCGTCCACCGCAAGCCCGTGCGGCTCGGAGCCCTCGCCCAGCGCGTACTCGGCAATAACGTTGCCTTGAGCATCCAGCCGCACCAGCGCGGCGGCTGCCCACAAGGTGACCCAACACCCACCGTCAGCCGCCGCCGCAACCGCATGAGGCTTGGAACCAGAGGGCAATGGGAACTCCTCGATCTTCCCGTCCGCATTGATTCGTCCCACCCGATCGGCCAGGATCTCGACGAACCAAACGCCATCTGCACCGGCACAGATCCCAACCGGCCCGGCACCCTCAGTCGGCAGGGGGTAGGTAGTGACCGATCCACCAACAGTCATCCGCCCGATCGCGTTGCCCTGGTTGAGCGTGAACCACAGCTCCCCGTCGTACGACGTGATCATCGCCGGGAACGCCCCAGTGACCCCGATCGGGTACGTCGACATCTCGCCGTCGACCGTCACCCGCCCGAGAGCATCGGCGCTCATCAAGGTGCACCACAACGCTCCGTCCGGCCCGACGCACAACCCGTACGGCGCCTCGGCGATCTCGACCGCCGACACCACCCCGTCGTACCCGATCCGCCCGACCCGATCGTCACCGTTCCGCGTGAACCAGACCGCATCATCGGGCCCGTCGACGATCACGCTCGGACGAGACCCCGGCGCTTCGAGGTCGATGACCTGTCCCGAGCGGGTCGCGACGCGGCCGGTGTGGACGAGCGTCGCCCACACTTCACCGCCCGCCACCACAACGCCATAGGGACCATCGTCGATCGCATGCTTGGTGACTGACATAGGCGTTCTCCTTCTGATCGATAACGGTGTCCCTAATGCGACGAATGTTGCGTTAGGATGGTGACATGCAGACGACCGATCGCGCAAGCAGGCCGGGTGGACGGACGGCCCGGGTGCGGTCCGACGTGCTCGCGGCCGTCGAGGCCGAGCTCGCGGAGCACGGGTACGACGGACTCACGATCGACGCGGTCGCCGCACGCTCCGGAGTCCATCGCACAACGGTCTACCGCCGCTGGAAGACCGTCGCCGGCCTGCTCGTCGATCTGCTGCAGGCCGGAGCCGACGACTCGTGGGAGCCGGCCGACACCGGTTCGCTCGAGGGGGACCTGATCGCCGTCAACCGCGAGGTGCACGCCGCGCTGACCGCCCGCCCGTCGGTCACCCAGGCCATGATCGCAGCCTCCTTCCGTACGCCGGAAGCCGCCGAGGCGCTCACGCAGTTCTGGCTGGATCGCTACGAACGCACGGCGATCGTCGTACGGCGGGCCGTCGCGCGCGGGGAAATCCCGGCCTCCGTGGACGCACATCAGCTGCTGCTTACTGCAATCGGTCCGCTCTACCACCAACTCGTCCTGCTCCGTCGGCCGATGAGCCGCGCTACGGCGGATCACCACGCCAGGGTTGCCGCGGCGTCGGTCGGCTAAATCTCTTTGCGGCGTTCGTTCCGCCCGAAATACGGTGGTACCTCCGGCGGATGGGAGACCCGAGATGAGCGTCCAGATCCATGCACTGTCCTTCGACGCAAAGGATCCCGCGGGGTTGGCGCGGTTCTGGGCCGGGGTGCTCGGCCGGGAGCTGGGTGCGGACGGGACCTCCGTGCTGCCGGACAACGACCTCGGATTCATCGTTCGGTTCCTGCCGAGCGACGTCGAGAAGGAACTGCCGAACCAGATCCACTTCGACCTGCCCAGCCAGACGCTCGAAGCGCAGCAGGCGATGGTCGATCGCGCGTTGGAGCTCGGCGGTCGGCACATCGACATCGGGCAGAAGCCCGAGGAGGAACACGTCGTACTGGCTGATCCCGACGGCAACGAGTTCTGTGTGATCGAGCCGGGGAACAACTTCCTCGCCGACACCGGAGTCCTCGGTTGTCTGACGTCCGACGGCAGCCAGGCGGTGGGGTACTTCTGGAGCAAGGCGCTCGAGTGGCCGCTGGTCTGGGACGAGGACGAGGAGACCGCGATCCAGTCCCCGCAGGGCGGGACGAAGATCAGCTGGGGCGGTCCGCCGTACAACACGAGAGCGCCCAAGAACCGCCTGCACCTCGACCTCGTGCCGTCCGGCGATGCCGAGGCCGAGGTCGAGCGGCTGATCGGCCTCGGCGCGAAGCGGCACGAGAGCGGTCAGGCACACACCGACGGGATCGAGCTGGCCGACCCGGACGGCAATGAGTTCTGCGTCCTGACGGCACACTGAGCACAGCCGGGCTAGCCAGGCGGACCGGGGTTGTAGGCGCAGGCCGAGGTCAGGTCGTCGGCTGCGGGCTTGGGGGTGGTGCGGGGCTGGGCCGCCGTCGAGGGCCTGGTCGTGGGTTTAGTCGTCGCGGGCGTGTGCGGTGTCGCGGGCTTCGGGTTGAGCGCCTGCGCGACGATCTCGCGCATGCCGGCGTAGTTCGGGTTGCGGCCGTTCGGGAAGTTCTTCTTCTTGTCCAGGTCGATGTTGGAGATCTTGGCGGTCTTGACCCGCTCGCCGAGGCTGACGAAGTCGCCCAGCAGCTTCTGCGGGATATCGGTGCGGACCAGCTTCTCGCCGGCCGCTGCGACCGCCTCGAAGTTGGTGAGCACGTTTTGTGGGGTCGCGCGTTCGACGAGAGCCTTGACCGCGCAGCGCTGGCGAGCCTGCCGGGCGAGGTCGGCGGTCGGTACGCGGTACCGGCCGCGGGCGAACCAGAGCGCGTCGGTCCCCATCAGGTGCTTGTTCGGCCCGGGCTGGAGGTAGCGGCTCGGCGGAACCTTGTCGTCGTCGCTGCCGCCGACCGGGACCGGGTAGTTGATGTTCACCGTGATCCCGCCGAGCGCCTCGACCAGCTGCGCGAACCCGGCCAGGTCGACCTGCACGTAGTAGTGGATCTTCAGCCCGAGCGCCTCGCCGACCGATACCTTCAGGATGTCCGCGCCCTCGTTGTCCGACGGGCCGAGGATGCCGGGATGCTGTTTCGGGATGTTGCGGTACATCGCGTCCAGGTAGAACTCCGACTGCTCCTTGCTGGGATCGATGCTCGGGTCCCAGAACCCGGTCGGGTAGATCTTGTGCAACGGTGAGTCGGCCGGGAACGGCATCCGCATGAAGTTCCGGGTCAGTGAGATCAGCGAGGTGTTGCCGGTCTTGGTGTCGATGCTCGCGACCATCACCGAGTCGGTCCGCGTTCCTTGGCGGCCGTCGCCGTCGTCGGCGCCGAGTAACAGCACGTTCAGCCGCGGGATCTGATCCCAGAGGTTCTTGTTGCCACTGACCGTCGGCCGCGTCATGCTCCTGGACTCCCCGCCGGCGAACACCTTCTTCACCAGGCTCCGCTGCGCCATCAGTGTCTGGGCGCCGCTCGCCGTACCCACCGTCATCGCGAAGCAGACGACGCCGATGACCATCGACCCGACCAGCCGCGGCACCGGTCCCACGGTCAGCGGCCGGAGCATCTTGTACGACGTGACCAGCACGACGATCCAGGCGAGCGCGATCGCGCCGAGCCCGGCGATCATCCACAGCAGCAGGCTCGGATTCAGCGCCCACGAGATGACCGCATCCCGCTTCTCGAGGCCGAGGTACGCTGCTCCGCCGTACAGCGCGAGGCTCGCCACGACCAGCGTCACGCCGAGCCGGGTCCGGCGGGCGACCAGGTACGCCGTACCGGGGAGCAGGACCCCGAGGACGGCGATCGCCAGCGCCGAGAACGCCGAGCGTCGCCGCGGTCTGACTCTTCGTGCTCGGCTGCTGCGCGACGATCGCTGCGCTCTGCTCGGGGCCATGCCCCCTTCGATTCATTGACTCGGCAAAAAGTTGGCAGGATTGTCCCCGTGAGTGACATTCAGGTACGGCGAGCCGGCGCGGATGACGCGGAGTCCCTGGTCCGTTTACGTGGGCTGATGCTCGCTGCGATGGGCAACGACATCGACGGGCCCTGGCAGGCGACCGCCGTCGACTGGTTCGCCGGACAGTTGGCGTCACCGGACACGTTCGCGGCCTACGTCGTCGAGGACCCGGACGCGGGTGTCGTGGCAGGGGCCGCGGGCAACGTGTTCGTCCACCCGCCGGGGCCGAACGACCCGACGACGCTCCGCGGCCACTTGTACAACGTCAGCACCGAGCCTGCCTTCCGCCGGCGCGGTCTGGCTCGCGCCTGCGTGGTCGCGCTGATGGACTGGTTCGAGAACGAGACCGGCGTCGGCCAGGTCGAACTGCACGCGACCGACTACGGCATCGAGCTCTACCGCGACCTCGGCTTCATCGAGGCGAAGTACCCGTCGATGAAGCTCCGGACCGCCAGGGGGTAGCGCGGCCGTGGGTTGAGAAGGGTTTGTGGGCACAGTGGCAAGAAGACAGTGAGGACGCGCCCGACCGGGCGCGGTGTGAGGAGCTCACCGGAATGCGCCGCTGGACTGTTGTCAGGACGATCGGGCTCGCGACGGCGGCGGTGGTCGCGGTCGGAGTGCTGTACGAGTTGCCCGCCAGCCCGTTGTCGCGCCACGGCGACCTCGGGCGGCACGTCGTACCCGCGTCGGTCCAGACCACCGCGCCGGCCTTGGAGTCGCCTGCCGTCCCGCCACGCCGTCCGACGAAGCCGGTGGTGCCGGCCGAGGTGATCTCGTACCCGAACGCCGGATCGCAGTCGTACGCCGTACTGCCCGCGAATCCCGCGGTGATCGGGCGGGGCGGCAAGCTGATGACGTTCCAGATCGCGATCGAGGGCGGGATCACCGGGGTCGACAAGACGGCGTTCGCGCAGTTCGTGCGGGCGACGTACGGCGCCGCGCAGGGATGGGCTTCACAGGGCAAGTGGCGGTTCGAGCAGGTCGGGCCGGGGGCGACGCCCGACTTCAGGTTGATGCTCGTGACGCCGCAGACGCGGGACGTGATCTGCGGCGGGGGACCGGACCGGTACACGAGCTGCCGGATCGGGGACTCGGTCGTGCTCAACGTCGCGCGCTGGGCGCACGGCGTACCGAACTTCGGTGCGTCGCTGACGACGTACCGGCAGTACATGGTCAACCACGAGACCGGTCACCGGCTCGGCAACGGCCACGAGCTGTGCCCGGGGCCGGGCCGGCCGGCCCCGGTCATGCAGCAGCAGACCCTCGGCCTGCACGGCTGTACGGCGTACGCCTGGCCGTACCTGAACGGCGCGCGCTACTCGGGCAGGCTAGGTCAGTACGACGACCCAGTGCCTGGAGGTCGGGTCCGGTGATCCCGCGCCTACTGCGCGGCACTCGGCCGCGCGCCGAGGCACCGCACCGAGCACCTGCTCGCTACGGCGCGGGATCACCGGACCCGACCTACACCTGAATGATCGAGAGGACGTTGCCGGCCGGGTCCTTGAACCAGGCGATCAACGGGCCCTCGCCGCGGTAGATGCCGGACTCGTCCTGCTCGTTGTTGTAGTGCTCGAATGTGACGCCGCGGCCGGCCAGCTCGCGCGCGGTCGCCTCGATATCGGTGACCGGGAAGTTGAGCACGGTGTACTCCGCCGGCACGTGGTTCGGTTTCGGATACACCAGGATCGCGGTGCTGTCCGCGATCTTCAGGCGCAACATCCCGTTCTCCTCGCCGACGTCGATCCCCAGCGTGTCGGCATAGAACGCCTTCGCCTTCTCGATGTTGTCCACCGAGAACCCACTGAACGCCTTGCTGTCGTGCAACATCTGATGTCCTCCCTTGATCGCCTGACATCAGCTACGTCGAAACCCGATCTGGGATTTCGACACTAGTTGTGCGAGACGACCTGCGGGAGTGCGTCGTTGACGGCAGCCGCGACAGAGGCGGATTCGAGGCCGTCGGCGACGGTGTGCAGGAGGCGGACCAGGTGGGCGGCGTCGGTCGGGCCGAGGATGCCGGTGATGACATCGAGGACGCGGACGGTGAGACCGTCGAGCTGCGAGAGCCGGGCCTGACCCATCGCCGTGACGGCCAGCGCCGGCGTGGTCCGGACCATGCCGAGCGCCTCCAGATCGACGATCGCCAGCTCCGCCTCGCCGGGCGTGATGCCGACCTGCTGCGAGACCTCGTCCGGAGTCGTGCGGCCGTTGGCGACCGCATTCAGCACGAGGGCGGCCGGCATCTTCATCCCGACCATTTGCTGCAGGCCGAGGATCAGTGGGTGGGCGTGGCCGCGGACGCGCTCCACCGCGTCGAGCAGCCGGAGAGCGTCGCCGATGTCACCGATCAGGTGCTCTGTCTGGACAGCCGCGATCCCCGTTGGCCCCGGCCGGACGGGTGACGGTACGACGCCGCCGATGACCCGCTCCGGCACCACAAGGGCGTTTGCCACGACCCGCTCGTCGGCGGATCCTCGTGGCCTGATTCCAGCGTCTTCGATGGTCACGCCTCCAGCGTACGGAGCCGTTCCGACAGCTTCGGCGTGTCCTTCCTGAGGAAACCCTATGAATCTCATGACTTTCCTGGCTTACTCTCCGCCCATGCAGCTGAACGGAAAACGAGCCCTGGTGATCGGCGGCGGTGGCGGCGGGATCGGTCGCGCGACGACAGAGGCCTTCGGCAACGAAGGTGCGGCGGTGGTGGTTGCGGACCTCGAGCTGTCGCGCGCCGAGGAGGCCGCCGAGGCGGTGCGAGCCGGCGGCGGTACGGCGTACCCGGTGTCCGGCGACGTCCGCTCGGCGGCCGACATCGAGGCGATGATCGCGGCCGCGGTCGAGAAGCTCGGCGGGCTCGACGTACTCGTCACCGTCGTCGGCGGACAGGTGGCGTTCGTGCCCGCGGTGAAGCTGCACGAGATGGCCGACGAGGACTGGGACACGATCTACGAGGTCAACCTCCGGTACGTCGCTCGCGCGGTCCGGGCGGCGCTCCGCGTCTTCCTGGACCAGGGCACCGGCGGGACGATCGTCAGCGTCGGCTCGGTCACCGGCTTCATGGCGGCGCCCGAGCAGGCGGCGTACGGCGTGATGAAGGCGGGCATCCTGAGCCTCGCCCGGACGGTCGCCGCGGAGTACGCCCGCGACGGCATCCGGATGAACGTCGCCGCGGCCGGCGCGATCGCCACCGCGGTCGCCAACGCGAACGTCGACGCCGAGGTCGTCGAGGAGATCCCGGCCGGGCGGTTCGGTCGCTCCGAAGAGGTGGCCCAGGCCGTCGTCTACCTGGCGTCGGGTGCGTCGTCGTACATCACCGGACAGCAGATCGTGCTGGACGGCGGCGTCTCGGTACGGGGTCCGTTCGGGTAATCGAACATACCGGCGAAGAATTGGGTTCCGGCCGGTTCCGAAAAAGCTGGGAATTTCTGAATTCGGGCGTGACCTCGGCTCGCCGTACTCCGTTGGATCTGACGTGACGGTGAACACAACACGGCGCACCGACACCGCGCTCGCCCGCGTTTTCCAGGCCGTACAGCCCTCGAAGTATCAGCCAGGAGGACCAGTGACAACCGCCACCGCCATCCAGACGATTGAGCGCCGACGCGTCCGTGTCTGGTTCGGTGAGCACGTCATCGCCGACTACAACGCCGAGCCGGCGTTGGCCGAGCGGTATGCAGACGCCATGAGCCGTCGGTTCGCCGGACTCCGGGTCACCAACGACCCGATGCCGGCCGTCGACAAGCTCCCCGACCCCCTGCCCGGCGAGCGCATGTGGGATGTAGCACCCCGATGAGATAGAAAAGCATCCGGCGTCTTTCGCGTTCCGTATCTCACCAGACAACCCACCCGGAACGTGGCCCAGGTCGAGAACCTCACCTCGATCACACAAAGGCACCGGTGATTGGGCGGCAAGCGAGCGTGGGCGTTCTGCCCCTCGCTTGCCGCCATTTCTCCTCTGCACACATTGCGCCTGAGACAACTGAATAAACCTCATCGTTCGCACCGGATCCCCCAGGTCCGGTGCGAACTTATTTTCCTCCGTAATACTCGGGTTTCATCTGGATGAGCTGGACGTAGTTGCCGTCGGGGTCGATCAGCGTCGCGAACCAGCCGACCCCGCGGTCCTCCGGATGCACCAGCCACTCGACGTCGAGCGTGCGCAGGTGCGCGGCCGCCGCCTCGATGTCCTCGACGCCGAAGTTCACGATGTGCCGACCCGGCTCGGCGGTCTTCACGGCGACGTCGTCGCGCTGCTCGATCACCAGCCCGAATCCGCCGAGGTCCAGGTTCCCGTAGCGGTCGACCTCCGCCTGGAACCCGTCGCGGTACCAGGCCTTCAGCCGCTCGGCGTCGGTGCTGCCGATCAACATGCTGTTCAGAATCACGATTTCTCCCTTTGCGACGATCTCTGTCACCCGGTACGTCGGAACCAGCGCGTCGCTCTCGACATGACCTGATCGACTCCGATGATGATCAGATGAAGTTCACCGCCGAACTGCTCTCCACCGGGAAGAACACGGCCGGCTTCGAGGTCCCCGACAGCGTCGTCGAGTCGCTCGGCGGTGGCGGCCGGCCGAAGGTCAGCGTCACCGTCAACGGGTTCACGTTCCGGACCTCGATCGCGCGGATGGGCGGGCGGTACCTGCTCGGCTTCAGCGCGGAGCGGCGTACCGAAGCTGGGGTCACGGCCGGCGAGGTGCTCGAGGTCGACGTCGAGCTCGACACGGCTCCGCGGGAGCTCGAGGTGCCGGAGCCGTTGGCCGCTGCGCTGGCGGCGGATAGTCAGGCTCAGGAGTTCTGGGAGACGTTGAGTTACAGCAACCGGCAGTGGCACGTGCTGCAGGTGACATCGGCGAAGACCGACGCCACCCGCGACCGCCGGATCGAGAAGTCGATTGCGGCACTCCGCGACGGGCGCGCGCGCTGACTTAGCAGTACTCGCGGCAGCCGTTGTCGGCGCCGTACGCACGATGTGTTTTGGCGACTGTGCTGACAGGTGAGAGTTGCCCGCCGTGGTGCCAGCTGTTGAGGAACTGCTGCGGGGCGACTGCGCCGCGGCGGATCCACCAGGTGTTGGGTTTCGTCGGCCAGCTGATACCGAAGTGCAGGTGCGGCGGGGTGACGCGCGCGCTGCCTGTTTTTCCTGTGCGGCCTAGGGTTTGGCCGGCGTGGACCGTGACGCCGGGGCGGATTCCAGGGGCGATCGCTGACAGGTGGGAGCCGTAGTACCTGACTCCGTCTACGCCCACGATCGATACTGAGAGCCCGCCGCGGTCGGGTCCTCGGTTGGTTTTCGGGTCCCAGGTGTCTACGCGCGATACCTCGTCGACACGGCCGTCGATGGGCGCGACGAACAGGCAGCCTACGTTCGCGAAGATGTCGGAAGCCGGGTAGTCGTGGTGACTTTGCGAGGCGTCCGCGCGGCATCCACCCACAGGAAATACGTACCGCGGAGTCGAGTGAGTGGGGTTGCTTGGGCGTGGCTTAGTGGCTGGGCGCGCCGGTGTAGTCGGTGTAGTCGGTGTGGTCGATGTAGTCGGTGGTGTCGTGGTGATTGTCAGTTGCGGTGTGCTTGTCGGCACAGGTGTGTCTGACGTCGGCTGTGGTGTGGGCTCGGCGGTCGGTTGGGTGCGGTTGAAGACACCGGCTGCGGACAGCGCGAACAACCCACCGCCGGCGACAACCACCAGCGCTGCGAGAAAGACCGCCCAGAGGCGCCGCGTCACGGATGCCAGAACGCGTTGACTGCTGCAGACGAGTACACGGTTTCACACGGTATCCCGTTCTTGTCCGCGTCCATGCGATCCGGCATGCCGTAGTACCACCAATATCGGACAGCCTCGGCGTACGAAGCCCCTCGCGCGGCCAGGTCCCGGCAGTACAAGCCGGCCGACCAGAACACGACGCCGCTGATCTCGCGGCCGTTCCAGTAGGCGGCGACATCGCTACGCGGATAGACGGTCTCGCACGGGATTCCGTTGCGGTCGGCATCCATCTGGTTCGGTTGCCCGTGCAGTCGCCAGTAGTCGATCGCCGCGACATAGCTGTATCCCTTGGCGTTCAGATCGCGGCAGAACAGTCCGGCCGGCAGCGACCGGACATCCCCGACCGCCGGCGCCGAGTTCGACGTACCCTTCACGGTGGGCTTCGGTACGACGGTCTTCGTGACCACCGACGCCGGCGCCGACGCGGCCGGCGCCGAGGCCGCGACCGCTGTCGAGGGCGAGGTGTCCGCCGCTCGCGGTGCTGGATCGTCCTTCGTCATCAGAACGACGAGCCAGGTCAGCAGCACCAGGATGACGCCGACCGCCACCCCTCCCAGGGCTGCCAGCGTCGCGTTACCGCGCTCGTCCCGCCGGTGACAATGCGTGCGTGTATACGGTTCTCCATTCATGATTCCCCCCGCAAGCCATTGAAGCGTCGTCACTTTGCGTTGTCTACAGGTCGGCGCGGACTGCTGTTCATCTGGTGGTCATGCAAACGGGTGATGATCGCGCCGGAGACCGAGGTCGTCAAGTAGTGGGATCGGCCGGGTGCGCGCGGTACGTTCGAGGTTGTCCACCCGCCGGGTCGCGCCGACGTCCTGCCCGAGTAAGGAACCAGTTGTGATCATCGCGATCGATGCCGACAGCAACGACACGGCGGCTGCCGACCACCTGCTGTACGAGCTGATCGACGCCGTGGATCAGCCGGTCGTCGCCCTCACCCACCTGGTGTCGAGCGACGACCGTCCGCACATCGCGGTGTCGCTCACCAGTGCGGCCGATCTCGCGGACCCGATCCGGGAGTTAGTTGCCGAGCGCAACGTTGGCCTGGCGGTCACCAGGGCCGGCGCGTCCGAGCCGGAGCTCGCCGGTCCGAGCCGGTTGGTCCGCGGTGCGTACGTCGCCGCGGTCGAAGCGGCTCTCGGTACGACGGGCCGCGTGGTCGCCTGGCCCGGTCAGGAGCAGGCGCACGGTGTACTGCCGGCCGGCGAACTCTGCGCCCGCTGCGGTATCGATCAACTGGAAGGCATCGGCGGCGTACCCGTCGAGGACGACACGTTGGTCGACACCCTCGACTTCCTCCGCCCGGTACGCCGCGACGGCCGCCTGGTCCTCCAGGTCCGGCCCGCCGCCGACAACCTCCTCCTCATCCCCTTCGAACTCCAGCACCAGCAGAACTGCTGCGCGGATCACTGACCGAGGTACCGTCGAAGTATGGGTAGTAAGACCGGCAAGTTTCTTGGCATCCCGTACGACTGGCGGCCCCTCACCGGAGAGCGGCTCAAATCCCGTTGGTGGAATCCCGACGACCCGCGGTTCTTCACGCCGAAGGCGCTCGGCTGGGGCTTCGACCTCAACTTCGCGCGGCTCTTCGGCCGGCACGGGAAGAGTTCACCCCCAAGCGAGTGAGTCGCGGAGCACCTCCGGCAGGTCTCCGATCACGCCCAGGCGTTGGGTGCAGCGGGTCAGGGCGACGTAGAGGTCCCGAAGGCCGCGGGGGGACTCGATGACGATGCCGTCGGGGTCGACGACGAGGACCGAGTCGAACTCGAGGCCCTTCGCCTCGCGTGCGGTGAGGACCGTTACGCCGGCCAGGCCGTCGACTGCTTCCTGGATGAGCTCGAGGCGGTTGCGCGAGGTGATGACGCCGACCTCGCCGTACGCCGTCTCCTCGGCTGCCATCTTGTACACGTACAGCGCCTGTTCGGCGGCCGGCACGTCGGCGTGCCACGGCTTCACCCCGGTGGACCGGACCGATTGCGGCGCCCGCGCCGACGGGTCGACCTCACGCAGTACGTCGTTGGCCAGCTCCATCACCTCGGCGGGTGTGCGGTAGTTCAGCGTCAGCTCGGCCAACCGCCAGCGATCGCCGAACGTCTCGCCCAGCGCACTCGCCCACGAAGTCCCGCCGCCGATCGAGCTCGTCTGTGCAACATCACCGACCACAGTCATCGACCGCAACGGGCATCGCCGCGCGATCGCACGCCACGCCATCGGCGACAACTCCTGCGCCTCGTCGACGATCACGTGACCGTACGTCCACCGCCGATCCGCCCCGGCCCGATCGGCCAGCGTCCGATCGTCGTCCGCCTCGTACCGCTCGGCGAACGTCTCCGCGTCCAGCAGGTCCTTCGCAGTGAGGATCTCCGCCTCGTCGTCCTCGTCCCAGTCGGTCGACCCCGAACCGCTCAGCACGTCCAAAGCCCCTTGTGCATAAGCGATTGCCCGCGCCCGCGCCGCCCGCTCCCGCGCCGCCTCAGTGCCGTCATCGCCGAGCAGCTCTGCCGCCTCATCGAGCAGCGGTACGTCGGCCGGCGACCAGTCGTCGCCGTACCTCAACAAATGTTCACGATCCAGCTCGGAGAGCTGCGGTGCCGCCGACGCCAGCCGGGCCTCGTCGCTGTACAGATCCTCGAGCAGCTTCTGCGGACCGAGCAACGGCCACAGCTGCTCCAACAGAGCCTGTACGGCGGGCTCGGCAAGCACCTCCTTGCGCAGCTCGGCCAGGTCGTACTCATCCAGCAACTGCTCACCGTCGAGTGGATCCGTGCCGATCAGCTCGGCGTACTGGTTCGTGAGGTAGTCCGTGAACTCGTTGAGGATGAACGGCCGCGCCTGGTTGTGCGTCAGACCGCGGTTGCGCACCCGCGCATGCGTCTGCGCGCACACCGACGGGTCGAGCGTGAGCTCGGTCCGCTCCACCGTGACCCGGACCGGCTCCTGCGGGATCCACTGCCGATCGACGACCGCCTTCGCGATCACCTCGGCCATCACCGTCCGCCCCTTCACCTCGGCGCTCTCCGGCGGCTCCGGCCGCGTCGCGTTCAGCCCGGGGAACAGCTCGGCGATCGTGACCAGCCGAACGCCGTCCTCACCGAGCGACGGCAGCACCTGACCGATGAACCGCAGGAACGCCGCATTCGGCCCGACGACGAGAATTCCGCGCTTTTCCAGCTGCTCGCGATGCGTATACAGAAGAAATGCCGCCCGGTGCAGCGCGATCGCGGTCTTTCCGGTGCCGGGACCGCCCTGAACGACAAGGATTCCGGGCAGTTCGGAACGGATGATCCGGTCCTGGTCGGCCTGGATGGTCTGGACGATCGACTCCATCCGGCCGGTCCGCCGCGCCTCGAGCGCCTTCATCAGCACGGCCTCGCCGATCACGCCGGTGCCGGGCTTGGACGGGTCGGCCGCCTCGCGACCGAGATCGAGCTGCTCGTCCTGCACGTCGATCACGCGGCGCAACCGGGTCTGGATGTGCCGGCGGCGGACGACGTCGTGGTTCGCCACCGCGGTCGCGATGTAGAACGGCCGCGCTGCCGGGGCACGCCAGTCGACCAGCAAGGGCTCGTAGTCCGCGTCGTGCAGGCCGATCCGGCCGATGTGCAGGATCTCGCCGTCGGCGGTGTCGAGGCGGCCGAAGTACAGGCCCTCCTCGGCGGCGTTCAGCCGGGCATGCCGGAGCTTGAGGTCACGGATGCGGCCGTCGCGCTGGTGCAGGGCCTGCGCGTTGCGGGTATGGACCAGTTGCTCGTCGTCGGTCCGGGCATCTGTGCGCTCGCGCTCGTTGTCGAGCGCGGCGTAGAACGTGGTCAGGTGAGCCTGTTCGGCATCGACCGGATTCGGCAATTCAAACCCCTTGTGTTAAAATACGTCCCGTTGGTTTCGGACCGCATTTCAGTCGTTCAGGAAATGACGCGCGCGGCAGCCACAAATCCTTGAGTTTATCCCTTTCCGGGGTTTTCCTGTAGTGGTGTTCCACTCGATCATCCCGCCGTACCTGCTCGAGCAGCTCGAGCGGTCCGCGAGCGACCCCAGTCTCCGCGCCCGGTACCGGCAGTCGTTGCAGCATGACGCCGTACTGCGATCGCGCCCCGCCGCCGGCCGCGAGACCGCGTCGGCAGCGGGCGGCCGGCAGCGCGAGGTGTACGACGCCGGGAACGGCACCGACCTGCCCGGCACGCTCGCCCGCGCCGAGGGCGACGATCCGGTCCAGGACCAGGCGGTGAACGAGGCGTACGACGGCACCGGCGCGACCTGGACGCTGTACAAGGAGTGCTTCGGGCGGGACTCGATCGACGACGCCGGCCTCGTGCTGACCTCGACGGTGCACTACGACCGCGGGTACGCGAACGCCTTCTGGGACGGCGCGCAGATGGTGTTCGGCGACGGGGACGGCGAGGTGTTCGGCAACTTCACGTCGTCGATCGACGTGACCGGGCACGAGCTGACCCACGGCGTCACGCAATACACGGCGAACCTCGCCTACGACGGCCAGTCGGGCGCGCTGAACGAGAGCATCTCGGACGTGTTCGGATCGCTCGCCAAGCAGTACGCGATGGGGCAGAGCGCGGCCGATGCCGACTGGCTGATCGGCGCGGGGCTGCTGCTGCCGGGCGTCCAGGGTGTCGCGCTGCGGTCGATGAAGGCGCCCGGCACGGCGTACGACGACCCGCGGCTGGGGCGGGATCCGCAGCCGGCCGACATGTCGGGGTACGTCGACACCGAGGACGACAACGGCGGCGTACACATCAACTCGGGCATCCCGAACCGCGCGTTCTACCTGGTCGCTGCCGAGCTCGGCGGCAACGCGTACGACGACGCAGGCAAGATCTGGTACGGCACGCTGACCTCGGGCAACCTCGCCGAGTCGGCCACCTTCAAGGATTTCGCCGAAGCCACGCAAGCCACTGCCCAGCGCGTCTACGGCGACGACTCCGCCCAGCTGGCCGCCGTCACGAAGGCCTGGCAAACCGTCGGCGTCCTCGGCGACGAGACCTCGCTGATGAACGCCGCGAAGTCCTCCCTCGAGCCCTCCGCCCCGCCGTCACTGCCGCCGGCAGATGAATGAGACAGGTTTGACCTCAAGTCTTGTTGAGGTATTAGCGTCCTTCGGGTGACTGTTCATCCGCTGCGGCTCGTCGTGCTGACGCGCAATCTCGACAGCGGACGTTTCGGTACTGCGGTCACGCGGTGGTTCGCGCGGGAGGTTGAGCGGGCCGAGGAGTTCAAGCTCGACCTCATCGATCTGAGCGTGGTGTCGTTGGGGGAGCTGCCGCGGCGGATCGGGGACGCGGACGCGGTCATGATCGTCACGGCTGAGTACAACCACGCGTACCCGGGCGACGTGAAGACGGCGATCGACGCTGTCCGTCGTCCTTGGTACGCGAAGCCCGTCGGGTTCGTCGTGTACGGCGGACGGTCGGGCGGACTGCGGGCCGCGGAGCAACTGAGGCTGGTCTTCGGTGAGCTGCACGCGGTGACGATCCGCGACAGCCTCGGATTCCGCGACGAAGACTTCACCGCTGACGGCGAGCCGACCGACCCCACTACCTCGGCGGCCGCTGCGGCGATGCTCCGGCAGCTCGCGTGGTGGGCTCGATCCCTGCGCGACGCGCGGTCGGCTACGCCGTACCCCGGGTAGCGGATCCCCAGCCCATCACAATCGCGGCGCGGCGGCCGCTGCACGCTCAGCCGAGGCTGCCGTGGTGGATTGTGATGGGCTGGGGATCCGAGGAATAGCTCGCGCGTAGCGGCGGTTGCCATTCTGCGTGAGCGCCGAACCGATGCCCCTGTCCGTGCTCGACCTCTCGCCGGTGCCGACAGGCACGCGGCCGTCGGAGGCGCTGCACGAGACGCTCGAGTTGGCCCGTACCGCGGAGGCGGCCGGGTACTACCGCTACTGGCTGGCGGAGCATCACAACATCCGCAGCGTGGTGAGCACGAGCCCCGAGATCATGATTGCGGCAGTCGCTGCCGCCACGTCGAGCATCCGCGTCGGCTCCGGCGGGATCATGCTGCCGAACCACTCGCCGTTGAAGGTCGCGGAGTCGTTCCGCGTCCTCGGCGGCCTGTACCCGGACCGCATCGACCTCGGCATCGGCCGCGCGCCGGGCACCGACCAACGCACCGCGCTCGCCCTGCGCCGGAGCCGCGAGGCCCTCGGCGCCGACGACTTCACCGAGCAGTACGCCGAACTCCGCGCGTACGTCGAGGGCTTCCCGGCCGGGCATCCGTTCGAGCCGATCAGCGCCCAGCCGGACGATGTGCCGCTCCCGCCGGTGTGGATCCTCGGCTCCAGCACGTACGGCGGTCAGGCGGCGGCCGCGCTCGGCACGGGATTCGCCTACGCCGGGCACTTCGGCACGCTCGATCCGGCCGGCGTCATCTCGGCGTACAAGGAGAACTTCCAGCGCTTCGAGAACGACGGTGAGCCGCGGGCGATGCTCGCGCTCGCCGCGATCGTCGCCGAGACCGAGGAACGCGCCCAGGCGTTGGCCCGCGCGAACGCGCTGTCCATGCTCCGCCTCCGCTCCGGCCGCCCGGGCCCGCTGCCTTCCCCCGAGGAAGCCGCCGACTACCCGTGGTCCGAGGCGGAAGAGGCCGCGGTCGAGGAGTGGGCCGGACTGGTGTCCGTCGGCACGCCCGACCAGGTGGCAGCCGACCTGCTCCGTCGCGCCGGCAAGGCCGGCGCCGACGAGCTCATCATCACTACGAACATCCACGACCCGGCCGAACGCCGCCGCTCGTACCAGCTCCTCGCACAGGCCTGGGGTCTGAAACCGCGCTGAATTCAGCCGCCGCGGATGTGCTCGAAGATCAGACTCGTCTCGGCGTGACTCACCGCAGGATCTGCGGTGAGGTGATCGAGCACGAACTCTCGCAGCGCATCCGGGGTGGCGGCCGAGACGTGGAGTAGGTAGTCGTTCGCTCCGCTGACATGGAACAGCGAGAGCACGCCCGGCAGCGTCGGGACCTTGGCGCGGAAGCGGTCGATCTCGTCGCGCGAGTGCGCGCCGATCCGGATCGCGATCAGCGCCTGCAGCGGCTGACCCAGCGCGCCCAGATCCACGTCGGCATGGAAGCCGCGGATCACCCCACGCTCACGCAGTGACCGCACCCGCGTGAGACACGTCGACGGCGCGATCCCGGTCGCCTCGGCGAGCGCGTTGTTCGCCATCCGCCCGTCGGCGGTCAGCAGTCGCACCAGCTTCCGGTCGACCTCGTCAAGGCCACCGGGAGCCGGCCGCGGAGCCGGTCCAGGGCTCCGACGATCCTTCGGCATGCCCTCACTCTAGAGCCCGTCCACAGAATCCACAGGCTGTGGACGACACTGTGGACGAATTTTCTTCGGAACTATTGTGCTAATCCCGCAGAAGATTCCAAGCTCCCGGTGAGGAGGCAGCCATGACCCAGCTCGACACCCGTTCGGTCCACGCCGGTCGCGACGACCTGGCCGCTCTCGGCGTCCACGTCCCACCGATCGACCTGTCCACTACGTATCCGCTCCCCGATGTGAACACCGGCGGAGCGTCGTACGACTCGCTTGCGGAGGGGCGCGGGCCGGACGGCGGCAGCCTCGTCTACCAGCGCCTGTGGAATCCGACCGTCGCCCGCTTCGAGGATGCGCTGGCCGAGCTCGAGCACACCGACGGCGCGGTCGCGTTTGGCTCGGGGATGGCCGCGCTCACCGCCTGCCTGCTCGCCAGCGTCGCGGCCGGCCGGCCGCATGTGGTCGCCGTACGGCCGCTGTACGGCGGCAGCGATCACCTGTTATCCACAGGCCTCCTGGGGACAACCGTGACTTACACACAGCCGAGTGGAGTCGCTGGAGCGATCCGCCCGGACACCGGACTCGTGATTGTCGAGACCCCGGCGAACCCGACGGTGGCGCTCGTCGACATCGCGGCGGTTGCGTCCGCGGCCGGCGACGTACCCGTGCTGGTGGACAACACGTTCGCGACACCGGTACTGCAGCAGCCGGCCCGGCACGGGGCGAGCCTGGTGTTGCACTCGGCAACCAAGTACCTCGGCGGTCATGGTGACGTTATGGGTGGCGTCGTCGCGGCCGGCGTGGAGTGGGTCGGCCGGCTTCGGCAGATCCGCGCAGTAACAGGGGGCCTGCTGCATCCGTTGGCGGCGTACGAACTGCACAGGGGACTGCAGACGCTGCCGGTTCGGGTACGGGCGCAGCAGGCAACCGCAATCAAGGTCGCCGACTGGTTGTCCGCGCAACGACTTGTCGACCAGGTGCACTACCCGGGTCTCACCGACCCGCAGGCGCTCATCGGACGTCAGCAGTCAGGTCCCGGGGCTGTTCTTGCCTTCACCGTGTCCGGCGGATTTGAGGCCGCATCGAGGGTCGCCGGAGCATTGAAGCTGATCACCCATGCGGTGTCTCTGGGTGGCGTGGACACGCTCATCCAGCACCCCGCCGCGCTGACCCACCGCCTGGTGGCCGCCGACGCCAAGCCGTCGGACGGTCTGCTCCGGCTCAGCCTCGGCCTGGAGGATCCCGAAGACTTGACCGCAGACCTCCAGCGGGCGCTCACTTACTGAGAAGAATCTGCCCAGGGCAGATCTTTGCGTGAGCGACCTGGTCGGGGTGGCACACTCGGTACAGGACATCCGGAGGCGAGGAGGACCAGACGTGTTGCTACGCCAGGTGATCGGGAACGTCTTCCGCCGCTTGCGGCGTGAGCGGGGGATCACCCTGCGCGAGCTCGCTGAGCTGGCCCAGGTGTCGGTGCCCTACCTGTCCGAGATCGAGCGGGGCCGCAAGGAACCCTCCTCGGAGATCCTCGCCGCCATCTGCCGAGCCCTCGAGCTCGAGTTGTCCGACCTGCTGTCGGAGGTCCAGTTCGACCTGGCGACCGCCGTCCGGTCCACTCTGCCTGTCCGCCTGCAGACGGCCGCGATCCGCGTCGAGGACCGCTCCGCGCACCGAATCCCCTCCGGCCCCCGCGCCTACTCCACCACAGCCCAAGCCTTCGCCCTGGTCGCCTAGAAATCTGGTGGAGGACAGGACGCTGTCCTGGTAAGCAGTGGGGCGTGCGTACCCACATAAAGCGACGTCAGCCTGCGGCACCTGGCTCGATTCCGGACGTGCTGCAGATGTTCGAGTCCGAGGTGCGCTTCTACCGGGAGATCGCACCGGTGGTAGGAGTACGTGTCCCGGAGTGCTACCAGGCGGAGTCCGGCCCGGACGGCACTCTGCTGGTGCTGGAGGACCTGTCCGACTGGGTTGCTGGAGCCGAGCCAGCCGCTGCTGCACGGGTGCTGCGCGAGTTGCACGACCGCTGGGCTGGACGAGCGGACTGGGGTTGGCTGCGTCCGGTTGGCGCCGGCGAGCAGCTGGTTGCCGACCTCTACGACCGGAGCTGGCCCGCGCTGGCTGGGCGATCCGACCTGTCGGCTTCGGTGCGCTCGTTCGGTGAGCGTCTCGTCGGTCGGGTGGTTGAGGCCGAGAGGGCCGTGGGGCAGGCGGGTGTGTTGACGTTGGCGCATGGGGATGCCTCGGCGCAGAACATGCGGACCGGGCCGGACGGTGTGGTGGCGTTGCTGGACTGGGAGGACGTGTCGGCGGCGCCGGGCGTGTTGGATCTCGCTTGGTTCCTGGTGTCGTCGGTGGAGCCGGAGCGGTGGCCGGAGGCGTTGAGTGCTTATGGGACGAGCGAAGGGCTCGGCGCGGTCATGCCGTCTGTGATGGTTCAGGGATTCCTGAGTGCGTCAGACCTGCCCGATGGTGAGGCTGTGGGCTGGAATGGTCGCCTCGAGGCCGCACTGGAGTTGCTGTGAAGTACGTCGTGCGGTTTCCGGTGGATGATCGGGAGTTGTCGGAGCTGCACGCGGCGGCGTTCGAGGGTGAGGCTGAGGTGACCGCATGGGGGGAGCGGTTGGGGCGGTGGGCGTTGACCTGGGTCGGGGCTTTTAGCGACGAGCAGTTGGTTGGCTTCGTGCAGGTGTGTTGGGACGGCGGTGCGCATGCGTTCGTGCTGGATACCGCCGTACATCCGGATCATGGGCGGCGTGGGATCGGGAAGCAGTTGGTGATGACTGCGGCCGAGGAGGCGCGTCAGGCCGGGTGTGAATGGCTGCATGTCGACTTCGAGCCGCATCTGAGTGCGTTCTATCTGGACGCGTGCGGGTTCCGGCCGACGGATGCGGGGCTGCTCAAGCTCCGATGACGGTCAGGCGTTCGGTGGAGATGCACGACGTCAGGCAGCGTTCCTTCGCGTCGCCGAGCAGGTCCGCGGTCCACGTGGTGAACCCGCCGTCGCCGAGTCCTTCGCCGCCGCGGTCGATGCCGAGCGCGGTGCCGGCGTAGTAGCCGGCGCTCTTGGTGCGCTCGATGTCCTCGGTGAACGCGACCCCGAGCGCCGGCCGGACCGTGTCCTCGATCCGGTCCCGCAGCGCCGACTCCTTGAACGCCGTGAACGTGAGCTCGGCCTTGTCACCGAGTACGTCGTGCCAGAAGCTCAGGTGGTCGATCAACAACTCGGCCTCCGTCCGGCACGAGCCGGTGTCACGAGCGCTCGACACCAGCACGAACAGCTCGAAATGCGCCGACATCCCCGGCCCGTCGAACGGCTGTGCCCGGACCACCCGCTGGCACGTCGCCAGATGCACGCGGTCCTGCCCGGCACGACGGCGTACGGCGGCCTCGATCGCCAGCTCGTTGGTCGGGTCGCTGGCGACCTCCGTGCCGCGGATCGTGCTGACCACCTGGTGCTGGTTGATCGTCGCGATCGCCGAGCACGTGCCCAACGGAGTCACCGGGGACAGCTGGACGCCGTCGAACTTCTTCGGCAGCGCCGCCCACAGCCGCTGCTGCGTCTGCACCAGGTCGCGCGGATCGATGGTCGACGGGCGCACGAAGCGGTCCTGCTGCCAGCGCTGCAACAGCCGCGCCGGCGTCACCTTGGCGGCTCGCTCACGGGTCACGTCGAGCAGCACCGACTGCAGCTCGGACTGGCTCAATCCGTCGACGAGGGCGTCGCGGCTGCCCTCCGGCAGCTTCGCCCAGAACCGTTCGCTGACCTGTTCCATCGCTCTACTCTGACCGATATTCCAGCGGCTCCGCGCCTCATTTTCGCGTATCTTCGATGCATGAGACTGCCGAGCCCGCATCTTTGACGTTCTGACAGGAGTCTGTTCGCCCGGGTTGTCGCCTTCGAGGCGTTCCACGACTTCATCCCGCTCTACCCGCTGTACCAGCTGCTGTTCGCCGATCACGGACTGTCGGCTGCCCAGATCTCGACGCTGTTCGTCATCTGGTCGGCGACCGCGTTCGTCCTCGAGGTGCCGTCCGGCGCCTGGGCGGACACGTATTCACGGCGCAAGCTGCTGGTTCTCGGCGCCCTGATCAGCGCCCTCGGGTACGCCGCATGGATCACGCTGCCGTCCTTCACCGGCTTCGCGCTGGGCTTCGTCCTCTGGGGTACGTCGTCCGCGCTGATCTCGGGCACGTACGAGGCGTTCGTGTACGACGAACTCGTCGCGCGGGAGCGGACCGCCGACTACGCAACCGTCCTCGGTCGCGCCCGTTCCGCCTCGTTCGTCGCGAACCTTGCGGCGACCGCGCTCGCGACACCGCTGTTCGCGCTCGGCGGCTACACCCTTGCCGGAATCGTCAGCGTGCTGAGCGGCCTGCTGCAGGCTGTCGTCGCGTGGACCCTCCCCGAAGCGCGAGTCGTCGAGACCGCTCGCGAGGCGGACGAACCCGGTACTCGAGCAGCCTTCGCCGTCTACCTTCAGGTACTCCGGGAAGGTGTGACAGAGGTACTGCACAGCCGTCTGGTCCGCCGGGCGGTGGCGCTGGTCGCGTTGCTGGGCGGGTTCCTGGCGTTCGACGAATACTTCCCGCTGCTCGCTCGGGAAGCGGGTGCGACGACCGATGCGATCCCGTTGCTGATCGCGGGAACCGTCGCCGCGCAGGCGATCGGCAGCGCGCTCGCGGGACGTGCGTACAAGTTGCCTGCAGCAACTTTCGCGACGGGGCTCGGGGCAACGGCGGTGCTGATAGCTGCCGGAGCGCTGAGCGGATCGGTGTGGGGATTCCTGCCGATCGCGCTCGGCTATGGGCTCATGCAGCTGGTGATCGTGGTCTCGGAGTCGCGGTTGCAGGACGCGATCACCGGAAAGGCGCGGGCGACCGTGACCTCGGTGTCGGGCTTCTTCGCCGAGGTCTTCGCGATCGCGGTGTACGGCGGGTTCGCGCTCGGATCGCTCTGGTTCACGATGGCGGTGCTGGTCGCGGGTCTGACGATCCCGGTTCTGATCACGGCATTCGTCGTACCGTTCGCGCTGCCGGAGCCGCGTAGTTCGGTGGCCGCCGAAGCGTCCGACACCTAGCCTCACACCATGAGCCCGGACAGCGTTGTATCAGCATGAAGAAGCAGGGTGCGCTGGCCGCCGGTGCGGCTGCGGTCACGGTGGTGCTGTGGGCTTCGGCGTTCGTGGCGATCCGTCACGTCGGTCAGGAGATCTCGGCCGGTGCACTGTCGCTCGGGCGGTTGCTCGTCGGCAGTGTGCTGCTCGGGATCTTCGTGTTCGCCCGGCCGCGGCGCTGGCCGGCTCGCGGTGACTGGAAGTTTCTGCTCGCGTGCGGTCTGCTCTGGTTCGGCGTCTACAACCTTGCGCTGAACGAAGCCGAGCACCACCTCGACGCCGGTACGACGGCCATGCTCGTCAACATCGGACCGCTGCTGATCGCGCTGCTGGCGGGTGTCCTTCTCCACGAGGGATTCCCGCGTCAGTTAGTGATGGGGAGCATCGTTGCGTTCGGCGGGGTGGTCCTGATCGGACTCTCGTCGTCCAGCGGCAGCGCCGAGACGTGGGGCGTTGTGCTGTGTCTCGTCGCCGCGGCGGCGTACGCGATCGGTGTCGTGTCGCAGAAGCCGCTGCTCGCGCGACTGCCTGCGCTGGAGGTGACCTGGCTGTCGTGCGTGATCGGCGCGATCGCGTGTCTGCCGTTCGCGCCGACGCTCGTTCGTGAGACGGCTGACGCGCGGCCGTCGACGATCTGGTGGGTGGTGTTCCTCGGCGCGTTCCCGACCGCGATCGCCTTCACTACCTGGGCTTACGCGTTGGCCCGTACGACGGCCGGCCGGATGGGCGCGACGACGTACCTGGTCCCGCCGATCACGATCTTCCTCGGCTGGCTGCTGCTCGGCGAGAGCCCGGCGCCGCTCGCGTACGGCGGTGGCGCGCTGTGCCTCGTCGGGGTCGCGATCTCGCGCTACCGGCGGCGCGCCGTTGCCGCGATGCCCGCGGTCAGCGTGGAGAGCCCGGACTCGAACCCGCCGTCGAAGTCGTAGGCGAGGCCCTCGACGCCGAGTCCGCCGACGATCCTTTTCAGCGTCGGCGCCTTGTCCGCCGGGAGTGCACGCACGCGGGTGAGCAGGTCGGGCGCGAGCTCGAACGTCTCGGCCCGCACGGACGCCTCGCCAAGGCTGAATCCGTGGATGAAGTCGATCAGGGTGTTGGCTGCCTCGAAGATCTGCCGCGGCTCGAGACCGGCCCGGTCAAGTGCGCGGTAGAAGGGCTCCATCGTGACCACGACGACGTCCGAGACCGCTGACGTGTCGGACAGCACCTGCAGTGCGAGATTCGGGTGCTGCCGGAGGCCGTTGCGATAGGCACGCGCTGCTTCCTTGAGTTGCTCGTCCCACGGCACGGCGTCGCCGGGGTCGGGCAGCTCCAGCCCGGCGAACACCAGCTCCGCGAGGCCGGCCAGTACGGCGGCCTTGTTCGGCAGGTGGTGGTACAGCGACATCGGGTTGACCTGCAGCGTTGCCGCGAGTCGTCGCATCGTCAGTGCGTCGATGCCCTCGTCGTCGACGATCCGCAACGCCGCGGTCAGGATCGCCTCCCGGCTCAGCCGCTCCTCCCCGGCGCGGGGCCGCCCGGAGCGCTTGCCGACGTTAACCATACGCCGTATGGTACATAATCGTACAACGTATGGATTAGGAGGAGCGATGAAGCCGTTGGCGGGGAAGGTGGCGTTGGTCGCCGGGGCGACCCGAGCGGCCGGGCGTGGGATCGCGGTCGAGCTCGGCGCGGTCGGCGCGACCGTGTACGTGACCGGCCGGACCACCCGGAGCCGGCCGTCGGAGATGAACCGGCCGGAGACGATCGAGGAGACCGCCGAGCTCGTCGACAAGGCCGGCGGGCGCGGCATCGCCGTACCGGTGGATCATCTCGATCCGTCGCAGGTGCGTGAGCTGGTGGCGCGGATCGAGGCCGAGCAGGGCGCGCTGCACATCCTGGTGAACGACATCTGGGGACAGTTCGGCGAGCCCGAGTGGGACAAGACCGTATGGGAGAGCTCGCTGGAGAGCGGTCTGCGGTTGCTGGAGCTGGGCGTGAACACGCACGCGATCACGAGCCACTTCGCGCTGCCGTTGCTGATCAAGACGCCGGGCGGGCTGGTCGTCGAGATGACCGACGGCACCAACGAGTACAACGCGTCGAACTATCGCGTTTCGTTCTTCTACGACGTCGCGAAGGGCGCGGTCAGCCGGATGGCGTTCGCGCTGGCGCACGAGTTGAAGCAGTACGACGCGGCCGCCGTACTGCTCACGCCGGGGTGGCTGCGGTCGGAGGCGATGCTCGACGGGTTCGGCGTACGCGAGGAGAACTGGCGGGACGCGACGTCGAAGGTCCCGCATTTCGCGATCTCCGAGAGCCCGTCGTACGTCGGCCGCGCGGTGGCGGCGCTGGCAGCGGATCCCGACGTACGGCGGTGGAACGGCAAGTCCACTTCGAGCGGCGAACTCGCTCAGCTCTACGGGTTCACGGATCTGGACGGCAGCCGTCCGGATGCTTGGCGGTACATCGTCGAGGTGGAAAGCGCCGGCAAACCCGCTGACACCACGGGCTACCGCTAAAGCTTGTACGGCGGGCAGACGTCGTCGCCGTCGCCGTTCGAGGCAACCGGGATCGCGTCGGCTGACAATGCAGCATGCGGATGCGCGGCCGCGATCGGCACGCCCATCGTGGCCGCCATCGCCAGCACTTCCCGCCGCGAGGTCACGGCTTGCGCGGGATCCCGCTCGTACACGTAGGTGAGCTCCGGCCACCGAGCCTGCGCCGGATGCACCAGCACATCACCACCCAGCACGGCCCGATCCGTCACCACCGACTGATGCCCGGGCGTATGCCCCGGCGTAGACACCAGTCGCATCCCTCGCAGCGCGGTCTCCCCGTCCACCACCCGCAACTGCCCGGCCTCCTCAATCGGCCGGATCCTCTTCAGGTACGTCGACCCGCCGCGCACATGCTCAAGCTCGTCCCGCTGCACGACATACTCCGCTCGCGGAAACAAAGCCTGGGCCCCATCCGAAGCCCACCCCACATGATCCAGATGCACATGCGTCAACACCACCGCATCCACATCCGCGACCTCCACCCCCACCTTCCCCAACAACCCAGGCAACCGCCCAGCCACCCCCAACCACTCAGCCGCCTCCCCACCCGCCGGCCCCACCCCCGCATCCACCAACACCAGCCCGTCACCCGAACTCACCAAGTAACTATGAAAATGCAACAACCACCCGCCCACCCGAACGTTCCCCGGCACCACCCGCCTCGTCCACTCCGCCTCCCTCAACCCCCACCCAGGCAACGCCTCCCCAACCCCCTCAGGAAACACCGCCACCGCATCACACAACACCGTCACATCCATCAAGACCTCCCGCTCAACCGACCCACGGCTTCTCCGCGGCCCATCCAGCCGGGAAGCCCAGCTCGCGAAGCCGGCGCCGGCATGCCGGGATCTCCGAAGTGATCAGATCGCGGATCTCCTTGGCCCAGTTGGATCCGTGCCCCAGGCGAGACAGCAAGAATCCGACGACGCACAGCGTCGAGTAGATCCGGAAATGGGACACCTGATGATCGGTCAGATGATGCAGATCCGGGATCGGTCGCAGGTGGCTCGGAGCGAGCTGATCGGCGAGATTCCTGTTCCACAGGCGAGAGTGATGTGCGCTGACGTTGCGGACGTAGTTGAGCACCCGCAACCAGTTGGCCAAGGCAGCACCGTTGCCGTCACCGCGCCGATCGAGAACGCCCAACCGTGCTGCGATCTCGTTGCGATCCGTGAACTGCAGACCCTGGAACAGGTGGCTCATCGCGCCGAAGTCGAGGATCTCGGTCATCACCCAGACGGGCAGGCGACCGTCATACTTGTGCTGGAAATGCAGGACGAAGTCCTCGGACGATCTGGTTTGCGCGGTTAAAACCTTACGCAACCAGCGGTCGTACGTGCTGGGGTGCCGGCCGTCGGATCGAGTGAACCGACCGTCGAGATTGGCGGCGTCCAGATGGGCGTACGCGCCATGCCGGCCAAGGGTGAATCCGATCATGACCCGAATCCCGATCTCGATCCGCTCCAGCGCATCGAGCAACTGAAGTTTCAGTCGGCGATCAACGTCGTAAAGTCGCACGACCTGCCCAAACGTGGTGCCCTCGAGGAAGTGGTCGTCGCGAAGGGCGCCGTCGAGCGGGCGGCGATAGGAGTACCAGTAGCCGCTGAGGCGGTAGTACCCGATGACGCTCAGCAGGCGCTCTGCCTCGGCTTCGTTGTCGATGATCAGGCCTCGGCTCTTCAGCAGTCCGACCTGGTCGGCGAAAGAGAGGTGTGGCTTGGTGTAGACGGTCACGGATGGCCCCCAGGGAAAAGAAAACCAGCCCGTGCCCTGAGGGGCAGAGGGGCTGGCCGTGTTGAAAAAAGCATACACCGGGGATCGTGCAGGTTCGCGCGAGAATGCTCGCCTGTGGATATCAGGCGAGGAGCATCCAGGTTGCCAGGGTGGTCATGATCAGGGCTATGGCGGAGTCGAGGAATTGCCAGGCTCGGGGGCGGGCGAAGACCTTGGTCAGTTTGGTGGAGAAGAAGCCTAGGGCGAAGAACCAGGCGAAGCTGGCGGCTACGGCGCCTAGGCCGTAGAGCCAGCGGCCGTCGGTGCCTCGTTGGTTGGCGAGGGAGCCCAGGAGGACGACGGTGTCCAGGTAGACGTGCGGGTTGAGGTACGTGAAGCCGAGGCAGGTGAGTACGACGCTGCGGAGGGCGGCGGGGGCGTGGTCCGCGGGGGTGATCGCGCCGGGGTTGAAGGCTCGCTTGGCGGCCAGGGCGGCGTATGTGTAGAGGAAGGCCGCGCCGCCGAACTTGGCGATGTCGAGCGCGAGTTGGCTGCGGGTGAGGAGGGCGCCCAGGCCGAGGATGCCGCTGGAGATCAGGAGCGCGTCGGAGAGCGCGCAGGTCAGGACGACCGGGAGGACGTGTTCGCGGCGTAGGCCCTGGCGGAGGACGAAAGCGTTCTGGGCGCCGATCGCGACGATCAGGGAAATCGACGTGGCGAATCCGGCGAAGAGGGGCATGTCTTCGACGGTAGGCAGTTGAGCGCCTTCAAACCAGCTAAAGATTCTGAAGCACCATTAGGATTGCTTCATCATGCAGTTCGACTCCGCGCAGCTCGAGACGTTCGTGGCCGTCGTCGACGAGGGCAGCTTCGACGCGGCGGCCCGGCGGTTGCGCGTCACGCCGTCCGCGATCAGCCAACGCATCAAGGCCTTGGAGGGCCGCCTCGGTCAGGTCGTGGTGATGCGCGGCAAGCCGGCCCGCCCGACCGCGGCGGGTGAGGCGCTGCTCCGGCTGGCCCGCCAGGTGTCGCTGCTGGAGCTCGAGGCGATCGCCGCCGTCCGCGGTACGGTCGACGCGCAGCGCATCCCGCTCGCGGTGAACGCGGACTCGCTCAACAACTGGTTCCTGCCCGCGATGCTCGACCTGTCCCGTACGCACAACGCCCGGTTCCTGGTGCACCAGGAGGACGAGGAGCACTCCGCGGAGTACCTCCGCAACGGTACGGTCCTGGCCGCGGTCACCGCCGATCCGCGGCCGGTGCAGGGCTGTCGCGTCGTACCGCTCGGGAAGATGCGGTACCTCCCGCTCGCCACCCCGGAGTACGCCGAGCGCTGGCTGACCGGGAAACCGTTGCCGGAGGCGCTTGCCGAGGCCCCGATGGTCGTGTTCAACGAGAAGGACGTGCTGCAGCATCGGCTGCTGCGCAAGGTGACCCGGCGGAAGCTGGATCCTCCCTCGCACGCGATCCCGGCGTCCGCGCCGTTCCACGAGGCGGTCCGGATCGGGCTCGGCTGGGGGATGATCGAGGACCAGATCGCCGGATCCGAGCTTGCCGCCGGCCGCCTGGTAAAAGTTGCCCCAGGCAAGTACATCGACGTACCGCTGTACTGGCAGCACTGGAAGCTCGAGTCCGGGATCCTGGACGGGCTCACCGACGCGGTGCTGCGGGCCGCGCAGGAAGGTCTTCGTACGTCGTGAGCTCGATCGCGTTGCCGACCTTCAACGGCGCCTGCTCGATCACCTTCCGCCACGGCAGGTGCGGCATCATCCGCAAGGTCAGATTGCGCAGCTTCATGAACCACTTGCTGCCCGGGATGAACCACATCGCCCCCTCGTGCGCCAGCTTCTGGCACGCGGCGACAAAGCCCTTCATGCGTACGTCGTACTCCGCGAAGGCCCGCGTGTGGTCGCCGCCGGCCGCGTGCAGCTGGCCGGCGAGGACGTAAGCGCCGACGATCGCGAGACTCGTGCCCATGCCTGACAGCGACGAGGCGCAGTACCCGGCGTCGCCGACCAACGCCACCCGGCCGCGGGAGTAACTGTCCAGCTTGATCTGGGTGATCGAGTCGAAGTAGAAGTCCGGCGCCTGCCGCATCCCCGCGAGCAGTGTCGGCACCTCCCAGCCGATCCCGGCGAACTGCTCGTCGATGATCGCCTTCTGGGACTCGGCGTCGCGCCGGTCGTAGTCCAGCTTGCCCTTGGCGGTGAAGTAGAACAGCGCCTTCGCCTCGGTGTTGCTGCGTGCGCTGTAGGTGCCGACGGTCTTGCCCGGCACGTTCAGGATCTGCCCGGTGTGATCCAGGTTCAGGTGGTTGGCGACCGTGCTGACCGAGACGTAGTAGCCGAGGTCGTGTGCGTACGACGACTCCGGCCCGAACGCGATCCGGCGTACGGTCGAGTGCTGCCCGTCCGCGCCGATGACCAGGTCGAACCGTCGGGTCAGGCCGCTCTCGAAGACGACGTCGACGCTCGAACCGTCGTCGGTCAAGGAGGCGATCGAGTCGCCGAACAGGTACTCGGTCGTGTCGGCGGTCCGTGAGTACAGGATCTCGACCAGGTCGCCGCGGAGGATCTCCAGCTCACCGCTCAGTGCGCTCGGCGGAGTGCTGGCGACGCGCTTGCCCCGTTCGTTCACGTAGGTGATGTCGCCCATGTCGGTCGCCTTGGCCCGGACCGCGTCCAGGATGCCCATCCGCTCAAGCACCTTCATCGATGCGCCGCGGAAGTCGACCGCGTAGCCGCCGGCGCGCGGTGCTGGAGCGCGCTCGACCACGGTGGTGGTGAAGCCGTACCGCTGCAGCCAGTACGCCAGGGCCGGACCCGCCACGCTCGCGCCGGAAATCAGAACTGTCGTCATCGGAACCCCTCCAGAAGTTTGTTGGTGTGACATGACTGTACGACAGTCTTAGACAAACGTACAAGACGTTCGTGTGAGACGGATGTGTTAGAGTCTTGGCATGGGTAACCGCGAGGCGTTGGTCGAGGGCGCGAAGGCGTGTCTGCTGGAGAAGGGCTACAGCCGGACGACGGCGCGCGACATCGCGACCGCGGCTGGGGTGAGTCTGGCCGCGATCGGTTACCACTTCGGGTCCAAGGAGACGCTGCTCAACGAGGCGCTGCGTGCGCTGCTCACCGACGAGTGGGCCACCGAGGTGTCCGGCGCGGCGGGCGGTGATGAACGTGCGGCGGTTGCGGCCGGACCGCATGAGCAGTTCGTCGCGACCTGGGGTCAGATCATCGACAGCCTGTCCAACCCGCGCCTGAAGGCGTTGTGGGCGACGCAGTTCGAGGTCCTCAGCCTCGGCGCGAGCATGCCCGAGCTGGTCGCGGAGTTGACGAAGATGCAGGGCGAGGCGCGCGAAGGTCTGGCGCACATGTTCGGCGCCGTCGATCCGGACGCCGATCCAGCGGAGGTCCAGGCGATCGGCTCACTCCTGCAGGCGCTGCTGCTCGGGGTGGTTGCGCAGGGCATGTTCGATCCGGACAGCGCGCCGACCGGTGAGCAGCTCGCTCAGTCGCTTCGGACGCTGGCCGACCGGATCAGTCCCAGCGCATAGCCATCGGGTTGTCTGCCGGGATCAGCCCGGCCGACATCAGTACGGCGCTCATCGGCCGTACGACGTCGTGCAACTCGCCGGCGTGCTCGTCGCCCAGCGCCCGCCAGCCCTGATCGGCCAGCGCATCCGTGGTGTCTTCCACCTGCTGCCGCAACGCTCGTCCTGAGTCGGTGAGCGCACCGTCGGCGTCGAGCAGTCCGCGGCTTCGCAGATCGTCGGAGGCGGCGGTCCATTCTTCGTCGCTCCACCGGCGGTTGAGCTGGAAGACCTCCTTGGACGGCCCGCCGGCAGCGGAGATCGTCACCAAGGCCTGACACGGACTGAGCTCGGCTGCGACCAGCGCCGCGACGTGACCGTCGCCGCGCGACTCCCGCAGGATCGTGGTCGCGTGCCACAGTGCGAGATGCGGTTCGTCGGGCCACTCCAGCGCGGCATTAGCCGCTGCGATCGGGCGCCCTGCGACCGGCGCGAGTTCAGCCGCCCGTCGAGCCAGCTCGGCTGCTCGCTTGACGGCCTCACCAGACCATACGGTTTGGTATGGCGGCTCGTCGGGGAACAGCCGGCGTACGGCGTTGTCCACAGCCGTCAGACGCGCATCGAGGAGCTGTTCCGGGGTCGCATAGGTCCACGCGTCCGGCAGGGAGCGGGCGACCATCGCCGGGTGGAAGTTGTAGAACGTCGCGGCGACGAGCTCCGGCCCGACCGCGCCGAGGGGCGCCGCCCGGCAGCCGAAGTAGCTCATCCAGCCGCCCTTCAGCCCCAGCGCGTCGGTCGCCCGCCGCGTCTCCGGCGAGAAGTACGTGATCGCGTGATACGGCTCCAGCGCCTTCCACATCCGGCGCGCACGGGTCATGGCAACGGACGGTACATGACGTGTAGTCCGACGTACCCGAGTCTGGGGTGGTCGAAAGCCTCGGGGACGGTGCCGGCGATCCGGAAGCCGAGCGACTGCCAGAGGTGTACGGCGGGTTCGTTCGTCTCCACGACCGCGTTGAACTGGATCGATCGGAAGCCGGATCGTCCGGCCCACTCGATCATGTCCTCGCACAGCAGCCGGCCGACGCCCTTGCCGCGCGCCTTGCCGTCGACCATGAAGCTCGCGCTGGACACATGCGCGCCGGGACCGGGCCGGTTCGGGTACATGTTCGCGGTACCGAGAACGGTGCCGTCGGCATCGACCGCGACCGTGGTCCGGCCGAGCGGGAAGTCCAGCGGCGACATCCACATCGCCCGGGCGTCTTCTTCGGTGACCGCCGGGTCGTACGTGTACGTCTCACGCGCCGTCACGATCTCATGGAAGAACGGCCAGATGGCCGCCCAGTCGGCCTCGGTTGCGTTCCTGATCTGCACAGTCATCTTGGGAGAAGCATCACCCGATGTTCTCGGGATGCCAAGGGGATTCCCGATAGGCTGTTTGGGGATGACAAACTCCTGGATCCAACGGCTGCCGCGCTGGACCTTGGCCGTGCCGCCCCTCGCTTTCGTTGACCTGCTGGTGACCTGGCATCGGGACCTGAGTCCTTTCCTGTTGACCCTTGTGTGCCTCGGTCTCGGCGCCGCGGTGATCGCCGCCGTCCATCACGCCGAGGTCGTCGCACATCGTGTCGGCGAACCGTACGGCACGCTGATCCTCGCGCTCGCGGTGACGATCATCGAGGTCGCGCTGATCGTCACGCTGATGGCGTCGGGTGGGGAGAAGGCTGCGTCACTGGCTCGCGACACTGTGTTCGCCGCGGTGATGATCACCTGCAACGGGATCCTCGGGTTGGCTCTCGTCGTCGGCTCGCTGCGGCACCGCGTGCAGGAGTTCCGGGTGCAGGCGTCGTACTCCGCGCTGACCGTGATGACTGCGCTGGTCACCCTGAGTCTGGTGCTGCCGACGTTCACGACCAGCGCGCCGGGGCCGCGGTTCAGCTCGGCGCAGCTCGCGTTCGCGGGTGTGACGTCGCTGGTGCTGTACGGCGTCTTCGTGTTCATCCAGACGATCCGGCACCGGGACTACTTCCTTCCCGTGCGCGCCGATGATGACAGCGACGTCGACGATGAGGATGACCACGCGGCGGCGCCGAGCACCAGGACCGCGCTGCTCAGCCTCGGATTGCTCTTCGTGTGCCTGATCGCGGTCGTTGGTCTGGCCAAGACTGTTTCGCCGAGGCTCGAGTCCGCGGTGGAGTCGGCCGGCGCGCCGCTGGCCGTGGTCGGTGTCGTGATCGCGCTGCTGGTGCTGCTGCCGGAGACGGTTGCCGCAGTACGCGCGGCACTGCGGAACCGCCTCCAGACCAGCGTCAACCTGGCGCTCGGCTCAGCGCTGGCCAGCATCGGACTGACCATCCCCGCGATCGCGGTCGCGTCCATCTGGCTGAGCGGACCGCTCGTCCTCGGGCTCGACGGCAAGGAGATGGTGCTGTTCGCGCTGACGGTCGTGACCGCGATGCTGACTCTCGCGACCGGGCGCGCCACGCTGCTCCAGGGCGCCGTTCACCTCGCGGTGTTCAGCGCGTTCCTGTTCCTTGCGGTAAGCCCTTGAGGTAGTCGATCACCGCCTGCTGGTGATCGTGTTCGGCCCAGCCGAGCGCGTTCCCGTTGTAGTTGGGATCGCGCAGCTCCGGATCGGCGCCCAGTTCGATGAGCTTCTTGACCGTGTCGAGATGGCCGTTGATCGCGGCCCGGTGGATCGGCGCCGAACCGCCCGAGATCCGATTCAGGTCGAACCCGAGCCGCTGCAACGGTTCCAGCGCCTCGGTGCGCCCGATCTCGGCGGCTCGAACGGGCAGGTGACGTTGGCGAGCCACCGCCCGTGCGGCGAGCTCGGCGTCGATGTCCGGTTTCTCACCGCGCATCGCCGCGGCGTATACCTCCTCGATCTCGTCCAGCGGCGCCGCACCACGTGCACGGAGCAGCTCCGCGATCTCCGCGTGGCCTTGCACCGCAGCCAGAACGTACGGTCGACCGCCGCCGTACACCGGATGCCTGGTGCCAGTGCCTTCGGGATCGGCGCCTTGGGCAAGCACTAGTTCGGCACGGTGCAGCAGGCCGGCCCAGGACGCGAACACCAGCTCGTCCTCCAGCAATTGCCGGGGAGTCGGGTGTGCGGTCGTCATCCGTTCGTGCCACGGACCGCCGTCGCCGCGACCCAGCCCGTACTCGATCAGCAGCTCAAGATGGACATCGTCGTACGGCGGCGGACAACCGGGACCGCAGTTGTACATGGTCTGGCTGTCGTTCGGGTCGGCGCCTGCGTCGAGCAGCACGCGAGCTAGTTCGACTCGGTCGGGGTGCGGTGGTTGGTCGCCCTCGCCGCGACCGAAGACGCCAGTGATCGCGGTGAACGGCGACGGCAGTCCCTGCCAGAGGTAGCCGGCGTTCGGGTCGGCGCCGTTCTCGAGGAGGAGACGGGCGATCTCGATTTGATTGGGCGCGTCCAGGCGGCTGTACGTGAGGTAGACCAACGGCTCCCAGCGGTACGGTCCGCCTTCTTCTGCTGCATTCGTGAGGTCCGCGCGTACGCCGTCGATGTCGCCGGCAACCACCTTCGTATAAATGTTGCTCTGGGCAATCTCTGGGAATTGGTCCAGGAGATCACGTGCGGATCGTTGCCGCGCTGGATCGTCCTGCCCGTAGTGCAGGGTCGCGAGACGGAGGAACTCGTCGGCTCGTTGCTCAGGCGTATCGAGCGGCCCGCCGATGGACTGCCGATGCGGTGACCGGCTGTACTTGCCCACCAACTCCAGGTGGCGCACGATCCTTGGCCAGCTGGGGAATCCGTAGCTGCGGGCAACGACCAGCTGCGCGTCCGCCAGTGTCTGCACGGGATGGAACTCGTCCGCGAGCGCGATCGCCTCGCGGTCCCCGGCGCGGACGCCCTTGAACAGGGCTTTGGCCTGCTTGCGAAGGTGTTCGAGGTGTGGGTCGTCCGGAAGATTTCGGGTCGGCATCACCGACCTCCTCTCTACGAGCCCGCTGTCCGCGTCGTCAGGCGAGAAAGGAGGTGAACAACTGCCACAACCGTGCTCATTTCAGGTGGGCTGAGCCCTTCCCGCGGACCGGTGGCACCCTGAGTGCCTACCCGGCAGCGTAGCTCAGAGCGGCTTTTCCATCCACCATTCGGTGAACTCGTGCGCCCGGTCCCGGTCCAGCCGGATCACCCACAGGTTGCTGAACTCGGCCGGCGGATTGGTCAGGTACGTCGTCCAGCCGCGCACGAACCCGACCCCGTCCCCGAACCCGAGCACCTGGTACTCGAAATCCGTTTCGCCCGGACCGTCCGCGACATCCAGCCAGGCGGCGACAATCGCATCCCGCCCGAGCACCGGCGCCTCGTCCGGACGGCGGTACCAGGCGGCGTCCTCGGTCCAGAGCGCGGCGATATCCGCGGGATCGTTGCTCTCCCACGCCTTCCGGTACCGGTCGACCCAGCGGTCGAGGTCCTTCTCCTTCATGAGATCCGGCGGTTGTTGAGTACGACGGCAGCCGGCGTCGCGAGTACTTCGGGGTGCTCGCGCGGGTCAGCGTCGTACGTGACGAGGTTGCCCGCACCGGTCAGACCGAGGAAATCCTGCGCGCCGGTGGAGGCCGCGGTGAGGGCCTGCTCGACGGAGAGCCCATGCTTCACCAGCAGGTCGATCTCGCCCGCGACCGTGCCGACCACATCGGATCCGGTCAGCACGCGGACGCCGTACCGGTTGGCGAGCGGCAGGATCGACGCCAGGTACTCCGAGCGGGCTCGGCGGCGAGCCGTCTGCTCGGGGGTCTCGTTCGGGCTCGGGCTGACCGAGGCGCACAGCGTCGGGGTCCACGCGCCGCCGCGGGCGCCGAGGGTTTCGAGGTCCCGCTCGGTGAGCGCCGTACCGTGTTCGACGGAGTCGATGCCGACGTGGATCAGGTCGCTGACGTGCTCGGTGTTGACGTGTGCCGCGACCCGGGCGTCGCGGGAGTGAGCCAGCTCGACCATCGCCTCAACCACGTCCGGCCCGTACGTCGGACTGACCTTGCTGCCGCGGATCGGGCCGTCCGGACCCACCTCGGGGAAGTCGCCGACCAGCTTCAGCCAGGTGGCGCCGTCGGCGATCTCGGCCTCGACCGCCGCGAGCAGGTCCTCGGGAGCGACCGGCTCGTACGCCTGCGGGAAGTAGCAGCCCTTCGGCGCGAGGAACCGGCCGGCCGCGAGGACGAGCGGCCTGCTGTCGTCAGGCGTGCGCGCCAGCTCGAGCGTGACCTCACGGTTGCCGCCGACATCCCGGACAACGCTCACGCCGGCGCCGGCCAGCTCGCCGAGCCGCTCCGCCGCGAAGTCCGCGCCGCGCAGCACGGGGCCGTTCGCGCCTGGCGCCATCGTCAGGTGGCAGTGCGAGTCGACCAGACCGGGTACGCCGTACCGGCCGGGCAGCACCTCGCCGATCTCGCCCGGGCCGAACGTGACGCGCGCGGCGTCGCCGGACGGGAGCACGGTTCCTTCGAACACCCAGGTCGTCATGGCGCCATCCTGCCTCAGGGGAGATCCACGTCACGTGATCATCGACTTGAACATGTTCAAAAAGACAGCGTACGGTCAGAGCTGCCGGAATTTGAACGTGTTCAAGAAGAGTGGGGATGAGATGGACATGACGGTGACGACGTACCTGGTCTACCTGGCCATTGCGGTGCCGCTGACAATCTGGGTGGCGCGGACGCTGAGCCGGAACGGGCGGATCTTCCTGGTCGACGTGTTCCACGGCAACGAGGACTTCGCCGACGCGGTGAACCGGCTGCTCGTGGTCGGGTTCTACCTGATCAACCTCGGGTTCGTGACGCTGTTCCTGCGCGGTGGGAGCGTGGTGGTCGACGCGCGCGGGGTGTTCGAGCAGCTGAGCGTGAAGCTCGGGATCGTGATGCTGGTCCTCGGCGCCGTGCATCTGACCAACGTCTGGATCTTCAACAAGATCCGCACCCGCAGCCGGCTCGAGCTGCAGACGACCCCGCCGGTGCCGCCCAACGACACGGTGCAGCCGATGACCGAGCCTCGGTTCGGGTACTGAAGGCCGCGCGGATCGTGCGTGAGTTGACGGTCCTGTACGACGCCCACTGCGGGCTGTGCCGCCGGTTCAAGGACTGGCTGGCGGCGCAGCGGCCGGCGTTGAACGGGGAGGGCGGTGTGGTGCGCCTGCGGTTCGTCGCGGCGGGGTCGACGGATGCGCGGGCGCTCTACCCCGGTCTCGATCACGAGGCGACGCTGCGCGAGGTGACGGTGGTCGCCGACGACGGATCCGTGTACGTCGGCGATCGCGCCTGGATCGTGTGCATGTGGGCAACGGGGGAGCACAGGCACACCGCCGTACGACTGGCGAGTCCGGCGATGCGGCCGGTGGCGCGGGCGATGGTGCAAGCAGCCGCGGGACTGCGGCGGTTGAGTGGAGGTGACTACGCTGACGGATGTGACGGACAGTGCGACCGCGAAGGGTGAACAGACGCGCGAACTGATCCTCTCGACGGCGCTACGGCTGTTCCGGGAGCAGGGGTACGGGAAGACCACGATGCGCGCGATCGCCACCGAGGCGGGGGTCTCGGTGGGCAACGCGTACTATTACTACGGCTCCAAGGACCACCTGATGCAGGCGTACTACGACCTGCTCCAGGACCAGCACCGATCGGCCGTCGAGGAGCTTCTGGCGTCTGAGAAGGCGTTCGTGCCGCGGATGACTGGGGTGTTGCGGACGTGGCTGGAGGTAGCCGCGCCGTACCACGAGTTCGCCGGCACGTTCTTCAAGACGGCGGCGGATCCTAAGAGCCCGCTATCTCCTTTTAGCGATGAGTCGCGGCCGGCGCGAGATGCGGCTGTTGAGATCTTCCGCCGGGTGGTCGAGGGGTCGGACCTGAAGGTGCCCGCGGACCTGCGGGCCGAGCTCCCTGAGTTGCTGTGGCTGTTGCAGATGGGCGTCGTCCTCTTCTGGGTCCACGATTCGAGCGAGGACGTACGCCGCACCCGCACACTGATCAACCGAGCCGTCCCCCTCGTGGATCGCCTACTCCGCCTGACCCGCATCCCAGGCGTCCGCGGCGTAGTAACCGACCTACTCGGCCTGATCCACTCGATCAAGCCCTAGAAGATTCGTGCGTGGAAGGCTGCGATTATTCGCCGGTGCTGCCGTCTACTCGTTCGCGGAGGAGGTCGGCGTGGCCGTTGTGGCGGGCGTATTCCTCGATCATGTGGATGTAGAGGTAGCGGACGGAGTACGGGCCGTCGTGACCCGGGCGGGTGAAGGTGTCGTCCAGGGAGTAACCGGCGGCCAGCGTGTCCGACGTCTTGACGAGTTCGCGGAAGTCTTCGACGTCTTGCTCGGCCTGGGCGGGGTCGGCCAGGTCGAAGTCGCCGTCGGGGTGTTCGGCGGTCCAGTGCTTCGGGGGTGAGACGTGGCCGGCCAGCGCTCGGTGGAACCAGTACTTCTCGACCTCGCTCAGGTGTCTGACCAGCCCGATCAGCGACATGCTCGACGGATCGACACTGCGCTGGACCAGTTGTTCGCCGGTCAGGCCGGAGACTTTCCACAGCAGTGTGCCGCGGTGGTAGTCGAGGAATCCCTGCAGGAGTGTGCGCTCGTCGGCGGCCGTGGGTGGATCCACCCGGAACTCAGTCGTCACGTGCAGAACTTAGCCGTGTGACGAGCGTCCTGTGAATATCCGACGGATGTCGGCCCTCGGTGCCGTAGACTGATAACGACGGCCCGCCCAGTTCTGCCTCGGGCCGGTGAGCGCAACTACTTTGCGCCAGCAGTCGACCACCACGCGCCGCGGCCCACCAGGCCGCGCCGGGCAGGACGACCCCCGACTTTTGGAGTACTTCTATGGCGGCCCGCCGCCCCACGTCTACAACCACGCCCACGCAATCCACCTCCCCGCGCCGAAACACGAGCGCAACCACGCAAGGCCCAGCCGCGTCCACGCGACCGCGCCGCCGGCGCCGTACAGGTGCCGCGCGCAACAACGCATCGGCCGCGCAGCCTGTAGTTGCTGAAGACAACGAGACTGTTGCTTCTGACAACCTTGCGTCGGCGGAGATCGCCCCTGACAACCGCACGTTCGCCGAGCTCGGCGTACCGGCTCCGCTCGTTGCCGCGCTGGACGTATCCGGTGTGACGAAGCCGTTCCCGATCCAGGCGGCGACGTTGCCGGATTCCCTGGCCGGCAAGGATGTTCTCGGTCGCGGCCGGACCGGCTCCGGCAAGACCTACGCGTTCGTACTGCCCGTCCTCGCACGCCTCGCCGCGAGCGGGACCAAGCGCCGGCCCAACCAGCCGCGCGCTCTGATTCTCGCGCCGACCCGTGAGCTCGCCACGCAGATCCAGGCGTCGATCACGCCGCTCGCCGACACGCTCGGCCTGCGGTCGATGACGATCTTCGGCGGTGTCGGCCACGGCCCGCAGATCAACGGCCTGCGCAAGGGCGCCGACATCGTCGTCGCCTGCCCGGGCCGGCTCGAGGACCACATCCAGGCCGGTCACGCGAAGCTCGGTGCGGTGGAGATCACCGTGCTCGACGAGGCCGACCACATGGCCGACCTCGGCTTCCTCCCCGCCGTACGCCGGATCCTCGAGGCGACCCCGGCCACGGCCCAGCGGCTGCTGTTCTCGGCCACGCTGGACGCCGGCGTCGACGTTCTCGTACGGCGCTTCATGACCAACCCGGTGACGCACAGCGTCGACTCGGCGCGCTCGCCGGTCGCCAAGATGACCCACCACGTCCTGCACGTGCAGCCGGACACCCGGCTCCCGGTGCTGGTCGATCTGACCGCCGCGCCCGGGCGCACGCTGGTGTTCACGCGGACGAAGTACGGCGCCAAATCGCTGACCAAGAAGTTGATCTCCCAGGGCGTCCCCGCAGTCGAGCTGCACGGAAACCTGTCCCAGGGCGCCCGTACGCGGAACCTCGAGGCGTTCTCGGACGGTACGGCGAAGACGCTGGTCGCAACCGACATCGCAGCCCGTGGCATCCACGTCGACAATGTGACGCTGGTGATCCACGCGGACCCGCCGATCGAGCACAAGGCGTACCTGCACCGCTCCGGCCGTACGGCCCGCGCCGGCGCCGAGGGCACCGTGGTCACGCTGATGACCGACGATCAGGTCCGCGACGTGCGCGACCTGACCCGCAAGGCCGGCATCGCCGCGACGGTCACCAAGCTCACCACCGGCGACCCGCTGCTGACCGAGCTGGCCCCCGGCGAGCGCACGTACGTCGAGCCCGCTGCCAGGCCGGTCCAGCCGGAACGCGTCGCGGGCTCGGGCGGTAGCGGATCGGGCCGGGGCAATCGCCGTCGGCGCGCCTCCGGCGCAGCTCAGCCGGCCACGGGCAAGCGGTCAAACCAAACGGGTGGCGGCCAGACGGCCGGTGGCTCGCGAGGCTCCGGTCGCTCCAGGTCCCGCGCCGGCTCGGGCGGCCCGAAGAGCTACACCACGAGTACTCCGGGATCGGCGGCTCGTCCCGCCGGAGCCGCCGCGTTCTCCGCAGGCTCGCGCGCCGGCAGCTCCCGCCGAGGTCGCTGACGCCACCGGTCGCTCATCGAGACAGACGGGCCCCAGGCACCCTCAGAACGCTACGTTGGTTACGTGATTCGTACTGTTCTGGGGGACCTGCGGCCCGACGCACTCGGTATTGCCGACTCGCACGACCACCTGTTCTTCCGCTCGGCGGCGCTGCCGGGGCAGGAGCTGGATGACGAGGCCGCCGCGGTCGCTGAGGTGCGCGCGTTCGCGGACGCGGGCGGTCAGGCGATCGTCCAGTGGACGCCGTATGGTCTGAACCGACGCGCCGAGCTGCTGCCTGGAATCTCATCCAGGACAGGGGTTTCGATCGTCGCGGCGACCGGTCTGCACCGGCGCGAGCACTACCCGGACGGATTCGTCGACAAGGTGCAGGACCAGCTGGCCGATATCTTCGTCCGCGAGCTGACCGCGGGCATCGGCGACACCCAGGTGCGCGCCGGCCTGATCAAGGTGGCCAGCGGTTTCCACGTCCTCGACGTACACGCCGATCTGGTGATGCGGGCCGCGGCGGAGGCGCATCACGCGACGAACGCGCCGATCGCCATCCACCACGAGCTGGGCTCGGCGGCAGACGCAGTACTCGATCTGCTGGTCGATGAGCTGGACGTACATCCGGGCGCCGTCATCCTCGGGCACCTCAACCGCTTCCCGGACCATCGCGTGCAGCTCGAGTTGGCGCAGCGGGGTGCGTGGCTGGCGTTCGACGGGCCGTCGCGGGCCAACAGCGCCACCGATCCGCGGATGATGGATTGTCTGGCCGCGCTGATCGACGCCGGGTACGCCGACCGCCTGCTGCTCGGCGGCGACACGACGACCGCTCGCGCGCGGGCCGCGACCGGCGAAGGCCCGGGCATGCCGTACCTGCTGACGCACCTGCGGCCGCGGATCACGCGGTACTTCGGTGATGACGTCGCGGACGCCGTGTTCCGGACCAACCCAGCGCGTGCCTTCACGACGGATTGGCGAGCGTAGCGGTACCTTCCCGGCATGAATGAGCGAAGCGAATTCATCATCAAACACAGCGCGTCTCGTGCCTCAGCCGCGCCCGGAGCGAAGCGAGGACGTGGATGAGTTTGATCGCGCAGGTCTTCGTGGTGATTGCTGGCGTGTTCCATCTGTTCGTGTTTGCGATGGAGAGCCTGCTGTTCCGCAAGCCGAGCACCTATCGGCGGTTCCTGGTCAAGGACGACACCGAGATGGCGGCCGCGCGGCCGTGGGCGTTCAACCAGGGCTTCTACAACCTGTTCCTGGCGGTCGGCGCGCTCGGCGGGCTGATCTGGGGTGGCGACAAGGGTCACGCGATCGCGCTGTTCGCTTGCGCGTGCATGGCGGGTGCCGGCGTCGTCCTGGTCGCCTCCGATCGCCGGATGGTTCGCGCCGCGGCCACGCAGGCTGTACCGCCGATCGTCGCGCTGGTGCTCGCCGCCTTGACTTAAAGTGCACTTGAGGACCGAACCTACTCGGCATGACCACCCTTGCCGAGCCGACGACCAGCCCTGAGACAGGCGGCGTCCTCTCCCCGCAGTACCGCGCGCTGACGATCGGGATGACCGCCCTGATCACCCTCGTCGCGTTCGAGTCACTGGCCGTCGCGACCGCGATGCCGACGGTCGCGCAAGCGCTCGACGGCCTTCGCCTGTACGCACTCGCGTTCGGCGGACCGCTCGCATCCGGTGTGGTCGCGATGGTTGTCTCCGGCACCTGGAGTGACCTGAAGGGCCCGGCTCGCCCGCTCTGGCACGGTACGGCGTGGTTCCTGGTCGGGCTGCTCATCGCCGGGTTCGCGCCGACGATGGAGGTCCTGGTTGTCGGCCGGATCATCCAGGGGTACGGCTCGGGCCTGCTCACCGTCGCGCTGTACGTCGTTGTCGGGCAGCTGTACCCGGCCCGCCTGCGCCCGAAGATCTTCGCCGCGTTCGCGACCGCGTGGGTTGTGCCGTCGTTGGTCGGTCCAGCGATCGCGGGGTTGATCGTCGAACACACCAGTTGGCGGTTCGTGTTCCTCGCAGTACCGGCGCTTGCAGTGCCGGCTGCTCTGGTGATGCGGCCCGGTCTGGCGCAGGCCGGCAAGCACGAAGTACGTCCGGGCAAGCTGTGGAACAAGCGGGCGATGTTGGCGGTCGCGGCAGCGGTTGGAGTCGGACTGCTGCATTACGGCGGGCAACAGCGCGGCGTACTGCAGGTGGTTCTGCTGGTGGTCGGGCTGGCTGGCGTCATCGCGTTCGGACCGCGGTTGTTGCCGTCCGGGACGTTCACCTTCGGGCGCGGGCTGCCTTCGGTGGTCGCGTTGCGTGGGCTGGTCGCGGCGTCCGGGTTCGGTGCTGAGGTGTTCCTGCCGCTGATGCTGACCCGGGAGCGCGGGTTGTCGCCGACGCTGGCGGGACTGGTGCTGACGGTGAGCGCCCTCAGTTGGTCGGCGGCGTCCTGGTACCGCGGACGGCCGAATCAGCCGTTCTCGCACTCGGTGTTCCTGCAGGGCGGGATGGTGCTGATCGTGCTGGGGATCGTAACCGCTACGTTGACGCTCGATCCGCACGTACCGGTGCTCGTCGGGATTCTCGGGTGGAGTCTGACCGGGCTCGGGATGGGGACCGTCTTCCCGACGCTGTCGGTGCTCACCCTGGATTACTCCGAGCGGGAGGAACAGGGCGCGAACAGCTCAGCGGCTCAGCTGAGCGACTCGTTGTCTACAGCAACGGTATTGGCGATCGGCGGATCGTTGTTCGCGGCAATCGAACCGCACTCCGACATCACGGCGTACGTCGTGGCGTTCGGGTTCCCGGCCCTGCTCGCGTTGCTCGGCGTACAGGCGGGTCGGCGTACTACTCCTTAGAGCCGGTCACGGCGATGCTGGCGCCGAGGCCGATGATCATCAGGCCGCCGGTGCCGCCGACCAGCTCGAGCCGGCGCGGTGAGCGGGCGAACCACTCGCGCGCCGTGCCGGCCACGACTGCCCAGACGCTGTCCGAGCAGAGCGCGATCAGGATGAAGATCAGCCCGAGGATGAGGATCTGAGCCCACGCCGGGCTGCTCGCGCCCTTGTCCACGAACTGCGGGAGGACGGCCGCGAAGAACACCGCGGTCTTGGCGTTGGTCACCCCGACCAGGAAGCCCTGGCGAACAGTCTTGCGGCTGCTGCCCGGCTTCACGCCGCTGGCAAGCGCCTCCGCCAGCGACTTCCGCGAGCGGAACGCCTGTACGCCGAGATAGATCAGGTACGCCGCCCCGCCGAGCTTGACCACGGTCAACGCGATCGCACTGGCCGCGATCAACGTGCCGAGCCCGAGCGCGATCAGGACCAGCATCAGGGCAGCACCGAGCGTGTTCCCCAACATCGTCAGGACCGCTTCACGCCGCCCGACAGCGAGCGCGCGGCCCACGATGAACAACACACTCGGTCCCGGAACCACGATGATGATGAACGCTGTAATCGCAAACGCAAGCAGATGATGAGCGGACGGCATCCACCCAGAATAGGTGAGACCACCCCTGCTCAGGTGGCCGTGGCCAAGGATTGGCGGATGGCTTCGGTGAGGGAACCCAGATCCTGGGGGCCGTCGTGGCGGTGACTGTTGATGAAGAACGTGGGGGTGCCTGCTACGCCGCTGCGGTCGGCTGAGTCGATGTCTTGGGCTATTCGGGTGGCGAAGTCGTGGGAGGTCAGGTCGATGCGGAAGCGTTTGAGGTCCAGCTGCAGTTCTGCCGCGTACTTCAGGATGTGCTCCAGTTCGAGGTTCTCCTGATTCGCCAGTAGCAAGTCGTGCATCGGCCAGAACTTGCCCTGACGTCCCGCCGATTCGGCTGCCTCTGCCGCCAACTGGGCGTGCGGATGTACGTCGTGCAGCGGCAGGTGACGCCAGACGTAGCGGATGTAGCTGTTGGTCGCGATCAGTTCACGGGCGGTCGGCGCCGCCATCTGGGTCCACGGGCACTCGAAGTCGCCGTATTCGACGACTGTGACGACCGCGTCCGCCGGACCGCGCACATGGTCGCGGCTAGCGTCCACAGGTCTCGCCAGGTCGACCAGCTGGTGACCGGTGCCCAGCAGCGCCCGCGTGTGGCCGGCCATCAGGCGGTAGAAGACCAGCGTGATGACAGAGGCGGCTACAGCGGCCGCGAGTACACCGATCTTCGCTTCCTCCAGCGCCGTACCGGTCAGAGCAAGGTCGGCGATCAGCAGCGACACCGTGAACGGCACTCCGGCGATCAGTCCGCTCCCTACGACACCGGCCCAGCCGACAGACGGCCGCACCGAGCCGTGCGTGGTCTTCATGAGCGCCCAGGACGTCCCAGCGACAGCAATCGGTTTGCCGACCACGAACGCAACGAACAGGCCGACAGCTACCGGTGCGGTCAGCGCATCCGAGAGCAGGCTCGGCCGCAGCGAGATGCCGGCGTTCGCCAGTGCGAAGAGCGGCACGATCACATAGCTCGTCGCGCTGTGGTACGTGTGTTGCAGGCGAGCGTTGGCCGACAGCGTCCCAGTCAGCCCGGTGGTCGCCTCCCGTACCAGCTCAGGCGTCGGCTGCTCACGGAACAGCCGGACCAGCGTGGTCGCCTGCTCAAGTGCATCCCGCCGAGGCAGGTACGCCGATGTGGCCAGCCCGACCGCCAGACCAGTCACCACCGGGTCGATCCCACTGGCCAGCAGCGCGCACCACAGGACCACGGCGAGCGCGGTGAAGAGCACTCGCCGCTGCCGGTACGGCACCCGCCTGGTCGCCAGCAGACCGCCGTACGCCGCGATCGCGACCAGCAACCCGACTACGTGCACATGGCTGGTGTAGGCGACCGCGATCACCACGAGCGCCACCACGTCGTCGACGACGAACACGGTCAGCAGGAAGGTCCTGATCCGGTCCGGCACCTGCTTGCCGGCCACTGCGAGCACACCGAGGGCCAGTGCGGTGTCTGTCGACATCGCAGCGCCCCAGCCGTGCAGTCCGTCGCCGGAGTGGTTGAACGCCAGGTAGATCAGCACCGGTATGACCATCCCCGCCAGGCCGGCGGCGAGCGGGAGGACCAGCCGGCGGCGTTCACGGAGCTCACCGAGGTCGAACTCGCGGCGTGCCTCGAGTCCGACGACCAGGAAGAACAGCGTCATCAGGCCGCTGTTCACCCAGGTCCGGAGGTCCAGGTTCGCGGACAACGGTCCGATCCGGATCGGCAGCTCGGTCGTCCAGAAGCTCTCGTACCCGCTGCCGCTGAGGTTGGCCCAGATGAGTGCGATCGCGATCGCGGCGACCAACACCGCCGCGCTCGCCGCCTCGGTGCGCAGGAACGCGCGCAGCGGACTCGTCGCGGCACTCGTGTGCGACATCCCGCTGGGGTCGAGCTCGGTCATCTGTTGTTGATCTCCTGCAGCGTCCAGGTGTTGCCGTCCGGGTCGCTGAGCTCGGCCATACTGGCGTGCGGTCGGCGCTCGGGGTCCAAGCCGGGTACGAGTTCACCGGCCCAGGTGTCGATCGGCTCCTTGTGCTGGATATCGCCGATCTTGATGCCGTTGGCAACCAGTTCCCGGTGCGCGGCCTCGAGGTCGTCGACGACGAGGTAGTTGGTCCGCGCGGAACCCGGCGCCGCGTCGGTCAGCCCTTCGCCGAACTGGATCGAGCAGGCTGAGCCGGGCGGTGTCACCTGGACGACGCGGAAGCCGTCGCGCGGGTGGTAGTCGACGTCGACGCTGAAGCCGAGCGATCGGTAGAAAGCCAGCGACACGTCCACGTCGCTGACCGGCAGAGTGACAACTTCGATTCTGTAATCCATCACATGTCCAGTACGAGATCAGTCGTTGGCCGGGCGCAGCAGAGCAGCGCCTGACCGTCCGGCGGGGGTTCGAGTGGGGTGGGCGAGTAGGTGACTTCGCCCGAAAGCAGTGGGGTGACACAGGTCTGGCAGACGCCGGTCCGGCAGCTCCAGCGCGTCGGAACATCGCATGCGTCCGCCAGGTCGAGCAGGCTGCCGTCCCGCATCGCGGTAGAGATGCCACTGCGGGCGAAAGTCACCTGCGGTCCGTCGCCGGGCGGACCGTCCGGTTGATGCGGCGTACGGGCGGTCTGGTCGACCAGGCCGGGGTTGATCGCAGCCAGTGCACCGAACAGCTCGGTATGGACCTGAGTGACCCCGACTGCAGTCAGTGCGGCCTGCATGTCGGTCATAAAGGCCGCCGGCCCGCAGATGTACGCCGTTGCGTCGGACGGCAGCGCCAGCTCGGCCAGCTTCTCTTCGGTGAGCCGCCCGTCGACAGAGCTGTAGTAGATGCGCTCATGCCCGTTGGGGATCTTGGCCAGCAGCTCGTGCGCCTCTGAGGCGAGCGGGTGCTCGGATGGTCCACGGGCGGTGTGAATCCACCACACTTCGCGAGAGCTGTCGGCCAGCGCGTGCAGCATCGCCAGGACGGGAGTCAGTCCGATGCCGGCCGAGAGCAGCACGACCGGCGTGGTGCCGTCCTGCAGTAGGAAGTCACCACGGGGTGCGGCGACGTCAAGGACTGCTCCGGCAGCCAGCCGAGTCATGTACCGGCTGCCAACCCCGTGCGGCTCCCGCTTGACGCTGATGCGGTAGTCCGGCGTGGAGGACAGCGAGTAGCTGCGCACGGCGTCCGGCAGGCGGAACGTCAGGTACTGGCCGGGGCGAGCTGGGGGCAGGTCGCTGCCGTCTATGGTGGCGAGGCGTACGGAGAACACGTTGGTGCTCTCCGGAACCACCTCGGTCACCCGCAGTTGGCGGAAGCCGTCCCACGCCGGTTTCGGCTTGTCCTCCTCGGCCAGCAGGTCCTGGAACGAACCTAGCCAGCCAGGGCTCAACGCAGGGATCTGTACGGCGACCTGCAGCTTGGCCCGATCCCGGTGCGGCAGATAGAGCAGAGCGTCGGTGTCAGCCACGCTGAGTGCGCCCGGCCCGGTAGAGACCTTCACGATCGGGTCACCGGCCTGCACTGGTCCTTCGCTGATCACGCGGCAGTAGAACCCCGGCCGGTGATGGCTGACGAGCAGTGCGGGCAGCTCTGGTTCGCCCATGCGCAGACCGACCCGGTAGCAAGTCACTCGTGGTTGAGTGACCTCCAGCTCGGCGCCACCGATCCGGTACCGGTCGCCGATGCACACCTCGTCGTCAGAGAGCCCGTCGATGGTCAGGTTCTCGCCGAACTGTCCGTAGACGAGGTCGTCCCGCCCGAAATGCTTCTCCCAGTGACGGTACGAATCGATCTGGTAGACCATCACGGCACGCTGCTCGCCACCGTGGCCGCCCTTGTCGCCTTGCCCGTCGCCGTCCAGGTTCAGCCGCCGGACCATCACGGGTCCGTCGACAGGCTCCTTCCAGACGCCGGTGAAGACGGTTTTCCCGTTCCACTCGACGTTCTTCGGCATCCCGACATTGACCGACAAAACACTGGCTGCGCTCATCCGGACAGTTCCTCCACGGTCAGGTCGCGGTCGACACCATGCGAGATCACACCTTGACCAGGCTCCTGCCGCATCCGCTTCCCGTCCAGCTCCACCTCGACCTTGTCCGGTTCGAATGAGACCATCCCGGAGATCCGGCGTACCTCGGTCCAGGCGTCCTCGTAGGACCATGCGGCCCGTTGCGCCGTACCGATGTCGTAGTAGCTGCAGACGCCTTTGTAGGGGCAGAAGGTCTGGCCGTCGACCGGTGTGAGTGCGCCGTCGGTGACGTCGTCCCGCGGTACGTACCAGCGCGGCGCGAAGCCTGATTCGAAGAGCACCAGTGGACGCGACGAGTCCGCGATGACCTGGTCGCCGTCACGGACGATCAGGTGCCGGCTGGTCTGCCGGATGTCGATCCGGTGGTACGCGTCGGCCGCGTGGCCGACGATCCGCTCGTCCTCCTCGTAGAAGGCATCCATTGCCCGCCACGCGAAGGCGACCCGTCCCTTCAGCTCGCTCGCGTAGTCCGGCAGTTCCACGTGCTGCCAGGCCGAACGCGGCTTGCTCGCGTCACCAACAGTCACCGTGTACCAAGCCGTCGCACCCAGGTCCTTGTGCTGCGTGGTCCGGTCATCCGACTTCAGTACGTCGGCCACCACGTCCTCCACCGGGAAGTACGCGACCGGGTACCGAGCGGGCTCGTGCAGCAGTACGACGTCCTCGCTGTCGGCGATCCAGTTGTCGCCGAAACGGACGCGCATCCGCCGCCGCGCCGGCTCGGCGTACAGCATCCGCTCCGGGAGCTCGACCGGTACCAAGAACCGTCCGATCGCACCGGTCCCCAAGGGACCTTGTTGCCAGGCCAGTCCCATCACACATCTCCGTTCACATCAGCAGAACGCTTACGGAACACGAACGGCTCTGTGCGCTGCTCGTGGCACCGCTAGAGGGTGCGCCAGGCGTGAACCGGTTCGCATCCGCCACTGGCTAGCCACTCGGCGACACCTGCAAGCGGGGATACCTTGAGGCTGTGCTTCCTCTCCATCGCTCTGCTGAGCTGACCGGGCGCGACGCGGAATGCGATTCGCTCGATCAGCTCATTGCTGCAGTGTGCTCCGGGGAGAGCCGTGCGCTGGTGCTGTCCGGCGAGGCCGGGGTCGGCAAGACGGCCCTGATGGACTACCTGGCGGCTCGGGCGCACCGCGGGCAGGTAGTACGGGTCTCTGGCGTGGAGTCCGAGATGGAGCTGGCCTTCGCCGCTCTCCATCAGGTGTGTGCGCCTGCGTTCGACCTGCTCGACCGGCTGCCGGCGCCGCAGGCCGAGGCGTTGCGGACTGTGTTCGGTATCTGCGCCGGACCGCCTCCGGACATGTTCCTGATCGGTCTGGGCGTTCTGAGCCTCTTGGCGGAGGCTGCTGTCGAGCAGCCGCTGCTGTGCCTGATCGACGACCAGCAGTGGCTGGACCGGTGCTCTGCGCAGATCCTGTCGTTCGTGGCCCGTCGGCTGGGCACTGAGTCTCTCGGCCTCGTCTTCGCGACCCGTCAGGTCGGACCGATCCTCCAACGCCTGCCGGAGTACCAGATCGGCGGCTTGCGTGATGCCGATGCGCGTTCGCTGCTCGACGCCGTACTGACGTCGCCGATCGATGCGCAGGTGCGCGACCAACTGGTTGCTGAGGCGCACGGGAACCCGTTGGCGTTGCTCGAACTGCCGCGTGGGCTGACCCCGGCGCAGTTGGCCGGCGGCTTCGGGCTGCCCATCGCGACCGGCATCGAGGAGAGCTTCATCCAGCGAGTGACCGCGATGCCGGCTGAGACCCGGCGTCTGCTCCTGCTCGCCGCGGCTGAGCCATCCGGCGACGACGCGCTGGTACGACGGGCCGCCGTACGGCTTGGGATCGATCCGCAGGCGGCCACTCCGGCGGCCGATGCGGGGCTGGCGGAGTTCGCCAACCGGATCCGGTTCCGGCACCCGTTGGTGCGGTCGGCGGCGTACTGCTCCGCCTCGGCAGCCGAGCAGCGCGAGGTACACCAGGCGCTGGCCGCGGAGACCGACGCCGAGGCCGATCCGGATCGGCGCGCGTGGCACCGGGCGCAGGGCGCGGCCGGGCCGGACGAGGAGATTGCGGAGGAGCTGGAGCGGTCGGCTGGGCGGGCCCAGGCTCGGAGCGGGTTTGCGGCGACGGCTGCGTTCCTGCAGCGGTCCGCTGCGTTGACGATCGACCCGGTCAAGCGAGCCGGGCGGGCGCTGGCAGCCGCACAGGCCGAGCTGCAGACCGGTGCGTTCGACTCGGCGGCCGAGTTGCTCGCCATGGCCGAGGGGGAGCAGCTCAGCGAGCTCCAGCGGGCCCGGGCGGATCTCGTGCACGCACAGCTCGCGTTCCTGACCAACAGAGGGAACGACGCACCGCAGCTGATGCTGAAGGCGGCCAGGCGGCTCGAGAAGGTCGATGTGGCGCAAGCGCGCACGACGTACCTGGATGCGTTGTCGGCGGCGATCTTTGCCGGGCACCTGGCCACACCGGACGGCGACGTCCTCGCTGTCGCTAAGGAGGCCGCTGCTGCGCCGCAGCCTGAGGTGACACGCTGTGTGGACCTGCTGCTGGAGGGCTCTGCGCGCTACTTCCGGGACGGGTACGCGGCGGGTGCTCCGACGTTGCACAAGGCGTTGGAGGGGTTCGGGCCCGGTCTGTCTGCCGAGGAGGAGCTACAGCTGCTGTGGATGGCTACGACGACGGCGCTGCGGTTGTGGGACGCAGACCGGTGGGCGCAGTTGTCCCGGCGGCATGTGCAGCTCGTGCGGCAGACCGGAGTACTCAGTGATGTTGCCTTAGCGCTTACGTCGTTGGCCTACGTGTCGGTGTTCGCCGGTGACCTGGAGGCGGCCGCCAGTCTGACCGACGAGGTGGAGGCGGCGAACGAGGTGACCGGCGGAAAGCTCGCGCCGTACGGTCGGCTGGCGCTGGCTGCGTTCCGTGGAGATCGGTCCGAGACGCTGGCGCTGGTTGAAGCGACCAAGCGAGACGGGAGCCGGCGCGGCGAAGGCATCGGGGTCGCGTTCGCGGACTGGGCGGCCGCGGTGCTCGCCAACGGGCTGGGCCGGTACCAGGACGCGTTTGATGCGGCTCAACGTGCGAGTCAGGACCGCTCGATGATGCTTGCACCCACCGAGCTGGTCGAGGCGGCGGTTCGCACAGGTGCGATCGACACTGCGCATCGGGTCGCGCAGACGCTCGAGGAGATGGCAAACGCGACCGGTACGGACTGGGCGCTCGGAGTGTCCGCCAGGTGCCGTGCGATGGTCACTGCCGGCGAGACGGCCGAGGGGCTGTACCGCGAGGCGATCGCACACCTGGAGAAGACCGTCCTGAAGGTCGAACTCGCTCGTGCGCAGCTGCTGTACGGCGAGTGGCTGCGGCGGGAGCGGCGGCGTACGGATGCCCGTGAGTACCTCCGCACTGCGCACTCCGCCTTCGAAGCGATGGGAGTAGCCGGTTTCGCCGACCGTGCTCGACGCGAACTCCAGGCAGCCGGCGGCACCGCCCGAAAGCGGGTCGTCCCGACCCGCACCGAGCTCACCGCCCAAGAGGCCCAGATAGCCCGGATGGCTCGCGACGGCCTCTCCAACCCCGAAATCGCCACGCGGCTGTTCATCAGCGCACGCACCGTTCAGTACCACCTCCGCAAGGTCTTCTCGAAGCTGGAGATAGCCAGCCGCAGCCAGCTGGACCAGGTCCTGCCGCGCTAATGACCTGCGCAGTTCTGGGGGCTCTGGCCGCTACGCTGCTGGGACGGTGTCGGTGTGGGGCTTGAACGAAGGTGGCTGCAGGTTGACGAGTTTGGCTGTGGTCGCGCATGCCCTGACGCCTGCATTGCGCGGGCTCATGCTGGGCGGGGACGTGGATCCGGATGCGGCGAGTCTGGAGGCGGCCCGGGAGCTGAAGCTGTCGGCCGACGTCGTGTATGCCGGGCCGGAGCGGGCCGCCGCACGGACCGCCTCTGCGCTGGGATTCGACCCGGTGGTCGAGCCGGCGCTGCGGGACCGTGAGTACGGCGAATGGGCCGGGCGCGAGCTGGAGGAGTTGCTCGCCGCAGGGCCGACGCAGGTGGCGGCATGGCTCGACCGACCGCACACCGCGACGCCCGGCGGCGAGACGGAGAACGACCTGATCGCGCGGGTCGCCGACTGGCTGGGTGATGTTGCCGAGCGCCACAAAGACCGCAGTTCGGTGATCGCGGTCGTGCATCCCGCGGTGGTCCGGGCGATCGTGCTGTACGTCGTCGACGCTCCGGCGGAATCGCTCCGGCACATCGACGTACGGCCGCTGGCGAGCGTCAACCTGTCCCTGCACGTCGGCTCCTGGTCACTCGCCCTCCACTGAACGACCGGGATGTCCACAGGTCCTCGCCTGACGGGATGCGGGGGACCTCGTCGCCTGGCAGACTGCGGTCAGTCCGGTCTCACGCCCAGGTGACCGGCTGTCACGGGGAGTCACGCCATGGACGAGCTGGCTGAGCGGTATCGCGCCAATCTCGAGTTGCTGGAAGCTGCCCGCGTCCGTCTACAGGCGGCTGCCGATGCCGGTACCGCGGATGACGCCGAGCGGCGACGGCTCGAGACCGTCAAGGAACTCCTCACGCCGGTCACGGAATCGGCGGTGGATGCTGAGGGCAACGTTGTGGCTGTTCTGCGGTCGCGGCAGTTCCTCAAGGTCGATGTGGACGGACAGGGACGTGCAGTCGAAGTACTCGGCGATGTTCAGCACGCGAAGAACGTCGCAGTGCTGGTGCCCGGGATGGGGAACAGCCTGGACACCTTTCGTGGCCAGTCGGACCGTGGCGACCTGATCCGGCAGGAGGCCCGTCCGTCGGAGACAGCTGTCGTGGTGTGGCTCGACTACGACTCGCCGCACGGTTTGGTGCAGGCCGCGAGCAAGGCTGCGGCGCTCGAGGGCGGGCCGCGGTTGGCGGAGTTCCTGAACGAGCTCGACGGGTTGAAGGCCGACGGCGCTGAGGTGACGGCGGTTGCACACTCGTACGGCACCGACGTACTCGGGCAGGCGCTGCTGGACGGCGGACGGGCCAAGCGCGTGGTGATGACCGGATCGCCGGGAATCACGAAGTACGTCGATGAAGCTGCCGACTTCGTGCAGCCGCCGACCCGGCTGTACGTCGAACGCGCGCCGGGGGACTACGTCGCATACTCCGAATGGCACGGACCCGATCCGGCGACCTTCCCCGACGCGATCCGAATGGCGACGAACGATCCGATCGCCAACGACGAAGCGGTGTCTGTGCACTGGCACAACGAGTACTACCGCCCGAACAGCGAGGCACTCCGCAACATCGGCCGAGTGGTGCGCGGCGACCTGAACTCGATCACGACAACGGACACCAGCCGCTCCGCAGAGACCAAGCTGGTGCTCGGGGCGTCGTGGGGCGGCCCGCTGAACGCGGTCGCCGGCGCAGCCTCAAAGGTGTACGACGGTATTGCATCACTGACCAAACCGTCACCGGCATCCGCGCGAGCTGCTGCTTCAGGTGAGGCCGGACAGAGTGGCGGTGAGCTGGGCGCCGTCGAGCGGGCCGGAGCTGCTGGACAGGGTGCTGTTCCTGGGCGAGGCGGCGCGGCTCGGGCGACCGGCGTGACGCGGGGCCGGCGAGGGGAAGGGCCGAGGCGATGATGGGCGGGCGGGAGTTTTTGCGGAGTGAGTTGGTGGCGGTGGCGGCGGCTGTCGTACCGGATCAGGAGCCGGTGGTGACGCATGATCCTGGGCCGGTGAACCCGGGTGTGTTGTTCGACGGGCGTGGGGCCGCGACCGTGTGTCGGGTTTCGGTTGAGACAGGCAACCCGAAAGATCCGGACCCGGCGGCTGCTGTCTCGGCTGCGGCGGACGTGCTGCGCGCTCGAGGATGGAACGCCGAGGTGGCGGCGCCGGAGAACGGGCACTACCGGGTCGTTGCGTCGCGTGACGGGTACGAGGTCGCCGTACACGCATGGGCGTCGGACTGGCGGATAACGTTCACGGGGGAGACACCGCTCGTTTCCTGAAATCGAAACGCGGCGTGGTGTCGCGTGGCCTGGCCGCACGGTGTATCACGGATACCGTGACGTTGACCGAAGCGCGAAACTACCTCCGCTCGGAGCTCCTGGCGGTGGCGGCGATCGTCGTACCGGACCAGACACCGACGGTCACCCAGGACGTCGGCCCCGCCGACCAAGGTGCCCTCTCCGACGACCGCGGCCGCGAATCCGTGTGCACGATCACCGTCGAAACCGGCGATCCGACCACCCCCGACCCGGTCGCCCAAATCGGCTTCACCGCCGAAACCCTCGAAGCCCGCGGCTGGAAGGTGACGGTCTCCGACGTAACCGACAACCACCACCAACTGACAGCCCGACGCCAGGGCTACGACCTGACGGTCGACGCCCACACCACCGACTGGCGCCTGACCCTCACCGGCCAAACCCCGTACACCGACGACCTGTAGAAGCTGGTGGGCAGCCCCCCGCGGGGGGCTGCTAGCTGGTTGCGGCTCGTTCGGCGGCGCTTCGGAGTACGCAGAATTCGTTGGATTCGGGGTCGTGCATTACTACCCAGCCGGTGCCGTCGGGGTTGCGGAAGTCGGTGGCGATGGTGGCTCCTAGGGCGAGGAGGCGGTCGACCTCTTCGTCGCGGGGGATGTCGGGTTCCAGGTCCAGGTGGACGCGGTTCTTGACGGCTTTCTCGTCGTTGTTCTGTTCGAAGAGGAGCGTCATGGAGTCCGTCACCACGGCCGCGTACGGGTCGCCGGGGTGGTCGTCGTCGGGGCGTGGGGCGTTGAGGACCTGGAGCCAGAAGCCGGCCAGTTCGTACGGGTTGTGGGTATCGAAGGTCACCGATCGCACGCGAGATGTCATGCGCAGAGGCTACTTCTGGAAGAGCAGGCGGTCGTGGGGAATTTCGGTCGCCAGGTACGGCGCAAAGCCGGCCGCGACGGCGAGCTCGGTCAACTCGGCCGCCGTCCAGCGGTGGACGTAGATGTTCATCGCGTGACCGCCGTACCCGGAGGTCTTATGGCTCGACTCCGAACCGACATGGAACCCCAGCAGCAGGACACCGCCGGGAGCGAGCACGCGGTAGAACTCGGCGAAGGCCTGGGGCACGACGTCGCGCGGGAGGTGAATGATCGACCACCAGGACACGACGCCCGAGGCCGCGCCGTCGGCGATGTCGAGCGCGGTCATGGAGCCGACCCGGAAGTTGACGTCCGGGTGGTCGCGCCGGGCGACCTCGATCATCCCGGGTGACAGGTCGATGCCTGTCACGCGCAGACCGCGCTCGGCGAGCAGGCCGGTCGTCCGTCCGGGCCCGCAGCCGACATCGAGGACCGTCCGTCCGCTCCCGGCGACGAGCTTCGCGAGCAGGTCGAACGCCTCGTCCTCCCAGTCGGCGCCGTCGACCACGAGCTCGGCGTACGAGACGGCGACGTTGTCGTACGAGGTGCGGATGTCGTCCAGGAAGTCAGTCACCCGGCCGACCCTAGAGCCGGCCGGGGACAGTTTTCAGGCCTTGCCGAGGGACTGCTTCTGCCGGCCCAGGCCCTCGATCTCCAGCTCCATCGTGTCGCCGGGAGACAGGTAAGGGAACCGGCCCGAGAGCGCGACGCCCTCCGGCGTACCGGTGTTCACGATGTCGCCGGGGCTGAGCACCATGTACTGCGACAGGTCGCGGATCAGCGCCGCGACCGAGAAGATCATGTCGCGCGTGTTCGAGTCCTGCCGCGGCTCACCGTTGACCCACGACTTCAGCGCGAGGTTCGTCGGATCCACCTCGTCGGCCGGCACCAGCGAGGGCCCGAACGGGTTGAAGGTCTCGCAGCACTTGCCCTTCGACCACTGCCCGCCGGAGACCTCGATCTGGAAGGTCCGCTCCGACACGTCGTTCGAGACGGCGTACCCGGCGACGCAGGCCAGCGCCTCCTCGTCGGTCTCGACGTACCGGGCCTGCTTGCCGATGACGACGGCGAGCTCGACCTCCCAGTCGGTCTTGGTCGAGCCACGCGGCACGAGTACGTCGTCGTTCGGGCCGACGACCGTGTTCGGGTGCTTGAAGAAGACGATCGGCTGCTTCGGCGGTTCGGCGCCGCCCTCGGCCGCGTGGGCCGCGTAGTTCATGCCGATGCAGACCACCGCGCCCGGGCGGGCGATCGGGGCGCCGATCCGGAGACCGTCGACCGAGGCGACAGGCAGCTCCCCGGCGTCCAGGGCGGCGCGGGCGCGTGCGATCCCGTCGGAGCCGAGGAACGCGGGGTCGATGTCGGCGGTGATCGGGGTCAGGTCGTGGACGGTGCCGTCGGCGGCGCGCACAAACGGGCGCTCCTCGCCGATCGGACCGAGGCGGAGCAGTTCCACAGAATCTCCCTGGGTCATTCAGTCTGAGAGGGTGTCGAAGATGGGACGCAGCCGGGCGCGCGAGGCTTCGATGTGCGACCGCATCGCCGCGGCCGCCTCCTCCGGGTTGCCCTTGCGGACAGCGGTCACCACTACCTTGTGCTCTCGCAACGCCTTCGTCGCGATGCCGCCACCGTAGTACAGCCGGAACAGGTGCAGGTGGCAGTGTGTCCGCTGGAAGGACAGCCGGGCCGTCTCGTTGCCGGCCAGCTCCAGGACCAGGTCGTGGAACCGCTGGTCGTGCGCCGCCATCGCGCGGTAGCTCTCGTACGACGGTCGGTCCGGTACGTCGGTGTAGCTGAGCATCTCGGCCTTCAGCCGGGCCAGGTCCTCCGACCCGGACCGCTCAGCAGCTCGTGAGGCCGCCCACGGCTCGATGTGCAGGCGGTACTCGAACAGGTCCTCGAACTCTTCGCGGGTCAGCCGCGACGACACGCGGTACCCGCGCAGCGGCTCCTTGATCACGAGGCCGTCGGACTCCAGCCGGGCCAGCGACTCCCGGATCGGGGTCTGGGAGATCCCCAGCTCGCGGGTCAGTGCGTCGATGTTCAGCCGGGTCCCCGGCTCCACCACGCTGTCCATGATCAGGCCCTTGACCGTCTCGTAGACGTCGTCACTCAGCACCTGTCGCTGGGGCAGGCGGGCGAGCTGCCCCGCGAGCCCAAGATGCGCATCCGTCACTGTCACTCCTCCCGGAACGCTCATTCTGCCCCACACTTGACGGCTCCAGTGTGAAGCGGGAGCATCAGGTACGCAATATCCTATAGGATCTGGAGCCGCCCTGTGATCAGCAGATTCCGTCGAACCGTCGTGAGCTGCCGGTGAGCACGATCACCGAGGCTACGGCCTACCTGGTCGATCTCGAGGTCGAGACGGTACGCACCGACGCCGTACAAGCGTTCCTGAAGCAGGAGACGATCTTCGTCTCTTTGTCGACAACGGACGGGCTCGCTGGTCTCGGGTACTCGTACACGATCGGCACCGGCGGCACCGCCGTACTGGCGTTGTTGCGGGACCACCTGTTGCCGCGACTGGTCGGCAAGGACGCGCGGAACGTCGAGGAGCTCTGGTCGGACCTTTGGTGGTCCACGCACGCCACCACGGTAGGTGCGATCACGTCGCTCGCACTGGCGGCCGTAGACACCGCACTGTGGGACCTGCGGTGCCTGCGGGCCAGTGAGCCGCTGTGGCGACTGGCTGGCGGTTACCGGCAACAGGTGCCGCTGTACGACACCGAGGGCGGTTGGTTGCACCTAACAACCGATGAGCTGGTCGCGGGCGCACTGGCCTCGCAGAAGGCCGGTTGGCCCGGTGTGAAGCTCAAGGTCGGCAAACCGCGGGTACACGAGGACGTTGAGCGGTTGCGCGCCGTACGGGATGCTGTGGGGCCGTCGATGGACATCATGGTCGACGCGAACCAGTCCATGACCTACCCCGAGGCTCGCAGGCGCGCAGCGGCGTTCGAAGCGGTAGACCTGTCCTGGTTCGAGGAACCACTTCCGGCTGACGACGTGACCGGGCATGTGCGTTTGGCCGAGTCGACGTCGATCCCGATCGCCGTGGGGGAGTCGCTGTACTCCGTGTCGCAGTTCCGGGAGTACGTCGCTGCCGGTGGCGCCGGGATCGTACAGGTGGACGTGGCACGGATCGGTGGGATCACGCCGTGGCTGAAGGTCGCGCATCTGGCCGAGACGTTCAACCTGGAGGTCTGTCCGCACTTCCTGATGGAGCTGCACGTCAGTCTGACCGCTGCGGTGCCGAACGGGCGGTATGTCGAGCACATCCCGCAGTTGCGGGCAATCACCAAGTCAGAGATGGCTGTGGTCGACGGGCGCGCGGTAGCGCCCGACGTACCCGGTCTGGGCATCGACTGGGACCAGAACGCGATTGACGATCGGCGGGTCGGATGAGAGCGTCCGCAGCATGAGTCGAGTCGATGCGCATCACCACGTCTGGGATCTGAGCGTTCGTGAGCAGACGTGGATGGTAGGCCCGGAGCTGGACCCGATCCGGCGGAACTTCTCGATCGAGGACCTCGCGCCGCTCGCCGCGGCGGCCGACATCACGTCGACCGTGCTGGTGCAGACGGTCGGGCTGGTCGAGGAGACCGTCGAGTTCCTGGAGATTGCCGCAGGCAACGACTTGGTGGCCGGTGTCGTCGGCTGGGTCGATCTGACGGCCGAAGATGTCGGCGAAGCGCTCGACGGTCTGCGGTCACGTCCCGACGGCTCCTATTTGAAGGCGATCCGCCACCAGGTTCACGACGAGCCGGACGACAGCTGGCTTCTGCGCGCCGACGTACAACGTGGCCTGACCGCCATCGCCGACGCCGGCCTCGCGTACGACCTCCTCACCAAGACGCCGCATCTCCCCGCCGCGATCCAAACGGCTCGCAACCTTCCCCAGCTCAGCTTCGTCGTCGATCACATCTCGAAGCCCATCATCGGCGAACCGCTCGAGCCTTGGGCAGGGCACCTCCGCGAGTTGGCGGCCCTTCCTAACGTCACCTGCAAGCTCTCCGGCATGGTCACGGAAGCCCCGTGGACCAGCTGGACGCCCGCGGACCTCCAGCCGTACGCCGACGTCGTACTGGATGCCTTCGGCCCCGATCGAGTCATGTTCGGCTCCGACTGGCCCGTCTGCCTCCTGGCCGCCACCTACGACCAGGTCGTGGAAACCGCCGAGACCCTCACCTCCAGCCTCACTCCCGCCGAGCGCGACGCAATCTTCGCGACGACAGCCACCCGCACCTACAAGCTGTGACGGACCTCCAGGCGATCTGTCGGCGTGCCCTGGGTGCGGAGGCGACGCGGGTCGTCGAGCTGGGGTACGGGTCGTACAACAGCGTCTATCGGGTTGAGTTGGCGGGACGGGATGAGCCGGTGATTGTCCGGGTCGCGCCGGCGGAGGACGAGCAGTTCGGCTCGGAGCGGCACCTGATGCGGAACGAGTACGCCGTTGTGCCGTGGCTCGGCGTGATCGCGTCGTTGATGCCTCGGGTGCTGGCCGTGGACTGGTCCCACGACCTCATCGACCGGGATTGGATGATCCAGTCGTGCCTGCCCGGCGTACCGGCGCCGGAGGGGTTGGGGCGGTATCCACGCTCGGGGCGTACGACGTTCTTCCGCCAGCTCGGCGCGATCGCGCGCTCGGTGCACGACGTACGTGGTCCGTACTTCGGTCGGCCGGACGGGCCGGCGTACCCGTCCTGGAGCTCAGTGTTGATCGCGTCGTTCACGCAGATCGCAGAGGACCTGGAGCGGGTGGGGCTCGACGCCGCGGACGTGCGGAAGGCTGGAGACCTGGCAACTCAGGGCCGGGCGACGCTGGATGAGGTGCGGGAGCCGCGGCTACTGGCGGGGGACCTGTGGACGGTCAACTGCATGTTGGATGCTGACGCGCCGGAGCCGCTGATCTCCGGGGTGCTGGACTTCGACCGGGCCGAGTTCGGGGACCCTGCGGCGGACTGGACGATCCGGATGGCGCAGGCGAAACCGGACGAGAGGGAAGCGTTCTGGGAGTCGTACGGCGACCTGGATCGCTCACCGGACGCGCTGTGGCGGGCGAAGATCTACGAAGCTCGTCATCTTGCGGCGATCCGCCTGGAGCGCCATCGCCTCGGCAAGGCCGAAGCAGTCCGGGAGAGCTACGACGAGCTGGCGAAGGTCCTCACTTAGCGGCCTCGGGAGGTACGAACTCGACGCGGACGCCGAGCAGACGGATCGGGCGGCGGATCTCGAACTTCTGCAACAGTTCAAGGGCTGTGGCCGCGATGACCTCGGGGTCCTGGGTCGGGGCCTTGAGCTTGCGGCTCTTGATCGGCGTGTAGAAGCTGATGAAGCGGAGCTTCACCCAGACGCGCTGGATCGTGCGGCCGTCGGCGACGACCTCGCGGGTGACCTCTTCGGCGATCCGGCGCAGCTCGCGTTCTATGTCGGGGAGTTCGACCAGGTCTGCCGCGAAGGTCTCCTCGTGGCTGCGGGAGACCGGCTCGCGCGGGACGTCGGTGACGTGCGTGTCGCCGAGACCCCGGCCGAGGGCGGCGTACCAGGCGCCCATGTTGGGGCCGAAGCGTTTCTTCAGCACGTCGACGTCAGCGGCGGCGAGCTCGGCGACAGTGGTGATGCCGAGCTCGTTGAGATTCTTCTCCATCCGGCTGCCGATACCCCAGAGGTCGCGGATCGGGCGGTGATCCATCACCTCGCGCCAGTTCGCCGCCGTGAGCCGGTAGACGCCGGCGGCAAGCGAGGCGTCGCGAGCGGGCTCCGCGCCTTCGAACGGCACGGCGTGCGAGCGTTCGTGCTTCGCAAACCCGGTGGCGAGCTTGGCGCGGGTCTTGTTGTCCCCGATGCCGACCGAGCAGGTCAGGCCGGTCTGCTCGACTACGGCCTCGCGGAGCTGACCGGCCAGCGCCTCCGGATCGTCGGTCTCCGCGCCGACGAAGCACTCGTCCCAGCCCCAGACCTCCACCACGACCGGGAACGAGCGCAGTGTGTCCATCACCTCGGTCGACGCCGCCTCGTACGTAGCCGGATCCGACGGCAGGAACACCGCCTGCGGACACTTCTTGTACGCCGCCCGCACCGGCATGCCGGAATGTACGCCGAACTCGCGCGCCTCGTACGACGCCGTGGCGACCACCTGCCGTGGTTGGGTCGGATCCCCGGACCCGCCCACCACGACAGGCAGCCCACGCAGCTCAGGCCGTCGCCGGATCTCCACGGCCGCGATGAACTGATCCATGTCCACGTGTAGGACCCACCAGCTCATACCCCACAGGTAACCACATCAGCTCGACGCACTGGAGTACGTCAGCAGGCCGCGCCGCCAGACCAACCGAACTAGTGTCATTGCCACTACCGCAAGCCCGAGCCCGAGCACGACCGGCCCCCAGCCAAGGTCGCCGGCCAACGCCCGCACCGGGAAGGTCGTCGCAAACGCCACCGGGAACGCGAACGTCAGGAACGTCCGCACCGCGACCGGGAAGAACACCAACGGGTATCGCCCGGCCTCCACCATGCTCAGGAAGACGACCCCGATCGGGTTCACCGACTGCAGCCAGAACGCCAGGAACGACATCGCCGACCACACGGCCGTCAGCAACACCAACCCACAGCCGGCCAGTACGACGGCCTGCACCACCTGCCCGAAACCAGGCCGGAGATCCGACTGCACCAATCCGATCACGAGCACAACGATGCCGCTGGCAACGTTCGTCAGCTCGGCGACGTTGATCCAGCGCAAGGTCAGGTAGAACTGGCTCGACACGGGCCGGAGCAGGACGCTGTCCAGCTCGCCCTCGGTGAGGTAGGTCGTCATCCGGTTCAGGTTCGGCGCCACGAACGTCGCAATCAGCCCGGTGACGATCTGAAACACGCCGACCAGCGCGATCACCTCGGCCCGCGACCATCCGTGCACCTCGGACGTGAACCCGAACAGCAGCAAGGTCGGCACGATCCCCAACCCCAACTGCACAAGGCCAACCAGCAGCGTGGTCAGGAAATGTGCGCGGTAATGCGTTTCGCGAACGACCGCCTGAGCGAAGAACCGCCGCCACAGCCGGACATGCCGCCACTGCAGCTGCAGCCAGTTCCGGTCGAGCGAAGGCCGCTCCTCTGCATACGTATTCACGCTCCCACCGCCGAATACGCCCGGATCCCGGCCGCCCACACGAGTCGAGCGAGCGCGCCGAGCACAACGACGTACCCGAGCTGGATCCCCAACCCCGCAAGCAGTTCGCGGCCGGTCAGCTGGCCGGCGACGATCTCGACCGGGAACGACACCGTGTACCGGAACGGCTGGTGGTCGACGAAACCGCGCGACCACGCAGGCATCAGCGCCAGCGGTACGACGGCACCGGACAGCACGCTCGCGATGATCACGCGCGCCTGCACGAGCGCTCCCACGTCGTCCATCCAGAACGCCAGCGCCGCGATCAGGATGTCGATCGTGAACACCAGCACCGCGCCGAGCACGATGCTGACCGCGAACAACGCCCACCGGCCTGCGTCCGCCGGGATGTTCATCGAGTCGCGGAAGATCCACCAGACGATGCCGATCATCGGCACCAACGCGAACAGCTTCAGGAACTTCTCCGACAGGTTGTTCGCGACGAACTTGACCAGCAACGAAGCCGGCCGCACCATCCAGCTCGACAGCTTGCCCAGCCGGATGTCGTTGGCCAGGAACGCTGCCATCCATGACGACGTCGCCATCGTGACGAAGCCGAGCAGCACGAAGTACGTCGTGATGTACCGCTCGTCGACCGGGAGCTTCGCGCCGTTCGCGAGCGCGGTCCGCCAGATCAGCAGCGAGATGACCGGCATGCAGATGTTCGCCAGCATGAAGATGATCCACGCCCCGCGGTACACGGACTGCTGGGCGATCTCGGCAGCCGTCATCCGGCGTACGACGCGAAGGTTCCGCACCACTGTGTTCATGACGCGTCCCCCAGCGTGCTGCGGCGGAGGAAGAGGTCGCGCATGATGTCCTCGACATCCGCGTCGGCCACGTCGAGGTCGACCAGCGGACCCAGCCGGGTGAGCTGCTCCATCACGACGCCGGCCCGCTCCCGATCGGCTTCGAGCTTGACCGTCTGACCGTCGACGTCGACCGCGGTCACGCCGTCCAGCCCGGCGAGGCGGGTGCCGTCGACAGGTGTCGCGTACGTCGCCCGCACCAGCTTGCGGGGTTGCGCCGTACGAACGAGATCGTCCAGACCGCCGTCGAACTGCAGCCGCCCGTGGTCGATGATCATCACCCGCGAGCAGAGCGCCTCGATGTCGTCCATGTCGTGGCTGGTGATCAGGATCGTCGTGCCGCGCAGCCGGTTGACGTCGGCGAGGAACGACCGGACGCGGGCCTTCGCGACCACGTCCAGACCGATCGTCGGCTCGTCGAGGAACAGGATCTCCGGGCCGTGGACGAGCGCAGCCATCAGCTCGAGCTTCATCCGCTCACCGAGCGAGGTCTTGCGGACCTGGACGTTGAGCAGATGTTCGACCTCGAGCAGCTCGGCGAGTTCGGCGACATTGCGGTCGAACTCCGCTGTGGACAAGCCGTACATGTCCTTGTGCAGCAGGAGACTCTCCATGGCCGGGACGTCCCACCACAGCATGGTCTTCTGCCCCATGACGAGCGCGATCCGGCGCAGGTAGTCGTGCCTGCGGTCCGACGGCGTGTGGCCGAGGACCTCCAGCTCACCGCCGGTCGCGTACAGCAGGCCGGACAGCATCTTCAGGGTTGTCGTCTTACCCGCGCCGTTCGGGCCGAGCAGGCCGACGACCTCGCCGCGGTTGATGTCGAAGGTGACCCGATCGACCGCGAGCCGGGTCTCGTACTTGCGTTTCACCAGGCTCTTCAGCGCTCCGCCGAGGCCGGCGGTTTGCTGGTGGAACGTGTAGGTCTTGGTCAGATCATGTGCCGCGATGACAGGCGGCAAGGCAGGAACAGGCGTCACGAAGGAACACCGCTTTCGAAAGAGTCAATTGACAGGACCGGGCAGCGCCACCGCGCAAACGCGCAGAGCGCAGGACGAGCACTTCGCCAAAAGGGGTCGGCCGGGGGACTCCGAGGTCCGTCCCGGCTGCGCGATCCGGTCCGATCGCGGAGTTCGCTAACCCATATCCAGGCGACGTGTCGACATCGCTCCCTGTGGTCCTTTCGATGCGGCTACCGCCGACCACGGTAGAACGGGCCGGAAAGCGTCGTCCACCAGATTTCTGTTCAGTATGCATCTCATATAATATGATTCTCGTATGAATGAGATCGAGCTGTCTGCCGGGACCGTGCAGTACGTCGACACCGGTGGCGACGGGCCCGTTGTCGTACTGCTGCACGGGCTGCTGATGGATGCGTCGCTCTGGGACGGCGTGATCGCCGACCTCAGTGCCGACCATCGATGCATCGCGCCGACGCTTCCGTTCGGAGCGCACCGGCGCCGGATGAACGACGGCGCCGACCTGTCGCTGCGAGGGATCGCCGGCCTGGTCGTCGAGTTTCTCGATCGGCTCGACCTGCAGGACGTCGTACTCGTCGGGAACGACACCGGGGGCGCCGTCGTGCAGCTGGTCCTGGGAGCTGAGCCCAAGCGGGTCGCAGAGGCCGTGCTGGCGTCGTGCGAGGCGTTCGACAACCTTCCGCCTGGCTTGACGGGCCGGGTGCTGGCGTTGTCGGGGAAGTTGTCGCCACGGCTGTTCGGAGCGTTCATGCAGCAGTTGCGGCTCAAGGCAGTACGCAGGTCGCCACTCGCCTTCGGGACGCTGACCAAGCGCGGCGACGCGACCACGGCGCGATGGATCACTCCGCTGCTCGAGCAGCCCGAGCTCCGCGCGGAAACCGTCCGGATGCTCCGGGCCGTGTTCGCGGACTCAGGTCTGCTGACCCGAGCGGCTGAAGATCTACACCGCTTCGACCGCCCGGCGCTCGTCGTCTGGGCCGCCGAGGATCGGGTGATGCCACCGGACCACGGCCGCCGCCTCGCCAAACTATTGCCCCAGGCAACCTTCGTCGAAGTCGCGGACAGTTACACGCTGATTCCTCTGGACCAGCCGGGCGAGTTCGCCCGCCTGATCAGAGCTCTTTGCGCATCTGCTGGGAGATGACCGTGTAGCCGAGCGAGTCGTACAGGCCGATCGCGGTGGTGTTGTCGCCGAACACGTTCAGGTCCAGCTGCTTGTGGCCGAGGCGGCGGCACTCCTCCTCGCCGGCCAGCATGATCGCTCGGCCGTAACCCTTGCCGCGCTGGTTGCTGTCCACCTCTATGGCGTAGATGAACGGCACCCGCGCAGTGCTGATCCACAGGTTGCCTACCGGTTCGTCGCCGGCCAGCGCGATCCAGATCAGCTGGTTCTCGGTGGCGGGGCCTTGCGGGAGCAGTCTCTTTGTCTCCTCGTGTGCGAACTTCAGCGCCTCGTCAGCGGCCAGCCCACGGGCTGGGCCGATCCAGGCCGCGAACGTTTCGGTGGCGTGGTCCGACCAGCTCGGGTACTCGGAATCGGTGATCGGGCGGAGCTGCACCGGTGGCGTGGTCACGCCCTGACGATAGACCCGCGCGCAGACCGCCGTACACCTGCTCTGCAGCAAGTGGCATATCGTGCGGCGGGTGACGGAATTGAGCCTCGAGGTTGCTCAGAAGCTGCTGGCTGCGCAGCCGTTCAGCGTGCTGGTCGGCGCGCGGCTGACCGCGTTCGGGGACGGCGGAGCGACGCTGGAGCTCGACATCCGCGAGGACCTCCAACAGCAGAACGGGTTTCTGCACGGTGGCGTTCTCGCGTACGCCGCCGACAACGCGATCACGTTCGCCGGTGGTTCGGCGCTCGGCCCGGAGGTGCTGACCGGCGGGTTCACGATCAGTTACCTCCGCCCGGCCCGGGGCGCGATCCTCCGGGCCGACGCGAAGATTGCCCACTCGGGCAGGCGTCAGGCGACGTGCACCTGCGAACTCACCACGCTCGACGACGCCGGCACGCCGACGTTGTGCGCGATCGCTCAGGGCACAGTCATCGCTCGCTAGTCGAAGAGCTCCTCGAGGAACGACTTCTTCTTCTTGCGCGAGTGCTGGTTCCCGTACCGCCGGTCGTCGTCGTACCGGCGGTCGTCGTACCGCTTCTTCTCGTCGTACCGCTTCTCTTCGTAGCGAGGCTGCGGCGACGGCGAGTTGTACTGCAGCTCGGCATCCACCAGCCGCTCCAACTCACCCCGATCGAGAAAGATCCCCCGGCACTCTCCGCACTGGTCGACGGTAACGCCGTTGCGCTCGTACGACCGCATCTCGCCACGACACTTCGGACACGTCAGGCTCTCCATCCAGCAACCCTAAGTGACGACTTCCGCCCGAAGGCCTACTCTCAGCGAACTCTCAGCAAGTCCTCATTTGAAGCTGGAGAGGAACGTCTTGAGGATGGGGCCGGCGGTGTGGGAGCCGGATTCGCCGCCTTCGACGATGACGGCGAATGCGACGTCGCCACGGTAGCCGGCCATCCAGGCGTTGGTGATGACCTTGCCGCCGGAGACGAGCTCGGCCGTACCGGTCTTCGCGGCGACGGCGCCGTTGCCGGCCAGCACACTCGCCGTACCGCTGGTGACCGTGGTCCGCATGAACGTGCGCAGTGCCGCAACAGTTGCTGCAGGCAACGGAGAGGCGGCCGCTCCGGCGGCGTCCTTGCCCGGCACCAGCACGGGCTTCATCGCCGTACCGTGGTCGACCGTGGCGGCGACCAGCGAGATCGCCAGCGGGCTCGCGGTGACCGTGCCCTGGCCGATCATCGAGGCGGCCTCGGCCACATCGTCCTTCGGCAGCGGCACCTGACCGCCGTACGCGTTGATCGACAGGTTCAGGTCACGCCCGATGCCGAACATCGCCGCGGCCTTGGTCATCCCGTCCTTCGGCAGCCGCGCGTGCTGCGAGATGAACGCGGTGTTGCAGGACTCGTTGAACGCCTTCTGCATCGTGCCCGCGCCGTACGCCGCCAGACCGTCGTAGTTCTTGAAGGTCTTGCCGAAGACGTTGATCGTGTTCGTGCACGGGAGCGCGGTCGCACCCGTCTCACCGCTGCCGATCAGCGCCGCCGAGGTGACGATCTTGAACGTCGAACCCGGCGCGTACCGGCCCTGGAACGCGCGGTTGTAGCTCGCCGGCGTCGGACCGTTCGCCGCGGCGAGGATCTGCCCGGTCGACGCCTGTACGGCGACCAGCGACGCCGGCAGCTTGCTCGTCGCCAGCGCGGCCTCGGCCGACTTCTGCATCGCCGTGTCGAGCGTGGTCTTCACCGGCTTGCCGGCGGTGCCCTTCTGGCTGAAGACGGTCTTGATCGACAGCTTGGTCTTGCCGTCCCGCAGCGTGACCGTGCCACCCGGCGTACCGGCGAGCTGCTGCTGGAACGCGTACTGCAGACCCGTCGTGCCGACCTGGTCCTGCGCCGACGCGGTCGTGCCGGCGTTCTTCAGCGTGTCCGCGGTCGCGGTCTTCATCGTGCCGATCAGTGACTTGGCGAACGTCGCGGTCGGCGGCAGCGACTGCGTACCGCCCATCGTCAGTACGCCAGGCAGCTTGCCCATCGTCGGCCGGAGCGCTTCCCACTCCTCGGCGCGGATCGTGATCGCGTCGACGAACTGCCCGGCCGGCGCCGCCTTCGCGCGGGCGGCGAGCTTGGCGCCGTCGACATCGAGGTACTTCGTGAACGCGGCGTACGTCGCGGCCGTCGCCTTGGCGCCCGATGCGACGCCGACGATCACGACCGGCCGGTTCGCGGTCAGCGCGACCCCGTTGCGGTCGAGGATCGAAGCACGCGCGGGCAGGGCGCGGACGCGCTTGAGGTAGTTGTTGTCGCCGAGCCCCGGGTAGATCGTGTCGCCGGAGGCCTTGATCTTCCACGCGTCGCCGGTCTTCACCGCGGTCGCCGTACTGGTCCACTTCATCGCGCCGATACCGCGCAGCTGAGCCTCGACCGCGAGCTCTTGCGTGCAGTTGTTGGCGTCGCTGCACTTCGGGTCGCCCTGCGGGGCCACAGTCACGGTGCTGGCGACCAGCGCGGTGTCGGTGTCGTCGAGCCGCTTCGCGAACACGGTCGGGTTGTCGGTGAGCGCCCCGGCCGCGTCGGGCTTGCCGTCCGGCGCCCAAGCCGCCACCCAGGCGTCGGCGAATTGCTTGATGATCGCCCCGGAGGCCTTCTGCTCGTCGTTCCCGGACTTCCCACCGCCGGACTTGCTGTCGGAACAACCAGCGGTGATCAGCAGACTACTCAGGCAAACGATCGCAGTGGTTCGCTTCACGTTCCCAACTCTCGCACGACGACGGGTGGACACCGGGCACAGTCTTCGGCGTGTGGCCTCTCGCCACGAGGGCGAAACTACTCAATCCACGCAAGTACGACGCGCCTGACCGCTCAGGAGTTGGCGTCAGAGCGAGCGTGAATCAGGGGCAAGAGGTTGCGTGAATCAGCCGGGCCTGATTCTGGAACCGCGTTCCAGCACTGCCTGACCCGGCGTATTCTGCTCGTTTGTGACCCGCCTAGCGCTGCACAGCCGTCTGATTCCCGGTACCGAAGAGGCCTACGAGATCGAGCACGCTCGCGTCTGGCCGGAACTGATCACCGCGATGCACGCCGCCGGCATCAGCGACTGGTCGATCTGGCGCAGCGGCCGCGACCTGTTCCACCTGGTCGTCGCCGACGATTTCGAGGCCTCGGTCGCGTACCTCCGGACCGACCCGACCGACCAACGCTGGCAGCAACACATGAGTCAGTTCGTCGAAGGCTTCGCCCAGAACCCGGAAGGCGTCGCCGGCCAGTCTTTGCGGCATGTCTGGACCATGAGCGAGCAGACCGAGTAGGCGGATCTCCAGGCCATCACAATCGCTGCCGACACAGCGGGCTCAGCGTGCGGCGCCCGAGATGCCGGCATTGTGATGGCCTGGGGATCCGGGTCTGTTAAATCCCCATCTCCCAGACCAGGAGTTCGGCGCCGTCGGGGCCGGCCGTGACACGCTGGCCGTCGGCATCCGTCAGGCGTACGGCGTCTGCGGTGCCGAGGTCGCCCGCGGCTTCGAGGTCGGCGCTGCCCGCCGCGACGAACAGGTGGAGTTGCGGCGCGGTCGGCAGCTCGACGGTCTGGCCGGGGGCGAGACGGGCGACGGACAGGCCGGCGGCGGGCTGGTTGAGGTGGATCGCGGTGGTGGAGGCGTGCTTCGCGAGCCCCGAAGCGACCGGGATCAGCTCGCCGGTGGTCAGGTCCAGCTCGGTCTGCTCGTACGACGGGGGCAGGTCGAGCCGCTCGGGCCGGACCCACATCTGGACGTAGTGCACCGGATCGTCGCCGTCGTTCCATTCCGAGTGCCGGATCCCTGAGCCCGCACTCATCCGCTGCGCCAGCCCCGGGTACACCACCCCGCTGTTCCCCTGCGAATCACGGTGCGCCAGCGCGCCCCGCAGTACCCAGGTCACGATCTCCAGGTCCTGATGCGGATGCGTCTCGAACCCGGTGCCCGGGGCAACCGTCTCGTCGTTGTGCGCGACCAGGAACCCGAACCCCACGTTCGCCGGATCGTAGTGCGCCCCGAACGAGAACGAATGCCGAGAGTCCAGCCAGTCGCTCTCGGTCCGAAACCGCTCGCCCGCCCGACGAATTTCCATGGACACTAGTAATACCCCGTCTGCCCGTCGAGCGACTCCCGCATGGTGTCCAGTTGGCCGAGGTGCCGGGCGGTCTCCTCGACCATGTGGATCAAGATCCACCGCAACGACGGCTGGAACTCGGGGTCCTTGCCGACGTCGTCCAGCGCGTGGGCAGCGGTGATCTCGTTCGAGTCCGCCCACTGCGCGTCGAACTCGTCCAGCAGCTGAGCCAGCGGTACGCCGTCCACCCGCCAGTCGGCGCTCACCGGCTCCTGCTGGAAGACCGGGTTGTCGCCCGGCTCGTCCAGGAAGACAGCGCGGAACCAGAGGTGCTCGTTCCACCGCAGGTGCGACACCAGACCGGCCGGCGTCATCAGCGGCGACGTTGGGAAGACGGATCGATGCTCGTCGGCGGACGCCAGCCCTTCGAGCTTCCGGCGTACCAGCGCCCGCTGCAGGTCCAGCCACCCGACGAGCTGCACCCGTTCGTCCGCCGCCAACGGCGGCCGCTTGTCGTAGAAGTTCATCCCCGGACCGTAGTCAAGGAACCGGTCCACCCCGCAAACAGAAGGGACTGCGCCGCTCGGTGGGCGGCGCAGTCCCGGTTCTGGTACGACGGTCGGTCAGCCGGTCGGGTTCCCGTTGTCGGAGCCGAGGGTGGCCTTGATCGACTGGGGCTTGCCGGCGCGGGTGACGCTCAGCGTGACCTGGTCGCCCGGGCGGTGCGAACGGACTGCGGCGACCAACGCGTCCCCTGACGCGATCGCCTTGCCGTCAACAGCGGTCACCACATCACCTGACTGGAGACCGGCTTTGTCCGCCGCACCGCCGGACGTGACCTCGCCCAGGCGTGCTCCGTTCGTGAGCCCGTCGGAGGACTGCGCGTCGCCGACCGTCACACCGAGCCGCGCATGCGTGGCCTTGCCCTTGGCCACCAGCTCATCGATGATCGGCTTGGCCTGGTCGATCGGGATAGCGAACCCCAGGCCGATGTTGCCGCCTTCGGATTGTCCCGATCCGCCGGCGGTTTTGATCGCGCTGTTGATACCGACCACCTGGCCGGCGAGGTCGATCAGGGCGCCGCCGGAGTTACCCGGGTTGATCGCGGCGTCCGTCTGGATAGCTGGAAAGACTGTCGTGCTGTCCTGCTGCTCGTCGCCCGACGTCACCGGGCGGTTCAGCGCCGAGACGATACCGCTGGTGACGGTTGCCTCGAGGCCGAACGGCGAACCGATCGCCACCACGCCCTGCCCGACCGCGAGCTTGCCGCTCGACCCCAACGTGGCCGGGGTCAGGTCGGTCGTGTTGGCGTGGATGACGGCGAGGTCGGTGAGCGGGTCGGTGCCCTTGACCGTGGCGTTGACCGTGCGGCCGTCGTTCAGCATCACGGTGATCGTGGCGCCCTGCCCGGCACCCGCGACCACGTGGTTGTTCGTGACGATCAGGCCGTCCTTGCTGATCACGATGCCGGACCCGGTCGCCGCGCCCTGCGACGTCGCAACCGCGATCTTCACCACGCTCGGCAGCACCTTGGCCGCCGCGCTCTGCACCGATCCGTCCGGCGCGGCCGCAGGTGCGGCCTGGTTGCCGTTCAGCGGTGCGGTCACGGACGGGCTGTTCGTGGTGTGGTCGTTGGTCGCCGAGTACACGGCCGCGCCGCCGACACCGCCGGCCAGACCGACGAGCAGCGCGGTCAGCGCCACTACCGCCAGACCGGCACGCTTCTTCGGCTTCTCCGCCGTAGCCGTCGCCGGCTGCGGTCCGAAAGGCCAGCTCGGGCCCGGAGACGCCCCCTGATGTGTCCCCGGCGCTCCGAACTGCGGGTAAGCACTCCCACCTGAGGGGTACTGTCCCGGCCGCTGCCCTTGCGGCCCCGATTCCGGCCTCTGCTGTCCCGGCTGACCACCCTGCGGCGCGAACTGCTGTTGCTGATGCTGCCCATACATCGGCAACTGCTGCGTCCGCTCCGGCCCCAGCGGACCTTGCGGGTTCTGGCCGGGCTGGTTCTGCGGCGGCTGGTTCTCGGTCATGGCAAGTACTTTGTCCGCCGGACCTGAGAGGGCCCTGAAGATCCGCTCGGAGTGGCCGAAGAACTCCATGAAGATCCTCTGAAGGACCTGTCAGGAACCTTTCAGCGCGTCTGGGTCGCTGCGTGCGGGAGCCACAGAGTGAACTGCGCGCCCGCGCCGGGGACGTTCCGGGCGTAGATCATGCCGCCGTGCTGCTCGGCTGCGTGTTTCACGATGGCCAGGCCCAGGCCTGAGCCCGGGCGGCTGCGGGCCTCGCTGGAGCGGTAGAAGCGCTCGAAGACGTGGGGCAGGTCCGCCTCGGCTATGCCGGGACCGGAGTCTGTGACTGTCAGTACGCCGTCGAGCAGGCGCACGGTCACGTGTCCGACCGTCTGCCCATCGCTGCGCTGTTCCGCGCCTTCGGGAGTGCTGTACTTCGCGGCGTTGTCGAGCAGGTTGGTCACAGCCCGTCCGAGTAGCCGCTCGTCACCCCAGACCGGGAACGGAGTGATCTGCACGTCCCACTCCAGTCCGGGCGCGCGGCGGCGTACCTTCATCACCGCGTCCTCGACCACATTGGACAGCTCGATCAGCTCCGCGTTGCGCACCTGGGGTGTGTCGCGGGCGAGCTCGGTCAGGTCGCCGATCAGCGTGGTCAACTCGTCCATCTGGGCGCGTACGTCGTCCAGCAGCTGTTGGCGATCCTCCGGCCGGAGTCCGCCGCGTTTGTCCGCCTGTGCGAGCAGATCGAGGTTGGTGCGGACGCTCGTGAGCGGCGTACGCAGCTCGTGCCCCGCGTCACCGACGAGCCGGCGTTGCCGGTCGCGGGACTGCGCCAGCGCCCCGAGCATCGCGTTGAACGCCATCGCCAGGCGAGAGATCTCGTCAGTGCCGCCCACCGGGATCGGTTTCAGGTCCTCGGTCCGCGCGACATGCTCAGCCGCGCCGGTGAGCCGCGCCAACGGGCGCAGACCGGAACGTGCGACAGCGTTGCCGGCCAGCGCGGCGCCGATCACACCGATCAGCCCGAACGCCCACAGCACGACGCCGAGGTTGTGCAGGGTCTCGTCGATCGGTCCCAGCGACTGGGCGACAACCAAGGCCCCGGGCTGGAGGAAGTTCTCCGGCTCCGCTCGGCAGGCCTCGGTCCGGCCCTGCGGGCAGTAGCTCGCGGGGACAGCGACCACGCGGAAGTGTGAGCCGCCGTTGCGGATGCCGACGGTCCGCAGGCTGGCGTCGTTGCCCTGCTCCCGCGCTACCTGGAGCTCGTCCTGGCCCATCGGCGGCAGCAGGCTGTTCGGCGGCCCGAACTGCTGGCCTTGCGCGCTGATCACGCCGACGCGGATGTCGCTCAGACCGAGAGCGTCGGACGGAACGCCCTGCAGGATCGTGAGATCGGTCAGAACGCCCTTCTTCGCGGCCGCGGCGGCCCGCTGGGTCAGGCTGTTGTCGAGATTCTGGTACATCTGCTGGCGCACGGTGATGTACGCCGCGACGCTCACGATCGCGACCGCCAGGCCCACCGCGACCGCGGCGAGCAGCGTCACCCGCGCGTGCAGGCTGAGTTTGTGGAGGGTCTCGTTCCACCAGGTCTGGGTTCGCGCAGCCGTCGCCGCAACCCGGTTTCCGTTGCCATTGGCAACGGGCTGCGCGGGTTGCTGCGGTTTCGGCGGCTGCTTCGGTCGTCCGGCGTACGACGGGAAATCGTCGGGGTGTTGCTCACTCACGGCGGGGTGTCCCTGAGCACGTACCCGATGCCGCGGACGGTGTGGATCAGGCGGGGCAGGCCGTTGACCTCGGTCTTACGGCGCAGGTAGCCGATGTAGACCTCGAGCGAATTCGCCGTGGTGGGGAAGTCGTAGCCCCAGACAGCATCCAGGATGACCGCGCGTTCGAGCACTCGCCGCGGGTTGCGGATCAGCAGCTCGAGCAGCGAGAACTCGGTCCGGGTGAGCTGCATCGCGACGTCGCCCCGGTGCACCTCGTGCGCGTCGACGTCGACCACGAGGTCGGCGTACTGCAGCACTTCGCCGCGCTGGCCGCCCTCGCCCGGCGTCGTACTACGGCGCAGCAGCGCTCGCAGCCGGGCCAGCAGCTCCTCGAGCGCGAACGGCTTGGTCAGGTAGTCGTCGCCGCCGGCGTCCAGGCCGTCGACCCGGTCCGCGACCGCGTCCCGCGCGGTCAGCACCAGGATCGGCACGTTGTTGCCCGCGGCCCGCAAGGCCTTGGTGGTCTCGAGCCCGTCCAGCCGCGGCATCATCACGTCCATCACGACGACGTCCGGCTCGACGTTGCCGATCACCGCGAGCGCCTCGGCGCCGTCGGACGCGGTCACCACCTCGAAGTCGTTGAACTCCAGCGAACGGCGCAGCGAGTCCCGGACCGCCCGGTCGTCGTCCACCACCAGTACCCGCATCGTCTTGCCCCGCTCCGCTCGAAGTTCCGCTCAGCCGAGAGTAGGTCGCTTCTTTGAGAATCGCCTGAGAACCCGCTGATCGCTCGCCCAACACCTCCAGCACACCTTAGGTTGCCAGACGTGGACCTTCTCGAATTCACGCCTGAGCCCGATGATCTCGCCTGGACCTTCGGCGGCGCGCCGCCCGTCCGCCGGGTCAAACCCGGTACTGCCCTCCGGCTGTGGACGGAGGACGCGTTCGCCGGCAGCCTCCGCGGTACGTCGGATCTGGCGAGCGCCTCGCTGAACATGCCGTTCGTCAACCCGCAGACCGGGCCGTTCTACGTCGAGGGCGCCGAGCCGGGGGACACCCTGGCGCTGCACTTCGTCGAGCTGACGCCGGCCCGGAGCTGGGGCGCCTCGGCGACCATCCCGTTCTTCGGCGGCCTGACCAGCACGGACCGGACCGCCACGCTGCAGGACCCGCTGCCGGAGCGGACCTGGATCTACGAGGTGGACACGGCCAACCAGACCGTCGGGTTCCAGGCGCAGGGCAGCGACTTCGAGCTCGCTCTGCCGCTGGAGCCGATGCTGGGCACGGTCGGCGTCGCGCCGGCGGCCGGTGAGGTCCGGTCAGCGCTGGTGCCGGACATGTTCGGCGGCAACATGGACACGCCCGAGATGCGCGCCGGCGCGACCTGCTACCTGAGGGTCAACGTCGAGGGCGCCCTGTTCTCGGTCGGCGACGGTCATTACCGCCAGGGCGAGGGTGAGTCCTGCGGTACGGCGGTCGAGGGTGCGATGAACGTCGTCCTGATCGTCGACCTGCTCAAGACACCCGGACCGGTCTGGCCGCGGCTGGAGAACGACGAGTACCTCGCCGTCATCGGTTCGGCCCGCCCGCTCGAGGACGCGTGGCGTGCCGGCCAGGTCGACATGGTCAACTGGCTCGGCTCGCTCTACGGCCTGGACAAGCTGGACGCGTACCAGCTGCTCAGCCAGGTCAGTGAGGTCCCGCTGGCCAACGTGGTGGACGCCAACTACAGCGTCGTCACCAAGGTCCCGAAGCGCCTGCTCCCACCGGTCACGGCGTACGACGGAATCCACCAGCACCTGCGGACTGCGTTTATCTGAACTGCCGTACGACGTCCTCGGCGTAGCGCTGCATCGGCTCGTGGTCGTACGCGACGCCGGGGATGTACGAGATCACGTAGTCGACCCCTGCCTCGGCCAGCTGCTCGATGTGCTCGCTGAGCTCCTTCGTCGTGATCACATCCGCCAGCACGTGGGACGTGCCGCCGGAGCCGATCTCGAGGAATTCCTCCAGGCTGTACCGCCCGCGGGCCTTGGCTGTGGCCGTTTCCGGATCGGCGCCGGACTCGATCGGGAACACGTTCAGGCTGGTCGACTTGATGATCTCGTCGTAGTCGCGGCCGACCTCGTCACAGTGCTGCCGGAGGATCGCGAGCTTGTGCTTGATGACGTCGACGCGTCCGGTGCCGAAGTTGCAGGCGTCGCCGTACTTTGCAACTAGTCGCAATGTGACGCGTTCACCGCCGCCACCGATCCAGAGCTTGGGTTTGCGCCGCGGCACGACGAACGGCTTGTCGACCGAGTGGTACTGCCCCTCGAACACGACGTCATCCTCGGTCCACAGCCGATGGATCAGCTCGATCGCCTCGACGAACGAACCCATCCGTTCCTTCTGACTCGCCCACGGATAGCCGTAGGCCTTCCACTCGTGCTCGGACCAGCCGGCGCCCAGTCCGGCGTACATGCGCCCGTGGCTAGCCACATCCACCGTGGCGGCCATCTTGGCGACCAGTGCGGGGTTGCGGTACCCGTTGCAGCCGACCAGCTGGCCCAGGTTCACCCGCGAGGTGTCGCGCGCCAGAGCAGCCGTCGTGGTCCACATCTCGAAGACGGTCTCGCGGACGGGCTCAGGGACGGTGTGGAAGTGGTCGAAGAGCCAGATCGAGTCCCACGGACCTGCGTCCGCTGCCTTGGCCACTGCGGTCATGGCCTCCCACTGCTCGACCGGGTCTGCCAGCTCGACCAGATCCATCCGCCAGCCCTGCGGTACGAACACTCCGAACTTCATGCACTCCTCCGAGAGATTGCGACTCCAGTCAGGCACAGCGCCCCGCCGGCCAGCGCAAGCACGGCAGGGGTCTCGCCCAGGAACAGCCAGCCCAGCGCGATCGCCACAACCGGTACGGCGTACACCGTCACGCCCATGCGTCCCGCGCTGGTACGGCGGAGCGCGAAGGCCCAGGTGGTGAAGCCGAGAGCGGTGGGGAAGGCAGCCAGGTACACGACCCACCAGATCGTCGATGCGTCGGCGGTGCGGAGCTCATCGACCAGCGTGGGCGCGAAGGGCAGGCAAACGACCGCACCGATCGTGCAGGCGAGCCAGGTGACCTCTGCGGCAGGCAGCCGGCTCAGCAGTGGCTTCTGCGTGACCACGCCGACGGCGTACGAGATCGCAGCGACGACGCAGAGGATGACGCCCCAGGTCTCAGCGCGGCCGCTGGAGGTCGACGTACCGATGATGACGATGCCGGCGAACGCGACCAGGCCGCCGATCACCAGCTGCCGCGGGAAGCCTTCACCGAGGCCCAAGCCCGCGAGCACGGCGATCAGTAGCGGGGCGATGTGCACGAGCATGGCCGCCGTACCGGCGTCGAGACGGCGCTCGGCCTCGTTGAGGGCGATGTTGTAGACGCCGAACCACAGCACTCCGCAGGCGATCAGAGGCAGCCAGTCGCGCTGTGAAGGCCATCGGCGTACGGCCGTCGGCCGGGGACGGGTGAAGAGGAGTGCGCCGAGGAAGATGCTGCCGAGTCCGAGCCTGGCCAGCGACAGGGCGCCGGCGGAGATCTCGGTGCCGACGTGCCGGATGGCGACGAACGACGAGGCCCATAGGACGACGGTCACGGCAGCGGCGCCGGCGGCGAGACCGGTGCGGGGCGGGGCTTCTGCGAGGGTTGTCACGGTCACTACAGTAGGAACGGAGTCTGCGAGTTTCCATGGCAGATCGGAGCCTAGGAGGCGTTTTGCTTACCGAAACGAGAAGCCAGATGCTGGATGACCTCAATACCCGAATCCTGGACGAGCTGATCGCAGACCCCCGGCTGCGGACCACGGAGCTGGCGCGCCGGCTCGGAGTCTCCACGCCGACCGTGCGGGAGCGGGTCGCGCGGCTGGAGGAGTCCGGCGTGATCCGCGGGTACCGCGTCGACATCGACCCGGCGGCGCTCGGTCGGCCGGTCGCCGCCTGGGTGCGGCTGCGGCCCGGGCCGAACCAGATCCCGAAGATCATCGAGCTGGCCGGACGTACGCCGGAAGTCGTCGAGTGCCACCGGATCTCGGGTGAGGACTGCTTCCTGATGCGGGTGCAGGTCGCCGAGATCGCAGCGCTCGAGGACGTTCTGGACAAGTTCCTGGTGCACGGCCAGACGACCAGTTCGTTCGTGGTCTCCACCCCGGTCCCGCCACGCAGCGTGCCGCTGTCCGCCGGCTGAACCCCAACCACCGCTGGGAGTGGTCTGCATCACTAGTCTGGGTGGCGACTTCAAGAGACGTTCCCCGGAAGGACCCTGGCCCATGGCTGCCGACAAATCTGTCCGCAGAGTTGCCCTGCTCACCGCCGGCGGGCTCGCGCCCTGCCTGTCGTCCGCCGTCGGCGGGCTGATCGAGCGCTACACCGAGGTGGCGCCCGACGTGGAGATCATCGCCTACCTGAACGGGTACCACGGCCTGCTCAGCGGCCGGTTCCTCGACGTGACGCCGGAGGTGCGGGAGAAGGCGTCCGTGCTGCACAAGTTCGGCGGCAGCCCGATCGGCAACAGCCGGGTGAAGCTGACCAACACCGCGGACCTGGTCAAGCGCGGCCTGATCCAGGACGGGCAGAATGCCCTCCAGGTCGCCGCCGAGCGGCTGGTCGCGGACGGTGTCGACGTATTGCACACGATCGGCGGTGACGACACCAACACCACGGCGGCCGACCTCGCGGCGTACCTGCACGAGCACGACTACGACCTGACCGTGGTCGGTCTGCCGAAGACCATCGACAACGACGTGATCCCGATCCGGCAGAGCCTGGGCGCGTGGACCGCGGCGGAGCAGGGCGCGCTGTTCGCCCGCAACATCATCGCCGAGCACAGTTCGAACCCGCGGATGCTGATCGTCCACGAGGTGATGGGCCGGAACTGCGGATGGTTGACCGCGGCAACGGCTCAGGAGTACCAGCAGTGGGTCGACGAGCAGGAGTGGAACCCGGGCATCGGCCTGGACAAGGCCGGCTGGTCGGTGCACGCCGTGTACGTGCCGGAGGCAACGATCGACCTGGACGCCGAGGCCGAGCGGCTGCGCAAGGTGATGGACTCCGAGGACTGCGTCAACATCTTCCTGTCCGAGGGCGCCGGCGTGCCGTCGATCGTGGCCGAGCTGGAGGCCCGCGGCGAGGATGTCCCGCGGGACCCGTTCGGGCACGTGAAGCTGGACACGATCAACCCGGGCGCGTGGTTCGCGAAGCAGTTCGCGGAGCGGATCGGCGCCGAGAAGACGATGGTGCAGAAGAGCGGGTACTTCAGCCGCTCGGCCGCGTCCAACGACCGCGACCTCGCGCTGATCAAGGAGTGCACCGACTACGCGGTCGACGCGGCGCTGCGCGGTGAGAGCGGCGTGGTCGGCCACGACGAGGAGCGTGGCGACGAGCTGCGCGCGATCGAGTTCCCGCGGATCGCCGGCGGCAAGGAGTTCGACCCGACGGTCGACTGGTTCGTCAGCCTGAAGTCGGGGATCGGTCAGAGCTAGCTGCGGAGGCGGCCGACCCACTGGTCGGCCGCCTTCTCGATCTGTGCGAGGACTTCGTCGAAGCCGTCGTCCTCGCCGTAGTACGGATCAGGTACGTCGTCCGCCGCGAACAGCTGCGCCGTCGTACCCCGGCGACGCAGCTCGGCGACGTGTCCCGAGTCCATCGCGAGGGTGAGATCCGCGGCGCGCTCGAACCGGCGGGCCCGGTGCGCGCTGCCGTCGTACCCGCGCCGGCGCAGTGCGGACGCGGCGCGTGGGTCCATCCTGTCGCCGACATGCCAGCCGCCGGTGCCCGAGCTGGTCACCTCGACGCCGTCGATCCCGGCATCGGCGAGCTTGGCCCGCAGTACGACCTCGCCCATCGGCGACCGGCAGATGTTTCCGGTGCAGACGATCTCGACGTGCACTAGTGAACTTCGGCCTTGTCCGGCAGGACGAGGTTGATGATCATGCCGACGATCGTGATGATCAGCGCGCCGAACAGCGCGGACCAGAAGCCGTCGACGTGGAACTGGACGTCGAGCTTGCCGGTGATCCAGGACGTCAGCCACAGCATCAGCGCGTTGATCACGAAGGTCAGCAGACCGAGCGTGAGGATCAGCAGTGGGAACGACAGCACCTTCACCACGGGCTTCACGATCGCGTTCACGACACCGAAGATCGCGGCGACGATCAGCAGCGTGAGCACGCGCTTGCCGGTGGTCGCGCCCTGCAGGGTGATGCCGGCGACGAGCCAGCTCGCGACCGCCAGCGCGACCGCGTTCGCCAGCAGCCTGATGATCAAGTTCTTCATGCCGTCGATCCTCCCACCCGGCCGGTAGCACCACGCTCGGTACACACCCTGATCCGACCCTGGGTCTTGACACGGAAAATGACCAAGTGATCTGATCATTTTCATGTCACGCCCACTGGTAGCAGTTGTCGCGTTGTCTCTCACGGCAGCGGGCCTCGGTCTGCCCGCCGCCTCCGCCGCCCCGTCGAGCTGCAGCGCGGTGAGCACGAACTGGACCGCCCGGTCGACCCCGCACGCCGCGCCCGAGGGGCTCCTGAACGCCTACAGCAACACCGGCAAGGGGTGGACCGGAGCGGACAGCACGTACTCCGTCGCACTCCCCGGCGGACGGACGGCGTGGATCTTCTCCGACACGTTCCTCGGACCGGTGAACCCGGACGGCAGCCGTCCGACGACGGCACCGTTCGTCAACAACTCGTTCGTGATCCAGCAGGGCAAGAGCCTGAAGACGGTCACCGGCGGTACGCCGACCAACCCGACGGCACTCATCCCGCCGCCGTCCGACGGCTGGTACTGGGTCGGCGCCGCGCAGACGAGCCACGCCGGCCGTGACCTCGACGTGGTCGCGCTGCGCTTCGTGAAGACCGGCACGGGGCAGTGGGACTGGCACTGGGCCAGCAACTACCTCGCCCGCTTCGACAGTAAGACGTTCAAGCTCAAGTCGCTCACCCCGCTGCCGTCGGCTGCGAATGTGCAGTGGTCCGGCTGGCTGCTGCGCGATCGCGGCTACACGTACATCTACGGAGTCGAAGACCTGGGCGCGTCGAAGTACCAGCACGTTGCTCGCGTCCGTGGTGACGACCTGACTGCGAAGCCGTGGGAGTACTGGACCGGCTCCGGCTGGTCATCCGACGAGGCCGCCTCGGTCCGCGTGCTCGAGGGTGTGGCCAACGAGCACAGCGTCACGAGCTTCAAGGACGGCTACCTGCTGGTCACGCACGACACCAAGGAGCTGTTCAGCAAGCGTGTCGTCGGGTACTTCTCCTGCTCGCCGACCGGTCCATGGGTCAAGCCGGTCGAGCTGTACCAGACGCCGGAGACCGGCGGGAACATCATCACGTACAACTCGCACGAGCACCCGGACCTGCGCCGCGGCAACGAGCTCCTGGTCAGCTACAACGTCAACAGCCTCGTCAGCGACGACCTGTACGGCGATGTGAGCATCTACCGGCCGCGGTTCCTGGCCGTGACGCTGGCGGCCGCCAAGTGAGCACTCCGGGTGGCGTCGTACGCCGCAGTCTGCTGGACGATCTGGCGACGTCGATGCTTTCGCTGATCGCGGACCGGAAGCTGGCGGTCGGCGACCAGTTCGAGTCGGTGCGGTCGCTGGCCGAGCGGTTCAAGGTCGCCGTACCGACGGTCCGGGAGGCGCTGCGCCGACTGGAGGCAACCGGCGCAGTGGAGCTCCGGCACGGCTCCGGTGTGTACGTCGGTCCGAACGTCGGCCGCCTCGTACTGGCCAATCCCCTGGCGCTGGCACCCAGTGCGGACCGGTTGGTCGAGCTACTGCAGGCTCGCGCATTGATCGAGCCGCCTGTTGCCGCACTGGCCGCAGCGACGCGTGGAGCGGCCGCACTCGAGCAGATGGAGCAGGACCTCGCCACCGCGGCCGAGCTGATCGCATCCGGCGACCACGCCCGGCTCGCCGAGGTGAACATGGATTTCCACCGCTCACTGGCTCAGGCGTCCGGCAACGCGACCCTGGCCGAGGTGGTCGAGTCGGTGACCGTCGTGAACGCCCGGGAGCAGCTGGAGATCCTGCACATCCACGGCGACCGGCAGGCCGACCTGGACGAGCACCGCGCCATCTACGACGCGATCCGCTCCGGCGACTCGGACCTCGCCGAACTGCTCACCCGCGAGCACCTCGACGGCGTACTGGCCGTCATCAACCAACGACTTCAGCATCCCTGAGCTGGAAGGACGCACCATGCAACGCAAGACCAACCGGAAGGCGCTGGCAGCCCTGGTGATCGCCGGCGCGCTCGCGCTGTCCGCCTGTGGAGGCGGCGGAGCGGCTGCCCCGAAGAAGGGCGAGGACAAGCCGGTCGACTCGCTCAAGTTCTACAACGACAAGGGTGGCTGGAAGGACGCCTTCACCCAGGTCGGCGCGGCCAGCAAGAAGGACATCGGTGTCGGCATGCAGCCGGTCGGGTACTCCGACTCGAACACGTACACCGCCTTCATCCGGTCGTCGTTCCGGACCAAGGAGAAGGCCGACCTGTTCACCTGGCACACCGGCAAGGAGCTTCAGGATCTGGTGGACCAGAAGCTCGTCGCCGACACCACCGACCAGTGGACCAAGGCGATTGCCGACGGCAACATTCCCGAGCAGCTCAAGCAGTACTTCACCTACGGTGACAAGCAGTACTGCGTGCCGCTGAACGCCGGCTACTGGGTGATGTACTACAACAAGGCCGTCTTCAAGAAGGCCGGCATCACCGACACGCCGAAGTCCTGGGCGGACATGATCAAGGACGCCGACAAGCTCAAGGCGATCGGCGTGAAGCCGTTCTACCAGACCAACATCCTGTTCTCGTTCGTCTGGTTCGAGACGCTGCTCGCGGGCAAGGATCCGGACCTGTACGACGCGCTCGCCGCCGGCAAGGCGAAGTACACCGACCCGGGCGTGGTCGACGTGATGAACGAGTGGAAGAAGATGATCGACGCCGGGTACTTCAGCGACCCGGGCTCGAAGACCGAGCCGCAGGCGCAGCTGAAGAACGGCGACGTCGCGATGATCAACTTCGGCACCTGGTTCAGCGGCAACCTGAACACGCTGAAGATGAAGGCCGGCACCGACTACGACTTCTTCGTGATCCCGAACGTGAACCCGGCACTGCCGAAGACCTCGATGATCTTCGAGACCGGTCCGGTCTGCTCGGCCGCGGCCAGCGACCACGCGTCGACGGTGCAGAAGTGGACCGATTGGTGGGTCACGCCGCAGGCGCAGACCGCGTGGGCGAACTCCCGCGGCGACCTGTCGTTCAACCCGAAGGCCGAGGTCAAGGACCCGGCGCTGGCGCAGCTCAACAAGGACGTCAACGGATACCGCCTGATCAACCGGTGGTTCGAGGCGACGCCCGTACCGGTCGCGAACAAGGCGCTCGAGGTCTTCGGCGCGTTCGTGACCAAGCCGGGTGACCCGATGCCGGGCCTGCAGAAGATCCAGGCCGAGGCGGACGCGTACTGGGCCAAGCAGAAGTGACTTCCACGATCGAACGGCCACCGGTCAAGGTCCGGGCGAGCAGTCAGCGCCCGGACCGGACCGGGGCCCGCATGGCGCCGCTGTTCGGGCTACCTGCTGCCGGCGTGGTCGCACTGCTGCTCTACCTGCCGTTCCTGTGGACGACGTACGTCAGCTTCACGCAGTACGACGGACTGGCGTCGCCGGTCTGGAGTGGGCTCGCGAACTACAAGGCGATGTTCAGCGACCCCGATCTGACCGGGGCGCTCGTCAACACGCTGCTATGGGTCGTCGGCATGGTGACTCTGCCAGTAGCACTCGGGCTGCTGATCGCAGTACTGACCTATGGGCACAAGTGGGGCACCTGGCTGCGGCTGCCGTTCCTGCTGCCGTATGCGATCTCCGGTGTGGCTGTTGGCGTCATCTGGGGCTTTGTACTGCAGCCGGACGGCGCACTGGGTCAGGCACTCGGCTTCTTCGGGCTGCCGGGTGCACACACCGGCTGGCTGCAGGGTGGTCCCGGCAACACGCTGATGATGATCGTCGCGGTCACCTGGCAGGCAGCCGGCGTGAACGCGTTGCTGTTCGTCGTCGGGTTGCAGTCCATCCCAGGTGAGCCGCTGGAGGCTGCGCGGCTGGACGGTGCGGAGGGGTTCAGTCTCTTCCGCCACCACCTCTGGCCGCAGCTCCGTCCGATCACCACGGTGGTCATCGGGCTGTCGATCGTCGGCAGCTTGAAGACGTTCGACGTGGTGTGGGTGATGACGCAGGGCGGTCCCGGTACGTCGTCCGAGACGCTGGCGCTGTCCATGTACAAGGAGACCTTCGTGCTGAACGACTACGGCCAGGGTGCGGCGATCGCGCTGTTCCTCAGCCTGGTCACGTTCGCCGCCTCGATCCTGTACCTGCGCTACCAGTTGGGGGACGCCCGTGAGCAGGGTTAAGACCGCGTTCCTGATGGTGCTGGGCCTGATCTGGCTCGCGCCCGTGTACCTGCTGGTCGTCAACGCGTCGAAGTCCGTCGACGGGTACGACGCGAAGACGGTCTGGAAGCCGGCCGGCTTCTCGCTGTTCTCGAACTTCGGGGACGCGTGGAGCAAGGCCGCGCTCGGCGACACGTTGGTGGCGACCACGATGTACAGCGTGATCGCGCCGGTGCTCGCGGTGCTGATCGGCTCGGCCGCCGGGTACGCGATCGTCGTACTGCGGTTGAAGCGTGGGTTCCTGTGGTTCGTGTTCATCTTCGGCGGGACGATCTTTCCGCTGCAGATGATCCTGATGCCGCTGTTCTCCGGGTACGCGGATTCCGGGCTGTACGACACGCGGGTCGGGATGATCATCGTGTACACCGCGATCAGCGTGCCGTTCTCGGCGTTCGTGATGCGCAACTTCTTCACCGGGATCGCGCGGAGTGTTTTCGAGGCCGCGGTGGTCGACGGCGGCGGGCTGTTCCGGATCTTCCGCAGCATCTACCTGCCGATGGCGGGGTCCGCGCTGGCCGCGATCTTCATCCTGCAGGCGACCTTCGTGTGGAACGACCTGCTGCTCGGGTTGACCCTGAGCCAGTCGGACTCGGTCCGGCCGATCATGCCTGCGTTGACGGGACTGCAGAGCACGTACGGGGGTGCGTCGTTGCCGACCGTGCTTGCCGGCGGTCTGCTCGTCTCGCTCCCCACCGTGATCTTGTTCCTCGCCGCCCAACGCTTCTTCTCCCGGGGCCTGGCCCTCGGTCAGTTCTGAAAGGACGTGTATGAGTAGCCGCACAGTCGTGGTCACCGGTGGTGCCGCCGGGATCGGACGAGGTGCAGTCGAACGGTTCGTCGCCGCGGGAGACCGAGTGGTCGCTCTCGACCGGGACGCCGCCGCGCTGGACGCCCTGGCGGCCGAGCTCGGTGAGCTCGTGACCGGGCGCGTCGTCGACGTCGCCGACCGCGCCGCCCTCGCTGCGATCGCCACCGAGACCGGACCCGTCGATGCGCTGGTCTGTGCCGCGGGAGTCCAGCGCTACGGAACCGTTGTGGACACGCCGGACGCCGTGTACGACGAGGTGATGGCCGTCAACGTCGGCGGGGTTTTCTTTGCCTGCCAGGCGTTCGTTCCGAAGCTGCCGCGCGGCGGAAGTGTGGTGGTGGTCGCCTCCGTGCAGGCGTATGCGGCGCAGAAGAGCGTCGCGGCGTACTCGATGGGGAAGGGCGCACTGCTCAGCCTCGTGCGGGCGATGGCTGTGGACCACGCCGAGGAAGGGATCCGGGTGAACGCGGTCTGTCCGGGCTCCGTGGACACGCCGATGCTGCGGACGTCCGCAGCGCAGTTCGGCGGTGATCGGTCGACCGATGACGTGGTCGCCGAATGGGGGCGATCGCATCCGCTCGGTCGCGTCGCGACACCGGGAGAAGTTGCCGAGGTCATCTATTTCCTGTCGTCGCCGGCCGCGTCGTTCATGACCGGTGCGGACGTCAAGGTGGACGGCGGGCTGACCGCCGGCCTCCCCGTCGTACTGCCGGAGGACGAGAAGTGAAGATCGTCGACGTACGCGCGACCACGGTCACGATGCCGCTCGAGGCACCGCTACGGCACAGCAACGGGGCGCACTGGGGACGCTTCGTGAGGACTGTCGTAGAGGTCGAGGCCGACAACGGACTGATCGGGCTCGGCGAGATGGGCGGCGGCGGGCAGAGCGCGGAGGCCGCGGTCGCCGGGTTGAAGCCGTACCTGCTCGGGCACGATCCGGCACGTACCGAGGCGTTGCGCTGGATGCTCGCCAACCCGACCGCGAGCCTGTACAACAACCGTACTCAGTTGCTCGCGGCAATCGAATTCGCTTGCCTGGATCTGCAGGGCCGCGAGCTCGGCGTGCCCGTGCACGAGCTGCTCGGCGGCAAGGTGCGGGACACGGTGCCGTTCGCGAGCTACCTGTTCTTCCGGCACCCGAACGACGACGGGACCGGCGAGATCCGGACCGCTTCGCAACTGGTGGAGCACGCTCGGGCGCTTGTCGACGAGCACGGGTTCAGTGTGCACAAGCTGAAGGGCGGCGTGTTCCCGCCGGACTATGAGCGGGAGTGCTTCCGCGCGCTGGCCGAGGCGTTTCCGGGCCATCGCGTCCGCTTCGATCCGAACGGCGCGTTCGGTGTCGAAGAGGCGATCCGGTTCGCGCGGGGCATCGAGGACCTCGACAACGACTACCTCGAGGACCCGACCTGGGGCCTGAACGGGATGCGCCGCGTCCGCGAGAAGACGCCGATCCCGCTCGCCACCAACACCGTGGTCGTGAACTTCGAGCAGCTCGCGGCCAACGTGCGTGATCCAGCGGTCGACGTGATCCTGCTCGACACGACGTTCTGGGGCGGGATCCGGCCGTGTATCAAGGCGGCCGGCGTCTGCGAGACCTTCCAGCTCGGCGTGGCCGTGCACTCCTCGGGCGAGCTCGGCATTCAGCTGGCGACGATGCTTCAGCTCGGCGCCGTCGTACCGAACCTCTCGTTCGCGGCGGACGCGCACTACCACCATCTGCGTGACGACATTATTGCCGGCGGCAAGCTTCCGTACGTCGACGGTGCTATCGCCGTACCGGATGCACCGGGACTCGGCGTCGAGCTGGACCGCGACAAGTTGGCGGAGTACGCCGAACTGTTCCGCGAGCTCGGCCCCTATCCGTACGACCGCGATCCGGCGCGCCCGGACTGGTACCCCCTGCTCCCGAACACCGATTGGGCCGACCCCTCATGATTCCTCGCAGTGCCGATTTGGCCAGCGATATCCTTACGCACACGTATGACGACATGTTCAACCCGCCCGGGCTGACGAACTTCCTGGGTACGGCGCAGGTCGACCATGACGTCGTCGCGATCCGCAGCGTGAACTTCCCGCCGTACTCGCACGGCGACACGATCACCGCCCAGCTGTACGTCGACGGGCGGCTGGCACGCTCGTACGGCGGAACCGTGGAGGTCGTGTGGCGCCCGGACTGCGTCGTCCGTTCCACCACCGTCGACGGGCTGGATGTCCGCACCACAACCGCTTGCGCACCGGGTAGGCCGGCCGTCGTCGTACAGCTGGAGGTGTCTGGCGCGCCAGGCCGGTCCGTCCAGCTGGGGTTCGCGCTGGAGAGCACCGCGACCCGCTCGTCGACTGGATGGTTGCGCCCGGAGCCGCCGTCCGAGCCGAACACGCTGCGGGTTGTCGATGGGCGAGTGGTCGGCACAGGTGAGTCCGAATCGGCTGTGAGCGTGCAAGGCCTCGATGTGCCCAGCACTGTGGACAGGGGCATGCTCGAGACGACCTTGGTTCTGGATGAGGCTGGGCGCGGGCAGCTGTCGTATGTGCATGTGCTGGCGGGCTCGTCGGAAGAGGCTGCGGAGCACTTCGATGTCTGCGTGGCCGACGTACCTGCGGTGATCGCGGTGGCGGAGAGCGTGTGGGATGTGGCGATCGCGGACGCTTTCGACCCGTCCAGCGACGGCTTCAGCGGGTCCCTGCCCGTGCTGGAAACGTCGAACGAGGCGCTGCAGAAGCTGTACTGGTGGGGCGTGCTGGGTGTGATCTGGTTCCGGCGGGACAACCCGGCCAGTGTGCTCGGGCGGACCTACGACACGCTGATGCCGCGGTACTGGCAGACGACGACGTTCATCTGGGACTACAGCTTGTCGTCCTTGACGCATGCGTTGCTGGACCCGGAGCCGATGCGCAAGCACATCGAGCACTGGATCGACCTCGACATCCACGAGCACTTCGGTACCGAGTGGCTCACGGGCGGACCGGTCGGGCAGTGGTACTCGGTGAACGACTTCGCGATGACCCGGCTGGTGCGCGACTACGTGCGCTTCACCGGCGATGAAGCGTTCCTGGACGCCACGATCGGTCCGAAGGCAGTGGGAGAGCACGTGCACGACTGGGCGACCGCCTGGCGTGGCCTGCGCGGTGAGCACGCGCTGGCCGACTACGGCGGCATCGACAACCTGCTGGAGTGTGTGAGCAGCTACGTGCACGAGGTCGCCAGCTTCAACGCTGCGAACGTGTGGTGCATGCGCGTCGCCGCCGAGATCGCGGACCGCTCCGGTGACTCCGACCGTGCCTCGTTGCTGCGCAAGGAGGCGTCGGCGCAGGCCGGCCACGTCAACGAGCTGTACGTCGAGGGCAAGGGCTTCTGGCACGCCCGGCAACCAGACGGGTCGCTAGTACCGGTGCGGCACTGCTACGACTTCAACCTGATCGGTACGACGATGCCGGACGACCTGTCCGAGTCGCAGTGTGCCGAGATGGTGTCGTTCTTCCAGCATGAGCTGCAGACACCGACGTGGATGCGCGCGCTCTCGCCGTACGACGCTGATGCTGCGTTCAGCGTCCGCCCCGACCACCAATGGAACGGTGCGTACCCGGCGTGGCCGGCGGATGCGGGTCGTGCACTCTTCGCACTCGGCCGCGGCGACGTACTGCTCGACTGGCTGCCTGGTCTGGCGAAGACGGCGAACCAGGGTCCGTGCGGACAGGCGCACTTCGTGGAGGAGGCGCAGCCGGCGATGGCCGGTGGAGCGGCCAAGTCCCCGCCGCAGTTCCCGTACCTGATCGACTGGTCCTGCTCGTCGTCCGGCGCGTGGGTCAGCCTGGTCCTGGAGGGCATTTTCGGCATCGAGGTAGCCCTCGACGGCACAGTCACCGCGAACCCGCAGGTTGCCGAGTTGGACCCCGACGCCCGCCTCACCGGCCTCCGCGTCGGTTCGCAGACGTACGACGTGACGGCCGACGGACTGGTGTGAGTCAGGCGGGTGGCATCGCGATGGCTTCCAGGAGCGACTCCTGGGCGCCTTCGAGGTGACGGCGGAGCTCGTCGACGCACTCGTCGAGCTCGCCCCGCTCAAGCAGCCGGATGAGCTTGCGGTGGGACGCGACCTGTTGGCGCGCGTCCTGCCGCAGGGCATCCACCCGGGCCAGCGCGAGCCGCGCCTCGCCGGTGATCGAGTCGGCGGTGGCGATCAGCCGCTCGCTGCCGGTCAGCGCGACCAGACTGCGGTGGATCGCGAGGTGGGTCTCGGTCAACGCCTCCGGGTCGGCGCCGTCCTTCGCTGTCGCGGCGAACACCCGCATCGCCTCGCGGACCCGCTCCCGGGCCGCCTCGTCGGCGTCGAACCAGGCCCGGATCCCGGCTGATTCCAGCACGAACCGCGCCCGGCAGATGTCCGCCACCGCGTCGGGGTGCAGGATCGCGACGCTGACGCCCTTGTTCGGCTCGCGGACCGCGAGGCCCTCGGTGACCAGCATCGTCATCGCTTCCCGGATCGTGCTCCGGGCGACCCCCAGCGCTTCCGCGAGCGGTTGCTCGCGCAGCGGCGTACCGGGCTCGAGGTCACCGGCGAACAGCGCGGCGCGCAGTGCGTCGACCACCCGGTCCACCGTGGTCGAGCGGTCCACCCGCAGCCGTTCGTACATGGTGTGATTCTCGTCCAGACCCGGTCCGTTGTCGCGCGCGACCCGGCGCGCGGCCCGGCCTGTGGATAACTCACGACACGATGACCCGGTTTTCGGGCACCATTTCCCCCAGTGGCCGCCCCTCTTCGCGGACCGGCGCGGGAGTCCACTCGAGTGAGCGAGGAGCACAACGTGGGAGACAGCAAAGTGCTGCCGATCCTCGGCGCGATCGGGCTGATCCTGCTGCTCCCGCTGCTGATCGTCCTGATGATGCTGCTCGGCGTCCTCGGCGGGATGGACACGGCCGAGGCGCAGTGCGCCCAGCAGGCCACCGAACAGAGCCTGTTCGCCTACCCCACCGATTCGCAGAAGATCGACGTCGACTGGACCGAGCCGCTCGCCGTCGCCCCGCACCAGGGGTACGACTTCAAGGTCGACGAGGGCAGCAAGGTCTACGCCTCGCAGGACGGCAAGGTCGTCAAGGCCTCCGACGGCGAGGTCCGGATCCGGCGCGAGGACGTCGAGACCCGGACGACGTACCTCAAGACCATCAGCGTGGCCCTGAACGCCGATGTGAAGCGCGGCGACGTGATCGGCACTTCCGGCACCGGCAACGAGGTCGCACCCGGTCTGGTCGGCCCGCACATCCACTGGGAGATGTGGGTCAACAAGGCCGAGAAGAAGGACGATCCCGCCGACTGGGAGACCCAGAAGCCGGACAAGAACCCCTTCGAGCTCGACACCTCCGACTCCGGCGACAGCGGCTGTTCCTGCCTCAACGGCGACCTGAGCGGGGCGAACAACCAGCAGAAGGCCTTCAACTTCTTCGTCCAGAACGGGTACACCAAGGAGCAGGCCGCCGGCATCGTCGGCAACATGATCAGCGAGTCCAGCGTCGAGCCGGGCCGCAAGCAGGGCACGGCGCCCGGGACGGTGACCAAGCCCGCCGACGTGCTCGGGTACTCGGGTGGTTGGGGCATCGTCCAATGGACGCCGGCGTCCAAGATGATCAACCCGTCCCGCGATGCCGGGGTCGGCGACGACGTCATCGGCTCGCTGGCCTACCAGCTGGACTTCCTGCACAAGCAGTTGCTCGGCAAGCCGCCGCTGTCGGAGAAGACCGCGGGTGACGCGGTCAAGGCCGCCACCACGGTGGACGCGGCCGCGATCGCGTTCGGCGGCCAGTTCGAGCGGTTCGAAGGCTACGAGAACCCGAACAACCCGCGGTACGCCGAACGCAAGGCGAACGCCGAGCACGTGCTCAACACCTTCGGCGGATCGGCGCCGGCTGCCGGCAAGGGTGGCGATACCAGCGGCTGCGGTGCCGGCAGCGGCAACATCGCCGAGGTGGCGAAGAACCTGGCCTGGCCGGACAGCGGTCACAACGGCGTCGCCGCGAGCATCGCGAAGCCGGAGTTCGTCGAGGCGATGGCGAAGTACAACGACGGCGCCAGCGGCGAGGATCCGTACAGTGACTGCGGCCGGTTCGTCGCGACCGTGATGCACATGAGCGGCGCCGACCCGAAGTACCCGAATGTGGGCACCGACGTGCAGCGCACCTACCTGGAGTCCTCGGGGAAGTACGACTGGTGGCACGGTCAGCCACCGGGCGGGATGAAGCCGGGTGACATCCTGAACGGTCCCGGCCACACGTACCTGTACGTCGGTCCGTGGGGCAAGGAAGGCGGCGGGTACGACTCGGCGTCCGGCTCGCTGCACGGTCACGTGCCGGAGGCCGGTCACCTGTACGGCGTCGGCGGGCAGTTCACTGTCTACCGGCTGAAGAGCGCGCCGGTACCGAAGAGCTGAGGAAAGGAACGGGAGCAGCTGATGCTGGAGGAGAACCGGCGGCCGTTGTTTATCGGCGTGGTCGCGCTGGCGGTCGTCGTCGTGCTGGTCGGCGGCATCCTGCTGTTCCGGGGCGGCTCGCAGACCAGCCTCACCGTGGAGTCCATCCCGAACGACCTGACCCTGAAGCTGGACGGCCACGAGATCCCCGCGAACGGCGAGGTCAAGGTGAAGGCCGGGCAGCACACGCTCGACGGTCAGCGCCGGGGCTTCGAGGACTACTCGATCACGTTCACCGCCGAGGGCGATCGGCAGGCGGTCAAGATGTACCTCTACGCCAACAGCGCCGAGGGCCGCGAATGGGCCAAGAACAACCCAGGCGAGGAGCTGAAGCTCGAGGCCGAGGCCGGCCGGCAGTACGACCAGACCCAGGCCAGGCTCAAGCAGAAGTATCCGATCCTCAGCCAGCTGCCGTACGTCGGCGACGGCTTCGAGGCTACCTACACGAAGTCCAAGTCCGACCCCACCAACCCCGAGGCGATCTCGGTCGTCATCGAGGTCTACGGCCCCCAGGGCAAAGAAAAAGCCAACCAATGGATCCAAGGCTATGGCTGGGACCCGGCCACCCTCGACCTGATCTGGACCACCGGCAAGTAGAACAAGAGCTTCTCGCGGCAGGGTGGACCCGCTGCGGTGTCGGCGACTGGGCGATTGCCTTGCAGTCCCCGGACGGTACGGCGGTCGCGCGCATCAGCCCGTTCGACCCAGCCGGCCCGTACGTCGCCGCGTTCTACCGCGAGGCGTCGTACACCGGCCAGGTCCCGCAATTGTTCGCGCACCACCGCCTGACCGGCGGCGGCGACCTGCAACTGATGGAGCCCCTCCAGCCGGTCCCCTCAGGCGACGCCGCCGCATTCCACGATGCAATTGCTGCCCGAGCACCGGAGGTTGCCGATCTCGTCGATGTGGTGCATCGCGTCCACGAGCGTGCCCAGGCAGAGTTGCCGTGGTGCGGACCGCTGGACGACAACCCGGACAACGTCATGCGGACCGCCGACGGAAGACTGGTGATCGCGGACCTGTTCTCCGCCGACGGTCCGAAGCTCTACGCGACCGTCGTCTCGGACCCTGATCTCGTCGTCGCCCGGATTCCCGAGGCCGAGCGGCGGTTCATGACCGAGCTCCCGCTCGCCAACACCGGACCATGGGAGCCGGCGGTGCGGGAGTCGATGCGTGCTGGGCTGGCGGCTGCTGACGCGCGCTCAGGCCGGCAGGAGTAGTTCACCGCCCGGGGTGGTGATGTCGGCCAGCGGGAAGTCCAGCGGGTTGGTCAGGCAGCGGGCCGAGCCGCCGCCCTTGTGGAACTCGGAGAGGTCCAGGACGACTACTCGCAGGCCCAGGTCGGTGAAGATCGCGCGAAGGCGCGGAGAGCAGGCCGGCATGATGATCGTCTCGTTCACCACGATGGAGTTTGCCGTGAAGGCGAAGGCTTCGTCGTCCGTCAGCACGATCGGGTCGGGGACGATACCGGAGAGCTCGGCCTGGCTGGCGGCGTCGAACGCCGGTGGGTAGACCATCGCGTGGGTGCTGTCCACCGGGCAGAACGGCAGGTCCAGGTGGTACATGCCCTCGTGCGCGATCCGCAGCCCGCGGACACGGATGTTCCAACCGGTCGCGAGGTGCTTGAGCGCGTCGGCCTCGGTGCGCGGACCGTACCCGACGACCAGGCTGTCGCCGAACACGAACGCATCGCCGGACTCGAAGTGCGGTCCGACCCCCTCGCCGCCGGTCCGGTCGAGCCGGAACCCGTGCCCGGTGAACCACTCTGCCGCGCTCAGCGACTCCTTGCGACGCGGTTCGAAGCGCATGTGGGAGAGCATCGCGCGACCGTCCGCGGCCGCCAGCCCCAGGTTCATCGCGTACACCATGTCGGGGGAGTCCTGGCGCTGCTCCAGCACCTCGACCTCGCCGCCGGCGTCCACGATCGCCTGCCGCAGCGAGTCCCACTGCTTGAGCGTCAGCGCCGGGTCCGGCTGGTCCTGCGTCGACATGTACGGGTTGATCACGTAGTCGATCCGGAAGTGGTCCGGCCGGACCATCAGATAGCGACGACCCCACTCCAGCGGCTGCCCCATGAACACCCTCCCTGACCCGATGAGATCCATGTCAGATCTCCTGATTGTCCGACAATCAGTCAGTTTGAGGCTCGATGTACCGGGAGTCAAACGGTGTGCGCGAGGTCGCTCGAAGGAGGCTGGTTCCGGCGTGAGGTAAGGACTAACCTGCGGGCATGACCCCTGACAACGAGGTTCGCTTTCGCGCCTGCCTGGACGACGTCGCGGCTTACAAGCCGGGCCGTCCGCCGGCGCGCACCGACGGCCGGCCGACGTACAAGTTGTCCAGCAACGAGAACCCGTACCCGCCGCTCCCGGGTGTGCTCGCCGCCGCGACCGAGGCCGCGGCCCAGATGAACCGCTACCCGGACATGGGCTGCGTCGAGCTGCTCGAGGCGCTCTCGGCCCGGTTCGGCGTACCGGTCAGCGACCTCGCGGTCGGGACCGGATCGGTCGCGCTGCTCTACCACCTGCTGCAGGCGACGGTCTCGGAGGGTGACGAGGTCGTTTACGCCTGGCGTTCGTTCGAGGCTTACCCGATCGCGGTCCAGCTGACCGGCGCCACGTCGGTCCAGGTGCCGCTGACCGCCGACGCCCGCCACGACTTCAAGGCGATGGAGGCGGCGATCACCGAACGCACGAAGGTCGTGCTGGTCTGTACGCCGAACAACCCGACCGGCCCCGTCGTACGCCGGAACGAGCTGCTCGCGTTCCTGGACGTCGTACCGTCCAACGTGCTGGTCGTGGTGGACGAGGCATACCGCGAGTTCGTCCGGGAGACCGAGGTCGTCGACGGCGTCGAGCTGTACCGCGAGCGGCCGAACGTGCTGGTGCTGCGGACGTTCTCGAAGGCGTACGGGCTGGCCGGTTTCCGGGTCGGGTATGCGATCGGACACCCGGAGGTGGTCGGCGCGATCCGGAAGTGTGCCTTGCCGTTCGGGGTCAGCTACGTCGCGCAGGCGGCGGCGATCGCGTCGTTGGCTGTCGAGGAGGAGCTGCTCGAGCGGGTCGACGCGCTGGTCGTCGAGCGAGCCCGGGTCGTTGGAGCGCTGCGTGCCGCCGGTTGGGACGTTCCTGAGTCGGAGACCAACTTCGTCTGGCTCGAGCTCGGCGATGACACTGTGAAGTTCGCTGAAGCCGTGCAGGCCGAGGGTGTCTCCGTCCGTCCGTTCCCCGGCGACGGCGTCCGCGTCACCATCGGCGAGTCCGAAGCCAACGACCTCTTCCTCGGCGTCGCCCGCGCTTGGCGCCAGTGACCGCCCTCGTCTGGATCTCCGGCGCATCGGCCGGGATCGGCGCCGCCCTCGCCGCGACGGTGCCGTTCCCGGACGCCCGCGTCATCGACATCTCCCGCCGAGGCGGCACGCCGAACCACCTGAAGGCCGACCTCTCCAACCCCGCCGGCTGGGCCGTCGTCGAAGAGCACTTCACAAAGGAACTAGCGGAGTACGACGGCGACCGGGTCGTCTTCATCCACAACGCCGGCACCATCACCCCGATCGGCCCCGCGGCCTTCGCCGATCCGGACGCGTACACCCGGGCCGTACTACTCAACTCCGCCTCACCGCAGGTCCTGGGCGCCGCGTTCCTCCGCGCCTCCGCCCACCTCACCTGCGAACGCCACCTGATCCTCCTCTCCTCCGGCGCAGCCAAGACGGCGTACGCCGGCTGGTCCTCGTACAACGCGGGGAAAGCCGCCGTAGAGCACTGGGTCCGCACCGTCGGCCAGGAACAACCCGCCAACTGCCACGTCATCGCCGTAGCCCCCGGCGTCGTCGACACCGCCATGCAGTCCGAAATCCGCGCCACACCCGAGGCGGACTTCCCGTCGGTGTCGCGCTTCCACGACCTGAAGCGCTCCGGCTCCCTCACCACCCCCGAGACCGCCGCCACCGGCATCTGGTCTCTCCTAACCCGAGACCTCCCCAACGGCTCCTGCGTAGACCTCCGCCACCTGTAGGTACTGCGGTCAGCCGGCGATAGGTACTGCGGACAGCTCGCTGGGGTGTGGTCAGCCCGCGCGGTGCTACGCGCGTGCAACTGCCTCGTGGTGGTCCGCGACCGTGGTGATCGATCGAGCTCGTGTCGGAGCTGACGAACCGGCGCACGCTCCCGAGCTATCGCTGGCCAGCGGCGTCGCCCGGGTAACGGGAGGGGTTAACCCGTCCTCTTGCGGGTTCGCGGCTCGTGTGAACCGGGAGAACCGGCAAGGCCAGGGGTTAACCCCTGAGATGTTCGGGCGGTGCAGGTGGTAGTCGCTCGCGGGCGACAGCCCGCGAGTCCCCGCGGGGATGAGCTACATCTGGACATGAAGCGGCGCCGGGAGGAGTGAGGCTTGCTCCCGGCGCCGCGGTTGTTGCGTGTTGCGCCGAATCAGTCAACCCACCGAGGTGGCTGCTTCGGGTCCTGCATCATCACTGACCAGGGAGGGTCAGTTGTTCTGCTCGTTGCTCTGCTCGCAGGTCTTGAGCGAGTCGACGGAGTTGCCGTCGTTGTCCAGGCCCAGGATGCCGGTCGGGTTCGTCAGCGGAACAGTGCCGCCGATGCCCGTGGCGTCGACCTCGTTGTGGCAGACCTGCCACGGACCGACCTTGTTGTCGGAGATCGAGACAACGCCGTTGCCGTCAGCCTTGTACCACTTGCGGTTCTGCTCGTTGTTCTGCTCGCAGGTCTTGACGGCGGTGATGCTGTTGCCGTCGTTGCCCCAGCCAACGATGCCGGTGATGTCCTCGGCCGGCACAGTGCCGCCGATGCCGGTGCCGGCACCGAAGTTGTGGCAGGCCTGGACCGCACCGAGGTCGTTGCGGTCAAGGGCGACCAGCGAGCCGTCCTTGTGCATGCCCCACCAGCGAGCGTGGCCGTTGTCGTAGCCCTTGCTGGCCGCCGACGCCGCGTCGGCCAGGCCGGAGTCCTGAGCCTTCTTCTGCGCGTCGTCCAGAACGTTGGCGCTCACCATGGTGGCCAGGCCCAGGGTGGCGACGGTCGCCACTGCCGCAGCCGCGACGATCTTGCGAGTTACCTGCATTATGCCAGGTTTCCTTTCGGGTTTGACGGATTCGTCTTAGTGCTAACGACACCTGGCAGCGCCGGTTACAAACTTTTTCGTCAGCTTTTTTGGCCGTAGGCGGGAACATAGCCGGCCGGTGATGAGTTCCCTGACAAAACAATCAATCCTGTGCTGACCAGGCAACTTACCAGCAACGGCACGGCCGGAAGAGCGAGCGGAAGTTGATACAGAAGCACCCGTAACCGAGGTCATGGTGCGTCGTTGAGTCAGCGCGGGTGACGGATGCCCGGTGAATCGGGAGATTGTTTCGGTGGGCTCGGTGGTCGCCGAATTGGCAATAGCACGATCCGCCGGAATATCGTTGGAACCATTGCCGAGTTTCGCGCCGTGTTTTTTCGGGGCAGGGTGCGACCGGCGTCAGACCCGCTGCCGCGCGCATCGGCAGCGGTGGGAGACCCGGGTCCCTCGTGGGCCCGGGTCTTTCCTTGTACTACGTCACCCGCGCCTACGACGTCACTTCCGCCGGCGTTCCGACGTGACCACGAGCGCGACCCCGACGATGATCACCGCGCCGCCGAGCAGGATCTGCCACGTCAGACTCTCGCTCAGGATCAGCCACCCCAGGAACACAGCCACCGCCGGGTTCACGTACGCATACGTCCCGACCAGCGAGATCGGCGCGTTCGCAAGAAGATACGAGTACGCCGTGTACGCGAGCAGCGATCCGAACACGACCAGGTACGCCAGCCCGATCCACCCCGACCCGTCGACGCGGTCGAGGTGCAGCCGCGCCGGCTCGCCCCGCAGTACGCCGAGCAGCACCATCGCCGTACCGCCGAAGACCATCTCGTAGAGCGCGGTCACCAGCGGATCCCGCGGTAGGCCGAGCCGGGGTGCGAACCGCGAACCGATCGCCCAGCAGATCGTGCCCACCACGAGGATCGCGACCGACAGCGGCTTCGCGCTCGTGTTGCCACCTGACAACGCAAGCAAGGCCGCCCCGCCGAACCCGATCAGTACGCCGACCCACGTCATCGCGCGCGGTCGCTCACCGCCGCCCACCCGCAGCAGCATCAGCCACAACGGAATCGCCGCAACGAGCAGCGCCGCCAACCCGGACGGGACCGTCTGCTCCGCGATCGCCACCGCACCGTTGCCAAAGGCAAGCAGCAGTACGCCGACCGTCGCCGCGCCGATCGCCTCCTGCCGAGTGATCCGCAGCCGCTTCCACCCGGACTTGAGGGCCAGGGCCGCCGCCATAAGTACTGCCGCGGTGAGGAAGCGCGTCGCCATCCCCAGCATCGGCGGGATCTCCGCGTCGACGACCACCCGGATCGCCAGGTACGTCGAACCCCAGACGATGTACACGACCGTGAGCGCGGTCCAGATCATCGCGCCGGAGGCCGGGCGGGAACCGGTCTCGGCCACTGTGGCCGGAGCGGAGGCGGCCATCCGATCCTCCTCAAAGGTATGTCAGGGGTGTCATGCATTGACGATGCTTACGCTAGGACTCGGCGATCCGGCGCGCAAGGCGGTATCCGGCCAGCAATCCACTGTTTCCCGCCAGGCCATCGGCACCGGGCAGGGTGCGGCTACTGCCGTGATCGTGAGGAGAACGAAGATGCGGATCGCTGGTGTAGTCGTTGCTGCGCTGACCGTGACGCTCGGGGTGCACCCGGCGTACGCGAGTGGGTTGACGGAGGTGACCGCCGCCGCCGAGACCGCGCCGAACTGGGACGACGAGGCCGGCGGCGATGCGAACGCGGACGACCCAGCGATTTGGGTCGATCAGAAGAACCCCGGGCGCAGCGTCGTACTCGGCACGCTGAAGAACGGCGGGCTCACTGTCTTCGACCTCACCGGCAAGCAGGTGCAGCGGTTCGCCACGCCGCCCGCGCCGCAGGAGGGGCAGGAGCCGGGCCGGTTCAACAACGTGGACATCGTCGGGAACCTGGCCGTCGTCACCGACCGCGGCCGCGATCAGCTCCGCATGTATGCGATCAAGAACGGTCGCCTCACCGACGTGACCAGCGCGAAGGCGCCGCTGGTGTTCAGCAAGAACACAGAAGAGGTGCAGGACCAGCGCACGGCGTACGGTCTCGCGGCGACCTCGATCAACGGGAAGCCGGTTGTCGCGGTGACCAGGCGGAGCGAGACCCGCCTCGCGTTCCTCCGGCTCGTCCCGGACGGCCGCGGGAAGACGACATACCAAACGGTACGGTATGTCGATCTGCCGGCGAGCTTCACGCTCTCCAACGGCACCACCTGGTCGCCCTGCGAGGACCCGGGCGACCGCCCCCAGCTCGAGGGCATGGTTTTCGACCGCACCACGAACGACCTGTACGCCGCCCAGGAAGACGTCGGCATCTGGCGCATCCCGCAGCACGGGAAGCCCGAGCTGCTGGAGAAGGTCCGTGAGTTCGGCCAGAAGGCTGTCTACAACGAGCAGGCCGAGGAGTGCGAGGCCGCCGGACCGGCCAGCCCCGACGCTGGAAAGTACCTCAGTGCGGACGCCGAGGGTCTGACGATCGCGTACGAGCACGGCCGGCGCACGCTGTACGCGTCCAGCCAGGGCGACTCGACGTTCGCGAGCTACCGGATGGATGGACGGCGACTCGTCTACCGCGCCGGATTCGAGGTCGTCGACGGTCCCGCCGCGGACGGCGTACAGCACAGTGACGGCGCCGCGGTGACCACCGAGCCGCTCGGAGCGCGGTTCCCGCACGGGTTGTTCGCCGTACATGACGGAGATAACACTCCGGGTGACGGCGACCGCGAGGGCACGAACTTCAAGCTGGTCCGGCTGGAGAAACTGCCCTGATCGAGACTAAGTTGTGACACATGCCGTCGATGCGCCGGATATCTGTAATATGAGCGCTGGGATGGGACCAGTGAGTGGACTGGTGTCTCATCCTGAGACCGTTTTCGGTACCGCCGTACCCGCTGGAGTCCAGACAGTTAGCGGATCAGGCACCTGGTCGGTACGGTGTCCGGCAAGATGGGAGTGAGACCGGTGAGGAGGTCCACTGCCAGCAGTGCATCAACCCCTGGAATCACGCGGACCAGCCTGCGAAAGCCTCATCCGGCGAAACGGGCCGGCCCCGTGCAACGTTGCGGTCGCGGCGATCCCGCGCTCGAACCCGAGGAGTGCATGTGAGTGAGTCGGTGCCGGGGACTCCCCCGGAAGTGTTCGCGCCCGTGGAGGCGCCGGTCAGTCCGCCCCAGGCCTCCGAGGAGGTCGAGTTCGTCCAGCTGCTGACGCCCGAAGGCGAGCGCGTCGAGCACCCGGACTACTCGTTCGACCTCGGCGACGAGGCGATCAAGGGCTTCTACCGGGACATGGTCCTGGTCCGCCGGATCGACGCCGAGGCGACCGCCCTGCAGCGCCAGGGTGAGCTCGGGCTGTGGGCGTCCCTGCTCGGTCAGGAGGCCGCGCAGATCGGCTCCGGCCGGGCGTTGAACGACAGGGACATGGTCTTCCCGACGTACCGCGAGCACGGTGTCGCGTGGTGCCAGGGCGTCGACCCGCTGCGGCTGCTCGGCCTGTTCCGCGGCGTCGACCAGGGCGGCTGGGACCCCAAGGACAACAACTTCCACCTGTACACGATCGTGATCGGCGCCCAGACGCTGCACGCGACCGGGTATGCGATGGGTCAGCAGCGCGACCACGCGATCGGCGACGCCGAGAACGGCGAGGCGACGATCGCCTACTTCGGTGACGGCGCCAGCAGCCAGGGTGACGTCAACGAGGCGTTCATCTGGTCCTCGGTGTTCAACGCGCCGGTGGTCTTCTTCTGCCAGAACAACCAGTGGGCGATCTCGGAGCCGATCGACCGGCAGACCCGGATCCCGCTGTACCAGCGCGCCGCCGGCTTCGGCTTCCCCGGCGTCCGCGTCGACGGCAACGACGTGCTCGCGACGTACGCCGTCACACAGCAGGCGATGAAGCGCGCCCGTGAAGGCAGCGGGCCGACGCTGATCGAGGCGTACACGTACCGGATGGGCGCCCACACCACGTCCGACGACCCGACGAAGTACCGGCTCAACGAGGACCTCGAGCACTGGAAGCTCAAGGACCCGATCGAGCGCGTGCACGCGTACCTGACCCGGCACGCCGGGGTCGACCACAACTTCTTCGACGAGATCGAGGCCGAGGCCGACAAGATCGCCGCCGTCCTGCGGGCCGGCTGTCTCGCGCTGCCGGACCCGGTGCTCACCGACTTCTTCCAGCATGTGTACGTCGAGGAGACGCCGCAGCTCGCCGAGCAGCGGGACCAGTTCGCCGCGTACGCCGCGTCGTTCGAAGGCGAGGGCTGAGCGATGACCAAGATCACTCTCGGCAAGGCCATCAACGCGGGCCTTCGGGCCGCGATGGAGAAGGACCCGAAGGTCGTCATCATGGGGGAGGACATCGGCAAGCTCGGCGGTGTCTTCCGCGTCACCGAAGGCCTGCAGAAGGACTTCGGCGAGGACCGCGTCATCGACACCCCGCTGGCCGAGTCCGGCATCATCGGCACCGCGGTCGGCCTGGCGCTGCGCGGATACCGGCCGGTCTGCGAGATCCAGTTCGACGGCTTCGTGTTCCCGGCGTACGACCAGATCATCAACCAGGTCGCGAAGATGCACTACCGCTCCGAAGGCCGGATCAAGATGCCGGTCGTCATCCGGATCCCGTACGGCGGTGGCATCGGTGCGGTCGAGCACCACTCGGAGTCGCCGGAGACGCTGTTCGCGCACGTGCCCGGGCTCAAGGTCGTCTCGTGCGGCGACCCGGTGGACGCGTACTGGATGATCCAGCAGGCGATCTCGTCCGACGACCCGGTCGTGTTCTTCGAGCCGAAGCGCCGGTACCACGAGAAGGCGGAGCTGGACGAGTCCGTGCCGCCCGTGCAGCCGCTGCACCAGGCGAAGGTGGTCCGTGAGGGCACCGACGCGACGCTGTTCTGCTACGGCCCGATGGTGAAGACCTGCCTGCAGGCGGCCGAGGCCGCGGTCGAGGACGGACGCAACCTCGAGGTCGTGGACCTGCGGACGATCGCGCCGCTGGACCTCGCGACGATCTTCGCGTCGGTCAAGAAGACCCGGCGGGCGCTGGTGGTGCACGAGGCGCCGCTGTCGCTCGGCACCGGATCTGAGATCGCCGCGCGGGTGACCGAGGAGTGCTTCTACCACCTCGAGGCTCCCGTACTGCGCGTCACCGGGTACGACACGCCTTACCCGCCGTCGCGGATGGAAGACGACTACCTGCCGGACCTGGACCGGGTGCTGGACGGCGTCGACCGCGTGATGGGGTACTGATGGGCATCCAGCAGTTCCGCCTCCCGGACGTCGGCGAAGGGTTGGTCGAGGCCGAGATCGTCAGCTGGAAGGTCAAGCCCGGCGACACCGTCAAGCTCAACGACACCATCGTCGAGATCGAGACCGCGAAGTCGCTCGTCGAGCTGCCGGTTCCGTTTGCCGGGGTCGTGAAGGACCTCCTGGTCCCCGAGGGCGAAACGGTAGACGTCGGCACCCCGATCATCTCGGTGGAAACCGATTCGCCGGCCGAGGCTCTGGCCGACGACATGGTCCCCACCGTCCCCGAGCCGGCCGAGGAAACCGGCGGCCGCACCGCGGTCCTGGTCGGCTACGGCCCCAAAACCACCGAAGCCAAACGCCGAGCCCGCAAGTCAGCTGGTCCGGATCCGGTAGCTGCGCCTGCACCCGCTCCTGTACCTGCTCCCGAACCGGTTGTTGCTAAGAGCAATGAACAGGCCGGGTCGGTGCACGTGCTGGCCAAGCCGCCGGTTCGCAAGCTGGCCAAGGATCTGGGGATTGATCTGGCTGCGGTGACCGCGAGTGGGCCGGGTGGGATTATCACCCGGGCCGATGTCGAGGGTCATGTGGCGGCTCCGGCTGAACCGGCGTACGAAGCTGCACCTGTGGTGAGTGCGCAGGGCGACACCCGCGTGCCGGTGAAGGGTGTGCAGAAGGTGATGGCGCAGGCGATGGTTGCCAGTGCGTTCACCGCGCCGCATGTGACCGAGTGGATCACCGTCGACGTCAGCGCCACGATGGAGCTGGTCGAGCGGTTGAAGGCCGACAAGGCGTTCCGCGACCTCCGGGTCTCGCCGCTGCTCATCGTCGCAAAGGCGGTCACGCTCGCGGCCCGTCGTACGCCGATCATCAACGCGGCGTGGGACGAGCAGGCGCAGGAGATCGTGTACAAGGGCGCAGTCAACCTCGGCATCGCCGCGGCCACCCCGCGCGGGCTGATCGTCCCGAACATCAAGGGCGCCGACTCGCTCACCCTGCCGGACCTGTGCAAGGCCCTGAACGACCTGGTCGCCACCGCCCGCGAGGGCAAGACGCAACCGGCGGACCAGGCCGGCGGCTCGTTCACGATCACCAACGTCGGCGTGTTCGGCGTCGACGCCGGTACGCCGATCATCAACCCGGGCGAGGCCGCGATCCTCGCGTTCGGCGCGGTCCGCAAGCAGCCCTGGGTGGTGGACGACGAGATCGTCCCGCGCTCGATCACCACGCTCTCGCTGTCCTTCGACCACCGCCTGATCGACGGCGAGAAGGGCTCGATCTTCCTCTCCGACGTAGCAAGCATCCTCGAGGACCCAGCCCGCGCGCTGATGTTCTGACCTGCACGTTCGACGAAGGCCCGGGCGTCACCCGCCCGGGCCTCCGCACGCTCCGGGCGGGGTTTGCGGAAACAATGGTGCGCTGGATGGCAGAAATGTTCCGTTGACCTCAAGCGCTTGAGGTGTGTGACCGTGGGTCACATGACGAGCTTCACCATTCAGGAGGTCGCGCAGCGGAGCGGGCTGAGCGAGCCCACGCTGCGTTACTACGAGGACGTCGGCCTGGTCGGCCCCATCTCCCGCGACACCAGCAGCGGCCACCGCCGGTACGGCGACACCGACGTGGACACACTCGAGGCACTCGCGTGTCTGCGCGCCGCCGGCGTGGGCATCGGCGACATGCGCACGTACCTCGCCAACCGGATCCGCGGTCGCGAGGCGGCGGCCGAGCAGCGTGACCTGCTGCTGCGGCACGCGGAGCGGATCGAGGCCGAGATCGCCGCGCAACGCGTCCGGCTCGAGTACCTCCGCGAGAAGGCCGCGCTCTGGGACGCCCGCGACCGCGGCGACGACACCGCCGAGGCGAAGGCCATCGAACGCCTCATAGACGTGGTTGAGGTACTGCGATGATCCTGGTCACCGGCGGCTCGGGATACCTGGCCACCCACCTGATCGCTTTGCTCCTTCGGGACGGGCACGAGGTCCGTACGACGGTGCGCTCGACATCCCGCAGCGCCGAGCTGCGCGCCGCCGTACGCCGAGGTGCTGCGGACGATGCGGGACTGGAGATCGTCATCGCGGACCTGATGTCCGACGACGGCTGGTCCGCTGCGGTGGCGGGTTGCTCGGAAGTCCACCACGTGGCGTCGCCGATCCCGGTCACGCAGCCCGACGATGCCGACGAGCTGATCGTCCCGGCGCGCGAGGGCACGCTGCGAGTACTGCGGGCGGCGCGTGATGCCGGCGCGCGGCGCGTCGTACTGACGTCGTCGTTCGCGGCCGTCGGGTACACACCGAAGCCGGGCGCCGAGTTCACCGAGGAGGATTGGACGGATCCCGATACGCCGGGCCTCGCGCCGTACCCACGCTCGAAAGCGATCGCCGAGCGGGCAGCGTGGGACCTGATGGCCGGCGCCGACACCGAACTCGTGGTCGTGAACCCGACCGGCATCTTCGGCCCGACGCTCACCACGAATCTGCGTTCGTCGACCCAGCTGATCAAAATGATGCTCGACGGCACGATGCCGGTGGCGCCACGAGCGCGCTTCGGCGTGGTCGACGTACGCGACGTCGCCGACCTCCACGTACGCGCCATGGCCGCACCCGATGCCGCAGGCAAGCGTTTCCTTGCCGTAGCCAACGGTCCGACGGTCAGCTTCCTCGAGATCGCCCAGATCCTGGGCCCACCTGCGCCCACCGAAGAGGCTCCGGGGCCGGACCTCCCACGCCCGATCATCCACAACGACCGAGCCCGAACCGAACTCGCCTGGCAACCCCGCGACGTCAAAACCACCATCCTCGAAACCGCAGAAAGCCTCCGCGACCTCGGCCTGCTACCGGGGATCCTCTGAACGCCACCGCCAGCCGGCCATCGAGGGCCGACCCCGCTTACCGACGACCATCGAATGGAAGGTCGCAGACCAACTCCGCGGCGACGTGCGGAGCCTCCGCATCACCTCGTCGGCAACCTCCTCAGGCGGTCGTCCGCGCAGCTGGAACCGCAGGAACACCTGGAACTTCTCGGCCGGAGCGAACAGCGCCACCAAGAACTTGTCCGGATCCCGATGATCCGCCGCGGCCCAACTCAGCTCGAGCCCGATGCTGCTGACCCCATCGCGATCCACGCCCTCGAGCACCAGCCGCGACACCGTGTCGACCGGCCGCTGCCAACTCTGGTCGGCCGCGAGGTGCTCGATCGCGGCGTCGTACGCCGCGGCATCGAACGAGACGCCGTGATCGAAGGGCACATCGACGTACCAGTCCCAATGCACCGCGTCGCCGTCGCGGGTGATCAGTGCTTCGGTTGAGCCGCAGCCCGGCTCACCACAGGTACACCGGGCAACCACGACGCGCCGCGGCTCCGCGGTCGCGAGGAGCTGGTTCGCCGGGACGATCAGATCGAACGGGTGCATACCCATCCCGGCGCCGGCCTCGGTGATCTCGAAGTCGTTGACGTACACGAGAACCTCGTACGACCGCTCCAGCTCGCGTGCCGGGACGATCTCGAAGCGCACCTCGTCGGTGGGCAGCCGGGCGTAGGTAGTGCCGTCCTGAGTCACCTTCTGACCGGGCGAATCGCGGGTTGGACGCGGGATCGAGAGCTCAGCCAGCGCGGTCTGCACCAGCCCGCGGAGCTCCTTCGAACGGGTTGAGCGAGGCACGCCGGCCAGCTCGCGCAGCGCCTGGGAGTCGAGGCCTTCGGCAAGAAATCGCGCGGCCACGTCGATGAAGCCGGTCGCGTCGGAGGTACGACGGGCCGCCGCATCGTAGAAACGCTGCTCGACGGAGTAGTCCACGGGATCATCATCGACTGTCAGCGGACTGCGAGCACGAGCTTTCCGGCGACTCGGCCGGATTCGCCCAAGCGGTCGGCGTCGGGTGCGTGCTCGAGTGGGAGCGTCTGCTCGACATGCACCAGCAGACGGCCGGAGCGCACGCCGCTGGCCTTGGCCACCTGCGCCAACTCGTCGGGCACACCGCTCAGTACGCCGACCAGGATCCCGCCGGGGCCCATGAACTCCAGCCAGCGGCCGTGACCCGAGGTGCGCCTCATCTGCGCGGCTGTATCAGTCCACCGGATTGACCCCCGCGGCGTGCACCTCGACGAGCACCTCGCTCTGCGGCCGGCATAATCCGGCTGCCTTCTCGGATCGGCGGTGAGAAGGTGGGGCAGTGCTGGTGATCTTTGTGGTGCTGGGGGCCGCGGTTCTCCATGCGACGTGGAATGCGATGGCGCATGGGGCACCGGATCGGGTCGCGGGGCTGGCGTTGTTCGAACTCGCGGCCGGGGTCATCGGGCTTGTCGCCATCCTGCTGACGGGTCTGCCGCCGGCCGGCACGTGGGGATACATCGTTGCGTCGGCGCTGCTGCACCTTGCTTATCTGGGTGGGTTGCTCGCGTCGTACCAGCTCGGTCAGTTCAGTCAGATGTATCCGCTGGCCCGCGGTACCTCGCCGTGGGTGGTGGCGGTGGTGTCGATCGTCGTACTGCACCAACACCTTGCTGTGATCGAGCTGGCCGGCGTACTGCTGATCTCCGCCGGGCTGATCGGCCTCGTGTTCATCGGCCGACCTGGTCGTCGTCAGGTACCGGCGCTGCTCGCCGCGTTCGGCACCGGCCTGATGATCGCGTCGTACACGGTCGTCGACGGGGTCGCCGTCCACAAGATGCCCGTCGCGACGTACATGGGCTGGGTCTTCATGCTCCAAGGCTTCGCGGTCCCGCTGGCCGTCGTGTTGTGGCGCGGCCCACAAGCCTTCAACCTGCCGAAACCCGCCATCTTCTCGGGCCTGTTCGGCGGGGTCGTCTCGATGGCCGCGTACGGCCTCGTCCTCTGGGCCCAAACCCGAGGCACCCTGGCCGCCATCGCCGCCCTCCGCGAAACCAGCATCATCTTCGGAGCCCTCATCGGCACCCTCTTCTTCAACGAACGCTTCGGCCCCAAACGAGCCGCAGCCGCGGCCGTAGTAGTAACCGGCATCGTCCTCATCACCCTCGGCTAGACCTGCAGCCGGCCCGGGAGGTCTGGTCCGCCCATCGACGTGCTCGTCGCGGCTCCTTCGCGCCGTGCTCCACGCCGCTCCTCGACTGCGGGACGTCGGTTCGTGACCGGCTAAGGATCAACTGGAGATACCCGCTGGGGACTGTGGACAAGCTATTGCATGTCCACAGTCCCCGCCGCCTATTCACAGTGCGGCAGTTTGGCGTGCTGCGCGCAAACGAACCTGGCTAGAGCGGGTCCGGTCGAGGCGTGGATGGGCGGCACCCGCGGGGCGGTCGTGAAAGTTGGTGAGTGGGGGTCCCGGGCGGTGGACCCCCACTCGGCTTTAGCGGTGGACGGCGTCGAGGGCGTCCGCGATGCCTTCGCCGTAGAAGGCGTTGTTGGCGGTGGTGCCGGTGCAGCGGGGGTCGGGGGTGGTGGGGCAGGCGGTGTCGTCGGCCTCGCGTTGGAGGGCTCGTTCGAGGTCGCGCGGGCCCCACCACGGGTGGGTGGATTTGAGCAGGGCGGCGATGCCGGTGACGTGCGGCGAGGCCATCGACGTACCGCTCATCAGGCCGTAGCCGCCGCCGGGCAGCGTCGACAGGATCGAGCTACCGGGGGCTGCGACGTCGATCTTGTGGAGGCCGAAGTTCGAGAAGCTGCTCTTCACGCGCAACTGGGTCGTGCTGGCGACGGTGATGACGCCGGGGAGCTCGGTCGGCATGTCGAGGCAGTTGTTGTTGATCGTCCGGCTGACCGGGGTCGAGTCGTTCGGGCTGGTGGTGTCGGTGGTCTTGTTGGCCAGGTCGTAGTTCGAGTTGCCGGCTGCGGCGACGGACAGCGTCCCGCGGTCAGCGGCCCATGCGTACGCGCGCCGCACTGCTTCCTGCACCGCGCCCTGGTCGCCGTTGTCCTTGCACCAGAACTGGAACGGGTCGATGAAGTAGCTGTGGTTCGTCACGTCCATGTGGTGCTCGGCGGCCCACACGATCCCGCAGATCGAGTACTCCGGGTAGATGAAGCCGGCGTCGTTCACGACCTTGACCGACGCGATCCGCACACCCGGCGCCACGCCGACGATGCCGATCCCGTTCCGCGCGGCGGCGACTGTGCCCGCGACGTGTGTGCCGTGGGGGCTGGTCGTCGGCCGCCAGATGCCCGGCGTCTGATCCGGTACGCCGTTCTTCACGCAGCTGACCGAGTCGCGCGCGTCGAAGTTCGGCGCGAGGTCGGGGTGGGTGTCGTCCACGCCGCTGTCGTTGATGCCGACCAGCACGCGCCGCGAGCCGTCGGTCACGTTGTGGGCCTGGTCCGCCTTGATCTGGACCATGTCCCACTGCGAGCCCTCTTGCGGATCGAGCACCGGCGTCGCCGTGGTCTCATCGACGGAGCCGACGGAGCTCAACCCGCCCGACGGGCCCTCACTGACTGCGGCAGTCCGCGTAGCGCCGACGGACTGCACCTCGCGCCCGTTGCGTCCGGCGCGCACGTCGACCTTGAAGTTCGCGTTGGTCGACTGCGCGACCACCACCCCGAACTCCCGGTACGACGAGAGCACCGTCCCGCCGGCGTGCTTCACCGCGTCCTCGACCTTCCGGACGTGTCCGGGCGAGGCCTTGGTGTTGATCACGTAGTTCATCAGAGGCCCGGGTGTGGGGTCGTCGAGCGGTGCGGCGTACGCCGTGGCGGCGCTGAGGGACGTCAGCGCCAGCGTGACCGCGGCCAGGCCGGCGGACACCCGGCGGGGACGGGGAATTCGGGACACGCTGCCTCCTCGGGGCGGGGCCCGGGCGGACGGGCCCGGGCCGTATCCGGCGACTCTAGAGCGGATTCCGGACCGAGGGAGTTCCTCATCCACAACGCAGGGGAAACCCTGCATTCGTCACTACCGAGCGTCCACCAGGTCACGCTCAGTTGCCCACATGCTGTGGATCTGCCTGTGGATAACTCGTGGACAAGTTGGGGAATAACCGGCCTCGCCGGTGGATTAGCTGTGTGTGTAAGATAGATACAACAGAGATACCAGTCGTATGGGTGGGGAGTTCAGTGGTGAGCGGGGCGCCGGAGCCGGCGAGTGATGCGTTGATTCTGGGAGACGAAACGGCCGAGATCGCGCGGGTGGTGGTCGAGGCCGCGCCGGGGGTGGAGAAGATCCCCGCGGCCGAGCGCGTGTATGCGTACGTGAAGGCAGCGATCCTGGATCGGGCTTACCCAGGCGGCGCGCTGCTGACCGAGGGCGAGCTCGCCACCGCGGTCGGAGTCTCCCGTACGCCGGTCCGCGAGGCCCTGCTCCGCCTGGAGGAATCCGGGCTGGTCAAGCTGTACCCGAAGAAGGGCGCGCTGGTCCTGCCTGTGCTGCCGCAGGAGATCGAGGACGTCCTCGAGGCCCGCGAGCTGCTCGAGACGCACGCTGCCGCCAAAGTGTGGCCGCGGCGCAAGCAGCTGATCGAGCGGCTGACCCAGCGCGTCGACGAGATGCGCGCGCACCGCAAGGCGGGCGACGCGAAGAGCTTCCTGGAGGCCGACCGGGCTTTCCACGAGGCCATCGTCGGTGCCGCCGGCAACGAAATCCTCGCCAAGCTCTACAACAGCCTGCGTGACCGTCAGGTCCGGATGGGCGTGCCAGGTATCGAGGTGCAGCCGGCCCGGATGGACAAGTCGATCACCGCGCACCAGGAGATGATCGACGCGCTCGGCGGCAACAGCGTCAAGCGGTTCCGTGAGCTCGTCATCGCGCATATCGCCGAGGCCGCCAATGATCTGCGGGGCACTCGGTGACCGAACTCCTCTTCCCCCTGGGCGGTCGGCGAGCCTGGGCGGTGTGGGCCACTGCCGTCCTGACGTACCTCGTCACGGTGCTGCACCGCGGCTCGATGAGCGTGGCTGGCCTGCAGGCCGCTGAGCGCTTCCACATCTCCGCATCCGCCCTGGCCAGCTTCACCGTCGTACAGCTCACGGTGTACGCCGCCATGCAGGTGCCCGTCGGCATCCTGCTCGATCGGTACGGCTCCAAGCGCTTGCTGATCGCTGCGTCCGGCCTGCTGTTCGTAGCGCAGTCCGCATTCAGCCTGGTCGATTCCTACCCCGCCGCACTCGCTGCACGCGCAGTACTGGGTGTTGGCGACGCACTGGTCTTCATCAGCGTGCTGCGCGTGGTCATGTCCTGGTTCCCCGCACTGCGGCAGCCGGTGATGTCACAGGCGACCGGAATGCTGGGTGGTCTCGGAGCGATCATGTCGACCGTGCCGATGGCTGCTGCCTTCCACGCGTTCGGCTGGACGCCCACGTTCGCCGGTGCGAGCGTGCTGAGCCTCGTGGCCGGCGTACTGGTGCTGTTCCTCATCAAGGACACGCCGTACGACGAACCGCTCCGTCGCGCGAAGCAGCCGCTCCACGAGGTCAAGAAGAACCTGCGTCGCGCCTGGAAGGAGCCAGGCACCCGGCTGGGGCTGTGGACGCACTTCACCACCAGCTTCTCCGGCAGCACGTTCGGACTGCTCTGGGGCTACCCGTTCCTGGTGCAGGGCCAGGGCCTCGCGCCGACGACCGCTGCGGCGATGCTGATCCTCCCTGTGCTCGCCGGACTCTGTTACGGCCCGCTGGTCGGGCGGTACGCCGCCAGGTTCCCGTTCTACCGGTCGTGGATCGTGCTTGCAGTGATCGCGGGCTCGGTGCTGATGTGGACCGTCGTACTGCTCTGGCCAGGTCGTGCGCCGATGCCCGTGCTCTTGCTACTGATCGTCGTACAGGCCGCCGGTGGTCCGGGGTCGATGCTCGGACTGGACTACGCCCGGACGTTCAACCCCGCGACCCGGTTCGGTGCGGCCAACGGGATGGTCAACACCGGTGGGTTCATCGCCACGCTGCTCTGTATCGGCATGGTCGGCATCCTGCTCGACACCTCGTCCGGTGGGGCGCCGCAGACGATCGAAGACTTCAAGTTCGCGCTGGCGTTCCAGTACGTGCTGTGGGCGATCGGGACGCGGCAGATCCTCAAGTACCGGCGCAAGGCGCGCGGCCACCTGGCCCGCTACAACCCGGAGGCCTACCAGGCCCTGTTGGCCAACCAGGTCGTCCCGCTGAAGGGCTGAGACAGCGCGCTGGCACGGGGTGTCAGGCAAGTGCCAGGTCGGTGACAGGGCACCGCGCGAAGGTAGTCCCAGTGAAGTAAGTCCACTGGGAGGAACCAATGACCACAACGAACCAGGTCGCCATCGAGGCAACCGGTCTGGTCAAAAAATATGGCAACACCACGGCGCTTGCCGGCGTCGATCTGAGCGTGCCCACGGGCACGGTCCTCGGGGTCCTCGGCCCGAACGGCGCCGGCAAGACGACCGCGGTCCGCATTCTCGGCACCCTGCTCCGGCCCGACGCCGGCCACGCGACGGTCGGCGGGTACGACGTCGTACGGGAGGCCGGCAAGGTCCGCAGCATCATCGGGCTGACCGGACAGTACGCCTCGGTCGACGAGGACATGTCCGGCCGCCGCAACCTGATCATGATCGGCCGGCTGCTCGGGTTCTCCCGGGAGCAGTCCCGGGTCCGCGCGGACCAGCTGCTCGAGCGGTTCGAGCTGACCGACGCGGGTGAGCGGATCGCGAAGACGTACTCCGGCGGTATGCGCCGCCGGCTCGACCTGGCCGCGAGCCTGGTCGGCAACCCGAGCATCCTGTACCTGGACGAGCCCACCACCGGCCTCGACCCGCACGCCCGCAACGGCGTGTGGGAGACGATCCGCAACCTGGTCCTCGACGGCACCACGGTCCTGCTCACCACGCAGTACCTGGAGGAGGCCGATGCGCTGGCCGACTCGATCGTGGTGTTCGACAAGGGCTCCGTGGTCGCCTCCGGGCGTCCGGCCGAGCTGAAGGCCCAGGCCGGCAAACAGTCGCTGGACGTCCGCCCGGCCGAGCCCGCGCACATCGAGCGGGTCGCCGCGATCGTCGCGGAGTCCACCGGGATGCGTCCGAACGTCGACGTGGTGAACGCCCTCGTCAGCGTTCCGGTGAGCGACGGTTCGTCAATGCCGGTCGTCGTACGGCGGCTGGACGAGGCCGGGATCGCGGTCACCGAGCTGTCGCTGCGACTGCCCAGCCTGGACGAGGTCTTCCTCGCCCTGACCGGTCACACCGCCGAAGAGAAGACGTCCGACGTCGTACTGGAAGGAGCGGGTCGATGACCACCGCAACTCTTGAACCTCCTGCGCACCTGGCCCGCCGGTCACGGCCGTTCGCCTGGGTGCAGCAGAGCCTGACGCTGGCCTGGCGGAACATCGTCCGGATCCGGCAGAACCCGGAAGCCCTGGCGGACGTGACGTTCCAGCCGATCATCTTCCTGGCGCTGTTCCTGTTCGTCTTCGGCGGCGCGATCGCCGGGGGCGGCGGCTGGCGCGGCTACCTACCGGTGCTGCTGCCCGGCCTGCTGGTGCAGACCGTGGTGTTCGCGACGATGGGCACCGGAGTCGGTCTGAACGACGACTTCGCCAAGGGCGTGTTCGACCGGTTCCGCAGCTTGCCGATCGCGCGGATCTCGCCGCTGATCGGCGCCGTCCTCGGTGACGCGGTCCGGTACTCGCTGTCGATCGTGATCCTGATGACGAGCGGATTCGTGCTCGGCTTCCGCTTCCACAACGGCGTCGGCAACGGCCTCCTCGCGATGCTGATCGTGCTGCTGTTCGCGCTGTCGATGTGCTGGATCTGGGTCTGGCTCGGCCTGACCATGAAGACCGCCCAGGGCGTCCAGGGCATCGCCTTCCTGGTGATGTTCCCGCTGACTTTCGGCAGCAACATCTTCGTCCCGACCAGCACGCTGCCGGGCTTCCTGCAGGCCTTCACCAAGGTCAGTCCGATCACCTACCTGGTCGACACCGAACGTGCCCTGATGGGTGGCGGTGCGCTCCAGAAGCCGTTGCTGATCACGCTGGCCTGGATGGTCGGTCTGGTCGCGGTCTTCGCGCCGCTGGCGATCCGCGCCTACCGCCGCCGTACCTGAAATCTGTCGGTGGTGAGCGTCAGACTGGTCGTATGAAGACCAACTGGACGCTCACCATCGACTGCGCGGACCCAGCTGTGGTCGCGCGCTTCTGGTGTACGGCGCTGGGCTACACCGAGGCGGATCCGCCGAGCGGGTGGGACACGTGGGAGGACTGGCTGACCGCGTTGAACGTCCCCGAGGACGAGTGGAACGACGGGGCCTCGATCTCCGACCCGGACGGCATCCTCCCGTCGATCTCGTTCCTCAAGGTCCCCGAGCCCCGGACGGTCAAGAACCGCCTCCACCTCGACCTTCAGGCAGCCGGCGGTCGCGCCGAGCCTCAGCACCTGCGCGAAGAACGCATCCGCGCCAAAGCCGAAACCCTGCTGACCGCCGGCGCCACCCTGATCCGCGAAGTCCCGATGGAGAACTCCACCACCCTGGACCACCTCTGGCTACAAGACCCCGAAGGCAACGACTTCTGCGTCGTCTGAGGGGAATCCGGGGGCATCCCGGGGCAGATCAAGCTGCGTTGTCCACAAGGGCATTTCAGAGCACGAGATTGAGCGCTCGCGGTGGATAGCCTGCGTTGGTGCGGATCAACGTGTACGTCGACGGCTTCAACCTGTACTTCGGCTCCCTCAAGGGCCGGCCGTACAAGTGGCTGAACCTCGAGAAGATGTGCAGCCTCTTACTGCCCCGGTTCGAGCTTGGGCGGATCAGGTACTTCACGGCGCTCGTGAAGGAACGCCCTGACAATCTGCATGCGCCGGTCCGGCAGCAGGCGTATCTGCGGGCGCTCGGCACGCTGCCGACTGTGGAAGTACATCTCGGAAGTTTCCTCACCAAACCCACGCGGATGATGCTTGCGAACCCGCCCAGCTCTGGGCCGCGGACGGTCGAGGTCATCAAGACCGAGGAGAAGGGCTCTGACGTCAACCTCGCGACCTACCTGCTGGTGGATGCCTTCCGGGACGATGCGGACGCCTTTGCGGTCGTCAGTAACGACTCCGACCTGACCGAGCCGATCCGGATCGTCCGGCACGAGCTCGGGAAGGTGGTGGGGCTGCTCAACCCGCAGCCGGTGCCGAGCCAGCGTCTGCTGACCTGTCGGCCGACGTTCGCGAAGCAGATTCGGTCCGGTGTCCTGAGAGCCAGTCAGTTTCCTGAGAGCGTTACGGGCGGTGGAGGATCCGTGATCCGTAAGCCCACAGGGTGGTGAAAAAGCAGAAGCCCCACCGAAGTGGGGCCTCGCACCCAGCCACCGAAGCAACTGGGGGAATAGTCAGAGGCTAGCTGACGATCCTCTTCCGGGCAACACGGACTAGCGGGGGTTGATGTCGGCGAAGGCGAGGGGTTGGCGGGTGCAGAGGTAGGTTGCCCAGTGCAACTTCTCTGGCGTGCCCGATGAGTCGCGGGTGATCTGGAGGAGTTCGCCGGTTTCGCGGCCGGAGACGGTTCGGTAGGTGTCTTCCGCGATCTTCTCGAAGACGGCGGGAGACTGCCACTCGGCGGCCGCGGGGGACTTGGCCTGGAGCACGCCCTCCTTGACCGTGAAGGTGAACGGGCTGCCTTCGGTGAACCAGGTGCCCAGGACGCCGGCCACCTCGGCGGGGACGTCGGTGCCGGGGACCCAGGCCTCGGGCGGGAGCGGGTCGTCCTCGAGGACCTTGATGATCAGGTCGGTGGCCAGCGCGCTCGGCGCCGGCGAGGACGTGGCGCCGAAGAGCGCGATACCCGCAGTACCGGACTCGCGGTCGACGAACGTCGACGTGATGTGGCCCGGCATGCCGCCGTCGTGCCCGACGAACAGCCGGTCGCCGCGGCGCAGCAACATGAACCCGAGCCCGAACGCGAGCTGCCAGCGGTCCACGTCGGCCATGATCTGCACCTGGCACATCTCGTCCAGGGTGTCCTTCGACAGCACCTCGTCGACCGGGTTCGCGACGAACATCGCCCACTTCGCCAGGTCCTCGGCCGTCGACGCGAGCCCGCCGCAGGCGTCCATCGCGCCGATGTCGAGCAGCGGCTCCCGGACCGGTACGTCGGTCCACGGCGGCACGTAGTACCCGATCTGCGCCGGTCCGCCGTCCATGCCGACCGTCGTACGGCGCATCTCCAGCGGGTCGAGGATCCGCGCCTTGACCGACTCGTACCAGGACCGGCCGTCGATCCGCGCGACGATCTCACCGAGCAGCGAGAACACCAGGTTGGAGTAGTGGAAGCGGTTGTGCGGCTTGCCGATCCGCTCCGCGTCGTTCCACCCTTCGACCAGCTCGTCGCGGGACGGGAACTTCATCAGGTCCCACACGTCGCCGACCGGCTCGCGCTGCATGCCGCTGGCGTGGCTGAGCATCTGCCGGACGGTGATGCCTTCGTGCTTGCTGCCCGGGATCAGCTTGTCGACCGTGTCGTCCAGGGTGAGCTTGCCCTCGTCGCGCAACGCCATGATCGTGACCGCGGTCAGCGTCTTGCTCTGCGATGCGATCAGGAACTGCGAGTCCGCGGTCGGCGGTACCCCGGGATTCTCCAGGTCGGCCGATCCGGCACCGGTCGACCAGGCCAGCTTCCCGGCGCGGGCGACAGCGCCCACCACCCCGGGAACCCGGCCCTTCGACTGCCGCTCGGCAACGATACGAGTGAGTGCGTTCTGCGTCTGCTCGGCGATATCTGTCACGAGTTCCGACCTTAAGGGAGGTAGGTGACAAAAGGCAGGGGGATTTGGTCGGTTGGATATGCGAGGCTGGTGGGGTGCGCATAGCGGTGCTTGGGCCTCTCGCGATGTGGGCGGCTGACGGGACTCCGCTCGACATCCGCGGCGTCCGCCTGCGCGGATTGCTCGCGCGCCTCGCGCTGAGCGCCGGACGACCGGTCAGCGTCGAGACTCTCGTCGACGGACTGTGGGGCAGCGAGGCACCCAGCGCGAACGCTCTGCAGTCCCTGGTGTCCCGCCTGCGGGCCGGTCTCCCCGCGACCGAGTCGAGCATCTCGGTCCAGTCCGGTCCCGCCGGCTACACCCTCACCATCGGTCCGGACTGCGTGGACGCCCTCCAGTTCGAAGACCTGGTACGCCGCGGTCGCGGCCTCCTGAGCACCGAGCCCGAGCGGGCCCACGCCCTCCTGACTCAGGCCGACAAGCTGTGGCGCGGTGAAGCCCTGACCGACCTCCGCGACCTCCCGTTCGCCGCAGTAGAGGCGGACCGCCTGGGCGAGCTGCGCCTCGCCGCCGCGGAGGACCTCGCCGAGGCCGCTGTCATCTGCGGTCAAGCACGCGACCTGATCACCGACCTCGAGCAGCTCGCGGTCACGCATCCACTCCGCGAGCGCGTCCACGAGCTCCTCATCCGCGCCCTGTACGCCGACGGTCGCCAGGCGGAGGCGCTCGCGGCGTACGAACGGGTCCGGACCACGCTGGCCGATGAGCTGGGCGCCGACCCCGGCATCCGGCTCCGTGACCTCCACATCGCAGTACTGCGTGGCGACAGCATCGACCCGACGGCCAAGTCCTCCGCCGTGCCAGTTCCTGCGCCTTCAGCGCCGCGTAGCAACCTGCGTGCTCCGCTGACCAGCTTCGTCGGCCGCCGGGAGGACGTGGCCGAGCTGACCCGGCTGATGAGCAACGGGACTCGACTGGTCACCATGGTCGGCCCAGGCGGCGCGGGCAAAACCAGACTGGCCACCGAGGCCGGCAGGACGCTCGTAGATCAGAGCGGCGACGGCATCTGGTTCGTAGAGCTCGCGCCACTCGGCGACGCCGCCGACGTGGCACCAGCTGTCCTGTCCACCCTCGGCGCCAGCGAGTACGTCGACGTCCAGCCGGCCAGCTTTGCGCCGAAGCACATCCCTACCAGCCGGGCTGCAACGCTCCGGCTCGTAGAGGTGATAGGCGACCGCCGCGTCCTGCTCGTGCTCGACAACTGCGAGCACCTGATCCAGGAGGTCGCCGGACTGGTCGATTCCCTGCTTGCCTCCTGCCCGCGGCTGCGGGTGCTGACGACCAGCCGCGAGCCGCTGAGCATCCCCGGTGAGCACCTGCATCCGGTCGGTCCGCTCGCGATGCCGCCCGAGGAGGAGCACAACGACACTGACGACTACCCGGCGATGCAGCTGTTCGTCGACCGAGCGCGCGCCGTACGCCCCGACTTCGCGCTGATCGACAAGAACCGGGACGCGGTCGCCGAGATCTGCCGTCGGCTGGACGGTATGCCGCTGGCGATCGAGCTGGCCGCCGCGCGGTTGCGGGCGCTCACCCCGCCGCAGATCGTGGACCGGCTCGCGGACCGGTTCCGGCTGCTCACCAGCGGCTCCCGGACCGCGCTGCCTCGCCACCAGACCCTGCGAGCCGTTGTCGAGTGGAGCTGGGACCTGCTCGACCCGGATGAGCAGGCGGTCGCCAGGCGGCTCTCGCTGTTCTCCGGCGGCGCCACGCTGGATGCGGCCGAGCAGATCTGCAGCGACGATCACATCCCGCCCGAGTCCGTGCTCGGCGTACTGGCGTCGCTCGTGGACAAGTCTCTTGTGGAGGCCGCGGCCGATGAGCGGTCCGTGCGCTACCGGATGCTGGAGACGGTCCGCGCGTACGGCGCCGAGCAGCTGCAGGCCTCGGGCGAGTATGACCACTTCCGGCGCAAGCACACGGCGTACTTCAGTCGCATGCTGCGTCAGGCGCGACCGAAGCTGCGGACCGGCGAGCAGATCCACTGGATCGCCCGGCTGACCGCCGACAACGAGAACCTGCTCGACGCGCTCCGTACTGCGATCGACATCGGCTCGGCGCGGGTCGCCGTACAGATGGTTGCCGTGCTGGGTGAGTACTGGACGATGAGCGGTCGCCCGGCCGAGGCAGTCAACTGGATGCGGGCCGCGCTCGCCGTGCCGGGGAAGAGCGCGCCGCTGGACAAGGCCGAGGCGCTGTACCTGCTTGCGCTCGGGCAGATGTCGAGCGGAGACGATCCGGCCAAGTCGTTCCAGCAGATGATCCGCGGCCTGGCGACGGTCCGCTGGATGACCCGGCGTCACAAGCAGCTCGTCGACGCCGGGATCGGCCTGTTCACCAACGCGGTCTGGGCCGCGATCCGGCGGGACAAGGCGACCTGCTTCCGCGAGCTCGAGGCCGCCGGCGAGCATCCCGATCCGTGGATCCGGAACATGGGCGTGATGATGGGCGCGATGTTCCGCGAGAACGAGGGCGAGGTCGAGCAGATGGCGGCGAACCTGACGGTCGCGCTGGACGGTTTCCGCCAGCTCGGCGACCGCTTCGGTACGTCGATGGCGCTGCGCGGGCTCGCGAGCTACCAGGCCAACACCGGTGATCACGCCCTGGCGCTGGAGTCGCTGACCGAAGCGCTCCAGCTGATCGAGGAGCTCGGCACGACCGAAGGCGTCGCGCAGCTGCTGGGCGGGGCCGCCATGAGCCGGATCGAGCTGGGCGACATCGACGGTGCCCGGGCCGACCTGGAGCGCGCGTTGCGGCTGTCCGAGGAGACGGGGTCCCGCGGCGGTGAGGCGATGGCCTACATGGGCCTCGCGCGCATCGCCTACCGGACCGATGCCTTGGACGAGTCGAGAGACCTGGCGGAGCGCGCGTACGCGTTGCTCGACCTCGAGGCCGAGCGGGTCGCGCCGCACGGACAGGCGAGCATGCTCGCGCAGCTGAGCCGGACGAACGCGGCCACCGGTGACCTCGAGCTGGCGCAACAGCGCAACCGGGAGTCCGTGCGATTGGCGCTGACGACCGAGGATATGCCGCTGCTTGCGTCGGTCGTCGAGACCGCGGTGGATGTGGACGTGGCCGCCGGCGAGACCGAGCGCGCGGCGCGGACCATCGGGATGGCAACGGTCCTGCGGGGCATGCGGTCGATCCCGGACGGCGACGTACAACGGTCTGTCGATCGGCTACGTGATGCCCTGGGCAACGAAAAGTACGACGCCAGCTATTCGGCCGGCGCCGCACTGACGCGCGAAGACGCGGTTGCCGAGCTGCGCAAACGCTTCAGTTCCGACTAGGGCCTGTCTGGTAATCCAGCGCCTACTGCGGGGCACGCGGCACGGCACCTCGCCGCACGGGTGCAAAGGGAACGATGCTCCGCATCGACCCCTTCGCCCCCGCGCGCCGATGCACCGCACCGAGCACCTCCTCGCTACGGCGCTGGATTACCAGACAGGCCCTAAGCGGTGATCAGCTGTACGGCAAGGTCTCGCAGTGACTTCTGCACCTTCTGCTCCGGTGGCCGTGGTTCGGCCAGCATCCAGTCGTAGACGACGGTGTTCACCGCGCCGAAGAACGCCAGCGCGAGGAACCGGAAGTCCTTGCGCTTGATCTCACCGCGCTCGACCGCGGTGTCGCCGAGGTCGCGGACGTTGCCGATCAACAACTCCCGGAACGCGATCCGCTGCTCCTCGACCGCCGGGCTGGTGCCGACCACCTCGACGAACGAGATCCGCGCGCGGCGGAGGTCGGCCATGATGGTCCGCAGGTACGAGTCGACGGCCGCGGTGATCCGCTCCCGGACCGGCCGGTCGGCGGTCCGGCGGAGCGCGTCTCCGGTGCTCCGGACCGCCAGCTCGATCACCTGCGCGTGCACCGCGAGCAGGACGGCTTCCTTGTTCTGGAACTCGTGGTAGAAGTGCCGGGTGGACACTTTCGCCTGTGTACACAGGCGTTCCACGGATGTCGCCGGATATCCTTCGGTCCCGAAGAGTTCGAGCGCAGCGGCCAGCAACCGTTCCCGGCGCGCGGCCTTCCACTCCTCGACTGACCGCCCGGAATAACGGCGTACGGAGGGTTCCCTCATCACACCTCTTGTCGCTACCCCGTGCCAGATGCCGGACATCCTATCCACCCTGCGGAGCAGGTGTAACCGGGTTGGTCTTCGCGCGGAAGACCAAACCCGGCTCCGATCAGTTCAGCTTCTCGTAACCGGTCGCACCGTCGAGCAGCTCCCGGATGATGTCCAGGTGACCCAGGTGCCGCGCGGTCTCCTCGATCAGGTGGCACAGGACGTACCGGACCGACGCCTTGCCGGAGTCGCGGACCGCCTCGGCCCGCTCCACGTCGCCGAGATCGTCGAAGCCGGCCACGATGTCGCTGGATCGCTTGCACTCGGCGTCGTACTCGTCGAGGAGCTGCGCGAGCGGTGCGTCGTCGACGAACATCTCCGCGTCGACGTGACCGTCCTCGGTCCACGGGGTCTGCCCGGTGTCCGGCGTACCCAGCAGGTTCATGCTGAACCAGGAGTACTCGACCCAGCGCAGGTGCGCCACCAAGCCGGCGACCGTCATCAGTGGCGAGCTCGGCAGGACCTTGCGGTGGGCATCGGCCTCGGACAGGCCTTCGCACTTCGTCCGGACGAGTGACCGGAGGTGGTCGAGCCAACCGGTGAGCTGGGTCCGCTCGTCGGCGGTCAGCGGCGGCCTCATGCTTGGTTCATCTTCGTGTAGCCGGTCTTGCCGTCGACGATCTCTCTGATGATGTCCATGTGTCCCACGTGGCGTGCGGTCTCCTCGATCAGGTGGCAAAGGATGTAGCGGAGTGATGCGGCCTCGCCCTTGGCGGCGTACGGGCCTTGTTCGACGCTACCGAGGTCGAGCGGCGCGATCGTGTCGTTGGATCGCTGGCACTCGGCGTCGTACTCGTCCAGGAGTTGGGCGAGCGGAATGTCGTCGACGAACATCTCGGCGTCGGGATGACCACCTTCGGTCCAGGGCGTCTGGCCGGTGTCGGGGACGCCCATCAGGTTGAGCTGGAACCAGGACCACTCGTTCCAGCGCAGATGCGCCACGAGCGAGGCCAGCGACATCAGCGGTGAGGTCGGGAGAACCTTGCGATGGGCATCTTCTTCGGTCAGCCCCTGGCATTTCATCCGGACGAAGGAACGTTGCAGGTCGAGCCATCCGATCAGCTGGACGCGCTCGTCGGCGGTCAGCGGCGGCCGGTGTACTTCGGTCATTCGAAAGCTCCTGTGGTGATGAGGAGCCACCCGTCTCAATCGCGGGTACGGCGGACGGGCAGCACAACAGTCGGACTCGACATCGCGCTCACCTCCTTTCCGCCGCCGGCGGTGTCGTCCACCGGCAGCAGCACCGTACACCCCCACCTTGTGCACCCGGCAACCACATTTCCGGCCGCAAAACGGTTGGTGGGTGCACAAGGTGAGATCCGGGGGATGGCATGCTCAGGACCAGCACAGCGCCCGCACCGCGCGATGAGGTGAGACGTGGACCCACGATTCGATCTGCCGCTCTACACCCGTGCCGAGGTCGCGCTCCACCTCGGACTACCCGCCACCACGCTCGGCGACTGGTTGCGTTCGGGTGCGCTCGAGGCCGGCAGCGGGGGGCGCGGCGAGCCGACGATCACGTTCGCCGGGCTGGTCGAGACCCACATGCTGCGGCACCTGCGCCGGTCGGGGCTGTCGCTGCAAGCGATCGGCGAAGCCGCGGTCGCGCTCCGCTCCCGGGCCGGCCGGCACTACCCGCTCGCCTGGTCCGGTTTGGCGTACGACGGGCGCGACCTGCTGATCGAGATCTCGAACGAGGGCCGCGAGGCCGGCTGGGAGCGCATCCGCGACAGCCAGGGCGGCTTCCCCGGCGTACTGCGGCGTGGATCGGCCGCGATCGGCTGGTCCGACGACGGGTACGCCGCAACACTCCGGCTGGTGATCTACCACGACATCGACGTGGTCGTGGACCCCGCCCGTTCGCACGGCCGCCCGATGGTCGAGGACGTCCACGTCGACGACGTCATCACCGAGGTCCGCACCGGCGCGCCGTACCGCGAGATCGCCGCGAAGTTCAACCTGGAGGACTTCGAGGTAGAGGCCCTCGTCCGCCCCCACATCCGGCCCCCGGCCTTCCGCAAAGCCCGCCACCTGGAGACCCAGGCCGACGCCCTGCTGTGAGCTAACGACAGGAGGTATCCCGAGCCGCGCGTCCGGCTGCCGCCTGAGCGCACCGGCCGGTGGCACGCATCGGGCGACACCTCCTGTCCTTAGCGGTTGTCCTTGATGCGTTTGGCCTTGCCCAACGAGCGTTCCAGGGCGTGGGGGGCCAGGACCTCTACGGACGCGGTGACGCCGACTCGGTCCTTGATGCGGTGGGCCAGGGCGGTTGCGGGGGTGGTGTAGTCGGTCAGGTCGGGGGCAGCCTCGACCTGGACGGTCAGTTCGTCGAGGCGGCCGGGGCGGGTCAGGACGCAGAGGTAGTGCGGAGTCAGGCCTTCGACCAGGAGGATTTGTTCTTCTATTTGGGTGGGGAAGACGTTTACTCCTCGGACGATCATCATGTCGTCGGTGCGGCCGGTGATCTTTTGCATGCGGCGGAGGCCGGGGCGGGCGGTGCCGGGGAGGAGGCGGGTCAGGTCTCTGGTGCGGTAGCGGAGGACGGGGAAAGCTTCCTTGGTGAGGGTGGTGAAGACCAGTTCGCCTTCGGAGCCGTCGGGGAGGACCTCGCCGGTGACCGGGTCGATGATCTCGGGGTAGAAGTGGTCTTCCCAGATGTGCAGGCCGTCCTTGGTTTCCACGCATTCCTGGGCGACGCCCGGGCCCATGACCTCCGACAGACCGTAGATGTCGACGGCGTGGATGCCGGTGCGTTCCTCGACCTCGGTGCGCATGGCTTCGGTCCAGGGTTCGGCGCCGAAGATGCCGATCCGCAGCGAGGTGCCGCGTGGATCCAGGCCGCGGGCGGACATCTCGTCGACGATCGAAAGGAAATACGACGGCGTGACCATGATGATGTGTGCGCCGAAGTCGCGGATGAGATCGACCTGCCGCTCGGTCATGCCGCCGGAGACGGGTACGACGGTGCACCCGAGCCGCTCAGCCCCGTAGTGCGCGCCGAGCCCGCCGGTGAACAGGCCGTAGCCGTAGGCAACATGGCAGACATCGCCCGCGCGTCCGCCGGCAGCGCGGATCGATCGCGCCATCAGGTCCGCCCAGTTGTCGAGGTCTCGCTTCGTGTACCCGACCACCGTCGGCCGCCCCGTCGTACCGGACGACGCGTGCACCCGCGCCACCTCGGTCCGCGGTACGGCGAACATCCCGAACGGATAGTTGTCCCGCAGATCCTTCTTGGCCGTGAACGGCAGCCGGCTCAGATCCGCCAGCGACTGAAGATCACCGGGCTTGAACCCAACGCCGTCCAGCGCGGTCCGATAGTGCGGCACGTTCTCGTACGCACGCCGTACGGTTGCCTGCAGCAACGACAACTGGCGGGGCGCGCAGCTCGTCGACGGACAGCCGTTCGCCGGCGTCCTGCAACTCCGAAGGACAAGCCTCACCGAGCATGGAGAACCCCTAAGGACGAGTGAGCAGGGTCGCGATGCCCTGTCCGACACCGATGCACATCGTGGCCAGCGCGTACCGGGCGTCGCGGTGGCGAAGCTCCAGCGCCGTGGTCAACGCCAACCGTGCCCCCGACATCCCCAGCGGGTGGCCGAGGGCGATCGCGCCGCCGTTCGGGTTGACGTGCTCGGCATCGTCGGGCAGGCCGAGCTGCCGCAGTACAGCGAGGGACTGGGACGCGAACGCCTCGTTCAGCTCGATCACGTCGATGTCGGACAACGCGACCCCGGTGCGATCGAGCAGCTTCCGCGTCGCGGGCGCCGGCCCGATCCCCATGATCCGAGGCGGTACGCCGGCCGCGGCCGTCCCGACCACCCGAGCCAACGGATTCATCCCGAAGCGCTCCACTGCCTCCCCGCTCATCACGAGCAGAGCGGCAGCCCCGTCATTCACCCCCGACGCGTTCCCCGCCGTCACAGTCCCCGGCGATCGAAACGGAGTCTTCAAACCGGCAAGAGCTTCGAGCGAGGTCTCTCGCGGATGCTCATCGGCATCGACCACGGTGACAGCCCCACGCTTCCCCGGCACATCAACAGCAACGATCTCTTCGGACAACCGCCCGTTCGCCTGTGCCTTGGCTGCCCGCTGCTGGGACCGCAGCGCGAACAGATCCTGGTCCTCACGAGAGATCGAGAACTCCGCCGCGACATTCTCCGCCGTCTCCGGCATCGAGTCGATCCCGTACTGCGCCTGCAGTGCCGGGTTCACGAACCGCCAGCCGATCGTCGTGTCGAAGATCTCCGCCTGCCGCGAGAACGCGGTCGTTGCCTTAGGCATCGCGAACGGCGCCCGCGACATCGACTCGACGCCACCCGCGACGACGATGTCGTTGTCCCCGGCAATGATCGACCGGGCCGCGGACGCGACCGCGTCCAGCCCGGATCCGCACAGCCGGTTGATCGTCGTACCGGGCACCGAGTCCGGCAGGCCCGAGAGCAGCACGGCCATCCTGGCGACGTTCCGGTTGTCCTCGCCGGCCTGGTTCGCGCACCCGAGGATCACGTCGTCGATCAGTGCCGGGTCGAGTGCGGTCCGGTTCACCAGCGACGAGATCACGTTCGCCGCGAGGTCGTCGGGCCGGACGCCGGCCAGCGCACCGCCGTACCGTCCGATCGGGGTCCGGACGCCGTCGACCAGGAACGCTTCCCTGGTCATGGGGCCTCCCGGCCTGGACTGAGGAGCGGAGGGAGCGAAGCGACCGGAGCGACGAGGGAAGGCCGGGAGCAACAGCCCCATGACCCGCGCGCCGGAGGCGCGCATTCAACACAGCTCATGACTGCTCCTCGAGAATGGTGCCGGACAGTTGGCGGCTGCGGCCGCGGAACTCGGCGATCACCTCGTCGCCGCGGGTGACCGTCACGTCGTAGATCGCGTTCCGGCCGAACGCGGTCCGCTCCTGCGCTTCGGCGACCAGCAGATCGCCGCGGCGGGCCGGAGCAACGAAGACGATGTCGCAGGCCTGCGCGACCGTCACCTGGTTGCGCGAGTTGCAGGCGAACGCGAACGCCGAGTCGGCCAGACTGAACACGAATCCACCATGCGCGATCCCGTGCCCGTTGACCATGTCGTCGCGCACGCTCATCTCGAGCCGCGCCGTACCCTCGCCGACCGCCAGCAGTCGCATGCCCAGCCCGGCGCTGGCGGTGTCCTCCGCCCACATCGCCGCGGCCACCCTGGCTGCCAAGTCCATCCGACCCGCCCCATCGAGAAGAAGGTTTATGACACTCTAGTCCCGGTTGCGCCCACGACTGTAACATCGCAGTCATGACCGATCTGCTCGCCGCTCATCGTGACCGACTCGACGCGGCTCTGACCGCGATCCGCAGCCGCGGCTACCACTCCGCGTTCCCCGAGTCGCCCAGCCCTCGGGTGTACGGCGAGAACGCGGCGGCCGACGGCAAGGCGGCGTTCGAGGCGCATCTGGCCAAGACCTACGAGTTGGACATTCCCGGCGCGCGGGGAACGGTCGTCACCGAGCAATCGCCGTTCGGGATCCCGATGGACGTCTCGTACCCACGCGTCGTCGAGGAAGGCCTGGACGAGCTGCTGACCGCCGCCCAGCAGGGGCTCGCGGACTGGCGCCGGGCCGGGATCGACGGACGCACCGGCGTGGTGCTGGAGATCCTCGACCGGCTGCACAAGCGGGTGTTCGAGCTGGCCAACGCGGTCCAGCACACCAGCGGGCAGGCGTTCGTGATGGCGTTCCAGGCCGGCGGCGCCCACGCGCTGGACCGTGCGCTCGAGGCGGTCGCCTACGCGCACGAGGAGATGCACCGCTATCCGGCCACCGCGACCTGGGAGAAGCCGGCCAAGGGTGACCCGATCCGGATGGAGAAGACGTTCACCGTCACCGGTCGCGGCGTCGCGCTGGTGATCGGCTGCAACACCTTCCCGACCTGGAACTCCTGGCCCGGCCTGTTCGCCTCCCTGGTCACCGGGAACGCGGTCGTCGTGAAGCCGCACCCGCTGGCCGTCCTGCCGCTCGCGATCACCGTCGACGTCTGCCGCGAGGTGCTCGCCGAGGCCGGATTCGACCCCAACCTGGTGACCCTGGCCACCGAGCGGGCCGGCGACGGCCTGGCCAAGCCGTTGGCGCAGCGGCCTGAAGTGAAGCTCATCGACTTCACCGGCGGCAGCGAGTTCGGCGAGTGGCTCGAACAGAACGCGACCCAGGCGACCGTCTTCACCGAGAAGGCCGGCGTCAACGCGGTGATCATCGACTCCACCGACTCCTTCAAGGCGCTGTGCAACAACCTGGCCTTCACCCTGAGCCTGTACTCCGGCCAGATGTGCACCACCACCCAGAACTTGTTCATCCCGGCCGGCGGGATCGAGACCGACGAGGGCCACAAGTCCTTCGACGAGGTCGGCCAGGGCATCGCGACCGGGATCAGCAAGCTGCTCGGCGACGACGCCCGCGCGGTCGAGATCCTCGGCGGCATCGTGAACCAGGCCGTGATCAGTCGCCTCGAGCTCGCCCCGGAGTACGGCGACGTGGTGCTGGAGTCGCGCGCGATCGAGCACCCCGCCTTCCCGGACGCCGTCGTACGGACGCCGCTGCTGGTGGCGATCGACGCGGAGGACGCGGACGTGTACCGGCGAGAGTGCTTCGGGCCGGTCTCGTTCCTGGTCAAGACCGCGGACACGGCGCAGTCGATCGACCTGTTCAAGTCGACCGTGACCGAGGGCGGCGCGATGACCGCCGGCATCTACTCGACCGACAGCAAGATCCTCGACGAGGCCCGGGATGCGGCGCTCGACGCGGGCGTCGCCCTGTCCGAGAACCTGACCGGCCCGGTGTTCGTGAACCAGTCCGCCGCGTTCAGCGATTTCCACGGCACCGGCGCGAACCCGGCCGCGAACGCGACGTACACCGACGGTGCGTACGTCGCGAGCCGCTTCCGGGTCATCCAGTCACGCCGCCACAGTGCTGGAGTTGCTGCCGAGCGTCGTTGAGCTGACCCTGAGACGGAGGGTATGACTGACTCATCTCCATCCGCCGATCCGTCCAGGAGACCGACCGTGACTGAAAGCTTGACCGAGGCACTCGCTTACTACGACAGCTGGCTGGCGTTCAACCAGCGTTATCAGCGGGTGCCGGGCATCCAGGTCGCGGTGTACGCCGGGGACGCGATCGCGTTCTCGGCGGCCTACGGGCTCGCGGACGTGGAGAACGACGTACCGCTGACCGAGCAGCACCTCTTCCGGATCGCGTCGCACTCGAAGACGTTCACCGCGACGGCCGTGTTCCAGCTGGTCGAGCAGGGCCGGCTGCGGCTGGACGACAAGGCCGAGCAGCACGTCACCGAGATCGTCGGTACGCCGCTCGGCCAGCGGACCGTCCGCGAGCTGCTGGCACACGCGGGCGGTGTCACCCGGGACGGCCTCGACGCCGACTGGTGGCAGCTGTCCACCAGCTTCCCGGACCGCGACGAGCTGCTCGCGGTACTGCGGAACGAGTCGTCGGCCGTGATCCCGGAGAACGACCGCTTCAAGTACTCGAACATCGGCTACGGCCTGCTCGGTCTCGTCATCGAGGCGGCGTCCGGTACGCCGTACAACACCTACGTCCAGACTGCGATCGTCGACAAGCTCGGGCTCACCGGGCTCGGTCCGGAGCTCGATCCGGCCCGGCTGACGGAGTACGCCGCCGGCTACAGCGCGCTGGCGTACGCCGACACGCGCGTGCCGATCGAGCACATCGACACCCGGGCGCTGGCATCGGCGACCGGGTTCTTCGGCAATGCCCGCGACCTGGTCACGTACTTCTCCGCGCACCTGCCCGGCGACGACCGCTTGCTGTCGGACAAGTCCAAGCGCGAGATGCAGCACCCACTGTGGACCACCGGCGCGGATGACAAGGCGCGGTACGGCCTCGGCATCGCGGTGACGAAGGTCGGTGACGTGGACGTCTTCGGCCACGGCGGCGGGTACCCGGGCCACATCACCCGGACCCTCGTCGACCCCGAACGCCGGCTCGTCGTGTCGGCGCTGACCAACGCGATCGACGGTCCCGCGGCGCAGCTGGCGGAAGGCCTGCTGCGACTCCTCAACCTGGCCGACTCGAAGGACCGGGTCGAAGAGGCAGGGCTGGGCCGGTTCACCGGCCGGTTCGCGAACCTCTGGGGCATCACCGACTTCGTCCTGCTCGGCGGCCGCCTCTACGCGACCGACCCGTCCGGCCCGAACCCGGCCGAGGAGCCCCAGGAGCTCGAAGCTGACGGCGACACCCTGCGCGTCACCGGCGGCAACGGCTACGGCTCGTACGGCGAGTCGTACCGCTTCGCCTTCGACGCCGACGGCGCCGTCGAGTCCGTCCGCGGATCCAGCGGCCTCACCATGCGCCCCATCGACAAGTTCACCCTCTCCGAGCGGGTTACCGTGGCGAAGTGACAGTACATATGCCGCGACTCCGTCGCGGCGGGTCATGGGGCTGTGACTCCCGGCCTTCCCTCGTCGCTCCGGTCGCTGTGCTGAATGCCGCGACTCCGTCGCGGCAGGTCCTGGGGCTGGAACTCCCGGTCTTCCCTCGTCGCTCCGGTCGCTTCGCTCCCTGCGCTCCTCAGTCCAGACCGGGAGGCCCCAGGACCGGGCTCCCTGCGCTCCTCAGTCCAGGCCGGGAGGCCCCATGACCATCCACGGCGATCACCCGTTCCTCCCGCCCGAGTCCGAGCGGAGTCCGGTGCGGCGGTTTCGTGGACGGTTGCCGTCGCCGGTCGGGCTGTGGACAACGTCGTACGACGGGAACCGGGCCGGGCTCACGGTGTCGTCGATGCTGGTGGCCGACGGTGAGCCTGGGTACGTGATCGGGCTGATCGACCCGGACTCGGACCTGTGGGAAACGTTGCGTGAGGCAAGGACTGCGGTGGTGTCGCTGCTCGGCGCGCCCCACCGGCAGCTGGCCGACGCCTTCGGGTACGTCGCTCCGGCCCCGGGCGGACCGTTCCGGATGATCGACTGGACGGACACCGCCTGGGGACCGGCGCCGGTCGGCGTCAGCACCTGGGCCGGCTGCACGCTGGTCGACCAGGACCCGCCCGAGATCGGCTGGGGTCTGCAGGTGCAGCTGGAGATCGTCCACGTGGAGCTCACCGGCGACGAGGTCCCAGCGCTGGTCCATCGACGGGGCCGGTACACGACGATCTAATGTGTGCCGTATGCGTGCCACAGTGATCCATGCGCCGTTCGACGTACGGCTGGAAGAGCTTCCGGACCCGAAGATCGAGGGGCCGGGTGATGCGGTGGTCAAGGTCGTTGCCTCATGCATCTGTGGGTCCGACCTCTGGCCGTACCGCGGTGAGCCGCCGGTGAAGCAGCCGCGGCCGATCGGGCACGAGTTCGTCGGCATCGTCCAGGAGGTCGGCTCGGAGGTCCGAACGGTCAAGCCCGGCGACTTCGTCGTCGCGCCGTTCGTGGTGAGCGACGGCACCTGCCCGCACTGCCTGGCCGGCTTTCAGACCGCCTGCCAGAACATGGTTGGTTACGGCCAGGGCAAGGCCGACGGCGGCCAGGGCGAGTATGTGCGACTCCCGTACGCCGACGGCACGCTCGTCGCGACGCCCGAGGTGCCCGACGACTCGCTCGTCCCGTCGCTGCTCACGCTGTCCGACGTGATGGGCACCGGCTGGCACGCGGCGCGATCCGCGCGGGTGAAGGCCGGCGACACGGTCGTTGTCGTGGGCGACGGTGCGGTCGGGCTCTGCGGCGTACTCGCGGCTTCGCGGATGGGTGCGGAGCGGGTCGTTGCCTTGTCACGGCATGAGCCCCGTCAAAAGCTGGCGAAGGAATTCGGTGCCACGGACATCATTTCCGAACGTGGGGACGCGGCCAAGGACGCCGTACTCGAACTGACGAAGGGTGTCGGGGCCGACGCGGTGCTGGAATGTGTCGGCACCGCTCAGTCGATGACGACCGCGTTCGACGTTGCCCGGCCCGGGTCGACGGTCGGGTTCGTCGGCGTGCCGCACGGGGTCGAGGTGCCGATCAGCAGGATGTTCAGGAACAACATCGGGCTCGCGGGCGGTGCTGCGCCGTGCCGCGCGTACCTGCCGGACCTGATGACCGACGTACTGACTGGCGAGATCAACCCCGGCAAGGTGTTCGATTCGGAGCTCCCGCTGGCCGACGTGGCCGAAGGTTACGTCGCGATGCACGAACGGCGCGCGATCAAGGTTCTGCTGCGGCCCTGAAACGAACAGCGCATTTGCGCACAAGGCTCCTGACGGGTCAGTATGTGCGCGCTCTCACACTGTCAAGGTGCGAGGGGTCACGGCTGCGCAACGCGCTTGCGCAGATCGTTGACACCCGCCGGTAACCGTCCCAGGCTTGGGCCGTCAAGGGGGCATCGTTGTCACAGGCGGCTCCATCAACTGATCGGAGAGTGAATCATGCGTGGTGGTCTGAGTAAGACCCTGGCGCTGGTGGGAGCGGCGGGTCTTCTCGCGGTGAGCGCCTGCGGAAACAGCGACAACAGCGGCGGCAGCGGTGGCGGCTCGTCCGCGAGCAAGGACGTCACTGTCTTCACCTGGTGGGCCGACGGTGGTGAGAAGGCCGGCCTGGACGGCATGGTGTCGGTGTTCCAGAACGACTGCAAGGACTACAAGTTCGTCAACTCGGCCGTCGCCGGTGGTGCCGGTTCCAACGCCAAGCAGGTGCTCGCCAACGACCTGCAGGCCGGCAAGCCGCCGTCCACCTTCCAGGCGCACGCGGGTGCCGAGCTGAGCGACTACATCAACGCCGGCCAGGTCGACGACATCAGTGATCTGTACAAGGAGTTCGGCCTGGACAAGGCTTTCCCGCAGAACCTGATCGACAACCTGACCATCGACGGCAAGATCTACTCGATCCCCGCCAACGTTCACCGGGCGAACATGGTCTGGACGAACCCGTCTGTCCTGAAGAAGGCGAGCCTGGACGCCGCCACGGCCCCGGCCTCCGTGGACGCTTGGATCGCGGACATGGACAAGCTGAAGGCCGCCGGCGTGAAGGCGCCGCTGGCCATCTCCAAGGGGTTCGCGCAGGAGATGGTGATGGAGGTCGTGCTGCTGGCCGAGCTCGGACCGGACAGCTTCAAGGGGCTGTGGGACGGCAAGACCGACTGGGCCGGCGCGAACGTGACGTCCGCGCTGAACAAGTACAAGAAGCTGCTGACCTACACCAACACCGACCGCGAGGCCGTCGACTGGCCGGACGCGCTGGGGTACCTGAACAAGGGCCAGGCCGCGTACTTCGTGATGGGTGACTGGGTCGCCGCGCAGCAACTGGCCGACAAGGTGCCGGACACGGCGTACACCTACTGGCCGGCGCCGGGCACGGCGGGCAACTTCCAGTTCCTGTCGGACTCGTTCGTGCTGCCGACCAACGGCCCGGACCCCGACGGCACGAAGTGCTGGCTGAAGACGGTCGGCTCGGCCGACGGCCAGAAGGCGTTCAACACCAAGAAGGGCTCGATCCCGGCCCGCTCGGACGCCAACCCGGCCGACTACCCGAAGTACCAGCAGTCGGCGATGGCGGACTGGAAGAAGGACAAGATCGTGCCGTCCTGCGCCCACGGTGCCGCGTGCACGCTCGGGCAGAACAACGACATCCTGTCCGCGCTCAGTCAGTTCAGCGGAAGCCAGGACATCGCCAAGCTGCAGTCGGCGCTCGGCACCGCGATGAAGACGAGCTGATGCAGGTCGAGTTGCGGAACCGCTACGAGACGGAGGACTGAGCGTGCACGGAAGAATCCGCACCTGGGGACCCGGTGCCCTGGTGCTGCTGCCGACCGTGCTGCTGCTCGGGTACTTCGTCTACGGGCTGATCGCGTGGTCCTTCAACACCTCGCTGACGGATCGGCACACCGGCCGTAAGGGCCCTGCGTCGTACGTCGGGTTCGAGAACTACGGGAACCTGTTCACTGAGGAGCGGTTCCTCAACTCGCTGAAGAACCTCGGCGTGCTCACGGTGGCGTTCATCGTGGGCACGCTGATCTTCGGCCTGATCTGGGCACTGCTGCTGGAGAAGGGCGTGCCCGGCGAGTCGGTCTTCCGGTCGGTCTACCTGTTCCCGATGGCGATCTCGATGATCGCCTCGGGCGTCGTCTGGGGCTGGTTGCTGAACCCGTCCCAGGGCGAGGACGCGCGGGGACTGAACCGGTTGTTCGAGATCCTCCACCTGCATTTCCTGGAGAATCCCTGGTGGACCGCGGGCAGTAGATGGACGACGATGGCGTCCATCGCGCTCCCCGCGGTCTGGCAGATGTCGGGCTACATCATGGCGCTGTTCCTGGCCGGCTTCCGGGGGATCCCGCCGGAGCTGCGCGAGGCGGCCCGCGTCGACGGTGCGTCGGAGTTCAAGCTCTACCGGCATGTGCTGTTCCCGCAACTGTCGCCGATCGCACTGTCCGCGCTGATCATCCTCGGTCACATCTCGCTGAAGCTGTTCGACCTGATCTACGCGATCACCGGGCCGAACCAGTTCCGCACCGAGGTGCCGGCCATCTTGATGTGGAACACCTTGTTACGCAGCGATCTGGCCAAGGCATCCGCGATCGGGATCGTCATGCTCGCGGTCGTCGCCGTACTCGTCATCCCGTACCTCGCGTGGACCGTCCGGCAGGAGAACGAGCAATGACCGCCGTAGAGGCCGCGACAGGCCACACCGCCGCGGCGATCCGCCAGAAGCCGCGCCGCGGAGCAACCGCCGACGGCACGACCAGGCGCAGCCGGACCATCAGGTACGTCCTGCTGCTGTTGTTCCTGCTGTTCGTGCTGATCCCGGTGTACGTCGTACTGATCACCAGCTTCAAGACCTCCGGCGACACCACCGCGGCCTCGCAGTGGAACCTGCCGAAGACCTGGACGCTGGAGCCCTGGCGCAAGGCTTGGGACGTACTGCAGCCGTACATGATCCGGTCGCTGTCGCTGGCGATCCCGGCCGCGATCATCTCGTCGCTGATCGGTTCGGCGAACGGGTTCGTGCTGGCCCGCTGGCGGTTCCCGGGCGCGAACCTGGTGTTCGCGTTCATCCTCTTCGGGATGTTCATCCCGTACCAGGCGGTGATGCTGCCGCTGCGTACGACGTTCACCGCGCTGGACGTGACCCGGGGTGTGCCGACGCTGATCATCGCGCACTGCATCTACGGCATCCCGATCTGCACGCTGATCTTCCGGAACTACTACGCCACGATCGTGCCGAACGAGATCATCGAGTCGGCCCGGGTGGACGGCGCCGGGCTGGTCCAGACGTACCTGCGGATCATCCTGCCGATCTCGATCTCCGGCTTCGTGGTGACGCTGATCTGGCAGTTCACCTCGGTCTGGAACGACTTCCTGTTCGCCCTGTTCCTGACCCAGCAGAACAACGGCCCGGTGACCTTGGGCCTGGCCGCGCTGGCGGGCGGGCAGAAGGTCGACTACGCCGCGAGCATGGCCGGCGCCCTGATCACGTCGTTCCCGACGCTGATCGTCTACATCCTCCTCGGCCGCTGGTTCATCGGCGGCCTGATGGCCGGTGCCCTCAAGGGCTGACCGCCTCGGCCCGTGCTCCGTCGGGAGCACGGGCCGTGCGTTATCCACAGGACGCGCGCACTGGACTGCGGCGGACTGGTTCCGGACGGTAATCTCACGAAGGTGACCAAGTCTCCACGCGGACGGGACGGGCGGCGCAGCCACTTACGGCTCGTCCCCGATCCGGGCGAGCCGCACGGGCCGACGGCGGGTGTCGATATCGACACGACGCCGAGCGTTGCCGTGCTGGAGACCCTGCTCGAAACGCTGTCCCTGGACCTGGCCGCGGTGCCGGCCGCGCTGCATCCGGTGATCGCGGAGGCGTCGGTGGCCCGCTCGGCCTCGATGCTCGCTGATCAACTGTGGCCGGCCGGGCGTCCGGACGAGATCGGTGAGGTGGAGCGGTTCTTCTGGGCCGACGCCGCGCGCGTGCTCGGTGAACGGCGCGATCTCGAATCCTTCGTCCTGCTGACGAGTCTGGCCCGGACGGTCGGTCCGGCCGGGCGGTTGCCGTTGCAGCGGGCCCATGTTTCCCGGTTACGCACGCAGGATGCGGTGCCCGAGTGGGTGACCCGGATCGCCGGGTTCCGGCTGACGAGCGCGATCGTGTCCGAGGACATCACCGGCGACGGGCTCAGTGTCGTGCTGGACTACGACGACGAGCAGCATCCGCACACGGTGGTGGTGTTCATCGACAACAACCTCGGCGCGATCGTCAAGGACGTGTTCGTCGGCCCGCCGGTCGATCGGGTGCTCGAGGCGTACCAGCGCGGTGGCCGGGTGACCATCCGGACCGTGCGGCCCTCGACCGCGGCCGGGATCATCCTGCAGGCGCTGGGGGAGACTCGCGACTACGACGAGCCGCCGGTCAGCGAGGACTTCGAGTTCTTCACCGACCTGCTGGTGAACCGGCTGACCCAGTTGCCGGAGCGCCCGATCCGCCCACCGATCCGCCCGCTGCTGTCCCCGCGTCAGCGCGATCAGTTGGTCGAGGAGTTCCTCGAGACCGCGCCTCCGCTACCGGAGGATGCCGCCGACATCGTTCGGCTGTGGATCGACCATGCGGTGGATCACACGGTCGGCGGTCCGTTACGCGTCAGCGCCGTGCTCGTCGAGCTCTTCCTTGCACACTGGCTGCCTCGCAAGGTCCTTGCCGACAGCACGTATTTCGACGCGGTTCCCGTTGTGGTGAAGGCCTGGCTCCGGTTCGCGGGTGACCGCACGCAGTTACCGCTGGATGCGATCGACGAGGCAGTCGATGCCGTCGACGTCTGGCAGCCCGCGCTGGAGGCCGCCGCGATGGTCGACCCGGTCGGCTCGAAGCCCGGCGAGCGAGTCTTCCTCGACGACACCACCAACGACCTGGAAGACGCTTACCGAGCCCTGGCCGGCCTAGGTTCCCCGCCTCAACCGGACCTCCGCGGCCTCGACAACTCGCAAGCGGCCACGCTCTCGGTGCTGGCTCCGCACGCCTGGCTGATGGCCGGCGAAACCCTCGGTACGGCGTACGCAGCCGACGCGTTCGACATCGCCGAACGCCTGGTGCGCGATGCCCCCGACCTCCTCGCCAAGGCCCGCCTGTCCACCTGGCCCCGCGCCATCGTCTGGCTCCTCGCCCACCGCCACCGCCTCGTCGGCCCCGGCGAAACCTTGACCCCCTACGCCCTGGCCACCGACCTCTCGTCCTCCCCGGCCACCCTCCGCAAAACCGCCAAACTCCTGACCGACACCCTGATCCTCCCGCTCTGATCTCAGCCGCCGGGCCCGGCGCGGATCGGATTGAGCGGCGGCGGACAATGGGGGCATGCATGTGCGTGCGCCGGAGTTGCGGGGTCGGGGTTGGTTGAACACGGGTGGTCAGGAGTTGTCGCTCGCTGACTTCCGGGGACGCTTTCTGTTGCTCGACTTCTGGGCGTTCTGTTGTATCAACTGCCTGCACGTGCTGGACGAGTTGCGGCCGTTGGAGGAGAAGTACGGCGATGCGCTGGTGATCGTCGGCGTGCACTCGCCGAAGTTCGCGCACGAGGGCGAAGAGGCCGCGGTCCGGGCTGCCGTCGAGCGGTACGAGGTGGGGCATCCGGTGCTCGACGACCCGGAGCTGATCACCTGGCAGAACTACACCGCCCGCGCCTGGCCGACGCTCGTGCTGGTCGATCCGAACGGATACATCGTCGCCCAGTACTCCGGCGAGGGGCACGCGCACGCCTTGGACGCCCTGCTGGCCGAGCTGGTGATCAAGCACGAGGCCGCCGGGACATTGACCCGTGGCAAGTCGCCGTACGTCGCACCTGTTGCCGAGCCCACCGATCTTCGCTTCCCGGCGAAGGTCGTTGCTCTGGACAACGGACTCCTCGTCGCGGACGCAGGCAACCACAGCGTCGTCGAGCTCGCCGCCGACGCGACCACCGTCGTACGCCGGATCGGCACCGGCCGGCGTGGATTCGCGGATGGATCGGCCGACGACGCGTCGTTCTCGGAGCCGAACGGGCTTTTGGTTCTTCCGCCCGACGTCGCCGGCCGCCTCGGGTACGACGTGGTTGTCGCGGACACCGTCAACCATGCGCTGCGGGGGATCTCGTTGGCGGATGGTCAGGTGCGGACGTTGGTCGGCACGGGCAAGCAGTGGATGGACGGCGACGGCACCGACGTACTCAGCTCGCCGTGGGACGTGGCGTGGTGGGGCGACAAGGTGTGGATCGCGATGGCCGGTGTACACCAGCTGTGGACCTTCGATCCGTTCACCGGGATGACTGAGGTTGCCGCTGGTACGACCAACGAAGGGTTGAAGGACGGGCCGCTGGCGGAGGCCTGGTTCGCGCAGACCAGCGGGCTTGCGGCGGATGGCGATCGGCTGTGGCTGGCCGACTCCGAGATCTCCGCGCTCCGGTGGATCGACACCGAAGTACACACCGCCGTCGGGACCGGGCTGTTCGACTTCGGGCTGCGGGACGGGAAGGCGAGCGAGGCGTTGCTGCAGCATCCGCTCGGCGTGACCGTTCTTCCCGACGGGTCGATCGCGATCGCCGACACCTACAACGGCGCCGTACGCCGCTATGACCCGCGGACCGAGGTCGTCGAGACGATGGCGACGGGTCTGGCCGAGCCCAGCGGCGCGGTTGTCGTGGGCAACGAACTGCTCGTCGTCGAGTCGGCAGCTCATCGCCTGACGCGGGTGCCTCTGGGAGCGTCCGCAATCGCTGACGAGTTCAGCACGCAGACCCAGCGTCCGCCGATGGACGTGGCCGCCGGCGAGGTCACCCTGGAGGTCGTCTTCACCCCGCCGCCCGGCCAGAAACTCGACGATCGCTACGGCCCTTCCACCCGTCTGCTCGTCTCCGCGACCCCCGACACGCTTCTGCGTGAGGGCGCCGGCGACTCCAGCGATCTCGTCCGTCGCCTGGTCATCGACCCGCACGCGGGCACCGGCGTCCTCCATGTCGCCGTACAGGCCGCGTCCTGTGACGATGCCTCCGAGGTGGAGTTCCCCGCGTGCCACATGCACCGGCAGGACTGGGGCGTGCCGATCCGCGTCACACCCGATGGCCCCGACCGGGTCGAACTGGTGCTCTCGGGCGGCAAGTAGCGAGCGCTTCCGGGGGCGACGGCCGAGAGCGTACCTTGAGAGCGTGGCATCGAGATCCTTGCCGCAGCGCGCAGTTCGCGCGGTCGGCGAAAGCCCCCTTTCCGAGCGGCTTGCCCGCGCGCAGGAGTTGGCGTACGAACCGCTGATCGACTGGGCACGAGGCAGTCCGCTGCACACCGACGTACTCGGTCATTCGTTGCATCCGTCGCTCACCGACGTGACCACCGGGTGCTGGCTCAGTACGTCGCTTCTCGATCTTGCGGGCGGGTCCCGGTCGCGTCGCGGGGCGACGATCCTCGCCGGGTTCGGGCTGCTGGCGTCCCTGCCGACGGCTATCGCGGGCGCAGCTGACTGGTCGGAGCTGTCAGGTGAGGAGCGGAGGATCGGTGCGGTCCACGCGCTCGGCGCGGACATTGCGATCTTCCTGTTCACCGGCTCGCTCGTCGCTCGTCTCCGCGGGCGGCACGCGTTGGGCACGAAGCTGGCGATGGCCGGGAACCTGGTGATGGCGGGTGCGGGCTTCCTCGGCGGACACCTGGCCCTGCACCGCGGAACTGCTCGCCGGCCTGTCATCAGTTAGCTGTCATCAGTTAGCTGTTTGGAGCGTGGGTACAGAGAGGTAGCTTTGACGATGTAGGACGCGACTCACTGGGAGGCTCGGATGAGCATCGGTGTGGGGATCTTTCTGATGGTGGTCGGCGCCGTGCTCGCGTTCGCTGTCCGCGACACGTGGGACGCCGTGAACCTGCAGGTGGTCGGCTACATCCTGCTGCTGGCCGGCCTGGCCGGCATCCTGCTGTCCTTCTACATCACCAACCGCCGCCGCCGCGTGGCCACCGACGCCATCGACCCGGCCGTCGAAGAGGAATACCGCGTCGTCGAGGAACACCACCGCGACATCAAGGAGTAGGCGGGGTTCCCGATCATCCCTGAGGCACGCTCAGGGACAGCTCGGGGGATCTGCCTGATCCAGTGAGCACGCCTCGCCACCTACTGTCGATGCGACAACGTGGGTGGGCTCGAGAAGAGGCGGACGATGGCGGAGAACAAGCAGCTCGGCGTGATCCTGCTGGTAGCGGCGGCCGGGCTGGCGTTCTGGCAGTTCGGGGGCAAGGACTCCGACGACACGCACAAGGTCGACGACAAGATCACCACGGTGCAGCTGGCCGCCGATCACTCCGACATCACGATCAAGGTGTCCGACGACGACACGACCACCGTCCAGGAGAAGCGCAAGTACTGGTTCTTCAAGCACGGCGACGCGTACTCCGTGAAGGACGGCGTACTCAAACTCGACGGTGACTGCGGCTGGCAGTGCAGCGCCGACTTCGAGGTCACCGTCCCGCGTGGGACGAAGGTCACCGGGGAGAACGGCAGCGGCGACCTCGAGCTGACCGGAGTCGCCGGCGTCGACGCCAAGTCCCGTTCCGGCCAGGTCGAACTCCGCGAGATCGACGGAGATGTGAACCTGGACGTCACGTCCGGCGACGTGTCGGTCAGCGACCTCACCGGCAAGCTGGACGTGAAGGCGAACTCGGGCGACATCGAGGCCGCGGGCCTGAAGGGCGGCCCGGTCAACGTCGAGACCTCGTCCGGCGACATGGAACTCCAGCTCGCCGAGGCCAACGATGTGCACGCGAAGGGGACGAGCGGCGACATCGAGATCACCGCGCCCGGCGGTGACTACAAGGTCTCCACGGAGTCCCGCACCGGCGATGTCGAGAACTCGCTCGGCAACTCCACCGACGCCTCCCACAACCTCACCGCCACAACAACCTCAGGCGACATCGAACTCCACGCGCGGTAATCAGCGGTGGAGCTCGCCTCGCGAGACAGACTCGGCCAGGTCGTCGCCGGTGGTGCCGTAGAAGGTTCGGGCCCAGAGGGTGTTGTCGTACCAGTAGGGGCCGTTCTCGCCGGGGAGGGAGGAGGGGGCGGTGCCGCGTTTGAGGGCTCGGCGGCAGGCGGCGCAGAGGGGGAGGGTGAGCGTGGTGCCGTCGGCTTCCACCTGGGTGGGTTTGCCGGCCGACCGGCCGTGCAGCGGGTTGAAGGCGCACAGATCCGGTACGGCGTCCGCGCGGCCCGTCACTGCGACGTCGTACTCCCGGCGAGCCTTGTCCAGGAGCACCATCGCCCCGACCAGATCCACCAGCGACGTGGAGGAGTCGAGGACCTTCCCCGCCGCCGCGTGATCGTCGAGCGCAGCCTGTTGGTGCGCCAGACCCGGCCCGTCGGTCGTGGGCAGTGCGGCCAGCTTCGTGCCGAGCGTGGTCAGCTCGGCCGTCGTGTCCCGTTCGAGTCGCCGACGCCGCTCGGCCGCGACGGTTGCGGCGACATGCGGCGGGATACGGAAGGCCTTCTCCCGCTGAGGGGAGCGCCGCCGCAGCCCGATCACCAAACCGAGCAGGACCAGCACGACCAGGCCGCCGACGATCGACAGCGCAACGACCCAACCATGCCCACCGGAGTCTGAGTCCGAGTCCTCGGAGGGTGAGCTCGGCGAGGTCGCGTGAGGCGTCGTCGAAGGGATCCCCGGCGCAGCCAGCAGCTCATACATCCGGGCCAGCACCTCGGTCGGCCCCGCGTCGTACCCCTCGTCGTCCAGCGCACGTTCGCGCGCCGCCTGCAGCTTGTCCTCGCTGACCTGCGGTACGTCGCGGGCCTCGTACCACGGGAAGCGATCCCCGCCGTCGACCACGACGTACAACCCCGGCTTGCGCAGCGCGTCCTCCACCAGGGTGAGCACCGTGCTCTCCTCGCCCTGGAATTCGTCGCTCGGCGTCAGCGGCAGGATGATCGTGTAGATCGGGTACCCGACCGCCTTGGCCTTCGTCCGTACGTCGGCCCGCAGCTTCTCCGGCAGCGCCGAAGCGTACGCCGGGTCGATGTACAGCGGATCCTTCGTCAGCGCCGTCGCGATCTCCCGAGCCCGTTCCGCCGGCGTCTGCGCCGCATCCGCGCTGGCCTCGGCGGGGACCGCGACCAGCAACACCAAAGCCGCCAGGCAGCTCAACAGGCCCTTCACGCGCTTCCCTTCCGACGTCTGGCGGCGATCGCCGCCACGATCAACACGATTCCGGCGAGGATCCCGCCACCGATCATCCCGAGCACGCCACCCCCGAGTCCGTTCCCGATCGCCTTGCCGACGGTGAACTTCTCCTCCGGGTACGAAGGCTCCGGCTCCGTCGGCACCGGTTCGGTCCGGGCCGGCTCGGGCGAGTAGCGAGCGTTCAGCTCGACATTGTCGAGGTACTTCGAGAGCTGCGCGCTCAAGGTCTCGTCCTTGTCCCGCCAGGTGCTGTCCGGCGCGTACGCCGCGAGCTCGTGCGCCACGCCGTACGTCATGTCGCCGTCCATCACGACGTACACACCCGGCTTACCGTTCGCCGTGGCCAGTCGGCCGGCGAGGAGATCCGCGTCGCCCTTCTCCGGGAACCAGTCTCCGGTCGGTACGACGGCAACGAAGACGGGCATCTTCGCCGCTGAGATCACCCGCAACATCTCGTTGCCATCGGCAATCGAGGTGAAGTCCGGGTCGACGTACAGCCCCTGCTTCGCCCAGGCGGCAGTGGCTGCGGCGATCCGCGGATCGGCAGGCGTGGCCGCCCAGGCTGTCCCGGTCAAGGCGAAGGCTGTTGCCAGCAGCAACAGAATGAGGCGCCTCATCGGACCGCGATCCGTTCGGGCAGGTCGTCGGACAGCCCACCGAAGCCGGTCGCGACCATCGGGTTGTCCTCCGGATCGAGTGTCCAGTACGGAACCTGCTTGCGGTCGTGACCGAGCAGCCCGGACTTGCTCCAGACCCGCAAACCGATCGGCGTCCGGCCGCGCCGGATCACGCTCACGCACGACTGGCACGCGGGTACTTCGACCTCGTCCTCCCAGTCGACTGTGCTCGTTCCGGGGTTGTGCGTCGGGTTGAAGAAGCACGGCGGCTGCAGCTCCGCTCCCGAGGCGACGCGCTCGGCCTGCCGCGCGAGGACGAGCGCACCGGCGGCCGCGAGCAGGTCTTCCGGCTGATCCGCCCGCAGCGTGCGCGCCGCATCCAGCCGGCGGTACGCGTCATCGCGCTGGTCGAGCTGCTTCGTCGACTTGTTGTTGCGCTTGTCGAGCCGCGCGAGTGCCCGCTCAGCCTGCTTGATCTTGTCGTCCGCCTTGAGCTCCACGTCCCACGCCTCGGTCGGCGGGCTGTCGCCGCCATGCTCCCGCCTCACCCGCTTGGCCGGCCGTCGGCGCCGAAGTCCGAGGAACAGAACCAGTGCGAACCCCAGCACCGCACCAACGCCCAGCCCGACGTACGCCGACCGATCCTCCTTGTCGGTCACCGACAGCCCACCCTCGCTGCGCTGCGGCTCCAGATCGGCGGCCGGGACCTGCGGCAGCGGACGACCGTCGTACGCCGTGGAGGCCTGCTGGATCGTCCGGACGATCTGCGGGGCCGGACGCTCGTCGACGACCTCGGAGTCCTGCTTGTCGTCGGCCCGGACACTGGAGAGGTCCCTGCCACGCAACCCGGCCGGCCGGAACAGCTCCGCCTGGTCCGACCAGTAGTTGTCGTAGACAACCGCGACGATGTAGACCCCGGGCTCGCCGATCCTTGCGTGCAGCAACGTCGGAAGGTCGTAGCCGCTCGCCCGGAGGTACGGCGACTGCGGCACGAGCGCGACGTAGACCGGCAGGCCGGCGGTGCGGATCGCAGTACGGATCCGGGCCAGCTCGGACGCCGGCATCGTCGCCCGCAGGCGTTCGTCCACGGAGACGTGATCGGTCCGCCAGGCGGCAGCGATGCGGTCGGGCAGCTCCGGGGTGTCGGCCTGCGCGGGGAGGGCAGGCAGGAACGCCAAGGCTGCGACCACGGCAGCGAATAGTCGGGCGGACATCCCCGACAGCCTACGACGACCCGACTTGGACACACTCACACGGACGCCGCATCGCCTCGGTTGGTTCCTGAGTAGACGCGACCCTGGCCTGGACAGGGGAAGCCAAGCCAGGGTCACGATGTTGCAGGGCAGAAACGTTGCTACAACCCCCCGCTTAACAACAGGGCAGATCGCGGGGCATCCCGGGGCAGATCAATCTGCCCCGAGTGTTGGAACCCTCCGGCTCGACCGCGCAAGCACCCGAGCCGGAGGAGCTGTTAGAAGGCGGACTCCGGGAGGTCCATCACGTCGAGGTCGGTGAGCTCGGCCTTGATCCGCTCGGCCCGCACCGACGGCATCGTGCTGCGGACGAACCACTGGGCCGCCGCGACCTTGCCGGTGTAAAAGTCCTGGTCAGCCGGGGAAAGCTCGCCGCCCAGCCGCTCCAGCGCGACCTCCGCCTGGCGGAGCATCAGCCATGAGCAGACCACGTCGCCGAGGACGAACAGCAGCCGTGAGGTGTTCAGTCCGACCTTGTAGATGTTGCGCTGGTCGCCGTTCTCCGCCTGCGGGTTGCTGGCCATCAGGGCCTGCCCCATGATGCCCAGGATCTTCTGGGTGTCTTCGAGACCCTTGGCGAGCAGTCCGCGCTCCTCCTTCAGTCGGCCGTTGCCCGCCTCGGAAGCGACGAACGCCTGCACCTGCTCGGCCAGGTGACCGAGCGCCTTGCCCTGGTCCTTGATGATCTTGCGGAAGAACAGGTCCTGGCCCTGGATGGCCGTCGTGCCCTCGTAGAGCGTGTCGATCTTCGCGTCCCGCACATACTGCTCGATCGGGTAGTCCTGCAGGAAGCCGGACCCGCCGAACGTCTGCAGCGACTCGGTGCCGAGCAGCGTCCACGACTTCTCCGAGCCGTAGCCCTTCACCAGCGGCAGCAGCAGGTCGTTGACCCGCTCGGCGAGGTCGTCGTGCTCACCGGCGTACCGCGCCTGCTCGGCCCGGTCCTGGTACGTCGCCGTGAACAGCACCAGCGCCCGCAGCGCCTCGGCATACGCCTTCTGCGTCAGCAGCGACCGCCGTACGTCGGGGTGGTGGGTGATCGTGACCCGCGGCGCGTCCTTGGCCGGCTGCGTCAGATCCGCGCCCTGCACCCGCTCCTTGGCGTACTCGAGCGCGTTCAGGTAGCCGGTGGACAGCGTGGCTATCGCCTTCGTGCCGACCATCATCCGTGCGTACTCGATCACCTGGAACATCTGTGCGATACCGTCGTGCACCTCGCCGAGCAGCCAGCCCTTCGCGGGCCCTCCGTTGTTACTGTCGCCGAAGGTGATCTCGCAGGTCGTGGAGACCTTGATGCCCATCTTCTTCTCGACGTTCGTGACGAAGGCGCCGTTGCGCTCACCGGTCAGCTCGCCGGTCTCGAGGTCGAAGTCGTACTTCGGGACCACGAACAGACTCAGGCCCTTCGTCCCCGGACCGCCGACGCCCTCGACGCCCTGCGGTCGCGCGAGGACCAGGTGGACGATGTTCTCGGTCATGTCGTGCTCGCCCGACGTGATGAACCGCTTGACGCCCTCGATGTGCCAGCTGCCGTCCTCCTGCAGCGTGGCCTTCGTGCGCCCGGCGCCCACGTCGGAACCGGCGTCCGGCTCGGTCAGCACCATGGTGGCGCCCCAGCCGCGCTCGATGATGTGGTGCGCGATCTTCTGGTCCCGCTCGGTGCCGTTGCGCCAGAGCACGTGCGCGAAGTTCGGGCCCGCGGCGTACATGTGCACCGGCGGGTTGGCGCCGAGCACCAGCTCGGCCGCAGCCCAGCGCAGCGACGGCGGCGTCGGCTGGCCACCGAGCTCTGCGGGCAGCTCAAGCTTGAACCACTCGGCGTCCATGTAGGCGTGGTAGCTCTTCTTGAACGCTTCGGGCATCCGGACCTCGTGCGTCTCCGGGTCGAAGACCGGCGGGTTCCGGTCGGCCTCCGCGAACGACTCGGCCAGCTCGTGCTTGGCCAGCCGGTCGACCTCCGCGAGCACCTCACGGGCGGTGTCGACGTCCATGTCGGCGTACGGGCCCTGACCGAGGACGTCGCCGCGGCCCAATACCTCGAGCAAGTTGAACTCGATGTCCCGCAGATTCGACTTGTAGTGGCTCACAGAGTTCCCCTAAGCGTTGTACTCACGAGTAACTTGAGTATATACCCGCCGGTAATGAAGACAAAGAGGGTTAGCTGTGACCTGTGACCAGGCTGATATACGAGACCCACTCGACCACCGTCGACAACGAACGAGGGATCGCTACCGGGTGGCTGCCCGGTGAGTTGTCCGAGCGAGGGCGTGGGGAGTCGCGCGAGCTCGGGCTGCGGTGGCCCGACGTCGACGTGGTGTTCAGCTCGGACCTGCGCCGGGCGGTGAACACGGTCGAGCTGTCCGGGCTGACCGTGCCGCATTTCGTGGACTGGCGACTCCGCGAGTGCAACTACGGCGAGCTCAACGGGGCTCCGGTGGGCGAACTGGAACCGCGGGTCGACCGCGCCCACACTCCGTTCCCCGGCGGTCAGAGCTACGCGGACGTCGTCGAGTTGACCCGATCGTTCCTCGCCGACGTCAAGCGCTGGTACGCCGATGCGACCGTCCTCGTGGTCGCCCACTCCGCCAACCGGTGGGCGTTGGACCACCTGCTGGGGAGTGGGAAACCGATCGAGGACCTGATCGAGTCGCCGTTCGAATGGCGGCCCGGCTGGACCTACGCCTTGTAGACGGTGGCGCTGCCGTACAGCTTCTGGGTGAAGGCCGACATGTACGACGACGTGTCGGCCTCGGTCAGGTTGTACGTGAGGAAGACGCCGTACCCCTCGCTGACCGTTCGCTGGGCCAGGCTCGCGGCGGTTGACGAGCTGGTGTCGGTGTAGGAGATCGCGGCGGGGGAGACGCGCGACTTCTCGCTCGGCGCGCTCGGGACGCCCCAGGTGCCGTAGTACGGGTTCCACGAGTAATTGAAGGTCTCGGCGATGGTCTGGCCGTTGTAGGTCAGGCGATCCGCGGCCGGGCCGATGTTGTAGAGCGTGATCAGCTTGTTCGGGAGCTTGGCGCGGAGGGCCTGGACCAGGTAGACGAACGAGAAGTCGTTCGGCTGACCGGTCCCGTTGTTGCCGTACTCCGCGTACTCGTCGTCGAAGTCGATGCCGTCCAGGCCGTACTGGTTGACTGCGTCGGCGAGCTGCTGCGCGAACGCGTCGGCGGCCGCCTGGTTCGGGAAGTTCGCGAAGCCGGCGCCTTGGTGATTGCCGAGGACCGACAGCAGGACCTTGATGCCCTTCTGCTGCAGCGGGCGGACCTGGGTGGCGACGTTGTTCAGGACGTTCGTTACCTGGTCGTTGAAGAACAGGTACGCGTTCGAGCCGTCGTAGTTGATGTTCGCCGCGAAGATCGCCGCGACGTCGATCACCTGCGCACCGCCTTTCGCCAGCGTGTACTTGCCGGCGCTGAGCATGCTGTGGTCGTTGACCTCGATGTACGCGACGGTGACCGGTCCGGTCTTCTGCGCGCGGCGGCACTTGGGCGCGGCCTCGGCGGGCAGTGCGGCGCCGGTGGCGGCCGCGGCGGTGCCGGCGGCCAGGGCTGACAACAGGGTCCTTCGCTTCATGAGCTGATCGACTCCTCATCAAGGTGGGCGGGTCGCTATATCGGTTAAGCACCCGTCGCCGCCCGGAGGGTGGCCCAGGCGGCGACAGGAGGTAAACCGGTATAGCGACACCGATCATCGATCGGCCCAAACCCGGTGTCAAGGGTTCATGGCAACGGTACGACGTCCGTCCTGCCGCCCGCCTCCACCTTGACCTCGGCATGCGTTCCGGCCGGTACCAGAAGCGCGTTCGAGCGCGCTGGACTCCACGCGCCGCCGTCGTACCGGTAGGAGAGTTGTGCGTCCTTGCGGGCGATGGCCCAGCCCTGGCTGTCGGGGAGTTTGATCGCGACCGGGAGTGCCGCCGACGCATCGGGCACGCCGCCGTGCACGATCCGGAGCTTGCCCGTCTTCGGCTTGAGCACGGCGTACACGTGGGTCGGGTCGTTGTCGAGCGCCTGCTCGCCGATGTACACCGCGGTCCCGGCGGTGGTCACGCCGTACCCGGTCCAGATCGAGAAGGCGGTGCTGTTCGCGTTCGGGTCGCTGACCTTTCCGATCGCGTCGTTGAAGACCTCGTTCGCCTTCATCCGTAGGTTGTTCGCGCCGTCGCTCATCGCCCAGAGGCCGTCGCCCTCCTGCGCGAAGCCGGACCAGAGGCGGTTGTCCGGGGTCTCCGTCATCGTCGGTCCGGTGTACAGGACCGCGAGATAGGAGAAGGCAGTGCCCGGCATCCGGTTGATCCGCAGGTCTTCGTCCTTCTGGCCGGCCGGAAGCTTCACGATCGCCACCCGATCGCGGAACTTCAGCGGGGTGTACATGCGCTTGACGGAACCGTCCTCGGCGTACGTGCGACCCAGCGAGAGGCCGATCTGCTTGCCCGGCATCTGCAGGACGACCAGTGCCTTGGTGTCGTCCTTGCCGACGACGAACGCGGTCTGCTGGGACGAACCTGGAACCGGGTAGTCGTCGCCGACAACGGTCGGCTTGCCGTCCTTGCCGTCGACGACGTACCCGACCAGCGCCGCGACACCCTCGTGGTACAGCTGCACGTCCGAGTGGTTGCGGAGGTCGGAGTTCTCGACCACGATCGCGGCCCGCCCGCCGGGCGTGTTGCCGGCCCAGGCGACCTTCGCGTCTCCCTGCAGGTGGTTGAAGATGCCGCGGTCGTGGTTGATCGACTTGGTGTGCGAGGACCGCCAGGCCGAGAGCACCTGCTGCAGGTACGTCGTGTCGCCGGCCAGGTCGCCGCGGGTCGGACCGTTCATCAGGAACGCGTACGGGTCGCCCTCGCCGGGTGTGGACGCGACCGGCGGATCGGAACGATGGTCGAACATCGCCGGCGCGGTGATCGCGACCCCACCGACGACAACTGACGTCAGGGCGATCGCTCCCGCGGCGAGGAAACGGCGGCGCCGGAGTCGGCGCGCCCCACCGGCCCGGGCGCGGTCGAGCAGGTCGGGCGAGGCCTCGACGCTGTCCACGTCGGCGCTGAGCCGCTGCTTGAGTTCGGTCTCGGTCATCGCAGTCCTTCCAGGATGGCGGGTTCGGTGATCAGGCGGAGCCGGTCCAGTGCGCGGGACGTCTGGCTCTTCACGGTGCCGAGTGAGCACCCGAGCGCGTCGGCGGTCTGGGCCTCGGTGAGGTCCTCGTAGTACCGGAGCACGATCACGGCGCGCTGCCGTGGCGGAAGCTCCTGCAGAGCGGTGATCAGCTGGGCGCGGACCGCGTGGTCCTCGGCGCTGTCGGGCGTCGGCCGGTCGTGGTCGGCGAGCGTGACCTCGGGTTTGCGGCCCTTGCTGCGCCAGCGGTTCGCGGCGAGGTTGGCAAGGGTCTTGCGGGCATACGCGTCCGGTGCGCTGTGGATCCGCCGCCAGCGGACGTAGACGCGCTCGAACATCTCCTGGACGAGATCCTCGGCCGCCGACCGATCGCCGACGAGCAGCACAGCGGTCCGTAACAGCCGGGTCGAGCTTCCCCGGACGAAGTCGTCGAAATCATCACCCCGCGTGACCATTCACCCTCCTCGGTGATCGTCCTCGTAGACAGGTAGACACCGGAGCAGACCGGAAGGTTGCATGGCCCGAGTCGCGGCGTGGCGGCGTTGTGGATGAAGATGGACGCTCCGACCGCCATCGACGGGAGTTGATATGCGAGTGATCGGGCTGATGTCCGGGACGTCGTACGACGCGATCGACGCGGCAGCCGCGGACCTGCGGCTGGACGGCGACGTGCTGGTGCTGACGCCGCTGGGCATGCTCAGCCAGCCGTATCCGCCGGAGCTGCGGGCCGCGGTCGCAGCGTCGTTGCCACCGGCATCGACGACTGTCGAGCAGGTCTGCCGGCTCGACACCGGGATCGGGCAGGCGTTCGCCGCGGTCGCCCGGCAGGCGGTGGAGCAGCTGTGCGGCGGGTACGCCGACCTGATCGTCTCGCACGGGCAGACGGTGTACCACTGGGTCGACGACGCAACGGTGCGCGGGACGCTGCAGCTCGGGCAGCCGGCCTGGATCGCGGAGGCGACCGGCGTACCGGTGGTGTCGGACCTGCGGGCGCGGGACGTGGCGGCCGGCGGGCAGGGTGCGCCGCTGGTCAGCATCATCGACGTGCTGTGGTTGCGCGGGCGTCCCGGCGTACCGGTCGCTCTGAATCTCGGGGGAATCGCGAACATCACCGTGGTCCACGGCGATCCGGTTGCCTTCGACACCGGTCCGGCGAATGCGCTGATCGACGCCGTCGTGACGGAGCTGACCGGGCGGCCGTTCGATGCGGACGGGGTGATGGCGGCGCGGGGCCAGGTACACGAGGAGCTGCTCGGTCGGCTGCTGGCTGAGCCGTACTACGAGCGGCCGGCGCCTAAGTCGACGGGCAAGGAGCTGTTCAACCTCGCCTACGTGGCCAAGGCGATGGAGGGGCTGCCGGAGATCCCAGCGGAGGACCTGGTCGCCACGGTGACGACGCTGACTGCCCGGACGGTGGCGGACGCCGTACGGCGGTACGGCGGGACCGAGGTGGTCGCATCGGGAGGCGGGATCCAGAACCCGGCGTTGATGCATCTGCTGGCGGACGAGCTGGAGATTCCGGTCCGGACCACAGACGAGCTGGGCATGCCGTCGGCGGCGAAGGAGGCGTACGCGTTCGCCGTACTCGGATTCCTGAGCGTGCACGGGCTCGGCGGGACAGTGCCGAGCTGCACCGGCGCAGCCCACTCCAGCGTCCTTGGATCGGTCACGCCCGGCTTGAGCGGATTACCGACGATTGCCGGCGAGGCACGACCTCCGATGCGCCTTCTGGTGCAGTGACCGCACACTAGACCTGTGACGAGGATGTTCGTGGTGACGGGAGCACCCGGGTCGGGGAAGTCGACAGTGGTGCCGGAGTTGGTGCGGCTCAGCCCGGGGAACCTGGTCGTGATGGACATGGACGAGCTGCTGGACGACGACGGACGGCTGCTCGGGATCGACATCGCCAGTCCGACGGCGGCGCCGATCTGGCCGGCGTACAACGCGCTCTGGTTGCGGATCACCGAGCTGATCAGGCGGTCCGGGATTCCGGTGCTGCTCCTGTCTCCGCTGCTGCCGGCCGAGCTTCCGGAGGGCCGCTGGCTGCACCTGGACTGTCCCGACGCCATTCGTCGCAAACGCCTCGCGCTCCGCGGCTGGGCCGAGGACCAGATCGCCGACGCCCTCGCTGACGCGGCCGAGCTCCGGACCCGCGTCCCGCGTTCGGTCCGCGGGGACCTCTCGCCCGACCGCGTGGCTCGCAGCATTCTCGACTGGATCCGCGGCGAACGGTTCGGCAAGACCGTCAGCCTGTGGGGCCGGCTCCGGAGTTGACCTTCGAGTTGGTTCAGAGATCAGGGTCGGGCCTATGAGGCTGACGATCAGTGAGTTTGCACGGATGGTGGGGCTGGCGCCGAGCGCCCTGCGGTTCTACGACGACTGCGGGCTGCTGCCGCCTGCCGAGGTGGACGCGGCGAATGGCTATCGGTACTACGACAGGTCGCAACAACCCAGGGCTCGGCTACTGCGCGACCTGCGGGAGATCGACCTGCCGCTGCCGGAGGTCCGCATCGCCCTGGATGCCGACCCTGCCGACGTGGCGGACCTGGTCCGCTCTCATCTCCGCACGCTCGAAGCCAAGTCGACCGCAACCCGGGAGGCTGCCACCCGCCTCCTCACTCAACTCCTCTCGCACCAAACAACAGCAGCCCTGGGCGGACCTGAACTTGCCAGCGCGATCCGCCAGGTCGCGCCGACCGCGGCCGCGACAACTGAGTACCCCGGCCTGGACTGTGTGCTGATCGAGTTCTCGCCCGACGAGCTCACGTTCGTAGCGACCGATCGCTATCGGCTCGCGGTGCGGACGGTCCGGCCGGTGGAGTTCGGTGGGGTGGCGGGGCGGGTCTTGGTACGGGCGGACGAGCTCGCGCGGGTGAGTCGGTGGGCCGCGGCGGGCGAGGTGGTGCGGGTCGAGGTCGACGGCGGGTTGGTGCTGGTGCGGGGCGAGGAGTCGCGCGAGTTGGCAGTCGTCGATGCGGAGTATCCGGCGTACCAGCAGATTCTCGACGGGCTGACGCCGCCGGTCTGCCGGGTGGCGGTGGATCGGGCGGGGCTGCTCGACGTACTGGTCGGGCGGGATGTCGTCGCCTTTGACATCGACGCCGAGAGCCTGCGGATCGGTGACGAAGTGAAGCTCGACGCGATCGGGTCCGGGTCGGTGCGGGTCGGGTTCACCGCGAGTATGCTCGCCGCCGCGTTGGAGGCGAGCGTCGGGCCGGACGTGCTGCTCGAGATCTGCGAGCCGGCGCGGCCGGTCGTCGTACGGTCAGCCGACCAGGGCACGTTCACCACGCTCGTCATGCCCGTCCGGCTGGACGGGTGACGCGGTCGTACTACGGCTGGCTGGCAGGCTCAACCCTTTCGGTACTCGGCGACACCGCGCTGTTCTTCGCGCTGGGGTGGGCGGCGACGGGCATCGGCCCGCAGGTCGCTGCGCTGGTGCTGACCGGGTTCACGCTGCCGCGCGCCGTACTCCTTCTGCTCGGTGGCGTCCTCGGTGACCGGATCGGTCCGCGCCGGCTGCTGCTCGCGTGCAGCGCGATCGTCGGCACGTGCTGCTTCCTGCTTGCCGCGGTGGTGGGGGTTCGTGGGACTTCGGCTGGTCTGCTGTTGATGACGGCGATTGTTGTCGGGACGGTTGATGCCTTCGCGCTGCCGGCGTCGGGGGTGCTGCCTCGGCTGTTCGTGCCGGACGATCAGTTGCCTAGGGCAATGGCTCTGCGTACGTCGGCCACGCAGCTGATCACGCTTGCCGGTGGGCCGCTCAGTGGGCTGCTTGTTGCGACGGTCGGGCTGGTCGGGGCGCTCATGCTCGACGGGGTGACGTTCGCGGTGCAGTTCCTTGTGTTGTTGATGCTCAGACCGCCGTACGACGTGAGTCCTGCGCGAGGGCCCGGCCGTTCTGTCGTGCGTGAAGCGCTGGATGGGTTGCGGGTGGCAGCTGGAGATCCTGTGCTGCGGATGGTGCTGGCTGTGGTGGCGTTGGTCGCGGCCTTCGTTCTGCCGGTCACGTCGTTGTGCGTTCCGTTGCTTGCCCGATCGCACGGATGGGCGGCCGGGCAGGCGGGGTTTGTTGTGGCGGGCAACGTTTGTGGCGGGTTGGCGGTGACGATCCTGGTTGCCCGGTTCGGCACGTTCGACCGTGCCGAGCGGACGGGCGGCGTCGGGTGTCTGCTCGCCGCGGTCGGGATCTCGGGTCTCGCGCTGGCACCGTCCGTCCCGATGGCGGTCGGTGCGACTCTTCTGCAGGGCGTCGGCATCGGGCTGTTCACGTCACACCTTGCCCCGGTGTTCGTCCGCAGTACGCCGAAATCGCATCTGACCCGGCTTCAGTCGCTGCTGTCCTTGGTGCAGACCGTTCCGCTCATCGTGTCGATGAATCTCCTCGCCACGCTCGACGTACGCCATGCGCTGATCCTCGCCGCCGCCGCGACCGCACTCGCCGGCCTGATGCTGCTCCGCGCCTACCTACCGAAGTCGATCTCAAAGGTCGGGTAGTCCGGCTGCGGACACGGCTCACCGCGATACCCCAACTTCTCGTAGAACGGCGCCGCCCGCTCGTGATGGCCCTGCCACTCGAGATACCGGACCCGGGTCGACGCCCACTCCGCCACCGCATCCATCAACGCCCGCCCAACCCCGCCACGCCGCCGCTCCGGCATGACATACAGGTCATGCAACCGCCCGTGATGCCTCCGCCCCGCCCGCAAGTGCGTCCCGTAGTTCTGCACCGCGGCGTACCCGATGAGCTCCCCGCCGTCGTCGTACCCCAACGCCACCCACCGTGGATCGTCCACCAGCTCCTCGAAGTACCCCCGGGACTCCGCCTCTGAAAACTCAGTCCCGAACCCCTTCACCAACGGCCACAACCCGGCCCAGTCGTCCACCGTCAACTCACGCACATCCATCCCCCCACCCTCCCAGCCCACCCATTGATCGGCATGCGAATTGTTGACAACACATTGTCGTTATGACAACATGTTGTCTATGAAGACAGCGTATGTGGCGGTTTACGAGACGTTGGCGGACTGGGAGATCGGGCACCTGGTGGTGGAGTTGCGGACCGGGCGGTTCACCGGGGTGCCGTGGTCTGTGGTGACGGTGGGGGAGTCCTTGGAGCCGGTGGTGACCATGGGTGGGATGCGGGTCGTGCCGGACGTGACGATTGCCGACGTCGAGCCGGATTCGGGTGACCTGCTGGTGCTGGCCGGGTCGGGGCAGTGGGACAACGGGGGTGGGGATGCGTTCGCGAAGTTGGCGGCGCGGTTCCTCGAGGCTTCGGTGCCGGTGGCGGCGATCTGTGGCGCGACGGCGGGGCTGGCTCGGGCGGGGTTGCTCGATGAGCGCAAGCACACGAGTGCGGCGAAGGAGTACCTGCAGGCGACCGGATACCAGGGCGCCGGCAACTACGTCGACGAGCGGGCTGTTGTCGGTGGGGATCTGATCACGGCGGGGCCGGACTCGCCGGTGCAGTTCGCGCGGGCGGTGCTGCAGCGGCTCGAGCTGGCGGACGAGCGGAAGCTGGATGCGTACGAAGGCGTGTTCCATCGCGCCGACCCCGCGGCGTACGCGACGCTGGTGGGATGACGGTTCCACCCAGACAAGAGTGGCCGAAGCCGACGAAGCAGTCGGAAGGTGGTGCGGTGTTGACGGATGTCGTCCTCGCCACCTTCCGGCTGAACGCGCGGCTGATGGAGGCTGCCCAGGATCTCGCCGCGCACGGCGGACTGACGGCTGCGTGGTGGCAGGTGCTCGGCGGTGTGCTCGACGAGCCGCGGTCGGTCGCCGACGTCGGCCGGATCATGGGCGTCAGCCGGCAGGGTGTCCAGCGCATAGCGGATCTGCTCGTGGACCGCGGGCTCGCGGAGTACCGACCGAACCCGGCGCACCGTCGCGCCAAGCTGCTCGCCTGCACCGAGGCCGGCTACTGGGCGATCCGCCAGATCGCGGTCGCCCAGCACCCGTGGACCTCGCAGCTCGCCGAGACGGTCGACCTCGACGACCTTCGTACGACGCTCGCCACCATGCAGGCGATCATCACCAAGCTGGAAGAAGCTTGATCGCCAGACTGCTCCCGTAGGTGTGGCGGGTGGTGAAGGTCAATCGTGTGCCGGTGAGCGTCCGCGTCACCTGGACGCCTGGTACGGGTGTCGTCGCCGGCTTGAGGTACTGCGCCCAGAGGTTGACGGTGATGGTGTCGCGCTGCGTCGTCGGATCGGACACTGCAACCTGCACGCCTGACGATTGACGGCGCAGGAGCAGCGAGGCCGGACCGTCGATGGTGAGCCCGGGAAGGTTGTGAGGTCCGGCGGTGAAGGTGTTGGCAGCCGTCAGACGGAGCCCCAGGTGCTGGATCGCCTGCACTTTAACGGTGTTGGCGAGCGGCAGGATCCGATTGTGCTGGTATGCCTTCAGGGCGGATTCTGTTGCGTTGGGCACCAATACGTAGGCGAGAGATCCGTTGGCGCCCGCGGACTGGGTGGCGGTGAGAGCGAAGACTTGTTTGGTGATCGCGGTGTCCGGGTTGGACGTGCGCACGACCCGGCGGCTTCGGGTGATTGCCTGCAGGTCGACGGTGAGCTCGGTCGGCTGGAGGAAGTGGTAGCCGATGGAGGCTGTGCTGTTGGCGTAACGGAGCCAGCGTGGGGCGACTGTGCCCGAGCCGGTCCACGGCCGCCCGTCGCGGCGTACGCCGGTGATCGTGACGGGATCGGTTGCACCGGCGATCCGGGTGTCCAGCGTGGTCGTGACCGCGCGGGTCGCGTCGCCGACGCCGGCTGCCAGCACGACGATCTCGTCGTCGAGGAGGAACCACGACTTGGTCGCCGACGCGTTCTTGTAGACGACGAAGTCGTCCGGAAGGCTCGCGCGCGACGCGTACGCGAAATCGTCCGACTGCACCCAGCCGACCGCGCCGTACGCGTCGAGGGTCGCGCCGCCGGAGTGCACGTTGGTGCCGGTCGGGAAGTACACGTAGGTGTTCTGCGACTCCGACGACGCGGTGAACGTCGGCGGGTTGTCGTAGTACGCCGTCCCGTAGAGCTCCGGCACCGTCTTGCGCGTCTCCACCGGCGCGGTCACGCCACCGAGCGCGTACGGCGAGACCGTCGTGTAGTAGTCGATGCCGAACGACTTCGTCTGGTCCTCGCCCGCCAGGTAGAGGTAGTGCGCGCCGTCGCCCTGGAACCACGGCATCAGGTTCTCGCCGCTCATGTACTCGTACTTGCTGATCCGCTGCGAGTTCCGTGCGACCGCGAACGCGTACCCGGGCCGGCGATGGACGGTCCGGTCCATCGCGTTGAACGCCGTCGTACTCGCCGCCGGATTGAGGTCCGCAGGGACGATCGCGGGATCGTTCTTCAGGTCAGCGAATCGTCCGATGCTGACCGGCGAGACGAAGCTGTTCACGTTGATCGTCGGCCGCGCTGTGAACTTTGCGAACGCCTTCAAACGCTGGGCATCCGCACCGGTCGCGTAGTCGGCCAGGTCGACGATCGCCTCGACGACGACCGCCACGTCGTCGTACCCGGTCGCCGTGCGCGACACCGCGCGACCCTTGACGATCTCCATCATCCAGCCCTCGAAGATCAGCGGCGCGAACCCGTGCTCGACCCAGCCCTGCACGACGCCGACCAAGTCGTCACCCTGGGCGTACTCCGTCCCCGCGAGGGTCTTGATCGTCTGCACGACCCGGCTGAGCAGGCCTTTCCCGTACGAGCCCGTGTACGCGACCGAGGCGTGCTGGATGAACGAGCCGTCCGCGTAGTACCCGTCGGTGACGTCGTGCTGGAGGTTGTACGGGTCGATCGTCGCGAAGACCGTGAACTGGTCCTGCAGCGCCTTCCGGATCCGCGCGTCGTCGTTCAGCAGAGCGCCCTGGAGTACGCGGTTCGCGGTGATGTCGACGAGGTTCGCGCCGGTGTGGAAGCGCGAGTCGAGGTCGACGTCGCCGTTCTTCCCGTTCCGCAGGTACGCGTCCATCGAGGCGACGTACTGCGTGATCAGGTCGGTCGGGGCGTCGATCAGCGCGAGCGTCTTCGACACGAACGTCGAGATGCCGATCTCCCACGTGAACCAGTTGCCGTAGTACCCCTTCGACTGGTCGCCGTAGTAGTTCGCGTGGAGCCAGAGCAGCTTCTCCGCGATCCGCGCACGCACCTGCTCGTTGCCCTGCAGGTCGGACGCCGGTCCGGGCCGGCGGAAGGCGAGCGCGATCTCGTAGAGGTGCTGGTACGACGAGCTGAGGTTCGGATCGCTCGCGCCGAGGGGCAGGCCGGCGAACAGCTCGCCGGCGCCGGCGCGGTCGAGCGCGGACAACCAGGTACGGGCGGTGCTGTCGATCCCGGCGACCTTGGCGGCGACCTCGGGGCGCGCGTTCGATTCCGCCGTACCGGCGTAGATCGCGATCGCATTGGCCAGCAACTGACCGGGCTCGGCGCTCACCGTCCGCCCGTCAGCGCGGGCGGCCGGAGCCGGGTTGACCGCGGTCAATAGAGCGGTGGCGGGGACGAAGGACAGCAGGCGGCGACGGGTGATATCCACTGAAACTCCCAGGCGGTGGGAAAAACCTCACCCCGAGAGTCAATCAGCCGGAACTATCTTCCGGCAACCGCTTGCCTGCGATTAGTCGCCGCCGGCTCCGATGAGTTGAGGGTCGATGGAGAGGACCCGGACCGCTTCGTCGGTGGACTTGGTCGGGATGACCAGCGCGACCTGGTGGAGGTAGTCCTGGTGCAGGCTCTGCGTGTACTTGACCATGCTGCTGAAGGCGGTCGCCTCGCCGCTGGTCCAGTACGCGTTCGAGCCCGGCTCGACGCGCTGCAGGTACTGCTCGGTGAGCGTGAGGAACACCAGTGCGTCGCCGGACGACGTGATGAAGGTCAGCGGCTCGCCGGATGGCAGGAACGCGTCGGTCACGCTCGCGATGTACGGCTCGGCGGTGTCGTTGGCCTTCGTCGTCGCCCGCAGCTTGAGCATGCTCGACAGGGCGGGGGACGGTGTGAACAGCTTCGACTGCGGGGCGTTCGGGCCGCCGGTCAGGTACGTCGCGAGGTCCTTCGCGACTGTTGCCGGCTGACTCTGCAGCTTGCTCAGGTCGCTCTTGTCCGGCGTGCGCATCCCGTCGACCGACGGCAGCTCGACGCCCTTCGGCGGGTAGACCGAGTGCGTCAACAGCCACGGGCTACCGGCGTTCTCCCGCTGCCAGACGCCGAGCTGCCGGTTGCCCGGCGCGTTGGAGACGCCCGAGCTGACCACGAACCGCATCGGGTACGACGCGAACTGCGGCGCGCCGATCTCCGGGTCGGTGTAGCTGAACGGTTTCGAGACGTCCTTGCCGGCGGCGTCGAGTTTGCGCCCGATGACGAAGCCCGCCTGGGTCTGCGCGAGCGTCGGGTTGCCCTCGATCGTCGCGGAGAGCTTGGCGTCGCGCGTCTGGTTCGCCTGGTTGTTGAGCTGGTTGTAGCGCTGGACGACGGCCTGCGCGTCGGCGAGCGTGACGGCCGGACGGCTGTCCGGCGCGGCCAGGCTGTTCTTCGGCGGCATCAGCCCGCAGCTCGTTGTCGTCAGCAACAAGGCGCCGCTGGCCAGCAGGGCGGCGGTACGGCGGACCGCCTCGTCGCTCTTCTCGAACTCGGGCGACGCGGCGAGCGGAACGGTCTCCGTCTCGACGGCCTCGGCGCGCTCCACAGTCTCGGTGGTCTCGGTGGTCTCGAGGGTCTCGGCGCGGTCCACCGGCTCGTCGTGCCGCTGGGAGGCGCCGGCGCCGATCAGGGCCGGCGACTTGGCCCGGGCGACCGCCGCGGCCGACATGAACATCGGCGCCGCCGGCACCGGCGTCGGCGCGGGCTTGACCACAGCGGGCTTGAGCTTGGCGGCGGCGGGCTTCGGCTGGGTCTGCTGCGCGAACGGGCTGACCCGCTCAGGCGCGAACGGCGACACCCTGTACGCCGGGGCGTTGTCGTCCGACGTACTCGCCACGACCGGAACCAGGACCGGGATGCGCGAGGTGACCGGCAGCGGGATCTCGGTCGTCGACTGGGTGTCAGCCGCGACCGCGACCTTCCGGCGACGGAACATCAGCGCCAGGCCCAACGCGAGCACCAATACACCCGCGCCCAGCACTAGCAGGCAGATCCCGAAGAGCCGGTGCACCTGCACGCCGAAGCTGACCTGCGCTCCGACGGCCGGTGTGCCGTCCGCGTTCATCACAACGACCTCGTACCGACCGTCCTGCATCGGCCAGCTCACCGACTGCGAGCCAGATGCCGACTGCGCGACCCACCAGTCGAGCTGGCCGGGCGGCGTCAGCTTGCCGCTGCGGCCGCGCAGGTCCTGCGTGCCGAACGTGCCCGGCGGCTCGAAGCGGGTCAGCCTGGTGTGCGCCGACCCGGCGAGATAGTCGCGGACGTCGAGGTCCTGGCCGATGCCGACGAACAGCGGCTTGTCGCCGGACGCGTTGACGTGCAGCGTCGGGCCGTGCCGGTCGAGCAGCGTGGGCGCGGTGACAACCGCGAGTCCCGAACTGGCGAACTCACGGCTGGGGGTCGAGATCGTGTTGTCCGGACCGACCAGCCAGAAGGCGGCGACGGCTCCGGCCACGGTGGCCGCCAGACCTGCCAGCGTCAGCAGCAGGCCCAGGGTGATGCGGGCGAAACGCATGAAGAGGCTCCCGTTGTACGACGAGCCCGGCGACGGACGGGTGCACCGGACGGCGGGTTGACCGGTCCGGACCCCTCTCCAGGTATCCGGAAGCTCACCCGTTGTTACTGAATAACTGAGCGAACAAGGATCTGTTACGGTCCGGGGCTCAGACGGGTGAAGCCCACCCTCGTGGCGGTCGGCAACGGGTAGCCGGCTCAGTGCAGGTAGGACGCGCCGTTGAAGTCGAGGACCGCGCCGCTTGCCCAGTTCGCCTGGGGTGAGGCGAGCCAGAAGATTGCGTTGCCGACTTCCTCGGCGGTGGCGACCCGGTCGAACGGGCTCTGTGCGCGGATCGCGTCACCGCCGGGACCCGAGAGGAACGTCTGGGTCATGTCGGTGGCGATGAAGCCGGGCGCGATTGACGTCACGCTGATGTCATGTGGCGCCAGCGATGCCGCCAGTGACTGCCCGAGCGAGTGCAGCCCGGCCTTCGAGGCGCCGTACGCGGGCACATCGGGCTCGCCGCGATAGGCGCCGCGCGATCCGACGTTGACGACCGCACCCCGCCGTACGCCGTCTGCGGGGTCCTGGTCGAGCATCTGCCGCGCCACGCACCACGTCACATGCGCCGCCCCCTCGAGGTTGACGGCCAACGTCCGACGCCAGGTCGCGACCCATTCGTCGTACGACGTCTCTGCCAGCGGGTGACCGACCCGCCGCGAACCGCCGACCGGCTCGTCGACGAACATCGCCGCGTTGTTGACGAGTACGTCGATCCGCCCGAGCGCGGCGGCCGATTCGTCAACCAGGGAAGGGATTGCGGCCGGGTCGCCGAGGTCCGCGGCGATCACCCTATGGCCGTCGCCGGGCAGTCCGGCACGGATTTCCTCGGCGCGGGCGACTGCTCCGCGGCAGTGCAGCACGATCCGGTCGCCGGCTCGTGCGAACGCCTGCGCGGCGGCCGCGCCGACACCCCGGGATGCGCCGGTGATGAGTACTCCTCTGGACACGGATCCTCCTTGGTTGACTGCACGCCATTCTGCCTGTGCCGCCACTCTGACGACGACCTGACATCAGAAGGGGTTGACAGTGACGTCACGATGACGTCATGATGATGCACATGGAACTTGACCACTACCTCGAGTCGGTCCGGCGGAGCGTTGAAAACGCCACCGCCCTGGCCGACGAGCAAACCCGCTCCGTGGCCCAGCGCCTCGGGGCAACGCTGGATGACGCGGGCCGCCTGGCCCTCATCTCAGCCCTGTCCGACGCAGCCGGGGAGATCAGCCGCGAGCTGTCCCCGGGCTCGGTCGAGCTCCGGATGGCCGGTGGCCGTCCTGAGTTCGTGGTTACACCGGCGCCCAGCCAGCTGACCGGTCCGGACGAGACCGACGACGACATCGACGACGAGGCCGACGCGGAGGCGGACGAGCAGTTCGTGTTCGACGCCGACGAGCCGACCGCCCGGATCACCCTCCGGCTGCCGATGTCGATCAAGAACAAGGTGGACGAGGCCGCGAATGCCGAGGGCATCTCCTCGAACGCGTGGCTGATGCGCACCGTGATGACCGAGCTGAGCGGCCGTAGCGGCCGTCCGCCCCGGCCGCCGCGCCCGCCGCGCGGCCCGGTCTTCGGTCCGGAAGGCCCGCTGGGCCCGAACGGCCCGCTCGGCCCCGACGGCGTCTTCGGTCCGAACGGCGTGTTCGGTCCGAACGGCCCCTTCGGTGACGAGGGTGTCTTCGGCTCGGACCGCGGCCGCCGCGATCGCGACCGCCGACGTGACGACCGCGACCGGCGTCGCGAGGACAAGGAACGACGCAAGGGCGGACACGGCCCGGGACAACGGATGACGGGGTGGGTCGAATGAGCGACCACAGCGCGACGCAGTACATCGACGACGAGGAGAAGCGGATCGAGCGGATCCGCATCGAGATCGGCTCAGGACTGGTCGAGATCAAGGCCAACCCGGACGGCGCCGGCACCGCGGTCTCGATGGAGATCGACGGCGACGACGACGGCGTGATCTTCGAGGTCGTCGACGGCGAGCTGATCATCGAAGGCCCGCGTAACGTCCGCCGCGGACCGGAGATCCTGGTCCGGATCGCCACCTCGGCGGTCCTCGAGGCCAGGGTGAAGACCGGCTCCGGAGACATCACCTCCGAGGTGCCGCTCGGTCCGTCGCGACTGTCCACCGGCTCCGGCGACGTACAGCTGACCCGGGTCGAGGGCGAGCTCGGCGTCAACACCGGCAGCGGAGACGTCAAGGTCGAGTCCGTCACCGGCGCGGTCAAGGCCAGCACCGGCTCCGGTTCGATCGACATCGACGAGGCCGGCGACGCGCTCGGCCTGAGCACCGGCTCCGGAGACGTCACCGTGGGCGACGCCAACGGTCCCACGTCGGTCAAGGTCGGCTCGGGTGACATCACCATCGAGCGGATCCGCGACCACTCGGTCGCCACCTCCGGTTCCGGCGACGTCAAGGTCGAGATCGCCGACGGACCGAGCGTCCAGGCCGAGACGGCCCGCGGCGACGTCCAGATCGGGGTGCCCGAGGGCCTCCCGACGTACCTCGACCTGAAGACCGTCACCGGGCACATCCGGTGCGACCTCGAGCCCGGCGAGAAGCCGGCCGAGGGGGAGCGCGCGCTGATGCTGCGGGCCCGCACCGTCTCCGGCGACATCACCGTCTACAAGGTCTGACCCGGAAACAACACCGCACGCGTCGGATCGGCGCAGTCGGGTTCGTTGGGTTCATGTAAGCGATCGAGGTCCCGCCGCCCAGGCGGCGGCGGGACCTGAGCGAAGCATTGCCAAAACCAGCCACGGGGATCACCAGAGGGGAACACGATCATGATCACCGCACACCAGGAAGTTGCCCGCTACCGAGTCGCCGAGCAGCTGCGCGCCGCCGAGGCCCGCGCCATGCGTCACGACCGCAAGGCCGACCGCACCAGCCCGCGGGAGGGCCTCGCCAGCGCACTGCGCCGGCTGGCCGACCGGCTGGAGCCCACCCGCCGCCTGGCCGAGCCCGCCTCCCGGGTCCTGGCCGACCAGCAGCCCCGCCACCGCGGGACCGGGCTCTCGATCGTCCGATGAACGGCGTACAGCTGAACGGGGTGCCGCTGAACAGCGCGGCCGCCGCGCTCTACCACCTGCTGCAGCGTCTGGGGCTCGCCCGGACCACCTGAGCGACCCCGGACGCCTGCAGCTTCCTGCAACGCCTGTGGATAACTACCGGGCAGACCCATGGACACTGCTAGCGTTCAGTCGATCATTCTCGGTCGACCTTGGGGAGAGTAACCAACGATGTTGCGCCCGATGGTGGCAACTACAGCCGTCACCGCCGCCCTGATCCTCGTGGCCGGTTGCGGCGGCAGCGACAAGAAATCCGACTCGGGCTCCGACAACGGCGGTCAGTCCACCACCACCTCCGCCACCCCGTCGACTCCGACGGTCCCGTCCTTCGACCCGCCCAAGGCGCTCAGCGTCGCGGCAGCGTTCCCGTCGGCCGACTACCAGGGCCGTTCGGCCCTCGACGAGGCCCAGATGGGTATCGCCGGCCAGGTCGCGCTGATCGGCGGCTATGCCGGGCTCAACGGTCACGACGTCGCCAATGCGAACAACCAGTGGATGATCCCGTCCAAGTCGGCCGACACCACCACGGTCAACGGCGCGAGCGCGCCGATGGCGGCCAAGGTCGACGGCAAGGATGTCGCGATCGTCGCCTACGCCGAGACCGACAAGGGCAACGGCACGCAGAAGCCGAAGGGCCTGGTCGTCATCCAGTGGATCGACGTGATGTCCGGCAAGAAGATCGCCGAGGTGTCCACTCCGGTGAGCACGGTGCAAGGTGAGGGCGACAACGCGATCGGCTCCCCGAGCCTGAGGGACACGGCGTACGACCCGGAGACCGGGCAGGTCGCGGTCGGTGCGGTCGCCGCCGGAAACGTGACCGTGAAGCGGATCGATCTGACGGTGTACGCGGACCCGAAGACGCAGAAGGCCACGATCGTGCCGGGGATGAACCCGGCGGGCCTGCACAACGGCGTGATCGCAGGTGCGAAGGGTGGGCAGGCGGACAGCGCCACCGACGGCACGATGCTGCTCGTCGACGGTGCGAGCGGGAAGGTCACGAAGCAGATCCCGTTGAAGCTGGCGTACCTGAACCCGATCGCCGGTGCCGCCAAGCACGCCTACTTCTACGGCATGAAATACATCGACTACGGCCAGGGGACCAAGACCGAAGCCATCTACGCGATCGATCTGTCGACCGGCGCCGTGGTGCAGACGGCGCCCGTCATCCCGCCGGAGGGCATCGGAGCCGGCGACTACAGGTGCTTCGCGGACCAGGCGACATCGGTCGTCTGCACCGACGGCCAGGAGGTCATCGGCCTCGACGACACCACCGGCAAGAAGGCTTGGGGCTTCAACAGCAAGTCCGGAGGCCGCATCGTGCCGAACTTGACCGCGGCGTTCCACGGCGTGGTGTACGCGAAGGCCGAGGCGCAGCCGGTGCTGCTGGACGCGAAGACCGGCGCCGACCTGCCGAGCCCAACCCCTTCGGGCGGCCCGAGCTCGAGCGACACGCCTTCCTCCGGTGACACGCCCTCATCCGGTGACACGCCTTCGTCCGGTGACACGCCGTCCGAGAGCGACTCGCCGTCGGACAACAGCACCCCGGGCAACGGTGACCTGGGCCTGAACCTCTACAACGGCAAGCAGGAGTCGCCCGTCGCCGTCTCGCCGTTCGGAGGCGTCTACCGGCAGTTGCCGACCGGCTACGACTCGACGGACCTCGAGTCGGTCTGCATCTTCGTCAAGGCGACCGCCTGATCTCTGACATGAGTAAGGGCCCCAGGACTCTCGTCCTGGGGCCCTTACTCATGTCGTCAGATGTCGCTGCGGTGGAAGTTCTGGTAGGAGCGCGACGGCGTCGGACCGCGCTGGCCCTGGTACCGCGAGCCGTATTTCTCCGAGCCGTACGGGTGCTCCGCGGGAGAGGACAGCCGGAAGAAGCAGAGCTGGCCGATCTTCATCCCCGGCCAGAGTTTGATCGGCAGGGTTGCGACGTTCGACAACTCCAGCGTCACGTGCCCGGAGAAGCCCGGGTCGATGAAGCCGGCCGTCGAGTGCGTCAGCAGGCCCAGCCGGCCGAGCGACGACTTGCCCTCGAGGCGGGCCGCGACATCGTCGGGGAGCGTGATCAGCTCGTACGTCGATCCCAGGACGAACTCACCGGGATGCAGGATGAACGGCTCCTCGCCGTCCGGTTCGACCAGCCGGGTCAGATCCGGCTGTTCCTCGGCGGGGTCGATATGCGGGTATCGGTGGTTCTCGAAGACCCGGAAGAACCGATCCAGCCGTACATCGACACTCGACGGCTGCACCATCGCAGCATCGAACGGATCCAGCTGGACCCGCTTCGCGTCGAGCTCGGCCAAGATGTCACGGTCGGAGAGCAGCACGGTCGCACGTTAGCAGCGTGCTGCTCATCCGCACAGCTGCAGCCCTTCCCAAGGGCTGGTGGTGAATCGTCCGGAGCCCTCAGCTCTCCGGCAGGACCGCACCACCAACCTGGGCCTGAGGCAACTAACCTCAGTCGGACAGCTTGTTGAACTTCGACACCTGGGTGGCGAAGGTCTTCACCTGGGCCGGCGACCAGTCCTTGAGCAGGTCCTCGATCACCTTGTGCCGCTTCTTCCGGGCCGCCGTCAGCTTGCGCTTGCCGGCCGCGGTCAGTGTCAGCAGGGTCGCCCGTGCGTCCGACTTGTCGGCGGCACGCTTCAGCAGACCCTCTTCCTCGAGTCGCGCGCAGGCCCGGCTGACCGGACCCTTGTCCACCTCGAGCGCTGCCACCAGGTCGGCCATCCGCACCGGCGCCAGTTCCTCGACGTGGTTCAGCAACGCGTACTGCGCCGGCTCCAGGTCCGGGTGCGCCTCGTCGGACAGCGTCCGCTGCAGACCCCGCAGCCGCCGTGCCAACGTGACGAGTTCCTTCTCCAGGTTGTCCACCGCGTCACTTGTGTCTGTTGCCACCGTTCACCCCTTCATCCAGTTGCCCGCAACCATCTTGTCCGGTCCGGAGGACCGCGTCCTCACGTTGCGTCGAATGTTGCCCCCGGCAACGCGTTCTAATCTGCCAGAAGATGACGTACCTGCCCAGTCCTGAACGCGCCCTTTGTGGAAAACTGCCCAAGAACCCCCACCGCAAACCGTCCGCACCGCAATTTTCGATGCATTCGGCCCCTTCTGGGGACAACACCCTGACCGCGCAACAACCGACGCGCGGACCCGGCATGGTTGGGAGCCCGCCGATCGGCTATCCTCATCTCTGCTGCCGGGAGACCGGCGACGCGCGGGTGTAGTTCAATGGCAGAACATCAGCTTCCCAAGCTGACAGTGCGGGTTCGATTCCCGTCACCCGCTCCACAGGTCCGTGGGGTGCAAACAAGCGTTCGATCGTGGGGCCGATCTGCTCGGGCCCCTCGCACGCTCTATCGTTTGGCGGCATGAGCTTCCAGCAGCAGCCGCCGCCTCAGTTTCAGCCGCAGCAGCAGTACCAGCCGCCGGGTCCGATGGGGATGTTGCAGCTGACCATCCAGGGCAGTGCGATGACGTCCAACATGATCCCGCCGACGGTGCACCTGAACGGGTACCCGGTGCCGGTCAAGTACGGCCGGAACGACATCCCGGTGCCTGCCGGGCCGCTGCACATCGACGTCCACTCGCAGTGGATTCGCGTCTATGGCAAGGCCGCGCTCGACTGCACGGTGCAGCCGAACCAGGCGGTGCCGGTGTTCTACGCGTCGCCGTTCCACCAGTTCACGTCCGGAAGCATCGGCCACAGCAAAGTGAAGCGAAAGGGCCTCGGCACGCTCTTGGGTGTGTCCGGCGCAATCGTCGTCGTGGCCGTGCTGATAGCCGTGCTCGGAGCGCTCGGCTGACGGGCTGTCGGCGCCGCTTCTAAGGAAGCTCTAAAGCTGGCTGAAACCACACCTGAGTCCGCGCTGTTTGTGTTGTTCCACGGCGCCGGTTCTCCACCGGCGCGTTCGGTGGACGAAAGGACTCACGATGATGAAACGCTCACAACGGATCGTGGCCACGGTCGTGCTCGCTGCGCTGGCCACGACCGGTACCGCGTCGGCGGGAACGTCAGGTTCGGATCCGAAACCAGGAGCGGCGAAATCCGGTGCCGCGGCAAAGGTGGACGGGAAGTCCAAGCCGTCCGCAGATGCCGACTTCGCCGCGATCGCGGCGAAGCTCGGGGTGACGACCGACCGGCTCACCGCCGCGCTGGTCGCGGCGAAGCGATCGCTGGCCGGCAGGACCAACGTGACGCCGCAGGCATTCGTCGCGGCCGTCGCGGCCAATCTGGGGATGCCTGTCTCTCGGGTCAAAGCAGCCGTGGAACCGCTGATTCTCAAGCCCGGGCGCCCTCGTGCCGGCGACAAGGAGCACAAGGGCAAGGAGGGGGGCGACCCGAAGAACTCGCCGTTCGCGTCGAACGCCGCGGCGGCACAGCTGGCCGCGAAGCTCGGCGTCTCTCAGGCCAGGGCCAAGGCCGCTCTGATCACCTTGGTCTCGGCTCCGGACGGAATCAATCCGAGCTCCAAGGGCTTCCGTCAGATCGCCGCCTCTCTCGGCGTCAGCGCTGACCGCCTCATGACCGCCTTGGGGGAGCTGAAGCAGTCACTGGCCAAGGGCTGACAACCGTTGTGTCTCACCTCATCAGACCTTCATGATTGACGGCGAGGATGGACGGCCATGCGGATACTTGTGGTTGACGACGACCCGGCGGTACGGGGGTCGTTGGAGCATGCGTTGCGCCGGGACGGCTACGACGTGGCATCCGCCATGGACGGGACGTCCGCCCTCGCCGAGCATGGCGTGTTCCGCCCGGACGCGGTGGTGCTCGATGTCCTCATGCCCGAACCGAACGGGCTCGAGGTATGCCGCAGGCTGCGTTCGGGCGGGCACGACACGCCGATCCTCATGCTGACGGCCCGGGACCTGGTGACCGACCGGGTCGCCGGGCTCGACGCGGGGGCCGACGACTACCTGGCGAAGCCCTTCGCCCTGGAGGAGTTGCGAGCTCGGCTTCGCGCACTGCTGCGGCGGAGCGGCGCAAGGGCCGAGGTGCTGCATTTCGCCGATGTCGATCTGGACTTGAGCGGCCGCCGGGTCGAACGTGCCGGTCGGCGTCTGGAGCTGACCAAGACGGAGTTGTCTCTGCTGGAGCTGTTCTTGCGCAATCCCGAGCGGGTGCTCAGCCGGACCCAGATCTTCGAGTCCGTGTGGGGCTACGACTTCGGCCCGGAGTCGAACGCGCTGTGGGTCTACATCAGCTACCTGCGCAGCAAGCTCGAAGCGGACGGCGGCAGCAGACTGATCCAGACGGTGCGCGGCCTCGGGTACGTCCTGCGTGAGGAGCCGTGAACCTGCGCACCCGGCTGGCCATCGCCGGAGGAGCCATTGCCGCGGGCGCGATGCTGCTCGTGTCGGTGGTTCTGTACCCGGCCGTAGAGTCCAACCTCCGCGGCCAGATCGACAGCTCCTTGGTGGCCGCGGCCGCAAAGGCCCCGGAGGTGGCCGCAGCCATCAAGCAGAAGTTCAAGGGGACGCCCAACGAATCGGCCTTGCCGAGTGTTCCGCTGGGCATCGGGAGCACCCAACTGCAGATCGTGCCGGGCCCGGTCCAGGCCGGGCCGTCGACGGAGTTCGTCGACCTCACCGCCCGCGACGTCGAGGTCGCGAAAGGAACTGCCGCTGCCTACTTCCGTACGGCGGTGTACGACGGCGTTGCCTACCGCATCTACACCGCCCCCTTCCCAGGGACGCCCGGAACGCTCGTGCGCACAGCGATCCCGCAATCCGATCCTGCACCCACCCTGCACCAACTCGCCTGGCTGCTCGCCGGATCGACGGTGGCCGCCGGACTTCTGGCAGCACTTGCCTCACGCCTGGCTGCTAGGCGCGTCCTGCGCCCGGTGCGGCGGCTCACCGAGACCGTCGAGCTGATCCGTACGACCGGAGACCTGGCCATCCCGATCCCCACCGACAGCCAGGACGAGATCGGCAGGCTCGGCTCCGCGTTCGCCGGGATGACCGCCGCGCTGGACGAATCCGTCGGTGCCCAGCGGCGCCTGGTCGCGGATGCCTCGCACGAACTGCGCACACCACTCACAAGCCTGACCGTGAATCTCGAACTGCTGGCGGAGAACCTGGCCGATACCCAGGCCCCACACCTGGCTGCCGAGGCGCTCGGCCAGGCCGGCGAACTCAGGACACTGATCAATGACCTGGTCGACCTGGCCCGCTATGGTCAACCCGCTTTCCACACCGAAGACGTCCGCCTCGATCTCGTCGCGGAACGCGTCGCGGCCCGCGCGGCACGACGGGCAGCAGCAGAGATCGGATTCGACCTGGCTTGTGCGCCCACCCTCGTCCACGGCGATCCGGACGCCCTGGAACGCGCCGTTGCGAACCTCGTCGACAACGCCGTGAAGTGGAGCCCGCCTGGAGGCAGGGTCCTGATCACTCTCGAGGCGGGCGCTCTCGACGTCGCGGACGCCGGCCCCGGGATCCCCGACAGCGACCTCAAGTTCGTCTTCGACCGCTTCTACCGTTCACCCGCCGCCCGCGCGCATCCCGGATCCGGGCTAGGTCTGGCCATCGTCCGACAGGTCGCCGAGGCTCACGGCGGGACGGCCGAAGCCGTGCCGTCCCGGACCGGTGCCCTGCTACGCCTGAAGCTGCCGGTCTGTCAGCTTCCGTAGACCTCGAGTTCGACGATGCGGGAGTAGGTGTGGTCGTTCCCGTCGAGGCAGAGGATGCGTACGGCGTCCGCCTGGACGGGGGCGAATGTCGACGTGACATGTCCGACGGTATTGCCGCGGACCTGGTCGACCGTCTGCCAGGTATCGCCGGCCTTGACCTGGACGTCCCAGTCGCGCAGCCCGTTCACGCGGGCCGGGTACTTCGCGGAGTCCAGCGTGTAGAGCTCGACCCGGTTGATGGTTGCCGGCGTCGACAGAGCCACGTCGTACGTATCGGGGAAGGCGGCGCGGGTGCCGTCGTTCCAGCCGGTCAGGGTGTCCCAGTGCTCGGAATCCTTGTCGCCGTCGACGGCCCCGCAGAGGGTGAAGTTGCCGTGGGTGGACGATGCCGTCGCCTGCTCGCCGAGCGTGAGGTTGTCGCCGGGGCCCTTCGGCGGTAGCGGGTTGACGGTCACCGGGACGGTCACGCGCTGCCGGTCGACCTCGACACCGATCTTGTACGAGCCGGGCTTGGCGTTGCGCGGTACGCGGACCTCGACGGGCGCGGAGACTGGCTGGTCGGGATCGAGCGCCGGCAGCCAGGAAGAGAACAGAGTGCGGGACAGCTGCAGCGGACCGGTCGGGTCGAGCGTGAGGTCGGCGTACCGGTCCTGCGAGCCGGTGTTGGTCATCGTCAGGTTGAGCATGCCGGGGAAGCACGGGAGGCCGACGACGCTCAGCTGCTCCGGCGCGACGCTCACCGCGACGTCCGATGTAGTTGCCTTGGGCACCGAGCTGGAGCCGAGCAGCGCGGCCGCCACGAGCGTGCCGGCCGCGATCACTGTCTGCCGGGGGATGTTCATTCCTGGACCTCCGAGATGCCGGGGCGGCCGTCCTCGACGAGGAGCTTGGCGCGGGTGCTCACAGTGCCGTGCTGGACCGACACCTTGTCGACGACGCGGTAGTCCGAGACCCATTGCTGCGGTGTGATCGTGCAGCTGACGTAGCCGCGCTGGAAGTTGCCGAACTTCATGTGCGGGTTCTCCCGCAGCAGCGTGGCGCCGCCCGCGTCGAGGTCCTCGCCGTCCATCCCCGACGAGATCGACGTACCGACGAACTCGGCGCCGACCGTCGCCGACGCCGGATCGGTGAAGTCGAGCTTGAGGTCCGACGCGACACTGCGGTGCAGGTCGCCGGCGATCGACACCAGGTTGCGGACCTTGCGCTGCGCGGCGCCGCCGAGGATCCGGTTCCGCGAGGCCTCGTACCCGTCCCACGTGTCCATCGGGACGAGCACCTCGGGCCCGTCCTTGGTGTCGAGGCGGGCGATAGCGGTCTGGTGTGCCATCACGTTCCACCGCGCCTGCGACGCCGACCAGCCGTCGAGCAACCACTTCTCCTGTGCGTCCCCCGTGATCGTGCGGGTCGGATCTGCGGTCTCCGGGCCGGGCGCCTTCGTGCCGTCGCCGTACGCCTGGTCCGATCGGTACTGACGCGTGTCGAGCACGTTGAACTGCGCGAGCCGCCCGTAGTTGATCCGCCGGTAGAGCTGCATGTCCGGGCCCGTCGGGAGTTGCGCGAGCCGCAACGGCATGTGTTCCCAGTACGCGCGGAACGCGTTGGCCCGGCGTACGCGGAACTGCGCGGGCGGCGCGCTCGGATGCGCCTCGTCGGCCCAGTTGTCGACCACCTCGTGGTCGTCCAGCGTGACGATCCACGGCGCGTTCGCGTGCGCGGTCTGGAGATCTGCGTCCAGCTTGTACGCCGCATAGCGCTGCCGGTACTCGTCCAGCGTCACCGTCTGCTGGGTGATGTACGGCTCGTTCGAGTGCGGCCGGATGCCGCGGTCGATGCCGAATTCGTAGATGTAGTCGCCGAGGAAGAACACGACGTCGTGGTCGCGCTTCGCCATGTCGGCGTACGCCGTGTACCAGCCCTCCCACCACGCCTGGCAGGACGCGAACGCCAACGAAAGCTTTGACAGTTGCGTGTCGGCGGTCGGCGCGGTCTTGGTCCGGCCGACCGGGCTGAGCTGACCGTTCACGCGAAAGCGGTACCAGTAGTGCCGCCAAGGACGTAGCCCGCGTACATCGACGTGGACCGAGTGACTCGCTTCGGGGCCGGCCTTCACCGAACCGTGGCGGACGACGCGGTGGAAGCGCTCGTCCTCCGCGACCTGCCACTCCACGTCGACCGGCCTGCGGTCCATCCCGCCGAACGGCGCGAGCGGATCCGGCGCGAGCCGGGTCCAGATCACGACCGCGTCCGGCAGCGGATCGCCGGAAGCGACGCCGAGCGTGAACGGGTCCCGCCGGTCCGGCCGGCCGGTCCACCCGGCCGCGGCACTCTTGATCTCCGGGAGACTGCCGGTCAGCGCGAGCGCTGCCGCCGCCCCGGTCGCTGTCAGAAAGCTTCGTCGACTACTCCGCATCGGCACAGGCCCCACCCGATCATCGAGAGGTGATCACATCCGTAACGGGAGATTACGAGAAGTTCACACAATCGGGTGGGAGTCTGACCGATTCCGGTCGTTACTTCACAATCTTGCTCGCCGGCGGCGCAGCGATGTGCACCGCCTTGTTGTAGTCGGTCATGGACATCACCATCGAGACGCCGAGCAGCTCGAAGGACATCCGCCGGACCAGGTGCGCCTTGTCCATCCACAGGCTGTAGGTCAACGTCTTGGGTGCACCGGCTGGAAGCTTCTTGTGCTGCAGGGCCAGCGCGCTGGCGGTGTCGACGCTGACGTCGTAGCGGTCCAACGTCTGGCCGCCCACCGTCTCCACGCCGGCGAACTTCACGCTGCCGATGTTCGAGCCGAACGACTTGAAGATCGTGGTCGGGTCAGAGCTGTCGATGAGTTGGCCGAGGTCACCGGCCGATGCCTTGATCTTCACGAACTTGCCGCTCGGAGTCGTCCCCGGAATCGACACATAGGCGACGTTCTTGATCTGGATCATCTTCGCGGTCTTGCCGCCGAAGGCCGCACCGGACATCTCCATCGACATCGCCGACGGTTGCGCTGTCTGGACGCCGCTCATGGTCATCCCGACGGTGCCGTTGACGGTCATCCTGCCGGTGATGCGCCACGACTTCTGCTTCGTCAGTGCGGAGTTCATCGCGGGGAGGAACGTGACGCGGTTGAGCCGGGCGGTCTTGAGGGGTGCAGTGGTCTTGGTGCTGACTGCAGCCGGAGTGTCGGCCGGGGCCGATGGGCGGTAGCCGGTGGGCTGGTGGTTGTCGCAGGCGGCGAGGCCGAGGGCCAGTGGTACGGCGACCACAGTGACCAGCGCGGCGCGGATCCTCATGTGCTGTTGTCCTCCCCAGATGATGCACAGCCGTCGGATCTTACGGTCTGGACCAGCTGGGGAGGAAGAGATTTGCAGCTAGCTGCAACTACTCGCCACGTTTCACCGAGGCCAGCAGCAGTTGAGCGACGTCCTGCACCTCGACGGACTCGCGTGCGGAGCCGTCGGCCTGCTTGGCGGTGAGCCCGTCGGACAGCATCACGCGGCAGAACGGGCAGCCGGTGGCGATCTTGTCGGCGCCGGTCTCGACCGCCTCGGTGGTGCGGTTCAGGTTGATGCGGGTGCCGAGCTTCTCTTCCATCCACATCCGCGCGCCGCCCGCACCGCAGCAGAACGACTTCGTCTGGTTGCGCGGCATCTCGGCGTACTGCGCTCCCGGGATGATGTCGAGCAGCTCGCGCGGAGCGTCGTACACCTGGTTGTGGCGGCCGAGGTAGCACGGGTCGTGGTACGTGATCGTCTGGCCGTTGAGCGAGCTGTCCGCCGGCGCGACCGGGGTCAGCTTGCCGTCGCGGACCAGGCGGTTCAGCAACTGCGTGTGGTGGATGACGTCGAGCTCGACACCGAGCTGCGAGTACTCGTTCTTCAACGTGTTGAAGCAGTGCGCGCAGGTGGAGACGACCTTGCGGACTCCTGTCTCCTTGAAGACCTCGGCGTTCTGCATCGCCAGCTGCTGGAACACGAACTCGTTGCCGGAGCGCCGCGCCGGGTCGCCGGTGCAGGTCTCGCCGTCACCGAGTACGGCGAAGGTCACGCCCGCGATGTTCAGCAGCTCGGCCACCGCCTGGGTGGTCTTCTTCGCGCGATCCTCGAACGCGCCGGCGCAGCCGACCCAGAACAGGTACTCGACCTCGTCCAGCGACTCGACGTCCGTGCCGACCTGCTTGACCTGGAACGGCAGGTCCTTGGCCCAGTCCATCCGGCCGGACGGGTTCATGTTCCACGGGTTGCCCTTGTTCTCCAGGCCCTTGAACAGCCCGTTGAGCTCGGACGGGAACGACGACTCGATCAGCACCTGGTACCGGCGCATGTCCATGATCGCGTCGACGTGCTCGATGTCGACGGGGCACTGCTGCACGCACGCGCCACACGACGTACAGGCCCACAACGCTTCCTCGTCGATGACCGCGACATCCGCGGGTCCGACCAACGGCTTGTCCTGCTCGGCGAGCACGAGCTCGGGCAGCGACTTGCGGGTGTCGTCGTCACTGGCCAGCAGGTACGGCGCTTTGGCGTACGCGTGTTCGCGCAGACCCATCATGATGAGCTTCGGCGACAACGGCTTGTCCGTGTTCCACGCCGGGCACTGCGACTGGCATCGCCCGCACTCGGTGCAGGTGGTGAAGTCGAGCAGGCCCTTCCAGGTGAAGTCCTCGACCTTGCCGACCCCGAGCGCCGCGTCCTCGTCGAGCTCCTCGATGTTCTCGAAGTCGATCGGGGCGCCGTTGACCATGATCGGCTGCAGCGCGCCCAGCGCCGTACCCCCATCGGCCCTGCGCTTGAACCAGATGTTGGGCCACGCCGTGAACCGGTGCCACGCCACGCCCATCGTCGCGTTCAGCGAGATCGTGATCATCCACGCGAACGAGATCAGGATCTTGATCATCGCGACCAGGTAGACCGCGTTCTCCAAGCCGTGCTCGCTCAGGCCGCCGAAGAGTCCGGAGCCGATGAAGTACGTCATCGGGAAGTGGAACTTGTCTCCCCCGGAATTGGACACCGCGCCGAGCTGGTACTCGAGCCCGCGGAGCAGTGCGATGCAGATCAGTACGCCGAGGATCGTGTACTCGACGTAGTACGCCTGCCAGGACGTCGACCCGTAGAACCGGCTGTAGCGACCCTCGGAACCCTTCGGCAGATGACGCAGCCGAATTGCCATCAGCCCGATGATCGAGACCAGACCGGTCCAGGTCAGGGCCTCGCTGACCCACTCGAACACGAACCAGTGCCCGATGATCGGCAACGCCCAGTGCGGGTCGAAGAGCTGGCCGAACGCTGTCACCAGGGTCAGGAACAGCCCGATGAACCCGAAGGCGACGAACCAGTGCATCACCCCGATGTGACTCCACTGCAGCATCCGGGTGTGGCCGAGGGTCTCCTTGGCCAGGGTGACGGTCCGCTTGCCCGGGTTGTCGGTCCGGCCGGCCGGCTGTCCGAGCTTGATGACGGACACGATGTGCCCGATCGTCTTGCCGAACAGTGCTACGGCGACAAGCGTCACCGCGAGCGAGACGACGATGGCGAGGATCTGCATACCAGCGATGTTATTGGTTGGTTACTCGTCAGTCATGTGCTTGCGGTCATCATCACGCCCGCGTGTTTCGTGTCACGTTGCGCATAGGTCCTGTCTGGTGATCCAGACAGGACCTAGTCGACCAGTCTCGCCAGGCGCGCGGCGACCGCGGCGTGGCGTGGATCGTCGGTCGGGAGCACGGCGGCCAGCGACTCGAAGATCTCCAAGTCCTCCGCGCCGGTGGGTGTCTGGGCGAACTGCCACAGGACGTCCGGACTGCGTGTGTCGAGGGCGGAGCGGCGGATCGTGGCGTCGAGTTCGTCGCGTTCCAGCCGGAGAGCGGGAGCGTCGGAGCGGGCGAGGAGCGGACCCGCGTACAGGCTGAGCGCGGTGTGCAGGTTTCCCTCGCGGAGAGCGGTCTGGACCTGGGTCACGTCGCCGGTGACGTCGGCGATGATCCGGTACGGCTTGGTGTCGAGTACGCCGCTGCCGAGCAGGTTGCGCAGCCGGTGCATCTCCGCGCGGACGGTCGTCGGGTTCCCCTCGTCGCCGTACAGCTGGAGCATCAGCTGCTCCGCGGTCAGACCTGACGGGTGCAGTAGTAACAGTGCGAGTACTTCGGCCCGCCGCAACGTCAGCGCGATCTCGCGGCCGCCGACGATCGCGGTCGGCTGGCCGGAGCCGAGCAGCTTCAGCTGGAGTGACGGGCGCGAACGGCGTACCCGCGCACCGGGCATGTGGAGCAGATAGCCCTCGTCGAGTCGCTCGACCAGTCCTTCGCGTCCGTCGCCGAGATCGATGCGATCTGCGCCGTCCGGTACGACGAGGCGGTCGGGCAGCCATTCGAGCGGCTGTACTGCGAGCACGCGACCGGACGGGGTCAGTAAAGCGCCTGGTGCATCGCCGAGCGCCGTCAAGTGCCGCATGTTGCGCGCGCGGAGCATCTCGTCGGCCGCGGCCATCCGGACCTTCAGCTGGCCTTCGGCGAGCTGGGCCGCCGCGGTCACCAGCGCGACCATTGCGGGATGGACCGTGCGCAGCGGTCCGGAGACGTCGACCGCGCCGAGCAGCTTGCCTGTGTCGGGGTCGTGGACGGGCGCGGCGGCACAGGTCCACGCGTGGATCCGGCGTACCAGGTGTTCGGCCGAGTGGATCTGGACGGGCTCGCCGACGGCCAGCGCCGTACCCATGCCGTTCGTGCCGATCTGGTCCTCGGACCACACCGCACCCTCTGAGAGCGCGATGCGATCGGCCTGACGTTTGACCTCGGCGGAGCCCTCGCGCCAAAGGATCATGCCCTGCGCGTCGGTGATGATCATGATGTGCGACGCCTCGTCGGCGATCGTCGTCAGCGTCTGCCGCAGTACCGGCAGGACCGCGCGGAGCGGATGGTTCTCGCGCAACGTCTCGACCATCTCGTGGTCGACGACGAGCGGCGGCTGATCGAGCTCCGGGTCGACGGCGGCGGCGAGGGAGCGCTCCCAGGACGCCGCGACGAGAGCCCTCGGCGCACCAGGTATCTGAACGCCGCCGAGCACCTCGTCGTACAACTCGCTCAGCCGACGGGCCTGCTCCCGTTGGTCCATACCGCCTCACTCCGCGCTGCAACGTCCGTGCAACGTCCCGCTGCCTAGTGTCGGTCCCAACGCCGGGTTTCCAAGGAGGACCTATGACGATCTTCTCAGCTCCCGGGCAGGATGGCAGCCCGGTCACTTACAAATCGCGCTACGAGCACTACATCGGCGGCGAGTGGGTACAGCCGGCGAAGGGCCAGTACTTCGAGAACCCGTCTCCGGTCACCGGAGAGAACTTCACCGAGATCGCGCGCGGCACGGCGGACGACGTCGAGCGCGCCCTCGACGCCGCCCATGGTGCCGCGCCCGCCTGGGGCCGCACCTCACCGGCCGAACGGGCGAACATCCTGAACAAGATCGCCGACCGGGTCGAGGCCAACCTCGAACTGCTCGCGGTCGCCGAGTCCTGGGACAACGGCAAGGCTGTGCGCGAGACGCTCGGCGCGGACATGCCGCTGGTGATCGACCACTTCCGGTACTTCGCCGGCGCGCTCCGGGCCCAGGAAGGCTCCGTGTCGGTGATCGACGACGACACCATCGCCTACCACTTCCACGAGCCGCTCGGCGTGGTCGCGCAGATCATCCCGTGGAACTTCCCGATCCTGATGGCAACCTGGAAGCTGGCGCCTGCACTGGCAGCCGGCAACACCGTCGTACTGAAGCCGGCCGAGCAGACGCCGGCGTCGATCCACGTGTTCATGGAGCTGATCGAGGACCTGCTGCCGCCCGGGGTGCTGAACATCGTCAACGGGTTCGGCGTCGAGGCCGGCAAACCGCTTGCCTCAAGCAACAGAGTTGCGAAGGTCGCGTTCACCGGCGAGACCACGACCGGCCGGCTGATCATGCAGTACGCCTCGGAGAACATCATCCCCGTCACGCTCGAGCTCGGCGGCAAGAGCCCGAACGTGTTCTTCGCCGACGTCGCGTCCTCGAAGGACGACTTCTACGACAAGGCGCTCGAGGGCTTCACGATGTTCGCGCTGAACCAGGGCGAGGTCTGCACGTGTCCGTCCCGGGCGCTGATCCAGGCGTCGATCTACGACGACTTCCTCGGCGACGCGACCGCGCGGACCAAGGCGATCAAGCTGGGCAACCCGCTCGACACCGAGACGATGATGGGCGCGCAGGCCAGCAACGACCAGTACGAGAAGATCCTCGCCTACATCGACATCGGTCAGGCCGAGGGCGCGAAGGTGCTCACCGGAGGAGCTCGCGCGGAGCTCGACGGTGAGCTGGCCGGCGGGTACTACATCCAGCCGACGATCTTCGAGGGCGACAACAAGATGCGGATCTTCCAGGAGGAGATCTTCGGGCCGGTCGTCTCGGTGACCAAGTTCGACGACTACGCCGACGCGATGAAGATCGCCAACGACACGCTCTACGGTCTGGGCGCGGGCGTCTGGTCGCGCGACATCAACACGGCGTACCGGGCCGGGCGGGAGATCCAGGCCGGCCGGGTCTGGACGAACTCGTACCACACCTACCCGGCGCACGCGGCGTTCGGCGGCTACAAGAACTCCGGCATCGGCCGGGAGAATCACAAGATGATGCTCGACCACTACCAGCAGACCAAGAACCTGCTGGTCAGCTACAGCACGCAACGGGCGGGGTTCTTCTGATCATGCAGGTCGAGAAGGTGTTGCTCTCGGACGAGGCGGCGGACTGGCTCCGCCGTCTCACCGCGATGCACGGTCCGCTGATGTTCCACCAGTCCGGTGGCTGCTGCGACGGCAGTTCGCCGATGTGCTACCCGGACGGGGAATTTCGAACGGGGTCGGCGGACGTGCATCTCGGCGATCTTGTCGTCGACGGTCTGGAGAGACCCATCGGCTTCTGGATGTCCGCGAACCAGTACGAGTACTGGAAGCACACCCAACTCACCGTCGACGTGGTCAAGGGCCGAGGCAGCGGCTTCTCCGTGGAGGCCCCCGAGGGCATCCGCTTCCTGATCCGCTCCCGCCTCTTCACCGACCAGGAGTCCGAGTCCCTCGGCCTCCTCTGAAGCGAGTGCCGACCGTCCGGTGGCGTTGCCGGACGGCCGGCACTCTTGCTGTGGTTGACAGATCTTGCCGAAGAGGGAAGGCTCATCCGGAAACTTCTTTCGGAATGATTCGTTCTTAAGTGCGTTGCCCTTCGCCCGAGGTGACCCGCCATGAGACCTTCCTTTCGCGCAGCGCTGACTGCTCTCCTCGTCCTCATTCCTCTTGCGATCACACCTGTCGCTTCTGTAGCTGTTGTTCCTGCGGTTGCTTCTTCCCCGGCTCGTGATGCGCTGGTCCGGCTGGCCGGACGGCAGTACGCCGATCAGGTCACGCTGCAGACGCTCGACCGCGGTGCTGGCAAGGACTACTTCCGGGTGTTCGCGGTCGGTGGCCGGCTGGTGATCGCCGGGACCACTCCGGCCGTACAGCTGACCGGTTTCGGCTGGTACCTGCGACACGTCGTACATGCCGACATCGAGCTGGAGGGCGAGCAACTGAACCTGCCGGCGCGGCTGCCGCTGCCGAAGCAGCCGGTCGAGCAGCGCGCCTCCGTCGACAACCGGTTCGCACTCAATGACACCAACGAGGGGTACGCCGGCCCGTACCTCAACTGGACGCAGTGGCAGCGGCGCATCGACGTACTAGCGCTGCACGGCATCAACCAGGTGCTGGTGTACGAGGGGCAGGAGGCCGTGTACGAACAGGCCTTCCAGAAGTTCGGGTACTCCGCTGACGAGCTGCGCGCGTGGATCCCGCAGCCGGCCCACCAGGCGTGGTGGCTGCTGCAGAACGAGTGCTGTCTCGGCAGTCCGATCTCGCAGCAGCTGATCGATCGGCGCGTCGTACTCGGCAAGCAGATGGCCGACCACCTGCGCGAGCTGGGCATGGTGCCGGTCCTGCCCGGGTACTTCGGCACTGTGCCTTCCGGCTTCACCAGTCGGAACCCTGGTGCGAAGACTGTGCCGCAGGGCAAGTGGGACGGTCTGGCCCGGCCGGACTGGCTCGACCCGACCAATCCGGTGTTCGCACAGGTCGCGGCCGAGTTCTATCGGGTCCAGACTGACCTGTTCGGGTCCAGCACGATGTACAAGATGGACCTGCTGCACGAAGGTGGGACGGCCGGGGATGTCAGTGTTCCGGACGCTTCTCGCGCGGTGCAGGCTGCGCTCGAGACTGCGCATCCCGGTGCGATCTGGACGATTCTCGGCTGGCTGAAGAACCCGCTGCCGGCCACGCTGCAGTCGATCGACCGCTCCAAGATGCTGGTCGTCGACGGCATCTCCGAGGCGCCGAACATCACCGACCGGGACAAGGACTTCCTCGGTACGCCGTACGCGTTCGGCACGATCTGGAACTTCGGCGGCCACTCGAACCTGGGTGCGAGTCTGGCGTTGTGGAACCAGAAGTTCCATGCCTGGTTGGATAAACCGGGTACTGCGCTGAACGGCATCGCGCTGATGCCGGAGGCGATCGACAACAACCCGGCTGCGGTGGCCTTCTTCACCGACCTGGCCTGGCAGAGCCAGCCGGTGGACCTGCAGGAGTGGTTCGCCGACTATTCCACCAGCCGGTATGGCGCGGCCGATCCGCATGCGATCGCTGCGTGGCGGATCCTCGGGAGCACCGTCTACAGCTGGCCGGCCGAGGCGGACAGCAAGCACCCGACCGGGCTGTTCGACTACGAACCCAGTCTGGGCGTTGCCGGTACGGCGATCCCGTACGACCCGGAGGTGTTCCGCCAAGCGCTCGGTGAACTGCTCGCGGTACAGCCTGCGTTGCGCCGGAGTACGGCGTACCGCTATGACCTGGTTGACGTTGCACGGCAGGTGGTTGCTAATGACAGCCGGACGTTGCTGCCGCGAATCGCGACGGCGTACCACTCTGGTGACCTGACTGCGTTCCGCAAGCTCACTGCGGACTGGTCGCGGCGGGCGGATCAGCTCGACGATCTGCTGGCTACTGACGACAACTTCCTGCTCGGGTCTTGGCTGGCAGGCGCGACGGCCCAAGGTGCTTCGCCGGAGGAGGCGGCGGCGTTGCGGTACGACGTACGCACGTTGTTGACGGACTGGACTGGTGCAGCGACTCTGCAGGACTATGCCCGGCGGGAGTGGAACGGGCTGGTCGGCGACTACTACGGCGGTCGGTGGCGGGCGTACTTCGCTTCGCTCGACAAGGCGCTGTCCACCGGGCAGTCGGTTGTGCCGATCGACTGGAAGGCTTATGCGGAGCGGTGGGCCCACACGGAAACGCCGTACCCGGTGAAGGCGCGGGGTGACGCTTATCAGTTGGCTTCGCAGATCGCGGCGATTCCGACCGGTGCGGTGCGGGTCGAGCCGGCGGCGCGCGGGATCCGGGCTGGTGCGACGGTGCGGGTCACGGCGACGTACACCAACACGAACACGCTCCGGGCGGCACGTGCAGTGCGGGTGGGGCTGAGCGCTCCGCCGTTCTACAAGGTGAAGCCGGTCGGGCCGACCGTGGCCGCTCAGGTTGGGCCTGGTGCGACTTTCAGTGTCGTGTACGCGGTCGCTGTCCCTGCCGGTGCGCATCCGTTGGACGTGCCAATGTTGACCGCAACGGCGAAGTGGTCGTCCGCTTCGGAGTCTGCCAGTACTCGGTTGTTGGTCAGCGGTGACGTCAGTACGCCGTGGCAGACGATGTCGACGAACGATGCGTCGTTTGCTGTCTCGGGCGACGACGTGGGGATCGCTGGTGGCGGCGACGACATGTGGAAGGGCACTGACGAGCATGGTGCCGTGTACCGCTCGCAGGTGCTTGGCGAGGGGCAGGCGGTGACCAGCGAGGTCACCTCGCAGGACGCGACAGCGCCGTACGGCCGGGCGGGGCTGTTGGTCGGCAACGACCTGTCCGCAGCCGCTGCGGTCGGCTACGCGAACATCGCGGTCACTCCGCAGCACGGGTGTCTGTTCAGTTGGGACTCCGACGGTGACGGGACGCTGGACACGTATACGGCGGCGGATGGGTTCACGGCGCCTGTGTACGTGCGGATTGCCCGGTCCGGTGGGCGGCTCAGCGGCGCCTGCAGTCAGGACGGAGTGAACTGGACAGTCGCCGGGTCGGCCGTGGTGCCGGGCGCTGCGGCGGTCCAGGACGTCGGTGTGTTCATGAGTGCTGTGAACACGCACACCGGGGTAACTGGGGTCGCGACATTCCACGGCTTCACGCTCGCGCCGTACGCACCGCGAGACACGTCCGCCGACGCCGTACTGAGCGTCGGCAAGCCAGTCACCGCGCTAGGCGCGGAGGACGGCCACCCGGCGACCGCAGCCAACGACGGGAGCCGCTCCAACAACCCCTATTGGGGTGGTCCGCTAGGCCCCACCTGGTGGCAGGTAGACCTCGGTACGCAGTCACCCGTGTCTTCCGTCAACGTCCGCAACTACGTAGACGGCACCCGCTACTACAACTACCGCCTACTGGGCAGCCAAGACGACACCCACTGGTACCTACTAGGCGGTCGCGGCGGCACCACACCAGTGGTAGACGCCGGCGACACCTTCCACACCGAAACCACCGCCCGCTACATCCGCGTAGAAGGCATCTCCAACTCCGCCAACAACACCTTCCATCTAACCGAAGTAACCGTCACCGGCAAGTCTGGCTAGCCAGCACAGCGCCAACGACAAAAACGGCCTCCCGAAGGAGGCCGTTGGACCAAGTCCGCTAGGCCTTGGCGTGGTAACCCCATCTTAGCCATCCACAGGCCAGATTCGGCCAGCGGCCGGACGTACGACCGTCCGGCTAAGTGGAACTAGCCGGAGGCACGCCGCCGTCCAGGACGGCAGCGTAAATCTGGGAGCTGTTTCGATCGCGGTGCTCAGCCTTCAGTTGCAGGATCCGCAGACGTTGCTCCTTGGTCGCTGCCTTGAGGCGCAGTGCGTCGGCTACGTGCGGGTGGTCGACGACGTGGAGCCAGAAGGTTAGGTCGATCTTCCAGGTGGGGGTGTGGAGGACGGCGTAGAAGCGTTCGTCGGTGAGGGCTGGGGTGGGGCGGCGGTCAGACCGCTCGTCGCGGAAGTCGGCGGTGAGGAGGTGCACGCGGGTTGCCACGGTCGTGAGGCCTTTGAGGATCGTGGGGGCAGTTGCGTTGGGGGCGTCGAACATGATGTCCAGGTCGCGGTCGACCATGAGGCCGGAGAGGGCGCTGCCGATCAGGACGGGGGGCCAGGGGAAGGCTGTCGCGAGGTCCAGTTGGGTGTAGAGGGACTGGGCCTCGGCTTGTAGGGCCAGGGCCAGGGCCTGGGCGACGAGGGACATGTCCTCGACGGTAGGGGTCAGGTTGTGGGGATGACCAAGGGTTTTCCGGGGTAGATGTGCGCGTCGATCGGATGGTTGGTGCCGTCGATGGTGATGGTGGAGAGGTCCAGGTGGCCTGCCTGGCAGGTGATTGTCAGGTTGTCTGAGGAGCGGGTGGCGGTGGCCCAGCCTGTGTCGGTGGTGAAGGGGAACTGCCAGGTGTCGGCTGAGCGGGCTATCGCTAGTGGGGCGAAGGTGATGGACTTGGTGAGGGCGTTGTGGTCGTAGCCGGTTAGGGCTTCCAGGACGGACCAGCCGGCGGCGTTGCGGATGTAGTGGTCGCCGCATTCGATCGGATTGAACGGGTTGCGGCGGGTGCCGTCGTACCGGGTCCAGAGGCCGTTCAGGATCGACATCGCTTCGTCGGTGAGGCCTTCGTACAAGCAGTGGGCTGCTACTTGGTACTCCGATCCCGTCCACACCTCGTCGCAGTACCGGGTGGGTACGTCGGGCCGCCCGCCATGGGGCCACGTGCACATGAGGAGCCCGGTGTCGTCGACGTCGGCGAAGACGCGGTACGGGTGGTCGAAGTCGTGGAAGCCGGTCCGCAGGTTATGGCGTACGACGTTGCGCAGTGCGGTCCGCACGTGGTCAGCAGGAAGGATGTAGCCGAGGTCGAGTTGATGCGCCCACCACTGCCCGATCAGCTGGTCCGCGAGGCAGCCATCACCCCATTGGAAGTCCCTCGTCTCGTTCGGCTCGAGGACCTGCCGGTAGTACTCGCCGGTGAACAGCAGTTCGTCGTACGCCTTGCTGCCAGCCTCGAACAGCTTCCGGTACGCCGTGCCGTCCTCACCGAGCAGTAGCGCCATCTCCTCAGCCGCACGCAACGCCGCCAACCACAGCGTGCCCATGAACGAGTTCACGCCACACAGGTCGATGTCATGCGTGCTGGGCTGGATGCCACGCAGTACTCCGTCGCGCAGCCACTTGTCGTGGATGTGGTCGAGCAACCGGACCACCTGAGGCCAGCGTCGACCCAACCAGTCCAGACCGGCGCCCTGGCGCACCTCGCGGTACGTCTTCAGCACGCTGCCAAGCATCCCGTCCAGTGCAGGCTCCTCCGGCCCGCCGATCACCACGTCCCACAGCTGCTTCATGTAGAGCGGCGCGCGGACGCGGTGTGGGATGTACCCCTCCGGCGCCTGCATCACGTCGTACTCCGTGTCCCGCATGTTCCGCTCGAGCGACGGGAAGAGGCGGGAGAGCGTCTGCTCGTAGTTCCACACGTGCGTGCAGTTGAGCGGACACGAGCCCCCGTACCGACCGCCCCACATCCCCGTGGACGCGCCGAGCACGCCTTCGAACCCCAGTACGTCGCCGTCCGCGGTCTGGAACACCGTCGGGCTCCGTACGTCGGCCACGAGCGCAGCGAGCCGTGAACCCGCTTCGCCGGGCAGACTGCTCGACTCGAACGCCTCGGTCCACGCTGTGGTCAGCGCCTCCTGCTCGGACCACTGGGCGATGAAGGACTCGGCCGCGGCGACGGCGTCCGGCGTACGACGGGTGTACGCGTTGCCGAGCCAGAAGCGGCTGTGGCCGTACTCCGGGTGCGGGCCGAACTGGTTGAAGTCGACATATCGGTTCGGGAAGTGCCACGCGATCAGGAACCGCACCTGCTTGGTCTCACCGGGCTCGAGGTTGAACGGCACCGCCAGGCCGCCGTTCCAGGTCGAGCCGGCGGCGCTGGGCCCGCTGGCCGGGGTGACCGGACCGTTGAGGAAGGCAACGAATTCTTCCGGGCGGGACCATTGCGGATGAACGAGCGAATCAGCTGCGTCGGCGGACAGCACAAGTTGCCCAGAACCCGGATGGTCGATGGGCAAGGCAGTGTTCTCGAGGACGAGTTGCGTCCAGCCGGGTGCTCGTCGGACGCGGTTCGTGTTGCCGCCGTACAGGCTGCAAGTGACGCCGTCGATGGGGGTGACGCCGTCCCAGCCGACCGAGTTCTGCAACGCACCGGCCAGCTTCCCGTGCAGTGAGATCTCGCCCGGGTTGTGCAACGTGAACGTGAACCCCACCACCGGCTGCGAGCTCACATCAGCATCGGCCGCAACCAGCGGGTTGAAGACGTCCAGGCTCAGCTGAAGAGGCAGATCGGTCTCGTAGTCCACGCGTGCCTGGGGGTACGTCGCCGTCACCCTGGTCGGACCGATCGGCCGAATGACTTCCTGCAGCCGCCTCTCACCAACCGGCACCACGTCGTCAGTCACCAGCGGAGTGTCAGTCGGCTCCAGCGACGGCCCCTGCAGAAGACGAACCTCATCCAGCGGCGGCTCGACCCGCGAGAGGCGAAGGGCGAAGAAGCTGTCCGGCACATGCCCTCCGTGGTTGCCGATGTTGTGCAGTTGCCACTGGCGCAACGCACCGTTGCCGGCTAGCGCGATCGTGCCGGTGCCGAGCCCGCCGAGCGGCAGAGCGAAGTGGCGAAGGTTGTCACCGATGTAGTGCATGTTTCTCCGTCCATGTACCAGCAGAGGCGAACAACGCCACCGGACCGGGGGCGAGCAGAAGCACCGAGGCAGTTACAGAGGTGCCTAGTAACAGAGCGACGAAGGCGAGCGCGAGTACGCCGAGGGGCACAAGTGGTGCACGTGCGACTAGTTGCAATGCAGCTAGCCAGAGCCTCTTTCCGCGCAGTCCGGCGGTGACCCGCAGGCTGAAGGCGTAGCAGGAGGCCAATAGCAGCAAGACACCCGCACAACAGCTGACTGCGAGCGGCACCGCGAACAGCGGGCCGGAGTACACCTGCCAGTTGAGCAGCGCGAGCGCGGTGACGACCGCCGGCACGCATGCGACCTCGAGTCCGGCGAGAGCGCGGCGCTTGAGGTTCTGGAGTAGCAACAGCACGCCGCCGCCAGAGTCGCGGACGATGGAGTCGGTCGTGGCAACAACGGCTCCCCACGTCGGTCCGACCAGGAAGGCGCCCAGCAGGAGACTGAGAGGGGACAGACCGGGGCTGACGAGGACGACCAGACCAGAGGCCGCGCAGACCAGGACACCCGCGGCCGCCAGGACCGGGAGCTCCTGCCACAAGGCCTTGAAGGCCGCGGATAAGTAGGTCATGCGCGGATGCCCGTCGACGCGATGGAGGCGATGAAGGAGCGCTGGAAGATCAAGAACAACACGAGGATCGGCAGCACCACCAGCGTGATCGCGGCGAACAGCACCACGGCCGGACCGCCGCCCATCGCGCCCTGCAGCGACACCAGCCCGACGGGCAGCGTCATCTTCTCCGGGGACGACAGGAAGATGTACGGCCAGAAGAAGTTGTTCCACGACGCCTCGAAGACGAAGATGCCCAGCGCGGTCAGGCCCGGCCGAGCCAGCGGCAGGATCACCCGGAACAGGATCCAGAAGTGCCCGGCGCCGTCCATGATCGCGGCCTCGTCCAGCTCCCGCGGGATCGAGGAGATGTACTGCCGCAGGAAGAAGATGCCGAACACGTTCACCAACGCCGGCAGCCAGATCGCCACCGTCGTGTCCACCAGATGCAGCCAGCGCATCATGATGAAGATCGGCACCACGGTCAGCTGCACAGGTACGACGAGTGCGGCGAGGAGCACCGAGAAGATCTGATCGCGCCCCGGAAACCGCAGCCGGTTGAACGCGTACGCCGCCAGCGCGCTCGTGAGCAACGCACCCGCCGTCGTCAGCACCGCGATCTGCAGACTGTTCCATCCCATCTGGGCGAACGGGATCAGATCCGGCACCTGCTGGAAGTTCTGCAGCGTCGGCGGCCGCGGGATCCACTGCGGCGGCAGCTGGAACGCATTGATCGGCTCCGACAGCGCGTTCACGATCAGCCACACCAACGGCGCGATCATCAGCAGCCCGCCGAGTACCAGGATGAGGTCGAGCAGCTTGCCCTTCACTGGTGCACCCATCGTCGGCTCAGCCGGAACTGCAGACCGGTCACGACCATGATCACCACGAACAGCACGAGCGACAGGGCAGCGGCGTACCCGACCTCGAATGACTGGAAGCCCTTCTCGTACGTGTACTGCACGATGCTGCGGGTCGCGCCGTCCGGACCCCCCTGCGTCATGATCACCATCGGGTCGAAGATCTGGAACGCGCCGATGAACGTGATGACGGTCGCGAAGAAGATCGTCGGCGACATCACCGGCAACGTCACGCTCCAGAACCGCCACCACGCATTCGCGCCGTCAACGCGCGCGGCCTCGTGCAACTGCGCAGGCACCGTTTGCAGACCGGCCAGCAGGATGATGAACGTGTACCCGATCGTGTGCCACCAGTCGACGACGATCAGCGTTGGCAGCGCCCACGTTGGCGACGCCAACCAGTTCGTCGTCGTCGAGAGGTAGTAGTTCGCCAGCCCGAAGGCCGGATCCAGAACGTACTTCCAGATCAGCGCGACCGCGGCCCACGACACCAGAAACGGGAAGAAGTACGCCGTCCGCACGAAGTACTTCGTCCCTCGTGTCATCGTCCGGTGCACGCCGAGCGCAAGCAGCATGCCCAGGCCGATATGCGTCACCACCGACGCCAGCGCGAAGACGAAGGTGTTGACCACCGCGCGGATCGTCGCACCGTCGGTCACCAACTGCTTGAAATTGTCCAGCCCGGCGAACTCCGGCGTACTCAGCAGATCCCAGTGGAACAGGCTCAGCCCGAACGCCGCGACCAGCGGCAGGGCGACGAAGACGACGAAGAGCAGGACGGCGGGGCTGATGAACAGGTAGCCCGGCAGCCAGTCCCGGCGTTGGGGTTTCAGACCAATCCCTCCAGCGTGGTCTGCGCCTTGCCGAGCGCGTCGGACGACGAGGCGTTGCCGGTGAGGACCTGCTTCCAGCCGTCCTCGATCGCCTTCTGTACGGCGGCGCCCTTGTCCGGGGACGGGATCGGCGTCGCGTAGGACAGCGCCTGGTAGAGGTACTCCGTGCCCTTCGGCGCGTCCTCGAGGAACGACTGGCTGTTCGCGACCGACTTGCGGGCCGGCACGATCGTCCCGCCGAGCTGGGCGAAGAACGACGAGCCTTCCTTCGAGATCAGGAACTTGATGAACGTCCAGGCGTCGTCCTTCTTCTTCGACGCCTTCAGGATCGGGTACCCGTTCCAGCCGACCGGCGAGCCCTGCCCGGCCTTGACCGGCCACGGCACGATCCCCATCTTCGCGGTCGCCTTCAGGTTCCGGATGCTGATGATCGGCCAGCGCCCGCCGCCGAACATCGCCAGCTTGCCCTGCGCCGCCGCGGTGGTCGCGTCGAACGTGCCGCCGGGCGGCGGCGACAGCTTGTCCGCGACCAGCTTCCGGTTGAAGTCAGCGGCCTCGATGACGCGAGGGTCGTCGTACGTCGGCTTCGACCAGTCGTCGCTGAAGCTGCTGGTCCCGTTCGTCAGCAGCCACGGCATGATCGCCGCGAAGTACTCCGGACCCGCGGCGTACCCGAACGCGCCGGTCTTGGCCTTGATCTGCTCGCACGCGTGCCGGAAGTCGTCCCACGTCCACGTCGGCGTCGGTTCCGGTACGCCGGCCTTTGCGAACAGCTCCTTCGAGTACCACATGCACATCGTGTTGAACTCGCCCGGCAGGTAGTACGTCTTGCCGTCGGTCGACGCGTACTTCTTGTCCCACTCGACCAGGTTCGGATCCATGTCGCCGTAGTACTCGTCGATCGTCGACTTGTCCTTGGTGATGTAGTCGTCGAGCGGCGCGAGCAGGCCCTTTGACGCGAACAGCCGCTGCCCCTCGGTCGCGATCTGGATGACATCCGGCACCTGACCGCCGGCGATCCGGGTGGACAGCTTGTTGAAGAAGTCGCCCCAGTTCGACAGCGGGATGCCCTCCGCCTTGAGCTTGATCTCCGGGTGCTGCTCGGTGAACTTCGCGAACAGCTTGTTCCACGTCGCCTGCTGCTCGGCCGTGCCCATGTAGACGAACGACAGCTCCTTGGACGACGAACCGCCGCCGCTTCCGCCCCCGCCACCGCAGGCGGCCAGACCGGCGGCAAGCGCCGCACCGCCTGTCGCCTGGAGGAAGTGTCGTCGAGTGAGGGTCCGCCGACTCAACAGGGGCTGATCCATGACCGGTCCTCCAGGCAGGGAAATCGATTTCTCGAAGGTTCCCGGCAGCATAGCCCCGGCTGTCCAAACCGTGTCAAGGCTCGGGGCCCGGGAAACTCAGGGGGAAACCTTCACTACTTCGCGCACCCTGCGTAAGCCCGCGATCACGCGGAAATTCGGGTCCTATCGGGGCGGGTGTCACGGGTTCACCCATGACATTTGTCATCGGTCCGATCGCTGGCATCCGCTCGCCCGGCGGACGGACGATGCGAGCACCCCCCAAATAGATGCTGGCCTCCGCCCCGGCCGTCAGGGTTCGTGAGCGGAGGTCTGCCCAACTCGAGGAGTCCAGTTGAGGCAACGGATTCTCGTGTCCGCCCTGGGCGTCGGCGCACTGGCCGTCGCAGGACTGACCGTCCAAACACTGTCCGCAGCGGGAGCCGACGCGGCGACCCCCTACACCGCCGGGAAGCACGCCGCCAGGGTGTGCTCGACCGCCAAGGCCAAGCACACGGCCAGCTGCAACGCGGTGAAACTGGTGAACCCGGACGGGTTCGCGCCGGCGGCCAGCGCGCCGCCGTCGACCGGCCTGACCCCAACCGGGCTGCGTGACGCGTACAAGCTCAACGGCCTCAGCGCCGGCGGCCGCACGGTCGCCATCGTCGACGCCTACGGCTATCCGAACCTGGAGCGCGACCTCGGCGTCTACCGCTCGCAGTTCGGCCTGTCCGCGTGCACGACGGCCAACGGTTGCCTGAAGGTCATCAACCAGACCGGCGGTACGTCGCTGCCGCGGTTCAATGCGGGTTGGGCCGGCGAGCAGGCGCTCGACGTCGACGCGGTCTCCGCGGCGGCGCCGGACGCGAAGATCATCGTCGTACAGGCCAACTCCGCCAGCTTCGCCGACCTCGGTACTGCGGTCCAGACCGCGGCCAAGCAGGCCGGTGTGGTCGCGATCTCGAACAGCTACGGCGGCGGCGACGCGTCCGATGCCACCTACGGCGCGTACTACAACCACCCGGGTATCGCAGTCACCGCATCCACCGGTGACGACGGCTACCAGGGCGGCAGCTACCCGGCGTCCTCGTCGTACACGACCGCTGTCGGCGGTACGTCGTTGGTTGCCGCCAGCAACTCTCGCGGCTGGAGCGAGAGCGTGTGGAGCGGTGCGGGCTCGGGCTGCTCGACGTACAACACCGCACTGCCGGGCGCAGCGTCGTTCAGCACCGGCTGCTCGAAGCGCGCGATGGCGGACGTCTCCGCCGCCGCCGACCCGGGCAAGGGCGGCATGGCGATCTACTACCCGACCAGCAAGACTGCGTCGACCTGGGCGCAGTTCGGCGGGACGAGTGAGGCCGCGCCGATCATCGCCGCGGTCTACGCGCTGTCCGGTAACACCAGCGGCTACGCGAACGCGTTCCCGTACGCCCACCCGGGCTCACTGTTCGACGTGACCAGCGGCAGCAACGGTTCGTGCCCCACGACCCAGTGGTGCAACGCCCGTACCGGATGGGACGGCCCGACCGGCCTCGGTACTCCGAACGGCGCCGGCGCTTTCTGACACGCCGTAACACTCTGGGCGACCGGGCAGTGGCTGCATGCAACCATTGCCCGGTCGCTCCTAGTACTGTTCCGAGCACGAAGGACAACCCTCAACTCCACGACATTCCGGGGATTTCTCTTCCCCGGAAGCTCGCGCAGGCTTAAGGTCAGCCCCCGGGACGGGTCGTGGAGGGCGATCCGCTAATACGAACTCCATGGAGATTTTCTGTGACAACATCACGCAGAGGGCGGGGGCTCCTGGCAGTCTCGGCCGTCTCCGCGGCTGCCGTCGTGCTGGCCATGACCGCCGGTGGCGCGGACGCCGCGCAGAAGCCCGGCGGCGCCGACGCGAAGAAGCCTGCCCAGGCCGACAAGCAGACGTCGGGCAAGGAGCGTAAGGGCAACTACGACGCCCGGACGCCGAATGCCAAGACCACCTACGCCCGCACCGCCAAGGTGCAGGGCAAGGAGACGGCCGCGTCGAAGAAGTTCCGCGACTCGCTCGGTGCCCAGGGTGTCGTCGAGGTCGACCCGAACACCGGCACCCCGGCCCAGGTCACCAAGCTGAACGGCTTCCTGACCGGCAAGAGCGCCAAGAAGGCCACCGACGTCACCCTCGGGTACGTGAAGGCCCACCCGGAGATCTTCAAGCTCTCCGACGCGGACCTCGCCACGCTGAAGCTGCGCAAGGACTACGTCGACGACCTCGGTACCCACCACATCTTCTGGACCCAGGTGGTCGACGGCGTCGAGGTCTTCGGCAACGGCCTGAAGTCCAACGTCACCAAGAACGGCCAGCTGATCTCCGTGATGGGCTCGCCCGTGTCCGGCCTCACCACGGCCGCGCAGGCGCGCTCCGCCGAGGCCGCGCCGAAGGTCTCCGCGGCCGGCGCCCGCAGCGCCGCCATCAAGGACGTCGGCGGTACGGCGAAGTCCGCGACCGCGACCACGTCCGGCGTGAACACCAAGTGGAGCAACGGCGATACCGCCCAGCAGGTGTGGTTCCACACCGCCGACGGGCTGCAGAAGGGTTGGCTGACCTACACCAACTCCGGCGGCCAGAACATCTACAGCCACGTCGTCGACGCCCAGACCGGTGCCACGCTCTACCGCAAGGACCTGGTCAGCGAGGGCAACGGCGACGCGCTGGTGCAGGACTACTACCCGGGCGCGGCCAAGGGCGGTACGCAGCGCACCGAGAACCTGATCTACAACAAGTGGCTGCCGAAGAACGCGAAAACCCTCCTCGACGGCACCTCGGTCGCGGCCTTCGCCGACGTCAACGACGACAACCAGCCGAACCCCGGTGAGACGGTCAAGGTGCCCGGCACCAAGACCGGCTCGGAGTACAAGCTGACGACGTTCCAGAACGCCTCGTCGTTCTGCTCGGCCGCGTTCATCTGCACCTGGGACCCGGCGAAGCCGGACTCCTGGAAGACCAACATGAACCAGGACGTCACCAACGCGTTCTACCTGGCCAGCAACTTCCACGACTGGCTGGCGAAGCCGCCGATCAGCTTCACCCCGGCGGCCGGCTCGTTCGACGCCGCGGGCGGCGACCCGGTCATGCTGAACGCGCTGGACGGCGCGGCCACCGCCGCGAACGGCGGCCCGGACGCCAACCACATCGACAACGCGAACATGTCGACCCCGCCGGACGGCCAGTCGCCGACCATGCAGATGTACCTGTGGCACTTCCCGGGTACGACCGACGAGCAGGAGGGCTACGTTCCGTCGAGCGGCGCGAACGACGCCAGCATCCTCTACCACGAGTACACCCACGGTCTGTCGAACCGCCTGGTCGTCGACGCCACCGGGAACTCCACGCTGAACAGCATCCAGGCCGGCTCGATGGGCGAGGCCTGGAGCGACTTCTACGCGATGGACTACCTGGTTTCGCACGGCCTGGAGAAGGACACCACCGCTCCGGGTGAGGTTCTCGAGGGTCGCTACGTCAGCCACGGCGAGCTGTTCCGTACGCAGGCGATCGACTGCCGCGTGAAGGCGGTCAGCCCGAACTGCATCCAGCCTGACGGTTCGAAGGGCGGCTACACGTACGCCGACTTCCCGACCATCGGCGGTACGCCCGAGGTGCACGCCTCCGGCGAGGTGTGGGCGCAGACCCTGTGGGACCTGCGTGAGCGCTTCGGCCGCAGCTACGCGATGAGCATCATTACCCGCGCGATGGAGCTGTCGCCGGCCGACCCGACGATGCTCGACATGCGTAACGCGATCGTCCAGGCCGACCTGGTCGCCAGCGGCGGCAAGAACGCCGACACGATCTGGACCGTCTTCGCCAACCGCGGCATGGGCTGGTACGCCGGTGTCATCGACGGCGGCGACAGCTTCCCGGCCGAGGACTTCCACAAGCCGCCGACGGGTGCGACCACGACCCTGACCGGCACGGTCAAGGACAAGGACACCGGTGCTCCGGTGGCCGGCGCGCTGGTCTACGTCGGCGGCCACTCCTCCGGGTACGCCGGTGACTACGCCGGTACGACCGATGCCAACGGCAACTACGCGATCACGGGTGTGGCACCGGGTACGTACCCGAAGCTCGTGATGTCGGCTCCGGGGTACGAGCTGCTGGTCCAGCCGGCCACGGTCAAGCCCGGCGCCAAGGCGAACTTCGCGCCACGTCGCAACTGGGCCGCCTCCTCCGGCGGTGGCACGGTGGCCGACTTCAACGGTCCGGACTTCAGCCCGCAGTGTGGGCCCGGGTTCGCGATCGACAACGCCCAGGGCACCGGCTGGGGCAGCACGACCGGCGACGACGCCGGCACGCCGACCAACACGATGATCGAGAAGCACATCGACATCAAGCTGCCGGCGAAGGTCAACGTCAGCGGGTTCAACATCGACCCGTCCAACACCTGTGGTGACCCGGGCAGCGCTTCGACCGGTGGTTACCGGGTCGAGACGTCGGCCGACGGCACCACCTGGGCGGTCGCGGCGTCGGGCACCTTCGACGCCACCAACCGGGGCAAGTACAACCTGGTCGCCCCGACCGGCAACGCGACCGGCGTCCAGTACGTCCGGTTCGTGATGACCAGCCCGCAGGTCCCGGACTTCAAGACGAACTGCCCCGACGGTGCCTTCGGCGGCTGCCAGTTCACCGACATGACCGAGATCCAGGTCTTCGGCAAGAAGTAACGCAGTACCCCTCCCGCGAAGGCCGGCCGAGCTCATTGCTCGGCCGGCCTTCCGGTGTTTGGAGGGGATATCCACCGCTGTTGGGGGTTCTCCGGTCGTACACCAGGGGAGAACCCCCAACTCGAAGGGTTATCCGTTCGTGTGGGGCGAGGTGGGCTTGGCGGGTGGGACGGTTTGGGCCCATTCGGCCCAGTCGGCGAGGGCGGAGTACAGGCGGATGCCGGCTTCGATGGTGACGCGCATCGACTGGGTCTGCTCGCTGTACCCGAATTCGCCGCGGTCCTTGCGGGCCGCGTAGTCGCGGTACTGGTCGGCGAGCTCGCGATAGTAGGTCGCCTCGGCCTCGAGGTGGCGCTGCAGTTCGTCGGTGTCCATCATCCAGAAGAACAGTGAGCGCAGCAGCGGCTGGAGCCGCATCGTGTGGTCGACGTCGACCTCGGTCAGCCAGCGCTTCACCTCGACCACGCCGGCATCCGTGATCCGGTACGCCTTCCGCCGCCGCGGCCCCTCGCTCTCGACCTCGACCAAGCCCTCGGCGGCGAGCTTGTTCAGCTCGGCGTAGATCTTCGGGTGCTGCGCCGGCCAGATCGAGCCGAGCACCTCGGTGAACCGCCTGGCCAGGTCGTACCCGCTGGCCGGCCCTTCGGCGAGCAGGCCGAGCAACCCGTGCCGCAATGACATGTCCACCTCCTTCGCTGTACCGCCATCTTGACATGTCCAGTGGGACATGTGCATGCTCAGATATGTCCCTAGGGACATGTCCATGAGAACATCTGCGAGGGGTTCCTATGAGTGAGGCACGGGCAGTTCTCGTCACCGGATCAACCGGCGGCATCGGTACGGCGACGGTCCGGCTGCTACAGAGCCGCGGCTTCATCGTGTACGCCGGAGCGCGCGGGCCGGCTGGATTCGAGCCGGGAGTGCGGGTGGTGCCGTTGGATGTGGCGGATCCGTCGAGTGTTGCCGCGGCGGCCAAGCGGGTCGCGGGGGAGGTTGACGGGCTGTGGGCGGTGATCAACAACGCCGGCGTGATCGTGCAAGGGCCGCTGGAGCTGGTGCCTGCTGATGAGTGGCGACGTCAGTTGGAGGTGAACACGCTTGGCCCGGCATCCGTCGTACGGGAGTTCCTGCCGCTGGTGCGTGCCGGCCACGGCAGGATCGTCAATGTGAGTGCGGCAACGGGGCGGGTCGCGATGCCGTTGCTGGGGGCGTTGTCGGCGAGCAAGGCCGGGTTGGAGGCTTTGTCGAACGCGCTCCGGCTGGAGTTGGCGGCCTGGAAGATCCCGGTGGTGGTGGTCGAGCCTGGGGCGACGCAGACGGAGATCTTCGCCCGGGCGGGCGCTGCGGCGGATGTCGCACTGCAGCAGGCTGATCGTGATCGGGTGGAGTTGTATGCGGCGCACCTGGCCGCTTATGAGAAGGCGATGGGTCGGTTCAAACCGGGCCCGGTGGAGAAGGTTGCCGAGGTCATCGTTCGAGCAGTCGAGGCGCGTCGTCCACGCCGCAGGTACGCCGTAGCCGAGGCCCGCGCGCTCGGGGCGATCCTGCCGAAGCTCCCAGCGGGCTTGAGAGATCGCGTAGTCAGCGGGGCCGTCGGCCTGAACGGCATCAAGCCGTGAGAGATAGTGCGCGCGGGCCGGCTGCGGACCATCGAAGCTGGCCCATGATCGGAGCTGGGCGATGAGCACGATCGTTCTGATCGGCGCGACCTCAGGCCTCGGACGCCGCGCGGCCGAGCAGCTGGCCGCGGGTGGGCATCGGCTGTTCCTCGTCGGACGTGATCCGGAGCGTGCGGCCGCGCTCGCCAAACAGTTGCCGGACGCAACGGTCATTGCGGCGGACGTGTCGGTGCGATCCGGCGTCGAGCAGGTCGCGGCCGAGATTGCGGGTCGGACCGGGCGGATCGACGTACTGATCAACAACGCGGGCGTGATGACGCCGACCCGGCAGGAGACGGCGGAAGGGATCGAACTGAACCTCGCCGTACACCATCTGGCTCCGTGGTCGACGGTCGCGTTGCTGGCGCCGCTGATCCCGGCTGGCGGACGGATCGTGAACGTGAACTCCGAGGGCCACCGGTCGCCGATGCGCGGCGGGGTGGTGCGGCTCGATCCCGCGCGATTGGCAGACGGGGCGGAGTCGTTCGATCCCTTCCTCACCTACAGCCGGACCAAGCTGGCCAACCTGCTCTTCACCTACGAGCTGCAACGGCGGCACCCGGAGTGGGGCGTCGTCGCCGTACACCCAGGCGTCGTGCGGACCGACCTCGGCCGCCAGTTCCCGCGCCTACAGGTCGCCGCGATCTCGGCCTTTGCCCTCCCCGCCCGCCGCGGCGCCGAACCCGTGGTGCAGCTAGCCACCAGCCACAATCGACCAACCGGCTACTACGACCGCTTCACCAAGGTCCGCTCCTCCACCACCTCGTACGACGAATCCCTGGCCCGCGAGGTCTGGGCCAGCACCGAGCGGCTCCGACCGCATGATGGCTCAGTCGTCCGGATCGTGGACAACGAATAGTAAGTGTAGTGGATTAGTTTAGTTTCGACTGCGTGGATCCTGCCGCGCATCGGTCGTCGCCCCGCTCAGCTGGAGGGTGGGGCGGCTACCGAGCCGCGTTCGATCAGGGTTGGTGTGAGGGTGGTGCGGCGTACGCGGCGGTTGGTGTCGACGGCGGACGTGACGCGGGTGACGACGTGGGCGACCAGGTCGTCGAGGGGCCAGTGGAACGTCGACAGCGGCGGCGTGAGCAGCTGGGACATCGGCTGGTCGTCGTAGCCGAGCAGGGACAGATCGTCCGGGATGCGCAGGCCGAGCTCGCGGCTGGCGGCGTACACGCCGAAGGCCATCGAGTCGGCGAGCGCGAGGATGCCGGTCGGGCGGGTCGTGCTGGTCAGCAGCGTGCGGGCGACGTCGGTCGCGCCGGCCAGGTCGTGCGGGCACTGCAGCAGGCGGATCTCCAGCCCGAGGTTGGCCGCCACCCGCTGGGCGAGCTCCTCGGCGGGGCGCTCGACCTCGAAGCGCCGGGTCGGGCTGAGCACGGCGACGCGGCGGTGACCGGCGTCCGCGAGCCGGCGCAGCGCCGTACTGACGCCGGTTTCGTTGTCGAAGATCACCTCGGACTTCGCCTTCGCGCCGGGCAGGGCGTCGCCGATCGCGATCACCGGCGCCTGCTTGGCGATCTCCGCCCAGGCTTTGGCGGCCGGGTCGATCGGGATCACCACGATCGCGTCGGCGCGGTGGTCGACGAGGTGCTGGGCGAGCTCGAGCTGCCGGTCGGCGTCGCCGGCCGAGTCGATGATCCAGGCGTTGCGGTCCGGCGCGAGGAGCTCTCGGCCGAGGGCGGCGGCGACGCGTTGCTGCCAGAGATCCTCGAGGGACGCACACAGCACGCCGATGGAACCGCTGCGGCCCGAGGCGAGCGCGCGGGCGACCGGATCGGCCTGGTATCCGAGGCGGTCGGCCGCATCCTGGACCCGCTGCCGGGTCTCGGGCGTGCCGTGCAGTCCGCGCAGCGCGTACGACACAGCGGCCATCGAGAGCCCGGTCTCGGCGGCGATGTCCTTGAGGGTTGGCCTCCGGCCGGTTCCGGACATGCCCACGACCCTAGCCGTAGCCGTGGACAAAACCAGCCGGCGCAGCCGACCGGCTCCGGGGTCAACCCCTCGGACGACCGGTTGGCACCCTGCATGCGGGTGAGGCAACCGGCAAGTCCGGGGGTTGACCCCTCGGATGTCCGGGTGGCGGGCGACGGGCTTGACAAGTACCTCTTTGAAGCGCTTCACTCTAAGCATCCTGAAGCGCTTCAATCTGATCAAACCACGGGACGGAGGAGCCGATGATCGACGTCCACCAGCACCTGTGGCCGGAAGCGTTCGTCGACCGGCTCCGGGCGCGCCGCGAGCCTCCGTACCTCGACGGCTGGACACTGCACACCGCGACGGAGGCGCCGTACGACGTGGATCCCGCGGCACACGAGCTCGGCAAGCGGGTGGCGCTGGAGCAGGACGCCGGTACGACGCTCGCCGTCGTCTCGCTCTCGAGCCCGTTGGGTATCGAGGAACTCGGGGATGCCGAACTGCTCAATGCCTGGCATGAAGGCGCTGCGCTCTTCCCGGAGCCGTTCAAGGCCTGGGCGTCGGTCGACCTGCTCGAGCCTGACGTCGAGCAGCTGGAATCCCTTCTGGACAAGGGATTTCTCGGCCTGCAGCTGCCTGCGCATGTGCTCAGCTCACCCTCCTCCTGGGAAGCGCTGGGCGAGCTGCTGCGGACTCTGGAGCGGTTGAACAAGCCGATCCTCGTCCATCCCGGCTCGGCCCGATCGAACGAAGCGCCGTGCTGGTGGGCGCCGGTCGTCGACTACACCACCCAGCTGCAAGCGGCCTGGTGGGCGTGGCACGCGTTCGGCGGACGGCGTACGTATCCGCGCCTGCGGCTGTGCTTCGCTGCCGCGGCCGGTCTCGCGCCGGTGCACCACGAGCGGCTGGCTGCCCGCGGCGGGCGGCTCGGCACTATCGACCCCAATCTGTACGTCGACACCTCGAGCTACGGCCCGCAGGGGATCGACGCGGTCGCGCGGATCCTCGGCATCGACCAGGTCGTGCACGGCACTGACCGGCCGTACGCCGGGACCACCGACCTCCGCCAGGGCGACGCCGCGACCGCGGTGATCCGCCACGACAATCCACACCGGCTGCTCTTCGGCGCCGGTGCACCTACTCCTGAGAGGGGAGTGCAGTGACTGCCCAGCCGATCGACGTACCGAACGTCCCAGCTCGCCAGGCAAGCCGGCTCGTGGAGCTCAACAACTGTTTGTCGCTGGACGACCTTCCGGGCCGGGACCTGAGCCCGGACGAACTGTCGGAGCTGGCCGGGTCGATCGCCGCGCAGCCGCACCTGTGGGAGGACCAGGTCGCGTACTCCGACGAGGAGCGCGTCTTCGCCTCCCTGCACCGCGACGCGAACGTCGACGTCTGGCTGATCTGCTGGACCCCGGTCAACGACACCGGCTGGCACGACCACGACGTCTCCTCCGGCGCGGTCGCGGTCGCCCGCGGCAAGCTCGTCGAGCACAACCTCGCCATCGGCGTCGAGTCGATCGAGACCGAGGTCGAGGCCGGCGACGTCTACGGCTTCGGGCCCGACCACATCCACCGCCTCACCGGCCTCGACAAAGGCAGCGTCACCGTCCACGCCTACAGCCCACCCCTGTGGCGCATGGGCCAGTACTCCGTCAAAGAAGGCGTCCTCCGCCGAGTCTCCGTCTCCTACGCCGACGAACTCCGCCCAATCGACTGAGAGCTCCGAGGCATCTGCAAACTCAGGGGTTGACCCCTGAGTTTGTCGGTTACCCCCTCGGAATCTGGGTGCGCAACCGACCATCTGAGGGGCCAACCCCGGAGAGTGGACCCGGGGCAGATTGATCTGCCCCGGGTTGCCCCGGGATCTGGCCTGCCTGGGGATGGGTTTTGTGTTCAGGCTTGGGTGTCATGACGATGCACTTGGAGCTCGAGGAGCACTACACCGAGCGGTACGACGAAGCGAGCCGGCTGGGGTCGACCGTCAAAGGGCGGTTGGAGCTGGCCCGGGTACAGGACCTGCTGAACAGGTACCTGCCACCCCCTCCCGCAGTGGTCGCGGATATCGGCGGCGGGCCCGGCGTACATGCGAGCTGGCTGAAACACCGCGGGTACGACGTGGAGCTGCTCGACCCGGTCGAGCGTCACGTCCAGCAGGCGACCGATGCCGGAATCAGCGCAGTACAAGGGGATGCTCGGCGGCTGCCGTGGGAGGACGAGGAGTTCGACGCCGCGTTCGTGGCCGGGCCGATGTATCACCTGCGGGAGGCGGGCGAACGGCAGCTCGCACTGCGCGAGGCGATCCGGGTGACGAAGCTCGGTGGGTTCGTCGCGGTGGTTGCGATCAACCGGGCCGCCAATCTGATCGGCTCCACCCTGGCCAACACGTTGATCGAACGGCAGGCCGTGGTGACGGACATCCTGCGCGACGGGTACAGCCCGCGCAACGATCGGATGGCGCACACGACTTACCACACCGTCGCCCAGCTGCGGGCCGAGCTCACTCACGCCGGCCTGCGCGGCGTGATGATCCACGGCCTGACCGGGCCGGGCGGTTGGCTGACCGTGATGATCGACGCCCACTACGGGGACCGTCCGCTCCCCGACAGCCTTCAGGAGCCGGATCCGCTGCGTACGGCGCTGGAGTGCGCGCGCCTGGCGGACAGCTATCCGGACATGGTCCAGTCGAGTTCGTTGCTGTTTGGAGTAGGCCAAAGAGCAGATCTCTGACTAAAGTCAGAGGATGGGTGTTGTGGAGGTGCGGCGGTTCAACCGGATGGTGACGCAGCGGGTGGGGGCGTTGCAGGAGGACTACTTGGCGCGCGGTCGTCCGCTGGGGGAGGACCGGGTGTTGTGGGAGATCGGGGCGGACGGGTGTGACGTGCGGACGTTGCGCGCTCGGCTCGATCTCGACTCCGGGTATGTGAGCCGGTTGCTGCGGTCGCTGACGAGTGCCGGGCTGGTGCAGGTCGAGCCGAGTGCGGCGGATGCGCGGGTGCGGATGGCGAGGCTGACGAAGAAGGGGCTCGCGGAGCGGGGCGTGCTCGATGCTCGGTCGGATGACTTGGCGGCATCGATCCTCGAACCGCTCGACGAGCGGCAGCGGGCGCAGTTGACCGCTGCGATGGACGAGGTCACCAGGTTGCTCACGGCCTCGATGGTCCGGGTCGAGGTCGTCGATCCGCGGCTGCCGGTGGCGCAGTACTGCTTGAACGCGTACTTCGAGGAGCTCGGGCGCAGGTTCGAGACCGGGTTCGACCCGGCGCGGAGCATCTCGGCGGACCACGCCGAGCTGACGCTCCCCGCCGGGTTGTTGCTCGTGGCAACGTTGCGTTCGGAGCCGGTCGGCTGCGGTGCGCTCAAACTGCACGGCGCTGAACCGGCCGAGATCAAACGGATGTGGGTCTCACCGGATGCGCGCGGGCTCGGGCTGGGCCGCCGGCTGCTGGCGGAGCTCGAGCGTACGGCGGCTGCCCACGGAGCAACCGCCGTACGACTCGAGACCAACCACAACCTGAAGGAGGCGATCGCCCTCTACCGCTCCTCAGGCTTCAAGGAAGTCTCGGCGTTCAACGCCGAGCCCTACGCACATCACTGGTTCGAGAAACCTCTCTGATCCCTACGGCATCCGGAGCTGGCCGAGGAGACCGTGCGTTTCCTTGGCCGGTCCGGCGGAGAACCAAAGGGTGTCCGTGCCGCCGGTGGTGGCAGTGCCTGGAAGGAGGGCCCAGAGGCCGTCGATCACCAGGGTCCTGCCGTGGCTGTTGCGGACCTGTCCGGCGAAGTCGAACCTGCCGTGCGACTTCGGCCGCAGGATGTTGATCCGGCCGTCGCCGAAGTTGCCGACGAGGAGCGTGCCGGTCGGCTCACCCCAGGTCGCGGGTGCCAGCGTCAGGCCCCACGGCGCGTTCAGCGTGCCGCGGGAGGCGACCCGGGTGACGAACTTGCCGTCGACGGTGTACTCGTCGACGTATCCGAGTCCGCGTCCGGCCTGGCTGCGGCCGGTCTTGGGGTCGGGCTTGGCGTAGGTCACGAAGATGTGGTCGCCCAGCGTCTGCACGTTGAACGGCGCGTACCCGCGCGGCAGCGAGAAGTCCCGGAACGCCCACTTCGACAGCTTCATTGGCATGAACGCGCTGTCGAACACATCGACCTTGCCCTGCGCGAAGTTCGCCGCGAACAGCCGGTCGGATGTAGGCGAGATCGCCAGACCGGTGTACGCCGCGCCCTTGGTGGTCGCCTTGATGTCGGCCGGGCCCATCAGCGGGTTGATCGTCGGGTTCCAGGCCGCGATCTGCCCGGTCAGCGTGGCGAAGATGAACCGCGCGGGTGCGGACGTGGTCGCGTTGCTGACCAGGAACCCGGTGCCCGGGTTGGACACCTGTCCGGTCGGCAGCGGCACCGTCACGCGGACGGCCGGTGACTTGGTCACCACGTCCGAGCCGGGCGCGGCGGAGTACAGCGTGGACGTCGACGTACCTTGGTTGGACACCCAGAGCGGGGTGGTCGCGCCGAGCGACAGCCCCCACGGGTTCACCAGGTCCGGGTCGGTCAGGACAGCTTTGCCCGCCTGGTCCGAGACCAGGTTGACCTGTTGTACGGCGAGCGCGTGGTGCGACCCGTGTGCGCTGGCGGCCACCGGGGTGACAAGTGCGAGGCCGCTGACCAGTGCGGTGGCAACCGCGAACGGCCGGCCCTTGGAGCGGAGTGACATGTCACTTTCCTGTCGGTAGGGATGCGGAACACCATCGATACGACCGGGTGGGCTAGGCGGTTCAATCGCCGCAAGGTAGACATGGCGGAGTACTCGGGTGGGGAAGCATTGATGAAGTTGAGGGGGAATCCATGTCAGATCTAGCGATCGAGCCGCTGAATCCGTCGATCCTGCCGATGTCGGGGAAGTACAGCCACGGGGTCCAGGTCGACGGCGCGCAGCGGATGGTGTTCGTCAGCGGGCAGGTGCCGTGGGGTAACGAACACGGCCGGGTGCCGGAGACGTTCGAGGCGCAGTGCCGGATGGTCTGGCGGAACGTGCTGGCGGTGCTGTCCGAGGCGGGGATGGGCATCCGGAACCTGGTGAAGGTGACGACGTACCTGTCCGACCGGCAGTACCGCGCGCTGAACGCGAAGATCCGCGAAGAGGTCCTCGGCGAGCATGCCCCGGCGCTCACGGTCGTGATCGCCGATATCTACGCGGAGAACTGGCTGCTCGAGATCGAGGCCGTCGCGATGGCCTGACCGGTCCACCCGGTCCCGAATGGCTATGGAAACCCGCTGCGGTCCTGTTTAGCGTCGAGCTATGAGGATCAGGGTTGTCGACGCGTTCGCTGATCGTCCGTTCGGCGGTAATCCGGCCGCAGTGTGTCTCTTCGACGCCGGGGCATGGCCGGACGAGGCCTGGATGCAGGCCGTTGCCGCCGAGATGAACCACGCCGAGACCGCCTTCGCGAGGCCGTCCGAGCGAGCCGACGCGGACTGGGATCTGCGCTGGTTCACGCCGACGAAGGAAGAGGTGCTCTGCGGGCACGCGACGCTGGCGACCACCCACGCGCTGGCTGCGGACGGCAAGGTGTCCGGAAAGGTCGCGTTCGCGAGCCTGAGCGGCATCCTCGTCGCGACGGTCGAGGACGACGGGATCACGCTGGACTTCCCGGTCAACCGGCCGTACGAGGTGCCGGCCCCGGACGGGCTGGCCGCGTCGCTGGCGGTCGAGCCGCTCGAGGTGTACGTCGCGGGCGAGCTCCGTGACCTGCTGGTCGTCGTCCGTGACGAGGCGACGGTCCGCGCGGTGGTGCCGGACTACGCGGTGATGGCCGGGATCATCCAGCGCGAGAAGCTGCGCGGCGTGATCGTGACCGCGCAGGGTTCGGAGTACGACTTCGTCTCGCGGTTCTTCGCGCCGGGAAGCGGGATCCCGGAGGACCCGGTGACCGGGAGCGCGCACACCAGTCTGGCGCCGTACTGGGGTGAACGCCTCGGACGGAACGAACTGGTCGGCTACCAGGCGTCCGCCCGAGGCGGGGTCGTACAGGTCAGCTCATCCGGCGACCGCGTCTACCTGAAGGGCCAGGCGATCACGGTCCTGGACGGCGAACTCTCGGTGTAGGTCGCTACGGCGTGGGCTCACCGGACACGACCTAGGCCCAGGTCTCGGCGTGGGTTGCGACGCCGTTCGGGGCGATGAGTTCGGTGACGACGTCCTCGGCGTCGGCGTCGAGCGGCTCGAACGGCGGCTCCGGTACGACGTACGCCCGCGCGCCGGCGACCATCTCGATACCGGGCAGCTCGAACCAGGCCTCGCCGACCTCGCGGCTGATCTCGTAGATCGCCTGCTCGGCGGAGTCGACCGGCTCCCGCTCGCCGGACTCGTCCAGCTCGGCCGGGTGCCGCTCCTGCGCGGCCCGGCCGGCCTCCAGCAGCGCGTCCAGGTCGACCACGCGGAGGTCGAAGCGCGACACCACACTGATCACCTGGTCCGGCTCGACGTCTTCCTCGTCCTCGTCGTCGTCCGGCTCGTCCAGCAGCAGCGGCGTTGTCCCGGTGTGCTCGAAGACGGCCTCGTTCCAGTCCTCGACCACGCCTTCGAGCGCGGCGTTGTGGTCGAAGAGCTCGGAGTTGTCCTCGTCGCCGGTCATCGCCAGCAGCGCCTCGGTGTGGGCCAGCAGGCGCTCGGCCAGCTTCTGGCTGGCGTCGGCCAGCGCGGCCCGGGTCTCCGCGGAGAAGAACTGCTCGGCGGGGGCGGGGGTGTCCAGTTCAGTCACGTGCGGGATCTTCCCTTGTCTGTCGGTGGGGATGCCAGCCGTAAGTATGTGAGAAGCCTGTGAGAGGTCCGTCGGCGGGTGTGAGAGGCCTGCGAGAACCCTCCTGACCGGGCAGCTAGCGGTGTGCAGTGAACCTATGAGTACTTTCACCGCGAGGTCGTGCCGTCATGGGTGACGTCATCTATCTCGCAGTCACCGTCGTCGTGTTCGCGGCCGTCTGGCTCGCGCTGCGAGGAGTGGAGAAGCTGTGAGCGCCGAGAACATTGCCGGCCTGGTGGTAGCCGCCGCTCTGGTCCTCTACCTGGTCGCCGCCCTGATCTTCCCCGAGAGGTTCTGATGTCAGACACCGCGGCCGGCCTGTTGCAGGTCGGCTTCCTCCTCCTGTGCCTGGCCGCCGTCTACCGGCCGCTGGGCGGGTACATGGCTCGGGTCTTCACGTCCGACAAGGACCTGCGCGTCGAGCGCGTGACCTACAAGCTGTTCGGCGTCGACTCGAAGGCCGACCAGACCTGGGGCGTCTACGCCCGGTCGCTGATCGCCTTCTCCGCCCTGAGCCTGATCCTGCTGTATCTCTTGCAGCGGCTGCAGCACTGGCTGCCGCTGTCACTGGGCCTGCCGAACGTGCCGTCCGGGCTGGCGTTCAACACCGCCGCCTCGTTCGTCGCGAACACCAACTGGCAGTCGTACTCGCCCGAGGTGACGATGGGCCACCTGGTCCAGTTCGCCGGCCTCGCAGTACAGAACTTCCTGTCCGCAGCCGTCGGCATCGCCGTCGCGGTCGCGCTGATCCGCGGGTTCGCCCGGGCCAAGACCGACCGGATCGGCAACTTCTGGGTCGACCTGACCCGGACCACGCTGCGGATCCTGCTGCCGATCGCGGTTCTCGGCACGCTCGCGCTGGTCGCGATGGGCGTCGTACAGAACTTCTCCGGCGGGCACGAGGTCACCTCGGTGATCGGCCAGACCCAGACCATCCCCGGCGGTCCGGTGGCCAGCCAGGAGGTCATCAAGGAGCTCGGCACCAACGGCGGCGGCTTCTACAACGCCAACTCCGCGCACCCGTTCGAGAACCCGAACGGTCTGTCGAACCTGTTCGAGATCTTCCTCGAGCTCGTCATCCCGGTCGCGCTGACCCGCACCTTCGGCCTGATGGTCAAGGACAAGCGGCAGGGCTACGCGATCCTCGGCGTGATGGGCACGCTCTGGGCGGCCTTCACCTTCGCCGCGACGTTCTTCGAGAACCAGGGCGCCGGTACGGCAACCCAAGCCGCGGGCGCTGCGATGGAGGGCAAGGAGACCCGCTTCGGCGAATGGGCCTCGGCGCTGTTCGCGACGTCGACGACAGGTACGTCGACCGGCGCGGTGAACTCGGCGCACGACTCGTTCACCCCGCTCGGCGGCGGTACGGCGCTGTTCCACATGATGCTCGGCGAAGTCTCACCGGGCGGTACCGGAACGGGTCTGTACGGCATGCTCATCCTCGCCGTACTGGCGGTGTTCGTCGCGGGCCTGATGGTCGGACGTACCCCGGAGTACCTGAAGAAGAAGATCACCGCGCGCGAGATGAAGCTGGTCTCGCTGTACATCCTGACGACGCCGACCGTCGTACTGATCGGCGCCTCGCTGGCGATGGGACTAGCGGTGGCACGGGCGTCGATCTTCAACACCGACAGCCCGCACGGGTTCTCCGAAGTGCTGTACGCGTTCACCTCGGCCGGTAACAACAACGGCAGCGCGTTCGGCGGTCTCAGCGCGAACATCCCGTTCTACAACACGGCTCTCGGGCTGGTGATGTTGCTCGGCCGGTTCGTCCCGATCGTGTTCGCGCTCGCGCTGGCCGGTTCGCTCGCCCAGCAGCAGCCGGTACCGGTGACCCAGGGCACGCTGCCCACCCACAAGGCCCTGTTCGTGACGCTGCTAGTCGGCACCGTCCTGATCGTGACCGGCCTGACCTACTTCCCTGCACTGACTCTTGGACCCCTCGCGGAGGGACTGTGACCACGCTCGTAAGGCCGCCCGCACCCCAGCCGGCGGCAACTCCCTCGAAGAGAGCATCTTCGGGTCTGTTCGACCCGAAGATGCTGCTCACCGCTCTGCCCGACGCGCTGCGCAAGCTCGACCCGCGGGTGATGGTGAAGAACCCGGTCATGTTCGTGGTCGAGGTGGGCGCGGTCGCATCGACGATCTTCGCGTTCACCGACTCGAGCGTGTTCGTCTGGTGGATCGTGGTCTGGCTCTGGCTGACAGTGATCTTCGCCAACCTGGCCGAGGCTGTCGCGGAAGGCCGGGGCAAGGCCCAGGCCGAGACGCTGCGCCGGGCCAAGACCGAGACGACCGCGCGCCGGCTGGTAGGCGACCGCGAGGAGGAGGTTCCTGCCACCGCATTGCAGCTCGGTGACCTGGTAGTGGTCGAGGCCGGGCAGATCATTCCCGGCGACGGCGACGTCGTCGAGGGTGTGGCGAGCGTCGACGAGTCGGCGATCACCGGCGAGTCGGCCCCGGTCATCCGTGAGTCCGGCGGTGACCGGAGCGCGGTCACCGGCGGCACCAAGGTGCTGTCGGACCGGATCGTCGTGAAGATCACCACCAAGCCCGGCGAGAGCTTCATCGATCGGATGATCGCGCTCGTCGAGGGGGCGTCACGGCAGAAGACGCCGAACGAGATCGCGCTGAACATCCTGCTGGCCAGCCTCACGATCGTGTTCTTGATCGCGACCGTGACGCTGCCGACGTTCGCGAACTACGCCGGTGTCAACCTCAACATCGTGATCCTGACAGCCCTGCTGGTCTGCCTGATCCCGACCACAATCGGCGCCCTGCTGTCCGCGATCGGCATCGCCGGCATGGACCGGCTGGTGCAGCGCAACGTACTGGCGATGTCCGGACGGGCCGTCGAGGCCGCGGGCGACGTGAACACGCTGCTGCTGGACAAGACCGGCACCATCACGCTGGGCAACCGGCAGGCCGCGGAGTTCATCCCGGTCAAGGGCGTCACCGACACCGAGCTCGCGGATGCGGCGCAGCTGTCCAGCCTGGCCGACGAGACGCCGGAAGGCCGGTCGATCGTCGTACTGGCGAAGACCGGGTACGGACTGCGCGAGCGCCACACCGGAGAGTTGCCGCACGCAACCTTCGTGGAGTTCACCGCGCAGACCCGGATGAGCGGCGTGGACGTGGACGACCGGCAGGTCCGCAAGGGCGCGGCCGGTGCGGTCAACGCGTGGATCCAGCAGCACGGCGGACAGACGGACCCGCAGCTCGGCGAGATCGTCGACGGCATCTCGGCCTCCGGCGGTACGCCGCTGGTCGTTGCCGAGAGCATCAACGGCACGGCTCGTCCGCTCGGCGTCATCCACCTCAAGGACGTGGTCAAGGAAGGTATGCGGGAGCGGTTCGACCAGATGCGCGCGATGGGCATCCGGACCGTGATGATCACCGGTGACAACCAGCTGACCGCGAAGGCGATCGCCGAGGAGGCCGGGGTCGACGACTTCCTGGCCGAGGCGACGCCCGAGGACAAGATGGCGCTGATCAAGAAGGAGCAGGAGGGCGGTCCCCTGGTCGCGATGACCGGTGACGGTACCAACGACGCGCCGGCGCTGGCCCAGGCCGATGTCGGCGTGGCGATGAACTCCGGTACGTCGGCCGCCAAGGAGGCCGGCAACATGGTCGACCTCGACTCGAACCCGACCAAGCTGATCGAGATCGTTGAGATCGGCAAGCAGTTGCTGATCACCCGCGGATCGCTGACCACGTTCTCGATCGCGAACGACGTGGCCAAGTACTTCGCGATCCTGCCCGCGCTGTTCGCCTCGGCGTACCCGGGGCTGGACAAGCTGAACATCATGGGGCTGCACTCGCCGGAGTCGGCGATCGTGTCCGCCATCGTGTTCAACGCGCTGGTGATCGTGGCCCTGGTGCCGCTGGCGCTGCGCGGGGTCCGGTACAAGCCGTCGTCGGCCTCGGCGATGCTGCGCCGGAACCTGCTGATCTACGGCGTCGGCGGTCTGATCAGCCCGTTCGTCGGAATCAAACTCCTGGACCTGGTGATCTCCTTGATCCCCGGTCTACGGTGAAAGGCTAGTTGTTCATGGCAAGCAATCTGCCCGGCTCGGTCCGGCAGTTCGGGGTGGCGCTGCGGGCGCTGCTCGTGTTCACGGCGATCCTCGGGATCGTCTACCCGCTGGTGATGACCGGCGTCGCCCAGGCCGTGTTCCACAGCAACGCGAACGGCTCGATCGTCAAGGTCAATGGCAAGGACGTCGCCTCCGACCTGATCGGTCAGGCGTACACGATGGACACCGGCAAGAAGGATGCCGACGGCAACGCGATCATGGTCGCGGTCCCGAAGTGGTTCCAGACCCGGCCGTCGGCGGTCGACTACGACGGGATGGGCAGCTCGGCCTCGCAGTACGGGCCGAACAACCCGGACCTGGTCAAGCTGATCGAGCAGCGCCGGCAGGATGTCGCCAAGCTCGAGGGCGTCGACCCGTCGCAGGTGCCGCCGGACGCGGTCACCGCGAGCGGCAGCGGCCTCGACCCTGCGATCAGCCCGGCGTACGCCGCTCTGCAGGTCAACCGGGTCGCCCGTGAGCGGGGCCTGTCAGTGGATCAGGTCAAGCAACTGGTCAAGGAGAACACGAAGGGCCGCACGCTGGGCTTCCTCGGTGAGCCGGCCGTCAACGTTGTCACGCTCAACAACGCACTGGCTGCGCTGGGCTGAACTGAGAGCATGGAGGTATGAGTAAGAACGGCCGCGGGCATCTGCGGATCTATCTGGGCGCCGCGCCTGGTGTCGGGAAGACGTACAAGATGCTGGGCGAGGGGCAACGGCGCCTCGCCCGGGGCACCGACGTGGTGGTCGGATTCGTCGAGACCCACGGCCGTGAACACACCGCGGAGATGCTCACCGGACTCGAGCTGGTCCCGCGACGGATCATCGACTACCGCGGTGCGAGCTTTACCGAGCTGGACATCGACGCGGTACTTGCCCGGCGGCCGGAGGTCGCGCTGGTCGACGAGCTCGCGCACACCAACGTCCCGGGCAGCCGGAACGAGAAGCGCTGGCAGGACATCGAGGAGCTGCTGGCCGCCGGGATCGACGTGATCTCGGCGGTCAACATCCAGCACCTCGAGTCGATCAACGACGTGGTCGAGAAGATCACCGGCGTACCGCAGCAGGAAACGGTCCCGGACCGGGTGGTCCGGGCCGCGGACCAGATCGAGCTGGTCGATATGACACCGGAGGCGCTGCGGCGGCGGATGGCGCACGGCAACGTGTACGCCGCAGACAAGATCGACGCTGCCCTGGGCAACTACTTCCGGGTCGGCAACCTGTCCGCCCTGCGTGAGTTGGCCCTGCTGTGGCTGGCCGATCGGGTGGATGCGGGCCTGCAGCAGTACCGGCAGGAGCACGACATCGACTCGACCTGGGAGGCCCGGGAGCGGGTCGTCGTCGCGCTCACCGGCGGGCCCGAGGGCGAGACGCTGATCCGGCGCGCTGCCCGGATCGCCGCCCGGTCGTCCGGCGGGGACCTGCTCGCCGTACACGTGGCGCGGTCCGATGGCCTGACCGGCGCGAACCCGAGCAAGCTGGCGGAGCAGCGCAATCTGGTCGAGAAGCTCGGCGGGACCTATCACCAGGTGGTCGGTGACGACATCCCGACCGCCCTGCTCACGTTCGCGAAGGCCGAGAACGCCACGCAGTTGGTGCTCGGAGGCAGTCGGCGGTCGCGGATCGGCTCGCTGTTCACCGGTCCGGGGATCGGCGCCAGCACGATCCGCGATTCGGGCGATATCGACGTACACATCGTCACGCACTCGTTCATGGGTCGTGGGCGGCTGCCGCGGTTGCGGGGGAGTCTGTCCCGGCGCCGGAAGATCGAGGGCTTCGTCCTGTCGATCGTGCTGCCGCCGGTGCTCGCGCTGGTGCTCGGGCTGGGCGGTGACACGCTGAACCTGACCAGCAACGTGCTGGCGTTCCTGCTGGCGGTTGTCGTGGTCGCGCTGGTCGGCGGGATGTGGCCGGCGATGGTGACCGCGATCGGCGGGTCGCTGGTCCTGAACTGGTTCTTCACCCCGCCGAGGCGGACGTTCACGATCGCCGAGCTGAACAACGCGCTGGCGCTGGTGATCTTCATCCTGGTCGCGGCGATGGTGAGCTCGGTCGTCGACCGGGCCGCACGACGTACCAGGCAGGCGGCCCGGGCGGCCGCGGAATCGGAGACGTTGGCGACTTTGGCCGGATCGGTACTACGGGGAGAGACAGCCCTGCCCGCGCTGCTCGAACGAGTGCGCGAGGCCTTCGGCATGACCGGGGCCTGTCTGATGGAACGTGTGGACGACGACGAGCTGACCGAGGTCTGGCGACCGCTGGCCTCGGCCGGCTCCCCGACCTGCACCCGTCCGGAGGAGGCCGACGCGGAGATCCCCGCGCGGGACGATCTGGTTCTGGTGCTGCAGGGTCATCAACTGGAGGCCGACGAGCGGCGACTGGTCGGAGCGTTCGCGGCCCACGCCGCGGCGTTGGTCGACCGCGCCCGGTTGAGCGAGGCCGCTGCTGAGGCGAAGCCGCTCGCCGAGGCCGACAAGCTGCGTACTGCGTTGTTGCGCGCGGTCGGCCATGACCTGCGGTCGCCGCTGGCGTCGGCGAAGGCATCCGTGACTTCGCTGCGTAGCGACGACGTCGAGTGGAGCGAGTCGGAGCGGGAAGAGCTGCTGGAGACGGCGGACGAGTCTCTGGATCGGTTGTCGCGGTTGGTGGACAACCTGCTCGACCTCAGTCGGCTGCAGGCCGGAGTACTGCCGGTGTTCACGCGGCCGATGGCGCTGGACGAGATCATGCCCGGCGTACTGGCCGAGCTGGGTGACGACGCCGACCAGGTGACGGTCGACATCCCGCACACCTTGCCGCTGGTCGAGGCGGATCCTGCGCTGCTGGAGCGCGTGGTCGCGAACCTGCTGGCGAACGCGATCCGCTACTCGCCTCCCGGCCGTCCGCCGCTGATCACGGGAAGCGCTCTCGGCGACATCGTCGAGGTCCGGGTGATCGACCGGGGGCCGGGGATCCCGCGCGAGGACCGGAACCGGATGTTCGCGCCCTTCCAGCGCCTCGGCGACACCGACAACACGGTCGGCGTCGGGCTGGGGCTGGCGCTCGCCCGCGGCCTCGCCGAGGCAATGCACGGCACGCTGCTGCCCGAGGACACCCCGGGCGGTGGACTGACCATGGTGGTCACCATGCCGACCGCCACCCTCCGCCCGACCGACGCCCCGGTCCCGGGAGCACGCGAAAGATCGGAGCAGGAGTGACCAGAGTTCTGGTGGTCGATGACGAGCCGCAGATTGTGCGGGCGTTGCAGATCAACCTGAAGGCGCGCGGGTACGAGGTGCATCTGGCCGGTACCGGTACGTCGGCGTTGAAGGTCGCCGCGCAACATCCGCCCGAGCTGGTGATCCTCGACCTCGGGTTGCCGGACTTCGACGGCGTGGACGTGATCCGCGGGCTGCGCGGCTGGACCGACGCGCCGATCCTGGTGCTGTCCGGGCGGACCGACCAGACAGACAAGGTCGAGGCGCTGGATGCCGGAGCGGACGACTACGTGACCAAACCCTTCGGGATCGACGAGCTCCTGGCCCGCATGCGCGCGGTACTGCGACGGAGCAACATCGCCCAGGACCAGCCGGTGGTGACGGTCGGAGGCGCGGTGGTAGACCTGGCCGCGAAGCGCGTGACGCTGGAGAACGGCGAAGACATCCGCCTCACCCCGACCGAGTGGCACCTGCTCGAGGTCCTGGTCCGCAACCCCGGCAAGCTGATGTCCCAACGCCAGCTCCTCACCGAGGTCTGGGGCCCCGGCTACGAGACCGCGAGCGGCAACCTCCGCTTCTACATGGGCCAACTCCGCCGCAAACTCGAGACCGACCCGGCCCGGCCCAAACACCTCCTCACCGAACCGGGCATGGGCTACCGCTTCGAACCCTGAGCGTGTCCGTTTCGTTCAAGACCTCCGGCGGGATCTGCGGGAGGGTAGGTGCATGGACATCTTCACGGCAGGTCGGGACTTTGTACGGCGGGACGCTCGGCTGCTCGAGCGTCGGCTCTTCGCCACGGTTTTCGAGGGCGCTGATCCGCAGGGCGTGGTCGACGCGCTGCGCGGGTTCCAGAACGCCGACGGGGGCTTCGGGTGGGGGCTGGAGCCGGACAAGCGGTGTCCGGACAGCTTGCCGCTTGACGTGGAGGTCGCGTTCAGCACACTGATCGCGGCTGACACTCGGGACGACGAGATGGTCCGGCGGGCGACTGATTGGCTGGCTCAGCTCGCCAACGATGATGGTGCGGTCCCGCTGTGCGGGCCGGCGGTGGAGGGCTACCCGCGCGCCGAGCACATCACCGAGTGGACCTACCAGCCCGGCATCAACCCCACCGCGGGCTTGGTCGGCCGGCTGTACACGCTCGGTGTCGAGCACCCGTGGCGCGACAAGGCCGGCGCCTGGTGCGCGGCGGAGCTGGCGAAGGAGTTCCCCGAGGACGCCCATGGGATGCACGAGGCGTTGGAGTTCCTGGAGCACACCGAGGATGTCGACGTCGATCGAGTCCGGGACTGGCTGCCCAAACTTCAGTGGTTCCGCGCCGACGCCGCGGATCCGGCGTACGGCGTGACGCCGCTGCACCTCGCGCCGACGCCGGACAGCTTCTGGAAGCAGCTGTTCACCGACGAGCAGCTCGAGGCGCACCTGGACCGGCTGATCGCCGACCAGCAGGACGACGGCGGCTGGGCCATCACCTGGGAACCGCCCGGCCCCGCGGCCACCCTGGAGTACCGGGGCGTCGTGACCGTCGGCGCCCTCCGGACGCTGAAGGCCTACAACCGCCTGTAGAAACACCAAAGCCCCCCGCTGCGGCGGGGGGCTTTGTCATGCCATTTAGCGCTCTTCGCGGAAGTCGACGTGGGCCCGGGTCTTCGGGTCGTACTTGCGGATGATCAGCCGGTCGGGATTGTTCCGGCGGTTCTTCCGCGTTACATAGGTGAAGCCGGTGCCTGCGGTGCTGCGGAGCTTGATGATGGGGCGGAGGTCGTTGCGCTTGGCCATGCTGTCCTTTCCCGGATCACCTGGCGGGTGACCCACACCGACTTGAACGCCGGCCGGGTGGCGGCTATTCCGACCGGCAGGGTACTTTGTAGTGGTTATCGTTTTCAATAAGATGGGAGAATCGATGCTGCCGGTGACCTTGCTGACGGGCCTCGACGAGGGGTTCCGCGGCGCCGTCGCGGGGAATCTGCTGGCAGCCGCCGGCCCGACGGGCGTCCTGGTGGAGTACGACGTGAGCGGCCTGAGTGCAGGCTCCGTCGTCCGCATCGCCCGTACTGCGACCGGCGTGATCGACCGCGAGGTGATCAACATGGACCACCCGTGCGTCTCCTGCGCGATGCGCGGCTCCCTCGTCCAACTGCTCTCCAGCATCGCGGCCATCGAGCGGTACGGCGCGGCGATCGTGAACGTCCCCGCCGCCGGCGACACCCAGGCGATCGCGGCCGAGCTCGCGACGGCCGACGACCTCCGCATCGACGCGGTCGTCACTACCGTCGATGCCGCCACCGTGGTCGCTGACCTGACCGGCGAAGAGCTGATCCGGGACCGTGGCATCCCGACCGCGGTCGAGGACGGTCGCGCCATCGCCGAGGTCGTCGTACGGCAACTGGAGTCGGCGGATGCGGCGGTGCTGAGCGGTGAGGATCCTGCTGCGCTGGTCCAGGCGATCAATCCACGGCTGCTGATCAAGACCACACCGGCCGGTCTGCTCGGCGTACGGCTGCATACTCCTGGGACCGTCGTCGAGCCCGGTTCGATCGCGGCGCCCGCGGACGGCGAGGTGCCGACGCTGGTCTGGCAATCCGATCGACCGTTTCATCCGGAGCGCTTGTACGACGCCCTCGAGGACCTGGTCGCCGGATCCGCTCGCGGCCGCGGGACGTTGTGGATCGCGACCCAGCATCGCAACCGGCTCAGCTGGGACAGCTTCGGGACGAACATCTCCATCGGTGTGCTCGGCCCGTGGCTGGCCGACCTCCCGGCCGACCGCTGGCCTGCGGTAGGGCAGCAGCACCAGGCCCGGTCCGCCCTCGAGTGGCACCCGGAGTACGGCGACCGCGCGTCGTACCTGTCGATCACCGGCCCTGGTCTGGAGCTGCGGGAATTAACCGACCTCCTCGACGGTTGTGTCCTGCGTGCGGATGAAGCGGTCCACCCCCTGACCGACCCGTTCGCCCCTTATCTGGAAGGAAGTACTGCCGCATGAAGAAGGACATTCACCCCGACTACCGCCGGGTCGTCTTCCGGGACAAGTCCGGCAACTTCAGCTTCCTCACCGGTTCGACCCGCGAGAGCAACGAGACAGTCGTCTGGCACGACGGGAACAGCTACCCGGTCGTCGACGTCGAGATCTCGTCCGCGAGTCACCCGTTCTACACGGGCCAGCAGCGCGTGATGGACACCCAGGGCCGCGTGGAGAAGTTCAAGAAGCGCTACGGCCAGAAGTAACCCTGGTCTTCCCACAGCCCGTCGCCCCCACCGAGGGCGACGGGCTGTTCTTTGCTCAGGCGGCCGTCGCCTTGTAGCAGAACGCCTGCAGCCAGCGCCCGTCCGTGCGCACGTAGATCTGGCTGATCCATTCCTCGATCTCGTACGCCGCTCCGTCCCAGGTGCCGGTACTCGCCTTCCGGGCGGTGAGGACGACCGTGTCGCCGACCCGGAGGATCCGCTCACCGCCGACGGTGGTCATGCTGTGATGCTGCAGCCGGCCTGACGCGATCCAGCCGATGATGTCGGCCTTGGGCGTGACTCCATTGGCATCGACGGCTACCCAGTCGTCGGTCCAGCAGTTCGCGATCAGTTCGGCGTCGTTGCCGATCAGCACCGCGTCCGCCTCGGCCGCTTCTGCGCGTACTTCGTCCTCGACTGTCATGCCTCCGATAATGCGCGTCTCGAATCCGAGACGTTTAGGTGGGCGCGGCGCTTACCCGACCGGGCAGGGCGGTTCCACACTGTGGGGATGGAGCCGGTTGAGCTGACGGGTGCCGGGTTGAGCCCGCTGGAAGCGGTCGCGCTCGGGCAGCGGCGTACGGCGGTTCGGCTGGGCGATGTCGCGCGGAAGCGGATGGAGGCGTCGGCCGTGGTGGTGGCCGAGGTCGCGGGTCGGCGGCCGGTGTACGGGCGGACGACCGGTGTCGGCGCCAACCGCGACGTGCTCACGTCCGACCCGGAGCATGGCGCGCGCCTGCTCGGGTCGCACAGCACGACCGGGACGACGTCGTACCCGAAGGATGTCGTCCGGCTCGGGCTGCTGATCCGGGTCAACCAGCTGGCCGCGGGCGGGTCCGGGCTCGACCCGGCGGTGGCCGACGCGATCGTGGGTCTGCTCAACGAAGACGACCTGCCGGACCTGCATCGCGGCGGCGCGATCGGTACCGGCGATCTCGGTCCGCTCGCGGAGCTCGGGCTCGCGCTCGGCGATGTCATCGACGGGACCAGCGCGCTCCCGCTGCTGTCCAGTAATGCGCTCACGCTCGCGGACTGCTGCCTCGCGTACGTCGAGGCCGCCACGCTGATCAACGTCGTACCGCTGGTCGGCGCGCTGTCCCATGTCGCCCTGCGCGGCAACGCCGAGGTGTACGACGTACGCGTGCATGAGGCTCGTCCGCAGCCGGGGCAGGTACGGGTCGCGCGCCGGATGCGCGGATTGCTCGACGGCCTGCCGCTCCCACCTGCGCGTGTCCAGGATCCCTTCGGATTAAGGGCTTTCGCGCAGGTTCTCGGGCCCGCCGTCGATCATTCCGATGCCTTGGGCAACAGTGTGCGGATCGACATCAATGCGGCCGCGGAGAACCCGCTGGTCGCCGGCGATACCGTGCTGCACAACGGCAACTGGCACGCGATGCCGATCGCGCTCGCCCTCGACTCGCTCCGGCTCAGCCTGCACAGCGTCGCGACCCTCTCGACCACCCGCGTCGCGAACCTGGTCGACCCGGACTACACCGGCCTCAGCCGCTTCCTCGCCAGCGGCGCGGAGGCCAGCTCGGGCGTGATGATGATCGAGTACGTCGCCCACGATGCGCTCGCCGCCGTACGGTCCGCCGCACAGCCCGCCACGCTCGGCACCGCGACACTGTCCCGCGGCGCCGAGCTCCACGCAAGCTTCGCGCCGCAGGCCGCAGTACTGACTGCCCAGCTGCTCGATGCCCTGCGCGAGGTTCTCGCCAGCGAGCTCGTCACCGCCGTACGCGCGATCCGCCTGGCCGGCCTGACCCCCGACGACCTGGCCCCGGCCGCCGTAGGTCCGTGGTTGGCAGACGCCTTGGCCGCACTTCCGGACGACTTGGCCGACCGGTCCCTCCGCGAGGACCTGGAGATAGCCCGCGGTCTGCTCACGCAGTGGGGGGACCGACAGGTGGAACACCCCGCCGAGGCCGGTTAGGTCCGCGCTAACGACAGGAGGTGGTCGGTTCGGGCCGGGATCGCCAGGCTCAGCTCATTCCCCGGCCGGGCGATTTGAGGCACTACTTCCTGTCGTTAGCGCGGCGGACTACCCGTGCAACCGGCGGGTGAGAGCGGTGGCGGCCTGGCGGATTCGGTGGGCCAGGTGGGGGCGGTCGGGTGGTGGTACGGCGTCTGTGCGGAAGGTGACACTGATGGCGGCGGCTGGGTGGCCGGCGTGGTCTACGGCGGCGCTGGCGACTGACGCCATGCCGGGGGTGATGAAAGAGTCTTCGACCGCGAAGCCCTGGCGTTTCTCGTCGGCCAGAAGGCGGCGGAGTTGGGTGAGGGTTTGCGGGCCGTGGTCGGTCCGGCGGACGAAGGACTCAGGCGTGGGGAAGAGTGCACGCACCTGGGCCGGCGGAAGCTCGGCGAGGAGGGCACGCCCGGATGCGGTGAGGGTCGCCGGCAGACGCACCCCGACGTCGGTGACCAGCGTGACCGGCCGCGGGGGCTGTTCTTTCAGCAGGTAGACGAGCTCCCGACCATGCAGTACGCCGAGATGCGCCGTCTGCCCCACCTCGTGCACCAACTGCACCAGCAACGGCCGCGCCAACCGCTCCAACGGATCGTGCCGCAGGTACGCCGACCCGATCTCGAAGGCAGCAACCCCGAGCCCGTACCGCTTCTCCTCCGGCAGATGGGTGACGAAACCCTCGTCGATCATTGCCCGCAGCAAGTGGTACGTCGACGAGCGCGGCAGGCCGACCGCGGAGGCGATGCGCTCCATCGGTACCGGACCGGGCTGGGTGGCCAGGAACGTCAGCACCCGCAGCGTGCGGGTCGAGGCGGGAACGTTGCCGCTCACAACGGCAGGGTATCCCGGCCGGTCTTAGATCCCTGACGATTCGCGTTTCTTCGCGCGGCTCCGTCGCAACCAGAACCTGAACCCCTCGCCCGCGACCGCGATCGCGAACAGCCCGCCGGCGACGCCCCAGTCCAGGAACTCCGAGCCCGAGACCAGCAATCCGACCGCGAGCGACACCACCAGAAAGAACAGCAACGAGGTAACGAGTCGCTTCACAGGGCCTTCTCCGCGGTCCACGCGCCGGACGTCGTCCGATAGCCGAGCCATTGGTTGACCGCCAGCATCGGCGCATTGCCGGCGTCGTTCCCGGTCGATGCCGTCACGAATCCGGCGTCCCGGGCCGCAGCCAGCGCGTGTGACTTCACCACCTTCGCCAATCCGCGCCCGCGGTCCGACCGGATCGTGCCGGTCAGGTTCGACCAGATCACCCCGCGGTCCGGATCAGCAGTCGTGGTGACGAACGACAGCACCCGATCGCCGTCGAGCACAGCGAAGCTCAGGTCCCGCCGGATGTCCGGGTTGCTCCACGACACCTTCACCCATTCGTCGTACGCCGGTCCGCCGGAAAACCCACTCGGGTCGTCGTCCCGCACCTGGACCTCGGCGTCGAACACCTGCCGCGGCTCGAGGTCGTCGTACGTGGTCAGACGTAGCCCCGCCGGCGGCGCGACCGGCTCGCGCGCCTCGCGCAGCTCGGCGGCGGCATGGCTCATCCGCCGCCCCAGCGCGAACCCGCGCTTGTCCGCGAACGCCTTGGAATCGTCGTCGTCAGCCACGGCGACCAGTAACCGGCCGGCCCCGGCGGTGACAGCCTCCGCGGAGATCGCGGACAGCAACGCACTGCCGATCCCGCGCTTGCGCTGCGCCGGTGGCACCTGGACCGTGATCCGCACCCGCGCCCCGGCTACACCCGCCTCGGGCAGGTAGAGGTTCGAGTACCCGACCACGTCCGGACCGTCCACCGCGAGCAGGATCACCCGGCTCTGGCCACCTCTCAGTTCGGTCTCGATGGCCCGCGCCGACTTCACCAGATGCGGCATCACGGCAGCCCAGACCTGGGCGACGCCGACCGCGTCCGCCGGCCGCGCCGGCCGGATCTCGAACACCATGGCTTGACTCTATGTGTTCGCGGGTCCACGCCGGACGTCTCAGATTCGAGACAGAAACTGGTCTGCCGCTCCTGTCGAGGAGCATCGCGGCGCGGTCCAATGATCGGGTGGAAGACACGGTGATAGTCGGTATCGGACCGCTGACTCCGGCCGAGGTGGTCGCGGTCGCACGGTACGGCGCGCAAGTACGGATCGACGACCAGGCCCTCGAGGAGATCGCGAAGTCACGCGCCGCGATCGAGGCGCTGGCCCACGCGGACACCCCGCACTACGGCGTCTCGACCGGGTTCGGCGCACTCGCGACGCGGCACATCGCGCCCGAGTTGCGAGCCCAGTTGCAGCGCAGCCTGATCCGTTCGCACGCGGCCGGCTCCGGCCCCGAGGTGGAGACCGAAGTCGTACGGGCGCTTGCCCTGCTCAGGCTGTCGACCCTCGCCACCGGCCGCACCGGTGTGAAGGTGGAGACCGCCCAGGCGTACGCCGGTCTGCTCAACGCGCACCTGACTCCGGTCGTGCACGAGTACGGCAGCCTCGGCTGCTCCGGCGATCTCGCACCGCTGTCGCACGTCGCGCTGGCAATCCTCGGCGAAGGCAAGGTCCGTGATGCCGACGGCAACCTTCTCGACGCGGGTGAAGCCCTGCGGCAGAACGGTCTTGCGCCGGTCGTGCTGGCCGAGAAGGAAGGCCTCGCGCTGATCAACGGGACCGACGGCATGCTCGGCATGCTGGTCCTCGCGCTCGCCGACCTCGACCGGCTCTTCAAGACCGCCGACCTCGCCGCCGCGATGAGCGTCGAGGCTCAGCTCGCCACCGACCGCGTCTTCGCCGAGGACCTGCAGGCCCTGCGCCCGCATCCCGGCCAGGCTGCGTCCGCTGCCAATCTCCGGACTATCTTGAAGGACAGCGCGATCGTCGCGAGCCATCGCGGTCCGGATTGCAACCGCGTCCAGGACGCGTACTCGCTCAGGTGCTCCCCGCAGGTCCACGGCGCCGCCCGCGACACCGCGGCCCATGCGGCATCAGTTGCCGACCGCGAGCTCGCCGCTGCGATCGACAACCCCGTAGTACTGAAAGACGGCCGGGTCGAGTCGAACGGCAACTTCCACGGCGCCCCGGTCGGGTATGTGCTCGACTTCCTCGCCATCGCAGTGGCGGACCTGGCCAGCATCAGCGAACGCCGTACCGACCGCTTCCTCGACGTCGCGCGCAACCACGGGCTGAACGCGTTCCTGGCCGACGATCCCGGTGTGGACAGCGGCCACATGATCGCGCAGTACACGCAGGCCGCGATCGTGTCCGAGCTCAAGCGCCTCGCCGTACCCGCCAGCGTCGACTCGATCCCGAGCAGCGCGATGCAGGAGGACCACGTCTCGATGGGTTGGTCCGCCGCCCGCAAGCTGCGCAAGTCGGTCGACGGCCTGCAGCGGGTGCTCGCGATCGAGATCCTCACCGCCGCCCGCGCGCTCGACCTGCGCGCACCGCTCACCCCGGCCCCGGCAACGGAAGCCGCCAAGGCCGTACTGCGGGAGCACGTCGAGGGCCCCGGCACGGACCGCCACCTGGCGCCCGAGCTCGAGCACTCCGTCCAACTCGTTGCTAACGGCACCTACATCGAAGCCACCGAGGCCGTCACCGGCCCGCTCAACTGAGAAAGGCTGGATCACCCATGTCCGGACCCCGTCCTGTGCGCGCACCCCGCGGCACCACTCTGATCGCGCGCGGCTGGCAGCAGGAAGCCGCGCTGCGGATGCTGCAGAACAACCTCGACCCCGAGGTCGCCGAGCACCCCGACGAACTCGTCGTGTACGGCGGTTCCGGCAAGGCCGCCCGCGACTGGAACTCGTTCGACGCGATGGTCCGGACGCTGACCACGCTCAAGGACGACGAGACCATGCTCGTGCAGTCCGGCAAGCCGGTCGGCGTCATGCAGACGCACGAGTGGGCGCCGCGGGTACTGATCGCGAACTCGAACCTGGTCGGCGACTGGGCCACCTGGGAGGAGTTCCGCAAGCTCGAGGCGATGGGGCTCACGATGTACGGCCAGATGACGGCCGGGTCGTGGATCTACATCGGCACGCAGGGCATCCTGCAAGGTACGTACGAGACGTTCGGAGCGGTCGCCGACAAGCGCTTCGGCGGCACGCTGGCCGGGACCATCACGCTGACCGCGGGCCTCGGTGGGATGGGCGGCGCGCAGCCGCTGGCCGTCACGATGAACGACGGTGTGGCGATCTGCATCGACGTCGACTCGACGCGGATCGACCGCCGGATCGAGCACCGCTACCTCGACGTACGGGCCAAGGACCTGGACGACGCGCTGCGGTTGGCGGAGGAGGCCAAGAAGGCCCGCCGGCCGCTGTCGATCGGTGTCCTGGGCAACGCCGCGGTGATCGTGCCGGAGCTGCTGGAGCTGGGCGCGCCGATCGACATCGTCACCGACCAGACGTCGGCGCACGACCCGCTGATGTACCTGCCGGTCGGCATCGAGTTCGACGACTGGGCGAGCGCCCGGGAGAAGGACCCGGCCGGGTTCACCGAGCGCGCGCAGGCGTCGATGGCTCGGCACGTGGCGGCGATGGTCGGGTTCCAGGACGCGGGTGCCGAGGTCTTCGACTACGGCAACTCGATCCGCGACGAGGCTCGGAAGGCGGGCTTCAACCGCGCGTTCGACTTCCCCGGTTTCGTGCCGGCCTACATCCGGCCGTTGTTCTGTGAAGGAAAAGGCCCGTTCCGGTGGGCCGCGCTGTCCGGCAACCCTGCCGACATCGCGAAGACGGACCAGGCGATCCTGGACCTGTTCCCGGACAACGAGCACCTGACGCGCTGGATCAAGATGGCCGGCGAGCGGGTCGCGTTCCAGGGTCTGCCGGCCCGGATCTGCTGGCTCGGACAGGGCGAGCGGGACAAGGCGGGTGTGCGGTTCAACGAGATGGTTGCCTCCGGCGAGCTCGAGGCGCCGATCGTGATCGGCCGCGATCACCTGGACACCGGCAGCGTGGCATCGCCGTACCGGGAGACCGAAGGCATGCTCGACGGTTCGGACGCGATCGCGGACTGGCCGTTGCTGAACGCGATGGTGAACGTGGCCAGCGGTGCTTCCTGGGTGTCGATCCACCACGGCGGCGGCGTCGGTATCGGCCGGTCCATCCACGCCGGTCAGGTATCTGTTGCCGATGGCACCGATCTGGCCCGGCAGAAGCTGGAACGGGTGCTCACCAACGACCCGGCGATGGGTGTGATCCGTCACGTCGACGCCGGCTACGAGAAGGCTGTCGAGGTCGCCGACCAGCGGGGTGTGCGCATCCCGATGCGGGAAAGCTGACTGTGTGCGACCGTGGCAATCTCTAGTGCTACGGTGCACTTTTCCAAGAGGCGAGAAACCATGCGATCGCGTGGTTTCGGTCTGAGGTTCCGCTAGGGTCTTTCGGGCGACCGATGACCAGCGCGAAGGGGCGCCATGATCGAGTTCGAGGACGTCACCAAGCAGTACCCGGACGGCACCGTCGCCGTCGACAAACTGTCCCTGCGGATCCCGAGCAACCAGATCACGGTGTTCGTCGGGCCCTCCGGGTGCGGCAAGACCACGTCGCTGCGGATGATCAACCGCACCATCGAGCGGACCGGCGGGACGATCTCGATCGACGGCGAGGACATCAACGGCAAGGATCCGGTCACGCTGCGCCGGGGGATCGGCTACGTGATCCAGAACGCCGGGCTGTTCCCGCACAAAACCGTTGTCGACAACGTCGCGACCGTCCCGAAGCTGCTCGGCTGGGACAAGCGCAAAGCGCACAGTACGGCGATGGAGCTGCTCGAACGCGTCGGCCTGGACATCAAGCTGGCCGAGCGGTATCCGGCCCAGCTGTCCGGTGGCCAGCAGCAACGAGTCGGCGTCGCCCGCGCGCTTGCGGCCGATCCGGCGGTCATGCTGATGGACGAGCCGTTCAGCGCGGTCGACCCGATCGTCCGGCACCAGTTGCAGGAGGAGCTGCTCCGGCTGCAGCGCGACATCGGCAAGACGATCGTGTTCGTCACGCACGACATCGACGAGGCGATCAAGCTCGGCGACAACGTCGCAGTACTGCAGGTCGGCGGGAAGCTGGCTCAGTTCGCGCCGCCGGCCGAACTGCTCGGTGAGCCGGCCGACGACTTCGTCCGCGGCTTCGTCGGACAGGATCGCGGTTACCGCGCCCTTACGTTCGTGCATCCCGAAGAGTTGCCGGTGCAGCCGGTGCCGGACGAGCTCGCGTTGAAGGACGGCGTACCGGTCGGCTGGAAGAACGGGTCCGGCGAGCTGCTGCCGCTCGGTGCGGTGTTCAAGCGCGGCGATTCGTTGCGCGCGGCGCTGGACGCAGTACTGACGTCGCCCACCGGTTGCGGCATCTGCGTGGACGACGAGGGCAAGGCCGTCGGCGTGATCGACCAGGCCGGAGTCGCAGAGGCTCTACGCTCGTGACGTGGATCGGTGACAACCTCGGGCTGATCTGGGAACAGCTGCGCGAGCACATCTACCTGGCGATCATTCCCGTGATCCTCGGGCTGATCATCTCGGTTCCGTTGGGGTACGTCGCCACGCGGTACTCCTGGCTGGCGAACCCGCTGATCGCGTTCGGCGGCCTGCTGTACTCACTGCCGTCGATCGCGCTCTTCATCGTGATCCCGGCGGTGCTCGGCACCAAGGTGCTGTCGACGATCAACATCATCGTCGCGCTGACCATCTATACGGTCTCGCTGCTGATCCGGAACGTGATCGACGGACTGCGCTCCGTGCCACCCGACGTACGGCAGTCCGCGATCGCGGTCGGGTACGGGTCGATGCACCGGCTGATCGCGGTCGACCTGCCCATCGCCGTACCGGTGATCTTCGCCGGGCTGCGCGTGGTCACGGTCGCGAACATCTCGATGGTGAGCGTCGGCGCCGTGATCGGGATCGGCGGCCTGGGTGAGCTGTTCACGCTGGGCTTCCAGAAGGACTTCCTGACGCCGGTCGTGGTCGGGGTCGTGCTGTCGCTGGCGCTGGCTCTGGTCGCGGACCTGATCCTGGTGTCGTTGCAGCGGGTACTGACTCCTTGGGCTCGGGTTTCGACGCCTGTGGCGGAGGTGGCGTGACATGTGGCAGTACTTGACCGACTCGTACAACTGGTCCGGCAACGAGGGGATCTGGGCGCGGATCCTGCAGCACCTCTGGTACACGTTTGCCGCCCTCGGACTCTCCGTGGTGATCGCGCTACCGATCGGATTGCGGATCGGGCACACCCGGCGCGGCGCCTTCCTGGCGATCAACCTCGGCAACGCGGCACGTGCCCTGCCGAGCCTCGGGCTGCTGATGATCGCGGTCCTGCTGACCAACCAGATCGGCTTCCTGCCGGTGCTGATCGCGCTGGTCGCGCTGGGCATCCCGCCGATCCTGGCCTCGACGTACGCCGGTCTGTCCGGTGTCGATCCGGCCACGATCGACGCCGCCCGGGGGATGGGGATGACCGGACGCGAGATCCTGACCAAGGTGGAGATCCCGATCGGGTTGCCGCTGATCATCTCCGGCATCCGGAGCGCCACCCTGCAGATCGTCTCGACCGCGACGATCGCGGCACTGGTGTCGCTCGGCGGCCTCGGCCGCTACGTGGTCGACGGGCTGAAGCTCCGCGACTTCCCGCAGATGTTCACCGGCGCCCTGCTGGTGGCGCTGCTCGCGATCGTGCTGGACGCGGTCTTCGCGCTGATCGGGCGAATCACGGTCTCCCAAGGGCTGAAAATCGGCTGAATTGTCCGTGGTACCTGCTGAACTTGAGATGCATCCATCGGCACCGGCCGGTGGCTGACGAGAACACTGGAGGCTCTCGTGTTGAGATCCACACTCATCCGTACTGCGATCGCCGGGGTGGCGGTGCTCGGCCTGGCTGGTTGTGGGGGTGGGGGCGACCAGCTCGGCAGTGACAACGCCGGCAGCTCGCCGGCGCCCTCGAAGGTGAGCAGCATCACCGTCGGGTCCGCCGACTTCTCCGAGAGCCAGCTGATCGCGGAGATCTACGGCCAGGCGCTGGCCGCCAAGGGCATCGAGGTGAAGAAGAAGCCGAACATCGGCAACCGCGAGACCTACATGGCCGCGATCAAGGACGGGTCGGTCGACCTGGTGCCGGAGTACACCGGCGCCGCGCTGGCGTACTTCGACAAGAACTCCACCGAGACCGACCCGCAGAAGGCGTACGACGCGCTGAAGGCGGCGCTGACGCCCGGGCTGGAGATCCTGGAGATGTCGCCGGCGACCGACGAGGACACCATCGTGGTGACCAAGGCGACCGCGGACAAGTACAGCCTGAAGTCGATCGGCGACCTCAAGGGCAAGAACCTGGTCGCGGGCGGTAGCTCCGAGTTCAAGGTCCGGACCGCCGGGCTGAAGGGCATGAAGGAGAAGTACGACGTCGACTTCAAGGAATACAAGACGCTCGACGCCGGTGGTCCGCTGAGCATCAAGGCGCTCGAGGACAACACCATCCAGGTGACCGACCTGTTCACCACCCAGGCCGTGATCAAGGACAAGGGCTGGGTCCAGTTGGACGACCCGGAGCACATCCTGCCGCCGAACAACATCGTTCCGTTGATCCGGACCGACCACAAGTCCGACGACGTCACCGCAACGCTGAACGCGGTCGACGCCAAGCTGACCACGGACACGCTGACCGACCTGGTCAAGCGGATCGATGTCGGCAAGGAGAGCGCGGACGCGGTCGCCAAGGACTGGCTGTCGAAGAACCCGCTGTCTTGAGCTTCGAATCCCTCTGGGCCGACCAGTCCGCCATTGGCCGCAACCCCGAAACCGGCGGTTACACCCGAGGCGGCTGGACCCCCACCGAACGCGAGGCGACGCACTGGTTCCTCGACCAGTGCGCCGCCCGCGGGCTGGCCGTCGAATCCGACGGCATCGGCAACCTCATCGCCTGGTGGGGTGCATCCGATGGTCCGGGGGTTGTGACGGGGAGCCATCTGGATTCTGTGATCGATGGTGGGGCTTTTGACGGGCCGCTGGGGGTGGTGTCTGCGTTGGCGGCCATTGATCGGTTGCGGGCGGAGGGGTTCGAGCCCAGCGTGCCTCTTGGGGTGGGTGCGTTCGTGGAAGAAGAAGGGTCCCGGTTCGGGATGCCTTGTTTGGGGTCTCGGGTGGCGGCTGGCGTGCTGTCGGCCGAGAAGGCGCTGGCTTTGACGGATCGGGCCGGTGTGCCGCTGGCGTTGGCGCTGGAGCAGGCGGGGATTGATCCGGCTGGGGTCGGGCCGTCGCCGCTGCTGCAGCGGATGGGGACGTTCGTCGAGCTACATGTCGAGCAGGGCAGAGGGCTGACAGCACCTGTGGGTGTGGCCAGCTCGATCTGGCCGCACGGGCGGTTCAGGTTCACCTTCGGTGGTGAGGCCAACCATGCTGGCACCACGCTGATGGAAGACCGGCACGACCCGATGCTCACCTACGCGATGACCGCCCTCGCGGCCAACAAACAGGCTCGCCTGGCCGGAGCCCGCGCCACTTTCGGCCGGATATCGGTCGAACCCAACGGCACCAACGCCGTACCGTCACAGGTCACTGCCTGGCTCGACGCACGAGCCGCCGACACCGCAACGCTGGAATTGTTGCTCGCAGCAATCACCAAGCAAGCCACCGAACGCGCCGAACGCGACGGCACCACGCTCGAGGTCACCCCGGAATCGGTCTCGCCGATCGTCAACTTCCCGACCGGCCTGCGCGACCGGCTGGTCGGCGTACTCGACGGTGCCCCGGTCCTCCCGACCGGCGCCGGCCACGACGCGGGCGTGTTCTCCGACGCCGGCATCCCGACCGCGATGCTGTTCGTCCGCAACCCGACCGGCATCTCGCATTCGCCCGCCGAGTACGCCGAGCAGGACGACTGTCTCGCGGGCGTCGAGGCATTGGCCGCGGTATTGAAGGATCTTGCGAAGTGACGTCGTACTGGTGTGAGACCGCGATCCTCCCGACCGGCCTCGCCCGCGGCGTCCTCGTGACAACATCGGACGGCCGCTTCACGTCGGTCGAGCCGGATGCGGCCCCCGGTGACGCGCAGGTCCTCAACGGCCTCGTCATCCCAGGCCTGGCGAACTGCCACAGCCACGCGTTCCACCGCGCGCTCCGCGGCCGGACGCAGACCGAGCGCGGCACGTTCTGGACCTGGCGCGAGCAGATGTACGCCGTCGCCGCCGCCCTCACCCCCGACACGTACTACGAGCTCGCGAGGGCCGTGTACGGCGAGATGCTGCTCGCCGGGATCACCGCGGTCGGGGAGTTCCATTACCTCCACCACGCCCCGCGGGGCCACCGGTACGACGACCCGAACGCGATGGGCCTGGCCCTGATCGCGGCTGCGCGTGACGTCGGCATCCGGATCACGCTGCTTGACACGTGCTACATCGCCGGCGGAATCGACCAGCCGCTCAACGACGTACAGCAGCGCTTCAGTGACGGCGACGCGACTGCGTGGGCTGCTCGGGTCGCGCAGTTGAGCGGTGACGATGGCGTCGTGATCGGTGCGGCCGCCCATTCGGTGCGGGGCGTGCCGCAGGATCAACTCAGTGCGGTGGCGTCGGCGTTTCCCGACGTACCGCTCCATATTCATCTGTCCGAGCAGGTCGCGGAGAACGCCGCTTGTCTCAAGGCGTACGGGCGGACACCGGCGCAGGTGCTCGACGAGGCCGGGTTCCTCAGCGGTCGGACGAGCGCGGTCCATGCCACGCATCTCACCGATGTCGACGTCGGGCTGCTCGGGAGCTCCGCGACGTACTCCTGCTTCTGCCCGACGACCGAACGCGACCTCGCCGACGGCATCGGCCCGTCCGTGCAACTGCGCGACGCAGGCTCGCCGCTGACGCTCGGATCCGACAGTCACGCGATCATCGACCTCTTCGAGGAGATGCGAGCCGTCGAGCTGAACGAACGCCTCGCGTCCCAGGAACGCGGCACCTGGTCCGCCGCCGAGCTCTTCAAGGCAGCCACCACAGACGGCCACCGCTCGATCGGCTTCGAGGACGCGGGCGCGATCGAGGTCGGAGCCCGCGCCGACCTGGTAGCCATCCGCCTGGACACCGCCCGCACCGCAGGCACCGGCGGCACGTTGGAGACCGCAGTCTTCGCGGCGTCAGCTGCCGATGTCTCCGATGTTGTCGTCTCCGGCAACCACTTGGTTGCTGATAGCAAGCATACGCGCCTGGATGTCCCAGCCCAGTTGGCGAAATCGATCGAGGCGGTGACCCGATGACCTCCCTCCTGCTCACCAACATCAGCTCGCTGGTGACCAACGACCCCGCCCACGGCGGTCTCCTCGGCGAACTCCACGACGCGGCCCTGGTCATCGACGGCACCAAGGTCGCCTGGGTCGGCCCGCGCCGCGACGCGCCAGCGGCCGACGGCGCGCTGGACCTCGGCGGCCGGGCGGTTGTCCCCGGTTTCGTCGACTCGCACTCGCACCTGGTCTTCGCTGGCGATCGCGCCGAGGAGTTCGCCGCCCGCATGACCGGTACGCCGTACTCCGCCGGCGGCATCCGCACCACCGTCGCCGCGACCCGGGCGGCAACCGACGAACACCTGACCGCGAACGTGTCCCGCCTTGTCACCGAGATGCGCCGGCAGGGCACCACCACGGTCGAGATCAAGTCCGGCTACGGGCTGACGGTCTCCGACGAGGCCCGTGCCCTCGAGATCGCCGGACAGTTCACCGACGAGACGACGTACCTCGGGGCGCATGTCGTGCCGGCCGAGTATGCCGAGGATCCGGCCGGCTACGTGGAGTTGGTGACCGGCCCGATGCTCGACGCGGCCGCCAAGCACGCGAAGTGGATCGACGTCTTCGTCGAACGCGGCGCTTTCGACGCCGACCAGGGCCGCGCGATCCTCCAGGCCGGCATCGCCCGTGGTCTCCAGCCCCGGGTCCACGCGAACCAGCTCGGCGAGGGCCCCGGCGTACAACTGGCCTGCGAGGTGGGCGCCGCCTCTGCGGACCACTGCACCTATCTCACCGACGCCGACATCGACGCCCTGGCCTCAGCGGGTGTCGTCGCCGGCCTCCTGCCCGCGATCGAGTTCTCCACCCGCTCGCCGTACCCCGACGCCCGCCGCCTCCTGGACGCCGGCGTCACCCTAGCCCTGGCCACCGACTGCAACCCCGGCTCCGGCTACTCCTCCTCGATGCCCTTCTGCATCGCCGTCGCCGTCCGCGACATGCAAATGACCCCCGCCGAGGCCCTCTGGTCCGCCACCGCCGGCGGCGCCGCCTCCCTCCGCCGCCCAGACCGAGGCCACCTAACCCCCGGCGCCCAAGCCGACCTCGCCGTCCTGGACGCCCCCTCCCACCTACACCTCTCCTACCGCCCCGGCGTCCCTTTGGTGTCCCGGACGTTCATCGCCGGGCGGCCGGTGTAGCGGATCTCCAGCCCATCACAATCGGCCCACCTGCGTGGCTCGCCCGCGTGAGACGCCAACCTCCTGCAGATTGTGATGGCCTGCAGATCCGGCGATCGCCTGACGGATGGCATCCACCACCCACTCAGGGTCGAACATCACGTCCTCCCAGGAGAAGCGAAGTAAGCGCCAACCGCGAATGGTGAGGTTGGTGTGCCGGCGGCAGTCGCGCCTGAGTGCGGTCCGGCTGCCGTGGTACGCGAAGCTGTCGGCTTCCAGCGCGAGCAAGAGCCCGCGATGCCCCAGGTCGACACGGGCGGAGAAGACGCCGTCGCGGATCACGATCTGCGGTTCGAAGCCGTCGACGCCGGCATCGATCAGCAGAGAGCGCAGCACGGACTCCAGCGGGGACTCGGCGCGGCCATCCGCAGCCGCGGCGACGCGGCGCGCCCGCCGACTGCCCGGACCAGCGAGTTCGCCGGCGGCAACCGCCAGTTGTGAGCGGTCGATTACACCGAGCCGAAGCGCGGAATCCGCCACAGTCAGCCCGGCCGCGAAGGGAAAGGTCCGTGCGCAGTCCAAGACCGTCCGGAGCGCGCCGGTACAGCCGCCGTCCGACGGGACGTGGTCGGCCCAATACAGCTGGCAGTCGACCGGGCTCAGCCGTCGGTGCTGACCGCGGGGAACGGTGATGTGCGGCTTGTCCGGCAAGTCGAGTACGGCGAATCCGTGCAGCACCGCTGCACTGAGGTGCGAGACGATCCCACCCTGGGCCTGTGCGGCGGCAAGTGGGTCCGCAGCGGGCGGAAGGGCGTAGACACCCTTCGCGATTCGCGCGATCAGCCCGCGATCCAGCGCCGTACGAATGGCGCGTAGCGAGACGGTGGCGCGAAGCTGCTCGAAGGTCGCGGTCCCGCCTCGCCGCAGGAGAACGTCGACGACGTCGGACATGTGTCGATCGTGACGGACATCAGGGAACGCTGCTCATCTCTGTCCACAGGCGGATCCCCAGGCCATCACAATTCACCGCCGTCGACCGGGGCGACGCTCAGGAGGCCGGCCCGAGGCCGATTGTGATGGCCTGGGGATCCGGCCCTCCCCAAATCCAAGTGCGCCACGGGGCCGGCGGGTGCCACGCTGGAGGTATGGACACCAGAGCGCGGTTGCGGGATGCCTTTCGGTGGCGGACGGATCGTGGGGTGTGAAGTAACTACGCCGATCTGACCGGCTGGTGGCGGGATGCCGAGCTGCTGCGTGAGCTTGGGCCGGCGCTTGCCGGGCTGTACGACGAGGTGCCGACCGTGGTGCTCGGGCCGGTGTCGCGGGGGTCGTTGGTCGGGGCGCTGACTGCTGCTGCGGTCGGGGTCGGGTTCGTGGAGATGCGGAAGGACGCGTGGCCGGCGACCGACAGCGACCGGTGGGTGATGTGCACCACAGGACCGGACTATCGGGATCGTCACGTCGTCTTCGGGTTCCGCCGGGATCTGATCCAGGGCGGAGACCGGGTGCTCCTGGTCGACGACTGGATCGACACCGGTGCCACCGCCCTGGCGGGTCGTGCATTGGTGGAGGCCTGCGGGGCGCGCTGGATCGGCGCGGCCTGCATCGTCGACGGGCTGACCGAGCCGCGGTTGCGGCACGAGCTGCCGGTCCGGGCGCTGCTCGACGTACGGCGGATCTAGTCGGCCAGTTCCTTGGTGAGGAGGAGGGCGGGGGTGCCGTCGGGGAGGTGTTGTTTGCCTATTTCGACGTAGCCGCGGGTGGTGTGGAAGGTCACACCGGCGTCGTCGAGGGGATGGGTGCGGACCCGGGCGACGGCGCGGTCGAACGGCTTGGCGGCGCGTTCGATGGCGCGGTAGACCTGTGAGCCGATGCCCTCGCGGCGGTGCTCGGTCGCGACGACGATCCGCTCGATCAGCAGGAAGCGGTTCGCGTACGTCTGGGTGAACCAGTCGAACTCGAGGCCGTCGTACGCCGAACCCGGGGTGAAGGTCAGCACGAAGCCGGCGGGCTTGCCGTCCAGGTCGATGATCGCGGCATGCGCGGCGATCAGCCGGAGCCAGTCGAGGCGGTCGGCGCCGAGGGGATCGACCAGCCCTGCGGCGGCGTTGTTCAGCGCGAGCACCGCGCCGTAGTCGGCGGGATTCATCGCGCGGAGTTTCACAGGGACAGGGTCGCACGGTAAACCTTTCCCCGGGAGGGGTCTCCCTGGCCGCACCCTGGCCCGGACCCCGAAATTCGGGCCCGCGCTTGGGAATGACCTGGGCGATGTGCAATGTTGAGTCCAGTGAACTCAAGTTTGTTGCGTCACGGATTTGAACCGAGGCGGACGAACGGGCAACATTGAGTCTGCATCACTCAACTTCGTGGAGGTAACAGAATGGCCCGCGCGGTCGGAATCGATCTCGGTACGACGAACTCCGTCATCGCCGTACTGGAAGGTGGCGAGCCCACCGTCATCCCCAACGCCGAGGGAGCGCGTACGACGCCCTCGGTGGTGGCTTTCGCCAAGAACGGCGAGGTCCTTGTCGGCGAGGTGGCGAAGCGCCAGGCCACCACGAACGTCGACCGCACCATCCGCTCCGTCAAGCGTCACATGGGCGAGAGCTGGAGCGTCGACATCGACGGCAAGAAGTTCACCCCCCAGCAGATCAGCGCGTTCGTGCTGCAGAAGCTGAAGCGGGACGCCGAGGCGTACCTCGGGGAGCAGGTCACCGATGCGGTCATCACCGTGCCGGCCTACTTCTCCGACGCGCAGCGCCAGGCGACCAAGGAGGCCGGCGAGATCGCGGGCCTGAAGGTGCACCGGATCGTCAACGAGCCGACCGCGGCCGCGCTCGCGTACGGCCTGGACAAGGGCACCGAGCAGACCATCCTGGTCTTCGACCTCGGTGGCGGCACGTTCGACGTGTCGCTGCTGGAGATCGGCGACGGCGTCTTCGAGGTGAAGGCGACCAGCGGTGACAACCACCTCGGCGGTGACGACTGGGACGCCCGGATCGTCCAGTGGCTGGTGACGCAGTTCAAGAACAAGAACGGCACCGACCTGTCCGGCGACAAGATGGCCATGCAGCGCCTCACCGAGGCTGCCGAGAAGGCCAAGATCGAGCTGTCCGCCGCGGCCGAGACCACGATCCACCTGCCGTACCTGAGCCTGACCGACTCCGGCCCGCTGCACCTGGAGGAGAAGCTCTCCCGGGCAGAGTTCCAGAAGATGAGCAACGACCTGCTCGAGCGCGCCCGCGCGCCGTTCAAGGCCGTCATCAAGGACGCCGGTATCGACGTGTCGAAGATCGACCACGTGATCCTGGTCGGCGGTTCGACCCGGATGCCCGCGGTGGCCGACCTGGTCAAGGAGCTGACCGGTGGCAAGGACCCGAACAAGGGCGTGAACCCGGACGAGGTCGTCGCGGTCGGCGCCTCCCTGCAGGCCGGTGTGCTGAAGGGTGAGGTCAAGGACGTCCTGCTGCTCGACGTGACCCCGCTGAGCCTGGGTATCGAGACCAAGGGCGGCGTGTTCACCAAGATCATCGAGCGCAACACCACGATCCCGACCAAGGGTTCGGAGATCTTCACCACGGCCGAGGACAACCAGCCGTCGGTGATGATCCAGGTCTACCAGGGCGAGCGCGAGATGGCCCGCGACAACAAGTCGCTCGGCAACTTCGAGCTGACCGGCCTGCCGCCGGCGCCGCGGAACGTGCCGCAGATCGAGGTCACCTTCGACATCGACGCGAACGGCATCGTGCACGTGAACGCCAAGGACCTGGCCACCGGCAAGGAGCAGCGGATGACGGTCACGGGCGGCTCCGCGCTGCCGAAGACCGATATCGACCAGATGGTCCGCGACGCCGAGCAGTACGCCGAGGAGGACCGGCAGCGCCGCGAGGCCGTCGAGAACCGGAACCAGGCCGAGAGCCTGGTCTACCAGACCGAGAAGTTCCTGCAGGAGAACGAGGACAAGGTCCCCGACGACGTCAAGACCGAGGTCAAGGACGCCACCGCGGAGCTGAAGAAGGCCCTCGAGGGTGACGACGCCGAGGCGATCAAGACCTCCTCGGAGAAGCTCGCCCAGTCCAGCCAGAAGATGGGCGCCGCGATGTACGCGAACGCCCAGGCCGCCGGCGGGTCCTCGGAGGAGACGACCTCCGACGAGAGCTCGACCAGCAACGACGACGACGTCGTCGACGCCGAGATCGTGGACGAGGACCGGCCGCAGGACAAGACGGAGGACAAGTGACGGATCGACCCACTGGCAGCGAGTTCGGCGACGGCGAGCCCGTCGTCCGGGACAAGCGCCGGATCGACCCGGACACCGGCGCGGCGCGGGAGACTGCGGATTCGTCCGCGGCTCCCGCGCCCGGCGCCCAGCCGGGTACGCCGGGCACCCCTGGCGCACAGCCGCCCCGGGACCCGTCCGACCTGGTCGGTCCGTCCGCCCAGGAGGCCCTGTTGACCGAAGCGCTCAAGGAGCGTACGGCGGACCTGCAGCGACTGCAGGCCGAGTACGTCAACTACAAGCGCCGCGTCGACCGGGACCGGGAGGCGTCGCGGGAGCTCGTGATCGGCTCGGTGCTGACCGAGCTGCTCGGGACGCTCGACGATGTCGGCCGGGCCCGCGAGGCAGGTGAGCTCGAGGGTGCGTTCAAGGCAGTCGCGGAATCGCTGGAGCGCGTCACCGAGAAGCTCGGCCTGGTGAAGTTCGGTGAGAAGGGTGACACCTTCGACCCGCGGATCCACGAGGCCCTGCTGCACAACTACTCCGACGAGGTCGACGGTCCGACCGCGACGATGATCATGCAACCGGGCTACCGGCTCGGCGAGCGGGTCCTGCGCGCGGCCCGGGTGGCCGTGTCGGAGCCGACCGAACAACTGCCGGCCGACGCGGCGAAGGCCGACGTACCGGCGGAGAGCACAGATGATGACGCGGACAGGTCCGCGGAGTAACGACCACGACGGGAGGGGAGGCGTCAGATGAGCACGAAGGACTGGCTCGAGAAGGACTTCTACAAGGTTCTCGGCGTCTCCAAGACCGCCGAGGCCGACGAGATCAAGAAGTCCTACCGCAAGCTGGCGCGCAAGTACCACCCCGACTCCAACGCCGGTGACGCGTCCGCGGAGGCCAAGTTCAAGGAGGTCTCCGAGGCGTACGACGTCGTCGGCGACCCGAAGAAGCGCAAGGAGTACGACGAGGCGCGCCGGCTGTTCGGCAGCGGCGGCTTCCGGATGCCGACCGGCAGCGGTCAAGGCGGCGGCGGGTTCAACTTCGACGTCGGCGACCTGTTCAACCGCGGCGGCTCCGGCAGCAGCGGCGGCGGGCTCGGCGACATCCTGGGCGGCATGTTCGGCGGTGGTGGCCAGCGCACGACCACCTCGACGACGGCCCGTCCGCGGCGCGGCCAGGACATCGAGACCGAGGCGACGATCGAGTTCGCCGAGGCCGTGAACGGTGTCACGGTCGGGCTCCGGATGACCAGCGACGCCCCGTGCCCGACCTGTCATGGGACGGGCGCGAAGTACGGCACGGTGCCGAAGGTCTGCCTGAAGTGCGAAGGCACGGGTATGCAGACCTCGGTGCAGGGCGGCGTGTTCGCCATGACCGAGCCGTGCACCGAGTGCAAGGGTCGTGGCCTGGTCGTCGACCAGCCGTGCGAGACCTGCCACGGCTCCGGCCGCGGCCAGTCGAGCAAGACCATGCAGGTCCGCATCCCCGCGGGCGTGCAGGACAACCAGCGGATCCGGCTCAAGGGCAAGGGCGCGGCCGGCGAACGAGGTGGCCCGGCGGGCGACCTCTACGTCACCGTGCACGTGAAGCCGCACCGGATCTTCGGCCGCCAGGGCGAGCACCTGACGCTGAACGTCCCCGTGAGTTTCACCGAGGCGGCGCTGGGTGCCGAGATCAAGGTTCCGACCCTGGACGGCCTGCCCGTCACGGTCCGGATCCCGGCCGGTACGGCGAACGGCAGCAAGCTGCGCGTCCGCGGCAAGGGATCGGTCCGGCGGGACGGAACCAAGGGAGATCTGCTCCTCACGCTCGAGGTGCAGGTTCCGCACGAGTTGACCGACGAGCAGAAGGAAAAGCTGCAGGAGTTCAACTCCGCGTCGGATCATCCTGATCTGCGGGCCGGGTTGTTCGGGAGTTCGTGATGGGTATCCCGTTCAGCCAGGTGCCGACCTGGGACGACCGCACCCCGATCTATGTGATCTCGGTCGCGGCCCAGCTGGCCGGCATGCATCCGCAGACGTTGCGCCAGTACGACCGGCTCGGCCTTGTGGTGCCGAGCCGGGCGTCCGGCCGCGGCCGGCGGTACTCGGCGTACGACGTGGCGAGGCTGCGCTATGTGCAGCACCTGTCCCAGGAAGAGGGCATCAACCTCGCGGGAATTCGCCACATCCTCGCGCTACAGTCGGAGGTGGAGGACCTGCGCCAGCGGGTCAACCAGCTTCTGGCCGAGGTCCAGCGCGGTGTCGGTGCCTCTCGGCGCACCGCCACCAGCCGGGTCTTCTCGGCCGGTCCAGCCGGCGACGTGATCGCCATGGGCCGGCAGCAGACCACGACACGATGGATCCGCACCCAGCCACTGGAACTCGGCTCGCGCTGATCCTTCACCCCGGGGGTTTTCACCAGACCACCGGAGGTACTCCGAAACCCACCCTCGGAGGCCTCCGGCTCCGGTGGAGGCCGTCGTTCCCCCGCGACGCCTCCACAGTCGAAGGCGCGTCATTCCCCCCGGCGCCCTTCGACCCCGCGGGGTGGTCCGTCATGGACCGCCCTGCGGCCTCTTCACCAAAGCCTCCGGCCGCACCGGCCGGGGGCTTTGCGTGCGTTCATCTGCCGGTCATCGCAGAACCTGTTGTCTGCGGCCACGGACCGCATACTCTGGCGAGGTGACGCTGAAGCTGGAGACGGACCGGCTGCTGATCCGGGACTGGGAGGAAGACGACGCCGACGCCGCGCTGGAGATCTTTGGCTCCGCCGACGTGGCGCCCTGGCTGTCACCGGCCATCGACAAGGTGCCGGATGCCGCGACCATGCGGTTGATCCTGCAGTCCTGGATCGAGGCCCAGCCGAACTTCGTGGTCCCGGCCGGCCGCTGGGCGGTCGCACGGCGCGACGACGGCGAGATCGTCGGCGCGCTGCTGATCCGGCTGCTCCCGCCGTACGAGGAGGATCTGGAGATCGGCTGGCAGCTGCGGCCGAACACCTGGGGCAACGGGTACGCGACCGAGGCGAGCCGCGGGCTGATGAGCTGGGCGTTCAAGGAGGGCGACGTCGACGAGCTGTTCGCGGTCGCCCGCCCGAACAACAAGCGCGCGATCGCGACCGCGACCCGCCTCGGCATGCAGTGGGTCGGCGAGACCGACAAGTACTACGACCTGAATCTGCAGGTCTACCGCATGCGGGCCTCCGAGTTCAGCGGCTGAGCCAGCCGGCCGCCCGCCATCAGCACCAGGGCGGAGATCAGGTACGCGTTCGCGACCACGGACTGCCACGCGTTGTAGTGGAACTCCTGGTCGTGCGCGAAGGGCAGCCACCACACGATCCCGGTGAGGAACACGCCGGTGATCAGCACCGACACGGCCGTCCGCCACGACCTGAGCGCGTCGCGGTGCGACCACATCACCGCGAGCCCGGGGACGATCCAGACCCAGTGGCCCGTCCACGAGATCGGTGAGACCAGGAGACCGGTGAAAGCGGTCGCGACGACTGCCTCAAACGGCTGGCCGCGATCGTGTAGCCGCCGCGCGAGCAGCAACCCCGCCACCCCGACGATGCTTGCCATCAGCAACCATAGCGGGACGGTCACGGCCGAGCCCTGTGTCAGCCGGGCGATCATTCCGCGCAGCGACTGGTTGCTGATGTAGTGCGCCGGCCCGGGGCGGTCCGGATCGAAGACGTACTTCGTCCAGAAGTCGGTCGTGGCTCGCGGCATCACCAGGTACGCCAGCACCATCGTGGCCGCCGTCGTACCGGCCGCGACCGCCGCCTCGCGGAAGCGCCTAGTGATCAGCAGGAACAGGATGAAGATGCCCGGCGTGAGTTTGATGCCGGTGGCAACACCCACCAGGACGCCGCGGAACCGGCGCGGCATCGGGCCGACCAGGTCGAGCATCAGCAGCGCCAGTAGGACCAGGTTGATCTGGCCGAGGCCGAAGGTCGACCACACCGGCTCGAACGCCAGTGCGGCGAACGCGATCACCAGGGCGGCGACCGGCCCCCACCGCAAGGCCTTCGCCGTGGTCCAGCCGATCACCAGCAGCGACACTGCCGACGCCAACGTGATCGCCACCCGGGCGAACGGCAGTCCGACCGCCAGCGGTGCGAACACCAGCGCGGCGAACGGCGGATAGGTGAACCCGAGACCCATGCCCGGGAAGTTGTGGTGCGCCGTGTAGATGTCCTGACCGTCGACGACCCCGCGGGCCGCCGCGAAGTACACCCTGAGGTCACCCATGTTCGCGTTCCAGGGGTGCCAGACCAGCAGACAGAGCACTGGCAATATCGTTGCCGCCAGCATCAGAACCGCGGTCGGCACCCGTCGCCGGACGCGTACCGCAACAAGGTCGATTGTCATGTCCTCGACGATCCCGGCGGCCACCGGTCCGGCACATCGCCGCTGAGAGCCAACCTGGGTCGCCGCTACGGGCGAGGCCGGAGCCGCCGGCGTTGCACTCAGGAATGACCCCGTGTCACTCCTGGGAGTGACGGCAGGCGGGGCGACCGGGTTCCACAATGGGGTGGTGATGCAACAACTCCGGCGGTGGCCGTCCACCTGGTTCAGGCTGCCGGCGACCGAAGCGCGGATCGCCTGGCCCGACGTCGTCCTGGCCCTGCTGGCCACTGCGGCGGTCCAGTTCTGGGTCGTCCAGCGCGCCGACTACTGGGCGCACGGTCCGCGCTGGCTGGTCGTCCTGGTCGCCTGGACCCCGTTGTTCATAGCGATCCGGAGGCTCGACCCGGCGCTGGCGCTCGCTGGGCTGATGGTCGGCGCGTATGGCATGTCGTTGCTGGCGGCCAGCGTCGCCTGGCCGATGCTGATCGGCGCCCTGCTCGCGGTCTGGTACCTGCCGAACCGCTGGGGCACCGGTACCGGCCTGATCCTCACAGTGCTGGTCGCCGGCCTGCCTGTCCTCGTCGACCTGGACCGCGGCGCCTTCGTGTACCGCGTCTACCCGGATGTCTTCCGGCATTACCAGGACGACTACGGCGGCGGCACCCTGCGCGGCATCACCCAGTCGTCCTGGGACCGGGTCGCGGCCCACCACTGGGCGTGGTGGATCTCGGCCCTCGTCGTACTCGCTGCGGCCGCGGCCCTGCTGGTCCGGCGTCGCCGCGGGGTCGTCCCGGTACGCCGTTCCGCCGGGCAGTGGACCGAGGACCTGCAGGCGGCCGCCCGTCCCCGGACCGAGGTATGGCCGGTCCAGGTACTGCTCGCGGTCGCGCTGACCTCGCCGGTGCTGATCGAGTTGTGGTGGGACCAGGAGAAGAACGGCAACTGGTGGACGGCGCCGGGCTGGATGCCGTGGGCGATCGCCTTCGCGCCGTTGACGCTGGTGGTCCGCCGGCGCTGGCCGGTCGTCCCGGTCGCCGTACTCGGGATCGCGTCGCTGATCTCGTACTGGCAGACGAACGAGGTCTGGACGCTGCTGTTCGCGCTCGCGATCGCCTTGTTCTCCCTCGGTACGGCGCCGCGCTCGCTGGCGTGGAGCATCCCGGGGGCAGTGCTGGTGCTGGCCGCGTTGCCCACGATCGCTGAGCTGATCAGGTACCCGCAGCTGATCCTGATCTTCCCGAAGGTCGGGCACCAGGACTTCTTCTGGGACAGCGACACCCAGCGGACGCGGAACAGCATCTACGAGGAGATGGTCGACCGGCAGTGGCCGCTGACCTGGTCGCTGATCCTGCTCGTGCCGTTGTGCGCGGGGATCGCGGTCCGGCTGTACCGGCGGAACCGCGAGTCGGCCCGGCGGGAGGCCGAGCTCGAGCGGGTGGCCGTCGAGCGCGAGGCCGAGCAGGTCGTGCTGACCGAGCGGTCGTTCATCGCGCGGGATCTGCACGACGTGGTCGCGCACGCGGTCAACCTGATGGTGATCCAGGCCGAGACCGGACCGGACCTGATCCGTCGCGGGGAGGCCGACGTACTGGCCGGGTTCCAGCGGATCGGGGATGCCGGGCGGCGGGCGTTGAGCGAGCTGGACCGGCTGCTGTCCGCGCTGCGCGACGAGGAAGGCATCCCGGACCCGCAACTGGCGCCGCAGCCTGGCCTTGGGGATCTGTCACAGTTGGTCACAGATGTGTCGGACGGTCACCTGCCGATCGCACTCGACGTGACGGGCGACCCCGACGGTCCACCGGAGGGGCAGCAACTGGCGGCGTACCGGTTGGTGCAGGAGGCACTGACCAACGTGGTCCGGCACGCGAAGGCCTCGGCCGCCCAGGTTCTGGTCCAGATCGAGGAGACGGGGGTGCGGGTCGAGGTGACCGACGACGGGAGCGGGTTCGACCTGGCGGTGGCCGCGCACGGCGGGCGGCACGGGCTGGCCGGGATGCGCGAGCGGGTCCGGATCGAGGGCGGCACGCTGGACATCCGCAGTACGCCGGGAGCCGGTACGACGGTCGCCGCGTGGTTCCCGGTAGGGGGCAACCGGTGACGGAGCTGCCGGACCGGCCGATCAAGGTGATGGTGGTCGACGACCAGGACCTGGTCCGGGACGGGATCGCGATGATCCTGGACGGCCAGCCGGATATCGAGGTGGTCGCGCAGGCCGTCGACGGCGCGGACGCGGTCCGGCAGGCGGCCGCGATCCTGGACCTGGCCGTCGTGCTGATGGATGTCCGGATGCCGGTGATGGACGGGATCGAGGCGACCCGGCGGCTGGCGGGCGGGCCGCGGGTGCTGATCCTGACCACGTTCGACCTGGACGAGTACGTGTACGACGCGCTGCGCGCCGGGGCCAGCGGGTTCCTGCTGAAGCGGTCGTCGCGGGACGAGCTGATCAACGCGGTCCGGGTGATCGCCGGCGGCGACGCGCTGCTCGCACCGCCGGTGACCCGGAGGCTGATCGACCGGTTCGCCGACAGCGGTCCGGCGCCTGCGGTCGCGGCCACCCTGGACGTGCTCACTGCCCGGGAGCGGGAGGTCCTGGAACTCGTTGCCAAGGGCAACTCGAATGCCGAGGTGGCCGACGAGCTGCAGCTGACCGAGCACACGGTGAAGACCCACGTCAGCCGGATCCTGGCCAAGTGCAACCTGCGGGACCGGGTGCAGGCGGTGATCCTGGCCTACGAGGCCGGCCTGGTGTCCGCGGGCCGCCGTTAGCCGTCAACTGTCTGTGATCGAGGGGTGGCGCCTGGTGGTGCCGCCCCTGACTCATCCCTGGGATTTTTCCAGAGTTGAGTGGAATGGACTCAAGTTTCGATAGGTTGTGTCTGGTGAGACCTGTTAGTTGAGCTGAAAGGCTGGAAATAGATGGACGTTCAGCGGTTGACGACGCTGGCCCGGGAAACCCTGTCGGTCGCGATCCGTCAGACCTCCGCGGCGGGCAACCCGACCGTGGAACCGATTCACCTGCTCTCCGCGCTGCTCGCGCAGCCTGAGGGGACGACGATCGGTCTGCTCGAGGCAGCCGGCGGCGACATCGACGTCGTGCGCCAGAAGACCGCCGCGCAGCTGAGCCGGCTCCCGAAGGCGAGCGGTGGCAGCGTGCAGGCGCCGAGCCTGTCGCCGAAGACCGGCGACGTGCTGAACCAGGCAGAGCAGCGGGCCCTCGGGCTCGGGGACGAGTACGTCTCCACCGAGCACCTGTTGATCGCGCTCGCGACCGTCGAGGGTGCGGCCCAGACCGCGCTCGGCGTGACTGCGGACGCGCTGTTGCAGGCGTTCGACCAGATGCGGGGCAACCGCCGGATCACCTCCCCGGAGGCTGAAGGCACCACCAAGACCTTGGAGAAGTACGGCGTCGACCTGACCGAGCGGGCCAGGGAAGGCAAGCTCGACCCGGTGATCGGCCGTGACTCCGAGATCCGGCGTGTGGTCCAGGTGCTGTCCCGTCGTACCAAGAACAACCCTGTGTTGATCGGTGAGCCCGGTGTCGGCAAGACCGCCGTCGTCGAGGGGCTGGCCCAGCGGATCGTGGCCGGTGATGTGCCCGAGTCGCTGCGTGGCCGCCGGCTGATCAGCCTGGACCTCGGTGCGATGGTCGCCGGTGCGAAGTACCGCGGTGAGTTCGAGGAGCGCTTGAAGGCGGTGCTGACCGAGATCAAGGAGTCTGACGGTCAGGTCATCACGTTCATCGACGAGCTGCACACCGTCGTCGGCGCCGGTGCATCCGGCGAGGGCGCGATGGACGCCGGCAACATGCTGAAGCCGATGCTGGCCCGCGGTGAGCTCCGGATGATCGGTGCCACGACGCTGGACGAGTACCGGACGCGGATCGAGAAGGACCCGGCGCTGGAGCGTCGCTTCCAGCAGGTGTTCGTGGGCGAGCCGTCGGTCGAGGACTCGATCGCGATCCTGCGCGGTCTGAAGGAGCGGTACGAGGCGCACCACAAGGTCGCCATCTCCGACTCGGCATTGGTTGCCGCGGCCACGTTGTCGCATCGCTACATCTCTGGCCGCCAGCTTCCCGATAAGGCGATCGACCTGGTCGACGAGGCCGCGTCCCGGCTGCGGATGGAGATCGACTCCTCCCCGGTCGAGATCGACTCGCTCCGTCGTACCGTCGACCGGCTGAAGATGGAGGAGCTCGCGCTGTCCCGCGAGGCGGACCCGTCGTCGCAGGAGCGGCTGGAGCGGCTGCGCGCCGACCTCGCCGACCGCGAGGAGGAGCTGCGAGCCCTCGAAGCCCGCTGGGACCGCGAGAAGTCCGGCCTGAACCGGGTCGGTGAGGTCAAGGAGCGCATCGACGAGCTGCGCGGCCAGGCCGAGCGCGCCCAGCGCGACGGCGACCTGGAGACCGCGGCCCGGATCCTGTACGGCGAGATTCCCGAGCTCACCAAGGAGCTGGAGAAGGCGTCCGAGGAGGACGAGGTCGTCGAGGGCCCCGAGGCCATGGTCAACGAGGAGGTCGGTCCGACCGAGATCGCAGAGGTGATCGCGATGTGGACCGGGATCCCGACCGGGCGGCTGCTCGAGGGCGAGACCGGCAAGTTGCTCCGGATGGAGGACGAGCTTGGTCACCGGCTGATCGGTCAGCGCGAGGCGGTCAAGGCCGTCAGCGACGCCGTACGGCGGGCGCGGGCCGGCATCTCCGACCCGGACCGGCCGACTGGTTCGTTCCTGTTCCTCGGGCCGACCGGTGTTGGTAAGACCGAGCTGGCGAAGGCGCTTGCGGACTTCCTGTTCGACGACGAGCGGGCGATGGTCCGGATCGACATGTCGGAGTACGGCGAGAAGCACAGCGTCGCGCGGCTGGTCGGCGCCCCGCCCGGCTATGTCGGGTACGAAGAGGGCGGCCAGCTCACCGAGGCAGTGCGGCGGCGTCCGTACTCGGTGATCCTGCTGGACGAGGTCGAGAAGGCGCACCCTGAGGTCTTCGACATCCTGCTGCAGGTGCTGGACGACGGTCGGCTGACCGACGGCCAGGGTCGTACTGTCGACTTCCGCAACGTGATCCTGATCCTCACCAGCAACCTGGGTTCGGCGTACCTGGCCGATATGTCGCTGGACGACAAGGCCAAGCGGGACCAGGTGATGGCGGTCGTGCGGCAGTCGTTCAAGCCGGAGTTCATCAACCGGCTGGACGAGATCGTGCTGTTCGACGCGCTCGGCAGCGAGGAGCTGACGAAGATCGTGGCCCTGCAGATCGCCGCGCTGCAGCGGCGGCTGGTCGACCGGCGGATCACGCTCGAGGTGGACGACGGCGCGATGGAGTGGCTGGCGATGACCGGGTACGACCCGGTGTACGGCGCTCGCCCGCTGCGCCGGCTGGTCCAGTCCGCGATCGGTGACGAGCTGGCTCGCGGCTTGCTCGACGGCTCGATTCGCGACGGCGAGACCGTCAAGGTCACGCTCAACGAAGCCAAGGACGCCCTCGAGGTGTCCTGACGGAAACGGGGCCCGGTCTTCATGACCGGGCCCCGTTTCTCATGTCCGGTAGGTCAGGATCGTCACGCCGTTGTCCAACGCGGTGTGGCTGTCGAGCGTGAGCTTCGTGGTCGGCGTGCCGTCCACGAACAGCTTCGAACCCGTCCCGAGCAGGACCGGGTGCACCATGAGGTCGAGCTCGTCGACCAGGTCGTTCTCGAGCAGGCTGCGGAACAGGGTCGGGTTGCCGTACATGATGATGTCGCCGCCGTCCTGCTCCTTGAGCTGCTTCAGGGCGGCGATCGCATCGCCTTCGAGGAGCGTGGCATTCCAGGTCAGGTCGCCCTTGAGGGTGCTGGAGGCAACCAACTTCGGCAGGCTCCGCAGCCGGTCGGCGTACGGTCCCTCGGCGTTGCCCCACGCGGCCGCGAACATCTCATAGGTACGACGTCCGCAGAGGAAGTAGTCGCATCCCGCGAGCTTCTCGATCGACAGCCGCACGGACTCCTCCCCGAAGTACGGCAATGCCCATCCGCCGTACGACGTACCGCTGTAGCCGCCTGGATCCTCGGCGACCCCGTCGAGCGTCACCAGTGCCGAGGCGATGATCTTGCGCATATCTCTTCCTTTCGGGTCTTTACTCTTTAGACCAGCCGGGCACGCGAAAGGAATCGGAAAGTGACGCACTGGGTGAACACCACGCACGACTGGGCAGCCTCCGTCGACCGGGATCATCTGGGCGCCATCCGCGCTGACGTCGAGCGGTACGCGCCTGGCGGCGTACTGCATCTGGTGCTCGAGGTGCTCGCCTACGCCGACGACGAGGCTGAGTCCGCCGGGCAGCGCGGCCAGTGCACCGTCACGCTGCACGAGGACGGCTCGATCTCGATCGCCGACAACGGGCGCGGGACCGACACGCGCGTCGACGACCACGGGAACGTGGTGAAGAAGCCGGTCATGGCGACGAAGGACCTCCGGTTCTTCGACGACCCTGCCGCCCCGTCGCTACCGGATGGCCATCCGCGGCGCGGGATGTCCGTTGTCGCCGCGCTCAGCGACTGGCTGATCCACACCAACCGCCGTACGAACGGGTCGTGGACGCAGCGTTACGAGCACGGCATTCCAGTGACTGGCCTCGAGCCGGTCGCCTCCGACGGGACGACGGGTACGACGGTGCACTTCCTGTGTGACCTGCCGTACGCGGACGTCACGCCGTACCTGGGCTTCTCCCATCTCGATGTTGCCGTGGTGCGGCTTGGGTGATCTGGCAGGATCGGGGAGGGGGCAGGTGGAAGGAACATCGGAACGAATGAGTGAGCAGCGCGGCAACCTGCCGGGCGAGGAGCGACCAGGACCGTACAGCGGTCTGTTCGGTGCGGCTCCGGACACGTACGGCTATCAGCTGACTCCGCCCAAGCAGGTCACGATCGCCTCGGTGATCGCGATCGGTCTCGGCGTGATGTGCCTGCTGCTCGCGATCCTCACGCTCACCTCGGCCGGCGACCAGATCTCCGAAGTACTGACCGGCTCCCGCGGCAACGCACCGGTTGCGGTCGCGGCGGCGATGATCTGCGCGTTCATCTACCTGGTCCCCGCCCTCTACCTCCGCAAACGACGCCGCTGGTCGCGCTACATGCTGATCGCAGTCGCGGCCATGGGCATCGCCGCCGGCGTGATGGCCCTACCCGCCAGCATCCTCGGCCTCGCGATCCACGTAACCCTCCTGATCCTGATGCTCCAACGCCCCACCAAACTCTGGTTCGGGAGGCCCTAGTGGAGATCTGGATCAACCCCGCCTGCTCCAAATGCCGAGCAGCCACCGCGGCCTTCGACGAGGCCGGCATCCCCTACACCGTCCGCCGCTACCTCGACGACCCACCCACCGCCCAGGAACTCACCGAGCTCCTGGCCCGCCTCAACCTAGAACCCTGGGACCTCATCCGCCCCAACGAACCCGAGGCCGAACCGCTCCGCACAGTCCCCCGAGACGCCTCCCACCGCACCACCTGGATCGAGGCGATGACCACCCACCCCATCCTCATCCAACGCCCCATAATCACCGCCGCCGACAACACCACCGCCATAGCCCGAGACCCCGAAACCCTCTCAAAATTCCTCCCCTGACCAATCTGCCCCGCCCTGCCCCGCAATGCCCCACGACACCTGTGGATGACGACTGCGGTCAGCCTTGCATTTCCGGAAGAATCCGGTGGTGCCCAGTTCATCCACCTCAGAGTCCACCCTGAGTGCCTGGATCGACGAGTCCGTCATAGTCGGCAACGATCAGCATCCGGGGACCTACACGCTCGCCGCGGTCGTCACCGACGATGCCGCGGTCGCGAGTCTCAGAGCGGAGCGCCGGATGCTGACGCAGCGAAGGGTTGTGCGTCTGCACTGGGTCGCGGAGTCGGCCAAGCGGAGGATGTAATCGCCGAAACTGTCGCGGGCCTCGGTCTCGTGGCGATTGTTGTGGTCGGCAGTCCGGTTCACAGACAGAAGCAGGAGCGGGCGCGGCGATGCGGCCTGGAATACCTGTTCTACGAACTGGATCAGCTGGGAGTTGGCCAGGTTTGGCTGGAGTCGCGAGCCTCGGCACAGGACAAGCGGGACCTGAGCCTGGTCGACAGCGCTCGGGACAAGGGGTTGTTGTCGCGCACAACCACCGTCGGCTTCGCACGTCCGCTCCAGGAACCGATGCTCTGGCTTCCGGATGCGGTTGCCGGGGCGGTGACGGCGGCCAACCTGGGCGAGCCAAGATGGCTGCTCGCCCTGTCCGAGACGGTTGCCGTCCATCACTTGCCGGTCCGCTAGAAACGCGAAAGCTGGGCCCCATCATCCGGTGGGAATCCCAGCCTCACTTCTCTCCAAGCAGCACCTGGTGAGCTGATCCGATTATGGCACATCGTCGGTCTGACTGTCGTGGCCCATCCACAGTCAGGGCTCAGAGTTTCTGTAGGCGGTTGAGGGCTTCTTGGAGGACTTCGGGTTGTTTGCAGAAGGCCCAGCGGACCAGGGGGCGGCCGGGGGTGGGGTTGTCGTAGAAGACTTGGTGGGGGATGGCTACTACGCCGGTTTTCTCGGGGAGCATGCGGCAGAAGGTGATGCCGTCGGTGTGGCCGAGGGGGCGGATGTCGGTGGTGATGAAGTAGGTGCCGGCGGGGCGGTGGACCTCGAAGCCGAGGTCGGCGAGGCCGTCGGCGAGGAGGTCGCGGCGGGACTGGAGGTCGGCGCGGAGGGCGTCGAAGTAGTCGTTGCCTAGGGCAAGCGCATTGGCGACGGCGGGCTGGAACGGGGCGCCGGAGGTGAAGGTGAGGAACTGCTTGGCGGTCGTGACGGCGGTGACTATCTCCGGAGAGCCGGTCACCCACCCGATCTTCCAGCCGGTGACGGCGAAGGTCTTGCCGGCGCTGCTGATCGATACGGTGCGGTCCGCCATGCCGTCGTACGACGCGAGCGGCCGGTGCTGGTGGCCGTCGTACACCAGGTGTTCGTAGACCTCGTCGGTGATGACGACAAGGTCGTGCTCGACCGCCAGCGAGCTGATGCCCCGGAGCTCGTCGTCGGTCAGCACAGTGCCGGTCGGGTTGTGCGGGGAGTTGATCAGCAGGACCTTCGTCCGCGGCGTCACCGCGGCCCGCAGCTCGTCCAGATCCAGCCGGTACGACGGTGCGCGCAACGTCACCGGCACACGGTGTCCGCCCGCGAAGGCGATGCCGGCCGCGTACGAGTCGTAGTACGGCTCGAGGGCGATCACCTCGTCGCCCGGCTCTACGAACGCGAGCAGCGCCGCCGCGACCGCCTCGGTGGCGCCGGTGGTGACCAGGACCTGCGTGTCCGGGTCGTACGCGAGGTCGTAGAAACGCTTCTGATGATCCGCGATCGCCTGCCGCAGCGCGGGTACGCCGCGAGCCGGCGGGTACTGGTTCGCGCCCGCGCGGATCGCCGCGATCGCGTCCTCGAGCAACGAGTCCGGCCCGTCACGGTCCGGGAAGCCCTGGCCGAGGTTGACCGACCCGGTCGCCACCGCGAGCGCGGACATCTCGGCGAAGATCGTCGTACCCAGCCCGTCCAACCGCTCAGCATGTGCTCGCATTCGTCAACCTTCGACGGCGGTGACCATGTGCGCAAGCCAGGCGCGCGCGGCTGAGCGGTCGGCCGCGGTGAACGACGCCTCGAGCTCGTCTTCGACCTTGCGGATCGCCGGGGTCGCTTCGTCGAGTCGGCGGGCTCCGGCGTCGGTCAGGTGGACCTGCTGGGTACGCCGGTCCTTCGGGTTCGGCCTGCGCTCGATCAGGCCGGCCCGCTCCATCCCGGTGATCAGCTCGTTGGCGGACTGCCGCGTGGTGCCGACCACCCGGCCGACGTCGGCGATGGTCAGGCCGGGATCCTTCCGCACGCAGAGCAGCGTCCCGTACTGCTGCACCGACAGCCCGTGCTCTTCGAGCGCCTCGGCGAGCACGGAGCGCATGCTCAGCCAGGCGTGCCGGACGAGGAACGTCACGCAGCCGTCGTCGCCATAGGAGTCCATGCTCCCCATTCTGCCCGGGTCCGTGAGCGGACACGAAAAGGAGATTGACAGGTTCCTGTCAATCGAGGATGATCGAGATCTCGTCAGGGTCCTGACAATTATAGGAGACTTCGTGTCCTCGATCGACCTCATCCCCGAGCGGCGGCAACGCCGCATCCTCGCCATCCTGGTCGTCTCGGCCGTCCTGATCTGGATCGACTCGACCGTTCTCGGTATCGCTCTCGAACGCCTGGCCGACCCCGTCGACGGCCTCGGCGCCACACCCGGCCAACTCCAGTGGGCCGTCGGCATCTATTCACTGCTCTTCGCCACCGCCTTGTTCCTGGCCGGTGCTCTCGGTGACCGCTTCGGCCACCGCACCATCCTCATGCTCGGTCTGCTGGTCTTCGGCGGCGCCTCGGCCTGGGCCGCCTGGGCCACCGGACCGGTCGCGCTCGTCCTGGCCCGCGCCGCGATGGGCCTCGGCGGCGCGCTGATCATGCCGACGTCGATGGCGATCATCGGCTGGACCTTTCCGGCGGAACGCCGGGCCGGCGCGATCGCGATCTGGGGCTCGTCGGCCGGTGTCGGCGTCGCCGTCGGACCGGTGCTCGGCGGCCTGCTGATCGACCACTTCTGGTGGGGCTCGGTCTTCACCATCAATCTGCCGATCGTCGCGTTCGGCCTGGTCGGCGCCGCACTCGTCCTGCCGAACCCGCGAAGCCCACAGCGCCGCCGGCTCGATCCGCTCGGCCTCGGCCTGTCCACCCTCGGCCTGCTCGGCCTCTCGTACGGGCTGATCGAAGGTGGTCACCAGGGCGGCTGGAACCGCTGGCAGGTGTGGGCGAGCATCGCGGCCGGACTCGTCCTGCTCGCCGGATTCGTCTTCTCCGAGTGGCGGGAGCGGGAGCCGAGCTTCGACCCGCGCCTGTTCCGCAACCGCCGGTTCGCGGCCGGCAACTTCACCCTGGCGGTCGTGTTCCTCCTGCTGACCGGTCAGAGCTTCTACCTCGCGTTCTACCTGCAGGGCGCCCGCGGGATGAGCGCGCTGTCGGCCGGCCTGATGTCGTTGCCTGCAGCAAGTGGTGTCATCGTCGGCTCGCAGTTGGGTTCGAGGCTGGCAGCCCGGTTCGGCGTGGCCAAGGTCTCCGGTACGGCGGTGTTCGTGCTGGCTGCGTGCTCCTCGCTGAACCTGCTCTACGACGTCGACACCTCGCTGGTGTGGGTCGGTGTCGTCGGCGCACTCGTTGGTCTGTCCATCGGTATGACCACGGCGCCGACCACGACCGCCGTACTGGCGACCCTTCCGCTCGATCGCATGGGCGCCGGATCGGCCGTCAACAACGTCCTTCGCCAGGTCGGCAGCGTGCTCGGCGTCGCCATTCTCGGCACGATCGTGTCGTCGACGTATCAGCATCGGATCGCGCCGTCGCTCGTCGGCCTCCCGGATGCCGCCGGTACGTCGGCCGAGGCGACCCGGCACGTGGCTGGCACACTCGGCCGCCCCGAGCTGGTGAAGGCCGCGAACGACGCGTTCATCCACGCCATGCACGTCGCGGCCCTGGTCGGTGCCGGCATCGTCCTGGTCGGTGCTGTCGTCCTCGTGCTCGCGTTCCGGATGCCCACGCCATCACAATCGCCGGCGCCCCGGCCCGGCGAGCGTGAGCCCGCCGACGCCGGCCGATTGTGATGGGCTGAGGATCCTCAGTTCCAGGGTGACGGCGGCGGGGGCGGTACGACGGCGGGGCGGTCCTCGCACCATGTCGCGCCGGTCCAGCCGCCGTCGTTGCCGCCCAGGTCCCGGACCTCGAACTCCGGCGGCCCGTTGAAGTGGAACGTCCCGCAATTGTTGACGAACGGCGCGCCGACGTTGCGCGCGTCGACGTTCTCGAACGTCGCCCAGCCGCCAACACGAGCGTTGATGACGTTGGTCCCGGTGCCGTCGACCTTGATGTTGCGGACGGCAACGTTCGTGATCGCATAGTCGTCCTTCACCGGCCAGTCGACGACGAACATCATCGCGTTGTACGTCGAGTCCAGGAACGTACTGTCGGTGATCTCGATCGTGCCGGACATCGTCGACTGCAAGGCATACAGCCAGATCGCGCCGAGCCCGATGTCCCAGTTCAGATCCCGCGGACCGCCGCGGACCGTGGTGTTGCGGGCGAAGGTCAGCGTGCCCTCGAACGGCGTCGCGTTGAACCGCGAACTCGCATGCAGCGTGCTGCCCTCGCGAATCGGGTCCGCGACCAGGTTGTCGGTGACCGCATTGTCGCGCCCGCCATAGATCGCGATGTCGTTCGCCAGCACCGGCGTCTGGACGGTGTTGTGGTCGTACACGTTGTTGTGGTTCACGAGGCCGTCCGCGTTCGACTCCGACCACATCGCCAGCCCGTCGTCACCGCTGTTGCGCACGAAGTTGTTGGTCGCCCGAACGTTGGACACCCCAAGATGCAGGTTCATGCCGTCGGCAACAGCATCGGTGATGATGTTGTTGCGGATCAGCAGCCCGTCCATCGGGCCGTCGAGCCAGATGCCGACCTTGGTGTGGTGCAGGTACAGGTTCTCGATCGTCGAACCGCCGCCGATCGCGCCTCCGATCCCGTTCACCTGATCGGTGTCGATGCGCTCGCGTACGTCGCTCTCGATCGCGAAGTCCGACAGATGTACGCCGGTGCTCCCGCCGTCGGCGGCGTAGTTGCCGTAGAACCCGGGCGCGCTGTGCACGGACTTGTCCGGCGCGGGCTCGGCCAGCGGCAGCACCTTGCCCTTGATGATCGTCCACCAGTTGCCGGCGCCGCGGATCGTCACCTTGTCGACGACGATGTGCCGGTTGACCTGGAACGTGCCGGCCGGGATGAACACCGACCAGCCGATGCGTCGAGCTGCGGCGATCGTGCGCTCGATCGCCGGCGCCGCGTCGTGCCGACCGGTCGGATCGGCGCCGAACAGTCGCACGTCCAACGAGCCACCGGGCTGCTTGAGGGGTGCGCGGACCAGCTCGAAGTCGGCGACGTCGAGCACGGTCCACGCCGCAGCAGTCGCCCGGGGTACGGCGAACCGGACGCGCGAGCCGGCCTGGTATGTGCGGTCGAGCATCACGCGCTGCTCGTCGTAGAAGTGGTTCGGCCGGAAGGGCTTGGCGACCGGGTCCGGCTCGGGCTTCCACCAGCCAGGGATCGGGTCGACGTTCGGGTCGTTGGAGAACGGATACATGCCGTAGAGCCAGGCGTACTGCGAGGTCAGCGTCATCGTCTGCTTGTGCTTCCCGTTGACCGAGACGTCGAGTGGCGCGGTGATCCCGCCACCACCCGGCGCGTCCGGGATGCTGTACCGCAGCGTCAGCGCATTCGCCGGACGGGTCAGCGTGAATTCGACGTACTGCTTGGGCTGCAGCCGTACGGCGGTCCGCCCGGAGGCCTCGGCCGGGAGCGTGTACGCGTCGCGCCCCGGGCCGATCTTTTCGCCGGTGAAGACGGCGTTCTCCGCCTCCTGTTCGACGAACGGTACGTGGGCGCCGCGGCCGGCGACCAAGGCGGGATCGAGGCCGGCCCGCGTGATCCGCGGCGCCGGATGTGCGGCGGCTGGTTGAGCTACGAGGACGGCACCGAGGAGTGCGGTCGCACACGCGACCGTGAGCAAGCGTGAACGGGACATTGGCGGATCCCCTCCGGACGAAGTGTCTGGAGGTTATGCACCCGACGATCTGCGCGCAAGATCTCGACAGGTCAGAGAAATTTCCGGACCATGAAGATGTCGATCGGGTCCTCGCTGTCCACGACGAAGCCGTGGCGCTCGTACAGCTTGCGGGCCGGACTGCCCTGCAGGACGTTCAGCCAGACGGTTCCGTCGATGCGCTGCAGAACACTCCGCAGCACTGCGGTGCCGAGGCCCTGGCCCTGGTGCCGTGGGGCCAGGTAGAAGTGCTCGAGCCACCGGCGATCCTCGGCCGGCCTCACCGCGATCGAGCCGGCCAGCTCGCCGCCGACCTCGATGATCTGGGTGTGCTCGGGCGCGAATCCGTCGCGCAGCCGTTGCCGGACGCGATGCGCGTCGTACCGGCCGAGGCGCTCCAGGTCGGGGCGCATGACGACGGCCCGAAGCTCGACGAGGTCCTCGAGATCGGTCGGCTTGGCTGGGCGGAGCGTCCACCTCATGGCAGGTCGGGCTGGGGTTCGGGGCGGAGAGCGCGGAGCCAGAGTTCGGTTTGCGCGATATGAGCGGAGGCCGCAGTGGCTGCAGCCGCGGGGTCGCGGGTGGCGATCGCGGAGAGGATGGCGCGGTGGCCGCGGTCGCTCGTCTGCTTGATCGCGTTGAAGTCGGCGCCCGGCTCGAAGATCCGGTAGTGGCCACCGCGGCCGCGGATCACGCCGGTGAGCGCGGTGACCGTCGAGTTGCCGCCCGCCGAGCAGATCGCGCCGTGGAACTCGGCGTCGAGGAAGTGGATCTCGGTCGCGTCGGTGGTCGACTCGAGCCGATCGAGGATCTCGCCGAGTTTGATGGCCAGTTCCGGGTCCTGACGGGCGGCCGCGGCGGCGGTGGCGTGCGACTCGAGCACCCGGCGTACCTCCAGCAGTTCGAGCACGCCCTCCAGCGGGATCAGCTCGACCGACAGCGAGAACCGGCTGATGATCGAGGCCGGGTCGAGCGCCGAGACGTACGTACCCGATCCGTGCCGGGACTCGATCACGCCGAGCGCGGCCAGCGACCGCACCGCCTCGCGCAACGAACTGCGGGACACCCCCAGGTGGTCGCACAGCTCAGGCTCCGGCGGGAACTTCGCCCGCGGCCCGAGCTCGCCCGACGCGATCATCTGACGCAGACCGGCCAGCGCCTTGTCTGTAGCAGCCATTCGTCACCTCCTCCCCGAAGCGTAAGTCCTCAGACCAATTACGGTCACATTCGCCACAGTGCGGTCGGGAGCCCGCGAGAGGCCGGGCGATTCATCAGATGTCAGGAGGTGAGTTCGCGCGCAACGACGAGGCCGAGCTGGAACCGGGTGGTGACGCCGCGGTCGGCCATCACCTGCGCGATCCATCGGCGCGTGGTGCGCAGGCTGATCCCGAGCTGGCGGGCGATCGCCTCGTCCTTCAGGCCGGCCGAGAGTAGTTGCAGCACCCGCTGCTCGGACTTGGCCGGCGGTTGACCGCCGTTCAGGTGCTGGTCGAACGAGATGCTCCGCTCCCACATTCCGTCGAAATGCGTGACGAGCAGCGAGAGCAAGGAGCTGGGGTGGACGAGTACTGCGGTTTGCGCCGCATCCGAGCCGTCGACCCCCAATGGCATCAGCGCGAGACGGCGGTCCACGATGACGAGCTTGGTCGGCACCACCGGCGACAGCCGGGCTTGCTCGCCCGCGTCGCGGAAGGCAGTCATCCTGGCGAGTTGGCCCGGCTCGGTCAGTGACTCGGTGGAGTAGATCGCTCGCCACCGCACGCCGCGGGCCAGCGCGTCCATCTCGTCGGGGTTGTCCTGCGCGCCGACGTACGGCGGCTTGTCGAACAACACCACCTCGTGCTCCGCGCCGCTCATCAGCTGGGCCGCGCGCTGGCTGATGGCGGCCTGGCCGCTGATCAGCTCGACGACCTGCGAGCTGTGCTCGTAGCGCGTGCCCTGGTGGAAGTCCGCGAGCAGACTCTCCGCCTCCAGCCTGGCCCGCTCGAGCTCGTCCTGGCGGCGGGCAATCAGGGAGCCAACAGCGACATCCGGCGGCGCCGGGATGAACCTCGCCGGCACACCCGGCCGCCGGCTCACCAGTCCGCACCGCTCGAGCCGCGCGACCGCCTGCCGGGCGCGGGTCGTGCCGATGCCGGTCCCGGCCGTCAGTTCGGCCAAGGTCGAGCCCGGCGCGGTCAGCAAGCGCCGGTACAGCTGCTCGTCCAGAGCGGTGACACCGACAACGGAGAGCCTGCCTTCGTCAACTCTCTCCCTGGACATTCTGGCGAGAGTACTCCGCGGAACTGGTCCCGGCGCAGCGAATTTCCCGATGGCCACTGAAGGACATTGGCTTCATCGTGCCGCCCGATCCACTGGCCGCGCGCTGCGCGTCGTGAGCACACTGCATCCGCCATAGATCGATTTCCGTCCTGCCATCGGGAGTGCCCTCCATGCATCCTGTACCGAGACGTGTCATCCGAGGGGCGCTGGCGTTGGCGACGCCGCTGACCCTCGTCCTCGCAGCCACCCCAGCCGTCGCCACACCGTCCACGCCGACCTCTCCCACGCCTGATACGCGGGTGATCGTCCAGTTCGCCGGCACACCGGCCATGTCCGCGGGAACGCTGGTCCCGCAGCGGGCGACCGCAGTGCAGGCCGCTCATGCGAGCTTCCGGCAGGCCGTGGTGGCCGCCGGCATCCATGCCACCGTCACCCGCGAGTTCAGCCAGCTCCTCAACGCTGTGGCCGTCACCACCGACGCGGCCGGCGTCGCCCGGCTCCGCGCCCTTCCTGGCGTGACCGCGGTGTATCCGGACCAGCAGGTCCACTCCAGCGGTGACGCCGCGCTGACGCAGATCAAGGCGCCCGAGGTCTGGCAGACCAAGGATCGCAAGGGTACGGCGGTCACCGGCGCGGGTCAGACCATCGCGATCGTGGACACCGGGATCGACTACACCCATCCCGATCTCGGCGGCGGATTCGGCAAGGGCCACAAGGTTGCCGCCGGCTACGACTTCGCGAACGGCGACGCCGACCCCATCGACGACAATGGCCACGGCACCCACGTCGCGGGGATCGTTGCGGGCCGCAGTACGCAGCCTGACGGCCGCACCGGCGTCGCACCGGGCGCGACCCTGACCGCGTACAAGGTGCTGGGCGCGGACGGCAAGGGCTTCGAGTCCGCCGTCATCGCCGGGTTCGAGGCCGCGGTCGCCGCTGACAACCCGTACCGCGCGGACGTCGTGAACCTGAGCCTGTCCGGCGATCCGGCGCCCGACGACCCGCTCGAGCAGGCCGCCGAGAACGCCGTCCACGACGGGGTCGTGGTGGTCGCTGCCGCAGGCAACGACGGTCCCGGTGAAGGCACCGTCGGCTCGCCGGCCGAGGCGCCGGACATCCTCGCGGTCGGCGCGAGCATCACCGGGATCGACGTACCGACTGTCACCGTGACCGCGCCTGTGCGGCGTGCACTCGACGTCCAGCGGGTCGGGTTGTCCGCGAACCCGCCTGCCGGTGGTGAGGACCTGGAGGTTGTCGACGCGGTCAACGGCGGCCCTGGCGACTACGACACCATCGATGCCACCGGCAAAGCCGTCCTGGTCGCGTACAACAGCGAGACGCTCGGCGACATCCTCGCGACCGCCGAGCAGCACGGTGCGAAGGCGGTCCTGTTGCGGACGCCGAACTACTACAAGGGCGGTGCGGGCCACCTGCTGCTGCCGGCGTTCGCCACCGGTACGGCGGACGACCCGGGCAAGGCCTCACTGGTCGCCACCGTCATGAACGGGACCGATGCGTCGGACCTGTCGCAGTGGCTCTCGCAAGGCCCGGTCCGGATTCACATCGGTGGTACCGACGCGACCGACCAGGTCGCCGAGTTCAGCGCACAGGGCCCGGTGTCCGGCAGCTATGCGATCAAGCCGGACCTGGTCGCGCCGGGGGTCGAGATCCGGTCCACGTGGCCCGGCGGACAGTACGCCGAGGACAGCGGCACCAGCATGGCGGCGCCGCACGTCGCCGGTGCTGCCGCGCTGATCCGACAGGCGCATCCTGACTGGACTGCCGAACAGGTCGCAGCGGCACTGACTGGTGGCGCCGACCGACTCTCGACGGCCTTGGACGCCGTCACCCAGGGATCAGGCCGACTGGATGTGGCTGGTGCCGACCAGTTGGCCGTCCTGCCGAACGAGCGGTCGCTGAGCCTCGGCGTAGCAGACCTCAGTAGCCGCACGCTCCGCTCGACGAGCACGGTCACGCTGACCAACGTGTCGTCCACGACCAGGACGCTGCGTTTCGACGCGAAGTCGGCCGTTGCTACGCCGGCGAAGGTCTCGGTCTCCCCGAGCTCCGCCCGACTCGGCCGGGGGCAGAAGGTGACTGTCCGCCTTACCGTGATCGGCGCGCGTCCGGCAGGCGGCGCGGACTGGAGTGGATGGCTGCGTGCCTCGGTCAGCGGGTCGCCGGACCTGTCAGTTCCCTGGCTGCTGGCCGTCCGGCCGCTCGACCTGCACGCGAACCCGGACCCGACTGTGGCCGGTGCCTCGGTCTACATCCACTCCGACGCCGGACTGACCGCGGCGCCGCGAGTGTCCGTGACTCCGCCCGGGTCGCACCACGCGATCACCGGTACGGCGACGTTCGACCACACGGGCTGGTGGAAGTACTCCGTGCCCGCAGGGCCGGCCGGTGCGTACCAGGTGTCCGCGACCGCCCGGACGTCCTCGGGCGCATGGCTCGACGGGCAGACGTCGTACGAGGAACTCGGCACTGCACACGGATCCGGTCCGAACGGGTGGCAGTCCGTCGGTCCGACCAGTCAGGGTGCTGAGAAGATCGGCTACACCTCGAAGGCCGGGCGGATGTTCGCCATGCCGTACCTTTCGCCGCGGCCCGGCGTGTTCCGGACCGACGACGCCGGCTCCACCTGGCGTGAGCTGCGCAATCTGCCGATCGGTGCCGGTGTCGACCTCGGAATGGCGACCGACCCGACCCGGCCGGACACGGTGTACCTCGCGGTCGAGGGCGGGCCGGACCCGACGTACCAGGGCAAGATCCTGGTCAGCCACGATGCCGGCGAGACCTGGACGACGCTGCCGTTCCCGGACGTCAGTCCGAGTGACCTGTCCATCGACCCGACCGGGCGGATCCTCGTCGTACCCACGTTCGACAACAGCGTCTATGTCAGCACCGACCGCGGTCAGACCTGGACGAACTACCCGAGCCCGGGCGAGCACCTGCAACAGGTCAGCCTGATCGGCGACGACCTGTACTTCGGCGACGGCCTGAAGCTCTACGTGATCCGGAACATCGACAGTACGCCGGAGCCGCAGCAGGAGCTGTTCACCTCACCCGAGGACGACCAGTTCGTGGCGGAGGTCGCCGGTGATGCGAACCTGCTCGTGGCCCGTACCCCGCGGCAGCTCTACCTGTCCCGTGACAACGGCGCGAGCTGGCAACCCGGGCCGGCGGCGCCGGTGGGCGAAACCATGTCCACGGTGCAATTCGTCAACGGCGACGTGTACGCCGCGACGGAAGACGAGATCTTCGTCGACCGGGGCGAAGGCACGCAGTGGAGCACGATGCCGGCCCCGGTCGGGAACGACATCTTCCGGATCTCCTCGCCGCCGAACAGCAAGCAGTTGGTCGTCTCGGCCGCGGGCAGCGGGGTGTACCTCACCGACGACTCCGGCGCCACGTACCACCGCGTCGGCCTGACCAGCGCCGACGTACACGCGCTGGCCGTCGGCCAGGACGAGTCCGGCAAGTCCACTCTGGTTGCCGGTACGACGTTCTCCACCTTCACGACCGCGTTGCCGGTTCAGCGGGTTCCGAGCCCGGCCGACCACGACTGGGGACTCAACGGCAGCGACATCCTGCTGGGAAACCGGATCACGGCGCTGACCACCGACCCGTCCGATCCGCACCGGCTGTTCCGGGCCGTCTCGAAGGCGCAGGGCCGGCCGACGATCGAGGAGTCGACCGACGGCGGCAGGACGTGGGCGGTCAAGCTGAATGTGCTGGCCAATGCGCGCGTCTACCAGATCGTCGTCGACCCGGCGAACCGCGACTACATCTATGCGGCGGTCGCCGACGTACTCAGCCCGGGCGTGGTCGTCAGCCGGGACGGCGGGAAGACCTGGCGGAAGAACAACCTTGCCATCGGCGTCACCGCGATCGCCGCCGATCCGCGCAACCCCGACCACCTCTGGCTCGGCGGACCGGACGGGTTGTACCGCTCCGAGGACCAAGGCCAAACGGTCCAGCCGCTGTCCGACGTACCGGTGTCGGTGCTGGCGCTCGACCCGCACGACGTCAACCACCTGGTCATCGGCGGGGACGGCCTGTACGACAGCCGGGACGGCGGCCGGACCGTGAAGGCGGCCGCGACCTCCGGGTTCCGGCTGAACATCACTGCGCTGACGTACGGCGCCGACGGCCAACTCTTCGCGGCCGACGGTGACGGCGCCGACGCGGGACTCCCGGTCGGCGGCCGGGGCGTGCTGAACAGCCGCGACGGCGGGCGCAGCTGGCACAACATCTCCGACGGATTGCCCAACCTGGACGTGGCGAGCCTGATCACGTCACCGGACGGGCAGTGGCTGTACGCCGGAACCGTCGGCGGTGGCGTCTACCGCATCACAACTCACTGAGCCGACAGGTAACCGAGGAACGCTGGCAGGTCCTGGACCTGCCAGCGTTTCGGCGCGAGCTGCTGGTACGGCGTCCCGTCCGCGGACGGCTCGTGCGTGATCAACGCCGTCGTCATCCCGCGATCGTGCGGGAGGGTGAGGTTCACCTCGAGGTCGTCGACCATCGCCGCCCGCACCGGGTCGATCGCGAAGCGGGCCAGGAACGCGTCGAGGCTCTCGGCGTACGGCTTCGGGATCAGCTCGCCCTCGAGGATGTCGAAAACCCCGTCGAAATGAGCCGTCAACCCGAGCCGCCCCAACGCCTGCTCGGCGTGGTAAGCGGAGCCGTTCGTGTACAAGTACCGCTTGCCGGGGAGTGACTGCAGCGCGTCGGCGAGCGCTCCGTCGTGCCGGAGGACCGAGTAGTCGATGGTGTGTTCCCAGGCGAGGTAGTCGTCTGCGTCGATCGACCGGGTGTTCATCAGACCGCGCAGAGTCGTCCCGTGCTCGGCGACCAGTTGAGCCTGCAGCCGGCGGGCCCCGGCGTCGTCGGTTCCGAACAGATTCGCCAGGTAGGCGCGGATCCGGGTGTTCATCTGATCCGCGAGACCGACGCTCGCGGGATACAGCGTGTTGTCGAGGTCGAGGATCCAGGTGTCGACGGCAGACCGCATCTGGCCAGGGTAGTGACACACTGGGGGCGTCACCGACGGGAGGATCGAACGTGGCGACTGCGCTCATCACCGGGCCGGCGACCGGGATCGGCCGTGCGTTCGCGGACAAGCTGGCGCTGCAGGGTTACGACCTCGTGCTGGTGTCGCGGGACGAGGCCAAGCTCAAGGAGGTCGCCACCGACATCACCCGGCTGCACGGGGTCGAGTGCGAGGTGCTGGCCGCCGACCTGACCGACGCCGTCGATCTGGCCCGGGTAGAAGAGCGGTTCCGCACCGGTCCGATCGAGGTGCTGGTGAACAACGCCGGTTTCGGGCAGAAGAAGCCGTTCTGGGCGAACCCGGTCGACGTCGAGGAGAAGCAGCTGGACCTGCTCGTTCGCGTCGTACTGCGGCTTACGCACGCGGCCGTGCTGCCGATGATCGAGCGTGGCTCCGGCGCCGTGATCAACGTGTCGTCGGTGGCCGGATTCCTGCAGCGCAACGTCTACAGCGCGCACAAGGCCTGGGTGACGAACTTCTCGGCCGGGCTCGCGCTCGAGCTGCACGCGAAGGGCGTCGCGGTGATGGCGTTGTGCCCGGGGTTCGTGCACACCGAGTTCCACGAGCGGATGGGGATGGACAAGTCGCTGATCCCGTCGTTCATGTGGCTGGACGCGACCGATCTGGTCGACGCGGCCTGGAAGGACCTGATGCGCGGCAAGGCGATCTCGATCCCGAGCCGCCGCTACAAGCTGATCGTCGCCGGGACCCGCTTCATCCCGCGAGCACTCATCGCGCGGGTCTCGACCGTGGGCCTGGACGGCCGACGCCGCGCTTGAGCGGGTTCGGGCGCAGGGACTCGTAGATCGTCCGGCCGAGCGCGCCGGCGTACGCGTTGTGCTCCTCGAGCGATGGCCTGAAGCCGGTGAAGTTGACCTCGAAGCCGCGCTGGAAGCAGGCGCCGAACAGGAGGGCGGCCGCGGCTCCGACATCCGCGGTACGACGGACGCGGCCGAGCTTCTGCTCTTCCTGCAGGTAGCGGACCAGGCCTTCCTGCGCTTTGTGCGGCCCGGCGTCCAGTTCCTGCAGCCGGCGGCGATGTGCGGTCAGAAGGTCCTGGGACGAGAACAGTGACACCAGGATCGGGAAGCCCTCGACGTAGAAGTCGATGGCGATCCCGGCCAGTCGGATCAGGTTGGCGTGGACCGTCGCCGAGCCTGGGCTGCCGATCAGCTCCTTGAGTGAGCCGGGGAGTTCGGGCATCCGCTCGTGCATGACGGCGAGCAGGATCGCGGCCTTGTCCGCAAAGTGCTTGTAGAGCGCGGCCTCGGAGTACCCGGCAACCTGGGCGATCGACTTGGTCGTGGCCCGCGCGAATCCCTGCGTCCGCAGCACCTCCGCGGCCGCGTCCAGGATGTCGTCTCTCGTCCCCATGGGCGGCAGCCTATCTTGACAGGTTGGTGAGTGTTCACTAACCATGGTGAGTGAGTGTTCACTAACCTGGAGGGGTTGACGATGAAGCTGGTGGTTTTCGGGGCGTCCGGCCGGATCGGGACCGAGCTGGTGCGCCAAGGCGTGGCGGCCGGCCACACGGTCACGGCGGTCGTCCGCGAAGGATCGAGTCTTCAGGTGGCATTACCGGAGCTCCGGCTGGTCGCCGCGAGGGCCGGAGTCGCCGGCGGGCTGGTCGACCTGGTGACGGCGGACGTGATGGATCCTGCCGCGATCGCATCGGTCATGGTCGGTCACGATGCGGTGCTGTCGGCGCTCGGACCGCGGCCGTCCGGGCTGAGCACAGTCCTCACCGACGGTGCGCGGAGCATCCTGCAGGCGATGGGCGAGAGTGGAGTACGACGGTTCCTCGTGGTGAGTGTGGCGGGTATTCACAGCACAGGCGACGACCCGTTCACGAAGTACGCCGTGAAGCCGATCCTGCAACGGATCCTGCGGGAATCGTTCGCGGACGCCCGCCGGATGGAGGCCGTCGTCGGGGCTAGCGATCTGGATTGGACGATCGCGTGTCCGCCTCGGTTGACCAACGGCGCTGCGAAGGGGACATTCCGCAGCAACACCGAAGGAACGGTGCGCGGCGGATTCTCGATGACCCGAGCGGACGTCGCGGCGTACCTGCTCAGTGCGGTCGACAACGCCGACCTGATCCGAAAGACCGTGGTGATCTCCAACTGACTACAGCTTCTCGGCGACCTCGGTCAGGACGTCGAGGGTCGCGGTGATGAGCGGGTGATCTGCGCGGCTCGCGCGGACGGCGGCGTACACGCGGCGGGTTGGGACCGGGTCCGGGAGCGGGCGGATCAGTGCGAGTGTCGGCTCCGGTACGGCGAGGCGGGGGACGAGCGAGACGCCGCCGCCCGCCGCGACAAGGGCGGCGACGGCGCGGAAGTCGTCGGACTGGTGGACGATCCGCGGCTGGAATCCGGCCTGCTCGCAGGCGAGGACGACGACGTCGCGAATCGGGTTACCCGGCGCGGTCATCACCCAGTCGTCGTTCGCAAGCATCGCGAGCTCGATCGTGTCCTGGTCCGCAGCCGGGTGCGTCGGCGGCAGGACGGCGACGAAAGGCTCGGCGTACAAGGGGATCCGGACCAGACGCCGGTCGCCGGGGCGGGGTGAACCGCGGTGCTCGACGGCGATCGCGAGGTCGGCGTCGCCGTCGAGCAGATGGGTGATGCCCTGGTGGCCCTCGGCATCGCGTACGACGAGATCGAGGCCGGGCGTGGTCTCGCGCAACCGGGGGAGGGCCGGCGCGACGAGCAGCGTGATCGCGGTCGCGAAGGCGACGATGCGGACCTCGCCGTTGGCGCCGTTCGCGTGCAGGCGCATCGCGTCCTCGGCCCGTTCGACCTCGGAGAGGATCGTGTCGGTGTGTTCGAGGAGCAGGCGGCCGGCGGAGGTGATCGCGACCCGGCGGCCGCGGCGTTCGAGCAGTTCCTGGCCGACCTCGGACTCCAGTGCCGCCAGTTGTTGCGAGACGGCCGAGGGCGTCAGATGCAGCACCTCGGCCGCCGCGGTCACGGTCCCGTGGTCAGCAAGCGCGCGCAACACCCGCAGGCGTCGTACCTCGATCACGGACCTCAGCTTTGCATGGGCCGGTTGAAGATGCGATCAGGGTCAGTTCGACGGGCTGCGGAGCCGGCGTCCGGCGCTCCCGCCAGCGCCGTACGGCGTCGCGGATCGGGTGACGTCTCGGGACATATGGCCGGAGCGGTGCGTTCGGCGTGGCGGAGTGGGTCTGCTCGTGGATCGACTTGATCACGGAGAACGGTACGTAGTGCACGGTGGTTCCTTTCGACACTTCGACAGTAGGAACCGTGGCCTTGATACGTCCAATGAAAGTTCTGCGCAGAGTTGATGTGTCTGATGCATCATTGGGGTCATGGAACTACGGCAGCTCAGGTCGTTCGTGGTGGTGGCCGAGGAGATGAACGTCGGGCGCGCGGCGACGCGGCTGCACCTGACCCAGCCGTCGCTCAGCCGGCAGATCGCGGCGCTCGAGCGTGATCTCGGCGTGGAGTTGTTCGCCCGGGTGAAGCGGCGGTTCGTGCTGACGGCTGCCGGGGCGACGTTCCTGGCCGAGGCCCAGGACCTGCTGCGGCGGTCGGAAGAAGCGGTCCGCGCGGCGCAGCGGACGCAACGCGGTGAGCTCGGAACGCTGCGGCTGCGATTCGTGCAGTCGGCAACCTTCGAGCCGCTGCCGCAGATCCTCGGCGCGTTCCGACGGGCGTATCCCGAGGTTGTGCTCGATCTGGAGTCGTGGACAACTCTGCGGCAGACAGAGGCCCTGCGGGACGGGCGCATCGACGTCGGGTTGCTGCGCCCGACGGCGCCGGCCGACGCGACGGCGGCGGTGCGGTTGGCGCCGGAACTCGCGTCCCGGGTGGTCGCCGAGGATTCGCTGGTGGCGGTGCTGCCGGCGCGGCATCGGTTGGCTCGGCGGAAGCGGCTGCGGCTGGCGGAGCTCGCGGACGAGCCGTTCGTGTTCTACTCGCGGCCGAGCGGGCCCGTCGTGCACGACACCATCATCGGGTTCTGCCGGGCGGCCGGATTCACCCCGCGGATCCAGCAGGCCGCCGACGTACAGACGATCGTGGCGCTGGTCGCGGCCGGTCTCGGGGTCTCCCTGCTGATCAGCCCGACCCCACCGACCAACCCGGACGCCGTGGTCTACCGCGAGTTGTCCGACGACCTACCACCCTGGCCACTCTCCGTAGCCTGGTCGCCGGACAACCGCTCGCCCGTGCTGGAACGCTTCCTCGAGCTGATCTGAGGGGTGTTCAGCCGAAGACGTCCGGGTCGCCGCCGGTGCGGACGCCGGTTTCGAGGTCGGCGATCGTTGCCATGTCGTCGTTGTCGAGGCGGAAGTCGAAGACCTCGAAGTTCTCCTTGATCCGGCTCGCGGTCCTGGTCTTCGGGATCACCACGTTGCCGAGCTGAAGGTGCCAGCGGATCATCACCTGGGCCGCCGACTTGCCGTACTTCGCGCCGATCGTCTTCAGCGCCGCGTCGTCGATCAGCTCGCCGGAGGCCAGCGGGCTCCACGCCTCGGTGACGATGTCGTTCTCGGCGTTGAACGCGCGCAGTTCGTCCTGCGGCAGCGCCGGGTGCAGCTCGATCTGGTTCACCGCCGGGCGGATCGTGGTCTCCTCGAAGATCCGCCGCAGTGCGGGCTCGTGGAAGTTCGAGACGCCGATCGCGCGGATCCGCTTGTCGGCGTACAGCTGCTCGAACGCCTTCCAGGTGTCGACGTACTTGTCCTTCTTCAGGCACTGCCAGTGGATCAGGTACAGGTCGACGTACTCGAGGCCGAGCTGGTCGATGCTCTTGTCGAACGCGGCCAGCGTGGAGTCGTAGCCCTGGTCGCTGTTCTGCAGCTTGGTGGTGATGAACAGTTCGTCACGGGGCAGGCCGGACGCGGCGATCGCTCGCCCGACGCCGGCTTCGTTGCGGTACGCCGCGGCGGTGTCGATGTGCCGGTAGCCGGTCTCGAACGCGCGGGTCACCACATCGGCGACGATCTCGTCCTCGACCTGCCAGACCCCCAGGCCCAGCTGCGGGATCTCGACGCCGTTGTCCAGAGTGATGGAGGGGACTGTGCTCATCTGCCCATTCCACCCGGCAAAGGGTTTCTGGCCCAGTCATCCGACGTGTGACAACAACCTCATTAACCGGCAGTAACCATTTCGTGGGTCTTCGCATCCGGCTCCAGGAAACGGATCAGCGCGCTGCCCTCACGCTCCAGCTCGGCCTGCGTCCTCTTCAGCAACTTGCCGAACGGCGTGATCGTGAGAGTGGCCACACCACGCTTCTTCTCGGCCGTCCACAGCCCGGCGACCAGCCCGTCGACGAGGTACGTCGCCTTGACGCGAAGGTTCTTCGTGAAGACGTGCGGCTTGTGTTCGTCGGCGATGATCCGCTCCCGTTTCGCGTGCGAGAGCAGCACGTTGTCGAACTCCGGCAAGAACCGCACCGGCGCCGGAGTGTCCTCATCGGGCCGCGGTCCGTCCGGTACGTCGAACAACGTCTTGCCGGCCTCGTCGGTGAACGTGTCCAGTTCGAGCTCGTCGAACAACGGCTTGGCCTTCTGCAGCCCGGACCAGGTCTGGAAGTCCGCCGGCGTGGCCGGTCCGAAGGCCTGCAGGTAACGCGTGACCAATTCGGCCGGCTCGGCGCGTTTGTGCAGCTTCTTCCCGATCCACTCCTCGGCCGGCGTGAAGCGCGAGTTCGCTGTCCAGGACCATCGCACGTCGGCCGGATACATCACCAGGGGCACGAGCATCCGCGTGCAGAACCCGAGCGCCCGCTCGTTCACCTCCGGGAACTGCTCCTGCAACGCGTCCCGCACCTCGGTGAAGGTGAGCGGCTCGTTCGCCAGCAACTTCTCCGCCGCCGCGACGACCTTGTCCGGCTCCAGCCCCGCGCCGCGATCTCCGAGCACCCGCAACCCGGCCTCGAGCACCGGCGACACCGTCACCCGGAACCGCAGGTAGTCCGCCGCTGTCACCAGATGCAACGTCCCCCGGAACATCGTCGCCCGCACCACAGCCCGCGCCGCGACGGCCTGATCCAGCTGGGCTTCCACGAACCCGTCGATCCGGGTCCACAACCCGACATAGGGATGCTTGGGCTCCTGCCCCTGCATCCCGGCCAAATGTCCCACCACGTCAACCGCCGGGACGTCCGCTCGCTCCAGCAGCAGTTGCCTGGCCAGCGTCGCCCGGTTGACCGCCCTCGCACTCAGAACCGACATGCCCACATCCTGCCTGCGTGGACCGACAAGTGGGGCAGTGGGCGGTCCGAATATCGCCCCGCCGGGATGAGTCGGACCACCCTCGCAGGTGCGATCTTCGTCGGGAGAGCACGAGCTGCGCGCCATCGAGCAGGAGGGGTCCACTGATGATGCGAGCGGTTGGTCTGGTGCTGGCAGCGTTCCTGCTCGTGTCCTGTGGCGGGTCCGGTGAGCGGCCGTCGGGCTCGTCGACGCGTACGCCGGCCTCGGTGCCGTCGGTGACCGCAACAGTTCCGAGCGCGACCCGTACGCCCGAACGCGCGGAGAAGTCGGCCGCAACGACGTCCACGTCGACCGAGCCGGAGACCTCCAGAACGACCAAGACGCAGACGGAGACCGAGACCACCGGGGCGACGAAGACCGAGACGACCAGGGCCACGGAGACCGAGACGACCAGGGCCACGGAGACCAGGAAGGCCACGCAGACCGAGACCACCACGGCGACCCGGACAGCGTCGGTCGTGCCGTCGGCTGCGACCACGTCCTCGACCCAACCCACGTCGGCCGAGACGGGCGGGGCACCTACCTGGCTGTGGTGGGTGCTGGCGGCGATCGTGGTCGCGCTCGCCGTGGGGATTCCGCTGCTGATCAGGTCGCGCCGTCGCCAGGCCTGGCGCGACGACCTCGCGTCCGGCGAGGACGAGGTGGCGTGGTTCGCCCGCGGGCTGATCCCGGAGCTCCGCCGGCAGCCTTCCCCGGAGCAGGCCGCCGGCGCCTGGAACGTCGAGTCGAGCCGGGTCGTAACGGCCGAGGACAAGCTCACCGCACTCGAACGCTCGGCGCCCGACGAAGCCGCCGGCACCCGGGCCCGCACCCTCCGGGACGCCGTCCGGGCAGCCCGCGGCGACATCGAGAACCTGCTGGCCTCCGCCACGCCGATCACGATGCCATCGGACCTGGACGCGGTCTCCGCGCGGCTCGAACAAGCCCTCGGACAGCCGCGTCCGGAGGCGGCTACCCCGCCAGGGCCGCCCGGGCCTCGATGAAGGCGGCGATGGCGGTTTCTACGTCTTGGGTGGAGTGGGCGGCGGAGAGCTGGACCCGGATGCGGGCCTTGCCCTGCGGGACGACCGGGTAGGAGAAGCCGATGACGTAGATGCCGAGGTCGAGGAGCTTGTCGGCCAGGCGGCCGGCCTCGGCGGCATCGCCGATCATGACGGGGGAGATCGGGTGGTCGCCGGGGAGGACGTTGAAGCCGGCCTCGGTCATCTTCGTGCGGAAGAGCTGGGTGTTGGCGGCCAGTTTGTCGCGCAGGGCGCTGGAAGAGCCGATGAGTTCCAGGGCCTTCAGGGACGCGGCGGTGACCGACGGAGCCAGGGAATTCGAGAACAGGTACGGGCGGGAGCGCTGCCGGAGGAGCTCGACGATCTCGCGGCGGGCGGAGACGTAACCGCCGGACGCGCCGCCGAGGGCCTTGCCCAGCGTGCCGGTGACGATGTCGACGCGGTCCTTCACGCCGAACAACGACGGCGTACCGGCGCCGTCCGACCCGACGAAGCCGACCGCGTGCGAGTCGTCGACCATGACGAGCGCGTCGTACCGCTCGGCCAGGTCGCAGATCTCGTCCAGCGGGGCGACGTACCCGTCCATCGAGAACACGCCGTCGGTCGCGATCAGCCGGTACCGCGCGTCGGCGGCGTCCTTGAGCTGGGCCTCGAGGTCGGCCATGTCGCGGTTCTTGTACCGGTAGCGCTTGGCCTTCGAGAGCCGTACGCCGTCGATGATGCTGGCGTGGTTGAGCTCGTCGGAGATGATCGCGTCCTCGGCGCCGAGCAGCGTCTCGAAGAGTCCGCCGTTCGCGTCGAAGCAGGAGCTGTAGAGGATCGTGTCCTCAGTGCCGAGGAAGTTGCTCAGGGCACCTTCCAGGTCCTTGTGGATCTGTTGGGTGCCGCAGATGAAGCGCACCGAGGACAGTCCGAACCCCCACCGGTCGAGGGCCTCCTTGGCTGCGGCGACAACTTCGGGGTGGTCGGACAGTCCGAGGTAGTTGTTCGCACAGAAGTTGAGTACTTCGTTGCCCGACGCAACCGAGATCAAGGACTGCTGCGGTGAGGTGATCACCCGCTCGGACTTGTACAGCCCGGCGTCCCGGATCTCGCCGATGGTCGCCGTCAGGTCATCCCGCATCCGTCCGAACATCAGTGCTTCTCCTCCAGAGATTCAGCCGTCCAGTCCATGATCACCTTGCCGCACTGCCCCGCGCGCGCCACGTCGAACGCGCGCTCGAAGTCGCCGTACCCGAACCGGTGGGTGATCACCGGCGTCAGGTCCAGCCCGCGCTCGAGCATCACCGACATCGAGTACCAGGTCTCGAACATCTCCCGGCCGTAGATGCCCTTGATCGTCAGCATGTTGAGCACGACCGTGCCCCAGTCGATCGCGATCTCGTCCGACGGCAGGCCGAGCATCGCGATCTTGCCACCGTGCGTCATGTTCGCGAGCATGTCGCGCAGCGCGGCCGGCTGCCCGGACATCTCCATCCCGACGTCGAATCCCTCGCGCATGCCGAGGCTCTGCTGCGCCTCCGCGATCGTCTCCTCGCCGACGTTCACCGCGCGGGTGACGCCGATCTTCCGAGCGAGGTCGAGCCGGTACTCCGAGAGGTCCGTGATCACCACGTTCCGTGCACCGGCGTGCAGCGCGACCGCGGCGGCCATCACACCGATCGGGCCGGCGCCCGTGATCAGCACGTCCTCGCCGACCAGCGGGAACGACAGAGCAGTGTGTACGGCGTTGCCGAACGGGTCGAAGATCGCGGCGACGTCGAGGTCCACCGGGTCCTTGTGCACCCACGCGTTGGTCGCCGGCAGAGCGACGTACTCCGCGAACGCTCCCGGCACGTGGACGCCGAGCCCGCGCGTCTTGATGCACAGGTGGCGCCGGCCGGCCCGGCAGTTGCGGCAGCGGCCGCAGACCAGGTGGCCCTCGCCGCTGACCAGGTCGCCGACCGCGACATCGCGTACGCCGACGCCGATCTCGACCACCTCGCCGCAGAACTCGTGCCCGGTCACCATCGGCACCGGCACGTTCTTCTGTGCCCACGGGTCCCAGTTCTGGATGTGCAGATCGGTGCCGCACAGACCGGTACGGAGGACCTTGATCAGGACCTCGTCGGCCTCGATCTTCGGCTCCGGAACATCCTGCAACCACAGACCGGGCTTGGCCTCAGCCTTCACGAGCGCCTTCATGCCCACATCGTCGTCCCGGGCAACCATCCCCGTCCATCGACACGTCGTGCACAGCCTTTACAGCCGAACTGCATACTTGGACATATGCGGGGAGTAGTCAGGGGACTCGGAATCGTGTTCCTGGTGGTGGGCGTGGGGTTGCTCGGGTGGGTGGGGTGGCAGTACTTCGGTACCGGTATCAGCTCTAACCACCAGATGGGCAAGGCGGAGGACTCGCTGCGCAACCAGTGGAAGGCTCCTGCGGTCGTGAAGCCGTCGACCGGGAAGCCGTTCGTGCTGCTGCGGATCCCACGGTTCGGCGCCGACTGGCAGAAGCCGGTCGTCGAGGGTGTCGACGCGGACGATCTGGCGCGCGGGATCGGGCACTATCCGCAGACACAACTGCCGGGCCAGCCGGGCAACTTCGCGATCGCCGGGCATCGCGTCACGCACGGTTCCCCGTTCCGCAAGCTGCTCGAGCTGCAGAAGGGTGACCAGGTCGTCGTCGAGACCCAGGACGCTGTCTACACCTACGAGCTGGACGGCTCGCCCCGCGACCTCACCGTCAAGCCGACCGACACCTGGGTCCTCGACCCGGTCCCTGGCAAGCGCGAAGCCCCCACCACCTCGATCATCACCCTCACCACCTGCCAGGACCTCTTCCACTCCCCGGACCGCTCGGTTGCCTTCGGCCACCTGGTCAAGGTCCAGAAGAAATCGTGAGCTCAGCCGTGTTCTAAGCTCAACGCCCATGAGCTACGACCGGGACGGGTTGCTGGAACAGGTCAAGAGCAAGGCGATCGTGCATGGGCGGGTGACGTTGGCTTCGGGGAAGGAAGCTGACTACTACGTCGACCTGCGGCGGATCACGTTGGATGCGGCTGCGGCGCCGCTGATCGGTCCGGCGATGCTCGAGCTGACCAAGGACCTGGAGTACGACGCTGTCGGCGGGCTCACGCTCGGGGCCGACCCGGTGGCGATGTCGATGCTGCACGCCGCTGCTCAGCAAGGCCGGACGCTCGACGCGTTCGTCGTACGGAAGGCAGAGAAGACGCACGGGCTGCAGCGGCGGATCGAAGGTCCGGATGTGAAGGGCCGGCGGGTGCTCGCGGTCGAGGACACCTCGACCACCGGCGGATCGGTGCTGACAGCGGTCGAGGCGTTGCGCGAAGCCGGGGCCGAGGTCGTCGCGGTTGCCGTGATCGTGGACCGGGCGACCGGGGCGCAGGAGCGGGTCGAGGCGGAGGGCCTGGAGTACCGGACCGTGTTCGGGCTCGAGGACCTGGGGCTGAACTGATGCAGGCCAGCACCCTCCTGCTCGTCGGGGTGGCCGTTGTGGTCGGCGTCGGTCTCGCCTACTTCAACTACTACCGCGCGAAGAAGCGCCGCGAACAGTTCTCGAGTCTCGCGGCCCAGCAGGGCTGGTCGTACGTGCCGTCCAACCCCTCCCTGGCCGGGCAGTGGTCGGGTACGCCGTTTCGTACCGGCGACAACTACCGCGTCAAGAACGTGTTGTCCGGTCCGTACAACGGGCACCCGATGGTTGCCTTCGACTACAGCTACCAGACCCACACGACCAACGGGCGAGGTCAGCGTCGGACCACGACGCACCGTTACGCGGTGGTCGTGATGCAGCTCCCGGGGGCGCTGCCGCATCTCGAGGTGACGCACGAGGGCATCTTCGGCGGCGCGGTCGCGAACGCGTTCGGCTTCCGCGACATCCAGTTCGAGAGCGAGCAGTTCAACCGGGCGTTCCGGGTCAAGGCCGACGACGAGCGGTTCGGCCACGCGGTGGTCACCCCGCGGATGATGGAGCTGCTGCTCGCCCGCGGTGAGATCGGCTGGCGCACCGAGGGGAACTCGCTGGTCGGCTGGGGCAAGGGCGACCATGACCCGAACCAGCTGATGAACCGCCTCGGTCTGCTCCAGCAGGTGATCGAGAACGTCCCGCCGTACGTCTGGCGCGACTACGCCGGGATAGACCCCCGCGTTCAGTAACCACCGAGCGGACCCACCTGCCCGTAGAGTCGCAGTCAGCACTGCCAACTCTCGGGAGCTCGTCATGGTCTGGGTCATCATCGTGATCGTCGCGGTGATCGTCATTCTGGCGATCATGCTGATCACGTCGTACAACCGGTTCGTCAAGCAACGGAACCTGATCCAGGAGTCCTGGCGGCAGATCGACGTCGAGCTGCACCGCCGGTACGACCTGATCCCGAACCTGGTCGAGACCGTCCGGGCGTACGCGGCGCACGAGCGGCACGTGTTCGAGGAGGTCGCCCGGCTGCGCACCCAGGCGGTGAACGTGCAGGGCGCGACCCCGGAGCAGCGGGCCGCGGCGGAGGGTCAGCTGTCCGGTGCGCTGCGTCAGATGATGATCTCGGTCGAGGCCTACCCGCAGCTGCAGTCGAACCAGAACTTCCTCGGCCTGCAGCGCGAGCTGACCGACACCGAGGACCGGATCGCGGCCGGCCGCCGGTTCTACAACGCGAACGTCGGTGACTACAACACCCGGATCGAGGCCTTCCCGTCGAACCTGATCGCGGGCGGCTTCAAGTTCGAGAAGGCCGGGTACTTCGAGGTCAAGGACGAGCAGGTCCGCGCCGTACCGCAGGTGTCGTTCGGCACGATCGGCTCGGTCGCCGGTGAGCAGGCGCCGCCGCAGATGCAGCCGGGCGCGCCGTCGTCGGGGCAGATCCACCCGCAGATGCCGGGTGACCAGGGCAACTACCAGTCGCCGCCGCAGCCGATCCCGGGCGGCTACCAGCAGCCTCCCGCGCAGCCGCCGTACCAAGGTCAGCCCGGTCAGTACCCGCCGCCTGGGCAGTACCAGGGACAGGGAGAGCCACCGGTGGGCGGCCCGCCTGCGGGTTCCCCCGCTCCACAGGACGGTCAGCCGCCATTCACCGGTGGCCAGTAGGCACCGGATCCCCGTAGCCCAGGACCCCCGACCCCGGACTCTCTCCCAGTGCCAGACCCGGAGTGACGGCGGTCAAGTCGCCACACCCGGGCCTGCCCTCCCCCCGGTACCTGAGTCAACAGTGCCGCAGCGAGATACATCCGGCGTACATCGGGCTTCCGCATGGTGCGACCGGATGACACGATAAGCCGGTTCAAGAGTGGAGAGGTCGGACGAGTGGACAGTCTGAGGTACGCGATCCTCGGACCACTGCGACTCGTCCACGTCCAGGGGCAGCCGCTGAAGGCCGCCAAACCGCGCCAGCTGCTCGCGACCCTGCTGCTGCACCCGAACCGGTTCGTCTCGACCGATCTGATCGCTGACGCGCTCTGGGAGAGCAGTCCGCCGCGGTCGGCCACTGCGAACATCCGGACGTATGTCCGCGCCCTGCGTAGCGTGCTGCAGGACGCCGGGCTGCCCGCGCCGATCGACACCTCGGCAGCGGGCTACAGCATCGAGGTGGGCGTCGACGAACTCGACGCCAGCCTGTTCGAGTCGCTGCTGGCCGAGGGCGGCCACCTGCGGGACGCCGGCGACGGACGCCAGGCGATGCAGGTCCTGTCCCGGGCGTACTCGCTGTGGCGCGGCCGTCCGCTCGACGATCTGCCGATGCCCGCGGCGTGGGAGGGCTCGATCGCCCGCCTTGAGGCGCAGCACCGCGGACTCGTCGACAACCTGCTGGACCTGCGGCTCGAGTACGGCGACGCGAGCGGCGCGGCTGTGCTACTCAGCGCCCGTCTGACCGAAGACCCGTACGACGAGCAGCTCTGGCGACGCCTGGTCGACGCGCTGGTCGCGGCCGGCCGGGTCGGAGAGGCGCGGGCGGAGTACCAGAAGGCAGTGAAGACGCTCGCTGACGAGCTCGATATCAAGCCTGGTCCGGAGCTGGAGGCCGCCGGTGCGCGCGCCGAGAACGGTCGCTCGGCCAACTGGCCCAACCCCGGCATCCCAGCAGACCGTACGGCGGAACGCCCCGAGCCGACCGCACAACCCGGACCGATGGCCGCGCCCGAGCTGACCGACCCGGTCCGGCCGCCGAGCCAGCTGCCGCTCGACCTGGCTGACTTCAGCGGGCGGCAGGGCCATCTCGAGCAGCTGCGGGACCTGGTCTGCGGTCGGGACCCGGTCCGGCCGCCGATCGCCGTCATCTCGGGCGCACCGGGGACTGGAAAGACCTCACTGGCCGTTCGGCTCGGCCATCTGGTCCGGGAGTACTTCCCTGACGGGCAGATCTACCTGGACATGCACGGCGCGACTCAGCCCCGCGATCCGGCCGCGGCACTCACCGATCTGCTGCTCAGCCTCAACCTGCCGGACTTCGCGATCCCGACCGATCCGGAGCGCCGGTCCGCGATGCTGCGGTCCGAGCTGGCAAGCCGGCGGGTGCTGATCATCCTCGACGACGTCGCCGCGGCCGGTCAGGTCACGCCGCTGATGCCCGGTACCGGCGCGTCGGCAGTCGTAGTGACGAGTCGCAACCGGCTGATGGACCTGGCCGGGGCGGACAGCATGCCGCTCGACACGTTCGACGACCGCGAGGCCGCAGTACTGCTGTCGTCGGTGGCTGGATCTGGGCGGATCGACGCGTCCTCGCCGGAAGCCGAGGAGATCCTGACTGCGTGCGCGAACCTGCCGCTGGCGATTCGGATCGTCGGCAGTCGGTTGGCGCAGCGGCCCGATCTGAGCGCGCGGGAGTTGGCTCGGCGGTTGCGGGACGAGACCTCGCGACTGGACGAGTTGAGCATCGGCGAGCTCGCCGTACGGACCAGTGCGGACCTGAGCTACGACGCACTCAGTCCGGAAGAGGCCCGGCTGTACAGGCTGATCGGCCACTTCGCGGTCGGTGTCTTCTCCGCCCGCGCGTTGGAGGCGGTCGCGTCGCCGGCCGCCGTACGGCGAAGTCTGGACCGGCTGATCGAGGTCAACCTGGTCCGGATCAGCTCGGTCGACCACCGCGGTACGGCGCGTTATCGCGTCCACGACCTGCTGCGGCTGCACGCGCTCGGGGTTGGCGACGACGAGCAGAAGGCGCAAGCCGTCCGAGACGTCGAGACCGTCGTCGAGGCGATCCTGAACAAGATCCGCCGCGCGAACGACGCCTTGTCCTTCGAGTACTTCGGGGTCCTCGAGCACACCGGGCCGTTGACGGCGCCGGACCCGTCGCCGTTCACCGAGGCCGACGCGATCGCGTGGCTGGACAGCGAACGCAGTACGTTCGTGCCGGCGATCCGAGCTGCGGCGCAGAACGGGTTGCACGACCACGCGTGGCGGATCGCGGCGGCGTGGGGGCCGTACCTCGACCTGCGGGCCGGATTCGACGACTGGAATGGTTCGCACCAGCAGGGTCTGTTGAGTGCGATCGAGTGCGGCGACCGGCACGGCGAAGCGATCATGCACCGCAACCTCGGCCAGCTCGCCGTCTACCAGGACGACTGGGACAACGCACGGCGGCACTTCGACGCGGCCGCGGAGGTGTTCGCCGAGGTCGGTGACCGGCTCGGCGAGGGCGTGGTGGCCGTCGGACTCGGCACGTGGCTGCGGGAACGCGGGCAGCGCGACGAGGGGCTCGCGCAGTACGAGCGGGCGATCGAGGCGTTCGTCGAGGACGGCAACGGGAACGCCGAGGCACTGGCGCGGACCGCGGCGGCGAACGTGTACCTGGGCCGCGGCGACCTGGATACCGCGCGAAGCCTTCTGGCGCAGGCATTCCTGATCGCCGTACGCCGGGCCGACGCGCATCGGGAGGCCAAGGTACGACGCCGCATCGCAGCGCTCCGCGTCAATCAAGGACGGCACGACGAGGCGGTACGGCAGCTGCGGAAGGCGTTGGCGATCTTCGACGGGATGGGCGACGACCACTGTGCGGCGTACACCCGGGCGCTTCTCGGGCAGGCGTTGATGGAGCGCGGTGAGGTTGCCGCGGCGCGGAAGACTCTGCTGGACGCGATCGACATCGGCCACCGGCTGGGCGATCGCAGTGTCGAGGGCGAGGCGGCGCAGCACCTCGGCGAGCTGTACCTGTCCACGGGCAGCCTCGACAACGCCCGCCGTACCCTCGAGCGCGCCGCGCGCGTGTGGCAGCAGGCCGGCAACGACAGCGCCGCCGCCGACTGCCGCCGGATGCTGGCCGGATCCGAAGCAGGCGTCGCGGCCGGCTGAGAAGCAATGTACGGCGGCTGTATCGCGGTCGGACAGGATCTGACCATGCCACGGCACAGACCGAGGTTTTCGGGGTTTTCGGGGGAATCGGGGGAGAGAACCTATGGCCTGGGGGGAGGTTGCCGTGGAGCGCCCGAACGTCCCGCGGGTAGTGAACCCGCGGGACAACGAGGCGGCGCTGAACTGGCAGCTGGAACGTCTCGGATCGGCGGCCTGGAAGGACTGGCCGCTGAAGTTTCAGCGAATGGCGTTCGGCTATGCGCACGACAGCGGTTGGCACGACGCGGCTGATGCGGTTGGTTGGCTCAACCACCACGACCTGCTCCGTGAAGGGGCGGCGCCACGGGGGGCGCTGGTCTGGTACCAGGCGGCAGACCGGATCCGGGTGGCATGCTCACTCGGCTCCGGCCAGGTGGTGGGTCCCCTTCTGCTCGGCCCGGTCGAAGTCGCTGACCTGTCGCTACTCAGCACCGACTTCGTCTGGTCGGACCCGCACTTTCCCTTCGGGCACTGACCTTCAGTCGGTGTGATTGTTGGTGACAGCGTGCTTCGGCGCGGCGTGCTTCGCGGCGCCCGGGCCGTCGGAGTTGTTGTTGCGGTTGCGGCGCCGGGCGAGCAGGTACTCGACGAGCATCGGGATCAGCGAGATCAGCACGAGCAGGACAAGCGCGGCTTCGAGGTTCTTGTGGATGAACTCGACGTTGCCGAGCGCGTGACCCAGCAGGGTGATCGTCGGCGCCCAGAGCACCGCGCCGACCGCGGTCCAGACGAAGAACTTGCGGGCATCCATCTTCCCGGCGCCCGCGACGATCGTGACGAACGTGCGGACGATCGGCACGAAGCGGGCCATTACCAGCGCGCGCGGACCATATCGCTCGAAGAACTCATGCGTTTGCTCGATGTACTTCGGTTTCAGGATCCGGGCGTTCGGATTGCGGAACAGCGACGTCCCCAGGACTCGGCCGATGTAGTAGCCGGACACGTTGCCGAGGAATGCGGCCACGGTCAGCAGCACACAAGCCAGCCACAGCGGTACGTCGATGGTGCCGCGCGCGATGAACAGGCCGACCGCGAACAGCAGTGAGTCACCGGGCAGGATCGGGAACAACACCCCGCACTCGATGAACACCACAATCAGCGTGCCCCAGAGGGCCCAGTTACCCATCCAGTTCAGGAGGTACTCCGGGTCCATCCAGTTGGGCATCAGCATCGCGACAAGAGGAAGCACGCGGACAGGGTAGCGTCCCGACCTGTGCATGAGCTGAGCAGCGACCTCCGGGGCGCGGACATGGTCGGGCCGAGCGAGGTCGGCGTCGGCCCGTGGGCAGGCGATCCGCCGGACGATCCGCGGCTGGATCCGGAGCTGCTCGCCGAGGGTGATCGGCGCAACGTCGTCGACAAGTACCGGTACTGGAAGCTCGAGGCGATCGTCGAGGACCTGGACCGGCAGCGGAACCCGTTCCACGTCGCGATCGAGAACTGGCAGCACGACCTGAACATCGGCTCGGTCGTCCGGACGGCGAACGCTTTCCTCGCGGCGGAGGTCCATATCGTCGGCAACCGCAAGTGGAACCGCCGCGGCGCGATGGTCACCGACCGGTACCAGCACGTCCGCCACCAGCCGACGTTGGCAGACCTGGCGTCGTACGCCAGGTCGCACGAGCTGCCCGTGATCGGAATCGACAACCTGCCGGGCTCGGTTCCGCTGGAGACGTACGACCTACCGCGCGAATGCGTCCTGCTCTTCGGTCAAGAGGGTCCCGGGCTGACCGATGATGCGCATGCGATCTGCACAGCTGTCCTCTCGATCGCACAGTTCGGCTCGACTCGCTCCATCAACGCCAGCGCAGCGGCCGCGATCGCCATGCATGCGTGGATCCGCCGCCACACCTTCGGTCAGCCGTCGAGCAGCTGATCCAGGATCCCCGCGGCCAGCTGAAGTACTGCCCGCTCGGTCGGGTTGAGCCGGGTTTCGATGGCTTCGGCGAGCCAGTCGTCGGAGCTCTTCATATGTTCGCGGAGCAGTTGCCGCCCGTCGTCGGTCAGTTCGATCGTGTGCCGGCGGCGGTCCTGGGCGTCCTGCTCTCGCTTGATGAGGTTTTGCTCCTCGAGGCTCGCCAGGACCCGCGTCAACGACTGTGGCTGCACACGCTCGGCCGCCGCGATCTCGCTTGCCGTCAGCGCTCCCCGCCGGTGCAGCTGGCCCAGCACGGCAACGCCCGTACTGCCGAGTCCGTCACCCGTCCGCTCAGCCCGCAGCCGCAGGGCCAGCCGAGTGCTCGTCCGCCGGAGCGCGACCGCTGTATCGTACGCTTCCACTTACTGTCCTACCTTTGCTGACGCTTGGAGATGCTAAGCTTAGCTTACTATGAGCGTAAACCACTGGTCTCGGGACACACCTGTCGTTCCGGCCCAGTTGGTCACCGGGGCGCTCGCGATGGCCGCTCCCATCACGTACGGCGTCACCACCGACCACCTCGCCCACGCCTCCTTCGCGGCACTCGGCGCCCTGGCCATGCCGCACCTTGGGCGCGCATCAACCATTCGCAGGCGGTTCTTGTGGTTGGCCGGTGCACAAAGTGGTCTCGGGGCGGTCGTGACGGTCGCCGCGTTGGTCGGGGTGTGGCTTGGTGGGCGGGGATCGGGTGGTGCGGCCGGCGTGGTGGGGTTGTCGGCGGTGGCCGCTGTTGTGGGTGGGTTCAGCCGGTGGACGGCGGACGCGACGACGCGGTTCGTCACGTTTCTCGTGATGGCGACCGGGCTGGGTGCGGCGGATCCGTGGGAGGTGGCTCGCTGGTTCGCGCTCGGGGTCGCGTGGTCGATCCTGCTGGGGTTGGCGTTCTCGTCCGCTGGACCCGAGGCCGCGCGGCCGACGTACCGGCAGTTGTGGCGGCGGTGGCGCGGGAAGCTGCGGCAGTTCGACGGCTGGCGGTACGCCGTGCAGCTGGTGCCCGCGCTTGCTGTTGCGGAGGTGATGGGCGAGTTATGGCATCAGGAGAAGGGGTATTGGATCGCGCTGGCGGTGGTGATCGTCGTACGTCGCCGTGGCGGATCGTTGCTCCGAGCAACACAACGCTGCGCCGGGACCTGTGCCGGCGTACTGATCGGCGGCCTGCTCATCCTGTGGGTCCCGCCGTCCTGGGTGATCGTGGCGGTCGTCAGTGTCCTCGCCGGATTGCGGCCGTTGCTGAAGGAACGCAACTACGCTGCTTATGCCACCGTCATGACCCCGCTGGTAGTCCTGCTGATGGACCTCGGCCGTACGCCGGAGCTCTCGACCGTCGGGTACCGGCTCATCGACACCGTGATCGGCTGCCTGATCGCGATCGTTCCTACTTTGCTGTTGAGGAGAAGACATGTGGGCTGACCACGCGATCTGGTGGCAGATCTACCCTCTCGGCTTCACAGCCGATCGCACTGGGGCCCGCCTGGCGCACTTGGAGAACTGGCTCGACTACGCCATCGAGCTGGGCTGCAACGGGCTCCTGCTCGGGCCGATCTTCGCGTCGGAGACGCACGGCTACGACACCATCGATCATTTCCGCATCGACCCTCGCCTGGGCGACGATGCCGACTTCGACCGCCTGGTCGCGAAGGCGCACGACCGCGGTCTGCGGATCGCCCTCGACGGCGTCTTCAATCACGTCGCTCGCTCCTTCGTCCACCCGGAGTGGTTCCGCAGCGACGGCGCTACCTTCGAGGGCCACGAGCACCTGGTTGCCCTCGACCACAGCAACCCCGCCGTCGCGCAGTACGTCGGCGACGTAGTCCGCCATTGGCTCGACCGCGGTGTGAACGCGTGGCGCCTCGACGTCGCGTACGCCGTGCCGCCCGAATTCTGGCGCGCCGTCCTGCCGCGAGACCGGGACGCCTGGTACTTCGGCGAGGTGATCCACGGGGACTACGCCGAGTACGTCGAGAAGAGCGGGCTCGACTCGGTCACGCAGTACGAACTGTGGAAAGCGATCTGGAGCTCACTGAACGACGGCAACTTCTTCGAGCTCTCGCACGCGCTGGGCCGGCACAACGCGTTGCTCGACACGTTCGTCCCGCAGACGTTCGTCGGCAACCACGACGTGACGCGGCTCGCGACCCGCCTCGAGGACGAGCGGCATCTCGGGCATGCGCTCGCGATCCTGTTCGCGGTCGGCGGCGTGCCGAGCGTCTACTCGGGGGATGAGCAGGCGTTCCGCGGTCTCAAGGAGGACCGCGTCGGTGGTGACGATGCGATACGCCCTGCCTTTCCGGACACGCCCGACGGGCTCGCGCCGGACGGCTGGCCGACGTACCGGTTGCACCAGGAGCTGATCGGCCTGCGGCGCCGTCACTCGTGGCTCACCCGCGCCCGGACGACGGTCGAGCACGTGACCAATCAGACCATCGCCCTGCGCGCTCGCCACGGCGACGAATGGGTGCTGCTCCTGCTCAACGTCTCGGACTCCGACGCTGAGTTCCCGGTCGAGGACGCGGTCGTCGTCCCGCCTCACAGCTGGAAATTCTTGACACATCCGTAACGTGCGCCCGGGGTGCCGCGTTGTACCCGGTGACAGAAGTGAGGCTTCTCGACCAAAGTCAGCCCCAACTCGGGGGGTTCGGCGTGCATCAAGCATGTCGTCGGGTTTGTGACGGGAATCATGGGGGTTTGTTGATGAACGCTCTGTGGGACGAACTGATACACGAGCTGGGGACCGTGCGCGCCTTGAGCGCGGCGGCTCTGGAGGCGCGCACGGAGACGTCGCGGGTCGCGCTGATCACCCTGCTGGACGCCGAGACCGCGGAGATCTCGGCGATCCTCGACCAGATCCTCCGCTCCGAAGCGTCAAGCGCGGCCTAGGAGCGCGCTGACGGCCTGCTGCAGCGCACCCGTGGGGTCGTCGGGCTGTTCGAACGAGCGGTAGGCGATGTGTGCGTCCGGACGGACGAGGAGACAGCCCTCGTCCGGGATCTCGCGCACCCGCGCCCAGTCGCCGTACAGGTCGTCCAGCTCACGGCCCGGCCCGATCACGTACGGCTCGATCGGTACGCCGAGGTGCTCGGACACAGACTGCGCCGCCTTCACCCACGCGTCGCCACCGATGCCGGTGAGCAACGTGAATCGGCCCTTGCCGACCACGTCCAGCGTGCTGACGGTCTCGCTACCGCGGGTCAGCCAGCAGTGCGGGATCCGGGCGCCCGGCCAGGTCGTCGGGTGGTAGTACAGCTCGTGATCCCGCTCGTACGGCGGCTCGGGCGTACCGTCCTCGATCACGGCGGATGACTTGTAGCGCTGCCCGAGCTCGACGCCGTGCGCGTTGAACTCGTAGTCCTTGAGCTCGATCGCCTGCCGTAGTTCCTCGCGCTGTGCTGCGCCTTCGGGAGTGTCGTCCTTGCGGGACTCGATCGTCCGCCCGGCCGGCGCATCCGGCGTCATCCCGAGCGCGCGGAAGATCTGCCCGAACTGGTTGCGGCTCTTGTTGGCGCGGTCAACGATCTGCTTCGCGATCGGCGCCCGCTCGTCGTTGTAGGTGTCGAGGAGCTCGGGGGAGGCCTGGCCCTTCAGGACCAGTGCGAGCTTCCACGCCAGGTTGTACGCGTCCTGGATCGACGTGTTCGAGCCGAGACCGTTGCTCGGCGGGTGCCGGTGGATCGCGTCGCCCATACAGAACACGCGGCCCTTTGACGCCCTCTCGGCGTACATGTGGTTGACGCTCCAGACCGACGTACCCTTCAGCTTCACGTCGATGGTGTCGTCGCCGACCAGGTTGTGTACGATCTCGGTCGCCATCGCCTCGTCGACCACCGGCGCGGGCTGGTTGATGTCGTAGCCCCAGACGATCAGCCACTCGTTCCACGGGCGGACCATGCGGACCAGGCCGGCGCCGATCCCGCCGATCTGGGCGCCCGGCTGGAGGACCCAGTACAGGACGCTCGGGCGATGCGCGACGTACCGGCTGAGGTCGGCCTCGAAGACGATGTTCATCGAACCCTCGATGTCCATCGCGCCGGCCATCGGCAGGTCGATGTCCTGGGCAACCTTGCTGCGTCCGCCGTCGGCGCCGATCAGATACTTCGCCCGGATCTGGTACGTCGTGTCGCTGAGCCGATCGCGGACCGTCGCGGTGACACCGTCGTCGTCCTGCTCGAGCGACAGGTACTCCGTGTTGAAGCGGAGCTGCGCGCCGCGGCTGGCCGCCGTGCTGACGAGGATCGGCTCGAAGAGCGTCTGCGGGAGATCGCACGGCAGGCACGGGCTCGCCTCGGTGTAGTCGGCGAGCCGGCGCGGATGCGTGCCCCACGTGCGGATCCGGCCGATCTCCTCGCCGGCGAGGCTGGTGCAGAACGCCGTCTGCCCCATCAGGTCGTGGGCGGTGCCGTTGTCGTTGACCTTGTCCTCGATGCCCATGTCGCGCATGAGCTCGATCGTGCGCTGGTTGGTGATGTGCGCGCGGGGCGTGTTCGCGGTCCAGCCGTACCGGGTCAGGACGATGTTGTCGACGCCGTACGTGGACAGGAAGAGCGACGCGGCGCCGCCGGCGGGGCCGCTGCCGACGATGAGGACGTCTGTCGTGATCACTGCTGCGTCTCCTCGGTGGTCGCGAGCACCAGGTCGTACTCGACGGAGTAGTAGGTCTTGTCGTCGTCTTGGTGTTCGGTGAAATCGGCGATCAGGGACTGCTTGACTCCGAAGACCGCGTCCGTGTCGAGGTACTCGTCGCCGGCCGCGAAGACATGGGTGATGAGCCGGCTGTAGCCGGGAGCCGTGACCATGAAGTGGATGTGCGCCGGACGCATCGGGCCACGGCCGCCGGCCCGCAGCAGCTCGCCGACCGGGCCGTCATCGGGGATCGGGTAGGCGACCGGCTTCACCGCCCAGAACCGGTAGTTGCCTTCGGCATCGGTTGCGAGGTGCGCCCGGTTCTGCGGTCCGTCGAGATCCTTCTGTACGTCGTAGAACCCGTCCTCATCGGCCTGCCAGGTCTCGACGAGTGCGCCGGCGATCGGCTCGCCCTTGGTGTTGAGGACCTTGCCGCTCACCAGGCACGGCTGTCCCGGGGCGCCGTTCGCGATGTCGTCGCCGAGCTGTGCCTCGGGCGATCCCTCGACGAAGAACGGGCCGAACACGGTGGACTGCGTGGCCTCCGGCGGCTTGCGGTTGCCGAGTCCGACGGTGAGCATCGACAGCCCGAGTACGTCGGCCAGCAGCACGAACTCCTGCCGCGTACCGGTCGAGATCTGGCCGGTCCGGGTGAGGAAATCGATCGCGGTGAAGTACTCGTCCTCGGTCAGCTCCACCTCCCGCGCGAACGCGTGCAGGTGGCGGACGAGGGCGCTCATCACTGTTTTGTAGCGGTCGCTCTCGCTGCCGTCGAAGCTGGCCACCACCGCCTCGGTCAGGTCATCGCCTTGCAGGTCCATCGGTCTCCTCGTTCATCAAGGTTCATCAAGGTCGCGTGCCGGCCCAGGCGCGGGTGAGGATCTCGCGCACCAGGTCCTCGGTCACGGGGATCGGGTTGTCGGTGGGCTTGAACGCCTTCGCTGCTTCTCGCGCTTGGTCCTCGGTCAGCCCTAGTTCCTTCAGGCTGGTCGGAACTTCCGCCTCCGTGAACAGGTCGAACAGTCCGGCTGCCAGGTCTGTGGTGCCGAGCGCAGCTTCCAGTCGTGCTTTTGATGGGGGTACTGCGGGCGCGTTGATGCGGGCAACTTGCGGCAGCACAGCTGCGTGCGTTTCCGCGTGGGGGAGGTTGTAGGTGCCGCCCAGCAGGTGGCACAGCTTGTGGTGCAGTCCCGTCCCGGCCGTCGCCAACGCCGAGCCGGCCAAGCAGGCGCCGTACAGAAGGTTGCTGCGGGCATCTAAATCTAGTGGCTCGGCAAGTGTTCGGCGGAGGCCGGTGGCGAGGGCGCGGAGTCCTTCGACCGCAGTCACTTCGGTGATCGGGTCGGCTTTCGGTGTCCAGACGGCCTCGACGCAGTGCGCGATCGCGTTGGCAACGCTTGCTGCGGTGACCTTCTTCGGCAGGTGTTGGCTGAGGACCGGGTCGTACACGACAACGCGCGGCAGCACCCTCAGGTCGGTGCCGGTCGTCTTGCTTCCGCCGGACGTCTCGCCCCACACCGGCGTCATCTCGGACCCCGCGTACGTCGTGGGCACCGCAACAATCGCTACCTCGCTGGTGAGGGCGACCGCCTTTGCCAGGCCGATTGCCGAGCCGCCGCCGATGGCGATGACCCCGTCGGCGTCGAGCTCATGCGCTTTCGCCCGGGCATGCTCCGCGACCGCGGTCGGCACATGCTGGGTCACACCATCGATCCGCCCTGCGAACCGGTCGCCGAGCTGCACCTCGACCACGTCCGCCGCGTCGCGTGCGGATCTGGTCGCCACGACCAGCGCCCGCCGTACGCCGAGGCTCTCGACCTCGCCGGCCACCTGGTCGAGCGAGCCCGCTCCGAACACCACTCGCCCCGGCAGGAACGTGTGCACGAACCCGGCCTGAGGCTCCGCTCGTCCCGGTTCTGCTGGACGCGGCATCGGCAGCTCCGATAGGATTTCGCTCAGCGAATAGTTCTTCTTTCAACGAAAAGTAGGCTAGCCGATGGCGAGTGACGCGTCTACAGGCACGTTTCTGCAAGGCCTGGAGCGCGGGCTCGCGGTGATCCGCGCGTTCTCCGCCGATGCGCCGTCGCTGACGCTCAGCGAGGTGGCGCGAGCGGTCGGCATCACGCCTGCGACCGCCAGGCGGATCCTGCTCACGCTGGAAGAGCTCGGGTACGTCCGCAGCGACCACCGCCGCTTCTCACTCACCCCGCGCGTGCTGGCCCTCGGCTGGGCCTATCTGTCGTCGCTGGATCTCGGCGAGCTAGCCGGCCCGTTCATGGAAGAGCTCAGCGCCAAGACCCGCGAGTCCTGCTCCATCGCGACGCTCGACCTTCCTGACATCGTGTACGTCGCTCGCGTCCCCACGAGCCGGATCATGACGGTCGCGCTCGGTGTCGGCGCCCGCCTCCCGGCGTACCCGACCTCGATGGGCCGCGTCCTCCTCGCGGGCCTGCCGGAGGACGAGCTCGCGTCGTACCTCGACTCGCTGCAGGCCGAGGCGCTCACGCAGCGCACGGTCACGTCTGCCGAGAACCTGCGCGCCACGATCACCCAGGCCCGCACGGACGGCTACGCCCTCGTCGACCAGGAGCTCGAGCAGGGCCTTCGCTCGATCGCGGCTCCCATCCACAACGCCCGCGGTCGCGTCATCGCCGCCCTCAACGTCTCCGCCCACGCCTCCCGCTCGACCCCCACCTCACTCCGCACCGAGGCCCTCCCGCACCTCCAAGAAGCCGCCGCCCAAATAACCACCGCCCTCACCCACCGCGGCAACTTCTGACCGACCGCGGCGACTTCGAGCGCACTGCGGCGACTTCGAGCGCAGTGCGGCAACTTTTAAGCGCTCTTCAGGCCTTCGAAGATCTCGAGGTAGTGCGGGTTGTTCATCATGCCGATGAGGTTGCCGAAGGGGTCGACCACGGAGGCCGTGCGGAAGCCGGTGTTGTTGCCGCGTTCGGTGATCGGTTCTTGGAGGGTGGCGCCGTGGTCGAGGAAGTGCTGGAGTTCGGCTTCGAGGTTGTCGACGTGCCAGTGGATGACCGCGCCGGCGGGGCCCGAGGTGACCTGGTGGCTCGCGTACTTGGCGTCGATGATGCCCAGCTCGCACTGGAAGTCGCCGAAGCGGAACTCGACGTACGCCGGGTCATCCGCCGTCGGCACGGCGTAGTACGCCTTGATGCCGAGCAGCTCCTCGTACCAAGCGCGTGCCGCCTTCACATCCGCGGCGTAGAAGCTGACGGTGGCGAATCCTCGCAACATCGTGGTGGTCCTCTCCTCGGGTCTTCCCTGTTGATGACCACCACCATTCCAGTCAAAGTGCTCACCGAGTGAGCACTTTGTTGAACGAGGTCTGTCCGTCGGTGCGCAGTCGGCCGTGGAGGTGCCAGTCGTGCCAGCCGTCGGCGTGCTTGATCGCCTGCCGCAACGTGCCCTCGACGCCGTAACCGGTTCGCTCGGCGACCCGGCAGGACGCTGTGTTGACGGTGGAGTGCTGGATGTTCAGCCGGTTGAAGCCGATCGACTCGAACGCCCAGGCGGATAGCGCGTCGGCCGATCTTGCGGCGACGGACCGCCCCCGAGCCGCCGGGGTCACCCAGTACGACAGGCTGGCTGACCCCTCCGCGAGCGAGATGTTGCGCAGACCGATCTGTCCCAGCGGCAGATCATGCAGACCGTGCCGGGCGTCGGTCCCGGCGTGATCGCCATCGACGACCGCCCAGCTCGCCGCCGTCTCGGTCTCCCAACGGTCGGCCCACTGGCCGACCCACTCAGCTGCTTCCTCGAGTGTGTCGAGCCGGCGAACATGCCACCGCTGGATCTCCGGACAGGCGAACGCCGTCAGCACAGCGGCCGCGTCGTCGCGCTGCCACGGCCGCAAGACCAATCCGTCGTTCGTCGTCAGGCGCGGCTGAGTGGCAGCTCGCAGCGTTCCGTCCGGGAGCGCTGGATCGACGAGCAGTGGCACAGGCTCAGTCCGTCTGGGTGACCTTGCGGAGGCCTCGGGGTGCGTCGGGGTCGAGGCCGAGTTTGCGGGCGAGGAGCTCGATGGCGCGCTGGGCAGGGATGACGAGCGCGAGCGGGACGAGCGTCTCCGGGAGGGCGGGGCCGGGCAGGTTCACGTCGCAGCGTGAGGCGAACGTGGGGTCGCCGCCGATGCCCAGGATCTTGCTGCCCTTCTCGCGGACGAGACCGGCCAGCTCGGTCATACCGGGGAGCGCGGGGCCGTCCCCCGCCGCTACCAGGATCGTGACCAGGTCGGCGTCGACGACTGCGATCGGGCCGTGCTTCAAGTCGGCGTACGAGAGTCCGCGGACCGGCTGCAGGCAGGTCTCCTCGAGCTTCAGCGCGACCTCGAGGGTCGTGCCGAACGTGAGGCCACGACCGCTCGCGAGTACGTCGTGGGCGCCGGCGAGCAGGTCCGCGGCGGCCTCGACCGATCCGGACAGCATCTTGGCCGCCTCGTCCGGCACCCGCGCGATGTCCGCGTCGAGCGTCCCCGGTCGCTGCGCGAGCGCGTCCACGGCAACCGTGATCGCGGCCAGCTGCGTCGTATAGGTCTTCGTGGCCGGCACGGCGAGCTCCTTGCCCGCTTGCGTGATCAGCGCGACGTCGGCGGTCGAGGCCAACGGGCTGTCGCCGTCGTTCGTGATGCCGACGATCGCGGCGCCGTTCCGCTTCGCCCACTCGGCCGTGTCGACGATCTCCTGCGTCGCACCCGACTGGCTGACCGCGACGACCAGCGAGTTCGACAGGTCGAGGTTCGCGCCGTACAGCGTGGCAACCGACGGAGCGGCCAGGGACGCCTGCCGGCCGGCGTGGATCTCGGTCAGGTACCGCCCGTAGACCCCGGCGTTGTCCGACGATCCACGGGCGACGAAGATCACGTGCCGCCGCCCGGCGGCGAGCCTGGTGATGTCGTGCCGCAGCGGCAGAACATGCTCGAACGTCGCCGCGAGCGCCGCCGGCTGCTCGGCGATCTCGCGCGCCATCTGGGTTTCCTGGACGGGCACAGACACCACTGGGATCACTGGTCCTATCTGGTCTTAACAGGTATGCTGCGCACGATAGCAGTGAGCGGCGTCCCGGGGCACCCCCGAGATCCGCCCAGGTCTGGAGGATCGAGATTCCATGGTGGCGACCAAGCGGGCCCAGGTCCGATCGGTGCTGGAACGGCTGATCGATGTCGAGCTGCATCCCGGCGATCCGATCCCGTCCGAGCGGGCCCTGGTCGACAAGCTGAACGTCTCGCGGGTGACCGTCCGGCAGGCGATCAGCGACCTGGTCGAGTCCGGCGCGCTGGAGCGGGTGCACGGCAAGGGCACCTTCGTCACGGGCCCCCAGGTCGACTCCCAGCTGCACCTGACCTCGTTCTCCCGGGAGATGCGGGCCCGTGGTCTCGAGCCCGGCACCGTGGTGCTGTCGGCCAGCGAGATCGAGGCCTCCGACGAGACCGCCAAGGGCCTGCGGGTCCCCAAGGGCACCAAGGTGATCCGGGTCGAGCGGCTCCGCACGGCCGACGCGTCGCCGATGGCCTACGAGGTCGGCTACTACCCGTCCGCGCTCTTCCCCGGCCTGCTCGGCCGCGAGCTCGGCACCCTCTACGACGTCTTTGCCAGTGAGTACGACGTCGTCGTCACCTCCGGTGAGCAGACCGTCCGGGCGGACAACGCCGACGGTCATGTCGCCCGGGTGCTCGGCGTGGCCAGGCGGGCACCCCTGCTGGTCCTCGAGCGCACCACGTTCGCCGGCCGCAAGGTCGTCGAACTGTCCTGGTCGGCTTACCGTGCCGACCGCTACCGGCTGCACATGGCCCTGACCCCGCGCGGCCCGCGAACCGGGTCCGCCTGACCGTCCACGGAGCGGCCGCTGTTCCCGGAGGACATCCGGACGCAACGAACTGGATCGGTCCTGTTCATCAACTGGTCTACATCCCTGCCGATCGCTCCCCGGCCACCGGGCCGGCCCGGCAGGCGGGCCGCTGGTCACGACGAAGTGCCAGGCGGCAATACTGGAGCCGAACCCACAAGAACTGTGTTGTGAGGAGTACCGCGAGACATGCCTATTGCAACCCCTGAGGTCTACGCCCAGATGCTGGACAAGGCCAAGCAGAACCGCTTCGCCTACCCGGCCATCAATGTCAGCTCCTCGCAGACGCTGAACGCCGCGATCCGCGGTTTCGCCGAGGCGGGCTCGGACGGCATCATCCAGGTCTCCACCGGCGGTGCGGAGTACCTGTCCGGTCCGACCGTGAAGAACATGGTGTCCGGCGCGGTCGCGCTGGCGGCGTACGCGCACGAGGTCGCCAAGAACTACCCGGTGAACATCGCGCTGCACACCGACCACTGCCCGAAGGACAAGCTCGAGGGCTTCGTCCGGCCGCTGCTGGAGATCTCCGCCGAGCGCGTCGCGCGCGGCGAGAACCCGCTGTTCCAGTCGCACATGTGGGACGGCTCGGCGGTGCCGCTGACCGAGAACCTGGAGATCGCCAAGGAGCTGCTGGCCAAGACGGCCGCGGCGAAGATCGTCCTGGAGATCGAGGTCGGTGTCGTCGGCGGCGAGGAGGACGGTGTCGCCAACGAGATCAACGAGAAGCTCTACACCACGGTCGAGGACGGCCTGGCCACGGTCGAGGCGCTCGGCACCGGTGAGAACGGCCGCTACCTGACCGCGCTGACCTTCGGCAACGTGCACGGCGTCTACAAGCCGGGTGCGGTCAAGCTGCGGCCGGAGATCCTGGCGGAGATCCAGGAGCAGGTCGGCGCCAAGGTCGGCAAGGAGCGTCCGTTCGACCTGGTCTTCCACGGTGGCTCCGGCTCGACGCTCGAGGAGATCCGGGCCGCGGTCGACCACGGCGTCATCAAGATGAACGTCGACACCGACACCCAGTACGCGTTCACCCGGCCGGTGGCGGCGCACATGTTCACCAACTACGACGGCGTGCTGAAGGTGGACGGCGAGGTCGGCAACAAGAAGGCCTACGACCCGCGCGCCTGGGGCAAGGCGGGCGAAGTGGGTATGGCGAACCGCGTCGGCGAGGCCTGCGAGAGCCTCCGCTCGACCGGTACGTCGCTGAACGGCTGACATCAGCTGGGTCCTCCTCAAGGGGATCTTCGAGGGGCTCACCACCGCGTCGACTGCACGCGGCGGTGAGCCTTTCTGTCTGTCACATCCGGGCTCGGGCCAGGTCGAAGTGGCGGATGCCGGTGCGGCGGGCTGCTCGGGTGAACGTGGCCTGGATGCGGTCGGCCACGGTCGGTGGGTCGTCGAGATCTGCCCAGGAGATCCGGCAGTGCTCCACGGGTTGCGGTCCGTCGGGATCGGCTGCTTGTGGTTCGGGGAGCGGTTCTTCGACGGAGGGCTCGAATTCCTCGCACCAGAAGGGGAAACGCGCCTCGAACTCGACGACAGTGCGTTCGTCCGGGAACCAGAATCCTTCGGTTGGGAAGTCCGGGTCGTCGGCTTCTGGCGGTAGTGATGGGCTCGGAGTCGGCAAGCCTGCGGTGGCGAGGATCAGTCGGAGTCGCGACTCGGCGATCGAGGCGGCACCGGTGAGGTGATCCAGGACCGCGAGCGCACGTTTGTTGCCGTGGTCGAGCGAGGAGACCGCGTGTTTGAGCGTGCGCTTGCTGACGAGACCGGCGTACAGAGCGGCGTCGGCGAGCACGACCGCTGAGGTCGGTGGCGCAGTGGCGGCCACCTCGGCGATTGCGCGGGCGGGTGAGGCCATGCGCAGTCCGTTCCACAGTTGGAGGCCCGAGCCGACGGGATCGCGGATGTGGCGATGGACACCGCCGCGTATTCGGCCGGATCGCCCGTCGGGAGCCGTCACATGGACGCGCGTCAGGTCGAGACCCCAGACAGGTAAGGCATGCAGGGCCGCGGCGGTTTGGTGGCTCGCGAACACGTTGGGTCCGCCGGCGCGGAGGACGCGGTGCACCTTCCGCAGGTGCAGAACCTCGTCGGTGACGAGCATGAGTGAGCGTTGGGCGGCATACGTCCCGCGCCGGATCCGGCGCCAGCAGCCGGTGCCCAGCAGAGAGTCGATGTCAGCGTCGGGGTAACCACAGGCGCGCGCGTCGGCCCGGGTGAAGACACCACCGCGGATCGACGCCATCACAGCAAGTTGAGGATTCATGCCCTAGAAAGTGCCGCGATCGACCCTCGCCCGGACCGACGATTTTCAAGCTGTGGAGAACTTGTGCCGCACCCACACATTCGGCTCGACGTACACCGCGCGATCGGCAGCGACGTCGCAGTCGACCGGGACGAGTCCGCCCGCGACCTCGACGGGACCGCTGCGATCGAACGGAAGCCCGGTCCACGAACGCCACTCGGCCAGCGACCCGGCGACCACCCAGGACGCGGGCGCGACTCCGGCGATCTCGCCGCCGGCCCGGACATGGGTACGCAGCCACGGATCCCACGGCAGCCCGTCAGCGCGCGTTCGGGCGACGTACTCAGTCATGGAGGTCTGGGGTTCTAGGTGCTTGTGAGTCGGCCTTACAGGGGCATCCAGGACGTCTAGTCCCGCATCGCCGGCCGCCTGTCGAAGGGCCGCGAGCATGAGTGCCGCGATGCCCTGATTCTGCAGGTCGTGCGCAACGCTGATGTTGAGGGCACAGGCCGTGTCAGGTCGTGCGCCGCGGCGTACGTCGGTGAACGCCCAGACGACTGCCTGCTCCCATCCGCCGGGCGGGAAGTCCGAGCGGCGGGCGAACTGGACGGCATGGGCGTCGGCGACGACCCGGTCGCCGGTAGTGGCGATCAGGCAGGTGGCGGGGAACGCCGAAGGGACCTGGCCGAAGTACGCCTCGGACACGCGGTTGTGGCGCATGAACTCGGGCCAGCCGTGTACGTCGATGTCTGCGTTCGCGAGCTCGGGGCGATCAGCGACTGTGGTGATCTCCACGGGCATGAAAAAAGCTCGTCATCTGTCTATGACGAGCTCGGCGCGGGTTGGTACCCAGGGTTGCCAAAGGAGCGGCATGTCGGCCTCGGACGGAGTGCGGTTGCCTTTCCGCTCGTTGCACGAGGCATGGGCGGCCACGGCATTCAGCCACTCGGTGCGGCCGCCCCTGGATCTGGGTTGGACATGATCCATGGTGTCGGCGTTCTCGAGACCGCAGTACGCGCAGCGGAACTTGTCCCGGCGGAGGACACCGTGCTTGCTGTACTTCATCCGACCGGCTGCGTAGCGCCAATGGGTGACGACGTACCGGACCAGGCGTAGGACGCGAGGGACCGGGAAGGGGCCGATAGTTCGCTCTCCGTGCGCCTCTTCCACCACTGCGACCTCACGCACCAGCATCCGGATGGCGTGCTGGATCGAGACGGTGTGCAGCGGTTCGTACGACGCGTTCAGGACTATGACGCTCATCCGGTGCCTCCTTCCGGCCGTAGCTGGGAACCACGGCGGTTTGACGCAGGGTCTCAAGCATCCGTGGCCGGTGGGTGAACGGTCAACGGATTTCGTCAGACGGTCACGTGCCGGTACGGCTGCGTGATCGGCGAAGATGTGCTTATGGAATTGAACAATCTGCTCTCAGGCCCACCCGAGACACTACTACCGGTCGACCCGGCCGCGGCGGAACTCGCCGACGGGGCCGCTCCGGCGGACGTCGCCGCCAAGCACCCGACGTCGTCGCTGGCCTGGGCCGTGCTTGCCGAGGGCGCCTTGGCGGACGGCCGGACCATCGAGGGGTACGCGTACGCGCGGACCGGCTACCACCGCGCGCTGGACCTGCTCCGCCGGAACGGCTGGAAGGGGCACGGACCGGTGCCGTGGGAACACGAGCCGAACCGCGGGTTCCTGCGCGCACTGGCCGCGCTGGGCAAGGCGGCCGCGCTCATCGACGAGAAGGACGAAGCGGAGCGCTGCGTTACCTTCCTGCGGGACTCGTCGCCGGCTGCCGCCGACGCTCTGAGCTGAAACCTGCTTGTGGGGTTGGTTGCCCGACGGCATGATCCGTCGGGTGGCTAGCCCGTATGCGCAGAGCGGCTTCAGGCTCGGGTTCGACTGGGGACCGGTCGGGGCCGAGGTGGTTGCCGGGGACATCGTTGCTGTGGTGGACGTGCTGTCGTTCACCACAGCTGTGACAGTTGCGGCCGATCTCGGGATCGCGGTCTACCCGTATCAGTGGCGAGACGAGTCGGCTGTCGCTTATGCCGAGCGGTGGAGCGCGAAGCTGGCGGTGGGGCGGTCCGAGGCCCGGTCGGGTGACGTGAGTCTGTCGCCGGCGACGATTCGGCAATCGCAAGGTGTCAGCAGGTTGGTGCTGCCGTCGCCGAACGGCTCCACGATTGCCAAGCAGCTCAGTGACAGCGGGGCAACGGTGATCGCGGTGTCGTTGCGTAACCGCCGAGCGGCAGCGGAGTGGGTCAGAGAGCAGGGCACCGGACGACGGGTTGTCGCGATCGCGGCCGGGGAGCGGTGGTCCGACGGATCGCTTCGGCCGGCCGTCGAGGATCTGTGGGGAGCCGGCGGGTTCCTGAGTGCGCTCGACCAGGACGATCTGTCGCCGGAGGCGCGCGCGGCGGTCGCGGCGTACGACGCGGTGGCCGATGAGTTGCCCAAGCTCTTGCACGAATGCGCCGGCGGTCGCGAGCTCACGCAGTACGGCTATCCGGAGGACGTAGCGATCGCGGCCGAGGTGGATGAGAGTACGAGCGTGCCGGTGCTCGAGGGCGGTACGATGTTCCGGTCAACCTGAACCAATTTATTGCCCGTTGACAGTGCCGGTGGGTGGCGAGCGTCCCCCCTTCCTATCGAAGGGAAGCTGCCTGCCGAACATGGACGGTTCTAGGCGGACGGACAGACCGGCGAAGCTGGACGCCCACGGTCGGGTCCCCCGCCCCTCCGGGCAGCGGAAGGTCACACCGTGCCGGCTCTCACCGGACGGATAGGCGCGCCCACTTACGCAGCGGTACTGCGTACTCCTGGCGCGTGGAAGTTCTACCTCGCAGCGGTCCCGGCAAGGATCGGGATCGCCATGACCGGCCTCGGCATCGTCTGGCTGGTCCACGGATCGACCGGCTCGTACGCCGCGGCAGGCAGCGTTACCGGCGGCTTCGCTGTCGCCGAAGCGGTCGCCGGACCGCAGGTCGCGCGACTCATCGACCGGTTCGGTCAGACCCGGATGTTGCCGATCACGTTGCTCGTACACGCGACGACGATGGCTCTGCTCATCAGCCTCACCGTCTCCGACTCATCGCTCTGGTCGCTCGTTGTAGCCGGCGTCCTCGCCGGCGGATCGCTACCGCAGGTGAGTGCGCAGACGGCGGCCCGTTGGTCGTACGCACTACGCGACACCCCACTGCTCTCGTCGGCGTTCGCGTTGGAGGCGCTGAGCGTCGGCATCGCGTTCATGGTCGGTCCAGGGCTGGTCGGCATCGTGAGCTCGTCCACCAGCCCAGCAGCAGGCTCGATCCTCGCGACAAGTCTCCTGGTGTCCGGCGGCCTCGTCCTGGCGATACAACGAGGTACGGCGCCACCGCCGACCGCACCTGGTGAGCACGGGCACGCGAAACACCTACTGCACAAGCGATTCGCCGGCCTGGTCGGTACGAACATCGGCATCGGCCTCTTCCTCGGCAGCATGCAGGTCTCCGTCACCGCCTTCGCAGTCTCAAGAGGTACTCCGGGCCTGGCCGGACCGCTCTACAGCATCACCAGCCTGGTCAGTCTGTTCGCCGGACTCGTGTACGGCGCACGCCGGTGGCGGACTGCTCCAGAGACACAGTTCGTCATCGCCTTCGTCTGGCTGACCATCAGTTGCGTCCCCTTGATCGCAGCGCACACTCCGCTGACAGCAGCTATCGCCTTGGCTCTTCCTGGCTTGGCGATTGCACCGTTCCAGACCCTGTCCGCGGTATTGACCGAGACAACCGTCCACCCCGCAATCCTGACCCAGGCCTTCACCTGGCTGAACTCAGGCGGCGCAGCCGGCATAGCCCTAGGCTCCGCCTTCGCCGGCTGGCTCGTCGACGACCACAGCGCGCAGTACGGCTTCATGGTCGCGCTCGCAGCAGCGGTGATGGCAACGCTGATGGCGATGACGGTGAAGCTCAGCGGTAGGTGATCTGGCGTTCGGCGGCGGCTCGCGTTGCGTACTCCGCCGGCGTCAGACCGATCTGCTGCTTGAACTCCTTCGAGAAGTGGGCCTGGTCGAAGTAGCCGAGGGAGGCGGACAGTTCCGCCAGTTCGGCTACTTCGCCCTGCGCGAGTAGCTCGGCGCCGTCGTGGAGGCGGTAGCGGCGGAGGATCCATTTCGGGCCTACGCCGACGTACCGGCGGAAGAGCCGTTGGAGGGTGCGGATCGGTACGTTGAAGCGGTCGGTGATTTCGTCTACGCGGGCCATTGAGCGGTCGGACGCGATGGTCGTGACGATCTCCCGGACGAGTTCGTACGACGAGTCCGGGGGCGCGAGGTGGTCACGTAGGAATGCCTCGAAGACGGCGCGGCGGCGTTCGTCGGATTCGGCTGTGAACATGAGGTCCGCGAGTCGGTCGCCGTCGGGGAAGACGTCGGTCAGCGGCAGTACTTCGTCGCGGAACGAGCCGACGTCGAGGCCGGTGATCGCCCCGAAGCCGCCGGCCCAGAACTTCACCCCGAAGGCGCGGCCGCGGCCCACCAGTTCGCGCTCGAACTTGCGCGTGCAGACCCCGTTCACGAACGCGCCGCCCGGCTGCTCGAACGTCACGTTCACGCTCGGATAGGGCAGCACCTCGGCCGTGTACGGCTCGTCCAGGTCCCACTCGACGATCCAGTACCACTCCACGAACCGGCCGGCGTCCGGGCCGGCTGCGAGGCGGTGCAGCGAACGGTGCCGGGCCTGCTCCCGGGGGTGCAGGATGCCTCGCTCGTTGTCCGGTGGCTGGGTCAAGGCTGACTGTCGCTTTCTTACAAGACCGCTATGGCCCCCAGGGCTTTGACTAAGGGCATGACGACGAACACGGTAAACCCCATCCCCGACGGTTATCACTCGCTGACCCCGTACCTCGCCGTCTCCGACGGGCCGAAGGCGATCGAGTTCTATCAGTCGGTGTTCGGGGCGGAGGTGATCAGCCGGCAGGACATGCCGGACGGGCGGGTCGGTCAGGCTGAGCTGAAGTTCGGCAACTCGATGCTGCAGTTGAGCGACCAGATGCCGCAGATCGGACTGCGCGCGCCGAACGGCGAGTGGGTGCACTCCTCGCTGGTGCACTACGTGCCGGACGTGGACGCGACGTACGCGAAGGCCATCGAGGCCGGCGCGACGTCGGTGGAAGAGGTGCAGACCTTCATGACCGGTGACCGGTTCGGCACGGTCATCGATCCGTTCGGGCACCGCTGGGCGATCCTGACGAAGGTCGAGGACGTATCGCGCGAGGAGGCAGACCGGCGAGTGAAAGAGTGGCTCGCCTCGAACCCCGAGGGTCTCGACTCATGAGGAAGCGGCCCGCCGGAACCGTCCCCTGCGGCAGTTTCGGCGGGCCGCTGACTAAGAGTGTGCACGTGATCACGCAAGTTGGCAACCCATCGCTTGATGAAACAGCTATTTGAAACGGTCGCTTAGGGGTTGTGGACAGGCCCGAAACGCCTGCGCGCGGTTCCGGTAGGCTTTGGTCGCAAGAGCCTGGATGCGTTGCCGGATGAATGTCCGGTGAACGTCTCCGGGCTTCACCGTTTCCAGCACCGACCGCCACGGGGTGTGAAGTTGGTGCGTGAAGAGGAGGGCTGAGATGCCCGCAATCGTGCTCGTCGGCGCCCAGTGGGGCGATGAGGGCAAAGGCAAGGCGACCGATCTGCTCGGCAACACGGGCGAGGTCATCGACTACGTGGTGAAGTTCAACGGCGGTAACAACGCCGGCCACACGGTGGTGATCGGATCCGAGAAGTACGCGCTGCACCTGCTCCCGAGCGGCATCCTCACACCGGGCGTGACCCCGGTGATCGGCAACGGGGTCGTGGTCGACCTCAGCGTGCTGTTCGAGGAGCTCGACGCGCTGCAGGCGCGCGGGGTGGACACGTCGCGACTCGTGGTCAGCGCGAGCGCGCACGTCATCCCGCCGTACAACCGGACCCTCGACAAGGTCACCGAGCGGTTCCTCGGCAGCCGGAAGATCGGGACCACGGGCCGCGGTATCGGTCCGACGTACGCCGACAAGATGAACCGGGTCGGCATCCGGATCCAGGACCTGTACGACGAGAAGATCCTCGAGCAGAAGGTCACCGGCGCGCTGGAGCAGAAGAACCAGCTGCTGGTGAAGGTGTACAACCGGCGCGCGGTCGAGATCCGCGAGGTGCTGGACGAGCTGCTCGCGTACGCCGACCGCTTGCGCCCGATGGTCGCGGACACCAGCCTCCTGCTGAACAAGGCACTCGACGACGGCAAGACCGTGCTGATGGAGGCCGGTCAGGCCACGCTGCTCGACGTCGACCACGGCACGTACCCGTTCGTCACCTCGTCGAACGCGATCTCCGCGGGCGCCTGCACCGGCACCGGTATCCCGCCGACCCGCATCGACCGGGTCATGGCCGTCGTGAAGGCGTACACGACCCGCGTCGGCGAAGGCCCGTTCCCGACCGAGCTTCTGGACGCCGACGGCGAGTGGCTGCGCCAGCAGGGCGCCGAGTTCGGTACGACGACCGGCCGGCCGCGTCGCTGCGGTTGGTACGACTCGGTCATCGCCCGGTACGCCGCCCGCGTGAACGGCGTCTCGGACTTCGTGCTCACCAAGCTCGACACCCTCACCGGCCGCGAGAAGATCCCGGTCTGCGTCGCGTACGACGTGAACGGCGTCCGGTACGACGAGATGCCGATGACCCAGACGGACTTCCACCACTCGGTCCCGGTCTACGAGGAGTTCGACGGCTGGTCCGACGACATCACCGGGTGCCGCACGTTCGAGGACCTGCCGAAGGAAGCGCAGTCGTACGTCCGCGCGGTCGAGTCGCTCAGCGGTGCGCGGATCTCCGCCATCGGCGTCGGCCCGGAGCGCAGCCAGATCGTCCAGCTGTAACGCCGACCGGCCTCCCCGTCGTCAGTTTCCGATGATGGGGAGGTCCCGGATGAACGGCGCGTTGCGCAGGTCGCCGAGGGTCGGACGCTCGATGTTCGGCGTCTCGATCGGAGTGCGTGCCCAGTCCGCGCCGGCTCCCTGGGTGGCCTTGTAGAACGTGATGCCACCGATCGCCAGCAGTACGACGGCCATCAGCGCGGAGAGCCAGTGCGCGCGGAACGTGTTGCGCGCCGCGATGTGGGCGCCTCGACGCAGCGAGCTTCCGCCGGGGCCCCACCAGGCAGTGAACAGCGCGGTCAGTGCGGCGCTGCCGAAGCCGACTGCCGACAGCGGCTGCCAGTTGAGGTCGTACGTCGTGGCGGCGACGGCGGTGACGATGCCGCCGATAACGACCGCCATGACCAGCGGAAGGATCAGACAGGGCAGCGTGATCAGCGCGGCCATCGCCAGCTGCAGCGGGCTCGCGGCTGCTGCAATGACGCCGTCGGACTTGCCGGAGCGTCCGCGGACCTGACGGCGCCGCATCAACGCCGTACTCGAACGGTCGACTGTCCGCGCGAGCACGAGCAGGATGACGGCGACTGCTGAGCCGACCAGAGGTGTCAGCGCGATCAGCCCGGTCAGGGCGACCATGAAGCCGACGATGACCGCGGTACGTCGACCGGCCGGCGGGGCCTTGGCGGGCTGGACAGGCTGCGCCGCGGGGTGAACAGTCGCGGGCTGGACGGTCGCTGGGGGACCGGCCTGCTGGTACGGCTGCGAGTAGGGCTGTGGGTACGGCTGTGAGTACGGCGCCGGCAGACCGCTCTGGTACGGCAACGGCATCCCAGCCGGAGCAGCCGCGTTAGGCGCCGGGCTGTACGTCGCCGGGTGCGGTGGCACCTCGGCGGCAGGCTTCTTCGCCGCCGCGTCCCGGATCTTGTCGCGGAGCGGTGTGAACGCCGACAGCGGTGGGATCACCGGCGGCACAAGCTGCGCGACCTCAGTCGGTGTCGGACCCACCGGGGGTTCTGCATCCGTCGGCATGAGCTTCGTCACGAGCCGGGTCGGCGGTACGGCGGCGACAGTAGGCGTCCCACGCGGCAGTAGGGCATCGCGGCCCTCGGAGTACCGGGTGAGACCGTCCATGATCTCTTCTTGCGTCGGCCGGTCGGCCTTGCTCGGTGAGAGCGCTGCGGCGAGCAGTGGCTTCAGCCGCGGGTCCAGCCCCTCCAGATCAGCCTGACCGGAGTGCACGCGCGCCAGCACTGCTTCGAACGGTCCCTTGCCGAAAGGCCGCCGCCCGGTCGCGGCGAACGCCACAGTGGCGGCCCAGCCCCACCAGTCCGCGGACTGCGACACCATCTCGCCCTCGATGAGCTCGGGCGCCAGATAGCCCGGCGTACCGATCACGAGGCCGGTCTGGGTGAGTCGCAGATCGTCGGCGGCCTGGGCGATACCGAAGTCGATCATGACTGGCTTGCTGTTGAACATCATCACGTTGCCGGGCTTCAGGTCGCGGTGGATCACGCCGACCGCGTGGATCGCCTGCAGCGACTCGGCCAGGCAGCCTGCCAGCGGCAGCCACTTGCGCGGGGTCAGTGGGCCGCGCTCGTCGACCTGCTCGTCCAGCGGCCGGCCCGGGACGAAACGCGTCACCAGGTAGGGCCGCTCGGCCTCCAGGTCGTGGTCGAGGATGCCGGCCACGCCGGGGTGGTCCACCTTCTGCAGGGTGGTCGCCTCGCGCTGCAACCGGGCCCGTGCGATCGGGTCGTGCGCGACGTGCGGCCGCAGCACCTTGACCGCGACCTCCTGGTGCTCAGGGCCTTCGGCGAGGTAAACCACTCCCATGCCGCCCTGGCCGAGCCGCCGGATCAACCGGTACGGTCCGAGCCGCTCGTCCTCCACCTCCTCCGCATGGGTGGAAGGCGGTCCCCCTGTGACTGACATGGCATCTACGGTACGTCGGGAGCAGATCAAGCCGTCCCGATGACGTCAGAGGTAATCGTGCGAATTCTCCCCGTGGTCAAGGCTGGAGCCATGACACAGAGAATGAAGGCTTACGCGATCGCCTACCTGCGCAACGTCCGGATGGGCGCCGACATCGTCGAGTACCTCGAGCGGATCGACGAGACGCTCGCGCCGTACGACGGTCACTTCCTCGTCCACGGCGCGACGGCCGAGCAGATCGAGGGAGAGTGGGAGGGAGCGCCGATCGTGATCGAGGTCCCGGACTACGACCACCTGCGGGACTGGTACGAGTCGCCCGACTACCGCGAGATCCTGCCGCTGCGGACCGGGAACTCCGACGGCGTGGTGATCTTCGTCGAGGGCGTCGACCGCAAGCACAAGGCCACCGACGTGCTGGTCTGAGGAGGCTGGCCAGATCCTTGCGAACATGGGCATCGTGGCCACTGGCTGCCTCCGAGCCGTCCCGGTTGGGTGGAGGTATGCGAATCGAGATCCTGGTGTTCGACGGTGTGGACGAGATGGACGTGATGGGGCCGTTCGAGGTCTGGAGCCACGCGGCCCGGCGGCCCGAGTTCGAGCTGGCGCTCGTCGGGCTGGACGGGCCGGCCGAGGTGACCGGGATGCACGGCCTGCAGTTCAAGGCGCCAGAAGGCCTGGGGCAGCCCGATGCGCTCTTCGTGCCGGGCGGCGGATGGATGAACCGCGCGGAGAAGGGCTCATGGGCCGAGGCTCGGCGTGGCGTGATGACGCGGCGGATCGCTGAGCTGGCGCCCTCGCTGCAGTGGATCGGCTCGGTGTGCACCGGCTCGATGCTGCTGGCCGAGGCCGGATTGGTGAAGGGACGCCCGGCCACGACCAACCGTGGCGCGTGGGCCGAGCTGGAGGCTTTCGGCGCTGACCTGAAGACCAACCGGGTCGTCGACGACGGCACGCTGATCACCGCCGGCGGAATCACCAGCGGGATCGATCTCGCGCTCCGGATCGTCGAGCGCGAACTCGGTCCGGATGTCGCCGACGGGATCGCGGGTGCCATGGAATACACCCGCGACCGCGACGTCTACATTTCAGCCAACTAGCTCGGGGTAGAGCCCGGTCAGGTCGCCGGAGACGGCGGCCTTCGCGCCGCGAGCGGTGTCATCGGCGAGGACCTCGTGCGCACCGGACTCGATGCCGTCGAGGGCCTGCTTGGCAATGTCCTCGGGGCGGGACTTCGGGGCGGTGACCGCGGACACCATGTCGGTGTCGACGTACCCCATGTGCAGGCCGGTGACGCCGATGCCGCGGTTGAGCAGCTCGACGCGGATCGCGTTGGACTGCAGCCAGAACGCCGCCTTGGTCGCGGAGTACGCGCCGTGCCGGGCGACCCAGGACAGGGCCGAGTGGGCGTTGAGGATGTGGCCGCCGCCGTTGCGCTCGATGATCGGGACGAACGCCTTGGTGAGCTGGAGCGGACCGAAGAAGTTCGCGTCGAAGACCGCGCGGACGTCCTCGATCGAGCTGTCCAGGTAGGTGTCCGGCGAGCTGGCGCCGGCGTTGTTGATCAGGATCGTGACGTCCGGCGCAGCCGCGGCCAGCGCGTCGATCGAGGCCTGGTCGGTGATCTCGAGCGGCAGCGGTACGACGCGCGGATCCGTGCTCGGCTTCGGCGTACGGGCAGTCGCGTAGATCTTCGCGGCGCCGCGGCTCAGCAGGTCGTCGACGATCGCCTTACCGATGCCGCGCTGCCCGCCGGTGACGAGGACGACGGCGCCTTCGAGTGTGGTCATCTGAAACTCCCTAGGAGGAAACCGATCTGTTTCGCACACAGTAAACCGATCGGTTTCCGTTTTCAAATCCAACCGGTACCCTCGTTCCATGAGCACTTCGGCGACACCCCGTGAGCGACTGCTGGACGCCGCGGGGGAACTCTTCTACCGCGACGGCGTCAACATCGGAGTGGACGCGCTCTGCAAGGCGGCCGGGGTGTCGAAGAAGTCGATGTACCAGCTGTTCCGGTCGAAGGACGAGCTGATCGCGGAGAGCCTCGCCAGCCGCGGCCCGGCGTACCAGACGCTGCTGCAGCCGGGGGCCGAGGACGACCGGTCGCCGCGGGAGCGGATCCTGACGGTGTTCGAGCGCCAGGACGAGCTGGTTGCTTCGGGCAACTACCTCGGCTGCCCCTACGTGGGTACGGCGGTGGAGCTGAAGAACCCGGAGCACCCGGGGTCGGTGGTGGCGCGGCACTTCAAGCAGCAGCTGACCGACTTCTTCCATCGCGAGCTGGTGAAGGCCGGCGCCGAGGACCCGTCGACAGTGGCGATCCAGCTCACCATGATCTTCGACGGCGCGAGCGCCCGAGCAGTGGTCCGAGCCCAACCTCTCGGCGGCATCGGCGCCGCAACCGCCTCAGCGCTGATGAACGCTGCCGGCGTCCACGCGGGTGAGTTCGCCCTCAGCTGAGCCTATTCTCGCCACCGTGGAGATTCCGGCGCAGTTCCATGACCTGCTGTCTTCGAAGGCGATCGCGATGGTGGGGACGATCGGCAGGCGCGGCGAGCCGCAGGTGACTCCGCTGTGGTTCCTCTGGGACGGAGAGCGGGTCCGGTTCAGTCTGGTCGAGGGCCGGCAGAAGCTGCGCAACCTGCAGCGCAATCCGGCGATCTCGCTGGTCGTCGTCGATCCGGCCCAGCCGACGTACTACGTCGAGTTGCGGGGCCGGATCGACGACCTGATGCCGGATCCGGAGCTGGCGCTGGAGCAGGCGGTTGCGCGGAAGTACACCGGCAACTGGACCGACGTCGAGCCGCCGGGCACGACGCGTTACGCGACAAGCGTCGTCGTCGAGCGCATCACCAGCCAGCTCGGGCACTGAGACCTGACAGCTCGGCGCCCGCGAGCAGGAAACCGTCGGGGTGGACGACGGTGGCGGTGACGGAGGGTAGTGCCGGGGCGGCCGCGGCTGTGGTTCCGAGCGCTGGGAACTGGCGTCGGTTCATGGGACAGATCCTCACTTTGTTCCACTGAGCTGGGAATATCTCCTGTTTTGTTCCGAAGTGAACTTTCTTCTCGCCGAGATGTTGACGCCCTTACGGTCCGTCGTCAAACTTTCGAAAAGACCCTGCGCTAGTGGGGGAAGCGCAAGTGTCCACCGCCCCCGAAGACAGGACACCGCCCATGAGAAAGAAACCCCTGGTCCTGGCCGCAGCCTGTGCTGCGCTGGTTGCCGGGACCCTCAGCAGTCCCGCAGTCGCGTCCTCGAACGCTCCGGCGAAAGAGGACGCACCGGCCGCGTTCACCCATCCCGGTGTCGGTGTGAGCGTGGCTCAACTCGACTTCGTCCGGGCCAAGGTGCAGGCCGGCGCGCAGCCGTGGACCAACGCGTTCAACCAGGCCAAGAGCAGCACGTACGCATCCCTCTCCCGTACGCCCAAACCGCGCGCGGTGGTCGAATGCGGTCCGTACTCGAACCCGAACCTCGGCTGCACCGACGAGCGCGAGGACGCCATCGCGGCGTACACGGACGCACTGCTCTGGTATCTGACCCGCGACGACCGCTACGCGCAAAAGTCGATCCAGCTGATGGATGCCTGGTCGGCAACGATCCAGGACCACACCAATAGCAACGCACCGCTGCAGACGGCCTGGTCCGCCTCCTCGTGGCCGAAGGCTGCGGAGATCATCAAGCATGTGTACGGCAACTGGCCGAATTCGGGCCGGTTCGCGACCATGCTGCGCAACGTCTACGTGCCGGAGATGATCAACGGCTCGAACTCCAATGGGAACTGGGAGTTGAGCATGACCGAGGCCCTCCAGGGCATCGGCGTGTTCCTCGAGGACAAGACCATCTACGACAAGGCGATCTCGCTGTACCGGCTGCGCGTTCCGGCGTACGTGTATCTGGAGTCGGACGGTGCGCTGCCCAAGACGGTGCCGAGCCAGAACCTCAACACCCGCGATAAGATCGTCAGCTACTGGCAGGGCCAGGGGACGTTCGTGACAGGCTTGACTCAGGAGACCTGCCGCGACTTCACCCACACCGGCTATGGCATCTCGTCGATCTCACATGTGCTGGAGACCGCGCGGATCCAGGGCATCGACATGTACCCGGAGTTCGGTGAACGGCTCCGTCAGGCGCTCGGGTTCCAGTCCCGCTGGGAGCGCAACCTCGAGCCGGTGCCGTCCTGGCTCTGCAAGGGCACGGTCAACCGCGGCCTCGGCCCGGTCACCGAGGTCGGCTTCAACGCACTGCACACCCGGCTGGGGATCGCGATGGCGAACACCCAGGCGTTGACCGAGTCCCGCCGCCCGGCGGGTTCGAACAACCTGTTCGTCGCGTGGGAGACGCTCACCCACGCCGAGAACCCGTCCTAGCAGAAGGCTTCCGGGAGGGCTGGAATCTCTGCCCTTCAGCTCTCCCGGATCTTCAGCAGTGGGCTTCGCCGCGCTTCCAGTAGCCCTGGAAGGAGATCGCGGCCTTCGGCATCCCGACGACGTTGACCAGGTGACGGCGTACCGACTTGATCATCGAGGACTCGCCGGCGACCCAGGCGTAGTCCGCGTCGAACGGCAGCCTGGCCGCCTTGAGTGCCTCGAGCAACGATCCGTCGGTGACCCAGGTGATGTCCGCGTTTCCGGGCAGCGGCCGCGCGTCAGCAGCATCCGGTACGGCGATGAACACAGTGGCATGTACGTCGGCCGGCAGCTCCTCGAGGATGCCGGCCACCGCCGGAAGCGCGGTCTCGTCCGCGACCAGGATCCGGCGCACGCTGCTTGCCGGCGGCACGTAGTCGATGCCGGAGTGCAGCAGACCCTTGGTGCTCGTGGTGTCGACCGCGAACGGCAGCAGCAGACCGACCGCGTCGCCGATCTGAGCCTCGCTGACCCACGCCGACGCCGGCCCGTTGACTCCGTGCAGGACGAACTCGACGTCGAGCTCGGCGACCTCCGGGCGGAGTGCGCGCACGGTGTACGTCCGCATGATGAAACGTTCGTCGACGGGCTGCGCGCACCATTCGGCGTACCACTCCGGGCCTGACGGGAGCTTGATCGCGGTGCCGTTCGGCGGGGCGAGCAGGACCTTGATCCGCTGGTCAGGACCGGCCGTGACCGCCTCGGCGATCCGCGGTGCGACGAACGTCACGCGGCGCAGATGCGGGCTCAGGTCGTCGACGGCCGCCACGGTGGCCAGCAGCGAGTCGAACTCGATCGGTCGCTCGAGCACAGTCGTCATACTGTGGTTTCTCCATAAACTTCGCAGGGGGAGGCGCAGGTGCGCGCCCGTGGGCGGCCGGGTTATGGTGAAGCACCCAGAGGTTAGCCTTACCTAAGAGGATCCCGAAAGTCCAATGCCCCCGCCTAGTGCTGTCGCATCCGCCGACCCCGACCTGGCAGCCGCTCCCGCGCGTCCTCAACGCCGGGCCCGGCGGACCACGCTCGTCCTCGGACTGATCGGCTGTCTCGTCCTGCTGATCCTGGTGATGCTGCTCAGCATCGCGATCGGGTCGAAGCAGATCCCGCTTTCCACGGTGATCGACGCCCTGCGCCACTACAACGAGTCGAACACCGATCACGTGATCGTCAGGTCTCTGCGGGTGCCGCGGACGCTGATCGGTCTGATGGTCGGCGCCGCGCTCGGGCTGTCCGGGGCGTTGATGCAGGGCGTGACCCGCAACCCGCTGGCCGATCCGGGCATCCTCGGGGTGAACGGCGGCGCCGCGTTGTTCGTTGTCGGGGGCATCTACTGGTTCGGGTTGTCGACGTTGACGGCGTACGTCTGGCTCGCCTTCGCCGGCGCCGCGGCAGCCTCCGTGGCCGTCTACTTCCTCGGGTCGCTCGGACGTGAGGGCGCGACGCCGGTGAAGCTTGCGCTCGCGGGGGCGGCGCTGACGGCGATGCTCGGGTCATTGACGACGGCTCTGCTGATCGGTGACGTGGACACGTTCGACCAGTTCCGGTTCTGGTCGGTCGGGTCGTTCGCGGGTCGCGGTTCGGACGTCGCGGCGCAGGTTGCGCCGTTCATCCTGGTCGGAGTCGTGCTTTCGCTGTTCTGTGGCCGGGTGCTGAACGCGATGTCGCTGGGTGACGACGTGGCGAAGTCGCTCGGCCAGCGGGTCGGACTGGCTCGGTTGTTCGTCGCGGTCGTCGTCGTACTGCTGTGTGGCGCGGCGACGGCAGCGGCGGGGCCGATCGGGTTCATCGGGTTGACCATCCCGCACGTGGCGCGGCTGGTGACCGGTCCGGATTACCGATGGATCCTGCCGTACTCGATGCTGCTCGCGCCGATCCTGCTGCTGGGTTCGGACGTGATCGGCCGGGTCGTCGCGCTGCCCGGTGAGCTGCAGGTCGGCGTCGTCACTGCGATCCTCGGTGCGCCCTTCTTCATCATCCTGGTACGCCGACGGAAGCTGGCGGACCTGTGACGGCCGAGGCAGTTCAGGTCATTGCCCGGGCGCGCGCCGCCCGTCAGACCCGTTCGCTCGTGGTCACAGTCGTGCTGGCAGTCGTGGTGTTCGCGACCTTCTGTGTCTCGTTGTCGCTGGGTGACTTCAAGATCCCGGTGATCGACGTGGTGAAGACGCTGTTCGGCGGCGGCGATCACGCGACCGAGTTCATCGTCAACACGCTTCGGTTGCCCAGGGCACTCACCGGCCTCCTCGTCGGTACGGCGCTGGGCCTGTCCGGCGCGATCTTCCAGAGCGTCGCCCGCAACCCGCTGGCCAGCCCGGACATCATCGGCGTGACGTACGGCGCGAGCGCGTTCGCGGTGTTCGCGATCGTGACGCTCAGCCTCACCGGGGTCGCGGTGTCGGCGTTCGCGATCGCCGGCGCGGTGCTGACCGCGTTCCTCATGTACGTGCTCGCCTGGCGGCACGGGGTGTCGAGTTACCGGTTGATCCTGATCGGCATCGGGATCGGCGCGATCGCGACCAGCATCACGTCGTACCTGCTGACGAAGGCGCGGGTGGAGATCGCTCAGCAGGCGCTGATCTGGCTGACCGGGAGCCTGAACGGGCGGGACTGGTCGAACGTACGGTCGCTGGCGATCACGTTCGTCGTGCTGCTGCCGTTCATGGTATTCCTCGTGCATCAGCTGCGGATCCTGCAGCTCGGCGACGAGACGGCGTACGGGCTGGGGTTGCGGGTGGAGGTGTCGCGGCTCGGGCTGATCGTGATCGCCGTACTACTCGCTGCGGTGGCTACTGCTGCGGCGGGGCCGATCGGGTTCGTGGCGTTCGTGGCGCCGCCGATCGCGCGGCGGCTCACCCGGTCGCCGGGGCCGGCGATGATCGCGTCCGGGTTGCTCGGGGCGCTGGTGGTGGCGTTGTCGGATCTTGTTGCCCAGCACGCGTTCGGGGACATGCAGCTGCCGGTCGGCGTCGTGACCGGTGTCGTGGGTGCGCCGTACCTGATGTTCCTGCTGGCCCGGGCCAACCGTGTCGGAAGTGGTGGCTGAGAGATGGAGAACGTTGTGGAACACAGCTTGGCTGCCGACGGTCTCGCGGTCGGGTACGACCAGCGGGAGATCATCCACGACCTGTCGGTGCGGATCCCGACCGGGAAGATCACAGTCATCGTCGGCGCCAACGCGTGCGGCAAGTCGACGCTGCTGAAGACGTTGGCGCGGTTGCTGAAGCCGTCGCGTGGGACCGTGCTGCTGGACGGCAAGAGCATCCAGCAGATCCCGACGCGCGAGGTGGCGACCAAGCTCGGTCTGCTGCCGCAGTCGCCGACCGCGCCGGAGGGGATCACGGTCGCGGACCTGGTCGGGCGTGGGCGGTACCCGCGGACCCGGTGGATCCGGCAGTGGTCGAAGTCCGACGACGAAGCGGTCGCGGAGGCGATGACGTCGACCGACGTACTGTCGATCGCGGACCGGCCGATCGACGAGCTGTCCGGCGGTCAGCGGCAGCGGGTGTGGATCGCGATGGCGCTGGCGCAGGAGACCGACATCCTGCTGCTGGACGAGCCGACGACGTTCCTCGACCTGACGCACCAGTTCGAAGTCCTCGATCTGCTGGTCGACCTGAACAAGTCCGACGACCGCACGATCGTGCTCGTGCTGCACGACCTCAACCAGGCCTGCCGGTTCGGCGACCACCTGATCGCGATGAAGGACGGCGACATCGTTGCCGAGGGCAACCCGTCCGAGGTGATCACCGAGGACGTCGTCCAGGATGTCTTCGGCCTGGCCGTCAAGGTCGTTCCCGATCCAGTTGCCGGTACGCCGATGGTCGTGCCGATCGGCCGGCACACCTCCCGAACGGACCGGACCGACACTGCGGCCGCCGGCTCCTCGTCCGGCAACCTTGCAGCCGCGGCCCTGGCTGCCAGCGCTGCTGCCAATGGCGTCTGCCGTCCAACACCTGAATGATCCTGGCCTAAGGACACGAGGTAGTCGGGTGATGGGCGCTGCTCGCCTCCCGGCTGAGGCGTGATGGTCGGTCCTCGAGCGGACTACCTCCTGTCGTTGGCGCAGCTTTTCGTCGGTCCGGGTGGTTATGGTTGCCGACATGTTGTCCGTCCTTGGGTATCACCGGGCCGTCCTGGCGGTTGTTCGTCGTCAGGACGAGCGTGCGTGGACGGCGTTGCACGGCGGACCGGAGGGCGATCTCCGCGACGTGCTGTTGCGGAATGCGTACCGTCTGGAGGAGGACGCGCATCCGCTCGTGCACCGGGCGGGCCGGCGTGCGGCCGAGGCGTTGGGCGTGTCTGCGGAGGTCGAGTACTTCCAGGTGAGTGGGGAGCCGAACGCGGCGTACATCCACCAGGTCAGGCCGGTCATTCTCTTCCAAGGGCCGCTGCTCGATCGGCTGGACGAGGACGAGCTGACGGCGGTGATCGGGCATGAGCTCGCGCATCGGCTGTTGTGGGAGGCCGAGGACGGTGGGTATCTCGCCGTTGACCGTCTGCTCGACGCGGCGGCCGGTGACGCGCGGACCCCGTCGCAGTACCTCGAGACCCATCGGCGCTGGTCGCTGGCGACGGAGCTGTTCGCGGACCGTGGTGCGCTGACGGCGTGTGGTGATCTGAGTACGACGATCCGCGCGCTGCTGAAGCTGGAGACAGGTCTGAGTACTGCGGACCCCGCGGCGTACCTGCGCCAGGCCGAGTCGCTCGACCTGCGTTCGGGGAGTCGTGGGACGACGCATCCTGAGGCCGTCGGACGGGCCTGGGCGTTGAAGAACTGGGTCGACGGTGAGTACGTCGAGGAGCTGGTGACCGGGCCGCTCGACGTGGACGCACCGGATCTGCTCGACGCTGTGGTGTTGCGCGAGCTCAGCCGTGATTTTGCTGCCGTGATCGCGCACACCGAAGGCTTGCGGACCGATGCGGTTGCGACAGCGGCTGCCGGATTCGCGGACGATCCGGGCGGGCCCGGGGGAACTGTGCGGTTCGACGAGCCGTTGACTGTGCGTCCGGTGGATGGGGCGCCGATGCCGCGACCGAGACCGCTGGCGGCGGCGACCAAGCGGTACCTGTGTTACCTGCTGCTCGATCTCGCGACCGCCGACCCTGACGTGGGCGACGCCGGACTGGTCGCGTCGCTGGCCCTCGCGCGGCGCTCCGGGCTGCCGGGGTACGTCGATGTCGCCGACGACGAGCTGGGATGGAGCGACAAGCAACGAGCGAGGTTTGTGCAGGCTTCGGAGGTGGTCGGATGAGCGCTGAGGATCTCGTTGCGCTGGCCGTCTCCCAGGGCGGGCTGGGTAATGATGCGTTGCTGGCTGCCGTGCTGCCGTTGTTCCACGAGACGGCCGCGGTGCACGAGCGCGGGCTCGTCGCGCCGTTGCGCGGTCTGGATCGGATCGTCGTCGACGAGCAGAACCGGCTCGGCTTCGCGCCTGAGGATGCGGGCCGGCCGACGCTCGCCGTGCATGAGCTCGACGTACGGCAGGGGTCGCGACCGACGGCTGTCGAGGTCGTCGCGCACCGGCAGTCCGACTTCGACCTCGGCGACAGCGGCGGTCAGGAGAAGACCGTCGTGCCCGAGCCGGTGCCGGATGCGATCACGGCGCCGACGCTCGTGGCCGGCTGGCAGAGCTGGGAGCACGTCGTCGGTCACCATGATCAGCTCACCGACATCTTCAGCCTCGGGCAGCTGCTGCTCGCGCTCGGCTGCGGTCTCGATCTGTCCCGGACGTCGGACGTCGCAACGCTGATCGATGCCCGAGGCAACTTGTACAAGCTCGATCCGGATCTGCACCCGGTGATCGTCTCGGTCGCGGCACAGATGGTCGAGCCGGATCGGCACCGGCGCGCCCAGGACCTGCATTCGCTGATCGAGCAGCTCGAGAACTATCGCGATCAGCCGTTGGACTTCGACGTCGAAGCGATCATCCGGGGCGCGGCGGACCGGCGTACAGCGGTGTTGGGCGCGTTGCGGGACAGGCTGTTCGACCTGTCGCGACGTAATCGGCTGATCAACTTCCGGCCGACCGCCCAGACGCTGAACCTCACCGAGGTGTCGGTGCCGCTGATGCTCGACGTACGGACGATCCGCTCGGAGCAGCTGTTCACGTGGCGGGACGAACTCGCGGGCGAGTTGCTGAAGAAGGCACAGCCGCTGGGGAAATGGATCCGGTACGACGAGGCGCCGTACGCCGCGAACACCTTGGACAAGCTGATCTCGACGGCTCGTCGCGACCGGGCCGACTACGGGCAGGACCAGCTGCGGTTGGTGCCGGCGTTCCTGCGTTGGCATGACTTGAAGAACGACCGCGATACGCGGATCGCGTCGCCGTTGGTGCTGGCGAAGGTGGAGCTGACGCGGAAGCGCGGCGTGCGGGATTCGTACACGTTGCGGGTCACCGATCCGATTGCCGAGGTCAATCCGACGCTGCGACACAGTTTGCGGGTCTTGTACGGGATCACGTTGCCGGAGACGGTCGATCTGTCGTCGCCGGGTGCGCTGCGGGAATTGCACGAGCGGTTGGCGAAGGAGATCCAGGCGACCGAGCCGGGGCTGCAGTTGCACCTTCGGGAGAAGCCGCGGATCGACCTGGTGCGGCAGCGGGCGATGACGCGGCTGCGCACGTACAACCGGCGGCGGCGCGGGAACGTTGCGACGGGGTTCGGCGGGAAGCAGTACCCGTACTCGTATCGGCGTACGGACTATCAGCCGCTGGGTGTGCAGATCTACCGGACGCAGATCGCCGAGCAGACGCTGCCGCTGGGGATCGCGCTGGGCGAGGCACCGCGGCCGGCGCAGGCTCTCGAGACCGACGTCTACTCGCTGGACACCGAGGGCGGGCCGTACTCGTGGGACGTCGATCTGTGCGCGGTCTCGCTGGCGAACTTCAACTACCGGACGTTGGGGTTGGTCCGCGATTACGACGATCTGCTGACGAGTGGGGAGTCGGCGGCGTCGTTCGAGCATCTCTTCTCGGACCGGCCGCGACCGATCGGCAGTACGCCGCCTGAGTTGGCGCCGGCTGACCGCCATCTCGTCGTACCTGCTGATGGTTCGCAGGTGGCGGCGATCGCTCGCGCGCGACGGGGCGAGAGCTTCGTGATCCAGGGTCCGCCTGGGACGGGTAAGTCGCAGACGATCACCAACCTGATCGCGGACTTCGTGGCGCGCGGGAAGCGTGTCCTCTTCGTTTGCCAGAAGCGGGCCGCGCTGGACGTGGTGCATGCGCGGCTGGCGAGTCGGCGGTTGGACGGGCTGTGCGCCCTCATCCACGACTCCCAGGCCGACAAGAAGGCCTTCGTCCATGGGCTGCGCGAAACCTACGAATCCTGGCTATCCACCGAGGACAACCTAGACACGCTAACCACCCACCGAGCCGACCTAACCGCCCGCGTCGACCGCCTGCTATCCACAGTCGACACCTTCGAACACCAGCTGGCCACCGGCAACCCACACCTCCGAGACCTCATCAACCGCCTCGCCGAACTGCACGCGCACGCTTGGACTCCGGAGTCCGCGGTGCCTGGGGTTGGGGAGTGGTGGCAGGCGCGGGACGCGGTCCGCGAGGTCGCTCGGGAGCTGGCCTCCGCGGATCCGTCTACAGGTGGTGTGCTGGCTCGCAGTTCGCTCGCCTTCATCGCCACCGAGCACTGGGACGACACCGACGTGACCGTCACCGCCGGCGAACTCCGCGCACGGTGGGATGTCGTCGCGGCTGCCACGGATGGTGACAAGACCGTGCAGGAAGTGCGGGGGTTGGCGGGGTTGGGGCGGGTGGTGGGGTCGTTGGTGAGGGTGGATCGGGTGGGGGCGATTGTGCCGCGGTCCGAGCTGGCTCGGGAACTTGCTGCTGCTGGGGTTGAGCGGGAGCGGTTGGTGGTGGTTGAGGGGGCGGCTTGGAAGGAGGCCGCTGGGTGGAGTGATCCGCTGGCGCCGGCGGACGCGCGGGCGGCGTTGAAGGTTGCTCAGGGCAAGGAAGGTGGGGTTTTCTCCTTCCTGAGTGGTGATTGGCGGCGGGTGAAGAGCCTCGTTCGCGGCCGCTTCGACGCTACCGGACGCGCTGTACAACCCTCCGTGACCGACACCCTCACTGACCTGGTCGCCGCGCAATCCGCCTCTGCCGCTGTCGAGCAACACACCGAGCAGACCCGCCGCGACTGGGCCGTCGACGACCCGCGCGTGCTGATCGACCAACTGGCAGCGGCCCGCAAGGCTGTGCCGGACTGGCAGTTCGTACTCCGCGACGGCGCCCCCGCCGAGCTCTCGCGCCTGGCCGACGCGCTCGAGCAAGCCGAAGGACCAACCCAAGACCTGCTCGCCGACCATTGGGACGCGCTGACAGTCGACGGCATCCGCAACCTCGCAGACCGGCTCGTCGCGGAGAGCCGCGTCGTACGCGCAGTCGGCCCCAGACTGCGTGACCTCGCCACCGCTACGCCCTCCGTCATCACCGCCCTGCGCCAACTCGACGCCACACCCGACCAGCTCGAGTACGCCGTCTGTGTCGCTGAGTGGGAACGCGCCCGCGCGGCCGCACCCCTGCAACTCTCCTCCGCCCGAGTCGACGCGATCGTCGGCGAACTGAGCATGGTGTACGACGACCTGACCGAACTCAACGCCCAAGTCGTCACCGCCCAGGTCCGCCGCCGCTTCCTCGCCGAGGTCGCGCACTCCGAGCAGAGCGTGACCGGCATGTCTCCCGAGGACCGCGAACGCAAGAAGACCTTCGCGACCGGCCGACGCGAGCTGGAACACGAGTTCGGCAAGGTCATGCGGTACCGCTCGATCCGCGACCTCGCCTCCGGCGCACCCGGTGAGGTGGTCTCGGTCCTCCGACCGGTCTGGCTGATGAGCCCGTCCTCGGTCTCCGAAACGTTGCCGCTGACAACTTCATTCGACGTCGTCGTTTACGACGAAGCCAGCCAGATCCCTGTGGAGGAGGCGATCCCCGCCCTGCACCGAGCGCCGCAGGTGATCGTCGTCGGCGACCAGATGCAGCTACCGCCGACGCAGTACTTCCGCGTGCGGACAGCAGATGAAGAAATCGACGTCGAGGACGAGGCGGCCGAGCAGGTCGGGATCGCCCTCACCGAAGACAGCTTCCTCTCGATCAGCGCACTGCGGCTCGCGTCGACGATGCTCACGTGGCACTACCGGAGTCGTTCGGAAGCGTTGATCTCCTTCAGCAACTCGGCGTTCTACCAGGGCAAGCTCGCGACGGTTCCGGATCGGCTGCCACCGCATGCGGCGCCGCCGTGGACAGTTCGGTCGGACTCACCGATGGTGTCCGAGGTCTGCGACAGCATGCTGGCCGGAAGCATCACGGCGGTGCGGCTCGTCGACGGCGTGTACATCCGGCGTACCAATCCTGCCGAGGCGCGATGGATCGCTGCGTTGGTGCGGGAGACGTTGATCCGGCAGACCGGGAAGAGCCTGGGGATAGTCGCGTTCTCCGAGGCACAGCAAGGCGAGATCGAGCGGGCGCTGGATCAGTTGGCGGAGGCGGACCCGGAGTTCGCGACGCTGTACGAGGCGGAGCAAGTGCGTACGCATGGCGAGCAGGACGCCGGCCTGTTCGTGAAGAACCTCGAGAACGTGCAGGGCGACGAGCGCGACATCATCCTGATGAGCGTCTGCTACGGCACCGGTCCGGACGGCCGGATGCTGATGAACTTCGGCCCGATCAACACCTCCGGCGGCGAGAAGCGCCTGAACGTCATCTTCAGCCGCGCCCGCGAACACATGGTGATCGTCAGCAGCATCGAACCCGAGGCCATCACCAACACCTACAACGACGGCGCCAACACCCTCCGCCGGTTCCTCGCGTATGCCACCGCGGTCTCCCGAGGCGACCACGCCGGCGCGAAGGCCGCCCTCACGCCGTACGCCGTGAAGGCCCCGGCGTCTGCGCGCCCGAGTGCTGTGGTCGAGCAGCTCGCCGCGGCGCTCGAAGCCCGCGGCGTCGAGGTGGACACCGCTGTCGGGGAGTCGGTCTTCCGCTGCGATCTCGCGCTGAAGTTGCCCGAGGACGCCGGCCACCGCCTCGCAGTACTCGTGGACACGCCCGACCGAGTCGCATCCGACACTTTGCTGGAACGACTGACCACTCACCCGAGCGCGCTGACCACCACCGGTTGGCGGGTCCACCACGTGCTCACCACGGACTGGACCCGCTCGCCGGAGACCGTCATCTCACACCTTCTTGACGCCCTCCATCGCCCCGTCGACTAGCAGTCCGGCAGCTACTCTCGCTCCGTCAGTCGTGATCTCTCCGCCTGTTTTCGCCGCCTGTGCCTGCGTTTCCGAACTCAAGGCGATCCCGAGCGCAGCGGCCAGCGAGTCGACGGTCGGCGTCGCGCGCTCGTGCGCGGCCCCGATTCCGAGCGCGGCAACCCGGGACGCCCAGTACGGCTGATCCGCAATCAGTGGTACGACGACCTGCGGCGTACCGGATCGCGCGGCGGCCGTCGTCGTACCGGCGCCGCCGTGATGCACGATCGCCGCGACTCTCGGGAACAACGCCTGCTGGTTGATCTCCCCGACCATGAAGCAGTCCCTGCCTTCGTCGGCCAGGTCCAGCCCGGCCCAACCGCGGCTGAGCAGCACGCGGCGACCGTGCGCGCGGCATGCGTCGATCGCGGTTCGAGCGATGTCCTTCGGCGCGTACGCGGCCATGCTCCCGAACCCGACGTACACCGGTGGCTCACCGGCGCCGAGGAACGCCTCCAGCTCGTCGTGCAGCGGCCGGTCGTCGGGCAACAGCCACGCGCCTGTCTGTACGACGTCGAGATCGGTCATGCCCTTCGACGGACACAAGATCGGATCCGCGGCGAGCCACGGGTGCTCGGTCAGCACATAGTCGCGGACGCTCTCCACAGGCGGCAGGCCGATCTCGGCGCGGTGGCTGTTGAGCGACGGACCGTACAAGGCGTTCACACGCTCGGCGTCGTGCTGCCACAGCACGCGCCGATCGGTCTCGCCTTCCGGCGACGGCGTACCGGGGCGTGCTCCCGGCGAGAAATGCTGCGACGGGATACCACCCAGGTGGAAGCAGGCGAGCACATAGCGGATGCCGAGTTTGTCGGCGACGTCCCGCGCACCAGCCGGCATCAGACCGGTTGCCACGATCGCATCGGCGTCCTGCACGACGGCGCCGAGCGTCTGGAACCGCGCCGCGACCAACCGGGGCGCAAGCTCGAACGCCGCCTGCCCCGATGGTGGTTTCGGTGCCGCGACCACCGACTTCACCGACGGTCCGAGCGGTGCCATCGGTACGCCGGCTCGCGCGAGCAGCGCCTCGAAATCATCGTCCGGCGGCGCACAGACCGTTGCCTCGGCACCGAGTTCCTGAAGCGCTACCGCAAGCCCCGCCAACGGTTCCACATCGCCGCGCGACCCCCAGGTTGCCAACACGAAACGCACTGATCAATCTCCGTTCCCCGAGCTCCGACGAGCTGATCGGCCACAATTCTGCGGGCCGAACCGGGGCTTGCGGCAAGTCCCCTGTGCCGCTATACGTTGGAAGTAGAGGGGGATCGACGCAGCTGGTAGAGGATCAGTCCGGCGAGCAGGGCGCCCATCGTGCCGAGGGCGAGGTCGCCAAGAGTGTCGGTGTACGCCGTCTGCAGCTCGGGGGAGTTTCGGACGAAGGCCACGTACTCGCCCAGCTCCCAGACGACGGCGGCTGTAGCGCCGAAGCCAAGGGCCACGAAGGCGGTAAGTCCTCGGGAGAGACCGCGCGGTGCGAAGGCGAGCAGGACGCCCGCGGTCAGGAAGCCCCAGAGGATGAAGTGCATCGCGTCATCCCACCAGTCGACGGTGTCGAACAGGTTGAGTCGGTTGCCGATCAGGTCGATCAACCACGGCAGCGTCATCAACAGGTCCGCAGGCCACGGGAACGTGCTGTGGAGTTTGCTGCGCGTGCGCCCGTAGGCCCACCACCACAGCGGGAGCGCCATCGCACCGATCGGATACACGACCAGGCGCGCCGTCGACGCCTTGCCCTTGATCCCGCTGAGGTCGGGCCAGATCAGGGCCGAGAGCAACAATGCGAAGAGCAGTACCTTCGCGGCCAGGGCGGCGTACCGCAGCCAGTTGGTTCGCGTAGCGGGAACCGTGGTCACAGTCATCGTCGTCATGCCTCCCAGTCAATCGGGCCGCTGGGCTGGGCGGATGAGTACAACTACGCGAAGAACCCCCGCGTCTCCGTCATTGTGACGGAGACGCGGGGGTTCGGGACAGCGTTTGGTTCAGCTGACGCTGACGAGGTCCACGACGAAGATCAGGGTCTCGCCCGGCTTGATCGCGCTGCCGGCGCCACGGTCGCCGTAGCCCAGGTGCGGCGGGATGACCAGCTTGCGGCGGCCGCCGACCTTCATGCCCTGGACGCCGGTGTCCCAGCCCTGGATGACCTGGCCGACGCCGAGCTGGAACGCCAGCGGGGCGCCCCGGTTGTACGACGCGTCGAACTCCTCGCCGGTCGAGTGGGCCACGCCCACGTAGTGCACGTTGACCCGCGAACCGGCCTTCGCCTCGTCGCCGTCGCCAACGGTGATGTCGGTGATCTCGAGATCCGCCGGGGGCGGCCCGTCCGGAAAGTCGATCTCTGGCTTCTCAGTCATACCTTCCAGCTAAGCAGATGCCTCGGTGGCGTCGAGTACTGGACCCTCCTGGTCTCCATCGTTCCGCTGTCAGCGCAACGATGGACACTCGCGGTCACCTGCCGAGGACCTGGCGCAAGGTGGTGGCGAACTCCTCCGGCTTGCCGGGCTGGCCGTACTCGTTGCCGAGGAAGCCACCGTGGCCGCTCGGGAACACGACCGGGTCCAGGCCCAGCTTCTCGGCCGCCGCCTTGCCGCCACGGGCAGCCATCTGGTTCGCCGACTCTTCGCCGACACCGATGACGATCCGCTCCTTCGCGTTGGCCAGGGCGTCGAAGTCGGGCTGGTACGACGTACAGCCGCGAAGGTTCTGGCCGAGGAGCGCGTCGTTGCGGGATCCGTCGTCCTCGGTGGGGAGTCCGAACATGGCCGGGTCCGGCGCGGGCTGCTGCGTGTAGTCGGCGGGCACCTCGCCGTCGTACCCCACGAAGGCGATGAACTTCGCCATTCCGGCGCCCATGCCGTCGCGCTGGTACGTCGCGTACATGTCGGCGACCACGGCCAGCGCGGCCTCGCTGTCGGGCAGGATCGCGGCCAGCGGCGGCTCGTGAGCGACGAGGGTGTTGATGAGGTCGGGACGCTTCGCGGTGAGGGCCAGCGCATTCACCGCGCCGCCGCTGCTGGCGAAGAGGTCGACCGGGCCGACGTCGAGATGCTCGATGAGCGCGGCGAGGTCCGCGGCGTGGTCTTCCGGAGACAGCTCGGTGATCTCACCGGTGCGGACGCTCCGCTCGACGCCGCGCGGGTCGTACGTGACCACGGTGCGGTCGGCGAAGTGCGAGGCCAGGGTCGGGAATCCGCTCGCGCCCATCGGGGAGCCGATCATCAGCAGCACCGGGCGATTCGCGAGGTCGCCGCGAACGTCGTACGTCAGCGTGGCTCCGGGCACGTCGAGCGTCTGGGTCACAGGCTCTGGCATCACAGCTCCTCTGAGGTCGGTCTAGTGGTGGTGAGCCTAGACCGCTCCGGCTGCACGGAACAGGAACTCAACCGGAACCCGATCGGCACTAAAGTTGCCCTCCGTGATGAAGAAGCTCGCCTTGGTGATCGCCCTGTCCGCGGTGCTGACGTCGGGCGTCGCGGTGGCGGATCCGCGGAGCTCCGACGCGGCGACGGGGACCTATGCGCAGTACTCGCTGATGTTCGAGAAATCAGCCGGCCAGTACTTCGCGGGCGGGACCGCTGCCGGCCAGTGGGCCTGGACCCCGCTGAGCGCGACCGAGTCCGACATCTCCTGGGGCGATCCCACGGCATGGCCGCCGAAGTCGGCCGAACACTTCATCCACGATGGCGACTGGGTTCTCCTCGACGGATACAACGATGGCGCCGGCCGTCCACTGACCCAGATCCAACGTGTCACCGCCGAAACCATCGGCGACGCGAGCTGCACCAACATGCAGCCCATCCCGTCCAACGGCGGCCGCCAGCACTACGTCCGATGGACCATCCCCACCACCGGCTACTGCCTGGACGCCACCGGCACCATCAAGCCTCCCAACGGCGCCACCACTGTCACCTTCCGCCACCTGCAGAAGTGGCTCCCGCCGCACCCCTGCACCAACCCGTACTACACGGGCCAGACGTGCATCACTCAGTCCGAACAGTGGTGGGACGACAACCAACACCCCTACGCCTTACAACTAGCCCGCACCGTAGAGCTCGCCAAAGGCCTGGGCATGGCCTTCACCAACCGCACCACAGTCCCCCTCACCTGGAATGCCGACGGTCGCTACTACTGGCACTACTGAGGCGAACGCCAAGCTCGGGGCACGCTAGGCTGAGCGCCCGTGAAGGTTTTGGTGGTCGGGTCCGGTGGTCGTGAGCACGCACTGGCCTGGGCGTTGACCCAGGACCCCGAGGTCGAGCAGGTGGTGGCGGCGCCGGGTAACCCCGGTATCGCGACGTTGCGGCCCGCGCACGACGGTCAAACGATCGTTTGCCGGTCGGTGGATATCGAGGACCACGACGCGGTTGTCGCGCTCGCGCAGGAGCTGGACGCCGACCTGGTCGTCGTCGGCCCGGAGGCTCCTCTGGTCGCCGGCCTGGCCGATCCGCTGCGGGATGCAGGCATCGCGGTGTTCGGTCCGTCGCGCGAGGCCGCGCAGATCGAGGGCTCCAAGGCTTTCGCGAAGGACGTGATGGCTGCCGCGAGCGTGCCGACCGGCCGCGCGTACGTGTGCACGACGCCCGAGGAGGCCGCGACCGCGATCGACGCGTTCGGGCCGCCGTACGTCGTGAAGGATGACGGGCTCGCGGCGGGCAAGGGCGTTGTGGTCACTTCGGACCGCGAGGAAGCGCTCGCGCACGCGGCGCAGTGCGAGCAGGTGCTGATCGAGGAATTCCTGGACGGACCCGAGGTCTCGCTGTTCGCGATCACCGACGGCACCACGGTGCTTCCGATGCAACCGGCGCAGGACTTCAAGCGCCTCGCCGACAACGACGAAGGTCCCAACACCGGCGGCATGGGCGCGTACACGCCGTTGCCGTGGGCACCCGACGACTTGGTTGCCGAGATCACCGAAAAGGTTCTGCAGCCGACGATCGACGAGCTCCGCCACCGCGGTACGCCGTTCAGCGGCCTGCTGTACGCCGGTCTCGCGCTGACGTCACGCGGCGTCCGGGTGATCGAGTTCAACTGCCGCTTCGGCGACCCGGAGACGCAGGCCCTGCTGCCGATGCTGAAGACCCCGCTCGGCGGCCTGCTCCTGGCCGCCGCCACCGGCAAGCTGGCGGACCAGGGCGACCTGAGCTGGCGGGATGCCGCGTCGGTCGCGGTCGTCGTCGCCGCGAAGAAGTACCCGTCCAGCCCTCGCAAGGGTGATCCGATCGCCGGTGTCGAGCAGGCCGAGAGCGGCGACGTACGCGTCTTCCACGCCGGTACGTCGCTCGAGGACGAGGAGCTCGTCACGTCCGGCGGGCGCGTGCTGGCGGTCAGCGCCGTCGGCAAGGACCTCGCCGAGGCCCGCCAGCGCGCGTACGCCGCCGTCGGTCAGATCCGCATCAAGGGCTCGCAGCACCGCACCGACATCGCCCTCAAGGCCGAACGCGGCGAGATCACCGTCTGACCTATCCGGCGGTCCAGGTGCCCGACGAGGGCCCGATGGAGCCGTCGATGGTGTTGTCGCGGACGGGGACGACCGGATCGATCTTCGGCAGGTCCGGCAGCGGGTGCTCCAACATGTCCCGCAGTTGCACGTCCTCGATCCCCGGTACGCCGAGGACGGCAACCCGCCGAAGACCGGTGCCGGGGCGTGCCGCCAGGTCGCGGTACGTCGAGCTGAACCAGCGGAGGAACCGGAGCTGGCCCTTCGCCCGGACAGCAGCGTTGAGGCCGGCGACCTCCGGCAAGGCTGCGAGCCGCGCGAGGAGCTCAGTCACGCCGATCCCGCTCTCCGGGACCAGGGCGAGGGCGGCGGCCTCGACCGGGTACGTCGACTCCGTGCGGGCGACCTTGACCCGCTGCCGCTTGTAAGCGACGTCCAGCCGCCCGTCGGCGGCCAGCGCCACGAAGGTGACCAGTGCGGCTCGCTCCGCGCCGCCGACCAGCCAGGCGACCTCGTACGTCGATAGCTTGTCCATGTACTCAGAGTGAGCTTCGATAGGGTCAGCAATCCGATGGAACCGGATCCAGGGGTCGGGGGTGTTAGTGGGCATGGAGACGGAGGGGCTGCGGGAGTTCTACCGCGCACACCAGCCACGGCTGGTCGGGGTGATCTCGCTGCTGACCGGGTCGCGGGCCGAGGCGGAAGACATCGTCCAAGAGGCGTTCGTCCGGCTGGTGCCCCGGTGGCAGAAGGTCTCGCGGTACGACTCACCGGAGGCCTGGGTGCGCCTGGTCGCCGTGCGGCTCGCCGCGAATCGGCACCGTGACGGCAACCGGTTCACGCAACTGTTCCACCGGCTGCCGGCGGAACACGTCCCGGACCCCGCCGACAGGTACGCCGGTGATCTCGAGCAGGCTCTCGCCGGCCTGCCGATGCCGACCCGGCAGGTCGTCGTCCTCCATTACGTCTGTGACCTGAGCGTGGCTCAGGTGGCGGACACGCTCGGGATCGCGGAAGGCACGGTCAAGTCGCGCCTGTCCCGCGCCCGGGACGCCCTGTCCGATTCATTGCTGTTGAGGAGTGACGACCATGCCTGATCTGCAAGAGGACCTGCAGGCCCTGGCGGACCGCAAGGCCGCCGAGTCCGCCGGTGACTTCGACTCCGTCCTGACCGCGGCCCGTTCCCGCAAGCGCCGGATGACCGCCGGTCTGACCGTGCTCGGTGCAGCCGTCGTGGTCGCCGCCGTCGCGGTGGTCCCGACGCTCCGGCCGGCGCACAACAACGCGCCGGTGGCCGACAGCCCGGTCCCGACCAACATGGTCGCGCCGCCCGAGGTGTCGGTGCAGCCGAACCCGGCCCCGGTCGAGAAGGCCGGACCGCTCACGCTGACCTCGGCCAAGGCGCTGGTCTCCGGCGGCCAGTTCGTCGCGTCGTTCCCGGACAAGCAGGTCCGTCACGTGACGTTCACGCTGGCCTCGGCGGCCAAGCCGGACGTGCCGCTCTACACCCTGGTCGCCAAGGTGCCGGGCGACGCCTCCACGCCGTACGCGATCCGGATGAACGGTGAGATGGGCATCTCCATCCCGCAGTACACCGGCGCCGGGCCGTACACGCTGGCCATGCCGAAGGGTCTCGCCGCCGGTTCGTACCAGGTCTGCACCCTGTCCGGCGCCAAGCTCTGTGGTCTGGTGACCGTCAAGTAGTCGCCGTCTGGGAGAATGGGGCTCGTGACCAAGCCCCTGATCCCCAATGTTCTCGCCGCGCGCTACGCCAGTCTGTCGATGGCGGAGCTGTGGTCACCGGAGCACAAGATCGTGCTCGAGCGGAAGCTCTGGGTGGCGGTGCTGAAGGCCCAGAAGGAGCTCGGGGTCGAGGTTCCGGACGGGGTCGTCGAGGACTACGAGCGGGTCATCGGCCAGGTCGACCTGGCGTCGATCGCGGCCCGGGAGCGGGTCACGCGGCATGACGTGAAGGCGCGGATCGAGGAGTTCAGCGCGCTCGCCGGGCACGAACACATCCACAAGGGGATGACGAGTCGTGACCTGACCGAGAACGTCGAGCAACTCCAGATCCGCGCCGGTCTCGAGCTGGTCCGGGACCGCGCGGTGGCGACCGCCGTGCAGCTCGGCCAGAAGGCGGCCGAGCACGCGGCGCTGGTGCTGACCGGACGCTCCCACAACGTCGCCGCGCAGGCGACCACGCTGGGCAAGCGGTTCGCGTCGGCCGCGGACGAGCTGCTGGTCGCGATCGCCCGGATCGAGGAGCTCATCGAGCGGTATCCGCTGCGCGGCATCAAGGGCCCGGTGGGTACGTCGCAGGACATGCTCGACCTGTTCGGCGGTGATGAGACGAAGCTCGCCACGCTCGAAAGCACGATCGCGCAGCACCTGGGCTTCAGCCACACGCTCACGAGCGTCGGCCAGGTGTACCCGCGGTCGCTCGACTACGAGGTCGTCTCCGCGCTGGTGCAGCTGGCCGCCGGGCCGTCGAGCCTGGCGACGACGATCCGGCTGATGGCCGGGCACGAGCTGGTCACCGAGGGCTTCAAGGAGGGCCAGGTCGGTTCCTCCGCGATGCCGCACAAGATGAACACCCGGTCCTGCGAGCGGGTCAACGGTCTCGCGGTCATCCTCCGCGGCTACGCGTCGATGGCCGGCGAGCTGGCCGGCAACCAGTGGAACGAGGGCGACGTCTTCTGTTCCGTCGTACGCCGGGTTGCCCTGCCGGACGCGTTCTTCGCGCTGGACGGGCTGTTCGAGACGTTCCTGACTGTCCTCGACGAGTTCGGGGTGTATCCGGCGGTCGTGTCGCGCGAGCTCGAGCGGTACCTGCCGTTCTTGACCACGACCAAGGTGCTGATGGCCGCCGTGAAGAACGGCGTCGGCCGGGAGACCGCGCACGAGGTGATCAAGGAGCACGCGGTCGCGACCGCACTCGACCTGCGCAAGGGCCTCGCTGGGAACGACTTGTTCCACCGGCTCGGTGTTGACGGGCGACTCGGGCTCACCGAGGAGCAGATCGTCGGCATCGTCGGCGAGCCGCTGACGTTCACCGGCGCGGCCGTCGCCCAGGTCGGAGCCGTCGTCGGGAAGATCGACGATCTCGCCAAGCGCTACCCGGAGGCGGCCGCCTACACGCCGGGTGACATCCTCTAACCCGTGTTCGCACCGCTCACCTGGTTCCTGGTCGCGCTCTCGCTCGCCGCGGCACTGTTCGCCGTCGTACTCGCGGCGCGCGACAAGCGGATCAACTGGACCTTGCTCGGCATGCTCGGGGTGATCGAGGTCGCGCTGGTGGCACAGCTGGTCGTCGGCATCGTGCAGCTGAGTGGGACGACGCGGGATGTCTCCGGGCCGTTCTTCATCGGGTACCTGATCGGCTCGCTGATCATCCTGCCGGTCGGCGCGTTCTGGGCGCTGGCGGAGAGCAGCCGCTGGGGCGCCGGCGCGCTGGCCATCGCCTGCGTCGTGATCCCGATCCTCGAGCTCCGGCTGTACGACGTGTGGACGGCCTGACATGACCGATCCCGCAGCGACCAAACACGGCCCGGGCCGGATTCTGATCGCGGTGTACGGCGTGTTCGCGCTGGCCGCGACCGCGCGCGCCGGCGTACAGATCGCGACGAAGTTCACCGATGCGCCGATCGCCTACCTGTTGTCGGCCGTTGCCGCGATCATCTACTGCGCGGCGACATTCGCGTTGGCCAAGGCAACCAAGGTGTCCCGCAAGGTCGCCACGACCGCGATCGTGATCGAGCTGATCGGCGTACTCGCGATCGGCGCGTTCAGCTACGCCGCACCGGACGACTTCCCGGACGCGACCGTGTGGTCGCACTTCGGCCAGGGCTACGGCTTCGTGCCGGTCGTGCTGCCGGTTCTCGGTCTGCTCTGGCTGCGTCGCACTCGGTAAGAGGGGGTCTGGGGCGCCTCTACTGCCAGGGAACTGCCAGCCACACGCAGGGAGTGGCACAGGTTGGCCGGACAGCATCGGTGTCATGCAGATTCCAGGTCATCCTCGGGTCGAGATCGTCGTACCCGTCAAGAACGAGGAAAACGACCTCGGACCGAATATCAGACGGTTGCGGGAGTTCCTCGACACCGCTTTCCCGTTCCCGGCCGAGGTCTGCATCGCGGACAACGGAAGTACGGACGCGACATATGAGATCGGCATGCTGCTCGCGAGCGAGCTGCCCGGGGTCCGGATCGTCCGGCTCGAGCAGTCCGGCCGCGGCCGCGCGCTGAAGCAGGTCTGGTCCGCGAGCAACGCAGAGGTGCTCGCGTACATGGACGTCGACCTGTCCACCAACCTGAACGCCCTGCTCCCGCTGGTGGCGCCGCTACTGGCCGGGCACAGTGATGTTGCCATCGGCACTCGGTTGGCGAAGAGCTCGCGGGTCGTCCGGCGGCCGAAGCGCGAGTTCATCTCCCGCTCGTACAATCTGTTGCTCCGGGCAACGTTGAGCGCGCACTTCTCGGACGCGCAGTGCGGCTTCAAGGCGATCCGCGCCGACGTGGCCCACGAGCTGCTGCCGCTGGTGCAGGACACCAGCTGGTTCTTCGACACCGAGCTGCTGGTCCTGGCCGAGAAGGCCGGGCTGCGGATCCACGAAGTACCGGTCGACTGGGTCGACGACCTCGACTCCCGGGTCGCGATCGCGAAGACAGTCGGCGAGGATCTGCGGGGGATCGCCCGACTGATGCGCAGTCGCGTCGACCTCGAGCCGGTTCGGCAGAAGTACGGCCGGCCGCGGATCCTCGATCCTCGGACGGCGATGGCGGCCCGGGTCCTGCGTTTCTGCGCGGTCGGGGTGCTGAGTACGGCGGCGTACGCGGTGCTCTATCTCGTGCTCCGCCAGGGCATGCCGGCCCAGGTGGCGAACCTGCTGTCGCTGCTCATCACGGCCGTCGCCAACACCACGCTGAACCGCCGGATCACCTTCGGCGTCCATGGTGTGGAGGGACGGTGGCGGCATCAGCTGCGCGGCCTGGTTGCCTTCGGCATCGGCTGGAGCTTGACCGCGGCGTCGCTCTGGTTGTTGCACACGGCAATCGCCGTACCGAACCAAGCGGTGGAGATCACCGTGCTGACCATCGCGAACCTGGCCGCGACCGTGGTCCGGTTCAGCCTCTTCCAGACGTGGGTGTTCGACGACGACGCGCCTACTTTGCCCGCCTTCGAACCCCCAGCGGTTCTCGACCAGACCCGGAGCAACTGAGATGACTGTATTGATGCCGCGACTCCGTCGCGGCGGGCCATTGGGCTGTGACTCCCGGCCTTCCCTCGTCGCTCCGGTCGCTTCGCTCCCTCCGCTCCTCAGTCCAGGCCGGGAGGCCCAATGACCACGCTGACTGATCCCGTCGAGGCCACCCGGCCTCGCTCGATCACAACGCAGTACACGCTGAGTCGGGACAAGGTCCTGTACGGCGGTCTGCTCGTGCTGACCGCGATCGCCTACCTGTGGGGGCTGTCCAAGAACGGATACGCCAACGAGTACTACGCGGCCGCCGTACAGGCCGGGTCGAAGAGCTGGAAGGCCTGGTTCTTCGGGTCGTTCGACTCGTCGAGCTTCATCACCGTGGACAAGACCCCGGGCTCGCTGTGGGTGATGGGGTTGTCCGCGCGGATCTTCGGATTCAACAGCTGGAGCATGCTGGTGCCGCAGGCGCTGATGGGCGTCGCGAGCGTCGGGTTCGTGTACGTCGCGGTGCGGCGCTGGTTCTCCGCGAACGCCGGCCTGCTGGCCGGAGCGATTCTCGCGCTGACGCCGGTCGCGGTGCTGATGTTCCGGTTCAACAACCCGGATGCGCTGCTGATCCTGCTGCTGTGCGCCGGTGCGTGGGCGGTGACCCGGGCGATCGACTCGGTCAAGCACTCCGCGCGGTGGATGATCCTGGCCGGTGCGCTGGTCGGGTTCGGGTTCCTGACGAAGATGCTGCAGGCGTTCCTGATCCTGCCGGCGTTCGGGATTGCTTATCTGGTGGCCGGGAAGCCCGCGCTGGGGAAGCGGCTGCTGCATCTGGTGCTGGCGACTGTTTCCTTGATCGTGAGTGCGGGGTGGTGGGTCGCGATTGTCGAACTGCTGCCGGCCTCGGCGCGACCGTACGTCGGTGGGTCGTCCAACAACAGCATTCTCGAGTTGACCCTTGGGTACAACGGGCTCGGGCGGTTGAGCGGCAACGAGTCCGGGTCGGTCGGCGGCGGTGTCGGGAACCCCGGGTGGGGTGGGGCGACCGGGCTGCAGCGGCTGTTCGGCGGCGAGTTCGGGTCGCAGATCTCGTGGCTGATGCCGGCCGCGTTGCTGGCGACCGTCGTACTGATCGTTGCTGCGGGCAAAGCGCCGCGGACGGACAAGACACGGGCCTTTGCGCTGCTGTGGGGCGGGTGGCTCGTGGCCACCGGGCTGGTGTTCAGCTACATGCAGGGGATCATCCACCCGTACTACATGATCGCGCTGGCGCCGGCGTTCGGTGCGGTGATCGGTGGTGCGATGTCGATCCTCTGGAAGCGGCGGACGGAGTGGTTGCCTCGGGCAACTCTTGCTGGTGGGGCGTTGCTGACGGCGGGCTGGAGTTTCGCGTTGCTGAACGGGACTCCTACCTGGCACCCGTGGCTGCGGTGGATTGTGTTGATCACCGGTGTGCTGGCGGCCGGGCTCGTCATGCTGCTGCCTGAGCTTCGGTTGCATCGGACGGCGGCTCGGCGGGCTGGTGTGGCTGCGGCGGCGGTTCTCGCGTTTAGCGCGTTGGCGGGGCCTACGGCGTACTCGCTGTCGACGATCAGCTCGGCGCACACCGGAGCGATTCCGACTGCTGGGCCCGGTGGAATGGGCGGAATGGGCGGCGGGCGTGGTGGCGGCGGGTTCCCGGGTGGCGGAGGAATGGGCACGCCGCCTGGTCAGACCGGCACTGGGACTGGTACGGGGACCGGTACTACCGGGCAGCCTGGGACCGGCACGACGACCGGCCGCGGAATGGGCGGAGGTGGTGTTGGCGGGTTCCTTGGTGGTGGCGGGATCAGTGGAGTGTCCAGTGAGCTGGTGACGCTGTTGCAGCAGGGCGCGAAGGGGTACACCTGGGCCGCCGCAGCTGTGACCGCGAACGGTGCCGCGCCGCTGCAGATCGCGTCGGGCGAGCCGATCATGGCGATCGGCGGGTTCAACGGGACAGACCCGGCGCCGTCGCTGGCCGAGTTCGAAGAACTGGTTGCCCAGGGCAAGGTCCATTACTTCATCGGGAGCGGTGGCGGCGGAATGATGGGGGGCCGCGACGGCACCTCGAGCGAGATCGCCACCTGGGTCAGCGAAAACTTCACCGCCCAGACCGTTGGCAGCACCACCGTGTATGACCTCTCCACCGGAACAGGAGCATGAACATGACCCACCAAGAAGCCCAATGGCAAGCGGCCCAGGCCGCCCAGCCCGGCGGCTCCCCTCAGGCCGGCTCCACACCGGAGGCCGGCTCCGCCCAGCACGCGGGCTCCGCCGCCCAGTCCGGCTCGCCCGCCCAGGCGGGTGCCGCACCGCAACCAGGTGCTGCGCAAGGCGGTGTCGCGCCACAGGCGGGTTCTGCGCCGCAGGCGGGCTATGGGCAGGAGGGAGGTTCGGTGGGTGGGAAGCGGCCTAGCAATGTGGTGCTTGCTGGGGCTGGGTCTGTGCTTGCCGTGCTTGCGTTCCTTGGTGGGATGGCGGTTGGGCATTCGTGGGACGGGACCAGTAACCAGCAGAACCAGTTCGGTGGGCCTGGTGGTGGCGGCTTCGGCCGCGGGTTCCAGGGCAACGGGCAAGGGACGGGGCAGGGCACCGGACAGGGAACTGGGCAAGGCACCGGGCAGGGGCAAGGGGTGGTGCCTGGGCAGGGCACCTTGCCGAGTCAGGGAACGCAGCAGGGGCAGGGGACCCAGCAGGGGCAGGGAACTCAGCAGCAGCCGGGGACGACGCAGAACGGGTGACGCAGAACGGGTGACGCAGAACGGGTGATGTAGGTCGGGTGAAGTTGGGTTTAAGTAGGCGGCCCGGCGGGTCAATGAGCGGACACTCGGCCCGCCGGGCGCTGTTTCTGGACGGTCGTCAAGCGATGAGACGACACGCGGAATGGTTCACCGGCGTACGGGGTGGGGTAGGGATGGGGGCGTGGAATGGTCGAACGTCACCTGGTTCCTGACCGCGCTCGGTGCGGTCGTCGTACTGATCACGCGCGTCCGTCTCGGCGGCACGGTGGTGGACGGCACCGCTCGCGGCGCGGGCCGGCACGGGTTTTCCGCTGCCCTGCTGCGGTTGCACACCGTCGTCGGCGTGATCACGTTGCTCGGCTGGGTAGTTGCCCTGATCACCGGTCGGCAGGAGATCGCCGTGGTGATGCTGGCCGGGTGGTGGTTGCTCACGGTCATCGGATTGTTGCTTCTGGCCCGTTGGTTGCCGGGCGGAGGCAAGCATTCCCAGGACACGCAGAGTGATGCGTGGGGTTCCGGCGCGGGCCTGTCCGTCCTCGGCCACGTCGGCATGCTGATCGGTGTCTGCTACTTCACCTTCGTCACGTTCACCGAGCGCCTTTGAGGCCGGCGATCAGCGCCACGACAGAGCGTCGTACTGCGGCCTCGAACGCTTCTGGTGAGAGCGTTGCGCCCGCCCCCGCGACCCGGTCGTACATCAGCCCGTCCATCATCGCGGCCACCGGCCACGCCGCCGCCTCCGGTTCCGGTACGCCGAGCCCGGCGAGCAACTGCGCAAGCATCGCCCGCAACTCCCGCCCACCCTCGTTGATCGCCGTCCGCAGTTCGGGCTGACGACTCGCCTCCAGCGACAACTCGTACCGCGCGACCAGATCGTCCGGCCGATTGCGCGCCATCCCGACCGTCATCGCCACCATCAGCTCGACCGGATCCGCACCGGCCGGCGGCATCGCGCTGACGTCCCGCGTGAGCATCCGGCTGACGCACGCCGTGAGCAGAGCGTTGCGCGTACGCAGGTAGTACGACGTCGATCCCGGCGGCAGGCCTGCCTCGGCGTCGACCGCTCGGTGCGTCAGCCCGCGCAGCCCGCGGGTCGCGACCAGGTGGATCGCAGCATCGGCAATGGCGTCCTGGCGATCCGCACCCCGCGGAACCTGCTTCGTCACGCCCGTCAGTCTCGCACTTCCCAACCAAACTCTACAGATGTAGAGTCAGGTTCATGAGGGTGATCGTGGTGGGGGCGGGTATCGGCGGGGTTACGGCTGCTGTCGCGCTGCAACAGTGCGGCTGGCAGGTCACGGTGCTGGAGCGTGCTCCGGAGTTGGGCGAGGTAGGGGCCGGCATCTCGGTCTGGCCGGCGGCGGTTGCCGTGCTCGAGGAGCTCGGGGTGAAGGGCGTCGAGAAGGCCTCGGTGCAGTCCAAGCCGGCCGGCATGCGGAAGGCGGACGGTCGATGGGTGGTCACCGCGGCCGAGCTCGGCGTCGAGCTGCCGGTGATGATCCACCGCGCGCAGTTGCACGAGCTGATCACGGCCGAGCTCGGTCCGGCCGTCACAGTCCGGACCGGGTACGACGTACGGACCGTCACGCAGGACGCGGACGGCGTCACGGTCAACGGCGAGCTCCACGCCGACCTGGTGGTCGCCGCGGACGGGATCCGAAGCGTGGTGCGGGGCACGCTGTACCCGCAGTACAAGGGCCCGCGGTACTCCGGCGTCTCGGCGTACCGGGGGATTGCGGACGTGGACATCGACGACGGTGGCGGAGAGACCTGGGGCCGGGGGCAACTGTTTGGCTTCGCGCGACTGATCGACGGCCGCATCTACTGGTACGGAACGGCGAACCAGCCGGCCGGCCAGACGAGCGAGCCGACTGTGTTCAAGAGCTGGCACGACCCGATCCCGAGGCTGATCGCGAGCAGCGAGACGGTGCTGCAGAACGACATCTATGACCTGACGCTGCCGCTGGTCCCGTTCGTCCAGGGTCGGATCGTCCTGCTCGGCGACGCCGCCCACGCGATGACGCCGAACCTGGGCCGCGGCGCCTGCTCCGCGATCGAGGATGCCGGTGCCCTGGCGCGACACCTTCAAGCCGGCGAGCTCACCCAGGCGCTGACGGCGTACGACGCTGAACGGCGACCGGCGACGACCAAGCTGATCAAGCGCTCTCGGAGTGTTGGCCGGCTCGGGCAGGTCGAGAATCCGCTGGTGTGCTCGCTCCGCGACGGGCTGTTCGGCCTAGGGGGCAGGCTGATGGCACTGCGCGCCCGCAAGTAGGCTCGCGGCGTGATCACAACGCCGCAGGCGCCGGAGATCCCCGGCGCGAAGCACATCCACTCCGGCAAGGTCCGGGACCTGTACGAGCTGGAGTCCGGCGATCTTCTGATGGTGGCGAGCGACCGGATGAGCGCGTTCGACTGGATCCTGGAGTCGCTGATCCCCGACAAGGGGAAGGTGCTCACCGCGATGAGCCTGTGGTGGTTCGAGCAGCTGGACATGCCGAACCACATCATCTCCACCGACGTGCCGGCCGAGGTCGCGGGCCGCGCTGTGGTGTGCGAGAAGCTGGCGATCTACCCGGTCGAGTGCGTCGCCCGTGGGTACCTGAGCGGCACCGGCCTGCTCGACTACAACGCCACCGGCGCGGTCTGCGGCATCCCGCTGCCGGACGGCCTGGTCGAGGGCTCGCGGCTGGACGTCCCGATCTTCACCCCGGCGACCAAGGCCGAGCTCGGCGAACACGACGAGAACGTCTCGTACGACGCGGTGGTGGCGACCGTCGGCGCGGACACGGCGTCGACGCTGCGGGACACCACGCTGGACATCTACACGTGGGCGCGGGCGATCGCCGAGGACCGCGGGATCATCCTGGCCGACACGAAGTTCGAGTTCGGTGCTCGCGCGGACGGGACGCTGGTGCTCGCCGACGAGGTGCTCACGCCGGACTCGAGCCGCTTCTGGCCGGCTGACCAGTGGTCGCCGGGCAAGCAGCAGCCGTCGTACGACAAGCAGATCGTCCGCGACTGGCTGCAGTTCGAGTCGGGCTGGGACCGGACGTCCGGCGAGGCCCCGCCGCCGTTGTCCGACGAGGTGGTCGAGCGCACCAGGTCGGCGTACATCAACGCCTACGAGCAGCTGACGGGTCGCAAGTTCGACGCCTAGAACGCGCTGACACCCAGGGCGAGCAGGATGAAGCGGGCGCCGCGGCCGGCGAGGACCGACAGGGTGAAGACGACGGTCTTCATCCGCGAGGCGCCGCCGATCAGCGCCACGCCGTACAGCGGTGGGACGCCGACGAAGGCGCTCAGCAGCGTGACCGGGATACCCCAGCGGCTGTCGCTCATCGCGTCCAGCAGGCGTTTGGTGACGTCGCGGTTCCACTGGACGAAGCGGCCCCAGCGGGTGTCCAGGTTGACCGGCTTCGGTTCCTTGGTCTTCCGGGCTGCGTAGCCGGGGCGGTACCGGACGGCCAGGAACATCGCGACCTTGCCGATGGTCTGCCCGACAGAGATGCCGGCCGCGGCGACGACCGGGTTCAGGGCATGCGTAGCCGCGACGGCGAGGACGTACGCCTCCGCGTTCATCACCGGTATGACGGCGGAGCCGATGCCGAAGCCCACCGCGAGTACCAGTTGCCATACCCACATGACTCCGAGGCTATGCGCCATTGCGGCCATTCCCACGGAACTCAGCCCCACCTTCGGGGGTAGACCAGGGTCCACCCCCTCATCGCGGTTGCCCAGGTGCGGCGAGCCAGCGGCCGGACAGGATCATGACGAGTCGGTACGACGAGACCACCTTGACGGCCAGCGCCGCGATCGCGACGGCGTACGGCAGCCACTGTGCGCCGGTGTGACCGGCCACGACCAGCGAGATCACGACTGCGCCGGTGTTCAGCGCCTTGGCGGGCTTGGACCAGTTCCAGAGGTAGATCGGCCGGTCGACCTTGTAGAAGTAGTTCGGGCTGAGCATCCACGGCCAGAGCAGGAACGAGAACGTCAGCATCGTGTCCAGTACGCCGAACTGCGCCAGGTAGATCGCCAGCGGACCGATCGTCGCCGGATATGTCGCCATGAACGCGGCGGCGAGCAGGAACGAGCAGGCCCGGTCGCAGACGATGTCGAACACGGCTCCGGACAGCGACTCCTCGTTCCGCTTGCGAGCCACCCAGCCGTCGAGGCTGTCGCCGAACCAGTACGAGAAGTACCCGAGCACCAGCCAGGTCAGATCGCCGGTCCGGAACGCGAAGGTGGCGACGGTCATCGCGATCAAGGTCCGGACCAGGGTGATCCGGTTCGGCAGGCCCAGCAGCAGCGCAGGCCGGACCGCCAAGGGGGTCGAACTCATGCGGCCCTCAGATTCTCGGGATCCAGTGCGTCCCGGAGTTGGTTGCGAAGGAGATAGCCGGCGGCCGCGCCGCCGAGATGACCGAGCAGCCAGCCCCCGGCCGTCAAGGCCGCCGCGATCAGCAGCGTGCCTGGCTCGAATGGATCGACCGCACCGCCGACCACGCGACCGAGGCCGATCAGGGTGCCCAGCAGCAGACCGGTCGCGAGCGCCGGCGCGGCGACCGCGGTCAGCTGGCGGCGGATCACCCGGCGCAGGAACGCCAGGTCCACGCCGAGTGCGGTCAGGCTGGCGAACTGACGGCGATGGTCGACCAGTTGGTCGGCGACACCGACGATCAGCGCAGCCATCGCGGTGAGCGCGACCAGGGCGAGCCCGGCGATCGTCAGCCCGAAACCGGTGGTGTAGAACGCAGCATTACCACCCCGGTCGTTCTCGGCGTGGACTCCGGCGATCGCGTTGGCCATGGTGCCGACGAGAAAGCCGCAGCAACCCAGCAGCATGCAGATCCGTGACGCCGGGCGCGAGTCAGTGACCAGCCGGAGTCCGGTCAGCATGTACGCCGGGTCGCTCGACCGCTGCAGCCGCAGCCCGACAGCGCGGATCCACAACGCCGACATGCTGAGGAAGAGCAGTGCGATCCCGGCGAGCGCGATCGTCGACGCGATATAGCCCAGGTACCGCGATGTCAGCAGCCCGAGCACGATCAGCACCGGCCCGGCGATGATGCCCGTACGACGCTGCGCCGCGGTCTCCGGCGTGGACGGCATTGGACCGTCCCGGTGCAGCAGACTGCCGATCACCGCACCAGCCGCCGTCATCGCGATCACCACCGGGATCCACAGAGCCGCGTCCAGCACCTCCGCGCCGGGCAGGATCCGGGCCATCCGGGGGAGTGCGCCGAACAGCAGACTGAGCAGCAGGTACGCCGGTCCGGCGAGCAGTCCGCCGACCAGGCCCGCGATAGCTGCATCGGTCACGGTCAGTTGGCGCAGCTGCTTGCGGGATGCACCTGCCAGTCGCAGCGCGTCCAGTCGCCGTTCGCGTGCCGCCGTACCCAGGCGCAGGGCCTGGACTGCGAGGCCTCCGGTGAGTACGGCGAGGATGACGAGGATCGCGATCAGTCCGGAGCGAAGGCCGCTCTCGGCGACGTAGTTGCTGTAGATGCTTTCGCTCAGGTCGCCCTTGCCGAGGCGTGCGATGCGCAACGCGCCAAGTAGCAGCGAGCCGCTGAGCGCCAGGGTCGCAGTGGCCAGCTTGACCCGGCTGCGGTCGGCCAGGGTCCGCGAGCGGGACAGCTGCACCAGCGTCTCGAGTGTCATCAGAGGGACACCTCGTGCTGGATCAGGCCGTCCCGCAGCCTGATCTCCCGGTCTGCCGAGGAGGCGACGACGTTGTCGTGCGTCACCATCAGCAGCGCGGCGCCGCGGTATCGGGCGGCCCGCAGCAGTACGTCGAGGAGCTCCTGCCCGGCGCGACTGTCGAGACTGCCGGTCGGCTCGTCAGCGAGCACGACGGACGGTCCGGTGACCAGTGCCCGCGCCAGCGCAGCACGCTGCGTCTGCCCGCCGGACAGCTCGGCCGGCACCGCATCGGCGTCGTCGGCGATCCCCACCTGGTCCAGCCAGTGGCGTGCGGCCACATGGGCCTCGCCACGCTCGTGGCCGTCCAAGAGGAGTGGCAGCGCCACGTTGTCGATCAGTGGCAGATCCGGCACCAGCTGCCCGAACTGCAGCACGATGCCGACCTTCGTACGCCGGAGTGCGGCACGCCGTTCCTCCGGCAGAGCGGAGAGGTCCTCACCGTCCACACGGACCACGCCCGCATCCGGAGTGAGGATGCCGGCCGCACAGTGCAGCAGGGTGGACTTGCCGCAGCCGCTGGCCCCGGTCACCGCGACTACCTCACCTGGTTTGAGCTTCAGACTGACGCCGCGGAGCGCAGGGTTCCGCCGGTACGAGTACTCGACACCCTCCAGCTCCAGCACAGGTTGTCCAGTCATCTGTGAGCCCCCCTTTGCTCTGAGATGCGGTCCAAGGCGCTGTCCAGCCAGCGCAGATCGGCGTCGAGATGGGCCACGATGTACTCGCGGACCAGTGGTGAGGTCGGGTCGTCGTCGGCGGGAGTCTCGCGCAGTTCGCGGATCCGCCGCAGGTGGCTGGCGCGCTGACGGGCGAGGAAGCCGGCGGCGTCCCCTCCGGTGCGGATGGCCGCCACGAGCTTCCGCAGTACCTCGTCGGCGCTGCCCCAGGCCGGTGGGACCGGATCGTTGAGCCAGTCGGCCAGGTGGTCGCGGCCCTTGCTCGTGAGCGCGTAGACGGTCCGGTCCGGGCCTCCGCCCGATGTCTTGTCGACCACCTCGACCAGTCCGTCGCGCTCCAGTCGCCCCAGTGTCGTGTACACCTGGCCAAAGGCCAGGGGGCGGCTGTCGGGGAACCAAGCGTCATGGCCGCGCTTCACGTCGTACCCGTGTGCCGGTCCGGCGGACAGGAGCCCGAGCACGAGCTCTGCGGTGGCCATAGCGGTGACTATACACCGCGTGTATGTACTGAGTGAATAGTCCAGGATGCGGCATTCTGGACCGTGCTCGGTAGGATTCAGGCGTCACCCCGCAACGAACCTGGAGTAGTCAGTGGCTCGCGTTGTCGTCGACGTCATGCTCAAGCCCGAGATTCTCGACCCGCAGGGCAAGGCGGTGCACGGCGCGTTCGGCCGGCTCGGCTTTGACGGCGTGGCCGACGTCCGGCAGGGAAAGCGCTTCGAGATCACCCTGGACGGTGAGGCGACCGAGGAGCGGGTCGCCGAGATCCGGAAGGCCGCGGACACCCTGCTGGCCAACCCGGTGATCGAGGACTACACGCTGCATGTGGAGAACGGACAGTGAAGATCGGGGTCGTCACCTTCCCGGGCTCGCTGGACGACGTCGACGCCCGTCGTGCGGCCGCGGTGGCCGGTGCCGAGGCGGTCGCGCTCTGGCACGGTGACGCCGACCTGCACGGTGTGGACGCGGTCGTCCTGCCCGGCGGCTTCTCGTACGGCGACTACCTGCGCGCCGGTGCGATCTCCCGGTTCGCCCCGGTGATGGAGACCATCATCAAGAAGGCCGGCGAGGGCATGCCGGTGCTGGGGATCTGCAACGGCTTCCAGGTGCTGTGCGAGTCGCACCTGCTGCCGGGCGCGCTGATCAAGAACCACCACCGCAAGTTCATCTGCAAGGACCAGCCGCTGCGGATCGAGAACAACCGCACCGCCTGGACCAGCGACTACGACGCCAACCACGAGATCACCATCGTGCTGAAGAACCAGGACGGTTCGTACGTCGCCGACGAGGCGACGCTGGACCGGCTGGAGGGTGAGGGCCGGGTGGTCGCCCGCTACCTGGACGAGAACCCGAACGGCTCGTACCGCGACATCGCAGGCATCACCAACGAGCGCGGCAACGTGGTCGGCCTGATGCCGCACCCGGAGCACTGCGTCGAGACTCTCACCGGACCGACCACGGACGGCCTGGGCTTCTTCACCTCGGTGCTGAAGGCCGTCGTCGCCTCCTGATGAGCCTCACCCGGGTGCGGTCGCTCCTGGCCCGCACCCTCTTACTAGCCGCGGCGATCGTCCTTGCGGCCACTGGTACGGCGACCGCGCAGCCGGCCGACCTGATGGCCAAGGTCGTGGTGATCGGCGTACCCGGGTTGACCTGGAGTGACGTGCAGGCGTCGCCGGAGCTGACTGCTCTGGTGAACAAGTCACACGTCGGGTCGATCTCGGTGAAGACGGCCGGGCCGCACACCTGTCCGATCGACGGCTGGCTGACGATCAGTGCAGGGACGCGCGCCTGGGGCAACGTGCCGGACCAGCCGTGCGGTGACCTGCCCGCAGTGACCGACGGCAAGATCACCGGCTGGCAGACGTACGTCGACCGCCAGGCCGAGCACCACACCGGCGCACCCATCGGCCGCCTCGGCGTCAGCCGCGACCGCGTCTGCGGCTTCGGACCGGGCGCGGCAATCGCGGTAGCGAAGACGGACGGCACGGTCGCCAACTGGAGCCCGGAGTTCGACGACTCCAAGCTCGCCAGTACCGCATGTGGCGACGCGATCGTCGACGCCGGAGCGATGCCGCTCCGCGAAGGACGCGACGAAGCACGCAAGCACGTAGCCGACCTGGTGGCGCAGGCCAGAGCAGCAGGTGGCTGGGTGCTGCTCGTCGGCGTCGGCCAGGAGACGGCCGACGCACATCAGCAAACCCTCGTGGCAATGCAACTGCCTCCGGACAACGGGCCGCGCTGGCTGACCAGCGACTCGACCCGCCGCCCCGGCATGATCCAGCTGACCGACATCACGGCCACCGTCCTGCGTGGTGAGGCCAAGCCGGTCGACCCCGCCGGGTCCGAGAAGGCAGGACCTCTCGACGGCGCGGAGATCCACTTCACCGGTGACCTGCACACGAATGCGGCGGCGGTGATCGAGGACAGGCTGGACGCCAACCAGCGGTTCGAGCAGCCGCGGCCGGTGCTGTTCGCAGTCGCGTTGACGATCGTCGGCGCCGAGGTGCTCGCACTGGTGTGGTTCCTGATCAGGCGCAGCCCGACGTCCCGCCGTACCGCGGTGTTCGCCCTCCTTGTGCAGGGTGGGTTCTTCATTGCGGTCTTCCTGGCGCAGGCGACGGTGTGGTGGCGGTGGCCGTCGCCCGCGTTCTCCCTGTACGCCGTGACGATCGGCATCAGCGTGCTCTCCGCAGCGGTCGCGCAGGTGTTCCTGAAGCGGTACGCGTACCTCGGGCTCGCGCTGGCGGCGTACCTGCTCCTGTTGGTCGACGGAGTGCTCGGTACGCCGATGCAGGTCGGCAGCATGTTCGCTGACGGACCTGTGATCGGTGGGCGGTTCTATGGCTTCGGCAACTCGACGTTCGCGACGCTGGCGGTCGGTGCGCTGGTCACAGCCGGGTGGGCCGCGCAGAAGCTGCTCGACAAGAGCAGAGTGCAGGCCGCACTCGCAGTACTGGCCATCGGCGGTGCTGCGATCGTTGTGGACGGCAAACCGGGCTGGGGTACTGACTTCGGCGGCATCATCGCGCTGACCCCGGCTGTGCTGCTGATGGCCTGGCTGACCTGGAAGGGCACCATCTCGCTGCGCGCACTGATCGGCGTGGGCGTTGCCGGCGTACTGGCGGTGTCTGTGGTCGCCTTCCTCGACTACTTGCGTCCGCCCGAGCAGCGCAGCCACTTCGGTACGTTCGTCGCACGGCTCCTCGACGGCGACGTCAGCGACGTACTCATCCGCAAGCTCCAGATGGCGGTCCAGTTCTTCAGCGGACCGGCCGGGTGGCTGATGCTCGTCGCGGTCGTCCTCCTCATGCTGGCGACAGTCCTGCCGAACCGTGTGCCCTCGGAGTCGTACCGGGAGTTCTACGGCAGCCTGCCGATGGTCCGGCCCACGCTGCTGGCCCTGTCGACCTGTGGTCTCGTCGGCATGCTTCTGAACGACGCCGGGGTCGCACTGCCCGCGATCATGGCCGGCTTCGCTGTCCCGCTGCTGGTGGCTCATCTCATGGCTTCCCGGCAGCCCGCTACCGTTTCACCTGAGTCCCACCTAGTGCAGGAGTCCTAACGTGTCCCCGGAATCCCACGCCGACACCGTCAGCAACGCAACCAACACGCCTGAGGTCGAGCAGCCGTGGGCTGAGCTCGGACTGAAGCCGGACGAGTACCAGCGGATCCGGGACATCCTGGATCGCCGGCCCACCAGCTGCGAGCTGGCGATGTACTCGGTGATGTGGAGCGAGCACTGCTCGTACAAGTCCTCCAAGGTGCACCTGAAGCGGTTCGGCGAGATCCCGCAGGAGACGCCGACCGGGAAGATGCTGGCCGGTATCGGTGAGAACGCCGGCGTGATCGACATCGGCGAGGGGTACGCCGTCACGTTCAAGGTCGAGTCGCACAACCACCCGTCGTACGTCGAGCCGTACCAGGGGGCGGCGACCGGCGTCGGCGGCATCGTCCGCGACATCATCGCGATGGGCGCCCGCCCGGTCGCCGTGATGGACCCGCTGCGCTTCGGGCCGCTAGACGCTCCGGACACCAAGCGGGTGCTGCCGGGCATCGTGTCCGGTGTCGGCGGTTACGGGAACAGCCTCGGCCTGCCGAACATCGGCGGCGAGGTCGTCTTCGACCCGACGTACCTGGGCAACCCGCTGGTCAACGCGCTCTGCATCGGTGTGATGCGGCACGAGGACCTGCACCTGGCCAACGCGACCGGCGTCGGCAACCAGATGATCCTGTACGGCGCCAAGACCGGCGGTGACGGCATCGGCGGTGTGTCGGTGCTGGCCTCGGAGACCTTCGCCGAGGGCGGGCCGACCAAGCGGCCGGCGGTCCAGGTCGGCGACCCGTTCATGGAGAAGCTGCTGATCGAGTGCACGCTCGAGCTCTTCGCCGCGAATGTGGTCGAGGGCATCCAGGACCTCGGCGGCGGCGGCCTGTCGTGTGCGACCTCGGAGCTCGCCAGCGCGGGCGACGGCGGCATGCGGGTATCGCTGGACAAGGTGCCGCTGCGGGACGCCTCGCTGTCGCCCGAAGAGATCCTGATGAGCGAGTCGCAGGAACGGATGATGGCCTGCGTCACGCCGGAGAACGTCGAGGCGTTCCTGAAGATCTGCGCGAAGTGGGACGTCCAGGCTGATGTGATCGGTGAGGTGACCGACACCGGGCGGCTGGAGATCGACTGGCACGGCGAGCGCGTCGTCGACGTACTGCCGGAGACCGTCGCGCACGAGGGCCCGGTCTACAACCGCCCGTACGCACGGCCGGACTGGCAGGACGCACTGCAGGCCGACGGTGCGGAGAAGTTGCCTCGGGCAAGCAGTGGCGCGGAGCTGCGGGACACCCTGCTGCGGCTGGTCGCCTCGCCGAACCTCTGCGACAAGTCGTGGGTGACGGACCAGTACGACCGGTACGTGCTCGGCAACTCGGTGCTCTCGCAGCCCGAGGACAGCGGGATGATCCGCGTCGACGAAACCAGCGGCCTGGGCGTCGCGGTCTCGACCGACTGCAACGGACGGTTCGCCAAGCTCGACCCATACACCGGTGCGAAGCTGGCGCTCGCCGAGTCCTACCGGAACGTGGCCACCACGGGTGCGCGCCCTGCAGCTGTGACCGACTGCCTGAACTTCGGCTCGCCGGAGGACTCGGGTGTGATGTGGCAGTTCACCGAGGCGATCCGCGGTCTGGTCGACGGCTGCATCGAGCTGGGCATCCCGGTCACCGGCGGCAACGTGTCGTTCTACAACCAGACCGGCGAGACCCCGATCCTGCCGACCCCGGTGGTCGGTGTGCTCGGCGTGATCGACGACGTCACTCGCCGTACGCCGATCGGGTTCACGGCCGAGATGGAGGGCCACCAGCTGTACCTGCTCGGCGAGACCGAGGAGGAGCTGTCCGGGTCCGAGTGGGCCAACGTCATCCACGGTCACCTCGGCGGGCGTCCGCCGGCCGTCGACCTCGAGGCCGAGAAGCAGCTGGCCGACATCCTGATCAACGCGTCGCGGGACGGGTTGATCGACGCGGCGCACGACGTCAGCGACGGCGGTGTCGCTCAGACGCTGGTCGAGTCCGCCCTGCGCGGCGGCGTCGGCGCGCGGGTGTGGGCGCCGGACGGGCTCGACCCGTTCCTGTTCCTGTTCGCGGAATCGGCCGGCCGCGCGGTCGTCGCCGTACCGCGGACCGAGGAGGTCCGGTTCACCGACATGTGCACCGCCCGCCGCTTCCCGCACGCGAAGATCGGCGTCATCACCGGCGACACCCTCGACGTCCAGGACCAGTTCGAGGTGCCGCTGACCGAGCTGCGCACCGCATGGACGGCCACGCTGCCGTCGGTCCTCAACTAGACACCTCTCTGGCACACTCGGTGGAGACGAGTGAGGTGATGGATGGCGGAGCGGCGGCCGGTCAAGCCGGGGGAGTTGATGGGGCTGGCGGCTGCGGCCGGCCAGGAGGCTCGGGCTGCCGCGGCGCGGCGGCGGATGGCTCAGATCCGGTTGACGGACGAGGAGCGCCGGGTCGCCACGGATGAGTTGGCGGAGCAGTTCGCGATCGGCCGGCTGGATGAGCTGGAGCTGCATCGGCGGGTCGATCTGCTGAACGATGCCGTGACGCATGGCGACCTGCAGCCGATCTTTGCCGGGCTGCCGGCTCCCTCGCTGTACAAGCCGCCGGAGCGGAAGCCGGGGAAGTGGCGGTGGGCTGGGTTCGCCGCAGCCGCTTGGATGGCAGTGCCGTTCGTGCTGACCGGACTGGTGTTCATGGTGTTCGGACGTGAGATCGCTGCGGCGATCTTCGCGCTGCCGGCGCTGGCGTGGACGTTCTACGCGTACCGCTGGGCATCACGACCGGCCCGGGAGGAACGCCGGCGGTCAGGCTCCTAGCGTCGACTCCCGTGTGACCAGCTGAGCGGGGAGTTCGAGTACGCCGTGATGCGGCGTGCCTGCGATCGCTTCCAAGAGCAGGGAGGCGGCGCGGCGACCCAGGTCTTCGAGGCGGAGATCGACGGTGGTGAGCGGCGGCCTGCTGGCCAGGGCCATCACCGGCCAGTTGTCATAGCCGGTGACGGCGATCTCGTCGGGGACTGAGCGGCCCAGCTCGCGCAGGCGGTCGCAGACGCCGCGGGCGATCTGGTCGCTGCCACAGGTGATTGCGTCCGGGTGCTCGCGCAGTACCAGGTCTGTCGCTTGGCGGCCCCAGCGTTCGGACCAGTCGCCGAACAGCGGCTCGGTGCACAGCGCAGCGGCGACGGCCTCGGCGCGTTCTGCTGCGGAGCGGTGGTGGGCCGGGCCGGTGATGTGGGCGATCCGAGTGCACCCGAGGCCTTGCAGGTGGGTGATCGTGGCGGCGGCCCCGGCCGCGTCGTCGACTATGACCGACGCATCCGCCGGATTGGTCGACGCAGCGAGCGCATAGACGACTGGCAGCGGTACGTCGATCGGCGGGCGCGGCTCGGTTCGCCGACCGGTCACGACGATGCCGTCGACACCACGGGCGACCAGTGTGCGCAAGTAGCTCTGTTCGCGGAGCGGATCGTCGCGGGTGTCGCACAGGACGGTCGCCAGCTCGCCTGCGCTGAGTACGTCCTCCACGCCGCGCATGATCGGGATGCTGAAGCGGCCCGAGCTGTCTGTGGTCAGTAGCGCGACGGTGTACGTCCGGCCGGATGAGAGCGCGCGGCCGCGGGCGTCCGGCGTGAACCCGAGCTGCGCGGCGGCTCGTCGTACCCGGGATCGCGTCTCCTGGCTGAGCTGGCCGGTGTTGTTCAGCGCCTTCGAGGCGGTTCCGGCGGACACGCCGGCGAGCGCGGCGACGTCGGTGATCCGCACTCCTGGCCTCTTCATGGCGTTTCCTTCCGTTCTTGCGGCGAAGCCTAGCAGGAGCGTCGGAGAACCCTGCTGACCTGTACTTTGATCTTGACCGGCGCATTGTCTAGTCCTACGTTGTCAATCACGGAAAACGTGTGCGGTATTGCCGTCGTTCCTCGTCAGAAAGGCATAGCCATGCCCACTCCACCTGCCGGCCGTGGCGGCCACTACGTCCCGCAGCGCGCGCCGCTCCGGCCCGTGCCGTTCCAGAAGCTCCCACCCGGTGCAGTCGAGCCGCGCGGCTGGCTGGCGCAGCAGCTCGAGCTGCAGGTCGACGGACTCTGCGGCCGGTATGACGAGATCTCGGACTTCCTGGTCTACGAGACGAACGGCTGGGTCGACCCGGCGCAGGGAGCGTGGGAGGAGCTGCCGTACTGGCTTCGCGGCTTCGGTGACCTCGGGTATGTCACCGGCAACACCGGCGTACTGACCAGGACACAGCGGTGGATGGAAGGCATCCTCGGGACCCAGGCCGCCGACGGATGGTTCGGTCCCGAACGGCTGCGGACCTCACTGGAGAGCGGGCCGGACTTCTGGCCGGGCATGCCGCTGCTGGCCGCATTCCGGTCCTGGCACGAGTACTCCGGTGACGAGCGGGTCATTCCGTTCATGACGAAGTACCTGGGGTTTCAGAACACGCAGCCGCCGGAGGTGTTCAACCGGTCGTGGGGTGCGTTCCGCTGGGGCGACAACATCGACAGTGCGTACTGGCTCTACAACCGCACCGGAGACGAGTGGCTGCTCGACCTGGTGACCAAGATGCACAGCGGGTCGGCGGACTACGTCGACGGCATTCCCACCTGGCACAACGTCAACCTGGCGCAGGGGTTCCGTGAGCCGTTGCAGTACTGGCTGCTGTCCGGCGACGAGAAGCACCGGGCGGCGACGTACCGGAACTATGCGACGGTGATGGGGCTCTACGGGCAGTTCCCCGGTGGTGGGTTCGCCGGAGACGAGAACTCGCGGCCCGGGTTCGGTGACCCGCGGCAGGGGTTCGAGACGTGCGGGATCGTCGAGCTGATGCACAGCTGTGAGCTGCTCACTCGCTTCACCGGTGACACGGCCTGGACGGACCGGTGTGAGGAGCTGGCGTTCAACTCGCTGCCAGCGTCGTACGACCCGCAGCAGCAGGTGATGCACTACATCACCTGTGCCAACAGTGTGCAGCTGGACGACCGGCCGAAGCACGGGCAGTTCGAGAACCCGTTCCCGATGCAGGCGTACAAGTACGGCGTACGTCAGTACCGATGCTGTCCACACAACTACGGCATGGGCTGGCCGTACTACGCGCAGGAGCTCTGGCTGGCGACCACGGACAACGGGCTGGCCGCGTCGATGTACGCCGCCAGCAAGGTGACTGCTCGCGTCGGGGCTGGGGGCGAGACGGTGAGCATCGTGCAGGACACGGAGTACCCGTTCTCTGACACCGTCTCGTTCACTGTGCAGGGCGCGGCGCGATTCCCCTTGTATTTAAGGCGTCCTGGCTGGGTACATGAGGTGTCGGTGAAGGTTAACGACCAACCGGTTCACGTCAGCGGCGACTGGCTGAAGCTGGACCGCACCTGGCGGTCCGGTGACCGCGTGGAGCTCCTGTTGCCGATGCGGACGAGCACCAGGGTCTGGGACGACAACCAGCGCTCGGTGTCTGTGGACCGTGGTCCGTTGACCTATTCGCTGCAGATCGATGAGCGGTACGAGCGCATCGGTGGGACTGACGAGTGGCCCGAGCTATCCGTCTATCCCGAGTCCCCCTGGAACTACGGTCTGGTCGCCGACGCGCGCTTTGACGTCGTACGACGCGACGCGGGCGCGAATCCCTTCACTAGCGAGGGAGTGCCACTCGCACTGACCACCCAGGCGCGACGGCTCCCGCAGTGGGAGGCGGACACCGAGGACGTGGTCGGAGTGCTGCAGCCCGGTCCGGCGCGGTCGGAAGAACCTGTGGAGACTGTGACGCTGATTCCGATGGGTGCGGCTCGACTGCGGGTCACGTCGTTCCCGCAGGTCTCGCCGCATGGCAAGGAGTGGAGCTACCGCACGCGGATCACTGCATCGCATGTCAACGACGGCGACTCGCTGGAAGCTCCTGGCTCAGGGCGGGTGCCGGAGTCCTCTGCAGACACGTCGATTCCGCGCTTCACGTGGTGGGACCGTCGCGGGACGACGGAGTGGATCTCCTACGACCTGCGCTTGATGCGCGAGCTCTCGCAGGTCTCGGCGTACTGGTACGACGACACCGGCTCCGGCCTGTGCCGCGTGCCCCAGACCTGGCGCGTGCTGTGGCTCGACGGGGACACGTGGCGCCCGGTCGACAACACCACGCCGTACGACGTCGCAGTCGACCAGCTCAACACCACAACCTTCACGCCGGTGCATGCGCAGTACATCCGGGTGGAGGCTCTACTGCGCCCGACGTACTCCGGGGGATTGCTGCTTTTGACATACAGCTGACCGCTTGGACCTGCGAAAATGAGCCCGTGGGGGATCAAGCTGCGCTGGAACATGCGCTTCTCGAGCATTTGCAAGTTGCGCCGCTGACCCGGGCGGAGTTGGCACGCCGTACGGGCGCCAGCGAGCGCTGGGTTCAGTCGGCGTTGGACGACCTGGTTCGGGGGACGTACGTCGTCCGTCGCCCGCAGGATGCCGGACCGGCCGACTACGAGATCACCGCGGCCGGATCCGGCCGGCTGGAGGTGGTCGAGGAACTCCTTGACTCGCCACTGAAGATGATGGGGAAGGTGTTCGTCGCGACGGTCAGGGACACCATCCGGCCGCGGCAGGTGCAGCCGGCGGACCCGAGGGATCTCTGGTTGTCCGATGACGACAAGGCGGTCTGTGGGGAAGCCCTGGCTGCCCATTACGTCGCAGGCCGGATCGACAGGACGGAGCTCGAACGACGGTCGGATCTGCTGTCCGCCGGCAAGACCCGACGCGTGCTGGAGCAGGTCTTCGACGGCCTGCCGCTGCCGAACCTCACCGATCCGGTGACGCTGCCGCCCGGGTCCAATCCGCCGACCTGGGGGTCGGTTGCCCTGTTGCTGCTACCGGTGCTCTGCATCGTCCTGTTCATCGCCGGCTCCATCTGGTCCAGCCATGCGAGCCTCCCGACGGCGGTGCTGTTCACCGCGCTTGTAGTCGGCGTCCTGCTGTGGCAGTTCCGAGGCGGGCGCGGGCGGAAGTGAAGGACCCGCGGGTGGAGCGCCTGGTGCTCAGACAGCTGGAGGGCCGACCGCTGAACCGGGCCGAGTTGGTCAGCCGTACTGCCGCAACTGATCACCAGGTCCAGGCTGTACTGGACGAGTTGATCGGCACGTCACACGTCGTCCGCCGCCCACAGGACATCGGACCGGCTGACTACGAGCTGACGCCGCTCGGAGTGGAGCGATTGGCTCAGGTCGGGCGGATCGCTGCCTCGCCTGTCCCGGTCGCCAAGAGACGTCCGCCGCTGAGTCGGCCGAAGGCTGCCCGCCGTCCCGCGCCGGCTCCGACCCGTCCGGCTCCCCGCGCGCCGCGCTTCGCGGCCGAGCCGAAGCCGGCGGACCGTGAGTTGATCGTGAACCTGGCAAAGAGCCTCGGTATCGGGGTCGTCTTCGCAGGCGTCCTGATCCTGTCGGGCTCCAGCGTGATCCTGCTTCTGGTCGCCCTCGTGGTGACGGCAGGCAACATGTTCGCCAGTTACAGATCCTGGGCCGACAAGCGCCGTACGAAGTGAACTAGCCTGTGCGCGTGGACCCCGTGTTGCGCTTGGCCGTGCCGTCGGACGGATCTGCGATTGGTGAGTTAGCCCGGGCCTCCGTGCTGGACGTGTTCCCGGCGTACTACGACGATGCTGAGACGGCGAGCGCCGCGGAGCACATCACCACGCTGGACACCGCACTGATCGAGGACGGCACCTACTACGTGCACGACGCCGGCGGGGAGATCGTCGCCTGTGGCGGATGGAGCCGGCGGAACAAGCTGTTCAACGCCAGTACTGCGGGAGCTGACGAGCGACTGCTCGACCCCGCGACCGAGCCGGCGCGCATCCGGGCCATGTTCGTCCGTGCGGACTGGACCCGGCGTGGACTCGGCAGGGCGATCCTGACCGCGTGCACGGACGCAGCACGGGCAGAGGGGTTCACCAAGTTGGCGCTGATGTCGACGCTGCCCGGAGTACCGCTCTACAAGGCTTTCGGCTTCACCGAGGTGGAGGCTGCCCAGCTACCGATGCCCGACGGCACTGTGCTCGCCGGTGTCGCGATGGAACGACCGATAGATCTCGAGGAGATGGCATGACCGCAGGTACTACTGTCAGCGCGCCCGACGGCAGCGACGTCGTACTGGGTGAGATCGGGACCCGCGTGCTGCTGAAGAACTCGCGCGTCCGCGTGTGGGAAGTGGAGCTCCAGCCCGGTGAGGCACAGGGCTGGCACCTGCACCACAACCCGTACGTCGTGCTGTGCCTGTCGACGTCCCCGTGCCACATGGACTGGCTGGACGGCAGTCCGGCGCGGCAGCTGAGCGAGACCGTCGGCGGGTCCGTGTACCGCCCGGTGTCCCCGGTGCACATGCTCACCAACGACGGCGACGCGCTGTACCTCAACCGCCTGATCGAGGTCCTCGACCTGGGCGAGGAGGCCAGCGGCGACCCGTACTTCGCGATCGCGGGCGTCCCGGCCGAGTCCGGCTTCGAGCAGGCCGGCGAGCTCCCGGTGAAGGTGGTCGTCGACGAGGACGACGTACGCGTGCAGCACGTGACACCCGAGGCCGGCGAGTCGTACACCTGGCACACCGGCGCGTACCCAGCCCTCGTGGTCGACCTGGACCTCGACCACCCGGACGTCACCTACCTGGAGCCAGGCGAGTCCTACACCCTCCCCGCCAAGCCCTCACGCACCTCCGGCTTCAACCTGGTCGAACTGCGCTACTACAGCAGGCCGCGCACCTGATCCGCGTCCCTCGCCTTGAGCACTGCGGCAGTGTCGATCTGACTGAGGTCGGCCTGTCGCAGTTGTGCTTTGACGAGGGGTACTTGTGGGCCGACGGCGCTGAGTTCGGTGACGCCGAGGGCTGCGAGTAGTACTGCGGCTTGTGGGCTGCTGGCGAGGTCGCCGCAGACTGCGACGCGGACGCCGGCGTTGCGTACGACGTGGTCGATGAGTTGGAGGACTGCGGGGTCCAGACCGTCGGCGAGAGAGGCGACCGCGGTGTTGGTGCGGTCGGCGGCGGTTGTGTACTGCGTGAGGTCGTTGGTGCCGATGCTGACGAAGTCGAGATCCTCGGCGAGTGTGGCGACGCGCAACGCGGCGGCGGGGACCTCGACCATGATGCCGACCTCGAGACCGTCCCGTGGGCCGAGCTCGTCCAGTGCCCAGGCGACCTCATCGGCGGTCGTGACCATCGGGAACATCACGTGGACCGGTGTCTCGGTCGCTACCCGACGGATGGCTTCGAGTTGGTCGCGCAGGAGCTCGGGTCGACGGCGGAACACGCGGAGGCCGCGCTCGCCGAGGAACGGGTTCGCCTCCTTGGCCTGGGGGAGGAACGGGAGTGGCTTGTCGCCGCCGATGTCCCAGGTGCGGATGGTGATCGGCCTGTTCTCCAGCGCTCGTGCGATCGCGCGGAAGGCCTCGACCTGTTCGTCGACGGTCGGTGCGGTACGACGGTCGCCGAAGAGCACCTCGGTCCGTACCAGACCCGACCCGTCCGCGCCCTGTGCGTCGACGGCGTCTTGGACGACACCGACGTTGACCAGTACGTCGATCGTCTTGCCGTCACGGGTGATGGCGGGCTCGTCGGCTCGGGTGACGGCTTGCGCGCGCTCGTTCTGCCGTTCGCGGATCGTCGCCTGGACCCGGTCTTCGTCCGGCGCGACCTCGAAGGACCCGGTGCGTGCGTCGAACGCGATCGTTGCGCCCGGCCGGACGTCGACGTCGCCGATCCCGGTGATGAGCGGGATGCCGCGCGAACGCGCCACGATCACCCCGTGGCCGGTCGTCCCGGCTGCTCGTACGGCGATCCCTGCGATCCGGGTTGCATCAAGCGTTGCCGCGGTTGCCGCGTCCAGCTCCGGTACGACGAGGATGCCGTCCGCCGGTGATTCTTCGGTCGCGCCGACGAGGATCCGCAGTACGCGATCCCTTACTGCGCGAACGTCTTGTGCACGCTCGCGCTGGTAGGCGTCGTCGAGCCCTTCGAAGGTCGTTGCCAGGTCGTCGTACACGTCCTGCCAGGCGGTCGGAGCCGACGAGCCGCCGGAGACTGCATGCTCGACAGCTGTAAGAACCTTCCGATCTTCCAGCAAGGCAAGGTGAGCCACGAAGATGTCCCCGTGCTCGGGGGTCGTGTCACGCAGCTCGCGAAGCTGCTCGCCGGCGGCCTCCAGTGCGTCGTCGAGCCGCCCGAGTTCGTTGTCCCCAGCAACATAACCGCTCAGGTCAACCCCCGAGCCCACCAGCACCGCAGGCCCGATAGCCACATCCAACCCAGACCCACCGGCTGTCGGAGCAGCTTGCACAGTGGGCTCGTCGCCGAAGCCCGCGGCCGCCAACTTCTCGATCGCAGCCAACACCTCCGAGGCTTGCGGACCGCTCGCACCTACACGGACCCGATGACCCTGCTGGGCGTTCAGCGTCGCGACCATGCTCAAACTGCCCGCATCCACCGGCCCGCGACCGGTGTCCAGATCGGTGAGCGTGACGACAGCGTCGAACCCATTCACCAGCCCGACCAATCGGGCCGCCGGCCGAGCATGCAAACCATGCTCGTTGCCGACCACAACCTCCACCGTCCGGTCAGCTTCCACGACCGGAGCCGCCTCGGCGGCCGGAGCATCACCGAGATGGTCCTGCTTGCCGACCAGCCCGCGCTCCGCCTCGGCAACCACCGCATCGAGAGATGCGCCTGTGGAAGCGGTCACCACCGCTGCGACCAGCCCTTCCACCAACGGGGCACTGCTCAGCCGGACGTGGTCAGCAACGGACGGATCCACGAACTCGAGCGCCATCTCCGCACTCAGCACAGCACTGCCCAGGTCCAGCAGCACCAGCACCCCGTCCGCGCTGTCCGCAGCAGCTAGCGCCTCCGATACCGCCATCGCGTCCGTCCCGAACGTCGTCGCATCCAACCCGGCCGCGACCGCGATCACCGGACGCTTGTCCTCGGCAACCATCTCGGACGCGAGCCCGACCGCCGCCTCAGCCAACGCACGGCTGTGCGACACCACCACGATGCCGATCATGTGAGCGTTCGGGCCGCGGACTCCAGAATCAGCGTCGTACTCGTTGCGCCCGGATCCTGATGCCCCGCGCTCCGCTCACCCAGGTAGCTCGCGCGTCCCTTCCGCGCGACCAACGGCACCGTCGCGTCCCGCCCCTTGGCCGCCGCTTCAGCGGCCGCGGTCAGCGCCGGACCGACTTCCGATCCACCCGCCACCGCAGCGTCGTACGCCTCCAGTGCCGGCGCCCAGGCGTCGTACATCGTCTTGTCGCCGAGCTCCGCCTTGCCACGAGCAAGCACACCCTCGACCCCGGCGTGCAGCGCGCGCCCGATCGCCTCCGCGCTGAGATCGGCTCCGGCCAGCGCGGTCCCGAACCGCAGGAAGAACGTGCCGTACAACGGCCCGCTCGCCCCGCCGACCTTGCTGACCAGCGTCATCCCGGCCTTCTTCAACAACTCGTCAGCACTGTCGAACGACGACTCGTCCAACACCGCCACGATCGCCTGAAACCCACGATCCATGTTGGCCCCGTGATCCGCGTCCCCGATCGCCGAATCCAGCTCAGTCAGGTACGCCGCATTCTCATGCAGCACCCCCGCAGCATCCCGCAACCAGTCGACGAAGGAATCGACTCCCATGCTCACGCGCCCCAGCGTAGGCCGGGGGTGTTTACGGGGGCGTCCCAGAGGCGTACCAGGTCGTCGTCCACCTTGAGCAGGGTGACCGAACAGCCGGCCATCTCGAGGGAGGTGATGTAGTTGCCGACGAGTGAGCGGGCGACGGTGATGCCGGCGCGGTCGAGTAGCTGGGCCACCTCGTTGTACATCAGGTACAGCTCGATCAACGGCGTACCGCCCATGCCGTTGACGAAGGCAATGACCGAATCGCCTTGCTGGTAAGGGAGATCGCTGACCACGGGATCGACCAGCATGGCGGCGATCTCGCGGGCCGGTGCCAACGGCAACCGTTGACGGCCGGGCTCGCCGTGGATGCCGATACCGACCTCCATCTCGTTGTCGGCCAGGTCGAACGTCGGCTTGCCCGCGGCCGGAACCGTGCACGACGTGAGCGCCATCCCCATGCTGCGGCCGTTGTCGTTGACTCGGCGCGCGAGATCCGCGACCTGCGCCAGCGGCTGGCCCTCTTCAGCGGCAGCGCCGACGATCTTCTCCAGCAGCACGGTCACGCCGACACCGCGGCGACCGGCCGTGTAGAGGCTGTCCTGGACGGCGACGTCGTCGTTCGTCACGACCGACAGCACCTCGGTGCCGGCGTCGGCCGCGGCCAGCTCGGCGGCCATCTCGAAGTTCATCACGTCGCCGGTGTAGTTCTTCACGATGTGCAGTACGCCGGCGCCCGCGTCGACCGCCTTCGTCGCCGCCATCATCTGGTCCGGCACCGGCGAGGTGAACACCTCACCCGCACACGCGGCGTCCAGCATCCCGAGCCCGACGAATCCGCCGTGCATCGGCTCGTGCCCCGACCCGCCGCCGGAAATGAGCCCCACCTTGCCCGGCCTCGGCGCGTCCTTGCGGTAGACGATCCGGTTCTCCACATCCACCCGCAACCGATCCGGATGCGCTGCCGCCATCCCCCGCAGCGCCTCACTCACAACATCACCTGGGTCGTTGATGAGCTTCTTCATCTCCCCATCTGAGCACACACCCGCCCAGAACGGGAGCCCCCGATCAGACGGCCTCCACCTCGGCCAGCAACGGGATCGACCGGATCGATCGACTGACAGTGAGCAGCACGGAGCCGACGATGAGCAGGCCACCGAAGATCAGCAGTGCCGTCCTCGCGCCGAGCGTCTCCAGGAACAGGCCGCCGAGGAACGGAGCCAACGGCATCGAGATGTTCGACAGGAACATCACCGCGCTCTGCGTCCGGCCCTGGAGGTTGTCGGGCGTGATCAGCATCTGGTAGCCGAACAGGCCCGAGTTCAGCGCCGGCAGCAGAAAGATCGCGAACGCCGGCAGCGCGATCAGCACAGCGGGATGCGTGGTGGCGGCGGTCGCGGTGAAAGTGACGGTGATGATCCAGCAGGCGACGACCGTGATCCGGCCGGTGGTGAACCTGGACAGCAGTTTCGGCGAGGCGATGGCGCCGGCCAGCCCGCCGAGTCCCATCGCGGTCTCCAGCAGCCCGATCACCGACGGCCGCACACCGCGCTGCTGCATGCTGAGGATGAGGACCAGGATGGTCCCGTTCGCGGCGAAGTTGAGGATCGTGCCGACCACCGCGATCGTCCGCAGCGACGCCTGCCGGAACAGCCACGTCAGGCCGGAACGGATCGCCTTGAGCATCGGCTCGTGCGCGTCGCCGTCCGGCTTCGCGGCCGGCAGCGGATGGCGGATCGTGACGAGCAGGATCGCCATCACCAGGTACGAGATCGCGTCGACGGCGACCGGGACGACCCGGCCGATCGAGAACAGCAGGCCGCCGAGCGGTGCGCCGGTCAGGCCGGCGATGTTCTGCCTACCGTGCGCGGCTGCGAGGGCGGTGCTGATGTCCTCGGGAGCGACGATCTGCCGGAGTGCGGCGGACTCTGCGGGCATGAACATCGCGAACCCGGCGCCGTTCAGGAGGCTGACCGCGATCAGGTGCGGGAGCGTGAGATGGCCGAGCCACCCGGCGACCGCCACCGAGCCGAACAGGACGGCGCCGAGGAAGCTGTAGCCGATCAGGATCCGGCGCCGGCTCCATCGGTCCGCCAGCGCGCCCGCGGGCAGCGCGGCGAGGGTTGCTCCGAGCGCGTACGCCGTCCCGACCAGGCCTGCCTGGACCGCGGAGCCCGTGATGGCGAAGCCGAGCAGCGTGAAGACGAACGAGCTCATCGCGGAGCCGATGGAGCTGATCGTTTGGCCGGTCAGCAGCTTGAGATAGTCACCGTTGTGCAACAACCCCCGGGCGGACATAACTCGGAGGGTATGTCCGGGTCAGGTCAGTTATCCGGCCTGATGCATTGCAGGTTGATGCAATTCAGTCCTTCGGGCGCAGGAGCGGGCGGACGACCTCGCGGGCGTCGTGGATGCGGGACTTGACCGTGCCCAGCGGTGCGCCGACCTCGGCCGCGATCTCCTCGTACGACAGGCCGTAGACGTCGCGTAGCACCAGCGGAGTGACCATCTGAGGACGGTCGCGCTCCAGGGTCTCCAGCGCCTCCAGGAGGTCCAGACGGGTGCCGGCGATCACGCTGGTGGTGCGAGGGTCCGGCTTCTCCATCTGCTCCGGGTTGTGCGCGGCCTGGGCAGTGCGCTTGAGCTTTCGGTACGTCGACCGGGCCGAGTTGGCCGCGACCGAGTGGACCCAGGTGGAGAAGCTGCTGCGGCCGGAGTACGTGCCGATCTTGGTGGCGATGTTCAGCAGCGCCTCCTGAGCGGCGTCCTCGGCGTCCGCGGAGTACGGCAGGACGCTGCGGCAGATGCGCAGGACGCGGGGGTAGACCTGCCGGAGCAGGTCGTCCATCGCGTTCTTGTCGCCCGCCTGCGCCTGCTCCGCGAGGGTTGCGAGGTCGTCGGTCGGGCTGGTGCTCTCGCTCATCTGCGCCTTTGCTCTCGATCGGCCCCGGCACGGGGACACTCCAGTACTCCATAATGCCCTGTATGGGGGTCCCAACCAGACTCGGGCGTTACGTCGTGCGCCGACGCCTGGGCTCAGGCGGTTTCGCTACGGTATGGCTTGCTCACGATGAGCAACTGGATGCCGAAGTGGCGATCAAGGTGCTCGCGGACAACTGGGGGCACGACGACTCGGTCCGCCAGCGGTTCCTCGAGGAGGGCCGGTTCCTGCGCCGCGTCGAGTCCGAGCACGTCGTCCAGGTGCACGACGTCGGCGAACTGGAGGACGGCCGCCCCTTTCTGGTCCTGACGTACGCCGATCGCGGCACGCTGGCCGACCGCTTGAAGAAGAAGCCCCTCCCGCTGACCGAGGCTGTCGACGTGGTCGTCCAGGTCGGCCGCGGCCTGCAGGCCCTCCATCGGCGCGGTCTGCTGCACCGTGACGTGAAACCCGCGAACGTCCTGTTCCGCAGCACGGACGACGGCGAGCGCGCCGTCCTGTCCGACCTCGGTCTGGGCAAGTCGCTCGACGAGGTGTCGAGGATCACGATGCCCGGCGGCACCCCGTCGTACGTCGCTCCCGAGCAGGCGCTGGGGGAGCGGCTGGACCAGCGTGCCGACCAGTACTCGCTGGGTGCCGTCGCGTACGCCGCTCTGACCGGGCGATCCCCCCATCAGGTCGACGGGCTCGGGGCGGCCAGCCGGGTCGAGGTGGCGCCGCCGCCGAGCTCGCTCGGGTTCGAGCTGCCCGATCAGGTCGACGCCGCGATCGTCCGCGCGCTGGATCCGGACCGGGAGAAGCGCTGGCCGGACGTGCAGGCGTTCACGCGGGAGCTCGTCGGCGGGCTCGACGAGACCACCCACGACTTCCCGCTGTCGATCCGCGAAGTGATTGCCGTCGACACGGACCACCTGGGTGCGAAGACTGCGCTGAGCGACGAGAACCAGCCGACGATCGTGAAACTCGAGGAGCCGTCGGCGGACGCAGAGACCGTCGCGGTTGAGGCACCCGCCGTACCGGAGGAAACGACGGAGAAGCCGGAGCCCGCTCCCACGCGGAAGCGGAAGCGCGGCCGGTGGGTCGTCGCCGCCCTGCTCGCGCTGGTCGTCGGTGGCGGCGCCGGGTATGCCGGGCAGTGGTACCTGTCGAGTCGCGAGGCGATCGTCGTCTCGCAAGGACAGTTCCAGGTGACGGTGCCGCGGTCCTGGGCGAGGTCGATGGCCCAGACCGACTGGCTGGCGCCTGGGAGCAAGGCTCGGACGCCCGCGTTCCGGGTCAGCCGGGACTCGGACTGGTCCGCGACGACGCCGGGAGTGTTCATCGGCGTAGCCGGCTCGAAGCTCGCTCTTCCGGACAACAAGGCGCTCGGATGCAAGCCCGGCCCGACCTATCCGGGCACGTTCGATGACCAGCCGACCACGGACCGGATTTCCAGTGGATGCGCCGGGGCGGATATGGTCCTGTTCGAACGGGTCGTCGATCGCGGGGACGGCGGCTCGCTGCTCGTCCAGGTGATCACGCCAGATGCCGCCCGGGCTGCCGAGATCGCCAATTCGGTGAAGTACTAGCGCTCAGGAAGTCCCCCATGCGTTTTCCGACCGAACGGCTGCGGCCGTCGCCGGCGCTGATGCAGTCTGCTCGTCGTACGTTCTATCGGCTGCGCTCCACGATCTTCCGCACCATCTGGCCGGTTGACTAGTCGACTGTCAGCCAAGTGATGCCGAGCGCAACCAGCCACAGGACGCCGCCTACCCAGGCAAGGGTGTGGAGACCTGCGGTGAAGGTTGCGGAGTGGCTCAGGACCGCACTGTAGAGCGCTACGCCCGCTGCGCCGACGGCCTGCCGTGCGGTGTTGTTGACGCCGCCGGCCAGGCCGGCGCGATCCGGAGGCAGTGCTGCAATGGCCGCGTGCACCACCGCGGCGGTCAGCAAACCCATGCCTATGCCCAGGCAGACCTCGACGGGAATGACTGCGGCGTAACGGCTGTCCGGGTGGACGACCAGCAGGCAGAACGAGCCAATAGCCCCGAGAGCAAGGCCGAACGACATCGGGAGCCGAGAGCCGTACCGAGCGGTGATGCGGCCTGACACCGGGCCGAGGACGGCCAGCGGCAGCAGAACCGGCAGTAGTTCGAGTCCGGAACGAAGCGCGGATTGGTCCAGATGCTCTTGTAAATAAAGGGTCAGTGCGAGCAGCGTGCCTAGACCAACCAGATTCATCAGGCCGGAGACTACGTTGGCGCCCACGAACGCAGGGCCGATGCGAAGCCGCATATGTGCCTCACTTCGAGCTGTACGGCGTCGCGGCACCATCCGCCAGGCCATTGGCAGCACCAACACGATGATCGGCAGGTTGATCAGGAACACCGCCCGCCAGCCGAATCCGCTGACCAGTACGCCGCCGAGGATAGGCCCGGCGACCAACGCGAGTGCGCCCGCTCCGGCCCAGATCCCAACGGCACGGGCCCTTGCGGCGCTATCGACGTACTGATCGGTGATGACGGCCAGCGTGCCTGGCAGGAGCAGTGCGGCGCCGACGCCCTGGAGTGCGCGCGCTGCGATCAGGAGCTCGATGTTCGGCGCGATGCCGCACACCAGGGACGCGCAACCGAAGACCGTCAGGCCGGCAAGCACAGTACGGCGGTGGCCGATGCGGTCGCCCAGTGCTCCACAGACGAGCAGGAGCCCGGCCAGCGCGATCATGTAGCCGCTCACGACCCACTGCTGCCCGGATGCACTGGTGTCGAGGCCGGTCCGGATCGTCGGCAGCGCGACGTTGACCACGGTCACGTCGAGCTGGACGAGGAAGATTCCGACACACAGCAACGCGAGAAGCATGCTTCCCAAGCTCCCACCGAAACACTTCGGGTTGCGCCGAAGTGTGACGGTGTGAGCATGGAGCACATGAGCGGAGATGCCGATGTGGCTCGCGCCGCCGGCCTGATGGCCGAGCCTGCGCGGGCGAAGGTCCTGATGGCGTTGGCGGACGGCCGCGCCCTGCCTGCTTCCTTGCTGGCTTCAGAGGCCGGTGTGTCACCGCAGACCGTCAGCGGCCACCTGCGCAAACTGCTGGACGGCGGAATGGTCGCGGTCGAGCAGTCCGGGAGACACAGGTACTACAAGCTGTCCGGACCGGAGGTGGCCGCGGCCATAGAAGCCCTGGCTCGCCTGGCCAAACCCCAGCCGATCAAGTCGCTCCGCCAGAGCACCCGCGCTGCAGCACTCCGTGAAGCCCGCACCTGCTACGACCACTTGGCCGGCCGCCTCGGTGTCGCCCTGCTGGACGGTCTGGTACGCCGGGAAGCCCTGACCCGCACCGACGGCGGCACCGGCGCAGACCGCCGCCCGGACGACCCACTGGCCGCACAACTCCCGGACGGCCCGTATGCCTTGGGTCCCAACGCCACCAAGGTATTCGGCGAACTCGGCGTCGACCTCGACGACCAGCCGTCCCGCCGCCAACTCCTAAGATTCTGCGTCGACTGGAGCGAACAACGCCACCACCTGTCGGGCCAACTAGGAGCATCCATCGTCAACAGCTTCCTGGCCAACAACTGGCTCCACCGCCGCCCCAACCAACGAGCCGTAGACCTCACCAACGCCGGCCACCAGTCCCTGGCCGGCCTGCTCGGAGGCTAGGAGGGGCGGATCGGCGAGTCGTCTCGAGTAGCCGAGTTGGCCGCGTGGTCCAGGATGTCTTCCATCGCTTCCCGGTCCTGCGGCAGTCCGGTGACCGCGATCTCGAACGTGCACAGACCCTCGCCGTTGGCGACCCAGCGGATGATCACGTAGCGGAGCGAGTTCTCCGGCACGTAGGTGTAGACCAGCGTTGCTTCCTTGGTGTCCGGATCCACGGTGTGGGACTTGATCGACAGCATCTGGGCGGCCGGCACCGTGGCGAGGTCCGTGAGCCTCTGGGCCATCGATTCCGCGGGTGGCCGGCGGATGGTGAACCCGGCCTCGATCCGGATCCAGCGCTTGGAGGTCGGGTCGGTGTAGCGGCCGATCTTCGGGGGATCGGGTTGCGTGAAGCCCCAGTCCCTCGGCACCTTGAGGCGGACATCCGACCGCACCACGCTGGTCGCGGTGAATTCACGGACCCTGTACTCCAGGTCGTCCTTGTTGAGCGCTTCGGTGTCGTCGGGGACGATCTTCTTCGGCGGCGGGGCCGGTGTGGTCGGTGTCGCGGGCGGCCCAGAACTGACTGCCATCGGAAGGGGTGCCGCAGTACCGGCCAGGCTGGGCTCTTCGGTGAGGAACAGGCCGACGCCGTACCCGCCGACGCCACCGACTCCGGCCAGCGTGAGCAGGCCGGCGCCGAGCAGCGCGCGCCGCGACATCGTCCTCTTCACGCCCCCACCTTCCCCACTCCCTACTCAACAGAAGACACCTGAGTGCACTCTCAGGTTGCATGTCCCGAGGTAACAATTCCGTGAAAGCGCTCAGCCGACCTCGTGGACCGACGTCGAAGTCCGCTGCAGAACCTCGTCCAGGGCGGCCGCGTCCTCAGGAATACCGGTGATGCTCATCTCGACATTCGTCAACTGACCGTCGATCGCGATCCAGCGCACGATCACGTAGCGGAGCGTCTCGCCCGGGATGTAGGTGTAGATCAGCGTCGCGACCGGCCGGGGATCGCCGTCCTCGCCCTGGATCGTGTCCGTGGTGTGGCTCACGATCTGTACGTCGTTCTCGGGCGGCTGGCTCTTCTTCAGGTCGACGATGAGCTGGGCCATCGCGGCCGCAGGAGTCGTGTCGACCGGCTCGACCGCCTCGATCCGGACCCCTCGCTCCTTCTGGTCGTCCAGGTACTTCACCTCTTGCGGCCGCTTCGGGTCGCGCGTCTGCTTCCAGCCCTCCGGGATCTCGATCGAGAGTTGGACCGAGCGCTGGTCCTGTGGGGTGACCGTGAAGCTGCGGCGGGTGTAGTCGAAGCCCGGTTCGAGGGGCTCGAGGTTGCTCGGGACCGGGGTCTTCACCGGCAGGGGCGGCTCGGTCGGGGTTGGTGACGGGGACTCCGACACTGTGCCCAGAGGGCCGGCGGTGCCGGAGGCGGTTGGTTCCGGGGTGTCGACGCGGTCGCCGGTGTAGTAGCCACCGCCGACGCCAAGGGCCAGAGCCAGCAACAGGAGGCCGGCCAGGAGGACTCGTCTCACGCTTGCACCGGTCCACTGGTCGATCGAGTGGACATGACGGGACCGCCGGGCTGCAGTACGAGGTACGGCGTACCGGCCGGATGTGGGGAGGCGGTCACGGGCACGGCGCCATCTTCTCAGGAGAGACGGGCACGAGCCCAAAACCCCGGCGGAGACCTTTTCACACCGCTCCTGACTGAATCCTTTCAACGAGGACTTGACACCCTCCCGGGCCATACGTAGCGTCCCGGTGACGAAAGTAACACGATCCTGCGGTTACTTCACACTCTTCGCCGGTATCTCCGGCGCTCAGGAGGACCCATGGCACTCGATCAGTCCGTCAGCCGACGGCGTCTCCTGCAGCTGATCGGCGGAGCGTCTGTCGCCGCCACTGCGGTCGGCACCCTGGCTGCCTGCGGCGGAGGCGGCAGCGGCTCGTCGTCGTCCGGCGGCACCCTCAAGGTGATCGGCGTCGGCGACCAGGAGGCCGGTCTGCGGAAGCTGCTCGACACGTACAAGTCGTCGCACTCCGGCTTCGACTTCAACCTCTCGTTCGCGCCGGCCGACCAGGTGCAGACCGCGCTCCGGACCCAGCTCGGCGGCGGCAACGCCCCCGACGTACACGTCGTGTACCCCGGCAACGGCAGCGCGATGTCGATGGCGCAGCTGGCCAAGGCCGGCCTGCTCGCCGACCTCAGCAGCCAGTCCTGGACGCAGAAGATCCCGGACGGCTTCAAGGGCGCGTTCCAGAGCGACGGCAAGACCTACATCTACTCGCCCGGCTCGAGCATGCTCGGCGCGATCTACAACAAGAAGGCGTTCGCGACCGCGGGCGTCGAGCCGCCGACCACCTGGTCGGAGCTGCTGTCGGTCTGCGAGAAGCTCAAGGCGAAGGGCATCGTCCCGATCGCGCTCGGCGCGCAGACGCCGTGGATCACCCAGCTGATCCCGTACGCGCTGGTCCCGGGCACGGTCTACGCCAAGACGCCCGACTTCGACGACAAGATGCTCGCCGGCCAGGCGTCGTTCGCGGACTCCGGCTGGGTCGACGCGATGAACAAGTACCTCGAGCTGCAGAAGAAGGGTTTCTTCAACGACAACCCGAACGGTACGACGTACGAGCAGGCGACCTCGATGGTTGCCACCGGCAAGGCTGCGATGGCGGTTCAGGTGTCGGCCGTGCTGGGAGCGTTCCGGGCCGCGTCGCAGACGCCGGACGACCTGTCGATGTTCCCGTTCCCGGCCACGGATGTTGCCGCTGACAACTGGATTCCCGCCGGTGTGGTGGTCGGGATCGCCATCAGCGCGAAGAGCAAGAAGACCGATCAGGCCAAGTCGTTCCTCGACTACTGCGGCCAGCAGGAGAACCTGAACACCTGGGCCGAGGCCGTCTCCTGCGTCCCGTTGTACGGCGATGCGAAGGTCGACCCGGCGCTGACGCTGTTCCTGCCCGCGCTGAAGGCGAACAAGGCTGTCCCGTTCATGGACCAGCGCTGGCCGAACGCCGAAGTACAGCCGACGCACTTCGCCGTCGTCCAGGAGCTGCTCGGCGGCAAGACGACCGTCGACGCTGCCCTGAAGAAGATGGACGAGGCCTACCGGAAGAAAGCATGAGAGTACGCATTGCCCCGCCGTGGTGGTTCGCCGTCCCGGCGATCCTGGTGTACGCCGTCGTGGTCCTGTACCCGAGCATCGCGGGTGCGGGATCGGCGTTCACGGACTGGTCCGGGATCGGGAACGCCAAGACCTTCGTCGGAATCGACAACTTCAAGCAGCTCGCGCACGACAGCCAGGCGCTCGGAGCGTTGCGCAACACGTTGCTGCTGACGGTCGCGATCGTCGTTGTACAGAACGGGATCGGGCTGCTGCTGGCGCTCGGCGTACACACCGGGATCAAGAGCCGGATGGCGTTGCGGCTGGTGTTCTTCGCACCGGTCGTGGTGAGTCCGGTGATGGTGTCGTTCCTGTGGAAGTTCGTGTACAACCCGGCCCCGGACGCGGGGCTGAACGCGGCCCTCGGAGCTGTCGGTCTCGGCGGATTGCGGCAGGACTGGCTGGGTAATCCGTCGCTGGCGTTGTGGTCGGTCGCGTTCACGGTGATCTGGCAGTGCGCCGGGTACTCGATGGTGATCTTCCTGGCCGGGCTCGAAGGCGTGCCGGCCGAGCTGCACGAGTCGGCGATGGTCGACGGCGCCGGTACGGTAGCCCGCTTCCGGTACATCACGTGGCCGTTGCTCGCGCCGGCCGTGACGATCAACGTGATGCTGTCGACGGTGGGCGGGCTGACGTTGTTCACCCAGATCATCGCGATGACGAACGGCGGGCCCGGGTACGCGACGGACACGCTGTCGACGGTGTTGTACAAGCAGGCGTTCGTATTCGGGAAGTTCGGCTACAGCACCGCGGTCGCGTTGGTACTGGCGATCTTCGTCGCGGCCGTGTCGTTCCTGCAGATCGGGTACCTGAGGTCGAGGGAGACGGCGGCATGAAGTATCGCCCGCGCACGTTCCTGCTGGAGCTGGTGATGATCGCGGTCGCGATCGGGTTCCTGTTCCCGGTGTACGTGCTGGTGACGCTCGCGTTCAAGGATCCGCAGCAGATCGCGAATCGGCCGTTGTCGCTGCCGTCCCCGCCGAGCGTCGGGAGCTTCGGCGAGGCGTGGCGGTCGGCCGACCTCGGCTCGGCCTTGCTGAACAGCACGTTGATCACCGTGGTCAGCGTCGTGCTGCTGATCGCGTTCGGCTCGCTGGCGGCGTACTTCCTGGCCCGTACGGCGACGCGTCTGAGTTACAGCCTCTACATCCTGTTCCTGGTCGGCATCATCCTGCCGTTCCAGCTGGGGATGATCCCGCTGTACCAACTCGTCGACAATGCCGGTCTGCTCGGGACGTACCAGGGCATGATCATCTTCTACACAGGGATCCAGCTGCCGTTCACGGTTTTCCTGTACACGGGTTTCATCCGGTCGCTCCCGGCGGACTACACGAACGCCGCGCTGATCGACGGCGCATCGCATCTGCAGGCCTTCGCGCACGTGATCTTCCCGCTGCTGCGGCCGATCACCGGGACAGTGCTGATCCTGAACGCCGTACAGATCTGGAACGACTTCTTCACGCCGCTGCTGTATTTGGGCGGCTCGGGGCACGAGACCGTCCCGGTGCGGGTGTTTGCCTTCGTCAACCAGTACACGTCGAACTACGGCCTGGTCGCCGCCGGGTTGATTCTTGCTGCGCTCCCGATCCTTCTGCTGTTCCTGATCCTGCAGCGCTACGTCATCCGCGGGTTCGCATCCGGTCTGAAGGGGTGACCTCCTGCGTGAAGGACACTGTCCTTCCACGAAGGGGGAGGCGAAATGGTACGTCGGTTATTGGCCGGGTTGTTGGCCGTCGGGGCGATGCTGGGCGGGGCTGTGGTCGCGGCACCGGCCGAGGCGGCGGTGAAGGACACGCTGTTGCCGGGGCAGAAGCTGTTGGCATTGCAATCCATCAAGTCGGCCAGCGGCGTGTACACGCTGACCATGCAGCGCAACGGCAACGTGACGCTGCTGCAGCGTGGTGCGGTGCAGCCGCTGTGGATGTCCAACACCTACCGCCCGGGTGCTGTGCTCGTGATGGGCACGGACGGCGTGATGCGGGTCATCTACGGCCGGACGGCGATCTGGGCGATGGGCGCCGCCAGCCCGCAGGCGAAGCTGGTCCTGCCGAACACAGGTCTCCTCGGGATCTACAACACCCGCAACAAAGCGGTCTGGAACCGCCACATGGTGATCGGCACCCTCATGCCGAACGCGCTGCTGCGGTCCCCGGACAGCCTCGGGCGTGACGTGACGATGTATTCGACCAACCACGTCTACACGCTGCAGCTGCTGGCGAACGGCAACCTGGTCTTCCTGAAGAACGGCAAGACCGTCCTCTGGAGCACCGGCAAGACCGGGTGGCCGGAGTCCAGGGCCTACATCGACAGCAGCGGCCGGTTCGGCACGCTCAACCGCGACGGCGACGAGACCTGGGGATGGGACAGCCGCCGCGCCGGCACCGTCGTACAGATCCGCAACGACGGCCATTTCCTGCTGATCCACGGCCGGACGATCGTCAAGACGTTCGTCTGATGTAACGCAGGGCCGCCCGGCCCGATACAACAGCGGGTGCGCATCGGTTCGCCCATTCTGACTCTGGGGGTTCCTTTGCGTAACGTTCTTCTGCGTTTGGCCACGCCGATATCGCTGTCGGCTTTGATTCTGACCGTGGCCGCGCCGGCGATGGCATCGGGTGAACAGGCTGCGGCTGTTCCCTCGGTGCCGGCCAGCGTGCGGGTCAAGGGCACATTCACCGGTATCGACGTGGCCTGGGCCCTGCCGGCTGACCAAGGAACCGGCCTCACCGGCTTCGTCGTCCACCGCAGCGTGAACGGAACCGAGTCCACGTACCCGGTGCCGCCGACCAAGCTGAACTGGCAGGACACCGAGCGGATCCCGGGTGCGACGTACTCCGTGGCCGCGGTGGACGCCGACGGCGAGGGACCGGCCAGCACCCCCGGCCCGGCCGACACCGTGCCGGGCGCACCGGTCGCCGCGCCGGCCGATGCCATCACGGTCGCGAACACCGTGACGACCGACGGCGTCAGCCGTACGTTCCTCGGCCAGATCGCCGTCCAAGGGGCGACCCAGGTCATTCCGCTCGCCACCTCCGGCCCGACGCAGCAGGTCGACAAGGCCATCGCGGCGTCGGCCGACGGACGGCAGGTCGTCTTCTCGCAGGGGCAGGCGAGCCTGTGGACGGTCTCGGCGGTCGTCCCGCATGCGCAGCCGGTGAAGATCCTCGACGGCTCGAGCGGGATCACGGTGAAGTCCTGGTCACCGGACGGCACCAAGATCGCCTTCGAACGCGAGCAGAGCGGATCCTCCTGCGTCGAGATCATCGGCGCGACCGGCGGTACGCCGATCCGGGTCGGATGCAACCTGGCCGCGCCGTCCTGGCTGCCCGACAACCAGACCCTGATCGTCAAAGACCAGGTGACGGGAAAGCTTCAACGTGTCCGCGCAACGGTGGGCGGTGCGGTCCTGACCACGTACGCCGGCACCGAGTTGGCCCAGCACCCGGTCGCTTCACCGGACGGTCTGTGGATCGCCTATTTCAAGAACACCTCCGTGAACGTGATCCCGGTCGCCGGCGGCACTCCCGTACCGGCGTACCCGTACGGTACGAGCGGGGACTCGATCAGCTGGGCGAAGTTCAACCTCCTGCTCGTCGCGCGCCGGACCGACACCGGGAGCAGCACCCTGCAGCAGGTGCCGGTCAACGACGGACGGCCGTACGTGAACGGGGAGCTGTTCGTCCCACCGGCTGGGGAGACGGTCGAGTCGGCGGTCTGGCAGGGTCCGCGGCTCACGATTGCGCCGACCGCTCCGGTCGTCGGGCCGAATTTGTCGGTGCCGTACGAAACGACCGGGCTGCCTTCGCTGTCCGTCTCCTGTGAGCTCGACGGGGTCAAGACCGAGCCGTGCCCCGCATCGCCGTTCAAGGCATCCGGCGTCGCGGCAGGTCGGCACGTACTGCGCATTCGGGGCATCGAGGTCGGTGGACGCGGCACTGAGGCCTACCGCTGGCTCACCGTCGACTCGACTGCGCCGACCGCGCGGATCACGGGTCCGACGTACGACGTCACGAAGGCCGCGACGGCCACGGTCGCGTACGCCGGCTCGGACGACAACGGCGTCGCGTCGTACGACGTCCGCTGGCGGATCGCGCCGACAGCGGGGAACTTCGGCGCCTACGCCTCGGTCAAGTCCGGTACGACGGCCACGTCGGTGGCGATCGGTCTAGCGGCGGGCTACGAGTACTGCGTCTCGGTCCGGGCACGTGACGTCGCCGGCAACCTCTCGGGCTGGACTGCCGACAAGTGCTTCTCCCGGCCCTCCGACGACCGCCTGATGGGCGCCGCCAAGGGATGGGTCCGGGCCTCCAACCGCGCGTACTACCTGGGCACCGCGACCGCGACCTCCGCGAAGGGCATCTCGGTCTCGCGCAGCGTCCAGGCCAAGCGACTGTTCCTGATCGCGACGAAGTGCGCGACCTGCGGCGGACTGAACGTCTACTACAACGGCAAGTACGTCGGCGCCGTGAACCTGTACAAGGCCACGACCGAGTACCAGGCGATCATCCCGCTGCCGGTGCCGGCGACCTTCCTGACCGGGTCGGTCCTGCTGACCACGCGGACGTCCGGGCAGATCTACCAGGTCGACGGGCTCGCGGTACGCCGTACCTAATACACCTCGATGCGGTCGAGGCTGATGACGGCGCTGGTGGATGCTGGATTCTTGTCGCCGGTGACTCGCACCTTCAGGGTGTGGGCGCCGGCGGCGAGGGTCGGGCTGATGTACATCAGCTGCTCGCCGACGCGGATCGAGCTGTAATAGTCGATGCGTTGCTCGGGGCCCCCGTCGACGGAGATCGCGGCGATCCCGTTGCCGGTGTCGGCGACGCTGAGCAGCGCGGCGCGGGTGCCGGTGAAGTGGATCGTGGCGGTCGCGTTGGTCTGGCCGCTCCAGTGGTCGTTGCCCCAGAAGCACTGGTTGCCGCAGCCGGATCCCGAGCTCCAGCTCCCGGCGTACTCGACCGTGCTGTCGGTGTCGTTGATCCAGTAGTTCGACGAGCCGGGGTCGCCGGACGGCAGGTTCTGCGTGGCGCCGGCGGCGAGCGGCCGGCCGAGATTCGGTGTGCCGTCTGCGTTCCAGGTGATCTTCTGGACGCGGGTCGCGCGGAATGAATACGTATACACGCTGGTGTTCTTGCCGTGGTACGCGATCCAGTCCTCGGTGCCGTCCGGTGACTTGAAGAACGAGTGGTGGCCCGGCCCCCAGACGCCGGTCTCGTCGTTGCGGGAGAAGATCGGGCCGGCGTGCTGGACCCAGTTCGACGCGACCATCGGGTCGGCGCCGTTCGCGATGCTCTTCATCCACAGCTGGTAGTCCGGCTTGCCGGTATCGCACGTCGAGTAGGTCAGGAACGTACGGGTCGCGCCGTACAGCGGTGTCGGTCCTTCGCGGACCTCCGAGCAACCGCCGTCCGCGGGGATCGCGACCCGGTCGCCGGTGGCCGTCCAGGGGTTGCTCATCCGGACGATATACAGCTGGGCCGGTCCGCCCTGACCGCGGCCGGGGCCGGTCCAGACGAAGTACTGCTGGCCGTTGACCGTGATCGGCTCACCGTCGATCGCGTACTCGCCGAAGTCGGCGATCTTCGCCTTGAAGGAGTACGGGCCGAGCGGGTCGTCGCCGGCGGACTCGAGGACGTACATCCGGTGGTTCGCGTCGACGCCGTCCGAGGCCGTGTAGTAGATGTACCAACGGCCGCCGACGCGGCGGAACGCCGGCGCCCACATCTGCGTGTTGCGGGTGGTGTCCGAGTCCCGCCACACAACCTGCTCGGGTTGGACGAGCAGTGTGGCGAGACTGGGCGACGACCAGATCCCGATCCGGTCGCCGCGGGTGGTCGCGACGTAGTACTTGCCGTTGTAGAACATCAACGACGGATCCGCGGACGGATTCACCGGATTCCGAAAGCTCTGCGACGACACTGCAGTCTCCTGTTTCTCGGCTGCTGGTGCGGCCGGCGCCAGTACGCCGGTGAGCAGTACGGCGGCTGCTGCGGTCACTGCGGCATGGAAGAGCCTCATGACATACCTCTCGAAACTGGGGGGCGGACCAGTCTCTTCAAGGTTCTACTGGCTCTTTGCCAACGTTGTAAACCCTTCGCACCAGGATCGAAGGATCGGCCGCGGCAGGACCCGAGGGCTGCTATCCGCGGCCCTTCTTCGCTGCCTTCTCGGCTGCCTTCTTGACCGCGTTGTTGTAGTCCCTCTCGGCCCTCTTCACGCCCTTCGCGGCGCTGCGGTTGGCAGCGTTCCCGGAGCGGATGGTCTGATGGATCTGCGACGTTCCGCGCATCTGCTGCCGCATCTCCCTGCCATTGTCTGCCGTGTCGTCCCTACGCCGTTCGGCCGCATCGAGCTTGGCTTCCGCCTTGCGCACTGCCCTCGGCGGCTTCTTCTCTCCCCAGGCCATCGCTGACTCCCTCATCGCTGGTTGTGCTGACGGTGGTTGCGACGAGACGTCAAAACGCTGGGTTCCTGGTGCAGCACCCTTTCGATCTGGGTCGAAAGGAACCTGTGGATGAGATCTGGCGTCTCACCGCACATGAAGCTCAAGGTGCGGGTCGTGCACTACCGGCACGACTGCTGGTACGCCGACATCGACGACGCGGATGATCGTCAGCCGGACGATCCCTACTGGTACGCCGACGGCTGCCACACCCAGGCCGAAGCGATCGCGCTCGCCTGCTCCCACCTCGCCGCCCTCGACCAGGCGGTTGCCGCCGGCACGCTTCCCTCCCGGATCAGCGAGACCATCGCCGCTTGATGTAACACAACGTCACGGTGACTGGATGTAACCCCCGAGGGGGCACGCTGTGTGTCCACAGAATTACCTGTGGATAAGCGTGTCTGGCTGTGGATATGTGGACGGTTGCTGTGGACAACTTGGGGGTTGGTTGTGGAGGAGGCAACTAATGCCGGTGAGGATGCACGTGCAGTCCGGCTAGTGAGAGAACGGTTGCCGGGATGGGGTTCTGGTGGTGAGATGGGTCCCCGTGTGCCGGATGAAACTTTACGAAGATTTATCCGTGACATTCGGCGCGCCAGCTCGTTGATCTGTCAGGCAGTTCGCGAATCAGCGGATCGCTGGGGAATCCGGAGGGACCGCTCGTGCACAAGTTCAACGCTCCACCTGACTGGCCTGAACCACCGAGTGACACCTGGCGCCCGCCGATGGGCTGGGAGCCTGACCCGGCCTGGCCTGACGCCCCGGCCGGCTGGGGTTTCTGGACCAACCGCAGCGGCCGCCGCAGCAGCGGCCCGATCGGCGCGTACGGCGCAGTCGACGCCGGCCGCCTCGAGCTGGCGACGGTCGACCCGGCTCTGGTGCTGATGCACTCCTGATCGTCAACTCCGGCTCCCGCATGCCGACCGGCTGCGGGAGCCGCGTTGTGTCCGCGTTCGGCCACGGAGCTGGCGCGTTCTTATCGCCTTCTGGTGTTATGTTATCAACCTAGATAACACTCACCTGGAGGCTCTGTGGGCTGGATCGGTCTCGACCTCGGCACGCAAAGTGTGCGCGCCGTGCTGGCCGATGCCAAGGGCCATGTGCTGGCCCGGGCAACCCGTCCACTCACCAGTCACCGTGCCGGCGTCCGCCACGAGCAGGATCCACAGAGCTGGCTCAGCGCCGTCGACGCCGTCCTGGCCGAGGTCGGCGCGACCGAGCTCGACGGCATCGCGATCTGCTCGACCTCCGGCACATTCCTCCTGACCGACCTTTCCGGCCGGCCTGTCACCCCGGCCCTGATGTACGACGACGCGCGCGCGGCCGCCCGTCGCGACCACATCGTGGACGCCGACCCGGACCGTTGGTCCACGAGCATGCAGCCCACCTGGGCCCTCCCGAAGATCCTCGACCTGGTCGCGGACGGTCACGACCTCGCCGATCGCCGGGTCGTCCACAGCGCCGATTTCGTCGCTGCGCACCTCGTCGGCCACCCGGTCGCCACCGACACCAGCCACGCCCTCAAGACCGGTTATGACCTGGTTGCCGAGGCCTGGCCGACCGAAGCCTTCGGCAAACTCGGCCTCCCGCTGTCTGCGTTCCCCGAGGTCGTCCGCCCCGGCGTCGAGCTCGGCCGCACTCCCGCCGGCGTCCCCGTCCACGCCGGCATGACCGACGGCTGCGCCGCTCAGATCGCCGCCGGCGCGCTCAGCCCCGGCGCCTGGAACTCCGTCCTCGGTACGACGCTCGTCCTCAAAGGCGTCAGCAACGATCTCCTGACTGACCCCACCGGCGCCGTCTACAGCCATCGTCATCCTGACGGCGGGTGGCTCCCCGGCGGCGCCTCCAGCACAGGTGCCGGCGTACTCACTGAGCTCCTCCCGGGAGCCGACCTCGACGCTCTCGGTCACGTGGCCCGCGCCGCAGGGCCGATCAACGCCGTCACGTACCCACTGACCAAGACCGGTGAGCGTTTCCCGTTCGTCGCGCCGCAGGCCGAGCGCTTCACCCTCGGCAGCACTCCCGACGACTTGCACACGTACGCCGCCGTGCTGCAAGGCGTCGCGTTCATCGAGCGGCTCGCCTTCGAGCACCTCGAGACGCTCGGCGCCGACCCGGTGCGTTCGGTCTCGCTCACCGGCGGCGCCACGCGGAGCGGTTACTGGAACCAGCTCCGCGCCGACGTTCTCGGCGTACCCGTGGAGCTTCCGGCCGTACCGGATCCGGCGTACGGCATGGCTGTCCTGGCCGCGTCCGGCGGGACCGACCTCACCGGCACCGCGCGCCGCATGGTCCGGGTGGATCGCGTGCTCGAACCAGCCGGCCAACGACTTGACGACTTGTACGGCGCATTTGTCGCGGAGCTCGACCGCCGGGGGTACCGCAGATGAGAACGACGATCGTCCTGGCCCGCCATGGCCGGACCGAGTGGCATCACGGGAACCGGTACACCGGATCGACGGACCTCCCGATCGACGAGATCGGCGTACAGCAGGCGCAGCAGCTGAAGGACTGGGCGCTGGACTATGCGCCGGACGCGCTGTGGTGTTCGCCGATGCTGCGGGCTCGGCAAACGATCGGACCGATCGCCGGCGCAATGGAGCTGGAGCCGACTCTGGATGCCCGGCTGCGGGAGGTCGACTTCGGTTCGGCCGAGGGGAAGATGCTCAGCGAACTGCCCCCGGCGGTGGCGAAGGCGTTCGTGCTGGATCCGGTGCTCGACCACTTCCCGGGCGGCGAGCATCCCGCCGATGCGGCCGACCGGGTCCATGAGGTCTTCGCCGAGATCGCCGAGCGGCACGAGGGGCAGCGGGTCCTCGTCGTCGCGCACAACACACTCGTCCGGCTGCTCGTGTGCAGGGTGCTCGGACTGCGACTGAACGACTACCGCAGACTGCTACCTGCGCTCGGTCCCGCGGCGCTGGTGCGTTTCCGGTGGCAGGACGGCACAGTGGGTCTCGAGGCGTACAACGTTCCACCTGTGATCGAGCCTGCGCGAATGGAGACCCGGGAATGACATCGGAAGTCGATGGTGACACCACCGAACTGAGCCGGCCCGCGCGCCGGCAGGCCGAGATCGCGGCGTACGTCGTGAAGCACGGCTCGGTTTCGGCCAACGACCTGGTCGAGGCGTTCGGGGTGAGCGTGATGACGGTGCACCGCGACCTGGACGAGCTCGAGCGGCAGGGCGTGGTCCGCAAGTACCGCGGTGGCGTCAGCGCCCAGCCGACAAGCGTGTTCGAGAGCAACGTCGCGTACCGGCTGAACACCGCGCACGCGGAGAAGGCCGCGATCGCCCGGCACGCGCGGGCGATGATCGAGCCGGGGATGTCGGTGATGCTCGACGACTCGACCAGCGCGCTGGCCCTGATCGACCTGATCGAGGACATCACGCCGTTGACCGTGGCAACGAACTTCCTGCCCGCGATCACCCGGCTGTCCCAGCTCCGCGACATCACGCTGCTCGCCCTCGGCGGGATCTATTCCGCGACCCACGACTCGTTCGGCGGGATGCCGTGCGCCGAAGCGGTCGAGGCGCTGCACACCGACCTGCTGTTCTGCTCGGTGTCCGCGGTGTCGTCGACGCACGCGTTCCACCAGGAGGAGGAGATCGTCCTGGTGAAGCGGGCGATGTTGCGCTCGGCAAGGACCAAGGTGCTGCTGGTCGACCACGCCAAGCTGCAGCGCACTGCCTTGCACCGGCTCGCGCCGCTCACCGATTTCGACGTCGTCATCGTCGACGAGAAAACCCCGCAGGACCTGATCGAACCGCTGCGCGACCACGGCGCCACCGTGGAGGTAGCCAAACTATGAACGCTACAGCTCAGGTGTCCTGAGCTGCAGCGTTGAGGAGGGGGCTTATGGACGTCGGAGTTGACGTCGGCACCACCGTGACCAAGGCGGTCGCCTTCGACGCCGACGGGCGTCCCTTGGCCGAGGCCTCCCGGCCGACCCGCCTGGTTCATCGCAGTACCGGGCGGTTCGAGCACGAGACCGCAGAAATAGTTGCCTCAGTCAACGAGGTCGTGCAGGAGTTGGCCGGCGCGGTCGGGAATCGACCCGGTGTACTGGCGATCACCGCGCAGGGTGACGGCCTCTGGCTCGTCGACGATGCGGGTACGCCCGTCCGCCCGGCGATCTCCTGGCTGGACGCGCGGTCGAGCCCGATCCTCGAGCGGTGGACGACGGAGGGTGTCGCCGAGCGGGTGTTCCGGCGATCGGGCAACCGGATGTTTCCCGGCGCATCAGGGCCGCTGCTGGCCGCTGTGCGGGCGGAAGAGCCGGAGGTGATCGAGCGGGCCGGGACGGCGGCGTACTGCAAGGACGTTGTGATGCAGGCGCTGACCGGAGTACGGGCGACGGATGTGTCGGACGCGTCGGCGCCGTTCCTCGATCCCAGGACCGGGGAGTACGACGATGAGGCGCTGGCGGCGACGGGGCTGTCCGAGGTACGTCGACTGCTGGCGCCGGTCGCGGCTGGCGGGCCGGTTGGCGAGCTGCGTGATGACTCGACTGGCATGGCCCCGGGGACGAGGGTGTCTGCCGGACCGTACGACCTGCCCGCCGCTGCGGCCGGCGCGGGTGTGACTGAGCCGGGGGACGCGCTTCTAACTGTCGGTACAACGTTGGCGTGCCAAGTCGTCACCCGTGAACTGCCCGTCGACGGCGAGCCCGCCGGCCTGTTCCTCGGCACCTGGACACCCGGTGTCTGGCTGCGTGCGATGCCTGCCATGGTCGGTACGGCGGCCCTAGACCGCGTGCTCGCACTTGTCGGCGTTGGTACTGCGCAACTGCCCGGTCTGCTCGCCGAGAGCCCGCCCGGTGCGTCCGGCGTGACCGTACTGCCCTACCTGTCCGAAGCCGGTGAACGCGCGCCGTTCGTCGACACCCGCGCTCGCGGCACGATCGACGGGATCTCGCTGGCCACGACGACGGCCGACCTGGTCCGTGCCACCTGCGAAGGGATCGCGTACGCCGCTCGCCACTGCCTCGACGCAGCCGGCTGGACCGGTCGCGTGACGGTCTGCGGCGGCGGTGCCCGGAGCAGCGAATGGACCCAGATCCTCGCCGACGTACTGAACGCGCCGCTGCACACCGCCGAGGCCGAACAGGTCGCTGCGCGCGGTGCGGTGATCTGCGCGCGACGCGCCGTCGACCCGGACAGCGCCGGAGCGGAGTGGATCGCCGAGACCCGCCAGGTCGACCCGGATCCGGCCCGCGCCGAGTTCTACGCCGAGGGATACGCCCACTACCTGCGCCGGATCGAGGCGGCCCGCCCGCGCTGGTCCGACCCAGCACCCACGTTCACAGGAGATCGATGAGAACCGTCAGGACGCTGCTCGCCGGCGACCACTTCGTACGCAACGACCTGCTCGCCGCGGCGCTCAGCACGATCCCGCACGTCGCGTTCGAGTTTCGTGAGGTCACGTTGCCCTGGCCGCTGACGCCGTACGGGCGGGTCGCCGAGGTGGACGAGGCCAGTGACGTGGAGGACCAGCTGATCGAGGCGCTGGCCGGGGTCGAGCTTGCGGTCACGCAGATGGGGCCGTTCACGGAACGGGTGCTGGATGCCGCGCCCGACCTGCGCTATCTGGTCGTCTGCCGGGGTGGCCCGGTGAACGTGAACGTTGCCGCCGCGGCCAGGCGCGGGATCGCAGTGGCTTCGACGCCCGGGCGGAACGCCGTGGCAGCTGCGGAGCACGCGGTCGCGTTGATGATGGGTGCCTTGCGCAACCTTCCGCGGTTGCAGCGGACGCTGGAGCAGGGGGAGTGGCGCTCCGATCTCTACGCGTACGACGAGTGCGGTGTGGAGCTCGACGGATCCACGGTCGGGCTGATCGGGTACGGCGCGATCGGGCAACGGGTCGCGCGGGTGATGCTTGCCTTCGGCGCCAATGTCCTGGTCGCCGATCCGTACGTCGATCAGGCGCCGGAGGGCATCGAGCTGGTGGAGCTCGACGAGCTGCTGAGGCGGTCCGACGTGGTGAGTCTGCATGCCCGGTTGACCGATCAGACCCGCGGCATGATCGGTGCGGAGCAGATCGCGTCGATGCCGCGAGGCGCCGTACTGGTCAACACTGCGCGCGGTGGTTTGCTCGACTACGACGCAGCGGTGGATGCATTGGAGTCAGGTCAGCTCGGGGCGGCGGCGTTCGACGTGTTCCCGGCTGAGCCTCTTCCCGCGGGTTCGCGGTTGCTGACGGCGCCGAACATCGTTATGACGCCCCACCTGGCCGGCGCAACCCGTCAGACCGCCCACCGAGCCGGCTCCATCGCCGCGGAGGCGGTGGCAGCCTTCCTTTCCGGAAAGGACCCCGTAGGACTGGTGTCCGCCTAGTCGGGGCACAGGGTACGAACCATGAAACTGGCAACATCGACGACCGTGGTCGAGCTCCTTCTGCTGCTGATCGCGTTCGTGCTGTCGATGATCATCGGCATCGAACGGCAGATACGGCAGAAGAGCGCGGGGATGCGGACGCACACGCTGGTCGGCACCGGTGCGGCGCTGTTCACCCTGGTCTCCGGCTTCGGCTTCAGTGCCGTCCTGGGGACCGAGGTCAACCTGGACCCGTCCCGGATCGCGGCCCAGGTCGTCTCCGGCGTCGGCTTCCTCGGCGCCGGAGTGATCTTCATGCGCCGCGACGTGGTCCGCGGGCTCACGACAGCGGCCACGATCTGGATGACGGCGGCGATCGGGATGGCCTGCGGCGCCGGGATGCCGGTGCTCGCGGTCGCCGCGACCGTGCTGCATCTGGTCGCGGTCGGCCCGTTCGCCCGGCTCGGTCGGTTCCTGCCCTCGCCGGACCGGCGCCGCATCGTCACGGTGCGGTACGACGACGGTTCCGGCGTACTGCGAACGATCCTGGCGACCGCTGCCTCGATGGGGTTCGAGGCGTCTGTGCTCGGGACCGAGGTGCTGCATCGGGACGGGTCGGCGCCGCAGGTACTGGCGTCGATGCGGTTCACCGGACGGCCGCCGTTGCAGCACCTGGTGCTCGCACTGGACGACCTCGACGGGGTTACCGGGGTGCGACTACGGGAGGACGACGACGATTGATATCATCAGCTATGCTGATGGTATGAGTTCTTCGGATGTTGCTGCCCATGAGATCCGTACCAGCCTCTTCCGGCTGGTCCGCCGGTTGCGGCAGGAGCGTCCCGAGGGTGAGCTCAGCTACTCGCAGTTCAATGTGCTGGGCTGGCTGGAGCGCGAAGGTCCGATGACGAACGCCGACCTGGCCGCCGCCGAGCGGGTCACCCCGCAGACGATGATGCGCGCAACGACCGACCTGGTAGCGAGTGAATTCATCAGCCGTGCTGACAATCCTGCCGACCGCCGTCAGGTCCTCCTCGAGATCACGCCCGCCGGTGCCACTCTCGTCCGCGAAGACCGCCGTCGCCGGGACACCTTCCTCGCGAAGGCCATGGACGCCACCCTCACCCCGACCGAACAGGAACTCCTCCACCTGGCCGCCCGCCTCATGGACCAGCTCTCGGAGGTCGTTGAGTGACCAAGGCCGTGGAGGAACGGGAGGCGGTTCGGACCGGGAACCTGCCGGCGCGGTATGCCGCCTCGGTGGGCCTCGGCACGTTGTTGCAGCCCCTGAACTCCTCGATGATCGCCGTCGCGCTGGTTGCGATCGGCGCGGACTTCCACGCGGGGACCGAGACGCAGTGGCTGGTCTCGGGGCTGTACCTCGCGACAGCGGTCTCGGCGCCGACAGCCGGTCGGCTGGCTGATCTCATCGGCGCTCGTCGAGTGTTCCTTGCCGGACTTGCGCTCGTGGCGGTCGTGTCGGCGTTGGCCCCGCTCTCGCCGAGCCTCGGGTGGTTGATCGCCGCGCGGGTCCTGCTCGGAATCGGGACCGGCGCGCAGTTCCCCTCGGGCGTCGCGATGATCCGCCGGATCGCCGACCGCCGGAAGGCGTCCGCGGTAGGTGCGCTCGGGCTGCTGTCCGTCTTCGCGCAGACCTCTGCGGCGCTGGGTCCGAGCGTCGGCGGTCTCCTCGTCGGCACGTTCGACTGGCAGGCGATCTTCCTCGTCAACCTCCCGGTCGCCGCCGTCGCGGGCATCGCCGTACTCCGGCTTGTGCCCAAGGATCCGCCCCGGCCGGCGGACGACGACCGCAAGCTCTGGCGGGAGATCGACCTCGCCGGGCTGCTCTTGTTCACGCTCGCGATGACCGCGCTGATGCTGGTTCTGCTCTCGCTGACCACCAGTCCGAACTGGTGGTTGCTGGGCGCGGTGGTCCCGCTCGTCGTGCTGTTCATCCTGTGGGAACGTCGCTCCACGACCCCGTTCGTCGACGTGCGCCTGCTCGCTCGCAGCGCGCCGCTGTCGCTCGGTTACCTCCGCACGATGCTTACGTACGTCGCCTTCTACGCGATCTTCTACGGTCTGCCCGGTTGGCTCGAGCAAGGCCGCGGGCTCGACCCGACGCAGGTCGGTCTGGTCGTCCTCCCAATCGCGACGCTCGGCGCCATCACCGTCGCGATCGCGACCAAACTCGCTCGCTCTCACGGCGACCGGCTGCTGCTCCTGATCGGTTCGGCCGGCCTGCTGGTCGGGGGCGCCGCGCTCGCCTTCGGGGTTCACACCGGTACGCCGATCGTCGTGCTCGTCCTGATCAGCGCGGTCCTCGGCATCCCGAACGGGTTCAACGGGCTCGGCAACCAGCTGGCTGTCTACCGCGCCGCCCCGCCGGAGGTCGCCGGTGCCGCGGCCGGCTTGTTCCGCACCTCGCAGTACGTCGGCGCGAACCTCGCCGCCGCCGCGATCGCTCTCGTCTTCGCCGGACCGGCTACGGACGCAGGCCTGCACCGCCTCGGCCTCCTCGTCGGCGGCATCGCGGCGATCCTGCTCCTAGATGTGATCTTCGCAAGAAAATCACAGTGATTCTCTATAACGCGACCGGGCTTGCGACCGGCGGCGGCGGGATCGGGATGCTGCGGAACGTCTCGGACGAGCGCAAGCAGGCCGCGGCGACGTTCCTGCAGTTCTGGCGCATCCGGAGAATTCGGCGTGGTGGACGACGCAGACCGGCTATCTGCCGGTAGTGAACAAGGCGCGCGAAGACGCCGAGCTGAGGAAGCTGATCGCCGAGCAGCCGAAACTACGGGGTGGCGATCGCGCAGCTGGAGAACGCGCGGCAGCAGGACGCGATCCGGCTGTACGGGCGGAACGCGAACGTGCAGATCTACACCGGGCTGCAGCAGATCTACGCCGACAACGCACAACCCAAGAAGGTCTTCGGCTCGGTCGCCAAGCGCCTCGAAGCGATCGGCACCGAGGTCAAGCGGCTCTACGAGGAGAAGGTGCTGTGATCATCACCGGGTCGGCCGAGGAGCTGTTGCCGTGATCATCACCGGGCATCGCGGTGCGGTGGGGACGGAGCCGGAGAACACGCTGCGGTCGTTCCGCCGGGCGGTCGCGGACGGCTGCGACGAGATCGAGCTCGACCTGCGGGTGAGCGCCGACGGGGAGCTGGTGATCATCCACGACGCCACCGTCGACCGGACCACCTCCGGGTCGGGCGAGGTCGCCGCGCTGACGCTCGCCGAAATCCGCGCGCTGGATGCGGGTCTCGGCGAGCAGGTACCGACCTGGTCCGAGACGGTCGCCGCGATCGACGTCCGCTTTCAGGCGGAGGTGAAGGCCGAGGCCGCCGTACCGCTGCTCGCCCAGTCGCTGAAGTCGGATCCGGCGCTGGCCGCGCGGACGCTGGTGACGTCGTTCCACCCGGAGATCCTGCTCGCGATGCGGCAGGCGTTCCCGGACGTAACGACCGGCCACATCTTCGGACGGACGCCGGAGATCGCCGACGTCATCGCCCGCACCCGAGCGGCCGAGGCCAGCTGGTCCCTCTGCGGCATCGCCGGCCTGACCCCGGCGGGCGTCGCCGAGCTGCACGCCGCCGGCCTGTCCACCACCGCCTGGCCCGTCCCCGACGCCAAGACGCTGGCCGAGGCCGTCGCTCTGCGCGTCGACGGCATCACCACCGACAACCCCCACCTGCTCCAGCTCGCGAGCTAGCGGATCCCCAGGCCATCACAACCGCACCTCCGCCCGCCCACCACGCGGGCCGATGGACGCACCCCGCCATTGTGATGGCCTGGCGATCCGCCTCACCCTTTCCAACGCCACTCGCCTCACACGTTCCAACGTCTGAATTTGTTCTTCCGTAGAACATAAATGTGTGATTGCCTATCTCGCATGGGAATCAGCATCGGTGTGGTTGGCGCCGGACAGTTTGCTCCTTCGTTCTTGCGGCTGTGGTCCGCGCACCCGGACGTGTCCGAGGTGCGGCTGACCGACGTCATCCCGGAGCGGACCGCAGAGATGGCCGCCAAGCAGGGCATCGCAGTGACGCACGCGTCGTTCGAGGAGATGCTCGAGTCGGACCTGGACGCGGTCGCGATCTTCACGCAGCGCTGGCTGCACGGGGAGATGGCGATCAAGGCGCTCGAGGCCGGCAAGCATGTGTACTCGACAGTCCCGATGGCGATCGAGGCGGACCAGATCGCGCGCATCATCGAGCTGGTCAAGGAGACCGGCCTGACGTACATGATGGGCGAGACCAGCTTCTACTACCCGTCGTCGGTCTACTGCCGGCAGAAGCTCGCCGAGGGCGCGTTCGGGCGGGTGTTCTACTCCGAGGGTGACTACGTCCACGACATGGACCTCGGGTTCTACGCGGCGTACCAGTACTCCGGCGGCGACGAGTGGAAGAAGACCGCGTCGTTCCCGCCGCTGCTCTACCCGACGCATGCCGTCGGCAACGTTCTCTCGGTGACCGGTCAGCACGCCACGCACGTGTCGGCGATCGGGGTCAAGGACGACCGCGGCGACGGCGTCTTCGACAAGGACATCAGCCAGTTCAACAACGACTTCTCGAACGCGACCGCGCTCTTCAAGCTCGCCGACGGCGGCATCATGCGGACGAACGAGATGCGCCGCGTCGGGTACCCGTCGCACATCCGCGAGTCGCGACTGCGGGTGTTCGGCACCGAGGGCAGCTTCGAGCAGCTCGCCACCACGACGCTGTGGCAGAACAAGGAAGGCGTCGAGGACGTCTCCCACCTGATGGAGACCAAGCCGAGCAGCTCCCTCGACGACGCCGACCTGGCGAACGTCGACCCGGCGCTCCGCGACGCGTTCCGCTCCGGCCTCTCCCCGGTCCACGACCGCAGCCGCCTGCCGGAGGCGTTCGCCGGCATGCACAACGGCCACGAGGGTTCCCACCACTTCCTCGCCGACGACTTCGTCCGCGCGGTAGCCGACAAGACCCTCCCACCCATCAACGCCTGGATCTCCGCCCGCTACACCCTCCCCGGCATCTACGCCCACCAGTCAGCCCTCCAAGGCGGCGTACAACTAGAGATCCCCGACCACGGCGACGCACCTGCCTGACCTAAGAACAGGAGGTAGTCCACCGGTTGGCGACCTGCCAGGCGTGAGTGTGCGGGCGGTTCGGCTCACGAGCGGACTACCTCCTGTCGTTAGCCCCGATAGGGTGCGGGCGTGATCGTTCGGCGGATGGCGCTCATCGGGCTGCTGGGATTGATGGCGGCCGGCTGCTCGGGGGAGACGCCCAGTTCTCCTCCGGCCAGCAGTACGACGACGTCGCAGAATCTCGCCCCGCCGTCGCCGTTGCCCGGTTCCACGCGGGCGGGAACGCGGCTGAAGTTCGGCGCCAAGGCGGTGATCACGATCGGCCGGGCGGACCGCCCGAGCCGGGTCGGCGTGATCGTCACCGGCGTCGACAAGGCGTCGGACAAAGACATGGCTTTCCTGCGATCGACGTATCCAGACCAGGTCTCAGGCTGGGCCTACCTGATCCGGGCCGTGCTCATCAACGAGGACGGCGACAAGGGCGACAGCGCGTTCAGCGGTTACAGCGGGCCGAACCTGACCGGCGACTTCAGAGGCGGCGGCGACGCCGGCGCGCTCCGCCTCCTGGGTGGAGATCTCGCCCTACCGAGTTGCACCGATTACAGCTCCCCACCAGCCGGCTGGACCGCCCCAGGCTCCCGCTTCCAAACCTGCCGCGTCATCTTCGCCAGCCCCGACGAAGTACGCCTGAGCCTCACCACCGCCGGCAACCTCTACTGGCAATAGCATCCGATCTGGCCTGGGCAGGTGGAGTGACGTTTATTGTTCAGAAAGGCGACGCTCCGGTCAGGTTGCGACAGGGGTGGGGGGAACGTAGGAACGTTCTATGACCCTGCGACGTCTGGGCCTGTCCGCCCTCTGTCTTTCCCTGACCCTCGGTGGCACGACCGCTGTTGCCACCCCGCCGACGCAGCATCTTCCGCTCGGCCCTGACAATCTCACCGAGACCCGCGATACCCGCGCGCTCCAGCCGGGCGTCACGCTGACGACGATCGTCCGCGGCCAGACCGACACCAAGGCCGGCTGGACCGTCGAGATCGCGATTCCCTCCTCCTCGCCCGATCCGGACGCGCCCGCCGCCGCGATCTCCGACCAGGCCGGCGCGAACAAGGCCGCCGACAAGCTCCGCGCCGCGGGTCTCGAGCCACGCGTCGAGGATGTGCCGACGCCGCGACTTGCTGACGCGGGCGGAGGCAGCCTCGGGTACCGCGTTCGGCTCGGACTGTTCGCGAACAAGGCGGACGCCGACGCCCTGCGTACCAAGGTGATTGCGGCCGGGCTCAGCGGATCGAGCATCTACACAGGCTGGGACGGTGAGCCCGACGACATCGCCGGCTCGACCGGTCCGTGGCACGTCCAGGTGCTGACGATCGACCCGAAGAAGTTCCGCGGCACGCTCGACGCGACGTACGGCTCGGACATCGAACAGCGCGAGACGACCAGCACGCTCGCAACCCTGACCGGCGCGACCGCCGCGATCAACGCCGGCTTCTTCGTCCTCGATCCGAAATCCGGAGCGCCTGGCGATCCGGCCGGCGTCGGTGTGTACGACGGGCGCCTGGTCAGCGAGCCGACCAACGGCCGCCCGGCCCTCGTGCTCGGCCCGCGCGGCACGTCCGTCGACCGGTTCACCTGGCGTGGTTCCGTCCAGGGCGCCGGCAAGGCGCTTCCGCTCGACGGCCTGAACCGCGTGCCCGGCTTGATCCGCAACTGTGGAGGTACGGCGGATGACCTGCCGACCGCGAAGCCGATGCACGACACGACCTGCACGGACGCGGATGAACTGATTGCGTTCGACGAGTCGTACGGCGTTGCCACGCCAAGCGGACCCGGTGCCGAGGTGGTGCTCGATCGGCGCGGGGTCGTTACGGCGATCCGTACGGCGACTCGCGGTGGGGCGATCCCTGAGGGCGGGCGGACCGTGCAGGCGATCGGCAACCTCGTGGCGCCGTTGCTGGCTGCAGCTCGAGTTGGCAGGCCGTTGACGGTCCGCTCGACCTTGCTCGACGAGCGCGGCCGGCCGGTCCCGCTGTCCCGCCGTACGACGATCGTCAACGGCGGACCGGAACTGGTCCGCGACGGGCGGATCCACGCGACCGCGGCGGCCGACGGGATGGTGCAGGACACGGCGAGCTTCTACTACGGCTGGGTCCACAAGCGGAACCCGCGCACAATCGCAGGCGTAGACGACCACGGCCGCACGGTGCTGATCACGGCTGATGGACGCAACGTCAACAGCCTCGGCCTGTCGATCTCCGAAGCTGCCGCAGTAGCCAAGTCCTTCCACCTGACCGAAGCAATCAACCTGGACGGCGGCGGCTCCACAACGATGGTTGCTGACGGCAAGGTATTGAACACACCATCGGACGCAACCGGCGAGCGCCCCGTCGGAGACGCACTGGTAATCACGAAGTAGTTGTCAGTCACGCGGGGGCGGCAGAAGTCCGCCCCCACGGACGGCGATCTGGTCCAGCTCTGCCCACGGCAGGATGCGTACGGCGACAACGGTGCGGTCTTCGAGTTCGGCGCGGAGTAGGCGGTGAATGCCGTCGAGGATGGTGAGACGGTTGTCGGGGCGGCGTACGGCGTCTATTGGGTGGCGGAGGTCTGCGGTGAGGGTGCGTTCGTACTGGGAGCGATAGGTGACCGGATCGGCCGCGACCTGGTGTGCAGTGATCTGGAACGGACGGTCGTCGTACGCCCAGAACGGGAGGTCGAGGTGGTCGGCGAAGTCGGCCACGGGGAGCTCGATCACCGGCAGGTCGAGGGCGTGCAGCAGCTCGAGGTCCCAGTGCAAGTCGAGGATGTACGCCGCTAGCGCTGGAGGGATTTCCAGTGGGAAGCGCATCACTCGTAGATGCGGCGCAACCGTAGGGTCATCGAGTTTTCGATGTGCCGGGTCATCGCCGCCTCAGCTCCGGCTGGATCGCCGGACGTGATTGCCTCGACCAGCATGCGGTGCTCGGTCAGCACCTCTGGGCCGATGTCGCGGTTGTAGTGGAGGCGGAAGATGTGTAGGTGGCAGTGGGTGCGTTCGAAGGCGAGCCGGACCTGCTCGCTCCCCGACAGTGACGCGATCAGTGAGTGGAACCGGTTGTCGTGCGCGGTGAGCGACTTGTAGCCGGCATAGTCGATCGACGTCGGCTCGACTGCGTTCGCCAGCTCGGACCGCAACTGTTCGCGCCCCGAGGAAGAGATCAGCTCGGCCGCCCGCCGCGCCGCCCACGGCTCCAGCAGCAGGCGGAAGCGGTACAGGTCGTCGAACTCCTCCAGCGTCAGCAGCGGCGTCGCGCGGTAGCCCTTCAGCGGCTCTTTGACCGCCAAACCCTCCGACTCGAGCCGCGCCAGCGCCTCCCGGACGGGCGTCGACGACACCTGGAACTCGCGTGCCAGACCGTCGATCGAGATCCGGGCGCCGGGGCGGATGACGTGGTCCATCAGCATCGTCTTGATGGCTTCGTACACGTCGTCGGCGAGCATCTGCCGCCGCAGCACCCGCCGGTCCACCGGCGAAACCGGCTCCATCGGCCCCAACGCGTCAGCCATCAGCTGTCTCCGGAATCTGGTCGCGCCCTTGACCCCACCGGTCAGGTTTCGGCAGGGTAACACTGGTAATCATGCATCATGCACGATTCTGGCTCGAGGTAGCTATGGGAAGGCGCGAACGATGGTGAGGTTCGAAGAGATCGGCGTTCTGCCCGAGCCCGGGGACAACGTGGCGATCGCCTCCCGGCGGCTGGAGGCCGGCACCGAGGTCGACCTGGACGGTACGACGGTGACGCTGCCACACACCGTGCTCGAGGGGCACCGCTTCGTAGTCACCCCGGCGAGCACCGGTGACGCGCTGACCTCGTGGAACACCGCGTTCGCCCGCGCATCCCGCGACCTCGTCCCCGGTGACTATGTGTGTACGCCGACCAGCCTCGCCGCCGTGACCGCCCGCGGCGTCGACGGTCTGCCCGAGGTGCCGAGCGCGACCAACGAGCCGCTCGACCCGTACGAGCTGGACGAGTCTGCGGTGAACTTCGGCGCCCAGGTGACCAGCGTCGAGCAGCCCGGCACGTTCCTCGGCTACCCGCGGGAACAGGGCCCGGCCGGTACGCGCAACCACGTCGTACTGATGGCGACCAGCTCGCGCAGCAGCGGATTCGTCACCGAGCTCGCCCGGCGCTTCGACGGCTCAAAGGCCGGCGACGGAGTCGTACCGGTGGCGCACACCGAGGGCGGCGAGGACGAAGTACCGAACAACCTGCATTTCCTGCTCGCCACGCTGGCCGGCTTCACACTGAACCCGAACGTCGGCGCGGTCCTGATCGTCGACACCGAGGGCGACGTCGTCTCGGGTGAGGCGATCAAGAACTTCATGGCCGAGAACGGCTACCCGTCGATCAAGGTGCCGCACGCGTACTTCACCCGGAAGGCCGGCTTCGAACACGACCTGACGATCGCCGGCGCGCTGATCGAGCCGTGGCTGCCGGTCGTCGACGCGCAGCAGCGCGAGGAGGTCCCGCTGGCGGATCTCAAGATCGCGCTGCAGTGCGGCGGCTCCGACGCGTTCTCCGGCATCTCGGCGAACCCGCTGGCCGGTCAGGTCAGCTCCGAGCTGATCCGGCACGGAGGTACGGCGGTCCTCGCGGAGACCGACGAGCTGATCGGCGCCGAGCCGTACGTCCTGAAGAACGTCCGCGACCTCGCGACCGCGAAGAACTTCCTCGCGATCATCAAGTCGTTCAAGGAGCGCGTCGGCTGGCACGGCCACACCGCCGAGGGCAACCCGTCCGGTGGCAACGTGTACCGCGGCCTGTACAACATCGTGCTGAAGTCGATCGGCGCCGCGCGCAAGCTTCCGCGCGAGGTCCGGCTCGACCACGTCATCGAGTACGGCGAACCGCTGCCGGGCAGCGGCTACATCTTCATGGACAGTCCGGGCAACGACCTGGAGTCGGTGGCCGGCCAGATCGGCAGCGGCTGCAACCTGATCTTCTTCACCACCGGCAACGGCTCGATCACCAACTTCCCGTTCGTTCCTACGCTCAAGTTCGTCACGACGAGCGCCCGGTACGAGCGGTTGCACGCCGAGATGGACGTTGACGCGGGCAAGTATCTGACCGGTACGCCGATGCCGGACCTGACCGCGGAGACCTTCGACCTCACGATCCGGGTCGCATCCGGCGAGAAGAGCGCGGGCGAACGCGCCGGCCACAGCCAGGTGTCGATCTGGCGGAACTGGAAGCAGGTCGGCCCGGTCGAGGGGATCTCGATCACCACCGACGGCCGGATGAGCCGCAAGCTCACCGACCTCCCGGCCGAGGATCGCGACGCTCCGCTCGACGGCCTGCCGCACCACGGCCTCACCGCCGACAGCCGGACCCCCACGGAGCTTCTGCGAGTCGACGACCGGTTGGTGCCCGAGGCGGTCGGCCTGATCCTGCCGACCAGCCTCTGCTCCGGCCAGATCGCTCTGCGGATCGCAGCCCAGGCGGAGCTGGAGAAGTGGGCCGGTGACGCGGTCACGCGGATGGTCGCGCTGCCGCACACCGAGGGCTGCGGCAGCAGCGGTGGTGCGTCCGAGGAGACCTTCGCGCGGATCATGCTCGGGTACTTGCTCCACCCGAACACCCGGATGGCGCTGCTGCTCGAACACGGCTGCGAGAAGACCCACAACGACTACTTCCGCTCGCGACTCGTCGAGGCCGGCAAGGATCCGTCCCGTTTCGGCTGGGCGAGCATCCAGGCCGACGGCGGTCTCGAAGCGGTCGGCGACAAGGTGAAGGCCTGGTTCAGCAGCTTCCAGTTGGCCGCTCCGGCTGACGAGCGTGGAGACCTCGGTGCGCTCACCGTCGGCCTCGAAGCACGGGGTCCGCTCTCGGAGGCGACCGCCGAGGCGTTCGCGCTGATCGGCCGCGAGATCGTGGGCTCGGGCGGTTCCGTCGTACTGTCGTCGCGTGGCGCACTGCTTGCGGATGACCGGTTCCGTACTGCGGCGTTCGGGTCGGCCGATCCGGCCGGGCCGACTGTCGCGCATGGGCAGCGGCTCGCCGAGCCGGGGTGGCAGGTGATGCGGATGCCGGGGACCGACTGGATGGAGACCGCGACCGGGTTCGGTGCGACCGGTGTCCAGCAGATCCTCGCGCATGTTGCCGGCGGCACCTTGTCGGCGCAGCGGTTCGTGCCGGTTGTCGAGTTCAGCAACGATCCTGAGACGGTTGCGACGTACGGCGACGACCTGGATGCGGTCGCCACCGGCAACGCGGCCGAGCAGGCGCGGATCGGGCTGGACACCATCGCCGCGGTCGCCAGCGGTCGACTCGTTCCCAAAGCTGTTGCCTCCGGCAATGTTGGTTTCCAGATCACCCGTGGTCTGCTCGGCACCTCGATGTAACTGTGCTTTTATAAATGAAAGGCCTGTCAATGCACCTTGTCCGCTATCTGTCTCCCGTAGACGGTCGCCCGATCCCCGGTGTGCGCACCGGTGACACGGTGGCTTCCCTTGCCGGCATCAACACCTTCGCGGAGCTGCTGCAACTCTCGCTCGAGGACCTGCGGGCCGCGGTCGGTAAGGTCGGGGAGGGCGAGCCGGCCGAGGGCCTGAAGTTCCTGCCGCCGCTCGACGGGCGTGGTGAGGTGTGGTGCGCGGGCGTGACGTACGAGCGGTCCCGCGGCGCCCGGATGGAGGAGAGCACCGAGCAGTCGGTGTACGACAAGGTCTACAGCGCCGACCGGCCTGAGCTGTTCCAGAAGGCGCCCGCTTGGCGGGTGGTCGTGGACGGCGAGCCGGTCGGGATCCGGTCCGACTCCGGTCACGACGTACCGGAGCCGGAGCTCGCGGTGGTTGCCAACAGCCACGGTCAGATCGTCGGGTTCACGGTCTGCAACGACATGAGCTCGCGCTCGATCGAGGGCGTCAACCCGCTGTACGTGCCGCAGGCGAAGCTGTTCGCGGGCGGTTGTGCGCTGGCGTCGGGGATCCGCCCGGCGTGGGAGGTCTCCGATCCGAAGAACCTCGGCATCCGGCTGGTGATCGAGCGGGACGGCGCGGAGGTGTTCTCGGACACCACATCGACGGCGAAGCTGGTCCGGGAGCTGCAGGACCTGATCGACGTACTGTTCCTGCCGAACGACTTCCCCGACGGTGTGATCCTCGCGACCGGCACCGGGATCGTCCCCGAGCTGGACTTCGCGCTCGCCGAAGGGGACGTCATCACGATCACGATCGACGAGGTCGGCACGCTCACGAATACCGTGGCGGTAGGCCGGGAACCGTTCGCGTTCCTCGCAACCGACAACCTGGAGGGAATCCGATGACGCAGGACACCACACCCGCCGAGCTCGAGCAGGCGCTGGCCGCCGCGACGGCTGCTGCGCCCGCGTTCGGTTCGTCCGAGCCGGCCGTGCGGGCCGGGTGGATCCGCGCCGTCGCGGACGCGTTGGATGCGGCGTCCGACGAGCTGGTGCCGATCGCGATGCGCGAGAGCTCGTTGCCTCAGGCCCGGTTGACCGGCGAGGTTGCCCGCAGTACCGGACAGCTGCGGATGTTCGCCGACGTGCTCGAAGAGGGCTCGTTGCTGGAAGTCGTCATCGACACCGCCGACGCGCAGGCCAAGCCGGTGCCGCGGCCGGATCTTCGGCGCATACTCGTCCCGCTCGGTCCGGTCCTGGTGTTTGCCGCCAGCAACTTCCCGTTCGCGTTCAGCGTCTGCGGCGGCGACACCGCCTCCGCGCTGGCGGCCGGGTGCCCGGTGATCGTCAAGGCACACCCAGGACACCCGGAGCTGTCCGCGCGGACCGCCGAGGTGATGATCGAGGCGCTGAAGACTGCCGGAGCACCGGACGGAACGTTCGGCCTGATCGCGGGCTTCGACGTCGGCGTCACCGCGCTGAAGGACCCGCGCATCACCGCGGCCGGCTTCACCGGCTCGGTCCCCGCAGGCAAGGCTCTGCACGAGATCGCCGTCACCCGCCCGGAGCCGATCCCGTTCTACGGCGAGCTCGGCAGCCTGAACCCGGTCTTCGTCACGCAGGCCGCGATCGATGCCCGCGGCAAGGACATTGCCGGCGGGTACGTCGGTTCGTTCACGCTCGGCGTCGGACAGTTCTGCACCAAGCCCGGACTGCTGTTCCTGCCGACCGGCCACAGCCTGCAGGACCAGCTCGTCGAGGCAGTCGGGGGAGTGGCCGAGGCGCCGATGCTCAACGACCGGATCAAGGACGGCTTCAGCTCCGGCCTCGACCGCCTCGAAAAGGTCGACGGCCTCCGGGTCTGGTCCACCGGCGCCGCAACCCTTCTGCAGACCACGGTCACCGAGCTGCTCGCCCGCCGCGACGAGATCTTGGAGGAATGCTTCGGCCCCGTCTCGATTGTCGTCGAGTACGACGGCATCGCCGAGCTGAAGGCAGCCGTCGAAGCGTTCGAAGGCAATCTGACCGCGACGCTGCACGCCGAGGACGAAGACGCCGACCTTGCCCGTGAACTTCTCCCGCAGCTGACCGCCCGCGCCGGCCGCGTCCTGTGGAACGGCTGGCCGACCGGCGTCGCGGTGAGTTGGGCGCAGCACCACGGCGGTCCCTTCCCGTCCACGGTCGGCTCGATCCACACCAGCGTCGGCGTGACGGCGGCCCGCCGGTTCCAGCGCCCGGTGGCGTACCAGGACACGCCCGACGCGGTGCTCCCCGACGTACTCAAGGACTCGAACCCGGCCGGCATCAGCCGCCGGGTGAACGGAACCGTGACCACAGGTGAGGTGTCGCGATGACTGATCTACCTCCGACCAACGACCCGGCCGAGGGCGAAGTCCTCGCCGGTGAGTCCGAGCCGGCATCGACCGGACGGCGGAGCTACGACCACTGGTTCGGCGAGAAGGGCCGCAACGGGTTCATCCACCGATCGTGGATGAAGTCGCAGGGCTTCTCCGAGGAGGCCTTCGACGGCCGCCCGGTGATCGGGATCTGCAACACCTGGTCCGAGCTCACGCCGTGCAACGCGCACCTGCGCCGGCTCGCCGAGTCGGTCAAGCGCGGCGTCTGGCAGGCCGGCGGATTCCCGCTGGAGTTCCCGGTCATGTCGCTCGGAGAGACACTGCTGCGGCCGACCGCCATGCTGTTCCGCAACCTGCTCAGCATGGACGTCGAGGAGTCGCTGCGCGGCAACCCGCTGGACGGCGTGGTGCTGCTGACCGGCTGCGACAAGACGACGCCGGGCTCGATCATGGGCGCCGCCAGCGTCGACCTGCCGACGATCGTCGTCACCGGCGGTCCGATGTTGAACGGTAAATTCCGTGGCTGCGACATCGGCTCCGGTACGGCGGTCTGGCGGTTCACGCAGGACCTCAACGCCGGCCGGATGTCGGCCGAGGACTTCGCCGCGGCCGAGGGCGGCCAGTCGCGGAGCAACGGCCACTGCATGACGATGGGCACGGCGTCGACGATGGCGTGCATGGCCGAAGCGCTCGGTCTGCAGCTCACCGGCGGCGCGGCCATCCCCGCCGTCGACTCCCGCCGGTACGTGGTCGCCCAGAAGTCCGGGCAGCGGATCGTCGAGATGGTGAAGGAAGACCTCAAGATCAGCGACATCCTGACCCGGGATGCCTTCGCGAACGCCGTCCGGTCGAACGCCGCGATCGGCGGCTCGACGAACTTCGTCATCCACCTGCTCGCGATCGCCGGCCGGGTCGGCGTCGACGTGACGCTGGACGACATCGACGAGTGGGCGCGCGGCGTCCCATGGCTGGTCGACCTGCAGCCGTCGGGCAAGTACCTGATGGAGGACTTCTACTACGCCGGCGGCCTGCCCGCGGTGCTGAAGGAGATCCTGCCGCTGCTCAAGACCGACGCGATCACGGTCACCGGCAAGTCCATCGGCGAGAACGTCGCGAACGCGGAGCGGATCGAGGCGACGTACCCCGGTGGTGCTCCGGGCGACCCGACGTACGCCGTGATCCGGCCCGTCGGCGATCCGCTCGGAAGCGGCGCGGGAACCGCCGTACTGAAGGGGAATCTCGCGCCGGACGGTGCGGTCATCAAGCAGTCGGCCGCGTCCGAGCGGCTGTCCCGGCACCGCGGCAAGGCGCTGGTGTTCAGCAGCATCGAGGAGTACGACAAGGCGGTCGAAGACCCGGACCTGGACGTCGACGAGGACACCGTGCTGGTGCTTCAGAACGCCGGCCCGCGCGGGTATCCGGGGATGCCCGAGGTCGGCAACATGACGATCCCGCGCAAGCTCGCCGAGATCGGCGTCGACGACATGGTGCGGATCTCGGACGCCCGGATGAGCGGTACGGCGTACGGGACCGTCGTACTGCACGTCACGCCGGAGGCGGCTGTCGGTGGGCCGCTGGCGTTGGTGCGGACCGGTGACTGGATCGAGCTCGACGTACCGGCGCGGCGGTTGCACCTGGATGTGCCGGACGAAGAGCTGGAAAAGCGACGAGCCGACTGGCAACCGCCGACGCCGCCGACCGATCGCGGCTGGGCCCGCCTGTACGTCGACCATGTCACGCAGGCGAACCAGGGCTGCGACCTTGACTTCCTGGTCGGCCGCACAGGTTCAGCCGTCGGACGGCAGAGTCACTGATGAGCTGGGGACCCTTCGAGGCGGTTCGAGGACTTCGGCCGTCCGGCACGCTCCCGCAGGTGACGCCGATCAGGCGGATCCTGTCGGAGGTGCCGACCTCGGCCGATCCGTACGCCGAAGCGCGCGCTGCGCTCGAGCCGCTGCGCGAACGGATCCGGCCCGACGCCCGGATAGCGGTGACTGCAGGCAGTCGTGGGATCCGCGATCTCGTGCCGGTGGTGAAGGCCGCCGTCGACTGGCTTCGTGACGCCGGCGCGGCGCCGTTCGTGATCCCGGCGATGGGCTCGCACGGTGGTGCGACCGCGGATGGGCAGCGCGAGATGCTCGAAGGGCTCGGCATCACGCCGGAGTCCGTCGGCTGCCCGATCGAGGCGACGATGGAGACCGTGGTCGTCGGCACGCTCGACGACGGCACCGAGATCCATCACGATGCGATCGCCGCCAAGGCCGACGGCGTACTCCTGGTGAACCGGGTCAAACCGCACACGGACTTCCACGGACAGATCGAGAGCGGGATCGCGAAGGTTCTCGCGATCGGCCTCGGCAACCACCGCGGGGCTGCCTCGCTGCACGCCGGCGGCATCCCGTCGCTCGGCGGCAACATCGAGGCCGCGGCCCGGATGGTCGTTGCGCAGGGCAAGATTATCGGCGGTCTCGCGATCCTGGAGAACTCGCTCGATCAGACCGCGTCGGTCGAGCTTGTCGAGTCCGACGGAATCGCCGGAGCGGCCGAGAATGCCTTGCTGCAAAGGGCTTCCAGCATGCTCGGCCGGTTGCCGTTCGATGAGCTCGACGTGCTGGTGATCGATGAACTGGGCAAGGACAAGTCCGGCGCCGGCATGGACACCAACGTGATCGGTCGTTGCTGGGTGCACGGGATCCCGGAGTTCGAGTCGCCGTCGATCGCGGCGATCAGCGTGCACTCGTTGACGCCGGCCTCGCACGGGAACGCATCCGGTCTCGGGCTCGCCGACGTCATCCCGGCGCGGTTGCTGGAGCAGATCGACCTGCGGGCGAGCTACGTGAACGCGTTGACCTCCGGTGCCGGCGGTGCGCGGCGTTCCCGATTGCCGATGGTGATGGAGGACGACGAGGCCGCCGTACTCGCGGCTGTGACGATGTGCGGACGACGGCACTGGTCCGAGCTGAGGCTGGCCCGGATCAAGGACACGCTGTCCCCGCACGAGCTGATGGTGACGCCGGCACTGCTCGACGAGGCGGCTGAGCGTTTCGACCTGGAGATCACCGGTACGGCGCGCGACCTGACGTCGGGCGGGAGCCTCGGACCTTGGAGCGAGTGATGAACCTTCGCGAAGCACGTGCCCTGCTCGCCGATCGCGGTTTCGCGCCGGGGGACACCTCGACCCGGACGTTCCCGGACGGGTCGCCGTACAAGGTCGAGATCCCTTCCTGTGAAGGGCCGCGGGTGATGACCGCGGTACTGGAGGAGGCCAAGTCGCGCGGGATCACGATCGACCGGGTGTCGCAGGGCAGCGGCGTGATGATGCTGACCGACGGCGAGATCGAGGAGATGCTCTCGCTCGGCGCTTCCTCCGGCGTCGAGGTCTGCCTGTTCCTCGGACCCCGCGGCTCGTGGGACATCGGTGGTCAGGCCAAGGTCTCGGCGGCGGTCGGTGGTGTTGCGCGGGGCAACGAGCAGGTCGCGGCGTCGTTGTGCGACGCCTTCCGCGCGGTGGAGCTCGGCGTACGGAGTCTGCTGGTCGGAGACATCGGCGTACTGGAGATCATGGGCCGGTTGAAGGTCGAGGGCGAGCTGCCTGCGGACCTCGTGCTGAAGACCTCGGTGCTGATGCCGTTGCCGAACGCACCGACCGCCCAGCTGTACGAGCGTCTCGGTGCGACCAGCCTGAACGTGTCGACCGACCTGCCGGTGCCGGTGCTCGCGGAGATCCGCTCGGTGACGACGGTACCGATCGACATGTACATCGAGGTCCCCGACGACCAGGGCGGCCACGTCCGCTTCTACGACGTACCGGAGGTCGTCCGCGTCGCGGCGCCCGTTTATTTGAAGATGGGCCTGCGCAACGCGCCGAACATCTACCCGGTCGGCGCACACCTGGCCGGTACGGCGGAAGCCCTCGGACGGGAGCGTGTCCGGCGGGCGGAGTTGATCCTGCGGCTGCTTGCCGAGCAGGATGAAGCATGAGTGATGCGCTCGTAACCCGGCTCCGGTCCGCATTGGGGGACGCGGCGGTTGTCGATGATCCCGATGTGCTGGACAGCCATCGGCACGACCACGCGACGTTCTCGCCGGCGGGTGTGCCGCGGGTGCTGGCGCGACCGACCTCGACCTCCGAGGTCGCTGAGGTACTGCGAGCCGCCGGCAGTTTCGGCGTACCGGTTGTCACGCAAGGTGCGCGGACCGGGCTGTCGGGCGCGGCGAACGCGATCGATGGGTGTCTGTTGCTGTCGACCTCGCGTCTCGATCGGATCCTCGACATCTCCGTCGAGGACCAGGTCGCCGTCGTACAACCGGGTGTGGTGAACGCCGACCTGTCGCGGGCTGTGCTGGGGAAGGATCTGTTCTACCCGCCGGACCCGTCGTCGTGGGAGATGTCGACGATCGGCGGCAACATCGCGACCAACGCCGGCGGGTTGTGTTGTGTGAAGTACGGCGTGACGTCGGACTTCGTGCGCGCTGTCGAGGTGGTGCTGGCGTCGGGTGAGATCGTCCGCACCGGGCGGCGTGCGGCGAAGGGCGTTGCCGGATACGACCTGACGCGACTGATCGTGGGGTCGGAAGGCACGCTGGGCGTGGTCACCGAGGCGACGCTCGCGTTGCGTCCGGCCCCCGAGGCCGGGCTGACCGCGGCGGCGACCTTCCGCTCGATCGAGGACGGGATCGCGGCTGCCGCGGCGGTGATGGCGTCCGGGCTGCGGCCGTCGTTGCTGGAGTTCCTCGACCAACCGACGCTGCGGGCGATCCAGGACTACCGCGACATGGGTCTTCCGGGCGACGTCGGCTCGATGCTGCTCGCGCAGTCCGACCGCGGACCACGCGCGGCCGAGGACGTGGCACGCATCGCGGCGATCTGCACGGAGCACGGCGCGATCGAGGTCGCCGAGGCCTCGGACGTCGAGGAGTCACGGATGTTGCTCGAGGCGCGCCGCCTGGTGAACTCCGCACTGGAGCCGCTCGGCACGACGCTGATCGACGACGTGTCCGTACCGCGTTCGCAGCTGGTCGCGTTGCTGCGCGGGATCGCCGCGATCGGTGACAAGTACCAGGTGCTGATTTGTTGCCCAGGGCATGTAGGCGACGGCAACATGCACCCGACCGTGGTCTTCGACCGCAACGACCCGGCGGCCGAGGAGCGAGCCCTGGAGGCGTTCGGCGCCGTGATGGAGCTAGGCCTCCGCCTCGGCGGGACGATCACCGGCGAACACGGCATCGGCACCCTGAAAGCCGGCTGGCTCGAGACCGAACTCGGTCCGGTCGGCCTCGAGCTCCACCGCCGCATCAAACGAGCCTTCGACCCCGACAACCTCCTCAACCCCGGGAAGGTCCTCCAGGCCTTCTGAACCGCATCAGGTCAGGCGGACCAGGGAGCCGCCCGCGGTGATGCCGATCGACGTGCGGACGCCGGCCACGCTCAGGTCGACGACGAACGTCGTACCGGACCAGCGGGTCGCGTACGTGACGGCGCCGGTGGCCTTGACGGGGGCGATGAACGACAGGACCGACGCCGTGGTGCCGGAGCGTGCGAACATCAGGGTCGGCGCCGAGAGGCGGGTGTTGATGTTCGGGTAGGTCCAGCCCTGGATCGGCTTCGTCTGCGCCTGCTTGAGGAGGATCGCGCCGGGCGGCAGCGCCTGCCGGTACGGCACCTGGAACAGGATCGTCCGGGTGTCCTCACCCGCCTTCGACGCCAGGGCGGTGGTCCGCGAGTACACGGTCGCCTTCTGGTCCGCGGGCAGGTGCCACAGCGTCTGGAACTGCTGCGCAGTCTTCGACGACGCGCGGTCGAGCGTGACGACCAGGTCCGGGTTGTTCAGCACGAGTACGGCGCGGACGCGGCTGATACCGGGTCCGGGTACGTCGGAGAACTCGAAGAAGTCGGCGCCCGGCTTCACCTGCGACCGGGTCAGCTTGGTCGCGGGCAACGTGTCGGCCGAGAGCGGCGTCGTCATCGTGCTGCTGGCGAACGGGCTCTTCGCCCACGCCCGCCAGACGTCGTTCTGGTAGCCGGCGTGGCCGCCGTCGATCAGGATGTCCCGCCCGCGGGCGGTGTAGGTGAGCGACGTGTGGTCACTGTGACCGTGTAGTTGCCGCGTCGGCCCATACCTGATGCTGTACGACGACTGCCCCGCGAAGTTGCCCCATCCCGAGCGGCCGAAGACGTAGCCCGCGGAGAACATGCCGACACGGTCCGTCGGAGCAACCCCGGTCGCGCCTTGGCTGCCGGCGTACTCGAGCGGTGTGCCGGCGACGGGCGCCGTACGGACGACCTCGGAGTCGCCGATCTGGTGCAGGTTGCCGAGCGAGTTCGTTGCCAGCGCGAGCCAGTTGGCCAGCAGCCCGCGGCGGGCGGAGATCGTCGTACCGGGGTCGGCGCCGCAGGCCCGCAGTACGTCGACGGCACGGCCCCAGAGGGAGTAGTTGAACTGCGCGTACGCCGTCGACTGTTCGTTGGTCGAACCCTCGGCATCGATCGAGGTCGTGATGCCGGCGTTCAGGCGCTGCTGCGCGAGTGTCATGTAGTCGGTGCGGTCGAGCGTGCAGCCGACGCCGAACAGCGCGATGCTCTCGTCGGTTCCGTGGTTCCAGGCACCGCTCCAGTTGTTGACCAGGAACGTGGCGTGGTCCAGCAGCGCCGCGTCGAGCCATGCGTACTGCGTCGGGAGCGTGGTGACGTTCAACCCGGCGAGGACTGCTTGCCGGGTGCAAATGATTACGTTGGTGCGGTGCATCGTCGACTCCCAGGCGCCGACGTCACCCTTCCAGGAGTACGGATTGTCGCGGACCCAGTCGTGGACGATCGTCGTCACGCGGTCGATCGCGGCGGTGTCGCCCAGGCTGGCCGCGGTGATCCCTTGGCCGAGCCAACGAAGTGAGTGGAACCACATGTACCAGCTGGGATTGCTGTACGGGTTCAGCTTCCAGTTGATGTTTCCCTTGCCGTCACCAACCTTGTACGGCTTGAAGCCGCCCCAGGTGTAGGTGTCCTGCATCACGGACGAGAGCGGCGTCGCGTCGTCGACCGTGCTGAAACCCGGGCAGGTGTAGGTGCCACCTGTTGCTGTGGTGATCGCTTGGGCACTCTTCGCAGCCACCGCGGTCGCCGGAACCACGTTCGTTGCCCCGGGCACGAACTGCGCTGCCTCAGGCTCCGGCAGATCAGCGGCGATCGCGATTCCTGGCCCGGTCTGAGCCGTCGCGACACCGGTAGTGCCCGCGAGGCCCGCGGTAACGAGCCCGAGCACCAGTAACCATCTCGTCATGCATTTCCCCACCCACTCGCCCGCGGCCCCCCGGCCGGCGGTGACAGACCTGTACAACCGCCACGATGGTGAGTTGGTGAAGAAAGTTGCGATGAGTTTCTGGTGATCTCGATGAGCCGCCCGCCGTCTCCCCTGACGACGGCGGGCGGCGTAACCGAGTGACTACTCTTCGACGGAAACCACGCGGATCCAGTCCGAGCAGTCGGCTTCACACCACACGTGATCACCCGCATGGGCGATCCGGTCCCGCTGCACATGCCCACAGGCGAGCTGCACCCGCCGCAACGCATGCCCCTGCTTCACCGGAGCACCGGTCCTACCGCCGGGCACCCGCTTCCTGTTCCTGAGGTCGGCCATAGCCGGTCCTCCTCTCTTTCTGATTGTTGGCAGGGCGGCCGGTCCATCCCGGCCGCCCAGCGGTGAGAGTGAGATTCGAACTCACGGGTCGACATGTCAGCCGACCGACGGTTCAGCAAACCGCTGCCCCTGCCTACAGGCGGATCTCACCTTGTTGCACGAAGTGATTGACTACTCCGGTGTTCGATGACGTGGACCGTCCCGACGTCGCCTACGCCATCGGCTTGCTCCAGACGGACGGCACCTCGCGGCTGCACGTCTTGCCGACTGGGTTTGGTATGCCCCTGACGTACTGGGGATTGAGCGGAAGGTCGACGCTGCTCGGAAAGTTGCCGCGTGGCTGCCGCCTGCCGAGAAGGCCCGCAGATACCGGGTCGTCCGTAAGCCTTGGACGGAATCTGATGACTTGATCGTCCTGACCCACCGCCAGGCCGATGCCGCACAGATACTCGGGCGAAGCATCTCCAGCGTCTCGACCCGCAAATGGCGACTTCGAGCAGAACTTGAACCCTGATGAGGCATGCAGCTGCCAGGGCAGGAGTCGAACCTGCGGGGCCTCGGGTCAGAACCGAGGGTGGGTCGCCGGCGCCCACCTGGCATCGCGCTCTGCCGCGACACCGGGTGGGTGTCGCGTCAGAGCGCTAACTCGGCACGGGAAGGGATCCAGGGCTGCCACAGCAGTGGCATGCCGGCCTCTTCCGGTGTTCGCGAGCCCTTCTTCTCGTTGCACCCGGAGTGCGCGGCGACGGCGTTCAGCCACTCACCGCGGCCGCCCCGTGATCGTGGGATCACGTGATCCATCGTGCTCGCGCCGGGCTGACCGCAGTACGCGCAGAGGTACTTGTCGCGCTTGAGTACGCCGGCGCGCGTGTACTGAAGCCGGCCGGACGCGTACCGCCACTTCATCACGACGTAGCGGACCAGACGCAGTACGCGGGGGAGGGGGAACGGTCCGATGCTGGCGCCGTCGTGGGCTTCCTCGACGACGGCGACCTCGCGGACGAGCATCCGGATGGCGTGCGGGATCGACACGACGTGCAGCTGCTCGTACGAGGCGTTCAGGACGATCACACCGCTCATCAGGTACCTCCTCCCATCCAGTGTGCCCGACCTGCGGTCGGCAGGTCGGGGATCTCGGTGTCGGGTCAACAGATGTTCACTCAGGGTGTCCGGCGGGGCTCGAACCCGCTTCCTCCGGGGTCACGTCCCGGCGCATCGCCCACTTCCGCTTCGGACACAGCACGCCCGGCAGGATTCGAACCTGCACCCCCCGGCTTCGTAGGCCGGTGCTCTCTCCAGTTGAGCCACGGGCGTTCAGTGCCCTGCGCCGGATGTACTGCGGATTTCCGTCGCAGGGCACGTCTGTGGCGCCCGCTCGGCCGGTAGCAAGCATCCTGCGGGCGCCGGGTCCAGCTGGGAGGACTCGAACCCCCGATCTCCTCAACCCAAATGAGGTGGCCTCGCCGCTGGCCTACAGCTGGTAAATTGCTGTGCAATTGTCAATTGGTCGTGCCGGTATTCGTGAATACCGGAAAGCACCGATGGAGGGAATCGAACCCTCATGACGCGGTTTTGGAATCCGGTCCGCAACCATTGCACATCGGCGATGACCCGAAGTTCGGGCAAAAGAAAAGAGCCGCCTGCTGCCGGTACCCGGCTCAGACGGCTCCTGGAGCTCTCCTCACTCGGAGATCACCCAGGCGAACCGCCCACACGCGGGCTCCGCTCAATGCTGAGCTGGTGGTAGTCGAAGGCGTTGTCGCTAACCGGTCGCAGGCATGCCGACAAAACCATGCGGCCGGGCCGCCAGGCTTTTGTCAGGGTGCTTGCGCCGTACACGATGTCTCCTCAGGGTCTGGTCCTTGCGGGAAATAGTCTGTCGCATCCCACTCGGCCCAGTCAACGCATTTCCCGCATCATTTATTCCACCGGTCAATTCCTCGCCCGTCCGACGTGCGCCGACCCCCGCCGGTTCCCTGGTCCGCCCGCCCCGGGTGATCCAGCCCACAGCCCCACCCCTCCGCCGGCGAACCGATTCGGAATCACCCCCCGACTCCCGCTACACTCTTGCCTCGGCACCCGCCGCCTTAGCTCAGTCGGCAGAGCGTCTCACTCGTAATGAGAAGGTCGTCGGTTCGATTCCGACAGGCGGCTCACAGAGAAACCCCAGGTCACGTGGTACATGACCTGGGGTTCCATATGTCCGGGGCCGGACCTTGCTAACAGATCTGCTAACACGGCACCAGCACTCCCGCCTCTGGCTCGTCTCCCTCATCGTCATCCGAGCCCGTGTCTTCGACGTCAGCGGCCGTCGCAAAGATGTCAGCGACCCCGGCCGCGTTCTTCCGGATCACGTGAGCGTAGACACGCAGGGTGATGGACGGGTCAGCGTGCCCGAGCCGTTCCGCGACCACATGAACCGGCACCCCGGCCAGGAGCAGCATCGTCGCGTGGACGTGGCGCAGATCGTGCAGCCGAGCGTGTGGCAGCGGCTTGGCCGGACGATCTGCCGGGTCCTCAGGCTCGTTGTACGCACGCAACACTTTGCCGAATAGCTGGGTGACCGTGTCTGGGTAGATCGGTTGGCCGAGGCCGGTTGTGAAGATGTGCCCGGTGTCTGTCCACGCCTCGCCCACGACGAGCTGATCAGCAGCTTGCAGCTTGCGGTGGGCCTTCAGCGCATCGATGGTCCCAGCGTCGAGACTGACCACTCGCTCGCGGCCGCCCTTGGTCGATCCTTCCACCCGCTCGCCAGCCACGACGCCGACCGACCCACGGATGCGAACAGCCGGTGCCTTCCAGTCAACATCGGCCCACCGGAGGTTGAGCAACTCGCCCCGACGTGCTCCGGTATAGGCAGCGAGACGGTAGAAGGCTGCCAGGCGATGAGAACTGACTAGGCCGAGGAATAGGCGCAGTTGGTCGGCCGTCCAGACCTCGGTGATCCCCCGAGCCTCACGCCGTGGTCTCTTAGCCCGCTCAGCCGGATTGGTCGATAGGAGCTGCTCAAATCGGACGGCGTCGTTGAATGCCTTCCTCAGGATGGCGTGCACGTAGTCGACCGTTGCCCGAGACAACTTGCTGCCGTTCTTCCCGCCGCCGTTCATCAGTTTGATGTAGAGGCTGGTGAGGGTCGTTGGTCGGACCGCCTGGAGCCGCATCTTGCCGATGTGCGGATCGACGTACTGCCGAACGAGATAGCGGTAGGTGTCCGCTGTCTTGGGCTTGATCTCGATCGTGTGCGCGTCGATCCAGTCACCGAGGTACTCGGTAACGGTGATCGCCTTCCGATCCACGTACTCGCCCCTGCGTGCTGCCCGACGTGCCTCGTCTCGGGCTTCCTTCGCGTCGTCCTCGGTGGCGAACCCACCCACCCATTTGGGCTTGCTGAGCCCGGTCGCTGGGTCGACGACGCGGATCACATACGACCAGGTCTTGCCGCGCTTCATCACGCCGTCCTTCAACTTGGCCATCAGGCGGCCTCTCCGAGGGCAGACACGTAGGCTCGTAGGTCGTCCGCCTTGATCAGCCGCGAGCCGTCGACCTTCACTGAGATCAGGGCGCCGGACTTGATCAATTGGAAAACCTTGGCCCGGCTGAGGCTCAGCATCGGAGCAACCTCAGCGACTCGGTACAGCAGCTTTCCGTCGTTCATCGTCGTATCCCCTCGTGTCATGCCGCCGTGGTGGCGGGGTCGTGGTCGGTTGCCGAACTGGTGTCGCCGGGGTTGGGTCCGGCGCGTTTGGCTTGCTCGTAGTCGGTTCGCCAGCGGATCCGTTCGTTGATGCCTCGGGTCATCAGTCCGTGCCAGGTGGGTAGGTCGTCGTCGTTGTTCCGGTCGACGGGTTCCCAGATGAAGCGGGCTGTGCCGTCCTCGAGGGATTCGGTAGTGGCGTAGCGGTTGGTGTCGTGCATGTCGACACCGGCAGCGGCCAGGGTTTGACGGACGACCTCGGCGCGGTCGGCGCGGTGGTCTGACAGGGTCTTGCCGGTCCACTGGCGCGATACCAGGACGCGGCGGCCACCGAGCCCCAGGTGATGCCGGTCGTGGGCCTTTGAGGGGCACCAGCCGGGCCGCATGCCAGCTTCCGCGCCGTGGGGCTGTACGCCGAACCGGAGCCAGTTCGAGCAGCTCGGCGAGCAGGGCAGCCAGCGGACCTCGCGATGCAAGCGGTCGAGGTGGATCGCTTGTGGGGTGGTGATCTCGTCGTCGTCGCCGTAGGTGTCGGCGATGGACTTGGCGAGGTACTTGGTGAGGTAGCCGATCGCTTTGCCGACCTTGTCGTCAGCGGTGCCGAGGATGCCTTGGTAGTCGAGCTGGGTCCCGAGCTTGACCACGTGCGCGGGAACAGCGGCCGGGTCGTCGCCGATGGCGTCCAAGGCTTCGTCCCAGGTGGGCAGGGGAGCACCGTTGACCGGGTCGAGAAATCGGCCGGCTAGCTCGTCCCACCGGGGCAGCTCGTCGCCGACGTAGACCGGCCGGGAGCATTGCGGCCACCACAGTTGGTGGTAGGTGGCGGCGGCAACGTCCTTGACGGTCTGGCGGGGGATGACGCCCCGAACGGCGGCGTGCAGGTGTGGGGCGAGGCGGCGTTGTGCTTCGACGGTGGCGAAGTACTGGACTTTGTACCCGGCGCAGCGGCGTAGGTTCTGCCAGAACCGGTCGACGATCTTGGGGAAGTGCAGCGCGTCCATCGCGGCCTGGTGGTAGTCGTACGACTCCGAGTCAGCCGGTGTGCCGTCAGGCCCGACCTTGCCGTACGACGGGAGCGTGAGAGTGAGGAACATCGACGGCCGGTAGGTCTGGCCGTTGGAGCCGGTGAAGGTCGTGCCAACGGTGCGGTTCTCCATCGGGACCCGAGGTAGGTCGGGGGCGTCCTGGCGGCGACGGGTGGATCGGATGCGGCGCGCTGGTTCGTCGTCGACCTGGTCCTCGTCGTCATCCGTGGCGTCCCCGAGCTCGTTGACCTGGTCCTCGTCGGTGGCGATCTCGTCGTCGCGGTGCCAGCCCTCGCGGCATTGCTGCATGCGGAGCTTGCGAGCCCGGTCAGCGCACGGAGGGCACTGACGGTGTTGCGTAGAGCCGCAGGGGATCGGTACGACGGACTGTTCACCGGTCGTCGTGTCGGTCATCCGGGACAGCACCGGGCGGACGCAGACGCCGTTGCGGACGGCAAGCTCATGCAGTACGTCCGGAGCGATCTGGCCGAGGGTAGAGATCATTGGGGACCATCTCCTCGGCGCGGGTGGTCTCGTTCACCGGCCCACGGGATCCGCGCTAGGAGGTAGACGCGGACGCCCGCCGAGCCGCTGTTCGGGTACATGCGGCCGGTGCCGGACAGGTCGAACACCACGCCCAGGACCTTGAGCATGATCTCGATCTCGTCGGGGTCGCCGGAGACGCGGAGTCGGACGGTCATGAGGCCTGCCTCCACAGCAGTTCTGGGAGGAGCGTGGACCGGTCGAGCGCGTCGACGATCGGGACACCGGCAGCGATGTCGGTGCGAATCACGTCGCGCTGAACCTCGGTCGTGCCACCCCAGACACCGAACTCCTCATCGTTGGCCAGCGCGGATGCGAGGCAGGAACGGCGGACCGGGCAGAACCCGCACCGATCGACAGCGGCGGAGGTGGCTTGGCCGGGTTCGGGGAAACAGGAGTCGTCAGCCACCGAGCGGCATTCGCCCATGCCCTGCCAGCCGGAGACGATGTAGGCACTGATCTCGGCTCGCTGGTCGAGGGTCAGGGTTGGGGTCTCGAAGACGAGTTCGAGCTGGCCAGGAATCTCGTGGACCTTCATGCTGCCTCTCCCGTCTCGGGGTCGTCGGTCGGGTTCTGGGTCGTGTTGCCGGGGGCATCGATCGAGTGGAGGACGCGGCGCGGCCGGTAGTCGCGGGCCATGGCGCGGATCTCGTCGTCGGTGACGTAGGCGGCGCGCACTCGGGTCGCGTGGGCTTGGCCTTCCATCAGGACGTAGCCGATGCCGGGCAGGGATCGGGGGATCGAGTCGCAGAGCGCGCCGTTGTCCCAGGCGTCGTCACCGAGCACCATGTCGACCTCGGTCGCCTTACCGAGCCGGAGCGCGATCTTGTCGGGGAACAGGTCGCGCCACTCACAGACGCGCTTGGTGACGTCTTGGACGGCGGCCAGGACGTGGAAGCCCGGCGCGCGGCCCTTGGTCAGCAGGAGACCGAGCGCGTTTTCAGCGCGGCCCTGGAGACGCCGGTCAGGCTGCAAGGCGGTGAGGGTCGCCAGCTCGTCGACGACCACCATCACCAGCGGTGTCGCGGTGGTCGGATTGAACGTCCGGGTCGTTCCGCGGAGACGCCTGCACCGCTCGTCCATGTCAGTCGCGGCGTCTTCGAGGAGTGCCACCATGGCTTGGTAGTCGTCGCGTTCGTAGCGGGTGAACAGGTCCTTGCCGAACTCCAGTTCCATCCCGCCCTTGGGGTCGACGGCCCAGATCTCGACCAGCCCGGCCCGGATGAACGGTGCCAGTGCCCGCAGCGTCGACCAGATGATCGAGCCTTTGCCCGAGCCGGTCGCGCCAGCGATGAAGACGTGCGAGCCACGGACCCGCAGCCGCCACGGGGTGCCGTCGTCGGCGTACCCGATCACCAGTCCATCGAGGATCGCCGGGTCGAGTGACTCGACGATCGGGATGGCGGGAATCGTTGCCTGCAAGGGATTGCGCATCTCCAGATCCAGCCAGACCCGGCCGGGACGGTCCTTGCGTGTCCGGGCGTCGAGGGCGCGCATCGACTCGGCCAGGTGGGTTCGTTTGTCGTCGAGTTCCTTGCTGGTGAGCCCGACCGGGAGCTGTACGAGGAGCCGGTCGACGCTGGGGGTGTAGCGCAGTTTCACGATGCGGGGACGCATTACTCGGCCGGTGGTCTCGTCGGTGATCCCGAGGCCACAGCGCCCCATCCAGAACCGCCAGGCCAGGCCGTAGCGGATCCAGCGGCGGTACCACTGCACGGCCGGGATCCACACCAGCCGGTTGAACGACGAGCGGTGCTTGAGCCGCCAGGCAAATCCGCCGGCCAAAACCAAGACTAGGACGCAGACGCGGACGAGCCAGCCCCACCGCGACACCTGCACGGCCAGCACAGCCGCGACCAGGAGGGGACCGGTCAGCCCCGGACGGCGCAGCAGCGCGAACACCAGGTACGCGAGGGTCTTAACCAGCCGCCCCAGTACTTGAGCCAGTTTGGTAACCATGGGTTCATCAGCCCCGTCCTCGTTCGTGTTTGTGGAATCGCCGTTCAACCGTCAGCAGTTGGGCGCCTGCCCGCTGCAGGGACCCCATCGCGAGGACACAGCCGCGTGCCGCGTCGGGGTCGGGTGCGTTCACGAGAAGCGCGTTGGCCTTCTGGAGAACGGATCTGGCGTCGTCGAGCTGGTTCATCAGCCGGTGTAGTTCGACGATCGCGTCTAGGTCGTTGTCGACACCGAGCGCCTTGGCCCAGGCGACCAGGAGCCGACCCTTCCGAGTGACTGCCATCGGTGTCACCGCCTCTCGTGGATCTGGAAGCCGCGCAAGGCGTCCTCGACCGCGACGACCGACAAGTCGATCCGGCCCAACGCTTTGCTCAGCTCGCTGTGCAGGTCCTTGCTCGGAGCACCAGATACGGCGCGGGCCGCAGACCGAACCCGGTCCTGCCCATCCAGCAACCGACCCAACAGCCGCTGGAGAACCCCGACCGCCTCGTCATCGTTGGCGACCCCCAGCGAGTCAGCCCACACATCCAAGTCACGCCGCGTCGCGAAGAGTGGCATCAGATCCACCCCTCGGCGTGGAGCAGCCGTGAGCCGGGTGGGTTCGACGCCTGATCGTCGTTTTCGTCGTCCTCGAAGTCGTCCGCGTCGTCATCGTCGAGTGGGTTGTCTTCAGCAGTTGGGTCGTCATGCCGCTCCCAGGCGGTGTCGACGAGCATCGAGGCCAGCGACCGCCGAGCCTCTGCGACCAGGTCGCCAAGACGGTCCAGGTCGGCAAGCTGATGAGTCATCACGGCAACCTCTCCGGCACCGTCTCCGATCTGCATCGACACGAACGGCGAACCGGTGGTGTCGCGGTGAAAGCTCGCCACCCTGAGGCCGGTGGTCGGCCGAAGATGTACTCCGACCGACACGCGCGCGCTGAGTTCGTTGAGCATCGCGGTCACCGCTCTCAGGCCGCAGGCTTGTTCGCGGCGGCGGAGTTGCGCGGAGCCCGGACCTCAGTGGCTCGGAACGACCACGCCAGACGAGCCCGACCATTGCCGGTCTCCGACACGTACGGAGTCGCCGTCATGCCCTCGAACACCACCTGAGTGAACGGGCTGCCCGGAGCGTGGGCAGGCAGAACCGGCTGCACCTTGGACAGGATCTTGATCGACACCGTCCGGTCCGCCTTGCGGGCGTCGGGGTCACCATCGATGACATCAACCGACCAGATCGGCAGACCGGTCTCTTCGTCGGTCGCGAAGACTGCTCGGTCCTTCGTCGAGCGGTCGAAGTCCCTGACCTCGGTCACGGCCGAGACCGCGTACGCGCCGTACGGGAAAGCGTCATCGAAGCTCACCTTGATCTTGCGGGGCATCGCCATGGTGTGATCTCACCTTCACTCTTCGATTCGTACCAACCTTTGGTACATCACCGACCTTAGGTACAGATTGGTGCTAGGTCAAGAGGGATGAGACCATTTGTTGGGACAACTTTTGGAAGGCATGCACATGGCGCAGTCAGAGCCGCTCTATCGGCAGATCGCGGCCGACCTTCGCGAGCAGATTCGCGGCGGCCAGCTCAAGGCAGGGGACCGGCTGCCAACCGAGGCCGAGTTGCGCGAGCAGTACGGCGTCTCCCGCAATACCGTCCGACTCGCCTTCGCCCAGCTCCAGAACGAAGGCATGATCACGAGCACCCAGGGACGCGGCACCATCGTGCGCGAGCAGGTCATCACGACCTACCACGCGAGCTGGGCGGAGAGCCGCGACCGGATGTCAAGCGATCAGGTCGACGCCTTCCACGCCGAGCAGGCGGCGCAGGGTCACAAGTCGGCATACCGCGACTTCGAGATGCGGATCGTCCCTGCATCGCCGGAACTGGCGGAACGGTTGACCGTCGACGAAGGCGACTCGCTCGTCTCCCGATCCTTCGTCCGCCAGGTCGACGGTGAGCCGTCGAGCTTGCAGGACAGCTACTACCCGATGGACATCGCCCAGGAGTGCGGCCTCCTCACCCCGCATGACGTGGCAGGCGGAGCGATCCGAGCGATGGCGGCCAAGGGACACGTTGAGATCGGCTACGTCGACGAGGTCACGACTCGGATGCCGAGGCCGGACGAGTCGCGGAAGCTTGGACTTGGCATCGGCACTCCGGTACTCGTTTACGTCCGCACGACCTACAGCGACACCCGACCGCTCCGACTGACGTTGACGATCTTCGCGGGTGATCGCAACCGGCTCGTCTACGAGCTCGGCGACATCAGCGGCTACCACGGCCAGAACGGATACGCGTCGTGATCATCGAGCAAGCCACGATCGACGACCTGCCGGTCATCCTCGCGATGCGCCAGGAGGCAAGCGACTGGCTCGCCAAGCAGGGCATTGACCAGTGGGCTGCCGCGTGGCCGACGCCCGAGGCGCAGTCCGAGCGGATCCTCAGCAGCATCCGGGCCGGAGAGACCTGGATGGTCCGCGACGACGCCGGGGCCACCGCCGCCACGGTCGCGCTCGACTCGTTCTCCGACCCCAAGCTCTGGACGCCCGAGGAGCAGCAGCAGCCCTCCATGTACCTCCACCGGCTCATCGTCCGGCGCAAGTACTCCGGACTCGGCACCGATGTGATCGAGTGGGCGTGCAAGCGAGCCGGAGAACTCGGCAACAACTGGGTCCGGATCGATGTCTGGACCGACAACATCGGTCTCCACCGGTACTACGAGCAGCGCGGCTTCCGCCACGTCCGGACGCTCGACCTCAGCGACTACCCGTCCGGCGCTCTGTTCCAGCGGCACGCCACCGATCGGCACCAGACGCAGGCCGACTCGGTCATCACCGAATTGACGCACGACCTGCCAACCCCGAGCCAGCCAGACACCTCGGCTCGCCGAACTCGGATCACGCTCGTCCCGTCTATCGCCTGACCCTCCTGCCGATCCCCTTGCCGAATTTGGCTCTTATGGATCAAGGCGCGCCTTCGGCGCGCGGCGCGGCGTGCGCATGCGGCCTCCGGCCGTTCACCGCCGCGCCCGCTCTCGGTGTCTTTCTGAGAGCCAAGAGCACTGCCTCCGGCGGGGGCCTCACGACTCCGGGATGACGGCCCGGTTTGGCCTGGCTAGCTCGAAGGGGGCCGGGATGCGTCTTCCCGCCTGCCGCTCAGCCCAGTCAGGACCTATCAGGAGCCACCAGAGGGGCCAAGATCGTTCGTCCAGCGGGGCGCTCCATCTTGGCCCCTCTGGCGTCTCCTGATCGCGCTACGCGTGGGCTGAACGGCAGACGGGAAGACGCTAAGTCCGGGGTTGTAGCGCGAGCACAGGGTCCCTATCATCCGCAGGTGACTCTTAGCGATGTGGTGGCTGCGACGTGGTTTCAGACCTTGGGTGGGTGGTCGAATCTCCTCCAGGGGCTGGGAAGCGCGGTCGTCAGCGGCCTAGTGGCTGCGCTGACTGCCTACCTGGTGGTTCGGTGGACCCACAAATCAGAGATGCGTGTCGCCACGGAGATGGACGCACGCTCCGTGGTTCGCAGTCTCACAGCCGACTCGCTCAAGGTACTTGCGGACGTCCAGGAGCTGATCAACCAGCCCATCGGGGAAGTAGCCGAACGTCTTCGGCGACTGCAAGTCGAGGTCAGGCTGTGTCGGATGCGCTTTGGTACGGCATTCAACATCAACTTTCCCACGATCGCGCTGGTAGATGAGGCTTTTGTCTTGGACACCATGTCCCCGCTCGTCAACGAGATCGACAAGTCGTTCGACGAGACAGAGAAGCGCGTGGAGACGGCGGCCGAGGCGATGGAGGTCGAGCCAGTACCCGACCCCGAGGTGGTGATGGCGGCCGTCAGTGAAGCGATCGAGATGTTGAACGCAACGATGCTCCAGATCAATGATCTGAATCGAGCCTGTGCGTCGTGGCTGGGGGACCGCAACAGTCGTAGGCGTCGGCGCGGACTTTCTACCAAACGGCGTGCCCCCGAGGTGCCCCCGAAGGACCCCGAACAGCCGCCAACGACCCCCGATCACTGAGCACGATCACTGCTCAATGTTGGGGGACGTCGCGCAGTTGAGGCTCGGGCAACGGACTCGTAATGAGGGGCTCGCCGTCCGAACGGTTGCTAACAACTTTGCTAACAGGATCCCTCGATCGGTCTGGACGGACCTGTACTAATCGGGTCGTCGGCCGGTGGAGTCCTGCTTGCAGAGCGGCCAGCTCAGACGGCCGTGTACTTGTCTCGGACGACTCGTAATGAGAAGGTCGTCGGTTCGATTCCGACAGGCGGCTCCACACAGAACCCCAGGTCAGAGGTTGGCTCCTGACTCTGGGGTTCTCGTCTTCCCGGACTCCGTGGTGCGGTTCGTGGTGCGAGTTCCCGCGGTTGGGCGGTGTAACTTTTCGGGGCTGCGGCGTATCGATGTAGGTAGGGGTTCTGATACTGCCTGGTGCCGGTTCTGGGGCGGTGGCGCCCAGATGCTGTTGGGGAGTGGTGGAGATGTTGGGACGGCTTGGGAGTGTCGGCCGGGTGGCGGCTGCCGCGGTGCTGGTGGCGGGGATGTTGTCTGGGGGTGTGGGCGAGGCAGTGGCTGCTGGCTCAACCGCTGCTGCGGGGTGCCGGATTGAGACCGGGTCGGTGACCGCGGGTCGGGGTCATACGGACAGGGTGGTCATTGCCGGCTCGCCGCTGACGGTGCAGGAGAAGGCGGGGTACGCCGACCTCTTTCCCGAGGGCCTGCCCAGGTTGAGCACTCTGTTCTTCAACGACCCGGTCGTGCCTGGTTTCGGTGGCGCGTACGCCGGCCATGTGGTGATCGGCTCCGGGCTGTACAGCAGCACCTACTTCCTCACAACAGCCGGCGAGGTCGATCGGACGCAGTCGCACAACTTCCGGATCGGTGGGGGCTGGGGGGACGCCACGTTCCTCGAGACGAGCTACCCGCACGATACGAACCCGTTCGCGCTGGTCAACCACTACGCGCTGCATGGAAACGGCACGCTCACGCGGTGGGACTCCAAGGGCGGGTTCGGCTGGACCAACCCGCAGTCCGCGGGTGGTTTCTCGGCGGTGAAGACCATGACGCTGATCAGCCAGACCGCGACGTACGACACCTTCCTGGCCAACACCCGCGGCGGCGCGCTGTACACGATCCGGCTTCCCCTGACCTCGCCGATGAAGCCGATCGTGAAGCGGGTCCGCGACTCCACCTGGCAGGGCTTCGACGCGCTGATCGCCGAGAAGTGCGGCGTGTACGGCACTCTGCTGCTCGGCATCGACAGGGACACCCGGTCCGCCTACTTGTACGCCGTCGGCCACGCGAACGGCACCGCCACAGTCATCCAGGGACTTGGCAAGGTGCCTGCCACCTTCGCCGACCCGGTCTACTTCCGCCGCGCCGGAGAGCCCGGCACGGCCCCACTGCTCTTCGGAGAGTGACCCGGATTCCGCCAGGCGGCCAGGGCAGGGGTTCGGGCTTCTGGCGTCAACGGTTTCTCGTGCGAGGCCACGTCAACCGCTGCTCGAACGCCAGCCCGAGGGTGCGGGTGAGCAGGTCAGCAACGTTCGTCAGGGTGTTCGTGCTCGCATAAGTCAGCGAGGTCAGGGCAGGGCGGTCCACGCGACGCATTGTGCCGCGCGGTGCGCTCTTCGTGGCCGTCCACACCCCGTCATTCACCTGCTTCAGCCTCGGGGTCCTTCAGGTGGTGGGTTTCGTTCAGGGTTACTACCTGGTGGCTGAAGTGGGAGTCGTTGCGGACCAGGGTGGTGATGCTGCCTGAGGTCAGGGGGAAGAAGACGCGGTCTGTGGACGTCATCGGCATGCCGATCCAGGCGGCGATCAGGTAGCTGGAGGCGGAGCCGTGGGAGACGATTATCTGGGTCGTGGCTGGGCGGCTGAGGATGTCGTCGAGGGCGGGGTAGAGGCGTTCGACCAAGGCGAGTCGGGTCTCCGCGCCGGCGGGTCCATCGTTGTGGGCAAGGCGGTCGCCGTACTCCGGGAGGGGGATGCGGCGTTCGGCTAGCCACGCCTGGGGACGGCCGTCGGCCTCGCCGTTGGATCTTTCGCGGAGGCGTGCGTCGGTGTGGACCTCGACGGAGAACCTCCGAGCGATCCGCTCCGCTGCTTGGCTGGCTCGGCGTAGGTCGGAGGAGTGGACCTCGACCGGCTCGGGGCCGACTCGGCTCGCCAGTACGTCGGCGATGCGTTCGGCCTGCTGGTGTCCGCGGGCGGTCAAAACCGAGTCGTGCCAGCCGCCCACGATGCCGTCGACGTGGTGCTGTGCCTCTGGATGCGTGACGAGGTAGATGTGTCTCATGCGGTCAGGTCCAGGAAGAAGAGCATGGAGTAGCTGTCCGCGGGGCTTTGTACGTCGGCGCCGGCGCGGAGCATGTTCGTCAGGATGTCGACCCCGGTTGCGGCGGCGTACGTCGCGATCAGGTCGACCGCGAGCTCAGCTTCACGGTCGCTCAGCGGGCGCGTTGCGTCGTACGCCTCGATCAGTTCCTTGATGCGGGTGAGGTCTGCGTGGCGGTCGGGGGTGCGGCCCCAGGTTTCGGCGATGCGGCCGAGGTCGTACAGCTGGAACGACGTCATGCAGTCGTCGAAGTCGATGAGGGCTGTGATGTCGCCGGTGACCTCGTCGAGCAGGAGATTGACCGCGCTGATGTCGTTGTGGACGAGGCCTTGTCGCAGACCTGTCGCGTTGGCGTAGACGTCGGCGATCTTCTCGTGCAGCGCGGTCAGGCGACGGGTTGCTTCCCGGAGTACGGGGACATCGGCGTACGGCGATCGCAGGAAAGTCCCAATGCGCTCGAGAGGATCGAGCCGGGTGTTCCGTCGGCCGGGGAAGCTCTGGTCCGCAGTGAGGACGTGCAGCTGGGCCGCCAGTCCCGCGGCGGCGCGGCCGAGTCGCAGATCGGTCGAGAAGTACCCGTCCAGCAGGTCGGTCGGATGCGCGCCAGCGGCGTACGTGAAGAGCGCTGCCGGGCGGTCATCGATCGTGCCCCAGACCGATCCGTCGTCGGCGCGCACCGGAGCGGGCGTCGGAAAGCCTCGCTGCGCCAGGAACTCCGTCGCGTGGAGCTCGTACTCCACCTCGGCCGGCGTGCTGGTGCTGTAGCTCCGGGCAACGAACGCGCCGTCGACCAGCCAGCTGCGGTTCTTCTCGCCGCCGAGGAGCGGTACGACACTGACGGGATCAACGCCTCGCCCGCGAAGGAAGCCGGTCAGGTCGGAGGCGCTCATGATGCCCGACCTTTCCACGCGCGGACAGCAAACGCGACCGGATTCTCATGGTTGAATGCGCCGATGGAGGTCCACCCCGTTGACCAGACGCGATGGGACGACCTGGTCGAGCTGTTCGGGCCGAGCGGCGGGACGCGCGGATGCTGGTGCATGGCGCGCCGCCTGCCCAGTCGCGACGTCGCCCGAAACGGAAGCGAGGAGAACCGCGCAGCTCTCGAGAGCTTCGTCCAGGCAGGGATGCCGGTCGGCCTCATCGGGTACGTCGACGTGTGCCCGGCCGCCTGGTGTGCCGTGGCGCCGCGACCGGAGTACTACGCGATCGTCCACTCGCGAACGCTGCCCATCGACGACCCCGACGACGACACGATCTGGGCCATCAACTGCCTCTTCGTCAAGGCCGGCTACCGAGGCCGCGGTCTGACTCTCCCGATGATCGAAGCAGCCGTCGACTACGCCCGCACCTCGGGCGCCCGCCTCGTGGAGGCCTACCCAGTCAAGACGATGCCCGGCGACCCAGGCCGCGGCGTCCTCACCACATTCCTGGACGCCGGCTTCACGCCGTACGCCGAACACCGCACCCAGGCCAGACGCAACATCGTCGTACGCCGAGACCTATGAGTCCCAGCTCCAGTCCTCGCCGTCCAACGTGAAGGTCCAGTCCTGCCGTCGTACGCCGTAGGTCAGGTAGTCGATCGCCGGCACCGCGATGGGCGGATACGGCAGCTGGCCGAGCCGTCGTACTGCGTCCTCCGCCGAGAACCAGCGCACCTCCATCACCGACCCATCCGGATCGTCGATCGCGAACGCCGGGTCCTGCACGTCCACCGCGTAGTTCCACGACCGCGACGTCACACGACCGCCGATCAACACCTCGGTGGTCCAGACAAGCGCAAGGTCCGCCTCGACAGCCAGCAACCCAGACTCCTCCCGCAGCTCGCGAATCGCGCCGGCGGTAGGCGTTTCGCCCTCCTCGACCGCACCGCTCGGCAGATTCCAGTACGGCGCATCCCACGCCTCGTACCGCTCCCACACCAGCGCCACCTGCCCGCCGTACCGCGCAATCACACCCGCATACCGTCCCATCCGCCGGAGCCTAATCGGGCAGGTGGGGGAGAATCTCGTCGTGGGGCCAGGACTTGGTGAGTACGGCGGCCAACGCCGGATGGGGCGACTCGGTCACGTACGGCGTTTCGTCGGGGTTGCGGACGGTGGCGATGGCGGGAGTGGCGAGCAGGCTCCAGGGGGAGATCTTGTTGGCCAGGAAGCCCTCGAGGCGGAGGTTGGTGTACTCCGGCTCCCACCAGACTGCGAACGTGGGCTGCAGCTCGGCGGGATGGATGCCGAGCCATGCGCCGAACGTCACGTGGTAACCGCCGTCGAGTTGCACCGGCAGTAGGACCCGGACGAACGCGCCGGCTCCGGGCACCTGCATCATCACCGACTCGCGAGGCGTCTGATGGCTGAGCCAGGCGCCGGGAGTGCGCTCCTGGTCGGGCAGGTCCAGGACCGGGTCCGGCAGGGTGAATCGGACGTGCCGATCGTGGGCGTCCAGGGCCCGGCCGCAGCTCGGGCAGGTGTCGACTGACATGCCCAGAAGTATGGCTCCTGGTTCCGGAAGGGGAGTGTCCGGAATGGGGTTTACGGTGCTGGCATGGCTGAGAATGAGTGGGTTTCGCCTTGGTGGGAGCCGCCGATTGCGGGGAGCGATTCGGAGCATCTGGTCGGGGCGCTGGATCGGTTGCGTACGACGTTCAGGTACAAGGTGGACGGGCTGGATGCCGCCGGACTGGACACGCGGATCGGGAAGTCGTCGATCACGCTCGGCGGGCTGATGAAGCATCTCGCGGCGAACGAGGACTACATGTTCAACGTGAAGTTCCGTGGGCTGCCGATGGACGGGCCATGGGTGGAGAACGGCTGGCGGGACGACAACGACTGGGAGTTCAACTCCGCGGCCGACAACACCCCGGAGGAGCTGTACGCCCTGTGGGACGGCGCGGTTGAGCGTTCCCGCCAGACGCTGGCCACGGCCATCGCGGACGGCGGGCTCGACCAGCCGGCCGACATCTCCTGGCCGGACGGGCAGCACGCGAGCCTGCGCCGCCTCGTCTGCGACCTGATCGAGGAGTATGGCCGCCACACCGGCCACGCCGACCTCATCCGCGAGGCCGTCGACGGCCGGGTCGGCGAGGACCCGCCGCGGGAGTGGAAGCCGATCGCTGCGAAGACCAGTTGATCCGGATCGCCACGCCATCACAATCGCGGCACCGGGCACGACGCCACGCTCAGCGCCGACCGGGTTCCGCGATTGTGATGGGCTGCAGATCCGGCACCTACTTGATCCGCTGCAGGGTCCCGTCTGCGGACACGGCGATGACCGTGGTCACGCCGTCGACCTTCAGGTTGACCAGCATCCGCGAGCCCTGCTGCGAAGTGGAGTAGCTGACGACCGCATTGGTCCGGGTCGGCGCGATGACCGAGAGGATCTTCGCGCTGTTCCCGGACCGGTTGAACTTCACCACCGGCGCCGCCACCCGCTTGTCGATCGTCTTGTAGTGCCACCCCTGGATCGGATCCTGTGAACCGGAGACGACCTCGATCGGCGTCGTCTGCTGCTGGAACGGGATCTGCAGCAGCGTCGTCTTCACCCGGTCGCCCGGCTTGGCGGCCACCGCGCGGTCGTTGCCGCTGACAACTACCTTCTGATCCGACGGCAGGTGCCAGAGCGTAGAGTAATCCTCATCCGAAGAAGACGTCCCGCGGTCCAGCACGACCATCAGATCGGGATCCTTCAGCACTAGTACGTCGCGCGTCCGATCGATCCCGGCCCCCGGCGAGTCCTGCAACTCGTAGAACTCCGACGTCGCGCCGATCGACGACCGCGTCAGGCGAGTCTCCGGGTGCCCGGTCGCCGACTTCACCGTCAGCTCGTTGTGCGCGAACTGGCTCTTCGCCCAGAACCGCCAGTCGTCGATCTTGTACCCGGCATGCCCGCCGTCGATCAGGATGTCGCGCCCGTGCGACGTGTACGTGATCGACGTGTGGTCGTTGTGCCCGTGCAGCTTCTGCGACGGCCCGAACCGGATGCTGTACGTCGACTCCTGCGTGAACGGCCGCTTCTCGCCCCACCCGGTGCGCCCGAAGATGTACCCGGCGTCGAAGATCCCGACCCGCTGCGTCGGCCGGATCCCCTGCTGGCCGTGCGTCCCGGCGTACTCGAGAACGGTCCCGGGAACGGGCACCGTGCGCACGACCTCCGAGTCGCCCAGTTGCGGCAGGTTCCCGAGCGAGTTGGTCGCGAGTGCGAGCCATTTCGCGAGCTCCCGGCGGCGCGCGATGATCGTCGTACCGGGATCGACCCCGCACTTGCGCAGTACGTCGATGGCCCGTCCCCAGAGCGCGTAGTTGAACTGCGCGTACGCCGTCGACTGCTCATTCGTGGACCCCTGCGTATCGATGGAGGTCTTGATCGCACTCGTCAGCCGATCGGACGCGATCTTCTTGAGGTCGTTGCGCTGCAGCGTGCACCCGATGCCGAACAGCGCGAGGCTCTCATCGGTGCCGTGGTTCCAGTCGCCGCTGTAGTTCTTCTGCAGGAACCACGCGTGCTCCATCAGCGCATCGTCCAGCCAGGTGTAGGTCAGCGGCAGCTTCACCACATGCAACCCGGACAGCACCGCCTGCCGCAGACAGATCAGCACGTTGGTGCGGTGCATGGTCGACTCGTACGCGCCGACGTCGGACTTCCACGAGTACGGGTTGTCGTTGACCCAGTCGCGCGCGATGTTGCTGACCCGTTGCAGGGCGCGCTTGTCGCCCTTCGCGCCGGCATTGATTCCTTGCCCCAGCCAACGAAGCGAGTGCAGCCACATGTACCAGCTCGGGTTCTTGTCCGGGTTGATCCGCCAGTTGATGTTCCCCTTGCCGTCGCCCACCTTCGTCGGCGGCGTCGTACCCCAGGTGAACTCGTCCTGGTAGAGGTTCGCGACCGGGTTCGTGTGGTCGATCCCGCTGTACGCCGGGCAGGCGTAGGTGTTCTGCTTCGCCGGGGTCGGCGGTGCTGTCGGCGGTTCGGGAGTGTGGCTCACGGTCGGGTCCGGGGCCGCCTCCGGCTCGGAGCCGCCCCACGGGATCACCAGTACGGCGGCCAGGACGGCGGCGCTCACGAGCAGCGGGATCATGAGTCGGAGCGTCGTTCTGGTCGTGCGCAGATGTCTGGCGGGCATCGTTGGTCCTCCCCACATGCTTCACGCATGACTCTTCTGGCCTAGACCTGAATTCGGGTAGGGCGGTCCCCGGGAAAGTGGTCAGGATGGTGTTTGCTGCTACGTCGCGGTTGTACTCGAGAAACGTTCGGCGGACCATCAAAGGTTGCTGTCGGCATCGGATGTGCTGCCGGTCACGCTCCGGTCAGTTGCGTCGCCATCGGTTCCCCCCGAGGTTCAGATTTGTTCCTCTGCCATATAGATGTTTTGAGGCGGCAAAAGGTTGCATCGGATCGGCCACTCCGGTTGGCCGTTGCCCGGAAGGGCAGCGTCAGCCGCGCCGGATCGCCTGCAGAATCAGGGCATTCCGCGCGTTCTGGCCGGCGGGCACAGTGGTGTGCCGGCCGTCGCGCAGCTCGGTGTGGATGCGTTCGGGTCGTGCTGCAAGGAACTCCGCCCACGGCACGATCCGCAGGTTCGCATGATCCGATAACGCCTGCTCCAGTTGCAGGTTGATCCATTCGCTGTTGCGCTGATCGGCGACCTGCACCGAGGTCGGCTCATCGGTGCGCGAGACCTGCACGTTCACCCAGTACACGGTTCGGCTCGGCCCGGCGATCCGGAGCGCTCGCTCGACCTGTGCGGCGAACGCGGGCGGATCGAAGATGTCGTTCGACCCGACCGCCATCACGATCCGCTTCGGCAGGCCGTACGCCCGAGCCCACGAAGCCATCGCGTCGACAGCGGCCGAGGTCGGCTGGCCGGACCAGCTGTACTCCGCGAACGTCGTACCCAACTGCTGTCCGAGGAGCCGGCCCAGCGCTTCGCCGTCCTGTACGGCGATGCTGTCGCCGAACAGCACCACGCCGTTCGTCGAGACGACGTGGCGGACGTGGGCGCCGCTGGAGATGACCCGGTTGTTCCCCTGCCAGGAACCGAGCGTGCCGGATCCGTAGCTTCCTGTGCTGATGGCGGACGTGGTCGTCTTCGCGTGTGCGGCCGGAGCGTCGAAATGCAGGAGCGCCAGGAGGAACGCGGTCAGAACCACGATGATCGCGGCCGACGCCGACCAACTCCGGATACGTGACATGGCTCGTCCTTCCCGTACTGCGGACGCGCAGGGAGGTCGAGCGGTTGTCCTAGCGGCCGGCTTTGATCGCCTCGGCGATCAGCTCGTTGCGGGCGCTGCCGCCGAGCGGCTCGCTGGTGTGTACGCCGTCGCGCAGGTACGGCGTGGGCCCGTCCGGCCGCGACGTGAGGAACGTCGACCAGTCGATGATCCGCAGGTTCGGGTACTTGAGCGCAGCGTGGTAGAGCTCGTCGTTGACCCATGCGCTGTTCGCGAGATCGGCATCTCGTACGGCGGGCGGCTGCTTGGTGCGGCTGACGTACACGTTCACCCAGTACACCGTCCGGTCCGGCCCGGCGAGCTTCATCGCGCGCTCCACCTGTGCGGCGAACGCGGGCGGGTCGAAGATGTCGTTCGTACCGACGGCCATCACGATCCGCCGGGGCAGACCGTAGTCACGCGACCACTCCTCGAGTGCATCGACCGCCGCCGAGGTGGGTTGACCGGACCAGTCGTGGAAGGCGATCGAGTCGCCGGTGCTGTCGGCCAGTCGACGTTCGAGCGCCGCGCTGTCCTGTACGGCGATGCTGTCGCCGAACAGGACGATGCCGTCGAAGGTGAGTACGTCGCGGATCTGGTCCTCGGGGGAGATCCGCCGGATCAGGTCCTGCCAGGAGCCGAGCGTGCCCGATCCGTACAGGCCGGGGCCTTTCGTCGGCACGCTGTACGAACCGGTGCCGTCGGCGGTGGTGTCTGCGTCGGTGGTCCGCGGCTCGAGTACGACGAGCGCGCCGGCGAGCACCGCGAGTACCACCAACGTGACGAAGATCGAGGCGACTGATCCCAGGAATGCCCGGAGGGTCGATACGCGCTCGTGCTGCGGGTGGACGCGGACCTGTTTCAGCGTGCCGACACCCCCCAGCGTGAGTCGTCTGCGCGCCGCGACATGACGCGGCGCGCCCCGAACCTGGTGCATCCCCCCGGCCCCCCACTTACTAAACGCTCCAGCCCGCCCGTTTGGTTGCATCGAGCGGTCAGTGCTTCAGCGTGTACCCCTCACCCGTCAGACGAGCCCGCAGGTCCTTGACCTCGTCCCGTCGCGTCCCCCGCTGCCGAGGTTCCCCCTCCTCGGCAGCTTTCTTCTTCTTCCGCCACCACCACTTCACCCCCCAAGCATCCCCGAAGACCCGACCCACGCATAGGGTTTTCGGCCATGCCGGATCAGCCGACGCGTTCCGCTTCGCTGCGTTCGACGCAGAATTCGTTGCCTTCCGGGTCTCGCATCGTGACCCAGCCGCGGCCGTCGGGTGCCCGGTGGTCTTCGTGGATCGTGCCGCCGAGGGACAGGATGCGCTCGACCTCTTCGTTGCGGGTGCGCTCGGTCGGACCCCAGTCGAGGTGCACCCGGTTCTTGACCGTCTTGCCTTCCGGTACTGCGATGAAAAGCAGCGCGGGAACCGGTGTGGGCGCCACCAGCAGCACCTCGTCGTCGCCCGGTACGTCGCCGTCGGCGAGCGGCCAGCCGGTCACGGTACTCCAGAATTGGGCCAGCTCGTAGGGGTTGGCCGCATCGATGGTGATATGTCGAACGATCATCCCGAGACCTTAACCGGACGGGTGGGTTCGAGGTGTCGCGGACTGTCGGCGGCCGGGTTTACTGTGCGGGCATAGGCGCCGTACCAGAGGGTTCGGCCTGTTGGGGGAAGGAACGATCGATGGCATCCCGGCTCAATCCGTACATTCAGTTCAAGAGCGAAGCGCGTCCGGCGATGGAGTTCTACCAGGGGGTATTCGGCGGCGAGGTCGCCAAGAACACCTTCAAGGAGTTCGGCTCGGGCCACGGCCCGCAGGACGACGACCTGCTGATGCACGCCCAGCTCGAGACCCCGAGCGGGTTCACGCTGATGGCGGCCGACACCCCGCAGGGCATGCCGTACAACCCGGGCGACAACATCTCGATCAGCCTCAGCGGCGACGGCGACGAGCTGCGCGGGTACTACGAGAAGCTGTCCGCCGACGGCGGCAAGGTGACGGTCCCGCTGGAGAAGCAGATGTGGGGCGACGAGTTCGGCATGGTGACCGACAAGTTCGGCATCAGTTGGATGGTCAACATCGCCGCGAGCTGACTTCGCCGTACGCGCGCCTCGCCCGGGGCGAAATCCAGTACCCCGGGCCGGGCGGGCACGGCTAGCTTGGCCTGCATGGGACTCAACGACCTGCTGTACGACCCCATTCGGCACAACAACTGGGCGACCGGGAGCCTGACCAGGTTCTGCCTGGACCAGAAACTCACGGCCGAGCAGCTGGAGATCACCGGCGTCGGCACGTACGGCGGCATTCTCGCGACCCTCGACCACATCGTCCGGTGCGACGGCAGCTACCTGCGCCGGATCGTGGACCGGCCGCTCGACTATGTCGACAGCGACACCGCGACCGATCTCGAGACCATCGAGGGCTGGAACGCCGACGCCGGCGCGCTGTGGGAGGTGTTCCTGACCCAGCCGATCGACGTCGAACGCGTGATCATCGTCGACAACAACACCCGCGGTACCCGGGTCGGCATCTTCATCGCCCAGGCGATCAACCACGCCAACCACCACCGCGAACAGGTCTGCGCCATCCTCACCGGCCTCGGCATCGAGCCGCCGGACATCCAGGCGTGGGAGTACGCCTGGGAGTCCGAGCGGATCTGGGACCTGCCTGCCGGCGGGGTTACTGGCTGATCGCGGCTGCCATCAGGCCCGGCTCGTAGGAGCCGCCGAGCTGGTTGAATGTCACGGCCATCCGGTTGGTGGCGTTGATCATCGCGATCAGCGTCACCAGCGCGATCAGCTGGTTCTCGTCGTAGTACTTCGCAGCCCGGGCCCACGTCTCGTCGGAGACACCCTCGGACGCGTCAGCCAGCCGGGTCGCCTCCTCGGTGAGCGCCAGCGCGGCCTGCTCCTCCTCGGTGAAGACCGTCGAGTGCCTCCACCCGGCGACCAGGTTCAGGCGGGTCGCGGTCTCACCCTCCGCCGCGGCCTCCTTGGAGTGGATGTCGATGCAGTGCCCGCAGCCGTTGATCTGGCTGGCGCGCAGCATCACCAGGTTCTGCGTCGCGTGCGGCAGCGCCGTCTGCTGCAACAGTCCGTGTACTGCGAACAGCCGCTTGGCCAGCTTGGCGCCGAACTCGCTCTGCATCACGTCGATACGGGGTTCCATCGTCGTCGTCCTTACTCGTGAGATCTACTGGATGACCACGAGATGCCGCCGGCGGGTGTGCCGTGACGGTCCCGGAACGTGACGAGCGCCATACCGGCCGTCGTGTCACAGAAGTCCGACGGCCGGCATCTATTGGGCGACACCCGCGCGGACAAGGAGTCCAGCCATGACCGGTACCGACAAAGCCACTGAGGCTTTCGTTGCCCATCGCAACCTCCTGTTCACGGTCGCGTACGAGCTCCTCGGCTCGGCCGCGGACGCCGAGGACGTCCTCCAGGAGACCTGGCTGCGCTGGGTCGGCGTCGACCTCGACACGGTCCTGGACCACCGCGCGTACCTGGTCCGCATCGCCAGCCGCCAGGCCCTCCAACGCCTCCGCACCCTGGGTCGCCGCAAGGAGTCGTACGTCGGCCCGTGGCTGCCCGAGCCGCTGCTCACCGCGCCCGACGTGGCCGAGGACGTGGAACTCGCCGACAGCGTCTCGATGGCAATGCTCCTGGTCCTCGAGACCCTCAAGCCCACCGAACGCGCCGTCTTCGTCCTCCGTGAAGTCTTCGGCCTCGAGTACGACGAGATCGCCGAGGCCGTCGACAAGAAGCCGGACGCCGTCCGCCAGATAGCCCACCGAGCCCGCTCCCACGTAGCCGCCCGGCGTCCCCGGGGCGTCGTCTCGGCCGACCAGACGCGCGACGCCCTCGCCGCGTTTCAGCGCGCCGTGAACACCGGGGATCTCCAAGGCTTGGTCGACATCCTCGCCCCCGACGTAGTCTTCCTGGGCGACGGCGGCGGCGTCGTACAGGCCCTCCCACGTCCGGTGGTGGGCGCCGACAAGGTGGCCCGCCTCCTGGCCATGGCCATCACCCGCCTGGCCAACGCCTCCCTGGAAGTAACCCACATCAATGGCCAACCCGCCCTGATCCTCCGGTTCGGCGAGGAGGTCGACACGGTCACCGTCCTCCACGTCGACAACGGGCTGATCGCCGGGATGTACTCCGTCCGGAACCCGGCGAAGCTCTCCCACCTGGCGGAAGAAATCACCCTCACCCGCGGTACTGCGTAGGACTTGATGAGCGTGAGTAGGTCTGCGTTGATCACGTCCGCGTGGGTGGTGGGCATCCCGTGCGGGTAGCCGGGGTACGTCTTGAGCGTGCCGCTCGCCACGAGTTCGGCTGACCGCGGCGCGGCGGTGGCCGGGTTCACGACCTGGCCGTCCTCGCCGTGCAGGACCAGCACCGGCACGCTGATCTTCTTTACGAACAACGCCACAACCGCAGCCCCACCGCAACCTGCCGCCACCTAGAACAACCCAACGCCCCACAAGAAGATGTAGACGCCCGCGCGACACCTTCGGCTGGTCCCTACCCCGCTCCGACGACTGGCTCCTGAACCGCGTAACCGCCGCAGTCCTACGCCCACCCCGGCAGCCGGCCGGCCGTCGTGGTGCTCGGGCCACACTTACGCCGTCACCAGCTCACCATCCACAGCCGGGCTGGGCGCGGTAAGTTCGCTCAATGGGAGTTGCCGATCAGCGACGTCTGTCACCACTTGAGCGCGCCCTACTGACGTTGAGGGCCGTGTGCTGAGTGCCGAGGGCGAAGACATCGGTGGCCTCCTGCTGTTCGGCAGTCGAGTGAACCCGTCTCGCTACCAGCGGTCCCTCGGGCATCCCCCGGAGAAGCGATGACTCTTCCACCATTGATCCTCACGGGTGGGCCCGCGGTGGGAAAAAGCGTGACAGCGCGTGCCCTGGCGGAAGGTCGTCCACGGTGTGCGTTCATCGATGTGGATGACGTACGCCAGCTCGTCGTCACCGGCGCCGCCGCTCCGTGGAAGGGAAGGGAAGGCCGGCAACAGCAAAGGCTCGGTGTGACGAACGCCTGCAGCCTGGCTCGCAATTTCCTGGCCACGGGCGTTGAAGTCGTCGTCGCAGACGTGCTCACGCCAGAGACCTGCGACTTGTACAGACGAGAGCTTCCCGGGTGGCTGATCGTGCACATGACGGTCGACCTGCCAGAGGCGATGCGGCGTGCGGCGTCCCGCAAGGTCTGGCTGACCGACGATGAGTTCCGGCTGCTGCACGAGGCGGACGCGGCAAACCCTCCGGACGCCGACCACCGAATCCAGGTAGACGCACTCGACTTGCAGAACCAGATCGAGTTGGTGGCATACCTGTGGGAAGCACCTCGGCGGGGGTGATCTTTGTGGCTGTGGATAACCGGATCGCCTTTAAAACAAGGGAATTCTGGTTTGAGAACTGTCGGTGGGTGTGTCTATCGTTGTGGGCATGGAACTTCTGGGTGAGCGGCCGATCTGGTCGATGAGCGACAGCGAGCTGCTGCCGACCATCGACCAGGTGGAGGCTGCGGTCACTCGGTTGTTGACCTACCGTTTGCTGCTGATCGCGCGTGTCGACGAGGTCGGTCTGGCTCCGGAGCTCGGTGCCCGCGACACCGCTGAGTTGCTTGCCATGCGCCACCGCATCGACCGCCGTGACGCGCATCGCGACGTCAAGCTGTCTGGCAGTTTGGCGAAGTACGAGGCGGTGTCGACGGCCCTCGCCGATGAGACTCGGCCGCTGCGTCCGGCCCAGGCGAGCGCGATCGTCACGGCGCTGGAGCGCGTCAGGTCCCGGGTCGCGGTGGAAGACCTCGAGGTGGCGGAGGAGCAGTTGGTCAACCTGGCCGCGCACCTGTCGCCAGGCGACCTTGCCAAGGCCGCACGCCAGATCTGTGACTTGCTGGACTCCGACGGTCCCGAGCCCGACGAGAACGCCGCCTATGCCCGCGAATCGCTGACCCTGGTCGAGGCCGAGAACGGCGTGAAGTTTCGCGGCTACCTGGCGAACGAGAACGCCGAGCTGCTCCGATCCCGCATCCACGCCGCCGCCCGCCCCCACAAGACCCTAGACGGCGAACTCGACCCGCGCTCCCGCGAAAAGCGCCAAGCCGACGCCCTCACCGCCACCCTGACCGTCGCCGCCGCAGCCACCGAGACCGGCTACAAGCCACCCACGCCCGCTACCCACCCCACCAACGCCAACCCCGCCAGCCATCCCAACCCCGCACCCGCCAACTCCCGCACCGCGAACGCAAGCCCCGGTCCCCGTACCGCGGACGCGAGCCCCGGTTCCCGTGCCGCGGAGACGAGCCCCGGTTCGCGTGCCGGGGACGCGGGCAGCGATTCTGGGGCTGGGGAGGCGAGCCCCGGTTCCCGTGCCGGGGAAGCGGGCGACGGTTCGCGTGCCGGGGAAGCGAGCGGTGGTGCTCGTCCTGCGGATGTAGGCGCCGAGGAGATTTCGCTTGGTCGTCCGGCCGGCGACGGCGTAGTCGATGGTGTAGCCGGCGGCTCGGTGGTGGGTGGTGCGGGTTGCTGGGTGCCTGGGTTCGGCGCCAAGGCGAACATCACTGTCACGATCGATTTCGAAGACCTGAAGTCTGCCGCCGCCGACGCGACCGGCGAGCTCGTGTACGGCGACGGGTTGTCGGCTGCAGCGATCCGTCGCCTGGCGTGCGACGCGAAGATCATCCCGCTGGTGCTCGGCGTCAACTCCGAGCCTCTCGACGTCGGGCGGGCCGAACGCCTGGTGACCCGGGCGATGCGGCGCGCCCTGAACGTCCGCGACAAAGGCTGCGTGGTGTGCGGCGCTCCGCCGATCCACTGCGACGCCCATCATCTCCGATCATGGATCGACGGCGGCGAAACCGCGATCCACAACCTGGTACTCCTCTGCCGGGCACACCATCGCGCCCTCCACGACGGCCACTGGGTCATCACCATCACCAACGGACACGTCCAGGTATCCCGCCCCACCTGGGCCGACCCACCACCCCAACCAACACCACCCATCTCAATTCTCCTCGCGTCACCCACCCTGCGACCAGACACCCCTGCCCAGCCACCAGACGACCGCACCGCCGCAGCACCTGCCACGGGACCTGCCACGGGACCTGCCACGCGGAGGCGCCGTACCGAAGGGCGTTCAGGTCGGCGTGCCAGTCGCTGGTCGGCCGACGAAACGTTGATGCATGAAGCCGCCCATTTCGCGGTCTGGGGCGAGTCCGCGGCGACCGATGCCCCTGACAGCGTCGCGCGCACTCGAGAGACGCCATCGAACTCAAGCGATCCGATTCACCCGGATCCTTGGGCCGATACAGCACTCATCTAACGAGCCGCGTCCGTCGTGGGCCACATCAAGCGCCAACGTGCTGGCACGTTCGCTCCGCAGACGAGGAGGGTCCTGATCTGCTCGATGGGACCCGGAAGGGAGGCACCGGCGATGAGCCGAGGAGGAGGGAGCGTAGCGGTCCCGTCGAGGAGCAGAGCGACGGGAGTATCGGCTGCGTAGCGCGCGAGACTGACTCGTACGTCGGCGCGGGGGTGACGGCCGTACGTCGGCGGGCGGGGTTGAGCGCCCCACAGTTGCGCGTAGGGGTTGGCGGCTGTACGTCGGCGCGCGCGGGGGTGACCGCAGTACGTCGGCAGGCCGGGGTGAGCGCCGTACGTCGGGGCGCGGGGCTACTTCGGGAGGTCGGTGGATTCGGGGACGGGGGTGAGGGGGGTGCCGTCGGTTAGCCATTGGCGGATGTTGGAGACGACTAGGTTGGCCATGGCGGTGCGGGTGGGGATGGTGGCGGAGCCTACGTGCGGGAGGAGGACGGCGTTGGGGAGGGTCAGGAGGTCGGGGTGGACCTTTGGTTCGTGTTCGAAGACGTCGAGACCGGCGGAGAGGATCGTGTTGGTGCGGAGGGCGTCGACGAGGGCTTGTTCGTCGACGACTGTGCCGCGGGCGACGTTGATGAGGATGCCGTCGGGGCCCAGCGCTTTGAGGACTGAGGCGTCGACCAGGTGGTGGGTGTCGTCGCCGCCGGGGATGACGATCATCAGGATGTCCACGTCGGCGGCCATTTCGGTCAGCGACGAGTAGTACTGGTAGGAGACGTCCTTCGGGCGGCGGTTGTGGTAGGCAACGGAGACGCCGAAGGGCTGGACGCGGTCGGCGATGGCTTGGCCGATGCGGCCGAGGCCGAGGATGCCCATGCGGCGGCCGTGCAACGTTGCGGGGGTCAACGGGTACGGGCGGCCCGCGGCCCACTTACCTTCGCGGAGGTACTGCTCGGCGCGCCCCAGTTCGCGCACGGTCATCAGCAGCAGACCGAGCGCCGTGTCGGCAACCTCGTCGTCCAGAACGCCAGGCGTGTTCGTGACCACGACTCCACGCGCGGCGGCGGCGGTCGCGTCGATGCGGTCGTACCCGACGCCGAAGCTCGCGACCAGCCGTACGGCTGGGAGGTCGTCGAGGAAGGCGCCGTCGATCGTCGTACCACCGGTGGCGACGGCAACGATCTCGTCCCGGCGGGCCGCGAGTACGGCGTCCGGGTCGCTCTCCTCCCAGAGCCGGATCAGCTCGCAGTGGTCAGCGAGGCCCTCGGCGACGGCCGGGTGCATCGGGCCGGGCATCAGTACGACTGGCAGTCCCACGGCAGCTCCTCACGGATGTTCACCACTGCTTTCCCGGCCAACCCTATTTCCTATCGGCTGCGAGTACGACGATCGGGGGAGGAGGTCACCATGATCATCGACTGCGCGTACTACCGGGACGGACGCCGCCAGCACGTCGAGGCGATGTCGGTCGAGGAAGCTGCTGCCCACTGTCAGCAGGGCGGGTTCGTCTGGCTGGGCATGTTCGAGCCCACGGCCGAGGAACTCGCCCAAGCCAGAGAGAGTTTCGGCCTGCACGAGCTGGCCGTCGAGGACGCGCAGACCTTCCACCTCCGGCCCAAGGTCGAGCCGTACGCCGGTGAGGTCGAGCTGGTCATCCTCCGCACCGCCCGGTACGACGATGACCGCAAGGAAGTGGACTTCGGCGAGGTGAGCGTCTTCGTCGGGCCGTCGTTCGTGATCACCGTCCGTCAAGGTGTGGCCAGCGATCTGCACGGCGCTCGGATCCGACTCGAGCAGCGCCCTGAGCTGCTGGAGTGCGGCACGAGTTCAGTGCTGTGGGCGATCCTCGATCAGGTCGTCGACAGCTACGGGCCGGTCGTCGCCGAGCTCGAACGCGACATCGAGCGCGTCGAGCAGACGGTCTTTGCCGGCGCCGTCGCGCCGACCGAACAGATCTACTTCCTCCGCCGCGAGGTCACCGACTTCTACCGGGCCGTTCACCCGCTGCTCGCCGTACTCGCGACGATCGAGCGTGGCGCCCGCGACACCGCCCTCCTGCCGTACTTCCGCGACGTACACGATCACCTCGTCCTGGTGAACGAGGAGGTCGCCGCCCAACGGGACCTGCTCGCCACGGTCCTCGAGGCGAACATGGCGGTGATCGGCGTCGAGCAGACCAAGGTCAGCGTCCGGCAGAACGCGTCCATGGAACAGCTCACCAAGCTGGCCACGGTCTTCCTGCCGCTGACCTTCCTGACCGGGTTCTTCGGACAGAACTTCGGTTGGCTGGTCGACCACATCAACGCCGAGTGGGACTTCCTCGTGCTGGGCATCGGCGGGCTGGTGGTGCCGTGTATCGCGCTGGCGATGTGGTTCCGCCGCCAACGAACAGCCCGACGGCAAGCTGTCTGACGCATCAGATTCATTCGGTGTTCCGACGGCGAAACGAGGGTCGGGGGAGCAGGATCCATCCCCTCGGAGGTTGTGATGCGAAAGCTCCCCGCCCTCATCGTCGCGACGACTGTCCTCGCCGCGGTCGCCCTCCCACCCGCCTCGGCCGCTCGTCCGGCGACCCAGGCCCATACCAAACCGTTTGGTATGGCGGCGAACCCCGTCCATACCAAACCGTCTGGTACGACGGCTACGGCTACGGCTACGGCTGACGCCCCGGCTGCGGCTACGGCTGACGCTGCGGGTACGGCTGACGCCGTGGCTGCGGTCGTTGCTGAGCCGCCGACGTACGACGCCACCCCGCTGAAGTCGTACGCCGCGTTCGACGCGAATCAGGCGATCGCCGTCGACTCGAAGTACTTCTATGCGGTCAACAACCAGACGATCACCAAGCACGACCGTCGTACCGGTGAGCCGCTGCTGCAGTTCGCCGGCGACAAGGACGGCCCGATCATCCACATGGACAGCGGCATGGTCCTCGGCAACAAGCTGTACGCCGTCCACTCGAACTACTCCGACTGGCCGATGGAGAGCTCGATCGAGGTGTTCGACACGAAGACGATGCGCCACATCGACTCGTACTCGTTCGGCATCTACCGCGGCTCGCTCACCTGGCTCGACCGCCATGACGGTGCGTGGTGGGCCGGATTCGCCAACTACGACGACGTCTCCGACGAGACCGGCGAGCCGTACGGTCAGACGTACAACACCCAGATCGTGAAGCTCAACGACAAGTTCGAGCCGCTGGCGTCGTACACGATCCCGAAGCAGATCCTCGACCGCTTCAAGCCGATGTCGAACTCGGGCGGCTCGTGGGGTCCGGACGGTCGTCTCTGGCTGACCGGTCACGACCTCGGCGAGGCGTACGTGATGGAGCTGCCGACGGCAGGCTCGGAGCTGCGCTGGATCGCGACGGTCAACCTGCCGGACGTACAGGGCCAGGGCATCGCGTGGGATCGCTCGGACCCGCGGCACCCGACGTTCTGGGCGATCAGCCGGCCGAACCGGCTGGTGCACACGTTCTCGATGCCGATCAGCTCGATCAAGACCCCGACAGCCAAGGGCTGGTCGGTCCTCGGCCCGGGACAGTTCCGGAAGTAATCGCAGGAGGTAGCGGACGATCCCTGTCCGCTACCTCCGAAATGCTGGATGCATGACCAACACTGCAACGTTCCACGCGTACTTCGGCTACCGCGACGCGCCGGCCGCACTGCGCTGGCTGGAGAAGGCCTTCGGGTTCGAGACGACCATGGAGGTCCCGGACGACAAGGGCGGGATCATGCACGCCGAGATGCGGTACGGCGGCGTCGCGTTCACGCTCTTCACCGACGAGCCGGGGTACGACCGGCCGACCCGCAAGGGCGACACCGTCGGTCACGGGATGTACGTCGCGTTCGACACGCAGGACGAGGTCGACGCGGTGTACGCGACGGCGACCGCAGCCGGCGCGGAGTCGGTCTGGATGCCGGAGCTGTCGGAGTGGGGCAACTACCGCTGCCGCGTCGCGGACCCGGAGGAGTACGAGTGGACCTTCGGCACGCACCGCCCCGGTCAACCGGCCAACTGGTAGACCGCGCGGGTGGAACAGCCGTAACCGGAGACCAGAAGGTGTGAGCTGAGACCTGATATTTCAGGTCCCAGCCCACGGTTTCAGGTCTCCGGTTACGACTGCTGCCAGCCGCCTAGGTTCAGGTCGGTGATCGTGACCGGCTGGCCGGTCGCGAGGGACTGGTTGGCGGCGATGCCTACGGCAACGGCTCGTACGCCGTCGTTGACGTCGGCGGCGCGAGCGAGCGGGTCGTTGGTAGGTCCTACGAAGAGGTCGGTGTAGAGGAGACGGTCGCCGCCGCCGTGACCGCCTTCGCCGCGGGGGATCTCCACCTCGACCGCCGTGGCCCAGTGCTTCTGCAGGACCAGGCGCTCGCCGTTGGTGCGAACGTCACCGGCGATCACGCGATCGGACGGGTAGCTCGGGTCGATCTGGTCGTCGACGACCGCAGCGCGCTCGACGACTTCGAGCTCGGCGCGGCCGAGCGTGCCGTTGACCGAGACGCGATACCCCTCCCACGGCGAGTGGGCGTTGAGTGAGTAGCTCAGCCGCGCGCCGTTCGCGTACTCCGCGATCACGGACATGTTGTCCTCGATCGTGATCCCCGGACCGAACACGTCCTGGTCGCGCAGGTACCCGTCGTACTTCTCGCTCTCGTAGTACAACTGCCGGTTCGTGTCATCGTTGCGCAGGTCAAGCAACCACGGATCGTTGGCCGAACCATCGATCGTGCCGCGATCCGGTCGTTGCCCGAGGCCCCGAGCGGCGGCGTTCTCGTCGCCGTAGAAGGCCAGCCCGCCGGATGCGAACACCCGCGTCGGCGAGGACGCGATCCACCAGTTCACCAGGTCGAAGTGGTGCGACGCCTTGTGGACCAGCAGACCACCCGAGTTCAGCTTCTCGCGGTGCCAGCGGCGGAAGTAGTCCGCGCCGTGCCGCGTGTCGAGCACCCACTGGAACTCGACGCTCGTGACCTTGCCGATCTCGCCGTCCGCGATCACCTGACGGAGCGCGCTGTTCCGCGGCGAGTAGCGGTAGTTGAACGTGACGACGACGGACTTGCCCGACTCGTTCATCGCGTCGACGATCTGCCGCGTCCCCTCGGCGTTGATCGTCAGCGGCTTCTCCACGATCACGTCAGCGCCGGCGCGCAGCAGCTGCGACACGACCGATGCGTGCGTGTAGTCGGGGCTCGTCACCACGACCCGGTCCACGGACTGCTCCTTCACCATCCGCTCCAGGTCGTCAGCGCCGTACTGCGGGAGCTCCGGGCCGCCGAGCTCCGTGACGAGTCGCTGGTGGAACGCGAGCCGCCCGGGGTTCGGGTCGAGCAGGGCGACGAGCTCGGCTTCCTCGGGGTGTGCCTGGAACATCGCGCGGATATACGACTGCGCCCGCGATCCGGTCCCGGCGACGGCATAGCGTCTGGCCACGGCGGTCTCCTTCTACTCGTGTAGATGACACACGCTAGCAATCGCTTTCCGGCGCGGTCAACCGTCGTACCATCACTGCATGCCGAAGGAACCGGTCACGCGCAACGACGTGGCGGAGTACGCCCGGGTCAGCTCGGCCGTCGTCAGCTATGTCGTCAACGAGGGCCCACGCAAGGTCGCGCCCGAGACGCGCGAGCGGGTGCTGGAGGCGATCCGCGCGCTCGGGTACCGCCCGAATGCGACCGCGCGGGCGCTGAGGATGGGTACGACGCGGACGTTCGGGCTGATCACTCCGGACGGCGGGAATCCGCTGTTCGCGGAGCTGGCCAAGGCGATCGACCGGGAGGCGGCGTCCCGCGGGTACGTCGTACTGCAGACGAGCGCGGACGGCGATCCGGCCACCGAACGCGCCAAGATCGCGGAACTCCTCACGCGCCAGGTCAGCGGGCTGTTGCTGGTCGCGCCGCACGAAGACCCAGACCTGACCGACGCCGAGGTGCCGGCAATCGCAATAAACCGCGTGTTGCCGACGGTCAGCTCGGTCCGCCCCGCGTACCGCGAAGGCGCCCGACACGGCGTCGAGCACCTGTTGGAACACGGCCACCGGGTAATAGGCCTGGTCATCGGCGGCACCGGCCACCCAGAACGCGAACTCGGTTGGCAAGACGCCCTCGAGGCAGCCGGCCTGCAGCCTGGCCCAATCGCTCGCACCACCTTCAGCCGCGCAGGTGGCCGAGCCGCCGCCAACACTTTGCTCGAAGCAACAAACCGCCCCACCGCCATCTTTGCCAGCTCAGACCTCCAAGCTGTGGGGGTCCTCGCAGCACTCCACGAGGCCGGTCTGCGAGTCCCCGAAGACGTAGCCGTCGTCGCCTTCGACGGCACGGCGGAGACCGAGTACAGCTGGCCCCCGCTGACAGTCGTCCGCCAGCCCCTGGAACGCATGGCCCACGCGGCCGTCAGCCGATTGATCGACGGCGAAGAGGCCGTCGAGGCCATCACTTTCCCAACAGACCTGATCCTCCGCAGATCCTGCGGGTGTTAGAGGGTTCCGACGTCTTCGAAGATGAGGGCTGTGCGGGTGGCCAGTACTTCGGGGATGGCTTGGAGTTTTTCCAGGACCAGGCGGCGTAGGCCTTCGTTGTCGGCGGCTCGGACCAGCAGGATGGCGTCGAAGTCGCCGCCGACGAGGGCCATGTGTTTGATCTCGGGGATCGCCTGGAGCTGTTTGCGGAGGGTTCGCCAGGAGCTCTGGCGCAGACTGAGCGTGACGTACGCCGACGTCGCCAGCCCCAGCCGCAGCGGGTCGACGGTCACCGTGAAGCCGGTGATCACGCCGGTGTTCGTGAGGCGCTCGACCCGCGCGTAGGCGTTCGCCCGGGAGATGTGCACCTCGTCTGCCAGGGCCCGGATCGACAGCCGTCCGTCGCGTCCGAGGGCCTCGATGATCTGCCGATCGATCTCGTCGAGCGCGGGAGCGACGACAATCTGTCCAGGACCGGCCCGGTGGACCATCACCTCGTCGGACATTATGCGACCTCCCACGGCGACGACTCGGGCCAAACGTCTCTCAATTCTTCCAGCTATAGATCCACTTGGCCAGGAGGCAGGACGATGTGGCTACCGTCCGTCTCCTGCGCTGGAGGGTCCATGACCACCGTCGAGGAGCAATTGCTCCCCTCCGCGGAGCCCGTCTGTCTGATCGGTCAGAACGGTCTGCCGCACGAACACCCGTCGTACGAGCTGCCCACCAAGGAAGCTCTGCTCGACGGCTACACAGAGTTGATCCGCGGCCGCCGCTTCAACGACCAGGCGAGTGCGCTCGTCCGCCAGGGCCGGCTTGCGGTCTACCCGTCCTCGCACGGCCAGGAGGCCTGCCAGGTCGCGGCGACGATGGTCCTCAAAGAGGGGGACTGGCTGTTCCCGACGTACCGCGATTCGGTCTCGATCGTGAGCCGCGGCGTCGACCCGATCGAGACGTTGACGCTGCTCCGCGGCGACTGGCACTCGGGCTACGACCCGTACGCGCACAAGGTCGCGCCGCAGTCGACCCCGCTCGCAACGCAACTTCCGCATGCGGTCGGCGTCGCGCACGCCGCCCGGCTGAAGGGCGAGGACACGGTAGTGATGGCGCTCGTCGGTGACGGCGGTACGAGCGAGGGTGACTTCCACGAAGCGCTGAACTTCGCGGCCGTGTTCCACGCACCGGTCGTGTTCTTCGTCCAGAACAACGAGTACGCGATCTCCGTCCCGCTCGCCAAGCAGAGCGCTGCGCCGTCCCTTGCACACAAGGGCATCGGGTACGGCGTACCGGGCGAACGGGTCGACGGCAACGATCTCGCCGGCCTGCTCGCGGTCCTGCAGAACGCGGTGGACAAGGCTCGCAACGGCGAAGGACCGCAGCTGGTCGAGGCGCACACGTACCGCGTGCAGGCGCACACCAACGCCGACGACGCGACGCGGTACCGCCAGGACGACGAGGTCACGCCATGGCTGGACCGCGACCCGATCCAGCGGCTGACGACGTACCTCGAGCAGCAGGACTGGCTGGACGACCAAACCCGTGAGCGAGCAGAAGCCAAAGCTGTCGAGGTGGCCGGACAGTTGCGCGACGGACTGATGCCGGAGCCCGAGGTGGACCCGGCGGACCTGTTCAAGCACCTGTACGCCGAGGAGACCCAGCAACTGCGCGAGCAGGCGGCGTTCCTGCGCGACGAGCTGGCGCGAGAGGAGGCCTGACGCCATGACGCACACGAAGATCTCGATGGCGCAGGCGCTCAACCAGGCACTGCGGGACGCCATGCACGCGGACGACACGGTCGTGATGTTCGGCGAGGACGTCGGCGCGCTCGGCGGCGTCTTCCGGATCACCGACGGGCTGACTGCTGAGTTCGGCGAGAATCGTTGCTTCGACACCCCGTTGGCCGAGGCCGGCATCGTCGGCATGGCGGTCGGGATGGCGATGAACGGGATGCGCCCAGTGGTCGAGATGCAGTTCGACGCGTTCGGGTACCCGGCGTTCGAGCAGGTTGTCTCGCACGTCGCCAAGATGCGCAACCGGACCCGCGGACGCGTCCAGCTGCCGATGGTCATCCGGATCCCGTACGGCGGCGGTATCGGCGGCGTCGAACACCACAGCGACTCGTCGGAGAGCTACTTCGCGCACACGCCCGGGCTGACTGTGGTGACTCCGGCAACGGTCGCGGACGCCTACGGGTTGTTGCGCAAGGCAATCGAGTTTCCCGATCCCGTGGTGTTCATGGAGCCGAAGAAGCTCTACTGGGCAAAGGAAGAGGTCGACCTCGCCGAGGACCAGCCAGGTATCGGCAAGGCCGTCGTACGGCGAGAAGGTGCGGACGCGACGTTGATTGCCTATGGCCCCGCATTGCCGGTCGCGCTCGAAGCGGCCGAGGTTGCGGCGGCCGAAGGGCGTCAGCTGACCGTGGTGGATCTGCGTTCGGTGGTGCCGTTCGACGACGAGACGGTGTGCGCGGCGGTACGGCGTACCGGCCGGGCGGTCGTGGTCGCCGAGGCGAGCGGATTCGCGAGTGTGTCGTCCGAGATCGTTGCCCGGGTCACCGAGAAGTGCTTCCACTCACTGGCGGCTCCGGTACGGCGGGTGACCGCGTTCGACATCCCGTTCCCGCCACCGAAGCTGGAGAAGTACCAGCTGCCGAGCGTCGACCGGATCCTCGACGCGGTGGACGACCTGCAGTGGGAGGACTCGTGAACACGTTCCTTCTCCCCGACCTCGGTGAAGGGCTGACCGAGGCGGAGATCGTTCGCTGGCTGGTGAAGGTCGGTGACGTGGTCGTCGTCGACACGCCGGTCGCGGAGGTCGAGACGGCCAAGTCGATCGTCGAGCTGCCGTCGCCGTACGCCGGTGTGATCGAAGAGCTCCACGGCGAACCCGGTACGACGATCCCGGTCGGCAAGCCGCTCATCACGGTCGCTGATCCCGCGGGAGAGGCGTACCGCGAGGAAGAGCGCGCCGGCTCGGGGAACGTCCTGGTGGGCTACGGGACCAGCGAGATCCCTGGAGCGGGGCGTCGGCGGAGGCCGCGGTCGGCGGTTTCCGGAAACAGTCTGCCGCCTGCTGCGAAAAATGTTCCGCAGAGCGATGGCCCCGCGCAGCGCCGCGTGCCGTTGGTGATCTCGCCGCTGGTCCGGAGGTTGGCGCGGGACGCCGAGGTGGATCTGCGCGAGCTGGCCGGATCCGGTCCGGATGGGCTGATCGTCCGCCGCGACGTCGAGCTGGCGATCGCGCACCGGGTCCAGCCCGAGCACGCGCCGGCAGCGTCCCAGACTGCAGTCCAGCCTGCCCCACGGACAGGGCTCCCCGAGCTGCGTCGTACGCCGATGAGCGGCTTCCGCAAGGCCGTCGTCGCAACGCTCACCCGCAGCCGCGCCGAGATCCCCGAGGCCACCACCTGGGTCGACGTAGACGCGACCGCACTCATGGACCTCCGTGCATCGTTGCGCTCAGCAATAGATGCCGGACCGGGCTTGCTCGCCCTGATGGCGCGCTTCGTCGTCGCCGGCCTGCTCAAATACCCGGAGCTCAACGGGTACGTCGACACCGAGCGCGAGGAACTCGTGCAGTACGACGGCGTGAACCTCGGCCTCGCCGCGCAGACAGACCGCGGTCTCGTCGTACCGGCCGTCGCCAACGCGCACACCATGACCACCCGCGGGCTCGATGTCGAGATCCGAAGGCTGACCGAATCGGCACGGGACGGCAAGCTCACCCAGCAGGAGCTGACGTCCGGGACGTTCACGCTGAACAACTACGGCAGCTTCGGTGTCGACGGCAGCGCGGCGATCATCAACCATCCGCAGGTCGCGATTCTCGGCGTCGGCCGGATCATCGATCGCCCGTGGGTGGTGGACGGCGAGCTCGCCATCCGCAAACTCACCCAACTGTCCCTCGTCTTCGACCACCGCGTCTGCGACGGCGGCACAGCAGCCGCCTTCCTCCGCTTCGTCGCCGACGCCTTCGAGAACCCGGCCTCGGTCTTCGCAGATCTGTAGACACGTCCTACGGTGACGGCATGGCCAAAGCCCCGGCCGACAAGGTCGCCCTGTTCGATGCAAGGTACGACGCGGAGCTCAACGTCGCGCACGAGTCCTAGGAGAGTTGCCGCGGTCTCAGGCCGACCAGGATGACCCGGAGTCCGGAGGCGAAGCGGGCCTCCGGGCCGGACCGGCTGGTGCGGTTGAGGTAGGCGGCGAGGTGGCCGGCGTCGACGCCCATCCGGCCCGCCGACTCGGTGGCCCAGCGGGAGTCGTTCATGCCGCTGCGGCGTACGACGGAGAGCCAGGCCGCGTCGGTGACTGCGGAGCCGACCAAGTAGTGGAAGATCGCGGACACCGCGGCGTCCAGGTGCGTTCCCTTGAAGCCGGCCGCGTCCAGGACGGACTCGACCCGGTCGATGAGCGCGTTGTAGTTCGGCCCGAGTCCGCCGTGGGATGCGAGTAGCCGCGCCGCCCACGGGTGCTCCCACAGCGCGTCGTACGCCGCTTGGACGACGACCGTGACGTGGTCTCGCCAGTCGCCGCGCGCGGGCGGCGGTACGAGCGCGTCCGCGAAGATCTCGTCGACCACGAGCTCGAGCAGGTCGTCCTTGGTCGCGATCCGCCAGTACAGCGCCGACGTCGCGGCGGCCTCCAGTTCCGCCGCCATCATCCGCATCGAGAACTTGTCGAGGCCCTCGCGGTCCAGCACCCGGACCGCGGTCTTGACGATGTCGTCCCGGCTCAGCCGCGCCCGCGTCGGCTCCGGCTCGTCCCGCAGCCACACCGATCCCAGCGCCGATCGCCGATCCGCTTCTCGCACTAAAACAGTGTGTCACACACAAATACACCGTTTCACGCCACCCAGGTCGTGAGAGCCTGCGGGGATGAGCTCCACACACTTGGGTGTCTACAGCGACTGGATCGAGCACGCGATCGCGCCCGGCGTGCGGGAGTCCGCGCAGCCGGCTGCGGAGCAGGTTCGCGAGATCGTCCGGCGGATGGTGTCGACCGCCGGTGAGAACGACGGGCCCTCGGACGCACGTGTCGAGCGGCGCTGGACGGCCGATGGGCTGGTCGGCGAGGAGATCTCGTACTCCGTCGGCTTCGGTCCGCGGACTCGTGCGCGCGTGCTGAAGCCGGCGAACGCCACCGGCCCGCTGCCCGGCGTACTCGCTCTGCACGGTCACGACGGCTTCAAGTACTACGGCCGCGAGAAGATCGCCGACACCGACGAGGAGCCCGCAGCCGAAGTGCGGGCGCTGCGAGAGCAGTACTACGAGGGTCGCGCTTACGCCAACGACTTGGCGGCGCAGGGGTACGTCGTACTGGCGCCGGATACCTTCTGCTGGGGCAGCCGGCGGTTCCCGTTGACGGAGATGCCGTCGCAGATCCGGCAGGATGCGGTGGACGGAGATGCCGCCGCATACAACGCTGCGGCCGGCCGCCACGAGCACCTGGTCGAGAAGTACTGCACCCTGCTCGGTACGACGTTCGCCGCCGTCGTCGCGCGCGAGGACCGGATCGCCCTGGACTACCTGCGTGGCCGCGACGACACCACCGACCGGACCGCCAGCATCGGACTGTCCGGCGGCGGTTGCCGGTCTGCGTTGCTACGGGCAACGAGTAGCGACCTGACTGCTGCCGTCGTGATCGGGATGATGGGTACCTACAACTCGTTGCTCGACCAGAACGTCGTGTCGCACACCTGGATGCTGATGCCTCGCATGTTCCCGCCGCAGGTCGACTGGTCGGACGTCGCCGCCTGTCAGGCTCCGGCGCCGCTCCTGGTGCAGTACAACCGGCAGGACGAGCTGTTTCCGCTGGGCGGAGAAGAGGCGGCGCATGAGCGCATCGCGACGCACTACGCCGCCGCTGGGTCCTCAGCGTCGTACGTCGGTCAGTTCTTCGACGGGCCCCACAAGTTCGACCGGGCGATGCAGGCTGCCGCGTTCACCTGGCTGCGCGACGTCCTTGCGGTCCAGTAGGCCGGAGACGAGAGCGACGAGCAGGCCGGACACGGCGAGGGCAGCGCCGACCCAGTTGGGGGCGGTGTAGCCGAGACCGTGCTCGATGGTGAGTCCACCGAGGTACGCGCCGGCTGCGTTGCCCAGGTTGAACGCGGCGATGTTGGCCGCGGACGCCAGCGCCGGAGCGCCCTTAGCCTTGTCCATCACCCGCTTCTGCAGCGGAGCGACGGTGGCGAAGCCCGCTGCTCCGAAGAGCGCGATTGTCACGGCGGACGGGAGCTTGGCGTGGGCGGTGAACACGAAGGCGACCAGCACTGCGGCTAGTAGCGCCAGGATCAGGTAGAGACTCGGCATCAGTGACCGGTCTGCTGCCTTACCGCCCAGCAGGTTCCCGACGACGAGCCCAGCGCCGAACAGCATCAGCAGCCAGGTCACTGCGCCCGCAGAGAAGCCCGCGACGCCCGTCATCATCGGTGCGATGTAGGTGAAGGACGCGAACACTCCAGCGAAGCCCAGTGCGGTCATGGCCAGCGCCAGCCACACCTGCACGTTCTTGAACACAGCCAGCTCGGTCCGCAGCCCCGGCCCCTCAGCAGTTCCCTGTCGCGGTACCAAGAACACGATGCCGAGCAATCCGACCACGCCGAGGGCAGTGACGGCCCAGAACGTCGATCGCCAACCGAAGTGCTGTCCAAGAGCAGTCCCACCCGGTACGCCGAGCACGTTGGCCACGGTGAGTCCGGTGAACATCAGCGCGATCGCACTGGCCTGCTTAGCCTTCGGTACGAGCGAGGCGGCGACCACCGATCCGACGCCGAAGAACGCCCCGTGGGACAGCGCCGCGACGATCCGCCCGGTCATCAGAACGCCGTACGACGGAGCGAGCGCGGAGACCAGGTTGCCTGCGATGAACACGCCCATCAGCGCGATCAGGACGGTCTTCCGGGAGACCTTGGAGCCGATCGCGGTCAGCAGCGGTGCGCCGACGACCACGCCGAGCGCGTAGCCGGAGATCAGCAGGCCGGCCGACGGGATGCTGACGCCGAAGTCCGTCGCGACCTCCGGCAGCAGGCCCATGATGACGAACTCGGTAGTGCCGATCCCGAACGCACCGATTGCCAGGGCGAGCAGGGCTGCGGGCATGACTCGACTTCTCCCTCGAATGTAGTCTTATGACTGTTACCGGCGTGCGCGATAGTTGCACACGCGGGCTATTGCACAAGCGCTATGATTGCGCATGCAAGCGTGAAGTTCAAGTGGAGGTGTCGTGGGACTACCGGATGGCGCCGCGGAGGCGCGGGCGCAGGGGTGGCGCACCCTGGCGGCGCTGCATGCCCGGATCGAGGACGAGCTCGAGCGCGCGCTGCAGAAGCAGCACGGGCTGTCCGTCAGTGAGTACAGCGTGCTGGACGTGCTGGCGCGGCAGGACGACTACCACCTGCGGATGAACCAGCTGTCCAACGCTGTGGTGCTCAGCCAGTCCGCTACTACCCGCCTGGTGAACCGGTTGGAGGACCGCAAGCTGCTGGAGCGGTACCTGTGCCCGACGGACCGGCGTGGCATCTACACGGAGGTCACTGAGGCCGGCCGTGAGCTGCTGGACCAGGCGCAGCCGACCCACGACGCCGTACTGACGTCTGCACTGAAGAACGCCTCCGAGCTGCCCGAGCTCTCGCCGCTGGTCGACGCCCTCGGGAAGCTGTCGCTGGCGGTGTGACGTGGCGCGCCGGTGGGACAACCGGAAGGCCTATTACTGGCTGATGGGCAGCTGCCTGGCCCTGATCGGGCTGGCGTGGTTCGTCGTCCGGCTGTTCTCGATCCCGGTCGCGATCGGGATGAGCGCGGTCGCCGCCGTACTGCCGCCGATTGCCGTCATCGTGGCGAACTGGGGTCACGATCAGCGCTGACCCTCGTGTCGGCAGGCGTCGGGTCGAGGTAGAGGTGCCGCACCATCGGGAACGCCTCCCGCACCTGTACGTCGATCTTCTCGGCGAGCTGCTCGACAGCGGCGCCGGTGGTCTCTGAGTCGTCCAGGTCGACCGTTGCGACGACGAGCACCCGGTCCGGCGCGAGCTGCAGAGTGAGCAGCTCGAGTACGTCGTCGATGCCCGGCGTACTCGTGATCAGCTCACGCAGTTCGCGCTGGGTGTCGGCCGGTAGCGCACGTCCGATCAGCATGGTCTTGTTGTCCCGGCCCAGCGTGAAGGCGACCACGATCAGCAGCAGGCCGATTGCGATCGACGCGGCGCCGTCCCAGATGTGGTTGCCGGTGACGACCGCCAGGGTCACACCGGCCGCTGCGATGAGCAGTCCGATCAGTGCGGCCGTGTCTTCGAAGGCCACGGTCTTCACGGCCGGCTCGGCACTCCGTAGGTGCGTCATGAGCGGTACGTCGGCTTCGCGAGCCTCGCGCCGGAGCTGGAGCACCGCCCGGAGCCAGGAGCTTCCCTCGAACACGAACGAGATCCCCAGGACCGGATAGATCACGGCCAGGGCGGCGATCGGCGAAGGCGCGAAGATCGAGCGCAGCCCCTCGGTGATCGAGAAGCCGGCGCCGAGGACGAGGATGCTGACCGCCGCGAGCAGCGACCAGAAGTACCGCTCCATGCCATAGCCGAACGGATGCCGGGCATCGGCCGGTTTGCGGCTGCGGTGCAGCGCTGCCAGCAGGAACACCTGGTTGAGCGTGTCCGCGACAGAGTGCGCTGCCTCGGCGAGCAGCGCGGTGGACCCGGACAGCAGCCCGGCGACGATCTTGGCGATCGCGATCGCCAGGTTCGCCGTACCGGCCACTAGGACTGTTGCGTCCGACTCTTCGTCAGCCATCACCTCCGCGTGCCCGCGGCGCCATCACCCCAAACGAGGACGTCGATGAACGCTGCGGCCAGCGGGTCGGGTTCGCCGCGGGTGTACGCCGTGAGCGTGCGGCGGACCGGCGGATCCAGGTGGAGGACGTGGCCGCCTGTGGGGAGGCCGTTGTCCAAGATGTTGTCTGGGACCAGGGCGGGTCCCAGACCGGCCGCGGCAAGAGCCGGGGCGGCAGCGGTCTGCTCCGTGCGTACTGCGATCCGCGGCTCGAAGCCCGCCTGTGCGCACGCGTGGTCGAGGACGTCCGCGAGTCCGTGGCCGGGTGCGTAGTGGACCCAGGCGCGATCGGCGAGGTCCTGCAGCTTGATGGTGTCTCCGATTGCGGCGGGATCGTCGGATGCGACCACGACGACGAGCTCTTCGGTGCCGAGTGTGCGGGTGACGCCGGACCAGTCGGTCGGCTCAGGGCCGACAGCGAGGTCGGCTTCGCCGGCGTTCATGGCCTCGATGAGTTCCTCGGTATGGCGGTGCTCGAAGAGCCGGATGCCGACCTCGGGATGCGTCAGTCGCCACCGGCGAAGCGCGGCCGGGAGTACGCCGAGGGTGATCGAGTAGAGCGTGGCGATCTGCAGTTCGCCGACCTCGAGCCCCGCGGCCTGACGGGCGGCGCAGCGGGCGCGCTCGGCGTCGGCGAGGGCGGCGCGCGCGTGCGGGAGCATTGCGCGGCCGGTCGGGGTGAGGCGGACCGTGCGGGGGAGTCGCTCGAGCAGCGGTCCGCCGGCTGAGCGCTCGAGCGTGCGGATCTGATGCGAGAGGGCCGGCTGGGTGACGTGCAGGAGCTCGGCGGCCTTGGTGAAGGAGCTTTCATCGACGACCATGACGAAGTACTCGAGCTGCCTCAGCGTTGCCATGATCTGAGCTTATGGCTTCGGTGAAAACTATGCCTTGGATTTATCTGCGCAGGTCAGCAAGGCTGTTGGGCATGGAGAACGTCGCGTTGGTCGTAGGCGCCCGGGGAGTCATCGGGACGAATCTGGTCGAACATCTGGCCTCGTTGCCGGACTGGCAGGTGATCGGCTTGTCCCGTCGCGGCGGCGTCGACGTACCCGGTCGCGTCCGGCATGTTGCCGTCGACCTGCTCGATCCGGACGACACGCGGACCCAGCTCTCGAAACTGTCCGACGTGACGCACGTGTTCTACGTCGCCTACCAGGACCGGCCCACCTGGGCCGAGCTCGTGGCGCCGAATCTGGCGATGCTGGTCAACGTCGTGGACGCGATCGAGCCGGTCGCGCACGGGCTGCGGCACGTCAGTCTCATGCAGGGCTACAAGGTGTACGGCGCGCATCTCGGGCCGTTCAAGACGCCGGCCCGGGAGGACGATCCGCCGCATCTGCCGCCGGAGTTCAACGTCGATCAGCAGCGGTTCCTGGAGGAGCGGCAGCAGGGCAAGGCGTGGACCTGGTCGGCGCTGCGGCCGTCCGTCGTCGGTGGCGCAGCGTTGGGTAATCCCATGAACCTCGCGGTCGCGATCGCCGTGTACGCGTCGATCAGCAAGGAGCTCGGCGTGCCGTTACGCTTTCCGGGCAAGCCTGGTGCGTACGACGCCCTGCTCGAAGTGACCGACGCAGGTTTGTTGGCGAAGGCAACGGTCTGGGCGGCGACCTCGCCGGCCGCGGCGAACCAGGCGTTCAACATCACGAACGGCGACCTGTTCCGATGGAGCGAGCTGTGGCCGCGGTTGGCGGCCTGGTTCGGACTCGAAGCGGCGCCGCCTCTGCAGATGTCCCTGCAGGACGTGATGGCCGACAAAGAGCCGCTCTGGAAACAGATGCAGGCCGCGCACGGACTGGCCACGACGTCCTTCGCGGAGGTGTCGTCGTGGCCGTTCGCGGACTTCGTCTTCGGATGGGACTACGACTTCTTCGCCGACTCGTCGAAGTCCCGGCGAGCCGGATTCCACGAATACGTCGAGACCGAGCAGATGTTCTACGACATCTTCGCCGAGCTGCGACGGCAGCGGATCATTCCCTGATCAGTCGCCGCGCAGATCGGTACCGTGGGTACGGAGGAAGTAGATCGGGTCGGTGTAGGTGCCGGGGAGCTTGCCGAGCGACTGGATGACCGTCGACGATCCGTTGGCGTGGCTCATCGCGTACAGGTACGCCGTACCGGCGTCCTTGTCGACGCCGATGAGCAGCGTGCTCACCTGGCCGCAGCGCTGGGCGACGAGGTAGTCGAACGCTCCCCAGGTCCCCGAACGGACCTGCTTGACCACTGGGGTCATCGCCTTGGTCAGTGGCAAGCGGATCGTGTACAGCGCACCACCGCGGGTCGTGGCCAGGAACGTGTCGTACGTCGTGGACTGGCCGAGCAGCGCCCACGTCTTCACGGCACTGAAGCCACCGGTCTGCCCGGTCGGCGTCCAGCCGAAGCTGTTGATGACCCAGCGGTGAATGGTCCCGTTGCTGAGGCCGTAGAACTGGTTCCGAGCGGTCCGGCGGTCGGCGTCGACGGACAGACCGATCGCGGAGTACGGGCCCCAGCCGGCACTGATCTGGGTGAACGACGGGTCGGCGGGCTCCGCGGTGTTGGAGTTGTACGACGCCTGTCCGATGAAGTTGCTCTTGGTGACGACGATGCCGGACTCGAGCGACGGCAGGTTGCTGCTCCAGTTCCAGATCGTGCTCAACCGGGCCTGGCCGGGGCTGAAGACGGTCACCTGTCGCTGGGTCGACGAGACCGTCGCGGGCTGGGTGGCCGTGACGGTCCGGTACTGGACAACGCCTCGGCTGGTGATGGAGCCGAGGTCCATGGTGCAGGCCGTCTCGGTCGGTGCCGCTTGGGCCGGGCTGGTCAGGAGGGTCAGGGGGAGTGCGAGCGCCGGGAGGGCGCGCAGGAGCTTCATGTGAGTCACCAGTCCTCTCAATGAGGTTGATGCGCGCAACGGATCCGAAGTTACCGCCTCGATGTGGCATGCTCCGGGCTGTGACGGCGATGGGTGCGGGAAAGCTGCTCGGGACCAATCTGCGGGCGCGTCGGGACGAGCAGGGCATCTCGCTGTCCGAACTGGCCCGCCGGTCGGGGATCGCTAAGGGCACGCTGTCGCAGCTCGAGTCCGGTGCGGGCAACCCTACGATCGAGACAGTGTTCAGTTTGTCGAACGCTCTCGGCGTGCCGGTGTCGGCTCTGCTGGCCGAGTCGCCGGCGTCGGACCTGGTCCTCGTGCGGTCCGCGGATGTCGACGTACTGTCCGGTGAGGCGATCGATCTGCGGATGCTGCGGCGGCTCGAGCACCCGGGCGGGCTGTTCGAGATCTACAACCAGGAGATCCGGCCGGATGCGGTCCAGCAGTCCGACGGGCATCCGGGGACCGAGCACCACATCGTCCTGGCTGGTCGGCTGCGCGTCAGTACACATGGGCAGACCGAGGAACTGGGGCCCGGCGACTACCTGGCTTTCCGGGCGGCCGGACCGCACGGCTACGAGGCGGTCGACGGTCCGGTCCGGTCGGTGCTGCTGCTCGAATATCCGCCGGATGTGTACCCGACCGCGGCCGGTGGGCCGCATTTGCCGGGATAGTTCCGGAAGAAGTCCCCGAGAGGTCCGGTTGAGTGCATTGACCGGTCGTCGGAACCGCGCGTACTCTCGATATCGTTCATTTTAGCGAACGTCTTCGAGGAGAGTCGTCATGCACCGGTCCGCGACACCCGATGTGGTGGTGGTCGGCGCGGGCATGGTCGGGGCGGCCTGCGCGGAGGCGTTGTCGGCGGCCGGCGTGCGGGTGCTGGTCATCGATCGCGACGGGCCGGCCGCGGGGACGACAGCCTCCGGTGAGGGCAATGTGCTGGTCTCTGACAAGGAGCCCGGGCCGGAGCTCGATCTGGCGGTCGCGTCGCGAGCCGAGTGGGACGCGCTGCTCGGCCGCCTGCCCGAGCAGCTCGCCGATATCGAGTGGGAAGCCAAAGGCGGCGTTGTGGTGGCGACGGGTGATCCGGAGCCGTTGACCGCCTTCGCGGCGAAGCAGCAGGAGGCCGGGGTCGCGGCGCAGGTGATCACGCCGGCTGAGGTGTTCGACCTCGAGCCGCTGATCACGTCCCGAGTGACGATCGGCGTGCACTACCCGGACGACGCGCAGGTGCAGCCGGTGCTGGCTGCGACCGCTCTACTGGCGACCGTCCGCGGGCGCGGTGGCGAGGTGAGATCGGGGGTCACCGCGCTCGGGGTGCGGCAGTCGCGTGGACGCGTGGTCGGTGTGGACACCTCGGACGGCGACATCGCTTGTGGGGCAGTGCTCAACGCGTGCGGGCCGTGGGCCGGTGCGTTCGGCGCGGCGGCGGGTGCGCCGATCGAGGTGCTGCCACGACGCGGGATGATCCTGGTGACTGCGCCGCTGCCGGAGTCCGTGCGCCACAAGGTGTACGACGCTGACTACGTCGGCGCGGTCGGGAGTGGCGACGCCGACTTGCAGACGTCCACAGTGGTCGAGTCGACGCGGGCCGGGACGGTGCTGATCGGGTCGAGCCGGGAGCGGATCGGGTTCGACGAGGCGGTCCGGGTGCGGGTGCTGCGGGAGCTTGCGCGCAAGGCCGTCGGGCTGTTCCCGTTCCTCGGCGATGTGCCGGTCATGCGTGCGTACGGCGGGTTCCGTCCCTATGCTCCGGATCATCTGCCGGTCATCGGTGCGGATCCACGAGTTCTCGGGCTTTGGCACGCGACCGGCCATGAGGGCGCGGGTATCGGGCTCGCGCCGTCGACGGGCCGACTGATCACGGAGTTGTTCCTCGGTCTCACGCCACACGTCGACCCATCGCCGTTCCGCGTGGACCGCCCGGCGGTGATCGCATCATGAGCGCTTATCTTCGACCTCGCTCCGGCGATCCGTCCGAGGTCGGTGCGCCGCCGGCCGTGGACGTCACCGTCGACGGGCATCCGGTCACGGCTCATGCCGGCCAGACCGTGGCCGCCGTACTGCTGGCGAACGGCCGTGACACGTGGCGGACGACTCGCGTCCACAACCGTCCTCGCGGGACCTTCTGCGGGATCGGGGCGTGTCAGGACTGTCTGGTGACCGTCAACGGTCTTGCCGACGTGCGTGCGTGTCAGCGGACGATCGTGACCGGCGACGCGATCACGACGCAGAACGGCGCTGTCCTGCCTGCCACGTCGGAGACTGAGACCGTCGTACATTCACCGATGTCGGCCGAGGTTGTCGTCGTGGGTGCTGGTCCGGCGGGTGTCGCTGCCGCGCTTGCTGGTGCGGAGGCCGGCGCTGAGGTGCTGCTGGTCGATAACGGCCGAGCGATCGGCGGTCAGTACAACCGGCAGCTTCCGCAGGAGTTCGCCGCGCATCGGCCGGATCGCCTTCAGCATGAGTGGAAGGCCTTTGCGGCCCAGCGGGAGGCCCTCAGCAGTCATCCGCGGATCACTTACCTCCCGGAGACCTCGATCTGGGCGATCGAGGACCTGCGCCTCTGGGCGCAGCAAGGCCCGGCGGACGCCGCCGGTCGGCAGCCGTTCCCGATCGATGCGAAGGCCGTGGTGCTGGCGACCGGTGCCTATGACCGCGTGCTTCCCTTCCCTGGCTGGGATCTGCCCGGCGTGTACACCGCCGGGGCGGCCCAGGCGCTGGCCAAGGGACAACGCATCGCGATCGGGCAACGCGTCCTGGTCGCGGGCACCGGTCCGTTCCTGCTGCCGGTGGCCGAATCGCTCCTCGGTGTCGGTGCGGACGTGGTCGCGCTGCTCGAGGCCAACTCGCTGACCACCGTCCGCAAAGGCTGGTCGACGGATCCATTGGTTGCCCCGAGCAAGCTTCGGGAGGCCGTCGGGTACGGCGCGTTGCTCGCGCGGCACCGCGTCCCGCTCCGCCACGGCTGGACTGTGATCGCCGCGCACGGGACGTGTCACGTCGAGGCCGTGACCATCGCTCGGCTCGACTCCAACTGGCGCCCGGTTCCTGGGAGTGAACGCCGCATGGACGTCGATGCGGTCTGCGTGGGCTTCGGCTTCACCGCCAACCTCGAGCTCGCGGTGTCGGCCCGCTGCAACCTGACCACAGGTCCGGACGGCGGCCCCGCGGTCGCCGTCGATGCCAACCAGCAAACGACCACCTCAGGCATCTACGCCGCCGGTGAGCTCACGGGCATCGGGGGTGCCGCGCTGTCCAGCGCAGAAGGCGGTTTGGCCGGCGCAGCAGCAGCTCATCGCGCGCTCGGCGGCGAGTCACCTTCCTTGGATTCAACGGCTGTCACGCGGGGGCGGCGGCGGTTTGCAGCGGCGTTGGCCAAGGCGTATCCCGTGCGAGACGGGTGGAAGAGCTGGAGCAACGCGGACACGATCGTCTGCCGCTGCGAGGAAGTCACGCGGGGAGAGCTCGAAACCGTCGCCGGAGAGCGCGGTCTCGACGACGGCCGGGCAATGAAGCTCAGCAGTCGAGCGGGGCTGGGGATGTGTCAGGGGCGGGTGTGTTCGCGCACCGTCGCCGCATTGCTGGCCGCGCCGGGCGACGTACCGAAACCAAGCATGAAACGACCGATCGCCGTACCAGTGCGGCTGCGCGATCTGGCCCAAGCTGAGGAGGAGCTATGAGCGAGAAGTTGGACGGCGTGATCGTTGCGACCGCGTTGCCGTACGCCGAGGATGCGTCGGCGTCGGCGGGGTTGCGGCCGGACCTGGACAAGTACGCCGAGCACTGCCGCTGGCTGGTGGACAACGGCTGCCGCGGCGTCGGGCCGAACGGGTCGCTCGGTGAGTACTCGTCGCTGACCGACGACGAGCGGCGCGCTGTGGCGAGGACCGCGATCGAGGCCGTCGGTGACGACGGTGTCGTGGTCGTCGGCGTCCACGGTGTCGGTTCCCACCAGGCGCGCGCGTGGGCGGAGAAGGCGGCCGAAGACGGAGCGGACGGCGTGCTGTGCCTGCCGCCGACGATGTACCGGGCGAACCGTGGCGAGGTGATCAACCACTTCACCGAGGTCGCGAAGGCCGGGTTGCCGGTGATGGTCTACAACAACCCGCTCGACACCAAGGTCGACCTGACGCCGGACCTGCTCGCCGAGATCGCCGGGATCGAGAACGTCGTCGCGGTGAAGGAGTTCTCCGGTGACGTCCGCCGGATCCTGGAGATCCGCGAGCTCGCGCCGGACCTGGCCGTGATCGCGGGCGCCGACGACCTCACGCTCGAGGCTCTGCTGATGGGCGCGACCGGCTGGTTCGCCGGCTTCCCGAACGTGTTCCCGAAGGAATCGGTCCGTTTGTACGACCTGGCTCTGGAGGGCAAGCTGGAAGAGGCCCGTGCGCTGTACGAGCCGCTGGTCGCCGCGTTCCGCTGGGATTCACGGACCGAGTTCGTCCAGGCGATCAAGTACGGCATGGACTACGTCGGTCGGTACGGCGGACCCTGCCGCCCGCCGCGCGGACCGCTCGTCCCCGAGCACGTCGCCCAACTGGAGCAGGACATGAAGAAGGCAGTGGAGTCGTTGGTATGAGGTCCGTCCGGACGATCACGGCGATCGACTCGCACACCGAGGGCATGCCGACCCGCGTCGTCACCGGCGGGGTCGGCGTCGTCCCGGGTGCGACGATGGCCGAGAAGCGCGAGTACTTCATCAAGCACCTGGACGACCTGCGGTTGTTCCTGATGAACGAGCCGCGTGGTCACGCCGCGATGAGTGGAGCGATCCTGCAGCCGCCGACCCGCTCCGACGCGGACTGGGGCGTGCTCTACATCGAGGTCTCCGGCCTGCTGCCGATGTGTGGTCACGGCACGATCGGCGTCGCGACCGTGCTGGTCGAGTCCGGCATGGTCGAGGTGACCGAGCCGGTCACACAGGTCCGGCTGGACACGCCCGCAGGACTCGTCGTCGTAGACGTTGCCGTGAGTAACGGTCGCGCGGAGCATGTGACGTTGCGCAACGTCCCGTCGTACTCGCATGCCTTGGACGCTTCGGTCGACGTGCCCGGACTGGGGAAGGTCACGTACGACCTGGCGTACGGCGGGAACTTCTATGCGATCCTGCCGTTGGAGCAGCTCGGGATCCCGTTCGACCGCGCTGAGAAGGACCGGATCCTGCAGGCCGGCCTGGACATCATGGATGCGATCAACGCCACGGATCGCCCGGTCCATCCGCTGGATCCGGGGATCAACGGCTGCAAACACGTCCAGTTCACCGCGCCTGGTGAAGACGGCGCCGACTCCCGCAATGCGATGGCGATCCACCCGGGCTGGTTCGACCGCTCACCCTGCGGTACCGGTACGTCGGCCCGCATGGCCCAGCTCCACGCCCGCGGCGAGCTCCCGCTCAACACCGACTTCGTCAACGAGTCCTTCATCGGCACTCGCTTCACCGGCCGCCTGGTCGAGGAAACGACGGTCGGCCCGCACCCCGCCGTCGTACCCACCGTCACCGGCCGAGCTTGGATCACTGGCACCGCCAACTACCTGCTGGACCCCGACGACCCGTTCCCGACCGGCTTCGTGCTCTAGACCGCCGGCCAGATCGAAGCGAGCTCGACGACCTCGAGCTCGCCCAGGCTGCAGTCGGTCCCGGACGCGGTAAGCGTCAGCTCGTAGTGCCCTGGCTGCACGCACGCCGTCAGCGACGCCTCACCGCCGTTCGCGAACACCTCGACCGACGTCGTGTCCACGACAATGTCGAGCTTGCCAACCGCAGTGATCGTCGGCTGCTTGGCCGCGGTGGCTGTTGGCTGGTCGGCTGACATAGGTGTTGGTTCGGGCGTGAGTATGGCGATGCTGTTTGAGGTCACGGTGATCTGCGTGCCGCAGATGGTGAGCGTTAGCTCGGCGTTTGGGGCGAGGGTTGCGTTGCAGGTGATGCGGAGGAGTGGCCAGGCTGTACCTATCTGCCATGGGGTTCCCGGGGATAGGACGCGGGCGGGCCAGGTGTGGCGGGTCCGCGAGAGGGTCTGCAGTTCGGGGACGGGCTGGCGGTACATGCGTAGGCCGTCTGGGGTCTGCTGCAGGGTCAGGTCGCAGGGGATGCTTACCTGCTGGTTGAAGGGCATGTTTGGGTAGCGGCCCCCGCGCATCCAGGCGAGCTGGATCCGGCGAGGAGTGGTGCCGTCGCCTGCCGCCGCCCAGCCCTGGGGTGCGTGGAGATGAGGGCCGCCGCCTGGCGCTGCCCAGCTTTGGGTTGCGTAGAAGTGGGGGCCGCCGTCGACCTGCAGCTGTGGGGTCTCCTCGACGAAAGTGTGTCCGTCGAAGGTGCCGATCGAGTATCGGCCGTCGCCGCGGACCAGGGCCCATCGTGACTCGTCTGAGCCGGCTATGCCGAGCTCGAAGAAGTCTGGGCATTCGAAGCTGTTCGAGATCGAGCTGTTCAGCGACTCCCAGTGCAACAGGTCGTCGGAGCGCAGCAGTTGGTAGCGATCGTCGCCGTACAGCACCATCACCCATTGCGCGCGCCGGTGATCGCGGAACACCATCGGATCGCGCTCGGGCAGGTCCATGATCGGGTTGCCGGCATAGTGAGTCCAGGTCCGCCCGCGGTCCAGGCTGTACGAGACGCACTGCGACCGGTTGTCGTTACGCGACCAGAAGGCAACCATCGCCGGACCCTCGCCCGGCCCGGCGAGGCCCGAGGTGTTGTCGACGTCCACGACGCAGCTGCCCGACTGCACGCCGGTGCCGAGCGACTCCTCGAAGAAGGCCGGCTCCAGTTCGGTCCAGTGCACCAGATCGTTGCTGATGGCATGGATCCAGCACTTGTTCCAGCGCTGCGCGAACAAGTGGTACTCGCCGTCGTGGAAGACCAGTCCGTTGAGGTCGTTGAGCCATCCCTCCTCGCGCTCGACCGGGTTGAGCCGGTGCATCGCCCACTGCCGGGCCGTGAAGTGGAGCTGTGGTCGCAGCGCTTCGGCGTACAGCGGGGGTTTCACGGTCACGACGGTCGGCGTCGAGCTCAGGACGATGTCGCTCACGCGGACGTAGCCCCACTCGCCGTCGGCTTCGTCGACGAGCTCCAGGTGCGCATCCTGGCCGAGCCACTCGGTCAGGTCGAAGGTCGCTGCGTGCGGGCGTTCGGTGGCCCGCCCAGTCTCGGTACGGACGACCTGCCCGTTGACGACTACGTTCAGGCAGGTCTTGTACTCGTAGTCGCCGCCGCAGATCCGGAAGTTCAGGTACGGCCGGGAGATGACGAACGGCACGGTGAAGTCGCCGACGACGACATCGGCGGACAGATCAGTCACGGCGCCTCAGCGGTGGAGCTTGCCCTGCCAGCCGGTGGGGACGTTGCCGCCGGGGACCGGTTGGTTCTCGGGGTGGGCGGCCGGCGGGGCCAGCTCGGGGCCGTTGTAGTACTCGGACTCGCCGTAGTGCCAGAACCAGTCCTCGCCCGGTTCGAAGCTGCGGACGATCTGGTGACCGCTCTCGGCCGCGTGGCGGGAGGCGTGCTGCTCGGGAGAGGAGTCGCAGCAGCCGATGTGGCCGCACTCCGCGCAGCGGCGGAGGTGGAACCACCAACCGTCGGCTGCCAGGCACTCGACACACCCGGTGCCGCTCGGAGGGACAGTGCTGTCAATACCCGGCGTCTCCGTCATACCGCACATCCTCGCCGGTCCCCGCTCCCCTCACAAGCAAGGTCTTATTCAGGCCAGGCGGAGTTCTTGATGACGTCGACGAAGTCGGTGTGGTGGAAACCGGGCACGAAGTGTTCGAGGACGTCGGACTTCACGTTGCCGAACGTCGTCGCGGGCCGGTCCTGGATTCCCTCGGTGAAGGCCTCGAGGATCCGGTTCTTGAAGTCCGGACGCGGGTGCGCGGCGACGACGGCGTCGCGCTCCGCGTCGGTGATCACGTCGTACCCGAGACCGAGTACGTCGAGTTCGACACCGCGGGTGACGAGCGCGACCTCGGCGGGCAGGTGGAGCGGGATCTCCGGCGTGGTGTGCAACGCGATCGCCGTCCACACCCGGTCGGCGGCCTCGCCGGTGACGCCGTGCTGGTGGAGGAAACGCCGGGCCTCGTCGGCGCCGTCGATCTCGAAGCGCTGGTCGATCCGGCGGTAGCGCTCGGTCAGGCCGAGGTCGTGGAACATCGCGCCGACGTACAGCAGCTCGGCGTCGTACTCGAGGTCCTTGCCGCGGAGCGCGCCGAACAGGAACACCCTGCGGGAGTGGTCGAACAGCAGCGGCGACGCCACGTCACGGACGAGTTCGGTGGCCTCGCGGGCCAGGGCGCTGTCGGGGATCCGGATCCCGGCGATGGTTTCGATCATGAGTCCAGGTTCGCGGTGCGGGTTACGCTGATGCCATGTCCAATTCGCCACATCAACCACAGATCCGGACACGCCGAGTCGCGTTCGTGGTGTACGACGGGGTGACGCTCCTTGACGTCACCGGTCCGCTCGAAGTGCTCCATCAGGCCAATCGGGCGCAGGGCAGCAGCCGGTACGACACGGTGCTGGTATCCGGAAAGAGTGGGCAGGTGACGACGGCATCGGGCGTCGTGCTGGCGGGGGTGGTCGCGGCCGCGCAGGTTGGAGTTGTCGACACGGTGGTGGTGGCCGGGGCCGATCACCTGGTCGAGGAGGTTCCGACGGAGGTCGCCGACGTGACGCGGGCGCTTGCGGGAGGGGCTGAGCGGGTGGCGTCGGTGTGCAGCGGGGCGTTCGTACTGGCGGCTCTCGGCTTCCTTGACGGGCGGCGGGCGACGACGCACTGGCGGCACGCGGCCGCGATGGCGCGGCAGTACCCGAGGGTGAACGTCGAGCCCGACGCGCTGCACATCACCGACGGGCGTTACGTGACGTCGGCCGGCATCAGCGCCGGCATCGACCTTGCGCTCGCTCTCGTCGAGGCGGACTACGGTGCCGACGTCGCTCGGGCAACAGCCCGCGAACTGGTGGTGTTCTTGCAGCGGCCAGGTGGGCAGTCCCAGTTCTCGACAGCGTTGGACACGCCGCCGGCGCGGAGCGATCCGCTGCGGGTGGTGACCGAGACCGTTGTGGCCGACCCCGCAGGCGACCACACCCTGCCGAACCTGGCGGCATCTGCGGCCGTCAGTCCGCGGCATCTGACCCGTCTGTTCCAGAGCGAGTTCCAGACCACGCCCGGCCGCTGGGTCGAGCGAGTGCGACTCGACCGGGCTCAGCAACTACTGCTCGACGGCCACAGCATCACCAAAGCAGCTCGGCTCAGCGGGCTGGGCAGCGACGAGACCCTGCGACGTGCGTTCGCGAGGCATCTGAGCATCACGCCGACGGAGTACCTGCGCCGCTTCCAGACAACCTGAAGGTCAGCTGACGAGCCGCACCGGCTGGCCCGGCCTCAGCTGGGCACAGGCATCCAGGTCGGCGTCGGCGACGTACGCGATGACAGGGTAGCCGCCGGTGACGGGATGGTCGGCCAGGAAGATGACCGGGGTGCCGGACGGTGGGATCTGGATGGCGCCGCGGGCCATGCCCTCGCTCGCCAGCTCGCCGGCCGTAGCGCGTTCCAGTGGCCGGCCGTCGAGGCGTACGCCGACGCGGTTGCTGTTGCTGCTGACCTGGTAGGTCTGGGAAAGCAGCGACTCCCAGCCCGCGTCGGTGAACCAGTCTCGGCGGGGTCCTGGAGTCACGCGGAGCGCGACCTGCCCGCCGGCCGGGTGTGCGACGGGAGCCAGGTCGACGCCGGGCATCGGTTCGACAGCGCGACCGACCGGCAGCGTCAGACCGGGCGTCAGCGGCGCAGGCCCAAGGCCGGACAGCAGGTCGGTCGAACGAGAGCCAAGAACCGGCGGTACGTCGATGCCGCCGCGGACCGCGACGTACGTCCGCAGACCCGTGACAGGCGGACCGAGCCGGAGCAGCTGGCCGGCGCGCAACGTGGCTGGAGCATTCAGAGGTACGCCGGTGCAGGGGGCGCCGGTGATGGCGACGACGAGGTCGACATCGGCGTGCAGCACCAGCCCGCCGAAGGTGACCTCGAGTGCCGCCGCGCCGGGGCGATTGCCGACCAGGCGGTTCGCGAGTTCGTAGGGAGACCGGTCGCAGGCGCCCGACGCCGGTACGCCGAGTGCCGCCTGACCCGCTCGCCCGCGGTCCTGGATTGTTGCCAACGGCCCCGGTTCGAGAATGGTCAGGCTGCTCATCCACGGCCCGCGTCGACGAACCGGACCCTACGGCCCGGGTGGAACAGCGCGGCCGGATCGCGCTCCTGGTCGAAGATCTTCGCCGTGGTGCGGCCGATCAACTGCCAGCCACCGGGAGATTCGCGCGGGTACACGCCGCTGAACTCGCCGGCCAGCGCGACCGCGCCGGTGGGGACCTTTGTCCGAGGTGACGACCGGCGAGGAATGTCCCAACTGCCGGTGGAGGTCAGGTAACCGAATCCGGGAGCGAAGCCGCAGAAGGCGACTGTCCATTCGTCGGCGGTGTGGCGCGCGATCACGTCGTCCTGGGAACAGCCGAGGAGGTCGGCGACGTCGCCCAGGTCGGCCCCGTCATAGATGACCGGGATGTCGACGAGATCACCGGTCGTGCGGCTGTCGCGGGTAGGGGTCACGTCGTGCAGGGCTCGCGACAAGGTGGCGAGGTCGCCGGTTGTGGTGACCAGCACGGTACGGGCGGCCGGGACGATGTCGACGACATCCGCCGGGGCATCCGCGGTCAGCGCGGCGTAGTACCCGAGCACCTCGTCGAGATCATCGAGCTCGACCAGCAGCGCCCGGTCACCCGCCGGGAGGATTCGCATCAGCCGGTGAACGGGCGCAGGGTGACGCCCGCTCCCTCCAACGCGCCACGCACGCGCCGAGCGATGTCGACGGCACCAGGGGTGTCACCGTGAACGCAGATAGAGGTCGGGTCGACCACCAGCGAGCCGCCGGAGCTGTCCTGGATGGGCTGCCCGGTGGCCATCGCCGTACACCGGGCCGCGATCTCGTCTGCGTCGTGCAGCACAGACCCAGCCTCGCGCCGCGACACCAACGTCCCCTCGGGGGTGTACGCGCGGTCCGCGAAGGCCTCGTGTACCGCAGTCAGACCGGCCTCCTCGGCGAGCCGCAGCCACACCGAGCCGGGAAGACCGAGCACAGGGAGCGTCTTGTCGTACTCCGCGACCGCTGCGACCACTGCGGTGGCCTGCCCCACGTGGTGGCCGACCGTGTTGTACAGCGCGCCGTGGGGCTTCACGTACCGCACCTTGTCGCCCGCGATCCGCGCGAACGCGTCCAGCGCACCGAGCTGGTACACCACCTCGTCGCGCAACGCGGCCGGCTCGATGTCGAGGAAGCGCCGCCCGAAGCCGGGCTTGTCGGCGTACCCGACGTGGGCCCCGATCGCGACGCCGCGCTCGACCGCCTCGGCCGTCACCCGCCGCATGATCGACGGATCGCCGGCGTGGAATCCGCAGGCCACGTTCGCGCTGGTGACAACGTCGAGCAAGGCCGAGTCGTCGCCCATCGACCAGGAACCGAATCCTTCACCCATGTCCGCGTTGAGGTCCATGCGCCACCTCCCTCGATCGAGCCTAGAGATTGTTCAACAATCCTGCAAGAGGCTTGTTCTACTTTTCCTGGCCGCTCCGGTGCGGGATGATGCGGAGATGAGTACGGGTGGGGCCGAGACCGAACGGCAGGCATGGCTGCGAACCGTCGCCGCCGACGTCGCGCGACTGGACCGGAGCAGCTCCGCGGAGCGCGCCGCCGACATCCTTCGCCGCAGTATTACCGAAGGCGCGCTGCCGCCCGGCGCCCAACTCTCCGAGATCGAGCTGACCGAGGTCCTCGAGGTCAGCCGGAACACCCTGCGCGAGGCCTTCCGGCTGCTGACCCACGAGGGTCTGCTCGTCTACAAGCTGCACCGCGGAGTCTTCGTCCCCGAGCTGGACGAGCACGACGTGATCGACCTGTACCGCCTGCGCCGGGTCCTCGAGGTGGACGTCGTACGCGGACTGGACGACCGGGATCCGGAGCTGCCGGCGAGCCGTCTCGAGCCGTTGCAGGACGACGTCGAGGCGGCCGAGGCCGCGGCCCGTGCGGACCGGTGGCCGGTTGTCGGTACGGCGAACATGCGCTTCCACGAGCACCTGATCGGTCTGGCCGACAGCTCCCGCATGGACGCGATGACCGGCCGGCTGCTCGCAGAGTTGCGGCTCCTTTTCCACGTGATCGCGACCCCGCGCGAGCTGCACGAGCCGTACATCGAGCGGAACCGCAGGCTGTTCGAGCTGCTCGAAGCCCGCAAGTACGACGAGGCTGCGGCCGACCTGCACGAGTACCTGCTGCACTCCGAGCAGGCCATCCTCGCCGCCTTCCGGTCCCGGTAGCCGATAAGGGCTTGCGCCGCCCCGTGAGTACCTGAGTTGATGTGAGGGCGTGTGTGGTGGTCCAGCGCCTACTGCGCGGCACTCGGCACGGCACCTCGCCGCACGGGTGCAAAGGGAACGATGCTCCGCATCGACCCCTTCGCCCCCGCGCGCCGATGCACCGCACCGAGCACCTGCTCGCTACGGCGCTGGACCACCACACACGCCCTAGACAACGTCAGCTGCAAAGGGGAGCTCGCTCATGTCCGATGACGCCCGGACCGAAGAAACACCGAAGTCGTACCGCCCCATCGACGCCAAGGGGTTCCGGGAGTTCATCTCGCGTGGCTGGGGGCCGGTGGACCGCTCGGTTTCGGTGCTGGAAGGGCTCGCCGAGGCGGCCGCCGAGCACCGGCGGAAGCTCGCCGCGGCGCTGCCGGGACGGCGGATCGCGCTCGCGGCCGGCCGGGCACCGGTGCGGTCGAACGACACCGACTACCAGTTCCGCGCCGACAGCGACTTCGTCTGGCTGACCGGTTGCCAGGCCGAGGGCGCCGTACTGGTGATCTCCGGTGACGGCGATGCGACGCTGTACCTGCGTGAGACGGCCGGCCCGGACGAGGCGGACTTCTTCGCGAACGCGCGCGACGGTGAGCTGTGGATCGGCCCGGTGCCGGGCCTGAAGGACTGGTCGGACGCGCTGCAGATCGCCTGCCGTCCGCTCGAGGAGCTGCCCGCCGCAGTGCGTGGCGCGGTCCCGTTCATGCTCTCGGTGCCCGGCGTCGAGCCGATGCTGGACGCGTTGGTACGAACGTCGCCCACCGACGGCAACGCGCTGCGGCAGACGCTCGCCGAGCTGCGCCGGATCAAGGACGACTGGGAGCTCGACCAGCTGCGGGATGCGGTCGCGGCCAGCGTGCTCGCGTTCGGCGACGTGGCGAGCGAGCTGCCGGAGGCGATCCGTGGCGGCGGCGAGCGCTGGCTGCAGGGCACGTTCGACCGGCGCGCGCGGACCGCCGGCAACGGCGTCGGCTATGCGTCGATTGTTGCTGCTGGCAACCACGCACCGGTGCTGCACTGGGTCCGCAACGACGGTCCGGTGAACGAGGGCGACGTGATCCTGCTGGACGCAGGCGTCGAGACGCGCACGCTCTACACCGCCGACGTGACCCGGACGTTCCCGGCCACCGGCGAGTACACCGCTGCGCAGCGGCAGGTGCATGACCTGGTGCACAAGGCACAGCTCGCATCCCTCGAAGCGGTCAAGGTCGGAGCGCCGTACCGCGCCTTCCAGTACGAAGCGCTGCGGGTGCTGGCCGAAGGGCTGCGGGACTGGGGCCTGCTCGAGGCGTCGATCGACGAACTGCTCGGCCCGGACGGCCAGCAGCACCGCCGCTACATCGTCTGCGGGACCGGCCACTACATCGGCCTCGACGTCCACGACTGCGACGCATCCCGTCCGGAGGCGTACTTCGCCGGCACCATCGAGGCCGGCATGGCGCTCGCGGTCGAGCCGGGCCTGTACTTCCACCCGAACGACGAGACCGTGCCGCCGGAGCTGCGCGGCATCGGCATCCGGATCGAGGACAACGTCGTCGTCCACTCCGACCGGCTGGAGATCCTGACCGAGGACCTGCCGATCACCACCGACGGCCTGGAGCAGTGGACCAAGTCACACCTGAAGTAATCAAGCGATCGCTCAAAATTAAGCGTCACAATCGGTAACACTCGCCCGCCCAGCACGATGTACAGAGCGGGGGAGGGTCGAACTCGGCCGGGCGCGTGGCTAGTGGGGGGCCGCGTACCACGCGCCAGGCCGAGGCGGCCCCGACTGGGACCAGGGGGGACCCAGTATCCCTGGGTACGGGGAGTAGTCATCATGAATCTACGGGTGCGAGTAGTGCACTACGGCAGTCGGCACTGGTACGCCGACATCGACGACGCCGATGATCCGCAGCCCGACGATCCGTTCTGGTTCGTCGACAACTGCCGGACCCAGGCGCAGGCGCTCGAGACCGCCTGCAGCGAGCTCCGGTTGATGACGGGCCGGCTGGTCCGCGGGGACCAGCTCGACCGCGTCCTCGAAGTCACCGGCGTACCGGTCTGACCTTCAGCCGACCGGCGGTACGGCGGCGCAGCTGCTGCCGCGCCTCGGTACCTCGCGCGCGATCAGGTAGTTGTCGATCGTGCTCTGCATGCACGGGCTCGAGTTGTAGCTCCCGTGTCCCCAGCCGTCGTACGTGAGCAGCACTCCGGAGCGGCCGAGCTGACGCTGCACGCTCTGCGCCATCCTGTACGGCGTGGCCGGGTCGTGGATCGCGTTGGCGAGCAGCACCGGCGTCTTGAGCCCGTGGACGTCCAGCACGTGCTGCGGGTTGTTCGCCTTCGGAGCACCGAGACACATCGACACCGCCATCAGCTGACCCGGGTAGCGCATGTCCTGGTTGTTCCGGGCCAGCCGCTGCAGATGGGCGGCGTACTCGCGGTAGTCCTTGACCGGAAGGTTCCAGTCCTGGCAGAACACCGCCAACGGGTTCTGGGCGAGTCCACTCGGGACGGCGGCAGCTGCCGGAGTCTCGAGATCCTTCAACGTCTGAGCCAGCACCCTCCACTCCGGGTCGTAGAGCAGTCTGAACACCTGGAAGCTCAGCTTGAACGGATCGCCCGACCGAGCCAGCAGCCCAGCCCACAGCGCGTGAATGTCCTGCCCGTGCAGTGCGCAGCTTGCCGACGCGTCACACCACTTCACGAACTCGTCGAACGAGTCCTGAGCGGCGGCCGCCTGGACGTCGAGGAACGACTTCGTCGTCGGTGAGCCGTGGTCGATCACGCTCTCCACCACCATCGCGCGGACCCGGTTCGGATACGTCTCGGCGTACTGCGCTCCGAGCAGCGTCCCGTACGAGCTGCCGTGGAACGAGATAGTGGACTCACCGAGCGCACGGCGTATTGCGTCGAGGTCGCGGACTGTCTGCCAGGTGTCGATGTGGTCGTACAGCGGACCGGTGTGCTCGCGGCAGTCCGTGGTGAGCTGCCGGTTGTAGCTGATCGTCGCGGTGAACTCGGCCGTGCTCGTGATGATCGGCGAGGGCTGCTTCGCGAGCAGCGCGGCCGAGCACTGCACCGGATTGCTCCGCGCAATGCCTCGCGGGTCGAAGCTGACGATGTCGAACCGGTCCTGCAGGTCCGCACTGAACCGCGTCATGCCGGTCTTGATCCTGTCGACCCCGGAGTCCCCTGGCCCGCCCGGTCCGAACACCAGCACGCCGACTCGCTTGCCCTTCGCAGTACGGCGGGCAATGGAGAGGTCGAAGGTCGGCCCGTCCGGGTTCCGCCAATCGACAGGCAGTCGGAGCGTCGCGCACTGCGAGCCCTGCACCAGAGCGGGATCGTCGTGCCCTTCCGGTGTGCAATCGGCCCAGCGCACGCGGCTGGGACCAGCAGAGGCGGTCGTCGTCAGCCCAGCAGCTGCGACGCCGAGTACTACAGCGCCGGCCAGGGCGCGTCGGATGAACATCATGCGAACGATCCTTCGGCAATCGCTTGCTGACGGCATCAGGGACGAGCCCCGCGTGACCCCGATCGCGGCATCGGGGCTCACTGGGGTCGCTGGATTGACGTTGGCGGGCGGACCGCCGTACCGTCCAGACCGTCAGTCAATACAACAGCCGCATGAACCCGTGCGGGAGAGACCCGGCCTAAGGGTGTGTCTCCCGAGACACACCCTGGAACCGGGCGCCGTAGGAGCAACTCTCCCCAAGAATCTCTCAGGCACCTTCACCGCACGGGCGAGGCACCTCTGGAAGGCATCTGCCTGACAGAGCGGGGAGGACACCAAACGGTCAACGGCGACCGGAAGGAACCTCCACACGATGGCGATCAGCGTCTTCGACCTGTTCAGTATCGGGATCGGCCCGTCGAGCTCCCACACCGTGGGACCGATGCGTGCCGCCCGCACCTTTGCACTCGGCCTCGCCGACGACGGCCTGCTGGCCGCGACGGCGACCGTCTATGCCCAGCTGTTCGGCTCGCTCGGCGCGACCGGGCACGGTCACGGCAGCAACAAGGCGGTCCTGCTCGGCCTCGAGGGCGCCGACCCCGAGACCGTCGTCACGCACTCCGTCGACGCCCGGGTCGAGACGATCCGCGAGCGCGGCCGGATCGTGCTGGCCGGCGAGCACGAGATCGCGTTCGACGAGAACACCGATCTGGTCATGCACCGCCGCAAAGCCCTCCCGTACCACCCGAACGGGATGATCTTCATCGCCCGCGACGCGACCGGCGCAGTACTGCGGGAGCGCACGTACTACTCGGTCGGCGGCGGATTCGTCGTCGACGAGAACGCCGCGGCGGGCGACCGGATCGTGCTGGACACGACCCCCCTGAAGTACCCGTTCACGACCGGCGCGGAGCTGCTCGAGCGGTGCCGGGAGTCGCAGCTGTCGATCAGCGAGGTGATGCTCGCGAACGAGCTGGCCTGGCGGACCGAGGAGGAGATCCGCGACGGCCTGCTGCACATCTGGCAGGTGATGCAGGACTGCGTCCGCGAGGGCTGTGAGACCGAAGGCATCCTGCCCGGCGGTCTCAAGGTGCCGCGCCGGGCCCACGCGCTGCACACGAAGCTCACCCAGGATCCTTGGTCGGTGGATCCGCTCAAAGTGATGGACTGGGTCAACCTGTTCGCGCTCGCGGTCAACGAGCAGAACGCGTCCGGCGGCCGGATCGTCACCGCGCCGACGAACGGTGCCGCGGGCATCATTCCCGCCGTACTGCACTACTACCGCCGCTTCGTGCCGGGTTCGACCGAGGACGGTGCTGTCCGGTTCCTGCTGACGGCCGCGGCGATCGGCGTGCTTTACAAGGAGAACGCGTCCATCTCCGGCGCCGAGGTCGGCTGCCAGGGCGAGGTCGGATCGGCCTGCTCCATGGCCGCCGCCGGTCTGTGCGAGGTCCTCGGCGGTACGCCGCAACAGGTCGAGAACGCCGCCGAGATCGCGATGGAGCACAACCTCGGGCTGACCTGTGACCCGGTCGGCGGCCTGGTCCAGATCCCGTGCATCGAGCGGAACGCGATGGCCTCGGTGAAGGCGATCAACGCGGCCCGGATGGCGATGCACGGCGACGGCGTCCACGTGGTCACGCTCGACAAGGTCATCAAGACGATGCGCGAGACCGGTGCCGACATGAAGATCAAGTACAAGGAGACGTCCCGCGGCGGCCTGGCCGTCAACGTCATCGAGTGCTGATCGCTGTTCCGGTCACCAGGCGACGGTGCCGTGCAGGCTGAGGTACTTCGCAGTCGGCCCGGTCTGATCGATCTGCGCGAGGCGGGCGATGATCTCCGCGCCCTCCTCGACGGTCTGATAACCGCTGTGGCCGTTGAAGTCGGTCGCGGTGTAGCCCGGGTCGACGGTGTTGATCCGCAGGTTCGGCAGCTGGTGCGCGTACTGCACCGTCAGCATGTTGAGTGCCGCCTTCGAGGAGCCGTACGCCGGGGCGGGCACCCAGACGGGCACGTTGGTCGCCACGTCCGGATCCACGGCAGTGGCGATCGAGCCGAGGCCGCTGGAGACGTTCACGATCACCGGGTTGTCGCTGCGCTCCAGCAACGGCAGGAAGCGGTGGATCATCCGCACCGGGCCGTACACGTTCAGCTCGAAAACCTCACGGAAGACGTCGGCGGTCAGATCCCGGATCTCCGTGCGCGGTCCCGGGATGCCGGCGTTGTTGATCAGTACGTCGAGCGCGTCCAGCTGTTGCGCAGCCGCGTCGACGGACTCGTCGCTCGTGACGTCCAACTGCAGGTACTCCGCTCCGAGGTCGGCGGCGGCCTGCTTGCCGCGTTCCGGGTCGCGGGCGCCGAGGTAGACAGTGTGGCCGGCCGCGATCAGCTGCCTGGCGGTTTCGTATCCGAGGCCTCTGTTCGCCCCGGTGATGAGTGTCGTGGTCATGGCTTCACCCTCCCGCCGTGGGCATCGCGCAGGTAGTACCCGCAATGTCCTAGGGAATGGCAGTACCAGGCTGTCAGGGAGCGAGCGCGGAATACTGGGGGCATGGCTGAGCTCGGTAGGACGCTGCACGCCTGGCGCGATCGGGTGACCCCGGAGCAGGTCGGACTGCCTGCAGGCGGGAAGCGACGCGCGCCGGGGCTGCGGCGCGAGGAGCTGGCCCAGCTCGCCGGGTTGTCGGTCGACTACATCGTCCGGCTCGAGCAGGGCCGGTCGGACTCGCCGTCCGCGCAGGTGCTGACCGCGCTGGCCCGGGCGCTCAGGCTGTCCGATGCCGAGCGCAACCATCTGTTCGTGCTCGCGGGCGAGGTCGAGCCGTCGCCCGGGCGGCTGTCGGCGTACATCCCGCCCGGTGTGCAGCGGATCGTGGATCAGCTCGACGGCGCCCCGCTGTGCGTGTGCGACGCCGCCTGGACGATCATCACCTGGAACCCGCTGTTCGCCGCCGTGATCGGCGACCCGTCCGAGTGGCGCGGGCGGGACCGCAACATCATCTACCGGCACTTCGTGTCGCCCGGCGATCGCGTCGTACAGACGCCGGAGCAGCAGCGGGACTTCCGGATCGCGATGGTGACGGATCTGCGGGCGTCGCTCGCGCGGTACCCGCACGATGCCGAGCTGCGGGCGCTGATCGACGAGCTCCGCGCCCGGGACGAGGAATTCGCGCGGCTGTGGGACCAGCCGATCGTCGGGTTCCATCGGTCCGAGCGGAAGACCATCCGGCATCCGGAGGTCGGTGAGTTCACGATCGACTGTGACGTGCTCGCGGTCCCGGGCAGCGATCTGCGCATGGTCGTGTACACCGCGGCGCCGAATACGGAGGCGGCCGAAAAGCTCCGGCTGCTGTCGGTCATCGGCCTGCAGACCTTGATCTGAGCAATCAGCTAACGCACTGCATTCCTACGGTTGCGTAGACGGTTCGTAATTACTGGAATATGAAGTTCTTTCGTGGAATTTCTTCCAAGGGCTGTTTGAATCGACTCTTCGACCGATAATCTCCGGGACTTGTGAGACCCATCTCTGCCACGGCATCCCGCCGCCCGCCCTGGCAGAACCCGCGGCGCCGTCGTCAGGCCGCCGCCGGCGTCGGCGTACTGCTGCTCGGCTGCGTCGCGCTCGGTCTGCTCTCGTCCTGGAGTCGCGGTCCGCAGCCCGCCAGTCCGGTCGCGGGGATCGAGCCCGGTCGACCGACGCAGAACCTGCCGGCCATCCCGCGCACGGCGTCGCCGTCCTCGGGTGCGACGCCCAGCGCCGTACCGACGCAGTTGCCGACAGCAATCAAGCCGGGTGAGATCCTGCTGCCGACCGGCCTCACGACGACGGGCTATCCCGCGATCACGGCCGGTACGCCGACCCCGCAGATCGTGGAGTCGACCGGGCCGACGACTGTGGTGACCGAGCGGCCACCGACCGTGCCGCCGACGGCGCCGACCACGGTGCCGAGCGCTCACCCGAGTAGCCGCCCGACCAGCGTGCCCAGCGAGCGACCGACGACGTCCACCCCGACCGAGCCGCCGCCGACCAGCAGCACCCCGACCAGCCCGCCCACCACTCCCGACGACCCGGACAACCAGGGTGGGGGCGGCCTCGGCGGTCTCCTCGGCGGCCTCCTGGACAAGCTAGGGCTTTAGTACGCCTCGACTTCGGTGGTGTCGGCGTTGCCGCCGCGCATCGGCTGGAGGTTCACCTGCCAGCCCTGGTTGCGGCCGAAGGTCTGGTCGAACTTCTTGAAGGCGCAGTCGGCGCGGAACTTGCGGGTGTCCGCGTCCCAGTCGGTGCCGCTCTTGAAGTAGAGGTGGTACGCGCCGCCGATCTCCTTCACGGTGGTGGTCTTGGTCGCCCGGATGTAGATCATGACCTGCGGGCGGCCGGGCGGCTGGCCGTCGGTGACGATCGAGACCGCGACGTCCTTCGCCGTACCGTTCGTGATCTTGAGCTGTCCCGTTCCGTCCGGACCCCGCCGTACCAGGACGTCGCCGCTGTCCGGGCGCATCTCCTTCGGCGCGGGACCGGGGTTGGGTAGCGTCGTGCCGAAGGTCAGCTTGAGCTGTTGCAGCAGAGCGAGGGCGGAGCCGAGATTCGTGCGCAGTTGACGCTGGACGTTCTGCGAGGTGTACGCGACGCCTCCGCACCGCGCGTCGTCCTCGGTCTCGTCCGCCAGGCCGGTCAGCTGGGTAGCGGCCACGCCGATCCGTACCTGGAGCAAGGAGTGTGCTGCGTCGAGTCGCGAGGTCACCTTGATCGCGGCCAGCCGCACCGAGACCGTGTTGAAGGTCTCCGCCAGCGTATTCATGGCGTCACTCAGTCCCTCGGCCGTGCGGACGCGCGTCAGCCGCGATGCCGGTCCGGCCAGCACCTTGTCGATCCGCGTCAGTTCGGCCTGGTACGCCGCCGTACCCAACGGGCCCGCAGGTGGAACGGACGAGGCCGGCGCCGGCACAGCACTGCCCGAAGCCGACGACGGAGCAGTCGGCGAAGGCCCCGGCTTCGCGGCGCATCCCGCCAGCAGTCCCACCCCGACACACAGCGCAGCCCAGCGCCTCATCCCCAACCCCCCAGGTCGCCCCTCACCCCTGAAGCAGCAAGGGTACCCGTCAGTCCCTAGGGGTGGGACGAACGAACGGGAACGCCAGCGTGCTTCGAATGTTCTGGCCCGTCAGCATCATCATGACCCGGTCGACGCCGATGCCCAGACCGCCGGTCGGCGGCATCGCGTACTCGAGTGCTGACAGGAAGTCCTCGTCCAGCGACATCGCTTCGGGATCGCCCGCGGCGGCCTTCAAGGACTGCTCGGTCAGGCGGCGGCGCTGCTCGACCGGATCGACCAGCTCGGAGTACGCCGTACCGATCTCGGCGCCGAAGGCAACCAGGTCCCAGCGCTCGGCCAGCCGCGGATCCGTCCGGTGGTTGCGGGTCAGCGGCGAGGTCTCCAGCGGGAAGTCGGTGTAGAACGTCGGGAACGTCGTGTTCGGCTCCACGAGCTCGTCGTACAGCTCCAGCACCAGCTCACCGGCCGACATCTCGAACGTCGTGTGTACGCCGTGCTCCGCGCAGATCTCTCGCAATTCCTCGACCGGGGTGTTCGAATCGAGGTCCACACCGGCGGCCCGGCCGACGGCGTCGTGGACGGTGACGACGGGCCATTCGCCGGAGATGTCGATCTCGCCGTCGGCCCGCCGTACCACCGGCTTGCCGAAGACCGCGGTCGCGGCCTCGATCAGCAGCTCACGGGTCAGCTCGCGCATCACGTGGTAGTCGGCGTACGGCTGGTAGGCCTCGACCGAGGTGAACTCCGGGTTGTGGGTCGCGTCCGCGCCCTCGTTACGGAAGTTCCGGTTCAGCTCGAAGATCTTGCCCATCCCGCCGACGCTGAGCCGCTTCAGGAACAGCTCCGGCGCGATCCGCAGAAACAGCTCGGTGTCGTAGGCGTTGATGTGGGTGGCGAACGGCCGGGCGTTCGCGCCGCCGTGCACCGCCTGCAGCATCGGCGTCTCGACCTCGATGAACCCGCGGGTCTCGAAACCGTTGCGGATGGCCCGTACGGCGGCACTGCGCTGCTGCATCATTCGCAGCGAGTCCGGGTTCATCACCAGGTCGATATGCCGCTGCCGCACCCGCGCCTCGGGATCGGTGAACCCCTTCCGCTTGTCCGGCAACGGATGCAGGCACTTGGCCGCCATCACCCACGACGTCGCCGCGATCGACAGCTCACCGCGCCGGCTCGTCACCACCTCGCCGGTCACGCTGACGTGGTCGCCGATGTCGACGAGTCGCCGCCACTGCTCGAGCGGTACGTCGCCGCACGCCTCGGCCGTGAACATCACCTGCAGTTGTGTCAACCCGTCCTGCAACTGCGCGAACGCGAGGCCGCCGTGGTTCCGCATCCGCAGCACGCGACCGGTCACCGACACCAGGTGATCGGTGTGATGGTCCGGCGGCAGGTTCGGGTACAGCTCCCGCACGCGCTCGAGCGTCTCGGTCCGCGGCACGCTGACGGGGTAGGGATCGATGCCCGCGGCAACGAGCTCGGTGAGCTTCGCCCGCCGGATCTGCTCCTGCTCGGTCAGCTTGCGCTCCGGCAACGCCGGCCGCAGCAGCTCGTTCTCCTGCTCGCGCACGGCGGTGGCGAACGCGCGCCCGTCCGCTGCCATGATCGCGTGCCGCTCGGCCGTTTCGACGGTGTCGACGCGGGTCCACGGCCGGGGCGCGGGCAGGAAGCCCTCCGCAGTACCGGCTGCCAGCACCACCTGGGCGAGCGACGCGCCCCGCGAGTAGCACATCAGCCGCGGCGACCAGCGCGGCAGATATTTTTCGTTCGACTGGTAGAGACTCTCCAGCTGCCAGAAGCGCGAGGCGCCGGTGAGCAGCGCGTTGGTGAAGCGCAGTACCGGACCGGCGCCGACCCGCTCCGCATCGCTGAAGATCTCGCGGAACATCGCGAAGTTCAGCGAGATCCGGTGGATGCCGAGATCGCCGGACGCCTCGATCAGCGAGGTGACCATGAACTCCATCAACCCGTTCGCGGACTCCGGGTCGCGCCGCATCAGGTCCAGCGACACACCCCGCACGCCCCACGGAACGAACGACAACAGCCCGCGGACGACGCCGTCCGCGTCCCGCGCGATGACCATCACGCACCGGGCATCGGCCTGATCGCCGAGCCGCCCGAGCGCCATCGAGAACCCACGCTCGGTCCGCGCGCCCCGCCACCGCTCGGCCAGATGGACGTACTGCGACAACGTCTCCGGCGACAGGTCCCCGTGCCGCACAACCTCTGCGTGGTACCCGGCCCGCTGTACGCGCGTCACCGCCTGCCGCACCGGGCGCATCGTCCGGCCCTCGAGCGTGAAGTCCGCGACGTCGATGATCGCCTCGTCACCCATCGACAACGCGCGCAGACCCGCGTCGACGTACGCGTGGGCTGCCTCCTCGCTCGCGGACAGGACGGCGGGGGACCAGCCGTACCGTCGGGCCTCGGCGAGCCAGCGCTGGATCGCGGCCGGCCACGCGACCGGATCGCCCAATGGATCCCCGCTCGCGAGACTGACGCCGTTGACCACGCGGTAGGCGATCGCTGCGTCGTTGTCCGGCGAGAAGACGACCGCCTTGTCGCGGCGGGTGGCGAAGTACCCGAGCGAGTCCCGCTCGCCGTGCAGCAGCAGGAGCCGCCGTACTTCGAGCTCCTCGGGCTGGGTCAGGTACCGGACGCGTTGGACCGAGCGGAGGAAGATCCAGAACGCGATCACCAGCGAGGCCGCCGAGATCGCGCCCACCGACAGGCCGATCCAGCCGTGCCCTTCGTGGCCGCCGAGCTTGCTCCGGGACTGGCCGAGGGCAGCGATGATCGCCCAGCCGATCTTCTGTCGCTGACCGCTCAGCGTCCGCGGGAAGATCTGGGTGAGCGTGATGCTGACTGCGATCGAGATCAGCATGCCGAAGACCAGCGCGCCGACCGCGAGCCGGCGCGTACCGGGGGCGAGGCGGGCCGGGAAAGCGCCGCGGATCTTCCACAACAGCACGATGATGGCGGCGACGACGACCCACTGGATGATGGCCCACTCGAGGTCCTGGACCGTGGTGCGGTCCAGGTCGGACAGCCACTCGGTGCCGCTCGGACTGCTCAGCCGGACGGTGCTGAACGCGATGTAAGCGGTCAGGCCGAGGAGCCAGAGCGCTTCGAAGACCCACAGCACCCAGAGCAGTGCGGCTCGCTTACCGCGCAGCAAGGCGCTGCCGACCACCGCGAGGTAGACGGCGGAGAAGAACGTGTGGCCCGCCGGGATGCCGACGAAATCGAACGCCATGTCCACGTGTTTGACGAGGATCGGCGCTCCGATGTGCAGCGGAATGGCAAGAAAGGACCACACCGAGGCGAGCACGACGACGCGGCCCACCCAGACCGCGGAACGGTGCTGCCACACCGGTGTCACTACTGATTGTTCCGACCGCACCAGCCGATCATCCCATTAGTTCGCTGAGACTTCGGTCGACCTAGCACTACCTCGACCCTACCCCTGACGCCACAGCCAATACTTTGGTTGACATGCCACGCTGACGAGCATGGACGCTGTCCCGTACCGCCCGGTCCGCAACCTGTTGCTGGCCGCCGCGGTGCTCTACTGCAGCCTGCTGCTGGAGGCGGCGGCCGGGTTCCCGCTGAGCGTCCGCACGTCGTTCCTGAGCGAGCTCGGCGCACGGGACCAGTCGACCAGCTTGTATGCCCGGGCGATGGACCTGTCCAGCAGCGTGCTGACACTGCTCGCGGTCCTGCTCGCCCGCCGGAGTCGGGAGCTGGCCGGGCTGCTGATCAGTACTGCGGTCTTCGCGTTCGGGACCATGTTCGACTCGTTCTCACCGATGGACTGCGCGCCATCGGTGAGCGCTGCGTGCCGTGCGAGCGAGGTGAACGGGCAGGCCGGCGCCGCGCTGGTGCTGCACGAGGCGACGTCGACCATTGCCGGTGCCGGCACGATTGCCATGGCCGTCTTCGCTCTGATCGCGGTGTATCGCCGCGGCTGGGGCGGTTGGTGGAGCAAGCTGCTCGCCGTACTCGCCGGAGGGGTCCTGCTCACGCAGGTCTGGCTCGGGTCAGTGGTCGCCTACGAGACGTTGAGCGGCCAGGAGGTGGCTGCGCCGGGCATCCTGCAACGGGCCTCTACCCTGCTGTTCTGCTTAATGTTGGGGACTTTGCTACCAGGTCTGAGGCAAGCTTTCTCTCGATGACCGTGATCTGGATCGTGGTGCCCGGCCTGGCCGAGACTCCGGAGGAGTTCGCCCGGGTCGTCGAGCTGTTGCCGGACGAGGACGTCCGCGTGATCGATCCGTGGCTGACGCCGATCACGTCCGAGGTGGACGCGTTGCGCGCGGCGGCCGACGTACCGCCCGACGCGGAGATCGGATTGATCGGGCATTCGATCGGAGGACTCGCCGTACTGCGCTGGGCGCTCACCCGGCCGCTCGAGGTGACCCGGCTGGTGCTGGTCGACACCAGTCTGACCTCGGAGACGGGCTGGCGTGCGTTCTACCCCGGCACGCGTGGTGACCGGGCGGTGCGGGCGCTGGCGCGGTTCCTCGGGCGGACCGGTCTACCGAGCGTCATCGGTACGGGACTGCGCCGGCTGAGCGTCCGCGTCGGCAGCACGTCGAACCACGACCTGTTGTCGAAGGCAACGGCGAGGAGCAGGTACGGCGCGGACTCGTCGTGGCTGCTGTTCTGGGACGAACTGGCGGGCAGCTGGGAGCTGGCCGCCGAGGTACAGAAGCTGGTCGCGGGACCGGTCGGCGCACTGGCTCCGACCACGCTGCTCGTCGCCACCGGCGGCAGTTCCCGCTTCACCGCCACCCGCTGGCTGGCAGGCCAACGCCGCCTGGCCGACAAGCTCGGCGGCACAGTCGAGGTGCTCCCGGACTCCGCCCACCTGGTCCATCTGGACCGGCCAGACGCAATCGCCGCCGCCGTACCCCGGTAAGGCCTAGGTAGTGCTGGTCATGGCAGGGGTTGGGAGCTTGCGCTGCCAGACCTCGTCCAGGGCCATGCGCATCGCGCCGGTGACCACGGCGTCCTCGGCCAGGGCGGACAGCTCCAGCTTCGGGTGGTTGAGCGTCAGTAGGCGCAGCTGGTCGGAGATGGCGTCCAGCAGTACGGCGCCGGCTCGCGCCACACCGCCGCCGATGACCACGGCGGTCGGGTCCAGCACCAGGATGGACGGAGCCAGTGCACGCGCGAACGACCGCGCGACCTGCTGTACGACGGCCTGCGCGACCGGGTCACGATCCGCCGCAGCGGCGAACACGTCCGCGGTGTCCAGCTGGTCTCCGCCCAGCTCGGCGAGACGCGACTCCGGGTGGTCCAGCGCGGCCTGACGTCCGAGTGCCGCGATTGCCTCCGAGCCGACCGCACGCTCGAGCGGTCCGCGGCTGTCCTCGGGGTTGATCACGTCATCCGGACCTGTGGCGATGAAGCCGATCTCACCGGCCGCTCCGGTGCCCCGGTGCAGCCGGCCGTCGATGACGATGCCCGCACCGAGCCGCTCGCCCCACTGGACCGCCAGCAGCGTGCCGGTGCCACCTCGCGCGGCAGCGATCGCCAGCGCGGCCAGGTTGGCGTCGTTGTCCAGCATAACCGGGCAGTCGAGCAGACCGCGCACGTGCTTGATCAGGTCGATCGCCGACCAGCCCGGCACGCTGGGAACCAGCTGGACCCGCCCGGTGTGCTCGTCGACGATGCCAGGGCTCGCGGCGACGGCAGCGGCCACGTCCTCGGCCGGCACCTCGGCCTCCGCGAGCGCCTCGGTGATCACCTCACCGATGACGCCGAGCAGCTCCTGTGCGGTCCAGCCCGGTCCAGAGCGCCGTACCAGCGACAGCTTGCGGCCGGCCAGGTCGGAGACGCCGACGGTCACGCGGTGCGGACCGACGTCGAGGCCGAGCACCGGCGCGGCGCGGCCGCGCAGCGAGACGCGGATCGCCGGGCGACCGAGCGATCGGTCAGCGGAATCGGGGCCGTGCTGCTGCAGCCAACCGGCGTCCAGCAGCTCGTCGACGGCCTGTGCGACCGTCGGTCTGGCCAGACCGGTCCGTTCGACCAGTTCAGCGACGCGCAACGGTGCCGGCGCGGACCGTCGGACCGCATCCAGGACCGAGGCGACATTGATCCGCCGCAGCATCGTCGTACCGCCGCCGCCGACCGTTCCCTTGCTCATGTCCGACCCCTTGCCTGCCACTCGCACAGTATAGATAGCGAGCGTTCGTAAATACTGTCCACTGGCCGCGTCGGTTGGCGGAGACCGATGCGTGAGTCGACAACTATCACCCAACAGGTGCCAGATGTTCCAGCACACGCATCGCTGTCCGGAATCGGGTCAGGTTATGGCTCAACCCTGGAGCGCGGTCCGGGCAAAACTGCTCAGTGCCTCCCGATCCGGTTGCTGGGTCTTACTCATCAGACTCGCCACATGCTTCTCCACGGTCCGCGGCGAGATGTGCAGCCGGGACGCGATCGACTTGTTCCCGATCCTGTCCACCAGCAGCTGGCACACCTCGAACTCACGAGTGGTGATCCCGAGCTGCCGCAGGTGCGCCGGAACCAGCTCCGATCCGTTCCGCCGCTGGGAGACCGTCGCGCCGAGCTGCCGCATCAGACCGCGACAAGCACTCGCCACGGCCGGGATGCCCGCGGTGTGGAAGTAGTCCTCGGCCAGCCGCAACCACCCGACCGGATCACCCCACCCGTCGGCGTAGGCAGGCTCGGCAACCAGACGCAGGCCGAGGTTTCGCGCCAGCGGGAACAGCGCCGCGGTCTCCGTCGCCTCCTGCACCTTGGCGTTGGCTGCTTCGACCTTGCCGTCCCGGCCGAGCAGTACGGCCTCTGCGAACTGGACGAACTGCCTGTTCCACCGCATCCCGCTCGCCGCGGTCGCGGTCACCGCCTCGAAGTGCGCCCAGCCGTTGCGCCCGGACAGTACGCCGAGCAGCAGCGCCAGACCGTTCTTGCCGGTCAGGTGCAGGGTGGTCGGGTTCTGCGCGTCGTACGCGAGCGCCTGCGCCAGGTCGGAGTCGGCCAGCTCGCGGTTCTCCTCGAGCAACGCGCAGAACGCCCGCGCCAGCCCGTAGGAGTACGGCAACTCGTACGACGCTCGCTCGCCACCCCAGTTCGCGACCTCGGCCAGCGCTGCTTCCATCGCGGCCCGATGGCCCTGGTGCGCCTCCAGCATCGCCTTGATCGCCAGGAAATAGGTCGCGGCCCGCCCCATCCGTAGTCGCCGGGTGACCTCCAGGCACTCGGCGATGATCTCGGCGGCCCGGGCGTACTCGGACCGCAGGATCGCCTGCTGGCCGAGGATGCCGTCCATCTCGTACATCAACTGGATGGCGCCGATCCGCAAAGCCTGCTGCCGGGCCTGCTCGAGCTCGAGGATGCTGCCGTTCGCGAGGCAGATGGTGCCCGCCTGGAAGAAGTGCGAGGCGACTCGCTGGTGCGTCATCCCTTGGTCCTCGGCGATCTGCCGGGCCCGATGGAAGTAGTCGACCGACCGGTCGAGGTCGTGCTCGCGGGCCAGGATCCCCAGCAGTTGCAGAGACTCGCAGGCCACCTCGGGCAGCTCCGCGCGTTCGGCCGCCGCGGCCGCGCGGAGAGCCAGTTCGGTCGCGGTCTTGAGCCGGCCAGGGCTCGTGCGGGCCAGCTCGAGGTTGGCCGCGATCGCGTCGACCGGGGCGAGATCGGCGTCGCCGGCATCGCTGCCGAGCAAGGTGCGGGCGGTCGCGACATGCGTCAGCGCGGCAGACCAGCGACCGGCCATCATTTCGGCGTTGGCGAGCTGGACGTGCAGTGCGGCGACCTTGCGGCTGTCGAGGTTGCGGTCCGCCAGTTCGTCAACGGTCGCGGCGTGGGTGGCGATGTGCTCGTAGCCCCCGGTCTCGCTCAGCGCGAGCAGCAGCGAGCCGAGCACGTCTGCCCGGTGGCTGATATCGGGATCGGCGATGAGCAGGGTGTTCGCCCGCTCGAGCAGGTTGGCCGCCGACCCGGTCGAGCCGTCGTCGAACGACCGGCGGCCGGCCAGCGCGAACAGCCGCCCGGCACGGATGCTGTCGCCACCGGTGTCGGCGAGCTCGGCGACCATCGGGCACCACTCGCCCGGCAGACCGGGATGCAGTGCCTCGACCGCGTCGGCGCAGCGACTGGCCAGGTTCGACCGTTCGGTCGGCGTCAGGCCGGCGAGCAGCGATTCGGCGGTGAGCGGATGCCGGAACGCGTACCAGTCGGGCGCCGGCTCGTCCGGACCGACCAGCTGGGCGGCCACGCCGGCCCGGAGCGTGGCCAGCAGTTGGCGTTCGTCCGTCCCGGTCGCCTCGCGTACGACGCTCAGCGGGAACCGGTGCCCGATCACCGCGGCGAGCACGAGGATGTCCCGCGACTGCGGCCCGAGCTGCGCGGTACGGCTGCTGATACTGCGCACCACCGCGGCCGGGACGTTCGTGTGCAGGTCGTCGACCACCTGCACGCTGCCGTCCGGACCGGACACCAGCTGTCCGCTGCGGTTCGCCTCCTGCAGCAGCTCTTCGACGATGAAGGGGACTCCGGCGCTGTCGTTCCACAACTGGTCCGCCAGCTGCTCCGGCACGCCGTCGACCGGAACCTCGAGGCAACCCGCGGCGAGCTCGGCAACCTCCGTCCGCCGCAGCGGTTGCAGCTCGATCAGTTCGGCGGTACCTCGCTGCGCCGACAACCGTGCCAGCTCGTACGCCGCGCAGGTCTCGGACCGCATCGTCGCGACGAGCGCGATCGGCTGGTTGTCCAGGTTGTCGAGCATGTACTCGATCACGGCCAGCGTCTCCGGGTCGGAACCGTGCAGGTCTTCAAGGACGAGTAAGCACCCGTGCTCCCGGCCGACGAGGGTCAGCAGTCGCAGTACTGCCTCCCCGAGTACGACCGGTGACGCAGCGGTGTCGTGCGCGGTACCGTCGTCCCAGTCCGGAACGAGCCGGCCGAGCACCTGCTGGTACGGCCCGAGGACCTCGGTCGCGGGCATCTCACCACGCCGGATGAGCGACAGCAGCGCCTCGGTGAACGGGCGGAAGGCAACCATCGTGCCGATCGCCCCGACCCGTCCGCGCAGCGTCGTCATGCCCGCGTCGAGCGCCTCGGTGGTAGCCGTCGCGGCAAGCCGGCTCTTTCCGATGCCGGGCTCGCCGACCAGGAAGATCGCACCACCCCGACCGTCACCGGCGCCGGCCAGCAGGCGGTGGTGGCTCTCGATCTCCCGGGCTCTGCCGACGACGGTAGGCGAACGGGTCTGCACGATTGCCAACTGTAACGACGAATTGCTGTCACCGCAGATAGCTTGACCGAGGGCCGGTTGTACCGGACCCTCGGTCAAACGTTCGCTGGTGTGTGCCAGCAGGTCGTCGAACCTAGATCGTGCCGAACGGGCGGCCGTCGGGCGCCGCCACTACGGCGGCTGCCAATGCGCTCAGGCCGACGGTTCCGACCAGGGCCATCGCGCGCATGCCGACCTTGTGCCGCATCGGCAACGTGATCGGACCGAGCGGGTCAGTGTGTTCCGGAGCGGCGGACTGTGCGTCGGCCGTGGTGCTGGGCTGAACATCGTGGTGCTGTGCGGTGTGGTGCTGGGCGGTCATGTCGTTCCCCTTGTCACTGTGTGGGCTCTGGCGCTGTGCCACACCTCGACCCGGCGGTTGGTTCGAGCAACAGGACGGACGGAACCCGTTCGGGGTACGCAAGACGGAGCAGCCCGTATCCGATCCCAGCCAGACCGGTCAGCAGGCCTGGAGACGGTACGGCGCGTGGTGTTCCGCACTGCGGCCCGTACTGCTGCACTGCCGCGAGCACCAACCCGGCACGACGTCGTCGTACCGCCTCTGCAGTTGGGTACTCACGTGCGGCGAGCCACATCAGTGACTCCACCGCGCCGAGCTCGCCGTGGCACAGACTCAGGTCGGCGAGCACCGGACGTTCTTTCGCGGCCCTCAGGTAGCTGTCGAGGTCCGCTGGTACTCCGGCCGCCGCCCGAGCCAGTGCGGTCCCGGCGTCGCCCGAGCACCAGCCGTGGCCGGCGGGTGCGTTCCGCCGGTCGAGGTCGGCTGCTGTCCGGGCGGCATCCAGGTACCTGTCACCAGGTACGCCGTACTGTCCGAGCGACCATGCGATCCCCTGATAGCCGCGAGCGAAGCCGTGATCCGCTGCTACTCGGCCACGGAGGCCGCTCTCGACTGTGGTGGCCAGGTGATTCGCATACCGCTCGGCCAATCGGTCGGCGGCCGGAAATCCTGTTATTGCTTGCATCGCGGCCAGTCCGCCGGCCGCGCCTTCGACGTACGACGGGAACTCGGTGGTGTCCGTCGTGAGCTGCTCGGTGAGCTCCAGCGATGCTGTCAGCCAGCTGGTCAGTCCGGAGTCTCCGAGCAGCGTGGACAGCCGGTGGAGGCCGTAGCTGATACCGCCGAGGCCGTGGAAGCCCGGTCCGACGAATTGAGCCGACTCCAGGTCACCGGCCAGCGCTTCGAGCAGCAGCGGGATCGGACGGATCGCGTCGCGGGCCAGTTCGTAGTACTTGCCGGCTCCGGTGAGGGCGCCGACCTGTGCGAGGAACAGCGCCGTACCGGTGTAGCCGTTGGACAGGCCGGCGCCCATGGGACGCACAGCCCAGTGGTGGTCGTCGAGCAGTTCGAGACCGAGCCAGTTGGCCGCGCCGCCGGTTTCACCGATCACCTGCGCGACGATCTCGTCGGCGATGTCGGTGGCCGCGGCGAGGAGCTGATCGGGGTCGGCTTCGGTCGTGCCGAGATGTTGCCTCGTCCTCGTACTGACGTGCTTGATCGGCTCCGGACGGGTGGCCAGCGACGCGGAGATCAGCCAGGTCTGCCGATGCTCGTCCACGTCACTGAGGTTTGCGATCTTCGCCTCGACCGCCGCAAGCCCTGTAGTTGCGAGGACATCGGCGATCCGGGTGCCGTCCGACGCCCACACGTCGGTGCTGTCCGGGCGAGCAGTGAACAGCGGTACGTCGCCTGCCCACAGGTCGGCGAGCTCCTGCGGGACGATCGCGTGCAGCGATTCGTCGGCATCCCACAACAGGTCCAGCAGCTGACTCCGGCCGGCCGCGTCACGCAGTGCGTCCGGGTGGGTCGACTCATCCAGCAGACCTTTGTACAGAGACGTGCTGCGCGGAACGAACCGGAGTTCGTCCGAGGCGCACTGCGCCAGCAATCCGTGCGGTCCGAGGAACTCCTCGCGGTGCCGGGCAATCGCCTCATACGCGGCCCGGAATCCTGTCAGTACAGCGATCTCATGCTCGCGCGGCTCGATCGTCGCCCCGTCCAGCATCGGCCGGTTGACGGCGTTGGTCGTCTGTCCGGGACGACGCACCAGGTGCATGGAGTCCAGTCCCGCGTCGGCCCAGTCGACCACGCTCGTCGGAGCGGTCGACCCGCCGCCGAGACCGGACACATCCGCGACGCCGAACTCTCCCGGCACGAGCAGCGGAAGCAGCGCCGTGCGGTACACCGAGGCAACCAGCGCGCGGTCCGCCGGATCGTGGCTCGACGCCGTCGCCGGGAGCCGACTGGGGTGGAACAGCGTCTCGACGTCCACCAGCACCGGCTGGTCGCCGGCGGCGATCAGGTTCTCGAAGTGCATGTCGGTGCCGTCGAGCACGTACAGCAAAGCCAGCAGAGCACCTTGCCGCTGGTAGAACCGCCGTACGCCGGCGAAGTCTTCGCACGGCTCGTGGTCGACGTACTCCAGCCAGCCGTAGCTGTCCCGGGTCTGTAGGCCGACCGTGCGGATGTCCACTGCGGTCTTGGCGTTCAGCCAGTCGACGAAGGTGTTGAAGTGCTGGTGAAGCTCCAGCGAACGCGGCTTGTACACCAGCCGGCGTCCGTCCGCGAACGTGAGGATCGCTGTGCACCGACCACCCCGGTGCGGGTCGCCGCCGGGGTCGATCGAGGTCAGTGCGCCGGGGTCGCGGCCGTCCAGTAGTCCGGTGACGAGTGACTCACGGTCCTCGGCGAGTCGGGCCAGCAGCTCGAGGTGACCCTCGACGCCCTGTCGGCACGATTCGCCCAGGACCCGGGCCAGCACCGGGTACGCGGCCAGCAACTCCGCCAGCTCGCTCCCTCCGACCAGCCGGTGGGCGAAGTCGAGGAACCGTGCGGCAGGGGTGTCGCCGGCCAGCTCGCCGCGGTCCCGGGCCCGGGCGAGCTCCAGGACCAGCGTGCGGGCGGCCAGCTTGACCAGGCGGAGTCCTAGCCGCTGCAGGAACTGCTCGGCGAGTACGCCGGTGTGCCCGGCCGCGGCCAGGTCCCGGCGAGCCGAGTCCAGGAGCGGTTCCAGGCAAGGCATGAGCGCCTGCCGCCAGTCCGTGCCGGACCCATCCGTTGCCGCGGCCGCTCCACCTGACGTGTAGCCGCCAATGACACCGGTCCCTGCAGGGTCTCGACCGGCGGCAGGCGCGCTCGGTGGGAGAGAGGTACTGCGCTCCACGTACTCGGCCCAGGCCGGCGCGGAGTGGGTCAACTCGTGCGGTCGAACGCCCGCTGACCACCAGCTCTTGCGCTGGCTGATCCGGGCCGTTCCCGCGGTCGCTGAGTTGAGCACGGGCTCAGGCTGCCATCGGGGACAGGGCCCGGGCATGGGTACTCAGCCCCCATATTCTTGACCGTTCCGAGTAGGTGTAGCTGAGTGTCGACCGGTGTCTGCCGCGGGGTGACGACTGGGGGGTTGACGACCCCGCGGCAGCAGACCGGGCCGCCCGGCCTTTGGTGGAAAGCCGGCGGCACCCCGGAACGATGCCTGCGCCGGACCGGGCGCGACAAGGGCTGTGAACACCCATTTTCGGACGGCCCCTGGGGGCACTGAGGATGGGGGCAACGTCGCCGGAACTTGGGTGGCGAATCCCCATGCGTGAACAGGACCCGCACTGTCACGGTGGGCCAGTGCTCACCACTGTCGCTCCCGGACTACCCGTCTCGGCTCACTCTGTGCTGGACGTTGTTCCGCAGCTGCCCGGTCAGTCGGCTGCGGCCGCTCTCCGGGAGACAGCAGAGGTGGCACTGGCCGCCGACGACCTCGGATACCGCCGGTTCTGGCTGGGTGAGCAGCACGGTGTCCGAGGCGTCGGCGGAGCAGCACCAGCTGTGCTCGCCGCTGTGCTGGCGGCGCGGACCGATCGGATCCGCTTGGGCGCCGGCGGAGTACTACTGACCAACCACCAGCCGCTTGTCGTCGCAGAGCAGTTCGCTGCGCTCGCGGCGGCGTACCCGAGTCGGATCGACCTGGGGGTGGGGGAGCAGCGCGGCGTTGCACCTAGTACTGCGGCGGCACTCGCGGGTGGCGCGCGTGACTCGTTCCCGCAGCGGCTGGACGAGCTATGCGGGTTCTTGCGCGACGGTACGCCGGGCCGGGTGCCGGTCGGCGACGTACGGCTGTCGCTGGCTGGCTTGCCGCCTCCAGTCTTCGTCCTGGCCGATCACGCCGGTACCGCGGTGACCGCCGCCGTACGCGGACTGCCGCTCTTCCTCGCGCACCACTGCGCGGCTGGGGTGACGCCGGCTGCGGTGGCGGCGTACCGGGAGCACTTCGAGCCGACCGGACCGAAGGTACGGCCGTACCTCGCCGTCACGGTCGGTGTCGTGGCAGCTGACTCCGAGGAGGAGGCCTTCGCTCGATTCGCGGAGTACATCCGCGTGAAGACCCGACTCGCCGCAGCTGGACCACGGGCCACGTCGGGCGAGCTGATGGCTCTGCTGGAAGCGCCGTTGACCGGGCGCGAGCGTGGACGCGCAGAGCGACTGCTGGACGACCCGGGCCACATTGTCGGCTCACGTGCGACCGTGGCAGCCGGGCTGGGCGCACTGGTCGCGAGTACGACGGCAGACGAGGTCATGCTCGTCCCGCTGGCCTTCGACGGGCTGATCCGCTCGGCGATCCTGCGCACTGTCGCAGCCGGTCTGACTCGCATCGTCCGTACCGTCCCCAGACACTCACCGCCCTTGATAGCCACCGCCTAGTCTGGGTACTGCGAACCAGACGAGAGGCGGGTCCATGTCATCGGAGCGGGAAGTTGTCGAGGCGTGTCCGACCGAGCTGTTCATCGGAGGCAAGTGGGTAGCGGCCGAGGGCGGTAAGACCCTCGCCGTCGAGGACCCGGCCACTGGTGCGACGCTCTGCGACGTGGCGGATGCCAGTCCGGCCGACGGCAAGGCCGCGCTGGATGCAGCGGTTGCTGCGCAGGCAGAGTGGGCGGCCACGCCACCACGTGAGCGCGGCGAGATCCTGCGCCGTACCTATGAGTTGATGACTGAGCGTGCCGACGACCTCGCTTTGCTGATGACGCTCGAGATGGGCAAGCCGGTCGCCGAGTCCAAGGGCGAGATCGCTTACGCAGCTGAGTTCTTCCGCTGGTTCGCGGAGGAAGCGGTGCGGATCGAGGGCGGGTACCAGATCGCACCGAACGGCTCGGGGCGCTTCCTGCTGATGCGCCAGCCGATCGGACCGTGCCTGCTGATCACCCCGTGGAACTTCCCGGCGGCGATGGGTGCGCGCAAGATCGGACCGGCCGTCGCCGCCGGCTGCACGATGGTGATCAAGCCGGCACAGCAGACACCGCTGTCGATGCTCAAGCTGGCCGAGCTGATGACCGAGGCCGGTCTCCCCGCCGGTGTGCTGAACGTGGTCACCACCAACGATGCGGGCGCCGTGATGGAGCCGCTGATCCGCGACGGTCGCGCCCGGAAGCTGTCCTTCACCGGGTCGACCCCCATCGGCCGCAAGCTGATCGAGCAGGCCGCCGACCAGGTACTGCGGACGAGCATGGAGCTCGGCGGGAACGCGCCGCTGCTCGTGTTCGAGGACGCCGACCTGGACAAGGCGGTCGACGGCGCGATGCTGGCCAAGATGCGCAACGGCGGCGAGGCCTGTACGTCGGCCAACCGGATCTACGTGCACTCCTCGGTGATGGAGGAGTTCTCGTCCCGGCTGACCGAGCGGATGGCGGCACTCAAGGTCGGCCGCGGCACGGAAGAGGGCGTCAACGTCGGCCCGCTGATCGACGGCAAGCAACGGGACAAGGTCGCCGACCTGGTCGCCGACGCGATCGCCCAGGGAGCGCGCACACTGACCGGCGGTTCGGTTGCTGAGGGCAACGGATACTTCTTCCAGCCGACCGTGCTGGCCGACGTGCCGGCGACCGCCCGGCTGCAGAAGGAGGAGATCTTCGGCCCGGTCGCACCACTGACCGCCTTCGAAACCGAGGACGAGGCCGTGCAGATGGCGAACGACACGGAGTTCGGCCTGGTCTCCTACCTGTTCACCAAGGACCTGAGCCGCGCCCTCCGGGTCTCCGAACGCCTGGAGGCCGGCATGATCGGCCTCAACCAAGGCATCGTCTCCAACCCAGCAGCCCCCTTCGGCGGCGTAAAACAATCCGGCCTCGGCCGCGAAGGCGGCACAGTAGGCATAGACGAGTACCTGGAACTCAAGTACGTCGCAGTCAACATCGACTGAAGAGATAGTGGCGGGTGTGCAATCTCGACAGGAGGTGTCAGGTGGTCGGGCTTGGTTTCAGGCGTGCACGGGCGGGCTGTGGCCGGTAGCGGAGGTATACGTCCTGTCGAGCTGCAGATGAACCGCGGTCTCTCCGTGCTTACTTGATCAGCTGGGTGACCGTGACCAGTTGGTAGCCGCGGGCCCGGAGTTCGCGGACGATCGGGCCTACGGCCTGGGCGGTGTACGGGGCGTTGTCGCCGCCGTGCATGTGGAGGACGACTATCGAGCCGTTTTGGGCGTGGTCCAGGACCTGTTTGATGATGGGGTGGGGCGACTTGGCGAAGCCGTCTGCGCCGGGCACGTCCAGGCCTACTGCGGTGACGCCGGCTGGAGCCAGCTCGCGTAGGGCGGTGGTGTCGTAGCAGCCGCCGGGGAAGCGGAACCACCTGGTGGCGTGGGGATCTACGCGGTCCAGCTCGACGATTGCCCGCCGTACGTCGGCAAGCATCTGGTCGCGCGGCACCGTACCCAACGTGTAGCAATGCTCGGTGAAACCGCGGTGATCGTACGTGTGCGTCCCGAGCTCGAAGAGCGGGTCCCGAGCGAGCTGACGAGTGACATCCGGGTACTGCTCCATCCACATCCCGGTCAGGAACATGGTCGCCGGTACGTGCAGCGCGTGCAGCTCGTCGATCAGCGCCTTGTTGTAGTACGACTTGACCTTGCCGGACGCCAACCGCTTGCGCATCAGCGCAGTCAGGTCCGCGTCGAAGGTCAATGCGATCTGCTTCTTGTCGCGCGGCCCGTGATCGAGCACAGGCATGAGCTTCGCGTTGCTGGATGCGCCAGGCTTGGCCTGCACCGGTGCGATCGTCGGACGGATCGGCTTCGCAGTACGCACAGGCACGGAAGGTGCGCGGGTCTGCGGCGTTTCGATCGGTCTGGTGTTGCTGCAAGCAACAAGCGTCAACAGCAGGGCACCGGCCAGTACGTGCTTCCCCCAGGTCACGATCCCCCAGTATGCCTACCGCCAGGGTCGCTGCTCCCAGTCGGTCCGGGTCATCGCCCACACCTGCACGTCGTGCACGCCGTGGTGCACGAACGCCTGCCGCAGCGTGCCCTCGTGCACCATTCCCAGCCGCTTGGCGGTCGCAGCGCTCCGGGCGTTGTCCGCAGTACAGCGCCATTCGACCCGGTTGAGACCGCGTACGCCGAACGCCCAGTCGATCATCCGCTGGGCGGCCCGCGTGACCAGTCCGCGGCCCTCAGCCTCCGGAGCCACCCACGCGCCGAGCTCGGTGATCCCCAGGTCCGTGTCGAAGCCGCGGAACTGCATACCGCCGACGAGCTCGCCGTCGAGCCAGATGCCGTACATCCGGCCCTCGTCGGCCGCCTGTCGGTGCGCGTACCGGCTCAGGTAGTTCCGGGCCTTCTCCAAGTCCGTCACCACCTCGACCCACGGCGCGTACGGCGCGAGCGCGTCCCGAGCCTTGTCGACATGAGCCAGGAACTCAGCCGCCTGCCACGGCTCGAGCGGCCGCAACTCGGCCGACTCGGTCAGCTGGACAGCAAAGCGCATCCGCTCACTATAGGAGGGTGTCTGAGAACCCTGCGCCTATTGCGCGGCACTCGGCACGGCGCAGGATCCTCAGACACCCTCCACGGTCAGCGTCAGCCGCTGGATCCCCCAGTTGTCCGCGGCCGAGCCCGGCGGGAACCATACGTCGACGATGTCGTCCTTGATCCAGCTGCCGATGTCGGCCGCGTAGCAGTGGCCGTAGCCGGGGACGTAGAGGCGGGTGCCCCACGGGATGATGCGCGCGTCCACCGCGCAGATCCCGGTGCCGGCGTTGTAGCCGAGCGCAGTCTGCGCCACGTCGTTGTACGCCGACACCCGGTAGTTCAGCGTGGTCCCGACCGGCATCCGGTACGACGCCAAGTGGTTCGACGAGTCGAGCCGGTACGACGTACTGATCTGGCCGATCGACGACGCAGCAGTGTCCTCGGCCGACATCGCGTACACCTGGTAGTGCGCACCGGCGCACGGGCTCGCGTCCGCGACCTGCAGCGTCGGCTGACCCCAGTCGCTGATCCACTGCAGCGCCTGACCGTTCCGGAACGCCCGGTACGCCTTCGCGCCGGCCACCCGGTTGAACGTGAACGTCACCTTTCCGTCCGCACCCAGCCCACCGCTGATCCCACCCGGCGCGGGCAGCCGGCCGCTGACGTCGTACGGCGGTGCGGTGGTCCCGTTGCCGTGACCGCCGGAGATCGGCCGGTCGGGGATCGGACCGGTGTAGAAGTGCTGGCAGGCCGGCAAAGCGGCCGACGCGGTGGCCGGAGCCACCACCAGAGAAGCGAAACTCAGCAGGACAACAGCGAGAGAGCGCATGACAACAAGACCTCCAAGGCGGGGCGGGACCAGGGAGCTTTACCCCCAAGTAGCGGTCCCGCCACACCTTTAGTCAAGGTCTCGACGTAAATCAGTTCACCAGATCGTTCGCCGACCGCAGCACGGGTACGCCGACCTCGGACGGGGCGGTCGCACCGGTGACATGGAACGTATGAGTCTCGCCGGCCGAGAGCGTGATCAGGCACGAGTCCACCCGTGCCGCTGGGTCCAGCCGGTCCGGGAAGAGGGCCAGATCCTTCGCAAGTGCGCTGGCCGTCACGGTCACGTCGTACCCGCCGTCGGTCTTCGTGACCGTGGTCGAGTAGGCGTCGGCCGCCAATGCCAGGGCGGTGTCCTCGACGAAGTACCAGTGCGCCGCCGTCGAGTCGCCGCGGACCTCGACGTACTCCGCCGCCGGGTCGGACGCGACAGCAACCGAATCGGGCAGGCCGTTGAGCACCGCCGACCGAGCCGGCACCTCGAGGGTGAACGTCTCGCGGGCCAGCACCTCACCATCCCGAGCGGTCGACCGCCGGGTCACCGTCACCTCGGTCGTCCAGGCGTCGTCCGTGTCGTTGTGCGCGGCAACGACCAGCCCGTCCTCGCGCGGCTGAACGGTCAGCAGCCGATCGGCGTACACCCGCTTCAGCGCGAACCACAACGGCTTGCGGATCCCATGACCGTCGACGGCTGCCCAGGAGACCACCGGCCAGTTGTCGTTCAGCTGCCAGACCACCGCGCCGGTGTTCAACGGGAACAACGACCGGAAGTGCTCGATGCCGTAGGCAACAGCCCGCGCCTGGTTCAGCTGCGTGGTCCAGTGCCAGTCGTCGATGTCTTTCCAGGCCGGCAGGTGTTCGCCGAGCCCTCGCTCGAGCTTGAGGTTGCCCTCGAATGCCTTCTGATGCACCAGCATCTGCGCACCGTAAGGATCCAACGGCGCGTCGTGCACCACCGACGTCAACGTCGACCAGGCCGGCGGCCCCTGGAAGCCGAACTCCGACACGAACCGCGGCTTGTAGTTGCGGTACGTCGTGTAGTCCACCTGGTTCCACACATCCCAGATGTGCATGGTCCCGTGCCGCTCGTCGTTCGGGTGGATGAACTGGTCGAACGAGTACGGGCTACCGGCCGAGTACGGCGTCCGCGGGTCGAGCTCGGCGACGATCTTCGGCAGCAGGTCGAGGTAGTACCCGGCGCCCCACGGCCGCCCGGCCAGCGGGACCCGCCAGCTCCACTCGACGTACCCCCAGATGTTCTCGTTGTTGCCGTTCCACACCGCGAGGCTGGCGTGCTTGCTCAGCCGCGTGACCGCCTGGCGCGCCTCGGCCTCGACCTCGCTCCGCAGCGGCTCCTCCTCCGAGTACGCCGCGCACGCGAACAGGAAGTCCTGCCAGACAAGGATTCCCAGCTCGTCGCAGATGTCGTAGAAGTCTTCGCTCTCGTAGATCCCGCCGCCCCACACGCGCAGCAGGTTCATGCCGGCGTCGACGGCGTCCTGGATGCTGGTCCGGTACGTCTCGGCATTCAAGCGGGTGATGAACGCGTCGTCCGGGATCCAGTTCGCGCCGCGCACATAGATCGGCTTGCCGTTCACCGACAGCACGAACGGCGAACCGTCGTTGTCCGGGGCAACGTTCACGGTGATGTCGCGGAAGCCGACCCGCCCGTTCCAGGTCTCGTCGGTCAGCGTCACCACCACGTCGTACAGCGGCTGCTCGCCGTGCCCGCGGGGCCACCAGAGGTTCACCTCGGGGACCTTGTTGGTGAGTACGACGGTGTCCCATCCGGGCTTCACGCTCGCGGTCTGCGTCGTCCCGCCAACCTCTACCGTGACAGTCGCATACTCGGCGGCAGTGTCGGTCCACGCCAGTGAGACGAAGGTGTTGAGTACGCCGTCCGCCCCAGCGAGCGGCCGGACCGAGTCGATCCGTACGCCGGACCAGGACTCGATCCGGATCGGCTGCCAGATACCCGCGGTCGCGACGTCCGGTCCCCAGTCCCAGCCGAAGTTCGAGGCCATCTTCCGCAGCTCGTTGTACGGGTGCAGGTTGGTGTGCGGCCAGCTGCCGACCTTTGCCCGCTCCGCCTCGGCCGCCGCCACCGGACCCTCGAACTCGATCACCAGCTCGTTGTCCCCAGCAACCAGTACGCCGGTGAGGTCGAATCGGTACGAGCGGTGCTGGTTCGCGGTCCGGCCGATCTCCTGACCGTTCAGCGTCACGGTCGCGACTGTGTCGAGCCCTTCGGCGACCAACTCCTGCCGGTCGTTGCCGTCAGCAGTCCAGCTGAACGTCGTCCGGTAGCTCCACCGGGTCCGTCCGATCCAGTGCAGCTTCGACTCGTTGTCGCCGTCGAACGGGTCCGGGATCTCGCCGGCCGCGAGCAGGTCGGTGTGCACCTCGCCGGGCACGGTCGCGGCCACCAGCCGGTCGAGCAGGCCGTCGGGCGCCGGACCGTCGACGGCGCGGACGGTCCAGGCGGCGCCGCCGTCGGTGGTGAGGTCGAGGGTCTTCAGCGATGTCACAGTCGGGCTCCAGGGAGGTGAACCGGTTTAGTAGAACCGCTCCTCACCACGGAGTGAGGAGCGGCGGACGTCAGTTGTCCAGCACGTACCGTCGCCACAGTTCGGCGAGGGCACGGTGTCCGGCCGGGCTCGGGTGCACGCCGTCTCCGGCGAGCGTTTCGGGGCCGACGGACGCGGCCTGCTTCGTCAGCTCGACGTCGGTCGGCACCAGGATCGCGCCGTACTCGACGGCCAGCTTGCGGACCACCTCGAGCTTCGGGTCCAGGTCCTCACGCCACACGTCCTGCCCGTCCTTCACCGGCAGCAGGAACGGCTCCATCAGGACCACCGGACAGTTCAGCGGGTCGAGCAGCGCGCGGTACGACGCCTCGAAGGACTCGGCCGTCGTCGGGTCGTTCTCGTCGTACCGCCGCCAGGTGTCGTTGATCCCGATCAGGATCGACACCAGCGACGGGTCGTGGGCCAGCACATCGGTCGACCACCGGTCGGCCAGATCGGCCGCCCGGTTGCCACTGATGCCGGCATTGACGATGTTCGGCCGGTGTTCGCCGAGGTCGTCGTAGAGATCGCGGACATAGCCGTTCCCGAGCCGGGAAGGGTCGGTGCGGCGGCCGCAGTCGGTGACCGAGTCCCCGGCGAACACGACGGTCCGCCGGGGATCGAGGAAGATGCTGGTCATAGCGTTGCTGCGGTCACGTCCCAGTCGTCCGGCAGGATCGGCGCGACCTCGACCGTGCTGCTCACGTCGACGAACGCGCTGGTGTCGATCGAGTCGGTGATGGAGGCCATCACGTCGACGATGTGGAACGCCAGCGCCCCGGTCGCCCGGTGCGGCCGGCCGGCCCGGATCGCCCGCGCCATCTCCAGCACACCGGTGCCACGCTGAGCCACCGCCTTGGTGTCGGCGACGGTCTCCCAGTCGTCGGCGCCGCGGCGACGGATCTTGATCTCACCGTCGAACCCGTTCGGGTCCGGTACGGCGAGGGTCGCGTCCGAGCCGGTGATCTCGACGAACCCGGCCCGCGACAGCGGCGAGTCGAAGCTGAAGATGCTCTGCGACGACTGACCCGACTCGAACTTCGCGATCGCGCTGACATGCGTCGGCACGGTCACGTCGAAGTCGGTCCCCGCCAGCGGACCGGAGCCGATCGTGCGCTTTTCTTTCGACTTCGACCCGATCCCCGCGACCGCGGCGACCGGACCGAACAGCTGCACCAGCGTGGTCAGGTAGTACGGGCCGATGTCCCACAGCGGGCCCGCGCCCTCCTGGAACAGGAACGCCGGGTTCGGGTGCCAGGACTCCGGGCCGGGGGACTGCATCAGCGTCAGCGCGGTCAGCGGCGTACCGATGTCACCGCGCTCGATGATGCGACGGGACTCCTGCAGACCCGGGCCGAGGATGGTGTCGGGTGCGCAGCCCAGCCGCACGCCCGCGTCCTGTGCCGTGGCCAGCAGTTTGAGCCCGCTGTCCTGGTCCAGCGAGAACGGCTTCTCGCTCCAGACATGCTTGCCTGCGGCAACCGCTGCGAGGGCCACCTCGACGTGCGCGATCGGGATGGTCAGGTTGACCACGATCTCGACGTCCGCGTTGTTCAGCACGGCCTCGGGCCCGCCGTGGGCCTCGATCCCGTACTGCTTGGCCTTCTCCTCGGCGGCTTCCGGCCGCAGGTCGCCGATCGCGACGACCTTCAGGTCCGGGAAGCTCTGCATGCTCTTGATGTAGGCGTCGGAGATGACTCCGGCGCCGATCACACCTACGCCAACTGCTGTCATGCAGGCGCACCCTCTCCGGTGAGGAACGTGTAGCTGCCTTCGACCGCGTCCATGATCTCGCCGGTGAAGTCGTCCAGCTCGACCACGCGGAGCGCGTTCGGCGCGGCGGCCAGGATGTCCCGGACCGCGATGACGCCGTCGCCGACCGCGACCTGGGCCTTGTTGTTCAGCGTGCCGTCGCCGTCCTTGACGTGGATCGCCTTGACTCGGTCGCCGAACTTGCCGAGCAGGGCCGGTACGTCGGCGCCGCCGACGGCCGCCCAGTACGTGTCGACCTCGAGGATCACGTCGTCGGACAGGTTGTCGACCAGGATCTCCAGCCCGTGCGCGCCGCCGATCTTCGACTCGAGCTCGAACTGGTGGTTGTGGTAGCCGACCGTGATGCCGTGGTCGGCGGCCTCGATCGCGGCCTTGTTCAGCCCGTCCGCGATGACCTTGATGTCGTCGGCGTTCTGCCAGCGAGCCGGGTCGGTGTGCGGGTCGATCACCGTGGTGATGCCCAGGCGCTTGGCGGCGGCGTAGATCGGGCCGGCCTCGTCGCGCAGCAGGCCGGCGTGCGTGGTGGGGGCCGAGAGTCCGTGCTTGGGCAGCGCGTCGGCCAGACGGTCCGCGTAGGCGGTCACACCGAAGGGCTCGACCTTGGTGTAGCCGATCTCCGCGATGCGTGCCAGGGTGCCGTCGAAGTCCTCTTCGAGCTTGCCCCGGACCGTGTACAACTGGAGGGACAGGTGGTCCACTGCGACCATTGGTTTCTCCTTGTCGGCGGCGCGTCACCCGCTGCCCTGGGGTTTACGCCGACTGATAAGCCGAACCGGTTAAGTAACGACGGCAACGGTATCCCACCGAGCCCCGGCGGCACCACCCTCCGCCCAACGACTGGGCGGTCACCTAGCAGGTCTCTCGGGTTCCCGAGTTTGATCAAACGGTCACTTTGTGTGCTCAAGTGATGACAGGGTGTTCAAGTCAGGCGCACACTGGAGGATTCCGGACCGACCGTCAGCGGTCCGGCCGCCCGTGAGGAGTGAACCGTTGTGTCCCGAGTGACCATCAAGGAGATCGCCCGCCGCTGTGGTGTCTCCCAAGGCGCCGTTTCGTACGCCCTCAACAACCAGCCCGGGGTGTCGGCGGCCACCCGCGCGCGTGTGCTGCAGGTCGCTGCGGAGCTGGAGTGGGTGCCCAACCGGGCTGCCCGCCAGTTGTCCGCGGCGCGCAGCGAGACGTTCGGGCTGGTGCTCGCGAGGTCGGCGCAGACCTTGATCGAGGAGCCGTACTTCATGGGCTTCGTCGGCGGCGTCGAGTCGGTCCTCGCGGAGAAGTCGTACGCGTTGGCCTTGCAGGTCGTGGCCGATCTCGACGACGAGCTGGCGACGTACCGGAAGTGGGCCGCCGAGCGCCGCGTCGACGGCGTGATCGTCGTCGACCTCCGCGTCGCCGATCCGCGCCTCCCGGTACTGCGGAAGCTCGGCCTGCCGGCCGTTCTGGTCGGGGATCCGGCGCTCGCGGACGGGATGCCGTGCGTCTGGACGGACGGTGCGGCGGCGATGAACGCGGCGCTCGATCACGTCGCGTCGCTCGGCCACCGGGTGATCGCGCGCGTCGCGGGGCCGCCGGAGTACGGCGATGTCTGGATCCGCGACCAGGCCTTCGAGCTGGCCACCCGCCGGTTGTCGATCGAGACCCGCATCCATCACACCGACTACTCCGCCGCCCAGGGCGCTGCCGCCACGCGCGACGTGGTCACCGCCTCGCCGCGCCCGACCGCGATCATCTACGACAACGACCTGATGGCGGTGGCCGGCCTGGCCGTCATCCACGGGCTTGGCCTCCGCACGCCCGACGACATCACCCTGGTCGCCTGGGACGACTCGGCCCTCTGCCGAATCACTCACCCGACCCTCACCGCCCTCAGCCACAACGTCGTCGGCTACGGCGCCGAGGTGACCCACCGCCTCCTCGACCTCCTCGCCGGCGCAACCCCCCAGTCCCACCTCTACTCCACGCCCCTCCTCATCATCCGCGACAGCTCCGGCTCCCCACCCGCTGTCCCTCTCGGGGGTTAACCCCCGAGATCTGTCCGTCTCAGGGGTTAACCCCCGAGGTGGTCGGTTGCACCGCGGGATTTCGGGTCCGCAACCGACCAGGTGCGGGGTTGACCCCTGAGACGTCCCGGGGGCGTCCCGGGGGCGGGGATCAGCAGGCCGTCACCGTGACCGGTACGCCGTTGACCGCGGCGGTACCGGCCACGGCGTCGGTGTATCCGGCGTCGGTCACGTCGTTGACGCTCTGGCCGGGCACCTGGTTCGCGATCGTCAGGCGCGCGCCTGGCCGGTTGTGGCCGAAGCCGTGCGGCAGGCTGACGACCCCGGGCATGATGTCGTTGCTGGAGGCAACTTCTACGGAGATCGAGCCGGCCGCCGAGGTGACTGTGACGAACTGGCCGTCGGTGAGTGCGCGCTCGGCCAGGTCGTCGGGATTCATCAGCAGCTGGTGCCGGGGCTTGCCTTTCACCAACCGCGCCGAGTTGTGCATCCAGGAGTTGTTGTTGCGGAGGTGGCGTCGACCGATCAGGAGGAGCTGGCCGTCCAGTTCGTTGAGTGAATCCAGCCGCGGCAGGTCGTCGAGGATCATCCGCTGCGCCAGATCGATCCGCTTCGACTTGTGATGCAGCGCTGCGGGCAACGCGGGCTGCAGCGGTCCGAGATCGATCCCGCCCGGTGACTTCCGGAGCTTGGCCACCGACAACCGGTACGGCCCGATCCGCAAGCCGGCGTCCACGATCCGGCGCGGCGGGACCCGCAGCCGAGCGGTCACCTCGACCCGACGACGGCCCCACGGAGTACGCCGCACGAACGCCAACCCGAGATCCCGGAAGATCTCCCAGTCGTGCCGAGCCTCCGCGGGCTTGGGCAGTACTGCGTCGTTCCAGCGCGCGGTGTTGCGTACGGCGAGTTGGTGGAAGATCACGTCGTAGTGGTCGCGCTCGAGCGGTGGCGCCGGCGGCAGGATCACGTCCGCGTGCCGGGTGGTCTCGTTGATGTACGGGTCGACCGCGACCATGAACTCCAGCGAACCGAGCGCCTCGTCCAGCTTGCGGCCGTTCGGCGTCGACAGCACAGGGTTGCCGGCCACTGTCACCATCGCCCGGATCTGGCCGTCGCCCGGCGTCAGGATCTCCTCGGCCATCGTCGAAACCGGCAGCTCGCCGCCGAACTCGGGCAGCCCCCGCACGCGGCTCTTCCACACGCCGATATGCCCGCGCCCCAGCCCGAGCAACGGGTTCACAGCCGGCCGCGGGAACATCGTCCCGCCCGGCCGATCGAGGTTCCCGGTGATGATGTTCAGCACCTGGATCGCCCACTGGCAGATCGCGCCGAACTGCTGCGTCGACACCCCGACCCGCCCGTAACAAGCGGCCCGGTCAGCCTCGGCGAACTCGCGAGCAACCCGCCGGATCACGTCAGCCGGGATGCCGGTGATCCCCGCCGCCCGCTCCGGCGTCCACGGCTCAACCACCTCCTCGACCGTCGCCAGCCCGTCGACGTACTCCGCCGGACGGGCAGCACCCAGCGAGATCACCTCATGGATCAACGCGAGCAGGAACGCCGCATCCGTGCCCGGCCGGACGAAGTGATGCTCGTCGGCGACGGCCGCCGTCTCGGTCCGCCGCGGATCGATGACGACGACCTTCCCGCCGCGCTTGCGCACGTCCTTCAGCCGCCGCCCGAACCCGGGCGCCGTCATCATGCTGCCGTTCGACGCGAGCGGATTCGCGCCGACCATCAGCAGGTACGACGTCCGGTCGATGTCCGGCACCGCGACCATCAGCTGATGTCCGTACAGCAGGTACGACGACAGCATGTGCGGCAGCTGATCGATCGACGTCGCGCTGAACTTGTTCCGGGTCCGCAGCTGCCTGACCATCGTCGGCATGTGCGTGAGCGCGCCGAGACTGTGCACGTTCGGGTTGCCGAGGTACACCCCGACCGAATTCCGGCCGTGCTCGTTCTGGATCCCGGTGAGCTTGTCGACGATGAGCTCGTACGCCGCGTCCCACCCGATCTCCTGCCAGCCGTCGGGCGTGCGTCGTACCGGCGTGGTCAACCGGTCGGGGTCCTCCTGGAGATCACGAAGCGCGACCGCCTTCGGGCAGATATGACCGTGGGACAGCGGGTCCGACTCGTCGCCGCGGATGTCGGTGACGCGGCCGTTCTCGACGGTCACGAGCACGCCGCAGATCGCTTCACACAGGTTGCACGAGGTCCGCAGTACGGTCATCCACTCAAACTACCCTCGGGTAAGGAGAGTCGCCATCAGTCGAAGACGGCCTCGTCGAGTCGCCCGAGAATCGCGTCGACCGTCTCGCCGACCGACAGGTCGGAGTTGTCCAGCCACAATCCGCGCCGCGGACTGAACGCGTGCAGCTCGTAATCGAGCTCGTCGACCAGATGACGCGCTCCGCCGAGCCGGCCGGAGATGACCTCGGGCCGAGGCGTCAGTACGACGAGGTACCGCGGGCGGGTCCGGATGCCGTCGAGGAACTCGCGCAGCAATTCACCGATGACGACGTCCTGCAGTACGACGGTGAAACCCGCCTTCGCGTACTCGTCGGCGGCCAGGCAGGCGAGCCGGTAGCGGAGCTGGAGCTGACGCTGCGCTTCGAGTACGTCGTCGGCCATCGAGGCCTGTCCGCTGACGATCATCCGCCGGAAAACATCCCCCCGAAGATGCACGCCGTACTGGAATCTTTCGGCCAGCATCTGGGACACCGACGACTTCCCCGCCGCCATGATTCCACTGACGACGATCACCCCCTCGGACTCCATGCGGTGATCGTGCCACGTGGCGCAAGGTTTTGAACCGGTCGCGGCGATTCTTCTCCGAAAACCCCCATTTTGTCAGGGGTTTTCGGCCATCAGCGATTCCAGATGCCGGCGCATCAGCTGCCGCAGCCGCGTCGGCGTCGTACGGTCCGGCTGGATTGCCGCATGCAAGGCCAGGCCGTCGAGCAGAGCATGCAGCAGCTCGACCTCGCGACGCAGATCGAGACCGTCCCTGAGTACGCCGGCGTCGGCGAGCGAATGCAGTAGCGACTCACACAGTTGGCGCAGTTCGTTGTGCACTTTGCCGAGGTGCTCCTGCAGCGCGCCGGCGCCGGATTCGGCCCGAGCCTGCGCCATGAAGGCGAGCCAGACGTCGAACTCGGCGCGGCGCTCGGCGTCCAGCGGCAGCACCTCGTCGAGATAGCGCAACACGATGGTCTCGACACTGCCTTTGGGCTCGATCGCGCTGACCCGGTCGGTCACCCGGCGCGACACCAGGTCCATCGCGAAGCTGAGCAAACCGTCCTGGTCCGGAAAGTAGTAGCGCACCGCGCCGGCGGACCAGCCCGCCTCGGCGGCGATCGTCCGAACGGACGCTGCCCGGATCCCGTCCCGGCGGACCACTCGCCACAGCGCCTCGGCGATCTCCTCGCGACGGGTGTCGTGGTCGACGATCTTCGGCATGTGGTCCTTTTTAGCACAGTCGTGTTAGTGTCGTTTTATAACACAGTCGTGCTGAAAAACTCGGGAGGGTGAACGACGTGCTGGTCGCTGTGATCGCTGCATGTGAGATCGGGTTCTGGGTGCTGCTCGCCGCAGGCCTGGTTACGCGGTACCTGCTCAAGCTGCCGAAGGCCGGGATGGTTCTGCTCGCCGCCGTGCCGCTCGTCGATGTCGTGATGCTGGTCGCGAGCGTGATCGACATCCATCACGGTGCCGAGCCGGCGTTCAAGCACTCACTGGCCGCGATCTTCATCGGCGTCAGCGTCGGCTTCGGGCACCAGACGCTTCGGTGGGCCGACGCGTGGGCTGCGCACTACCTCGGCGGTGCGCTGCGTCCGGTGAAGCCGCCGAAGCGGGGTTCCGAGCGTGCGCGTCGCGAACGGGCCGGTTGGTTCCGGCATCTGGTCTCGTATGTCGTCGGCGTTGGCATCATGATCGGCCTCGGTCTGCTGTCCGGTCGTGGGTACGACGCGGTGCTCGCGCCGGCCGGGACGTGGACGCTCGTGCTCGTGATCGACGCGATCGTGTCGTTCAGCTACTCGTTCGAGCGGGACCGCGAGAAGCAGTCGGTCTGACCTCCCCGGCCCGCGCGGTTACTCGTCGTACATTTCCTGCATGACGACGGTTGGACGGATCTGGGCTGCGGTGACCGCGGCGGTGGTTGTGTGCGGGATCGTCATCCAGCTCTTCGTGACGGCGAGCGGGCACGACGGCTTCTTCCCGGACAATCCGGACCGGGTCTTCAACATCTTCGCGTACTTCACCATCCAGTCGAACCTGATCCTCGGCGGGACGGCGCTGATGCTCGTCTTGCAGCCCGGCCGGACGGGCGGTGAGCTGTTCAAGACGCTCCGGCTGAACGGCGTGCTCTGTATCGCGGTGACCGGAATCGTCGCTCACACGGTGCTGGTGGGCCTGGTCGACCTGCACGGTTGGGCTGCCGTGGCGGACTTCCTGCAGCACACCGCCGCGCCGATCATGGGAGTGCTCGGCTGGCTGCTGTTCGGTCCGCGCGGTCTGGTCGACTGGCGGATCGTCGGCTGGTCGATCGTGTTCCCGTTGCTGTGGCTGGTGTTCACGCTGGTGCGCGGTGCGTTCGTCGGGTTCTACCCGTACCCGTTCGTGAACGTCGACGAGCACGGCTACGGACGGGTGTTGCTGAACTGTCTGGTGGTGGCGGTACTCTTCCTGGCTCTGGCGGCCGGGGCGACCACTCTCGATCGCCGGTTGCGTCGGAAGACAACCGTCGAAAGGTAGACCAGTGCTGGTGACCTCGCGCTCGTACGCCGAATACGAAGCGATGTTCGACCTGAAGGAACTCCCGGACTCCATCCTCGACTGCTGCGCCGGCGGCGCCAGCTTCACCGCCGAGGCCGCCGAACGCGGCGTCGACGCGATCGCCGCCGACCCGGCGTACGAGCTGGAGACGCCCGAACTCGTGGACAGCGTGCGGCGGAGCCTGCCGGCCACGTCGGGAATCGTCGACGAGCATCAGGGGAGTTTCGTCTGGCACTGGTACGGATCGCCGGAGCGGAAGGACCAGTACCGGATCGAGGCCGCCGATCGGTTCCTGCAGGACGTGATGGCGGCGCCGGAGCGGTACGTCGCAGCAGGCCTGCCGGAGCTGCCTTTCGGTGATCGCCGTTTCGAGCTGGTGCTCTGCTCGCACTTGCTCTTCACCTGGTCGGACAAGTACGACCGCGAGTGGCATGAGGCCGCACTGCGCGAGCTGATCCGGGTCAGCAACTCCGAGGTCCGGATCTTCCCGCTGGTGCAACAGGGTGCGGGTGACCCGATCCCGTGGCTGCCGGACCTGCTCGCGTCACTCGAGGGCGTGACCACCGAGATCCGCAAGGTCCCCTACGAGTTCCAGCTCGGCGCCAACGAAATGCTGGTCATCACCCGCAGCTGAGTCTCTGGTGCTTCCCGCTCATCGCGATCACGGATGAGTTTGCGCCTACCCGCCACGATGAGCGGGAAGCGGTCCAGGGGGTGCCGGGCAGGTGGCGGGAGGACGGTCTACCACCGACCCGCCCGGGCTGCCGGGTCAGCGGAGGTACTTGCCGCAGACGGGCCACGGGGAGGCGCCGCTGCGTGCGTAGAGCTTCTTCGCACGCATCAGCTGCTCGGCCGCGGAGGCCTTCGCCGGGTTGCCGGAGCCGCCGACGCTGCGCCAGGTCTGCAGGTCGAACTGGAACAATCCGTAGTAGCCGGCGGCATTCACGGCGCGCGGGTTTCCGCTGGACTCGCAGTTGGCGACCTTGGCCCAGGCGCCGCTCAGGTTCGCCTTGCCGCTGCTCGCCTTCGGGCGGTCCTCGGACCGGCTCGAGCGGACGTCGCGGTCGGCCTTCTTGGTCGTGGCCTTCTTGTCGGTGTGCGGCCGGGTCTCGGACTTCTTGACCACCTTCGACGCGGGAGTGGCCTTCTTCGCGCCGTCCAGGGTCAGGGTCTGCCCGATCAGGATGAGGTTCGGGTCCTTCAGGTTGTTGATCCGGGCCAGCTCGTGCCAGTCGGCACCGTTGGCCTGGGCGATCTCCGAGAGGGTGTCGCCGGCTTTGACGTGGTAATCGGTCGCGAACGCCGCACCGGCTCCGGCGGCGGTGATACCGGCTCCCAGACCGGCGATGGAGAGGGTTCGAGCCACCCGGCGAGTACTTCGCCGGGCGCGCGCATGTCGGGCCTTGGACATCAGAAAGCGCTCCTTGTGAGCTCGGGCATGGTGGGGCACACCAGGCCCTCGTGCAGGGGGAGGGGCAATCCGGACACATCCCACAGCAGGTCACAGGACAGCGTCCGAATGATCACGCCACGGTAACGACGCGACCTGAGTCATCCTCGGTGAGGTTCCTCCGAAACGCAAGTGCAGATTCGGATCTGCCCCGAACTTTTTCCGCCCTTTGACGTACCGAAACCCCAACAACAGAACGGTTTCCGGGCCGACACGCCGATCGGCCTGAGCGTGGAACCGATCGGTTTATCACCGCTTGAAATAGCGTTCCGGGACCAGTTCCACGGTCAATTCCCGGATCGTTGCCCGGACGTCGCCGGGCCACGACTCCCAGACCTGGCGAGCCCACTTGAGCAGGGCCGACTCAACCTCGTCGACCCCGCCGGACATGAGGACGTCGTACGCCGTGAGCTCGCCGATCCGATCCGGCGGGACGAGCCGCGGCCAGTCGTCGTACGAGTTCGCCATGATGCCGTGCGCCGTGCGTACGTCGAGGTTGCCCGAGCCGCGCTCGAGGAACATGTAGAGGCCGTTCAGCGCGAACACCGGGCCGATGCGCGGGGCGTCCGGGTTCACGTGCTGTCCGCCGTACGCGTCGATCCGGAGCTGGTGCAGGTATCCGAGCCGTGCCGCGTTCTCGACCTCGAACCCGAGCAGCTCACCGGCGACCTCCGCGCACTCCGCCGAGGCGTTGTACTTCGGGGCGCCGGGCCACTCCGACGATGGAAGTACGGCGCGGCAGCCGGGACAAACCGTTGATTCGTGCGTGCCATCGGGCGAGTTCACTCGTTGATCGAAGCACGGGCACCGCCGTCCGGCAGCTGTTTTACCGCTGGGGCGGCGGGGGGCCGGCGGATGAGGCGACGGATGTGATGGGGGCAGTAGGCGTGATCCGAGTGGCTCTCGGCCATCGCGGCACGTTGGTGCGCGGTGCACTGGCCGCGGTGCTGGCAAGAGAGAACGACCTGGACGTGGTGGCCGAGCTGGACCGCTCGGAGGACGTCCTCCAGGTGGCCGGGCGGCGCCCGGACGTCTTCCTGCTCGATCCACAGCTGCCCGGCCGGATCCGGATCGAGGAGCTCTGCCGCAAGCTCGCCGGCCGCGGCGTACTGGTGCTGATCGACCACGAGGCGATTGCGGCCACCAGCCTGGCGCTGGTGAAGCAGGCGCCGCGGATCGGGCTGATCGCGACTGACGCGACGGCCGATCAGCTGGTGCAGGCTGTGCGCGATGTAGCGAAGGGCCTGCCGGTGGTCGACGTACGCCTCGCTGTGGCTGCTTTGAAGGCTGGCGACAACCCGCTCACCGATCGCGAGTGCGAAGTACTGCGTCAGGTCACCACGGGAGCGACCGCGCAGGAGGTCGCGCGCACGCTCAGCTTGAGCGCTGGGACCGTGCGGAACTATCTGTCCCGGATCCTCGCCAAGACCGGTTCTCGGAGCCGGATCGAGGCGATCCGGAAGGCTCAGGACGCGGGCTGGATCTGAGACGCTCTCGGATTGCTGGGCGTCCAGCTGCCGTGCAGGTCGCGGTAGAGCCGCGACGTGCGCATCAGGCTGGCGTGCGTGCCGATCGCGGCCTTGTTGCCGTCGAGGACGAGGATGCGGCGCGCGCGAAGGGCGGAGCTGATCCGGTGGGCGATGACGATCAGCGTCCCGTTGCGCTTGGCAAACGCCTCTTCGGCTTGGCGCTCGGCCTCCGGGTCGAGGAAGCAGGTCGCCTCGTCGAGCACGACCAGCGGTGCGGGTGAGAGATAAGCCCTGACCAGTGCGATCAGTTGCTTCTCTCCGGCGGACAGTTCGGCGGGCTTGATTTCTTCTAGTCGCTCGATCAGCTGCGTGGCGCCGACCGCTTCGACCGCCTGCCTGACCTGCTCTGTCGTTGCATCGGGCAACAAATAGGTGAGATTGTCGTGCACGCTCCCGCTGAAGACATAGGCCTCCTGCGGGATCAGCACCCTGGTTTTCGCGAGCTCGTCGGTGGTCACCTCGGTCGGTGGTGCGCCACCGAGCAGCAGGCGGCCGTTTGTCGGGGTGAGCATGCCGCAGACCAGACCGGCCAGCGTCGACTTGCCGATTCCGCTCGGTCCGACCACCGCGAGGTGCTCGCCTTCGGGAATGGTCAGCTCGAGCTTGTCGAGCACGGGCTCGGCCTTCGGGCCATAGGCGAACGTGAGGCTTTGGAGCCGGACCTGATAGCCCTTGAGTTCGTCGACCGGCCGCGGCTGCCCCGCGGGACTGGAGGCGTCGAGGATCCGGCCGAGCGTGATCACGTACCGCAGGCCGCTGTCGCCGAGTGCGTTCATCACCGTGTTCAGCGCAGGCTGCAAGCCGATCAGCACGTAGGTGAGTCCACCGAGCAGTGTGCCTGTGCTGACACCGCGGTCGACCAGCCACGGCCCGGTCGCGAGCAGGATCAGCAGTGGCAGCCACCCTCCGACCGCGAAGCACAGCGTCCGCAGGGCCGCGACCTTCGCCAGCGCCCGCTCCGCCGCCGCGTGCGCCTCGATCGGCTGGCCGACCAGCCACTCGGCGTACTCCTCGGTGCCGGCGGCGGTGACGTCGCGTACGCCGCTGAACACCATGCCTGCCGACGCTGCCAGGTCCTCGTCAGCCGTCAACGACGCGCGGACCCGATCCGCCGCCATCCCCAGCACCGCAAGCGACAACGCGAACCCGACGAGGAACGGCGGTACGACGAACGCCGCGACGAGCGGAGCGAGCGACAACAGTCCGGTCAGTACGCCGAACAGCGTGACCGCGAAACTTCGCAGTACCAGGACCAGGCCCGCGAACGTGTCGCGGACGATCTCCACCTGCCGGTTCAGTCGCGCGACGGCGCCGTCGTCTCCGGTTCGCAGCGCGCCACCCACGACCCGTCGTACTAGATCGTCGCGGAGGGGCTCGACGAGGTCGCCGAGCCGTGCATAGACCTGTCGCGCCCCGGCGGCGCCCAGGCCGGCTGTCACGACCAGCCCGGCGAGCCACGCGATCCCTTGCCCTGCGTGTCCGGCGAGGAAGCTGTCGGTCGCCCGCGCTACCGCGATCCCGTACACCGCGGTCGGCAGGATCTCCGGAACCGACCACGCGATCAACTTGACCGTGGCTCGTGTCCGCAGCGCGGTTGCGCCGTACGACAGCTCCCGCTTCATCCGAAGACTGCTCGATACGAAGTGTCGTGCCAGAGATCGGCGTGTGGAGCGATGGCGCGGATCTGGCCGTGGTCGAGCCAGATGACCAGGTCGGCGCGCGCCGCGGTCGCGGGGCGATGCGTGACGATGAGGCGGGTGCGGTGGTGCCGGTCCTCGGTCAGGGTGCGGGTGATCTGGCGCTCGGTGGCCGTGTCGAGGCTCGACGTGGCGTCGTCGAGGACCAGGAGGCGGCTGGCGGACCAGGCGCGGGCGAGGCCGAGCCGCTGGCGTTCGCCGCCGGACATCGGTGCCTTGCGCAACGAAGTGAGGTACCCGTTGGGCAGCCGGCTGACGAAGTCGTGGGCGTGGGTGGCGCGGGCGGCGGCCAGCGCACGGATCGGGCTGACCGCGTGCGGATCGATCGCCTCGCCCACTGTCCGGCCGACCAACTGCGGACGCTCGAACGCACAGCCGACCGCGCGACGCAGCTCATGCCGGCTGATCGCCTGAAGCGGAACGCCGTCCAGCGAGACCTGTCCCGTCGACGGATCCCGCAACCGTGCCGCGACCGCCGCGAGGACGGACTTGCCGGCACCGCTCGGGCCGACGACCGCGACGGTGAGACCGCCTGGAAGGTCGAGATTCACGTTGTCCAGCAGGACATTCCCGTCGGCGATCACGCTGACACCGTCGAAGCTGAGCTGCCCCGGTCCGGCCGGGACCGTCAGTGTGCCGTGGGGGATCGTGTCGATCGCGATCACCTCGGCGGACCTGCGTACGCCGGCCTTCGCGCGGGCGAGTTCGCCGAGGACGCCGGTCAGGTTGCCCAGGCCGGCGCCGAGGACGGCGTACTGCGAGGCGGCGAACAGCTCGCCCGCGGTGATGTGGCCGGCGACGAGCTGCAGTCCGCCGACCGCGAGTACGGCGACGAGGACCAGCGGGCCGACGACTGCTGCCTGGGCGCCGGAGCGGGCGAGAATCCGCCAGGTGACGACGCCGTTGCGGTGGAGCTCGGGGAGGAGGCCGAGGATGCGGCTCTCCTCGCGTTCCGTCGTACCGGCGGCCGTGATCGTGCGGATGCCGGTGAGTGACTCGGACAGCAGGGCGGCGATGCGGCCCTGCGTCTCCTGGTAGTTGAGGCTGACGTCGGCGGTGCGCTTGGCGAACGTCCACAGGACGGAGATCACGAGCATGACGCCGCCGAAGAAGGCGGCGGCGAGCCATGGATCGATGACCGCCAGGAGGACGAGGCTGCCGAGCGGGGGCGCGATCGCGGCGATGGCTGTGACCGCGGCCGGTCCGGCCTGGGCGGCGTCGGTCGCGTTGGCCGAGACCCGGGTGACCAGGTCGCCGGTCTCGAAGTCGCGCGTGCCGGCGGGGCCGCCGCGGACGACGTGGCGGACCAGGCGATGACGCAGCCAGGCGGTGGTTTCGGCGACACAGGCTGCGCCGGCGAACGCGTCGACGATGCTCGCCGCGATGCCCAGGCCGATCAGCGCGGCCGCCGCGATCAGCCAGCGGGTGTAGCCGTGGCCGGCCACGATCGCGTCAACGGAACGACCGAGGATGGTCGGCAGTGCGAGCGTCACGCCGCTGCCGATGAGCGCGTTGAGACCGATCAGCTGCAGCCAGCCGCGACCGCGTTTCGCCACCTCTTTGAAGGTGATCATCGGTCCAGGCCTGCCTCGGTGGCGAGGAAGGCCAGCATGTCGGCGGCCAGGTTGATCCCGCCAGTGGTGTGACCTGCGTCGGGCTCGAATCTGAGCAGCACCGGCCGTTGGCTTGCGGTTGCGTGCTGGAGCGCCGCGCACATCTTCCTTGCGTGCAAGGGATCCACGCGGGTGTCGTTGCCGAAGGCCGTCAGCAGCACGGCCGGATACTTCACGCCGTTCTTGACCTTGTGGTACGGCGAGTAGCTCGCCAGCGTCTCGAAGTCGTCGGGGTTCTTGGCCGAGCCGTACTCCGCCGTCCAGCGTTCGCCGAGACCTGAGAGCTCGTAGCGGAGCATGTCCGTGAGTGGGGCTGAGGCGACGGCTGCTGTGAAGAGCTCGGGCCGTTGGGTCACGGCGGCGGCGACGAGTAGGCCGCCGTTGGACTCACCGCAGATAGCGAGCTCGTCGGCTGTGGTCCAGCCTTCGGCGATCAGGTACTCGGCGGCTGCGATGAAGTCGTCGATCGCCTGCTGCTTCGTCGCGTCGCGGTGTGCGGCGTCGCCGCGAATGGTCGCGGTCACGAACGCGCCGCCGGCTTCGACCCAGGCGAGCGCGAACGCGGAGTACGTCGGGGTGAGCGCCTGGCCGAAGCCGCCGTACCCGTAGAGGATCGTCGGTCCACCTGGCTTGCCGATCACGTGCAGTTCGAGCTCGGTGCCGTCGGGCGCTGTGTAGCTCGGCCGCTGCGTTTGTGCATCCCGACTGCTGGTGGACCCTGTCGTCCGGCCGGTGCTCGCGTCGTAGCAGTAGACCGTCGGCGGCGTGACGCTGTCCGTGTAGGTGAACCAGGCCCGATTGCCGTCGCTGCTCAGGGAGCCGACCGATCCGAAGCCGGGGAGGTCGATGGTGCCTTGCCGGCGGCCCGTCTCGCGCTCGTGGATTGTGATGCTGCTGGTTGTGCTTGTGAGGACGACTTCGTCGAGGATCGCGAGGCCGGTCAGCGGTGCATCCAGCTGGATGTAATCGCGCCAGACAGCCGGCCTGGCCGGGTCGCCGATGTGGATCCCGCCGGCCGTGACGACGTACAAGCGGTGGTCGGGGCCGACCGACATGATCGTCGTGGTGTCTTGCGGGACGTGCGCCGGCGGCTCGTCCTTTGTCAGGTCCGCGAACCACAGGTCGTTCGTCGTGCAGATCGTCAGCCAGCGGCCGTCGGCACTGAGCTCGAGCCCGTACGACGCCTCGCGGTCGAGGATCGTGATGTCGTCGGGGTCGTCCAGGTGATGGCGTCGCACCTGACAGAAGCGCACGTAGTAGAACGCGCTGCCGTCGGGGAGCCAGGCGACGGGGGAGTAGCGACAGCCGTCGAGCGGGCCGTCGATGAGCTCGCCCGTCGTGATGTCGAGGATGTTCAGAGTCGAGCGCTCGTCGCCGCCACGGGAGAGCTGGTACGCGAGCTTGGTGCCATCCGGTGAGGGCTGCCAGGCGTCGAGCGTGGTCAGTCCGGTCGGGTCGAGCCGCTTCGGATCGATCAGCGGTGTCTCGTCGACGAAGAGTACTGGCTGCTGGCCTGGCTCGCGTCGCAGCGTGAAGCAACGGCCGCCTCGCCAGACGGGTGTGGACACGCTGCCGACGTCGGACAGTTGTCGCACCCTGTTCTTCCAGCGGAACCGGCTGCTCAGCGTGCCGGCGTACGTCAGCCACAGGTCGTCCTGAGCCGTTGACCACTGCTTGGTCTCCGCGGTCGAGGAATCCTCGAGCCAGCGGTACGGGTCCGCGACGCTACGACCGTGCACCTGCTCCACGAGCGACGAGCGCTCGGCGCATGGATAAGACTGCACGGAATCGATCACCTCACTCTCTTCTTCCGTCCCCCACCAACACAACGAGCACCAGTTCGCTGAGCTACAAGAAGCCGCCCGGCGACCGAGGCGAGTCGGTCACCGGCGGTCCCGATCCGACCCTGAATGCAGGTCGGCCCTGGGTGGGATTGCCGCCCACCCAGGGCCTCACTACCTGGCAATACAGGTGCCGTATCAGTGGCAGAGCAGCAGGCTCAGGTTGCTCGGGGTCTGCGAAGCGCAGCCCAGCACGGTCAGCGTGGAGCCGCCGTGGTGGTGGCCGCCGTGGCCGTAGCCCGGGGTCTCCAGACCCTGAAGGTCGAGAAGTGCCATGTGTTTACACCTCCTTCGGTATAGATCGTCGGGACATGGACTCGGACCACTGGGGAGGTCCGAGGAACGGGAGGGCGACCGGCGCACCGTGCAGCGCCGCACCCAGGGCCAGCAGTACGCCGGCCGATCCGGTCGCCAGGTCCATCGAGAGACGGAGCAGCTGGTTGCCCGGGTACGCGAGACCGCCTTCGAACGGCATCGCGTGCCAGCCGAGACCGTGCACGAGGTCGTCGACCGTCGCCTGGTCCTCGCCGAGTGCCGCGGCGGTGAGGAGCAGGCCGGCGCGACCCATGAACAGGCCGGGCTGGACGTAGTAGTCGCAGTGTGTGACTCGCTTCAGCTCGTTGAGCGTCAGTGCGAGCTCTTCGGACGGCCGATGACGCAGGTACCGCTCGAGGACCAGTGCTACGCCGGCCGAGCCTTCTTCGAGGTACGGCAGGGTGCGCCAGCCTTGGTTGACCTGGCGCATCCCGTCGTCGGTGAGCACGGTCCGCTTGAGGTCCTGCCGGATCGCGATCTCGGCCAGGTCGAGCAGACCGGTGTCGCCGAGCTGCTCGAACGCGTTGAGGAACAGCAGCGCCGGCCCGGACGATCCGTACATCAGCCCGGCGCGCGCGTGCTGGCCGCCGCTGATCTCCGGAACGTCGACCTGCAGCCGATCGGCGACGAGGTCGAGCACGCGGACAGCCCTCGCGCGGAGCGTCGGCTCGGTGTCGAAGTACAGGAGATTCAGACCGATGCCGGCGAGGCCGGAGTGCAGACCGAGCTCGCGGGAGCTCCAGTCGTCGGCGAGCGTGCGATCGACCAGGTCGAGCGCGTCCTGCCGGTAGCCGAGCTCCTCGAGGACATGTGCGACGCCGTGGAGGCCGTCGTACAGGCCTGGTCCGGTCTCGGTGTCGACGGCCCGCTTGCGCAGCCATTCGTCGTACTGCGGGAATCGCGCGCCGGTCTGGCTCAGCGCGTAGAGCACGCCGGCTGCACCGGTCGCGAGGTCGATGCCGCCGCCGTCGCGGAACTGCGCGATGTCGCCGGGGAACAGCCGGTCTGTGCGTTCCGGTGTCGCGCTGGCGACGATGGCCTTGGTGAGCGCGTCGCGTACCTCGGTCCACTCGGCCTCGCCCGGCAGCGCCAGGTCGACCATCGCCGGGTCGTGCGTCTTGCCCGGGCCGACGATCGTCATGACGGCCTCGTCGAGCGTGGCACGCGGCACTGGGAAGGTGTTGGCGATCATGTCTGCGAGCTGGAATGCCTTGCCCGGGTGGAGATTGAGCAAGATGGTTGCCTGCGGCGCATAAACGCCGAGCGCGATGCAGGCGAGCGCGTACCGGTCGACGTCGACGCCTTGCCGGTCCTGCGGAGCGGCATACCCGGGGTGGGCGAGCGTCGAGCGGGCCTGGTCCTCGGCCTTGGTCGCGACCTCGAAGTCGATCAGTGTGAGCTTGCCGTCCGCGTCGAGCAGCAGGTTGTCCGGGTGCAGGTCACAGAACACGACGCCGCGCTCGTGCAGTTGCCCCACAGCCTCGCCGACCTTGGCGATCATCGCGGTCGCCCATTCGGCGTACTCCGCCTTGTCCGCCTCGGTCGCATCCGGGTGAGTCAGTGGATAGCGGCGTACCAGCTCGCGTTGCAGCGACACCGAGTCGATGTGCTCCTGCACGAGGAAGTGATGCTCGCCCAGTTGGAGGTAGTCGTGCAGCGTCGGCACGGCGTCGAGGCCGTCGAGCTGTTCGAGGATGTCGCGCTCGTGGGCGATCCGCGCGACCGCGTCCCGGCCGGCCATGTCGAGCCCGGCGTACGGACGGCCTTCCTTCAGCACGACGCGGTCGCCGGTCTCGTTGTGGTGGCCGACGTACACGCCGCCGCCGTTGGAGAACTGGATGACGCCGTCGACCGTGTACGCGAGGTCGTTCGTGGTGACCGCGTTGCGCGCGTCGAGGTGCGGCTGCAGGAAGTCCGGCAGCGTGATCCACGGCGGCGTGACGAAGGTCGGGCCACGGTGGTCCGGGACAAGGTTGCCCTGGGCATCTTCGATGGCGAGAACGCGTTCGCCGGTCGTCGAGAGGCAGTGCCGGCTGACGAAGGCGCCGTACCGGACGAAGAGCGGACCTTGTGCGTAGCGCAGATCGCTCAGGATATAGGGGCCTTCGACACCGGCCAGGATCTCGTCGAGCTCCTTGAGGATGAGCTCCAGCTGCGCGTCGTCGGTCGGGTAGATCGTGACCAGCTTGCCGCTCGACCCGCGGGGAGCAGCCTTCGAGTTGACCATCACCAGGACGGCTTCGTTGCGCAGGAACTTGAACGCGATGCCGCGCGGGACGCAGTACTCCCACACCGCCTCGAGCGTCCGCTCCACATCCTGCAACCGCGCCGACACATGGATCTTCCACCCCTGCGCGGGCAGCCGGAGATTGCCTGGCGCGTAATGCATCCACTGCTCACCCGGCACATGCCGCCACCCCTCCGGCACCGCCCGCCCGGCGATGGTGAAATCCGGATGCTGAGCACCGCGATTGGCCGGCGTCTCGTAGAACCGCCGATCCGCAAGGCAGTAGAACTCGTAACTCTCATGCATGACTGTCCGACCCCCCTTTCGTGGTGCCCCGCCACATCTTGGGCGCCACCAGAGGGCTCGGCGTAGTGCACGATGTCATCACTCTCATGTGAAGAACCCACACACTACGAGTGAGTAACTAAACACTCTTCGTTACCGTACTGCGCAACCTGAGCGCGAATCTCCCCGTAACAACATGTCAATCCGCGACAACCCCATCACAACCCGTAACCCCACGCCTCCTACCTCGTGCATCCTCCTTCCCACGCACGCTCCGCAGGGGGTAGGCGGCTACTTACACCGGGTACGTGTGGACCTCGGTGGCTTTGAGGGTGGTTTGGAGGGTTTGGCCGGGGGTTAGGTGGAGGTCGGCTACGGCTGCGGGGGTTATGTCGGCCAGGAGGTCGGCTGGGCCGGTGGGGGAGGCGTTGAGGCGGACTCGGACGGTGTGGGCGTGTTGTTCTATGCCGGTTACTACTGCCGGCCAGGTGTTGCGGGGGCTGCCTGAAGGCGCGGTGGTGTAGAGGCTGACGGCAGTCGGTGGGAAAGCAACGTGGACAGGGCCGGTGGCTGGTTCGGCGAGGGTGATGGTGGCGTTGTCGGCGAGGGTGACGGTGGTGCCGGCGGCGGTGCCTCGGTAGAGGTTCAGGCCTACTAGTTGGGCTACGTAGTTGGTGCGGGGGCGGTGGGCTACCTCGGTGGGTTTGCCTTCTTGGACTACCTGGCCGTTTTCGATGATGACCAGGCGGTCGGCCAGGACCATGGCGTCGAGCGGGTCGTGGGTGACCAGCAGGGTGCGGCCCTCGAAGCGACGCAGGTGTTGGCCGAGTTCGGCTCGGACGTGGAGGGTGGTGCTGGCGTCCAGGGCTGCCAGCGGTTCGTCGAGGAGTAGAAGTTCGGGATCGGTGGCTAGAGCGCGAGCCAGGGCCACGCGTTGGGCTTGGCCGCCGGACAGAGCGCGGGGCCGCGTACGGGCGTACTCCGACAGCCCAACGGTCTCCAGCCAACGGGCAGCTTCTGCGCGGGCGGTCTGCTTCTCGACGCCGCGGGCTCGGAGGCCGAAGGCAACGTTCTCCAGACAGCTGAGGTGGTTGAAGAGGAGGTAGTCCTGGAAGACCACGCCGATCGGTCGCCTGTCTGGCGTACGGAAAATGCGGGGCGGCTCGTCCCACACAGAGGTGTCCAGTGCGATGCGCCCGCCGTCCAGCGCGAGCAGTCCGGCGATCGCACGGAGCGCGGTGGTCTTGCCGGCGCCGTTAGGGCCAAGGAGTGCGACTACCTCGCCCGGCTCGACAGTCAGGTCCACGGATAGCGCGAACGAACCACGCGTCACCTGGAGGTCGGCGTACAGGGTCATTGCAGCCCGCTGATCCAGCGCTCGCGCAGAGACGCCAGTACGACGACGGAGACCAACAGCAGCACCAGACTCAGTACGACGGCCACATCCGGGTCAGTCTCCAATGCCAAGTAGACAGCCAGCGGCATAGTCGTCGTACGGCCAGGGAAGTTGCCGGCAAAGGTGATGGTGGCGCCGAACTCGCCCAGTGCGCGCGCCCAGCACAGCACAGTCCCTGCAACGATCCCTGGCGCGATAGACGGCAGGGTTACACGCCGGAACGTCGTCCAGCGGCCCGCACCGAGTGTTGCGGCTGCCTCCTCGTACCGCGGGTCCGCTGCACGCAGTGCACCCTCCACGGAGATCACCAGGAACGGCATGGCCACGAACGCCTCCGCCACGATCACGCCGGCAGTTGTGAACGGCAAGGAGATCCCGAACCACGAGTCGAGGTACTGACCGACCAGGCCGCGTCGCCCGAGCACCAGCAGCAGCGCTACCCCGCCAACCACCGGCGGCAGCACCAGAGGCACCGTCACGAACGCACGGATCAAGCTGCGTCCCGGCAGACCGCCACGAGCCAGCAACCACGCCAACGGAACGCCCAGCACCAGACACAACGCAGTAGCGGACGTGGCGCACACCAGAGACAGCCTCAGCGCCTGCCAAACGTCAGCACTGTGCAGCTTCGCCGGCAACGTCGACCAAGGCGCTTTGGCGAGCAGGCCAATCAGAGGGACGAGCAGGAACGCCAGTCCGATGAGAGCAGGCAGCAGGAGCACGAGGGGCAGTCGCCCGCTCGTACTCCTGCCACGACGACTCACGGTGCGGAGAAGCCGGCTGTGCTCAGGACTGCCTTGCCCTTGTCGGACAGAACGTAGTCGACGAACGCTTGCGCGCCGGCAGCGTTCGGAGCCTTGGTCAGCGTGGCGATCGGGTACTCGTTCACGGCCTTGCTCGCTTCAGGGAACTCGATGCCCTCGACCTTGTCCTTGGCGGACAGTACGTCGGTCTTGTAGACCAGCGCGGCGTCGACCTCACCGAGACCGACCTTGGTCAGCGCGGCCTTGACGTCCTGCTCGAGGCTGTCCGGCTGCGGGGTGATCCCCGTTGCCTTGAACACCTTGTCGGCCGCTGCGCCACACGGAACCTGCACGGCACAGAGCGCGATCTTCTTGCTCTTGTCGGCGAAGTCCTTGAGGCCGGTGATCTTGCCCGGGTTCCCCTTCGGTACGGCGATCTCGAGGGTGTTGCTGACGAAGTTCGTCGGCGTGCCCTTGTCCTTCACGTCGTCCATGTTCTTCGGCGCGGCCGAGGCGAACACGTCCGCGGGCGCACCCTCGTTGATCTGCTTGGCGAGCGCGGAGCTGCCGGCGAAGTTGAAGGTCACCTTCGTGCCGGGGTTCGCGGCCTCGAAGTCCTTGCCCAGCTGGGTGAACGTCCCGGTCAGCGAGGCGGCCGCGAACACGGCGATCGTGCCGGACACGGCGGGCGTGCTGCTGGAGCTGCTCGAGCTGCTCGAAGGCGAGGACGACGCGGCCGGGCTGTCGTCGCCGCAGCCGGCCATGGTGAGCGCGGCGACTGTGGCGAGGGCGGCCAGCGCGGTACGGCGGAACATCAGGCCTCCGGTATTTCGACGACGACATGGGTGGACTTGATCGACGCGACGGCCACCACACCGGGCTCCAGCCCGAGCTCGTCCGCGGCCTCACGACTCATCAGCGACACGATGCGGAACGGCCCGGCCTGCATCTCTACCTGGGCCATCACGCCGTCCTTCAGCACGCGGGTGACGATCCCCCGCATCCTGTTGCGCGCCGAGGCGGCGGTGGTACGGCCGGGCTCCGGGGAGTCGGCCAGCTCCTGGGCGAAAGCGGCGAGCGCTTGCCCGTCAACGGCCATCCGGCCGTTCTCCTGCTTCGACGGCAACCGCCCCTGATCGATCCAGCGCCGAACCGTGTCGTCGCTGACCCCCAGAAGTGCGGCTGCCTCACTCACCCGCAAGTTCGGCACGGTAGACAGCATACCGCCGCACGTGCGGATCGATACCAGGTTTTCCACAGTTACGAACCGATGACGGATCGCGGCCGGCAATCCGCATAAGTTAAGGACATGAGCACATCGGGGATGCGGGACTACTTGGACGGGCCGCACAAGGCGGCGCGGGACGTGGTGCGGGCCAGGTTGGCCGGGCACGGGGAGTTGGCGGATCTGGCGGTGCGGTTGCCGCGGGATGAGTATCGGGACAAGGTGCTCGAGCTGTTGATGGAGTCGGCGGCGGACGGGTTGCCGGCGCGTGGGTATCCGAAGGAGTACGGAGGGGAGGGGGATCTGGGCGGGTTCATCGCGGGGTTCGAGACGCTTGCCTTCGGTGACCTTTCGCTGATGGTGAAGGCGGGGGTGCAGTTCGGGCTGTTCGCCGGCGCGATCCTGCATCTCGGGACGGAGAAGCACCACGAGCGGTATCTGGCGGACGCGGTCACTGGGCGGCTGCTCGGCTGCTTCGCGATGACCGAGACCGGTCACGGGTCGAATGTGCAGGCCCTCGGCACGACAGCGACGTACGACGAAGCAACGGGAGAGTTCGTCGTACACACACCGACACAGGAGGCGCGGAAGGACTACATAGGTAACGCGGCGCGGCACGGGCGGATGGCGGCGGTGTTCGCGCAGCTCATAGTGGGTGGCGAGCGTCACGGCGTGCACTGCTTGCTGGTGCCGATCCGGGCCGAGGACGGTACGCCGCTGCCGGGCGTGACGCTGTCGGACTGCGGGCCCAAGCTCGGGCTGAACGGCGTCGACAACGGGCGCATCGTCTTCGACCAGGTCCGGGTGCCGCGGGAGGCACTGCTGGATCGCTACGCCCAGGTCGATGCCGACGGCAACTACACGAGCGGGATCGAGAACCCGGACCGACGGTTCTTCACGATGCTCGGGACCCTGGTGCAAGGACGCGTGTCCGTCGGCGGCGCGGCGATCAACGCGAGCAAGGTCGCGCTGACAATCGCGATCAGGTACGGCGATCAGCGGCGTCAGTTCGGCGCACCGGGTAATGCCGAGGAAACGGTGCTCCTCGACTACCGGATGCATCAGCGACGACTATTGCCGCTGCTCGCGCGGACGTATGCGTTGCATTTCGCGCAGGCCGAGCTGGTCGAGGAGTTCGCGCGGGTGTTCAACGACGATCGCGACGAGCACGACCGGCGGGCGTTGGAGGCGCAGGCGGCCGGCACGAAGGCGCTCGGGACGTGGCACGCGACCGAGACGATCCAGATGTGCCGCGAGGCGTGCGGCGGCGCCGGTTACCTGGCGGAGAACCGGTTGGCCACGTTGAAGGCGGACACCGATGTGTTCACGACGTTCGAGGGCGACAACACCGTCCTCCTGCAGCTGGTGGCCAAGGGTCTGCTGACGGACTACCGGGAGTCGTTCGGCAAGCTCGACCCGCTCGGCACGGCCCGGTTCATCGCGGCGCAGGCGGTGGAGATCGCGGTCGAGAAGGCTGCGCTGCGACCGGTGATCGAGCGGCTGCGGGACGTCGTACCGAATCGGAATGATGCGGCGGATCCGGACGCCGGCTTGCGGGACGACGCGTACCACTCGGGGTTGCTGCGGTTCCGCGAGCAGCACATGTTGTCCGGCGTCGCGCGGCGGTTGAAGGCCGGGATCGATGCGGGCGACGAGCCGTTCGAGGTGTTCAACCGGTGCCAGGACCACGTGATCGCGGCCGGGCGGGCGCATGTCGACCGGGTCGTCCTGGAGGCGTTCCAGTCGGCGGTGCAGCATGCGCCGGAGGAGATCAAGCAGCGGCTGCAGCATCTGTACGACCTGCATGCGCTGGCGACGATCGAGGCGGAGCGCGCGTGGTACCTCGAGCACGGCCGGCTTTCGGCGGGTCGGTCGAAGGCGATCACCGCGCTGGTCAACGAGTTGTGCGCCACCGTCCGGCCAGCTGCGGTGGAGCTGGTTGACGCGTTCGGAGTACCGGGCTCGGCAGTGGAGGTGCCGATGGTTGTACCGTCACAGCATGAGTGAGTCGATCGAACCCGCGTCGGCTGCCGAAGCCGCCCGCGAACTCGCCCGGGTACTGCTTGAGCAAGCTGACGCTCTGGACCTGCACGACCTGCGGGCCACCAGCGCGATCGAGAACGTCCGGGTCCAGGCCCGGGCGCTCGCGGACGCGGTCCATGAACGCGGCTGGGGCGACATCTTCCTCGGGATCGACTCGTACGACCCCGACGAGCTGGACGACCTGCCGCTGGGGCCGGACGATTTCGACGACCCGGCGGACTACCGGGAGATCGTCGAGGGCGGTGGCCTGGACGATCTCGAGGAGCTCGGGGAGCCGCTGCTGCCGGAGGACGGTGTCCGGCTCAGCTACCAGGCGCGCTACGACTACGTGGTGACCGACCCCGAGGCCTTCGTGCAGTACGTGCGGAGCCGCGCGGACGAGGCGCAGAACGACGAAGTGATCGACGACATCGAGGACGCGCAGTCCGCGTTCGAGCTGCTCTGCTACCTGGACGGACTCGGATCGAAGGAGTACGAGTCGTTCGGGCTGATCCCGGGCGGCGGCGAGGAGTCGCACAAGGTGGTCGAGTTCTCCCTGTGGGACCTGGACCCGACCCGGCGCGACGACACCTTCCCCTACTAACCAGCAGACCCCGGAAAGGGAACCTCCCCGCTGTACTGGTCCCCAGCAGCACCAGTACGGCGAGGAAGTCTCCACATAGAAACGCCGACCGTGCCGGACGTTGGTCGCCACCTCACTGGCGACCAACGCCCGACCGGCACGGCCGGCGTCCTGCTGTTGCCCCGAGAGGGCAAGTGGCCCGAAGGAGGGTGGGCCCGAAGCTCATTCCGAGGCCGGCAGGGGAGGTGCAGTCCGGTCGCGGACGGGAGCTCGTCGGGCAACCACCTGGACCCGTTGCCGGCGACCCGTCCGCCGCCGACAAGAGAACGTTGTCATGGGGCCGCTACTACCGGGAATCATCCGGTTCAAACATTTGCATTGCCTTTGAAGTAGGCAACGCTCAGTAAAACTTTCCTCACTTTCCGTACAGATGTTGCCTTCTGCAACAACTAACCACTCGTCAAGACGCTCACTGACGCAGCTGGGTGAGGACGGCGAGCACGCGCCGGTGGGTGTCCGGCGCCTCGTCGATGCGGAGCTTCTGGAAGATGCTGCGCATGTGGCTCTCGACCGTTCGCTCGGCGAGCACCAGGTGCGCGGCGATCGCACTGTTCGAGCGCCCTTCAGCCACCAGCGCCAGCACCTCACGCTCTCGCGCCGACAGCGCGGCAACCGGATCGTCGATGCGCGTCGGTGTCACGAGCGCCGCGACGATCGCCGGGTCGAGCGCGGAGCCGCCGTCCACCACCCGGCGCATCGCGTCGAGGAAGTCCCCGACGCGCAGTACCCGATCCTTCAGCAGGTACCCGAACCCGCCGGTGCCGACCAGCCCGACCACCTGTCGCGTCTCGATGTGCTGCGACAGCATCAGGATCGGCCGCGCCGGCGACTCCGCCCGCAGGATCACGGCCGCCCGCGCGCCGTCGTCCGTCATCGTCGGCGGCATCCGTACGTCGATGATGCTCAGATCGGGATCAACATCGCGTACCACCTCGACCAGTTCGTCCGCCGCGACCGCCGTACCGACGATCTCGTGGCCGTTCTCGGTCAGCAGGCGGCTCAAACCCTCACGAAACAAGGCGGAATCCTCGCCGATCACGATGCGCATGGGATCTCCACCGTGATCGAGGTACCGGCCCCGGGCGGGCTCACGACCGTGAACTCCCCGCCGGCCGAGGCGACCCGGTCGCGCAAGGACGTCAACCCGAACCCTTCCTTGGCTCCGCCCACGCCGTCGTCGCGCACGACCGCGCGCAGTACCTGATCGTTCAGTCCGACCGAGATCGAGATCCGGGTCGCGCGCGCGTGCTTCAGCGCGTTCGCGATCGCCTCACCGACAGTGAAGTAGACCGTCGTCGCGGCGCTCTCGCCGACGTCCAGCTCGGGTACGACGAGATCGACGGGCAGCGTACTGTCCGCGACCAGATGCCGCAGCGCCACCGCGAGACCGTCGTCGAGCCGGCTCGGCCGGACCCCGTGCGCGATCCGCCGCAGCTCCGCGACGGTCTCCTCCAACGTCTCCACGACTTCATCGAGCTCGCGGTACGCCGGTACGCCGGGATCGAGCTGGTACTGCACGGACCGCAGCCGCATCCCGATCGCGATCAACCGCTGCTGAGCGCCGTCATGCAAGTCGCGCTCGAGGCGATGCCGCTCGGCGTTCACCTCGTCCATCAAGCGGGACCGGCTGTGCCGAACCTCGGTCAGCGCCTCGCGGAGCTCGAGCTGCAGTCGACTCACCTCGATCGGCAGTCGCGCTTCGACGACTGCTTCCCGGGCGCGCCGGACGCGCCGCGCGGACGTCGTACCGAGGACCAGCGCGCCGACCACAGAATCGCCCGTCTGCAATGGGATCGCGCCGGCGGGCGGTTCGAGTTCCGATCCGGGTCGTCGTAGCAGGACCTGCAAGCCGGGGTCGTCGAGGGCCGAGCGCAGTACGGCCTCGATCTGTTCCGGCTCAGCCTCGCCGTCGCGCACTCGCCGTACGAAGTCGCGGATCCGGGCCAGCGCGACCGTGCGATCCGGGTCGACCAACCGGCCGACGGTGCGATGGATCCAGTGGTAGACAGGAAGGAGAACCAGCGCGGTCACAAAGGCGGCGGTCGTGACGCCGACCCGGTCGGGGAAGAACCCGCCGGCCGCGAGGACCACCGCCGCGAACACGCCCGCGGAGATCAGGCTCGTGACGAGCCAGCTGACGGTCGCGCCCAGCAGCCGATCGATGTCGAACAGGTCGTGCCGCAGGATCGCGACGGTGATCGCGCCCGGGATCAGGACGAGCATGGCGATCAGGAACCAGGTGTACGCCAAGGTGCCGGGAGCGCCCAGCGCGGATGCCAACCAGCTGAGGCCGAGCAGGATCGGTACGGCGACGGCCGCGGCCATCAGCCAGCGCAGCCGTTGCCGGGTGAGCTGGTCGCCGCGCCGGTACCGCACGACCAGACTGGACGCGGCCGCGAGCAAGGTAGCCAGGAATGCCGCGAAGGCGATGACGATCAGGGCGGCGCGCGCCGGCGTGGTGTCGGTCCGCGCGGCATCTTCGCGGGAGACGACGAAGTTCACCAGCACGGCCGAGACTGGCATTGCCGCCCAGATCCAGCGCCAGTGCCGACCGGGCAGCAGGCCGTCCGGGAACAGCAGGACAAGCGTGACGAACCCCAGGAACAACCACGGCCAGGCACCGACCGCGACCTTGTCGACAGCGGATGCCGCCGGCCATGGGCTCGAGGTATGGGCCGTCGTACCCCAGTCCTCGGCGGTGAAGACGAGGGCGGGTACGGCGGCGGTCAGCGCCAGCGCCGGTCCGATCGGACCAGCCGGAGCCCGGACGACCACCAGCCAACCAAGCAGCAGCGCTGGTAGCAGCAGAGCGGTCGTGACCGGCCAATCGGCCGGCTCCCCGATCGAGGGCGGGCCGTAGGCAAGCATCGCGCGTACGACGGCGGCCGCGACGAACAGGACCGTCGCGGCAACGACCGAACGCCGACGCCGGGGCACATCCACATGATGACCGCGGACCGCCGCTCGCGCACCAGTGCCAGCACTTAGCGGCTGGCCCCGGCCGGGATCCGGCGACAGCACCGATGCGGTAGGCCGCCCAAGAACGCGACTGTGGGGGAGTCAGCTACTCGAGGAGAGGTTTCCAATGATTGCCGCAGCCACCATCCTGTTCGCGTTCCCGCTCGGATTCTTCCTGCGGAACCGCCTGTCCGCGTACGTCGCGTACATCGCGATCTTCGCCTACTGCTTCACGTTCCAGACGCTCTACCTGCTGAGGGCGTGGGTCGGCGACAGCCACCAGGCCTTCCCGGCCGACCCGGAGACGCTGCCGCTCGGCTATCTCGGCGTCACCGCGGGGATCTATGCCGTCGGATTCCTGCTCGTCACCATCGGTCACCGGGTCGGGGCCAAACGCCGTACGCGCGCCGTCGACCTCGACCCGGTGACGTGATCAGGCGAGTTCCAGAGACGGGCGGGCCGGTACGTCGCCGTACGTCGTGGTGCGCTGCCGGGCCGGTCGTCCGGCAGCGGTCGCCATCGCGGTGAGTTCGGCGATCGACTTGCGGCTGCCGTGCTTGGAGCCGGCCATCCGGCTGATGGTCTCCTCCATGAGCGTGCCGCCGATGTCGTTGACGCCGCCGTTGAGTACTGCGACACAACCGTCGACGCCGAGCTTCACCCACGAGCACTGGATGTTGTCGATCCGCCCGTGCAGCATGATCCGCGCCATCGCGTGCACCGCCCGGTTCTCGTCGTACGTCGGACCCGGGCGCGCGACTCCCGCGAGGTAGATCGGCGAGTTCTGGTGGATGAACGGCAGCAGGACGAACTCGGTGAAGCCGCCCGTCTGGTCCTGTACGGCGGCGATCGTGCGCAGGTGCTGGACCCAGTGGTGCGGCGCGTCCACGTGGCCGTACATCATCGTCGAGCTCGACGGCAGACCGACCTTGTGCGCGGTGCTGATCACCTCGATCCAGCTTGCCGTGGGCAACTTTCCCTTGGTGAGGATCCAGCGGACGTCGTCGTCGAGGATCTCGGCCGCGGTGCCGGGGATGCTGTCCAGGCCCGCCTCCTTCACCGAGATCAGGAACTCTTCGATCGACAAGCCGGTGCGAACCGAGCCGTTCACGATCTCCATCGGGGAGTAGGCGTGGACGTGCATTTCCGGTACCCGATCCTTGACCGCGCGGACCAGGTCGGCGTACGCCGTGCCGGGGAGGTCGGGGTGGATACCGCCCTGCATGCAGACCTCGGTCGCGCCGATGACCCAGGCTTCCTCGGCGCGCTGACCGACCTCGTCCATCGACAGCGAGTAAGCGTCGGCGTCGGTCCGGCGCTGGGCGAACGCGCAGAACCGGCAGCCGGTGTAGCACACGTTGGTGAAGTTGATGTTCCGGTTGACGACGTAGGTGACGTCGTCGCCGACCGTTGCCTTACGCAAGTTGTCGGCGATCGCTGCCAACTCGTCGAGCGCCGGCCCGGTCACGGTCATCAGCGTGAGCGCCTGGGCGTCGGACAGCCCTGCCGGGTCGCGTTCGGCGGCAGCCAGGGCTTCCTTCACGTCTCCTTGGATGCGTTCAGGAGCCGACCTGCCCGCGACCTGCTCTCGGAGTACGTCCCAGTCGCCGTAAGCGGCGTCGAAGTCCGAGCGGGTTTCGGTGCGACGGCCCTCGGTGTCGATCGCGGTGTGGAGGTCGGTGCGCCCGACGCTGTCCCAGCCGCCGTCCGGCTCCTGCCACGGCAGGCCGACGGGCTTGGCGTCTTCACGAGCCAACCCGGAAGCCGGATCGACCAGCGCCTCGACGTGCGAGATCAGCCGCGGGTCGAGCCAGGGTTCACGCAGGTACTCCGGGTGCGCCGTCAGCCGCTCCCGCAGTACGAACCCCGCGTCCGCCGTCACCTTCGCGAGGTCGTCGATCTGGGGCCATGGGCGCTCCGGGTTCACGTGGTCGGGCGTCAGCGGCGACACTCCACCGAAGTCGTCCACGCCGGCGTCAAGCAGCGCACGGCATTCGGCGAGGTCGACGAGGTTCGGCGGCGCCTGTACCCGTACCCGCGGCCCGAGCACGATCCGGGTCGCCGCGATCGCGGCCAGCCACTCGTCCAGCGGTACGTCGGCGTCGTTGCGCATCGCCGTGTCCGGCTTCACCCGGAACCCCTGGATGATGACCTCCTGGATCCCGTTGTACTGCCGTGCAACCTTGCGCAGCGCGAAGATCGAGTCCGCTCGCTCCGGCAACGTCTCGCCGATCCCGATCAGCAGCCCGGTCGTGAACGGCACGTTCGACCGCCCGGCATCCTCCAGCACGCGCAGCCGAATCGCTGGATCCTTGTCCGGCGACCCGAAGTGCGGCTGGCCCTTCTCCTCGAACAGCCGGCGCGAGGTGGTCTCGAGCATCATCCCCATGCTCGGCGCGACCGGCTTCAACCGCTGCAGGTCCTGCCACGACATCACGCCCGGGTTCAGGTGGGGCAGCAGACCCGTCTCCTCGAGGACCCGGATCGCCATCGCGCGTACGTAGTCGAGCGTGCTGTCGTACCCGGCCTCCTCCAGCCACTGCTTCGCTGCGTCCCACCGCTCCTCGGGTGCATCGCCCAGCGTGAACAGCGCCTCCTTGCAGCCCAGCGCCGCGCCTTGCCGCGCGATCTCCAGGACCTCGTCCGGCGAGAGGTACGGCGCGTGCACCCGACCCGGCGTCGTCGCGAACGTGCAGTAGTGGCAGCGGTCCCGACAGAGCCGGGTCAGCGGGATGAAGACCTTCTTCGAGTAGGTGACAATGCCCGCCCGGCCGGCATCGGCCAGGCCCTGGTCGCGGACGCGGGCCGCGGTCGCCATCAGGGCGGTCAGCGCGTCGCCGCTCGCGCCGAGCAGCACCTCCACCTCCGCCGGGTCGAGGGTCTTGCCGTCATCCGCACGCTTCAACGCGCGCCGCATCGCAGTACTCAAATCGTTGGCCACGAAATCCGAGCCTAAGACGGGAAAACCGGTCGATCTCGCGATTCCGGGCACCAAAAACAATCCGTACAGACGTCCTGATAGTTTGCTGTTTGTGCAGGTCAGAAGGGTTGCGGACGGTCGTCGGCTGCGCGGTGAGCAGCGGCGGAGCGAGCTGCTGCGCGCGACTCTGACCGTCATTGAACGCGACGGAGTCGCAGGTGTGAGCCATCGCGCGGTGGCTGCCGCGGCCGATGTCTCGGTCGCCTCGATCACGTACCACTTCCCGACGCTGGACGATCTCCTCGTCGCCGCGCTCCGCTCAGCCGCCGAGGATCTCGCGGTCGAACTGCACGGGCGAGGCAGCGAGCTCGGCGCCCGCCCGGCCGACGAGCTGGCGCGGCTGATCGAGCACAGCGTCGTACGGCGGCGTGGCCGGACGCTCGCGCTCTACGAGCTCTATCTGTACGCCGCGCGCCGGCCCGAGCTCCGCGAAACGGCTGGGGCGTGGCTGGAGCCGTTGACGGAGATCGCCCGCGCATTCACTGCGGATCCGCAGAAGGCACGGTTGCTGGTCGCTGCCCTGGACGGGCTCCTGATGCAGGCACTGATAGGTGCGCGTGAGATTGACCAGCAGGACGTCGCTGCGCTGGTGCAGGTGCTGAGGTAGCGCACGGGCTACCTGTGGTCGGGTGCTGGGGCCAGAGCGCTGGTGCGGTCGCAGCGGGTTGGCTGGGCGCATGCTGAGGTTGTCTGTCGGAGCGCTGCGGACCAGGTGGCAGTTGTTCGCCGGTGCGGTGGTCGCGGTCGCGCTAGGGGTCGGGCTGGTGCAGTCGGGGCTGCAGATGCTGGCTGCGACGGATCGGCCCGTACTGCCGGCAGGGCTGTCGGCGTACCAGCGGGCTCAGGTGCGGGAGGGGTATGTCGGCGCCGCGACGTTGCTGGGGATGTCGGTGATGCTGGCTGTGTTTCTGAGCGTGTTCATTGTCAGTACGACGTTCGGCTTCATGACTGTGCAGCGGCGGCGGGAGTTCGGGCTGCTGCGGCTCGTCGGGGCGCAGCGGGGCTACCTGTGTTTGATGGTGATCACCGAGGCCGGACTGCTCGGGCTGGTGGGCAGCGTGGTCGGTCTGCCCCTCGGAGTGCTGGCTGCCTGGGCTCAGTCGTGGTTACTCGTGCAGCTGGGGATGCTGCCGAGCTGGTTCGAGGCGCCGTGGGATCAGGGGGCGATGTGGGCGGCGATGATCGTCGGGGTCAGTACGGCGCTGGCCGGCGTACTCGCGGCGGCCTGGCGGGCGTCGCGGATCAACGCGCTCGAGGCGATCGTGGACGGATCGGCTGCACGGCGGGTGATGACGGGCTGGCGATGGTTCTGGGGGTTGTCGGCCGCGTTCGGCACGGTGATGCTGGTGATCGCGGCGCAGGCGGCGCGGGATCTCGTTGCGGGGTTGATGATCGGACTGGTCGTGATGATCAGCGGGTCCGTCGCACTGAGCCAGTTGAGTCCGGTCGTCGTACCGCTCGTCGGCCGCGTTCCCGCGATCGTTGTCCGCGGCAACTTGATCGCGGATCTCGCGCGGGCCGGTGTGTTGCACGCAGTACGGCGCAGTGCGGCGACCGCGGCGCCGCTGATCGTGCTTGTCGGACTGGTGGTCGGGCTGTGGGGGACGTTCGGCTCGCTGGCGAAGGCGGTCGGGGTGGAGCAGGAGCGGTTGATCACAGCGGATGTCGTCGTCGATCATGCGGTCGCGCCGGGGCCGGGGATCGTGGCGGCGTCGGCGCAGACCGCCGTACCGATCGTTGTCACTCGGGGGAAGAACACTGTGTACTCCGAGGCGATCGGGATCGATGCGCCGGCGTACCAGCAGACGCACAAGCTGCGGCCGCGGAAGGGTTCGCTGGACCGGCTGATCGGGCGGACGATCGCGATCGGGCCGGGGATGGCGGTGGAGGGTTACAAGCTCGGTTCGGTTCTCAAGGTTGCTCTTGGCAACAGAAAGATCGCTGTGAAGGTGGTGGCGATCATGCCGGAGACGCTTGATGTCAGCGAGAACTTCTTCATCCCGCGGAGCCTGCTGCCCGCCGGTGGGCGGACCGAGACGTTGGTCAAGCTCGCGCCTGGTACGACGATGGACGGCCAGACGGTTGAGGAGTGGGCAGAGGCTCGTGGTGAGGTGCAACAGCGGAGCAACTCGGGTTTGTTTGCTGCGTTGATGGGGTTGGCGGGGATCTTCACGGCCGTCGCGGTGGTCAATGCGGTCGTGATGTCGACGGCTGATCGGCGGCGCGAGTTCACGCTGGGGCGGATGGCCGGGTTGACGCGTGGGCAGGTCGTTGCGATCGCCGTCCTGGAGTCCGCGACCGTTGTGGTGGTCGGCGTACTGCTTGGTGCTGTGGTGGCCGCGGCCGCGCTGGCCGGGATCGCGGCGGGGCCTTACGGCCTTGCTGCGTTGGCGATTCCGTGGCGGCTGCTCGGGCTGATCTTCGCGTCGGCGCTGGTCGTGGTCGGGTCGGCGGCCGCGCTCACCGCTTGGCGTGCGACGTCTCGCCGGCTCGGCACATGCTGAGCAGGACGACGTGGTGGAACGGGCGGATCAGGTTGTAGTAGAACCGGCCGGCCGGTCGCAGGAACTGCACGAGGGTGACTACCTGGAACTTGGCCGGCCGCTCGTTGTCCGTGATGAACGCGAGGTAGCCGATCAGGTGGTTGTCGGAAATCTTCAGTAGTAGGTAGTGATCCTCTTCGCCGCGCATGACGGTGAAGAACGCGTCCTTCTCGCCCGGGGTGAAGCTCACCGTCTCCGGGCGCAGCTTGCGCGAATCCGGCACGGTTGCTGTCTCGAGGCGCAGTACGGTCGCGACCGCGATCCGGATGGCGAACAATCCCTTGACCCACAACGGACTGTGGCTGAGCGCACCCGCGACGAACTGCCGCAGCGTCACGTCGCCGCTCGCTGTCTTCACGTCGATCTCGTCCATGACCGGGATCAGGTCGTCGAGCTCATGCAGGGTCGTCGGCATCGTTCGCTCCCTCTAATCGATCAGTCGGAGAGTGAGGTTGTAGATCTCACGCAGATCGGTTCGGTCGACCGGCGGCAACACTTGCTCGGCCCCGATCAGAATCAGATACAGCAACTGCGCGAACCGGTCCGGATCGACGTCTGCGCCTAGGCCACGACATAGCTCCTTCAGGTACGCGGTGCGCGCCTCGTCCACCCGCTCCTGCGCCGCCCGCACGTCGGGGTCCTGCAAAGCCCACGCCCGCACGGCGATCTCCAATGCCGCACTATCCGGATCAGCCAGCACCAGGCGCAACAGATGCTCCAACTTCGCCCGCGGCTTCGCGTTCTCCGCGTCGATGGTGTCGATCAGCCGGGTCGTGTACTGCGCCTCGAAGTACTCCATCAGCGCTGCCTTGAAACCGCCGGCACTTCCGAAGTGGTGGTAATACGACCCCTTCGTCACCCCGAGCTGGTCGGTCAACCGCTCGATCGTGATCGCCGGCGCCCCCTCGGTCGCCAACAACTCAAGCCCCGCATCCAACCACTCAATCCGTGTAACCACCCCAAAACCATACCATACGGTTTGGTATGGTCCAGCGGCTGGCGGGGCGGCTGGCGGGGCGGCTGGCGGGGCGGCTGGGCGGTGGGTCAGGTGGTCTGGAGTGGGATTTGCTTGTCGTGTAGGTAGAGCGCGGTGATGTGGGCTTGGCCTCGGCGGGTGGTGAGTTTGCGGGTGGTGGTGTTGAAGGTGCCGTAGGCGTTGCCGGTGGACCAGAAGATGTGGTGCGTGTCGGGGAGCCGAGGGGCGAAGCGCATGGTGCCGGTTTGGGCGTTGTAGGTGAAGCCGGTCAGGGCTACGACTGCGCCCCAGCTCGCCATGGCTCGGGCGTAGTGGTGGCCGCATTCAGCCTCGTCGAACGGGTTACGCCGTTCGCCGTCGTAGCGGTGGCGGATGTTGGCAACGACTTGTAGACCCTCGTCGACCATGCCTTCGGTGATCAGACCGACGGCGAGGATGTGTTCGAAGCCCGTCATGACCTCGGTGAAGTACGGGAACGGGCGCTCGGGGCGGTTCCCGCGCGGGTAGCTGCACATCAGTACGGCGGACTCGTCGTCGCCGAGGACGTAGCTGCGCATGTGGTTGAAATGCCCCGCGAACCCATCGAGCCCGTTGTGCCTCAAGATGCTGCGCAGCGTCGTACGAACGTGGTCGTCGTCGAGCAGCGGCCCCAGTTGAGTCAGTCGAGCGAGGTGCTGCCCGACCAACTGGTCGACAAGACACCCGTCGCCCAACTGCAGCACGGGATGCGTCGGATCAGCGGCGCCCATCGTCTCGCGCAGCCCGCGAGCCACATCATCCGCGGACGCCGGCGGGCGGATCTCGTGCCGGTAGTACTCGCCGTTGAACAGATGCTCGTCCATCCACGCACTGCCATGCTCGAACAGCTTCCGGCACTCGACGGCCAGCTCATCACCGAGGTACGTCGCCATCTCCTCACAGGCGCGGAGCGCTGCCAGGTACCACGACTGCATCTGCGGATTCGGCCCGTAGTACTCGACGTCCATCGTGTTGTGCTGGCAGCCCTCCATCACCCCGTCGCGGTCCGCGTCCCACCCGCCGGGGATCCAGCAGAACTCGAGCGCCCGCCGCGCAGCAGGCCACAACGAGCGCAGCAGCTCGTCGTCACCACTGAGCCGCCAGTCGCGATACAGCTTCACCAAACAGCCGAGCTGACCGTCCGCGGCCGCGACTCTCCAGTCACGGGCGCTCGACGACAACGGCAGACCCACGCGGAAGCTCATCAACCCGGCGTCGTCGGTCGCGTGCGCGAACTCGACCTCACGCAACGACCGGGCGATCTCGCCGAAGAGGAACGGTGTCGCCTGCTCGTAGTTCCACACATGCGTGCAGTTCCCGAAACAACTGCCGACATGGTCCGAGCAGCCTTCCCAGCCGAAGAACCGCCCGTCCGGCGTACGGAAGACCGTCTGCGTGCGCAACGTGCTCAGGTTGAACAGCGCCGCCTCTTGGACCTCCACCGGCAGAACACTCGACACGAAGTCATTGACGAAGGCAACAGTCTCACGCTCCAACTCGTCCAGCTGAGGTGCGAACTGGCACAGGGCGGTCCAGGCATCGTCGTGCAGCGTCGTGTAGTAGTTGCCGACGATGTCCGGCTTCTCCCAGGCGCGCCGGTTCGGAAAGTGCCACGCGAGAACGAAGGTGAAGCGGGAAGTAGCCCCGGCGGCGATCGTACGACGGTCCGCGACCGAAGCGACCGGAGTCGCCGACTCGCTGACACGTTCGTCGAGGCGCCCGTCCGCGGTGAAGTCGTCCCAGAACTCCAGCAGACTGTCGCCCCAGGTGCGATCGGCCCATCCCGTACGACGAGTCACATCGAACCCGTCCAGTACGGCGAGCGCGATCGACCCGAACTGCTCCGCGCCAGGATCCACTCCACGACTGCGCAGCAGCACGCCGCGCGCAGATTCCCCGTCTGCAGCCGTGTTGTAGTTGCCTGCAGCAACATCACTCGCCCCGTCCCGGCCGATGAAGTTCTCCAGCGCACCGGCCAGCGACACCTTCAACGACGAGGAGCTTCGGTTCGTGACGACGAAGCGCAGCACCGCCACCGGCCACGAGCTCGCCTCGACGTCGGTAGGAATCAAAGGATTGAAGGACTCCAGCGCAACATCCACTGGTACGTCGTCGTCACGAAGCTCGAGCCGCGCAAAGGGATAGGTGGTCGCGAAGGACGCCTCCCGGAACCGAGGCAGACCATGATTCTGCGCGCCGCTCCCATGTGCCCCTTCGTATTCACTCAGATCCAGCGGACCCTCGACCGCGCGAGCGGTAACCGCGCCGTCCGGCGACTCGGTACGGACGGCGAAGAACGCTGTACCCGGCCGGAATCCCTTCGCCGGTCGGTTCACGATCTCCCAGTCGCGGAGGTTGCCGCGACCGCCGAGGCTGACCGTCCCGGTCCCGATGCCGCCGAGCGGCAGGGCGATCCGGCGGAGGTTACGTCCGCTGTACGTGCGCAGGATGGGCCACATACCTATCGACCCTAAACGCGAAGACCCGCCGGAGAAATCGATCTCCGGCGGGTCGGGCAGACCAATCAGGCGTCGGCTACGGTGAGCGCCTCGGCTTCGACCTCGGAGTGGTTGGTGGGGACGCGGAGGTGGGCCAGCGGCTTCCAGCCGGTGGCCAGCACGCCGACCGCGAGCAGCACGGCGAAGGCGCCGACGTAGAACGGCAGCTGGATGTTGAACTCCTCGCCGAGCTTCCCGGCCAGCCACGGCGCGACCGCACCGCCGGAGAAACGGACGAACGAGTACGCCGCGGACGCCGTTCCGCGCTCGACCGGGGCGGCCGACATCACGGCCTCGGTGATCAGCGTGTTGTTGATGCCCAGGAACAGACCGGCCACGACCACGCCGATCGCCAGCACCGCCTTGTGGTGAGCGAAGAGACCCATGACCGCGAGGTCCGCGCTGAAGAGCAGCAGCACAGTCATCGCAACCGGCAGCGTGCCGAACCGGCGCTGCAACCGCGGCGCCACGAACACCGACGTGAACGCGAGACACAGGCCCCAGCCGAAGAAGATCAGCCCGATCTGCCGCGCCGACATCGCCAGCGGGAACGGGGTGAACGCGAGCAGCGTGAAGAAGCCGAAGTTGTACAGCAGCGCGGTGATCGCCACCGTCGCCAGGGACCGGTGCCGCAGTGCCTTCAGCGGCTCGACGATCGACGTACGGCGGGCTTCGGGCGGCGAGGCGGGCAGCAGGAACGCGGTCGCGGCGAGCGCGATCGTCATCAGGACGGCGACGCCGAAGAACGGGCCGCGCCACGAGATCGTGCCGAGCTCACCGCCGACGAGCGGGCCGGCCGCGATACCGACGCCGAGGGCGGCCTCGTAGAGGATGATCGCCTCGGCGACCGAGCCGGCGGCCGAGTTCACGATCGTGGCGAGGGCGGTCGCGATGAAGAGCGCGTTACCGAGACCCCAGCCGGCGCGGAACGCGACGATCATGCCGATGCTGTTGGACGCGCCGGCCAGTGCGCTGAAGACGACGATGATCGCCAGGCCGATGAGCAGGGTGCGCTTGGCGCCGATCCGGCTGGAGACCGCGCCGGTGATCAGCATCGCGACACCGATGACTGCCATGTAGCTGGTGAACAGCAGCGAGACCTGGGACGGGCTCGCGTGCAACTGCTCGGCGATCGGCTTGAGGATCGGGTCCACCAGGCCGATGCCCATGAAGGCGATCACGCAGGCGAACGCGACCGCCCAGACGGACTTGGGCTGCTTGAGAAACGATGAGTTGCTCACCGGGGCGTGTCCTCCAGAGGTTCGAGGGTGAGGAGTTTGTGGATGACGGCGACCGCGGCCTGCAGCGTGGTGAGGTCCGTCGCGGAGAGTTGATGAAGCCGGGAGGCCAGGGCGACGCCGGCTTGCCGCCGGGCGCTGTTCAGTTCGGCGAGGCCGGCGTCGGTGAGGCTGATCAGGCTGGCGCGGGAGTCGGCCGGGTCCGCCGCGCGGCGGACCGAACCCTGCTCTTCCAGGCGCTGGACGAGGTTGGACATCGTCGGCTGGGAGCACCGGTCGGCCTTGGCCAGCTCACTGATCCGGGCCTGTCCGAGCTCGTCGAGCCGCCCGAGCACGCGCATCGCTGCGTGCGGCAGCGTGTTCACGTCGCGGGTCGCCATCCGGTTCAACCGTGACGACGCGACGACGACATCCTCGCCGAGCCGAGTCAGATCCGTAGCAATCACACTGACAAATATACATAGGAATGCTATGTATATCCACAGGAGTGAACGAGATCACCCAGCCCGGGTTCAGGCGACGGCGGGCGCCTCGGCGCGGGCGAAGAGGCGGTCGAACACCGCAACCCGGTCGAACTGCAACGCGTACGCTCGTGCGCGCCGCTCGGCTCCCGCCCGCTGCTCGCGAGTCCAGTCGCACACGACCTCGTCGAGCACGGCTCGCAGCGTGTCCGGGTCATGCTGCGGCACCAGCAGAGCCGTATCACCGACAGCCTCGGGTACGCCGCCGGTCGCGCAGGTGATGATCGGCCCGCCGCCGGCGAGGGCCTTCTCGACCAGCGCGATCCCGAACGTCTCCACGAACTCCGGCTGCTCGCGGGTCGGTAGCACGAACGCCGCGCTCCCGGCCATCAGCGCCGGCTTCTCCGCGTCGTCCACGTCGGTAAGCACCCGCACCCGCCCGCCCAGGCCGGCCGCTGCGATCCGCGCCACCACCGCAGCTTCGTGCGGCCCGCGTCCGGCGAGGACCAGCGGCACCCGCTCGGCCGACCGCGAACCCGCGTACGCGTCGATGAGGTCGTCGACTCCCTTCGCCGAGGCGATCCGGGACAGGAACAGCACGTACCCGTCCCGCGAAAGACCGCGTCGCGTGAGAGCCTCGGCGATCCCGTCATCGGTGAGCGACAGGTAGGTCCAGGAATCGACGGCCGGGTAGGAGATCGCGATCCGCTCACGGCACTGCTGCGCGAACGTCGTACCGTGCATGTCGTCGAGGGTCGCCGCCGAGGCCACGATCAGGTCCTTGGTGTACTCCGACACCGCCACGCAGTGATCGGCCGCCAGGTAGACCGACAGGATGTGCGCGGCCGCCCCGAACCTGCCGGTGGCCACGCACTCGCGCACCACGTTGGTGATGTCGGAGCCGACCGCCTCAGCCACTGTCACGACCTGTGCCGGCCCGATCCTGCGCGCCACCTGGACAGCCTCCTGTACGGCGATCGTGTGCGGGCTCAGGTACAGCGACATGGCCACCGTCGGCACCCCGTCGCCGAACAGCTCGATCAGCCGCCCGATCAGCCCGGACAGATAGCGCCCGTCCGGAACCCGGTAGTCGCCAACCGGCGAGGGCCGCTCCACTGTGATGCCCGGGCTGTACGGCAGCACGCGATCGAGTGGCTTCAGCGGCAGCCCGGCCGCCTCCAGCGCATCCTGCGGCCAGGTCACGATCCGTACGTCGTCGAACCCGCGGGTGAGCGCCACCTCCGCGAGGCATCGGGCCTCACCGGAATGCCCGCAGATCACCGGGTCGGCGCGGACGACGATGACCAGCCGGCGGCTGGGTGTGGATGGGACGAAAGTGTCGTCGGCGATGGTCATGCCTCACCTCCAGTGGTGTGCAGTGGGTCGGATGTGGACGGTGGTCTGATCCGGCTGCCCCAGCCGGAGGGCTGAGGGCCGAGCTCGATGTGCAGGTTGCGGATGTGCCGCAGCTCGCGGCCGGAGATCCAGGGGCGTTCGAGTGTCTTGCCGTCCACCGCGACGGATTGGACGTAGGAGACCGGGCCGCCTGCCTCGACCGGCTCGAATCCGGAGGTGGTGATCGACAGCTCGCCCTCGGGCAGCACGGTTGTGGACTCCGACACGGCCGGCGCGCTCACCAGGAAGAGGTTCTGCCCAGCCACCGGGAACAGCCCGAGCGTCGCCCACACGTACCACGCGGACAGCCCGCCGGAGTCGTCGTTACCCGGCAGCCCGCCACGGCCGGTGCCGAACTGGTTGGCGACCGCGGCGTGCACCACCTCGGCGGTCCGGTCCGGCCGGCCGGCGTAGTGGTAGGACCACGGTGCCTCGTAGTCAGGTTCGTTGTTCAACCCCTCGAACCGGCACAGGCCGTACCCGGCGTTCATCTCGGCCACGCTCGGTGCCACTCCCGGCTGGGTGACCGGTGCGGCGTCGTACCCGAAGAACCGGTCGAGCAGCCCCACGAACGCCTTGTCGCCGCCGGCGAGCGCGATCCGGGCGCGCATGTCGTGCAGCAGCCTGAAGGAGTAGTTCCACCGGCCGCCCTCGTAGAACGTCGAGTCCTGCAGCAAGCCGGTGTCCCGGTCGTACGCCGCCTGCCAGCCTCGGGCGAGATCGCGCATCTGCTTTGCCAGCGGCCGGTCGCGTACCTTGTGGGCGATCGCCGCGGTGCAGTGGTACGCGTACGCCAGGTCGAGGGTGTGGCTGATCGGATGCGCCACACCGTGCACGAGGTAGTCCTCGCCGTACGTTCGGCGTAGGTCCATCTCCAGGTGCACCATGGCCCAGTCCCAGTCGATACCGGGCAGATCCAGCTGGCACAGGTCGGCTAGGAAGGTGTGCGCGAGCGCGCTGCCCTGCCGCGAGAACCGGTCGGCGCCCTTGGCCATCCGATAGCCGATCGGCAGGTTGCCCTCCTGCTCGCAGATCGACAGCATCGCGCCGGCCAGCGCGACCGAACGCTGCGGGAACAACGTGGTCATCAACGGCAGCTGTGTGCGGTAGATGTCCCACATAGTGCAGATGTCGAACGCGTAGGGCCCTTCGGTCGTCCACGACGGGCTCTCGTCCGGAGCGAAGCACGGCTTGACCAGCGAGTGGTAGAGCGCCGTACCGAAAACCGTTGCCTGGTCGTCGGACTCGGCCTTGATCTCAACCTTGCCGAGGTGGTCGCGCCAGGCGGCTGCCGTGTGGTCGCGCCGCCCGTCGAACGTGACCTGGGTGCCGCCGACGTCCGCGTGCAGGTTTTCGCGGGCCTTCTCGCATCCGCGCAAGGAGAACCCCAGCCGCACTTCGACGGTCTGCTCGGCCCGCGAGGGGCCCATGAACATCAGCCCGAACGGCCGCAGCGTGGTCGGGCGGATGTAGTCGAAGTCGAGGCGGGTACCGCCAGGCATCAGGCGCCGGTCGTACCACAGCAGCTGCCGCCAGCCTGGGGCGTCAACCTCCAGGTGTACGGCGAGTGGCACCCCCTCGACGTGGATCTCTCCCTGAGCCACGCCGGGCTCCAGCATCGCCAGGTGCGCCTTCAGCGGCACGGTCCGGCTGTGCGGGATGGCCAGGCCGCCGGTCGAGGCGTCGATGACGATCCGGGCGGCGTCATCCGCCGGGAAGGTGTACCGGTGGACCGCCGACTTGGGGCCGACCGTCACCTCGCAGCGCACCCCCGAGCTCAGCGTCGCCGCGTAGTAGCCGGGCTCGGCGACCTCGTCCAACAGGTCCCAGGTGGTGCCTAGGTCGTCGAGCGGGCCGAGCATCGGCGTGACCCGGAAGTAGTTGTAGTACTTGCGGATCGCGCCGGTGCCGGACTGCTGGAAATGGGTGAAGCCGGACGCGACCGGGCGGTCGTACAACAGCTCGGGCACGCCCTCGGTGTTGAAGTCGTACAGCCCGTATCCGGTCGGGTAGGCCCCGGAGTACGGGCAGGCCGACACCATCCCGAAGGGATGCATGGCGCCCGGGTGCGTGTTGCCGACCTGGGGTTTTGGCCACCACCAGGTTGCTGCCAGGCCCTGCGGCGTCGGCAGTTCAGTGGCGCCGGTCCCGATGAACGGGTCGACGTGCTCGTACATCGGCTCACCGCCTCGCCGCGGCTGATGTGGGCTCTCAACGTAAGAAGCGCATGTTTCAGCCGCGTGACCGAACGAGACGGGCAGGTTACGCCCGCGCCGACGCGATCCGCGTCCTTGGCTGAGGTGGCTGGAGGATACTGGTGATTCCGGCTGGCTGGAGGGGGAGAACATGCCGATCGGAAAATCTGAGGGGGTACTGCGGATCGACGCCGAGACGGCGATCATCCTGCGCGAGGCGTACCACAAGATCGAGGCGCTGAATCGCAGCGACCATCACGGGTTGTACGACTATGTCCGCGCCGTGGCGTGCAAGCTCGCCCGGGTCGACACCTTCTATATCGGCTTCCTGCAAGGCTCGAACCGCGTGCGCTACCCGTACGGGTACGACAGCGGCAAGTTCGACGATCCGGCGACGCACACCTATGGCCCGAACGGTCAGACGGCGTGGCTGCTCAAGCATCAGCAGACCTATCGCTTCGCGTACGACAACGGCATGGTGCTGAACGCCGGCGTACCTTGCGGTGACACCAGTAAGCAGTCGGCCGATGCGGTCACCGTGCCGCTGTTCCGCCAGAACGGTCAGCTGCTCGGGATGATCTCGATGCAGAGCTACCAGCCGGACAGCTACGACGACAACGCAGTACGGGCGTTCGAATGGCTCGCCGAGACGGTCGCGCGGGTGGTCGCCCGCGAGGACGAGGATCGCCAGGCGCTGCGCCTCCTCCCCGCCGGCGAGGACACCCCGAATGTGCTCACCTCCGACCATGTCATGGAGTACCTGTCGAACCAGATCGCCTTGCTGCGCATGATGGCGGCCGACGCGATGGACGCCGGTGAGATGGATGCGGCCGTCGAGGAACGGTTGGCCGGGCTGATCCGGACCGCCGAGCGCACGCAGTCCGAGCTGATCGAGATGATGCTCGACGTCGACGAAGGCCCGGAGCGTCGCTTCATCAGCCTCACCCGCGCGCAGCAAGGCGTCGCGATACTGCTGGTCGAGGGGTACGACAACGACCAGCTCGCGACCGAGCTCGGGGTCAGTCCGAACACGGTGAAGTCCCACCTCAGCACGATTCTGCGCAAGTACGAGCTGGACAGTCGCGCGCAGGTCGCTGACGACGTACGGCGGTACCTGGCCGGCTAAGCCGCTGTCAGGGTATGGCCGGGGATGGCGGCGATCAGTTGTTTGGTGTACTCCTCGCGCGGTGACCGGAAGATCGTGTCCGGGTCGCCGGATTCGACGATCTGTCCTGCGTTCATCACATAGACCTGGTGGGCCACGAGTCGTACGACGGCCAGGTCGTGGCTGATGAACAGGTACGAGAGCCCCAGCTCCTCCTGCAGCGAGACCATCAGGTCGAGGATCTGTTCTTGAACGAGTACATCCAGTGCGCTGACAGCCTCGTCCATGACCACGAGCTCCGGGTTCAGCGCGAGAGCGCGAGCGATCGCGACGCGTTGCCGTTGACCGCCTGACAGTTCGTGCGGGTAGCGGTCGGCGAACGAGGCCGGCAGGGCAACCTGGTCCAGCAGCTCGGTCACTGCTTTCCGGCGGGTCGCGGCGTCGCCGATCTTGTGCACCCGCAAGGGTTCTGCCACGACCTGCCCGATGGTGTACCGCGGGTCCAGCGAGCCGTACGGGTTCTGGAACACGGGTTGGACGGAGCGCCGGAACGCCATCAGCTCCTTGCCCCGCAGAGTGGAGATGTCGGTCCCGCGGTAGCGAACGGAGCCGCCGTCGGCGTCCTCGAGTCGCAGCGCCAGACGGGCAGTCGTCGACTTGCCGGAGCCCGACTCGCCGACGATCGCAACCGTCTGTCCGCGTGGAATGACCAGGTCGACGTTGTCCACGGCCAGGAACGGATCGCGGCGGCCACGGATGCGGTACCGCTTGATTGCGCCGGTCATCTCCAACAGGTTCTCGGCCGCCGGGCGTACGGACGCCACCTTCGCACCGGCCATGCCAGGCGCCGCGGCCAGCAACCGGCGGGTGTACTCGTGCTGCGGATCCGCGATGAGTTCGGCGGCCGGACCGGTCTCGACGATCTCGCCGCGATACATGACCGCGACCCGATCGGCGCGCTCCGCGGCCAGCGCGAGGTCGTGCGTGATCAGCAGTACGGCGGCGCCGAGCTCGGAGGCGAGCTGCCCCATCTGGTCCAGGACGAGGCGCTGCACGGTGACGTCGAGCGCAGAGGTCGGCTCATCGGCCAGCAGTACCTCGGGCCGGCAGGCCAGCGCCATCGCGATCAGCACCCGCTGGCGCATGCCGCCGGAGAACTCGTGCGGATACTGGTGGAAGCGTGCCTCGGCATCGCTGATACCTGCCTCGCCGAGGAGCCGGACGGCCTCCGTCCGCGCGGCCTGTCCTTTGGCCAAGCCGTGTACTTCGAGTGCCTCGACGATCTGGGCCCCGATCTTCATCACCGGGTTCAGGTTCGTCATCGGGTCCTGGGGGACCAGACCGATGCGGTTGCCGCGGATGGCGGTCATACGCTTCTCGCTCGCCGCGGTGAGGTCCAGGTCGTCGAGCATGATCGTGCCGCCGGAGATCCGGCCGTTGTCGGCCAGCAGCCGATTCACGCAGGCGACCAGGGTGGACTTGCCGGAGCCGGACTCCCCGACGATCGCGAGAGTCTCGCCTGCGGCGACGTCGAGGCTGACGTTGCGGACGGCCTCCACCTCGCCGCGCGAGGTGGAGAAGGTGACGGACAGATCGCGGACCTTCAGAACCAGCTCGCGAGCCGGTGCGGGGCTGGTCGTCATCGTTCCTCCATCAGCTGTACGGCGCCGTCCAGCAGGCAGGCGCTGATCTCGGCGCCGGCGACCAGGCGGTCCGTCGGGACTGGTGACCCCAGCGGTCCGAGGGTGCCGTACAGACGCATCGCACCACCGGCGATCACTACGGGCCGCTCGAGGCCGAGGGCGAAGTACGTGCCGGTGAATCCGCCGTGGTGGAGCAGCGTTAACGGTCCTTGAGTAGTCCGGCGGAATCCGACCGCCTGATCAGGCTGAACAGTCGTCGGTCGTGCGAATCGCTCCAGCACTTCACGACCGAACAGCTCTCCACTCTGCAGAGCGGCACCCAGACGCAGGAGATCGTCGACCGTACTGAAGAGACCGGCGTGACCGGCGACGCCACCCAGCGCATGGGCGGCGTTGCCGTCGTTGACCTCACCGCGAAGGCTCTGTCGGCGCCAACCGTCGAAGTCCGCGGTGGTGAACGGAACCGCGTACGGCCGGCCGGTCGCGATCATCTGGAACTCGTAGGCGTCGCTGTCCGCGCTGGTGGCGGCTTGTTCAGCGGGGATCGGGCCGTAGGAGGCGCTGAGCGAGAGCGGCTCGGCGATCAACTTCTGGAAGGCTTCAGCCAGGGTCAGCGTGGTGATGCCTTCGATGATGAGTCCGCCCAGGATCAGTCCGAGGTCGGAGTACGTCCAGGTGGTGCCCGGCGCGGCGGCGAGGGGGATTGTCTGCGCACGTCGCAGGGCGGTGTCGCGGTCGCCGGGTTCGCAGTACAGCGGCCACCACGGTTGGAGTCCGGCTGTGTGCGTCAGCAACTGTTCGACGGTGGCATCGCCGACGAAGTGCGGCAGGTACCGCTGGGCCGGCGCCTCCAGGTCCAGCAGGCCTTCGGCGACCAGACACATGGCGAGCGTGGTCGTCGAGGCAACCTTCGTGACCGAGGCAAGGTCCAGGGCCAACGAGCGGGTCATCGGGACACCGACGGTGCCGGCGCCCGGAAGTACCGCCCAGCCGGCGGCCTCGACCTGAGCGTTCGGGCCGATCCCGACTCCGGCGATGGCGCTCGCCGGTCGGTGGCGCTCGTCGCCGAGTCCGAGCAGCCGGTCGACGACGTCGGCGAGCGTGGTCATCGACGGCTCCCGGTCCTGGGGTCGAGGGCGGCGCGGAGGCTGTCACCGAGAAGGTTGAGACCGATGACTGCCACGATCAGCGCGATGCCCGGGAACAGCAGCATCCACGGCGCGACGCTCGACAACGTCTGGGCGTCGTACACCATGCCACCCAGCGACGCGGCCGGGGGCGGCGTACCGAAGCCGAGGAAGCTCAGCGAGGCCTCGGTCAGGATCGCCCAGGACAGCGACAGGGTGATCTGAACGACCAGGATGCCGCGCATGTTGGGGAGGACGTGCTCGAACAACGTCGAGAACCGGCTGCGGCCGATCGCGGTCGAGGCCAGCACATAGTCGGCGGTGCGCAGTGTCAGCACGGGCCCGCGCGCGACACGGGCGAAGATCGGCAGGTAGACGATGGCGATCGAGATGCTGACCGTCAACCAGTTGCGCTTCAGCGTCGCGGCCAGGGCGAGCGCCAGCAGCAGCGACGGGAACGCGAAGAGCACGTTGGTGACGACGCCGACGATTCGGTCGACGACTCCTTGGTAGTAGCCGCCGAGAACGCCGAGCACGGTCCCCGCGATGGCGGCCGCGGCTACCGAGACGATTGCTATCCGCAACGAGTTCGCCAGTCCGGACGAGACCCGCGAGAAGATGTCCCGGCCGAACTGGTCGGTGCCGAACAGGTGGCCCGAGCCGGGAGCCTTGAGCGAGTCCGCGACGTTCTGGTGCGCAGGGTCGTACGGCGTGAGGCCGAACAGCGACAGCAGTGCGACGACGAGAACGAGCAGCATCAGGATCACGCCGATGATGCCGGCCGGGGTCCGGAAGGCCGCCAGCCACGCGCGCTTACGCCGCGTCGCGTCGATCGGGACGTCCGGAACGTTGTTCAGCTCGGTCGCTGCGCTCATCGGACCCGCGCCTTCGGGTCGACGACGCGGTAGACGAGGTCGGTGAGCAGGTTCACCAGCACGAACATCGTGGCGATGATCAGCACGGTGCTCTGTACGACGGCGTACTCCTTCTGGGTGAGGCCGAGCAGGACCTGCCGGCCGATCCCCGGGATCGCGAAGATCTGCTCGGCCACCAGGGCGCCGCCCAGCAGGAAGCCGAACTGCAGGCCGGTCATCGTCACCACCGGGATCAAGGCGTTGCGCAGGATGTGCCTGGTCTGCAGTCGTCGCTCGGGCACGCCCTTGGCGCGGGCCGTCCGGACGTAGTCCTCGGCGCGGATGGCCAGGATCGCGGTCCGCGTGGTCTGCAGGACGGGCGGAGCGATGCTGATTCCGAGTACGAGGACGGGCAGGATCATCTGCTGCAGATTCAGGCCGGGGTCCTGGACGAGTGTGCGGAACCCCTCGCCGTTGGGGTACCAGCCGAAGTTGTTGGCCAGCCAGCTGGCCAGGACGGTGGCCAGCAGGAACGACGGAACGGACAACGCCAGCAGACTGCTCAACTGCGTGAGGTTGTCCCGGGACTTGCCCGGACGGCTCGCGGCGAGCACACCCAGCGGCACACCTAGGAGAAGACCGACCAGGATCGACAGTACGGCCAGCTCGATGGTGTTCGGCAACGCCTGCCCGGTCAGCTGCGCCACGCTGACGTGCGAGGTGGTGGAAACGCCGAGGTTTCCGGTCAGGACTCCGCGAAGCCAGTCGAAGTACTGGACCGGCAGCGACTTGTCGAGGCCGTAGTACGCCTCGAGGGACCGGACCTGCTCCGGCGACAGCTCACCGGCGGCTGTTCCGTACGACGCGGTGATCTGGTTGCCCGGGACAACGCGCAGGAGTACGAACGTCAGGACGGACACACCCACCAGCGTCAGGACGGCCTCACCGACCCGCCGGGTAATGGGGTGACGGAGGTACATCATCAGGACAGCGAGGCTTTCCAGAGCGTCGACAGGCTCGCGTCGCTGCGCGCCTCGAAGTTCTTGACCTTGGTGTTGACCGCGATGAATTCCTTCGGCGTGAACAGCCAGACCCAGGCCGCGTTGTTCACGAGCTGGTCGGACAGCTGCTTGTAGATCGCCTGCCGCTTGGCGGTGTCGGTGGTGGCGATGCCTTCGGCGAACAGCTTGTCGAGCTCCGGCGAGCTGTAGCCGGCCACCTTGTTGTAGCTGCCGGTGGACGTGAAGTACCGGGCGTACATGGTGTTCGGGTCGGCGCTGCCGCCGTTCTGCGCGATGGCCGCCTCGAAGTCACCCGCGAGCCACTTCTGCACGTAGGTGTTCGAGTCCAGGGTCTGCACGTTGACCTTGATGCCGACCTTGCCGAGCTGGGCCTGGACGTTCTGGGCCTCGTTCACCGCGGTCGAGTACAGGCCCTGCGAGGTGATCAGGTTCAGCGCGAAGCCGCCGGGCTTGCCCGCCTTGGCCAGGTAGTCCTTCGCCTTCGCGAGATCCTGCGTCGCGCACGGCTGGGCATCCGGGTCGGACTTGAACTCGGGAGAGGTGATCGGGCCGGTGATGTCGCCCGCACCGAGCGCGGCCGAGTCGACCACCTCCTTGCGGGCGATCGCGCACTGGATCGCCAGCCGGGCGTTGACGTTGGTCAGCACCGGAGCGGCCGCCCGGAGCTGCAACACGTGGTACTGCAGTGAGGAGACGGTGTCGACCTTGACCTTGTCCGACGTCGCGGTCTTGGCCGTCACGGGGTTGTCGAAGACCGCCACGTCGATCGATCCGGTCTTCAGCGCCGAGACCATCGACTGGTCGTCGGGGATGATGCGGAACTCCAGCTTGGCCGCGCCGGGCTTGCCCTCGGAGAAGTCCGGGTTGCGTTGCAGGGTGATCGACTCGTTCGGCGTCCGCGAAACGAACTGGTAGGGGCCGGAGCCGACCGGCTTCGTCTCCAGGCTGTCGACCGCGACGTCCGACGGAACGATCCCGGTGTTCACGCCGGTCAGCCCGACGGGGAACGACGCGTCGGGCTTCTTCAGCTTGACCACGACGGTGTTCGGGTCCGGCGCCTGGACGCCGGCGACCGAGGCGAAGTACGACCTCGAGCTGGCCTTGGAATCTGGGTCCATGATCTTGTCGAAGGTGTACTTCACGTCGGTGGCGTCGAGCGCGGAGCCGTTGGTGAACTTCAGGCCCTTCTTCAGGGCGAAGGTGTACGTCATGCCGTCGGCGGAGATCTTCGGGAGCTCCGCCAGGCCGGCGATCGGATTGTGGTCCGCGTCGGTGTCCAGCAAGGTCGAGTAGACCTGCGAGAGCACCTGGATCGACTGCTCGGAGGTGCTGGTCCACGGGACCATCTGCGTCGGATCCGCGGTGATGCCGAAGACCAGCGTGGAGTCGGAGCCGGCCGACCCGGAGCCCTGGGACGCGTTGCCTGAGCACCCTGCGACCAGCAGGGTGGCGGTGGCAACCGCGGCGCCGGCACTGAGCGCGCGACGGCCGGTGCGGCTGACCTTGTACACGGGAGGCCTCCTTGGAATCGGGTGTGTCGACCCTAGGTCAATTTCTTACCAGACTCGAACTCTGTTCGGCGATCAACTCACCACGGCGGTTCCGATGCTGGTACGGAACAGACGCTTGGGGATCGGGCCGCGGTGGAGGATGTGCGGGATGTCGGCCCAGGGATACAGCGGCTCGGTCGCGTTGAGGTTGCGGAGGCGGTGGAGGGCCTTCTCGGACGGGGTGGCGAGCGCGGCGGCGGCGTCGGCGGAGTACGGGATGAAGTCCTCGGGCGGTTGCGGGCGCTGCTCGGGGTCGTGGCGTTTGAGCAGGATGCACGTCCTGGCCGGGTCGAGGAGGTCGGCGTCGAGCGTCCAGTACTTGAGCACGACGGGGCCGATCCGGCCGGACTCGTGCATGGCTTCGAAGATCGGGGCCGGGTGGACCGGTGACAGGAAGACGACGTCGGCCCAGGTGCAGTCGAGCGGATAGACCGGGGCGTTCACGCGGTGCGGGCGATCGGCGTACTTCGCGAAATGGCGTTCGTACAGGTCGGGGTAGTGCACGCGCAGGTCGTTGAGGGGCAGGATGTCGTCACCGCGGATTTCGCCAGCGGCTTTGTAGAGAAAAGTCGTCATACGAAAAAGCCTCCGCACACGGGAACCGTGTCGGAGGCTTCCTATTAATTATAAGGGATTCCCGATGGTCAAAGCCATCCTTGGCAGCACGGTGTTCTTCTTCGCGGCGCCGTGTGTGGTCGGCGGCGTGCTGCCGTGGTGGATCAGTGGCTGGGCCGCGCCGAGGTTCTGGCCCGCCTTCGTGATCGTCGCGGCGGGCGCGTTCGTCGTGCTGCGAGCCTTCGTCCGCTTCGTCCGGGAAGGCCGCGGTACGCCGGCACCGGTCGCGCCGACGGAGGAGCTCGTGGTCGGCGGCGACTACCGCTTCGTCCGCAACCCGATGTACGTCGGTGTGGTCACCGCGATCCTCGGCCAGGCTCTCCTCTTCCTCGACTGGCGAGTCCTCGGCTATGGCGTGATCGCGTGGGCCGTGATGGCCACCTTCGTGAAGAGCTACGAGGAGCCGGTCCTGCAGGAGCGCTACGGGCAGCAGTACGCGGACTACCGCAAAAAAGTACCGGCATGGATCCCGAGGTTGCGGATACGTTGAGGCGCATGGACAAGCGCTTTCTCGGCCGGACCGGCCTCCAGGTCACCGAGCTGTGCCTAGGCACGATGACCTTCGGCAGCGAGACGGACGAACCCACCGCCCACCGGATCCTGGATGAGTACGTCGCCACCGGCGGCACGATGATCGACACCGCCGACACGTACTCCGCCGGTTCCTCCGAGGAGATCATCGGCAGCTGGCTGAAGAATCAGAACCGCGACGATCTGGTGATCGCCACCAAGGTGTACGGCGAGGCCGGGCCCGGACTCCCCGTTCGCGGCGCCGGGCGGAAGCACATCCTGGCGGGAGTCGAGGACAGTCTGAGGAGGCTGCAGACCGACTTCATCGACCTGTACCAGATCCATGTCTTCGACGACGCGACGCCGCTCGAGGAGACGCTGAGCACGCTCGACGCCCTCGTGACCAGCGGCAAGGTCCGCTTCATCGGGGCGAGCAACCTGACCGGCTGGCAGTTGCAGAAGGCGATCGACCTGTCCCGCGGGCACGGCTGGGAGCCGTACGTCTGCCTGCAGCCGCTCTACAACCTCCTCGACCGCGACGCCGAGCTCGACCTGATCCCGGTCTGCCTCGCCGAAGGCGCCGGCGTGATCGCGTGGAGCCCGTTGGCCGGCGGCTGGCTGTCCGGGAAGTACAGCAAGGACGCCGGCGGGCTGCCCGCGGGCAGCCGCAGCAGCCAGGCCGACTGGGATGCCCACGACAACGACCGCACCTGGCGCATCCTCGACGCGGTGCGCGCGGTGGCAGACGAAGTACGCCGTACTCCGGCTCAGGTTGCGCTGCGCTGGGTCGTGCAACGGCCCGGTCTGACCGCACCGATCATCGGCGCGCGCACTCCGGAGCAGCTCGCCGACAACCTCGGTGCGACCGGCTGGGCCCTCACCGACGAGCAGATGGACCGCCTGACCGAAGCCGCGGACCGTCCGCTCCCGTACCCGCACAACATCCTGCAGCTACCGCAGTTCGTCCGCCGCCAGAGCTGATACCTGCAGCCCTGCAAAGTTGCAGGGTTAATAGTTTGCACTGACTGCAAGTTTTTCTTACCCTCGATGACGTGGGGGCTGAGGGTGGGTTGCGGGAGCGCAAGAAGCTGCAGACGCGGGCGGCGTTGGCCGACGCCGCGCTGCGGCTGGCGTTGGAGAAGGGGCCGGATCACGTCACGGTCGAGGAGATCGCCGAGGCGGCCGATGTCTCGGTGCGGACCTTCTTCAACTACTTCCCGCACAAGGAGCACGCGATCATCGGGCGCAATCCCGAGCACCTCGAGCGGGCGCTGGACCGGATGCGGACCGCGCCCGCCGGGGAATCGCCGCTGACCACGATGTGGTACGCCGTCCAGGACGTCCTGCGCGACCTGGAGAGCGACGGCGAACTGTCCCGCCGGGGTGAGCTGATCATGAGCTCCCCGACCCTGCTGTACCAGCTGATGCTGTCGAGCCTCGACGACGAGCGGCAGCTCACCGCCGCCCTCGCCGAACGGATGGGCGAACCGGCCGGCTCCACCCGCCCGGCGCTGATCGTCAGCGCAGCCGGCGCCGCCTGCCGGGTGGCGATGGAGCTGCACAAGGCCGCGCCCGGCCGCCCGGTCCTCGAGCTCGTCCGCGAAGGCTTCCAACTACTTGCCCAAGGCATCGATACCGCCTTCGGGCCCGACAACGAGAGAGGCTCTTCATGACGACGACGTCTTCACCTACGCCGGATTCGGCGGCGGGTGAGGCTACCGCCCCCGTTGCGCTCACCCCGCGGCAGACCGTGCAGGCGATGTCCGGGCTGATGATGGGGCTGTTCGTGGCCATCCTGGCGGGCACCATCGTGTCGACCGCGCTGCCGCGAATCATCCACGACCTGGGCGCGAGCCAATCGTCGTACACCTGGGTCGTCACGCTCGAGCTGCTGACGATGACGGCGACCGTGCCGTTGTGGGGCAAGCTGGCCGACCTCTACAACAACAAGCTGCTGGTCCAGTTGTCGCTGAGCTTCTTCGTGGTCGGGTCGCTGGTCGCGGGCTTCGCGCCGAACATCGAAGTACTGCTCGGCAGCCGGGTCCTGCAGGGTCTTGGCGGTGGCGGTCTGACCGCGCTCGTGCAGATCGTGATGGCGGCGATCATCCCGCCGCGTGAACTCGGCCGGTACTCCGGCATCTTCGGTGCGATCTTCGCGTCGGCGACCGTCGGCGGCCCGTTGCTCGGCGGCTTCCTGGTCGACTCGCCGCTCGGCTGGCGGGCCTGCTTCCTCGTCGGGGTCCCGTTCGTGCTCGCGGCGATCTTCCTGCTGCAGCGCACGTTGAAGCTGCCGACCGTACGACGGCAGGTGAAGATCGACTGGTGGGGCGCGGTCCTGATCATGGGCGGCGTGAGCACGTTGCTGGTCTGGTCCTCGTTCGCCGGCAACAAGTTCGACTGGGTCTCCGGCTGGAGCTTCGGACTGGTCGGTGCGGCGCTGGTCGTGCTGGTGGCCGCGGTGCTGGTCGAGCGCCGGCACCCCGAGCCGATCATCCCGATGGACCTGTTCCGCAACCGCACTGTGACGCTGTCGATCATCGCCAGCGCGCTGGTCGGTGTGTCGATGTTCGGCGGCTCGGTGTTCCTCGCGCAGTACTTCCAGATCGCGCAGGGCTACTCGCCGACCAGGGCCGGTCTGATGAGCCTGCCGCTGATCATCGGCATGATGGTCGCGTCAACGATCGCCGGTGGGCTGATCACGAAGTACGGCCGGTGGAAGATCTACCTGGTCATCGGCAGTGTGCTGCTGCCGATCGGGCTGGCGCTGTTCGGCACGATCGACGCTCGGACGTCGAAGTACATGCTGTGGGGGTTCATGCTGGTGCTCGGTGTCGGCATCGGTCTGGTCATGCAGAACCTGGTGCTGGCGGCGCAGAACGACGTACCGGCTCGGGAGTTGGGCGCCGCCACGTCGGCGGTGAGCTTCTTCCGCAGCATGGGCGGCACGATCGGCGTCAGCGTGCTGGGCGCGATCCTGGCGAACAAGGTCACCGAGACACTGAACCCGGGCGGTACGTCGTCCGGCGGCGGCAGCGCAGTACCGAACATCAAGGACCTGCCGGAGCAGGTCCGGACGGTCGTCGAGAACGCGTACGGCGACGCAACGGCCGACCTGTTCATGATGTCCGTGCCGTTCGCAATCCTCGCGCTGGTCGCCGTCCTGTTCATCAAGGAGAAGGCGCTACTGACCACATCCGGAGCCGAGCGCCGCGCAGCTGAGGAGCCTGACAAACTGGATGCATGATCGTCGCATTCAGCATCAGCCCATCGGCCGGTGACGAGACCGGGGGTGTGAGCGAGGCGGTGGCCGAGGCCATCCGCGTCGTCCGCGCCTCCGGTCTTCCCAACGAAACCAACGCGATGTTCACCAACATCGAAGGCGAGTGGGACGAGGTGATGACCGTCGTGAAACAGGCCGTCGACGCGGTCGCCGCCGTCTCACCCCGCGTAAGCCTCGTCCTCAAAGCCGACATCCGCCCCGGCTACACCGGCCAACTCACCGCCAAGGTCGAACGGTTGGAAGCCGTGTTGGACCAGCAATGACGGCATTCAGGTCGGCGCGTTTGAGGGGTTGACCCCTGAGATTGTCGGTTGTCCTTGCTGTTGGCGGGGTGTCAACCGACCAGCTCGGGGGTTAACCCCTGAAACAGCCGCCGCGGCGCGGGGGCTAGTGCGGGCGGTTGAGGGCTGCGACGACGGAGGCGTACCGGTTTTCGCGTTCGGCGTGGCGGAGGAAGTGGACTCGGTTGACGAGGATTTCGTCGGCGTCGGGGTGCTGCTGGAGGAGGGTCATCGTCTCGTTGATGTAGTCGTCCAGGGGCATCGCGTGGTCGTCGTTCTCCTGGTTCATCAGGGTGGTCTGGACGGCGGGCGGGACGATCTCGATGACCTGGATGCCGGTGTCGGCGAGCTGGATGCGCAGGCTTTGGGTGTAGCTGTGGATCGCGGCCTTTGTGGCGCTGTATGTCGGCGTGACCGTCAACGGCACCGAGGCGAGACCGGACGAGACGGTCAGGATCACCGGATCGGTCTGCTGCAGCAGGTACGGCGTGAACGTGGCGATCGTGCGGATCGTGCCGAGCAGGTTGATCTCGATCGTCTGCTCCGCGGTCGGGAGGTGTCCGGGGTCGCGAAGGTCCTCGATCTGCATGATGCCGGCCATCGTGACGAGCACGTTGACGTCGTGGGAGCCGGTCACCTTCTCGAAGGCGGCCGTGATCGAGGCCGGGTCGGCGACGTCGAGGTAGATACCCTCGATCCCGTCCTCGGCGGCGATCGTGTCGAGCAGCTCCTGGCGGCGGCCGCTGATGATCACGGTGTTGCCGAGATCGCGGAACCGGCGGGCGAGCTCGAGGCCGATACCCGACGTACCGCCGGTCATGAAGATCGTGTTCCCTGTGGTTTTCATGTCTCCAGCCTGCCGCCGGATGCCGATGGCAACCAGGCCGCGCTCAGCCACTGCTCCGCAAGCAGTGGATAACGCCTGAGCAGCGTGGACACTGGAGTCATGGAGTACGCCGACCTGTCCGACTTCCTGCGCAAACGCCGGGAGGCCCTGCAACCCGAAGATGTGGGCATGCCCCGCGGGCGCAGGCGCCGTACCCCCGGCCTGCGACGCGAGGAGGTCGCCGCGCTGGCGTCGATGTCGGCCGACTACTACAGCCGGCTCGAGGGCGGACGCGGCCCGCAGCCGTCGGTCGACATGCTCGGCGCGATCGCCCGGGCGCTCCGGCTGACGCTCGAGGAGCGCGACCACCTGTTCCTGCTGGCCGGCCACGGTACGCCGCCGCGCACGACGCGGGCGTGCCACGTGGACCCCGGCATGCTGCGGATCCTCGACCGCTTGCACGACACCCCGGCGATGCTGCTCAACCGCTGCGGCGAGGTCCTCGCGCAGACGCCGGCGCACGTCGCCTTCGCCGGCGAGCTGACCAACTTCCAGGGCATGGAGCGCAGCGAGGTCTATCGCTGGTTCGTGCACCCGGAGACCCGGACGCTGTACGCCGAGCCCGAGCTGACCACGCACAGCAAGCTGCTCGTCTCGATGCTGCGCACGACCGCGACCATCGACGGCCCGAAGTCTTACTCCGCCTCGCTCGTGAAGGCGCTGCAGAAGCTGAGCCCGGAGTTCGTCGAGATCTGGGATGCGCACGAGGTGGTCGTGGCGCACAGCCAGACCAAGCGGTTCAAGCATCCGGTGGTCGGCGACCTCGAGCTGTACTGCGAGCTGATCGACAACCGGGACGGGCAGCAGACGCTGATCGTGTTCACCGCGGAGCCCGGTAGCGAGTCCGCGGAGAAGCTGCAGTTGCTGAGTGTTCTGGGCAGTCAGGCGATGAACTCTGGACAGGGCTTTGATCGGGAGTTAATTTAAGCTCTGAAATTTCATAAAGTTCTGACGGAAAGGTCCGCCCCCATGCTTTCCGATCGATTTCGCCTGCCCGCCCTCCTGCTCGCACTGGTCGTGCTGATCAGCGGGCTCACCTCCACCGCGGTCGCCAAGGTCGAGGCGACCTTCAGCGTGCTCGCGTTCTACAGCGGCACCTACGACGCCGCGCACATCGACTTCGAGAAGGAAGCGAATCAGCGCTTCCCGCAGTTCGGTGCGCAGAACGGGTTCTCGTACACCGCGACCACCAACTGGGACCAGCTCAACAACCTGAGCGCGTCGCAGTACCAGGTCGTCATGTTCCTGGACGACTCGCCGCACTCCGATGCGCAGCGCAACGGGTTCAAGAACTACATGGACCACGGCGGCGCATTCTTCGGCTTCCATGTGTCTGCGTACAACGACGCGAGCGGCGGCTGGCCGTGGTTCAACAACACGCTGCTCGGCACCGGCCGGTTCGAGTCGAACACCTGGGGACCGAGCGCGGTCACGCTGCGGACCGAGAACCGCTCGCACCCGTCGCTGGTGAACACGGGAGCGACGTTCCGCTCCTCGGTGAGCGAGTGGTACAGCTGGCAGAACGACCTGCGGAACAACCCCGACATCCAGGTCCTCGCGTCGATCGACCCGTCGAGCTTCCCGGTCGGCAACCAGCAGGGCAACATCTGGACCTCGGGCTACTACCCGATTATCTGGACCAACAAGAACTACAAGCTGATCTACGCGAACTTCGGCCACAACGCGATGAACTACGAGACCAACACCCGGCTTTCGTCGACGTTCGACAGCCCGGCGCAGAACCAGTTCATGATGGATGCGCTGAAGTGGCTCGGTGGTGGCGGTACGACGCCGCCGGTCGACCAGCCGTCGCCGACCGCGTGGTACCAGCTCGCCAACAAGGGCAACGGAAAGTGCGTCGATGCCCGCGCGGCCGGAGTCGCCAACGGGACCGTGATCCAGCAGTACACCTGCAACGGCACGCAGGCGCAGCAGTTCCAGTTCCAGCCGACGTCCGGCGGATTCACGCGGGTCAACAACCACAACGACGCAACCAAGGTGATCGACGTGACCGGCGTGTCCGCCGCCGACAACGCCGGCCTCCAGTTGTGGACGTACAGCAACGGGAACAACCAGCAATGGCAGGCCGTCTCCGAAGGCAGCGGCTACTTCCACTTCGTCAGCCGCTTCAGCAGCAAATGCCTCACGGTTCCGAACGGCTCCACCGCCGACAGCACCCAACTGGTCCAACTCACCTGCAACTCGAGTGCGTCGCAGTCCTTCAAGCTGACATGACCTGCGGTTAGATTGCGGCGCATGAGAATCCTGCGTGTGGCCGCTCTCGCGGCAGGAGGTTTGTTGTTGATGTCGTCCCAGGTCATCCCCGCCCAGGCGCACGGCGGGCCGTCGTACCGCTGGGAGCTGACGCCGACCGGAAGTACGGCGCAGTTCCGCGGGCTTGCGGCGGTCAGCAAGGACGTCGCCTGGGTGGGTGGGACCGAGGGGACGGTACTGCGGACCGTCGACGGCGGGCGGCACTGGCAGAACGTCAGCCCGAAGGGTGCTGAGGCGCTGCAGTTCCGCGACGTCGAGGCGTTCGACGCGAAGCGTGCGGTCGCGTTGTCGATCGGGGTCGGCGAGGACTCCCGGGTCTATCGCACCGCCGACGGCGGCAAGACCTGGACCGAGACGTTCCGGAACACCGACGAGAACGCGTTCTACGACTGCTTTGCCTTCAACGACGACAAGCACGGGCTGGCGATGAGCGACCCGGTCGACGGGAAGTTCCGGATCGCGGCGACGTCGGACGGCGGGAAGTCGTGGAAGGTGCAGTCGAACGCGGGTATGCCGGCCGCGCTGCCCGGCGAGTTCGCCTTCGCGGCAAGCGGGACTTGCCTGGTCGCGGGACCCGGCCGGACCGCGTGGTTCGCGACCGGCGGCGGCGATCGGCCGCGAGTGTTCCGGACGAACGACGGCGGCCGGCACTGGCGGGTCTCGGACTCGCCGATGGCCAGCGGTACGGCGGCCGGCATCTTCAGCCTCGCCTTCCGCAACCCGCTGTTCGGCGTCGCGGTCGGCGGTGACTTCGAGAAGCCGGACGAGGCGGTGAAGGCGGCCTCGATCACGTACGACGGTGGCCGCACCTGGAAGCTCGTGCCCGCGGACAAGGCGCCGAAGGGGTACCGCAGCGGTTCCCACTTCGTGCCGTGGTCGCCGTCGACCGTCGTCGCGGTCGGGCCGTCCGGGAGCGACGTGAGCTTCGACGGCGGGCGCAGCTGGAAGCAGTTCTACGACGGCAGCTTCGACAGCGTCGAATGCGCCGGCCACGGCTCCCAGGCCGGCTGCTGGGCCTCCGGCGCGAAGGGTGCGGTCGGCCGCTTGATGCACTAAGAGGGCGTCTGAGCCCCCTCGCGTTCAGACCGGCGACACTCGCTCGTTGTGCGGGTGTCGCCGGTTTTCCGGAAGGATGGGTGCATGCGTAAATTGCTAACGGTCCTGGTGGGGTTCCTGATTGCGGTGCCGACCGTTGCCGCTGCGAAGCCGGATGCCGGGCGGCCGGAGCGGCCGCTGACGGTGATGACGTACAACATCCATCACGGTGCGGGGATCGACGGTGTGCTCGATCTCGAGCGGATCGCCGTACTGATCGAGAAGTCCGGGGCCGACGTGATCGGGCTCCAGGAGGTCGACAAGCACTGGGACGTGCGGAGCAACTGGGTCGACCAGCCGGCCTGGTTCGCCCAGCGGCTCAAGATGCACTACGCGTACGCCGCCAACCTCGACCTCCCGCCGGTGAACCCGGGCGAGCCGCGCCGCCAGTACGGGACCGCGATCCTGTCGAAGTACCCGATCAAGGACTTCAAGAACACGCTGCTGCCGCTGTATCCGACCGGAGAGCAGCGCGGTCTCGCGGTGGCGAAGATCAAGGTTCGTGGGGCCGACCTACGGTTCGCGAACACGCACCTGACCAGCAACAACAACGCCGAACGGCTGGAGCAGGCGCAGAAGGTGGTTGAGCTGCTCGGCAAGTCGAAGACCCCGACGCTGCTCGTCGGCGACCTGAATGCGACGCCCGAGGCGCCGGAGATCAAGACCCTGACTGCCGTGTACGACGACACGTGGACCGAGGTCGGTGTCGGCCCCGGCTACACGATCGAGGCGGGCAACCCGACCAAGCGGATCGACTTCCAGTTGCACAGCGCGGGCCTGCGCGCGGTGAAGGCCGACGTACCTGTGACGCCGGCTTCGGACCACCTCCCGGTGGTCGCCTCGTTCGCCCTCCGCTGAACCCCTGACGCGTCACCTGAACGCCCTCCGGCTCCGCCGGAGGGCGTTTTCGTGCGCCGACCTGGGACTTCGCGGAATTACAAGCTTGTAGTTTGTCAAGTCGACACACGGGTGAAACAAAGTTACTTGTGTGAAAGCTGTTCCCAATGGGGCTGTAGGCAACTAGTGTCACGTATGTGGTCCAGGAGGACCAAAAGTTCACGAACCCTGGGGAAGGGGTTCGTGACCGGCGGAAGGAACGATCCCGATGCGGACGCCCCTCAGGGCCACGTCCGGCGGGCGGGTCGGGAGCACTGGGAAGACCGGTCGGGCAGGTAAGGCCCTGCTGTCCGGGGTGCTCGCGATCTGCTTGGCCGGCTCGATGGCAATGCCTACGCTCCCGGCCGAGGCTGCCAAGCCGAAGCCCCCGGTGATCCCGTCCAAAGCCGCGGTCGAGCGGGCCAAGCAGGCCGCAGCCTCGAAGGCCGGCCAGGTCGCGACGATCGAGCGCCAGTTGGCGGCGGCGAACGCGCGGCTCGAGCAGCTCGGCATCCAGTCCGGCATCGCCGACGAGGCGTACAACGGCGCCGTCTACCGGCTGCAGCAGGCCAAGGCCGATGCGGCTGCCGCCGCGGCCAGGGCGACCGAGGCGGAGAAGACGCTCGCCACCCAGCGGGCGCAGATCGGCCGGTTCGCCGCCGCGTCGTACCAGGGTGGCGGCGACGTCGCGAAGATCGCGCCGCTGTTCACCGCGAACGGTCCGCAGGACCTGCTCGACTCTGCCGGCGCGGCCCGCTCGGTGTCGGCCGCGATGCAGGGTTCGTACCTGCGGTTCTCGGCGACCCAGGTGATGACCAACCTGTTCAAGGTGCAGGCCGACCAGGCGGTCGTGAAGGTGAAGAAGGCGACCGACGAGGCGGCCGCCGCGAAGAAGGCAGCCGAGGACGCGGAGGCTGCTCAATCTGCCGCCGTGACTGCGATCGGGGTGCAGCGCACGAAGTCGATCGCGCAGCTCGCCGTACTGCAGAACACCTCGGTGCAGGTTGCTGCCCAGCGGCAGCGGGGGCTCGAGGAGCTTGCGCGACAACGAGCCGCCGCTCTCGCCGCGAAGAAGGCCGCCGAACTGAAGCGCCGGATCGCAGCCCGCGAGGCCGCGGAACGCCGCGCGGAGGCGGCCGAGCGGGCCCGCGAGGAGAAGGAAGCGCGGGAAGAGGCGAAGAAGAACCACGGCAAGAAGCCGCCGAAGCACAAGCCGTCCTCGCCGGGGCGTAACGACGACGACAACGGTGGCGGCAACGGTGGCGGCAACGGCGGCGGGCACAGCTCGGGCGGCAGCGCGCGGGACGCGATCAAGTTCGCGCTGAGGCAGCTCGGCGACATGTACCTGTGGGGCGCGACCGGTCCGTCGCGGTGGGACTGCTCGGGTCTGACCCAGGGCGCCTGGGAGCGGGCGGGTGTCCAGCTCCCGCACTACAGCGTTGCGCAGTACGAGCAGATCCAGCACATCGACGAGGACGAGCTGCGCCCGGGCGACCTGATCTTCTGGGCGACGAACCCGAGCGACCCGGGGACCATCCACCACGTCGCCATGTACCTCGGCAACGGGCAGATGATCCACGCGCCGCGAACCGGGAAGCCGGTGCAGATCGACAGCGTGTACTACTGGATCCCGCCGAACTTCTTCGGCCGTCCCTGACCTGTATCTCCCTAGACCAGCCGGTGTCCGCCGTCGGCGTGTAGAACGGTGCCGGTGATGAAACCATTGCGCAGCAGGGCGATGATGGCGGCCGCGATGTCCTGGGTCCGGCCGATGCGGCCGACCGGGAGGCGGTCCGCCATCGCGGCCAAGGTGGCAGGCGCCGCGTCGCCGGCGACGTCGTGCCAGATCGGGGTGGCGACCCAGCCGGGGGACACCACGTTGACCCGGATCGGCGCGAGCTCGACCGCGAGCGCCGCGGCCAGTGACGCCAGCGCGCCATTGAGTGCCGCGAGCAACGATGCCCGCGGCCCGGGACGGTACGCCGCGATACCCGAGGTGAACACGATCGAGCCGCCGGGTTCGAGCACTGACGCGCCGTGCTTGGCGAGCAGCAACGGTCCGAGCAGCTTGGAATCGACCGCGGCCCGGGCCGCGTCCACGTCGTACTCGCTGATCGGCTGGTAAGCCCCGCCGACGTCCGCGGCGGTGGTGACGATGTGGTTCACCTTGCCGGTGGTGGCGAAGAGCCGTTCGATGTCCCGCTCGATTCCGAGGTCCATGGCAACGGTGTGTACGCCGAGCTCCCGGCGTACCGCGTCGAGCTTGCCGGGTGAGCGGCCGGCAATGGTGACTTCGCTGCCTTGGGCAACGAGCTCGGCGGCGAGAGCGCGGCCCATGCCGGAGCTGCCGCCGACGATCACTACGTGTTCCTGCACTGAGACTCCTTCGGTGGTTGACGTTTCGAGCCAACCACCGGACGCGTCAGTCGACCACGACGTGCTGGCTAACGATCGTTAGGCCGGGGCTAACGATCATTGCCTGGAGTACCGGGTTGCGTGAATCGGTGCGCCAGACCGCGGCGTACCGGGCGATCAGCGGGCGGCCTTCGATGGGTCGCCAGACGACGTCCGGGGTCGCGGCCCGGCGGGATCCGAGGCTGATCGCGGACCTGCGGACGAGCAGCGCCGAGCGGAGCTGCGAGTGACTCATGCTGATATCGCTGAGCCGTACGCCGGGACCGAGCCGGCGGATCGTCTCGTCGTAGAACTCCGGGGCGGCGGCTCGTGGGATCCAGATCAGCTCAAGGCCGGTGAGGTCATCGAGCGTGAGCGCCGGGCGTACGGCGAGCGGGTGGGTCGCGGTCAGCAGTACGCCGAGCTCCTCGGCGGCCAGGTGTTCGGAAGTAATTGCTGGAGGCAACGTCAGCGGCGTACGGACCAGGCCGAGATCGATCTCGCCGGCGGTCAGCATCCGGAGCTGATCGGTGGTCGTGCCGGCCTCGAGGGTGACCGTGCTGTTCGGGAAGCGTTCGGTGGCGAGCTGTTCGAGGGCGGCGGGGAGCCAGCCCGGGATGCCGTTCAGCAGGCCGAGCCGCAGGACCGGTTCGTCCAGGCCGGCGGCCCGGCGCGTGTCCTTCAGCGCCAGGCCGGCCGCCTGGATGGTTTCGCGGGCGCGGGCCAGGAACACCCGGCCGGCCGGGGTGAGCTCGACGCCGCGGCTGTGCCGGATCAGCAGCGTGGTGCCGACCTCGCGTTCGAGCTGCTTGATCTGCTGGCTCAGGGTCGGTGTGGAGATGTAGAGACGCTCGGCGGCCTTGCCGAAATGGAGTTCCTCGGCGACGCCGACGAAGTACCGCATCTGCCGAAGCTCCACCCGACAACATTATCGGTCGATGCTTCTCACGGGACGGCGACGAGGCGGCCGAGGTTCTCGCGGGCGTCGAGGGTCTCGTGGATGCGGGCGACGTCGGTCAGCGGGTGGGTGGCGTGCACGATCGGGCGGAGGTCGCCGGACTGCCAGCGGCGGACGACCTCGGCGATGTCGGCGCGGGCCTCGTCGGGGCGGGCCTGCTGCCAGCCGTACAGCGAGACGCCCGTGAGGATCCGGAGCTGGAGTCCGAGCACCGGGACGGCCGGGACCTCGGTCGTGATGGCGCCGTACGAGACCATCCGGCCGAGCGGCTTCACCAGTTCGAGGCCCTGGTCGAAGACCGTGCCGCCGACCGCGTCGAGGACGGCGTCGACGCCGGCCGGGGCGAGGGCGCGAACCTTGTCCGGCCAGTCGGGGTTGCTGATATCGACAGGCTCGGCGCCGAGTTCGCGGATGAAGTCGAGCTTCTTCGCGCTGGACGCCGTACCGATGATCGTCTTCGGGTCGTAGAAGCGGGCCAACTGGGTGGCGAGGTGGCCGATCGTGCCGGCGGCGGACTGGATCAGAACCGTGCCGCCGGCCGGGATGTGACCCGACTCGAGTACGCGAAGGGCGAGCGGGGCGGTCAGCGACATCATCGAGGCTTCGGCCGCGTCGGCTTCGTCGGGGATCGAGGCGAGGAAGGCGGCGTCGGCGACGGCGTAGTCGGCGAAGGCATCCACGGTGAGCGCCGAGACGCGCTGACCGACGGCGACGCCGGGCGGGGTGTCCGGGCCGAGCTTGACGATGCGGCCGACGACGTCTCCGGTCAGGGCGCCGGGGAGTGGGCGGTCCCAGGGTGAGCCGCCGCGACGGAGTACGGCGTCGATGGCGTTCGCACCGATCGCTTCGGCCTCGATCAGGACCTGACCGGCGGTGGGTTCGGGTACGGCGACCTCCTCGAGCTGGAGGACGTCGGGTCCGCCGTGGCGGTGGAAGCGCACTGCGCGCATGGTGGGATCTCCATATCGTGGGAGCCATAAATAATGGGAGATACCCACGATAACGCCAGGAGTGAACGATGCCAATAGAGTTGGGGGGTGAAGAAGGCGCCGACGCATCGGTTGGCCGACCAGGTGCTGTGGGCGCTGGGGCGGTCGAGCCAGCACGCCCAGCGACTGGTCCGGGAGCACATGACGCAGGCCGGTGTCCGGACGCAGCACTATCACGTCCTCGCGAGCCTGGCCGACGACGGCGAGGCCGCTCAGGCGACGCTTGCCGACCGCATCGGCTTCGACCGCAGCGATCTGGTCACGCTGCTCGACGAGCTCGAGGAGCTGCAGCTGCTGGCGCGCCGGGTCGACCCGGCCGACCGGCGCCGCAAGATCGTCGCCATCACCCCGGCCGGCGAGAAGCAGCTGGACGCGATGGACCAACTCATCTACGCCGCCGAGAAAGACCTGCTGGAGCCCCTCACGGCCTCCGAGCGCAAAACCCTCCTCGCCCTCCTCCGCCGCCTGTCCGCCGACTGACCCCCACCCGCCTCGTCCGTCTCAGGGGTCAACCCCCGAGGTTGCCGGTTGCCCCCCAGGCATCCGAGGGGGCAAGCGACCACCTGAGGGGTTGACCCCTGAGACGGACGGGGGTGCGCGGGCTAGTGGCCTTCGGTCTTCAGGCGCTGGAAGGAGGCGGTGATCTCGGCCTCGGCGTCGGAGCGGCCGACCCAGGTGGCGCCTTCGACGGACTTGCCGGGCTCGAGGTCCTTGTAGACCTCGAAGAAGTGCTGGATCTCGAGCCGGTCGAACTCCGGCACGTGGTGGATGTCGCGCAGGTGTTCCTGGCGCGGGTCACCGGCCGGGACGCAGAGCACCTTGTCGTCCGGGCCCTTCTCGTCGGTCATCCGGAACATGCCGATCGCCCTGGCCTTGATCAGGCAGCCGGGAAAGGTCGGCTCGGTCAGCAGGACCAGCGCGTCCAGCGGGTCGCCGTCCTGACCGAGGGTGTCCTCGATGAACCCGTAGTCGGACGGATACTGGGTGGCCGTGAACAGTGTCCGGTCCAGCCGGAGCCGACCGGTCTTGTGGTCCAGCTCGTACTTGTTGCGAGTGCCCTTGGGGATCTCGATGAAGACGTCGAACTCCATACGGCAGATACTGTCACGGTTCCGACCGACCGAATGACAGGAGCAGCCAGGTGGCACGACCTGCCCGTGCGGCATTCGTCACGCTGCTCACCACGGCGCTGTGCGCGAGCATGTGCGCCGGCCTGGTGAGTAGCGCAGACGCCGTACCCGGATCAGTCCGGACCACCCAGCAGGCACCGCCCGTCCTGGCACCCCTGACCACCGAGGGCGTCGCACCGACGGCGGCCGGTGTCGGCAAGGCGCTCGCTGCGGTTCTCAAGGACCCGTCGCTCGGCCCGCACCACGGTGTCTACGTGTACGACGCATCGCGCGGCAAGCCGCTGTTCTCGGTCGGTGCGGCGACGCCGTACACACCTGCCTCGACTCTGAAGCTCCTGACCACGGTCTCGGCGCTGGCGACGCTCGGGCCGGACCACACGTTCACCACCAAGGTCGTAAGCGCCGGCAAGGGCTCGATCGTTCTGGTCGGCGGCGGTGACCCGCTGCTCGCTGTGAAGCAGGCGTCGGACTACCCGGCTCGCGCAACCCTCCAAACGCTCGCAGCAAGTACTGCGAAGGCTTTGAAGGCGCAGGGCGTCACCAGGGTCACCCTCGGGTACGACGCCTCGCTGTTCACCGGTCCGGCGGTCAATGCGAACTGGGAAGCCAACTACGTCCCAGAGGGGATCGCCGCGCCGACGACGGCCCTCTGGGTGAACGAGGGCCGCCTCTCGCCCGGGATGGCGAAGCGGGCACCCTTGCCGGCCCAGGCCGCGGCCACGTCGTTCGGGAAGCTGCTGGCCACTTACGGGATCACTGTGGCCCCGACCGTCAAGGCTGCGACAGCCCAGGCCAAGGTCGCCCCGCTGGCGCTGGTGAAGTCGCCGACACTCGGGCAGATCGTCGAGTACATCAACCAGCACAGCGACAACGACGGCGCCGAGGTGCTGCTGCGGCAGGTCGGCATCGCGACCCGCAACGGCGGCTCGTACGTCGGTGGCGTGAAGGGCGTGCGCGCCACGCTCACCAAGCTCGGTCTGGATGTCAGCAAGGCCCGCATCTACGACGGCAGCGGTCTGACCCGGGCGAACAAGGTCCCGCTCGACCTGCTGGCCGGTGCGGTCCGGGTGGCGATCTCCAAGGACCACCCGGAGCTGCGGCATCTTCTGACCGGCCTCCCGATCGCCGGCTTCAACGGGAGCCTCAGGGAGCGATTCACTACCGCCGGTACCGGCACGGGGACCGGACTGGTCCATGCGAAGACGGGAACGCTGACCGGTGTCCACAGCCTGGCTGGGTACGCCCGTGACCGCTCCGGCACGCTCCTGGTGTTCGCAGTCGCCAGTGACAGCGTCCCGGTCCCGAAGACGCTGGACGCTCGCGCCGCCCTCGACCGGACCACGGCAGCATTGGCCAACTGCGGCTGCTGACCACGGGCGCATGTTGGGACATAGCACTAGGGTCGTTGTATGAGTACGGCTGAAGGCGAGACCACGACCGAGATGGTCGACTGGCAGCTGGCGACCGGTGTTGCGCGGAAGCTGCTGCGCCCCGGCCCGGCGGTCAGCCGCGCGGAGGCGGACCAGGTGGTCGCGGAGCTGCGTCAGTTCGCGGCCGAGTCCGAGGGCCACGTCCGAGAGTTCACCGGGCTGCAGGCCACCTCGGCCACCGCGCCCGTAGTGATCGTGGACCGGCCCGGCTGGGTGCAGGCGAACGCGGACGGCTTCCGGACCGTGCTGCAGCCGCTGGCCGACAAGCTGCGTGAGAAGGCGGACCGGACAGCCGGTCTGTCGTCCGCGGTCGGCTCACGGGTGACGGGCATCGAGGCCGGGGCGCTGCTGGCTTTCCTGTCGTCCCGGGTGCTCGGACAGTTCGACCCGTTCTACCCGGCTGAGCCCGACCCGGATCGGCCTCACCTGACCGGCCGGCTGCTTCTCGTGGCTCCCAACGTCATGCACGTGGAGTCCGAGCTCGACGTCGTACCGCGTGACTTCCGGCTGTGGGTGTGTCTGCACGAGGAGACGCACCGGGTGCAGTTCACCGCCGTTCCGTGGCTGCGGGACCACCTGCGGTCCGAGATCGCGCTGTTCCTCGACCAGGCCGAGCTGGACGCGTCGGCGTACGCCGCGATGTTCCGGGAGGCTGTGCAGCGACTGGGACGGTCGGTGCGTGGTGAGGCTGAGCTGAGCCTGGTGGACCTGATGCAGTCGCCGGAGCAGCGTGCGGTGCTGGATCGGCTGACCGCGGTCATGTCGTTGCTGGAGGGCCATGCGGACTTCGTGATGGACGGGGTCGGGCCGTCGGTCATTCCGACCGTCGAGCACATCCGGTCCAAGTTCACGTCGCGCCGGCAGAGCGGCAACCCGGTGGACCAGCTGCTGAAGCGGCTCCTCGGGCTGGACGCGAAGCTGCGTCAGTACAAGGACGGTGCGGCGTTCGTACGTCGCGTGGTCGATCAGGTCGGGATGGAGGGCTTCAACCGGGTCTGGACCGGCCCCAACACGCTGCCGACCAAGACCGAGATCGCGAACCCCGATGCCTGGGTCACCCGACTCCACGGCTGAGTCGGCCATGGAAGAGCTGGTCGAGCGCAGACGGGGGAAGCTGCACCCGGCGATAGCTCGCGCCCGGGAGGCGGTCCGGGCGACGCTCGCCGAGCTGCCTCACGGGACCACTGTGCTGGTCGCCTGCTCCGGCGGCACGGATTCACTCGCGCTTGCGGCCGTGACCGCCTTCGAGGCGCCCAAGCTCGGTCTGCGGGCCGGAGCGGTTGTCGTCGATCACGGTCTGCAGCCGGACTCCGCGCACATCGCGGCGACCGCAGCTGAGCAGTGCAGGACGCTAGGGCTCGAGCCTGTGCTGGTGCGTGCGGTGGAGGTCGGCAGCGACGGCGGTCCGGAGGCTGCGGCCCGGGCTGCGCGGTACGACGCTCTGCGGGACGCGGCGGACGAGCTGGCAGCGGACGTCGTACTGCTGGCGCACACCCGCGATGATCAGGCGGAGACTGTCCTGCTCGGGCTGGGGCGTGGGTCAGGGGCGCGGTCGCTCGCTGGGATGGCTCCGGCGGTCGGACTGCTCCGGCGGCCGTTTCTAGAGGTACCGCGGGCCACTACGGCGGCGGCGTGTATCGCGTCGGGGCTTCGGCCGTGGCATGACCCGCACAACGACGACCCGCAGTACACGCGGGTGCGGGTGCGGCACGAGGTGCTGCCGGTGCTGGAGGAGGCGCTCGGGCCTGGTGTGGTCGAGGCGCTGGCTCGTACGGCGGGACTGCTGCGGGCGGACGCCGATGCGCTCGACCTGCTGGCTGCGGACGTTGCCGAGACCGCACTGAGTCGCGCCGAGAGTGAGGTGCGCGCAGAAGTCGGCGTACTGACTGACGAGCCCGCTGCGATCCGCACGCGGGTACTGCGGCAGGCCGCGCTGGAAGCCGGCTGCCGGGCCACGGACCTGACCGCGGGACACATCGCGTCGGTCGAGGCGCTGGTGACCGACTGGCGCGGACAGCGCTGGATCGACCTGCCACAGGGCGTTCGCGCGATCCGCAAGGGCGGATTCATCATCCTCGGCCCGGATGTGACAGGCTGATGGCCGTGGATGCGGCGGACATCGAGAAGGACCTGACCAAGATCCATTACACCGAGGACCAGATCCTCGCGAAGCTGCGGGAGCTGGCAGCGCGGATCGAGGCCGACTACGAGGGCAAGGACCTGCTGCTCGTCGGCGTCCTGCGCGGTGCGGTGATGGTGATGGCCGACCTGGCCAGGTCGTTCAGCCGGCACGTGGAGATGGACTGGATGGCCATCTCGTCGTACGGCTCGGGGACCAAGTCGTCGGGTGTGGTGCGGATCCAGAAGGACCTGGACACCGACATCACCAACCGGCACGTGCTGATCGTCGAGGACATCATCGACACCGGGCTCACGCTGAGCTGGCTGGTCAGCAACCTCGAGTCACGTAAGCCGGCCTCGCTGGAGCTGTGCACCGCCTTCGTGAAGCCGGATGCCGCCAAGATGCGGGTCCCGGTGAAATACGTCGGCCTGGAGCTGCCGGACGAGTTCGTCGTCGGCTACGGTCTGGACTACGCCGAGAAGTACCGGAACCTGCGCTGCGTGGCCACGCTGGCCCCGCACGTCTACTCCTGACCCGCTCCGACAAGGCAGACTTGGTGACGGCCTGTACAACGGGTCGTACTGTCCTTTGGTGACCCTCGTGCTGTGTTGTCTTGTGCGACACGAGACACTTGGACTGGTATTACCGTCACAAGCCCGCCATACCCGGGCCTGCCGAGCTAGGAGGGACGGGGCTTAGGCCTCGATCATGGACGTGAAGCGCATCTTCCGCGGACCCCTGTTCTGGATCGTCGTCGCCTTCCTGGGCGTACTGGTGATCGGGCAGCTCCTGACCGGCTCGACCGGGTACAAGACCGAGGCCACCGGCCAGGTCGTGCAGCTGATCCAGCAGGCCAAGTCGTCGAGCGACAAGACGATCAAGTCGGTGACGCTGATCGATCCGGACCAGGAGATCCGGGTCGAGAAGACCGACGGCACCAAGCTCCGGGCGCATTGGGTCGACGGCCAGGCCGAGAGCCTCGGCACCGACCTGCAGTCCCTGTTCCAGGACGGCAAGATCGAGCGGTACGACGTCGAGAACCCGAAGCCGAGCTTCATCGGCCAGGTGTTCTCCACGCTGATCCCGTTCCTGCTGATCGCGGTCGTGTTCATCTTCTTGATGAACTCGATGCAGGGCGGCGGCTCCCGGGTGATGAGCTTCGCCAAGTCGAAGGCCAAGCTGATCACCAAGGACACCCCGAAGACGACGTTCGCCGATGTGGCCGGTGTCGACGAGGCGGTCGAGGAGCTCGGTGAGATCAAGGAGTTCCTGCAGGAGCCCGGCAAGTTCCAGGCGGTCGGCGCGAAGATCCCGAAGGGCGTCCTGCTCTACGGCCCGCCCGGTACCGGTAAGACCCTGCTGGCCCGTGCGGTCGCCGGTGAGGCCGGTGTTCCGTTCTACTCGATCTCGGGTTCGGACTTCGTCGAGATGTTCGTCGGCGTCGGCGCCTCCCGTGTCCGCGACCTGTTCGAGCAGGCCAAGACGAACGCCCCGGCGATCGTGTTCATCGACGAGATCGACGCCGTCGGCCGGCACCGTGGCGCGGGCCTCGGCGGTGGCCACGACGAGCGCGAGCAGACGCTGAACCAGCTGCTGGTCGAGATGGACGGCTTCGACGTCCGCGGCGGTGTGATCCTGATCGCGGCCACCAACCGGCCCGACGTGCTCGACCCGGCGCTGCTGCGCCCGGGGCGGTTCGACCGGCAGATCGCCGTCGACGCGCCGGACCTGCCCGGTCGTACGCAGATCCTCAAGGTCCACTCCCGCGGCAAGCCGATGGCGCCCGACGTCGACCTGGTCGCCGTCGCCCGCCGGACGCCGGGTATGACCGGTGCCGACCTGGCCAACGTGCTGAACGAGGCGGCCCTGCTGACCGCCCGGTCGAACGCGCAGATCATCGACAACCGCGCGCTGGACGAGGCGATCGACCGCGTCATCGCCGGTCCGCAGCGCCGGACCCGGCTGATGTCGGACAAGGAGAAGGTGCTCACGGCGTACCACGAGGGCGGGCACGCCCTGGTCGCCGCGGCGCTGCCGCACTCCGACCCGGTGCAGAAGGTGACGATCCTGCCGCGTGGCCGCGCGCTCGGCTACACGATGGTGATGCCGGACGAGGACAAGTACTCCACCACCCGGTCGGAGATGCTCGACAAGCTGGCCTACATGCTCGGTGGCCGCGCCGCGGAGGAGATGGTCTTCCACGACCCGACCACCGGGGCGAGCAACGACATCGAGAAGGCGTCGGCGCTGGCCCGGGCGATGGTCACGCAGTACGGCATGACCGAGCGGCTCGGCGCGATCAAGTTCGGCCAGGACGGCAGCGAGCCGTTCCTGGGCCGCGACTTCGGCAGCCAGCGGAACTACTCCGAGGAGATCGCGGCCGCGGTCGACGAAGAGGTCGGCAAGCTGATCCTGAACGCGCACCAGGAGGCCTTCGACATCCTGGTCGAGAACCGCTCGGTGCTGGACCACCTGGTCGAGGAGCTGCTCGAGAAGGAGACGCTGGACAAGCACCAGATCGCCCGGATCTTCGAGCCGGTGATCATGCGGGAGCGGCGGCCGGCCTGGACCGGCTCGTCCACCCGGGTGCCGTCGGACCAGCCGCCGGTGATGCCGACCGGAGGCAACGGCCGCGCCGAGCAGAACGGTTCGCTGCACGACGTGCTGCCGGGCGGCTCCGTCGGTCCGGACGAGGCCATCCGGCCGACGGACTACGGCAGCGGGCCGACTCCGCCGAACAAGCAGTGACAACTGCGACGTCGCCACCCACTGGGTGGCGGCGTCGCTGTTTGCGGCGTGGAAATTTACAGTGGCCGGATGACGTCACCGAATTTCGACCACGAGCGGGCGGCGAACGCCGTACGGGAGTTGCTGTTCGCGATCGGGGAGGACCCGGACCGCGAGGGGCTGCGGGACACGCCGGACCGGGTCGCGCGCTCGTACGCCGAGATCACCGCCGGGCTCGGTCAGAGCGCCGGGGACGTCCTGACGACCACGTTCGCGCTCGAGCACGACGAGATGATCCTGGTGAAGGACATCGAGGTCTGGAGCATCTGTGAACACCACCTGGTCCCGTTCACCGGCGTCGCGCACGTCGGGTACATCCCGAGCCGGGACGGGCGCATCACCGGGCTGTCGAAGCTGGCGAGACTGGTCGACGTGTACGCGAAACGACCGCAGATCCAGGAACGGCTGACCACTCAGGTCGCCGAATCGCTGGTCGAGATCCTCGAGCCGCGCGGCGTGATCGTGGTGATCGAGTGCGAGCACCTGTGCATGACGATGCGCGGTGTCCGGAAACCGGGCGCCAAGACGATCACGTCCGCGGTCCGCGGTCAGCTGCGCAATCCGGTCACCCGCGCGGAGGCGATGAGCCTGATTGTGGGCTGAGCCGTAGCCCGCGGCCTGCTGCCCTCGTTGACGTTTGAGAGTCCGTGGCTATGGACATTCTGTCGCTGAGCGTTTACTTTCCGTAGTGGCACTCGGCCAACGGGGACCAGAGTGCCGGTGTGAGGAGGACAGGATGTCGGGGCGTTTCCGGGTCGGCGCCGCACTTGCCGGGGTCGTCGTCCTGACGGCCGGCGGGCTGGCGGCAGCGAACTGGGCAACCGCGGACACGCGGACCAAGACCACCCAGAAGACCGCCCAGAAGACCGCTCAGAAGGGCTCGCAGAAGCAGACCGAGGACCCGCTGGTGGCGGAGACCCTGGAGTCGCAGCTCGGGTCCGACTCAGGTGTGGTGGGCAGCTACTACGACGACTCCGGCAAGCTGATCGTCGCCGTGTCGGATGCCGCAACGGCCGAGTTGGTCCGCCAGATCGGTGCGATCCCTCGCCTGGTCCGGTTCACCGCCCGCCAGCTGAACGCCGTGCAGAGCGAGCTGAACAAGGTGGCGATGGCGTCCAGCGCCGGCAAGGTGCGGTCGTGGTACATCGATCCCGTCACGGGCACCGTGGTCGTCTCGGTGCCGAAGGGCGCGCACGATTCGATCACCAACCGGTTCCTGTCCCGCGCCGTGGCGAACGGCGAGCGGGTGACGATCCGCCAGGTGACGGGGACGATTCGCCTGACCGCTGACGACTTCAGCCTGCGCGGCGGCGTACAGGTCGACAAGAACACCGGGTACGTCTGCTCGCTCGGCTTCAACGCCCGGACCCGCAAGGGCAACCGGATCTTCCTGACCGCCGGGCACTGTACGGCGGGCAAGCCGTCGTTCTCCCGGAACGGCTACGTCCTCGGCAACACGTACACCTCGAGCTTTCCCGGCAACGACTTCGGTTCTGTCGGCGTGATCGAGGGCTGGGACCAGCAGGGGTACGTCGAGGGCTGGGGCGCCGGCAACATCGCGGTCAAGGGGCTCGCGGACGCCACCGTCGGATCGACGCTCTGCAAGTCCGGGAAGAGCACCGGCTGGACCTGCGGGCGGATCGTCGCGCGCAATGTCACTGTCAACTACGGCAACAACCGCATCGTCCGCGGCCTGTTCCAGCACACCGCGTGCGTGGAGGCCGGCGACTCCGGCGGCGCCAACATGACCGGCAACTACGCCCAGGGGATCACCAGCGGCGCGGCCCTGATCAACGGCCAATGCCTGGAGAAGTCCGGCCAGACCAACGAGTCCTACTCGCAGCCCATCGCCGAGGTTCTGCAGTCCACCGAGTCCAGGCTGATCCTCGCCAACTGAGCCCAGGCGAGAGTCTGGGGGTGCGGGCCACTACGGTGGTCTGGTGAAGGATGTCGAGCGGGTTCACGTGGACGGGCTGCCGGTGGTCGACCGGTGTCTGGTCATGGGCGTTGTGAACGTGACGCCGGACTCGTTCTCGGACGGCGGTGAGTGGTTCGAGCCGGCCGCGGCGATCAAGCACGGGCGGGAGTTGCTGGCCGAAGGCGCCGACCTTCTGGACGTCGGCGGCGAGTCGACGCGGCCCGGCGCAGTACGGCCGACACCCGAGGAAGAGATCCGCCGTGTTCTCCCGGTGATCGAGACCCTCGCGGCCGAAGGCGCGATCATCTCCGTCGACACGATGCGGGCCGGTGTCGCGGAGCTGATGCTCGACGCCGGGGCCACGATGATCAACGACGTGTCCGGCGGGCAGGCCGATCCGGACATGCTCCCGCTGGTGGCCGAGCGGAAGACGCCGTACCTGTGCATGCATTGGCGCGGCCACTCGATCGACATGCAGAACCGGGCCGAGTACGCCGACGTCGTTGCCGAGGTCATCGCCGAGCTGGGCGAGCGGCTCGACGTACTGCGGCAGGCGGGTATCGACCTGAACCGGGTGGCGCTCGACCCCGGGCTCGGTTTCGCGAAGAACGCGCAGCACAACTGGGAGATCCTGCGCCGGTTGCGGGAATTCGCCGTACTGGAAAGACCGTTGCTGATCGGTGCGTCCCGGAAGACGTTCCTCGGTAGGCTGCTCGCCGACGAGCAGACCGGCGAACCCAGACCGGCCGTACGACGAGACGACGCGAGCGTGGCCGTGACCGCCCTGGCCGCCGCAGCGGGTGCCTGGTGTGTCAGGGCGCACGCGGTGGCACCGAACGCGGACGCGGTCAGAGTGGCGAAGAGATGGGGAACCGTATGACGGACGGACCGCGGCAGGGCACCGGTGGCGATGGTGCGCGCGGTGCCACCGTCGAGGACGTCGTACTGAATGCGAACACCGCGTTCTATAACGCGTTCGAGGCCGGTGACCTGGACCTGATGGCGGCCGTCTGGCTGCCGGAGCCGGATCCGGTCTGCATCCACCCCGGCAACGCGGCGATCTCCGGGTACGCCGAGATGATGCGGGCCTGGGCGATGATCTTCGCGAACACGCCGTACATCCAGTTCTTCCTCACCGATGTGCAGGTCCGGGTAGATGAAGACGTGGCATACGTCACGTGTACGGAGAATGTCCTGTCCTCGGGTGAAGGTGCCCCCGAGGACGGCTTCGCGGGCGGCAAAGCGCTCGCCACGAACGTTTTCCGTCGAACTTCTAGCGGCTGGCGGTTGTGGATCCACCATGCCTCACCGGTACTGTCGTCGTCTGGGGGCCGACAGGAGGAGGCGGAATGAGCGGTCCCGTACCCCCTTCTGACGTGATCGAGATCCGGGGCATCCGCGGTTTCGGGCGCCACGGGGTGTTCGAGCACGAGCGGGCCGACGGACAGGAGTTCGTCGTGGACGTCCGGCTGGAGCTGGACACCCGGACCGCCGCGGCCTCCGACGACCTGGCCGACACCGTGAACTACGGGGTGGTGGCCGAGCAGGTGCACACTGCGATCGAGACCGACCCGGTGGACCTGATCGAGACCCTCGCCCAGCGCATCGCCGATCTCTGCCTCGCCGACAAGCGGGTGACAGCGACGGCGGTCACCATCCACAAACCCTCGGCGCCGATCTCGGTGCCGTTCGACGACGTTGTCCTGACCGTGCAGCGCAGAGCCGGAGAATCCTCGTGACTGAGACCCCTAGTCCCCACGTCATCGACGCGGACACCCTGAGCGGTGGTCTGAAGCCGATCCGTCAGCTGATCCTGTCGCTCGGCAGCAATCTCGGCGACCGTGAGGCGAACCTGCAGGGCGCGGTCGATGCGCTGCGGGACACCCCGGACGTCGTGGTGGTCGAGGTCTCGCCGGTGTACGAGACCCAACCGGTCGGCGGTCCGGAGGAGTCCGGCCCGTACCTGAACATCGTCCTGCTCGCCGACACGACGCTGAACGTCGACCTGCTGCTCGAGCGGGCCCAGGCGATCGAGCAGGCGTTCGGCCGGGAGCGCAGCGTGCCGGGCGCGCCGCGGACCCTCGACGTCGACCTGATCACCTACGGGCAGAAGACGATCGAGACCGAGGAGCTGACGATCCCGCACCCGCGGGCGCACGAGCGTGCGTTCGTGCTGGCGCCCTGGCTCGACATCGAGCGGGACGCCGTCCTGCCGGGCCACGGCCCGGTCTCTGAGCTGCTGGCCAAGGTCGGGACCGACGGCGTGACCAAGCTCGACATCGAGTTGCAGTAGCGGTGTCCGGCGGTACCGAGCCGGGGCAGGCACCCCGGGACAAGAAGGAGCCGCCGCGTCCGGGCTCGGTGCGGCCGACGTCACGCCGGCTGCTGGTCGCGATCGCCGTACTCGGGGTCGCGATCGGCGTCACGATGGTGAAGGCGATCGAGTCCGGCGGCGGGGTCGCGCCGGCGGTGTCGTGGCTGACGTTGATCGCCTGGGCGTTCCTGGCCGCGTTGCTGTTCGCCGCCGCCCGCAACACCAACCAGCGGATCCAGGTACGCCGGGAGCGGATGGAGCCCTCCCGTGCGGTCTTCCTGTTGATGATCGGGAAGGCGAGCGCTTTCGTCGGCGCGTTATGTACCGGTGTTTACGCAGGGTTCGCGTTAAGCTTCCTGCAGGCGATGGGCTCTTCCGGCCCTCGTAACCGTGTGATCATGGCCGCTGCGGCGGCGGTGATCTCTGTGCTGGTCGTCACGGCCGGATTGTTGCTCGAACGCGCGTGTCGCATTCCCGAGGACCCCGACGAGACCCCCTAACATGTCGGTCCATGGGGTCAAGGGGTAGCCGCCGTCGAACCAGGACCACCGTTCTCACCGTTGCCAACGCGTCTCTGATCGTTGTCTGCGTGGGTGTGAGTGTCGCGCTGTTCTCACAGAATGCCTGGATTCTCCGGGCTGCCGCGGTCGGTGCGGCTCTGGTCGCGATCGCCGGCTCCATCCTGTTCCGCCACCAGTTGCTGGTTGAGCGACTGGCCCATTCGGACGAGCGTGCGCAGGTCGCGCAGGAGTACTCGCGGATCACCAGCGCCCGGGTGGTCGAGAACGCGGAGTTCGTCGACCTGATGGAGCGCCGGCTGGACAAGATCGACCAGCGCCTCGACAAGATCGACGAAGAGGTCGCCACGGTCGTTGCCGCCGGCGACAAGCACTCGCAGGCCGACGCGCCGACCGTCGTAGACCTGAAGCTCCGAGGTCTGGCCGCCTCCTGAGCCGGGCCCCATACTGCGGTAATGGGGCTGGATGCGAATTACCCGGCTGTGACGATGAACGATCCGAACGGCCATGTCACGGTCTACAACGAGGATCATCTGCCGATCGGGCAGCTGGGTCCGACGCCGTACGAGTCGCCGTCGGTGAACGTGACCTGCCGGCGCAAGGCGTGGGACGACCTGTACTGGTACCGCCTGCTGAACCCCGAGGGCTTCCCGTTCCCGGCCACGGAGGCGTACGTATCCGCCGACGAGACCCACGAACTGAACCCCGGCCAACCGTACGCAATCCCCGACTGCGCCTCAGGCTGCCCGATCAAGATCGGTCAGGCCGCGGCCGTCGGCGCGCTGGCGATCGGCGGACTGGCCGCAGCCGCCGCCTGGCGCCGCCGCCGAGCCCTAGGCACCGCCTGATCCCGCACCACCCCCACCCTGGACGTCTCAGGGGCCAACCCCGGAGGTGATCGGTTCGGCCGTCAGAATCTCGGGGGTCAACCGATCAACTGAGGGGTTGGCCCCTGAGACGTGCAGGGTGGGGGAGGTGGGGATCGCGTAGGTTCGAGGTGTGGATCTTGCCAAGTTGCTGAAGGTTGCTGAGGCTGCGGTTGCGCGTGGGCGGGTGGTGACGCAGACGCGGGCGGTGGGGGAGTTGACGGCCAAGGGGGATCGGGACATGGCCTCCGAGGTGGACTTTGCCGTGGAGCGGGAGGTGCGGGCGTTTCTCGAGCGGGAGACGCCGGAGATCGGGGTGCTGGGCGAGGAAGAGGGCGGTGCGACCGACGGGACGCGCTGGGTGCTCGACCCGGTCGACGGGACGGTCAACTTCATCCACGGCGTACCGCTCTGGGCGATCTCGCTCGGCCTGATCCACGAAGGCCGCGCCGTCGCCGGCGTGATCGACCACCCGGCGCTGAACACGACGTACGTCGCCGCCGAAGGTCTCGGTGCGACCTGCAACGGGAACGCGATCCGGGGCAGTGAGTGCACCGACCTGACCGACGCATTGGTTGCCGTGGGCGACTATGCGGTCGGGCCGGACGCCGAAGCGGTCAACGCCGACCGACTCGCCCTGACCCAGCGCCTGTACCCGCGCGTGCAGCGCTTGAGGATGATCGGTACGGCGGCGACCGCGCTCACCTGGACGGCGAACGGGTACTTCGACGCGCTGATCATGTTCTCCAACAAGCCGTGGGACACGATGGCCGGCGTGGCGATCTGCCGCGAGGCCGGCGTGACCGTTCTCGATCTCGACGGCACCGGCCACGCGCCCGAGTCCCGCGGCGTCTTCGCGGTGGCCGACGGCATCCGCGAACCGCTCCAGGAACTGCTCGGCCAGGGGCTGTAGATGTCGACTCTCGGAATCATCGGCAGCGGGAACCTCGGGTCGGTGGTCGCGTGGCTCGCGGTCGACGCGGGCCTCGACGTGGTGATGGCGAACTCCCGCGGCCCGGAGAGCCTTGCCGACAAGGTCCGCGACCTCGGGGTCCGCGCCGGGACCGTCGACGAGGCCGTGCGCGCCGGGGACTGGGTCCTCGTCACCATCCCGCTCGGGCGGTACGCCGAACTGCCGGTCGAACCGTTCGCGGGCAAGGTCGTGCTGGACACGATGAACTACTATCCGCATCGCGACGGCCGGATCGATCGGCTCGACCGCGAGGTGGTGACGACGGCGCAACTGCTGCAGGAACACTTGCCCGAGGCCCACACCGTGAAGGCGTTCAACAACATCAGCGCGCGCAATATCGTCACGCTCGCGCGACCGGACGACGCGACGGATCGCAGCGCGTTGCCGATCGCCGGCGACGACGCGGACGCGAAGGCCGCAGCCACGACGCTGATCCAGACGCTGGGCTTCGACGTGGTCGACGTCGGTCCGCTGAGCGAGAGTTGGCGGTTCGAGCCGGAGACGGCGGCGTACGTGACGCCGTACCTGTCGAAGGCGAGTACGGCGAAACAGCGCGCCGCCGGGCACGCCGATCCGGGCAAACCGCTGCCCGTGGCCAACCTCGTGCAGCTGATCGCGGCCGCACACCGTCCGCCGGTGGCCGGCCGCGAGTTCTGACCGCGCTACTTGTCGATGTCGCCGACGACGAAGAACATGCTGCCGAGGATCGCGATCATGTCGGGGATCATCGTGCCGGGCAGCAGCGCCGGCAGCGCGGAGATGTTGTTGAAGCTGGCCGAGCGGAGCTTCAGCCGCCAGGGCGTCTTGTCGCCGCGTGAGACCAGGTAGTAGCCGTTGATGCCGAGTGGGCTCTCGGTCCAGGCGTACGTCTGGCCCTCGGGGACCTTGAGGATCTTCGGCAGCCGCACGTTCACCGGTCCGGCCGGCAGCGCGGACAGCTTTTCGAGGCAGGCGTCGACCAGGTCGAGTGAGACCTTCACCTGCTCGAGCAGGACGGAGAAGCGGGCATAGCAGTCCCCTTCGGGGCGGGTGACCACGCGGAGTACGTCCTGCAGGTCGCCGTACGCGAGGTAGGGCTCGTCGCGGCGGAGGTCGGCATCCACACCTGAAGCGCGGGCGATCGGGCCGGAGACGCCGTACTGCGCGATGAGCTCGGGGGCGAGCTTGCCGATGCCGATCGTGCGGGCGCGGAAGATCTCGTTGCCGAGGATGATCTCCTCGATATCGGGCAGGCGCTTGCGGACCGCTGCAGAGGCGGCGGACGCGCGACCGAGCCAGCCGTACGGGAGGTCCTCCTTGAGCCCGCCGACCCGGTTGAACATGTAGTGCATCCGGCCGCCGGACAGCTCCTCCATCACCGCCTGGATCGTCTCGCGCTCGCGGAACGCGTAGAACACCGGCGTGATCGCGCCCAGCTCGAGCGGGTACGAGCCGAGGAACATCAGGTGGTTCAGCACCCGGTTCAGCTCGGCCAGCAGGGTCCGCAGCCAGACGGCTCGATCAGGTACTTCGAGTCCCATCATCCGCTCGACTGCGAGGACGACGCCGAGCTCGTTCGCGAACGCCGACAGCCAGTCGTGCCGGTTCGCGAGCACGATGATCTGCCGGTAGTCGCGGACCTCGAAGAGCTTCTCGGCGCCGCGGTGCATGTAGCCGATGATCGGCTCGCAGCTGACGATCCGCTCGCCGTCGAGCGTGAGCCGCAGCCGCAGTACGCCGTGGGTCGCCGGGTGCTGCGGACCGATGTTGAGCACCATGTCGGTGGTCGGCAGGTCCGATCCGGCTCCACCGCGCTCATAAGCAGGGTCGAATCCGGCAGCTCCGGCCCCGACTCCGAGGACTCTTTCCGTGCTCATGCCCCCTATCGTGACAGGCTGGGTCCGTGGATGACCTCTTCGCACCCTCGGATGTCAGTTGGACGCCGGTCTCGCCCAAGCTGGCGACACTGCGCCGGCTGAACGCGTCGATCGTGGCGGGGCTGGCTGCGATCGCGGCGCTGCTCGCGCTCGGACTGACGCTGGGCTGGCTGTACGGCGTACTCGCGGTGGTTGTGATCGCGCTCGTACTCGCCTGGGCCTGGATCCTGATCGGGCGCAACCAGCGGTCCTGGAAGTACGCCGAGCGCGAGGACGAGCTGCTGGTCAGCCACGGGATCATGTTCCGCGAGCTGGTCGTCGTACCGTACGGCCGGATGCAGTTCGTCGACGTGACCGCCGGGCCGCTGGAGCGCGCGTACGGGATGGCCACTGTGGAGCTGCACACGGCCACCCCGGCGACCGACGCCAAGATCCCGGGGCTGCACCCGGATGAGGCCGGTCGGCTGCGTGACCGGCTGTCCGCCCTCGGTCAGGCGCAGGCGTGGGGCCTGTGACCGAACAAACCGCTGAGGTGGTGGGGCAGCGGCTCCACCCACTGACCCCCTTCGTCAAGGGCTGGGGGTACTTCGTCGTCGCGGCCGTCGCGCTGGTCAACAACGAGGGTCTGCGGCAGAACCTGACCTTCGCCGGCATCGGCCTGGCCGCGGTCCTCGTCGGAGGCATCCTGCTCGGCGCACTGTCCTGGTGGTTCACCAAGTGGCAGCTGACCGGCGACGCGATCCGCGTGGACAGCGGATTCCTGTTCCGGCGTACCAGGATCATCCGCTTCGACCGCATCCAGGCGATCGACGTCGCGCAGCCGTTCGTCGCGCGGCTGTTCGGCATGGCCGAGCTGCGGATGGATGTGGCCGGTGGCGGCAAGAGCGACGGCAAGCTGAGCTACTTCAGCTATGCCGAGGCGCAGGAGCTCCGTACGACGCTGCTGGTCCGCGCGAAGGGCCAGCAGGCCGCCGAGCAGCAGGAGAGCGAGCAACTGGCCGAGGCCGAGGCTCCGCCGCTGCTGACTGTCCCGACCACCCGCCTGCTCGGTGCGACCCTGCTGTCGTCCACCGTCGTCGGTAGTGCCGGCGCACTGATCTGGTTGATCGTCGCCACCATGGTGCTGAACTTCCACATCGGTCTGTTCGCCGGTCTGCCGCTCCTGCTCGGTGTGGTGCAGCCGATCTGGAAGCAGGTCGTCGGCAACCACGGATTCACCCTGTCCGACACCAGTCACGGTCTGCGGACCAAGCGCGGGCTGTTCGACGTACAGCGGCAGACGGTCCCGCCTGGCCGTGTGCAGGGCCTGCTGATCACGGAACCGGTGATCTGGCGGCTGATCGGCTGGTCACGCGTCGAGCTGGACATCGCGGGGGTGGCCGGTCAGAAGGAAGACGGTGACAACGGGAACGAGGGCGCGCAGCTGCTGCCGGTCGGTGAGCGTACCGAGGTGGCCTACGTGCTCTCCCGTGTGTTGCCGGGGTTCGATCTGGCTGCCATCCAGATGCATGTCGCACCGGAGCGGGCCAAGTGGCTCCGCCCGATCGGCTGGCGCTACCTGACGTACGGCGTGGACGACCAGGTCATGGTGACCACGCGAGGCTGGGTGAGCCGCCGTACGTCGATTGTGCTGCACCACAAGACGCAGTCCGTGCGGATGGAGCAGGGACCGCTGCAGCGGCGCCTGGGTCTGGCCAACGTGCATGTGGACACCCCGCTCGGGCCGACGGACGCGATTGCGTTGCACCGCGACCAGGCGGAGGCTGCGGCGCTGGTGCAGGCTCAGGCGGACAGGGCGCGTGAGGCACGGCGTACGGTGTCGGCGCCTCTCGCGGTCCAGACCCAGCCGAACCCGCCCAGGCCGGACGGGTCCAGCAGCTCGGCGGCTTCACCGGCTGAGGACAGCTCGGACAGGTAGCGCATCGGGTCTGTTTGCGCCAGGTCGAGCGGTGGTCTGGTTGCGCTGACGCCTAGGGCTTTCAGTGCGTCGCGCTGGCTCACGATGGTGCCGCCGAGGGAGTCGAGGGCTACATGGGCGGTGATGTCGCAGGTGCCGTCGGGTGTCGGGTCGCACTCGCGGCCGTCGCGGAACCCGGTCAGCGTCCCGTAGGGCGGCCTGCCCGCCTTCAGGTGACCATAGTCGATCGCAATGGCAAGGCTCCTGGGCGCCAGGCGGTCGATCACGCCGGCCCAGGACTCATCGCGAGTGGTTCCGATCTCGGCCCGATCACCCGGCACACCGGGCCACCACCGGTCGAGCCAGGCCAGATCGTTGCCTTCGACAACGGGTCCCGGGGTGACGTCGGCGAGCAGGTAATGCGGAATGCCTTCGTCGTCCCACTCGACGACCTCGCACGGGATGTTGTCGAGCCACTCATTGGCGATCACCAACCCGGACAAGCGCTCGGGGAGTTCGTCGTCCAGCTCGATGTCCAGGACGGTGAGGCCTTCGGCGCGGAGTACCTTGCCCAGTTCGCCGGAGCCGGCGCCGATGTCCACGACCTCGTCCAGCTCGACCAACCGAGCGAGGTGTGCAATGGCCTGCCCGAAGAGCGCCGACGCGTGCACCGACGTACGGAAATGGGCGGCCGGCCGCTCCCGCCGGTAGAAGCCGTCGGGGCCGTAGAGAGCCCGCTGCCAAGCTGCTCGGAAGGTCATCCGAGCGGTACGGCGCCGAACTGGTGCCAGGTGCCGGACGTGTCCTCGCGCCACAGGCCCAGCTCGGTCAGCTGGACTGTCGGGGCTGGTGTCGCGGCCAGGGCAGCCTGCGCCTCGGCGACGACGGCCGGACCGCCCTGGGTGGACGAGGAGATAGTCAGATGCGGATGCACGTCCGGGAACTCACCGCCGTACGGCGGGCACTCCGGGAAGGCCGCGAACACGCTGTGGAGCAGTGAGCGGACGGTGTCGAACGGCTCCGGCTTCAGCCAGGCCGTGCCGTTCGGGAACTGACCCGCTGTAGGGAAGCTGAGCTCAAAGGGCTCCACAGACGAGACAGCGGACCGCAGTCGAGCAATGTCGGCGTCTGTGGGCTCTGCAACCCAGGGGACCAGCACGGTCACATGCGGTGGGATCAGCTCGGTCAACGGGACCTGCGGTCTGGCAGTCGACCGTGACACCGAACGCCAACGGTCCGTGCACGCCATCAGCTCGGGGACTGTGATCAGGATCGCGGTCAATTCGGTCCGTGCTGCCCACGCATCGCTCACCGCCACATGCTCTCATCACCTACCCTGGCAAGTAGATCGTCTGGTACCCCGCCGTGGGACTGGAACGAGAAGAGAGTGAGTGATGGAACGGATCGGCTTGATCGGAGCCGGCCGGGCCGGGACCGCCGTGGGAGCAGCCTTGGCGGCAGCCGGGCATCGGTTGGTCGGTGTGACGGCGCGTTCTGACGCGTCCCGGGACCGCGTTGCCCAGCTACTGCCCGGTGTGCCGGTGCTGACCGCCGACGAGGTCACCCAGCGCGCTGACGTCGTACTGGTCGCCGTACCGGATGACCTGATCCACGACGTGGCGCAGACGCTCCCGCTGACCAGCGCGCAGTACGTCGTACACCTGTCCGGAGCGCACGGGCTGAATCCGTTCAAGGGGCTGCAGGCGATACCGGTCGCGTTGCACCCCTCGATGACCTTCCCCGGCGGTCTGGTGCCGCTGGACGACGTCATGTTCACCGCGACCGCTCCCGACGCGGCCAGGCCGGTTGTCGAGGGACTGGTCAAGTCGCTGGGTGCGCAGGTGCAGTGGGTAGCCGACGAGCAGCGAGCGCGGTACCACGCCGGTCTCGCGCACGGTGCGAACCACCTGACCACATTGGTCTGCCAGGCGATCGGCGTACTGCGGGAGGCCGGCGTCGCGGATCCGGTGGCGACGCTGCAGCCGTTGCTGGCCGCAACCCTCGACAACACGCTGCGATCCGGTCATCATGCGCTCACCGGGCCGATCGCCCGCGGCGATGTCGACACGGTGGCAGCACATCTGACAGCACTACAGGTACTGCGGGACCGCACGGCGACGACGTACGCCGAGCTGGCCCGCGCGACGGTGGAGATGGTGGAGGCGGACGGGCGGCTGGACGCGGCGACGGCCCGCCGGTTCTTCGAGGTGCTGGACGGGCACCGGGCAGGGGTCCCAGGGCAGGATCGGACAGGGGAGACACCGCGATGAGACTCACCCAGACCAAGGCCGAGCTCCGAGCAGCGGCCGCGATCCGGCCCCGGGCGGTCGTGATGACGATGGGCGCCCTGCACGAGGGCCACGCGGCGTTGCTGGCCGAGGCTCGCGAGCGGGTCGGACCGGACGGCAGCGTGGTGCTGACGATCTTCGTGAACCCGTTGCAGTTCGGGCCCTCGGAGGACTTCGACCGGTACCCGCGGACCCTGGCCAGCGACCTCGCGATCGCGAAGAACGAGGGTGTCGACCTGGTCTTCAACCCGTCGCGCGACGAGCTGTACCCGAACGAGCCGTCGATCACCGTGCATCCGGGGCCGTTGGCCGACGAGCTGGAAGGCGTCTTCCGGCCCGGGCACTTCTCCGGCGTACTGACCGTGGTGTCGAAGCTGCTGCACCTGACCGCGCCTGATCTGGCGCTGTTCGGTGAGAAGGACTACCAGCAGCTGACGCTGATCCGCGAGATGGTGTGCGACCTGGACATGGACACCGACATCGTGCCGGTGCCGACCGTGCGGGAGCCGGACGGGCTCGCGATGTCCTCACGCAACCGCTACCTGAGCGAGACCGAGCGTGACGAGGCGCTGGTGCTGTATCGCGCGCTGAGCGCCGGCGCGAAGGCGGGGATGAACGGCCCGGATGCGGTGATGTCCGCAGCCCAGGCCGAGTTGGAAGCCGTTCCGTCGGTGAAGATCGACTATCTGGCCCTTCGCGCGCCCGATCTGGGTCCGGTCATCGGGCCTGGAGAGGCGCGGATGCTGATCGCCGCCCGGGTAGGCCTGACCCGTCTCATTGACAACATTTCCATCACCCTGCGATGAAATCCGTTGATACGGTCCCTGAATGACCGCACCAGCAGTCCCACAACGGTTGGCCGCGCCTGGACCTGGCTGGACCGACTCTGTCGACGTGGTGGTGATCGGCTCCGGGGTTGCGGGGCTGAGCGCTGCGTTGAAGGCGCGGGAGCTGGGATCCGTGCTCGTGGTGACGAAGGATGTCGTTGCGTCCGGCTCCACGCAGTGGGCGCAGGGTGGCATCGCCGCCGCGCTCGACCCGGAGGACTCGCCCGAGGATCACCTGCAGGACACGCTGGTCGCGGGTGCCGGGCTCAGCGACCCGGAAGCCGTCCGCGTGCTCGTCACCGAAGGACCCGACGCGGTGCGCGATCTGATCGAGCTGGGCGCGCGTTTCGACACGCTGGCCGACGGCGAGATCTCGCTCGGCCGTGAGGGCGGACACCACCGCAACCGCATCGCGCACGCCGGCGGCGACGCGACCGGTGCGGAGATCGAGCGTGCGCTGGTCGCCGCGGTCAAGCGGGCCAAGGACATCCGGCTGATCGAGCACGCGCTCGTCCTCGATCTGCTCACCGCCGAGGACGGCGCGGTCGCCGGCGTCACGCTGCACGTGATGGGCGAGGGGCAACTGGACGGCGTCGGAGCGATCCGCACGCGCGCCGTCATCCTGGCCTCCGGCGGTCTCGGACAGTTGTATGCGGCAACGACCAACCCGAGCGTGTCGACCGGTGACGGGATGGCGCTGGCGTTGCGGGCCGGGGCGAAGGTGCGCGACCTCGAGTTCATCCAGTTCCACCCGACCGTGCTCTGGCTGGGCAAGAGCGCGAAAGGCCAGCAGCCGTTGGTTTCCGAGGCCGTCCGGGGCGAGGGTGCGTTCCTGGTCGACCACACCGGCAAGCGATTCATGCAGGGACAGCACGAGCTCGCGGACCTCGCTCCGCGCGACATCGTGGCGAAGGCGATCATGCGCCAAATGCTTGCCACCGGCAAGGATCACGTCTACCTCGATGCCCGGCACTTCGGCGACGAGAAGTGGCGGGTGCGGTTCCCGACCATCCTCGCGTCCTGCCGCTCGCACGGTATCGACCCGGTCCGTGAGCTGATCCCGGTCGCGCCGGCCTGCCACTACTCGTCCGGCGGAGTGCGGACCGACCTCAACGGTCAGACCTCGGTGCCCGGCCTGTACGCCTGCGGTGAGGTCGCGTGCACCGGCGTACACGGAGCCAACCGGCTCGCGTCGAACTCGTTGCTCGAAGGGCTCGTGTTCGCCCGCCGGATCGCCGCGCACCTCGCCGACGGTCTCCCCGAGCGGAAGGAGCCGATCGTCGACGTCCGTACGCCGGGCCTGGTCGACGCGGACGTCGTACCCGAGCTGCAGCGGGCGATGACCGCCGGCGCCGGCGTGATCCGCAGCGCGGCCGGTCTGTCCGAGGCGGGTGCGACGATCGGCAAGCTGATCGAGCAGCCGGCCGACGAGCCCGGTACGCCGGGATGGGAGGCGACGAACCTGGTCACGGTCGCATCCGCACTGCTGGCCGCCGCGACCGCCCGCGAGGAAAGTCGTGGTGCGCACTGGCGCGAGGACCACCCGGATCGCGATGATCTGCACTGGTCCGGCAGTCTGGACCTGACGCTGCCTGCCGTGGCCGAGCGGGCTGTGCCGCAGGCCACGTTCGTTCCCCACACCGAGGAGAATCACCGGCATGGATGAGACAGTCGACCGGCAGTGGGTCGTTGACCTCGTGCAGGCAACCATCGAAGAGGATCTCGCCGGGGGCGTCGACGTGACCACGACGGCCACCATCGACCCCGACCAGATCTCGGTTGCCGAGCTGGTCGCGCGCACTGACGGCGTGGTGGCCGGGCTGGAGATCGCGGAGCTCGTACTGCGACTGGTCGCCGCCCCGGACGAGCTCGAGATCGAGCACTCCGTTCGTGACGGGGCGTCCGTGAAGGCCGGCGCGATCCTGATGACGATCCGCGGCAAGACCCGGCAACTGCTCACCGCCGAGCGGACCACCCTGAACCTGCTGTGCCACCTGAGCGGTGTCGCCACGCTGACACGGCGCTGGGTTGACGCGGTCGCGGGCACCGGCGCGGTCATCCGCGACACCCGCAAGACGATGCCCCTGCTGCGGTCCCTGGAGAAGTACGCCGTCCGCTGCGGCGGCGGCAAGAACCACCGGATGGCGTTGTCCGACGCCGCTCTGATCAAGGACAACCACGTGATCGCGGCCGGCGGCGTCGCGGAGGCGTACCGGCTGGTCCGCAAGGCGTACCCGGACATCTCGATCGAGGTCGAGGTTGATTCGGTCGACGACGCGCTGATCGCGGTCGAGTCCGGCGCCGAGCTGATCCTGCTCGACAACATGGACGTTCCGCTGCTGCGCGAGGCCGTCGAGAAGGTCGGCGGCCGGGCGCGACTCGAGGCCTCGGGCGGACTGACGCTGGACAAGGCCCGGGCGGTCGCCGAGACCGGGGTCGACTTCCTCGCGGTCGGCGCCCTGACCCACTCGGCGCCGGTCCTCGACATCGCCCTGGACCTGAGGGAGTCCTGATGTTGCTGGCCGTCGCCGTCGAGAACACCAGGACGCTGGTCGGCCTGGTGTTCGAAGGCACGGTCAAGCGGCATTGGTGGGTCGGCACGGACCCACGGCGTACGGCGGACGAGTGGGCCGTGCTCCTGCAGGGCCTGCTCGCGGGTGAGTCGCCGGTGTCCGGGATCGCCGTGTGTTCCGCCGTACCGCATGTGCTGCACGAGCTGCGGGACGTCGTCTCGCGGTACTACCACGACGTGCCGAGCGTCGTCGTCGAGCCGGGTGTGAAGACCGGGCTGCCGGTGCTCGTCGACAACCCGCGCGAGGTCGGCACGGACCGGATCGCGAACGCGCTCGCCGCGGTGCACAGGTACGGCGCGCCCTGCCTGATCGTCGACGTCGGTACGGCGATCACGATCGACGTGGTCAACCCGGCCGGCGCGTTCATCGGCGGGGTGATTGCCCCAGGCATCGAAACGGCGACCGACGCCCTCGGGTACGCCGCCGCGCAGTTGCGTCGCGTCGAGCTGGTCCGGCCGCGGTCGGTGGTCGCGAAGAACACGGTCGAAGCCCTGCAGTCCGGCGCGATCCACGGCTTCGCCGCGCTGGTCGACGGCCTGGTCGAACGGATCCGGACCGAGCAGTCTCTGAACGCGGAGAGTCCGGTCGTCATCACCGGCGCGCTGGCTCCGCTCCTGATCGGCCAGTTGACGACTCCGATCCGCGACGAACCGTTGCTGACGTTGCACGGTCTGTACCAGGCGTACGCCCGCAACCACGGCTGACGTTTAACCTCTTGTGCCCTTGAGGTGATCTGCATCACCATGAGGACAGCCACAATGGGGGGAAACCATGAGAGCTGTCTATCGGGTACTCGCAGGTCTGATCGCCATCGGCGTCGTGGTTCAGGCGATGGCCATCGCGGTCGGCTGGTTCACCGCGCTGAAGGACATGGACGACGGTCTGGTGATCGACAAGAACTACGACGGCAACTGGGGCCACAGCCTGCACAGCATCGTCGGATCGATGATCATCCCGTTGCTCGCGTTGCTGTTGCTGATCGTCTCGTTCTTCGCCCATGTCGAGCGCGGCGTCAGATGGGCGTTGTACGTGTTCGGCCTGGTCGTGCTGCAGATCGCCTTCGCCTTCGCGGCGTTCGCCGCACCGGTGGTCGGCGCGCTGCACGGTGCGAACGCGCTGGCGCTGCTCGCGGTCGCCGGGATCGCGGCCAGACATGCTGCCGGTGCTCCGGCGCCGGCGGCGGAGTCGACCGAGGCGACCGCTTAGATGCCTTTGGCAACTGACAGGCGGCGGCCGTGAAGGTGCGGTTGCCGCCTCGCCGGGTGCTGGTCGCGTTGCTCGCGACGATCGTCGTACTGACGCCGATCGTGTTCTTCTGGACGCGCAGCCTGGTCCCGAACGACCTCTCGCCGATGTCGATGGGATATGCCGACTACGGCGGCGGCCCGGTGTCGGAGCATGAGCACCACGGCGTCGATGTCAGCGAGCTGACCGGACCGCCCGACCAGAAGCCCGATGTCGCGGTGGACCTGGTCGCCCGCAAGGAGCGGTTCGACATCTCCGGCCGTGGTTCGTTCGACGGTTACACGCTGAACCACACCTCGCCGGGGCCGCGGATCGTCGCAAAACAAGGCGATCTGATCCAGGTTACGCTGCACAACGACAACGTGGCCGACGGAGTCACCCTGCACTGGCACGGTGTCGACGTACCGAATGCCGAGGACGGTGTCGCGGGTGTCACCCAGGACGCGGTCCAACCGGGTCAGTCGTACGTGTACCGCTTCGTCGCGAAGGACGTCGGCACGTACTGGTACCACTCGCACCAGATCGCGCACGAGCAGGTGCAGAAGGGCCTGTACGGCGTACTGATCGTCCAGCCCGCAGCCGATGACGTGATCGCCGCCGTACACACCTACGACAAGATCCGCACGGTCAACGGCGAGTACGGCGAACGCCGGGTGAAGGCGCCAGGTCCGACGGCCCGCGTGCGGTTGATCAACACCGACAACGGACCGATGTCGGTGTGGGTCGACGGCGCGCCGTACAAGGTGGTCGCGGTCGACGGGACCGACGTGAACGCGCCGACCGAGGTGAGCGGGAAGAAGGTGCTCGTGACGGCCGGCGGGCGGGTCGATCTGGAGATCCGCACGGACAAGCCCGTGCGGATCGGGCTCGGCGGCGGTCCGACGACGCTGGTGATCGGGGACGGGGACGCGCCGACCGGGACCGAGCCCAAGGATCAGGTCGATCTGCTGACCTACGGGTCACCGAAGCCGATCGGGTTCGATCCGGCGAAGGCGACGCGGGTGTTCCGGTACGACATCGGGCGGCGGATCGGCTTCTTCGACGGGAAGCCCGGCCTGCGGTGGTGGACGATCAACGGGCACCAGTACCCGGACGTGCCGATGTTCGTGGTGACCGAGGGCGACATCGTCCGGATGACGATCAAGAACACCTCGGGTCAGGTCCATCCGATGCACCTGCACGGCCATCACCTCGTCGTCCTCAGCCGGAACGGCGTGAAGGCAACCGGGAGCCCGTGGTGGACGGACTCCCTCAACGTCGAGGACAAGGAGACCTACGAGGTGGCCTTCGTCGCGAACAACCCGGGCATCTGGATGGACCACTGCCACAACCTGCCGCACGCGTCACAGGGCCTGATCACGCACCTGATGTACAACGGCGTCAGCACGAAGTTCCACCTCGGCGGCGGGCCGAACAATCACCCCGAGTAGATCGGGCGGCCGACGGTCAGCGCCGTACGGAGGGTGTCGGGCAGGTTGTTGAAGACCGAGTCGGGCTGGGTTCCCGTGGCGTCCAAGGTCTTGGAGAAGAACGCGCGGGCCGCGGCCGCCAGCGCAACGTCGAGTACGTCGGCATCGGTCAGGCCGACCGCTTTCAGTCCGTCGACGTCTGTCTGGGTGACCTTGTCGGCTCCTAGCGCGACCTTCCTCGCGAAGGCCATCACTGCCTCGTCGACCGGGTTGTTCGGCGGCTCGTCGACGAGCGCCGCTACCTCCTCGGCTGTGTAGAACTTGTCGGCCAGCACCTGCCCGTGGGCGAGGCTGCAGTAGCTGGACTTCAGCGCGGTCGCGGCGGCGAGCGTGGCCAGCTCGTAGCGGCGCAGGTCCATGGACTCCTTGATCGCGCCGTTCAGCTGTTTCCACGCGTCGTAGACGGCCGGCCGGGCCGCGAACGTCTGGACGAAGTTCGGCACGTGACCGGCCGGTGCCCGGTTCGCCTCGAAGAACTCCGGTTCCTTGGGTGTGTCGATGAACGCCATCGTTTGTTCCCCCCTTTGTGGCTCCTCTCACGGTAGGAGCGTGATACCGATCCGGCAACGGTGATAGGGATCCGGTACGCCGGACTGGGTATGGTTCACGAGGTTCGGTTGTGAGGCAGCTGAGAACGAGGTGGTGGTTCGAGTGCGGCGCGTGCTTGCCGTGGCGCTGGCAGTGGTCGTGGGTGCGACCTTGCTGACCGCGTGCGCCTCGGATCCGGCGCCGAGCGATGTGGCGGTGGCCTGGGCGCCCAAGGGCCGGGCGGCGGTGCTGGTGACCTGGAAGGACACCAACCTGCCGAACCGGATCACGATCGAGGGTGTGCTGAGCGAGAGCCCGTCGTACGTGAAGTACATCCCGGCCGGTGACCCGAACCACTGGGAGATCCCGACCTCGGCGTTCCCGCCGGACGGGAACTACAAGGTCGCGGTGGCGACCGGGACGTCGCAGGGCGGCGTGACCAGCAAGCTCACCAAGTCGGCGGTGTTCGATACCGACGGGCCGGTGCGCCCGAGTGCGGCTGCGGTGGCTCCGCAGGGACGCGGCGTGCTGATCAGATGGTCGGTGCCGGTTGCGCCGCAGGACTTCACCCCGAACGATCCGCTGGACATCAAGGGCAAGAAGACCCAGCGGTACGTGCCGATGGTCGGGCGGCCGGGTCAGATGCTGAAGGCGATCGGCCCGGCGACCACGTCGAACCGGCAGGTGATCAAGAGCATCAAACCGCCGTACGCCTTCCAGCTCCGGACGACGAACGAGTGGAGTACGCAGATCGGTGGGCAGGTCCTCGGTCTGACCAGCTCGATCAGCGGCGTGGTGCCGCCGCTGGCGCAGTACAGCGTGCCGATCCGGGTCCGCGGGCGGGTCATCCTGCACCAGGTCGGCTGCGACCTGGAGAACCCGTGCACGAGCCAGCGGGCGACGCCGGCCGGAGTGCCGGTCGTCGTCCTCACGCAGGTCACGCCGGGCGCGCGGTGGACCCCGGCGGGACGCGGCACCACGACGGCGGGCGGGTACTACGACGTCGGCGTAGCGACCACGGGGAGCCGGCCGTACAAGATCACCGTGCCGGTGTATTCGAAGGCCGGCATGATCACCGGGACCTCGACCAGCAGACCGGGGTACACGAAGAGTGTCGTCCGGGTCGCGTCGGCCGGGTTCGCCGGTGGCGACACGGCGAAGAAGGCCGGCTCGATGGTGACGATCTCGGCGACGGTCAAGCCGGCCATGAACACGATCGTGATGCTGCAGGCCTGGAACCGGCAGACCCGCACCTGGGCGAACCTCAAGGCGATGGCGATGCGGCAGGGGCAGACCGCGCTGGCGTTCAAGGCCGGGCAGCCGGGCGACTTCGTCTACCGGTTCGTGATCCCGGGCGCGATGATGTTCGGCCGTCCGATGCAGGGCATCACGACGGCGGGTCTGCAGCTACACGTCCGCTGACTCGGCCGGCTTCGGCGTCGATTCAGGTTGGGCTGTGTGCTTCCGCTTCCGGACCTTGTGGACGACGTACAGCGTGACAACGACGACCGCGATCCCAGCCAGCGCCCACAGCGACACCCGGCCGAAGATCTTGTCGGCGTTGTCGCCGATCTTGTAGGCGACGATGCCGATGGTGGCCGACCAGGCGATACCGCCGGCGGCGTTGGCGGCCAGGAAGCGCGGGTAGTGCATCCGCAGCATGCCGGCCATCGGGCCCGCGAAGATCCGCAGCAGCGCGACGAACCGGCCGAAGAACACCGTCCAGACGCCGTACTTGTGGAAGTACTTCTCGGCGCGGACGATCCGGTCCTCGGAGAAGTGATGGAACCGCTTGCCGAGTCGCTCGAACAATCGGCGGCCCGCCTTGCGGCCGACGAAGTACCCGATCGAGTCGCCGATGATCGCGCCGGCGGCCGCCGCGAGGATCACGAACTCGATCTTCAGATGGTGCTGCGAGGCGAGCAGCGCGGCCGCGACCAGGGTGGTCTCACCCGGCAGCGGCACGCCCATGCTCTCGACGCCGATGACGAGTCCGACCACCAGGTACGCGAGGATCGCCACTCCGGTCGGGATGGCGATCGCCTGCGCGAGCAACAGAGGTTCCCCCATGCACCCATAGTGACATCGAGCGACAACCGATTTGGTGACGGGGCAACTAACCCCGGGAGATTTCAGGGTTGTGCCCGTTCCCAGAAGGGATCGACGGGGTCGGTGGGGTGGCGGGCGCCGTGTCACCGCTGAACGCCTTGGTGACGTTCTGCAATGCGCTGGTGACCTCGGACGGGATGACCCAGAACGTGTTGCCGGGGCCCTTCGCCAGTTCGGGCAGCATCTGCAGGTACTGGTAGGCGAGCAGCTTCGGGTCCGGGTCGTTGCGGTGGATCGCCTCGAACACGGTGTCGATCGCCTTCGCCTGGCCCTCGGCCCGCAGGATCGCGGCCTGCCGGTCGCCCTCCGCGGTCAGGATCCGCGACTGCCGCTGACCTTCGGCGTTCAGGATCGCGGCCCGCTTCTCCCGCTCGGCCCGCATCTGCTTCTCCATCGACTCCTTGATCGACGCCGGCGGCTCGATCGCCTTCAGCTCGACCCGGTTCACCCGGATACCCCACTTGCCGGACGCCTCGTCGAGTACGCCGCGCAGGATCGAGTTGATGTGCTCGCGCGAGGTCAGCGTCTTCTCGAGGTCCAGCGCGCCGATCACGTTCCGCAGCGTGGTCACGGTCAGCTGCTCGATCGCCTGGATGTAGTTCTGGATCTCGTACGCCGCCGCGCGCGGATCGGTGACCTGGAAGTACAGCACCGTGTCGATGTGGACGACCAGGTTGTCCTCGGTGATGACGGAGTTCGGCTGGAACGAGACCACCTGCTCGCGCAGGTCGATCAGTTGCCGGGGCCGGTCGATGAACGGGATCACGATGTTCAGTCCGGGCTCCAGCGTGCGAAGGTACCGGCCGAGGCGCTCGACGTTGCTCGCTCGGGCCTGCGGGACGATGCGGACGGTCCGCAGTACCAGCACGACCGCGAGCAGTGCGACGACGATTCCGATGATCAGTTCGGCCATGGCTCCTCCTGGGGATGGACGAGGGCGGTGGCCCCCTCGATGGCGAAGACGTCGACCCGGGTGCCCGCGGGGATGTGCAGGTGGGGGTCGTACGAACGTGCGCTCCACTCCTCGCCGCCGATCCGGACGCGGCCGTCGTCCCGGTCACAGGCAGCGAGCACCACGGCCTCTCGTCCGATCAGGGCGGCGACCCCGGTGCGCAGATGGGGGTGCCCGGTCAGATGCCTGCGCGCGACCGGCCGGACCAGGACGGCCAGCGTGGCGGCGGTGACCGCGAAGGCGAGGACCTGGAAGCCGATACCGAGTCCGATCCCGGCGATCGCACCCGCGGAGAGCGCCGCGATGGCGAGCAGGAGCAGGTCGAAGGTCGCTGCCATCAACTCAGCCGTGCCGAGGACGGCGGCGACGATCACCCAAAGCACCCAGGACTGCATGACATGTACCTCTACTTCGAAGGTACTCCTGGATACGTCGTTGTGTTGCTAACGGTTCAGCTCTCTTCGGGCGCCTTCCCGATCGGTACGACGGCGTAGAGCGAGCTGATCTGACGGGCGTCGGCCGGGTGGTCGCTCTGCGTGCGCTTCTTCTTGAACCGGTCGACCAGGTCGTTCAGCTCGTTGCTGAACCGGACGGCCTCTTCATGTGTCAGCCACAACCGCGACCGGCTCAGCGTGCTGACGTCGTCCCACGGGTCCTTGTCGGACAGGTCCTGGAACTGCTCGAGTACGCCGTTCATCGCGGTGCGCATGATCGCGTGGCCTGCCAGCCGCCCGGCTCCCGCGCTGGTGGAGTCGATCCGGAGGCTCGCCGCCCGCGCCCGCCACGGTCGCTCGCGGCCGTCGGCAGACTCCTCGGCCCGCTCGATGATGCCCCACTTCTCCAGCGCCCGCAGGTGGTAGCTCATCGCGGACGGCGTGAGCCCGGCGATCTCCGCGCACTCGGTCGCGGTCAGCACCTTGCCGTTGTAGAGCTCGTCGATCACCCGCTGCCGGGCCGGGTGGGCCAGGGCACGGATCGCCTTCGGATCGGAGATCACCACGACGGGCTTCTGCTTGGCCACGACGTCAGCGTAGCGAAACCCTTGACGGATCGGAATATGAAGCATTAACTTCACATCTATGAAGCAAACCCTTCAGACTTCGATCTGGTCGCACCGCGACATCCGCCTGGTGCTGCCCGCCCGTGCGCTCTCCTATGCAGGTGACTCGATCGCGCTGATCGCGTTGATGCTGCGCGTGTCCGACGGCCACGGTCCGGCTGCGGTCACCGCCCTGCTGCTCGCGTTCGCCGTACCGACCGTCGCGATGATCCCGTTCGCCGGGCGGATCGTGGACGGGTTCGATTCCCGCACGGTCCTGGTCTGGTCGGGTTTGCTGCAGGTCGTGGCCGGCGTCGGCCTCGCCTTCGTGCACGACCTGGTGAACACGCTGCTCCTGGTCTGCGTCCTCCAAGTAGGACAGGCTGTCGCCGGTCCCGCGTGGGGAGCGCTGATCCCGCGGATCGTCGGCGAGGAGCTCATCGGCCGGACCACCGGGACGAGCCAGGCCCTGATCGGCGTTGCGACGCTGGCCGGCTCTGCGGCCGGCGGTGTGTTGGTCAGTGCAGCCGGTACGCGTGGCGCACTGCTCGTCGACGCGGCGACGTTTCTGGTGCTTGTACTGGTCGCGCAACTGGTCCAGACCCGCCGTCGGCCGGAGTCGACGGCCGACCGCAAGCGCGGTGGTGTGTCGGCCGGGCTGCGAGCCATCTTCGGGGACGACGTACTGCGGATCCTGGTGCCGGCGCTCTGGGTGTTTGTGGTCGCCGGTGAAGCGGTGAACGTCGTGGAGGTCTTCCTGATCACCGGCGAGCTCGGCCTCGGACCCGGCCTGTACGGCGCCGCGGGCGCGGCGACCGGCGCCGGCGCGATCCTCGGCGCCTGGTACAGCGGCCGGCTGCGCGGCGACCGGGCGCGGTCGATGGCGGTCGTCGCCGGGATGGCCGCGATCGGCGGATCCAGCGTGCTGATGGGTCTGGCCGGGAACTTCGTGACACTGATGATCGGGGCCACCACGATCGGCGTCGGCAGCGGACTGCTGAACGCGGCGACCAGCGCCCTCATCGTGATGCGCTCGGCCGAGGCGGTCCGTGGCTCGGTGCTCGCCGCCCTGAACGGGACGGTCCGGTCCTTCAGCATCCTGGCGATGTTGCTGGGCGGTCTGGCGGGTTCGCTGCTCGGACCCCGCGGGACGTTCGTGACCGGCGGCGTGGCGTGCGCGGTGGCCTCCGCGGTCGTCGGCGTGCTCCTCGCCAGGGTCAAGGACGGAACAAAGGATTCGGAGCTGGAGGCGGTCAGTCACTAGCCTTGAGCCATGACTGATACGCACGTGGACCCGGTGAACCCCGACAACGGGCAGGACGACCTGCCCGAGCAGATGCGGGTTCGCCGGGAGAAGCGTGACCGTTTGGTGGCCGAAGGCGTCCCGCCGTACCCGATCTCGGTGCCGCGGACGCACCTGCTGAAGGACCTGCGGGCGAAGTACGACAGCCAGGACCTGGAGCCCGACACCCGGACCGGTGAGCAGGTCTCGGTGGTCGGCCGGGTGATCTTCCTGCGCAACACCGGAAAGCTGTGCTTCGTCCGGCTCCGGGAGGGCGACGGGACCGAGCTGCAGGTGATGCTGTCGCTGGCCGATCTGGGCGAGGAGGAGCTGGCCCGGTTCAAGCAGCTCGTCGACATCGGCGACCTGCTGGCTGTTCACGGCGAGGTGATCACCAGCCGCCGCGGTGAGCTGTCGGTGCAGGTGACCGGGTGGCAGATGGCCGCCAAGACGCTGCGCCCGCTGCCCAACGAGCACAAGCCGCTCAGCGAAGAGGCCCGCGTCCGGATGCGGTACGTCGACCTGATCGTCCGGCCCGAGGCCCGTGAGATGGTCCGCGCGAAGGCGGCCGTGCTGAAGTCGCTACGCGCGACGTACGACGAGCACGGCTTCGTCGAGGTCGAGACGCCGGTGCTGCAGCTGACCAACGGCGGCGCCGCGGCGCGGCCGTTCAGCACGCACCTGAACGCGTTCGACCAGGAGATGAAGCTGCGGATCGCGCTCGAGCTCGACCTCAAGCGCGCGATGATCGGCGGCGTCGACCGGGTCTACGAGATCGGCCGTACGTTCCGCAACGAGGGGCTGGACTCCACCCACTCGGCGGAATTCTCGATGATCGAGGCCTATCAGGCCTACGGCGATTACGACTCGATGGCCGAACTGATCCAGGAGCTGATCCGGAACGCGGGCCGTGCGATCGGTCGTACGACGATCACTGGGCGCGACGGGTCGACCGTCGACATCGAGCAGCCGTTCCAGCACGCGACGCTTTTCGGGTTGCTCTCCGAAGCGGTCGGCGAGAGCGTCGACGTGACCACCGACCTGGCCACTCTGACCAAGTTGGCCGAGCAGCACGACGTCGAGCTGCAGCCGGGCCGGAATGCCGGTGAGATCGCGGTCGACTTGTTCGAGAAGCTCTGCGAGCACACGCTGATCCAGCCCACCTTTGTCCGCGACTATCCGGAGTCGGCGCGGCCGTTGGCCAAGCCGCACCGCGAAATTCCGGGCCTGGTCGAGGCCTGGGACCTGTTCTTCAACGGGGTCGAACTCGGGGTCGCGTACTCCGAGCTGAACGACCCGGTGATCCAGCGCGATCGCCTGGTGTCGCAGTCGTTGCTGGCCGCGGCCGGCGATCCGGAAGCGATGGAGCTGGACGAGGACTTCCTCCGGGCGATGGAATTCGGGATGCCGCCGGCCGGTGGCATGGGGATGGGCCTGGACCGGTTGGTGATGCTTCTCACCGGGACCGGTATCCGGGAGACGATTCTCTTCCCGTTGCTGCGGCCGGAATGATGCTCCGAATCCCTCCGCAGATCGTTGCATAGCACAACGGACTCGTTCGGCAAATCCGGGGTCAATGCATTCCGGTCCAGCCGGATTCGAACGGGGATGAATACTCAAAGTTACGATCGCTGCGCGGCGTCGATGAATGACACGAACCCGGTTTGTGCGGTACAAATCAGGTGCTAACAATTCGGCAGGGGGATTGTGCCCGATGGCGGGCGCGGAAAGGTTGTCATCGATGGCGCAAAGGGTTCAGGTGGTTCTCGAGGACGATCTCGACGGCGGTAAGGCCGACGAGACCGTCACCTTCGGGCTGGACGGAACGACGTACGAGATCGACCTGTCCAAGAAGAACGCCGCAAAACTGCGTGACGCACTGGCCGCTTATGTCGGCTCCGGGCGCCGGGTCTCCGGGCGCCGCGGCAGCGCGGGCCGGGCGCGGGGTCGTGGCCGGTCGGCATCGGACTCCGCGGACATCCGGGCCTGGGCCAAGGAGAACGGCTACGAGGTCAGCGAGCGGGGCCGGATCTCCGCCGAGGTGCGCGCGGCGTACAACGAAGCCAAGTAACTTTTTCGGACCACCGGTCCCGGCCCCTGCAAAGGGTGCCGGGACCGTCCGCATTCCGGTTGTTTCACAGAGTGGGACACGGCGTGTCGGATCTGGTGACTGACCGGACAGGTAGTTGGGGAAATTCGCTGGTGGCGAACATGCTGTCTGATCGGGTCCACGCGGGAACACGCTGGTGATCAGTGCGGTTGTTCCCTTGTGATGCCATCCGGGCAGTCGGTAGGAGCGTGATCGGGTGTTCGCCGAGAGCGAGCCTGTCGGCACCGGGGACTAGCATGCATGTACGGGGGTCGGCCACCACGGCACGTCCGACTCCTCTGAGGCAAGGAGCGCTTTGGCGATGTTTGAACGATTTACGGACCGCGCCCGTCGGGTAGTCGTCCTGGCTCAGGAAGAGGCCAGGATGCTCAGTCACAACTACATCGGGACCGAGCACATCCTGCTCGGCCTGATCCACGAGGGTGAAGGGGTCGCCGCCAAGGCTCTCGAGAGCCTGGGTATCTCGCTCGAGGCCGTTCGTTCCCAGGTCGAGGAGATCATCGGCCAGGGGCAGCAGGCCCCGAGCGGGCACATCCCGTTCACCCCCCGCGCCAAGAAGGTGCTGGAGCTCTCCCTGCGCGAGGCCCTGCAACTGGGCCACAACTACATCGGCACCGAGCACATCCTGCTCGGCCTCATCCGCGAGGGTGAAGGTGTCGCCGCGCAGGTCCTGGTCAAGCTCGGTGCGGACCTGAACAAGGTCCGGCAGCAGGTCATCCAGCTGCTGAGCGGTTACCAGGGCAAGGAGACGACCTCTGCCGGTGCGCCCGCCGAGGGCGCCCCCAGTAGCTCCCTGGTGCTCGACCAGTTCGGCCGGAACTACACCCAGTCCGCTCGTGAGGCGAAGCTCGACCCGGTGATCGGGCGCGAGATGGAGATCGAGCGGGTCATGCAGGTGCTGTCCCGGCGGACCAAGAACAACCCTGTCCTGATCGGTGAGCCGGGCGTCGGCAAGACCGCCATCGTGGAAGGTCTGGCCCAGCAGATCGTCCGTGGTGACGTCCCGGAGACGCTGAAGGACAAGCAGATCTACTCCCTCGACCTGGGCGCCCTGGTAGCCGGTTCGCGCTACCGCGGTGACTTCGAGGAACGCCTGAAGAAGGTGCTCAAGGAGATCCGCACCCGCGGCGACATCGTGCTGTTCATCGACGAGATCCACACCCTCGTCGGGGCCGGTGCGGCCGAGGGCGCGATCGACGCCGCGAGCATCCTGAAGCCGATGCTGGCCCGTGGTGAGCTGCAGACCATCGGCGCGACCACCCTCGACGAGTACCGCAAGTACGTCGAGAAGGACGCCGCGCTGGAGCGCCGGTTCCAGCCGATCCAGGTGGCCGAGCCCTCGATCGCTCACACGATCGAGATCCTCAAGGGCCTCCGCGACCGGTACGAGGCGCACCACCGGGTGACGATCACCGATGCCGCGCTGGTGAACGCCGCGCAGATGGCCGACCGGTACATCTCGGACCGGTTCCTGCCGGACAAGGCGATCGACCTGATCGACGAGGCCGGGGCCCGGTTGCGGATCCGCCGGATGACGGCTCCGCCGGACCTGCGCGAGTTCGACGAGAAGATCGCGACCGTTCGCCGGGAGAAGGAGTCGGCGATCGACGCGCAGGACTTCGAGCGCGCCGCGCGGCTGCGTGACGACGAGAAGAAGCTCATCAACGCGAAGTCCGAGCGGGAGAAGCAGTGGAAGGCCGGCGACATGGATGTCGTCGCCGAGGTCGACGAGGAGTTGATCGCCGAGGTGCTGAGCACCGCGACGGGCATCCCCGTGTTCAAGCTGACCGAGGAAGAGTCGTCCCGGCTGCTCGACATGGAGAAGGAACTCCACAAGCGCTACATCGGCCAGGAGGACGCGGTCAAGGCGCTGTCCCGTTCGATCCGGCGTACTCGCGCCGGGCTGAAGGACCCGCGTCGCCCGAGCGGCTCGTTCATCTTCGCCGGCCCGTCCGGTGTCGGTAAGACCGAGCTGTCGAAGGCGCTGACCGAGTTCCTGTTCGGCGACGAGAACGCGCTGATCAGCCTCGACATGTCGGAGTACTCGGAGAAGCACACGGCCTCGCGGCTGTTCGGCTCGCCTCCTGGGTACGTCGGATACGAAGAGGGTGGCCAGCTGACCGAGAAGGTCCGCCGCAAGCCGTTCTCCGTGGTGCTGTTCGACGAGGTGGAGAAGGCCCACCCGGACATCTTCAACTCGTTGCTGCAGATCCTGGACGAGGGTCGTCTGACCGACGCCCAGGGCCGCGTGGTCGACTTCAAGAACACCGTCATCATCATGACCACGAACCTGGGCACCAAGGACATCGCCAAGTCGGTGAGCCTCGGCTTCTCCCAGGCGAACGATGTCGGCGGTACGTACGAGAAGATGAAGGCGAAGGTCACCGAGGAGCTCAAGCAGCACTTCCGGCCCGAGTTCCTGAACCGTGTCGACGAGATCGTGGTCTTCCACCAGCACACGATGGAGGACATCGTCCGGATCGTGGACCTGATGGTGGCCCAGATCGAGCAGCGGCTGAAGGACAAGGACATGGGGATCGAGCTCACCCCGGCGGCGAAGAAGCTGGCCGCCGAGCGTGGCTTCGACCCGGTGCTCGGTGCCCGTCCGTTGCGCCGTGCGCTGCAGCGTGACATCGAGGACGTGCTGGCCGAGAAGATCCTGTTCGGGGAGCTGCGTCCCGGCCAGATCGTCCTGGTCGACGCGATCCCCGAGGGTAAGGTCAACGACGACGGCGTGACCGAGTTCTTCACCTTCAAGGGCAACGAGAAGTCCTCGACGTCCGACCTGGAGCTGACCGACCTGACCGCCGGCGGCGGCACCGCCGGTCCGGCTTCCGGCGTACAGGACACGTAACCAACGCCAACCCAGAAGGCCCCGCTCCGGCGGGGCCTTCTGCACGTTCGGAGTACTGCGTTCCGGCTCCGAGTATCGGTGCGACACGCCTGATTTGCGCGAAGGCTACTGACTGGTCGTATCGTCCTGCGGAGCGTGACCACTTCGATACGGGAGTGGGTCGCGCCCGCCAACGCATCGATGGGAAGATCGCGCAACTGCTGATGAAGCAGTTACCTACCGCCTGTCCACTGCGTTGTTAACCCTGTGAGCACGCTGTTCGGACCCGGACTGTCGGAAAGGGGGCCGGGGATGGAATCATCTCGTCGCATGGACGCTCCGCGTCTGCCCCTGACCCAGGAACCGGTCGCTGACACCGGTTCCTTTGGCGTGCGGCAGGCCGGCGGCGTGCTCGAGCGGGCCCAGCGGATCGCGGACACGTTGCGCGAGCAGGCCGAGCACGAGAACGATCTGGCGCGCGACGAGGCCGGCCGGATCCGCGCGGAGAGCGAGCAGCTGAAGGCCGAGGCCGAGGCCGCCGCCCGCAAGCTCCGGACCGACGCGATGGCGGCCGCCCAGCGGGTCCTGAACGACGCGGAGCGCGCCGCCGAGCAACTCCGCACCGACTCCGAGGCCGAGGCCGAGCGAGTCCGCTCCGAGGCCGAGGAGGCCGCGGACCGGCTGCGCGCCGAGTCAACCGCCGACGCCGATCGGGTACGGCGGGATGCTGCCGCCGCGGCCGACAAGCTGACCAGCGATGCGAACGCGGAAGCCGACCGGGTCCGTTCCGAGGCCACCGCGATCGCGGAGCGGCTGAAGGCCGAGTCGGAGTCTGCCGCCGAGCAGCTGCGCGCCACTGTCGCCGAGGAGGTCGCGAAGCGCCGGGCGGAGTCGGAGGCAGCGGCCGAGCAGCTGCAGATCGAGAGCCAGGCGACCGCGGACCAGCTCCGGGCCGAGTCGCAGGCCGCGGCACAGCGCCGGATCGCGGCCGCCGAGAGCGAAGCGGCTCGCCTGAAGGACGAGGCCGATGAGCTGCTCGAGGAGGCCCAGCTCGCCCGCGAGTCGGCGCAGGCCACTGTCGAGCGGGCCGGCAAGGAAGCGCAGCAGCTCGTCTCCGATGCAGGCGAGCAGGCTGCGCTCGTGTCACAGGCCGCCGTACGCAACGAGGCCGACCTGATCGCCCGCTCCGAGGCCGAGGCCAGCGAGCTGCGGGCCGCGGTCGACCGCGAGGTCGAAGTAGCGAGGGAGAAGTCCCGTCGCGAGATCGGCGAGGCGCACGCCGAGATCGAGCGACTGCGCGGCGAGAACCGCACCGAGCTCGAGCGCCGTACGGCGGAGCTGGAGGAGACCGAACGGGCCAAGCTGGCATCGATCTCGCTGGAGATCGACAAGCTGCGGGCCGAGGCCGTCGCCGAGATCGCCGAGCGCAAGGCCGAGGCCGAAGCCGGCAACGAGCGGCTGATGGCCGACGCACGGGCCCAGGCCAAGCTCGTCGTCGACTCGATCGAGGCGGACCGGCGGACCGCGTCCGCCGAGGCGCAGCGGATCGTCGAGGACGCGAACAGGGCGGCCGAGCTGGCGATGGCCGAGGCCGAGAAGCAGACGCTGTGGAGCAAGAAGACCGTCGACGACCTGATCGGCGCCGCCGAGAACGAGGCGCAAGCGATCCGCGACGCGGCCGCCGCGGAGGCCACCGAGCTGATGCGTCGCAAGCGTGCGCACCTGCGCCGCGTCGTCGGCCGCTCGACCAGCCGCCTGAAGCAGACCCAGGACGCCATCGCCAAGGAGAACGCCGAGCTGACCGCGCTCGCCGAGACGACGCTGTACGCCGCCGGCGAGCAGGCCGAGGCGACCCTGGCCGCTGCGAAGCAGGAGGCCGAGAAGGTCACCGCCCAGGCGCAGGCCAGGGCCGACCGGCTGAAGGGCTCGGCCGCTAACGACGCCCGCGAGATCATCGAGCGGGCCAACCGCCGTGAGGCCGAAGCGGAGTCCGCGACCCAGCATCTGCGCGAGCGCGCGGCCAACGACCTGGCCGAAGCACAGCGTCAGTCGCACGAGCTGATCCGCAGGTCGCGGGGCGAAGCCCAGCAGTTGGAGGCGCAGGCGCGCGACCACGCCGATAGTCTTCGCGCACAGGCACGAAAACTTCTCGCCGAAGCCGAGGCGAGGGTCGCGGCGTTGAACCAGCGCCGTGATGAGATCACCAAGGAGCTCACCCAGCTTTCGGGTGTGATCGAGGCACTCGCTGTACCGGGGTTCCGTCCAGGTGGTGGAATGTCGTCCAGTGAGGGTTCCACGGGGGAATCAGGATGAGGACGTGACAGTCAGATCCTTGTCAGTGACAATGTGTGATCCACCCACCCATCGAAGTGAGCATCGGAAAACATGAGCAGTGAAAGCCCAACCCCGTTCCGTACCGTTCTGCGTGGCTACGAGCCTGCCCAGGTGGACCAGCACATCCGTGAGCTGACCACCTCTCTGACTGCGCTGCAGCAGCAGTCCGAGCAGCTGCAGCGTCATGTGCAGGAGCTGCAGTCCCGCACGGACGCGGCGGAAGCGGCCGTCATCTCCGCCCAGGAGGACTCCAAGGACCGGACGCCGACGTTCACCGAGTTCGGTGAGCGCGTCGCGAAGATCCTGTCGCTGGCCGACGACGAGGCCCGTGATCTGGTGACCCGCGCCCGCACCGACGCGGAGGCGATCGTCGCCGACGGTGAGTCGCACGCGAAGAAGGTCCGCAAGGAGGCCGAGCAGTACTCCCTGGACTGGAAGAGCGAGGTCGACGCCGAGGCCGCCCGGATCCTCGAAGAGGCCCGGACCCAGGCCGACGACATGCGCGACGAGGCCGAGCGCGACGCCACCGCGCGCCGCAGCGAGGCCCAGGCGCTGTACGAGCAGGAGCGGGCCAAGTCCGCTCAGGCCGCGGCCGCCTTCGAGACCACCCTGGCCGAGCGCCGGGGCAAGGTCGAGCAGGAGTTCGCTGCCCGCACCGCGCTGGCCGAGCAGCAGCTGGCCGCCGTCACCGACCGCGCCGCCCAGGTGCAGCGGGAGGCCGACCGGTCGCGTTCCGAGGCCGAGCGGTTGTCGCAGCAGCAGCTGGCCGACGCCAACCGGCAGGCCCAGGAGATCGTCGCCGCCGCGAAGGACAAGTCCGAGCGGATCCGCGCCGAGTCCGAGCGTGAACTCGCCGCCGCGACGCAGCGTCGTGACAGCATCAACGCGCAGCTGACCAACGTCCGCCAGATGCTGGCGACGCTGTCCGGCAGCCCGGCGATGCCGCTCGACCTGCTGGCCGACGACGAAGAAGAAGCAGCCGGCAGCAAGAAGAACTGAAGCACCTAAGAGGCCGGCTCGAGTCGTCGAGCCGGCCTCTTGCTATTCGGGGAGCCGGTAACGCTTGCGGGCGAGCGGTTCTACGAGGCCGTCGGCAACTAATCCGTCCAGTGCACGTTCGCGTTGCACTGCATCCGGCCAGGACGCGTCCAGCATGTCCTTGGACACCGGCGCCGACGCAGCACGCAGTACGGCGAGGAGCCGGCCGCGGGCTTGGCGGTCGGTGCCTTCGTACGTCTGACCGCGTCGCGGGGGACCGTCGTACGGCGGGCTGCCGGCGCGGACCCATGCGCAGCGCGAGCGGATCGGGCAGTCGGCGCATCGCGGCGTACGGGCGGTGCAGATGAGTGCACCGAGTTCCATCGAGGCGACAGCCCAGCGGGCGGCTGTCGGTTCGTCAGCAGGGAGCGCACTGGTTGCCAGGCGCTGATCCGCGGCGGTGGGGGAGATGCTCGGCTGGGCGACGCCGGTCAGGGCCCGGGCGAGGACCCGGCGGACGTTGGTGTCGACGACGGCATGACGTTGGCCGAAGGCAAACGATGCGATCGCGGCGGCCGTGTACGTCCCGACGCCCGGCAGTGCGAGCAGTGCGGCGTGGTCGTCCGGTACTTCGCCGCCGTGACGCTCCACAATCGCCTGAGCCGCCGCGTGCAGCCGCAGGGCGCGCCTGGGGTACCCGAGCCGGTCCCAGGCCCTTACAGCCTCACCAGGGGCCGCAGCGGCCAGGTCCACCGGCTTCGGCCACCGCTCCAACCAGCTCCGGTACGCCGGCAGCACCCGGTTCACCGGTGTCTGCTGCAGCATGAACTCACTCACCATCACTGCCCAGGCTCCCGCCCCCGGCTCCCGCCACGGGAGCACGCGAGCGTTGGCGTCGTACCAACGCAGCACCGGCTCGTGGAGAGAAGAGGCCAGCGGCGAGCCTGAGTGGTCCAGCACAGTGCCGATATTAGAGTGCGCTTCATGAGCAGCCTGCTCCGTCCGGTCGGGCACCTGCCCGCCAGCGTGTACTGGTTCCGCCGGGGACTGGTGCTCGCGGTCGTAGTTGTGCTGATCTTTCTGGTCTCCCGGCTCTTCTCGGGCAACGGCGACGCGCAGAACACCGCCGCCACCGACCCGCAGCCGAACCCGTCCGGCGCCCCGCCGGCCTCGGCTCCGAGCACCTCATCGAGTACGACGCCGACGCGGACACCGACTCCGAAGCCGACCAAGACGACGCCACCCGCGGACCTGGCCTGCAAGGGCTCCGACGTACGGATCGACGCGCTGCCGGGCAACCGGAAGATCGTCTCCGGCTCGGTGCTGAACTTCGTGGTCCAGCTGGCCCCGATCGACGACGAGTGCAAGGCCGCGATCAGCAACGACAAGCTGACCGTGACCGTGACGTCGGGCAACGACCTGATCTGGAGCACCAGCCAATGCAGCAAGGTGATCCAGAACGCCACGCTGGTTGTTGCCAAGGGCAAGCAGGCGGCCGTCACGGTGCCGTGGAACGGCCACCGTTCCGGGCCTGGCTGTCTACCGGGTCAACCGGTCGCCAAGCCCGGAACGTACGTCGTCAAAGCCGAGTACGACGGCCACCTGTCGAGCGCACAGGCCTTCCAGGTCGTCTGATCAGGCGGCCTTGGCCTCCTGGGCCGCGTCGCCGGTCTTCTTCTGCAGGTGCGACGGAGCCTCGAACAGCAGCGCCGCAACCAACCCGATCAGCAGTACTGCGGCCGGCAGGATGAGCGACTGCGCCATCGAGTCGCTGAAGCCCTGCCGCACGGCCTCCGGCAACTTGCCGGTGAAACCTTCGGATGCGCCGCCACCCATCCCCGGCAGGTTGTGCGCCAGCCGCGACTCCATCAGTGCGGCGATGCTCGCACTGCCCAGCACCGCGCCGACCTGGCGAGTCGTGTTGTAGACGCCCGCACCGGCACCGGCCTGGTGCATCGGCAGGTTCCGCGTCGCGGTCGTGCCGAGCGGTGCCCACATGAAGCCGTTGGCCACACCAAGCAGTGCGATCGGCAGGAGCAGTTTCCAGATCGCGACGTCGGGCTCGATCACCTGGCTCATCCAGAACATCGACACCGAGCAGCACAGCAGCCCGAACCCGGCGATGAACCGCGGCGGCGTACGGTCGACCAGCCGGCCGACGAACGGCGCGAGCGCACCGGAGATGACCGCCATCGGCACGAGCAGCAGCGCCGACCTGGTCGGCGACAGCCCGCGGACCGCCTGTGCGTACAGCATCAGCGGGAACGCCATCGCGGTGATCGCGAACCCGACCGTGGTGATCGAGACGTTCGCCAGCGAGAAGTTGCGGTCCTTGAACAGGCTCAGCGGCAGCAACGGCTCGCCGCGGTTGCGGGACTGCCAGAAGACGAAGATCGCCAGCACGACCAGGCCGGTGATGATCAGCGACCAGACCGAGATCGGGCCCTTGATCTGACCCCAGTCGTACTTCTGCCCCTCCTGGATGCCGAACACCAGCAGGAACAGGCCGACCGCGCTCAGCACGACGCCGATCAGGTCGAACTTGTGCTTGTGCGTCGGCAGGTCCGGCACCAGCCGCAGCGCCAGGAAGAAGCCGATCACGCCGACCGGCGCGTTGATGAAGAAGATCCACTGCCAGCCGAGCCCGTCGACGAGCACACCGCCGAGGATCGGGCCGACCAGCGTCGCCACGCCGGCGGTCGCGCCCCACAGGCTCATCGCCCGGCCGCGCTGGTCCGGCGGGAAGATCCGGGTGATGACGGCCATCGTCTGCGGCGTCATCATCGAGGCGCCGAGACCCTGGAAGACCCGGGCCACGATCAGCATCTCGATCGAGTTGGTGAGCCCGCACCAGACCGACGCGAGCGTGAACAACGCCAGTCCGGTCAGGTAGAGCTTCTTCGGGCCGACCCGGTCGCCCAGGCGTCCGGTGATCAGCAGCGGTACGGCGTACGCCAGCAGGTAGGCGCTCGTCACCCAGACCACGGTGCCGACGTCCGACCCGAGGTCCTCGAGGATCGCGGGTGTCGCGACCGAGACGATGGTCGAGTCGACCAGGATCATGAAGAAGCCGAGCACCAACGCCCACAGTGCGGGCCAGGGCCGCACCTCGGGCCTCACTGCGTCTTGTCCGGTTGCCATTCCAGGTCCTTGCTCTCGATACGTTCGATGATGGTGGTGAGCCAGTCGCGTTCCGCCGCGACCTGGGCTCGGACATAGGTGCCGGCCAGCCAGTACGGCTCCGGGACGTCCCGGGCCTTGGCGCCGGCCATCGCCTTGTCCACGTCGGCCAGCCAGAAGTCCATCTCCTCGATCCGGCGGCGGAACCGCAGTACGGCGTCCTCGGCCTCGAGGTTGTGCGCCTCGGCCAGGAACACCGGGAAGACCGGGTACTCGTAGACGAAGGTCTCGATACCGCTCTCGACCCGCCGGACCATCGCCTCGCGGCCGGCCGGGGTGAGCTCGTACGTCGTCCGCTCGGGGCGGTTCCCGGCCCGCTCGGTGCCGATCGCCCGGACGTACTCCTGCCCGGCCAGCCGCTCGACCGTGTGGTAGAGCGAGCCGGGCCGGACCTTCACGATCCGGTGGTTATGCCGGCTGACGAGCAGTTGGTACATCTCGTAGGCGTGCATCGGCTTCTCCTCGAGCAACGCCAGCACCGAGATCGCCAGCGGGGTGAGGTCGGCCATGATCCTCCAGGTGGATTGTTCCGCGCCAAATGTTCCATGTGGAGTATTAGCCGATCCGCGCCGAAATGCAACACGCCTCCGGTTCGTTCACGAACCGGAGGCGTCGAGTGACGTTCAGTGGTCAGACGTAGCGTTCCAGGATGCTGGACTCGGCCAGTCGGGACAGGCCCTCGCGGACCGTGCGGGCGCGGTTCTCGCCGACGCCCTCGACCGTCTGCAGGTCGTCGATGCTTGCCGCGAGCAACTTCTGCAGGTGACCGAAGTGGTCGATCAGCCGGTCGATGACCGCACCCGGGAGGCGCGGCACCTTGGCCAGCAGCCGGTAGCCGCGCGGGGTGACCGCGGCGTCGAGCTGCTCGGCGCCGCCGAGCTGCAGGGCACGCGCGACCTGGCCGATGTCGAGCAGGTCCGTCGGGCTGACCGCGTCGAGCTCGAGCAGTACGTCGTCGGCCGTCTTGGGCTTGCGCCCCGTGGCCGGCGGGAGGTAGTCGCGGACGACCAGCTCGCGTTCACCGGCGACTCCGGCGACGAGCTCGTTGAGCTGGAGCGTGAGCAGCCGGCCGTCGGTGCCGAGCTCGACGACGTACCCGTCGATCTCGGTGGCGATCCGGCGGACCATCTCCAGCCGCTGCGCGACCGCGGCCACGTCCCGGACCGTGACCAGGTCCTCGATCTCGAGGGCGGACAGCGTGCCGGACACCTCGTCCAGACGCAGCTTGTACCGCTCGAGGGTGGCCAGTGCCTGGTTCGCGCGGGACAGGATCGCGCCGGAGTCCTCCAGCACGTACCGCTGGTCGTCGACGTACAGCGCGATGATGTGCATCGACTGCGAGACCGAGATCACCGGGAACCCGGTCTGCCGCGCGACCCGGTCGGCGGTCCGGTGCCGGGTGCCGGTCTCCTGGGTGACGATCGCCGGGTCCGGCATCAGGTGTACGGCGGCCTGGATCAGCCGGGTCGCGTCGCGGTCGAGGACGATCGCGCCGTCCATCTTGCTGAGTTCGCGCAATCCGGTCGCGGTGAACTCGACGTCGATCTCGAAGCCGCCGGTGGAGATCGCGTCGACGGCCTTGTCGTGACCGAGCACGATCAGTGCGCCGGTCCGGCCGCGCAGGATCCGTTCCAGGCCTTCGCGCAGTTCGGTGCCGGGCGCGACCGCCGCGAGTGTCGAGCGCAGGCGGGCGCCGGTGCTGTTCTTGTCCGAGTTCGGTGCCACGGAACCTGAGTCTATGCGGTTACGCGGATGCAGTTGTGCCGATATCTGCCGCTCGGCCGGACGCACGCGGTGCAGCGAGGTCCGCAGTTGCGGTTGCGCGTGCACCCGCCCGTGCATCCGGACCGTGCAGTACTGGATTCCCGCGTGATCACGCGGGACGGCGGTACGACGGTTGTCGCGTCAGGGGCAGCGGATGACCTGACCGGCGTACGAGAGGCCGCCGCCGAATCCGAACAGCAGCACCGGCGCGCCGGACGGGATCTCGCGCTTCTCGACCAGTTTCGACAGCGCGATCGGGATGCTCGCGGCCGAGGTGTTGCCGGACTCCACGACGTCCTTCGCGACGACCGCGTTGGTCGCGCCGAGCCGCTTCGCGAGCGGCTCGATGATGCGCAGGTTGGCCTGGTGCAGGACGACGCCGCCGAGGTCCTCGGGCTTCAGCCCGGCCTTCTCGCAGACCTGCTGGGCGATCTCGGGCAGCTGCGTGGTGGCCCAGCGGAAGACGCTCAGGCCCTCCTGCTGGAACGGGCCCTCGCGCCCCTCGATCCGGACCGCGTCCGACATCTCCGGCACCGATCCCCAGACCACCGGGCTGATCCCGGCTGTGTCATCGGTGTCGTCGGCGACCACCACGGCAGCGCCGGCGCCGTCACCGATCAGCACGCAGGTGGTGCGGTCGGTCCAGTCGGTCCAGTCGCTGAGTTTCTCGACGCCGATCACGATGGCCTTCGTCGCGGCGCCGGCCCGGATCGCCTGGTCGGCGGTGGCCAGCGCGTACGCGAACCCGGAGCATGCGGTGTTCAGGTCGATCGCTGCCGGGTTGCCGAGGCCGAGCCGGGCGGCGACGCGGGCAGCGATGTTCGGCGAGCGGTCGATCGCCGTACAGGTGGCGACGACCACGTAGTCGATCTCGGCGATGTCCAGGCCGGCGTTCGCGATCGCCTTGTCGGCGGCGCGCCAGGCCATCTCGTCGACGGACTCGTCCGGGGCCGCGATCCGGCGTTCGCGGATGCCGACCCGGCTCTGGATCCACTCGTCGTTGGTCTCGACCATGGTGGCGAGCTCGTCGTTGGTGAGCACCCGTTCCGGCTGGTAGTGGCCGAGCGCGACAACTCTTGATCCGGTCATCAGGTGCTCCTGCAAGTCATCCGGGGGCTACCCGGGTTCGGCGACGAACCCGGCGTGGGGGCGCCCCCAGAGTACGTTCCCGATTGCGGGTCTGTTGATCCCCCTGTCCACCCTGTGGCAGGGAACACAGCCGTCAGGCGAGACCCGCGGCCATCAATGCGGAGGGCAGATCCGGGGCCGCGAAGGTACGCAGGCCGTACTTCTTCTGGATGTCCATCGGCTTGAGGTCCTTGCTCCGGTTCGGGATATCGGCCGGGACGATCGCCTTGGTGAATCCGAGCCGGGCCGCCTCCGCAAGCCGCTTCTCCAGACCGCCGACCCGCCGGACCTCGCCGGCCAGGCCGACCTCGCCGATCGCGATCAGCCCGGGGTGGATCGGCTTGTCCATCACCGAGGACGCGACCGCGATCGCGACGGACAGGTCCGCGACCGGTTCGGTGATCTTCACGCCGCCGACGGTCGCGACGTACACCTCTTTGTCGGTCAGCTTGAGCCCGGCTCGATTCCCGAGGACGGCGAGGACCATCGCGACGCGCGACGACTCCAACCCGGACGTGGTCCGGCGCGGTTGTGGTGCCGCGGACGGCCCGACCAGCGCCTGTACTTCGGCCAGCAGCGGGCGGCGGCCCTCCATCATCACCGTCACGCACGTCCCGGCGACGGGCTCGGCGTGCTCGGACACGAACAGGCCGGTCGGGTCGGTGACCTCGACGATCCCGGTGTCGACCATGTCGAAGCAGCCGACCTCGTCCGACGGACCGAACCGGTTCTTGGTCGCGCGAACCATCCGGAATCCCGAATGCCGGTCGCCGTCGAACGCGAGCACGACGTCGACGAGGTGCTCGAGCATTCGCGGACCGGCGATCGCGCCGTCCTTGGTCACGTGGCCGACCAGGACGACCGCGATGTGCCGCTCCTTCGCGAGCCGGACCAACGCGCCGGTCACCTCGCGAACCTGTGTCACGCCACCCGGTGCGCCGTCGACCTCGGGATGGGCCATCGTCTGCACCGAGTCGATCACCAGGAACGACGGCTCGACCGCGTCGATCTGCCCGACCACTGCGGACAGGTCGGTCTCCGCGGCAAGAAACAGTTCGTCGACGAGAGCGTCCGTCCGGCCGGCGCGCAGCCGCACCTGAGCAGCCGACTCTTCGCCGGAAACGTACAGAGTGCGCTGGCCGCCGCGTGCCGATTGCGCCGCGACCTCCAGCAGCAGGGTGGACTTGCCGACACCCGGCTCACCAGCCAGCAGGATCACCGCGCCCGGCACGACGCCGCCGCCGAGCACGCGGTCGAGCTCGCCGATGCCGGTCGGTCGCGACTCGGCCTCGATCGCGGACACCTTGGCGATCGGCATCGCGGGCGATGACACCGGACCCGCCGTGATCCGCGCGGCCTTCGGCGCACCGACCTCGGCGACCGTGCCCCAGGCCTGGCACTCGCCACACCGCCCGATCCAGCGCGCCGAGGTCCACCCACACTCCGAGCACGCGTACGCGGGCTTCCCCTTCGCCTGTGTCGCTGCCTTCGCCATGGCACCAACCTAGACGGAGCGTCCGACAAATCCCCTCAACGACCGGAGGACCCGCTTCAGCCAGCCGACCGTACGGCGCGGCGCATCGTCGGCGACGACCGGCAGCTGCGCGGTCTGTCGTGCAGCTTCGAGGTACTTCGTCAGGATCTGGCTCTCCGACGTTCGGAGCATCGCGCTTTGTTCGAGCAGCTCGAGTCCGGCGCTGAGGCGACCGGCGGTGACCTCCGCGGAGCCGAGGTGTTGCAGGCAGCGGGCGTGGCCTTCGCGTTCGTCGACCTCGGCGTACAGGTGGGCGGCGTGATCCCAGCGACTGACGGCCTCGTGCTTGTTGTCTTGCATCCACGCGGCCACGCCCATGAGCTCGAGTGCATGGGCTTGGCCGCTCAGATCGCCTGCGGCTGTTGCTCGAGCGACGGCGGGTCGCAGATGGTCCAGCGCACCCTCGGCGTCCTGCTGGTACAGGTGTACGACGGCGAGGTTGACGGCGATCGCCACGTCGGCCGCGAGGTCCGGACCGGGCCGCTTGAGCCGTGCCTCGTCCAGCCGCTCGCGTGCGTTCAGAACTGCTTCGTCGCGGTCGTTCCCGGCCGGTGAGCGGTCCGCGCGGGCAAGGGATAGCAGCGCCCGTTCGACCTGCCGTCGCGTGGTCATCGCGGCCGCGGTCCGGGTGTGGGTCGCGATGTTGTCGGATATGCCCAGCCGGGTGGTGGCCGTGTCCAGGTCGCCCAGCATCCGGTACGCCGTTGCCGCGCGCGCCGCAGCGAGCTCGGCCAGATCACGGCGACCGCATACCTCGGCTGCGGCACTCAACAGGTCGCTGAGCTGGAGCAGCGCATCCGGATCAGCACGTCGTACGTACCAGGCCTCGAGCGCGTCGCAGATGCGGGCGAAGTCGTCGATGGTGTCGACGTGCGGCTTCTCGGCCATCAGCAGTTCTCGGAGCCACTCCTCGTGCAAGGCGTACCACTCGGCGGCTGCCATACCGCCGGCGTGGGACCCGAGCGCGATCATCCACTGCTCGGCCTCCTCGGCGGTCGCGTGCAGTTCAGGAGCGCTGTCGCCGCTGTGCTGCCAGGAGCGCCGGATCGCCGGGCCGTACTGGATGATCGTGATCGCTCCGAGCAGCACGGTCACTCCGAGGCCGATCAACTGCACCCAGCCGCCGCTGTCGAGGCTCTGGTTGAGCATCTCCGACGCGAGCCCGGTGAGCAGCGCGGACGCCACAGTGCCGATGACGAAGCGGAATCCGCGCGTCTGGTACGGCGACTCCGGTTTCTCCGGCGCCTTCTCTTCCTCCTCGCTCATGGCCGGCTGCCTGTCGTCAGCCCGCGCACCACGGTCCGCCAGAACGAGAGCATCAGGACCGCAGGCACGATCGACGCGACGACGGCCGCAGCGGCGACCGGTCCGCTCGAGGCGGAGAACTGTCGCGCCTCACCCCAGAGCACGAGCGACAATGGCGTCGTACCGGGCCCGCTGATCAGGAATCCGACGATGAAGTCGTTCCACACCAGTGCGAACTCGAGCACCGCCACAGCGATCAGCGCGGGACGGTACGTCCGCTGCACAGTAGCCAGTACGGCGCTCTGCCGCACCGGGCCTTGCAGCGCCTCAGACACCAACGCAGGTGGGGCGGACGCGAAGGCGGACCGCAGCAGCAGCACAGCAAACGGGAGGCCCGCTGCCGCATGTACTAAGGCCAGCGCGATCCGGGAGCCGGCCAGTCCGGCTGCGTCGATCGCGTCGCGCAGCGGAGCGGCGTACATCTGCACAGGCGTCACCGCGAGTACGACGAACACTGCCATCACGGTCCGGCCGACGTGCACGGGTAGACCGCCCCACGCGACCAAATAGGCCGTCGGTACGGCGATCACGAGCAGCACAGCGGTGGCAGCGCTCGCGATGATCAGTGTGGACAGCAAGGCCCGGAACAACCCGACATTCGCCGCTGCAGCGAAGGACGAGAACCCGAGTCCTGACGCAGACCACCAGCCACGCACACCGGCTTCCGCAGGGGAGTGCAAAGCGGTGATGACGAGTACGACGGCCGGGAAGATCCACACCAGCGCTACTGCGAGCCCGATGAGCCAGCCGAACCGCCGTACGGAACGTCGAGGCTTCGGTCGCCCCAGTGACGGATCCGGCCGTACGACGGTCACCGGCATCGCCCATCGCCGCCGACGCAAGCCCCGTACGCCGATCAGCGCCACCGCAGCGACGATCGCGAACAGTACGACGCCGAGCGCCGCCGTACGTCCGGTGTCGTCACCACTGGTTGTCTCTCGCCACCAGTTCAGTCCGAGTACGTCGGCGGACCGCTGCATCGACCCTGGCACGACGATCAAGATGAGATCGAAGACCCGCACCGCAGCGATCACCACTGTCAGCGTGACCACTCCGGCGATCGGCCGTAGCAACGGGATCTCCAACGCGCGTAGGCGCCGCCAGCCCCGAACGCCTTCTGCAGTGAGGGTTCTGGTCACATCGTCGGGTATTGCGTCCAGACCAGCGCGGAAGAGCGACACGACGTACCCCAGCCAGGTCCAGCCGAACGCGGACACCAGCACGAGCCAGAACAGACCAGGCCCGAGCCACACCGGACTTGACCCGAACAGTCGTGTCCAGACCGCCGTGACTGTCCCACGCTCCGGCGTCGGGTCGAAGAGCAGCCGGAACGTCGCACCGGACACCAGCACCGACACCGCGAACGGAATGACCAGTGCAGGCTGCAGGAACGTCGTCACCGCGGGCAGCCGATAACTCAACAGGGCAAGGAAGAACCCGACCACGACGATCCCGAACGCAACCAGCACCCAGAGCAGACTGTTGCCGACGGCACGCAATGCGCCCTGGTCGGTCATCACCGCGAAGTTGCCGAGCCCGAACCCGCCCGGCGTCCGGAACGCCGCTACCACGGTCACTCCGATCGGCACCAGCAGCAGACAGCTGAGCAGCAGCGCCGGCAACCCCAGCAGGTACGGTCCGGCCGGCCGACGCGGTTTGCCGGGCACCGGGCGACCGGTGATCTCACGGCCGACGATCTCGAGGGACAAGCCGTTGGTGTGCAGCCCCATCAGCTCTCCTCCACCTTGCGCATCTGGTCGATCGCGTCGTCCACAGCCCCTGGTACGACGGCGGCGCCGCGACCGCCGACCTGGATCAGGAAGTCGGTCAGCACACGCCACAGCCCGTTGATGTCACCGAGCCGGCCGAGCTGGTCGGACAGGTCGAACTGGAGCTGCTCACCGGGCTTGGTCAGCTGCACGGCAAGTCGAGTGAGCTCAGGCGTGTACCCAGAGACCCGTCCGTCGACCAGGAACCCGCCCTCCTTGATCCACGGGTCAGCAGCCGTCGGCTTGGACAGGCGGCGTACGAGATCGAGGGCGTCGTCCCTGGTCGGCTTCGGTAGCACCATCACGTCGCCACCGACCACCACAGGTGCGGCAGCTCCCGGACCCATCGGCGGGAACGTGAAGAGACCGATGTCATCGGGGTCTGCGGCAAACGAGCGGACAACCGGCTCGGCGAAGTCGGATGCCAGCACCATGGCCGCTCTACGATGGCCGAACACCTCGATCAGCGCATCCGGGAACTGCTGGACGAGCGACTCCTTCACTCCGCCCGCCAGCACTCCAGGCGCCGACCACATGGTCCCCAGCAACCGCAGTGCCGCACCGAACTGCGGCTGCTGCGACGGACGTGGATCGGTTGCCGCTGCGAGTCCGACATAGACGCTGGGCGCTATACCGAGCAGCACGTTCTCCAGGAAGTCGGTGAGCACCCAGCCGTCACCTGCCGCCAGCGACAACGGTGTGATGCCCGCTTGCGTCAGCGTCCGGTTCAGCGTCAGCCACTCCGACCACAGCCGAGGCGGTTGTACGCCGGCCTGCTCGAACACCGACGGCCGATACCAAACCGCTGACTTGTGCGCAGTCTTGAACGGCACGCCGTACGTCGTCCCGTTGTGCGTCAGGAGCTCGTTCCACAAACGAGCCTGCCCGAGCGGAGCCAGGTCGTCGGGCATCGGCTCCAAGTCGCTGAGATGACGTGGGACCAGTCCGGGCTGCGGGAGCATGACGATGTCCGGGCGTCGCGTGGAGCGAGCGCCGAACGCGGTGGAGATGTCGTCGCCGAGCGGCACGACTTCGACCGGGTAGTCGAGCGTTCCCAGACCGTCGAGGACCTTGTGGAACGCGCGCAGTTCCTGCCCACTCCAGCTGACGGCCACCCGGACGGCACGCCGCAGTCCCAGCACGTCACTCGAACACCCGGTGAGCAGAAGCGCTCCGGCGGCGCCGAGGAACGCTCTGCGGCTACTCGGCATCGTCAAACCCTGTGATGCGTGTCGTGCTGGTGGTGATGAGCAGCAGTGCGACCGAGGCGAGGTCAGGGTTGGGACGGATCGACAGAAGCGATCCCCAGGTAGGCAGGCCCGTCGCGTCCTCGAGCACGATCGCTCGCGGGTACGCGCCGAGTGCGCGAGCCACTCCGGCCAGCCGACGGCGACCTGGGGTGATCTCGTGCGGGTAGCGGTCCTGGACGTCCTCGAGACCACAGCCGATGACCTTGACCAGGCTCTCGTCCCGGGCAGCCTGTGTGGTGACCTGATGCGTCGTCCGGTGGCCGTGCATCACGTTGCCGAGGACTGTCAGGTGGGGGAGCAGTCCGCCTTCAGCCGGCACCAGCCGGACCGGACCGCCCTTCAGTACGACCGCACCGGGCGGTGGGTCATCCAGTCCGGTCAGTACGTCGGCGAGCCGGCGACGGTCGGCGGCCTGCGGTACGACGACCGCGCGCTGCTCACCTACGTCGATCCGGAGCCGCTCCGGCAGCCCCGGTACGCGTTCGAGCAGCAGACCATCCATCTCGTTAACCCTATGAGTACTGAAGGTCGGTCCGCAGACCACAGAGAGTGTCGGCTAGAAGCTCTTGCTCCACAGGTTGACGGCGTAGTCGACCTCGGCGCCGACGTGCGAGGCGATGATCCGCTGCGCGTCCTTCGGCGTGAACTCGATCTTCACCACCGCCTCGAAGTCCGCCCGGCTCTCGAACCGCCAGCCCATGTCGAGCGCCGTCCGGTGCCAGCCGCGGTCGGTCCAGAACCGCTCCACCTCGGCCGGCTTGATCATCGGGTACGACGTACTGAACCAGCCGCCGAACGTCGACCGGCTGCCGTCGTTGTCGATCACGAACGCGGTCCCGCCGTGGCGCATCACCCGGTCCAGCTCGGCCAGCCCGGGTTCACAGCCCGGTCCGAAGAAGTAGGCCCAGCGCGCATGCATCACGTCGATCGACGAGTCCGGCACCGGCAGGCGCTGCGCCGTACCCTGCCGTACTTCGACGTTCGGCAACGCCTGCGTACGTCGACGGGCGGCGTCGGCCAGTGCGCCGTGCGGCTCCACGCCGATCACTCGCCCGGCGGTCGCGGCGAACTTCGGCAGGTGGAAGCCGGTACCGCAGCCGATGTCGAGCACCGTCGCGCCGGCCCAGTCCCGGATCGCCCGCATCGCCGGCTCGATCACGCCGTCCGGGTCCACTGCCCGGTTCTCGATCTCGTACACCTTCGGGTGGTGCCAGATGTTGGGACTCGGGATCCCACCCTCCGCGATACTCACGACGTTTGAGCCTAATGCAGTTGAGTCGGCCCTCCGGCACTGCGATGCTGCGATCCGTGCAGATGACCGAGTACGCCGGCCCTGACGGCCTCAGCGACATGCAGGAGCTCGTCCAGCGGACCTGGAGTCCGGTGTCCCGGCTGCACCTCGGGGACGTCGCCTGGGAGCGCAGCGTGAACGCTCGCCGCTCGTCTGCGAATTGGCGTACGGCGGTCTGGCGTGACGGCGACGACGTGGTGGCTTGGGGGTGGCTGGCGCAGCCGGGTCATCTCCTGATGACCGTGGACCCGGGTCGGCCGGAGCTCGCAGCTACGGTCGTCGAGTGGTTCCAGGCCACAGCAGACGGTCCGCAGTTGGCCGCCGGTGTGCTGGAGACCGAGAGGCACTTGCTGGCCGCACTGGAGTCGGCCGGCTTCCAGCTTGTCGACGATGCGCCGTACTACACCCACCACTGGATCTCGCTGGACGCACTGGCCGAACCTGTCGTGCCCGAGGGGCTGACACTGCGGCACGTACAGCAGGACGAGGTGGCGAAGCGGGCTGCTGCGCACCGGGCGGCCTGGTCCGACCTGGCACCGTCGAAGGTGACCGACGACGACATGGCCGAGGTGATGTCGACCTGGCCCTACCGACCGGAGCTGGATTGGGTGGTGGAGAACGAGGCCGGGGACTTCGTCGCCTCGGCGTTGATCTGGCTGGATGAGCAACACCAGGTCGGGTTGGTTGAGCCCGTCGGGTGCGCTCCGGAGTACCGGCGGCGTGGACTCGGCGCGGCGGTCAACCTGGCCGCACTGCATGCGCTGCGAGAAGCAGGTGGGACCAAGGCGGTCGTCTGTCCTCGAGGTGATGACGGATACCCGCAAGCGCGGGCGCTGTACCAGAGCTTCGGCTTTCGGCCGGGTTCACGCACGCTGCATCTGCTGCTTGGTTAGTGCAGCAGTCAGGCCGGCCGGGATCAGGAGCAGCCCGCAGAAGACCGCCAGCCAGTGGAAGCCGAGGTAGGCGAGGACCGGGCCGGCAGCCGTGCCCGAAAGGGAAGCCAGCACGCCCATGGTCAGGTCGGACAGGCCCTGAGCCGACGTGCGAATGCCGTCCGGGACGGACCGGGACAGCAGAGTCGACCCGGCGACCAGACAGGCGGACCAGCCCAGGCCCAGCGTGAACAGGGCGAGTCCGGTCAGAGCATGCGCGTCATCCGGCGCGACAGCGGCAAGCGTCATCGCGATCGCGAGGATGCCGAGGCCGATGCCGATCGTGGGGATGCGGCCGAGCCGGTCGGCCAGCCAGCCGGTCACCGGGGACAGCGCGTACATGCCGGCGACGTGTCCGCTGATGACGAAGCCGACGATGGTCAGGGAAGCGCCGTGGTGTCGCAGGTGAACCGACGTCATCGACATGACCCCGACCATCACCGCGTGTGCAGTCGCGATGGCCAGCAACCCCAGGCGTGCATGGGGAATCGCGATCACCTGCCGGAACGTCGCGGCCAGCGGCTGGCGCTCCACCCTGGTCGGTCGCACCTGGCTCCGCATGCCCACCCAGACGGTGGCTGCACTGAGTCCGAAGGCGACGACCGAGAAGGTGTACGGCCCGGCCAGCGCCAGGATGCCGAGCGACGATCCGACCGAACCGCCCACGCCGGTCAGGTTCGGTCCGACGATCACGCCGATCGTGGTGGCCCAGACGACCAGTCCGAGCGAGCGGGCGACGCGGCTGGGTTCGGCGGCGTCGGTGGCGGCGTACCGCGACTGGAGATTGGAGGCCGAGCCGCTGCCGAAGAGGCAGCCGGCTGCGAGCAGCAGGGTGAGCGAGCCGAGCTGTGCAGCGACGATCGTCAGAGCGGCTCCGACGAACGCGATCAGGTAGCCGAGGCTCAGTGAGACCCGTCGACCATGGGAGCGGGCAAGGCCTGCCAGAGGTACGGCGAGAGCGGCGGCGCCCAGCGTGGTCGAGGTGGCGACCAGGCCGGCCAGGGACGTCGAGCCGGAGACGTTCTCGGCGAGGAGGGCGGCCACCGCGAAGCCGCTGGCGGTCGCGACTCCGCCGAGTGCGTTGCTGGCGACCAGCACGCGTAGGGTCGTCCGCTGCTGCTCGCTGGTCACGGGCAAACCCTCTCATGGAACCTGACGGGGAAGCTGATTATAGGATGGTCCCGACATAATTCGAGGCACGTTCTTGTGTGCTCAGCTTTGGAGTCCGGATGTCCGATATTGCGATCGTCCCTGCCCCGCGAGAACTCGCCGTCGACGAGGGCCGGTGGATCACCGCCGATCCGCTCGGGGAGGCCGTCCGGGACGTGGTCGAGAACCTCGAACCGAACGAATACCGCATCGACGTCAGCCTCGACGGCGCCCGCCTGACGGCCGGCTCCGAGGACGCGCTCCGGCACGCGGAGACGACGTACGCGCAGCTGATCGAGGCGGCCGAGCCGACCGACGAGTTCGGCAAGGTCGCGGTCCCGCTGGCGCGGATCGCCGACGCGCCGCGGTTCGCCTGGCGCGGGATGATGCTCGACGTCGCGCGGCATTTCATGCCGAAGGAGTTCGTCCTCAAGGTCATCGACGTACTCGCCCTGCACCGCCTGAACGTGCTGCATTTCCACCTCACCGACGACCAGGGCTGGCGGGTCGAGATCGAGGCGTACCCGAAGCTCACCGAGATCGGCGCGTGGCGGGCCGAGACGATGGTCGGCAAGATGACCCGCGGCCAGAAGGAGTTCGAGTACGACGGTGAGCGGCACGGCGGGTTCTACACCAAGGACGACCTCCGAGAGATCGTCGCGTACGCCGCCGAGCGCGGGATCACCGTCGTACCGGAGATCGACCTGCCGGGGCACATGCAGGCCGCGATCACGGCGTACCCGGAGCTGGGGAACCACCCGGACCAGCAGTTGACGGTCCGCCAGTACTGGGGCATCAGCGAGGACGTGCTGAACGTCAACGACGCGACGGTCGAGTTCGTGAAGACCGTGCTGCGTGAGGTGCTGGACATCTTCCCCTCGCCGTACATCCACCTCGGCGGTGACGAGTGCCCGTCGGTGCAGTGGGGCGAGTCCGAGGCGGCGCAGAAGCGGCAGGCCGAGCTGGGGCTGGACGAGCCCGGGCAGCTGCAGGGCTGGTTCACCGCGCAGGTCGCGGAGGTGCTGGCCGAGCGGGACCGACGGCTGGTCGGCTGGGACGAGATGGTCGACACCGACTGCCCGGACGACGCGGTGATCATGGCGTGGCGGAGCGCCGAGCGCGGCGAGATCTCGGTGAAGGCCGGTCACGAGACGGTGATGGCGCCGTGCGAGTCGGTGTACTTCGACTACTACCAGGGCGACCCGGCCACCGAACCGCTTGCCATCGGCAACTTCATCCCGCTGGAGAAGGTGTACGACTTCGAGGTGATCCCGGAGTCGCTGACCGACGACGAGAAGGCGCTGATTGTCGGCACGCAGTGCCAGATCTGGACCGAGTACATGCCCAACCCGGAGCAGGTCGGTTACATGCTGCTACCGCGGCTGTCCGCGTTCGCCGAGCGCGCCTGGGGCTCGGAGAAGGTCTCGTACGACGAGTTCCTCGGCCGGCTCCGCCCGCACCTGGCGCGGATCGAGCGGCTCGGCGTGAACTACCGCCCACTCGATAGCTGAGGGGATAACTAAATCTCCGTAATCCCTGTTAGCAGGGGTAGACGACCCGGCCGTCTCTGGCGAACGATGAAGCGTCGGAGGGCCGGGCCGGGCCGGGTCGGGTCGGGGAGCGGAGGACGCATGACGCTATTGAATGCCGCGCCTCCGGCGCGGCGGTCACGGGGCAGTAACTCCCGGCCTTCCCTCGTCGCTCCGGTCGCTTCGCTCCCTCCGCTCCTCAGTCCAGACCGGGAGGCCCCGTGACGAGGGTGGGGCCGCTGGACGCGATGTTCTTGGGTGGCGAGACCCGGGAGCAGCCGATGCATGTCGGTGGGTTGATGCTGTTCGAGCTTCCGGAGGGCGCGGGCCGGGACAATGTGTTCCCGGAGAGCTCGCGGGACTTCGTCTCCCGGCTGTACCAGGACATGGTTGCGGCGCCGTCGGTCAATCCCTTGTTCGAACGGCGGGTGCGGAACCGGCCGCAGGACCTCGGCTACTGGTCCTGGGAGCAGGATCCGGACATCGACCTCGAGTACCACGTCCGGCTGTCCGCGCTACCTCGCCCGGGGCGCTACCGGGAGCTGTTCGAACTCACCAGCCGACTGCACGGAACGCTCCTGGACCGTCACCGCCCGCTATGGGAGATGCATCTGATCGAAGGCGTCGAGGGCCGCCGCTTCGCGATCTACAGCAAGATCCACCACTCGATGATCGACGGCGTCACCGCTCTCCGCTGGATGCAGGACACCCTCACCACCGACCCTTGTAGTACCGGCATGCCACCCACCTACGCGCTGCCGCAGCAGCACGAGCAGGCTGCGAGTGCCGGCTGGCTGCCGTCGCTCGCACGAATGCCGGTCGGCGCGGTCAAGACGTTCGCCGATCTGGCGGGTCTCCCGTTGGCCGGGGTCAAGGGCCTGCTGCAGTCGACGATGCCGTTCCAGGCGCCGAAGACGATCTTCAATCAGGGGGTGACCGGGGCTCGGAGGTTCGCGGCGCAGTCCTGGCCTCTCGAGCGGTTGGAGAAGGTCCGGGCGATCACCGGTGCGACGTTGAACGACGTACTGCTCGCGATGTGTTCAGGGGCCTTGCGCAACTACTTGCTCGAGCTGGATGCCCTTCCGGACAAGGCGTTGACGGCGATGGTCCCGGTTTCCTTGCGGGACCGCGACGGCGCGCCCGGTGGTGGCAACTCGCTCGCCACGTTGATCGCGGACCTCGCCACCGACCTGCCCGATGCCGAGCGCCGGATCCGTCGGATCATGTCCTCGACCGCCCACGGCAAGGGCGTGCTGTCCGAGCTCAGCCCGCTGCAGAACCTGATCGTCGGCGCGCTCGGCTTCGGCGTCGCAGGCCCGGCCGCAGTCCTCCCCGGTGTGGCCGGCCGTACGACGCCGCCGTACAACGTGGTGATCTCGAATGTGCCGGGACCCACCGAGAGCCCGCTGTACTGGAACCGCTCGCGGCTGCTCGGGATGTACCCGGCGAGCATCGTGCTCAACGGCCAGGCGTTGAACATCAGCGTCACCAGCTACGACCACCAGCTCCACTTCGGCCTGATCGGTGACCGCCGCACCGTCCCGCACCTGCAACGCCTGCTCGGCCACCTCGAGACCTCATTGGCAGACCTCGAGAACATCCACTAGGCGGCGAGCAGGGCGTCGATCTGCGACATGGCCTGCTGCATGCCGACGTCCATCTGGATGCCGAGCAGCTGATCCATCTGCTCGCGGGTGTCGAACGAAGCGCGCAGCTCCATCCGGGTGCCGCCGTCTGACGCCGTCAGCTCCAGATGCGCGATGTACGGCGGGAGGGCGTCGTCGATCTCCCCGTCGGCGTTCGCGAACGCGTCGACGAACTCGAGCGACTTCGGCGGATCCACCGCGAGGAACTGCCACAGGCCGTGGAACTTCTCGCCCTCCGGGCCGGTCATGTAGTAGAACACCCGGCCGCCCGGCGTCAGGTCGTGATCGACCATCGTCGCCGGATGCGTCGGAGGCCCCCACCACCGCTCGAGCTTGCGCGGGTCGGCCCACAGCTCCCAGACCTTGTCGGTGGACGCGTCGAAGTCGGCCACCAGGGTCAGGGTCAACGCCTCGAAATCCTTGTCAATGCTGGTCACGCCCATGTGTTCCATCTCCTTCGTCTTCGGCCAACAGGTCGGACATCCGCTCGATCCGTCCGCGCCAGGTCGCCTCGAGCTGGTCCAGCGCCTGCCGGGCCCGCCGTACGGCGTCGATCTCACTGCGCACGAGCTGCTCCCTCCCGCGTCGTTCCTTGCTCACCAGGCCGGCCCGCTCCAGGACCGCGACGTGCTTCTGCACCGCGGCGAAACTCATCGGATACACGTCGGCCAACCGGGACACCGATGCCGCCTCGCCCAGACACCGCCGCACGATGTCGCGCCGCGTCGCATCCGCCAACGCGTGCAGCAACCGATCTGTCAGAACCTCATCTACAACCATTTGGTTGTACGTTAGGCCGGAGAAAACCCCCGGTCAAGAGCGACCGGGGTTTGAGTTAAAGGCGAACGATGCCGTTCGGGGTGTCGAAGAGGGCGGCGTTGAGGCCGGGCTGGCCGTTGGGACCGACCCACGCGACGTCGAGGTCGTTGAGCAGGTGGTCGGCCGGGTGGCCGATCCAGTCGGTGACGCGGCCCGGGTCGCCGGCGATCTCGAGGGCGGTCAGCCTGACGCCCTTGCCGCCGACCGACGGGTGCTCGCCGAGGTCGTCCCAGTGGATGAAGAACGGCAGTTGCGGGTCGGCGATCAGACCCTTCACGCCGATCTGCCGCCAGGTCAGGTTGACCCCGTCGGGCCGGTGCCGGTTGCCCGGAACCGCCTGCCGGCCGAGGCGCTGCTCCATCCGCTCCATGTCGCGGACGGCAACCACCCAGCCCAGCCAGCCGCCGCCGAGCTCCTTGCGGGCGCGCACCGCCTGACCGAACGGAGCCTTGTCGGAGGCCGGGTGGTCCAGCACGTCGACCACCTCGATGTAGCGGTCGTTCTCCAACGGGAGGATGTGGTTCACCGTGCCGAAGCGCGGGTGCACCCCACCGTCGACGAACTCCGCTCCGAGCAGCGTGGACAACCGCTCGACGGTCGCACGGCACCCCTCGGGCCCGCACGCGTACGACAGATGATCCAGACGCATGCCAGCCATTGTTGCGTCCCCCACCCACAACCGTCGTACTGGGTGTGTCGTCAGGCCCTAGGCTCTACGGCATGCGCACTGTCGTCATCGGAGGAACCGGTCATATCGGCACGTACCTGGTCCCGGCGCTGATCCGCCTGGGTCATCAGGTCACGGTGCTCAGCCGCGGCGAACGGACGCCGTACCACTCCGACGGCACTTGGAGGAACGTCACGTTCCTCCAGGCCGATCGGGCCGCGGAAGATGCCGCGGGCACCTTCGGCAGCCGCGTCGCCGGGCTGGACCCCGACATCGTCATCGATCTGATCTGCTTCACCGAGGACAGCGCGCGCCAGCTGGTCGAGGCGCTCGAGGGCAAGGTCCAGCACCTGCTGCACTGCGGCACGATCTGGGTGCACGGCCCGAGCGCCGTCGTCCCGACCCGGGAGGACGCGCCGCGGCGCCCGTTCGGCGACTACGGCATCCAGAAGGCCGCGATCGAGGACTACCTGCTCGCCAAGGCCCGCCGCGACCAGTTCCCGGTCACGATCGTCCACCCCGGTCACATCTGCGGTCCCGGCTGGACGCCGGTCAATCCGGCCGGCAATTTCAATCTCGACGTCTACCAGAGCCTCGCCAAGGGCGCCGCCGTACAGCTTCCGAACCTCGGGCTCGAAACCCTCAACCCCGTGCACGCCGACGACGTGGCCGGTGTCTTCCTCGGCGCGATCGCCAGCCGGGCGACCGCGATCGGTGAGAGCTTCCACGCGGTCGCGACCGATGCCGTCACCCTCCGCGGCTACGCCGAGGCGGTCGCCGAGCGGTTCGGCCAGGACGCGCAGCTCAGCTTCGTGCCGATCGACCGGCTCCGCGAGGAGCTGTCCCAGCAGGACGGCCAGGCGACGTGGGACCACGTCCTGCACAGCCCCAACTGCTCGATGGCGAAAGCCGAACGCCTGCTCGGCTTCCGGCCGCGTTACTCCGCGATCGAGGCCGCGATGGCCGGCATCGACTGGCTTGTCGAGAACGGCAAGGTTACTTAGACGCCGGGTGGGGCAGCAGCGGTCGGGCTGCCTCCAGGTGCTGGCGGCACAGGTCGGCGAGTACGTCGTACGCCTTGTGGCCCATCAGGGTCTGCAGTTCGACCTTGCTCGACTCGAAGACCGCCTCGACGCCGACATGCGCCTCGGTGTTTCCGGTGCAGTACCAGTCGAGGTCGTGCCCGCCCGGGCCCCAGCCGCGCCGGTCGTACTCCGCGATGCCGACCTCGGTGTACGTCGTACCGTCGGGCCGCTCGACCTCGCGGAAGGTCCGCCGGATCGGCAACTGCCAGCAGACGTCGGGCTTGGTCTCGACGAAGTGGATGTCGCGCTTGAGCGCCAGCCCGTGCAGCGCACAGCCCGCGCCGCCTTCGAAACCCGGACGGTTCAGGAAGATGCAGGCGCCGTCCCAGACCCGGGTCTTGCGCTCACCCTCGTCGTCGGTCTCGACCCAGCCGTTGGCCCGGCCCTCCTTACGGAACTGCCAGTCCTCCTTGCCGAGCTCCTTGGCCCACTTCTTCACCCGCTTCTCGTCGTCGGCGTCGGAGAAGTGCGCGCCGAGCGTGCAACAGCCGTCGTTCGGCCGGCCCTTGTAGATCCCCTGGCAGCCACCGCCGAAGATGCAGGTCCAGTTGGACGTCAGCCAGGTCAGGTCGCAGCGGAACACCTGGTCGGAGTCGTCGGGGTCGATGAACTCGACCCAGGCACGGGGGAAATCAAGAGAAACCTCAGGCACTCAGAAAGCGTACGCGCGATCGGTCCCCAACCGTGAACCCCGACTCCCGACCCGCCGTTACTCTGCTCGTCCAGTAGCGTGGGGGAATGCGGCTCGGCGTACTCGACGTGGGATCAAACACCGTCCACCTGCTCGTGGTGGACGCGCATCGCGGTGCCGCGCCGCTTCCGGCGTACTCGCACAAGACCGAGCTGCGGCTGGCCGAGCACCTCGACAAGGACGGCAAGATCGACGAGTCCGGGGCCGACGGGCTGATCGCGTTCACCAAGGAAGCTGTCGTGCTGGCCGAGGACAAGGGCTGCGAGTCGGTGCTCGCGTTCGCCACCTCCGCGCTGCGCGAGGCGCCGAACGGCGAGAAGGTGCTGGACCGCGTCCGGTCCGAGACCGGCGTGGATCTCGAGGTGCTGAGCGGCGACGACGAGGCCCGGCTGACGTTCCTCGCCGTACGGCGTTGGTTCGGCTGGTCCTCCGGCCGGCTGGCGGTGTTCGACATCGGCGGCGGGTCGCTGGAGATCGCGGCCGGATCGGACGAGCAGCCGACCGTGGCGGTCTCGGTCCAGCTCGGCGCCGGCCGGCTGACCCGCGAGGCCCTGACCGCTGACCCGCCGGACAAGGACCAGGTCCGTGAGCTGCGGCGGCGGATCCGGTTGGAGATGGCGGCCGTCGCAGGTCCGGTGCTGCGGGCCGGCAAGCCGCAGCGTTCGGTGGCCACCAGCAAGACGTTCCGCTCACTGGCCCGGCTGGCCGGAGCGGCTCCGTCCGCCGACGGCCCGTACGTGGCCCGCACGCTGAACCGGGACGACCTGAACGACTGGATCCCGAAGCTGACCAAGATGAGCGCCGCGGAGCGCGCAGCGCTGCCGGGAGTATCGGCCGGCCGCTCGTCGCAGCTGGTCGCCGGCGCACTCGTCGCGGACGCCGTGATGGACCTGTTCGACCTGCCTGCGCTCGAGATCTGCCCGTGGGCGCTCCGCGAGGGCGTCATCTTGTCCCGGCTCGACCAGCTGCAACCCCGGTGAACCGATGAACCCCCGCACAACCGCGAAGATCGGTCTGTCCACAGCCTCCGTCTACCCCGAGTCGACCGCGAGCGGCTTCGAGCTCGCCGCCCGGCTCGGGTACGACGGTGTCGAGGTGATGATCGGGATCGATCCGCTGAGCACCCAGATCGACGCGATCAAGCGGCTCATCGACTATCACCAGCTCCCCGTGCTCGCGCTGCATGCGCCGACGCTGCTGATCATGCAGCGGGTCTGGGGGACCGACCCGTGGAGCAAGCTCGAGCGCAGCGCCGAGGCCGCGCAGGAGCTCGGCGCGGACGTGGTCGTCGTACATCCGCCGTTCCGCTGGCAGCGGGACTACGCGCGCGGGTTCGTCGAGGGGATCGCCCGGCTCGAGGCCGAGACCGGCGTGACGCTCGCGGTCGAGAACATGTACCCGTGGCGTGCACCGGGCCGGGACCTGCAGGCGTACGCGCCGAGCTGGGACCCGACCGAGCAGACGTACGCGCACACCACCCTCGACCTGTCGCACGCGTCGACGGCCGAGCAGGACTGCGTCGAGCTCGCCGCGACGATGGGCGAGAGCCTCACCCATGTCCACCTGACCGACGGGACGGGCTCCGCGAAGGACGAGCACCTGGTGCCGGGGCGCGGGACGCAGCGTGCGGCGGACCTGCTGGGCACGTTGGCCAACCAGGACTTCCGCGGGCACATCATCATCGAGATCAACACCCGCCGCGCGATCAGTCGCTCCGAGCGCGAGGTCGACCTGGTCGAGTCGCTCGAGTTCACCCGCAAGCACTTCGTCCGCAGCACCTCCCGCCGTACGTCGTTCGCGGTCACGCCGGAAGGCGAGATCTCGGAGCTGACGCCGTGACCGCTTCCCGACGTACGCCGGGACGCCGCCCCGGCGGACCGGACACCAGGGGAGAGATCCTGCTAGCCGCCCGGGAATCCTTTGCGGACAAGGGATTCGCGGCCACCTCGATCCGCGCGGTCGCGCGGCAGGCCGAGGTCGACGCGGCGTTGGTGCACCACTACTTCGACAGCAAGGAAGAGCTGTTCGTCCAGGCGATGTCGCTGCCGCTCGACCCGCGGCAGGTGGCCGCCCGGATCCTGGACGGCCCGCGCGAGGAGCTCGGCCGGCGGATCGTGACGGTCTTCCTCGGCGTCTGGGAATCCGACGAGGGACAGCAGCGGATGAAGGCTATGCTCCGCAGTGTCGTCACCAGCGACGACGTCGCGCGGTTGATGCGTGAGGGCATGACGAGCATGATCCTGCAGCCGGTGTCGCAGCTCCTCGACGTACCGGATGCCATGCTTCGCGTCAGTCTGATCGCCGGGCACCTGATCGGCATGGCGCTGACCCGCTACGTGGTCGAGCTCGAACCGGTGGCGAGTGCGGACCTGAGCACGCTCGTCGACCGGATGGGTCCCGCGATTCAGTCGTACGTCGACGGCTGATGCAGATCCCGACCGACGCCGAGATCCGCGCGCTGCATCGGGAGTACGCGCCGACCCGGGATGCGTTCGAGGTCGTGTTCGAGCATTGCCGGCTCGTGTGTTCGGTTGCCTCGCAGTTCTTCGCCGGGCTTGCTGTGGACACCGATCTGGTGCGGGCGGGCGCGCTGCTGCATGACATCGGGGTCTATCGGCTCGAGTCGTCCGCCTATGTCCGGCACGGCGTCCTCGGGCATGAACTCCTTGCGTCGTTGGGGTTTCCTGTCGAGATCTGCCGGTTCGCTTCGTGTCACACCGGAGTCGGGATCACGCGGGACGACGTCGTCCGCCAGGCGCTGCCGATCCCGGTCGACGACTACCTGCCGCGGACGCCGGAGGAGGAGCTGGTCCTGTACGCGGACAAGTTCCACAGCAAGCGCAGGCCGCCGGTGTTCGTCTCGGGTGACACCTACGCCACGGAGGTCGCGCGATTCGGTCCGGACAAGGTGGAGCGGTTCGGTGCGTTGCGAGCGCAGTACGGCGAGCCGCAGCTCGGTCCGTTGAGCGCCGCCACGGGGTACGCCGTCATCTGACCACGCTGTTGCCAAGGGTCGATGTGCGCGCTAAATTCATCATATGATGAAAAACGCGGTGAGTTGCCGTGAGGTGGTCGTGGTCCGCGGCGACCGTGAGGTGCTGCACGGGGTCGGGTTCGACCTCCGGGCCGGGACCGTGACCGGGCTGCTGGGGCCGTCCGGCTGCGGCAAGACGACGCTGATCCGCGCGATCGTCGGCCTGCAGGCTCGCGTGACAGGTGATGTGTCCGTTCTCGGGCTGCCCGCGGGCGCGGCCAAGCTGCGTGGCCGGATCGGGTACGTGACCCAGGAGCCGAGTGTGTACGGCGATCTGACCGTCACGGAGAACCTCCGCTTCTTCGCCGCGGTCCTCGGTGTCGCGTCCTCCGACGTGGAGCGGGTGATCGAGGCCGTCGATCTGACGAGTCACGCTCAGGCTCGCGTCGACCGGCTGTCCGGCGGTCAACGCTCTCGCGCATCCCTGGCCGCCGCGCTCCTTGGCAGCCCGGAGCTGCTGGTGCTGGACGAACCAACGGTCGGGCTCGACCCTGTGCTGCGTCGCGATCTCTGGGAGCTGTTCCACAAGCTGGCCGACGACGGCGCGACGCTGCTGGTCTCGAGCCACGTTATGGACGAGGCCTCGCGCTGCGACCGGCTCCTGCTGATGCGCGACGGCGAGCTGCTCGCCGACGACACTCCCGACAACCTGCTCGCCTCTGCCGGTACGTCGGATATCGAGCAGGCGTTCCTCACCCTCATCGACCGGAAGGCAGGTGCGCGATGACTCCGCGGGTGACGTTCGCGGTTGCGGCTCGGGTGCTCGCCCAGTTGCGGCGGGACCACCGGACGGTGGCGATGCTGATCGTGCTGCCGGCGTTGCTGGTCAGTCTGATGTGGTGGATGTTCCATGACTCACCGGGAACGTTCGACCGGATCGGTGGGCCGCTGCTTGCGGTGTTCCCGGCGATCATCATGTTCGTCGTCACGTCGGTCGCGACGCTGCGGGAGCGGTCGAGCGGGACGCTGTCGCGGCTGTTCACGATGCCGATGGCGAAGCTCGATTTCCTGCTCGGGTACGCACTCGCGTTCGCGCTGATCGCCGTCGTACAAGCGCTCGTGGTTGTCTCGATCGCCTTGTATCTCTTGGATCTGAACATCCAGGGAGATGCGTGGCAGTTGGGCGTGGTCGCGGTACTCGACGGCGTACTCGGTGCTGCGTTGGGCTTGTTCGCCAGCGCGTTCGCGGCCACCGAGTTCCAGGCCGTGCAGATGATGCCGGCGGTGATGATCCCGCAGATCCTCCTGTGCGGCCTGCTCGTCCCGCGCGACCAGTTGCCGTCGGTGCTGCGCGCGGTCAGCGACGTACTGCCGTTGTCCTACGCCGTAGACGCCGTCCTCGGAGTTGCCCAAGGCAACGGCCTGACCACCGGCGCCGGCGGCGACGCCCTCGTCGTACTCGCCTTCGTCCTAGCAGCCCTGGGCCTAGGCGCCGCCACCCTAAAACGCCGCACCGCCTGACCCCGCCACCACCCCGCCACCACCCCGGACACCCGGTGGGTTATCCGCTTGTGTTGCCGGTTCTCCCCTGGTTACAAGGCCGGAGAACCGGCAACACGAAGGGATATCCCTCCGAAGCGCCGTGAGCGCGGTGAGCGCGGTGAGCGTGTGGGGCTTGGGTTACTCGCCGAAGAGCCAGTCGGACTTGACCGGTGGGGTGAAGCGGAAGTAGGTGGGGTCGGCGAAGGTGCCGGGGAGTTTGCCGTGGCCGGTGATTGAGGTCTTCAGGCCGTTTGCGTGGCCGAAGGTGTAGATGAAGGCGGACTTGGTGTCCTTGTCGATGCCTGCGACAACTGTTCCGTAGTTGCCGCACTGGCCGGCGACGAGCGTCTCGAAGCCCTGCCAGGTGGCGGCACGGACCTTGGTGACGACCGGCTTCATCGCGTTGTTGACCGGGATGTGGATGGTGTACAGCGCGCCGCCGCGGGTGTTCGCGAGGAACGTGTCGTACGCCGCGGCCTTGCTGATCAGCGTCATCGACTTCACCGACGCGAAACCGGGCGCCGATCCGTACGCCTTCCAGACGCCGGTGTCGCCGACGACCCACCGGAACAGCGTGCCGTCGGACCGCAGCGCGTACTCGTAGGTCCGCGGGTGGGTCGGGTCGTCGTTGAACGTCGACGTCTCGTGGTCGACGAACTTGCTCCACCCGCCGCCGATCCTGGCCAGCTGCGACGACGTCACCTTGCCGCTCTTGTCGAGCTCGATCCAGTGCTGGTACATCGCGTCCCCGAGCACGACACGCCCGTGCCGCGTGCTCCCTGTCGCCGTTGGTTCGTTCACGAACGACGCGCTCATTCGCACCGCGCCATCGGAGTACAGATTAGGTACGACGCTCTTCGTGCCGGCCGACGGCGTCGTGGTCAGCCGCTGGAACGCCTGGTCACCGCCCGCCGTCACCGAACCGAGGTTCAGCCCGCACGCCGCGGTCGTCGTGGACGTGATGGCCGGGCTCGCGGTCGCGGTCGTGGTACCGGCGGCGACCATCCCGGCCGCCGCCGCCACCATTGTCAGGATCGTCTGCAGTTTCCTCATAGCTCCCCCTTCATCGGTCTGCGAAGGGTGAGACCATCCACGATTCCCTTTGGTTGATAACGATTCAGGTCACCGGAGGAGGACCTTGACGACCTTTCCGTCCTTGTCGTACGCCGTGATGCGGAGGTCCGAGATCTTCGCTTTCGTCGGCGGCGTCGTCCAGTAGTAGGCGAACCAGCCGTCCGTGACCGGTACGTCGGTCTGGGTTTTCGCGTCCATCTGCAGATGGATCCTGGTCGGGTTGCCGTTGAGCTTGCCCCAGGCCAGCGTCGTGTACCCGTTGCCGTTGCCGCCGATGTTGTTCCCTGTCCACAGCTGTGCGGGCTGGGTCGACGTCGCATGCGTGTACTGGTTGCTGTCGTAGCGCAGGTGGTCGAGCGAGAGCACCGACGTACCTTGGGTGATCATGCCGCCGTCCAGCGTGCTCTTGTCGATCTCGCAGGCGATCGCGGTCTTGCCGCTCGGCGAGACGGCGGTTATCAACGAGGCCCCGGTCTGGGTCGACCGGGCCGTCGCCGTCACGCGCCACCCGGTGACGTCCACCCAGGTCTGCACGGAGCAGTGCCGCAACTGGCCGGCAGTTGTGGTGGGCAACGGATCCTTGGCGACCTGGGCCAGCAAGGCTGCGGTCGGCTTGTCGCCGCCGGGCACGGTGCACATCAGCATCCGGGCGCCGATCTCGATCTTGTACGACAGCCGTTGCCCGACGAACGGTCCGTCGTACGGCTTCTCGAACCCGCGCTTCTCGTCCGGGAACCGCAGGGCGCACCGCCGCTGGGCCTCGGCCATCGTCAGCCGTTGCCCGACGGCCGCTTCCCCGCGCGGAACACCCTGAACGGACTCGAACAGCGCGGTCTGGCTCTGATCACCGGCCACCGGTGGTTTCTTGCCGGCCTGGGGGAGCCCCGGCAACAGAGCCGCGGCCAGTGCGATGACTGCGACGCCGGCAACCGCTCCGCTGATGGCGAGGGCCTTGCGCCGGCGTCGTCCGCGCTGACCGCGGGTCAGCAGCGCGTTGGTGTCGAAGGGGTCCAGTGGTTCTGAATCGGCGAGCCGGTGGAGCTCGGCGCTGACCTCACGTACGTCTTCCATCTCGTTCTCCTTCACAGCGCCCGGCTCGTCCGCCGCCGGTCGATGGCTCGTCGGAGAGTGTCGAGACCACGTGCCGCCTGGCTTTTCACGGTGCCCGTCGTACAGCCGAGGATCTCCGCGGTCTGCTCGACGGACAGGTCCTCGTAGTACCGCAGTACGACGCACGCCCGCTGCCGCGGCCCGAGCGATCGCAGTGCCTCGAGTACTTCGTCGCGGTCCGCATGCCCGGCGGCGAAGTCCTCGTGATCGACCCGCTCCGGTAGGTCGCCGATCGCAACCTCCCGCCGCCACGGCCGCCGCCCGCCGTCATGCGCGGCGTTGACCACCATCCGGCGGGCATAGGCGAGCGGATTCCCCACCCGCCGCACTTTCGGCCAGGCAAGGTACAGCTTGTAGAACGCCTCCTGGACGACGTCATCAGCCCGATGCCGATCCCCCACCACCAGAAACGCCGTCCGCCGTAAGGAAGCTCCCGCCCCCTCCACGAACTCCACAAACTCCCGGTCCCGCTCCGCCATCCGGTCCTCCACTCTCCATCTCCCCCTCAAGACGGAACCCCAGAACCCCCAGGTTGCACCCCACCCGGGTCCACTCCGAACGCCGCAGCCGTGGCAGGCACTGTCGAGAGGGGTACTGGCAGGGTCTGGCGCGCGGAGGATGACGACGTAGCGTGAAGTTATGGCCGCGAAGCAGGACTCCAGCAGGAACGATCTGCGGGAGTTCCTCACCACCCGCCGGGCGAGGATCACCCCCGAACAGGCCGGGCTGCCCGTGTACGGCGCCAACCGCCGCGTTACCGGCATGCGCCGCGAAGAAGTCGCGCTGCTTGCCGGTATCAGCGTCGAGTACTACACCCGCCTGGAGCGCGGCAGCGTCGGCAGCGTCTCCGACGGCGTCCTGGACGGGCTCGTCCACGCCCTCCAGCTCGACGAGGCCGAGCGCGACCACCTGTACCGCCTGGTCCGCGCCGCCGGTACGCCGGCCGGCCGCGCGCCACGACGTACTCCGGTGAAGAAGCGTGTGCGACCGACTGTGCAGCGCATCGTCGACCAGATGCCGATGCCGGCGTACCTGCGCAACAGCCGCTTCGACATCCTCGCCGCCAACGACCTCGGCCGCGCCCTGTACAGCCCGCTGTACGACCAGGCCGCCGCCCATACGCCGGGCCAGCCGCCCAACAGCGCCCGCTTCTGCTTCCTCGACCCCGTCGCGACCGAGTATTTCGTCGACTACGACAAGGTCGCGAACGACTGCGTCGCGTACCTGCGCGCCGAGGCCGGTCGTGACCCGTACGACAAGGACCTTTCCGAGCTCGTAGGTGAGCTGTCCACCCGTAGTGACGACTTCCGCCGCCGCTGGGCCGCCCACGACGTGCGCTACCACCGCACCGGCCGCAAACGGTTACATCACCCCTTGGTCGGCGACCTCGAACTCGACTACGAAGCCTTCGAACTCGCCGGAGACCCGGGCCAGCGCATCAACGTCTACACCGCACCACCCGACTCGGCTTCCGAGGAAGCGCTGGAACTCCTCGCCAGCTGGACTGCCCGCGAACCCGCGCCAGGCGTGCCGACGGCCGCCGCGCACGACAAGGAAGACTGAACATGGAGTTCCGACCGCTGGGCCGTACCGGCGTCCAGGTCAGCCCGCTGTGCCTCGGCGCGATGATGTTCGGCCCGTGGGGCAACGACGACCGCGCCGACTCGACCCGCATCATCCACCGCGCGCTCGACGCCGGCATCAATTTCGTCGACACCGCCGATGTGTACTCCGCCGGCGTGTCCGAGGAAATCGTCGGCAAGGCACTCGACGGCCGGCGTGACGGGGTGTTCCTCGCGACCAAGTTCTTCATGCCGATGAGCCAGGACGACCCCAACCTGCGGGGCGGCTCGCGCCGCTGGATCATCCAGGCGGTCGAGAACTCACTGCGGCGGCTCAACACCGACTACATCGACCTCTACCAGGTCCACCGCCCCAGCCCCGGCACCGACGTCGAGGAGACCCTCGGCGCGCTCTCCGACCTGGTACATCAAGGCAAGGTTCGCTATATCGGCTCGTCGTCGTACTCCGGCTCCCAGATCGTCGAAGCCCAGTGGGCCGCCCGGGAACGGAACCTGCAGCGGTTCGTGACCGAGCAGCCGCCGTACTCGCTGCTCGTGCGCGGCATCGAGGAAGACGTTCTTCCTACTGTGATTCGGCATGGCATGGGCACCCTCACCTACAGCCCTCTTGCGGGTGGCTGGCTCTCCGGCCGCTGGCGCAAAGACTCTGCCGGGGCACAGACCTCGTCCGCACGCCCGCCGGCCCGGTTCGACATGTCCGCCCCGGCCAACCGGCGCAAACTCGAGATCGTCGAGGAGCTGGCACTGCTCGCCGAGCAGTCAGGTCTGAGCCTTATCGAGCTGGCGGTCGCGTTCGTCATCAACCACCCCGGCGTCACCTCGGCGATCATCGGCCCTCGCACGATGGAACAGCTCGATGCATTCCTGCCCGCGGCCGACGTGGTACTGACCCCGGACGTGCTCGACCGCATCGACGAGATCGTCGCGCCGGGCGTGACCCTCAACCCCGCCGACAACAGCTACGGCGACCACGAACTCCGTCCCGACCAACGCCGCCGCTGACCGTGAACCACACCTGGCCCAAGGACTTCCTCATGCAGACCCTCACACTGAACAACGGCGTCCAGATGCCTGCCCTCGGCCTCGGCGTCTTCCAGACGCCGCCCGAGGAGACACGGGCCGCCGTCGCCGCGGCCCTCGACCTCGGCTACCGGCACGTCGACACCGCGGCGGCGTACGGCAACGAACGCGAGGTCGGTCAAGCCATTCACGATTCCGGCGTGCCCCGCGACGAGCTGTTCATCGAGACCAAGGTCTGGATCAGCGACTACGGGTACGACGAGACGCTGCACGCCTTCGGCAAGAGCGCCGGCAAGCTCGGCGTGGACCACCTCGACCTGCTCATCCTGCACCAGCCGCTGCCGAGCGACTTCGGCAAGACGCTCGACGCCTATCGCGCCCTCGAAACCCTCCTGGCCGACGGCAAGGTCCGCGCCATCGGCGTCAGCAACTTCATGGTCGACCACCTCAGCGCGCTCCTCGACGCCGCGACCGTGGTTCCGGCGGTCAATCAACTCGAGATCCACCCGTACTTCCAGCAGCGCGAGGTCCAGGCCCTCGACAGCCGGCACGGCATTCTCAACCAGGCCTGGTCGCCGATCGGCGGCATCACCTTCTACCGCGACAGCGGCCACACCAGCGCCCTGGATGATCCCGTCATCGGCGAGATTTCCCGAGCGCACGGGAAGTCGCCCGCCCAGGTGATGCTCCGCTGGGGTCTGCAGCAGGGGCGCTCCGTGATCCCCAAGTCGACCAAGCCCGAGCGGATCGCCCAGAACCTCGACGTGTTCGACTTCGAACTCGCCGCCGACGAGCTCGCAGCGATCGACGAGCTCGACACCGGCAAGCGCGGCGGACCGGAACCCGAAAGCATCACCCTGGCACAGTTCGGAAGACCAATTCCCGAAGCCTGACGTTCCTAGTCGAAGGAGCAGGAGCCGATGAGTAGTTGGACTGCGGAAGAGCTGCAGGCCCTGGACCGGATCGATGAGATCCGCGTCGCCGGGCGCCGCCAGGACGGATCGCTGCGTACGCTCACCATCGTGTGGCACGTCGTCGTCGACGGAAGCCTTTACGTACGCTCGGTGCGCGGCGCCGAAGGCAGCTGGTACAAGGGCGTCATCCGGCACCACGAGGGCGCGATCTCCTGGGATGACAACACCCGCGAAGTCACCTACATCCCCGACGCCACAGCCGACGACCAACTCGACGCGGCCTACTACAAGAAGTACGGCGACGGCCCAGACACGGACGCAATCGTCAACCCCACGGCCCGCCCGACCACCCTCCGCGTGGAAGCCAGGTAATACAGCTACCCGGACAGGTGGGCGACGTTGTGCCAGGCGGGGTCGGGCTCTGTGGTCAGGGTTACTTTGCCGTGGGGCCAGCCGGTGGTGGCGGCGTGGAGCTGGGCGTCGGCGGGGGTGGTGCCGTCGGTGTAGTAGTGGAGGATGCGGGTGCCGGCAGACGTCTCGTGGGCAAGGAGGTTGCCGGAGCCGCCCAAGCGATCGGTCAGGTGGTCCTCGAAGGCTCGTAGTTCGTCGAGCATCTCCGACTCGGGCAGCCCGTCCTCCCGGACCACCGGGTAGTGGATCGAGACGGCAACATGCGTGTCCAGGTGCGGCCGCCGGATCGAGCGCAGTGGGTACTCCGCGGTCGCGATGACCCGCTGGCCGTCGCGCGTACCCTCCAGCATCTTCCACGCCGGGCTGCCGTCCTCCAGCGTGTGCTCCGCAGCAAACCCAGCTACCGCAGGCAACAGCGAATCGATCGGTACGGCGTCATCCGGCGGCGCGGGCAGCGTGTCGATCGCGCCGACCCACGTCTCCACCATCTCCTCGCCGAGCACCAGGTCCAGGATCAGGAACGTCACCCGCCGCTGCGCATCCACCGACAGAGACGCGAAGACAGGATGATGTACGCCGACGTGCACGGACGCGGTGTCCGGCTCGATCGACACCACGGACTCGTCCGTCGCGACCGGGGGGAGCCCGTCGAACTGGATCGTCACCGCGGGCCCCGGCCGGCGCAGGTCGGCGTACTCCCAGGTCTGGTCCGACGGCGGAGCGGCGCGGAGCCAGCGGCGGGCGACCGCGCGCTGGGCGGGGTTGCCGGCGGCGGTGACAATCAGGACGTGCGTCGCGTGCAGTCCCGGGCCGAGCTCCCACTCCAGGTCGGGGTTGATCCGGGCGATCCGCTCGTTCAGCTCCACGTTCACGTCCGTCGGCTGCCGGCGGGTGATCGCGTCGGCGACGGCCGTAGCGCCGGAGCCCGACCACCAGGACCAGAACGCGCCGATCGGATCGGCCTCCGCGGCGTTGCGACGGCGACGCTTGAAGATGGGCATGAGCGCATCTTCTAACAAGGTGGGGTGCGACCATCGAACCAGTAGGCCCAGTGGTGTGGCCCGGGCCACAGGATTCCGCAAAGCCAGGTTCAGGCGCGTAACCTGCTGACACCACTGGCAGATGGGTGGGTTGATGAGGAGGAACACGTAGTGCTTCGGCGAGTCCTGCTGGGCATGTCCCGCAGCCCCCAGATCAAGAAAGCGGTGTCGTCGCTCCCGGTGTCCAGCGGCATCGTGGCGCGGTTCGTGGCCGGTGAGACTTCTCCGGAGGCCGTGCTGGCCACCGAGAAGCTGGTCAGCAACGGGCTGAACGTCACCCTCGACCACCTCGGCGAGGACGTCACCGACCTGGCCGCCGCGCAGGCCACCGCCGACGCGTACCTCGACCTGCTGAAGAAGCTCGCCGCCGCGGGCCTGACCAAGAACGCCGAGGTCTCGGTCAAGCTGTCCGCGGTCGGCCAGGCGCTGCCCGGTGACGGCGAGAAGATCGCGCTGGAGAACGCCCGGACCATCTGCCTCGCCGCGCGCAACGCCGGCACGACGGTGACCCTCGACATGGAGGACCACACCACCACCGACTCCACGCTGGGCATCCTGCGCGAGCTGCGCCAGGACTTCCCCGAGACCGGAGCGGTCCTGCAGGCGTACCTCCGCCGTACCGAGGCCGACTGCCGCGACCTCGCCCACGCCGGCTCCCGCGTCCGCCTCTGCAAGGGTGCGTACAAGGAGCCGGAGTCGGTCGCGTTCCAGGAGAAGCGCCAGGTCGACAAGGCGTACGTCCGGGCGATGAAGATCCTCATGAACGGCACCGGCTACCCGATGATCGCGTCGCACGACCCGCGGCTGATCTCGATCGCCGGCGCACTGGCGGACCGCGCGAACCGCCAGCCGGGCAGCTACGAGTACCAGATGCTCTTCGGCATCCGCCCCGAGGAGCAGCTCCGCCTGGCCGGCCTCGGCCACACCATGCGCGTCTACATCCCGTACGGCGAGGACTGGTACGGCTACCTGGTCCGCCGCCTCGCCGAGCGCCCCGCCAACCTGCAGTTCTTCGCCCGCTCCTTGATCAGCAAGAAGTAGCCGGAGCGCTCAGCAGTAACCTGTGCCCATGAGTGCAAAGGTGGCCGTTCTCGGGGCCGGTGTGATGGGGGAGACGTTGCTGTCCGGGCTGATTCGGGCCGGACGGCGACCGGAGGACCTCCTGATCACCGAGCGCCGGGAGGAGCGCGCCGCCGAGCTGCGGGAGCGGTACGGCGTTGATGTCGTCTCCAACCTGGACGCCGCGAAGCAGGCGGAGACGCTGGTCCTGGTCGTGAAGCCGCAGGACATGCCTGACCTGCTGGCCGAGATCGCCCCGGCGGTCCAGCCGAGCCAGACCGTGGTCTCGCTGGCCGCGGGCATCACTACCAAGTTCGTCGAGTCCCGCCTGCCCGAGGGCGTCGCCGTCGTCCGCGTCATGCCGAACACGCCGGCGCTGGTAGACGAGGGCATGGCCGCCATCTCCCGCGGCGCGCACTGCGACGAGAGCCATCTCGAGCTCGCCGAGAGCCTGCTGGCCGCGACCGGTCGGGTCGTCCGGGTGCCGGAGAAGCAGCAGGACGCGGTGACCGCGATCTCCGGCTCAGGCCCGGCGTACATCTTCTTCGTGGTCGAGGCGATGATCGAGGCCGGCGTCCACATGGGTCTCCCACGCGGCACGGCGACCGACCTCGTCGTGCAGACCGTTGTCGGTTCCGCGAAGCTGCTCCGCGAGACCGGCGAGCACCCGACGGTACTGCGGGAGCGCGTGACGTCCCCGGGCGGTACGACGGCAGCCGCGGTCCGCGAACTCGAGGACCACAAGGTCCGCGCCGCGTTCCTCTCGGCGATCGAGGCCGCCCGCAACCGTTCCCGCGACCTGGCGGCAGAATAGGCCGCCGAATAACACCTCTCGCACTGCTGGCGTTATGGTTGTGCGCCGCAGTTCCTTCCTTGTTCAAGGGTTGAGTCGCTATGGTCCCGCCCATGGGTAATCGGTCGGTCGAGCCCGACACCGCGCCGGCGCAGCAGGCTGACGTGCCCCAACTCCCGTGGCGTGTGCCACTGGATCCGGCGCCGTGGTGGGCCTGGGCGCTGTTCATCCTGCCGTTCATCGTCGTGCCGGGGCTGAACTCGTGGCTCTGGATGGGCGCCCGCGACATGCTCGCGGTCGGCCTGCTGACGATCATCGGCGCGTCGGTCGTCCGCGTCGCCGGCGGCGTCGTGCTGTACCGGGTCGAGCTGACCGGGACCGCACTGAAGGCCCGTACCAGCATGCTGATCCGCAGCCTGGCCTGGCAGGACGTCGACTCGATCGAGATCGGCGACGACAACGTCGTACTCACCCGCGGCCAGGACGAGAGCGAGATCAACGGCATCCCCAAGGACCGCACGGCCGAGGTCGGCGCCGTGATGGAGGCGATCCGGGCTCAGGCCGCGGACACGCCCGTACGCCGCCACCGCCCGCGCCCCGGCATCGGCGCCGCGCTCGTCCTGCTGTACCTCGTGCTGTCGATCGGCGCCTTCCTGCTCCGCTGGCACATCGTCATCTGACAAGTCCCCCGCCCCTACGCCGGCCAGCCCAGCCCGGCCCGCCCAGCCCGGCCCGCCCGGTCCGGTCCGGTCCGGTCCGCCCAGCCCGGTTCACCGCCGTCTCAGGGGTCAACCCCGGAGCTGGCCGCTTGCAGACCCAGATTCTCAGTGCGCAACCGTCCATCTGAGGGGTCAACCCATGGCGTTCAAGCAGGTCGCCAATTGCCTGGGCCCGGCTGGATAGTGGTGGGGTGAAGGAGCAGTGACTAGCGGGCCCAGGGTCCTTCGCCGGCGACGCGGTCGACGGTGATCCGGGCGATCACGCCGGTGTCCCAGATCCCTTCGCCGAAAGGAAATTCGGGCAGGCCGAGGTAGCGCTGCGTCTCACGATCCATCAGCGCCTTGTACTCGGCCGGGATCCCAGGCCCCTCGAGTTTCGCCGTACCGCGGAGGACCAGGTACTGCGTGATGCCGCGCGCGCTGACCTGATCGTCCTGGATCAGCAGGGTCACGCGCGGATCGCGGAACAGGTTGCGGGTCTTGCGGTGTGGCGCCTGGAGACCGAACAGGAGGTCGTCGCCGTCGCGTTCGACCCAGACCAGCGAGGCCTGCGGCGACCCGTCCGGATCGATGGTGATGATCGTGACGTCCTTCGGCTCCTCGAAGAGCCGGTAGCTGGATTCGGGAATCATGACGTCGACGCTAGCCAGCCCCGTGGGAACCTCTGGGTACCCTGAGCGCTGTGTACGGAGTGGAACCCGGCGACATCTTCCTGGCCGATTGCCCTGCCCGCCTAGCGGTCGAGGTGATCGCGGACAAGTGGGCGGTCGTCGTCCTCTGGGGACTCAACGATCACGCCCGACGCCACTCGGAGTTGATCGATCTCATCGGCGGCATCTCGAAGAAGGTGCTCACCCAGACGCTTCGGCGTCTGCAGACGAACGGCCTGGTCACCCGCACCGATCACGGCGGCGTCCCGCCCCGCGTCGAGTACGAGCTGACCGCCCTCGGCCGCACGCTGATGGGCCCGATCCGGATGCTCACAGAGTGGGCAGAACAGAACGGAGACGCAGTCCTCGCGGCCCAAGAGGCAGGATGACCGCATGGACTTCTCTTTGTGGCCTGCGGCCTCCCGGACCTGGAACGACGTACTCGAAGGAGCGGAGTACGCCGAACGCACCGGGTGGCACGGCGTGTGGATAGCTGATCACTTCATGCAGAACAGCGACGACCTGACCGTCCCGGTCAACGAGGCTCTCGCGCTGCTGGCCGGCATCGCCGCGCGCACCTCGCGGGTGCGGGTCGGCTCGATGGTGCTCGGCAACACGTACCGGCATCCGGCGGTGGTCGCGAACGCGGCCGCGACGATCGACCAGATGGCGAACGGGCGGTTCGTGCTCGGGATCGGCGCGGGGTGGCAGGTCAACGAGCACGAGGTGTACGGGATCGAGCTGCCGGCGGTCGGTCCGCGGCTGAAGCGGTTCGAAGAAGCGTGTCAGGTGATCAAGGGCCTGCTGACGCAGGAGCGGACGACGTTCGACGGCACCTATTACCAGCTGCAGAACGCACCCTGCGAACCGAAGCCCGCCAACCTGCCGATCCTGATCGGCGCCTCCGGCGAGAAGGTTGCCCTGGGCATCGTTGCGAAGTACGCGGACGAGTGGAACCACTGGGGCCGGCCGGACCTCGCGACCCACAAGGGTGAGGTTTTCGCCGAGCACTGTGAGCGAATCGGCCGCGATCCGAAGACGGTACGGCGGTCGGCGCAGACGTTCCTCGAGGTGATCCAGCCGGGCGACACCGAGGCGATCGAGCGGAAGGCGCGGCTGGAGGGTAACGGCGCGCACGTGATCATGGGCTCCGCGCAGGAGGTGCTCGACGTGGTCGCGCAGTACCCGGCGGCCGGGATCGACGAGCTGCTCGTGCCGGATTCGTTCCTCGGCGACGGCAACCGGCGCTTCGACGCGCTTGAGCGCCTGCGCGAGGAAGTACTACAGAAGCTCTAGCGTCGCGACCACGGGCCAGTGGTCGCTGGGTACGCGTCCGTCCGGGCGGTAGTGCGAGACGGCCGCGTCGGTCACCGTCCACGTCGACGTGACGAGGATATGGTCGATGCGGTCGTCGTCCAATGCGCCGGTGAAGTTGTGCCAGCTGCCGCCGGCTTCCGGCGGTACGGCGAGGGACAGGCCGGACTCGACGAGCGACTTCAGCGGGGGAGAGTCGGGCGTCGCGTTGAGGTCACCCATCACGATCCACGGCAGCGAACCGCTGATCCAGCGGGCGATCAGCCGCGACGACTGCAGTTGCGCGACCTCGCCGGCATGGTCGTAGTGCGTGTTCACAACGCCGACCGTCGTACCGTTGCGATGCCGCAGCCAGACCAGGGTCGCGATCCGGGTCAGGTCCGCGTCCCAGCCGACCGATCCCGGCGTGCCCGGGTCGTCGGACAGCCAGCGGGTCTCGTGCTTCTCGATCCGCCAGTCACCGGGCCGGACCAGGACGACGGAGTGCTCACCCGCGCTCATTCCGTCGTCCCGGCCGGCGCCGACGATCTCGTACTTCGGGAACCGCCAGGCCAGGTACTCGAGCTGGTCGGGCAGCACTTCCTGCAGCCCGACTACGTCCGCGTCCAGGTGCTCGATCGCCGCCACGGTCGCTTTCCGCCGTACCGGCCAGGCGTTGTCGCCGTCGGGTGCGGAGGAGTTGCGGATGTTGAAGGTGGCGGCACGGAGCTTCATGGAGTCGATCCTGCCAAACCCATAGCTCGGGTCGCAGCCTGGAGGCAGGGAGTGCTCGCGTCGAGCGCCCGGTCCCGCCCCTGCGCGAGCAGGTGGTCGATCGCTCCCGGGTCGGTCGTCAGCCGCGCATACTCCTTCTGCAGCGGGTCGATCACCGCGAGCACGGCGTCCGCCACATCCTGCTTGAGAGCGCCGTACGACGCGTAGGACTTGGCCAGCTCGACCGGATCGCCGTCGGTGCACGCGGCCAGGATGTCCAGCAGGTTGGTGACGCCCGGCTTGTTCGCCTCGTCGTGGCGGACCTCGTTCTCGGAGTCCGTCACCGCGCGCATGATCTGCCGGCGGATCACGTCCGGCGGGTCCAGCAGCCGGATCGTGCCGATCGCGTCGTCGGCGGCCGACTTGCTCATCTTCGCGGTCGGGTTGGCCAGGTCCTTCACCCGCGTCGCCAGCGCCGCCTTGTTCAGCTGCGGTACGACGAACGTCTCGCCGTACTCGCGGTTGAAGCGGATCGCGATATCCCGGGCGAGCTCGACATGCTGGTCCTGGTCCCCGCCGACCGGGACCCGCTCAGCGCCGTACAGCAGGATGTCCGCGGCCATCAGGCACGGATACGTGAACAGCGACGCCCGCGTCATCGGGCGATTGCCTTTCTCCTTGTACTGGATCATCCGCGACAGCTCCCCGACGTACGACGTGCACTCGAGCAGATACGCGAGCTGGGCATGCGTGGGCACGTCGGACTGGATGAAGACCGTGCCTTCGGGTACGCCGGCCGCGAGCATCAGCGTGGCGAACTCGCGGGTCAGCGCGGCGAGTCTTCGGGGATCGTGCTTGGTCGTCATCGCGTGCAGGTTCGCGACGAAGTAGAAACCGTCCGGGTCGGTGAACCGGCGCAGCGCGCCGAGGTGGTTGCCGAGCGTCAGTCGGCCGGACGGGGTGATGCCGGAAAGCGAAGTCATGATCGTGCCCTTTCGGTGTGTGGGCCTCACCGAGCCGGGCATAGAAAAAGGCCGCCTCGGTGAGGCGGCCTTGGTGGCTGCGTGCGAACACGCCGGGTGGACCGCCCTAGGCGGCCCACCACAGCTGCAAGTTTGTGTTCACGGGACGAGCGTACCTCATCGAGCCGTGAGCGACTGGACGATCAACTCGTTGCGGGCGTCCTGACCCAACGGCACCGACGGGTGTACGCCGTCGCGTAGGTAGTTGAGCAGCCGGTACGGCTTGACCCAGAGCCACTCGGCCCAGCGGATGATCCGCAGGTTCGAGTACTTCTCCTGCGCGTCGTACATCTGCATGTTGAGCCACGAGCTGTTGCGCTGGTCCGCGAGCTGCATGGTCGCGCCGACGCTCTTGCGGACGGCCTGGATGTTGACCCAGTACACGATCCGGTTGCGGCCGGCGATGCTCATCGCGCGATCCAGCTGGGCGGCGAACTTCGGCGGATCGAAGATGTCGTTCGATCCGCTCGCCATCAGGATCCGGCGCGGCAGCCCGTACGCCGTCGCCCACTGCTGCAGCGCGTCGACCGCGCCGGAGGTGGGTCGGCTGGACCAGTTGTTCACGGCCATCTGGCTGCCGTCGCGACCGAGCAGCCGGGTCGCGAGCGACTTGCCGTCCTGGACCGAGATGCTGTCGCCGAACATGTACACGCCGTCGGTATCGAGGACGCGGTGGATCTGCTCGGTGGTCGAGATGGCCCGGGTGCCGTTCGCCCAGGAGCCGAGCACGCCCGAGCCGTACGGACCGGTGGTCGTAGAAGTGGTTGCAAAGATGGGCGCCGGGGTGGCGGATGCGGTTTCGGTCGAGACGGCCACAGTCACGGCGGCTGCCGCTCCGACTGTGAAGATCTGCCGCCGGTTGGGTTTCAGTTGCCTCACGGAAAGTACTGTGCGGGTTCGACGGTCACTCCCGCAAGTCTGAATCTCACTGTCTGCAGTCAGTCCTGCAGGAAGTTGCAAAATTCTGTAACGCTTTGCAGCGCGTCAGCGATGAATCGACTGTTGGACCACCGACGGGACGGCGCGACCAGGGAGGGGTGTCGCGCCGCCCCGTCGCTCTTCGTCACGCACCCGTGGCCAGCTCTTCGATGATCGGGCCGACGACCGCGATCAATTCCTCCGGCGACGCGTCCAGTCCGTCCAGCCGGACCAGGTGGCGACTTACCACCAGCCCGAGCGTCAACGCTCCGATCACCCCGGACCGCAGTACGGCGTCGTCCCCTGGCAGCTGCGCCGCGACCTGCCGCTGCTGGGAGGTCATGGCTGCGCGGACCTCCTCGGCGGCCTCGGGATGGCTGAACATCGCGCGTAGAGCGGCGAGGGCGGCCGTGGGCTCGTCTGCGAGCTTGTCGGTGAGTGCGGCGGTGAGCAGCCGGGCGATCTGCTCCGGCGAACCTTCGATCGGCCGGTCCGCGGGGATCGCGGCTGCCTGCGCGAACAGCTTCTCCTTGGATCCGAAGTACCGCATCACCAGGCCCGGATCGCTGCCGGCTTCGGTGGCGATCGCGCGGATCGTCGTCCGGTCGAAGCCGTGCTCGCCGAACAGCCGGCGTGCGGCGGTCAGGATTCGCGCCTCGGTCCGCTGCCGCTGTTCCACCCTCGTCGCCATGGGCTTCAGTCTACGCATGTTGACTCAATGGCGTTGCCGGGTCTACCGTTCAGTCAACACTCGTAGACTGAATCGAGGATGTTGCGATGATCCAGGCGATCGTGCTGGCCTTCCTGGCCGGACTGATGGGCTTCAACGGCGTACCGCACTTCGTGCAGGGCATCACCGGCCACGAGTTCCCGAACCTGACCGGCAACTCGGCCATCAACAACGCGGTCGGCGGCTTGGCTGCCTTTGCGATCGCCGGCGCTTTGCTCACGTTGGCTCACGTCGCTGACCACGTGTGGGCTTCGCTCATTGCCGGGGCTGTCGGTGCTGTGGTGATGACCGTGTTCCATGCCCGGCGAGGCGCTTACTGGATGAGCGCCAGGTTCGGGAAACCACTTCCTGGCGCTTGAAGGTTAAGGTCGGGTCATGAACGAGCGGAGCGAGTTCATCAACAAGCAGAGCAGCTTTGCTCATGCGGGCCCGGAGCGAAGCGGAGGGTGCGCATGAGCGGTGAGGCTTTGCTGGTCTTCGACGACGGATTGACGGCGTACGACTTCGGTCGTGGGCACCCGATGAGTCCGATCCGCGTGGAGTTGACGATCAAGCTCGCGCGGGCGCTCGGCGTACTCGATCAGTTGAAGGTCGTGCCCGCGCCGACGGCGGACGATGCGCTGCTCGAGACCGTGCACACCCCCGAGTACGTCGCCGCGGTGAAGAGCGCGGGGGAGCACCCTGACGAGGCCGATCCCGTGCACGGCCTCGGCACCTCCGACACGTACTGCTTCCCGCGGATGCACGAGGTCTCGGCGCAGATCGTCGGCGCTTCGGTCGAGGCGGCGCGCGCGGTCTGGGAGGGCGACGTACTGCACGCCGCGAACATCGCCGGCGGTCTGCACCACGCGATGCCCAACCAGGCCAGCGGTTTCTGCGTGTACAACGATCCGGCGATCGCGATCCAGTGGCTGCTCGACCACGGCGCCGAGCGGGTCGCGTACGTCGACGTGGACGTGCATCACGGGGACGGCGTACAGACCGTGTTCTACAACGATCCGCGCGTGCTGACCGTCAGCCTGCACGAGTCGCCGACGACGCTCTTTCCGGGGACTGGGAGCGCCGGCGAGACGGGTGGACCGGGTGCCGAGGGTACGGCGGTCAACGTCGCGCTGCCACCGGGCACTGGCGATGCGGGTTGGTTGCGGGCGTTCCATGCGGTCGTCCCGGATGTGGTGAGGGCCTTCCGGCCTCAGGTGCTCGTCACACAGCACGGGTGCGACTCGCACGTCGAGGATCCGCTGGCGCACCTGACGAAGACGATCGACGGGCAGCGGGCGGCGTACGCGGCCTTGCACGACCTCGCGCATGAGGTGACGGACGGGAAGTGGGTCGCCACCGGCGGCGGTGGTTACGCGATCATCGACGTCGTACCGCGGGCCTGGACGCACCTGCTGGCGATCGTCGCGGGCGACCCGATCGACCCGCTGACGCCGGTGCCGGAGGGGTGGCGCGAGGAGGTCCAGATCCGCTTCGGCCGGGTCGCCCCGATGCGGATGACCGACGGCCAGGACGCGAAGTACGTCGACTGGTCGACCGGCTACAACCCCAACACCTGGCTGGACCGCTCAATCAAGGCGACACGCGACGCCAGCTTCCCTTTGTTAGGTCTTGATTCAACCTATTGAGTCACAGGAGTCCCCCTCTTTCCCATTCGTACCAACAGCCACTACGCTCTTTGTATGCACGGACGGAGGTGCCGGAGGGGAAGCCGGCGCACGATCCGTGCTGGAAGTGCGGTGCGCAATGGCATCAAAGAAGTCCGGTGGTGAGCAGCCGCTCGCCGAGGTGAAGTTCCTGACCGTGGCGGAGGTCGCCACGGCCATGCGCGTGTCCAAGATGACTGTGTACCGCTTGGTGCACTCCGGAGAGCTCCCCGCGGTGCGGGTAGGTCGTTCGTTCCGGGTCTCGGAGGACGCCGTGCACGACTACCTCAAAGGCGCCTTCTTCCAGGCCGGATAACAACGAGAGTCGAAGGGGCCGGATCCCACTGCGGGCCGGCCCCTTCGTCATGGCTGGGTCTGAAGAGCGGTCGGAGCGCCTTGGCTCGACGGCGTACCTCACCGGTTGAGGAGTGCGCGGATCGCAGTACTGATCTCGTCCGGCGCTTCCTCCGCCATGAAGTGGCCGGCGGTCGTGGTCTGGTGGTGGAGGTCGGTCGCCCAGGCCTTCCAGCGGGCGGCCGCGTCGAAGCCGAGCGCGGCGCCCCAGTCCTGCTGGATCACCGTCACCGGCATCCCCAGCTTGTTGCCCTGAGCAAAGTCTTCCGCATCGTGCGTGACGTCGATCGTCGCCGAGGCCCGATAGTCCGCGACGATCGACGGCACCGCCCGCCGCGACGCCTCCAGATAGACGGATCGCACCTCGGGCGGGATCGCCGCGGGATCCTTCGCCCAGAGATCCAGGAAGTACCCGAAGAACTCGTCGGACGCCGCCGCGATCATCTTCTCCGGCAACCCGACCGGCTGAGCCATCAGATACAGATGAAACCCCACCGCCGCACTCGTCCCGTGCATCACCTCCCACATGTCGAGCGTCGGCAACACGTCCAGACACATCAGGTGCGAGACCGCCTCCGGATGATCAAGCCCAGCCCGAAACGCCACCAACGCGCCCCGGTCATGCCCCACCAACCCGAACCGCGAATACCCGAGTTCCCGGGCCATCGCGACAACATCAGCCGCCATCACCCGCTTCGAATAGTCCCCCAACGGCTTGTCACTCTCGCCGTACCCCCGCAGATCCGGACAGATCACGGTGTGGTCGCCAGCCAACTGCGCCGCCACGTGCCGCCACATCAGGTGCGTCTGCGGGAAGCCGTGGAGCAGGACAACCGGCGTACCGGACCCGGCGACGGCAACGTTCAAGGTCACGCCGTTCGCGTGGACCTGTTGATAGTCGAATACGTTCACGCCGATCAGCCTGATGGAAGCCGATGAGCGTTCGATGAGCACGCTACGGTGGCTGAGTGGAGTTCGGGGTGCTTGGGTCGGTGGCGGCCTGGGACGGGGAGCCGGTTGATTTGAAGGGGCCTCGGCATCGGGCGGTGTTGGGGCGGTTGGTTGTGGCGCGGGGGCGGGTTGTGCCGGCGGGGGTGCTGGTGGATGACCTGTGGGTGGATCCGCCGGCGGGAGCCTTGAGTGCGTTGCGGACGTTTGTGGCTGCGCTTCGGCGGGCGATCGAGCCGGATCGGGAACCGCGGGCACCTGCGAGGTTGCTGGTGACGGAAGGTCCTGGTTATGCGTTGCGGACCGAGGCAGTGGATGCGTGGCGGTTCGAGGCGGCTGTGCAGGCGTCGTTGCCGCCGGGGGAGTTGTTGACGGAACTGCTTGCAGGGTTGGCGTTGTGGCGCGGTCCGGCATACGCGGAGTTTGCGGAGGAAGGGTGGGCGCTGGCCGAGCGTTCGCGGTTGAACGAGCTGCGGTTGCGGGCAGTGGAGCGGGTCGGGGAGGCGCGCCTGGCGTTGGGGCGTGCCGCGGAGGCGGTGCCGGACCTGGATGCGCATGTGACCGAGCACCCGTGGCGCGAGGACGCCTGGCGGTTGCTGGCGTTGGCGTTGTATCGGAGCGAGCGGCAAGGCGACGCTCTCGCCGTACTGCGTCGCGCCCGGCAGACTCTGGTCGGTCAGCTCGGCGTCGATCCCGGTCCGGCGCTCGGTCGGCTGGAGACCGACATCCTCAACCGGGCCGCGCATCTCACGCCGGCCGGAAGCGTGTGGGCGGAGACGGCCGCGGCGTACGACCGCGTCGTCGGCGGGACACGCGCCCGGATCGAGTCGACGGTCGGCCTACTGCGCAATCTCGCGGTCACAGGAGGCGGCGGCTTGGAGGCCGCTCGTGGGCATCGCCTCGCTGCGATCACGGCCGCCGAGGAGCTGGGCGACCCGGATCTGACGGCGCGAGTGATCGGCGCGTACGACGTACCGGCGATCTGGACGCGCTCGGACGACGAGGCCCAGGCCGCGGCGATCGTCGCTGCGGCCGAACGGGTCCTGCCGACACAGGACCACCCCAGCATCCGCGCTCGGCTGCTTGCGACCATCGCCCTCGAGTCGCGCGGTTCGCGGTCAACGCGTGCTCGCGAGGCAGCGCTCGAGGCCGAGCAGCTCGCGCGCGGGCTGGACGATCCCGCACTGCTGGCGTTCACGCTGAACGGCGTCTTCATGCAGACCTGCTACCGAGCCGGTCTCGCTCCAGAACGCGACGCCATCGGCGCCGAACTCGTCACCGTCTCGCAACGCCACAACCTCTTTACCTATGAGGTTCTCGGCCACCTGATCCGGCTCCAGTCCGCCTGCGCGCGGGCCGACAACGCAACCGCCGACCAACACGCCGAGGCCGCCGACGCGTTGGCCGCTCGTCACGAACTTCCGCTAGTCGGCGTCTTTACCCGCTGGTACGCCGCCCTCCGCGACGACACTCCCGAGTCCTACCGCGAAGCCGCTGCCCTGTTGGACAGCGCCGGCATGCCCGGGCTGAGCGACGGCCTGCTCCCGCTCGCCTTGGCGGCGCACGCAATCCGTCACGACCAGCCGATCCCCGAGGCGGACTACGGACCGCACACCCCGTGGGTGAAGGGATCGCCGAACCCGCCGCCCGGGCTCCTCCTCGAGACCTACTGGGCGCTGACCGCACACGCGGCCCGGCAGTCAGGCGACGGCCAGCTGCTGGAGAAGGCGCGGGCAGCCTTGGTGCCAGCAGCAGACGAGCACGCGGCCGGCAGCGGTCTACTCACGCTCGGCCCGGTAGCGAACTTCCTGCGCTAGAGATCGTCCGGCGAACCGCTCTCGGACTTCCGGTCAGCCTGCTGCCGCAGCTCGTGGTGCGACTGATGCGCGGTCGTCCGATACGCCTCGTCGTACGCCGCGAGCGCGCCGGCCACCCCGGACCCGTGCCCGCGCCGCTTCGCCCACGAGGCGAACCAGGTCAGCCCCGCGAGCACCACCACGAGGCCACCGATGAAGACGACGTACGCCATGCGACCACCGTACTGCGCCATTCCCAGCGGGCTCCCAGGTTCCTTCCAGGATCGTCGCAGCCCGCGGCACCAGGATGGAACCACCAACCAGAAGGAGGCTCCCGATGCCGATCCGAATCGTCAAAACCGTTGCCGTAGGCACCATCGCCACCCTGGGCCTGGCCGCCGTCGCTTTCACTCCCGCCGCCTACGCGAGCACCACCAAGACCACCGCCACCCCACACCTGGCCGTCCTCACCAATCCGGTCACCGAGGTCGCCGTCCGCAAAGCCGCTTAGCTGGTGCGCCGCGCGCGGAACGCCAGCGCGTGCGGGATGTCTGGCCCGGTGGGCTCCTCGAACCGCTCGACCGTCAGGCCGGAGCTGATGATCGCGTTCAGATACTCGGCCAGCGGGACATGGCGCATCCCGATCCGGCGCCGGATGCCTTCCGCGCTCCACCACGGGGACTCGTGGTGCCAGCCGGACTGGCGGTACGTCGGGTAGGCGGTCCGCCGGCCATCCTCCTCGTAGAGGACATGCGGTCCGTTGAAGCAGGGGTGCACGCCGTACGCGACCAGCACGCCGCCCGGGCGCAGCACCCGCGCCGCCTCGAGCAGGACCGCGCCGAAGTCGTCGACGTCCGTCGAGATCCACAGGGAGATCGCGGTGTCGAAGGACGCGTCGGCGAACGGAAGCGCGGCGGCGTCGCCGTGCACCAGCGGACCGTCGGTGCGGGTCCGGGCGCGCTGCAGCTGATCCGTCGAGTAGTCGATACCGACCGGTAGGCGGCCGCTCGCACGGATGGTCTCGAAGTTCCGGCCGGTGCCACAGCCGATGTCCAGACAGGGGCCTGAACCGGTCCCTAGTAGCTCGAGTATCCCGGGCTGATGGGTCTCCGCGCCGACCACGAACCGCTCGTCGTACCACTCCGCCAAACCGTCGTATCGAGCCCTCAAAGAACCTCCCCAGGTCGTCCTCAAGTTTAGTGGAGGAGGCTGCTTTAGGTCGGGGGAGTGACCTACAGGTAAGCTTTGCCGACGTTCTCTTTGAGTTTGGATGGTCCGACGTGGGTTCCGTAATCAAGAAGCGCCGTAAGCGTATGGCGAAGAAGAAGCACCGCAAGCTGCTGAAGAAGACGCGGGTGCAGCGCCGCAAGCTCGGCAAGTAGCCGGCAGGTACTGTTCCGCCGCGCCCGGTCCGGCTGGGGGTAGCTCGTGGCACAGGTAGTGATGGTGACCGGCGTCTCGCGAGACGCCGGTGCTCGCTGTGCCCGCAGGCTGGCCGATGACCCGGCGATCGGCACCGTGCTCGGTGTCGATGTGGTCCCGCCACGGGCCGAGCTCGGGCGGGTCCGGTTCGTCCGGGCCGATATCCGTAACCCCGTGATCGCCAAGGTGATCGCGGCCGAAGGCGTGGATACGGTCGTCCACACGGGCGTCGTGGCGACCCCCGGCAGCGCCGGTGGTCGTTCGTCGATGAAGGAGATCAACGTCATCGGCACCATGCAGCTGCTCGCCGCCTGCCAGAAGGCGTCCGGCGTGGCCAAGCTGGTGGTCAAGTCCTCGACCACGGTGTACGGCGCGGGTCCGCGCGATCCGGCCATGTTCACCGAGGAGATGGCGCCGCGGGCGATCCATCACCACGGGCTGAGCAAGGACGCGGTCGAGGTCGAGGGGTACGTGCGCGGCTTCGCGCGGCGCCGCCCCGACGTCTGCGTCACCACACTCCGGATGGCGAACTGGATCGGCCCCAAAACCAATTCCCCGATGACGCGGTACTTCGCTCTCCCCGTCGTCCCGACCGTCTTCGGGTACGACGCGCGCCTGCAGTTCCTGCACGAGGACGACGGCGTCGAAGCGATCCAGCGCGCGACCGTCAACGACCTTCCCGGGACCTTCAACCTGGCCGGCGACGGCATGATCTCGCTGTCCCAGGCGATCCGCCGGCTCGGCCGGCCCACCCTGCGGCTGCCTTCGTTCACCGCGTCCAGCACGGCCGCCGCAGTACGGCGGGCCCGGCTCGCGGACTTCTCGCCGGACCAGATCACCTTCCTCACGTACGGGCGGGGCGTGGACACGACCCGGATGCGGACAGAGTTCGGGTTCGAGCCGAAGTACACGACCGCGGAGGCGTTCGACGACTTCCGCTCCTCACTCGGGGCCGGCGCGATGACGCGGGTCACCGGCCTGCTCGGCGCGGGGCTGGGAGCGTTGCGTGGCTGACGCGGACGTGATCCCGATCGGTTCCGGCGGCCGGCCCGGGCGCGGGAGCGGACGCCGTACGACGCCATCCGCCGCCGCCCGCGCGCTCGTCGGACCAGGCAACCGCACCAAGAAGAACAGCCGGACCAAAACAAGCGGTGAAGACCTCGGTGGGGCAGACCCGACGGTCGAGCCGGTCGGTGCCGTGCCGGACGTCGACGGGCCTGACCTGTCCGGGCTGGACCTCGGCGGGCTGGACTTCGGGCGGTTGGAGCGGGTGGTGCGGGAGCTGTTCGGTGACGACGGCGAGCGCCGGGTCGCCGAGTGGCTGGCGTTCCTGCGCCGGCGACTGAGCGGTGACTACGAGCTCGACGAGTTCGGGTACGACTCCGACCTGACCGACCAGGTGCTGCTGCCGATGCTGCGCCCGATGGTGGAGAAGTGGTTCCGCGTCGAGGTGCGCGGTATCGAGAACATCCCCGCCGACGGCAGCGCGCTGATCGTCGCGAACCACTCCGGCACGATGCCGATCGACGGACTGGTGACCCAGGTCGTCGTCGCGGACCACACCGGCCGGCCGCTCCGCACGCTGGCAGCGGACCTCGTGTTCCAGACGCCGTTCGTCGGCGAGCTGTCGCGCAAGGGCGGCGCGACCCTGGCGAACAACGACGATGCCGAGCGGCTGCTCCGCCAGGGCAACCTGGTCGGCGTCTGGCCCGAAGGATTCAAGGGCCTCGGCAAGCCGTTCGCCGAGCGGTACAAGCTGCAGCGCTTCGGGCGCGGCGGATTCGTCAGCGCCGCGATGCGGACCGGCGTACCGATCGTCCCCTGCTCGATCGTGGGCGCCGAGGAGATCTATCCGCTGGTCGGCAACATCGCCTCGCTGGCTCGGCTGCTCGGCGTCCCGTACATCCCGATCACGCCGTTCTTCCCGCTGCTCGGACCGCTCGGGTTGATCCCGCTGCCGTCGAAGTGGCTGATCGAGTTCGGCGAGCCGATCCGCACCGACGAGTTCCCCGACGGCGCCGCCGACGACCCGATGCTGGTCTTCAACGTCACCGACCAGGTCCGCGAGACCATCCAGCAGACCCTCTACACCCTGCTGATGCAACGCCGCAGCGTCTTCTTCTAACACCGCACCGCCCGCCCCCCGAGCGCTTGCCGAGCACCCGCCCGGCACCCGCCCGGCACCCGCCCGCCCGGCACCCGCCCGCCCGGCACCCGCCCGGCGTGGACGTCTCAGGGGTCAACCCATGAGACGGCCGCTTGACCCCGCAGATTTGGTGGCGCGAACCGACCAACTGAAGGGTTGACCCCTGAGACGTCCAGTCGGGGGCCGGGGTGGGTGAACCGACCAACTGAGGGGTTGACCCCTGAGACGTCCAGCGGGGTGGGGTGGGGTGAACCGCGGGCCGGGGGTTTGCGGTAACAAGTTTGCTGGTGGTGGCAGAAATGTTCCGCGATCGCCACCCTGCAGACCGGCGCGGAGCATCTCGCCGCCGAAGAGCAGCAGCGTTCGGCAGGGGTGCCGGGAGAAAGTGTCGGGCCTGGGCGATGCCGGACCGGCAGTACTGCGAGGCCCCGGCACATGATGCGTGTGCCGGACCGGCAGCACACTGAGGCCCCCGGCACATGATGCGTGTGCCGGACCGGCTGCACACTGAGGCCCCCGGCGCGTGGTGCTTGTGCCGGGGGCCTCAGTTTGGTGTGGCTTACTTCCAGGGTGGGAGCAGGGTGTTGATGATCCCTGGGAGATCGATCAGCGGTGTGGTCGGGAACGGCCACGGCCAGGACGGCGTGGTCGGGGTCAGCGAAGGCAGCACGGTGGGCGTCGCAATCGGCGAGTTCGACGGCGACGGCTTCGGTGGCGTCTTCAGGACCGTCGCAGGCGGGTCCGTGGACTCCTCGACGATCGTGGTGTTCGGAATGTTGGTCGGTGACGTGCTCGGTTGGAGCGTGGTCGACGCACCGGGTGTCGGGATGGTCGAGGACGCCTTGGTGCTCGTCCCCGGCTTGGCCGGGTCACTCGGCTCGCCGTTACCGGGCGTCGTCCGGTTCGGCTTGCTGGTGGTGGTGCCGCCGGTGGTGGCCGACTTCGGCGCCGCGCATTTCGGGCAGGCCGCCGACGTGTGCTGCGCCAGCTGCTCGATCGTCGCCAGCGCCTCCACTCCGGACTTCAGCGACTCCGGCGGGAGTTTGGGCGCGAGCCCCACAAGAGCCTGGCGGGCGCTGGTGATGAAGGCCGTGATCGCGCTGATCGAACTCTCGTCGCCGTTCTGCTGGTACGACGCGACCAGTCGGGACACGCCCTTGCGGGACTGCACCGAGAAGTCGTCCAGGGTCGCATTGATCGTGCCCACCGAACCGCCGTTGGCGGCGAGCTGGCGGACTTCGGACAGTCGGGTCATCGCGTGCTCGAGGTCGCGCCGGCCGCGTGAGTCGTCTCCGACGCTCACATTGGTCGACACGTTCTCGATGCTGCGCTTCATCCCGTACAACGTGTCGCCGGGCATGGCCTGCTGAGCGGCGGCGGCAGAACCGATGCCACCTCCGAGCAGGACGAGCGCGGCGGTACTGGCCACGAGCCGGATCCTCCGGCCCTGTCGGCGGCGGATATCTGTCACGGACGCGCCAACGTCCTCGCGACCCGGCGGGTCGTCCGAGCTGTCCGGTGCGCTGCGCACCATCGTCGGAGTCGCAGTGGTTGCCGCGCGCGCCGCCGCCTGCTCCAGCAGACGGTGCCGCAACTCGGCGCTGAACTCCGGTCGCGGTGCAACTGCGCCGGCGGTCCTCAGCCGTCCGACCAGCTCCACAGCTTCCAGCAACTCGGGGTCTTCGCTCAGTCGCGCGGAGTGACGGGGCCCGTGATCGACGGCGTGCGCGAATGACTCCGCGCGCGCTCGAGCCCTGTGTAGGTCACTCATGATGTTCGTTCTCCTCAATGGCCAGTCGGGGTCACCGACAGGTCCTCATGAAGAGGAACGAGGAAACTCGCTGACGGGTTACGAAAGACATTCGTTGTCATCCGCCTCACCTCAAGTCCTTGGGGATAACCTTCGCCAAGTGCCTCACGGCCCTCAGTTGCAGTTGCTTGACGGCGCCCTCTGACTTCTCGAGCGCCTTGGCCGTTTCCGCGATCGACAGGCCGGCGAAGAACCGCATCGTCAGGCAGTCGCGCTGCTCGTCCGGCAGACCCGCGACCGCGTCCCGCAGTACTTCGGCGGTCGCGGCGGCGAGCACATCGATCTCGGGACCCTCGGTCTGCCGGTCGTGGGTCTCGATCTCGTCGGTGACCACTTCCAGCCGGACCCGCCCGGACTTGTAGTGGTCGGTGATCAGGTTCCGGGCGATCGTCACCAGCCAGGCGCCGAAGTCCCGGCCCTGCCAGCGGAACGAGTCCAGCGCGCGGAGCGCCCGGACGAAGGTCTCACTGGTGAGATCCTCTGCGAGTGCCGACGAGGACACCCGCGCATAGATGTAGCGATAGACGGTGAGCGAGTACTCGTCGTACAGCTCACCGAAGGCACCGACGTCCCCGGCCTGGGCGCGATCGACGAGCTCTGCACGTCTCATCCCGTCCGGGCTTGGCTCCGGCGTGGTCAAGTTTTCTCCCCGTTCAACTGACACGTCTTCTGACACATCCGCGAATGGCCACAGTGGCTGAGGCAGCACCGAGCGTCGTCGCTCGGACACATACTGTCAACAGCCTGAGGCGTGCCGCCTTCCGTCCGGTCTGGTCGTCACGAATGCGCCAGCGGACTGCGTCCGTCAGTCGGAGCAGCCTGCTGTGGGGAGGGTGGAGCATCGCGCATGAGGTTCCCCGCGCGGCCGGGTTTCTGCAGTGTGAGGTTCGACAGAAGCGCGCCCGCGAAGTCACCTGTATATCGGTGGTCACGCTCTGCTGCAACCGTTCTGGGCAAGCCGGTTGAAAGTCCGTGGCCCCCGTGGCCGTGACAGACTCACCTGGTGAACGTGAATTTCGCGGACATTCTTCGTGACACAGCGCGACGGCACGGCGAGCGTCCGGCGCTGGTCGACGGGGACCGCCGACTGACCTGGAGCGAGGTCGACGCCGCCGTCGACCAGACCGCGAAGGGGCTTGCCGCGGCCGGTTTGGTGCCCGGGGCCCGGGTCCTTCTCCTGGTTGCCAACAGCATCGACTTCGTCGCGTCCTACCTGGGCATTCTCCGGGCCGGACTGGTCGCAGTGCCGCTGAACACCGGGCTCACCAAGCCCGAGATCGCGACCGTCACGGCGCACTCCGGAGCCCGGCTGGCGATCGCTGGACCGGGCCTCGCGGACCGGCTCGAGGGCATCCGGACGGTGGCGCCGGGGCAGCTCGAAGGTGACGCTCCGTTACCGTTGCCGATCGATCCCGAGGCGCTCGCGGTCCTGCTGTACACGTCCGGGACCAGTGGAGATCCGCGTGCCGCGATGCTCACCCATCGGGCACTTTCCGCGAATGTGCAGAACCTCACCGAGCTCGGAGAAGACCGGATGGGGCCCGAGGACGTGGTTCTCGGCGTGCTGCCGATGTTCCACGCGTTCGGCTTGAACGCCGTCCTGGGCTGGGCCGTCGCCACCGGCGCGGCGCTGATCGTCGAGCAGCGATTCGACCCCGAGGAGACTCTCGAGCTGGTCGGCAAGCACGGCGTGACCCGCCTGCCGCTGGCCCCGCCGGCGCTGCACACCCTCCTGGGTCGAGCCGATCTGCGTGCTGCGCTGCAGCCGGTCAAGGTGGTGCTGACCGGCGCGTCCACGCTCGACCGCACGCTCGCGGATCGCTTCGAGCAGGTGAGCGGCCACTTCGTGCACCAGGGGTACGGCCTGACCGAGGCTTCCCCGGGCGTCACGACAACACTGGGCGAGTCCGAGCCGAAGCTCGGCTCCGTCGGCCGCCCGCTGCCGAACGTCGAGCTCAGGATCGCCGACGAGCAGGGCGAGGACGTCGAGGGCGACGATCCCGGCGAGATCCTGATCCGCGGCGGCAACCTCTTCTCCGGGTACTGGCCGGACGGCGTGGACGGTCCGGACGCGAAGGGCTGGTACCGGACCGGTGACGTCGGGTTCCTGGACTCCGACGGCGACCTGTTCCTGGTCGATCGGCTCCGCGAGCTGATCATCGTGTCCGGCTTCAACGTGTTCCCGAGCGAGGTCGAGGAAGTGCTGGTCGCTGCTCCCGGCGTACGCGAGGCGGCTGTCATCGGTATGCCGTCCGAGGAGACGGGCGAGGCGGTCAAGGCGTTCGTCGTACCGCAGGCAGACACCACGGTGGATGTTGCGGCGGTCCGTGAGTACGCCGAGGGCCGGCTCGCGCGGTTCAAGTCCCCGGTCGAGATCGAGGTCGTGGACCAACTCCCGCACTCGGTCACAGGCAAGGTTGCCAAGGGACGGCTGCGGGAGAGCGGTCGATGAGCCGGGTCACGATGTACGGGAAACCCGGCTGCCACCTCTGTGACGACGCCCGGGAGATCATCCGCGCGGTCTGCGGCGAGCTCGGCGTGGAGTGGACCGAGGTCGACATCACCCAGGATGACCAGCTGTTCACGCAGTACGGCGAACAGATCCCGGTCACGTTCGTCGACGGGAAGCAGCACGACTTCTGGCGGGTGGACCCCGCGAGGCTCAGGAAGGCCTTGACAAGCTAGGGCGTGTCTTGCAGGTCACCCTCGCCGATTTTGTTCTCACGTTCACAAGCTCCTAGAGTAAGAGCTGCCGCCGGCCGTCAGACCGCGGTGAACCAACCGCTCCCAGGAGAATTGTGACGCGTGCCAGCAGCCGTCGCCCCGGCCCGCCGACGAGAACCGAACGCGGCATCCCCGAGGCGACTGTCGCGCGCTTGCCGGTCTACCTGCGGGCCCTGACCGCGCTCTCGGACAACGGCATCGCGACCGCGTCGAGCGAGGATCTGGCGACGGCGGCCGGGGTCAACTCCGCCAAGCTCCGCAAGGACCTGTCCTACCTGGGCTCCTACGGCACCCGCGGCGTCGGGTACGACGTCGAGTACCTGCGCTACCAGATCGCCCGCGAGATCGGCGTCACCCAGGACTGGGCCGTGGTCATCGTCGGGATCGGAAACCTGGGCCACGCGCTGGCGAACTACTCCGGCTTCGGCACCCGCGGCTTCCGGATCGTCGCCCTGCTCGACGCCGACCCGAAGCTGGTCGGCGAGCGGATCGGCGACATGGAGGTCCGCGACTTCGCCGAGCTCGAGGACATCGTCGAGCGCGACCGGGTCTCGATCGGCGTGATCACCACGCCCGCCGGTCCGGCCCAGGAGGTCTGCGACCGGCTGGTCGCCGCCGGCGTGACCAGCATCCTGAACTTCGCGCCCGTGGTGCTGTCCGTGCCCGACGGCGTCGACATCCGCAAGGTGGACCTCTCGATCGAGTTGCAGATCCTGGCGTACCACGAACAACGAAAGTCCGGAGAGGCGGCGCTCCCCCAGGTGCCCGAGCTACCAGCGATGAACGGTCTGAGCGATCTTCCGAGTGTTGGGGGAGGTGTCGGCGCGTGAGCTACCTGGTCGTCGGCATCAGTCACCGTTCCGCGGACATCAACGTCCTCGAGCGTGTGGCGCTCGACGCGGATGCGGCGACCAAGCTGGCTCTGGCCGTCAAGCACACCCCGGCCGTTGCCGAGTCCGCAGTCATTGCCACCTGCAACCGAACCGAGGTCTACGCGACCGTCGACCGGTTCCACGCGGGGATGGACGAGGTCACCGCGATCCTGTCCGACGTCACCGGCGTGCCGCTGCTGGATCTGGCCGAACACCTCTACGTGCACTTCGAAGAGGGTTCGGTCGCGCACCTGTTCCAAGTCGCTGTCGGGCTCGACTCGATGGTCGTCGGCGAGAGCCAGATCCTCGGCCAGGTGAAGGAGACGCTGCGCGTCGGCCAGGACCTGGAGACGATCGGCTCCGACCTGAATGCCCTGTTCCAGCACGCGTTGCGGGTCGGCAAGCGGGCCCGGACCGAGACCGGCATCGACTCCGCAGGCCGCTCGGTCGTGTCGGCCGGCCTGGAAGCTGTCGGCGGCTTCGAAGGCCGCCGCGCGCTGATCGTCGGAGCCGGCTCGATGGCCTCGCTGGCGGCACAGACCTTGATCAACGGTGGCGCCAAGAGCGTGACCATTGCCAACCGCAACTATGACCGCGCGGTCGCGCTGACCGATCGCATCGGCGGTACGCCGGTCCCGCTCGCCGACGTGCCGGATGCGCTGCGCGACGCCGACCTGATCGTGTCGTGCACCGGCGCCCGCGGCGTCGTACTGACCGAAGAGATGATCCGGAACGCGTCGGACGGACGGCCGCTCGGCGTGCTCGACGTCGCCCTGCCGCGCGACGTCGCGCCGGAGGCCGCACGGATCCCCGGCGTCACGCTGGTCACGCTCGCCGACCTCGCTGGTACGGCGGGAGGCAGCGAAGCCGACATCGACGAGGTACGGCGGATCGTCGGCGAGGAGACCGGTGCGTTCGAGGCGACCCGGCGGGCCGCGTCGGTCGCGCCGACCGTGGTCGCGCTGCGGACGATGGCGACCGAGCTGGTCGACTCCGAGCTGGCCCGGCTGGACCGCCGGCTGCCCGGCCTCGACGAGCAGCAGCGGCACGAGGTCGCGCGGACCATCCGCCGCGTCGTCGACAAGTTGCTGCACAACCCGACGGTCCGCGTGAAGGAGCTCGGCGGAGACCCGGGCGGACCGACGTACGCCGATGCGCTGCGCGAGCTGTTCGCGCTCGACCAGGCAACGGTGGACGCGGTGACAGCGGTCAAGTCTCCCGAGGACACCAGCAAGACACCCGCGGATGCCCGCCACGGTGGAGGTGAGCAGGCATGATCCGGCTCGGTACCCGTCGCTCCGCGCTCGCGACCGCGCAGTCGACCCTCGTCGCGGACGAGTTGCGCGCGCTCGGCCACGAGGTCGAGCTCGTGCTGATCACGACCACCGGCGACGTGAACCGCGCCCCGGTCGAGCAGATCGGCGGCACCGGCATCTTCGTCAGCGCACTGCGCGACGCCTTGCTGGCCGACGAGATCGACATCGCGGTGCACTCGCTCAAGGACCTGCCGACCGCGCCGGTCGACGGTCTGGTGATCGGCGCCATCCCGCTCCGCGAGGACCCGCGCGACGTGCTCATTGCCCGTGACGGCCTGACGCTCGGCGAGCTGCCGCGCGGCTCTGTCATCGGCACCGGGGCCGCGCGTCGCGTCGCGCAGATCGACGCGCTCGGCCTGGGCGTCGAGTGCACCGGAGTCCGCGGCAACGTCGACACCCGGATCTCACTCGTCACCGACGGCAAGGTCGACGCGGTGATCGTCGCGCGTGCCGGGGTGTCGCGGCTGGGACGGTTGTCCGAGGTCACCGAGACGCTGGATCCGATCCAGATGCTGCCCGCGCCTGGGCAGGGTGCGCTGGCGATCGAGTGCCGGTCGGACAACACCGAGGTGCTGGCCGCGCTGGCGCACCTCGAGGATCCTGCCACCCGCGCGGCAGTGACAGCAGAGCGGCAGTTGCTGGCCACGCTCGAGGCGGGGTGCACGGCTCCGGTCGGCGCGCTGGCCGAGGTGGTCGAGGGCGAGGACGGCCCGGAGCTCTGGCTGCGCGGCGCGCTCGGCCAGGAGGACGGCGTACGACGCCTGTCCGCGAACGGGTCGGTCGACGACCCGGAGTCGGTCGGCAAGGCACTGGCGCACGAACTGCTGGAGCAAACATGACACCGGCACAGGGCACTACGACCGCGGCCCACAAGACGGCCCACAAGACCAGCAGGAAAACGACGAGGGCGAAGGCAGACGTGAGCGCGAAGACAGCGGCCACCGCAGCACCTCAGAAGGCTGCGACCAGTACCGTCAAGCAGACCAGACCACTCGGCCACGTGACATTCGTCGGCGTCGGCCCCGGCGACCCCGCACTGCTGACGCTGGCCGGCCGTGATGTGCTCGCCAACGCCGACGCAGTCGTTGTCGAGGGCCCCGAACACGACGCGTTCCTGACCTATTGCAGGCCAGGCGTCGAGGTTATCGACGGCTCCGGCGCCGAGGGCAGCCGGGCGCTGCGGATCGCAGCCCGGGCGCGGCTCGTCGTGAAGACGGCCAAGACCGCGGCGAACGTCGTACGCCTGCTGACCGGCGACCCGTTCACCTTCTCCAGTGGCGCCGAGGAGGCAGCTGCCTGCAAGAAGGCGGGGATCGGGTTCAACGTCGTCCCGGGTGTGAGCGAGGTGAGCGCGGTCCCGACGTACGCCGGGATCCCGCTGACGATGAAGGGCGACCGCGAGGTCACCGTCGTCGACCTGGCCGAGAACAAGCTCGACCTGACCCGGCTGCAGCCGAAGCAGACGCTGGTCCTGCTGAACGCGTCGGAGACGCTGAAGGAGACCGCTGCCGCGCTCGTCGAGGCCGGCTTCGACGCTTCGACCCCGGTCGCGGCGACGGTCGGTGGTACGACGACCGCGCAGACGAGCGTCGTCGGCACGCTGGAGACGATCGTCACCGACCTGCGCGCCGCGAAGGTGACCGGCGAGCCCGTCATCGTCGTCGGCAGCGTGGTCGAGCAACGCGAGGCGCTGTCCTGGTTCGAGACCAAGCCGCTGTTCGGCTGGCGGATCCTGGTCCCGCGGACCAAGGACCAGGCCGGCCCGCTGATGGACCGGCTCCGTCGGTACGGCGCGATGCCGGAAGAGGTCCCGACCATCTCGGTCGAACCGCCGCGCAATCCGCAGCAGATGGACAAGGCGATCCGCGGTCTGGTCGAGGGACGCTACGAGTGGGTCGCGTTCACCTCGGTCAACGCGGTGAAGGCGGTCCGGGAGAAGTTCGACGAGTACGGGCTGGACGCGCGCGCGTTCTCCGGGCTGAAGATCGCGGCGGTCGGCGACAAGACCGCCGAGGCGATCGGTGCCTGGGGCATCCGTCCGGACCTGGTCCCGTCCGGTGAGCAGTCGGCCGCCGGGCTGGTCGAGGACTGGCCGCCGTTCGACGAGGTGCTCGACCCGATCAACCGGGTCTTCCTGCCGCGCGCGGACATCGCCACCGAGACACTCGTTGCCGGACTCACCGATCTCGGCTGGGAGGTCGACGACGTCACGGCGTACCGGACCGTGCGCGCCGCTCCGCCGCCGGCGCCGACCCGCGAGGCGATCAAGTCGGGCAAGTTCGACGCGGTCGTGTTCACGTCGTCCTCGACCGTGCGGAACCTGGTCGGCATCGCCGGCAAGCCGCACGCGTCGACTGTGATCGCGGTGATCGGCCCGGCCACGCTGAAGACCGCCGAGGAGCACGGCCTGCGCGTCGACGCGATGGCCGAGTCGCCGTCGGTCGAGGAGCTGGCCGACGCCCTCGCCCGCTTCGGAGCCGACCGGCGTGACACCATGGTGGAGGCCGGTGAACCGGTCACCCGTCCGTCCGAGCGTCGCTCGGGATCTCGTCGGAAGAGCTGAGTTCCATGCCTGGTGGTTTCCCGGAGGTCAGGCCGCGGCGGCTTCGGTCGTCGGCGGCGGTACGTCGACTGGTCGCGGAGACCGTCATCGAGCCGCGGCAGTTGATCCTGCCGATGTTCATCCGGGAAGACGCCCGGGAGCCGATCCCGATCCGGTCGATGCCCGGCGTCGTCCAGCACACCCGGGACACGGCGCGGAAGGCTGTCGCGGAGGCTGCGTCGCTCGGTCTCGGCGGGGTGATGTTGTTCGGCGTACCTTCGGTGAAGGACCCCGTTGGCTCTGGCGCCCTGGATCCGGCAGGGATCCTGAATGTCGCGATCGCCGATGCTGTTTCCGAGGCCGGTGACTCGCTGCTGGTGATGTCGGACCTTTGCCTGGACGAGTTCACGTCGCACGGACATTGCGGCGTACTCGATGCTTCTGGCCGGGTGGACAACGACGCCACGCTGTCGATCTACGCCGAGATGGGTGTCGCGCAGGCTTCGGCGGGCGCCCATGTCGTCGGTCCGTCCGGGATGATGGACGGCCAGGTCGGCGTCGTACGCAGCGCGCTCGACGCGGCCGGCTTCATCGACACCGTCATCCTCGCGTACGCCGTGAAGTACGCGTCGGCATTCTTCGGCCCGTTCCGCGAGGCGGTCGACTCGTCGCTCACCGGCGACCGGAAGACGTACCAGCAGGACAACGCCAACGCCCGCGACGCCATCCGCGAGGTCGACCTCGACATCGCCGAAGGCGCCGACATCGTCATGGTCAAGCCGGCCCTCGCCTACCTCGACATCATCCGCCAGGTCCGCGACCACGTGAACGTCCCCGTTGCCGCGTACAACATCTCCGGCGAATACGCCATGGTAGAAGCCGCCGCCGCCAACGGCTGGATCAACCGCGACGCCGCCATCCTCGAAACCCTAACCTCAATCCGCCGAGCCGGCGCCGACACCATCCTCACCTACTGGGCCGCCGAAGCAGTCCACCTCCTGAACCCCAGGTGAGCCAGAGCGGGAAAACTGCCCCCGCGCGCTACGCACCCGCTCTCTCGTCGCTGCGCTCCTCGGCAGCGGCTGCTACGCCCGTCGCCCACCCACCCTCCGGCTACTGCCGGACTTGCCGGCTGCCGCCGGCGTACTGCGCGCTGCTGCGCGATCGACGGCCTGGCTGGTGCCTGGGAGAAAGCTGATTGCGTGCCCACGAGCCTGCGTCGTGTGGGCTTGTCGCGCGCTGTCGACACCTCGGTCCGCGTGCTCACAAGAAACGACTAAAACGCGATCGAACTCCTCGTCCGTGTCGTGGCACCATGAAGGCATGCAGATCAACAGAAAGGCCGATGCCGCGTAAGCGCCCGGCTCAACTTCGTGCGGACTCTGCTGCACGACTGCGGATGACGAAGACCAATGGTCTCTCCACAATCACCCGAATCTCCAACCTTCCCGGCCTGTCTCCGCACGGCCGGCGTGTGATCGCTCGCCTGGAGAACACCCTCCTGGAGCCCGGGCAGGTGCTGGAGGCGACCCGGTACTGGGAGCGGTTCGTCCGTGATCCCGCTCATCGCCTATACGACCCGCGCTACACGGGATGCGGCATCTGGGAGTGCTGCCCGCCGATGCTCGAGGTCCAGGCGATCCTGCACATCGTCGTACACAACCTCCCTCGCCGGGACTCCCGCCGCCTCCAGTCTCAACTCGACCAAATCAACGAATGCTGGAGATGGCGACCCCCATACGCGTGACGTCACCTAGATGTGGTTGGCGAGCACGAGGCTGACCTAGCCTGTCTCGTGTGCGATCCAGCCGGAGACGCGCCACGCCCCCGATTCCGGCGTACCTGCATCGTCCACTCCGGCCACCGTCTCGACGGTGTCGATCGGAGCCGGCTGGGCGGTGGCGGGATTGGCGAAGGGCGTGGCTGGGTCGGGGAGGGCGGCGGTAGCGGCCTACTTGGTCAGGTGGGTGGCGATACGGACCTGGCGTCGGGCGCCGGACTGGTCGATGGCTGCGATGAGGTGGAGCTCGAGGGTCTCCAGGCGGGCCTTCTCCGCGACGACTGCGTCGAGAGCCGACACCTTCTCGCTCTCGCTCATCGACCAGACGGGCCGTTCGCCGAGGACCTCCATACCGACAACCCTAGACACGGCCACCGACAGTTTTCCAACTTCAGAACCCCTTATTTTCGAGGGATTCTGAGCAATCGAGTTGTCGACAGATGCGCTACTTGTCCACAGCTTCAAGGGCCGCACGGCAAGTATGCCAAGGTCACCGCGGAGGCCGCCTTCTGGCGCGGGTGGTCGTCAAAGGCGGGTTAGGGCCGAGGCTATGAAGACGGCCTGTTGGCCTGTGCAGGCGGTGACTTTGGCTCGGGTTGTGTCTACGAAACCTCCTCCGACGGAGACCTCGTCGCCGACCTGGGCGACTGGTATTCCTGCGCGGTCGGTCAGGGTGGGGTTGCCGTCGGGGATTGTGACGCTCCAGCCTCGGGGCCAGGCGATGTCGACGAACTGCACGTTGTCGATGTTGGAGGGGCGGAGTACCAGGCAGTTCGTCGAGGGGTCGAGGTCCAGCGTTCCCATCAGTTGCGCTTGCATCGCGACCGGCGGATCGTCTCGCTGAACTGTTAGTCCGGGCAACGTGTCCATGTCTCCATCATGCGCCGACGTGCTGGATTGTGTAGTCGGATTGGGTGAAGCCGGCGTTGAGGGTGCGGGTGGCGTTGTGGGTCAGGGGGATGTCGGAGGTCAGGGGGCCGAAGAGGGGGATGCCGGTGCCTAGGAGGACCGGGGCGGTGGTGATGGTCAGCTCGTTGAGGAGGCCGGCGGTCAGGAAGGTCTGGATGGTTCGGGCGCCGTCGGTGTAGATGCGTTGGGCGCCTCGGTCGGTGAGGGTTTCGACCAGGGCGTCCAGGGTGCGGTGGACGAGGATGCGGTCGTCGGTGTTCGGGTCGAGGGTCGAGCTGAGGACCTCCACCTGCTTGCCTTCGTACGGCCAGAGGTCGTACGTCAGCGCCAGCTCATAGGTGTTCCGGCCGAGTACGACGGTGTCGATCGAGGACATGAACTCGTCGTACCCGGTCTCGCCGGCGTGTTCGGCTCGGGTGGTGAGCCAGTCGATGGAGCCGTCGGGGCGGGCGATGTAGCCGTCGAGGCTGGTGGCGATGAAGGCAGCGGCGTGGAAGCTCACGCCGACATTTTAGTAGCCCGACACCTCCGGCCAGCTCAGCTCCACCCCGTCGGCGGCCAGACGGGACTGGTACTCCGCGAGGAGGGCCGGCGTACTGCGGACCGCTCGCGGCGTCGCACCGCGGTCCAGGCAGAAGGCGGCCAGCGCACCAGCGGATTCGCCGATGTTCCATTCGACCGGGTGGAGCCGGTAGCAGCCGTTGGTGATATGCGTCGTGCCGAGATTCTTGTTGGCAGGAAGGAGATTCTCGACCCGCTGCGGGATGAGCGCACCGAGCGGGATCCGGAACGGGCTGCTCGCGACATCGATGTAATTGTCGCCGCCGGTCGACGGATGCAGGTCGATGCGGTACATCCCGACGCCGACGGTGTCGTCGTACTCGACCGCGCCTCGGTCGCCGCGGACCGCGACCGAGAGGTCCTGCTCGACGATCGTGTACTCCGCCCTGATCCGCCGCGATTCCCGGATGTACGGCGCCTGCGCCAGCCCGTCCGCCGAACCAAGCAGATCCCCACGCAGCCGGAGCCCGGGGAAGCCGCTCCCGCCGTCGGGCCGAGGTGCCTCGGTCTGCAGCCAGTAGAAGACGGACTGCGACAGCTCACGCGCCGCGGCGAGATGCTTCGAAGCGTCCGGTACGTCGATGACGGCGCCCTCGAAGTAGTCGATCATCGGCCAGTTCACCAGGCAGATGTCGCTCTCGTACGCGCCCGGGACGAAGTGCCGGCGCGCCGCGATCCGGCGGAACGTCCACAGGTTCGTGTCGCCGCCGGTCAGGCGCTGATCGGCAACCACCGCAAGCGGATCGTCGTCGGGGTTCGGCGTGAAGGAGCGGTGTGACGTCTCCAGCGTCCGGGGGTTCGGAGCGGTCCAGGACAGCAGGCGGTCGCCCCAGAACGACGGCTGGTAGTTCCGCCAGAAGGCGTAGTTCGGCGGCTTGTCACCGACCTGGTCGCCGTCGACGTGATCGACCGCGAAGCAGTACGAGACCGCCTGCATGTTCATCGGCTGCGCTTCCGCGGGCGCGCTCGGCTCGCCGGTCTCGCTCTGCGCCTCGAACCCGGTCACGTACTCCGTCCCGGTCAGCGGCAGCAGTTCCCCGGTCTCGGTCGCATCGAGGATGTACGGCGCGGTGACAGTCACCTGCTCGTCGGAATCACGATGCTGCACAGTCACCGCGGTCACGCGATCGCCGTCGGTCTCCGCGGCGACAGGACGGTACGGCTGGAGCACCTGCAGACGATGACTCGCTCTGTACGGCGCGAGCATGGCTTCCAGCACTGCGAGTGCGACTCGCGGCTCATGGCAGAGCTTGGATACGTATCCAGCGCCAGGGTTCAGCTGAGGCATTGCGCGGGAGGCTGCGGTCAGTGGGTAGTGCCGACGGTAGTACTCGCGGATGCCGTCGCGGAGAGCGCGGTACGACGCTGTGACGCCGAACTGCTCGACCCAGCTGTGCTCGTCCGGCGGGACGGCCTGGCTGGTCAGCTGTCCGCCGAGCCAGTCGAACTCCTCGGTCAGCACGACCGATCGACCGGCACGCAGCGCAGCCAAGGCCGCCGCCACGCCGCCGAGTCCGCCGCCGACCACAAGTACCTCTGTATGCATTCAGACACCTTTGGGTGGAGTGAGAGTGGTTCCTTCGGTCAGCTCGCACGGGAGCAGGATCTGCTGCGAGGTCGCGGCGCCGGCCAGGATCGCCTCGAGCAGCTCGACCGCCCGCACCCCAATCGCCCGCCGCGGCACATGAAACCCGCTGAAGTCCACGTCACTCGCCACAGGCCGAGTCGAATCACCAAGCGCAACGACAGACAGATCCCCAGGTACGTCGATCCCGCGCGCGGAAGCCGCGGCAAGCAGCGCAATCGCATCAGCCCGCTCCTCCACAAACACCGCGGTGATCCGCCGCTCCACCAACACATCGACCGCCTCCCCAACCCACTGCATCTGCGGCGAGGTTTGGAGGACCAGGGCTTTGGGGCCGGCGGTTTGGTGGAAGCCTTGGAGGCGGTCTGCGGAGGATTCGGGGATGGGGGCGGGGCCTGTGGCGGGGCCGAGGTAGGCGAGGTGGCGGTGGCCGAGTTTGAGGGCTCGGTCGGCCAGGAGACGGGTCGCGGTGGTGTAGTCGGCGCCCACGGAGGGGACGGGGGCGCCGGCGTCGTTGCGGCGGCCGACCGAGACGAAGGGGTAGTCCTCGGCGATCAGGCGGGCGAGCTCGTCGGAGGGGACGTCTCGGCCGAGGAGTAGGCAGCCGTCGGCGATGCGGAGGCGGTTGTTCTCGTGGAAGATCCGGCGGTGGCCGTCCGCGACCGGGGCGCTGGTGAACAGCAGCAGGTCCCACCCGAGGCGCTCGGCGCGGTCCTCGATGCCGGCCAGGAACGGGTAGTAGAAGTCACCGCTCGTGCTCGGGAACACCGACTCGTAGGTGAACACGCCGAGGATCTGGTTGCGTTGCTTGAGCATCCGCCGGGCCAACGGATCCGCCTGGTACCCGGTGTCCCGGATCACCTTGAGCACCCGGTCCCGGGTTTCGGCCGGGATCCGGGCGGTCGCGTCACTGCGATTGTTCAGCACCAGTGAGACCGTCGTCTGGCTGACGTTCGCCAGTCGCGCGATATCGCGCTGGGTCAGCCGGGTCGCCTTCTGTGGCATCGCCCGACAGTAGCCCGACGACGGTCCGTCGTCAAGAAAAAGACAGTGATAATTCGAATTACTAAGACATCTGCAACCTGAGCACCTGACGCCCGGGAATCCGGCCGGTGAGGTAGACGCGCAGACCGTCCGGGGTCAGGCTGCCACCGAGGTACGTGTACCGCTCGCCCGGATCCATCGCCACCCGCGCAGCGCCGTTCCCCGGACCGAACTCGATCCGATCCGAACCGACGGTGTAGCTTCCAGTGCCGGCGGCCAGTTGATAGTTGCCCGAGGCATCCAAAACCTCAACGCCGGCCAGCGTCCCACCAGGCCGGAAGCAGAGTTCGATCGCGTACGCCGTCTCGTCGCCGTCAAAATCGAAGACCAGGTCGAACCCGTTCGCAACCTCCGTCACAGCGATCTCGGTCCGCAACGTCCGATACTGCTTAGGCCGGTGGCCGAAGTCCATCGACGCGTAGAAGCGACCGTCCGGCGTCAACGCATAGCGCCCATCCGCCCGGCGGTATCGCTTCGGAAGCGGCAGGTGATACGGGACCTTCACCTCAGACGACAGCTTGAACGTCTTCCCCGATACCTGCAGACCGTCGCTGCGAAAGTGACCGGTACTGAAGAACTGCGGGGACAGCCGGACCGAGTCCAGGATCGCCGCGCCGTTGCGGAGCTTGAAGAACGTCGGATTGGTGGACAGCCCCGACGAGATCACCGCAATGTCATGGAAGTCGGTCCCACCGAACACGGTCGCAGTCCGCGCACCGCGGCGTACGCGTGCCGACGCCTGCGACGGAAAGTGCTGGACGAAATCGGTCGGCACCGCCGCCGCGGCCGGCAGAGCGGCTGCCAGTTCGGGCCGCTCGAGCACCTCGGCCAGGAAGTCGCCGAGCTCGCCCGTGCCGCGCGTTTCGATGCTCTTGGCAACAGTCGTGAACCGGCCGTCGTTCGTGTGCAGCGCGAGCTCGCGGAACTGCGTCAGATACCACCAGACCTCGCGCAGACCCTTCTGGTCCTGGCGCCGGGAGGCCGTCGTGTCGACCTCGCCGTTCGGCTCCAAGAAGTACAGCGTCGCCTCGAGGTTCCGTCGTACGTAGTCCACCAGGGCCGGCTTGTCGCGCAGCCAGGCGATCGTCAGCAGGCACGGATTCGTCACCTCGGCGGCGTACGTCGAGCTGCGTTCGCTGTAGATCCCGTCCGGGGTCGCGTCGATGCCCTCGTCGAGCCAGTCGTCGATCCGCGCCGCGTACCGCCGGTCCGGGAACAGGTGGTGCGCGCGGGCCAGCGCAGCCGACACCTCCCAGCGGTGGTTCGGCGTGTGTACGCCGCCGACGGCCAGCGCAGGCGCCGCCTTGCGAATCACGGCGGCAAGCGTCGTACGCAGCGACGCTGTCTCCGCCGAGTCATCCGCGTCGAGCAGCGCGTACAGCACGCACACGTCCTGGATCGCGAACGAGCTGTCCGGCGGCGAGTGCAAGTTGCCGACGTCGTACAGACCGTCGTCGTGCTGCCGCGCCGCGAGCTGATCGACCAGCCAGCCCAGCCGGCCGAGCAGGGCGGGGTCATGGTGGTAGGACGACCTGCCCCAGACGTACCCGGAGATCAGTCGCCTGGCTTTTCGCGCGACCGTGCGGATGCTGTCGCCGGCGTTCTGGTAGTTCGCCAGCACCAGCGGGATCTGCGCCTGATTGGCGTTGGTCAGCAGGGTCAGGAAGTCCTCGTCCACAGCAGCTACCTCAGCACGTGCCGTGGTCGTTTGCAGTGCGCCGACCGCGACTGTGGTCAGCGAACCGGTGAGGAAGGTACGTCGCAGCATCGGCATCTCCTGGGCGGTAAGCGGTTGCCAAAGGCTCAGAACTGTCGCCCCGGAACTTTGTCCTGTCAATACCTCGCACAGCGGCCGGATCCGGACCGTTTCCTGCACCGATGAACCCTTGCGGGAACCGGTTTCTTGTACTAGTTTGACCGGCCAAGGCAAGCGCTTTCCATCAGTGTCCGGAGGTATCAAAACGATGAGTGCGCTGGGTGAGCTCGGCAGCCTCCGGGGAAAGAAAACCGCAGGTCAGAAGAAGGACAACCTGGCCGGGTACCTGTTTCTGGCCCCCTGGCTGCTAGGGCTGTTTCTCATCACGATCGGCCCGATGCTGGCCTCGCTGTACCTGTCCTTCACGGACTACAACCTGATCCAGGCCCCGAAGTGGATCGGCCTCGACAATTTCACCCGGATGCTGTCCGACGAGCGGCTGCACAACTCACTCCGAGTGACGTTCACCTACGTGTTCGTGTCGGTCCCGCTGCAGCTGGCGATCGCCCTGCTGCTGGCCGTTGTACTCGATCGTGGCGTCCGCGGGATGGCCTTCTACCGATCGGTCTTCTACCTGCCGTCGCTGCTCGGCTCGAGTGTCGCGATCGCGATCCTCTGGCGGCAGGTCTTCGGCACGACGGGTCTGCTGAACCAGCTGCTCGACGTCGTCGGCATCGACGGCAAGGGCTGGATCTCCGACCCGAGTACGGCGCTGGGCACGCTCGTCGTACTGAACGTGTGGACGTTCGGCTCGCCGATGGTGATCTTCCTGGCCGGGCTGAGACAGATCCCGTCGATGTACTACGAGGCCGCGTCGGTCGACGGCGCCGGGACGCTGCGCCGGTTCTTCAGCATCACGCTGCCGCTGCTGACGCCGATCATCTTCTTCAACCTGGTGCTGCAGATCATCCACGCGTTCCAGGCGTTCACGCAGGCGTTCGTCGTCTCCGGGGGCAGCGGCGGTCCGTCGGACTCGACGATGTTCTTCACGCTGTACCTCTACGACCGGGGCTTCGGGAACTTCGACATGGGCTACGCGTCGGCGATGGCCTGGTTCCTGCTCGTGATCATCGGGATCTTCACCGCGGCGAACTTCCTCCTCTCGAAGTACTGGGTGTTCTATGACGACTGAAACGCTCCGCACCACGGTCGCCGCCCGGCGGACCGGCGTCGTTACCTGGGCGCGGGCCCGGCCGCTGGTGATCCACGTCGTACTCGCGGCATCCGCGCTGGTGATGCTCTACCCGGTGATCTGGATGGTGGTCAGCTCGCTGCGGCCGGGCAACGAGATCTTCCGCGACCCCGGGATCCTGGTGAAGGACCTGCGGATCGACAACTACCGGGTCGGCTGGAACGCGCTGAGCGAGCCGTTCACCCGCTACCTGCTGAACTCGGCGGTGGTGGTGCTCGGCTCGATCCTCGGCAACCTGGTCTCGTGCTCGATGGCGGCGTACGCCTTCGCCCGGCTGGAGTTCGCGGGCAAGAAGTTCTGGTTCGCGATCATGCTGCTGAGCATCATGCTGCCGATCCACGTGGTGATCGTGCCGCAGTACATCCTGTTCTCGCACGCGGGCTGGATCAACACGTTCCTCCCGCTGATCGTGCCGAAGCTGCTCGCCACGGATGCGTTCTTCGTGTTCCTGATGGTGCAGTTCATCCGCGGCATCCCGCGCGAGCTGGACGAGGCCGCCCGGATCGACGGCTGCGGCCGGGGCGGCATCTTCCTGCGGGTGATCCTGCCGCTGATGGTGCCGGCGCTCGCCACCACGACGATCTTCACGTTCATCTGGACCTGGAACGACTTCTTCAGCCAGCTGATCTACCTGACCGACCCGCACATGTACACCGTCCCGGTCGCGTTGCGGGGCTTCGTCGACTCGACCTCCAGCAGCTCCTGGGGATCGATGTTCGCGATGTCGGTCGTCTCTCTCGTCCCGGTCTTCCTCGCCTTCCTGTTCGGCCAGCGATACCTGATCAAGGGCATCGCGACCACCGGCATCAAGTAACCCCTGAAAGGTGCACATCATGAGGCACATCCCACGCGCTTTGACGGCGCTGGCGCTGGCCACGACGTTGCTCGCGGCAAGCGCCTGCGGCGGCGACTCCGGCGGTCCGGGCGGGTCGTCGGACGATGCCGGCGGCAAGGTCACGCTCCGATTCACCTGGTGGGGCTCGGACACCCGGACCAAGCTCACCCAGCAGGTGATCGACGCGTACCAGAAGGACCACCCGAACGTCACGATCAAGGGTGAGTTCGGCGAGTGGTCCGGCTACTGGGACAAGCTCGCCACGACCGTTGCCGCGAACGACGCCCCGGACATCATCCAGATGGACGAGAAGTACCTGCGGGAGTACGCCGACCGCGGCGCACTGCTCGACCTGAAGAAGGCGCAGGGCCTGGACACCGGCAAGTTCGAGCCGGACACGTTGGGCGCCGGCGAGTTCGACGGCGGCCTCTACGGGCTGAACGCCGGCATCAACTCGTTCGCCGTCGTGGTGAACCCGGCCGCCTTCAAGACCGCCGGCGTGGCGATTCCGGACGACACCACCTGGACCTGGGACGACTTCGCCCGGATCGCCGCGGAGGTCACCACGAAGACCGGCGGCAAGATCACCGGGACAGGCACGCTCGGTGCCAACGAGGCCGGCCTGAACCTCTGGGCCCGGCAGAACGGTGAGTCGCTCTGGACCAAGGACGGCAAGCTCGGTGTCTCGCCGGAGAAGACCACCGACTTCTTCAAGTACATCCTGAAGCTCCGGGACCAGAAGGCGATCCCGTCGGCCGAGGCCGTGTCGCAGGACATGAACGCGGCCCTCGACCAGTCCGCGTTCGCGACCGGGAAACTCGCGATGAGCTTCATCTGGAGCAACCAGTTGGTCGCGTTCAGCAAGGCGAGCGGCCAGCAGTTGAAGCTGCTGCGGATCCCGAGCGCCGACGGCAAGGCCGCCGACAACGGCTCGTACTACAAGGGCTCGATGTTCTGGTCGATCTCGTCGCGGTCGAAGCAGCAGAAGGCGGCCGCGGAGTTCGTCAACTACCTGGCCAACAGCGCCGCGGCCGGGAACGTCCTGCTCGCCGAGCGGGGCGTGCCGCCGAACACCGACATCCGCACCGAGGTGACGCCGAAGCTGCAGCCGGCCGACGCCGCGTCCGCGAAGTTCATCCAGGACATCGGCAAGGACCTCGGTGACCCGTCACCGGCGCCGCCGGTCGGTGGCGGCCAGGTGGAGAAGATCATCCAGCGGTACACGACCGAGGTACTGTTCGGCCGGCAGGCGCCCGATGCGGCTGCGAAGGCGTTCCTGGACGAGGTCAACGGGGAGCTCAAATAGTGTTGCTGACAGCAACTGATTGTCGATGACGGGGCCGCGCGTGGCCGTGGCGGGAGTCCACGGCCACGGCGCCTCCCATGTTCGTAACGTCGCCCGGCTGGCCGAGGCCGGCCGGGCCGAACTGGTGGGGGTCGCGGATCCCCGTCCCACCGACGGTGTGCGCGCCTTCGACAGCCTCGAGGCGTTGCTCGCGGCAACCGAAGTCGATGTCGTGATCATCAGTACGCCGATCCAGACGCACGTCCCGCTGGCGGCGCTGGCGATGCGGGCGGGCGCCGACGTACTGCTTGAGAAGCCGCCGACTGCATCGCTTGCGGAGTTCGAGGAACTGTCTGCTGTGGTCGCGGAGACCGGGCGCGCCTGTCAGGTCGGTTTCCAGGCACAGGCGTCCGAGGCGACGCTCAAGCTCGCGGAGATGATGGCCGCGGGGGAGCTCGGTGAGATCCGTGGGATCAGTGCGGTCGGCAAATGGGTGCGGACGGCGAAGTACTTCCAGCGGGCGCGCTGGGCCGGCAAGCGGCGGCTCGACGGCGTCGATGTCGTCGACGGCGCGGTGACGAATCCGCTCGCCCACGCGACCGCGGCGGCGTTGCTGCTGGACCGGTCGACCGGCGTGGACGACGTACGGTCGGTCGAGACGGAGCTGTACCGCGCGAATCCGATCGAGTCCGACGACACGTCGACGGTTCGGATCGTCACAGCCCGCGGTACGACGATCCTCGTCGCCGTCACGTTGTGCGCGGACGAGCACCTCGAGCCCTCGGTCATCGTGCACGGCTCGACGGGTCGCGCCGTACTGCGCTACGCCTCGGACACGCTGGAGATCCACCAGGACGGCTGCATGACCGTCAAGAAGCGCGAGCGGGCCGACCTCCTGGAGAACCTGCTCGACCATCGCGCGGATCCTTCCGTACCGCTGTACGTCCCGCTCTCGGCGACCGGCGGCTTCACGACGGTCGTCGAGGCCGTTCGGGTCGCGGACCCACCACGCGAGATCCCGGCCGAGTTCATCCGCTGGGAAGGCGAAGCCCTGGAACGCCGGCCGATAGTTCTCGACGTCGAGAACTGGATCGACCGCGCCTCGAACGAGTTCGCGCTGTTCAGCGAACTCGGGGCCCCATGGACCGCGCAATCACCACGGGAGAGCTGATGATTCTCGGCTGCAATCACGCTGTCAACGAATCGATCCAGGTGACGGCAGGCGGCGGCGAGCTGTTCACGTATGTCTAAAACGCGGACGATCCGCAGTACGAGTCGCCGCGACCGTACATCCACCCGATACGGACGCTGACCGGCGACCTGGTCAGCGTGTACCGGCCGTGGGATCACCTGTGGCACAAGGGGAGTCGTGGTCGTTGCCGCACTTCGGGCACGACAACTTCTGGGGCGGACCGACGTATACGAAGGAGAACGGGTACAAGCCGCTCGGCAACAACGGGTCGCAGGACCACGACCGGGTCGACGCGCTGGACGTGTCCGACGACGAGGTCCGGTTCGCGCACCATCTGTCCTGGCATACCGAGGGCGGCAAGCATGTCGTCGACGAGACGCGCACGATCACCACGCGGCTCGCCGACGATGGCTGGATGCTGGTGTACGAGACCGCGATGACCAACGTGTCCGGCGCGAACATCCAGATCGGCAGCCCGACCACGGCCGGCTGGCCGAACGCCGGGTACGGCGGGTTGTTCTGGCGCGGACGACGTGCCTTCACCAACGGCACGATCCTCGCCCCGCAAGGCAAGGGCCGGACGAGCTGAGCACCGGATCCCCAGGCCATCACAATCGGTCCCTCGGCGTCAGCGCCCTCGGGGCGAGGCTGGGAAGACGCGATTGTGATGTCCTGGGGATCCGCGCTAGCGCTGCCTAAGCGGTTGTGTACGGCGCCGGGCCGGTGGTTCGGCATTGCCTGGTGCCGCCTGCGGGGGCACGCTGACTAGGGGGACCGACTCGGCGATCGCCAACTCGACGACCGTTTCCAAGGCGTGAGGCGGTGGCTGTGGTGGGGGGATCGGCGGCGGTGCCCGCAGTTGCCCGGGGGCCGGGCGCCTGGGCGTTGTGGGGGACGGTCGCCCTGGGCTTCGGAACGCTCCTCGGCTCGATCGGTCTCGCACTGGCGGGTGACGAGCTGGTTCGGCCCGGCCTGCAGGCGTTCCTGTTCAACTGGATCACGATCCCGTACCTGATCAGCGGCACCCTCGCCTGGTGGCGCCGGCCGGACAGCCGCCTCGGTCCGCTGATGATCGCCACCGCCTTCGTGATGGCGCTGACCGCGCTGCAATGGTCGTCGGTGCCCGCGCTGCACACGCTCGGCCACCTGCTCGACATGGTGCCGTCCGCGATGTTCCTGCACGTGTTCCTCGCCTATCCGACCGGGCAGCTGGAGACCCGGCCGCGTCGGATTCTGGTCGCCGCCGCCTATACGAACGTCGTGATCCTGCAATTGGCGAAGATCCTGCTCGGCGGAAATCCGGACAGCCTGCTCGCGATCACCTCCCAGCCGGCGCTGGCGGCCCGGATCGAGCAGATGCAACTGATCGCCATGAGCGTTCTGCTCCTGGCGGGCGTCGTACTGCTACTGGTACGGCGACCGGCCGGCCGGAGACGACCGGTGACCCTGCTGGTAGACACGTTCGGTCTGGCCCTGGTCATGCTCGCGATCCTGTACATCGCGGGCCTGCGCGGCTGGCCGCAGATCGAGGTCGTCCGGCACGTCACCTTCGCTGCCGTCGGACTCGCCCCGGTCGCGTTCCTGCTCGGCCTGCTGGATTCCCGGCTGGCGCGCACCGATGTCGGCGCGCTGCTGATGGAACTGCGCGCCCACCCGACCAGCGATCTGCGCGAACCATTGGCCCGGGCTCTGCACGATCCGTCCCTGATCCTTGCCTACTGGCTGCCCGACTACGGGACCTGGGCCGATCCGGACGGTCACGCCGTCTCCCTGCGGGGTCCCGAGGACGGCCGGGCGACCCGCCTCATCCGTCGCGACAACGAGCCGGTGATCGCCCTGGAGTTCGACCGATCGCTCCAGGACGAGCGGGAGTTACTGGACGCCGTCGTCGCGGCGGCCGGGATCGCCCTCGAGAACAACCGGCTTCAGGTGGAGCTCCGTGCCCGCCTGCTCGAGCTGCAAGGCTCACGCGCCCGCGTCGTCGACGCGGGCCAGAAGGAACGGCAACGCCTCGAACGCAACCTGCACGACGGCGCCCAGCAACGCCTGGTCGCCCTGGCACTCGAGCTGCAACTGATCGCACGGAGCTCCTCGAAGGATCCCGAGACGACCGCACGACTGCTGAAGGCCAAGCACGAGGTGACGGCCTCGCTCGACGAGCTACGAGACGTCGCGCGCGGCATCCACCCAGCGGTGCTCACGGGCCACGGCCTGTCGGTCGCGCTGGAAACGTTGGCCGTCCAGGCCGCAGTACCGGTCGAGCTGGATGTCGCGGTCGACGGGCGGCTGCCCGAGCGGATCGAGGTCGCGGCGTACTACGTGGTCAGCGAGAGCCTCACGAACATCGGCAAGCACGCGAAGGCGACCGCGGCCTCCGTACGCGTCACGCGATCGGAGGATGCCGTCGTCGTGGAGGTCGTCGACGACGGCATCGGCGGTGCGGACACCGAGCGTGGCACCGGCCTCCGCGGTCTGGCCGATCGGGTCGAGGCCGTGGGTGGCCGGCTGCGGATCTGGAGTCCGGCCGGACGCGGTACCCGGCTCGAAGCGGAGCTGCCATGCGAGTAGCGATCGCCGAGGACAGTGTGTTGCTGCGCGAGGGAGTCACCCGGATCCTCAGCGACGCCGGGCTGGACGTGGTCGCGGCGTACGACAATGCCGACGACCTGCTGCGGTACGTCCGGAGCTTCCCGCCGGAGGTCGCGATCCTCGACATCCGGTTGCCGCCGACCCACAACGACGAGGGGATGCGCGCCGCGTTGCGGATCCGCGAGCAGCATCCGGGGGTCGGCGTACTCGTGCTTTCGCAGTACCTCGAGCTGGGTCTGGCGATGCAACTGCTGTCGGAGTCGGCCGAAGGAGTCGGCTACCTGCTGAAGGACCGGATCAGCGACGTCGACGACTTCGTCGCGGCGGTACGGCGGGTGGCCGGCGGCGGCTCGGCGGTCGATCCGAAGATCGTCTCCACGCTGCTGAAGCGCCGGCGCGGCGACGACCCGCTCGCGGTCCTGACGCCGCGCGAACGGGAGGCACTCGAGCTGATGGCCACCGGCGCCTCCAACCAGGGCATCGCCGACGCCCTGACGATCACGTTGCGGGCCGCGGAGAAGTACGTCTCCGGCATCTTCACCAAACTCGGCATCCCGACCACCCGCAACGAGTCCCGCCGGGTGCTCGCCGTACTGCTCTATCTGCGGGCCTGACACCAGAAACCCGAACCCCTCCTCCACCGGTCGACCGGTCTCCCGAACGCGCCCGCGGGCGCGAGTCTCGGAGGTAGACCGAGTCCCTGGAGGAGCAGTGCACAAGTCCCGCGTGATCCAGCCCGAGCCCGACCCTCGGCCCAGCCAGGAACCAAGCCCCGATCCGCAGCAGAGGAGATCCGTCATGACCTTTATCCGCAGTCACCCCGTACTCAGCTTCTTCGTGCTCGCCTACGTCCTCGCCTGGGGCGGGGTCCCGTTCGGGAGCTTCTTCGCCCCGGGCGCCCTGGTCGCTGCCCTCGTGGTCGTCTCCCTGACCGAAGGCCTCGCCGGTTTGCGTTCCGTCGGAGCCCGGTTGATCCGCTGGCGCGTCAGCTGGATCTGGTACGCCGTCGCGATCGCCGTACCGCTGATCGTGCACTTCGTGACGATCTCGGCGAACCGGGCGATGGGCGCGCCGGCCCCGGACACCGGTCAGTTCACCCCGTGGTACGGACTCGCGGTCGTGGTCGGGATGAACATCGTCAACCCGACCGGCGGCCCGTTAAGTGAGGAGCCGAGCTTCCGCGGCTTCGCCCAGCCGAGACTCCAGGCGAACCGCACTCCGCTCGCCGCGACCGCGATCATGGCGGTTGCCATCACCGGCTGGCATCTGCCGCTGTTCTTGATGCCGTCGTTCGGTCTCAAGCCCTTCGAAGCGCTGACCACCGTCGCCGTCACCATCTGGTACGCGTGGCTGTTCAACCACGCCGCCGGCAGTGCCCTCATCACCCTCATCGCCCATGCCACCGAAGGCAGCATCAACACCGAGGACCTCTGGCCGGCCGGCACGGACGCGACCCGCGAGACCTGGCTGTACGTCGCCGTGTGGTGCGCGGTCGCCATCGTCCTGCTGATCGTCAGCCGTCGCTTCTGGACAAGTCCCGCACCAGCCGCAGCCGTCAGCACGACCATCGTGAAGGAGCCAGTCTCATGACCGCCATCTCTTCTCCGCCGGCCCGACGCACGTGGGGCGGCGGGCGCACCGTGCTCGTCGTCGTGGGCGGCTTGTTCGGCATGGTCAGCCTCATCCTGTTCGCGATCGGCGGCTTCGGCCTCTGGGCTCAGCAGCAGCGCGACAACGGGTCCTTCACCGTGGGACCGGAGCGGGTCACCACCAGTACGTCCGCGCTGCTGGCGCCTTCCCTCGACATCGGCGGGACCGGGCCGGATGCGTTCTACAGCGACGACTTCCTCGGTGAGGTTCAGATCGACGCCACCTCGAAGAACGGCACCCCGGTGTTCATCGGCATCGGCCCGGCGGCGGAGGTCGCGGCGTACCTGAAGGGTGTCGGGTACGACGAGGTTGCGGACTTCGACGTCGATCCGTTCAAGCTCTCGACGACGGCACGGGCCGGCGACAAGCCTGCCGCCGCTCCCGCCGACCAGTCCTTCTGGGTCGCCGGCGGAACCGGCTCCGTGCGCTGGAACGCCACCGGAGGCGACTGGTCCGTCGTGATCATGAACGCCGACGGATCGTCGAACGTCGACGCCGAACTGAGCATGGGTGCGACCCTGCCGGTCGTCGAGGGCATCACGATCGGCTCCCTGATCGGCGGAGTCGTGCTGCTGATCATCGCCGCCGCCTTCATCGTGCCGGCTGTCGTCACCGGTCCGCGACGCGCGGGAGCCTGAAGCAAGGGTTACCTAACTTGCTTAGGGTTGGGGTCATGGTGCTGGAGATTCCGTTCGAGGATGCTTTTCAGTTCGATCCGTCGCCTACGTTCGCCGAGCTGCGGGAGAACCAGCCCGTGGCTCGGGTGCGGACGCTCGCGGGCGCTGAGGTCTGGCTGGTGACGCGGTACGACGACGTGAAGCTCGTGCTGGCGGATCCGCGGTTCTCGCGGGCCGCGGTGGTGAAGCAGGGAGCACCGCGGGTCGCGCTCGCGAAGCCGATGCCGAACAGTCTGACCACGACCGACCCGCCGGAGCACACCCGGCTGCGAAGGTTGGTGGTGCCAACGTTCGCGCACCGGAAGATCGAGCGGACCCGGCCGTGGGTGGCGGAGCTGTCGGCACAGCTGGCCGAGGACGTCGCCCGCGCCGGCGACGGTGCCGATATCCGGCAGCTCGTCGCGTTGCCGTTGCCGATCCAGGTGATCTGCCAGCTGCTCGGCGTACCGTACGCCGACCGTGCGCAGTTCCGGGAGTGGACCGAGCTCGGGTACAGCATGAAGATGGCCGAGAAGGACCTGGTCGAGGACGCGATGACCAACCTGACGGCGTACATCGAGGACCTGGTCACGAAGAAGCTGGCGAACACCGACCAGCCGGCCGAGGACCTGCTCGACGAGCTCGTGCGAGCACGCGAAGAGGGCGACCGGCTCAGCCAGGAAGAGCTGATCGCGTTCGGCGTGAACCTGCTGGTCGCCGGGCACGAGACGTCGGCCAACCAGATCTCGAGCTGTGTCGCGACGCTGCTGCGCTGGCCGGAGAACTGGGCCCGGCTGGTCGCGGAGCCTGGGCTGGTCCCGACCGCGATCGAGGAGCTTCTGCGCTTCAACCGATTCAGCGAGGTCGGTCAGCTGCGGATCGCGGTCGAGGACATCGAGCTGCACGGCGTACAGATCAAGGCCGGCGAGGGCGTGATGGCCGCGCTCAACTCGGCGAACCGCGACCCGCGTGCGTACGACGCTCCGGACGAGCTGCGGGTGGATCGGCAGGACAACAAGCACCTGTCGTTCGGCTTCGGGCCGCACTTCTGCCTCGGCGCACAGCTGGCGCGGATCGAGCTGCAGGAGTCGCTGCTGGCGCTCGTACGCCGGTTCCCGCGGATGAGCCTCGCGAAGCCGGCCGAAGAGCTCGAGTGGCGTCGCGTGCTGGTGAGCGGTCTCGCAGAACTGCCGGTGAACCTCAACCTCTGAGGTCCACCGGCAGGTCAGCGCTGCTCAGTTCTGCGAGGCGAACACGACTCCGTGCTCGGTCTCGTACTGCTCGATGAAGCGCGCGGCCATCGGCTCGCTCGACGCGATCGCGTCGGCCAGCGTCTTCGCCGTACGCTCATGGCCGGCCGGCCAGTCGGACAGCAGCGCGTATGCGCGCATCCGCTTCTTCTCGAGCGCGGTCGGCTCCGGCTGGTCCTCCACGACCACCGGCTCCGGGTCGCGCAGCACGGGCTCGACCTTCGGCGTGGTGATCAGCGCCGGCGGCTGCGGGTCGGCCGGACCGGCGAACGGCGACGGCGGCTTGGGCTTCTCCACCGTCGGCTCGGCCTTCGGCTGCGGCGCGAACGGCTTGAGCTTGCCCGAAGCACCGTTGGTGCTGCCGTTGGTGTTGCCGTTGACGACATGCTGCGGCTCGCCGGCGTCCTCGACCACGACCGCCTCGGCGACCGACTCGTCGCCCTCCGGCGGCTGGTCGACGATCGCCATCAGCTCGCCGGTCCAGGCATCCTCGTCGCGCAGCGACACACCGGTGTTGTCCACGCGCCGCGGCTGTCCGCCCTCGAGCACCCAGACAGCGGCCGGCACCGCCGGACCCTCCTCGGGCTCGGGCGGCGGCGAGATCGCCTTGGTCAGCTTGTTGGTGATGACCTCGTAGTTGATCCGCTCCTCGAGCATCCCGGCCAGCCGGTCCGGGTCGTACGTCGTCTCGGCGATCTTCGCCAGCCGCTCGTCCTGGTGCTCGGACCGGATGTACTCCGCGACGGTGCCGGCGATCGCCTCGCGACGACTCCGGTTGCGGATCTGGTGCTGGGCCGCACGCAGGCTCTCGTACAGCCCGTAGCCGTGCTCGATCGCCAGCGAACGCGCCAGCCAGGTGACTCGCGGTTCGCGGGCCCATTGCACGACGCCGTACACCGGACCGGTCTCGCGCATCTGCCCGGCGCGACGCAGTGCGTCACGACGACGGGCCGAGCTGTGGATCAGCCAGAGCACGTACGCGAACGCGGACAGGCCGCCGAAGCCGAAGGCGAGGAACCGCTCCTCCGGCCGCCAGTGGCCGACCACGTTGAACACGACCGCGACGAGCGCCGCGAAGAACGACATCGCGCGGTAGGCATAGGCCTGTTCGCCCTTACGCCGGCGGAGGTCGGCGAGCGCTGCGGTGGCGACGCCACCGAGCTCGAGCACCGCGACCGCGGGCGTGACGAGGACGATCTTGAGCAGCTGCGAGAAGCCGCTGTCCGGCCAGGGGATGTGGGTCACGCCGGCCCAGACTTGGCCGACCAGCGCCGCGGCAGCCGCGGTCGCATAGAAAGCGTAGGCAACCTTGTCCGCACCGGTAAGGGGTACGTTGACCAGTTCGCCAGTACTGGTGCTGCTGGTGTTCTCCTGCAAGACGTGCACTCCTGACCGGTTTGGGCTCTCCGGCAGTTCGTCGGGTGGGTGGAACGGCGGCCCCCATATAGCGCGCTGCACGAGGCTACCGGTTTCCGGCCCCATAAGGGGAGGCGAATCCGGAAACGTCTCGAACCTCCCCACGACAGCTCTCATTCAAACGACTCATATCCTCGCACCCATGGTCCCGTCCGTGCGCAGCCTCCCCGACCCCGACGCCCTCGCCGCGCACCTCGCCGGACGCTACGGTCTCGATTTCACCGGCGCCGTACTGCTCCGGTCACTGGTGAACGACGTCTACGAGGTGACCGCCGCCGACGGCACGCGGTACGTCCTCAAGCTCTATCGGTACGACGGCCGCCACCCGGACGAAATCCGTTGGGAGACAGGGCTTTCGGCACATCTGCTGGCAGCCGGCGTCCCCGTCCCGTCGGTGGTTCCGTTGCTCGACGGCGACACTGTCGGGCTGCTCGACACACCGGAAGGACCCCGGGCGTTCACTCTCTCGTCGTACGTCGAGGGGAGCAAGCCGGAGCGACCGTTCACCGACGAGTTGTACGCCGCCTTCGGTGCGCAACTCGCCGCATTCCACAATGCCGCCGGCAACTACACGTCGCCGTACTTCCGGCGGCCGGCCGACGTCGTCCACCGGCTCGACGAACCGCTCGAGCAGATTCTCGCTGTGGATAACTCGGAGGAAAACCTGCTCCGCACGCTCGCGGGTGCTGTACGGAACAACCTCGCGCAGTACTCAAAGGCAGGAACCTGCCACGGCGACGTCACGATGGACAATGTCTTGTTGACCGAGCAGGGACTTCTGCTCCTCGATTTCGACCTCGCGGCGGTCGGCCCGTTGGCGGCGGATTTCACCGGCGTCGCGCCGACGCCACACTGGGATGCGTTCAAGGCCGGGTACGGCGGGATCAGCGAAGAGGACGAGTCCGTGATCCCGTACCTGCAGGTTGTCGGGAGCATCTTCAACCTGCGCTTCCACCTCGTCGACAAGCCGCAGTTCCGCGGTACTGAGTCGCGGGCCGAGGGGTGGGCCGCGGCGGAGCTCGACGGGCTGCGCGCGGCGGCCGCGGTACTGCTCTGAGTTCACAGCAAGGTGCCAGCAAACGTGGAGGCCGTCTGAGGGGTTGCCGCACATGCTGGGTGCATGAGGGTTGCGGCGCGGTCGTTGAGTGTGCGGGTCGCGGCGGCGATGGTGGTGCTGGTTGCGGTGGTGAGTCTCGTGATCAGCGCGCTGACGACCGCCGCGATCAGCTCGTACCTGACCAGGCAGCTCGACGGGAAGGTGGCCGCGACCCAGGGGCGCGCGATCAACGCCCTGACGAACGGCAATCCGGGCGGACCGCCGAAGGACGCTCCGCACGGACAGGACGCGGGCACGGTGACCGTGTACGTCGGTCCGTCCGGGGCCGCGGGCAACGTGATCACCGCCGACGGCACGCTCACCGAGCTGAGCGATCAAGCGGTTGGCGTACTCGATGACCTGACCGCCGGCCAGAACAGCACGGTCGACCTACCAGCGCTCGGCGAGTACCGCGTGTACGCGTCCAGCGTCGGTTCGATCACGGTGATCACCGGGCTGCCGACGAAGGACATCCAGAACACCGTCAACAGCCTGATCGGCTGGGAAGTGCTCTTCGGCGGCATCGGCGTACTGACCGCGGGTGGCGTCGGTGTTCTCGTCGTACGGCGTCAGCTGCGGCCACTGCGCCGCGTCGCGCAGACCGCTCGAGAGGTGGCCGGTCTACCGCTCGACACCGGGGAGATCGGGGTGACCGCACGCGTACCCGACCAGCTGACCGACGAGCGCACCGAGGTCGGCCAGGTCGCGGTCGCACTCAACACGCTGCTCGGTCATATGGAGAACGCGCTCGATGCACGACACCGCAGTGAGCAGCAGGTCCGGCAGTTCGTGGCCGATGCATCCCACGAGCTCCGTACGCCGCTGACGACGATCCACGGCTACGCGCAGCTGAGCCTCCGCCAACGCGATCCCGAGCTCTACGGGCACGCCATGGGAAAGGTCATGGTCGAGACCACTCGCATGGCGTCGTTGGTCGAGGACCTCTTGCTGCTCGCCCGCCTGGACGCCGGCCGCCCGCTCGACCGCCGCCCGGTCGACCTGTCCCGGCTCGCCCGCGACTCGATCACCGACGCCCAGATAGTTGCCCCCAGCCACCATTGGGAGCTGGAGCTGCCACCCGACCCGATCGTCATCATCGGTGACGAGCAACGCCTCCACCAGGTCGTCACCAACCTGCTCACCAACGCCCGCCGCCACACCCCCGCCGGCACCACGGTCACCGTCGCCGCCAAGCTGGCCGATCGCTCCGCCGTACTCACCATCCACGACGACGGCCCCGGCATCCCCGCCGAGCTGCTCCCCAACGTCTTCCAACGCTTCACCCGAGCCGACACAGCCCGAACCAGCACCACCGGCGGGACCGGGCTAGGCCTCTCCCTCGCCCGCTCCATCGCCGAAGCCCACCAAGGCACCCTGACCGTCACCTCAACCCCCGGGAACACAACGTTCGCCGTGACGCTGTCTGCGTGAGTCGCCATCGTGAGTCGCGTGCTCAGGGGGCGCGGCGGGTACGGCGTACCGCACCCGCCGGCCGGCGCTACTTCGTGCCGAAGCTGTAGATCGTCGTGGACTTGTAGGTCTCGCCGGGGCGGAGGACCGTCGACGGGAAGTTGGGGTGGTTGGGGGAGTCGGGGAAGTGCTGGGTCTCGAAGGCGAAGGCGTCGCCCTGGCGGTAGGCCTTGTTGCCGATGCCGAGGAACGTGCCGTCGAGGAAGTTGCCGCTGTAGAACTGGACGCCGGGCTGGTCGGTGTGGACCTCGATCGTGCGGCCGTGCTCGGGCTCGGTGAAGCGGCCGGCCAGGCGCAGGCCGTCATGGTCGGCCTGACCGGCGATCACGAAGTTGTGGTCGTAGCCGCGGCCGAAGATCAGCTGCTGGTGGTCGCCGCGCAGGCGGGCGCCGATCGCGGTCGGCCGGTTGAAGTCGAACGGCGTCCCGGCGACCGGTGCGATCTCGCCGGTCGGGATCAGGTTCACGTCGACCGGCGTGTACTTCGCGGCGTTCAGCTCGAGCACGTGGTCGTAGATCGTGCCGTTGCCCTCGCCGAGCAGGTTGAAGTACACGTGGTTGGTCAGGTTGACGATGGTCGGCTTGCCCGCGACGGTCGCGTGGTAGTCGATCCGCAGGTTGTCGCGCTTGTCCAGCGTGTAGGTGACGGTGCTGGTGAGCTCACCGGGGAAGCCCATCTCGCCGTCCGGGCTGACGTAGGTGAACGCGACGCCGACGGCCTTGCCGGACTTGACGACCTCGGCCTTCCACACCTTCTTGTCGAAGCCGATCGTGCCGCCGTGCAGCGCGTTCTCGCCGTTGTTGATCGGGATCTGGTACGTCGTCCCGTCGAGCGTGAACCGGCCCTTGGCGATCCGGTTGCCGTAGCGGCCGATGGTGGCGCCGAAGTACGGGCTGAGCGCCGCGTAGTCCGGCAGGTTGTCGAAGCCGAGGCTGATGTTCTCGTTCCTACCGCGACGGTCCGGCGTGATGACCTTCTGGATCGTCGCGCCCCAGGTGAGCATCGAGATCGTCACCCGGCCGTTGGTGAACGTGTACACGTCCACTCCCTGGCCGTCCGGGGTAGTGCCGAACGGGTCCTTGCGGATCTCGAGCTTGCCGTGGTGTTCGCCCATGGCGGCCAACCTATCCGGCGTCCCGGTGGTGCGGGTCGTGGCGTCCGCGGTGCTGGTGAGTGCGCCCGCGGCGGCGGCACCGAGGCCCAGTGCGCCGGCGGTCCGGAGGACCTGGCGGCGGGGCAGGTGATCGGGCATCGCAATCCCCTCAATCGTTGTAGAAAGCAGGACCTTGGCACGATAAGCGCGCCAGACCAGTGTTTGGAACAGTTCGGATCGGTGTGAATTCGTCCGATCTCTTCACGGTGCTCGGTGTGATGACCAGATCGGTCCGGTCCCGGCCCCGATCGAGCCTTCTCGAGTACGCCGGCCGCGCGCGATCCTGGCCCCATGAGCCGAACCGCACTGATCGTGATCGACGTCCAGGAATCCTTCCGGACCCGCCCGAACTGGCAGCTGGTGAACCACCCGGACATCGCCGAGCGGGTGAACCGTCTGGTCCGGGCCGCCCGCGACAAGGGTGACCTCGTCGTGTGGGTGCTGCACACCGAGCCCGGCACCGGCGGCGCGTTCGACCCGGCCAACGGCTATGTCCGGCTCATCGACGGTCTCGAACCGTTGCCCGATGAGCCGATGATCACCAAGACCTCCCACAATGCGTTCACCACAACGAATCTGCAGCAGCTGCTGACCCAGCACGGCATCTCCGAGATCGTTGTCAGCGGCATCCGTACGGAGCAGTGTTGCGAGACGACGGCCCGCGTCGGTTCCGACCTCGGGTACGACGTCGTCTTCGTGACCGAGGCGACCGCGACGATGGCGCTGGCGCACTGGTCGATCCGCGACGAGGCGTCGGTCGAGGAGATCCTCGCCGATCCGCGGACCCTCACCGCGGAGCAGGTCGCCGGGCGTACGGAGTACGTGCTGGCCGGCCGGTTCGCCACGATCCGGACACTCGACGAGCTCACCGCCGTACCCGTGACATCCTGACCGAATGCGTCCCACTCGGGTGGTCTTCGTGCTGGTGCCCAAGGTGCACCTGCTGGATCTCGCCGGGCCGGCGCAGGTGTTCACCACCGCGAACGACTTCGGGTACGGGTACGAGGTCCATTACGTCGCCGAGTCCGAAGAGGTCACAACTGCGCAGGGCGTGCCTTTACGGGCACAACTGGACTGGCCGGAGATCGGCCCCGACGACCTGATCGTCGTGCCGGGGTGGCGATCGCCGCGGTTGTCGCCGGTCCCGCCGATCGGGCCGGCGACCCGTGAGCGGCTGCGCGACCACCACGCGGCAGGCGGCACCGTCGCGAGTGTCTGCTCGGGCGCCGACGCGCTCGGGGCCAGCGGTCTGCTCGACGGCCGGCGGTTCACGACCCACCACGACCTGACGGACGAGTTGGCCGCCCGCTACCCGCGGGCGGCCATCGTCCGCGATGTGCTGTACGTCGAGGACGACCGCGTCATCACCTCCGCCGGCATCGCCAGCGGTATCGACCTCACCCTCCACCTGGTCGCGGTCGCCCACGGAGCCGAGGCGGCCGCCCGCGTCGCCCGCGAGATGGTCGTCTACGCCCGTCGCAACGGCGATGAACTGCAAGAGTCGGCCATGCTCCGCCACCGCGACCACCTCAACGATCTGGCCCATCGCATCCAAGACGTCATCGACGCCCGGTACGCCGATCGTCTGCTGCTCTCCGACCTCGCCGGCCAGGTAGGCGTCAGCGAACGCACCCTGACCCGCATCTTCACCACCGCGACCGGCCTTACCCCGCTGCGCTACCAGCAACTCCTCCGCGTCGAGCGCGCCGAACACCTCATCGGCCACGGCACCACGATCGAAACGGCGGCCCGGACTGTCGGCTTCGAAGACGCCCGCATGCTCCGCCGCCTCCGCAGCCGAACGACCGAACCAGCAGCTGGGTAGGCCTACCTCCCCCTCGGCCGGGGGCTCAGGACTCCTGAGATCCGCGGTCAACCGGGTCAGGCTCTTCCTGACCGGGCATACGACCCGGCCGTGGAGAGGTGGGGTAGATGACCAGGGGTTCAGTGACTGTGCGCGTCGCGCGCTGGAGTGCTGTCCATCCATGGCGGGCGATCGGCCTCTGGCTGTTGCTCGTCGTCGTAGCCGTCGGGATGTCGGTGGTCATCCCGAAACAGCACACGCAGAGCAGGGACAACTGGGTCGGCCAGTCCGGCCAGGCCGCGGAGTTGGTCGAGAAGGCCGGCCTCGGCGACAGCCCCGCCGAAACCGTCCTCATCACCGACCCCGACGGCCCGTTGAGCAAGGCCGCGGCGACCACGGCCATCACCGAACTCCGGCAGAAGCTGGCCGCACTGCCCTCGGTCCAGGCCGTCGGTACGCCGGTCTGGTCCGAGAACGGCAAGGCCGTGCTCGTTCCGATGGAGCTCAAAGGTACGGCGGACGACGCGGCCGACTCGATCGACACGATCGTCGCCACCACGGCCGACGTACAGAAGGCGAATCCGGATCTGACCATCGCCCAGGCGGGGGACGCCTCGGTGAACGCAGGTGTCTGGAAGCAGGTCGGTACCGACCTCGCGAAGGCCGAGAAGCTCAGCCTGCCGATCACGTTCGGGCTGATGCTGCTCGCTTTCGGTGCGTTGATCGCGGCCGGGATCCCGGTCCTGCTGGCGTTCTCGGCCGTCGGCGCCGCCCTCGGCTTCTACGCGCCCCTGTCGTACCTCTTCCCGGACGGCGGCTCGGTCGCGAATGTCGTCCTGCTGATCGGCATGGCGGTCGGCGTCGACTACTCGCTCTTCTATCTCAAACGCGAGCGCGAGGAACGCCGCAACGGCCGCAGCACCCTGGACGCGGTCGAGATCGCGGCGGCGACGTCCGGTCACTCGGTCGTCGTGTCCGGCCTGGCCGTCATCGTGTCGATGGCAGGCTTGTACGTCGCCCAGGACGCGACCTTCACCTCGATGGCAACGGCAACGATCGTGGTCGTCGCGGTAGCGGTTCTCGGTTCGCTGACCGTCCTGCCGGCCTTGCTCGCAAAGCTCGGTCACCGGGTCGACCGGCCCCGCGTCCCGCTGCTGTGGAGGCTCAACCGGCGCATCGGTCCGGCCGGTATCAGCCGCCGCATTCTGGCTCCGGTACTGCGTCATCCGCGCGCGGCGCTGTCGTTCTCCGCGGTCATCGTGGTGGCACTCGCCGTACCGGCACTGGGGATGAAGACGGAGTCGAGCGATCTGAATACGCTGCCGCAGAGCATTCCCGAGGTGCGAACGCTGAAGACGTTGCAGGACAACTTCCCGTCCCAAGGCGGGCTGACCTACGACGTGGTGGCACAGGGTGGAGACGCCGTCGCTGCTCTGGCCGGGTTGCAGGCATCGGCCGTGCAGAGCGGCAAGTTCGTCGTACCGCCGGGACAGGCGATCCGGCAGGCGAACGGTACGGCGGTACTGGGGCTGACCTCGGTGTTGCCGGAGAGCAGCGCGAACGCCGAGGCTGCGCTGGACCAGCTGCGTGAGCAGTTGGCGCCGGCCGCCTTGGGATCCACGACCTGGGCCGTCGGCGGGGAATCGGCCGAATCGGTTGACTATGGCAACAACCAGCGGGACAAGCTGCCCTGGGTCATCGCCTTCGTGCTGGCGTTGACGCTGGTGATGATGGCCGTGACATTCAGGAGCCTGGCGATCGCGGTGGTGACGACGCTGCTGAACCTCGCATCGGTGGCGGCGTGCTTCGGCGTGCTGTCATTGGTGTTCCAGCACACGTGGGCGGAAGGGTTGCTCGGGTTCACGTCGGCCGGGTTCGTGGTGTCCTGGATCCCCTTGTTCCTGTTCGTGATCCTGGTCGGGCTGTCGATGGACTACCACGTGTTCGTCCTCGGCCGGATCCGCGAGGGCGTGGTCCAGGGCCTGAACCCGAGGGAGGCTGTCCGGAAGGGCATCACCGAGTCCGCCGGCGTGGTGACGAGCGCCGCCGCGGTGATGGTCTCGGTGTTCGCGGTCTTCGCCACCCTCGCCATGCTGGAGATGAAGCAGATGGGTGTCGGCCTGGCGGTGGCTGTCCTGATCGATGCCACACTGGTCCGGATCGTGATGCTGCCGTCGATCATGGTGCTACTCGGTCGGCGGGCTTGGTGGCCCAACCGTCTGTACAAGCAGGCTTCGGCTCCCGTCGACCGTGAGCTGGTGGGGGTGAGCTGAACCCACCCCCACCTCTGGTCAGCTCTTGGACGCCGCGGTCAGTTTGCTGACCGCGGCACTCAAGCTTCCACTCAGCAGCAGGTGGTCGGCGTCCGACGTGAGTTTGGACCTGGGTTCCGTGAGGTTCTGGCCGATGTGGTTCTGTGCGATCCAGCGTGCGACGCCGACGACCGCGTCGTCCTCGGCGAAGGTGTCGGCCTTGGTGCGCTCGAGGAGCTTGGCGGACTGTGCGGCTGCCGCCAGGGCAATAGTTGCCTGCGGCCCCGACCAGTCCTTAACGCCGAGCGCGACGCTCGCCGCGACCCCGGCTGCCAACGCATAGGGATCGTGCTTACGCAGCAGGCTGTTGCGTGCGTCCGTCAACGCCTGACGTGCGGCGGCCTGCGACGTCAGCCCCCAGCCGAACGGATACTGAGGGTCGTACGACGCATCGCCGACGTTCAACGGCTCCTGGTCCTCGGCGCGCGGCCAGCTGACCGGCAACCGGCCGCTGAACGGGACCTTCCCGAACAGTACGTCGGCGACACCCGCGCCCTCGGTCCCAGGCAGCCACGACGCGACCACAGCGTTGATCTTGCCGAGCTGGTCCGCGATCACCTGTGGCCGCCCGGACACAACCAGTACGACGCACTTCATCGCAGCGCACACCTTGTCGACGGCGGCCTTGTCGGCGGCCGTGAGCTGCAGGTCGTGACCGTTGCCCACGTCACCGATTCCCTCGGCGTAAGGGCGCTCGCCGACGACGACAATGCCGACGTCATGACCCTCGAGCGGCGCGGAGGCGTCGGCGCTGAACGTTGCCGTCGGCACCACCTGCTTGATCCCGTCGAGGATCGTCGTACCGGTGGTCGTCGCACCCGAACCGCCCTGCCAGGTGATGCTCCAGCCGCCCATCTGGTTGCCCAGGTCGTTGGCGTTGCTCCCGGCAACATAAACCTTCGAATCAGCCTTCAAGGGCAACACGTTGCCGTCGTTCTTCAGCAATACCTGGGACTTCGCCGCAGCCTCGCGCCCGACCGCACGATGTGCGGCCGATCCGATCGACGCGATGTTCGACGTGTCGGCGTACGGATGCTCGAAGAGGCCGAGCTTGAACTTCTCGGTCAGGATCCGCCGGACGGCGTCGTCGATCCGCGTCATCGGGATCCGCCCGGCCGCGATCTCGTCGGTCAGTCCTTGGGTGAAGCCCTGGTAGTTCGTCGGCACCATGATCATGTCCAGGCCGGCGTTGATCGACGTGCGGATGTCGCTCGCGTAGTCGCCCGGCAGCTGGTCGATCGCTTGCCAGTCGCTGATCACGAACCCGTCGAAGCCCATCCGCTGCTTGAGTACGCCGTTGATCAGCTCGCCGTCACCGTGCATCTTCACCGGCGGCGCACCGTCGATCGACATACTCGAGTACGACGGCATCACTGTGCCGATACCGAGATCGACCGCGGTCTTGAACGGTGCCAGATGCAACGTCTCCAGCTGCTGCCGGGTCACCTGCGTGATGCCCTGGTCGATCTTGTACGAACCCGTCGTCGAGCTGCCGTACGTCGTACCGCCGTCGCCGACGAAGTGCTTCGCCGTCGCGAGCACGTGGTTGTTCTGCTTGAGCTGACTGCCGTCGGCCTTGCCCTGCAGGCCGGTGATCACGGTCGCCATCGACTGCACGAGCGCGGGATCCTCGCCGAATCCTTCGTACGCACGGCCCCAGCGGTCGTCGCGGACCACGCACACGCACGGCGCGAAGTCCCACGGGATGCCGGTCGCGCGAACCTCGGTCGCGGTGACCTCACCGGCCTGCCGGGCGAGCTCCGGATCGCGGGTCGCGCCGAGCGCGATGTTGTGCGGCAGGATCGTTGCCCCGACTACGTTGTTGTGTCCGTGGACGGCGTCGACCCCGTAGATCAAGGGGATCTGCAGCCGGGTCGCTTGCGCGTTCAGCTGGAAGTTGTCGATCATCGCGGCCCATGCGGCCGGCGTGTTCGGCGTCGGGACCGAGCCGCCGCCGGAAAGCAGCGAACCGAGCGCGTACGACGCGATGTCGCTGCGGGACCGCAACGCATTGCGCTCTGCCTGCGTCATCTGGCCGACCTTCTCGGGCGTCGTCATCCGGGCGACCAGGTCGTCGACACGCTTCTTGATCGGGAGCTTCGGGTTCAGGTACGGGAGGTCGTGCGCGTTGATCACCACGACCGGGTTCGAAGGTGCCTTCGCTCCGGTGACCGTGAGCTCGAGCGGGATGGTCTCCGCTGCCTCGGCGGAGTGGTCCTTCTTCGTCGTGACCGCCACGGTCTGGCTGGTGCCGGACGCCGTACCCGCTGGGAACGTGAGATTGCCTGAGACGGGGGTGTAGTCGTTGGCGCCGGCGCTGCCCGTGCCGGTCTTGTAGTCGACGGTGACCGGCTCTTCGAGCGGCGTACTGCCGGTGGTGGCGACGGACACCTTCACCTGCGCGGTGCCGCCCTCCTTGACCGGGTACACGCCGGCGTCGGTGGTGACGCTCGCCTTGAGCGCTGGGTCGGCCTTGCCGTAGACCTCGACCTGGTCGATCGCGAACTCGCCGGGCGAGCCGACCGGCATCGTGAACGCGTAGCCCCACATGTGCGTGAGGTTGAGGATCTGGTCGATGCCGCCGACGGGTTGGTAGTCACCGCGGTACACGAGCTGGCTGAACGGGATCTCGACCTGGTGCCAGCCCTGCCAGTCGTCGGTGAAGCTGGTGTTCCACAGCTCGGAGGCCTCGGCGTTCGCGCCGCCGTCCTTGATCTCGAAGAAGATCCGCTTCCCTGAGCCGGGTGGCAACGGAGCGGTGTTCTGCCCGTACCACCAGAACCGGATCCCCTTGTACGCCGACCAGTCCGCGGGGTTCACGTCGTACGTGATGTCGTGGCTGAAGCCGCCGTACCCGCTGATGTTGTACGTGCCGTGCAGGACCTTCTCGCCGGCCGGCGCGTCTGCGCGGGTCTGCAGCTCCATCGTGGGTGGGTCGTCAGCGTCGCTGCCCCAGGTGAAGATGCCCGCGTTCGGCGGATAGGCGAACGGCTCGCCCCCTTCGAACGCCGCCAGCGTGATCGGTGTCGGATCATCAGCCACTGCATCCAACGGCAACAGCCCGGCAATCAGAGCCGCCGCCGCAACCAGAGCAATCCGCCGGAAACCACGCATGGGCGCTCCCCACCTCAGCGCGGGCCTCACACCCGCGTCGGCCCCGACTCTCAGCCCTCCCACCGCACTGGTCAATACCTCGCCGGTTCCGGAACTAGAGCGCTCTCACGAGCTCCAGGCGCATATGCGGCCGCGGGCCGGCGCGGTGGTCGGCACGGACCAGCTCCGGTGCGTCGATGGTGGTCGTTCCGACGGTCGTGTGGCGGCGGGCAGCGACCCACTCGATGAGCTCGGTCGGCCGCGCGATGTCGGTGGTGAAGTGGAGCAGGTTGAGGTACCAGATGTCGCGGCGTTCGGGTTCGTGCCGGGCGTCGGGGCCCAGCTCGGCGGTGAGGTGGTCGCTGAAGAGGTCGGCGCTGGCGTCGAGTGACTCGGCGCAGGCCATCACGGAGCCTCGGGTCAGGGTCAGACCGGTGACGCGGAAGCGGAGGGGCCAGGTGCTGGCCTTCGTCGCGCGGTGCAGGGCGGACTGGTAGCGGCCGAGGGTGGGGTCGTCCCGAGGGATCACATCGCGGCGTGGCTCGAGGGCGCGGACGGTCAGGTGGGCCGAATCGAGCTGCCCGGTTTCCCAGTGGCCTGGACCGGATAGCGCGGCTGCCTCCGCGGTCAGCGCGTCCAACGCGTGGGCGAGCGCGCAGTCCCGCGGAGGGCGCAGTACGACGCTGATGGGCCAGCGGCCGCCGTCCTTGGGTAGCTCGTCGCGCTGATGGGTGCCCTGCGCAATCTGCTCGGTAGCGTCGGTGAACAGCTGGTCGAACTTGTTGATGAGAGTTCTCCCTTGAGTCGGTTCGGGTTAGGACGCGAAGTCTGGACAGTTGGTTGTCGGTTGGGTGAGTGTGGTCGCGGCGACGAGGGGGAGGGATTCCATGAAGCTCCGTTATGTGCTGAGCAGCGTGGCGCTTATCGTTCCGATGGCTGTGGTTGCGGTGGTGTCACCGGCGACGGCGGCCCCAACAGCCTCACCACAGACAGCGTCGAAGGTCCCGAGCATGCTGCGGGACGCCGCGAACAAGGCGGCCGCGGCGGCGAAGAGCAAGACGACCGCCGTGCAGCCGCGCTCGATGAGCGTGGAGAGTCCAGGTCGCCTCGGCGTCCAGGTGTACGCCGCCGCGCCCGTCACCGCCGCGCAGGAAGCAGCCCTCACCGCGCTCGGTGTCACGGTCGAGAAGAACTCCGCCGACTTCAAGGCCGTCCCCGGAGCCGACCTCCCGACCACCGGGCTCGTGTCCGCATCCGTGCCGTACGACAGGCTCGACGCGGTCGCCGGTCTCGGCTGGGTGACCGCTCTGCGCCCGTCGCTTCGACCGGCCGTTGACGTCGGACCGGTCACGGCCGAGGCCGTTCAGCTGCACAAGGCCGACAAGGCCCAGGCGCGCGGTCTGAGCGGCAAAGGCCAGAAGGTCGGCGCGATCTCCGGTGACGTCGACCACATCGCCGCGGCGATAGCCCAGGGCGAGCTGCCCGCGGATGTCCAGGTCCTGCAGCAGGCGGCGTCGTACGTCGACGACGAGGGCACCGCGATGCTCGAGATCATCCACGACCTCGCACCAGGCGCGAAGCTGGCGTATGCGAGCACGCAGGACACCACCGCGCAGTACGTCGAGGCCTTCCACACCCTGGCCAACGCCGGCGTCACGATGATCGCCGAGGACATCGCGCTCGACGACGAGCCGGCGTTCCAGCAGGGCATCGGCGCCGCGACCGCGGAGGGACTCGCCAAGCACGGCATCTGGATCAGCTCGTCGGCCGGCAACCTCGGCGGGCGGCACGCTCCGCGCGTCGCCGCGGTCGGCACCGGCAAGGGCGCGGACGGAGCCGCCGGACCGTACACCGGTTGTCCGCTCGCCCCGGACAACGTCGTGAAGCTGCGCGGCGACGACACGTCGTACGACCTCAACCTGCTGCCGGGGGCGTCGATCCTGCCGACCTTGCAGTGGAGCGAGCCGCGGGCCGTCTTCCCGACCGCCGGCCAGGGCGGTTTCACCGACCTCAACCTGTACCTGATGGACTCGACCGGTACGAAGTGCCTCGCGTCCAGCACGGGCGTCCAGGCCAACGGCGTCGGTGACACCATCGAGCAGTTCGAGTACGACAACACGACCACCGCGGCGCAGGCCGTGAAGCTCGTCGTCGACGTCCAGGGCACCTCGACCGCCAAGAAGGCGCCGATCCTGGACCTCCGCTGGCGGGCCCTGTCGGCGGGCGTCCAGACCATCGATCCGCCGGAGCGGGCAGGTTCGATGAACCCGGACTCGAACTACGTCGGCTTCGCAACCAGCGCCGGTGCCGTCAACGCGAACGCCTCGGTGGACCCGAAGACCACCCCGCTGGAGTCGTACAGCGCGGCCGGTCCGACGCAGCTGATCACCACGACCCGCTGCCCGGGCGGTAAGCCCGGTCCGTGCAAGGGCGTCTCCGGTCCCGGTTCGGTGAGCTTCCCGGCGCCGTACTGGCTCGCGTCCGACGGAGTCTCGGTGAGCGGCGCCGGCGGCTTCGGCTCCGGTACCTGCCCGACCACGGTCACCGGCAACTGCCTCTTCTTCGGTACGTCGGCCTCCGCGCCGAGCGCCGCGGGCGTGGCGGCACTGACCCGGCAGGAGTTCGGCGGACGCCTCGCGCCGATCGCCCTGAACGCGATCCTCGCGGCGCGGGCTGTCCATCGTCCCGGCCCCGGCGTCGGAGCGGGAGTCCTGAGCGCCAGATGAATTAAGAAGCTGTAGTGGTCCGATTGAGTGCAAATTCAGTACTCATATTCATGGACCGATGCCGCCATCGATGGAAAGGATGGCGGCATGACTACACGTTTCGGGGTATTCGTCCCGCAGGGCTGGAAGATGGATCTGGCCCAGATCGCCGATCCGATCGAGCAGTGGGAGGCGATGACGGATGTCGCCAAGCGCGCCGACGAGCAATCCTGGGACTCGATCTGGCTCTTCGACCACTTCCACACGGTGCCGGAGCCGAGTGACAACACCACCTTCGAGTGCTGGAGCGCGACCGCGGCGCTGGCCCGCGACACCAAGCGGGTGAACATCGGCCAGATGGTCGGCTGCAACGGCTACCGCAACCCGTCGCTGTACGCGAAGATCGCGTCCACCGTCGACGTCGCCAGCCACGGCCGCCTGTACGCCGGGATCGGCGCGGGCTGGTACGAGCACGAGTGGAAGGCGTACGGCTACGAGTGGACCGACATCCCGCAGCGGATGGCCGCGTTCCGTGAGGCGACCGAGATCATCTACAAGATGTGGACCGAGGACAAGCCGGTCTACAACGGCAAGTACTACTCGATCGACGCGCCGATCAACGAGCCGAAGGGCGTCCGCAAGCCGCACCCGAGCTTCTGGATCGGCGGCGGCGGCCCGAAGGTGACGCTGAAGCTGGTCGCGCAGTACGGCGACGCCGCGAACATCGGCGGGGGTAACCCCGAGGTGATCAAGGAGAAGTGCGACATCCTCCGCGAGCACTGCCGCAAGATCGGTCGCGACTACGACGAGATCATCAAGTCGACCGGGCTCAATGTGTTCCCGATCGACAAGGGCGACGACCCGCAGAAGGCGACCGAGAAGGCGCTCGGCCCGATGGACCGGGAGAAGTTCGACCGGGACAACACCATCGCCACCGAGGACGAGATCGCGGACAAGGTGGACGCAGCACTCGAGGCCGGCGCCGACTACGTGATCTTCTACATCCCCGGCGTCGCCTACGACCTCGACCTGCTGGAGCGCGTCGAGAACATCACGAAGCGCTTCAGCTGAAGGAAGGAAAGAAGAAGGCGGTGGGGGACGCGCTTCGTCTGACCGGTACCGGTCATGGCGGGTGTACGTCAGACGGACCGGTGGACCGGGGCTGACGGCAACTGACAGGCTCCCGATGATGGCCTCGCGTGGGTCGGGGCATCGGGAGGTGTCCGCCTGTGTTTCCCCGATCGTCCCGGTCCGCGTCCGGCCTGCTCGCCGCGGTGGTCGTCAGTTCCCTGCTGCTGACGACCACCCCGGCGCACGCCGCCGGCCCCGGCGCCATCGAGCCCGCCGGCGCCGTCAACCCGGCGCCGGGCGCGTCGGTCAAGCGGATCACGCTCGTCACCGGCGACGTCGCCGAGCTGACCACGAGCGCGAACGGGCAGGTGTCGGCCCGGCTGACCGACGACGAGCCGTACTACTTCGGCACGTTCGACGGTGAGCTCAGCCTGATCCCGTCCGAGGCGTACCCGATGCTCACAGCGGGCCGCCTGGACAAGCGCCTCTTCAACCTCACCGAACTCGCTGCGCAGGGGTACGACGACGCGAGCAGCGATCGGCTGCCCCTCCTCCTCACCGCGCCGGCCACCTTGCGCAGCGCGCCAACCACCCCGACGGCCGCCACACTCCGCCGTACGCTCACCAGTGTCGGAAGCTCCGCGGTCACCGTGCAGAAGTCCGACGCGAAGGCGTTCTGGGACGGCATCAGCGGACCGACGACCTTCAAGACCAGCCAGGTCACCAAGATCTGGCTCGACGGCCGCACCCACGCCACCGACGACCAGTCGGACCAGCAGATCGGCGCCCCGACCGCCTGGAAGCAGGGGTACGACGGCCACGGCGTCAAGGTGGCCGTTCTCGACACCGGGTACGACGCCGGGCACCCCGACCTCGCCAAGCAGGTCGTCGCGTCGGAGAGCTTCGTCCCGGACGAGGCGGTCCAGGACCTGCACGGCCACGGCACGCACACCGCCTCGATCGTCGCCGGCCTCGGTACTGCGTCCGCCGGCAAGCGGAAGGGCGTTGCGCCCGGCGCGGAGCTGCTGATCGGCAAGGTGCTCGACAACAGCGGCGGTGGTTACGACTCCGAGGCGATCGCCGGTATGGAGTGGGCCGTCCAGCAGGGCGCGAAGGTCGTCAGCATGAGCCTCGGCGGTCTGCCGTCGGACGGCACCGACCCGATGAGCGAGGCCGTCGACCGGCTGTCGAAGTCCAGCGGGACCCTGTTCGTCATCGCGGCCGGCAACTCCGGCGCCGAGGAAACCGTCGGCTCTCCGGGCGCGGCGTCCGAGGCCCTGACCGTCGGTGCGGTCGACCGCGATGACAGCCTCGCGAGCTTCTCCAGCCGCGGCCCGCGCCTCGGTGACGGCGCCCTGAAGCCCGAGGTCACCGCACCAGGCGTTGAGATCCCCGCCGCCCGCGCCGCCGGCACCGAGCAGGGCCACGTCCTCGGCCAGTACTACACGGCGATGAGCGGTACGTCGATGGCGACGCCGCACGTGGCCGGTGCCGCCGCGATCCTGGCCCAGCGCCACCCCGACTGGACCGGCCCGCAGCTGAAGGCCGCGCTGGCCTCGACCGCGGTCCCGTCCGCCGGCGCCCGCACCGACCAGCAAAGCCTCGGCCGGATCGACATCCCGAACGCACTCGACCCGAAGGTCCTCCCGGACGCCGCCAACCTGTTCTTCGGCGACCTCTCCTGGACCGGCCCGGCCGCACCCGCACCAGTAGCGCGGAAAGTTGCCTACCGCAACAACTCGAACCGGCCGGTGAGCCTCGATCTGTCCGTCGACGTTCGGTCCCCGGCCGGCGTCAAGGCCGCCGTCTCGGTGAGCCCGTCCCACCTGACTGTCCCGGCGCACGGCTCCGCCTTCGCGTTGGTCACGCTGAACCTCGCCAAGACCCAGCCCGCCAACTACGCCGGCGCTGTGACCGCCCGTACCATACGGTCTGGTATGGCGGCCGGAAGCGAGTCGGTCCGCACGGGGATCGGATTTGCCGCCGGTGGCCGGTTGAACCAGGTGACGGTGAAGGCGATCGGCCGCGACGGCAAGCCTGCGACCACCGAGGCCGGTGCGAGCGGCGTGCAGTTGTGGAACCAGGACACCGGTGACGTCAACGCGATCGCCTTCGACGAGAACGGCAGCCGCACCCTCGACGTACCGACCGGCCGCTACAGCGTGATGGCGTACGCCGTGGGCGGCGACGAGGCGAACTGGGCCAACTCGATCACGCTGCTCGGCGATCCCGACGCGTGGATCGGCACCGACCGTACCTTCACGTTCGACGCCCGGACCGCGCACAAGGTGACGATCAGGACGCCGCGACCGGCCGACGCCGAGAGCATCGGGATCGCCTGGCATCGCAAGGTCGGCGACCGGGATGCTGTGTCCGGCTGGGGGTTCGACGGCAAGGTTGCCAACGGCATCTATGTGCAGGACTTCGGGAAGGTTGCCAACGGCACCTTCCAGGTGGCGCAGCGCTGGGACCTCGCCCAGCCACAGCTGACCGTCGACGTACCGGGTGCCGGCCGGCTGCCGACACCCGGCCCGGGTGCCTACCGGACCGTGTACGTCGGCAACGAGAACCTCCCGCTCTACAACGGCGGCGACGGTACGCCGGGGGAGCTGACCGGTGCCAAAGGCAAGATCGCGCTGATCCGCTGGACGTCGCCCGACGACACGACCGCGCAGGTCCAGGCAGCGAAGGCGGCCGGGGCCAAGGTGGTGTTCCTCTACAACGAAGCGCCCGGCTACTGGTCGACCGGGACCGAGGAAGACATCCCGCTCTACCTCCTGCGCTCCGAACAGGGCAAGCAACTGCTAGCCACGCTCGCGAACGGCCCGGTCTCGCTCAAGCTGAGCGGTGTCCTCGACAGCACCTACCGGTACGACGTCGCGGTCGGACCGTCGACGGTGAAGGGACCGCTGACGTACGACGTCGCGAAGATGCACCCGGCCGTGGTGACCACGAACTTCCAGCGGAACGCCGCGTGGTTCCTGCACACCGACCAGCGGATCGCGCACCTGCCTGGGATCACCACTGGGCTGACGTCGACGCGAGCGGTGACCGGACCGGTCAGCCGAACCGACTACCTCGTCACCGACCTCAAGGGTGTGACCTGGGACGAGACGACGTCGGCAGGGGAGTGGAACGAGAGCGGGTACGAGTCCACGATCCCGCGTTCGTACCGTCCGGGCGAGCAGGTCACGCGTGGTTGGTGGGAGCCGCTCATGCGTCCGGCCGTACCAGGGTTGTCGGACTCCGCTGGAGATGTGGCGCAAGGTTGGCCGCCGGCACGGTTCGAGAACGCGTTGCGGATCGCGATTCCGCAGTACGTGAGCGGTGATCGGAGCGTGTTCGGCTGGGGTGATCGCGGCGACGTGACGAGCATGAAGCTCAGCAGCAACGGCGTGGAGCTCGGGAGTGCGGACTGGTCGGTGGCGCAGTGGGCGGTGCCGGCGCGGGCCGCGTGGTACGACCTGACGCTGGACCAGAAGCGTGGCGCCAACAGTTGGGCGACCACGTCGACGTCGACCCACACGACCTGGCACTTCCTGTCGGTGCCGACGAAGAGCCGGGCGGTGCTGCCGCTGGTCCAGGTCGATTACAAGCACACCAACGGATGGCTCGAGCTCACGCCGGCCTACCAGCCAGGCGTGCGTGGGGTCCCGATCTTCCGCACGACCGCTGAGATCTCCTTCGACGGGAAGACCTGGCAGAAGCTGTCGCTCAGCGGGATCGGAGGCACCGGCCGGGCGAAGGTCCCGGCCGGTTCCTACCCGAGCATCCGGGTGACGGCGAAGGATCTGATCGGCAACAGCATCACCCAGACCATCGATAGAGCCTGGGAGAACTGAACGTTAAAGAGGCGACGCCACGAAGCCGGGGGGATGTGCTCCGTGGCGTCGCCAGGGGCGCGCCTAGGGAGGGGTGGGGGCAGGCGCGCCGGTCTGTGGGGGATCAGCTCCCGAGGATGCCTCCACCGAGAACGCCCAGCAGTCCGAGCAGGGACAGCAGGTTGCGGATGACCTGGTCGACCGCCTTCGCCCCACCGGTCTGGTAGGCGGTCACGCACTTCTGCAGCTGGTCCTGGGTCGGCTTGGTGATCGTCACCTTCGCCATCTCGGACTGGCAGTACGTCGTGGCCGTCTGCAGCTCGGCCACCGTGGAGCCGACCGTGCCGACGATCAGGCCGACCGCCGTCGTCAGGGTCGAGACCCCGGGCGTGGTCGTGGTCGGGATGGTCGGCTTCGACGTCGGCTTGGTCGGGTCCGGCTTACCGGGCGTCGGCTTCGACGTCGGCTTGCCGGGCGTGGGCTTCGACGTCGGGCGGTCGGTCGGAACGACGGTCGGCCGGGTCTCGTCCCGCTCGTCCGTCGGCGTCGTGATCACCGTGGGCGGCGGGGTCGGGAGGTCGATCGTCTTCGGCAGGTTCTTGTCCGACGGCGCGTTGATGTCCCCGCCGCCGATCTGCTGGCCGGCGTCGTCCACGTCGTCACCGGACGTCCCGTTGCCGACGGCGATCCAACTGCCGCCGGCGTACGCCTTGGCGATGCTGACCACGAGGTCGACGTACTGCTGGGAGTGGTTGTAGCGCAGCACGGCCGCGTTGAGGTCGGAGGCGTTGGACAGGTCGGTCTTGCCGGAGCACAGGTAGACCGCGGTCGACATGGCCGCATCGTCGATGTCCTGCGGGTTCCGCACGCCGTCGCCGTCGCCGTCCACTCCCATGGCTCGCCAGGTGCCCGGGATGAACTGCATCGGGCCGACCGCGCGGTCGAACGCACCGTCGCCGTCGAATGCACCCGCGTCGGTGTCGGAGATCCGGGCCATGCCGGACGAGCCGTCCAGTCGCGGGCCGAAGATGCCGGGGACCGCGACGCCCTGCGAGTTCAGCGCGTTGCCGCCGAAGCGGCCGTGGTTGGACTCGACCCGGCCGATCGCAGCCACCAGCGTCCAGGGCAGGTGACACGCCGGGTCTGCCTGGGCCAGCACCTGCTGGGCCCGGGAGTACGCCTTCAAGGCGGCGTTCGGGATGCCGTTCTTCGACAGTCCGGAGACCACCTGGGTCGGTTGCTCGCCAGGATCGACGCCCGGACCGACCACACCCGGCTGCGGCACGCTGGCCGGCTGGGAGATCGGCTGCTTCGGAACGACGACCGAGTTACCTCCGGACAGACCCTGCTCCAGCGACGCCGTGGCGACCGCCGGATCATCCGTGGCACTGACGGTGAATGCGCTCGCGAACAACGCCACCGGGATCAGCGGCGCCACCTGACGCCAGCCGCTACCCGTGGCGCGGCGCTTGCCCTTCGCCATCGATGATTCCCCTCCGTGACTCATCGACCAGCCCGGCCCCACGCCGCGGACAGTCTCGTAGTCTTCCTCGGTTGCCGTCGTAATAGGTCTAACGTCCGCCCCGTTGCGTGGGTTACGCGCCGGACGAGACCGTGTACGTGCGGTCACCAGGTATCCATACTGGCGCGTAACAAAGCGCCTGTGAACCCCCTGCGCACGATCCACCGGTGTAATTCGGACTGCCCTGCCCACCGGCCCGTGTGGCCGGTCGGGGAGAATGTCCGGCGTGCCCGCACACACAGAACAGTCCGCCGAGCTCTTCGCCAGGGCGTCCGCAGTCACTCCGGGAGGGGTCAACTCTCCCGTACGTGCGTTCCGCGCCGTCGGCGGCGTACCGCGATTCATGGCATCTGGTGACGGATGTCACATGACCGATGTCGATGGCAACCGCTATGTCGACCTGGTCTCCTCCTGGGGTCCGCTGCTGCTCGGACACGCGCACCCGGAGGTGATCGCCGCCGTCCAGGCCGCGGTCGCCCGGGGTACGTCGTACGGGACGCCGACCGAGACCGAAGTACTGCTCGGCGAGGAGATCGTCGCCCGGACGCCGGTGGACAAGGTCCGGCTGGTGTCGTCCGGGACCGAGGCCACGATGTCCGCGCTCCGGCTGGCCCGCGGATTCACCGGTCGCGCCAAGATCATCAAGTTCGCCGGCTGCTACCACGGACATGTGGACGCGCTGCTGGCCCAGGCCGGTTCCGGTGTCATCACGCTCGGCATCCCCGGTACGCCGGGTGTCACCGAGGCGACCACGGCCGACACGATCGTGCTGCCCTACAACGACCAGGCCGCCGTCACCGCCGCGTTCGCGGAGTACGGCGACCAGATCGCGGCCGTGATCACCGAGGCCTCGCCCGGCAACATGGGCGTCGTCCCGCCGCGCGACAACTTCAACGCCTTCCTGGCGCAGACCTGCCGCGACAACGGAGCGCTGTTCATCTCCGACGAGGTGATGACCGGCTTCCGGATCACCCGCTCCGGTTGGTACGGCGTCGACGGCGTACAGCCGGATCTGATGACGTTCGGCAAGGTGATGGGCGGAGGCTTCCCGGCCGCGGCGTTCGGCGGCCGGGCCGATGTGATGGCCCACCTGGCACCCGAGGGCTCGGTCTACCAGGCGGGCACCCTGTCCGGGAACCCGATCGCGACCACGGCAGGTCTGACGACGCTGCGGCTGGCGACCGACGAGGTCTACGCCAAGATCGACGAGACGTCGCTCACCATCCAGCGGCTGGTGTCGACCGCGCTGGACAAGGAGGGTGTGCCGCACGTCATCCAGGCGGCCGGGAACCTCTTCAGCGTCTTCTTCGTGGAGTCCTCGGAGGGACCTGCCGAGATCCGGGACTTCACCGGTGCCAACGCTCAGGTGCTGCCCCGGTTCACGGCGTTCTTCCATGCCATGCTGGACGCCGGCGTCTACCTGCCGCCGAGCGCCTTCGAGGCCTGGTTCGTCAGTGCGGCCATCGACGACGACGCGTTGGCCGCGTTGGAGTCGGCCCTCGCCCCGGCTGCTCGGGCAGCAGCCGCAGTACAAGACTGAAGGGACAGCGGTGACCGAAACGACGGTCGTGCACCTGATGCGTCACGGCGAGGTGCACAACCCGACCGGCGTGCTCTACGGCCGGATCCCCGACTTCCACCTGTCCGAGCTCGGCCGCACGATGGCCGAGCGCGTGGCCGAGCACGTCAAGGGCCGCGACATCGTGCACCTGGTCAGCTCACCGCTGGAGCGGGCCCAGGAGACGATGGAGCCGATCGCCAAGGTGTTCGGGCTCACCCCCGATATCGACGAGCGGGTGATCGAGGCGGCGAACCTGTTCGAGGGCAAGAAGTTCGGCGTCGGCGACGGCGCACTGAAGAACCCGAGCGCGTGGTGGCTGCTGCGGAACCCGTGGAAGCCGTCCTGGGGCGAGCCGTACCAGCAGATCGTCCGGCGGATGCGCGACGCGATCGAGACCGCCCGGGAGAAGGCTGCCGGGCACGAGGCGCTGATCGTGTCGCACCAGCTGCCGATCTGGATCGTCAGGTCCGCGATCGAGGGCCGGCGGATGTTCCACGACCCGCGCAAGCGGCAGTGCAGCCTGGCCAGCCTGACCTCGTTCACCTTCCACGGCGACCAGATCGTCTCGGTCGGATACTCGGAGCCCGCGAAGGACCTGTTGCCGGTCAAGCCTCCGAAGAAGTTTGTCGGCGGTGCGTGATGATCCGTCGTACGGCGGTTGCGGTGGCCGGTCTGCTCCTCGTCGCGGGGTGCAGCTCGGGTCAGCAGGCTTCGCAGAACCGGCAGGGCCAGTCGGGCTTCGTCAGCGGCAACGGCAATGTGTCCGTGTTCGCGGCCGGGGACCGGAAGGCCGCGCCGGAGCTCACCGGGAAGACGCTGGACGGGAAGACCTGGACGCTGTCCGACCAGTCCGGCAAGGTCGTCGTACTGAATGTGTGGGGCTCGTGGTGCCCGCCGTGCCGCAAGGAAGCGCCTGACCTGGTCGCGGCGTCGAAGGAGCTCGGCCCGTCGGTGCAGTTCATCGGGCTGAACACCCGCGACCTCGATCCGGCACAGGCGAAGAAGTTCGTCCAGGAGTTCGCGGTGCCGTACCCGAACCTCTACGACCCGGACGGCAAGGGCCTGCTGCGGTTCCGCGGCCAGATCTCGTCGGCCGCCATCCCGACCACGCTGGTGATCGACAAGACCGGCAAGGTCGCCGGCCGGGTCGTCGGCGAAGTCACGAAGCAGACCCTGCTCGGCATGGTCAAGGACGCCGGTTGAGCTGATGGGACAGTGGTTCGCCGACTCGATGACGGGGTCGATGCTGGTAGCACTGCCGATCGCAGTGCTCGCCGGTGCGATCTCGTTCTTCTCGCCGTGCGTCGTACCGCTGCTGCCCGGCTACCTCTCCTACGTCACGGGTTTGTCCGCGGCCGAGCTGGACTCGGCCAAGCGCGGCCGGATGCTGGCCGGTACGGCGTTGTTCGTGGCCGGGTTCTCGGCGGTGTTCATCCTGACCGGGGTGGTGTTCGGCAAGGCCGGTGATCTGCTGATCGATCACCAGACCGCGATCACCCGGGTGCTCGGCGCACTGACTGTTGTGCTCGGCATCGTCTTCCTCGGCGGGTTCGGTTTCATGCAGCGAGACCTGCGGGTACACCGGGTTCCGGCGGTCGGGATCGCGGCGGCGCCACTGCTCGGCGTACTGTTCGGATTCGGGTGGACTCCGTGTATCGGTCCGACGCTCGGGACCGTGATGACCTTGGCCACCACCGAGGGCAGCACCGGGCGGGGCGCGGCGCTGGCGCTGGTGTTCAGCCTCGGGCTGGGCATTCCGTTCATCGTCGCGGCGCTGGCGTTCCGGCGGATGCTGGGCGCGGTGGCGTGGGTCCGCAGGCACCAGCTGCTGGTGATCCGGATCGGCGGCGTACTGATGATCGCGGTGGGACTGCTGCTGCTGACGGGAGTGTGGGATGCGATGACCGCGGACCTGCGGCAGTGGGTCGCCAACTTCGGATCGGCGGTCTGAGATGAGCGACGTCAAGGACCGGATCGCGGCGTCCTCGAAGCCCGAGGAGCCGTCGACTCCGCCGGCGATGGGACTGGTCGGCTGGCTGCGGTGGACCTGGCGGCAGCTGACGTCGATGAAGACCGCGCTGGTGCTGCTGTTCCTGCTCGCGCTCGGCGCGGTGCCCGGATCGCTCGTGCCGCAGACGCCGATCGACCCGATCAAGGTTTCCGACTTCCTCACCGCGCACAAGACGCTCGGGCCGATCTACGACAAGCTCGGGCTGTTCGACGTCTACAAATCGGCGTGGTTCTCGGCGATCTACCTGCTGCTGTTCATCTCGCTGATCGGTTGCGTAGTACCCCGGCTTTCCGTTTATGCGAAGGGTCTGCGGGCCCGGCCGCCGAAACCGCCGCGGAACCTGAACCGGTTGCCCGGGTACGAACGGTTCGAGGTCGACGGCGGCGACGACGTACTCGCGGCCGCGACGCGCGAGCTGCGGAAGCGTCGCTTCCGCGTGCAGACGTACGACGGAGCGGTCGGCGCGGAGCGTGGTTATCTGCGCGAGGCCGGCAACCTGCTCTTCCACTTCTCGTTGATCCTCGCGCTGGTCGGCGTCGCCTGGGGTTCGCTGTTCGGGTATCGCGGCACGGTATTGGTTGTCGTGGGCAACGGGTTCTCGAACACGGTCGCGCAGTACGACGACTTCACGCCGGGGCGCGCGTTCAGCGGCGACGACGACCTGCCGCCCTTCTCGCTGACCGTCAAGAACTTCGAGGTGAAGTTCCAGGAGGACGGGCCGCAGAAGGGCGCGGCGCGGGAGTTCAAGGCGCAGCTCGCCTACCAGGAGACGCCGGACGCGCCGGAGAAGTCGTACGACCTGCTGGTCAACCATCCGCTGAAGCTGGACGGCAGCAGTGTCTACCTGCTCGGGCACGGGTACGCGCCGCGGGTGACGGTCAAGGACGGGCAGGGGAACGTCGCGTTCTCCGGGCCGGCGCCGTTCCTGCCGCAGGACTCGAACTTCTCGTCGTTCGGCGTGGTCAAGGCGCCGGACGCGCGGCCGATGACGCTGGGCTTCGAGGGGTTCTTCCTGCCGACCGCGGTGATCGGTCCGGACGGTCCGGTGTCGGTCTTCCCCGACGACCTGAACCCGCAGCTCGTGATGACCGGGTACTACGGCCGGCCGCAGCCGGAGACCGGGAAGCCGGAGTCGGTGTACCAGCTGGACAAGAGCAAGCTGACGCAGTTCCAGCAGAACGGCGACAAGTGGCGGTTCCAGCTCGCGCCCGGGCAGACCGTCGCACTGCCGGACAAGGCCGGGTCGATCACGTTCAACGGATACAGCCGATGGGTGAAGCTGCAGGTCAGCCACACTCCCGGCACGGATCTCGCGCTGGCAGGCATCCTGCTGGCGATCCTCGGGCTGATGGGCTCCCTGTTCATCCATCCGCGTCGTACCTGGGTGCGCGTCCGCGACGAGGACGGGCGTACCGTTGTCGAGGTCGCCGGTCTGGACCGCGGCCCAGAACGCGGCCTAGGCGACGAGATCCAAGCCATTACCAAGAGTCTTAAACCCGCCGGCCCGAGCAAACAGGAGCAGCCATGAGCCCGGAGACCTACGCACAAGTCTCCAACCTGCTGATCCCGACAGCCACGGTGATCTACGTCCTGGCCCTCATCTCCCACGCCATGGAGTGGGCCCTCGGCCGCGCGTCTGTCGCCAAGGCCGAGGTCAAGGAAGAGGTGCTGGTCGGGTCCGCCGGCGAGCAGCCGGCCGCCGAAGCCGACGAACCGGTTGCTCCGGCGGCGAGCGAGCGGATGGATGCGGCCAGCCGGATCGGGCTTCTGCTGACCTGGCTCGGGTTTGTGTTGCACCTGGGTGGCGTTGTCACCCGTGGGCTGGCGGCGGGGCGGGTGCCGTGGGGGAACATGTACGAGTTCTCCATCACCGCATCGCTCGCCGTCGCGATCGTCTACTTGATCTTCGTATCGAAGTACAAGCTGCAGTGGCTGGGCCTCGGCGTGACCTTCGTGATCGCCGCCGTACTCGGCCTGGCCTCCCTGGCCCTCTACACCCCGGCCGGCCCGCTCGTCCCGGCTTTGCACTCGTACTGGCTCGTCATCCACGTCTCCTCGGCCGCGATCTCCGGTGGTGCGTTCACCGTCGGCGGCCTCGTCTCCGTGCTGTACCTCGTGAAGGCCCGCGCCGAGCGCAAGGTCCTCGCCGGCGGCACGATGTCGGCATCACTGCGCCGGCTCCCGAGCGCCGAGGCAATGGACGGTACGGCGTACAAGGTGCTCGCGTTCGCCTTCCCGCTGTGGACGTTCGGCGTACTCGTGGCCGGTCCGATCTGGGCCGAGCACGCCTGGGGCCGGTACTGGGGCTGGGACCCCAAGGAGGTCTGGTCGCTGGTGACCTGGGTGGTGTACGCCGCCTACCTGCACGCCCGTGCGACCGCCGGCTGGCGTGGCCGCCGGGCCGCGACGATCGCGATCGTCGGCTGGTTCGTGTTCATCTTCAACTTCGTCGGCGTGAACCTGTTGGTCTCGGGCCTGCACTCCTACGCTGGGGTCTGAGATGAAAGAGTTCGCCATCTACACCGGCTTGCGGGCGGTCTTGTTCGCCGTCTGCTTCGGCGCGCTCTGGCTCGCACTGAACAACTGGTTGACGATCTTCCCGCTGCTCCTGGTCGCCCTGATCCTGTCGTCGATCCTCTCGATCTTCGTACTGCGCGCCGCCCGCGAACGGCTGGCCGGCAAGATCGAGACCCGCGCCGCGAACATCTCGCAGCGCCTCGAGCAGGCCCGCACCGCCGAAGACGACGACTGAGCCTCCGTCCGGCGTGACCACGCCGTACCAGTGATCCACTGGTACGGAGAGTGACCTATGCCACTTGTGAATTCCTCAGAAAATCCTTTGTGCATCCCTTCACATGAGTCGTAGAGTGATGGATGAAACGAAACAGTTTCGTTCTATCGGTGTTCTTGTAGCTACGCAAGGTGATGAAGGTGGACAACGTAGGCGTACGGCAGCGGCCGCGGGTCGAGGGCGGTCGTGAGGACGAGATCCTCGATGCGACCGTGGCGGTGGTGGCCGAGCTCGGCTACGACCGGCTCACGATGGACGCGGTGGCGACGGCGGCGAAGGCCAGCAAGGCGACGCTCTACCGGCGCTGGTCCACCAAGGCCGAGCTGGTCGTCGATGCGATCAGCCGGGCCAAGGGGTGCCCGATGCCGGAGGAGGTCGACACCGGCAGCCTGCGCGGCGACCTGATCTCGATGGCCTGCGGCGCGGGCGGTTTCACCGACGAGCTTCCGATGTCGGTGATCGCCGGTCTGCTGACCGCGCTGCATCGCGACGACGAGCTGCAGAAGGCTTTCCGTGAGCGCTTCCTGGCGCCCCGGCAGGCCCTGACCAACAAGGTGTACGAGCGTGCCGTCGAGCGCGGCGAGATCGCGCCGGACGTCGACGTCGACCTGCTGTCGGTGACGTTGCCCGCGGTGATCATCCACCACGCCTACATCCTCGGCGTCGAGCCGACCGACGATCTGATCCTCCGAGTGATCGACAACGTGATCCTGCCTGCGGCGCGGGGGTCGCAGGTGAGCTGACCGGTGAGGGGCCGGTCCGCGACAAAGCAAGACAGTCTGCCCAAGAGGGGAAGTTCTCTTATGTCCGAAGAAGTCATCAAGGCCGATCCGCCGGAGGAAGGCAGGCCGGCCGATGCGGTCGGTGAGCCCAACGGCCACGGTCACCGCAATCTCGGTATCGCGCTCGCGCTGATCTGCATGGCGCAGCTGATGGTCGTGCTGGACGGCACGATCGTCAACATCGCGCTGCCGCACATCAAGGGCGCGCTCGGCTTCAGCGACGCGTCGCTGCCGTGGGTCGTCAACGCGTACGCGCTGGCGTTCGGCGGTCTGCTGCTGCTCGGCGGCCGGATCGGTGACATCCTCGGTCGCCGCAAGGTCTTCGTGTTCGGCGTCATCCTGTTCGGCCTGGCGTCGTTCGTCGGCGGTATCGCGCAGAGCGAGACCGTGCTGCTGGTCAGCCGGATCCTGCAGGGCCTCGCGGCCGCGGCGGCCTCGCCGAACGCGCTCGCACTGATCACCACGACGTTCCCGGCCGGCAAGGAGCGCAACCGGGCGATGGGCGTGTACGCCGCGATGTCCGGCGCGGGTGCTGCCGTCGGTCTGATCCTCGGTGGCGCGCTGACCGAGGCGTCCTGGCGCTGGACGTTCTTCATCAACACGCCGATCGGTCTGCTGGTCGCCGTACTGGCCTTCCGGTTCCTGGGTGAGTCGGCCCGGCAGTCCGGCAAGTTCGACCTGCCCGGTGCGATCACCGGCACGCTGGGTCTGACCTCGCTGGTCTACGGCCTGACCCACGCCGCGACCAACGGCTGGGGCGACGCGCTCACGCTGACCTACATCCTCGGCGGCCTGGCGCTGATCGGGATCTTCCTCGGTATCGAGGCCCGGTCGAAGCACGCGCTGATGCCGTTCCGGATCCTCGCGAACCGGACCCGCGGGGTCAGCTTCTTCGTGATGCTGATCGTCGGTGCGGCGATGTTCTCGATGTTCTACTTCCTGGGCATCTTCGTGCAGAGCATCATGGGCTACAGCGCGCTGAAGACCGGTATCTCGTTCCTGCCGTTCAGCCTCGGCATCGTGATCGCGGCCCAGGTCGCGTCGACGCTGGTGGCGCGGGTCGACCCGCGGTGGCTCGCCGGCACCGGCGGCGTGTTCGTGGCGGCCGGCATGTTCGGGTTCAGCCGGCTCGAGGTCGACTCGACGTACTGGACGCACCTGCTGCCGTACATCCTGGTGCTCTCGTTCGGTATGGGCCTGATCTTCGTGCCGCTCACGCTGACCGCCGTCAGTGGGGTCGCCGCGGAGGACTCCGGGGTCGGATCCGCCGTACTGAACACCGTGCAGCAGATCGGTGGTGCGGTCGGCCTGGCGCTGCTGGGCACGATCTCCACCAGCGCCATCAAGGATAAGTTCGCCGAGCTGGCCCCGGGCCTGCAGAAGGCGGCCGAGTCCGGGCAGTCACCGGAACAGATCAAGCAGCTGCAGGGTCAGTTCACTGCCCTCGCTACGACGCACGGGTTCACCCGGGCGTTCGTCTGGTCGGCGTTCCTGGCGCTGGGCGCCGCGCTGATCACGCTGATCGGCCTGTCGATCAAGCACAAGGACCTGGCGAACGACGGCCAGGCCCCGGTCCACATGGGATAGGTAATGCTCGAAGGGCCCGCTTCCCGGGAGGGGGGAAGCGGGCCCTTCGTCTTTGTTTACAAGGCTTTCTGCATCACGATCTCGCGGCGTACGCCGTCGGGCATCAGGTCGCCGGGCTCGTCGGTGTCGACGTAGCCGTGGCGTAGATAGAGGTCGTGCGCGGGATCGTTGCCTGGGACAACGGACAGCTTGAGGACGGTGGCGCCGATGCTGCGGGCCCAGTCCTCGATGGCGGTCATCAGCGCGTTGCCGACGCCTTTGCCGCGGCCGGCCGGCGCGACCCACATCGACACCAGCTCAGCGTGGTCGTCGTCCGGGAACCCGCCGGCCATGCCTGTCGGCGTACCGTCGATCGAGGCGATCACCTGGTACGCGCCGGGCGCGCTGAGCCGCTCCCGCCAGCGCTCCTCGGGGGCGTCGATCCAGTCCGCGAGCTGCGAACCGAAGGCGAACGGCGCTTCTTCCAGGGCGGCGAGCCGGAGCCGGCTCCAGGATTTCCAGTCGTCCGGGCCGATGGCCTGTATGTCGATCACGCGGACAGGATCGCACTCGGCCCGGACGATCGACCAGTCAGTTTCGGGGTGGGAACCTGGACGAGACCCAGTCGCGGACGCCGCCGAGGCCGTCGCCGAGGTCGCGGAGCAGCTTGGCCAGCGGGTCCTGCGAGCGGTTGAACGCGTCGGTGTACGACTTCGCGGCGTTCTTCGCCTCCTGCGAGATCGACGCGTTCGCATCGTCCTGGCGCTTCGGGTAGTCGCCGGACACGATCGTCGTGTACTCGCCCTCGTCGACCCAGCGGCGCAGCTCGTGCGCGCGGATGACAGCCATCGGGTGCGACTGCGCCTCGAGCAGCAGCAGCTTCAGCACGCTGTCGCGCAGGTCGCCGGCACTCTCGTACTCCGTGCCCTGGGCAAGGAACGTCGTCGTGTCGAGCTCACCGAGCTGACCGCCGCTGGCGAGCTTCATCTGGACGCGCAGGGCGACGGCCGGGTCCTGGGCCGCGAGCAGACCGGCGCGGTCACCCGACAGCTCGGCCTTCCGGGACCACTCGTGCAGGGCGGCGATGATCGCGCGGAGGCCGAGAGCGCCGATCGGCATCCAGTTCAACGCGCCGGTGAGACGCATCAGCCAGAGCAGGAGCGACTGGTACAGAGCGTGGCCGCTCTGCGCGTGACCGAGCTCGTGACCGAGGACGAACCGCAGCTCCTCCTCGTCCATGCCCTGGATCAGCGCGCTGTTCACGACGATGAACGGCTTGTCCATGCCGATCGTCATCGCGTTCCAGATCGGGCTGTTGGTGACGTACAGCTCGGGGAGCTTGCGGACGTCCAGGGTGGCGCCGGCCTCGGTGTAGAGCCGGTGCACGGTCGGGAACTGCCGCTCGTCCACCCGGATCGCCCCGCCGAGGAACTGCAGCCGGAACGCGCGCTCGTTGATCATCCCCGACATCTTCCGCAGTACGTAGTCGAAGCCCTTCAACTGCCGCAGGGCCACCAGCGCACCGCGGTCCGCGGGGTGCTCCCACGCCCGCGAACTGATATCGGTCAGCGTCACCCGCTGCCGCGTCGGCCGATCGCCGTTCTCGCTCATCGCTCCCCCTGCTTCCCGGTCGTCATGGACCCCCAACTTAGCTCGCCGTGGGGGCGGGCGCCCGAGTCGAGATGCTCTGGAGCGGTCGGACAGTTAGCGTGACAGCTTCCCGGATCGGTGGTGAGGCGGAGGAGAGTGCGTGGCGAATCGTGCCGAGGAACTACTGGATGTCAACCGCACTCTGCTGGAGCTTGAGCGACGGCTGCGTACAGCCCGGTCGCTACGCCGTGCGGCGCGCTTGGCATTTGTGGCGCTGCCTTGCCTGTCGTTCGGTGCATATGCGCTGTATGTATCTCCGGATTTCGGCGTCGGTAAGAAGTTGATAGGCACGCCATTGGGCATTGCTATAGCGCTTCTCGCCGTCGGCCTGCTGGCTTATGTGGTTTGGAGGTACGAGGGCGGCGACACGGAAGCTCCTGATGATATCGAGTTGGAGCTTGTGGTTCAGCGCGAGCGGAAGGCGTATTTGCTGTCGCAGCAGTCGCATCAGGTCAAGCTTCGCCAATACTCCTACCACGAGGAAATCGCGTCGGACTTAGGCGCGCTGCGCAAGGGTGCTGCATTCTATCGACGAATCAACAACTACCTGCAGGCAGTCATCATTGTCGGTTCACTCGCCGCTACCTCCATCACCAGCCTTGCGTTGGCCGAGCAGACTTTACGATGGGCGAGTGTCGGGACAACCTTCGCGGTTGGTCTTGCTGCGGGCTTTACTGGCTACTTCAAGTTCAGAGAACGCAGCTTCTACTTGCAGCAGACGGCTGATGCGATCGAGCACGAGCGGAACTGTTTTGACCTTGCGATCGGAAGATACAAGGGGCGATCAGATCAGGAGGCCTTGGTTGAATTGGTGGAGGAGGTCGAACGCCTCCGCACCGAACAACGCAAGCGAGAGCAGAACATCGACCAACCACCCGAGCGAAACGACGGCTGAACCTGGCGTCGGTAGACACATTGTCGAACCGTGGGCAGCGTCACGATCGAGGTTTGAGCGCCAGGGCCAGCAGCAGGGTAGGGAGCCAGCCGAGGGGTACCGACCACCAGCCGAGGCCCTGGCCCGCTGCGAGTGCGGTCGTGGCGAGGCAGATCGCCGTACCTGTCAGCCAATATCCGAACGCTGCCCAGCCCGGGTGCTGGGTTGCTCGCCGGTGCCCGACCCACGCCAGCGTGAGGGTTGCCGGGAGGGCGAGGGCGGTTGCGCCGAGGGTCAGTACGGCGAGGATCAGGGCGACGTCGCCGGGGGAGAACTCGACCGCTCCGAGGGGGATCATGTGCCTGATCCTGTCGCCTGCGGGCGCCGGTCACCGAGCGTAGGAATACTCAAATCGGGCCCGAGGTCCTAGCCTGGCCCGCATGAGTGAGGTATGTCGTGAGGTCGATCGGCGGGACGAGAAGGCGCGCGCCTGGGTGTCCGAGGCGATCCGGATCGTGGACGCCGACGCGAACCGCAGCGCGGACACCCATCTGCACGTGTTCCCGATGCCGGAAGGTACCGGCGTAGACCTGTACCTCAAGGACGAGTCCGTACATCCCACCGGCTCGCTCAAGCACCGGCTCGCCCGGTCCCTGTTCCTGTACGCCCTCTGCAACGGCTGGATCCACGAAGGCACCACGGTCATCGAGGCGTCCAGCGGCTCCACGGCGGTCAGCGAGGCGTACTTCGCGCGGCTGCTCGGGCTCCCGTTCATCGCGGTGATGCCGCGCTCGACCAGCCCCGAGAAGGTCGAGCTGATCGAGTTCTACGGCGGCCGCTGCCACTTCGTCGAACGCTCCGGTCAGATCTACGGCGAGGCCAAGCGCCTGGCCGAGGAGACCGGCGGGCACTACATGGACCAGTTCACGTACGCCGAGCGCGCGACCGACTGGCGTGGCAACAACAACATCGCCGAGTCGATCTTCGGGCAGCTGTCGCTCGAGCAGCACCCGATCCCGACGTGGGTCGTGGTCGGTGCGGGCACGGGTGGTACGTCGGCGACCATCGGGCGGTACGTGCGCTACCAGCGGTACGACACGTGCGTCGCGGTCGTCGACCCGGAGAACTCCGCGTTCTTCCCCGCCTTCGAAGCCGGCGACCACGAGTTCTCCACCGGCCGCCCGTCCCGCATCGAAGGCATCGGCCGTCCGCGCGTCGAACCGTCCTTCGTGCTGGGCGTCGTCGACCGGATGATCTCGGTCCCTGATGCCGCGTCCATCGCGGCGATGCGCTTCTGCTCCCGCGTCACCGGGCGACTCGTCGGCGGTTCGACTGGCACCAACCTGTGGGGATCGCTCCGGCTGGCCGCCGAAATGCGCAAGGCCGGCACCCGCGGCAGCATCGTCACCCTCCTCTGCGACAGCGGCGAACGTTACGGCAACACGTACTACGACGACGCCTGGCTGCGGACGAGCGGCATAGACATCACGCCGTACACCGTCACCCTCGACACCTTCGCCCGCACCGGCATCTGGACCGAACCCGAGTAAATCTCCCCCACGCACGCTACGCAGGCGCTCCGCTCGCGTGTGACTGTCTGGCGGGCGCCTGCGGCCGGGCGGACTGTGGTGATCGGGGAAGGTGGTCAGCCCCCGCGTGCTACGCAGGCGCTTCCCTCGTCGCTCCGCTCCTCAGCGCGCCTGCTCCGCTCGCTCCCACCCACCCCCGGCTCAGCGCCGTGTTTCCGGCTATCGCCGGGGTGTTGCCGGCTGCCGCCGGCGAGTGGCGGCTGCCGCCGCGGTGCGCTCGCTCCGCTCGCGGTGACTGCTCGGCGCCGGCGGGGGCTCGCTGGGCGGCTGTGGAGAACGACGATAGTTGTTGGCCCACGCGTGAGACGCAGCCGCCGTGTGGTCGCATCGCTCCTCCGGCGCGGCAACTACGCGCGCTCCTACGCACTGCTCGATGGGCTTGCCGCCTGGTGGCGTCGATTTCTGGACTCCACGTACGCCTCGCGCAAGAGCCCCAGCAGTGCATCGTCGAGCTGGGCATGGATGTAGTTACCTCGGCCAATTTCGTTCGGAGCGACGTTGTCGAGTTTTGCGAGTGTGGTCGGTGCTTCCTGCTCGAAGACTGTGCGATACGGAGACAGATACGCCCCCTTGTCGTTCCAGATCGAAACCATGGCGCGGGATTGTCCTGGCAGGCGTGGGTTGAGAACCCATCGTCCCTTGCCGATCGATGTGTAGAGGGTTGCGAGGCGGTCGTTCTGTAGCCCCTGAGCCCACTCCAGCAGTCGTCGCAGTGATGGTTGCTGCTCGGCAGCGACTGTGCCGATGGACCCTTCGAACTCGTCGGAGCCAAGCAGGATCTCACTGGCGGAGGACGGTTTGCCTGTTCCGGCTGATTCGGCGGTCAGTTGCGTGCGGTCCGGCTCCACCAGTTGGGGCACTAGGAGGCGCTGTCCCGCCACCTCATACGCCGTGACGACCACCAGGTCGAGAGCCAGGCGATCGCTGGTCACGTCCTGCAGATAGCCGACGAGGTCGACCAAATCGGCCGGCGCTTCATCGAGTACGACGACAGCTCGCAAACGACCATCCGACAGTGCCTCGTTGAGGCGCACGTTGAATGAGTCTTCGTCGAAGTTCGGATCGCCTTCTGTGGCCGCTCCTGCGGCGTCGGCGATCGATGAATAGCCGTGCCGTTCGAGATAGTCCTGCAGCAAGATGAACAGCCCTTCGCTGTCGAGCCGGCGAAGGTAGGCTGCGTAGCCAAGCACCTGAGTCAGAGAACGCCGTCGGTCCGTGTTTGCGGCAAGTTTTACCTCGATCACGACAGGCCTGCCGGTCTCGACCTCCACTGCCAGGAGATCCGCGCGCTCAGGCCCGCACCTGACCTCTCTGCCGACAACTGCCAAGCGTGGCACGCCGGCCAGCGGCAACATAGCCGGCGTCTGCTCGATCAAATCGTGCAAGTCGGCTTCGAGTGCGAATCCAGCAGAGGTCAACGGTCGCCACTGGCCTTCATTGCCGAGGCCCCAGATTCCTGACATCAATTCCCCTACGTCGGTCAGACTTTCTCTCACGCCTGTCAGTTGGTCATCGTCGTTCGAGCCGTTTGCGAAGTCCACGACGGACGCCTAGTTGCGCTTGTCGAAGCGGTCGGGCGGTTGGATGTCCGACTTCTCGACGAAGTGGGCGGTGAGCACGGGACCCGTGGGGTGGCTTCGACCCTTAGGAGTCGGCTAACCGGGCCGTGATGTCGTCGGTGAGCTTGGTTAGGAGGCGGTTCAGGTCTGCGCGGTCTTCGGGGGGCCAGTCGGCGATGAGGTCCCGGAACCAGGTGGCGATGGTTGCGGTGTAGCGGTTGGCGGCTTCGGTGCCGGTGGGGGTGGGTTCTATGAGGCTGGCTCGGCGATCGTTGGGGTCAGCGACTCGGCGGATCAGGCCGCGGTGTTCCAGGGCCTGGACCTGGCGGGTGACGTGGGGGCCGACGACCTGCATGCGGTCCGCGATTTCGCCGACGCGGAGGGGGGTGTCTGCCATGGAAAGGGTCAGCAGGATCGTCATCGCCGGACGGTCCAGGGCCAGCCCCGTCGCCTCTGTTGCCTGCTGGGCGATGCGGCCGCGGTTCATCGCCGTACCGAGCTGGGCCAGGCGCGGGAGCAGCGCCAGCTCGTCTCCGGAGTCAGCGGCCACTTGATTACCTACCTTAGGTATGTTTATGATCCAGAAGTTAGATACCTAAGGTACATACTTCTGGAAGGGATCACCATCATGACCACTGTTCTGATCTCAGGTGCGAGCATCGCCGGGCCGGCGCTGGCCTACTGGCTGGATCGGTACGGCTTCGAGGTGACCGTGGTGGAGAAGGCCGCGGAGGTCCGGGGCGGCGGGTATGCGATCGACGTCCGCGGTACGGCGAGGGACGTCGCCGACCGGATGGGACTGCTGCCGCAACTCCGCAAGGCGCATGTCGGCACGCGTCGGATCTCGTTCGTGGATGCCGACGGGGAGCTGATCGCCGCGATCCGGCCGGAGGCGATGACCGGTGGCACGGAAGGGCTCGATCTCGAGGTACGCCGTGGCGATCTGGCCGACGCGCTCTACACGCCGATCCGGGACAAGGTCGAGTTCCTGTTCCATGACTCGATCGCGCAGCTCGACGATCGGGGCGATCGCGTCGACGTCCTCTTCGACAGCGGCATCCGGCGTACGTTCGACCTGGTCATCGGCGCCGACGGCCTGCACTCGAATGTACGGCGGCTCGTCTTCGGCCCGGAGGATGAGTTTCACTCGTACCAGGGCTACGCCTTCGCCGGCTTCACGATCGGCAACGACTTCGGGCTCGCCCACGAAGGCGTCTCCTGGAACGTCGCCGGCCGGGCCGCCGTGCTGTATGCGCACGAGCCGAGCGAGCCCATGCACGGTTTCCTCACGTTCGGATTGGATGAGCCGCCGTACGACGCCTTCCGCGATCCCGAGGCGCAGCGCGAACTGGTCGCGGCCACGTTCCCGGATCAGGGCTGGTACGTGCCGCGGTTGGTCGCCGCGATGCGGGAATCCGACGATCTGTTCTTCGACGTGGTCAGTCAGATCCACATGCCGACGTGGTCCCGCGGTCGGGTCGGGTTGGTCGGCGACGCGGCGTACGCGACCTCGTTCATGTCCGGTCAGGGCTCGAGTGTTTCGTTGGTCGGGGCGTACGTGCTGGCCGGCGAGCTGGCGACGTACGCCGATCACGCCGACGCGTTCGCGGCGTACGAGAAGCGGATCCGCTCGTTCGTCGAGGAGAACCAAGCCCTGGTCGAGATCGGCAAGCAGGTTGTTGCCCCCAGCACACAAGAGATCCTCGACGCACGCAATGCGCAGCTCAGGGCGGCAAGCATGACGGGCGATCAGGGCCGCGAAGCCAACAGCAGCTTGACCCTGCCGGACTACCTGCCGCTGTCAGCCGCCGAGGGCCAGGCCGGCTGCTAGGCCGATGGCGTAGAGGAGTTCGGTTTGGCCGGTGGCTTTGAGGACTGGGATGAGGGCGGGGCCGACCGCGTCGCTGAGGACTACTCGGATCGACTTGATCGCGAGGAGTGCGGCGATCAAGGCGAGCAGGGTCCAGGGTGTGGCGATCGCGGAGACGGCGGCCAGGACGAACGCGAGGATCACCAGGGCGGCGTACAACTGGCGCGAGCGCTGGGCGCCGAGGACCACGGCGAGGGTGCGTTTGCCGGTGACGGAGTCGGTCGGGATGTCGCGGAGGTTGTTGGCCACCAGGAGCGCGCAGGCGATCGAGCCGATCGAGACGGCACCGGCGACGGCGGGCCAGGTGATGGTTTCGGCTTGCACGTACGTCGTACCGAGGACGGCGACCAGTCCGAAGAAGAGGAAGACGCTGACTTCGCCCAGCGCGCGGTAGCCGTACGGGCGTTTGCCGCCGGTGTAGAACCACGCGCCGAGGAGTGAGGCGGCGCCGGCGACCAGGAGCCACCAGGTGGTGGTCGCGGCGAGGACGATGCCGAGCGCGGCGCCGATGCCGAAGCAGGTGAACGCGGCGGTCTTGACCTGGCCGGGGGAGGCGACCTTGGAGCCGACGAGGCGCAGCGGGCCGACGCGGTTCTCGTCGGTGCCGCGGATGCCGTCGCTGTAGTCGTTGGCGTAGTTGACGCCGATCTGGAGCGCCAGCGCGACGCCGAGGGCCAGCAGCGCCTTCCACCAGACGAAGCCGTCGAGGTACGCGGCCGCGCCGGTTCCGACGAGGACGGGGGAGATCGCGGCGGGCAAGGTGCGGGGGCGGGCGCCTTCGATCCACTGGGCAGGTGTGGCCATGACCGTCGATTCTGTCAGCCGCGAGGCCGAACGCGGGAAGCGGGCCGGTCGGCGGATGGCCGAGCCGTGAGCGGGCGTCCGGGCGGCGGGCCGTACGCTCGGGTTGTTATGGCTAGGTTGCGGCTGGTTCCGGGGACGCCGGATGAGGTGTTGGCGGCGCTTGCCGGTGTGCTGGACGGCAGCGGTACGCCGTTCGCGCCGCTGCCGGACGATGCGGCGGGTGCAGCCCGGGTCGAGCAGGCTGCGGCGCCGGACCGGCCGCTGGAGGACGGGTGCGCTGTGGTGCTCACCACCTCGGGTTCCTCCGGTGAGCCGAAGGGCGTGCTGCTGTCCCGGGAAGCGCTGATCGCGTCCGCGCACGCGACCCACGATCGGCTCGGCGGGCCTGGGCAGTGGTTGCTACCGATGAAGCCGTACTTCGTCGGCGGGTTGCAGATCCTCACGCGATCGCTCGTCGCGGGCACGACGCCGGTCATGCTCGGCGAGAGCTTCACGGAGAGCGCCGCCGCGATGACGGGTGCGCGGCGGTACACGGCGATGGTGCCGACGCAGCTGGCGCGCTATCTCGAGACGGACGCGGATGCGCTGCGGTCGTTCGACGCGATCATCATCGGTGGTGCGTCGACCCCGGAGCCGTTGAAGGTAAAGGCGGCGGAGGCGGGAGTCGCGGCGATCCCGGCGTACGGGATGACCGAGACCGGGAGCGGGTGTGTGTACGCCGGGGTGCCGCTGGACGGTACGTCGATCTCGCTCGACGCCGAACAGCGGATCCTGATCAAGGGGAGCACGCTGTTCTCCGGGTACCGCTTGCGGCCGGAGCTGACGGCCGAGGTGCTGAAGGACGGCTGGTTCCGGACGCAGGACCGGGGCGAGCTGGTGGACGGACGGCTGCGGGTCGTTGGCCGGGTCGACGATGTGGTGATCTCCGGTGGAGTGAATGTCACGCTGACCACGGTCCAGGCGCGGCTGCTCGAGCATCCGCGGGTGAAGGATGCTGTGGCGCTGGGCGTTCCGGATGCGGAGTGGGGGACGCGAGTGGTCGCGTTCGTGGTCGGGGTCGGGATCGAGCGGGATGAGTTGCGCGACTGGGTGAGTGAGACGTTGCCTCGAGCATGGGCTCCGCGGGACGTGATCAGGCTGGACGCGTTGCCGATGCTTGCCTCGGGCAAGGTTGATCGCCAGGGGCTGCTGGAGGGCGTGCGGTGATCACGTACTCGATCGGACTGAAGAACAAGTTTCGCGGCATCACGGTCCGCGAGGGGATGCTGTTCGAAGGTCCGGCGGGGTGGGCGGAGTGGAGCCCGTTCCTGGACTACGACGACGCGACCTGCGTGTCCTGGTTACGCGCCGCGCGCGAAGCCGCCGAGGTCGGTTGGCCGGCGCCGGTGCGCGACCGCGTTCCCGTCAACTGCACCGTGCCTGCTCTCGGTCCCGAGAAGGCCGCGGAGATCGTGAGAGCAAGCGGCTGCAGTACGGCGAAGGTGAAGGTGGCCGAGCCGGGACAGACGCTGGCCGACGACATCGCCCGCGTAGAAGCAGTGCGCGACGCGATCGGCGCCGGACGGGTGCGGATCGATGCGAACGGCGCGTGGTCCGTCGATCAGGCCGTGCGGAGCCTCAGAGAGTTGCGGCGTTTCGACCTCGAGTACGTCGAGCAGCCGTCGGCGACCGTGGAGGAGCTGGCCGAGGTACGGCGGCGCACCGACGTGCCGGTCGCGGCGGACGAGTCGATCCGGCGGGCTGAGGATCCCCTGCTGGTGAAGAAGCTCGACGCCGCGGACATCGCCGTACTGAAGGTGCAGCCGATCGGCGGCGTTCGCGCCTGCCTCGACATCGCCGAGCAGATCGGACTGCCGGTGGTGGTGTCGTCGGCGTTGGAGACCTCGGTGGGGATTGCTGCGGGGGTGGCGTTGGCGGCGGCGCTGCCGGAGCTTCCCTATGCGTGTGGCTTGGCGACGGTGTCGATGTTCACATCCGAACTAGTTACAGAGCCACTAGCTGCGGTCGACGGCTTCCTGCCGGTCAAGCGCGTTGTGCCGGATGCACACCTGGTGGAAGCGGCACTTGCCGATGCGGAGCGGACCAAAGTGTGGGAAGAACGCCTGATGCGAGTGAGGAGTGCGGGATGAACCCGTCCACGGCCTTTGCGACTGTTGTGGTCGATGAGCTGATCCGCAACGGCGTACGGGAGGCAGTGGTCTCCCCGGGCTCCCGGAGTGCGCCGCTGGCGTTGGCGATGGCCGAGGCCGATCGCAGTGGGCGGCTCAGGCTGCACGTACGGATCGACGAGCGTACGGCGGGATTCCTTGCCATCGGACTGATGCGCGGCACCGGTCTGCCGGTCCCAGTGGTCACCACGTCCGGTACGGCGGTGGCGAACCTGCACCCCGCCGTACTGGAGGCATCGCACAGTGGGCTCCCGCTGATCGTCCTGAGTGCGGACCGGCCGCCGGCCCTCAGAGGTAGCGGCGCGAACCAGACGACCGACCAGATCAAGGTGTTCGGCTCTGCGGTCCGGCTGTTCCACGAGATGGGTACGCCGGTCCGCGAGATCGGGCAGGTTGCGTACTGGCGGTCCCAGGTCGCGCGGGCAGTCGCCAACGCAACAGGGGCCCGCTCTGCTGACCCAGGACCCGTGCAGCTCAACTGCCCGCTCAGTGAACCGCTGGTGCCGACAGACGGTCCGGAGTGGCCCGAGTCGTTGCAGGGCCGCAGCACTGGGCCGTGGACTGCGATACATGCGGCAGCTGGGAAGCCGTCGGTCATTTCACCGGGACCGAAGACGGTAGTGGTCGCGGGTGATGGTGCATCGCAGGCGGCGCGGTTGGCCGCAGAGGCAGGAAAGTGGCCGCTGTTCGCGGAGCCGTCCAGCCGGGCGCGGATCGGTCCGTCCGTCATCTCGGCGTACCGCTTGTTGCTGCAGGCAAGTACTCTGGGGTCGGAGATCGAACGGGTGCTGGTGTTCGGGCACCCGACTCTGTCCCGGCCGATCTCGAAGCTGCTGGCCCGGCCCGAGGTGGAGATGATCGTGGTCTCGCCGACCGGTCTGTGGCCGGATCCGGCTCGGCGCGCGAGGTCCGTCGTCACCGGGCTCGAGGTCACCGGCGCAGACACGACCGACTGGCTCGAGCGGTGGCAGCACGCCGACCAGCTGGCCCGTCCGGAGATCGACAAGGTACTCGCGGACAGCTTGAGCGGACCGCGCGTCGCAGCCCTTGTCGGTGAGGCCGCCGGCGCGGACGGCATGCTTGTCGTCGCGTCCTCGAACCCGATCCGCGACCTCGACCTCGCCCCGGTCGTCCCGATCCGCACGATCGCGAACCGCGGCCTGGCCGGCATCGACGGCACGATCTCGACGGCCGTCGGCGCGGCGCTGGCGAACGCGGGTCCGACGTACGCGCTGATCGGTGATCTCGCGTTCCTGCACGACAGCAACGGGCTCGTGATCGGCCCGGACGAAGCTCGTCCTGATCTGCGGATCGTGGTCGTCAACGACAACGGCGGCGGGATCTTCTCCACGCTGGAGCAGGGCGATCCGACGCATGCCACGCACTTCGAGCGAGTCTTCGGTACGCCGCACAACGTGGACCTGGGCGCGCTGTGTGCCGCGACAGGTACGCCGTACACAAGCGTCGCGACGGTCGACGAGCTGCGTACTGCGCTGACGCCGACGGTGGCCGGCATGGACGTCGTCGAGGTGAAGATCTCACGCGACGACCACCGCCCGCTGGGTGAGGCGATGGTCACCGCACTCAAGCGGCTGTAACCGGGACCTTCGCCGGCTTCCGGGCCGGGTGCATGGTGCGGAGGTGGTTGAGCAGCGGCAGCGCCGCCGCGATCACCAGTGCGGTCGTCGTCAGGATCGGAATCGTCGCGCCGCGCAGCGACGAGTTCAGCGGCGCGGCGATCGTGAAGATCAGACTGACCGCGGTCATGATCATCGTCAGCTTCCGACCCGGTCGTGCCACGGCCAGGAACGGCAGGCACCACAGGAAGTACCAGTCGTGCGCACTCGGACCCAGCACGACGACTACGAGCAGTGCGATGCCGACTGCCCGTGCGGCGTAGTGGATCGACGACCGGAGACTCAGCACTGCGATCAGCCCGAGCGCAGCGACCATTCCGACCAGTCGGACGATCTGGAGTGCCTGCGCGGCCGCAGTGTCCTCACCTAGCCAGCCGAGTACGCCGGACGCCGCCATGCCGATCAGATTGGCGATGGAGAACGGTGAGCGGACCAGCCCGGGCACATCCAGGGCACCGAACCACCCAGACCCCACACCGGTCAGTGCACCGATGGTGAACAGCGTCAGCACCGACACAGCCCCAGCGATCGCCAGGCTGGCGAACCGGAGCAGCCGTCCGGCCAGTGGGCTCATCACTGCGGCGATAGCGATCACCACGAGTCCGCCTGGGAGCTTCACCGCTGCTGCGGCGCCCGCTATGACAGCCGCCGTACCCCACCTGCCGGTCAGCGCTATTGCGAACGCGCTGCAGGCCAGTCCGATCATCAGTACGTCGTTGTGGGCCGCACCGATGCCATGGGTGATCAGCATCGGGTTCAGTACGACCAGCCAGGTCGCGAAGGCCGGGTCGACCCGGCAGGCACTCGCCAGACGCGGTACGGCCCAGGCGATGAGCACTATGCCCAGTACGGCGAGGAGGCGGTGCGCCAGCATGAGCGTGTACGGGTTCATGGTCACGTGCGCGACCAGTCCGCCGTACGCGAGCGGCAACGGCCCGTACGGCGCGGGTGTCTGCATCCACATCGGGTCGACTGCCTCGACGATGTGGCCGGACAGTACGCCGGGGCCAACGTCGTACGGGTTGTAGCCGTTGGCGACGAGCGCTCCCTGCGCGGCGTAGCTCCAGGCGTCACGGCTGAACAGTGGCGGGGCCAGCAGCAGCGGTGCGCTCCAGTACGCCGTCATGCGAAGCAGCGGGAGCCGTTCGCCGGCCATGACCCGGCGGCCCACGGCCAGCCAGGCCCAGGCCATCAGCCCGAGCCCAGCGACCATGAACGTGAGGCCGACCATCCGGCCGAGCAGCGAGTGACGAAGATCGCCGGTGATCGGCAGGCTGGCGACCCAGGAGGACTGGGGCACTACCGAGGTCACCAGGCTGGCCAGAGCAACGACGACAGAGCCGACCAGCCCACGGACCATCGGCGAACGCATACGCGAAACGCTAGTGGCGCTGAGCGACCACCAAATGAACAGTGCCTAGCGTCAGGCGGACTCCTTACGGAAAGTGCGCGCTCCGACGGCCAGGCCGATCACTGTGAGCAGCACGACCCAGAACAGGCCCCACAGCGACGCCGAGCTGCTGATGTCGCCACGGAACAGGGCACGAACCCCGTTGACGACGTGCTTGAGCGGACTGATGTCGGACAGCCGCTGCAGCCACGTCGGGCCGATCTGCATCGGCAGCAGGATGCCGGACAGCAGCAGCAACGGCATGGCGATGCCGTTGAGCAGCGGGGCCAGTGCGTCCTCGCTCTTGGTGATGAGTGCGACGGAGTACGACAGGGAGGCGAACGTCGCGCCGAGGAGGGCGACGATCACGAGTGAGAGCAGCACGCCGCCCCACGGAGCGCGCAGGCCGAGCGGGAGCGCGGCGAGCAGCAGGAGGATCGACTGGACGACGAGCACGACGACGTCGCGCAGTACGCGGCCTGCCATCAAGGCCATCCGGGACGCCGGGGTGACGCGGTCGGCCTCGATCACACCGGCGCGGTACTCCGCGATCAGGCCGAAGCCGACGAACATCGCGCCGAACATGCCGAGCTGGACGATCAGACCCGGGATGAACACCTGGTAGGCGTTCGTGGCCTGACCCTGGCTGATCTGCGCGGTGAGCGGCTTGAGGAGCGGGCCGAACAAGAACAGGTACATCAGCGGCTGGCTGAGCATCAGGATCGACCACATCGGGTTGCGCAGCGACAGCCGCATCTGCCGGTGGAACACGATCCAGGTCTCGCGCAGGACGGTCATGCGACGGCCTCTTCCTTCTCGTCGGCGGGGGCGGCGATGGCCTCGTCGCGCAGCGAGCGGCCGGTCATGGTCAGGAACACGTCGTCGAGAGTCGGGCGGTGTACTTCGACGCCGTGCAACTCGATGCCTTGGGCATCGATCGAGCGGAGCAGGCCGGGGAGCACCGAACCGCCGCGCTGGATGCGGAAACAGACCACCTCGGCGTCGGTCTCGACCTCCACCGCGCCGTCGAGCTCGCGGACGATCTTCATCACCGCCGGCGCCTGGGTGGTGTCGGCGAGACTCAGCCGGACAGCGTCGCCGGAGACCTGCTGCTTGAGGTTCTCCGGGGTGCCGGAGGCAACGATCTTGCCGTGGTCGATGACCAGGATCCGGTCGCAGAGCGCGTCCGCCTCGTCCAGATAGTGCGTGGTGAGGAAGATCGTCGCGCCGCGGTCGCGGAGGCCGCGGATGTGGTCCCACAGGTTGGCGCGGGCCTGCGGGTCGAGGCCGGTCGTCGGCTCGTCGAGGAAGATCAGCTTCGGGTCGTGGATCAGGCCCATCACGATGTCGAGCCGCCTGCGCTGGCCGCCGGAGAGCGTCTTGCACTGCCGCCGCCAGAGGCCGGGCAGGTCGAACTCCTCGAACAGACGCTGCCCGTCCGCGGACGCCTTCGCTTTCGGTACGCCGTACAGCCGCGCGTGGTCGACCACTTCGTCGCCGGCGATCGCCTCGGGGAGCGTGGATCCGCTCTGCGGCACATACCCGATACCGCGGCGTACGCCGACCGGGTCCTTCGCGAGATCACAGCCGGCCACGGTCGCGGTCCCGCTGGTCGGCTTGATCAGCGTCGCCAGCATCCGCATCGTCGTGGTCTTACCGGCCCCGTTCGGCCCGAGAAAGCCGACGATCTCCCCGTCAGCCACCTCCAGATCAACACCCTGCACGGCCTCCACCGGCCCACGCTTGGTCTTGAACGTCCGCACCAACCCACGAGCTTCGATCATCATGCGGCCAGTCTGACTAATCAACTTTGACTAGTCAACATTGATTAACTCTTGGTCAGCTGGTGGGTGGGTCGGGGATTTCGCCCCAGTGGGTGACCATGCCGGGGTAGGGCTTCCAGTCGGCGGGTTCGCCGGCGAAGGCGTAGGCGCCGGACTTTATCCGGGTGTGGAACTGGCGGGTCCACTCGAGTTCGCCGTTGTCGCGGGCGGTGGTGATGCGGAACATCTCGACGACGTGGTTCGGCGTGCCGGGGTCCTCGCGGATCTGGCGTTCGGAGTACGGGCCGGACTTCAGCCAGGACTCCAGCTGGGAGATGCGGGCCTCCAGTGCGTCCACCACCTCGTCGCGGCGGAGCGACCACATGAAGGCCAGGGCGGCCTGCATCTTGTCGGGGTGGAAGCCGTCGACGGTCCAGAGCATGCCGCGGAGGAGCGAGAAGTACTCCGTTTCGCCGTCGGCCGTCAGCTTGTACGACGTACGGCCGGGTCGATGCCCACCGTCCTGCTCCAGCTCGAGCAGGTAGCCGTGTTTGGCGAGCGTCCGCAGGCCGGTGTAGATCGAGCCGGGGTTGATGTTCGCCCACGCCTGCACGTTCCACGTCATCAGCTCGCGGCGCAGCTGGTACCCGTACGCCGGCTGGAAGATCCGCACGACCCCGAGCAGCAACAACCGCGTGGTGGACATGGTCGCAGTGTAAATCCGGACGACCCGCAACCGTCTCCAGGCGTACGATCCGGGCCATGGATGTCCGGGTGACGAGCGATCCGCAGGCGTTCGAGCAGACCGTGTTCCCTTTCCTGCAACAGGATCCGGTGCTGCACACGATCATCATGAGCAACGTGCACGAGCGCGCGAACGGTACGGCGCGGGCCGAGTCCGAGCCGTCGTACTTCGTCTCCGTGCACGATCCGGACGTGATCGGCGTCGCGATGCGTACGCCGGGTCGCGGTGTGTACCTCGGTGCGCTCCGCGAGGAGCTCGCCGTACCGATCGCCGACGCGTACGCCGACGTACTGCCCGAACTCCACGGTGTCGCGGGCGACCGCCCGGCGGCGCACAGGTTCGCGCAGCGGTGGGTCGAGCGACGCGGCGGCAGCCTGGCCGAGACGCGCGGCACCCGGTTGCACAAGCTGATCGACTTCACCCCGCTCTCGGCGGACGGCGGAACGCCGCGCCCGATGAACGCCGACGAGGTGGACCTGGTCGCCGCCTGGGGCAAGGACGGTTTCGCGGAAGAGCTGTCCACTGGCCATCACGAGTGGGCCGCCGCCCGCCTGGCGGGAGGAACGATGTGGATGTGGGAGGTCGACGGCGAGGCGGTGAGCATGGTCGGCTACCACCTCCCGCTCTTCGGCGTCTGCCGGGTCGGCCCGGTCTACACGCCACCGGAGCGCCGGCGTCACGGGTACGCCGGTGCGCTGACCAGTCACGTGTCCGCGTTGATCCTTGCCGACGGCAACCAGGCGTGCCTGTACACGGACCTGGCCAATCCGACCTCCAACAAGATCTACCACCAGGCCGGCTACCGGCCGGTGGCCGACTTCGTCGATGTGGAGTTCGGTGCATGATCGCCCGTACCACCAGTGATCCGGTCGCGTTCCGGCAGCTTGTTCCCGTGGGCGGGCAGGAGGAGTCGGTGCGGCTGTTTACGCACTCTTGGAGGAGCCGGACGCCGGGGGAGCGCTGACCGTCAGGGGTGTGGGCGCAGGTCGTGGCGGGAGGTGATGCCGAGCTTGGTGTAGATGTTGCCGAGGTGGTACTCGACGGTGCGGGGGCTGAGGAACAGCCGGCTGCCGATCTCGGGGTTGGAGAAACCGTCGCCGGCCAGGCGGGCGATCTGGCTTTCGCGGGCCGTTAGTTGGGTGGCAGTGGCGGGAGTGCGTTTGCGGGCGGTTTCGCCGGTGGCGAGGAGTTCCCGGCGGGCGCGTTCGGCGAAGGCTTCGGCTCCCATCTCGGTGAACAGGTCGTGGGCGGTGTGGAGTTGTTCCCGGGCGTCGTGGCGACGGCGTCGCCGGCGCAGCCATTCGCCGTACAGGAGGATGGCGCGGGCGAGTTCGGTGCGGACCCGCGTCCTGGCGAGTCGCTCGATCGCTTCACGGTAGAGGGGTTCTGCCGTCCGGTCGTCGCTGACCAGCGCGCGGGATCGGGCCTCGATCCCGAGGGCCCAGTCGGTGCCGCTCGCGCTGGTCATCGCGGTGATCCAGCCGAGCGTTTCCTTCGCCGCCTCGAGCTGCCCGCTGCGGACAGCCGCCTCGACGAACTCGGGCGCGGCCCAGCTCATCGCGCCCGGAGTCCGCGCCAAGGGAACGTTCACCTGGCCGAGTGCGCGGTGCGCGGCGGCCATCGCCTCGCGGTAGCGGCCGTGGCCATTGCTCAGTACCGCCGTCGCCCGCTCGGCGACAACGACCCCGATGCCCTCGCCCCGGTGGGTCGCGTCCGGAATGGTGGTTTCGATCCGCGTGGACACCTCAGCGTCCGCACCGCGCAGCGCGGCAACGGCGAGTCCGGCGTACGGCGACGGGTTGCTGCCGGTCGCCTCGGTCACGGTCTGGATCTCGTCGACGAGTGCCCCCGCGGCGCCGAGTTCGCCGGTGAACAGCAGCAGATACGCGCGCATGCTGAGCGCGAGCGGCAGCTCACTCAAAGCGCCGGTCGTGCGGGCGAGCTCGAGGTACCGGGCGGAAAGCCGATCCCAGCACCCGTCGTTCCACAAATGCAGAGCCGCCTCGCACGCCAGCCACGACCAGCGCAGCTCCTCCGGGGCGGACATGTCGTCGCCGAACGAGGTCACGGCTCGCCGCAACAGCGGCAGGCCGGCCGCGTAGCTCTCGGTGAAATTGGCGGCCAGGCCGGCCAGCAGGAGATCCGGTGAGGTGGGCTCGTGCGGTCGGGGCGTCGTACTGGCAGCCCGCGCCACGGCCAGGGTGTTGCCATCCGGACCGGCCAGCCGGCCCGCGAACATGGCAGCTGTCAGTGCGTCCAGGTACGTCTCCCGAGACAGCGCGGTGTCGATCGGCTCGAGGCGCTTCGCGGCCTTGAGCAGCAGCGGCGCGGCGCCTCGGCCCCGGTTGGTGGCGAAGGTGATCTGCGCGCGCAGGAGGTCGACGCGAGCCTGTTGCAGTTCGCTGAGCGGTCCCGCTTCGGCCATCACCAGCAGGTCCAGCGCGGCATCGAACGCTCCGGCCTGGCTCTTCGTCTGCGCCGCCGCCAGTGCCCGAGTGGCCCGCTGTGCCGGATCGATGGTCAGCCGCGCGGAACGCTCGAGGAACGCGGCTGCGGCGGCCAGACCGCCGCGGGCCTGGGCGCGGCCGGCGGACTGCTCCAGTTCCGCGGCGACGGTGTCGGCGGGTCCACTCGCCGCGTGGGCGAGATGCCAGGCCCGGCGGTCCGCGTCGCGTGCCGGATCGGTGACCTCGGCCAGCGCACGGTGCGCCTCCCAGCGTTCCTCCGGCGTCGCCTCCCGATGGATCGCCGAGCGCACCAGCGGATGCCGGAAGGTGATCCGCTCATGGAACTGCACCAGGCCGGCGAACTCGGCTGGATCGACCGTGTCGACGGCGATGCCCAGCCGCTGCGCGGCACGGCGTACCAGGGCCGCGTCCCCGGCCGGTTCGACCGCGGCGATCAGGAGCAGCCGGCGAGTGTCGGACGGCAACGGTGCGAGCCGGCGCTGGAAGGTGCCCTCGATCCGATGGGTGAGTTGCTGTGCGTCGGGCAGGCCGAAGCCACCGGCGAGTTCGGCGTAGCTGAGGTCCTGCGGTAGTTCCAGGAGCGCCAATGGGTTCCCGCGAGTCTCGGCCAGGATGCGGTCGCGGACCCGCTCGTCGATGGGTCCGGGGATCGCCGCGCTGAGCAGCTCTCGTGCGTGGGGTGGCGGGAGGCCACCGAGGTCGAGCCGGGGTACGCCGGAGAATGGCCCGGCGTCGGCCGAGTCGCGGAGGGCGAAGACCAGGGCGACGGACTCGTGCATCAGCCGCCGGGCCACGAAGGTGAGAGTTTGGGCGGAGGTGTCGTCGAGCCATTGCGCGTCGTCGACGACGCAGAGCAGTGGTTCGTCGGTCGCGGCGTCGGCCAGCAGGCTGAGGACGGCCAGGCCGACCAGGAAGCGATCCGGCGGCGGACCCGTTCGAAGGCCGAAGGCGGTGCCGAGCGCCTCCCCCTGTGGGGACGGAATGTGGTCGAGCCGGTGCAGCAGTGCTGCGCACAGCTGGTGCAGGCCGGCGAAGGCGAGCTCGGCTTCGGCCTGTACGCCGGCCGCACGGATGACCCGGCACTTGGACGCCTCGCTGACCAGATACTCGAGCAACGCCGACTTGCCGATCCCCGCCTCCCCGCGGATCACAAGGGCCTGGCTGAGGCCGCTCCGGACGTGATCGAGGAGCTCGTCGAGCTGCCGGCGCTCGACGAACCGATCAACCAGCCGGTCAACCAGCATGGTCCGAAAATAGACCGGTTCGACCTCCGGGACCATGACCCCGGCCCGGTGATCGAACCCCGGGACTCCCGGATACGAAGGGCGGGACGACGCGGAAGGCTTCGGACGACGAACCAGCAGCGGAGGTACATCGCGCCATGACCACTGTCGAAGCAGCAACGACCGAGGTGCCGCTCCAGATCAACGGCCGCCGGCACGTCGTCGTACTCGAGCCGCGCGTCAGTCTGCTCGACGCGTTGCGTGAGCACCTCGATCTGACCGGTAGCAAGAAGGGGTGCGACCAGGGGACGTGCGGGTCGTGCACGGTGTGGATCGACGGCCGCCGGGTGCTCGCCTGCCTGACGCTGGCGGCCGCTGCCTCGGGGCACGAGATCGTCACGATCGAAGGCCTCGCCGACGGCGACCAGCTGCATCCGATGCAACGAGCGTTCATCGAGTACGACGCGTTCCAGTGCGGTTACTGCACGTCCGGCCAGATCATGTCCGCGGTCAAGGTGATCGAAGAGGGCAATGCCGGCACCGACGAGGACATCGGCGAGTTCATGAGCGGCAATATCTGCCGGTGTGCGGCCTATCCGAACATCCGGGCGGCCATCCGGCACGTCCGCGACGCAGCGGGAGGAAGGTCATGAGGCCCTTGACCTACAGCCGGGCAGGCGATGTCCAGCACGCGATCGCGCTGGCGACCGCGAACCCGGCGAGCGCATTCCTCGCGGGCGGCACCACCGAGGTGGACCTGATCCGGGCCGGAATCTCCCAATCCGAGCACCTCGTGGACATCAACGAGCTCCCGCTGCGCGAAGTCGAGGACCAGCCCGACGGCGGTTTACGGATCGGTGCCCTCGCCCGCATGAGCGACGTCGCGCGTACGCCGAGTGTCGTCGAGCGTTACCCGGCGATCTCCCGGGCCTTGCTGCTGGGCGCCTCGGAGCAACTGCGCAACATGGCGTCGATGGGAGGCAACCTCCGCCAGCGCACCCGCTGTGCCTACCTGCGCGACGGCGTCTCGCCCTGCAACAAGCGCGAGCCGGGGTCCGGCTGCGCCGCGCTCGACGGGTTCAACCGCGGCCACGCGATCCTCGGCACCAGTGAGCACTGCATCGCCACGCATCCGTCCGACGTCGCCGTGGCCTTGGCGGCGTTCGACGCCGTCATCCGAACGGTCGGGCCGGACGGCGAGCGCGCGATCCCCTTCGACGACTTCTTCCTGCTCCCGGGCGACACACCGCACCTCGAGCATCCGATCGCCCCGGGCGAGCTGATCGTCGGGATCGACGTACCCGGCGCGCCGATCGCCCGCGGCTCGATCTATCTCAAGTTCCGCGATCGGCAGTCGTACGAGTTCGCCCTGGTATCGGTCGCCGCCGCGATCGAGGTCGACGACAGCCTGGTCACGGGCGTGCGGATCGCCATGGGCGGTGTCGGTACCAAGCCCTGGCGGGCGCGCCGGGCCGAGGCCGCACTCGTCGGAAGGCCGGCGAACGAGACGTCGTTCCGGCACGCCGCCGCGGCCGAGCTGGCGGAAGCCGTCGTACGGGAGCACAACGCGTTCAAGGTCGAGCTGGCCCAGCGGGCGATGGTGCGGGGCCTCGTCCACAGCTTGAACAGGAGCCAGTCATGAATGCCGTCGGTACGCCGGTCACGCGCGTGGACGGCCCGGCCAAGGTCACCGGCGCGGCGAGGTACTCCGCCGAGATCAGCCTGCCCGGGATGACCTATCTGGCCGTCGTCGGGGCCACGATCGCCAGCGGGCGGGTGACGGCGATCGACGCCGAGGCGGCGCGGGCCGCCGAGGGCGTGCTCGCCGTACTCACCCCGGAAGATCTGCCGAAGATCGCGGCCGAGCCCCATCTGTTGCCGTCCCTGGTCGGCGGCCCGGCTCCGGGCGAGAGCTTCTTCCCGATGCAGGACGACATTGTCCAGTACGCCGGACAGCCGGTCGCGCTGGTGATCGCGGAGGAGTACGAACAGGCGCACCACGCGGCGTCGTTGGTGCGGATCTCGTACCAACCGACCAGGTCGGTCACGACGATCGAGCAGGGCCGCGACCAGGCCTACGAAGCGGATCGGCTCTTCGGCGGCCTGATGCCGGCGCGCAGCGAGCGCGGCGATGTCGAGGCCGGCCTGGCCGGAGCGGATGTGCGGGTCGAGGTCGCGTACAAGATGGCGGCCAACCACCACAATCCGATCGAGGCACCCTCGACGGTGGCGACCTGGGACGGCGGCAACCTGACGCTGTACGAGTCGACCCAGGGCATCCGCGCCACCCAGCAGACCGTGGCCCTCCTACTCGGTCTGCCGATCGCCCGCGTCCGGGTGATCACCCGGTTCGTGGGCGGTGGGTTCGGCGCCAAGGCGATGGTGTGGCCGAACGTGACGCTCACCGCGATGGCCGCCCGGCACATCGGCCGGCCGGTGAAGCTGATGCTCACCCGGCCGCAGATGTTCACCTCCAACGGGCACCGTGAGGAGCAGGAGCAGCGGATCACGCTCGGCGCCGCGCGGGACGGGCGGCTGACCGCGATCCGGCACGAGAAGTTGTCGATCACCTCGCCGTTCGACGACTGGGCCGAGCCGGCCACCGGTGTCTCGTCGCAGCTCTACGGCTGCCAGAACTACCTCGGCATCCACCGGCTGATCAAGGGCAACACGATGACGCCCACGTTCACCCGCGGCCCCGGCGAGTCCCTCGGCGTGTTCACACTCGAGACGGCAATGGATGAGCTCGCCTACCAGCTGGCGATCGACCCGGTCGAGCTGAGGCTGCGCAACCACACGCCGGTCGATCCGTTCGGCAATCCCTGGTCCAGCGACGGGCTGATGGAGTGTCTTCGCCTCGGCGCCGAGAGGTTCGGGTGGTCCGAACGGAACCCGGCTCCACGGGCGACCCAGGACGGCGAGTGGCTGATCGGCACCGGGGTGGCGTCGGCGGCGTACCCGATCGCGTTCTTCATGCCGCCGCAACGGGCGCGGGCCCGGATCTTCGCCGACGGCAGCGCGATCGTGCAGACCTCGACGCAGGAGTTCGGCACCGGCGTACTCACCATGGCCACCCAGGTCGGCGCCGACGCCCTCGGCGTGGCGCTGCGCGACATGGAGTTCCAGGCCGGCGACAGCGACCTGCCGAACAGTACGGCGGCCGTCGGCTCGGCCGGTGCCGGCATGGTCAGCTCCGCCGTCCACGCAGCCGGTACGGCGCTACGCGAGCAGCTGATCGCCTTGGCCGTCGGCGACGAGAAGTCGCCCCTGCACGGAGCCGGACCGGCCTCTGTGAATGTGGCGGACGGACACCTGACGTCGGCCGAACGTCCGGGGGCGGTCGACACGTATCGGGAGCTGCTGTCGCGCAATCACATGTCCGACGCCGAGGCGCTCGGGACGTGGCGGCCGCCGCCCTTGGACACGCCGCACGGGCTGCTCACGTTCGGGGCGCAGTTCGCCGAGGTCGCTGTCGATCCGGAGCTCGGCCTCGTCCGCGTACGCCGGCTGAACGGCGCGTTCGCGCCCGGGCGAGTGCTCAACCCGCTGCTGGCCCACAGCCAGCTGATGGGCGGCATGTTGTGGGGGATGAGTCAGGCGCTCCTCGAGGGCAACCATATGGATCCTCGTTACGGCCGCTGGGCCGAGACGAACCTGGCGGAGTACCTCGTCCCGGTCAACGCCGACGCCCCCGACGTGCACGTGGACTTCGTCGATGTGAACGACGAACTGGTCGGCCCGCTCGGTGCCAAGGGTGTGGGCGAGATCGGTCAGGTCGGTGTGGCGGCCGCCATCGCGAACGCGGTCTTCCATGCGACCGGCCGACGGGTCCGCAGCCTGCCGATGGCGCCGGAGCTCGTGATGGATCCGGCAGCCGGCGGGCAATGAGCGACACCGGGCCGGCGGGCTCCGCGCTGCCCGCCGGCCGGTCCCGGTTGCCGGAACGACCGCCGCTCTCACAACCACGCAGTACCGTCTCGCGGTCGTCCCAGCAGCCCGCACTCGGGCTGCTGGGCCTGCTGCTCGTCGTTCCGATCGCCGTACTGCTGGCGGTAGGTGCTGGAGGCAACGGTTCGGCCCGTGTCCTCGGACCGGTCGTCACCTTCTCGCTGCCGCTCGTCGTGATGGTCGCCTTCTGGTGGGAGGACTGGCCCGGTACCCGGCTACGCAGTAGCTGGGCCGGCTGGGCCGACACCGTGCTGATCGTTGCGGGCGCGATCGTCCTGACCGCGGTCGGTCAGACCCTTGCCGGTCGTCTGGATCCCGTGGCTCTCTTCGACGCCTCACCCGGTCCGGGCCACGTACCGACGTTTCCCGCGACCATGCCACTGGCCGGCCTGGCGTTCGTCCTCATGCTCGAGATCACGCTCGTCGGTGAGGGGTGGCCGCTGCGGCGCCTCCCGCCGCTGGTCGGCGGTCCGATCGCGCTCGGGATCTCCTGGGCCATCGCGATCGCCGGCTACCTGACCGTCGTACGGGTGGAGTCGCCGGCCGGTTCGGATGTGATCGCGCGGGACGGGCCGGTGCCAGGCGCCGTACTCGGCGCGGTGCTGGTCCTGATCGGCGCCTGGCAGGTGCTCTGTTACGTCGTCTGGAGCGGGTGGCCGTTCGTGACTGTCGTGAGTCGGGCGGTTCGCCTCACGATCGCCCACGTGACGGTGATCGGCGGCGGGATCGTCAGCTACCTCATACTGCGTGAACTGCTGGAGCTGACTCCTTCGCGCATCGCCGCGCTCAGTGGCTGCTTCATCGCCGCCGGCCTGTTGTCCGGCATGCTGTTCGAGGGCTGGCTCAGCAATCGCGCGGCCGCGTTGGTGGTCACGCTCGCGTTGACGGCCGTATTAGCGGTGGCCTTGCAGGCGACCGCCGGCGCGATGCAGCTGACGCACAGCGCCGCGGACGAATGGGTCGGCCACGCCACCCTCAACGCCCTCGCGGTCTCCACCATCCTGCATGTTGCGATCGGGCGCCGCTGGCCCTTTCAGTTGATCTCGGTGGACTCGCCCGGGGCGAGGCCGAGGTAGGGGCGGTCGTCGGCGTTGAGGAAGCGGGAGAACATGCTCTGGCCGATCGGGCTGAGCAGGGCGTCGTGGATGCCGACGGTCTGCTGGGCCTTGATCGAGCGGGCATAGTCGACGGCCGGCGGGAGTGCGAACCACGGGCCGGAGATCGGCACCAGGTTCGTGTGTACGGCGCGATCGGGTTGCGTGAACGAGTCGCCCGGGTGGTACACGGCGTCGTCGACGAGGAAGCCGATGTTCTCGCAGGGCACGCCCCACTCGGGCAGGATCACCGCGTGGTCCTTGCCATAGGCACTCACCGAGAAGCCTGCGGCCTCGAACGACTGCCCGCCCTCGACCACATGCACCCGCTCGCCGAGTGCGGTCAGCTGCGCGGCGACACCGGCGTTCGTGTACACGGGTACGTCGAGCGCGGCAACCCGGTCGACGTCCAGGTGATCCTGATGCTCGTGGGTGACGAGGATCGCGTCCGCCTTCTCGAATGCGGCGTCCTCACTGAACGATCCGGGATCGATCAGCAGAACCTTCCCGTCCTTCTCCAGCCGAACACAAGCATGCGCAAACTTCGTCAGCTTCACTTCTCAGTCTCCTAGGGCGTCTCGCATCGGGACCAGCTTGGCGTTGGTTTCGGCCAGTTCGGCGTTGGGGTTGGAGCCGGCGACGATCCCGGCGCCGGCGAACAGGCGCATGCGGCGGGGGTTGTCCGGGTCGGCCTGGCCGCAGCGGAGGGCGATGCACCACTCGCCGTCACCGGACGCGTCCATCCACCCGACCGGTCCGCTGAAGCGGCCGCGGTGCATGCCCTCGATCTCGCCGATGAGGTCGCGCGCGACAGGCGTCGGCGTACCGCAGATCGCGGCAGAAGGATGCAGCGCGGCGGCCAGGCCCAGAGCGGACGCGCCGTTGTTGGCGACACCCGCCACGTCGGTCGCGAGGTGCATCACGTTCGGCAGGTGGAGGACGAACGGCGTCTCCGGCACGTTCATCGACTTGCAGTGCGGCTCGAGCGCCTCGGCGACCGACCGTACGGCGTACTCGTGCTCCTCGAGGTCCTTCGACGACCGAGCCAGCGACGCGGCCAAGGCGAGGTCGTGCGCGTCGTCTCCGGTACGGCGGATCGTGCCGGCCAGTACGCGGGACGTGATCAGCCCCTTCTCCCGGCGTACGAGCAGCTCCGGTGTCGCGCCGATGAGACCGTCGACGGAGAACGTCCAGCAGTTCGGGTACGACGTCGCGAGCCGGTGCAGCGGCCAGCGCAGATCGATCGGCTGCGCCGCGATCGCGATCAGGTCGCGGGCGAGGACCACCTTGTCGAGCTCGCCGGCGGTGATCCGGCGTACGGCCTCGGCGACGATGCTCGACCAGGCGGTCCCGGTCCGGGCGCCGTCCGCGAACGTTACGTCGTACACCGGTGACGGCTCGTGCTTGACCAGCTCGGGAGGCGCGGCCAGTGAGCTGGCCGGCGACACCGTGGTCACCCAGGTGGTGCCGGCGCGGCGGCCGACGATGATTTCGGGGATGACCAGAACACTCGGGTCCTGGTCGGTGAAGCCGAACGATCCGAAGCAGACCAGTCCGGACCCTGGTACGCCGACGTCGTCGCGCACCACCGCCGTGGACGTGACCTCCTGCCACCAGCGCATCGCGTCCTGAAAGCGGTTGCCACCGGCAACGTCGAGCCGGGCGGCGACGCCCCAGCCGACGTGGCCGTCGCCCCGCCGGACCCACGCGAGTCCGCCCTCGGCGGGCAGATGGTCCAGCAGTTGCGCGGACACATCGTCGACCACCTGGCTGCGGATCACCAGGCGCGGAGCCTGGTTGCGAACCGGCTCAGACAAGCTCACGGGACCACTCCTCGCGCGTGCTGCGGCCCCGGGTTGCGGCGGCCGGACGGCTCCCAAGAGATGTACTCACGAGATGCAAGCGTATGCCTGCCCGTCGGCGGACCGCCTCACCCGTGATGAACTAGACAGGTGACGCGCGCAGACCTGAGCAAAGAACCGCATGCGGTGGCGGCCATGTTCGACAACGTGGCCGAGGGTTACGACCGGACCAACGCGGTCGCGACGATGGGTCTGGAGAAGTACTACTGGCGGCCGGAGACCTTCACCGAGATCGCGCCGCGGAAGGGGATGAAGATCCTCGACCTGGCCGCCGGGACCGGTGCGTCGAGCATCAAACTGCGCGAGGCCGGCGCCGAGGTGGTGTCGTGCGACTTCTCGGTCGGCATGCTCCGGGTCGGCAAGCGCCGCCACCCCGAGCTCGACCTGATCGCCGGCGACGCGCTCCGGCTCCCGTTCGCCGACGACACGTTCGACGTGGTGACGATCTCGTGGGCGCTGCGGAACGTGAACGACGTCACGGTCGCGCTGCAGGAGATGCTACGGGTGACGCGTCCCGGCGGGCGCCTCGTCGTACTCGAGCAGTCGCACCCGACCTGGAAGCCGTTCCGGTTCGTGTACCTGGAGTACATGATGCGCGCCGTACCGGCCGTCGCGAAGGTGGTCTCGAGCAACCCCGAGGCCTACGAGTACCTGGCCGAGTCCACCCGCGCCTGGCTCCCGCAGGAACCCCTGGCCCGCACCATCCAGCAAGCAGGCTGGACCCACGTCCAATGGCGCAACCTGACCGGTGGTCTGGTCGCGATCCACAGAGGCGTGAAGCCCGTTTAATTACGCAACGGAACTTAAGCGTAATTTGCTTGCTGGCAAGGGGGTTGGGGCGAGTTTCGTGTCCGTGTCAGGCAGTCCTAGACTGTCAGGTGACGAGTGCTCGTGAAGCGATTCACGAGCGCACCAGCCCCCTCAGCCAGGCCAGGAATCGAGATGAGCCAGAGCGTGCCGAGCGCGCAGCAGGTGGAGACCGCCGATGTGATCGTCGTCGGTGCCGGGCCCGCCGGATCAGCGGCGGCGTACCACCTGGCGAACGCCGGACTCGACGTACTGCTGCTGGAGAAGACCGCGTTCCCGCGGGAGAAGGTGTGCGGTGACGGGCTCACCCCGCGCGGCACCAAGCAGCTGATCAACATGGGCATCGACATCTCCGAAGAGGCCGGCTGGATCCGCAACTACGGTCTGCGGATCCAGGGCGCCGGGCATCAGTTGCAGCTGGACTGGCCGGATCTGGCCAGCCACCCGAACTACGGCCTGACCCGCAACCGGATGGACTTCGACGACATGCTCGCCCGGCAGGCCGTGAAGGCCGGGGCGCGGCTGCGTGAGCGGACCAACGTGAGCGCCCCGATCCTCGACGACCGCGGCTTCATCGTCGGCGTCACCGCGAAGCCGGTCGACGACAACGGCCGCCGGGCCGGCGCCGACCTCGAGTTCCGGGCGCCACTGGTGATGGCGGCCGACGGCAACTCGTCCCGGCTGAGCATCGGGATGGGCATCCACAAGCGCGACGACCGGCCGATGGGTGTCGCGGTCCGGACGTACTTCACCAGCCCGCGCACGCACGACGACTACCTCGAGTCCTGGCTGGAGCTGTGGGCCGACGACCCGAAGCAGCCCGGCGGCAAGGTGCTCCTGCCCGGGTACGGCTGGATCTTCGGGATGGGCGACGGCACGGTCAACGTCGGCCTCGGCATCCTGAACACCTCCGACGCGTTCGGCAAGGTCGACTACGCCGACCTGCTGAAGCAGTGGCTGAAGGTCACGCCGGACGAGTGGCAGTTCCGCGACGAGTTCCAGACCATCCCGATCCGCGGCGCGGCCCTGCCGATGGGCTTCAACCGGCAGCCGCACTACACCCGCGGCCTGATGCTGCTCGGCGACGCCGGCGGCATGGTCAACCCGTTCAACGGCGAGGGCATCCCGTACGCGATGGAGTCCGGGGCGTTCGCCGCCGAGGTCGCCGCCCAGGCCCTGCGCCGGCAGCCGAACCAGCGCGAGCGCGCGCTGACGGCGTACCCGAAGGCGCTGAAGCAGGAGTACGGCGGCTACTACACGCTCGGCCGGATCTTCGTGAAGCTGATCGGAAATCCGGAGGTGATGCGGCTGTGCACGAAGTACGGTCTGCCGCGCACCACGCTGATGAAGTTCACCTTGAAGTTGCTCGCGAACCTCACCGACCCGCGTGACGGGGACGTGATGGACAAGATCATCAACGGTCTCACGAAGCTCGCACCGACGGCCTGACCGGCGGGGCGAGTGAGCCGAGCCACAGCGGTACTGATAACACAGTCCTGGTAACTGGGCTGACCCGATCGACTGAATCAACCGGCTGAAGGAGGGAGCACCCAGCGATGCACCCCTACACACCGATTCTCGCTCTTGGTGTGCTCGCGGCGCTCTTCGTCGCAGGCAGCATCACCGTGAGCGCGCTGGTCGGCCCGAAGCGCTACAACCGGGCCAAGCTGGACTCCTACGAGTGCGGCATCGAGCCGACCCCACAGCCGGTCGGCGGTGGGCGCTTCCCGGTGAAGTACTACATCACCGCGATGCTGTTCATCGTTTTCGACATCGAGATCGTCTTCCTCTACCCCTGGGCCGTCGCCTTCGACCAGATGGCGCTGTTCGGGCTGATCGAGATGGTCATTTTCATCGTCACCGTCTTCATCGCGTACTCCTACGTATGGCGTCGTGGCGGACTGGAGTGGGACTGACATGGGTCTTGAAGAACAGCTTCCGGCCGGCGTACTGCTGAGCACGGTCGAAGGCCTGCTGGGCTATATGCGCAAGGCGTCGTTGTGGCCGGCAACCTTCGGGCTGGCGTGCTGCGCGATCGAGATGATGACGACCGGCGCGCCGCGCTACGACGCCGCCCGGTTCGGCATGGAGGTCTTCCGCGCGTCGCCGCGGCAGGCCGACCTGATGATCGTGGCCGGCCGGGTGAGCCAGAAGATGGCCCCGGTACTGCGCCAGATCTACGACCAGATGCCCGGCCCGAAGTGGGTGCTGGCCATGGGTGTGTGCGCGTCGTCGGGCGGCATGTTCAACAACTACGCGGTCGTCCAGGGCGTGGACCACGTCGTACCGGTCGACATGTACCTGCCCGGCTGCCCGCCGCGGCCGGAGATGCTGCTGGACGCGTTCCTGAAGATCCACGACCAGATCCAGCACATGAAGCTCGGCGCGCACAAGAAGGCGCTGCAGACCGAGCAGGAGGCCGCGGCCCTGGTCGCCGCGCCGACGATCGAGATGAAGGGTCTGCTCCGGTGAGCGACACGCAACCCGAGAACCTGCCGGCGACGTCCGCGGCCGGCGACGCGCAGACGCCGCAGGCCGAGGTCATCGAGCAGCGCGAGGGCATGTTCGGCGTCCGGGGTACTGGTGACACCTCCGGCTTCGGCCGGCTCAAGCGCCAGGTCGCGCTTCCCGGCAGTACGCCGAAGCCGTACGGCTCGTGGTTCGACGGCGCCACCGACCGCCTGGAAGGGCTGGTCGGCGAGGGCGCGATCGAGAAGGTCGTGGTCGACCGCGGCGAGCTGACCCTGCACATCAAGCGGGAGAAGCTGGTCGAGGTCTGCCAGCACCTGCGCGACGACGAGGCGCTGCGGTTCGAGTTCTGCTCCGGTGTCAGCGGGGTGCACTACCCCGAGGAGACCGGCCGCGAGCTGCACGCCGTCTACCACTTCCTGTCGATCACCCACAACCGCCGGATCCGGCTGGAGGTGTCGGCGCCCGACGGCGACCCGCACATCCCGTCGATCGTCGCGGTCTACCCGGCCAACGACTGGCACGAGCGGGAGACCTGGGACTTCTTCGGCATCGTCTTCGACGGACACCCGGCGCTGACCCGGATCCAGATGCCCGACGACTGGCCGGGCCACCCGCAACGCAAGGACTACCCGCTCGGCGGCATCGACGTCGAGTACAAGGGCGCCGTCATCCCGCCGCCCGACACGCGGAGGTCGTACAACTAATGACCGCTACAGATCCCTACGCGACGACTCGGGACACCACCGAGGGCAAGGTCTTCACCGTCACCGGTCAGGACTGGGACTCGGTCGTCTCCGGTCTCGGTGACGAGCCGGAAGAGCACGTCGTCGTCAACATGGGCCCGCAGCACCCGTCCACGCACGGCGTGCTCCGGCTGATCCTCGAGCTCGAGGGCGAGTCGGTGACCGAGGCCCGCTGCGGAATCGGCTACCTGCACACCGGTATCGAGAAGAACATGGAGTTCCGCTCCTGGGTGCAGGGCGTCACGTTCGTCACCCGGATGGACTACCTCTCGCCGTTCTACAACGAGGCGGCGTACTGCCTCGCGGTCGAGCGGCTGCTCGGGATCGAGGACCAGATCCCGGACAAGGCCAACGTGATGCGGGTGCTCCTGATGGAGCTCAACCGGATCAGCAGCCACCTGGTCTGCATCGCCACCGGCGGTATGGAGATCGGCGCGCTGACCGTGATGACGATCGGCTTCCGCGAGCGTGAGAAGACGCTGGACCTGTTCGAGCTGATCACCGGCCTGCGGATGAACCATGCGTTCATCCGGCCGGGCGGTGTCGCGCAGGACCTGCCGCCTGGTGCGCTGGACAAGATCCGCGAGTACATCACCTGGATGAACAAGCACCTCAAGGAGTACGCCGAGCTCTGCAACGCCAACCCGATCTTCAAGGCCCGGCTGCAGAACGTCGGCTACCTCGATCTGGCCGGCTGCATGGCGCTCGGGATCTCCGGCCCGCCGGTGCGCTCGACCGGCTACGCGCTGGACCTGCGCAAGTCCCAGCCGTACTGCGGTTACGAGACGTACGACTTCGACGTACCGACCTGGGACAGCTCGGACTCGTACGGCCGGTTCCGCGTCCGGCTGCAGGAGATGCACGAGTCGCTGAAGATCGTCGAGCAGTGCGCCGACCGGCTGGAGAAGATGGAAGGCCAGCCGGTGATGGTGGCCGACAAGAAGATCGGCTGGCCGAGCCAGCTGGCCGTCGGCGCCGACGGGATGGGCAACTCGCTCGACCACATCAAGCACATCATGGGCGAGTCGATGGAAGCGCTGATCCACCACTTCAAGCTGGTCACCGAGGGCTTCCGGGTCCCGGCCGGCCAGGCGTACGTGGCGATCGAGTCGCCGCGCGGCGAGCTCGGCGCGCACGTCGTCTCCGACGGCGGCACCAAGCCGTACCGGGTGCACTTCCGTGACCCGTCCTTCGCAAACCTGCAGGCGATGCCGATCATGTGCGAGGGCGGCCAGGTCGCCGACGTGATCGTCGCCGTCGCCAGCCTTGACCCGGTGATGGGTGGAGTGGACCGCTAAATGGCCGAGAACCACGCGACTGCTACCGACGTGCCGGTGCCTTACAGCACCGGCGACTCGAAGATCACCGACGCCACCATCGCGGAGATGCGCGAGATCATGGCGCGGTACCCGCAGGCCCAGTCGGCGCTGCTGCCGATGCTGCACCTGGTGCAGTCGGTCGAGGGCCGGGTCACCCCGGAAGGCATCGAGATCTGCGCCGAGCTGCTCGGGCTGACCGGCGCCGAGGTGTCGGCGGTGGCGACCTTCTACACGATGTACAAGCGCCGTCCGGTCGGCGACTACCACGTCGGCGTCTGCACGAACACGCTGTGCGCGGTGATGGGCGGCGACCTGATCTTCGACCGGCTCAAGCAGCACCTCGACGTCGGCAACGACGAGACCACCGAGGACGGCAAGATCACCCTCGAGCACATCGAGTGCAATGCCGCCTGCGACTATGCGCCGGTGATGACGGTGAACTGGGAGTTCTTCGACGACATGACGCCGGAGACGGCTACCCAGTTGGTCGACGACCTGCGCGAGGGCACCGAGGTCAAGTCCCCGCGCGGCGCCACGATCTGCACCTGGCGCGAGGCCGAGCGGGTGCTGGCCGGGTTCTCCGACGGCCGCGCCGACGAGGGCCCGACCGGCGGCAAGGCCACGCTGGCCGGTCTCCGGCTCGCCCGCGAACGGAACTGGACCGCTCCCGGCGGCTCCTCCAACGCCGACACCCAGAGGGAGGGCTGACCATGGCTGACACGCTGACCCCGGTGCTGTCCGACAACTGGGACCAGATCAGGTCCTGGCAGTTGGCGTCGTACCAGCGCTCCGGCGGGTACGACGCACTTCGTACGGTGCTCGGTATGCAGCCGGCCGATGTCGTTGCCGCCGTCAAGGACTCCGGTCTGCGCGGCCGTGGCGGCGCGGGCTTCCCGACCGGGATGAAGTGGTCGTTCATCCCGCAGGACAACCCGAAGCCGAAGTACCTCGTGGTGAACGCGGACGAGTCCGAGCCGGGCACCTGCAAGGACATCCCGCTGATGATGGCCTCGCCGCACACGCTGGTCGAGGGCGTCATCATCGCGTCCTACGCGATCCGCGCCTCGGCCGCCTTCATCTACGTGCGCGGTGAAGTGCTGCACGTGATCCGCCGGCTGCAGCAGGCCGTGCAGGAGGCCAAGGACGCGGGCCTCATCGGCCAGAACATCCTCGGCACCGGCTACGACCTCGACGTGGTCGTGCACGCCGGCGCCGGCGCCTACATCTGCGGCGAGGAGACGGCACTGCTGGACTCGCTCGAAGGACGTCGCGGTCAACCCCGTCTGCGTCCTCCGTTCCCCGCGGTCGCGGGCTTGTACGGCTGCCCCACTGTTATCAACAACGTGGAATCGATCGCGTCGGTTCCCGCCATCATCAAGAACGGCGCGGACTGGTTCGGCTCGATGGGCACCGAGAAGTCCAAGGGCATGACGCTGTACTCGCTGTCCGGGCACGTCACCCGCCCGGGCCAGTACGAGGCCCCGATGGGCATCACGCTGCGCGAGCTGATCGACCTGGCCGGCGGGGTCCGCGAGGGCCACACGCTGAAGTTCTGGACGCCGGGCGGTTCGTCCACGCCGCTGCTGACCGGCGAGCACCTCGACGTACCGCTGGACTACGAGGGCGTCGGGTCGGTCGGCTCGATGCTCGGCACCAAGGCCCTGCAGATCTTCGACGACTCGGTGTGCGCGGTCCGCGCCGTACTGCGGTGGACCGAGTTCTACAAGCACGAGTCCTGCGGCAAGTGCACGCCGTGCCGGGAAGGCACCTGGTGGCTGGTGCAGATCCTCGAGCGCCTCGAGCACGGTAAGGGCACCGAGGAAGACCTGGTCACGCTGCTGGACCTGTGCGAGAACATCACCGGCCGCTCGTTCTGCGCGCTGGCCGACGGTGCGACCGCTCCGATCACCAGCTCGATCAAGTACTTCAAGGACGAGTACCTGGCGCACTTCGAGAACGGCGGCTGCCCGTTCGACCCGATGGCAAGCACTGTCTTCGCGACCGCTGGAGCTAGCGCATGACGATCCAAGCGAACCCGCCGGCCGGGTCGGAGGTGGAGCGGACCGACCTGGTCACCGTGACCATCGACGACATCGAGGTCAAGGTTCCGAAGAACAGCCTGGCGATCCGGGCCGCCGAGCAGATCGGGATCCAGATCCCGCGGTTCTGCGACCACCCGCTGCTCGACCCGGTCGGCGCCTGCCGGCAGTGCCTGGTCGAGGTCACCGACGCCGGTAACGGCCGGGGTATGCCCAAGCCGCAGGCGTCCTGCACGCTGACGGTGGCCGACGGCATGGTGATCCGCACCCAGGTGAGCTCGCCGGTGGCCGACAAGGCACAGCACGGGAACATGGAGTTCCTGCTGATCAACCACCCGCTGGACTGCCCGGTCTGCGACAAGGGCGGCGAGTGCCCGCTGCAGAACCAGGCGATGTCCAACGGCGGCGGCGAGTCCCGGTTCCATGAGTCGCACGGGATCAAGCGGACCTACCCGAAGCCGATCAACATCTCGGCCGAGGTGCTGCTGGACCGCGAGCGCTGCATCCTCTGCGCGCGCTGCACCCGGTTCTCCGAGCAGATCGCCGGTGACCCGTTCATCGCGTTGATCGAGCGCGGCGCGCTGCAGCAGGTCGGCATCTACGAGAAGGAGCCCTTCGAGAGCTACTTCTCCGGCAACACGATCCAGATCTGCCCGGTCGGTGCGCTGACGAGTGCGGCGTACCGCTTCCGCTCGCGGCCGTTCGACCTGGTGTCGGTGCCGTCGGTGGCCGAGCACGACGCGTCCGGTGCGGCGATCCGGATCGACTACCGGCGTGGCAAGGTGATGCGCCGGCTGGCCGGCGACGACCCGCAGGTCAACGAGGAGTGGATCTCCGACAAGGACCGGTTCGCGTTCCAGTACGCGAACACCGGCGACCGGCTGACCCACCCGATGATCCGCGAGGACGGCGAGCTGCGGCCCGCGTCCTGGCCCGAGGCGCTGACCTTCGCGGCCGAGAAGCTGAACGCGGCCCGCGGCAACGCGGCGGTGCTGACCGGCGGCCGGCTGACCCTCGAGGACGCCTACGCGTACTCGAAGTTCGCGCGGGTCGCACTCGGCAGCAACGACATCGACTTCCGGGCCCGGCCGCACTCCGCGGAGGAGGCGGACTTCCTCGCCGCCGCGGTGGCCGGCACCGGCCTGGGTACGACGTTCACCGACCTGGAGAACGCCGGCTCCGTACTGTTCGCCGGGTTCGAGCCCGAGGAGGAGGCCCCGTCGGTCTTCCTCCGGGTCCGCAAGGGCGTCCGGGCGCACGGGACCAAGGTGTTCACGGTCGCGGCGCACCGCTCGCGAGGCATCGAGAAGCTGGACGGCGTCGCCGTACTGACGTCGCCGGGCACCGAGGCCGCCGTACTCGGTGATCTCGGCAACGCCGGTGAGGCCGGGGCAGCTGCCCGGGCCGCGCTCGGCGCGGACTCGATCATCGTCGTCGGCGAGCGGCTGGCGAGCGTCCCGGGCGGGTACTCGGCCGCACTGCGGCTGGCGCTCGACACGGGTGCGCAGCTGGCCTGGATCCCGCGCCGTGCGGGTGACCGGAGCGCGCTCGAGGCCGGATGCCTGCCGGGTCTGCTGCCCGGTGGCCGGCTGGTGAGCGACCCGCAGGCGCGGGTCGACCTGCAGGCCGCGTGGGGCGTGGACCACCTGCCGGGTGAGACCGGCAAGGACCTGACCGAGATCCTCGCCGCCGCCGGATCGCTGCAGGCGCTGGTGGTCGCGGGTGTCGAGATCGACGACCTGCCCGACCCGGCCGCGGCGCTGGCCGCGCTCGAGGCGGCGCCGTTCGTGGTCAGCTTCGAGGTCCGCAACTCCCAGGTGACCGAGTACGCCGACGTGGTTTTCCCCGTCGTACCGCCGGTGGAGAAGTCCGGCACCTTCGTGAACTGGGAGGGCCGCGAGCGGTCGTTCCCGGTCGTGCTCAAGGTGCAGACCGCGATGCCGGACGTCCGCGCGCTGGCCGCGCTGGCGCAGGAGATGGGCCGCTCGATCGGGTTCGGTACGCCGGAAGCCGCCAAGCGCGAGTTCGACGAGCTCGGCCGCTGGGACGGCGACCGCGCGCAGGAGCCGACGTACCAGGCCGCTCCGGCGCTCGGTGCGTTCGACTCCACCCGGCTCGCGACTTGGCGGATGCTGATCGACGACAGCCGGGCCTGCGACGGTGAGCCGCACCTGACCGCGACCGCCCGTACGCCGGTCGCGCGGGTCTCGCTCACCACCGCGCGCCGGGTCGGTGTCGCCGACGGTGACGAGCTGGTGGTGAGCACCGACGCCGGAAGCATCCGGCTGCCGGTCGTGATCACCCCGATGACCGACAACGTGGTCTGGCTGCCGACGAACTCGGCCGACTCCCACGTCCGCCGGTCATTGCACGCAGACCATGGCTCGATCGTGACGATCGCCGGAGGGAACTCATGAACGAGCGCAGCGAGTTCATCATCAGGCGCAGCACAAGATTGTCATGCGCGCCCGGAGCGAAGCGAGGACGCGCATGACAATCCCACTTGCCGTGCCGGATGCGGGGGTCGGGCACGATCCTTGGTGGGTCATCCTCATCAAGGTTCTCTTCATCTTCGTCTTCCTCGTGGTGCTGACGCTGTTCAACATCTGGTGGGAGCGCCGGGTCGTGGCCCGGATGCAGCACCGGATCGGGCCGAACGTGCACGGACCCTTCGGTCTGCTGCAGTCGCTGGCCGACGGCGTCAAGCTGATGCTCAAGGAAGACCTGATGCCGAAGGGCGTCGACCGGCTCGTCTTCGTCCTGGCGCCCGCGATCGTCGCCGTACCGGCCTTCCTGACCTTCGCGGTGATTCCGTTCGGGCCGACGGTGAGGATCCCCTGGACCGACACCTACACCCGGCTGCAGCTGACCGACCTGCCGGTCTCGGTGCTGTACGTGATGGCGGTCGCCTCGATCGGCATCTACGGCATCGTGCTCGGCGGCTGGTCGTCGAACTCGACCTACTCGCTGCTCGGCGGCCTGCGGTCCAGCGCGCAGATGATCTCCTACGAGGTCGGCATGGGCCTGGCCCTGGTGACCGTGTTCCTGTTCGCCGGCTCGATGTCCACCTCGGAGATCGTGGCGGCGCAGTCGCACCAGACCGTGCACTGGTTCGGGGCGGCGATCCCGCTGCCCGGGTGGTACGCGTTCTTGTTGTTCCCGTCGTTCGTGATCTACGTGATCTCGATGGTCGGCGAGACCAACCGGGCGCCGTTCGACCTGCCCGAGGCCGAGGGCGAGCTGGTGGCCGGCTTCCTGACCGAGTACTCCTCGATCAAGTACGCGATGTTCTTCCTGGCGGAGTACATCAACATGGCGACCGTGTCCGCACTGGCCACCACACTGTTCCTGGGCGGCTGGCGGGCCCCGTGGCCGATCTCGCTCTGGGACGGCGCGAACTCCGGCTACTGGCCGGTGCTGTGGTTCATGGGCAAGCTGATGGGCTTCATCTTCTTCTACATCTGGCTGCGCGGAACGCTGCCGCGGCTGCGCTACGACCAGTTCATGAAGCTCGGCTGGAAGATCCTGATCCCGATCTCGCTGGCCTGGATCTTGCTGGTCGCCACCGTTCGCGCGGTCGGCCGGGAGACCAACTTCAGCCGGACGACGCTGCTGGTCGCGGCCGCCGTGGTGCTGGTGATCGCGGTCGTGAGCATGTTCGTCCCGCAGAAGCCGAAGGACGAAGACAAGCCTGAGGTTGCCGACGGCAAGGAGTTCGACGCCTTCGCCGGCGGCTTCCCGGTCCCCCCACCGCTCGCCGGCACGGCGGGCCGAAGCGAGACTGACATCCGGAGCAAGGAAGGCAGCCGTGGCTAGTGTCAAAGAGTCCCTCTGGGACCCGGTAGCCGGGTTCGGGGTCACCTTCCGGACGATGTTCCGGAAGGTGTTCACCGAGCAGTACCCGTTCGAGAAGAAGCCGACCGCACCGCGCTTCCACGGCCGGCACCAGCTGAACCGCTGGCCGGACGGGCTGGAGAAGTGCATCGGCTGTGAGCTGTGCGCGTGGGCCTGCCCCGCGGACGCGATCTACGTCGAGGGCGCCGACAACACCGAGGGCGGCCGGATGTCGCCCGGTGAGCGGTACGGGCGCGTCTACCAGATCAACTACCTGCGCTGCATCCTCTGCGGTCTGTGCATCGAGGCCTGCCCGACCCGGGCACTCACGATGACCAACGAGTACGAGCTGGCCGACACCAGCCGCGAGTCCCTCATCTACGAGAAGAAGGACCTGCTGGCGCCGCTGCTCCCGGGGATGCAGGAGCCGCCGCACGACATGCAGCTCGGCGCGACCGAGAAGGACTACTACCTCGGTCTGACCGGTGCCGCCGTACCGGCCGAGGGGAGTGACGCGAAGTGATCAGCCTGGTTACCGGACCGCAGGTCGCGTTCTGGATGCTGGCCCCGGTGATGATCCTGGCCGCGATCGGCATGGTGCTGGTCCGCAAGGCGGTGCACTCGGCGCTGCTGCTCGCGACCGTGATGATCTGCCTCGCGGTGCAGTACGCCGCGCAGGACGCGCCGTTCCTGTTCGCCGTACAGATCATCGTCTACACCGGCGCGATCCTGATGCTGTTCCTGTTCGTGCTGATGCTGGTCGGCGTCGACGCGTCCGACTCGCTGGTGGAGACGATCCGCGGTCAGCGGCTGCTGGCCTCGATCGCGTTCATCGCGTTCGGCGTCCTGCTGCTCGCCGCGGTCGGCAACGCGACGTTCGGGCACCCGACCGGGCTGGGCGACGCGCAGCCGGACGGGAACCCGAAGGCGATCGCCGCGCTGCTGTTCGGCAAGTACGTCTGGGCGTTCGAGGTCACCTCCGCGCTGCTGATCACCGCGGCGATGGGCGCGATGATGCTGGCCCACCGCGAGCGGCTGACCAAGAAGAAGACGCAGCGCGACCACGCCGAGGAGCGGATCCGCAAGTACGCCGAGCAGGGCATCCACCCGGGTCCGCTGCCGACTCCTGGCGTACTGGCCCGGCACAACGCCGTCGACACGCCGGCGCTGCTGCCGGACGGGTCGATCGCACCGACCTCGGTTTCGCGCGTACTCCAGGCACGTGGCACCGTGTTCCCCGAAACCGAGGAGCGCGCGGACGTCGACGAGGTCCGCAAGCTCGACGCGGGCGACGACTACGACGAAGGGGCGAAGAAATGAGCACCGAGCCGTACATCGTGCTCGCGGCGATCCTTTTCAGTATCGGCGCGCTCGGCGTGCTGGTACGCCGGAACGCGATCGTCGTCTTCATGTGCGTCGAACTGATGCTGAACGCGACCAACCTCGCGTTCGTCAGCTTCGCCCGTCAGCACGGCAACCTCGACGGTCAGATCGCTGCCTTCTTCGTGATGGTGGTGGCCGCGGCCGAGGTCGTGATCGGGCTGGCGATCATCATGGCCATCTTCCGCACCCGTCGCTCGGCCTCGGTCGACGACGCCAACCTGCTCAAGTACTGAGGTAAGCACCGATGAGTCATGAGCTGACGTGGCTGCTGGTCGCGGTACCGGCGGTGTCCGCGGCGATCCTGCTGCTCGGTGGCAAGGCCACCAACGCATGGGGTCACCTGCTGGGCACGCTGGCGCCGCTGATCTCCTTCGCTTTCGGCGTCGTCCTGTTCATCCAGATGCAGGCCAAGCCCAGCGACAACCGGGCCGAGACGGTCCGGCTGTTCGAGTGGTTCTCGGTCGGTCAGATCAAGGTGGAGTTCTCACTGCTGATCGACCCGCTGTCGATCCTGTTCGTGCTGCTGATCACCGGTGTGGGTTCGCTGATCCACATCTACTCGATCGGCTACATGGAGCACGACGAGCGCCGGCGGCGGTTCTTCGGGTACCTGAACCTGTTCATCGCCTCGATGCTGCTGCTGGTGCTGGCCGCCGACTACCTGCTGGTCTTCGTCGGCTGGGAGGGCGTCGGTCTGGCGTCGTACCTGCTGATCGGCTTCTGGCAGTACAAGACGTCGGCAGCGGTCGCCGCGAAGAAGGCGTTCGTCGTGAACCGGGTCGGTGACATCGGCCTCTCGCTCGCGGTGATGAGCATGTGGGCGCTGTTCGGCTCGTCGGCCTTCGCCACCGTGAACGCCGGCGCCGAGCACCTGTCGAAGACCTGGGCCACGCTGCTCGGCCTGATGCTGCTGCTGGCGGCCTGCGGTAAGTCCGCGCAGGTGCCGCTGCAGTCGTGGCTGCTGGACGCGATGGAAGGCCCGACCCCGGTGTCGGCGCTGATCCACGCGGCGACCATGGTCACCGCGGGTGTCTACCTGGTGGTCCGCTCGCACGCGATCTTCGAGCAGTCCGACGCGGCGTCCACCGCGGTGGTGATCGTCGGTACGGTCACCGCGCTCGCCGGTGCGATCATCGGTTGCGCCAAGGACGACATCAAGAAGGCGCTGGCCGGTTCGACGATGAGCCAGATCGGCTACATGATGCTGGCCGCCGGCCTCGGCCCAGTCGGGTACGTGTTCGCGATCTTCCACCTGCTCACGCACGGCTTCTTCAAGGCCAACATGTTCCTCGGCGCCGGATCGGTCATGCACGGCATGAACGACGACGTGAACATGCGGCGCTACGGTGCCCTGCGCAAGTACCTGCGGATCACCTACGTCACCTTCGCCTTCGGCTACCTGGCGATCCTGGGCATCCCGCCGTTCTCCGGCTTCTTCAGCAAGGACAAGATCATCGAGGTCGCGTTCGCGGACAACACGGTGGTCGGTCTGTGCGCGCTTCTCGGCGCCGGGATCACCGCGTTCTACATGACCCGGCTGATGATGATGACCTTCTTCGGCGAGAAGCGCTGGGAGGAGGACGTACATCCGCACGAGTCCCCGAAGGTGATGACCGGTGCGCTGGTCGTGCTGGCGATCCTCTCGCTCGTCGGCGGGGCGCTGTACTTCGTCGGTCACTGGATCGTGAAGTGGCTGACCCCGGTGACCGGGTTCGAGGAAGCCGAGCTGCCGATCAGCGACGTGGCGATGAGCCTGATCATCCTCGCGGTGGTACTTGTCGGCGCGGGCGTCGGAGTCATGCTCTTCCGCCGGGACATCCCGCGCACAGCGCCCGTCCGGGTCTCGCCGGTCACCACCTTCGCGCGGCGTGACCTGTACGGCGACGCGCTGAACGAGGCTCTCTTCATGCGTCCGGGCCAGTACCTGACCCGGACCCTGGTCTGGCTCGACAACCGGGGCGTCGACGGCCTGGTCAACGGCCTGGCCGCACTGTTCGGCGGACTGTCCGGCCGGCTCCGCCGGGTCCAGACGGGCTTCGTCCGTTCGTACGCACTCAGCATGGTCTTCGGCGCCGCATTCGTGGTCGTCGCCCTCCTCGCGGTGAGGTTGTCGTGAACATCGGTTGGCTGACCCTGTTATTGCTCCTGCCGTTCGTCGGGGCCATCGCGACGATGCTGGTGCCCAAGGCGAAAGGCCTGCTGGCCAAGCAGGTCGCGCTCGGGTTCTCGCTCGTCACGCTGGTGCTGACCGCGATCGTCGCGATCGGCTACCACCGCAACGGCGCCGAGGACTACGCCGAGACGTACACCTGGATCAAGGCCTTCGGCGCGCACTACGCGCTCGGCCTCGACGGTGTCGGCGTGGTGCTGGTGGTGCTGACCGCGCTGCTGTCGCCGATCGTGATCATCGCGTCCTGGAACGACGCACAGAACGGCCGCTGGTCGGAGAAGTCCTTCTTCGCCTGGATCCTCGGCCTGGAGGCTCTGTCGATCGGCGTGTTCGCCGCCACCGACGTGTTCCTCTTCTACGTGCTGTTCGAGGCCACGCTGATCCCGATGTACTTCCTGATCGGCGGCTTCGGCGGTCCGCAGCGTTCCTACGCCGCGGTCAAGTTCCTGCTGTACTCGCTGCTCGGCGGTCTGCTCATGCTGGCCTCGGTCGTCGGCCTGTACGTCGTCTCGGCCAAGCACGGCGCTCCGTCGTACCTGCTGAGCGACATGGTGAAGCTGGACATGAGCCAGAACACCGAGCGCTGGCTGTTCCTCGGCTTCATGTTCGCGTTCGCGGTGAAGGCGCCGATGGTGCCGTTCCACACCTGGCTGCCGGACGCGGCCGGTGAGGCGACGCCGGGTACGTCGGTGCTCCTGGTCGGCATCCTGGACAAGATCGGCACCTTCGGGATGATCCGGTTCTGCCTGGGCCTGTTCCCGAACGCGTCCCAGTGGGCCACCCCGGTCGTGATGGTGCTGGCGCTGATCTCGGTGCTGTACGGCGCGCTGCTGGCGATCGGGCAGACCGATATCAAGCGACTGATCGCGTACACCTCGATCTCGCACTTCGGCTTCATCGTGATGGGTATCTTCGCGCTGACGTCGCAGGGCCTGACCGGGTCGACGCTGTACATGTTCAACCACGGTCTCTCCACCGCGGCACTGTTCCTGGTCGCCGGGTACCTGATCTCCCGGCGCGGGTCCGCACGGATAGCCGACTACGGCGGGGTCGAGAAGGTGGCGCCGGTGCTCGCCGGTACGTTCCTGTTCGCCGGCCTCTCCAGCCTGGCGCTGCCCGGCCTGTCGCCGTTCATCTCCGAGTTCATGGTGCTGGCCGGGACCTTCAGCCGGCACAAGGTGATCGCGGTGATCGCCGTCCTCGGTATCGTGCTGGCCGCGCTGTACATCCTGCTGATGTACCAACGCACGATGACCGGTCCGGTCCGCGACGGGATCGAGAAACTGAAAGACCTGAACCCGCGTGAGCTGCTCGCGATCGCGCCGCTCGTGATCCTGATCATCGGCCTGGGCATCTTCCCGAAGCCGGTGGTCGACATCATCAAGCCCGCGGTCGAATCGACCATGCAGCGGGTCGGCGTGACCGACAAGGCACCGCAGATCCCCGTGACGGAGGGACAGAAGTGAGCGCGATGTTGCTGCCGCTGGCGGACTTCACGGCGCCGAAGATCGAGTACAACGAGCTGATGCCGCTGCTCGTCGTCTTCGGTGCGGCGTGCGTCGGCGTCCTGGTCGAGGCGTTCCTGCCGCGGCCCATGCGGCACCTGGTGCAGCTGGCGATCACGGTGGTCGCCGTGGTCGTGTCCGGGGTCCTGACCGGCATCCTGATGAACGACAAGAAGGAGCTGATCGCCGCGCAGGGTGCGATCTCGGTCGACGGCCCCGCGCTGTTCACCTGGCTCATCCTGCTGGCCCTGACGCTGATCAGTGTGCTGCTGTTCGCCGAGCGTTCGATCGACGGCGGCCTGTCCGCGTTCGCCGGCCAGGCGGCCGCCGTACCGGGCTCCGAGGCCGAGCGGGAGGGGACGGCGGCTCGCATCGAGCACACCGAGATCTTTCCGCTGACCCTGTTCGCGGTCGGCGGCATGATGCTGTTCGCCTCGTCGAACGACCTGCTGGTGCTGTTCGTAGCGCTCGAGGTCTTCTCGCTGCCGCTGTACCTGCTCTGCGGCCTGGCGCGCCGTCGCCGGCTGATCTCGCAGGAAGCCGCGATGAAGTACTTCCTGCTCGGTGCGTTCTCGTCGGCGTTCCTGCTGTTCGGGATCGCGCTGCTCTACGGGTACGCCGGCACGATGTCGCTCGGCGGGATCTCGGACGCGCTGTCCACCCAGACCGGCGGCGACACGATCCTGCTGGCCGGGACCGGCCTGGTGGGTGTCGGCCTGCTGTTCAAGGTCGGCGCCGTGCCGTTCCACTCCTGGACGCCGGACGTGTACCAGGGCGCCCCGACGCCGGTCACCGGCTTCATGGCGGCCTGCACCAAGATCGCCGCGTTCGTCGGGCTGATGCGGGTCTTCTACGTGGCCCTCGGCGGCACGCGCTGGGACTGGGCGCCGATGATGTGGATCGTCGCGATCCTCACCATGGTGGTCGGTTCGATCGTCGCGATCACCCAGACCGATGTGAAGCGGATGCTCGCGTACTCGTCGATCGCGCACGCAGGCTTCCTGCTGACCGCGTTCGTCGGCCTCGCGCAGGCGGGCAGCGGCGTACACAACGGGATCACCTCGACCCAGGCGGTGCTGTTCTACCTGGTCTCGTACGGCTTCCCGACCATCGGCGCGTTCGCCGTCGTCACGCTGGTGCGCGACGCCGGCGGTGAGGCGACGCACCTGTCCCGCTGGGCGGGCCTGGGCAAGAAGTCGCCGCTGTTGGCCGGCATCTTCGCGTTCTTCCTGCTGTCGTTCGCCGGCATCCCGCTGACCGCGGGCTTCACCGGCAAGTGGGCGGTCTTCAGCGCGGCGTGGACGGGCGGCGCGTGGCCGCTGGTCGTCGTCGCCGTACTGTCGAGCCTGGTCGCCGCGTTCTTCTACGTCCGCGTGATCGTGCTGATGTTCTTCTCCGACCTGCCGGCCGACGCACCGGACGTGGCGCTGCCGGGTTGGCAGACCACTTCGGCGGTCGCGCTGGGTCTTGCTGCCACGGTGGTTCTCGGTCTGGTTCCCGGACCGGTGCTCGACCTGGCGGCCCGAGCTGGTGAGTTCATCCGTTGAGTCCGACCCCGCTGCCGGCCGAGAGCCTGGGATTCGAGTTCGCCGATGCGGCGCTCGAGTCCCGGGTTCGTGCTGGGCTGGAACGGGTCGAGCAGGCCTTGCTCGACGCGACCCAGTCCGAGGCGCCGTTCGTCACTGCGGCCGCCCAGCACGTGATGGTTGCCGGCGGCAAGCGGTTCCGGCCGCTGCTGGTGCTGCTCGGGGCCGAGTTCGGCGCTGATGTCGCCTCCGACGAGGTAGTGAAGGCGGCGGTCGTCGTCGAGCTCACGCACGTCGCGACGCTGCACCACGACGACGTGATGGACGAGGCGGCGCTGCGTCGCGGCTCGTCCACCGCGAACGCGCGGTGGGACAACTCGGTCGCGATCCTGTCCGGCGACTGGCTGTTCGCCCGCGCGTCGGACCTGGTCGCGGACCTCGGGCCGGAGGCGGTCCGGATCCAGGCCCGGACCTTCGGCCGGCTGGTCGAGGGCCAGATCCGCGAGACGATGGGTGTCGGCGAAGGCCAGGACCCGTTGAAGCACTACCTGTCGGTGGTCGCCGACAAGACCGGTTCGCTGATCGCGACGTCCGCCCTCTTCGGTGCCCGGTACGCCGGTGCCTCGGAGGAGGTGCAGGAGTCCTTGCGCGCGTTCGGCGAGGAGATCGGCGTCGCCTTCCAGCTCGCCGACGACCTGCTCGACATCGCCTCGGAGTCCGACCAGTCAGGCAAGACTCCCGGCACGGATCTCCGCGAGGGCGTGCCGACGCTCCCGGTGCTGATCTTCCGCGCCCAGGCGGATCCCACCGATCCCAAGGACGTCCGCCTGCTGGAGCTCCTGGACTCCGACCTCTCCGACGACGAACGGTTGTCCGAGACGCTGGACCTCCTCCGCTCCCACCCGTCCTTCCAGCAAGCCGAGGACGACGTACGCCGCCGCGCGGCCGACGCCCGCAAGCTCCTCAGCACCCTCCCCGAAGGCCCCGGCCGAGAAGCCCTCGACACCCTCTGCGACCTGGTAGCCACCCGCTCCGTCTGATCCGTCCCTTCAAGAAGAAGAAGAACTCCGCTGCTGGAGTCGTTGCGGCCGGGGTCTGGTCGGCGTGGCGACTCTGTGCGATGCTGTGCCAACTATGAGTAGGGCTTCGGGTCGGGACGTCGTGCTGCCGGTGGCGACGCTGACCGTGGAGTCGCTCGCCGAGAGCGTGCTGCTTCACCTGCCGGCGTTGACCGATGCGCTGGTCGAGACCATTCACGAGCAGAATCCGGCGTACCGCGAGATGGGATCGGTGCCGCGGCAGGATCTGTGGCGTTCGTGTCATGACAACGTTGCCCGGGTCGTGCAGATGATTGCCGCGGGCGACAACCCGGGGGTTCACTTCTTCGACGCCGCACTCGCGACCGGGCGCCGGCGGGCCGAGCAACGGATGCCGCTGGACGACGTACTCAAGTCCTTCCGCCTCGGTGGCCGGCTGGTCTGGGAGGCGTTGATCGACGAGGCGCGCGCCCAGGGGATGGCCGAGTCCGAAGTCCTGCTGGACGTTGCCGGCAAGGTGTGGGAGGTCGTCGACCGTACGTCGTCGCAGGTCGCCGACGCGTACCACGCCGCCGAGCGGTACCTCGTCCGCGCCGACGAACAACGCAGATCGACGCTGTGGGAAGGGCTGCTGGAGGGCCGGGCGAATCGTGCCTTCGTCCAGGAGGCGGCGACGGTCCTCGACCTTCCGGTGGGCGGACCCTACCTGGTGGTGGCGATCGACAACCTGGTCGACGACGAATGTACGACGACCTCGTTCGCGCGCCGCCTCGCCGGTATCCGCGTCAGTTCCGCCTGGCAGGTGCGGCCGCAGGCAGTCGTCGGCCTGCTTGCCCTGAGCACGGAATCGTCCGGGAAGGTGCTCGGCATCCTACGCGAGCTCGTGGATGTGCCGGCAGGCTTGTCCGGCGTCGTGTCCGGCCTGGCCGAGGTGGATGTCGCCTATCGTCAGGCGATGATGGCCCGCCGAACCCTGCCGGCCGGTCAGATCGACGTTGTGGCGCTGGTGGAGCGGCTCCCTGAGGCATTGTTGCTGAGTGCACCGGAGTTGGCGGAGCAACTGGTGCAGACCTGGCTGGTGCCGCTGATGACGGTGCCCGCGGCCGAACGTGAGCTCCTGCTCCGCACGCTGGACAATTGGGTGACGGCGGCCGGCTCGGTCCGTCGTACCGCCGAACTCGCGCATTGTCACCGGAACACGGTGATCAACCGGTTGCACCGGATCCACCAGATCACTGGGCGTAACCTCACCGACGAAGGCTTCCAGCTGGAGCTCGGTCTCGCACTGCGTGCCTTCAGGCTGTTCCCTCCGACGCCGTGACCCAACGGTGGTCCTGTGCGTTGTGCACAGTGAAACCGCGCGAAACGTAGGCATCGTGGCCATCCCGCCGCGCGATCGGCGGTGCCAGACTGCGTTCCCAGCATTGCTCGAGCACGGAGGACCCTGATGGCCGAACGCCCCCGTTCGTTGGACCGACCAACCGATCAGCCGAGCGGCGGGCGCGGACTGCTGGGCCGGCGTCGCGTCCTCGGATACCTGATCGCCGCGCCGACCCTGGCCGTCGGTGTGAGCTGGCTGGTCAACGACACCGACCCGCGGGCGGCCGATGCCGCCGTACCGTCGCTGCCGCAGCCGGAGGACATCTTCGACCTCGGCGACCTGCAGAACCTCGCGGCCGCGCCGACCTCCGGCCTGATCACGGTCGAGCTGAAGACCGACGGTACGGCGTTCTTCGCAGTACCGCGGGCCGAGGTCGGCCAGGGCATCACCACCGCGTTCGCGATGATGGTTGCCGAAGAGCTCGATCTGCCGATGGACAAGGTCGAGATCGGCCTGGCGGACGCGCGGCCGGAGTTGCTGATGAACCAGCTCACCGGCGGTTCGAACTCGATGCGCAGCATGTACCTGCCGGTCCGGACCGCCGCCGCGATCGCCCGGCAGCGCTTGGTGGACACGGCCGCGGCGCACTGGGGCGTCGCTGCCGGCAAGGTGACGGCGCGGGCCGGCGTGCTCACGGGTCCGGGAGGCCTTACTGCGACGTACGGATCGCTGGCCGAGGCCGCAGCGAGCATCAAGACGATCGCGGTGTCCGCCGAGCTGAAGTCACCGTCCGAGTTCAGCGTTCTCGGCCGGCCACGCAACCGGGTCGACGGCCACGACATCGTCACCGGTCGCAAGCAGTTCGCAATGGACCTGCAGGTTCCGGGCGCGAAGCCGACCATGGTGGCCCGGCCGCCGACGATCAACGGGACGCTGAAGTCGATCAACAACCTCGCCGCCCTGCGTGCGATGCCGGGGATCTCCGATGTCGTTGGCATCACCCACGGTGTTGCGATCAGGGGCGACACGTTCGGTCAGTGCATCGACGCCATCCAGAAGGTCGACGCGACCTGGGGACCGGGCACGGTGGACGACGAGTCCGACGCCACCGTGCTGGCGAAGCTGCGCGCGGCCCAGTTGCCGATGGTCGTGCCGCCGGTGCTGTCGCAGACGATCGACGCCGAGTTCGTCTTCGCGTTCGCCAGCAACAGCCCGCTCGAGCCGGACTGCGCGATCGCTGACGTCCGGCCGGACAGCGCCGAGATCTGGTCCAGCCTCAAGGTGCCGATCGTGGCCCAGGAGGACATCGCCAAACAGCTCGGTCTGCCGATCGACGCGGTGAAGGTGCATGTGATCCAGGGCGGCGGATCGTTCGGCCGGCACCTGTTCCACGACGTCGCGGCGGAGGCCGCGGAGATCTCGCAGAAGATGGGCAAGGCAGTGAAGCTGTCCTGGTCGCGGACGGACAACTTCCGCCAGGGACGCACCCACCCGATGAGCACCTCCCGTGTCCGGGTGAACTACCTGGCCGGCAATGTGCTCAGCTACGAGCAGCGGCACACGAGCGTGCAGACCGACTTCGGGCACGGCCTCGGCGAGATGATCACCGCGTTCGCCGCGGATCTGCCGGTCGGCGGCAACCTGTCGTTCGCCGAGACGATCTTCGAGCTCAGCCAGTCGTCGCCGTACAACTTCGGTGTGACCACCCAGCTGCTCAACGAGGTCCCGCTGAAGTTCAACACGGGCAGCATGCGCAACATCTACTCGCCGAACGTGGTCTGCGCCGAGGAACTGATGGTCGACCGGCTCGCCGCGAAGATGGGGCAGGACCCGGTCCGGTTCCGGCGGAGCTTCCTCAAGGACAAGCGACTGCTCGCCGTACTGAACAAGGCGGCCGAGGTCGGCAACTGGGGCAAGGCGATGCCGAAGGGTACGGCGCAGGGTGTCGGCGTGCACTCGGAGTACCGGGCCGCGGTCGCGACGCTGGTCGAGATCGACTGCCGGCCGGCGACGGTCAACCGGCCGGTCGACGGCGAAGGCGTGACCGGTCCGCGGGTCACCAAGGCGGTGATCGTCGTCGATCCCGGGTTCTGCATCAACCCGCGGGGTCTGGAGGCCCAGATGATCGGCGGGTTGCAGGACGCGATCGCGCTGGCTCTGACGTCGAGCCTGCACATCAAGGACGGCATCCCGCTCGAGGGCAGCTGGGACAACTACTTCTACACCCGCGAGTGGAACACGCCGCTGGATGTCGAGGTGGTGATCATGCCGAACACGAGCGAGAGCCCGAGCGGCGCCGGTGAGCTCGCGGTGGCTCCGGCCTTCGCGGCGGTCGCGTGTGCCTATGCGCGGGCGACCGGCACGATGCCGACGTACTTCCCGATCAACCACGGCACGCTCGGCTTCGAGCCGCTGCCGTTGCAGCCGTCCACTCCGCAGTCGCCGACCGACGGCCTCGACCACACGTTCTGAGGAATCCATGCCAACGCACACGTTCAAGCTCAACGGCAAGAAGATCAGCGTCGAGGCCGAGGACAACGTCCGGCTGTTGTGGGTCCTGCGTGACCTGCTCGGCGTCACCGGACCGAAGTACGGCTGCGCGCTCGAGGTCTGCAAGTCGTGCACCTCGCATATCAACGGCAAGGCGTTCAATCCGTGCTCGGTACAGGTCAAGGACATCGAGCCGACCGATGAGGTCACCACGATCGAAGGGCTGCCGGCGACCGTCGGCAAGGATCTGCATCCGATGCAGGAGGCCTGGCTGACGTACGACGTGGCCCAGTGCGGGTATTGCCAGCCCGGGCAGATCATGGCCGCGGTCGCGAAGGTGAAGCAGGCCCGGAAGGAGGGCCGCGACATCACCGACGCGGACCTCGACGAGCTGCGCAACATCTGCCGCTGCGGCACGTACTCGCGGATTCGCGAAGCGGTGAAGGCGGGCGCGGAGGACATGGGTGCGTGACGTCCTGCCCCACGTGCGCCGGTGGTACGCCGAGGGTGACCGGTTCGCGATCGCGACGGTGATCGACACGTTCCGATCGGCACCTCGTCAGCCCGGCGCGGCGATGGCCGTGTCCGGCGCCGGCGTGGCGGTCGGCAGTGTGTCCGGCGGTTGCGTCGAGTCGGACGTCTACGCGGTGGCGCAGGACGTCATCCGGACGGGCCGGCCCGAGGTACGCCGGTACGGCGTGTCCGATGACGACGTCTTTGCGATCGGTCTGACGTGTGGCGGTGTGGTCGAGGTCCTGGTCGAGCCTGTCGACGCGGGGTCGTTCGCAGACTTCGGCACGGTGACCGCCGCGGTAGCCTCGGGCCGACCGGTAGCGGTCGCGACCGTCGTCACGCCGGGAGAAGGCCTGGGGCGGCGCATCGTCGTCGAGGCGGACGCGGTCACCGGCAGTCTGGGCGATCCGGGTCTGGACGCGGCCGTGGTCGAGGACGCGGTGACCATGCTCGACACCGGCTCGACTGCGATCCGCGAGTACGGCGCTCACGGCGAATGCCGGCGTACGGACATCGCGGTGTTCGTCCAGGCGCTCGCGCCACCGCCGCGGATGTTCGTGTTCGGCGCGATCGACTTCGCGGCCGCGGTCGCCCGGGTCGGCAAGTTCCTCGGCTATCACGTGACGGTGTGCGATGCCCGCGGCGTGTTCGCGACACGGCTGCGGTTCCCCGAGGCCGACGAGGTCGTGGTCGATTGGCCGCACCGGTTCCTCGCCGGTCAGCTCGACGCGATCGACCGCCGTACGGCGATCTGTGTGCTGACGCATGATCCGAAGTTCGACGTGCCGCTGCTGGAGTTGGCTTTGCGGACGGACGCGGGCTACATCGGCGCGATGGGCTCGCGGCGTACCCACGAGGATCGGCTGTCGCGGTTGCGGGCCGCGGGTCTGACCGAGGACGAGCTGGCCCGGCTGTTGTCGCCGACCGGTCTCGATCTCGGCGCGCGAACTCCCGAGGAGACCGCGATCTCGATCGCGGCCGAGATCATCGCCACGCGCAGCGCGGCGAGTGCCCGGCCGCTGTCAACGACTACCGGCCGCATCCACGCGGCTGTCCTCCGATGATGTGAGCTGAGGTTTGGCCGGGCCGTGCTCCTCGACATACCCGCCGCTGGGAAGCCGGAGGATCTTGCCGGTCTCGATGCCGTGCGCCGCGACCTCGGCGTCGTGCAACTGCAGGCCGAGGCAGAGGCGGCGGGTGATGCTGAAGGCGATCGGCGGGCCGAGGATCAGTAGTGCCTGGAACAGGTGGATCAGCGCGTTCACCGAGAGGTGGAACTGGACGGCCATCGTGTCGGCGCCGGCTGCGGCCCACAGGGTGCCGTAGAAGACGACCCCGGCTACGCCGATGCCGGTGCGGATCGGGTTGCTGCGGGGGCGTTCGAGAAGGTGGTGCTCCCGCCGGTCGCGGGTCACCCGCTCCTCGATGAACGGGTAGATCCCGAGGAGCGCCAGGAACAGCGTGCAGACCGCGACCGGGACCAGGATGGCGAAGCTGATGGTCCGGCCCCACCAGACGACCTCCCACCCGGGGGCCAGCCGCAGCGCACCGTCCAGGAAAGCGAGGTACCACGCCGGACCGACTCCGGCCGAGGTGTCCGCCGGATCGGCCGGACCGAACAGCCACACCGGGTTGATGGTGGCCAGCGAGGCCATCAGGGTCACCACTGCGGCCACGAAGCAGAACAGGCCCGCGCCCTTCACCACGGCGACCGTCGCCCGGCTTCCGACCACGTTCTCCTCGGTACGCCCGGGGCCGGGGAACTGCGCCGGCTTGTTCTTCAGCGCGAGGATCCCGCTGACGATGAAGAGCACGACGAGCAGGGCAGGGAGGACGATGATGTGCAGCGGGTAGAACCGGCTGATCACATCGCCCGGGAAGTCCCCCCCGAACAGCAGCGCCGACAGTTGCGTACCCACGAACGGAGTCGCCTGCAGCACCCCGTCGAGTACGGCGAGACTCGTGCCGGACGCCATGTCGTCCGGGAGCGACGTACCGGTCAGACAGGCGCCCAGCGTGATGATCAGCAGCCCGAAGACGACCAGCCAGTTCAGCCGCCGCGGCCGGCGGAACCCCGCGGTGAAGAACAGCCGCAACAGGTGCAGCAGGATCGCCGCCACCATGATCAGCGCGCCCCAGTGGTGCATCTGGCGGATCAGCAGGCCGCCGCGCATCTCGAAGCTGATCTTCATCGTCGAGTCCAGGGCCTGTGACATCTGCACGCCGTGCAGCGGTGCGTACGGACCGTCGTACACAACGTGTCCGACCGACGGCTGGTACGGCACCATCAGCACGAGGCCGGTGAGTGTCACCAGAACGAAGCTGTAGAAGGCGATCTGGCCGAACAGCAGCGACCAGTGATCAGGGAATACTCTCCCGCGCAGATTGCGCACATTGTTCAAGGGACCCGGCACGATTCGGCCCTCCTCGGTCATACATACGACCCCGCAGCGACCGAGATTGTGACGTGTCGTGTCAGACCTCACATGTTGCTAGAAGGTGTTCCGGCGGCGGGCCGCGCGCGGGCGGCCGTCGGGATCGTAGACGTGGTCGGCGAGCCAGCCGGCCCACAGCGACTCGAACCGGCCCACGGGCTGCGGGCGATGGGCACGGATCCGTCCGGCGGGGCGTGGCCCACGGCGGTTGTCGGCGTACCACTGGTCCAGGGTCGCGGCCGTTGTCTGCCAGTGGGTGAAGCCGGTGATCGGGTCCAGGTCGGGGTCGGGTACGCCGAGGTGTTCGGACCAGAGTTGTGCGCGGAGGGATCGGGCGAGGTCGGGGGAGTCGATCGCGCAGGTGAGTTCGCTGTCGTTGGTCCACGACCGGCGGTTGAAGTTGTCCGATCCGCAGGTCATCCAGGTGTCGTCGACGATGCAGACCTTCGCGTGGACATAGATCGGTACGCCGTTCTCGTTCTCCAGGTCGTAGACCGCGACCCGGTCGGAGTCCAGTCGGCGCAGCGCCTCCAGCTGGGCATGCCGTGCGGGCGGTCCGCTGACTCGGCCGTCCTGGTCCGGGTATCGCGGGACGACGGCGATGATGTGCAGATCCGGCGACCGTTCCAGCGCTTCCCGGAGCGCTTCGGCCACCGGTGCGGACCACAGGTACTGGTCTTCCAAGTAGATAAGGGATTTCGCCCGTCCGAACGCCTTCAGGTAGGCGCGCGCGATGCTGTGCTCACCACGCGGTGCGAACGGGAATCCGGGATGCTTGTGCGCGTACGTCCGCAGCACCTGGACGGCGTCCTTCCCGGCCGGCGGCGGATCCGGGAACGCCTCCGACAGGTCGCCAGGATGTCGCGGCATCCGGGCCATTCGCTGGATCGCCATCCGGTACGGCGTACGCCGGTCGAGCGGATGCGGATCGTCCCACCGCTCGACGAAGGTACGCAGCAGGTCGCCGACGACAGGTCCGCGGAGTTCGAGCGTCAGATCGTGCCAGGGCGCCTGGTCGCCGTACCGCGGATCCATCGGCGCGGTCTGCGGATCACCCAGGTGGCCTTCGTCGTCGCGCCGGCCGTGGCACAGATCGATGCCGCCGACGAACGCGACATCGGCGGCCGGATCGTCGCGATGCCTGATCACGAACAGCTTCTGGTGATGCGAGGCGAGCCGCCGTACCCGTTGGTCCAGCAGCACCTCGCCGCCGGCCTCGTTCAGCTCGGTGCCGAGGTGCTGGTTCTGCTGGGCGTTGAAGCTGAGGTGGTCGGAGTGCGAGCGCCACAGCAACGCGCGCACCTCGACCCCGGATCTGGCCAGGTCGCAGAGCACCTCGCCGATCGACGGACCCCCGTCGTACAGCACCTCGTCGGGATCGCCGCGCCAGTCGGTGAAGTACACCCGATCACCCGGCTGCAACCTGCACAGCTCGTCGTACAGACACCGGAAGTACGTCGCCCCGTGCACCAGCGGCCGGACGAGGTTCCCCTCGGACCAGGCACCGTCGGAGTCGATGTCTGTCCCGGGGTTTCCACGTTCGGCCGCCGTCAGGAACCAGTCGTGCGCCATGGTTCCCTGTGCCCATCAGCTCACGACTGACGCGTCTGCCAGGCCGGGCTCTCCACGTAGTGATTGTCGTAGAGGTCGCTGGTCCTGGCGACCTCGGCCCAGTCGGTGTCGCCGCGGTAGGCGCCTTCCAGTAGGCGGTAGTAGCCGAAGCGGGGCTTGGCCTGGGTGAGGACGAACAGGACCTCGGCCTGTTCGTCGCCGGCGGCCTCGAAGGCGTGCGGGGTGTTCGGCGGGACGAGCAGGAAGTCGCCCTGCTCGAGGACGTTCAGCTTGTCGCCGGTGAGAGCGCGGAGCGATCCCTTCAGGACGAAGAACAGCTCGGCGGCCTCGCGGTGCAGGTGCGGGGGAGCACCCTCCTTGCCGGGCTGGAAGATCGAGCGGTGGCTGGTCAGGTGGCCGTCCGTGTCGGTCATGTCGGCCAGCAGCGTGACACCGCTCGCGGACAGGACTTCGGCTTCGTCGGCGCGGATCAGAACGGTCATGACGGTTTCTCCTTGTAGTTGCTGAAGGCAAGTCTTATTGGGGACATTTGATGTCCAGAATCAACGTCTGCGAGAAGGATGGCGGACGGCGTCAGGATTTGAGGTTCGCGAATCGGTTCCGGGTGTTGTCCGGGGCGGCCGGGGTGAGGCGGACGACCTCGTCGGAGATATCCGCGATCGACCTGCTCGCCAGCTCGCGGCGATACGTCAGCTCGGCGCCGCGCATTGCCTGTGAGATCACGCAGACCTTGGTGTAGTCGGCCCGCGCGTCGGCGCCGGGACCCTCCTTGAGGATCTCCATGCACCGGAACGCGTCGTCCGGTCCGTCGATCGCGACGACGATGTCGAGCAGGCTGATGTTGCGCGGGTCGCGGGCCAGCTGGAAGCCGCCTTTCGGCCCGGAGACCGAGGTGAGGATGCCGGCCCGGGTCAGCGCCTGGAGTTGCTTGTTCAGGTACGCCGTGGGCAGGTTGTAGAAGGCGGCGAGCCGCTTGGCGGTAACGGCCTCGCCGGACGCCCAGCTGAGATTCACACAGCTGTGCATGGCCCACTCGACCCCCTCGTTCATCTTCATAACCTGGATATTAGATATCCGGAATAGGCGTCGTCAAGCAGATTGAGGGTGCGGGGTCAGATTGCGGAGGCGGTGAGTGCGGCGCGTTCGAGGGCGAGGGTGCGGCGGCGGGTGTGCATGCTGTCGAACGTGAACAGGGCCAGCGCCACCCAGACCAGGCCGAAGCCGGCCCAGCGCATCGATGTCATCTGTTCGTGGAAGATCAGCAGGCCGCAGATGAACTGCATGATCGGGGCGATGTAGTTCAGCAGGCCGAGAGTCGTCATCGAGATGCGAGTGGCCGCGGCGCCGAAGAGCAGCAGGGGTACTGCGGTGATCGGGCCGGTCAGCAGGACGAGGATCAGGTACGCCGTCCCGTGGTGCGTGACCGTCGCGTGGCCTTGCAGTCCGAGAACGACGATCGCCACGATCGCCAGCGGAGCGACCGTGCCGGACTCGACGGCCATGCCCTCGATCGCGCCGGCGCCGGCCTGCTTCTTCGCCAGGCCGTAGCACCCGAACGAGAGCGTCAGGATGATCGCCACCCACGGCGGCTTCCCGTTCTCGATCGCAAGCCCGAGGACGGCCACAAAGGCGATCCCCAGCGCGGTCCATTGCATCGGTCGTAGCTGTTCCTTCAGGACGAAGACACCGAGCAGGACCGTGAACAGCGGCGTGATGAAGTATCCGAGCGAGGTCTCCACGACATGCCCGTGGCCGACGGCCCAGATGTAGGTGCCCCAGTTCACCGAGATCAGGAAGGCCGCTGCGATCAACGGCCAGCGCCGGCGTGGCTCCGCGAGGAGCGCCTTCACCCTGCCGAACTTCCGCAGTACGGCGACCAGGATCGCGATCGTGATCAGCGACCAGAGGATGCGGTGGGCGAGCAGTTCGACCGCGCCGGAGTGGTCGAGCAGCTTCCAGTACAGCGGGAAGAGACCCCAGATCAGGTAGGCGGTGAACCCGTAGGTGAATCCTCTTCGCTGTTCCGGCACGGCGTCAGCGTAAGCCCGCCCGACAGCCGCATCCAACTACTTTGCTCATGACGTGAGACGCAGTGCCGTTAGTCTGTCCGGCGACCTGCCACAACCACAGGAGGTAACCGATGCCGTCCCGACGTGAACTGCTCGATGCGCTGGTCGACGACGTGACGCGAACCACGCTCCGATCGGCCGAGCTGGGGCCGGAGGATCGCGTTCTGGCGCGGCAGCGGGTCGAGGAGGCCATCCAGCGGACTGCGACGCGGGCGCAGGGTGATGTGGTCGCGCTTGCCCATGGCGATAGTGCGGGCCCTGAGGCGGAACGGTTTTCCGCGCACATGAACAGCAGCTACCAGGAGCACGGTGGGCCGGACCCCGCGGTCAGGGATTCCGCGGCGGGGCAGCTTGCGGCGGAGCTGGTGGCGTCCGACGACCGTACGAACCGCTTCCATCCGGCGCTGCGGGACCGGGCGGAGGCCTACATCGCGCACTCGGTCACGGCCGCGGCGGTGAGCGAGGCGCAGAAGGCGTCCAGAGGTCCGTCACAGGCGCCTGCCGCCGCAGCTGGTGCCGCTGCCGCCGTCGGTGCGGCGGCTGGTCCTGCTGGTGTGGTGGCTGGTCCCGCTGGTGTGGTGGCTGCTCCGGTGGACATCGCCAACAGCCGTCTGATGGATCTCAGAGCACAAGGCGCGAACAGACGTGGACCGTCCATCGGGTGACGTGGGGCGTGAGTGGGCTGGTGTGATGGGGTTGGATGGTGGTGTGAACACCAGGAGGCGCGCGTGGGTGTGAGGACCGGTCTGGTCTCGGTGACGTTTCGGCAGTTGCCGGTCGACCAGGTGGTGGAGGTAGCGGCGAAGTCCGGGCTCGCGGCGATCGAGTGGGGTGGTGATGTGCATGTCCCGCTCGGCAACCTCGTCAACGCCAAGCGGGTGCGGAACCTGACCGAAGTACACGGCCTGCAGGTCGCGGCGTACGGCTCCTATCTCCGGGCGGGCAACGTGGACCGCGAGGAGATGCGCTCGGCGGTCGCCACCGCCGAGGCGCTCGGCGCTCCCCGGATCCGGGTCTGGGCCGGCAACGTCGGTACGGCGGAAGCGGGCGTCGGCGACCGGATGGCCGTGACTCGCGGACTGGGCGAACTCGCCGACATGGCCGCCGGTGCGGGTATCGAGATCGCGATGGAGTTCCACCGGAACACGCTGACCGACGAGGTCGACTCGACGATCACGCTGCTGCTCGACGTCGGCGCTCCGAACCTCAAGACCTACTGGCAGCCGCCCGTCGACCTGGATGACGCGCAGTGCCTCCAGCAGCTGGAGTCGCTGATGCCCTGGCTGAGCACGGTCCACGTGTTCTCCTGGTGGCCGTCCAACAACCGGCTGCCGCTCGCGGCTCGCGAGTCCCTGTGGCGCCCGGTCCTCGACCGCCTCGCCGCCGAGCCCCGCGAGATCAACGCCCTCCTCGAGTTCGTCGCCGACGACTCCACGGAACAGTTCTCCAAGGACGCCGCCGACCTGCACAGCTGGGTCTAGATCCGCGTCAACGAAGGTTGAGGTCCTAACCTGCCCCGCAGTGGGCGGCAGGGGGTGGATGGCCGGCTTTGTGCCCGCTGGCGGGTTCAAGCACGTCAGGAGCGCAACAACCCGCCAGCGGGCCAGCTACTGGTCCAGCATCCCTTGCAACAACTCGGTAGGCGGCGCGATCACAACTGCGGCATCTAGTCGAGCGGGTGGTGTCCGAAGTTGGTGAGTGGCGGTAGGCAGAGTTCTATCGCCGCTGCCAAGTGGTCCCAGCCGACTTGGCCGAAGGGTTCTATGGCAGCCTGGAACTGGTGTTCCAGGGTGCGGGCGGCTTGCTCGGCTGCGTTGCGTTCGGCGTCTGTGATCAGACCTGCTGCGTGGGCGGCGGCTAGTTCGTCCCAGTCTTCGGTGCCGATGGTGCCGTCGGTTCGGCGGAAGGGATCCAGTTCGAGGTCCTCGAAGGTCCACTCCTCGCCGACGAGCATCGGTTGGGTGCTTACGTCTACGTGGAGGAGTCCGCTTTGGCGGAAGTAGGCGAACCACCAGCCGTCGTGCGGTGCGAGCTGGACGCAATGCTCGCCCGGACCGCCCGGGCCGAGTTGGGCGACCTCGCAGATCTCGCCGTTGCCGGCGCGGAAGTGGGAACCTGCCGGCGTGTAGAACCACGTGCCGAACTCGTCTGTGGTCAAGGGGTACGCCGACCACAGCCCGGACCCGGAAGGCCGTTTGCGTTTGCGGATGTACGTCGTCTTCACAGCAACTGGCTCACCGTGTGGATGAGCAGCCCGACGAGCGCGCCGACCACGGTGCCGTTGATCCGGATGAACTGGAGGTCCCGGCCGACGTGGAGCTCGATCCGCGCGGACGCCTCGCGACCGTCCCAGCGTTCGATCGTGTCGGAGATGACGGAAACGATCTCGGTGCCGTACGTGCGGACGACGTACCCGACGGCCTCGACGGCACGGGCATCGACGCTGGTGCGGAGCGTTTCGTCGTCCTGGAGCCGGCCGCCGAGCTCGTGGATCGCCTTGACCGCGCGCGTCCGCAGCGTGCTGTCCGGGTCGTTGATCGAGTCGATGAGCGCCGTACGCATCGCGTCCCAGACCGCAGTCAGGCTCGAGCCCATGTCCGGATGGGTCAGCATCCGCGCCTTCCACGCCTCGAACCGTTCCATCGTCTCCGGGTCGTGCTGCAGATCGTCCGCCAGCTGCGCCAGCAGCCGGTCGACTGCCCGTCGCGCCGGGTGCGCCTGGTTGTCGCGTACGTCGGCCAGCCAGGCCAGCGCCTCGCGGTGGATCCGGTCGATCACCAGCCGGTCCACCCACTGCGGCGACCAGCGCGGCGCTCGCGGACCGACCACGTCCGCGAGCAGCTCGCGGTTGTTCGCCAGCCAGTCGTACGCCTCGACCATCAGCAGGTCGAACAACGCGTGATGCGCGCCGTCCTCGACCACGGACTGCACGAAGTGCCCCGCGATCGGGCTCAACGGCTCCTTCACGAACCGCGGCAGCAACGACCCCCGCACGAACGCGGACACGTCTTCATCGCCGAGCTTCGGCAACGCCGCGCCGATCGTCCGCGCGCCTTCCGCCACGATCCGCTCGGCGTGGTTGCCGTCCGCAAGCCATTCACCGACCCGGCGGCTCACCTCCGCCGTACGCATCTTCTCCGCGACGACTTCCTCGGACAGGAAGTTCTCGGTGACGAACTGCTCCAGACTCTCGGCCAGGCTGTCCTTGCGGGTCGGCACGATCGCGGTGTGCGGAATCGGCAGCCCGAGCGGATGCCTGAACAGCGCGGTGACCGCGAACCAGTCCGCCAGCGCACCGACCATCGCCGCCTCGGACGCCGCGTTCAGGTAGGCCCAGCCGCCGCTGAGGTGCAGCGTCGCCACGTAGATCACCGCTGCGAGCACCAGCAGCGCCAACGCCACGGACCGCATCTGCCGCAGCCCGCGCCGCCGTACCTGATCGGCCGCGCTCAGGGTCATGGTCGCCATACCCCGATTCAATCAAGTGGGCGGTGATCAGCAGGTCAGGCAAGCACCTGATTTGTCCCTCGACGTTCCATCAGACCGGAAATCAGTGCGAGCAGCAGACCCGCGACAGCGAGTACGGCGCCCAGTCGGCTCGGCCATTCGTAGCCGTAGCCGGCCGCGAGTACGACGCCGCCGAGCCAGGCGCCGAGCGCGTTGGCGATGTTCAAGGTGGAGTGGTTGAGCGACGCGGCCAGTGACTGGCCCTCGTGCGCGACGTCCATCAGGCGGGTCTGCAGCGCCGGTACAAGGATGCTCGCCGAGCACCCCAACGCGAACACCGCGATCAGCGCACCGGGCCGCGTCTGCGCGAGCCAGCCGAACGCTCCGAGTACGACGGCTACCGCGATCAGTCCGCCGTACACGCTGCCCATGAGCGATCGGTCCGCGAGCCGCCCACCGACGACGGTGCCAACCGTCATGCCCACGCCGTACACGGCCAGGACGATCGTCACCGCTGACTCCGAGAAGCCGGCCAGGTCCGTCATCGTCGGCGTGATGTACGAGTACGTCGCGAACATGCCTCCGAATCCGACCATCCCGACCAGCAGGGCCATCCACACTTGCGGTCGCTTGAGGGCGCTGAGCTCGCTGCGGACGTTCACGTCGCTGCCGACCGGCTGTGCCGGCACCCATAGCCACACTGCAACTAGTGTCAGTGTCCCTAGCACGCCGACCGCGAGGAACGGTACTTGCCACCCGAGCCGCTGGCCCAGCAACGTCGTCAGCGGTACGCCGATGATGTTGGCGACCGGGAGCCCGACCATCGTCATCGACACCGCCCGCGCGCGCCGCTCGGGCGCCACCATCGATGCGCCGACGACCGCGCCGATCCCGAAGAACGCTCCGTGCGGTACGCCGGACAGAAACCGCGCCGCCATCAGGAATTCGTAGCTCGAGGCAACGGCCGACAGCACGTTGCCGATCACGAAGAGCGCGACCAGCCCGAGCAGCAACCGCTTCCGCCCGGTCCGCGCGCCGAGGGCCGCGATCACGGGAGCGCCGACCACGACCCCCAGCGCGTACGCCGAGATGACATGGCCGGCGGTCGGGATCGAGATGTGCACGCCGTCCGCGATCTGCGGCAGCAGCCCCATCGTGACGAACTCGGCGGTCCCGATCGCGAAACCACCGGTCGCCAGCGCGAACAACGCCAGGCTGACGTGCCGCGAAGTACCGCGTGTGTCAGGAGTCACCGAACTTGTCACGCCTGATTGTCGCAGAGATCAGCAGGGCCACCGCCAACAGGGCGAAGACCGCATTCCCGATCAGGTCGGTGCTGTGCGGGGCGTCGAAGACCGGCTTCTCCGGGAACGCATGCCACGCATAGGTGAGCAATGCGCCGCCCGCTGCGGCCAGCGTGTGCATCCGGGTCCAGCCGGTCCGCCGGGACCAGGTCACGATGACGAAGACCGTCAGTACCTCGATCGCCAGCAGAAGGACCGCCTCGAGCCAGCCGTTCTTGACCTGGTCGTTGACGACCATCCAGCCGGAGCTGAGCGCCAGTGCGACCACCCCGACGATCCAGGCTGACGGCACGCTTCCCGTCGTACGGCGAGGTGCCCGGCGGCCGATCCAGACGGCCAGGGCGATCAGGACGACGATCGCGATGCCGACACCCACGTCCTGGCCAGTCGATGCGCGGAACGAGTCCTTCGAGTAGCCGAACGCGGTGGTCGCGACGATGCCGGCGAGGAAGAGCATGCCGTACACCCAGAGGCCGACCTTGCCGAGCCACGGTTCGCGGGGACGGCGGGAGACCGACTCCATCAGGACGATCGGGACGGTGATGCTCCACACCGTGTGCAGGCCGAGGACGAACACGGTCCACGGCGCGCCCATACCCAGCGCCGAGATGTGGCCGGGGTCGAGCAGGCGCAGGTCGGCGTAGTTCGGGTTGAACAGCGACTGGGTGGTGATGCCTTCCTCGATCACGCCGTACGCGAGGGCGAGGACGATCACGCTGGGGTAGCCCCAGCCGCGACGGCGGACCAGTTCGCGGATCAGGACCGCGCCGCCGCCGTACAGCGGTGCCAGGGTGAGGATCGCGTAGAACGCGCTGACCGGGATGTTCCCGAGCAGGAACTCCGCGACCAGGGGCGACAGGAAGAACAGGCCGAGGGCGGGCAAGCTCCGCTTCACGCTGCTGTGTTTCGGCGCGGTCACCACGTTCGGGTTCGTCATGTCTACAACTCTCGGGCGCTTCGGGCCGCGGTGCGGATGCGATCCGTCCGGTTCCGGCGCTGACGGACGTCGGGGCCCGGGCCTGACGGATGTCATGGCTCAGGGTTCAGTCAGGGTAATTCTGCCTATACGACGTATAGGGAATGTGTCTTTAATGGTTGTCATGAGCGACGTGACGACGAAGGACCGCATCACCGCGGCGGCGACGTACCTGCTGACCGAGCACGGCGCGGCCGGTGTGTCGATGCGGAAGGTGGCGGCCGCGGTCGGGATCACGCCGATGGCGATCTACCAGTACTTTCCGGACCGGGAGACGCTGCTGAACGCGATCGCGGACGCGGCGTTCGTCGAACTGGTACGGCGCTGGGAGTCGGCGGAGCGTCCTGCTCAGGCAGATGAGTTGTTGCGGGAGATGCTGATCGACCACGTCGACTTCGCGCTCGAGCATCCCCGGCTCTACGACTACATGTTCACCGAGCGCCGCGACCAGGCGCGCAAGTTCCCCGCGGACTTCCGGGCTCGCAAGTCACCCACGCTCAACCTCGTCGCCGACGCGATCACCGCCGGCGTCGAGCAGGAGCTCTTCCGCGCCGACACAGACATCTGGGAAACCAGCCTGATGTTCGCCGCCCTGCTCCACGGCCTGATCCAACTCCACCACGGCGACCGCATAGGCATGCCGGAACCAGCCTTCCGATCCCTCTGCCTACGCCTGGGCGAAAGGATGATCAATGAATTACGTATCTAGATGGGTTGCGGTGGCGGCGGCCCTCGCAACGGGGGTGCTGTTGTACTTCGGGTCCGGTTTGCACACGATCCCGGCGCTGACCTGGCTTGCTCCCATCCCCGTGTTTCTGGTGGCGGTTCGGCTGCGGGCTCGTGTTGCGGCTTTGGCTGCGTTTGTGGGTTGGCTTCTGGGGCTTGGCAATTTGGCGCGGTACTTGCTCGGGGATCTTGAGTTGCCGGTGGTTGTGTTGGGGTTCTTGGTGGCGTTGGCGGGTGTGTTTGCCGGGACTGTCTTGTTTTTCAGGGCGCTTGTGGTGCGGGGGCATCCGGTGATGGCTGCGTTTGCGACGCCGGCCTTGTGGGCTGCGCTTGACTATGGGATTGCGAGCGTCTCGCCGCACGGTGCGTTTACGAGTTTGGCGTATACGCAGGTGGAGGTTGCTCCGGTCAACCAGATCGTGTCGTTGACCGGGCCTTGGGGGCTCAGCTTCCTGCTGTTGTTCCCGGCCGCGGTGATTGCCGCGCGCAAGCTCGCACTGATCGGCGTCCTCACGGTTGTTGCTGCTAGCACCTGTTTGTACGGCGTGGTGCGGCTGCAGGGGACACCGCAGAGCGCGCCGGTGAAGATCGCCGTACTCTCCGCACAAGGAGCAGACAACGCGGGCTGGCCCAACGCTGCCGGACCGCAGATCATCGACCGCTACCGCCCGATGATCGCCGACGCCGCCCGGGCCGGTGCGAAGATCGTCCTGCTGCCGGAGAAGATCGTCGACGTCCGGGCCACCGACCTCCCGCAAATCTCACAGCAATTCCAAACGCTTGCCATGAGCAACAAGATCGAGCTGGTCGTCGGGTTCACGGTGCTCGGCGACGGGGACCACAACCGCGCCTTGATGTTCCACCCCGACGGTGCCGCGCCCACGTCGTACGACAAGCACCACCTGATCCCAGGCATCGAGCCGTACACGCCGGGCGACCGACTCGCGACGTACAACACCTGGGGCCTGATGATCTGCAAGGACCTCGACTTCCCGGCGCTCGCCCGGCAGTACGGCGAACTCGATACCTCTCTACTCCTCGTCCCCGCGCTCGACTTCGTCGACGACGGCTGGCTGCACAGCCGGATGGCCCTGCTGCGCGGTATCGAGAACGGCATCCCGATCGCCCGCGACGGCAGCCAGGGCCGCCTTACCCTGACCGATGCGAACGGCCGCATCGTCGCCGAAACCATCGCCCCGGCGAACGGACAGGCCGTCCTGATCGGTGAGCTCCGACCGGGTATCGACCACACGCTCTACACCGCCTGGGGTGACTGGTTCGCCTGGTTGTGCGGCCTGGTGGCGCTGGCCGGGATGCTGTTGTTGAGGTCCCGCGGCGGGCGTGAAAACATCCGGCATGGCCAACTTCGGGGACTACCAGTTGCAGATCTACCTGCAGGGAATGTTGCAGGGGACGACGCCGGAGATCACGACCGACCTGGCCCGGCTGGAGTCGCAGGCGGCCGGGAAGCTCACGCTGGAGGCGATGGGGTACATCGGGCCGAGCGCGGGCGGCGGATCGACCGCCCGGGCCAACCAGGCGGCGTTCGACCGCTGGCGGCTGGCGCCCCGGATGCTCCGCGGCAGCACCGAACGTGACCTGTCCTGCACCATCCTCGGTACGGCGATGCCAGCGCCGGTCCTAGTCGCACCGATCGGTGTCCAGACCCTCGCGCACCCCGACGGCGAGCTGGCCACGGCCCGGGCCGCCGACACCCTCGGTCTGACCTACACGCACTCGACCCAGGCGAGCCACGCGATCGAGCAGATCGAGGCGAGCAACAAGTGGTTCCAGCTGTACTACCCGACCGACCGCGACGTCTGCCTCAGCTTCCTGCAACGCGCCAAGGCCGCCGGGTACGGCGTACTCGTCGTTACGCTGGACACCGGGACGATCGGGTGGCGGCCGGCCGACCTGGATCGCGGGTTCCTCCCGTTCCTGAAGGGGGAGGGGCTCGCGAACTACTTCAGCGACCCGGTCTTCCAATCGAAGCTGGCCAAGCCGATCGCGGAGGATCCCGGCGCCGCGGTGATGCTGTGGGCGCAGATCTTCCCGAACGTCGGCCTGTCGTGGGACGACCTGTCGTTCCTGCGCGACAACTGGGACGGCCCGATCGTCCTGAAAGGCATCACCGCGGTCGAGGACGCCAAACTCGCGGCCGAGCACGGCGTCGACGGCATCGTCGTCTCGAACCACGGCGGCCGTCAGGTCGACGGCGCGGTCGCCTCGCTCGACGCGCTCCCTGCGATCGCGGATGCGGTCGGCGAGCAACTGACAGTCCTGTTCGACTCCGGCGTACGCACCGGCTCCGACGCAGCTAAGGCGCTCGCCCTCGGTGCCAAGGCCGTGCTTCTCGGCCGTCCGCTGCTCTACGGCCTCGCGCTCGCGGGACAGGCCGGTGTCGAGCACGTACTGCGTTGCTTCCTGGCCGAGCTCGATCTGACGCTGGCGCTGTCCGGGTATGCGAATCACCGCGAACTCAACCGCGACTCGGTGGTCCGCGCGTGAAGGCGGTCATCTTCGACCTCGACAACACCCTGTTCGACCACACCGGCTCCGCCGAACGTGCGCTGCGCAGCTGGGTGACCGAGCTCGGGCTCACGCCGACGGACGAGCTGGTTGCGCAATGGTTCGTGATCGAGGACGAGCAGTACCCCCGCTGGCTGTCCGGAGAGCTCACCCATCAAGGCCAGCGCCGTGCTCGCCTCCAGGCCTTCCTCCCGGTGATCGATCGCCCGGTCCCGGCGACCGAGGCCGGGTTGGACGAGATGTTCGAGGGCTACCTGACGCAGTACCGGAGCAACTGGATCGCCTTCCCGGACGCGCGTCCCGCGCTGGAAGTTGCTCAGGGCAACGGTTGGCGGACCGGCGTACTCACCAACGGGAACACGGTGCAGCAGAACGCGAAGCTGGCGGCGATCGGGCTGGCCGACCTGATCGACGTGGTCTGCACCTCGGAGGCGCTCGGCTTCAGCAAGCCGGCCCCGGAGGCGTACCTGCGCACCTGTGAGGCACTGGGAGCCGAGCCGGCCGACGTCCTGATGATCGGCGACAACCTCGAGAACGATGTACTCGGGGCGCAGGCGGCCGGGCTGGTCGCGCGGCACCTGGATCGCACGGTAGGGACGAATCTGCTCGACCTAATGTAGTCTTTGCGACAGATATCCGACTCTCTGAAGCAATCATTACAGGAGGTCGCGGTGCAGAACGTGACGGCGCTGGTCCGGCGGTACGTCGACGACGGCCGCTTCCCGGGCACGGTCACCGCGGTCGCGCACCGCGACGAGGTCCTGCTGTTCGATGTGTACGGGCGTCGCGACGTCGAGCGCGAGCTGCCGATGACCGCGGACACGATCTTCCGGATCTACTCGATGACCAAGCCGATCGTGAGCCTCGGGCTGATGCAGCTCTACGAGGAGGGACGCTTCCAGCTCGACGATCCGGTGGCGAAGTACCTGCCGGAGCTCGGCCGGCCGAAGGTGTACGACGACGGCGCGCTCCGCGAGTCGACCCGCGAGATGAGCGTGCGGGATCTGCTGATGCACACGTCCGGACTCGCCGCGTCGAACGGCAACCATCCGGTCAGCCTGCTCCATCAGGAGGCCGGGCTGACCGGGATGGACTCGGACGCACCGCTGTCGGAGTTGCCGGGCCGGCTGGCCGGCCTGCCGTTGCAGGCGGACCCCGGGACGCGCTGGATCTACGGGGTCTCCACCGATCTCGTCGGCCTGCTGTGCGAGGTGATCGGCGGGCAACCGCTGGACGCGTACCTGCGGACCCGGATCTTCGAACCGCTCGGCATGACCGACACCGGCTTTTCGGTGCCCGAGGCAAGCATCTCCCGGTTCGCGGCGTGCTACGGGTACGACGACGGCGGCTTCCAGCTGACCGATGATCCGCGGACCAGCCCCTACATCGGGCCGCGAACGTTCCTCTCCGGGGTCGCCGGACTGGTGTCGACAGCGAACGACTACCTGCGGTTCGCCCGGATGCTCGCCGGCGGCGGTTCGCTCGACGGGACGCGGATCATCGGGCCCAGGACCTTGCGGTTCATGACCGCCAACCATCTGCCCGGTGGTCAGGATCTCGCCGCGTTCGCGGACTTCGGCGGTGAGACCAAGCGGGCGGGGCAGGGGTTCGGGCTCGGCTTCGGAGTGCTGCTCGACCCGATCGTCGCGCAGACCATCGGGACGCCCGGCGAGTATTTCTGGGGCGGCAAGGCGTCGACGGCGTTCTTCGTCTCACCGGCCGACGAGCTCGTCGTCGTCTTCCTCACCCAACTCGTCCCCTCCGCCAGATACCCGATCCGCCGCGAACTCCGGGCTGCCGTGTACGGCGCGCTGGACTGACCCGCAGGTGATCACCGACGACGGCTGCTACCTGTGGACCCACGTCACCGGGCACGGCCCACGCGTTGTCCTGGTCCACGGCGGTCCTGGCTGGTGGGACGTGTTCCACGACCTGTCGCTGCCCGGGTTCACGCTGCACAGATGGGACCAACGAGGCTGCGGCCGCTCGGACCGTCGCGGCCCGTACACCCTCGCCCGCTACGTCGCCGACCTGGCCACTGTGTGCGGCCCCGATCCGTGCATTGTGATCGGGCATTCCTGGGGAGCCTCGCTCGCACTGGAGTTTGCTCAAGCACATCCGGAGGCCGTGTCCCGGTTGGTGCTCGTCTCATCGGTCGGCCTCGACGGTCCGCCGGCCGACTACCGCGCGCGCGTCGCCGAGCGTCTCGCTGGTACTACGGAACCTGATCCGTGGATCGCGCAGATCTCCGTGAACCTCGCCGATCGGGCGACAGCCCTGGACCTGGCCCGGAGGCTGAACACGCCGTGGTTCGAGCCCAACCAGGTCTGTGCGGATGCACTGCGAGCGGAGCTGACGACGCTGACAGATCGGGCGAGCGCTTGCGCCAAGGTCGTCGTACCGACGCTCCTCGTGCACGGTGCGGAGGATCTACGGCCGCCGCACGTGACCGACAGCCTGCTCAAAGCGCTGCCCAACGCAGAACGGGTAGTGCTCGACGGTGTCGGGCACTACCCATGGATCGAGGCCCCGAACGGCTTCGAGCAAGCCGTCCGGGAATTCCTCGACTAGTTGATCGTCCAGGTGTCGGCGCCGGTGACGAGGGCCTGGAGGTCGCCGGTGCCCTGGGTTTCCTGGGCGGTGGTGATCTGCTGACGGACCAGGTCGTCGTACGCCGGGCGGTCGACCGAGCGGAACACGCCGATCGGGGCCTGGTGGAGCACGCCCGCATCGGTCAGCCGTGACAGCGCGAACGCGTACGCCGGGTCCTCCGTGTGCGCGTCGTGGACGACGAGATCCGCCTCGCCGCCGGGCAGCTCCGCGACCTCCCGTACGGCGAGGGACGCGAACCCGTCCCGCACCACGCCGAGATGTCCGTCCTTGCCGAAGCGGATCGGCTCGCCGTGGACGAGCGGGATGATCGCGTCGTCCCGGGTCTCCGGGTCCTTGAACGCCTCGAACGCGTTGTCGTTGAAGATCGGGCAGTTCTGGTAGATCTCGACGAACGCCGTACCGCGGTGCTCGGCGGCGGCGCGCAGTACCGACGTCAGGTGCTTGCGGTCGGAGTCGACGGTCCGGGCCACGAACGTCGCCTCGGCACCGAGCGCCAGCGAGACCGGGTTGAACGGGTTGTCCACCGAGCCCATCGGCGTCGACTTCGTCACCTTGCCCGGCTCCGAGGTCGGCGAGTACTGACCCTTGGTCAGACCGTAGATCCGGTTGTTGAACAGCAGGATCTTCAGGTTCACGTTGCGCCGCAGCGTGTGGATCAGGTGGTTGCCGCCGATCGACAACGCGTCGCCGTCACCGGTGACGACCCAGACGCTGAGGTCGGGCCGCGCCACCGCGAGCCCGGTCGCGATCGCCGGCGCACGCCCGTGGATCGAGTGCATGCCGTACGTCGACAGGTAATACGGGAACCGCGACGAGCAGCCGATCCCGGAGACCATCGCGACGTTCTCGCGCTTGATCCCGAGCTCGGGCAGGAACCCCTGGAAGGCCGCGAGTACGGCGTAGTCGCCGCAGCCCGGGCACCAGCGGACCTCCTGGTCCGACACGTATTCCTTGCGGTTCTGCGGCTCGGTCGCGGCCGGTACGCCGCGCAGGCCACCGGGCAGACTCGGCAGGCCGAGGTCGACCGTGCTCATCGTGCTCCCTCCGATTCGTGCAGTTGCCCCTTCGGCCGGCCGTTGGCCTCGGCGTGCAGCGCTTCGCCGTGCTTCAGACCGGCGGCGGCCGAACCGAGGTGACGGGCGTCGTCGTCGATGCCCTCGGTCTCCTCGACCAGGTTGCCGATCACCTCGGCCAGCTCCGCGGCGCCGAGCGGCATACCGCGGACCTGTGCGTAGGAGACGACGTCGACCAGGTACTTCGCCCGCAGCAGCATCGCGAGCTGTCCGAGGTTCATCTCCGGAACCAGGACCTTCTCGTAGGACCTCAACACGTCGCCGAGGTTCGACGGGAACGGGTTCAGGTGCCGCAGGTGGGCCTGGGCGATCTTCCCGCCGACCGCGCGAACCCGGCGGACACCGGCGCCGATCGGGCCGTACGTCGAACCCCAGCCGAGCACCAGCACCTTCGCCGTACCGTCGGGGTCGTCCACCTCGATCGGCGGGACGTCGACGCCGTCGACCTTGGCCTGTCGGGTGCGGATCATCAGGTCGTGATTGGCTGGGTCGTACGAGATGTTGCCGGTCTTGTCCTCCTTCTCCAGACCACCGATCCGGTGATCCAGACCCGCCGTACCCGGGACGGCCCAGGCACGGGCCAGGGTCTCCGGGTCGCGCAGGTAGGGGAGGTACGTCGGCTGGCCCTTGTCGTCGGTCGCATTCGGCTCGACGGTGAAGTTCGGGTCGATCGTCGGCAGGTCCGCGACCACCGGGATCTTCCACGGCTCGGAACCGTTGGCCAGGTAGCCGTCGGACAGCACGATCACCGGGGTGCGGTAGGTGATCGCGATCCGGGCCGCCTCGACCGCGATCGCGAAGCAGTCCGCGGGGGACTGGGCCGCGAGCACCGGCAGCGGGGCCTCGCCGTTGCGGCCGAACATCACCTGCAGCAGGTCGGCCTGCTCGGTCTTGGTCGGCATACCGGTCGAGGGACCGGCGCGCTGGATGTCGCAGACGACCAGCGGCAGCTCGAGCATCACGCCGAGGCCGATCGTCTCGGACTTCAGGCTGATACCCGGGCCGGACGACGTGGTCACGCCGAGCGCGCCGCCGAACGATGCACCCAGCGCCGCGCCGATACCGGCGATCTCGTCCTCGGCCTGGACCGTGGTGACGTTGAACCGCTTGAGCTTCGACAGCTCGTGCAGTACGTCGGACGCCGGGGTGATCGGGTACGCACCGAGGACCAGCGGCAAGCCGGCTCGCTGGGCACCGGCCACCAGGCCGTACGCCAGCGCGAGGTTGCCGGAGATGTTCCGGTACGTGCCGGTGGCCATGCTGGCCGGCTTCACTTCGTAGCGGACCGAGAACTCCTCGGCGGTCTCACCGAAGTTGTAGCCCGCGCGGAAGGCCGCGATGTTCGCGTCCCGGATGTCCGGTTTGCCCGCGAACTTCGTCTGCAGGAATGTGATCGTCGACTCGACCGGCCGCTGGAACAACCAGGACACCAGGCCGAGCGCGTACATGTTCTTCGCCCGCGACGCGTCCTTGCGGGTCAGCCCGAACTCCTTGACCGACTCCACCGTCATGCCCGTCAGGTTGAGCGGGACCACGTGGTACGCGTCGAGCTCGCCGGTCTCCAGCGGGTTCTCGTCGTACCCGATCCGCTTCAGGTTGCGGGCGGTGAAGTCCGCGGTGTCGACGATCAGCGTCGCGCCGCGGGGGACGTCCTTGAGGTTCGCCTTCAGCGCTGCCGGGTTCATAGCAATCAGCACGTCGGGCGCGTCGCCCGGCGTGAGGATGTCGTGGTCGGCGAAGTGGAGCTGGAAGGACGACACTCCCGGCAGGGTTCCGGCTGGTGCGCGGATCTCGGCTGGGAAGTTGGGCAACGTCGACAGGTCATTGCCGAACGACGCCGTTTCCGCTGTGAACCTGTCCCCCGTGAGCTGCATCCCGTCACCGGAATCGCCGGCGAAGCGGATCACCACGCGGTCGAGCTGCTTGACCTCGATGGTCACTGTTCTTTTCATCTCCAAGTCGAAGCTTGGGTCGTCCGGCCGCCTTGTGGGCAACAGGCCGATCCCCCCGTCAGGGCGATAACCCCAATATTAGTTCGCCCTTAGAACAGAACCATGCGGAAGCCCCGGTGGTCCACAGCCTGGGACGCGGTGTTAACGGGTCGTTGGGTCAGGTAGAGGCGAAATCTCCCAGTGTCACACTCCGCAGCGGCTCGCTTGCGATCCGAAGTGAGAACCGGCAGGGTGTCGTCATCAAGCTGTGACTTCGAGGAGTTGTCTTCATGCGTCGTGTGCTAGCCGGACTGCTGACGTTGCTCGTCGTGGGGTGTGCGGCCCCGATCGCGGCTGTTGCGGCGCCGACGCGGACGGCGAAGATCGCGAGCATTCGGACGACGGACGCGACCAAGGGTGTGATCACGGTTGTCGGGACGTTGACGCCGGCGCCCGCAGCCGGCACGCGGATCCCGTTGCACCAGTGGATCCCGTCGTTGAAGCGGTGGCAGGAGGTCGCGCACGGGTACTCGTCCGGCAGCAGCGTGACGATCACCACGGTCCAGCCCGGGTCAGTTCGGACCTACCGGATCGCGGTGGGTGCGCAGGCGCCGTACGCCGCGGTGGTCTCACCGATGATCAGCTTCAAGCACTACGTGTGGCGCGGGATGTTCAAGAAGGGGCTGGTCGCTGCGGGTGGGGCCGGCCAGCCGCAGTTCACCGTCGTACCGCCGAACGAAGGGCCGCGGCGGGCCGAGGCCGATCTGCTGGCGAACCAGGGCGGGTACGTCTGGGGCGAGGTGGACTCGACCGGTTGCCGCTACGTGCGGAACTGGCTCGGGAACCTGACCGACGGGCTCGTGCGGGTGTCGCTGCACAACGGGACGACGGCGATGACCTCGATCCGCATGCAGCAGGAGACCGAGACCTGGCTGAACTACGACATCTCCGGCGTGACCCGACTCCGGCTGCAGGTCGCGGACATCCGGTCCGGATACGGCCCGTACGTTTCGATCGACTCACTGCTGCTCTGCACGAACTAAGCTGCTGCCTGTGTCGGACAGCTATGGCGTCGTCGCCGCGGTGGTCGCCCTTGGCCTGGTCGGGCTGATCGGCGCGTTCGCGTTGAACAAGGCGCTCACTGTCACTTATCCGACCGAGAACAAACTCAAGACCTACGAGTCCGGCGTAGACCCGGTCGGCGAGGGCTGGGCCCAGGTCCACATCCGCTACTACCTGTTCGCCTACCTCTACGTGATCTTCGCCGTAGACGCGATCTACCTCTTCCCCTGGGCCACCATCTTCAGCACTCTCGGCTACGCCACCCTGATCGAGATGTTCATCTTCCTGGCGTTCGTCGCCGTCGGCCTCCTCTACGCCTACCGCAAGGGCGTCCTCCGCTGGACCTGACGCGGATCCCCAGGCCATCACAATCGACGGCCTGGCCTGCGGCCACGCTCAAGCTGCCCGCGAGAGGCGGATTGTGATGGCCTGGAGATCCGCTAGCTCCGGGCGAGGGCTGCTGCGATCGCCCAGTCCTGCGCGCCGACTCCGACGGACTTGAAGACCGTGCGGCCTTGTGGGGTTGGCGGGGTGGAGAGAGCGGCGCCGAGCTCGACCAGGTCTCCTTCGGACAGGACGCCGGAGGTGACGGCGTCCATGATTTCGCCGGACTCTTCGAGGGCGGCTTCGCGTTGGTCGACCAGGACTGTGGATGCGGTGGCGAGGAGGTCGCGGGGGAGTTCGCGCATGGTGGGGCGGAAGGCGCCGATGGCGTTGACATGAACCGTGTCCGGAAGTGCGTCGACGGAGAAGAGCGGGGTGGTCGAGGACGTGGCGCAGCAGATGATGTCGGTGACGGCGATCGCCTCGTCGATGTTCGTGCCGGCGGTGAACTTCACGTCGGGGAACTCGTCGCCCAGTTGCCGGGCGAGGGCGGCGGCGCGGTCGGCCGAGCGCCCGGTGACGGTGACGTCGGCAATGCGTCGTACGGCGAGAACCGCGCGAACCTGGTCGGGCGCCTGCGCGCCCGTCCCGATCAGCGCCAGCCGGGACGCGTTCGCGTGAGCGAGCAGGTCGGTCGCGACGCCGACGACGGCGCCGGTGCGCAAGGTGGTGATCGAGCCGCCGTCGGCGACCAGCTGTTCACCGCTCCCGGTCCAGATCACGGTCGCGCGGATCGCGGGGACCTGGTCGAGCGCGATCCCGATCTTCTTCACCACCGCGGTCCCGGTCGGCGTGTGGTACGCCGACATCACGAGCACCGTCCCGTCGCCGAAGATCTGCCGCGGCGGCAGCACGAAGTTCCCGGCCGCCAGCTCGCGGAACGCGTCCCGCACCGCGTCGACCGCCGTACTCATCGGAACCAGCCGGCGAACATCCTCAGCAGAAAGCACCTTCACCCGGCGAGCATATTCTGGGCCGATGGATCTGCACCGCGACGCGATCGTCGCTGACGGACACAACGACCTCTTGATGCTGGTGGCGCGGCGGCCGAAGGACGTCTGGTCGGCGTACTTCCGGGAGCGGTGGATACCGCAGCTGCGCGACGGCGGGATCGACGTACAGGTGCTGCCGGTGTTCATCGACTCGGAGTTCCTGCCCGAAGGCGCGCTCCGCGAGACTCTGCGGATGATCGAGGCCGCACACCGGATCGCGGCGGCGAACTCCGACGAGGTCGCGTTGTGTACGGCGCCCGGCGACGTCGAGACCGCCACCGCCGCGGGCAAGATCGCGCTGGTGCTCGCACTCGAGGGCTGCCCGCAGATCGATACCGACGTCGAACTCCTGCAGACGCTGCACCGGCTCGGCGTGCGGATGGCCTCGTTCACCCACTTCGGCCGCAGCGCGCTCGGCGACGGCTCCGGCGAGGACGCGACCGGCGGCCGGTTGACGCATGCCGGCGTCGAGGCGGTCGGGCTGCTCGAGGAGCTCGGCGTACTGGTCGATGTCTCGCACGTCGGCCGCGCCGGGGTCGAGCACATCCTCGAACTGGCGACCAAGCCCGTCGTCGCGTCGCACTCGAGCGCGTTCGCGCTGCGTGACCACCACCGCAACCTGACCGACGAGCAGCTCCGCGGGATGGCCGCGACCGGCGGTGTGGTCTGCGTGAACTTCTTCGCCGGCTTCCTCACCACCGCCGAGAAGCCGACCGTCGAACACCTGGCCGACCACATCCTGCACATCCTCGACATCGCCGGCGAGGACCACGTCGGCCTGGGCAGCGACTTCGTCGCAGAGGTCTTCGGCGAGAAGATCCCCGCCTGCGACCGACCGGTGATCATCCAGGGCCTCGACGCCGAGCTGTACATCCCCGGCCTCGAGGGTCCCGCCGGCATGCCCCTCGTCACGGACGCCTTGGTACGCCGAGATTTGCCCGAAGCAACGATCCGCAAGGTCCTCGGCGAGAACCTGGTCCGCGTCCTCGGCTGAGCCCCATCCGCCTTCTGTAAGGAGCGCTTCATGCAGCAGTGGCTCGACGAGAACCTGACCGGGTTGATCGCCAAGCACGACGTACCCGCCGCGTCGATCGCGGTGTTCGCGGACGGCAAGCTGAGTACGGCGGCGGCCGGCGTCCTGAACCGGAACACCGGGGTCGATGCAACAGTGGACTCGGTCTTCCAGGTCGGCTCGATCACCAAGCTGTGGACGACGACGCTGATCATGCAGCTCGTGGGGGAAGGCAAGGTCGACCTCGACCGCCCGGTCCGCGACTACCTACCGGACTTCAAGCTCACCGACGAGGCCACCGCGGCGGCGGTCACCCCGCGGCACCTGCTGACCCACACGAGCGGCTTCTCCGGTGATGCGTTCATCCCGACGTCGCGCGGTGACGACGGCGTCGAGCTGTTCGTCCGCGACGTCGTGCCGGGCCTGGCACAGGAGGTCCCGCTCGGCGCCGGGTACTCGTACAACAACGCCGGATTCGTCGTCCTCGGCCGGATCGCGGAGGTGCTGCGCGGGAAGCCGTTCCACGAGCTGATCCGCGAGCACATCGCCGTACCGCTGGAGCTCGGGCACGTCGCCACGATTCCGGACGAGGCGCTCCTCTATCGGGCTGCGGTCGGTCATGTCTCGCCGAAGCCGGGCGCGCCGCCCGAGGTCGCACCGGTCTGGAGCCTGGTCCACGGGATGGCGCCGGCCGGATCGCTGCTGGCGATGAGCGCGAGCGACCTGATCACCTTCGGCCGGGCGTTCCTCGACGCGACATTGCTCGACCGGGCGACGATCGATCGACTCTGGCAGGCCCAGGTCGACGTACCCCCGACCGGCGGCGATCTGCACCAGCTCGGCCTCGGCTGGATGATCTTTGACAGCGAACACGGCCCGTACTTCGGGCACGACGGCGGCACGGTCGGGCAGTCCGCGTTCTTCCGGCTGGTCCCGGATCGGAACGTGGCCGTCGCCCTGCTCACCAACGGCGGCAGGGTCTCGGCGCTGTACGACGAACTGATGGGTCACGTCCTGCGCGAGACGGCCGGGATCGAACTACCGGCACGGCTGGTCCCACCCGCGGAGCCGGCCGAGATCGCCCCTGAACTCGTCGTCGGACGGTACGACGGGGTGTTGTTCCGGGCAACGGTCGGCGTGGAGGACGGCGAGTTCTGGCTGCTGGACGAGCCGCTGAGCGACGAGGCGAAACTGCTGCTGCCCGAGCCGGAGCGCTCCCGGCTGGTACCGCTCGACGGGTCGCGGCTGATCGCGGCCGAGCCGGAGCACGGAATGCACGAGGTGATGGCGTTCAGTGAACCGGTCGACGGTCGCGCGACGTATCTGTTCCGGGGCGGCCGGCTCTCCCCGCGCGGTGACGGAAAGTAGTTGTCGCGCCGAATCCCAACTCGTTGCCTGATCACCGTTTGTGATTGCGATCGGCAACAAACGTGAGTTTGAATCGGCTTGTCTAACGGTATGCGTACGAACGGTCGCCAACTGGTGGGTTCGGGGCTATCGTGATTACACGGGGGTACGGGGCGAATACCGGACGGTGAGGCTATGTCGTGGCAACTGTGGGTAGTGATTGCACTCGCTGCGGCCGGGCTGGTGCTATTGGCCGCGGCGCGGATGCGGCACGCCCGTAAAGTCTTCGACGACATCACCGATCTGAACCGGCCTATCCTCTTCACGCCGCCGGTCACAGCTGACGACTTGGCCCGGGCTCGCGCACGGCACGCGCACCCCGAGCCGGATCGCCACCGCAAACACGGCTAGTCGGCGTCCAGCAGGCCGTCACGACGGGCGACCGCCGCGGCCTCGGTCCGCGAGCGGACGCCGAGCTTGGCGAGGATGTTCGACACGTGCACGCTGACGGTCTTCTCGCTGATGTACAGCTCGCGCGCCAGCTGCCGGTTGGTGCGGCCCTCGGCAAGCAACCGCAGTACTTCGGTCTCCCGCGACGTCAGCGCACTCGCGCCGGCCGTCTCACCGCCACCGGTCTCGGCGATCAGCGGCTTCGCCCGGAGCTCGCGGCCGACCTCGGCGGCCAGCGCCGTCTGCTCGTTTGCCTCGGCGACCCGGCCCGCGGCCCGCAGCGCCGCCGACAACCGGACCCGCGACCACGCCTGCTCGTAGACGTACCCGTACCCGAAGGCGTCCGTGGTCCGCTCCCAAGCGGAGACGTGCTCCTGCGGCGTCGGCGCGTCGACCCCGGCCAGCCACCGCAGTCGATCCCACTCCGACTCCAGCCGCGCCAGCCAGGCGAGTCCCTCGACGCCCATCAACCGTCCGGGTGGCAGACCCTTCTCGGCCGTCGCCTGCCCGAGCGCAACCAGCTCCGCGCCGCGCGCCACCAGCTCGGCGGCAGCTGACGGCTCGCCGACGGCGCGGTGGCACAGCAACTGCAGGCCCAACGCCGAGAACCGGATCCGGGCGAAGAACCACTCGGTCTGGAACAGGTCGGCGCACAGTGCGGACACGTCGGCGATCAGCTTCTCCGCCTCGGCCGGCTGATCCAGCTGCAGGTACGCCTCGACGGCCGGCTGGAGCCCGATGAGCGGCAGCATGATGTCGAGATCCCACCACTTCCGGGACAGCTCGAACTCCTCGGCGACCGCGGTGTCACCCCGCCCGCTCCGCACCGAGAACTCCACCGCCCGCAGCGCCGCCGCGGCCGCCGCAGGCGTCATCGAGTCGGTGCGGGCGGTCACGGTCGCTTCGTCCCACTCGCCGAGCATGAACTGCGTCAGCGCGAGCATCCGCCGCGCGTCGAACCCGTACGCCGCCCACTGCCGCCCGAGCTCACCGGCCCGTTTCGCCGCGAACGACAAGGCAGCCTTCGCATTCAGCAGGTCGCCCTGCTCGTAGTGCGTCGACCCGAGCAAGAACCGGCTCCGCACTTCGGCCGCGGGATCGCCGGTGAGCTGTGCGCGAACGGCGGCCTCCTCCAGCTGCTTTGCGGCCGTCTCCGGATCGCCGGCCCGTCGGCGGAGCTGGGCGAGCGTGATGCCCGCGTCGCTGGCCGCGGACTCCTGGCCAGCCTCGCGGGCGATCTCGAGCGCCCGATGCGCCCAGCGCTCGGCCTCCATCGGCCGGCCCAGCGCGTCGGACACCCGCGCGTACAGCGAGGCGACCTGCGCCTTGAACACACTGGACGGCTCGTCGTGGACCAACTTCAGCGCCTGCGAGATCGCCTCGCTGGCCTCTTTGTCCTGGTCGATGATCAGCGCGATATCGGCCAGCGGCAGGAGAAGCTCGGCGCGCTGCAGCTTCGGTGCGTCGGCCGGCAGATCGGCCAGCGCCTTCCGGAGCAGCTTGAGCGCGCGCAGATGCTGTGAGGACAGCGTTGCGGCTGTCGCCGTGTCGACGATCAGCCAGGTCTTGTCGACCGTGCTCGTCGGCGCGGCATTCGGGAACAGCTCGAGCGCCATCTCGTAGTGCTTCAACGCCTCCTGCGGCGCGGCGACCGAGAGCGCTTCCTGGCCGGCTCGGACGCGGGCGTCGAACGCAGTGGCCAGGTCGTGCGATCGAGTTGCATGCCCCGCCAGCTCAGCCGCCGTACCTGCGACGGTCTTGTCTTCGAGTGCTTGTACGTACGCCGCGTGTTCGCGGACACGCTCGCCTGGCAGGAGGTCGTCGTACACCGCTTCGGCCAGTAGGGCGTGGCGGAAGTAGTACCGATCGTTAGTCGGTACGTCGATGATGTGCGCGTCGATCAGCTCACGCAGGGCGTCGTCGAGCTCGCGATCCGGCAGCTTGGCGACAGCGGTGAGGAGATCGTGCGGGACGCGACGACCGGCCACGGCGATCACGCGGGCGACCTGCCGGGCGTCGTCCGATACCGGGTCGAGGCGGACCAGGAGCAGGTCGGCGAGATCGGGCGGCACGGTGTCGCCGTCACCCATCGAGGCCGCGGCGGCCAACTCCTCGGTGAAGAACGCGTTGCCGCCGGCACGCTCGAGGATGCGACGCTCCTCGATCGGGGACAGGGGCTCGGTGAGCAGCGAGTTGAGGAGAGTGCGGGACTCGTCGGCGTCGAGCGGGAGCAGGTTGACCCGGCGCACCCGAGGGTTGCGGGACCACTCGGCGATCGGCCGGCGGAGCGGGTGGCGACGGTGCAGGTCGTCGCTGCGGTACGAAACGACGAGCGCCAGGCGCTGCGAGGTCAGTCGGGTGATCAGGAAACCGATCAGGTCCCGGGTCGAGTCGTCGGCCCAGTGGGCGTCCTCGATGATCACCAGGATCGGCTCACTGGTGGACAGTGCGGTGAACGCGCCGAGGACGGCGTCGAACAGGGCGGCGCGGTCGAGCTGGCCCTCCTGCGGCGCGGGCTGGGCGCTGAGCAGGCGGTGGGCCGGGAGCAGACGGCTGATCGCCGGGAAGTTGGTCAGCACGCTCTCGACGAGGTCGGGACGGTCGCCGGCCAGACGGCCGAAGATCTCGGAGAACGGCTGGTACGGCAGGCCGGCATCGCCGAAGTCGGTGCAGTGCCCGACCAGTACGCCGAAACCTCGCTCGTGCGCACCGGTCGCCACCTCGTCCAGCATCCGGGTCTTGCCGACGCCGGCATCACCGGACAGCAGTACGGCGCCGGCGCGACGCGTTTTCGCGTCGTCCACGGCGCTCAGCAGGGCCGCCATCTCGGACGAGCGGCCGACGAGAGGTGTCGAATTCCAGGGCACGTCGTCCATCTTCGCCCCTGGAGCCGACACAAATCGACGGCATCCCGTCCGCTGAGCCCCGGTTCTGCTGTCAGCCTGGGTTTTCGCGGGAAAAAGAACGCCGTCCCTGATCGTCTGATCAGGGACGGCGGCTGGGGCGGTCATCGGGCCGTGGTGGGTCGGAGGGCACGGCGCGAGTGCCGCGACTCGGGCTTCGAGCCCTTCGCCGGGCGCTGCTTGCGGCTCACGGACCCGAACTCACGCTTGGTCCGCTCCAACCGGTACGCCGCCTCCGCCTTGATCGCATACTGACTCAGTGGAGTGTTGAACATGGTTTCCCTCCCTTCAGGCTTTCCGGCCGAACAGGTGGCTGATGGTCCGGCGGGCTCCGGTGGTCCGGTGCTGCCGGAAGTCACGGCTGAGACGCTCCCTGCGGTAAGCAACCTCTGCCTTGACCGAGTCGTTCGTGTACATGTCTTCCTCCGCTTTTCGCTGCCGGCTCTTGCTGACAGGTGTAAATCTGCTCGTCTGAGGAGGGCCCGCACATCGGAACTCCTCCCTATCCCCACCCGGCTCACTGCCTTAGCCGTCCCTAGGGGGTCCTAGTCACCGCCTAGGGACCCCCGAACGGGCCCTAGCCGACACCTGGAACAGGCCCTTGGAGCGGGACTGTGCGACGCGTGGAGTGGGGCCTGGAATGACGGCGGCGGGGGGGGGGGGGGGGGGCCCCCCCCCCCCCGGGGGGGGGGGGGGGGGGGGGGGGGGGGGCGGGGGGGGGGGGGGGGGGGGGGGGGGGGGGGGGGGGCCGCGCCCGGGGGGGGGGGGGGGGGGGGGGGGCGCGGCGGGGGGGGGGGGGGGGGGGGCGCGCGCCCGGGGGGGGGGGGGGGGGGCGGGCGGGGGGGGGGGGGGGGGGGGCCGGGGGGGGGGGGGCGCCGGCCCCCCCCCCCCCCCCCGCGCCTGGGGGGAGGGGGCCTGGGGCGGTGACCTCGCGGTCACATCGCCGGACGGGCACGCAGCTCGGGCGCACAGGGCGCGGGCGGCTGCTGCTTAGGCTTGCGCTGGAACCAGAACGGACGCTGGAAGTCGTGCCGGATACGGTCCTGCCGGTACTTGATCTCGGCCCGCACCGCGTCGGTCGAGTACATGAACATGATCTCCTCCGAGCTCCTGTCGATGAGTAGACAGTGCGCGCCTGAGGAGGCCCCCCACATCCGCACAACTCCCTATGCCAAGGGCAACTAATGCCTTAGTCGGTGGTTCGGGCACCCCGGCGCCTGCTCGGGGGTGGCCTGAGTGGGACTGGGGATAGCCGACGGTGACTGTGCACATCCAATGGCTTATCCAAGGTCGCCACCGGGTGTCCAAGGTTCATGAGAGCGCGCCCGAGCGGTCGCGGTGCGATGCAGCGCGCGCGGGATCAGCTGCGGTAGGTGAGGCTTAGTTCGTAGTGTTCGGGGTCCAGGAGTTCGTCGGCGTGTTCGGCGAAGCGGTCGTCTGAGGTCCAGCTGGTGCGGGTGGTGTGGAGGAACCAGGTGCCGTCGGGGCGGTTGAGGTGGCCGGCTTCGACGGGGGTTAGGGGGCGGCCGCGGAGGCGTTGTTCGCAGTGGTCCAGGTACAGGCCGGCGCGGTTGAGCGTCACGCTGATGGACCCGTTGTCGAGGCCGCGTTCCGGTAGGTCGCGTAGCGCGTCGAGCGCCGGGATCCGGCTGCGTTCGAGGGAGATCGCCGTACCGTCCGTCAGCTGCCGGACCCGCTCGATCACCACCACCCGGGGCGACTCCAGACCGAGCCGGGACGCCAGCCCGGGATCGGTCGAGCGTTCGATCCGCACCGTTCGCATCCGGGTCTCCACGCCTTGCTCGGACAGGGCATGCGTCCACCCGAGCCGGCCGTCCAGCGGTCGCCCGTCGAACAGCACGTACGAGCCCTTGCCGGTGTGCGTCGCGATCAGCTCGTCCTCGGCCAGCACGGCGAGCGCCGCGCGGACGGTGTTGCGGCTGACCGAGAACCGGCGAGCGAGCTCCACCTCGCCGGGCAGCTGCGTACCACGCCGTACGACGCCGGACCTGATCTCCCGCGCGAGCACCCGTGCGACCCGCTCGTGTTTCAGGGAGACCCGGCGCATCACCGCAACTGCTCCAGGTGCACGATCTCGATCATCGGCGCGTACAGCCGCATGATGTCGAGCGCCTTGCGGTGGTTCTCGTCGGTCGATCCGGCGCACGCCTCCTCGACGACCTGGACCTGTACGCCGGCGTCGATCGCGGCCAGCGCCGTACTGATCACGCAGCAGTCCGTCGTCACGCCGCCCAGCACCAGCCGCCCACCCGCCCGAGCCGCGAGTTCTGGCCCCCAGGCGCCGAAGGTGGTCTTGTCCAGAGTTCGAGCTCCCTTGAACTCATCGACGAGTTGGTAGTCGTCAGCGTCCGGCGACTGCAACGCGAACGGGAACTCCCGGTAATAAGGCACCCAGGCACCGAACGGTTCCTCCGGCGCCACGAACCGGGTGAAGACGACATCAGACCCAAAGATCTCCAGCAAGTCCTTGGTCGGCGAGATCACCCGCTCGAAGCCCGGAGTCGCCCAGCCGGACTCCGGGTCCGCGAAGATCCGCTGCAGGTCGATGAGCGCCAGGACCATCAGGCAGTCGCCTCCTGCCGACGTACTGCGGGCCCGCGGCCGAACCACTGCACAAGGAAACCGATCACGAGTGCGGCCAGTACGCCGAGGTTCGCGTACGCCCACGCGCCGTCCTTGCCGCCGAGGCCGAACGGCCCGAGCAGGTACCCCTGCCAGGTCAGCCACGACGCCAGCGTGTTCGTGACGAGTCCCCAGCCGATGCCGGTGGCAACGAGCATCGTGGCCACTGGCAACCACTGCACGTCGCCGTACCGTCCGTTCGACCGATAGAGGTCGCCCTCGGCGTAGTTCCGCTGGCGGGCGGCGATGTCGGCGAGCATGATCCCGCACCAGGCCGCGATCGGTACGCCGAGTGTGATCAGGAATCCCTGGAACTGCCCGAGGAAATCGCCGCCGTAGAAGACGACGTAGATCGTCCCACCAATCATCACGACACCGTCGATGAACGCCGCGACGTACCTCTTGACCGGCAGGCCGAGCGACAGCAGCGCGAGACCGGACGAGTAGATGTCGAGTACGGCGCCACCGACCAGGCCGAGCACCGCGACGATCACGAACGGCACCAGGAACCACGTCGGCAACGCCTCCGCGAGCGCACCGATCGGGTCGGCGCCGATCGCCTTGCTCAGGTCCGCCGACGAACCCGCCAGCAGCAGACCGAAGACCAGCAGTACGACGGGAGCCACCGAACCGCCGAACGTCGTCCAGCCGACCACGCCACGACTCGACGCCTGGCGGGGCAGGTACCGCGAGTAGTCCGCGGCCGCGTTCACCCAGCCGAGTCCGAAGCCCGTCATCAGGAAGACCAGCGCGCCGATGACCGCCTGCGACGAACCGCTCGGCAGCGCGGACACCGTGCTCCAGTGGATCTGGTCGGCGACCAGGATGATGTACACGACGGTGAGTACGCCGGTGACAACGGTGATGATCGTCTGCGCCCGCATGATCAGGTCGAACCCGAGTACGCCGCAGGCCACCGTCAGCAGACCGACCACGACCAGCGCGATCACCTTGGTGAGGTTGCCCCCGCCCCAGCCGAGCCGCTCGAACACGGTCGCGGTCGCTAGCGTCGCCAGGATCGTCAGCACCGTCTCCCAGCCGACCGTCAGCAACCACGACACCAGCGACGGCAGTTTGTTGCCTCGGACACCGAACGCGGCGCGGCTGAGCACCATCGTCGGCGCCGAACCGCGCTTGCCGGCCAGCGCGATCAGCCCGCAGAGCAGGAACGAGAACACCACCCCGATCACGCCGGCGATCACCGCCTGCCAGAACGAGATCCCGAAGCCGAGCGCGAACGCGCCGTAGCTCAGCCCCAGCACGGAGACGTTCGCTCCGAACCACGGCCAGAACAGCTGACTCGGGCGGCCCTTCCGGTCCGCGTCGGCGATCACGTTCAGCCCGTTGCTCTCCACCGAGAGCGCGCGGGTCTGCTGCACATCGTGCTGGCCTGTCATGGGGCCTCCCGGCCTGGACTGAGGAGCGGAGGGAGCTCCCCAGCGGAGTGGACCTGTTCAGTCCTGTTCAATCACGGTAAGCCCGGGTGTCGGGGTGGTCAACAATGCGCGGTCGTCGAAAACTGAGGCCATGCTGACTGAAGCGGTGGACGGATTCCGGCTGGCCTACGACCGGATCGGCGAGGGGCCGGCGGTGGTGCTGCTGCACGGCTGGCCGGGGGATCGCACCGACTACCGGCTGCTGGCGCCGATGCTCGCGGAGCGTGGTTTCGAGGTGGTGGTGCCGGATCTCCGTGGGTTCGGCGAGTCCGACGCAGCCGATACCGACCCGGCGCAGTACGGCGTTGCCGCGCAGGGGCGGAGCATCGTGGGTCTGATGGAGGAGCTCGGGCTGGAGCGTCCGGTACTCGCGGGGTACGACGTCGGCAGCCGGATCGCGCAGGGGATCGCGCGGAACCAGTCGGAACTGATCGATGGCATCGTGGTCGCGCCGCCGCTGCCCGGGATCGGCAAGCGGGTGTTCTCCGAGCAGGCGCAGGCGGAGTTCTGGTACCAGGCGTTCCATCGGCTGCCGGTGATCGAGGAGCTGATCGACGGGAAGCCGGACGCGGTCCGCTCGTACCTGAACCACTTCTGGACGCATTGGTCCGGGCCGGGGTTCGAGCCGGAGCTCGATCACCTCGTGGATACGTATTCACAGCCGGGTGCGTTCACGGCGTCGATCCAGTGGTACCGGGCGGGTGCCGGATCGGTCGCAGTGTCCGCGGCGGAGACGGCGCCACCGTCGTACGACCGGATCGCCGTACCGACCGTGGTGTTGTGGCCGGAGTTCGACCCGCTATTTCCGAGGGTGTGGTCGGACCGGGTGGACGACTTCTTCAGCGACGTCCGGGTGCGGTACGTCGACGGCGCCGGGCACTACGCGCCACTCGAATACCCGGAGGTCCTCGCGGAGGAGATTGTCGGACTAGGCTGAGCGCATGACCGAGCTGGGGATGCCGACGGTGCGACCGGCAGTCGGCGCGCTGGCGAGGCTCGCGCCGGAGCCGGTCCGGTACCTGTTGAACTGGGGGCGCAAGTACTCGCTCTGGGTGTTCAACTTCGGGCTGGCCTGCTGCGCGATCGAGTTCATCGCGGCGTCGATGGGCCGGCACGACTTCATCCGGCTCGGCGTGATCCCGTTCGCGCCCGGACCGCGGCAGGCCGACCTGATGGTGGTGTCGGGCACGGTGACGGACAAGATGGCGCCGGCGATCAAGCGGCTGTACGACCAGATGCCCGAGCCGAAGTACGTGATCTCGTTCGGCTCCTGCTCGAACTCGGGCGGTCCGTACTGGGACTCGTACTGCGTGACCAAGGGCGTCGACCAGATCATCCCGGTCGACGTGTACGTGCCCGGCTGCCCGCCGCGGCCGGAGGCGTTGCTGCAGGGGATCCTCAAACTGCAGGAGAAGATCGCGGGCGAGGCGCTTGCCGACCGGTACGAGGAACCGTCCGCGGCGGCGCTGACTCGCGGATTGGTGCAGCCTTGAGCGCGGACGCAGTGGAGGCGCTGACGAGTGCCGGCATCACCGCGACGTCTACGGACAGCTTCGGCCCGACCGCGATCGACGTACCGCCGGAGTCGTGGGTGGCGGCGCATGAGGTACTGCGGGATGCCGTCGGGTTCACGTTCTTCGATTTCCTGAGCGCTTCGGACGAGCTGACCGATGGCTTCCGGGTGGTGTCGCATCTCGCGGACTTCTGGGGTGGGTCGCACGTCGAGCATGTGCTGGTGCGGACGCTGGTGCCGCGGGACAAGGCGGTGCTGCCGACGCTGTCCGAGGTGTACGCGGGGGCGAACTGGCACGAGCGCGAGACGTTCGAGATGTTCGGGATCAGCTTCGAGGGTCATCCGAACCTGATCACGCTGCTACTGCCGGACGAGTTCGAGGGCCACCCGCTCCGGAAGGAGTTCGTCCTCGCGTCCCGGGTCGCCAAGCCGTGGCCCGGCGCCAAGGAACCCGGCGAATCCGACCACGCCCCCACCGGCGCCCCCAGCCGCCGCCGGACCCTCCCCCCAGGCGTCCCCGACCCCGAAACCTGGGGCCCCCGCCCACCCGGCTCGCCGGACCCCGACCCTCTGGCAGCTGCGCAGGCGGCTGCAACTCCCGCCCGTCCCCGCCGAGCAGGCGCGGGAGGCGAGAGGCGTGCCCGCCGGCAATCCCCACCACCCACTCCATCTCCAGATCCCACCCCCGAAGATCCTGGGGCCGGCGGGCAGTCGGGGGATGAGTCGGGCGAGTTGTCGTGATTCCTTCGGCTGAGGTGTTGGCTCAGTACACGTTGGAGCGTCAGCATCCGTTGACGCGTACGTGGGTGGACGACCGACGCCGGCTGGCGATTCTGGCCGAGGAGCATGCGGCGCTGGACATCTTGCTGGCCGAGGATCTGGAGATCGCGACCCAGCGGACCGCGCGCCTGGCGCCGGGCAAGCCGGTCGAGGCGATGCTCAACCACTGGGTTGCCGTAGGCAACGACCTCCAGGTGATGTTCAGCATGCGCTTCGAGAACATGAACGTCGCCAAGCCGTTCGTCGACGCCACCCCGATGAGCCGCTCACCCGAGCCGAGCGACCTACCAGCACTGGCCGAGGCAGCCCAGCAGTACTACGGCATCCACAACCCGCTCTACCTCCGCCTCTGGAGCGCCGCCCCTGCCGTCGACGGCACCGTGCCGGACCGCCGCTTCCTCGCCGCACCGATCAGCGAGCTGCAACCACACGACGTACCGCCCGGCCTCGCGCTCCGCCCCGCGAAGAGCGTCGAACACTACGACGAAGCCCGCCGCGCGTACGAAGCCGTGGACGCCGACCACCCGCACCACACCGAAGAAGCCACCATCCAGGACCTCGAGGATCTCCAGGAGTCCGCCGACGACGGTCTGCTCTTCGAGATCGTGGTGGACGACGAGTGGGCCGGGTACGCCGCCGCCATCATCAAGCCCGACGACGCCCTGGGCCTCCCGGCGTACGTCGTCCTTGAACTCATCCTCGCCAAGCACCACCGCGGCCACGGATACGGCCCCCACCTGAGCACGCTCCTCGCCCAGGCCCTCCCCGACCCGACCCGCATCTTCATCGGCACCATCCACTCCGCCAACCAAGGCGCCCGCACCGCCGCCCTATCCGCCGGCCGCCACGACGTAGGCGGCTGGCTTCAACTCCCGCTCGGCGGCGTGTAGTAGAAGACCTCTTCGCGGGTGATTTGGCCGGAGTCGACCGTGCATAGCGACAGCTTGGTGGTTTGGGATCGCAGGCCGGTGACCGTGTTCCGTTGGTCGAAGGTGAAGCGGATGGCGAAGTGGTCCTCGTGGAGTAGGGGGCCGAGGGTTTCTACGGCCAGGTATTCGAGGTCGGTGGTGAGGCGCTGGGCGTTTTCGAGGATGGCGGTTGTGCCTTTGAGGTCGGTGGGGGACTCGAGTGGGGCGGAGCGGATGACGTCGGGGGACAGGAAGTTGAAGGCCTCGTCCAGGCGGCCGGCCGACAGTGCGTCGACGTACCCCTGGGCGACCTCGGCGGTGGAGAGGACGCGGAACTCGTCGGCGTGCTCCCGAGCCCATTCCGCGAAGGTGAGGGCAGGGCGGCCGGTTAGTTCGGCGACCGTGGTAGTGACAGGCTCGGGGTTGTCGACGAGCGAGGCCCAGTAGCTGACCGCGCTCGCGGCGAGGGCTGGGTCGGCGCCTTGGTCGAGCATGGCCTGTCGGGCCGCATCCGAGGTGAGCGGTACGACGTGCAGGTCCTTGCCGACGGCACGACCGATGGTGGCGACCTGCTCGGCCTGCGTCAGCGCCTCGGGGCCGGTGAGTTCGTAGATCTGGCCGACGTGGCCGGGGTTGACGAAGCTGAGTACGGCGACCGCCGCGATGTCGCGCTCGTGGATCATCGACCGCGACGCCTCCGGGTACGGAAGCCGCAGCCTGTCGCCGGAGCGGAAGTCGCCGGCCCACCCCTGAGCGTTGACCGCGAACCCGCTCGGCCGAAGGAACGTCCACGCCTTGCCCGCATCCCGCAGCAACTGCTCGACATCACCCCACACGCCACCCTCGGCGGCATTGAGCGAAGACAAATACACCACTCGCGAAGGCAACGACGGGACGATCTGCGACGCCCCGTCCGCACTGAACGACGGCCACAGCAGGAACGCTGCGTCCACCCCGGCCGCGGCCCGTCGTACGGCGGAGGCGTCGGTGATATCGCCCTGGATCAGCTCGACGTCGGGCGGGAATCCGGCGAGGTCCGGCGTACGGACGAGGGCGCGAACGGTCACCCCCGCCGCGCGCAGTCCGGCGACGACGTGCCGGCCGACCCGACCGGTGGCTCCAGTGACAAGAACGGTAGTCATGACACGATCCTTCGACCTCAACGTTGGTTGAGGTCAAGCCGGAGTCGATAGGCTGCGCACATGCTGGAGTTCGTGGTGCGGGTGGTGGGCGTTCTGGTCGCCTTCCTGGTGGCGCCGTTGCTGGTCGGTCAGGCCGAGCACAAGGTCATGGCGCACATGCAGTCACGGCTCGGCCCGATGTACGCCGGTGGGTTCCACGGCTGGGCGCAGCTGGTCGCGGACGGGGTGAAGTTCGTCCAGAAGGAGAGCGTCGTCCCGGCGGCCGCGGACAAGCGCGTCTTCGAGTGGGCCCCGGTCGTCGCGATCCTGCCGTACCTCGCCGCCCTCGCCGCAATCCCGCTGGCGCCCGGCATCGTCGGCGCCGACCTGGATTCCGGTCTGTTCTTCGTGCTCGCTGTGATGAGCATCGGCGTACTCGGGTCGCTGATGGCGGGCTGGGGGAGCGGCAACAAGTACAGCCTGCTCGGCGGACTCCGGGTCGCAGCGCAGCTGATGAGCTACGAGCTGCCGTTCGTGCTGTCCGCCGCGAGTGTCGCGGTCGCGGCCGGTTCGCTCAGCCTGACCGGCATCGCGCACGCGTGGAATCCGTGGTGGCTGCTCTGGCAGCTGCCCGGCATGATCGTGTTCTTCATCGCCGGTCTGGCCGAGTTGCAGCGGCCGCCGTTCGACATGCCGGTCGCGGACTCCGAGGTGATCTTCGGCCCGTACACGGAGTACACCGGCCTGCGGTTCGCGATGTTCCTGCTCGCCGAGTACGCCGGGATCGTCGTCCTCGCGGGGCTCACCACGGTGCTGTTCCTCGGCGGCTGGAGCGGACCGGGACCGGAGTCGATCGGCTGGATCTGGACCATCCTGAAGGTCGCACTCGTCTCGCTCGTGGTGATCTGGGTGCGGGTGTCGTTCCCGCGGATGCGCGCCGACCAGCTGCAGAAGCTCGCCTGGCAGGGCCTGGTGCCGGTGGCGCTCGCCCAGCTCGCGCTCACCGGCATCGGCGTCGTCGCTTTCTAGGGAGTGGCCAGCGCTTCGGTCGGCGACAGTCGAGAGGCGCGTACGGCGGGGTACAGGCCCGCCAGGGCGCCGATGACCAGCGTGGCCACGACACCGCCGGCGAGAGCCCAGACCGGGATCACCGTCAACCAGTTCTGGTACGACGCGTACGCCGCCGTGACCGCCGATCCGAGCGCCGCGCCGCCGACTCCGCCTAGCGCTGAGAGCAACAGCGACTCGGTGAGGAACTGCGTGCGGATCTGACCGCGGGTCGCGCCGAGCGACCGGCGCAGGCCGATCTCCGCGCGGCGTTCGAGCACCGAGATCACCATGATGTTGGCGACACCGACACCGCCGACCAGGAGCGCGACCGCGCCGAGTCCGAGTAGCAGACCGGTGAACGCCTGTCCGGCGGCCTGCTTCGCGGCGAGCGCGTCGGACGGCCGCGAGACCTCGACCTCGTTCGGCGCCTCGGGGTTGGCCGTTGCCCCGAGCACCGATCGGACCGCCGGCACCTGGGCGTCGTCCGACCGGGTGTAGATCGTGGTCGGATGCCCGTCGAAGGAGAGCCGACCAGCGGCCGGCCAACCCATCAAGGCCGCGCTGTCGAGCTCGGGCGCCAGCGCGGCCGGGTCGAGTATGCCGAGAACCGTGAACCAGATGTTGCCGATCAGCACCTGGGTATCCGGCCCGGCTTTCGTGATCCCGAGCCGGTCGGCAGCGCTCGAGCCGAGCACGGTCGCGGGGAACGAGCCGGTCGCCGCGTCGATCCACTTGCCGCTGCGGACCGTTGCGCCGATCGTGTCGAGCAGGTTGGTACGGGCGGCGTACGCGATGATGCCGTTGGTCTCGACGTCCGGGATCTTGCTGGTCCGGTAGACGGAAGTGTCGTCGACCTTGCCGACCGCGGACTCGGCCCGGACCGGGGCGATCCGGCGGACCATGGCTTCGGCGGTGAGCGGCAGCTGAGCTTGCTCGCCGGTCAGTCGGGTGCCCGGGGCAACCGTTAGAAGATTGGTGCCCAGGGCATCGAGTTGCCCGTCGAGGTCGGCCCGCGAGGACGACGAGATCCCGACGACGGAGACCATCGCGGCGATCCCGATCGCAATCCCCAACGCGGACAGGAACGCGCGGGTCGGCCGGGTCCGCAGGCCGACGGCGCCGACCCGGACGACGTCGCGCAGCCCCAGCGCCCGAGGCTTGAGCTCCCGCGCACTTTGTGCACGGCGTCCGTACGTTTCGGCCGCAGGCGTGCGGACCCGGTGCGCAAAGTCGCCTTTCATGAGCGGATCTCCTCGATGATGCGGCCGTCGCGCATGCGGACCTGGCGGGGGAGGGAGGCGGCGATGTCCCGGTCGTGCGTGATGACGACGACCGTCGTACCGGCGGCGTGCAGGTCGCGCAGCAGTTCCATCACGCCGGCGCCGGATGCGGAGTCGAGGGCCCCGGTCGGTTCGTCGGCCAGCAGGACGGCGGGTTCGCCGGCGACTGCTCGCGCAACGGCGACGCGTTGTCGTTCGCCACCGGACAGCTCATGCGGCTCGTGATCCAGCCGGTGCCCGAGCCCGACCCGTACCAGCGCGGCCGCAGCCCGCCGCCGTCGTACGCCCAGCCGCAGACCGGAGTACAACAACCCGTCGGCGACATTGTCCACCGCACGGACGCCCGCGGCCAGATGGAACTGCTGGAACACGAAGCCGATCCGGGTCGCCCGCAACGCCGACAGCCCGGCGTCGGACAGCCGCGCCACGTCGTACCGATCGATGTGGACGGTGCCGGAGGTCGGGCGGTCGAGGGTGCCGAGCACGTTCAGCATCGTGGACTTGCCGGAGCCGGACGGGCCGACGATCGCGACCAGCTCGCCCGCATCGATCCGCAGGCTGACTCCGCCGAGCGCGTTCACGCCGCCCGGATACACCTTGGTCACTTCGCTCAGCTCGATCACTTCGGAATCCCGACTGTCGTGCCGGCCTTGATCCCGGTGCCGCTGACCTCGACCTGGCCGCTCGCGAACAACCCGGTCTTCACAGGCGCGTAGTGCGACGTCGTACCGTCCGTGACCTCGACTCCGAACCCGCCTTCGCGGAGCGCGACCAGAGCCGCGACGGGGACGGTCAGGACGTTCTTGCGTTCCGAGGCGGTGAAGGTGACATCAGTTGCCGCTGACGACCAAGCGGCCACGGCCTTTTGGTTGGCGATGGCAACGATCACCTCGACCTTGGTCTCGGGGTCCTTGTCCGGGCTCTCCGCCGGGATGATCACCGTCGACACCTTCTCGATCCGGCCTGGCACGGTCTTGCCGTCCGGCAGCGCTACCGTGACCGCCGCACCCATCACGGCAAGTCGCTGGTCCGCCGCGTCGAGCTGGACCGTGACGGCCCGGGTCGTGCCGGTGTACGAGAGCACCGGCTGGTTCGGGCCGAGCGGCGTACCCTCCTGACCTTGCACGCTGTCGATGCGGATGTGACCAGGTGCGAACAGCACGCTGCCGAGCTCGACGACCCCGGTCTCGTCCAGGCCGAGATCGTCCTGCCACTCCTCGACCGCTTCGGCAGTGGCGTCGGTGTACTCGTCGTCGACGGTGAAGCCGGTGTACCCCATCGCCTTGAGGTTCTGTTCGAGCTGCAACACGTCGTTGCCCTCGGCCCCGATCGACAGCTTCCGGTACGCCGGCAGCGCGCCGTACAGCAGGATCGTCGGTTTGTTGTCGATGCTGTAGACGGTGTTCCCGCGCCGCAGCTCCTGCCCGCTGTCCGGTACGGCGGTGACGGTGCCGGCGATCCGGCTGACGGCGGAGGACGTCGTACCGAAGCCGAGTTGGCCGTCCTCGGTCTCGGTGTCCTTCAAGGTCTGTTGGGTGACCTTGGTGGTGTTGACCGGCAAGGCCTGCGCGGCCTGGTTCGTAGCCTGGCTGGTGTCGCCCCGGTTCACCAGGAACGCGCTCGCGGCGCCCCCGGCGGCCAGGACGACGACAGCCGTCAGTGCCTTACGCATCACCGCGCGGCCAGGATGCTCTGGCAGGCGCCCTGCGCCTTCTGGAAGTCGGGGTCGTCGGCGACGCCCGGGCCGATCATGATGCCGCGCTGGTCCGGCTTCGGGTCCGGGAACTTCTCGACACCGTTCTTCCGCATGCACTCGGCGTACTCGCGGCCGTTCTCCGCCTGCTGCGGGTTGGCGCTGCCCTGCGACTGCGGGTCGTACTCGCGGCACGCCTCCATCGCCTTCTGGACCTGCTCCTGGGTGACCCCAGAGTTCTTGTCGAACTTGAGCATCGGTCCCTTGCCCGGCTCCGGGTCCGGGACGTTCAGGCCGTTCTCCCGCAGGCACTGGGTGAACTTGACCGCCATCTCGTCCTGGCTGAGGCTGGCCGGCGCACTGGTCGGTGTGGTGGACTGCTGGGCGCCGGAGCCAGAGGCGACCTGGGCGTCGGGCTTGTCCGCTCCGCAGCCGGTGATGAGTACGGCGGCCGCGAGCACGGTGGCGGCCAGGATGGTCTTGCGCATCGGTGCGCTCCTCTCGTTTCCCCGAAGCCTTCGCCGGACGCCGTTTCCCGGCCGTTTCCGAGTGCGCTAACACGGGGGAAACACGGGCGTCGGGGATCATGGGTGCGTGCGGGTTCTGGTGGTCGAGGACGAACCGTTGCTGGCGGCAGCGATCGCGGAGTGGCTGCGTGACGAGTCACACGCGGTCGACGTGGTCGGTGACGGCGGCGCTGCGCTCGAACGGCTGTCGGTGAACGCGTACGACGTACTCGTGCTGGACCGCGACATCCCGGTCGTGCACGGCGATGAGGTGTGCCGGCAACTGGTGCAGTCCGGGTCGGACACCCGGGTGCTGATGCTGACGGCCGCTGCCGCGGTCACGGACCGGGTGGAAGGGCTCGGACTCGGTGCGGACGATTACCTGACCAAGCCATTCGCGTTCGCCGAGCTGGCTGCCCGGGTCCTGGCGCTGGGGCGGCGGAGTCGTCCGGCCGATCCGCCCGTACTGCGGCGTGCCGGGGTGACGCTGGATCCGGCACGCCACGAGGTGTTCCGCGATGGCAGGTACGTGCCGTTGTCGAAGAAGGAGTTCGCCGTACTCGCGGAGTTGCTGCGGGCCGACGGCGCGACCGTGTCGGCCGAACAACTGCTGGAGAAAGCATGGGACGAGCACGTGGATCCGTTCACCGGGGCGGTGCGACTGACGATCCTCAAGCTGCGCCGGAAGCTGGGGGAGCCGGGGGTGGTCGAGACCGTCACCGGCGTCGGGTACCGCATCCCATGAGGCGGCTGACGCTGCGGGGCCGGCTGACCTTGCTGTACGGCGGGTTGTTCATGGTGGCCGGGGTGCTGCTGCTCGGGGTGACGTATGCGCTGTTCAACGCGAACCTCGGCCAGCAGTACCGGGTGATCGTGAAGGGGACGTATCTGAGCCCAGGGCCGGGCGCTCAGAAGCCGCCGCCGCCGACCAACGACGTCTACGTGATGAACAAGGACGGCGCCGTACTGACCGGTTCGGACGCGGAGAAGGTGCTCGAGCAGCAGCGCGAGCAGGTCCGGCAGGCCGCGATCAAGTCGCTGCTGATCCAGGGGAGTATCGCGCTGGTCGCGGTCGGTGGGTTGGCGGCTGGATTCGGGTGGCTGGTGGCCGGGCGGGTGCTGGCGCCGCTGCATCGGGTCACCGATACCGCTCGTCGGATCTCGGCTTCACCTGCGGCTTTGCATGAGCGGATCGCGCTGAAGGGTCCTGACGACGAGGTGAAGAACCTGGCTGATGCGTTCGACACGATGGTCGAGCGGCTGGACCATTCGTTCGACGGTCAGCGCCGGTTCGTTGCCAACGCATCGCATGAGCTGCGTACGCCGTTGACCCTCGGACGTGCGCTGGTCGAGGTCGCGATGCACCGACGTACGGCGTCTGCCGATGTGAAGGAACTGGGCGAGAGCCTGCTGACGATCAACGCCCGGCATGAGCAACTGATCGAGGGGTTGCTGATCCTCGCCGACTCCGAGAAGCAGCTCACGACGGTCTATCCGGTGAACCTGAGCGACGTCGTGACCCACGTGGCCAGTCAGTTGGCGGCGGAGGCGACCGCCGCCGGGGTCGAGCTCGTCCGCGGCCCCGGAGACGCGCCGACCCGGGGCGACGCGCTGCTCCTCGAGCGGCTCGTGCACAACCTCGTGGAGAACGGGATCCGGCACAACGCGGATCCCCAGGCCATCACAATCGGGCCGCGGCAGGTCGATCACGCGGGCGACGGCGGGGAGTTGTCGATTGTGATGGGCCTGGGATCCGGGTCCGACCGGTGGGTTCGCGTGATCAGTAAGACAGTCGGGGACGAGGTGCAGGTGGTCGTGGCCAACACCGGGCCCGAGATCCCGCCGTACGAGGTGGAGAGCCTGTTCAAGCCGTTCTACCGGCTGGGCGCCGAGCGGCTGGTTGGCGGGAAGGGCGCCGGGCTCGGGCTGTCGATCGTCCGCTCGGTGGCCGAGGCCCACGGCGGCGCGGTTACCGCCGTACCGCGGGGCGGCGGCGGCCTGGAGATTACGGTGGTGCTGCCTGTCGATCGGGGCTGATCGCGTTCGTGTAGGTGGTACAGACTGACTAGGAGGTTGTGATGAACCAGTACCTGCTCAGCATCTACCAGCCTGACGGCGTGATCCCCGAGCCTGAGGTCCTCGACCCGATCATGCGCGAGCTGAAGGCGCTGAACGAGGAGATGCAGGCCGCCGGCGTCTGGGTGTTCGCGGCGGGGCTGCACCCGCCGGAGACGGCGACCGTCCTGAAGGCTCAAGGTGACGAGGTGCTGATCACCGACGGTCCGTTCACCGAGGGCAAGGAGCACCTTGGCGGCTTCACCGTCATCCAGGTCGACGACCTCGACGCAGCCCTGCACTGGGCCCGCCGCTTGGCCATGGTTCTCCGCAACCTCTCCGTAGAAGTCCGTCCCTTCCAGTCGTGACATCCGATCTCGCGGCGATCTTCCGGGCCGAGCACGGGCGGGCGGTTGCCGTGTTGACGCGCGTGTTCGGGGATCTGGAGATCGCCGAGGACGCCGTCCAGGACGCGTTCGCGGCGGCGGTGGAGAAGTGGCCGGAGAGCGGCGTACCGCCGAGTCCGGCCGGCTGGATCATCACAACCGCCCGGAACCGGGCGATCGACCGCCTGCGCCGCGAGTCCGCGCGGGCGGACAAGCAGGCCCAGGCGGCCCAGGTGGCACTGCTGCATGCCGAGGACGAGCCGGAGGAGGTGGGTGCCGTGTACGACGACCGTCTGCGGCTGATCTTCACCTGCTGTCACCCGGCCCTCGCGCTCAACGTCCGCGTCGCGCTCACCCTGCGCATGCTCGGCGGCCTCACCACCACCGAGATCGCCCACGCGTTCCTCGTGCCCGAGCCGACGATGGCGCAACGCCTGGTCCGCGCGAAGGCGAAGATCCGCGCGGCCGCCATCCCGTACCGCGTCCCGTATGAGGCCGACCTGCCTGAGCGTGTGCGCGGCGTACTCGCGGTCGTCTACCTGATCTTCAACGAGGGGTACGCCGCGTCGTCGGGCGAAACGCTCGTCCGCGACGAGCTGTCGAAGGAGGCGATCCGCCTCGGCCGGCTGGTGGCCGACCTCATGCCCGATGAACCCGAGGCCGTCGGCTTACTCGCGCTGATGCTCCTTCAGCACTCCCGCCGCCCTGCAAGAGTCGGCCCCGACGGCGCGCTGATCCGCCTCCGCGAGCAGGACCGCACACTCTGGGACCGGGAGTTGATCGACGAGGGCCAAGCACTGGTCCGCCGATGCCTCCGCCGCGACCACCCCGGCCCGTACCAACTCCAGGCCGCCATCAACGCCGTCCACGCCGACGCGACGACCGCCGAGGCCACGGACTGGCGCCAGATCGTCCAGCTCTACGACCACCTGCTCACCCTCGAGCCCTCTCCGGTGGTCGCTCTCAACCGAGCTGTTGCAGTCGCCGAAGTGGACGGCCCCGCGGCGGCGCTGACCCTCGTCGACGCGCTCGACCTCGACACGTACTACCTCTTCCACGCGATCCGGGCCGACCTCCTCACCCAGCTGGATCGCGCCTCCGAGGCACAGACCGCGTACCGACGCGCTCTCGAGCTGACCCCCAATCAGGCCGAACAAAACTTCCTTCGCACCCGTCTGGCGTAGGGTCCACCCGTGCGGGGATTTGAGCTGGTCTGTGAGGTGGAGCCGCCTACTCGGCCCGATCTGAAGCGGGTTCGGCACCAGATCGGGGTGATGAGTCCGATCGCGGACGGGTTCCTGATCCCGGACAACCACATCGGCCGGGCGACCGTGTCCAGCGTCGCGGTGGCCAACGAGGTGCAGTTGATGGGTGCCCGGGGCATCGCCTGCCTCAACTCACGGGACCGCAACCTGCTCGGCTTCCGCCGGGATCTCCTGACGGCGGCGGCGTACGGCGTGGAGCAGTTCTTGTTCGTCCACGGCGACGATCCCGCGGAAGGTGCTCGGACGAGCCAGCTCACGGTCCGCACGATGATCGAGCAGGCGCGCGACACGACGTACCCCGGCTGCAACCCCTTCCAGGTCGGCGCCGCGTCCCGCCTGACGAAGGTCCCGCGCTGGAAGGCCGAGGCCGACTTCCTGTACGTGCAGGTCAGCTACGACCTCGACGAGCTCCTCCGCTGGCGCGAGTCGGTCGACCTGGACATCCCGGTGTACGCCGGGTGATGGTGCTCGCCTCGGCGAAGATGGCCCACAACCTCGCCGCCCTGCCCCAGCTCACGATCCCCGACGAACTGATCGAGGCGGTGGAGCGCGACCCGGACGCCGGCGTCGACCACGCCTGCGAGCAAATCCTGAAGATCCGTGACTCGGGTGCCTTCGACGGCGTTCATCTGATACCGGTGAGCCGGTACCGCCAGGTCGCGGCCCGCCTGGAACGGGACCTGTAAGCGCGGCAGATCAGCTAGTGTCCTGCTTAGAGACGGGAGGTGGAGCATGGGGGTGCCGGGCAAGGGACTGGTCGAGGGGCTGAAGGTCACCGCGAGGACGCTGGCCCGTCGGTCTGTGACTGAGCAGTATCCGGATGTTCTGCCGGAGTTGCCGCCGCGCAGTCGCGGTGTGATCGCGCTGATGGAGGAGAACTGCACCTCCTGCATGCTGTGCGCCCGCGAGTGCCCGAGCTGGTGCATCTACATCGATTCGCACACCGAGACCGCGCCGTCGGTCGGTGAGCAGGCGCGGGAGCGCAGCCGGAACGTGCTGGACCGGTTCGCGATCGACTTCAGCCTCTGCATGTACTGCGGGATCTGCATCGAGGCCTGCCCGTTCGACGCGTTGTTCTGGTCGCCGGAGTTCGAGTACGCCGAGACCGACCTGCGCAACCTGACCCACGAGAAGGACCGCCTCCGCGACTGGATGTGGACCGTGCCCGCGCCGCAGCCCATCGACCCCGGCCCGACGGCAGAGCCCCCCGGCCCGACGCAAGAGGACGAGGCGTGACGACTGCCCTCTTCAGCGTTGCGGGAGCCGTAGCCCTCATCGCCTCCCTCTTCGTCGTGACCTCCCAGCGGATCGTGCACGCCGCGCTCTGGCTGGTCGTCGCGCTCGGGGCGATCGCCGGCTGTTTCGGCGTACTGCACGCCGAGTTCGTCGCGCTGGTGCAGATCCTGGTGTACGTCGGCGCGATCGTCGTACTCGTATTGTTCGCGCTGATGTTGACCAAGGCACCGACCAACCCGCTGCCCAGCCTGACGACCGGCCGCAGCCCGTTCGCGGCCGTCGTCGCCGCCGTGCTCGCGCTGATCCTCGGCACCGGCGTGGTTCTTGCCTTTGGCAACGAGAAGATCAAGCCGGTGGCGGACGGATCCGCACAGGCCGTGGGTACGCAGGTCTTCAAGACCTGGGTGCTCCCGTTCGAAGTTCTCTCGGTCCTCCTGCTGGCCGCGCTGATCGGAGCGATCGCCCTGTCGGTGCGGAAGAAGGAGGACTGACGTGCCGTTGATCCTCCCGCTGCTGCTGGCCGTCGTGCTGTTCTGCATCGGGGTGTACGGCGTTCTCGCGCGCCGCAACGTGATCACCCTGCTGATGTCGTTCGAGCTGATGCTGAACGCGGTCAACCTCAACCTCGTCGCCTTCGACGCCTGGCGGATCAACGACGCCACCGGTCAGACGCTGGCCGTCTTCGTGATCACGCTGGCGGCGGCCGAGATCGGTCTCGGCCTGGCGATCGTCCTCCTGCTGTTCCGCGGCCACGGTCATGTCGACGCCGACGCCGCCCGGGACCTCGCCGAACAGGACGAGCTCGTCGAACAGGAGAAGGCCACGTGATCGCGACCGCCTGGCGGGTGGCCGGCGTCGGCTTCTCGCTCCTCGTCGTGCTGGCCGCTGCTCTCCTGTACGGCGTGGACCCGCAGCAGACCATGGCCGGCGGCGCGATGATCGGCGAGGACTTCTGGTTCTCGTACGAGTTCCGCACCGACGGCCTGACCGTGCTGATGCTCGCGATCGTCGGTGTCGTCTCCACCTGCGTCCAGGTCTATTCGATCGGGTACGTCCGCGAGCGCATCGCGTCGTACACGGCTCTCGTCACGCTGTTCACCGCGGCGATGGTGACGGTCGTGATCTCGGACAACCTGTTCCTCCTGCTGATCGGCTGGGAGGTGATGGGCGTCTGCTCGTACCTGCTGATCGGTCACTACTGGGAGCGCCGCGACGCCCGGGCCGGCGCGATGAAGGCGTTCCTGATGACCAGGCTCGGCGATGTCGGCTTCCTGTTCGGGATCTTCGTCCTCGGCGTCGGCTATCACACGTTCCGGATCTCCGAGCTCGGCAGCGGCCCGATCGAGCCGCACACGCTGACGATCGGCACGATCCTGCTGCTGGTCGGTGTCATCGGCAAGTCCGCGCAGGTCCCGCTGCAGACCTGGCTTCCGGACGCGATGCCCGGTCCGAGCCCGGTCAGCGCGCTGATCCACGCGGCGACGATGGTTGCCGCCGGTGTGTTCCTGATCGCCCGGCTGTACAACGTGTTCGTCGAGGCCCAGACCACCCTCACCGTGCTGGCCGTGGTCGCCTGCGTGACGATGCTGTTCGCCGCGTCCTGCGCGATGGCGGCCGTCGAAGTCAAGCGGGTGCTGGCCTGGTCGACCGTCAGCCAGTTGGCGATCATGTTCGCGGGGCTCTCGCTCGGCACGCACGACGGTCGCCGGGCCGCGCTCTTCCAGCTGCTGACGCACGCGGCGTTCAAGGGCCTGCTCTTCCTGTGCGCCGGCGTGCTGCTGCATCAGGTCGGCAGCGCCGCCTTCGTCGTACTGCGTCGTTACACCCGCCGGGGCGCATCGCGGAAGCAGTTGCGGGTGACGTTCGTGACGATGACGATCGGCCTCGCGGCGCTGGCCGGCGTGCCGGGGTTCGCCGGCTTCTTCTCCAAGGACTCCGTGGTCGAGGCCGCGTGGGAGCAGGCCAAGGACGGGTCGACGGTCGGCTGGATCGTGCTCGTCTCGGTCTGCGTGACCACGGCGATGACGGCGTTCTACTGCGTGCGCATGTGGTTGTGGGTGTTCTTCCGTACGCCGGCCCTCGCGGGTGCGGTCGGCGCGTTCGAAGGCGACGACCCGATGGCGGATCTCGACGAGCCCGACGCCAACAAGCTCCGCGACGGGTCGTGGCTGATGCTCGCGCCGATGGTGCTGCTCGCGATCGGTGCGATCGGCTTGGGCTACACCGACGGCGTGCACCTCAACGTGGTGATCGCGCTGATCACGACCGTCCTCGCCCTGCTCGGCGGCCTCGCGGCGTACTCGCTCTGGCATCGGGGCGCCGATCCGCGACCGGTCGTGCTGGAGCGTGAGTACGGCGTCGATCCGGCGTACCAGCGGCTGTTCGTCGTACCGGTGGGATGGCTGGCGAAGCTCGCGGTCGGCAACGATCGGGACGTGATCGGGGCTTATGTACGGGCGACCGGGCGGGCCGGAGTACTGGCGTCGCAGGGCTTCCGGAAGCTGCAGACCGGCAACGTGCAGACGTATTTGGCCGCGGCCGTGGTCGGCGCGGTCGCGCTCGCGATCCTGGCGGGGGTGATCGGCTCGTGAGCGAATGGTTGCTGATCGCCCTGATCGCGGTGCCGACGCTGACCGCCGTGGTCCTGTGGGCATTGCCGGTGGTGACCGGCGATCGTATTGCGGCGCTCGTCGGGACGATCGTGTCCGGGGTTCTGCTGGTCGTGTCGTTCGTCCTCTGGTGGGACATGCGCCGGCCGCACTGTCCATGCACTTATCAGCTTGTCGACACCTACGGGTCTCCGCCGAGGACCGTGCCAGGCAAGCTGATGCCGGACGTCGACATCAACGTGCCGTGGATCCCGTCGCTGGGTGTGCGCTTCCATCTCGCGGTCGACACGATCTCGCTTCCGCTGATCGCATTGACGGCGCTGCTGGTCCTGCTGTGCTGCGTGTACTCGTTGAAGATCACGCCGCGCATCGGCCGGACCCGGTCGCTGATCGCGTTGCTGCTGGTGATCGAGACCGGCGTGATCGGCACGTTCGCGGCCGCTGACCTCGTGCTGTTCTTCGTGTTCTTCGAGATCGTGCTGATCCCGATGTGGCTCGTGATCGACATCTGGGGCGACGACCACGACCGGGCCGGACGACGGCGTGCCGCGACCACGTTCATCTTGATGACGGTGCTCGGGTCGGCGCTGATGTTGCTGGGCTTCCTGCTCATCCACCGGCACGCGGGGACGTTCGATCTGGTGTTCCTCGGGCAGCATCCGATCAAGGGCGGCCACGGGGTTCCGCTGGCCGCGGCGATCCTGATCGCGGTCGGGCTCGCGGTGAAGATGCCGCTCTGGCCGTTGCACATCTGGTTGCCGGACGCCCATGCCAAGGCGCCGACGGTCGGCTCGGTGCTGCTGGCCGGCGTACTGCTGAAGCTGGGCAGCTACGGCATGATCCGGATCCTGCTGCCGGTCCTGCCGGACGCGACGGCCACTATCGCGCCGTACCTGGCCGGGTTCTCGGTGGTCGCGATCATCGCCGGGTCGCTGGCGTGTCTGGCGCAGACCGATGTGAAGCGGCTGATCGCGTACTCGAGCGTCGGACATATGGGCTTCATCGGGCTCGGGATCGCGACGATGTCGCCGGAGGGCCTGAACGGCGCGCTGTACGCGAACCTTGCCCACGGCATCATCACCGGCCTGCTGTTCTTCCTGGCCGGGGCGATCAAGGACCGGCACGACACCAGCGACCTGCGGGCGATCGGTCGGGCGCTGTACGCGCGGCTGCCCCGGATCAGTGGACTGCTCACGTACGCCTGTCTTGCCTCGCTCGGGTTGCCCGGCCTGGCCGGGTTCTGGGGCGAGATGCTTGTTCTGCTGGGCGCCTACCATCCGGCCGATTGGTTGCCTCGGGCTACTTTCATCGTGCTGATGGTGATCGCCGGGCTCGGCGCCGTACTGACCGCCGCGTACTTCCTGCGGTTGATCCGCGAGCTGTGCCAAGGAGATCCCGCCGAGAACCCGCCGGCCGCGTTCGCCGTCGACCTGAGCCGGATCGAGTTCGTGACCTTCGCACCGTTGGTCGTGCTGACGGTGTTCCTCGGCCTCTGGCCCTTCACGCTGCTCAACCAGTGGACGTTCCTATGACGCTGACGTGGACCGATTGGCAGGCGATCGCCGTACCGCTGGTGCTGGCGATCGGCGCGGTTGCGGTGTTGCTGGTCGACAGCTTCTGGAAGAGCGCATCGGCGGAGTTGCGGCATACCGTCGTCACGCTGCTGACGAGTGCTGTGATCCTGTTCGGGCTCGTGTTCGTGTGGGCTCAGCGGGGCGGCTTCAAACCCGCGTTCTGCCAGCCGGCGGTCGAAGGGCCGGCGGAGTGCAGTTTCGTGTTCGAGCCGTTGACGGCCGGGTTATGGGCGGTGCTGCTGGTCGGCGGGCTCGGCGTGGTGGGCCTGTCGACGTACCGGCTCCTCGCCTCGGATGTGCCGATCGGCGAGTACCACTTCCTGCTGCTGAGCGCGCTGACCGGCGCGACCGTGCTGGCGGGTGCGCGGGACCTCGCGACGCTGGTGATCGCGCTCGAGGTGGTGTCGCTGCCGAGCTTCGCGATGGTCGGACTGCGGCGCGACCGGCGTGGCTCCGAGGGCGCGATGAAGGCGTTCCTGGTGTCGGTGCTGTCGACCGCGGTCATGCTCTTCGGCGTCTCTTACCTGTACGGCGTGACCGGCTCGCTCTACCTGACCACGATCGCGAACCGGCTGACCGGTCTCGACCCCGACCTCGGGCGGGTGGCCTTCGCGGCCGGGCTGTTCGTGATCGTCGGGTTCGCGTTCAAGATCGCGGCGGTGCCGTTCCACGCGTGGCTGCCGGACACGTACGTCGGGGCGCCGATCGAGGTCACCACGTTCCTGGCGGTTGTCTCGAAGTCGGCCGGGGTCGCCGGACTGCTCGTGCTGGTGACGGCCGGGATCGCTCCGGACGGCTCGCATCTGCGGACCGTGATCGCGATCCTCGCGGCTCTCACGATGACGGTCGGCAATCTGGCCGCGCTGCGTCAGGTCGAGGCGGTCCGGCTGCTCGCATGGTCGTCGATCGGCCAGGTCGGCTTCCTGCTCGCGCCGTTGGCCGTCGGTGATGCGCAGGCGGTCGTCGGGTACTTGGCGGCGTACGTCGTGGTCACGCTCGGCGCCTTCGGAGCGGTCGCCGTCGTACAGCGTCACCGCCCCGGCGGTCTGCTGACCGATTACCGCGGCATGGTCCGCTCCGAGCCCGGTCTCGCCGCGGCGCTGATCTTCTTCCTGGTCGTTCTCGCCGGTCTGCCGCCGGGTCTGGCGGGCCTGTTCACGAAGTTCGCCGCCTTCCAGGCCGTCATCGACGCACACCTCGGCTGGCTGGCGATCGTGATGGCCATCAACGTGATGATCGGCCTCGCCGTCTACCTCCGCTGGATAGCCGAACTCTTCCGCCTCCCCGCCGACGACCCCTTCTCGGTAGACATCGAGACCCCAGCCGTCGCCATGATCTCCCTCTGCGCCGCCCTCACCGCCGTCCTCTCAGTCCTCCCCAGCATCCTGTTCGCCCTATCGACCTGACCACCGGCTAACGTTCGGCGGGTGAGCGCTCGACATCTGGTGGTTCTGTTGGCGCTGGGGGCCTTGGTGGGATGCGGAACTTCGGACATCACCGCGACCAGACCGACCCCAGTGCAGGTCGAGTCCGTTTCGGCGACGCCTGTGGCGCGGAGTTCTACCCCGCCTGCGGCGAAGGACGGGCAGAACTACAAGGCCTGTGCCGACGGCAACTGCGAGGTGCTGATCCGCGGTTCGGCCGTGATCACCGTCTACGGTGTGCAGTTCACCTTCAAGGTCGCCGGGGACACGTTCGACGAGCGCGGCGGCGACGGCTTCCTGCACCTGTCAGGTACCGGTGGGCCGTTCCCCGTAGGTGGCTTCACCGGCGCCAGTCCCACGCTCAAGGTCCCGTTCCACGAAGGCGATACCGCCGTCGTGGCGATCACGACGGTCGGTACCCCGACGCCCAGGCGACTTCGTACGCCGATCCCGGGTGCCTCACCCCGGAGCACGACCCCGACGCCCACGAAGTTGCCGATCTATCAGCCGGCCGACGGTACGAACTACGAGGCCTGTCGCGACGGCCAGTGCGAGGTTCTGCTGCATCGATCCGCACGGATCACCATCGGCAAGCTGGCGTTCGACTTCACCGTCGCGAACGGTGCCGTGCACATGCTGTCGTGCAAGCAGGACAATCCGCTCGACTGCTACGACTTCCACCTCGACGGCTCCGGCGGAGCGGGCTGGGCGGACGAGCCCGGCGGCGTGATGTACGACGCGAACCTGAAGGCCTACGACGGGGAGGATGCGGTGCTGTCCATCACGACGGAGTAGTCCGCGCCAGGAAGTCCTCGTACTGCGACCAGACGCGGCGCCAGAGCTGGTCGCGATCGGCAGCGGTGTGGTGGGGGAGCGGGAGTTGGAAGATGTCGGCCAGGGCGGTGAAGTAGTCGGTCGGGGTTTCGAGGAGGGTGTTGTCGACTCGGTCGGCGGAGGTTTCGCTGAGGCCGATGGAGCGGAGTACGACGACGGACTTCGGCGTGCGGCGGAACGCGGACGCGAGCCGGACGAAAGGCGAGGTGGGATCCGTCGACAGGCGAGCGTGCTGGGCGGCGAACGCGTCGAGCTCGACCGGTGCCGACTCGAAGTCCATGCCGATGAGGTTTGCGCGGGGATCGTGGTCGAGGCGCCAGCCGTCGGTCAGGTCCGACGGGCGGAGGCGCAGCGTGAACGGGTACTGATACACCTCCCCGGCCTCGAGCGGCATCGGCTGACGCAGACCGTCGCCGAGACCGACGTCGACCAACCAGACGCGGTCCGGATCCTCGGTCAGTCCGGTCACCGTGAGGACCATGTGGCTGGCGTCGACTCCGCCGGGGCGGTTGGCCGTTTGTACGCCGCCGCGGTGCATCCGCACGCGGTACCCGAGCGCCGTCAGCAGCAGCGCGAAGGACCCGTTCATCTGGAAGCAGTACCCGCCGGCCTCCCGCGTGATCATCCGCTTCACCGCGTCCTCCGGCTCCAGCGGACCGCCCGGGGTCAGTTGGTACTGGATGGACTCGTACGGCACCTGGTCGACGAACGCCTCGTGCAGTCGCGTCAACGCCTCCAGCCGCGGCGGACCGTCGTACTCATCGACACCGATCCGCTGCAAGAACGCCGTGGTATCCATGCGCCTTAGGCTAGGCGAGGTGATCGACGTCCTCGACCGAACAGCAGCGCTTGCGATAGCTCCTGAGCTCGGCGAGGTGTTCGCCGCGGCCTTCAGCGCACCTGGGTACGACGATGAGCCCGACGCCGAGCATTTCGCGACCGACCAGCTCCCGACCCACGCGGACCGCGAGGATTTCAGACTGGTCACCGCGCGGGCGGACGGCCGGCTGACGGGTTTCGCGTACGGCTTCACCGGGCGGCGCGGGCAGTGGTGGCCGGACCGGATCGCCGAAGCGGTGTCCGCCGAGCTGGCCGACGCGTGGATCGGCGGTCACTTCGAGGTGGTCGAGCTCGCCGTCCGCCCCGATGCCCAGCGCAACGGTCTCGGCACGGAGCTGATGACGGCGTTGCTGTCCGGTCTGCCGCATCGCAGGGCGCTGCTCACGACGTACTCCGATGACCGTCCGGCACCGCGGCTGTACCGACGGTTGGGATGGCAGGTGCTGGTCCCGGACCTCGGCTGGGGGTCGGCACTCTACGGTTTGGACAGAGGTGTGCCGGAAGGCCGCTGACCTGGCAGGGTAGGGCTCATGACTTCTGAGCGGATCTATGTCGGGAGCTACACCAGTCAGGCCGGCGGCGGCGAGGGGATCGCGTTCGGCCCGCTGGACGGGATCGAAACGGTGGCGACGATCGCCGACCCGTCGTTCCTGGCCAGGTCCGCGGACGGCGGGTTCCTCTACTCGACCGACGAGGAGGACAACGGCCGGATCGCCGCGTTCGCGATCCAGCCGGACGGCGGACTCGCGCTGCTCAACCAGCAGCCGACCGGCGGGGTGCACCCCTGCCACGTGGCCGTCGACCCGTCCGGCCGGTTCGTGCTGTCGGCCAACTACACGTCCGGGTCGGTCGCCGTACATCCGATCAACGAGGACGGTTCGCTCGGCGAGACGGCGTACTTCATCCAGCGATCCGGGACCGGACCGAACGCCGAGCGCCAGGAAGGGCCGCACGCGCACCAGATCGCGTTCGACCCGGCCGGTGAGTACGTGTTCGACATCGACCTCGGGTCCGACACCGTGTATTCGTCGACGCTGACCGAGGACGGGCAGTTGAAGGAGGTCGACCAACTGCACATCCACCCGGGTGCGGGGCCGCGGCACATGGTGTTCCACCCGACCGCGGGCGCGGCGTACGTGATCAACGAGCTCGACTCGACGCTGACCGTCTGCAGCTACGCCGACGGGAAGCTGCAGACCGTGCAGACCGCCTCGACGAGGCCGGCCGATTCGCCGGGGGAGAACTTCCCGGCCGAGCTGCTGATCTCCGCCGACGGCCGGTTCCTGTACGGCTCGAACCGCGGCGACGACACCATCGCGGTCTTCGCGACCGCGGCCGACGGCCTGTCCGTGGAGCTGGTGCAGACCATCGGCTCGGGCGGCGACTGGCCGCGACACCTTGCCTTCAGCAACGACGGGCAGACGCTGTACGCCGCCAACGAGCGCTCGGACCAGATCGCGACCTTCGGCATCGACAACGGCCAGCTGACCGCTCAGGGTGAGCCGGTCAGCTGGCCGAAGCCGGTCTGCATCTTGCCTGTCTAGACGAGCTTCTCGAAGAAGAACTCGTGCTTGAGGAACGACACGTCGTACTCGTGACCCGGGTGCGGCGGGTTCAGCTGCGACGCCTGGAACAGACGCCAGCCGTCCTTGAGCGCGTCCAGTCCGGTCGCGTACGGCGGCTCGTCGGAGTCACCCGTGGTGGGGTGGGTCTCGCCGGTGCCGTCGTACGTCGACCAGCCGACCACGCGCGCGTCGAGCGCGGAGGAGGCCAGGTACAGCACCAGCACCTGCTGGCGCAGTCCGGTCTGCACCGGGGTCTCTGCCGTGGTACTCATCGACGTCCTCGCTTCGCTCCGGGCGCCGATGAGGCGCGAAATGGACTGTGCTGAATGGTGAACTCGCTGCGCTCGTTCACGCCATCTCCTTCTTGCCCTTGGCGTGCGGGTTGTTGGCGCGGTCGGACACGACACGCTGCGGACGGTTCGAGACGCGGGTGACCCAGTAGTTCGGGTCGTAGGTGTCGTCGCCGCTGATCGCGCGCCACATCACGATGCGGTTGTACTTCTCCAGCCGGCCGGTGGCGTTCTCGTACCACGGGAAGCTCTGGTCGAGCTCGGCCGCGACCGCGTCGTCGTACAGGTCGTCGGTGTTCCACAGCCGGACCTGGCGGACGGTCGGGTTGAAGCGGATCTTGAACATGTAGCGGTCGATGTCGCTGTCGTTCTTGCGGCCGCCGTGCCAGATGCCGTGGTGCAGCAGCTGGACCGTGCCGGCCGGACAGACCAGCCGGGTCTGGCCGAGCAGGTTCTGGTAGCGGCCGGTGTCGGACTCGTTGGTCCGGCGCAGGTGGCTGCCGGGAACGCTGAGCGTGCCGCCCATCTCGAGCGTCACGTCCTGCGGGTAGTACATGAGTTGTACGTCGAAGGCGTCGGTGCGGACGTCGATGATCGCGTCACCGTGGAGGTTCTGCGCCTCGCCCTCGTGCGCCTTGCGGATGTGTACGGCGTGGTGGTCGACGGTCGGCTCGGGACCGACCAGGCTGTGGATGGCGCCGGCGACCTCCGGCAACTCCACCAGCCGCTGGACGAACTCGCTGTCCGTGAACGCCTCCGACAGCGGGGTGCCGTACGGGACCCCCGGGATGCCGTTCTTCAGGACCTCGATCGCCTGCTGGTTCATCTCGTCCGGTACGACGGCGTCCATCCGGAACGCGCCGGTGGCCACGAAATGCGCCATCTGTACCGAGGTGAGTAGGTGCTTGCGATGCGGATGGGGCATCAAGACTCCCATGGTGGATAGTGGTTACTACTCCTCCAGCGTAAGTTTGGACAGCGTTGTCTCGCGTGGGCTGTGATCACCACTAGTGGTAATTTCTCACCATGATCGAGCTGCATCTGGCCGCTCCGCCCGAAGTGGTGAACCTTGGCGCGGGGATCCACGGGGTCCGCAAGCGCAGGGATGTCTTCCGGCTGCCGGACCTGTGGCAGTTGCACGTGTACAACTACACAGCCGAGCTGACCGTCGACGGCACCACGTACCCCGTCACCCCGGGCTGCGTCTCCCTGACACCCGCGGGGGCCTTGGTGCAGTTCGACTACCTGGGTCGTTCGGAACACCTGTACGCGCACTTCCGACCCCGTATGACCGGCCAGCCTTCGCACATCCCCGTCGTACAGGACGCGGCTGCGATCGCGCCTCTGCTCTCCACGCTGCTGCGGTCCGCCATCGAGTCTTCCCCGTCCGGCTCCGGCCGCACGACCGCCGAGGTCTGGACCGCTCTGTGGCGCATCGCCGACCTCACGCCTGCGACCACCGAGACCGGGCATCCAGCCGTTGCCACCGCCATCGCCTACATCGAGGCGAACCTGGCCCAGCCGCTGACCGTGCCCGCGTTGGCCCGGCTGGCCGGCGTCTCGCACAACCACCTGACCCGTCTCTTCCAGCACGAGACCGGTCAGACCGTCATCGCCTACATCCGCACCCGCCGGATGAACCGCGCCCGCCACCTCCTGGTGTCCTCCACCTTGTCCATCCCCGCGGTGGCCGCATCGGTCGGGATCGCAGACCTGCAGGCCTTCAACAAGACCTGCCACCGCGAGCTCGGCGCGTCGCCGCGTGCGGTGCGTAATGCGGTGGCCGGTGCGACGTCGGCGGGCTAGCGTTCCAGGCATGTATGAGCTGATCCCGGCCGCCGACGGTCCGCAGTACGACGAAGAGGCCGAGCAGCGCTTCCTCGAGGAGTGGCCGGAGTTCATCTTCCACGACGAGGGCGTGAAGCCGTACCGGGATCGGCGCCTGCAGTACTTCCCGCAGTGGGAGTTCTATCTCGTGTCGTCGGACGAGCGGCTGATCGCGGGGTGCTGGGGAGTGCCGATCGCGTGGGACGGGACGGTCGCGGATCTACCCGGCGGGTTCACGGATTCGCTGGCGCGGTCGGTGACGTCGTACGAGGAAGGCGTCGTACCGAACACCTTCGTGCTGATGGCGGCCGCCGTACGCTCCGACGAGCAGGGCCAGGGCCACGCGGGCCGGGTCATCACCGCCGTCCGCGACCGCGCAGTCGCCAATGGACTGCCGCAGGTGATCGCGCCGGTCCGCCCGACGCTGAAGTCAAGCTATCCGCTGACCCCGATCGAAACCTTCATGACCTGGACCCGCTCCGACGGTCTACCTCTGGACCCCTGGCTCCGCACGCATGTCCGCCTCGGCGCGACTCTTCTGGCTCCGGCACCCGCATCGCAAACCATGACCGGCAGCGTGTCCGAATGGGAGAAGTGGACTGGGATGCAGTTCCCGTCCACCGGCACCTACACGATCCCTGCCGGCCTGACGACGCTCGATGTCGATCGCGACGCCGACCTCGGCACGTACGTCGAACCCAACATCTGGCTCCGCCACGCCTAAGCGGTGTCGGCGACCGGGAACGCCGTAGCGACGGCGGCGGTGCGGCTGTTCACGCCGAGGCGCTCGTAGATGTTCTCCAGATGCTTGCGAACGGTGCCCTCGGCAACGAACAGCCGGCGGGCGATCTGGGTGTTGCTGTGCCCCGCCGCGACCAGGCGTAGCAGCTCCCACTGGCGGCTGGTCAGATCGGGGATGCCTGCGCGGCGGCGCTCCAGGTCGCGGCGGATCTCGACCAGGTGCGGCCGGAGCAGCTGAAGCATCAACCGCTCACGCTCCGAGAAACCAGGTCCGTCGGTCCGGAACAGGAGCATCCGGCGGTCCTCGCCGTCGTGCTCCGGGAACGGCACTGCGATCTCGCTGCGGACCCCGTGCATCCGATCCCACAGGCCCTCTTCGCTGTTCACCAGTTGACGCACGGACAGGTAGTCGGACAGCATCCAGACGCTCTCGTGGTCACCGGTTCGCTGGGGCCGGCTACAGGTCTTGTGCCGCCAGTACAACTTCCAGAACAGGTCGTCCCAGCCGTCCTCTTCGTCCTCCGGAGGCAGGGTGCTCAGCTCCTCCAGGCCGATGAAGACGCGATCGTGCGGCCGGCTCACCTGGAACGTGATGTCGTCGGCCGGGATCAGCTCGCGGAGCGCGCGGAGTACCTCCCGCGGGAACTCCTGCCCGGCGCCGCCCCACCGCTGGTGATCGACGACGTCGAGCATCCTGCGCAGATCGCGTTCGGTGACCGTCAACTGTTCCATGGCTGCTCTCCCCCTGGAATTCAGCCTAGGCCCGATCCGTCACGGGGCAATACGCCGAACTGCGTATGGCCCGCCGGGTCTGCTCGCGGCAACGGTGGATGAGGGCGGTACTGCGCCGCTCGTTCTCGGGAAGGAACGACCATGAAACTACTGACTCGTCTTGCCGCGATGTTCGGCACGCTGGTGCTGTCCGGGGTGGCCTTGTCCGGTACGGCGTTCGCGATGCAGCCGCGTGATCCTTCGGGGCATTCAGTCCCTGCTGCTGTGCCCGCGAGTGCCCCGCCGTCGAATGTCGCGCCGTCGATCGTTCACACTGTCGGGCCGTCGACACTGCAGGTGATCGGCCTGATGCTGTGTGCGGCCGTGATCGCGTCGATCCTGACCGCGATCGTCCTGCACCGGCCCCATATGCACGCGCAGGGGATCTCATGAAGCTGCTGCCTCGCCGTGTCGCGTTGCTGGTCAGTGGAGCTTTGGTTCTGGCTGGGGCGGGATTGTCGCCACCGGCCCCGGCCAGCTCGGCCGGGGTGAGTTCGGCTGGTGCTGCGCCGGTGCTTTATTGGAGCCGGTATGCGACGCAGGCGATCGTGGCCGGTCGTCCGCCGGCCAGTTCGGAGGTGCTGCTCGGGATCGTGCACATCGCGATCGCGGATGCCGTGGCCGGGCTCGGATACGGCCGGCCGTTCAAGTTCGCCGTACGGCCGGATCGTGGGGCGTCTCCTGCGGCGGCGGTTGCCACGGCGGCGTACGACGTACTGCGGGCTCGCGTGCCTAATGCTGCTGGGCTGGACGCGACGTACGCCGACTATCTGGCCGGTGTGCCTGCCGGGCGCGCGAAGGACCGCGGCGTGGCTCTGGGGCGGTCGGTGGCGGCCGCAGTGCTGGCGTGGCGTGCGGGGGATGGGCTTGGGAACATCGTGCCGTACGTGCAGAGGACGCCGGGGCCGGGTGTGTGGGAGCCGACGCTGCCAACGCCACCGGTGGACATCGTGCTGACGCAGGTTCGTCCGCTGGCGCTGCGGTATCGGGCGCAGTTCCGTCCGGACGGGCCGGATGCGCTGACCAGCAAGCGGTACGCACGGGACGTGGCTGAGGTCGCTTCGCTTGGGCGGGCGGACAGTACGACGCGGACTGCTCAGCAGACCGAGACGGCGCGGTTCTGGTCGGAGCAGACTGCACAGCAGTGGAGTCGGGCGCTGGTGCAGTTGGCGGCTGACCGGCACCTGTCTTTGTCCGGTGCGGCGCAGATGCTCGCACTGGCGCATGTGTCGGCTGGTGACTCGGTGATCGCGTGCTGGGATGCCAAGTTCCACTATGTGTCCTGGCGGCCGGTGCATGCTGTGCAGCGAGCCGACACCGACGGCAACCCGCGGACGCAGGCTGATCCGAGCTGGCAGTCGCTGCTGAACGTGAACCACCCGGAGTACCCGTCCGGCCACGCCTGCTTCACGGCTGGAGCGGCTGGGGCGCTGCAGGCGTTCTTCCACACATCACATGTGCGTCTGGTGATGTCCAGCCTGGTCACCGGTACGACGCGTGTGTACCCGGACCTGTCCGCCGTACGGAGCGACGTACGGGAGGCCCGGATCGTCTCGGGGCTGCACTTCCGTCACTCGATGGTGGATGGCGACGTACTGGGCACTCAGGTCGCTGGCTGGATCAGTGCTCGGCACTGACCGCCAAAGCTGCCAGGCCGTGGTTGAGGATGCCCTTGACCACGGCCAGCGCATAGGACTCGTCGGGGCCGGTGATGGCCTGGTGGGCCCAGCCGATGACGTCTTCGAAGGCTCTGACGTGGCGGTAGTAATGGACCGCGTCCTGGTCGATCTGGTGCGGACCATAGCCCTTGAGGAATGCCTCGAGTTGGCTGGACGTGGTCGGACCGACGTCGCCCATGCCGCCGAGCATGAACATCAGGTCCTGCTCGCGAGGTGCGTAGATGACGTCGTCCCAGTCGATCAGGTGGAGACTGGCGTCGACGAGGACGTTGCCGAGGTGCGGGTCGCCGTGGCAGATCACCCGCGGGCCTTCCGGCGCCGGCGGGCGGTTGTTCTTGAGGTCCGCGATGACGTACGCGAACTGCTTCCACACCGCGGCCAGCTCCTCCTCGACCTCCCCCTCGGGCGTCTCGAGGCGCTCGCCGACCTCCTCCGCGATCGCCGGCGTCCGGGCGTCGATGTGGCTGTGCTTCGGCAGCGCATCCCGCAGGCGATGCGGCGGCTCCGAGTCATGCACCCGCCGGATGAGCGCGCCGTACTCCGACCACTGCTCGTCCGTCAGCCCCGACTGAGCCGCCCGTACGCCGTCGATCCACGGCGTGATCGTCAGCCGCTTCTTCGCATGGACGGACCACAGCCCGCCCTCCGTGGTCCGGATCAGCTCCGGTACGCCGGGCAGCCCGCTGTCCGCCAGGAACGCCGCCACCTGATGGCCCGTGTTCGTCCCGGCGGCGCTCCACTTCACGGCGTACGTGTTGGTCGCCGTACCGGCCTTCCACACCTGCGCGGCGATGTCAGCGCCGTACGCCACCGGTGTGAGCTCCACCACCTCGAGCCCGAAGTCCGCCAGCAACCACTTCCGCAACAACGTCTCACCCACGCCCGCCAGCATGCCCGGCAACCGACTCGGGTGCGACCCGATTACCGGACGTGGCGGCCTTGGCGGGTCAGCGGTAGTTGACGAACTGGACGGCGAAGTCCAGGTCCTGGCCCTTGATCAGGGCCTGCACGGCCTGCAGGTCGTCGCGGCTCTTGCTGGAGACGCGGAGCTCCTCACCCTGGATCTGCGCCTTGACGCCCTTCGGGCCCTCGTCGCGGATCAGCTTGGACAGCTTCTTCGCGTTCTCCTGCGTGATCCCGGCGTCGATCGTCGCGTTGATCTTGTAGATCTTCCCGGACAGCTTCGGCTCGTCGGCCTCCAGCCCCTTGAGCGAGATCTGCCGCTTGACCAGCTTGTCCTTGAACACGTCCAGCACGGCGCTCACCCGCTCCTCGGTGTTCGCCTGCATGTCGATCGCCTCGCCGGACCACTTGATCCCGGCGTCCACGTTCTTGAAGTCGAACCGCTGGCTGATCTCCTTCGCCGCCTGGTTCACGGCGTTGTCCACCTCCTGACGGTCCACCTTGTTCACGATGTCGAAGGAGGACTCCGAAGCCATGGGCACATCCTTTCCGATTTGCTGTCAGGGCCACTACCTGTTGTATCGTCTCCCACGCCGGTTCACGAACCGGCAGCACCCTGGCGGGTTGCCCGAGCGGCCAAAGGGAGCAGACTGTAAATCTGTCGGCTTATGCCTACGCAGGTTCGAACCCTGCACCCGCCACGAGTGCGATGGGCGAGGTGTGTCGCGCAGTTCCTGCGCTGACCGCCTCGCCCTCGTCATTTGTGCGGCTTCGCTTCGCTCGCCGCGCCGCGGGGGCTCCGCCACCCGCACCCCCTGCGCCTTCGCTTCGCTCGGCGGCTTGGGTCGGGTTGGGTCGCTAGGTCACCTGCTTGGGGCGGGTTGGTCGGCTGTCGGCGCCTTCGCTTCGCTCGGCGGCTGTGGCTGGGTTGGGTAGTTAGGTCACCGCTGGGGCGGGGCCTTCGCTTCGCTCGGCGGCTGTGGCTGGGTTGGGTAGTTAGGTCACCTGCTTGGAGTGGGTGGTCGGTTGCCTGCGCGTTCGCTTCGCTCGGCGGCTGATAGTCGGCTAAGAAGATGGGGTTGGGGGCATTTCGACGGGTGGGGGCCGTTGATACTGGTAAGACGGCCGGGTTGGTCGTGGTGGAGGAGTGTGGGTTATGAGCCTCATTGGTGCCCTGGTTGGGTACATCCTGTCGGCATTTATCTTGCTGCTGATCGTCCGGATGGTGTTGGACTGGACGGGAGTGTTCGCCGGTAACGGGGCGGCGTGGGTGGGGCGGGTTCGGGGGGTTACGCATGCTTGGACCGAGCCGGTGATTGCGCCGGTGCGGCGGCGGTTGCGGCCGGTGCGGGCTGGGGGGATGGCGTTTGATCTTGCGTTTACGGCGGTGTTCGTGGCGGCGCTGATTCTGCGGGGGATTGCGTTCAGTTTGTAGCTGCGGACAGGGCGGATTCGTATTCGGTGCAGGTGATGCGGACTACCGCTCTGGGGAAGTCGGCTTGGGCGTTCTCGGTCGGGGGGATCGCGGCCAGGACGGTTTCCATCGGGACGGGTGGGGTCCAGTGCTCGATGTGAGTCAGGAGTACGTCGTGGGTGGCGTCGGTCCACGGGGAGGCTAGTTCGGCGTGGGCTATGAAGACGCGGTCGGGCGGGCCCAGGTAGATGAGGACCTGGTCGCCGGACGTGAGGGCCTGGGCGTGCGGCTCGGTGGGGTCGATGGGCCACCTGGTGGAGCGCAGGAAGGCTGCGGCCTGGTCCGGGAGGGACTGGCCCGGGGCCGTCTTCGTGAGGTTGAAGAGGTAGTGGGCCATGTCGAGATCGTAACGGGCCTGATTCGGCGAAATTCGGGGTCGGTTGTCGGAATTGGGGGATGGCGTTCGTAGCGTGGGTGGAGGCGGACGTGGGGTCCGCTCTAGCTAAGGAGCAGGGCATGCCTGAGTACCTCATCTACTTCAACCAGCAGTGGGTGGGCGACCACAGCGAGGAGTGGTTCGCCGGGCGCGGGCCGCTCGCCAGAGCGGTTGTGGAGGACATGAAGACGGCCGGCGTGTACGTCTTTGCCGGTGGGCTGGAAGAGGATGACGTCCCGCTCTTCAGCGCCGACCCGACGAGCGGCGAGGTGCTGATCACCGATGGGCCGTACCTCGAGTCCAAGGAGTACCTGGGCGGATTCGCGCTGGTCGACGTGCCCGATGACGAGACCGCCAAGATGTGGGCCGCCAAGGTCGCCGAGGGCTGCGGCTGGCCGCAGGAGGTCCGCCGCTTCAAGCCTCAGCGCAAGTAGTCGGGCCCGCTCCGACGTACAGCCTGATCCTGGGTGTCTGCCAGGATCTGTGGGTGGCTGGGCTTCGGGAGTTGTGGGACGGGTCGTTGCCGGAGGCATTGAGGGACGAGGTGATCAAGCGGTACGGCGGAAAGCGGGTCGCCTACCGGGAGCGGTATCTCGTCGGCGTGCTGACGGCACTTGATGCGTTGACGCAGCTGTGTACGGATCCGGCGGCGGTCCGATTGGCGGCCTGGTTCCATCGGGCCGAGCATGCCAAGGGGAGGACGGACGATGCCGAGGCGTCGGCCCGGTTGGCCGAGCAGCTGCTGCCGAAGTACGACGTGAGCCCGGTGCGCGTCGCCGAGATCGCCCGGCTGATCAAGCTGACCGGCACCCTGGACGTCACCGAGACAGATGCCAACGGCCGCGTGCTGCTCGACGCGGTTCAGGCCGTGTACGCCGATCCGCGCTACCCGACCCATGCGTCCGAAGTACGACGCGACAGCCGGTACGACGTACAAAGCCGGCGTCCGCAGGTTGAGGCCTTGCTCGCGGCCGACCGGATCTATCACACGCAGCTCGCCTACGACCGGTACGAGGCCGCGGCCCGCGCCAATCTCACCGAAGAGCTCGCCACCCTCGACGGCCTGACACCGCACCCGTGGCGCGGTTGGCAGCGGGCCGCGCTGGCGGTGACGGCCGGGTTGTCGGCATTCGTAGCGTTCGTCGCAGGAGTGGCCGCCGTGCGGGCGCCCTGGCGGAACCCGGAGTACGACGGCGACTCGGCCTGGCCCGCGGTCATCCTCATGCTCGCCGCGCTCGTCACCGTTGCCGTGGTCTACAGCGCCGTACGCCGCAACGCCCGCATCACGGCAGCCGCCCCGGCCGTGGTCGGCGTCATCGGAGTGGTGGTCGTATGGCTGACAACCCCCGAGACCAACGGCGCCTCGGGGGTCGGCGAGCGGGTCCCGATGCTGATGGTCGTGTCGATCATGCTGATCTTGGCCGGTACGGCGGCCTTTGCCGCCACCAGGTTCACCCGCAACGACAGCAGGAATCGCGGCCAGGTGCTCGCAGGTCTCGGCGCAGTCGTCGTCGTGGTCCTCGCCGTCCTCCTGGTCATCGACCCAGCGCAGCGCGCCTACCTGGTCAGCGCGAACGAGTACCTCGAAAGCCAGAACCGGCCCGCCGATGTCGACGTTCGCTCGACCCTCGCCGGCGGATCGCTGTGGGCCGGCCCGGGCAACCTGCAGAACCTCGTCGCGACCGCCCATGGGATCGCGGTCGCCCGCGCACGCGGCTTCATCGAGATGCTCGACCCGGCAACCGGCCAGTCGCGTTGGCGCTACACCCGCGCCGACACCGACGACGTACCGCATCTCTATGCATTGAACGGCGGCCAGCAGGTGCTCGCGTCGTACGACGACCTCGGGTACGTCGTGCTGGACGCCGACACGGGCAAACGCAAAGCCGTCTGGCCGCTGGGCACCCGCGACTACGACATCGACAACACCGACCCGCTCGTCACCGGAAAGTCGGTGAGCAAAGGCTCCGACAAGCTGTACGGCACGAATATCGACGGCTCGAACCGCTGGACCTACGAACCCGGCCGCTGCACCGGCATCAACGCGACCGCCACCGCCGACATAGTCGTCACGCAGCTCGACCACAGCTGCGGGAGCGACGCGGACCAGTTGGTTGGTCTCGACCTGAAGAACGGCAAGAAGCTGTGGACCCAGAACGGCTCATTGACTGACTTGACGGCGGCCGGCGGCCTGGTCGTCGGCGTCCAAGCGGAAACGCTGGTGGGAGTCGACCCGCGCTCGGGCGAGATCAAGTGGCGCTCGGAGATCCCGAACGAGTGGGCGTGCCCGCTCAAGACCGAGGCGTCCGGCAACCGCGTCGTACTGATCAGCTGTCCGAGCGAGGCGCAGAAGTTGACCGACACCGTCGTACGCATCGTCGACGCCGGCAGCGGGCAGGTGGTGTCGACGGCCTCGGTGAAGTTCCGGTTCGATCAGCGGTACGCCGTGACAGCGGCCGGCGTGGTGGTCGCGATGGGTCCGTACAACGGCGGGCTCTGCCGGCTGGCGACGGTCACCGAGGGCGTCGTCGCGTACCACGACCTCGACCGGTCCGTCTCCTGCGGGTACGGCGTGGTCGCCGCCGGGAACCTGGTCCTGGTCAGCGGCGACGACGGGCTGATCGCCCTCAGATAGGCCGGCAACGTTAGTAGCCTACGGGGAGACCCTCGTACGTCGACAACGGTTAACCGGGGCGTTGCCCCGCGGGTCGACGGTGGCGGAGTGAAATCTCCTCATCGCTTGGCGACCGGCATCGTGGCCGCCGCGGCCGCCGCATCCTTATGGTCCCTCCCGGCGCCCGGGTACGCCGCCGACGCGCCGGTCGGCGGACTCGCCCTGGTCAACACGACCGAACCCGTCGGACCCGGCATCGCGCTCAACCACGTGAAGAGCGTCGATCAGCGTGGCTGGGTCGACGCGCAGTACCTCAGCATCGATCTCGCTGACAAAGCGGTCAGCACCGATCTGCTCACCTCCGGCCCCGTCGCATCCGGTGGCCCGCTGAGCGTCTCCGCCAACAAGGCCGGCGCGGTCGCGGGCGTCAACGGAGAGTTCTTCGACATCGGCAACAGCAACGCCGCCCTCGGCGGCGAGGTCCAGAACGGCCAGCTGATCAAGTCCGCCGACGCGGGCGGCCGCCAGCACGTCGGAGTCAGCAAGGACGGCATCGCACAGCTGGTCGATCTGGCTGTGGATGCGACCGCGACGTTCGCCGGCGCCGACCACAAGGTGCTGACCCTCAACGCTGCCAATGGTGGCGGAGTCCCGGCGAACGGTCTGGTCGCGTACACCCCGGCCTGGGGCGAGTACAGCCGCGGCCGCGGATTCACCGGCGTCACCGATCTCGCTGAGGTGCTGGTTCAGAACGGCAAGGTTGTAAGTGTCAGCCCGACGGCCGGCTCCGGCCCGATCCCGGCGGACGGCTTCTACCTCGTCGGCCGCGACGCAGCCGCGACCGCGCTCCGGGCGCTTCAGCCGGGCGACGCTCTCACGCTGCACTACGAGCTCGCCAACGACGTCGCGAAAACGATGAAGTTCGCGCTCGGCCAGGGCGGCACGATCGTCAACAAGGGCCAGGTTGTTCCCGGCCTCGACACGTCTGTCGCCCCGCGAACCGCGCTCGGCCTCAAGAACGGCGGCCGCACCCTCGTGCTCGCCACCTGGGACGGCCCGGGCGGCACCGGCAAGGGCGGTATCGGCATCGACCGCGAGGCCCAGGAACTCGTGGCCCGCGGCGTGGAGACCGCTGTGAACCTCGACGGCGGCGGCTCGACCACGATGGTCGCTCGTGCCCTCGGCGAGGACGGCGTCTCGGTCCGCAACACCCCGTCCGACGGCCAGGAGCGCAACGACCCCAATGGCGTCGGCGTCTTCGTCAGCCCGGGTGACGGCAAGGTCGACGAGCTGCTGCTGAAGCCGGGCGCCGGCCAGGCAGCCGCGGACGGTGGCCTCAAGGTCTTCCCGGGCATGCACCGCAGGGTTGCCGTGAAAGCCGTGGACAACCATCTGACCCCGGTCACGCCCGACCCGAAGAAGCTGGTGTGGAAGGCGAAGGGCGCCAGCATCAAGGACGGCTCACTCACGGCCGGCACGCGCGGCCCGATCACCGTCAGTACGACGTATGGCAAGGTCCACGCCTCGCAGCAGGTCGACGTACTCGGGCCGCTGAAGACGTTGGAGCCGTCGACCGGCAAGCTGTCGATTCCGGAGGCGACCGCGGCCGACGCCGTCAGCGTGGCGATCACCGGCCGCGACGGCCAGGGCTACACGGCGCCGATCGACCCGCGCGACCTGAAGCTCGACTACGACCACGCGGTGGTCGACGTGCAACCGGTCGACGGCAAGCTCAAGATCACGCCGCTCACCAGTGCCGGCACGGTCCTGACCGTGTCCGCCGCAGGCAAGGAGGTCAAGCTGCCGATCACGGTCGGCGTGCAGACGAAGGTCGTCTACGAGTTCGACGACGACGTACTGGCGCGGTGGAACAACAACAGCACCGCAGCCACCACGCGCTCGGTCGACCCCGACGGACTGCGCATCGACTTCCCCGCGATGCGGAACGTCGGGATCTCGGCGAACGGCGCCGCGAACCGGATCCAGATCCCGGGCCAGCCGCTTCGGCTGCGGCTGCGGATCAAGTCGAGCATCGACGTGCCGAGCGGGCTGGACTACCTCGGTCTCGTCGACGGGAACGGCAAGTCCCTCGGCGTGTACGGCCCGGGGCTGAAGGCGAGCCCGGACTACCAGACGATCACCTGGACGCTGCCGGCGAACACGGCGTACCCGATCTCGATCGCGTCGTTCCAGGGGATCAACACCGCGGTCGCCCAGCAGAAGGCGGGCACGTTCGTCCTGGATCGGTTCGAGGCCGACGTACCGACGTCGGTCGACCTGCCGGCTCAGCCCGATCTGGTCGCCGACCCGCTGATCTCGACCGACGGCAGCCTGCCCGGCGGTCATGACACGTGGAAGTTCGCGACGCTGTCGGACGTCCAGTTCACCGCCGACAATCCGGCCCTGTCGCAGGTCGCGACGGCGGCGCTCGCCCGGATCCGCAAGACGCACCCGGATCTCGTCGTCCTGAACGGCGACATCACCGACCGCGGGTTGCCGGAGGACCTGTCGCTCGCGCGCAAGGTGCTCACCGACGCGGGGTGCGACCTGATCCCCGTCGGTCAGGAGCCGGCGCCGAACAGTACGCCGCATGGCCCAACGGTCCCGTGCTACTACGTGCCGGGCAACCACGAGTCGTACGGTCTCAACAACGTCCAGCAGGACCTGACCAACTTCACCAAGGAGTTCGGTCAGCCGTACCGGACGTTCGACCACAAGGGCACCCGCTTCATCCTGCTCGCCAGCTCGCTCGGAACCCTGCGTACTTCGGCCTGGGACCAGCTCCCGATGCTGAAGGTGGCGCTGGACACTGCCGCCCGCGACAAGTCGATCCACAACGTGATGGTCTTCGCGCACCACCCGGTCGACGACCCGGAGGAGACCAAGGCGAGCCAGCTCGGTGACCGCGACGAGGTCGCGCTGATCGAGAAGATGCTGACCGATTTCCGCGGCAAGACCGACAAGGGCGCCGCCATGGTCGGCTCGCACGCACAGGTCGCCAACGTGCACCGGGTCGAGGGCGTGCCGTACACGGTGCTCCCGTCGTCCGGCAAAGACCCGTACGGTACGCCGGACCGCGGCGGCTTCACGGGATGGGTCGACTGGTCGATCGACGCGCACAAGCCCGCCGACCAGCAGTGGCTCGAGGCCGACGTACGGGCGTTCGCGCAGTCGATCACGCTCAACGCTCCGACCTCGCTGCCGGCCGGAACGTCCACCCAGCTCAGCGGAAGCATCGTCCAGCCGGAGGGCGTCGGCACCGGTACTCGCGTCGTACCGGTGCGCTACCCGATGTCGGTGCACTGGAGCGGCTCGTCCGGCCTCGCCATCGGATCCGGATCAGACGCGATCAAGAAGGCGCGGTACGCCGGAAAGATCGCCGTACTGGATCCGGCAACCCGCACCCTGACGGCGCTGCGTCCGGGCACCGTCACCGTGTCGGTGACGAACGACTCGATGCGTGCGTTCACCGGCGACGCGTCGCTCGCGCCGATCACGACGGCAACGACGATCAAGGTCGTTCGCTGATCCACGCACCCGTCGAGGCCCGGCCGGGAACGCCCCCGGCCGGGCCTCGGCCTTTTCGGCGATCCGCTGGGGAATAGGGTCTGCTTGGGCGGGAGTTGTCGGTTATGACGGAGTGTCCGAGCGAGGAGAGCAATGAAACCCACTGAGTTCGTGAAGGTGAACGCGCAGTTCTGGGGGGAGCACCTGAAGGAGGCGGCCGGGCACCTGCCGGTGAGCCACCGGGGTGAGCTGCCCGGGCCGATGCTGTTCCCGCGGATGATGGTGCTGACCGAGACGCCGGACTGGAACATCCTCGAGCTGGTCGGACTGAGCCGCGAGTACCGCAGCCCCGAGGTCCGGCGGCAGAAGCGCGCAAGCGTCGAGGAGTACTTCGGAGTCGGCGACGGCACCGTGGTGGCGAACCTCGAAGGGCAGAACTGGTTCAAGGACGCGACGATCGCGACCGAGACCGGCCGGAACTCGCTGGACAAGCGGTTCCCGACGGCCGCGAACATGCTGGGCAACGAGCTGGTCGGCCCGGCGGAGGAGCTGTTGCGGTTCGCGCCGGGCAACTACTCGACCTTCGACCGGACGCTGCTCGTGCACGGCGGCGGCGACTCGCTGCGCGCGCACTGGGTGTTCTTCGCGCTGGCGATCCACCGCTCGGAGCCGGTCGACAAGTACCTGGACTTCCTGCGGAACTACTCCAACTCCCAGCCACACCTCGACCCGATCGGCACCATCAGCCTGCCGGTCGACCCGGCCGAGCTGAAGGCTGACGCATTCGAGAGCACCTACCTCGCGCACGGTCTGCAGGATTCGACCGTCGACGAGTTCCTCGGCAAGCACGAGAGCATCCTGCTGTCGGCGTTCGGCGCGACCCGCCTGCTCCGGCAGCCGTCGCTCGACGACCTGCAGCCCGACTTCATCCTCGAGCGCGCCGATGGCCGTCACATCGTCGGCCGCCTCGAGCTCCCGGTCGTCGACGTGGTCAACGGCAAGAAGCGCCGCCGCTCCTTCCGTACGCCGGTTCTCGAGAGCGCCGCCGAGCTCGAGCGCTACACGGAGTACCTCGGCACCGCGGACAACCGGTCCCAGGTGAAGTCGAAGTACGACGTCGACGTCGCCGACCCGCGGCAGTTGCTGATCGTGCCGAGCCAGGAGACGGTGGTGCCCGCGGTGGGTGTGGAGATCGTCGACTACGACACGATCCTGCGCCTCCACCTGGCCGGCAAGTGACGCAGTACTTCGTCTACGGCCGTGATCGTGCCGGTGCCGGCGACCTGAAGGCCCAGCTGACCGAGGAGCACTGGGCCTTCATGGACGGGTACGCCGAGGAGCTGATCGCGCGCGGCCCGACCCTCACCGAGGACCGCGAGGAGTCGACCGGGAGCCTGCACATCGTCGAGCTCCCGGACGACGAGGCGCTGAAGATCTTCGCGTACGACGAGCCGTACTACGTCGGCGGTGCGTTCGACACGGTCGAGCTGTACCGCTTCCACAACCACACCGGTCGCACGATGTGGGAGTTCACGACCGCGGTCGAGGGCCTCGGCCGCTACCTCGTCCTCACCAAGGACGGCCCGCGACCGCTGACGTCGGACCACCTGATCGTGTACGGCGACCTGCTCGACGGCGACGTGTACGTGGGTCGTGCGGCGCTGGTTGAGGCGCCGGACGCCGCGGCTGCCGCCGTACTCGTCCAGGCGTCGGATGCCGAAGTACATCCCTGGGAGTTCGGCGGCAGGCGGTAGCGAATTGGTCCCGGATTCACCTCCCGCGCCCAGCGTGGAGAGGTGATCGATGACGAAGAGCTGTTCGAGTCGCACTTCTCACGACGTGGAATTCTCGCGTCTGCCGCGGTCGTAACCGGCGGTGCGCTGCTGACAACTGCAGCGCCCGCCCAGGCCGCTACGGAACAGGCCGCTCCGGTCCTGCAGTCCGCACCGGCCGCCAACCCGGTCACCACGCCCCGGGTCGGCGGCCTGCACCTGCAGTTCGGCGCCGACGCGGCGTCGGAGGTGGTCGTCTCCTGGCACACCCGCCAGCCGGTACGTCGGCCGCGCGTACTGCTCGGTGGTCCGGACGGGGACTTCGAGCGGACCGTGACCGCGGTCAGCACCAGCTACACCGACGCCAAGTCCGGGCAGAACGTGTACGTCCACCACGCCCGGATCAGCCGGCTGCGCGCTGACAACGAGTACGTGTACGCCGCCGTACACGAAGGAGCCGAGGCCGAGTTCGGGACGTTCCACACCGCGCCGAAGGGCCGGGCCAAGTTCACCTTCACCAGCTTCGGTGACCAGGGCACGCCGACGCTGGGCAAGCGGTACGTGCCGCCGGCCGGCGTGACGATCCCGAACCCGCCGTTCGTGAACGACAACCTCGGCTCGCCGGCCGCGGGGGACGTCACCGCCGGGGTGGAGCGGGTTCGCCCGCTGTTCCACCTGTTCAACGGGGACCTCTGCTACGCGAACCTGGCCGACGACCGGGTGCGGACCTGGAACGACTTCTGGGAGAACAACACCCGCAGCGCCCGCAACCGCCCGTGGATGCCGTCGGCCGGCAACCACGAGAACGAGCTCGGCAACGGCCCGATCGGCTACGAGGCGTACCAGACGTACTTCTCGCTGCCGCGCCAGGCCGGTCAGACGGACGTGACGCGCGGCCTCTGGTACGCGTTCACGGTCGGCTCGGTGCGCGTGATCAGCCTGGCGAACGACGACGTCTGTTACCAGGACGGCGGCAACAGCTACGTCCGCGGGTACTCCGGCGGCGCGCAGAAGGCCTGGCTCGAAAAGGAGCTCAAGGCAACGAATGCCGACCGCGGGATCGACTGGATCGTGGTCTGCATGCACCAGGTCGTGGTCAGCAGCGCGGACCAGGCCAACGGCGCCGACCTCGGCATCCGGCAGGAATGGGTGCCGCTGTTCGACAAGTACGGCGTCGACCTCGTCGTCTGTGGGCACGAGCACCACTACGAGCGCTCGCACCCGATCCGCGGCCAGCAGCCCAACCCGACGCTGACCCCCATCCCGACTGCGACGCGGACCGACCTCGTGGACACGTCGAAGGGCACCGTCCACATGGTCATCGGTGGCGGCGGTACGTCGGTGGGCTCGAACGGCGTCCTGTTCAACCCGCCGGCCTGCCGCGTGATCACGTCGGTCGGCGCACCTGATCCGACCACCGGCAAGCGCCCGCCGGTCTACGTCACAGAGCCTGCACCTTGGTCCGCTTCGCGCAACGCCGCCCACCCGTACGGCTTTGCAGCGTTCACGGTCGACCCCGGCCACCCCGGCGGCCAGACGACGATGGCAGTCACGTACTACGACGTACTCGGCCCCGGCGGTGAACTCGCGGAGTTCGAGTCGTTCACTCTGAAGCGACCGCGCCGCGGCTGATCAGGCAATCCACGACAGTCTGGGCGACGCGCCGACCATCGGCCGACGCGTCGCCCAGCCCGCAGGTGGAATGGGTCAGGCCGGCGAACTCGAAGTACGTGAAGCCGATGCCTTCCAGGACCGGCTTGAGCTTGCGAAGCCGGCGGATCGCCGGGTCCTCCGTGCCGAGGTAGGCGATCTTCGCACCCGGATAGAGCCGAAGCTCGTGGTGCCAGTCGAACGAGCGATAGCTCCGCCAGAACTCCAACGCCGGCCGGGGGAGCCGTGGCTCGTGCTCCATCCGGCCCATCTCTCCGTCGGACGGAAAGCCGATCGGACTGACACCGCCCATCACAAGCGCGGTCGCGCGATCCGTCGACCGGGCGGCGATCGCGGCCATGCAGGCCGGCTGCGAAAAGCCCCAGACGGCGAACTGATCGACGCCCTCACGGTCCAGCACGGTGAGGATCTGGTCGCCGATGCTGCCGAAGTCGTACTTGTTCGGCCGGTCGCTCGCGCCGAAGCCGACCGGGTGGATCTGCAGGATCCGGAACCGCTGGGAGAGCCAGGCCGCGATCGGATGGTCCGGCGGACGGCGGTTGTTCTTGATCAGTACCAGCGCCGGTCCGGAACCGCTTGCCCGGTAGGCAATGCGGGCGCCGGCCAGGTCGGCGTACTGGAAGGTCATCGGGTGAGGATCGATTGCAGGGCTGTTATGAGGGTCCCGCGCGCGCTGGCGGGGAGGTCGGCGGTCATCTCCTGGATCCGATCGACGACAGCGTCGTGACATTGGTGGGCGAGGTCCTTGCCCGCGGCCGTCAGCTCGATCCGGCAGGCGCGGCGGTCGGCGGGGTTGGCGACGCGGGCGACGAGGTCGCGGCGTTCGAGGCGGTCGACCATGCTCGTCAGGCTGGAGCGCTCGATGCTCAGGATCCGGCTGAGCTCGGTCATGCCGAGCGGGCCGGTGATCAGGACGCACAGCAGATGGGCCTGCTGCGGGGTCAGGCCGAGCGGCCGGCTCGTCTCGGCGTGCAGGTCCTGCAGCCGGTGCATCGTCTGGACCAGCGCACTCGCGAGGTCGGAATCCCGAGCCGTCGTCGTCACCATGACCCCATGGTAGTCCGGTCGCCTAATAGTTTGCTGTTCTAATGATTCGTGGTACTACTAGTTAGGACAGCGAACTATCTGAGGAGTCGAGATGGACGTGCGATTCGGGTACGGGTCACCGGACGGTGTGCGGGATGTCGCCGCGATTCTGCGGCTCGCTGAGCACGCCGACCGAGACGGGCTCGATCACGTCAGCCTGGCGGACCATCCGTACGTCCCGGACATGCTCGACGGGTACGCCGCGATCGCGTTCATCCTGGGCCGGACCGAGCGGCTGTCGGCGTTCGTGAACGTGACCAACCTGCCGCTGCGTCCCGCGCCGGTTCTCGCGCGTACGGCGACCTCGTTGTCGGCATTGTCAGGTGGGCGATTCGTGCTTGGCCTCGGTGCCGGCGGGGCGTGGGACCGGATCACGACGATGGGCGTGCCGGAGCTGCGTCCGGCCGAGGCCGTCGAGGCGTTCGAGGAGGCGATGCAGTTGGTGCACTCGATGTCCGACGGTGGATCTCCCAAGCCGACGAAGCATTACCCGATCGGTACGCTGCGCCCGGCCGCCGTACCAGCGCCGTTCATCTGGACCGGCTCGAACGGCCCGAAGTCACTCGCCGCGACAGGCCGCCAAGCCGACGGCTGGATCCCCGGCCACGCCGCCGACTGGCTGAGCGACCGCTACCGCTGGTCCCGCCCGATCGTCGACGAGGCTGCGCTGTCCGTCGGTCGCAAACCATCCGACGTCGCCACGATCTACAACTTCCCCGGCACGATCACCGCGACCCCGCTCCGCCGTACCCGGGACGAAGAAGGCCGTTGGATCGGCGGCTCCCCGTCCCAGTGGATCGAAGAACTCACCGACGCCATCCTCAACCACAACGCCGCCGGCTTCACCCTCTTCCCCCGCGGGGCCGACCCCTACGACGTACAACTGACCCGCTGGTCTCAGGAGGTAGTCCCCGCCATCCGCGCGGCGATCAGTTGAGGTCCAGGCTCGCGAGTTCTTCGGGGGAGAGCTGTAGGGCGCCGGCGGCGATGTTGTCCTCGAGGTGGGAGGGGTTGCCGGTGCCGGGGATGGCGAGGATGTTGGGGGAGTGGTGGAGGGTCCAGGCGAGGCGGACCTGTTGTGGGGTGACGTTGTGGGTGGCGGCGAGCTTCTCGACGACGGTCGAGTGGTCGGTCGTGGCGCCGCCTTCGCGGGACGAGCCGGCGATGGCGAAGAACGGCACGTAGGCGATGCCGCGCTCTGCGCAGAAGGCGATGAGCTGGTCCTCGTCGCGGCGTAGGTCGACGGCGTAGCTGTTCTGTACGCAGACGACCGGCGCGATCGCGAGCGCCTCCTCGACGTGATCGATCCGGACGTTCGAGACACCCAGTTGCCGGATCAGGCCCTCGTCGCGGAGGGCTGCGAGCCAGCCGAAGCGTTCGGTGAGCGAGTCCTCGCCCGGCTTCTTCATGATCCGCAGGTTCACCACGTCGAGCGCGTCGACGCCGAGCTGCCGCAGGTTCGTCTCCACCTGCTCCCGCAGTTCCGCGGCCGTCGTCGCGTGGTAGAAGCCGCGCTCCGCGTTCTCACCCGGCCCGACCTTCGTCGTGATGACCAGACCGTCCGGGTACGGCGACAGCGCCTCGCGGATGAGCTCGTTCGCGTACCGCTTCTCGCCCTCACCCACCCGCAGCGTTCCGCCCGGCGACACGTAGAACGCGGCCGTGTCGATGTGATTCACGCCGAGCTCGACCGCGCGACGCAGTACCTGGATCGCGACCGACCGATCCGGGTTCGCCGTGATCCGCATGGCGCCGAAGCCCATCCGGTTGACGGTCACGTCGCCGAGCTTCCAGGTGCCGGCCGCAGCTTCTGTGGTCATTCCTCGATCGCCCCTCTCACCGCACGGAGATGTTGCCGGAACGTCAACGACGGATCTGCCGCCCGCGCGGTGAGGAACTCCCCGAACCGCACCTGCGCCCGCAACGACCGGCCGGCCCGGATCTCGTCCGCCTGCCGATGCTCGGTGTCCCGGATCGACTCCGCCAGCCCGAAAAGCTCGTCCACCCGGTCCGCCGGTACGAAGATCGCGCCGTCCTCATCCGCGAGGACGACGTCCTCGCGGGTCACCGTCCACTCGCCGATCGTTGCCTTGGACAACGCATCCGCGGGCCGCGGATCGAGCCGCAACGGCCCGGTCGGCAACGCACCGAGGCTGAACACCGGCATCCCGATCGCGGTGATGTCGACCGTGTCGCGGTGCAGTCCCCAGATCACGATCCCCGCGATCCCGGCAGCCGCAGCCTCCAGCGCAACCAGATCGCCGACACAGGCCTCGTCTCGCCGGCCTCCGTTGTCCACCACGAGCACGTCGCCCGCAGCCGCGGACTCGAACGCCTCCAGGAACGCGTCCACGCTGCCCACATGCTGAGCCGGCAACACCCGCCCCGCGAGCCGCTCGCCAACGACCGCCGTCAACGAAACCGTCCGCACCGGCACACCCGCCCGCACGCAGGCGTCGGCGACATGTGCCGTGGTCAACCCTGCAAACCGCTCAAGCATGTGGATCCTCTCGGCGAAGTGCTAACGACAGGAGGTAGTCCACCACGCTCGTCCAACTCCCGCCTGAGCGACTCCTCGTCAGCCGCCGTGAGGCGACTACCTCCTGTCGTTAGCGCGACAAGAACGCCAGCACGTCCTCGAGTGGCGGCTCGGCAGTGGTGTCGAGGGTGATGGAGGGGACCGGTAGATCAACGGCCTGGAAGGAGTTGTGGGTCCGCAGGCGGGCGTCGGAGCTGATCTGCGCATCCTCGTGCGCCGATCGGCGCGGGTCCGAGGATGAGCGGGCGGTGATCCGCGCGAGCGCGACCTCGGCCGGTACGACGCAGTGCACGATCCGGATGTCCGCGCGGCCGAGCAGCGGGGTCAGTCCGGGATTCCACAGCCGGTCCTGGAAGGCCGCCTCCGCGACGACCGTCGTACCGCGGCCGATCAGCAGACCGATCACGTCGAAGAACGTCGACAGTGTCCGCATCGTGAGCGGGTCGCCGGGCCCGGGGACGAATCCCGGCGTCGCGTGCGCCATGCCTTCCTTGATCTCGTCGCGGCAGATCGCCGGGCAGCCGATCGCGGTCGCGAGCCGGTGCGCCAACGTCGTCTTCCCGGTCCCGGGCGGACCGCTGATCACGACAAGCATCGGTTTCGAATGCACCCGCTGTACCTTAGCGGTGACCGTCGGCGCGCGGTGTAAGGAGCGTGTCAGAACTGTCGGTGGGCGTGATTAGCGTTGGATCCGTGACGACGTACTCCGCGGTGCGCACGACAGGGATCTACTGCCGGCCGGGCTGTGGTGCCAAGCCGCTCGCGGAGAACGTGAGCACGTTCGAGCTGCCCGCCGCGGCCGAGGCGGCCGGGTATCGGGCCTGTCTGCGCTGCCGTCCGTACCGGGTGGCCGGGACGGTTGCGGACGAGGCGCCGGAGCTGGTCTGTCGCGCGGTGCGGTTGATCATCGCCGGTCTGCTGGACGAGTCCGGTGAAGAGGCGCTCGGGGCGCGGCTCGGGGTGTCGGCGCGGCATCTGCGACGGATGTTCAGCGAGCACCTCGGTGTCACGCCGGATCAGTTCGCGCGGTCGCGGCGGGCGCACTTCGCGCGGCGGTTGCTCGACGACACCGACCTCGGGATCGCGGAGATCGCGTTCGCATCCGGCTTCGGCAGTCTGCGGCAGTTCAACCGGGCAATGCGGGAGATCTTCCGGGCGTCACCACGTGAGCTCCGCGATCGCCGGCGTCGAGGCGATCGCCTGGCCGCGGACGGCGGTTTGGTGCTGCGGTTGCCATTCACGCCGCCGTACGACTGGGAGGCGATGTGTGCGTTCCTGCACGCGCGCGCGATCCCAGGCGTCGAGTCGGTCGAGGGCGGTGTGTATCGGCGGACGATCTCGATCGACGGTGAGCCGGGTGTGCTGGAGCTGGGCGCGGGCGGCGATGATCATCTGCTCCTTCGCGCGCATCTTCCGTTCTGGGAGGGCGTCATGCATGTCGTCGACCGGGCCGCGTGCTTGGTCGGTCTGGACTGCGAGCCTGTCTCGGCCCGTGGACATCTGGCCGCGGACCCGGAGTTCGGCCCGCTGGTTGCGGCTCGGCCCGGGGTTCGGGTGCCTGGGGCGTGGGGTCCGTTCGAGGTTGCTGTTTCTGCTGTTGTGCGGGCTGAGCTGCCGCCGGAGGACGCGTCCGAGGCGTTGCACAAGCTCGTCCAGGTGTACGGCGTACCTGTGCCGGGGCTCGGTCATGGTCTGACCCACGCATTTCCGGGGCCGGCCGCCTTGACCGATGCTGAGCTGGTCGGGCCGCTCGCGCGGGAAGTGGCTGACGGCAACATCGTGCTCGACGGTGACCTGGAGCCGTTGGTGCGATCGCTCGAGACCGTGACGAGCAACCGTGCAGCACAAGAGATCGCCCTCCGCCTCGGTGCCCGCGACGCGTGGCCCCTGCCCGGCGAGAGCGAGCGCCTCAACCCCTGGCGCTCGCTCGCCGCCGTCTATCAACTGACCAACGCCTCGTAGGTGCCGCTGGTCAACAGTTCCTTTGCAGCGGTAGTTGCCAACGCATAGGCGGCACCGGTGATCGCCGGGCCGAGACTGATTCGCGCGACACCCAATTCCGCGAGTTCGCCGACCGTGGGAGCGCCCGGGCCTACCATCACGTTGAGCGGCAGCGGCGAGCCCTCGACCAGTTCGGCGATCGTTGCCGCGCCGACCACACCAGGCACGAACAGCACGTCCGCACCCGCATCGGCGTACATCTTCGCGCGCTCCAGCGTCCCGGTCTTGTCGCCGAACAGGTACGTATCGGTCCGCGCGTTGATCACCAGCTCGATGCCCGCGGCAACAGCCGCCGCCCGTGCCGCCTTGATCCGCTCGACATGCACCAACGGATCGTCGAGCACCCGCCCGGTGCTGTCCTCGAGATTCACACCGACCACCCCGGCCTCGAGTACGCCGTTCACCGTGCCCGCGACATCGCCGTACCCAGCCTCGATATCAGCCGTCACGGGCACCGACACCGCCGCGCAGATCAGCCGCAGCGCCGCGACCGCCGACTCCTGATCCAAGCCGCCCGCGTCATCAACACCATGCGCCCAAGCAACACCGGCGCTCGTCGTCGCGATCGCCTTCGCCCCCGCCGCCTCGATCGCCCGCGCCGAACCTGCATCCCACGCGTTCGGCAGCACCAGCGGCTGCCCCTCGTGCAACGCACGCAACTGCCGCGCCAACTCGTTCTGCGTGCTCACAGGCTGACCAGCAGTTCGTGGTCGACCTCGACGAACTCGACGATCAGGTCGGCGAACCGGCCCGCGATCAGTTCCTTGTACGCCGACGACCCGGTGTGCGCGTCGTACGCCGCCTGGTCCGCGAAGTGCTCGACGAACAACAGGTAGTCCGGCGTCGCCGGATCGCGGTACACGCGGAACGACAGCGTGCCCTCCTCCGCGCCCGGCCCCATCGGGCCGAACTCCTGCACGATCGCCTCGGCGGCGGCCTGGTTGCCGTCCTTCAGCTTGATCGGAAACACCTTTGCCAACATCTGCATCCTCCTGAGGGTTTGTTCCTCAAGGTTCGCCCGCCGGCCGGCCGTTGGTCTGGCCATATTCGGTCATGTACGTCGTCTCGTATCTCAAGACAATATGTCTCATAAATCAAGATTGTGGATTAGCGTGGAGACTGTCGAGAGAGGGCAAAGGAGCCTGGGATGAACAACGTCTACACGCACGGACATCACGAGTCGGTACTGCGATCGCACAGCTGGCGTACTGCGGAGAATTCGGCCGGCTATCTGCTGGCGCACCTGCGGCCCGGGATGTCGTTGCTCGACGTCGGCGCCGGTCCCGGCACGATCACCGCCGACCTCGCCCGCCTGGTCGAACCCGGCCGGACCACCGCGCTGGAAGCCAACGCCGCCGCCCTCGACATCACCAAGGCGACGTTCGCGGAGCTGGACCTCGACGTCGAGTTCGTCGTCGGCGATGTGCATGCGCTGGAGCTGCCGGACGACACGTTCGACGTCGTACACGCGCACCAAGTCCTACAGCACGTCGGGGATCCGGTGCAGGCGTTGCGCGAGATGCGTCGGGTCTGCAAGCCCGGCGGCATCGTCGCGGTCCGCGACTCGGACTACCACGGTTTCGTCTGGTACCCGGAGCTGCCCGAGCTCGACGAGTGGATGGCGCTCTACCAGCGGATGGCCCGCGCCAACAGGGGCGAGCCGGATGCCGGTCGACGCCTCCTGTCCTGGGCCTTGGCGGCAGGCTTCGAGAATGTCGATGCGACCACCTCGACCTGGGCGTTCACCAACCCCGAGGACCGTGCCTTCTGGGGCGGCATGTGGGCGGATCGCATCCTCAAGTCAGCGCTCGCGGATCAGGCGCGCGCGTCCGGCGTACCGGAGGAGCAGCTGGAAGCGATCTCGCAAGCCTGGCAGACCTGGACGGCCACGCCGGACGCGACCATTTCCATCCTGCACGGCGAGCTACTGTGCCGGGCGTGAACGCTGGCGAGAGATCTCGTACAGGACTGCCGTCGCGGCGTTGGCCGCGTTGAGCGAGCTGGCCGAGCCGGTGATGGGGATGCGGACCAGGTGGTCGGCCGCTTCTCTCCAGGCTGAGCTCAAGCCGGCCGTCTCGTTGCCGATCAGGAGCAGGACCGGCTGCGTGAAGTCGAAGTCGTAGACGTCGGTCGACCCGTGCTCGTCGGTGCCGACGACAACGATCGGGATCGACGAACGGCGGACCCAATCGAGGACCTCGCGATGGGATGCCGCGCGTACGGCGGGAACCGCGAACAGCGATCCCGTCGTCGCGCGGACCGCCTTCGGGTCGTACACATCGGCCGCATGTCCGGTGACGATCAGCCCGTCGGCGCCGAACGCATCCGCGGACCGGATGATCGACCCGATGTTCCCCGGCCCGGTCGGCCGGTCGAAGACGACCCCGAGGAAGTCCGGCCCGACCGGGATCCGATCGAGATCATCGGCAGGCAGCTCGAGTACGGCGATCAGCTCCGCCGCCTCGTCCTTCTCGCCGAGCTCGGCCAGCAACTCCGGCGCCATCGCGACCCGCTCCACGTCCGGGAGTCGCTGCAGCAACTCCGACGCCCACTTCGACAGCGGTCGGGAGGCGTCGGTGATCAGCGCCCGCACCGGCCAACCGTTGTCTACGGCAACAGAAATCGGCCGCACGCCCTGGACCAGGAACTCGCCGGCGCGCTGCCGCTTGGTCCGATTGGTCAGCGACGCCTGCCACACCTGAAACCTGGCGTTCCGCGACGAGATCCGTTGCACACAATCACCTTAGTGTCCACGTCTCCGTCTCCGGCCCCGGTGTCTGAGGCGGAGTACGCCCCACAGGAGCAACGCGGGCAGCCAGAGCACCAGCAACCAAGGAAGACGCCACCACCCGGAGCCGCCGTCGAGCTTCGGCTGTTCGGGCGCGACCAACGGTCGCGCGGAGGTCGACCAGGCCAGGAACGCGTCCCCGATCGGCACCGCGCCGAACGCGTAGCGCTTGGTCTTCAACCCGGAGAGCGGAAGCCCGAGCAGCTCACCCTCCCGCCCGAGCCGATCCCCGAGTGGATCGTTGTGCACCCGCGCCGCACCCATCGCAACCACCGTCGCCGACAGGCTCATCCCGAGCACCAGCGGCCCGGAATCGACATCGCCGTTGCCGGTGGTGCCCTTCGGGTACTCGCGGACACCGACCCGGGTGACGAACTTGTCCTTGAAGAGCTCGTACTGCGTTCGCGCGAACGTCGGGTCGATGTCGACGAGGAAGCGCTGGATCATCGCCTGCGACGAACCACGCGCACCGGACTCCTCCGGCGCCACCTGATGTGGTAGCAGACCCGTCGCCGGGTCCACCTTGGTCTTCGCCGTCGTCACCCAGTTCCGCGCGATCTGCCCGAACCGCGGCGCGACCAAGGCGTCGTACTGGCGGAGTGAGGCGATCGCCACGACCGAGTCGACCGGCCAGGCCTGACCTGGGTACGACGCGAGGAACGGCGTCTTCGCAGTCCGGAACGCGGTGGCGAGCTCGACCGACTCGCTCGTGAATGTGTCGAGATCGGCCGCGTCGGAGTGGCCGAGGGCGATCAGACCGCCACGCAGCCAGTTCGTCCACCCCGCGTAGAAAACGCCGTACTGCGGTTGCAGCGACGGGTCGAACGGCGCCGTACCGTCCGTGGAGGCGAGTCGATCGAGGGACCAGCGGACCTCCGCGGTCGCGTCGGCCGACTGCGCCGAGTCGTCGAGACCGACCTGGACCCAGCTGAGCCCGTACAGCACGTTCAGGAAGAAGTACCCCTCCGGAAACTGTTTCTGCGCAGCTCGATCCGCTCCGTCCTCGATCTCGGCTCGCAGGAATGCGAGCTGCTTGATCACGCCACCGGTGGGATCAAGAACCAGGCGTGCGGTGCCCACCCCCGCCACGAATGTGGCGATCACCGCTACGCCGATCAGGAGCTTGCGCAGCACCCGCACCAATCTAGGGCCCGCTCGGCGACTACTGGGAGTCGCCGAGGTGACGTTCAGGTGCCCAAGCCAGATGTCAGGTCAGGTGCCGAGCGTCGACTCCCGGGTGATGAGACGGGTGGGGAGCTCCATCGGGCCGGGGTGGGCCGAGCCGGCGATCGCGTCGAGGAGAAGGTTCGCCGTCCGGCGGCCGAGCTCCTCGAGCTCCATGTCGACGGTGGTGAGCGGCGGCCGGCTCGCGAGCGCCATCACCGACCAGTTGTCGTAGCCGGTGACCGCGATGTCGTCCGGGACCGAGCGACCGAGCTCGCGAAGCCGGTCGCAGACCCCCCGGGCGATCTGGTCGCTGCCGCACGCGATCGCGTCGACGGCGGGTTGGGCCCGGAGCAGTACGTCGACCGCGTGCCGGCCCCAGCGTTCGCTCCACTCGCCGTGCAGCGGCTCGCCGGCGAACGCGTCACCGGCCGCCTCGACAGTTGCGGCGGCGCGGACCTGCGCGCTGTGGTGGGAGTCCGGGCCGGTGACATGCGCGATTTTCGAGCGGCCGAGCGACAGCAGGTGCCGCACGGCCGAGGCCGCCCCGCCGTGGTCGTCGACGATCACCGACGTGTCGTCGGGATCGGTCGACGGGCTGAACGCGTAGATGACCGGGATCGGTACGTCGATCGGCGCCCGCGGCTCGGTCCGGCGACCGGTGACGATGATGCCGTCGACCCGGCGGGACACCAGGGACTTGAGGTAGTGCTGCTCGCGGAGCGGGTCGTCCCGGGTGTCGCACAGCACGAGCGCCATCTCGCCGGCGCTCAGCGCGTCCTCGGCGCCGAGCATGATCGGGATGCTGAACCGGCCGGAGCTGTCGGTCGTGATCAGCCCGACCGTGAAGCTCCGCCCGGACGACAACGCCCGGCCCCGGCTGTCGGGCGTGAATCCGAGCTGCTCGGCGGCCCGGCGTACTCGCTCGCGGGTCTCCTCGCGGAGCTGGCCGGTGTCGTTGAGCGCCTTCGACGCCGTGCTCGTGGAGACACCCGCCAACGCGGCCACGTCGGTGATCCGCGGCTGTGAGCGCAGCGGTGACGCCATCCGGCAACTCCTTTCCGAGGTTTCCGGGAGTCTAGCCTGAAGGGTTGACCGCCGCCATCATCCGCTCTACCTTCGTGCAGGAAAACGTGTTCCGGAATTTCCTGAAAACTCAGTCCTCACTCAGGAGCCACGACATATGAGCGCACCCACCCGCAGCCCGGCCGCCACGACCAAGGGGCGCCGGCGTCCCCTCGGACTCGGCCAGGCCACGATCACCGGCGGCTTCTGGGCGCCGCGGCAGACCCGCAACGGTCTGGACGCGATCCCCAGCGGCCAGGACCAGCTCGAGAAGGCCGGCAACCTGCAGAACCTCCGCCTGGCCGCCGGTATCGGCGAGGGCGAGGCGATCGGTCCGGTCTTCGCCGACTCCGACGTCTACAAATGGCTCGAGGCGGCGGCCTGGGAGTACGGGCGCACCCCCGACGAGGACCTGCTCAAGCGCATCCGCGATCTGACCGCGGTGGTCGCGGCCGCGCAGCGCGAGGACGGGTACCTCGACTCGGTCGTCCAGCTCCGGTACGGCGACGAGGGGCGCTACCAGCAGCTCGTCTGGAGCCACGAGCACTACTGCGCCGGCCACCTGATCCAGGCTGCGGTCGCCCAGGTCCGCTGCACCGGCGACACCGCCCTGCTCGAGGTCGCGACCAAGCTCGCGGATCATCTGGTGGCGACGTTCGGCGACGGCAAGACCGTCGACGTCGACGGTCACCCGGTCATCGAGATGGCCCTGGTCGAGCTTTATCGAGAAACCGGTACGGCGGCGTACCTGGACCTGGCCAAGTGGTTCGTCGAGGCGCGCGGGCACGGGATCATCGAGAACCACGGCCACTCGCCGACGTACTTCTCCGACCGCGTCCCGGTCCGCGAGGCGACCACGGTCGAGGGGCACTCGGTTCGCGCGGTCTACCTGGCCGCGGGTGCGACCGATGTCGCGCTGGAGACCGACGACGCGCAGCTGCTCGAAGCGTTGAAGCGGCAGTTCGACCACATGTGGTCGACGAAGACCTACATCACCGGCGGCCTCGGTGCACGCTGGGAGGGCGAGGCCTTCGGCGACGAGTACGAGCTGCCGGCGGACCGCGCGTACGCCGAGACGTGTGCGGCGATCGGCGGCATCCAGTGGGCATGGCGGATGCTGCTCGCGACGGGCGAAGCGTCGTACGCCGATGCGATCGAGCGGATGCTCTACAACGGCTTCCTCGCTGGTGTGTCGCTGGCCGGCACGGAGTACTTCTATGTGAATCCGCTGCAGTTGCGCGGCTCGGCACACCCGGACAACGGGCGGAGTCCGGCGCACGGTCGACGCGGCTGGTTCGACTGCGCCTGCTGTCCGCCGAACATCATGCGCACCTTGTCGAGCCTCGACGGCTACCTGGCCACGACTACGGATGACGCGATCCAGATCCACCAGTACGCAACCGGTGTGATCGGCGACCTGCGGGTGGAGACGGCCTACCCGTGGGACGGCACGGTCCGTATCACGGCTCCGGAATCGACTGTTGTCGAGCTCCGCATTCCGGCGTGGGCTGAAGGCGCCACCGTCAACGGAGAGCCGGCCGAGCCCGGCACCTACGCCCGCGTCACCGCCACCGACATCGTCCTCCAGCTACCGCTGCAGTCCAGGCTGGTCGGAGCAGATCCTCGGATCGACGCGGTTCGCGGTTGTGTTGCTCTCGAACGCGGCCCGCTGGTGTACGCGGTCGAGCAGGTGGACAACTCCGCCGACGTCGACGACCTCCATCTGTTGCTAGAGGCACCTACCGCGGAGGAGTCGGAGCTGCTGGGTGGGGTGACTGTGCTCAAGGCCCAGGGACTTGCAGGTACTGGCCACAAGCCGGGCTGGTCGTTCGAGCCTGGCGCGGTGGACTCGACCGGGGATGCGGTTGAGGTTGTGGCGGTTCCGTACTACGCGTGGGCCAACCGGGAGATCGGTGCCATGCGTGTCTGGCTGCCCAGGGGCTGATTGTGGTCACGCGTCGGCAGTTCCTCGGCCTCGCAGCCGGAGCGACCACGGCCGGTTTGCTCCCGGGCTGTAGCTCGGTCCTGCCCGAACCCGACGTCCAGGCGGCGGGTTTCGGGCAGGAGGCCACCGGCACGGTGCAGGTGTGGTGCCGGGCGGCGACCCAGACCGGTCTGACCGACCTGGTGAAGAAGTTCAACGCGTCCCAGGACCGGCTCACCGTCGAGCTGACGCCGGTCCTGGATGCGCAGTACGTCACCAAGCTGGCGACCGCGATCCGCGGCCGGAGCGTGCCGGACCTGGTCGACATCGACGACATCAACTCGATGCTGTTCATCTACCGCGACGCGTTCACCGATCTGACGGAACCGCTTGCCGCACTGGACTTCCGGGACAAACTCAGCCCGGGCCACTTGCGGCTGGCAACGAAGAACGAGCGCGTGTACGGCGTTCCGTACCTCGCGGACAACTCGATGTTCTGGTTCAACACCGAGCTGTGCGACCGCGCCGAGGTCGATCCGGACGAGGCGGTGAAGTCGTTCGACAACCTGCTGGACGCGGCCAAGAAGCTCCGCAAGCTCGGCGACGACATCTACGCGTGGAGCTTCCCGGCGAACAGCCCGGGCGCGCTCGGATTCGTCGTACAGCCGATGGTGTGGGCCGCGGACACCGACCTGATCCAGGGCACGATCGGCAGCCAGTCCGGGCACATCGTCGGGAACGACGTCGTCCAGCGGATGCTCGAGCTGCACCGGCAGTTGTGGGTCGACGGATTGGTGCCGAGGGCAAACTTCTCCGACGATGCGTCCCGGTGGGGCAGCGACTTCCGGGCCGGCAAGATCGGCATCTTCCCGTCGAACTACAGCGTGGTCGTGTCGGCATCCGACGATGCGTTCCACAAGAAGGTCACGCCGCGGCTGTTGTCCGGGCCCGACGGCGGTGCAGCGTTCTTCGACGGCGGCGACAACATGTGTATCCCACGCGGTGCGCGCAATGCGTCGGGGGCGTGGGAGTTCGTGCGGTTCGCGCTGGATCTGCCACAGCAGATCGATCTGCCGGCCGGTGGCTATACGCCGGTGCGGTCGGATGCGCGGACCGCGGAGTTCGCGAAGAAGTATCCGCTGGCGACCCTGCCACTGGAGCGCATCCAGGAGGGGTACGCGCCGACCACGCTGTCCTACAACCTCCTCTACAACCAGCCGGACGGGCCGTGGCTACAGATGTTCCGCCGCGCCGTGTTCGACGGCGAACTGGAGGCCGCCATGAAGGAAGCCCAGCAGAACTACGACCGCATCCTGAAACAGGGGCAGGCATGAGCACGCCGCGCTCGTTGACGCATCCGGGACGGACCGGGTTGTTGTTGGTCACCCCCGCGGTGCTCTTCGTCGGCGTCTTCGTGCTGGTGCCGTTGGCGTTCGCGTTGGTGATCTCGCTGACCAACTGGCCGCTGATCGGCTCGGTGAAGTTCAGCGGGCTGAAGAACTACACCGCGATCGTCTCTGACGCCGCCTTCGCCAAGTCCGTCCTCTACACGTTGCTCTACACGGTCATCGTGACCGGGCCGATCCTGGTGCTCGGCTACGCCCTCGCAGTCCTGGTACGCCGCAAGCGCCGTGGCTCGACATTTCTGCGAACGGTCTTCTTCCTCCCGTTCGTCGTCGGACTCTCGACGCTCAGCTTCGTCACGGTCCTGGAGGCTCAGCCGGAAAGTGGCATCATCAACATCGTCCTGAAGAAGCTCGGCATCACCGACGGTACGACGGCCTGGCTGGTGGACGGTCCGCTCGCCACCGGGCTGATCTGCGTACTGGTCATCTGGGCGGTCAGCGGGCTGACGATGATGCTGCTGATGGCCGGCATGCAGGCCATCCCGCGGGAGTACTACGAGTCGGCCGAGCTGGACGGCGCAGGCTGGTGGAAGACAGAGCGGGAGATCACGATCCCGATCCTGCGACGCACGATCGCGATGGCCGTGATCATCTCGGTGATCGGCTCGCTGCTCGCGTTCTCGCAGTTCTACATCCTGACCCGCGGCGGTCCGGGCACCGACACCACGACGGTGGTCCAGTACATCTACAACCGGGCCTTCGTCCAGCTGCAGCTCGGTGCCGCGACCGCGCTGTCGATCGTGCTCGTCATCGTGGTCGGCCTCGTCACCGCGGCCCAGTTCCGGCTGCTTCGGGAGAAGGACTGATGAGACTCAAGAACACCTTCTACGTGATCGGCGGCGGCGGCGCCTTCCTGGTCTTCGCCGTACCGTTGCTGTGGGCACTCTTCCGGTCGGTGCAGCCGAACGACGTGATCGTTGCGGCGCCGAACGCGTCGACGTTCTTCCATTTGACCTGGGACAACTTCCGGACGCTGATCGAGGGACCGGGCAACCTGGTCCGGGCTGTCGGTAACAGCCTGATCGTTGCCTTGAGCACCGCCATCTTGACGGCGCTGCTGGCGACGTTCGCCGGGTACGGGTTCGCGCGGTTCCGGTTCCGGAGTGCGCCGGTGCTGTTCGCGCTCGTGGTGGTGTCGATGATGATCCCGTTCCAGGCGATCCTGACCCCGCTCTACCTCGAGATGAACACGCTCCGGCTGACGGACAGTCTGTTCGGGCTCGTGCTGTTCTATACGACGGTCAACCTGCCGTTCGGCGTCTTCGTGATGCGGAACTCGTTCGCCTCGGTCCCGGTCGAGCTCGAGGACTCGGCCCACGTGGACGGCTGCGGCACGTTCCGGATGCTCGGCTCGGTACTGCGCCCGCTGATCATGCCGGGCGCCGCGACCGTCGCGCTGTATGCGTTCCTGGCTGCTTGGACGGAGTTCCTCGGCGCGCTCACCTTCCTGACCAAGGACGAGCTCTACACGCTCCCCGTCGCGTTGGTGAACGTCCAGGCCGGCGCGTACGGCGAGATCAACTTCGGCTCCCTCGTGGCCGGCGCGGTGATCGCGATGATCCCGTGCGTCGTCCTCTACATCGGTCTGCAGCGCTTCTACGTCAGCGGCCTCGCGTCAGGAGCCGTCAAAGGCTGACTTTGAGCACGCACCAACCATTTCATTGCGTCCGAAGTGGTTGGTGCGTGCACAAGGTCAAAGGCTGGGGCGGATCTCGTGGTCGGCGTGGGCGGCGGCGTGGGCCTCGCCGACCTGGCGGCACAGGGCCATCAGGTCGTCCTCGTTCAGGACGTGCTGCTTGGCCTTCGGGCCCAGCTCGGTGATGTGGTCGCGAGCGCGGAGCAGTCGCTGGAAGACCCGCTCCCGCTCGTCCGGGTCGTCGGTGTACTCCGGGTCGAGGTACGCGTTCGCGTCGCGGCGGATGTGGGCCATCGCGGTCTGCGTCCGCCCGCGGGTGCTGAACAGTGAGGCGAAGATCGTGATCAGCAGGACGACCAGGATCACCGCCAGCGAGAGGCCGGTGCTGATCTCGACCACCTCGACGTGCTCGCCGCCGTTCACGAACGGCAGGTTGTTCTCGTGCAGCGCGTGCAGGATCAGCTTCGCGCCGATGAACATCAGGATCGCGGCCAGTCCAAACGACAGGTAGATCAACCGGTCCAGCAGGCCGTCGAGCAGGAAGAACAGCTGCCGCAGGCCGAGCAGGCTGAACGCGGTCGCGGTGAAGACGACGTACACGTTCTGCGTCAGGCCGAAGATCGCCGGGATCGAGTCGAGCGCGAACAGCAGGTCGGTGGCGCCGATCGCGACCATCACCAGCAGCATCGGCGTCAGCATCCGGCGGCCGTCGACCACGGTGATCAGCCGGTCGCCGTCGTACTCCTCGCTGGTGCGAAAGAGGCGGCGGGCCAGCCGGACCACGATGTTCTGAGCCTGGTGCGACTCCTCGGTCTCCGGTTTGAGCATGTTGCCGGCGGTCAGCAGCAGCGCGACCCCGAACAGGTAGAACACCCAGGAGAACGTGTGCAGCAGCGCCGAGCCGGCGAAGATGAACCCCGCGCGGGCGATCAGGCTGACCACGATCCCGACCAGCAGCACCTTCTGCTGGTTCTCCCGGGGCACCCGGAAGCCGGTCATGATGATCAGGAACACGAACAGGTTGTCGACCGAGAGCGCCTTCTCCGTGACGTACCCGGCGAAGTACTCCGAACCCATCTCGGTGCCGCCGATGATCAGCGCGCCGAGACCGAACAGGACCGCGATCCCGACGTACAGCGCGGACCAGACCGCGGCCTCGCGCAGCGTCGGGACGTGCGCCGACCGGACGTGGAAGAAGTAGTCGAACAGCAGCAGGCCGACAATCGCCAGCAAGGTCAGCACCCAGACCAGCGGGGACACCGTCATGTCGTAACCCAACCATGGCGGGCTGGTGGGATTCCCGCGTTGTGGTGAATTTGCCTAAAAGGCATCTTTGCTCTTTCGGCAACTTCTGCTACGGTCGTGTCATGGCCGAAGGGTTGCGGGAGCGGAAGAAGCAGGAGACGCGGATCGCGTTGAGCTGGGCGGCGGTCCGGCTCGCCGTCGAGCGCGGGTACGGCGCGGTGCGGATCGAGGACATCGCCGCGGAGGCCGGGGTCTCACTGCGGACGTTCCGCAACTACTTCGACAGCAAGGCGGACGCGATCGCCGCGCGCGAGGTGGAGCGCAGCCTGAAGATCGCCGAGGAGCTCCGGGCCCGGCCCGCCGACGAGCCGTTGTGGGTGGCGATCCGGGCCGCGATCGAGGCCCATTTCGCGCTCGGCGAAGAGGGGCACGGCGGGCGGCGACCGCCGGACGAGCAGTGGCTCAAGGGCATCCGGTTGATGATGACCGAGCCTGCGCTGCAGGGTGCGATCATGCTCGCCTACGCCCGGGTCGGCGAGGAGATGGCGGCCGCTATCGCCGAGCGGACCGGCATCACCGGGATGTATCCGCGGCTCGTCGCTGACGTCATCGGCGCAGCCCGAGGGGTAGTGATGGCCGAGTGGATGCGAGCCGATCCGCCCCGCTCGATCGCCGACCTGCTGGCCGAGGCGCTCGACCAGATCGAGGCCGGCCTACCAGTGCCTGAATAGTCCAACTTCTTGATTCCCCCGGTCAGTCGCCGGGGTGGTCAGTCATGCCTAGATGGAGGAACGTCATGGATGCCGAAGTCGTCATTGCCGGGGCCGGACCGAACGGCCTCATGCTCGCCATCGAACTGCGCTTGGCCGGGGTCCAGCCTCTGGTGCTGGAGCGGCTGCCCGAACCGAACTCCACCCCGCGGGCCAACGGCCTCGTCGGCCAGGTTGTGCGGATGCTCGACCGACGCGGGCTGTACGCGCGTCTCGCCGGTACGCCGGGTCCGCCGCAACCGCAAGCGGCGTACATCTTCGGGGCGATGGAGTTGCCGCTCGCGGAGCTCGAGGACAATCCTGTGTATCTGCTGCCGGTGCCTCAGGTCCGGGTCGAGGCTGTACTCCGCGAGCGTGCCCTCGAGCTCGGTGCCGAGATTCGTCCGGGCCACGAGTTGTCCGGCCTGTCGCAGGATGCGGACTCGGTCACGGTGCAGGTCACTGGTCCGGACGGTGTGTACGAGCTGCGGACCCGCTATCTCGTCGGTGCCGACGGCGGCCACAGCCTCACCCGCAAGCTGGCCGGGATTGATTTCCCCGGCGTGACCAACGACCGCACGGTCTCCCGTACGGCGAGTGCCCTGGTGCCGCCGGAGCTCGTCGATCCGGAGACCGGTGCGCTCACGATTCCGGGGTACGGCGTGATCCCGCCGTTCATGCACCACCGGACGGAGCGCGGGATGTTCGTGTTCGCACCGTTCCCCGGCCGGCAAGCGGTGAGTACGGCCGAGTGGGACGATCCTGCCGATGATGTCGAGATGACGTTCGCGGAACTGCAGGCGAGCGTCGATCGCGTGCTCGGTGTGCATCTCCCGCTGACGCCGCCGACCGGCGACGGACCGCGGCTGCTGCGCCGGCTCGAGGGCGGCAACAGCCGGCTGGCCGACCGGTACCGCGAAGGTCGGGTGCTGCTGGTCGGCGATGCTGCCCACGTTCACTCGGCGATGGGCGGGCCTGGGTTGAACCTCGGGTTGCAGGATGCGATCAACCTCGGGTGGAAGCTGGCGGCGGAGGTTCAGGGGCGCGCGCCGGCGGGGCTGCTCGACACCTATGAGTCCGAGCGGCGGCCGGTGGGGGAGCGGGTCGTGATGCAGACGCAGGCCCAGACCGCATTGGTTGCTCCGGGCAATGAAGTGACGGCGTTGCGGGAGCTTTTCGGCGAGCTGCTGACCGAGCCGCGGAACGTCCAGCGGATCGCGGAGCTGATCACGGGCGCGGACATTCGGTACTACGACGGCCCGCATCCGCTGGTGGGCCGGTGGGCACCGGACTTCACGGTGCAGGACGCGGCGCCTTCTCAGGCGGGGGTGCGGTTGGCTGAGTTGATGCGGGCGGCCCGCCCGCTCCTGCTCGACCTGACACCGGACGGCGCCTTCGCCGCAACCGCTGTGCCTGATGAGGTTGACGTCGTCACTGGTCTGGGGGAGCGGCCGATCGCGATGCTCATTCGGCCTGATGGGTATGTCGCGTGGGCGGCTGAGCGGGACGGGGCTGCCGAGCAGGATGGATTGCGGGATGCGCTGGCGCAGTGGTTTCAGGCGCGGCCTTTGACGAGTGCGACGAGGTAGCGGCACGGCGCCGTACCTGGGTTGTGGAAGGTTGTCGCCGAGGGTGGGCCGAGCTGCAGGCAGTCGCCGGTGTGCAGTTCGTGGACTTGTGGTCCTTCGTAGAAGCGGAGTTGGCCGTCGAGGATCCACAGCTGCTGATATTTGAAGATGTAGGCGTCGGCCGGGTAGGAGACCGATGCGCCGGCCGGGAGTTCGACCTCGACCAGCTCGAGCGGTGATTCGGTCACCGGGGACACTGCGCGGCGGTGGTACCCGGTGACCGGGTCCGTCCAGACGGGCTGGTCTTTTGCTCGTCGCAGCAGCTCGCCGGTGTTCTCCGCGCGGGCGACGAGCTCGGACAGCGTCATGCCGAGTGCTCCGGACAGCTTTCCCAGCAGTACGGCGGTGGGCTGCGCCTCGCCGCGCTCGATCTTGCCGATCATCGCCCGCGATACCCCCGACCGCTCCGCCAATGCGTTGACGGACAGGTCCTGCGCGGTGCGGGCCTGCTGGACGGTAGAGGCCAGAGAACGAGACAGATCGTCAATCACGTTGCCACTATAGCGGCAGTTGTGGCTACTATCGTGCCATGGTTCAGGTTAGAGACGCCTCGGCAGCCGACGCCGAGGCCTGCGCGGCGATCTACGCCCCCTACGTCACCGACTCCGCCATCACCTTCGAGATCGACCCGCCCGGTCCTGCCGAGATGGCCTCGCGGATCGCTCAGGCCCAGTCGACCCATGCCTGGCTGGTCGTCGAGGACGAGGATCGCGTCATCGGCTACGCGTACGGCGGACCGATGAAACCGCGCGCGGCGTACCGCTGGTCCTGCGAAGTCAGCGTCTATCTAGAACCGGGCCGCCGCCGCACCGGCGCCGGCCGCGCCCTCTACGAGGCTCTCTTCGCTCGCCTAACTGCACGCGGCTACCGCACCGCCGTAGCTGGCATGACCCTCCCGAACCCAGCCAGCGAAGGCCTCCATAAGTCCCTGGGCTTCGAACCGATCGGCACCTACCGAAACATCGGCTGGAAACTCAACACCTGGCACGACGTCGCCTGGGTCCAACGCCCCCTCGCCATCCTCCCCGACCCACCCCAAGAACCCAGCTAGCTCTTCGCGGGGTCCGTCATCGGTGGGCAATCTTCACCTGGTTTGGTGACCAGTTCGAAGTGCCAGATTTCGTTGGTGAGGGTTTGGCAGAGGCCGTAGCGGTTGCCGTGGCGGGAGAGCCAGTCGTCGGCGTTGGTGGGGCCTATGTCTACGGCATGGCCGGTTACGTGGTGGGAGGCGTCGGGTTCGGCGACGTACTCGAGGGCCTTCTTCTTGCTGCCGTACTTGCGGATTGCCTTGTCCAGCAGCTCTTCCTGGTACTTCTTGCTGCGCCACCCCGTGGTGACCTGCATCGTGATTCCGTCGTCCTGCATGGCGGTTTCGGCTTGCTGGACAGCCTTGCGGAGCGTCGGGTCCAGCTTGGCGATGCCGGGCAGGTCGGTGTCGTACGCCGACGTGTGGTCGGGGAGTACGCCGTCTGCCGCGCGGGGCGGGCCGCTCGAGCCTGAGGTAGACGGGGTTGCGTCGTCCTGGGCCGAGGCCGCCGTACACGAGGCCAGCCCCAGACAGGTGACTGCGGCAACAATCGCCACGACGGCGGTGCGGTGATCGATCAGCATGCTGACAGTTCATCCAAGGTGATGTTGCGAGAGCGTCTGCAAATCCGGATACGTTTTCGATACGCCCGGCCTGGTTCAATGGGTGGTATGCGGGTGCTGGTCGTCGAGGACGAGGTCTATCTCGCCGAGGCGATCCAGGCGGGGCTGCGGCTGGAGGCGATCGCGGCCGATCTGGCGTTCGACGGCAACGCCGCGCTCGAATCGGTCACGGTCAACGCGTACGACGTGGTCATCCTCGACCGCGACCTGCCCGGGATCAGCGGTGACGAGGTCTGCCGGCAGATCGTTGCGCAAGGCATCGGATGCCGGGTGCTGATGCTCACCGCGGCCGGAGATCTCGACGACAAGGTCGCCGGATTCGAGCTCGGCGCCGACGACTACCTGACGAAGCCGTTCGAGTTGCGCGAGCTCGTCGTACGCCTCCGGGCTCTGGTACGACGGCCCGCTGCCGCCACACCGACGGTGATCGAGTACGCCGGAGTGCGGCTCGACCCGTACCGGCGCGAGGTGTACCGCTCCGGCCGCTACGTGAAGCTCGCGCGCAAGCAGTTCGCCGTACTGGAGGTGCTGATGGCGGCCAGGGGTGGGGTCATCAGCGCGGAAACGCTGCTGGAGAAAGCCTGGGACGAGAACGCCGACCCGTTCAGCAACTCGGTCCGGCTGACGATCTCGGCGTTGCGGAAGCGGCTGGGCGACCCCTGGGTCATCCACACCGTGCCCGGCGTCGGCTACCGAATCGGTGAACCATGAGCGACGAACGGTTGATGACTTGGCGGCCCCGACTGACAGTCCGGCTGCGGTTGACGCTGAGCTACGCGGGTCTCTTGGTCGTCGCCGGCGCCGTGGTCGCATGCATCATCTGGCTCGTCTTCCGGATCGTGCCGAACTACCCGCTCACCGCCGCCAACCCGCGCGACCAACAGCCCGCGCCGACCCGCGGCGAGATCCTCGACCTGGTGGTGACGCTGTCCGGATGGGCGCTGGGAGTCTTGGCGATCATCGGGCTGGTCGGCGGGTGGTTCCTGGCGGGCCGGATGCTGAAACCGCTGCAGGACATCACTGCCGCGGCGCGGAAGGCGGCGAGTGGCTCGCTCGACCACCGGATCGGGCTGACCGGCATCCGGGACGAATTCACCGACCTGTCGGACACGTTCGACGAGATGCTGGAGCGTTTGCAGCGGTCGTTCGAGCAGTACCGGCGGTTCGCAGCGAACGCCTCGCACGAGTTGCGGACGCCGCACGCGGTGATGAAGACGATGCTCGATGTGGCGCAGGCGGATCCCGAGCATCAGGACGTGCCGCAGCTGGTGAAGCGGCTGGCCGAGACCAATCAGCGCGGGATCAACATCGTGGAAACGCTGCTCAGTCTGACGGCACTGAGCAACCGGGAAGTGGAGCTGGATCCGGTCGATCTGGCCACGGTACTGCGGTCTGCGTGGCCGGCGCTCTCGTCGGAGGCGGCCGAGGCGGGGGTGCGGCTCTCGTCCGAGCTCGAGGAGTCCGTCGTCGAGGGCAACGATGTGTTACTGCATCAACTGGTAACAAATCTGGTGCAGAATGCGATCCGGCACGGTGGCGGCGCCGTGGCGGTCACGGTCGCCCGCGGGAGTCTCGTCGTACGGAACGACGGCGCGATACTCGACCCGGCCGTGGTGCGGACGTTCGTCGAGCCGTTCGCGAAGAGCAGGTACGGGGCGGGCCACGGGCTGGGGTTGGCGCTGGTGGATCGGATCGTAGAGGTCCATCGCGGGCGGTTGGAGCTCGTCGCGAACGGGGACGGCGGGCTGACCGCGACCGTCGTACTGCCTCAGGCTCCGGTCGATACCTGACCCGGCAAGCGGTTGGCCCGGTGTGCGGGAGAGGATGGTGCGGTGAGTGAACGACCTTCAGCCGACCATGAGGTGACCGTACGACGTGCGGTCCAGGAGGACGACGCCGCGCTGCTGGCGATCGAGAAGATCTCGTGGGACGCGTCGTCGGGGTTCCCGTCGTACCAGGACAATCTGACGGACACGTTCTTCGCGCGTAGCGGTCCGGAGGCGCATCTGGTCGCGGAGTACGACGGCGAGGTGGTCGGGTATCTGCGCTTGCAGAACAAGTACCCGTTCCCGGAAGGCGCCGGCGTACTGACGATCAACGGTCTCGCGACCGCACCCACCGCGCGCCGCCTGGGTGTGGGATCCGCGCTCCTGGATGCGGCCACGGCCGAGGGCCGGCTCCGCGGCGCCCGCAAGATCAGCCTGCACGTCCACAGCACCAACGCCGCAGCCCGCCGCCTCTACGAACGCCACGGCTACATCGTCGAAGGCACCCACCCCAACGAATTCCTCATCGAGGGCGACCTGATAGCCGCCCTCGACATGGCGAAGATGCTCTAGCGGCTGATGGTCGGGCTGTAGTAGTCCCAGACGGAGGTCGACGCCGGCACGTACACGCGATACCTGCGGGTCCGACCGGGGTAATAGGTGTACGCCGCCTGCCCGCTGGCGTTCGTGGTGGTGTACGCGAGGCCCTTCCAGGTCGTCGTACCGATCTCCTGGTACTGCAGCAGGAGCTTGCGACCGGCCCAGCGCGAGTACGTGTTGGTCGTCGGGTTGAAGTACCAGACCGTCGTGAGGAAGGCGGTCCTCGTGCCCTTGCGCCCGGCGTTGACGCTCGCGGACGAGCCGAACCGGACCTCCGTGTAGGCAGGCAGCAGGGTCGCAACCTTCTGGTTGTTCTGGTCGACGCCGCCGGAGGCGTCGCCCACCCAGGTGACCTTGCCGACCGGCACGTAGTTCGTCGGCAGCTGGACGCCCGGGCACTTGCCGTTCTGGCACAGGACACTCTCGACGTTGCCGTTCTTGAAGGTCGCCGTCCAGGCACCCTTGACCATCGTGGCCGGACAGTCGCTCCCGAGTGGAACGGCGTAGTGCGTGTTAGCTGCGCTCATCGCGAGCCTCGGCGGCACCTTGAACGAGCAGGTCGCCGCCGTGGCGCGCGTGGTGGCCGCCTGGCCCGGTTGGACCATGACAAGGCTGGATGCCATCAGAGCAAGCAGAGCCAGCGTCGTCTTGTAGAGCTTCAAGAGTTCCCCCTCTTGGAAGTGTGTGGGGGAACGCTAGCGGATCTACGGTTTGAGGCCGTGTTTGCGGAGCCAGGGTTCGGGGTCGATGGGGGCGCCGCCGCCGGGGAGGACCTCGAAGTGGACGTGGGGGCCGGTGGTGTTGCCGGTCATGCCGATGCGGCCGACCATCGAGCCGGCCTGGACCGAGTCGCCGACAGAAACGTCGAACTCTTCCATGTGGCTGTACGACGTGACCGTGCCGTCGGCGTGACGGACCTTCACCTGGCGGCCGTAGGCGCCTTCCCAGTCGGCCTGGATGACCTCGCCGGCCATCACCGAACGGACCGGCGTACCCATCGGGGCCGCGAAGTCGAGGCCGGTGTGGTTGTGGGCCCAGCGGCCGCCGGCCTGGTTGAAGCGGGCGGTCAGGTGGTAGCCGGTCGTCGGGAGGACGATCTTCGGCGCGGCCTTCGCGATGGCGGCCGCCTTCGCGATCGCCGCCTGCTTCGCCACGGCCAGGGCCTTGGCCGAGGCGGCTGCCTTCTTCGCCGAGGCCGCCTTCGCGGCTGCCAGGGCGAGTGCCCGGCGCTGCGTCAGCGTCGCGTTCGCGGCCAGCTTCGCGGCGCGCTGCTTGGCGGCCTTGTCGGCCGCTGCCTTCTGGGTCGCCGCCAGCGACAGGTCGATCCGGGACGCGTCGCGGGACCCGAGGTCCCGGCGGTCGATCCGCGCCGAGGTGAGGGCGCCGGCCTGTGAGGGGCTCAGGCCGGTGCCTTCGTTCGCGGCGGCCGGACCGGCGGCCGACGAGCTGAGCCCGACGGCGGTGGTCCCGGCTGCGGCAGCCAGAGCGGCGGTCAGACCGATCAGCTGGGTACGGCGGGTTGCGAGTCGACTGAGTGAGCGGTGCTTGGCCACCCGGCGCGGGGCAGCCGGACGACGCGGTGCCGGCCGATCAGCTTCCGGCACGTCTTGGTGCGTAGGCACGAGAAAACCTTCCAGGGAGGGGCGTTCGCCGTTGAGGGGGTACGGCGACCTCAACGACCATAACGAGGAGCTCTCAAACGCCTCAAACACAAGTTGCGACGAGATGAACGAAATCGAACACGCTCGGTGAGAGCGTCCTGCCGCCGTGTACGCGCTCAGGCGTGAACCTGCCCAGTGAAGACTCAACTATCGGCGTGACGCGGATCACCGCCGAATTGGCGCCGACCAGGCCCTCCGCGCCGGTATAAGCCGTCCATATATTGAGAGCTTTGTCGACCGACTTACTAAACTTTCAATGGCGTCCCATACTGAAATGACACGAGCGACGAGAGGAGACGGGGATGACGCGCAAGCCGCCGTACTACCGCCTCCACATCGACCTTCTCCGGGTCTCCAGCGCGCTGTGTCTGCGCTGACCTGAGTCACCGCGTCTCCAGCTGACGGCGTCCGCGTGCGGGCGCCTGCTGCCCCTTGCCCTCCGCCGCCGCAGGGCCCGCGAAGCCTGCCCACCGCCAGGGAGTCTCATCGTGTCCACCACGTCAGTCACGTCTGTGTCCGGTGCATCCGGACCGCCGGCGTCCGCAGTACCGCTTGACGCCGATCTGCCCGTTGTCGCCCGCCGGCATCCGTGGCGCTGGGTCGGTGTTGCCGTTGTGCTCGTCCTGGTTGCGATGTTCGTGCACGGTCTCGCCACGAACCCGGGCTGGGACTGGCCGACGTTCTTCCAGTTCTTCGCCACCAGGACGATCTTCTCCGCACTCTGGGTGACCGTGCAGCTGACCGTGTACGGGACAGTGCTCGGGTTCATGCTCGGTGCGGTCCTCGCCTCGATGCGCTTGTCCAGCAGCCCGTTCCTGCAAGTAGTTGCCTGGGGCTACATCTGGGCGTTCCGCTCGATCCCGCTGATCGTGCAGCTGCTGTTCTGGTTCAACATCGCGTACCTGTACAAGGAGTTGAGTATCGGCATCCCGTTCGGCCCGGAGTTCGTGCACTTCAGTACGAACAACCTGTTCGGCCCGCTCGGCGCCGCCGTACTCGGACTCGCGTTGCATCAGGCGGCGTATGCCGCGGAGATCATTCGCGGCGGGATCATCTCGGTCGACGCCGGCCAGCTGGAAGCCGCGGCAGCGTTGGGGATCCCACGGATCCGGCAGTTCTTCCGGATCGTGCTGCCGCAGGCGATGCGGTCGATCCTGCCGAACGGCGCCAACGAGGTGATCAGCCTGTTCAAGGGCACGTCGATCGTCTCGGTGATGGCGATTCCCGAGCTGTTCTACCAGGTGCAGGTGATCTACGGCCGCAACAGTCGCGTCGTACCGCTGCTCATGGTCGCGACGGTCTGGTACATCGTGCTGACCACGCTGCTGTCGATCGTGCAGTACTACGTGGAGCGCCGCTTCGCACGAGGTACGACGCGATGATCGACGTGAAGGGTGTGCACAAGAGCTTCGGCGATCTCGAAGTGCTGAAGGGGATCGATCTCGACGTGCCGGCCGGCGCGGTCACGGTGATCCTCGGGCCGTCCGGATCGGGCAAGTCGACGTTGCTGCGGTCGATCAACCATCTGGAGAAGGTAGATCGCGGGCTGGTCCGGATCGACGGTGAGCTGATCGGATACAAGCGGCGCGGCGACAAACTGCACGAGTTGCGTGAGCGGGAGATCCTGCGGCAGCGGTCGCAGGTCGGGTTCGTGTTCCAGACCTTCAACCTGTTCGGGCACCTGACAGTGCTGCAGAACGTGGTCGAGGCGCCGGTGTCCGCGCAACGGCGCAAGCGCAGCGAGGTCGAGCCGTACGCGCGGGAACTGCTCGAGCGGGTCGGGGTCGGCGACAAGGCCGACGTGTACCCGCGGCAGTTGTCCGGGGGCCAGCAGCAACGCGTCGCGATCGCCCGTGCGCTGGCACTGAAACCGAAGGTCCTGCTGTTCGACGAGCCCACCAGCGCACTCGATCCGGAGCTGGTCGGCGAGGTCCTCGACGTGATCAAGGAGCTCGCCCGCGACGGCGCCACGATGGTCGTCGTCACCCACGAGATCGGCTTCGCCCGGGAGATCGCCGACACGGTGATCTTCATGGACGACGGCCGGATCGTCGAGTCGGGTGCACCGCGCGAGGTGCTCGACAACCCTGTCCACGAGCGCACCCGCGCTTTCATCTCGAAGGTTCTCTGATGAAACGGCTTCTTGTCCTTTCCCTTGCGCTGCTCACGCTTGCCGGATGCGGCGCGCAGGCAACGGCTGCCTCGGACACCGGCGTGAATACGTCGGCCGAGCAGAACCGGATCACCGCCACTCGCAACGATTCCGCTGCCGCACTGCTGCCGGCCGAGATCCGCGACCGCGGGACTTTGATCGTCGGCGGCGGGTTCGGGTCCGGCAGCGTGCCGCTCGGGTTCTACGCGGATGACAACAAGACCCCGATCGGTCTCGAGGTCGACATCGCGTATCTCGTCGCCGAGGCGCTCGGGCTGAAACCGGAGATCGAGGTGACGAGCTGGGAGAACCTGTTCGTCGGGCTCGACTCCGGCAAGTACGACGTGGGGTTCTCGAACATCACCGTGACGGAGAAGCGGAAGCAGAAGTACGACTTCGCGACGTACCGCAAGGACGATATCGCGTTCGAGGCGAAGAAGGGCGGGACCTGGCGGGTTACCGGCGCCAAGGACATCGCCGGGAAGACGATCGCGGTCGGGTCCGGCACGAACCAGGAGAAGATCCTGGTCGACTGGAACGAGGCGAACGTCAAGGCTGGGTTGCCGGCAGCAACGATCAAGTACTTCCAGAAGAACACTGATACATACCTGGCGTTGAGTTCAGGGCGGATCGACGCGTACCTCGGGCCGAACCCGTCGATCGCGTACCACGTGAAGACGTCGGGCGAGACCGAGACGATCGGCAAGTTCTCCGGCGCGGGGCCGACGCTGCAGGGCCTGATCGCCGCGACGACGAAGAAGGACAACGGCCTGGTGAAGGCCTACCAGGCGGCTCTGAACGCGGTGATCGCAGATGGCAGCTACGCGAAAGTCCTCAACCGCTGGAACGTCTCCACGGAAGCGGTCACCACATCCGAGGTGAACCCACCCGGCCTCCCACTGACGAGCTGAAGGACGACTGATGAGAAGAAGTTGGAGTTTGCTGTTCGGGATCACTGTGCTGGTGCTCGCCGGCTGTGCTGACCCGCAGACCAGCCCGCCCGCGACGGGCGGCGACGCATCGCAGGTCGCCTTCGACACGTCCGCGAAGCAGACGCACATCACCTCGGCCAAGGTGGACAGCATCGCGGCCGAGTTGCCCGCTGCGGTGCGGGAGAGTGGGAAGCTCGTTGTAGGGAACGGGTCTGCGGGTGGTGGATTGCCGCCGCTGGGGTTCACGGCGGATGACAACAAGACTCCGATCGGGGTCGAGATCGACATCGCGTACCTGGTCGCGAGTGTGCTCGGGCTGCAACCCGAGATCGACACCACCAGCTGGGAGAACTTGTTCCTCGGGCTCGACTCCGGGAAGTACCAGGTCGGGATCTCGAACATCGGGGTGTCCGAGTTGCGCAAGGAGAAGTACGACTTCGCGACGTACCGGCTCGGTCTGCACGCGTTCGAGGCGAAGAAGGGGTCCGGCCTGAAGATCACCGGCCCGGCCGACATCTCCGGCAAGACCGTCGCGGTCAGCTCCGGCACGCTCCAGGAAGCGATCCTGGTCGACTGGAACAAGCAGAACGTCGCAGCCGGCCGTAAACCCGCGAACCTCAAGTACTACCAGCAGGCCGCCGACACGTATCTCGCGCTGCAGTCCGGCCGTATCGACCTGTACCTCGGCCCGAACCCGAACGCGTCGTACCACGTCGCGACGCAGCATCAGACCGAGATCGTCGGCACGGTCTCGTCCAGCTACCCCGTACAGGGTCTCGTCGGCATCACCACCAAGAAGAACGACGGCCTGGTCAAGCCGCTCGCCGACGCGCTCAACGCGGCGATCGCGGACGGCAGCTACGCGAAGGTCCTGGCCAAGTGGGGCCTGCAGGCCGAGGCCGTGCCGAAGTCGTTGATCAACCCGCCCGGTCTGCCGAAGAAATAGGAGAACTCGATGGCGACCATTGCAACTGTCTCGAGCAGTCCGTCGGTCCCCTCCCGCACGGACGCCGTTCTCGACTATGTCACCAAGCGCCTGATCAGCCACGGCCACACCGTGACCCCGATCGTGTTGCGCGATCTTCCGGCCGAGCCGCTGCTGCGAGGTCAGGCCGATGACCCGGCGATCGCTGCGGCGGCTGCGGTACTCGCGGCTGCGGACGCGGTCGTCGTCACGACGCCGGTCTACAAGGCGGCGTACTCCGGTCTGCTGAAGGTGTTCCTCGACCTGCTGCCGCAGTACGCGCTGAAGGGCAAGACCGTGTTGCCGTTGGCAACGGGCGGTACGCCGGCGCATGTGCTGGTGATCGACTATGCGCTCCGGCCGGTGCTGACGAGTCTCGGTGCGGAGGCGATCGGGCAGGGGTGGTTCGTGCTGTCGTCGCACATCCGGTTGTACGACGGGGGCGGACTGCTGCTCGATCCGGCCGCGTCTGTTCCGTTGTACGGCGTGACCGAGGCGTTTCTCGCGACGATCGAGGGCGAGCAGGTTGTCGAGGGCGGCGCGGTGCAGGCCGCTGCCGTCGAGGCGGTCCGAGTACGGCCGGACGATCCTGAGGCGGCGCCGTTGCTGGCGGATCTCGTGGTCGAGTACAGCACGCGCTACGGGCGGACCACTGCGAATACGCAGCTGACCGAAGTACCGGCGTCTGACTTTCAGGTCGAGAGCGGCGGGGCGTTCGTGCTGCTGCGGTACGGCGGTCAGACGGTGGCCGGAGGCGCCATCCGCCGGTATGACGACGAGACCGCTGAGGTGAAGCGGATGTGGACGTCGCACCTGCATCGACGGCAGGGGCTGGGGCGTCGCGTGCTGGCGGAGCTGGAGGCGGCAGCTGCGGATCTCGGGTATCGGCGGCTGTACCTGACAACGGGGCCGCGTCAGCCGGAGGCGGCCGGGTTGTATCTGGCGACCGGGTTCGAACCGCAGTTCGACACGTCGGCTGATCCCGAGTCGATCGGTCCGCTGCCTTTCACGAAGGAGATTCCGGTGGCCTTGAAGGTGGCGTCATGATCGTTGGTCTCGAGATCGATGGTGCGGGAGCGGATCCGGCTGCGTGGCGCGGGGCCGAGGTTGATCCGCGCGCGATCCTCACCGGTGAGTTGGCGCTGCGGGCGGTGCAGCGGGCGGAGGCGGCCGGGGTCGACTTCGTGACGCTCGTCGACGCGTTGGAGGCGCCGGACGACGTACCCGATCGGGTGAGCGTGCGGCTGGATGCGTTGGGGCTGGCCGCGCGGATCGCGCCGCTGACGGAGCGGATCGGATTGCTGCCGGCGATCACCGTCACGCATACGGAGCCGTTCCACGTGCAGGCTTCGGTGGCCACGCTGGATCACATCTCGGGCGGACGGGGTGGATGGGTCGCGGAGGTGTCGTCGTCGGCCGCTGCGGCTGCGGTGGTTGGTCGCCGTGAGCCCGCGCCTGCTGCGGAGACCTGGCGGGAGGCGCGGTACGTCCTCGACGCGAGCCGGCAACTGTGGGACTCCTGGGACGACGACGCCGTCATCCGCGACGCGTCGACGGGTCGGTACGTCGACCGCGAGAAGCTGCACTACGTCGACTTCGAGTCCCCTACGTTCAGCGTCAAGGGTCCGTCGATCGTCCCGCGGCCACCGCAGGGCCATCCTGTCACCGCGATCCGGGCGAACACGCCCGACGCGTTGGAGGCAGCCGCTGACGCGGAGGTGGTGTTGTTGCCGGACCCGGATCTCCAGGCCATCACAATCACGCGCCTTCGGGCGTCCGGAGCGGGGGAGGGGCGGGCGCCGGGCGATTGTGATGGCCTGGCGATCCGGCACTCCGGCCCACTGGTGCTGGTGTCGGTCGAGGTTCGGCCGCACGTCGACGGCGTGGACGGCCTCGTCGGGCTGATCGAGGGGTGGGCGGCGGCGGGTGCCGACGGCGTACATCTGCGGCCGGGGTCGCTCGAGCTGGATGTGCCGGTGATTGCCGATCAACTGCTGCCGTTGCTGCGGGAGCGTGGGCTGGTCGGACCGGCTGAACGGGGTGGGAGTTTGCGGGGGCGGCTCGGGTTGGTGCGGCCATGAGTAAGCAGATCCATCTGGCTGCGCATTTCCCGGGTGTGAACAACACGACCGTGTGGGCGGATCCGCAGGCGGGGTCGCAGATCGCGTTCGAGTCTTTCAGGCAGCTGGCGGAGACGGCGGAGCGTGGGACGTTCGACTTCTTCTTTCTGGCCGAGGGTTTGCGGCTGCGTGAGGTGAAGGGAAAGATCCACGACCTCGACGTGGTCGGCCGGCCTGAGTCGTTGACCTTGTTGAGTGCCTTGGCGGCGGTGACAACGCACCTCGGTCTGGCGGCGACGGTGAACTCGACATTCAACGAGCCGTACGAGTTGGCGAAGCGACTGTCGACCCTCGACCACGTGTCGGGCGGTCGCGCGGCCTGGAACGTCGTCACCTCGTGGGATGCGTTCACCGGCGAGAACTTTCGCCGCGGCGGGTACCTCGACAAGGCCGATCGATACGTCCGCGCTCAGGAATCGCTGCGGATCGTCCGCAAACTCTGGGACTCCTGGACCGCGGACCAGCTCGTCCTCGACCAGGCGGCGGGTGCGTTCGCCCGCGAGGGCGCTGGGGCCTTCGCGGACGAAGGCGCGCATTTCACCATCCGCGGACGGTTCGGACTACCGCCGTCACCGCAGGGCAGGCCAGTGATCATCCAGGCTGGTGACAGCGACCAGGGGCGGGAGTTCGCGGCGTCCGACGCGGACGTGATCTTCAGCCGGCACGGGACGTTCGAGGGCGGGAAGGCCTTCTACAAGGACGTGAAGTCGCGGCTGCCGAAGTACGGGCGGACCGAGGATTCGCTGAAGATCATGCCGGCGGTGACGGTCGTGGTCGCTGACACGGACGACGAGGCGATCGACAAGGCGGCCTACATCCGGGATCAGCAGGTGTCCGGTCCGACCGCACTCGTGCTCGCCGAACTGCTGTGGGGACGCGACCTGTCGGCGTACGACCCGGACGGTCCGCTGCCGGCCGAGGACCCGGTGGTGGGGTCGTCGGTGACGCAGGGGCGGGTCGGGTACAACGATCCGGTCCCGATCGTCGCGGAGTGGCGCGCGCAGGCGGAGGCGCACGGCTGGTCGCTGCGGCAGACGGTCATCAACCAGCAGAACCGGCAGACGTTCATCGGCTCGCCGACGACGGTCGCGGAGGCCGTCAACCATCACGTCCAGGAGGACGCCGCGGACGGCTTCGTGCTTGTCCCGCACCTCACGCCGAGCGGCCTCGACGAGTTCGTCGACCGGGTGGTGCCGTTGTTACGCGAGCGCGGCGTCTTCCGTTCGGAGTACGCCGGTACGACGCTCCGCTCGCACCTCGGGCTGCAGGCATGAGCGTGGCCGAGCTGCATCCGTGGAAGGAGCCGCCGGCGACCATCGTGTTCGTCGGCGGAGGACCGCGGACCGTCGGCCTGCTCGAGCGGTTCGCGGCCAGTGCGGCGGAGTTGCTCGACGGGCGTGAGGTCGAGATCCATGTGGTGGATCCGTATCCGGTCGGTGGCGGGCGGATCTGGCGGCGTGCGCAGTCGCGGCTGCTGTGGATGAACTCGATGACGTCGGACGTCACGATCTTCACCGACGAGTCGGTCGAGTGCGACGGGCCGATCGTGCCGGGTCCGGACCTCGCGACCTGGGTCGCCGGTGAGGGGGCGGTGATCCTGGAGAAGGCCGGGCTCGAGCCGCCGGGGCCGATGGACTTCCCGCCGCGGCTGGTACAGGCGGAGTACCTGGCGTGGGTGTGGGAGCGCGTCGTCCGCGATCTCCCCGCGACCCTGACCACCCATCGCGAGCGCGCGGTCGAGCTCACCGCGGACCGGCGGGTGGTGCTCGAGTCGGGTCGGGAGATCGCGGCCGACGCGGTAGTACTTGCCCTCGGCTACTTGGATCGGTTGCCCACGGCATCGGAGTCGGCGTGGGCGGCGCAGGCTGCGGATGCCGGCCTCACGTACATCCCGCCCGGCTACACCGCGGACGTCGACCTCGACGGGTTGTGGCCGAAGGCGCCGGTGATCGTGCGCGGGTTCGGTCAGGCATTCATCGACCTGATGGTCCTGCTGACCGAAGGTCGAGGCGGCTGGTACGACGAGTGCTCCGGGCTGCTCACCTATCACCCGTCCGGCGAGGAGCCGGTCTTGTACGTCGGGTCGCGGCGCGGCGTGCCGTACCACGCGAAGCTCGGCTACACCGTCGCCGGTACCAAGCCGGTGCCGACGCGGTACTTGACGGCCGAGGCACTTGGTGAGGGGCTGCTTGATTTCGATCGGGATGTCGCACCGCTGATCGAGAAGGAGCTGGCGTACGCCCACTACAAGCAGTTGTTCACAGCCCACCCCGAACGAGTCCGATGGTCGTGGGCCGAGTTCGCGAATGCTCTGGAGACCTGGTCCCCGGAGTTCGAGGCTGTTGTGGCTGCTGCTGTGCCTGATCCCGCGGATCGGTTTGTGCGGCGCACAGTGGATCGGCCGCTGGCCGGTCTGCGCTTCGAGGACCGAGCGAGCTTCGAGCGGTTCATGACCGAGCTGATCGAAGGTGATCTGCTGCGGCGGGCGGATCCGGCGTACTCGGCGGATCTCGCGGTGTTCAACGCATTGCTGAGTATTTACAGCGTGTTGTCCCGGGCGATCACCGACGGGCAGTTGACGGACGAGGATCGCGTCCGCCGCGTCGAGACCGAATGGCACGGCTTCTTCTCGTTCGTTGCCAGTGGACCGCCGCCGCGACGGTTGGAGGAGCTGCTCGCACTGCATCGGGCCGGGATTGTCCGGTTCGCGGGTCCCGACCTTGATGTTGCTATCGACAACGATCAATTCGTTGCCATGAGCCCCGATGCCGGCGGGGAGATCCGCGCGCGGGCCTTCGTCGAAGCGCGGCTGCCGCGGCCCGACGTACTCGCGACGACCGATCCGCTGCTGCGCGGCCTGCTCGACTCTGGTGCGCTCGCGGCCGACGAGCTGTTCGCGGCCGACGGGACCAGCCTCGGCGGCGGGCAGCTCAAGGCCGACTCCCGGTCCCGGGCGATCCGTGCCGACGGGTCCACCCACGACGCGCTGTTCCTGCTCGGGCCGTCGGTATCCGGCTCGGCCGGCTCGTCCGGATTCTCCCGGCCGCATTTCAACGGTCCCGGCTTCCGGCAGAACGACGCCGTGGCGCGGGACCTGCTCAAGCTGCTCGCACCCACCGTACGGAAGGAAGAACGCCATGCCAGTTGAGTTCCTGGGCATCGCCGGGACCAACCCCGCCAGCGAGGTCACGCCGCGAACCGGCGGCCCGCTGGACCTGGAGTACACGGCCAAGCTCGCCCGTGCTCACGAGGACAACGGCTGGGACCGCATCCTGTTCGCGTATCACTCCGGATCGCCCGACCCGGCCCAGGTCGCGGCGTACGTCGCCGGCCGCACCGAGCGCATCAATCTGGTCGTCGCGCACCGGCCGAACGTCGCCTACCCGACCCTGACCGCGAAGACGTTCGCGACGCTGGACCACATCAGCGGTGGCCGGTTCGAAGTCCATGTGATCACTGGCGGCTCGACCGCGGACCAGGCCGCCGAGGGCGACTTCCTCGCGAAGGACGACCGCTACGGGCGAACGCGCGAGTTCATCCAGATCCTCAAGCAGGCCTGGACCTCCGACTCCCGATTCGACTTCAACGGCGAGCACTATCGCTTCGAGCAGTTCCTCGCCGACATCAAACCGCTCCAGCAGCCCCGGCCACGGATCTCGTTCGGTGGCTCGTCGGCAGCCGCCTACGCGGTCGGTGCCGCCGAGGCGGACATCTTCGCGCTCTGGGGCGAACCGCTCGCCGGGACTCGCGAACAGGTCGCCACGATCGACGCCGAGGCCGCTCGTGCGGGCCGGGCGGACCGGCCGACCATCCAGATCGCGTTCCGGCCGATCGTCGCGCCGACCGAGGAGCTCGCCTGGGAGAAGGCGGAGAGCATCCTCGGCCGGATCAAGAACGGGCCGGCTCCGGCACGTCTCCGCTCGAAGACGCCGGAAAACGCCGGCTCCCAGCGACTGCTCAAGGCCGTCGCGGAAGGCGAGCGCCACGACCGCGCGCTGTGGACCGCGCCCACCGGTGTTACCGGTGGAGGCGGTAACTCGACCGCACTCGTCGGTACGCCGGACACCGTCGCGGCCGCGCTGCTCGACTACTACGACCTCGGCATCCGGATCTTCTCCGCCCGCGGCTACGACATCTACGACGACGCGGTCGACTTCGGCCGCTACGTCATCCCGCTGGTCCGCTCCGAGGTAGCCCACCGCGAACAGAGGAAGGCGTCATGACAGTCATCTCCGATCTGGAACAGGACTGGCACACCTGGCACGCGGCACGCGAACGCGACCTGGACACCGACTACGGCTGGCTGTCCGTCGTCGCCTTCGACTGGCTGCCCACCTCCCCGGTCGCACTGCCCGGTCTGCCAGGTATCTGGTGGTCCGACGACCAGCGTGCGCACATGACGGCTGACGGGCAGCTGACACTCAGTGGTGAACCGGTGAACGGCACAGTGTCGGCCAGCGTCCCCGAAGCTGGTTCGCTCAGCTGGCTGCTGTACGGCGACCGCCTGGTCGAGCTGGTGCTCCGCGGCGGGCAGTACGCCGTACGGCAGCGGGACCCACGTGCTGCGACGAGGCAGGAGTTCACCGGCGTACCGACGTATCCGCTGGATGACCGTTGGGTCGTGACCGGGTACTTCACGCCGTCCGCGAAGCCGCAGCGAGTGGAGGTGTCCACCGCGCGGGAGGACCTGCGTCAGCATGTGACCGCGGTCGGCGCGGTGCATGTCGCACTGGGCGGCACGGCGTACGAACTGGTTGCCACTGCGGCAGGAGACGGGCGACTGAACCTGTCCTTCCACGACAAGACGAACGGCGAGGAGACGGCCCCCTGGCGCACTGTGACGACCGGACCGGTCGGGCGGGACGGGTCTGTGGTCATTGACTTCAACCGGACGATCAACCTGCCCTTCGCGTTCACGGCGTACGGCACCTGCCCCGCACCACCAGCCGGCAACCGCCTCGGCCTCCCGCTCACCGCGGGCGAGAAGAAGCCCCGATGAAGTTCTGTACCTACACGCTGATCGACAACTCGCCGGACCCGATCAGTGGGGTGCAGTTGACCCCGGCAGAACGGTTCCACCACGTCGTACGACAGGCACAGTGGGCAGAGGAGCTGGGCTTCGACGGGTACGGCGTGGGGGAGCGGCATGCGCAGCGCTTCATCTCATCGTCACCGCCGGTCGTCCTGTCCTACATCGCTGCCGTGACGTCGCGGATCCGTCTGCTGACCACGGTGACTGTTCTGTCGTTGCTGGACCCGGTGAGGGTGGCCGAGGACTACGCGACGCTGGACCAGCTGTCGGGTGGGCGGCTGGACATCATCATCGGCAAGGGGAACGACCCGGACCAGAACGCACTGTTCGGATACGAGCTGGACGGGCAGTGGGACCGTAATCGGGAGAAGTACGAGCTGCTCCGGCGGCTGCTGCGGGAGACAGGAGTGTCGTGGTCGGGTCAGTACCGCCCTGCGTTGACGGACGCGACCACGCAGCCCCGTCCGTACCGAGCGGATGGCATCCCGCTCTGGCATGGGTCGGCGTCGTCGACCGAGTCCACTGAGCTGGCGGCCCGCTGGGGTGACCCCTTGTTCTCGGCGAACGGGTTCCACCCGCTGGAGAAGTACGCCGGGTTGATCCGGCACTACCGGGAGCGCTGGGAGGCATACGGGCGGGATCCGGCCGACGCCGTGGTCGGTGCGGGGTTCAACGGGCTCTACGTTCGCAAGAGCTCGCAGGACGCGGTCGAGGGGACCGGCCGATCTTCGATGCGTTCATGGACTCACCGGGTGCGCGGCACAACCAGCTGCCGTTCCGGACGCTGGAGGATTTCCTCGAGGGCGGATCGGTGCTGGTCGGGTCGCCGGAGCAGGTGATCGACAAGTTCGGCCGCTACCAGGAGGCGTTCGGGCATGAGCTGTCCGGCGTCTCGCTGGAGGTCGCCGGACTCCCGGAGGACGAGAACCGGGAGTCCGTCGAGACCTTCGTCACAGAGGTCCTGCCAGTACTGCGCTCGTCCTACCCGAGCCGAGTCTGGGCCTAGCCGTACGTCGGGTCCTGCGGCCAGCCTTCGGGGGAGTCCTCCCAGTCCTCCTGGCGGCCATACGGCGCGTGGTCGAGGAGGTGGTTGACGAACAGCAACCGGTCGACACCGCGCTGGCCGGTCGAATAGGTGCGGTAAACGGTGTTGCCGTCGCGCAGGAACATGCTGAGGAGGAATCCACCGCCCGCGCCGCAGTCCGCGGAGAACGTCGTACCCGCCGAGGACGCGAACGGGACACTCCAGCCCATCTGCTTCCAGTAGCCGGCCATCTGGTCGAGCGGCATGTCCGAGACAGTCGCCCAGGCCAGTCCGCTCCGGGCCAGCACGTCGAGGTTGGTGACGTGCTTCGTGAAGTGCGTGCAGCCCGGGCAGAAGTGGTCCGGGCCGGAGTGCATGAACTGGTAGAGCGCGAGCTGCTGCTGGTCGCCGAACAGGTCCAGCAGCGTCACCGGCCCGTCCACCGACGCAAACGTGTACTCCGGGAACTCCACCATCGGCAGCCGCCGTCGCTGAGCGGCGATCCGGTCCTGCTCGCGGGTGGCCGCCTTCTCCGCGACCAGCAGCTCCGCACGAGCCTTCTCCCACTCCTCAGCCGAGACAACTGTCGGCATTGCAGTCATGAGCTGTCCTTCCCTTCTACTAGGTCCTACTCCTACGACGAAGCCGTCCGGCGGTTCTCGACATGATTTCTGCCGGTCGCAGACGAGTCTGGGTTCCCGGTGCCCGGACCGATAGGACTGTGCGCATGAGAATCGCGATTCTGGGTGGAACCCGGTTCATCGGCAGGGCTGTCGTGGAGCGCCTGACCGCGGAGGGCCACACGCTGCTGGTGGTCCACCGCGGCGACCACGAGCCGTCCGGCCTGGCGCCCGTCGAGCATGCCCACGTGGACCGCCACGACGGCGCGGCGCTGGCTGCAGCGCTCAAGCCGTTCGACCCGGAGGCGCTGGTCGACATCTCCGGCATGAACGCGGCAGCCGCCGACGCGGCGCTCGGTGCGGTCGGACCGGCGGTGAAGCTGGTCGCTATCTCCAGCTGTGACGTCTACCGCGCGTACGACGGTGTGCACTCGGACCGTACGACGGATGACCTGCCGTTAACGGAGGAGTCGCCGCTGCGGGAGCGCCGGTTCGTCGACGGATCGCAGTACGAGAACCTGGAGATGGAAGAGCGGTACCTGCCGCGTGGGGCGACTGTGCTGCGGCTGGGCGCGGTCTACGGCGAGCACGACTACCAGACGCGGTTCGAGTTCGTGCTGCGTCGTGTGCGGGCCGGCCGGAAGCGGATACCGGTCGGATCGGGGCAGTTCCTCTTCAGCCGCGTGTACGTCGGGGACGTGGCCGCCGCGGTGTCCTTGGCGCTCGCGGGGGATTTCCCGGACGCGTTCAACCTGGCGGAACCGTCCACAGCGCCGTACCGGCTGTTTGCCGAGCAGATCCTGGCTGCGGCGGACGCTGCGGACGTGGAGCTGGTGAAGGTGCGGGACGACCTGCTGCCGGAGGATCTCTCGCTCACCGGGACCGTCGCGCAGCATCTGCTGGTCGACTCATCGAAGGCGCGGAAGGTGCTCGGCTGGGCACCCGCGGAGCCGGCCGGGACCCTGCAGACTTCGGTCCGATGGCACCTGGCGAACCCGCCGGCTGACGCGTCCGACGACTTCTCCGCGGACGACGCCGTACTGAGGTGAAAATTGGTCAGAAGCACTCCAGGGAACCGGTATGCTTTCCGGGACGGACTGAGGGGCATGCAGGGTTGGCCGGCTCGATTTCACATCGAGGTGGCGGACCGTGTAATCTCTCTCCTCGGCCCGCCCCTTTAGCTCAGTCGGCAGAGCGTCTCCATGGTAAGGAGAAGGTCTACGGTTCGATTCCGTAAAGGGGCTCTGAGAACGGCGTCCCACCTCCGGGTGGGATGACGAACTCTCCCGGCGGGGTAGCTCAGGTGGTTAGAGCACACGGCTCATAATCGTGGTGTCGCGGGTTCGACTCCCGCCCCCGCTACCACCGATGCAGTATCTCGAGAGTGCGATCACCTCAGTTGCGCACTCCTGACAAGAAGAGGCAGCAGTGGCCAAGTCAACCGACATTCGCCCGAAGATCACGCTGGCGTGCACGGTCTGCAAGGAGCGGAACTACATCACCAAGAAGAACCGGCGTAACGACCCGGACCGTCTTGAGTTGAAGAAGTACTGCCACCGGTGCAACGACCACACCGACCACCGCGAGACCCGCTGATCTCAGCAGCTTCGCGAGGGCCGCTTCGGATTGCCGAAGCGGCCCTTTTGCTGTGCCCTCACACGGTCAGGATCGGGCGGCCGCCCTCATAAGCGGTGAGACGCTCGTCACGCGGAGTGAGGCAGCAGGAGCCACAGAGCGTGCCCTTGCCGACCTCGCTCGTGTAGTAGAGGCAGCAGGTGTTCCGCAGATAGACGAGCTTCCCGGCCGCGATCTCCACGTCGCCGAGGCGCTCGAGGCCGCCGGGTGCCTTCGCCACGAAGGTCCGCCAGCGGTCGAGTAGATAGGCCGGTTCCACGGTGATCTCCTCGCGGGTCGCCGCGCAGAATCCCATCGCGCATCCGGCCGCGACCGCACCGTGTACCTGCCGGAGCCCGGCCCGCGTCCGCTGGTGCAGCTCCTCGGAGAGCGGGAGCAGGTGCTGACGCAGTACGACGTCGTACAGCGTCTCCAATCCGCCGGGGAGGAAGGTGGCGGAGCGTACGGCGACGGCTGCGAGGCCGTGGCCTTCGTGCGGGCGGACCCAAAGGTTCTGCGGGCGGATGTCGAGGACGCGGCCCTCCAGCGCCCAGAGCAGGAGCGCGGTGGCCGGTGCGCGGCCGGCGTAGAACGACATCATGCTGAGCGCGTTCGCGTGGGCGGTGCGGTGGTTGCTGGCCTCGTCGTCGCGCTTGAGCAGCTCGGTGAGCTCGGGACTGCCCGGCTCGAGAATCCGGTCCACCCGGAGCCAGTCGTCACCCTCCGGTGCACCGATCTCCAGCTTGTACCTGGGCGCGTACTGCGCCAGCCCTGCGACTGCCGTCACCATCAACCTTCCCCAGTCGGATCGTGGGCGGCGGCACCCGTGGGACAGTCTGCCAGTAGGGTTAGCGGATATGACGATCGACGCCACGATGGTCGGCCGGAGCTACACGGCCGCCGAGTCCTACCAGGTCGGCCGGGAGAAGATCCGCGAGTTCGCCGCCGCGATCGGCGACCCCAACCCGGCGTACACCGGTGATGACGCGGTCGCGCCGCCGACGTTCGCGTTCATGCTCGGCAGCCGCGCGCTGGAGCAGCTGCTGAACGACGAGGAGCTCGGCCTGCGGCTGGACCGGATCGTGCACGGCGCGCAGAAGTTCAGCTACACCCGCCCGATCAAGGCCGGCGACGATATCGCCGCGACCGCGACCATCACCACCGTGCGCAAGGCCGGTGACGTCGAGGTGATCATGTACGAGACCGCCCTGACCACCGTCGACGGCGACCCGATCGCCACGTCGACATCGACGATCTCGCACAACCGGGGTGAATCGTGATCGAGGTAGGCACCGAGCTCCCGCCGCTGACCGTGACGTTCCGGCGCGAGGACCTGGTCCGGTACGCCGGAGCGAGCGGCGACTTCAACCCGATCCACTGGAGCGACCGGATGGCCGGCGCGCTCGGTCTGCCCGGCGTGATCGCACACGGCATGCTCACGATGGCGTCCGCAGTACGCGTGGTCACGGACTGGATCCCGGATCCGGCTGATCTGCTGGAGTACGGCGTACGGTTCACCAAGCCTGTCGTCGTACCGGATGACGACAAGGGCGTGAACGTGACGTTCTCGGCGAAGGTCGACAAGGTCGCGGACGGACGGGCCGAGATCGACATCACCGCAGTTGCCGGCGAGGAGAAGGTACTCGGCCGGGCCAGGGCGGTCGTGCGCGTCCAGTGAGAACGCATGTGTCGCTGGCCGACTACACCACGCTGCGAATCGGCGGGCCGGCCGACAAGTTCGTCGAGGTCAGCACCGAGGATGACCTGATCACGGCGGTCCGCGACGCGGACACCGCCGGCGAGCCGGTGCTGCTGCTCTCGGGCGGCAGCAATGTGGTGATCGGCGATGACGGATTCCGCGGGACCGTCATCAAGGTCGCGACCTCGGGGATCCGGGTCGACGCGGACATGTGCTCCGGCGCGATGGTGAACATCGCTGCAGGTGAGGACTGGGACGGCGTCGTACAGCAGGCGATCGCCGAGGAGTGGAGCGGCCTCGAGTCGATGTCCGGGATCCCTGGGCTGACAGGCTCGACACCGGTGCAGAACGTCGGGGCTTACGGTCACGAGGTCGCCGAGACGATCGCTTCCGTGCGGGTGTGGGATCGGGTTCTGGGGAAGGTCGAGACGATCTTCGCCGCGGACTGCGGATTCAGCTACCGCAACTCCCGCTTCAAGGCCGACCCTTCGCGGTACGTCGTGCTCGAGGTCACCTTCCAGCTGACGCTGGGCGATCTGTCGGCGGAAGTCGGGTACGCCGAGCTGGCCCGTGTCCTAGACGTAGAACCAGGCTCCCGCGCGCCGATGGCCGAGGTCCGCGAGGCCGTCCTGGGCCTGCGCCGCAGCAAGGGCATGGTCCTGGACCCCGCCGACCACGACACCTGGAGCGCCGGCTCCTTCTTCACCAACCCCATCCTCGACACCCCCGCCGCGGTCCCCGCCGGCGCCCCCCAATGGCCCCAACCCGACGGCCGGGTAAAAACCAGCGCCGCCTGGCTCATCGAGCACGCCGGCGTCTCCAAGGGCTACACAATCGGCGCCGCCGCAGTCTCCTCCAAACACACCCTGGCCCTGACCAACCAGGGCGGAGCCACCGCCAAAGAACTCCTCACGCTGGCCACCCACGTCCGCACCCAGGTCCAACACTCCTTCAACATCACCCTCGTGAACGAACCAGTCCTGGTGAACTGCTCCCTCTGAGCGGCTAACGACAGGAGGTAGTGCCCGGAACGGGCACTCGCCGCGGTCGGCTGAGCGTGGCCGGAGGTCGCCGGCACCACTACCTCCTGTCGTTAGCGGCCCTGTGGACAACTCCAGCGAGGATCCGGCCGAATCCAGCACGATCTATGGGTGACATCTGTTGTCGAGATCCTGGCGCGCCTGGGCGGCTGTGCGACGGCTGCCCAGCTGTCGGGGGTGCCGGCCGGGGCGTTGAAGGCCGCGCTGCAGCGGGGTGAGGTCGAGCGACTGGCCCGCGGGGTCTACGGGCTGCCGAGTCTCGGACAGGACCGCCTTGCCGCGATCGGGTACGACGGGGTCGTGTCACACACCAGCGCAGCGATTGCCTGGGGACTGCCGGTGCTGGTGCGCCCGGAGAAACCGCACATCACGGTGCCCGCGCACCGCAGACCGAGAGCCGGGCGCCCGGCCGAGCTGCATTGGGCTGCGGTCTCCACGGCTGAGCGTGCGGACCGGCTCACGTCCTTGGAGCGAACGGTCCTCGACTGCGCCCGGATCCTCCCGTTCGGCGAAGCCCTCGCGGTCGCCGACGCTGCGCTCGCCACCGGCAGGCTGATGAAAGACGAGCTGGAGTCGGCTGCCGTTGCGATGCGCGGACCGGGCCGCCCGAATGCTGTGTGGGTTGCGGACAAGGCGACCAGGCTGTCGGAGAGCTTTCTGGAGTCCATGCTGCGGAGTTTGCTGATCAGCGCCGGGGTCGACGGATTCGAGCCGCAGGTGGTTGTCCACATCGACGGCGTCCGAGTCCGGGTGGATCTCGGTCATCGACCGGCACGCCTCGCTCTGGAGGCCGAGGGGTACGCGTTCCACGGATCCGCGACGGCGTTCGCCGCGGACTGTCGGCGGTACGACGATCTGGTCACGGCGGGCTGGCTGGTATTGCGGTTCACCTATCAGCAGGTGATCGGAGAGCCCGCCTGGGTGGTCGAGACCGTGCGGAGTGCGCTGGAGCAGCGGACCGCTAACGACAGGAGGTAGTGCCCGTAGCGGGCGCTTCTGATGGTCGGCTGAGCGTGAGCAGTGGCCTCTGAGGGGACTACCTCCTGTCGTTAGCTCGGGCCTGAAAAAGTTTTTCAGTTGGACTTCACAATCAGTGCCTGGCTAGATAATCTTTTGCGCAATCTGATGGGAGGTGGGTAGTGAGGCGCAAGAGATTTTCTCGGCGGGAGGTGTTGGCCGGGCTGGGGGCGGCGGGGGCGGCGGCTCTGGTGCCGGGGTGTGGGAGTGGTGGCGGGCGGTCGGGGGCTTTGCAGGTTTGGGGTGGGGTGCCGGCCGCGTCTGGGCCGGGGGATGTGGTGAAGGCGTTTCAGGCGAAGTTTCCGCAGTACGCGGTGGACTACACGCGGTTCGTGAACGACGATCGCGGCAACCTCAAGCTCGATACCGCGCTGCAGGGCGGCGTCGACATCGACGTGTACTTCACCTACTCGCAAGGCGCGATGGCACTCAGGGCCGGGTCCGGACTCGCGGCGGACCTGACCGACCGGGTCACCAACGATCCGGAGCTGAAGGTGTTCCTCGACACCGAGCAGCCGCGGTCGTACATCGACAACGGCAAGGTGAAGGCGCTCGCCACCGCCCGCGAGCCGTTCTTCGTGCTGTTCAACGAGAAGCTCCGGCAGCAGGCCGGCGTGGAGCTTCCGCAAGCGTGGACGATCGACGAGTTCCGCAGTACGGCGAAGCGGCTGACCACGGACAAGACCGTCGGCGCCTACACCGTCCCGGACATCGCCCGGATCGCCCTCGGACCCAACTACTGGTACGACGGCAACCGCAGCAACTTCGGCGACCCGCACTTCGAGCAAGGGTTCCGGGTGGGTCGCGAGATGATCGCCGACGGTACGGCGTTCCCGTGGACCGAGGTCCTCGCCCGCCATCTCGACGCGTACCAGCAGAACTCGTTCCTGACCGAGGAGTTCCACCTCTGGTCGACCGCGCCGTTCAACCTGCGCTACCTGTACGACGCGAAGAAGTACCCGCACGATTTCAAGGTCTCGTTCGCCCCTTCGCCGACCGTCGACGGCAAGGACTGGAACGGCGGCTCGTACAGCAACTTCATCATGATCAACCCGAAGTCGCCGAAGTTCGAGGCGGCCTGGGCGTTCGTGAAGTTCTGGCTGACCGAGGGCGCGACGCCGATGCTCAAGGGCGGCAAGCTGCCCGCGCTCGGCGGCGTCACCGATGACCAGGTGATCACCGGCATGCTCGGCAAGGAGCCGGACAAGTACTTCGACATGGACTCGTTCCGCCGCGTCGTCCTCGAGGCGGATCCCAAGCTCGCGACCGATACCCGGCTGACGGGGTTCCCCGAGATCACTCTCGCCGTGAAACAGCAGCGCGACCTGTGCTGGCTGGGCGAGAAGGACCCGGGCGTCGCGATCCGTGAGGTACGGCGGCTCGCCGACGCCGCGATCGCCCGTAACGAGAGGAGGCCCTGATGGCCACCGCCGCAGTCGCCACCGCCTCGCGGGTCCGGACCGAGAAGGCGCCCGGGATCAAACCGCGCGGCTGGATCGGCTTCCTGTTCATCGCGCCGAACCTGCTCGGCGTCATCGCGTTCACGCTGATCCCGCTGATCAGCGTGGTGGTTCTCGCGTTCACCGACTGGAACCTGGTGTCCGGTCTCGGCGGCATCACCTTCAACGGCATCGACAACTTCGTCGCGATCGCCCGCGACCCCGGCTTCTGGCACGCGATCGGCCTGACGCTGGTGTACGTCGTGGTGTCGGTCCCGCTGACCGTCGTACTCGGACTGGCCCTCGGCATCGCGCTCAACCGCCCGCTGCCAGGCCGCGCCGTACTGCGGGCGATCTTCTTCCTCCCGTACATCGTCAACGTGGTCGCGATCGGCATGACGTGGCTGATGCTGATGAACCCGAAGGCCGGCCTGGTCAACCAGGTCCTCGATGCCTTCGGCATCCAACCGGGCTGGTTCGCCTCCTCGCACTGGGCGCTGCCCGCGCTGATCGTGATGGCGATCTGGGGCGGCGTCGGGTACTGCTCGCTGATCTATCTGTCCGCGCTGCAGGACGCCCCGCGGCAGCTGTACGAAGCGGCTGACATCGACGGCGCGTCCGCGTGGGCGAAGTTCCGCGTGATCACCTGGCCGTCGTTGCTACCGACAACGATCTTCCTGCTGGTCACGCTGATCATCGGGGCGTCGCAGGGCTTCGGCCTGATCGCGCTGATCACCGCGGGCGGCCCGGGCGACTCGACCACGACGATCTCGTACTACATGTACCAAACAGGCTTCCAGTTCTACCGGTTCGGCTATGCGTCCGCGATCGGCCTGGTGACGTTCGTCGGCGTACTCGTCCTGACGCTGCTGACCTGGCGTGCACAGCGAGGAAGGGCCCTCAATGAGTAAGAAGTGGATGTGGGGGATCCCGCTGTGGATCCTGGCGCTGGCGTTCCTCGCGCCGTTCGCGTGGATGATCTCGACCGCGCTGAAGCCGGACGTGGACGCGTACAAGATCCCGATGCAATGGATCCCGAACCCGTTCCAGTGGGACAACTTCACCACGGTGCTGACCGGCGCGACCTCGGTCCTCCCGGCGTTCGGCCGCTCGATCTTCGTCGCAGTACTGCGGGTCGCGGGCGAGCTGATCACCGCGACGATGGCGGGCTACGCCTTCGCGCGGATGTCGTTCAAGGGCCGCGACAAGCTGTTCCTCCTCTACCTCGCGACCGCGATCATCCCCGCGCAGTTGCTGCTCGTGCCGCGGTTCATCTACTTCCAGAAGCTCGGGCTGTACGACACGTTGTGGGCGTTGATCCTGCCGGGCATGTTCACCGTCCTCGGTACGTTCCTGATGCGGCAGTTCTTCATCAGCCAGCCGGCCGAGTTCGCCGAAGCGGCCCGGATGGACGGCGCGAACGAGTGGCGCGTGTTCACCCGGATCTACTTGCCGTTGGCAACGCCGGTGATGAGTGCGCTCGGCATCCTCGCGTTCGTCTGGTCGTGGAACGACTACGAGACGCCGCTGGTGCTGATCAGCAACCCGGACCGCTACACGCTCCCGCTCAGCCTGACCAACTTCGTCGACGAACAGGGACAGATCGCCCCCGGCCTGACGATGGCCGCCTCGGTGATCTCGATCGTCCCGGTGCTGATCGTGTTCGTCGTCCTGCAACGCCGGTTCATCGCCGCCATGACTCACACAGGGATCAAATGAACAACGTCTCAGGTGTCTTCCCGCATCTCGCCCAGATCGGCGACTTCGGTCCGCCGCGCAGCGAGCTCGGCGTCGGTTCGCTGATGCCGTGGAACGGGAAGCTCTACGTCCAGAACTACAACTCCCACAAGGCTCCGTCCGGCGCGGGCGTCAGCCTTCGCCGGATCGACGCCGACTTCTCGATGGAGATCGTCGCCGAGACACTCGGCGTCGACGGCACGTACACCAACCGGTTCGTGCACTTCCCGACGTCGAAGCTGGTGCTCGGGCCGCACGTGATCGACGAGCACCACAAGATCGTCACGATCCCCGAGCTCCAGCCGCTCCGGGTCTGCGGCACGTCGCGACACCTGACCAAGCCCGACACGCATGTGTACGTGCTCGCGATGGAGGGCGAACTGCTCGAGCTCGACCTCACGACGTACGAGTGCACGCAGCTCTTCGACCTGAACGACGAGCTCGGCACCGACGGCGAGATGAAGGTGCATTACAAGGACTGCTACACGTCGTTCGGCCGGCTCGTCGTGTGTTCCAACGAGTACGCCGAGCCCGAGTGGGCCGGCGAGCGGTCGCGGGGCCGGCTGGCGGAGTACAACGGGAGCGCGTGGAAGGTACTGCGGGAGGATCCGTTCACCGCGATCGGCGGGCGGCACGAATTCGGCGGGACGATCTTCGCGACCGGGTGGGACCGGGCCTCGGCGATCCTCGAGGTGTTCACCGAGGCGGATCAGCAGTGGACGCGGTACCGGCTGCCGAAGGCGTCGCACTGCTTCGACCACAAATGGCAGACCGAATGGCCGCGGATCCGGGAGGTCGAGCACGAGCGGCTGCTGCTCGACCATCACGGGATGTTCTACGAGTTGTCACCGTGGGCGTACGGCGGGCGGATCTGGGGCGTGCGGCCGATCTCGACGCACTTGTGGGTGCTGGGTGACTTCTGCTCCTGGCGCGGGATGCTGGTCGCGGGCGCGGACAACGCCTCGCCAAGCCACGGGCTGAACCCGACGACGGCCGAGCCGCAGTCGGGGTTGTGGTTCGGGAAGACCGACGATCTGTGGAACTTCGGGAAGCCGGCCGGTTGGGGCGGGCCGTGGTGGGAGACGCCGGTCGAGGCCGGAGTGCCCTCGGATCCGTACCTGATGACCGGGTTCGACGGGAAGTGCCTTCACCTGGAGAACTTCGGCTCTTCGCGGATGAACCTGACGGTCGAGATCGACTTCCACGGCCACGGACGGTTCGGCGCGGTGGAGACGCTGACGGTTGAACCGGGGCAGATCCGGACGCATGTGTTCCCGCCCGGTTTCAGTGCGCACTGGGTGCGGGTGGTGAGCGACACCGACGGTGTGGCCAGTGCCCAGTTCGTCTATACGTGATGATCGCTGGATGGCAGACGACCGGGGCAGTGGCGTGGGGAAGGAATTTCACATGGAGAGAGCTGGTACGCCGAGCCCGTTGCAGCTGGTCAAACGAGCGCTGCCCGAGCTGAACGGTGCGATGCAGCGGGTCGCCGAGCACATCCTGGCGAACCCGGACGAGGTCGCGCGCGGATCGATCACCAAGCTGGCCGAGGTCGCCCAGACGTCGGCCGCGACGGTGACGCGCCTGTCGACGCACCTCGGGTACGCCGGTTATCCCGCGCTACGGGCCGCACTGGCGATGGAGGTCGGCCGCGGGCTGGAGGCCGGGTGGGCGAGCGACATCGGCATGGCGATCGGTCCGGCCGATCCGCCCGAGCAGGTGCTGAACGTGCTCGCGTCGACCCAGGCGAACGCACTGCGCAACGCGCTGGCCGCGATCGATCTCGCCGCGGCGACGCGGGTCGCGGACGCGATCGCCGGCGCACGCCGTACTCATATCTATGGCGAGTGGGGTGACGCGGTCCCGGCCCGGGAGCTCTACATCCGGTTGCTGAGGATCGGGATCCCGGTGTGGTTCTTCGACGGGCCGCAGTCGTCGCAGATCGGCGCCGGTCTGCTCGGCTCCGGGGATGTGGCGCTGACCGTCACGCGCTCCGGGACCGACCCGACGACGCTGGAGTTCGTCCGCCGGGCGCACGAGGAGGGTGCGCTGACGGTCGCGATCACCGGGATGGTCGACTCACCGATCGCGCGGCTGGCCGACGTCACCTTCGACACCGGTACGCCGAACGGCGCCAACTGGACCGAGTTCTTCGCCGGCCGCGCGAGCGACGTACTGACGGCCGGCCTGTTGTTCGTGCTGGTCGCGCAGCGGGTGCCCGATCACCTCACCGCGAATCACCCGAACGGGCCGGGGCAGCCCGTCGTACATCCGGACGCCGATCTCCATCCCGACACCTTCGTCAATCCTGATACCTGAAAGGTTTCTGCATGCAGCAGCTCGAGGTCCAGACCGATCTGACCGTCGTCGGCGGCGGGCTCGCCGGGATCTGCGCGGCGATCGGCGCCGCGCGGCAGGGGAGCAGCGTGGCGCTGGTGCAGAACCGGCCGGTGCTCGGCGGCAATTCGTCCAGCGAGGTGCGGGTGTGGGTGTGCGGGGCGACCGCGCACGGCGTCCAGAGTTTCGCCCGCGAGACCGGCATCATGGGCGAGCTGTTCGTCGAGAACCAGTACCAGAACCCGCTGGGGAACCCGTACTACTGGGATCTGGTGCTGCTCGAGGCGGTCCGCGCCGAGCCGCTGATCACGCTCTACCTGAACACCGATGTCCGCTCGGTGCAGGCTTCCGACGGTGTGATCAGCTCGGTGACCGGGTGGCAGATGGGCTCGGAGAAGGAGATCCGCTTCGTCAGTCCGGCGTACGTCGACTGCTCGGGTGACGGGCTGGTCGGGGTGCTTGCCGGGGCCGAGTTTCGGACCGGGCGGGAGCCTCGATCTCTGTACGACGAGTCGTGGGCGCCGGATGTACCGGACTCGAACACGCTCGGCAGCACGATTCTCTTCTACACGAAGGACGCCGGCGAGCCGGTGCGGTTCGTGCCGCCGTCGTTCGCGAAGGACGTCACCGAGACTGCGATCCCGGAGCGGCGGGTGATCCGCACCGATATGAACGGGTGCGCGTTCTGGTGGATCGAGTGGGGCGGCTCGCTCGACGTCGTCGACGACAACGAGGCGATCCGGGACGAGTTGCAGGGCGTGGTGTACGGCATCTGGGACTACATCAAGAACTCCGGGCGGTTCGATGCGGACAACCTGACGCTGGAGTGGATCGGGTCGGTGCCGGGGAAGCGCGAGTACCGGCGGTTCCTCGGAGATCATGTCCTGACCCAGCAAGATGTTTTGGAACAGACTCTGTTCGAGGACCGGGTTGCCTTCGGTGGATGGTCGATCGACCTGCATCCGCCTGGTGGGGTGTATGCGGCTGAGCGTGGGTCGAAGCATTGGCATCCGGACGGGAACTACCACATCCCGTTGCGGTCGCTGTACTCGCGGAACGTGCGGAACCTGTGGATGGCCGGGCGCAACATCAGCGCGAGTCACGTAGCGTTCGGTACGACGCGGGTAATGGCGACGTGCGCGCTACTCGGTGAGGCGGCCGGGGTCGGCGCTTCTGTTGCCTTGCGCAACGGTTTGTCGCCGCGGGAGGTGGCGGGCTCGCGTTTCGATCTGGTCAAGCACGCACTGACCCGCGCCGACTCGTCGGTCCTCGGCGTGGTCGATGACGATCCTGCGAACCTTGCTTTGTCTGCGTCGGTGAGTGCGTCTTCGAGTTTGACCCGCCCGGTGGTCGAGGTTTCGTCGGGCACTCTGGCGCTGACCGATGACCTTGGCATGGTCGTTCCGGTTGACCCGGCTTTGGACGGTTTCGAGCTGCTCGTCGACTCCGCCGGCGGCTCGTTGACCGTCGAGCTGCACGATCCGGTCAAGCCGCAGAACTACCTGCCCGCCGCACTCGTCGACTCCTGCACGATCGACGTACCCGCCGGTGAGAAGCGCTGGATCCAGGTGCCGCTGTCGTGGCACCCGTCCGCCCCGACCAACGCCTTCGTCGTACTCCGGAAGACGCCGGACATCTCCGTCCACACAGCGTCGACCGCGCTGCCGGGCATGGTGCATTTTGCCCACCGTGAGCCGGGCCCGGATGAGCAATGGACCGAGCAGTTCCGCGCCTGGAAGCACATCCTGCCCCGCGGCGGGCTGTGCATCCGCCTCGGCGAGACCGCGGCGTACGCACCCTCGAAGGTGATCGGCGGCTACTCGCGCCCGTACGGCGGGCCCAACCTCTGGTCCTCCGAAGACCTCGCGTGGGACCCGAACCCGTGGCTCGAGCTCACCTGGCCCGAGCCGGTCGAACTCTCGGAGGTCGTCGTCATCCTCGACGCCGACGTCCAAGAAGACCTCATCAACCTCCACCACCACCGCACCCCCTTCGAGTCCCTCCCCACCCTCCTCTCCGACTACACCCTCGAATCCCGCAACGGCCGGGACGCCCCCTGGCACCCCATCGCCACCGTCACCGCCAACCACCACCGCACCCAACACCACCACCTACAAACCCCCACCCAAACCACCCAGCTCCGCCTAACCACAAACCGCACCAACGGAGCCCCCCGAGCCCACGTCGTCTCCATCCGTGCCTACGGTCAGTAGCGCCAGTCGAGTTCGTGTTGTTGCATCCAGTGGGTCAAGGGGGCTGCGGCCGGAGTCCGGGGTGTGGCGGCTCCTGTGAGTAGGTCTGCGAGGACCTGGGCGGGAGCGGCCAGGCGGAGGCCGGTGGGGGTTTTGCGGGAGCGGGTGTAGACGACGTCTGACTCGGGCTCGGCCAGCACGACCGACTTGTACCTCGTCCTGGTTGGGATTAGTTCCCAGAGGGTTGCGGCTGCTTGCGCGTCGGGGGTGTAGATGACTGTGCGGCCGGTGGGGGTTGCTGGGGACCAGTGGTGGGCTGCGGTGGTGCCGGTGACGGCGTGGCGGATTGGGGTGGTGGGGATTCGGTCCAGGAGGGGTGGGGTGCCGGGTTTGGTGCGCCAGTAGGTGAGGTGGGTGTTGCGGGTGAAGCGGAAGTCCTCGTTCCAGCGGCGTACCAGGGCCAGCCAGCTGGGGACAGTGACTACTCCGGGGGCTCGGCGTTCGACCAGATCTTCTTGGTCGAGGGCGTCGATGATTCCGCGTACCGATTGGGCCGGCACGCCGCTGGTCGTGACCAGGTCATGGGTTGTCCACAGGCTGCGGAAGTCCAGGAGGGCTCGGATGACGCGTGCCGCCGCGTCGCCGGCGTACAGGCTGGTTGCGGTGGCGTTCATCCGCCGGTCCCGTCGCGTGACACTTGGATGCCCAGCGGCACGGTCGCGTACGGCGTCCACTCGTACTGGCTGTGGTCGCGGTTGAGCTCGATCAGCGTGACGTCGGTCAGCTCGGTCCTGGCGACACCGCCGCCCAGTGCCTTCACGCGCTTCTCGAGCGGCTCGGCCGGGGCGACCTGGTTCCAGTAGCCCAGCGAGATGTGTGGATCGAGCTCCGGCAGCGCCGGCACCGAGTCGCGGCCCCACACGTCGGTGATCGCGGCACGCAGCTGGGCGCGGAGCCTGCGCATCCGGTCGACGGGCTCCACCGGGAGCTGCAGGCTCTCGACATCGACGACGGCCGAACCGAGCTTGATCTCGAACGGCCGGAAGTGCTCGAGCCGCCGACGCGTGGCCTCGACGATCAGGTCGAGATCCGCCCGCGGCACCTTGTCGGTGAACCCGACTCCTTGCACCGTGAGGTGCAGCCGGCTCACCGCCACCGGCGTGATCCCGGGCAGCGAGTCGACCAGGTGCTGGTACGCCGCGTGGACCTCCGTCACCACGGAGTCTTCCGGAAAGACGACATGCCAGGTGTAGAACGATCGCCCGGGCCGCCAGTTGGGGCGCCAGTACCAATGATCGCGGACGTCCTTGATCATGTCTGGTCCTCTTTCCTGCGTGCCGGGAGCTGGGTGAACTCGGCGATGCGCGCGCGGAGCATGCGCGCCTTCGGCGTTCGGGCGTACGGCGACGTGAGCGCCGCGACCTCCGCGAGGCGATGAATCAGCGGACGAACGCGGTACTCCAGCTGAAGCTCCAGCACCGGCTCGACGGCCTCGATCGCACCGTCGAGCTGGCCGAGGAGCAGCCGGGCTTTGGCCTGCTGCAAACGGGCCATGCGTTCGGATCCCTGGTTCCGCAGGACGTACGGCGCTGCCTCGAACAGGGCGACGCTGTGATCGGCGTGGGTCGACGTGTGCTCCGGTTGGCCGAAGGCGAGATAGGTATCCGCCCACAATCCCTCGGCGCGTTCCGGCGTACACAGCAGGAGGCCGCCCGGCTCGGAGTCGGCCTGGCGCACGGACAGTTGTTGGGCCAGCTCGAGCATGTCGCGGGCCTTGTCGGGTTGGCCGGCGCGGGCGTTGTCGACCGACGCCGCGCTGGCGAGGAACAGGCGTGAGGTGCCGGCGGAGTACCGCAGTCCGTCTTCGGCGTACGCCGCGGCGCGGACGAAATCCTCCTGCCAGAAGGCGGCGGTGTGTTGGGTGGCGCGGATCCAGCCCCGCAGTACGTCGTGGTCCGCGGCCTCGGCGCAGGCCCAGGCGGTGCGGGTGTGGCTCTCGGCGATGTCGGGGCGGCCGAGGTCGACGGACATCCAGGCGAGCATGGTGATCGCCCAGCCGGCCGCGGAGTACAGGTCGCGGGATTGGCGTGGGGATTGGTTGCCGGCGAGTAGTGCGAAGGCGCGGTCGCGGATCGCGCGGCTCTTGGCGAAGAGCGGTCTGGTCGGCGTACGGAGGTAGGACTGTGCGATGCGCTCGATGTCGGCCTGCAGCTGCTCGACGGTGAGCTCGCCGACGTTGGACTCCTCGGCGAACGACAGCAGGGCGATGGACTCGTCACTCGCGTGGATCAGGTCGTCGTCGTGACCGACCATCGAGGGCGGTGTCGGCTCCGGCTCGGTAACGGCGATGCCGGACGGCGGGAAGAACCCGAGTTCGTTGTCGGCGGCAACATCGAGGACATGACGCAGACCGGAACGGTAGGCGGCGCCGGGCCAGCGGACGGCGCCGCGTTCCAGCTTGGCGATGTAGTGGCCGTCGAGCTCGTACTTGATCTCGGTCGTGTCCCAGAGCCAGGCGCAGATCGCGTCGGCGAGCTCGGCCCGGGACATGTGTTCGCCCGGCGCGCGGCGCGAGGGCGTGCTCTCTCGCGCGCCGCGCAACATCTCGTTGGGCTCTGACATGGCGGTAACTGTAAGACGCCGAACACCCTCTGCGACCACGAAATCGGGCCTTGTGGATGATCTGCCCCACGATGCCCCGAGCTGCCCCGAAAACACTGCTGGGAAAGGGTTTTGGCCGCAATCGTGGACCGCTTCGTGGCCGTAAATCAGGGCAGGTACGCCGGTGGTGCCTCGCCGTCGTGCTTGCTGAGCGTGAGCACGGCGGGGCATCGCGGGGCAACCCGGGGCAGATAGGGGCAGCCCCTCCGTTCGGGGCGGGCAGCCCTTAGGGTTGTCGGGTGGTCGAGGAAGCCGTTACTACCTTGCGTGCCGAGCTGGAGCTGTTCGGGCGGGCCGAGGAAGGGTTCGCGCTGCTCGAGGTGTTTCTGGAGGTGGCTCGGCCGCGGTTGGGCGCGGTCGTGCTGGATCCGGTCGGGCTGCGGTTGCCGGAGGAGATGACCGACGACCGCGCCGTCGTACAGAAGCTGATCGACGAGATCGATCAGGAGCCCCGCGGCTCGGCACGCGTGCCTGAGCGCGAGTTCGATATGGACGATGAGCAGGCGCGCTGGGACTACGTGCGGCTGGCGTACAGCTCTAGCCAGGCGACGGTGTGGAGCCAGCGCCAACGGACGACGTACTTCGAGGTGTCCGGGCAGCGCAGAGCGACGTACTGGCTGCCGGACAGCCTGAAGACCGACTACTTCGAGGCGCTGAGCTCGCGCGGTTGGGCCATCCCGCCGGACTGGCTCACCGCTGTCGCCAAGCGCCCGAAGCCGTGGTGGAAGCGCGGCGGACGCTAGCCAAGGGCGGGCAGACGCGTCAGGGCTTCGGCGACTGCTGATTGGATCTCGGCGTCGTCCCAGCTGCGGTCGGTCATCGCGCCGGAGAGGTAGGCGTCGTACGCCGCGAGGTCCAGGTGGCCGTGGCCGCAGAGGGCGGTGAGGATGACCTTCTCCTCGCCGGACTCCTTGCAGCGTTGGGCTTCTTCGATGGCAGCGGCGAGGGCGTGCGTCGGCTCGGGGGCCGGGACGATACCTTCGGTGCGGGCGAACTGGACGCCCGCCGCGAAGCACTCGGACTGGGGTTTGGCGACGGCCTCGATCTCGCCGGACTCGTACAGGTGGCTGATCAGCGGGCTCATCCCGTGGTACCGCAGACCGCCGGCGTGGATCGGGTCGGGGATGAAGTCGTGGCCGAGCGTGTGCATCTTCATCAGCGGCGTCATGCCGAGGGTGTCGCCGAAGTCGTACGCATACGTGCCCTGGGTCAGCGACGGGCAGGCCGCGGGCTCGACCGCGCGGACGACGGGTGACATCCGGCCGGCCCATTTCTCGCGCAGGAACGGGAAGGCCAGGCCGCCGAAGTTCGACCCGCCGCCTGTGCAGCCGACGAGCAAGTCGGGGGTCTCGCCAACCATCGCGAGCTGGATCAGCGCTTCCTCGCCGATGATCGTCTGGTGCAGCAGCACGTGGTTGAGCACCGAGCCGAGGGCGTAGTGCACTTGCGGATCCTGAACCGCGGCCTCGACTGCTTCGCTGATCGCGATCCCGAGTGAACCGGGGGAGTCGGGGTGCTCGGCAAGGATCTTCCGTCCGGCTTGGGTCAGGTCCGACGGACTTGGGTGCACGGTCGCGCCGAAGACCTGCATCATCGTCCGCCGATAGGGCTTCTGGTCGTACGACGCCCGCACCTGCCAGACCTCGCACTCCAAGTCGTACTGCGCGCAGGCGAAGGCCAACGCCGTCCCCCACTGGCCTGCGCCTGTCTCGGTCGTCAGCTTCCGGACGCCGGACTTCGCGTTGTAGTACGCCTGTGGGACGGCGGTGTTGGGCTTGTGCGATCCCGCCGGGGAGACGCCTTCGTATTTGTAGTAGATGCGTGCCGGCGTATCGAGCGCCTTCTCCAGCCGATGCGCGCGGTACAGCGGGCTGGGTCGCCAGAGCCGGTAGACGTCGAGCACTTCGCCCGGGATATCGACGTACTGCTCCGGTGAGACCTCTTGCATGATCAGGTCCATCGGGAACAGCGGCGCCAGATCATCCGGCCCGATCGGTTGCCCCGTCCCCGGATGCAACACCGGCGGCGGAGGCGTCGGCAGATCGTGCAGCACGTTGTACCACCGCGTCGGCATCTCGTCTTCTGGCAGCAGGATCTTCGTCGGCGTCATGCCAGCAAAGTTAGGCCCGCCCAATTCCCCAGGCAACGACCTGAACCGGAACTCTCCCGGCACTTAATTTGCGCTGGTCAACCGTTCGACCGTGCCACCGGTCTGCACGCGGTAGACCACGTCGGACGGCTGCTGCGTCCCGAGCGCATCCGGTACGCCGAGTTGCCGCAGAAGCATCCGTCCGATCATCTCGTGCGACACCAGCAACGGCCGCCGTACGCCGGTCCGCGCAACCTCAGCCAGCGCCCGACCGGCCCGCACATCTCCGTCCGCATAACTCTCACCGCAGGGAAACCGGAACCCGTACTTGTCCCGCTCACGAACGCCACGCTGCCCCGGCCACCCCGCGTCGATCTCGGCCGACGTGAGCCCCGACCACAGCCCGTGGTCGATCTCGGACAGCTCGTCGAGCACCGTCACGGTCAGACCGAGCGCCGAGCCGATGATCGAAGCTGTCTGTCCCGCCCGGCCGAGCGGGCTCGCGAAGACTGCGTCGATGCCCTCTTCGGACAGCAGTTCGGCGTTCTGGCCGGCTTGTTGCAGGCCGAGGGCGGTGAGTGGTGAGTCCAAGCGGCCTTGGCGGCGGCCGGTGACGTTCCACTCGGTCTGGCCGTGCCGAGCGAGGTAGACGGTCAGGCTGGGACTGTTGCTGGGGTTCCTAGCCATTGGTCTATTTCGGTTAGGAGGGATTTTTGGGTTTCTGGTGGGGCGGTGGAGGCTAGGACCGAGCTTCGGGCCAGGTCGGCTAGCTCGGGGTCGGTGAAGCCGTGGACGGCGCGGGCGGTTTCGTACTGTTCGGCCAGGCGGGAGCCGAAGAGCAGGGGGTCGTCGGCGCCTAGGGCGATGCGGGCGCCGGCCTCGTAGAGGTAGCGGAGGGGGACGTCTTCGGGGCGGCGGTAGACGCCTAGGGAGACGTTGGAGGCGGGGCAGACCTCGAGGGCGATCTGGGCGTCGACCACGCGCTTCAACACGTCCGGGTCCTCGACGGAACGTACGCCGTGGCCGATGCGGCCGGCGCCGAGCTCGTCGAGGCAGGTGCGCACCGTGGCCGGACCGCACAGCTCGCCGCCATGGGGTGCGGCGAGGAGCCCGGCGTGGCGGGCGATGCGGAAGGCCGGGGCGAACTCGGACGTCGTACCGCGGCGCTCGTCGTTGGACAGGCCGAACCCGACCACCCCGCGGCCGACGTACTGCGATGCCAGCCGCGCCAACGTCCGTGCATCCAGCGGGTGACGGGTCCGGTTCGCGGCGATGATCACCTGGACCGAGATGCCTGTCGACTCCGACGCATCGCGCGCGGCGTCGAGCACCAGGTCCGTGAACTCCGTGATCCCGTGGAACCGGTTCGTGTACCCGGACGGGTCGACCTGGATCTCAAGCCAGCGCGATCCGTCGGCACGGTCGTCCTCGGCCGCCTCACGGACCAGACGCCGTACGTCGTCCTCGGTCCGCAGCACCGAACGGGCGATGTCGTACAACCGCTGGAACCGGAACCAGCCGCGCTCGTCGGCCGCCGACAGCTCCGGCGGCCAGTCGGTCCGCAGTGCGTCCGGCAGCCGGACCCCGTGCTTGTCCGCCAGCTCGACCAGCGTCAGATGCCGCATCGACCCGGAGAAGTGCAGATGCAGGTGTGTTTTCGGCAGCACCCGCAGATCCCGCTGCGTCATTACCGAAGGTTACCGAGGCCCTACCCGCCGGACGAAATCCGCCGGCTGATCCGCGTTAGCCGAGCAGCTTCGCGATCCGGCTCAGCCCCTCGGCCAGGTCGTCGTCGCCGAGCGCATAGGACAGCCGCAGGTACCCCGGCGCACCGAACGCCTCACCCGGCACCACTGCCACTTCGACCTCGTCCAGGATCAGATCGGCCAGCTCCGACGACGTGGTCGGCGTACGTCCGGCGATCTCGCGACCGAGCACACCCTTGACCGACGGATACGCGTAGAACGCTCCGGTCGGTTCCGGGCACTCGACGCCGGGCATGTCGTTGAGCATCCGGACCATGGTCCGCCGACGGCGGTCGAACGCCTTCTTCATCTCCTCGACAGCGCTCAGATCGCCGGAGACCGCGGCGAGTGCGGCCCGCTGGGCGACGTTGCAGACGTTCGAGGTCTGGTGCGACTGCAGGTTGGTGGCGGCCTTGATCACGTCCACCGGGGCGATCATCCAGCCGACCCGCCAGCCGGTCATCGCGTACGTCTTGGCGACACCGTTCAGTACGACGGTCTTGTCGGCCAGCTCGGGTACGACGACCGGGATCGAGGTCGACCGGGCATCGCCGTACGTCAGGTGCTCGTAGATCTCGTCGGTGATCACCCACAGGTCGTGCTCGAGCGCCCAGCGGCCGATCGCCTCGAGCGTCTCCGGGCTGTCGACGGCACCGGTCGGGTTCGAAGGCGAGCAGATCAGCAGCGCCTTCGTCCGCGAGGTCCGGGCCGCCTCGAGCTGCTCGACCGTGACGGAGTAGTTCTGCGACTCGTCCGCGAGCACCTCCACCGGCACACCGCCTGCCAGCCGGATGGTCTCCGGGTACGTCGTCCAGTACGGCGCCGGCAGCAGCACCTCGTCGCCTGGGTCGAGCAGCGTCGCGAACGCGTTGTAGACCGCATGCTTGCCGCCGTTCGTGACGAGTACCTGGGCCGCCTCGATCTCGTAGCCGGAGTCCCGCTTGGTCTTGACCGCGATCGCCTGCTTCAGCTCCGGCAGGCCGCCGGCCGGGCTGTACCGGTGGTTCTTCGGATCCCGCGCCGCCTCGACCGCTGCTTCCACGATGTAGTCCGGCGTCGGGAAGTCCGGCTCACCCGCGCCGAACCCGATGACCGGCCGTCCGGCCGCCTTGAGTGCCTTCGCCTTGGCGTCGACCGCCAGCGTCGCCGATTCACTGATGGCGCCGATCCGCGCCGAGATCCTGGAACCCATGCGGCCATCCTGGCACCGGTCCGGTGTCGCTCACCTGGCGGTACCACCAGGTGACGCGGATCCCCAGGCCATCACAATCAGCAGTTTCCGGTCGGCCCACGCGGAAACGGGGCCGGGTGGGCCGATTGTGATGGCCTGGGGATCCGGGAACACGCGGGGGGTGCGGTCCGTTGGGACCGGTTGGAGGCTGTATGGTTCTGGTCGCGGTGCGGCGCCCGGGTAAGGGGTCGTTCGGGTGGAGCCTCAGTTCGACCAGGTGGCTCGGAGCCCGTACACTCTTCTAGTCCGGGCGTTGGTGGCCCTGATCCGGCATGCCTGAGATCAGGTCCGACGCGGCGTCCGGATGGATTGCAGAGGGCACTAGCTCAACTGGCAGAGCATCGGTCTCCAAAACCGAAGGTTGGGGGTTCAAGTCCCTCGTGCCCTGCAAATCCTGACCGGCGCAGGGCCGGTCAGGCCGCCGCTAGCGAAAGAGGTAGGTCGTGACGGAGACGCGCACCCCGGCACCGTCCGGCGCCGGCAAGCCTGCGGAAGGCAAGCAGCGCCGTGGACTGGTGCGCTTCTACCGCGAGGTGGTGGCCGAGCTCCGCAAGGTCGTCTGGCCGACCCGCAAGCAGCTCTCCACCTACTTCGCGGTCGTGTTGACCTTCGTGGTGTTCGTCATCGCGATCGTCTCGGTCCTCGACCTCGCCTTCGGCTGGGCGATGTTCAAGATCTTCGGCTGAGGTTCGCCGAACGACCCACCGTAGGCCCAGGGCCCCGGCCCGACCCGAAGCAGACAGACCCCGATCCAGATGACGGAGTACGACGTGTCCGAGCGCGACGACGAGATCCTCGAGAACGAGGACGAGTTCGACGTATCCGACTCCGACGTCGACCTCGAGGTCGACTTCGACGAGAACGCCACCGACGATGACGACCTGTTCGGTGACGACGACGACGATGACGACCCGTTCGCGGACCTCGACAACGAGGACAGCGACGAGGACGTGGTCGACGAAGAGTCCGACAACGAGTACGCCGCCGACGACGAGTCGGAGACGCCGCCGGCGGACGACGACACGTCCGACGACGAGCCGGTCGTCGTGGTCGCTGCCGCCGACGAGGCCGAGGACGCCGAGGTGGTGACCGAGGAGGACGTCGAGGACGCCGCCGAGGAGCTGGCCGAGCAGACCGCCGAGACCGCGCCGCTGACCACTGCCGAGCAGCCCGCCGCTGCCGACGAGGTGGTCTTCTCCAGCGGTGAGGCCGACGATGACGACGCCGACGCCGACGCGCTGGCGGCAGCCGCCGCCGCTGCGGAGGCCGACGACGAGGACGCCGAAGAGGCGGAACCGGAGCCGGAGGAGCCGGGCGACCCGCTCGAGGAGCTCCGCAGCCGGCTGCGTTCGCAGATCGGCGACTGGTACGTCGTCCACACGTACTCAGGGATGGAGAACCGGGTCAAGGGCAACCTGGAGAACCGGATCAACTCCCTGAACATGGAGGACTACATCTTCGAGATCATCGTGCCGACCGAAGAGGTCGCCGAGATCAAGAACGGTCAGCGCCGGATGGTCAAGCGCACCGTCCTCCCCGGTTACGTGCTGGTCCGGATGGACCTGACCGACGAGTCCTGGTCGACCGTGCGGCACACGCCGTCGGTGACCGGCTTCGTCGGGAACAGCCAGAAGCCGGTCCCGCTCAGCCTCGAAGAGGTTGAGAAGATGCTCGCTCCGGCCGTCGTGGCGGCGGCCGAAGCGGCGGCAGCCGAAGCCGGTGCCGCACCCGCCAAGACCGCGGCCAAGAAGAAGGTCGAGGTCGCCGACTTCGGAGTCGGCGACTCGGTCATGGTGGTCGACGGGCCGTTCGCGACCCTGCACGCCACAGTCACGGAGATCAACGCCGAGGCCCAGCGGATCAAGGCCCTGGTGGAGATTTTCGGCCGGGAGACCCCGGTGGAACTCAGCTTCAACCAGATCCAGAAAGTCTAAGGACCCGACAGAATGCCTCCCAAGAAGAAGATCGCTGCCCTGGTCAAGGTGCAGCTCCAGGCCGGTGCCGCGACGCCGGCTCCGCCGGTCGGTACCGCGCTCGGCCCGCACGGCGTCAACATCATGGAGTTCTGCAAGGCGTACAACGCCCAGACAGAGTCCATGCGTGGCAACGTCGTACCGGTCGAGATCACGATCTACGAAGACCGTTCCTTCACGTTCGTCACCAAGACGCCGCCGGCGCCGGAGATGATCAAGAAGGCCGCCGGTCTGCAGAAGGGCTCCGCCGTTCCGCAGCGCGACAAGGTCGGCAAGATCACCAAGGACCAGGTCCGCGAGATCGCCACGACCAAGATGCCGGACCTCAACGCCCGCGACATCGACGCCGCGATGAAGATCATCGAGGGCACCGCCCGTTCGATGGGCGTCGTCGTCGACAAGTAACGTCACCCGGTCCGCCGCGGCGGACCAGCAGGAGTGGCAGGGCGCAAACTCGCCCGATCACCACAACCCCGCGAACGATGAACACCGTTCGCACACAGGAGACCAAAGAAATGGCACAGCGCAGCAAGGCATACCGCGCGATCGCGGACAAGATCGACTTCGATCACCTGTACACCCCGCTCGAGGCCATCAAGCTGGCCAAGGAAGCGGCGGGCAGCAAGAAGTTCAACTCGACGATCGACGTCGCGATGCGGCTCGGGGTCGACCCCCGCAAGGCCGACCAGATGGTGCGCGGCACCGTCAACCTTCCGCACGGCACTGGCAAGACGGCACGGGTCCTCGTCTTCGCCACCGGTGAGAAGGCCGAGCAGGCGAAGGCCGCCGGCGCCGACTTCGTGGGCGACGACGACATGATCAAGAAGGTGACCGACGGCTGGCTCGACTTCGACGCCGTCGTCGCGACCCCTGACCTGATGGGCAAGGTCGGCCGGCTCGGCCGCGTCCTCGGCCCGCGTGGTCTGATGCCGAACCCGAAGACCGGCACGGTCACGCCGGACGTGACGAAGGCCGTGAACGACATCAAGGGCGGCAAGATCGAGTTCCGGGTCGACCGGCACGCGAACCTGCACTTCATCATCGGCAAGGCGTCGTTCGACGAGACCCAGCTGGTGGAGAACTACAGCGCCGCGCTCGACGAGATCATGCGGCTCAAGCCGGCCAGCTCGAAGGGCCGCTACATCAAGAAGACGGTCTTCTCGACCACGATGGGACCGGGTGTCCAGGTTGACCCCAATCTGTCCCGCAACCTGACCGAGGAGTCGGTCGAGGCCTGAGCCTCACCTCTTCACACAGAAAGCCCTCGGGTTCTCCTGGGGGCTTTCTGCTTGTCAGCCTCGGGTCAGTCGGAGGGCGTGGTCGGCTGTCTGGACGGTCCAGCCGTCGTCATGGCGCTCGAGGATGGTGCCCGGTGCACCTGAGCGGGAGAGGTCGGCCGGGTCGGTGCGGATGATGAGGTGGGTCGCGCCGTCCAGGTCCGCCTGGGCACTGGGTGACGTGACGTTGAGGGCGGCGCATTTGCGGCGGATGACGCGGGCCGGCTCGGTCAGATCCAGAACTCGTTCGGCGTCGGTGAAGAACGGCGCTTCGGAGGCCGAAGCAGGATCTTGTGGCTCACCGGGATCGCCGGCCACCAGACGCGGTACAGCTTCGGCGAGGCACTCGCGCAGCATCGTGCCCCAGGACTGCATCAGCCCGGTGCCGTTGAGATCGTCGGGCAGCGGCGTGATGCGCTGGGCCAGGATCGCGCCGGTGTCGAACTCCGACGCGGTCCGATGCACCGTCGCCCCGACCCGCTCGTCACCTTCGTAGATCAGCCGCTGCGGTGTCGGTCCGCGTCCCGCGGGCAGCGGCGACGGGTGGCAGTTGATCGCGCCGTACTTCGGGATCTCGAGGATCTCGTCCGGTATCAGCCGGGGGAAGGCGGCCGAGATGACCACGTCCGGCCGGAGCGCTGCGATCGCCGGGGCGGCGACGGCGCGGAGCTTACGGGTGATCAGGACATTCGTGTCGTCCGGCAGGCCGGCGACCATCGGATCGGCAGCGCCGTACCTGCCGGTCTCGGGCAGGGTCACCACCAGCACGAGCTCGTGCCCGTTCTGTTCGGCGAACTCGTGGACGAGCCGGAAGCCGGGCAGGAACGCGTTCAGGCCAACGATCCGCAACCTCATCTCCTGAGCGTGACAAGGTCAGGGGTCAGCGATGACGGCGTCGGCTGGCCGACCAGGCTCAGGGTGTGCTCGAGCTCTTCGCCGAGATCGGTCAGGAGCCGCGTGACGCCGGCCGACGAATCGACAGTCAGTGCCCAGAGCGCCGGCCGGCCGACGAAAACCGCTCGAGCGCCGAGGGCCAGGGCGGCGAGGATGTGTTCGCCGCGACGGATCCCGCCGTCGACGTACAGCTCGACCCCGGTTCCGGCCACGGCTTCGGCGACCTCGGGCAGGGCCTGGGCGGTCGGGATCGACGCGTCGAGCTGACGGCCGCCGTGGTTCGAGACAATGATTCCGGCGGCACCCGCATCTGCGCAGCGTTTGGCGTCGTCGCCGCGGAGGACGCCCTTCACCACCACCGGCAGACCGGTCCGATCGGCGAGCCAGCCGATCACGTCGGGGTTCAGGTCGTCGGCCTTGTCGAGGTCGTCGTCGCTCCACTCGCCGTCGGGCAGATTGGCCAGGAACTGTCCGGGTTGCGCCAGATCCCAGACCGTGTCGCCGTCGTCTTCCTTCCGGCCGACCACCGGTGTGTCGACGGTGAGTACGACGGCACGCGCGCCGGCCTCGACCGCGGCGTCGAGCATGCGCCGGGTGATCTCGCGGTTCCGCAGGACATAGATCTGCAGCCACCATGGCACCCCGGTCGCACCGAGCTCCGCGAATCTTGTGCCGGCGTTGCTGGAGATCCCGAGCAGCGAGTTCGCCGCGCCAACGCCACGCGCCATCGCGAGCTCGCCGTCCGGGTCGGCCATCCGGTGCATTGTCGACGGCGAGACCAGGATCGGTGCGTCGACGGGTACGCCGAGCACCGTCGTCCTGAGATCGATCGCGGAGACGTCGTTCAGCACGTGCGGCCGGAACCGGTACGCCGACCACGCCGCGGTCGCCTCGCCGACGCTGACCCCGCCCGCCGAGCCCTGCCGGAAGTAGCGGTGCACGGCCTCCGGCAGCTTCTCGGCTGCGGCAGCTTCCAGAGTGTCGATCCATCGCATGCGGCCCATCGTCGCACTCGCTCCGGCCCAGGCGGGATGAATTTCGCGGGCGGGGCTGGTGTGCGGCCGGTACAGTGGACGGCATGACGCAGTACGGGCGGCGATTTCTGCGCCCCGGCCGGCACGACGGTGCCGACGGGGTGAGCTGCTGCTGCGCTCTCTCCTGAGGTGACCGCGGCCGACCGGGGTGGACCCCCGTCGAGACCGTCATCCTGGAGAGAAACTCATGTCTGTCCTCACTGCCGAAGAACTGCACGCTGCCCTGGCCCTCCGCGACCTCACCGACCCTGCTCAGGGACCACACGCCGTCCAGTTGGTCGTCGAGTCGATCCGTACGTCGCTCGGCGCGGCCTGGCCGTACACCGAGATCTGGACGCGCCGCGATCATCCCGTCGTACCGCTGGCCGACAACTACGACAACCTCGGGTACGCGACCGACGCGGTGACCCGCGAGGCGCGCTACACCCGCTACGTCTCCGACGCCGAAGTACTGCGAAGTCACACATCGGCGATGATCCCGCCCGCGCTGCGTGAGCTGGCGAAGTCCGACGCGTCGGATGTGCTGATGATCTGCGCGGGCATTTGTTACCGCCGCGACTCCGTCGACTGGCAGCACACCGGGACCCCGCACCAGCTCGATCTGTGGCGGGTCAGCCGCAACGTCACGCTGGGGGAGCCGGAGCTGGAGGAGATGATCGCCCGCCTGGTCGACACGATCCTCCCCGGCCAGACCTACCGCACTGTGCCGGCGGTGCACCCGTACACGATCCACGGCCGCCAGATCGACGTTCTGCTGGACGATCAGTGGATCGAGATCGGCGAGTGCGGGGTCGCGGCGCCGCATGTCCTGCGCATGGCCGGCTTGGACGAGAGCTGGACCGGGCTCGCGATGGGACCGGGTCTCGACCGGCTGATGATGCTCCGCAAGGGCATCCGGGACATCCGCCTGCTCAGGTCGACGGAGCCGCGGGTGGCGAGCCAGATGCTGGATCTGTCGCCGTACAAGCCGGTCTCGTCGATGCCGCCGGTACGACGCGACCTGTCGGTCGTAGTCGGCGCCTCAGCCGACGTCTCGGCGGAGGTGCTTGGTGACAAGGTCCGTGCCGCGCTCGGGCCGGATGCCGATGCGGCGGAGTCACTGGAGGTGCTGGGCGAAACGTCGTACGACGACTTGCCGACGGCTGCCCGCGAACGCCTCCAGTTGACGCCGGGTCAACGCAATCTGCTGGTCAGGCTGGTCCTCAGGCCCGTGGATCGCACCCTGACAGATGCAGAGGCCAATTCCCTGCGGGACAAGGTGTACCGGGCGCTGCACGAAGGTCCGGTGATGGAGCTCATCGCCTCTTGAGCTCTCGGGCTGCGACCACGAAGGCGCACACGGCCAGGGGCAGCTCCAGCAGCAGAGCCTCGGTCAGCGAGAGGGTGCGGTCGAAGCCGGCCGACGCCGTACTAACGTCGAACCAGGCGTCGGCCGTCAGCAGTGTCCCGGCAGCCATCGCGGTCAGAGCGGCGTACCTGTTGCGCTTGTGCAGCAGGTACGCCGTGAGGCCCGCGGCGATCGCGGTGCCGCAGTCGAGCCCGATCCAGGTGAGCTTCCAATGGCCCGCCTGGTAGGTGCTCGGCAGCGTGGCCGCGAGGATCAGGCACCAGGGCAGGAGCACCGCCGCGACTCCGGCGGCGACGGCGGTGGCCAGACCGACCGGGGATCGGCGCGGACGGATCCGGCCGTCCAGCCGGCCCTCGGCGATGTAGTCCTCGAGGGCGTCGGCCACACGGTCGTCGATCGCGTCGCCGAGCTTGCCGTCCAGGGTGTCAGCGACCGGGGCGGTGGGGTGGGCAAGGTGTTTGTATGGCCTGTTGCCGAGTGTCGTCGTCATGTCTTCGAGCATCCCGGCGGCGGCCGCCCGGCACAGTCCGGTCAGCCCACGAACCGGGGTGGGGATAACCCCCGGTCAGGTCCGTGGGATGTCCTCATGCCGGCCGCCCGTCCCGACGACGTAAGTTGTGACGGCAAGCAGGCGCTGACACGGGGAGGTGGTCCGGATGACGGTTGCTGCGAACCCGGTCCCCCGGGCTCCGTGGCGGCTGTGGCGTTCGCCGTACTTGTGGTTGGCAACGATCCACCTGCTCGGCGACGCGGTGGTCGTGCTCACCTCCGGCCTGCTGGTTCTGCTCACGGTCTGCGTGGCCTTACTGGCGTTGCCGCTCGCGTACGTCGGGATCCCGCTGACCGTCGGCGCGAACCGGTTCGTGTACGTGGTGGCCGGATGGGAACGCGCGCGGGCGCGGATCACTCGCGAGCAGGAGATCCTGCCGTTGATTCCGCCGCCGAGGGCCGGATCACGGCTCGCCGACGCGAGGCTCGCGGTGGCCGACCGGGGGATGTGGCGGCAGTTCCTGTACTACGTGCTGCTGTTGCCGCTAGCAATAACCTGGTTCGTGCTGATCCTGCTCGTCTGGGCGGTGCCCCCGGTGCTGATCGCGTTGCCGCTGTTCTACAACCGGTTCGCCGCCGGTCAGGCGCAGCTCGGACCGTTCGTGATCGACTCACCCAAGACGGCCGCGATGGTGGCGGTCGGCGCTGCGGTGTTCCTGCTGGTGGCGTCGCCGTTCCTGATGCGGATGGCATCGGCTTTGGACGGGGAGCTCGCGCGAGTCCTGCTCGGCCGTTCCGAGACCGGTGCCCTGTCCGAACGCGTCACGCAGCTGGTGACGAGCCGGCAGCAGGTGGTCGACTCGGTCGAGGTCGAGCGGCGGCGGATGGAGCGCGACCTGCACGACGGCGCGCAGCAGCGGCTGGTGTCGCTGGCGATGACGCTCGGGCGGGCGAAGAACCGGTTGGGCGACAAGGAGCCCGCCGTGCGCACGCTGATCGAGGAAGCGCATTCGGAGGCGATGCAGGCGATCGCCGAGATCCGCGACCTGACGCGAGGACTGCACCCGCCGGTGCTGACCGATCGCGGTCTGGACGCGGCGCTGTCCGCGGTCGCGGCCCGGTCACCGGTACCGGTCCGGCTGAGCGTCGACGTCCAGCCCCGGCCGTCGCTGACGATCGAGTCGATCGCGTACTTCGTCGTGACGGAGGCGCTCGCCAACGTGGCCAAACATGCAGAGGCGGCACAAGCGGAGGTCAAGGTGACACGGGTCGGCGACGTACTGCGGGTCGAGGTACGCGACGACGGACAAGGTGGCGCCGATCCGGCCGGGGGCAGTGGTTTGCGCGGACTGACCGATCGCGTGGCCGGTGTGGACGGACGACTCACGGTGGACAGCCCGCCCGGTGGCGGGACCACGCTGATCGCGGAGGTGCCCTGTGGCTGAGACGCGGGTGGTGATCGCGGAAGACTCGGTGCTGCTGCGTGAAGGCATCGTGCGGTTGCTGGAGGAGCAGGACTGCACGGTGGTCGCGGCTGTCGGTGACGGCGACGCTCTGCTCAAGGCTGTCGAGGCGCATCGGCCCGACGTGTGTGTGGTCGACGTACGGATGCCGCCGACCTTCACCGACGAAGGACTGCGGGCGGCGTTGGTGATCCGCGAGCAGTACGCCGACGTCGGTGTACTGGTGCTCTCGCAGTACGTCGAGGAGCGGTATGCGAGCGAACTGATCGGCGGGAACCCAGGCGGCGTCGGGTACCTGCTGAAGGACCGGGTCGCCGATGTGGATCAGTTCATCGACGGACTGCGCCGGGTTGCGGACGGTGGCGCGGCGCTGGACCCGGAGGTCATCTCGCAGCTGCTGGTGCGTTCGCGGCGCGTCGATCCGCTGGCGGTGCTGAGCCCACGGGAACAGGACGTTCTCCGCGCGATGGCGGAGGGCAAGTCGAACGGCGGGATCGCGCAGGCGCTGGTCGTCGGCGAAGGTGCCGTGGAGAAGCACATCAGCAACATCTTCCTGAAGCTCAACCTCACGCCGACCGACGGAGAGCATCGCCGCGTGCTCGCTGTCCTCAAGTTCCTGGACACGTGATGACGAGCGCGCAGCGAAGGATGCTGATCATCGGGCTGGTGCCGGTGCTGGTGCTCGTCATCACCGGCGCCGCAGTGACGGTGTCGTTGATCCGCGGCAAGCTGCCGTACAGCTATTCGGCCTCGTACGCGCCCGGACCGCAGGGCGTGAAGGTGGTGTCGGCTGTACCGCTGCAACTGCTGGCCAGCGCGGACGGACAGGTACACGTGACGGTCGACGGGACGTACGCCGTCGCGCAGCCGAGTGTGAAGGTGTCGACGGTCGGCGGCGTGCTCGACGTCGCGACCGGGTGTCCCGATGTGCATTGCGACGTAGAGGTGACTGTGGAGGTGCCCGGCGCGTCCGCCGTACAGGCCAAGGCCGAGCGGACGTCCGTGGATGCGGTCGGGGTTGCCTCACCACTGACCGTGGAAGCCACCGACGGTTCGATCACGCTGACCCGGGTGCGCAGTCCGCGGGTTTCTGTGGACGCGGTGCACGGCTCGGTCGACATCCTCTTCGACAGCGCCCCGGACCAGGTCAACGCCACAACCAGCGACGGTTCTCTGACGGTTCAGCTCCCACGGACGACGACGTACGCGATCGACGCCCTGGCGGCTCGAGGGTCGACCGAGGTCAACATTCCCAACGACCCCAGCTCGTCGAGCCGCCTCTACCTACGGACCAGCTACGGCAGCATCACCGTCCAATAGCTACAGCGCTGCGCTGAAGGTCTTCGCCTTGGCGGTGATGGACGACCAGTTGGCGGCCGCGACGTCGGCGGGTGAGACGACGTCGGTGCCCGCGCTCACGGCCAGGGCGCCGGCGGCGAGGAAGTCGTGGGCGTTGGTGGCGTTGACGCCGCCGGACGGGATCAGCGGTACGCCGGGGAACGGGCCGTTGAGGTCCTTGAAATACTTCGGGCCGAGGTGGTGCGCCGGGAAGATCTTGACCGCGGCCGAGCCGAGGGCGAGCGCGGTCATCACCTCGGAGGGGGTGAAGGCGCCCAGTACGACGGGGATCCCAGCGGCGCGCGCTGCCTCGGCGACGGCGGCGGCTTCGGGGCCCTGGCCCGGGGTGACGAGGAACTGGGCGCCGGCGTTGATCGCCTGAGTTGCCTGGTCTGCGGTCTGCACGGTGCCGGCGCCGACAACTGCCCCTGTCTCGGCGGCGGTGGACGCGGCGCGTTCCAGGTGCCGGGGGAGGTCGGGGGTGGTGTAGGTGAGCTCGACGACATGGATGCCGCCGGCAACCAGTGCGGCGCAGAGGTCGCGGGCGTCGGAGATCTCCGGGGCGCGGACGACGGTCAGCACCCGGTCGGCTCGAAGCAGCTCCACGGTGTTCACAACAAGTTCCTCTCAGCTGGTGGTACGGCGAATGGCGTGGCCGGGGCGGGCGGTCGTTCGGTGCGAGTCGTCGATGACGGGCGTGCCGTTGACGAAGACGTACGGGATGCCCTCGGCCTGTTGGCGAGGCTCGGGGAAGGTGGCGGCGTCGCGAACGGCCCCGGGATCGAACAGAACCAGATCGGCGGCGTAGCCCTCGCGGACAAAGCCCCTGTCCGGCAGGCGGAGGCGGCGCGCCGGGCGGCCGGTCAGGTGGTGGATGCAGTCGGCCAGCTCGAGTACGCCGAGCTCGCGGACGTAATGCGCGAGGTATCGGGGGAACGTGCCCCACGAACGTGGGTGCGGCTTGCCGCCGACCAGGATCCCGTCCGAACCGCCGGTGTGTGACGGGTGCTGCATGATCGCGCGGACGTTCTCCTCGTGGCCGACGTGCTGCAGGATCGACGTGGCGAGATCGTCGCCGACCAGGATGTCGAAGAAGATGTCGGCGGCGGGAGTGCCGGAGCGCGCCGAAAGCTCGGCGACGGTGTGGCCAACCGCGTCGGACAGCAAGGGGTTGCGTACGCCGCCGATCTCGATCGTGTCCCACTCGACGACGCAGCCGTGACAGCCGTCCGAGCCGACCTGCTCGAGCTCATAGGTGATCTTCGACCGCGCCTCCGGATCGCGAAGCCGGGACAGCAACGCGTCGGGCCCGCCCTCGGCGGTCCAGCTCGGCAGGATCGCGGCCAGGGTGGTTGCCCCAGGCAAGTACGGATAGGTGTCGGTGGTGAGGTCGACCCCGCTGGCGAGCGCCTCGTCGATCATCGCGACCAGTTCGACTCCGCGGCCGGCGTTCGGCGCGAAGTTCATGACTGCGTGCGTGAGGTGCAGCGCACATCCGGACCGGCGTGCCACCTCGACCATCTCGGCGTACGCCTCGAGTGCGCCCTTGCCGTACGAGCGTTGATGCGGGGCGTAGTACCCGCCGTACTGCGCGACGACCTCGCACAACTCGACGAGCTCGTCGGTGTCGGCGAACATGCCCGGCGTGTACGTCAGCCCGCTGCTCATCCCGACCGCGCCGTCCCGCAGGCCGTCCGCGAGTAGTTGCTTCATCGTCGCACGTTCCGAAGCGGTCGCCGGACGGTTGGACGTGCCAACGACCATCATCCGCAGCGTGCCCTGTGGAACCAGGTACGCCGCGTTGCAGGCGACGCCCTCGTCGAGGCGGCCGAGGTATCCGGCGACGGTCGACCAGGTGAAGTCGAAGTCGTCCGGTTCACCGTTCCACCCGGCGATCTGACGACGTACGACGGCCCGCGTCGGATCGTCGATCGGCGCGAATGAGAGCCCGTCCTGGCCGAGCACCTCCAGCGTGACGCCCTGGCTGACCTTCGCGGTGTGGTCGGGGTTGACCAGGATCTGCAGGTCGGAGTGCGAGTGCATGTCGATGAACCCGGGTGCCAGCACCAGCCCGTCGGCGTCGATCGTCCGGTCCGCGCCGGGCAGGTCGTTGCCGATGGCCACGATCCGCCCGGCGTCGACCGCGACGTCGGCGTGGTACCCGGGGGAGCCGGAGCCGTCGATGACCAGCGCCCCCGTGATGAGGAGATCTGTCATCTCAGAAGAACGTCCGGACCAGGTCGACGATGACGGGATCGGCCGCGTCGGGGTCGTCGATGACCGGGATCAGGCCCCACTTGTCGAACGCCGTACAGGGGTGGGAGAGGCCGACGCGGAGTTCGTCGCCGATCACGACCGACTGCTCGTCGCCGAAGCGCAGGTAGCCGTGCTGGTCGTTCAGGTTCGTGACGGTCATCCCGGTGGCCGGCAGGATCGGCGATCCCTCGGACCGCGGCCGGATCAGCTGCGGCTCGGGCCAGTCCTGGTCGAACGGGAAGTCGCGGCGCCCGCCGTCGAAGATCGCGAGGCCGGGCTCGGGCTGCGACGTGATCCGCATCCAGCCGTGCATCGCCGGGACGAGCTGCTCGCCGTCGGTCCGCGGGTGCTCGCCGAGCGGGGACACCCGGCGGTACAGCCCGTCGTCGTGGGTGATGTACGCACCGGATCGCAGTACGACCCGGGCGCCGTTGCCGGCCTCCGATGCGAGGACCTTCGCGACCTGCTCGAAGTACTGGCTTCCGCCCGCGCTGACGATGGGTACGACGTCCGCGTCGTACACGCTCTTGAGCCGGTGGTGGACCTCGGCCAGGTCGCGCAGGTAGGCGCGGACCTCCTCGAGGTTGGCCTCGTCGACACCGTGCCCGATCGCACCCTCGTACCCGGCGACGCCGACGAGTCGCAGCGTCGATGCGTCCGCGATCGCATGGCCGACGGCCAGAGCGGTCTCTGCGTCGCGGGCACCGGTCCGGCCGCCGATGCCGCCGACCTCGACCATCACATCGAGCCGGCGCGCAGCTGGTCCGACGTACGCCGACCGGGCTGCCTCCATGATCTCGACGGTGCGGACCGAGTCCGCCCACACCATCACCTCGAACGACGGGTCCGCCGCGAGCTCGTCGGCGATCCAGCGCAGCTGCAGCGGGGAGATCACGGCGTTCGCGATCAGCACCCGCTGTACGCCGTACGCGCGGGCGACGCCGAGCTGGAAGCCGTTGGCGAGCGTGATCGCCCAGGCGCCGGCGTCCAGCTGCATCGCCCAGAGCGCGGGCGCCATCGTGGTCTTCCCGTGCGGCGCGAGCTCGACACCGTGGCGCTTGCACCAGGTGTCGAGGGTGTCGACGTTGTGCCGCAGGCCGGGCGCGGACAGCGTCATCAGCGGGGTGGGCAGCTGGGAGAGCCGTGGCCGGTCGGCGACGAGCTCGGCGACGGTCCGGCCCCAGAAACCTGGCGGCAGGGCCTTGTCCCGCCAGCTCACCTGCTGGTCAGCGAGAGCGGCGACGGCGGCGGCATCGTAAGCAGGCATCTGATCCCCTGGGGTCGAAGTTGCAGAATACGCAACGCTCATTGCGTATTCTGACTCGTCGGTTGTAGCATCGCGGCCAAAGTTGCGTCAACGCGCACCCCCATCCCACACCCCGTCGCCAAGGAGTGCCGATGCCCGAACCGCTCCCTGAGACGGCAGCAGTCTGCATCGGCGAGGCGATGATCATGCTGGCCGGCGGGCCGGGCGCGCTCGCGGACGTCGAGACGTTCCGGCGGTCGGTCGGCGGCGCGGAGTGCAACGTGGCCGGCGGGCTTGCTGCGCTGGGGGTTCCGACGGCGTGGATCTCACGGCTGGGGGACGACGGGTTCGGTCAGCACGTACTGCGGGACCTGCAGCAGCGAGGCGTCGATGTCGGGGGCGTGGAGGTGGACGCGGTCCTGCCGACGGCCCTGTATGTGAAAGAGTCGGAGGACGGTCGGTCGCGGATGCACTACTACCGGACCGGCTCTGCAGCTGCCGCTATGGACCCTGCGTTCCTGGACCGGCCCGCTGTACGCGAACGGCTCGAGCAAGCGCGGCTGGTGCACACCACCGGCATCACTGCGGCGATCTCCGCAAGCAGTGCGGAGATGTTGGAGCGGCTGGCCACGGAGCCGCGGTCGTTCATGTTGAGTGTCGACCTGAACTGGCGACCGATGCTGTGGCGGGACAAGGATCCGGCGCCGCTGTGGCGGTTACTGAAGGCGGCCGACATCGTGCTGATCGGGGCGGATGAGGCAGAGGTCTTCGCCGGGACGAGTGATCCGGACGAGTTGTACGAGCGTCTGGGGGCGAAGACCTTGGTGGTGAAGGACGACGCGCACACCGCGATGGTCCTTGAGCAGGACGGACGCCATGAGGTCCCAGCACTGTCCGTCGACGTGGTCGAGACGGTCGGGGCAGGCGATGCGTTTGCTGCGGGATTCCTCACCGGCACGTTGCAGGAACTCCCGATGGTGCAGCGGTTGCGGTTGGGGCATTTGACGGCGGCGGCTGTGCTGACGGCACCAGAGGATCACGCACCACCTCCAGCGCCGGAGGTGCGGGAGCGGTTGCTGAACTGCTCCGACGAGGAGTGGGCTGCTACGAAGATCGGCCCGGCATGAGTCAGAGCCTCGGTCGGGCGCTGCAGATCCTCACCAGTCTCGGTGAGGGCGAGCGCTCGCTGGACCAGCTCGCCACCGAGCTGGGCGTTCACAAGACCACAGTGCTGCGGCTGTTGCGCACGATGGAGGCTGACCGATTCGTACGCCGGGACGCCGCGCACCGCTACCGGCTGGGGTCGAAGCTGTTCGCTCTCGCGGACCTGGCCCGCGAGCAACACGTCGTACGCGAAGTCGCCGCGCCGCATCTGCGTGAGCTGAACCAGAAGACCGGCCAGACCGTCCACCTGGCGGCCTGGGAGAACGGCGAGGTCATCTACGTCGACAAGCTCGACAGTGTGCGATCGGTCCGCATGTACTCGCAGATCGGCGTACCGGCCGCTTTGCACTGCACTGCCGTCGGGAAGGTCCTGCTTGCCGCGCAGCCCAAGCGGCGGCGTGAGGCGATCGTCGAGTCGCTGGACTACCACGTGTACACGCCCAACACGATCACTGACCCGGACCGGCTGCGGGACGAGCTGGACGCGGTCGGGGAGCGTGGCTGGGCCCAGGACAAGGCGGAGCACGAGGCGTTCATCAACTGCATCGGTGCGCCGCTGAAGGACAGCACGGGGCGCGTTGTGGGGGCCGTGTCGCTGTCGGTTCCCGACGTACTGCTGAACTATGAGCAGGTGCTCGAACTGCTACCCGAGCTGCTCGCCACCGCCAACGCGATCAGTGCCGACTACAACTGAGAGGTGTCAGACCTGATGTCCGACAAGACCGTCGTCTCCACCACCGACGCGCCGTCGCCGATGCCCGTGTTCTCGCAGGGCGTCCGCAAGGGCAACATCCTGCAGGTGTCCGGCCAGGGCTCGGTCGACCCGGCCAGCGGCGACTTCGTGTTCCACGGCGACGTGAAGGCCCAGACCACCCGCGTCCTGCAGAACATCGAAGCGATCCTGAAGGCCGGCGGGGCGAGTATCGACGATGTGGTGATGCTGCGCGTCTACCTCACCGAGCGCGACAACTTCGCCGCGATGAACGAGGCGTACGCCGAGTTCGTGTCGACCCGCACCCCGAGCGGCGTGCTCCCGTCCCGCACCACCGTGTTCACCGGCCTGCCCCTGCCGGAGATGCTCGTCGAGATCGACGCACTCGCCGTCCTCAGCTAGCTCTGTGCAGGGACCCGGACCAGCGGCTCGTCGTTGACGGCCAGCTGGTCCGGGCCGCGGTCCCACCACAGCTCCTGCTGGGTGGTGAGATACGGGTACCAGCCGTTGACTCCGGTGCCGTGGTGCAGCGAGTGCACCACCTCGCTGAGGTACGCCGTGAGGTCCGGCCAACCTGTCGCGAAGTCGCCGATGCCGTCGTGGGCTGCCATGCCGAGACGGCCGGTGCGGACGTCGATGACCTGAAGGTCGCCCTCGCTGTCGGCCCAGGGGATCCAGTCTGGATGCCAATAGGGCTCCTCGGACGGCGGCCGGACGACGAAGCCGTCGAAGTCCGCCGCCAGTTCCATCCGCAGTTGCCAGCTCTCGGCGATCTGCGCGGCACTCGACGGTTGCGCCTCCGGCAGCAGGTTCGCCCACGTCGTGATGCCGTCGTGGCAGCGCAGAGACTCGATCAGCTCGGTTGGCAACTGGACCACCTCGACAGCGGCCCGCAGGTCCGCGTCACTGGCCGGCGGCGCGAGGACGGCGTACGTCGCGGGCGCGTGCTGCGACAGCCAGCGGTCGATGGCGGTCCAAGAGTCGGTGACGCTCACCGGGTGGACACTATCTCGACACGCTTCCCGCATCGCGGGATATGATTTCACGATGCAGGAAACCCGTGGTTCGGTGCAGTCGATCGACCGGGCTGTGGCGATCCTGCGGTGTCTCGACGCGCGTACTCCCGATCTCGGGATCAGTGATCTGGCCCGGGCAACAGGACTGTCCACGAGCACGGTGCATCGGCTGTTGCTGGCGATGCAGGAGAACGGGCTCGTCCGGCAGACGGCTCACCGGCGGTACGCGATCGGCCCGCTGGTCGTGCAGCTCGCGCACAGCGGTGGGATTCCGGCCGGCCTGCGGGACGCTGCGATGCCAGTGCTCCGTGCACTTCGCGATGACACAGGGGAGACCGCGGCTGTGCACGAGCTGCTGCCGTCCGGGCAGCGCGTCGTACTGGACCAGGTCGAGAGTCACCACCAGCTGCGCCGGACCTACACGGAATTCGGCCTGCCGGTCGCGTTGCCGCTCGGTGCGCCGGGGAAGTCGTTGCTCGCGTTCCTGCCGTTCGAGCGGCAGCAGGAGGTTCTGAAGGGCCCGCTCGAGCAGGTGCAGCCGGCCACCATCACTGACCCCGACGTGCTGGCCGAGCAGTTCGCGGACATCCGCCGGCGCGGGTACGCGATGTCGAGGACCGAGCGGACCGCAGGGATCTGCAGTGTGGCGGCGCCGGTGTTCGGCTACTCCGGACAGGTCGCGGGTTGTCTGAGTGTGTCCGGCCCCGAGATGCGGATGCCGGTGGATCGGATGGAGGAGTTCGGGATGCGGGTCGTCGCGGGTGCCTGGTCGGTGTCGGAGTTGCTGGGCGCCACCCCGGCCGCACGGGACCGCAGTACGGCGCTGGCCGGCGGCCGGTGATGTCCCAGGCTCGAAGTCTCTGGAAGATCGCACCGGCGGTCTATCTGCCCGCTCTGCTGTACGGAATCGGTCAGGGCGCGATCGCTCCGGTTGTAGCGCTCTCGGCAACTCATCTCGGCGCATCGGTAGCTGTGGCTGGATTGGTCGTCGCAGCAGCCGGACTGGGGCAGGTGATCGGCGACATCCCAGCTGGCGCGCTGACGAACCGCATTGGTGAACGCAAAGCGATGCTGGGCGCCACCGTCCTTGTTGCGCTCGCACTGGCCGCCTGTCTGCTCGTGCAAAGCGTCTGGGGACTAGCCATCGCCATCGGCTGCACCGGACTGGCCGGTGCGGTCTGGGGCCTTGCTAGGCAGGCGTATCTCAGCGAGGCAGTACCGATCGAGCTCCGCGCTCGCGCACTGTCGACGCTGGGCGGCGTACAGCGCATCGGCTCCTTCATCGGCCCGTTCCTCGGTGCGCTGGTGATGAAGTTCCTCGGTACCGACGGCGCCTACTGGGTGCACTTGGTCGCCGCGCTGCTTGCCTGTGCGGTCCTGGTGAGCCTGCCTGATGTCGCACACACCCGCGGGCGCTCGCCAGTCGCCGCGCAGTCGACCTGGGTCGTCATCCGCGACCACTTCCCGGTACTGCGAACTCTCGGCGTCGGAGCACTACTTGTAGGAGCCGTCCGCGCGTCCCGGCAGGTGGTGATCCCGCTGTGGGCGCTACACATCGGACTGGATCCGCAGACGACCAGCATCATCTTCGGACTGTCCGGTGCGGTCGACATGCTGCTGTTCTATCCAGCCGGCTCGGTGATGGACCGGCTCGGACGCAAGTGGGTCGCCGTACCATCGATGTTCGTGCTCGGGCTGGCGCACCTCTTACTACCGCTCACGCACACGACTGTCACGCTGACTGCGGTCGCCATGCTGATGGGGATCGGGAACGGGCTGGGCGCGGGCGTAATCATGACCCTGGGCGCAGATGCGTCGCCGCCCGTCGGGAGGGCCCAGTTCCTGGGCGCCTTCCGGCTCTTCGCGGATACCGGGAACGGCGCCGGGCCGTTGCTGCTGGCGGGGGCGACGGCACTCCTCGGGCTGGGGCCGGCGATCGTCATCATGGCCGGAACGGGCTGGGCCGCGGCGACAGCGATGCACCGGTGGATCCCGCCTCATCCACAACCGATTTTGTCAGAGTGACTTCAGCTATTACTCTGGACCTTGCCGAAGACCGCTGGTTGCTGCCCTAGGTAGCTGAAAGTCCCACTCAGGTGGGCGGCCCGCGCAGGTGACTTGGAAAGTGAAGCACGTATGTTCACGCCCTTGCGCCTGCGCAGGGGCGTTTCTTTTGTTCAGGGGTCCTTGGCGTGGAAGCCGATAGAAGGAGACCCCCATGGCGAGGCCGGACAAGGCAGCCGCTGTCGCGGAGCTGACGGACGAGTTCCGTAGCTCCAACGGCGCCGTGCTGACCGAGTACCGCGGTCTCACCGTTGCGCAGCTCAAGCAATTGCGGACTGCGCTCGGTGACGACGTGAACTACGCCGTGGTGAAGAACACGCTGACCAAGATCGCGGCCAAGGACGCAGGTGTCGACACGTTCGACTCGCTGCTCGAAGGCCCCTCCGCGATCGCCTTCATCAAGGGCGATCCGGTGGTTGCGGCCAAGGGACTGCGTGACTTCGCCAAGGCGAACCCCCTGCTCGTCATCAAGGGTGGAGTGCTTGACGGTAAGGCACTCGGCTCTGACGAGATCAGCAAGCTCGCTGACCTGGAGTCGCGTGAGGTCCTCCTCGCGAAGCTCGCAGGTGCGATGAAGGCGGCCCCGCAGCAAGCGGTGTCGCTGTTCGCTGCTCCGCTGTCGCAGGCCGCGCGCCTGTTCGCGGCGCTGCAGGACAAGCTGCCGGCCGAAGCCGCACCTGTGCAGGATGCAGTGGCGGACGAGGCGCCGGCCGTGCAGGACACGGTCGAGGCACCTGCCGAGGCGAGCACCGAGGAGACCGCTTCAGCCGAAAGCTGAAGCAGATCTCATCCGTAACACCCCATCAGTGATCACCAAGCAACATTTGTCAGGAAGGACCGCCATCATGGCGAAGCTCAGCACCGAAGAGCTCCTCGGCCAGTTCAAGGAACTGACCCTGCTGGAGCTGTCGGAGTTCGTTAAGGCGTTCGAGGAGGAGTTCGGCGTCACCGCCGCCGCCCCGGTCGCCGTTGCCGCCGGCCCGGTTGCGGGCGGAGGCGCCCCGGCCGAAGAGGCCGCCGAGCAGGACGAGTTCGACGTCGTTCTCGAGAGCGCCGGCGACAAGAAGATCCAGGTCATCAAGGAGGTGCGCGGTCTCACCAGCCTTGGGCTGAAGGAGGCCAAGGACCTCGTCGAGTCGGCCCCCAAGGCCGTCCTCGAGAAGGTCGACAAGGCTGCCGCGGAGAAGGCCAAGGAGGCCCTCGAAGGCGCCGGCGCCACCGTCACCCTCAAGTGACCTCGCTTACGCTCCGTCAAGGAGCGTAACGAATGTGTAGAGAAGGGCGGTCCCCGCAAGGGGGCCGCCCTTCTGGCATTACGTGATGGTTAGTATCGCAACCGCTTGACAGCCAGGGGTTACGAAAAAACGTACTCGTGCGTAACCTAGGCCACTGCTCCCTCGTTGGACCCACGTACTCGTCGGTTCGGGGCAGCCAGAACATCCCCGTGAGGCAGAGCCGATTGGAGGGCCAGGTGGGCGTCGAAGTCCGCGTCGAAGGTCTCACCAAGTCCTTTGGTAGCCAGCTGATCTGGGGCGATGTGTCCCTGACCCTGCCGGCCGGTGAGATCTGCGTGATGCTCGGCCCGTCCGGCACCGGCAAGTCGGTCTTCCTGAAGACGCTGATCGGGCTGCTCAAGCCCGACAAGGGGCATGTCTGGATCGAAGGCACCGACATCGCCACCTGCAGCGAGCGCGAGCTGTACGACATCCGCCGGCTGTTCGGCGTGCTGTTCCAGGACGGCGCGATGTTCGGCTCGATGAACCTGTACGACAACGTCGCCTTCCCCCTGCGCGAGCACACCAAGAAGTCCGAGTCCGACATCCGCTCCATCGTGATGGAGAAGATGGAGATGGTCGGCCTGGTCGGCGCCGAGCGGAAGCTGCCCGGCGAGATCTCCGGCGGGATGCGCAAGCGGGCCGGCCTGGCCCGCGCGCTGGTCCTCGACCCCGAGATCCTGCTCGTCGACGAGCCCGACTCCGGCCTCGACCCGGTCCGTACGTCGTTCCTCAACCAGGTGATGATCGACCTGAACGAGGCGTTCAGCCCGACGTTCCTGATCGTCACCCATGACGTGAACACCGCGCGGACGGTCCCGGACAACATCGGCATGCTGTACCACCGCCACCTGGCCATGTTCGGCCCGCGGGAGATGCTGCTGTCCAGCGAGGAGCCGGTGGTCCGCCAGTTCCTGAACGCGCAGATGGTCGGCCCGATCGGCATGTCCGAGGAGAAGGACGCCGACGAGCTGGCCGCCGAGGCCGGCCAGGAGCTGCCGCCGCTGCCGCCGATCCCGATCCAGCAGCTGCCCAGCAGCGGCATGCTCCGGCCGACCCAGCGGGAGCCAGGCGCCTGGTGCCGGGACAACGGCGTGACTCCGCCGCCGGGCTCGTTCGAATCGAACGTGGTGGGCGCCAGGTGACAGTACTGGATGCCGCGCTGCCGCGCGGCCGCTCACGGGGCTTTACCTCCCGGTCTTCCCTCGTCGCTCCGGTCGCTGCGCTCCCTGCGCTCCTCAGTCCAGACCGGGAGGCCCCGTGACCGTGTCTGCAACCGCCCCGCTGAAGCACGCAGGTTCGCTGTTCGCCTTCGCACTCGACACCGGCCGGGCCACGTTCCGCCGGCCGTTCCAGGTGAAGGAGTTCCTCCAGCAGGCCTGGTTCGTCGCGAGCGTGACGATCATCCCGACCGCGCTGGTCGCGATCCCGTTCGGCGCGGTGATCGCGCTGCAGGTCGGCGGCCTGATCAAGCAGTTCGGCGCGCAGGCGTTCACCGGCTCCGCCGCGGTGCTGGCCGTCGTACGAGAAGCGTCTCCGATCGCGACCGCGTTGCTGATCGCCGGGGCCGGCGGCTCCGCGATCTGTGCGGACCTCGGTTCCCGGAAGATCCGTGAAGAGCTCGACGCGATGATGGTGCTCGGCATCGACCCGATCCAGCGCCTGGTCGTGCCGCGCGTGCTGGCGACGATGCTGGTCGCGTTCTTCCTGAACGGCTTCGTCAGTGTGGTCGGCGTGATGGGCGGCTACGTCTTCAACGTCGTCCTGCAGGACGGCACACCAGGCAGCTACATCGCGTCGTTCACCGCGCTCGCACACCTGCCAGACCTGTGGCAGGGCCAGGTGAAGGCGCTGGTCTTCGGCTTCATCGCCGCGGTCGTCGCGGCGTACAAGGGTGTGAACGCGGGCGGCGGCCCGAAGGGCGTCGGCGACGCGGTCAACCAGTCCGTCGTCATCACGTTCATGCTGCTGTTCGTCGCGAACTTCTCGATGACCGCGATCTACTTCCAGCTCGTCCCGCCGAAGGGTGCGTGACGTGTCGGCCCTGATGGACAACCTGGTCAAGAAGCCGCTGAATTCGCTCGACCACCTCGGTGAACAGCTCGCCTTCTACATCAAGGCGCTCGCCTGGTCCGGCAAGTCCGTCACCCGGTACCGCAAGGAGATCTTCCGGCTGCTGGCCGAGGTGACGCTCGGCACCGGCGCGCTCGCGGTCATCGGCGGCACCGTCGGCGTGATCACGTTCCTGGCCTTCTTCACCGGTACCGAGGTCGGCCTGCAGGGCTACTCGGCGCTGAACCAGATCGGTACGTCGGCGTTCGCCGGCTTCGTGTCGGCGTACATCAACACCCGTGAGATCGGCCCGCTGATCGCCGGTATCGCGCTCGCCGCGACGGTCGGCTGCGGTTTCACCGCGCAGCTCGGTGCGATGCGGATCAGCGAGGAGATCGACGCCCTCGAGGTGATGGCGATCCCGTCGCTGCCGTTCCTGGTCACCACCCGGATCATCGCGGGGCTCGTCGCCGTCATCCCGCTGTACGTCGTCGGTCTGCTCTCGTCGTACTTCGCGACCCGGCTCACGGTGACCACGTTCTACGGGCAGAGCACGGGCACGTACGACCACTACTTCCATCTGTTCTTGCCACCCGGAGACGTGCTCTGGTCGTTCGGCAAGGTGCTGGTGTTCTCGGTGCTGGTCATCCTGGTGCACTGCTACCACGGCTACCACGCGACCGGCGGTCCGGCCGGCGTCGGCGTCGCGGTCGGTCGCGCCGTACGGACGTCGATCGTCGTGATCAACGTGGTCGACCTGCTGCTGTCGATGGCCATCTGGGGTACGACGACAACCGTGAGGTTGGCCGGATGAGCAGATTCATCTCGCACAAGATCCTCGGCGTCGCCTTCATCGGCGTGCTGTGCTTCCTGCTCTGGCTGACCTACGCGTTCTACGCGAAGGTCTTCACCAAGACCGTGGACATCGAGCTGAAGACCAGCCACATCGGCCTGCAGCTCAACAACCACGCGGACGTGAAGCTGCGCGGGATCATCGTCGGCGAGGTCCGCGGGGTTTCCACCGACGGCGACGAGGCGACCGTCAAGCTGTCGCTGAAGCCCGACCAGGTCGACGAGATCTCCAGCGCGGTCAGCGCGCGCATCCTGCCGAAGACGCTGTTCGGCGAGAAGTACGTCGCACTCGTACCGCCGAACGGCCCCGAAGGCCGGCACATCAAGGCCGGCGACGTGATCAGCCGGGACAAGACCGCGGTCGGCATCGAGATCGAGAAGGTGCTGAACGACGCGCTGCCGCTGCTGCAGGCCGTCGACCCGGCCGACCTGAACGCGACGCTGAACACGCTGGCGACCGCGCTCGAGGGCCGCGGCACCGAGATCGCCGGCACGCTGACCCAGCTCGACGGCTACCTGAAGAAGCTGAACCCGAGCATCCCGAAGCTGATGGACGCCCTGGTCAAGCTCACCCAGACCGCCGATCTGTACGGCGACGCGACGCCCGACCTGGTCCGTGCCCTGCGCAACCTGACCATCACCGGCAACACCGTGGTGGAGAAGGAACAGCAACTGCAGCAGTTCTTCGGCAACGTGCAGAACCTGTCGACGACCGGCAACGCGTTCCTCAAGGAGAACGAGGACCGCGTGATCCGGCTCGGCCAGGTCAGCCGCCCGGTGCTCGACCTGCTCGAGAAGTACTCGCCCGAGGTGCCGTGCTTCCTCCAGGTGATGAGCGACACCGCCCCGATCCTGAACGACACGTTCCGCGACGGCCGGCTGAACATCAACCTCGAGCTGATCACCAACCAGCCGACGCCGTACGAGCCGAACGAGCTCCCGGCCTACAAGGACCACCGCGGTCCGACCTGCGTCGGCAAGAACTACAGCCAGCCCGGGTCGAAGCCCGGGCCGTACACGCAGGAGAACCCGGCGCCGTACATCACCGGTGACGACGGCGTGATCGGCGACCACAACAAGAACCAGCGCTTCCCGCTCGACCTGCAGCTGAACCGGGCGATGCCCGGGTTCGCGATGGACACCCAGGGCGTCGGCACGCCCGCCGAGCAGAAGGTCGTCGACTCGGTCGTCGGCCCCGAGATGGGCGTCGCGCCGGAGGACGTACCGGATCTGACCACGCTGATGGTCGGACCGCTGCTCCGCGGAGGCCAGGTGAACCTAGGATGAGCTTCTTCGACAAGAAGACGACGTTCGACACCGTCCGGCTCGGGATCTTCGTGGTGATCACCACGATCGCGACCGCGTTGCTGGCGGTGACGATCGGCAACATCACCTTCAACTCGACGACGAAGTACCGGGCTGTGTTCACCGATGCCGTCGGGCTGAACCAGGGTGACGACATCCGGATCGCCGGTGTGAAGGTCGGTCAGGTCGACAAGATCCAGCTGTACCAGGACACGCTCGCGATGGTGACGTTCAGCGTCGACTCGGACCAGGTCGTCGACACCTCGACGCACGCCACGCTGCGGTACCGGAACCTGGTCGGCAACCGCTACATCGCGCTGACCGACGGCGTCGGCGGCGGTGACCGGCTGAAGAAGAACGGGATCATCCCGAAGGAGCACACCACCCCCGCGCTGGACCTGTCGGTGCTGTTCAACGGCTTCAAGCCGCTGTTCACCGCGCTGACGCCGGCCGACGTGAACCAGTTCGCGTTCGAGGTGATCAAGGTGCTGCAGGGCGAGGGCGGCACGATCGAGTCGCTGCTGGCCAAGACCGCGTCGCTGACCACCACGCTGGCCGACGCGGACCAGGTGATCGGCGACCTGATCACGAACCTGACCTCGACGCTGCAGATCGTCTCGCAGCGGCAGCAGAACTTCTCCCAGCTGCTGGTCAACCTGCAGCAGTTCATCACCGGCCTGAGTCAGGACGTCACCCCGATCCTGAACTCGCTCGGCTCGATCAACTCGCTGAACACCAAGACCGCCGGCCTGCTGCAGCAGACCCGGGTGCCGATCAAGGCCGACCTGGACAAACTCCGGATCACCGCCTCGACGCTCGACGACACCCAGGCGATCTGGGTCAAGACCCTGCAGTTCATGCCGCAGAAGCTGAACACGATGACCCGCACCGCGTCGTACGGCTCCTGGTTCAACTTCTACCTGTGCAACTTCGACGGCAACGTCACGCTGCCGACGGGGACCCGCGTTCCGGTCGCGTACGACCTCAACTCGGCGAGGTGTAAGAAGTGAAGCCGTTCCGCGAGCAGAACCAGGTGACGATCGGCGTGATCGGCCTGACCGTCATCGGCCTGATCATGCTGGCCGCGTTCAAGGCGCAGGACCTGCCGCTGATCGGCGGCGGCACGAAGTACTCCGCGCAGTTCTCCGAGGCCGGCGGCCTGAAGCCGAACGACGAGATCCGGGTGGCCGGCGTCCGCGTCGGCAAGGTCCGCAAGGTCGAGCTCGAGGGCACCCACGTCCGGGTCGACTTCGTGGTCGACAAGGGCGTGAAGCTCGGCGACCAGACCGGCGCCGAGATGAAGATCAAGACCCTGCTCGGGCAGAAGTACCTGAAGCTCGACCCGGCCGGCCAGGGCAAGCTCAAGCCCGGTTCGGAGATCCCGCTGGCGCGGACGGTTTCGGCGTACGACGTCGTGGACGCGTTCACCGATCTGGCCAATACGACCGAGCGGATCAACACCGCCCAGCTGGCCAAAGCGCTGGACACGTTGTCGGCGACCTTCAAGAACACGCCGGAAGAGGTGCAGGCCTCGCTGACCGGGCTGTCCCGGCTGTCGCGCAACGTGGCCGCCCGCGACGAGCAGCTGAAATTGTTGCTCCAGCACTCGAACGTGGTCACCAAGGTCCTTGCCGACCGCAACCAACAGCTGATCAAGCTGATGAAGGACGGCAACACCGTCTTCCAGGCCGTGCAGGCGCGGCGGGCGCTGATCCACCAGTTGCTGGTGTCGACGCAGCAGCTGGCCTCGCAGATCACCGCGCTGGTCCGGGAGAACCGCAAGGACCTCGCGCCGACGCTGCAGAAGGTCAACGCGGTCCTCGCCGTGCTGCTGCAGAACCAGACCTCCCTGGACGCGAGCATCAAGGGCCTGGCGCCGTTCGTCCGGGTCTTCACCAACACGCTCGGCACCGGTCCGTGGTTCGACACCTACCTGCAGAACCTGGCGCCGGTCCCGGAGATCCCGCTGCCGAAGGTGCCGATTCCCGGCCTGCCGGCGATCCTGGGAGGTGGCGGCTGATGAAGGTCAACGCCCTGTCCCGGCTGATCGCGATCGGCGTCGTCGTGGTGATCCTCGCGGTCAGTGCCGTGACGCTGTGGCCGAAGCCCGACCGGGTGACTGCGACGGCCTACTTCCCGCGTGCGGTCTCGGTGTACCCCGGGTCCGACGTCCGGATCCTCGGCATCAAGGTCGGCGAGGTGGAGAGCATCACGCCGGCCGGGCGGACCGTGCGGGTGAAGTTCTGGTGGGACGCGAAGCACAAGGTGCCGGCGACCGCGAAGGCCGTCATCGCGTCACCGTCGATCGTCGCCGACCGGTATATCCAGCTGACCCCGGCGTACTCCAAGGGTGCTGTGATGGCCGACGGCGCGCAGATCCCGATCGAGCGCACCGCCGTACCGCTGGAGCTCGACCAGATCTACCAGAGCCTGAACGACCTGTCCGTGGCGCTCGGGCCGAAGGGCGCGAACGACCAGGGTGCGCTGGCGCGGCTGCTGGACGTTTCGGCGAAGAACCTCAACGGCCAGGGCGCGAAGCTGAACCAGACCATCACCGATGTCTCGAAGCTGACCAGCACGCTGTCGGGCAACTCCTCGGCGCTGTTCAACACGATCCGGCAGCTGCAGACGTTCGTGTCCGCGCTGGCGGCGAACGACCAGCTGGTCCGGCAGTTCAACTCGAACTTCGCCGCGGTCTCGACCACGCTGGCCGGCGAACGTCAGGACCTCGGCTCCGCGTTGTCGCTGCTGGCGACCGCGCTCGGCGAGGTCGCGACGTTCGTCAAGGACAACCGCGGTCTGGTGAAGACCACGGTCAGCAGTGCCACTCAGCTGTCGCAGATCCTGGTCAAGGAGAAGGCCGCGATCGCCGAGGTGCTCGACACCGCGCCGCTCGGCCTCGGCAACCTGGCCCGGATCTACAACCCGCAGTTCGGCACGCTGGACCAGCGCATCAACCCGGGTCAGCTCGACGATCCGGCGACGTTCATCTGCTCGCTGCTGCTGCAGGCGAACCAGTCGATGTCGACCTGTTCGGCGCTGAAGCCGGTCCTCGACGCGCTGGCGAAGCTGCCGCTGATCACCCAGCTGACCGGCGCCAACGCGCCCGTGAGCGGTGGCCCTGCCGGTACGCCATGGGCACCGACGCCGAAGGCCCCGTTGAACAGCCCCGACCCGGTCGATCCGACGCTCGGGGGGCTGGTCAAGTGAGACGCCCCAGAATCCAACGCCGTACGTCGATCGTCGCCGGAGTGCTCGCGCTTGCGACCCTGCTGACCGGGTGCGACTTCAGCGTGTACTCGCTGCCGTTGCCGGGCGGCGCGAAGATCAAGGGTCCGTCGTACACGGTCACCGTCGAGTTCGCCGACATCCTGGACCTGGTGCCGAAGTCGACGGTGAAGGTGGACGACGTCACCGTCGGTACGGTCGAGAAGGTCTGGCTGGACGGGTACATCGCGAAGGTGCGGATCAAGCTGCCGAAGAGCCTCGCGCTGCCGGACAACACCCACGCCACGATCCGCCAGACCAGCCTGCTCGGCGAGAAGTTCGTGTCGTTGTCGCGGCCGACCGGCTCCGAGCAGCCGCGCGGCAAGCTCGAGAACGGCGAGCTGATCCCGCTGTCGCGGACGACCAGCAATGTCGAGGTCGAGGAAGTCCTGTCGGCGCTCTCACTGCTGCTGAACGGCGGCGGTGTCGCGCAACTGCAGATCATCACCCAGGAGCTCAACAAGGCGCTGACCGGCAACGAGCCGGCGATCCGGGACGTGCTGACGCAGCTGAACACCTTCGTCGGCACCCTGGACCAGAACAAGGCCCGGATCGTCACCGCGATCACCTCGGTGGACGCGCTGGCCAAGAAGCTCAACGCGCAGAAGGCGACGCTGGCGACCGCGATCGACTCGCTGCCGAAGTCGATCGCGACCCTGGACAAGCAGCGGGCCGCGCTGGTCAAGACGCTGCAGGCGCTGGCGACGCTGGGCAACACCGCGACCCGGGTGATCACCTCGGCGCAGAAGGACCTGGTGGCCAACCTGCAGTCGCTGTACCCGATCCTGACCAAGCTGGCCGAGGCCGGGGCGAACCTGCCGAAGTCGCTGGAGCTGCTGTTCACCTATCCGTTCCCGGACCAGGCCGCCAACGCCGCGAAGGGCGACTTCACCAACCTCGGGATCACCGTCGACGTGAATACGCAGAAGGCACTCAAGGGCCTGCTCGGTCTGAACCTGCCGACAGTCGGCCCGACCGCGCTGCCGACCGGCCGGATCAGCCTCCCGGTGCACCTGCCGACGAGCCCGGGCAAGAGCGGCGGCGTGCTGCCGACGCTCCCGGTCCCGACCGGTACGGCGACCACCTGCATCACTGTGCTCGGGCTGCCGGTCTGTACGCCGCAATTGAAGCGGTCCGGGTTCGATCCTGACCTTGCCCGCGCGCTGATGCCGGGGGCGGTCGAATGATCACCAAAGGGGTCCGGATCCAGCTGATGGTGTTCCTGCTGATCACCGTCATCGGCGTCGCGTTCGTCGGCGCGAAGTACGCGCAGGTCGACAAGCTGATCGTCGACACCGACTACACCGTCAGTGCGAGCTTCGCCGAGTCCGGCGGTATCTTCTCCGGCGCCGAGGTGACGTACCGCGGCCAGCCGGTCGGCCGGGTCGGTCAGCTCAAGCTGCTGTCCGACGGCGTCGACGTGAACCTCGTGATCGAGAAGAAGTTCAAGATCCCGAACGACCTGATGGCAGTGGTCGCGAACCGGTCGGCGATCGGCGAGCAGTACGTCGACCTGCAGCCGCGCCGCGACGGATCGCCGTACCTGCAGAACAACTCGAAGATCGCGCGCCAGGACACCGCCGTACCGATCGACACCACCGAGCTGCTGCTGAACCTCGACCAGCTGGTGAACTCGGTCGACAAGAACAGCCTGAGGACGACCGTCCGCGAGCTCGGCGAGGCCCTGAAGGGCAAGGGCACCGACCTGCAGAAGATCATCGACAGCTCCGGCCAGCTGATCGACACCGCGGACGCGAACGTGCTGCAGACGATCAAGCTGATCGACGACGGCGACACCGTGCTCGCCACCCAGGTTGCCAGCGGCGACGCGATCAAGACCTGGGCGAAGAACCTCGCGCTGCTGTCCGACACCCTGGTCAGCTCGGACGCGAACCTGCGCAAGGTGATCGACCAGGGCTCGCTCGCATCGACCCAGATCACCGGCCTGATCCAGGACAACCGCGCGGACATCGCGGTGCTGCTGGGTAACCTGCTGACGGTGAGCGAACTGACCGCGGTCCGGCTGGATGCCGTCGAGCAGCTGTTCGTCGTCTACCCGGCGGTGGCGATGGGCGGGTACGTCGTACCGGCCAAGGACCCGGGCACCGGGCACTACGACGCGCACTTCGGGCTGGTCGTCGGCCTGACCCCGCCGGCCTGCCGGCCCGGGTACGGCGGCACGGCCAAGCGGGTCCCGCAGGCGACGACGAACACCCCGGCCAACACCAAGGCCGGCTGTACGGCGAGCCCGTCGAGCGGGATCAACGTCCGCGGCTCGCAGAACAAGCCGGCGCCGTCGTCGCGCGAGCTGAACCGGACCGGCTACGGCGTCGGGTACGACCCGGTCACCGGCGAGGCCGGCGGGTCGGACGGAATGCCGGCGCTGACGCTCGGCTCGACCGGCGGACAGGAGGAGCTGCTCGGCAGCGACTCCTGGAAGGCCCTGATCCTCGGACCGGTGACGAGCAAGTGATCGCACGGAACGGCCGGATGATTCTGGCGTGGGCGCTCAGCGTGCTGCTCCTGGTGGCGCTCGCCGGGCTGACGCTGTCGGTGGTCGGCCTGAGCAAGCAGCGGGCCGCCGACTCACAGCGCGACGGCGCGATGAAGGCGGCGCGGCAGCTGGCGCTGGACTTCACGACGTACGACTACCAGACCTGGGACGCGGACTCGAAGCGGGTGCTGGACGACTCGACCGGGCAGTTCAAACAGGAGTTCCAGTCCGGGATCGACGCCGTGAAGACCGACGTGGTGACCAACAAGGCGACCTCCAAGGGGGACGTGAAGGAGGCCGCCGTGGTCTCGAACGACAAGGACTCTGCCCAGGTGCTGGTGATCGTGAACGCAGTGGTGACCAACACGGCCTCGACCGACGGGGTCGAGCGCCGGTACCGGATCAAGCTGGACCTGGTCCGGGAGAAGAACCACTGGCTGACCGCCGACCTGCAGGTGGTGGGCTGATGGCAGACCGCCGCAATCGCCCCCGCATCGCCGGCCAGCGCCGCACCTCCGGGGCGACTCCCACGCTGGACGAGACTCCGGTCGTCGAAGAAAACGTGTCCGATACCCCTCCGGAGGATGTGACACCAGCCACACCCGAGCCCCCGAAGGCCAAACCCAAGGCCCCGGTCGTCACACAGCGTGAGCGCCGGCAGAGCGACGTACTGCTCGCAGCCCTCGGTCTGGTCGTGGTCGTCACGCTGGTGGTCGCGGCTGTGCTCGGGGTCAAGGCGTGGCACGGGAAGCAGGCCGAGGACGCCCGCGACCAGGCCGCCGTCGCGGGCCGGAAGGCGGCCGAGACCGCACTGAGCTATGACTACCGTGACCTGGACAAAAGCTTCGCCGCGGCCCGCGCGACGATGACCCCGGACTTCGCCCAGAAGTTCGACGCGACCGCCAAGGTGGCCGGCGAGCTGGCGACCAAGACCAAGGCCACGGTGAAGGCCGACGTCCGTGAGGTCGGGGTCCGCGACGGCGACGCCGACCGGGTCACGCTGATCATCTTCGTCAACCAGACCACCACGAGTACGATCACGAAGGGTAGTCCCCGGGTGGATCTGAACCGGACCCGCTTCACAATGGTCCGAAACGGGGACCGATGGCTGGTCCAGGAGATCGCCGGACTGTAATCTCTAGGTGACTCCGCACCAAGAGGACGCCGGGTGGCTCGTGGGTGATCTACCTGCTGGAGATCCCGGGTCGGTCCTTGACGGAGTGGGTGGTCCAACGGCAGACTATTGGACCCCATTGGACAGGCTTGCCTGGATCATGTAGCCTATTGCTTTGCGCTGCCTTTTCTTCGCCTCGGCTTCGGGTCTCGACTTGACTGGGGCGGCTTGGCGTGCGCTCCCAGCACCGATGTGATTTTGCGAGCCCGTGGAAGGACGCCCCTTGGTCGCCTCGCGCAACCCCCAGTCCGACAGCATTTCCAACGTCACCGGCCCCCGCCGCATCTCCTTCGCAAAGATCTCCGAGCCCCTCCAGGTTCCGGATCTGCTTGCGCTTCAGGTGGACAGTTTCGACTGGCTGGTCGGTAACGAAACGTGGCAGGCCCGTGTGGCCGCCGCCGAGGCCGAGGGGCGGTCGGACCTGTCCGGCCCCAGCGGCCTGGAAGAGATTTTCGAGGAGATCTCCCCGATCGAGGACTTCAGCGGCACCATGTCGCTGTCGTTCCGCGACCACCGCTTCGAGCCTCCGAAGAACACGGTCGACGAATGCAAGGAGCGCGATGTCACGTACTCCGCGCCGCTGTTCGTCACCGCCGAGTTCATGAACAACGAAACCGGTGAGATCAAGAGCCAGACCGTCTTCATGGGCGACTTCCCGCTGATGACGCGCAAGGGCACTTTCGTCATCAACGGCACCGAGCGGGTCGTCGTTTCCCAGCTCGTCCGCTCGCCCGGTGTGTACTTCGAGCGCACGCCGGACAAGACGTCCGACAAGGACATCTTCACCGCCAAGATCATCCCGTCGCGCGGTGCGTGGCTGGAGTTCGAGGTGGACAAGCGCGACATGGTCGGCGTCCGCCTCGACCGCAAGCGCAAGCAGAACGTCACCGTCCTGCTCAAGGCGCTCGGCTGGACCGACGCGCAGATCCTGGAAGAGTTCGGCGAGTACGAGTCGATCCGGCTGACCCTGGAGAAGGACCACACCTCCGGTCAGGACGACGCGCTGCTGGACATCTACCGCAAGCTGCGTCCGGGTGAGCCGCCGACCCGCGAGGCCGCGCAGGCGCTGCTGGAGAACTACTACTTCAACGGCAAGCGCTACGACCTGGCCAAGGTCGGTCGCTACAAGATCAACAAGAAGCTCGGCCGTGACGAGGCGCACGACATGGCGGTGCTGACCGTCGACGACATCGTCGCGACGATCAAGTACCTGGTCGCGCTGCACGAAGGCAAGACCGAGCTGCCGGCCCCGAAGGGCGAGATCGTCGTCGAGGAAGACGACATCGACCACTTCGGCAACCGCCGTCTGCGCACGGTCGGCGAGCTGATCCAGAACCAGCTCCGCACCGGCCTGGCCCGGATGGAGCGGGTGGTCCGCGAGCGGATGACGACCCAGGACGTCGAGGCGATCACGCCGCAGACCCTGATCAACATCCGTCCGGTGGTGGCGGCGCTGAAGGAGTTCTTCGGCACCTCCCAGCTCTCGCAGTTCATGGACCAGACGAACCCGGTCGCGGGTCTGACCCACAAGCGCCGGCTGAACGCGCTCGGCCCGGGTGGTCTGAGCCGTGAGCGGGCCGGCTTCGAGGTCCGCGACGTGCACCCGTCCCACTACGGCCGGATGTGCCCGATCGAGACCCCGGAAGGCCCGAACATCGGCCTGATCGGCTCGCTCGCGTCGTACGGCCGGGTGAACGCGTTCGGCTTCGTCGAGACGCCGTACCGCAAGGTCGTCGAGGGCCAGGTCACCGACCAGGTCGACTACCTGACCGCGGACGAGGAGGACCGGTTCGTCATCGCGCAGGCCAACGCCGCGCTGAACGACGAGAACCGGTTCGCCGAGGAGCGCGTGCTGGTCCGTCGCCGCCACGGTGAGGTCGAGCTCGTGCCGGTCGACGACGTGGACTACATGGACGTCTCGCCGCGCCAGATGGTGTCGGTCGCGACGGCCCTGATCCCGTTCCTCGAGCACGACGACGCCAACCGCGCGCTGATGGGTTCGAACATGCAGCGCCAGGCGGTGCCGCTGATCACCTCGGACGCGCCGCTGGTCGGCACCGGCATGGAGTTCCGCGGTGCTGTCGACGCGGGCGACGTGGTCGTGTCCGACAAGGCGGGTGTGGTCAAGGAGGTCTCGGCCGACCTGATCGAGATCGCCGCCGACGACGGCACGTACCAGACCTACCGGATGGCGAAGTTCCGCCGCTCGAACCAGGGCACCTGCATCAACCAGCGCCCGCTGGTCGACGCCGGTCAGCGGGTCGAGATCGGTACGCCGCTGGCCGACGGTCCGTGCACCGACGAGGGTGAGATGGCCCTCGGCCGGAACATGCTCGTCGCGTTCATGACGTGGGAGGGCTACAACTACGAGGACGCGATCATCCTCAGCCAGCGCGTCGTACAGCAGGACCTGCTGACCTCGATCCACATCGAGGAGCACGAGGTCGACGCTCGCGACACCAAGCTGGGTCCGGAGGAGATCACCCGGGACATCCCGAACGTCTCCGACGAGATGCTGTCCGACCTGGACGAGCGCGGCATCATCCGGATCGGCGCCGAGGTCACCACCGGCGACATCCTGGTCGGCAAGGTCACGCCGAAGGGCGAGACCGAGCTGACCCCGGAGGAGCGGCTGCTCCGTGCGATCTTCGGTGAGAAGGCGCGCGAGGTCCGCGACACGTCGCTGAAGGTGCCGCACGGCGAGGAGGGCACCGTCATCGGTGTCCGGGTCTTCGACCGCGACAACGGCGACGAGCTGCCGCCGGGCGTCAACCAGCTGGTCCGCGTGTACGTGGCCCAGAAGCGGAAGATCTCGGTCGGCGACAAGCTGGCCGGCCGGCACGGCAACAAGGGCGTCATCTCCAAGATCCTTCCGGTCGAGGACATGCCGTTCCTCGAGGACGGCACCCACGTCGACGTGATCCTCAACCCGCTGGGCGTGCCCGGCCGGATGAACGTCGGACAGGTGCTGGAGACCCACCTCGGCTGGATCGCCTCCCGCGGCTGGGAGGTCGACCCGGAGAACGAGGAGGAGTGGGCGCAGCGGCTGATCAAGATCGGCGCCGGCGCGGCCGAGCCGATGACGAACGTCGCCACCCCGGTCTTCGACGGCGCGACCGAGGACGAGGTCACCGGCCTGCTGTCCTCCACGCTGCCGAACCGCGACGGTGTCCGGATGGTCAACGGGCAGGGCAAGGCACGCCTGTTCGACGGCCGTTCGGGTGAGCCGTTCCCGGACCCGATCGGTGTCGGCTACATGTACATCCTGAAGCTGCACCACCTGGTCGACGACAAGATCCACGCGCGTTCGACCGGTCCGTACTCGATGATCACCCAGCAGCCGCTGGGCGGTAAGGCCCAGTTCGGTGGCCAGCGGTTCGGCGAGATGGAGGTGTGGGCCCTCGAGGCCTACGGTGCCGCCTTCGCGCTGCAGGAACTGCTGACGATCAAGTCCGACGATGTCGTCGGCCGGGTCAAGGTGTACGAAGCGATCGTCAAGGGCGAGAACATTCCGGAGCCGGGTATCCCGGAGTCGTTCAAGGTTCTGGTCAAGGAAATGCAGTCCCTCTGCCTCAATGTCGAGGTGCTCTCGTCCGACGGAAGCCGGGTCGAGATGCGCGACAGCGAGGAGGACGTCTTCCGGGCGGCAGAGGAACTGGGCATCGACCTGTCCCGGCGCGAGCCGAACAGTGTCGAGGAGGTCTGAGCGGGTTGCCGCTTGACATCAACAACCAACTCACTCAGACCACTTTTAGCAACGGGAGATAACACATCGTGCTCGACGTGAACTTCTTCGACGAGCTTCGGATCGGCCTGGCGACCGCGGATGAGATCCGCCAGTGGTCGCACGGCGAGGTCAAGAAGCCGGAGACGATCAACTACCGGACGCTCAAGCCCGAGCGTGACGGTCTCTTCTGCGAGAAGATCTTCGGTCCCACCCGGGACTGGGAGTGCTACTGCGGCAAGTACAAGCGCGTTCGCTTCAAGGGCATCATCTGCGAGCGGTGTGGCGTCGAGGTCACCCGCTCCAAGGTGCGCCGCGAGCGGATGGGCCACATCGAGCTGGCCGCGCCGGTCACCCACATCTGGTACTTCAAGGGTGTCCCGTCGCGGCTCGGCTACCTGCTCGACCTCGCCCCGAAGGACCTGGAGAAGGTCATCTACTTCGCGGCGTACATGATCACCGACGTCGACGACGAGGCCAGGCATCGCGACCTGTCCTCGCTCGAGGGCCGGGTGGACGTGGAGCGCAAGCAGCTCGAGAACCGTCGTGACAACGACATCGAGCAGCGGATGAAGAAGCTCGAGGAGGACCTGGCGCAGCTCGAGGCCGAGGGCGCCAAGGCCGACGTACGCCGCAAGGTGAAGGAAGGCGCCGAGCGTGAGGTCAAGCAGCTGCGCGACCGTGCGCAGCGCGAGATCGACCGCCTCGACGAGGTCTGGACCCGGTTCAAGAACCTCAAGGTCCAGGACCTGGAGGGCGACGAGATCCTGTACCGCGCCATGAAGGAGCGGTTCGGCAAGTACTTCGAGGGCGCCATGGGTGCCGCCGCGATCCAGCGCCGGCTGGAGACCTTCGACCTGAAGGCCGAGGCGGACAACCTGCGCGAGACGATCAAGACCGGCAAGGGCCAGCGCAAGACGCGTGCCCTGAAGCGGCTCAAGGTCGTCACCGCGTTCCTGGCCACCAACAACAGCCCGATGGGCATGGTGCTCGACTGCGTCCCGGTGATCCCGCCGGATCTGCGGCCGATGGTTCAGCTCGACGGTGGCCGGTTCGCCACCTCGGACCTGAACGACCTGTACCGCCGGGTGATCAACCGGAACAACCGGCTCAAGCGGCTGCTCGACCTGGGCGCGCCGGAGATCATCGTCAACAACGAGAAGCGGATGCTGCAGGAGGCCGTCGACGCGCTGTTCGACAACGGCCGCCGCGGTCGTCCGGTCACCGGCCCGGGCAACCGGCCGCTGAAGTCGCTGTCCGACATGCTCAAGGGCAAGCAGGGTCGTTTCCGGCAGAACCTGCTGGGCAAGCGCGTCGACTACTCGGGCCGTTCGGTCATCGTGGTCGGCCCGCAGCTGAAGCTGCACCAGTGCGGTCTGCCGAAGGCGATGGCGCTGGAGCTGTTCAAGCCGTTCGTGATGAAGCGGCTGGTCGACCTCAACCACGCGCAGAACATCAAGTCCGCCAAGCGGATGGTCGAGCGTCAGCGCGCCCAGGTCTGGGACGTGCTGGAAGAGGTCATCACCGAGCACCCGGTTCTGCTCAACCGTGCACCAACCCTGCACCGGCTGGGTATCCAGGCGTTCGAGCCGCAGCTGATCGAGGGCAAGGCGATCCAGATCCACCCGCTCGTCTGCTCCGCGTTCAACGCGGACTTCGACGGTGACCAGATGGCGGTGCACCTGCCGCTGTCGGCCGAGGCGCAGGCCGAGGCCCGGATCCTGATGCTGTCGACCAACAACATCCTGAAGCCGGCCGACGGCCGTCCGGTCACGATGCCGACGCAGGACATGATCATCGGCATCTACTTCCTGACGATGCTCAAGGACGGCGCCAAGGGCGAGGGCCGGGCCTTCAGCTCGGTGGCCGAGGCGATCATGGCCTTCGACCGCCACGAGCTGGCGCTGCAGGCCAAGATCTCGCTGCGGTTGAGCGGTTCCGCGGCACCGGCCGACGCGGCCGAGCTGGCCGACGGCGGTTTCGCGCTGGAGACCACGCTGGGCCGGGCGCTGTTCAACGAGGCGCTGCCGGCGGACTACCCGTTCGTCGACACCGAGGTGGGCAAGAAGCAGCTCGGCGGGATCGTCAACGACCTGGCGGAGCGGTACACCAAGGTCGAGGTCGCACACGCCCTCGACGCGCTGAAGGACCTCGGTTACTACTGGTCCACCCGTTCGGGTGTCACCGTGTCGATCGACGACTTCAGCACGCCGCCGTCCAAGCCGGAGATCATGGCTCGGTACGAGGCTCAGGCCGAGAAGGTCCAGAAGCAGTTCGAGCGGGGTCTGATCACCTCATCCGAGCGGCGTCAGGAGCTGATCGAGATCTGGACCGGCGCCAACGCCGAGGTCGGTAAGGCGATGGAGGAGAACTTCGCCAAGGACAACCCGATCTGGATGATGGTGCACTCCGGTGCCCGAGGCAACATGATGCAGATCCGGCAGATCTCCGGTATGCGTGGTCTGGTGGCCAACCCGAAGGGCGAGATCATCGCCCGGCCGATCAAGTCCAACTTCCGCGAGGGCCTGTCGGTGGTCGAGTACTTCATCGCCACCCACGGTGCGCGGAAGGGTCTGGCCGACACCGCGCTGCGGACCGCCGACTCGGGTTACCTGACCCGTCGTCTGGTGGACGTCTCGCAGGACGTGATCATCCGCGAGGAGGACTGCGGCACCGAGCGGGGCCTGCCGAAGCAGATCGGCGAGAAGGACCCGAGCGGCAAGGTCGTCCACGCCGAGAACGTGGAGACCAGCGCGTACGCGCGGACCCTGGCCACCGACGCCCTGGACGCCGACGGCAACGTCGTGCTCGCCGGCGGCGCCGACCTGGGCGACGTGTCGATCGCGAAGCTGGTCGCGGCCGGGATCGAAGAGGTCAAGGTCCGGTCGGTGCTCACCTGTGACGCCAAGACCGGTACCTGCGCGAAGTGCTACGGCCGTTCGCTGGCGACCGGCAAGCCGGTCGACATCGGCGAGGCGGTCGGCATCATCGCGGCCCAGTCCATCGGTGAGCCGGGTACGCAGCTGACGATGCGTACCTTCCACACCGGTGGTGTCGCGGGTGATGACATCACCCACGGTCTGCCGCGTGTGGTCGAGCTGTTCGAGGCCCGCCAGCCCAAGGGCAAGGCGCCGATCTCGGAGGCCGCCGGCCGGATCTCGATCGAGGACACCGACAAGACCCGGAAGCTGGTGCTCACCCCGGACGACGGTTCCGAGGAGGTCGCCTACCCGGTGTCGAAGCGTGGCCGCCTGCTGATCGAAGAGGGTCAGCACGTCGAGGTCGGTCAGCAGCTGACGCAGGGTACGCCGGACCCGCAGGAGGTTCTGCGGATCCTGGGTGTCCGCAAGGCGCAGGAGCACCTGGTGGACGAGGTCCAGGAGGTGTACCGGTCGCAGGGTGTGGCCATCCACGACAAGCACATCGAGATCATCGTCCGGCAGATGCTGCGCCGGGTCACGGTGATCGAGTCGGGCGACGCCCAGCTGCTGCCGGGTGAGCTCGCGGACCGGATCATGTTCGAGGCGGAGAACCGTCGCGTCGTGGCCGAGGGCGGTACGCCGGCCTCGGGTCGTCCGGTGCTGATGGGTATCACCAAGGCCTCGCTGGCGACCGAGTCGTGGCTGTCGGCCGCCTCCTTCCAGGAGACGACCCGCGTCCTCACCGAGGCCGCGATCCACGGCAAGTCCGACTCGCTGGTCGGTCTGAAGGAGAACGTCATCATCGGCAAGCTGATCCCGGCCGGTACGGGCATGGACCGTTACCGCAACATCCGGGTGGAGCCCACCGAGGAGGCGAAGGCCGCGATGTACTCGATGGTCGGCTACGAGTCGTACGACTACGACTTCGGCCCGTCCTCGGGCCAGTCGGTCCCGCTCGACGACTTCGACCTCGGTTCCTACCAGAACTGATTCGCAGTCACACCGCCGAGGGCGGCATCCCCATCCGGGGGTGCCGCCCTCGCGGCATTTACGCGCCGGTACGACGAGGCTTGGACAAGACACTCGGGGTGGCGGCTGAAAGTGTGGGCGGGATAGGCCAAGATTGGTGCATGACGGATCTGCCGGCCTACCTGCGGCCTTTCGTCTTGGGGGTTCTGGATGGTCCCGATGTACGTGTCGATCGCTTGGGGGAGATCGATCTGTACCGCCCGCCCGGGACCGCCCGAGGCGGTGCAATTCTCTTTGTGCACGGGGGTCCTGGACCTGCCGGTCTCGAGGTCATGCCTCGGGAGTGGCCGGTCTACAAGGGCTATGCGACCGCGGCCGCCAGGCGAGGCCTGGTCGCGGCGGTCGTCGACCACAGCCTGATCCACGGTCTCGACCGACTGGTCGCGGCCGCGGACGAGGTGGAGGCCGCGGTCGGCGTACTGCGTTCGGATCCGCGGGTGGACCCTGATCGGGTCGGCCTGTGGTTCTTCTCCGGCGCCGGCCTGCTGGCCGGGGAGTGGCTGGACAGCCGCCCCGACTGGTTGCGGTTCGTCGCCCTGACCTACCCCCTGCTCGCCACCCCGCCCGGTGTCGACGATTTGGTAACCGCCGCCGAAGTGATCGGCAAACACAAGGACCTGCCGGTTTTGCTGACCAGAGCTGGACTCGAGCGTGAGGAGCTCGCCGGTCCGGTCGCGGAGTTCGTTTCCGCGGGAGGCGCCGCGCTGGACATCATCGACGTACCGAAAGGGCACCACGGGTTCGACATGCTCGACCACACCGAAGAATCACGCGCTGCCGTCACCAAGGCTCTCGACTGGGCTATTGCCCACCTCGGCGAGGAGCCCGGTGACGACGGCAAGCTCCTCGTCCCACCCCCGGCCGCCAAGAAGACGACCTCGACCCGGCGGACGACGTCAGCCGCCAAACCGGCCACAACGGTCAAGGAGGCACCTGCCGGCCCCGCTACCCGGCAGACCCCGCCCCCTGCCCCCAAAGCCACTCCAGCCCCTTCTGCAGCCCCTCCTGCGGCTTCCGCGCAGGCCCCGCTGGCCGATCTGGGTATGGCGACGGTCGCGGCCGTCACCGCCGACACCCCGGCCGCCCGGGTGATCAGCCGCGAGCACGCCGCGTTCGACGCGCATGACCTCGAGGCCTTCCTGGCCATGTACTCGCCGACGGCGCGGATCCTGCTCGCCGACGGCACCGAGCTGAAGGGCCGGCGGTTCCTGCGCGAGCACTACCGCCCGCGCTTCGACGCCGGCCAGTGCAAGACCGAAGTCGTCCAGCGTCTGATGCTGGGGGAGTGGGTCGTCGAGCACGTCGTGTCGTACGACGACGGCGGGCCGACCCCGCAACTCGGCCTGTACCGCGTCATCGACGGCCTGATCACCGACGTCGAGTTCCGCGCCTGACACGTGCTCGACCACCCTTCCGAGTTCGAGCGGGCGGCCGAGGACTTCTCGGCCGCCCTCGGCTGGGTCGATCCGGATGCCGTCGTGCCGGCGTGCCCCGGCTGGACAGTCGCCGACCTGGCCCTGCACCTGGGCTCAGGACAGCGCTGGGCAGCGTCGGTGCTGCTCAGCGGTAGGTCGCAGAAGGTCCCGCAGGTTCTGCGTACGACGATCTCCTGGGCGGACTGGTACGCAGGTACGTCCGCCGCCCTCCTGGCTGCGATCCGCGCGGTCGACCCGGACGAACCGTGCTGGAATTTCGCGCCGGTGGACCAGCGCGCGGAGTTCTGGGCCCGGCGACGGCTTAATGAGACGGTGATCCACCTTGTGGACCTGACTCAGGCCGGCCTGGCCGCGGGTGAGCAGGTCGATCCCGGTCTGGCCGTAGTGCCTGCGGAGATCGCGGCTGACGGGGTGGACGAAGTGTTCGAGGTGTTCCTGCCCCGGATGGCGGCCCGCGGATTCGCGCCGGCGGTGACCCGGCCGATCGGGGTACGCGCCATCGATTCCGGCCACGAATGGACGCTGAGCCCTGTGTCACAAGGCGATCGGCCGCGGGTCGAGCGCGGCCGGGCGGACGGCGAAGCGGTCCTGTCGGGGACCGCGTCGGAGCTCGAGCTATGCCTGTGGAAGCGCTTGCCGGCTACTGTCCTGACGGTCGAGGGAGACGCCGGGGCGGCGGCGGATTTCCTCGCTGCGAGGGCCACTGCGTAGGCCTTGTACACTAGAAAAGCGGAAGCTCCTTGACGGCGGTTGATTACTCATTTTGACCGTGCTTGAGGCACCCGCTAGTCTTAACGATCGTGCCCGGGGTCTTCCTTGGGCCGTCATGCGTGCCCCTCGTCCAACGGGTCGGGCCGCGTGGCACGGGACTTCTTGCCGACAGTCTTGAGATTAAGGCCTCGGTGTGCCCGTGCGCACGCGACACACCCGACCGCGGGGGTCAGGTAAGAGCTACAAACCCAGCCGGACGACAGAAAGAGACCCACGCGGTGCCCACCATTAACCAGCTGGTCCGCAAGGGCCGCCAGGACAAGGTGTCCAAGAACAAGACGCCGGCCCTGAAGGGTTCCCCTCAGCGTCGTGGTGTGTGCACGCGCGTCTACACGACCACGCCGAAGAAGCCGAACTCGGCGCTTCGTAAGGTTGCGCGTGTCCGCCTGACCAGCGGTATCGAGGTCACCGCCTATATTCCCGGCGTCGGCCACAACCTGCAGGAGCACTCGATCGTGCTCGTCCGCGGCGGCCGCGTGAAGGACCTCCCCGGTGTCCGGTACAAGATCATCCGCGGTTCGCTCGACACCCAGGGTGTGAAGAACCGGAAGCAGGCTCGCAGCCTCTACGGCGCGAAGAAGGAGAAGAGCTAATGCCGCGCAAGGGCCCCGCCCCGAAGCGCCCGGTCATCATCGACCCGGTCTACAGTTCGCCGCTCGTCACCCAGTTGATCTCGAAGATCCTGGTCGACGGCAAGAAGCAGATCGCGCAGAGCATCGTCTACAACGCGCTCGAGGGCACTCGCACCAAGACCGGCACCGACCCGGTGATCACGCTGAAGCGTGCGCTGGACAACGTGAAGCCGAGCATCGAGGTGAAGAGCCGCCGCGTCGGTGGTGCCACCTACCAGGTGCCGATCGAGGTCAAGCCCGGTCGCTCCACGACGCTGGCGCTGCGCTGGCTGACGTCGTACTCCCGCGCCCGTCGCGAGAAGACCATGTCCGAGCGCCTGATGAACGAGATCCTGGACGCGTCCAACGGTCTCGGTGCGTCGGTGAAGCGTCGCGAGGACACGCACAAGATGGCCGAAGCCAACAAGGCTTTCGCCCACTACCGCTGGTGATCCGGGGTCCGATCCGGACCCCAGCGCTCACCCTTTGACAGCAGTACAGAATCGAGAGGTAGACCACCGAGGTGGCCGTACAAATCACCACCGACCTGGCCAAGGTTCGCAACATCGGGATCATGGCCCACATCGACGCCGGCAAGACGACGACGACCGAGCGGATCCTCTTCTACACCGGTATCACTTACAAGATCGGTGAGGTCCACGACGGCGCCGCCACGATGGACTGGATGGAGCAGGAGCAGGAGCGCGGCATCACGATCACGTCGGCCGCGACGACCTGCACCTGGAAAGACCACACCATCAACATCATCGACACCCCGGGCCACGTCGACTTCACCGTCGAGGTGGAGCGCTCGCTGCGCGTCCTCGACGGCGCTGTCGCCGTGTTCGACGGTGTCGCCGGTGTGGAGCCGCAGTCCGAGACCGTGTGGCGCCAGGCCGACCGGTACGGCGTGCCCCGGATCTGCTTCGTCAACAAGCTGGACCGGACCGGCGCGGAGTTCATGCGCTGTGTCGACATGATCGTCGACCGGCTGGCCGCGGTGCCGCTGGTGCTGCAGCTGCCGATCGGTTCCGAGGCCGACTTCATCGGCGTCGTGGACCTGGTCGGGATGCGCGCGCTGACGTGGCGTGGCGAGACCACGATGGGTGAGGACTACACCGTCGAGGAGATCCCGGCCACCCACACCGAGATCGCCGCCGAGTGGCGCGACAAGCTGATCGAGACGCTGGCCGAGGCCGACGACGAGATCATGGAGATGTACCTGGAGGGCGACGAGCCCACCCAGGAGCAGATCGTCGCGGGTATCCGGCGGGCGACCATCGCCAGCAAGCTGACCCCGGTGCTGACCGGCACGGCGTTCAAGAACAAGGGCGTCCAGCCGCTGCTCGACGCGATCAACGCGTACCTGCCGAGCCCGCTCGACGTTCCGGCCATCGAGGGCCACGACGTCAAGGACTCGGAGCAGGTCGTACTGCGCAAGCCGGCCGACGACGAGCCGTTCTCGGCGCTGGCGTTCAAGATCGCGGCCGACCCGCACCTGGGCAAGCTGACCTTCATCCGGGTCTACTCGGGCAAGCTCGAGACCGGCACCCAGGTGCTGAACCCGACCAAGGGCCGCAAGGAGCGGATCGGCAAGATCTACCGCATGCACGCGAACAAGCGTGAGGAGATCGCGTCGATCGGCGCCGGCCACATTGTCGCCGTGATGGGCCTGAAGGACACCACCACCGGTGAGACCCTGTCCGACCCGGCCAAGCCGGTCGTGCTGGAGTCGATGCAGTTCCCGGCTCCGGTCATCTCGGTCGCCATCGAGCCCAAGTCGAAGGCCGACCAGGAGAAGCTTGGCGTCGCGATCCAGCGGCTCGCCGAGGAGGACCCGACCTTCCAGGTCCGGACCGACGAGGACACCGGCCAGACGATCATCGCCGGTATGGGCGAGCTGCACCTCGAGGTGCTGGTCGACCGGATGAAGCGCGAGTTCCGCGTCGAGGCCAACGTCGGCAAGCCGCAGGTGGCCTACCGCGAGACGATCAAGAAGAAGGTCGAGAAGGTCGACTACACGCACAAGAAGCAGACCGGCGGTTCGGGTCAGTTCGCGCGTGTGATCATCAACATCGAGCCGACCTCGGTCGAGGCCGGCGGCGAAGGCGGCTACGAGTTCGTCAACTCCGTCACCGGTGGCCGGATCCCGCGGGAGTACATCCCGTCGGTGGACGAGGGCGCGCAGGAAGCGATGGAGTTCGGCGTACTGGCCGGCTACCCGATGGTGGACGTCAAGGTCACGCTGACCGACGGCGCCTACCACGATGTCGACTCCTCCGAGCTCGCCTTCAAGATCGCCGGTTCGATGGCGTTCAAGGACGCGGCGCGGCGGGCGACCCCGGTCATCCTCGAGCCGATGTTCGCGGTCGAGGTGATCACCCCCGAGGACTACATGGGCGAAGTGATCGGCGACCTCAACTCACGCCGTGGCCAGATCCAGTCGATGGACGAGGGCCCCGGTGGCAGCCGGGCCGTGAAGGCTCTGGTGCCGTTGTCCGAGATGTTCGGGTATGTCGGTGACCTGCGGTCCAAGACCCAGGGCCGCGCGTCCTACTCGATGCAGTTCGATTCCTACGCCGAGGTTCCGAAGAACGTGGCGGAAGAGATCATCAAGAAGGCCCGGGGCGAGTAATCTCTCGCTCCTGACCACCACACCCAAAGCGCGTCGGCGTACGGCGTAGTCAACATTTATCCAGGAGGGCCCCAGTGGCGAAGGCGAAGTTCGAGCGGACCAAGCCGCACGTCAACATCGGTACCATCGGTCACATCGACCACGGTAAGACCACGCTTACCGCGGCGATCACCAAGGTGCTGCACGACAAGTACCCGACCCTCAACGAGGCGTCGGCCTTCGATCAGATCGACAAGGCGCCCGAAGAGCGTCAGCGCGGTATCACCATCTCCATCGCGCACGTCGAGTACCAGACCGAGGCCCGGCACTACGCGCACGTCGACTGCCCGGGTCACGCGGACTACATCAAGAACATGATCACCGGTGCGGCCCAGATGGACGGTGCGATCCTGGTCGTCGCCGCCACCGACGGCCCGATGCCGCAGACGCGTGAGCACGTGCTGCTCGCCCGTCAGGTCGGCGTGCCGGCGATGGTCGTCGCGCTGAACAAGTGCGACATGGTCGACGACGAGGAGATCCTGGAGCTCGTCGAGCTCGAGGTTCGCGAGCTGCTCTCGGAGCAGGAGTTCGACGGCGACAACGCGCCGATCGTGCGGGTTGCCGCACACCCGGCGCTGCAGGGCGACGCCAAGTGGGGCGAGTCGATCATCGAGCTGATGGACGCGGTCGACTCCTACATCCCGCAGCCGGAGCGCGAGGTCGACAAGCCGTTCCTGATGCCGGTCGAGGACGTCTTCACCATCACCGGTCGCGGTACGGTCATCACCGGCCGGATCGAGCGCGGTGTGGTCAAGATCAACGAGACCGTCGACATCGTCGGCATCCGTCCGGAGAAGCAGACCACCACGGTCACCGGCATCGAGATGTTCCGCAAGCTGCTCGACGAGGGCCAGGCCGGTGAGAACGTCGGTCTGCTGCTTCGCGGCACGAAGCGCGAGGACGTCGAGCGCGGCATGGTCGTCATCAAGCCGGGCACCACGACCCCGCACACCAACTTCGAGGCTTCGGTCTACATCCTCTCGAAGGAGGAGGGCGGCCGGCACACGCCGTTCTTCCAGAACTACCGTCCGCAGTTCTACTTCCGCACCACGGACGTCACCGGCGTCGTCACGCTGCCCGAGGGCACCGAGATGGTCATGCCGGGCGACAACACCGACATGTCGGTCGAGCTGATCCAGCCGATCGCCATGGAAGAGGGTCTGAAGTTCGCGATCCGTGAAGGTGGCCGCACTGTCGGCGCCGGCCGGGTCACCAAGATCCTCAAGTGATCCCACGAGGTCCGCGAGGGCTCGCAGTCTGAGCCCCGCGGACCTCTGCTTTGCGCCTGATCCGGCGCTCAGGTGGTACCGGATCGGGCGTGGAGCCAACCGATTGGCGTTTCGGCGCCGATCTCTGGCACAATATTCAGGTTGCTCAGGCGAGGCCGCCGGGGCGCGCCCCAGATCATTCCGATCTGGCTGGTGCGCCGGACCGGAGACCATGCCGAGGTCCGGTCCGAGACCGGGCCCCGATCACCATCCCAGGTCGAAGAAGCGGTGGGTCACGCGCGTGCCGCGTACGCGACACACCCGACCGCGGGGGTCGGAGCAACGCACCGAAAGACGATAGAGAAGGACGAAGCGAAGCGATGGCGGGACAAAAGATCCGCATCCGGCTGAAGGCCTACGACCACGAGGTCATCGACAGTTCGGCACGCAAGATTGTCGACACGGTGACGCGTACTGGTGCGAAGGTTGCTGGCCCGGTGCCGTTGCCGACGGAAAAGAACGTGTTCTGCGTCATCCGCTCGCCGCACAAGTACAAGGACAGCCGCGAGCACTTCGAGATGCGCACCCACAAGCGGCTCATCGACATCATCGACCCCACGCCGAAGACCGTCGACTCGCTGATGCGTCTCGACCTGCCGGCCGGCGTCGACATCGAGATCAAGCTCTGAGGGACGCGAACAGCCAATGAGCATTGCTACCAAGAACACGCGCGGTCTGCTGGGCACCAAGCTCGGCATGACCCAGACCTGGGACGAGAACAACCGTGTCGTCCCCGTCACCGTGATCCAGGCCGGGCCCTGCGTCGTCACCGGTGTCCGCACGGCGGACCGGGACGGCTACGACGGCGTCCAGATCGCCTTCGGCGACATCGACCCGCGCAAGGTGACCAAGCCCCTGCGCGGCCACTTCGACAAGGCCGGCGTGACGCCGCGGCGCCACCTGATGGAGCTGCGCACCGCCGACGCCAGCGAGTACACCCTGGGCCAGGAGATCAAGGCCGAGGCCTTCGAGGCCGGTGAGCGGGTCGACGTTTCCGCGACCAGCAAGGGCAAGGGTTTCGCCGGTGTGATGAAGCGGCACGGCTTCCACGGCCTCCGCGCCACGCACGGTGTGCACAAGAAGCACCGTTCGCCGGGTTCCATCGGCGGCTGCGCCACCCCGGGCCGGGTCTTCAAGGGCCTGCGGATGGCGGGCCGGATGGGCGCCGAGCAGATCACGACGCAGAACATCAGCGTGCACGCGATCGACACCGAGCGCGGCCTGATCCTGCTCAAGGGCGCCGTACCCGGCCCCAAGGGCGGTCTGGTGCTGATCCGCAACGCCGCGAAGGGAGCTGCGAAGTGAGCACCGTCGACGTCGTCGTCGTGAAGGGCGACAAGGTCAGCAAGAAGGGCTCCGCCGAGCTTCCGGCCGAGCTGTTCGACGTACAGGTCAACGTGCCGCTGATCCACCAGGTCGTGGTGGCCCAGCTGGCAGCGGCCCGTCAGGGTACGGCCAAGGCGAAGAGCCGGGGCGAGGTGTCCGGCGGTGGCGCCAAGCCGTACCGCCAGAAGGGCACCGGTCGCGCCCGCCAGGGTTCGACCCGCGCGCCGCAGTTCACCGGCGGTGGCGTCGTCCACGGCCCGGTGCCGCGCGACTACAGCCAGCGGACCCCGAAGAAGATGATCGCCGCCGCGCTCCGCGGCTCGCTGTCGGACCGGGCCCGCGACGGCCGCGTGTTCGTCGTCGAGAGCTTCGTGGACGGCGACACGCCCTCCACCAAGTCGGCGCTGAAGGTGCTCTCCCAGGTCACCGACCCGGGTAAGGCGCTGGTCGTGGTCGACCGCGCCGACGAGCTGACCTGGCTGAGCCTGCGCAACGTGCAGCACGTGCACCTGATCGCGGCCGACCAGCTCAACGCGTACGACGTGCTGTGCAGCGACGCGGTCGTGTTCACCAAGAGCGCGCTCGACTCGTTCGTCGCCGGCGCGCCCAAGGGCAAGTCCGTCAAGGCCGTCGCTACGTCGACTGAGGCCGAGGAGGTAGAGGCATGAGCCACGGAGTCAACAAGGACCCCCGTGACGTGCTGCGCCGGCCGGTCGTGAGCGAGAAGAGCTACGGCCTGCTGGACGAGCAGAAGTACACGTTCGAGGTCGACCCGGACGCCAACAAGACCGAGATCAAGCTCGCGGTCGAGAAGGTGTTCAAGGTCAAGGTCGCCGACGTCAACACGCTGAACCGCAAGGGCAAGCGCCGCCGGACCCGCAGTGGTTTCGGCAAGCGTCCCGACACCAAGCGGGCGATCGTGACCCTCAAGGGTGACGACCGCATCGATATCTTCGGAGGCCAGTCGTAATGGGAATCCGCAAGTACAAGCCGACGACCCCGGGCCGCCGTGGCTCGAGTGTGGCCGACTTCGTCGAGCTCACCCGTTCGACCCCCGAGAAGTCGCTGCTGCGTCCGCTGCCCAAGAAGGGCGGCCGGAACAACTCCGGCAAGATCACCACCCGGCACCACGGTGGCGGTCACAAGCGGGCGTACCGGCTGATCGACTTCAAGCGGTACGACAAGGACGGCGTGCCGGCCAAGGTCGCGCACATCGAGTACGACCCGAACCGCACCGCGCGGATCGCGCTGCTGCACTACGTGGACGGCGAGAAGCGCTACATCCTCGCCCCGTCCAACCTGCAGCAGGGCACGGTCGTCGAGAACGGCCCGGCCGCGGACATCAAGGTCGGCAACAACCTGCCGCTGCGCAACATCCCGGTCGGTTCCACCATCCACGCGGTCGAGCTGCGGCCGGGCGGTGGCGCCAAGATGGCCCGCTCCGCCGGTTCCAGCATCCAGTTGGTCGCGAAGGAAGGCCGGATGGCCACCCTGCGGATGCCGTCCGGGGAGGTCCGGATGGTCGACGTGCGCTGCCGCGCCACCCTCGGTGAGGTCGGCAACGGCGAGCAGTCGAACATCAACTGGGGCAAGGCGGGCCGGATGCGCTGGAAGGGCAAGCGCCCGACCGTCCGCGGTGTCGCGATGAACCCGGTCGACCACCCGCACGGTGGTGGTGAGGGTAAGACCTCGGGTGGTCGCCACCCGGTGTCCCCGTGGGGTCAGCCTGAGGGCCGCACCCGCACCCGCAAGGAAAGCGACCGCATGATCGTCCGGCGCCGCAAGGCCGGCAAGAAGCGCTGATAGGAGCCGGCCAGAATGCCACGCAGCCTGAAGAAGGGCCCGTTCGTCGACCACCACCTCGCGAAGAAGGTGGAGGTGCAGAACGAGAAGGGCACCAAGAACGTCATCAAGACCTGGTCCCGCCGATCGATGATCGTGCCGGACATGATCGGCCACACGATTGCGGTGCACGACGGCCGCAAGCACGTGCCGGTGTTCGTGACGGACGCGATGGTCGGGCACAAGCTCGGCGAGTTCGCACCGACCCGGACGTTCAAGGGTCACGAGAAGGACGACCGGAAGTCACGGCGTCGCTGACCCATGGTCAGTGACGAAGCGAAAGCAACCTACGGAGAGATTCGAACATCATGAGCGTTCAAGAGCGTAGGGCGATCAGCGCCCGTCGCGAGAGCCTGCTGGGCGAGCAGCCCGGGGCCTTCGCGGTCGCGCGCTTCGTCCGCGTGACGCCGATGAAGGCGCGCCGCGTGGGTGATCTGGTGCGCGGTCTGGGCGTCGACGACGCACTCGCCACTCTGAAGTTCGCCCCGCAGGCCGCTGCCGCGACCGTGTACAAGGTCGTCGACAGCGCCGCGGCGAACGCCGAGGGCACCGAGCACCTGAGCCGGGCCGACCTGGTCGTGGCCAAGGTCCTCGTGGACGAGGGTCCGACGCTGAAGCGTCACCGCCCGCGTGCGCAGGGCCGGGCCACCCGGATCGACAAGCGGACCAGCCACATCACCATCGTGGTCACCCCGCGCGTCACCGACGAGCCGGTCGAGAAGGCCCCGGCCAAGAAGACGGCCGCCAAGAAGTCCGCGGACACCGCGGACACGGCGAAGAAGGCTCCCGCCAAGAAGACGGCCAAGAAGGCCGCCGACAAGGCAGAAGCCGCCGACAAGCCGGCCAAGAAGGCGACCGCGAAGAAGTCGGCCGCCAAGAAGGCCACCGCTGAGAAGAAGGAGTCCTGACGTGGGACAGAAGGTAAACCCGCACGGGTTCCGTCTCGGCATCAGCACCGACCACAAGAGCCGTTGGTACGCCGACAAGCTGTACAAGGACTACGTGGGCGAGGACGTCAAGATCCGTCGTCTGCTGAGCAAGGGCATGGAGCGCGCCGGCATCTCCCGCGTGGAGATCGAGCGCACCCGTGACCGGGTCCGGGTCGACATCCACACCGCCCGTCCGGGCATCGTGATCGGCCGCCGTGGCGCCGAGGCGGACCGCATCCGCGGCTCGCTGGAGGAGCTGACCGGCAAGCAGGTGCAGCTGAACATCCTCGAGGTGAAGAACGCCGAGGTCGACGCTCAGCTGGTCGCACAGGGTGTGGCCGAGCAGCTGTCCGGCCGCGTGGCGTTCCGCCGCGCGATGCGCAAGGCGATGCAGACCACCATGCGTGGCGGCGCCCTGGGCATCCGGATCCAGTGCTCCGGCCGGCTCGGTGGCGCGGAGATGTCGCGGTCGGAGTTCTACCGCGAGGGCCGCGTCCCGCTGCACACGCTGCGGGCCGACATCGACTACGGCTTCTACGAGGCCCGGACGACCTTCGGCCGGATCGGCGTGAAGGTCTGGATCTACAAGGGCGACGTCGCCGGTACCCGCGCCGAGCGGGAGGCGCAGGCTGCTGCCCGCGCCGCTACCCAGCAGCGTGGCCGTCCGGCCCGCCGTGACGGTGGCGACCGCGGCGACCGTGGTGGTCGCGGTGGAGACCGTGGCGGTCGCGGTGGTGACCGTGGCGGTCGTCGCGACGACAACAACGCCCGGAACGACGCACCGAAGGCCGAGGCCGCCCCGGCGGCCGAGAAGCCGGCCGCGACGACCGGAACGGAGAGCTGAACCATGCTCATCCCCCGCAAGGTCAAGCACCGCAAGCAGCACCACCCGGGGCGCTCCGGCGCCGCCAAGGGCGGTACGACGCTGGCGTTCGGTGAGTTCGGTATCCAGGCGCTGGAGAACCACTACGTCACCAACCGGCAGATCGAGGCCGCGCGTATCGCGATGACCCGGCACATCAAGCGTGGCGGCAAGGTGTGGATCAACATCTACCCGGACCGTCCGCTGACCAAGAAGCCTGCCGAGACCCGGATGGGTTCCGGTAAGGGTTCGCCGGAGTGGTGGATCTCCAACGTCAAGGCCGGACGCGTGCTGTTCGAGCTCTCCGGCGTTCCGGAGGACATCGCTCGCGAGGCGATGCGCCGCGCGATCCACAAGTTGCCGATGAAGTGCCGCTTCATCTCCCGAGAGGCAGGTGAGAACTGATGGCTACCCTGACCGCCGCCGAGCTGCGGAACCTCGGGCGGGACGAGCTGATGACCAAGCTCGGTGAAGCCAAGGAGGAGCTGTTCAACCTCCGGTTCCAGGCTGCCACGGGCCAGCTGGAGTCCCACGGCCGGCTGCGCGCCGTCCGCAAGGACATCGCCCGCATCTACACGGTGCTGTCCGAGCGTGCGCTCGGTATCACCGAGGAGGTCGACGCCCCGGTTGCCGAGGCGGAGGCCGACGAGACTGCGGACGACAGTGAGAAGGCCAACGCATGACCGAGAACGTGAAGGACGAGACCGTGAGCACGACCCCCGAGGCGCGAGGCCGCCGCAAGACCCGTGAGGGTCTGGTGCTGAGCGACAAGATGGACAAGACCGTCACCGTCGAGGTCGAGGACCGGGTCAAGCACAAGCTGTACGGCAAGGTGATCCGCCGTACCAGCAAGCTCAAGGCGCACGACGAGCAGAACGCCGCCGGCATCGGCGACCGCGTCCTCCTGATGGAGACCCGGCCGCTGTCGGCGACCAAGCGTTGGCGCGTCGTCGAGGTCCTCGAGAAGGCGAAGTAGTTCCGGCTCCGGCCGGCAACCAATCGAAATTATTCGTTCCGCAAGGCTCACGTGAGTGAGAACCAGCGAGACAACCAGGAGATCAACAGATGATCCAGCAGGAGTCGCGACTGAAGGTCGCCGACAACACGGGTGCCAAGGAGATCTTGTGCATCCGCGTTCTCGGTGGCTCCGGTCGGCGCTACGCCGGTGTCGGTGACACGATCGTCGCCACCGTCAAGGATGCGATCCCCGGCGGTGGTGTCAAGAAGGGTGACGTCGTGAAGGCGGTCGTCGTGCGGACCGTGAAGGAGCGCCGGCGTCCGGACGGCTCCTACATCCGCTTCGACGAGAACGCCGCGGTGATCCTGAAGGCCGACGGCGAGCCGCGCGGCACCCGTATCTTCGGGCCGGTCGGCCGGGAGCTGCGGGAGAAGCGCTTCATGAAGATCATCTCGCTCGCGCCGGAGGTGCTCTGAGATGGCCCAGCAGAAGAAGCTGCACGTGAAGAAGGGCGATCAGGTCCGTGTGATCGCCGGTAAGTCCAAGGGCCTCGAGGGCAAGATCATCCAGGTCTTCCCCGACGACGAGAAGGTCATCGTCGAGGGCGTCAACCGGGTGAAGAAGCACACCAAGGTGCAGCAGGCCCAGCGCGGCGGCACCACCGGTGGCATCGTCACCCAGGAAGCCCCGATCCACGTCTCGAACGTGGCGCTTCTGGTCGAGGTCGACAAGGACGGCAAGAAGCAGAAGGTGACCACCCGCGTCGGCTACAACCGCGTCGAGGTGCAGAAGCGCCGTCCCGACGGTTCGACGTACACCGGTTTCCGGTCCGTCCGGATCGCCCGGCGTACCGGCGAGGAGATCTGATGAGCACGGCAGTTACCGAGACCAAGGTCCAGCCGCGGCTGAAGACGAAGTACCGCGAGGAGATCGTCGGCAAGCTGCAGGACGAGTTCAAGTACGCCAACGTCATGCAGGTGCCCGGGCTCACCAAGATCGTGGTGAACATGGGCGTCGGCGAGGCGGCGCGCGACTCCAAGCTGATCGACGGCGCGGTGAAGGACCTGGCCGCGATCACCGGTCAGAAGGCCCAGGTCACCAAGGCCCGCAAGTCCATCGCGCAGTTCAAGCTGCGTGAGGGGATGCCGATCGGCGCCCACGTGACGCTGCGCGGCGACCGGATGTGGGAGTTCCTGGACCGGCTGCTGGCGCTCGCGCTGCCCCGGATCCGCGACTTCCGCGGGCTGTCGCCGAAGCAGTTCGACGGCACTGGGAACTACACCTTCGGTCTGACCGAGCAGGTGATGTTCCACGAGATCAACCAGGACCGCATCGACCGGGTTCGGGGTATGGACATCACCGTGGTGACCACCGCGAAGAACGACGACGAGGGTCGGGCCCTGCTGCGGGCGCTCGGCTTCCCGTTCAAGGAGAACTGACGTGGCGAAGACAGCACTCAAGGTCAAGCAGGCCCGGAAGCCGAAGTTCGCGGTGCGTGGCTACACGCGCTGCCAGCGCTGCGGCCGGCCGAAGGCGGTCTTCCGCAAGTTCGGCCTGTGCCGGATCTGCCTGCGGGAGATGGCGCACCGGGGCGAGCTGCCCGGTGTGACCAAGTCCAGCTGGTGACCGTCTCCACCCCCGAACTTCTCCCCATTCAAAATCTAGTCACCGTAGGTCGCCGGCCGGCGAAACCACGGCGGGAAAGAGGCCCCAGGCCATGACGATGACCGACCCGATCGCAGACATGTTGACGCGTCTGCGGAACGCCAATCAGGCGTACCACGAGTCGACCGCGATGCCGTACAGCAAGATCAAGCAGGGTATCGCCGACATTCTCCAGCAGGAGGGCTACATCGCCTCCTACAAGGTGGAGGAGCCCAAGGAGGGCGCCGTCGGCAAGACCCTCATCGTGGACCTCAAGTTCGGCCCGAGCCGGGAGCGCTCCATTGCGGGCGTCCGCCGGATCAGCAAGCCGGGCCTGCGGGTCTACGCGAAGTCGACCGGCCTGCCCAAGGTCCTCGGCGGCCTGGGCGTCGCGATCATCTCGACGTCCCAGGGACTGCTGACCGACCGTCAGGCGAAGAACAAGGGCGTTGGCGGGGAAGTCCTCGCCTACGTCTGGTGACGAAGAACCGGAAGGAGGACCACTGAAATGTCTCGCATCGGAAAACTCCCGGTCACGGTCCCGTCCGGCGTCGACGTCACGATCGACGGCCAGACGGTCACTGTGAAGGGTCCGAAGGGTCAGCTGTCGCACGTCGTCGCTGAGCCGATCGCGGTCGACCGCGACGAGGACGGCGCGATCGCCGTGACCCGTCCGGACGACCTGCGCAAGAGCAAGGAACTGCACGGCCTGTCCCGCACCCTGATCGCCAACCTGGTCACCGGTGTCACGGACGGCTACGAGAAGAAGCTCGAGATCGTCGGCGTCGGGTACCGCGTCCTGTCCAAGGGACCGACCCAGCTGGAGTTCTCGCTCGGGTACAGCCACACCATCACGGTGGACGCGCCGGAAGGCATCACGTTCAACGTCGAGGCGCCGACCCGGTTCTCGGTGATCGGCATCGACAAGCAGTCCGTCGGTGAGGTCGCCGCCAACATCCGCAAGCTGCGTAAGCCCGAGCCGTACAAGGGCAAGGGTGTGCGGTACGCCGGCGAGCAGGTGCGCCGCAAGGTCGGAAAGGCTGGTAAGTAACCCATGGCGATCGGACTGCGTCCGCACAAGCACTCCGCCAAGAAGACGGCTTCCCGGCTGCGTCGGCAGATCCGGGTCCGGAAGAAGATCAACGGCACGGCCGAGCGGCCGCGGCTGGTGGTCACCAAGTCCTCGAGGCACCTGTTCGTTCAGGTCATCGACGACGTGGCCGGCAAGACGCTGGTCTCAGCCTCCACCATGGAGGCCGACCTGCGCGGCGCCGAGGCCAACAAGACCGACAAGGCCAAGACCGTCGGCGGCCTGATCGCCGACCGTGCCAAGGCTGCCGGGATCGACTCGGTCGTGTTCGACCGGGCCGGGAACAAGTACCAGGGCCGCATTGCAGCCCTGGCCGACGCCGCCCGCGAGGGCGGGCTCGGCTTCTGATGGCGACAAGGGAAGAAGGTAGTTCGAAATGAGCGGAGGCCAGCAGCGTCGCGGAGGCGGCGCCGGTGGTGAGCGCCGTGGCCGCGACGGTGGTCGCGGTCAGCAGGCGGACAAGACCGCCTACATCGAGCGTGTGGTAGCCATCAACCGTGTCGCCAAGGTCGTGAAGGGTGGTCGTCGCTTCAGCTTCACCGCCCTCGTGGTCGTCGGTGACGGTGACGGCACCGTCGGTGTGGGTTACGGCAAGGCCAAGGAGGTGCCCGCGGCGATCGCCAAGGGTGTCGAGGAGGCCAAGAAGGCGTTCTTCAAGGTGCCGCGGATCCAGGGCACCATCCCGCACCCGGTCCAGGGCGAGAAGGCCGCAGGCGTTGTCATGCTGCGTCCGGCCGCTCCCGGTACCGGTGTGATCGCGGGTGGCTCGGCACGCGCCGTACTGGAGTGCGCCGGGATCCACGACATCCTGAGCAAGTCGCTGGGCTCGTCCAACTCCATCAACGTGGTGCACGCCACCGTTGAGGCGTTGCGCAGCCTGGAGACCCCGGAGGCCGTGGCCGCGCGCCGTGGTCTGCCGGTCGAGGACGTTGCCCCGGCGGCCCTGCTGAGGGCTCGGGCGGAGGTGTCGTCCTGATGGCACGCCTGAAGGTGACCCAGACCCGTTCCGGCATCGGTGGCAAGCAGAACCAGCGCGACACGCTGCGCACCCTGGGCGTCAAGCGGATCGGCGACACCGCCGTCCACGAGGACAAGCCTGAGGTCCGCGGTATGGTCCGTGCGGTTCGCCACCTCATCACCGTCGAGGAGGTCGACTGACATGGCGCTCAAGGTTCATCACCTGCGTCCGGCGCCCGGTGCCAAGACCGCCAAGACCCGCGTGGGTCGTGGTGAGGGCAGCAAGGGCAAGACGGCCGGCCGCGGTACCAAGGGCAGCAAGGCCCGCAACAACATCCCCGAGTGGTTCGAGGGTGGCCAGATGCCGCTGCACATGCGGCTGCCGAAGCTGAAGGGCTTCAAGAGCAGGAACCGGGTGGAGTTCCAGGTCGTTAACCTGGACAAGCTCGGACAACTGTTCCCCGAAGGCGGCGAGGTCGGCGTAGCCGAACTGGTCGCCAAGGGCGCGGTCCGTCGTGGTCAGCCGGTCAAGGTGCTGGGTGACGGCGAACTGACCGTGGCTCTGCAGGTCTCGGCGCACAAGTTCTCCAAGTCCGCCACGGACAAGATCCAGGCGGCCGGGGGAACCACGACCGAGGTGTGACACGTGGTCCAGGGCTCGTAACGCCCGGTGCTTGATATCCTGCGCCGGTCGGACGAGCCCTGGCTCGTCTCTTGCCCAGCGGCTTAGCTAGGCCCCTGCCGTGCCCGCGGCGAGGGAAACTTGTGGGAGGACAGGGTGTTAGGCGCCTTTGCCAACGCGTTCAAGACTCCGGACCTGCGCCGGAAGATCTTGTTCGTGCTCTTCATCGTCGTGATCTTCCGGATCGGCTCGGTCGTGCCGGCCCCGGGCGTGAACGTTCAGTCGCTGCACACCTGTATCAAGATCTCGCAGGGTGGCGCGAACGCGAACCTCTACAACCTGATCAACCTGTTCTCCGGCGGTGCGCTGCTGCAGCTCGCGATCTTCGCGCTCGGCATCATGCCGTACATCACCGCCAGCATCATTCTGCAGCTGCTCACCGTGGTGATCCCGCGGCTGGAGTCGCTGAAGAAGGAGGGCCAGGCGGGACAGGCCAAGATCACCCAGTACACCCGGTTCCTGACCGTCGGTCTGGCGATCCTGCAGTCGACCGCGTTCGTGGCACTCGCCCGGACGCCGGGCCGGCTGTTCCAGGGCTGCACCGAGCCGCTGCTGTACAAGGACGACTGGTTCACCGTCAGCGTGATTGTGCTGACCATGACCGCCGGTACCGGCATGATCATGTGGCTCGGTGAGCTGATCACCGACCGCGGCGTCGGCAACGGTATGTCGATCCTGATCTTCACCCAGATCGTCGCCACCTTCCCGACCCAGCTGTGGAGCATCCGCAAGCAGAAGGGCGTCACCACGTTCGTCGTGGTGATCGCGATCGGGTTGGTCATCATGGCCGCGGTCATCTTCATCGAGCAGGCCCAGCGCCGGATCCCGGTGCAGTACGCCAAGCGGATGGTCGGCCGGAAGATGTTCGGCGGTACGTCGACGTACATCCCGCTGAAGGTCAACCAGGCCGGCGTCATCCCCGTGATCTTCGCGTCGAGCCTGTTGTATCTCCCTGTTCTGGTCAGTCAGTTCCAGCAAGGCAAGGGCTGGTCGAACTGGATCCAGGGCAACTTGGTCAAGGGCGACCACCCGATCTACATGGTGACGTACGTCGCCCTGATCATCTTCTTCACGTACTTCTACGTCTCGATCACCTTCAACCCGAAGGAGGTCGCCGACAACATGAAGAAGTACGGCGGCTTCATTCCCGGGATCCGGGCGGGTCGGCCGACGGAGGAATACCTCAAGTACGTGTTGGACCGCATCACGCTGCCGGGCGCGATCTATCTCGCGGCGATCTCGATGATCCCGCTGGTCGCTCTCGTCCTGTTGAACGCGAGCCAGAACTTCCCGTTCGGTGGTACGTCGATCCTGATCATGGTCGGCGTCGGACTCGACACGGTGAAGCAGATCGAGTCTCAGCTGCAGCAGCGAAACTACGAAGGGTTCCTGCGCTGATGAGAATGTTGCTGATGGGTCCGCCCGGGGCGGGCAAGGGCACGCAGGCAAAGGTGCTTGCGGATCGCCTGAATATCCCGGCCGTGTCCACCGGCGACATCTTCCGTGCGAACGTGAAGGACGAGACACCGCTGGGCGTCGAGGCCAAGCGGTACATGGATGCCGGCGACTACGTCCCGGACGAGGTCACGAACTCGATGGTGCGTGACCGGCTGTCCGAGGCCGACGCCGGCGAAGGCTTCCTGCTCGACGGGTACCCGCGGACGCTGGCCCAGGTGGGCACGCTGGACGAGATCCTGGCCGACCACGGCCACAAGCTGGACGCCGTGGTCGCGCTGGTCGCCGATATCGACGTGCTCGTCGAGCGGATGACCAAGCGGGCGCACATCGAAGGCCGGACCGACGATTCCGAAGAGGTCGTCCGGCACCGGCAGGACGTCTACACCGCCGAGACCAAGCCGCTGCTGCAGGTGTACGCCGAGCGCGGCCTGCTGGTGGAGGTCGACGGTGTCGGCGAGATCGACGAAGTGAGCGAGCGGGTGCTCGCCGCTCTCAAGACCGTCACCGAGTAAGACCGTCACCGAGTAAGTAAGGCGAGATGTTCAGGGACCGCGGAATCGAGATCAAGACCCGCGAGCAGATTCTGGCGATGCGCAAGGCCGGCCTGGTGGTCGGCCGCACGCTGGAGTTGCTCCGCGGGCAGGTCAAGGCCGGGATCAGCACCGGCGAGCTGGATGCTATCGCCGAGGACAACATCCGGTCCTCCGGCGCGACCCCGTCGTTCAAGGGGTACCACGGCTTCACCGGCTCGATCTGCGCGTCCGTGAACGACGAGATCGTGCACGGCATCCCGGGCGGTCGGGTGCTGGCCGACGGCGACCTGATCTCGATCGATTGCGGCGCGATCGTGGACGGCTGGCACGGCGACGCCGCGATCACCGTCCCGGTGGGCGAAGCCGCGGACGAGCTTCTCGAGCTCGCGCGGATCTGCGGGGAGTCGATGTGGCGCGGGTTCGCCGCGGCGCGGCTCGGCGGCCGGCTGACCGATATCTCGGCGGCGATCGAGGCGCATGTCCGCGCCAATTCGTCGTACGGGATCGTCGAGGACTTCGTCGGGCACGGGATCGGCTCGGCCATGCACCAGCCGCCGAACGTGCCGAACTTCGGCCGCCCGGGCCGCGGTCCGAAGCTGGTCGAGGGGATGGCGCTCGCCGTCGAGCCGATGCTCACGCTCGGCAAGCAGGACAACCACACGCTCGAGGACGACTGGACGGTCGTCACCGACGACGGCCGGTCGGCCGCGCACACCGAGCACTCGTTCACTCTCACTCCGCAAGGGCCGTGGGTGCTGACCGCGATCGACGGCGGCGAGTCCAAGCTGGCCGAGCTCGGGGTCAAGTTCGGCCCACTGGCTGATTGACGGACCCCGGGGGTCCACCCGTCGGGGGACGCGGATCGGACCGTAGCTGAGGCACACTTGAGACATGCCTCAGTACCAGCCGTACCAGCGTTTCACCGAAGCCGACCGCGACAAGATCGCCGGACGGTTGCGGGATGCGTTCGCGGACGGCCGGCTGGATCAACCCGAGTTCTCCTCCCGCCTCGACCGGCTCTACACCGTCCAGACGTACGGCGAGCTCGAGCCGCTGGTGCGGGACCTGCCGCCGGTGAGCACGTACAAGACGCCCGAGGTCGTGCAGGACACCAAGCCGGCCCCCGCACCCGGTGACTTCCCGGAGCGGAAGAAGGACAGCCACCCGCACAAGCGCGGTAACGCGGTCGGCGGCTTCACCGGCGTGGTGTTGATCAACGTCGTGATCTGGTTCGTGATCGGTCTCGGCAACGGCGGCCACTGGCCGTCGTTCTGGCCGGTCTGGCTGCTGATTCCCTGGGCGATCATCGCCCTCGGCGGCCTCGGCAGGCGCCGTTGACGGCGGCCCCGGTCAGTCGCCGCGTCGCCGCCCCACGGCTTCGGCCGGATTGGGCGTGGCAGCTGCATCACGGATCCGCGGTCGTCTACGTGATCTGGTTCGCGATCGCCGTGCCGCTGGCGATCGTCGGTCTGCTGCTGGAGCCACGCTGGGTCGGCTGGTTCGTGCTGATCTGGTTCCTGGTGCTGATCGGGTTCACGCTGGCGCTGCGGATCGGTGACGGCCGCCGTAAGCAGTCGTGGGCCGACACGGCGCACCAGCTCGGCTGGCGGATCAGCGCATCGGGGGAGGAACTGCGGGATCGTTGGCCGTTCCCACCGTTCGACGTCGATCCGGGCGCCGCGATCGTGGACGTGACCACGGGCCGGCACCGCGGCCGGGAGTTCTGGACCGGCCGGTTCCGGCACAAGGTACGGCGACGTGAGCTCGGCTTCGACTTCCTCGACCTCCAGGTGGATAGGCCACTGCCGCCGCTGCAGGTGCTGCCCGCGGGTCTTTCGCCCGTTGCGGCGGCCAGCCTGCTGCCTCTGCCGCTCACCCTCGACGGGCTGTCGGCGCAGTACCGCTTGTTCAACGGCCGCGAGGACCACGCGATGGCGATGCTGCACCCGCGGGCGGTCGAGGCGCTGGCCGACGTGCCGCCGTTCGGCTTCAGCTGCGAAGGGCGGCGATTCGTCGCGATCCTCCCGGCGTACCGCGATTCCGTCACTGCGCTCGCACAGCTGGATGCAGCCTGTGATCTTCTGGATCTGATGCCCGAACAGGTGTGGCGCGCGGGCGAGCAGTGGGCGGCCACCAATACCTGACCGGAGAGCTCGATTGGGTTTCCTGTGGGTGCGTGGCGTACACTTTTTCCTTGGCTCTTTGTAGCCATAGCCAGTCACGTCTACAGAAGTGCGAGGACATGCCCAAAAAAGAGGGAGTAATCGAACTCGAGGGCACCATCGTCGAGGCCCTGCCGAACGCGATGTTCCGTGTTGAGCTGTCCAACGGGCACAAAGTGCTCGCGCACATCAGCGGCAAGATGAGGCAGCACTACATCCGGATCCTCCCCGAGGACCGGGTCGTCGTGGAGCTGTCGCCGTACGACCTCACCAGGGGTCGGATCGTCTATCGGTACAAGTAAGACCCACCAACACCTGTCGAAGAAAGTAGCTCGATGAAGGTCAATCCGAGCGTCAAGAAGATCTGCGACAAGTGCAAGGTGATCCGCCGTCACGGCCGGGTCATGGTGATCTGCGAGAACCCGCGGCACAAGCAGCGGCAGGGCTGACAAAGCTCGACGCAGTACACAGGCACTTTCGCACCACAGCGCGCACGCTCATCCGGGAGAACTTCCCGGATGTTGCCCCCGGAACAGAGGCCGGGGCCCTGCCGGTGAAAACAATTTCTCACCGAGGCGGGCGGGGACGCGGCGCGCCACCACACCTCTGCTGACGAAAGGAACACCGCCACATGGCACGCCTCGTAGGGGTCGACCTGCCGCGCGACAAGCGCATCGAGGTCGCTCTCACCTACATCTTCGGTGTAGGTCGTACTCGCGCCCTGAAGACGCTCGAAGCCACCGGTATCTCCGGTGACAAGCGCGTCCACGAACTGGGCGACGACGAGCTGGTGAAGCTCCGGGACTGGATCGAAGGCAACTACAAGATCGAAGGTGACCTCCGTCGCGAGGTGACCGCGGACATCCGCCGCAAGATCGAGATCGGGTCGTACCAGGGTCGCCGGCACCGCAGCGGCCTGCCGGTGCGTGGTCAGCGCACGCGGACCAACGCCCGTAGCCGCAAGGGTCGCCGTAAGGCGATCGCCGGCAAGAAGAAGAAGTGACCCGGATGACCGTCGACCCCAGGAGCAACTGACCTATGCCTCCCAAGAGCCGCAGCGCGGCCGGCGCGAAGAAGGTGCGCCGCAAGGAGAAGAAGAACGTGGCCGCCGGCCACGCGCACATCAAGAGCACGTTCAACAACACGATCGTGACGATCACCGACCCGACCGGCGCGGTCATCTCGTGGGCTTCCGCGGGAACCGTCGGCTTCAAGGGTTCGCGCAAGTCGACCCCGTTCGCCGCGCAGATGGCCGCCGAGGCTGCCGGACGCCGCGCGATGGAGCACGGCATGCGCAAGATCGACGTGTTCGTCAAGGGTCCCGGCTCCGGCCGTGAGACCGCGATCCGTTCGCTGGGTGCCGTCGGCCTCGAGGTCGGCACCATCCAGGACGTCACCCCAGTCGCCCACAACGGATGCCGCCCGCCCAAGCGGCGCCGGGTCTGACCCCAGAGAGAGGAAGGTAGCGAACCATGGCCCGTTACACCGGACCTATGACCAAGAAGTCGCGCCGTCTCGGGGTCGACCTCGTCGGTGGCGACAAGGCGTTCGAGCGTCGTCCGTACCCGCCGGGTATGCACGGCCGCGGCCGCCCGAAGGAGAGCGAGTACCTGCTCCAGCTGCGCGAGAAGCAGAAGGCGCGTTACTCGTACGGCGTTCTCGAGAAGCAGTTCCGCCGGTACTACGAGGAGGCCTCGCGGCGCTCCGGCAAGACCGGTGACAACCTGCTGCAGATCCTCGAGTCCCGCCTGGACAACGTGGTCTACCGCTCCGGCCTGGCCCGGACGCGCCGGCAGGCCCGTCAGCTCGTCGTCCACGGTCACTTCACCGTGAACGGCGTCAAGGTGAACATCCCGTCGTACCGGGTGGCTGCTCACGACATCATCGATGTCAAGAAGAAGTCGGTCGAGACGACGCCGTTCATCATCGCCCGCGAGGCGCACGCAGAGCGTGTCGTCCCCGCGTGGCTCGAGGTGATGCCCGAGCGGTTGCGGATCCTCGTCCACCAGCTGCCGACCCGGCAGCAGATCGACACCCAGGTCGCCGAGCACCTGATCGTCGAGCTCTACTCGAAGAACTGACCGCGTGCCGGCCGGTGGCCCCAGGGCCGCCGGCCGGTCCGGTGTCTTCTTCACCCCTCGCGACCTCAAATAGTGGTCGTCGCGACAGAGAAGGAACACGAAGTTGCTTATCGCACAACGCCCCACCCTGACCGAAGAGGTCGTCGACGAGTACCGCTCGCGGTTCGTGATCGAGCCGCTGGAGCCGGGCTTCGGTTACACCCTCGGTAACTCGATCCGCCGGACCCTGCTGTCCTCCATCCCGGGTGCAGCCGTCACCAGCATCAAGATCGACGGTGTCCTGCACGAGTTCTCGACCGTTGCCGGGGTCAAGGAAGACGCCACCCAGCTGATCCTGAACCTGAAGGACCTGGTCGTCTCGTCCGAGCACGACGAGCCGGTCACCATGTACCTGCGCAAGCAGGGCCCCGGTGACGTGACCGCCGCCGACATCGCGCCGCCGGCCGGTGTCGAGGTGCACAACCCGGACCTGAAGATCGCCACCCTGAACGAGAAGGGCCGGCTCGAGATGGAGCTGGTCGTCGAGCGCGGCCGCGGTTACGTGTCCGCCGTACAGAACAAGTCCGCTGACGCCGAGATCGGCCGGATGCCGGTCGACTCGATCTACTCGCCGGTGATGAAGGTGACCTACAAGGTCGAGGCCACCCGTGTCGAGCAGCGCACCGACTTCGACCGCCTCGTGGTCGACGTCGAGACCAAGCAGTCGATGCTGCCCCGCGACGCCGTCGCGTCGGCCGGTAAGACCCTGGTCGAGCTGTTCGGTCTGGCTCGCGAGCTGAACGTCGAGGCCGAGGGCATCGACATCGGCCCGTCGCCGGTGGACGAGCAGATGGCCGCCGACCTGGCCCTGCCGGTCGAGGACCTGCAGCTGACCGTCCGGTCGTACAACTGCCTGAAGCGCGAGGGCATCCACACCGTGGGTGAGCTGATCTCGCGCAGCGAGCAGGACCTGCTGGACATCCGGAACTTCGGCTCCAAGTCGATCGACGAGGTCAAGCTGAAGCTGGCCGAGATGAGCCTGTCGCTGAAGGACTCCCCGCCCGGGTTCGACCTCCGCGCCGCGTCCGGTGCCTACGGCAACGAGGCGGACGACGAGGACGAGAGCTTCGCCGAGACCGAGCAGTACTGAGCTGACCAAGGCCCGTCGGGCCCTACACCCCTTCGGCCCGACGGGCCTTAGAATTCTGGAGTTATGAGATGCCAACCCCCACCAAGGGTGCCCGGCTGGGCGGCAGCCCGGCGCACGAGAAGCTGATCCTCAGCAACCTCGCGACGTCGCTGTTCGAGCACGGCGCCATCACCACCACCGCGGCCAAGGCCAAGCGCCTGCAGCCGCTGGCGGAGCAGATGATCACCAAGGCGAAGCGTGGTGACCTGAACTCGCGCCGTCAGGTGATGAAGCGGATCAAGGACAAGAGCGTCGTGCACGTGCTCTTCACCGAGATCGGCGAGCGGTACGCCGACCGTCCGGGTGGCTACACCCGGATCACCAAGCTCGGTCCGCGCAAGGGCGACAACGCCCCGATGGCGAAGATCGAGCTGGTCGAGGCGCTGGCCGACTCGCCGAAGGCGAAGAAGACCGCCAAGAAGGCTCCGGCCAAGAAGGCGGCAGCTCCGAAGGCCGAGGAGAAGGCTGACGAGCCGCAGGACGGATCAGTCCAGGACGTCGTGGCCGGGAAGTTCGACAACTCCGCCGCCCCGCTCGAGGACGGCTCCGCGCCCGAGGGCTTCACCATCAAGGGCAACGAGAACTCGATGAAGTTCCACACCACCGAGTCGCCGTGGTACGACCAGACGGTCGCCGAGGTCTGGTTCAAGACCGAGGCGGACGCCGAGGCCGCGGGCTTCGCCAAGGCCGGCGAGACCGAGGACGACGACAAGTAAGCACTCCTTCAGTGCTCCTCAGGGCCCCCTCACCGCACGGTGAGGGGGCCCTGTTGCGTTAGATTGCCGTGTGCGTTGGCGGATAGACCTCAGGTACGACGGAACGGGCTTCCACGGCTGGGCGCGTCAAGAGGGACTCCGTACCGTGCAGGGCACGCTGGAGGAAGCGATCCGCGTCGTACTGCGGCTCCCGGAGCCGTTGACCGTGACTTGTGCCGGCCGGACTGACACGGGCGTGCACGCTCGCGGCCAGGTCACCCATGTGGACGTCGAAGGCGCTGTAGACCCGCTGAGGCTGCTGAGAGGGCTGAATGGCGTCCTGCCCGAGGACGTAGCTGTCACAGCCGTCACGGCGGCTCCAGAGGGCTTTGACGCCAGGTTCTCCGCTTTGGCCCGCCGGTACGTGTACCGCCTGTGTGACGACCCGGCCGGCTGGGACCCGCTGACCCGGGGACATGTACTCCGGGTAGGGCGGCCGCTCGACGTGGACCGCATGAACGCCGCCGCGGCCGGTCTGCTCGGTGAGCACGACTTTGCGGCGTACTGCAAGAAGCGGGAGGGTGCCAGCACAGTGCGGGCGCTGCTGGACTTCTCGTGGCACCGGACGGGTATCGGCCAGCTGGAGGGCACTGTGATCGCGGATGCCTTCTGTCACTCGATGGTGCGTGCCCTGGTCGGTTCGATGATTCCGGTGGGCGACGGACGGCGGGACGTGGAGTGGCCGGGCGTCGTACTGGCTGGGAAGGTGCGGGACTCGGCTGTGTCCGTGCTGCCGGCGCACGGGCTGACGCTGGAGGAAGTGCGATACCCGGCGGACGACGAGCTGGCCGCACGGGCATTGCAGGCCAGGCAGGTCAGGGGAGAGGTGCATCAGCGTGGGTGACCACTTCTTCTCTGCGGACCCGCAGTCGGCGGACGTACGGCGTACCGTCGAGGCGCGGATCTGGGGGAAGCCGTATGTCTTCACGACGGCGACCGGTGTGTTCTCCCGGGACCGTCTGGACATCGGTACGGCGGTGTTGCTGCGGGAGACCGAGCCGCCGAAGCAGGCCGGTACGTTCCTCGACCTGGGCTGTGGCTACGGGCCGATCGCGTGTGCGCTGGCAGTGGAGGTCCCGAAGGCGACGGTGTGGGCGGTCGACGTGAACAACCGGGCGCTCGAGCTGACCGGGGTGAACGCGGCGGCCGCTGGAGTGGCCGAGCGGGTGCATGCGGCGCTGCCGGACGACGTACCCGGGGACGTGCTGTTCGACCAGATCTGGTCCAACCCGGCGATCCACATCGGCAAGCCGGAGCTGCACAAGATGCTGCTGCGCTGGCTGACTCGCCTTGCCCCCGGCGGCGTGGCATGGTTCGTCGTCGGCAAGAACCTTGGCGGCGACTCGTTGCAGCGCTGGCTGACCGAGCAGGGCTACCCCTGCGAGCGGATCGGCAGCGCCAAAGGGTTCCGGGTACTGCGTGCAACGAACGCGGCCCCGGCGCCGTCCTGAGGGGTATGGAGGCAGCCTTGGTGGCAGCGGAGGCACGGACAGGGCCGCTTGACTTCGAGGTGTGGGTCAGCGAGAAGGCGGACGCCCTGCTGCGGTTCGCCTATGTCCTGACCGGAGACGCCAGCCTGGCGGAGGACGCCGTACAGGATGCGCTGACGACTGCCTGTGCACGTTGGGGCCGGGTGAGCCGGGCCGACGATCCTGAGGCGTACGTGAAGCGGATGGTCGTGAATGCGCACATCTCCTGGTGGCGCAAGTTCCGTCGCCGTGAGGCGCCCGCTGCGGATCCGGTGCGGACTGCGCGAGCTGTTTCCGACGGTACGTCGGCACGCGCCGAGTCGGAGGCGATCTGGGCGCTGTGCGCGACCCTGCCGGACAAACAGCGAGCAGCCGTCGTACTGCGGTTCTACGAGGAGCTGTCGTACGCCGAGATCGCGCAGCTGCTGCACTGCGCCGAGGCGACCGCACGGTCGCATGTCCATCGAGCATTGGCTGCATTGAAGACCACGCTGAGCACTGAGAACACTGAGAGCACTGAGAACACTAGGAGCACGGAAGGAGCCGAGGATGCCTGAGCACGACCCTGAGCAGGAGCTCGGCCCCAAGTTCACGTCTGCCCTGCACAACCAGGCCGGCGTACAGAACGACCTGCAGACGACCGGACTGGCCCAGGAGGCCCGTCGACGTGTCCACCGGCGTCGTCAGACGTGGGCGGTGGCAGCCTGTGCCGTGCTGGTTGCCGGTGCGATCGGTGGTGTGTGGAGCTTTGCCGGCGGAGAGTCGCCGGTTGCCACGAGCAACAGCGACTCCAGCGGGGACAGCAAGGCCGCGGCTACGAACAAACCGGAAGGAGTGGCGCCCTCTGTGCAGGCACAGGTTGGGTGTCCGGTAGACCATCCGGTCCTGACGGCTCCTGGTCCGGACGCTGTGCCGGCCGGCACCGGGCTCGACCTGAACACGATGGTGACCGGGCTGCGTGCCTGCCGCTACGGCTTCGCCGAGGGCGAGACCGGGCTGCTCGGGCAGGAGTCGTTCAACGCCGCGACCGCGCAGCAGGTGGTGAACGAGATCAAGGTGCTGCCGGAACGGAACGCGAAGCTCCCGGTGTTCAAGTGCGCGCCGCAGGTCTCGAAGCCGTCCGAGGCGATCGTGCTCCGGTTCGACACCGCGGCCGGCATCCGCGAGATCTGGGTCTGGTACGACGGCTGCGAGTCGGCCGGGTTCTTCACCGGCACGCACACGTACGGCCTGTTCTCGGCGCCGCTCAAGCTGTTCATGACCGGGTCGGTCCGCCCGTCCGGCGGCACCTACCTGGACGCGCTCAAGGACTGGTAGCTACTCGACTCCGCGCTGTCCCTTGCGGGTCGAGCCGATCTCGCGCACGTTGTTGGGTCGCTCACCGGCACCAGCCGCTGAATCCGTGTGCTGGCTCGGTGCCGTGTGCGACCACAGGAACTGCTGCAGCTTGGCAATCTCCTGCTCGCGCTCGTTCGGGTAGATCTGCGTGCGCAGCCCGTCGTAGTTCTCCTGTTCGCGGCCGGCGACCGGTTGCTGCGCCGGCCAACCCCGCTCGGCCCAGACCTGCCGCATGCCCTCCTCCCGGTCGAGGAACGTCTCCCGCAGCGAATCGGGCAGTTCGGGCGGCTCTACCCCCGGGTGCTTCGTGTTCCACGAGTCGTAGTGGGCCTTGATGTCCTCGAGATTCAGGTCGAACTCGATCGCGGTCAACTCGGCGGCGTCGTGGCCCCAGTTCAGCTTCGAGCCCTGGTGCGTCAGCTGGCTCCACTCGGTCATGGTCAGGCCGCTGAGCCCGCGCCGCAGTGATCCGGTCAGGTCCTGGCGCAGCTGATCCCTGTGCGACTCGGGCACCCGGTCGCCGAGCTGGGTCTCGATCACCCGGTCGGCGATCACGTTGAACCGCTGCGAACGATCCGTGCTCTCGAGCAGGTCGCGGAGCTCGCCGGGTCCCAGATCGGTCGGTCTGCTCAATGAGGACATCAGCCGGTCCGTGGCCGTCGTGTACGCCGGGAACGCCGGGAAGCTGTCCACCGGCAGGTCCTGCTCGGTCAGGCTCTCAGCGATCCGGCCGCCGTACGTGCTCGTGAAGCGGTCGGCGAGGGCGCTCTCGAGGGCGATGTCCTCGAGCGACCCGATCGGCGACGCACCGGGGCCGGTGTCGTCTCCTAGGGCGGACAGCGAGGCTCGCGCCCTGAACACCGCCATCCTCGTCGCACCCCCGGCCGCGTAGCGCTCGTCGTGGGTAAGCGAATGGCCCTCGGTGTAACCGGGACGGGCCGGGTCGAGGACGTGTTCCCGGCTGATCGTCATGCTGCCGTCGGCCTCGATGACGCCGGCGATCGCTCCCGGCTGGTCGTACAGCCTCCCGTTCCAATGGGAGGGCCGTCCGGCGAACTCCTCGGTCTTGGTGACGACCGAGGCGAACCACTGGTACTCCCAGGTGCCCGGGAGGATCTCCTCACCGCGCTCGGGCATCCCGTTCATCGGCTCTCCCCGGCGATCAGCTGGGCGATCGAGCTGTTCATGAGCAGTACTGCGGGCCGCTCGTCCGGAGCGGCCTGCGGTACCAGATCGCCGATCCGCTGCAGTGTCTGCTGCAGTACGGCGATCCGCTCCTGCCCCGTGGCAGTCGACAACATTGCTTCGGCGTACAGCCGCTGCGCCTCTTGATATGCGTCCATCGGCGCCGATCATTCCGCGTCAGAGGGTCGCCTACCGGGCCGCTCCGCCATCCGTCCGGGACCTGTCCGGCCGCCAGCCGCCCCAGGCCACTGCAGGCCCTGACGCCGCCGCCGCAGCGCCGCCGGCAGCACCAGTCCCGCCCGCGGCACCGCCTAGTCGCCCACTGGCCGAGCTGTCCACGAACCGGCGCAGGTGTGCAGTCTCCAGGTCCGTCGAGCGCCCGTAGTGCGCCTCGATGCGCTGTACCAGCGCCGTCTGCTCTGCTGACATCGGCATCCGCGGCGGGTGCTCGCCGTACTGCCGGTAGTGCTGCTCGACCGTGCCCAGCTCCTGCTCCAGCCGCTGCACCGCCCTGGTTGCGCTCTCACGACCCCGTGCGGCCAGCTGGACCGGGAGCTCCGTCTCCGCCGTGTAGGCAGCGAGCCCGCCGAGCTCCTCCTTCAACGGCTGACTCAGCTGGAGCCTGATCTGCGACCGGTGCTCCGGCGGCATCAGACCCGCCAGCCGGGAGTCGATGACGACATCGGCCATCGCGTTGTACCGCTGCACGAACGGAGTCTGGTCGACGGCGGTCCAGACCTCGTGCTGCGACCGGCCGCTGATCGTGTGCAGACCGTGCAGCACCCCTTCGATGCCGGCCTGGTACCCGGCGTACGGCATCACCGCGTGCACCTCGAGGATCCTCGGGACAGCCTTGTCCATCCCGATGTCCTGGATGACCGGGTCGGCGATCCGGTCCCTGTTGCTGTCGGCAAGGCCCTCGATCACCGCCTCCGCCTCCGGCGAGTAGAAGCGGACCGCATCGGGTGCGTGCTCGTCGCCGGCAGGGTGCTGGTGGTGGTCGGTCTCGTGGATCACGGTCATCGCGCCGATCCGGGCCCAGCCGACCGTGTCGAGGTCGAGCGGCCCGGTTGCGTCGTACGCGCGCATCACCGGCTCGAGGACGAGCTCCCGGCTGACCGTCATCGGCCCGTTGTACTCCGCCGTCGCACCGGTGCCGCTGTGCTCGTCGTACAGCCGGCGGTTCCAGGACGACGGCACGCCGGCACGGCGCTCGACCGCGGCCACGATGCTTGCGACCCACTGGTACTCCCGCGTGTGGGGGAGGATCTCGCGTCCTCTCACGTTGCGCGGCACCGGCAAACGATAACCGGTCGCCGGGGCGGGGGCCGGGCGGTCAGACTGGGGGGATGGGTCACGTGGATGTAGGTGGAGTCGGGTACGAGCTGCCGGACGGGCGGGTGTTGCTGGACGACATCACGTTCCGCGTCGGCGACGGCGCGAAGGTCGCACTGGTCGGTGCGAACGGCTCGGGCAAGACCACGCTGACCCGGATCATCGCGGGCGACCTGAAGGCCCACAGCGGCAGCATCTCCCGGTCCGGTGGGCTGGGGGTGATGCGGCAGTTCGTTGGCTCGGTGCGGGACTCGTCGACCGTTCGCGACCTGCTGATGGCCGTCGCGCCGGAGCGGATCCAGCAGGCCGCGGCCAAGCTGGACAAGGCCGAGCTGGTGATGATGGAGGACGACACCGAGAAGACCCAGCTCAAGTACGCACAGGCCGTGTCGGACTGGGGCGAGGTCGGCGGGTACGACGCTGAGGTGTTGTGGGACGTGTGTACGACGGCTGCGCTCGGCGTGCCGTTCGACCGGTGTCGCTGGCGTGAGGTGAAGACGCTGTCTGGCGGCGAGCAGAAGCGCCTGGTCCTGGAGGCCCTGCTGCGCGGACCGGACGAGGTGCTGATCCTGGACGAGCCGGACAACTACCTCGACGTACCGGGGAAGCGCTGGCTCGAGGAACAGCTGCGTACTAGCGACAAGACCGTGCTCTACATCAGCCACGACCGGGAGCTGCTGGCCAACACCGCTACCCGGATCGTCACCGTCGAGCTGGGGGCCGCCGGCAATACGGCGTGGACGCACGGCGGCGGCTTCGCGACGTACCACGAGGCGCGGCGGCACCGGTTCGAGCGGTTCGAGGAGCTGCGCAAGCGGTGGGACGAGGAGCATGCGAAGCTCCGCGCGCAGATGCTGATGTACAAGCAGAAGGCGGCGTACAACTCCGACATGGCGTCGCGCTACCGCGCGTCCCAGACCCGGCTGCGCAAGTTCGAGGAGGCTGGGCCGCCGCAGGCGTTGCCGCGCGAGCAGAAGGTCAGCATGCGCCTCACCGGCGGTCGCACCGGCAAGCGGGCCGTTGTGTGCACACAGCTCGAGCTGACCGGTCTGATGAAGCCGTTCGACCTGGAGGTCTGGTACGGCGAACGTGTCGCCGTGCTGGGATCGAACGGGTCCGGGAAGTCACACTTCCTGCGGCTGCTCGCCAACGGTGGGTCGGATCCGGATGTGGAGCACCAGCCGGTCGGTGAGGTGAAGATTGCTCCGGTGGCGCACACCGGTCACGCGAAGCTCGGCGCGCGCGTACGGCCCGGTTGGTTCGCGCAGACGCACGAGCATCCGGAGTTGATGGGCCGGACGTTGCTGGAGATCCTGCACCGCGGTGACGACCACCGTGAGGGCATGGGGCGTGAGCTGGCGTCACGGAAGCTGGATCGGTACGAGCTGGCGCATGCGGCCGAGCAGACGTTCGACAGCCTGTCCGGTGGGCAGCAGGCCCGGTTCCAGATCCTGATGCTCGAGCTGTCCGGTGCAACGCTCCTCCTGCTCGACGAGCCGACCGACAACCTGGACGTGGAGTCCGCGGAGGCGTTGGAGGAGGGGCTGGACGCCTTCGACGGCACAGTGCTCGCGGTGACCCACGACCGGTGGTTCGCGCGCGGCTTCGACCGTTACCTCGTCTTCGGCGCCGACGGCTCTGTCTACGAGCCGGACGAACCAGTCTGGGACGAGGGCCGCGTCGAGCGGGCTCGCTAGGGCTTGCTAGGGCGCGCTAGGGCTCGCTAGGGCTTGCTAGGGCGCGGCGCACCAGCCGTCGCGGTAGGCGGTCCAGTTGTCTTCGGTGGCGGCGAAGTCGACGTACAGCGCCAGTCCGAAGTTCTGGCGGGTTGAGTTGCTCAGGCCGAGGCGGGCGCCGCGGACTGCTGCGGTGACCGTCTCGGCGTGACCCCAGTGGGACGGATTGCTCTCCCAGTACGCCGGGAGGCCCATGAGGAGGACGGTGTTCGGGGGAGTGACCTCTAGCGCCAGCTTGGTCTGCTTGGCGACGTACCCGCCGTACAAGGACTCCAGTGGCATGGCGGTGTCGTAGGACATGATGGCGATCTGGTCGACCCGGCTCGCCACCTTGGCGAAGTACTCCTGCGACCACCACTTGTCGATCGGGATCGCGTGCAGGTACCAGAGTGGGTCGATCTGCGCGGCTGCGACCGAGAGCGTGGTTTTGAGCGCGCGGGTCTCGTCGAGGACCGCCAGGTAGCCCTTCGAGCCGGAGCGGACCGGCTCGAAGTCGTAGTGGATGCCCTGGAAACCCTGTGCCAGCACGGCTTTCGCCGACTCGACCACCTGTCGGCGTACGGCGGGATCGTCGAGGTTCATGCCGGGGTTCTTGCCCGGTTGTACGACGTCGCCGAGCCAGGCCTGCACGCGTACGGCGGGGGCCGCCGCGTGCATCGCGTCGACGAACCAGCGCGCCTTCGGCGAAACCTTTGCCAACGGCAACGAACCGTCGTGCTCGAGCGGGCCGGTGTGTACGTATACATCGCGGATGCCGGTGGTTTGCAGGCGCTGGGCCAGTGCGGTGACGTCGGCGGCGGTTTTGCGGCCGTCGACCCACGCGTGGCCGAGCCAGAGTGCGTCGTGGTTGCGGGTGCGCGCCTCTGCGGACGGCTCACCGGCGTACTGCAGTCGCAGTGAGGCCGCATAGGTGGTGAGGGGGGCGATCACCACAACCACGACGGCGAGCGTGACCGAGACGAGGACTCGGCGGAGGCGGGACCAGGAGCGCCAACGGCGTCTCACGAATGCGGCGCCAGGCCGTCGTAGATCAGGGCGAGCATCCGGTCGCGCACCGGCGGCTCGAGCTTGGCCGCGGTCGCGCCGCGGGAAGCGCCGATCATCAGCGCATACACCTCGGCCATCTCCGCGTCCGACCGCACTGAGCCGGTCCGCTGCGCTGCGGTAAGTAGGCCGTTGAATGCCTCTCGCATGCCGCGACCCGCCGCCCGCGCTTCCTCGCCGGCAGCTGCTCCGGCCGCCGTCAGCGCCTCGCCGATCGCCAGCTTCGACGCCGACTCGGACACGACCTGCGTGAAGAACTCGAAGAACGCCTTCCCGGGATCGTCGCTGCCGGCCAGCTCGAGCGCGCGGTCCCGCAGGCGCTCGAGTCGCAACGTCAGCACGGCCTCGAGCAGCTCGGTCTTGGTCGGGAAGTGCCGGAACACGGTCGCGATGCCGACTCCCGCAAGCCGCGCGACATCGTCGGTGGACGCGCTCGGCGATTGCCCGAAGACATCGTCCGCCGCGGTCATGATCCTCGCCCGGTTGTCGCGCGCGTCTGCTCGCACCCCAGCTCCCCTTCGTCGCCCTCAGCCTAAGAGACGCCGCGAACCGGCCCGGGGTTGTAAACGAAGTCGTTACTCCATATATTCGATAGTCATCACTCCGTTTATCTCCTGTGAGGAACCCGATGACTCCCGAAGAGGTCTTCCTGAAGCTGGTCCACGGCGTCGCCGACCGCGACTTCGCCGTACTGCCCGAGCTGTACGCCGAGCAGACCGACGTACGGCACCCGATGAACCCGTACGGCGACCACCCGGTGCTGTCCCGCGCCGCCCTCGCAGAACACTTCGGCGTGAACGGTCCCCGGGTGAGCGAGCTGGTCCGCTTCCAGCCGGCCAACATCCGGGTCCACCAGACCGCCGACCCCGAGGTGATCGTCGCCGAATTCGACTACGCCGGTACCGTGCTCGCCACCGGTGAGCCCTTCACCGCCCCCGCCATCTTCGTACTCCGCGTCCGCGACGGCCTGATCGTCGAGTCCCGCGACTACATCGACCACCTGGCAATGATCCGAGCCCGCGGGCAGGTCGACCAACTCATCACCCACCTACGGGAACCAGCCACCGCTCCAGCAGCGTCCTAGTCCCCAGAGGCGCCAGATGGCCCCGGACCGAGCACCAAGCCCGCCCGGGGCCATCTCCAATTCACCACACTCCGCCCACCGGCGCCGCCGAAAGGACACCGCTCCGCCGCGGCTGTCTTGCAGGCCGCCTCCGGCGGCCTGCGCGAATCGCATTTCCGGGTGGATGTGGTTGGTGCGGGTGTTGCACGTCCTGGGCGGGAAAGCACGCCGCTGCGCGGGCTGCGCCGTCGACTGCATCCGGCGGCGTACCCGGACCGCATGCGCCTGGATGTGATCGGCGCCGGGGTGCTGCCCGTCGAGGACCTGGTGGAGCTGGCCTCGCACCCGCTCGGGTGGCGCTGCTCGGCGAGCCCGAGAGCGATTCCCTTCCCAACCCCACGACTCGCCCCCGTGACGAGCGCAACCTTCCCCACCAACGTCGCCATTCACCGAACTAACAGCCCCCACAGACAGAAAACGCCGACGTGCCTCCACCTGTCGAGTCGTGTGATTTGGCGAGGACCCCGATTGTCGAGTCGTCGATTCAGGCGGCCGGAGAGGCCCCAAATCCACGACTCGGCGAAACGGGTGGTCGCCAAATCACACGACTCGGCGAGAAGGGGGGCGACCGCGTCGGCCGAGCGAGGCAAGGGGCTGCGGAAGGGCTGCGGAGGCGCTGCGGAGAGGGCTGCAGGAGGGGGCTGCAGGAGGGGGCTGCAGGAGCGGCGGTGGGTGCGGGCAGGAGGCGGGTCGCCGCGAAGGGGGTGCGCCGCGGGTCGAGTACGTCGCTTGACGACAACAGCCCCCTCGACCAGATGGTCGAGGGGGCTGTTTCAAGCGAAGGTCAGCGGTCGCCCATGGGGACGTACTGGGTGCCTCGTTCGCCGGTGTAGATCTGTTTGGGGCGGGCGATCTTCTGGTCGCCGTCGCCGAGCATTTCCAGCCACTGGGCGAGCCAGCCGGAGGTGCGGGGGATGGCGAACAGGACGGTGAACATCTCCGGCGGGAACTGCAGGGCCTCGTAGATCAGGCCGGAGTAGAAGTCGACGTTCGGGTAGAGCTTGCGGGAGACGAAGTACTCGTCCTCCAGCGCGATCTTCTCCAGCTCGACGGCGATCTTCAGCAGCGGGTTGATGCCGGTGACCTCGAAGACGTCGTCGGCGGCCTTCTTGATGATCTTGGCGCGCGGGTCGTAGTTCTTGTAGACCCGGTGGCCGAAGCCCATCAGCCGCTCTTCGCCGTTCTTCACGCCCTCGATGAAGGACGGGACGTTGTCGACCGAGCCGATCCGGCGGAGCATCTTCAGCACCGCCTCGTTGGCGCCGCCGTGCAGCGGGCCGTAGAGCGCGCCGATCCCGCCGGCCACCGCGGTGTACGGGTCGACCTGGGTGGAGCCGATCGCGCGGACCGCGTTCGTGGACGCGTTCTGCTCGTGGTCGGCGTGCAGGATGAACAGGATCTCCAGCGCCCGCACCAGGCGGTCGTCGGCGGCGTACTTCGGCTCGCTCATCTTGAACAGCATCGACAAGAAGTTCGCCGTGTAGCTGAGCTCGTTGTCCGGGTACACGTACGGCTTGCCCTGCGCGTGCCGGAACGCGAACGCGCCGAGCGTCGGCATCTTCGCGATCAGCCGGCGGATCTGCAGCGCCCGCGACTCCTCGTCGAAGATGTTGCGCGACTCGGGGTAGAACGTGGACAGCCCGCCGACCGAGGCCAGCAGCATGCCCATCGGGTGCGCGTCGTACCGGAAGCCCTGCATGAAGGTCTTCAGGTTCTCGTGCACGAACGTGTGATACGTCACGTCGTGTGCCCAGGCCTCGTACTCCGCCTTGTTGGGCAGCTTGCCATTCACCAGGAGGTATGCGACCTCGAGGTAGTTGGACTGCTCGGCGAGCTGCTCGATCGGGTACCCGCGGTACTCCAGGATGCCCTTGTCGCCGTCGATGAAGGTGACGGAGGAGCGGCAGGACGCGGTGTTGACGAAGCCCGGGTCGTAGGTGGCCAGGCCACCGTCGCCGTCGGATGCGCTGATCTGCTTGAGGTCGGCGGCACGGATGGTGCCATCGGTGATGGCAAGGTCGAAGTCCTTGCCGGTCCGGTTGTCCCGGACGGTGAGCGACTGTTCGGTCACAATGCCCTCTTCGGAAGCTGGCGTCATCGCCTGGATGAATGAGGGTAGATCAGCCGGCGGGACGCGGGTTCGGACTGCAATCTTCACCGCTAAACTAGTGCGGTCCTCAGCTGCTTCCAAGCCGGGGTCCCCTCGGCGTGTGGGCTCGCTTTGACCCACGCGTGCCGTCGCCGGTATTCTGGGCTGCTGTTGTGCGTTCCAGGTCGATGCCGTGTCGGCTGACCGCTCGCCGACGTCCAGTTTTAGTCAACCTCTGAGAAACGAAGGTCAACGACCGTGCGCACGTACAGCCCGAAGCCTGCTGACGTCACTCGTGAGTGGCACGTGATCGACGCCACCGACGTCACGCTCGGTCGGCTCGCCGTCCAGATCGCCACCCTGCTGCGCGGCAAGCACAAGCCGACGTTCGCACCGCACGTGGACGGCGGCGACTTCGTCATCGTTGTCAACGCCTCCAAGGTTGCCCTGTCGGGCACCAAGCGGACCGACAAGCTGGCGTACCGCCACTCGGGTCACCCGGGTGGTCTGACCGCGACGCCGATCGGCGAGATCCTCGACAAGGACCCGCGTAAGGCCGTCGAGAAGGCCGTCTGGGGGATGCTGCCGAAGAACCGTCTGAGCCGGAAGCTGCTGACCAAGCTGAAGGTGTACGCCGGCCCGGAGCACCCGCACACGGCCCAGCAGCCGAAGCCGTTCGAGATCACCCAGATCGCCCAGTAAGCGATCGACGAACCAGGTAAACGAGGATTCACAGCGTGAGCGACATCACCACCGAGACCGAAGAACTCGACACCGAGGTCCCCATCGACACCGAGGGCCCGGTCGCCTACACCTCCGAGACCAACCCGGCTCCGGAGCAGCGCGCCGAGCAGGGTCGGGTCGCGGTCATCAACCCGGCCGGCGCCACTGGTCGCCGCAAGGAGGCCGTCGCCCGCGTCCGGATCGTCCCGGGCACCGGCAAGTGGAAGATCAACGGGAAGGACCTCGACGTCTACTTCCCGAACAAGGTCCACCAGCAGCACGTGAACGAGCCGTTCGTCGTCGCGGGCCTCGAGGGCTCGTACGACGTGATCGCCCGGATCAACGGCGGCGGTATCACCGGTCAGGCCGGTGCGCTGCAGCTCGGTGTCGCCCGCTGCCTGAACGCGGCGGACCTCGAGGCCAACCGCCCGGGTCTGAAGAAGGCCGGTCTGCTCACCCGCGACGCGCGGATCAAGGAGCGTAAGAAGGCCGGTCTCAAGAAGGCCCGTAAGGCGCCTCAGTACAGCAAGCGCTGATCACCTGATGGGGCGTTTGTTCGGCACGGACGGAGTCCGTGGCCTGGCGAACGTGGACCTGACCGCGGAGCTGGCGCTCGACCTCTCGGTCGCGGCAGCTCACGTACTCGGCGAGGCCGGTGCCTTCGAAGGGCACCGGCCGCGCGCCGTTGTGGGCCGGGATCCTCGTGCCAGTGGTGAGTTCCTCGAAGCCGCCGTTGTCGCTGGTCTTGCCAGCGCCGGCGTCGACGTCGTCCGGCTCGGCGTACTGCCGACCCCGGCCGTCGCGTACCTGACCGGCTCGACCGGCGCCGATCTCGGTGTGATGCTGTCCGCCAGCCACAACCCGATGCCGGACAACGGCATCAAGTTCCTGGCCCGCGGCGGGATCAAGCTCGACGACGTGATCGAGGACGCCATCGAGGCCCGGATGAACGAGGAGTGGCAGCGTCCGACCGGCGCTGCCGTGGGCCGGGTCACCGACGACGGGCAGGGCTTCGAGACATATGTCTCGCACCTGGTCCGCTCGGCCCCGAACCGGTTCGACGGTCTCAAGGTCGTCATCGACTGCGCCAACGGCGCGGCCTCGCAGACCGCGCCGGAGGCACTGCGCCGGCTCGGCGCCGAGGTGGTCACGGTTGCCGCGGCTCCGGATGGCCTGAACATCAACCTGAACTGCGGATCCACGCATATCGAGGGTCTGCAGCGTGAGGTGATCGGTCACCGCGCCGACGTCGGCATCGCGCTCGACGGCGACGCGGACCGCTGCCTGGCGGTGGACGCGAGCGGCGAGCTCGTCGACGGCGACCAGATCCTCGCCGTACTGGCGCTCGCGATGCGCGACAGCGGCCGGCTGTCGAACGACACGGTCGTTGCGACCGTGATGAGCAACCTGGGCTTCGTCCAGGCGATGGTGCGGGAGCGGATTGCGGTCGAGCAGACCAAGGTCGGCGACCGGTACGTGCTCGAGGCAATGAAGGCCGGCGGCCACAAGCTCGGCGGTGAGCAGTCCGGGCACGTGATCCTGTCCGACCACGCCACCACCGGCGACGGCACGCTGACCGCGGTCATGCTGCTGGCCCGGATCGCGCAGACGGGGAAGAGCCTGGCCGACCTGGCCGGCGCGATGACCCGCCTCCCGCAGGTCCTGGTCAACGTGAAGGACGTGGACAAGGACCGCGCGGGCACCGACGCCGCGGTCCAGTCTGCCGTGGCCGAGGCGACGAACCGCCTGGGCGACACCGGCCGGGTCCTGCTGCGCCCGTCGGGCACCGAGCCGCTCGTCCGCGTCATGGTCGAGGCCGAGTCCTCGGACACCGCACACGAGATCGCCCATTCACTGGCCGACGTGGTTGCGACTTCGCTGAAGTTGTAGTGGAGCATCGAGAGCTGGAGCTGTTCCTGCATTTGGCGCGGACGCTGAACTACGGACGCACCAGCCTCGAATGCCACGTCAGCGCGGCGACGCTGACCCGCACGATCCAGCGACTGGAGACGCGGGTCGGCGCGCGGTTGCTGGATCGGGGACCGCGGGGCGTCGTACTGACCGAAGAGGGTCGCCGGTTCACGGCGTACGCCGAGCAGGCGCTGGAGCTGTGGGACGACTATCGAGCGGCGTCCGACGAGCCGGTCGGGCTGACCGGCGACCTGCGGATCTTCGCCACAGTCACGGCATGCCAGACACTGCTGCCTGACCTTCTCAAGCCCTTGCGCGCAACGCATCCGCAGATCCGGCTCGACGTACGGACGGGTGACGCGGCCGCCGCGCTCGCGCGACTCGACGAGGGCGAGGTGGATGCGGCAGTCGCCGGCATCCCGAAGCGCCTGCCGCAGACGTTGGTAAGTCGAACGGTCGCGGTCACAGATCTCGTGCTGGTCCACACGCGGGACACCGAACCAGACGGCTCGTACGTCGTGCCGGCGCGAGGGCTCGTCCGCGAGGCGGCGTACCGCTGGTTCCGCAAGACTGGGACGAAGCCAACGATTGCAGCCGAGCCGGATGGGCATGAAGCGCTGCTCGCCCTGGTAGCCCTCGGATGTGGGACAGGAGTCGTGCCGCGGCTGGTGCTGGAGTCGTCGGTTGTGCGGGAGCAGCTCGTCGAGGTGCCGGGGGAGTTGGAGCCGCTTACGATCGGGCTTTGCGTGCGGCGCGGCGACCTGCGGAGGCCTTTGGTTGCGGCGCTTTGGGGGCTGTGACCGTCGCTCCCGGGAACAGTTTGGCCGGGACCAGTTGGGGTGGGAGTGGGTCGGCGCCTTCGAGTTCGCGGATGAGGGCTTCGGTGCCGAGCTGGCCGAGTTCGGGACCCGGGGTCCGCATCATCGTGAGCTCGGGGTCTGTCATCGCCGCGGTTTCCGGGACCATCAGCAGGGACAGGACCGACATGTCGGCCGGGATGTCGCGGCCGCTGCGCCGCAGGCCGGACACGACGCCGAGCGCGGCGTACTCGTTCAGGACCAGCATCGCTGTCGTCTCGGGATGCTCGGCCAGTAAGCGTTCCGCGGCGAGCTTGCCGGCCTGAGTGGTGTCCGAGCAGGGCAGTACGACGACCGGCAGCCCGTACGACGCCGCGACCCGGCGATAAGCGTCCTCGGTCCGAACCCAGGGACCGTAATCGTGGAAGCGCGGGTCGTCCAGATCGCCCGAAATCAAGGCCATTTCGCGATGCCCGTGGTCGTACAGATGCTTGACCGCATCCTCGACCGTCGTGTCGAAGTCGATGTCCACGTGCGACAAACCCTCGAGCTCGGTCGTCCGGCCGATCAACGCGAACGGCGTCCCGGCCTGCTGCAGTACGTCGACCCGCGGATCGTCCAGCTGCACCTCCATCAGGACGACGCCGTCCACCAGGCCCTGCCCGAGCAGCTCGCGTAGCTCGACCCCGTCGTTGCCGACCGGCCACAGCACCAGGTGGTAATCCTCCTTGCGGGCCGCCTCGGCCGCGCTGGTGAAGAACTCGGCCGTGGACATCCCGAACTTGTGCTCGAGCGCCGGGTACGCCATCGCGATGATGTGGGTACGCCGACTGGCCAGCGCGCGGGCCACCATGTTGCGGCGGTATCCGAGCTCGACCATCGCCTGCTCGATCCGCGCCCGGGTCGCAGCCGTCACCGGCTTGGTGTCGTTCAGCAGGAACGAGACGGTCGCGATCGAAACACCGGCACGCTGAGCGACGTCCCGCATCGTGACCATCGATTCCCTCTCTGAACTCTTGACAGCGATGTGACCTACGGAACATAGTCCTTCAACGCCTCAGTTAAGCGGTTTACCGCCCAATCGACAAGAGCATCACAGGTTTTCCTCGTCCCTTGGTTAAACGCTTAGAAGGAGTCCGATGTCATGATCAGCAAGCGGATCGCCGCCGCGCTGGCGGGTGCGACGACGGTGTCGCTCCTGCTGGTCGCCTGCGGCGACAACGGCGGCGGCAGCAAGTCGTCGTCCTCGTCCGGCGACAGCGTCAAGAGCCTCACGATCCTGGACTACTACAACAACGACCCGGACAAATCCCTTGTGCAGAAGGGACTTGACTCGTGCGCGACGCAGCTCGGCATCACGATCCAGCGGGAGACGGTGCCTGGTGACACCTTGATCCAGAAGGTGCTGCAGCAGGCGTCCTCGAAGACGCTGCCCGACGTGCTGATGCTCGACAACCCCGACGTACAGCAGATCGCCGCGACCGGTGCGCTCGCGCCGCTGAACGACCTGGGTCTGACCGGCGACGGAGTCATCAAGGGCATGGTCGACGCGACGTCGTACCAGGGCAAGCTCTACGGGCTGGCCCCGGTGACGAACACGATCGCGTTGTTCTACAACAAGGACATGCTGGCCGAGGCCGGCGTACAACCGCCGAAGACCTGGGACGAGCTGAAGGCCGCGGCCAAGAAGCTCACCAAGCCCGGCCGGTACGGGATGGCGTTCAACGCCAACGCGACGTACGAGGGCTCCTGGCAGTTCCTGCCGGCGATGTGGACCAACGGCGGCGACGAGACCGACCTGACCAGCCCGCAGGTGGCCGAAGCCCTGCAATTGTGGACGGATCTGGTCAAGTCGGGGTCCGCGAGCAAGAGCGTGATCAACTGGACCCAGGGCGACGTCAACGACCAGTTCATCGCCGGCAAGGCCGCGATGATGGTCAACGGCCCGTGGCAGATCCCGTCGCTGAACAAGAACCCCAAGATCAAGTGGGACGTGGTCACGTTCCCGGTGAACAAGCCGGATCAGACGCCGGTCGCGCCGCTCGGCGGCGAGGCCTGGACGGTCCCGCTGAACAAGGACCAGGCCAAGCAGCAGAAGGCCGCGGACTTCGTGAAGTGCCTGAACTCGGACCAGAACGAGTTGGACTGGGCGAAGGCCCGGTTCACCATCCCGACCAAGACCGCGCTGCTCGACCAGTACGTCAAGGAAGTGCCGTCGATGAAGGCCTTCACCGAGCAGGTGAAGACCGCCCGGTCCCGCACCGGCAAACTCGGCGACAAGTGGCCGGATGCGGCGAAGGTGATCTACCAGGCCATCCAGCTGGCGCTGACCGGTAAGGCCTCGCCCCAGGACGCCTTCAAGCAGGCGTCCGGAGGCTGATCCATGGTGGCGCTGACACGTACGACGGTGGCCGGCCGCGAGCGAGTTCGCGGCCGGCGCCGCCGGGGCGAGGACCTGACCAAGCTCCTGTTCGTGCTGCCGGCCGCGGTGGCGATGGTCGCGCTGTTCGGCTACCCGGTGGTGAAGAACCTGCTGATGAGTCTGCAGGACTACACCCTGAAGACGTTCTTCACCGGGGCCGCGCCGTGGGTCGGGCTGCAGAACTACTCCACGGTCGTGCACGACAAGCTGTTCGCGGACGCGATGCTCAACACCGCGCTGTTCACGGTCGGGTCGATCGCGTTCCAGTTCGTGATCGGGCTCGGCCTGGCACTGTTCTTCCGGAATCGCTTCCCGCTCGGCGGCCTGCTGCGCTCACTGCTCCTGCTGCCGTGGCTGCTGCCGCTGATCGTGTCGAGTGCGACCTGGCGCTCGATCCTCGAGCAGGACAGCGGCATCCTGAACCGGACCCTGATGGGCCTGCATATCGTCGACGATCCGGTGCCGTGGCTGAACTCGCCGTCGGTCGCGCTGATCGCGGTGATCGGCGTGAACATCTGGATCGGCATCCCGTTCAACGTCACGCTGCTGTACTCCGGTCTCAGCGAGATCCCGGACGAGCTGTACGAAGCCGGCCAACTCGACGGTGCGACCGGATGGCGCGCGTTCGTCCACATCACCTGGCCGAACCTGCGCTCGGTGGCGGGCGTGGTGCTGATGCTCGGGGTCGTCTACACGATCAAGGTCCTGGACATCATCCTCGGCCTGACCGGCGGCGGGCCGGCGAACGCGACGCAGACGCTCGCGACCCAGTCGTACGAGAAGTCCTTTGTGGACTTCAAGTTCGGGCAGGGCGCGGCGCTGAGCAACATCCTCATCGCGATCTCGTTCGTGTTCGCGATCTTCTACCTGCGCAGCACCCGCCGCGCAGTCGACGAGTAGGAGGGCAGCATGCGACGTACGGCGTACACCGTCATCGGGATCGTGATCCTTGCCGTGATGCTGTTCCCGGTCTACTGGATGGTCAACGCGTCCCTGCAGCCGTCCGGGAACACGTTGACCGCGGGATTCCTGCCGTTGCACCCGACGTTCACCGGCTACAAACGCGCCCTCGACGAGCAGGGCGGCAACCTGGTCACCAGCATGATCATCGCGGCCGGGACCGTCGTACTCAGTCTCGCGATCGCGACACCGTGTGCGTACGCGCTCTCGCAGTTCCGGTCCCGCTGGGTGTCGATCGGGCTGCTGGCGATCCTGATCTCGCAGATGATCCCGGGGATCGTGATCGCGAACGCGTTGTACACGGCCTACGAACGGATCGGGCTGCTGAACTCGATCCCGGGCCTGATCGTGGCGAACTGCAGCAGCGGGATCCCGTTCGCGATCCTGATCCTGCGCTCGTTCATGATGTCGCTGCCGCCGTCACTGGTGGAGGCCGCGCGGGTGGACGGCGCCGGGCTGTTCCGGGCGTTCGTGGCGATCGTGCTGCCGATCAGCAAGAACTCGCTCATCACCGCGGGGCTGTTCAGTTTCCTCTTCTCCTGGAGCGATTTCCTGTTCGCGCTGACGCTGACCACGAAGGGCGGCGTACGGCCGGTGACGCTGGGGATCTACCAGTACCTCGGCACGCAGGTGCAGAACTGGAACGCGGTGATGGCGACCGCGGTGCTCTCGGCGATCCCGGCCATCGTGCTGCTGGTCGTCGCGCAGAAGTACATCGCCGCCGGTGCCATCGGCGGAGCGGTCAAATAATCCTTAAGGACAACGAATATGACGCTGAAAGTACTCGTCTGGGGCGAGAACCGGCACGAGCAGATCGAGCCGCACGTCCGCGAGATCTACCCGGACGGCATGCACGAGACCATCGCCGCCGGCATCCGCGAGAACCTCGAGGCCACGGTGGCGACCACGACTCTGGACGAGCCGGAGCACGGCCTGACCGAGGAGGTGCTGGCCGAGACCGACGTACTCGTGTGGTGGGGGCATGCCGCGCACGGTGAGGTCGACGACAAGGTGGTCGACCGCGTGTACCAGCACGTGCTCTCGGGGATGGGGCTGGTCGTGCTGCACTCCGGTCACTGGTCCAAGATCTTCGGCAAGCTGATGGGTACGACGTGCACCCTGCGCTGGCGCAGTGAACGCGACCGCGAGCTGGTCTGGACGGTGAACCCGACGCACCCGATCGCCCAGGGCGTCCCGCACCCGATCGTGATCGAGCAGCAGGAGATGTACGGCGAGTTCTTCGACATCCCGGTGCCCGACGAGCTGATCTTCGTGTCGTCGTTCTCCGGCGGCGAGGTGTTCCGCTCGGGCTGCACGTTCCGCCGCGGGCACGGGAAGATCTTCTACTTCTCACCCGGCGACCAGGACTTCCCGGTGTACCACCACAAGGACGTCCGCAGGGTGATCGCGAACGGCGTGAAGTGGGCTCGCACCGATCTGCCGGAGCGGGCGTTGCCGACGCTGCTGCGGTACGAGACCGACGACTTCTTCAACGGTCAGGGTTACAAGGGTCCGATCGAGGAGCCTGCGGATGCCTGACCCCTTGCGTCTCCTCCAGGTCGGCGCCGGCGGCATGGGCCGCGCCTGGCTCCGCACGATCGCCGCCAATCCCGACGTACAACTGGTCGGCCTCGTAGACCTCGACCTCGAAACCGCCCGCGCCGCCGCCGACCAGCACGGCTTCACCGACCTCCCCATCGCGACCTCGATCGACGAACTGAGCAAGGATGCGGAGGCGGTCATCGACGTCACCGTCCCGGTAGCGCATCCGAAAGTCAGCGTCGACGCACTGCTCCGCGGCCTCCCGGTGATGTGCGAGAAGCCACTGGCCGAGACAGTCCGCGAGTGCCTCCAGATGGTCGCGGCCTCCGAGGTCAGCGGCAAACTCCTTATGGTCTCGCAGTCCCGCCGCTACTTCCGCGCCGTAGCAGCCTTCCAACGTCAGCTCGCCGAGCTCGGCCCGATCGGCACGCTGTCGTGCGAGTTCTACAAAGCACCGCACTTCAGCGGTTTCCGCGAACGCATGGCCGAGCCGCTCCTCGTCGACATGGCGATCCACCAGTTCGACCTCTCCCGCAAGCTCATCGGGTCGGAGCCGGTCTCGGTGTACTGCGACTCGTACAACCCGCCGTGGAGCTGGTTCGACGGCAACGCCGCCGCGTCCGCGATCTTCACGTACGCCGACGGCACCCGCTTCTCCTTCGACGGCAGCTGGTGCGCGCCCGGCCTGGAGACGTCCTGGAACGGCTTCTGGCGCGCGAGCACCGCCGGCGGTACGGCGACTTGGGACGGCGACAACGCACCCGTCGCCGAGCTCACGTCCGGCGAGCCCCTCCCCGCCACCATGTCCGACGAGCCCCAGGAGATCGCCGGCTCGCTGGTCGAGTTCGTCAACGCGGTCCGTACGTCGACAACCCCGCAATCCGAAGTCCACTCCAACGTGGTAAGCCTCGCCATGGTCGAAGCCGCCGTACGCTCCGCCGACACCGGCGAGATCGTCCGCGTCGCCGACGTACTCGAAGGCGCGTACGCAGAGGCGCTGGCGACGATCCAGGACCCCGCTCTGGTCGCTGCCATGAAAGCTTGGCCGAGCGTCCTGAAGGTCGTCGGCCTCGAAGGCTAGCCCGGCCTGGACAGTTGGTGGGGACCTCGGACAGGCAGTGCCTTGTCCGAGGTCCCCACAAACTGTCTACTGATCAGAGGGTTGCCTCGGCGGTGACCTTGTCCCAGCCGGTGAGGCGCTGCGTGGTCGTCACCTCGTTGTAGCACTCGATGTGCTCCGTCTGGTTGGGCTCCAGCTCGGCGGTGTTGCACTGGAAGTTGGCCAGCACCTTGTTGCCCTTGAGGAACTTCACGCTGAAGAACGCGGTACTGGTGTCCGTGCTGACATTGGTCACCGAGCCGACCAACTGGGAGCCGATGTACTGCTGGTAGTTGATCTTCCAGCCGGCGTCGATCCGGTGCTTGGTGCCAGGAACCTGGAATGCCTTCCCCGGGGTAACGGCGTACGGCTCGTTCCGGCCGGCCGGCGCCGTGGTTTTCGTTTCACCTGCCGTGGTGGCGCTGCCGCCGCCCCCACCGCTGTTCGAGGCAACCACGACGACAACGATCAGGGCGATGAAGCCGAAGAACGGAAAGACCACGAAGTTGCGGAACCGGTGGGTCTTCTTCTTGAGTACATAGCCGGGTGGTGGCGCCATCTGTCCTGCCGGATGGTGCGGGCCTGGCTGCTGCGGATTGTTCGGTGCCTGCGGGTACTGCTGAGACATGCTGTGCTCCCCGTTGACCTTCTGATGGCGGCTCCCCGTGCTCGGGGAGAACCAAGCTCAAAGTAAGCGGCTGATGACGTCGAGTGCCAAGGCCGCAAGCCCTCTTCCTGGCCGCCAAAGGTCCTCCGGTACGGACTGTGTTTCGCAAGCTGCAACGGGGTGATGCAGAAGTTGCGCTTGTTGCAACGTCCCTGATCGGCTTTGACTGAAGGCATGAAGAGTTCGGTGTTTCAGGTCGAGAGCATGGTCGTGCCGGGTGGGACGGAGTCCATCGTCCGGGGTGGGCGGGACCTGTTCCCGCTGCTGCCGGAAGCGCTGCATGGGGTGGAGCGCATCGGTGTACTGGGCTGGGGGCCGCAGGGGCGGGCGCAGGCGTTGAATCTGCGGGACTCGCTCGCCGGGACCGGGATCACTGTGAGCGTCGGTCTACGGCCGGGCTCGGCGTCGGCGGAGGACGCGCGGGCGCAGGGTTTCAGCGAGGACGACGGGACGCTGGGGGACTGGCTGGAGGTCGCCGCGGCTTCGGATCTGGTGATTCTGCTGATCGCGGATGCGGCGCTGGCGGCGAACCACGAGCAGATCTTCGCCGTGCTCAAGCCCGGCGCGACCATTGGGCTGTCCCACGGTTTCCTCTTGGGGCACCTGACGGCGATCGGCAGCGACTTCCCGGCGGGACATCCGGTGATCGCGGTGTGTCCGAAGGGGATGGGCGATTCGGTACGGCGCCTGTACCAGCAGGGTGCGACGGTCAACGGGGCCGGGATCAACGCGAGTATCGCCGTCCATGCGGATCCTGACGGCCACGGGTGGGATCGGGCGCTGGCGTGGTCGATCGGGCTCGGGTCGCCGTACACGTTCGCGACCACGCTGGCCGACGAGTACCGGTCCGACATCGTCGGTGAGCGGGCGATCCTGCTCGGCGCCGTCCACGGGCTGGTGGAGGCGATGTACAGGTACTTCCGGATCGACGGGGCTGATCCGGTGACGGCGTACGAGCGTTCCACCGAGGCGATCACCGGGCCGATCGCGCGGACGATCTCGAACGACGGCCTGGTCGCTGTCCGCGCGGCCTGCGGGGATCAGGACCTGTTCGATCGCGCGTACTCCGCGGCGTACCGGCCGGCGCGTGACCTGGTCGCGGAGATCTACGATGAAGTTGCCGACGGCACCGAATTGCGGAGCGTGATCCTGGCCGAGCAGCGGCTCGCGACCCGGCCGATGACCGAGATCGGCGGCAGCCCGATGTGGTCGCACAGCACTGAGGTCCACGCCCGCCGCGGAACACCAGACCATACGGTTTGGTATGGCGGGAGTGAGGGCGATGGCGTCGCGGGCGTGGATGCCGTGACTGCCGGGCTGTTCGTCGCGACGATGATGGCGCAGGTCGACGAGTTCGCCGCCCGCGGGCACGCGTGGTCGGAGATCGTGAACGAGTCGGTGATCGAGGCGGTCGACTCGCTGCTGCCGTACATGCACGCCCGCGACGTCGCGTACATGGTCGACAACTGCTCCCGCACCGCCCGCCTCGGCACTCGCCGCTGGGGCCCGCGCTTCCAGGCGGCGTACGAGCAGATCGCGCTCCCGCACCTCGACCGCCCCGCGGACCCCACGCTGGTCAAGGACTTCGAGGACAACCCGGCGCACGACGCCCTGGCCGCGGCCGCCAAGCTCCGCCCATCGGTGGATATCTCCGTCTAGCCTAGGCGCCATGACGCCAAGTACGACGCGGTCGCGGCTGGTTCCGATGCGGCCGCGGGATCCGCACGAGCCCGGCCGGACCGCATCGTCGCTGGAGCTGTTCTTCGACCTGGTGTTCGTGGTCGCGGTCAGCGTCGCCGCGGCGCAGCTCCACCACGCGCTGTCCGACAAGCACATCGCCGAGGGCCTGATGTCCTACGGGATGGTGTTCTTCGCGATCTGGTGGGCGTGGATGAACTTCACCTGGTTCGCCACGTCCTTCGCGACCGACGACTGGCTGTACCGGGTGCTCACGATCGTGCAGATGAGCGGCGTCCTGGTGGTGGCCGCCGGGATCGAGCAGGTCTTCGCCGACCGCGACTTCACCGTGGTGGTGTTCGGGTACGTCGTGATGCGGGTCGCGATGATCGCGCAATGGCTGCGGGCGTCCCACACGGCCGGGGAGAGTCGGCCGGTGGCACTGCGCTACGCCGGCCTGATCGCGATCGTGCAGGTGTTGTGGCTGACCACGCTGGTCATGTCCGGGACGACGGTGATCGTCGCCTGGTGCCTGTTCGTGCTCGCCGAGCTCGCCGTACCGGTGGTGGCTGAGCGGCGCTGGACAACGCCTTGGCACCCGCACCACATCACCGAGCGGTACGGGTTGTTCACCTTGATCCTCCTCGGCGAGAGCCTGCTCGCCTCCGCCAACGCCATCATCGAGGCCGTCCACGACCACGAGTCGCTCGGGCCGCTGATCGCCCTCTCGGTGCTCACGCTCGTCGTCACGGCGGCGATGTGGTGGATCTACTTCTGGCCGCCGCACCACACCGCGATCAGGTCGTTCGCGAGCTCGCTGCGGTACGGGTACACGCACTACTTCGTCTTCGCCGCGGCCGGTGCGTTCTCGGCCGGGATCGAGGTGGAGATCGACAGCATCACCCACCACACCGAGCTGAGCGAGGTCGCCGCGTCCTACACGGTGACGATCCCGATCGCGATCTTCGTCCTCGGCATCTGGTGGATCGCGATTCGCGACAACGCCGATCGGACCGTCAACCTCGTCGTACCGCTCGGTGCTGTCCTGGTCCTGCTGGATCCGCTGATCCCGATCCCCTTCGCCCTCACCGCCGTCTTCATGGCAGCGATTGTCGCCACGCTCGTGATCCACCCGCCAATCACCCAATCCGCCGGCTGACGTCTCAGGGGTTGACCCCTGAGATGGTCGGTTGCCCACCCTGAATACGAGGGGGCAAGCGGCAAGCTCAGGGGTCAACCCCTGAGACGAGCGGGTGCGGTGAGGCGCGCGGTGCGGGGCCGGGTGGGCGGGGGTCAGGCGTGGGTGCCGAGTTCGGCGAGGGCGGTGGCCACCCGGCCGTGCGCGGACTCCAGCGCGGCGCGAGCCGCGGCGATCGGCGTACCCGTGAGGAGGTGGACGAGGGCGGGCTTGAGCTCGCCGTCGGCCTCGGCCAGGGCCGCTTCGCAGGCGGCCTCGTCGGCGCCGGTGGCCTCGGCGAGGATGCGCAGCATCCGGCCGCGGAGCTTCTTGTTGGTCGCGACCAGGTCGACCATCAGGTTGGACCAGGTCCGGCCGAGCTTGATCATCAGCGTCGTCGAGAACGCGTTCAGGATCATCTTCTGCGCGGTGCCGGCCTTCAGCCGGGTCGAGCCGGCGATGACCTCGGGGCCGGTGTCCGCGGCGATCACGACGTCGGCCAGCGGCGCCAGCGGGGCGTCCGGGTTCGACGTGACCAGCACGGTGGTCGCCCCGGCCGCGCGGGCGGCCTTCAGAGCGCCGGCGACGTACGGCGTGCTTCCGGAAGCGGCGAGGCCGACGACGAGGTCCTGACCCGTGACCGCGGCCGCATCAGCGGCGCCGCCGTCCTCGGAGTCCTCGACGTTCTCGACCGCGCGCAGCAGCGCCTCCATCCCGCCGGCGTGGTGGGCGACCACCAGTCCGTCGGGCACGTGGAACGTGGGCAGCAGCTCGGCGGCGTCCAGGACCGCCAGGCGTCCCGACGTACCAGCGCCGAAGTAGTGCACCCGGCCGCCGCCGCGGACCGCCTCGACGGCGGCGTCGACGGCCTTGGTCAGCTCCGGGATCACTGCACTGACGGCACCCGCGACGCGGGCGTCCTCGTTGTTCAGCATCTGGAGGATCTCGGACGTGCCCACCGCATCGATGGCGAGCGTCCTCGGGTTGCGCTGCTCGGTCGGTGAGGTCACAGGATCGATGTTAGTTTTCTACTGAAGGATTTTCAATTCCGTTGATCTTTGACGGAACAGTAGATCTCACTCGGATCCCTTGAGTCGGTGCCCGCGGACCGCGCTGGCGGTTTCCTCGAGCGCCTTCCGGGCGTCCGGCAGCACCTGCTGGGCGACCCCGATGAACAGGCAGTCGATCACCGTCAGTTGTGCGATCCGCGAAGCCATCGCCCCCGAGCGGTACGTCGTCTCGCGCGCGGCCGTGGTCAGCACGAGATCCGCCGTCCGGGCGAGCGGCGAGCGTGGGAAGTTTGTCACCGCGACCGTGGTGGCGCCGTGCTTGGCCGCCTCCTCGAGCGCCTCGACGACCTCGACCGTGGTGCCGGTGTGCGAGATACCGATCGCGACGTCGCCCTCACCGAGCAGCGCGGCGCTGGTCAGCGCGATGTGTACGTCGGACCACGCGAACGCCACCCGCCGGATCCGGTGCAGCTTCTGCTGCAGGTCCAGCGCCACGAACGCGCTCGCGGCGAAACCGTACAGATCGACCCGCGGTGCCTTGACCACCGCGTCGACGACCTTGGCCAGCGCGTCGACGTCGATCTGCTGGGCCGTCTCGCGGACCGCCCGCTCGTCGGCGAACGCGACCTTGCTGACCACGTCGGCCAGCGAGTCGCCCGGCTCGATGTCCCCGCCCACCTCGGGACGGAGGCTCTCCGTCGCCGACTGCGCCGCCAGCTGCAGGCGGAGCTGCGGATAGCCGGGGACCCCGATCTGCTTGCAGAACCGGATGACCGTGGTCTCCGAGGTGGAGGCCACCTCGGCCAGTTCGGAGATCGTCATCGCCGCCACTCCGCCCGGGTCAGCGAGGACCGCGTTCGCCACCCGCTGCTCGGCCGGGGCCAGCGCGGGCATCACCGCGCGGACCCGGACCAGCAGCGGCCCCGTGGGTTCTGGAGAGGTTGTTGAATTCATGACAGCCACGGTACGGCGACTATGCACGAAGTGGGGTCACCGACGCGAAAGTCTCCAACCTGTTGCGGTAAATGATTCAGGCGTTCGTTCACCGTCGAGAAGTTCACCATTCCCGCTCGTTATCTTCACACCGTCGACGTAGACACCGCGGCCCTGGTACAGCGGGTCGCTCGTGTACCGCCAGCGGATCGTCTGGTCACCGGCGCCGAGCTCCGCTGTGACTTGATGCCAGTGCCGGTCGCCGGAGCCGCTGATCGACCCGTCGTGGTCCACCACGGACCCGCGATCGCGCACTGTGAAAGGCACCTTGTTCCAAGTGGCCCCGTCGGTCGAAGACTCCAGATACAGCAGATCGGAGTCCTCGGTGTCGACGAACAGGTCGAAGGCCAGCTTCGCTCCGCCCGCCGGTACGGCGACCTTCGTGGAGAGCGTCGTCGTCGCGTTGTCCGTCGTACCGGAGAACCAGGCGTCCTTGCCGTGGCGCGGGCCGACGCCGAGGGCCAATGCGAGCCCCTGGGTGACAGCGCGACGGGCTGGGTTGTTGCTGCCCCAGTCGCGGCTCGGGTGGACCCGGTTGGTCAGCAGGATCGCGAACGACCGCGAGTCGAAGTCGATCACGATCGACGTGCCGGTGTACCCGGTGTGGCCGGCCGCGCGCGGTCCGGACAGTCCGCCCATGTACCAGCGCTGGTTGAGCTCGAAGCCGAGGCCGTGGTCGTTCCCCGGGAAGCCCTGGTTGAAGTTCGTGATCATCGCAGTGACGGAGGATTCCTTGAGGATCCGCGCGCCGCGGTAGCTGCCGCCGTTCAGGAACGTCTGCGCCAGTACGGCGAGGTCGTCCGCAGTACTGAAAACGCCCGCATGTCCGGCGACTCCGCCCAGCGACCAGGCGTTCTCGTCGTGCACCTCGCCCCACACCATCCCGCGCGGCGGCGAGGTCTGGTACTCCGTGGCCGCGATCCGGGGCTTCTTCTTCGGGTCCGGGTTGTAGCCGGTGTCGCGCATCTGCAGCGGTTTGGTGATGCCGTCGGCGACCAGCTTGTCCAGCGTCTTGCCGGTCACCCGGTGTGCGACCTCGCCGAGCGAGATCAGGTTCAGATCGCTGTAGAGGTACGTCGAGCCGGGCGGGTTCTGCAGCTTCGCGGTCAGCGCCATGTGCAGCCGTGACGCCGGGTCCGGCTGCGAGCTCCACAGCGGCAGCCAGGACGGGAAGCCGCTGGTGTGCGTCAGCGCCATCCGGACCGTGACGGTCTCCTTGCCGTTCTCCGCGAACTCCGGGACGTACGTCGCGATCGGCGCGTCCAGGTCGATCTTGCCCTTCTCGACGAGTTGCAGCACGACGATGGACGTGAACAGCTTGGACACCGACGCCATGTCGAAGATCGTGTCGGTCCGCATCGGGATCTGCTGGTCGGGCGGCAGTTCGGTGCCGGCGCCGTCGGCGTACTTCAGCGCCATGCCGGTGGCCGTCCGGGTGACGACCTTCCCGTCGTGGCCGAGCAGCGTGACCGCGCCGGCGTACAGCGGCTTCGTCGTACCGCTCGGTTTCGTCCAGCCCGCGACCTGGGCCAGGGCCGCGTCGATCGGCGCCGGGTCGAGACCCGCGGCAGCCGGGGTCGAGTCACGCAGCAGCGTCGACTTCGGCGCGTACCCGTCGTAGGGGTGGTCGAACCGGCCCGAATTGTTGCCGCCAGCAACTGCAGGCGTTCCCATCGTCACCATCACCGCCGAAGCAATCGTGAGCGCCGCCAGCCGTCTCATCGGTGCGCGCCCTTGTACAGAAGGTATTTCGCCCGCCGCGCCGTCCAGGCGTCGGTGTCGGGCTTCCAGGCTGCCACGATCTCCTCGGCGGTCGCATCCGCCAAAAGCATGGTCCGGAACCGATCGGAGCCGGTCAGGAGATCGATCCACCGGCCGGGTGGGGTCTCCTCCCGCCAGGTGAATTCCGGGTAGAGCTTACGGGCCTCGACGATCATGTGCGTCGCCGCGGTGATCGCCTCGACGCTGTGCGGGTCGGTGATCTGGACCTGTACGCCGCCGCAGAGCACGTTGGCGTTCTTGCTGATCGTCGGCGTGAAGTACGCCTCCCGGAACGCGACACCCGGGATGTGCTTGGTCTGCAGCGCCTCGGCCCACCGGTAGTCGACGTACGGCGCGCCGATCAGCTCGAACGGCCGCGTCGTACCGCGGCCCTCGGACATGTTGGTCGCCTCGAACAGGCACAGGCCCGGGTACACCAGTGCGGTGTCCGGGGTCGGCATGTTCGGGCTGGGCATCACCCAGGTCAGCCCGGTGTCGTCGTACAACTGGTCGCGCTTCCAGTTCGACACCTCGATGACCTGCAGTTCCTTCAGCCGGCCGCCGTTCGGCTCGAGCGGCAGGTACTCCGCGTTGAACATGCGGGCCAGCTCGCCGACGGTCATACCGTGCTGCTGGACGATCTCCTTCTTGCCGACGCCAGAGGTGTATCCGGGCTTCAGCATCGGACCGCGCGCGTAGCCGCCGACCGGGTTCGGGCGGTCGAGTACGACGAACTTCGCGCCGGTGCGGACCGCGGCCAGCATCGCCTCGAACATCGTCCAGATGTAGGTGTAGAAGCGCGCGCCGACGTCCTGGATGTCGAAGACGACGGTCTCGACGCCGGACTTCGCGTACAGGCCGGCCAGCTTGTCGGCGTTCGCGCCGTACGCGTCGTAGACCATGATCCCGGTGCGCGGGTCGACGTGGTCGCCCTCCGAACCGCCCGCCTGCGCGCTGCCGCGGAAGCCGTGCTCGGGGCCGAACACCGCGACGATGTTCACCTTCCCGGACGCGTGCATCGTGTCGACGATGTGCTGGTAGTCCGGCAGGATCCCGGTCGGGTTGCTGATCACACCGACCTTCTGCCCGGCCAGCGCCCGCCAGCCGTCCTTCGCCAGCACCTCGGCACCGGTCATCACCTTGCGCTTCGACGCGGGGTCTGCGGCTTGGGCGGCCGGTACGTCGATCAGCGGTGCGGCGGCCAGCGCACCGGCGCCGGCGAGCAAACTACGTCGCTTCATGGGCATCTCCTCAGGGACGGAACGAGAGGTCAGCAATCATCGGGCGGTGGTCGCTGGCAGCCTCAGCCACAGGGACTTCGGCGGGCACCTCGGCACGGAGCACATTCAGGTTAGTACCGACTGTGACGAAGTCGATCCGCTTGGTGGCGGCGACCGCCGGGTACGTGTACGGCCCGCCGGTCGTCGAACCGGCCGCGGACCACGAGTCGGTGAGACGCGACCACAACCCGGCCAGCTCAGGTGCCGACGCCTCCGCATTGAAGTCGCCGACGAGCACCTGCAGATCCTTCTTACGGTCCTGGGCCAGGATCTTGAGCGTGTCCGCTACCTGCAGCTGCCGAACGGACGGATCGGCTCGGTAGTCCAGATGCGTGCAGTAGACGTGCAGCCGGCGTCCGCGCACCTCGAGCTCGGCCTCGAGGAAGCCGGGCGCGGGCGCAGGGACCGGATTCGGATCCTGCGTGGACAGTCGCGTGATCGGATGGTTCTCGGTCCGGATCAGCGGGAAGCGGGAGAGCAGCCCGACGCCGTACTGACGCCTCGGCTGACCGGCCGTGGGTGGGTCAAGGTCGTAGATCGGCGCGAAGGCCGAGTGCATTCCCAGCTTGGTCGCGAGCTCGGCGAGAGTGTCCAGCCACTGGCTGCGAACATCCCAGTGGACGTCGACCTCCTGCAGGCCGATCACGTCCGCATCGAGCGCCTTCAGGGCCTGGGCGGTGCGGTCGAGATCGAAGACGTTGTCCTCGCCGGCTCCCGCGTGGATGTTGTATGAGGCAACGGTCAGGCGGGTCTGCTTCGCGTCGAAGGTCAGGCCGTGGCCGAACGGGTGCATGATCTCGGTCGGGTCGGCCTTGGCCGGGATCTCGACGGGAAGCTTGCCGGTCGGCGCGATCTCGCCGTACAGGACCTTGGCGAGCGCCTCCATGGACGGTGCGGTGCTGCCGTAGGTGACGAGGGTCGTCGGCGCGGGGTCGAAGTACGCGACGTCGTAGGGGTCGCGGACCGGGACGACGATGACCGGTCGGCCCGTCGCGAGCAGCGCGTTGACGAGCTTCTGCTGTTTGGCCTGCTTGTCGGTGACCTCGGTGTCCCATGCCTTGTTGGTCAGCACCACCGTGAGATCCGCGACCGTCGCCACCGCGTCGGCGATCTTGGCGTCGGTCGGCGTCGTGCCGGTGTCCTTCACGACTGCGGTCGCGCCGCGGGACTGCAGCGCGGTCGCCAGGTTCGTGGGGCTGTAGCCGGTGACGAGGATCGTCCGCGGCGCGGGGGAGAGCGGCAGGAGGGCGGCGTCGTCGCGAAGGAGCGTCGTACTGCGGTCCGCGATGCGCTGGGCCTCGGCGTAGTTGGCCGGCGTACCGACGATCTTCGCGACGCGGGCCAGGTCGACGTACGGGTGGTCGACCAAACCGGTGTTGTGCTTGAGCGTGAGGATGCGCTCGACGCTCTCGTCGATGCGGGTCTCGCTGATCCGGCCGCTGCGGACCGCGTCGAGGACCGAGTTGTACGCGAGCCCCGGATCGACCGGCATCAGCAACTGGTCGACGCCGGCCTCGATCGCCCGGAGCGGGATCTCGGCGTCGCCGTACTTGTCGCGGACGCCCTGCATCCCCAGCGAGTCGGTGATCACGACCCCGTCGAACTTGAGCTGCTCGCGCAGGATCCCGGTCAGGATCGGCCGGCTCAACGTCGCCGGATCGCCGGATGGATCGAGCGCCGGTACGACGATATGCGCGGTCATGATCGACCGGATGCCGGCCCGGATCGCGGCCTGGAACGGCGGCAGGTCGATCCGGGTCCACTCCTCGCGGGTGTGGCCGATCACCGGGATGCCGGTGTGGCTGTCGGTCGCGGTGTCGCCATGGCCGGGGAAGTGCTTCGCGGTCGAGACGACGCGACCGTCGCGCTGGTAGCCCTTCACCTGTGCGGCGACGAGCTGGGCGACCAACGCCGGGTCGGAGGAGACCGAGCGGACGCCGATCACCGGGTTCAGCGGATTGACGTTGACGTCGGCATCCGGGGCGAAGTCGGTGGTGATGCCGATTGCCTTCAGCTCGCGGCCGGCGATCGCCCCGGCCGAACGCGCGTACGCCGCTGAGCGGGTCGCGCCGAGCGCCATCCCGCCGGGGAACTGGGTTGCGGGCGGACCGACCCGGACGACCGAGCCGTGCTCCTGGTCGGTGCCGATCTGCAGCGGGATGCCGGTGCCGGCGAGCGACGCCTCTTGCAGGCCGTTCGACAGGCGGGCGATCTGCTGCGGGTCCTTCGTCGAGTCGGTCCAGGTGAAGTAGATGACGCCGCCGAGGTTGAACTTGGCGACCACCTCGGCCGGCGTGGCCACGCCGTACAGGCTGGTGTTGCGGGCGTCGGAGGTGCCGGCCGTCGGGCCGTAGGCGTAGCAGACGAACAGCTGGCCGACCTTCTGCTCGAGCGTCATCCGGCGCATCGTCTCGCGGACCCAGCGGTTCGGGGTGGCCTCGGCGCTCGTGCCGGCAGCGACCGTCGTCCCGGCGACGGTCGCCGCAGCGAGGCCGAGGGTCTGGCGGCGGGTCAGTTCCATGGGGGTCACCAACTCTGTGCGGGCGGGCAGGGGTGGGCGCCAAGGTAATTGAATTACAGATACTCCCCCGCGACGCGAAAGTTACCCACGCGCGCACGGTGGGTCAAGAGTCGGTGACGCGGGGCGGTCTGCCGGGCCGACCCGCCCGGTGCGGGAGAACCCTGCATCCAGTCGATGCGGGCGACTGCATTTCTAACCCGTCTCAGGATTTCGAGCGGTTTGCAATTAGCCTATTTGAACGACTCGATCGAGGGCTTTTGAATGCCCTCGGTTCATGGCGCAGTTGTGTGATCGTGTCGTATCGTCGCGTCATCGCCAGGCCTTGGTGGGGGCACTGGTCTTCGAATCCTTTGTGTGTAAAGAACTTTGGAGCTCGGATGACCCCTGACCGGGGCGGTGGGGTGGGGAAAGCATGAGCAGAGATGCTGTCGTTGTGCCTGGGGCCACCCTAGGGGCAGAGTGGGTCGACGATGTCTTGCTGGCCGGGCCGGACGACGAGGTTTGCTTCCGGTTGCCCGACCCTATTGATCGTTTGAATTTACGCCGTTTGGTGCTCGGACGGCAAACGGAATTGGCACAGTCCGGTTTCCGGCCGGGTGGTGCGGTGGCGTTGCGGTTGCCACCGTCGATGGCGTTCGTGACGCATTTGCTGGCGATCTGGCGTGGCGGCGGGCAAGCCATTCTGCTCGACCACCGGCTGACCGACTACGAGGTCCGGCGGGCGATCGAGCGGCTGGTGCCGCAGGTCGTCGTCTCGCCGGAGCGTCCGGTGCAGTCCGGGCTGCGGACGTTCGTCGAGGTCGACACGGATCTGGCGAGCTACTCCGGTCACCCGGCCGGCACCTCGCATGCCGTCGTACAGCTGAGCTCGGGATCGACCGGGCCGTCGAAGGTGATCGGGCGTACTGCGGACGACCTGGTCACGGAGGTACTGCGGTACACGCAGATCGACGGCGTACCGCAGCGTGGTGAGCGACTGATCCTGCTGCCGTCGATGGTCCACGTCCTCGGTCTGGTCGGCGGTCTGCTCTACGGGCTGCATGCCGGCGTCGAACTGCAGCCGCCTGCTCGTCTCACGGGGGATGCGATCGTGCAGGCGATCGGGGCGGCGACGACACCGGCGACGGTGCTCGGGGTGCCGTTCCACATCGGGCTGCTCGCGTCGGTGCAGGACCCGCCGTGGTTGCCGCAGTTCAAGCGGATGACCACGGGTGGGGAGCTGGTGCAGGCGGCGGTGTCGCGCGCGTTCGAGGAGAAGTACGGCGTACCGCTCGGGAACATGTACGGGATGACCGAGGTCGGGGTCATCGGCACCGACCTGTACGGCGCGCATCGGCCCGCGATCCGGCCGGCGCCCGGGATCTCGGTCCGCGTCGTCGACGGCGAACTGCAGGTGGCTCGCGCGGAGTCGCCGTACCTCGGGTTGTCCGATCCGACCCGCTGGTCCGACGGCTGGCTGCACACGCGGGACGCCGGCGTCGTCGATTCGCAGACGGGGCTGGTCAGCATCAAGGGCCGGCTGGATTCGCAGGTCTCGGTCGGCGGGTTGAAGGTCGATCTGACGGAGGTCGAGGCGGCGCTCTCATCGTTGCGCGGGGTCGAGGCCGCGGTGGTCGCCTTCGACGGCGCGATCACGGCGTACGTGCAGCTGAACCAGCCGCGGTCATTGGTGGATCTCGAGGCGGAGCTGGCGCAGCAGCTTGCGACGTACAAGCGGCCGCGCAGCGTGCACCTGCTCAATCAGTTGCCTCGGACAACCACCGGCAAGCTCGTCCGCGACGTGTCCACGCTGCGCAAAGCGGTCTCGTGATGGACGACGATCTCCGTCAGGCCGACGGGCGCCGCAAGGGCCAGCACGGCACCAAGCCACGGCACATACGTCACCAGCAGGTGCGGCTCCGACTCCACCACTCCACCTCCAAGCGGCATCGCTCGCCGCAAACCCGCGCCCCGCAATCCCTTCCCAAGCGCCTTCCCCACGGCTTCCTTCGCCGTCCAGAGTTGAAGGAAGGCGATCAGTTCATCAGGTTGCCGCTTCATCCACGCCAGCTCCTCCGCGCTGAACCACCGCATGGCCAACGCCTGCACCTCGCGGGGATACACCTCCTCAAGATCCACGCCGAGCGGCCCGTCGTACGACGCAACGACGGCGACCAGGTGATGCGTGTGGCTGACGCTCACCGCCAGCCCCGGGACGAGCGGCTGACCCTCCGGGCTGTGGCCGAGCCGAGGGCTGGGGACGAGCGTGCCCGCCAAGTCGAGCAGAAGTGTGTGGGCCGCCGCGCGCGGCTCGGCGCCGGCCGGCGCCACCCAGACATGTACCGAAGCTCCCACCGAAAGAAGGTAACCCCGATGAAGGACGAGGTTCGCGCATTCGTCATTGCGCAGCTGCAGGACATGAACTACGACACCGAGGGCATCGACGACGACACCACGCTCGGCCCGGCCGGGGTGGACCTGGAGTCGCTAGCGCTGGCGGACCTGTCGGTGCGGGTCGAGGACAAGTACGGGGTCAGGTTCTCCGATGACGAGTCCGAGCAGTTGGCGTTGATGACCGTCGGCGAGTTCACCACCGAGGTCGCCGGCCGGGTAGCTCAGCAGGTCTGATGACCTTGACCCCACCCCCGCCCGGGCGGGCCGAGATCCTCACCTGGCTGGCCGGCCTCGGCCCGCGCCCGCCGGACGCCGAACGGCTCGACTCGATGGAACTGGCCTGGCTGGTCCATCAGGTCGAGCAGCAGTACGGCGTCGCGCTCGACGACGACCAGCTCGAACGCATGAGCACGATCGACGACGCGGTCGCCGTACTCGCCGAAGTGCTGACCAGCCATGTCTGAATCGCTGCCGGTCGCCGTCACCGGTATGTCGATCATGACTGCGCTCGGCCGTGGTCCGTCGGCGCAGTTGTCGGGTACGCCGGCCTTCGCCGAGGTCACGCGTTTCGACACGAGCAACCGCCGTACACACCACGCCGCGATCGCCGCGGACGCCGGCACGCTGGAAGAAGAACTCGACCAAGCAATCGCCGAGGCGTGCGCGCAGGCCGGTGTCGACCGCAACACGACACCGCTCCTGCTCGCCCTCCACGAGCCGCCCACCCGCGACTTCGGCCAACTCCGCACGTACACCTCAGCCTGCGTTTCCGCCACCACAGCCCTGGCCGACGCCGCCACTCTCATCCGCCTAGGTCGCCTCGACCGGGTCGTAGTTGCCGCCGCCTACCTGGTCGAGCCCTACCAGTACGCCCTCTTCGACACCGGTCGAGCTCTCTCAACCGACGGCGCCGTACGCCCGTTCTCTTTGAACCGCACGGGCACGCTCTTAGGCGACGGCGTAGCCGCAGTAGTCCTACAACCCGGCGAAGGCCTTGCCCAGCTGTTGGCCTGCTCCCGCACCGGCGACGCCCACCACCCCGTCCAACCAGCCCCCAACGGCCAAGGCCTAACCACCGCCATCCAATCCGCCCTCCACAAAGCCGGCCTGGCGCCGGCCGACATCGGCTATGTCAACGCCAACGCAACCGGCACCACCTACGCCGACGCCGCCGAATCCGCCGCCCTCACTCGCGCATTTGATGGGTTAACCCACCGGAGCGAGGGTTCCACCCCCGGAGCACGGGGTGGGGACCCGCAACGGGATGGGTTAACCCATCAAGCGGGGCCGGAGGGCGCGGTTCGGGCGCTGGCGGGGCGAGCGGGGTGGGGTGGGCCTGCTGTGTCTTCTACCAAGGGGGTGCATGGGCATGCGTTGGAGGCTTCTGGGTTGGTGGAGTTCGTGGTGACTGTTGCGGCTCTCCGGAGCGGGAAGTTGCCTGTTAATGCGGGTTTCCTGGAGGCGGATCCTCCTTGTGGGGTTGATCTGATCTTGGATGCGCCTCGGCTGGTGAGCTCGCCGTATGCGATGTCGCTCAACTCTGCGTTCGGTGGGGCTAATACGGCATTGGTGGTGCGGGTCGGATGAAGACGTTGGCTGAGGGGCGTTGGGATGGGGGCGAGCTACCGGGGGTGCCGGGGTTTGTGGGGTCGGCGTTCAATCCGATGGTGGTTGCGGCTGCTGAGCGGTGTCTGGCTCAGGTCGACACCGAACCGCTGACGGGGATCGTGCTCGTGAGTGAGGGCGATCGTGCCGGCGCGGAGCATGTGAAACAGGCAGTTGCCGATGGCAAGCGTATCGGCCCGCTGTACTTCTTCCAGTCGGTGCCCAACAGCATCGCCGGATGGATCGCGGCCAAGTGGGAGTTGCGCGGCCCGGTGGTGTGCGTGACGAACGGCGGACCCGACGAGGCCGAGCTGTTGCTCGCCGACGGGGACGCCGAGCAGGTGCTGATCGTACAGGTGACCGCGGACCGGGCGTTCGCGCAGATCGTGAGTGGGGGAGATCCGACGTGAAGAGTCTCAGAGCCCAACTGGCCGCCGACCCGGACATCGGCACCGGGAACGTCCTGGCAACAGTCCTCAAGTACGGTGCCGACCCGAGCGGCCCCGGCCTGACCTTCGACACTCCCGTCGACCACTTCCCGGCCGAGCACCCACTGACCCTCGGCGAACTCGACGAACGCGTCCAAGCGCGTACGGCGTGGTTGCACGAACACGGCATCACCCGCCGCGACGTGATCGCAGTCTGGGCCACCGAGGCGCAAGACGTTGTGCTCAGCTTCCTCGCCCTCACCCGCATCGGCGCGATCCCGGCCCTGATGAACGGCAAGATGGCACCGGCCATCGCCGACGAGTACATCCGCCGGATGCGCGCGACCGCGGTACTCGCGGATGCGGCTCACAAACCGCTCCTGCAAACGGACGTCCTCGCCGAGCCGGCCGAGGCCGTCGGCGATCCCACAAAGGCCCCCGAGCACTACCAGCATCACGCGGGCGACCCGGTCGTCATCACGCACACCAGCGGCACCACCGGCGTACCGAAGGCAGTCCTCCACACCCACACCACCTTGTACGCCGCCCTGAAACACCTCCTGACCATGCCGCAGGCGCAAGGCACCGACAGGATCTTGAACGCCCTGCCGATGCCGCACACCGCGACGGTCCTGATGGTCAACCAGGTCCTCGGCAACCGCGCCGAGATGCTGCTGCTCTCCAGCCAGGACGCGCCGTACGTCCTGCGGAACATCGAGCGCTGGAAGCCGCACTCGGTCTACGGATTCGCGGTCACCTGGCCCGGGCTCGCCCGTGAGGACCTGAGCAAGCACGACCTCGACTCGGTCCGGATGTGGTTCAACACCGGCGACTGCGCGCACGAACCGCATATCCGCAAACTCGTTGCCGTCGGCACCCGTGAGACGGTCACCCGCGAAGGCCGCCGGACCGTCCCGGGCAGCCACTTCATCGACGGTCTCGGCTCCAGCGAGATGGGCCACAACGGCTTCCACATCACGCACACGATCGACAGCGACCACTACGGCCGCTGCATCGGCAAGCCGTACGAGTTCGCAGAGGCAGCTGTGCTTAGTTCGACCGGCGAGGAGCTGCCACCGGGCAAGGTCGGCATGCTCGGCTTCCGCTCGCCATCGGTGTCACCGGGCTACTGGAACGACTCGGTCACGACGTACCGCTTCCGCCTGAGCGGCTGGTTCCTCACCGGCGATCTCGTGTACTGCGACGACACCGGCCACTACTTCCACCTCGATCGCGTACCGGACGCCGTCGCCGGCTTCGAAGGCCCGCAGCTCTTCACGTCGATGTCCGAGGAACGCATCCTCGCGGCGCTCCGCGAAGTCGACGACTGTACGGTGATCATCACCCCGGACGACGGTCGGTACGTCGCCGACGTACTGCTCGAACTCTCCCCGGACGCGCCCGACCGCGACCGCACCGCCGACGTACGCGCAGCCGTCGGGGAAGAGGTCGCCGCAATTCTTCGCAACGTCACGGTGGTCGGCACGGGCGAGGTGCCGGTCACGGTGACCGGAAAGGTCCGCAAGGTCGCCCTCCGGGAGGCTCGCTCATGAACGCCACCATCACGGGAATCGGCCTGATGACGCCGGTCGGCCGCACCCCAAGCGAAGCGTACGACGCGTTGCTGCACGGGCGATCCGGCATCGTGAAGCCACCCGAGGACCACCCGATCGCGAACTCGGTCGAACTGGCGGGCATCCTGCCGCCCTTCGACGCCGGCGACCTCACCAAAGGCCCCGACGGCAAGGTGATGGACCGCACCGTCATCCTCGCCCAACTCACCGCCGCGGATGCGCTCGCCGATGCCGGGCTGGTCGTCGGCGACAACGTCGATCCCGAGCGGATCGGCATCATCGTCGGCGGTGTCGGCGGCATGGCGACCCTCGAGCAGCAAGTCCTGTCCCGCGCCGAACGCGGCCGTGCCGCCGTCAGCCCGTACCTCCTCACCGGCATCCTCCCGAACATGCCGGCCGCCCGAGTCGCGATCCGCCACGGCATCCGCGGGTACACGTCCTCAGTCGGTACGGCGTGCGCATCCGGCGCACAGGCGATCGCCGACGCCGTACGGCTGATCCGCTCCGGTGAGGTCGACGTGGTCGTGTGCGGGGCGAGTGAGGCGCCGCTCTTCCCCACCTTCGCGGAGACCTTCGCCAACGCGCGGGCCCTGGCTCGTGGCTGGGATGACCCGGCCGAGGCGAGCCGCCCGTTCGACGTACGGCGGAACGGGTTTGTCCTGAGCGAAGGCGCCGCTCTCCTGGTACTGGAGAGCACCGAGCATGCTGCATCCCGAGGTGCCGCCGGGTATGCGGATGTGGCGGGCTACGGGGTGAACTCCGACGCGCATCATCCGACTGCTCCGAGACCCGATGGGGAAGGCGCTGCGGCGTGCATGCGGTTGGCGATGGCAAGTGGCCGGATCCGGCCCGAGCAGGTCGGTTACGTCAACGCGCACGGCACCAGCACGAAGCTCGGGGACGTGGCCGAGTCGGTTGCTATTGGCAAGGCTTTTGGCGAGCACCGGCCGGCGGTCAGCTCGACCAAGGCGCTGACCGGCCACATGCTCGGCACCTCCGGTGTGGTCGAGGCCGTGGCCGCGGTCGGTGCCATCACGACCGGCTTGCTGCCACCGACGTACCACCTGGACGACCCGGATCCGGCCTGCCCGCTGGACCACGTCCGTAAGGAACCCCGCGACGTCCGGCTCGAGTATGCGCTGTCGAACTCGTTCGGCTTCGGCGGTCAGAACGTCAGCCTGCTCCTCGGCACCGCCAGTACGCCGATCAGGCGAGCGCCTCTTATCGGCGGTCCTTCGGCGATTTCGGCGCCCAGGCACGCACCTCGCGGCACTTGACGAGCATCCACGATGCTCCGCATCGAGGACGCTCCTCAAGCACCGCGATGCACGCACCTGAACACCGAAATCGCTCGAACGACCACCGACAAGAGGCGCTGCATCAACAGTGAGGAGAGGGCGTAATGGAGATCTACGGGATCGACCACGTCGAGCTGTACGTGGGCGACGCTCGGCAGGCGGCGTTCTACCTCGGGCACGCGTTCGGCCTGCAGATACACGGCCAAGGCGGACCCGAGACCGGTCTGCCCGGCCAGCGCTCGTTGCTGCTGCGCGAGGATGCGGTACAGATCGTGCTGACGTCCGGTCTGGCCGCCGAGCATCCGGCGGCTGCCTACGTGCAGCGGCATGGTGACGGTGTCGCCGTGGTCGGCATCGAGGTCGACAACGCGGCGGGCGCCTACAACGAATTGCTTGCCCGGGGCGCCGAATCGATCGCCGCGCCGGTGATCTACACCGACCAGGAGACGACGGTCGTGATCGCCGAGGTCGGTGGGTTCGGCGACGTGATCCATCGACTCGTCGAACGGCGTGGACCGCGGTACGAGTTCCTGCCGGGCGCGATCCAGCTCACCGAGCCGGCCGGCGGGCCGGACGAGAAGCTGTTCAGCGAGATCGACCACCTGGCGATCTGCGTACCGTCGGGCCAACTGAAGCCGACGGTCGAGTTCTACGAGCAGGTCTTCGGGTTCCTGCCGATCTTCGAGGAAACGATCGAGGTCGCGGGGCAGGGAATGGAGTCGACCGTCGTCCAGAGCCCGTCGAAGCACGTCACGTTCACGCTGATCGAGCCGGATCCGAACCGCCGTCCGGGGCAGATCAACGACTTCCTCAGCTGGCACGCGGGCGCCGGTGTACAACACATCGCCTTGCGGACCAGCAACATCGTCGAGGCGGTCAGCACGCTGGCCGGTCGCGGCGTCAACTTCCTCGCGTCGCCGTCGACGTACTACCAGGCGCTGCCGGAGCGGGTCGGCGAGGTCGAGACGCCGATCGAGGACCTGGAGAAGCTCGGCATCCTGGTCGACCGGGACCACTGGGGTCAGCTCCTGCAGATCTTCACCGAGTCGATGCACGTACGCCGCACGCTGTTCCTGGAGATCATCGAGCGCCGCGGCGCGATGACGTTCGGCAGCGGCAACATCAAGGCGCTGTACGAGGCGAAGGAGCGCGAGCTCGAGGGGGTCTCATGACCGAGCGAAGCGAGGGAATCAAAAGGTACAGCCATTTCAAGCTGTCCGAGGAGGAGATCGAGCTCCTCCCCACCGACGAAGATGTTGCCTCATACAACGAGCACGGCTGGTACCTGTCCAAGAAGCTGCTGACCGACGACGAGACCGACGAGCTCGTCAACGCCAGCGAGCGGTACTACGCCGGCGAACGCGACCGCACCCTCCCGCTCGCACCGCCAAAGCTCGCCTACTGGGACCCGTCGAAGGGCGACGTCCAGCGGCACAACGACTACGTGCACTACGAGCACGACGGTCTCGCCAAGATCCTCCGCAAGCCGCTGATCGGCGCGGTCGCGGCCCGGCTCGCGCAGACCGACGAGATCCGGATCTTCCAGTCCACATTGATCTACAAGCCGCCGATCTCCGGTGAGCCCTCGAACATCGTCCCCTGGCACTTCGACAAGCACTACTGGTCGTCCTCGTTGTCGGACCGGATGCTGACCGCGTTCATCCCGTTCCACGACTGCCCGCCGGAGATGGGCACGATCACGATGGTGGACGGCAGCCACCGCTGGCAGGAGATCGGCTCCGACGACACCGTCGTACGCCACTTCGCCGAACGGGACCGGTCGCAGCTCGACCAGATGCTGGCCGAGAACGCGGCGTACAACGGCGTCGAGGTGACCAAGTTGCCGATCACGATCCCGCGCGGTCACATGAACTTCCACCACTGCCGCACGTACCACGGCAGCGGCGCCAACGTCACCGACCGCCCGCGCCGCGCCATCTCGCTGCACCTCCAGGACGGAGCCAACGCCTACCGCGAGTTCCCCCTCAGCGACGGAACCCTTGCCGCCTACAACCACGACGTCCTGGTACGCCGCACCACCGCCGGCCACCCGGACTACGCCGACCCCGACTACTGCCCGACGCTATGGGCCGACCGCTAGGAGATCAGGACATGTCCCGTTACGACTGGGGTCAGACGCATCCCGGGATCGAGCAACTCGAAAAGGCCGTCGGCGAAGCGCGCGACAAGGTCGTCCAGCACCCGTTGTACGCGAACCTGGATACGCACGAGGCACTCGTGACCTTCATGGAGTATCACGTGTTCGCGGTGTGGGACTTCATGTCGCTGCTCAAGTCACTGCAGCGCGAGCTCACCTGCGTCACGGTCCCGTGGATTCCGACCGCACACACCAGCAGCCGCAGGTTGATCAACGACATCGTGATGGTCGAGGAGAGCGACGAGCTCGGCGACGGCTTCATCAGCCACTTCGAGCTGTACGTGAACGGCATGGTGGAAGCCGGCGCCGACACCTCGGCGATCACGCGCCTGGTCGATCTGCTCCGGAATGGCGGCGCGGTGGTCGACTCATTGAAGGCCGCCGGAGTTCCGCAGGCGTCGGTCGACTTCGCCGGCACGACCTGGGACATCATCGAGAACGCGCCGATCCACTGCCAGGCGGCGGCCTTCGCGTTCGGGCGCGAGGACCTGATCCCGGACATGTTCCAGCAGGTCGTCGCTGTGAACGAACGGTCCAACCGGCTCAACACCTTCGTCGACTACCTCGAGCGGCACATCGAGGTTGACGGCGAGCAGCACACCCCGATGGCGATGCAGATGGTCACTGACCTGTGCGGCGACGACCAGACCAAATGGGACGCCTGCGCGGACACCATCAACAGCGCGCTTGCCGCCCGCGCCCGGCTCTGGGACGCCATCCTCGCTGCGGTGAAGGGCTGACCACGTGAGCACTGCCGATCTCTACCGGACCGTGCGCTTGATCCGTCGCTTCGAGGAGCGGGCGATCGAGTTTGTGCGGTCCGGCGAGATCGTCGGTGGGATCCACCCGTACGTCGGGCAGGAGGCGATCGCGGCGGGCGTGTGTGCGGCGTTGACGCCGGACGACGTGATCACCAGCACGCACCGAGGGCACGGCCATGTCCTTGCCCGCGGCGTCGACCCGCGGCAGTTGCTCGCCGAGCTGATGGGGCGGGAGAGCGGGCTGAACAAGGGGCGCGGCGGTTCGATGCACGCGGCCGACTTCAGCTTGGGGATCCTCGGGGCGAACGCGATCGTCGGCGCGGCCGCGTCGATCGCGACAGGGGCCGCGTGGGCTCATCGCAGGCAAGGGCGCGACACGGTTGCAGTCACGTTCTTCGGTGACGGGGCGATGAACGAAGGGATGTTGCTGGAGGCACTCAACTTGGCTGCGCTCTGGCGGGTCCCGGTGATCTTCGTGTGCGAGAACAACGGGTACGCGACGACGATGCCGGTCGAGTCGGCCGTGGCCGGGAGCATCACCGGAAGGGCCGAGGCGTTCGGCATCCCGGCGTACATCGTGGACGGGCAGGATCCGGAGACGGTGCTGGAGGCAACGACGGCTGCGGTCGAGCGCGCTCGGGCAGGCGAGGGGCCGACGTTCATGGAGTGCATGACGTACCGGTTCGACGCGCATCACACGTTCGAGCACCGGGCCCGGCTCGACTATCGCTCGGCCGATCAGGTGGCGTTCGGTCGGTCGCGGGATCCGGTCGTGATCCAGGGCGCACGGTTGCCGGACGACGAGCGGGCGGCCGTCGACGCTGAGATCGAGGCGGTCCTCGATGCGGCGGCCGGGTTCGCGCTGGGGAGCGCTCACCCCGATCCGGCCGAGGCGCTCAAGTACCTGTATGCGGTGATGCCCTGATGCCGAAGCTCTCGTACCTGAAGGCGATGAACCGCGCCCTCGCCGACTCCCTGGACCGCGACCAGTCCGTCTTCCTGCTCGGCGAGGACATCCGCGTCGCCGCGTCCAACCTGACCGCCGGCCTGCTCACCCGCTTCGGGCCGGACCGAGTACTCGACACCCCGCTCTCCGAGCAGGCTTTCACGAACTTCGCGACCGGCGCGGCGCTCGCCGGGATGCGCCCAGTGATCGAGTTCCAGATCCCGTCGCTGCTGTTCCTGGTCTTCGAACAGATCGCGAACCAGGCTCACAAGTTCTCCCTGATGACCGGCGGCCAGTGCAGGGTCCCCGTGACGTACGTCGTCACCGGATCAGGCTCGCGCACCGGCTGGGCCGGTCAACACTCGGATCATCCCTACACCCTGCTCGCCCACGTCGGCGTGAAGACCGTCGTCCCCGCAGCCCCCACGGACGCCTACGGTCTCCTGGTGTCGGCGATCCGCGACGACGACCCGGTGGTCTTCTTCGCACCCTCAGCCGCGCTCGGAGTCCGCGAAGACGTCGACTTCACCACCCTGGCACCCGTTCCAGTCGGCGTCGGACGAGTAGCGCGGTCTGGCGACGACGTGACAGTCGTTGCTATCGGCCACCTCGTGCACGATGCATTGTCTGTCGCGGACGAGCTGGCCGGTCACGGGATCTCCGTAGAGGTGTTCGATCCTCGGACCGTGTACCCGCTCGACCTCGACGGATTGGCCGCATCCGTCGCGAAGACCCGCCGCTTGGTGGTGATCGACGACTCCAACCGCACCAGCGGATTCGCCGCCGAGATCCTCGCGGTCGCCGCCGAGCGCTTCACCTTGGACGCGCCACCCCGCCGCGTGACGCGACCCGACGGCGCCGTTCTGCCGTTCGCACTTGCCCTCGACCGAGCGATCCAGCCCGACCGGGACCAACTCGTCGCCGCGATCAACGCCGTACTGGAGGACCGATGACCGACGTGTGGAACCAGTTGCCCGAAGCAACCCGTACGGCGCTGGTGAAGCGGGGCACTGCTGCGTGGCGGGAGGTGTTTGACGGTGTCGCGACGCACAACAAGGAGTGGCGACCGCTCCGGCCGCCGATCATGTCTGCAACCAGCTACCGATCGATGACGGAGCTGTCGGCAACGGTTGCGCGGTTGATCCTGGGCGCGTGTTTGCGGCGGGCGACGACTGCGGGGGAGTTGCGGCGGGCGCTCGGGATGCCGGTCGGGTACATCGACCTGCTGGACGAGGGCCTGCCGCTGAGCGAGGACCTGCTCGGCGGCGTACGCGCGGACATCCTGCTGAGCACCGGGACGCCGTACGTCGTGGAGGCCAATATCGACAGCGCGCTCGGTGGGGCGCACGACTCCGATGGAGTCGCTCATCGGTTCCTCAACGCCTACGCGGGCGACCCTGTGCTGGACGAGCTCGGGTTGACCGCGCCGGCGTCGGCGGTCGACGCGCGGTACGAGGCCGTCCGGTCTGCGTTACAGCTGACCGGGAACGATCGGCTGGCGATGGTCTTCACCACCGGCGGGACGTACCCGGGCTCGCAGGACGGCATGGCGATGATCAAGCTGCTCGAACCGTTCAGTGAGCGCGGCCGCGAGCTCGGCATGGACATGCGGGTGTATCCGGTCGAGTGGCTCACGTTGGACGCCGACGGTCGACTCTGCGTCGACGACGGCCCGATCGATGCCGTACTGCGGATGTTCGTCCCGCAAGGTATGAAGCCGAGCGACGGTCTGGATGCGCTGGGGACTGCCGTCGCCGGCGGGTCGGTGCGGATGTTCACAGCGACCGCGAGCTGGTTGCTGGCGAGCAAGACGATCCTGGCCTGGCTGTGGAGCGATCTCTACGAGCTCGACCCGGCCGACGCCGAGGTCGTCCGACAGCATGTGCCGCGGACCGAGATCCTGTCGGCCGGACTGCGGGATCGTGTACTTGCCGATCGCAACCAGTTGGTGCTCAAGCCGAACGGCTCGTACGGCGGCGTCGGCGTGGTGGTCGGTCCCGAGGTCGATGAGGCGACCTGGGCGAACGCAATCGAGGAAGCTCTGAGCGAGGGCGGGTACATCGTCCAGCAGCACATCGACGTGGACCGGCTGACCATGCAGTTCGTGAACCTCGAGACCGAGGAGACGCAGGAGGCGGACGTGCCGTTCTGCGTCGCGCCGTACTTGTTCGGAGGTACTCCGGCCGGCGCCTACCTCCGCTTCACGGTTCCCGGCGCCGGGCCGGTGGTCAACGTGGGCCAGGGCGCGCTGACGAGTGGTCTGCTGCTGGTGCCTTGAGCCGGCGCCCGATCGCCCGGAGCGTTTCGGCGGTCGCGACGGCATCGCTCCTGGCGTTGCCGTGGCGTCCGTCGCTGCTGTAGAGGCTCGGATCGGTCGAGAGCGGGTGGTCGGTGAGGTGGATGTGGATCGTGCCAAGCTGCTCGGCGAGCTCGGCCGTGTGATCGGAGAGGGTTCGCATTCGTTGCCTGAGGCCCGGACGCAGCCACTCGACGACGGCCGGGCTGTACGAGATGTCGAACATACCGAGCGTCATCACCTCCGCGCCGGCGCCCTGCAGCGTGGTGATCATCAAGGTCAGTTCGCGATCGACCCGGTCCGCGTCGTACGTTGCCGGGAACGCATCGTTGCCTCCGCCAACCACCAGCGCGAGATCCGGGCCGAAGGCAAGAGCCGGCTCGAGCTGCGTGGAAAGGATCTCGCGAGTCCGCAGTCCGCTGACGCCGAGGTTGAGGTAGGCGAGCTCGGAGCGTACGGCGCGCAGCTCCGCGGCGATCCGGTCCGCCCACTGGAGATCGCTGTATCCCTCGACCGGCTCGCACAATCCCTCGACGACGCTGTCGCCCAGAACGACAAACCTCCGCCACGGGTGGTTTGCGACGAGCTCGAGGCTCTCGCCGGGGCGGAGGCAGTAGGGGTCGGTGGCTTCGTTCACGTTGCCTCCACTGTGCTCGGTGCGTCGAGAACCTTCCCGGGGCGGCGGCGGACCAAGGGGAACACGCTGACGACCAGGCAGGCAAGGCCTGACCAGATCAAAGCCGGGATCAGTCCGAGGGCGCTGACCAACTCACCGGCCAGCAAAGCACCCAGTGGAAGGCCGGCGAATGACGTCGCGGCCACCAGACCGATGACTCGGGCCTGAAGATGCTTCGGGACGTGTTCGTAGAGGGCGGCGCCGAAGACGGGGTTGATCGCGGCGATCCCGATGCCGGAGAGGAAGGTCACCACCATGACCAGGGCCAGGTTGTCGCTGAGACCGAGGACGAGCAACCGCGGACTACCGCCGACGAAGGCGCCGATCGCGAAGGTCAGGTAGCGCGGCACCTTCGTGGCGAGTACGGCGAACGTGATGCTGCCGAGCAGGGCACCGGCGGAGAACGCCCCGAGCGTGAGACCGAGACCGGCGGGCGAGCCGAGTTCGTCGCGGACCCAGACCGGGATGAAGACCGCCGTACTCGCGCTGGCGAAGATGTTGATCGTGAACGTCGTGATCAGCATCGTCGCGAGCAGCTCGTCCCGTCGTACGAACGAGAAGCCCTCGGCAAGGGAGCGGAAGTACTTGTCCCGGCGGGTGTCCGCGACGACCTCGGGCGGGCGGACGAAAGCGGCGATCAGGACCCCGCAGACGACGAACGTCACCGCATCGATCCACAGCACGCGGGCGGCGTCGGTCCAGAAGATCAGCAGGCCGCCGAGCGGTGCGCCGAGCAGAGTCGCGCCGCGAGCGAAGGCTTCGTGGAGTGAGGTGATGCGGATCAGTTCGACGTTCGCAGCCTCGGCCATTGGACGTACCAATAGATCCTTCGCGCGGTCGGCAGCGCCGCGGAGTGCGCCGGCGACCGCGACGAGGACGAGCAGGGCGGCGAAGCCCAGGTTGGTGGTTGCGGCGATCGCTGCCACCGCGACGGCGCTCGAGAGATTCGCGAGGATCGACGTACGGCGGGGTCCGAGGGTGTCGATGATCGGGCCGGCCATGATGCTCGCGATGATGTAGGGCACGAGCTCGACCGCGGCGACCAGACCCATCCGGGCCGCGCTGCCCGTGGTGACGAGCACCAGCCACGGGATCGCGACCATGGTGATCCGGCTGCCGACCGCCGACAGCACGTCCGCCACGAACAGGATGACGAGACCGCGTTTGGGCGTCATGACTGCGGGTGCAGTTCGGCGTAGAGTTTGCGGAGGGCAATCTTGTCGACCTTCGCGATCTTCGTCAGCGGCAGTTCGCCGACGAAGTCGATCGCGGCCGGCGCCCACATCTCGTTCAGCGTCGTGGTCACCAGCTCCTGCAGCTCTTCTGCTGCCACCGACGAGCGCACGACGACGAACGCATGCACCGCTTCGCCCACCACTGGGTCGGGGACGCCGATGACCGCCGCCGTGCGGACCGCCGGGTGACTGCTCAGCACGTCCTCGATCGGCCGGCAGAAGATCGCCCAGTTGCGGCGGGTGGTGACGATCATGTCGTGCACCCGGTCGACGAGGAACAGGAAGCCGTCGTCGTCGACGTACCCGAGGTCACGTGTCCTGAGCCAACCGTCGACCAGTGTCTCGGCGGTGAGCTCCGGCTGGTTCAGGTACCCGGCGAAGACCAGATTGCTGTGCACCCACACCTCGCCGGTCTGCCCGTTCGGCAGCACCTTCCCGTTGCCGTCCCGGATCTCGATCCGCACATCGCCGTACGGCGTGCCCGCCGACGCTAGCCGTGCGTCCGCCGTCAACCCGGGCTGTGCCGTCACCACGACGCACTCGCTCAGCCCGTACACGATCCGCAGTACCGGACCGAAGCGCTCGATCCCCTGCCGTAAGCGCGCCGGTGTCGCCGGACCCGCGCCGACGTTGAACATGAACAAGCTGCTGCAATCGACGTCCGCGCCACCGGGATAATCAAGCACTTCGTACAACATCGGCGGCGTGACATACGTCGACGTGATCCGCTCGGCCGGCACGATCCGGTAGAACTCGTCCGGCGACCACGTGTCGGTGAGGAACAGCACGCCGCCGGTGAACAGGTTGAAGAACGTGGTGATCTGCCCGCTCGCGAGCCACAGCGGCGACCCCGAGTAGTGCCGAAGCATCGGGAAACCCTGTGCGACAAAGGCCGCGGCCAGCTCGAGGATCTGCTCGTAGAACGCCTGCGTGTGATGCACGAGCTTCGGATCGCCGGTCGTCCCGCTGGTCTGCAACACCGAGTCCGGCGCCGGCGTCGCCCTGATCTCGTACGGCGTCGGCGAGTCGAGCTCGGCGATCCGGTATGTCGGCATCGGCGCGAGCGAGTCCGCCAACGCCTGGCCGAGCTCGCTCGCATCGTCGTACACGAACAGGTCGGCGTCGGCCAGCGCCGCGAATGCGTCGATCTCGCGGCGGGACGTGATCGGCGCGCTCCAGAGCACCCGGCAACCGTGCAGGTGCAGGGCCAGTTGGAGCGCCGGCGCGTCGAAGCAGTTCGCCGCCATCACGAGCACCTTGCCGCCAGGCCGGACGCCGGCATCGCGGAAAGCGGCGGCGAAACGCAGTACGTCGGCGATCAATTCACTGTACGTCGCGGTCCGGTCACCGCGGGCCAGCGCCGGCCGATCGGAGAATTCCTGGAACAGCTCCAGGACTTGACCCACGTAATTGCTACTGTTTTCGGGCAGGACGAATTCAGGCGGCATTTTCGTCTGGTTCCCCTCAGGCTCCGGCCACCCCCAGCCGTCCCTTGTGACTCTACTCGATCGGCGCCCCGCGCGGTGTGAAGGAATACCCCTGCGATTCGTGGGTGCAACTGAGCCGCTAACCGCTGTTCCGGGCCCGAAAGAAATGCATTCTGATTCATTGACCGGATTCCTTCTGGCGTATTACGTTCCGTCCGCATCCATTCCGCCTGGAGGTCAGTCCATGTCCATTTCCAGCAGTTGGCGCGCGGTTGCGGTCACCGCGGCTCTCACTCTCGCCGGATCGAGCCTGGCCGGCTCGACCCTCAGTGGCCACAACGACGCCCGATGGGTCGGGACCTGGGCGACCGCGGTCACCCACGGCGACGCGACCGGCTCGACGAATCTCGGGCTGACCGACCAGAGCGTCCGGCTGAACATCCGCCCGACGGTCGGCGGCAACCGGATCCGCGTCCGGCTGTCGAACATCTACGGCGAGAAGACCGTCACGGTCGCCGCCGCAACCGTTGCCAAGCCCAACAAGGCGACGCCGGAACTGTCCGACATCGACCCGGCATCCCTGCGGACGTTGACGTTCAACGGATCGGGGAGCGCGTCGATGGTCAAGGGCAGCGAGCTGCTCAGCGACCCGGTCAACCTGCGGATCGGCACACTCGACGACCTCGTCGTCAGCCTGTACTTCCAGGACAACACCGGCCCGACGACGTTCCACGGCTCGTCGATCCAGGACAACTTCGTCGGCGTCGGCAACCATGTCAGCGACCCGGGCGGCGCGAACTACCCGACGACGCGTCGGTGCTGCTGGTTCTTCCTGTCGGGTGTCGACGTCCAGACCGACGACGACGCCGGCTCGATCGTCGTACTCGGCGACTCGATCAGCGACGGCACGAACAGCACCCCCAACGCCAACAACCGCTGGCCGGACCAGCTGGCCGAGCGACTGGCCGCATCGGCCGGACACAAGCCGTTCCCGAGTGTGCTGAACGCGGGTCTGGCCGGCAGCCGGCTCAACCACGAGGGCACCGAGCCGTCCGACAACGGCGCGTTCCCCGGCTTCGGCGAGGTCGGCGTGAACTCGCTGGCCCGCTTGAACGAGGACGTGTTCGCGCAGACCGGCGTACGCACCGTGATCACCGAGCTCGGCATCAACGACATCTGGATGTCCGACGACTCCGCCGCCGAGATCATCGGGGCGCTGCGGCAGGTGAACGCGCAAGCCAAGGAGCGCGGTATCCGCAGCCTGGTCACGACGATCACGCCGTTCGAAGGACTCTCCGGCACGGACAGCTGGACACCGGCCAAGGAGGCGACTCGGCAGGCGGTGAACAGCTACCTGCGGTCGAGCCACGAGTTCGACGGTGTGCTCGACTTCGACAAGGTAGTGCGGGACCCGGCGGCGCCGTCGAAGCTGCGTGCGGACATCGACTCGGGTGACCACATCCACCCGAACGACGTCGGCTACCAACTGATGGCCGCCTCGGTCCCGCTGAACCTGGTGCGTTGACATGGCTGCTCGGAGTGCGAACGAGATTCTCGCCGCCCTCGGCTCCGAGCAGGGCCGTCGCGATCCGATGCCGCTCTTCGCGGAGCTGCATCGGATCGGCCCGGTCTGCCGCCTCGAGCCCGGCACTTCGCCGTACGCCGTCGTCGTGAACGGGTACGACGCGGCGCAGGAGGCCTTGAAAGATACGCGATTCGGCCGGCTGCTGACGGCCGACCCGGACCCGCAGGACGCCGTACTGCGGCGGCTCGGCGGGTCGATGATGTTCAAGAACGAGCCGGAGCACCTGCGGATGCGCAAGGTGTTCCAGGCGGTACTCACGCCGCGTCGGTTGACCGGGTTCGAACCTGTCGTGGAGGCGTTGGCCACCGAGCTGCTCGACGACCTGGGCAAGGCCGGCCGGGACGGTCAAGTGATCGACTTCGTGGACTTCGCGTATCGCTTGCCGATCACCGTCATCGGCACGTTCCTCGGCATTCCGCGGTCGGACCTGGGCTGGTTCCGGGACCGGACGAAGGCCATCGACGACTACCTCGACCTCGGCGGAAAGGCGCCGGAGCGACTGGCGGCCGCGAACCAGGCCGCGGACGAGCTGAACGACTACTACGCGCGGATGCTCGCCGACCGCCGGGTCCAGCCGCGCGACGATCTCGTGAGTTCGCTGGTTGACTCGGACCTGGCCGAGCAGGAGCTGATCGACAACCTGCTGGTCCTCGTCAACGCCAGCTTCGTGACCACGATGAACCTGCTCACGAACGGGCTTGAGCTGCTGCTCGCTCAGCCTGACCTGGTCGATGCCCTGCGCGACGAACCTGTCCGGGCGGCCGACTGCGTGGAGGAGATCCTGCGGCATCAGAGCTCGGTCCAGCTGATCAGCCGGAAGGCGTCGGTCGACCTCGAACTGGCCGGGGAGACGATCACCGCGGGCAGTCTGGTGCTGATCCTGCCCGGCGCTGCGAACCGGGATCCGGCCAAGCATCCGGACGCTGACACGTTCGATCCGGATCGGGTGGATCTGCAGCACCTGTCGTTCGGTGCGGGGCCGTTCTACTGCGTCGGCGCCGGGCTGGCTCGGATGGAAGGACGGGCGGCGTTCGGACAGTTGTTCCAGCGATTCCCGCAGCTGCAGCTGGCGGGGGAGCCGGTTCGCAGTCATAGCTTGCTGCTGCGTGGACATGCGTCCATGCCGATCCGATTGGGGTGAACCGATGCCGTTGGACCCACAGGTCGAGGCGATGCGCGCCGAACGTGAGTCTCACCAGGTGCCGCAGCTCTACACCCAGACGCTGGCCGAGGCTCGGGAGGCGGACCTCGCCTCGATCCGGGCCGCGGGCGGCGAGGTCGAACCGGTCCACTCCGTCGAGGACGTCACGACCGACGACGGGCTGCCGCTGAGGGTCTATCGCCCTGACCTGGCGGGTCCGCTGCCGACGTTGGTCTACTTCTTCGGCGGTGGATGGACGCTCGGCAGCATCGACACCGCTGACGGCATCAGCCGCAAGCTGGCGAACGCCGTACCTTGTCAGGTGATCACCGTCGGGTACCGGCTGGCGCCCGAGCATCCGTTTCCGACGGCCGTCCACGATTGCCACAAGGCGACGCAGTGGATCGCAGCGCAGCCGCAAGTTGATCCCGCGCGGCTCGTTGTCGGTGGAGACAGTGCCGGCGGCAACTTGGCGGCAGCGGTGACTTTGCTTGCCCGCGACAACGGTCCGGCGTTGGCCGGTCAGCTGCTGGTGTACCCGAACACCTTGTACGGCTCGGACACGATCTCGATGCGCAACGGCAACGACCCGTACCTCTTCAACAACACCTCGGTCGGCTGGTACTGGAAGCATTACCTCGCCGATCCCGCAGACGGGCAGAACCCGCTGGCCTCGCCTCTGCTCGCGGAGTCGCACGCCAAGCTGCCGCCTGCGCTGGTGATCACCGCCGAGTACGACCCGCTCCGTGACGAGGGCGAGTACTACGCCGAGAAGCTCCACGCTGCCGACGTACCGACCACTCTCAGCCGCTACGACGGCATGGTCCACGGCTTCTTCGCCATGTCCGGGATCCTCGACGGCGGCAAGAAGGCGATGGCCGAGGCATCGACCTGGCTAGCCAGAACCTTCACAGATGCCTGAGACTCTCGCCGACTTCGAGCCGCTTGCTCGTGAGGTTCTGCCGGCGGCTGTGTACGACTTTGTTGCCGGTGGCAGCGGTTCCGAACACACCCTTCGCCTCAACCGTGCCGCCTTCGACGCAATCACGCTGACCCCCCGCATCCTCACAGGTACGGCGAAGCCGAACCCCTTCTGGACAGTCCTGGGCACGCGGTGGGAGCTCCCGTTCGCGGTTGCTCCGATGGCCTACCAGAAGCTCCTGCACCCCGAGGGCGAGTTGCTCCTGGCCGCGGCCGCGTCGCGAGCCGGCATCCCGTACACCATCAGCACCCTGAGCAGCGTCCCTCTGGAAAAGATCGCGGGGGTGACCCCGTCCTGGTTCCAGCTCTACTGGCTGCGAGACCGTCACGTGGTGACAAGCCTGGTCGAGCGAGCGGTGAACGCGGGTTGCAGCGCGATGATGGTGACCGTCGACGTACCGGTGATGGGCCGCCGGTTGAGGGACATACGCAACGAGTTCGCGCTCCCTCCGGACGTCGCCCCGGAGAACCTTGTCGACAAAGTGACACAAGCGCACGCCGGGGCGCCGGGGTTGTCGGCGGTGGCCGCGCACACGGCTTCCGCATTCGAGCCGGCCGTGTCGTGGCGGGATCTGGAGTGGTTGCGGACGCGGTGTCCGATTCCCCTTGTGGTGAAGGGAATTCTGGATCCTCGGGACGCTCGGCGGGCCGTTGAAGTGGGTGTGGACGGAGTCGTCGTGTCCAACCATGGTGGGCGGCAGCTGGACGGCGCGGTCGCGTCAATCGACGCCCTGGGCCCGGTTGTCGATGCTGTCAGCAAGGATTGCGCGGTGTTGTTGGACAGCGGCGTACGGAGTGGGCTCGATGTGCTGAAGGCGGTTGCCATCGGCGCTTCCGGCGTACTGGTCGGACGGCCGTTGCTGTGGGCACTCGCTGTGGAAGGCGCGGATGAGGCGTTGGCGTTGCTCGGCCGGGAAGTGCGGGACGCGATGCTGCTGGCGGGGTGCGCGGACCTGGCCGCCGTACGGGAACTGAGCGTGGGGAGAGCGACATGGCCGATCTCGAGCTGAGCGACCTGCACGGCTCGCTCACCGACCGGGCGCTGAACTCGATGAACTTCCTCAACGAGATCTCGCACCACTACCCGGACGCGATCTCGCTCGCGGCGGGACGGCCGACCGAGGAGTTCTTCGCGCTCGAGGACCTGCATCGGTATCTCGACCTGTTCGCGCAGTACCTGCGGGACCAGGGGTACGACGAGGCCGCGGTCCGGCGGACGATCTTCCAGTACGGGCGGACGAAGGGCATCATCCAGGACCTGGTCGCCCGCAACCTCGCGATCGACGAGGGCATCCACGTCGACCCGGAAGCGATCGTCGTCACGGTCGGCTGCCAGGAGGCGATGGTCCTCACGCTGCGCGCCCTCTGCGCCGGCCCCGATGACGTGATGCTCGCCATCTCCCCGACGTACGTCGGCATCACCGGCGCGGCCCGCCTCGTAAACCTCCCCGTCGTTCCGGTGGGGGAGGAGGACGATCTGGCCACCGTGCTGAAGTCGGTCCGCGCGGAGGGGCGGCGTCCGCGCGCCTGCTACGTGATGCCGGACTTCGCCAACCCGTCCGGCCTGAGCATGGACCTCGCTGCCCGGCACAAGCTGCTGGAGATCGGCGCAGCCGAGAACATCCTGCTGCTGGAGGACAACCCGTATGGTCTGTTCCCAGTCCAGGGCCATCAGCGGATGCCCACTCTGAAGTCCCTCGACACATCCCGTCGAGTCGTCTACCTAGGCTCGTTCGCGAAGACCGGTCTCCCCGGAGCGCGGGTCGGCTATGCGGTCGCGGACCAGACGGTCGGCACAGGCCTCCTGGCGGATGAACTCTCCAAGCTGAAGAGCATGCTCACCGTCAACACCTCACCGGTCGCCCAGGCGGTCGTCGGCGGCAAATTGCTCGCCAACGACTGCAGCCTCGTCGCGGCCAACCAACGCGAACGCGCCGTCTATGCCGCCAACCTTCAGGCGATCACCGACGGTCTCGCCACCCGCTTCCCGAACGGCGAAATCACCTGGACCGTCCCCGCCGGCGGCTTCTTCGTCGTCGTCACGGTCCCGTTCCCGGTCGACGACGCTCTCCTCGAGAAGTCAGCCCACGAGTACGGCGTCCTCTGGACCCCCATGACGCACTTCTACGACGGCGACACCCCGATCAACGCCCTCCGCCTGTCGTGCAGCGCGGTCACCCTGCCCGAGATCGACGCCGCCCTGAACCGCCTGAGCGCCTTCATTACCGATCAACTGGTCCTCTCCGGTGGTCCAGAACTGGATCTGTAGGGCGGACCGGTATGTCTCTAGCGTGAGTGTCATGGCCACCGCGTGCGAGATCCCCACAGTCCAGGTTGTTGCTGCTGACCGGCTGCTGACCAGGCAGTTCGTTCGGCTGTTGGCGATGGTTTTCGGCTCCGGCCTGAGCATGTATCTGCTCACCTCGGTCGTCCCGCTCTACCTGGCCGCGAACGGCTCCGGTGGCGTCGGCGCGGGGCTGTCGACTGCCGCGATGATGTTCTCCGCGGTGGCCGTGGAGCTGCTGGTGCCGCGGATGCTGGCTCGCTGGGGATACCAGGTCGTCCTCGGGCTCGGGCTGGTGCTCCTCGGCGCACCTTCGCTGGTTCTGCTGACCTCCGCAGCGCTGCCGGTCGTGCTCGCCGTCTGCATCGTCCGCGGCGCCGGCCTCGCGATCCTGGTCGTCGGAGCGGTCGCGCTGGTCGCCGACCTCACCCCATCCACCCGCCGCGGCGAGGCGCTCGGCGTGTACGGCGTGGCTGTCGGCGTACCTGCGGTGATCGGTCTCCCGCTCGGCGTCTACCTGACCAACGTGATCGGCTTCGGCGCACTGTTCGTCTTCGCCGCGATCGCCTCACTCGCCGGGCTGGTCGCCTTGGTCGGTCTGCCCGCGAGGGTGAACACTTCTGAAGAAGAGCAGCACGTGAAGGTGCTCGGCGGCGTACGGCGTAGCGGGCTGCTGACCCCGACCCTGATCTTCGCTGCTGTGACTGTTGCCGCGGGCATCAGCGTCACCTTCCTACCGCTGGCCGTTGCCGGAGACAAGCAGTCACTCGTCGCTACAGCCCTTCTGCTGCAGGCGATCGCAGCACCCATCGCACGTTGGCTGGCAGGTCGGTACGCCGACCGCATGGGCCCGGCGAAGCTGCTCGCACCCGCGCTGATCCTCGCCGCGGTCGGCGCCGGATCGCTGGTCTTCCTCCCCAGTGCCGTCGCGATCCTGATCGGATCCACTTGCTTCGGCATCGGCTTCGGGGCTGCTCAGAACCTCACTCTGACCCTGATGTACAACCGCGTCGATCGCTCCCGCTACGGCCAGGTCAGCGCCCTCTGGAACCTCGCGTACGACGGTGGCTGGGGCGCCGGCGCACTGATCTTCGGCGCTGTCGTGGGCGGCGTCGGCTTCTCGATCGCGTTCGCCTTGACCGCAGCAGTCGTCGCGGTTGCCGTCGTACCGGCGCTCAGAGCTTCCGCAGCCTGACCCAGCGCACGGCGTGATCGGGGCCCTTGCGGAGGACCAAGGTCGCGCGGGAGCGGGTCGGGAGGATGTTTTCGCGCAGGTTCGGGCCGTTGATCCCGTCCCAGAGCGACTCGGCCTTCTTGATCGCTTCCTGGCGGCTCAGCTCGCCGTACCGGACGAAGTACGACTCGGGGTTGCGGAAGGCCGTCTCCCACAGCTTGAGGAAGCGCGCCACGTACCACGAGCGCACGTCGTCGGCGGCGGCATCGACGTACACCGAGAAGTCGAAGAAGTCGCTGACCGCGAGCCCGCTCTTCCCATCCGCGTGCCGAGGCGCCGGCTGGAGGACGTTCAGCCCCTCGAGCAGCAGGATGTCCGGCTGCTCGACGGTCGTCCGGACGCCGGGCATGCGGTCGTAATGCAGGTGCGAGTAGACCGGCGCCTCGACCGCGTCCATGCCCGACTTCACCTCGACCACGAAGCGGAGCAAGGACTTGCGGTCGTACGACTCCGGGAAACCCTTGCGCTGCATCAGGTTCCGGCGTTCGAGCTCGGCGTTCGGCCAGAGGAAACCGTCGGTGGTGACGAGCGCGACCCGCGGGTGCTCGGGCCAGCGCGCCAGCAGTTCGCGGAGCAGACGGGCGGTCGTGGACTTGCCGACGGCAACCGATCCGCCGATGCCGATCACGAACGGGGTGCGGGTCGCGGCCGGTTTGCCGAGGAAGCTCTCGGTGTCGGCGTGCAGCGCGCGGGCGTGCCGGACGTACAGCGAGAGGATCCGCGACAGCGGCAGGTACACCTCGCGGACCTCGTCCATGTCGATCTCGTCACCGAGACCGCGAAGCCGCTCGACCTCGTCCGCCGTCAGCGGGGAGACCGTGGTTTCGGCCAGTTGCGCCCAGGTGGCCCGGTCGAGCTCGGTGTAGGGAGTCACCTCCCGCGACGGCTGCAGCATGTGGCCCATTCTTCCCACCGGTGCGGATTGCACCCACATCGGGCCGACGTGGCCTTTGTCTCAGCTGTGGCACAACGTCGAAACTTTCGGTGACCGCCTGGTGTGGAAGGATCACCGACCGATGACCGTGTTGATGCCAGGCCGGGAGGACCCATGACCGGCGACTCCGCCTGGCTCGGTTTCCAGAGGCTGCCCGAGGTGACGGTGCATGCCTCGGGAGCGCTTGCCCAGACCATCCGGGCCGAGCTCCGGCAGACCCGCCGCGTCCGCACCGACGTACAAGTTGCCGTGTGCATCATGACCCGCGTCCGCGAGACCCCGTTGTGGCGGGAGGTTGAGGCTGCACTGCCCGAGCATGGCCTCGGCGTGGAGGGATTCGTGGTGGTACGACGCGGCAACGATCTCGTCGTCGCGGCCGAGGGCGGACACGGACTGCTCTACGGCTACTTCTACCTGCTCCGGTACTTCGAGTGGATGAGCGGCGACTTCACTGTCGTCGAACAGCCGGCCGTGCCGATCCGCATGCTGGACCACTGGGACCAGCTGTCGGGCGCGGTCGAACGCGGGTACTCAGGTCGATCGATATTCTTCCGCGACGGCAGCGTGGTGCCCGATCTGACCAGGGTGCGTGCGTACGCGCGGTTGCTGGCGTCGATCGGAATCAACGCGGTCGCGCTCGCGAACGCCGACCTGCCCGAGGTGGCCCGCCTTGCCGCAGTGTTCCGCGAGTACGGAATTGCGGTCAGTTTGTCGGTCGAGTTCACCGACGACCCGTCGGACGAGCGGGTGGCTCGCTGGTGGTCGGCAACGATCAGCCGCGTGTACGACGCCGTACCGGATTTCGGCGGCCTCGTAGTTCGGGCGGGCCGTGACGCCGAGGGCGCGAACCTGCTCGCGCGGGCGGTTGCGCCGTACGGCGGGACGGTGTTCTGGCGGTACTCCGGTGATGAGCAGGCGCACGATTGGCGTGATCGCGGTACGGATCGCGCGCGGGCGGCGTACGACCACCTGATCCCGCTCGACGGGCGGTTCGAGGAGAACGTCGTACTGCAGGTCAAGCACGGACCGACGGACTTCCAGGTCCGCGAGCCGATGTCGCCGCTGCTCGGTGAGCTGCAAGAGACCGTGTTCGCGCTCGAACTGCAGGTGACGCAGGAGTACTCCGGACAGCAGCAGGATCTCTGCTACCTCGCGCCGTGGTGGCGGGAGATCCTGCAGTTCGACACCACGGGCGGCGGCGGTACGACGGTTGCCGACCGCATCGGCGCGATCGTTGCCGTGTCCAACGTTGGCGATGCTCCCAACTGGACCGGTCACAAACTTGCTCAGAGCAATCTCTATGCGTTCGGCCGGTTGGCCTGGGAGCCGGCTGCGGATCCGGTCAGCCTGCTGCACGAGTGGGCCGCGGCGACGTTCGCGATGGACGATCGGACCCGGAGCGAGCTCGTCACGATCATGTCCGGATCGTGGCGGACGTACGAGCGGTACACCGCCCCGCTGGGCGTCGGGTTCATGGTCACGCCGCAGACGCACTACGGGCCGAGCGTCAACGGGTACGAGTACTCAGGGCGGGGGACGTATCACTTCGCCGATCGGTACGGCGTCGGCGTGGACCGGACCGTGAAGACCGGATCGGGGTTCACCGGGCAATATCCGGAGCCGCTCGCCGGCACCTACGAAGATGTCACAACCTGTCCGGACGAGTTGTTGCTGTTCTTCCATCACGTTGCCTATGACCACGTTCTGCACAACGGCAGCACAGTGCTGCAGCACATCTACGACACGCACTTCCAGGGGTACGCCGAGGTGGAGGCGATGGTCGCGCGCTGGCGGGTGATCGCCGAGCGGTTCGAGCCGGTGGTGCGGGAGAACATCACGGCCCGGTTCGAGGCGCAGCTCGTGAACGCGCGGGAGTGGCGCGACCAGGTCAACACCTTCTTCTACCGGCTCAGCGGCGTACCGGATACCCACAGGCGCACGATCCACGGCTAAGCTGGTTCGAAAGTTTCGAGCCAGGGGGTGTGGTGAGCGAGCGACCGACCATTGCGAAAATTGCGGAACAGGCCGGCGTGTCGGTGCCGACCGTCTCCAAGGTGCTGAACGGGCGCGCGGATGTGGCCGAGGCGACCCGGGCCCGGATCGAGAGCCTGATCCAGGAGCACGGGTACCGGCGGCGCAGCCCGGGCACGGCGGCCAGCCCGATGATCGACCTGGTGTTCAACCAGCTCGGCGGCGAATGGGCGATGGAGCTGATCCGCGGTGTCGAGGAGGTTGCCCGCGCCGAGGGCGTCGAGCTCGTCCTGTCGGAGTGCGGCGGCGCGCTGCGGCCGCGGCAGCAGTGGATCGAATCCGTGCTGAACCGGCGGCCGCTCGGCGTGATCATGGTCTTCTCGGACCTCGACACGGACCAGCGTGCCCAGCTCGAGGCGCGGCGGATCCCGTTCGTCGTCGTCGATCCGGTCGGGGACGTGGGGGACGACGTACCGTCGATCGGCTCGGCGAACTGGAACGGCGGCCGGATGGCCACGACCCACCTCCGCACGCTCGGCCACACCCGGATCGGCATGATCGGCGGCCCGATCGAGACGCTCTGCTCACGGCAACGCGTGGACGGCTACACCGACGCCTTGCGGTCGACCGGCATCGAGGTCGATCCGGCGCTGATCCGGTACGGCGACTTCGAGGTCGGCGGCGCGCACCGCGAGGCGCTCGCCCTGCTGCGCCTGCCCGATCGCCCCACCGCGATCTTCGCCGGCAGCGACATGCAGGCCCTCGGCGTCTACCAGGCCGCTCGCGAACTCGGCCTGGATGTGCCGCGCGATCTGTCCGTCGTCGGGTATGACGATCTCCCGGTCGCCCAGTTCGTCACGCCGGCTCTCACGACCGTCCACCAACCGCTCCACCAGATGGCCGAGCTCGCAGCCCGCGTGGTCATCGACCTCTCCCGCGGCCGGACCCCCGCCGCCCTCCGCCTGGATCTGGCCGTGGACATGCGGATCCGCCAATCCACTGCAGCTCCTGCGTAGGTCGTGCAGCTCGACAGGACGTATACGCCCACTGCTGCCGGCTTCACGCCTGGGCACGTCGGGAATCCGGCTCGATCGCGGGAGACCTCCTGTCGAGCTGCCCGGCTCCGTTAGGCTGGCCGGCATGATCGTCGGCGTGGGTATCGATGTGGTCGACGTGGATCGGTTCATGCGGACGTTGGAGCGGACGCCCAATTTGCGGGAGCGGGTGTTCACGCCGCTCGAGGCGGTGAAGCCGCCGGCCTCGCTGGCGGCTCGGTTCGCGGCCAAGGAGGCGCTGGCCAAGGCGCTCGGCGCACCCGCGGGCATGCACTGGCACGACGCCGAAGTACAGACCGACGAGACCGGCCGGCCGTGGCTGGAGATCAGCGGGACCGTGGCGGCGCAGGCGTCGCGGCTCGGCGTACAGAACCTGCACCTGTCGCTCAGCCACGACGCGGGCATCGCCTCGGCCGTGGTGATCCTGGAGGGCTGACCATGCGCAGCGCGCACACCGTCGAGCAGGTCCGTGCCGCCGAGGCCGACCTGATGGCCCGCCTTCCCGAGGGCACCCTGATGCAACGCGCCGCCACCGGCCTGGCAGTTGCCATCAGCAACTTCCTCGGCAGCACGTACGGCGCCCGGGTGGTCCTGCTCATCGGCTCCGGCGACAACGGCGGCGACGCCCTGTACGCCGGCGCCCGGCTAGCCCGTCGCGGCGCTCAAGTCACCGCCATCCTCCTGTCAGACAAAGCCCACCAAGCCGGCGCCGAAGCCCTCCACGCAGCTGGCGGCCGCCTCATCTCCCCGTCCGACGTCGAAGGCCTGATTCAGGGCGCGGATGTTGTTGTGGATGGGATTGTGGGGATCGGCGGGCGACCGGGACTCCGCCCGGACGCCTTGGCGGTCGTGCGGCTCGCGGAACGGTTCGGCGTACCGATCGTTGCCGTCGACACCCCATCCGGCGTGGACGTCGACACCGGCGAGACCCCCGAACCCCACGTCAACGCCGCCCTCACTGTCACCTTCGGCACCCACAAAATCTGCCACTTCATCGACCCCGCCGCCACCGCCTGCGGCCCGGTCCACCTCATCGACATCGGCCTCGACCTCCCACCCGCCGAAGTCGAGTCCCTCCAGACCTCCGACATCCGCCGCCTCTACCCCGTCCCCCACGGCGAGTCCGACAAGTACTCCCGCGGCGTACTGGGCCTGATGGTCGGCTCCACGCAGTACCCAGGCGCCGCCGTCATCGCAACCTCCGGCGCCCTCGGCGGACCTGTAGGCATGGTCCGGTACGTCGGCCCCGACGCGGTCGCGGAAGCTGTTCGCGCCGCGCATCCCGAGATCGTCGCCGGCAACGGCCGCGTGCAGGCATGGGCGGTCGGCTCAGGCCTGGGCGACGAGCTCGACATCCCACGCATCCGTGAACTGCTCGACGCCGAGGAGCCCGTGGTCCTCGACGCCGACGGCCTCAAGGCTTTGGACGACTCCGGCGACCACGTCGACGTACTAGCCACTCCTCACGCCGGCGAACTGGCTCGGCTCCTCGATGTAGACCGCGCGACGGTCGAAGCCGAGCGCCTCAAACACGCCCGCCTGGCCGCCGAACGCTACGACGTAACCGTCCTCCTCAAAGGCAGCACCACCGTCATCGCATCCCCCGACGGCCAGGTCCGCGTGAACACCAACGCCACCCCCTGGCTCGCCACCGCCGGCGCCGGCGATGTCCTAGCCGGCCTCTGCGGCTCCCTCCTAGCCAGCGGCCTGACCCCTCTAGACGCCGGCAGCGTAGGTGCCTACCTCCACGCCGCCGCCGCCAACCTCGCGTCCTCCGCAGGCCCAATCACCGCAATGTCCGTAGCCGCCGCCCTCCCTGAAGCCACGCGTTATCTTCTGGGCGGTTGATGCGGGGTGCGCTATCGTCCGCAGGCATGTTCAGCGTGCGCGGTAGGACTGGTCATCTGGCGTGGTATCGGACGGATGAGGCAGGGGCTGAGGTTGCGTTCCTGCATGGGTTTTCTGACTCTGCGCAGTGCTGGGAGCCGTTGATCGGGGCGATGCCGGGGATCCGGGCGCTCGCGATCGATGCGCGCGGGCACGGGGAGTCCGGGCTGCCGCAGGAACCTGTCAGCTACACCGCACATCGCGACGATGCCGCGCTGGTGCTGTCGGGCCAGCCGGCTGACGGTGGGGTGGTCGTGGTCGGTCACTCGATGGGCGCGATGGCAGCCGCTTACTTGGCCGCGGCGAGGCCGGACCTGGTCCGCGCGGTTGTACTGGAGGACCCGCCAACCGGACCGCCGCCCCGCGACGAGCAACCGCACGCCGGCGACCAGGAGGCGCCTGGTGCCGACCAGGAATCGCCGGGCGGCGACCGTCGGGATGGACCGATGTTGATGCCGGGTTGGCTTGCGGAGTTGCGGGAGCTGGATGTGGCGGCGCGGATTGCGCGGGGTCGGGCGGGGGATCCTGGCTGGGCTGAGGACGAGTTTGAGCCGTGGGCCGTGTCGAAGGCGCAGGTCAACCCGCAGCTGTTCGAGCTGCCGTATCGCGACCCGGTGCCGTTGACCGACCTGCTGGCCCAGATCACCTGCCCGGTGCTGCTGATCCACGGGGATACCGACCGCGGCGGTCTGATCTCCACCGAGTACGCGGAACGCTGCGCCCGAGCAGCCGCAGGCGAGTTCCAAGCAGCGCACATCGCCGGCGCAGGCCATTCGGTACGACGCGACAAGCGCCCGCAGTACGTCGCCGAACTCGCCTCGTTCCTCGACCGGCACAGCTGAGCGCAACGCCTTTGTGAAGCCAATCACAAAGGCGCGGATGGTCCGATATAGCTGGAAGGATCTGGGGCATGGCCAGCGACCGTGGGCGGCGAGGGGCGGTCGTACGCGCGTGGCTGGACAAGATGACCGAGACGTGGGTCCCGCCGACCGCAACAGATCTCGCGAGCCCCCTGCGCTTCCTCTACTGGCTTACCCGCTCGCAGGGTCGGCGGATCGCGTTGGGTGCGGTGCTGGGCACCTGCTGGACGGTCGGCTTGACCGTGCCGCCATGGGTGCTGTCCCGCGCCGTTGACGACGGACTTGTCGCGCGCGATTCCTCCGCCCTCGTGGGCTGGGCTCTGCTCCTGCTGGCGGTCAGCGTGATGAACGCGCTGCTCGGGATCGCGCGGCACAGGACGATGACCAAGATCCGGATGGACGCGTCGTTCCGCGCAGTGCGGGCCACGGTCTGGCACACGAGCCGCTTGGGTGCGTCGTTGGCGAAGCGGGTGAGCGCCGGTGAGGTCGTCACCGTCGGAATCGCCGATGTGTACACGGTCGCTATGGCACTTACCGTCACGGGCCCCGGCGTCGGCGCGGTCATCGCGTACGCCGTTGTCGCGGTCGTGCTGTTCACCATTAACCCCCTGCTCGCCGCTGTGGTCCTCGCCGGCGTACCGCTGCTCGCCATCGCAGTCGGCCCGTTCCTCCAACGCATCGAACGCACCGGCGGCGAGTACCGCGTGCACCAAGGACGATTGACGATCCGCCTGGTCGACGTACTCGCCGGACTCCGCGTCCTGAACGGCCTCGGCGGCAAGCAGTTCGTCGCCGAGCGCTATCAGGACCAGTCGCAGCGATTGGTACGACGCGGCTACCGGGTCGCCGGCCCGACCAGTTGGGTCGTCGCGTTGTCGACCGGTCTGCCGGCGCTGTTCCTCGCCGCGGTCGTGTGGCTGTCGGCGCGAATGGCGGCCACTGGGGCGATCACAATCGGCGATGTCGTCGCCGTCTACGGGTACGTCGCCGTGCTCGTCGTGCCCGTGTCGTTCTTCATCGAGGGTGGCGGGGACATCGCCCGCGCTCGGGTGGCGGGGCAACGAATCATCAATCTGCTCAACCTGCCAGTTGCCAAGCGCAACGATGGCGATCCTGCATCGATCGGCACCGTCCCATTGGCGGACCCGGAGTCAGGAGTGGTCATCAGGCCCGGCGCTCTGACCGCACTGGTCACTGCGCGCCCGGCAGAGGCGGTCGCCGTGATCGAGAGACTCGGGCAGGTACACACCGATTCCCAAGCAGGCATGGAGATCGACGAGCCAGCACGTGAGGAGTTCAGGCGCCGTTTAGTTGTTGCCGACAACGATGCCGAGGTCTTCGCCGGGACGGTTCGAGATGTAGTTGCCGGGCGCATCGAGCCCGACGACGACCGGATTCGTACGGCGCTCCGCGTGGCCGTCGCCGAGGACATCGTCGAGGCGCTGCCCGGTGGCCTGGATGCGACGATCGCCGCCGGCGGAAGCGATCTCTCCGGTGGCCAACGGCAACGAATCCGGCTCGCTCGCGCCATCTACGCAACGCCCGACGTACTGCTCGCGGTCGAACCGACCTCCGCGGTCGACGCTAACACCGAGGCGGCGATGATCGACCGCATCCGCGAACTCAGGCGCGACACGACAACGGTCATCACGACGACGTCGCCCCTCGTACTGGACCGTGCTGACGACGTCATCGTCCTGGTCGACGGGAAGGTGTCGGCGGCCGGGACACACGCGGACCTTCTGCGCAGCGATCCCTACTATCGCGACCTCGTATCGCGAGCCCAGGGTGAGGCCCAATGAGTACGCAGCTGCCGGTTGCGGGGCCCGCCGAAGTACGCGCTGCCTTGATCCGTGACTTGGGCGCGGACCGTCGCTCTGTCGTCGCGGTCGTCCTGGTGAACGGGCTTGCCGCCGCGGCAGGTCTGGTCGGTCCATGGCTGCTCGGCCGAATCATCGACACGATCCGAGCCGGCTCCGGTGACGTGCTCAGCGCGGTGGATCGGCTCGCGTTCGGTGCGCTGGTGTTCACCGTCGTACAGACAGTGCTGGCGTGGTGGGCGCTCAAGATCGGCTATCGGTTCGGCGAGCGTACGGCGGCGCGGGTCCGGGAGCGCTTCTTGCAGCGGACCCTGGTGTTGCCCCCGCGAGTTGCGGACCATCTTCCGACCGGCGACCTGATCGCGCGCGGGAGCACAGATGCGTCCGTCGTCGCGGTGACGCTGCGATCCGCTGTGCCTGAGGTGCTCGTGGCCGGCGTCCACGCTCTGTTCCTCATCGTCGCCGTGCTCGTTCTGGAAGTGCGGCTGGGGCTGTGCGGGCTCGTGTGCTTGCTCGGCGTTGGCGCGGCGGTGCGCTGGTACATGCGACGCGCGCGACCGGTCTACCTGGCGGTTGCGGGGACGGGTGCGGAGATGGCGGATGTCGTCGCCAGTACGGCGAAGGGCGCCCGTACGGTCGAACTGCTCGGGCTGGAGCGCCGCCGTACGGAGGCCACCGAAGCGTCCATCACCCAAGCCCGGTCCGCGCGGCTGGCGGCGCTGTGGCTGCGGACCGTTCTGTTCCCGTGGTCCGAGGTCGCGTTGGCGCTCCCGGTGGTGGGAGTCCTGTTGATCGGTGGCGCCCTCTACCTCCATGATCTGGTCAGCCTCGGTGTCGTGGTGACCGCGACGGTGTACCTGCGCCAGCTCGTCGGTCCGCTGGACACCCTGATGGTCTGGATCGAACAGCTGCAAGGCGCCGGAGCGTCGTACGCCCGTGTCGAAGGTCTCGCGGACATCCCGCAGGCTGAGCAGACGCCGCGGGCCGAGAACGTCGCCGGCGACCGCATCCGAGTCGACAATGCGCACTACAGCTACACCGGTGCCCGCGACGTACTGCACGGGATCGATCTGGTGGTGCAGCCTGGCGAACGCCTGGCCATCGTCGGCACGTCCGGCGCCGGCAAGTCGACCCTCGCGCGTCTGCTCGCTGGTCTCGATCGTCCGCACATCGGGTCGGTGACGATCGGGGGTACGCCGGTTGCCGATCTCCCGCCGGATCAGCTGCGCGAGCACGTCGTGCTGATCACCCAGGACCATCACGTCTTCCACGACACCGTCCGCGACAACCTCCTCATCGCAAAGCCGAACGCGACAGACGACGAGCTGCACGCCGCGCTGAACGCCGTCGACGCCACCTGGTGGAACGACCTGCCGCACGGCCTGGACACCGAGCTCGGCGAGGACACCAAACTCGACGACGCCAGTGCCCAGCAACTCTCGCTCGCCCGAGTGGTCCTAGCCGATCCCCACACGGTGATCCTGGACGAAGCCACCTCCCTCCTGGACCCCAAAACAGCCCGCCAAACAGAACAGTCCCTGGCCGCCGTACTCCGAGGCCGCACCGTGATAGCAATCGCCCACCGCCTGCAAACCGCCCACGACGCCGACCGAATCGCCGTCATGGAAGCCGGCCAACTAGTAGAACTAGGCCCCCACCACCAACTCGTCGCCGCGCACGGCCCCTACGGCCAACTCTGGCAAACCTGGCACACCGAAAACTGACCGTCTGCAACGACCTGATCAGGCTGGTCGACGCATGCGGGCGCGCGATTCCTGTTGCGCGGGTGGGTGGGTCGGACGTAGGACTGGGTTTGCTAGTGCCTCCGCCGCCTTTGGAGTGTGCACGTGAAGCGACTTGTGGGGTTTTTGGTTCTGGTTCTACTAGCGGTGCTGCCGGTTCCGGCAGTTGCCTCGGCGCGGCCTTATGTGGCTGATCGCCAGACGAAGATTGATGTGATGGGGGAGTGGGCCCATCCCGATGACGACACGAGCATCATCGGGCCGTGTGGGGTGTGGCATCAGTTGTACGGCGTGAAGTGTGGCGTGATCCAAGTGACCCGCGGTGAGGGTGGTGGGAACGCGGCCGGCAACGAGCTCGGGCCCGATCTCGGCCTGCGCCGGGAGAACGAGGACCGTGTCGCGCACTACCGCTCCGGCACCGTCGACATCTTCAACCTCGACCGGATCGACTTCTTCTACAACCAGAGTGCGCCGTTGACGCAGTACTTCTGGGACGAGCAGGAGACGCTCCGACGGGTCACCCGCGTGATCCGCGAGACGCAACCCGAGATCTACATCGGCTTCACGCCGACGCTGGCCGCCGGTCACGGCAACCACCAGCAGGCCGGCCGCTTGATCTGGGAAGGCGTGCTCGCGGCCGCCGACCCCACCATGTTCCCGGAGCAACTGAAAGGCCCGCACGCGCTCAGCACGTGGCAGGTCAAGAAGGTCTTCTCCGGAGGCAGCACGGCAGGGACCGGCGGTACGACGACCGCCGCGAACTGCACCACCGGATTCACCCCGACCGGCGTCGACACCGTGGCCGGCGTGTGGACCGGCTACAACTCGCCGTACACCTGGCCGGCCGGCAACTCGCAGGCGCAGACCGCTGGTACGCCGAAGATCTGGCAGCAGGTGGCCGACGAGGGACGCGCGGCGTACCCGACGCAGAGTCGCGTGATGTACAAGGGCGTCTCCGTCCCGGCATGTCCGCGGTTCGGCATGACGGAGTCGTTTGTACCGTTCCAGCCGAACAGCAGCACCGCGGCCGGACGTGACGACGCGATCCTGTTCGGCGCGAAGAAGCCGGACCCGGGCGGACTCCCGCTCGGCACGCTCGAGTACATCACCTTCAGCCGCTTCTACAACGTCGCCGGCGAGCCGTTCCAGGCGACCGTCCACCTCAAGGCGCCACACGGAAAGCTTGCCAAGGGCAACGTTGCGTTGACGGTGCCGGCCGGCTGGTCGGTCAGCGGTCCGCAGCAGGTGAAGGAGAAGCCGTCCGCCGACCTGACGTTCACCGTGACCCCGGCCGCCAACGCGACGGTCGATCAGAACGCGAAGGTTTCCGCGCTCTACACGACCAAGCACGCGACCGGCTACACCGACAACGTCGTACGCATCGTCGCGGCCGCCGAGGGACGCTTCCAGCGGTGGGGCAACTGGGCCGAGTACGACCAGTGGCTGCAGAACACCGCGCCGCAGGCCAACCGCCTCGGCCGTTCGCAGGCGATCCAGTCGATGGGCATCGGCCAGACGATCGACGTACCGGTCGTCGTCCACAACTGGTCCACGCAGCCGCAGACCGGCGCGGTCTCGCTCGATCTGCCGGCGGACTTCACGATCGACGCGGCGTCCAAGCCGTACGACGTGCAGCCCGGAGCCGACCAGACGGTCACGTTCAAGCTGACCAACACCGACACAACCCTGCCCGCAAACCAGAACGTCAGCATCCCGATCCACACCGCGACCGGCACTGAGACGCTGACTCTTACGCTCGTCCCGACCACCGTCATCCCGCAGGCGACGCCGGTGGTCGACGGCAAGGCCGAGCCGGGTGAGTATCCGGGTCAGACCCTCGACCTCGGCCGCATCTGGCAGGGCGCAGCGACCTGCACCGGCGTCGACGACTGCGGCGTTTCGTCAACAGGGGAAGGCAGTACTGCGAAGGTCAGCTGGTCCGACGACGCGCTGTTCTTCTTCATCCACGTCCGCGACGACTACCAGTCGTACGCCGTGACCCCGGCGGAATGCGTGGGCCACTGGCAGGCCGACTCCGTCGAGATCCTGCTCGACCCGCGCGGCAATGCGTCCGAAGCGCTGAAGGACACGGCGAACACGTTCAAGCTCGGCGTCTTCCCGTTCACCCAGAGCGGCGGACCGTGCTGGGAACGCGACGCGGACAACCATCAGGGCTACTCGAGCGGCGCCCTCGACACAGGCAACGCACCGGGCGTCCAGGTCGCGTCGACCGCGCAGTGGGTCGGTAGCAACGAGACGACCGTGCCGCACGCGTACGCCGGTGGCGGGTACGACCTCGAGGTGAAGATCCCGCTCGCAGACCTCCCGGCGGCCGTCGACCCGTCACGGCTCGGTCTGAACATCACGCCGTACGACAACGACGACACGTCAGCACCCGGTACGACGACGTTGCGCCACATCGACATGAGCACGCGGCTGGCATGGTCGGCGCTCGGGTCCGTGCAGTCCGACCCGTACCGCTGGGGTCTGGCGACGCTCCCGGGCTACACCCCGCCGTCCGATCGCTCGACCACACCGACGCCGCCGAACGTCTCGAACCCGAACCTCAACGGCGCGCTGTCGCCGCAGACGATCGCGCAGTCCGCACGTAACGGCGTGCCGATCTCCGGCCGCGTCCCGACCGACGACCTCAAGATCCTGTCGAGCAAGGTCCGCCCGACCGGAGTCGACCTGGTCACCTCGTCCAAGGGCACAGGCACCGCAAGGGCCTTCCTGACCAGCGGACAACTAGCAGCGATCCCGGTCTGGACGACCTCCTGCACCACCGACCCGCCACCGGACTACGGCTTCACCCCGTGCGCCATCACTGACGGCGCTACCCCGCCGTGGTCCCCCAACATGAGCGGCCACCTGGTCAACCAGGCGACGCAAGCCATCACCCGCGGCGTCCAGCACTGGACAATCCCGCTGACGGCCGCTCAACGCGCCCAGTTGAAGGACCAGGGCCACCTGCTCGTCTCCTACGAAACGACGCGAAACGAGGTCCAGGCCTTCGATATCCGGATCGCGTAGTCGGCTGCCTTTCGGACCTGCTCGTCCGGGTGCTCCACGGCCCGGGCGAGCAGGGCTGAGGTGGCAGGCCGGGGCGGCATCCCACCTGTTGCCATCAGCAAGGAAACGAGGGCGTAGGGATCCTCGGCCAGCGACTGCTCGAGTTGGGTGCAGAGGAGTTGCTCGGTCCACGTGCGGGTGTGGCGATCGATGCTGTCGATGATCGCCGACGTGCGCTCGAGCGAGCGGGTGCGGATGAAGAGTGCCTTGGCGCCTACCTCGGCGCACTCGACCTCGATGATTCGTTCGGGACCGGCTGCGTAGACGATGCCGAGGTCGTCGCGGCCGAGGGGCTCGAAGGTGCTGCCGGTCGCGAGGGTTATCGCGAGTAGTAAGTCGTTGTCCAACCGGTCGTCCGGTGCGATCACCAGACCTGTCCAGTGTTCCTCACTCACTTGCCTCAGCGTACCGCCGTGAAGTCCAGGCCGCCGCCGGAGAAGCGCAGCTTCAGTGTCGAGCCGTCGACCTCGTACGTCATTTCGCCCTTCAATCCCTTCAGCAGTTGGGATTCCAGCGCCGCAGGCTCGCCGGCGCAGGCCCGGCGAGTGGTAGCGAGTTCTCCGAAGGTGAGCTTGCCGGTGGACCGCGCGACCGTGCCCTGGAAGTCGTTGCAACCGGTTGAACCGGTAACACGCTCGCCGTTCAAAGTGATCCATGCCTTCTCGGATCCGGCCTGGTGCGAAGCGGCCTCGCCGGTGATCACCGAGGAGAGTGCCCACTTGGTGCCGTCGATGGCGAGGTCGGGCTCGACGATCTCCCGGTCGGTCAGGGAGATCGTCGTACTACCCGCGGTGACGTCGAGTTTGCTGCCGTCCAGCTTCCATGTCGGCTTCGCACTGATGATGCCGGCCAGCCACTGGTCCTGGCCCTGCTGCGGACCGGGGCAACCCATCGCGGTCGATGCCAGCTCGCCGTTGAGCGTGAGCTTGCCGTCCTTGGTCGACACCGTCGTCTGCATCGAGTTGCAGCCGGCGTCGGCGACCAGCCGGCCGTCGTCGGTGAACTGCAGCCGGACACGCGTTTTCGGCGCGAGCTGCTTCGGCTTCCCGTCCTCGCTGACCGAGGTCGACAGGAACGTCTTGCCGACGGGCGAGGCGCCGGCGCCAGGGTCTGAGTTCTGGCCGCAGCCCGCCAGCAGAAGCACGGTTCCGGCCAGAGCGATCATCCGTTTGTTCACACCCGGAGGACGTCTCCCCGCACGTTCGCGTTGCGTTAAATCGGGACCCAGGGTTGGCAGGCCTGATCACGGTTCGATAACGTCACCGCCGTACGCGAGAGCGAATAGCACGACAAGGCCGGACAAACCGGCCCCTCTGGGGATTCAATCGAACAGTTGTAGGGCCGCGCTGGAGTTCTGGGGCAACAGCGCGACCCGTCGAGCACACTAAGGAACTCTTCGCATGCCCCCCACCCGAACTGCCCGGAGTCGCAAGCTCGTCCCGGCGGTGGTCCTCGCAGTCGGCGCGCTCGTGGCCGCGCCGATCGTCGTACATGCGGCCAAGGACTCACCGGTCTCGACTGCGAACGCAGCGGACAGCACGGTAACTGCCCTCCCGAACGTCGGACGCGTCGAAACCTGCGTCATCGACGCGTACTCCGGCTGCACCGTCCTGCACGGTTTCAGCCAGAAGCCCGTCGCGATCACCGCGACCGCTTCCGGACCCGCGATGGTGTCGATCGACCCGAGCCGCACCACCGACAAGAGCTACCGGCTGCGCGCCGTGCGGTACGACGGCAACAAGTACCGCGCCGGCACCAAGCTGACGTACACGGTTCACTACGACTTCGCCGCCGTACCGGCCCAGCCGACCACGCCGACGCCGACCTCCACGTCGACGCCGACGAAGCCGCCGGCGACGACCACTCCCACGGCGACGCCGACGCACACCACGTCGACCCCGACCAAGCCCCCGACCACGTCGACCCCTCCGACGTCCCCGCCGACCACGACGACCCCCACGTCGACCGGCAGCCCGAGCGCGACCTGCACCAAGCCGTCGTTCGTCACCACCTCGACGAACAACCAGGGTGACGGCCGGACGTTCGGTGCCTACTACGTCCACAACAACATGTGGAACAACGACAACGGCACCTACACGCTGAGCGCCTGCAACTACAACAACTGGTTCCTCGACGTGACCCAGCCGCTGCCCGGCGACAAGGGTGTTCAGGCGTACCCGAACGTGCACAAGGACTACAACGACGTACCGCTGTCGAAGATCCAGTCGGCCAAGTTCGCGGCGACCACGCCGGCCAACTGCTCCGCCTGCATCTACAACGTCGCGTTCGACGCCTGGATCGGCGACGGTCTGAACAACGAGCTGATGATCTGGACCGACAACCAGAAGCAGGTCCCGGCCGGCCGCAAGATGGGCACCGTGACGTTCGGCGGGTTCACCTACGACGTCTGGCACGAGGACGGCTACACGGCGTACGTGTCCCAGGTGACGCAGAAGTCGGGCACGATGCCGCTGGCGAGCTTCTTCAACGACATGCAGACCCGTGGCTGGGCCCCGAAGGCCACCACCTGGCAGGTCGACTACGGCGTCGAGGTCGTCTCCACCGGTAACACCAAGCAGCGCTTCAACTTCACCGACTTCTCCATCCAGGAGAACTGACCCCCGGATAGCTCTCGCGTACCCCGGCGGCCACTGCACTTCGCAGTGGCCGCTTAGGGTTTCCGGTGTGATCGGACTCGTGATTTTCGACAACGACGGCGTGCTGGTGGACTCCGAACGGCTGGCCAACACGATCTTGGCCGAGCTGCTGACCGAGGCCGGGCTGCCGTACACCTTCGAGGAAACCGTGCGGGACTTCATGGGCGGCTCGATGGCCTCGATGCGGCAGAAGACCGAGGCGCAGTTGGGGCACCCGCTGCCGGCGGACCTCGAGGACCGGTACCACCAGCGGCTCTTCGAGGGATTCGCCCAGCTCCAGGCGATCGAGGGCGTTGAGGCTGTCCTCGATCACCTGGACGCCCGCGGCGTCACCTACTGCCTGGCCTCCTCCGGCACCCATCAGCGGATCCGTACGGCGTTGACCGCGGTCGGGTTCCTGCACCGGTTCGAGGGGCGGATCTTCAGCGCCGAGGACGTTGCGCACGGCAAGCCCGCGCCGGATCTGTTCCTGCATGCGGCCGGTTCGATGGGTGTGAAGCCGGCCGAATGCCTCGTGATCGAGGACAGCCCGCTGGGTGTCTCGGCGGCCGTCGCGGCCGGTATGAAGGTGTTCGGATACGCAGGCATGACGGACAGGGCGAAACTTTCCGATGCGGATACGGTTTTCCACAACATGGCGGCCCTCGCCGACCTGATCGACGCCGCCTGAGACACTGGACCAACCATGTCTACTCCTCAGTCACGTCCGGTCCGCGCTGAGGCGGTCGTCGATCTCGCTGCGATCCGCCACAACGTGACCACGTTGCGTGCCCGTGCTGAGGGCGCGCAGGTGATGACCGTGGTCAAGGCCGACGGCTACGGGCACGGGATGGTGCAGGTCGCCCGTGCTGCCCGCGAGGCCGGTGCGGGCTGGATCGGTGCCGCGGTGCTCGAGGAGGCACTCGCGCTGCGCGAGGCCGGTGACACCGGACCGATCTTCTGCTGGCTGACCACGCCGGGCGAGCCGCTGACCGACGCGATCGACGCCGGCATCGACCTGTCCGCGGGGGCTCCGTGGGAGATCGACGAGCTGGCGGCGGGCGTCACGGACCGGCCCGCCCGCGTGCACCTCAAGATCGACACGGGCATGTCGCGCGGTGGCGCCGTACCCGAGGAGTGGCCGGCGTTGATCCGGGCCGCGGTGCGCGAGCAGGCGGCCGGGCGGATCGAGGTCAAGGGGATCTGGTCGCATCTGGCGTCGTCCGACGAGCCGAAGAGCCCGGTGAACGAGTCCCAGCTGGCGACGTTCACCGAGGCGGTCGAGGTCGCGGAGTCGTTCGGCATCGACGCCGAGTTCAAGCACCTGGCGAACTCGGGTGCGACGCTCGCGCTGCCGGAGACGCATTTCAACCTGGTCCGGCCGGGCGTCGCGACGTACGGCCTGTCGCCGTTCGGGCATGCGCTGCCGTCGTCCGAGCTCGGGCTGAGGCCGGCAATGACGTTGAAGGCGCGGCTCGCGATGGTCAAGCGCGTGCCGGCCGGTGCGGGTGTCTCGTACGGCCTGACCTGGACCGCGCCGCGTCCGTCGACGCTCGGCCTGATCCCGCTCGGGTACGGCGACGGTCTGCCGCGGCACGCGTCGAACGGGGCTCCGGTCCAGGCGGGCGGCCGGCGCCGTACTGTCGTCGGCCGGATCTGTATGGATCAGTGCGTGGTCAACCTCGAGGACGACGAGGCCGCCGCGGGCGACGAGGTCGTGCTGTTCGGTCCGGGTACGTCGGGCGAGCCGACGGCGGACGACTGGGCCGACGCGGCCGGCACCATCAACTACGAGATCGTCACCCGCCTGGGCGCAAGGATCCCGCGCAGGTACGTCGACAGCGCTGAATTCCTTCCCCGCCCCACCGCCCCAGCCGAAAGGTAGACCAGCATGTCCAAAGCAGGGCGGACTGCTGGTCTGATCGGGGCCGCGGTCGGTGTGCTCGCTGCCGGCGCCGCGGCCGGAGTCGCGGTCGAGCGCACAGTCATCGGCCGGCGATCGGGTCAGCGCAAGCAACTCGAGGCGGAGCCGTTCGGCTCGCAACGAGGTACGGCGCACATTTTCACCGCTGACGACGGCGTCGAGCTGTACGTCGAAGTGGACGAGCTGAAGCGATCCCGGCGACCTGCTCCGCCGCCCAAGCGCCGACTCGGCCGGAAGCTACCGCTGCCGCCCGAGGACCTGACCGTGATCTTCGCGCACGGCTACGGGCTGAACATGGACGCCTGGCACTTCGAGCGCCGCGACCTGGCCGGCATCGGCACGATGGTGTTCTACGACCAGCGTTCGCACGGCCGGTCCGGGCGGTCGCCGAAGTCGCACGTCAGCATCGACCAGCTCGGTATGGACCTGTACGGAATCATCGAGCGGTTCGCGCCGACCGGGCCGGTGATCCTGATCGGTCACTCGATGGGCGGCATGACGATCATGGCGCTGGCCGAGCAGCACCCGGAGCTCTTCGGCGACCGGGTGATCGGCGTCGGCCTGTGCTCGACCAGCGCGGGCGGGCTGGACGGCGTACCGATCGTTTTCCCGGGCAAGCTCGGCATGCTCGCGCGGTCCCTCGCGACGCCGACGGTCGCCGCACTGGCGCGGATCCCCGATGTGGTCGAGCGCAGCCGGAAGGCCGGCTCGGACATCAGCTACCTGCTGACCCGGAAGTACTCGTTCGGCTCCGAGGTGCCGCCGGCGTTCACCGAGTTCGTCAACGAGATGATCGCGGCCACGCCGATCGAGGTGATCGCGGAGTTCTACCCGATCTTCGCGCTGCACGACAAGTTCGACTCCCTCGAGCCGCTGCAGAAGGTCGAGTGCGTGGTGATCGGCGGCGACAAGGATCAGCTGACGCCGTTCGCGCACGCCGAGGAGATCGTCCGGCGGGTGCCCGGCGCCGAGCTCGTCGAGGTGAAGAACTGCGGCCACCTGGGCCTGATCGAGCACCACCGTGAATTCACCGCAGCCCTCCTTGGGATGATCGAACGAGCCGAACAATCCTTAGGACACGTATGACCGACCTGCACGTCGTCGACGCAACAGCCGAGCACGTCGACGACATCGTGACCGTGATCCACCACGCCTTCTCTGCACGCCGGGTGCTCGACCCGCCGTCGACGGCGCTGTCCGAGAACGCGACCACCGTTGCCGCGGCCGTTGCCGAGCACGGCGGGTTGCTGGTGCTGATCGACGGCGCCCCGGTGGGCGCGATGCTGTTCGAGCAGACCGGCGACGTCCTCAACCTGCGACGCGTCTCCGTCGACCCGCGCAGCCAGGCCCGCGGCGTCGCCTCGGCGATGGTCGGCTGCGCCGAGGAGGTCGCCGTACGCCGTGGGCTCAGCCGGGTGAACCTGATCGCGCGCGTCGAGCTGCCGGACACCGTGGAGTTCTGGCGGCGCCGTGGGTACTCCGTGGTCGACCAGCAAGCGCAGAACCTGATCTATGCGAAGGCTCTGCCCATCGAGCTGACTGTTCCGACGGCCGAGGACATGCAGGCGATCGCCGAAGAACTGGCCGGTCAGCTCCGGGCAGGCGACCTGCTCGTACTGTCCGGCGATCTGGGAGCGGGCAAGACGACGTTCACCCAGGGACTCGGTGCCGGACTGAAGGTGCGGGGCGCTGTGACGTCGCCGACCTTCGTGATCTCGCGGGTGCATCCCTCGTTGTCGGGCGGGCCGGCTTTGGTGCACGTCGACGCTTACCGGCTCGGTGGATTCGCCGAGCTGGACGACCTTGATCTGGACGCGAGTCTGGAGGATGCGGTCACGGTGGTCGAATGGGGCCACGGCATCGCCGAGTCGTTGGCGCAGGACCGCATCGAGATCGTGATCACCCGCGGCGACGACGACACCGACGAGACGCGAGCGCTGCGGATCACGGCGGTGGGTTCGCGCTGGGCGGCGTCCGGCGTACGGGTGTCTGTACTGGAGAAGAACTGACATGTTGCTTGCCTTTGACACCTCGAGCGCCGCGGTCACGGTCGCGCTGGCCACCCCGACGGGCGAGATCGTTGCCTCGTCGACAACCGTGGACGCGCTGCGCCATGGAGAGTTGCTTGCGCCCGCGATCGCAGCGGCGCTGGAATCCGCGGGCGCGACGCCGCGCGACCTGACTGGCATTGCAGTCGGCGTCGGTCCTGGTCCGTTCACGGGGTTGCGGGTCGGCCTGGTGACTGCGCGGACGATGGGTGAGGCGCTGGGCATCGAGGTCTCCGGCGTCTGCAGCCTGGACATCCTCGCGCGGCAGTCGTCGCTGACCCTGCCTGTCGCGGTTGCGACGGACGCGCGGCGCAAGGAGATCTACTGGGCGCTGTACGACGGCCCGGCCGCGGACGGCAGCCGTCGTCGGCTGGAAGGACCCGCGGTCGACAAGCCGGCCGAGGTCGCGCATGTGCTGTCCGGTCTGCCGGTGATCGGTCGCGGAGCAGCGCTGTACGCCGACGTGCTGGGCGTGGCGGATGCCGACGTTGCGGAGTACCCGTCGGCCGAGGTGCTCGCGACGGGCGTGGCGACTCGGACGCTCGAGGTTGTGGCTCCGGATCCGCTGTACCTGCGCCGGCCGGACGTGACGATGTCTGCCGGGCCCAAGAGCGTGCTGTGAGACCTGCGATCAGAGCGGCTCGTGCGGACGATCAACCCGCGCTGGTCGCGTTGGACGAGCTCTGCTTCGGGCCGCAGGCCTGGAGTACGGTCGGCTGGTCGGACGAGTTCGAGCGGTTGTCCGAGGACCGGGTGATCCTGGTCGCGGACGAAGGCGCTGTCGTCGGGTACGTCGTACTGCTGCTGCCGCCGGTGGTCGAGGACGTGGTCGAGGTACTGCGGATCGCGGTGGCCCCGGACGAGCGGCGGACCGGGATCGGCGGCCAGCTGATGACGGCGGCCCTGGACCGCTGTGCGGGCCGGACGGTTCTACTAGAAGTTGCCTTGAGCAATGAATCGGCGCGGGGCCTGTACGCGGGCTTCGGGTTCGAGGAGATCAGCCGGCGGCGTGGGTACTACGGTGACGGCGAGGATGCGGTGATCATGCGGTGGAGGATCGATGAGTGAGCCCCTGATCCTGGGGATCGAGACGTCGTGCGACGAGACCGGCGTCGGGATCGTGCGCGGGCAGACGCTGCTCGCCGACGCGATCGCGTCGAGTGTCGAGGAGCACGCCCGGTTCGGCGGCGTCGTACCGGAGGTGGCCAGTCGCGCGCATCTCGAGGCGATGGTGCCGACGATCCGGCGTGCGTGCGAGACGGCCGGCATCAAGCCGACCGACGTCGACGCGGTCGCCGTGACCAGCGGGCCCGGGCTCGCCGGCGCGCTGTTGGTCGGAGTCGCCGCCGCCAAGGGTTTGGCGCTGTCGCTCGGCAAGCCGCTGTACGGCGTGAACCACCTGGCGGCCCACGTCGCCGTCGACACGTTGGAGCACGGTGATCTGCCGAAGGGCTGCGTCGCGATGCTGGTGTCCGGTGGGCACTCGTCGCTGCTGTCGGTCGAGGACATCACCGACGGCGTCGTGCCGATGGGCAGCACGATCGACGACGCAGCGGGTGAGGCGTTCGACAAGGTCGCGCGCGTACTCGGGCTGCCGTTCCCCGGTGGCCCGTACATCGACAAAGCGGCGCGGGACGGCGGCGACCGGTTGTACGTGACCTTCCCGCGCGGGCTGACATCGCAGCGCGATCTCGAGCGGCACCGGTTCGACTTCTCGTTCTCCGGGTTGAAGACCGCGGTCGCGCGCTGGGTCGAGGCGCGGCGGCGGGACGGTGAGGACGTGCCGGTGAACCATGTCGCGGCGGCCTTCCAGGAGGCGGTCTGCGACGTACTCACCCGCAAGGCGATCGACGCGTGCAAGGACCGCGGCTTCGAGCACCTGCTGATCGGCGGCGGCGTCGCGGCGAACTCGCGGCTCCGGGTGATGGCCGAGGAGCGCGCCTCCGCGGCAGGTATCGCCGTACGGGTGCCGCGACCGGGGCTGTGCACCGACAACGGTGCGATGGTCGCCGCGCTGGGCTCGGAGCTGGTCCGGGCCGGGAAGGCGCCGTCGCCGCTGGATCTTCCGGCTGACTCGTCGATGCCGATCACGGAGGTGCTGAACAAGTGAGATGGACCGGGGCGGACGGCTTCGAGGCGGACGACGACGCGGAGCGCATCGACGCGGGCGTGGTGCAAGGCTTCCTGAGTACGTCGTACTGGGCGGCCGGGATCCCGCGCGACATCGTGGAGAAGGCGATCGCGGGCTCCCTCAACCTCGGGGTGTACGACGCGGACGGAGCGATGGTCGCGTACGCGCGAATGGTGACCGACCGGGCCACGTTCGCGTGGCTGGCCGATGTGTTCGTCCTGGAGTCGCACCGTGGACACGGTCTGGGACGGTTCGTCGTTTCGACCTTGCTCGACCATCCGGAGCTGAAGGGCCTGCGGCAGGTGCTGCTGGCGACTGCCGACGCGCACGAGCTTTACCGTTCGTACGGCTTCACCGAGACGCAGCCGGGGCGGATGATGGCCATCCGGCAGGATCCGACCGAGCTGTACACGCAGCCGTGAGGTCTCCGGGTGTCGATCTCGTCCGGCACCCGGCAGGGGCGACTGATCTGGTGTTGCTCGCGCATGGCGGGCAGGAACATTCACACGCCGATCCGCACCTGTGGCGGCCCGCGCTGCTGCGGATGTGGCCCTTCGCGTCGGTCGCGAGCTCGGCCGCACCGGACGCCGGTGTGGGGTTGTTGAGGTATCGCTTCCGGGGATGGAACGACGGCGGTGACGCTGCCGTTGATCTGCGGACCGTCCTGGACGAGCTGCCGCCGGTGATCTCGAAGGTGTTTCTGATCGGGCATTCCATGGGTGGGCGTGCGGTTGTCGCTGCCGGCGATCATCCGCGGGTCGGGGGTGTGCTCGCACTGGCCCCGTGGTTGCCTGCCGGCGAACCGCTCGTCGCGCTGAGGGCGCCCGTCACGTTCGTGCACGGCACTGACGACACGATCACCGATCCGGCCGGCACGACGGCGTACGCCCGGAGACTACGGGCGGCTGGGGTGGCGGTGACGACGTATTCGCTCGCGGGTGAAGGGCATGCGATGCTGCGGCGCCCGAAGGACTGGGATCGCCTGGTGGCCGACTTCGTCAGGCAGACGCCGGGTGGCGGTGGCAGCGAGCAGTTGCCGGAGGTCGGCGCCCAGGTGGCGTCGGCGATCGGCGGCATTGCGCTGGCGCGGCTCCGGTTGCCGGTGAAGGAACGCTTCCGCGTGGCGGGATAGCTCGCACCGAGCGTGGTGGCAGAGGCCCGGGGGTAACGCGCACCGCTTGCTCCCCAGGCGAACGGTCAGCGGCCAACCGGTTCTCATGCCAGCCTCCCGCACCCAGGTGAATCACGGTTGAACGCGCTGTAGCAGTTAGTGGCGGGCCTCCGGGTGAGTACAGCAGCAGCAGACGCAGCACCTCGCCCGCCGGCTTGTCACCCGGAGACCCGCTCGCGAGATCGATCATATGTTCGAATATGCGTCGAACGCAAGTGGCGTCCCGGAGTTGTTCCGACGACGGCGGCGAACGCCGCGATGAAACCGCTCGGGTTCGCCCAGCCGCAGGCATGCGCGACGTACGTCGTGTCGTGGCCGTCGGCGAGCAGCACGAGGGCGTGGTAGATCCGCAGCTGCGTGCGCCATTCGTAGTACGTCATGCCGAGTTCGTCGCGGAACAGGCGGCTGAGGGTGCGGGCGCCTGCGCCGGCCTTGCGTCCCAGCTCGGCCAGTGAGGTGTTGTCCGCCGGGTTCTCGCGGAGGTGCTGGGCGATCGTGCGCAGGCGATCGTCGCGTGGCTCCGGGAGCTGGAGTGGCTGCTCGGTCGCTTCGTGGAGCTCGTCGACGAGGACTCGCTGGAGGCGGGCACGAGCGGCGTCGTCAAGCTGACGGCTGGTGAGGGCGAGCAGTATTTCGCGGGCCAGGCCGGAGGCCAGGAATACGGCAGGGCGGTCCGGGATGTGCCGGGCGAGCGCGGCGGACAGGAACACGATCCGCATGTCGGTCTCGCCGTGCGCGCGGTGCTGGTGTGTGAACCCGGCCGGCGTCCACGCGACTCGGTTGGCGGGGACGATCGACGTACCCCGCTCGGTGTGCACGGACAGTACGCCGCGGGCGGCGTACACCAGATGCCCTTCCTCGTGCGTCTGCACGGAGCTCGTGCCGCCGGAGGCCCACTCGTGCGCGCCGGCAGAAGGAAAGAGCTCTGAACGGAGTGGTTGGGTGTCATCGGCCATAGCGGTCGACCAGTCTGTGGCAGGAGTAGGCGACCGCGTCCCGGCCGATGCGCGTGATGATCAGCGTCGCCGACGCCGAGCCCTTCGGGGCGAGCTTCTTCCGCAGTTGGGCTGGGTCCAGGTCCACGCCGCGCTTCTTGATCTCCAGCGTCCCGATGTCCTGGCTACGAACCCACGAGCGCAGCGCCTTCTCCTTGTAGGGCAGCTCTTCAACCACCTCGTACGCCGAAGCGAGCGGAGTCGCGACGTACTCCGCTGCGGTGACGTAAGCGATGCGTGGATCCAGCAGCCAGCCGTCCACTGCTGCGGCGACCGCAGTGACCAGGCCGGCTCGTACAACCGCACCATCGGGCTCGTAGATGTACTGACCGACCGGACCGACCTCCGCCTCCGGTGCGTCCGAGACAGTGGCCTCGCTGGGCAGGAGCGTCGCGCGGCGCGGCGTACCCCCGTAGAGCTGGCCGGACCACAGGGCGGCCTCTTTCACCTCGCCGGAGTCGCTGATCCACTCCGCCTCCACACCAGCGGGGATCGCGTCGTGCGGGATGCCGGGCGCTACCTTCACGCAGGCAGTGCGCTGCAGCAGCTCAAGTACGAACGTCCACGGCGGCGAGTAGGCGTTGTGGTCGAACACTCGTCGACCATCCGCGCGCCGGGCCGGGTCTGCGAACACCACGTCGTACGGCGTGAGGTCGGTCGACTCGGCTTCACCTACTAGTACTTCACCGGCCAGGCCGAGGGCGGCCAGGTTGGCGCGGGCTGTAGCTGCAGTCTCGGGGTCACGCTCGACACCTGTTACCCGGAGTCCGGCGCGTGCGGCGCTGATGAGGTCACCGCCGATCCCGCACCCCAGGTCGACCACGCTGGCGCCCGGCATGGCGGCTGCGAGGCGTACGGCGCGATGGGTGCCGACCGTGGTCCGCGTCGCCTGCTCGAGGCCGTCCGGGGTGAAGAACATCCGTGAAGCGTCTGCACCGAACTTGGCGACCGCCCGGTGCCGCAGTGCGGCTTGCGTGACAGCAGTAGTCACCAGCGTCGCGTCGTACCGGCGCCGGAGCTTCTCGACCAACTGGAGCTCACGCCCAGGCTTGTACTCCGCACACGCCGCCGCGAGCACGTCCGCGCCCGGCCCGTCGAGCAACGCCGTGACTGTCACCCGCGCAACTCTAGAGGGGGCTGGAACAGCTCCTGCTCCAGCTTCGCGTTGCCATCGAGTAGAGCCGCCAGTTCATCGCCGAGCGGGTCTTGGGGCCGTAGATGCCGTCCACGACCAGGTGGTGCTTGCGCTGGACCGTCTTGATCACCGCGCGGGTATTACTGCCATAAATGCCGTCGACGGCGAGCTTGGTGCCGTAGCAGAAGTTCAGGTTGCGCTGGAGGACCCGGATGGCGGTGTCCGGGTCGCCGTACCGGTTGGAGCCGCGGTACGGGTCGTCGCCGTACATGAGGTTGCAGGTGGTGCTGGTGCTGGCGTAGATCGACGGCATCGGGATGCCCCAGCTGCGGTTGACCGGGACGAGCCGGGCGGACCGGCACTGCGGTAGGGCAGCGGCCGCCTTCAGCTCGGCGGCGGTGGCGTCGTGGGAGACGTTCTGGTCGGTCGAAGGCTTCGGCGCCGGAGCGGCCGCGGGTGCAGCGGCCGCCGGTGACTCGTGCTTCGACGCGTTGGCGGCCACGGCTCCGACCGCGACCGCGGCGACAGCGGCCAGGAGTGCGATCGTCCGGCCGGACAGCTTGGGCAGAGCCATGACCACATTCTGTACCCGCATGGTCACCGGGTCCTACGTCTCAGCCTGAGAATCCTTTGGCACTCGAGTTGACCGAGTGCTAATCGCGGCCTAGATTCGGTGTTGGCACTCTCGATGCGAGGGTGCCAGCGGTCCGGCCCTTGACCCCCGCGACGGCAGGGGAGCGCGACCACCATGAACGCAGCCAAGCAAATCGACCGTGGAGGTCAGCAAGTGTCGGTCACGATCAAGCCGCTCGAGGACCGCGTCCTCGTCGCGCCGCTCGAAGCCGAGCAGACCACGAAGTCCGGCCTGGTGATCCCGGACACCGCCAAGGAGAAGCCGCAGGAGGGCGAGATCCTCGCCGTCGGCCCCGGCCGGATCGACGACAACGGCAACCGCGTCCCGCTGGACGTCGCCGTCGGCGACAAGGTCATCTACTCCAAGTACGGCGGCACCGAGGTCAAGTACGACGGCCAGGACTACCTGATCCTGGGCGCCCGCGACATCCTCGCAGTCGTCAGCAAGTGACGACCGCTCGCTGTTCCTGACCGACACCGCCCTGGTGCCCCACTGGCGCCGGGGCGGAGTCGGTGCTGGACCGGCGATGGTTCGAGCCTGCAACGATTTAGCGATTTCAGAGAGGGACTGGATTTTTCATGCCGAAGATCCTCGAGTTCGACGAGAACGCCCGGCGCGCGCTTGAGCGCGGCGTCGACAAGCTCGCGAACACGGTGAAGGTGACGCTGGGCCCGAAGGGCCGCTACGTCGTCCTGGACAAGAAGTGGGGCGCCCCGACCATCACCAACGACGGTGTCACCGTCGCCCGTGAGGTCGAGCTGGACGACCCGTTCGAGAACCTTGGTGCGCAGCTGGCCAAGGAGGTCGCCACCAAGACCAACGACATCGCCGGTGACGGCACCACCACCGCGACGGTGCTGGCGCAGGCACTGGTGCACGAGGGCCTGCGGGCGGTCGCCGCCGGCGTCAACCCGATGGGCCTCAAGCGCGGTATCGAGGCGGCCGTCGAGGCCGTGTCCGCGCGGCTGATCGAGACCGCGCGGCCGGTCGACGACAAGGGCGACATGGCCCACGTCGCCACCATCTCCGCCCGCGACGGCGAGATCGGTGCGCTGATCGCGGACGCGTTCGACAAGGTCGGCAAGGACGGTGTGATCACCGTCGAGGAGTCGAACACCTTCGGGACCGAACTCGAGTTCACCGAGGGCATGCAGTTCGACAAGGGCTACATCTCGCCGTACTTCATCACCGACGCCGAGGCCGGCGAAGCGGTGCTGGAGGACCCGTACATCCTGATCCACCAGGGCAAGATCTCCGCGATCGCGGACCTGCTGCCGCTGCTGGAGAAGGTCGTGCAGTCCGGCAAGACGCTGCTGATCATCGCCGAGGACGTCGAGGCCGAGGCACTGTCCACCCTCGTGGTGAACAAGATCCGCGGCAACTTCACCTCGGTCGCCGTCAAGGCGCCGGGCTTCGGTGACCGCCGCAAGGCGATGCTGGAGGACCTGGCCGCGCTCACCGGCGCGCAGGTCGTGGCCCCGGAGGTCGGCCTCAAGCTCGACCAGGTCGGTCTGGAGGTGCTCGGTACGGCGCGCCGCATCGTGGTCACCAAGGACAACACGACCGTCGTCGAGGGTGCCGGCAAGGCCGACGACATCGAGGGCCGGGTCAACCAGATCAAGTCCGAGATCGAGCGCACCGACTCCGACTGGGACCGCGAGAAGCTGCAGGAGCGGCTGGCCAAGCTGGCCGGCGGTGTCTGCGTGATCAAGGTCGGCGCGGCCACCGAGGTCGAGCTCAAGGAGAAGAAGCACCGGATCGAGGACGCGGTGTCCGCGACCCGGGCCGCGATCGAAGAGGGCATCGTCGCCGGCGGCGGCTCCGCTCTCGTGCACGCCGCCGCGGTGCTGGACAACGGCCTGGACCTGGAGGGCGACGAGCTCGCCGGCGTCCGGATCGTCCGCAAGGCGATCGTCGAGCCGCTGCGCTGGATCGCCGAGAACGGTGGCTACGAGGGCTACGTCGTGACCGCCAAGGTCGCCGACCTGGAGGTCGGCAGCGGCTTCAACGCGGCCACCGGCGAGTACGGCGACCTGCTGGCCCAGGGCGTGCTGGACCCAGTCAAGGTGACCCGGTCCGCGCTCGCCAACGCCGGCTCGATCGCCGCGCTGTTGCTGACCACCGAGACGCTGGTGGTCGACAAGCCCGAGGAAGAGGAGCCCGCGGCGGCCGGTCACGGCCACGGCCACGGTCACTGATTCCTCGCAGTTCGCGTAGTACACAGCACCGCCCGGCAGGTCACCTGCTGGGCGGTGCTTGTATGTGGCCTGTGCTGATTCGAGAGCGTCGTGACGAAGACCTTGCCGTCTGCGTGCAGCTGCTGCGCGACGTACACCAACAAGCGGGGTACCCGATCAACTGGCCCGCTGACCCGGCCCGGTGGTTGACACCGGAATCCGCTCTCGGGTGCTGGGTGGCGACCGTCGACGACCGCGTTGTCGGGCACGTGGTGCTGACTGCGGTGCGTGATCACGCTGAGGTGGAGCGCCTCTTCGTCGACCCGCAGGCGACCGGCCGGGGGATCGGCCGCCAGTTGCTCGACCACTGTGTGACCGCAGCCGCCGGCCTCGGACGGCCGCTCTCGCTCGAGGTGGTCGACAACCGCGGCGCCGCCGTACACCTCTATCGACGGGCAGGCTGGCTGGAGACCGGCCGTACGCCGATCGACTGGGGCGGAGAGCACGCCTCTGAGCTCATCCGCTTCGCCGCACCGTGAGATGTTCTAACTATGGGTGGTCCACGGGAGCGGTATCGCGCTCAGGTGCGTGACGAGGTGAAGCAGCACGCCTGGACGCAGATCGCCGAGGCCGGCGTCTCCGCCCTGTCCCTGAATGCGATCGCCAAACAGATGGGGGTCAGCGGGCCGGCTCTCTACCGGTACTTCGCCAGTCGCGACGAGCTCATCGCCGCGCTGATCCGCGACGCGTACCGCAGCCTCGCCGACACGGTCAGATCGGCGTACGACGGTGGCGCGGACGTGATCGGACTTGCGCGGATGATCCGCGCATGGGCGCTCGCCGACCCGCAGCGGTACCTGCTGATCTACGGGACGCCCGTACCCGGCTATCACCCGCCCGACGACACCACCGCGATCTCCGACGAGCTCATGACGGTGCTGATCGAGGCCACCGGCGGATCGGACCGAGCAGTCTCGTTCTGGACCCGGTTACACGGTGTACTGTCGCTCGAACTGGCGGGTCATTTCGCCGGGATGGAGATCGATACGGCCGGGCTGGTCGACAGCGAGATCGGCGAACTCATCAGTAGTGACAGATCGTGATCAAGTGGCCGGTGGTGACCACGAATTGCCACTAGGCAAGAAGAGTTGAGCGCCGTACCATCTTTCAGGCTGAACCGGTCTGAACACGAGGGGGCGAGGGGTGACCGAGGTACGAGTACCTGACACCCACGACCGGGTCGAGCTTAGGGATCTTGCCGCGCTGGCCGGCGACGGGGACCGAACAGCTCTCAACGACCTGCTCACCAGAGTGCGCGCTGTGGCGCACCGATACGTACGGTCCCGTCTGTGGACCTATCCCGGCGGCGCCGACATGGTCGACGACGTCGCACAAGAGGTTTGTGTCGCAGTATTCGGCGCGCTGGGCCGGTACCGTGACGAGGGGAGGCCTTTCGAGGCTTTCGTCTACGGCATCGCGGCCCGCAAGGTCGCCGATGCCCAGCGTGCGTTCGCGGTGGCCGACGTTTCGACGCCGGACCTGCCAGACGGCGCGGACGAGTCACCGACACCGGAGGAGCGCGCGGTTCGGCAGTCCGAGGTCCAGCACATCATGGGCCTGCTGGACAAGCTGCCGGAGAAACTGCGCGAGATCCTGCGCCTTCGGGTCGTTGCGGGGATGTCAGCCGAGGAGACCGGCCGGGCACTGGGGATGACACCGGGGGCGGTGAGGGTCGCACAGCATCGGGCGTTGAACACGCTCAGGGGGTATGTGGGGCATGAAGCACAGCTGGAACGAGGAAGAGCAGGGGAGGGGCATCATGGCTGACCGTTTCGACTTGGACGCGATCGAGGCTGATGACGCACTGCTCGATCTTCTGGCCGCCGGCGGGGAGTCCGCCCGTGCGGCGGGCGAGCACGACCTGGCCGTCGCGCTGCTGGCCGATCTGCGGCTGGCGGTAGAGGTCGAGGACGAGCTCCCGGTGGAGACCATCGACGATCCGGAGAGCTTCCTGGCGCGCTGCGCCGCGCTCAACCCGATCACCGACCCGTTCGCCCGCAAGATGGCGACGCGCGGTCTGGCGCTCGGAGTTGCCGCGGTCGCCGCCTTGTCGGTCTCCGGGGTGGCAGCGGCGGTCAACGGTGACCCGCTCTCGCCGTACGAGAAGGTCATCGAGAAGATGGTCGACGCGGTCCGCCCGCAGACCAGCTTCCCGAAGGAAGACCTCGACGGTCTGCCGGTGATGGACAAGACCAAGATCGTCAAGGTCGGCAAGGACTACAAGAAGCAGGCCCAGGCCGAGCACGCCGCCCAGGCGACCGGCAAGGTCGGCTCGCTCTCCGCTCTCGACCCGAACTCGATGGAGATCAGGACGACGCCGTCGGCGGTCGTGCCGGAGAAGCCGTCCGCGGTCCTGGAGAAGCCGACGATCCCGGTGCCGGCGGGGATCAAGACGGACGACCCGGACAACGTCAACAAGCCGACCGACACGAAGACGGATCCGCCGACGGACACCACCGGCGACGGCACGGACGGTACGACGACCACGCCGACGCCGCCTCCGTCCACACCGACGGATACGCCGACCAGTACGCCGACGGACCCGCCGTCGACGCCGACCGACACCACCACGACGACCCCGCCGAGCGTCGACACCGGCACGGGCGACAACACGGCGTCCGGCGACCCGACGGGTACGCCGACCACCACGCCGACCGGCGACACGGGCCAGACCGATGGCTCCGGGGCGGACGGGACCGGTGCGAGCGACACCAGCGGTTCGGACACGAGCACGCCGGGTGACGATCAGAAGCCGAGCGACGAGGTCACCCAGATCCCGGACATCCCGCAGGCCGTGTCGGACGCGCTCGAGAAGGTCCTGCCGGTGCTGCCGACCCCGACCGGTGGGCCGATCACGATCGAGAGCGCGCAGCAGTTCTTCGGCGACTCGCAGGTGGCAGGCAAGCCGCCGACGGTGAAGAAGACCGCGTCGGCCAAGAAGGCGACGGGGAAGCACTCGAGCGGGAAGACCACCACGGGCTCGGTCCGCAAGGCCTACCCGAAGGGCAAGCACTCCACCGGTGCGTACCCCGAGGGCAAGCACGCGGCGATCGAGCGGACCCACGGATCCACCGCCGACGCCGACGTCCTGGCGATCCTGCAGGTCGTCAACGCGCCGGTCAACAAGTAACCGACCACCCGCTCCGCCCGCCGCTCGTCAGCGGCGGGCGGAGTGCTGTGGACGGCCGATTCGGGGGTCCGTGGGCGCGCGGATAGGATGGGGCTCCGTACTCGCCGTGTAAAGGTGCTCGTTTTACCCATGGACATCACACCCGCTGGAGTTCCCGACAAGTTCGCCGTCCTCGGCCTCACCTTCGACGACGTCTTGCTGCAGCCGAACGAGTCCGACGTCATCCCCTCCGAGGCGGTCACCCGGTCCCGGGTCAGCCGCAACGTCTGGGTGAACATCCCGCTGATGTCGAGCGCGATGGACACCGTCACCGAGGCCCGGATGGCGATCGCGATGGCCCGCCAGGGCGGCCTCGGCGTCCTTCACCGCAATCTCTCGATCGAGGACCAGTCCCAGCAGGTCGACCTGGTCAAGCGCTCCGAGTCCGGCATGATCGCCCAGCCGATCACGATCGGCCCGGATGCCAGCATCGGCGAGGCCGACGCGCTCTGCGCGCAGTACCGGATCTCCGGCGTGCCTGTCGTGGACGACGCCGGCGTGCTGGTCGGCATCGTGACCAACCGTGACATGCGCTTCGAGAACGACCTGTCCCGCCCGGTGCGCGAGGTGATGACCAAGCAACCGCTGATCACCGGCAAGCAGGGCATCTCGGCCGACGACGCGATGGCGCTGCTGCACAAGCACAAGGTCGAGAAGCTGCCGCTGGTCGACGAGGCCGGCAAGCTGACCGGCCTGATCACGCTGAAGGACTTCGTCAAGCGGGACAAGTTCCCGCTGTCCACCAAGGACGCCAGCGGCCGGCTGATGGTCGCCGCCGCGATCGGCTTCTTCGGCGAGGCCTACAAGCGGGCCATGTCCCTGGTCGAGGCCGGTGTCGACGTGCTCGTCGTGGACACCGCGCACGGTCACTCCCAGGCGCAGCTCGAGATCATCCGCAAGCTCAAGGCCGACCCGGCGACCCGCGGCGTGGACATCGTCGGCGGCAACGTCGCGACCCGCGTGGGCGCCCAGGCGCTGGTCGACGCGGGCGCGGACGGCGTCAAGGTCGGCGTCGGCCCGGGCTCCATCTGTACGACTCGGGTCGTGTCCGGCGTCGGCGTGCCGCAGGTCACCGCGATCTACGAGGCGTCGCTGGCGTGCAAGCCGGCCGGGGTCCCGGTCATCGGCGACGGCGGCCTGCAGTACTCCGGCGACATCGCCAAGGCGCTCGTCGCCGGCGCGGACACGGTCATGCTGGGCTCGCTGCTGGCCGGCTGCGAGGAGTCGCCGGGCGACCTGGTGTTCATCAACGGCAAGCAGTTCAAGGCGTACCGCGGGATGGGTTCGCTCGGCGCGATGCAGTCCGGCGGCCTGCGCAAGTCGTACTCGAAGGACCGCTACTTCCAGCACGACGGCGGATCGGACGAGAAGCTGATCGCCGAGGGCGTCGAGGGCCAGGTCCCCTACCGGGGTCCGCTGTCGGCGGTCGCGCACCAGCTGATCGGCGGCCTGCGCCAGTCGATGTGGTACACCGGCGCCCGCACGGTCCCGGAGCTCCAGGAGAACGGCCGCTTCGTCCGCATCACCTCCGCCGGCCTCCAGGAGTCCCACCCGCACGACATCCAGATGACGGTAGAGGCCCCGAACTACTCGGGTCGCTGACAAACCGCCTGCAACCCGTTAGGAACCAGATGACCGAGATCGAGATCGGCCGTGCCAAGCGTGGGCGGCAGGCGTACGCGTTCGACGACATCGCGATCGTGCCGTCGCGCCGGACGCGGGACCCCGAGGAGGTCTCGGTCGCCTGGCAGATCGACGCGTACCGGTTCGAGCTGCCGATCCTGGCCGCGCCGATGGACTCGGTGATGTCGCCGGCCACCGCGATCGCGATCGGCAAGGCCGGCGGTCTCGGCGTACTGAACCTCGAAGGTCTCTGGACGCGCTACGAAGACCCGACCAGCCTGCTCGAGGAGATCACCAGCCTCGATCAGAAGCAGGCCACGCACCGGCTGCAGGAGATCTACGCGGCGCCGATCAAGCCCGAGCTGATCTCCCAGCGGGTGCAGGAGATCCGCGACTCGGGCGTGACCGTGGCCGGTGCGCTGTCGCCGCAGCGGACCAAGCAGTTCGCGAAGCACGTCGTGGACGCGGGCGTCGACCTGTTCGTCATCCGCGGTACGACGGTGTCCGCCGAGCACGTGTCCGGGCAGGCAGAGCCGCTCAACCTCAAGCAGTTCATCTACGACCTCGACGTACCGGTGATCGTCGGCGGCTGCGCGACGCACCAGGCTGCGTTGCACCTGATGCGGACCGGTGCGGCCGGCGTGCTCGTCGGCTTCGGCGGCGGCGCGGCGCACACGACTCGCAAGGTGCTCGGTGTTGCCGTGCCGATGGCGAGTGCGGTGGCTGACGTGGCCGCGGCGCGGCGGGACTACATGGACGAGTCCGGCGGCCGGTACGTGCACGTCATCGCGGACGGCTCGGTCGGGCGGTCCGGCGACGTGGCGAAGGCGGTCGCCTGCGGTGCGGACGCGGTGATGGTCGGTTCGCCGCTGGCGAGGGCGAGCGATGCACCCGGTGGCGGGTTCCATTGGGGCGCCGAGGCCTGGCACCAGGACCTGCCGCGCGGCGAGCGGGTCGAGGTCGGCGTCACCGGCACGATGGAGCAGATCCTGTTCGGCCCGTCCTGGGTCCCGGACGGCACGATGAACCTGGTCGGCGCCCTCAAGCGCGCGATGGCGACCACCGGCTACACGGAGCTCAAGGAGTTCCAGCGGGTCGAGGTAGTAGTCGGTTGAGCCTGTATTGAATGCCGCGACTCCGTCGCGGCGGGTCATGTGGCTGTAACTCCCGGTCTTCCCTCGTCGCTCCGGTCGCTTCGCTCCCTCCGCTCCTCAGTCCAGACCGGGAGGCCCCATGACCGGCGTACTGCTCCTGCACGGTTCGAGTGGTGCGCCGGACGTCCAGCGCGCCCGTCTGCTCGAGGCGGAGGGGTACGACGTACTCGCGCCGCGGTGGACCGTCACGCACGAGGTGCCGCTGGAGTCGTTCCCACTCGACGAGTTGGCGGCTCGCAACGACCGGCTGGTCGTGATGGGCAGCTCGTGGGGTGCCGAGGCTGCGCTGCTGCTGGGTGCGCTCGACGAGCGGGTGGACTCGGTCGTCGCGTTCGCCCCGAGCGCTTACGTCTGGGGCCGGGTCCTGGAAGACGGGAGCCAGCGGTCGGCGTGGACCTGGCGGGGCGCGCCGCTGCCGTTCGTGCCGTTCGACCAGGATTGGAAGGCAGACGAGGACCCGCCGAGCTACACCGGTCTGTACCGCCAAAGCCTTCTCGGCGCGGCCGAAGAGACACGGATCCCGGTGGAGCAGATCGGCGAAGTACTGCTGATCGCCGGCGGGGACGACCAGGTGTGGCCGGCTGTGGAGTTCGCGGAGGAGATCGTCCGCCGGCGCGGTGAGCGTCCGACCCGTCTTCTGGTCGGGCCGGAGGCCGGGCATCGGCCGGTGCTGCCGGGGGAGGAGCCGAAGTCGGCCGGCCAGCGGATGGCGCGCGGCGGCACCGAGGCGGCCGATCGCGAGCTCGGCGCGCGCGCCTGGGACGAGATCCGCAATCTGCTCGCAGTGTGAGCGAAATGCTCTGAGTCCCCACAGCTTGGAGGGTTCTGGAAGGATTGCGGCATGGGACTTTTCAGCCGACGGAGCAGCCAGGACACGGACAATGTTGCCCTCGCCGCAGCGCGGGGCCAATTGTCTCCCGATGACGTGGACCAGGTGCGCTTCCTGATCACCACGAAGAAGGCGGTGCACGCGGTCAAGCTGATCCGCGATCGCACCGGACTGGACCTCAAGCAGTCCAAGGAGCTGGTCGACGACATCCGCCTCGGCCGCTACGTGCCGCCGACCACCGGTACGCCGCTCGTCCGCCGCCCGGGGACGAACCTGGCCGAGCGCACCCGCGCCCTCAAGGCCGCTGGTGAACTCCACCAGGCCACCGCCCTGGTCGTCTCCGAGACCGGCATGACCGACGAAGAGGCCGGCCTCTTCGTCGGCGCCCTCCGCGCGGACTAACCCTTCACGTACGACAGCTTCTCGGCGATCTTCCCGTCGCGGAGCCGCAGTACGTCGACCCCGCGGACGTGCCCGCGGTCGCCGGAAGCCTCACGCCACGAGTACCGCCACCGCACGATTGCCCGCTCACCGAGCACCACCGTTTCCTCGGTCTCGAAGTGCGGGTCGTCGGTGTTCGCGAACAGCCGCGCCCACTCCGCCCGTACTGCGTCAGCGCCCTCCAAGCGGGTGCCGTCCGGGGCCGGCGAGGTGGACTCGAACACGATGTCGTCGGTGGCCAGCGACATCACCGTCTCCAGATCGCCCGTGTCGAAGGCGTTCCCGAACCGTTCCACCACACCGAACACCGGGCTCCAGCGTGGGTCACGCCCCGAGGCGGCCAGCAGTTGGTCGGCTTGGGCGGTGAACCCTTCGAGGTGTGGGCCGATCATGCCCACCGAGCGGTACATCTCCTCGCGGTCCGCGAACCACGTCGCGACCTCGGCGACCACGTCGGCGTTGAGCCGCGGTTGAGCGCCGATCGCCATCGCCAGGTCCCACCCGTGGATCAGGTGGTCGGCCGCGAGCTGGCGCAGGTACTCGTGCGGGTCCTCGTCGCCGTACGACAGATGCACCTTGTCGATGGACCAGGACGCCGCGGCCGTCGCCTCGCGGGCAGCGGCTGACGCCGTACGGGCCGGATCGTCGCCGAGAAGATCACCGTCGAGGGCGTCGCCGACCTCCGCGATCGTCTTGCCCTCCATCAGCGGCACGGTCCAGAGTTCCTCGCCGACCACGTGGTTCACCAGCGCCCGGACGTTCCAGTCCGAGCAGGGCGTCGGCTCCGCCCATTGGTTGTCTGCTACTTCCGCGACCAGCTCCGCGAAGTTCGTGACCGTGCGGTTGTGTAGCTCTACGACATCCATCACCCGCACCCCCTCCCAGCGCCAGCGTCCGCCCGGCCGGGCAGGACGTCAACCGCCGAGCTGGAGTTGCTGGGCGGCCTCGTGGGCGTGGTGGGAGGCGGTCAGGTCGCCGGCGGCCGCGAGCAGGTCGCCGTGGTGCCGGTAGCAGGACCCGGCCAGGTCCTTCATGGTCTCGTTGTCGTCGGTGAACGGGATCAGCGCGGTCGCGACCTCCGCGCACCAGCCGCCCAGGTCGAGCGCCATCTCGGTCCGGCCGGCCTGGTAGTACGCCGCCGAGACGTCGAGCAGGAGCTGCGCCCAGATCGGCACGTACGTGCTGGTCTGGTAGCGCATCCGGTGCGACTCACGCTCCGACGAGATCGCGAACAGGTAGTGCGCCTCGAGCCCCAGCGTCAACCCGGCATCGGCGTCCTGCATCAGCAACGGCCGGACCAGCTCGGCCAGCTCGGTCGCACGGACCGCGGCCGACTCCGGGTCGGTCCGGCCCGACACCGTCGCCAGCGTCATCCCCGGCGCCGGCTCACTCAGCGCAAGCAGCCGGTGGTACTGCTCGAACGGCCCGAGCTTGATCTCCGCGTTCTCCAGCGCCGCGACCAGCGTCAGCGGCAGCCCGCGGTCCAGCTCCTCGACCACCCGGACGGCCGTCTCGCCGTCGGTGTCGTACGCTGTACGCAGGCATGCCTCTCCCTCGAGCCGGCCGACGATGCCGAGATGCTTGCCCTTCCTGACCAGGGCCGCGACCAGCGTGCGCATGTCGGTCGGCGAGTCCGAGTCGGCGAGCGTGTCGGCCGTCGTCAGCCCGATCTCGTCCGCCTCGAGCGCGAGGTCCAGCCGCCCCTCGGCCGCGTGGACGTCGGCCGACACCGCTGTCGCCGTACACAGGTAGCGCGCGTACGACAGGGATTGCGGGCTCTCGTTGATCTGGTCCGCGAGCTGCAGGAACAGCTGGGTTGCCGCGTCCGCGGAGGCGACCGCCAGCGCTGGGTCGCCGTACCGCCGCAGGATCAGCGCGTTCATCGCGAGCACCCGGGCGAAGTCCGGTTGATGCTTGAGCCCGTCCGCACCGCCGACCAGCTGGCCGTAGGCGATCACCGCGCCGTCCATCTCCAGTACGGCGGTGGCTCCGTGACCGCGGTGCGCCTGCGTCATCGCGCGCCGGGCACGGATGTCGGCGAGGAAGCTGGTGGCGTCCAGCACGCCGGCATCCTGCAGCTCGGTGTAGCCGAGCTGGGCCTCGTGCAGCGCGACCAGCGCCTCCTCGTGCCGGCCCGACGCGTTCAGCGAGCCGGCCAGCTCGTACTGGGTCGCGGCCATCAGGTGCTTGGCCTCGTAGTGGTTCGGGGACCCTTCGGCCCGCTCCCTGGCCAGCTCGATGACCCGCTGCTGGTACGGCCCGGCCTCGTCGGCCCGGCCCTCCTCGATCAGCACCTGGGCTGTCTGCAGCGCCTCGCCGAGCTCGTCCTCAGGAGGCGTCCAGAGCCCCCCGCTGTCCACCATCTTGACGTTCCACCCCTTCGCAGGTTCCAGAGGGTGAGCTTAATGGGGATCTGATACTGACACTGTCGATTACTGGCAGGTAGCCTAGGCAGATGAGTGAGCAGACCTCGATTCCCGCGGACCCGGAGCTCGATCCGACCGCGTCGTACGCGACCGATCAGTCGGTCATCCGCCGGTTGTCGGGGCTGCTGCGGGCGACGGCGGGCACCCGGACGTCGTACGCGCCGGCGACCGGGCAGCCGATCGCGGACCTGCCGGTGTCGAGCGAGGACGACGTGGTCGCGGCGGTCCGGCTGGCCCGGAAGACGCAGCAGAGCTGGCGACGGGTGCCGCTCGCCGAGCGCGCCGCGATCCTGCTGCGGTACCACGACCTGGTCCTCGACCACCGCCACGAGCTGGTCGACCTGATCATCCGCGAGTCCGGCAAGGCGCGGAAGCAGGCGTTCGAGGAGCTCGCACACGTCGCGCTGACGGCGCGGTACTACGGCCGCAAGGCGCAGGAGCTGCTCGAGCCGCAGCGCAAGCTCGGCATCTTCCCGGTGCTCACCCGGGCCGAGGAGCGGTTCGTGCCGAAGGGTGTCATCGGCATCATCTCGCCGTGGAACTACCCGCTGACGATGGCGATCAGCGACGGCCTGCCCGCGATCCTGGCCGGCAACACGGTCGTGCACAAACCGGACAGCCAGACCCCGTTGACCGCGCTCCGCGGGATCGAGCTGCTGTACGAAGCCGGTCTGCCGCGGGAGGCCTGGCTGGCGGTGAACGGCGACGGCCCGACCGTCGGCGGCGCGCTGATCCAGAACGCGGACTACATCTGCTTCACCGGCTCGACCAGGACCGGCCGGCTGGTCGCGAAGCAATGCGGTGAGCGGCTGATCGGCTGCAGCCTCGAGCTCGGCGGCAAGAACCCGATGCTCGTACTGCGCGACGCCGACATCAACCGTGCCGCCGAGGGCGCCGTACGGGCCTGCTTCGCGAACGCGGGTCAGCTGTGCGTCTCGATGGAGCGGCTGTACGTCGCCGACCAGGTGTACGACGCCTTCGTCACCGCCTTCGTGGACCGGGTCAAGAAGCTCCGCCTGAGCGCCGGCACCGGCTGGGACGTCGACATGGGCTCGCTGATCTCGAAGGCCCAGCTCGAGACGGTCACCCGGCACGTCGAGGACGCCCGCTCGCAGGGCGCCACCGTGCTCTTCGGCGGCAAGCCGCGCCCGGACATCGGGCCGCTCTTCTACGAGCCGACCGTGCTGTCCGGCGTCACCCCGGCGATGGAGTGCTTCGACAACGAGACCTTCGGGCCGGTCGTCTCGATCTACCGGTTCTCCGACGAGTCCGAGGCGATCCAGCGCGCGAACGAGGGCGAGTACGGCCTGAACGCGAGCGTCTGGAGCCGCGACGGCCGGCGCGGTCGTGCGGTCGCCGCGCAGCTGATGGCCGGAACGGTCAACGTCAACGAGGGGTACGGCGCGACGTTCGGCTCGATCGACACGCCGATGGGCGGCATGCGGTCGTCCGGCCTCGGCCGCCGCCAGGGTGTCGAAGGCATCCGCCGGTACGTCGAACCGCAGGCGATCGCCACCCAACGGCTGATCCCGATCGCCGCCTCGCACGGGCTGTCCGACGAGAGGTTCGCCGAGCTGATGACCGGCGCGCTACGGGTGCTCAAGAAGATCGGCCGGCCGTGACTGTGCTGAATGCCTCGCTGCCGCTCGGCGGGTCATGGGGCTGTTACTCCCGGTCTTCCCTCGTCGCTCTGGTCGCTGTGCTGGATGCCGCGACTCCGTCGCGGCAGGTCCTGGGGCTGTTGCTCCCGGTCTTCCCTCGTCGCTCCGGTCGCTTCGCTCCCTCCGCTCCTCAGTCCAGACCGGGAGGCCCCAGGACCGGGCTCCCGCCGCTCCTCAGCCCAGACCGGGAGGCTCCATGACCTTCGACTACGACGTCGTCATCGTCGGGTCCGGCTTCGGCGGGTCCGTGTCGGCGCTGCGGTTGACCGAGAAGGGGTACCGCGTCGCAGTTATGGAAGCGGGCGCGCGGTTCGAGGACGCCGCGTTCGCGAAGAACTCGTGGGACACCAAGCGGTTTCTCTTCGCGCCGAAGCTCGGGATGTACGGCATCCAGCGGATCAGCGCGCTGCGTGACGTGATCATCTTGTCCGGCGCCGGAGTCGGCGGCGGCAGCCTCGTCTACGCGAACACGCTGTACGAACCGCTGCCCGCGTTCTACACCGACCGTCAGTGGGCGCACATCACCGACTGGAAGTCCGAGCTCGCGCCGTACTACGACCAGGCGAAGCGGATGCTCGGCGTCACGACGTACCCGGGCTTCACGCCGGCGGACAAGGTGATGAAGCAGGTCGCCGACGATCTGGGCGTGGGGGACACGTTCCACCCGACGCCGGTCGGCGTCTTCTTCGGTGAGGCCGGTGTCGAGGTCGACGACCCGTACTTCGGTGGCGCGGGACCGCGCCGTACCGGCTGCATCGACTGCGGCGAGTGCATGACCGGCTGCCGCCACAACGCGAAGAACACGCTGACGAAGAACTACCTGTACCTGGCCGAGAAGTCCGGCGCGGAGGTCTACTCGCTGACCACCGTGACCTCGGTCGAGCCGCTGGCCGACGGCGGGTACGCCGTGGACACCCGCCGTACATCGAACAAGAAGCTCACCCGCCGCTTCACCGCGCAGCAAGTCATCTTCGCCGCGTCGGCCCTGGGTACGGCGAAGCTGCTGCACCGACTCCGCGACGAGGGCAAGCTGCCTGGCCTGTCCGACCGGCTCGGCGTACTGACCCGGACCAACTCGGAGTCGCTGCTCGGCGCGATCTCGAAGGACCGCGACGTCGACTACAGCCGCGGCGTCGCGATCACGTCGTCGTTCCACCCGGACGACATCACCCACATCGAGCCGGTGCGGTACGGCAAGGGCAGCAACGTGATGTCGCTGCTGCAGACCGTGCTGACCGACGGCGACGGGGACAAGCCGCGCTGGCGGACCTGGCTGCGGGAGCTCGGCGTACAGCGGAAGAACATCCGCAAGCTGTACGACCTGAAGCACTGGTCCGAGCGGACCGTGATCGCGCTGGTGATGCAGACCGCGGACAACTCGATCACGACGTACGGCAAGCGGGACCGGCTCGGCCGCTGGCGGCTGACGTCCAAGCAGGGGCACGGCGCCCCGAACCCGTCCTGGATCCCGGTCGCGAACCAGGTGGTCCGGCGGATGGCGAAGCTGATGAACGGTACGCCGGGCGGCACGATCGGCGAGCCGTTCAACGTGCCGATGACCGCGCACTTCATCGGCGGCTGCGCGATCGGCGACTCGGCCGAGACGGGCGTGGTCGACCCGTACCACCGGGTCTACGGGTACGACGGCCTGCACATCGTCGACGGCTCGACGATCTCCGCGAACCTCGGCGTGAACCCGTCGCTGACGATCACCGCCCAGGCCGAGCGGGCGCTGTCCTTCTGGCCGAACAAGGACGGCGACGACCCGCGGCCGGCGATCGGTTCGGCGTACCGACGGGTGCAACCGGTGAAGCCGTCGAATCCGGTCGTCCCGGCTGATGCCCCCGGCGCTCTGCGGCTTCCGATCGTCCCGAAACAGTCTGTGACGAAGCCGTAACGCATTCGCGATCTCCGGTGATCGCAAAGAATGCGCGGATGGGGAAATGAATAAGCCTCAGCAGTAAGTTTGCTGAGGCTTAGTGAAAAGGTCCGGAAAAGGGAGCAGGTCCCTCGGGAACGTTTCCGCCCAAATCGTTTCCCGAGGGACCCACTCAAGCCGGGGTGAGGCGCCCGGCGCTTGGGATCGGGTCACCAACCATGGCTGGCGACCCGAGCTCTTGGTTACTACCTTACATCCGATTCCCAGCGCTTCGAGGCCTTGTGACCACTCTGCGTGCTGATCGTAATGATCAGCTTTTGTTGCTCCTGGTAACCGGGTGGCGGTCTTCCTTGCGGTAACCGCCTTCGTACACATCAACGAGCCCATCTACGGGGGGTTACGAGGTTCCGAAGAAAAGTCCAGATTCTTTTTGCGGGAAGTGCGGAGAGTGGTCGTGAGGCACTTCGGCCCGTGGTGTTCCACGTGACGCCCGCCGCAGAACCGGCGTACCGACCTGACCTACTCTGAGCCGACCGTTCTGATGAGGCAGGAGTAGGTATGAGCGACATCCTGGACGTGGCACGTGAGCAGGTTCTGGAGCAGGGCAGGGGGCTGAGCCAGGAGCAATTGGTCGAGGTCCTCGGCACACCCGACGACCGGCTGCCCGAACTGCTCGCACTCGCGCACGACGTCCGGGTGAAGTGGTGCGGCGAGGAGGTCGAGGTCGAGGGGATCATCTCGCTCAAGACCGGCGGCTGCCCGGAGGACTGTCACTTCTGCTCGCAGTCCGGTCAGTTCACCTCGCCGGTGCGTGCGGTCTGGCTGAACATCCCCGAGCTGGTCGAGGCCGCCAAGGAGACCGCGAAGACCGGCGCCACCGAGTTCTGCATCGTCGCCGCCGTGCGCGGTCCGGACGAGCGGCTGATGAGCCAGGTGAAGGCCGGCATCGAGGCGATCAACGCCGAGGTCGACATCAACATCGCCTGCTCGCTCGGCATGCTCACCCAGGAGCAGGTCGACGAGCTGAAGTCGTGGGGCGTGCACCGCTACAACCACAACCTCGAGTCGGCCCGGTCGTACTTCGGCGACGTCGTCACCACGCACTCGTTCGAGGAGCGCTGGGAGACCTGCCTGATGGTGCGCGACTCGGGCATGGAGCTGTGCTGCGGCGGCCTGGTCGGGATGGGCGAGACGCTCGAGCAGCGCGCCGAGCTGGCCGCGCAGCTGGCCGAGCTCGACCCGCACGAGGTCCCGCTGAACTTCCTCAACCCGCGACCGGGTACGCCGTTCGGCGACCTCGAGATCATGGACGGCAAGGACGCGCTGCGGACCATCGCCGCGTTCCGGCTGGCCATGCCTCGCACCGTCCTGCGGTACGCCGGCGGCCGCGAGCTGACCCTCGGCGACCTGGGGACACGCGACGGGCTCCTCGGCGGGATCAACGCCGTGATCGTCGGCAACTACCTGACGACGCTGGGCCGCCCGGCGACCGCCGACCTCGACCTGCTCGCCGAGCTGAAGATGCCGGTGAAAGAGCTGCAGAAGACGCTGTGACCGAGATCTACTGCGGCCGCTGCGGCCGTTCCGTGGACGATGGCGACCACGACGACTGCCGCCGGGCGTTGGCGCTGGAGCCGCCGAGGTACTGCGCCGAGTGCCGCCGCCGGATGGTCGTCCAGGTCCACCCGATGGGCTGGTCGGCCCGCTGCTCGGTCCACGGTGAACTGACCTCAGGCTGAGCCCGGCTAGGCTGGTGGGTATGCCTCATCCCGCGCCTCGCCTGCTGGTCGCTCTCTACGGGCCGACCTCGGCGGGCAAGACCGCGGTGTCGGTCGATCTGTGTCTGCGGATCCAGGACGAGCTCGGGCTGCCGACGATGGTTGTCTCCGCGGACTCGCGGCAGGTGTACCGGTACATGGACATCGGCACCAGCAAGACGACGCCGGAAGAGATGCGCGGCATCCCGCACACGATGATCGACGTCACCGAGCCGGTCCGGAAGCTCGAGCTGGAGACGTTCGTCTCACAGGCGCGCGGGCACATGGAGCAGACCTGGGCGTCCGGCGGCGTGCCGGTGATCGTCGGGGGTACGAGCGTCTATGTCCGCTCGCTGCTGGAGGGCTGGGAGGTGGATGCGGTCGCCGAGGCGCGGAACGCGATCCGCCGCGATTTTCCGCGCAGCATGGCCGAGGACGCGTACGCCGTACTCAGCCGGCTCGACCCGAAGGGCGCCGCGAAGATCCACGAGAACAACTACGACGCGATCGTGAACGCGCTGGCACGGGCCATGGGCAACGATCCCGAGCGGGCCGTCGCACCGGCGACCCGGCAGGTCGTGTTCTCGGTGGACAGGTCCGCGAGCGAGATCGACCAGCGGGTCGCCGCGACGTACGACCATCAGGTCGAGCGCGGGCTCCGCGACGAGGTCCTCGGATTGGACGAGCGGTACGACCTGCTTCCGCAGTACCGCCGGCTGGGTCAGAAGTCGCCGAACCAGGTCGTCCACACCCATGGATACACCGAGTGGTTCGACGTGGCGCTCGACCGGGGCAAGGCGGTCGAGAATCTGAACGCGGACGATCAGGACGAGGTCCGCAAGCGGGTGGTCGAACGGATCCAGACCCACACCCGCCGCCAGCGCGCGGCCATCCCCAAACTCACCGGCGTACGCCCGGCCCGCAATGCCAATGACGCCTTCGCTGCAGTGAAGTCGGCCCTCGAAGCTCCGGTCGAGCGGGCGGCTGGAGGCAAGCCAGGCAACTCCGGTGGCAAGCCTGCCAAGTCGGGCAGCAAAGCCGGCGGTTCGGGCGGCAAGCGTGCCGGTGGCCGGTCGGGCCGCGGCGCCCAGCCTGGTCAGTCGGCCCGGCCCGACTCCAAACGCGGCTCCCGCCGCCGCTGACCTCGCCCCGACAGCAAGCCGGGGCAGACCGCACGCGGTCGCCCCGGTCGCCTTGGTCGCGCACCAGCCGTCCGTCGTGGACGGCCGCCGGCGTCAGCCTCTTACTTGCCCTTGCCCTTCTTCCCCTCGGCCTTCTTCGCGGCGGCTGCGTCGCGGCCGCGTCGGGTGTTGGGGTTGGTGGAACGAGACTGGTCGGCTTGCTTTCGCGACGCGCCCCGCTCGTGCCTGTTGCGGTTGCTCTCGCGCTGGTTGGCGTCGTGTTCCTGGTCTTTGCCTTTTTTGCTGAAGGGCATATCCGGTTTCCTTCTGTCGAAGCCGCGAGCCGCGGCACATGATCGGTCGGGTTCCAGCAGACGGCCCGAACCGCGGGCCGGTCGCAGGGCGGGGCAGGACCTAGCCGCGGCCCTGTCCCTCGCGCCGGGGCGGACGGGCCGGAGTCAGGATCGGCAGATCGCGGGGGGTCGTTGCCTTCCCGCCCTTCTCGGTCTTGCCGCTCTGGGACTTGTCCTTGTTCGTGTCCTTGGCGCCGTACGGCATGTGTTGCTCCTCTCGACGCGAGCTGCGGGATGCCGCTCGTGATCGGTCATGTCTCCAGCAGACGTCGGGTGTCGCCGGCCGGTTCCCCGCTGGTTCGAAGCATCGGAAGATTAACCACGAGCAGGGTTCACTCTGCGTTCACATCGGTGGGTGGCCGAGTGAATGATTGACCTGGCTCGTCGGCTATCGTTTGGGCGTGGTTAACGTCGCCGCCGTCAACGTGCTGACCGAGCTCGGTACGGCGCGATGGTCGGCGCCGGAGGCGATGGCGTTCGAGATCGCGCAGGAGGGTGTGCGACAGGCGATCGGCTTCTACGCCCGGCCGATCACGGCCGAGGAAGCGGCTGCCGATCCCGAGGTCGCAGTGAGCCGGCGCACGGAGCAGCAGGCCTGGGCGGCGCGTGGGCAGGAGCTCACCCCGCTGGACATCCGGGCAATCAAGCGGATCCGCAAAGAGGCCGACGACCTCCTCATCATCGACGACGAAGACGAAGACGATGATGAGGAAGCTGACGACGACGGTGCGGACGTTGATGCGGACGACGACCTCGCCGAGGGCGACGAGGACGAGGACGAGGACGACGACGGGACACTGGAGTAGTCGTGACGAGTCTGTGGGGGACCGGGCCGGCGGCGGCCGACCGGGAGTTGCTGGATGCCGGGGAGAGCACGCGGATCTTCCGCGAGCTGATCGTGCCCGACCAGCTCGCCGGGAGTCGGCAGGAGCAGCCGGTCGTCGTGCTCGTCGGCGGTCAGCCGGGCGACGGCAAAGCCACGATCACCGCGCTGGTCGCTGGTCTGCTGCGCCACCGCGGTCGTCCGATCGTCCTGAACCCCGCCGCCTACGAGCCGTACCACCCGCGCTTCTACCAGCCGATCACCGACGAACCGCCGACGCCGAGCCCGGACGTCGAGGCCGACGGGCAGCGTTGGTACGGGATGGCCGAGGCGCACGTGATCGAGCAGCGGTACGACGTGATCGTCGAGACCGAGCTCCTCGACCCAGCCGCCTTCGCCGACTCGGCCCAGCGCTACAAGGCGGCCGGCTTCCAGGTCGAGGTCGCGATCCTCGCCGTGCCCGAGGCCCTCAGCCGCCTCGGCGTCCTCGAGCGTCACCTGCGTGCTCTGGAAGCCTACGGATTCGCCCGGCTCGCGCCGCAAAGCGTTCACGACGCCGGGTACGCCGGTGTGCTGCGTGCCGCCGAGCTGATCGACGCGGGTGACTGGGCCGACCGGATCGCCGTACTGCGTCCCGACGGGCAGTTGCTGTACGGCAATCAGCGTACGGCCGACGGGCAGTGGCAGCGACCGGTCCGGACCGCCGAGGCGATCACCTACGAGCGGGATCGTCCGTGGACCGTGGTGGAGTCGCGGAACTTCCTGGAGACCGCTTCGCAGGTCGCCCGGATCGGGCTGGCAGCGCCGGTGCAGTGGATCCGCGACGAGTCGGTCGAGGGCGGGAAGACGGTGACCGCGATGGCACGGTCGCGGCTGCATCCGGATGCGGTGACGTTGCATATCGCAACGGCCGGGACCCAGCAGTAGGAGATGTCGCCCACATCCTGACCACCCGTCACGCCGCCTGCGGCGCGCAGCGATTACCGTGGTGGGTCCTCAGGATGGAGGCGGGACACGGTGTCACAGTCGGTCAATGCGCTGCTACGGCGGGATTCGGAGCTGCTCTGGCATCCGTACTCGTCGCTGACCGCGCCGTCGCCGGTGCGGCTGGTCCGCGGCGCGTCCGGCGTACGGCTGCAGCTCGACGACGGCGCCGGCGGGACCGTCGAGGCGATCGACGCGATGGCGTCCTGGTGGTGCATGATCCACGGCTACCGGAACCCGGTGCTGGACGCCGCGGTGAAGAGCCAGGTCGATGACTTCAGCCACGTGATGTTCGGCGGGCTGACGCATGAGCCGGCCATCCGGCTGGCGGAGCGGTTGGTCGAGATCACGCCCGCACCGCTGCAGCATGTCTTCTTCTGCGACTCGGGCTCGGTCTCGGTCGAGGTCGCGATCAAGCTCGCGCTGCAGTACCAGGTTGCCCGCGGCAACAATGGCCGGACCCGGATGCTGACCGTTCGGGGCGGCTACCACGGCGACACCTTCGCCCCGATGAGCGTCTGCGACCCGGTCAACGGCATGCATTCGCTCTTCACCGGCGCCCTGAAGGAGCAAGTCTTCGGACCCCAGCCTCCAGCCGACTTCGACCGCCCGGCCGACGACCCCGAACTGCAGTCCTGGGCCGCCGCGATCAGTGACCTCGCCGAGCACCATTCGGACGAGATCGCCGCCATCATCGTCGAGCCGATCCTCCAAGGCGCTGGCGGCATGTATCCGTACAGCCCCGCCTGCCTGCGAGTACTGCGCGAGCTCGCGGACCGGCACGGCTTCCTCCTCATCCTCGACGAGATCGCTACCGGCTTCGGCCGCACCGGCACGCTCTTCGCCTCCGAACAGGCCGACGTCGAGCCCGACATCCTCTGCGTTGGCAAGGCCCTGACCGGCGGCTACCTCACCCTCGCAGCCATGCTCTGTACGACGGACGTCGCGCAAACGGTCTCCGACGGCCCGGGCGGCGCCCTGATGCACGGCCCGACCTTCATGGCGAATCCACTGGCCTGCGCGGTCGCCCTGGCCTCGATCGATCTGTTGTTGTCCCAGGACTGGGCTGCTCGCGTCGCTGCGATCTCCGCAGGGCTGTCGTCCGGGCTGGCAGGGGCGTGGGAGTTGTCTGCGGTGAAGGACGTGCGTGTGCTGGGCGCGGTCGGCGTCGTACAACTCGGTGGGCCGGTCGATCTGCCGCGGATGACCGAGGCGGCCTTGCGGCGCGGGGTGTGGGTGCGGCCGTTCCGGGACCTCGTCTACACGATGCCGCCGTACGTGTGCACCGACGAGGAGATCGCGACCATCGCGGCGGGGATCACCGGTGCGATCGAGGAGGCCGGCTGATGCTCGAGGATTGGCTTGCCCCGAAGGCGGCGGCGTTGGAAGCGCGGGGGCTCACCCGACGGCTGCGTGCGCGTGCTGCGGACGACGACCTGATCGACCTTGCAGGCAACGATTATCTTGGCCTTGCGCGCGAACCGCGCGTAGTGACGGCTGCCGCCGACGCCGTACGCACGTGGGGCACTGGTGCAACGGCATCCCGTCTCGTGACCGGTACGACGGCTTTGCACGAGGAGCTCGAGTCCGCGCTGGCTGCCTTTGTGGGGCAGGAGTCCGCGCTCGTGTTCTCGTCCGGCTACCTCGCCAACCTCGGCGTGGTCACCGCTCTGGGCGGCCCCGGAACCCTGCTCGTGTCCGACGACCACGTCCATGCCTCGCTGGTGGACGCTTGCCGCTTGTCCCGATCCCGCGTCGAGGTCGTCCCGCACAACGACGTGGAAGCCGTCGAGAAAGTGCTTGCTGAGCGCAACGAACCGCACGCGGTGGTGATGACCGAGTCCGTGTTCAGCGTGCTCAGCGATAGCGCGCCGCTGTCCGACTTGGCGGCCGTCGCTGAGGCGCATCGGGCTCTGCTGTTGGTGGACGAGGCCCACGGTCTCGGGGTGACCGGCGGCGGCCGGGGCTCGGTGCACGCTGCGGGGCTGGCCGGTCTCGACCATGTCGTCGTCACGATGACGCTGTCCAAGTCGATGGCGTCGCAGGGCGGTGTCGTCCTCGGTCCGCGGTTGGTGCGCGACCATCTCGTGAACCGTGCGCGGCCGTTCATCTACGACACCGGCCTGAACCCGGCAGCCTGTGCCGCAGCCCTCGCTGCCCTCCGCGTCCTCGAGGACGAACCGGATCGACCCGCTCGCATCCACGCTGCAACTGCGCAGCTGGCCACTGCTTTCGACGTACCGCTCCCTGCCGGACCGGTGGTCTCGATTCCGATGCCCGGCCCGCAGCAAGCGGTTGAGGCAGCCGACGTGTGCCGTAGCAACGGCGTACGTGTCGGGAGCTTCAGGCCGCCTTCGGTGCCGGACGGAATCTCTCGCCTGCGGCTGACCGCCCACGCAGGTCTGTCCAGCGCCGACCTCGACCGCGCGTGCGCGGTGATTGCCGACGCGATCGGGCAGGTCTCATGATCCTGCTCATCACCGGCACCGACACCGGAGTCGGCAAGACCGTCACCACGGCGGCCCTGGCCGTCCGGGCGACCGGTTCGGTTGCCGTCGTCAAGCCGGCGCAGACCGGAGTCGCGCCGGACGAGCAGGGAGATCTCGACGACATTCACCGACTGAGCGGGCTGACCAAACTGCACGAGGGCATCCGGCTGCGCGATCCGTTGGCGCCGACCACCGCCGCGCGGCGGGAAGGCGTCAGGTTGCCCCCGGTTGCCGTGCACGCCAAGGCGATCGACGAGCTCGCCCGCACGAACGACACCGTGCTGGTCGAGGGCGCGGGCGGGATCCTCGTCGGGCTGGATGCCGAGGGCAACAACCTGGCGGACCTGGCCGCGCACCTGACGACACCGTTCGGTTTCGTCGTCGTCGCGCGCGCCGGTCTCGGGACGCTGAACCATGCCGGGCTGACCGTCGAGGCGTTGCGGTCGCGGGGACTGCCGATCGAAGGGCTCGTGATCGGCTCGTTGCCCGCAGAGCCGGATCTCGCCGAGGAGTGCAACCTGGAGGATCTGCCCGCGGTGACCGGCGTGCCGGTGATCGGCCGGATTCCTGCCGGTGCGGGGTCGCTCGACCAGGAAGCGTTCAAGGCCGCGGCCCCGAGTTGGTTCGAGTGAGCGGTTGCCCGGCCCGGTACGACGAGGCCCTGGGGTACTGGGTTGTCGACGATCCGGCGTTGGCGCGTGAGGTGCTGCTGGATCCGGAGACGTTCCGGCCGGACAACGCTGTACTCGCGCATACCCCGCTGTCGGTGAAGGCGTTGCGGGTGCTGTCGGGGGCCGGGTTCGCTCTGCCGCCGACGCTGGCGAACAACGCGGGAGAGTCCCATCGGCCGATCCGGGCTGCAGTTGCCCGGTTCTTCAGCCCTGCTCGGGTTGCTGCTGTTGAGCCGCTGACCAGGGAGTTGACGTCAGCGCGGGTCTCTGCGGCCTCGGCGCGTCTCGCGGCCGGTGAACAGGTCGACCTCGTGCAGGCGATTGCCGCGGAGCCGCCGGCGCTCGTCGTACTGCAGCTGCTCGGTCTGCGCGATGTCGACGTACCTGCGTTGAAGGCCTGGAGCCTGGACTCGCTCGAGCTGTTCTGGGGCTGGCCGGACGAGGATCGGCAGTTGGAGCTGGCGCACAGCGCGGCCGAGTTCTACGCCTGGTTGCGCGCCCGAACGACGGCGGCGCGGCTCGAGCCCGCCGACGATCTGTTCGGTGTGCTGGTCACCCTCGGCCTGACCGACGAGGAGATCTGCGCCGTCGCCTACTTCCTCCTGATCGCCGGCCAGGAAACGACCACCCAACTCATCTCCACCGCCTTCCACCGGTCGCTCACCCAATCGTCCGCCCCGCCGGACGAGCCGAGCAGGCGTTCCGCGCCGGGTGATTCGATCGACGTTGTTGAGGAGACGCTGCGGTGTGCGTCTTCTGTTCCTACCTGGCGGCGGGTGACCTCGCGTCCGACGGCCGTTGGCGACGTGGAGCTTCCTGCGGGCGCACCTGTGCTGCTCGGGCTCTCAGGACACGGCGGGCCGGCAGATCTTGCCTTCGGGATCGGTGTTCACCGCTGCCTCGGGGCCGGCCTCGCGCGGCTGGAGGCGCGGGTGGCGCTGGAGTGTGCTCAGGAGCTGTTGGGTGGTGTGCGGTTGGTGGACGAGCCGCCGATGATCGACCTGCTGTCGTTCCGCGCCCCGAAGCGTCTCCTGATTGTAACGGACGGTAACACCGGGGACAACTAACGCCGCTAGCGTCGCGCTCGTGAGTTCAACCTCCCGGTGCCGAGTGCGCCTGTGGTTCGGTCCGCATCAGATCTCTGACTACATCGGCGACCAGGCCGGCGCGACGCGCTACGAAGCAGCCATGCGACGCCGCTTCCCGGGGCTCGAGATCACCAGCGACCCGTTGCCGGTGACTGCGCGGCCGGCGGATTACAGCCCTGCTGACCTGCACCGATAGGCTTTGCGGGTGGCAGAGCATGAGTTGGTACTGGTTGTCGACTTCGGAGCGCAGTACGCGCAGCTGATCGCGCGCCGCGTGCGCGAGGCGAAGGTGTACTCCGAGATCGTGCCGCACTCGATGCCGGTCGAGGAGATGCTGGCGCGCGAGCCGAAGGCGATCATCCTGTCCGGCGGTCCGCAGTCGGTGTACGCCGACGGCGCGCCGCGGGTCGAGACCGGGCTGTTCGAGGCCGGCGTACCGGCGTTCGGGATCTGCTACGGGTTCCAGGCGATGGCGCAGACGCTCGGCGGCGACGTCCGGCGGACGGGACTGCGAGAGTTCGGCCGTACGCCGGTCACCGTCAGCGAGCCGGGCACGCTGCTCGCGGATATCCCCCAGGACCTGAACGTGTGGATGTCGCACGGCGACGCAGTACACGCGCCGCCCGCCGGGTTCGCCGTACTCGCGGCGTCCGAGGGTGCGCCGGTCGCGGCGTTCGAGGACCTGGACCGGCGGCTGGCCGGCGTGCAGTGGCACCCGGAGGTCCTGCACTCGCAGGCCGGGCAGGCTGTGCTGGAGCACTTCCTCTACAAGATCGCAGGCTGTGCCGGCGACTGGACCACCACGAACGTCGTCGACGAGCAGGTCGAGCTGATCCGCAAGCAGGTCGGCGACAAGCAGGTGCTGTGCGCGCTGTCCGGCGGCGTCGACTCCGCGGTCGCGGCAGCCCTGGTCCACAAGGCGATCGGCGACCAGCTGACCTGCGTGTACGTCGACCACGGGCTGCAGCGGGCCGGCGAGTCCGAGCAGATCGAGAAGGACTTCGTCGCCGCGATCGGGATCCGGCTCGAGGCGATCGACGCCGAGGAGCAGTTCCTGACCGCGCTCGCCGGGGTGACGGACCCGGAGCAGAAGCGGAAGATCGTCGGCCGGGAGTTCATCCGGACCTTCGAGGCGACCGCGCGCAAGGTGGACGCCGAGCGGCACATCGAGTTCCTGGTCCAGGGCACGCTGTACCCGGACGTGGTCGAGTCCGGCGGCGGCACCGGCGCGGCGAACATCAAGTCGCACCACAACGTCGGCGGTCTGCCCGACGACCTGCAGTTCAGCCTGATCGAGCCGCTGCGGACGCTGTTCAAGGACGAGGTCCGCGAGCTCGGCCTGGCACTCGGCCTGCCGGAGACGATGGTCTACCGGCACCCGTTCCCGGGTCCCGGCCTGAGCATCCGGATCATCGGCGAGGTCACCCGCGAGCGGCTCGACATCCTCCGCGCGGCCGATCTGATCGCTCGCACCGAGCTGACCGCGGCCGGCCTCGACCGCGAGATCTGGCAGTTCCCGGTGGTCCTGCTGGCCGACGTACGCTCGGTCGGCGTCCAGGGCGACGGCCGCACCTACGGGCATCCCGTCGTACTGCGTCCCGTCACCAGCGAGGACGCGATGACCGCCGACTGGGCCCGCCTGCCGTACGACGTGATCGAACGCATCTCGACGCGCATCACCAACGAGGTCGACGAGATCAACCGGGTCACTGTCGACGTCACGAGCAAGCCCCCGGGCACGATCGAGTGGGAGTAATTCGTCACAGCGGGTGAACCGGGCGACTGTTATCGTCGAACAGTCGCCTACTGACCACGGTGGGTGACTTCCTCGGGGGAGGGGGTCGTGGTGTTCCGCATTCACTTCGAATGCTCGGACCTGGCCAGGACGACGATCGCGCAGCGGCCGGATCCGTTGTGGGAGGTCCTGCTCGGGCTTCATATCCTGCAAGGGGATGAAGAGCCGGAGGTCTACGGGGCTTGGCGGGAGCGGGCTCGGTCCCGCTTGAGTGCGCTCGAGCAGGAGTTGCTCGCGTTGACGCCGCCGGTCGGGTACTCGCCGGATTTCCTCACGCCGCGTGCGGCGGGGGACGGACTTGACGCGGGGTTGACCGCGGTCGCGGCAACACCGGCCGTTCAGTTGAGGTCGGAGCTGCGGCGGTTGTCGGACAGCGTGCGGTTGCCGGGCTGGACCCGGCGGCTCGCGACCGGTGACACGAAGGTGATGACGCGGCTCGTGCATGGGCTGCGTTCGTTCCACCGGACCAAGATCGCGCCGCAGATGCCGATGATCGCGACCACGATCCAGCCGGCCGTTGCGCGACACAACGACACCGTGGCCAGCAACGGCTTCGAGTCGTTGATCCCGGAGCTGCATCAGTCGCTGCGCTGGTCGGCGCCGGTGCTCTCGGTGGACACGCCGCACATCGACCGCGACCTCTACCTGAACGGCCGCGGCCTGCGGTTGGTGCCGTCGTTCTTCTGCTGGAAGTACCCGGTGATGCTGCTCGATCCTTCGTTGCCGCCGGTGCTGGTGTATCCGGTGCGGCCCGACCCCGGTCAGCCCGAGGTCGTCGTCCGGCGCCCCGATCGCGATCGTGCCGTCGCCGATCTCCTCGGGAAGACCAGAGCGCTTGTTCTGAAGGGGATCTCGGTCGGCGCGTGCTCGACCAGTGAGCTGGCGGCGCGCGTCGGCATCTCGCTGGCGTCGGCCAGCGAGCACGCCCGGATCCTTCACGACACGGGCCTCGTCACCACGCATCGAATCGGCAGCTCCGTCCGGCACAGCCTCAATCCGGTCGGCGCCGATGTTTTGTCGGGTATCCGCACCTGAATGTTCGTCCGGAGTTCGTGACGGCGGCGTACGTTTCCGTTAGGGGAGGTGGGGGACATGGCTCTCACGGTGGGCACGTTCAACCTGAACAACTTGTTCGACCGGTGGAACTTCGAGGGTGCGGTCGACGTGCTGGCGAGCGGGACCAGTTCGGTGCCGGCGACGTACACGTTCGACGACGAGCACCGGCGGCGGCTGCAGCTCGACGGGAACGGCAAGCTGCTGACGGCGAAGAAGCCCGAGGACACCAACCGGGTGGCGGAGCGTCTGCTCGGCGCGGACGTCGATGTGTGGATCGTGCAGGAGATCGAGAATGTCGACGTACTGCGGGAGTTCAACCGCGACCACCTGAACGGCACGTATCAGCACGTGATGGTGATCGACGGCAACGACTCGACGCGGTTCATCGACATCGGGCTGCTGTCGCGCCGTCCTCTCGGCGGGGTGACGAGCTATCAGCGGACGTTCCATCCCGACGTACCGGATCGGCCGATCTTCTCGCGTGATCTGGTCGAGGCGGAGATCCTGGACGCGCGCGGGCGGAAGATCCTGACGGTGTTCGGTACGCACCTGAAGTCGAAGTTCGTCGACTTCAAGGTGGCGGACCAGGCTGCGGCCGAGGCGGCGGCGCAACTCCTGCGGACGCAGCAGGCCGAGACGATCGTGCGGATCATGGGGTCGCGGATGAGCACGCGTCAGCGGTATCTGCTGTGCGGCGACATGAACGACACTCCGGACTCGTCCGCGTTGGTCGCCTACGAGAAGGCTGGGCTCGTCAGCGCGCTCATGGCGCCGACCGAGGTGGGCACTGTGCAGACGACGGTCGAGTTGCCGGCGAATCCCGCGTGGACGTCGACCTTCAAGGAGTCGGGGCAACCGCGGTCGTTCGATCTGATCGATCAGATCTGGTTGTCGGCGGCGCTGGCGCCGCGGTTGACGGGGTCGTTCATCGGTCGTCGTCGCAAGCTGGCGCGGGACGGGACGGATCACGATCCGGCCTGGATCTCCCTTGATTTATAAGGGTTTTCGTTAGGGTTTCATGGCCTCGATGCCGTCGAGGAGGCGCTCCAGGCCGTAACGGTACGAGTCGGCGGCAGTTGAGTCGTATCCCTTCGCGTGCCAGATCGCCGTCATCGCGGGATGCCTGTCGACGTCGAAGTACGTCTCCCACAGGTCGTTCCGCTCGAACCACCAGGCATCGTTGGTCTGCCCCGTGGTGCGCTCGACCAGTCGGCTCTCCGCCTCGAGGTGAGCCGCGGAGTCGACGTACGTCGTGATGGCGAGGGCAGCCGTGTTCGTCTCGGTCGCGCTGAGGCCGAGACCGAGCACTGCGGACAACAGGTACTCGCGGCCGGCCAGCATGCCCGGCCCGACCGGGGGACGGATCGTCGAGACCTGCGACAGCCACAGGTGTTGCTGGAACATCGCGCGGGTCTGCTGTGAGTAGATCTCCACCTGCTCGCGCCAGTCTTCGGGGCGTGACGCATCTGGGCCGGGGAGCTCGCGTTCGACGAGGACCTGGTCGACCATCAGGTCAAGCAGCTCGTCCTTCGACGGCACGTACGTGTACAGCGTCATCGTGCCGACGCCGAGCTCCTTGGCGAGCCCACCCATCGACGCCGCCGCGAGTCCTTGCTCGTCCGCCAGCCGGATGCCTGCCCGCACGACGTCGTCCACGTTGAGCGACGGCCGCCTCCCCGCGCCACGCCGCTGCCCTGCGCCGGGCTCCTGGCCCGCGCCGCGCTGTCTGGCCGGGTCGTTCGCGGGCGGTTCGGCCGCGGGGCGGCGGTGGTTGCGCCACAGCAAGGCCAGCGTCTTGTCTGGCTGACCCTGACCGCTTCGCCGCTCGCTCACGCCGACAACGATAGGCGCTCGGTTGAATTCTCGTATACCCTACGAGAATTGTCGGTGAGAGAGGAACGGCATGACGATCTTGGTGACAGGGGCGACCGGCAGTGTGGGTCGGTTGCTCGTGGACGAGTTGGTGTCGGCGGGCGCGGCGGTCCGGGCCTTGACCAACAACCCGGCGCGCGCGGCGCTGCCGGACGGGGTGGAGATCGCCCACGGATATCTCGGGACGCCTTCGACGCTGCCGGCCGCGCTGGCCGGCATCGACACGGTCTACCTCGCGCCGCTTCCGGCGTACGTCGACGACTTCGTCCGCTGCGCTCAGGAGGCCGGTGTGCGGCGAGTCGTCGTACTGTCCGGAGAGCCGGCTGAGTATGAGGCGCAAGGGGATCCGTCGGCGTGGCACTACTACCGGATCGAGCGTGCGATCGAGTCGGGTGGGTTCGACTGGACCTTCCTGCGACCGGGGCAATTCATGAACAACACGCTCGGTTGGGCGCCGTCGATCAAGGCCGAGAGCGTCGTGCGAGCGCCGTACGCCGGGGCCGTTCAGACGCCGATCGACCTCGGCGATATTGCCGCGGTGGCGCGGGTCGTGTTGCTGTCCGAACGCTTCAACGGTCAGAAGATCATGATGAGCGGACCGGAAGCGCTCACACCGCCGGAGGAGGTCGAGCGGATCGCCGAGGCGATCGGGCGCGAGGTCCGGTTCGTCGAGCAGACGCCGCAGGAGTACCTCGACGAGCTCGCGCCGGCGATCGGATTGGAGACGGCGCAATGGTTGCTGGACGGCTTCCGGATGATGGCGGAGTGGCCGATGAAGCCCGAGCCCGCTGTGCCCGAACTCACCGGCCGGCCCGCGGTGACCTACCGCGAGTGGGCAGCGGCGAACGCGGACGCTTTCCGCTGAACTGCGATCACCCGGACCCGCCGAGCCCGGGTGATCAACGCTCCGGGTCGTCCCCGAACTTGCGGACATCCTGCGCGCAGCGGCAGGCGACCGCGATCTTGGCGGCCCACTCCAAGGCGGCCGCACGGGTGGGTACGTCGACGATCGTGAGACCGCCGACGAGCTCCTTGCCCTCCGGGTCCGGGCCGTCGGTGACGCTGCCGTCAGTGGCCACGACGCCCCACTCCACGTCGCCGTCCTCGTAGCTCAGCCCGCCGCCGAAGACATACACACCGGCGTCCTTGCTCTCCCGGATCACCGCGTGGGCAGCCTTGCCGACGTCGGGGAAGTCCTCGGCGGGGATGTGGTCCATCGCACCCTTCTCGAACGAGATCAGGTACAGGCTCATGTCTCAGCACTCCTTGTCCGGGCGGCCACCCGCCTCTCACTCCTGCAACGAACACCGGCGGCAGGATCCGACGATCGGCCCGGACATAATGTGATGTCTCAGGACATCGGTGACAGCTCTGTGTCAGGACATGGGTGACACTCGATCTCTCAAGACATCGGTGACACTCATGGCCAACCACGGCATCTGCTCAGCCCGACCGGCCGCGCTCGCTCAGCGGCAGTTGAGGACGTTTCGATCAGGCATCCTGAACCCGTGACGCGACTCTTCGAGCGTTGGCGAGAACGACGACGGCTCGCAAGGCGCCCGTCGGCTGTACGACGTGCCTCACCGACGAAGGTCCGTGCATCGACCTGCCAGACGGCCTCACTGATGACGCCAGTTCAGTGATCTGATCGCAGCATGTCCGAATGGGCGGGACGGCAGTAATGAGTTGCCTCGCCTGAGACTCTGGGGCGTGAGCGAATACGCTATGCCGCCGGAAACGGTGCGCACGTTGATGACTGCCTTGCAAGGGTACGGAGTCGCAGCATGCGTCGGCGGAGGTTGGGCTGTCGATGCCTTGGTCGGGAAACAGACTCGGGAACATCTGGATCTCGACGTCTGGGTAGACGCGGATGACTTCGAAGGTCTCGTCGCAGCCTTCGCCGACCAAGGAGTCGATCGGATCTACCCGTGGCCCGGCGACCGTCCCTGGAACTTCGTCCTGCATGACGGCCACAGTCGTCGCGTAGATCTTCACCTGTACGAGACTCTGAGCGACGGCCGACTTCACTATGGCAGTCTCAAAGCGCCGTTCATGTTCACCCGCGATGATCTTTCCGGTCAGGGTGAGATTGCAGGTATCTCAGTCCGATGCGAACGTCCCGAGTTCGCCCTGCAGAACCACACCGGATACGAGTTGCGCGAGGTCGACCGACACGACGTCGCTGTGCTGTGCGAACGCTTCGGACTCCAGCCGCCCGAGAACTTCCACTAGAGACCCTGGCCGCTGCGCGCTCATCGGCACGACCGCGCGGAATGCGGCAGATGAGTGCGTTTCCCGAGTCAGCGTTTAGTAGCGCCACAGCAGCGGCAGGGTAGGCCCGGGCGTAGATCTGGGTGATCCCTATGTTGATTGCGGCTACACAAGCGCATGCTGTGGCCGTGAACAAGGTTCCGCTGACGGCGCCCGAAGGAGTAAGAGATGAGATCGCCGCACAAAAGGGGGCCGATCCCGACCCTTGCGTTCGGGGAGCGGGTCGTGGGCGCGGCGGCGATCGCGTTGGTAGCGTCGTTGGTCATTCAGAATGCTGTGTTCGTCTGGGCCCGAGCGCCCGGCTACGGCGACCCGATCGAGAAGGTGCTCGCCTGGCACGCGGTTCACCGGGGCGTGGTCGCGATCGCGGTCGGCTCAGAGGCGCTGAACCTGCCGCTGCTGCTCGTGTTCGTGACCGGTCTCCACGGGCTGGTCGGGCGTCGCGGGGGTGCGGGCGCCGACTGGTCGCGCCTCGCGGTGGCCGCGGGCGCGACTCTCGCGGCGGTCTTCGCGCTCTACGCCGTTCTGTGGGACGGAGTCGTATTGTCCGCCGGCGGTCTCGCCGAGCCGAGCCCGCTGTTCGAGCTGGTCTGGCAGCTGCATGCAGGAGCATTCGCTCTGGCGCTGTCGGCGCTCGGCACCACCTTCATCGGCGCGGCGCTGGCGGCGCATGCGAGTCGGCTGGCGGCGCCGTGGCAGCGTGTGCTCGGCGTGGCCGGGGGAGGCCTGCTGATCGCCGCCGGGGTGGCCAACCTCGCGATCGCTGACGGCTCGCCGATCCTGTTCGTGGGGCTGCTCGGCTACGCCGCCTGGCTCGTGTGGCTGCTGGTGACCGGGGTACGGCTGGTTCGGATGCCCGGGAAGGTCGGCGCTGCCTAGGAACCGTTCCCGCCGCGCGGCAGCCCCGACACAAAGATTGCGTCCATCTGGGCGAGCCGAAGTGACACGACCGCTCATCGCCTGCTTGTTGTATTGCTCCTAGGACCGATCCTGGCGAGGCTCGGTCCAGGCGCCCGGCTTGTCGCTCTCATTTCGGCTGCCCACGCGGGTCGTGTGGCTCTCATTTGGCCTGCGCGGGCCGGGCGTCGCTAGGGCCAGGAGAGGCTCAAGAGGGGTTTGTGTGGCTCGAAGCAGCGTTGCCCTCCCGGCTCGATAACCAGTAGTGCATCGAGCATCGGAGGACTTCCATGAGATCTATGTCGGATCGCGTGGTCATCGGCATGGACCCGCACAAGCGTTCAGCAACGATCGAGATCATGTCCGCCGAGGAGACCATCCAGGGCGCGGGCCGGTTCGGCACCGACCGTGACGGCTACGCCGCGATGCTCGGCTACGGCCGGCAGTGGCCGGACCGGGTCTGGGCGATCGAGGGCTGTGCCGGCATCGGCAAGCACATCGCGAACCGGCTGCTCGCCGACGGCGAACAGGTCGTCGACGTCCCGCCCAAGCTGTCGGCACGGGCACGCGTCTTCGCCACCGGGCAGGGCCGCAAGACCGACGCCACCGACGCGCACTCGGTCGCGCTGGTCGGCACCCGGATGACCGGGCTGCGTCCGGTGGTCAACGACGAGCAACTCGCGGTCCTGCGGATCCTGGTCGACCGGCGCCGCTCGCTGGGTGAGGACCACACCCGGATGATCTCCCAGCTCCACCAGCTGCTGTTGGAACTCATCCCGGGCGGGGCGAAGAAGGACCTGTCCGCACGCCAAGCCAAGGCCCTGCTGACCAAGGTCCGACCACGCGACGCCGCAGGCAAGGCCCGCCGACGGGTCGCCGCGGAACTGATCAGCGACCTCGAGCGGATCTACGCGCGCAAGAAGGCCGCGAACAAAGAGCTCACCGAACTCGTCGCAGCCACCGGCACCGGGCTGCCGGACCTGCCCGGCATCGGCCCCTCCGGCGCGGCCCGGCTCCTAGTGGAGGTCGGCGACATCACCCGCTTCCCGACCAAGGCCCACTTCGCGTCCTGGAACGGCACCGCACCCATCGACGCCTCCTCCGGCGACCAGGTCCGCCACCGGCTCTCCCGCGCTGGCAACCGGCAGATCAACCGCGTGCTACGCATCATGGCCCGCGTCCAGATCCGCAACCCCAGCCAGGGCCGCGACTACTACGAACGCAAGAAGGCCGACGGCAAGGCACCCATGGAGGCAATGCGCTGCGTGAAGCGACGCCTGTCCGACATCGTCTACCACCAGATGCTCAACGACGCCCTGAGACAGACACGGACGGGCCCGGGAGGACACCGGGGAACGTCTACTGACTCCAGCGTGACCAGCTCACATCCCCATGCCGGCTCTTCGGACAAGTCACTTCCCGGACCCGCCGAACAACAGCCTACGACCCCACTGCCGGCCGCCTCTTGACACAGAGGGGAGCCAGATCCGGAAGGACATGTCTTGCACGCCGGGCCGAAGAAGTGTCACCACCAAGCGCCCCGGAAGCGTTACCGATGTCCTGATACAGATTCGTCACCGATGTCTTGAGACATGACATCGGCCCGGACATAATATTGGACATCCATGGGAACATGTGTTCGACTGTTGGGCATGCGATGGGCGGGTCAGCAGTTGGACGTCGAGACGCCGGGCACGTTGCCGGGGCTCGGATCGATCGCGGGCCTGGTTCGGTCGGTGACGACGCCGGAGTTCCAGGGCATCACGTTCCATGAGGTGGTCGCGCGCTCGGCGCTGAACTCGGTGCCCGGCACGGGTCTGCCGTTCAACTGGACGGTCAATCCGTATCGCGGTTGCACGCACGCCTGCCGGTATTGCTTCGCCCGACCGACCCACAAGTATCTGGAGCTCGACACCGGACAGGACTTCGATCGGCAGATCGTGGTGAAGACCAATGTCGCCGACGTACTTCGGCGTGAACTCGCCCGCCCGTCCTGGAGTCACGAGCAAGTTGCCCTGGGCACCAATACCGATCCGTACCAGCGCGCCGAGGGCCGCTACCGCCTGATGCCCGGCATCATCGATGCCCTCGCCGCGTCTGGTACACCCCTGTCGGTCTTGACCAAGGGCACCTTGCTCCGCAGGGATCTGGACCTACTGTCCGCGGCTGCCTCCGAGGTGCGAGTCGGCATCGGCATTTCCTTGGCTCTGGGCGACGAAGAACTCCGCCGCCGGCTAGAGCCCGGTGTCCCATCAGTCCGCGGCCGCCTGGACCTGATCCGTGCCATCCGCGACGCCGGCCTCCCGTGCGGCGTGATGGTCGCGCCCGTCCTCCCGTGGCTGACCGACTCCGTCGACCACCTGGACCACCTCTTCGGCCAACTGTCCGAAGCCGGCGCCACCGGTGTAACCACTCTCATCCTCCACCTACGCCCCGGCGTCAAAGACTGGTTCATGACCTGGCTGGCCCGCGACCACCCCGACCTCGTCTCCCGCTACGAATCCCTCTACGCCCACGGCTCCTACGCCGGCCCCAGCTACCGCAAAGCCTTCGAAGACAAAGCCCGCCCCCTCCTCGACAAACACGGCTTCGGCCGAGGCTCCTCCCACCGCTCCAAACCAATCAACGGCATGCACCCCACTGGCGTGGTCGAGGTCCCTGGCTCCATCTCCGACTCCGGCTGGGGCGAGCCCGACCCCACCACCAGCCGCTTCCGCGCCCCACCCCGCCGGCAACCGCAGCCCGAACCCCCGACCCAACAACCCCTGTTCTGAGGCCGCCGCTCGTTGCTGAGGCGTTGGAGGAGCGATCGTCAGGTTCGCACTCAGCGTCCATAGAAGACTTTCCTCCCGGGGCTGGGTGCTTCGTAGCCGAACGGCTAGTGCGCCACGAACTCATTGGTCGCAGTGGGGCTCGCGCTACGGTCTGCCTGTGCGGGAGATCAGGGTTGCTGGGGGCGAGGCACTTGCGCTGGCCACTGCGTTGTTGCAGCGGGTCCGCCTGGCTGAGGGCGGGGTCGGTGTGTGGGAGGCCGCGGATGTGCAGTGGTGGTCCCGGAAGGCGCGCCGGTCGGACGCGATCGACCAATTGTTCTGGGTCGACGGTGATGTGCCGGTGGCCGGGGTTCTGTTGACGAGTTGGGCCGACGATGTCTGGCAGTGTGACCCGATCATCGTCCCGGGCGTGACGACCCCTTCTGTGGATCAGGTTTGGGCGGGCGCGTTGGTGCAGGTCGGGCGTCACGCTGCGGGCTCATTCGGGGTTCCTGTGCGTGATGACGATCGCCGCCTGCGCGAACTGGTTGACGGAGCTGGGCTCGTTGCCGGTGAGCGATCAAGCATTGCCTGGATGGATGCCACCGAACGACCGCGGGTCGACCTGCTTCCCGAGGGTTTCGTTCTCGTCGATCGCACTCAACGACCGGGGACTCCGCACCCGATGCGCCACCGCAACGGCGACCAGGTTGGCGAGCGCCTTCGGCGATGTTCTTCGTACGACCCAGCGCTCGACCTCGCCATCGAGACGCTCGATGGCCGAGCCGTCGCGTACTCGCTCTACTGGTTCGACCCGGTGACGCAGGTTGGTCTCGTAGAGCCGGTGAGAGTGGAAGACGAGTACCACCGGCGAGGCCTGGCTCGAGCCATGCTCACCACAGGCATCGAACGCCTAGCAGCCAGAGGCGCTCGCCGCCTCAAAATCGGCTTCGAATCCCCGCCTGCCGCCACGCTCTACCAATCCGTCGGATTCCACCCTGCTGCGCGTGTGACCTTCTACCGAGGACGCCTGGATAGCCGCTGACAGATGGCAAGCAGGCGGCGAGGACCTCGCAGGCGGATCGACGCGACAGCACCCAGCCCCACCTAGCCCTGCGGCCCGACGCTCGCAACAGGAAGGGTTATCCGCGCGTGTTGGGCCTTCTCTGCTGGTGTACGAGGGGAGAGGGCACAACAGCAGGGGAGAACCCCGGGGCGGGGAATACAACCCGAACATTGGCTGGCGAGACACTAGCTGCTCCACCGATGCAGCCGATGCAGCCGATGCAGCCGATGCAGCCGATGCAGCCGATGCAGCCGATGCAGCCGATGCAGCCGATGCCGCCGATGCCGCCGATGCCGACGCCGATGACGGCGTAGCACGGCGACGAAGGAGCCGCGCGTAGTCCGGAGCGTGGGTTGACCGCGCCGACGGGCGGGGCGTGGGTTGGTCGTCGTATCTAGGGGAGGGTGAGGATTTGGGGGCCTTCGGGGGTGATGGCGACGGTGTGTTCGGCGTGGGCGCCTCGGGTGTGGTCGGCGGAGCGGAGGGTCCAGCCGTCTTCGTCGATGATGTAGGTGGAGCCGGGGCCGGACCAGAACCAGGGCTCGATGGCGAAGACGTGGCCGGCGCGGAGTTTGAGGCCTCGGCCGGGGCGGCCGCCGTTGGCGATGTGGGGGTCTTCGTGCATGCGGCGGCCTACACCGTGGCCGCCGAAGTCGAGGTTGGTGCCGACGTTGTCGCGCTTGCCGATGCGTCCGATCGCGGCGCTGATGTCGCCGATGCGGTTGCCTTCGACCGCGGCCGCGACGCCCGCGGCGAGTGCCTCTTCGGTGGTCGCGATCAGCTCGAGGTCCTCGGGTCGCGGCGTACCGATGCAGAAGCTGGTCGCCGCGTCCGCGCACCAGCCGTTGATCGAGGCGCCGCAGTCGACGTTGAGGAGATCCCCGTCCTCCAGGCGAAGGTCACTCGGCAGCCCGTGCAGTACGGCGTCGTTCACCGACGTGCAGATCACCCCGCTGAACGGCGACGTCGCGAACCCCGGCTGGTACCCCTCGAACAACGACACCGCTCCGGCGGAGCGCAGTATGTCGCGGGCGACCTCATCGAGCTCGCGGAGCGAGACCCCGGCCGCGGCCTGCTTCTTCACCGCGGCCAACGCAGTACCGACGACCCGGCCGGCCTCGCGCATCTGCTCGATCTCCGCCGCCGTCTTCAACTCGACCATCGTTTGCTTCCTCGTTCACGACTCGACTTCACCGGATAACTATACCGGTACTATTATCACACTCATGGTCCGACCACCTCTGTCCACCTGGGACCGCGAACGCGGTCGTCAGCTCGGCCGTCTGCTCCGCGAGGCGCGCGGCGAGCGCAGCATGGTCGAGGTGGCTGCGGCGTGCGGTGTCTCGGTCGATACGCTCCGCAAGATCGAGACCGGTCGCATCCCGACACCGGCCCTGTTCACGGTGGCCGCTGTCGCCGCCACCCTCGAGATCTCCCTCGACGACCTGGTCGACGCGTGCCAGGACAGCCGGCCGGAAGGTAGAGCCGGCAGCTCCGATCTGATCGCGTAGGACACGATCAGATCTCCGTCCCAACCAAAGCCCTCGGTGCCGCGTCTTCATCGGCGACGAGGGGGTGGGGATGGCAGTACGACGACGTGCGGTGCTCGGGGGCATGCTGGCCGGCGCCGCGGCGATGGCTACGACCGGATGTATCGCGGACACCTACGCGGATACGACCGGCAATCACGGTACGAAGACCGCGCAGGCCACAAATCCGAAGCAGGGCGACCAGCCCGATCGGATCACCGTGGTCGCGACTGGCGACGTACTGCTGCACGAACGTCTGTGGACCACGGCGAAACGTGACGGCAAGGGTGGGGACTGGGACTTCGCGCCGCTGATGGGCAGCGTGAAACCCCTTGTGCAGAAGGCCGATCTATCGATCGCGCACTTGGAGACCCCGCTCGCACCTGCCGGTGGTCCGTACCACGGCTACCCGCTCTTCCAGGGTCCGCCGCAGATCGCGACCGCGCTCAAGCAGACCGGGTACGACCTGTGCACGACCGCCAGCAACCACAGCTTCGACGGCGGCGCGAACGGCGTCGACCGGACCCTGAACACCTTGGAGAAGGTGGGGCTGAAGCATGCGGGTACGGCGCGGTCGCGGGCCGAGGCGGAGCAGACGACGATCGTCGATGTCGGCGGGGTGAAGATCGCTTCGCTCAGTTTCACGTTCGGGTTCAACGGGTTGCCGTACCCGAACGGTCAGACCTGGCGCGCCGGCACGATCGACGTGAAGACGATCGCGCGAAAGGCGCAGGAGGCGAAGGATCGCGGCGCCGATCTCGTCCTGGTCAGCTGCCATTGGGGTATGGAGTACTCGAGCAAGCTGAACGACCAGCAGCGGGAGGTCGCACCGCAACTGCTTGCTGATAGCAACATTGATCTGGTGATCGGGCATCATGCGCATGTCGTGCAGCCGATGGAGCAGATCAACGGCAAGTGGGTCGCTTACGGTCTGGGCAACCTGGTGGCCGCGCATCGCGAACCCGAGAGCACGAAGGCGGAAGGGCTGCTTGTCCGGTTCACGTTCAAGCGTGACGGGGATCGGTGGTCGACCGAGCAGGCTGAGTTCGCGCCGCTGCTGATGACCGATGTCCTGCCGGTGCGGGTTCTCGACGTACGGCGTGAGCTCGCGAAGGGTACGTCCGTGGCGAAGAAGAGCCGGCTCGAGCTGGCACAGCGGCGTACGACGGAGACGGTTCTGTCGCTCGGTGCGGCGCCGAAAATGCTTTGAGCTGTTGGGGTTCGACGGTCTAGGGTCCATTGCATGATTACGTACTTCGTGATGGTCCGTCGTGCCCGGCTCCGGGCAGGCGAGGGGTGCCTGGGGATGGCATCCGCTCGATAGTCGTTGGGCCCAACGGGTTGTGGACGCGGCCGGGGTCAAACCCGGTGAGCTCGTCCTCGACGTCGGGGCCGGACTCGGTGCGCTGACTGCGCCGCTGGTCCGGGCCGGCGCCCGGGTGGTCGCCGTCGAACTCCATCCCGGTCGTGCCGATCGGTTGCGGACACGGTTCGCGGATGCGCCGGTGACGGTGGTCCGCGCCGATGCTGGTGACCTCCGGTTGCCGTCACGGCCGTTCCGGGTGGTGTCCAGTCCGCCGTACAACATCTCTACTTTGTTGTTGAAGCGGTTGCTCGCGCCGGGCTCACGCTTGGTGTCGGCGGACCTCGTGCTCCAACGGCAGGTGGCGAACCGGTGGGCGCGTGGCGAGGCACCCGGCGCGAACCGGTGGTTCCGCCACTACGACCCGTCGATCGGGCTACGCCTTCCCCGCAAGGCTTTCACCCCACCCCCACACGTCGACTCAGCAGTCCTCCAACTACGAAAACGCTAAGAGAACCCGCCCCCTCGCTCCGCTCGGGGGCGGGGGAGGAGGACGGCCGACCGCTCGAGCGGAGGTGGCAGGCGGCTGGTTGCTGGCGGATGACACGCAGCCTGCCGGGGAGAGGGCTTTCACCCCTCCCCGGGTTAGCCGTGCCAGGAGGTCCAGAGGGCGGCGTAGGAGCCTTGGCGGGCTACTAGGTCTTCGTGGCTGCCTAGTTCTGTTATTTGGCCGTCTTCTACTACTGCTACGCGGTCGGCGTCGTGGGCGGTGTAGAGGCGGTGGGCGATTGCTATGACCGTGCGCCCCTCGAGGACCGCAGCCAGGGAGCGTTCCATATGGCGGGCGGCTCGGGGGTCGATCAGCGACGTTGCCTCGTCCAGGACCAGGGTGTGTGGGTCGGCCAGGACCAGCCGGGCCAGTGCCAGCTGCTGTGCCTGGGCAGGTGTTAGCGCGAGCTGGCCGGAGCCGACTCGGGTGTCGAGGCCGTCCGGTAGCGCCTGCGCCCATTCACGGGCGTCGACCGCTTCTAGGGCCTCCAACAGTTCGGCGTCGGTGGCAGACGGGCGTGCCATCGACAGGTTGTCTCGGAGCGTGCCGACGAAGACGTGGTGTTCCTGGGTGACCAGTGCGACCTGCTTGCGGAGCTCGTCCAGTGGCAGCTCCGTCATGCCGACACCGCCGACGGTCACCGAACCGGTCCGTGGCGGGTGGATGCCCGCGACCAACCGCCCCAACGTCGACTTGCCAGCGCCCGACGGTCCCACCATGGCGATCCGCTCACCAGGCTGGATGGTCAGGTCCACCCCGTGCAGCACGTCGCGACCATCGACGTACGAGAACCGCACATCACGCGCCTCGACCAACTCCGACGAAGGCTTCTGCCCCGACGGCGTCCGGTCGTCCGGTACGTCGCTGATGCCCAGCAGCCGCGCGAACGCGGCACCGCCGGATTGAAGCTCGTCCAGCCAAGAGAGCAACCGGTCGACCGGATCGATCAGCTGGTTCACATACAGCACGGCAGCCGTCACGGCGCCGAGCGAAACATGACCGTTGAGATGCAGCCAGCCGCCGAACAGCAGCGTGCCCACGACCGGCACGAGATAGCCCAGCTCCGCGACCGGGAAGTACACGGTCCGCAGGAACAAGGTGTACCGCTCGGCAAGATACGACCCGCGGATGTCCACATCCCCGCGCCGCACGCGATCGTCGTACCGCTGCAACGCCTCGACCGTCCGCGCACCCTCGACCGTCTCCGCCAGCGAGCTCGTCATCTGCGCGTACGCCGCGTTCTCGCGAAGATAGCCGTCCTTCGCGCGACGCAGGTACCACTTCGTGCTCAGCCACAGCAACGGAACCATCGCGACCAGCGGGACCAGCACCCACACCCCGACCAGCACCGTCGCGACAGCCGTGAAGATCACGGTGACGAACGCGATGATCGTCTCCGGTACGGCGAACCGCACCGTCCGCGACAACGTGTCGACGTCCCGCGACGTCCGCGACAGCAGGTCACCTGTGCCGGCCCGCTCGACCGTGCCGATCGGCAGCGCCAGCGCGTTGTCGACGAACTCCTCACGCAGCTCGGCCAGTACCTGCTCGCCCAGAGCGAACGAGCGGTATCGCGCCCAGCGGGTCAGCAGCGACTGCGCGACGATGAAGACCGCGATCACCACGATGACCTCGTTGACCTTCGCGGCGGTCGTGCCGTTCTGCACGTCCTCCACCAGGTCGCCGATCAGCCGTGGCGCCGCCAGCCCGGACACCGCCGCCAACACGTGCAGCACCAGCGCGATCAGCAGGTTGCGCGGGTGCCGCAGCGCCAGTCGGCGCGCGTGCTGCCGAATCTCGGCCGGCCCGGCAACGGGCAGGATCTGCCTCATCGGAGGGCCTCCTCTTCTTCGGTCTGGCGGGTGACGGTACGGCGGTACTGCGGCTCGTTCTCGAGCAGGTCACGGTGCTTGCCGGTGGCAACAACCCGGCCGGCGGCGACGAAGATCACCTCGTCGACGCGGTCGAGCAGCAGCGGGCTCGCGGTCAGTACGACGGTGCTCCGGCCGGCTCGGTGGTCGCGCAGCCGTTCCGCGATCCGCGCCTCGGTGTGTGCGTCGACGGCCGAGGTCGGCTCGACCATGACCAGCACGGCCGGGTCCGCGAGCAGCGCCCGCACAAGCACCAACCGCTGACGCTGACCACCGGAGAACGAGCGGCCCTTCTCCTCGACCTCGGAGTCGAGCCCGTCCGGCAGCGCGACCAGCACGTCCTCGGCAGATGCAGTCCGCAGCGCGGCCATCAGCTCGTCATCAGTACGCCGGCCGTCCGGGTCCAGCTCGGTCCGCAGTACGCCGGTGAACATCTGGGAGCCGGTGTCGCTCACGAGGATCCGCTCCCGCACAGTCGCCCGGGTAGCGCTGGCCAGCGTCACGCCGCCGTACCTGACCTCGCTGGCGTCGTCATACCGCCCGAGGCGGTCCGCGAGCTCGGCGTAGCTGTCCGGCTCGGCGGAGACGACTGCGGTGAGCAGTCCGTCGCGGGCGCGCACGCCGGAGACCGGATCGACCAGGTCACCGTGGTCCGGCAGCTGCAGTGGCGCCGCAGGGTCGGTGACGTCCGGCTCCAGCTTCAGCACGCGGATCACTCGGCCCGCCGCGACCAGCCCACGCATCAGCTGGTTGGCGAAGTCCGTCGCCGTCCGGAGCGGCAGCACCAGGAACGTCGCATACCCGTAGAAGGCGACCAGCGACCCGGCGCTCAGGTCGCCGCGCAGTGCGAAGTGCGCACCCAGGCCGACCACGAGCACCACGAAGATCCCTGGCAGCAGCACCTGGGCCGCGTCCAGCATCGACTGGATGCCGGCGACGCGCACACCCGCCTTCCGCACCTCCTGCGACTCACTGCGGTATCGCCGGGAGAACGACTCCTCGCCGCCGATACCGCGCAGCACCCGCAGCCCGGCCACGATGTCCGAACCCAACGAGTTCAGCTCGCCGACCGCCTCGCGCTGCGCGGACTGCCGCCGGTGCAGCGGCCGCAGCATCGGTCCGAGGCAGAAGAGCATGATCGGTACGCCGATGAGCACCACCAGGCCGAGCACCGTCGACGACGAGAGCAGAATCGCCGCGACCACGACGAACGCGACGATCGCGCCGGCGAATCGGGCCGAGACCTCCATCAGGTTCCCGACGTAGGCGAGGTCGCCGGCACCGACGCTGACCACCTCGCCGGTCGCCAGGTGCTTCGGCAGCGTCGCTCCGAGGTGGGCGGACTTCCGCGTCACGACCTGGACGGTCCGGTACGCCGCCATCAGCCAGTTGGTCACCGCGAACCGGTGCCGCATGATGCCGGCCAGCGCCTGCACCACACCGACCGCGAACAGCAGCGCCGTCCAGTGCAGCAGCCGCTCGCCGTCCTTCGCCGCGATGCCCTCGTCGATCGCCAGGCCGAGGATCGCCGGGATGAATGCTTGCGCTCCCATCCACAGAATGCCGAAGGCCATCCCGCCGGCGAGCGTGCGGGCCTGACCGCCGGCGACCCACCACAGGTAGCGGGCCGGCGAGCGGTGATTCGGGACGCCAGGGTCGGCGAGCGGAAGTTGTCTCATGGCCCCCTCAGGCTAGGTCCCGGCACCGACAGTCGCATGCGAATTACTCGCGTCTGTGGACCCCCGCGAATGTCCCTGACGGTGACAGTCGGTAGACCTTCACCTTGCGTTGGGCAACGGGTTCCCGCTGGGCAATGTCCGGCCCCTGTCCTGGATCCATGTTGGTGATCGCGCATCGGGGAGCGAGTGGCTACCGCCCGGAACACACGCCGGCGGCCTATCGGCTGGCCGCGGCACAAGGCGCCGACTACCTGGAACCTGACCTGGTCGCGACCCTCGACGGCGCCCTGGTCTGCCGGCACGAGAACGAGATCTCGAGTACGACGGACGTCGCCGAGCACCCGGTCTTCGCCGACCGGAAGATCACCAAGATCGTTGACGGGACAGCTGTCACCGGCTGGTTCGTCGAGGACTTCACGCTCGCCGAGCTCCGCACCCTCCGCGCGCGGGAACGGATGCCCGCGCTCCGGGCGAACAACACGGCGTACGACGGTTTGGAAGCGATCCCCACCTTCGACGAGGTGGTCGAGCTGGCGCGGCGGGAGTCGGCGCGGCTCGGTCATCCGATCGGGGTGATCCCCGAGATCAAGCACCCGGCGTACTTCCGGCGGCTCGGACTGCCGCTGGAGGAGCTGCTGACGGAGCGGATCCTGGCGCTCGGACTGCGCGACGACGAGGTCATGGTGCAGTCGTTCGAGCCGACGAGCCTGCGACGGCTGTCGGTGATGACGCGGGTGCCGCTGGTGCAGTTGATCGACTCGGAGAGCGCGCCGAACGACTTCCTGCGTACCGGTGACGGCCGCACGTACGCCGACCTGATCGAGCCGGCCGGACTGCGGGAGATAGCGACGTACGCTCACGTGCTGGCCCCGCACAAGGACCTGGTCATTCCACGTACTGCGGACGGTTGCCTGGGGGAGCCGACCCGTCTGGTGGAGCAGGCTCAGCGCGTCGGTCTGGCTGTGCAGGTGTGGACGTTCCGCGCGGAGCGCCGCTTCCTGCCTACTGCGACGGACTACTCGACAGAGCTGAAGCGTTTTGCCGCTCTGGGGCTGCAAGGTGTCTTCGCCGACCACCCGGACCAGGCGCTGGCTGCACTCCGCTGGCCCGCACTGAAGGTCTAGACAGCCGCAGGCGGAGTGACCGCCGCTGCGGTCACCCCGCCGGGTTCTCTGCGCCTTCTACAGGCGCAGAGTGAGTCATGCGGCCGGGGGCTTGTTGTTGGTCGTGGTGTCGTCGTAGATCCGGGAGGCGATGTCGTTCTCGGTCGAGTCGTGCTGCTGGTTCTGGTTGACCGACTGCTGAACGTTCTGCCACACGGCCTTGCCGTCGGACTCCGGGATCACGATCCACGCCACCGCGTAGCCGATCATCGCGGCGCCGCCGGTGATGAGGGTCAGGCCGACCCAGCCGAGGCGGACCAGGGTCACGTCGACGTTGAGGTACTCGGCGATGCCGCCGGAGACCCCGGAGAGCATCCGCTGGTTCGAGGAACGACGGAGGACCTTGCCGGACAGGTTCTGGAACGGTGCGTTGGAGTTCGTCATGGCTCCACTGTCCCGTTTCCGCACCGTTCACGGCATCCGGATCGGTACCGACCGACCCCTGATCCGCCCCTGACGACTTTCGCTACCGGAGTACGCCGTCAGCACCCACACTTAAGGGTGTGGAGCCCCTGCGCACCAGTCGGACCCGCGGCGTGCTGGCATCGGCTGCCGCCGCGATAACCGTGCTGGCCGTGATCGGCGTGACCAACGCACTGAGCTCCAACGGCAGCGGGACGCTGATCACCACCCCTGAGCCGCCCCCGGGGCCGGTGGCGATGCGGATGGTCGGCTACGGGCACGCAGCGATCGCCGTACCGAAGGTGTGGGGTACGAACGCCTCTCGCTGCGGCATCCCGCACCGCGACACTGTGCTGATCGACGATCCGGCTGCGGCCTCGTACTGCGACCTGCCGCGTCCGCCGGACGTCGACAGCGTGGAGCTGGGCACTGACCCGCCGAGCGGCTTCCGGGTCGACGAGACGTTCACCTTGAACGGAGTACCGGCTGAGCGCCGTCGGACGACCTGTGCAAGCGACGGAGTGTGCTGGGGCGCAGTGGGCCTGCCGTCGTTGCACGTCTGGTTCCGTGCCTCGTCGTCGACCAGTGTGGGCGAGGTGAACGACATCCTCGCGCGGATCGAGATCCTGCCGGACCGGGTCGGCGTACCGAGCTCCCGGTCGCTGGACGACGGCCGGGACAGTACGGCGTACGTGGAGCGCCTCCGGGAGCTGGGGCTCAAGACCGAGATCAGCACCAGGACATCGACCGTCTACAAGCCTGGCCGCCTGGTCAGCATCTCCCCGTCTCCCGGAACCCTCCTGAGCCCAGGCGAAACAGTCACGCTGACAGTGATCAAGTAGAGGGAACCTGCGGCGGCCATCACCCTGTCTGTACGGGTGAGGAGGGGGTATGGACGACTTCAGCGAGTACGTCACCGCACGCTGGCCCACGCTGGTCCGCAGCGCGGTCCTGCTCGGCTGTACTCCGCCTGAAGCCGAAGACCTCGTCCAGACCGCACTGGAGCGCTGCCTGGTCAAGTGGAACCGGGTCCGCGCCGCCGACGACCGCGACGCGTACGTGCACCGGGTGTTGGTCAACTGCTTCCGCTCCTCCAGACGGCGCCGGTGGCACGGAGAGCGGCCGTCTGCAGTGCTACCCGAGCACGCCGACGTCGATCCGACCGCTGGTATCGACGAAACGGACGCTGTGATGCGCGCACTCGACGGACTGCCCGACGACCAACGGACAGCCGTCGTACTGCGGTACTACGCGCACCTGACCGAACTACAGATGGCGACTGTCCTGGACGTAGCCGCCGGCACGGTCAAGAGCCGCCTGTCCCGTGCAGTGAAGGCCCTCGCACAGGACCCACATTTGGCAGAACTGCGAGACCCCCGATGAAGCTGACAGACCTACTGGAACGCACTGCCGAGCAAACCCCGGTCGGCCCACCCCCACTGGACACCCTGTACGCCGGAGCAGCCCGCCGACGCCACCGCCGTACTGCGGGAGTCGTCGCCGCGGCCGCAGTAGCTGTCGGGTCTGTCATCGGTGCGTCGACCCTGCTGACCTCTCGTACGCCGACCGCCCCAGTCACCTCGCCTACTCCTGTCCCGCCTGCGATGAGACTGGTCGGCTTCGGCCACGCTGCGATCGCTATTCCGGCAGACTGGCCGACCAACAGGAGCCAGTGCGGTACTCCGATGCAGGACACGGTCCAGATCGACGACCCGAGCGCTCGGCTGTACTGCATGGCGTTCCGTCCCGCCGGGGTCGAGAGTGTGGGGCTGTACTACGGCAGCCCGCGGGCCGAGTTCCGTGCGGATGAGACGTTCGAGATCGGCGGAGTACGCGCCGAGCGGCAGCGGACCACCTGCTCGACGTCCAACTACCCGAAGGCCAACAGGAACACGACGACCTGTGGCGGCACGGTCAGCATCCCGTCCCTCAAGGTGTGGTTCCGCGCCGAGTCGTCCACGAGCGCCGCGGACGTCGACCGCATGCTCAGCCGGATCCAGATCGTGCCGGGCCGGTCCGGCGTGCTCAGCCCTTGGACGGTCACGGGGCCGCCGACAGGCCCACTGGTGGGCAACTACACGCCGCTGCTGGCCGCTGCCGGGCTGAAGGCGCAGTACAAACGAGTGAAGTCGCCGAGCTACCCGACCGGCACGATCATCAGTATTTCGCCTGCGGCGGGCACGATGCTGCCTGTCGGCTCGACGGTGACAGTCACGATCGCGCGCTGAGAAACTGTCGGTGGGGGTGCCTAGCGTTGGGGTATGGATGCGCAGGCGGTGGTGAAGGTGATGACTGGGTTGCCGGGCGCCGAGGAGCATGAGGGGTGGGCCGGGCAGCCGGTCTTCAAGGTCCGCAACAAGAGCTTCGCCTACATGTCCGAGGACCAGACGCACCTGCATCTCAAGGCCCTCCGGGAGGAGCAGGAAGCGCTGGTAGCGGAGGATCCGGAGGCGTATGCGCCGTCCTGGGCAGGTGGGCGGTTCGCCTGGGTGCTCATCCGGCTCGAGTTGGCGGACGGCGAGGAGCTGCAGGAGCTCATCACCGAGGCCTACCGCCTCACCGCCCCGAAGTATCTGGTTGCTCAGCTGAGCGCCTGACCAGGACCCACTGCGGGCTGGTGCGGCTGACCTCGGTGAAGCCGGCGCTGAGGTAGACCGAGAGCGGGCCGCGGTACAGGTCGGCGGACGGGATCCGGCCCGCCACGCCGGTGTCGACGGCGCAGGCCTCGACGCTGGAGGCGCCGTACGACTGCGCCAGCTCGACCGCGCCGTGGACCAGCTCCCCAGCGACGCCCTTGCGGCGGTTGCCGACCGGTACGACGAAGCAGGTGATCACCCAGGCGTCCGGGTGATCGGTGCGCCAGTTGGGGGACGCCACGATGCGTGGGTACGCCGTACGCGGGGCGACCGCACACCAGCCGATCGGCGTACCTCCGTCGTACGCGAGGACGCCGGGGGGACGCTCACCGTCGACGACCTGCGTCCGGAGCAGCGCGCGGTTGGCGGCCGGCGGGCTGTCGGACCAGGCCTTGCCGCGGAGGCGGAAGTACTGGCAGAAGCAGCGGGACGGGTCGCCGCGCTCACCCATCACCGTCGCGACGTCGGGCCAGGAGTCCGGGGCGGCCGGACACAGCGTCACCATGGGTTCACCGTAGCCGGGGTCCGGCTTGCACTCGCTTGGGTCGAGTGCTAATACTTGGTTAGCACTCCAAGGGCGAGAGTGATAAGTGCTCGCGCCTCGGGAGTGTGCAAGAAGACGGCCTCGATGAGGTGCCGGAGCGCGGCGGGACATGAGCGTCGCGGGTCGGTGCCGTCCGTCGCGGGCATCCGGGCCGGCTGGACCACATTGACTCGACGCGGGAGGACTCGCGGAGAATGCCCAAGCTGATTGCTTTCGATGAAGAGGCGCGCCGCGGCCTCGAGCGGGGTATGAACACCCTCGCCGACGCCGTGAAGGTGACGCTCGGCCCGAAGGGCCGCAACGTCGTGCTGGAGAAGAAGTGGGGCGCCCCCACGATCACCAACGACGGTGTCTCCATCGCCAAGGAGATCGAGCTCGAGGACCCGTACGAGAAGATCGGGGCCGAGCTCGTCAAGGAAGTTGCCAAGAAGACCGACGATGTCGCCGGTGACGGCACCACGACGGCCACCGTGCTGGCCCAGGCTCTCGTCCGCGAGGGTCTGCGCAACGTCGCGGCCGGCGCCAACCCGATGGGCCTGAAGAAGGGCATCGAGAAGGCGACCGAGGCTGTCAGCGAGCAGCTGCTGGCGCTCGCGAAGCCGGTCGAGACCCGCGAGCAGATCGCGGCGACCGCGTCCATCTCGGCCGCGGACACCCAGGTCGGCTCGATCATCGCCGAGGCGATGGACAAGGTCGGCAAGGAAGGCGTCATCACCGTCGAGGAGAGCAACACCTTCGGCCTCGAGCTCGAGCTCACCGAGGGTATGCGCTTCGACAAGGGCTACATCTCGCCGTACTTCGTGACCGACACCGACCGGATGGAAGCGGTTCTCGACGACCCGTACATCCTGATCGTCAACAGCAAGATCTCGAGCATCAAGGACCTGGTCCCGGTGCTGGAGAAGGTCATGCAGACCGGCAAGTCGCTGGCCATCATCGCCGAGGACATCGAGGGCGAGGCGCTGGCGACCCTGGTCGTCAACAAGATCAAGGGCACCTTCAAGGCCGTCGCCGTCAAGGCGCCGGGCTTCGGTGACCGCCGCAAGGCCATGCTGGTCGACATCGCCGTCCTCACCGGCGGCGAGGTGATCTCCGAGGAGGTCGGTCTCAAGCTGGACTCGGTCGACCTGGAGCTGCTCGGCCAGGCCCGCAAGATCGTCGTCACCAAGGACGAGACGACCATCGTCGAGGGCGAGGGCGACGCGGACCAGATCGGCGGCCGGGTCAACCAGATCCGCGCCGAGATCGAGAAGTCGGACTCCGACTACGACCGCGAGAAGCTGCAGGAGCGGCTGGCCAAGCTGGCCGGTGGCGTTGCGGTGATCAAGGTCGGCGCGGCCACCGAGGTCGAGCTGAAGGAGCGCAAGCACCGCATCGAGGACGCCGTTCGCAACGCGAAGGCTGCCGTCGAGGAGGGCATCGTCGCCGGTGGTGGCGTGGCTCTGCTGCAGGCGTCGGTGATCGCGTTCGAGAAGCTGGACCTCGAGGGTGACGAGGCCACGGGTGCCGCCATCGTGCGGTCCGCGGTCGAGGCGCCGCTGAAGCAGATCGCCGTGAACGCCGGCCTCGAGGGCGGCGTCGTGGTGGAGAAGGTTCGCAACCTCGAGCCGGGCTGGGGCCTCAACGCCGCAACCGGTGAGTACGTGGACCTGATCAAGACCGGCATCATCGACCCGGCCAAGGTGACGCGCTCCGCGCTGCAGAACGCAGCGTCGATCGCGGCCCTGTTCCTCACCACCGAGGCCGTCATCGCCGACAAGCCGGAGAAGGCAGGAGCCGCCCCGGGCGGCGCGCCCGACATGGGCGGCATGGACTTCTGACCTGAAGTCCGACAGCACACAGCACAGGCAGTAAAGAGCGGTCCCGGGCGATGCCCGGGACCGCTCCTTTTTGCTGGGGAGGTCCACCCACATCCCCGTCTTCGCCGAGTCGTGGCGTGGCTCAGGTGCCGGTTATTAGGTGGTGGGCGAGTACGGGGGAGAAGGTTCGGACGGGGAGGGTGGGGGTTTGGCCGCAGGGGCCGTCGGATTCGCCGGGGGTGCGGAGCCAGAGGTTGAGGTCTGCTGGGGCGGTGGATCGGGCGGGGGGAGTGCCTAGTTTGCGGGCGGGTGGGTTGCAGGAGCTGCCGTCGGAGCCGTTGCCGTTGCGGCTGGTGTCGACGATGAAGTGGGAGCCGCCGCCGAGCGCCTGCAAGATCGCCGTACCGCGGCTGACCGACTCGGAGGTGGTGAAGTAGTTCGCAGTGTTCAGTGCGAAGCCGCGGACCTTGCCGACGTCGGCTAGTCGCAGCCGCCGAGCTATCTCCTTCGCGTCGCCGGACGCCACGTTCCCCGCGTCCAGATACACCCAGGTGTTCACGTTCTTCACCGCGAGCAGCCCCACGGCGTACTTCAGCATCGCGATCCGCCCGTCCCACTGCGCCGGCGGGAAGCAGTCGAGTCGCGCCAGCGCATCCGGCTCGAGTACGACGACGGCCGGCCGTACGCCGATCCCGTCGGACAGGCCCGCGATCCACGCCCGGTACGCCGCCGCAGTCGCCGCCCCGCCGCCGACGCCGCAGGGTCCGCCGGGGAGGTTGTCCGCGACGAGAACCGGCAGCTTGTCGGCCCGGTCAGCAGCCATCGTGTACGCCGCAACAGCCGCCTTCACGTCCCCGCTCCACGTGCCGAACCATCGCGCCGACGCTTGCCCGGCGATCTTCGACGCGAGCTCGGTGTCCTCGGGATGCCGTCGTACGTACGCCGCCGCGGCCGAGCCGGGGTCGACGTAGAAGCCGTTGGTCAGCTTCAGCGGATCGCCGCTCGCTTCGGCCAGCCCGGTGTCGGGCCGGCCGAAGGCGAGCAGCGCGGCGGACAGCAACAGACCAGCAGCTACCAAACGGCCAGCTCGGCCAGCAAGAGCACCAGGGCGGCGGCCCGGTCGCGGAGTCGGCATCGGTGAGGCGTCCTTCCATCTGTGGAGTGATCACTCAACGTGCCGACGAGACTACTCTCTGGGTTTCAGCTGTCCTCGTCGACCTCGCAGAACGAGGCGTAGTGGTCGCCGGTGTAGTAGACGTGCTCGGGGTCGGTCGTCGCCCCGCCGCCGATCAGTCGGCGGGCGCCGCGGTCGGACGAGCCAGGCGTCTTCACGGTGTACTCGTGGTAGTAGCTGCTCGACTCGTCGGGGAGGATGCCCTCCCGGTTCTGGAAGACGGTCCCGTCCTGCCGGTACGGGAACGGTCCGCCGGAGTGGATCAGGGCCAGGGTGTTGGCGGCCTGCGAAGGCAGGGAGCTGAGCGCACAGGTGTCGATCGCAGCAGGTGCGCTGACGACGTACCTGCTGGAGGTCGGGGTGGAGGTCGGGGCGGCGTAGGCCGTGGAGCCGAAGGCGGCGGTGGTCGCCAGGACCACGGCGGCGATGAGGGTTCTCATGGTGGGGACGCTGCCCCGGCAGACAAACGTTCGTACATCCCAGGTGTGAATAACAGGTGGACTATGACCCCGTCCGCACCTTAGAGTCTGGCCCGGCGAGACCAATCCAGGAGTGGAAGGAGCGACCGATGAGCACACCGACTTGTTTCCCGGCGCACCCGATCCGCTCCTCCAGCTCGCACTGAGCGGATCCGCGCCTCCTGCTGGAGGATCTGTGACGATTCGCAACACCGTCGAGGCCGACCTCGACACCATCCTTGCTCTGATCGAGCAGCAGAAGTCCGTCAACACCGTCACCCACGAGCGGTACGTCGAGTATGTTGCCGACGGCTACTACCGGCACGACTGGAACTGGGTCGTGGAGGAGAACGGCGCGATCCAGGCCCTCGCGATCTGGTGGGGCGCTCCGGGCGAGGAGTTGCCGTTCAGCATCGACGGCCTGTACTACACCGGCGACGGCGACCCGGTCCCCGCGTGGACCGACCTGATCAAGCACGCCCTGGCGTCGAGGCCTGCCGATGCCGAGCCGCCGGAGTACCACTTCTTCCTGACCAGCGACTGGCAGGACCAGCCGGACGTTGTCGCCGCCGTCGAACCACGGGCCAAGGCGGCCGCTGCGGCCGGGCTCACTGCGATCACCGATCGGCTGCGGTACGAGTGGAAGCCGGAGTACGGGCTGCCGCCGCGCTCGACCCGGCTGCGGTTCGAGCCGGCCGACGACGAGGCGTTCGTCGACGTGTTCATGCAGGTCAGCCAGGGCAGTCTGGATGCCGCCACGGCGCGGGAGATCGCCCGGGTCGGGGTCGAGGCCGCAGCCCGCGAGGAGCTCGACCTGTACAAGGCGATGCCGAACAGCGACCGCGCCTGGTGGCGGCTCGGGTACAACGAGGACGGCAAGCTGATCGGGTTCGCGATTCCGTCCGCGAACGCGGGCGGACCGACGGTCGGGTACCTCGGCGTACTGCCGGAACACCGCGGTCACCGCTACATCGACGAGCTGCTCGCCGAGATCACCCACATGCACGCCGAGCTGGGTGCCGAGCACATCAGGGCCGACACGGACTTCGGCAACGTACCGATGGCGAAGTCCTTTGAACGCATGGGATATCGGAACTTCGCAGTCCGCCGGGTGCTGTCCTTCCCGGAGAGCTGAACTCGCCCGGCCGAAGCTGAACTCGCCCGGCCGAGGTGCAGACGAGCGACGACCTCGCGCCCTATGCTCCCTGACATGTCAGATAGCTCCGGGGGGAGCGGGGAGCGGGGGAGTCGCTGCGATGCGTGACATCGCGTTGATTCTGCATGTCGCGGCCGGGATTCTCGCCGTGCTGTTCGGCCCGCTCGCGATCGTGCTGACGTTGCGGCGGCGCGGGCTGAACTGGGCCGGCGAGGTCTACCACTGGACGATCGCGCTGGTCTGCCTGACCGCGCTGGTGATGGTTCCGTACGACTGGGGCCGGCTCTGGTATTTCTGGCCGATCACCATCGCGTCGTACCTGTTCGTCTACCTCGGCCAGCGCTCCGCGGAGGCGCCCGGCGGACTCTGGTACCGCGGCGTCCTCCGTGGGTACGGCGGTGGCTGGATCGCGCTCTGGACCGCCATCGCGATCGTCAGCCTCCCGCACCACCCGTGGGCCTGGGCGATCCCGATCGTCGTCGGCTCGACCGTCGTCGAATGGCTCTGCTTCAACCCGTCGCCGACCTGGATCAGGCAGCCCCAACCCGGCGGGTGAGAAACCTTAGGTCTTGTTGGGGTCTTGCCGGTAAGGAACCGCTCGCTTGGGCCGCTCTTCCCGGGTGTTTCCAGACTCGGTCGCCGCGGCGCGTTCGTAGTCGGTCAGCACGTCGAATACCTGAGGAGCTTCGAACATTCGGTAGCGCTGCTGGTCGCCAACTGGTCGGATGACGTCAGCAGCGGTCAGGCTGTCGATCGCCGCGAAGGCGGCGGACCGACTGGCCCGGGTCAGCCGGATGACGTCGTCCGCGGTCACAACGGGGTTGGCAATCAGTTGGGGCAGCAGTCGATCAGCGGCACTTCCGGTGCGAGGCCGAGCGTGCGTCCGCCAGTCCTGCTGTACCTGTTCGAGCAGACCTAGCAAGTTCACGGCATCGGCCGTCGCTCTGCGAGTTGCACTGAGGAAAAGGTCGAGCCAGTCGCGGATGCCGGCCAGCGCCTCTGTGCCGGCGGCGTCGCCGACGTACCGGAACCGGGTCAGAGCGCCGACGTAGGCGGAGGCGCGGGTGGCCAGGGTGAGACTGATCGGTGGGACGTAGTTCCGGGCGAGGCCTCGGCGTTTGAGCACCACGTGAATCAGAGCGCGTCCGGTACGGCCGTTGCCGTCGGCGAAGGGGTGGATGGTCTCGAATTGCGCGTGCACGAGACCCGCCTGAACTGTGCCGGGAAGGTCGTCCCGGTTCATGAAGAGACAAAGATCGGCGAGCAGTTGCGGCAGGTACTCGGGTGGCGGCGGGACGAACACAGCCTGGCATGGGTTGAAGTCGTTACCGCCGATCCAGTTCTGCGTCGTGCGCACCTGTCCGCTGATCTCCGGCTGGTCCGAGTGCTCCATCAATGCCGAGTGGATGTCCAGCAGGTGCTGCAGTTCGACTGTCGCGGCGTTCGCAACGTTGTCCACCGCATGCTGCATCGCCATGACATTGCCCAGGACCGCGTCTGCGGTGGCATCGCGGTCGGGGATGCCGGCTGCGATCCGTGCCTCATGTCTGGCCAGGCGCCTGCTGTTGACCTGCAACCCCTCGATCTTGGATGAGGCCACCGCCTCCGCGCGAAGCAGGAAGCGTGCGAGTTGCTCGAGCCCTTGGTCCGGAGCTCCTTCGAATGCCGCCAATGCGCGTTCCGTGTCGGCCACGTCAGCGGCCAGTTCCGTGCTCAGATCGAGAACGTGTGTGCCCAGAAGGTCCGGCACGTACGCTGAATATTCACACGGTCGGCGGTACTTGCGCGGCCCGAAAGCATCTGGTGCACCTCGCCAAATGGCCGTTAGTTGCTGGCTCAAACCTGGACTTCCTCTCGTTTAAGTCCAGGTTATCGTAACAACCTGGACTTAAACCGAAAGTTGATCCCGGTGCAGCACGAACTTTCAGGCCTGGCCGGCCTGTTCTTCTGGGGTGGCTTTGCGTACGACGAGGCGGGTCCAGGCGCCGACGTAGATGCGGTCGTCGGGGTTCAGCTCCTGGCGCTGGCCGGGGATGATCGGGTCTTCCGGGAGCGGGCCGGCGGCGGAGGCGACGTACGTGCCGTTGGAGGACTGGAGGTCCTCGACCCACCAGCGCTGGCCGTCCGTGGTGAGCTGCGCCTGGCGGCGGCTGACGCCGGTGTCGTCACCGCAGTCGATCTCCGGGTGGATGTTCCGGCTGCGCGACGGGCGGCCGATCAGCAGGCTCTTCTCGGTCAACGGGATCACCGTCGGCAGACCGGGCGACGGACACGGGTCGTCGCTCTGCTGTACGGCGTACCAGTCGGGGTCGACCCACTGCTCGACGACCCACTCCGCAACGGCAGCGGGCGGCGCCGGCGGTGTCGGGCCGGACGATGAAAGGTCCAGCGGCGACGCGGCTCGCGGCATGGTGCCGGTGGTGAAGTCGTAGCCGCAGTTCTCGCAGAACAGTGCGTCGGCGGACGCCGGCTCCTGGCAGTTGGGGCACGACTGGCCGACCGGGGCCGCAGCCGGCGTGGCAGCAGCCGGCGTGGCAGCCGGACCAGGCGCTGCGACAGCGGGCGCTGGTACGGCGGCTGCCGCCGGAGTCGCGGCGGCGCCGATCGGCAGCCCGCAGACGTCGCAGTAGTCGGTCGAGGTGGACGGGTGCCCACTCGGACAGTTGACGGTCATTTCTTCACCCGGGTGGTCTTGGTGGAGGCCGTGTCGAGTGCCATCTCGTCGGCCTTCTCCACAGTCCGCTTCAGCCGCACCGTACCCGTTTCCTGGTCGTCGATGTCGACAACCTTGCGCAGCCGCGTGGTTGCTTCCTCGTTGCCGGTCGCGGCCGCGAGCTGCACCGCCCGGCCCAGCTTCGTGGTCGCAGTCGCCGTGTCGCCGGCGGCCTTGGCAGCCAGACCGTCCTGGATCGCCTGCGCCAGCTCGGTCTGTCCGGTGTAGTGAGCGACCTCCGGGCTGATGCGGGTGGTAAGCGCCTCATCGGCCGACCACAGCGCCTTGACCAGGCCTTGCGCGACGGTCTGATCGCCGATCACCAGCTGCACGCGGGCGGCCAGCTGCTCCTGCCCGATCGCCCTCGCAGCCAGCCGGATCGCCACGTGGTAGTCGCGGGACTCGTCACCCCACGAGCCGGTCGGGTACGAGCCGGTGAGCGGGTTGATCGCCGTACGACGGGATGTCAGATCCTCGACCGTCGGCGCGACCTGCCGCACGAACAGCACCTCGGCGCCCTGCGGCGCCCACACCCGCAGGTCTGCCTGGGCGACACCGCGGCTCATCGCGTTCTGGATCAGCTTGGAGAACTCTGCGGCCAGCTGGTCAGGGGCCGGGATGATGTCGACCGTGCCGAGCAGCGCCTGCGCGATCCGCCGTACCTCGTCCACCTGCCAGGCCACGCCGACGCCGCGGGTGTCGCACTGGAACTGGCCGGTCACCGACTCGATCGCCTGGGTCAGCGCCTCCGGCGTCTCGTGCTGGTTCTCGCCGTCGGTCAGCAGGATCGCGTGCTTCTGGGACAGCGACGGCACGGTCGCGAAGACCCGCGAGGCCAGTCGCAGCCAGGTGCCCATCGCCGTACCGCCGTCGGCGTAGAAGCGGGACACCGCGTCCTTGGCCGCCTGCCGGGTGTACGGGTCCATCTTGACCATCACCGGCTCCGAGGACGGCGGGAACGCGAGCTGCGCCCGGTCGTTGCCTGAGATCACCGCGAACCAGACCCCGTCGAGGATCTGGTCGAGTGCGGTCTGTGCGGCGTACGCCGCTGCCTGTACGCCGTCGCGGCCCATCGAGCCGGACGTGTCGACGATGATGATCTCGCCCGCGTCTCCGCTACCGGACTGCCCGGCCGCGCCGGCACCGGTGCAGTTCACCGTGACGATCGCGTGTACGTCGGTCCCGCCGTCGGGCAGGAACTCGTTCTGGTACACGCTGGCGGTGAAGTCGGCCATCTCGGGTCCCTCTCGACTGGGGTTGTGGGGCGGGGAAGGTATTCAGGCTAGATGCGTGCGAGCGCGACGGTGATGTTGTCCTGGCCGCCCTGGGCGTTGGCCCAGTCGACCAGTGCGGACGCGGTGGCCTTCGGCTCGCCATCACACCCCGCAGCAGTCTGACGGACGAGGTCGGCCAGCGGTGCCGCCTCGGAGCAGTAGTTCCACAAGCCGTCCGAGCAGACCACCAGCCAGCCCGGCCCGGTGACGTGGAGCGTAGTGGTCCGGGGTGTGTGGTCGGGCGCGTCCTTGCCGAGCCAGCGGGTGATCGCGTGCGCGTGCGGGCCGGACTCGGCCTCCTCGCGCGAGACCCCGGTGGCGATCAGTTCGGCCGCCCAGGAGTCGTCGACGGTCAGCGCGACAGGCTCGGCCTCGTCCGGGAACCAGTACGCGCGGCTGTCCCCGACGTTGCCGGCTACGAGCAGCCCGTCCTCCAGGACAGCCGCCACGAACGTGCAGGACGCCGGGTTAGGGCTGTCCGGACTGGTGTTGTCGAGTACGGCGTCACTCGCAGCGTCAGCCGCCGCCTTGAGGCGAGCCGCGATCGCACTGCCCCGCGACGACTCGGTGCCGAGGCCCTGAGCGTGCCCAGCCTGCAGCACCTCGCACGCTGCCCGCGCAGCGGCCAGTGACGCCACGTCGGAGTCGAGCGATGAGCTGACGCCGTCGCAGACCACGAGCAGCGCCCGGCTGCCCGGCTCGGCGTCCGCCGCGATCGCCATCGCGTCCTCGTTCCGGCTGTGCCGGATGCCGCGGTCGCATACTCCGGCCACCCACGGTGCGGGCTGTTCCTCGAAGTGGTCCCGCAGCTTGGCTGCCTTGACGCCGCAGGTCTCGCAGTACCCGTCCGCGCCGACGACGCCGCCGCACGACTTGCACGGACCGACCTCCTCGACCGTGGCCGCGGTGATCTCGATCGTCGGCTCGGTGTCGGTGTCCAGCGCTGTCGAGCTCGGCGTGGTCGCCGGGGTGAGCTCGGCGCCGCAGGCCTCGCAGAAGCGATCGGTCTCGGACACCGGCCCGCCGCAGCTGGGGCAGACCGTCTCGGTCGTACTCGTCATCGCAACGTCCATCCTCGAACCTCGTTGGCCTGGTCGACCAGGGCGATCCGTTCCGGCCGGGTCTCGGCCTGGTCGGCCAGCAACCGGTAGGTCGCCTCGAGCCCGTCCCGCAGGGCCGACTCGGTCGCTGCCCGCCCGTCGATCCGCAGAGCCTCCTGCGGACCGGACTGCTGGACCTCGGCCAGCGCGGTCCGGAACACGTCCGCGGCCAGGTTGGCCCGGTCGACCGGGTCGATGGTCAGCGCGGTGATGCTGTCCATCGCCTGGGCGAGCGCGGGAAGGCCACGCCCCGATCCTGCCAGCAGACCGGCTCGCTGGCGACGGGCCCGTACATACGCGCCGCTGGTGCGGGGGACCAGGTCCAGTGCGCCGAGCGCACCGTCGAGGTCGTTGCGCGACGTGCGGATCGTGGCCAGGCCGAACGCGGACGGTGCGATGTAGTTGGCGTCCGTGCGTGCACAGGTCAGGTAGAGGCCTTCGGCAACGTCGTACTCGCCGCTCTGCTCACAGGCGATCGCCAGCGCGAGTTTCGGGCCTAGCTCGCCCGGCACCTGGCCGTAGACGGCGTTGAACGCAGACTGCGCAGCTGCCGAGTCACCGCGAGCCAGAGCGACCAGTCCGGCCATCCAGACCGCCCGCCACTCCCACGGGTCGGCGTTGAGCAGGTCAGCGACCGCAGTGTCGACCATGTCGTACCGCTCGGGTCCGACCTCCAGTGCGGCCTCTGCGACCTCCAGCAACGTCTGCGCGGACTGCTCCGGCGCGTCGATCAGCAGCTCGAGCCGCTTGGCCGCGTCCGGCACGCTGACGGTCTTCAGCCAGCCTGCCATCTTGTCGCTCTCGTCAGGCGCCAGCGACGGCAGTTGCTGCCACGGCTCTACTACGGTGTCGCCCAGCCCGGTCGACTTGTCACCTGGAGTGCCGAAGAGGAGCGACGAGGCGGAGTGCTGGGCAGCCTTGGTGCCTTGCTTGTCCGCCACGACCTCACGCAGTACGCCGAGGAGCTGTACCCGGAACTCGTCCGCTGACTGGAAGCGGTCCGCCGGGTCCTTCGCGCAGGCCTTCGCCAGCAGGCGGTACACCGAGTCGTACTTCTGGAAGAGCGGTACTTCGGCCACCGGCGGCAGCGAGTCGACGTACCGGCCCTGGTAGCCGCGGAACTCCATCGCCAGCACGCAGAGCGTCCGGCCGAGCGTGAAGATGTCCGAGGCAACGGACGGGCCGACCTCGGCGACCTCGGGCGCCTGGAAGCCGACGGTGCCATAGATGGCCGAGTCGAGGTCGTCGATCCGGCGGACGCCGCCGAGGTCGATCAGCTTGACCGCATCGCCGACCTGGATGATGTTGTCCGGCTTGAAGTCGCAGTACACCAGGCCGAGATCGTGCAGGTACGAGAACGCGGGCAGGATCTCCAGCAGGTACGCGATGGCCTGGTCGATCGGGAGTGCGTCGTACTGGCCGTTGTTGGCGGTCATCCGTTGCTTGAGCAACGTTTTCAGCGAGGTGCCGCCGACGTACTCCATGACGATGTAGCCGGCGCCGTCGTGGGTGACGAAGTTGTAGATCTCGACGATCAGCGGGTGCTCGACGCGGGCCAGGAACTGCTGCTCCGCGATCGCCGCCGCGACGGCGTCCGGGTCCTCGGAGTTCAGCAGGCCTTTCAGGACGACCCAGCGGCTGGACACGTTGCGGTCCTGAGCCATGTAGATCCAGCCGAAACCGCCGTGCGCGAGGCAACCGCGCACCTCGTACTGCCCACCGACGAGGTCGCCGGCCTTCAGCTTGGGTGAGAACGAGTACCGGCTGCGGCAGTGCGGGCAGAAACCCTCGGTCCGGCCGGGCTGGCCGTCGCGGGAGCGGCCGACCGCGTTGCCGCAGGTCGGGCAGTTACGGCGGTCCTCGGGGACCATCGGGTTGGCCAGGATCGCTTTGCTGGCGTCGATCGCGGGGATCGACGGCACGTGCGTCAGGCCGGCGCCGAGTCGTGCGCCACGCAGGCGGGTGGACGACGTACCGAGTTTGCGGGTCAGCTTCGAGCCGGCCTGGGCAGCGCGGGCGGAGCCGAGCGGTGTGGAGGCCAGGCGGTTGGACGCGCGCGAGACGGTCGAGACCGAGCTGATCGGGTCCGGGTCTGCTGCGGCTGCGCTGGGGCTGGACGATGCCGGGGAGCCGCAGACGTCGCAGTAGCCGTCGACGTACGTGCCGGTGCAGCCGGGCTGGGTGCAGGCACCGGCTGCCGGCGCGCTTGCTGCTTGGCTAGGCGCGGCGGGGGAGCCGCAGACGTCGCAGTACCCGTCAACGATGGAGCCGGTGCAGCCCGGTTGAGTGCAGGTCGTCATTTCGTCCCTTCCAGGTAGGCCTGGTAGGCCGCTACCAGTGCACCGAGGCGAGCCAGGTCCACCGGCTCCGCCTCGATCACCGTTCGGCCGCGCCGGTACAGCTCGGCGAGATCTTCGTTGCCCTTGGCAACACTTGCCGCCTTCACCTGATAGGCGTCCAGCAGTTGGCTCAGCTCGTCACGTTTCCCCAGCGCAGAGCCGTACGCCGCCTGCGCCTGTCCGAGAGCCCGCCGTACGGCGTCCAAGCGGGTCAGGTACTTCTCTAGCTCGGACGGCGTGTTGGGCACCGGTCCCAGCGCAGTGACATCCGGTACGGCGAGGCGCGGCGCCGGCGTCACCGTGGCGACGGCCTTGTCCGCGAGCGCGCGGACCGCAGTACCTTGAGCTTCGAGCTCGCCGCGCAGCGTCCGCGCTCGAGCGACGTCGGCGGCTCGTTCTTTGCGGGTGGCGGCGCCGACGATGAGGTCGCGTTCGGTGCGGGCGGCGTCGATCTCGAACGGCCCGATCAGGCCGCCGATGTCCGCGCCGCGTTTGTTGCGGTCGGCAAGATCTGTGAGGCGGCGATCGAGGTCGTGGTGATGCGCGAGCGCCTGGTCGCGGACGTTGGCGGGCTCCAGCTTCACCAGGTCGCTGATCCGCTCGACCTGCGCCCGCAGTTCTCGCAGCCGTGCGGCCAGGTCGGCGTCACCGGGGTCGAGCGCCAGCTTCGCGCGCAGCGTCGCCGCCAGCGCATCCGACAATTTACATGCCTCAGGCAACGAGACCGCGAGTGATCCGCCCGCGCCGCCGGCATCCAGCCCGCCCCAGATCAGTGCTGAGATCCGCTCGGTCTCCGTCGGTCCGACGCGACCCGAGTCCCACGTCACCAGGATCAACTCGTACCGATCCGACACGGCCTTCCACACGGTCATGCTGAGCACAACATCCGCACTCAACGCATCCGCGTCCGGCGAGTGCAGCGCAGCCTGGTCGAGCTCGTCCAGCTCAGCCTTCCGCCGATCCCGCCACTCCCCGAGCGCACCGAGAAACGAAAGCAGCTCCGTCGCCGGAACACTGCTCCCCATCCGCCCCGGCGGCGCCGGCGCGGAGACAGTCGGCGTACGAACGGTCATTGCTTCACCGGGACCCGGCCGTAGATCGCCTTCGGCGGAACCGGGGCCGGCCCCAGCGCCGCCTTCAGCCACTTGTCGTAGGAGATCTTCCAGGCGCCGCTGTCCTTCATCTGCTGGAGGACGACGTTCACGAAGCGGACGAACTCCGGGTGCAGCAGGCTGACGCCCAGGCCGTACGGCTCCTCGCTGAAGCGCTGTGTTGTGATCACCCGCGCATACGGGTCTTGTGCGGCGTCGCCGGCCAGGACAGTGTCGTCGCCGCTGATGCCGTACGCCTTGCCTTGCTGGAACAACACCAGGCAGCCGGTGTCGGTGTCGGCGGTAATCGGCACGACCTTCGGGTTGGCCTTCTTCAGGTTGTCCAGGCTGGTAGAGCCTGCGGGCGCACAGATGGTCTTGCCGGACAGTTCCTGGACGCTCTTCTCCGGCGCATCCAGAGGCACCAGCGTCTTCTGCCCGGACCGGTAGTACTCGGCCGAGAACGCGATGTCGTGCCAGCGGTCGCAGTTGATGGTCATGTTCCGGGCCACGATGTCGACCGGATTGTTGGTGGCCTTCAGCGACGGGATGCGCTGCGGGCTGGAGATGACCCGGAGCTCGACCCGCCTCGGGTTCGTCGGCGCGTCCGGGAAGATCGCCGCCGCGACCGCGTTGATCATGTCGATGTCGAAGCCCTGGATCTTGCCGGTGATCGGATCCCGGTAGCCGAGGTTGAGGCTGTCCGCGGACACGCCGGCGATGAGCCGGCCACGCTTCTGGATCTCTTCCATCCACGAACCGGCAGGCATCGCGCCGCCGGGAGCCGGCGTGCTGGAATCCGGTGCGTACGACGCAAGCGCGTTCAGACCGTCCGTGCACGGCCTAGGAGCCACCGGCGTGGTCGACGTGGTCGGAGCAGCCTGGGGCTCGGCCGGAAGTTGGGTGGCCGCATAGTTGCCGGAGCCGCAGGCGGTGAGGAGGAGGGCGGTGGCGACGGCGATCGGGATCAGCTTTTTCATCGGTACTCCTCCAGGCGTTGGGACATGCCCCAGGCGACCAGTAGGGCGGCGAGGATGCCGATCGGGAGGCCTAGCCAGCCGAAGAAGCGGATGCTGGATCGGGCGTCGGACAGTTTGGTCGAGACGTCGTCGCTGGTGGACTGGAGTTGGCCGGCGGACTGGGTGTCGAAGGCCTTGAAGGTCTCGACGGAGTTGTTCGCGGACTTCGACGTACCGACGGCGATGTTCACGGCCTCGTCCCAGTTGCCACTGGTGTCGGTGTCGCGCACCTTCTTATGGACGGCTTTGTACTCGGACCACAGGCCCTGCAAGCCGTCCGTCGTACCGGATGCCTTGCCGAGCTGGTCGTCGACCGTGGCAGATGCGGTGTTGAACGCCTTGTCGAAGGCGTCGCCGGAGCCGCGGGCGATCAGGGTCAGGCTCTCGTTCGAGCGGGCGTCGTACGCCGCGATCCGGGCCGTCGACAGCGCCAGCGTCTTCGCGTAGGAGTCGGACCGGGTGTCGGATGCGGCGCTCGAGGCCGACGAGAGTGAGACGCCGCCCATGATCGTGACGATCAGGACGAGCGCGGCGCCGACCACGATCGGGATGTTCAGATAGCGATGCGTACGCCGAGCCAGCCAGCGCAGCGTGATCCCGAAGACCACCAGTGCCAGCAGTCCGCCGACGAGGACCCAGATCATCCCGCGTCCGACGCCGTTGAACTCCGTATCGACCCGCTTCTCGTTGGCCTGGACCAGCGCGTTCACGAGGGGGAGCGAGTCGTCCTGGAGCACGGAGTTCGCGTCCCTCAGGTACTGCGATCCGATCGGCAGGCCTTGGCGGTTGTTCGCGCGGGCCTGCTCGATCAGGCCGTTGTAGGTGATCAGCGTGGTGTTCAGCTGGCCGAGGACGTTCTGGTCGGCGGGCTGGGCGGTGGAGGCCTCGGAGATCAGCCGGGCGGCCGCGGCCATCGAGTCGACGAAGTGCTGGCGCTGCGCGGGCGGCTCGAGACCGCCGACCAGGAAGGCGTTCGTGGCGTCGGCGTTCGCGCTGACCAGGTTGGTGTGGATCCCTTGGATCCGGACCAGTTGGGCGGCGTTCGCTTCGGCGCGCTCCAGGGCGCCGTTCGACTGGGCGTGGCCCTGGGCGGCGGCGATGCCGAACAGGATGCTGACCGCTGCGGCCAGGATGAGGAAGGTACGCATGCGGCCGGGGGTGCCCTGGAACCATTGGGCGATGGCGTTGCGGCGGCTCGCGGTCCGGGCGGCCGGCTGCGTCGTACCGGCGGGTGGGGCCGGCGGCGACCAGGTCGCGGGCGGCGCACTCTGAGTCTGTGTCACGCCTGATCTCCTTGGTCTTCGTCTCCGGTTACGTCCGAAGATGTGAGGGCTGTAGCACTCGGATCTTCGGACGCAACGGGTTCGGGCTCGTCGGTGAGGTCTTCGGGGAGGATCTGACGCAGCTGGTCCGTGGTTGGTGCCGTGACGTCGCGGAGGCGCCAGGCGTGCCGGCCGATGGCGGCTTCGAGGACGTTGCGGGCGAAGCGGCCGTTGCCGAACGAGCTGTCCCGCGGCGTCGCGACCAGGATCTCCCGGAACTTCTCCAGCGACTCGGGGACCAGCTCGTAGTCGGCCGCTTCGCTGAGCCCGGTGAGGATGTCGCTCAGCTCCTCGTCCGTGTAGTTCTCGAACTCGATCGTGGTCCGGAACCGGCTCGCCAGCCCCGGGTTCGCGGCGATGAACGCCTCCATCGGCTCGGGGTACCCGGCAACGATCACGACCAGGTCGTCGCGCCGGTCCTCCATCTCCTTGACCAGCGTGTCGACGGCCTCCCGCCCGTACTGGTCGGCGCCGGTGTCACCCGCAGTCAGGCTGTACGCCTCGTCGATGAACAGCACGCCACCCACCGCCGACGCGACCACCTCAGCCGTCTTCGTGGCGGTCTGCCCGAGATAGCCGGCCACCAACTCCGACCGGTCCACCTCGATCAGTTGCCCCTTGGAGAGCAGGCCGAGTGCCTTGTAGATCCCGCTCACCAGGCGCGCAACGGTCGTCTTCCCGGTCCCCGGATTGCCCACGAACACCAGGTGGCGCGTGATTGTCGGACTCTTCAGCCCCGCCTCGGCCCGCAGCTTCTCAACCCGCAGTACGGCGACCTGCCGGTGCACCTCCCGCTTCACCCGCGCCAGCCCGGTCAACTCGTCCAGCTCAGCCAGCAGCTCCTCAACCGTCTTCGCCGGCTCAGCCGCCACTTCCACGGCCTCCACCGCCTCCGCCTCCGCTTGGGTTGTGGCAGCCGGTGCCGCAGTCGGGCCAGTCGCTGGTCGGGCTGCGTCAGCACGTGGGGCCATCAGACCAGCGCCTACCTGCAGCGTGCGTGCGCCCGCGGCCTGCAGTTGTGCAGCAGCTGCCACGGATGCGTTTCCCACAACCCGCATGGTGGGCTCGCCCAGCGTGCACGCCGCGGACGCGATCTCCGCCAGCGCTTCGGCGTACGCCGCCTTCTCCGGGGAGCTGCTGGCGATCAGCTCGGTCAGCACCGCGGTCGGCGCGCCCCGCCAGCGTCGTCCACGGACCGCGGCGTCGAAGAAGTCCTGCGTGGTCCCGCCAGGCACGGCCTTGGCCCAGTCCGAGGGCGCGCCTGGCGCCGACTCGGCCAGAGCGGCGGCGAGTGAGAGCGCCTCGGTGCGGGCCTGCTCCTCGGCGACGCCGGCACGAGCCGCGACGGTCAGCAGCCCGGACAACGCGTCCTGTAGTCCCCCCGCGGTGCTCATGACCCTCCTCGTCCAGGTGGTGGTGCCAGTGGTCCCGCCGGGCCTGTGCTCGGCCCGAGGTCCGGTGGCGGGGTCGATTCGGTCGGGCCGAGAGCCAAGCCTCCGCCGGTGGAGCCGGTGCCGAACTTCTCCTGCAGGAACCTGCCGTGAGCGATCAATGCCGCCGCGTCGGCCCGGTTCACCGCGTCGAACACCTTGTCCATCGTCGCGGCCAAGAGGTCCAACTGATCGATCAGGATCATCAGCGACGTCTTGCCCCGGTCGACAGGCCGCGTGTCCGCCCACTGCCGCGGCAGGCGCAGGTACCCGCCGATCGCCTCCGGCAAGTAGTCGGTCGCCGTCGCCATCACGGAGTACGCCTGTGCGCTGCCGCCCAGGTTGCCGAGCCGCGGGATCGTGTCCCGTACGACGCGGACCACGCGGCCGACCCGGGACGCGACGACGGCCGGTACGGCGCCGTTGGCAACCAGTTGCTCGACGCGGACCAGGGACGCGAGCAGGTCCTCGGTGGTCGGCGGACGGGGGACCGCGGCAGGTTCGGGCGCCTCCTGCTTGCGACCGGTCAGCCGCGCGAAGAAGTCACCGAGTGCCATGCAGTTTCCCGTCCACCGGCCGAGGCCGGAATCAGCGACCCAGGTTCAGGTCGAGGCTGCCGTGCACGACCTGCTGGTTCTGCTGGGCGACGCGGTCCAGGTAGCTGCGGGACTTGGTCACCTCGGTCTCCAGCGTGCCGATCGTGGCGGCCATGTTGTCCAGGGCCTCGACCTTGAACGTGTCGATCGCGTCCATGGTCGCGTAGATGTTCGCGAACGCGGCCTGCAGCTGCGGCAGCCCGATCGTCGCCGACGCGGCCTGCTGCTGGATCGCCACCGAGTTGTCCCGCAGCATCTGCGAGGTGCGCTCGATCATGCCGCCGGTGGTCGTGTTCAGCGCGGTGATCTGGTCCAGCACGAGCTTCTGGTTGCCCAGCGCCTGCGCCACGATGACCGCCGTACGCAGAGCCGAGACCGTGGTGGTCGACGCGCGGTCGACGCCCTTGATCAGCTCGATGTTGTTCTTGATCACGATGTCGATGGCCAGGTAGTTCTGGATCGACACGGCCAGCTGGGTCAGGATGTCCTGGTGCTTCTGCCGGACGTAGAACAGCACGTCCTCGCGGAACGCCTTCGCCTTGTCCGGGTTCGTCGCCTCGAGTTCCGCGATCGCCGCGGACAGCCGCGCGTCGAGGCGCTCGGCGACGTACACGTACTGGTTCAGCCGGGTCATCGCGTCCCAGAGGTTCTGCTTCTCCAGGTTCAGTGCGGCGTTGTCCTTGCCGAGCTCGTCCTGGCCGTTGCGCAGGCTGTGCAGGATGCCTTCGAGATGGGTCTGCGCGCTCTGGTACTTGCGGAAGTAGTCCTCGATCTTGTCGCCGAACGGGATCATCCCGAGCAGCTTCTTCGGCCCGGTGGCTTCCTTCGGGTCCAGGTCCTCGACGGTACGACGCAGTTCGAGCAGCGTCTTGCCGACGGTCGAACCCTCCGACAGGCCACCGCTCTGCAGCGCCTTCACGGGCTGCTGCAGCAACCGGTTCGAGCTCTCGGCCGCGGCGCGGATGTCGACGTCACCCATGCTGCGGACGTCACTCGCCTTCGCCGCGAACTCCGGGGACCGCGGCTCGGCCGCCATCAGCGAGGTCAGGAACGTGTCGACCTTCGCGTCGAGCCCCGGCAGCGCGGCCGCGTCGACGGAGGGCGCCATACTCGGCGCGGCCGTCTCGGCGACAGGCTGTGACGGCGGCGGAGCGGTCAGTATGAGCCCCGGCGCGGTAGCCGTGGGCGGCTGCAACGGCGCCTGCGCCGCGGCCGCTTGAGCGGCGCCTGCTGTGTTGTCTGCCTCGGTCATCGTCGTTCCCCTCCGGTGGCCTCCGCGAAGCGTCCCCGCGCCCGCGCCCTGTCACCTCCGTGACGCGCACACAATCTAGTCGGTTCCAGGTCCCTGTGGTTGGCCTGTTGCCTACTCGTTGTTAGCAGCGACGGTAACTAACGAAGCTGAAGCCGTCGCGGGGGTCGCGGGCGGTTTCCGACCAGTCTGCCGCGCTGATCGGCGGAAACGTAACGTCACCCTCGGGGGATTGGTCGACCTCGGTGAGTTCGAGGGTGTGGGCGCGGGGGAGAGCCTGGCGGTAGATGTCGCCGCCGCCGGCGACGTACAGGGTGCCGTCGTACTGGAGGGCTTCGTCGAGAGAGTGAGCCACGGCGACGCCGTCGGCGGACCAGTCGGGCTGGCGGGTGACGACGACGGTACGGCGGCCCGGTAGCGGGCGGCCGATCGAGTCGTAGGTCTTGCGGCCCATGACGAGCGTGTGGCCGAGCGTGAGCTGCTTGAACCGTTGCAGGTCCTCGCGGATGCGCCAGGGCAGATCGTTGTCCCGCCCGATCACGCCGTTGCGGCCGACCGCGGCGATCAGGATGACGCTCATACGGCGATGGGCGCCTTGATCCCGGGGTGCGGGTCGTAGCCGATCAGCTCGACGTCGGCGATCTCGTAGCCGTCGATCGAATCGCGCTTGGCGAGTTGCAGCGTCGGCAGCGGGCGCGGCTCGCGGGTCAGCTGCAGGCGGGCCTGGTCGAGGTGGTTCAGGTACAGGTGTGCGTCGCCGAGCGTGTGTACGAAGTCGCCCACCTCGAGCCCGGTCTGCTGCGCGACCATGTGGGTGAGCAGCGCGTACGACGCGATGTTGAACGGAACGCCCAGGAAGATATCGGCGGACCGCTGGTACAGCTGGCAGGAGAGCCGGCCGTCCGCGACGTAGAACTGGAACATGGTGTGACACGGCGGCAACGCCATGTCGTCCACGTCGGCCACGTTCCACGCGCTGACGATGTGGCGGCGCGAGTCGGGGTTGTTCTTGATCGACTCGATCAGCTTGGCGATCTGGTCGACGTGCCGCCCGTCCGGCGTCGGCCAGGAGCGCCACTGGTAGCCGTAGACGGGACCCAGCTCACCGTCTGCGTCGGCCCACTCGTCCCAGATCGAGATGTTGTTCTCGTGCAGCCACTTGATGTTCGTGGAGCCGCTGAGGAACCAGATCAGCTCCCCGATCACCGACCGCAGATGCAGCTTCTTCGTCGTCACCGCGGGGAAGCCCTGGGTGAGGTCGTACCGCGACTGGTACCCGAACACACTCAACGTGCCCGTCCCGGTCCGGTCCCCCTTCTCCGCCCCGTTGTCCAACACATGCCTCAAGAGGTCCAGGTACTGCCGCATGGCGCCAACTTACACCGGGGTGGCGGATCTCCAGGCCATCACAATTGCGTCCGACCGTCGTGTCCCCGCTCAAGCCCCGCGGTGCGTGGCCTTTGTGATGGCCTGGGGATCCGCACTGGCAGACTCGCGGTGTGGAACACGTGCTGACGTTGGTGGTCCGGGTCGAGAAGAACGCGCGGCCGGCGCAGACCGACGCCTTGGAGACGGCCGCTCGCGCGGTGCTCGCGATCCTCGCGGACGAGCGGTCGTTCGGCGAGGGGGAGTGGGCCGAGGCGATGACGTCCTGGCAGGACGACCGCATCCGCAAGATCGTGAAGCGGTCTCGTGGGGCTGAGTGGCGCCGGGCCGAGGCGCTGCCGGGGATCACCGTGCACGGCCGCGGGGTTGGCGCTGAGGAGCCGGAGGCCGCGGCCGCTCAGGTTCGGGTGTTTCCGCCGACGCCGATTGATGTGGTGCCGGCTGAGATCGCCAACCTGCAGGTGAGTGGGACGGACTTCGTGGACGCCCGGGAGCTGCCACCGGTCGAGGCCGGCGTACCTGTGCTCTGGGTGAATCCGGAGCTGGAAATGTCCAGCGGCAAGGCGATGGCGCAATGCGGTCACGCCGCGCAACTCGCGTGGTGGGCGCTGTCCGACGAGGCCCGCAAGGAGTGGGAGGCGGCGGACTTCGCGTTGGCCGTTCGTACGGCGACCTCCGCGCAGTGGACGCAATTGCTGCGGAGCGGTCTCCCCGTGGTCCAGGACGCCGGCTTCACCGAGATCGAGCCAGGCTCCCGGACCGTGATCGCCGACCACCCTCAACTCAGGCGATAACCCGCCAGCACGATCCGCTCCAGGTCCGGCGCGTTGTCCGGAGGCATCCCCTCGTACACGAAGCCGAACAGCGCGCTCAGCGCGTCCTCGCCGAGCTCCAACGGGTTGAAGTTGAACGGCTGCTGCTTCACCGCGACGGGCCGGTCGACGACCACGAACTTGGTGAATTCGGCCCAGTCGGCATCGTCCTCTTCGGCCCGCTCGCCGGCCCAGTACGGCTGCTCGAAGGGCAGCGGATCGCCGATGTTCTCCAAGATCCCGTCGTCCGGCGACAGGCTCAGCGACCGCCGCAGTACGCCGTTCTCCCAGACCGCGTAGGCGAACCAACCCACGACGCTGTGCATCGCATGCAGGTAGACCGTCCGCCCCTGCGCCTCGTCGATGAACCGCTGAGGCAGCTTGGAGGGGCATTCCTGAGCAGCCTCTTCGGTCAGGAGCACGGTGAGCCCGGGATAGACCGCGGCGTACACCGTCCCGTCTTCCGGATTCGACTGCTCTGCGAGAGTGCCGTCCTCGAAGGAGATCACGCTGGCGCCCGGATGGAGCCGTTCGACGAATGCCCGCGTGGCGGTGCGGTCCTGCGGCGGGTGTTCACGGAGTACGTCGGCGATGTCCGCTTCGGCGTACATGATCATCCAGTCCTTGGCGCCCATGCGGGACTTTCTACCGGATGACGCGGTAGTGCAGGTGGGTGACGCGGTCGCCTTCGACGATTCGGGGGTTGTCGAGGAGGACCTGCGGGCCGACGTACTCGCCGAAGAACTTGACGCCGGTGCCGAAGAGGGCCGGGACGACGTTGTAGGCGATCTCGTCGACGAGGCCGGCCGCGATGGCCTGGCCGGTGAGGTTGCCGCCGGTGATGCTGATGTCCTTGTCGCCGGCGTAGTCGCGCGCCTGCGTGATCGCTTCCTCGATGCCGTTGACGAACGTGAACGGCGCGTCCGGGAACGGCCAGTCCGTCGGTGGCTCGTGGGTGACGACGAAGACGTGCTCGCCGACCGCCGGTACGCCGTTCCACCCGTTGGTGATGTCGAACAGCCGGCGTCCGATCACGCACGAGCGGACGTTCGGCCAGGTCGCGTTGATGTAGTCGGCGCTCGCCTGGCTGAGGTGGAACGGCCGGCCCGGGTCGGTCCCGTAGACCTCGACCGGGCCGTTGTTGTACCAGTCGAACAGCGGGCCGACCCCGTCCTCGGTGTCCGCGACGAACCCGTCCAGCGATACTGCTGCGGTCGCGATGACGTTGCCCATGGCTACTTCACCACGCGGTAGGTGAGGTGCTGCGCGGCCGGCGTCGACACAGCCTCGATCAGCTCCAACGCGTACGACGGTGCGGCGTCTGCCGGGAACAGCCGGGTCCCGCTCCCGAGCACGACGGGCGCCAGGTGCAGCCGCAGTACGTCGGCCAGCCCGGCCGCGAGCACCTCGTGACAGATCTGCCCACCGCCCATCACGTTCACATCCTTGCCGCCAGCAACTTCTCTGGCCTGCGCGACCGCCTCCGACGGGCTGCCGACGAACCGGAACCGGTCGCCCAGCCGGGTCTTCTCGGGCGCCGTGTGGGTGACGACGAAGACCGGCGGATTCACCTCCCCGGTCGGCTTCGCGCCGTACCCCATCTCGTCGCTCCACCCCTTCGGGCCGTCGATGATGTCGAACAGGTTCCGCCCCTGGACGACCGCGCCGGTCGCCTCGAAGGCGGCGTCCAGTACGGCGCGATCCGCGTCGGTGCCGTGGAAGACCCAGTCGTGCAGGGCCATGCCGCCGTCGCCGAGGCCGTTGTCGATTCCGACGTTGGGGCCGGTGACGTATCCGTCCAGTGACACCGAGATTTCCACCACGACCTGGCTCATCGGTCAGCTCTCCTTCGCAAGCAGCTCGGCGAGACGGTCCATCGAGTCGTTGATGCCGTGCTCCATGCCGTGCTCGATGAACTGGTCCCGCGACTCGATCGACGGGAAGACCGACTGCTGGTGGAAGCGGACGCCGGTCCCGGTCGGCTCGAGCGTCAGCTTCTCGATGCACACCTCGCCCGGCGCGCCTTCCCACTCGAAGGTCTGGATGATCATCTTGTCCTGCTCCACGGTGTGGAAGACGCCGCGGAACGCATACTCACCGGACTCGTCGCGGTGGATGTAGCGGTAGGCGCCGCCGGTGCGGGCGTCGTACTCCTCGACGGTGGCGTCCAGGTCGCGCGGGCCGAGCCACTCGGCGACCAGGTCGCGGTCGGAGATGATCCTGAACAGTTGTGCCGGCGTGGCGGCGAACTCCCGGGTGACCTCGACGAACGGGGTCCCGGTCGGGGTGTTGATGACGGTGCCGGTCATTGGTTCTCCTTCAGTAGTGCTTCCATCCGGCGGAAGCGGCGTTCGGTTTCGAGCCGGTACTCGTCGATCCAGCTCGTCAGTGCTTCGAGGGCCGACGGCACCAGGTGACACGGGCGGCGCTGGCCGTCCCGGCTCCGGGTGATCAGCCCGGCGGCCTCGAGCACCTGGATGTGCCGCGACACCGCCTGCTTGGTGATCGGGAACGGCTCGGCCAACTCGTTCACCGTGGCCGGTCCGCGCGACAGCCGCGCGATCATCGCCCGCCGGACCGGGTCGGCAAGTGCCGCGAACGACCGATCGAGCTGATCATCATCAACCATCATGTTTATCAACCATTCCCTTGATCAACCAACACGTTGACCATACCCAGACCCCGCCCCCGCCGTCAACCCTGGGTGGGTCAACCCATCGCGTGGTGGGTTCGCGCCCCGGAGTACCGGCGGCGAACCCACCACGCGATAGGTGAACCCACCTGCGGTTAGCAACCTGGGTTGACAGATCGGGGTTGTCAACTTAGGTTGCTTGCATGACCGAGTTGGTGGATCCCGAGGACCCCGCGGCCGGGCTGGCCGCGGTGGTGGCGTTGCGCCGGCTGGCCGACCGGCTGGAGGACAGCCAGGTTGAGCGCGCGATGCGGTCCGGCTGGAGCTGGGCCGAGGTGGCCGAGGTGCTGGGGGTCACCCGGCAGGCGGTGCACAAGAAACATGCCCGGCGGCTGCTCGCCGCCGGCGTTGCCCTGAGGAGGCGCTGATGTCGACCGATGTTCGCTCGATCCTGGTGCGGTCGGCCCGCGCCGAGGCCCGCCGCGACGGCTCCCGGACGATTGAGGCCGAGCATGTACTGCTCGCGCTGGCGGGGCTGCACGATTCTGCGGCCGCGCAGTTACTGGCCGAGGTCGGCTTGACCGAGGACGCGATCCGGACCGCGCTGAATCGCGAGTGGGAGCAGAGCCTCGCCGTTGCCGGGATCGCGGTCCGGATGGGGTTGTTGCCAGAAGCAACACCCGAACAAGGCCGTGACCCGCATATCGGCGAGTCGACCAAACTTCTGCTGCACCGGGCGATGGACGCCGCGCCGAAGCTGGGCGGCGGCCGCATCGGCCCGATGCGCATGCTGGTAGGTCTCCTCGCCACCGAACGTGGCCGCGTGGCTCGCGCCCTCGAGGCCGCCGGGGTAGACCGCGCCGCCCTTCGAACCAGGGCCGCCGAAGCATTAGCGGCAGGCGCGCGCTGATGGCCGCGCCGGTCATCGAGCGCCGGACCCTGACGGATCGGCTGTTGGCCTGCGGCCTGATTGCCGGCCCGCTCTTCGTGGTCGTCTTCATGCTCGAGAGTGCGTTCAAGGGCGCCGGGTACAGCGCGCTTCGCCATCCGGTCAGCTCACTGTCACTCGGTGCCGGCGGGTGGGTGCAGGTCCTGAACTTCCTCGTCGCGGGCGTGCTCACGATGGCGTTCGCCCTTGGCGTCTGGCGATCCGGCCATCGCGCAGGCGCCGTACTGATCGGTGTCTGGGGAGTCGGGCTGCTCGGCGCGGGTGTGTTCACGACCGACCCGGTGAGTGGCTTTCCCCTCGGTACGCCGGCGACGTCCGACTACACCACCTCCGGCGCACTGCATGACGGGTTCTCGTTGCCGGCGTTCTTGGCTTTGTTCGTTGCGCAGATCGTTCTGTCCCGCGGCAACGGCCGAAGGTGGTTGGTGTATTCGTTGCTCAGCGCAATGGCCTATCTGGTCTGCTTCTTCCTGGCCAGTGCTGGCTTCAACCAGACGGCGGGGCTGGTCGCTGTGGGCGGGTTGTTCCAGCGGCTCGCGGTTGTCGTCGGGTGGGGGTTCACGGTCGCGCTCGCGGTGCGGTTGCGTCGTACCTAGATCGTTTCGAAGGCGGCCATCATCGCCATGTCCTCGTGTTCGAGGTTGTGGCAGTGGATCAGGTACTTGCCTTTGTGGGCGGTGAACTTCACGAGTACCTCGACAACCTCGGCGGGGCGGATGTCGACGGTGTCCTTCCAGCCGTGGTCGTACTCCGCGACCTTCGTCTTCCCGCCGCGACTGAGCACCTGGAACGGCGCGAGATGGACATGCACGGGATGGTGTACGTCGGTGACGAACGTCCAGATCTCGTACTGATCCAGCTTCACCTGCGCCTGCATGACCGCGGGATCGAACGCCTTCCCGTTGATCGTCCAGCCCCGATGGTCGCCGGCGCTGCCGCGGCGGAACCGCCACTCCCGTCGGACGACGCCGGTCGGCCGGGGCGTCACGGCGTACGACGAGAGCTTGGCCGGGATGTTGCTCTCGTCAACGGCCTTGCGAGCGACCTTGAAACGCATGATGTTGGCGATGTTGTCGAGCTTGTTGACCAGCGTCACCTCGTCGCCCGGGTGGTACTGCGAGAAGTCCACGATCACGTCGAACCGCTCGGCCGGCGCGATCACGACGGTCTGGTGTTCGAGCGGTACGTCGAGCAGTCCGCCGTCGCTGCCGATCTGGACGAACTTCGCCGGTCCGTTGCTGAAGGCAAGCTCGTACCGGCGGGCATTGCTGGCGTTGAGGATGCGGAAGCGGTACCGGACGGCGTCGACCTCGTGCACCGGCCACGGCGCGCCGTTCACCAGCGTGACGTCCGCGACCACCCCTTCCATGTACGCCGGTTCGACACCCGGCCCGTCCTTCGCGGCGGGGTAGAGGAACGAGCCGTCGGCATCGAAGGCGCGGTCCGCGATCACGAGCGGGATCTCCCGATCACCCTTCGGGAGCGTGAGGTTGTCCTCTTCGTCGTCGCGGATGAGGTGCAGTCCGAACAGGCCCCGATAGACCTGCGGTGCGGTGTAGTCCATCGTGTGGTCGTGGTACCAGAGCGTCGCGGCGCGCTGGGTGTTCGGGTACGTGTACGTGCGTTTGCCCATCGTCATGTCGCCGCCGGCCATCATGTGGTGTTCGGTGTGGCCGCCGTTCGCGGGCATGATCAGGTCGAGGGGCCAACCGTCGCTCGGGGCCGGCGTGTGGCCGCCGTGGAGGTGGACGACGGTCGACACGTCGAGCTCGTTGACCTGCTCGACGACGGTCGTGCGGCCGCTGCGTACGTCGAAGGTCGGTCCGGGGAACAGGCCGTCGTACCCCATCACTTCGGTCTTGAGGCCGGGGAGGATCTCAAGGCTCGCTTTGCGCTGGACGACACGGTAGTAGTCGGCCTTCGCGTCCGAGCGGATCGGCTTCTTGACCGGCGGGATCGGGAGCGGGACCTGGAACGGTGCGGGGAGTTTCGCCTTGCTGCGCAGGAGTTCTCCGGCCTGGGCCGGCTTCGCCTCCTGTCCGCAGCTGGTCAAGGTGAGGGCCGCGCTTGTGACGGTTGCGGCCAGGAAACCTCGGCGGGACATCTTCATCGCTTGGCCTCCCGGCGACTCAGGCGTGCGGTGCGGCGGAACGACCAGACCGTCATCCAGACGACGGCGGTCACGATGGCGGTCCCGAGCGGGATGTGTACGGCGAAGTTCTGCAGGTAGCCGAACGTGAGCTGGACGAACTCGGCCACGACGAGTACGGCGGACGCGATGGTCGGCCAGAGCCGGCCGCGACCCGCGATCGTGTAGCACGCGGCGACGATCGTCTGGAGGAACGCGACCATCCAGACGGATCCGCCGACGGTCGCGTGGATGTCGGTCATCGCGTCGACGTTGCCGGCCAGGAAGTAGCCGGCGGCGATCGGCTGGGCGATCACGAGGACTGCGTGCACGACGAGCGTGATGCGGAGCAATTGGAGGGTGGCGCGCGGACGCCGTACCTTGACCGGCTGGTCGATGGTCGCCGTCATGCCGCCACCTGCTCACGGCCGGCCGGCCGGCGACGGTTGATCCAGAAGGCGAGGGCGACTGTGGTTGCGACCAGTGCGATGCCGAGGGGGATGTGGATCGCCAGTTGCCGGCTATAGCCCATCGAGACCTGGACGACCTCGCCCACCCAGATCAACAGGCTCACTGCGGCCGCCTGCCACCGCCCACCGGCTCGCCACCAGATCGTTGCCACCAGCAACTGCGCGAGACCCAGGAAGACGATCGCGAGTCCGGTCGGCTCGTGCATCCGCATCCCGCCGGGCGAACCGTCCAGGTAGATCCCCGCGAACACCGGCTGCAGGCAGATCACCACCGCATGCAGCCCGGCCGTCACCCGGAGCACCATCAAAGCCTTCATGTAGACAGACAATAGTAGTGTGTCTACATGTAGCGCAATCAGGTATCCCCCGGAGTCGGCGGGTGCTGCGGTGGGGTTTTGTCGGTGTCGTCTGGCACTCTGAATGGCGATGAACGAGCCAGGGGTGTTGCTGACTGCGCGGGCGATGGTGCTGCACGACCTTGCCGCGCGGGGCTTCGACGACGCGGTGATGGTGTCGCTGCTGGAGGACGCCGTGGCCGGTCGTCAGTGGTGGCTCGACCAGTGGCCGGACGGCGCCGAGCACATCGCCGGTCTGGTCGCCCAGGACGTACAGGACCGTCTGGTCGACTCCGGAGTCCGCTGGCCCCGCTGCACCGCTTGCGACGACCTGCACGACCACGAGCTCCGCATCGAACCAGAGCTCGGCCCGGACCCCCACTGGGTCTGCGAACGAGCCGGCATCGCAGTCGCGCCACTAGGCCACCTGACGTAGGTCGTGCTGCCGACGGAGGCCGGTGGTGGTGTCCGTCTCGCTGCGTAAACTGCTGGCTCGCATGCCCGCTACGCGCATACTGACGGTTTCGCGTTCGACCCGAAGGACTGAGCCGTGCCCGACCGACCTGAGATTGTCTGCATCTGCGGCTCTATCCGGTTCGCGGACGAGATGCGCGCGGCGAACCGTGATCTGACCTTCGCAGGTGTCATCGTCGTCGCGCCAGGCGTCTTTCCCGCCGAGAATCACGAAGCAGACGAGTCGATCACCGACGAGCAGAAGGCCGCGCTCGGCGCCCTCCACCTGCGCAAGATCGACCTGGCCGACCGGGTTCTGGTCGTCAACCCAGGCGGGTACATCGGCGAGTCCACGAGCCGGGAGATCGCCTACGCCCAGGCCACCGGCAAGCCGATCTCGTTCACCCATCCCAGCTGACCAGCAGACCGAACCCCACGGCCCGGCTGGGACGTGGGGTTCGGTTGGTCAGCCGGCCGCGGTGGTGCAGGTGGGGTCGATGCGGTTGGCCAGGCGGATCTCGCGTTCGGCGGCGGCGCGGAGTACGGCGCTGAGCCGGGTGCGGACCGGGGCGGTACGGCGCGGGGCGGGCTCGTCGTGTACCTGGGGAGCGTTCGGGAGAGCGGACTGCGCGAGGTTGCGGGCGTTTTCGACCGCGGTGTTGCCGGGGGTGAAGTACGTCATGGTTCTGCTCCCTCCTGAGAGCGTGGTTGATCAACCTGGGAACCGGACGGTTCCAGGTGGGTGTGTGGAGTTGTCAGCGCTTCGGAGCCGGTCCGCTGCTGGAGCGGACGATCAGCTGCGTCGGCATCAGTACTTGGCGCTCGGTGGCTGACGGGTCGAGCAGGATCCGTCCGACCGCGCGTCCTTTGTCCTTGATCGGCTGGCGGACCGTGGTCAGCCCGGCAGCTTCGGCGGCCGGGATGTCGTCGAACCCGGCCAGGGTCAGATCGCGACCGGGGGTGAGCCCCCGGACCTTCATTGCTTCCAATGCGCCGAGGGCCTGTACGTCGCTCAGCCCGACGATCGCGGTGGGGCGGTCCTGCGAGTCGAGCACGTACTCCGCGCCGCGCACTCCGGACGCGAACGCGTTGTGTCCGCCGGAGACGATGCGCAGCCGCGCGTCCGGCATCGTCTTGTGCAGTCCTTGGATCCGCAGCTCGCAGTCGGTGTACCCGACCTCGTCGAGGGTCAGCTCGACCGGTCGACCGCCGGCGGCCTCGGCGTTGTCGACCAGCACGACGACGTCGCGGTGACCGAGCCGGGTCAGGTGCTCGCCCAGTTGTGCAGCTGCTTCTACCTCGTCGATCGCGACCCACGACAGGTCCGGGTGGTCGCCTCGATCGGTCGAGACGGCAGGGATCCCGCGGTTGGCGAGGATGTCCAGCGCCGGGTGCCCACCCGGGACGCAGAAGATCGCAGCCCCGTCGATGGCTGCCTGCTGTACTGCGTTGCTCCCGCCGGCGATGTCGGTCGAACTGAGCGGCATCAGCAGCAGGCTGGTGGCGAACTCCTCCGCGACCTCGGCGAGCCCGGCGAGGAAGCCGACCGCGTACGGGTCCGAGAAGGCGTAGGCCAGCTTGTCCGTGAAGAGCACCCCGACCGCGCCGGCCTTCCCGCTCCGCAAGGCGCGGGCCGATGCGTCCGGTCCGGAGTACCCGAGCTCGTGGGCGGTGGCCAGGATCCGCTCGCGGAGCGCGGTGGAGAGCTGGTCGGGCTTGTTGTACGCGTTGGAGACGGTCGACGGCGAAACGCCGACGGCCTTGGCCACCGTCTTCAGCGTCACTCCGGCCATCTCGCTCACCTCTTCTGTATCGTTCTTCTAAATCGTTCTAGAAAAACGATACAGAAGGCTGGCGGCGAGTGCAACACCAATTCCGCGAAGGTGCGAGAAGATAGCGGGCATGGGTTCGTTGCTGGAGATCATCGCCCTGCATCCGGCGGATGCGGAGGCGGCGCAGGAGGGTGGGGCGGACCGGCTGGAGCTGTGCGCCTCGATGGAGGCGGACGGGTTGTGCCCGTCGGTCTCGACGGTCAGTGCGATCCGCCGCGTCACCGATCTGCCGTTGCGGGTCATGCTGCGGCTGGAGAACTCGTTCACCACCGACGGCGCCGAGCTGAACCGGCTGACCGCCATGGCGCAGTCGTACCTGTCTGCCGGTGCGGATGGGTTCGTGCTCGGCTTCCTGACACCTGACAATCAGGTGGACGTCGAGTCGGTGTCTGCACTGACCAGTACGTTCGCCGGTACGCCGTGGACGTTCCACCGCGCTATCGACGCCGTGCTCGAGCAGCAGCGGGCGTGGAGCGCACTGCGCACCCTGCCCGGTCTGGACTGCGTACTGACCGCTGGCTCGTCGATCGGCGTCAGCCACGGGCTGGATGAGCTGTGCAAGCTGGCGAAGGCGGACTCCGCCGTGGCCGGCGTGATGATGGCCGGCGGTGGTCTCCAGCCGGAGCATGTCCCGTGGCTGTTCCAGAGCGGCGTACGCCGGTTCCACGTCGGTACCTCGGTGCGCCAGGACGGCTCGTGGACGAAGGCGTACGTGAACTCCCGGTTCGTGCGTTCCTGGCGCAATCTGCTCGACGCCCAGGACGCCCGCGAATGATCCTCATCGACCCACCCGCCTGGCCGGCCTGGAACAGAGTCTGGTCCCACCTGGTCAGCGACGAGTCCTACGAGGAGCTGCACGCATTCGCGAAGACCGCCGGCATCCCGTCCCGCGGCTTCGACCGCGACCACTACGACGTACCCAGCGACCGGTACGACGACCTGATCGCCGCCGGCGCCGTGCCGGTGTCCAGCCGAGAGCTCGTCCGCCGCATCACCGCGGCGGGGCTCCGGCACAGGAAACGGCCCCCGACCGAGTAGATCGGGGGCCGTTGTTCAGTCGAGCACTTCGGTTACGGTGCCGGCGGCTACGGTGTGGCCGCCTTCGCGGACCGCGAAGCCGAGGCCGACGTTCATCGCGATCGGCTTCTCCAGCTCCACGCCGAGGTCGATCGTGTCGCCGGGCATCACCAGGGTGATCTCACCGAGGTCGATGCCGCCGGACACGTCCGTCGTACGGAAGTAGAACTGTGGGCGGTAGTCCGCAGCGAACGGGGTGTGCCGACCGCCTTCCGCCGTGGACAGTGCGTGCAGGGTCGCCCGGAACTTCCGGTGCGGCTGCACACTGCCCGGCAACGCCACCACCTGGCCGCGACGGACCTCGTCGCGCTTCACGCCACGCAGCAGCACCGCCGCGTTGTCGCCCGCGTCCGCGGACTCCAGCGACTTGCCGAACGTCTCCATGCCGATCGCCGTGCTGGTGACTGTCGGACCGAGGCCGACGACCTCGACCGCGTCGCCGAGCTTCAGCGAACCGCGCTCGACCGCGCCCGTGACCACTGTGCCGCGGCCGCTGATGGTGAGCACGTTCTCGATCGGCATCAGGAACGGCTCGCCCAGCTCACGGTCCGGCACCGGCACGTAGCTGTCGACTGCGTCCAGCAGCTCACCGATCGCGGCGGTCCACTTCGGGTCGCCTTCCAGCGCCTTCAGACCGGACACGCGCACGACCGGTACGTCGTCGCCCGGGAAGCCGTACTCCGAGAGGAGCTCACGGACCTCCAGCTCGACCAGGTCGAGCAACTCGGGGTCGTCGACGGTGTCCGCCTTGTTCAGCGCGACCACCAGGTACGGCACGCCCACCCGGCGCGCGAGCAGCACGTGCTCCCGCGTCTGCGGCATGGCGCCGTCCTGTGCGGAGACGACCAGGATCGCGGCGTCCACCTGCGCGGCGCCGGTGATCATGTTCTTCACGTAGTCGGCGTGCCCGGGCATGTCGACGTGCGCGTAGTGCCGGGTCGCGGTCTCGTACTCCACGTGCGAGATGTTGATCGTGATCCCGCGCTGGATCTCCTCCGGCGCACGGTCGATGCCGTCGAAGGCGACGAAGCGGTTGACACTCGGGTCGCGCTCCGCGAGCACCTTGGTGATCGCGGCGGTCAGTGTGGTCTTGCCGTGGTCGACGTGACCCATCGTGCCGATGTTGAGGTGCGGCTTGGTCCGCACGAACTGGCTCTTGGCCATGAGTTTTCCCTTGTATGTCAGAGGATTCGATGAGAGCCAGGACCCTCCGGCAAGCCCTTCAGTGCTGTCACCACACGGAGGGGGCCGGTGAGAGCCACCCTCCTCCGCGGGTCCTGCTCAGCAGGAGGAGGGTCAGCTTCGAGTACCGGTGAAGGTTGCTGAATCGACTGACGTCGCGCACGTGGGAGCGCCCGTCAGGCCGGTGCCTGACAGGTCGTGCTCGAAGAAAACCACGCGGGACATGGGCATCACGGTAGATGTCAACGCTGCCCTGGGCAACGTAATTCCCGACGGGTTAGTTCAGCGCGAAGAGCCGGGTGCCGTCGGAGAAGACCGGACGGGCGGCGGCCACGGCGACGGCGGGTTTGTTGCAGGTGACCTCTTCGGACTTCGCGACCGGCTGGGCGTTCACACTCGGCAGGATCGGTCGCGGCTGTACGCCGGTGGTGCCGATCATGACGGGGGAGCAGCTGCCGTTCGGCTGCGGCATCAGTGTGACTACGCGCCCGTCCGGCAGCAGCCCGAACCCGTTCCGCGGGTACTCCGGTTGCTGTAGCTTCGGCGGCACTTGCAGCAGGTGATGCCACTGCGGCGTGCCATCGGCCGGGCTCGACGACGACACGTCGTACGTCTGTGCTTGTCCAGGGTCGTTCCCGGTCCGGCAGGTGACCAGCACCAGCGACGCGTGCGTTGCGGCCAGCTGCGCGTCGCACGACGACGATCCAAGTCGCGGCCGCGGCGTGCCCGGCACCGGCGTGGTCCAGATGACGCGGCCCTCGCCGACGTCGACGCTCCACTGGTACAGCGTCCCGCCGGCTGCCCCGGTCCAGATCAGACCAGACACCTCACGGGTGTCCGGTACGGCGACCAGGTCCCCGACCCACGTGGACGGGTCCAGCTCCGCACTCAGGTCGATCCGTGCGCCCAGGTCGACCTCCCAGCGCTGAGCACCGGTCTTGAGATCCAGTCCGCGTACGACGGCACTGTTCCCCGCGCATGCATCCACGACGACCGCCTGGTCGCCGACGAGCTCGCCCTGGGTCACGTTGCAGCGCACCTGCGCCCGCCAGTGCGTCGGGCTGCTCACGCCATGTGCGACGACGTAGTTGCCTTCAGCCACGAGCAGCTGGTTCTCGTCGACCGCCAGCGCCGTACCGTCGGTGTGTACCTCGGTCAGCACCTTCCCGCTGACCGCATCCAGTACGGCGTAGGTCGGAAGGTCGATACCCGCAGGCTCGCGGTACTCCGAGTGCGGGAGATGCGCCGCGATCGTCCTGGTATCCGCCGACACCAGCAGACCCTTCGCACCACTCGATGCGGCGTCCTGTACGTCGGCACGCGAGTAGCGCCAGCGGATCTGGCCAGTGGCCGCGTCGGACATCACCACGCCGTCCGACCGCAGTTCGGCGACTCCACCCGCAGTACCCGTGATCGCACCGGTCGCGGGGACCTCGCGACTCCAGGCCAGCGTGCCGTCGAGCTGCACCGGCAGCTGGGTCGGCTCGATCGTGGTCGTCGTACTGACTGTGTTGGCAGTCTCCAGCCGGGCCTGCACGAACGGCTCACCGGCCGACACGACGACCCACGCCAGCAGCGCACCGCAGATCGCGGTCGCGCCGACGCCCAGCCACCGCGGAGGAGCCTGTGCGTACGGCGGTGCGAGCCGCAACCGTCGCGCCAGCGCCAGCAGTGCGCCGGCCAGCACCAGAGCCACCGAAGCGAGCATCAGGTACGGCCAGCGCTCCGACATGGCTGCACCGGGCTGTGCGGCCGGCCAACGCCACCAGCACAAGCCGATCGCGACCACACCGACAACAGCGAAGACAACGGCCGGAATGGTCACCAGTCGCTGCTGAGCACGCCGGAACCACGCACAGGTCAGGGCGGCCGCCACCGCCGTACCGGCGATCGGAGCCCACACCGGGAAGCCACCGGCGTCGGTCGGGTCGGCCGGCCACTTGGCAGCCGCACCGAGGCCGCGGCCCAGGAGGACCGAGGACGCGACGACTGCACCGAGGGCAGCACCGAAGTAAATGATCGGGATCAGCCCGCCGATCGGTCGGGCCGCTCTAGGGCCCAGGGACCCGACCTCCCGGGTCAGGTTGTCCCGGGCCGGTCTCTCCCACTCCTCGTGGCCTCTCGGCGTCACGTACAGGCGCGTCTCGCTGAGGCCCTGCAGGAACGTCATCCGGCCGCGGGCGAAGTCGCGGTCCGCGATGTGCGCGTACTCCTGCCGGATCCCGGCGGCGTACTCGTCGTAGCGGTGCTGCGGCAGGCTCAGGATCCGCAGGTCGGCGTCGCAGAGCACGGCGCCGTTGCGGTCGTCCGGTGCGCAGTCGTGCTTCGCGGTCAGCCGGACCAGGCGGCCGATCTCCTCGACCTGCGCGGCCTCGACGCCGTACGCCGCCAGCTCGAGCTCGGCCAGCTGGGCCGAGACCTCCTCGTTCTCACCGGGGTCGGCCTGCGGGTCGTAGATCGCGTCGTGGAACCAGGCCGCCAGCCGGACCGTGTCCGCGTCGTCGGCGTACTCGGCCAGATCGTCGATGGTCTCCAGCACCTCGGTCAGGTGGCGCTGGTCGTGATAGTGGCGATGTTGCTCTGCGTAACGAGCCAGCAGATCGTCGCCCAACGGCTGCGCGTGCGGCAGCAGGCGATTCCACTGGTCGCGCAGGTCCATGGCTAAGGAGTCTGGCACCCTATCGGAGCCTCTACCGACCGATCCGGGGTTCCCGGATAGGGTCGTGGCCAAAGCGATATCGGCTCGTCACCTGACCGGTTCGACAGGTGCGTCCGGCATCGAATTCCACCGGTGGAATTGCGGTGCAGATCACACTTTCGGCCTTGGAGGGCGAGATGCGGTTCGGTCTGGTGGGGACGGGCGGGTGGGCGGCGCGTACGCACGCTCCGGGGCTCACGGCGGCGGCCGGGGTCGAGCTGGCCGGCGTCTGGGGGCGGCATCCGGAGAAAACGGCCGCCTTCGCGGGTGAGTTCGGGCTGGCGGCATACGACGACTACGCGGAGTTACTCGAGTCCGTCGACGCGCTCGCGTTCGCCGTACCGCCGAGGGTTCAGGCGTCGATGGCGCTCGAAGCGGCAGCCGTCGGGAAGCATCTGCTGCTCGACAAGCCGGTCTCCGACTCGCTGGACGACGCCCGCGCGCTGGTCGAGGAGGCCGAGGACGAGGGCATCGCGTCGGTCGTGTTCCTCACCCAGCGGTTCGAGCCGCCGATGCGCGAGTTCTTCGCCGGTCTGGAGGCCACCGGGGGCTGGAAGGGCGGCTGGAGCCGGATGCTCGCCTCCTTGGATGCGCCGGGCAACCGCTACACGAACTCGGTCTGGCGGCGCGAGGAGTGGGGATCGCTCTGGGACGTCGGCCCGCACGCGCTGTCCAACCTGGCCGCGATGCTCGGTCCGATCGGTGAGCTCACGGCTGTCGGTGGTGGCGACGGTCTGATCCATATGGTCCTCACGCACGAGTCCGGCGCGACCAGCACGTGCAGCATCACACTGCTCGCCCCACCGGCCGGCAGCAACTTTGAGACCGGAGTCTGGGGAGAGTCCGGTACGGCGCTGCTCCCGGAGCGCACCACCCTTGCTTCGGACGCACTCCGCCTCGCCGCGGAGGAGCTGGTCGTGGCAGCGGAGTCAGGCGAGTCCCATCCGACCGACGTAGCCTTCGGCACCCGCATCGTCGAGCTCCTGGCCTCCGCGCAGAAGCAGCTCAGCGCAGGGCGATGACCGTGCCCGTGCCGGACGTGAGGACCAGATTCCCGACGGCACGCGGATCGCGGTTGCAGGAGATGCCGGTGGGCAGGCGGACCTGACGGAAGCCGGTCTGGCTGATCACGTTTGCGACGCAGCTGGTCGGACCGCGGCCCAACGAGATGACACGGCCGTCCGCTGTCACCGTGACCTTCACGCGTGGGCTGACAGGTGCCTGGGTCTGCCAGGCGGTCAGACCGGTGTTCGCGTCGATCGCCGTGACGATGGTCCTGCGGTTCTCCAGGCTGCTCGGGCCGGGGCAGTCGACGACGATCAGGTACTTCCCGGCACCGTTGAGCAGCGTGCGGCACGACCAGGTCCTCGGCACTTCCCAACGCCAGCGGACGTCGCCGGTCCGCGGTTCGATCGCCGTCAGTGCGGCAGGTACGTCGGCGTCCCCGCCGGGCTCGGCCACGACAACCAGACCGGCGACAACGACAGGTCGCCGGTACGTGTCCGACGTCTTCGTCCACAGCTTCTTGCCAGTTTGGACGTCCAGCGCAGCCATCTCGTCAGGGCGGTCGTCGCAGGTGTGACTCACGAACGTGACCACCGTCTCGGCCGTGGCGATCGCGCCCAGGTCGGTGCAGTCGCCCGAGTCGTACGTCCAGCGTTCGTGGCCGCTCGGGTCCACGCCGTGCAGCTTGCCGGAGCGATCACCGGTCAGGAGGGGTTGGGACTGCTGGATGAACCGGTCCCGCGTTCGGCCGGGCCAAGCGGCCTTGCGCTCGCCGGTGTTCGCGTCGAGCAGGAGGTAGCCGACGTCGGCGAACTGGGCGAGGACGTAGTCGCCGTTGCCGGTCGCAGCGATGACCGGCTTCTCGTCGGAATCGGATCGGCTGTACCGCCAGCGCAGTTCGCCGGTGGCCGCATCGAGCATCTCGACCACGCCGCTCGGACGAGGGATCGCGATGCCGTAGCGGGTGCCGATCGCTTCTTCTGCGCCGGTGCCGGCAACCGACTCACTGACCCACGCGACGTTGCCGTCGAGGACGGACGGCGTCGCCTTGCCCGCTTGGCCTGGTGTTCCTTCGACCCGCTCGTTGGAGCTGAGCACATAGCCGCGCGACAGCGGCTGGATGATCAGCAGCAGCGCGAGAGCCACCGCGACCGGTGCTGCCAGCCACGCGAGTTGTTGGCCCAGGTTGCGCGCCGGGAGAAAGCGGGCCGTCCTGGTGCGGAGCAGCGAGGCCACCAGGGCTGCAGCGCTGGCGATCAGCAGCAGGAGCAGTGCGGAGATCATCAACGGGACGCGGAGACCGACCCCAACGGCAACGTTCGTCCGAGGTGCCTGCGCCCAGGCGACGAGCAGTCCGGTCACCGCGATCGCCAGTACGGCGCCGGCGATGAGGCGGGCGCGCTGACTGGCGCTACGGGCGCAGCGGAACAGGATCGGTGCGCTGAAGAACGACAGGACAGCCAGCGCGATAGGTGGCCAGCCGGCTTCGTCTTGTGCTGCTGGGGTTTGCCAGGACGCACCAGAGGCGGCGATGGCGACCACAGCGGCGGCGATCGCGGTGAAGGTAGCGGTCGCGGTCAGTGCGGCCTGTTGCCAACCACGCCACGGAGCGGGGAGTTCGCTGTCCAGTCCGGCCAGCTCCGACTCGAGGTTGACGCGTGCGACCGGTCCGAGTCGCTGCCGCGCCAGCTGCGTGCGGTAGAGGTGGCCGTCGAGCAGTTCGCGTACTTCGTCGTACCGGTGCTCGAGTGCGACCTTGCGGTCGCCGGCGTCCCGACGTACCTCGGCGGTGTGGACGGCGTACCGGCTGGGGTCGGCGGCGAGGATCGCGTTGACGGCATCGAGCAGTACGTCGCCGTTCGCGTCGCGGCGAGGTGGTGCGTACGCGTCCGGTGGTGGTGCGGCGAGGTCACCGGTCAGACGGATCAGCCGGGCGACTTCGGCGATGCGGATCGGCGGTACGCCGTACTGCGGGAGGAGCTGCTCGGCCAACCGGGCTGAAGCCTCGGCGTCTTCGGATGGCGTGCCACCCGGCTCGTGCACGGCACGGTGGAACCACGCCGCGAGCCGGACGCTGGTCGGGTCGGTGGAGAGCTGGATGAACGAGTCCAGCGCGGTGAGGACGATGCCGAGGTACTGGTCGCGGTACGCGCGGCGGTTGCGGTCGACGTACCGCGCGATCAGCTCGTCCGCGAGGGAGGCAGACCCGGGCACCAGGTCAGCCCACCGCGCCCGAAGCTCCACCACTGCTTCAGTCTGCCAGCAGCACCTCTACAACCAGCCCTCGATCACCCCACCGCCACCTTGCGGTTGGCGTGCAGGTTCACCGGGTGTGTGCAGATGGTTACTGCTTGGCGGACAGGATCCCCGTGAGCAGGCCCGGGTACAGCGCCTCGAGGTCCTCGCGGCGGAGGATGCTGATCCGGCGGGTGCCGTCGGTGTGGGTGGACAGCACGCCGGCCTCGCGCAGTGTCTTGAGGTGATGGGCGCGGGTGGACGCGGTGACGGGGAGCTCGATCTCACCGCAGCAGACGCCTGCCGGGTTGTCGGCCAATGCGCGGACGATCGTGAGCCGGACAGGCTCGCCCAGCGCCTGCAGAACCGCTTCGACGCGGATCTCTTCCCGCTCCGGCTGCGGGAGGACTTTTGTGGCCATGTGTCCATAGTACGACGTCGGTCGAAGTTCGATGAAGATCGTAGTACGATGACGATCGAACTAGTGAACCTCTTCCCGGAAGGCCTTCGATGTCCGCACGGATCTACCTGCTCGGCGCCGGTGCGTTCGCGGTCGGCACCAGCGCGTACGTCGTGTCCGGTGTGCTCCCCGACGTGAGCTCCGAGCTGCATGTCTCGCTGACCGCCGCGGGCCAGCTCGCCACCGCGTTCTCCCTGTCTTATGCGATCGGTGCGCCGATCCTGTCCACGCTGACCGGCCGGTGGGAGCGCCGTACGCTCCTGATCGCAGCACTGGTCCTGGCCGCGCTCGGCAACCTGATCGCCGCGCTGGCCGTCAACTACCCGATCCTGATCGCCGGCCGGGTCGTGGCTGCGTTCGGCGCCGCTATGTACACGCCGGCAGCCACTCTGTTCGCCACGAGCCTGATGCGACCGGAGGAGCGCGGGAGAGCAGTTGCCATCGTGTTCGGCGGTCTGACCTTCGCGCTGGTCCTCGGCGTACCTGCTGGCACCCTGCTTGGCCCGAGCCTTGGCTACAAGGGCGTGTTCGCTCTCATCACCGCAGTCGCCGTGCTGGTTGCTATCGCCGAGCGGGCCGCACTGCCCACGGTCGACGCGCCTCCAGCGGTCAGCCTGCGTGAACGCTTCGCCGGTGTGACTGATCGGCGCGTGCAGATCATCCTGGCGATCACAGTCCTCGCAGTGCTCGCCGCGTTCAGCGTGTACATCTACATCGTCCCGCTGCTGAAGCACACCGCCGGCCTGACCGGCAATGTGACCGGTCTGCTCCTTCTGCTGTACGGCGTGGGCGCGGTCATCGGCAATTTCCTCGGCGGCCGGATCACGGACCGCTTCGGCAGTCTGCGTACTCTCGCCGTGCTGATGATCGGCATCACCGCAGTCCTCGCGACACTGGACGTCACGCTGACAACCGAGGTGGGTGCCGGTGCCGCACTGGTGGTGTGGGGCATGCTGACCTGGGCCTTCAACCCGCCGATCCAGAACCTGTTGCTCGAGCTCGGCGGTGGCCTGCTGATCTCGCTCAACGCGTCCGCCATCTACCTCGGAGCCGGACTGTCGGCCGTGGTGGGCGGACTGGTCATCCAGTCGTTCGGCGTCGGCTATCTGCCAGTGCTGGCCAGCGCACTGTCCCTGGTCGTGCTCGGCCTGGTCTACGCGCTCTGGCGTGACTCTGCGCTCCAGCGGGTCGAGGAGCTTGAGCGCGACGAGGACATCTTCGTCACAGCGGCTGCTGACTGACGAGGACCTGCGGTAGGGCAGGCTTCTGCCCATGCGTCTGCTTGCCGGTGTGCTGTTGCTCGCCTCCACTCTGACGGGCTCCAGCGATCCGGCGGCAGTGGTCGACAGCTGGAAGACCTCACCGGTGTACGTCGATCCGGCGCAGCGGTCGCTGGTACCGGACAAGGACGCCGCCGAGCTGGCTGAACGGGTGAACGGGCACGACCCGGCGATTCGCATCGCGGTCGTGCCCGCCGCCGTACTCGGTCCTGGCGACCAGAGTGCGGCAGCCCATACGTACGTCGACCAGCTGGTCGATCGCCAGCAGGCGGACGGCATCTATCTGGTGGTGTTCGGCGGCGCCATCAGCTGGGGGAGTGCGGTCGGTGTCGACACCCCGATCGCGGAGATCCTGACCGACGAGCTGGGCAAGCACAGCCGTTCCGATCCGGTCGGCACGCTCAACGGAGTGCTCGACCAACTCGACGTACCGAAGACGTCGTCAGGCCCGGGATGGTTATGGGCCGGGGCGGGCGTCCTGGTGATGCTCCTGGCTGCTCTGTTCCTCGCTCGCTCGATACGTTCGTGGTCGCGCAAGAAGGACGAAGGACCCGCGCTCTACCGGCCGTCGTACGAGGTGCTGCCGGATGAGGTGGACACCGTTGCCGAGCGGCGTTCGGCTGCCCGCGAGGACGTGACGCGGTTCGGTGAGGAACTGGATGCGGCGGACGTGCGTCTGGTCGGCGTGGATACAGCGGCGGATGTGCAGGCGGCGATGGATGCGTACGCCGACGCCGGTCGCGTAGTCGACGGAGAGCCTGACGACGACAAGCTGCGCGAAGTCCGGGCCACGGTCGAGTACGGGCGTTGGCGACTGGCCAGTGCGCAGGCCAAGGTCGCCGGCACACCTGCTCCGGCACGCAGAGCCGCGTGCTTCTTCGATCCCAGCCACGGCACGTCCGTGACCGACTGGATGTACACGCCACCCGGCGGCAAGCCACGGGAAGTCCCGGTCTGTAGTGCCTGCCGCGACCGCCTCTCGGGAGGATCACGATGAAACGTCTGCTCGGCGCGTTCGCCATCATCGCTCTGTCGGCCCTGCCCGCCTTGCCGGCGCATGCTGCCACGGACCCTGACGCGTACATGAACACCGTCGCCAGTCACCTGGGCGACGCCGGTGTCTGGGTCGACCCGGACGTGAAGGAGCTGACGAGCAGCGAGGTCGCGGAGCTCGACGCCGCTGCCAAGAAGGCGTCCGCTCCGATCCGCATCGCCGTCATCCCTGCATCGAAGATCAACACGTCGGACAGCGGGTATTACGTGAACCTCGCCTGGGAGGGTGAGGAGATCGCAGACCAGTTGTACGACCGTGTCGGCGTCGAGGGCGTCTACGGCGTACTCGTCGATGCGAACTCGGAGTCCGCGGGACGCGGGTTCCACGCCGTACAGCGGGCCGACCACGGACCGACGTACTTCGTTGGCGACGCGGTGGACCAGGCGGTCGACTGCTGTGCGCCGGAGTACGAGCCGATGCTGGAGCGGTTCATCGAGCGGGCTCAGGTGGTCAACAAGCCGTTCTACGTCGACGCCGCGCCGTACGCCGGTGGTCTGGCCGGCGTGATAGGGCTCTGGTACGGCCTGACCGCGTGGGGTGCTCGCAGGACGCGACGGAAGGACGAGAAGGCTCACCTCAGCGTCAGCAAGCCGCTGCTGGACGAAGAGATCATCGCGCTGTCGCAGCAGGTCTCCGCGCTGCCGACGGTGTCCGAGCCGCAGCAGTCCAAGCTGTCGAAGGACGTGCTCGACACGGTAGAGAAGGCGCGGCACCGGCTGGACGAGGCACAGGGCGACAAGGACATCGAGGCAGTCACGACACTGCTCGGCTCAGCCCGCTACGGACTGGTCTGCCTGGACGCGGTCCGGGCCGGCAAGCCGATCCCGGAGCCGACAGCGCCCTGCTTCTTCGACCCGCGGCACGGACCGAGCACGGACGAGATCGAGTGGAAGCCCGAGGACGGAGCGGCTCGCTCGATCGACGTCTGCGCGGCCTGCAAGCAACGGGACGAGGCCGGCGAGGAGCCCCAGATCCGAATGGTGAAGGGCTGGCAGCTCTCGACGCCGTACTGGGAGCACGCCGAGGACCTCGCCGCGTACGTCGACGGCTACTGGTCACAGGGCGACGGCCGCGTGTGGTGGTTCCCGGACTCCGACTTCCGGCGCCGTGGCGAGGAGATGCGGTCGCGCTGGCGGTCCCGTCGGCCAGGTTCACGCTTCAGCCGGTTCAGCTCGGACCTCAGCAGCTCCGTCGGCGATTGGGCAGCCTCGTCGAGCAGCAGCTCGGATGACGACGGTGGGAGCAGCTGGTACAGCGGTTCGAGCCGGCGGAGTTCCTTCTCGTCGCGGACCCGCTCGAGCGGTGGCGGCTCGTCCCGGCGTTCGTCGCGCCGGTCCGGTGGGTCCCGCGGGTTCTAAATATGCGCAGTTAGAACCTCGGAGAGGTCTTCGTTGTGGACCACGACCAGTGAGGTGACCGCACGGGTCAGACAGACATAGAGCCGGCGGAGACCGGTCCGCTCGTCGGCCTCACCCGCCACGATGCCGGCCGGCTCCACCAGCACGACATGGTCGAACTCGAGACCCTTGGCAAGCGACGCCGGCACGACGTCCAGGTGGGCGTCAACGTCGTCTTCGTCGCCCAGAACCGAGAACGGGATGCCGTGCAGCGCTTTCCGGGTAGCAACCACCAGTGCGTCCGGAACGATCAGCCCGATCGACCCGGGACGCTCAGACACCTCACGTACGGCGGTGACCGCGGCGGCGAGGCTGTCCGGTACGCGGGAGATCGTGAGCTCACCACGCGCCCGTCGTACCGCCGTCGGGGGCTTGAGGTGCGGTGCGATTGTCGGGAGGAGGCGGGCGGCGTACTCGATCACTTGGCCGGGGACGCGGAAGCCCGCGGTCAGCTCCTCGGTGTGGGCGCCTGTCTTGCCCAGGTGCTTCAACGCCTCGTCCCAGGACGGCGTGGCCCACGGTGTGGTGCCCTGCGCGATGTCACCGAGGACAGTCATCGAGCCGGTCGAGCAGCGTCGTCCGACGGCGCGCAGCTGCATGGCGGACAGGTCCTGCGCCTCGTCCAGCACGACGTGGCCGAGTGACGGCGTACGGTCGACCAGATCTGCGATCTCGTCGATCAGAGTGGCATCGGCGACGGACCACTTGGCCGCACCAGCGGACCGCGGCAGCTTGTCCCAGATCAGCATCGCCTGCTCGTCTGCAGTGAGGATGCCGTCGGCGTGCTCAGCCAGCAGCTCGGGGTCGGTGAAGAGACGGAACAGCAGCTTCGCAGGGTCTACGGCCGGCCAGAGCGCCTCGGCGTACTGCTTGACCGGTCGGCTCCGCGCCACCGAGTCCTGCACCCGGTCGTCGGGTGAGTCGCCCGCCGCTTCCATGCGCAGCAGGACCGCATGGGCCAGTCGCTGGGGCAGCATCGCCCGGCCCGCGCCGTACCGGATGCCGCGGTTGCGCAGCTCGGTGATCAGCTCCTCGGCCTGGTACGCCGCGACGCGCCAGCGGTGCGCCCCACGCGGCACGACCAGCGACTCCTGGGGCAGATTGACGCTCGACCAGACGGCGCGGTGCAGTACTTCGGCCATCCGCGCGTCGCCCTTGAGCACGTCGACCAGCGCAGGCCCCGGCCCGGCGATCTTCACCCGCCCGACCAGCTCCTCGACTGTGGTCTGCTTCGCCTCGATCTCACCCAGTGCGGGGAGGACGTCGCCGATGTAGCGCAGGAAGCTCGCGTTCGGGCCGACCACGAGCACGCCGGCCCGACTGAGCTGGTCCCGGTACGCATAGAGCAGGTACGCCGCCCTGTGCAGCCCGACCGCTGTCTTACCGGTACCGGGCGCTCCCTGCACGCAGATGGTGTCGTCGACGCCGGCCCGGACGATCACGTCCTGCTCCGGCTGGATGGTCGCCACGATGTCCCGCATCGGGCCGGAACGCGGGCGCTCGATCTCGGCGTCCAGGATGTTGCTGTGCTGCTCGACCTGCCCGCTCGCGGTGAGGTCCTCGTCCTCGAACGCCGTCATCTCGCCGTGTGTGAAGCCGAACCGACGGCGTACCCCCACGCCCATCGGCTCGGTCTTGCTGGCCCGGTAGAACGGCACCGAGATGTCTGCTCGCCAGTCCACCACCAGCGGCTCACCCAGCGTGTCGTTCACGTGCCGGCGGCCGATGTGGAAGGTCTCGTCTGTCGGCTCGAGGTAGTCGAGCCGCCCGAAGAACAGCGGTACGTCGGGGTCGTCCTCGAGCTCCTTCATCCGCCGGTAGATGGCGGCCTTCAGGAACTCCTGGTTGACCCGGTCGGCGCTGTGGATCTCCAGTGCGCCGGTCTTCTCCCGCATCACGGCCAGCGCGGCCCGGGAGTTCTTGAGGTAGTCCTTCTCGGCCTGGAGGGTGTCAGACGTATCGGGGGGCATGCAGAAACCTCCGGCAGCAGTGGGGGAGCCCAGCTACGTTACTTGAGCACCTTCCGCGGTGGTACCGAATTACGCGAGCGCGGCCTGTCGGCGTGCAGGCCGGACCGAAGCAGGAACGGCAGGCTGGCCGCGAGCAGTAGCAGTGCGACGATGCCGTCCAGCCAGTAGTGGTTGCCGGTCACGACGACCACGCTGAACGTGACGATCGGGTGCAGCAGCCACAGCCAGCGCCAGCGCGACCTGGTGATCAGGATCATCGACAGCGCGATCAGGGCCGCCCAGCCGACGTGCAGGCTCGGCATGGCGGCGAACTGGTTCGTCGGCCCGCCGGTGTGGTCCGGCCCGTACACGGACTGACCGAACCGCAGCCCGGTGTCGACGAAGCCCGGCATCATCCGCGGCGGCGCCAGCGGGAACGCGATGTGACCGACCAGTGCCAATCCGGTGAGCGACACCATCGTCCACCGGACATGCGAATAGGCCTTCGGCCGCCAGATGCTCAGCCACAGCAGCACGGCGGCAGTCAGCGGTGCATGCACGCTCGCGTAGTACAGGTTGGCGCCTTGGACCAGATGAGGGAACTGGAGCGCCCAGTGCTGGATCGTGGCCTCGTTCGGCAGGTGCAGCCAGTTCTGGAACGACAGCACTTCGTGTGCATGGTCGAGCGCGGAGCCGGTATGCCGGGCCGCGATCTGCCGGCCCGCACTGTAGACGAGGAAGAGGGTGGCCAACAGGACTGCTTCCCGTACCACCCTCCAGAAGACCTGGACTCCTCGTTGCTGCTGTTCCCCACCCTGCCCCACCCGCTCCAGCGCTTCGATCCCCATACTTTTCGACGGTACCTGCCGTTCCCACAGGGTTTGCCCAGGCGCAACCCTGGCGTTGCCCTGGGCAACCCCCGAAAGGCACTTTGAGACGGGGCTGTGATCAGCCCTTGACGGCGCCGGTGAGAACGCCCTTCGCGAAGTGGCGCTGCAGGAACGGGTAGATGATCAGGATCGGCACGATCGACACGACCAGGATCGCCATCTGGATCGAGGCCTGCGGCGGGAGCAGTTCGGTGCCCAGCTCGGCGCTGCCCAGTTGGGTGTCGTTGATGACGTACGTCCGCAGTACCAGCTGCAACGGCCAGAGCTTGGAGTCGTTGAGGTAGAGCAGGGCGGAGAAGAACGCGTTCCAGTAGGCCACCGCGTAGAACAGGCCGATCACCGACAGCACTGCCTTCGACAGCGGCAGCACGATGTACGTGAACGTCTTGAGCTCACCCGCGCCGTCGATCCGGGCGCTCTCGGTGATCTCGTTCGGCAGGTTCATGAAGAACGCCCGCAGGACGACGACGTTGAACGCGCTGATCATCGTCGGCACGATCAGGGCCCAGATGCTGTCCAGCAGCCCGACGCCCTTCACGGTCAGGTACGTCGGGATGATGCCTGGTGAGAACAGCATGCTGAACAGCACGATCAGCAGGATCGGCCGCCCGGCGGTGAAGCTGGGCCGCGCCAGCGCGTACGCGAGCAGACACGACACGGTCAGACTGAGCACCGTGCCGATGACGGTGACGAAGATGCTGACGAACAGTGCCTGCGTCACCACGCCGCCGGCGAACAGCGATTCGTACGCCGCGAAGTTGACCGACTTCGGGAACAGCACCAGGCCGCCGGACTCGTTGATCTGCTTGTTCGGCGCCACGCTGGTCGAGATCACGCCGACGAACGGGATGATCACGACCGCGCAGAAGACCAGCAGCACGAGTCCCTTGAAGATCCGCATCGGCCAGCCGGGCATCGGCACGCCCTGGACGATCTTGGTACTCATCGCTGGTACACCCCCTGCTCGCCGAAGATGTGGGCGACCTTGTTCGCGGTGAGGACGAGGATCACGCCGACGACGCCCTTGACCAGGCCGACCGCGGCCGCGACACCCCACGCGCCACCGAGCACGCCGTTGTTGTAGACGTACGTGTCCAGGACTTCGCTGACGTCGCGCCCGACCGCCTGTTGCTGCAGGATGATCTGCTCGAACCCGACGGTCAGCGAGTCACCGAGCCGCAGGATGAACAGCAGGATGATGATCCCGCGCAGTCCGGGCAGCGTGACGTGCCACAGCTGTTTCATCCGGCTCGCGCCGTCCACACTCGCCGCCTCGTACAGCTGCGAGTCGATCTGGGACAGCGCGGCCAGGAAGAGGATGGTCGCCCACCCGGTGTCCTTCCAGATGATCTGCGACGTCAGCAACACGTGGAACAGCTCGGAGTTCCCGATGATGTTGATGGTGGCCAGGTCGTGGGACCGCAAGTAGTTGTTCAGCAACCCGCTGCCGCCGAGCATCTGCTGGAACAGCGCGACCACGATCACCCACGACATGAAGTGCGGCAGGTACAGGATGCTCTGCGCGATCCGCTTGATCCGCTCGGAGAACAGCGAGTTCAGCAGCAGCGCGAGCAGGATCGGCGCGGGGAACACGAAGACCGACTGCAGGCAGGTGAGGATCAGCGTGTTCTTCAGCGCCCGCAGGAACGCCGGGTCGCCGTTGAAGATCACGCTGAAGTTCGCCCAGCCCGACCAGTCGCTGCTGGTGATGCCCAGGTACGGCTGGTAGTCCTTGAACGCGATCACGTTGCCCAGCAGCGGCACGTAGTGGAACACGATGATCAGCGCGCAGCCGGGCAGTGCGAACAGCAGCAGCACGCGATCCCGCAGCAGCCGCCGGCCGAGGCTCAGCTGCTGCTGCGGACCCGTCTTGGATCTACGGAGGAGCGACGATCGTTGCAGCATTACTTCCCGCCTGTCGCGGTGAAAGCGTCCTGCAGCTCGCCGCGGATCTTCTCACCGCCCGAGGACAGGAAGGTCTTGACCGCGGGCGCCCACTCGGATACCTGCTTCTTGCCCTGCACGATCTGGTTCTCCAGATCGGTCAGTACGCCGGTCAGCTGACCCCACTGCTTCGACATCGTGTCGGAGTACAGCCCGTACGACGCGTCGTACACGAGCCGGTCCGCGATCTTCTGCTGGATCTTGTGCTGGTTCGTCGGTACGTCGGGCTTGCCGGCCCAGTAGAGCGCCAGCGTGGAGTCGGAGATGTACTGCAGGCCGATGCCCGTCTCCACGACACCGGTCTTGGTCGGGACCGGGTCCGTGCCCTGCATGGTGTAGTGCCGGCCCGCCACGCCGTACTTGCGGAACAGGTACTCCTCCGTGCCGAACGGTGCGGCCATCCAGTTCGCCACCTTGAGCAGCGTCTCCACGGAGTGCTTGGTGGACTTGTTGAACGCGGTGACGTTGTTCAGCGCCGCACCCATCCACACCTTGCCGTCACCACTGCTGAAGCCCGGTACGTCCAGCATGTTGACGCCGAACGCGTCGCCGGCGGTGTTGTCGGAGTAGTACTGGTTCCAGGCCACGAAGCTGTCGTAGTCGAATGCTGCGGTGCCGCCGTTGAACCACTGCTTGCGGGCGGCGGCCTTGGCGCTGAACGTGTCCGGGTTGATGACACCGGCCGCCACCATCTTGCGCGACGCCTCGAGCGCGTCCTCGTTGCCGTCGACCTCGTACACCGAGGTGAACTTGCCGCCCTCCTGCTTCCAGTTGTTCGGAAGGCCGAGCATCATCCGGATGTACGACGTGGGCACGCGGGTCCACGCCCAGCGGTTCTCCTTCGCCGCGGTCATCTCCTTGCAGATGTCGAAGAACTCCTCGAAGTTCTTCGGCGCCGGATCGTTGATGCCCTTCGCGGCGAGCAGGTCGGTGCGGTACAGCGGCAGCGACGTACGCGACATTCCGCGCGGCACCGGGACGCCGTAGATCGCGCCGTTGAAGACGCAGCCCTTCCAGTACAGGCTCGGGATGTTCGCCAGGAACGGGTACTTGTTCACGGCATCGCCGGACAGATGCTCGGTCAGGTCCATCGCCTTGGCCTTGAGCAGTCCGGGGATCTGCGGCGTGCCCGGCGGGACGTTCAGGATGTCCGGCAGGTCGCCGCCGGCGATCCGGGTGGCGAACTTGTCGTTGTACTCGTCGTTCGACGCCATGCTGATCTGCAGTTCGGAGCCGAGCCGCTTGTTCAGCTCCTGCCAGAACTGGTTCTTGTCGACCGACGGCGGGATCGCGCCCGGGATGTTGGTCATGAACGTGATCGGCTTGCCGTCACCAGGTGCCTCGGCAATCGCCTTCACCGGGTTCGCCGGGTACTTCAGGAACCCGTCGAGCACCACGTCGGTGCCGGGCAGGTCCGGCTTGATCTCGCCGTACTTCGTGTAGGTCGGGAGTTTCACCGCCGAGTTGGCGGCCGCGGTGTTCTTCTTGTCCGACGCGCACCCCGCCAGCAGCGGCGTACCGGTGACCGCGACAGCGGCGGCGGCCAGGCCACCGCCGAGGAAAGATCTTCTGCTGACTGGCATTGGGCCTCACTTCCATCGGAGGGCCACACCATGACATAGTACGTCCTATGTCTTCAAGAGTCGGCGCGATGGAAATCGTCTTCGACCCCGCCGGGAGCGGCTATCACACGTTCCGGATCCCGTCCGTGGTGGCGCGGGGTCCGCTGGTGCTGGCGTTCTGCGAGGGACGGCTGCACGGGTCCGGTGACGCGGGCGAGATCGAGATCGTCCTGCGGCGTTCGCTGGACGGCGGGCAGACGTGGCTGCCGGTTCAGGTGGTGTCGGCGAAGGCCGGCAAGACCTGCGGGAACCCGGTGCCGCTGTTCGACCCGGTGTCCGTCGACGTTGTGCTGGTGACGGTGGAGAACGGGGCGGACGCCGTCGAGATGTCATTGGCTCGTGGCACCGATCCGGAGTCGGGGCGGCGCGTGTTCGTCCAGCGGTCGTCGGACGACGGTGCGACCTGGAGCCCGACGGTGGAGATCACTGGTCAGGTCAAAAGGGCGGACTGGGGTTGGTATGCGACCGGACCGTGTCACGGGATCGCGCTGCGCTCGGGGCGTCTCGTCGTACCGGCGAACCACTCTTTTGTGCCGTCTGAGCCCGTAGACGACCTGATCCGTCTGAACGGTGGGCACTGCATCGTGAGTGACGACGGTGGTGTCACCTGGTCGGTGGGCTTCGCCGATCGCAACGACGGCGCGGAGATCAACGCCAACGAGACCACTGTGACCGAGCTGCCCGACGGACGGCTCTACTTCAACGCCCGCAACCACCAGGGCACCGGACCGGCCCGCGTGCACGCCTGGTCGTCCGACAGCGGCCAGACCCTCGATGCGCCGTACGCCGGGATCCCTGAGATCACGGCACCGGGTATCCAGGGCAGCGTGGTCTGTCTGCCCGACGGACGGCTGCTGCTGTCAACACCGGTCAACCCGACGTCCCGCCGTGAGCTGACCGTCTTCGTGTCTGAGGACTCCGGTGTGTCGTGGGAGCCGGCTCTGGTCGTGCACGAGGGCATGGCCGGGTACTCCGATCTGGTGCTGCTGGCCGACGGGTCCGTCGGCATCTTCTACGAGGCCGGTGAGACGTCCTCGTTCGCGACCTTGCGCTTTGCCACATTCGCCTTTTGAGGTTGGGAGACCCCTTGACCGCATCCGCCCGATTGACTGGCGTCGTACCGCCGCTCGTCACTCCGCTCACCCCGTCGTACGACGTCGACACCGCGTCGCTGGCGCGGCTGATCCAGTACCAGTTGGCCGGGGGTGTGAACGGGGTGTTCGTGCTCGGCACCTCCGGTGAGGGCACGTTCCTGACCGACGAGCAGCGGCAGGTCGTGCTGGAAACGACCGTGGCGGAGGTGGCCGGACAGGTGCCGGTGCTGGCCGGCGTTATCGACACGTCGACCAACCGGGTCGCCGCACACGTCTCCGCCGCTCTCAAGGCAGGTGTCGACGCACTGGTCGCCACAGCCCCCTTCTACGCAGCCACACACCGCGCCGAGATCGAGCGCCACTTCGTCAAGCTGGCTGGTCTCGCGGGCGACGTGCCGCTCTACGCCTACGACATCCCGTCCCGAGTCGGCACCAAGCTCCCAGCCTCCGTCGTCATGGATCTTGGCGAGCAGGGAGTGATCGCCGGCGTGAAGGATTCGTCCGGCCAGGAGACGTCGTTGCGCGAGTTGGTGCTCTCCCGTCGCGAGACGCAGTTGGACGACTTCGCGATCATGACCGGCTCCGAGGTGACAGTCGACTCCGCACTGGCCTTCGGCGTGGACGGCGTCGTACCTGGTCTGGGCAACGTGGACCCGGCGGGCTACGTCCGGCTGTTCAAGGCGGCTGTCGCCGGGGATGCGGCGGCTGCCCGGGCGGAGCAAGACCGGCTGTTCCGGCTGTTCGACATCATCAACGTCGCGGACCGGAAGCGGATGGGCGCGAGCTCGGCCGCGCTGGGTGCGTTCAAGGCAGGGCTGCATCTGCTCGGCGTGATCGACTGCCCGATCACGGCGTACCCCTGCATTCCTTTGAACGACACGGAGATCGCCGCGGTCCGGCCCCTACTCGACCGCGCCGGATTACACTGAGCGATTCCTAACCTAGGGAGGCCGGCAGTGACAACGGGTGGGCTCAGCCGGGCACGAGGTGCGGCAGGGAATCAGTCCTTCATCCGGGATGCGATGAAGTCGTACATCCTGGAGCGCGGGCTGAAGGCGGGTGACCCGCTGCCCAACGAGCAGGAGCTGATGGCGCAGCTCGGCGTCGGCCGGCACCCGCTGCGCGAGGCGATGAAGGCACTGCAGGCCGTCGGCATCATCGAGATCCGGCACGGGTACGGGACGTACGTCGGCGAGGTCAACCTGCAGTCCCTCGAGGACGGACTGGCCTTCCGGATGTCGCAGTCGATGGCGGGCGACCTCCGCGACGTACAGAACGTCCTGGAGGTCCGCCAGGCCATCGAGGTCGGCCTGGCGGACGACGTGGTCGCCCACTTCAAGCAGTACGGGTACGACGCGTTGGAGCCGATCGTCCAACGCATGGAAGCCAAGGCCACCGACGGCCAGTACTTCCCCGACGAGGACTGGGCCTTCCACCAAGCCCTCTACGAGCCCCTCGGCAACGCCTTGGTCATCGACCTACTGTCCGTCTTCTGGCGCACCTTCGCCCAGGTAGACGCCCGCCTCCCCGGCGCCCGCTACACCCCCGCGGACGCCGCCGCCTGGCACCGAGACCTTCTCAATGCCTTGGAATCGGCCGACCCCGACACCTACGCCCACTCCATGAAGAGCCACTTCAACGGCATCCACACCCGCCTGGGCGAATAGTGCGCGCAAGGTCGACAGGACATATACGTCCACTGAAGAGGATCTGCTAGTCAGCGGAGCCTGCATTGGCCCCTCGGGCCGGTTAGGTCCTGTCGAGCTTGTCCCTGTGGATAAGCCAAAGCAGCACCCGCCCCACCTAGGGCACCATCCTCGGATGGAATCGGTCGGTGAGGTCCTCGCGCGTCTTGGCGGTTGGACGACGCGGGCCGAGCTGGTCGGGGCGACTTCCCGCCGGGCCGTCGAAGCAGCGCTCGAGCGGGGTGAGATTCAGCGGATCGCCCTGGGGATCTATGCACTACCGGACCTTCCGGCCGACGAGGTGGCCGTGCTGGCGTACGACGGAGTCCTCTCGCATGTGAGTGCTGCTAAAGCACTGGCGCTTCCGTTACTGGTGACACCGCAGAAGCCTCACGTCGTCGTCCCGCCCAAGCGGCACCCACGTCCGGGACCGCCCGCCGTCCTGCACTGGGCCGACACCACGTCCGAGGAGCGTCGGAACCGGATCACCTCACTGCCGCGGACCGTCCTTGACTGTTGTCGTATCCTCCCGTTCCCCGAGGCGTTGGCCGTGGCGGACGCAGCCCTCGCCACCGGCCGGCTCAGCCAGGACGAGCTCGTTGCTGCCACTGCCGCGATGCGTGGTCACGGCTGCCTGAACGCGCGCAGGGCAGCCGCCGCCTCGACCTGCCTCTCGGACAGCTTCCTCGAGTCGATGCTCCGGGCGCTTCTGATCAGTGCGGGCATCGACGGCTTCGAACCACAGGTTCTGGTGACCCACGGGACGTTTCGGGCCAGGGTTGATCTCGGACACCGGAAAGCGCAGTTGGCGTTGGAGGCAGAGGGCTTCGAGTTCCACGGATCCCGGAGTGACTTCGCCGCTGACTGCCAGCGGTACGACGAGTTGGTGGCGGCCGGCTGGCTCGTACTCCGATTCACGTACGAGCAGGTCCTCGGAGACCCTGCCTGGGTCGTCGCGACTGTCCGGGCCGCGTTGGCGCGGCGTCTTGCCGGCTGACTCCGTACAACCTCGACAGGAGATGTCTCCCCAACCCGACCTGGTTCCGCAGGTGTCGAGCGGACCGATCAACTGCTGCCCCGACACCTCCTGTCGACCTTGCACATCACCTCACGCAAAGAGGTTCTCTGCGTCCACGATCGTGTAGGCGTAGCCCTGTTCGGCCAGGAAGCGTTGGCGGTGGGCGGCGAATTCGGCGTCGATGGTGTCGCGGGCGACGATGGAGTAGAAGCGGGCGGTGCGGCCGTCACCCTTGGGGCGGAGGACCCGGCCCAGGCGCTGGGCCTCTTCCTGGCGGGAGCCGAAGGTGCCGGAGACCTGGATGGCGACCGACGCCTCGGGGAGGTCGATGGAGAAGTTCGCGACCTTGGAGACCACCAGCCGGTTGATCTCCCCGGTCCGGAAGGCCTGGAACAGTCGCTGCCGTTCCTTCACGGTCGTCTCGCCCTTGATCACCGGGCACTCCAGGCGCTCGCCGAGCTCGTCCAACTGGTCGATGTACTGACCGATGACGAGCAGCGGCTCACCCGCGTGGTGGTCGGCGATCCGTCGTACCAGCCGCGACTTCGCCGGCGTGGAGGCGGCCAGGCGGTAGCGGTCCTCGGGCTCGGCGGTCGCGTACACGAACCGCTCGGTCTGCTCGAGATCCACCCGGACCTCGATGCAGTCGGCCGGCGCGATCCAGCCCTGCGCCTCGATGTCCTTCCACGGAGCGTCGTACCGCTTCGGGCCGATCAGCGAGAACACGTCGCCTTCGCGGCCGTCCTCGCGGACCAGCGTCGCGGTCAGACCGATCCGGCGCCGGGTCTGCAGGTCGGCGGTCATCCGGAAGATCGGCGCGGGCAGCAGGTGCACCTCGTCGTACACGATCAGGCCCCAGTCGCGGGCGTCGAACAGCTCCAGGTGCGTGTAGACGCCCTTCCGGCGCGTCGTCATCACCTGGTACGTCGCGATCGTGACCGGCCGGATCTCCTTGCGCGCACCGGAGTACTCGCCGATCTCCTCCTCGGTCAGGCTGGTCCGTCGGAGCAGCTCGTCCTTCCACTGCCGTGCGGACACGGTGTTGGTGACGAGGATCAGCGTGGTCGCGGACGCCTGCGCCATCGCGGCCGCGCCGACGATCGTCTTGCCCGCCCCACAGGGCAGTACGACGACACCGGAGCCGCCGTGCCAGAACGAGTCGACCGCCTGCTGCTGGTACGGGCGCATCTCCCAGCCGTCCAGCTTGAGACCGATCTTGTGCGCCTCGCCGTCGACGTATCCGGCCAGGTCCTCCGCGGGCCAGCCGAGCTTCAGCAGGGTTTGCTTGAGGTGGCCGCGCTCCGACGGGTGCACCAGCACGGTGTCGTCGTCGATGCGTTCGCCCAGCATCGGCTTGACCTTGTTGCTGCGCAGCACCTCCTCCAGCACCGGCCTGTCGGTCGTCACCAGCACCAGTCCGTGCTGCGGGTGCTTCTCCAGCCGCAGACGCCCGTACCGGTCCAGTGTCTCGGCGATGTCGACCAGCAGCGAGTGGGGGACCGGGTAGCGGCTGTAGCGCAGCAGTACGTCGATCACCTGCTCCGCGTCGTGCCCGGCGGCCCGCGCGTTCCACAACCCCAGCGGTGTCAGCCGATAGGTGTGCACATGCTCCGGCGCTCGCTCCAGCTCGGAGAACGGCGCAATAGCCTTCCGACACTCGTTGGCCTCCGCATGCGCGGTCTCCAACAACAACGTCTTGTCCGACTGCACGATCAGTGGACCGTCTGTCACCCGTTGCTCCTCAATCTCGCCCCGACCTTCCATTGTGCCTGAGCGGTCAATTCACAGGGCAGCGGTCACAAGCTCGGCCTGTTTCCGGGTGCTCCAGGTGGCATCGAGAACCAGTGCGTCTGTCGGCGGCTGGAACCGCCGCTGCACGCGCTGCAGCACCTTGTCGGACAGCATGTGCCGGTCCGGTGCGGCAACAGCCGCACTACGCCGGGCGTCGAGCAGCTCCTGGTCAGCGGCTAGGTACACGACCAGATGGCGCATCCCGCGCGCTGACGCGAAGTCTCGCCAGCGTTGGCGGTCGCGCTCACTCGGATTGACCCAGCTGAGGACGACAACCTCCGCGCCACTCTGCGCGATCCTCACCTCCGCCTGACGAATCGTCTCCGGCCACTCCGCCATCGGTACGCCGTCTTCGATCCTGAACCCGCGCTCGCGGTTGATGTGGTCCAGCTCGACCACGGTCGCGCCTTCTTGTTCGAGCGCTCGAGCCAGCGTCGTCTTTCCGCAGTACGGCAATCCGGTCAGGACTATCAGCAAAGGACCGTCTGTCACCCGCAGCTCCTCAGTCTCGCCCCGACCCTCGATTGTGCCCGAGCACACCAACGAAGAACCGGCGGCTGTAAATTGCGCTGCCATGGGAGCTTGGGATGCGTCAGTGTTCGGCAACGACGTCGCAGCTGACTGGGTGGGGAATCTGGCCGAGGGCGGCACGGCGGAACAGGTCGAAGAGCTGCTGCGAGATGTAGCCGGCCTCGGGGCTGACGAGTACTTGGAAAGCGGTCCGGGAGCCGAGGTGCTGGCTGCAGGTGAGCTGGTTGCGGCGGCGTTGGGGCGTGGGTTGCCTGCTAGTCCGTACAGCGAGGCAGGACTCGCGTGGGTGGCGCAGCACCCGGAGGTGGTCAAGCTGCAGGACGTGGCGAAGGCGGCCGTCGGGCGAGTTCGTACCGGGGAGTCGGAGCTGCTCGAGCTCTGGCAAGACGCCGAGCTGACTGACTACGAGGCCTGGCAGGCAGCGGTAGCTGACTTGCTGACCCGGCTGGGCTGACTACTCCACCGCCCTCGCCGCGGAGATTCGGTGGAGGGCGTAGGTGCGGGGGTTGTCGGTGGTGTCGTCGTAGGCGGTGAGCCAGCCGTCGGCGACGCGGACCGGTTCGACGATGCGTTCGGACGAGGTGCCGTTGTGGTCGACGTACGCGATCCAGGTGCGGCTGTGGGACTCCGCGGCGTTGGTGAGTACGGCGATGGTCTCGGCGGGGGCCGCCGGTTGGACCAGGCCCTGGTCGCCGGGGCGTTCGGCGGCGATGCGGTCGCCGGCGCGGACCTTCTCGATGACGGCCTTCACCTGGTCGTCGGTCAGGTCGAACGCGCTCTCGTTGAAGTCCCTGCTGGTACGCCGGCGTGGCGCCTCACCACGTCGCGGCGTACCGGTCACATGCAAAGCCCCGTCGAACGTCTCCGCGAGCGGCGCCAACCCGGCGTCGCGCAGTCGGCTCAGCACCATGTCCGGCGGGGACGGCGACACCACCACAGTCGGCGCCAACCGACGGAAGCGGACACCGGGCAGGTTCGAGTTGAGCAGCTGGGTCAGCACGGTCTCGTCGTCACACCGCAGGTACGTCGACGCCGTGCCGAGTCGCAGTACGCCGTGGCGTCGCGCCACGTCGTCGATGAGGTAGCTGAGGGGCTGCGGCACCGGAGTACGCGAATGCTCGACCAACCAGGCGTGCAGCTGCTCCGCGGTACGGCCGAGGTCGAACGCGCGCCGCACCGAGTTCTCACTGAACCGATAGACGCCCGCGCCACCATCCGACTCGACATCCGCCATTGCGGACAGCTCGTCCTGCACAACGCGGACCAGCGGACCAGGAGCGATCGCAGTGAGGTCTGCCTGCAGCAGGACCTCCGACACCGGCTCCGGCATCAGCGGACTGATCGCCTCGGCCAGCTCATCAGCAGTTGGCTCAGCACCTAAGAGCGGTTGCGCATGACTCGCCATCGCGCCCAGCCCAGTCAGACCGAGCAAGGCCGCCTCGGACACGCTCCACTCGACCAGGTCGTCGCGGAACTGCCCGCCACGCCGAGGGCGATGCCACGCGACCCACGTCACCACAGTCTCCGGAGCAGGCGCAGTGCCCGCACCAGCTCCGGCTAGCGCCTGCAACGCCAGCACGCGGATCTCCGGCGCTAGCAATCGCTCCAGGTCCGGAGCCAGTGCGTTGATCAGCCGCTCTCGCGCAGCCGCCGTGCCAGCGCCACTGTCCCGCCGTCCGATCAGTCCGATCGCTCTGAGCCCGGAGAACCAGGCAATGACGAGCTGGGCCCACCGATGCGCGAGGTCCAGCTCCAGCCAGTCGTCGTAGGCGCCGGTGGGCAACCACAGCTCGCTGGTTCCAACCTCTACCGCTGCAACGAGTCCAGCGGCGTATGCGATCTCCAGCACCGCTGCGGTGTTGTGCTCCTCCGCGCCGATCTTCCCGGCCACGCTGCGCAGCTCACGGACACCAATGCCACCAGTCCGCAGTACAGGCGGCGGCTCGGTTCCCAGCTGCTCCAGCGCTCGGTCAACCAGCCGAACCAGGTCGAGCGCGGCGCCCGCGGCAGCCCGGTCGGCAATCGCGGCCGACACCTTCTTGCCGTCCAGCGGCGGCGGCGCGGGCCTGGTCGACGCCAGCACACGTCCGCCGCGCAGATGCAGCCCGATCTGCCGCGGCAGTACGACGGTGTTCGGATCCTTGGGTACGACGAGGCCGCGCGCCAGCAACCGCTCTACCGGCGTACGGGCAGATGCGATCGTCACGGGACGCTCGGCCTTCTCCACAGAACCGGTCGGCGGGCCCCAGGTCAGCTTGTCGAGCACAGCGCGCGCATCCGGACCGGCCTCGTCGATCAGCTTGTCCAGATCACCGAAGTGCCGCGTGGTGATCGGACCGAGGCCGGCAGGTGTCGGACCGAGCAGCTCGTGTACCGCACGGATCGGCCGCAGGTCGTCCTCGGTGCCCCACACCAGTGCGAGGTCCAGGAGCTCGGTCACTCGCGGCCGGACTACCTCCACCGGCTGATCCACACCCCGCGCCAACGACTCCAGGTCGACCGGCTCGGGTAGTGCGGACAGCGACTCCAGCAGGTCCACACCGAACTCGTCCAGGCGGTTGACCGCCCGCGCAGCCGACGCGTTGCTCGTCGCGCGCGCTGCCAGCTGTCCGGTGTCAGCAGGAATCGGCAGCGCCAGATCGGGCCGCCGTCGCAGCAGCTCACCGAGCCTGGCGTCGTCCCACGACCGTAGCGCCTCAGCGAGGGTACGGGGGCGGGTCGGCTCGGTAGTGCTCATCCCTACAACGGTACGGCCCCGGCGGTCTCTACCCCAAGGTCGGTCAGGATCTGGCCCACGGTTTGGTCGAGTGTGCTGTCCGGACCGATCACGGTCTGCTTGACGCCGTCCAGCAGGTCCCGCTCGCGATACCACTCCCGCATGGCCTCGACGCTGAACTCTCCGGCCAGCTCCCGTGTGGCATGCCGGACTGCGGTCTCCTCGAACGGGATGTCGAAGTAGTAGTGCAACGTGGTGCCGAGATGGTCGTCCGTCAGCCGGCGGAGCATGTCGCCGTACCGGCCGGCGTGCATGATGCCTTCGAGCACCACGTCGTACCCGTGGTCGAGCGCGTAGCGGGCGTTCAGATCGATCAGTCCGATGTTCACGCCGCCGGGGAGGTCGTGCTCGCGCAGCAGGATGCGGCGGAGGTGGTCCTGCTCGACCCACGCCGTACCGCGGCCGAGGCGTTCGCGTAGTGCCTTTGCCGTGGTGGATTTGCCCGAGCCCGAGTTCCCGCGCAGTACGACGAGGCGCGAGGTCGGACTGCCCGTCACTCCGCTGCCCCAGCGCTCCCGATCCGGTGGAATCCGACCCGCTCGTAGACGGCTGCAACGGCGTCGGACTCGGCCGACAGCAGCACCAGATCCACTCCGTTGGCGAACGCGTGCTCGACCAGCTTCGACGTCACGGCCGCACCCAGACCGCGGCGGCGCGCCGACGGGAGCGTGCCGACGCCGACGATCTCCGTGGCGGAGTCGACCGGCTGGTGCGTTCCGCTGGCGACCATGCCGTCGTCGGTGAACGCTCCGGCGCTGACCGAGATGCCCCGGCGCGCCCGGTCCTGCAGCGTCGCCACCATCTTGTCGGCCGTCTCGGCCGCAGCGGCGTCCCGCTCAGCCGCGCCGGCGGTGCCGACCGCAGTACCCGGGTCGCTGAACGCCAGGTTGGCGACCGCACGACACTGCCGGATGACGTCCTCGTCAGCAGACAGGATCTCCAGGCGAGCATCCGCTACTACAGGCCGGAAGTCGTCGCGCTCGAGCACCAGCAACGGATGCTCGACCACAGTGAGGCCCGCAGCAGCTGCAGCCGGTCCCAGCGACGGACAGGTGTCCACGACCCACTCGAAGCTCAGCGGGATCTCCAGCTCAGCGCAGCGTTCGCGTACGAGCTCGACATCGTCCGGCTTGATCGTGACGCCGGAGCCCGGCACAGGACGCGCGTAGTACGGCCACACCGTCGTACTGCGGAAGAGGGTGAACGGTCCTACCTGTTCGGCGACTGCACCGGACAGCGGGACGCTATGAAGGTAGGTGTCGACTCTGGTGATCATCGCCAGGCAGTGAATCACCCAGACCGGTCAACCGCCAGTGGATATGTCGAAAGCTGCCCATCGGCTCCGACGTCACACCGTCGACACCACATTGGAGGACAAACATGGAGACAGTGACGTCTGCGGACGGTACGACGATCGCCTACGACCAGCTGGGCAGTGGCCACCCGCTGGTCCTGGTCGGGGGAGCGTTGTGCGACCGGCAGTCGCTCCGGCCGCTGGCCGATGTACTGGCGAGCGCCTTCGAGATGGTGACGTACGACCGGCGCGGTCGCGGTGACTCCGGCGACGGTACGCCGTACGCCGTGCAGCGCGAGGTGGACGACATCGCGGCGCTGGTGACAGCTCTCGGCGGCACGGCGGCCATCTACGGCCACTCGTCCGGCGCTGGACTCGCAGCGATCGCAGCGAGCACCGGGCTGCCGTTCACGCACGTCATGCTGCACGAGCCGCCGTACGGGCCGGACGACGTCGATCCGTCGGACGACGGCGAGCAGGTGCTCGAACTGATCCGCGAGGGGCAGAACCGGGAGGCGGTCGAGCTGTTCCTGATGATGACGGGCATGCCGAAGCCGGACGCGCTCGAGTACGCCCCGAGTGTCGCGGACCGCGCGCCCACGCTCGCGTACGACTTCGCGGTGATGGACCACGGCCTCGCCGGCACCGGTACTCCGGTCGAGCTGCTGCGCGCGATCAAGCCGGAGACACTCGTGCTCGCCGGAACCGCGTCAGCGCCGTTCATGGTCGACGCGGCGCACCGGATCGCAGCGATCCTGCCCGCGGCCGAACTGGTCGAGCTCGCGGGCCACCACCACGTCGTACCGCCGGAGCTGCTCGCCCCGGTGCTCACCGACTTCGTCAGTCGGCGATGATCTCGATCGACACCTTGTCGGGGTAGAAGGCGACGTGCTCGCGGATGTCCGCGACCGCGTCGTACGGCTGCTCGTAGGTCCAGACCGCGTTCACCCCGTCCGCTCCGGCCGGGAGGACGCTGTAGTACGACGCGTCACCCTTGTACGGGCAGTACGACTCGTGGTCGGTCCGCTCGAGCTGCGTGAGGTCGACGTCCTTCCGCGGGATGTACTGCACCGCGGGATAGCTGGCCTCCTGCAGCGACAGCGCGTCGTGCGTGTCCGCGATCACCTGGTCGCCGACCTTCACGACCACACGATCCGGGTTCTTCCCGACGGTGATCGGGTGATCCGGCCCAGGAATCTTCACAGTCTTGTCCGCCATACCTGCTGACAACCCCGGCCGCCGCGAGGTCATTCCCAGGAGATCGTCGCCCCGGCCGCTTCGGCGAGTTCGTAGCCGAATGCACAGGCCGGTGTGAATGCACCGCGCCGGCCTTCGCCCCGGGCCAGCCGTACGGCGATCTCGGCGGCAGCGTTCGAGGTGAAGTCCATGGCGTCCCCGGCCCGCAGCCACCCCTCGCGTGAGGTGCCGTCCGCCCACGTCACGACCGCATGACCCCAGGAGTATTCCCGCGGACGCGGCGCCGGCTTCGCCTCGATCCCCGCCAACCGGCGTACGGCGAACCGTCGGAGCGCCGGAATCCTCAGCAACGAGCCGACCAACGGCAGCACCGCCCGCACGACCGGTGCCGTCGGCATCAAACCGGACGTGGAAACCACTGCGGGCGCACCGCTCGACAGGTGAGCCGCGAGCAGCTCGCCCGTCGGAGCCCCGGCTGACTTCGCTGTCTGGCCGTCCGGCAGCGCGTGCTCCCGAGGATCGGCGGCGAGTCGTGTCGGGATCATCCGCCCGTCCTCGAACCGAAGTCCGCCGCTTGTCAGACCAGACACGATCGACTCCGCCAAAGCCTCGCCCAACCGCCCGCCCTCGATCGCCACCGACGGCAGCGCATCCACCCGCACCTCGCTCGGCGTCGGTCGGTCCGCGCACAGACTCGATACGACCGCCTCGGTTCCCAGTACGCCGAACCCCGCGCCCGTCACGAACGTGCCGCCTGCCGCGGCGGCCTCCTCGTGCAACGCCAGCAGCCGCGGCATCGCGACGAGATCGTTGGCCAGGTCAACGTAATGTCCACCCGGCAGGCACGCGCGAGCGATCGGTACGGCGGTCTCGGCGTACCCGCCGATGGTGTTGACGACGACCGCCGGCCGGTGACGCGCGATCGCGCCGGGCAGGTCGTCGGTCACAAGCACGTCGTCCAGCCCGAGGTCGGCCGCGGTCTTGTCGAGTCGATCCGCGTTCCGTCCGACCAGCACCGGCGTACCGCCGCGGGCGGCGACGCGAGTGGCGATCTCGCGGCCGGTCCGGCCGGTCGCGCCAAGAATCCAGATGGTCATCAGCTCTCCCAGTGACGTCTCAGGGTGTCATCATCGACCGTAGCACGATTGATGACACTGTGGGACGTCACGCTAAGCTCGGGTTCATGGCGCGATGGGATCCTGGTGCGGAGGAGCGGCTGCGCAAGGCCGCCCTCGAGCTGTACGCCGCGCACGGGTACGACGCCGTGACCGTGAACCAGATCGCCGAGCACGCCGGCCTGACCCGGCGCTCGTACTTCCGCTACTTCCCGGACAAGCGCGAGGTCCTGTTCGCCGGCTCGGAACGGCTGGCCCCGGCCGTCGTCGAGGCGATCCGGGCCGTCGATCCAGCGGTCGCCCCCTGGCCGGCGGTGCTCCAGGCGGCCGAGGTCATCGGTGCGCAGTTGGCGGAGATCGCCCAGAACTCCGACGTACGGCGTGCTGTCATCGCAGCCAGTCCGGAGCTGCAGGAGCGGGAGCGGACCAAGCTGGCCGCTGTCACCGACGCGCTGCGCGGCGGCCTCGAGGAGCGCGGGCTGTCGACCGAGGACGCTGCGCTGATCGCGGAGGTCGGGTCGGCCGTGTTCCAGAACGCCTTCAGCCGCTGGATCGACGGCGGCGGGCAGCAGACCTTCCGGTCCTGCCTCGACGCCGTGGTCGGCTCACTCCGCGGTGAGCTCTTCCAGCTCGACGACTAGGCACGGTCCGCCGTCGAACGCGCCGCCGTCGATGCCCAGCACGAGACCGTCGGCGTACAGGAGCGGGTCGGTCAGGTACTGCGGGTCGATGCCTAGCTGGTCGGCCACGATGCTGTGACCGTGCACGATCCGCTGACCGCCGAGGTGCTGCAGCATGATGCGCGCGATCTCCGGCCCGCCGTCACCGCGGAACGCGTACCGCGACGTCATCCGGCGCCAGATCTCCCACCACACCTCGATGTCGTCGGAGTGCAGCTCGGTGCTCGCTGCGGCGTTGATGGCGTCGATCGAGTCGCCCCACTCGATGTACTCCGCGGTGTCGGAGTGCATCAGCAGGTGGCCCGCGTCGAGGGCGAGCATCGGCCGGTCGAGCAGCCAGTCGGTCTCGTCGTCGGTGAGCAGCTCCTGGTCGCGGTCCTGGCCGCCGTTCAGGGCCCAGGAACGCTCGAAGCTGCGCAGGGTGATGCCGTCGTGCGGTACGAACGTGTCGTCGAACTTCCGCATCCCGAGCGCGAGGATCTCGTGATTCCCGAGCAGCATCTCGATCGCGCCGTCCGGCGCCTGCTCGATCAGGCCGCGGACATACCGCAGTACGCCGATGCCGTCCGGGCCGCGGTCGAAGAAGTCGCCGAGGAACCACAGCCGGGCGTCCTCGCCGGCCCAGTTGCCGTCGGCATCGGTGAGGCCGGCGTCCCGCAGCGCGGCGGTCAGTTTCTCCGGGTGGCCGTGGATGTCGCTCACGGCGAACACCCGGGTCACGTCATCCCCGAATGGTCAGCACGATCAGTACGACGTTGAGGGCCGTGACGGCGGTCGCTACCAGGCATGCCGCGAGAGTAGTCGCCCAGCGGTTGACAAGGTTACCCATGACGCGCCGGGATGCGGTCAATCTCACCAACGGCCACAGCGCGCACGGGATGCCGAAGCTCAGGACCACCTGCGAAACGACCAGCGCGCGGCTCGGGTCGATGCCGATCGCGAGGACCGCCAGGGCCGGGATCAGCGTGATCAAACGGCGGGCCGCCAGCGGGACACGGCGCCGCCAGAAGCCGTCCAGGATCACGGAACCGGCGTACGTCCCGACCGAGGAGGAGGCGAAACCGCTGGCCAGCAGGGCGAGCGCGAACAGCAGGGCCGGGAGCTGGCCGAGGCGGTCGCCGATCGCGAGATGGGCCGCGTCGAGCGAGTCGGCGCCGGTGCCCTTCAACGCGGCCGCGGCCAGGACGACCATCGCCAGGTTGACCGCGCCGGCCAGCGCCATGGCGATCGCCACGTCCAGCCGGGTGGCACGCAGTACGCGGGATTTGCCTTCCTGGGAGCGGATGCTCTTCCAGTGGCGGTCGGTGACGAGCGCGCCGTGCAGCCAGATCGCGTGCGGCATCACGGTCGCGCCGAGCATGCCGGCCGCGAGCACGAGCGACTGCGTCCCGTCCAGGCGGGGCACGAGGCCGCCGACCACGCCGCTCGCTGACGGATCCGACTTGGCCGTCGACACCACGAAGCCGATGAGTACGACGGCGAGCAGGCCGATGATCGCTGCCTCGAACGGGCGTTGGCCGCGCTTCGATTGATAGATCAGCAAGCCGAACGACACCGCGCCGGTGATCGCGCCGCCGAGCAGCAGCGGGATCTTGAACAGCAGATTCAGCGCGATCGCACCGCCGACGACCTCGGCCAGGTCCGTCGCGATCGCCACCACCTCGGCCTGCGCCCACAGCCCGGTCGACGTCGACCGCCGGAAGTGGTCACGGCACAGCTGCGGCAGGGTCCGCCCGGTCGCGATGCTCGCCTTGGCCGCGAGATATTGCACCAGGACGGCCATCAGGTTGGCGCCGACGACCACCCAGCAGAGCAGGTAACCGTACGTAGCGCCGGCCGCGATGTTGGTCGCGAAGTTGCCCGGGTCGACATACGCAACGGCCGCAACGAAGGCCGGTCCGAGCAGTAACAGCCCGGACCGGCTCAGTTGCCGTCGGAGCGGCGCCGGTGCGTACATGAGAGCAGTCTCCCTGACGGCACCGACAACGCAACACCTGTTCTGGTTTTGAGACGCGCATTACGCCCAGGCGAAGTGCACTTCCAGCGTGACCTCGACGCTGCTGTCGCCCGGGACGACGTTGATGGCGCCGCCGAGGTCGACGGCTTTGCTGGCGTTGTACGCGCGGCGGATCGGGAACTGGTTGTGGTTCTCGGCGATCGCGGTGACCGAGCCGAGGGAGAAGCCGGCCAGCTCGGCCAGGTGTTCGGCCTTCGCCCGCGCCTGCTGGAAAGCGAGTTCCCTCGCCTGTGTCAGCAGTTCGGTCTTGTCCTCGATGTCGAACTGCAAGCCGTGCAGCCCGAGGCTGTTGCCCGCGGCATCGACCGCCGCGTTGAGCAGCGCGCCGAACCCGGTCAGGTCCTTCGTCTCCACCGTGATCGTGTGCGACGCGCGGTACCCCGTAGCCGCGTCTGGTTCCTTGTAGTCCTGGTACACGTTCACCGCACTGGTGCCCAGCTGCGATGCCTCGATCCCACGCCCGCGCAGCGCCGCGATCACGGCGTCCGTGCGCTCCCCGACGCGGGCGACCGCAGCCGCGACATCCGGCGCCACCTGCTCGACCCCGAACGACACCCGCAACACATCCGGCGTCCCACTGACCTGCCCTGACCCAACAACAGTCACCCCTGTGTCCATAACCGTCAGTCTGCATCACCTGGAAGTCACCTGGGCATCACACACTTCACCATCGACTATCGAGCGAGGAGCCTTTGATGCGGGACTCTGACTTGACGCGTGCGTTCCAGGCCACCGATCGCAGTACTGCGTGGACGCTGGTGGAGCGGGTGCCGTTGAAGTTCCCGACCTACCACCCGCAGGGGATCGCGCTGGTGGGGGAGCTGATCTTCATGACCAGCGTCGAGGTGCTGGAGGCGCCGGACACAGGCATCGGGCACCTGTTCGCCATGGATCGGCAGGGGAATCTCAAGCAGGACATCCGGCTCGGCGAGGGTACGGCGTACCACCCGGGTGGGCTGGACTTCGACGGGGAGGACCTGTGGGTGCCGGTGGCGGAGTACCGGCCGGACTCGCGGGCGATCGTCTACACGGTCGACCCGACGACGTACGAGGTGACCGAGCGTTTCCGGGTGCAGGACCACGTCGGAGGAGTAGTGCGCAACCGGACCACCGGCCACGTGCACGGGGTGAGCTGGGGCTCTCGCACTCTCTACAGCTGGACTCCCACCGGCAACCAGCTCAGCAAGCAAGCCAACGCGTCGCACTTCCTCGACTACCAGGACTGCAGCTACACCGCCCATGGCAAGCAGCTGTGCGGTGGTGTGACCACGCTGCCCGGCCCGAACAACACCTCCTACGAGCTGGGCGGCCTGGCCCTCCTGGACCTCCGCACCAACCGCATCCTCCACGAGATCCCGTTCCCGTACTTCTCCCCGACCACCAACAACAACGCCACCCGCAACCCAGTAGCCCTCGAATCCACCCCCACCAAACTCCGCCTAATCACCGCCCCCGACGACGGCGAACCCCCGCACGGCACCGAACTCCAGATCTACGAAACCCCACTCAAGTAGAGACGACGCTCTTGGCGGTTTCGAACAATCGGGTGGCCCAGTCGATGCTCTTCGCTGCATCTGCAGCAGACACCGAACCAGCTTGGTACTGCGACTTGGACTTGCGCCTCGAGAGCCGGGACAGCGTCGCGCTGCTGTCCCGTCCGGCCGAACCGGCGCCTTTCAGCTCCGCGACCGCCTCGGCGTGGTTGTCAGACTTCTTGGTCCGTGCCAAGTGCGCTCGGGCTTCGTCGACTGCGGTCACTAGCCTGCCTGTCGGTTGAGGGTTTGTTGTGGTGTGCGGCCCGCGATCGGAAGTGCGTCACGGCGTAGCTCGGTCACGATGCGCTCGCCCTGGCTGATGAGGTCCCGGATCTCTGCTGCGCTGTACTCAACGACCTCACACGAGTTGCCGGACCACAGACTTGCGTGCGCTGACAGGGTTTCGACCTGCTCGAGCCAGCCCGGCTCGGAGTCGTCGACGTCATCCGGCCGGACGATCAGCAGATCGAGGTCGCTGTCGGCATCCCCCTGCCCACGTGCCGTCGACCCGAACAGCCAGATCGCCGTCGCAGGTATCGTCCACGACTCCGCTTCGGCCTTGATCCGTTCTAGCAGTACGTCGCGGAGCCGCGCGAGCTGGTCGATTGCCGCAGCGGCCACGTGATCCCGGTTGAGCGTGTAGAGCCGAGCACGACCAGCCGGCTCGGCGATGACAACACCATTGCTTACAAGGTCATCCAGCACTTTCTGCACTCCGCTCGGACTTGCCGGCGAATGCAATAGCGAGGCGACGGATCGCCCTGTCAGCGCACGATCGGTTCGCGCGAGCACTCCGAGGACCCGGCCGTGCAACCCGGGAACGACACTGGACATCGGCTCTGAGAATCGCATGGACACCCCACCTCCAGTGCCCACTATATCAGGCATATGCCCACTTTTTAGGGCATGGTCAGCTGGCTCTGGGGATTATTCGGGCGGGGATGTTGTGGAGGTGGCAGAGGGAGAGGAGGGCGGTGCCGTCTATTAGTTGGAGGGGTTTGCCGTTGGCGAACTGGTAGCTGGTGGGGCCGAAGCCGGAGGTGGTGATGAGGATGCCTTTGGTGGCGCCGGCGTCTACTACGGTGCCGAAGAGGTCGCGGACGGCGGATGGCGGGACGGTGCGGGTCCAGAGCTTTGCCTGTACGACGAACTTGCCGCCGGTGATCGGTCTGGGGTCGTACGCGACGCAGTCGATGCCTCCGTCGGTGCCGCGGCGGAACAGGCGGGTCTCCAGGCCCATGCGGGTGAGCAGGTTGTGCACGAGGTGCTCGAAGGACTCGGGGCTCAGGTCCAGCAGGTTGGGGCGGGCGTCGATCTCGCTGATCACGTCGACTGCCTCGATGGTGCGTGGGTCGGCCAGGTCGAACTCCAGCACCGGCTCCACCGGCTGCAGCTCCTCCGGATGCCGTGACACCTCAGCAGCGAAGTAGTGCCGTATGCAGGCCACCGGGTCGAGCTGGTCGAGCACCAGTGCCTCGAACTGCTCCCGCGTTGCCCGCAAGGTGATGAGGCACGGCCGCACGGTCTGCCCGGTGGTGAGGTCCACCGACTCCACCATTCCGTTGAACACGACGGTGTCGACCACGCCGTACCTGTCACTGCCGAAGACCAGGTGCAAGGCCCGCAAGGCCAGCTGCGCCACCAGCTGCTGATACAGCCGCCGCAGCTCGAGAGGATCGCGCGGTACGGCGAGCACCGCGTCGAGAGCACGGTCATAGCGGTACGACGCCTCGGCCGGCACCACGCTGACGTCGGGGAGGTCCCACTCCACCGCGAGCAGCGTCGATTCGGGCACGTACCCGACCTTGCGCCGGCGGGGGAAGTCCAGCGGTTCCGGCAGCCGGTCCAGTGCCTTGGTGAAGTAGCGCGTCACCGCCGCCCGCCCGCGGTTCTGCACTGCGCGTTCGTACGCGTCGATCCGCGCATGTTGTTCCGCGGTTGCCTCGTCGAGCCGGCGCTGGTGCTCGACCTGCTCCCGCAGTGCCTTGGCGACCCGCTCGCGACGGGTCTCCTCGGACGCCCGGTGCCGCTCGATCGCCTCCGCGAACCGGTCCTCGGCATCGGCGAGCCGCCGCGCGAACCGGCGCTGGGCACCCCACCAGCGAAACGGTGGGTGGGGCACGAACGCATCCCAGACAGGTCCGGGATGCGCTTCGAGATCGGACGGCGACACGGTCGGCGGAGCCCGCAGGGGAGCACGTTTGAGGGTTTGCAGATCGGTGCCGTTGACATCGACAGCCAGCGCGTCGGCCAGGATGCTGCCCAGGGCCTGGACGCGTTCCTGTACCGCAGCGGTACGTTGGGCCGCCTCGGCGGTACGTCCGGGCGGACGGTCGCTGCGGGCGTGACCTTCCATCGATCGGTCCATCGCCTCACACCTCTCACAACTAATGTAACGGTCCAACCACACAGCGCTACCGTTGTGACGCAGAGTTGGTAAGGACATTGCTTGCCGTCCACCCCCTGTTTCCTGCCGCACGTGCACTTGCAGAGGCATGTGAGCGAGGTGACGATTGAAAGATGAGCCTTCCGTCGTACGCGTCCGGGGTGTCCGAGGTTCCGTTGCTGGGTGAAACGATCGGCGCCAACCTGAGACGAACGATCAACGAGTACGGCGATCGCGAGGCCCTGGTGGAGGTCCAGACCGGAAGGCGGTGGACGTACGACGAGTTCGGCGCGGAGGTCGAGCTCGTCGCGCGCGGCCTGCTGGCGCGGGGGATCGCGAAGGGCGACCGGGTCGGCATCTGGGCGCCGAACCAGGCGGAGTGGACGATCACGCAGTACGCGACCGCGTTGATGGGCGCGATCCTGGTGAACATCAACCCGGCGTACCGGACCCACGAACTGGCCTATGCCTTGAACCAGTCCGGCGTCCGGATGCTTGTCTCCGCGACCGAATTCAAGACCAGCAACTATCGCGAGATGGTCGAGGAGGTCCGGCCGAAGTGCCCCGCGCTCGAGGAGACGATCTACCTCGGCACCGGCGACTGGGACGCGCTCCGCGACGACGCAAGCCGGATCACGGTCGACGCACTCCATGCCCGCGAAGCCGAGCTGTCCTTCGACGATCCGATCAACATCCAGTACACCAGCGGTACGACGGGGTTCCCGAAGGGCGCGACCCTCAGCCACCACAACATCCTCAACAACGGCTTCTTCGTCACCGAGACGATCGCGTTCACCGCGGACGACCGGCTGTGCATCCCGGTGCCCTTCTATCACTGCTTCGGCATGGTGATGGGCAATCTGGGCTGCACCACTCATGGCGCCTGCATGGTGATCCCCGGGCCGGCGTTCGATCCGGCCGCGACGCTCAAGGCCGTGCAGGACGAGCGGTGCACGGGGCTGTACGGCGTACCGACGATGTTCATCGCGGAGCTCGGTCTGCCGGACTTCGCGGAGTACGACCTGACCAGCCTGCGTACGGGCGTGATGGCCGGATCGCCGTGCCCCGTCGAGGTGATGAAGCGTTGCGTCGCCGACATGCACATGGCCGAGGTCGCGATCTGCTACGGGATGACCGAGACGTCGCCGGTGTCCACGCAGACCAGGCGCGACGACGATCTCGACCGCCGTACGTCGACAGTCGGCCGCGTCATGCCACACGTCGAGGTGAAGCTCGTCGACCCGGCTACCGGTCTCGTCGTACCGCGGAACGAACCGGGCGAGCTGTGCACGCGCGGGTACTCGGTGATGCTCGGCTATTGGGACGAGCCGGAGAAGACCGCGGAGGCGATCGACCAGGCCCGCTGGATGCACACGGGCGATCTCGCGACGATGCGCGAGGACGGGTACGTGAACATCGTCGGCCGGATCAAGGACATGGTCATCCGCGGCGGCGAGAACGTCTATCCGCGGGAGATCGAGGAGTTCCTCTACACCCATCCGTCGATCGCCGACGTCCAGGTCATTGGTGTCCCCGACGAACGGTACGGCGAGGAGCTCTGCGCCTGGATCAAGCTGAAGCCGGGTGCCGACCCCCTCGACGCCGACGCCGTCAAAACCTTTGCCACCGGCAAACTCGCGCACTTCAAGATCCCGAAGTACGTCCTGCTGGTCGACGACTTCCCGATGACCGTCACGGGCAAGATTCGCAAGGTCGAGATGCGCGAGCGCTCCGTCGAACTCTTAGGTCTTGTCTGGTGATCCAGCCAAGACCTCGGACTGACGTGACCAGACTGCCGACGCCGAAGGCAGCGCCGAGCAGACAGACAGCGTTCCAGCCGGCACGTTCGTAGAGCGCGGTCGACGCGATCGCGCCCAGTCCGCTGCCCAACGAGTAGAACACCATGTAGCCACCGATCAACCGGCTGCCGAGCTCCGGCCGATAGATCATGCTCTGGTTCGTGACATGGATGGCCTGTACGGCGAGATCGAGCAGGACCGCTCCGATCGCCAGCCCCACAAGAAGATGCGCCGTCGCGAGCCAACTCGTTGCCAGTAGCACCGAAGCGATCAGCGTGACCAGTTGCCCATGGCCCCGATCGGCCAGCCGGCCGGCCGGACCGGCGGCCAGCGCACCGGCCGCGCCGATCAGCCCGAACACGCCGATCTCTGTATGCGACAACGACCGCGAAGTCAGCGGCAGCGCGATCGAACTCCACAGTGTGCCGAACGAGCCGAAGATGAAAAAGGCGCGGATGGCGCTCTCTCGGAACGATGGCTCGCCCCAGAGGCTGACCGTGGAGCGGAGCAGCGCGCCGTACGTCAAGCCTGCCTTGGGCTGCGGGACCGTGCGGGGCATGCAACATCCGATTACGAGGCAGGCAGCGCACGCGGTCAGGTAGACGGCTCGCCAGCCCGCGAGGTCGGTGAGGATGCCGGACGCGGTCCGGCTCAGCAGAATGCCGATAACGATGCCGGTGGTGATCGTGCCGACGGTACGTCCGCGCTCGGCCGGTGCGCTCAGTGAAGCGCCGTACGCGACCAAGGACTGGGTGACGACCGCGAGCGCGCCGACCGCGGCCAGGCCGGCCAGCAGTATCGCAGCGTTCAGGGCGATCCCGGTCAGCAGGAGGGCAATTGCCAGCAGCAAGAACTGCAGCCGGATCAGCCGTCGGCGGTCGAGCAGGTCACCCAATGGGACAAGGAAGAACAGGCCGGCGGCGTACCCGAGCTGGGTGACGGTGACGAACAGGCCGACCCTGCCCGGCCGATCTCGAGGTCAGCACCGATCGTGACCAGTAGCGGCTGGGCCGCGTAGACGGTCGAGACCGCGACCCCCGCCGCGACCGCGAGGAGCACGCGCTGGCTTGGTTGCATGTTGCTACCGTAGAAGAAATTGGTAGCATGTTGCAACCAGGAGGTGGATGGTGGTCAAACGGACCCGTTTCGACGAGGAGAGCTGTCCGGTCGCGCGCTCCGTGGACGCGGTCGGCGATTGGTGGTCGCTGCTGATCGTGCGGGACGCGTTCGACGGCAGCCGGCGGTTCGGCGAGTTCCAGCGCAGTCTCGGCGTCGCCAAGAACATCCTCAGCGCCCGCCTGCGTGCGCTGGTCGAGAACGGCATCCTCGAACAGGTGCCGACCGGCTACCAGTTGACCGCCAAGGGCGAGGCGCTGTTCCCCGTGATCGTCGCCCTCCGCCAGTGGGGCGAGGCGTTCGCGTTCGCCCCCGGTGAGCCCCACTCCCAACTCCTCGACCGCCGCAACCACAAGCCGCTGAAACCGCTGGAGGTCCATGCCGCCGACGGCCGCCTCCTCACCCCGGCCGACACCGAGGTCCACAAACTCCCCTGACGCGGTTACCCACCCGAAACACCGGGCGTCAATCTGGAAACGTGAGTTTGTTCCGGGGGCAACAGCGGGGCAATCGGGCGGTCCTTCACTGGAACACATCCAGGACGGACCGAGACCCCGGGAGCCGGCATGCAACTCACCGACGGTGCGCACCACTCCGTCGTCGTGATCGGCGGCGGCCAGGCGGGCCTCGCGACCAGTTGGCAGCTGTCCCGGCACGGCGTGGATCACGTCGTACTGGAGGCAGATCGCGTCGGCGCCGAGTGGCGGAACCGCCGCTGGGACTCGTTCTGCCTGGTCACCCCGAACTGGCAATGCCGCCTGCCGGGCTTCCCGTACGACGGTGCCGACCCGGACGGCTTCATGGTCCGCGACGAGATCGTCGACTACCTGGAGAACTACCGCCAGGCGTTCGATGTGCCGATCGTCGAGGGCGTCCGAGCGACCCGGCTCGACGCCGGGTTCCGCATCGTCACCACGGCCGGGACGATCACGGCCGGCCAGGTAGTGGTCGCGACCGGTCCGTACCAGTCGCCGAGGATCCCGCCCCTGGCCGAACGGCTTTCGGTCATGCAGCTGCATTCCTCGCAGTACAAGCGTCCTGAGCAATTGCCCGAGGGTGATGTCGTCGTGGTCGGCACCGGGCAGTCCGGGTGCCAGATCGCCGAGGATCTGCATCTGGCCGGGCGGACGGTCCATCTCGCGACCGGTAGCGCGCCGCGGGTAGCGCGGTTCTACCGCGGTCTCGACGTGGTCACCTGGCTGGACCGGATGGGGTACTACCGCAAGGGAATCGAGGAGTTCGACGACGCGGACGCGGTCCGGTTGCGGGCGAACCACTACGTCACCGGTCGCGACGGCGGCCGGGATATCGACCTGCGGAAGTTCGCCCTGGAAGGGATGCGGCTCTACGGCCGGCTGATCGACGCGGACCCCGACACGCTCCGGTTCGCGGCCGACCTGCAGCAGAACCTCGACCGCGCCGACGCGGTGTCCGAAGGCATCAAGGACTCGATCGACGCGTACATCGCCGCCGAGCGAATCGACGCTCCCGAGGAAGCGCGCTACAGGCCCGTCTGGCACCCTGAGACGGCACCAGGAACCCTTTCTCTGCAAGGGATCGGAGCGGTCATCTGGAGCACGGGGTTCCGGCGCGACGACGGATGGATCCGGGTCCCGGTCTTCGACGGCCAGGGCTATCCGACCCATCGGCTCGGGGTGACGAACGTCCCCGGCCTGTACTTCATCGGTCTGCCCTGGCAGCACACCTGGGGCTCGGGCCGCTTCGGCGGCGTCGCGGACGACGCGCAGTACGTCGCCGAACGGATCGTCGAGCAGCGGGCCGGCGTGCACTGGATCGCCGGCCTGCATCGGACGGTGGCCTGACATGTACGTCTGCGACGCCCACCGCCATCTCGGCGTACTCCCGGCCTATCCCTTCTACGGCGGGCCTCCGGTCAACCCCGACATCACCGCGCGCGCGACGATCGACGAGTTGATCGTCGACCTCGACGCCGAGCGGACGGAGCGGGCGCTGGTCATCCCCAACTACGGCGTACCGGATGTCGCCGTCTCGTTCGGTTTCAACGAGCTCGTGGTCGAGGCGGCCGCCCGGGACGACCGGATCCGCGCCGGCCTCTGGGTCTCGCCTCGGCCGCAGGACGCGGAGCTCACCGCGAAGGCGCTCACGCTGGCGGCGGAGCCCGGCGTACGGGTGCTCAAGCTCAGCTTCCTGCTCGGCGGCCACCCGACCGACGACGCCGTACGTCCTCAGCTGGACGAGATTTTCGCGACCGCGCGCAGGCACGGGCTCGTCGTCCATGTGCACACCTCGCCCGGCGCCGCGTCCGACATCGACCACATCGGTCACCTGATCGAGACGTACGCCGACGACGTACCGCTGCATCTGGTCCATTTCGGTGGCGGGATGAGCGGTCACATCAAGCTGATCGGCTCCCGGTTCTTCGACTGGATCGAAGCCGGTAAGCAGGTCTACACGGATCTGTCCTGGGCGATCGGCTTCGCCCCGGGCTGGCTGGCCGCCGAGATCGAGCGCCGCGGCATCGGTCACGACCGGGTGCTGTTCGCCAGCGACCAGCCCTGGGGCGACCACGCCGGCGAGCTCGCCCGGATGCGCGCCGCGATAGGCGACGGCGAACTCGCCGACCAGGTTTTCCACCGCACCTTCTCCCACCTGTACGACTGATCAAGGAGCAACGAGATGCCCGAAACCGCCGAACTGACCGACCTCGAGACCAAGAGCCTGGGGGAGATCCCGCACCCGTCGCTGCCGCAGGGCTCCAGCATCTACGGCGGCACCAAGGTCTTCCCGGACTACCAGGCCGAGGACGGCGAGACCTACTTCACCCTGGTGCACGGCATCGCGCACGAGTCGTCGGTGAGCTTCGTCGCGATCCTGCAGGCGACCCGCGCACAGCGGAAGGGGTTCGAGTCCGCGATCTACTTCTACGGCCCGGGCTCGCTGAACTGCCTGGCCACGCGTGGGTTCCCGACCACCGGCAACTCGGCCTTCCCCGGCGAGCACAACATCAACGAGTCGCTGAAGACGTTCATCGCCGAGGGCGGCAAGGTGTACTGCTGCCGGTTCGGCCTGTCGCTGCACGGCGCCCGCGAGGAGGACCTGATCGAGGGCGTCATCCCGACCCACCCGCTGGACGTGCAGGACGCGCTGATCCACTACGCCCGCAAGGGCGCCATCATCAACTCGACCTACATGTTCTGAGGCGGTCGACAATGAGCGTTGGCACCGAGGAAGCCTTGGCCGTCCGGGCCGAGATGGCCGTGTACGGCGTGCAGGTGGACGCACCCGTCCGTCGCAGCAAGGGCGCCGGGCCGAGCGACGACGGGCACCTGGTCGTCGACGGTGCCAACGCCACCCTCCCGATCGTTGCCGATAGCCCCTATCAGGTCCGGGACGGCGGGGTGTTCCGCGACGGGCTCAGTCTGGGGCTGTCGGTCGAGCCGGTGCGCCGGCCGCGATTCTACGACCTGACGACAGCCGACGGCGTCCCGTACCGGCAGATCGCCTTGCTGCACGGGAAGGACGTGCTCGCGACCACGGTCGTCCAGACCTGCATCCGGTACGACGAGTCCACGCGTTGCCGGTTCTGCTCGATCGAGGAGTCGCTGCGGGCCGGGGCGACGATCGCGGCGAAGACGCCGGCGCAACTGGCCGAGGTCGCTGAGGCGGCGGTGCGGCTGGATGGTGTGACGCAGATGGTGATGACGACGGGTACGACGACCGGGCGGGATCGGGGGGCGCGGAATCTGGTGCGGTCGGTGAAGGCTGTGCTGGATGCCGTGCCGGGGTTGCCGATCCAGGTGCAGATCGAGCCGCCTGGTGATCTGTCCGTGCTGGCTGAGTTGCGCGATGCGGGGGCGACGTCGATCGGGATCCATGTCGAGTCGCTGGATGACGACGTACGGCGGAAGTGGATGCCGGGGAAGTCGACGGTCAGCATGGCGGAGTACGAGGCGGCGTGGGACGAGGCTGTCCGGGTGTTCGGGCGGAACCGGGTGTCGACGTACCTGCTGATCGGCATGGGGGAGGATCCGGACGAGTTGGTCGCCGGGGCGGGGCGGTTGATCGAGCGCGGGGTGTACCCGTTCGTCGTACCGCTGCGGCCGATGCTCGGGACGCTTGCTCGGGCCGATGGGGTGACGGCGCCGGATCCCGCCGTGGTCCGTGACGTGACGGCCCGGGTTGCGGCGCTGCTCGCGGAGGCGGAGATGCGCGGCGCGGACCAAGGTGCAGGGTGCGCGGCCTGTGGCGCGTGCAGCCTGTTGTCGGCGGCCGGTTCATGAGTACGACGGTGGTCCAGACCGCCGGCGTGATGCGAGCGGCCGACGTCCGCGCACTGCTGGGTGATCCGCCACCGCCCTTCCTGATCGAGGAGGCGGACGCTGCTGCCCGGCGCGCGTACTACCACCTGCGGCACGAGGCCTTCGTCGAACACCAAGGCCTGTTCGACAACACCGACCTCGACGACCACGACGAGGATCCAAGAACGATCGTCCTGGTCGCCCGCACAGCCGACGGCACGGTAATCGGCGGCGTCCGCCTAGGCCCAGCAACAACCGGCCCCGACATCGGCTGGTGGCAAGGCGGCCGCCTGGTCGTCGCCGGTAGTCAGTCAGGTGCCCCGGAGCGTGGGCGGGCACGTGGCACCTCCTCCGCCTCGAACAAGCTGGCTGGTGTGGGAGCTGCCTTGGTGCGAGCTGCTTGTGCTCGGGCTGAGGAGGCTGGTGCTTTGCGGTTCGACGCGACTGTGCAGCTTGGGACTCAGCGGTTCTTCACGCGGCTTGGGTGGGAGACCGTCCGGCCGGTGACGGTTGCGAGTACGCCGCATGTGTTGATGCGGTGGCCGATCGGGCGGATTGCACGGCTTGTCGCGGCGACCAAGAGTGCGCTCGGCCCTTTGTTGCAAGGGATCGGGCCGGACGGGTACGTCGGCGACGATGGTGCGCCGGTTCCGGGCAGCGAGCTTGTCGCAGCGTGTGATGCGATCCTGCCGGCGATGGTCGAGCGGGATCCGGAGTGGGCCGGCTGGTGTTCGGTCCTGGTGAACGTCAACGATCTTGCCGCGATGGGCGCCGTACCGGTCGGTCTGTTGGATGCGCTCGGCGCCCGGGACGCAGCCGCCGCGGAACGCGTTCTGACCGGGCTCAAGCGAGCCTCGGCGGCCTTCGGCGTACCGATTCTCGGCGGGCATACGCAGTTGGGGGTGCCGGCGGCTCTGAGCGTGACCGCGTTCGGCCGGACCGCCCATCCGGTGGCCGGTGGCGGCGGACGTTCGGGCGAGCAGGTCCGGCTGACGGCCGACCTCGGTGGCGGCTGGCGACCCGGGTACGCCGGGCGGCAATGGGACTCGACCAGCCATCGCACCCCGGACGAACTGCGCACGATGGTGACAGCGGTGGGCCGCGCGCGGCCGTCGGCCGCGAAGGATGTGTCGATGGCCGGAGTCGTCGGCACGCTCGGGATGCTCGCCGAGGCCTCGGGCTGCGCGGCGGTGCTGGACGTTGCCGCCGTACCGAAGCCGGGGACGGCATCGATGGGGGACTGGCTGACCTGCTTCCCCGGCTTCGCGATGCTCACGACCTGTCCTATCGAAGCGGGCCCGGCGACAAGTGCCGTCTGCGGCGAGCTGACCACCGGACAAGGCGTCGTACTGCGCTGGCCGGACGGCGAGGTCACCGAGGCGCTGGCCGCCGGAGTGACCGGGATGGGAGCAGCATGACGCTCAGAATGGCGGCCGTGGCCGCGAACTTCGACCGCGACCTCGAAGCCGATTTCGTGCGCGTAGAGCAGTTGATCAACCAAGCCCGCGCGGCCGGCGTGAAGCTGCTCGCGCTCCCCGAAGGCGCGCTCGGCGGGTACCTGCTCAGCCTCGACGGCACCGCGGAGCCGCCGCCCGCGTTCACCGCGGACGGCCCCGAGATCGCCCGCCTGGCCAAGCTCGCCGGCGACCTGGTCGTGACCGCCGGGTACGCCGAGGCAGTGGACGGGCTGATCTACAACAGCGCGGTCTGTGTCACCGGTGACGGCGTACTCGGACATCACCGCAAGGTGCATCAGCCATTGCACGAGGACGCGCATTTCGCCGCCGGCGACCGGTTCGAGGCGTTCGACACACCGGTCGGGCGGCTGGGTCTGATGATCTGTTACGACAAAGCGTTTCCGGAGGCCGCGCGGACGCTCGCCCTGGACGGAGCGCAGATCATCGTCTGCGTGTCGGCGTGGCCGGGAGCTCGGACGAACCCGGACCCGGACCTCGCGAAGGATCGTTGGAAGCGGCGGTTCGACCTGTTCGACCGGGCGAGAGCGCTGGAGAACCAGGTGGTCTGGGTGTCGGCGAACCAGTCCGGCACGTTCGGCTCACTGCGGTTCGTGGCGAGCGCCAAGGTGGTCGACCCCGGCGGCGAGATCCTGGCGGACACCGGGGTGACCGAGGGGATGGCGATCGCCGAGCTGGACGTCGAGCTGGCGCTCGAGCTCGCCCGCCGGTCGATGGGACATCTGCGGGATCGCCGGCCGGAGGCCTACGAGCTGGCATGGGTCTGAAGATCGGAGCGGTTGCCGCAGGGTTCACCCGGGACCTGGAGTTCGACCTGTCCCGGGTCGAGGCACTGATCCGGCACGGACGTCGCGAGGAGGTCCAGCTGCTCGTGCTGCCGGACGCAGTGCTCGGCGGATACCTCAACGACCTGAGCAATCCGACGTACGACGATCTCCCGCCTGCGCTCACGCTCGACGATCCGCTGATCTCCAAGGTGATCGCGATGGCCGGCGAGATGGTGGTCTGCTTCGGCTTCTGCGAGGCGGACGGGCCGGACCGCTTCAACACCGCGCTGTGTGTCACCGGTGACGGCGTACTCGGACATCACCGCAAGGTGCACCAGCCGCCGGGCGAACGCGCGATCTATGCCGCAGGCAACGAGTTCGCCGGGTTCGACACACCGGTCGGCCGGATCGGGATGATGATCGACTACGACAAGACGTTCCCGGAGGCGGCCCGGGCGCTCGCCGTCGACGGCGCCGACGTGATCGCCTGCCTGTGCGCGTGGCCGACGAGCATCACCAATCGGGCCGCGCGGATGAACGAGGACCGCCAGTCCCGGCTGTTCGACCTCTACGACCGGTCCCGCGCGGCCGAGAACCAGGTCGTGCTGGTCTCGTCCAACCTCACCGGCTCGATCGGCGGCCTGCGGTTCCTCGGTCAGTCGAAGGTTGTCGGCCCGGGTGGCGACATCGTCGCCCGTACCTGGTCCAAGGCCGGGATCGCGATCGCGGAGGTCGACGTACGCGCCGAGATCGAGACCGCCCGCCGGGTGCTGCACCATCTCGGCGAACGCCGTCCGGAGGTGTACTGATGCGGATCGCGCTGCTCAGCTACTCGACCAAACCGCGGGGCGGTGTCGTGCACACGCTCTACCTGGCGGAGGCGCTGGCGGCGGCGGGCGCCGACGTGACGGTGTGGTCGCTCGCGCGCGGTGGCGACGAAGGCTTCTTCCGCCCGGTCGATCCGCGGGTGCGGTTGTCGCTGGTCCCGTTCCCGGACGTGCCCGGTGAGGGTGTCGGCCCGCGCATTCTCCGGTCGATCGCGGTACTGCGTGATGCGTTCGACGGATCGCAGTACGACGTCGTGCACGCGCAGGACTGCATCAGCGCGAACGCGGCCGGCCGCTGTATCCGGACGGTGCATCACCTCGACCATTTCAGTACGCCGGAGCTGGCGGCGTGTCATGAACGCGCGATCGTCGACCCGTACGCGCACGTCTGCGTCTCCGCCGCTGTCGCCGACGAGCTCCTCACCGGTTGGGGGCTCAAGGCAACAGTAATCCCCAACGGCGTGGACGCCACCCGCTTCGCAACAGCCGCGTCGGACGATCCAGTCGCAGTAGCTCGGCAGGACGGTTGGCGTCGCCGGCTGGGCCGGTATGTGCTGACCGTCGGCGGCATCGAACCGCGCAAGGGCTCCCTCGACCTGCTCGAGGCCTACGCCCAACTGACGGCGGCGGAGCCAATCCAGGTCGCGGGGGCGAGTGACCGCGAGCTGAAGCTGGTGATCGCTGGTGGCGAGACGCTTTTCGACTACCGGTCCTACCGGGCGGCCTGGGATGAGCGGGCCGCGGAGCTCGGTGTCGTGCCCGTCGTGCTCGGGCCTGTTGACGACGCCGATCTGCCGAGCCTGGTGGCGGGTGCCGAGGTGTTCGCCTTTCCATCGATCAAGGAGGGGTTCGGGCTCGCCCCGCTGGAGGCGCTGGCGGCAGGCGTCCCGCTCGTCGTCTCCGACCTACCCGTCTTCCGCGGGATCTTCGGCGACGCTGCGACCTACGCGACCGGTCCTGCCGCCCTCGCGAACGCCCTCCGTGACGCGCTGACAGACCACAGCCGCGCCGACCTCGGCCGCGAGGTCGCCGCCACCTACACCTGGACAGCAGCCGCCGACGCGCACCTGGACCTCTACTCCCGGCTGCTCCGGAACACGAACCAGCGAAGCGCGCAGTACATGTAAACACCCTCGCAGGCACCCGCGACGACGCGGCTGAGGTGATACTCGACGCCGAGTGCGCCCAGCCCGGCGCCGACCCCGAGAATCCAGACCAGATAGTTGACCACGATCACACCCACGTACTTCGCGACCTGTGGCCCCACCTCGCCGTGCGAGCGGAAGTTCAACGTGCGATTGAGCACGTAGCTCAGCCCGAACGCAGCCGCGTAGGCGAGAGTGATCGCCAGCCAGAGCGGCAGCCGCGCCCACGACCGTAACCCGGTCAGCAGCGCGAGGTCCACGCCGAACGTGAACCCGTTGATCACCACGAATCCGAGCAGGCTGGCCGGAAGCCGCGACAACCCCCACGGCAACCGGCGAACCACGGCAGCCATCGCGCTCGCGAACGACGCACCCCGCCGCTCCGCAGGTGTCAACACCGTTGTCACAGGCCCCAGTCTGCCAACCGCCCCAAACCCGGCGCCGCGAGGACTACTTCAGGCGTAGCTGATCCGCGAAGGACTTCAGTGCGGGAGTGTCCTCGCCGCGGCGCCAGACCAGGCCGAGGGCCGACTCGGGTACGCCGGTGAGCGGGATGCTGACGATGCCGTCCCAGTGCTGGTTGCGCTCGGCGGTCGGGCGGCACACGAGCATGCCGCCGCGACCTGCGGCGATCAGCGACAAGCCTTCCTGCAGCGTCCGGACATCCGGACCACGGTGGATCAGCGCGCCGGCGGGTGTCTGCGTCGGCGCCTGGGCCTGTCGCCAGTAGCCGGGTGCGGGTCCCGCGATCGCAATCAGCGTCTCCTCGGCCAGTTCCTCCGCGTCGATCGACGACCGCGAGGCGAGCCGATGACCCGAGCCGACCGTGAGGGTCTGCTGCTGGCGCGAGAAGACCGGGCCCAGCACGAGGTCGTCCTCGGCCATCGGCAGCATGACGACTGCCGCGTCGACGTCACCCCGGCGTACCGCGCCGAAGGGGTCGTTGAGCGGCAGTTCACAGACGTCGATCAAACAGTCCGGGTGATGGGACTGGAACTTCGCCACGGCGCCTAGGACGGTGTCGTTGGCCGCGCCCTGGAAGCCGATCCGGAGCTTGCCCTTCACATTCGCGGCGTACTCGCGGGCATCCCCGACGACCCGCTCCAAGGCCGCGTACGCCGGGCGCAGCGAGGTCAGGAATTCCTTGCCGAGCGGCGTCAGCGCGACCCGGCGGCTCGTGCGCTCGAACAGCGGGCCGCCGATGCGGCGCTCCAGCGACTGGAGCAGTTGGCTGACCCGGCTCTGCGAGAGGTACAGGCGTTCCGCCGTACGGCCGAAGTGGAGCTCGTCCGCGAGCACCAGGAAGCACTCCAGTTCGCGGATCTCGACGGCCATGGTTCCACCTTCATCGATTAGCTCAGCTAATACAAGCATGACTACATCGCCGTTGTTCCGGGTGGCCTTGCGGCCGCTCACTGGAGGTATGACGACGATCTGCGCGGACGGGGTGGACACCCGGGGCTGGACCGCATCCATAGTCATGTCGGCGACTGTGTTCACCGTGGTGACGGCCGAGATGCTTCCCGTGGGTCTGCTCACTCCAATCGGCGGATCACTTCACGTATCGGAAGGCACCGCAGGCCTGGCGCTCACCACCACCGGCGTGGTCTCCGCATTGGCCGCGCCTGTCCTGCCGCTGGTCCTGGGCAGGCGGGACCGCCGGGCAGTTCTGGGCGGACTGATGGTGCTGCTCGCCTTCGCGGCATTCGTTGCCGCAATCGCACCGGTCTACTGGGTCTTCAGCGCAGCGCGCATCTTGATGGGCATCTCGATCGGCGGTGTCTGGTTGCTGACGATCGGGCTCGCGCGTCGCGTCGTACCCGAGCATGCCGCCGGCCCGGCGACCTCGCTCATCTTCAGCGGCATCGGAATCGCATCTGTGCTTGGCATTCCAGCCGGTGCGTACGTCGGCGAGCTCATCGGCTGGCGCTGGGCGTTCGCCGGCGTCGGACTGCTCGCACTCGGCCTCGCCGCCGCGATCGCAGCCTTCCTCCCGAGCCTCGCCCCCGAGCGATCCGTGCAGCTGTCCGACGTACGAGAAGTCCTGCAAATCAAGGACGTTCGCGTCGGTCTGGTCCTCGTCGCGCTGATCGTGACCGGCCACTTCGCGGCGTACACCTATATCCGTCCGCTCCTCGAGCCGCACTCCGGTCCGGCGCTGATCGGGACCCTGCTGCTCGCGTACGGCGTGGCCGGTGTCGTCGGCAACTTCCTGACCGGCGCCCTCCGCCCGACCCGCGCCCTCGCGGTCATCGCCGCCGGCATCGCGCTCGCTACCGTCGCGGTGCCCGTCCTCGGCACCACCGTCGCCGGATCCCTTGTCCTGCTGGTGATCTGGGGCCTTGCGTACGGCGGTACGAGCGTCAGCACGCAAGCCTGGGGACACGCCGCCGCGCCCAACGCCCCCGAATCCTCGTCCGCTGTCCTGGTGGGGGTCTACAACGGATCGATCGCGCTCGGCGCCTTCACCGGCGGCCAGGTCGCCGACCACCTCGGTACGACGACGGTCACCTGGCTTCCCGCAGTACTCGCGACGGCAGCGCTGATCGTTCTACTGGCGAACCGCCGCCAGCGCGGCTGAGTCCTCGTCGCCGAAGTCGTCCTCGAGCTTCTCGGGGGAGTAGTCGAGGTCGATCCCGGCCACGTCCGCGCCGACGGCCGACTCGATCGCGCCGAGTCGACGTGTGGCGCGGTCGCCGGCGTACGTCATCAGCGCGGTCGGGTTGATCTCCGGCGGGAGCGCGGCGGTGTTGTCCATCGCCCACTGGATCTGCGTCAGCGCGTGGGGGAGGAGTTCCTCCATCGTGTCGGTGACAACCTTCCAGTTCCCCTCGTCCGCGGCGACGTGCCGACGGCAGGTGAACGTGCCCCACGCCATGTGCCGGCGCTCGTCGTCGCCGATCCGGCGGATCAGCTCCTGCATGCCGGGCAGTACGCCGCGCGCCGTACAGAGCAGGTTCCACGCGTGGTAGCCGGTGAGGGCCAGAGTCCCTTCCACCACGTGGTTGTAGGTGACGGATGCGCGGACCTGGTTGGCCGGTGACGGATCGTCGGCCAGCGACTTCAGCGCGACGGGCAGGGCCTCGTAGAAGATCGCGCGGTACCCCGGGTTGTTCTCGACGTAGTGGTGCAGGTCGTCGGTGACGCCGACAGCGTCCAGCCAGAGCCGGAAGACCGCGGTGTGCTTGGCCTCCTCGAAGCAGAACTGGGTCAGGTACATCTCGTCGCCGAACCGGCCCTCGGCAGCCATCGCCTGCAGGAACGGCTGCAGGTCCTCGGTCACAGCCTCCTCGCCCGCGATGAACTGCGAGCAGAGCATCAACGCGTTGTCCTTGTCGTCCGCGCTCAGCTCCTGCCAGTCCTTCGCGTCCTGGCTGAAGTCGATGTCACGCGGGTTCCAGAACTTGCGGTTGCCCTTGTCGAACAGCCGCAACGGCAGCGCGTCCCAGTTGAGGCCGCCGGCCTTCAGCGTGGTGAAGCCTTTCCGATGCAGGTCGTTCATACGTGCAACCTCCGGGACTCGGCGAGGAAGGGTGAGAGGACGCGAGCCAGCTGATCGGCCACCGCCGCCGGGGGAGGGCCCGGCGTGACGATGTGGCTGATGACGACGCGCAAGGCGACGTCCACGCAGCTGGTCGCGTCCTCTGCGGGAACCTCCGGCCAGTGCTCCCTGACGTGGGCACCTAGCCGGAGGTGGGCCAGTTCAATGACCTGCTGCCCCCGTGTGGTCAGCAGTTGACTGGCCTGGTCGGATCCGGGTTGGCTCAGCGCCGCCTTGATCAGCGGGTTCTCGCCGGCCAGCGTCAGCGCCCGCTCGACCGCGGCCCGCAGGCCGTCGATCGGGTTGGGCTGCTCGGCGATCGCGTTGTTGACATCCAGCAGGAACCGTTCGGTCTCGCGGGCCGCGACTGCTTCCAGCAGGCCCCATTTGTCCCCGAACTCGTTGTAGACGGTCTGCCGCGAGACCCCGGTCCGGCGAGCCACCTCGGCCATCCGGAGTCCGTCGTACCCACCGGCGACCACCGCCTCCTGCGCCGCGTCGAGCAGCTCGTCACGCAGCCGGCGTTTGGTCCGATCGGCAAACGAGGTCATGAGGTCGAGGGTTTACAAAATGGCCTCTGATGTCAAGTGCTCGGACAGAACATCGCAGAATGTCCAATTTGGTCTCGGCTGCCGGTGGTTCATTCGGAGCACGTAGGGTTGGGGACGTGTCAACCGCCGAGATCCAGCCCGCCCCGACCGCCGCCGATGTGCCGGAGCTCGTGGTCGGATTCGACCTGGACATGACGCTGATCGACTCCCGGCCGGGGATCCAGGCCGTCTGGGACCTGCTCGCCGCCGAGACCGGGGTCTACATCGACACCGACCTGGTGGTGAGCCGGCTCGGGCCGCCGCTGACCTGGGAGATGGCGAACTGGTTCCCGCCGGAGCAGGTCGACGCGATGGTCGCGCGGTACCGCGAGCACTACCCGTCGCACGCGATCACGGGCAGCCTGCCGCTGCCGGGCGTCGCCGAGTCGCTGGCCGCGATCCGGGCGTTGCGCGGGCGGACGATGGTCGTCTCCGCGAAGTACACCCCGTCGGTCCGGCTGCACCTCGAGCACCTCGGCCTGGACGTCGACGAGCCGGTCGGCGATCTGCACGGAGCCGAGAAGGGTACGGCGCTGCGCGAGCACGAGGCGACGATCTTCGTCGGCGATCACACCGCCGACATCGACGGAGCGCACGCGGCGGGGGCCCTCGCGGTATCGGTCGCGACCGGTCCGTTCACCGCGGACGAGCTGCGGGCGTACGGCGCTGACGTCGTACTGAACGACCTGACGGAGTTCCCGGCCTGGCTCGACGAGTACGTGCTCGAGCAGCGGCTGGAAGCGTTGATGAAGCGGCTGTCGTCGTACGACAAGATGGTCGTCGCGTTCAGCGGCGGCGCCGACTCGGCGTTCCTGCTCGCGGCCGCGGCCCGTGCGATCGGCGCGGCCAACGTCGTCGCGGCGACCGCGGTATCGCCGTCGCTTCCGGCGGCGGAGTTGGAGCCGGCCGCGCGCTTCGCCGACGCTCTCGGCGTACGGCATGTCAGCCCGCATACGCACGAGATGGAGCGCGAGGGCTACCAGGCCAACTCGGGCGCCCGCTGCTACTTCTGCAAGGCCGAGCTGATCGAGACGCTGCAGCCGATCGCGGACGAGTTCGGCATCACCGCGATCGCCACCGGCACGAACGCCGACGACGCGATCGCCGGCTTCCGGCCGGGGATCCGGGCCGCGTTCGAGCGCGGTGCGCTGACGCCCTTGCGGGACGCTCGGCTGACCAAGGCGCAGATCCGTACGGCGTCGCGTAGCTGGGGCCTCGAGACGTCGGACAAGCCGGCCGCGGCCTGCCTGTCGAGCCGGATCGCGTACGGCATCCGCATCACGCCGAACCTGTTGGTACGGGTGGACCGCGCCGAGCAGGCGGTCCGCGCGCGGCTGGCGTCGTACGACGTGCAGAACGTGCGGGTGCGTGATCTCGGCGAGAGTGCCTCGATCGAGATCGACGCGGCGCTCCTCGATCGGGTCGACCACCGGGAGCTGGTCGATGCGGTCATGGCCGAAGGGTTCGCGGCGGCGCAGGTGGACCCGCGCGGGTTCCGGTCCGGGTCGATGAACGAGCGGCTCGCGGATCCCGAAAAGTATCGGAGTTTGTGAGGTGCGGGAAGACTGCCGGATCAGGTAGTTTCCCGGAGGCGCGGTTGCGCCGGGTCACGTACGCTGGGTTTCCTGAGCGGGCCTCACGGCTCGTTCGCTTCCGACGATACTGATGAAGAGGTTCCCGTGCCCGTTGGCAAGGTGAAGTGGTACGACTCCGACAAGGGGTTCGGTTTCCTCAGCAAGGAGGAGGGCGGGGACGTCTACGTCCGCGCCGAGGCCTTGCCGGCCGGTGTCACCAACCTGAAGCCCGGGCAGAAGGTCGAGTTCGGCGTCGTCGAGGGACGCAAGGGCGAGCAGGCCCTGCAGGTCCGGCTGATCGACCCGCCGCCGTCGGTCGCGAAGGCGATGCGCCCGAAGCCGGAGGAGATGCAGGTCGTCATCGAGGACCTGATCAAACTCCTCGACCGGATCGGTGAGAACTACCGCCGCGGCCGCCAGCCCGACAACAAGTCCGCCAAGCAGGTGGCCACGGTACTGCGCGGCGTCGCCGACAAGCTCGACTTCTGACGGTCAGCCGCGGCGGCTGATCAACGACTGGATCCCGTCGAGGACCGTGGTCAGACCGAACCGGAACTCGGTCGGGTCGTTGTCGATGAAGTCCTGCGGCCCGTCCATGGTCGTCGCGATGGCCGGGAAGCGATCCGGGGTCGCGAGCATCCGCAGCCTCCGGGTGTAGCGCTCGCCGGCTGCGACGGCCTCGGCCGGCGGCATGTTCAGCATGTTCACGCTGAGCCCGGTGGTGCCGCGAACGAAGATGTTCACCAGCAGCATCGCGGACATCCGGTCGTTCGGCTCCAACGGCGTACCTTCGAACGCCTTCAGGCCGGTCTCCATCCAGACCAGCTGGTTCGGTGAGAGCGGCGGCTCGAACACCGGGACCTGCAGGATCCAGGGGTGTTCCTGCAGCGCGGCCTGGAACGCCTCTGCCCAGGTGGTGATCCGCTCGCGCCAGTCGGCCGTCTCGCTCACCTCCGGCGGTAGCCCGAACGCCTGGTCGAGCATCACGACGTACAGGTCGTCCTTCGCCTCGACGTAGCGGTAGAGCGCCATCGTCGTGACACCGAGCTCCGCTGCCACCTTGCTCATCGACACCGCGCTCAGCCCGCCCGCGTCCGCGAGCTTGATCGCCGCATCCCCGATGTCCCGCACCTGGAACGCCGGCTTCGGTCCCGGCCGGCTCCGTCCCTCGATCCCCCAGAGCTGCTGAAGCACCCGCGGCAGTTCGTCCTCTTCCATGTCCACCACCTTATCTGTTTACAGCATAGACAGTCGCCTGTATGGTCTGTGTATGGCGCACACAGTGTGCGGCGTAAACAGATAAATCTTCGGAGGGGCATCATGAGTAAGCCGGAACTCGCGGGACGCAAGGAGTGGATCGCGCTCGGCGTGCTCGCACTGCCGCTGCTGCTGGTCTCGATGGATGTGTCGGTGCTGTACTTCGCGGTCCCGTTCATCAGCGCGGACCTCGGCGTGTCGGCGACCGAGCAGCTGTGGATCTTCGACATCTACGGGTTCGTGCTGGCCGGCCTGCTGATCACCATGGGCTCGCTCGGCGACCGGATCGGCCGTCGCCGGCTGCTGATCTTCGGGGCGGTCGGCTTCGGGCTCGCCTCGGTCGCGGCGGCGTACGCGCAGAACCCGGAGCAGCTGATCGCGGCCCGCGCCCTTCTCGGGATCGGCGGCGCGACCCTGATGCCGTCGACCCTGGCGCTGATCCGGAACATGTTCCACGACCCGAAGCAGCGGTCGAAGGCGATCGCGTTCTGGAGCGCGGTGATGATGGGCGGGATCACCCTCGGGCCGGTGCTCGGCGGGTTCCTGCTGGAGCACTTCTGGTGGGGTTCGGTCTTCCTGATCAACACCCCGGCGATGATCCTGCTGCTGGTGCTCGCGCCGATCCTGCTGCCCGAGTTCAAGACTCCTGCCGGTGGACGGTTCGACCTGCTGGGTTCGGTGCTCTCGCTGGCCGCCGTACTGCCGGTGATCTGGGGGATCAAGGAGATCGCGGCCAACGGCGCGTCGATGCTTCCGGTGGTGGCGATCGTGGCCGGGCTGCTGTTCGGGGTGCTGTTCGTGCAGCGGCAGCGGACTGCGGCGTACCCGATGGTCGACCTCTCGATGTTCCGCAACCGGGCGTTCAGCGGTTCGCTGGCTGCCAACACTGTTGGAACCCTCGCGCTGGTGGGCAACGCGGTGTTCCTGACCCAGTACCTGCAGCTCGTGCACGGGCTGAGCCCGCTGAAGGCGGCGCTGTGGTCGCTGGCCCCGTCGGTGCTGGTCGGTGGCGCGGCTCCGCTGGCTACTGCGCTGGCGAACAAGATGGACCGTGCGTATGTGATCGGCGGAGCGTTCGTTCTCGCCGCCTCCGGGTACGCCGTACTCACCCAGGTGCACGTCGACTCCTCGCTGGCAGTGCCCCTGGCCGGCGCGGGTCTGCTGGCTGCCGGTCTGGTGATGGTGATGACCCTGGTCACCGAGGCTGTCGTCGGCTCGGTCGCCCCGGAGCGCGCCGGCTCGGCGTCCGCGGTGATGGAGACCTGCTCGGAGTTCGGCGGGGCGCTCGGGATCGCGATCCTGGGCTCGATCGGCACCGCGGCGTACCGCGCCGACCTCCCGTCCGACCTGCCCGCAGGCGTCGCCGCCCCCGGCCGTGAGGGCCTACCGGCCGCAACCGCCGCCGCCGCACACCTCCCAGCTCAGCTAGCCGACACCGTCCTGACCACCGCCCGCCACGCCTTCACCCACAGCATGAACGTGGTGGCCGTCGTCGGCACCCTCCTCCTACTAACCACCGCCGTCCTAGCCACCCTCACCCTCCGCGGCACCACCCACCCCACCCCCACCCAAACCCCCGAGCCCGCCCCCGAGGAGGCCGACCTAACCCCAGCCCTCTAACCCGTCCCAAACCCTGCGGCGGCCGGCGTGGATCCCCACCCGGTCGCCCGCCAGCGGGGCTGTTAGTTGGGTGTCAGCGGGGTGGGTGGCGGTGGTTGTTGGTGCCGGGGCGGCGTTTGAAGGGGTTGCCTTGGTTGCGTTCCTCGGTCGGCTCTTCGGCCCAGGGGGCTTGGTTCTGGGTGTCCTCGTCCTCGTCGGGCTGGCCGCTCCACCACTTGCCGGCCGGCGGCGGCCCGGGACGCCTACCGGGCTCGGGGCGGCGGGTCGGGTCTGGCTGGTGGTCTGTCGGGCGGCCTGCGGGCGGTTGATCGCCGCCGCGCCATTCGATGGTCGGCTCCTCGCCGGAGTCTGAGCGGCGCGCGCGGTTCGCGCGCTGCTCGGCGACGCTTGTGGTGAGGATCGTCCGCGTGGTGCTGTCCGCACGCGGCCTGCTCTCCGATCGGTCGTCGTGCCTGTGTCCGTCGTGCCCGTGCCCGGACGGGCGTGGGCCGGGCCGTGGTCCGCCGAGGCCGCCTGGGCGGAGCGGTCCGTCGGCGGGGCGGGCCGCCGGGCGCATCCGCAGTACGAGGAAAACCACGATCACCAGCACGCCCGCGAGGAACCCGAACCCGAGCCGCGGGATCAGCGGCAGCACGATCCCGCAGCCGCCGCCGATCACCCAGGCCAGTTGCAGCACGGTCTCCGAGCGAGCGAAGACCGATGTACGCACGGACTCCGGGACGTCCCGCTGGATCATCGCGTCCAACGACAGCTTGCCGAGCGAGCTGCACAACCCGGCCACCAGGCCGAGCGCAATCAGGATCGGCAGACCGTAGAGGACCGCCACCGCGACCGCGACGATCGCGTCCGCGAGCAGCACCACCAGCACGACCGCTTCCGGTTTACGGGCCTTGAGCAACGATCCGAGCAGGGTGCCGAGGCTGTTCCCGATACCGGCCGCGGCGATCACCGCACCGGCCGCGACCGCGCCCTTCACGCCGCTGATCGGCTGGTCGCGGAGCAGGAACGCCAGATACATGGTCAGGAATCCGGACACGAACCGCAGTCCGAGATTGCAGCGGATCCCGCGTGCGACTGCTGCGGTGATTGCGCGCCGGCGTGCCTCGCGCCCCGCCGTACCAGTGACTTCTTCGTCGGTGGGGGAGTCGACCGCGCTCGGCAGGCGGATCGCGAGGATCAGGCCGACGATGTACACCAGCGCGGCCCAGCGCAGCGACCATTGCGGGCCGATCGCGGCGAACGCGGCCGCGATTCCGGCGCCGATCGTCGCGCCGGCGACACCGGCCAGCGAGATGCGTGAGTTGGCCGTGACGAGCGTGATCTGCTTCGGGAGCAGACGCGGTACGGCGGAGGCGCGCGTGACGCCGTACGCCTTGGAAGCGACGAGGCAGCCGAGGGCCGCCGGGTAAAGCCAGGCGGAGCCGTGGCCGGAGATCGAGGAGGCGAGACTCCAGACGAGGAATGCGCGTACGCCGAGGGTCGCGCCGATCGCCCAGCGCCGCCCGTGCCTGAACCGGTCGAGGATCGGGCCGATCAGCGGCGCCATCAATGCGAACGGCGCCATCGTCAGCAGCAGGAACAACGCCACCCGGTCGCGCGCCTGATCGCTCGGCACGGTGAAGAACACCGTCCCGGCCAGCGAAACGGCGAACGCCGTATCACCGGCCGCGTTGACCGCGCCCAGCTCGATCAGCCGCGAAAGCCCCGACTCGCCGGCACCTTGAGCACCCGTCAGCCCACGGATCCGCCGGCCAGTCGCCCGCCCGACCTTCCCGCTGACCTCAGCCGCCTTCTTGGAAGCCGAAGCAACTCCTTCGGCCCCCACCTTCGACGCGTGCCCGACCTTCTTGCTCGCAGACCCCACCCGCCCCCGGGCATCAGTCAACCGCTCACCCGCCGACTTCCCCGCCGCAGCCCCGCCGCCCGCGTCTGAGCTGCTGGCTCGGCCGTTGGTCCCGTCGGTGTTGCCCCCCATGCCACCACCCGCCTGCTCGTGCGCAGCCGCCCGGTTCGCAGCCTGCTCGGCGCCCCGCTGGCTGCCATTCTCCTCCCGCCTCCGGTCGGCGTCGCCGCGCGACCGGCCCGCGGCGTCGCTTTCGCGGTTGCCGGGGCCGACCTGCGGGTCGTCGGGGTCGGGGGAGTGCATGGAACCATCCTGCCTCGCGGCGGGGACAGAGCGCAGTTACCGCGCGTACGGGCGGTTGATCGACGGCAGTTCGGAGTACGACGGCGGGCGTGCGAGAATGGGCGATTGTGACTCCCGTCAGAGCTCCGGAACCGGTCCGCGCCAAACCCGACGCCATTGCCGTCGCGGCGGTCGAACCGGCCCGTGAAGCTGCGATCGCCGAGGCCGGCGCCGCACAGGTAGGCGAGCACCTCGGTCATCTGGTCGAGGGCGAGCGCCTCGTCACCCACTATTTCGCCTCCACCCACCCCGGGTACCGCGGCTGGCGCTGGGCGGTCACCGTCACGCGCGCCTCTCGCGCCAAGACCGTCACGGTCAACGAGGTCGTGATGCTGCCCGGCGACGTCGCGATCACCGCGCCCGAGTGGGTCCCGTGGTCGGAGCGCGTCCAGCCCGGCGACCTCCGTCCCGGCGACCTGTTCCCGACCCTCCCTGACGATCCGCGCCTCGAGCCGGGTTTCACCGACACGTCGGACGCTCCTGAGGACGTCCTCACGGTGGTCGAGGAGCTCGGGCTCGGTCGTGAGCGCGTGCTGTCGCCGTTCGGGCGCGAGGATGCGGCCGAACGCTGGTACGCCGGTGACTTCGGGCCGACCTCGCCGATCGCGCAGGCCGTCCCGTACAAGTGCCACTCGTGCGGCTACTGGATCCGCCTGGCCGACAGCCTGGGCCAGGCCTTCGGGGTCTGCGCCAACGAGATGGCCCCCGGCGAGGCCCGCGTAGTCGCCTACGACTACGGCTGCGGCGCCCACTCCGACGCCACGATCGACATCCCCGAGCCCCCCACCCCCGACCACGCCTTCGACACCACCGGCTACGACACGCTGGAGCTCGTCGACCCGACGTAGTCGGCTCAGCGGGAGTGGCGGGCGATCCGGAGAAGATCCTCCGCGACCTGCGGTAACGGGTGGGCCTTGGGCCAGACGGCGCGGAGTCTCCGGTGGAGGTCCGCGCCGACGAGGTTGATCTCCACCAGGTGACCGAGCGACAGATCGTCCTCGACCGTGGCAGCACTCAGTACTGCGGGTCCGATGCCGGCGGCCGCTGCGCGCCGTACGGCTGCATTGACCTCCAGGACCATCAGCGGCTCTACGGGCCGGAGGCCGGCGGTGGCGAAAACCCGGGCCAGCGTCTCGCGCGTCCCTGAGCCTTGTTCGCGCACGATGAGCGGGGTGTCGGCGAGCTCGGTGAGTTCCACAGGACGGCGGCGCCGGGCCCAGGGGTGTGTCCGGGCGACGACGATCACGAGCCGATCAGTGGCAACGGTCCGTGAGCTGAGTCCGGGCGGCACGGTGGGACCTTCGAAGAACCCGATCGTGATCTCGTGGCGTGCGGCCAGCGCGGCGACCTGCTCGGAGTTGGTCACCTTCAGGCTGAGCTGAAGGCCGGGCGACTGTCGCTGCAGTTCGGCGACCCAGGCCGGCAGAAAGCTCTCGGCGAGCGTCATGCTGGACGCAAGTCGCAAGTCGTGGGCCCGCTCGGCACGGAGGGCGGCCGCCCCGGCCGTCAGGTTCCGGGCCTCGGCGAGCACGCGCTCGGCCCAATGGCAGACAGCCTTGCCTTCAACGGTCAGAACGGAGCCTCGGGTACCCCGCTCTGCCAGCGGCAGCCCGAGCCTGCGTTCCAGCATGCTGAGCCGCTTACTGGCGGCCGGCTGGCTGATCCGCATCCGTTCGGCGGCCTGGCCGAGGCTGCCGAGTTCGGCGACGAGTGTGAGCAGCATCAGGCTGTCGAGGTCGGGCGACGTGTCGCTCATAACCATTGATTATGAGGAGTTGCCGACTTGGCGGGTACCCCCGCTCGTTGCCTGCGGAGATGCTCGGTGCAGAACCGGCGGCCGCCTCGGCCGCCACCGATGGAAGGAAACCAGCGATCATGTCGCACCATCTCGACACGCCGCTCGCCAGGCAGAACGGCCGGCTCTACATCGACGACCTGTACGTCTTCCCCGCAACGGCGAGCACGGTGTTCGTCATGGACGTCAACTCGACGATCACCGGGCCGGATATCCAGCCGGGCTTTCACGACGAGGCCCGCTACGAGTTCAAGGTGCACGCCGACAACGCGGAGTTCGAGACGCTCACCTACCGAGTGTCCTTCGGGGCGCGCGGCTCGGACGGCCGGCAGTCCCTGGCCTTGCACCTGCTGACCGGCGACGATGCCCGCGAGGACGCTGCCGACGGAGAACTCGTCCTCGAAGGCACCACCGGCGAGGCGTGCGACGGGTCGGACGTCCGGCTGTGGGCTGGCCGGATCCACGACTCGTTCTACATCGACCTGTCGCTCCTGGCGCGGGTGAACGGCGCCGTACACGACGGCACCGCGGTGGACCTGTCCGGTTGGCAGCCCGAGCAGGCACAGAACAGCTTCACCGGCACGACCGTCGAGTCGATCGTGCTGGAGATCTCGCACCAGCACCCGGTGCTCGAGCCCGGTACGCAGATCGGGGTCTGGTGCACCACGAAGCTGGCGACCGACGCCGGCGGATGGCGGCAGATCAACCGGGCCGGCCACCCGATGATGTGGCCGATCTTCTGGCCGGACGACACTCGCTTCACGTATCCGGCCAACGCCCGGCACCCAGCGCAGGACTTCGAGGCCGACGGCAAGAACCTGGAGGATCGGGTGGCCGCTGTCGTCGCGGCGGCGGGTACGTCGGACGACCCGCAAGGCTACGGCGAGACAGTCGCTCGCGAGCTGTTCCCGGACGTCCTCCCGTACGTCGTGGGAACGCCGGCCACCTTCGGATTCGCGACCCGGAACGGCCGCACCCTCGCCGACAACGCTCCCGAGGTGATGCTGTCGATGGTCGCGGGCACCGCAGTACCGTCCGGACTCAAGCCGTCAGTGACCGCAAGCCTGCGCCAGAAGACCTTCCCGTACGTCGTTCCCGCCTGACCAGCCGGTGTTGTCGCCGTCGGCATGCGCCTGCTCGACGGCGAGGGGGGATCAGTCTTCGGTGGCGGGGCGGTGGCCGGCTTGGATGGCGGTCCAGCGGCGTTTGCAGTACCAGAGGCCGATGAGGCCGAGGCCGAAGCCGGCGACCGGGACCCAGAGCCACCAGTCGAGGCCGTTGTCCTCCAAACGGCCGTGGAAGATCAGGAGGACGACGAAGGCGACCACCCACAGGGCGATACCGGTGATGACGCTGGGGATGCCGGACAGGTCCAGCGGCTTGACCTCGGCGTGCACCAGCTCCCCGCGCGCCAGCTGGCTCGTGGGGTCGGTGCGCTTCTTGGTCCCGCCCTGCTCCTCGCTCACGCCCCCACCTTAACCTGCAACGGATTGGCGTCAGTGCTCGCAACTGGCCGGTAGGAGCTGGCACGATGCGGTCATGAGCTCGCCCCTGGCCTCGACGGCCCGCTCCGGTTCCGGTGTCCTCGACTCCTTCTTCAAGATCAGCGAACGCGGATCCACGCTCGGACGGGAGATCCGCGGCGGGCTGGTCACGTTCTTCACGATGGCCTACATCGTCGTGCTGAACCCGCTGATCATCGGCACCGTCAAGGACGGCGCCGGCCAGTTCGTCGGCGGCGGCACCGACCCGGCGGCCGCGATCGCGAAGATCGCGGTCGCGACGGCGCTGGTGGCCGGCGTGGTCACGATCCTGATGGGCGTGGTCGCGAACTTCCCGCTCGCCCTGGCCACCGGGCTCGGCCTGAACGCGTTCATCGCGTTCTCGGTCGCGACCAAGATGACCTGGGCGGACGCGATGGGCCTGGTCGTGCTCGAGGGCCTGATCATCCTGATCCTGGTGCTCACCGGGTTCCGTAAAGCGGTCTTCGAGGCGGTTCCACTCCAGCTGAAGATCGCGATCAGCGTCGGCATCGGCCTGTTCATCGCTTTCATCGGGGTGATCGACGCAGGCTTCGTACGCCGTCCCGCCGCGCCGACCGGTCCGCCGGTGGAACTGGGCGTCGGTGGCACGCTCCGCGGCTGGCCGGTGCTGGTCTTCGTGGTCGGCCTGATCCTGATCGTCACGCTGTACGCGCGGAAGGTGAAGGGCGCGATCCTGATCGGCATTCTGGCCGCGACCGTGCTGGCGATCGTCATCGAGGCGATCGCGAACATCGGCGCCCGGACCGCGGACAACCCCGGCGGCTGGGGCCTGAGCGTGCCGAAGCTGCCGGACCACTGGTTCACGAAACCGAACCTGGACACGATCGGCGAGTTCAGCCTGTTCGGCTCGTTCGAGAAGATCGGCGTCGTGTCGGCGCTGCTGCTGGTGTTCACGCTGATGCTGGCCGACTTCTTCGACACGATGGGCACGATGACCGCGATCGGCGCCGAGGCCGGTCTGCTCGACAAGGACGGCATCCCGCCGAACTCGCAGCGCATCCTGATCGTCGACAGCGTCGCGGCCGCCGCCGGTGGCGCCGCATCCGTGTCCAGCAACACCTCGTACATCGAATCGGCGTCGGGGGTCGGTGAAGGCGCGCGGACCGGCCTGGCGAGCGTGATCACCGGGATCTGCTTCCTGATCTCGATGGTGGTCGCGCCGCTGGTCACGCTGGTCCCCTACGAGGCGGCGACACCCGCGCTGATCCTGGTCGGCTTCCTGATGATGACGCAGGTGAAGGGGATCGACTTCGACGATATCGAGGTCGCGTTCCCGGCGTTCCTGACCATCATCCTGATGCCGTTCACCTACTCGATCTCCGCCGGTATCGGCGCCGGCTTCGTCATGTACGTCATCCTCAAAGCCGTCCGCGGCAAGGCCCGCCAGGTCCACCCGCTGATGTGGGTGGTGGCCGCCCTGTTCGTCGTCTACTTCGCCATCGGCCCGCTGACCGACTGGCTGACCTGAGGTCCTCCGCGCAGCTCCAGGTACTCGGCGCGGGTGACGAACAGGTCGCGGAGCTCGGTGGTGAGGCTTTCGAGGAAGTCGGCGCGGTACGTCGCGTCCGTCAGCAGCGCGATAGAGTAGTACAGGCCGGTGAAGGTTGCGATGCCGACGGCAACCTTCACCAGTGACGAGCTGATCACCACCGGATGGTCCAGCACGAGCAGGGTGTGCGACCACTTGCCGTGGTCGATACCCCACTGCTGGTAGATGTGGTCGCTGATCGCGAGCATGCCGAAGGCAACGAAGAGCAGCCCGACGCCGGTGCTGACGACGAGGACCTGCATCCACTGGCGGATCACCAGGCTGAGGCTGAGGTTCATCCGCTGGACGCGGCGTAGGGGCGGCCCGGAGCTGACGTCGCGCTCGATCGTCTCCAGCTCGCGTGGCAGTCGCAGCATCAGGAACAGGTTGCTGAGTACGGCGAAGCCGACCGCAAGCAAGACGAGGAAGGCGACCGGCATGCCCGCGAACACCTGCCACGTGTCCGCGGTGATGAACAGCACCAGCGAGAAGATCAGCAGCAGCGGTAGCGCCCGGACCAGGCTGGCCACGGAGTTCGCCAGCTCACCCGCGAGTCGGCGCAGGCCCCACAGCGTCGTACCGACCAGGCCGTAGCCGACCACGGCGTACACAAGGCCGACGAGCAGGAGGTTCCCGGCGGCGATCCCGAAGAACTGCCGGAGCTGCTCCTGGGTGACCAGCGGCAACAGCGCGGGCAGTAGGACGAAGACCGCGAGCTCCGGGATGCCGAAGCGGGTGGGCAACGACCGGAACGGCCGCCCGCGCAACCTGTTCAGCAGGCCGAAGCCGGCCACCAGCGCGATCAGTCCGCCGAGCGCGGCCAGCAGGTTCTGCCACCAGTGCCAGTCCAGTGAGGTTGCCCCGAGCATCTCGGCCAGGAACACCAGCACGAGCAGAGGCGTGGCCCGCGTGAAGATGTCGTGCGTCGGCGAGAAGTCCTCGATGAACAGCGGCAGCCCGGCCCGCCGGAACCGCTGCTCGTACCGCTCCAGCTCGACGCTCATGACCCGGAACTCTAGCGGGGGCCGGGAATATCAGCTTCCGATCGCCGGTTATAGTTAGCAAAGGTAATGAGTTAAGGTAAAGACATGCCCGAAGTCGTAGCCCAGCAGGTGAAGAGTGACGTCGGGCTGGCCAGTGCCCTGCGGTCCTCGATGCTCAGGTTGTCCCGGCAGATCCGGCGCCAGCGTGAGCCCGGTCACGACCTCACCGCGAACCAGCTCAGCGTGCTCGGCGCGCTGTCCAAGCACGAGTCGATGACGATCGGCGAGCTGGCTTCCCACGAACAGGTGAAGCCGCCGTCGATGACGCGGATCGTGACGAACATGGAGGAGGCGGGTCTGGTGATCCGCCGCCCGCACCCGACCGACAAGCGTCAGATCGTCGTCGAGCTGACTTCCCGCGCCGACGAGCTGATCCACGCGAACCGGCGCCGCCGCGACGAGTGGCTGCAGACCAAGCTGAAGCAATTGACCCCCGAGGAGCGCGACATCCTGCGCAAGGCAGCACCTGTTCTCGAACGCCTGGCGGCCCAGTGAGCCCGACCTTCCGCGCGTTCAAAGTCCGCAACTTCCGTCTCTACGCCTCCGGCGCGATCGTCTCGAACGTCGGCACCTGGATGCAGCGTGTCGCCCAGGACTGGCTGGTCCTCGAGCTGACCCACTCCGGTACGGCGCTGGGCATCGTCACCGGACTCCAGTTCCTGCCTGCCCTGTTGTTCGGTCCGTACGCCGGTCTGGTCGCCGACCGCTTCCCGAAGCGGACCGTGCTGACGATCACCCAGATCTTCATGGCCACCGTTGCGTTGACGCTCGGCGGTCTGACGATCGGCGGTGTCGTGCAGACCTGGCAGGTGTACCTGCTGGCTCTGCTGTTCGGCGTCGGCACCGCGTTCGACGCCCCGACCCGGCAGGCCTTCGTCGTCGAGATGGTCGGCCGTGACGAGCTGTCCAACGCCGTCGGGCTGAACTCGGCGTCGTTCAATGCCGCCCGGCTGCTCGGCCCGGCGCTGGCCGGTCTGCTGATCAACTGGATCGGCACCGGTCCGGTAATCCTGGTCAACGGATTCACGTACGCCGCTGTGATCGTCTCGCTGCGGCTGATGCGCGTGTCCGAGCTGCACACCCCGAAGCCCGCCGGCCGCGAGAAGGGCATGATCCGCGACGGCATGCGCTACCTATGGCGCCGCCCGGACCTGATGATGGTCCTGGTCGCGGTGTTCTTCGCCGGCACCTTCGGCCTGAACTTCCAGCTCACCTCGGCGCTGATGGCGACGAGTGTGTTCCACAAGGGCGCGGGGGAGTACGGCATCCTCGGCTCGGTCCTCGCGATCGGCTCGCTGTCCGGCGCGTTGCTCGCCGCCCGCCGGGTCCGGATCCGGGCTCGCCTCGTGATCGGCGCCGCGCTCGCGTTCGGTATCGCCGAGATCGTCAGCGCCCTGATGCCGACGTACCTGACCTTCGCGCTGGTGCTGCCGATCGTCGGCCTGGCCTCGCTGACCATGCTGACCTCGGCGAACGCGACCATGCAGCTGAGCATCGAGCCGACCATGCGCGGCCGGGTGATGGCGCTGTACATGACGGTCCTGATGGGCGGTACGCCGATCGGCTCGCCGTTCATCGGCTGGATCGGCCAGGTGCTCGGCGCGCGGTACTCGCTGATCGTCGGCGGTGGGCTGACCGTGCTCGGGACCGTCGCCTCGGTGCTGTACTTCTCGCGGCGGCGCGGTCTCGCGATCCGGCCGCGGTTGCTGCCGCGCCCGCACCTCGAGGTGCTGCCGCAGACCGACCTGCTCGGCGACAAGGCGGTCCTGGAGACTGTCCCGCTCCAGGACGAGCCCGCGCCCGCTCCGAAGCAGGACGTCGGCACGAAGCAGGACGTCGGCCCGAAGCAGGACGTCGGGCCCAGAGTCGCTTAGGGCCGGATCCGGGTCAGCAGGCGGGCGGCGAAGAACAGGGCGTCGACGTCGGCGCCGGCTGGGATGAGCATCGCCGCGGGGTCGTGCTTCGGCTTCGGGCGCTCGAGCGGCGTACCGGCCGTGGCGACCCGGAGGAAGCCGCGGGTGTTGAACCGGCCCTGGTTCGGCGTCCACTCGACGTCGATGATCTCGCCCAGCGGTACCGACCACCGCTCACCGAGGGACTTCTTCTTCCGGCCCGCGGACCGCTTGTAGTCGAACGTGAGCCGCCCGTTCGCCACCGACAGGATCGCGTCGCGGCCCTCGAGCCGGTCGGGCGCGGCCGGTGGTGCGAGCAACCAGCGAGCGGACGGCGTCGCCTGTACGTCGCGGCGGACGAGAGTACTGCGGATGTCGCGGGCGATCTGCTCCGCGAGCGCGGGATCGACCTCCGGGAAGTCGTACGGATCCAGTACGACGTGACCGCCGGTCACGGACTGCAGCGGGTCGGCCCCGTCGCGGAGGATGAGCTTGAAGCCCGCGGCGCCGACCTCGACCGACTGCAGGGCCTCGACCGGCAGGATCCGTTCGCCCAACCGGGTCCACAACGAGCCGGTCAGCGGATCCAGTCCGGCCCGAGTTCCGTCGTACCGGAGCCGGAGGACCCCGATCCCGTCCCAGACGACCGTGCCGTTCGTGCTCGTCAGCTCACCACTACCCACCCTGCCCATCTTCCCTGCTGAACGGGTCCACCGCACCGACTTGCGTGTAAGCGCCACAATGAGGTGTGACGCATTACGACTTGGTGATCATCGGGACAGGATCCGGCAACACGATCGTGAACCGTCGGTTCGCCGACCGGAAGGTCGCGATCGTTGAGCGCGGCACCTTCGGCGGCACCTGCCTCAACGTCGGCTGTATCCCGACCAAGATGTTCGTGCACGCCGCCGACGTCGCCGCGACCCCGTCGGAGAGCTCACGGTACGGCGTCGACGAGGAGCTGCTCGGCGTCCGCTGGCCCGACGTCCGGGACCGGATCTTCGGCCGGATCGACCCGATCGCGGCGGGCGGTTCGGAGTACCGGCACCACAACCCGGACAACGCCAACGTCACCGTGTACGACGGGACCGGCCGGTTCACCGGGTTCAAGGAGCTGACTGTCGACAACAAGGACGGGTCGACGAGCGTGTTCAGCGCCGACCAGTTCGTGCTCGCCACCGGCAGCCGGCCGATCGTGCCGCCGATCCCGGGCCTCGAGGAGACCGGGTTCCACACCTCGAACACGGTCATGCGGCTCGAGGAACTGCCGCGCCGGCTGGCGATCATCGGCAGCGGGTTCGTCGCGGCCGAGTTCGCGCACGTGTTCGCGTCGTTCGGGGTCGAGGTGACGATCGTGGCCCGCTCGAGCGTGCTGCTCCGGCACGAGGACGGCGAGCTCGCCACGGCGTACACGAAGATCGCCCAGGAGCTGTACGACGTACGCCTGAACCACGAGACCATCCGGGTTGAGCGACGCGACGACGGCTCGATCCTGGTCGGGATGCTGAACCCGGACGGGGCCGACGAGCTGATCGTCGACGAACTCCTGGTCGCGGTCGGCCGGGAGCCGAACTCGGACCTGCTGAACCTGGCCGCCACCGGTGTCGAGGTGGACGACGAGGCGCGCGTGGTCGTGGACGCGTACCAGCAGACCACCGTCGACGGCATCTACGCGCTCGGCGACGTGACCACGCCGCACCAGCTGAAGCACGTCGCGAACCACGAGGCGCGGGTGGTGAAGCACAACCTGCTGAACCCCGACGACCGGATCGAGTCCGACCACCGCTTCGTACCGCACGCGGTCTTCAGCGCGCCGCAGATCGCCTCCGTCGGCTTGACCGAGGAGGAGGCGAAGGAGCGCGGGATCCCCTATGTCAAAGCGGTTCAGCGGTACGCCGATATCGCGTACGGCTGGGCGATGGAGGACACGACCGGGTTCGCGAAGATCCTGGCCGACCCGAAGACCGGCCAGATCATCGGCGCGCACATCATGGGCCCGCAGGCGCCGACCGTGATCCAGCCGATCATCCAGGCGATGAGCTTCGAGCTGGACGCGTACGCGATGGCCCGGGGCCAGTACTGGATCCACCCCGCCATGCCCGAACTGATCGAGAACGCCCTACTGCAGCTCGATCTACACCCGGAAGGCTGAGATCACGTCGGCGACCGTGTCGAGCGTCTCGAGGTCGGGCAGGCTGATCATCACCTCGGCCACACCCGCCTCGGACAGCTCGCGGAACCGCCCGATCTGATCGTCCACCGTGCCCGCGTTCACCATCGCGGCGTACCGGGCCGGGTTCACGTTGCGCGGTCGCAGCTTCTGGACGAGCTGGTCGACCTCCTGAGAGTCCTTGCCCACGAGCGTTGTCGACAGATGCGTCAGCTCGACGGGTCTGTCCCCGAGGTGGGTTGCGGCCTTCCGTACTGCGGCGACGTCGCCGAACACATTCACGGCGTCGGCGTAGCGCGCGGCGAGCCTGAGGGTTCGCGGCCCACTCCCACCCACGAGCACTGGCAGGTGTTCCTGCAACGGTCGCGGGTAGCAGGTCGTGTCCGGTACGTCGAGAACCTTGCCGTGGAACGGTTTGTTGCCTGGTCCCCACAAAACCGGCAGCAACTGCAACGCGTCCTCGAGCAGGGCATACCGCTCACCCACCGGCGGGAACGACCACCCATAAGCCTTGTGCTCGGCCTCGAACCACGCGAGCCCGACCCCACACACCGCGCGCCCACCACTCAGTACGTCGAGCGTCGCCGCGATCTTCCCGAGATGCGCGACGTTCCGATACGTGATCCCTGAGACCAGCGTGCCGAGCCGCACACGCGTCGTACAGGCAGCCAGATACCCAAGCGTCGTCCAACTCTCCAGGAAGTCGTCCCAGGCCCGCCCCACCTGCGGAATCTGCCGGAAGTGATCCATGACGTAGATCGCATCAAACCCGACCGCCTCCGCCCGCGCGGCCACGTCCCGCACCCACGAAGCCATCCCCGCCCGACCACCTGGATGCGTGTAGCTGCTCAACTGCAAACCGAACCGCAGCCCGCTCGGCCTCTCCGCCTGCCGCACGGCCGCCGCGCCTGCCTCGACAAATGCCTCGGGAACCACTCGGACAGCCGTCGGTTGCAGAACTTGGTCGTACCCTTCGTCCGCCAGCTCCTTCTTGGTCGCCGCCCACGACTTCAGTTGCGAGGTCAGCACATCGGCCGGAATCCGCTTCGAGTCCCGCTCCCGATTCCGTCTCCGGCACTCCGCGGCCGGCGTGTCGAAACCCACGGCCACACAGGGCATTCCAGCTTCCCGCGCCAATCCGAGCCACGCCGCGCGTCGTTCTCTGTCCAGTCCCAGGGTGTCGATAACAGTCGTCAGCCGCCGCCCGATTCGTTGCCGCACCACGACATCCAGCAACGCGAATGCATCCGCACTGGCCGCAATATCGTCCTCACCGGCCCCGACCAACGCCCGCAACCGATCACTCGACACGATCAGGTCTGCCCCGAACCGCTCCGCCGCCCACGTCGACTTCCCCGAGGCGCCCGGCCCGACCAGGATCACCACGCACGGCGACGGCAGCTTCAACTCGTCCATTGCCGCAGTCTGACGCGACATCAGCCGAAGACGGAAGGCATCCGCCTCCGGAGCGTCGCGGCCAGGCTCGCAGCGAGCCCGACTGCGACAGGCGGTACGGCGAACGCGAGCGCGGGGCCACCGCGGTCGACCAATGTCCCGCCGAGCGCGGATCCGAGCGCCGTACCGATCGCCAGGCCGGTCGACTGCCAGGCGAACGCCTCGGTGCGGCAATCGGCCGGCGTCGCGCGGCTGATCAACAGGTATCCGGACATGGCCAGCGGCGTAGCCAGCAGGCCGGTCGCCGTCAGCGTGACTGCCAGCCCGATCAGGCCGGCCGGGGACTCGATAGCGGCGAAGATCGACAGGGGCACCAGCCCACACCCGAACCACACCATCAGCCGGACGTAGTCTCTCGATCCATCGAGCATGCCCCCGATCAGTCCACCGAGGGTCAGTGTCGCTTGGACGATTCCGGCCGTCGTCGGTGCGCCGGCCCGTGCTGCCGAGGCAACGAGCGCGATCGGCAGAACGCCGTACGTCAGACTCTGCAGCAAGGTGCTCGCAGTCAGGATCCGGACCGCGGCTATCCGCAAGGCGCCGTGGCGCAAACGCTCGTGTGGACGGGGGCGGCGCGGACCAGCTGCCAGGACGAAACCAAAGGTGCCTCCGGCAACCAATATGGCGGCTGTGAGCGCGGCGACGGGGGGCCCGGCGAGTGCGATCAGTCCGGTCGCCAGCAGGGGCCCGAAGAGGAAGAAGCTCTGCTGCAGCAGGGATTCCATCGCGTACGCCGCCGGGAGTTGGTCTTCGCTGACCATCTCCGCCCACAAGGCTTTCACGGCTCCGGAGATCGGTGGTACGCCGAGACCGGCCAGGACAGCCAGTGCGCCGAGGACTGCGGGAGTCCTCGTGCTGACGAGACCGATCGTGGCCGCCACGTGGACTACGGCGATCGGGATCAGCACCCGGGCGTACCCGAATCGATCAACCAGGCGACCTTGCCAGGGAGCGGTCGCCGCGTCGCCGAGTGCGAAGAGCGCGGTCACCGTGCCGGCGAGCGCGTACGACCCGGTCCGCTGCGTCACCAGCAGCACCAGCGTCAGCGGCATGATGCCTTTCGGCATCCGGGCCAGCAGCGAACTCACGGCCAGGGACTTGATCCGGGGCAGCGCAAGGACGGAACGAAAGTCGGCGGGACGACGGAACACGGACATCACCTCGGGCGTTCGACGGCACGGTCAAGTGCGCCGACGTCGCCCTACCAGGCTTTTGCCCCTTCAGATGCCCACCGTCGCGGTGGGTCGTGGCGCTCGGACCAGCCCGCCCGCGGGCGGCGGAACCCTAGCCACGTCCTGTCGATCGACCCCCAAATTAACACGCGGTCCGCACCTCGGACCGCCTAATCTCGGGGGATGCGATTGTTCGTGGCCGTGGTGCCACCCATCGAAGTTGTGGAGGATCTGAACGAGTTCGTCGAGCCGCGGCGGGAGCATCCGGATGACGACATCCGGTGGGCCTCGGACCAGCACTGGCACATCACGCTGGCGTTCCTCGGCGACGTACCGGACTGGAAGACCGAGGAGCTCGAGGAGCGGCTCGAATCGGCTGCACAACGGCAGAAGCCGTTCGAGTTGCAGCTCACCGGCGCGGGCGCGTTCCCCGGCGTACCGGACGCACGGGTGCTGTACGCCGGAGTGCGCGACGACACCGAATCGCTCAAGCATTTGTCGACGACCACGCGAGCGGCGGCGAGTCGCGCCGGCGTTGCCGTCGAGGGCCGGAAGTTCACCCCGCATGTCACGTTGGCCAGGTTGCGGCGGCCGATCGACGTGACCAGGTGGGTCAGGGTTTTCGACACGTACGACGGTCCGGTCTGGACCGCGGGCAGCCTGCGTCTGATCGAATCCCGGCTCGGTGAGGGTCCGGGGCACAGTGCGGCGTACGACACAGTAGGCGAATGGGATTTCTTAGGTTAACCTCAGCAAGGTTAGCCGTACCTAACGCTGGGAAAGACTTCCGTCATGCTCGCGAATTATCTGATCGGACTCCGTGAAGGACTCGAGGCTTCGCTGGTTGTCAGCATCCTCGCCACGTTCCTGGTCAAGTCAGGGCATCGCGATCGACTGAAACTGGTGTGGATCGGTGTCGCCTCGGCGCTCGGCGTCGCGGCGGTCGCCTGGGGCCTGCTCCAGTTCGTCACCGCGCTGACCGCAAAGTCGTTCACCACCCAGGAGACCGTCGGCGGGGTGATGTCGATCGTCGCGGTCGGCTTCGTCACCTGGATGATCTTCTGGATGCGCAAGGCGTCCCGCAGCATCGCCAAGGAACTGCGCGAGCGGATGGGGCAGGCCCTCGAGGTCGGCTCCCGCGCCGTCGTCATCCTCGCGTTCCTGGCGGTGTTCCGGGAGAGCATCGAGACCGCGTTCATCGTGTACGCGTCGGCCGCCACCGCGACCACCGCCGTACCGCTGATCGGCGTCCTGCTCGGCCTGGGGACCTCGGTCCTGCTCGGCGTCGCGATCTACAAGGGCGCGGTCAAGATCAACCTGGCCGTGTTCTTCAAGTGGACCGGCGCGGTGCTGATCCTGGTCGCGGCCGGCATCTTCGCGTACGGGTTCCACGACCTGCAGGAGGCCGGCATCCTGCCGGGCATCCAGCATCTGGCCTTCGACATCTCGCACGTGATCCCGCCGGACAGCTGGTACGGCGTACTGCTCAAGGGCATCTTCAACTTCAACCCGACCCCGACCGTGCTCGAGGCAACCGCGTGGGTCGTCTATCTGGTCCCGGTGCTGGTGCTCTACTTCCGTCCGGTGAAGAGCTCCACGCCGCCGCCCGTACCGGTGGCCAAGACCGCCGGCGAAGCGGCCTGATCCACCACCTCACATCCCCGCTCAGGAGAACCATGTCCACCTCATTGCCCCGTCGGGCCGCCATCCTCGGCGTCGTCATCAGTATCGGCGCGCTGACCGCGTGCGCGAAGGACGAGCCCGCAGCCAAGGACGACGGCACCGGTCCGGTGACGGTCAAGGCGTCCGACTCGGGTTGTGACCTCAGCCGCCGCGACGTGAAGTCCGGCACCAGCACGTTCTCGGTCGCCAACGGCGGCAGCAAGATCACCGAGTTCTACGTGTACGCCGAGGGCGACCGGGTGATGGGCGAGGTCGAGAACATCGGCCCGGGCCTGAAGCGGGACCTGATCGTCGAGCTGCCGACCGGCAAGTACCAGGCGGTCTGCAAACCGGGCATGGTCGGCGACGGGATCCGCGGCGACCTGACCGTGACCGGAGACGCGCCCGCTCAGGTCGACACCGACACCGAGCTGAAGCAGGCGACGTCGAGCTACCAGCGGTACGTGAACTCGCAGGCGATCGCGCTGGAGCAGAAGACCACCGAGTTCGTGACCGCGGTGAAGGCCGGTGATGTCGCGAAGGCGAAGGCGCTGTTCCCGGTGTCGCGGACGTACTGGGAGCGGATCGAGCCGGTCGCGGAGTCCTTCGGTGACCTGGACCCGAAGATCGACGCCCGCGTCAACGATGTGGAGCCGGGCACCGAGTGGACCGGGTACCACCGGATCGAGCAGGCGCTCTGGGTCTCCAACAGCACCAAGGGCATGGACAAGTACGCCGACCAGTTGCTGACCGACGTGAAGACGGTGGTCGCGAAGGCCAAGGTCGTGAAACTGACTCCGCTGCAGCTGGCGAACGGCGCGAAGGAACTGCTCGACGAGGTCGCGACCGGCAAGGTCACCGGCGAGGAGGACCGCTACTCACACACCGACCTGTGGGACTTCCAGGCAAACGTCGAGGGGTCGCAGGCCGCGATCCAGGCGCTCCGTCCGGCACTGCAGTCCCGCGACGCGGCACTGGTCGCGCAGCTGGACACGAACTTCAAAGCGGTGTTCGCGTCGCTGGACAAGTACCGCGACGGCGACGGCTTCAAGCCGTACACGGCAAGCGAGGCAGAGAAGAAGGCCCTCGGCGCCGTAGTCGACGGCCTGGCCGAACCCGTCAGCCAGGTCGCCGGAGTGATCGCAAAGAAATGACCGAGCGCAAAGGAATCTCGAGGCGCGGCCTGTTCGGGGCCGCGGGTGCAGCGGTCGCGACCGGGGTTGCCGGGTACGCCGCACACTCAGCTCTGGCCAGCGAACCCTCGCAGGCGGCTGATAACACCGGGCCGGTTGAGTTTCATGGGCCGCATCAGGCGGGGATTACGACGCCGGCGCAGGATCGGCTGCACTTCGCCGCGTTTGATGTGACGACGACGAGCCGGGACGAGCTGATCGGGCTGCTGAAGGAATGGACCGCCGCGGCCGCGCTGCTGACGGCCGGTCGCGACATCGGGCAGTACGGCGCGGTGAACGGACCGGACGAAGCACCGCCCGAGGACACTGGCGAGGCGGTCGGGCTGCCGCCGGCGCGGTTGACGATCACCGTCGGGTTCGGACCGAGCCTGTTCGACAAGCGGTTCGGGCTCGCCGCGAAACGCCCGAAGGCACTCGTCGACCTGCCGCACTTCATCGGCGACGACCTCGACCCGACCCGCTCGTACGGCGACATCGCCGTACAGGCCTGCTCCGACGACCCGCAGGTCGCAGTACACGCGATCCGCAACCTGGCACGGATCGGCTTCGGACGCGTCGCCGTACGGTATTCGCAGCTCGGCTTCGGCCGTACGTCGTCGACGTCGCGGGCGCAGTCGACGCCGCGGAACCTGTTCGGCTTCAAGGACGGCACCAACAACCTCAAGCTCGAAGACGCCGACAAGCTCGAGCAGCAGCTGTGGGTGCAGCCCGAGGACGGCCCGGACTGGATGGTCGGCGGCTCGTACCTGGTCTCGCGCCGGATCCGGATGAACATCGAGATCTGGGACCGTACGTCGCTCGGCGAACAGGAAGGCATCATCGGCCGCGGCAAGGGCACGGGTGCTCCGCTGGGCAAGTCCGACGAGTTCGACACGCTCGACTTCAACGCCAAGCAGGCCGACGGCCAGCCGAAGATCCCCGCCGACTCACACGTCCGCCTGGCCCACCCCACCTTCAACAAGGGCGCCGAACTACTCCGCCGCGGCTACAACTTCGTCGACGGCTCCGACGGCCTAGGTCGCCTCGACGCGGGCCTCTTCTTCCTCGCCTACCAACGCGACCCCCGCAAACAGTTCATCCCCATCCAGAACCAGCTCGCCAAGAGCGACACGATGAACGAGTACATCCACCACGTAGGCTCCGGCATCTTCGCCTGCCCCCCAGGCGTAACCCCCGGCGGCCACTGGGGTGAAAAACTCTTCACCTGACCTCATGACTGAACGTCTGAGGGGTCAACCCCTCAGCTGGTCGGTTGCACCGCGAGAATCCGGGTCCGCAACCGGCAAGCCAAGGGGTTGACCCCTCAGATGGTCGCGTGGGTGGGGGTGTTCGTGTTGGGGCTACTTGACCGCGCCGGCGGTTACGCCGGCTACGAAGTGGCGTTGGGCGAGGAGGAAGCCGATCACCACGGGGACGCTGACTACCAGGGCCGCGGCCATGATCTGGTTCCAGTAGATGTTGGTTTGGGTGGAGTACTGGCGTAGGCCGACCGACAGGGTGCGGTTGGCCTCGGTTGTCATGACGGACGCGAACAGGACCTCGCCCCAGGCGGTCATGAACGAGTAGATCGCAACTGCGATCACACCGGGCCGGGCTGCCGGGAGTACGACGCGCCACAGTGCGCCCATCGGCCCGCAGCCGTCCACCAGTGCCGCTTCGTCCAGCTCGCGCGGGATGCTGTCGAAGTACCCGGCGAGCATCCAGATCGAGAACGGCAGGCTGAACGTCAGGTACGTGATGATCAACCCGAGCCGCGTCCCGACCAGCTGCAGCCCGAACGAGTTGTTGATGTTCACGAAGATCAGGAACAACGGCAGCAGGAACAGCACGCCCGGGAACATTTGCGTCGACAGTACGGTCGTGGTGAACGCCGTCCGCCCGCGGAAACGGAACCGCGACACCGCGAACGCGGCCAGGATCGCGATCGCCACCGAGAACACCGTCGCCGACACGGAGACGATCGTGCTGTTCACGAAGTACCGGGCCAGCGGCACCGTCTTCCACATGTCCACGAACGGCGCCAGCGTCAGGTTCGACGGCCACCAACTGAAGGCGCCCTGCACGTCCTTCAGCGGTTTGAGCGACGACGTGATCATCACGTACAGCGGGACGAGCACGAACAGGCCGAGCACGGTCAGCACGACACCGCGGTAGATCTTGAACCCCTGGGTCTCACGCACGACGCGACCTCCTTCCGGTGACGAGCAGGTAGGCGCCGGTGACGATCATCAGGAAGATCAGCAGCAGGACGGACATCGCCGCACCGGTGCCGAAGTTCCAGGTCAGGAACGACGCGTTGTAGATGTGGAACGTGATCAGGTCACCGGCCGGCGGCTGCGCCGTACCGAACAGCACGTACGGCGTGTTGAAGTCGCTGAACGTCCATAGGAACAGGACGAGTACGAGCACGAGGTTGACCGGCCGCAGCGACGGCAGCGTGATGTTGCGCCACTGCCGGAGGTTGCCCGCGCCGTCCACCGACGCGGCCTCGTACAGATCGCCGGGGATGCTCTGCAGGCCGGCCATCAGCGTGAGGAACGCGAACGTCCACAGCTTCCAGGTCGCGACGACGATCAGCGAGACCAGCGCGTTGCTGCCGATCAGCCAGAACGTCCGGCCGTCGCTGAGGTGCAACTGGTTCAGCACGTGGTTCACGGCACCGGTGTCACGCTGGAGCATGAAGTTCCAGGTCAGGATCCCGGCGTACGCCGGCAACGCGTAGGGCACCAGGAAGAACGTCCGGATGATGCCGCGCCCGCGGAACGGCGGCTGCAGCGCGACCGCCGCGGCCATCCCGAGCACCCACGACAACGCGACCGTGATCAGCGAGAAGGCGACGGTGACGCCGAACGACTTCAGCAGGCCCTCACCGACCGCGTTGTTGAAGTCCAGCGCGACCTTGTAGTTGTTGAGCCCGGCGCTCGGAGCCGCGGACCAGTTCGCGATGAAGAACTTGGTCAGCTTGATGAAGCTCATCCAGATGCCGACCACCATCGGGATGATGTGGATCAGCAGTTCGGCCAGCACGGCCGGCGCCAGCAGCAGATACGGCAGCCAACGGTTCAGGCCGGGGCGGTGTTCGGGGCCGCGTTTGGTCTTCTTCTTCGCAGGCTTCGCGGCGGCCGGCGTCGCTTCCTGTGTGGCGACGGACATCGACTGGTCGCCTCCTGTCTGTCGGATCGGTCGTGGGGGCTGACGCGGGCAGTGGCCCGGACGAGTAGTCCGGGCCACTGAGCGCGGGTCAGCTACCTGCGGCCACCTGATCCTGGGCGGTCTTCAGGGCCGCCTTCACATCGTCGGCCGTGACCGTGCCACCGGTGGCGATCTTGGCGAACATCGAGTTCATCGCCTTGCCGACGGTGCTCTCGAACTGGTCCTCGGCCGGCACCAGCGGCAGCGGCTTGGACTTGGTGTTGTAGACGTCCTGGAACGTCGCCGCCTCGGCCGCGTCGGTGGTGAAGACCGGCTTGGCGTCCTTCAGTACCGGCAGCGAGGAGAACGGCTTGCCCAGCGTCGTCTGCGTGGCCTCGTCCGTCATGTACTTGACGAACTTCAGCGCCGCATCCTTGTGCTTGGTGTTCTTGAACACCGACAGGTTGATACCGGCCACGTGGCTGGCGACCTGCTCGGCGCCGGACGGAGCCGGGAACGGTACGACGCCGTACTCGCCGGCCTTCATGCCGTTGGCAACGATCGAGGAGTCGGCGTTGTTCTGGTTGATGACCATCGCGACCTTCTTGGTGGCGAAGTCGTTGACCGACTTGGTGCCGTTGTCGTACTGCGCGTTCGACGGGTTCGCGACCTTGTCCTTCTGCATCAGGTCGAGGTACCGCAGGACGCCCTGCACGTTGCCGTCACCGGTGAACGTCGGCTTGCCGTCGGCGTCGAACCAGTCGGCCTTGTTCTGCGCCGCGTTGATGAACGCGAAGTGCACGTTCTCGGTGTAGCTGCCGGCCGCGAGCGCCATACCCCACTGCTTCTTGGCGGGAACGGTCAGCTTCTGCGCGTCGGTGACCATCTCTTCCCAGGTCTTCGGCGGCTGCAGGCCGGCCGCGGCGAACATCGCCTTGTTGTAGTACAGGCCGTAGGCCAGACCGTAGAGCGGGACCGAGGTCGGGTCGGTGCCCTCCTTGCCGCCGGTCGCCAGAGCCGTCGGCACGAACTTGTCCTTCCCGCCGATCGCGCCCATCGCGTCGCCGTCGAACGGCAGGAACGCGTCGGTCGCCTGCAGCGAGGCCGCCCAGGTGTTGCCGATGTTGACCACGTCCGGCGCCTGGCCGGAGGTGATCGCGGTCTGGATCCGCGTCTGCAGATCGTTCCAGCCGATCACCTCGAGGTTGACCTTGATGCCGGTGTCCTGGGTGAACTTCTGCAGGACCGGGGTCAGCACCTCCTTGTCGTTGTCCAGGCTGGTGCCCTGGTTGCTGGCCCAGTAGGTCAGCGTCTGGTCACCACCCGAACCGCCGCCGGAGGAGTCGTTCTTGTCCCCACCACCACACGCGGCGAGGCTGATTCCCATGGCGGTCGCCGCCACCGCGGCTACTAACGAACGCAGTCTCACGTCGGACTCCCTCGTCCCGTCGAGCCTCCACAGAGCTGCGAAGGCGGATCGGCCCCATACTGACCTAACCGGTTAAGTTTCGAAACCCTAACCGGTTCAGTTCCGGGGTCTTCGTTACGACCTCGTGACTGATCCAACCTCTCGCGAGGCAACGGTAAGCGCAATCCAACACTCTTCGAATCCGAATGAATTCACAGAGTCTTGAAAGTGGTCAGAAAGGCGCCGGACCGCTGGAATCCCGGACCCGGAGCTCGCCGGCCGGCGCTTCCTCGTGTTTTTCGCCCTCGACGGTGACGATTCGGAGCAGGAGATCGGCGGCTGCCCGCCCGCGTTCCATCGTCTTCTGGTCGACCGCGGTGATACCGGGCCGGGCGAGTTCGCACAGCGGCGAGTCGTCCCAGGCGAGGATCGAGACCTCGGCCGGTACCGCCGTACCGAGATCCATCGCGACCCGCAGGGCCGCGACCGCCATCAGGTCGTTCCCGAGCACGATCGCGGTCGGCGGATTCGGATCGGCCAGCAGCTGACGGGTCAGCTCGGCGCCGTCGTCGTAGCGGTAGCTGCCTTCGATCTGCCGTACGGCGACCCCGCGCCGCTCGGCCTGCTCCTGCAGGATCTGCACCCGCAACCGCTCGTGGACGAACGTGAACGGCCCGCTGATATGCGCGATGTCCCGATGCCCGAGCTCGACCAGATGGTCGAGCAGCAGCCCGACCGTCTCCTCCGGTGAGCTGATCAACCGCCCGACCGAGTCGTCCGGCGCGTTCGAGCTCACCACCACACACGGAACCCCGAGCTCCTTCAGCAGCGGGATCCTGGGGTCGTCGTCGTGCTCGTCGAACAGGATGAACCCGTCGACCCGTCCCTGCCGCGACCACCGCCGCAGTACGTCGAGATCCTCGCCGTGCTCGCCCGTGAGCCGCAGCAGCAGCGACGAATCGACCTCGTTCAGGTACTGCTCGATGCCGACCAGCGTGCGCATGTAGAACGCTTCGGTGGAGATCAGCGCCGGGTCGCGGGCGATCACGATCCCGATCGTCCGGGTCCGGCTTGCCGACAGTGCGACCGCGGCGGAGTTCGGGTGGAAGCCCAGCTCCTCGGCCAGATCGAGCACCCGCTGCCGGGTCTCCTCGCTGACTCCGGCCCGTCCGTTCAGCGCGTACGAGACCGACGCCTTCGAGATGTGCAGCCGGCGCGCGAGATCGCTGATCGTGACCCGATGACTGCGGCGCGTGCTCCCCTGTGGGCCGTCGTCGCCGACGTCATCGCCGTCGGTCACTGATCCGCTCGTCGTCATCGCCTGGCTCCCCGCACAGACGGGAGATTAGCAGCGGCATTTCGGGGCTGGCGGGCTCGCGGTGTTTTGGATAGCGTTTTCCCATGCTGCCGAATGAGCCGTTGCGACTCGATTTCCTGCCGTGGGAGTACAAGCGAACGGCCTCCGAGGCCGAACGCGATCGCCAGGCCGAACGGCAGGCGCGCCTGGGCGGGTCGGTCCGGCTCTCCGAGGATGTGTACGTCGCGGAGTCGGCTGCTGTGTACTGCGACGAACTGACGATGGGGGAGCGTTCGTACATCGCGGCACACGCCTATGTCACCGGAAGCATCACGCTCGGATCCGACTCCACGATCAACCCGTTCTCCGCGGTCCGCGGCAAGGTGATGATCGGCGACGGCGTTCGGATCGGCGCCCACACGTCGCTGCTCGCGTTCAACCACGGCACGGCTCCCGGCCAGCCGATCTTCAAGCAACCTCACACCGCCCTCGGCATCACGATCGGCGACGACGTCTGGATCGGTTCCAACGTGACGATCCTCGACGGCGTCACCGTCGGCCCACACACCATCATCGGCGCCGGCGCGGTCGTCACCAAGAACATCCCGGCCAACTCGGTCGCCGCCGGCAACCCCGCCCGCGTCCTCCGCTCGCGAACAGGATCCTCCTCCATGTCAGGTGACCTCCGGGCCCAGTTGACCGCCTTCGCCGCCAAGGCGCGTTCGCAGGTGGACGACGTACTCGCTCGCTGCTGGGACGGCGAGCGTTTCGTCGACCGTCCGGACCTCGGTCATGAGCCGGCGGTGCGGCCGTGGTGCGACGCCATCGAGATCGCCGACCTGCTGGTACGCCGTACTCCGCTCGGGCACACCCGTGACGACCTGGTCCGTCGGCTGCGTCACCGGCAGGACCCGAAGACCGGACTGGTCGCACCGGGAGACCTCTCCGACTCCGGGCTGGACCTTCCGGACGACACCAAACTCTCTGTCCTGGAAGGCCCGGCCGGCTACCACGTGCTGTGTGTCGGCTACGCGCTCCAGGTCCTCGGCAGCAGCTTCGAGCACCCGATCGACACCGCGTTCACCTTCGCCGACCTGGACAATTTGCCCTGGGCAAGGAGGTCCTGGTCGGCCGGGTCCGGTATCGACCATCTCGGCACCGCGATCGCCCGGAATCTCCGTGACCACGACGAATCCGGGCCGCTCGAGGCCCTGACGGGGTGGCTCGTCACGCGGGTCGATCCGACGACCGGTGCTTGGGGCCACCAACATCCCGACGACGGCTGGCTGCAGGTCGTGAACGGTTTCTACCGCCTCACCCGCGGGACCTACGCCCAGTTCGGCCTCCCGCTCCCGTATCCCGAACAAGCGGTCGCGACTGTCCTTGCCCACAGCAACGACCGACGCATGTTCACCGGCGACAACTACAACTCGTGCAACATCCTCGACGTCATCCACCCGTTGTGGCTGGCCGGCAAACAGACGACGTACGGCGAGCAGGACGCCCGCCGCTGGGCCGAGGAACAACTGCGCGCGATCCTCCCGCGCTGGGTAGACGGCGCCGGCTTCGCCTTCGCCCCCGACGGCACCGACGACCGCGCAATCCCCGGCCTCCAAGGCACTGAGATGTGGCTAGCCATCATCTGGCTGCTATCCGACTACCTCGGCCTCTCCGACGCCCTCGGCTACCGCCCCCGCGGCGTCCACCGCCCCGAACCCCTCATCGCCCTCCACTACCCACTGGGGTGAACGAGCCGGACGGGGGTCCACTAACCTGAGCAAGTGGACCCCCGGACCCGTCGACTCGTCACCTCTATCGTGCTGGCAGCGCTTATCGCGATCGTCGTGATCGCAGCGTTCATCCGGTGACGGTCGCGGAACCCAGGACGACGTACGGCTGGTTGGACAGGTCGGCGGCCAGACCGGGGTAGAGCGCCTGCCCGCCGGACCGGTGTTGCACTCTGAAGAAGTACATCAGCGGGTACGTCGACGCCGTGTACTCACCTTCGATCGTGCCGGACAACGTCTGACCGGACAGCTTCATCGGGACCTGCTGCCAGGGCTTTGACTGGTCCACGTGCCGGTAGTGCAGTGTTGCGCCGGTCACGTCCGGATCCACGACCTCGAGCGACAGCGTGACCGGTTTGCCCCGGTCGAAGCTCTCCGGCACCTGGTGGTCGATGCCGGTGGTGGCCGGCCGGGCCGGTGCTTGAGCCAGCTGAGTGGCCTGCTGCGCGCCGGTCGCCTCCTGCAGTTCCTCTGCGAGGGCTGCGAGGTCGGCGTCCATGTCCGGAATCCGATCCGCCCAGTGACCGTGTTCGGAGGTCTCGACACCGAACCGCAGGTCGCGCTGGTAGACGCCGTCGACGATGGCCGGGATCTCGGCGTACGCGTCCCTCGCCGACTGGTAGACCTTGACCGCGGACTCCAGTGCACTGGCTTGCTTGGTCGACCGGTAGATCGAGTAGTCGACCGCGGCGCGGAACTTGCCGGCGAAGAACCGGCCCATCCTGACCAGGATCTCCAGATCGATCAGGACCCGGCGGACCTGCGCGTCCGACTCGTCCGCGGTCTGACGAGCGCGGTCGAGAGCCTGCTGTCCGTCGTCGACCAGTCGCTCGATCCAGGCGGCCACCTCGAGCGGCGTGTACTTCGCCGACACCTCGCCGCTCGCGAGCGCCGCGACGTACTCGTCGATGGCGTAGAACGTCGTCGGGTCGAACGGGCTCACACCGCCCCAGTTCGCGGGCGGGTCGGTGTCGCCGGCGTAGTGGGGCGACTCGACGCGCGACGAGATCGGGAGGTTGAGGTACACCTCGGGCCAGTAGCCATTGTTCGATCCGCCGACGCCGTGGACCACGGTCACCAGCGGGAGGATCCGACTGAGTGGGCTTAGAGCGTCCTCCACGTGCGCCGCGGCCTCGCCGTACGTCGAGCGCAGGTGACGACGCCACGTCTCGGGCTCGGCGTCGGGGTTGTAGAGGAGTCGACCCCACAACAGATAGCCGTAGCGGTACTTGGTCCACTCCCGGTTGTCAGACAACCTGAGGTCTTCGCGGATGTACGGATCGCGCCCGCCGACCTCGCCGCTGCCCTTGCGACCCTTGAAGAACAGTGGTTCGCACAGGTCGACGCCACGGGATCCGCCGAAGGTCGACAGCCGCCCGTACCCGGCCGCGATCGCGGGATCGCCCCACGCCAGCAGCTTCTGGGTTCCCGGCCAGACCCGGAACATCAGGTCGACGTTCCGGTCCTCGTTCAGGAAGTCGCCGTACCCGTAGCGGGTGAACCGGCGGGAGAACTCGGTGATGCCCTTCATCTCGTGGCCGGCCGGGACGGGCTTCGCCGTCTCCTTGGCCCGGATGGAGGCCTGGTGGTACGGCAGGCCGACATGCTCGGCCCAGTACTTCGCCGACAGCACCGGGGACAGGTTCGGCAGGTCGACGGCGTCGAGCAGAGCCTGGTCGACGCCCTTGGCGTGCATGTCGATCTCGAGCGGCCGGCCGACCGAGTTCGCGCCTTCGAAGACGGCTCGCCAGAAGATCTCGTGCTTGTCGTCGGGGATGCCGCCCTCGTAATGCACCCGGAAGGTCAGCCCGTCGATGTCGGGACATTCCTCGAGCAGCTTGGCGATACCGGCCTTGCAGTACTCCGCATGGGTCTCCGGACCGATCCCGGTGATCGGGTACCGGTGCACCGAGTCGCGGCCGTAGTCGTACGCGTGGTTCCACAGACCGAGCTGGAACTTCAGCCCGCGCCGTTTGCTCTCTGCAGCGATGAAGCGCAGCGTGTCGAGGTTGCGCTTCTGCTCGTCCGCGCCGACCCCTTCAGCCTGTACGTCGTACCCGTCCACGTCGAACAGGAACGGGTAGGCGAAGCACAGGTAGTTGTCGGTCGCGCCGTGGCGATCGGCGCCGTAGTTGTACTGCATGCCGAGGGCGAGGTGGAACCGGTTGAACCGGGACGCGGCCAGCCAGGTCAGGTACTCGGTCCAGAACCGCTGGTCGTGGAACCAGGGTGTGTCCTCGTCCACGCTGGAGAACGACCGCACCACACCCCTCACCGGTACGGCGGGCTGCTCGGCGAACGGCGTCGTACCAGCGAGATCTTCGCCCGCGGCGACCCGGTCCGCGAGTTCGAGCACTCCGCAGCGCAGCCCGATCTCGTCGTTGCTAACGACAACGAGCTCGCCGTCGACACGGAGTACGGCGTACGACTCGGGCACGTCCGCGAGGTCCGGGGCGGGGACCTCGTCGGGGGTGGCCAGCCGGACCGGCGGGTCCGTGGCCGTGATCCCCTTCTCTGCGAGGGCTTGGACGAGCTGCTCCATCGCCCAGGTGGCGGTGCTGCCGGTGGTGACGGGGTTCTGCTCGTTCATAGGGCTCCAATCATTTGCCGTCGAGGGTCTTGCCGGCGTCGGCCATGAACTTCGGCACGGCCTGCTTGATCGAGATCTTGTTGAAGGCGATGTCCTGGCTGACCTTGAGCAGGAGGTCGCCGACGGCGGTCGACGCGGCCGGGCTGGCCTGCGGCGGCGCGGCGGAGTTCTTCAGCGCCAGGTCGGTGTAGGCCAGCACCTGCTTCTCGCTCGCCGAGAGGTCACTGCCCTTCAGCAGGACATCGCGGCCCGCCGACGAGGCCGGCGGTCCGCTGATCAGCCGTAAGGTCTTCGCGGCCTCCGCGCCGTTGGCGAACCAGTTGATGAACGCGGCGGCGTCGTCCGAACGCTGACTCTTGGCGTTGAGCGACAGGAAGCTGCTCGGCGCCGGGAAGGTCCCGCAGTTGCCGTCCTTGGCGTTCCGCGGTGGCAGCGTGATGTCGATGGTGTTCTTGGTCAGATCCTGGAAACCGCCCTTGAGGTTGGGCGTCTGGATGTGCGCGAGCGCCGCCTGCTTCTTGACCAGCGGGCTGTTGGGCCAGTCGCCGTACTTGGACTGCGCGGCGATATCGGCGGGGATCGTGCCGCCGGTCGCACGCAGCGCGGCCCAGTACTCGAACCACTCGGTCAGTGCGGCGTCGGTGAACGCGAGCGTGTTGTCCTTGTACAGGTCCTGACCTTTGCCGCGCAGGAAGATCTGCAACGACGCCGTGTCCCCGCTGGGGTCCTCCGCGCCGTAGATCTTCTTGCCGGACTTCAGCCGGATCTGGTTGGCCAGCGCTGCGAAGTCGGCCCAGGTCCAGGTCTCGTTCGGGTGCTCCAGGCCGAGCTGGTCGAGCACGGTCACGTCGTACCCCATGCTGTAGGTGCTCATCGCGACCGGGATGCCGAACTGCTCGCCTTTCAGCTGCCCCTGGACGAGCAGGTTGTGGTCGATCGGCTTGGTGTCGATGGGGTCCGGGGTGTACTTGTCCAGGGACTGCAGTGCCCCGGCCGCGCCGTACTGCCCGATCCGCGGGGCGTCGATGTTGATGACATCGGGCGCGTTGCCGCCGGCCATCTGGGTGGCGAGTTTGTCCCAGTACTCCGCGGTCGCGGTGCCCTCGAAGACCATCTTCACGTTCTGATGGCTCGAGGTGTACTGGTCGGCGAGCTTGCTGCGCAGGCCGAGCTTGGTCGGGTCCCCGTAGCTCGAGAAGCGGACCGAGTTCTTCGCCTCCTTGGCCGCGGGGTCGAGGTTGCAGGCGGCCAGCAGAGGTGCGAGTACGCCGGCCGCGAGTCCGGCCTGCAGGAAGCGCCGCCGGTCGAGTTGTGTGGTCATGACAGGGGTCCTTTCGGGCTAGCCCTTCAGGCCGGTCGTGGCGATGCCCTCGACGATCCGGCGCTGGGCGAGAAGGAAGACGATGAAGGTCGGCACCAGCGACAGCACCGACATGGCCAGCAGTTGCCCGTACGACGAGTCGCCGGTCGCGTCGACGAATCGCCGCAACGCGACCGGCACGGTCTCGCTGCTGGGGTAGGACAGGTAGATCAGCTGGGAGAAGAAGTCGTTGTACGTCCAGATGAAGGTGAAGATCATGGTGGTGATCAGCACCGGTCCGGTCAGCGGCAGGATGATCCGGCTGAAGATGCGGACCTTGCCGCAGCCGTCGATCATCGCGGCCTCGTCCAGTGTCCGCGGGATCGTGCGGATGAACTGGACCATCAAGAAGATGAAGAACGCGTCGGTGGCCAGGAACTTCGGCACCACCAGCGGGAGATAGGTGTTCACCCAGCCGAGGTGGAAGAACAGCACGTACTGCGGGATCAGCAGCGCGTGCGCCGGCAACATGATCGAGCCGAGCATGATCGCGAAGAACACCTTCTTGCCGCGGAACTCCAGCCGGGCGAACGCGTACGCCGTGAGCGTGCAGGCGATCACGTTGCCGGCCACCGCGAGCACCGCGATCAGCATCGAGTTGATGTAGAACCGGGTGAAGGTGGGATCGGTCGCGGTCCAGCCGGCGATGTAGCTACGCAGGTTGAGCGAGCTCGGGAACGGGTTGAGCTGCGAGAAGATGTCGGACTCGTCCTTGAAGGAGCCGCCGACCATCCACAGCAGCGGATAGACCATCACCAGGGTGCCGGCGATCAGCGCGAGATGGGTCAGCCATCTGCGGGTGCGCCGCCGGGCTTCGGGAGCGTGCTGGAGTGTCGTCATCAGCGGTCCTCGTAGTAGACCCAGCGGCGGGCGAGCCCGAAGTTGATCAGCGTGAAGATCGCGATGATCAGCAGCAGCACCCACGCCATCGCGGAGGCGTAGCCCATGTTCAGGTTCGTGAAACCCTGCTGGTACAGGTAAAGCGTGTAGAACAACGTGGAATCCGACGGGCCTCCGCTGCCGCCGCTCACGACGTACGCCGGGGTGAAGGCCTGGAACGCCTGGATGATCTGCAGCACCACGTTGAAGAAGATGATCGGCGTCAGCAGCGGCACGGTGACCGACCAGAACCGGCGCCAGGCGTTCGCGCCGTCGACCGAGGCGGCGTCGTACAGCTCCTGCGGTATCTGTTTGAGGCCGGCCAGGAAGATCACCATCGGCGAGCCGAACTGCCAGATGTTCAGCAGCACCAGCGTGTAGAGAGCCGTGTCGGGGTTGGAGATCCAGCTGCGGCCGCCGACGCCGAAGAACGCGAGGAAGGCGTTCAGGACGCCGTCGTCGTCGAACAGCTGGCCCCAGATCACCGCGATCGCGACGCTGCCGCCGAGTAGCGAGGGGATGTAGTAGATCGAGCGGTACAAGGCCATCCCGCGCATCGGGCGGTTCAGCATCACGGCGACCGCGAGTGCGAATCCCAGCTGCAGCGGGACGGTGAGGGCGACGTAGATGAAGGTGACCTTCAACGACTGCAGGTAGCGCGGGTCGTCGGTGAACATCTTCACGTAGTTGCCGAAGCCGTTCCAGTGCGGTGACTGCAGCAGGTTGAACTTGGTGAACGACAGGTACAGCGATCCCAGCAGGGGTGCGGCTGTCAGCAGGAGCAGTCCTGTGAACCAGGGGAGCAGGAAGAGGTACGCGACCCGGTCCGTGCGCCGGCCGGGTCTGGGACGCGGTGCCGGGGGAGGGACCTCAGCTGTCGGTTCACGGCCTGCCGGAGCCGAGATCTCGGTGCTCGTGCTCATGGTGGCCTCCTCTCAGGAGTCCTTCTTCACCGATGTAGAAGCTGGCCGGAAAATCGGCCGAAGCCTTCGGATCACAGCTCTGGAAGGTCTTCGGCCGGTTAGGGGGCGGGGGCGGGCGGGTATCACTTAGTGGAAGTGATATTCCGCTACGCGAGAGATTAAGCCGCCGGTGGACGAAGCGCAATAGCGAAGTGGATTCGTATTCACACGTCTCAAACGCTCTGCGGCTGTGCTGGGTCCGGGGCCCGGGTAACGTCCCGCCAATGACGAACAGCACCGCCGCGCGGTCGTCGTACCTGATGCGGGCCGGACTGGTCCGCAATGTGCGGTCCGGGGAACACCTGACGACGTTCGTGGTGTCGGGGGTGGCGACGGTCCTGGTGACCCGGCTGATCCTCAGCCTGAGCGGCTACCCGCAGATCGGCGGCAAGGGTCTGCACATCGCGCACGTGCTGCCCGGCGGCCTGCTGATGCTGATCGCGATCTCACTACTGCTCGGGTACGTCGGACCCGTCGTCCGGCCGGCCGCGGCGACGGTCGGCGGGATCGGCTTCGGGCTGTTCATCGACGAGGTGGGGAAGTTCGTCACCTCGGACAACAACTACTTCTACAAGCCGACCGCGGCGATCGTGTACGTCGTCTTCGTGCTGATCATTCTCGGATTCCGGTTCCTCACCACGCGGCGGCCGATCGACCCGCGGGAGGAGCTGGCCAACGTCATCGACCACGCTGTCGAGGGCGTCGCCGGGGGGCTGTCGCGGCGTCGCCGTGCGGAAGCGTCAGAGCTGCTGCGCGCGGTGCCCCTGCAGGTGCAGGGGCGGCAGGAGACCAGGGACTTGCTGGCCGCGTGCCCGGCCGACGAGGTCGAGTTGGCTGCTCCGGTCGATGCGGGGTGGCAGGCGCTGCAGCGCGGGTTCGAGCGACTCGCCACGCACCCGAAGGCGCCGCGGATGGCTGTCGCCGTACTGGCGCTGCAGGTGGTTGGGGCGCTGCTCATCGCGATTGTCGTCGGCGATGGGCTGAATCACCTTCCAGTGTTGGGTGTTACGGCCGGAAGCTTGCTGTCGGCAATGTTCACGGTACGGGGTGCGCTGGCGTTGCGGAAGGGCAATCGGGCCCGGGCGGTGCGGTTGTTCGAGCTGGCTGTCCTGGTGTCGTTGCTGATGACACAGGTCTTCCAGTTCGCTGCGACGCAGTTCGCGGCCGCGGGTGGAATGTTGCTGGACCTGGTGATGCTTGGCCTGCTGCGGGCGGAGCGCGACCGGATGCGGCGCGAGGTGGAGAGCACCACGAAGGCTAAGGTGCTGCGACTGCCACCCGATCCGGATCAGCCGCCGTTTCCTGAGGACCCGTCGGATCCTGTGTAGCCTTCCAGCTCTCGTGCCGGCCGATCAGCACCGGCGACATGGTGGCAATCAGGTAGATGGCGCCTCCGGCAAGCACTGCGGGCGCGAAGCCGATGCCTGCGATGGCCAGTCCGGCGACTACACCACCGAGCGGTACGCCTGTCCAGCAGGCCGCGTTCGACAGCGAGTTGACTCGGCCGAGCAGGTGGCTGGGGATCCGTTCGACGCGGATCGCGCCGAGCACGGGGTTGATGAAGCCGGCGCCGATGCCGCCCACGGCGTACACCGCCATGAGGGCCCAGATCGGTGCGCCTGCTGCCAGGGCAATGAAGCGCGGTGCTCCGGCGATGAGGAAGGCCACCGTGAAGACCAGCTTGCGAGGGATCCGGTCGCCGATTGCCGAAGCCAGTAAGGCGAATGCGGTGGCGGTCACTCCGAACGCAGTGAGGATCAGACTGGTGTGTCCGGGGCCGTAGCCATGCGTCTTGATCCAGACCGGTAGCAGGACCGTGCTGGTCGCGGCGTCGAGCAGGTTGGTCACGGCGATCATGGTGACCAGCGGAAGCAGCAGCTTGTCGGTGCGGAGGAAGTGCCAGCCCTCGAGGAGCCGCTGTCCGTAGCCCTGTTCAGCTTCGGTGGTGGTCGGCTGCTTGGTGGGCTTGGGGATCCAGCGGGTGATCAGTAGGGCGCATACGCCGAACGATGCGGCGTCGATCCAGAGTGCGTTGACCGCTCCGACGAGGGTGATGAGTCCACCGGCCAGTGCGTACGCGAAGAAGCCGGCCAGGCGTTCCGTCGTGCTCTCCAGGCCAGTCACTCGTTCCAGCGGAACCCTTGCCGCGCGGGCGATGTCCGGGATGAGGGTCTCCTTCGCGGAGTCACCCGGTCCCCGGCAGGCGCCGGCGATCGCAACCAGTACGAGAAGCGTTGGGAAGTGCAGCAGGCCCAGCGTGTGGAGGAGTGGGACGAGGCCTACTACCGCAGTACTTGCGGTGTCCGCGACGACGCTGATGCGGCGTGCTCCGACCTTGTCGATCAGTGGGCCGCCGGCGACCTTGACGAGGACCAGCGGCGTCATCTCCGCCATGGCTACCAGACCGGTCTTCACCGGCGACCCGGTGGTGATCAGCACGAACCAGGGGATCGCGATGGCGCTCACCCTGGTGCCGCAGACCGACACCACGTTCGCCACCAGGAACGCGATCAGCGGCGCGCGGTTTCCTTTGTCGCTCATCTGCCTCACCCCTATGCCCTGCTACCGCGTCTCGCGCGGGAAGGCCTGGATCTGAACCGTCACCTGCTCGGCGCCCTCCGGCAGAGGAGCGGTCAGGTCCGGCGTCTTGTACTTCTCCAGCACCGCCATGACCTCGTGCATCATCGCGTCGAGCTGGTCGGCCCGCAGGTGGAAGAAGTAGTCGGACAGCACGCTGGCGTCACGCCAGTCCTCGGGCATCGTCTGCATCGCGTCGATGTAGCTGAAGATGTTCTCGGCGTACGTCTGGCCGACGCCGTGCAGGAAGCCCAGCGCCAGCTCAGGCTCCTGCTCGAGCAGCTCGGCCTTGTTGAACTCGGTGCCTTGGTGCGCGGACTTCCACCAACGGTCGCGTGCATTGCCACGGCTGTCGTCCTCGACCACCAGGCCGGCGTCGGCCAGTTGGCGGAGGTGGTAGCTGGTCGCGCCGGTGTTCACGCCGAGCCGGCCGGCCAGGGTGGTGGCGGTCTGCGGGCCGTACACCCGCAGCAGGCCGACGATCCGGTTGCGCATCGGGTGGGCCAGGGCGCGCACCAGGTGGCGGTCCAGCCGGACTGTGCGGGGCGGCTCGGGGTTGGTCTCGTCGCTCATGGTGTTGAGCATAGGACTGCAAAGACTCTTTGCAAAGAGATTTTGCAAAGAAGTTGTGCGGTTGGTTGTCCACAGGTTGCGGATCGGGCGCTCCGGCGGGGTCGGATCGCGGCATCTTCTCTGTCGACCACGCATCCACCGTGAATGGAGAGAACCAGCAATGATGCGCGTGATGCTCGAGGACGCCGACTACTGCGACGTCCCCGCCGACCTGATGACGTTCGACGACGGGGCGGTGGTGTTCTGGCGCGAGGGCGAGGAGGTCGGCCGCCACCGCCAGGCCCGGATCCGCTCCCTCGAACTGCTCAACCCGCGTTCGATGACCCGCAAGATCGAGCAGGCCCGCAAGAACCACCCGAAGGCCTTCACCCAGTGGTCTCCCGAGGACGAGCAGACCCTGATCGAGATGTTCCACAACGGCGCCACCAAGGACGACCTGGTCACCACCCTCGGCCGCCAGGAAGGCGGAATCGCCACCCGCCTCCGCTCCCTAGGCCTCCTCACCGACGACCAGAAGCTCGAATAGACGCCACCCGCAAGACCAGCACAAACGCCGCCTCACCAAGTCGTGTCTCGTCGGCTTGAGGTGATTCGGGGAGTGGTCAGACAGCGATGATCTCGACGAGTTCCTGGACTGCGTGGAAATCCTTCGGGTTTCGCGTGTAGAGGGCGGCCTCATGGGTTGCCGCGGTCGCCGCGATGACCAGGTCGAACGCGCGGGCGCGCGGCTGCCCTCCCGCAGCCGCGACCGCCGCCGCGAAGGAGCCGTATATGCGGGCCACGGCGTCAGTCACGGGCAGCGCTTCAAAGGCACGCTCGATACCTGCAAGACGGCGCAGGCGGGCGGCGCGGATCTCCGGTGACTTGGCAACGAGTACGCCGAAGTGCAACTCGGCGAGACTGATGGCGCTGATCGCGAGCTCGGCGTCGACTGGGTCGTCCAGCCCTTTGATGAGGACACTGGTGTCGAGCAGCGCCCTCATTCCTTCGGCTCCCAGGGATCGACGAGGTCTTGGTCGATGAGGTCGCGATCGGCTTCCCAGGCGTCATCGGTGCGTTGGGCCAGTACGTCTGCGATCTCCTCGTAGTGCCGCCAATGGTCCCGCTCCGGTGGTCCGAGCACAGCCGCAGGGCGGCCGGACACAGTGATCACCAAGTGCTCGCCGGCTTCGGCGCGGCGGACGAGATCACTTGCGTGCTGCCGAAGCTCACGAAGTCCGAGGGCGTCCATGGATCCAAGGTAGCACATGTGCTACACGCCTCGTCCGCGCAAAGGAATGCGACCGTCGTATTCCGGCGCAGCGGGGAGTGTACGGGGAGTTCGGGGGTTGCGACGGTGGGTTTCCGAGACCCTTTTGAGATCGGGGGTGGGGGTCGGAGACAATGGCGCGATGCAACCAGTGGTGCGGTCGGGCGAGCCGGCGCGGTCGGCGGAGGCCGGGGCGCTGGAGGTGGTTCGTGCTGCCCTGCTGGACCAGGGCAGTCTGGTGCGGGCGCTGGCGTCCGGGCGGCGCCGCGGGTTCGACCCGCCGGCGTACCTGCGGGTCGAGGTGCGGTACGTCGATCTGAAGGGCGAGCGGCACCTGCAGATCACCGAGTTCGACGAGCGGCAGGCCCACACGCGGAACGTCGCCGCGGCCGACGTGGAGAAGGCGGTCGAGGAGCTCCTCGACCTGCCGTACGGGTCGTGGCATGTCGAGACGACGGACGAGACCCTGCGGCTGCGGTACACCAAGAAGGGCAAGGAGCTGCTGCACCGGCAGGAGGACAGCCGGGAGCAGGAGACGGGGCACGACCGGGTGAAGCAGCGGGTGCTCGACCCGGCCGCGCCGTTCCTGATCGAGCTGGGTATCAGCGACCACCAGGGCCGTGTGAAGCCGTCGCGGCAGGCGAAGTACAAGCAGATCGAGGAGTTCTGCAAGCTGCTCGCTCCTGCGCTCGACGAGGCGATCGGGGCGGGCCGGATCGCGACGGACCGGCCGCTGCAGGTGGTCGACCTCGGCTGCGGGAACGCGTACCTCACGCTGGCGGCGTACCACCTGCTCTCCGCGGCCGGGCACGACGTCCGGATGACCGGGATCGACCACAACCCGGCGGCCCGGAAGCGGAACGCGCGGGTGGTCGAGGCGCTCGGCTGGCAGGATCACCTGCGGTTCGTCGACGCGACGATCCAGGCGGCCGAGCTCGACGTACGGCCGGACGTTGTGCTGGCGCTGCACGCCTGCGATACCGCGACCGACGACGCGCTCGCGCGGGCGGTCGGCTGGGAGGCTCAGCTGGTGCTCGCGGCCCCTTGTTGTCATCACGACATCCAAAAGCAGCTCAAGAGCGTCACACCACCGGCGCCTTATGCGTTGATGACGCGATATGGCATCGTTCGTGAGCGGTTTGCCGACGTCCTGACGGATTCGTTGCGGGCGGCGGTGCTCCGACAGGTCGGTTACCGGGTGGAGGTCGTGCAGTTCGTGGACAGTCAGCACACGCCGCGCAATCTGCTGCTTCGCGCTGCGCGGACCGGCGCGAAGCCGACCGCCGAGCTCCAGGCCGAGTACGAGGCCCTGGTCACCGAGTGGCAGGTCAACCCCCGCCTGGCCCAGCTCCTCCTACCGCCGGCGGGCGCCGGGGTGGGCTTGTGACGCGACTTCGGACTGCGTTCGCGCTGGTGGGGGCGACGCTCTGCACGCTGGCGGGTGTGGCACTTCCCACAACCGCCTCGGCGACGGTGGAGGCGACCCCGGCCGCTCCGAAGAAGCTGTTCACGATCAGCGACGACCGGATCAAGGAGTCGTCCGGTCTGGCGAAGAGCGTGAAGCACCCCGGCACGTACTACACCGTGAACGACTCCGGTGACACCGGCCGGGTGTTCGCGATCGACGGCACGACCGGCAAGGTTGAGGCGGTACTGCGGTTCGGCGCGAAGGTGACCGACGTCGAGGCGCTCGGCGTCGACCGGGACGGCACGATCTACATCGCGGACATCGGCGACAACAAGGCCAGCCGGGACCAGATCGAGATCTACACGATCCCGGAGCCGGCGACGCTCGAGGACGCCGACCTCAGGTACCACCAGTTCGACTTCAAGTACCCCGACGGCGCACACGACGCCGAGACGCTGCTGATCGAGCCGGGCACCAGCCAGCTGTACATCGTGACGAAGGAGCTCAAGGGCGCCGGCGGGATCTACGCCGCCCCGCCGGCCCCGAGCCGCCAAGGCACCAACGACCTCTCGAAGCTCGCGCCGGCGCCTTCCGGCATCATCACCGACGGCACGTTCATGCCGGACGGACAGCGCGTGGTGCTCCGGACGTACAGCGACGTCGCAACGGTCGCCTGGGGCGAGACCCCCAACGTGGTCGCCCGCGGCGCAGCAGTCCTCGGCCAGGGCGAGACCGTCGCGGTGGGCCCGACCGACAACACCGTCCTCGTCGGCAGCGAAGGCGCCAACTCGGCCGTCTACCAGATGACGGCTCCCGCCAAGGCAGTCACATCCACTCCGCCGTCCGCCGGCGCGACGCCGAAGCCGGCCACGACGTCCGACTCCAGCAACTCCGACTCGGGTAAGAGCCACAACCTCCGCTGGATCATCATCGGCGCCACCCTGTTCGCGCTCATCATCACGATCGTCACGTTCCCGCCCGGGCGCCGCGAACGCCGGGACCGCCAAGCCGAGAACGACCGCCTGACCGGCCAGTCCCCACCTACCGGCCACCGCCGCCCGCACGTCTGATCCACAAATCCGGAAGCTGTACGTCCGGAACCAGTCCTAGCATCAGGGCATGGAGCATGAGTTCAGCGGCGAGGTCATCGAGTGGCGCGGTCCGGCGCCGTACTACTTCGTTCCCGTCCCGGACGAGGATGTCGCCGCGCTGAAGGCGGCGGCGTCGGCGGCCGGCCACAACAGCTGGGGCATGCTGCCCATCCGTGCTCGCCTCGGAAGCACGGAGTGGAAGACGTCGCTGTGGTCGAAGGACGGTGGCTACCTGCTGCCGCTGAAGGACGGCGTACGTAAGCCCCAAGGGCTGGACGCAGGGGACACGGTCGACCTTCAGCTCACGTTCGAGGCGCCGGCTCGAAAGCCGATGCGGCGGACCACGGCGAAGCGGGTTCCTGTTCCGCGTACGCCGGGTTCACGGGAGCCGGTCACCGATGAGCAGCTCACGATCGTCCCGGCGAACGAGGCGTCGTGGGAGGACCTGCAGGCGGTCTTCGGCGCGGGCGATCCCGGACGGTGCTGGTGCCAGCGATTCCGGATGCTGCCCAAGGAGTCGTGGGATTCTGAAGGCCCCGAGGAGCTCGGCGCCCGGCTGCGCGACCAGACAGCCTGCGGCGACCGCAAGGCGCAGGAGACCAGCGGCCTGATCGCGTACCTCGACGGAGAGCCCGTCGGCTGGTGTGCCGTCGCGCCGCGCGCGGACCACCCGAGGCTGCTCCGCGACTTTCGCGTCCCGTGGCTGGGCCGCAACGAGGACAGGACCGACCCGACCGTCTGGGCCGTGACCTGCTTCGTCACCCGCGCCGGCTACCGCCGCCGAGGAATCAGCCGCGCCCTGGCCCGAGCCACCGTCCCCTTCGCCCGCGCCCGCGGAGCCCAGGCCATCGAGGGCTACCCCGACCTCGTCGACGGCGGCTCCGTCGGCACGCTCGCCATGTTCACCGCCGCCGGCTTCACCGAAGTAAGCCGCCCCGGCAACCGCCGAGTCGTCCTCCGCATCAACTTCTGAGCAAAGGAAACAACCGCCGTACCCACGTGAGGTACGGCGGCTGTTCGGTGGCTCTGGTTACTTGAGGTTCTCGACGACGTAGTCGATGGCCTGGGTCAGCTTCTCGACGTCGTCGGGGTCGACCGCGGGGAACATCGCGACGCGGAGCTGGTTGCGGCCGAGCTTGCGGTACGGCTCGGTGTCGACGATGCCGTTGGCGCGCAGTACCTTCGCGACCGCCGTCGCGTCGATCGCGTCGTCCAGGTCGATGGTGCCGACGACGAGGGAGCGGGCGTCAGGATCGGTGACGTACGGCGTGGCGTACTCCGACTTCTCTGCCCACGTGTAGAGCCGGTTGCTCGAGTCCGTCGTCCGGGCGACGCTCCACTCCAGACCGCCCTGGTTGTTGATCCAGTCGGTCTGCTCGGCCATCAGGAACAGCGTTGCCAGCGACGGCGTGTTGTAGGTCTGGTTCTTGCTCGAGTTGTCGACCGCGGTCGCGAGGTCCAGGAACGCCGGGATCCAGCGGCCGGACGCGGTGATCTCCTCGACCCGGGCAAGCGCGGCCGGGCTCATCAACGCGATCCACAGGCCGCCGTCGGACGCGAAGCCCTTCTGCGGCGCGAAGTAGTACACGTCGGCCTCGTTGATGTCGACCGGCAGACCGGCCGCACCCGAGGTCGCGTCGATCGCGACCAGCGCGCCCTCGTCGGCGCCTTCGACGCGCTTGACCGGCGCCATCACACCGGTCGAGGTCTCGTTGTGCGGCCAGGCGTACAGGTCCACGCCGGCCTCGGCCACGGCGACCGGACGGGTGCCCGGATCGGACTTGATCACCGACGGGTCGGCCAGGTGCGGTGCCTGCTGCGCGGCCTTGGCGAACTTGGACGAGAACTCGCCGAAGTTCAGGTGCTGGCTCTTCTCCCGGATCAGCGCGAACGTCGCGACGTCCCAGAAGGCCGTCGAGCCGCCGTTGCCGAGCACAACCTGGTAGCCCTCAGGCAGCTGGAAGAGGTCGGCCACGCCCTCCTGGACGCGCTTGACCAGGTTCTTGACCGGGGCCTGGCGGTGGGAGGTGCCGAGCAGCTTCGCGCCCTCGGTCGCCAGCGCGGCGACGGCTTCCGGGCGGACCTTCGACGGGCCCGAACCGAAGCGGCCGTCAGCGGGCTTGAGCTCAGCAGGAATCTGAATGTCGCTGGTCACCAGCGTCTTCCCTTCGTCGTCTGCATCTCAGAAAGCCGACGACGCTGTCAGCGCGCTCTATCCTCGCACACCCGGCCCAACCCACCGCCCCGGGGCTCACCGCGCGGACTACTCGTGCTTGCGGGTGATGGTCTGCGTGCCGGTCAGGACGGCGACCGGTCCGTCCGGCGTCTCGGTCCACTCGCCGCAGGCGCCGCCACCCTCGGCCACCTCGAGCGTGAGCTCGGTCCCGTCCATCCGGAGCGCCGGGTGGTAGTACTGCGCGACCCGCTCCGCCTCGCCCTCGATGTAGTGGCCGATCAGCGCCCGCCGGAACCGGTCCGTGGTGACGTTCGGGTTGCTCCCGTGCACCAGCGCCCCGTGGAAGAACAGCACGTCGCCTGGCTCCATCTCGACCGGTACGGCGGACCCGGTCGACGGCAGCGGCACCGTGACGTCGGTGAAGCTGACCGTGGTGTCGGCCTTCTCCGTGCACAGGATCGGCCACCGGTGCGAGCCGGGCACGACCTCGAGGCACCCGTTCGCCTCGTCGACCCGGTCGAGCGCCATCCACGCCGCGACGCACGTCCCCGGATCGGCCTTCAGATAGAAGTTGTCCTGGTGCAACGCCTGCCCGCGGGAGCCCGGCGGCTTGAAGTAGACCATCGTCTGGACGGCGTACGGCGACCGCCCGAGCAGCGTCGTCATGACCTCGTCGATCCGCGGGTCGATCATCCACTGCAGTGACGCCTCGTCCCAGCGGTGCATCTGCGCCATCCGCGGGTACCGCTTCAGCGGGTCGCGGTCGGTGGAGTTGTGCCCCGCGAAGTCGTTCGCCCGCGGACCGCGCTGCCGGACCTCCATGTAGTGGTCCCGCAACCGGTCGACCTCGTCGGTGCTGAACAGCCCACGCACCAGCGTGTAACCGGTCCGCTCGAACTCTTCCCGAAGTACGACGTCGACGTTGGATGAAACGCTCATGCACGACTCCCGCGGATGTGCTCTACGCTGCTTGTCGGAACCAATTCTCCTGCCTGGTACCGGCGCCGAACCACGGAGGATTCGCGCGAGGAGTTGAACTTTTGTTGCAGCGACTGGAGCTCGAGCTGAGGTCCGCACCGACCTTCTGGCGGTGTGAGCCGAGCTGGTCGTGGACCTCGCGCCCGCTGGCGGACCACCTGCTCTGGTGCGTGATGGACGGCCGCGGCGAGCTGGTTCTCAACGGCGAACGCCAGGACCTGCACCCCGGCATCTGTGCGGTCTTCCAGCCCGGTGATGCGCCGCGCGCCACCCACGACCCGCACCGCCGGCTGCTGGTCTTCGGCATGCACTTCCAGACCACCGGCGCAGCGCCCGACCCGCGCTGGGGCGAGGTGATGGACCGCGAGCTGCTCGGCGTCCTCGCCCGGACGAGCGACGCGTCGTACCGCAGGCAGGATGCGCTCGGCCGGCGCCAGGCGGAACTGTGCCTCGAGCAACTGATCGCGCTGATCTGGGACGCCGTCCACACCCCGGGCCGACGCGTCACCGACACCGCCGTCGACGAGATCGCGCGGCAGCTCCGGCAGGATCCCGGCCGCGACTGGACCGTGGCGGAGATGGCCTCCAAGGCCTCCCTCAGTCGTGCCCAGTTCACGAGAAGGTTCGTCGCGCAGTTCGGGATGTCACCCGCGCAGTACCTCATCCAGGCCCGGATCGACCGCGCGCACCAACTGCTCACCGAGAGCGGCATGACTGTCACCGAGACAGCCGCCGCCCTCGGCTACACCGACGTTCCGTACTTCAGCCGCCAGTACAAACAACGCACCGGCCGCACCCCGAGCCAGGACCGCTGAGGGCGCGGGGACGGGAGATACGCCCTAGGCCCAGTCAGGGTTCCAGCCCTCGATGGCGTCAGCGGGCCGGGAAGCAGGGCCGGAGTAGATCGCCGACGGCCGGATCAGCCGGCCGGTCCGCTTCTGCTCCAGGACGTGCGCACTCCAGCCGGCCGTCCGCGCACAGGTGAACATGGACGTGAACATCGGCGGCGGCACCTCCGCGAAGTCGAGGACGATCGCCGCCCAGAACTCCACGTTGGTCTCCAGCACCCGGTCCGGCCGCCGCTCGCGCAGCTCGGCCAGTGCGGCCTGCTCCAGCGCCTCCGCGACCTCGTACCGCGGGGCGTCCAGCTCACGCGCCGTACGACGAAGCACCCGGGCGCGCGGGTCCTCGGCGCGGTACACGCGGTGCCCGAAGCCCATCAGCCGCTCGCCCGCGTCCAGCAAGCCCTTCACGTAGGAGCGCGCGTCGCCGGACCGCTCCACGCCCTCGATCATCGTCAGCACCCGCGCCGGCGCACCGCCGTGCAGCGGACCGGACATCGCGCCGACCGCACCGGACAGTGCAGCAGCGACGTCCGCACCGGTCGATGCGATCACCCGCGCGGTGAACGTCGACGCGTTCATGCCGTGCTCGGCCGCGGACGTCCAGTACGCGTCGACCGCCTTCACGTGCTTGGGATCCGGCTCGCCGCGCCAGCGGATCATGAACCGCTCGGTGATCGTCGTCGCCTTGTCCACCTCGCGTTGCGGCACCATCGGGTGGCCGACGCCGCGGGCCGCCTGTGCGACGTACGACAGCGCCATGACGGCCGCCCGGGACAGGTCGTCACGCGCCTGTACGTCGTCGATGTCGTAGAGCGGCCGCAGACCCCAGGCGGGTGCGAGCATCGCCAGCGCGGACTGTACGTCGACGCGCACGTCACCGGTGTGCACCGGCAACGGGAACGGCTCGGCCGGCGGCAGGCCCGGAGTGAACGCACCGTCCACCAGCAGGCCCCACACGTTCTCGAACGGGACGCGGCCGACCAGGTCCTCGATGTCCACGCCGCGATACCGGAGCGCCGAGCCTTCTTTGTCCGGCTCGGCGATCTGCGTGTCGAAGGCGACCACGCCTTCCAGCCCGTGCTGCACCTCGGTCCTCGGATCAGACATGCGACTCCCTCGTCCTCGTGTCGGCGCTCCCGCAGCATAGTTCTCGGAACTGATGACACGACAGCTTTGTGACCGGTTCGAGGACATTGCGCCGGTGGTGGACCGCCGAGAGGTCTACTGTCGACGGCATGGCCAAGCCCCTCCCCGCCCTCGGGGTCGTGATCGGCATCATTGCGTCCTACGCAGCCATGGTCGTCGCCTCGTACGCGACCACCCGGCTGCTGATCCGCGTCCAGCTGTACAACAGCAACCTGGACCGTGTGCTGCCTTGGCTCGCGCTGCTGATCGGCGTCGCGGTCGTGCTCGGCCTGCTGATGATGGCTCCGGCCATCGGTTCCGGTGTGACCACCGGTGCCGGTCTGCTGCTGACAGTGGTCGGCGTGGCCGTGCTGGTGCTGCCGATCCGGCAGGCGCTGGACCTGGTCAAGCTGTTCCAGTTCCCGGGTTCGAAGTACGGCGGGTCGTACCTGCTGTTCGACGGATCGGTGATCCTGCTCGGCATACCGCTGTTGCTGGTCGGCCTGCGTCGCTGGGCTCTCGACGCCAAGGTGGCGAAGTTGCTGGCGGGCCCGGGGCAACTGCGGGACGGGCGTGGGTACCAGCCCGGTTACCCGCAGCAGCAGCCGCAGCAGTGGGGCGGATACCCGGGCCAACAGCAACAACCGCCGTACCCGCCGCATCAGCCACCGCAACAACCCCCGCAGTACCCGGGCCAGCAGCCGCCGCAATAACTTTCGCCGCAGAGCCGGCATCAGGCTCTACATGGGAACGCTGGTCGCCTACACCTTCGCGCACGACAGCGCCGCGCGCGCCGCGGCCGGCCGCGCCCGCGTGGAGACGTACTACGGCGGCGAGTCCGGACACCACGGGTACGCCGGTACAGCGGTCGGACTGCACCTCTGGGACAGCCGCGACAGCACCTCCTGGCACGACGCCGGCGCAAGCGTGAATCTGACTGAGGACCGACTCGAGCTGTCCACCGACTCGACCGGTGTCAGCCGGCTGTTCGAGCTGCAGCTGCCGGACGGATGCGTTTGGACCAATCGGCCGGTCGCCGCGCTCTTGTTCGCCGGCGTACCGGCCGTCGCGTCGACGCGCGGATGGACCTTCGCCGCCAGCTGCGGATGGTTCATGGACGACAGTACGCCGTACGACGGTGTGCTGGCTGTGCCCGGAGGAACACACATTGTTGCCGACGGCCACCGTCAGCAACGGACGACCAAGGCCTACGTGCTGGAAGCTACGACGGCCGCCCCGACGCAGGTCGTCGCGACGCTCTACGCAAAGGCCGAGCCGGTGGAGCTGATCAAGCGGGCGCTGAGCTGGCACAGGTACGGGGAGGGGCTGCAGCCGGCCAGCAGCCTGTTCGACACACCGCCTGACGGCTTCATCACCAGCGCACCGGTCGGTGAGGTTGCCCACGGCTACTTCTATCCGCGCGACGTACAGCAGCTCGACGAGCTCCCGTTGCCCGACAAGCTGCGTGCCTTCAGCAACCACCTGCAGACCAGGCTGATCCCTGCCGCAGGTCCCACGCAGGCCGCCCGGGCCGCGGTCACCGAGCAGATCGACCGCGTGCTGCGTGCTGCCGTCGACAGCGGTATCGAGAACGCGACCATGCTCGACTACTTCTACGCCGTCGAGCCGCTGCGCCGAGGGGCCACGCCATTCACCCCGGTCCGCAGAAACCTCGCCTCGGCCGCCGACCGCGACCTGATCGAGCCGCTCCTGACCGACGTCGAAGGCTTCGGCGATCTCAGCACCCTCTGGGCCGCCTCGGTAGCCGGCGCAAGCTCAGCCGCCGCCGAGGCAACCCTCCGCCAAGCCCTCTGCCGAGCCACCTTCAACCAACACCTCGCCAAGGCAAACCGGCCCCAGTAGGAAGCCGAGGGGCGGGTTGTTCTTTCCTTCAGTAGGCTCGACGCGTGGATCTTGCGGAGATGCGGCGTACGTACGGACTGGGGGAGCTGCTCGAGGATCAGATGGCCTCTGACCCGATCAAGCAGTTCGAGATCTGGCTGCAGCAGGCCCGGGAGGCCGGCCTGGCGGAGCCCAACGCGATGGTGCTGGCCACGGCCGACGGGAACGGGCGGCCGTCGGCGCGGACGGTCCTGCTGAAGCGCGTCGACGAACGCGGGTTCGTCTTCTACACCAACCAGCAGTCGCGCAAGGCAGACGACCTGTCCGACAACCCGCACTGCGCGCTGGTGTTCCCGTGGCACGCGATGGAGCGCCAGGTCCGCATCGAGGGCACGGTCACCAAACTCCCTACCGACGAGGTCGACGAGTACTTCGCCAGCCGGCCGCGCGAGTCACAGCTCGGCGCGTGGGCATCCCAGCAGAGCCAGTCCGTGGCGTCGCGCGAGGAGCTCGACCTGCAGTACGCGTCGTACGAGCGCCAGTGGCCGGAGGGCACCGAGATCTCCACGCCGTACTTCTGGGGCGGCTACCTGGTCGCCCCAGAAGCAGTCGAGTTCTGGCAGGGCCGAGTCGGCCGGCTGCACGACCGGCTGGCCTATCGCCGCCCCGCCAGCTCTGGCTCCTGGGACTTGGTCCGGCTCCAGCCCTGATCGGTTTCGCGGAATCCGTTGCGTTCCCACCACCGCACCAGCGGCTTCGGCGCCCACCAGTTCGCCCGACCGAGCAACCGCATCGTCGCCGGCACCAGCAGCGCCCGCACGATCGTCGCGTCCAGCGCGATCGCGATCACCAGCCCGACGCCGATCATCTTCACGAACACGATGCCCGACGTCGAGAACGCCGCCACCACGATGATCAGCAGCAACGCCGCACTGGTGATGATTCCGCCGGTCCGCTGCAGACCGTGCGCGACCGCCTCGGTGTTGTCGCCGGTCCGGTCGTACTCCTCCCGGATCCGGCTGAGCAGGAACACCTCGTAGTCCATCGACAGCCCGAACAGTACGGCGAACAGCAGCACCGGGTTCGTCGCATCGAGGAACCCGGCCGGCGTGAAGCCGAGGAACCCGGACAGATGCCCGTCCTGGAAGATCCACACCATCGCCCCGAACGCCGCCGACAACGACAACACGTTCATCAGCAACGCCTTGGCCGGTAGCACGAAGGAGCCGAAGGCAATGAACAGCAGCACGAACGTCACCACGACGATGAACCCGGCCATGTACGGCGCGCGCTCCTTCAACACGTCCAGCAGATCGATCACCGCCGCCGTCTCACCACCGACCTGGACCTGCGTACCCGTCGGCGTCGGCACCGCGCGCACCCCGTGGACGACGTCTCGTGCCGCCAGCTCCTGCCCGGTGAAATGGGTGTGCACGACAACGGACGCGACACCGTTGGCGTAACCACCGATCCGCACGTTCTCCACGTCCCGCACCTGCTGCAACTGAGAGATGTACGGCGCCAGCGCCGCCGCCGGATCGCTCGGTGCGGAATCGAATCGCACCGCCGAGTAGATGTCCGACCCGCCGGCTCCCGGGAAGTCCCGCTGCAGGGTCTCGGTCACCGTCCGCGAAGTAGCACCCGGCGGCAACGACCGATGGTCCACCCCGCCCAGCTGAGCTGACAGGAACGGAATCCCCAGAATCAGCAGCACGGGGACGAGCACCAGCACATACCGCACGGGCCGCCGCATCACGCTGTGTGCCAACCGGTACCAGGCACCATCAGAAGCGGAAGCCTTCCGTGCCTTGAAGATCCGCAGACTGTTCACTCGATGACCCAGTACGCCGAGCAGCGCCGGCAGCGCGGTCAGCGCCGCGATCATCGCGATCGCCACCGCGGCAGCACCGCCGTAGGCCATCGACTTCAGGAACATCACCGGGAACAGCACCAGACTGCTGATCGCCACGCCGACCGTCACCCCGGAGAACGCGACCGTCCGCCCGGCCGTCGCCATCGTCGCGGTCAGCGCGGTCTCGACATCGTTGCCACGAGCAAGTTCTTCGCGGAACCGGGTGACGATGAACAGGGCGTAGTCGATCGCCAGCCCGAGCCCGATCATCGTGACGATGTTGATCGAGAAGATCGACACGTCGGTGACCGCCGACAGCCCGCGCAGCAGCACGAACGAGCCGAGGATCGCGAGCGCGCCCACGAACAGCGGCAGCGAGGCCGCGACCAGACCGCCGAAGACGACCACCAGCAGCACCAGCACGATCGGCGTCGAGATCGACTCGGCCTTCACGATGTCGTGTTCGGTCTGCGTGTTCACCTCGTCGAACACCGCGACCTCGCCGCCGACCTTGGTGTCGAGCCCGGCCGGCGCCGTCCGGACCTGCGACGCGATCTTGTGGAACGTGTCCAGCCGGTCCTCCGGTGTCGCGCCGGCCAGCGTGAGCACGGCGTACGTGCTGTGCTGGTCCTTCGACACGAACACCGGCGACTTCGTGCTCCAGTACGTCGACACGCCGGTCACGTCGGCGCTCGGCAACCCGGCGAGATGGCTCTCGACGCCCTGCTTGAACGCCGGGTCGGCGACGGTCCCGGACTGGCTGCGATAGAGCACCACGACGTCGGTGCCGGTGCGGCCGATGTTCTGCTCGATCGTCGCGACCGCGTTCGCGGCCTCGGTGTCCGGTGCGTCGAAGCCGCCGTTCGCGAGCGACCCGAACACGCCGGTGCCCCAGGCCAGCCCGAGGACGACGAAGACACCGGTCAGGGCGAGCACCAGACGGCGGCGGCGGTAGGTGAAGTGGCCGAGCGTCTCGAACACGAAACTCTCCCCAGCGAGTAGATTGAGCGGCAGGAGCCTGAGTGAACAGCGTTAACTGTTAACGGTGTTCACTCTAAGGTCCTGCCCTACCGCGATGTCAAGGAGAGTTTTCGAAGTGGAGAGCCGGGACCGGCGGAGAGCGGCGACGCTGGCCGAGATCAAGGCGGCCGCGCGCCGGCTGCTGGTCAGCGGCGGGTCGTCCGCGGTCGGCCTGCGGGCGGTCGCGCGCGAGCTCGGCCTGACCCCGCCCGCGCTGTACCGGTACTTCCCGAGCCACGAGGCGCTGATCGGCGCGATGATCGCGGACCTGTACGACGAGCTGACGACCGCGCTGATGCAGTTGCAGACGACCGAAGAGGTTCCCGATCTGGGCGAGCGGCTGTACCTGCTGGCCAACGGCCTACGGAACTGGGGTCTCGCCCATCCGGCCGAGTTCACGCTGCTGTTCGGTACGGCGGTCCCGACGCCGGACGCCGACGACCACGACGAGACGCCCGGCCACCAGGCGGCGATGCGGTTCGGCGATGTCTTCAAGGAACTGGTCGCGCAGATCTGGTACTGGAAGCCGTTCCCGTACCCGCCCGACGAGCTGCTCGGGAAGGAGTTGATCGCCCAGCTCACGCAGGAGTCCGAGCACTTCCAGGGCATGCCGCCCGGCGCGATCTACCTGTCGCTGACCTATTGGACCAGGCTCTACGGCCTGATCTGCATGGAGGTCTTCGGCCAGCTGCACTGGGTGCTGCCGGATGCCGGCGCGTACTTCGAGGCCCAGCTCCGCGAGATCGGCGAAGCCCTCGGCCTGGACTGCCCGCCGGCCGACTGAAGTCAGCCGACTCAAGGCAGCCGACTGAAGGCATAAGAAAGCCTGCGGGCGCTTCCGGAGACACGACCGGGTGGCCGAACTCAGGGTCAGGCGGACTACCTGACTGCCCGCAGGCCCGGTGGCTGGCGTTGGTTTCGGCCTACCACTTGCCCACTAACTGTGGTTGGCGGTTAGCCCGCCGCCACCTCACGAGTCCGATAGCAATTCATGCGTTGGACCACCTCCCTTCGCGTGTACTCAGAACTTACTGTCAGCCGGTCAACGGTTCAACCGTTTTTCGCCCAGGGATGAACGAGAATCGGAGCCATGATCAGACTCGGGCTGCCGGTGATCGTGCTGTTGATCGGAACCGCCTGGTTCGGGTGGGCGTCGTACCGCCGGGCCGTCCAGGCAGAGCAGGCGCTGGCCGAGGTCAACGCCGAGCACCGGGCGCTGATGAACGAGGTCAGGGCGCTCGAGCGGGCGGTCGCGGCTGCCGAGCAGGGCCTGCGTACGCTCAGCTCGCATCCGTCGGTGCCGCGCGACGTCGCGGTCACCGCCGACCTGACCCTCGCCGACGTACGGCGACTGGTGGAACGCAAGGAGCTAGGCGACTGATGGCAAAACTGGGGAACGCGGCCGCCGCGATCAAGCCCAAGGGAAGTGCGAAGGTGAAGGTGATCGGCGGCCTGATCGTCGCCGTGATCGCGTTGATCATCCTGTTCAACATCTTCAACTTCGCGAACACCGACGCGAACCGGATCGGCCTGCACTACGGCGGCGGCGTGATCGAGGACAAGAAGTTCAAGTCGATCGTCCCGCCTGGCTCGACGAACAAGCTGATCGGCCCCGGCGACACGCTGTACACGTATCCGATCGACCAGCGCTCGTACATCATCGGCGGTGACGGCGCCGACACCGACGCGGCCGACGAGGTCACCGTGGTGAGCAAGGACAACGTCCGGCTCGGCGTCCGGGTGCAGGTGTACTTCACGCTGAACCGGGACAAGGACGTGATCAAGTCGTTCCACGAGCGCATCGGCCTGAAGACCGAGGCCTACGAGGAGAGCGGCTGGAACGACATGCTGCAGAGCTACTTCCGGCCGCAGATCGACCGCGCGCTGTCCGCGGTGGCGACGAACTACAACTGGGCCGAGCTCTACAACAACGAGGCGAAGAAGTCCGCGTTCCAGAGCGCGGCGGCCAAGGAGTTCACCCGGCTGCTGCCGGCCGCCGTCGGCGGTGACTACTTCTGCGGTCCGGGCTACAACGGCAGCAACGACTGCGGAGAGCTGTCGTTCACGATCCAGAAGCCGATGCCGCTGGACAAGGGCATCATCGACGGTCTCGAGGCCAAGCAGCGCGCCGAGCTGGCGAAGGCCACCCAGGAGCAGAAGAACCAGCAGGTGAACGTCGAGCTGCAGTCGGTCAAGCAGCAGGTCGCGCTGCTCGGTGCGAACGGCTACCTGCTGAAGACCGCGATCGAGTCGGGCAAGATCCAGTTCATGGTCATCCCGCAGAACGGGAACGTCAGCATCCCGGTGCCGACCACGCCGACGACCACGCCCACGACGCAGCCAGGCGGCTGAGCCGATGAATGCGCTGCCGTCCCACCTCGAGCTTGTGCAGGGTGTTGTCCTGCCGAGGCCGGTCGGCGCGCATCCGGTGCTCGACTTCGTCAACACCCGGTCCGAGTGGACCACCCGTGGCCCCGCCCGGACCGAGTGGCTGACGTCGTACGAAGCCTTCCTGATCTGGAACTCGTACGTCGGCCTGTTGTCGCCGGCCACCGTGTTCCGGCTGATCGAGCAGGCCGGCAGCAGCCAGGCCGAGGTGGCACGCCGGCTGCAGGCCACGCTGGACTTCCGCGTCGACCTGTACGACGTCCTGACCGACCAGGCCGCCGACACGACTTTCGAGGCCGCCGCCCGCGTGATCGAGAAGGCGTACGGCGGCCGGCGGCTCGTGTCGACCGATGACGGCCTGACCTGGGAGCTGCGCGAGGACCTCGCGCTCCCGCTTCACAACCTCGCGCTACTGGCCGGCGAGCTGCTCACCGGCCCGTCCCGGGAGCACGTTCGGACCTGCCCGTCCTGCGGCTGGTTGTTCCTCGACCCGCGCGGGCGTCGCCGCTGGTGCTCGATGGCGACCTGCGGCAACCGCGCCAAGGTCCGCGCCCACGCGGCCCGGGTGCGCTAGTTGAACGCTGCCGGGTCCACCGTGATCCAGGTGTGCTTCGCGCGGGCGAGCACGCGGCCGTCGGCGTCGTACAAGGTGCTCGCGGTGAACGTCTTGCGGCCGTCCTCGCCGAGGTAGCGGCCGAGCGCGACGCATTCCTCGCCGACCTGCGGGCGCGCGTCGATACATGCGGTCAGTTGGCCGAGCACCGACGGACGGCCTTCGAGGTCGATCGTCCAGCCGCCGGGGCAGTCGAGCGCCGCCCAGAGGAACAGCTCATCGATCAGTCCGCCGGTCGCCAGATCCGCCGCGGGCTTCCACGTGCACGCCGTACGTCCGTCGCCGATCGGCCCCGGCCTGAGCTGCAGACCACCCCGGTTCGACGGGCCGCAGACGAAGCAGTTCGGGAACGGATGATCCTGCAACCCGCGGTACGCCGCCTCCGCCGCCCGGGCTTCTTCCGCCGGGACCGGATCGATCGTCGCGTCGGCGAGGAAACCGCTGTCGACCGGTACCGCATTCGCGACCAGCTCGTCACCGTCAGTTAACTGAACGCCGAGGTCCTCGGCCGACAAATCGAGGTCCTTCTGCAGCGGTGGCGGCATCCGCAAGCGAACCTGCGGAACCTGTACGCCGTTGAGCCGCGCCGCCAACGTCGTTCCGACCAAGCCGGCGACGTATCCGCCGTTGCCCGATCGCTCCGGCCCCCGGAATCGTTGGTCGACCCGCACGAAAGTCATGGCTCCGGACCCTAACGCAATAACAGGTTTCACCCGGTCGTGCACGGTCTGTGGTGGAGGTGTGAGTGCCGAGAACCGTGGGAAGGAAAGGGTTTCAGAGAAATCTGAGGATTTCTCGCAACAACTGAGCTGAGCCCTCCAGTTCAAACGACCGTTTGAACTATGCTGACTGCAGGCTACTGCGCGTGAGCAGGTGGGGTGCCTGCGCGTGCGGTAGCTGGGGGGAAGGAGAACTCTGTGGAGACACCGGTCGAAACGACCCGGGAGAGACTGCTCAACGTGGCTGAGCAACGATTTGGTGAAGGGGGTTACGAGGGCACATCGCTGCGGGCCATCACGGTCGCGGCAGCCGCGAACATCGCGGCGGTCAACTATCACTTCGGTTCGAAGGAAGCGCTGCTACGGGCTGCCGTGGCGCGCGCGATGGCGCCGGTCAACACCGAGCGGCGTCGCCGGCTGGACCAGTTGGAGGCCGGCGGGCCGCCGACGCCGGAGGAGCTGATCCGGGCGTTCATCGAGCCCGGGCTGGAACTGGTACTGCGCCGGGGCGAGCGCGGTGCCGTGGTCGCGCGGTTCATCGGCCGGATCGCGTTCGATCCGAGCCGGCGGATCCGGGACTTGTACGCGGCCGAGTCGGATCCGATCGAGAGCCGGTACCTGGCCGCTCTGCAGCGGGCGTTGCCGCAGGCATCGCCGGATGCGGTCGCCTTCGGGTACATGAACATGCTCGGTCTGCTCGCCCTGCACCAATCACAGGCACTGTCCCCGACGCCGGGTGCCGCCGGCTCCGGAGGTGCTGTGAGTACGGAGGATCCCGGCAAACTCGCCGAGAACCTGGTCACGTTCCTGGTTGCGGCCTTCGACCGCGGCCTGCGGACCTGACCGCATCGTCGATGCCCCGGAAACCGTGGAATCCCTGCCACGGCGCCCGGGTGACACTGATCCACACCGCGCACTGGTCCAGGTGAGTTTTGTCCGTGTTTTGCTCATGGATGTTCGGACCGGCGGGTGACGCTGCATAATGGCGCTCCGTGGACCCCTGTGAAGTCGTGGTTGCCGTCGACCTCGGTGGAACCCGGATGAAGTGCGGCCTGGTCGCCGCCGACGGTGCCCTGCTGCACCGCGAGACCAGGCCTACTCCCCGGGACGCTGGGGGCCGTGCCGTGCTCGACGCGCTGCTGGAGACCGTCGTCGAGCTCAGCCAGAAGGCGACCGCCGACGGGCACCGCGTGCGCGCGATCGGCGTCGTCGTGCCCGGCGTCATCGACGCCGAACACGGAACGGTCGGCGCCGAGAACCTGGAATGGGTCGCGACCCCGGTGCTGGCCGAGCTGAAAGCTGCGATCAGCGACGACGTGCCGATCGTCCTCGCCCACGACGTCCGCGCCGGCGGGTACGCCGAGCTGCGCCACGGCGCCCTGGCCGGTACGACGAACTCGATGTTCCTGCCGCTCGGCACCGGGATCGCCGCCGCGATGATCGTCGACGGGTCCCTGGTCAGCGGCGACGGGTACGCCGGTGAGCTCGGTCACTCGAAGTTCATCTACGGCGACACGGCCGAGCTGTGCGCCTGCGGTCAGTGGGGCTGCCTCGAGACGGTCGCCTCCGCCGCCGCGCTGGCCAGGCGGTACACCGCCCGCACCGGACGGACCGTGGACGGCGCCCGCGAGGTCATGGAGCTGCTCGCGGCCGGAGACCCGGACGCGGAGAAGGTCTGGCAGGACGCGTTGGCGGCTCTGATCGACGCTCTGGTCCTCTACACGACCCTGGTCGCACCGACCCGCATCGCGATCGGCGGCGGCCTCGTAGGCGCCGGTGAGACTCTGCTCCAGCCGCTGCGTGAGGGCGTGCACGCGCGCCTGACGTTCCAGCGCGAGCCCGAGATCGTGGCCGCGGTGCTGGGCGAGGAGGCGGGCATGCTGGGCGCCGCGCAGATGGCTTGGGACAGCGTTACCGCCGACGAGGAGGAGACGGCATGACGACGTACCGCGTGGGCCGGTTGGTCACGCCGGACGACGTCCTCGAGAACGCCTGGATCCAGGTGGTCGACGAGGACATCCACGCCTTCGGCCGCCGGTCCGAGGGGATGCCCGCGGACGGCAGGCGCCCGGAGGACCTGGGCGACGTCACCGTCGTACCGGGGTTCGTCGACATCCACACGCATGGCGGCGGCGGGTCGTCGTACTCGACCACCGATCCGGAGGAGGCGCGCAAGGTCGCGGCCTTCCACGCCAAGCACGGTACGACGACCACGCTGGCCAGCCTGGTCTCGGCACCGCTCGACGTCATCGTCTCGCAGACAGCGTGCCTCGCGGAGCTGGTCGCCGACGGCGTGATCGCCGGCGTCCACCTGGAAGGGCCGTTCCTGTCCAAGGCGCGCTGTGGTGCGCACGACCCGGCGCTGCTCCGGCCGCCGCTGAAGGACGACGTCGCGATGGTGCTCGGCGACGCGGTCAGAATGGTGACGATCGCACCGGAGCTCGAGAACGGGCTGGAAGCGATCCGCCAGATCGGCGACGCGGGCAAGGTCGCCGCGCTCGGGCACACTGACGCGACGTACGAACAGATGGTCGCCGGTGTGGACGCCGGAGCGACCGTGGCGACGCACCTGTTCAACGGGATGCGGCCGTTCCACCACCGCGATCCGGGCCCGGTCGGCGCCGCGCTCAACGATCAGCGGCTGCTGCTCGAGGTGATCAACGACGGCATGCACCTGGACCCGCAGGTTGTCCGCGTCGCCCTCGCGGCCGCCGGGGTGAACCGGATCGCGCTGATCACCGATGCGATGGCGGCCGCCGGGATGCCGGACGGCCGGTACCAGCTCGGCGATCTTGCCGTTGACGTCACCAACGGTCTGGTGACACTTGCCGAGGGCACCCACTCGATCGCCGGCAGCACCCTCACGATGGATGTTGCCTACCGCAACGCCGTCAAGGCCGGGGTGTCGCTGGTGGACGCGTCGCGGATGGCCTCCACGACCCCGGCGCAGCACTTCGGCTGGTACGACGTGGGCTCGATCGAGACCGGGAAGCGGGCGGACCTGGTCCTGCTCGACGACGAGTACACCGTCCAGGAAGTCATGCGGGCCGGGTCGTGGCTGGACTGATCGGGACCGTCACGCTCAACCTTGCGTTGGACGTGACCTACGAGGTCGACGAACTGCAGGTCGGCGGGAGCCACCGCGTCGACCGGATCCGTCGGCGGGCCGGCGGCAAGGGCGTGAACGTCGCGCGGGTCGCTGCCGCGCTCGGGCATCAGGTGCTGGTGCTCGGGTTCGTCGGCGGCGTGACGGGGGAGCTGGTCGCCGAGGAACTGTTCGACGCCGGGCTGACCGCGCTGCTCACGCCGATCGCCGGTGAGACTCGCCGTACCGTTGCCATTGTCAACGATGTGGACGGGGACGCGACGATCTTCAACGAGGCCGGCCCGACGGTGAGTGCCGACGAGTGGCGGGCGTTCCTGGATCGGATGCCGTGGGGGCGGATGGGCGTGCTCGCGTGTTCGGGCAGCCTGCCGCCGGGATTGCCGCCCGATGCGTACGCCGAGCTCGCGGTGCGGGCGCGGCATCACGACGTACTGTCGGTGATCGATACCGGTGGTGATGCGTTGAAGGCCGCGGCTCGTGCCGGCGCGGTGGTGCGGGCGAATGCGTCCGAGTTGCGTGCTGCCGTGGGTGAGGTGGTGGAGGTCGAGGAGGGCGCGTCGGAGCTGGTTGCGCTCGGTGCGTCCGCTGCGGTCATCACCGACGGACCGCGCGGGATGGTTGCCGCCAGCAAGAAAGGCGTCTGGCGGGCGCTGCCGGTCGAGACTGTCAGCGGGAACCCGACCGGCGCAGGCGACGCGTGTACGGCGGTCGTCGCGGCAGCCGTTGCGGAATCGCCCGAGCCCGACTGGTCCGTCGTGCTCAAGTCGGCTGTTGCCGCGTCCGCCGCAGCAGTGTTGACACCCGTTGCCGGAGACATCGATCTGCCCGCCTACCGCCGCTGGCAACCGCAAGTCGTCGTTAACTAGAAGGAGTTCTCATGCCGTTGGTTTCCGGGGCCGAGGTTGTGTTGGCTGCGGCCAAGGCCGGTCGTGGTGTCGGCGCGTTCAACGTGATCCAGCTGGAGCACGCGACCGCGTTGATCGCCGGCGCCGAGCAAGTGGGTGCGCCGGTGATCCTGCAGATCAGTGAGAACGCGGTGAAGTACCACGGCGCGCTCAAGCCGATCGGGCTCGGCACACTGGCGGCCGCGGCGGCCGCGACGGTGCCGGTCGTCGTACACCTGGATCACGCGATGGACCGGGACCTGGTCACCGAGGCGGTCGCGCTCGGGTTCACGTCGGTGATGTACGACGCCTCCAAGCTCGAGTACGCCGACAACGTGGCGGCGACGACCGAGGTGGTTGCGTACTGCCACGACCACGGGGTCTTCGTGGAGGCCGAGATCGGCGAGGTCGGCGGCAAGGACGGCGTCCACGCACCCGGCGCCCGCACCCGACCCGATGAAGCACTCGCCTTCGCGGAGGCCACCGGTGTCGACGCACTGGCGGTCGCGGTCGGCTCGAGTCACGCCATGACCGAGCGCACCGCGACCCTCGACTTCGAGCTCATCACGCAACTCCGCGAGGCTGTCCCGGTGCCGTTGGTCCTGCACGGCTCGTCCGGGGTCGCCGATCCGGACCTGACCCGGGCCGTCGAGGCCGGCATGACCAAGGTCAACATCGCCACCCACCTCAACAACGTCTTCACCGCCGTCGTTCGCGAGGTACTCGCCGAGAACCCGAAGCTGGTCGACACGAGGAAGTACCTCGGCCCGGCCCGCGACGCGGTGGCGACGGAAGTCGCGCGACTGCTGGGTGTGCTGAGGGCGACGGGCTAGATCCCGGCGGCGCCTCGGATCCAGTGCGCGCGCAGGTCGTCGCGGGCGACCTGGACCTGCTCGCGGGTGGCCGGATCGGGCACCTCGAAATCGTCGATCAGCCGGGTGAGCGCCATCTCCACAGCCGCGACCAGTGCGTCCTCCTCGGACAGGTCGGACTCGGCCACCCCGCGCAGCCCGGCCGCGAGCGCGGTCAGCCCGGCCAGCTCCTGGTCGGTGAACCGCACCCGGATCTCGGTCCTGCTGTCCACGCCGCCTCCTCAGTTGGTTGCTACAGTCATGGTGCAGTGCAACGATCATGTTGCACAAGAGTGAGGGGTCGGGATGACCGTGGCGGTGGACGAGACGCTGCGTACGGCGACCATCGCCGTCCTGGGCGAGCACGGCTGGGCCGGCGTGACGCTGGAGCGGGTCGCGGAGCAGGTCGGCCGGTCCCGGGTCACGCTCTGGCGGCAGGGCCTGACCGTCGAGGCGCTGCTGGACTCCCTGCTGGACGCGCTGGCCGCCGACTACCGAGACACGATGTGGCCGGTGCTGGCCGGCTCCGGGACCGGTCGCGAGGGCCTGATCCGCGCCATCGAGGCGCTGTTCGACGTGATCGACCGTCATCTCCCGCTGATGTTGTCGTCGGACCTGGTGTTCCACCAGGAACAGGCGCGCAACGGGCCGGTGTCGTTCCTGGATCCGTTCGAGCGGTTCCTCCGCGACGGCGAGGCGGACGGCACGCTGCATCCGCATGGCCGGGTCAGCGACGTGGCCGAGGTGCTGATGGTCTCGGCGGCCTTCACCTATGTGCACATGCGCGGCCGGCACCACTGGTCCCGGTCGCGGGCCCGGCGCCTGACCCTCGACCTGGTACTCCGCGGCGTACTGGAGGCGTGAAACATGGCCGTTGCATAAATGGCAACGAGCATGTTTCACTGACGGCATCATCTTCTCTGGAGGAGACCGCCATGACACTTCCGTACGCCGAACCGTTGACCAGACTGGACCCGCCGCCGCGGGTGATCCCGGAGCCGCCGCGGGTCGGTGAGCCAGGTGGTGATCCGTGTGGGCTGTGCGAATGGCTGGCCGGCAACAAGCCCGAGCACGAGGGGCCGCTGTGGAGCGACGACAACTGGGCGCTGTGCCGGGCCACCGGCGTGACGATTCCCGGTGTGGTCTGGCTGGCCAGCCGTGGTCACTACGACAGCTTCGCCGACCTCCCCGACGGGCACGCGACGAGCTACGGGCCGGTCGTCGCCCGGATCGAGCGGGCGATTCTCGCGCTCGGCGACATCGCGCGGGTGCACGTCTATCGTTGGGGCGACGGTTCGGCCCACTTCCACGTGTGGTTCTACCCCCGGCCGCTGGGCATGCTCGAGGCCAAACGGGAGATGCTGCCGCTGTGGGCCGATCTGATGCCCGAGGCGCCCAAGGAGGTCGTCGCCGATGCCGAGGCCAAGATTGCCGCGGCTCTGGCGGCGGGGATCTGACATGACCGTGCCTGACCCCGGGCCGCCAGGCGCGGCACAACCAGGGCCGCGCCGCTCCGCCGCCGGCGGGTCCAGCGCCGACGCGCCCCAGGCTGGGCTGGCGCGGCGGTTGGGGGTCGGGGATGCGGTGGTCATCGGGCTGGGGTCGATGGTTGGCGCCGGTGTCTTCGCTGTCTGGTCGCCGGCCGCGCAGGCGGCCGGCTCGTGGTTACTCCTCGGCCTGGCGATCGCGGCTGTTGTTGCCTACTGCAACGCAGCCTCGTCGGCGCAGCTCGCGGCGGTGTACCCGGTCTCGGGCGGCACCTACATCTACGGCCGCGAACGCCTGGGGGAGTGGTGGGGCTTCGCCGCCGGCTGGTGCTTCGTCATCGGGAAGACGGCGTCGTGTGCCGCGATGGCGCTGACGTTCGCGACGTACGCGACAGATGTCGGCTGGTTGCGGCGGTTGATCGCGTTGGCGGCCGTCATCGCTCTGGCTGCCGTCAACTACCGGGGAGTGACCAGGACGGCACGCCTCACGCGGATTCTCGTCACCTGCACGCTCATTGTGCTCGCTGTGGTGCTCGTCGTGCTCTTCGCAGGTGAGCCGCAACATCACACGTCAGCCAGCACCTCGGTGTACGGCGTTCTGCAATCGGCCGGGCTGCTGTTCTTCGCGTTCGCCGGGTATGCGCGGATCGCGACCATGGGTGAGGAGGTCCGCGAACCGGCCAGAACGATTCCGCGAGCAATCACCGTGGCCGTTGTCATTGCTATCGGCATCTATCTGCTCGTTGCCCTTGCCTTGTTACGGACCGGCGACCCCGCGTCGACCACGGCGCCCCTCGCGTCCGCGGTCGACGGGGTCGGTGCGGCCTGGGCGACACCGATCGTCCGGATCGGCGCCGCGCTCGCCAGCCTCGGCGCCCTGCTGGCCTTGATCGCCGGCATCGGCCGCACCACGCTCGCCATGGCCCGCAACCAGGACCTCCCGACCTGGCTGGCCGCCGTACATCCCCGCTACCAGGTGCCGCACCACGCCGAGCTCGCGCTCGCCGCGGTCGTCGGTGTACTGGTGCTCACCACCGATCTGCGCGGCGTGATCGGCTTCTCGTCGTTCGGCGTTCTGCTGTACTACGCGATTGCGAACGCGTCCGCCTTCACCCAGCCGGCCGACCAGCGTCGCTGGCCCCGCGCCGTCAACGTGATCGGCCTGACCGGCTGCGTCGTACTCGCGGTGACTCTTCCGTGGACGTCCGCGGTCGTGGCTGCCGCGCTCCTCGCGGCAGCCCTTCTCGTACGACGGTTCAGGACAGGTCGCGCCGGATCCGCCAGAAACTGAACCCGCCCAGCGCGAACGCCACCAGCAGGAACAACCCGAATTCCCGCCACTGCAGGTCCCAGAACTTGTCCGCGGTGTAGTACCGGACATGTTGCCGGTACCCCTCATCGGCGAGCCGCTGGAAGCAGGCGGTCCGGTCGGCGTCGCTGTTCGGCTCCTGTGCCAGGCCGGGCGGCGGAGCCGGCGCGCACTTGATGACCCAGTCGGGCAGCGTGCTCAAAGCCTTGCCCGACTTGTCCACGGTGTCGTCGGACAGCTTGTAGGCACCGACCGCTCCGGTTGCGACCTCCAGCTCCTTCACCGTCGGATTCGGCCCGTCCCCGGTGAGCCCGAAGCCCCGCACGTTCTCCGCGTTCGCGACGATGTACTTGTCCGTCGGCGCCAGCAGATGCGGCCGGATCAGCGACGGCGTGATGATCTGTATCAGGATCACGGCTGCCAGCGTGACCGCGAGAGACACGACGGTACGACGGATCACGAGGCCCAGCGCGACGCCGAGGGCGAACGCGAACGCGGCGTACCCGATCGGGACCAGGCCGCGGGCGGCGAAGACCGGCGGGAACATCCGGGGCAGGTAGGTGTTCGAGTCCTGTCCGGCGTTGATCGCCTTGTCGATCGGGTCGGCCCACCAGGTCACCGCGAGGCTCAATAGCCCGGTGATCGCGATCGCTGCGCCACCGGTCACCCCGAGCTTGGTCGCGAGCCAGCGGCGGCGGCCGATGCTCTGACTCCACACCAGCCGGTGGGTGCCGGTCTCCAACTCGCGCGCGACCAGCGGTGCGCCCCAGAACGCCCCGATCACCGGCGGCGTGACGTACAGGAGGGCCTGCCCGGCGATGTACAGGAAGGGATTGAAGCGCTGGAAGCCGAGGCTCTCGATGAACGAGCCGGCCAGTCGCCGGTAGTCGTCGGCGAGGCCCGGGCCGGTGATGGCGAGGGTGATGCCGGCCGCGACGATCACCGTCGCGACGACCAGGAACTGCACGCGGAACTGTCGCCAGGTCAACCAGATCATCGCTGCACCTCCAGAACTGGGCGCTCCGGCTGGACGTCGCGGCCCATGTAGGCCAGCACCAGGTCCTCGAGCGTGAGTTGGGTGACCGTCCAGGCCGGATCGTGAATCGGCTGCTCGGTCCGGATCAGGTACGTCGACTGCCGGTCGGTGTGGCTGGCGGTCACGACGAACTGGTCCCGCGGCAGGTCCTTCGGATCGCGGCGCGGACCGGTCAACCGGTAGTGCGTTGCCAGCAGGGTGTCGATCTCGCCGCTGACCTGCACCCGCGAGTCGACGAGCACGATCACGTAGTCGCAGGCACGCTCGACATCGGAGACCAGATGCGAGGACAGTACGACGCTGAGCTCCTGCTCCGCGACCGCCTCCATCAGGTCCTGCAGGAACTCGCGCCGGGCCAGCGGATCGAGCGCCGCGACGGGTTCGTCGAGGACCAGCAGCTCGGGTCGCTTCGCCAGACCGAGCGTGAGCGCGAGCTGCGCCCGCTGACCACCGGACAGCTTGCCCGCCCGCTGCTTCGGATCCAGCTTCAGGTGCTGGACCCGCTGCTGTGCAAGGGATTCGTCCCACGCCGGATTCAGCCGTCGCCCGAGCCGCAGGTGGTCCTCGATACTCAACCGTGCGTACGTCGGTGTGTCCTGAGCGACGTACCCGACCTTCGCCTGCTGCGCTCCGGCCGGAGCCCCCAGCACCTCAACGGTCCCCGCACTGGGCGTCAGCATTCCCACGGCCAGATTCAGCAACGTGCTCTTACCGGCCCCGTTAGGCCCGACCAGCCCCACCACATGCCCAGCCGGAACCACCAAATCACAATCGGTCAGCGCCCAGCGCCGGCCATACTTCTTCCCCAGCCCGTGGGCCTGCAGAACTGTGTTCACGCTATGTCCTCCTGAGCGGCGGACCGAAAGGTTGTCAGGAACAACGCCTCGATGCTCTCGTCGTCGAGGCCGGCCTTGCGGGCCTTGGCGAGCCAGCGGCGGAGGTCCTGGCGGAGCGGACCGTGCGCGGCGAGCGTGTTGTCGGTGAGGGTGCGGGTGACGAACGTGCCGCGGCCCGGCCGGGCCTGGACCAGGCCCTCGTGTTCGAGTTCGCGGTACGCCTTGAGCACGGTGTTCGGGTTGATGGCCAGCGCCGCCACGACGTCCTTCACGGTCGGCAGCTGGTCACCCTCCAGCAGCAGTCCGAGCCGCAACGCGTTCCGGACCTGCTGAACGATCTGCTGGTACGGCGAGACCCCCGACCGGCCGTCCAGATGGAACTCGATCATCCATAACCCCATTCATCTAGGTAACTAGCACTATAGGGGTATGACGCAAACGCTCGTCAAGGGCGGGGAGCGATCAGCGGATCGCGGCGTACCGGCGGAGGGCCTCGGCGCGGGCCTCGCCATGGTCGACGACCTGGGCCGGGTAGGCGCCGGCGCCGTACCGCCAGGGCTCGTGCGCCGTCTTGCCGTCGAGGTGCCGCAGCTCGGGGATCCAGCGCCGGACGTACTCGCCGTCGGGGTCGAACTTCTGGCCCTGGCTGACCGGGTTGAAGATCCGGAAGTACGGCGCCGCGTCGGCGCCGCAGCCGGCCACCCACTGCCAGTTGAGCGAGTTCGACGCGAGATCGCCGTCGCGCAACGACCGCATGAACCAGCGGGCGCCGAACCGCCAATGCACGTGGAGGTCCTTGACCAGGAACGACGCGACGACCATCCGCACCCGGTTGTGCATGAAGCCGGTCTCGGCCAGCTGCCGCATCCCGGCATCCACGATCGGGAACCCGGTCCGGCCCGCGCACCACGCGTCGAACAGCTCGCCCGGTTCGTCGTACTGCATCTTGTCGAACTCCGAGCGCAGCGGCTTCCATGCGGCGTGCGGGTGGCGTGCGAGGAGGTCCGCGCAGAACTCGCGCCACCCCAGCTCACGCCGGTACGCCTCCGCGCCGGCGCTGCGATTGCGCGCGAGATCGACGAGCATCGTCCGCGGGTGGATCTCGCCGTACTTCAACGGGATCGACATCCGCGACGTGCTGTCCAGGTCGGGCCGGTCCCGCTCGTCGTCGTACGCCGCAACGTCATCGAGGTACGCCTGCCAGTGCTTGAGCGCCGCCTGCTCACCCGCTCCCTCGGCCGACAGCAGTTCCTCGCTGGCGGCTTTCACCCACGTCACGTCGGCCGGCGCCTCAACCGGCTGGCGCCAGCCGTGTGCCAGCCATGCGTTGAAGTACGGCGTGAACACCTGGTACGAGCGCCCTTGCTGATTCAGCACCCGACCCGGCGCCACGGCGTACGGCGATCCCGTCCGCATCAGCGGACACTTCAATGAGGCTTCAACTTCTTGATCGCGCTGCTGTCCGTAGGGCCCGTAGTCCGCGCTGACATGCACACTCGCCGCCCCGATCTCGTCCGCGACAGCCGGTACGACGGTCGCCGGATCACCCCGCCGTACGACGAGCCGTCCGCCCATCGACTCGGAGAGACTGCGCAGAGACGACGCGAGGTAGTCCCGGCGCGGATCGCCCGAACGCTCCCAGAGCAACGGATCCACCACGAACACGCCGAGAACCCGGCCGTCACCCGCCGCGACGGCGTCGAGCAGGGCCGGATTGTCCGCCAGCCGAAGGTCCCGGCGGAACCACATCACCGCTGTCATCGTGCTCATCATCCGCCGGTACCCAGCAGCGATTCGGTAAGGGTTGCCTCAATAGGTGAGAATGGTTGTCGTGAGCGAGCTGATCGATACCACCGAGATGTACCTGCGGACCGTCTACGAGCTGGAAGAAGAGGGCATCCTCCCTCTCCGGGCACGGATTGCCGAACGCCTGCACCAGTCCGGTCCGACGGTCAGTCAGACGGTTGCGCGGATGGAGCGCGACGGTCTGATCAAGGTGGAGGGCGACCGCCATCTGGAGCTCACCGACGTCGGCCGCAAGCAGGCCGTCCGGGTGATGCGCAAGCACCGCCTCGCGGAGCGTCTGCTGGTCGATGTGATCGGGCTCGAGTGGGAGGACGTGCACGCCGAGGCCTGCCGCTGGGAGCACGTGATGAGCGACGCGGTCGAGCTGCGGCTGCTGAAGATCCTCGACAACCCGACCGAGTCGCCGTACGGCAACCCGATCCCGGGTCTGGAGGAGCTGCAGACCAGCGGTATCGCGAGCGACATCGAGGACTTCCGGATCGGTGTCGAGCCGCTCGACCAGGTCCTCGACCAGTCCACCGGCGAGAGCGTGCGGGTGCTCGTCCGCCGGATCGCCGAGCCGGTGCAGACCGACGACGGCGCGATGGCCGTACTGCGCAAGGCCGGCGCGCTGCCCGGTCGCGAGGTCGACTCGACGATGGACGCCGACGGCGTACTGGTCGGCAGCCGCGAAGCCGGCGGCGTGATCAGCGACGAAACCGCCGGCCACATCTTCGTGAGCCGGGTGTAGGTCAACTCTGCGTTAACGCTGAGCACCCGGCGAAGTACGCCGGGTCGTCAGCCGGTAGCGTCGGTCCGCGATGTCTGAGAACCCTGTTGATTGGCCGCAGTACCTGCGGGAGTTTCATACCGCCACCCCCGGCAGCACGGAAGCGCTGTTGTCACGGGCAGTGGCCGGCGACCACACGCCGTACCGGTGGCTGGTCCGTGCCGTGTCGGGCGAGGCCCGGCGGGTGCTCGACCTGGCCTGCGGCAACGGGCCGGTGGCGCGTGAGCTGTACGGGCGCTGGGTGGTCGGTGTCGACAACAACCCGGCCCAGCTCGCCGGCGCGCCCGGTCCGAAGATCCAGGCCGACGCGCTGCACCTGCCGTTCGCGAACGAGGTCTTCGACGTCGTCACCTGCTCGATGGGCCTGATGGTCCTCCAGCCGCTTCCCGACGTACTCGCGGAGGCGGCCCGGGTACTGCGGCGGGGCGGCGTCCTGGCGGCCATCGTGCCCGCCGTACGGCCGCTGCGGCGCGGGGACATCCGCACGCTGAGCGGTCTGACCACGCGGTTGCGGTCGACGCCGCAGTTCCCGGCCGGCGGCGAGATCACCGAGTTGAAGGACCAGCTCCATCACGCCGGGTTCGACGTGATGGAGAGCCAGCGCGAGCGGTACGTGTACATGATCCGCAGCCGCGACGACGCGATGCGACTCGTCAACGCGCTCTACCTCCCGGGTACGCCGGACGTCCGCCGCGACACCGCCGCCGGATGGCTCGCGGATCGCGCCGAATCGAAGGACGGCCTCGAGGTCGCGATCCCGATCCGCCGCATCACCGCGATGCGCACGAAGGTCGCTTTGACCATCTCCTGAGCGCTGAGGTCCGCTTGAGGCCCGCGGTCGGTACGGTGTGCTTGTGAGTGCGCTGCGCTGGTCCGTCCGGACGCTCGATCGAGCGCTCGACGGCGAGACGGTCTACCGCGAGCTGCTGGCCGCCGAACCGGTCGCGTTCTGGCTCGACGGCAGCCTGACCGACCGCGCGCCGCGGCGGGTCTCCGTCCTCGGTACGTCGCTCGGCGCTGAGGTCATCGTCCGGGATGTTGCCGACGGCGACATCTTCGCCGAGCTTCAGGACCTGCTGGCCGCGCGGGCCGCCGAGCCGCCGCCGGAGCTGGCCGGGCTGTTCTGCGGCGGGTACGTCGGGTACTTCGGGTACGAGCTGAAGGCACTCACCGGCGGCCGGGCCGCGCACGAGTCGCCGACGCCGGACGCGCTCTGGATCTGGGCGAACCGGTTCATCGTCATCGACCACGATCACCACCGGACCTACCTCGTCGCGGTCGACGAGCCCGGTGCCGGAGAGGACTGGCTGGACCGGGCCGAGCAGGCCGCCACCGATTGGTGGATGGGCAGCCTCGACACCCCGGCGATCGCCACGCTCGACCTCGAGGCACATCTCGAGCAGGACCGGGCGACGTACCTGGCCGGCATCGCGTGTTGTCTGGAGGAGCTCGAGGCCGGTCAGACGTACGAGGTCAACCTGACGAACCGCGTCCGGCTGCCGGCCGTGCAGGACCCGTTCGAGTTCTTCCGCTGGCAACGCTCCGCGAACCCGGCGCCGTACGCCGCCTTCCTCCGGTACGGCGATCTCGCGGTGGCGAGCTCCTCGCCGGAGCGGTTCCTGACCGTGGACGCGGACGGCTGGGCCGAGTGCCGGCCGATCAAGGGGACCGCGCCGCGTGATCTCGACCCCGCGCAGGACCAGCTCGCGGCGAAGGCGCTGGCCGAGGACGACAAGACCCGGGCCGAGAACCTGATGATCGTCGACCTGATCCGCAACGACCTCGGCCGGGTGAGCGTGCCGGGGACGGTGACCGTGCCGCAGCTGATGCAGGTCGAGAGCTACCGGACGATGCACCAGTTGGTGACGACGGTCCGCGGCCGGTTGCGGGACGGGCTGACCGCGGTCGACGCGGTCCGGGCGTGCTTCCCGCCGGGGTCGATGACGGGTGCGCCGAAGATCCGCACGATGGAGATCATCGACGAGCTCGAGTGGAGCGCACGCGGGGTGTACTCCGGCGCGCTCGGCTACCTGTCCCTGGACGGGCGGGCGGATCTGAGCGTGGTGATCCGGACGGCGGTGCTGACTCCGGACGAGACTGTGATCGGGGCAGGGGGTGCGATCGTGCTGGATTCCGACGCGGTCGCGGAGTACGAAGAAATGGTGCTGAAAGCAACGGCAGCCGTCGGCCGGGCCGGTCGCGGGTGAAGGGTGGGGGAGATGAGTGGTCTGCTGGTGGCGGATTCGTTCCTGGTTGCCAATGGCAAGGTCCGGGGACTGGAGCTGCACCGGGAACGGTTCGTCCGGTCGTGCGCCGCGGCGGGGGTCGCCGCGGAGCGGTTCTGGGACGAGCAGGCCGGGCGGTTGCCCGGGTTCGGTCGGTGGTTCCCGCGGTACGAGCTGCAGGCGTCGGGTGAGCTCGCCGTCCAGCTGCGGCCGGCGCCGCCGATCGGCGGCCGGGTGCGGGTCGCCGTACACGAAGGTCCGGATCCGCGGACCGCGCCGCGGGTCAAAGGCCCGGACCTGGAGTTGCTCGGCAAGCTGAAGGAGTCGGCGCCTGATCGCGCGGACGAGATCCTGCTCCTCGACGCCGACGGGACGGTGCTCGAGGCGGCGTACTCGGCGGTCGCGTGGTGGGAGGACGACACCCTCTGCTTCCCGCAGTCCGACCGGCCGCTGCTCGCTTCGGTGACCGCACAGCTTCTGCGCCGGATCGCCGCCGCTCAGGGTGTCGAGGTCTCCGAGCGGGCCGTCACACCGCAGGATCTGCAGAACGCGACCGAGGCGTGGCTGGTGAACGCTCTGCACGGCATCCGGCCGATCCACGCGTGGGGTGCCTCCGCCATCGACCCGCTGCCCAACTCCCACTCCGCCGTCTGGCAGTCCCACCTGGAATCCCTGGCGACCCGCCTGCCCTAGGTGCACGCTCGACAGGACGTATACGTCTACTGCCCGTCCCTCTACGCCTGAGCTTCTCGGGAAACTGCCGTCAGTCCTGGACACCTCCTGTCGAGCCTGCACAGGTCTCTTGTAAATGTGATATCACTTTGCTACCTTTGCGCTATTCGAGCAAGGGAGCGTGTGATGGTGGATGTCGCGGTGGAGATGCCGGCGCCGAAGGTGACCGAGCGGGCCGGCCGGGATCTGAACGGCTGGCCGATGGGGCTGCTGGCCTTCGTGTTGCTGGTCGCCGGGGTGTCCGGTGTCATCATTGGCGCCACCCACGACCGGGGTCCGCAGGTGGTGGGTGGGATCGCGGTGTTCGTGGTCGGCGTGATCGTCGCCGCCGGGCTGACCGCGGTCTCGCCGGGCCGGGCGCGGGTGCTGCAGATCCTCGGGCGGTACTCCGGGACCGTGCGCACCAACGGTCTCCGCTGGGTGAACCCGATCTCCTCGCGGCGTGAGGTCTCGACCCGGATCCGCAACCACGAGACGGCCGTTGCCAAGGTCAACGATGCCGACGGCAACCCGATCGAGATCGCGGCGGTGGTGGTCTGGCAGGTCGAGGACACCGCGCAGGCGATGTTCGAGGTGGACGACTTCGTCGAGTTCGTCGCGATCCAGACCGAGACCGCGGTCCGGCACATCGCCAACAGCTATCCGTACGACGTCCACACCGACGACGGCGTGTTGTCGCTGCGGGACAGCACGGACGAGATCACCGAGAAGTTGTCGGCAGAGATCGGCGCGCGGGTTCACGCGGCCGGCGTACATGTGATCGAATCGCGGATCACGCACCTCGCGTATGCGCCGGAGATCGCGCAGGCGATGTTGCGGCGCCAGCAGGCGGGTGCGGTCGTGGCGGCTCGGCAGCGGATCGTCGAAGGTGCGGTCGGCATGGTCGAGCTGGCGCTGGACCGGCTGTCCGAGCACGAGGTTGTCGAGCTGGACGAGGAGCGGAAGGCGGCGATGGTCAGCAATCTGATGGTGGTGCTGTGCGGCGACCGTGACGCCCAGCCGGTGGTCAACGCCGGCACGCTCTACCAGTGAGTGGTCGTCTGCCGTGGCTGTCGAACGCAAGAAGATCCTGCTCCGGCTGGATCCCGTGGTGCACGACGCGCTGGCCCGCTGGGCGGCCGACGACCTGCGCAGCACCAACGCACAGATCGAGTACCTGCTCCGCCGAGCCCTGGCCGACGCCGGCCGTCTCCCCAGCGGCGTAGGCAAACCCCGCCGCCCGGGCCGCCCTCCCAAGGAGGAAAACAATGAGTAGAAAGCACGCAACGATCGCCGGAGGCGAACAGCCGGGGCTGCGGCCCGGCGCGCGGGGAATGGCCGGTGTCACCCGGTGGACCGCCTTCGGCGGCCTGCGCAGCGCGGACGGCGCCCGCGGCGCGGGGAGTGTGGGCGCGGCCCGAGGGCCCAGGGGGCCGGCTGGGCCGGCTGGTGCCGGGATCGGCTCCAGGGCAGCCGCGCGATCGACTCGGAAGGTAGTTGCCCTTGGCAACCTACAGGTTCCGGACTCGTTGGCGGGCAGGCTCTTCCTGTTGTCCTGCGACCCGCAACGGCAGCGGTTGGTCGGTCGGGCGAAGGTTGGGAAGGTGCTTCGGGCGGCGGTGTTGGTGGATCTGCAGTTGGCGGGGAATCTTGTTGATGACGGTGGGCGGGCTCGGGTGACGACGGTGCCGGCTCCGACTGACCCCGTGTTGGCGGGAGTGCTTGAGGAGGTGCGGGCGGCAGGCCCGCGGCGGTGGCGGCATTGGATTGAGCGGCGGCCTGGGGCGACGGTACGCCGGGTGCGCGACGAGCTCGACCGGGCGCGGCTGATCAAGGTCGAGCCGCATCGCATCCTCGGGATCATCCCGGCGGACCGCATCACCGTCCGCCACCCACTGATGCGCAGGCAGCTCCTGCAGGCCGCACACGACACCCTGCGCGCCTCCCGGCTCGTCTCACGGGTAGACCTCCGCGACGCGTCGATCGTCGTACTCGCGTCCACCGCGGACCTGCGCACGATCGTCACCAAGGAGCAGCGGATCCGCCACAAGGACCGCCTGGCGCAGCTCGCGGTCCGCGTCGGCCCCGTCGTGCCGGCTCTGAAGAAGGCGATCCAGCAGGCGCAATCCTCGGCCGGTGGGTGAACCGGCCAGGCGCTACGGTTCGTTACTCAACTAAAGAACCAAGCTACCTGCCCCTCGCTTCGCTCGGGGCTGGGATATGGGGAAGGGGGTGGGGTTGTGTTCGACGATCGGAGTCCGATCTATCTGCAGATCGCGGAGCAGATCAAGAACGACATCGTGACCGGTGCGCTGGCCGAGGACGAGCAGGTGATGTCGACCAACCAGTACGCCGCCTTCTACCGGATCAACCCGGCCACCGCGGCGAAGGGGTTCGCGCAGCTGGTCGACGAGGGCGTGCTGTACAAGAAGCGCGGTATCGGCATGTTCGTCTCCCCGAACGCCCGCGACCTGCTCCGCACCGGCCGCCGAGACTCGTTCTTCGCCGACGTCGTCGACCCGATGATCCGCGAAGCCAAGGCGATCGGCATCCCCTTGAAGGACATCCTCCAGCACATTCGTACCTACGGAGACGCCTGATGACCACCGCCCTGACGGTCAGGACCGAGAACCTCTCGGTGAGGTTTGCCGGGGTGCCGGCGTTGGATCGGCTTGATCTGCGGCTGGCGCCCGGGAAGATTCACGGGCTGCTCGGCCGGAACGGATCCGGGAAGAGTACGCTCGCCGCGGTCCTGGCCGGGTTCTGCCGGCCGGACGAGGGTCGCGTGCTGATCGAGGGCGGCGACCTTGGTACGGCGCAGGAGCCGTACGAGAACGCCGTCGTCACCAGCCGCGTGTGCCTGATCCGCGAGTCCGGCGACCGCCCCGACGCCGTGCAGGTCAAACAAGCGATCGGTCTCGCCGCGGCGCTGCGCCCGTACTGGGACGCCGACCTTGCCGGCGACCTGCTGGACCGCTTCGAAGTACCGCTGAACAAGAAGATCCAGAAGCTCTCCCGCGGTAAGAAGTCCGCGCTCGGCGTGGTCCTCGGCCTCGCCAGCCGGGCTCCGCTGACGATCTTCGACGAGAGCTACCTCGGCATGGACGTCCCCTCGCGGAACCTGTTCTACGACGCACTGCTCGCCGACTACACCGAAGTACCGCGCACGTTCGTGCTGTCGACCCACCTGGTCAGCGAGGTCAGCGCGATGCTCGAGGAGGTCGTCATCCTCGACAACGGCCGCCTCGTCACGCAGTCCCCGGTGGACTCGCTACGCGGCCGCGGCGCTTCGATCGTCGGACCGGCCGCGGCCGTGGACAAGTTCACCGCCGGCTTCACCGTGCTTGCGGAGGAGCGGCTGGGCGGCACCAAGTCCACCACGATCCTGGGCGACCTCGACCCGGCGCTGCTCGCGCAGGCGACCGCAGCCGGACTGGAGATCGGTCCTGTCGGCCTGCAGGACCTCTTCGTCCACCTGACAGGAGCCCGCTCATGACCACCACAGTCGAGGCGACGCTTCCGCTTGAAGCATCCGATTGGCGCCGGCTGAAGACGGTGTTGTTGTCGATGGCGGTGGGCATGCGGCAGATGCTCGTCGGCTATTGGATCGTAATGATCGTTGCGTTCCTGGTCATCGGGCTCGTCATCCAGCTCGCGACCAGCGGCGTCACCAGCAGCATGTGGGACTACGGCACCCAGTCGCCGAAGTACTTCTCGCTGGCGATCGGCGTGACGCTCACCCCGGCGTACCTGGCGCTGCTGGTTGCGCACGGCGTCACCCGGCGGATGTATGCGGTTGCCTCAGGCATCTACCTGACCGGCGCCGCGGCGGCAACGTCGATCGTGTGGGTGCTGGCCTACCAGGTGGAGCACGCGCTCTACGCGTGGCAGGGCTGGCCCGACAAGCTGACCAACCCGCACCTGTTCACCAGTACCTCGCAGGTCGGCCTGGTCTTCGCCGAGTTCTTCCTGCTGATCCTGTCCCACGAGGTGACGGGCTGGTTGCTCGGCATCACGTTCGTCCGCCTCGGCTTCTGGCGCGGTCTGCTGATGCTGCCGCTGGCGTTGATCCCGGCGGTGGCCGCCGAGTTCCTGCTCGTCGCGCAATGGCTCGCCGACGTCCTCACCAACGCCGGATATCACCGGCCACCACTCGCCGTCGCCGTACCGTCCGTCCTCGTGGTCAGTGCGCTGGGCGTGTACGCCGGGTATCGCCTTCTGCAACCGATGGCACTCAAACCCGCTAAGGGCTAAGACACGTTATGCACAGGGGGTGTGCATAACCGGGACAGTTTCTGTGGATGGATGCGTGATCACTGTGGACGACCAAAACTGTTGTCAGGAAAGGCTTGTGCGACCCCCGCTGAAGAGCGTAGAAATGTCGACACGCCGCTTCGGACTGGAGCGGTGGGTCGATCGGAAACCGAGGGCCCTCGCGGTGGGGATCCCCACCGAGGTAGACCGGTGACGGGGTCTGCCGGCCTCCACGGACCCGTATCGGGAAGCTGGAGACGTCACCTTCCTTCAGCTGGTGCGGGCCCCTCCGACTCATACTCGGAGGGGCCCGCCTTCTTGAACTCGCCGGTGCCGAAAAGGGCAGAAATGAAGAACCCCGAGGTCGCGAACGACCTCGGGGTTCTTGCGTACCGAGCTCTCAGCGGAGTGTGATTCTCAGTTCGGTATGAGAGCCCTTCGCCGGCACCTGGACCTCGGTCCCGCGGGCAGTGGTGACGAGCTTGTACTGCGCTGCGTGCCCGTCGACCGACACACTCTTCACCTTCGCGCCGGACGGGAGTACGGCGCCGACCGTGAGCGTCGCGCCGACGCCCTTCGCGGTCACATCGGTCAACAACGCCTTACCTGTAAGGCGTGCGGACACATCGACCGACCCGCGACCGACCCGGATGTTGCTACCGGCCACCTTCGGCTGTCCGGCCGGAATCTGCGGCACCACGGAGATCTTGCCGTGTCCGAGGTCGGGGTCGACGCCGAGCTGCTGGTGGATCACCGGCCAGAGGATGCCGTACGCGCCCCACGCCTGCAGCGCCATCGAGCGGTCGTAGAACGGCCGGCCGATGTTCGCCGCGGAATCCGGTGACGGAGCGATCTCCGGCATCGCGCCGGGGGTCTCCCAGACCGACGGGTCGAGCTGGATCCGGGCGTTGCCGGTGGTGTAGGCCTGCTGCTGCGTCGCGCCCATCCGACCGAAGTTGCCTTCCGCAACGGCCATGATCGACGTGTTCAGACCGAAGATGCTGCGTTCACTCTTCACCTGCGACACCACCGGATCGCACGTTGCGCCGGGGTTGCCGGCCGGGTCCGACGTCGCGCCGGTGCCGGTGTGGAACAGACCGAATTCGCCTGTGTAGCAAGCCGTTTCGCGCTGGTCCAGCGCGATGTTCGCGTGCGCCGTCGAGGCGAGCGGCGAGGCCGTCTGCCCCGACCGGTTCAGGATCGCCTCCATCGGCGTGACACCGATCCAGTGCCGCTGGAAGATCGGCGTGTTGTCGTTCGCCGGGTTGGCCGGGTCGTCGATCGAGTCGGCGTACCCCTTGGCCTGCGGCACCCACCATTGCGCATCGAAGCGGGACTCGAGGTCGTTCGCGCGGGTGGTCGCCCACTGCTGCACCTTCGTGTCGTGCTTCGACGCGGCCAGGTCGGCGAGGTCGGTCAGACCTCGGATCAGGTAGACGGTGTTGTCCAGCTTCTCCACGCCCATCCCGGTGCGCTCGACGTTGCCGAGACCCTCCGGCCAGCCGTCGCCGTCCTTGTCCAGCTCGCGGTACACGTACTGCAGGTTCCGCACGCTGAAGTCGTACATGTCGTCGCGGAACTTGTTGTCGCCCGTCCACCGCCACAGCAGCGCGACCGTGCTCGGGAACTTCACCGTCTCGTCGGTGTTGCCCGCGCTCTGGTTCGAGCCGAAGTACACCGAACCGGTCGGGGTGACTTCGTGCGCGACCTTGCCGCTGCGGTTGTTCAGGAGGTCGCTGACGTCGCGCAGCGCCTTGAGGTGGTCCTTGACGGTGTCGAACTGGCCGGCTGCGACCGCGGCGAACGCGGTGTACTCACCATCGGTCGCGAACAGCCACGGATAGTCCGGGAACCCGGCGCCGAACCAGCGCGCGGTCTGGACGGTCCCGACCGGTGCCGGGTAGTCCTTGCCCTCGTTGACGTCGCGGATCTGCAGGTTGTGCGCTTCCTGCACCGAGTCGGCGAGGTTCTGTTTGCTCCACTCGACGCTCTGCTGCAGCAGCCGGTCACCAGGAAGGTCCACTGCGGACTGCGCGTCGATCTGCTGCCGGGCGGAGGTCTTTGCCCGCAGCAACTTCTCCGGGTTGCTCAGTGCCTTGCCGTACTCGCGTTGCGCGGCCTGGCTGCCCTGGTCCGATCCGGCCACCGCGAACCAGATCGTCTTCGGCTGACCCGCCGACAGCTTCACGTCGTACTTGAGCCGGCCGCCGGTGCCCTTGCCGACGAGAGAGTCGTCGCACCGCGCGGGCGTCGTACCGTCCTTGGGGCAGATCACCGCGGGGTCCTGCGGGCCGCGATAGTTCGCCCCGAGCTCGTTGCCCGTCGGACGCAGGGACGATCCGACGAACGCGGCATAGTCGTGAGCGGTCGCGTTCGGGTACGTCGGTGTGCCCTGCTCGCGGAACCTGAGCGCGCCGTTGACGTAGTCGCCGGTGTCCGGCAGGTTCGCGTCGGCGGCGCCCGGGGCGGTCCAGTCCCACGGGTAGGACTGCATCAGCTCGGAGTGCGCGTCCACGTCGAGCTTGACCGTCTTCGCCGTACTCGAGCTGAGCGTGAGGCCGACCAGCGTCGCGCGGACCCCGTCGGGGACGAAGTCGGTACGGCGTACGTTGACCGAGCCGGAGTAGTCGATCCGGCTGTAGCCCTGGCCGCTGGTGTACTTCGCGGCGGCGACGTCCTTGCCGAGCCAGTTGCCGTCGAGGCCGAACCAGATGCCGTCGAGCAGCTTGATCGGCTGGGTCCAGAAGCCGCCCATCTCGCCGCGGATGTGCCAGCCGGAGGCGGGGTAGAGGCCCGTCTCGTCGCCCATCGCGTAGGCACGGTCGCCGACGACGAGCGATCGCCGGTCGGCGAGGCGAGTGGTCTCGGACAGCTCGGAAGATCCGGCCGAGGCCGTCGTGGCGCCGGTCGATCGTGTGGCCGGGCCCGCGGTGGACGACGGACCGGCGAGTGCCGACGCCGTGCCGGCGAGGACGGTCGCGGCGGCGAGCAGGGCGATCCCGGCGGTCCGGCGTACCGGTCTGCGGCGGGGTGGCGGGGAGCTACTGCGGTTGGTCGGATAGGGAGTCATGGCGGTTCCTCCTTCTCGCGGCGCCGGGGGACAGCGCCGGGGATCAGCCAGGGGCCGAGCTGCCCCTGATCACCAGTTCTGGCTGCAGCAAGCGTTCGGTTGGGGTGCCGTCGGGCGCGCCGGTGAGGATCTTGATCAGCTCGCCGGCGATCTCGTCCATCGGTTGCCGGAGGCTGGTCAGGCCGGGGGAGACGACGTCGGCGAGGGGCGAGTCGTCGAAGCCGGTGACGCCGACCTGGTGGCCGGCGGTGAGGCCGCGACGGGTGAGCTCGCGGAGTGCGCCGAGCGCGAGAACGTCGCTCAGGGCAACGATCCCGTCGATCTCGCGGCCGGCGTCGAGCAGAGCTGCGGTGACTCGGGCGCCTTCGTCGAGGCTGTCCTCGCGACAACGCACGGACAGTCCGCTGATCGGCAGGCCGAGTCTCTTGCATTCGTCACGCCAACCGCCCGCGCGATCCTCGGCCAGACCGGACGCCTTCGGCCAGCCCAGGAAGGCGATCCGGCGGCGGCCGGTCTCGTACAGGTGCCGGACCGCGAGCGCGGAACCGGCCGCGCCGTCGACGTCCACCCACGGACCCGGCTGCGTGGTCTGCTTCCACACCCGGCCGAAGCTGACGAACGGGATGCCCTGCTCCTTCAACCAGCCGTGCCGCGGATCGTGCGTCTCGGTCTGCGACAGCACGAACCCGTCGACGAGCCGGCGAGCATGCAGATCGTCGTACGTCGGCATGCCGTCGACGCCGGGCGGCGCCGTGAACAGCAGGATGTGCCGGCCGGTGCGCTCGGCGGCGGCGCAGAGTGCGTGCAGGAACTGGTCCATCACGAGATGGGTCTGGTTCGGCCAGTTCGGAACGCAGTACCCGATCAACTCGACCGCGCTGGTCCGCAGACTGCGGGCGTTACGATTGGGCCGGTAGTTGAGCAGTTCGATCGATTTGTTGACGCGTTCGAGCGTGTCCGCCCGAAGCCGGTGCGGGGCGTTGAGGGCGTTCGACACCGTCTGCACCGACACCTCGGCGTGGGCGGCGACCTGCTTGAGCGTGGCCACGCGACCTCCCACGGACGTTTTGAACGTTAAAAACATCCGCAGTCTGCCCCGGGCCGTCCAAAGCTGTCAACGGTTCAGAGCGGCGGCGGCCCCTGCCGGACGATCGCCAGCGTCTCCTCGACGCCCATCGGCGCGATCCACCGCCCCCACCACGCGGCCCCCGCCTCAGCGAACGCCGCCGGCTCACCCCCGCTCACCTTCACCTCGCGCGCGCCCTCCTCCAACAGGCGAACGACATCATCAGGAGTGATCTGCTGCGACGCGTCCGTGCTCCCCTTGTAAGCGCAAGACCCGTCCCACCGAAGAATCCTCCGCCGCACGGCAGGCACCAACATGTTGCCGCCCACCCAGATCGGGATCCGAGGCTCCTGCACCGGCCGAGCCGTCAACTGCACGTCCTCCAAGCGGTAGTGCTTCCCGTCGAAGCTGATCCGCTCCCCGCTCCACAGCAGGTCGATCAGCTCCAGCCCTTCGTCGAGCATCTCCGCCAAGACCTTCGGGCTCTTCCCCTCCATGAACGGATCGCCCGGATCCCCGATCCCGGCCCCCAGCACCATTCGTCCGTCGGACAGGTGGTCCAACGCCACAGCCTCCGCCGCCACCTTCCACGGTCGGCGCCGGGGGAGCGGCGTCACCGTCGTACCGATCCGGATCCGCTCGGTCGCCACCGCCATCGCCGCCAGGCAGATCCACGGGTCCCACGTCGGCTGGGACGCGTCGCCCTGGTAGACGAGGTAGTCCTCCAGGAACAACGCGTCCCAGCCGGAGTCCTCCACCGCGCGGGCAAGCTCAGCCAGCCCACGCGGATCCCGCCCCGCACCCACAGCCCCGACCGTCACCGAGAACTTCATGCCGGCGACGCTAGCCGCGCCCGCCGACAACCCCGGGGCGGATCCCCAGGCCATCACAATGGCTGCCTTCGCCGGTGGTGCCGCCTGACGAGCGTCTGGGCGCCTGATTGTGATGGCCTGGGGATCCGCAGTCAGGCGGTATGCCCGCCGTCGACGGTCAGTTCGGTGCCCGTGATGAAGGCGGCGTCAGGCCCGGCCAGGTAGGCGACAGCGGCGGCGATCTCGGTGGAGTCGCCGAAGCGGTCGATTGCCAGGTTGGCGCGCTGGACGCCGGCGAAAGGGCCGTCGGCGGGATTCATGTCGGTGTTGATCGGTCCGGGCTGGATGACGTTCGAGGTGATGCGGCGCGGCCCGAGCTCGCGGGCCAGCGCCTTGCTGAGCCCGGTGACAGCGGACTTGCTCATCGCGTACAGCGTCATCCCCGGAGTCGTGACCCGGCCCGCGGCGCAGCTGCCGAGGTGGATGAGACGTCCACCGTCGGACAGCAGCGGTACCGCGGCCTGCGTCGCCGCGTACACCCCACGCACGTTGACCGCGAGCACCCGGTCCACATCGGCGAGGGTGAGATCAGCGATCGGCGCGATCGCGCCCACGCCGGCGTTGTTCACCAGAATGTCCAACCCACCAAGGGATTCCGCAGCCCGTCGTACGCCGTCGCCGACCGCGACCGCGTCCGCTGCGTCGACCGCGAGGGCAACGGCACGCCGCCCGAGGCTCTCGATCTCCTTCACCACTGTTGCCGCCGCATCCGCGGACGCGTTGTAGGTGATCACGACGTCGGCGCCCTTCTCCGCCAGCGCGATCGCGGTGGCCGCGCCGATCCCGCGGCTGCCACCTGTCACCATTGCCTTCTTGCCAAGCAGTTCGTTCATGCCGACAAGTCCACGCGAGCCGCGACGGTGAAGCTGGCGAGAATCCGACACCGGATCGTCGCGTCGCAAAACCGCGACCTGGCCCACCTCCATGTCGTAAAACCGCTAGCGACTGTCGGTGGCGGCAGGGATGCTGGAGGACGTGTACGAGTGCAGGGAGCGATGTGTCCGGGCCGTCCAGTCGAAGGACGCGCGGTTCGACGGGTGGTTCTTCACGGCCGTCCTGACCACGAAGATCTATTGCCGGCCGAGCTGCCCGGTGGTGCCGCCGAAGGTCGAGAACATGCGGTTCTACCCGAGTGCGGCCGCGGCGCAGCAGGCCGGATTCCGCGCCTGCAAGCGGTGCCGTCCGGACGCCAGCCCGGGCTCCCCGGAGTGGAACGACCGCGCCGACCTGGTGGCCCGCGCGATGCGCCTGATCGCCGACGGCGTCGTCGACCGCGACGGCGTGCCGGGGCTGGCTGGTCAGCTCGGGTACAGCGTGCGGCAGGTGCAGCGGCAACTCCTGGCCGAGCTCGGCGCCGGGCCGCTCGCGCTCGCACGGGCGCAGCGGGCCCAGACCGCGCGCCTGCTGATCGAGACGAGCAGCCTGCAGATGGCGGATGTCGCGTTCGCCGCCGGGTTCTCGAGTGTGCGGACGTTCAACGAGACCGTGCAGGAGGTCTTCGCGCTGTCCCCGACCGAGCTGCGCCGCCGCGCCCGCCGGGGTACGACGACTGTCGCGCCGGGCACGATCTCGCTGCGTCTCCCGTTCCGCGCTCCGTTGACGCCGGACAACCTGTTCGGTCACCTGATCGCGACCGGCGTGCCAGGGGTGGAGGAGTGGCGCGACGGCCACTACCGCCGCACGCTGCGACTCCCGCACGGTCACGGCGTGGTCGCGTTGCGGCCGATGCCCGACCACATCGCGTGTCAGCTCTCGCTCACCGATCAGCGCGATCTCGCGATCGCGATCAGCCGTTGCCGGCGGATGCTCGACCTCGACGCGGATCCGATCGCGGTCGACGACCTGCTCAGCGAGGATCCGGTCCTCGCACCGTTGATCGTGAAGGCGCCGGGACGCCGGGTTCCGCACACGGTCGACGGCGAGGAGTTCGCCGTACGCGCTGTGCTCGGTCAGCAGGTGTCGACCGCGGCCGCCCGGACGCACGGTCATCGGCTGGTGCTGCAGCACGGTGAGCCGATCGAGGACGCGACCGGCGGGCTGACGCATCTGTTCCCGACGATGCAGGCGCTGGCCGGGCTCGATCCGGAGACGCTGGCGTTTCCGAAGTCCCGGCGTACGACGTTGACGACACTGATCCGGACCCTGGCCGACGGGGAGATCGATCTCGGCGCCGGTGCGGACTGGAATCGGGCCCGCGAGCAACTCGCGGCGCTGCCGGGGATCGGGCCGTGGACGGTCGAGTCGATCGCGATGCGCGCGCTCGGCGACCCGGATGCCTTTGTGGCCAGTGATTTAGGTATCCGCTACGCCGCCCGTGATCTAGGCTTGCCCGAGGCCCCCAAACTCCTGACCGACCACGCCCGCGCGTGGCGGCCTTGGCGTGCGTACGCCGTCCAGTACCTGTGGGCCACCGGTGACCACGCGATCAACAAGATTCCGGAGTAAGCATGACCGACCTGACCACCGACCGTCTGGTACTCCGTCAGTGGCGTGACTCCGATCGGGAGCCGTTCGCCGCGTTGAACGCCGACCCGGCGGTGATGGAGCACTTCCCGGCGCTGCAGACGCGTGAGCAGAGCGACGCCCTCATCGATCGGAACATCCCGGAGCTCGACGGCCGCGGTTGGGGCTTGTGGGCGATGGAGGTGAAGGACACCGGCGAGTTCATCGGCTTCACCGGTCTGAACGTGCCGAGCTTCGAGGCACCGTTCCTGCCCGGGGTCGAGATCGGCTGGCGCATGGCGAAGGGGGCCTGGGGCAACGGTTATGCGACCGAGGCGGCCCGGGCCGCGCTGGCGTACGGGTTCGGGCCGGCCGGACTGGACGAGATCGTCTCGTTCACCGCGACCCCGAACCTGCCCTCGCAGCGGGTGATGCAGCGGATCGGGATGGTGCACGACGAGGCCGGCGACTTCGACCACCCGCGCATCGAGGACGGCCACCGGCTGCAGCGGCACGTGCTCTACCGGATCAGCCGCGCGCAATGGGAATCCACTCAGTGACGTACGCCGTCATCGACAGCCCGCTCGGTCCCCTCACCCTCGTGGGGACCGACGCGGGCGAGCTGACCGGCCTCTACATGGACCAGCAGCGCTACCGCCCCGACGAAGCCGGCTTCGGCGACCGGGACGACGCGACGCTGCCGGCAGTCGCCGAGCAACTGGACGAGTATTTCCACCACGGCCGCACGAAGTTCGACGTACCGCTGCACCTGGTCGGCACCGACTTCCAGCGCCAGATCTGGACCGCCCTGCAAGACATCCCGTACGGCGAGACCACCACGTACGGCGGCCTCGCCTCCGCGCTCGGGCTGAAGCCGCAATCGGCCCGCGCGGTCGGCCTCGCGAACGGGAAGAACCCGATCAGCATCATCGTCCCGTGCCACCGCCTGGTCGGCTCGACCGGCAGCCTCACCGGCTACGGCGGCGGTATCGAACGCAAACGAGCCCTGCTAGATCACGAACGCGGCGACAACCTCTTCTAACTCTTGACCTGCTCGGCAACTGGAGCGGACACCTGTGGCTTCGACCTGAACAGCCGACGCGCGATCGGCTCGGTGTAGCGCGCGGCGACCGGGCCGAGGATGACCAGAATCAGCACGTACGCCGTCGCGAGCGGCCCCAGCTTCGGCTCGACCCCGACGGCCAGGCCGGCGATGACGATCGAGAACTCGCCACGGGCCACCAGCGTCCCGCCCGCACGCCAGCGTCCTGCCGTCGAGATGCCGGCCCGGCGTGCGGCGTACCAGCCGGTGGCGATCTTGGTGAGTGCCGTGAATACGGCGAGGCCGAACGCGATCGCCAGCACCGGCGGGATCTTCGCCGGATCGGTGCTCAACCCGAAGAACACGAAGAAGACCGCCGCGAACAGATCGCGCAGCGGAGCGAGCAGGTTCCGCGCACCGTGCGCGACCTCGCCGGACAGCGCGATCCCGACCAGGAACGCGCCGACCGCCGCCGACACCTGCAGGTGCTGCGCAATCCCCGCGACGAGCAACGTCAGACCGAGTACGACGAGCAGCAGCATCTCGGGGTTGTCGGACGACACCGCGCGGCTGATCACTCGCCCATACCGGAGGGCGATGAACAGCACCACGCTCACCGTGCCCAGTGAGATCAGCAGCGTCATGCTGCCACCGGCCAACCCGACGCCCGCGAGCAGAGCGGTGAGGATCGGCAGGTAGACCGCCATCGACAGGTCCTCGAGCACCAGGATCCCGAGCACGACTGGGGTCTCGCGGTTGCCCAATCGGCCGAGGTCGCCGACGACCTTCGCGATCACGCCCGACGACGAGATCCAGGTGACACCGGCCAGCGCGACCGCCGCCACCGGACCCCAACCGAGCAGCAACGCCACAGCAGCACCGGGCAACGCGTTCAGCAAGAAGTCGACCGCACCCGAGACGTACTGCGTCTTCAGCGTGCCGACCAGATCGGACGCGGTGTACTCGAGCCCGAGCAGCAACAGCAACAGGATCACGCCGATCTCGGCGCCGGTGGCAACGAACTCCTCACTCGCTGCCAACGGCAACAATCCGCCGTGCCCGAACGCGAGCCCGGCCAACAGGTACAACGGGATCGGAGAGAATCCGAGCCGGCCCGCGATCCGGCCGAGGATGCCCAGGGCAAGGATGACCGCGCCCAGCTCGATCAGCAGGGCGGTGATGTTCTCGTGCATCTCACCCACCGGCGATCAGGTCGGCCACGGCGTCCACGCCCTCGCGGGTGCCGACCACGACCAGCGTGTCGCCGGTCGCGAACCGGAAGTCCGGCGTCGGCGAGGGCGTCGCGCCGGTGCGCCGCAGTACGGCGACGATCGACGCGCCGGTGCGGCTGCGGGCCTGGGTGTCGCCGAGCATGCGGCCGGAGTACGGCGACTTGGCCGTGATCGGGATGTGCTCGGTGACCAGGTCGATCTCGAGCTCGCCGCGGACCGGGTCGATCCGCTCAGGGATCAGCAGTTGGGCCAGCGCGGCAGCCTCGTCAGGACCGAGCGGGACCGTCGCCTGGCAGGTGTCGTCGTCCTCCGGGTCGTGGAAGCCGAGGAACCGCCGGCCGTCGTTGTGCACCACCACCGAGACGTGTCTACCGCCTTCGGTGACCAGGTCGTACCGCGTGCCGATCCCTGGCAACGTCGTCTTGGTCGGGTGGTTCATGAGGCTCCGATCAATAGATGGCGTCTGCAACCATTCTCTCAAACCCTGAGCACCCGGTCCGGGACCTGGATGTGATCCGGGTTGCAATCAGGTGCAGTGCAACGAGTTGCATAGGTACGCTCCGGTCATGGCGCTGGAGCACGCGATCCTGGTCTCGTTGACCGAGCGCGCCGGGTCCGGCTACGAGCTGGCCCGGCGGTTCGACCGGTCGATCGGCTACTTCTGGCCGGCCACGCACCAGCAGATCTACCGGGTGCTGCGCCGGATGGACGAGGCCGGCTGGGTGAAGCACACCGAGATCGCGCAGGAGGGCCGGCCGGACAAGAAGGTCTACCGGGTCGCGGCCGCCGGGCAGGCCGAGCTCACCCGCTGGCTGGCTGAGCCGGAGGATCCCGCCGTACTGCGCGACGGCCTCGGCGTGAAGCTCCGCGGCGCTTCCCTCGGCTCGCTCGATGTCGTCTTCAAGGAGATCGAGCGGCACCGGGCCGAACACGCGACGCGGCTCGAGGTGTACCGCAGCATCCAGAAGCGCGACTTCCCGAAGCCTGCGACCTTGCGCGGCCGGGACCTGCACCAGTACCTCGTGCTGCGCGGCGGCATCCGCGCCGAGGAGTCGTTCACCGCCTGGTGCGACGAAGTGATCGAAGCCCTCCGGAAGGACAACCGATGACGGCGTACCCGCACCTGCTGGAGCCCTTGGATCTCGGTCATGTGGTGCTGCCGAACCGGGTGATCATGGGCTCGATGCACACCGGTCTCGAGGACCGGCTGAGCGATCTGCCCAAGCTCGCGGCGTACTTCGCCGAGCGCGCGCGTGGCGGGGTCGGCCTGATGGTGACGGGCGGTTACGCGCCGAACCGCACAGGCTGGCTGACGCCCTTCGGATCGACGCTGACCACCCGTCGGCAGGCCAGGAAGCACCAGCTGCTGACAGATGCGGTCCACGAGGCAGGCGGCCGTATCGCGCTGCAGATCCTGCACGCCGGCCGCTACTCGTACCATCCGTTCAGCGTCTCCGCGTCCGCCCTCAAGGCCCCGATCAACCCCTTCAAACCCCGCGCTCTCACCGACCGCGGAGTGCTCAAGCAGATCAAGGCGTACGTCGATTGCGCGGCGCTCGCCCGCGAGGCCGGGTACGACGGCGTCGAGATCATGGGCTCCGAGGGGTACTTCATCAACCAGTTCCTGTCCGAGCGCACGAACAAGCGGACCGATCGCTGGGGTGGTAGCCCGGAGAACCGCCGCCGGCTCGCGGTCGAGATCGTCCGGCAGACCCGGGAGCGGGTCGGCGACGACTTCCTGATCATCTACCGGCTGTCGATGGCCGACCTGGTCGAGGGCGGTCAGACCTGGGACGAGGTGCTTGCGCTGGGCAAGGAGATCGAGGCCGCCGGTGCGTCGATCATCAACACCGGGATCGGCTGGCACGAGGCACGTGTACCGACCATCGTCACTTCCGTGCCCCGCGCCGCGTTCACCAGCGTCACCGCCGCCTTCAAGCCGCACGTGCGGATCCCGGTCGTGACCTCGAACCGGATCAATCTGCCGCAGGTCGCCGAGGAGGTGCTGGCGCGCGGCGACGCCGATCTGGTCAGTATGGCCCGCCCGTTCCTGGCCGACCCGGAGTGGGTGCTCAAGGCAACGACTGACCGGGCCGACGAGATCAACGTCTGCATCGCCTGCAACCAGGCGTGTCTGGATCATGTGTTCGCGAAGAAGAAGGCGAGCTGCATGGTCAATCCGTTTGCGGCCCGTGAGACCGAGCTACAGTTGCTGCCGACGCGTCGTAGCAAGAGCATCGCGGTCGTCGGCGCGGGACCGGCCGGGCTGGCCGCGGCGGTGACGGCGGCGGAGCGCGGGCATCGGGTCGAGCTGTTCGAGGCGGATGCGGAGATCGGCGGGCAGTTCGGGATCGCGCGGCGGATCCCGGGCAAGGAGGAGTTCGCCGAGACGATCCGGTACTACCGGCGGCGACTCGACCTGACCGGCGTGAAGCTGCACCTCGGCCGCCGCGCGACCGTCGAGGACCTGGCCGGCTTCGACGAGATCGTGCTCGCGACCGGCGTCGTACCGCGGGTTCCGGCGATCCCCGGGATCGACCATCCGACGGTCCTCTCGTACGCCGAAGTCGTCCGGGAGGGAAAGCCTGTCGGCGACAGGGTCGCGGTGATCGGGGCCGGTGGCATCGGTGTTGATGTCAGCGAGTTCCTGACCACGCCGGAGTCGCCTGCGCTGGATCTCGAGGCCTGGAAGGCGGAGTGGGGTGTCGGCGATCCGACCAAGCTCGCGGGTGCGCTCGGCGTACCGCATCCGGAGCCGTCGCCGCGGAAGGTGTATCTGTTGCAGCGCAAGTCCGGGAAGATCGGCGCCGGCCTCGGCAAGACCACGGGCTGGGTGCATCGGGCCGCGTTGAAGAACAAGCAGGTCGAGCAGTTGCGCGGCGTGAACTACGAGCGCATCGACGACGAAGGTCTGCACCTCACCTTCGGCCCGAAGCACGAGAAGCCGAAGGTCCTCGCCGTCGACACGGTCGTCGTCTGCGCCGGCCAGGAGCCGGTCCGCGACCTCGCCGACGCCCTCCGCGCCACCGACCGCCCCGTCCACCTCATCGGCGGCGCCGACGTCGCCGCCGAACTCGACGCCAAGCGAGCCATCGACCAAGCCACCCGCCTGGCGCTCACGCTCTGAGGCGGATCCCCAGGCCATCACAATCTCCCGGTTGCGGGCTCGGCGAGCGCGGCTCCGCCTCCGCGGGGCGATTGTGATGGCCTGGAGATCCGGGACACCCCGCCGGTGCACTAGTGCGCGCTGGCGGCCCCCGCGTTGACTAGTGCACCGTTTACGGCGTACGCGCACTAGTCAAAAGGGGTGAGTGATGAAGAGTGTTCTGATCTCCGGTGGTGGGATTGCCGGGCCGGCGTTGGCGTTCTGGTTGCGGCGGTTCGGGTTCGCGCCGACGGTTGTCGAGATCGCGCCGGGACCGCGGCCGGGCGGGCAGACCGTCGACCTGCGCGGGGTGTCGCGGATCGTTGCCGAGCGGATGGGCGTGATGGCGGCGGTCGCGGAGCGGAAGATGCACGAGCGCGGGCTCGAGTACGTGCGGGCCGACGGCACGCGGTCCGCGGTGATGCACGCGGAACTGCTGGACGGCGCCGGTCCGGTCGCCGAGATCGAGATCCTGCGCGGTGACCTCGCCGCGATCCTGACCGAGGCGACCGCCGGGGTGGAGTACGTGTACGGCGACTCGATCACCGAGCTGCGGCAGGACGCGACCGGTGTGGATGTGACGTTCGCGAGCGGGATCGGCCGGCGGTTCGACCTGGTGGTCGGCGCGGATGGTGTGCACTCGCGGGTGCGGCGGCTCGCGTTCGGTGCCGAGGAGGAGTTCGTGCAGCACCTCGGCGGATACACGTCGTACTTCACCGTCGAGACGCCGGAGCCGTTGGACCACTGGTTCAAGGTGTACACCGCGCCGCGCGGTCGCTGGGTCGGGCTGCGGCCGGATCACGATCCGCAGTACGCGAAGGCGTTGCTGAGCTTCCGGTCGCCAGTCATCAGCTACGACCGGCGCGACCTCGCGGCGCAGAAGCGGCTGGTGCGGGAGCAGTACGTCGGTCTCGGCTGGCATACGTCGAAGATCTTGGAGCAGCTCGACACGGCCGACGACTTCTACCTGGACAGCACGAGCCGCGTCGTCGTACCGGAGTGGTCGCGTGGCCGGATCACGCTCGTCGGCGACGCCGGGTACTGCGGTTCACCGATGGCCGGCCACGGTACGGCGCTCTCGCTCGTCGGGGCGTACGTCCTGGCGGGGGAGCTGGCCGCGGTCGACGGCGATCATGCCCGCGCGTTCCCGGCGTACCAGGCCCGGATGCAGGCGTACGTCGACCAGCGGATGGAGCTCCCGCCTGGCGGCATCAAGATGGCGATGCCGATGTCGTCGTTCGGCATCCGGTACCGCGATCTCGTGCTGCGGATGATGACGTCGAAGCTGATGGCCGGCGCGCTGACCAAGATGACGATTGCGAAGCCGGACGCGATCGAGCTCCCGGAGTATTCAGTCGAGCGGGGAGACCCACTCCGGGTTGCGACCGAGCAGGCCGAGTAGCTGGTCGAGGCCGGGGGCTGTGCCGGAGACCTTCACGGTCCGGTCGAACGCGTAGCCGGGGCCGCGGTTCCCGTCGGTGTCGGGGATCCGGCGGGCCAGCGTGAGCGCCATCTCGACCATGTCCGGCGGCGGGTTGTACGGGACGTCGATCGCGCGGGCCAGGTCCCAGGCGTGGACGACGCAGTCGAGTTGGTGGAAGGTCAGCGCGATCCGGCGCGGAAAGGAGCCGAACTCGCGCACCTCCACCAGCCGATCCAGCGCGCCGCCGTCGGCGAACGCGTCAGCGACCCGCACGTTCGACCGGCGGTACGCGCCGGCCGGGTTGTCGGCGAGGCGGCCGCCGTTCCAGGTGTGGATGGAGGCAGTGCCGTTCAGGGCAGCGGCGGCGAGACCCTCGTTCTGGCTGACCAGATGACGGAGCAGACCGCGGACGGTCCAGTCGGGGCACGGGGTGGGAAACCACAGTTGCTCGGTCCGCACCTGCATCACAACTTCCCCGAGCACTGCGCCGGCCCGACGATCCAGATCCCGGATGTCCATCCGCTCTCCTCCCGTGGCTGCCCCAGCCGAGCATAAGGCGGGTACGGCGCCGCTCGCAGGAAACCGCGTGGTTCACAAGGGACAACCCGCACGCAAACGGCCCGACCTGCAACAGGTCGGGCCGAGGTGTCGCGCGATTCAGGCGCCGGCGACTTCCTTGGCGGCGGCCTTCGCGGCCTTCTTGAAGTTGCGGACCTCGGCCAGCGAGGCGGCGTCGGTGACGTCGGCGATCGAGCGGTGCGAGCCGCGGTCGCCGTAGTGGCCGGCGGCCTCGCGCCAGCCCTTCGGTTGCACGCCGCGCTGCTTGCCGAGCATCGCGAGGAAGATCTTCGCCTTCTGTTCGCCGAACCCCGGCAGCGCCTTCAGCCGCTTCAGCACCTCGGCGCCGTCCGGCTTCGGCCGGCCGCTCAGCCAGATGTTCTCGGTCTCGCCGTCGTAGGTGTCGATGATGTGCTGCGCCAGCGCGTGCACCCGGCGCGCCATCGACCCGCCGTACCGGTGGATGGCCGGCGGCGTGACGCACAGCTCGACGAACGTCTCCAGGTCGGACGTGGCGATCTTGTGCAGGTCGAACCCGTCCATCCGGTTCGCGATCTTCCACGGCCCGGAGAAGGCGTGCTCCATCGGATACTGCTGGTCCAGGAGCATCCCGACCAGCAAGGCGAACGGGTCGTCGTTGAGCAGCTTGTCGGCATCCGGATTGCCGGTGAGGTGCAGTTCGCGCAGCATGCCGCCCATCTTGACACGACCTCAACGCGCAGGCACGCGCGTTCGCCAGAGCAGATAGACGAAGTACGGCGCTCCGATCAGGGCGGTCAGGAGGCCGGCCGGGATCTGGGCGGGGGCGAGGACGGTACGGCCGAGGCTGTCCGCGACGCTGACGAGGATCGCGCCGAGCAGCGCCGCGACCGGAAGGATCCGTGCGTGCCGCCCGCCGACCAGAGCGCGTGCGGCGTGCGGCGCAACCAGCCCGACGAACCCGACCACACCGATCGCGGAGACAGCGGCCGCAGTCAGCAGAGCCGCCGCCAGCAGCATCAGCAGCCGGGTCCGCTCCAGCCGCACGCCCAGGATCCGCGGCACGTCATCGTCAAGCGCCAGCAGATCCAACTCCCGACGGGCATGCACAACAACTGGAGTCAGAACTATCAGCGCGATCGCCACCGGCAACACCTGCGGCAGAGTCCGCCCGTACGTACTGCCCGACAACCACGTCATCGCCAAACTCAGATTCCACGGGTCCGTGGCAACGATCAGCAGCGTGATGATGGCCGTAGCCACCGACGAGACACCGACCCCGATCAGCACCAATCGATCCGAGCTGAGCCCGCCGCGCCACGAGATCAGATAGACCAACCCGAACGTCACCACGGCCGCGATCGCCGCGACACCGGACAGCAACCAGATGCTTGCTGACGGCAACAGGATGAGCGTGGCGATCGCGCCGACCCCGGCGCCGCCGGTGATACCGAGGAGGCCCGGTTCGGCCAGGGGGTTGCGGCACACCGCCTGCACCGTCGTACCCGCGATCGCGAGCGCGGCCCCGCAGAGCAGCGCCGACACGACTCGCGGGAAGCGCTGGTCCAGCACGAAGGTGATCGCGCGGCCCGAGGCGCCGTTGATCCAGTTCGCGAGATCGCCCGTACGAAGGAGCGCATCGCCGGTCAGCATCGCGCCGACACCGGCGGCGACCAGGAGTACGACGAGCGCCGCGGTCACGATCCAGAACGTACGACGACTGCGCAGCCCGGAGCTCGTACCGCCGGGGGAGCGGCTCGGACCGGAGTCGCGGTGCCGGCGGGCCAGCCAGATGAGGACGATCGCGCCGACCACCATCGTCATGATCCCGGTCGGTATCTCCACCCCGGCCTGCCCGCCGAACGCCGCCCGCAGTACGACGTCCGAGGCCAGTACGACGAGGACGCCGGCGAGACCCGAGAGCGGGAGCAGTACACGGTGCCGGAGCAGACCGGGGACGAGTGGCGCGAGGAGGCGGACGAGAACCGGCGCGACCAGGCCGACGAAACCGACCGGTCCCGCGACAGTGACGGCCGCCGCGGAGAGCATGACGGTGACAAGGGTGGTGAGGACGCGGATCCGGCGTACGTTCACGCCGAGGACGGAGGCGGTGTCGTCGCCGAGGGCAAGGATGTCTAGTTTCGCGGCGAGCAGGAACGCGGCCAGGATGCCGAGGGCAACGATCGGCGCCATCTGGGTGACGGCGCGCAGGTCGGTCTGGACCAGCGTGCCGGCGCCCCAGGCGAACGTGCCGACCGTCTCCTCGCGGTACAGCAGCAGGAGCAGCGTGGTCAGGCCGGCGAGCGCCATCGCGACCGCCGACCCGGCCAGGATCAGCCGGGTCGGCCCGGTGGAGCCGCCCGCCGACAGGACCAGCACCAACCCCGCAGCTGCCAGTCCGCCGACGAACGCGACTCCACCCGCGGGCAGCGCCGGCAACGACACCCCGAACGCCGCCACGATCACGACCGCCAGATACGCCCCTGCGTTGACCCCCAACGTGTCAGGTGAAGCGAGCGGGTTGCGAGCCAACGACTGCAACCCCGCTCCCGCAACCCCCAGGGCGATACCGACCAGCACGCCGGCGAGCAGCCGAGGCAACCGCGACGCAACCAGGACGTTCGCGGCGTTGTCGGTTCCCTGCCCGAACGCCAGCCGCACCAGATCCCCGGCCCCCACCGAGGATGTGCCTTGCGTCAGATGCGCACCGGCGAGCACCACGATCGCGACCACCGCCAGCACGAACACCCCGGTGACCTGCAACCGGCGAACCGGAACAGCCAAGGGAACAGACTGAACGGTCTCCTGCTGGGTCAAGAGGTGACTGCCTGTACGGCGGCGTCGATGAACTGCTCGGTGGACTTCGGGCCGCCGAACATCCAGATGCCGTCGGGCAGACGGTGAACCTTGTCGGTCTTCACGAACGGCAGGTTCTTCCAGATCGCGTTGCCTGCCAGGTCGCCGCCGAACACGTCACCGCCGTCGTTCTTGTTCGCGATGTAGAGGAAGTTGCCGTCGGGCAGCTTGGTCAGACCTTCGAGGTCGGTCTGCGCGAGCCCGTAGTCCTTGTCACCGGCACCGGTCCACCCGTTCTTCAGGCCCAGCTCCGTCGCGACGGCCCCGAGCAGCGATCCGGTCGTATACATCCGGATCGAGATCGTGCTGCCCTGCTTCCACCCGTCCGACATCGTGAACCCGGTGCCGGCCTTGCCGGCGTCGGCGATCTTCTGCTTGCCGTCGGCAACCGCCTTGTCGAAGTCGGCGTTCAGCTGCTTGGCCTGGTCCGCCTTGCCGACCGCCTGGCCGATCAGGTCCAGGTTCGTCTTCATCTGCGGGATCGCGTTCTTTGCGTCCGCACCGCGGATCACGAGCACCGGCGCGGCCTTCTCGAGCTGCGTGATCGTGTTCGCGGCCTCGTCGGTCGTAGTGATCACCAGATCGGGGTTGAGGGCAACGATCGCGTCGACGCTGGCCTCGCCGCGGGTACCGACGTCCTTCACCGACGGGTCGAGCTTCGCCGCGGTGACCCAGTTCGTGTAGCCCTTGGTGTCCGCGACGCCGACCGGCATCACGCCGAGCGTGACCAGGTTCTCGGCGGCGTTCCACTCCAGCGCCACGATCTTCTTCGCGGGCGCCTTCAGGTCGAGCTTCTTGTTCCGCGCGTCGGTCAGCGAGACCGGCTGCGCGGCAGCGTCACTGGCGTCGTCGGAGGCGGCGGGTTCGCTGGTTCCGCAGGCAGTCAGACCCAGCAGGGCAGCGGCGACCAGAGCGATGGCGGTTCGTCTCATCAGGATGACTTTCAGCTCGTTGTGACGCGGGACAGGTGTTTGCCGATGGGGCGAGTGGTGACCAGACCGGTGGCCGGATCGGTGCCGACCTCGATGGTGATGCCGTACGTTTCGGTGAGCGCGTCTGCTCGCAGTACCTCGTCCGGCGTACCGGTCGCACGTACCCGCCCCTGATCGAGTAGTGCGATCCGGTCCGCCACCGCAGCGGCCTGGTTCAGGTCATGCAGTACGACGCCGACCGCGACCCCGTGCTCGTCGGCGAGCTCGCGCATCAGGTCGAGGATCTCGATCTGGTACCGCAGGTCGAGGAACGTGGTCGGCTCGTCGAGCAGGAGTACGCCGGTGTCCTGGGCGAGACAGGTTGCGAGCCAGACGCGTTGCAGTTCGCCGCCGGACAGCTCGTCGACCGCACGCTCGGCCATCGACGTGACGCCGGTGACCGTCATCGCGTGCTCGATCGCGCGCGGACCGTCCGCGTCGTCGTTGCGCCAACGGCTCCGATGCGGATGACGCCCGTACCCGACGACGTCGCGCACGCTCACGCCGTTCGGAGTCGGGCGGGACTGCGAGAGCAGCGTGACCTTGCGGGCGAACTCCTTCGCCGACAGGTCGAGCGCGTTGCCGCCGCCGGGGAAGGTGATGCTGCCGGCGTCGGGGTGGTGGAGCCGGGCGAGGGCACGCAGCAGCGTCGACTTGCCGCTGCCGTTGGGACCGACGAGCGCGGTCACGCGGGCCGGCTCGAGGTGCAGCGAGGCGCAATCGACGACACGCCGGCCGTGATACCCCAGGCACAACTCATCGCCCGTCAGCCCGTTCGTTTCCTGCATGCGGCAGAGGATAGCCTTACCTAAGCTGACATGTCAGGAGGGGTCTCATTCCGAGATAGTGCGCGTACATTGTATGTGCACTATCTCGGGAGGGGTCGGATGACGCAGTACGAAATGATCGCGGCCGAGCTGCGGCGGCGGATCCGGGCGGGCGAGCTGAAGCCGGGGGACCGGGTGCCGTCGACGCGGGCGTTGGTGCGCGACTTCGGGGTGGCGATGGCGACCGCGACCAAGGCCTTGCAGGCGTTGCAGGCCGAGCGGCTCGTGCATCCGAGCCCCGGCGTCGGGACGGTCGTCGGTCCGCCTCCGCGGGCTGCGCGCCGTACTCTGCAATCGGACCAGCAACCGGAGCAGCAGCCGGAGCTGAATCGCGACGAGGTTGTGCGGATGGCGATCGCGATCGCGGACGCCGAAGGGCTGGCCGCGTTGTCGATGCGGCGGATCGCGAGCGAGCTCGGGGTGTCGACGATGGCGCTCTACCGGTACGTCGGCGGGAAGGACGTGCTCGTCGTGCAGATGGTCGACGCGGCTCTCGCGGAGTTCCCGCTCGGGACCCCGCCGGACGATTGGCGGGAGGCGATCGCGATGGTGGCGCGGGTGCACTGGGCTGCGTACCGGCGGCATCTGTGGCTCGCGAGTGCGATCAGTCTGAGCCGGCCGCAGTTGGTGCCGCGACTGCTTCCGCACACGGATGCGGTACTGCGGGCTTTGCGCGGGTTCGAGAAGAGCGCGGCGTTGTCGACGATGATCAGCCTGTTCGCGTACGTGCGCGGCGTGGCCCTGGTGATGGAGGCCGAAGCGCAGGCCGAGCAGGACACCGGCGTGACCGCGGACGAGTGGGTCACCGAGCAGTCGGACAAGCTGGGCGCGATGATCGCGCTGGGAGATCTGCCCGCGTTCCGCGAGTTGCTCGCGGACGGGTTCGACTATGAATACGACCTGGACAAGTTGTTCGAGTTCGGCCTCGACGTCTTCCTCGACGGGCTGTCCGCACGGCTACGCTGAGTGCTGACGACTTCTCCGGAGGTGGCGATGAAGCCTGTGTTCGCGCCGGGTGTGCCTGTGGGCGTACGGCGGTTGTACGAGCACCGGCCGGAGTTGTTCGTCGCGGCCGGTGCGCCCCGCCCGAAACGGCAGACGTCGTGGTCGGTGGCTCCCGGGAACACGTTCGGCACGTTGCTGGTGTGGCTCGCCGTGTGCGTGGGCGGATGGATCCTCGCGCTGATCGTGATGGCGGCGACGCTGCCGACCGCGGTCGCGGCGTGGGCGGCGGTCGCGCTGGCCGGTGTCGCCGTACTCGCCACCGCCGGGATCCTGGTGAAGTCGATGGTCGAGGACCGCGGGCACAAGGCGGTCCGGATCCAGCACGGGAAGTACCTCTTGCCGGAGGACTTCGACGAGAATGCGGCGCGGCTGCTCGGGCGTGCGCAGCGTGCGGTGAAAACGGTGCTTGAGGCAACAGTTACGCGCCGCGGGCTGCTCGACGAGATGAAGAACGAGCTGGTTCTCCCGGAGCAGCTCTGGGACATCGCGCAGGTGCTGCGGGAGCAGACGGTACTGCGTGCTCGGCAGAAGGACATCGCCCGCGGGATGGAGACCGCCGAGCTGGACGCCGTACTCGGACCGCAGCGTCGCGCCCTCGCGCTCTCCGTCGACGCGATCAAACGCAAGGTTGATCTCCTGGTCCAGTACGCCGACCGGGTCCGCTCCGCCGACGCCGCCCTCCGCGCCGAAGCCGCGCTGGAAGACGGCGACCGCTACATCGAACTCCTCGCCCGCACCGAGCCGGTCGGCGACACGTCGATCGTCCAAGGCTTCACCGACGAGGCGACGGCGCTGAAGGACACGCTGACTCGCTCGATCAACGCGGCCCGGGATGCCGGCCGGACGCTAGCGCTGCCGGAGTAGCTCGTCTTCTTGCTCGGGCGTCAGACCGATCTTCAGCTCGGGTGCACCGCGGTCCCGGTCCCAGGCAAGTACGTCTTGGACGGTTTGCCGCAGCGGGGTGATCGACATGCCGGCCGCGCGGGCCTTGGCCGGGTTGCGGCGGCGTTCGCCCCACTCCGCTTCCGGGTCCATCAACGGGAAACGCGGCGGAACCGCGTCGAACGGGATGGGGACGATGTCCACCTTCGAGTGCGCCAGCTCCGCGGCGGATTCGATCAGTTCGGCGATGGTCGAGTCCGGGCCGATCGCGTTGAACGCGCCGGCGCGCTGGTCGGTGATCAGCTGCACCACGAGGCGCGCGACGTCGCGGCTGTCGATGAGTTGCAAGGGCGCCTCGGGCTTGGTCGGGAGTGCGACCCGGCCGCCACGAGCACCCCGGCGGATCCAGTACAACGCCGTACCGGACGAGTCGCCCGGACCGGTCACCCGACCGGGACGGATGATCGTTGCCCGATCGCCGTACCTCTCGAGGACGTCGTCCTCGCACGCCACCTTGCAGGGTCCGTACGTGTCGTTCGTCAGTACGTCGGCATCGCGCATCGGCTCGCGCCGAGGTGCCGTCTCGTCGGTGCCGGCCGGTAGGTCGCGGACGTACACCGCATGGCTCGAGACGAACACATACCTCCCGACCCGGTCACCGAGGACGTCCATCGCCTGGTCGACGTCCCGGCTCCGGAAGCCGCTCAGGTCGACCACCGCGTCCCACTCACCGGTCCGCAGCGCGTCGTAGTCCCCGGTCTCCCGGTCGCCGATCAGCTCCGTGACCTGCGCGGGCAGCGGCGACCCGCTCTTGCCCCGGCTGAACGACGCGACCTCTGCTCCGTGCGCGAGCGCGTCCTCGACGATCGCGCGTCCAACAAACCCGTTTCCACCCAAAACCAGAATCTGCACGATCGGTCAACCTACCGGCCGGATCCGGCCGATTGACAACCGATTAACGCTGTAACACGTCTGAAGAGGTACGGAGTGCGGTACTTGGCGCACACTGGAAGCGGGACGGGCGACAGGGGAGCCGATGGGGAGACGTGCGCGCGCGGCAACGAGACGGCCACGATCGGTGCCGAAGTTGCTGGGGCTGACCCTGTTGGGCGCACTGCTTCCAGGACTCGGTTTGATCGTCGGCGGCCGCCGGCGGATCGGCGCGTTCGTCTTCACCCTGTTCCTCGGAATGGTCGGCCTCGGCGTGTACGTCGGGCTGACCCGGCGGGAGGAGGTTCTCGCCGCCGCCGTCGTACCGAGCCGGCTGTTGATGACGTCGGTGGTGATCGGCGCCGTCGCGTTCCTCTGGATCGTCGTGATCGTCGCGTCGCACCGGTCGTTGCGTCCGGCAACGGGCGGTGCCGGCGGCCGGGCACTCGGCGCCGGGTTCGTCGGGATCCTCTGCTTCGCGATCGCGGCGCCCGCTGCGGTCGGCGTACAGAGTGTGCTCGCGCAGCGGACGCTCGTACAGGACGTCTTCCAGGCGCAGGGTGAGAGCAAGAGCGCGACCCGGCCGACGACGGTCAACGTCAAGGACCCGTGGGAGGACAAGCCGCGGCTCAACCTGCTGCTGCTCGGCGGCGACGACGCGCCGAGCCGCGAGGGGGTGCGGACCGACACGGTGATCGTGGCGAGTATCGACACCAAGACCGGCAACACCGCGCTGATCTCGCTGCCGCGGAACCTGACCTTCATGCCGTTCCCGAAGGACTCACCGCTGTACAAGTACTACCCGAACGGCTTCGGCAAGGAGGGGCTCAGCCTCGACGGCCGGCTCGAGTGGATGCTGACGGCGATGTACCAGAACATCCCGGACGCGCATCCCGGCATCCTCGGCCCGTCGGACAACGAGGGCGCCGACGTGGTCAAGCAGTCCGTCGGCGAGGCGATCGGGCTGAAGCTCGACTACTACCTGCAGGTCAACCTGCAGAGCTTCCCGGAGATCGTCGACGCGCTCGGCGGGATCAAGGTGAACGTCAACGAGCGAGTCGCGATGGGCGGTATCAGCAGCTCGCACATCCCACCGAAGGAGTGGATCGAGCCCGGCCCGAACCAGCACCTCGACGGCCGGCACGCGCTCTGGTTCGCCCGCGGCCGGTACGGCGCCGACGACGACCAGCGGCAGGTCCGGCAGCGGTGCGTGATCAAGAGCATCGTCGACGCGGCGGATCCGCAGACGCTGCTCACGAAGTACAAGGCGATCGCGAAGGCCGGTCAGCACCTGCTTCGCACCGACATTCCGCAGGAGTTGCTCCCGGCGATGGTCCAACTGGCGCTCAGGGTGAAGTCGGGCACGGTCTCCAACGTGACGCTGGACCCGGAGAAGCTCCGCCTCAAGTACCTCCACCCCGACTACCAGGCCCTCCGCGACACCGTCGAGAACGCCCTCGAATCCACCCCGCCACCGACGACCACGACGACCACGCCCAGCACCACCACCCGCAAGCCGACCACCACAACCACCACCCCACCCCCCGGCCCCACCCAGAACCTGGCCGACGCCTGCGCCTACAACCCCAATGGCGACCAGCCCAACTGAGCGCCCCGGGGCGAGAGCTTGGCGGCATGCGCTTCGACCGCTACACCGTGATCCTGCTGACGCTTCGACCGGACGCGCCGGTGATGACGGACGATGAGGCCGCCGAGCTGCAGGACCGCCATCTCGCCCATGGCGCCGACCTGCAGGACCGCGGTCTGGTGCTGGCCCGCGGCCCGCTGGTCGACCAGGACAACGAGCGCTTCCGCGGCTTCTCCATCTGGTCCGTGGACGCCGCAACGGCCCGGCAACACGCCGAGGCCGACCCGGCAGTCCGCGCGGGCCGCCTCGCGGTCGAGGTGATGACCTGGATGATGCCCACCGGCAACCTCCAGTTCTCGCAAGTCCGCGCCCCCCGCTCGATCGCCGAGGCAACCGCCGACTAGCGGTGTACCGAAGGACGGATAGTGGTGGCCGGCCGCCGCTCGGGCTCCGGCTGGGCCCAATTAATGAGCTCCGTGGCGGGCACCACTACCCGTTCTTCGGTACGGGAACGGGCCGGCCGAACAGCGCTTCCGCGACGGCGGCGAGGTGGGGGCGGAGGTCTTCCTCGGTGGCTTTGCTGAGGGTGGGGGTGCCGACGGCGGTGCGGAGGATGCCGATGCCGAGCAGCCAGGCGCCGAAGAGTTCGGTCCGGAGGTTCTTGTCTTCGTTGCCCTCGGCAAGCTGTGACAGCACGTCCAGGTAGCCCTCGCAGATCTGCTGCCGCAGTCGGTCCTTGGTGTCCTCGTGACCGGCCGATCGCAGCATCGCGACCAACGGGTGCTCACCCGCGTACTCCGACCAGTCCTCGAACACGAGCTGGTGCAGCAACTTCGCCGGCAGCTCCTCGACCGGGCCGTCCGGGAGTACGACGGGTGCCGACGAGCCGGCCATCGCCTGGGTGAACAGCCCCGACTTGGACCCGAAGTACCGGAACACCAGCGCCGGATCCACGCCGACGTCACCGGCCACGTCCCGCACGCTCGTCCCGTCGTACCCGTCCCGGGCGAACCGGAGGCGCGCGCACTCCAGCAACCGCGCCCGGGTCGCCTCCCGGTCCCGCTTGTGCGCCATCGGTCCTCCTAAGTCATCGATCGTTGACATGTTATCCGCCCGGCGTCTACGGTCTAAGTCACCGATCGATGACTTAGGAGTTGACCCGATATGAAGAACGTCGTGGTGGCCGGCGGGACCACCGGGATGGGGCGCGAGATCGCCTTGCACTACCTGCGTCGCGGCGCTCGCGTGACGGTGATCGGCAGTACGCCGTCGCGCGGCGAGCTGTTCCTTCGTGAGGCGGACGCCCTCGACGGCGAGGCGGCGTACCTGCAAGCCGACCTGCTCTCGATCGCCGAGAACTACCGGGTGATCAAGGAGGTGCCGGCCCGTCACGAAGCCCTGGATGCGCTGGTGCTGACCGCGATGCTGCCGTTCGTGAAGCGGCGGGAGACGGTCGACGGGCTGGAGGGCACGTTCATGCTCTACTACCTGAGCCGCTTCATCCTCAGCTACGGCCTGACCGACCTGCTCGAGCGTGGCGAGACGCCGATCATCACGAACCTCGGCGCGACCGGCATCACCAAGGGCGCGGTGAACTGGGACGACCTCCAGTTCACGAAGGGCTACGGCACGGTCCCGGCGACGATGAGCGGCGGCCGCGCGAACGACCTGCTCGCGGTGCACTACCTGCAGAACCATCCCGACGGACGGACGAAGTACTTCGGTGTGCAGCCGCCGTACACGAAGAGCGGCACGAACCACCTGCCGCAGCCGCTCCGGACTGTGGCCCGGGTGAGCGCGGCACTCTTCGCGAAGCCGCCGGCGGAGAGCGTCCGGGACACGCTCGCGGTGATGGACGACCAGCCGGACGAGCGGTTGATCCTGCGCGCGGTCGGCGTACCGGTCGATCCGGCGCTGAAGACGTTCGATCCCGACGACGCGAAGCGGCTCTACGAGCTGACCGTCGATCTGATCTGAGATCGCGTGTCGATCTGGTCGTGGGCTGCTCGACGTGAGAGTAAGTGGTCGACCGATACGACGAGGAGCAGCAGCGATGCGCTACATGATCATCAACAAGGCGGACGCCGACAGCGAGGCCGGGAAGTTTCCGTCGCCGGAGGTTGCGGAGGGGGTCGGGAACGTGGTCGAGGACCTGTCGAAGGCCGGAGTGCTGCTGTTCGCGGAGGGTGTGCACCGTAGCTCGCTCGGCGCCCGGGTGAAGGTCGCGGACGGCCGGCGTACGGTCACCGACGGCCCGTTCGCGGAGACCAAGGAGCTGGTCGGAGGCGTGATCGTCGTCGAGGTCCGCAACCGCGACGAGGCGATCGAGTGGGCCGCCCGGCTGGCCGAGGCGCTCGGCTCCGAGGTCGAGGTACGCCGGGTCGTCGACGAGGCCGATTTCGGCCCGGACTCGGACGTCTTCCAGAACTAAGTGTCCATTCGTGCCACTGTCGTTCGTGGAGGTGGCATGAACAACACACTGAAGGTTTCCGAGGCGGAGTTGTACTACGAGGTGCGCGGATCAGGACCGTTGGTGGTCCTGGTCGGCGCGCCGATGGACGCGGACTCGTTCGCACCGCTGGCCGATCTGCTGGCCGGTGACTACACGGTGCTGACGACCGATCCGCGGGGGATCAAGCGAAGCACTCTCGATCCCGGCGGTACGTCGCGACCCGAGCAGCGGGCCGACGATCTCGCCCGGCTGATCCGGCACGTCGACGCCGGCCCTGCCGTCGTACTCGGCTCGAGCGGGGGAGCGGTCAGCGTGCTGGCGCTCGCCCAGGAGCACCTGGACGTCGTACGCGCGGTGATCGCCCACGAGCCGCCGCTCGATCGGCTGGTCGAGGACGGCGACGAGCTGCTGGCGAAGTCCGAGAAGCTGATGGCCGACTACCTGGCCGGTGACGTGGTCGGTGCCTGGCAGCAGTTCTTCCAACTGGCCAACCTCGGCGTGCCGGACGAGGTCGTCGAGATGATGTTCAGCGGCGACCGCGACCCGCAGCAGGTCGCGTCTGAGCAGTTCTGGTTCTCTCACGAGATGCGCGAGACGATCACCTGGACGCCGGACCTGGGGAAGCTGCGTACGGCCAACGTCGTCATCGGGATCGGCGAGGAGTCGGTCGGGCAGTTGTGCGACCGGACCTCGACGGCGCTGGCCGAGCAGCTCGGGATCGAGCCGACGCGTTTCCCCGGCGGGCACACCGGCTTCGCCGACCAGCCCGAGCCGTTCGCGAAGGCGCTACGCGCTCAGCTGGTCGAGGTGGGTCTCGACCCAGGTGCGCAGTGCGCCTAGCGGTTTCGACACGCTCCGGCCGGAGCCGTTGCCCACCGAGGTCCTGGTCCGGGTGGAGGCAGCCGGGGTGAACCCTGTGGACGCGAAGACGCGCGCCGGCCAGGGGGTCGCCGGCCTGCTCGGCGAGCCGCCCTTCATCCTCGGATGGGACGTGAGCGGCGTCGTCGAGGTCGTCGGCCATGGCGTCCACACGCTCGCGGTCGGCGACGAGGTCTACGGGATGCCGTGGTTCCGCGGGCGGCGTCGGCCTACGCGGAGTATGTGACTGCCCCGTCACGGAACTTCGCCCGCAAGCCGGCCAACCTCGGTCACGTCGAGGCGGCCGCGGTCCCGCTCGCCGGACTCACGGCGTACCAGATGCTGACGGCGCTGGCCGATGTGCAGAAGGATCAGCGGGTGCTGATCCACGCGGCCGCGGGTGGGGTCGGACACCTGGCCGTTCAGTTCGCCAAACAGCTCGGTGCGTATGTCGGCGGCACGGCGAGCGCCGGCAAGCACGACTGGCTCCGCGGGCTCGGCGCGGACGAGGTGATCGACTACCACTCGGCGGACGTCGTCGCGGCGATCGGCGACCTCGACGTCGTGGTGGATCTGGTCGGCAGCGAGGCCACACTGGCGCAATCCGTCGCCGTGACCAGGCGGGGCGGCCTGGTGGTCGCCGTACCGTCGGGGACCTCGCCGGAGCTGCTGGCGCGGGCGGCGGAGTCGGGCGTCCGGGTGGCGTCGTACCTGGTCGAGCCCGACGGTCATGCGCTCGGTGAGATCGCCGAGCTGATCGAGAGCGGCGCCGTCCGGATCGAGGTCGAGGAGGTGTTCCCGCTCGCCGAGGCGGGCGCGGCGCACCGGCTTCTGGAGGACGGCCGGACCCGCGGCAAGCTGGTGCTCGCGGTTCGGTGAGACTCGCTCGTGGGTCGCTGGGTGGAGTATGTGAAGCTGGGGGTGTCCGGGACGTACGCCGGGGTGTGAAGGCGGTCGGACCGGGCACCGGTCGGTGGTGGCGCGTTCGCCCGCGTGTTGCCTTGACCTCAACCGTGGTTGAAGTTTCAAGCTGGTGCCGCTGAAACAGGACATCGGAGATATCGGCCCTCGGTGGGCCCCGACGAAGGAGCAGAGTTGACCACGTACACGCTTCCCGATCTTCCCTACGACTACAGCGCGCTCGCGCCGAGTATCGCCGGCGAGATCATGGAGCTGCACCACGACAAGCACCACGCGACCTACGTGAAGGGTCTGAACGACACCCTGGACAAGCTGGCCGAGGCCCGCGACAAGGGTGACTTCGGATCGATCGTCGGGCTGGAGAAGACGCTGGCCTTCAACCTCGGTGGCCACGTCAACCACTCGATCTTCTGGAAGAACCTGTCCCCGGACGGCGGCGACAAGCCGGACGGCGAGCTCGGCGCCGCGATCGACGAGTTCTTCGGCTCGTTCGACGGCTTCCAGGCGAACTTCACCGCGAGCGCGACCACGATCCAGGGCTCCGGCTGGGCCATCCTCGGCTGGGACGCGCTGGGCAGCCAGCTGCTGATCCACCAGCTGTACGACCAGCAGGGCAACCTGCCGGCCGGGCAGACCCCGATCGCGATGCTGGACATGTGGGAGCACGCGTTCTACCTGCAGTACAAGAACGTGAAGCCGGACTACGTCAAGGCCTGGTGGAACGTCGTCAACTGGGCCGACGCCCAGGCCCGCTTCGACGCGGCCCGCGCCGGCGCCGGCGCGCTGATCGCCGGCGCCTGACAACAGCGGATCTCCACACCATCACAATCGATCGCGCCCGCCCGGTTCCCGCTCAGCGTGGCCGGGCGGGCGCGATTGTGATGGCCTGGCGATCCGCATCACCGGCAGAAGCCGGCGATCACCGGGGCGATCGCGGTGGCCTTGATCACGTGGTTCTGACCCGGCACTTCGGTGTGCCCGGCGCCCGGGACCGCGTCGGCGAGCGCACGGGTGGACGCCTTCATCCACGCCGGGCTCTTGCCGCCGCTCACCACCTGCACCGGCTGCTGGATCGACGCCCACTGGGATGCGTCCATCGGGTCGCCGAAGCAGTTCTCGCCGACGACCTGCGCGTCGTACGGCAGGGTGTGGGCGATCGCCTTCATCGGCTTCCAGGCCGGCATCAGCTTCATCATCGTGACGAAGATCCCGGGCAGCCCGATCCCCTTGGTGAAGAAGTACTTGATCGCGTCGCCCGGCTCGAGCGCCTGCAGGTCGGCGACCCACGTGCGCGGGATCTGGGTCCGGCTGTCGTCGACGACGTACGGCGGCTCGAACGCGACCAGCTTCTCGATCGGCAGCCCGGCCGCCGCGGCCCGGAGCGCGAGCGCCGCGCCGGACGACGAGCCGTAGACGTACGCCGATCCGCCGGCCGCCTCGATCACGGCCGCGAGATCCTCGATCTCCCGGTCGACGTCGTAGGGGCCGGTGTCGCCGGAGTCGCCGCGACCGCGCCGGTCGTAGTTGTAGACGGTGAACCGGTCGGCGAGCGCCTCGGCAACCGCGGGCATCGGGCCCTGTGCACGGGAGCAGAGCGCGCCGTCGACGAGGACGAGCGCCGGCCCGTTCCCGCGCCGGTCGTAGGCGATGGTGGTGCCGTCCTTCGAAACGACGGTATTCATAGCGGTTCCTCCTGGTGGGTGACGATCCTCACCCCTGCGTCGAGCGTCAAGGTTCTCCCTCGACTACCTGTGACGCAGATCACTTCCGCTCGCACGACCCAGCTAGCAGGCGGCGGCGCGTTCGAGGAGGAGCTTTCGTTCGCGTTCGTTGCGGGTGAGGGCGGCCGCCTTCTCGAACTCCTCGCGCGCCTCGGCCAACCGGCCGAGCTTGAAGAGGAGATCGCCGCGCACGCTCGGCAGTAGGTGGTAGTCCTTCAGCGACGGATCGTCGGCCAGCGCGTCCACGGCCTCAAGCCCACGCTCCGGGCCGAACGCCATCGAGATCGCGACCGCCTGGTTCAGCTCGACCACCGGTGAAGGCGTGACCTGCGCGAGTACGGCGTACAGCCCCGCGATCCGGGCCCAGTCGGTGTCCTCCGGGTCGGCGGCCCGGGCGTGGCAGGCGGCGATCGCCGACTGGAGGAGGTACGGGCCAGGCGGTTTCTCCAGCGCCCAGGCGCGGTCGATGCCTTCGAGGCCGCGGCGGATCAGCAGCCGGTCCCAGCGGCGGCGGTCCTGGTCGAGCAGGAGCACCGGCTCGCCGTCCGGTCCGATGCGGGCGCCTGCCCGGGACGACTGCAGCTCCATCAACGCCAGCAGGCCGAGTACTTCGGGCTCGGTCGGCATCAGCTCCGCGATCAGGCGGCCGAGTCGCATCGCCTCGTTGCACAGCGCCGGACGCATCCAGTCGTCGCCCGCGGTCGCGGAGTACCCCTCGTTGTAGATGAGATACACGACCTCGAGCACCGACGACAGCCGATCGAGCAGGTCCGGCCCGGACGGCACCTCGAACTGGACCTCGGCCTTGGCCAGGTTGCGCTTGGCCCGGACGATCCGCTGCGCGATGGTCGGCTCCGGCGCGAGGAACGCCCGCGCGATCTCGTCGGTCTTCAAGCCGCCGAGCAGCTTCAACGTCAGCGTCACGCGGGCGTCCATCGTCAGCACCGGGTGACACGCGGTGAAGACCAGCCGCAGCAGGTCGTCCTCGATGTGGTCCTCGAGGATCGCCTCCACGTCGTCCTCGACGCTGTCGCCGTCGATCTCGAGCTCATGCCCCATCTCGGCGAGCTTGCGTTGGTACGTGTCCTTGCGCCGGATCAGGTCGATCGCCCGCCGCTTGGCGATCGCCATCAACCAGGCCCCAGGATTGTTCGGTACGCCGGACTGCGGCCACTGCTCCAACGCCGCCACCAGCGCATCCTGCGCCAGCTCCTCCGCCAACCCCACGTCCCGCACGATTCGCGCAACACCCGCGATGATCCGCGCCGACTCGATCCTCCAGACCGCGTCGACCGCCCCGTGCGCATCCGTAACCGTCACCCCGCCACTGTAGACAAGTACGCGGTCGTGCGGGCTTGTTCTTCTGGAGTGCCGATCGGGGCGAGCATGAGGTCGGTCGCGCCGGTGTCGTGGAAGCGGTCGAGTTGCTTCGTGATCGAGGACTCGTCGCCGACGATCAGTACGTCGGCCGGTCCGGCGGCGCCTTCCCGGTCGAGCATCGCGCGGTACTCCGGGACCTGGCCGGCGAGTGCGAACTGGTCGGCGAAGCGCGCGCGTACGGCGTCTTCGTCGGACGTCAGGCAGACCGCAAGGCCCGCCACGATCCGTGGACTGCGGTCGCCGGACGCTCGGGTGATCGACGGTACGACGTGGTCGGCCAGCGTATGCGGACCGGTCATCCAGGTGATGGTGCCGTCGGCGAGCTCGCCGGCGACCTTGAGCATCGCCGGACCGAGCGCGGCGAGCAGGACCGACGGAGCCTCGGCGCCAGGGAGATCGATCGAGCCGACCGCCGTGTACGTCTCGCCGTGATGGTCGACCGCCTCGCCGCGGAGGAGCGGCTGCAGTACTTCGAGGTACTCGCGCATCCGCCGGGCCGGCCGATCGGTCGGCAGGCCGTACATCGTGCTGACCATCCGGGCGATGCCCGCGCCGATGCCGAGGGTCAGCCGGTTGCCGACCGCCGCCTGAACGGTCAGCGCCTGCTTCGCGAGCACGAGCGGGTGTCGCTGGGGGAACGGCACGACCGCCGTCCCGAGCTCAATCCCGGGGGCGGCCGGACCTGCGACTGCGAGCGTGGTGAGCGCGTCCCAGCCCACGCCGTGCGTCACCCAAGCCGTGCCGGCACCGCCCGCGGCCGCCTCCTGGATCTGCCGGGTGATCTCCGGCAGCGGGGCCGGCCCGCGGACATCGCCGAACGCCATACCAATGCGCATCACAAGTCTCCTCAACCTAAACGGGGTGGGCCCCCACTTACGAACCGCTACGATATGGGGGACCACCCCACTTAAGTCAAGGGACCTCGAGAAGATGCGTGCTGACGCCCAGCGGAACCGGGACCGCCTGGTAGCGGTCGCGGCCGAGGTGGTCGCCGAGCAGGGCGCGGACGCGTCACTCGAGGAGATCTCCCGCCGCGCCGGCGTCGGGTCGGCGACGCTGCACCGGCACTTCGGCGGTCGCGTCAGCTTGCTCGAGGCGGTGTTCCGGAGCAGCGTCGACGCGGTCTGCGTGCAGGCCGACGACCTCCTCGATCACGCGGATCCCTTGCAGGCGTTGCAGATCTGGCTCCGCACAATGGTTGGCCACACCACCAATAGCAGGGGATTGGCGACCGCTCTGGTGCTGGGTGAAGCGTGTGGCTCGGACGCTCATGCGCGCGTCATCACGGCCGGCCGGAGGCTGCTGGAGCGCGCTCAGAACACCGGCGCCGTACCCGCGGACGTCCGGATCGAGGACCTGCTGAAGCTCGTCAACGGCATCTCCCTGGCCAGCGGCGAGGACTCCGCCCAGGCCGACCGGCTACTCACCCTGGCAATCCGGGGGATAGCACCCCGACGAAGCTAATAGACTTCGCTCCGAAAACCCCCCGAAGATGGCTTGAGGTTTGCTGTGCTCACCATGCAGGACGCGCTGCTGGCGCTGACGAAGTACTGGACCGACCGGGGCTGCATGGTCGTGCAGCCGTTCAACACCGAGGTCGGGGCCGGAACGCTGAATCCGGCGACGATCCTGCGCGTGCTCGGTCCCGAGCCGTGGCGGGTGGCGTACGTCGAGCCGAGCGTTCGGCCGGACGACAGCCGCTACGGCGAGAACCCGAACCGCCTGCAGACGCACACCCAGTTCCAGGTGGTGCTCAAGCCGGACCCGGGCAACCCGCAGGAGCTGTTCCTGGAGAGCCTGACCGCGCTCGGGATCGACATTCACGCGCACGACGTGCGGTTCGTCGAGGACAACTGGGCCAACCCGGCGACCGGCTCCTGGGGCCTGGGCTGGGAGGTCTGGCTCGACGGCCTCGAGATCACCCAGTTCACGTACTTCCAGCAGGCCGGCGGTATGACGCTGGACCCGGTGTCGGTGGAGATCACCTACGGCATCGAGCGGATCATGATGGCGCTGCAGGGCGTCTCGCACTTCAAGGACATCGCCTACGCGCCGGGCATCTCGTACGGCGAGGCGTTCGGCCAGGCGGAGTACGAGATGAGCCGGTACTACCTCGACGACGCCGACGTGGAGTCGCAGAAGCGGCTGTTCGAGGAGTACGCCGCCGAGGCGCGCCGGATGATCGACGACCGGCTCCCGGTGCCCGCGCACATCCAGGTACTGCGCTGCTCGCACACCTTCAACGTCCTCGACGCCCGCGGCGCCGTGAGTACGACGGAACGCGCGAAGGCCTTCGGCCGGATGCGAACGCTGGCCCGCGAGGTCTCGCGGCTGTGGGCCGAGCGCCGCGAGGAGCTGCAGTACCCGCTGGGTCACGCCGAGCTCCCGCCGGCCGCGGCCGAGCCGACCGAGTTCCCGGCGCTGACCGGGACGCGGCAGCTGACCTTCGAGATCGGCACCGAGGAGATGCCGCCGTCGGAGGTCACCAAGACCGCCGAGGCCGTGCGTTCCGCGCTGGAGGAGAAGCTCGGCGCGACCCGGCTCGGCCACGGCGCGATCACGACGTACGCGACTCCCCGCCGCGTGGTCGCCTTCGTCGCTTCCGTGCAGGCCGGTGAGCCGGACGCCGAGCGCGTGGTTCGCGGACCGAAGAAGGCCGCGGCGTACGACGCCGACGGCAACCTCACCAAGGCCGCCGCCGGGTTCGCCCGCGGTCAGAAGGTCGACCCCAGCGAGCTGCACGACCTGGACGTCGACGGCGTCGAGTACGTCGCGGTGACCAAGCCGGACCCGGGTCGCGGTGCGGCCGAGGTCCTGAGCGGCGTGCTGAGCGAGATCGTCAAGGGCCTCCGCTCCGACAAGAACATGCGCTGGAACGACGCCAACCTGTCGTTCACCCGTCCGATCCGCTGGCTCGTCGCGCTGCTCGGCGACGAGGTGGTTCCGGTGTCGGTGTCGACGCTCGCTGCCGGCCGGACCACGCGGGTCCACCGGACCGCCGCGCCGCCGAAGGTCGAGATCGCCTCCGCCGAGGGGTACCTCGATCTGCTCCGGATCCACGGCATCGAAGCCGATCCGGCCAAGCGCCGCGAGCAGATCGTCGCCGCGGCGACGGAGCTGGCGAAGGGCGTGAACGGCGCGGTCGACTTCGAGGGTGAGTCCGCGCTCGTCGACCAGATCGTCAACCTGATCGAGGAGCCGACCGCGATCCTCGGTGGCTTCGCTGCGGACTACCTCGAGCTGCCGAGCGAGATCCTCACGACGGTGATGCGCAAGCACCAGCGCTACCTGCCGGTGCGCGACACCGACGGCAAGCTGCTCCCGCATTTCGTTGCCGTGGCCAACGGTTCCGTGGACGAGGACGTCGTACGCGCAGGCAACGAGGGCGTACTGCGGGCGCGGTACGAGGACGCCGCGTTCTTCTGGCGGGCCGACCTGGAGACGCCGCTGGAGTCGATGAAGGGCGAGCTGGAGAAGCTGGCCTTCGAGGAGCGGCTCGGCTCGATGGCCGACCGCGCGGGCCGCATCGGCCGGATCGCGCTGGCGCTGGCCGGCACGGTGGAGCTCGACGGCGACGACTTGACCACGCTGAAGCGGGCGGCCGAGCTGGCGAAGTTCGACCTGGGCTCGCAGATGGTCGTCGAGCTGACCAGCCTGGCCGGCACGATGGCTCGCGAGTACGCGCGTCGCGCCGGTGAGACCGGAGGCGTTGCCCAGGCACTGTTCGACATGGAGCTTCCTCGATCCGCTGGTGACCCGGTGCCGTCGACGACTCCGGGTGCGCTGCTCGCACTGGCCGACCGGTTCGACCTGCTGGCGGGGTTGTTCGGTGTCGGTGCGAAGCCGACGGGAAGCTCGGACCCGTTCGCGTTGCGTCGTGCGGCCGGCGGCGTGGTCGCGATCCTGCGCGAGCACCCCGAGCTGCGGGCGATCACGCTCGAGACCGGGCTGCAGGCAGCCGCGGCGGAGATCGGTGCCCAGGGCATCGACGTACCGGCGGAGTCGCTGGACGAGGTGGCCGAGTTCACCGTCCGACGGTACGAGCAGCAGCTGCTCGACCGGGGTGACGACCACCTCCAGGTGGCCGCAGTGTTGCCGTTGGCAACTGCTCCGGCCGCGGCCGACGAAACGCTGAAGACGCTGCAGGGCCTGGTCGGCAACAGCGACTTCGCCGACCTGGTCGCCGTTCTCCAGCGGGTACGCCGGATCGTGCCGGAGGGCACCGAGGCGGCGTACGACTCGAGCAAGCTCACCGAGCCGGCCGAGGTCGTGCTGCACGAGGCGGTCCAGAAGATCGGCCAGGCGCCAACCGGCCTGTCCGACTTCGTCGCCGCCACGTCGGTCCTGGTCGAGCCGGTCAATGCCTTCTTCGACGAGATCCTGGTCATGGCCAAGGAGCCGGAGATCCGCGCCGCCCGCCTCGGCCTGCTCGCCACCATCAGCCAACTCGCCGCACCGGTCCTCGACTGGCAGGCCCTCGGCACGAGCCTCAGCCCGGCGGAGTGAATCAGTCGAGCGTGAGTAGACCGGCGAGACGTTCGCCGATCAGGCGGTAGCCGTCGGGCCCTGGATGCACTTCGTCTGCATACAGGGCCCGGGCTTCGTCGGAGCTGAGGATCGTCCGGCCGTCGATCACGCGTACGCCGGGATCTGTGCGGGCGCCGAGCTCGACGCAGGCCCGGACGTCGTCGAGCGTGAGGCCGACCGCATTCGGCTCGCCTTCGCGGTCCGGGGCGGGCAGCGGGGTGATCACGACCAGCGGAGTTTGCGGATGGCCTTCGCGAACGGTGGCGATGAACGACTCGACCTGGCCGGGGAGCGTCCGGCCGCTGTACGTCGCTCCGCCGTGGATGTTGATGCCGAGACACAGCGAGATCAGGCCGGCCGGTAGGTCGCGGATCGTCCGGGCGGCGATCGGATCGAGGTGGCACTCGCCGGCGAAACCGAGGTTGACGCCGTCCCAGCCGTTCGTCCGGGCAACCAGCGCCGGCCAGGTCTCCGATGGGCCGTACGCGCCGCCGGCTTGCGTGATCGAGCTGCCGTAGGTGATCCACCGCGGCCCGGTCGGCGCGAGCGGCTCGGCCTCGCCGTCGAAGGACACCTTCCGGAGCGCGACCCTTCCGGCCTGGGGGAGCCAGATCTCGACCTCAGCCTGGTCGCCCGGCAGCTCGATGCTCAGCCGCTGCTCGCCCTCCAGCACCTCGCACCGCTGGTGCAGCTCGCCGTCGACCAGGACGTCGACGGGCGCGATCCTGGTGTAGATGCCGAACGCGGCCCGGATCTCCAGATCGACCGATGCCGCAGAGGTGCGCCAGGCCGCGCGCACCCCCGCGGGTGTCGCAGCACGCTCCCAGAGCCGATGACCGGCGCGGTCCGGATCGCCGGTCCAGTCGGACAGGCGGAAGTCGCGGTCGCGAGGGTCGAGTCGCCAGAACGTCGTCCAGCCGTCAGCATCGACCTCGCAGTACTGGTGCCCGGTCCACAGGTCGCTCATGACCGGCCTCCTCGGATGCCCCGCAGCGACCGGGCGGCGGGTTGGTCGGCAGCGGACGTCAGGCGGGCGACCGCCCGGGCGCCGAGGCTGGCCTCGACATGCGCCAGCATGACCGTCGTCGCGGTAGCGGAGTCGCCGGCCGCGATCGCGTCCACCAGCGCGCGGTGCTCGGAGTGCGTGCGGTCCAGGTCCGCCTCGCTCCGGCCGTCCTCGAGTGCCAGCCTGCGATATCGGTCGGCCTTGTCCCACAGTCCGTCGAGGTGCTGGACGAGCAGCTGGTTGTGCGACGCGCTGTAGATCGCCACGTGGAAGCGCCGGTGCGTGAGCAGCTCGGCCGATCCGGGGTCGGCGCGCAACGGCCGCAGTTCGTCGGCCGTCTGCCGGATCAGCGCGAGGTCCTCGCGGGTACGGCGCTCGGCGGCCAGGCCGGCAGCGAGCGGGTCGAGGGAGCGGCGTACCTCGATCAGGTCGCGGGCCTCCTCGAGGGTCAACCGGGTCACGCGGGCGTCGCGGTGCGCGTCGAGCTCGACCAGGCCCTCGGTCATCAGCCGGCGCAGTGCTTCGCGCAACGGCGTCGTACTCACGCCGAGCTCGCGGGCGAGGGCGGCCTGCGGGATGACCGCACCCGGGACGAGATCGCCCCGGAGCACCTGCTCCCGGACGAGATCGTAGGCGGCCTCTGCCTTCGTCACCGGCGCTCCCTTCGGTTATAACACCAGATCGCAGCATATCAAGGCGCGAGACATCACGGAGCGATACCTTGACGTGAGTCGTTATAACGACTCACACTCCTGGCTATGACGTATCGACTAGGAGTTCTCGACGGTGACGGCATCGGGCCGGAGATCGTCCCGGCCGCTGTCCGGGTCCTCGACGCAGGCCTGGCCGCCGCGGGCGCCGAGCCGGTCGAGTGGGTTCCGCTCCCGGTCGGCGCCGCGGCGATCGAGACCCACGGCAGTGCGCTGCCCGACCTCACGGTCGAGACGCTGGACAAGCTCGACGGATGGTTGCTCGGCCCGCACGACAGTGCGTCGTACCCGGCCGAGCATCGGGCCCGGCTGAACCCGAGCGGGTTCCTGCGCAAGCACTTCGACCTGTTCGCGAACATCCGTCCGGCACGCGCGTTCGAAGGGACGCCTGCACTGGTGCCCGGGCTCGATCTGGTGGTGGTGCGGGAGAACACTGAGGGGTTCTACGCGGATCGCAGTACCTATCGCGGCACGGGCGAGTTCATGCCGACCAAGGACGTGGCGATCGCGATGGGGATCTTCACCCGGCCCGCGATCGAGCGGATCGCGCGGCAGGCGTGTGAGCTGGCGCTCCGGCGGAGCCGGCACCTGACGATCGTGCACAAGGCGAACGTGCTGCGGACCACCACCGGGTTCTTCCTGGAGATCTGCCGGGAGGTCGCGGCCGACTACCCGCAGCTGGAGGTCGACGACTTCCACATCGACGCGATGACCGTGCATCTGGTCCGGCACGGCGCGGACTTCGACGTACTCGTGACCGAGAACATGTTCGGCGACATCCTGTCCGACCTGACCGGTGAACTGGCCGGGTCGCTCGGCATCGCGCCGTCCATCAACGCCTCCTACGACCGGGCGATGGCCCAGGCTGCCCACGGCTCGGCGCCGGACATCGCCGGCCGTGGACTCGCGAACCCGACCGCGATGATCGCCTCCGGCGCGATGCTGCTCGACTGGCTGGGCTCTCGCGACGCCGCTGACCGCGTCGAGCAGGCCCTGCGGACCACCGTCGCGCGGGGGACGCGGACCGCAGATCTCGGCGGCACCGCCGGCACCACCGCCTTCACCGACGCGGTCGTCGCCACCATCGGTGAGCCGACGTGAGCAGGATCCAGGACCTCGCCGGGATCGCCCCGGACCACCTCCCGCGGACGTTGCGGATCCTGCTCGAGAACGCGCTCCGGCACGGGACCGCCTCCGAGGCGTTGCGGAACTGGGAGCCGGGGGCAACCGGTGAGCTGGAGGTGTACCCGTCCCGGGTGTTCCTGCACGACACGAACGGCGTACCCGTGCTGGTCGACCTGGCGGCGATGCGGAACGCGATGGTTGCGCTGGGCAAGGAACCGGCGCTGGTCGATCCGGTGATCCCGGCGGAGCTCGTCGTGGATCACTCGGTGATCGCGGATGTGTTCGGCCGGCCTGATGCGCTGCAGTTGAACGTGGCCCGTGAGTACGAGCGGAACGCCGAGCGGTACCGGTTCCTGCGCTGGGGACAGCAGACGTTCCGGCAGTTGAAGGTTGTGCCGCCCGGGGCCGGGATCATGCATCAGATCAACCTGGAGTACCTGGCGCGGGTCGTCGAGGAGCGTGACGGGTGGGTGTTCCCGGATCTGTGTCTCGGGACCGACTCGCACACCACGATGGTGAACGGCCTCGGCGTACTCGGCTGGGGGATCGGCGGGATCGAGGCCGAGGCCGCGATGCTCGGCCAGTCGGTCTCGATGGTCCTGCCGCCGGTCGTCGGTGTGTCGCTGACCGGTGCACTGCCGGCCGGCACCACCGCCACGGACCTCGTCCTCACCATCACCGAAACCCTGCGCTCGCACGGCGTCGTCGGCAAGTTCGTGGAGTTCACCGGCCCCGCGCTAGCCGACCTCCCCGTCCCCGACCGGGCCACGATCGCCAACATGTGCCCCGAGTTCGGCTCCACCGCGGCCTACTTTCCCATCGACCACCAAACCCTCGACTACCTGACCTTCACCAACCGCCCACCCGCCAAGGTCGCCCTCGTCGAGTCTTACGCCCGAACCCAAGGCTTATGGCACGACCCCACAGCCAACCTCCTGTACGACGAACACGTAACCCTCGACCTCTCCACAATCGTCCCCTCCATCGCCGGCCCGCGTAGGCCCAACCAACGAATCCCTCTGACAGACACCAAGCAAGCTGCCGACCATGAACTCCCACCCGGCCCCCGCACCGCAGATGTTCCGGGGCATGGGGCTGTGGTTGTGGCGGCTATTACGTCGTGTACGAACACGTCTAATCCGGCGGTGATGGTGGCGGCTGGGTTGGTGGCCAAGAAGGCGGTGGAGCGGGGGGTCGGTAGTCGGGCGTGGGTGAAGACGACGTTGTCGCCGGGGTCGCGGGTGGTGATGGACTATTTGCGGGAGGCGGGGTTGACGCCGTACCTGGAGAAGCTTGGGTTTCATCTGGCCGGGTTCGGTTGTATGACGTGTATCGGGGCGTCGGGGGAGTTGATCGACGACGTCGCCCAGGCAGTGCGCGAGCAGGACCTGACGGTGGCAGCAGTGTTGTCGGGGAACAGGAACTTCGAGGGCCGGATCCAGCCCGACGTGAAGCTCAACTACCTCGCCTCGCCTCCGCTGGTGATCGCGTACGCGTTGGCCGGCCGGATCGACATCGACCTGCAGACCGAGCCTTTGAGTGGTGACGTCTACCTGCGTGACATCTGGCCCGAACCCGCCGAGATCGACGCGGTACTGCGGGAGGTGCTCGCCCCCGACCTCTTCGAGCACGCGTACGACGACCTGTTCACCGGCGACGACCGCTGGCAGAAGCTGGACGCACCGCAGGGCGAGACGTTTGCCTGGGGCAATTCGACGTACCTCCAGCGACCGGACTACTTCAGCAAACCGACCGATGACCTCAACGGAGCACGCGCACTGGTTCGCCTGGGTGACTCCGTCACGACCGACCATCTCTCACCTGCCGGCGCGATCCCGCGCGACAGTGTCGCCGGACGCTATCTGAAAGACCTCGGCGAGACCGAGCTGAACACCTACGCCTCCCGCCGAGGCAACCACGAGGTGATGATGCGCGGTGCCTTCGGCAACGTTCGCCTGCGCAACCAACTCGTCGACATCGAAGGCCCGCTGACCCGCGGACCCGACGGCACGACGACCTCGATCTACGACGCCGCGATGGCATACCAAAGAGCCGGCGTACCGATTGTCGTTGTCGCAGGCAAGGAATACGGAACCGGCTCGTCCCGCGACTGGGCCGCCAAAGGCCCGGCCCTGCTCGGCGTCCGCGCCGTCCTGGCCCAGTCCTTCGAGCGGATCCACCGCTCCAACCTCGTCGGCCTCGGCATCCTCCCGCTCGAGTTCCTCCCCGGCGAGGGCGACGACCTCACCGGCAACGATCCGATCGACATAGAACTGCACGACGACGAATCAGCCACCGCGCGTTCCGCCGGCCGCACCTACCGGCTCCGCGTCCGCCTCGACACGCCCCGCGAGCACGACTACTACCGCCACGGCGGCGTACTTCCCTACGTCCTGCACCGCCTCAGCGAAGGGCACATCTTGTGATCGCCTCGATCAACCCCGCCACCGGCGAGCACCTCGCGGCCTTCGAGCCGTACGACGAAGACCGCGTCGACCGGCTGCTCAGCGCCGCACTGCTTGCCCAGAGCAACTGGCGGAACACGTCCGTCGACGAACGCATCGCACTCCTGCAGTCGATCGCGGACACCCTCCGCGCGCGCCAGGACGGCCTCGCGCACCTGATCAGCACCGAGATGGGCAAGCCGATCACCGAGGCCGAGGCCGAGATCGAGAAGTGCGCGATCACCTGCGAGTACTACGCCGCCAACGCGGCAGGCTTCCTCGCCGCCGAACAGGTCACCGCGCAAGGCCGGATCGAGGTCGAACCGCTCGGCGTCGTCCTGGCCGTCATGCCGTGGAACTTCCCGTTCTGGCAGTTCTTCCGCTTCGCGGCCCCCGCACTGGCGGCCGGCAACGGCGCGATCCTCAAACACGCGAACACCGTGCCGCAGAGCGCGCTCGCGATCGAGTCCGTCCTCGCCGACGCCGGAATGCCGAGCGGCCTGATCGGGGTCGCGCTCGTCGAGACCGAGCAGGTCGCCGGGCTGATCACCGACCACCGGATCGCCGCGGTGACGTTCACCGGTTCCACCGAGGTCGGCCGGATCATCGCGACCCAGGCCGGTCAGGCGTTGAAGAAGCAGGTCCTCGAGCTCGGCGGATCCGACCCGTTCATCGTCCTCGCCGACGCCGACCTCGAAGCGGCCGCGCGGGCTGCGGTGAAGGCACGCTTCCTCAACACCGGCCAGAGTTGCGTCAACGCGAAGCGGTTGATCGTCGAGGAGTCCGTCGCCGACGAGTTCGTCGACCTCTTCACCGTCGAGATCGAGAAGCTGGTCGTCGGCGATCCGCTCCGGCGCGAGACCACACTCGGCCCGCTGGCTCGCGACGGTCTACGCGACACGTTGCACGACCAGGTTCGCCGTACCGTGAAGTCCGGCGCCACCCTTGTCTGCGGCGGATCTCCTGCCGGGCCGGGTTTCTTCTACCTGCCGACCGTTCTCGATCACGTGTTGCCGGGGATGGCGGCGTTCGACGAGGAGACGTTCGGCCCGGTCGCGGCCGTCGTCCGGGCCGGTGACGCCGACGAGGCGATCCGGTTGGCGAACCAGACCGAGTTCGGACTCGGCGCCTCGCTGTGGACGTCACCCGAGCGATCGGCAGAGCTGGTACGCCGGATCGACGCCGGCGCGGTGTTCGTGAACGCGATCGTCGCGTCGGATCCGCGCCTCCCGTTCGGCGGGATCAAGCAGTCCGGGTACGGCCGCGAACTCGGCGCCTACGGGATGCGCGAGTTCATGAACGTCAAGACGGTCTGGTCACCGGAGCCCGCACCCCGGCTGGTGATCCGGCCGGACGAGACCGAGGTGTTCGACCGCGGCAGCGGCGTCCGCACCGTCCCGTACGTCGGTGCGTGGAACTGCGACGCGAACCGGATCACCACCGGCACCACAACGTTTGCCGTCGGCACCGAAATCCCGACGCACTCGCACAACGTCGAGGAATCGGTGCTGGTGTTCGCCGGCCAGGCGACAGCGGTGATCGACGGCGAGCGGGTCGACCTGGAGGCGGGTGACGCGACCTGGGTGCCGGGCGGCGTACCGCACCAATTCATCAACCGTGGCAGGGATGAGCTCGTCATCTACTGGGTGTACGGCGGCCGGGCGGTCACCCGCACGATGACCGCCACCGGCGTGACCGTGCAGCACCTGTCGGCCGCGGATCGAGGTGCCGTTGGCGCCAGCGAGAAGTAACGAATAGACTGTTGTAACAGGTGATGCATATTAACTGAGGTTACGCAAACCTCAGTGCGGGAAGGCTCACCTACCCTGCGGAAGGAATGTTCCCCCATGACCGCGGATGTTGCGGAAACCGAAGCACCCGAACTCCACCACTCCCATCGCGACGTGACCGGCGGCTGGCTGCGGCCGGCGACGTTCGGCGTGATGGACGGCCTGGTCTCGAACTTCGCGCTGGTCGCCGGTGTGGTCGGCGGCGGTGCGACCGGCAAGGTCGTGATCATGACCGGGCTAGCCGGCCTGGTCGCCGGCGCCTGCTCGATGGCCTCCGGTGAGTTCACCTCGGTGTCGTCCCAGACCGAGTTGATGAAGGCCGAGATCGCGGTCGAACGACGCGAGCTCGAGATCCACCCGGAAGAAGAAGAGCGCGAGCTCGCGATGATGTACGAGGCCAAGGGTCTGCGTCCGGAGCTCGCGGCCGAGGTCGCGCGCGAGCTGACGTCGAACCCGGCGGTCGCGCTCGACGTCCACGTCCGGGAAGAACTCGGTGTCGACCCCAATGATCTCCCGTCGCCGTGGGTCGCGGCCGGCTCGTCGTTCGCGGCGTTCGCTGTCGGCGCGGTAATCCCGCTGCTCCCGTTCCTCTTCGGGGCCGTCTCGGTGCTGCCGGCGTTGCTGCTCAGCGCCCTCGGCCTGGTCGTCACCGGCGGCATCGTCGGCAAGATCACCGCCCGCCCGTTCTGGTACGGCGGCGGCCGCCAACTGCTCCTCGGCGGCCTCTCGGCCGCCGTCACCTTCGCCATCGGTCTAGCCGTAGGAACCGGATTGTCATGAATCGAGGACGTGACTCCCGATCCCCTGCCTACTGCGCGGCGCTCGACGGGCGCCTCGCTGCACTGGAGGGAAGGGAACGATGAACCACATCGAACCCTCCCCTCCAGCACACCGAGACGCTCCGCCGAGCACCTGCTCGCTACGGCAGGGGATCGGGAGTCACGCCCTGGTAGTCACGGCCTTGGTGAAGCAGGTGCCCAAGGGTGATCACAGTGGTCGTCTCGACGCGGACGGGCGGCTCGAACGGGCCGGTGCGGTCGCGGAGATGAACCCGTGGTGCCGCCGGGCCGTGGCGCAAGCGGTCCGGCTGGCGCGGGAGACAGGCGGTCGCAGTACGGCGATCACGATGGGCCCGCCGGCTGCTGTCGACGTACTGCGTGAGGCGCTGGCGTGGGGTGCCGACGATGCCGTGCAGCTGTCGGACCCCGCGCTGGCCGGCTCGGATTGTCTGGTGACCGCTCGCGCGCTGGCAGCCACGATTCGGCTGCTCGACGATCCGCCGGACCTGATCCTGGTCGGCAACAGCTCGGTCGACGGCAGCACCGGAGCGGTCGGCGCCATGCTCGCCGAACTCCTCGGCCTGCCTTTCACCGGTCCCGTCCTGACGCTCGAACCGGTCGACGGTCGACTTCGCACCACAGTCCAGTACGACACCGGCACGGAGTCGGTCACCATCGACCTCCCCGCGGTAGTAGCAGTAGCCGAACGTTCCTGCGACCCCGCCAAGGCCCCAGCCGACACCTGGCCTCCCCCCGACACCGTCCGCCAGGTCACCACAGCCGACCTCCCCGAAGCCCCCTGGGGCCTCCCCGCCAGCCCGACCAAGGTCGCCCAGGTCCACCCCGCCCCCCTCACCAGAAACCCAGTAATCTTCCGCGGCCACCTCCAGTCGCAGGTCGACCGGGCCCTGACCGAACTAACAGCCCGAGGCTGCTTCAAACCTCACCCCACAACCTCAGCCCCCCTCACCACCCCGCCCTACGGGCGCCGCACGGCGGGCCCGGCCGAGAAGCCGGCCGTAGCCTCCGCTCCGGGTGAGCAGGCGGCAGCTGAGGTGGTGGTGTTGGTGGGGGCTGGGCCTGTGGAGGGGACTCGGGCGTTGCTTGGAACGGCCGCCGCTTTGGCGGCGGAGATCGGTGGTTCGGTTACTGCTGTTACGACGGTAGAAGGTGATCGGGAGCTTGGGCGGTGGGGGGCTGATTCGGTTGTTGTGGTGGATGGGGAGGAACCTCGGGCGGTGGCTAGGGGGCTTACCGGATGGCTAAATGGCAGGCAGGTGTGGGCAGTGCTGGGTGCTGCTCTGCCGTGGGATCGGGAAGTGCTTGCTCGGCTGGCGGTTACGTCTGATGCGGGGTTGATGTCTGATCTCGTCAGCCTGTCTGCGAAGGATGGGCGGTTGAGTGGGTTGAAGCCGTCCGGGGGCGGCACGCTGGCGGAGATCGTTAGCCGCGGGACCCCGCAGATCGCGACGCTGAGGACCGGTCTGCTGCCACTGCGCACCCCACGGGTGGATCGACCGCTCGAGCTGCACGCACTCCACGTCGAGCCCGACACCGCGATCACCCGGACAGAACGGCGTACCGGAGACGACGGGGACGCGCTCGACCGCGCGGAGGTCGTCATCGGCGTCGGTCGTGGCGTTCCACCGGACAAGTACGACGAGTTGGAGCCGGTCCGCGCCCTGCTGAACGCGGAGCTCGCCGCCACTCGCAAGGTGACGGACCAGGGCTGGCTCCCGCACGGACGGCAGATCGGTATCACCGGCCGCAGTGTCGCACCGCGCATGTATCTGGCCGTCGGACTGTCCGGCAGCCTGAACCACCTGGCCGGCGCCGGTCGCGCCGGGACTCTCGTCGCGATCAACACCGACCCGGCCGCGGAGATCTTCGCGCACTGCGACGTCGGGCTGGTCGCGGACTGGCAGGAGGTGATGCCGTACCTCGTCGATGGGCTGCGGTCCTGTGTCAGCGGATAACCTGTCCGGCATGGCGACCCGACGTACCAAGGCCAAGAGCCCCGAGAGCTGGCTGCTGCTCATCTACAAGGTGCCCAGCGAGTCCTCCCGGGCCCGGGTGGCGGTGTGGCGGGACCTCAAGCGCCTGGGCGGGTTCTACGTGCAGCAGGCCGTGTGCGTGCTGCCGGACCGCGACGAGCTGCGGGCCGGGATGGAGAAGGTCCGCGAGCGGGTCACCGAGCTGGGTGGCTCGAGCGTGTTCCTGACCTTGACCGATCTGGACGACGACGCCCGCGAGCAGTTCGTCGAGGGCTTCCGGGTCCAGTCGGCCAAGGAGTACGCCGAGATCGTCGAGGAGTGCGAGACCAAGTTCGTCAAGGAGATCGAGTTCGAGCGGTTCCGGGAGAACTACACCTTCGAGGAGGCCGAGGAGATCCGCCAGGATCTGGAGAAGCTCCGCCGCTGGCTCGCCAAGGTCGAGGATCGCGACTGGATGGATGCCGACGGCAAGGAGTTGGCCAGGGCCAAGGTGGCCGACTGCGAGCGGCTGCTGGAGGAGTTCGAGGCCGACGTCTACGAACGCACCGAAGGCACGGTCTAAGCGTCCCTGTTACGGTCGCGCTTCGCGGCCGGCAGGTTCAGGGCGACTTCGTCGGCGCGCGAGAAGCCCATCAGCTCTTCCCGGAGCTGGTTCATCCGGTCGGTCGTCTGCAGCGAGCGCTCCTGGTCCTGCGCGGCCACCGCGATCACCAGGGCCTCGAGCAGGATCAGCACCGTCGCCTGACTGGTGAACGTCCCCGGACGGCTCGTCGGCGCCGACAGCACGGCGTCGACCTGGTCGCGGAGCGCTTCGCCGAGGGTGTCGGTGATGAGCACCACGCGGGCGCCGACCTCGGCGCAGAGGTCGAGGATGACGCGCGTCTCGACGATGATCCGGTTGTGGGCGATGACCACCACGACGTCCTCCGGGCCGAGCGTGAGCAGCCGGTCGGCCAGCCGGTAGCCGGTGTCCGACGCGGCCCGCGCCCGGCGGCCGATGCGGGTCAGGTGGGTCGCGGTGTACGCCGAGATCCCGTCCAGGCCGGCGAAACCGCAGATGAGCGTCTCGCGGGCGGAGTCGATCAGCTCGACGGCGCTCGCGAAAGCCTCCGGGTCGATCGTCCGTTCGGCCTGCTGGAGCCGCTCCACGTGGTCGCGCAGGGTCGCGGTGAGGATGCCCTCGGCGCCGACGTCGAACGTCGCGAGGCTGTTGCTGAGCCGGTTCGCCGGGCTGAGCAGCGCCTGTAGCTCGCCCTGTAGCGATCGCTTCAGGCCGGGCAAGCCGTCGAATCCCAGCGCCTTGGCGGTGCGCACCACGCTGGCGTCGCTGGTGCCGGTTGCCCGGCCGAGCTCCTCGGCGGAGGAGAAGGCTGCCTCCTGGGGATGGGCCGACAGGTACTCGGCGATCTTCCGCTCGGTCGCGGTCAGCGAGTCGATCCGGCTCGCCACCCGCTCCGGCAGGGTGGGCGCCTTGGTTTCGGTCACGTCGGCTCCTCCGGCTCCCAGTTGTGCCTGTCAATACGCAGATCATGTCATCCGGCCCGCTATGTCACCGCCAGGTAAACGATGCGCCGACCCGTTGACAGGGATTGTAGCAATCACTACCGTCAGACGAATATTCGTAGTGAACACAACGAACGGCGCGTGTCCAGTTTCCGTCCACCCCTCCTGGAGCGACTTCCGTGGCACACCTTCCGACCATCGAGATCTCCGGCGCCGACGCCCGCGATCGCGGCCGTCAGTACGGCGAGGCCGCGCGGCCGCTGATCGAGCGCTCGCTGGCGTTCTACGCCGAGTCTGTCCCGCGCGCCACCGGGCTGAGCTGGACCGAGGTCCTCGAGCGCGCGCCGCACTGGGTCCCGGTGATCGAGCCGCACGCTCCTGAACTGCTGGACGAGGTCCGCGGGATCGCCGAAGGATCCGGCCGCACGTTCGCCGAGATCCTCGCGCTGAACAGCCGCGGCGAGCTCACCCGCGGCAACCCGTTCGACCACGAGGACGAGCGTGACGACGGCTGTACGTCGTTCGCGATCCTGCCGCCGGCCAATCCGCTCGGGCATGTCTGGTCCGGTCAGAACTGGGACCTGTGGGCCGGCATCGCCGACACGATCGTGCTGCTGCGGATCTCCCAGCCGGGCAAGCCGACGGTGATCGGGCACGTCGAGGCCGGCCAGCTGGCCCGGCACGGCGCGAACTCGGCCGGCCTGTCCCTGAACGCGAACGGGCTGGGCGCCGGCTTCGGCCGCGGTCTCGCCGTACCCGGCACGTTCGTCCGCCGGATGGTGCTGGAGAGCTGGGACCTGTACGACGCCCTGCAGGTCGTCTTCGGAGTCCGCCAGAGCCTGTCGAGCAACCTGCTTCTGACTCACCGCGACGGTTTCGCCATCGACGTCGAGACCACGCCCGGACGGCACGGCTGGATGTATCCGACCGACGGACTACTTGTCCACGGCAACCACTTCCAGGCGTTCGTCCCGCCGCAGATCAACGACACCTACCGACCTTTCTCGGTGGATTCGCTCTACCGGGTGCCGCGCGTCGAGGAGGGCCTGCGTCAGGTCCGCCAGGACGGCACCACCGAGAAGGCCGTCGAGACCATCGTGCAGAACACGATGAGCGACCACTTCAGTCACCCCAACGCCGTCTGCCAGCACGTCGATCCGCGCCGGCACGAGCTCGACCGTTACGCCACGATCGTGTCCAGCCTGGTCGATCTGACCACTGGCACGTACCGGCTGACTCCCGGCCTGCCCTGCGCGAACAGCTACCAGCAGGCCCCCTGGAACCTCTACGACGGCCCCGGTCTGTCAGACCGTCCGGACGTCGACGACCCGGCCCTGTCCCGCATCGCGGCCGGGTGAATCCCACCCCTGCAAGGCATTGTCGACATCAGGAGCGAATGCCATGTCCCACCGAACCTCGAGGTTGCGGCGTTTCGCCGTCGCCGTCACCCTGACCGCCGCCGCGGTCGCCCTGTCCGGCTGCGGCGGCTCCGCCTCCTCACCCTCCACCGGAGCGGCGCCGAACGCCGACCGGGCAGCTGCCGCCGAAGGCGTCAGCCCGGACGTGAACCTGGACCAGTGCGGTAAGGCCACCCGCACGGTGAAGCACGACCTCGGCACCACCACGATCACCGGTACGCCGACCCGGGTGGTGGCGCTCGAATATTCGTTCGTCGACGCGCTCGTCGCGGTCGGCATGTCACCGGTCGGCGTTGCCGACGACGACCAGCCGGAGCGGATCATCCCCGCGCTGCGCGACCAGGTCGGGACCTACAAGTCGGTCGGCCTGCGAGCGACGCCGAACATCCAGGTGATCACCGCGCTGAAGCCGGACCTGATCGTGGCCGACAGCGGCCGGCACAAGGCCATCTACGCGCAGCTGTCGAAGATCGCGCCGACGATCGCCTACGCCAGCCTGAACGGCAACTACCAGCAGGTGCTGGACAGCGAGATGTCCACGGCCATCGCGCTGAACAAGTGCGACCAGATGAAGACCCGGCTGGCCGAGCACGCCAAGACCATGGCCGACCTGAAGGCGACGGCGCCCGCGGACGAGAATCGCAAGGCCCTGTTCGTGCGGGCCTCGGAGAAGGGCTTCACCGGGTTCCCGCCGAAGGCCTACACGCCGGGCGTGCTGTCGGCCATCGGTATCAAGTCACCGCTGCCGGACAGCTCCGGCGATGCGTCGGTCTCGCTGACCTTGGAGACCCTGGTCGCGACGAAGCCGGACGTGATGTTCATTGCTCCCAACGACGGGCCGACGCTGCGGGACCAGTGGAAGAAGAGTCCGCTGTGGAAGGAGATCCCGGCGGTGAAGAACAACGCGAGCTACGACGTCGACCCGAACGAATGGTCCCGTTCGCGGGGTCTGATCGCCTCCGAGGTGGTTGCCAAGGAAGCCGTCAAGATGCTCTACGGGAAGTGACATGAGCCTGTCCGTGGGCACTGTGCCCGAATCGACCGAGGACGCCGCCCACCGGCGTCCGAAGGTCGTCACCAGCAAGCAGCGGGTCACCTGGGTGACGCTGGTCGTCCTGGTGCTGCTCGTGGCCGGGATCGCGTGGGGCCTGTCGATCGGCAGTCAGCACATCTCGTTGTCCCGGCTGCCGGCCGCGATCTTCAACGCCAAGGATTCCGACGCTCTGATCCTGCAGTCGATCCGGTTGCCGCGGGTGGTGCTGGCGCTCTGCGTCGGCGCCGCCCTGGCGGTGGCCGGCGCGTTGATGCAGGCGGTCGCCGCCAACCCGCTGGCGGCGCCGGAGATCATGGGTGTGAACGCCGGTGCGGTGTTCGTCGTCGTACTGGCGATCACCGTCGTACCGTCGCTGTCGGGTGCGCCGACGATCTTGTTGTCGTTCGGCGGCGCGGCCGCGGCGGGCGTATCGGTGATGCTGCTGGCCGGCTCGGGACGCGGCCGGGTCAGTCCGGTGCGGATGGCGCTGGCCGGTGTGACCGCGAGCAGTCTGCTGATCTCGTTGACCCAGGTGCTGATCATCTTCGACGAGAACTCCACCGACAGCGTGCTGTTCTGGCTGGTCGGCGGCGTCAACTTCGCCGGCTGGCAGGACGTGCGCAACCTGCTCCCTTGGCTCGTACTCGGTCTGCTCGGTGCGTTCGCCATGGCGCGCCCGCTCAACCTGCTGGCTCTGGGCGACGACATGGCTCGCGGACTCGGCCAGAACGTCGAACGGACCCGGACGCTGGGGTCGGCTTTGGTGATCGTGCTGTGCGGCGCGGCTGTGTCCGTGGCCGGACCGGTCGCGTTCATCGGCCTGGTGGTGCCGCACATCATGCGCCGCCTGGTCGGTTCCAGCTACACGGTGCTGTTGCCGTTGTCTGCGCTGGGCGGAGGCGTGCTGGTGCTGTACTCCGACATCGTGTCCCGCTACGTGAAGCCGCCGTTCGAAGTCCCAGCCGGCGTGGTCACGGCCCTGCTCGGTGCACCGATCTTCGTGTACCTGGCCCGTCGACAGAAGGTGACCTCATGAACGAGCGAAGCGAGTTCATCATTAAGCACAGCCGACCTCGTGTCTCATCGGCGCCCGGAGCGAAGCGAGGACGTCGATGAGCAGCACGACGATCGTCGCGCAGCACGTCCGGCGTACGTCGCTGGCCAAGCGGCATCCCGCCGCTCTGATGGGATCGCTCGGCGTCTTGGCGGTCGTGCTGAGTATCTACAGCCTGAAGGTCGGGGCGACCGAGGTGTCGTTCGGCAATGTCCTGCACGCCCTCGTCGGCGACCGGTCCGACCAGGCAGCCGCGATCGTGTTCGACTTCCAGGTGCCGCGGGTCTTGCTGTGCTGGTTGATCGGTACGGCGCTCGCGGTGTCCGGCGCCGTGATGCAGGGCGTGATCCGCAACCCCCTTGCGGCCCCGGACATCATTGGTGTCACCAAGGGTGCGGGCTTCGGCGGCATGTTGCTGCTGCTCGCGATCCCCGGCGTGCCGGTGCTCGCCGTCGTACCGGCGGCCTTCGTCGGGGGATTGCTGGCCGCGGGGCTGGTGTACTTGCTGGCCTACCGGCGTGGTGCGACTCCGGTGCGGATCGCCCTGGTCGGCATCGCGGTCAGCGCGGCCTTCGAGGCGGGCATCCGGTTCTTGCTGGTCCGCAAACCTCTTGATGTCAGTGCTGCGCTGATCTGGCTGACCGGAAGTCTGTTCGGGCGGTCGATGAGTGCCGTACTCGAGATCCTGCCCTGGGTGCTCGTGCTGGTGCCGCTGATCGTGATCTGGGCGCGCAAGCTCGACGTACTCGGACTCGGCGACGACCTGGCCGCAGGCCTCGGTGAACCAGTCGAGAAGACCCGCCGGCTGTTGCTGCTGTTCGCGGTCGCGTTGGCCGCGGCCGCGGTCGCGGTGGCCGGAACGATCGGCTTCGTCGGGTTGATCGCTCCGCATATGGCTCGGCGCGTGTTCGGCGGCAAGCACCTGGCGTCGATCCCGGCGGCCGCGCTGTTCGGAGTACTGCTGATGCTGTTCGCCGACATGATCGGGCGTGGTCTGGCACCGCCGCTGGAGATTCCGGCGGGCCTGGTGACGGCCGTGGTCGGTGGCCCGTACTTCCTGTACCTGCTCGTGAAGACCGGAAAGTAGGAGACCCGCCATGCGTCTGCAGGCACAAGGCGTTCAGCTCGCCTATGACCAGAAGGTGATCGCTCGCGATCTGACCTTGACCATCCCCGACGGGAAGGTCAGTGTCCTGATCGGTCCGAACGGCTCCGGCAAGAGCACCGCGCTGCGGGCCCTGGCCCGGCTGCTGCCACCTGCCAAGGGCAGCGTGATCCTGGACGGGAAGTCGATCCAGGACACTCCGACCAAGGAGGTGGCACGGCTGCTCGCGATCCTGCCGCAGGTCCTGGTCACGCCCGAGTCGATCTCGGTCGAGGACCTGGTCTGGTTCGGCCGGCACCCGCACCGCACCTCGCTCAAGGTGCCCAGTGCGGCCGACAAGGAGGCGGTCGAGTGGGCGATGACCGTGACCAGCACGGCCGAGTTGCGCCACCAGCACGTCGACCAGCTGTCCGGCGGCCAGCGTCAGCGGGTGTGGATCGCGCTCTGCCTCGCGCAGGGCACCGACCTGATCCTGCTCGACGAGCCCACGACGTACCTCGACGTTGCCTACCAGCTCGAGGTGCTGGACCTGTTGCACCAGCTGAACCAGGAGCAAGGCAAGACCGTCGCGATGGTGCTGCACGACTTCAACATGGCTGCCGAGTACGCCGACCACGTGTTCGTGATGAAGTCCGGCGCCCTCGTCACGCAGGGAACCCCCGAGGACGTGTTCACCTGCGACACCATCCGGGACGTCTTCGGGGTGGAGTCCAAGGTCGTGCCTCACCCGGTGAGTGGTAAACCGATGTGTATCCCGCTGCGCGCCGGGCTCCGGGCCCAGCTGTCAGTGGCAACCGGATAGGAGTACTGCATGACGTTCAGCCCCGCGGAAGCCGCCGAGCGCTCGGAACGGGTCGCGCCAAGGCTGCGTGAGCACCTGCCGCCGACGCCGTTCGTGCGGTACGGCGCGCTCAGCGACGAGCTCGGCGCCGACCTGATGGTGAAGAGCGAGCACCTGCAGCGGACCGGCTCGTTCAAGGCTCGCGGTTCGATGGCGAAGATCCTCACCCTCACCGACGAGCAGCGGCAGGCCGGGGTGGTGACCGCCTCGACCGGGAATCACGGCCTCGGGGTCGGCAACGCGCTCGCCACGCTGGGCGGGCACGGCATCGTCTACCTGCCGGAGAACGCCTCGCCGAGCAAGGTCGCCGCGCTGCGCCGGCTCGGACTGGAGATCCGGGCCGAGGGCAACGATTCCGGCGTACTCGAACCGAAGGCGCGGGCTTATGCGGCCGAGCACGACCTGACCTATGTGCCGCCGTACAACGACCGGGACATCATCGCCGGCCAGGGCACGGTCGCCGTCGAGATCCTCGAGCAGCTGGGCGGTGCTCCGCTCGACGCGGTGGTGGTCGCGGTCGGCGGCGGCGGGCTGATCAGCGGCGTCGCGTCGGTGCTCAAGAAGCACCTGCCGGGGATCACGGTGTACGGCGCCTCGCCGGTGCGCGACGACGCGATGGCCGCGTCCGTGCGGGCCGGGAAGATCATTCAGGTCGACGCCCAGGCGACGCTGTCCGACGGCACTGCGGGCAGCGTCGAGCCGGGCAGCATCACGTTCGACCTGTGCCGTGAGCTGGTCGACGACTGGGTGCTGGTCAGCGAGGACGCGATCAGCGCCGCGTTGCGGACGGTGATCGACACCGAGCACCAGCTGATCGAAGGCTCGGCCGCGATGGCGTTCGCGGCCGCGCGGGCACGTCGTACCGAACTGGAAGGCAAGCGGGTCGCCGTCGTGTCCTGCGGCGGCAACATCTCCGCGAGCACGTTGGTGGCCGCGCTCGCCTGACCTGCCCCGACGCACCCGAGGTGACTCCCTGATCACCTCGGGTGCTTCGGCATGCCCGGATCCGTCCGTGCCCACCGGAGCCCTCGGTGCATTGACACACTTAGAGCGATGTAACTATCGTTGCTTGCAACATATGTTTCATCAACCTGAGGATGTGAGAGATGGACGCGGCAACGTGGGGGTTGATCGTCGCGACGTTCGTCGCGTGTTTCGTGGAGATGGTGGAAGCCACCACGATCGTCATGGCGATGGGCTACACGCGGAGCTGGAAGTCGGCATTGGTCGGCACGTTCGCGGCGCTCGGTGCGCTCGCGGTGGTGACGCTCGCGGCCGGCTACGCGCTGGCGAACTGGCTCCCGGAGTCTGCGCTGCAACTCGCCATCGGCGGTCTGCTGCTGATCTTCGGACTGCAGTGGCTCCGCAAGGCGATCCTCAGATCGTCCGGACGAAAGGCCGTCCATGACGAGGACGCGATCTACCGCGAGGAGGTGGAGGCGGCCAAGTCGGCCGGCGAGAGCAAGGGCGGCCTGGACCTGTTCGCGTTCATGGTCTCGTTCAAGGGTGTGTTCCTGGAGGGGATGGAGGTCGTCTTCATCGTGCTGACCTTCGGCCTGAACGCGAACAACATCCCGGCTGCCAGCCTCGGTGCCGCCGCGGCCGTGGTGATCGTGCTCGTGATCGCGATCGCGCTGCGCCGGCCGCTGTCGATGATCAACGAGAACCTGCTCAAGTACGGCGTCGGCCTGCTGCTCGCCTCGTTCGGGACCTACTGGGCGGTCGAGGGAATCGGCATCTTCCGCGACGGCCGCGAGAGCCTGAACTGGCCCGGGCACGACCTGATGATCCTGGTCCTGATCGCCGCCTGGCTGGTGCTCAGCCGGATCTTCGTGGCCGCGCTGCGCAAGCCGGCCGCTCCGGCGCCGGTGGGTGCCCCTGACATCGCGGTGGAGGTGAAGAAGTGAAGTTCCTCAAGGCCTTCGGGCAGTTCTGGTACGACTTCATCATCGGCGACGACTGGAAGATCGCGGTCGCCGTGGTGCTCGCCCTGGTCGTCCTGTTCGCAGCGATGACGGCCAAGCTGTTCGGTGACACCGGGCTGACCCTGCTGGGTGGAGCTCTGATCGTCGTCGCGTTCAGCATCAGCCTGGCGATCGACGTCCGGCCGAAGAAACGCTGAAACGCCTGTCCCTGTTGACGATCGGCCCCGGTACGCGCCTCGCGCGGACCGGGGCCGATCGCTGTCCGCCGAACAGTTCTGTAGTGATCACGACCTCTATTCAAAATCTCGTAGTGTCTGCTACGGTGAGGCTTCACCCCGTCCCAAATCGGAGGTCCGAGTGATGCGAGACACCGCCGAGACCGTGCTGGCCCTGTTGCCCGCGGACGTGCAGTACGGCGACATCCGGGTGGTCCGGCGTACCCACGAGCAGGTTCTGGTCGAGCTCGACGGCCCCGGTGAGGTCGGCTACGACGACTCGCTCGGCCTCGGGCTGCGCGTCCTGATCGGCGGGCAGTGGGGTTTCGCCGCCACCCACCGGCTGGACCCGAACGGCCTCGACAGCGTGATCGCGCAGGCGGTCGGCCAAGCCCGCGCCGCCGGCGGTGGCGGCCATGTGGCCCTCGGTGATCCGGTCACGACCCGGGCGACCTGGTCGTCGCCGATGCGGGTCGACCCGTTCGAAGTTCCGCTGTCCACCAAGCTGGATCTGCTGTCGGCCACCGTGAAGGAGGCGTCGACGGCCGGTCCGCTGGTCCAGCAGATCGAGGCGTCGATCGACCTGTACCGCGACGAGAAGGTGTTCGCGAACACCGAGGGCGCGCTGATCGAGCAGACCCTCACCGAGAGCGGCGGCGGCCTGATGGTCAACGCCGGCAACGGCGACGACCTGCAGCGCAGATCGTTCCCGCAGGGCGTCCCGCGGCAGATCCGCGGCCAGCGCGGAGACTTCGCCACCGCGGGCTGGGAACATGTCGAATCGCTCGGCCTGGTGGAGAACGCGGCTCGGGTCGCCGCCGAGGCGGTCGCGCTGCTCACTGCGCCGCAATGCCCTGACGAGGTCACCACACTCATTGCTGGCGGCAACCAGTTGGCCATGGTCCTGCACGAGTGCGCCGGTCACCCGATGGAGGCCGACCGGGCACTGGGCACGGAGGCCAGCCTGGCCGGCGGGACGTACGCCACACCCGAGCGGCGCGGCAACTTCCGCTGGGGCTCGCCGATCGTCTCGGCGTACGCCGATGCCACCATCCCCGGCGGACTGGGTTCGTTCGGGTACGACGACGAGGGGGTGCCGGCCCAGCGGACCCAGCTGGTCAAGGACGGCATCTTCCTCGGCTACATGTCCGGCCGCGAGTCGGCGGCGGCGCTGGGCGACCGGCCCACCGGAGCGTCCCGTGCGGACGGGTGGCAGCGGCTGCCGCTGGTCCGGATGACCAACATCTGCCTGGAGCCGGGGGAGTCCTCGCTGGCGGAGATGATCGCCGGCACCAAGCGCGGCATCCTGGTCGACACCAACCGCGGTTTCTCGATCGACGACCAGCGGATGTCGTTCCGGTTCACCACCGAGCTCGGCTGGGAGATCCGCGACGGCAAGCTCGGCCGGCTGCTGAAGAACTGCAGCTACCAGAGCGTCACACCGCAGTTCTGGGCCGGGCTGGACGCACTCGGCGGTCCGGACGAGTGGAAGTTGCACGGCGTCCCGTCGTGTAACAAGGGCGAGCCGCTGCAGGTGGCTCATGTCGGTCACGGCACCGTGCCGGGACGTTTCCAGAACGTGCAGGTGGGACGATGAGCATCGAGCGAGCAGACATCGAGCAGGCGCTGGACATCCTCGGGCCGGGGACCCGGCTGGACGTGCTCGGCGAGAACGCCGAACTGTTGCGGTACGCCGAATCCGAGATCACCGCGCAGCACAGCGAACGCAGGCTGCGGGTCCGGGTCAAGGTGAACCGGGGCGCGCGGACCGCCGGAGGCACCCTGGAGACCCTCGAGCCGGCTGCGGTCAAGGTCCTCGCGGACCGGCTCACGGCAGCTCTCGCCGACCTCCCGGCCCCGTCCGGTGAGGTCGAGCCGGCGCCGGTGTCTTCGGGTACGACGCCCGAGGTCGAGCAGGTTGTCGTGGAGCCGGCGAGGTCCGTCCTCGACTGCGATCCCGCCGTACGGCACGAATGGTTCGCCACGGTACGCGACGGGCTCGACGACTCCGCCCGCCTCGGCGGCGCGATCCGGTACGACGTACTCGACCGGGTCGTCGCTGACTCGGCCGGCCTGTTCCGGTCCGAAACGTTGACCAAGGCATCGATCCAGGCGATCGCGAAGCAGGACGGACAATCCGCGAGCGTCAAGCTGGTGCACCGCGACGCCGACCTGATCCCGGTCGCCGGCATTCCGGCTCGGCTGCGCGACGCGCTGCGGCCGCTGCCGGTGCGCGAGCCCTTCCGCGGCACCTGCCGGGTGCTGCTCAAACCGTCCGCGGTGAATACGCTGATCGCGACCTTCGGGCACTGGGCCCTCGGCGCGCAGCACTACGCGAGCGGCCGGTCGGTGCTGGCCGGCCGGATGGGACAGCAGGTCGTCAGTGAGCAGCTGACCCTTGTCGACGATGCGACCGACGCGGCCGGGCTGCTCAGCGGGTTCGATGCTGAAGGCAACGTTCGGCGGCGGACGCCGTTGATCGACCGTGGTGTGCTGACCGGTGTGGTGTCCGACCAGCGCCGGGCCGAGCTGACCGGCGGTGTCCCGACCGGTCACGCGGTGCCGGACGGCTGGCGGTTCGGTGGCGATCCGGTGCCGTCGCACCTGTTGCTGGACGCCGGTGATGCAAGCGAGGACGAGTTGCTCGCCGAGTGTGGCAGTGGTCTGGTGGTCAACCGGCTCGACTACCTGCGGGTGCTGCACCCCAAACAGACGCTGGTTACCGGCACCACCAGGGACGCGACGTACTGGGCCGAGGACGGCAAGCTGGTCGCATGGCATCCGCAATTGCGATTTACCTTCCGGATGGACGAGGTGCTGAACGCCGTACTGGCGGTCGGCGCGGTTCGGGAGATCGGCGACCAGACGTTCATGGACAGCGTGGTCGTCCCGTCGTTGCTGATCGACGCCGGACCGCTCGTCCTCACCTGAGCCGGCAGCGCCCCGGGCTTACGTGCTCATGACCGGCGCGGGGCGCTGCCGTTCCACCCACCGATCCTCCACGAGGAGCCGATGAAACCGACGCTCACGACCTTGCTGAGCGGCTACTCGCTGCGTACCTCGCAGGGCAACCCGGCATTCTGTTCCGTCCACCTGGTCGAGACCGACGCAGGCCGCCTGGTGTTCGACTGCGGGCACGCCGGCCGGCGCCGGTGGTTGCTCGAGGCGTTGGCCGCGCGCGGCCTGGAGCCTGCGGATATCGGCACTGTAGTGCTGTCGCACGGTCACTGGGACCACGTGCAGAACGTCGACTTCTTCCGGGACGCCCGGGTTCTGTTGCACGCTGACGAGCTCCGTAACCTGGCGGACCCGCCGGCCGCCGACCTGGGCACACCGCGGTGGACCCGGAGGATCCTCGACGATCTGGATGTCCACGCGACTGGTGAGGGCGACGAGCCGCTGCCCGGCGTGCAGGTGCTGGATCTTCCGGGCCACACCCCGGGATCGATCGGCCTAGCGGTGAGTACCCGGAACGGGACAGCAGTCCTGAGCGCCGACGCCGTTCCCACGGCTGAGGCGCTACGCGCCGGCGTCGCTTCGGGACATCCGTACGACCAGGCCCGGGCGGTTGCTTCGGTCAAACGGGTCGCGCAGCTCGCCGATGTGGTCTACCCGGGGCACGACGCACCGCTCCGGCTCGACGCGGAGGGCGTCCCGCAGTACCTCGATACTCCCGAACAGCTGGCGTTCTGGGGACGCGGCCGCGTGGTCTGGGAGCCGGCGTCATGACGCAGACCGGGGGCCAGACGGCGAGCATGGTCGAGGATCCGCCGAAGGTCGACGTCCGTACGGCGGCGCAGCTGTTGCGGTCGGAGTACGGCCTCGACGCCGTGGTGACCGAGCTGCGCAGTGAACGCGACCGGAACTTCCTCGCCGAGGCCGGCAGCCGGCGGCTCGTGGTCAAGGTGTCGAACTCCGGGGACGATGCGGGCCAGATCGCGATGGAGTGCGCCGCGATGGAGCACGTCGCGCGCGTCGATCCGGACCTGCCGATCCCACGGCTGATCCCCAGCACGACCGGCGCGCCGGTCACCAGGGTCCAGGCTGATGACGGTCGGACACATCTGGTCCGGGTCATCACGGTCCTGCCCGGCGAGGTGGCCGACCTGACCGCGCTGCCGGACTGGTTCGCGTACGGGTTCGGCGTGATCAGCGGCCGCTTGACCCGCGCGCTCCAGGGCTTCGGACACCCGTCGGCACATCGCCGCCTCGACTGGGATCCGCGCCACGTCGCGGACCTGCGGCCGTACGCGGACAGCCTGCCCGACGTACGCCGGCGCGCCCCGATGCAGCGCCTGCTCGATCGGTTCGCCGGTCTCGCCGAGGCTACCCGCAAGCTCCCGGCGTCAACGCTGCACGGCGACGTGACGTTGAGCAACCTGCTGCTGGCCGACGGCGGCATCTCCGGCGTGATCGACTTCGGCGACATGCACCACACCGCACGGGTCGCCGATCTCGCGATCGGCCTCACCTCGTTGCTGCGGGAGTCCGGGGATCTGTGGGCCGACGCCGGCCGCTTCCTCGACGGCTATCAGCGGGTGCTGCCGCTCGAGCCCGCCGAGGTGGAGCTGATCGGCGAACTGGTCCTGGCCCGGTCCGCCGCCAGCGTGCTCATCTCGGCCTGGCGCGCGCCGCTCTATCCCGACAACGAGGAGTATCTGACCAGTCTCGTCGTCGGCAGCTGGCGCATCCTCGACCAGCTCGGCGAACTCGGACAGAGCGAGCTGACCAACCGCTTCCACCGCCTCTGCGGCACGTCGCGCGTCGCCACAGCACCCGACCCGACCTTGCTGGTACGCCGGAAGGCAGCCCTCGGCGGCGAGCTGTCGCCGTTGTTCTACCGCGAGCCGTTGCAGGTCGTTCGAGCGGAAGGTCCGTGGATCTACACCGCCGACGGACGCCGGTATCTCGATGCCTACAACAACGTTCCCGTCGTCGGGCACACCCACCCGGCCGTCGTACAGGCGATCTCGCGGCAGGCCGCCGTACTGAATCTGAACTCGCGGTACCTGCACTCGAACGTGGTCGAGCTCGCCGAGCGGCTGGTCGCCTCGATGCCGGACGGACTGGACACGTGCGTGTTCGCCAACTCCGGTAGCGAGGCCAACGATCTGGCCTGGCGGATGGCCAGGGTCGTGACAGGACGCGGTGGCGCGATCGTCGCGGACCTGGCGTACCACGGGGTCAGCGAGGCGACTGCAGCGTTCTCGACCAACACGTACCCGGCATCGGCGCGGCCCGCCCACGTCGCGGTCTTCGAGGCACCGCGAGATCCCCGGGACGACGGACCAGTTGCGATCGCGCGGGTCGGTGCGGCCCGGGCGGATCTGCAGCGGGCCGGTCACGATCCGGCGTTGCTCGCGGTCGACAGCGTGTTCAGCGGAGCGGGGATCCTGACGCCGCGGGACGACTTCATGCGGGGATTGCAGGACGCGACGCGGGCGGCCGGCGGGCTGTTCCTGGCAGACGAGGTCCAGGCCGGCTTCGGGCGCGGCGGAAGGAACCTGTGGCGATTCCAGGACTTCGGACTGACCCCGGACTTCGTCACCCTCGGCAAGCCGATGGGCAATGGTCATCCGGTCGCGGCGCTGATCACCCGGCGGGAGATCGCCCAGGCGTTCAGCGAGGTGGACGAGTACTTCAGCACCTTCGGCGGCAACCCTGTGTCCTGTGTTGCCGCGTTGACCGTGCTGGACGTGATCGAGCAGACCGGGCTGGTCGCGCATTCCGGTGCGGTCGGCGCGGAGTTGCGTGCCGGGCTGGAGGCGCTGGTGCCGGAGCTGCCGGTGCGTGGTCAAGGGTTGATGTTGGGAGTGGAGCTGCCCGATGCGGCCGGCTTCGCTGAGCGGTTGCGAGCTCACGGCGTACTGGTCGGGACGACCGGGCCCGGCGGGGGAGTGCTGAAGATCCGGCCGCCGCTGATCTGGACATCGGTAGAGGTCGATCGTTTCCTCATCGCGTTCCAGCAGGCTCTCGGTTAGCTAGGGCATATCTCCCAGTCCCGCGCCTACTGCGCGGCACTCGGCGCGGCGATGCACCGCACCGAGCACCTGCTCGCTACGGCGCGGGACTGGGAGACATGCCCTAATCTTGGGCGGGTGCGTGAACTCGTCGTGCTCGGGACCGGCAGTCAAGTGCCGTCGCGGGAACGCACGCAGAACGGGTACTTCCTGCGCTGGGACGACGAGGGATTCCTCTTCGATCCCGGCGAGGGCACCCAGCGGCAGATGCTGTACGCCGGAGTCGCGGCCGGCGCGATCACGCGATTGTGCATCACGCATTTCCACGGCGATCACTGTCTCGGCATGCCGGGAATCGTGCAGCGGTTGTCGCTGGACGACGTACCGCATCCGGTCCGGGCGCACTATCCGGCATCGGGTCAGAAGTACTTCACGCGTCTGCGGTACGCCGCGTCGTTCTACGAGCGGGCCGAATTGCTCCAGGAGCCGGTGGAGGAGGACGGGCTGCTGACCGTCGGGTCGTTCGGGCAGTTGTGGGCGCGTCGCCTGGAGCACTCGGTGGACTCGTTCGGATACCAGCTGATCGAGCCCGACGGCCGCCGGATGCTGCCCGACCGACTCGCTGCCCACGGCATCGTTGGCCCGGCCATCGGTCGGCTCCAACAGGCCGGATCCCTCGAGGTGGACGGCCGGACCGTGCGGATCGAGGACGTCAGCGAACCGCGGCCGGGGCAACGGTTCGCGTTCATCATGGACACCCGGTTGTGCGAGAACGTACTGCGTCTGGCCGAGGACGCCGACATGCTGGTGATCGAGTCGACGTACCTCTCGTCGGAGGCCGATTTAGCCCGTCGTTTCGGGCATTTGACGGCCCGGCAGGCAGCCCGTGTCGCGGCCGGGTGCGGCGTACGAACCTTGGTCCTGACCCACTTTTCCCAGCGTTATCAGGAACCTGAGCGTTTTCTCAGCGAAGCCGCCGCCGAGTTCTCCGGCGACATCGTCGTCGCTTCAGATCTGTCTCGCACCCCGGTCCCGACCCGCCGGTAGGGCGAACACTGGATGACGAGCGGGCCAACAACGCCACTCCCCGGCAACCTCGTGATTAGTATCAGCGACGAATGGATCTGCCCAAGCCTCAGGAGCAACATCTCGTGCGCACCCCCCGTCCGTTGCCCGCGGCCGTCTCGCTGGTAGTCGTAGGAGCGGTAGTCGCATTGGCGATCTGGCGGCCCTGGCACAGCTCGTCCGCCGACGCGGCCGGCGGCCCGTCGGAAGTGGCGGTCTCCCGCAGTGCGTGCGGCCAGGGCTGGACTGATGCGAAGACCGGTCGGCAGACGATCACCCTGCACAACACCGGTGACGCGGCCGCCGAGGTCGATCTCGTCGACGTCGACAGCAACAAGGTGTACGGCGAGGTGGAGGGCCTGGGCCCGAACACGTCCGCACCGATGGACGTGCAACTCGGCGCGGGCCGGTACGCGATCCGCTGCCTGATCGAGGACACCGACGCGATCACCGGCCCGACGGTCAGTGTCGCGGGCGACGGGAAGGCCGGCCCGGCCGCGGTCGCCGTCACCAAGAACGACATGCTGCCGCTGGTGAAGCAGTACCAGGCCGCGGTCGCCACCGGCGTCGCCGGCCTGGCGGTCAAGACGGACAAGCTGCGCGCCGACGTGGACGCCGGCAACCTGGTCGCCGCCCGGGCCGATTGGCTGCCCGCGCATATGGCCTACAACTCGCTCGGTGCGGCGTACGACGCGTTCGGCGACTTCGCGGACAAGATCGACGGCTCCGGCGGCTTCCACCCGTTGGAGAAGGGCCTGTGGCACAACGCCTCCGCCGCCAGCTTGAAGCCGATCGCGGGCCAGCTCGCGGCCGACGTACACGGGCTACAGAAGGATCTGCCCAATGAGCAGGTCGATCCGAACGATCTCGGGCTCCGCGCCCACGAGATCATGGAGAACGCGCTCCAGTTCGAGCTGACCGGCGAGAACGACCAGGGCAGCGGTACGTCGCTGAACACCGCACTGGCCAACTTGAACGGTACGGCGAACGTGCTGGCCATCCTCGACCCGGTCCTCAAGCCTCGCGACCCTGAGCTGCCGCAGGTGCAGCAGTGGGAAGCCCGGGTCCGGGCACTGCTGACCGCGCACCAGAACACCCCGGTCGCGCAGCTGGACCAGAAAACCCGGGAGCAACTCAACGGCGCGGTCGGCGAGTTGCTGGAGAAGCTCGCCAACGTCGCTGCCATCTGTGAAGTTCGGAGGGCTGGATGACCGGCTTCGACCGTCGCTCGTTCCTGCGCGGCACGCTGGCCGGCGCCGGCGCGGCAGCCGTGACCGGCGTCGGAACCGCGGCTGTGGCCGGCCTGGCCGGTTCCACGGCCGCTGCGGCTCCGACGACCGCGGTGCCGTTCCACGGCGAGCATCAGGCCGGCATCACGAACGATCCGCAGAAGCAGGCGATCTTCGCGTCGTTCGACGTGATCGCGGCCAACAAGGCCGAGCTCGCCGAGCTGTTCAAGACGGTGACCGAGCGGGCGAGACTGCTGACCGCGGGCGGTGCCCTTGCGCCGTTGGGGATCACCGCTCCGCCGGCCGATTCCGGCGTACTCGGTCCGGACATGCCGGGTGACGATCTGACGGTCACCGTCGGCGTCGGGGCGTCGCTGTTCGACGCGCGGTACGGCCTCGAGGATCGCAAGCCGGCGAAGCTGAAGCCGATGAAGGAATTCCCCAACGACAGCCTGGACGACAGCCTGTGTCACGGGGATCTGAGCCTGCAGTTGTGCGCGACGGAGAGCGACACCGTGCTGCACGCGCTGCGGGACATCGCCCGGCACACCCGCGGCGCGATGCAGCTGCGCTGGCGGGTCGACGGCTTCCAGAGCCCGCCGCGGCCGTCCGGGACGCAGCGCAACCTGATGGGCTTCAAGGACGGCATCGTGAAGCCGGCGGTCGCCGATCACGACAAGCTCGTCTGGGTCGGCAAGGACGGCATCGCCAATGGCGAGCCGGCCTGGACCGAGGGCGGCAGCTACCAGGTGCTGCGGCAGATCCGGATGCTGGTCGAGTTCTGGGACCGGGTGTCGCTCGGCGAGCAGGAGAACATGTTCGGCCGTCGCCGCGACTCCGGCGCACCGCTGGACGGCAACAGCGAGACCGACCTCCCGAACTACCCGGCCGATCCGACCGGCGGCGCGATCCCGTTGACCAGCCACATCCGGATGGCCAACCCGCGCACCACCAGTACTGCGGCCAGCCAGTTCCTGCGCCGCGGCTACAACTACGACAAGGGCACCGACGCGGTCGGTGACCTGGACATGGGGCTGCTGTTCTGCTGCTACCAGCAGGACATCGCCCGGCAGTTCGAGGCCGTGCAGACCCGGCTGATCGACGAGCCGCTCGTCGACTACATCCGGCCGGTCGGTGGCGGCTACTTCTTTGTTCTTCCCGGTGTTCGGGACGGCAACGACCACTTCGGGCGGTCGTTGCTCGCATGATTTACCTAAGAGGAGAAGGCATGCGCGCAAGACTCCGTGTGCTCGCCACGGCCGGCGTGGCCGCGACGAGCCTGTTGCTGGTCGCCTGTAGCGGCGGCGGCACCAATCAGGGCGTCGCCAGTGGGGGCGGCAAGGGGAGTGTGAGCAGTCAGGGCGGTAGCGCACAGGTGGGCGACGCCGCCTTTTCGTTCCCGACGGTCCACCCGTCGTCGCCGATCCAGCACGTCGTGGTGATCTTCGGCGAGAACATCTCGTTCGACCACTACTTCGGTACCTACCCGAACGCGACCAACACCGACGGCACGCCGTTCAAGGCGGCCCGGAACACGCCCAAGGTGAACGGGCTGTCGAAGAAGCTGCTGACGAACAACCCGAACGCGTACAACCCGAAGCGGCTGGCTCCGTCGCAGGCACTGACCTGCGACCAGAACCACGGCTACGGTCCGGAGCAGAAGGCCGTCAACGGCGGCAAGATGGACAAGTTCGTCGAGAACACCGAGACCGACAAGTGCACCGGCCAGCCGGTGCTGTTCGGTGAGCCGGGCCTGGTGATGGACTACTACGACGGCAACACCGTCACCGCGATGTGGAACTACGCGCAGCACTACTCGATGAGCGACAACTCGTACGACACGGTCTACGGCCCGTCCACCCCGGGCGCGCTGAACCTGATCTCCGGCCAGACCCACGGGGGCCAGGCCGTCGATCCGAAGACCGGTCAGCCGACCACCGACGCGTACGTCGTCCAGTCGCCGGACAAGAACGGGATCGGCACGATCACCAACGACCCCGACCCGTACTACGACGACTGCTCGAACAACAACGGCAAGTCGGCGAACAACCTGGCCGTCATGCACGGACAGAACATCGGCGACCTGCTCAACCAGAAGCACGTCACCTGGGGCTGGTTCCAGGGCGGCTTCAAGCCGACCAGCACCGTCGACGGCAAGGCCGTCTGCGGCGCGACGCACAACAACGTCGGCGGTATCGCAGCGGCCGACTACAGCCCGCACCACTCGCCGTTCCAGTACTACAAGTCGACGTCGAACCCGAAGCACCTGCCGCCGACCTCGGTGAAGGCGATCGGTCACACCGACCAGGCCAACCACCAGTACGACACCTCGGACTTCGACGCGGCTGTCGCGGCGAACAACCTGCCGGCGGTCAGCTTCCTGAAGGCCGGTGAGTACCAGGACGGGCACGCCGGGTACTCCGACCCGCTGGACGAGCAGGCGTTCATCGTCAAGGAGATCAACCAGCTGCAGAAGTCGAAGGAGTGGTCCTCGACCGCGGTCGTCCTGGCCTACGACGACTCCGACGGCTGGTACGACCACCAGAAGTCGCCGACCGTGAACGGCTCCAAGGACGCGGCGCTCGACCAGGCCGCGACCTGTGGCAAGGACGCGGTCTCCGGCGGGTACGCCGACCGCTGCGGCTACGGTCCGCGCCTGCCGCTGCTCGTGGTCTCGCCGTACTCGAAGACCAACCACGTCGACCACGCGGTGACCGACCAGTCCTCGATCCTGAAGTTCATCGAGGACAACTGGCGCACCGGCCGGATCGGCGACCACTCGTTCGACCAGAGCGCCGGCAGCCTGAACGGCATGTTCAACTTCTGGCAGCGTCCGAGCAAGAGCAAGCTGATCCTGGACCCGAAGACCGGGGCCGTGGTCCGCTAGTCCGCTAGTAGGTTGCAGCGCCCTGGTCGGCGAGAAAGTCGTCGATCAGGGCGTTGACCTCTTTCGGGGACTCGAGCGCGGCCAGATGCGCCGACTGCTCGAGTACGACGAAGCGCGCGCCGGGGATCGAATCGGCCATCTCCTCGGTCTCGTCGGGCGGGAACGTCTGGTCCTCCCCGCCGGCGACAACCAGGACCGGCGTGCGGATCCGGCCGAACAGCGCGCGTTGATCGGGGCGGCGTGGGACCACGCTGGTGACCGCGTGCCGGCCCGAGGTGATGTTCACCTTCGCGGCCAGTTCGTTGACTGTGGCAACGACCTCGGGCTTCTCGCTCCTGGCGGTCGGGCCGAGGAACGCGTCCCGCACCGGTGCCTTGAGCGGTCCGCGGATCCCGCCGAGGAGCTGCGCGGTGCGGGTCAGCACGCCGTACTCGAATCGTTGCCGACGGCCCGCGGGTGAGGCCGTGGCGTTCATCAGGACGGCGATGCCGATCCGGTCCGGATGCAGGGCGGCGAATGTGCCGCCGATCATGCCGCCCCAGCTGTTGCCGATCAGGTGTGCCTTGTCGACGCCGAGGTCGTCGAGGATCTGGGTGATCACCTGTGCGCATTGCTCGAACGTGAACGGCCCGGTCAGCGGTTGGCTTCCGCCGTGACCGGGTGGATCGACGAGGATGACCTGGAAGCGGTCGGCGAAGTGCGCGGCCTGGGCGGACCAGAGCGTGCCGTCCATCAGCAGGCTCGGCCAGAACAGCATCGCGGGCCCCGATCCGTCGATGCGTAAGCGGATCCGGCCCAGCACGGTCTCGACGTACCGATCCTGCATGTCTGAACGGTACCGGTCAGGGCGGCGGAATCGACGCTGCCAGGCGCGTCGCCAGGTCGCGGACGCGCTCGATCAATTCCGGCGGCGACTGGATCTCGAACGGGTGATCCAGCCGACCGAGGTAGAAGGCGATCTCGTCGAGGGAGTTCGCGCCGGTCTCGACCAGCGTCGTCGCCGTCTCCATACCAAACGGTTTGGTATGGGCGCCGTCGATCGGTGTCACCGTCGCGACGCTCGGGCCGAAGCGGTCGGCCACCTGCTCGGCGGGTGCGTGGACCAGGATGCGGGCCTGGTAGCGGTATCCGCCGTACGCGACGCCTCGGTTCGTGGTCGCGATGTCCGGCACCTCTTCGCGCGGCGTGAATCGCGGACCGGTGGGGATCCGCGGCTCGAGGCGGTCGAGGCGGAACGTGCGCCAGTCGGTCCGGTCCAGATCCCACGCGACGAGGTACCAACGCCGGCCGGTGTGCACGAGCCGATGTGGCTCGGTCGTCCGGGTGGTCGCCGTACCGTCGTGGTTGCTGTAGTCGAACCGGAGCCGCTGGTGGTCGCGACAGGCGGCGGCGACAGCGAGCAGTACGTCGGGTTGCACGGACGGGCCGCCCGCGGGGGTGACCGCGACCTGCTGGAGCAGCTCGATCCGATGCCGGAGCCTCGACGGTAGGACCTGCTCGAGCTTGGTGAGCGCCCGGACCGACGACTCTTCGGTGCCGGCGACTGTGCCGGACGCGGCGGCGCGCAGTCCGATCGCGACGGCAACGGCTTCCTCGTCGTCCAGCAGCAGCGGCGGAAGCGCTGCGCCGGAGCCGAGCCGGTAGCCGGCCACACCCGGTACGGCGTCGACCGGGTAGCCGAGGTTGCGGAGCTTGTCGACGTCCCGCCGTACGGTCCGGACGCCGACGGCGAGCTCGTCGGCCAGGGCAGCACCGCTCCACTCCTTGGGCTGCTGCAGGAGCGAGAGGAGTTTGAGGAGCCGGGCCGAGGTTTCGAGCATGATTTGGATTCTGTCACGCAGCTAGGACTAAAGCTGTCCTAAGTGGGTGACAGACTTCTAGACATGATCAAGCCCTTCACGATCGACATCCCGCAGAGCACTCTCGACGACCTCGCCACCAGGCTGGCGAGCACCCGGCTCCCCGCGCCGCTGCCCGGTGACGACTGGAACACCGGCGTACCGGTCTCCTGGCTGTCCTCGCTGGTCGACTACTGGCGGACCTCGTACGACTGGCGAGCGGCCGAGAAGGAGCTGAACTCGTATCCCCAGTTCACCACCGAGATCGAGGGTCAGAAGATCCACTTCCTGCACGTCCGGTCGGCCGAGCCGGACGCGCTGCCGCTGATGCTGACGCACGGCTGGCCCGGCTCCATCGTCGAGTTCCTCGACCTGATCGGGCCGCTGACCGACCCGGTCGCCCATGGCGGCCAGGCCGCGGACGCGTTCCACCTCGTGATTCCTTCGCTGCCCGGGTTCGGGTTCTCCGGGCCCGTGTCTGCCAGCGGGTGGTCCAGGGAGCGGGTCGGACAGGTGTGGGCTCTCCTGATGGAGGAGCTCGGGTACGAGCGGTACGGCGTACAGGGTGGTGACATCGGTGGCGCTGTCTCGCCGGCGGTCGCGCGTGCGGCACGTGACCGGGTCGTCGGCGTACACACGAACGGCGGGCCCTCGCTGCCGCCGTTCCCGCTGCCGGAGGAGGAGCTGCAGACGTTGACGCCGCTCGAGCAGGACCGGATCGCGCGGATCGGCGGCTTCCTGCAGAAGGAGTTCGGCTACATCTCGATCCAGTCCACCCGGCCGCAGACGCTGGCGTACGGACTCGTCGACTCGCCGGTCGGGCAGCTGGCCTGGATCATGGACAAGTTCATGGCCTGGACCTGGCCCGCCGAAACCTTGCCGGACGCAATTATCAGCAAGGACCGGCTGCTCACGAACGCGATGATCTACTGGCTCACCGGCACCGCCGGCTCGGCCGCGTACGTCGGTTACGCGCAGCAGGAGGCGTGGGGGACCAAGCTGGAGAACTCCGGGGTGCCGACCGCTGTGATCGCGTTCGCCCACGACGTCGCGATCCGCCGGTACGCCGAGCGGGACAACAACATCACCCGCTGGACCGACGTCGACCACGGCGGTCACTTCGCCGCACTGGAAGAGCCGGAGATCCTGATCGGCGACGTCCGCGAGTTCTTCCGCTCACTACGCTGAATAGTCGGTCGAGGTGGTCAGGTGGGCCCAGGCGGCGGCCTCCTCGGCGCGAGAAACGGATGCGCGGTCGGCGTGGGTGAGGGCGTCCTTGCCGAGGAGGAGACGCAGCGGTGGGTTGTCGAGGTTCGCGATGTGCAGGATCGCCTCGGCAGCCTTCGCCGGGTCGCCCGGTTGCTTGCCGTCGGTCTCCAGGCGGTAGCGGTTCAGCTCGCCGACGGTGGAGTCGTAGTCCGGGTGGACCTCCGCGAGCTGCATTGACGAGCCGCCCCAGTCGGTGCGGAAGGCGCCCGGCTCGACGATCGTCACCTTCACGCCGAACGGCCGGACCTCGTTGCTGAGCACCTCGGAGAAGCCTTCGACCGCGAACTTCGCGGTCTGGTAGGCGCCCATACCCGGGGTTCCGCCGACCCGCCCGCCGACCGATGAGAACTGCAGGAAGTGCCCGCTCTTCTGCTCGCGGAACACCGGCAGCGCGGCCTTCGTCACGTTGACGACGCCGAAGAGGTTGGTCTCGATCTGCGCCCGGAAGTCGTCGTCCGGGGTTTCCTCGATCGAGGCGCTGTTCGCGTAGCCGGCGTTGTTCGCGACGACGTCCAGGCCACCGAACGTGTCGAGTGCGGTCCGGACGGCGGCGCGGGCGGCCGCGGCGTCGGTCACGTCGAGAGCGACCGCGCGGATCTGCTCGCCGTACTTCGCGACCAGGTCGTCGAGCTGCTCGGGTTTGCGTGCGGTGGCGACGACTCGGTCGCCGGCGGCCAGCACGGCCTCGGTGAGGGCGCGGCCCAGGCCGCGGGAGCTGCCGGTGATCAACCAAATCTTGTTCATGCTTGGGCCTAACTAACTGGTTGGTTGTTTAATTCCAAGCTAACCAACCGGTTGGTCGAAATCAACTGACCAGTTGGTTAGTCTGGTCGTATGCAGCAACGGAACGCCGACCGGACCAAGGCCCGCATCCTGGCCGCCGCCATCGAGGAGTTCGCCGCGCGCGGGATCGCCGGCGCGCGGGTGGACCGGATCGCCGAGGTGGCCGGGTGCAACAAGGCCATGCTCTACGCGTACTTCGGCAACAAGGACGGGCTGTTCGACGCGGCGTTCAGCGCCTCCGTGGAGCAATACCTCGACGAGGTCGGGTTCGACGCCGACGACCTCCCGGCGTACGCGGGCCGGGTGTTCGACTACTTCGAGGCGCATCCGGACCGGCTCCGGCTCTCGACCTGGTACCGGCTCGAGCGGCCGCACGGTCAGCCGTTGGAGGCGATCGTCGCGGTCAACCAGAGCCGGCTGGACGAGCTGCAGCGGGGGATGCGGCGGCGCGTGGTGACGAGGCAGTTCAGCGCGGTCAGCCTGTTGTCGCTGATCCAGGCGATCGCGACGAGTTGGTCGTCGATGAACCCGGAGTACGGCGCCGATGAGCCGAACGCGACCGTGCGACGCCGGGCCGTGCTGATGGCGGTGCAGAAGATTCTCAGCTGATTCATTGGTTGGGCCGATGGAGTTCTCAGTCTGGCGCGCTCTACTCGTAGGCAGAGGGAATTGGCTGAGGAGGGCACGGGAAATGAACGAGAGCGCTGGACCTGGACCGTACGACGGTGGGCAGTACGGAGGTTGGCCGCCAGCGCATGGCGGGTATCCGCAGTACCCCCAGAACGGGCCGTACCCGAACAACCCGCAGTACCAGCAGGGATCGCCGTACCAGCAGGGTCCGCAGTACAACCCGCAGTACCCGTTCCCGCCGAAGCCGCCGAAGAAGCGCGGCCGCCGGTTGCTGGGAGCCGGAGCGCTCGGGCTGGCCGCGGTGGTCGTCGCCGGATCGGTTGCCTGGGGCATCGACCAGCACAGCGCCGGGAACAGCTCGGAGCTGTCGCAGAAGGCGTTCGACGCCTCGTCCGTGGCGGCCAAGGTGTCGCCGGGGCTGGTCGACGTGAACACCGTGCTCGGATACGAGAACGCACGGGCGGCCGGGACCGGGATCGTGCTGACCTCCGACGGTGAGGTGCTCACCAACCACCACGTCGTCGAGGGCGCGACGTCGATCACCGTGACCGACATCGGCAACGGCAAGACCTACACCGCGAGCGTCGCCGGGTACGACGAGCAGCACGACATCGCCGTACTGAAGCTGAAGGACGCGTCCGGGCTGGAGACCGCCAAGACCGGCAACTCCGACCAGGTGAAGCTCGGCGACCAGGTCGTCGGCGTCGGGAACGCGGGCGGCACCGGCGGTACGCCGAGCTACGCGGCCGGCAAGGTGACCGGCCTGAACCAGGCGATCACCGCGACCGACGAGAACGGGCAGGACCCGGAGAACCTCACCAACCTGATCCAGACCGACGCGAACATCCAGGCCGGCGACTCCGGCGGCCCGCTGGTGAACGCGAACGGCGAGGTCGTCGGCGTGGACGTGGCCGGCGGTAACGGGAACAACGGCGGCCAGGGCCGGCCGGGTCAGACGGCGGTCACCTCCGGCGCGACCGCGACGGCGACGCTGACGGCGGCCGGGGACGGCACCGGGTACGGCGACGGATACGGGGACGGCAACCCGTTCGGCGGCAACGGCTTCGGCGACGGTGCGGGCAACGGGTCCGGGTCGGGCAACGGCTCGGGCAACGGTTCGGGCGATGGTTCCGGCGATGGCTCGGGCGACGGGTCGGGCAACGGGTTCGGGAACGGGCAGGGCGGTTCCGGGAACGGTTCCGGGACGACCACCGAGGGGTACGCGATCCCGATCAACCAGGCGCTCGACATCGCGCAGCAGATCGAGAGCGGCAAGTCGTCGGACGTCGTACACATCGGCGCCTCCCCGATGCTCGGAGTCTCGGTCGTAACGAGCGAGGGCACCACCGGCGCGGTCGTCGGCGACGTACTCGCAGACGGTCACGCGGACGACGCGGGCATCGAGGCCGGTGACGTGATCACCTCCTTCGCCGGTCACACCGTCGACTCGCCCGACGCGCTGTCGGAGCTGCTCAACAAGCAACACCCCGGCGACAAGGTCGAGGTCGGCTGGGTCGACCAGTCCGGCCAGACCCACAAGGCCACCATCGAACTGATCCAAGGCCCGGTCCGCTAACCCCAGCGCTACCCCCGCTGCCGGCGGACCGATCGATCGGGCCCGACGCTCTCCTCCCCCTCAGAGCGCTCGGGCCCGATCTCTTTGTTCAAGCTCAGGAGAAGAAGCCCGTACGCCAGGTCGGCTGGCTGGGGGACCACCCGAGGCTACGCGCGTGGGTATTCGTGGCACCGCGAGCCCAAGGAGCGCGTGAGGCGGACTGGGAGTCTGTCGGCGCGGGGGCGCCTACTGATTGGGCGAAGGCCGGGAGCCAGGTGGTGGCGGGAGCCGGCTCGTCGTCGACGACGTTGACGGGGCCGGATGGCCAGGTCAGGGCGGCTGCGGCGGCTGAGACCGCGTCTTGGATGTGGAGGAAGCTGGTGACATCGCCGTTTGCCGGGAGTTGGCCGGCGGCGGCCAGGTCGGCCATCAGGCCGCCCTTGGTGTACCAGGTGTCGGGGCCGTAGAGCAGGCCGTAGCGGAGTACGACCCACTCGGGAGCCTCGGCGGTGATCGCCTCGAGGGTGGCGACCGCGTCGACCGTCCCGCGGCGCCTCTCGTCGGCGGTGTGCAGGTCGAGAGACGTGGACTCGTCAGCGGGCACATCGCCCGGCTCGTACGCCCACGCGACGCTCTGCGAGATCACCCGCCGTACTCCGGCAGCGAGCGCAGCGTCGACGAGGTTGCGGGTGCCTTCACGCCGGATCCGCCCGTTCGCGGCGAAATCTCGCGACGTGAGGTCGGTCAGCTGGTGCATGACGACATCCGGCCGGGCGGCCGCAACCACCTCGCGGAGCGCGGCAGCGTCGTACACATCACCCTGCACCGTCGTCACGCCGGGCACCTGTGACCGCCTCGACAGCGCGGTCACCTCGTGGCCATCGGCAACTAGCAGCGGTACCAGCCGACGGCCGATGACGCCGGTCGCGCCGGCGATGAAGATCCTCATGCAACCAACCTAGGCAGCGGCGCCCCCGCCGTGCTGGTCCAATCGGCGGCCAGTTCGCCGGTCCACTTCCGGAAGGGGTGAACAAGCGTTTACCATTCCTGAGTAAACAACTGTTCACCCCGTGAGGACTCCGTGTGACCGTCCGCCCTGCCGCTCACCCACGCCTGATCCTGGCCGCGCTCGCGTTCTGCGGTGTGCTGGTCTCGATCAGCCAGACCATCGTCGTACCGCTCCTGCCCGAGCTACCGCAGATCACCCACAGCCCCGCGTCCGACGTGAGCTGGCTGATCACTGTGACGCTGCTCACCGGAGCCGTGTTCACGCCGCTGCTCGGCCGCGCCGGCGACATGTACGGCAAGCGCCGCGTGCTGCTGATCGCGCTGTCGTCGATGATCATCGGCTCGTTGCTCTGCGCAATCAGCTCGAACCTGACCGTGCTGATCGTCGGCCGGGCGTTCCAGGGCGCCGCCGTCGCGGTGGTCCCGCTCGGCATCAGCATCCTGCGCGACGAGCTGCCCCCGCGGCGGGTGATCCCGTCCATCGCGATCATGAGCTCGACGCTGGGTATCGGCGCGGCGTTCGGCATCCCGGCCGCGACGCTGGTGGTCGAGTACGCGAACTGGCACACGATGTTCTGGATCAACCTCGGCCTCGGCCTGCTCGACATCGTCCTGGTGCTGCTGATCGTTCCCGAGTCGGCGATCCGGACCAGCGGCCGCTTCGACATCGTCGGCGCTGTCGGCCTCAGCGCGTTCCTCGTCTGCTTCCTCCTCGCGGTCTCGAAGACCACCGCCTGGAGTGCGCCGACCCTCGTCGTCCTGTACGCCGTTGCCGTGCTGCTGATCCCGGCGTGGGGCTGGTACGAACTGCGCACGAGGAGCCCCCTCGTGGACCTCCGCGTCTCCGCGCGTCCCGCCGTACTCTTCACCAACCTGGGCGCACTGCTGATCGGGTTCGCGTTCTACGCCAACTCGCTGTCGACCGCGCAGCTCGTGCAGGAGCCCACATGGACTGGCTACGGGCTGGGCGAATCCATCGTCGTCAGCGGTCTGTGTCTGCTGCCAGGTGGGGTGGCGATGGTGTTGCTCTCGCCCGTATCCGCCCGGATCTCCAACGCGCGCGGCCCGCGGTTCACGCTCGGAATCGCGTCGGTGCTGATGGCCGCGGGGTACGTGGTCAGGCTGTTCACCAGCAGCAACGTGGCGGGGATCGTCATCGGCGCAACGGTCGTTTCTGCCGGCACTGCCGTTGCGTACTCGGCGCTTCCGGCGCTGATCATGCATGCTGTGCCGGTGACCGAAACGGCTGCCGCGAACGGCCTCAACACGCTGATGCGCACGGTCGGGCAGGCGATCTGCAGCACGATCGTCGCGACCGTGCTGGCCAACGTCACGATCGCGAGCGCCGGCCGGGTCGCGCCCGCGCTCTCGGCGTACCTGATCGTGTTCGTGATCGCCGGCGTGGCGGCCGTGGCGGCGGCGGGGCTGGTCCTGCTGATCCCGGTACGTCGCCCCAAGCCGGCGTCCGAGGTGGCGGGCGAGGTGGCGGGTGAGACGACTGGTGAGGTGGCACGGGCGTGACCGATCCGGGGCGGACCGCGATCCTGCGCGCGGCGCGGAAGGCGTTCGCGCGCGAGCCGTACAACGGGGTCACGCTGCGCGGGGTCGCCGCGGACGCGGGCGTCAGCGCTGCCCTGATCGTCAAGTACTTCGGCGGCAAGGAAGCGCTGTTCGAGCGGGTCGCCGACTTCACCGAGGCCGCCCAACTGCTGCTCGCGGCACCGAACGAGCGGCTCGGCCAGCACGCCGTTCGGACCCTCGTGAAGTACCGCCGCGAGAACGACCAGGACCTGCTCGTCCGGGTCGTCTTCGCGGCCGGCAAGGGGGACGAGCGCGCCCAGATCCGCGAGCACTTCCGGGACCAGGTCACCCGCGCCTTCGCCGCCCGACTGACCGGTCCGGACGCCGACCTGCGGGCCGCGCTGATCACCGGCCAGCTGCTCGGGCTCGGCGCCGCGATCGCGATCGACCGGGAAGGCCCGATCGCCACGGCCGACCTGGACCGGGTCGCCGCGCTGTACGCCCCGAGCCTTCAGGGCCTGATCACCCCTTGAGACACCGTCTTAGAATGTGATCTGGGGTGCTGGCTGCAGGGAGTGACGCCGCTAACATGGACGATCCAGGCCGAGAGGCGCTGCAACGGGCCGAGGGTCCGCCACGCTCGACCTGAGTGCACAGACGGCGAGGGCCTGCGTGCACCCTGCAAGGGCGCCTCCGGAGATCGTTTCTGGAGGGGACGGCAGATGAGTGAGACCGCGCTGCGCGAGCTGCTGGATCAGCGGATCGTCGTGCTCGATGGTGCCTGGGGCACGATGCTGCAGAACGCCAAGCTCAAGCCCGAGGACTATCAGCCCGACCGCTACAACGACGAGACCCACGACGTCACCGGCGACCCGGACCTGGTCAACCTGACCCGGCCGGACGTGATCCTCGACGTCCACCGGCAGTACCTGGCGGCCGGCGCCGACATCACCACCACGAACACGTTCACCGCCTCCAGCATCGGCCAGGCGGACTACGGCCTGCAGCAGTACGTGCGGGACATGAACCTGGCCGGCGCCCGCCTGGCCCGGCAGGCGGCCGACGAGTTCGCCACCCCGGACCGGCCGAGGTTCGTGGCCGGCTCGATCGGCCCGCTGAACGTCACGCTGTCGCTGAGCCCGCGGGTCGAGGACCCGGCGTACCGTGCGGTGAACTTCGAGCAGGTCAAGGCGACCTACGCCGAGCAGATCGCAGCGCTCGCCGAGGGCGGCGTCGACCTGCTGCTGATCGAGACGATCTTCGACACCCTGAACGCCAAGGCCGCCGTCGCTGCGGCCCGCGAGGTCGCGCCGCATCTGCCGCTGTGGATCTCGGTGACGATCGTCGACCTGAGCGGCCGCACCCTGTCAGGTCAGACCGTCGAGGCGTTCTGGAGTTCGGTCGAGCACGCCAATCCGCTCGTCGTCGGCGTCAACTGTTCGCTCGGTGCCGCGGAGATGCGCCCGCACGTCGCGGACCTCGCCCGGTTCGCCGGCACGTACGTCGCCTCGCACCCGAACGCCGGCCTCCCGAACGCCTTCGGCGGGTACGACGAGCAGCCCCACGAGACCGCGGCCATGCTCGAGGAGTTCGCGCAGTCCGGCCTGGTGAACATCGTCGGCGGCTGCTGCGGTACGACGCCCGCCCACATCAAGCAGATCGCCGCCGCGGTGCAGGACGTCGCGCCGCGGACCGTCGTACCGACCGATCACACCACCAGGTTCTCCGGGCTCGAGCCGTTCAAGATCAGCGCGGACACCGGGTTCGTGATGATCGGCGAGCGGACCAACGTCACCGGGTCGGCCCGGTTCCGCCGGCTGATCGAGGGCGACGACCACCAGGCCGCGGTCGACGTGGCGCTCGAGCAGGTGCGCGGCGGCGCGAACCTGCTCGACGTGAACATGGACGCCGACCTGCTCGACAGCGAGCAGGCGATGACCACGTTCCTGAACCTGATCGCGACCGAGCCCGAGGTGGCCCGGATCCCGATCATGATCGACAGCTCGAAGTGGACGGTCCTCGAGGCCGGGCTGAAATGCGTGCAGGGCAAGGGCGTGGTCAATTCGATCAGCCTGAAGGAAGGCGAGGAGGAGTTCCTCGAGCGCGCCCGCAAGATCATGGACTACGGCGCCGGCGCGGTGGTGATGGCCTTCGACGAGCAGGGTCAGGCCGACACCGTCGAGCGCAAGGTCGCGATCTGCGGCCGCGCGTACGACCTGCTCACCGGGATCGGCTTCCGGGCCGAGGACATCATCTTCGACCCGAATGTGCTGGCCGTCGCGACCGGTATGTCCGAGCACAACGGCTACGCGAAGAACTTCATCGACGCGCTGCCGTTGATCAAGGAACGCTGCCCCGGCGTGCACATCAGCGGCGGTATCTCGAACCTGTCGTTCTCGTTCCGCGGCAACGACATCGTCCGCGAGGCGATGCACTCGTCCTTCCTGTACCACGCGGGCAAGGTCGGCCTGGACATGGGAATCGTCAACGCCGGCCAGCTGGCGGTGTACGAAGACATCCCGAAGGACCTGCTCGAGCTGGTCGAGGACGTCATCTTCGACCGGCGTGACGACGCCACCGACCGGCTGGTCGCGTTCGCGGAGAACGTGAAGGGTAAGGGCACCCAGCGCGAGGTCGACCTGACCTGGCGCGAGGGCACCGTGCAGGAGCGGCTGTCGCATGCACTGGTGCACGGCATCGTCGACTACATCGAGGCGGACACCGAGGAAGCGCGCAAGCAGTTGCCGCGTCCGCTCGAGGTGATCGAGGGTCCGCTGATGGACGGTATGAAGATCGTCGGCGACCTGTTCGGCGCCGGCAAGATGTTCCTGCCGCAGGTGGTGAAGAGCGCGCGGGTGATGAAGCGCTCGGTCGCCTACCTGGAGCCGTTCATGGAGGCGGAGAAAGAGCAGGCCCGGCTCGAGGGCCGCGCGGAGATGGTCCGCGGCCAGGGCAAGGTCGTGATGGCGACCGTGAAGGGCGACGTCCACGACATCGGCAAGAACATCGTCGGCGTGGTGCTCGGCTGCAACAACTACGAGGTGATCGACCTCGGCGTGATGGTGCCGGCGGCAAGGATCCTCGACACGGCCGTTGCCGAGGGCGCCGACGCGGTCGGGCTGTCCGGCCTGATCACGCCGTCGCTCGACGAGATGGTTGCCGTGGCCGGCGAGATGCAGAGGCGCGGGCTGAAGCTGCCGCTGCTCATCGGCGGTGCGACTACGTCGAAGCAGCACACCGCGGTCCGGATCGCACCGGCGTACGACCAGACGACGGTGCATGTGCTGGACGCGTCGCGGGTGGTCGGCGTGGTGTCGGATCTCCTCGACGAGGAGCGGGCCGAACAGCTTGCCAAGAGCAACAGTCTTGAACAGGAGCGGCTCCGCGAGCAGCACGCGAACAAGCAGCGCAGTCCGCTGCTGACGCTGGCCGAGGCGCGCGCGAACAAGGAGCCGGTCGAGTACGGCGAACTGCCGGTGCCGGCCTTCACCGGTCTGCGCCGGGAGACGCCGTCGCTGGAGGCTCTTCGCGCGATGATCGACTGGCAGTTCCTCTTCCTGGCCTGGGAAGTCAAGGGCAAGTACCCGGCGATCCTGGACAATCCCGTCGCCCGCGAGCTGTTCGACGACGCGAACACGTTGCTGGACGAGATCATTGCCGACGGGTCCTTCAAGGCCGAGGGGGTGTACGGGTTCTGGCCGGCGCACAGCGACGGCGACGACATCATCCTCGACGGTCTCGACCGGTCGTTCCCGATGCTGCGCCAGCAGACCGAGAAGCCTGCCGGGCGGCACAATCGCTGCCTGGCGGACTACGTCGCGCCGGCCGGTGATCACCTCGGCGGGTTCGGCGTCGCGATCCACGGAGCCGAGGCACTGGCGAAGTCGTACGAGGACAAGAACGACGACTATCGGGCGATCATGGTGAAGGCGCTGGCCGACCGGCTGGCCGAGGCGTTCGCCGAGTGGATCCACCTGGAGGCGCGGAAGGCGTGGTTCGAGCCTGACGTACAGCCGGTGCTGGAGGATCTGCACGCGGAGCGGTTCCGTGGGATCCGGCCGGCACTCGGGTACCCGGCGAGCCCGGACCACAGCGAGAAGAAGGACCTGTTCGAGCTGCTCGAGGCGGAGCAGCTCGGTCTCGGGCTGACGGAGTCGTTCGCGATGACGCCGGCCGCGGCGGTCAGCGGCCTGATCTTCGCGAACCCGGCATCCCGCTACTTCAGCGTCGGCCGCCTCGGCCGCGACCAGATCGAGGACTACGCCGTACGCCGGGGCCTCTCGGTCGAAGAGGTCGAACGCTGGCTCCGCCCGAACCTCTCCTACGACCCGGCCTAGGGCCTAGCCGCCGAGGCCTCGCTGCTCGCGACCGGGCTGGATCTTGGAAGGTCCGGTCGTGCTGTAGCTGGCGTTGGCGGTGATTGCGCCGCTGGCCGGGGCGAGTGCGGAGTCCTCGAGCAGCCTGCGTAGCTGGGGGTCGATCTTCTCCGATGCAGTCTGGACGGCAGCGGCCGCGAGGGACGGGTCGTCCTTCGCGACGGCCTCGGTGAAGCCGTTGCGGAGGGTGACCTCTGCGCGCAGCAAGTCACGTGGCGACAGTTCTTCCGTACCGGGCAGGAGCGACAGGATCTCGCCGTACCGCTCCTCGGGCTTCTGTGAGATCAGCCAGTCGGAGAGTGCGGCGTAGTCCTCAGGCTCGGCTGTGGTGCCGCCCTGCTGCCGGACGATCTCGGTCATCAGTTCCCGTGCTGCCGCTGCGGCCGCCGGGTTCCGGCCGGCGAAGGCGAAGTCCGGCACGTCTTCGGCCGGGACGAACTGTGCGGATTCGGTCCTCGACCAGAGCTCGGACAGCCGTTCCTGGGTCCAGACATCGGCCAGTCCGTCGTCCAGGTCGGCCTCCGGCTGGTGGAGTCCGCCGATGTTGTCGAACAGCGGGCTGCTCAGTCCGACCGACTGCGAGGTCGTGTGTGCGGTTGCTTGGACCAGTCGTTCCCGGTCACCCTGCTCCGGCGTCCCAGCGCCGTACCGGCGGACCGCATCGGCCAGCTCCTCCGGCAGGACCAGGGGGCTGTCGTTGGACCGGAGCGAGTCGACCGCGCTCATGCCCGGGCGGTCGTTCGGCCGGACGACGAAGTCGATACCGCGCCACCGGACGAGGCGATCAGTGGTCTCGCTGACGGCTTCGACGATCGAGTCTCCCCAGGAGAAGCACGGATCGTCGGTCTTGACCAGGCCAGTGGCCATGGCGAGTTCTCCTTCGTGGGCGAGGCTGCGGGGTTCATTTACGCTGGCCGCATGACTGTGATCGTGCGGCCTGCTGTTGCCGGGGACTCCGAGGTGGTGGCAGCGATCTGGTACGACGGTTGGCGGGACGGGCATCTCGGGCATGTACCGGACGAACTGGTCGCTGTCCGGACCGAGGAATCGTTCGGAACGCGTGCTGTTCAACGGGTTGCGGACACCACCGTCGCACTGGTGGGGGACGCGGTTGCCGGTTTCGTGATGGTCGTGGGGGACGAGGTCGAGCAGGTGTACGTATCGCGCGATCACCGTGGATCGGGAGTAGCCGGGACGCTACTGACCGAAGCTGAACAGCAGGTGAAAGCCGGAGGACACAGGGAAGCCTGGCTTGCCGTAGCGACCGGGAATGCGCGGGCCCGCCGGTTCTACGAGCGCAGCGGCTGGACAGACGGCGGCCCGTTCGACTACCCGGCCACGGTGGAAGGCGGGAGCGTACCGGTGCCATGCCACCGTTACGTGAAGTCCGTCTGAACAGACGCAGGATTCCCCTGTAATTCAGGCTGTCGCGCGGTCAACCTGGCCGGACCGGGTTAGTTTGCTTTGGCAAGCATTTCCCGTACTCCGAAGAAGGTCACCATGGCATTCCGTTCCTGGCGCCGGCCGTCCCGCCGGATGGTTCTGACCAGCGTCGCAGCAGTCGCGATGACATCGGTCGTCGGCGGGGTCGCGTACTCGGCCGGTGCCGCGAACCCGCAGCCGGCCATCCAGACGTCGACGCCGCGCAGCGAGAAGCAGGTCACGAACATCGACGTACTGCGGCAGCAGTTGCGCAACTACTACGGCGATCCGCTCGGTAGCGGTACCTTCGCGGACAACAGCAACTACGCCAAGGAAGCCCGCTCGGTGGCTGCGGCGGGCACGCGCTGGATCTCGGCGCCGCACCACACCCGCCAGACGAAGGCGATCCTGCTGGACGTCGACGACACCTCGCTGGCGACCTGGAACTACGAGATCTTCAGTAACTGGGCGTTCAACCCGACGACCAACGCGGACTATGTGCTGAACCAGCGGTTCCCGGCCGTGCCGGGCATGGTCGACCTGGTGAAGACGGCCGCGAGCAAGGGGTACGCGATCTTCTTCCTGACCGGCCGCGGCGCAGCGCAGGAGAAGGCCACGCTGGGCAACCTCACCACGGACGGGATCGGCGTCGACGCCGGCTACCCGGACCCGACGACCCTGAGCAACGGCGAGGACGGCCTGTTCACCAAGCCCGCCGTCGCCGACTACCCGGACTACCTGAAGAAGGCCTGCGCGGCCGACCCGAACGGCTCGTGCACGACGATCCACTACAAATCGGCGACCCGTGCGCACATCGAGTCGCTCGGCTACGACATCGTCGCGAACTTCGGCGACCAGTTCTCCGACCTGAAGGGCGGCTTCGCGGACCGTACTTTCAAGCTCCCGAACCCGAACTACTACCTGCCCTGATCACGCTCGCGGTAGAGCGCCGTACAGCAAGGTGCGAAGGGAGTCGGTGAGAGCCGGCTCGAAATCCAGCCGGATGGCTTCGAGGGCCGGGTCGGCTTCGTAGGCGGCGAGGATGGCGGGGACGGGGTGTGAGTGGGTCCAGATCGCACCCGCGAGCAGGCTCGCGGTGGCGATGAACCTGCCCGCTCCGTCCTCGCCGAGCTCCGGCAGCACGCCGGCGACGACCTCGATCATCTGCACATAGCTCACCGCGGCAGCGCGCTTGAAGCTCAGCGCTGTCTCGGTGGAGATGTTCCGCTCCAGGACTCCTGCCTGCGCGCTGATCAGGTCGCAGAGCACCGGCCGCTCCGACAGCGTGCCGACGATGGCGCTGATCAGCTGCTCGGACCGATCGTCGATCGTCAGCTCCGGGAGCGCGTCGCCGACCGTGGCGTCCAGATCCTTTACCCAGGCCGCTAGCTCGCTGCTCGACAGCTCGAGCAGGACGGCCTCGCGGGAGTCGAAGTAGTTCAGCACGTTGGACTTCGCCAGGCCGACGCGGCGGCTCAGCTCGTTGAGGCTGACGTCCGCGACCGGCATCTCGGTCAGCATCGTGGCGGCCGTCGCGAGGATCGCCCGCCGCCGCTCGGCCCGCTGCTCGTCGCTCCGAGCGCGCTGGAATGTCTTCACGCTCACATTCTACAGACCATCGGTCTGTTGTTATCGGACCAGCGGTCTGATAAAGTTCCAGCCATAACAGACCATCAGTCTTTTATGGAGTGTGGATCATGTATGAGATTCCCGATCAGACCGGCAAGCTCGTTGTCGTCACCGGCGCCAACAGCGGCACCGGCAAGGAGGCCACCAAGCGGCTCGCCGCCGCCGGTGCGCGGGTGGTGATGGCGGTCCGGACTCCGGCCAAGGGCGAGGCGGCGAAGGCCGAGATCCTCGCCGCGCACCCGAGCGCCCAGCTCGAAGTGCGGCGGATCGACCTCGCCGACCTGGCCTCGGTCCAGGAGTTCGCCGAGAAGCTCGCCGCCGACGAGTCGCACGTCGACGTGCTGGTGAACAACGCCGGCGTGATGGTTCCGCCGACCCGGATCTCCACGAAGGACGGCTTCGAGCTGCAGTTCGGGTCAAACTTCCTCGGCCCGTTCGCGCTCACCGTGCGGCTGCTGCCGCTCGTCCTGGCAGGGCCGGCGCCCCGGATCGCGACCATGGCCAGCGGTGCCGCGAACTTCGGCAGCATCCACTTCGACGACCTGCAGTGGGACAAGCGATACCGGCGGACCGCGGCGTACTCGCAGTCGAAGCTCGCCGACCTGATGATGAGCAACCAACTGGCCAAGCTCTCCGCCGACCGCGGTTGGGGCCTGCTCAGCGTCGCCGCCCACCCCGGCTACACCCGCACCAACCTGCAGAGCGCCGGTGCCGCGCTCGGCCGGGAGAGGCCGTCGCTTCTCAACCGGGTGGGCATGCGCTTCAACCCGCTGCCGAAGCAGGACGTCGAGATCGGCGCCGAGCCGCTCCTGTTCGCGGCCGCCGACCCTGCCGCCGAGGCCGGCGGCTACTACGGTCCGTCGGGCATCTTCGGTCTCGTCGGTCCCACCGCCGTGGCCAAGCAGCCGAAGGCTGCGCTCGACGCCGAGACCAGCGCCCGCCTCTGGAAGGTTGCCGAGGGACTGACGGGCGTTTCGCTCCCGTCTATCCTGCCCAAGTGAGTGAGTGGTCGCGTGGCGGAATCTACGAGTCGTATGTCGGCCGCTGGAGCCGGTTGGTCGCGAAGGAGTTCCTCGACTGGCTCGAGCAGCCGGCGGCGTTGGGCTGGCTCGACGTCGGCTGCGGTACGGGCGCGCTGACGAGCACGATCCTGCGTGCGGCGGATCCAGCCACCGTGCTCGGGGTCGACCCGTCGGAAGGCTTCATCGAGTACGCGCGGCAGTCGATCCACGACGAGCGCGCGAGCTTCGACCTACGCTCGGCGGCCGAGCTGCCGGACGGCCCGTTCGACGTGGTGGTCTCCGGTCTCGTGCTCAACTTCGTCCCGGAGCGGGTCGAGGCCCTGCGCCGGATGCGGGAGATCGGGTCGACGGTCGCGGTCTACGTGTGGGACTACGCCGAAGGCATGCAGGTGATGCGGTACTTCTTCGACACGATGCTCGCGCTGCGTCCCCAGGACCGTGAGCACGACGAGGGCGTCCGATTCGCCTTCTGTACGGCGGAAGGCCTGGAAGGACTGTTCCGCGAGGCCGGGTTCGCCGACGTGCGGACGCGCGCGATCGACGTACCGACGGTGTTTACCTCGTTCGACGACTTCTGGACGCCGTTCCTCGGCGGGACGGGTGTGGCGCCGGTGTACCTGCGCGGTCTGGAGCCGGCGGATCAGGATGCGATGCGTGAGGGCGTCCGCGAGCGGTTGCCGATCGAGGCGGACGGCTCGATCAAGTTGACTGCGCGGGCGTGGGCCGCGATCGGTTGAGATAGTCGTCGCGCAGGTAGCCGAACAGCAGGTCGTCGGTCCACTCGCCCTTGAACCAGGTGTTGGACAGCCGCAGACCTTCCTGGGTGAATCCGACCCGTTCGAGCAACCGCGCGGAGGCTGTATTGCGGGCGTCGGCCTCGGCGGACACTCGATGCAGCTCCCGCTCGACGAAGAGGTGCTCGAGCAGTCCGCGCACGGCCTCGGACGCGTACCCCATCCCTTGGTACTCCGTTGCCAGCGTGAAGCCGAGCTCGGCCTGCATCAGGTTCTCGTGCAGGTTGAGACCGAGGTCCCCGATCAGTACGCCGTCCAGGTCGACCGCGTACTGGAACCAGCCGGCCGCTTCCGGATCGCCCCGCCCGAACCGTTCGACCGTCTCCTGGGCGTCGGTGAGCGACACCGGCGCGTCCCACCCTTGGTAGTGGGCGACATCAGGATCTGAGCGGTACGCCGCGAACCGCTCGGCGTCCGCAGGCGTGAACCGGCGCAAGGTCAGCCGTTCGGTACGCACGAACATCGGCCCATCATGTCAAAACCGCGCGCTCGACTCCGTCCTATCAGTGAGAGGAGTGCGCCGATGAAGTTCCTACTGATCCTGCAGGGTGACGGTGAAGCGCGTCTGCAGCGTGACGAGTTCGAGCGAGTTGCCCACGACGCCGGCGAACTGGTCGGCGGCGAACTACTCGCCGATCCCCAGCTGTCCGTCCGACTTCCCGACTGCCGGCCGACGCAGATCGACGGGTACTACGTCATCGACGTCGAGAGCCCTGAACGAGCGATCGAGCTCGCGCGCCTGCTACCAGACGCGCGAGCCGCCGGCCGCTCCGTAGAGATCCGAGCGGTCATGCACCCGACCGCTACGGACTTCTAGACCACCTTGAACCACATGCTGGTGGCCATGGCGGTCTCGGTGACGCTCATGCGTTCGAGCCGGACCGTGTGGCCGCCCGGGTAGTCGAACAGGCGGGTGCCGTCGCCGAGCATCGTCGGGGCGAACAGGAGCAGGACCTCGTCCAGCTCGCCGGCCTCGATGCACTGCTTGGCGATGTTGGCTCCGATCACGTTGACGTACTTGTCGCCGGCTGCCTCCTTCGCTCGGGCGAGTGCCTTGGCGAAGTCGTCGACGTACGTGACATCGGGTTCCGCGGCGGCCGGCGGGCGATGCGTGACGACGTACAACGGTCCGCTCCACCCGCCGCCGAACGCCTGACCTTCACCGGACTCACCCTTGAACGGATCGTCTCCGTCGTGGGACCGGCGGCCGACGAGGATCGATCCGATCCGCGGGATCAGCTCGCCGACCTCCGGATTGGGCCCGAGGTACGGGCGCATCCACTGCATGTCACCGTCCGGCCCGGTGATGAACCCGTCCACCGACATCGTCACCGAGTACAAGACCTTCGACATGTTTCCTCCTGCTCGTTCGGTTGGTAGCTGTTGAGACGAACGAGCCGGAGAAAACTCATCGCGACGCGGGACCGACGTCTGCAGGTTTCAGCGGACGGTTGTGCGGCGTGGCCTTGCTGTACTCGTCCGCGCCGACGTCTGCCTTGCCGGTGCGCGGGTGGTCGTCGAGGTCGCGGGTGACGGTCGGGTACGACTTGATGGCCGCGTTGATCGCCGGGCTGCCCGCCGTGAGCCGACGTACGCCGTCGCTGCCCGCCGCGAGCTTCGGGTCCTTCCGAGCGGATCCGCCCGCCGGGATGGTGCCGTCGGACGCGGCACCCCAGCAGAGGTTGCCGGAGAACGCGATCCCGTCCAGGTACGGCATCGAGACCAGTTGCTTGCCTGCATCGCCGACGAGAAGGTTGTCGGTGATCGAGCAGCCGAGCGGCGGCAAGGGACGCTGTGACTCGCCGCTGATCGCCGTTCCACACGATTGAACGGTGTTCAGCGCGATCGTCACCCGGTCAGGTGCGTCGTTGCCGCGTCGGCTCTCGGGGGAGTCCTCGGGCTTGTGGTCGCGGACGCTCCCGCTGCCGAGCACGATCCCGGAGCCGGCGACCTGCTCGACGTAGTTGTTCACGATCAGGTGATCGTTGCCGTAGATCCGGATTCCGTTGCTTCCGGCAAGGATGAAGTTCGCGTCGACGCGGGACCTGTTGCCGTGCCGGAGCACGATCCCGCCGAGGCTGTCGCGGATCGTGTTGTGCCGGATCGTGTTGCCGGTCGACTTGACCGAGATCGCCTCCGGGTCGCCGTTGCACCGCTCGAACAGGTTCTCCTCGACGAACGCGCCGGCGTCACTCAACGACCGGCCGCTCAGTCCGAGCCGGATCGGCTCGCCGCCGTTGTCACCGGCGTACGTGTGGTCGGAGAAGTAGTTCCGGACGATCTGCACACCGCGGGCCATGCCGTCGGAGCCGGGGCCCTCGACGCCGAGGAAGACGCCGAGCTTCGACTTCCCGTGGAAGTGGTTGCGCTCGACAACAGTCGCGTCGCCGCGCACCATCACCCAGTGCGAGCCCTCGATATCGCCGAGCTGGAGGTCGTTGCGGCTGATCCGGATGTGCTGACACGTCGTCGGTACTTCGAACGTGGTCTGCTGCCGAAGCTTGAATCCGTCGATCACGACGTACGACGAACCCGCGAGGGCGAACCCGTTGTTTCCGGTCAGCGTCACACCGCCGATCGACTCCGCGCGGACGGTGATCGGCGCGGCCGCGGTCCCGTGCTTCGCGCTGACCGCGATGGTTTCATCACCGGGTACGGCGTACGTGCCGTTGGCCAGCACGATCTCGGCGCCCGGCTTGGCGGCCGCGATCGCCTTGCGGAGCTCGTCCAGCGTGCGGGCCCGGACGGCTCTTGTCCGGGCGGTCGTGGCACTCGCGGGTCTGGCGACGGTTGCCGCGGTGAGGCCGAGGCTGCCGATCAAGAAAGTGCGACGGTGCATGGGTTCCTCCTGGGAGGTGGGGCGGTAGTCGCTCAGTGTGGAGCGCCTGAAGAGAGTCTGGCAAGCGCTTACCGTGCGAGTCGGGCGGATCTCCCGTGGGGTGGGACAGCCGCGGCAGGAGGTTCCACGACACGGCCCCGGTGCAGCGCCCGATGGATTTGCTGGATAGCCTTCCGGCAATCCCGGTTTTCGGATGACGGATCGGAGGTGGAGCAGGTCATGCCGGACTACGGCCAGCTGGACCTGATCGACCTCGACCGCGCGTCCCAGGCGCGGGTCTACGACCTGCTGCTCGGCGGCAAGAACAATTTCGAGGTCGACCGGCGCTTCGTCCAGGAGCTGCTGAAGATCGCGCCCGAACTGCCCGAGCTGACCAAGCAGAACCGGCGCTGGCTGGCCGAGGCGATCGGCCGGATGGCGACCGAGGGCGGGATCGACCAGTTCCTCGACCTCGGCGCCGGCCTCCCGACCGCGCTGAACACGCACGAGATCGCGCAACGCACCAACGCCGCCGCGAAGGTCGTGTACGTCGACCACGACCTGACCGCGATCTCGCACGGTCAGGCGCTGCTCGCCGACGACAAGCGCAGCTTCTTCGCCGGCGTCGACCTGACCGACCCGGCCGTCGTACTCAATCATCCGGACGTGACCGCGGGGCTCGACCTCACCCGCCCGGTGGGCATCCTCCTCGGGCTGGTCCTGCACAACGTCCCGAGCCCCAAGGCTGTCCGGGTCATCGCGGATTACGTCGCCGCCGTGCCGCCCGGCTCCTACGTGGCGCTCACCAATCCGCTCAACCCACGCGACGGCGGCCGGCTAGCGGAGTTCTCGACCGCCATCGAGGAGAAGTTGCAGGACGCCTTCCCGCAGATTCGGTTCCGGACCAGGGCCGAGACCGAGGAGCTCCTCGGCGGGCTCGAGCTGGTCCAGCCCGGGCTGGTCGACCTGACGGCGTGGTGGCCGCACGACGAGCAGACGCTCAGCTCCACCGGCGCCGGCCAGCTCCTCATGGTCGCCCTCGGTCGCAAGCCGTAGGAATTCACTGGTGTCCGGCCGGCTGCCGGACCATGATGGGTCGCATGTCTGCCAAGGCTGCTGCCGCTCACTGATCGCATCGCGCCCGATGAGCCCTGGCGCGCGACCTGATCACGCCCGTCCCGCGGACGGGCCCCGTAGCGTGCAGTCCTTCAGCCTTGGAGCTTGCGTATGAGTACCCAGTTCGAGGTCGCGTGTGACGAGTCGGGGTTCTCCGGAACCAACCTGCTCGACCCCGCCTCACCCGTCATCACCCACGCCAGCGTAGATCTCGACGTACCTGCGGCCGCCGGCATCATCGCCGTACTGCGCACACGTCTGCGCCAGCGCACGGAGTACAAATCCAACCAGCTACTGCGACCCGAGCAGCGGCCCGCGCTCGAGTGGCTGCTCACCACCTTGCAGGGCCATGCCCACGTCCACGTCATCGACAAGACCTCGTACGTCGCGGCGCGGGTCGTGGAGCTGTTCACCGAGGAGCCGTCGTACGGCGCCGGCACCAGCCTCGGGACGGATCATTCCGACATCGCCGCCGCGCTGAGGCAGCGGACCGGCTTCCTTTCGGCCTTCGTGGATCTCGCCCGGACGAAGCGGGTGCGGCTGATGGATTACGAGGCGGTGGATCGGTTCTTCGCAACGATGCCGGCCGATGTACCTGCGTTGCGTGCCGTGACGCGGTCCCGGGTCGAGAAGGTGATGCAGCGGCTGATCGACGAGGATCCGGAGATCCCGCCACCACTCGAGCCGCTGGTGCCGGCGCTCGCCGAGACGGTCTTGTACTGGAGCGCCGGCCATCGATCGGTCGCCGTGGTGCACGACGAGCAGAGTGCGCTGACCCCTGGCCGCGTGGCGAGGCTGGGAGCCTTCCTGGCTGAACAGGCGGAGCCGCCACCGCTGCGGTCGTTCGTCCAGGTTGATTCCAAGCATGATCCGCGGGTGCAGGTCGCGGACTTCCTCGCCGGGATCGCGCGACGGCGTACGCCGGACCTGGAGGAACTGCTCGAGCCCTACATCTGCGCGGCGACGAAGTCTTCCCAGGTGTGAGTGCCACGGTCGGCACCGCTCAGCGTGAGGTTGCTGCCCGCGCGGTACACCTTGCCGGCCTTGCCGGGCACCCGGATCGGGAGGGACAACCGGTGCTTGCCGGTGGCACGCAGGTAGTCGTGAGCGAGCTCCGACAGGCTGTAAACCTTCGGACCGACCAGGTCCGGGACGAGGCCCTGCGGCCCACCGAGTGCGAGCTCGACGAGGCGCTGGGCCACGTCCCGCCCATCGACAGGCTGGAATCGGACGCCGCCCGGCATCGGCAGCACGGGCAGCTTCGCCATCATCCGCACCGTGTTCCAGGCGAAGTCGTGCAGCTGGGCGACCCGCAGTACCGAGGACGGCACGGAGGACTGAAGGACGGCCTGCTCGGCGCCGAGCTTCGACTTGAAGTAGGTCAGCGGCAGCTGGTCGACCGCGGTCACCGAGATGTGGACCAGATGGCCGACCCCGGCCTGCTCGGCCGCCTTGACCAGGTTGCGGGTGCCGATGTCGTCGCCCTTCGGCCCACCGGCGAGGTGCAGGATGACGTCCACGCCGTCGACGGCCTGGTCCAGTCCGTCACCCTTCAGCAGATCGACGGCCAGGTACTCGACGCCGTCGCCGCGGTCGTGGGCGTGCCGGCTCAGGACCCGGACCTTGCAACCGGCCGCCTGCAGCAGCGGTACGGCGTGGCGTCCGATCGTTCCGGTCCCGCCCGTCACCAGAATCGTGCTCATGATGTGTTCCTCTCTTCGCGTCTACCGGCTGACGGATCCCGGCGGGGCGAATGTGACTGGATGTGAGCTGGAATACATCGAGAAGAAATGTCGAGGCCGCGACAGGGCCTCCGACGTCATCGGTGCCGGGCGCAGTACGGCGTACCGGCTCAGACTGGAGGTCACTGATGAAGTACGTGGTTCTGATCCACTCCAACCCGCAGCCGTGGGGTCACCCGACGATCGACTTCACCGAGGTGGGGCGGTCGATCCCGGCCGATGAGCGGGAGGCGATGGGCAAGGAGTTCGACGCGATGCTGGCCGAGCTGTCCGCCTCCGGCGAGCTGGTCAGCGGGCTGGCGCTGGACGCGCCGTCGACGACGCGCACGTTCCGTTGGGAAGGCAAACGGCCGGTGAGCACCGACGGTCCGTACGCCGAATCGAAGGAACAGCTGGCCGGATTCTTCGTGCTGGACTGCGCGACGCGGGAGCGGGCCGAGGAGCTGGCGGCGAAGTTCGCGGGGCCGGGCGACATCATCGAGCTTCGCCCCGAGATGATCTTCTGAGATGGAGTTCTGAGATGGACGGCACCGGGATCCGGCTGAGTTCACCGACGATCAACTGCCCGGACGCGGCGGCGCTCGGCCGGTTCTACGCCCAGATCACCGGCGGCAAGGTGGTCTACACCGACCCGGTCTGGGCCACCGTCGACGGGCCGGGCGGCCGGATCGACTTTCAAAGCGACCCGGCACATGTACCGCCGAGCTGGCCGGATCCCACGGTGCCGATCCAGTTCCACCTCGACTTCTACGTCGAGGACCTCGCGACCGCCGCCGAGTTGGTGCTCGCGGCGGGCGCGACGCAGTACGAACATCAGCCGAACGCCGATCACTGTCTGGTGTTCGCGGACCCGGCCGGGCACCCGTTCTGCCTCTCGACGTGGGATTTGCTCGAGAAGTAGTGATTCCGGACAGTTATGCGCGGTGTGACATATTCCCGAGAGCCGGAGTGACGTACACCGTACCGTCGTCGCGGAAGGTCCCATATTCTTTGGGACTTACCGAGGGTACGGAGGGTGCCGTGACCACTGTCTTGCTGATGGGGCCGCCGGGGGCGGGCAAGGGGACGCACGCGGGTCACCTGGCCGACCATCTCGGAGTACCCGTCATCTCCACCGGTGATCTGTTCCGGCGCAACATCGCGGACGACACCGAGCTCGGGCGGACGGCCAAGCGCTACCTCGACGCGGGCGAGTACGTGCCCGACGAGGTCACCAACGAAATGGTCCGCGACCGGCTCGCGGCAGCGGACGCCGGTGCGGGCTTCGTCCTCGACGGCTACCCGCGCACCCTCCACCAGGCCGGCGTGCTGGACGACATCCTCGACGAGCAAGGGCGTGGACTCGACGCGGCCCTGGTGCTCCAGGTCGCGGTCGACTCGTTGGTCCACCGCCTGCTCCGCCGCGCCGAGATCGAACACCGCTCCGACGACACCGAAGAGGTCATCCGCCGCCGCTTCGAGGTCTACCACGAGCAGACCGCTCCGCTGATCCACTTCTACGCGAACCGCGGCATCCACCACGAGGTCGACGCATCCGCCGACATCGACACGGTCCGCTCGCGCGTGTGGCAGGTCGCCGTACAACTCAAGTCAGCTGCGTAACCGGCACGCGGCTAGGAGCGCCAGACCGGGGCCACTGATTTGCGGTAGGTGCGGCCGAAGAGGCCTGTTATTACGGTGAGGACTGGTTTGGGGACGGTGTGGGCGATGGCTTCCGTCTCCTCGGAGGTGGCGCCGTCGAGGGCCCAGGCGAAGAAGGTGCCGCCTTGGACCGGGCCGACCTTGGCGAACTCGCGACCCATCGCCTTCAGCTCGGGGCTGTCCTTCTTCGCGAGGTAGACGGGCTCGATCTCCGCCTCCTCGTGTTCCAGGTGTACGACGGTGACCCGCTGGAGCTCCTGCATCGCCGTGTGTGCGGCCTTCGCGTCCTCGGCGCTGGCGAAGGTGTGTAGCGCGCCCATCGCCGTCCGGGTCGCCGCGAGTGCGGTCGCCATGGTGTCGTGCTCCGCATCCAGCTGCGCCAGCAGGTCCCGGCTCACGCCGACCTTCTCCAGCGCCGGCCACGCGGTCTCGTGCTCACCCTCGTGGTGCCGGGTGAGCTGCTCGTCGAAGTTCTCCCAGGCCGTCGCCAACTGCTCGGCCCGCTCCCGGTCCCCGTCCGGGAACCGCTCCAGTGCGTCAAGGAACCGATCGAGATCCCGGCGTACGGCGGCATGGATCGCCTTGTTCATGCTCATTTCCCCCATGACCGGGAGTATGCGCCCGGGGAACAACCGTTGACCAGCGCAAGTTGTTGGTGAGTATGCATGGTGAGTACAAGGTGCCCGGTGGGAAGCTCGTCGTCGCGGATCTCGACGTGGTCGATGACCACGTCAGGACCGCGCAGATCTCCGGGGATTTCTTCCTCGAACCGGACGATGCGCTCGAGCGGATCAACGGCGCCTTGGCCGGCCTGCCGATCGCGTTGCCCGCGGCCCAGATCGCGGCGCGCGTGCGTGGTGTGCTCGGCGATGGTGTCGAGATGCTGGGCTTCTCCCCGGAGGCGGTCGCGGTCGCCGTACGGCGTGCGTTGACCGGGGCAACTGGTTGGCGTGACCACGAGTGGGAGTTCGTGCACGACGTACCGCGGGAGCCCGCGTTGCAGATGGCGCTCGACGAAGTACTGACCGAGCAGGTCGGGTCCGGTGAACGCCCGCCGACGCTGCGTGTCTGGGAGTGGGCGTCGAACGCGGTGATCATCGGCAGCTTCCAGTCCCTGCGCAACGAGGTCGACCTGGACGGCGCGGCCCGGCACGACGTGACCGTCGTACGGCGGATCAGCGGCGGCGGTGCGATGTTCGTCGAGCCGGGGAACACGATCACGTACTCGCTGTACGTGCCGGAGTCGCTCGTCTCCGGCCTGTCGTTCATCGAGTCGTATGCGTTCCTCGACGACTGGGTCATTGGTGCACTCAACGATCTCGGGATCGCGGCGACGTACCAGCCGATCAACGACATCACCTCGCCGGCGGGCAAGATCGCGGGCGCCGCGCAGAAGCGGTTCGCGGGCGGCGCGGTGCTGCACCACGTGACGATGGCCTACGACATGGACGCCGGCAAGATGCTCGACGTACTGCGGATCGGCCGCGAGAAGCTGTCGGACAAGGGGACCACGAGCGCGAACAAGCGCGTCGACCCGCTGCGAAGCCAGACAGGTCTCGATCGTGCGGAGGTGATCCTCGCGGATGGTCGGCACGTTCCGGAACCGCTACGGTCTCCAGGCTGGTGACATCGACGCCGCGACCGTCGAGCTTGCTCAGGAGCGGGTTGCGGAGAAGTTCGGCACCGAGGAGTGGCTCACGCGGGTGCCGTGATCGGCACTGCGTTCCCGCTGACCCGCACGCGGTTGTCCTGGTCTGACAGCTCGACCGTGATGAGGCTGGGACGACCCAGGTCGTCGCCTTGGTGCAGCGTGATCGTGGGCTGCCCGAGCCCGAGCTCTCGCAGGTAGGCGCCGAACGCGGCCGCCGCGGCACCGGTAGCCGGATCCTCGACGACCCCGCCGACCGGGAACGGATCCCTTACGTGGAACGTGGTCGGCGACTCCCGCCAGACGAGCTGCAGCGTGGTGAGGTCACGCTCGAGCATGTACTCCAGCAGGCGATCGAAGTCGTAGTCCAGATCGGCAAGTCGTTGCCTGGTCGCCGCACTCAACACGAGATGCCGCGCTCCGGCGTACGCAATCCTGGCCGGCAGGTCCGGGTCGAGGTCCGTCGCCTTCCAATGCAGGATGTCGAGAACGTCCGTCAGGTCCCCGGCCGGCTCCACGGAGGGCTCGACGCTGGTGAGCGTCGCGCGCAGTCCCTCATCGACCGTGACCGGCACCAGCCCGGCCTGGGTCGAGAACACGAACTCGCCCGGCCCGTTCCGCTCCGCCAACGCAACCGCGGTAGCGACCGTCGCATGCCCACAGAACGGCACCTCCGCCATGGGCGAGAAGTACCGCACCGCTCCATCGACAACGAACGCAGTCTCGGAGTACCCAACCTCCGCCGCAATCGCCTGCATTGCCGCGTCATCCAGCCCGCTGGCGTCGAGCACGACCCCGGCCGGATTCCCGCCGGCCGGGTCGAGCGTGAAAGCGGCGTACCGAAGAACATCCGTCATACAGCCCATTATCGAGTCGAGCCCCGCTCCGGGGCGGACAATTCCACGCATGGAGATCGGGTACGTCATTTTGTACGTCGGGGAGCTCGAGCGGTCTGTTGCGTTCTATCGGGATGTAGTGGGGCTGGCCTACAAGTTCACGGATGCGGGGTATGCGGAGTTCGACGCCGGGGGAGTGCGGTTTGGGTTGTACGAGCGGCGGCGGGCGGAGTGGTTGACCGGGCATGATGTGACGCCAGGCGCCGGCGGGGAAGTTGTGGTGATGGTTGACGGCGTGGATGCGTACGCCGAACGGCTGGCCGCGGCCGGCGTGCAGGTGCTGAGCGGGCCGGTGGACCGTCCGTGGGGACATCGGACGGTCCACGTTGCCGACCCGGATGGTTTCGTCGTCGAGTTCGCGGAGGAGATCCCGCGGGCCCGTCAGCGACGGTAGTTGTTGTGCCAGCGGCGCTTGGACATGCCGCTGATCAGGACGACCCAGAACACGCCCCACAGCAGCCACGGTGCGGCCAGTGCGAGCGAGCTGATGACCAGACCGATCATCAGGAACGGCATCAGCATCAGGATCGGCGGCGGCGGGCCCGGCCTCCGCCGTACGCCGGCCGGCCTCCGCCGTACGCCGGCCGGGCTGCGCTGGGCGACCTGCAGTTCCATCGACGTCGGCAGGTCGTCGAACAGCGGCTCGAGCTCGTCGCCGTACCGCGACTTCGTTGCCTGCTCGCTGCGCTCCTCGAACTCGGCCTGCGTCAACCGCCCGGCGACGAAGTGGTCACTGAGCAACGACACAGCCTGATCCCGCTCGGCGTCCCCGATCCGCACGCGCTTCCTGGGTACGTCGCCGCGCCGGCCTTCGTCCTGGTCCCGACCGCGGCCGCCGTCGTCCGAACGATTCCAGCCGCCGTCCCGCGGGTCGTCCCAGCTCGTCTCGCGCCATTCGCCGACCCAGCCGGGTCCGCGCCATTGACCGCCCGAGCTGCGACCGTCCCAGCCCTGCTGGCCCCAGTCGCCGTTCCAGCCCTGCCATTCGCGCCCGCGGCGAGCGCCGCGAGCGCCGGGACCGCCCCGCTGGGGTCGGCCCCGGTCGGGCGATGTCATGCCCGGTCCTGCTCGTTGTTCTCCGGGTTGTCGTCGTCCTCGGCGAGGATGCCGTACAGCTTGCGGCGCAGATCACCGACCGCCTCGCGGGCCTTCGCCTGCTGTTCCGGCGTACCGCTGGCCATGATCTGCCACATCGCCGTCGCGACCTGCCCGAGCACCGGCTTGAACCCGTTCTCGTCGTCGCCGGCGGGAGCGCTCATCGCCTCCCACGGCGCGGACACCTCGTCCTGGTGTGCGGCGACGTACGCACGGCCCTCGTCCGTGAGCTGGAACGTCCGCCGGCCGACCTCGGCGTCCGCCGCCACCAGGCCCTCGTCCTCGAGCTGCTGCAGCGTCGGGTAGATCGAGCCGGGGCTCGGCTTCCACACGCCGCCGCTGCGCTCGGCGATCTCCTGGATGATCTGGTAGCCGTTCATCGGCTGCTCCGCCAGTACGGCGAGGATCGCGGCCCGAACGTCACCCCTGCGGGCCTTCGGGCCTCGCCACCGCGGCGGCGGACCCCACGGCGGACCGAACATCTGCCCGCCGCCGCCGAACATCCCCCACTGCGGCCCGAAGCGCTGCTGCTCGTGCCCCCGGTGCCCGCGCTTCGCGCCGGTCATGGCCGCGCGCAACTCCTCGACAATGTCGTCGAAGTTCGAACAATGACGCGCGAACTGCTGCCAAGGCCAGCCCGCGGCGTACGCCGATCCGGTCATCTCGACCACCCGTCCCTACGAAAGTGATTGCGATAGTTCGACGATATATCGCGAACCATCGCAACCCAAGGGAGTCAGGAGTTGAACTTCAGGTCCTGTACGGCGGCGGTCAGGATGACCGAGTTGTCCTGGACGTTGACCCCGGTGACCTGGGCGCCGAACGGGAGTTTCGGGATCTCGATGCCGGCGGCCAGACGGTTCTGCAGCGCGGTCCGGAGGACGGCCGGGATGCCGTCCGGTAGTTGGTCGACGGCCAGCGCCAAGCGGCCGTTGCTGATCTGCGGAGTGATCGGCACGTCGGCGCTGGATCCGCCCAGCGTCAGCTTCGCGTGCAGCTTGCCGTCGACCGCGACGACACTCAGCCCTTGCAGCCCGGTGTCCGCGACGGCGAGCCTGCTCAACTCGCGCGGCGAGAACTGCAGCCGCAGGTCGGTCGAGTCGATGGTGACCGCACCGGACTGCTGTGTCAGCAGTGAGCGCGGCACATGCACGCTGTGCATGTCGACCGTGAGCTTCTCACCCGGGATCTTGGACAGCTTCGGCTGCCCCATCGTCAGCGTGACCTTGGAGAAGTCCTCCTTGAACAGCTGCGGGAAGAACCCGAAGCCGCCGATCTTCACCGAGGTATCGGCCGAACGTACGTCGTACTTCGCGGCCTCCTTGGTGGCCATCGAGGCGAGCTGGTTCTGCGCGACCACCGCGGCGATCCGGTCCACTACGACCGCCAGCACCGCCAGCACGACCAGCGTCACGATGAGGCGGCGGAACCCGCGGCCTGGCCTCTTGGAGCTCATTGCTTGCCCTTCTCGATCATTTCCCGGAGTGCATCCTCGGTCGCTGCCGGTTTGATGCCAAAGGCAACTGTTGCGGCAGTGGAGTCCAGCACGAACGGACGCTGCCATTGGTACTGCATCTCCACCATCTCGCGCGCGGCGGGGTCGACCAACCCGGCCAGCTTCAATATGACCGCCGGCATCTTCGTCACTTTGGCCTCCGGCGCGCCCGCCAGTGCGGCCGCGCGGCCGGCGAGTCGGCGGACAGAGACGGGCTCCGGGGTCGGCACGTGCCAGGCGCGGCCCCAGGCGCTTTCGTCGCCGGCGACCGCGATCAGCGTCCGCGCGACGTCACCGACGTACGTCCAGCTGTGCGGCGCGTCCAGGTCGCCCGGCATCATCCCGCGCTTGCCGGCGATCACCTTCGGCAACACAGTCACACTGAACGGCGAAACCGCGCCGGCGCCGAGATAGTCCGATCCGCGCACCTCCACAGTACGGATCCGCCCGGCCTCATGCGCCGCGAGCGCATCGGTCCAGAGCTTGGCCCGGACCTGCCCCTTCACGGTGTTGGGCAGCAGCGGCAGGTCCTCAGTCATCGGCCGGTCCACCGCGCCGTAGCCATAGAGGTTGCCGGTCGTCACGAGCGTTGCACCCGACGCCTCGGCCGCCGCGATCAACGCTGCGCCCAGTGGGGGCCACTGCGTCGTCCATTTGTTGTACGCCGGTCCCGCGCACGAGTAGATCGCCGTCGCACCTGCGACGTGCTCCGCCAGCTCCGTGGCAGCATCTGCGGCGACCCGCTCCGCTCCGTCCGGCCCGCTGCCGGACCGGGTGATCACCCGGACCCGCTCTCCCTGCTCGACCAGTAGCCGCGCTACCGCACTTCCGACCGCACCCGCACCGACGACGACCTGCACGCGATTCCCTTCCGTCCGGACGCTGCTCACAGTACCGATCACCGAGTTCGCCCTGATCCGGTGCTCGATGGGGTACAGGTTGGCTATGACGACGCGGTGGGCAGGTGTGACGGCGGTCGTCAGGACGCGGAGCTGGCGGTTGCTCCGTGGTGTCCTGGCGATGCTGGTGTTCGCGCTGCCGGTGGTGCTCCTCGGGCTGGCGGTGCGGCAGCAGTTCGATCCGTTGATCAGAGCCGACGACGCGCTCAGCCGGGCGGCCACCGGGTTCACTGTCCGTCACGGACTCGTCCCGACGCTGACCGTGATCCAGACCGTCAGCCTGCCGATCTTCGTGTATCTGGTGGCGACCGGGGTCGTGGTCTGGGTGTGGAGGTCGAAGAGGCTCAAGGGGCGGGCGCTGTGGGCGTTCGTCACGATGATGGTCGGCTGGGCGATCGGCGGCATCTCCAAGCCGATCACGCAGCGCGCCCGGCCGGTCGTCGACGGTCCGGTGCCGCATGCGGAGGGTTACTCGTTTCCCTCCGGACATACCCTGAACATCACTTTGGCGGCCGGCGTCATGGTCTTCCTGCTCTGGCCGCTGCTGTCCGCCGCCCAACGCCGCGTCGCCGTCGTACTCGCGATCGTGGTGCCTGTGATCGTCGGTATGGACCGGCTTTTCATCGGCGCGCACTTTCCGACCGACATCCTCGCCGGGCACATTCTCGGTCTAGGCATTATGTTCGCTTCATGGATCGGGTTCATCGGCAAGACGGCGTCGACCTCCTCACCAGGACCGTCGCACCCGGCGTAGCACTCGGTGGACTCATCATCGGGATCGGGCTCGCACTGAAAGGGCCGCTCGACGGGCTCTCCCACTCCGAGGAGGCGGTCAACAAGGATCTCGCCGCCGACCGGACCGGGACCTGGAACACGATCACCGCGGTGTGGTCGCAGATCGGCAACACCGCGGGCGTGATCGCGGTGTGCATCGTCGTCTCGTCGCTGCTGCTGTGGCGGACCCGGGACCTGCGCCTCGCGTTCGTCGCACCGATCGCGATCGCCATGCAGGGCCTGATCTTCCTGATCGCGGCCAAGGTCGTCGACCGCGACCGCCCGCAGGTCGAAAAGCTCGACGCGTCCCCACCGACCGCGAGCTACCCCAGCGGCCACACCGGCGCGTCAACCGGTCTGTACGTCGCGTTCGCACTGCTCGCCCTGGGCATCGACCGCCCCTGGCTGCGCTGGACGACGGTGATCCTCTGCCTCGCGATGCCCTTACTGGTGGCGTTCTCCCGCCTCTACCGCGGCATGCACCACGTCACCGACGTCGGCGCCGGCTTCCTCAACGGCGCCATCTGCGCCCTACTCGCCTACGCCTGGTACCGCCACAGCACCCGAACCCGCACCCGCACCCCACGCCGATAACGGGTCAGGGCGTTGGGCCGGCAGGTGCCGCGGCTTTCTTGCCCGGGGCCGGGAGCAGGTTGGTGATGACGAAGGCCACCGCTACAGCCACTACGACCTGCGGTGTCACGGTCACACCGTCCGCACCGAGCAGCAGGGTGGCCAGCAGCGTGGAGGTCATCGGCAGCCGCAACATCGCGGCACACATGGCTCCGATGCCCATGCCGATCGCCGGCGCGAGACTCATGCCGGGCAACCCACTCGCGGCGATACCGATCACCGCACCGATGAACATGGCGGGGAAGACCGGTCCGCCACGGAACGCGCTCAGCGAGAGCCCGTAGGCGAGGGTCTTACAGGCGGCGAGCAGGATCAGCACACCGACCGAATAGTCCGAGGCGTGTTCGACCAGTTCGGGCAGCGCAGTTTGGCCGGAGAACAATACCTGGGTGAAGCTGCGGTCGGAGATCAGCTGGTAGGCCATCGCGGTCAGGCCGATGAGAAGGCCAAGAGCCGCCGTCACCAGCACCCGGTTCACGTGCACGACCGGACGCAACGACAACCCGATCCAGCGGATCACCCAGCCCAGTAGGGCCCCGGCCGCGCCCATGGCCAGTGCCCAGGCCATCGTGGCCACCGTTGGATCCACCGCCGGCGGCACGGACGTCAGGGACAGCGAGAAGCTGCCGAGTCCCGTCCAATTGTCCAGACCGACGAAGACCAGAGCGCCGACGCCGGAGGCCAGTAGTCCCGGCAGCGCCACCAAGCTCAGCGTCGCACCCCCGACGCCCGCAGCCTCCATGATCAGGAATGCGCCGAGCACGGGGGAGCCGAGCAGCGTGCTGATCGCCGCGAAGCTGCCGGCCGCCGCCATGATCGTCACAGCCATCGGCGGAGCGTCTTTCCTGACCAGATGCACCGTCAGCGCCGCCAAGCCGCCACCAATAGCGATGAGGGGAGCCTCGGGTCCGAGGACGGCGCCGAGACTGAGGGTGGTCATGGCGGCCAGGATGATGCCGGGCAGGTCCCGGTCAACCGGTGGGCCCCCGCCGGTCTTGAACCCGAAGGCGGGGGAGTGCCCGCAGTTGCCGGGCAGGTGCCGGATGGTCAAACCGGTCAACACTCCACACAGCGCCAACCAGGGCACCGGCCACCACGCGGGCACGCCACCGGTGAAGAGTTGCTGCGGAAGATCGTCGAACACGGACTCCTGGATCGCGTCGACCAGGGCCAGGAAACCGTAGGCGGCACCCGAGATCGGAATCCCGAGGATCGCGGCGAGCACCAGCGCGATCAGGTACTGCTTCGAACGGATGACCTGGGACGGGTCCATCGCCGGTGGACCGGCCGGCGGCGCAGAGGACGGCCGGCTGACCGCGGCTGAACCCCCTGCGGAGCGTTGTGAGTCGGTCATCAGACCCGACTCCTGGCAGAGAACGGTCCGGGCTCACCTCGCGACTGTCCGACCGAATCCGAACAGGATGGACCGATCGACACGACGGACTCCTCTCAGCCGCCTCCACCTTCCACCTGGTGGGCGACCGACGCATCCTCCCGGCCGGGTGATCTCCGGCGTACGGGTTCAGCTCTCCAGTGTCGTAGCGGCTCTGCCACGGGGCGCGACCGCCGTATGCCTTGACGCCGCCAAGTTCGGTCTCCGGTCACCCCACAGGGGTGATGCCGCGCTGCACCTCCCGGTATCAGTCTGGGGGCGTGCGCCCGCCACGATCCGCTGTATCCGGTTCGGCTTTCTCGACGGCGCGGGCGGCAGGGGGATCTATGACTGTGAAGTCCGGGGGTGGCAGAGTAGCGAGCCCCGCCGCGCGGGCGTTCCGTGGAGATTCGAAGCGGGCCGGGACACTCGGGCAATTGAGCCGTGCCGATCGGGTCGCCCTGGGGATGGATGCGCGGAGCGTCACTCCGCGGGAGTCGCACGCCGAGTTCCAGCCCGGCGGATCGCGGGATCCCGTGGGGCTGCTGCTGGAGCAGTCGAAGTCGCGGGTGCCGGACCTGGTGCCGATCCGGCACGGGCGGATGCTGGTGTCGGCGTTCACGTTCTACCGGGGGGCTGCGCTGCCGATGGCGGCCGACCTGGCCACGACGCCCACGTCGGGGCTGCATGTGCAGCTGTGCGGAGATGCGCACCTGTCCAATTTCGGCGCGTACGCATCACCGGAGCGAGAGTTGGTCTTCGACGTCAACGACTTCGACGAGACGCTGCCCGGACCGTTCGAATGGGACGTCAAGCGCTTGGCGGCGAGCCTGGCAGTGGCCGGACGGGACAACGGGTTCGGACGAAAGCGTCGCAGAAAGATCGTCCTCGCGGCGGTGAAGGCCTACCGGAAGGCGATGCGTGAGTTCGCGGAGCAGACGTTCCTGGAGGTGTGGTACGCGCATCTGGACATCGAAGACGCCATCGGGCAGTTCCGATCCCACATGAAGGCCAAGGGTTTCAAAACCACCGAGAAAATGCTGGCCAAGGCCCACACCCGCGACAGCACCCAGGCGCTGCACAAGCTGACCACGGTGGTCGAGGGCCGTCGGCGGATCATCAGTAACCCCCCGATGGTCGTCCCCGTCGAGGAGGTCTTCGCCGATGTGCAGGCCAGTGCGGTGTATCAGCAGATCCGCACGGTGCTGGGCAAGTACCGGCGCACGCTGGAGTCCGATCGGCGGCGCATGCTCGAGGAGTTCACGCTGGTCCAGGCGGCCCGGAAGGTCGTCGGCGTGGGCAGCGTCGGCACCCGCGCCTGGATCGTGCTGATGGACAGCGGAGACGGAGTCGAACCGGTGTTCCTGCAGGCCAAGGAGGCGCAGCCGTCGGTCCTCGTGCAGTACTGCGGGCGGAGCCGGTACACCAACCAAGGCGAGCGCGTGGTCGCCGGACAGCGCCTGATGCAGGCCGAGAGCGACATCTTCCTCGGCTGGACCCACACGCCGGGTCCGGACGGGGTGGACCGCGACTATTACGTTCGCCAACTCAAGGACTGGAAGTTCTCCTTCCCGATCGAGCAGGCGGGCCCCTCGGGCCTGGCGGTCTATGCCCGCGTGTGCGGGTGGACCCTGGCCCGCGCTCACGCTCGTTCCGGCGATCGCGTCGCCCTGGCCGCCTACCTCGGCGGCTCGGGGGCCTTCGACCACGCAATCGCCGACTTCGCCGAAACCTACGCCGACCAGAACGAACGCGACTACGTCGCGTTCCAGAGCGCCGTCGACGACGGCAGAGCCGAAGCGACCACCGACATCTGAAATCGAACCTGTGCGGTCCAGCCCGGACAGCCGACAGGAATGGACGAATGCCATGGCAGAACCCGCCATCGATCCCGATGCTGAGCACAGGGCGTCACTCGGGCGCCGGTACTTCGTCCGGTTCGAGGAAGACACCTTGCGGCAACGGCCGTTGTGGATCCGGCTGATCATCGAGTTCCTGGGCACCTTCGTACTGGTGACGGTGGCGGCCGGGTCGGGTGTGATCAATCATTACGTGGGCAACGCACCGATCAGCAGGACCGCGGCGGTGATCGCGCCCGGGGCGGTGGTGATGGCGATGATCTACGCCTGGGGCCCGCTGTCGGGGCTCCACATCAACCCCGCTGTGACCTTCGCCTTCGCCGCCCGGGGAGTGTTTCCCGCCAAATGGGTGCTGCCGTACTGGGTGGTCCAATTCGCCGGGACCATCTGTGCCGCTCTGTTCCTGCAGTTGATGTTCGGCCACGTCAGCGCGGGCGGGAACTACCCGATCAACACTCCCGGCGGGGAGTGGAAGTCGCTGGTGATGGAAACCGTCCTGACCGTGATCCTGGCCAGCGTCATCCTCAACACCGCGACCGGAGGCCGTAGCATCGGCCACAACGCGGCCATCGCGGTCGGCTCGACGGTCGCACTGCTCGGCTTGTTCGCCAGCCCGATCAGCGGCGCGTCCATGAATCCGGCCCGCACCCTCGGCCCCGACATCGTCGGCAACGACTACACGGGCTGGTGGATCTACGTCGCCGGCCCGATGATCGGGGCCGCAATCGCCGTGGCGATCATCGGAGCCGTGCGCGGACTGCCCGACAAGGACGAGCTCGAGGCCGCCGAGGGCGGCGCCCTGCCGATGACCAGCACCCCGACCCGCGACAACGACTGACCGGACAAGTGGGTTGGGTGGGTGCTACGGATGCTGTCGGCGGTGGGGAGTCTGGGCAGCCGGTCCGGGGGGAGGTTCGGTGGCCGAGCGTGACCGCCGTACTGGTGGCCATGTTGTTGACCCTCGCGCGGCCGAAGGAGATGCGGCTGGCGCCGGTGTGGGTGCTGCCGGCGGTCGAGATCGTGCTGCTGGCGGTGCTGATCGCACGGGATCCGGGGCGGATCGACAAGCGGTCGTCGCTCCTGCGCGGTGTGTCGATCGTGGTCGTGGCCGTGCTCGTGCTGGACGCGATGGTGGCGACTGTGCGGCTCATCGCGGTGCTGATCCGCGGCGGGTCGATGACGAACTCACCCGAGGCACTACTCGCGGCCGGCGGGGTGGTGTGGTCGTCGAACCTGATCGTGTTCGCCCTGCTGTACTGGGAACTGGACGCCGGCGGCGCCGCCAACCGCGCCCACCGGATGCCGCGGTACCTCGACCTCGCCTTCACGCAGCAGCTCAGCCCGGAGGTCGCGCGACCAGGTTGGCGGCCCGGGTTCGGCGACTACCTGTACCTAGCGATGACAACGTCCACCGCGTTCAGCCCGACCGACGTGATGCCCCTCGCCCTGTGGGCCAAGATGGCCATGGGTCTCCAATCGATGATCTCCCTGGCCGTCGTCGGCCTCGTCGTAGCCCGCGCGGTCAACGTCTTCACCTGAGGTCACCAGCCGGCCCGGTATCGGGACCGGGCCCGGGTCGTGCCGGGAGGCTCGGATGATCGTGAGCGAGACTGTCACCCTGGCCGTCGCGGCCGCCGTGAACCCGGTCCCGTGGGCCCGGGCTCAGATGGCGTTCACCCTCGCCTTCCACATCATCCTGGTACCGCTCGGGGTGTCCTGGGCTTTCATGACCTTGATCGCCAACTACCGGGCGATCAAGCGCGGCGACCACGACGCGCTGGTGCTCGCACAACGGTGGTCGAAGTACATGGCTGTGACGTTCGCCGTCGGCGCGGTGACCGGGACCGTGCTGAGCTTCGAGTTCGGCCTGCTCTGGCCACGGTTCATGGGGATCTACGGCGACGCGTTCGGCATCCCGTTCGCGTTCGAAGGGCTGTTCTTCTTCACCGAGGCGATCTTCGTCGCGATCTACATCTTCGGCTGGCGCCGGCTGAAGCCGTGGACGCACTTCTGGACCGGCGTACCGATCGTGATCGCCGGTGTCTTCGGCGCGATCTCGGTGGTCGCCGCCAATGCGTGGATGAACGCGCCGGCCGGCTTCACGATGAACGCGAACGGCGAGATCACGAAGGTCGAGCCGCTCGAGGTGATCTTCAACGACGCGATGCCGTTGCAGGCCGCGCACATGGTGATCGCGGCCTACCTGGTCGGTGGTTTCCTGGTCGCGTCGGTGTACGCGACCGGTATGCTGCGCGGCCGGAACGACCGCTACCACCGGATCGGATTCACCATCGCGTTCACGGTCGCCGCGATCATGACCCCGATCCAGATGGGAGTCGGTGATGCGCTGGCCCGGTGGGTGTACGCCAACCAGCCGGTGAAGTTCGCCGCGATCGAGTTGGTGCCGACGACAGCTTCCGACGTACCCGAGACGTTGCTCGGGCGGCTCACTGCGGCCGGCACGATCTCGGGTGGGATTCCGATCCCGGGGCTCGCGTCGTGGTTGTCGGATCCGGCAACCGGCAAATCGACCGTCGTACAGGGGTTGGACAGCGTGCCGGTCGACCAGCGCCCGACCGTCCGGGAGACCGACACCGTCCACCTGGCGTGGGATGTCATGGTCGGGCTCGGCACCGCCCTGTTCCTGCTGTCGGTCTGGTACGGCGTCACGTGGCTCGTCCGCCACCGGATGCCCAAGAGCAGATGGTTCCTCCGCATCGCAGCGTGCACCGGCGTGCTGGCGGTGATCACGATGGAGGCGGGCTGGATCGTCACCGAGGTCGGTCGGCAGCCGTGGATCGTCTACAACCGGATGAAGGTGGAACAGGCGGCAACCGCGAACTCCGGGGTCTGGATCACCTTCCTCGCCGTCTTCGTGCTGTACGCCGCGCTCGGCGTCACGACGATCCTGGTGCTGCGAGGGATGAGCCGGCGCTTCCGCCGGGCAGGCGGTTTCGTCGAAGGCGACACGCCGTACGGACCCACGGAGCCGGCCGCGGCCGGCGAGGCCTCCGAGGCGGTCGAGGAGCCGACGCCATGAGTACGACGATCGCCGTCGTGCTGCTCCTCGCCCTCGCGGCCTACGCCGTGTTCGGCGGAGCGGACTTCGGCGCCGGGTTCTGGGACCTGACCGCGGGCGGGTCCCAGCGTGGTGCGCAGCCGCGGGCCGTGATCGAGCGGTCGATCGGCCCGGTGTGGGAGGCGAACCACGTCTGGCTGATCTTCATCTTCGTCGTGACGTGGTCCGCGTTCCCGTCGGCGTACGCGTCGATCATGCTGACGATGTTCGTCCCGTTCACACTGGCCGCGCTCGGGATCGTGTTACGGGGCGCGAGTTTCGCCTTCCGCAAGGTGGTTGTGACGCTGCGGTCCCGGCGGATCTTCGGCGGGGCGTTCGCGTTGTCGTCGGTGCTCGTGCCGTTCTGCATGGGGGCGATCGCGGGTGGCATCGCGTCGGGTCACGTGCCCTCCGGTGGCAAGGCCGGCGATCCGATCGACAGTTGGCTGAATCCCGTCTCGTTGGTGACCGGGATCCTGGCGGTCGTGGCTGCGGCGTACCTGGCTGCCGTGTACCTCGTCTGGGACTCCCGGCATTTCCGCGAGTACGCGATGGGCGAGTACTTCCGCCGTCGGGCGGTGGCGAGTGCCGTTGCCGCCGCCGTGGTCGCGGTCGTCGGCCTGTTCGTCCTGAACGCCAAGGCGTCGCACGTCTTCGACGGCCTGACGTCGAGAGCGCTTCCGAGCGCGATCCTCAGTGTGGTCTGCGGAGTCGGCGCGCTGGTGCTGTTGATGAGGTACGCCGCCCGCGGTGCGCGGGTTCTCGCAGTACTCGCGGTGGCCGGGATCATCGTCAGTTGGGGCATCGCCCAGTGGCCGTTCCTCCTGCCGGAGAGCCTGACCGTCTCGGCGGCCGCTGCACCTAGTGGCACGTTGCTGACGCTGCTCGTGGCGGTCGGGTTGGCACTGCTGATCGTCGTACCCGGGTTCGTCCTGCTCTATGTGCTCCACCAGCGCACATTGCTGCCCGAAGAGGGGACCGAGGACATCGGTGACCGTCCAATCATCACTGGCGGGTGATTCGTCGTTCCGGCCACCCGGACATGGTGGATCGAGGCCCGCCGTCTGTGAAGGAGCCCTCGCCATGACCTCGACCTCGCCGTTCCCGCCGATCGCCGATTACGCCTTCCTCTCCAACTGCCACACCGGCGCCTTGGTCGCCCCGGACGGGTCGGTCGACTGGCTCTGCTTGCCGGCGTTCGACCAGCCCAGTGCGTTCGGGAACCTGCTCGATCGCGGCGCCGGGTCGTTCCGGTTCGGCCCGTACGGGATCAACCAGCCGACGGCTCGGATGTATGTGCCGGGCACGAACGTGATGACGACCACGTGGCACACACCGGCCGGCTGGCTGCTGGTCCACGACGCACTGACGATGGGACCGTCGCAGGGACCCGACGCCGTCACCCCGCACACCCGGCCACCGGCCGACGTCGATGCGGACCACATGCTGATCCGGACTGTCGAGTGCCTCGACGGCGCGGTGGAGATCGAACTCGTCTGTGAGCCGGCCTTCGACTACGGCCGGGTGCCGGCCGAGTGGACGATGGTGGGCGACGACATGCACGCTGCGGATGCGTCCGGCGCCGGCCAGACCTTCCGGCTGAGCACCGACATGCTGATCGGGATCGAGGGCGGATCCGCCCGGGCCCGGCACGTCATCTCCAAGGGCGAGAAGGCGTACTGCGCACTCTCGTGGGCCGACGGACTGGCGTCACCGGCCGACCTGGACGACGCGGTGGCACGCATCGACGCGACGATCGTGTTCTGGCGCAACTGGCTGTCGAGAGCCCGGATCCCCGACCACCGGTTCCGGCATCCGCTGGAACGCTCGGCCCTGACCATCAAGGGCCTGACCTACATGCCGACCGGATCGACGATCGCCGCGCTCACCACCTCGTTGCCGGAGACACCGGGTGGCGAACGCAACTGGGACTACCGCTACACCTGGATCCGGGACACCACGTTCACCCTGCAGGCGCTGCACTACCTGAACCTGGACTGGGAGGCCGACGAGTTCATGCAGTACGTCGCCGACCTGGAGCCGAACCCGGACGGCGCGCTGCAGATCATGTACGGCATCGACGGCCGCCGCGACCTGGCCGAGACGACCCGCGACGACCTCACCGGCTACGAGGGCGCGAGCCCGGTGCGGATCGGCAACGGCGCCTACAACCAACGGCAGAACGACGTGTACGGCGCGGTGCTGGACTCGGTGCTGCTGCACACCGTCCGGAGCAAGCGGCTGCCGCGCCGGCTCTGGCCGCTGGTCGAGTCGCAGGCCCAGTGCGCGATCGCGACCTGGCACGATCCCGACCAGGGCATCTGGGAGGCCCGCGGGGCACCTCAGCACTACGTCTCCTCGAAGCTGATGGGCTGGGTGGCCCTGGACCGTGCGGCCAAGCTGGCCCGGATACGCAACGAGGAGGGCCTCGCCGAGCTGTGGGCGAAGACGGCCGAGGAGATCCGTGAGGACATCCTCGAGCACGGGGTGAGCGACCGCGGCGTCCTGCGTCAGCACTACGACACCGACGCGCTGGACGCGTCGATCCTGCTGGCCCCGCTGTTCGGCTTCCTGCCGGCCACCGACGAGCGGATGCGGGCGACCGTCGAGGCGATCGACAACGAGCTGACCGAGAACGGGTTCGTGCTGCGCTACAAGACCGACGAGACCGACGACGGTCTGTCCGGCAAGGAAGGCACGTTCCTGATCTGCTCGTTCTGGCTGGTCTCCGCGCTCGCGATGATCGGCGAGCTCGACCGCGCCCGGAGCCAGCTGGAGCGGCTGCTGCGGATCCAGTCCCCGCTCGGCCTGTACGCCGAGGAGTACGAAGTGGACAAGGCCCGGCACCTGGGCAACTTCCCGCAGGCGTTCTCGCACCTGGCCCTGATCGGGGCGGCCGGCCGGATCATCCTGGCCGACTTCCGGGAGGAGCTGTCACTGTGACCGCGCATCCGGAGGAAGGCCTGCACGTCGTGGTACTCGGCGGAGGCTTGGCCGGGGTCGGGTGCGCGCACCGCCTCGGGGACGAGGGGGTCCGGGTCACGCTCGTCGACCGCAACGACTATCACCAGTTCCAGCCGTTGCTCTACCAGGTCGCCACGTCCCAACTGCCGGCCGAGGACATCGCCCGGCCGCACCGGACCATTTTCCGCGAGCACCCGACGGTCGGGATCCGCACCGCGGACGTCGCGACGATCGACGTCGCGAACCGCACTCTGACGCTGTCCGACGGCGATCGGATCACCGGCACGCACCTGGTCATCGCGGCGGGCGCCCGACCGGAGTACTTCGGGGTTCCGGGCGCGGCCGAGCACGCGTTCCCGCTCTACTCGGTCGCCGACGCGGAGCGGTTGCGGCAGCACCTGCAGTCGACGATCCGCACCGGTTCGGAATCAGCGGGGGCCCTTGACGTCGTGGTGGTCGGCGGCGGCCCGACCGGCGTCGAGATCACCGGAGCACTGACCGAACTGATGGCCGCGCTGGTTGCCACGGAACGGATCTCGAAGCCAGGGACGATCACCGTGGTCGACCGCGGCAAGACGTTGCTCGGTGCGTTCTCCAAGAAGTCGCACAAGTACGCGCGCAAGCGGCTCACCGAGCACGGCGCCGATCCGCGACTGGGGACGGGAGTCGCCGCGGTGCACGCGGACCGGGTCGAGTTCGACGACGGGTCCACGATCAGCACCCGGACGGTCATCTGGGGCGGCGGTGAGTCGGCTGCGTCCGTCGTGGGCAGCGCGACGGGGCTGCCCACGGGACGCGGCGGGCGGATCGACGTACGGCCGGATCTCGGCGTGGATGGGCATCCGCACGTCTATGCGATCGGCGACGTCGCGAACATCCCGGCGAAGGACGGCAGCACCCTGCCGCAGCTCGGCTCGGTCGCACAGCAGTCGGGTGTGTGGGCGGCCGACAACATCTTGCGCGAACTGCACGGGGACAAGGCCAAGCCGTTCCACTACAAGGACAAAGGCATCATGGCGATGATCGGCCGGAACGCCGCCGTCGCCGAGGTCGGCAAGCGCCGGCACCAACTGGAGGGCCCGCTGGCCTTCGCGGCCTGGCTCGGTGTGCACGCGATGCTGCTGAGCGGTGCGCACAGCAAGGCCGACGCGTTCATGTCCTGGGCCTGGGACTACTTCGACCGCGACCACGCCGCGACCGTCGAGTGGTCCACCGCACCACAGCGGATCGCTTGGGGGGACGACTCCGCCGACGTCCCGCACATCAAGGTCGACCGAGGCCACTCGACCCCATCGGCCGGCAACAGCTAGGAGACAGCCATGGCCGAGCAGTACGACGTCATCATCGTCGGATCGGGAGCAGGCGGCGGTACCCTCGCCCACCGGCTCGCGCCGTCGGGAAAGCGGGTGCTGATCCTGGAGCGGGGTGACTGGCTGCCGCGGGAAGCGGAGAACTGGGACGCCGCGGCCGTGTTCGTCGACAACCGCTACGTCTCGAAGGACCAGTGGTTCGACGGCCAGGGCAGACCGTTCCAGCCGCAGGTGCACTACTTCGTCGGTGGCGCGACCAAGTTCTACGGCGCGGCGCTGTACCGGCTGCGCGAGCGCGACTTCACCGAACTCAAGCACCACGGCGGGATCTCGCCCGCCTGGCCGATCACCTACGACGTCATGGAGCCGTACTACACGCAGGCCGAGCAGCTCTACCAGGTCCACGGCGCCCGGGGCGAGGATCCGACGGATCCGCCGGCGTCGGCGCCGTACCCGTATCCGCCGGTCTCGCACGAGCCGCGGATCCAGAAGCTGTTCGACGACATGGCCGCGGTCGGGCTGCACCCGTTCCACGCGCCGTGCGGGGTGATGCTGGACGAGAGCCGGCCCGCGTTCAGCGCGTGCGTTCGGTGTGCGACCTGTGACGGGTTCCCGTGTCTGGTCCACGCGAAGTCGGACGCCGATGTCATCGCCGTCCGGCCCGCGATCGAGCACGACAACGTGACGCTCGTGCGAAATGCCGTCGTACGGCGTCTCGAGACCGATGCGACCGGGCGGACCGTGACAGCGGTCGTCGCCGAGGTGGACGGCGAGGAACAGCGGTTCGGCGGGGACGTCGTCGTACTGTCGGCCGGCGCGGTGAACTCGGCCCGGATCCTGCTCGCGAGTGTGAGCGATCGGCATCCGAACGGGCTCGCGAACGGGTCCGACCAGGTCGGTCGCAACTACGTGTTCCACAACAGCCGTGCGTTCCTGGCGGTCTCGACCGAGAAGAACGACACCCGGTTCCAGAAGACGCTCGGCATGAACGACTACTACTTCGGCGATGCCGACTTCGACTACCCGATGGGCAACCTGCAGATGGTCGGCAAGTCGTCGGCTCCGATGTACCGCGGGGAGAAGCCGCTCGAGACGCTGATCGCCCCGACGTTCGCGCTGCGCGACGTCGCCGAGCACGCCGTCGACTTCTGGTTGTCTGTCGAGGACCTGCCCGATCCGGACAACCGGGTGACGCTCGATGCGGACGGCAACGTCGTACTGAGCTACAAGCCGAACAACACCGAGCCGCTGGAGCAGTTGTACAAGCGGGTGAAGAAGAACCTGGGCACGCTCGGCATGCACCCGCACCACCTGATCCCTCGCAGTGTCTACATGAAGAACGACATCCCGGTCGCGGGCTGCGCGCACCAGGCCGGCACCGTCCGGTTCGGGCACGACCCGGCGACGTCGGTCCTGGACACCGACTGCAAGGCGCACGAGGTCGACAACCTGTACGTCGTCGACACGAGCTTCTTCCCGAGCATCGGTGCGGTGAACCCGGCGCTGACCGCGATCGCGAACGCACTGCGGGTCGGTGACCACCTGCTGGAGCGCCTTGGCTAGCGGGGCATTCCCATCTCGGCCATGAGCTCGACCGGCTGCCCACGTGAGGAGACGGCCGAGCTTGCTCAGTGTCCGATCCAGGGCATCCGCCAGCCGCCCAACCCGGCCGGCACCTCATCGGCGGCGGCCGGGCCCCAGGTCCCCGGTTCGTAGGTGTGGATCGGCGTCGATGCGTCGAGGAGCGGCTGCATCACCCGCCACGTCTCCTCGACTGCGTCCTGCCGCGTGAACCGCGTACTCTGGCCGGTCATCGCCGCGTGCAGCAGAACCTCGTACGGCGTGGGGCCCTCGCCACCCTCGTCGCCGAACTCCATGTCGAGCTCGATCGGCCTGATCCGGGCCGCGTCGGCACGATGCGCGTCCACCTGGATCCTGACTCCGGTGGTCGGGTCGAGCCTGATCACCAACTGGTTCGGCTCGGCGATGTGGCCGCCGGGACCGAAGCCCAGCCGTGGGGGCCGTTTGAACACCAGGCGCAGTTCGGTCTGCGTCACCGGCAGCCGCTTGCCGGTCCGGATGAAGAAGGGCACACCGGCCCACCGCCAGTTCTCGATGTCGAGGCGGAGAGCGGCGTACGTCTCGGTGGTCGAGTTCTTCGCGACCCCGTCGATGCCGAGGTACCCGTCGTACTGGCCACGGACGTAGTGCGCGGGATCGGCTTCCTCGACGGCACGGAACAGCGTGGTGGTCGAATCCTTGAGGGTGGTGGGATCGCCGCGCGACGGTGGCTCCATCGCGGCAGCCGCGACCACCTGCATCAAATGGTTGACGACCACGTCGCGCAGCGCGCCGACCGGATCGTAGAAATGGCCGCGGTCCTCGACACCGAAGTCCTCGGCCATCGTGATCTGGACACACTCGAGGTAGTTGCGGCTCCACAGCGGTTCGAGGACCGCGTTCGCGAACCGCAGGTACAGGATCTCCTCCAGCCCCATCTTCCCCAGGTAGTGGTCGATCCGGTAAAGCTGCGACTCGTCGATGTACTGGTGCAACTGATCGGCCAGGTCCCGGGCGGAACGCTGGTCGTGGCCGAACGGCTTCTCGACGACGACCCGGGCACCGCTGGTCAGCCCGGCATCGGACAGGCCCTGAACCACCCGGCCGAACAGGAACGGCGGGATCTCCAGGTAGAACACCGGTGTCTCGGCGCCCTTGATCGCGTCGCCGACGCGTTCGTAGACCGAAGCGTCGGCGAAGTTGCCGCTGACGTACGACAGCCGGGCCGCGAGGTTGTCGAAGACGGCTTTGTCGATGGTGATCCCCGTGCCCTCGATCGACGTCCTGGCCCGCTCGACGAGCTGGTCCAGCGTCCAGTCGTCCGCCGCCACCCCGACGATCGGGCAGCTGAGCAGACCGCGCGCCTCCAGCTGGTAGAGCGAGCGGAACGTCATCACCTTGGCCAGGTCGCCTGTGATGCCGAAGATGACCAGTACGTCCGCGGTCCGCGGGTCCGTTGCCGTCGATGTCATACCTGTCTTGCCTCCGCGTCAGGCCGGCTCCGGGTCGTGAAGGGCAGGAATGCCGATTTTCCCTTCGGTGCGGGCGACGGCACTCACGCCGCCGCCGAACCATCCTCATCACGATCCCGACCGGCAGCATCACCCCCGGCGGATGATTCAGCGTGCGGGCGTGACGAGACGGATGCGGTCGGCCGACGCACCACTTCATCCCTTTGCAGGGAAAGGGTGCGGGCGTAGCGTCCCTTGGGTGCTGTCTTGTCGTACCTAAGGCTGGGCTTCGGTTGGTGGCTTGGTCGCTGATGGCGTTGGGTTTTCGCTGAGTGAGGTGCTCATGAGGCGGGCGGGGAAGTCTTCTGGTGGGTCCGGGCGAAGCGGGCGGTGGGTCGTCGTTCTCGCTGTGGTGATCGGTTTGCTCGGGCTGATGGGTGGTTGCGGCTCCGGGTCGGACGGCGGTGGAGCGGCTCCTGCGCCAACTACGACGTCGGCGAGTGGCGGTGGTTCTCCGGCTGCCGGTGGCGGCACGATGGTCGAGGTCAAGAACTTCGCGTTCATGCCGGCGAATGTGACCGTCCCGGTCGGCGGCAAGGTGACGTGGAAGTTCGACGACTCGACAGCGCACACCGTGACCGCCGACGACAACTCGTTCAGTTCGTCACCGATGCAGGGTGGCCAAACGTTCAGCCATACCTTCACGACAGCCGGGACAGTGAAGTACCACTGCTCCATCCACCCAGAAATGATCGCCACAATCGTCGTGAAGTAGGGACGCACAGAACGGCTCCCCAGGGGCCGGAACCGGATATCTCGGTCCAACTTCTGGGGAGCAGTTCATCGGCGGGGTGGCGGTCCACGAGGCATGGCAGTACCACTCGGGGCAGTTCCCCGAGCGCATGGGTCGGCCGACACCGCCGGTTCGGGTAGCGCTACGAGCTGCTACCTGCGGCGGCGGGAGACGCGCCGCGCGGTACGGCGCCCGGTTCGGCGCGCGACCCTGCGTGATCCAAGCATCTGTACTTCCTCCTCCCAGTGCGAAAGCGAACGCGCGTCGCCCGGTCAGCGGGCAGCGGACGCGGTTTCCATCTCGTGCAGTTCCTTGGCTTCCTCGGCCGAGACCAGCCCGATCTCGATGAGGTCCAGTGGGCTGATGAAGCCGTCGCTGATCCGGAACCCGCCCGCGCGTGCGATGGCGTCGCGCAGCGGGACGGCCCAGTGGTGTTCCAGCAGGATGAGCGCCGCGGCGGAGTCGTTCGGGATGTCCTCGAGCACATCCCAGCCTTCCTCGTCGCCGAGCGCGTTGATGCCGCCTTGCTCGGCGACCGCCTCGGCGCCGGCTTCCGCGCCGGCCACCATGCCCTCTTCGCCCTCGAAGCCCAGGCCGATCAGCGCCCCGATCTTGCTCCCCAGCTCGATCGCCTCCTCCTCGGACAGGTTGCTGAGGTGCTCAGCCTCCAGTTCGCCGTCGGCGCTCTTGTAGACGGCCAATGCGTCGATGACGCGGACGGTGTCGCTCTCCCGCAGCCGTTCGAGTTCGGCGATGACCTCACCGTGGAAGTTGGGATGCTGGAACCCGAGCGCGATGAGCTGTACTGGCCCGATTGCCATGTTTACTCTCCTCTTCTCTCCCGAGCGCCCGCCCAGGGCGCCGGCCCTCCCATGCGGCGATTCGCGAGGACTTGTCAGGAGATATCGATATGCCTGCGCCCCACACTGCTGCGCTAGCCATCCGTGCGCGTCCCCCACGACGGATAAGCCGCGGCCACCCAGCCGCAACTACCAACCCACTAAAAAGGCTGCGCGATGGCGTGAGCTCTGCCATCTCCGGCCGTCGCGAGTACGCCGCGACCCCAGGTTCGTGACTCGCGGCTGAGATCTTTGACGGTTGCGTCAGTCGCGGCGATCCTCGCGCCGGTCCTCGCGACGGTCACCCCGGTCGTCGCGCCGGTCCTCGCGGCGGTCGTTGCGGCGGTTGATGCCATGTGCGACGACCACGGCACCGCCCACGGCTGCTGCGGTCCTGCGCCTGCGTCGGGCTGCAAGTGGCATCTCAGATACCTTCCTCGGTCTTCTTGGTCTCTTCGGACTCTGCGGCGTCGGCCTCCATCGCGGCGAGCACCGCTTGAATCGGGATCCGTCCGCTTGCGGCCAGCTGGCCGCCGGCGTGCCGAACCGCCGCACCGAACGGCGCGGCCCACAGGTTCTCCCAGACGAGTACCGCGGCCGAGCTGCCGGGCTCGATGGTCTCGGCGAGATCCTCGACGTCCTGCTCACTGAGCAGCATCGCGATCCCGGTCTCGAACCCCCGCAGCTGCCCGATCTCGCTGTCGTCCAGATCGGTCGACTCGAACGCCTCGAAGCTGCCGTCGGCGTCCTTCAGGAGGAACAGCAGGTCGAGGATCCGGATCAGGCCCCGGTCGACGTAATCGGCGAGGATCGGTGCGATCTCTCCGGTCAGCTTGGTGCTCGGGAATTCGACCACGATCCAGTCGACCGGCCCCAGCTCATCGACGTTGACTGTCATGCTCTACCTCCAGCGGTCAGAGTTGTTGGATGGCGTCCGGCGCGGGAGTGCACCCGCCGTGACTGTCCGGCGACACTTTCGCCTGAGCCTCCAAGTGGTGCTGTCTGAGCAGCGCCGCTCGTCGGACGAGCCGGAGTCCCTGCAATCCGGGTACTCCACCGACGATTCGGCAGAACTCGTGTCACCGCATCACCCCTGCGGGACGATTGGCGTCGTGAACCCCGTAGCCGAGGGCCTGCAGGGCGACCGTTGCGTGGGGCAACCTTGATCCGCGGCGCGGTGGCTGCGGCTGGGGCGATTCATCCGGTGAGGGGGATGCCCCGCGCACTCTGGAACCCGTACTTTGCGAGGGCTCGCGGTTCGCCGAGCCGGCGGGGACTGATTCGGAGGACCTCATGGCTGTTGACCGGCATGCGCGCACGATGTTACCGATCCCTGACCGGCCGACGCCGGGTCTGACGACGTACGACGCGAAGGACCCGGACACGCGATTTCCTCCGATCGAGCCGCTGCTGCCACCCGACGGGGCCCCGAACGTTCTGATCGTGCTGCTGGACGACATCGGGTTCGGTGCGTCGAGCACGTTCGGGGGACCGTGTCGTACGCCGACGGCGGACCGATTGGCGGCGGGTGGGCTGCGCTACAACCGGTTCCACACCACGGCGCTGTGCGCGCCCACCCGAGCCGCGTTGCTGTCCGGGCGGAACCATCACTCGGTCGGGATGGGCAGCATCACCGAGACCGCGACCTCGGCCCCCGGGAACAGTTCGATGCGTCCAAACACCAAAGCGCCGTTGGCGATGACGTTGAAGCTGAACGGGTACTCCACGGCCCAGTTCGGCAAGTGTCACGAGGTCCCGGTCTGGCAGGCGTCTCCGATGGGCCCGTTCGACGCCTGGCCGTCGGTTGGTGGAGGTTTCGAGACGTTCTACGGTTTCATCGGTGGCGAGAACAATCAGTGGGACCCCGCTTTGTACGAGGGCACCACACCGGTCGAGCCGCCCGCGACCCCTGAGCAGGGCTACCACCTCACCGAGGATCTGGCCGACCGGGCGGTGAACTGGGTGCGGCAGCAGAAGGCGCTGATGCCGGACAAGCCGTTCTTCGTCTACTTCGCGCCAGGCGCGACCCACGCCCCACACCATGTCCCGAAGGAGTGGGCCGACCGGTACGCCGGCCAGTTCGACGATGGCTGGGACGTGCAGCGCGAGCGCACCTTCGCCCGGCAGAAGGAGCTGGGCGTCATCCCGGCCGACGCCGACCTGACGTCGCGGCACGCCGAGATTCCTGCCTGGCAGGACATGCCGGACGAGCTCAAGCCGGCGCTGGCCCGGCAGATGGAGGTCTACGCCGGGTTCCTCGAGCACGTCGACCACCACGTCGGCCGGCTCATCGACGCGATCGAGGATCTCGGGGTCCTGGACAACACGATTGTCTACTACATGATCGGTGACAACGGCGCGTCGGCCGAAGGCACGCTCAACGGGGCCTTCAACGAGATGGCGAACTTCAACGGGATGGCCGCGCTCGAGACGCCGGAATTCATGGTCAGCAAGATGGACGAATTGGGCTCGCCCAGCTCGTACAACCACTACGCGGTCGGCTGGGCCTGGGCGATGAACGCCCCGTTCCAGTGGACCAAACAGGTGGCCTCCCACTGGGGTGGCACCCGCAACGGCACGATCGTGCACTGGCCGCACGGGATCGCGGAACGCGGTGGGCTGCGGACACAGTTCACCCACGTCATCGACGTCGCCCCGACGATCCTCGAGGCGGCCGGGCTTCCCGAGCCGACCATGGTCAACGGCGTCCAGCAGTCCCCCATCGAGGGAACGAGCATGCTGTTCACCTTCAACCATTCGGACGCGCCGGAAGGCCACGACCTCCAATACTTCGAGATGTTCGGCAACCGGGGCATCTACCACCGGGGGTGGAGCGCGGTCACCAAGCACCGCACTCCGTGGGTCATGACCGGCGGCGCACTGCCGGCGTTCGACGACGACGTCTGGGAGCTGTACGACGGCTCCAGCGACTACAGCCAGGCCCACAACCTAGCTGCGGCCGAACCGGAGATGCTCGCCAAGCTGCAACGGCTCTGGCTCATCGAAGCCACGAAATACAACGTGCTACCCATCGACGATCGCGGTGCCGAACGATTCGAGCCGTCGATGGCAGGGCGACCCACGTTGATCCACGGGAAGTCACAACAGTTCTTCCCCGGAATGGGAAGGCTCTCGGAGAGCAGCGTGCTCAGCATCAAGAACAAGTCGTTCTCGGTCACCGCGGACGTGGTCGTCCCCGATAGCGGAGCCGACGGCGTGATCATCGCCCAGGGCGGCAGATTCGGAGGATGGACCGTCTACGCCAAGCGGGGCAAGGCGAAATTCATCTACAACGTGCTCGGCATCCAGGAGTTCGCGACCGAGGCAGACTTGCCGATCCCGGCGGGCAACCACCAGGTACGCATGGAGTTCGCGTACGACGGCGGCGGCCTCGCCAAGGGAGGCGACGTCACGCTGTACTACGACGGCACAGCCGTCGGCACCGGCCGGGTCGAAGCAACCCAGCCGATGATCTTCTCAGCCGACGAGACCACCGACATCGGCTACGAATCGGGCACCACCGTCACCCCCGACTACACCCCTGCCACCAGCCGGTTCACCGGCAAGATCAACTGGGTACAGATCGACCTCGGCGACGACAATCACGACCACTACATCGACCCTGAAGAACGCCTCCGAATCGCGATGGCCCGACAGTAAGCGTTGCCGCCTAGCAGCTGTCTTGCGGTATCACAGGGTGCCCCCGGCAGGATTCGAACCTGCGACGCACGGTTTAGGAAACCGATACAGCAGACCTATATTCACCTCACCAGGCGTGTCTGACGGACTCCAGTTCTGGCAAGGTTGACTCCAGTTGACTTGGATCGAGACCACTTGGTTCCCATGGTGTTCCCACGCTGCACCGATGGGCATGACCTACCTGTCTGTGCAGGGCGCGGACTGAACTGGGCTTACTTTTGGGGGCGCGGAGCGTGGTGACCGCCGCCGCAATCCCGGGTCGGTCCGGTGAACCTCGCGTGAAGGGACCGATTGGTCAGTCATCGGCGCTTATCGTGAGTGGGCTCACTCACTCGTGTCGAGGTCGTCTTCCAGGTCTGTCGAGGCCACGTCGATGGCGACTTTGAGTGCCAATGCGATGCGGCCTGTTGCCGCGGCGACGCGCGAGGTTCCGACGATGGGTGCGATCGCGGCGAGGACGCCGCGTACGTCGTCGGCGTTGAGGCCGACCTCGGCATCGACGGCCAGGTTCAGGGCGTAGGACACGGCAGGTGCGCCGCTGGCCACCAGCGCGGCGAGCCTGACGAGTGCGATGGATTGCACGTCGAGGCCCGACGTGGCCACGGAATCGACGGTCATGCGCTCCAGGAGGTCGAGAACGGGGGTATCAGATGCGGTGGGATCCGACATGGCTTCTCCTCAGAAGGTCTGTTGTGGCGGCGGGTCCGGCGCCACAACCCACCCTGCGCCGACAGCCAATTCGAGACATCACACAGATCGAACGAACCCCAGCGAATTCATCCGAGAGGTTCCTCTTGGAGAGGTTCGGGCGCGGCCTCGGACTTCGGCTGCTTGCCCGGCGCCGGCGTACCAGCGATGAGGGGCAAGGCCCACCGCGTGCGGGGATCGGCCTCGACCAGCAGGGCCCGGGTGAGCAGCGTGAGTGGTACGGCGAGCAGCGCGCCGAGCGGTCCGATGACCCAGGTCCAGAACACCAGGGACAGGAAGGTCAGCATCGCCGTCAGTCCCACGGCGTCGCCCACCACGCGTGGCTGGATGACCGACTGGATCAGGAAGTTGATCACGCTGTAGACGACGGTCACGGCGATCATCAACCCGGGGCCGCCGTCCAGCAGCGCGATCAGCGCGGGTGGGACCACGCCGATGACGAAGCCGATATTGGGAATGAAGTTGGTGACGAACGCGAGCACGGCCCACACGAACGCCCCGGGTACGCCCATGATCTGCAAGGCGATGCCGTCGAGCACCGCGACGACGAGTCCGAAGCCGGCTGAGACGCCCATGTAGTTGCGAGCGCCCCGCGCGAAGTTGTCCAGCGCGGCCACGGGGTTGGGGAAGTGTTCGCCCACCGTGGCCAGACCCCGGCGGGTGGAGTCGGTGTCGAAGGCCATGAAGAGCAGGACGGTGAACAGGAAGAAGAGATTGCTGACGACTCCCAGCGTGCCGGAAAGGATCGACATCGCGAGGTCGACGATCCGCGCCGGGTCGACCGCGTCGACCACGGCGTTGATCTGATCCTGCTTGACCCCGAGACCGCGCAAGGTGTTGCCCACACTCGCGACCGCCTCGTTGATCTGGGCGGCGTACTGGGGGAGCAGCGCGGCCAGCTGCGCCACCGAGACGATCAGCGCGAGGGTGAGGAGGAAGAGCAGCAGGTAGGCGGCGAGCAGCATGACAATCGAGGCGGCCCATTCGGGAAGACGATGCCGCTCGAGCCGTCGGCGTATCGGGTGCAGAGTGACCGTGATGACCAAGGCCAGGAACACCGGCCCGATGATGTCGGCGATGGACCGGATCCCGACCAGGACGATCGTGAAGGCGGCGGCCCCCAGCAGGAGCGTCAGGGTGAATGGCCGGGCCCGCTCGTAGACGTCGCGTGCGGTGCTGGGCGTGCTCGTCATCTGATTCCTCCTGTCGCCGCCGGGAGGTACGACCGCCGACGGCCGCGGGTCACCTGGCGATGTCGCGTCCGTGGGCGGCCAGGGCCCAGATGACGAAGACGTCGAGTGCGATGATCGCCAATGCCCAGAACGGGTAGTAGGGGATGAACGCGAAGCTGGTCAGGGCGCTGACGACGGCCAGGATGATGCCGACGATCCGGCCCCAGGTCTGGCCGGAGAGCACGGCGATGCCAGCGAAGAGCACCAGCAGCCCGAGCAGCAGGTGGATCCAGCCCCAGCTGGTCGCGTCGAACTGCAGCAAGTAGTTGCGGGTGGCGACGTAGAACTCGTTCTCGAAGAGTGCGACCACGCCGGCGATGGCCTGGAATGCGCCGGACATGATCATCATCACCCCGGCGAAGACGATGAATCCGGTCGCGACGCCGCTGGGCGGCTCTACCGCCTCGCCTGCGGTCCGGTAGTTCTGTGTGGGTTGCTGAGTCATGTGCCGAACCTCCTTGACCGGTCGCGCGGTCCGGGCCACGTCGAGCACGGCCGGCCACGCGGGAAATGTCTGTTCAGGACTCCATGCAACCGGCGCATATCCGATGCTGAATCACCTACATCGTGTGAAATGCCACCCGTCAGGTCTCGGTGTCGGTGTTCGCCTTGCCCTGTTTCACGGCCCCGAGGATGACCTGGATGCCGAGTCCCAGCACTACGAGGTCGAGCAGCATCTGGGCGGTGACGACGAGCCGGGTGGTCTCGGCTTTGGCCGAGATGTCGCCGAAGCCGACCGTGGTGAAGATGGTGACGGTGAAGTAGATCGAGTCCGACCGGGTCAGTGGCTCGGTGAACGTCGCGGCATCGTCGAGGCTCAGGACGAAGTACGTGGACGCGAACAGCAGCAGGAACAAGGGAGTCGTGGAGGCGAGGGCCTGGACCGCGCGGATGCCCGGATAGTCGGAGCGGACGATCGCTCGTGCCTGCCAGGCGATCATTCCCGCGAGCAGGACAATGCCGACCACGAGCACGACGAACACAGCGGCGTCAGACCGGCGATCGAGGGGCAGGACATAGTACAGGGCAACCATCACTACCGCGGTGACGAGTGCCCGGAGCAGTCCTCGCGCGATCAGCCACCGTCGCCGCCGCGCCGTCAGTGGTCTTGTGGGCACAGTCGGTTCACCGTCGCCATGATTGACCTCCTCGCCAAACGCTTGCTCGATGCTCTGATGGCACTCGCAATGAGAAGGCGCCGCATCATGCAGACTGCGTGAACCTGCTGTTCGGTTCATACGCCGGGGATGAGGTCCTCATGTCCCGGTAAACGTAGGTTCATGGTCGTGTGGGAGGGACCTGGCGCCGCGGCTCCGGCTGCGGTTGAGCTTGACCAATCCCTGCTCGAGGCCAAGCTCTCGATTCCACAGCCTCGCCCGGGTTCGGTCAGTCGCGCCCCGATCATCGATGCGACGCGGGCGGGCGGCTGCCGCGTCGTCGGTGTGACCGCACCCGCGGGCTACGGCAAGACGACCCTGCTGGCGCAATGGGCGCTCGCCGAGGATCGTCCGGTCGGCTGGGTGTCGCTGGACCGCTACGACGACGACCCCGCGGTTCTGCTCACACTGCTGGCATCGGCCTTCGCTCGGGTCTCGCCGGACAACGCTGGTCTGGCCGCCGACATGGGCGGCCTGTGCGTGGATGTGTTGGGACGTGCCGCGCCCCGCCTCGCGGCTGCATTCAGGTCGAGTCCGGAACCGTTCGTGCTCATGGTGGACGACCTTCACGAGCTCCACGCATCGGCCTGTCACGACGCCCTGGGCGTGGCGATCTCGGGGATACCCGACGGCTCCCAGCTGGTCGCGGCAAGCCGGTTCGAGCAGCCCCACCTGCCGCGGCTCCGCGCGTCAGGCGAAGCCGTGGAACTCGACGCGGACGACCTGGCCCTGGACGAGACCGGCGCCGAGCAGATCTTCGCCGAGGCCCGCATCGGCATCTCTCACGAGCTGGCGGCCGCGGTGACCGAGCGGACCGAGGGCTGGCCGGTCGGTCTCTACCTCGCCGCTGTGATCGCAGGCCACGACCGCGACCGGGGACTGGAAGTCTCCGGCGACGACCGTTATGTGGCCGACTACTTGTACCGCGAGTCCTTGATGCTGATGCCCAAGAAGACCCAGCGCTTCCTGCGGCGTACTGCGGTGCTCGATCAGCTGTGTGCCCCGCTGTGTGACGCCGTCATGGGCGAATCCGGCGGGCAGGCACGGCTTCGTGCTCTGGAGGCATCGAGCTCGTTCTTGATTCCGCTCGACCGGCGCCGGGAGTGGTTCCGGTACCACGCCCTGTACCGGGAGTTCCTCCTCGCGGAGCTGCGGCGCGTCGAGCCCGAGGTACTCGTCAAACTGCATCTGCGCGCCGCCGACTGGTACGAGTCGAACGGATCTCCGGCGCTGGCAGTCGAGCATCTGTTGAACACCACCGCGGGAGACCGGTGCGTCCAGCTGGTCACAGCCTTGGTGCTGCCGACGTACAACGCCGGCCAGATGTCGACCGTCCAGCGGTGGCTCTCGACGCTCGGCGACTCTGCCGTCGAGGGATATCCACCGCTCGCCGTACTGGCAGGCTGGGTGACCGCATTGACCGGGCAGACCGCGGCGGCCGAACGGTGGGCGGCGATCGTGGATGCCGCATCGTTCGACCAGGTGCCGGTGGACGGTACGGCATCGTTCGACTCTGGCCGGGCCATGCTGCGCGCCGTCATGTGCGCCTCAGGACCTGAGCAGATGATGGTCGACGCCAACGCCGCGGTTGCCCAGGAGCCGACGTGGAGCCCGTGGCTCGACACGGCGGTACTACTGTCCGCGCACGCGCATCTGCTCGCCGCCGACCTGGACGAGGCGCGGGTGCTGTTCGTCGAGGCGGTCAGTATCGGGGCGACGCTCGGCAACACCGACACCGTCGTCGACGGCGAGGCCGAGCTCGCACTGCTGGCGATGGATCACGGGCGCTGGCCCGAGGCTACCGAGCGCGTCGAACGGGCGCTCGCGGTTGTCGATGAGCATCGGCTGTACGACTACGCGGTCAGCGTGCTGGCCTTCGCTGCGGCGGCGCGCCTTGCGGTGCACCGAGGCGATCTGGAAGCGGCGGATCGGCAGCTCGCTCAAGCCATGCGGGCCCGTCCGTCGTGCACGTTCGTGCTGCCTTTCTTCGCAGTGCGCGCCCGGTTGCAGCTCGCCAAGGCGTATTCGACGCGCGGCGATCAGGCCACGGCTCGCCATCTCCTGCGAGAGATCGACGAGATCCTGCGCCACCGGCCGGCCCTGGGCGCGCTCGTCGACCAGGTATCGGAGGTCCGCCAGACGGTGGCGGCCAACGCCCAGAGCGCGGCGACCCGCGCAGCACCGCTGACCGGAGCGGAGCTACGGCTGCTGCCCTACCTGCAGACGCACCTGACGATCGGCGCGATCGGGCAACGGCTCTTCGTCAGCCGCAACACCGTCAGCTCCGAAATTGCCTCCATCTATCGCAAGCTCGGCGTCTCCTCACGCAACGACGCGGTGCAACAGGCCACCAGGATCGGTCTGCTCGGCGGCTGACCCCGATCACCCATCAGGCGGGATCCCGAAGGCGTCGTCGACGTCTTGCCCGAGCGCCAGCGCCAGCTTCGGGGCCGCCGCAACCACGCACGGCAGCCCGACGACCGGAATGACGGCCACCAGCACCTCGACGATCTCGGCAGCCGTCGCACCGGCATCGACCGCGGCGTCGGCCTGAGCGCCGTACGACGGAACCGCTCCGCCGACCGCGACCAGAGCTGCAAGCCGCACCAGCGCGACCGTTCTCTCATCGAGAATCGGATCAAGCCCCGCGGGCTGAGTGTCCGCACTGCCGAGGACATCTGCAACGACCTGGTCGTCGTGGAGAGAGAGGCGGCGTAGGACGGCGATGTAGTCCAAGGGACGCTTCCTTTCCGGCCAGCACGACCCGGCCCGTCGTTGGACAGGTCCCGGTTCGGGACAGTTTCATTGAACGGGCGGAGCCGCACCTCCCGCATCACTCACATGACGTGAATTCGGGCGGCGGGTTGGGCCGGCATCGGGAGTCCGCCGCGTTTGTCCAGCCGATCAATCCAGCGAGTGGATGGTGTACGCGACCGCAAAGCCCAGCGTCGTGACGACGCCGGTCAGCCTGCCGCCGTGCTCGAACGCCTCGGGCATCATCGTGTCGGCCAGCATGGTGATGATCGCACCTGCCGCGAACGCCAGGATGAAGCCGACGGTCTCGGGTGAGGAGTTCTGGAACAGGCCGTACCCGGCCAGGGAGGCGAGCCCCGAGACAAGAGCGATCCCGATCCACATCCAGAGGATCCGCGAGTGCTTCCAGCCGCTGGTCGCCAAGCCGGTCGTCGACGAGATCGCCTCGGGCAGGTTGGAGATGAAGACCGCCGCCAGGTATGCGGCCCCCACCGCGCCCCCTTCATAGATCGTCAGACCGATCACCATCGACTCCGGGATACCGTCCAGCACGCTGCCGAGCACGATGGCCAGGGCGGAGCCGTCCTTCTGATCTCCGGTGGCATCCTTGCGATCAGCGCCGCCCAGGCGCGAGATCAGCAGGTCGCCGCCGTAGAAGACGCCACAACCGACGAAGAGGCCCCACGCGACCGCGCCGTGACCGGATGTCTTGCTGGCTGCCTCCTCGATCAGGTCGAACGCGACCGCGCTGATCAGTACGCCGGCGCCGAAGGCCATGATCAACCCGATCGTACGGAGGTTGAGTTTCAGCCAGATCGCGATCAGTGCGCCGATGACCAGCGAAGAGGCCGCCAACGTCCCCCATCCGAACGCTGCACCCATCTCCAGCCTCTTCTCTGCTAGCGGAAGGACCAGCGAGGGCTAGCTCACCAGTTCGATTTCGCTGGGTCGCCAGGTCTTGTCGAAGAAGGGCTGCAGCGGGCTGTACAGGCGCAGGACGGTGAACCAGCCCTTCGCCGGGTCGGTCTGGATCCAGTTGCCCGGTTCGACATCGTCGGGCCGGGTGGGCGAGAAGTACACGACGCTGGAGCCGTCCGCTTCTGCCTCCGCGGCGGGGGACGGGTACTCCTGGCTGCCGGCCCGTGGATAGAGCTGCTCGGTCTGCAGCATGGAGCGGGTCTGGTTGTCATAGAGCGTGAGCGACCAGAACCGGGCCGCCGGGATGTCCTTGGGCAGCCTCAACCGATAGGTCTTCGCACCGTCGAAGGCTTCACCGGTGGCGTCGACATTGGCGATCAGGTACTGCGAGCCGACGCCGGGCAGCCGCATGCACATGGCCGGGGTGATGACGGTCGCGGTGTAGAACATCGAGGTCCGGGAATGGAGCCGGCGGGCACCCTTGTTCGGGAAGGACTCGATCCCGTCGGCGGTGATCATCGGCGGCGGGTTGGTGAACTCGAACCCGCCGACGAAGAGCATGTTCCACCACGCGGAGTCACCCTCGTAGTAGCGGAAGCCCTCGGCCGGGTGGGCACCCATACCGACGGTCCGGGAGGCGGCGTTGCCGACAGCAACCGCCTCGTCGAGGATGGCCCGCAGCCGTTTGTCGGGAGCGAACTTCTCGTCCTTGACGATCCCGAGGGCGGCGTACTGACCGGCCAGCTCGGTGTCGAGCGCCTCGGCCGGCTCCAGTTGCACCAGGGCATCGAGGAGCTCGTAGTGGCCGAAATCGTTGGGTGGGACCGTTTGCATCGCGAGCCCGGTGCCCTCGACGAACCGGGGACTCTGCGGACTGCCCGGCTGACCGAGGCGCCCCTTGCCCGTCAGGAAGGCGCCGATGCTGCTGCCCACGCCACCGGGAACGTACGGGTAAACCTTCAGCTGCTCCTTGATCCGGTCGACAGTCGGCCCGGGGTCGTCGCCGGGGTTCTCGTTGATGAACGCCCGGCCGACCAAGGTCACGTGGTTGGTGCGCGAGTGCCGCACGTAGAACCCGCCTTCGGGCAGCGGCCCGTCGTACCCGGGGCCGACCAGCAGGTAGGTGCCGCCCTGGCCGCGATCCGCACCGGGGAGCCCGAAGTCGCTGATCCAGCGGAACCACATGTCGTCGAAGACGCCCAGCGTCTCGGCCGGAGTTTCCACCACCAACGGGCCCTGTGACAGGTCGTGGAAGGACCAGAAGTAGACCGTGTCGGCGTTCGCGGTCAGGAACAGCGACCGGGAGTCCATCAGCCCGGAGAAAATCAGCACATCGCCATCCGCGATCCCCGCGTCCTGGAACCCCTTGCGAATGGCGAACAAGGACACCCCCTGGATCGAGTTCATGAACGCCTCGACGCCGTGCAGGTAGTCCAGGTGGTCACGCAGATTCTCTGCGGTCGTCCTCGTCGGGTAGCCGTCGGTGAACTCCAGAGTGCCGATCCCTGCCTCCACCCTCGACGGCGTCGTGATCGCAGCCGGCACAGGCGTCATGGTCACATCGGCGGACATCGCAGCCTCCTCCAGATCGGTTTCCTCTAGCTGAAACGTAGATTCGGCCTTTGCCCGGGTCATCACACAGACCGAATGAAGCTCGCACTGCGCCTGGTCGGCTGCCAGTCTGGATGGCTATTCACATGATATGAGTGACGCGCGCGGTGGCCGATCGGCCATTCAATGGCGTTGCGACCGTACGACAGAAGGCCCCGTTGGAGCGCTTACGACGGAACTCGACAGCTGCACTCTGTGCGGCGTCGTGAACTCTCGTCGACCCGCGCTGCCAATCACCCAACCTGCATGACGACGGACGCTCGCGTTCGGCCATACGTTCGGCCAGGAAGCGACAATTTGCCACACTCTCCAAGGAGCGTCACGATGAGCGCACAGCAGGGCGGCGTCACCGCCGAGACGTTGACGTCGATTTCGACGCCGGACAAGGTCGAGACAAGCCTCGGGACGTTGGAGTTCGACGATGGCGCACCGTCGGACGCGACCGCCACGCTGCTGTACGACAACCTCGACTTCATGCACGGCGTCGAGGCGTTTATCAACAGCTTCCCCGGCGCGTCGTTGGCAGCGATGCGCCGAGGATTCTTGGCCATCGGCGTCGAGGACAACGACGTCCTGGCGTTCCCCGAGTTGATGGACTCGGAGTCGCTGTTCCTGACCGCGAACTGCGACACCCTGTACTTCATCTCGTTCCTCGACTTGACGAACGGCCCGATGGTCGTCGAACTGCCCGCACTGGGGCCGCCGACGGGAATCCTGGGTGGGGTCGACGACATGTGGTTCGGCTGGGTGACCGACATGGGGCTCCCCGGGCGGGACCGAGGTGCCGGCGGGCGTTACCTGATCGTCGGACCGGGTTATGACGGTCCGCTCCCGGACGACGGGTACTTCGTGTCGCATTGCCGTACGACGCGGGCGTGGTGGTTCGCTCGAGCGTTCAAGGTTGACAACGACCCTGCACCGGCGCTCGAAGTCATCCGCAACGGGTTGAAGATCTATCCGTACCAGCCGGGCGGGGTGGGGTCGCCAGTGGCGACGTACCTCTCCGGTGCAGGCCCGTTCGGACCCGCGACCGAGCCCGCGCCGACGCGCTTCGTCGACGCGGTCCACAAGTCGTTCAGCACGATCCCGCCGGTCGATGGCTCGTACTGGGGTCTGATCAACGAAGTTGTCCAAGCTGAACCGGTGGAAGCAGGGAACCCCGAGATCCTAGGGCTGCTCGCCTCGGTCGGGATCGTCAAGGGACAACCGTTCGCACCCGACGCGCGGATGCGCAAGATCCTCAGCGACGCTGTCAAAGTGGGCAACGCGACCGCCCGCACGCTGGCGCTCGACCCGCGCGAACGAGAAGGCTGGGCGTTCTACCCGGACTCGGCGTGGTTCACCATGATGTGGGAGGGCTACGAGTTCCTCACCCCACCACCGCTGATCACTCCGAACGGCGTCGAGCAGTCCGCGAGCGACGGCGCCCGCAAGCACAACGCCCGCATCGCATTCTTCTACGCGTACACCGGCGTCACTCCGGCGATGTGCATGCGACTCACCGGGATCGGCTCGCAATACATCTTCGCTACCCGCGACTCCCGTGGCGACTATCTCGACGGCGCGCGCTCCTACCGGATCACGTTGCCGCCCGACATCCCCGAAAGCCGGTTCTGGTCGGTGATGGCCTATGACCGTCAGACGCGCTCCATGCTCCAAACAGACCAAGCGATGCCGGACCTCGGGAGTCAGTCGGGCACGGTCGAAACCAACCCCGACGGCTCGACCGACATCTACTTCGGCCCCACCGCACCCGAGGGCAAGGAATCGAACTGGCTCCAAACTAACCCCGACAAGGGCTGGTTCCCGATCCTCCGGCTGTACAACCCACTCCAGTCCTACTTCGACAAGACCTGGCGACCTTCAGAGATCGAGCCGATCTGACGGAACGCCCTGCCACCACATGACTGCCGATGGGACCAGCTCGACCCCCGCACTCTCACGTTCGGTACGGCGGGCCGTGGCGTCGCCACCGCCTAGGAGGTAGCCGTGACGACGATGAAGCACCAAAACAGGAGGGGAAATGGCCACCCGTAAGAGTTCGTGCAACTGCGGACAGCTCAGTCTGACCTACGAAGGCCCAGACCCAGCGCGCATCTCCCTTTGCCAGTGCTACGAATGCCAGAAGCGGACCGGCACCGTGTCAAGCGCGCAAGCGCGACTGCCGATCGAGCATGTGACGATAGAAGGCCGATCGACGACGTGGACGTTTCCCAGCGACAGCGGGAAGCCGGTCACGTATCGCTCCTGCGACAGCGGCGGGGCCACGTATCACTTCTGCCCTGAGTGCGGTTCGACTGTGTACTGGGAGATCTCCATCGCACCCGACTTCGTCGGGGTCGGAGTCGGCGGCTTCACAGACCCGACGTTCCCGCCGCCAGTGATCTCCGGCTTCGAAGCCTACGGGGCTCCGTGGGCGATGAACCCCTCAGCCCTTCCGATGCCGCACTATGACTACGACGGAACATCACACGGCGGCCCACGAGCGTGACCACGCCGGCACCCCATGAGGAGCGCATCCGCTCATGGCACGGTGATCTCGTGAGGTCGACGACACCGGCGTGGTCACCCCGACCCACCGGCAGACCCCCAGGACCAGCCCGCAAACACCCCAAATAGCAAACAGCCGAACCCACGAAACGTGGGTTCACCTGTCCGGTATGTCTTGAGACATCACAGGGTGCCCCCGGCAGGATTCGAACCTGCGACGCACGGTTTAGGAAACCGACGCTCTATCCCCTGAGCTACGGGGGCGCACGCGGGGACAGCTTAGCGGTCAGCCGGTCAGGGCTGTGACGCCCAGGTGGCCGGTGATGGATTTGTAGCGTTCGGCGTAGAGGGTGGTGCAGCGGGAGGCGGCGCAGCCGGCGCCGGCGAAGGCTATGCCGCGGACGGTGGCGGAGCCGGCGCCGCGGCGGGTATAGACGGGGCCGCCGGAGTCGCCGCCGATGATGGCGACCAGTCCGCCGCGGGTGGCGCGCATGACGTACGTCGTACAGCCGTCGGAGTCGCAGTACTTCGCCGAGTTCGAACGGACCGTCAGGCCGCACAGCGACGTACTGAAGCTGCCGGACTGGCAGACCACTGTGCCGACGCCGGGGTCGGCGCCGCCGGTGACGGTGCGGGTGTCGGCGGTGTCGCCGGGGCCGTCGGTCCAGATCTTCGCGCCGTATGCGCTGCCGGTGACCAGTGACTGGTCGTAGTCCGGGTAGTTCGTCCGCAGCGTCGTGGTGCCGTAGTAGTTGGTGCCCGACTTCCACACCGTGCCGGCAGCACCGCAGTGGCCTGCAGTGACCGTGCCGCGCTGGCCATTGGAACGCCGTACGACGGAGAAGCCGGCGGTGCAGTTCTTCAGCGCGGACGTGATTCGCGCACCGCCCCAGTGGCCGCCCTTCGGGGTGTCGCTCAACCGGGTCGTCCGCGCGAGCGAGCTGGCAACGACCTGTACGCCGGACAGCTTGCGGAGACCGGCCAGGGACGCGGGGGAGGTGGTCGCCTGGTCGTACTCGACGACGACGTTCTCAGTGACCGGGTCGAGGTCCGCGGCGTACGTCGTACGGCCCGCGTCGGACGACCAGTTGCGGGCGCCGACGGCGTTCCAGGCATCGGCGATCGACTGGGCCGAGCGGCAGCTGCGCTCCACGCGGACCAGCTGCTTGCCGGCCGCGGGCAGGTTGCGGGCCATCGCGGACTGGTACTTCTTTGCGTCCAGCCGCGCCGAGTCGACGACGACCTTGTACCCGGTCGTGGCCGAGCCGACCACGCCGATGACGCCCTGGCTCAGCCCGTACGGCAGGCCGGAGGTGGGACGGCCGGTCGCGTCGAGCGGCTCGAGCGAACCGACGGCGGCGGAGATGCCGTCGCCGAGTGACTCGCCGAGCGGTCGCGCGTCGGACGCGGAGGTCGGCTGCGACAACCGCGTCGCCTCGGTCGAGCTCACACTCGGTTGTCCGTGGGAACACACCGCAGTACCCGCGACCGCGCCCGAAGAGGGCACGGTGAGGACGACTGCGAAGAGTGAAGCTGAGCCGAGGGTGAGCAGAGGGACGGTAACAGAGAGTCGCACAAAGCTCCCAAGATCGGTGGACCGGCCACTAGATGGTCCGGTCAGAGACTCCTTTCCGTCAAGGGCCGATCACCGTCCGCGAGCAAATTGCGACTACCGTGCGCGAGCGTAACTCGCAAGTTGACGCCCGTCGGCGTCGAAGAACTGCAGCGTGTCCCCGTCGATCGCGATCCGTTTGGCCGCCTTCAGTACGCCGGTATGCGGCACGTTGTCGCAGCCCATCAGATGCTGCGGGCCGGACGTGGCGGTGAACGCGCCGCGCTGGCCGATGCTGTACGTACCCTGCAGTCCGTTGCAGCCGTCCGAACCCGTCCACGTCCCGTCAGCGCGGAACACCAGCACCGGATCGCTCGGCCGCGCTGCCTTCAGCGCCTTGAACCCGGCCATCTGGAGCGGCCGCCAGGTGCCCGACACCGTCTGAGCCGTCGGCGGCTGCGGCGTCGGGGTCGCGGAGACCGGCGCCTGCCCACCCGCGACGGGCGGCTGGCTGGGCTTGTTGTTCGAGCCGGCCAGCCCGAAGCCGGCGATGGCGATCGCCGCGACCGCGGCGGCGGCCGCGCCGGAGATGATCCACGTACGCCGTTGCGCCCGCTGCGCGCCGGTGGTGGCGCGCTCGGTCAGGCCGCTGGACTCTGGCACCGAGGCGGCGGCGCGTTCGAAAGTACCCCGCAGGTCATCCTCGAGATCGGTGTTGCTCACGACAACCTCTCATCAATGCGATTTGGCCTTGTTGGATAAGCGCAGTTTGGATTCCCGTAGCGAGGCGAGCGCCCGGCTCGCGGTCGCACGCACGGAGGACGGTTTGATGCCGAGCACGTCGGCGATCGTCTGGTCGTCGAGGTCCTGGTAGTAGCGCAGGACCAGCACGACCCGTTCCCGGGCGGACAAGGTGGCAAGCGCTCGCCAGAGGTCGTCGGAGTTCGCGATGTCCGTGGCGTGATCCGGTACTGCGCCCTGCGGGTCGAGCTCGGCCGTCGGCGCCTCGCTGTACGAACGCCGCCGGGTCATCGACAGGAACTCGTTCACCAGGATGCGCCGGACGTAGTGGTGTGGATCGTCCGCGTTGCGCACCTTCCGCCACGAGCGGAACGCCTGCATCAACGCGATCTGTGCAAGGTCCTCCGCACGCTGGTAGTCGCCGGAGACCGTGAACCCGAGCCGCACCAGTTCCTGTCCACGGGCGGATACGTACTCCTCGAACTCCACTCGCCACTCCCTGGCTGGGCGTACAACTCCTCACACCTATTAGACGCATCCAGCCGCCCACGTGCTGCAACCATTCCCACACAGTTCGATCTCTAGTCGAGCAGAAATCCTCGAACCGCTTCCTGCCCGCGGGGATCGCGCTGGACGCTGTGTCCGCTGCCGGGGATGACGACCACCTTCGCGTCCCGTGAGTGCGCCTGCTCCCATCTGGACCAGTCCAGTGGGCAGAAGAGGTCGTTGCTCCCGTGCAGGATCAGCGTGCGTGGCAACAGTTGCTGTGCGGCCGGGTACGTCGACACGCGGGCGGCCGGCCAGCGCAGGCAGCCCTGGATCATCAGCTGGCTGCGCGCTGTCGCCACGTCGTACGGGAACAGCTGCTTCGGGTCCAACCGTCGTACGGCGTCGTTGAGAGCGGTCTCGCGATTGGGTTTGCCGGACCACGGGAAGCGGAGGTCCGAGCAGAGGGTGGCCATGTGCAGGCCGGCCGAGAGGGTGCCGTACGCGAGACCCTTGCTGGTGGTTTGTTGGAAGAGCTCCTTCAGACCGGTGTCGTCGCCGGCGCGTGCGGCGTGCAGAGTGGCTGGGATCCCTTTGAGTGTTGGGTTTACCGAGTTGAGGCTCGCGACCGACAGCGTCTCCATCAGGTCGGTCCCACTGACGCCGTGCTGCACCAGCCACGCCAGGTCCGCCACCGGATCCGTCGTACAGGTTGGATCCTGACGGCACGCGGCCCTGAGTACTGGCCCGGTTGCGGCCATCAGATCGACGCCCATCGGGTCGAAGCCCTTGTGCGGTACGACGGAATCCAGCACGAGCGACTGCACATGGTCCGGATACTTCAAGCCGTACTGCGCCGCGGTGAAGCTCCCGTACGACGTACCGTCCAGCGTCAGCCTGTCGACCTTGAGAGACTGACGCAGCTGCTCGATGTCGTCGACGGTGTCGGGCGTGCCGTAGTACCCGAGACCTGGGCCGATCCGCTGAGCGCACTCGTCGACGGCGGCTGGAGGCGGTGTCAGGAAGTCCGATCCGCCCACAGTCTCTTGTAATGAAGGGCAATTGATACCGCTCGGACCTGTGCCGCGTTGGTCGAGCATGACGAGGCGGTACTCGCGCAGCACGTCAGGATGCACGTTGCGCTTGAGGCTGGGGAGCAGTGGTACGCCGGGCTGACCAGGGCCTCCTGTGAGGAGCAGGAGTACGCCGCGTGGTGCGTCGACGTTGTCAGCGGCGATGACTGCGAGATCGAGCGACGGGCCGTCCGGTCGTTGACGGTCGAGCGGCACGTGCAACGTCGTACACGTAAAGCCTGCTGTACAGGGCTTGTGGTCTGATGGCGCTGAGCAGGCACTGCAGGCGAGGACCAGCGCGCACAGCAGCCGGATCGTTCGCATGCATCAGGGTGCGGCAACGCGCCGGCCGCCGCAACCTGCCTCGCGGATCGACCTCTGGAGGGACCCGCAAGGCAGGCGCGGTTTGACCCCGCTTCGGACGGCTTCGGGGTGCGCGTCCGGCGCGGGGGGTCAGCGGAGGCCGAGCGACTTGATCAGCTCGGCGGATACTTGCCGCGGCGCCGGCAGGGCGCCCGGCTTGCCCTGGCCTTCCAGCGAGGTCGCCACCAGGCGGCGGCAGCCGAAGGCTTCAGCCGTGATCGACAGCACGCCGCGGTCGTTGTCGGTGAACCGCAGGACGTAGGTCGGGCCGAGTTCCTTGGTGCAGATGCTCGGCTTCTCGGCGACGGGTTTCGCCGCGTTGACCAGGGCGAACAGGTCGGTCGCCTGTGTGCCGTTGCGTTTCGTGGTGACGGTCGCGTAGTCCTGCCCGGACGCCGGGGCGTCGTACTGGCAGATCGTCACGCTGACCGGGTGGAACACTGACGTGGCCGCACCCTGGCCCCACACCGCCTTGTCGGCGGCGGCGCGGACGGCCGCGATGGTCTCGGGGCAGTCGGTGCTAGGTGTGCCGCTGGGGCTGGGTGACGGCGTAGGGGTGCCGGGGGTGGTCGGCGTGTCCGTGGGCTGGGCGGCGGGCGGAGAGGTGGCGTTCTCGTTACCGCAGGCGGCGGTAACACCGAGAACAGCCACGACGAGCGTCGCACCGATCAGGCTCCGTGTCCGTAATGCACTCACGACTCGGTCCTTCCGGGTTGGCAAGGTCACCCATGATGCTGGAAGGGCGTCACGTCATGCGTGCCAGAACATCACGGCGGCGCGTCGTTCCGGTCACGCCGCCTGATCGTTCCGCAACCGAGGCAGACCTGTAACGTCCACGCGCTGGTCGCCAGTATCACTCCCGCGAGATCTCACTCCCGGACCGCCCCGGCGACTCGGTAATCTGGAGACATGACGAGCCCGTACGAAGACGACGAGCCGCTGCTGCCCGAACAGACCCGCGACGACGACCCGCGGACCTGGGGTGACAACGACTTCGGCAATGACGACGACGAGCGCATCCTGAACGAGGTCCCCCCGCACCACGGATGACCGCGACCGCGCTACTCGTCCACGGCGGCCTCTGGGAAGCCATGGACGCAGCGGCGTTCTGGGGTACGACGGGGATCCACGAGGGACTCACGTCGTACGGCGTGGAGGTGCTCGCGCCGGACCGGCCGCAGTGTGCGAGTGGGTGGGACGTCGAGGTCGAGGCTCTCGGTGAACAGCTGGCGAAACGTGCCGGGCCGGTAAGAATCGTTGGCGCCTCCAATGGGTGTACCGTCGCCGTGCTGCTGGCGCTGAAGTTTCCTGAGGTGGTCGATCGCCTCCTGCTGGCCTGGCCCGCGACCGGCGACGACGCCGCCGCTAACGAACGCGCCCGGGCCGGATTGGTGAACCGCGGCTGCCCGCCCGATGCCGCGGAAAGCCTGCTCGCCGGCGGCGTTCTGCGTGGTGTGACGGACCAGGAACTCGCAGGCCTGACACGTATTCGGGTGGCGGTACTGCCGTCGGTACCGGAGAATCCGTCGCATCAGCGGAAGACGGTCGAAGCGTTGTTGCAGTCGATCCGGGGGAGTCGTGAGCTGGCTGGGTGTCCCGAACCGCCGACGCCCGCCTTCCGGAACAGCGCGCAGTACCTGGATCAGCTGGTGCGAACGATCGTGGAGTTCGTCAACTGAGGGGGAGAGCGTGGAACTTCGGGGGTTTTCCGACGAGCACGGCGTCCAGGTCGCGAGCTGGGCACTTGATGCGAAGGAAGTGGCATTGCTGTCCGGGCGGGTGGAGTACCCCTTCCCGGAGGACCTGCTGACGAGCTGGCGGACGGTCGAGAAGGACATCCACTCCTATCTGTTGTTCGACGGCGACCAGCCGGTGGGCTACGGCGAGATCTGGCTGGACGACGAGGAGGACGAGGTCGAACTGGCCCGGATCATCATCGACCCGACGCTCCGCGGCCGCGGGGTCGGCGGCGAGCTCGTCCGGGCGTTGCTCGGGCCGGCGCTGGACGCCGGGTACTCGGAGGTCTTCATCCGGGTCCGCCCGGAGAACGCGGCGGCGATCCGCGCCTACCACGGCAGCGGCTTCGTCGACGTCCCCGCCGCCTTGATGGAGGAGTGGAACGACGGCCAGCCGGTCCCGTACCGCTGGATGCGGTACGCCGGTGAGCAGGTGGGCGCCGGCGAGCTCAGGGGCTGAGGTTAATTGCGCCCACCTGCCTGGTGGCCGGTCTTACGGCTGGCGGGTGCGGAGCAGATCGCGGATCTCGGTGAGCAGCTCCTGCTCGGTGGTCAGCGGGTCGGGCTCCGGCTCCTGGCCACGGGCTCGGCGCTCGGCCAGCTTGTTCAGCGGCATCACGATGAAGAAGTAGACCGCCGCGGCGACGAACAGGAAGTTGAGCGCTGCCTGCAGGATCAGGCCGATCGAGAAGTGCGCGCCGTTCACGTCGAAGTTCCAGACGCCGCTGATGTCGGCCTTGCCGAAGATCGCCGCGATCAGCGGGTTGATCAGCCCGTCCACCAATGCGCCGACGATCTTGGTGAATGCTGCGCCGATGACGACAGCGACCGCGAGGTCGATGACGTTCCCGCGCATGACGAATTCCTTGAAGCCCTTGAGCATGTGGGTTGCCTCCACGAAGCGGGTGGTTTGTACCCGAGAAACGTAGGGCCGCGGGCATCCGAGAGCGAGGTACCGCGCCGCACGGCAACGCATTGTGCGGCCACCTGTTCGCTGGGTGATCAGCTCGTGTCGGGTGTCAGCGCCACGGTGATGCGTGAGTTCGTACTGGCCTGGGCCAGTCGGCCGGCGATCTCCGGCGTTGTCGAGACCACGATCAGCGCGCCGGCGGTGGCTGACCGCGGCGCCGGCAGAGCGACTACTGGAACGCTTCGGGCGAGCAGGCTCGCGGCGTCGGCGGTTGTGCTCGAAGCGGCGTACAGATTCACGTGGTCGCCGACCCGTAGGAGGGCGCTGATGTCGGCGTCGTCGACGCGGAACGGATAGGCAAGCGAGCCGGACGGCACGGCTGGTGGCGCCAGGAATCTGGCGTCGGTCAGTGGCTCGCCAGCTCTGACCGGTCCGCTCAGCAGCCGCGTGGTCAGATCGGCGCCGGGTCTGAGGGCACCGGAAGGCACTGCGCCCGGCGGCAGGTCGACGGTACGTAGGTCGTCGAGCGTGGGCACAGCTCCGCCGGTCAGGTCGCGCGCGGCGGCCAGCACCGCGACCGTCGGCGGTGGAGAAGGAGAGAGGGCGAGAAGGCCGAAGTACACCGCAGCCGCGGCGGCAACGCCGGCCAGGAGTCGGCGGTGCCAACGGGCGGCACGGAGCAGATCACGAAACAGGGAAGGGATTTTCATGCCGGAGAAGATACGAACTTCTCCGGCGTCCCTACCGGTTATCCACAGACAAAGATCAGGCGGCGCTGGTGCTCGAGGACGACGAGCTGCCCGACGACGAGTCCTTCGAGGCCGACGAGGACTTGGAAGACTCCGACGACGAGGACGACGAAGACGTCGAGCTGCTGGAGCTCGACGACTCGGACTTCGCCGGCACCGAGCCCTTGCCGGACGAGCGGCTGTCGGTGCGGTAGAAGCCGGAGCCCTTGAACACGACGCCCACGGCGTTGAACACCTTGCGCAGGTTGCCCTGGCAGTTCGGGCACACGGTCAAAGCATCGTCCGTGAAGCTTTGGCGCACCTCGAGCGCTTCACCACAGTCGGTGCACTGGTACTGGTACGTCGGCACGGTCGGATCCCTTCAAGCCGCTGGCACTCCTACTACCCGACTGCTAATAATGCGCCAGCGGCCCGAAGTATTCCAACTCAGGCCTGTCGGCGCACCGTGAAGTTCCAGCAACCGGCCACCAGGTTCCGCGACTGAACGGTGTCCACGGCCGGGTCCTCGAACAGTCGTTTGAGCTCGGTCTCGCTCGTCCCAGCCTCTGCGACAACACCGTCCAGCATCTGACCCGCCACGTCGTACGGCCGCAGTACCGCCCGCCGATCCCGGAAGTCGATCGGGAAGCCCTCGTCCGGCCCCAAGCAGTCCGTCACGTGCACGAAGACCGGCCCGACCTCGGCGTACGGGCCGCCGGCCTCCATCGGCCGGTGTGCGACCAGCGCGATCCGCTCACCGGCGCCGGCGAGCGTCAGGCAGCAGCGCAGCGGCTCGCCGCCACCCGACGTCCGCGAAACGACGGCGTTTCCGAAATCGTCGTAGCTGTTGCAGCGAATGCGGTCCAGCTCGGAACCGGGGACGCCCTCATACCTCAACTCTGCGTTCATGTCGAGGGAACGCAGAGCAACGCAAAGTTGTGAGGGACCCCATTTGGGGTGTGCGGGGGGATTCTCTACGGTTGGTCCGTGCCTCGCCTGCTTCGACTCGTCGTCATCAGCGGAATCGCCCTCGCCACGGTCCTCGTGGTGATCGCCGGGACCGTGATCTTCGTCGTCCGCCACTCGTTCCCGACGTACGACGGATCGATCGAACTGAACGGGCTCGACGGCGACGTCAACGTGGTCCGGGACGCGAACGGGATCCCGCAGATCTACGCCGACACCCCGGCCGACCTGTTCGCCGCGCAGGGGTACGTCGCCGCGCAGGACCGGTTCTTCGAGATGGACTTCCGCCGCCATGTCACCTCCGGCCGGCTGAGCGAGCTGTTCGGCAAGGACGCGCTCGAGACCGACAAGTTCGTCCGGACTCTCGGCTGGCGGCGCGTCGCCGAGCAGGAGTTGCCGCTGCTCAGCCCGAGCACCCGTGAGTACCTCGACGACTACGCCCGCGGCGTCAACTCGTACCTGTCGACGCACAACGGCTCCGGCCTCAGCCTGGAGTACGGCGTACTGTCCCTGCAGCCCGGTGGCCCGAAGAACTACACGCCGGAGCCGTGGACCGCGGCGGACTCGCTGTCCTGGCTCAAGGCGATGGCGTGGGACCTGGGCGGCAACCTGGACGAGGAGATCACCCGGACGAAGCTGCTGGCCGCGTTCCCGGCGCGCAACATCGAGAGCCTCTACCCGCCGTACCCGTACGACCGGAACGAGCCGATCATGTCGAGCGGCTCGATCGGCACGGACGGCAAGTTCACCACTGCGGCGGTCAGCCCGGAGCTGCGGCGCGGCATGCTGACGCAGGACCTGCTCAAGTCACTCGACTCTGTGCAGAGCGTCGCCAAGGGCCTGCCTGAGCTGCTCGGCCAGGGTGACGGCGTTGGTTCGAACTCGTGGGTCGTCTCCGGTGACCACACCACCACCGGCAAGCCACTACTGGCCAACGACCCGCACCTGGGCGCGACCATGCCGGGCATCTGGACGCAGGTCGGCCTGCACTGCAACAACGTCGGCAAGGCCTGCCCCTTCGATGTCTCCGGTTTCAGTTTCTCCGGTCTGCCCGGTGTCGTGATCGGCCACAACAACGCCATCTCCTGGGGCTTCACCAACCTCGACCCGGACGTCCAGGACCTGTACCTGGAGCGGATCGACGGCAACAACGTCCTCTACAACAACAAGTGGCGCGCGATGGCCACTCGCGAGGAGACGTTCAAGGTCGCCGGCGAGGACAAGCCGGTGAAGATCACCGTCCGCGAGACCCGGCACGGTCCGCTCATCTCGGACGTCGGCGAGGACGAACGCAAGGTCGGCGAGCAGGCGGCGTCCCAGGCGAAGTACCCGACGGCGTACGGCGTTGCCCTGCAGTGGACCGCGCTCAACCCGGGCAAGACCGCCGACGCGCTGTTCGCGATCAACACCGCGCAGAACTGGACCGAGTTCCGCGCCGCCGCGCAGCAGTTCCAGGTCCCCTCGCAGAACCTGGTGTACGCCGACACCGACGGCCACATCGGCTACCAGTCGCCCGGACTGATCCCGATCCGTGCCACGGGTCGCGGTGACTGGCCCGTGCCCGGCTGGGACCCGAAGTACTACTGGAAGGGCTACATACCCTTCGATGCGTTGCCGACCGAGTTCGATCCACCGAGCGGGATCATCGTCACCGCCAACCAGGCAGTGGTGCCGAACACGTACACCTACTACCTGACGAACACGTGGGACTACGGCTACCGAAGTCAGCAGATCCTCGACCGGATCAAGTCCGCCGGCAAGCTGGATGCGAACGCGATGGCGTCGATCCAGCTGGACACCAAGAGCAAGGTCGCCGAGATGCTGGTGCCGTACCTGCTCCGGATCAGCATCGACGACTCGTTCGACAAGCAGGGCCAGGACACCCTGCGGAACTGGGACTTCACCCAGCCGCCGGACTCCGCCGCGGCCGCGTACTTCAACGTGGTCTGGCGCAACCTGCTCGCGCTGACCTTCCACGACCAGCTCCCCGAGGGCACCTGGCCGGACGGCGGCTCGCGCTGGTTCGAGGTGGTCCACACGCTGCTCGGCCAGCCCAACAGCGGCTGGTGGGACAACATCGGTACTCCGCAGAAGGAGAGCCGCGACGACATCCTGCGCGAGGCCCTGGTCAACGCGCGGACCGAGATCACCCAGAAGATGGCCCGCGAGCCTGTCAACTGGCAGTGGGGCAAGCTGCACAAGCTCACGCTGACCAACCAGACACTGGGCAAGTCCGGGATCGGACTGGTCGAGAAGATCTTCAACCGCGGCCCCTACGAGCTCGGCGGCGGTACGTCGATCGTCGACGCGACAGCCTGGGACGCGGCCGAGGGGTACGACGTGACCGCGACCCCGTCGATGCGGATGGTCGTCGACCTGTCGGACTTCGACCAGTCCCGCTGGATCAACCTGACCGGCGTCTCCGGGCACGCGTTCTCCTCCAACTACGTCGATCAGACGAAGCTGTGGGTCAAGGGCCAGACGCTGCAGTGGGCCTTCACGAAGGGCGCCGTCGAGGCGACCCGCAAGCACTCACTGACCTTCACCAAGCCGGACCGCTAGCTGTCACCAAGCGGGCGCGCTGGCCTCGGCGAACAGTTCCTCCGGCCAGGTCCAGAGCGCCCGCTGGGTCAGAAGGATCGAGATGGTGCCGTCGGCAGGAGTGGTCGACCACAGCGAGCCCAGTCCGCCCGCCCAGCCGTAGCGTCCACCGCCGACGGACATGCCGTACCCCCAGCCGGTGTCCGGCCCGAGGAAGCCGCTGGCTGCCTCTCGCTGCCCCGCCGTGAGCTGGTCGGTCGTCATCTCCGCGACCGCGGCCGGAGACAACAGACCGCCGTGCAGGAGCGCCCGCGTAAACGCGTGGAAGTCGTCGACTGTCGACACCAGCCCACCACTCGCATCCGGGAACGGCGGCGGCGTCAGCCACTGGCTGCCCGCGGCCGGATCCAGTACGTCGTCCCCCACGTACGCCGTGGTCAGCCGAGCGGGATCTACTGCGGTGAACCCGGTGTCGCGCATCCCCAGCGGTTCGAAGATCCGCTCGCGGAGGAACTCCTCCAGTGGCTGACCGGTAATACGCGCGATCAGTACGCCGAGCACGTGCGAGCCGGTCGAGTACAGCCACTGCTCACCGGGCTGGTACTGCAGCGGCAGCGTGGCGAGCCGCCGCATCCACTCGTCCGGCTCCAAAGCAGTCCGCGGTACAGGCGGTCCGAACGTGTGGAGGTCCAGCTCCTCCTCGCGCTGTCGCAGTGCCGGGTCATCCGACTCGCCCAGCCCGAGCCGGAAGGTCAGCAGGTCCCGCGCCGTGATCGGCCGGTCCGCCGGCACTGTGTCGTCCAGCGCTCCATCCGGCTGCCGCAGTACGACGGGATGCGCCAGCTCCGGCAGGACGTCGGCAACCGGTGTGTCCATGGATAGCCGGAGCTCGTCGACCAGGATCATGGTCGCGGCTGCGACGATCGACTTGGTGAACGACGACACCCGGAACAGGCTGTCCCGCTGCAGTTCCGGCCCGTCGTACGCCGCTTTGCCGAGCACCTCGACCCGTGTTTCGTCGCCTCGGCTGGTGAGGCTGATGAGTCCGGGAACCACGCCGTTGTCGACGTACGTCTGAAACATCAGCTCAGTCCACCAGCGAACGGCATCGCGCGCCACTGCGTTGCGAACATCCGGATCCCGTCGGCCAGAGCCGGCATTTGCGGGACCAGCGGGGCGCAGACGAGGACCTGCAGCGCGCGAGCCAGATCCATCACCTGCTGGATCTTCGGGTCGAGTGTGGGCAGACCGCGAGTCCGCGCCGCCTCGTCGTACGCCCGACACAGGTCAGGGCCGAAGCCGGCGACGTCCCATTCGATCGGTCCGAGTGTCGCGTCCTCGAAGTCGGCCCACAGCGGCCCGTCGACCGTGGTGATCAGATTCCAGGACGGGGCATCGCCGTGGATCGGCTGGACGGTTGCTGACGGGAAGATGGCCTCGAAGGCCGCCCGGCTGGTCAGGACGGACTCAAGGATCTTCCACTCGGCCCGTGCCCGGTCAACGTCGTCCTGCTCGAACAGGCCGGGCACTGCCTCGGCCACCCCCAGACCTGAGCCGATCAGCCGTAGCGGGGTCATCCAGGCCAGTTCACCGGGGTAGTCCGCGAGCTGGGCATGCAGCTCGGTCACGCGAGCGGTGGCGGCGAAGTAGTCGGGCTGGGCGGTCTGATCCACCTCCACGTACGTCCACAAGGTCATGGACAGCCCGTCCTGCTCCACTGGCTTCAGTGGCACCAGGGGAGTCGGCTGCACCACAGGTACGCCCTGCGCAGCCAGCCAGGCGACGTCCAGCTCGCGCTGCTGCCGTCGTACGGCGGGCTCTGGCTCCTTCATGCCGCCGGGGAGGTTCATCGGGACCCGTGCGACCACCGGCGACGGCTGCAGGTGAACGACGGTGGAGAAGGCGGTGTAGAGCACCAGCGGGTCGGTGACCGTCAGGCCGAGGGAGCGTGCGGCTGTGGCTGCGGCTTCGACCGCGGTCTCAGTCATCTCCTGATCTTTGCAGCGGGATCAAGCGAGTTGGTGTGAGCGCTGCGTCCACCGGGTGGTCGTGCGCGTCGGACGGGAGGGTATCCACGATCTCGGCGTCGTACACGGCGGCCCAGACCGGCGTACCAGGGCGGATGCGGGCGAGTGCCCGGTCGTACGAGCCACCGCCGCGGCCGAGACGTACGCCGTTGCGGGCGACGGCCACGGCGGGGCAGATGACCAGATCGGCGGTGGCGATGGCGTCCGAGCCCAGATCGGTCGGCGGCTCCGACAGACCGAGCCGACCGGGGACCAGGTCGGCCGCACCGGGCGCGACGCCCCAGCCGAGGTCGTTGTCGGCGTACAGGATCGGCAGCAGCACCTCGCGGTCGGTGGCGAGCAGCCAGTCGATCAGCGCACCGGTCTGTGGCTCCGGACCCATCGACACGTACAGGGCGACCCGGTGGACGTCGGGCAGCACCTGCTTGGCACAGGTCAGCAGCCCTTCCGCATGGGCGCGCCGCTCCCGGGTACCGAGGAAGTGCTGCCGCGCCGTGGCCTTCGACTCAAACACCGTCTGATCGTATGAGGGTGACGCGGGCAACACTCGGATTGGTGGCTGTCCCCTAGGGTTGGTGCATGGGTGAGGTGGGTCTCAGACAAGCGCAGGAGAAGATGCGTGCAGCCGGTGCTGCCGACGTTGCAATACGCGTCTTCACGCACTACTACCGGCTGCTCGAATCGGGGCAGCAGGGGAAGATCCACGAGGCCGACATCGAACCGGTCGGCGAGCTGCCGCACCTCGATCACCTCGACACCGATCCGGACGCCATGCGCGCCGCGCTCGCGGAGACGGTGGTCATCAAGCTCAACGGCGGGCTCGGTACGTCGATGGGCGTCACCGGCCCGAAGTCCGCGCTGCAGGTCAAGGACGGGCTGAGCTTCCTCGACATCATCGCCCGCCAGATCCTGAGCACCCGGCGCAAGTACGACGTACCGCTGCCGCTGGTGCTGATGAACTCGTTCCGCACCAAGACCGAGTCGCTGCAGATCCTCAGCGAGTACGACGGCCTCGCGATCGACGGACTGCCGCTCGACTTCATGCAGAACATGGAGCCGAAGCTGCTCGCCGACGACCTGACGCCGGCCGAGTGGGAGCCGGACCCGGAGCTGGCCTGGTGCCCGCCCGGCCACGGCGACCTGTTCACCGCATTGGTTGCCTCCGGCACCCTTGACGCGCTGCGCGAGCACGGCTTCCGGCACGCGTTCATCTCGAACGCCGACAACCTCGGCGCGACCCCGGATCCCCGGATCGCCGCGTGGATGGCGGAACATACCGTACCGTTTGGTATGGAGGTCTGTCGGCGCACCCGCTCCGACCGCAAGGGCGGCCACGTCGCGGTCCGCAAGTCCGACGGCCGGCTGATCCTGCGCGACAGCGCCCAGGTCGCCGACGAGGACACGCAGTACTTCCAGGACGTCACCCGGCACAAGACGTTCAACACCAACAACCTGTGGATCGACCTGGACCGCCTCGCCGAGCTGATGGACGGGCACGACGGCATCCTCGGCCTGCCGATCATCGTCAACCGCAAGACCGTCGACCCCGCCGACTCGTCCTCGCCGAAGGTGATCCAGCTCGAGACCGCGATGGGCACCGCGATCGAGACGTTCGAGGGCTCGCAGGCGGTGATCGTGGACCGCACCCGGTTCAAGCCGGTGAAGACCACGAACGACCTGCTCGTACTGCGCTCCGACGTCTACGAGCTGGACGATGCCGGCGACCTGACCACGACGCACGAGGGCGACGAGCCGTACGTCGACCTGGACCCGGAGTACTTCAAGATCCTCGCCGACTTCGACACCCGGTTCGCGGCCGGGCCGCCGTCGCTGGTCCGCGCCGACCGGCTCGAGGTCCGCGGCGATGTTGCCTTTGGCAAGGATGTGGTCGTGGTCGGGGACGTCGAGGTGGAGGCGCCGGCCGGCGAGCGCCGGGTCATCCCCGACGGGACCGAACTGAGCAGCTGAACGCTTCGGGGGAGTGCGATGGACGACCTGCTGATCAGGCCGTTGGAGCCGTCCGACACGGACGAGGCCGCCGCGGTCTGGTGGCGCTCGCGGCATGCCGACGGCTCGCAGCTGCCGCCGGCGATCCACACCGCCGCCGAGGTGGCGACGTGGTTCGCGGACGTGCTGCTGCCCGACGCGCAGACCTGGCTGGCGCTCGACGACGACCGGATCGTGGCGGTGCTCACCCTCGACGGTGACGACCTCGACCAGCTGTACGTCGTACCGGAGGCGGCTGGCCAGGGCATCGGATCGACCCTCGTGGACCTCGCCAAGGACCTCCGCCCGGGCGGTCTGGCGCTGTGGACGTTCCAGACCAACACCCGCGCCCAGTCCTTCTACAAATCCCATGGCTTCGTCGAGGTACGCCGTACCGATGGCACTGCCAACGAGGAACGCGCACCGGACGTCCGCATGACCTGGGGCAACCACCCGGAGGGTGTGGATTAGGGTCAGGCTCGTGAGACGGAGTGTGGATGAGCATCTGGAGGCTGTGCTCGGGAGAGTGACGGCGCTGCCCGCGTTCGACCAGCCGCTGATGGACGCGGTCGGTTTGGTGCTGTGTGAGGACATCGTCTCGGGGGTGAGCCTGCCCGGGTTCGACAACTCGGCCATGGACGGGTACGCCGTCCAGGCCGGTGACCTGGCCGGCGCCTCCGACGAGAACCCGATCGCCCTGCCGGTAGTAGGAGAGTTCCGGGCTGGTCGGAGCGAGCCGATCGTGGTGACCCCCGGTACCTGCGTGCGGATCATGACCGGCGCACCGATGCCGCGGGGCGCCGACAGCGTCGTACCGGTCGAGTGGACCGACGGTGGGACGGTCAACGTCCGCATCACCCAGCAGCCGCCGGTCGGTGGCTCAGTGCGGCACGCCGGCGAGGACGTGACGGCCGGAGTACAGGTGCTGGACCGCGACACCACCCTGGGGCCGCGGCAGATCGCCGTACTGGCTGCGGTCGGCCGGGCGCGGGTGAAGGCCCGTCCGCGACCGCGGGTCGTGGTGATCTCGACCGGTGCCGAGCTGCGCGAGCCGGGGAGCCGGCTAGGTGACGGGCAGATCTACGACTCGAACAGCTACACCATGGCCGCGTGTGCGCGGGACGCCGGAGCGGTGGTGTACCGCGTCGGCATCGTCGACGACGACCCCAAGCGGATCATGGACACCCTGTCCGACCAGTTGGTGCGTGCTGACCTGGTCATCACCACAGGCGGCGTCAGCATGGGCGCGTACGACGTGGTGAAGGAGGAGCTGTCCAAGCTGGGCACTGTGGACTTCCCGCAGGTCGCGATGCAGCCGGGGAAGCCGCAGGGGTTCGGTGTGATCGGTGAGGACGAGGTGCCGATCTTCACGTTGCCGGGCAACCCGGTGTCGGCGTACGTGTCGTTCGAGGTGTTCGTACGGCCCGCACTGCGCAAGATGATGGGCCAGATGCCGTACCGGCGCGCACTGGTCCCGGGAGTGACGCTGGACGGGTTCAGCTCACCCGCTAGGCGGAGGCAGTTCGTCCGCGCAGCGGCCACCTCCGGCGACCAGGGCTGGATGGCCAGTACAGTCGGCGGGCACGGCTCGCACCTGCTCGGCGGGTTGAGCCGCGCGAACGCACTGATCATCGTGCCCGAGGACGTCACCGCCGTACGGGCCGGAGATCAAGTCGAGCTCATGCTGCTGGACGAGGAGACCGGATGACCGAGCCGCCTGCCGGGCTGACCCACGTCGACGAGACCGGGGCCGCGCGGATGGTCGACGTGTCGGCCAAGGACGTCGGCAGTCGGCGAGCTGTTGCCAGCGGCAAGGTTTTGGCCTCGGCCGAGGTGGTGGCCGCGCTCCGCGGTGACGGCGTACCGAAGGGTGATGCGCTCGGTGTCGCCCGGATCGCCGGGATCATGGGCGCGAAGCGCACGCCTGACCTGGTGCCGCTCTGCCATCCGATCGCGATCACCGGCGCCAAGGTCGACCTCGAGGTGGCGGACGACGCCGTACTGATCCGGGCGCAGGTGAAGACGACCGACCGCACCGGTGTCGAGATGGAAGCTCTGACTGCCGTTGCGGTCGCTGGGCTCGCTGTCATCGACATGGTGAAGGCGTTGGACCCGGCGGCAGTGCTGACCGACGTACGGGTGGAGTTGAAAGAAGGCGGCAAGACCGGGCACTGGGAGCGGCCGTGAGGGCTCTTGTCGTCAGCGTGTCCAACCGTGCGGCCGCTGGGATCTACACCGACACCACAGGTCCGCTGATCGCCTCAAGGCTGACCGAGTGGGGCTTCGAGGTGTCCGGGCCGTCTGTCGTTCCCGATGGCCCGCCGGTCGGCGACGCATTGCGTGCCGCCGTCGAGGCGTCGTACGACGTTGTGCTGACAACAGGCGGTACTGGGATCTCGCCGACCGACGCGACGCCCGAGCAGACAGCTGCTGTGCTGTCGAAGGTCGTGCCGGGGATTGCTGAAGCGATCCGGGCGTACGGCGTCGCCAACGGAGTACCGACAGCCGCACTGTCGCGTGGACTGGCCGGAGTCGCAGGTACTACGGTCATCGTCAACCTGCCCGGATCACGTGGCGGGGTGAAGGACGGTCTCGCCGTACTGGAACCGCTGCTGCGACATGCGGTCGAGCAGGTACACGGCGGCGACCATGTGCGGACGGACACTGACTGATGGCGATCGTGCACTGGCCTGTCGAACTGCAGCACGGACAGGTCGGGCTGCGGCCTTTACGGGCGGGCGACGGCGGAGAGTGGGCTGCTGCACGCCAGCGGAACGTCAGCTGGTTGCGGCCCTGGGATGCGACCCAGCCACCTGGTGCGGAGGACGGTGCACGCACCTTCCGCGCCATGGCACGTGACTGGAACCGGCAGGCGCGGTACGGGCGCATGCTCCCGTTCGTCATCACGTACGGCGGTGCGGCGGGCGTCGGCGCGCGGGCGAAGTGGCCCCTGGTCGGGCAGCTCACGGTGTCCGGCATCACGTACGGATCGGCGCGCTGGGCCAACCTCGGGTACTGGGTCGACGAGCAGTACGCCGGTCGCGGGATCGTGCCGACCGCCGTCGCGATGGCCGCCGACCACTGCTGGTTCACCCTCGGCCTGCACCGGATCGAAGTCGCGATCCGCCCGGAGAACAAGGCAAGTCTGCGCGTGGTCGACAAGCTCGGCTTCCGGTACGAAGGCGAGCGGCCGCGGTTCCTGCACATCGACGGCGACTGGCGCGACCACCGCATCTTCGCGCTCAACGTCGAAGAGGTCGGGCCCGGTCTCGTAGCGCGATTGCAATGACTACCGTGCGTGCTATTCACATCAGTCACACGAGTCTTCTTGCGACACACCGTCTCACGTACCCCATCTGGCCCCCGCCGCACCTTAGCGTCGTCGCATGGGGACGACAGGGCTGATCTATGTGGCGATCGTCGCCGCCTGGGCTGCCTACCTCGTCCCGATGTGGCTGAAGCGAGGCGACGAGGCGCGACGGCAACCAGTGGTGCCGTCATCCGCCGAAGCGCGGGTGCTTTCACGGGACCCGTCGCGACCGCGGTACGTCGTACGCCCGCCCGGCCCGACCGCCGCCGACGACCCCTCGCCGCCGAAGCGGTACGTCCCTAACCGAGCCCGCCGGGTGGCCGCAATGCGCCGTCGGCGGGTGCTGTCGATCCTGACCCTTTCGCTGCTGTCGGTCCTCGCACTCGCCGGTCTCGCCATGGTGCCGTGGTGGTCGGTCGCGATCCCCGGCGCAGCGATCCTCGGCTTCGTCGTACTCACCCGGGTGCAGCTGCGGCGGCAGGCGCGGACGCGTGCCCGGATCGCTGCCGAGCGACGTACCCGCGTGCAGGCCCAGCACGACCGCGGACCGGCCGGCAAGCCGGCGCCGTCACCCGACGAGGAGATGACCATCGAGGTCAAGCTCCCCGACGTTCCTGCGCCGGCCAAGCCCGCCGAGAAGCCTGCTGCCGAAGGCCTCTGGGACCCGGTGCCGGTGACGCTTCCGACGTACGTGCTGAAGGAGAAGGCACCCGACCGGACCGTGCGCACGATCTCCCTCACCGACGACGAAGTCTTCTCCAGCGCACGGACGACGGACCCCGCCGAGAAGCCCGTCGTCGCCGAGCCCGCCACACCCGAAGAACCCGAGGTGAAACGCGCCGTCGGCGACTGATATCCGGTTTTAGAGTCCGGGCCTCTACGTGTTAGAGTTTCGCGGTCGCCAGGGAAACCAAGGCGACCAGCTCGGGGCTGTGGCGCAGTTGGTAGCGCGCTTCGTTCGCAACGAAGAGGCCAGGGGTTCGAATCCCCTCAGCTCCACGAGGGCGATGGGCGAGGTGTGTCACGCAGTTCCTGCGTTGACCGCCTCGCCCTCGTTGTTTGTGCGGCTTCGCTTCGCTCCCCGCCGGCGGGGGCTTCGCCACCCGCACCCCCTTGGGCCTTCGCTTCGCTCGGCTTCGCCTGGGTCGGGTTGGGCCGTCTGCTCACCGGCTTGGGTTGGGTTGGGTGGTCTGCTCGCCGGCTGGGGTCGGGGTTATTTCTTGTCTTGGGCTGCGCCGTTTAGGGCTAGGTTCAGGATTGTGTCTACCTGGTCGTTTGTGACTGGGCGGGTGTGTAGGAGTAGGCGGTAGTAGAGGGGGGCGTAGAGGAGCTCTACCAGGTCTGCCAGGTCGATGTCTTCGCGGAGTTCGCCTGCTGATTGGGCCTTGGACAGGCGTTCTCTGCAGAGGTCTACTCGGGGGTTGATGATGGTTTCGACCACTGCTTTCGCGATGTCGGGGTCGCTTTGGGCGGCGGCTATCAGGCCCTTGCTGTAGGCGGCGAACATGGGGCTGGCGAAGGCTTGGGCTACCTGGGTCATCTGGGTGCGGAGGTCGGCTTCCAGGTTGCCGGTGTCGGGGAAATCCAGGGTGCTGCGGCCGCGTTCCTCGATCGCTTCCAGGAGGATGGCCGCTTTTGACGGCCACCAGCGGTAGATCGTCTGCTTGCCGACGCCGGCGCGTTTGGCGATGCCCTCCATGGTGAGGCCGGCGTACAGCTGCTCGCCGCACAGCTCGAGCGCTGCATCCAGGATCGCCTGGCGGGCGCGCTCGCTCCGGCGGTCGGGGTTGGGGGCCGAACGGGGTGCGGGAGTCGAGGGTGTCGCCATGTCCGGAGCTTACACGAGACGAGACGTTGTGTCTTGACAGTGGTCTCTGGCGAGACTTAGCGTCTCGTTCATGAGACGAGACGTCTCGTCAACTTCGAGAGGGGATTCGCCGTGTCCGAAGTCGTGATTCGCAGATATGCGGGGCTGTTCGGGGTCATCGCGAGCGCATTGATCGTCGTGCAGGTACCGCTGTACTTCCTCTACTCCGGCGCCCCGCCGGACTGGAACATCCTGACCCGCAGCCTGATCGGGATCGTGGGCTGCGTGTTCTACATCCTGTTCTTCACCGGCCTGCGCCAGTTGATCCATCAGGTCGACGTCGCGTCGGACTGGATCGCGGGCGTCATCCAGACCGCCGGTCTGCTCTGGGTGGCGATGGTGTTCGTGCCGCAGTCGATGGAGGCCGGCGCCGCGATCGTCACCGACCACGACATCGACACCACGAAGGAGGGCCCGTTCGCGGGAGCGCAGTACCTGATGCAGGGTCTGATCTCGCGCCTGCTGATGGGGTTGTTCCTGATCGCACTCGGCATCGTCGTCTACCGGCTACGGCTGCTGCCGAAGTGGGTCGGCTGGTCCGCATTCGTGCTCGCAGCAATCAACCTCGCCTTCGTCCCCGCTCTGTACTTCGGTGACGACCCGGCGAACTTCTACAGCGCCCAGGGCTGGGGTACGACGGCCAGCATGGGCGCACTCTGGAGCCTGTGGACGCTTGCCGTGAGCATCAGTGTCCTCCGCAGTTCCCGCCGTACTGCGGTCGTCGCGCGGCCCAGGCAAGCTCCGGTCCCGGCCGCGGCCGGCTGATACGCCGAAGGGGGGGTAGGTGCCTGAGGCAAGGATCCGTCTCAGGCGCCTTCTCACCCGAGTGAGGCGCTGGCCGCGCGGAGTTCGGCGAGGGCGGCCAGCACCTGTGGCGCCAGCCCGTCCTCGTCGTGGTCGAGCTCCATCCAGGTGGCGTAGCCGCGCTTGAACGCGAGTACGCCGAGTTCGGCGGCGAGGTGGGCGAGCGGGTCCGGTACGCCGCGGGCGAGCAGCGCATCGGTCATGGCCTTGGCGAGGCCGACGCTCTTCAAGGCGTCGCGTTCCTGGAGTTCGGTGCTGGCGGCGATGGCTGCTTTGAGGCGGGGGCCCAGCTCGCGGTTCATCGGGCCCATCGCGTTCGCGGCGCGCTCGAGCCCGGCCGCGATCGCATCGAGTGGGCCCGCGTCCTCGGGGGCCTCGGCGATCCCCTCGATCAGGAGGCGGCAGAGGGTTTCCTGGCCGGCGACCAGGAGTTCGCGTTTGTCGGGGAAGTGGCGGAAGAAGGTGCTCTTGGTGACGCCTGCCTTCTCGGCGATCTGCGCGACCGTGGTCGAGTCGTAGCCCTGGTCGGCGAAGAGGTCCACTGCTGCCAGGACCAGTCGGTCGCGTGCGCCGGGTTGCCATCGGGCCATGGGTCGATTGTAGGTGATGGGACCTTTGTCTCGTCAGTGTTACTGTGATGGGACAAAGGTCCCATCACGTTGAGGAGCGTCTGATGCAGGTATTCATCACCGGTGGAAGCGGGCTGATCGGCTCGGCTGTCGTTCGAGAGTTGCTCGGCAATGGGCACTCCGTGCTCGCGCTCGCACGGTCCGACGCAGGTGCGTCGGCGCTGCAGAAGGCCGGTGCTGTCGTCGTTCGCGGGGGTCTTGCCGATCTCGATGTGCTCCGGGCCGGTGCCGGCGAGGCTGACGGTGTGATTCACCTTGCCTTTAGCAACGATTTCAGCAGTCCGGAGGCCTTGGCGGCGGGAGTTGCGGAGGAGGGGGCTGCGCTTGCGGTGCTGGGAGAGGCGTTGGTGGGGAGTGGCCGTCCGTTGGTGACGGTCTCGGGTACGCCGTGGGTGGCGGGGCGGATGTCCACGGAAGCGGATCCGCTGCCTCTTGATGGGCCGGTCGGCGGGCGCGGGCGGTCCGTGATGGGCGTGCTGGGTCTGGCGGAGCGTGGCGTGCGGAGTGCCGCCGTACGGATGCCTCGGACTGTTCACAATCAGGGAACCGGTGGGTTTGCCGGCTTGTTGACGGAGATCGCGCGGCGCACCGGCGTATCCGGCTATCCCGGAGATGGCACCCAGCGGTGGCCTGCGGTGCATGCTCTGGATGCGGCCGTGCTTTTTCGGTTGGTGCTGGAAAATGCGCCGGCCGGGACCGCCTGGCACGCAGTGGACGACGAGGGCGACGCCGTACGCGATATTGCCGCGGTGATCGGTCGGCGGCTCGGGCTCCCGGTCGAGGCTGTGCCTGAGGAGACGTACGGCCCGCTCGGACCGATCTTCGCGACCGACCAGCCCGCATCCAGCGCCCACACCCGGGATGCACTCGGCTGGAAGCCCGAACACCCGAATCTCCTGGCGGACTTGGAGAATCTTCGGGCCTGAGTTGTCTCAGGTTGAGAATCGCGTCAGCTAATCTTGACTCGTTCCAGAAAACGGGGAAGACTCTGGGGCGTGCCGACGGTGGATGAGCTCCAGGGGTTGTTGCGTGGGGCTTCGTTGCGGGTGACTCGGCCGCGGGTGGCGGTGCTGGCCGCGGTGTACGAGTTTCCGCATTCGGACACGGACTCGATTATCGGTGCCGTGCGCAACGAATTGCCCCAGGCGTCGCACCAGGCGGTGTACGACTCGCTGCACACGTTGACGGCAGCGGGTCTGGTGCGGCGGATCCAGCCGTTGGGGTCGGTGGCGCGGTACGAGTCGCGCGTGGGTGACAACCACCACCACGCCGTCTGCCGGTCGTGCGGTGCCATCGCCGACGTCGACTGTGCGGTCGGGCATGCGCCCTGCTTGACCGCGTCCGAGGACCACGGGTTCGTCATCGACGAGGCCGAGGTCATCTATTGGGGGCTGTGCGCCGACTGCTCACGCCGTACCTGATCTTTCCATCCGAAAAGTCCAGTCCTGGAAGGAATCTGATGTCCGAGATCCATGAGCCACTGCCCGGTGAAGGCAGCGAGGAGAGCCGCGGCGAAGAGGATGCGCAGGCGTCCGGCGGTTGCCCCGTCGCCCACGGTCAGGGTGTGCACCCGACCAGCGGGAACGCGAACCGCGGCTGGTGGCCGAACCAGCTGAACCTGAAGATCCTGGCCAAGAACCCCGCGGTGGCGAACCCGCTCGGCGAGGAGTTCGACTACGCGGCCGCGTTCCAGAGCCTCGACCTGGCCGCGGTGAAGGCGGACATCGCCGAGGTGCTGACCACCTCGCAGGACTGGTGGCCGGCCGACTTCGGGAACTACGGCCCGCTGATGATCCGGATGGCCTGGCACAGCGCCGGCACGTACCGGATCAGCGACGGCCGCGGCGGCGCCGGTGCGGGTCAGCAGCGGTTCGCCCCGCTGAACAGCTGGCCGGACAACGCCAACCTGGACAAGGCGCGCCGCCTGCTCTGGCCGGTGAAGAAGAAGTACGGCCAGAAGATCTCCTGGGCCGACCTGCTGATCCTGACCGGCAACGTCGCGCTCGAGACGATGGGCTTCAAGACCTTCGGGTACGCCGGTGGCCGCGCCGACGTGTGGGAGCCGGAGGACGACGTCTACTGGGGTCCCGAGACCACGTGGCTCGGCGACGAGCGCTACACCGGCGATCGTGAGCTGGAGAAGCCGCTCGGTGCGGTCCAGATGGGCCTCATCTACGTGAACCCGGAAGGCCCGAACGGTAACCCGGATCCGATCGCCTCGGCCCGCGACATCCGCGAGACCTTCGGCCGGATGGCGATGAACGACGAGGAGACCGTCGCGCTGATCGCCGGCGGCCACACCTTCGGCAAGACCCACGGTGCGGCCGACCCGGAGCAGTACGTCGGCGCCGAGCCGGAGGGCGCGCCGATGGACCACCAGGGTCTCGGCTGGCGCAACACGTACAACACCGGCCACGGCCCGGACGCGATCACCAGCGGTCTGGAGGTCACCTGGACCACCACGCCGGCCAAGTGGGGCAACGACTTCTTCAACCTCCTGTTCGGCTACGAGTGGGAGCTGACGAAGAGCCCGGCCGGTGCGAACCAGTGGGTGGCCAAGGACGCCGAGGAGATCATCCCGAACGCGTTCGACCCGGCCAAGAAGCAGAAGCCGACGATGCTGACCACGGACCTGGCGCTGCGCTTCGACCCGATCTACGAGCCGATCTCGCGCCGGTTCAAGGACAACCCGGACGAGTTCGCCGACGCGTTCGCGCGCGCCTGGTTCAAGCTGACCCACCGCGACATGGGTCCGGTCGTCCGGTACCTCGGCCCCGAGGTTCCGAGCGAGGTGCTGATCTGGCAGGACCCGCTGCCGGCCGTTGACCACGAGCTGGTGGGTGAGGCCGATGTGACCGCGCTGAAGGCTGCGATCGCGGCGTCCGGGCTGTCGGTCTCGCAGCTCGTCTCGGTCGCGTGGGCGTCGGCGTCGACGTTCCGTGGCAGTGACAAGCGCGGTGGTGCCAACGGTGCCCGCATCCGCCTGCAGCCGCAGGCCGGCTGGGAGGTCAACAACCCGGACGAGCTGGCGCAGGTACTGCGGACGCTCGAGGGCATCCAGCAGGCGTTCGGCAAGCCGGTATCGCTGGCCGACGTGATCGTCCTCGCCGGCGGTGTCGGTGTGGAGGTCGCTGCGAAGAACGCCGGGTACGACGTCGTCGTACCGTTCACGCCGGGCCGGACCGACGCGTCGGCCGAGCAGACCGACGCGGACTCGTTCGCCGCGCTCGAGCCGGTCGCTGACGGGTTCCGCAACTACTACGGCAAGGGCAACCGGCTCCCGGCCGAGTACCTGCTGCTCGACCGGGCGAACCTGCTCACGCTGAGCGCGCCGGAGCTGACCGTCCTGGTCGGCGGCCTGCGGGTCCTCGGCGCGAACTACGACGGCTCGAAGTCCGGCGTACTGACCGACAACCCGGGCACGCTCACGAACGACTTCTTCGCGAACCTGCTCGACCTCGGTACCGAATGGCACGCCGCCGACGACAGCCAGGAGACGTTCGAAGCCACCGTCGACGGCAAGGTCAAGTGGACCGGCACCCGCGCCGACCTCGTCTTCGGATCGAACTCCGAACTCCGCGCCGTCGCCGAGGTCTACGCCTCCGACGACGCCAAGGAGAAGTTCGTGACGGACTTCGTCGCCGCCTGGCACAAGGTCATGGAACTCGACCGCTTCGACCTGCGGTAAGCATCTGCAACTGAAGCCGGCTCCTCCTGTTACAGGGGGAGCCGGTTTTCAGTTGCTGCAGGATTGCGGAGCGACCGACGGGGTGCTCGAGCCGCCGTCCGGGTCGACGAGCACCGGTCGCAGGTCGGTGACCTGGAGCGGGATCGAGCGGCTGAAGTCGAGTGGGATGTCGCCCTCCATGCCACCGCCGGTCCAGTGCACGTTCCAGTACGCCGTCGCCGTGACGGTGAAGGTGCCGCCCTTCTCGCAACGGGAGGTCTTGGCGTACCTGTAGCCGCACGTCGGCGAGGACGGCATGTCCTTGAGCGACTTCCCGGCCGCCATCACCTTCGTGAACGGGGTCCCCGCGCCCTTGCAGGTAACGGTCTTCCCAGCACCCATCGCCCACTCGATCCGCTCGACAGTGCCGGTCGCCTCGATCCCAACGCCCCCGATCGCCGCCCGCTTGGTCTGCGGCCCCGTCGTAGTCGAGCCAGGATCGGTCACCCACATCCAGACCGGCACATTCACGATCCCGACGTGGTTCACGCTCTGAACGTATGGCGAAAGCCCGAGCTGAGGCGCAACGAACTTCATAGTCGCCACCACCCGCCGAGCCGCCTCCCGCGGATCAATCGTCCGCGTCGCCCCCGGTGGGCGGTTAACTGACTCGAGTGTCAACTCGCCTACCGGTTTGCCGTCTACTACCCCGAGAATCTTCCAGCACCCGTAGAACCTCGTGCCAGGCGGGTAGTCGCTGATCGCGGTCCAATGGTCCAACGACCTCGGCGCGTCCAACGGGTAGAGGTAGCACCCCGACGCCGCATCGAAGAATCCGTCCTTCGTCCGGCACGGCACAACCTGCCCCTCGAACACACAGGCGGAGGCACCTGGCTTCTTCGCCCCGGGCGTGGCCTTGACCCTCTCGGTCGGTGGATGCCCGTCGTCGCCGACGGAGTAGACGCACTGCCCGGCGCTCCAGCCAGTGACGCAGCCTGGTGCGACGGGCGTGGGATCAGCGACGGCCGCGGATACCCCGACGACAGACAGAATCGCCACGACTCCGAACAGCTTGATGATCAGCATGTTGCGGGCTTTCTGCTTTGTGCGTAGTCAGCCTTCCAGGCTCCCTGGATACGGCGCATGCGCATCTCGTCGACGGTTTGTGCTGGTGTCCCGGGTAGCCGCACGCTCTTTCCCTTGGAATCCACGGCACCGGCCTTGGACGAGTCGACACAAGCACTCAGGATCAGGTCATTGATCTGACCCTGCGCGTCTGGTTTGCCGATCGTCAGCGGCTTGATCCAGACCACCTGCAAATGGCCGACGGAACGCCATTTGTAGCCGCGGAACTTCTCTGCCTCGATGGTCTCGGCTTTGAGCATCACGCCGCTTGCGTACCTGCTGAGCGCTGTCACATTGACTCCACCGCTCAGGTACATGGCATCCGTCGCGGCGACAAATCCCCGGTACGCCGCTGCCGCTGCCGCGACCGCGTCCTCTTCGGAGGAGACGGTTGGAGTGGGGGAGGGGGTCGGAGGCGACGCTGCCGGAGACGTCGGAGCCGTGTTGGGGTGACCAGCTGCCGGGGAGCCTTGGCAGGCGGTTAGCGCTAGGAGGGCGCTGAGGGCTGCGGTGGTTCCGAGGGCCGGGCGGTGGTGCATTGAGGCTCCGTTCTTGGGTGCTGTTGGTGTAAGGGTTGCATACGGAGGGTGTTCGTCGGGCGGGTTATCCACAGTGCTGCAGCTTGCTGCAATTGGGCTGGGTGGCTGTGGATAAGTGCGGGGCCGGCATGGTGTGGCGTCGTAGAGTCGGGGCGTGGCTACTGATGGTTCTGGGATTCGGTCGGTGGAGGACGTGCGGCGGGATGTTGCCGGGGTGCTGGCGCGGTTCCGGCGTGGGCGGACGATGCCGTTCAGTTTTGGCGACGGTGGGGTGCCGGAGGCGGTGCTGCTGACCTATGACCAGTTCGAGGATCTTGACGGGGAGTCGAAGTTCGAGCGTCGTCCTGGGGTGGTGGCGACGGAGACCGTGGCGGCGGGGCTGACGTCGATGGTGGATGCCATCCGCGACGGGGCCTTCGTGCCGGTGATCTGGGGCGATGGTGGTGAGCCCGAGGCCGTCATCATGTCGACCTCGCAGTACCGGCAGTTGCGTGGCGACGACGAGCCCCCGGCCGGGACGATCGACGATCCGACCCGCCGCGTGTATGCGTCCGAGCCGTTGCCGACCAGCCGTCCGATGACCGTCGACGAGTTCGCCGAGATGATGGGTCCTGAGACTCAGCGGATCCTCGATGAGATCCGCCATGAGGACGACACCTCGCAATGACGTCCGGCGACGGATACGAGCTGATCATCGGCGATGGGTTCGCGATGGACTTCCGGAGACTCACGGCGGCGGCGGGGCGAAACCCGGGCGGACCAGAGGATTACGTTCGCCGACAGGTCCTTCGTGAAATGGGGGAGCTGGCTGCTGGGACGTCGGATGGGCGTCATGCGCTCGGGTACGAGTCTGGGAAGGGGGATCTGCGGGACTGCGTGACTGCTTATCTGCAGTCTGATCCGCAGCAGAAGGCGGACTATCGGCTGGTGTTTCGGGAGATGCCGGCCGTGGAGCCCGGCGGACTGCCTCGGCGGGAGTTGCTGGCTGTCAAGCCGCGGCGAGGTGCCGGCAATATCTACGAGCACACGTGTGCGCGGCTCAATCGGAATCTTCACGACCGTCAGCCGGGTCTGAATGCGTTCGGTGACCGGATGCCGAGCATCAGGCAGAACCAGGCGCAGCGCCAGGCTGAGCTCGATGCCAACCGCGCGATCGCGCACGCGTTTCCCGGACAGGTGCCCTTGGCAACATCACGCCCGTTGGCGGCATCCCGTTTCGGCGTCCGCCGGACAGACTCCTCGCCGCGACCTGGCCACGGCCTCGACCGCTGACGATCAACCAGCAGAGAGCAGGAGTTCGCTGCCGAACACACGCTGTGACCAGCTTGTTCGGGGGTACCTGACGTGACAGGCTGGCTGGGTTTGTTCTTCGGGTGAAGGGGTCTGCCATGCGGTTTCAGGTTGGTCGGGAGTCGGTGGGAGACCTTACGTTCAGTGATGTGTTCCTGGTGCCTAATCGGTCCCGGGTCGCGTCGCGGCTGGATGTTGATCTTTCGACCCGGGACGGGAGTGGGGCGTCGATTCCGGTGGTGGCCGCGAATATGACGGCCGTGTCGGGGCGGCGGATGGCGGAGACGATGGCTCGGGGTGGCGGGCTTGCGGTGATTCCGCAGGACATTCCGGTGGATGTCGTCGCCGAGGTGGTCGCGTGGGTCAAGGAGCGGGATCCGGTGCACGACACCGCGTTGACGCTGCCGCCGACGGGGACCGTGGGTGAGGCGTTGAATCTGTTGCCGAAGCGGAATCACGGCGCGGTCGTGGTTGTCGATCACGGGCGACCGGTCGGGGTGGTGACCGAGGCGGACTGTGCGGGTGTCGATCGGTTCACACAACTTGAAGGGATCATGTCCCGGGAGTTGCTGACGTTGCCGCAGGGGATCGATCCCGAGTCGGCGTTCAACCAGTTGCACGACGGGCGGCACCGGCTCGCGCCGGTGGTGGATGCGAATGAGCAGATCGTCGGCATTCTGACGCGGCAGCGCGCGCTGCGCGCCACCTTGTACGAACCGGCGCTGGATGCGAACGGCAAGCTGCGGATCGCCGCCGCGATCGGGATCAACGGGGATGCCGAGCAGAAGGCGAAGGCGTTGCTCGACGTCGGCATTGACGTACTCGTGATCGACACCGCGCACGGGCATCAGGAGCGGATGCTCGAGGTCGTCGAGCGGGTCCGCGCGCTCGGGCCGGCGGTGCCGATCGTGGCCGGCAACGTGGTCACCGCCGAGGGCGTCACGGATCTCGTCAACGCCGGCGCCGACATCGTGAAGGTCGGTGTCGGACCGGGCGCGATGTGTACGACGCGGATGCAGACCGCCGTCGGTCGTCCGCAGTTCTCCGCCGTGCTCGAATGCGCGACGCGGGCCCGTGAACTCGGCAAGCACGTCTGGGCGGACGGCGGCGTACGGTATCCGCGCGATGTCGCGCTCGCCCTGGCGGCCGGGGCGTCGAGCGTGATGATCGGATCGTGGTTCGCCGGTACGTACGAGTCGCCCGGCGACCCGCACCGCGACAGCCAGGGCCGGATCTACAAGGAGAGCTTCGGGATGGCGTCCGCTCGCGCCGTACGATCCCGGACGGCCGACGACACGCCGTTCCAGCGGGCCCGGAAGAGCATCTTCGAGGAGGGCATCTCGACCGCCCGGATGTACCTCGACCCGGAGCGCCCGAGCGTGGAGGACGTGCTGGATTCGATCGTCTCCGGCATCCGCAGTTCCTGCACGTACGTCGGTGCCGCGAACCTCGCCGAGTTCCACGAGCGGGCCGTGGTCGGGCTGCAGACTGCCGCCGGATACGCCGAGGGCAAGCCGCTCGACACGAGCTGGCAGGTGTAATCGTATACATCCGATCTCATCCCCGGGGTGAGATTGAGGGCACAACAAGGTCATGCGGAGGGCGATGGTCACCCTCGGCGTTCGGTGGCACCGTGTAGTCAGCGGGGGGAGGAAGGGACACCGAACGACCGTCGGGGGGTCGCCGATCTCGCAGGGGGCGTGGGATCGATCGACGCGGGGGCTCAACAGTTACAGGTGTCCCACTCGTGGTCGCGGGTGGTGCAGGAGAGTTCGGCCGAGGCTTGGGAGGGCGACTCGGGAACTCACACTCACCGCCCGCGACCGCCGTCGCTCCACAACATCTGTCCACAATCATCGGGCATCGCTTGGCAAGTCGCTGGTACAGCGGCATAGTCAAGGGATCGATGCTGCCGTGCTGTGTGGGGAGCCGACGTTGTGGAGTCAGACAGGGGCGCCCCGCTGCGGGTTGACGCAGAGACCGCGATCGTCCTGCGCGAGGCCTACCACAAGATCGAAGCGCTGTTCCGCTCCGACCACTACGGCCTGTACGACTACGTCCGGGTCGTAGCCGGCAAGGTCGCGCGCGTCGACGCGTTCTTCGTCGGATTCCTGCAGGGCAGCAACCGGGTGCGGTACCCGTACGGCTACGACAAGGGCCACTACGTGAACCCGGATACCCACAATTTCGGGCCGAACGGGCAGACTGCGTGGGTGGTGAAACACCGGCAGACGTACCGGTTCGCCTATGACAACGGGTTCGCGCTGCATGCCGGCGTACCGGTGGGGGATCTGGGGCGTCGGTCCGAGGATGCGGTGACGGTGCCGATCTTCCGGCCGTCGAAGGACGGGCCCGATCAGCTGTTCGGGCTGTTGTCGATGCAGAGCTACGAGCCCAAGTCGTACGACGACAACGCCGTCCGCGCGTTTGAGTGGCTGTGCTCTGTGGTGGAGCGGGTGCTGACCCGTGAAGGCGAGGACCGCGACGCCTTGCGGCGACTGCCCGCGGGTGATGTCGGGCCGAACCTGCTGACGTCGGACCACGTGATGGAGTACCTGACCCACCGCGTCGCATCAATCCGCGAGATCGCAGCGGAGGCGGAGACCGAGCCCGACGTGAGTGCCGCCGTACGGACGCATCTCGAGCGGATCATCGACGCGACCGAGCACATCCAGTCCGAGTTGATCGAGATGCTGATGGAGACCGACGAGGGGCCCGAGCGCCGGTTCGTGAGCCTGACCAAGACGCAGCAGACGGTCGCCGTACTCCTGGCCGACGGTCTCGACAACGACCAGCTGGCCGTCGAGCTCGGCATCAGCCTCAACACGGTCAAGACGCACCTGAGTGCGATCCTTCGCAAGTACGGATTCCGTAGTCGTGCGCAGGTCAGCGATGACGTCCGCAAGTACTTGGCGCGCTGATCTCGACATACTTGAAGACATGAAGTAACTTCCGGAGGGCTGTTAATTCCGAATTATCCCACCGCCCCTGGGAGGCCCTCGTGCCGCTCGATCCTGTGTCCCGCCGTGCCTTCCTGGCTACGAGCGGCGGGCTCCTCGCCAGTCTGACGCTGCCCTCGCTTCCCTCGGAGGCAGCCGCTCCGGCTGTTCCGTCGACGGATCTCGCGCGCTATCGCCCGGTGCGCGCCTCGTCGAGTGCGTACGCCGCGACGCCGCCCGAGTTCGTCGTCGACGGGCTCGCAGTGCCGGGGGTGCGGGGCTCCGGGTGGCGGGCGGCCGGGGGCGATCCGCAGTGGATCGTGGTGGATCTGCAGGGGCGATGCCGGGTGGATGCGGTGCGGTTGACGTTCGAGGCGACGGCGCAGGACCCGGCGTTCGACTTCTCCGGCGGGAATCCGTACGGGAACACGACCGGTCAGGAGTTGCTGTCCAGTTCGCCGCTCGACTTCCGCGTGGACACTTCGACGGACGGCGCCTCCTGGCACACGGTTCATCAGGCGACCAACAGTCCGGGAGGTACGGTCGATATCGCGCTGGACAGTCCGGTCACCGCGCAGTACGTGCGTCTGACCGGGACGCGGCAGGCGAACGCGAATGCCCTTGGTGTGAACGGCTTACAGGTCTGGGGCACCACGACGGCATCCCGCCCGCCGGCCACGGGCTGGACCGATTGGAGCCGGCACACCGACAAGCCGCCGTCGCTGCGCAAGGCGGATGACGGGACGTTCCCGATCGAGTCCGGCTGGACGCTCACGATGGACGACTTCGCCGGTACGACGGATGGCGCCGTACTCGCGCAACCGGGTAGGGACACGTCGACGTGGCTGCCCGCGACAGTGCCCGGCACCGTGCTCGGATCGCTGGTCGAGCAGGGGCACCTGCCGGATCCGGTCGAGGGGATGAACAACCTTGAGATCCCGGAGGCGCTCAGCCGGCACGCTTGGTGGTACCACCGGAAGTTCGACCGGCCGGCCGGGAACGGGTCGCGGGTGTGGCTCGAGTTCGACGGCATCAACCATCAAGGCGACGTCTGGCTGAATGGAACGCAGGTGGGGACGGTCAAGCATCCGTTCGCGCGCGCGGCCTTTGACGTCACCGCGGTTCTGAAGGCGAAAAACGCGCTCGCGGTGAAGATCACGCCGATGCCGCATCCCGGAACCGCTGGTGACAAAGGCGATTCGGGGCAGTCGTTCGTCCAGTCCGCCACGTTGTACCTCGACTCGCCGACGTTGCTGGCCGCGTCCGGATGGGACTGGATGCCGGCGGTCCGCGACCGGGCTGCGGGCATCTGGAACCACGTGCGGTTGCGCTTCACGGGCGATGTGGTCGTGGGCGATCCGCGTGTGGTGACCAGGGTGCCGAGCGTCGATCGGGCGACCGTTGCCGTCACGGTGCCCGTCCGCAACGCGGCCGACGCGCCTCGCACGGTCACGGTGAAGGCCCAGTTCTCTGGCCGTACTGCGAGTAAGTCCATCACCATGCCGGCGGGCGCTAGCACGGACGTGGCTTTCGATACAGAAACCATCGACGAACCTGACCTGTGGTGGCCGAACGGGTGCGGCGAACCCACGTTGCACGAGTTGACCGTGACCGCGAGCGTCGGTGGGGTGGTGAGCGACAGCCGGGCCACGACCTTCGGGATCCGCGAGTTCGGGTACGACTACGACCTGCCGATCGTCATCGACCCGGCGACGAACAGCGCTGCGCAGACCGTCACCTTCTCGAAGCAGACCGCGCAGTACCTGCGGATCCAAGGGCGTCGGCGGGCGACCGGATGGGGCTATTCGCTGTGGACGTTGGCGATTCGCGACTCGTCCGATCCGTCGGTGGATCTGGCCCGCGCGGGTACGGCGACCGCGTCGTCCGACGACGGGAGCCCGGCGGCGCAGGCCATCGACGGGAACGACCGGACCCGCTGGTCCTCGCAGTACGACGATGACGAATGGATCCAGGTGGATCTCGGTGCGCCGAAGGCGTTCGACCGGGTCGAGTTGTTGTGGGAGACGGCGTACGCGGCGCTGTTCACGATCCAGGTGTCGCAGGACGGCGCCACGTGGACCGACGTGGAGGACGTCAGCAACGCGCCGGTGCCGTTGAAGATCAGTGTGAACGGCGTACGCGTGTTCTGCCGGGGCGGGAACTGGGGCTGGGACGAGCTGCTGCGCCGGATGCCCGAGGAGAGGCTGCGGGCCGTGATCGGCATGCATCGGGACATGAACTTCACGATGATCCGCAACTGGATCGGCTCGAGTACGCGTGAGGAGTTCTACCAGGCCTGCGACGAGAACGGGATCCTGGTCTGGAACGACTTCTGGGAGGCCGGCCCGTTCACCGACGACCTGCCCGGGTACGCCGAGATCGCGCGCGACACGATCGTCCGGTACCGGACGCATCCGTGCATCGTGATCTGGTGCGGGGCGAACGAGGAGAACCCGCCGGCCGCGATCGACGCCGCGATCACCGCCGCGGTCCGGGAAGAGGACGACGAGATCCTCTACCTACCGAACTCGGCGGCCGGGTTCGTGTCCGGGCACGGGCCGTACTACTGGGTTGACCCGGTCAAGTATTTCGACCCGAACACCTATGACACGTTCAACTTCGGCTTCCACACCGAGATCGGCATGCCGACGATCCCGGTGGTCGAGAGCATGCGCAATCTGGTCGGCGACGGCGATCCGGGGTGGCCGATCGGTACGCCGTGGTACCACCACGACTGGTCGATGCATGGCAACCAGCGGCCGGACACGTATCTCGGCGCGATCGACGAGCGGCTCGGATCGTCCAGCGGGCTGGAGGAATTCACCCGCAAGGCGCAGTTCGTGAACTACGAGAACATGCGCGCGATGTTCGAGGCCTGGAACGCGCACTTGTGGACGGACGCGTCGGCGTTGCTGCTGTGGATGTCGCATCCGGCCTGGCATTCGACTGTTTGGCAGACCTACGACTACGACCTGGACGTCAACGGCAGTTACTACGGTGCTCGCAAGGGTTGCGAGGCGATCCATGTCCAGGCCAATCAGACCGACTGGACCACGGTCGTCGTCAACCACACTCGCAACTCGGTGACTGCAACAGTCGAAGCCGACCTCTACGACCTCGCAGGCAATTTGCTTGCTACTAGCAACCAGGCTGTAACGGTTGAAGGAAGCAACAAGCGTGAGGCCTTCGCGGTGGCGTTCGGAGCTGAGCTGCCTGACCTTCACATACTTCGGTTGAAGCTCACGGGCGCCAATGGTGTGCTGTCCGAGAACACCTATTGGCGCTACCGAAAGCCTGCGGATATGCAGGAGCTCAACGAGTTGCCCAAGGCCCGTTTAGAGGTGCGGTCGAGCGGCAGGAACTCGACGGTTCGCAATACCGGGACGGTGGTTGCCGCGATGGTGCGGGTGTCGTTGCGGGATCGGGCGGGGGAGCGGGTGCTGCCGGCGACGTACTCCGACAACTACTTCTGGCTGCTGCCGGGGGAGACGCGCACGATTACCGTGACCACGCCGAGCTCGGCCTCCGGCACGAGGCTGGAGGCCGAGCCCTACAACAACTAGTAGGAGCGGGCGACGTACGCGATCAGGTCGGGTTCGGTCTCGTCCAGCGGCAGGGTGCCGTCTGGGCGTTGGAGGCAGCGGACCGTCATGCCGGACTCGGCCAGACGGTCCTCGCCCTCCTCGCCGATTGCGGCGTACGGCAGGCTGGCCCAGCCGGCTGCGGCTGCTTCCACGGCCTCGTCGACAGTCGCCACGGCAGTGGTGCGTGCGGTGTGGCGAGCCGTCGCTTCCTCCAGGAGATGCGCCTGGTCGGCGTCGATTGCGTTGACGACGGTTGACGTGAGCTCGGAAAGGTTGACGGCGGTCTTGGTGGAGTCGCGGAGACGGCGTACGACGGTTGCCGCGTCGGCCGCCAGATCGCGCGGGCCGAGCTCGATCCGGATCGGGACGCCCTTGAGCTCCCAGTTGACCGCGCGGCGGCCGAACGGCTGGTCGGTGCGATCGTCGACCAGCACGCGCAGGCCGGCGGCCTCGAGGTCCTTAACGATGCGCTGGGCAGCCTCGACCGTTTCGTCCCTGACGGCGAGCACGACGACCTGGATCGGCGCGACCGTGGGTGGGACGCGGAGGCCGGCGTCGTCGCCGTGCACCATGATCAGGCCGCCGACCATGCGGGTGGTGCTGCCCCAGGACGTGGTCCAGGCAAGCTCGCGTTCGCCGTCGCTCGACAGATAGTTGATGTCGAAGGCGCGGGCGAAGTTCTGGCCGAGTTCGTGGGACGTGCACATCTGCAGGGCTTTGCCGTCGCCGGTCATCGCCTCGAGGGTCATGGTGTTGATCGCGCCGGCGAAGCGTTCGCGGCGGGTCTTGCGGCCGGGGGTGACCGGGATCGCGAGGACGTTGACCATGACGTCGCGATAGACGTCGTACAGGACCTTGGTGGCGTACGCGCGGGCGTCCTCGAAGGTGGCGTGTGCGGTGTGGCCTTCCTGCCAGAGGAACTCGGTGGTGCGCAGGAACAGGCGGGGGCGCAGCTCCCAGCGGACCGCGTTGGCCCATTGGTTGAGGAGGAGGGGGAGGTCGCGGTAGCTCTGGATCCACTTCGCCATGTACTCGCCGATGACGGTTTCCGAGGTGGGGCGGATGACGGCGGGTTCCTCGAGTTGTTTGCCGCCAGCGTGCGTTACCACGGCGAGCTCGGGGCTGAAGCCTTCTACATGCTCGGCTTCACGTTGGAGGTAGCTCTCGGGGATCAGGAGGGGGAAGTAGGCGTTTTCGGCGCCGGTTGCTTTGATGCGGCGGTTCATTGCCTCCTGCAACAGTTCCCAGATCCCGTAGCCATACGGTCGTACGACCATGGTCCCCCGCACGGGCCCGTTGTCGGCGAGCTCGGCTTTGGCAATCACATCCTGGAACCATCGGGGGTAGTCCGTAGCCTGCGAAGCAAGCACGGAACGGGTCGTAGTCATGCCCGCCAGTGTAGGAAGGCGATCGATGGTCCGGCCACGCATTTCTCGCGCGGGCCTTCAGCGGGCTCTCAGGCAGTGAAGTTCATGCCGCTGTGCACCGGCGTTCATCACCGGATCGAAAGGTTGGCCCGTATCCGCTCGTACCTGGAGGAACACTGTGAGAGTACGTCGTGCGCCTGTGATCTCTGCTTGTCTGGCTCTGGTCGGGCTGGCGGTCGGCATTCCGTCCGCTGCCGCAGACCGGGGACCACAGACCTACACCTTCGCCGTGATCGGCGACATTCCCTACGGCCCGGCGCAGATCGCCCGGTTCCCGAAGGTGGTCGACCAGATCAACGCGGACAAGCCGGTCAAGCTGGTCACCCACCTCGGCGACATCAAGGACGGCTCGTCGGTCTGCAGCGATGAGTACTTCGCGCAGGTGAAGTCGCAGTTCGACCGGTTCGCGGACCCGTTCGTCTACACCGTCGGCGACAACGAGTGGACCGACTGCCACCGGGCCAACAACGGCGGCTACAACCCGTTGGAGCGGCTCGCGAAGGTCCGGCAGGTGTTCTTCCCGCAGCCCGGCCGGACGCTGGGGCGGCACCCGGCGAAGGTCGAGACCCAAGCGGCGCAGGGCATCCCGGAAGACGTCCGGTTCACCCGGGACGACGTCGCCTTCGCGGCTCTGCACATCGTTGGCAGCAACAACAGTATGGCGCCGTGGACCGGCAAGACCGCGCCGACGCCCGAGCAGGCCGCCGAGGTGCTGAACCGGACGTCGGCAGTGATGCAGAGCATCCACGACACGTTCGCCCAGGCCCGCGACGACCACAACAAGGCCGTGGTGCTGCTGACCCAGGCAGACATGTTCGACCCGACCGTGACGAACCCGGCCTTCGCGGACTACTACGCGTTCCAGCCGATCGTGCAGGAGATCGCCCGCGAGGCGGCGAACTTCCGCGGCCCGGTCTACCTGTTCAACGGCGACAGCCACGTCTACAACAGCGACAAGCCGCTCGCGGCGAGCTCGGCGTGGACCAAGTTCTACGGCGTCACCACGCCGGTGGAGAACTTGTCGCGTATCACCGTGGACGGGTCGACCGGCGACAACGACTACCTGCGCGTCACGATCGACTCCCACAATCCCGCCGTTCTGACCTGGACGCGGGTCCCGTTCACCTCCTGAACGCCGAAGCGCCCGGTGACCACATGGGGCACCGGGCGCTGCGTTCTGCTGGGTCAGATTGAGGCGAGCGCGTCGTTCCAGGTCTTCGACGGACGCATCACCGCGGCGGCCTTGGCCGGGTCGGGCTGGTAGTAGCCGCCGAGGTCTACCGGGCTGCCCTGGACGGCCAGGAGCTCGGCGACGATGGCTTCTTCGTTGGCGGCCAGGGTTTCGGCGAGGAGGGTGAAGGCCTTGGCGAGGTCGGCGTCGTCGGTTTGCTTGGCCAGCTCCTGGGCCCAGTACAGGGACAGGTAGAAGTGGCTGCCGCGGTTGTCGATACCGCCGACGCGACGGGTCGGCGACTTGTCCTCGTTCAGGAAGGTGGCGGTCGCCCGGTCCAGCGTGTCGGCCAGGACCTGCGCCCGCGCGTTGCCGGTCGACTGGGCCAGGTGTTCGAAGCTGGCGGCGAGGGCGAAGAACTCGCCGAGGCTATCCCAGCGCAGGTAGTTCTCCTTGACCAGCTGCTGCACGTGTTTCGGCGCCGAACCACCCGCGCCGGTCTCGAAGAGACCGCCACCCGCCATCAACGGCACGACCGACAGCATCTTCGCGCTGGTGCCGAGCTCGAGGATCGGGAACAGGTCGGTCAGGTAGTCACGCAGTACGTTGCCCGTCACCGAGATCGTGTTCTCGCCGCGGCGGATCCGCTCCAGCGAGAACTTGATCGCGTCGACCGGCGCCAGGATGCGGATGTCCAGGCCCTCGGTGTCGTGCTCGAACAGGTACGTCTGCACCTTCGCGATGATCTGGGCGTCGTGCGCCCGGGTCTCGTCCAGCCAGAACACCGCCGGGTCGCCGGTCGCGCGGGCCCGGTTGACGGCCAGCTTGACCCAGTCCTGGATCGGCGCGTCCTTTGTCTGGCAGGCGCGGAAGATGTCGCCGGCCGAGACGGCCTGCTCCAGTACGACGTCACCGGCGGTGTTCACCAGCCGCACCGAACCGGTGGTCTGGATCTCGAAGGTCTTGTCGTGCGAGCCGTACTCCTCGGCCTTCTGCGCCATCAGGCCGACGTTCGGCACCGAGCCCATCGTGGCCGGGTCGAACGCGCCGTTCGCGCGGCAGTCGTCAAGGACCGCCTGGTAGATACCGGAGTAGCTGTGGTCCGGCAGTACGGCGAGGGTGTCGTGCTCCGCGCCGTCCGGGCCCCACATGTGCCCCGACGTACGGATCATGGCCGGCATCGACGCGTCGACGATGACGTCCGACGGCACGTGCAGGTTGGTGATGCCCTTGTCCGAGTCGACCATCGCGAGCTTCGGGCCGTCGGCGAGCTCGGCGTCGAAGGACGCCTTGATCTCCGCGCCCTCGGGCAGCGTCGCGATGCCGTGCAGGATGCCGCCGAGCCCGTCGTTCGGGGTCAGGCCGGCCTTCGCGAGCACGTCGCCGTACTGCGCGAACGTGTTCGGGAAGAAGGCCCGGACGACGTGGCCGAAGATGATCGGGTCGGAGACCTTCATCATGGTGGCCTTCAGGTGCACCGAGAACAACACGTCGTCGGCCTTCGCCTGGGCGATCTGCGCGGTCAGGAACTCGCGCAGCGCGGCGACGTGCAGCACCGACGCGTCGACGATCTCACCGGCCAGCACCGGGATCGACTCGCGCAGCACGGTGGTCGTCCCGTCGTCGCCGACGAGCTCGATCCGCAGTACGTCGTCGGCCTCGAGGACGGCCGACTTCTCGGTCGCCCGGAAGTCGTCGGTGTCCATGGTCGCGACGTTGGTCTTGGAGTCGGAGCTCCAGGCGCCCATCCGGTGCGGGTGGGTCTTGGCGTAGTTCTTCACCGAGGCGGGCGCGCGGCGGTCGGAGTTGCCCTCGCGCAGGACCGGGTTCACCGCGGAGCCCTTGACCTTGTCGTAGCGGGCCTGGATCTCCCGCTCCTCGTCGGTCTTCGGCTCGTCCGGGTACTCCGGCAGGGCGTAGCCCTGGGACTGCAGCTCGGCGACGGCGGCCTTCAGCTGCGGGAGCGAGGCCGAGACGTTCGGCAGCTTGATGATGTTCGCCTCGGGCGTCTTGGCCAGCTCGCCGAGCTCGGTCAGCGCGTCCGCGATCCGCTGGTCGTCCTTCAGGTACTCCGGGAAGAGGGCCAGGATGCGGCCTGCCAGTGAGATGTCCCGGGTCTCAACTCCGACACCGGCCTGGCCGGCGTACGCCTGGACGACAGGGAGGAACGAGTACGTGGCGAGCGCCGGAGCCTCGTCGGTGTGGGTGTAGATGATCGTCGAGTCAGTCACAGCCCCACCCTAATGGGCGTTCCGGCCGGGCCGTCCCCGGCGTGGGCAGGCTCACGCCCCGTGCGGGGCTCGGCTGCGGAGATCAGTCAGTCGAGCTCGTCGGGGTGAGCAAGTGTGATACCGCTCGCCACGGTGACCGCGCTGGTGAACGCCAACGTGTCGATCGGGGATGCCGCCGCGACCGTCGCACCGGCCAGCGAGGCCAGGCCCTTGGCGCCGTCCCAGGTGCAGTCGATGAACACCGCCTTGGCCGCCTTGACCTGGGAGAACTCCACGCCGGACAGGTCGCAGCCACGGAACACCGTCCCGGTCAGGTCCGCGGAGACGAAGTCGGCGTTCTGCAGCCGGCAGTCGGCGAACTCGACCTTCACGAACTTCGCGAACCGGAATGACCCGAAGTCGAGCACGCTGTCCCGGACCGTTGTGTGCTGCAAGCTCGCCCCGGACCCGGCGAACCCGATCATCCGCGACGCCGAGATCGCCACCCGGGTCAGCGCCGCGTCCGCCCAGCGGGCGTTCGCGAGGTCGCACTGGGCCAGCTCCGTGTCGACCAGGATCAGTTTGTCCAGGTCGGACCCGGCCAGCTTGCACCGGGTCAGCCGGCACCCGCTGATCTCGACGTGCTCGGCCTCCAGGTCGCTGAGATCCAGGTCGTCCAGTGCGAGGTCGAGCAACCGCTGCTCGTCATCGATGTCGTCGGGCGTGGGCGTGGCCGGCTCGAGCTGCGAGCGCAGTCGAGGTCCGGCGATCGCTGCGGCGGACTTCCTGGTTGCCATGGCGTCAACCTACCCACGCCGACCGACAACGGCCGGATCCCCAGGCCACCACAATCGCTGCCTCCGGCCCGCCGCCCGCGGGGCTGCGAGGGATTCGGTGGATTGTGATGGCCTGCAGATCCGTCACGCACTGCGCAGGTAGTGCGCCGCGGCGCCGATCAGGGCGGAGTGCTCGGTGTCGTGGGTGGCGGAGACCGGGAAGGGGAGGGCCGGGGTGACGAGGTCGAAGGCGCCGGAGATGGAGCCGCCGAGGACGGTCTTCGTCACGGCGAAGCGGGCCAGCCAGGGCTCGAGGGCGGCGGCCAGGTCGGTGAAACACGCCGTCAGCACCTCGTGTGCGGCGGTGTCGCCGGCCCGGGCCTGGTCGGCGATCTCCTTGACGCCGGCGGCCTCGGTCCCGGTGCGGTCGGCGTACCGGCGGAGGATCGCGCGCGCCGAGATCGAGTCCTCGAGCGGCTTCCCGGCGTACGTCGTCTTGTAGAGCTCGCCGCCCGGCGGGACCGTGCCGCCCTCGCGGACCACCAGTCCGTCGGCAAGGAACGCCGTACCGATGCCGGTGCCGATCGTGACGCCGAGGCAGTGCTCGACGCCGCGGACCTCGCCCGCCGTCCACTCACCGACCGCGAACGCCTCCGCGTCGTTCATGAACAGGAGCCGGTCGATGCCGAGCTCGGCGCTCAGCGCGGCGCCGAGGTTGAACCCGTACAGCTGGTCGAACTTGCCCTGCCCGCGGTACCACGCCACGCCCGTACCGAAGTCGAACGGGCCGGGCAGCGCGACCGCCAGACCGTTTGCCAGCGGCAACTTCCGGGCCGTTTCCGCGAGCTGCCCGACCACCACCTCCGCGGCCGCCTGGGACTCGAGCTTGGCCCGGTCCACCTCGGTCACGTCCCATGTCGCCGGCCGCACCACGGCCGCCGTGACGTGGCTTCCCCCGATCTCCAGCACCGCTACGTCCATCCGGACATCATCGCAAAGAGTCAGTACCGCTCCTTGAACACCTGCTTCCCGGAGTCGTTGTACATGGTGATGTAGATCGGGTCGGTGGTCCCGTTCCTGATGTCGTCGGTGTACACGCGGTGGACCCAGTAGCCGTCCTTGATGGTGGCGTCGGCATGTTGCCCGAGGCCCGAGAACGCGATCCGGGTGACTCCCTCCGGCACCCGGCCCGCGTAGCTGTAACGCACTCCCATGCACAACGTGCTCCGGTCGTCTCGGTCGACCGGCTCGTCGCCGCACGCCATGCTCCAGTAGCGCTGGATCTGGTACGGGCGCGTGACGATGCCGACGTTGAGCAGCGTCGCGCCGAAACCACCCAGCGGCCGGCCGTTGATCGGTACTCCGGCCACGCAGTACGCGTACTGCGAACCGTCCGGCGAGCGTCGTACCGTGATCGCGCCGTCGAGGTCGGTCACCTCGACCACTTTGTCGGTCCAGGTGCTGACCACCTCCCGGCGCCAAGCGTCGTCGTTCGCGGTCCGGAAGAAGTCGTCGGACTTGGCACACAGGTCGGTGACCATCTTCGGCTGGGCTATGGTCGCCGGCTGCGGTGCGGTCCTGCCGAGATGTCCTACCAGCAGTACGGCGATGACGGCGGTTGCAGTGGTAGCTGCCGTCGCGCCCGAGATCACGGCGCGGCGGACCCGCGTACGGTGCCGTCCGGCGGCGACCAGGTCCGCCACGTCCGGCGTGAACGTCGCGGGGCGATCGGCGGCCTGGCCCAGCAAGGTCTTCAGTTCAGTTGTCATCTCAACCCCTCACAGCCAGGTCGGAAAGCTCGGCGAGGGCCGGGTGCGTACGCAGTTTCTCCAAGGCGCGCAACGTCTGGCTCTTCACCGTCCCGGGGCGGCAGTCGAGGGCGGCGGCGGTTTCCTCGACGGACAGTTCGTCGAAATACCGCAGTACGACGCAGGCACGCTGCCGGGGAGGGAGTTCGGCCAGGGCCTTGGTGATCACGAGGCGGTCCTCGAGTACGCCGAGCGGATCGGTGCGCTCGGTCTCGTTGACGAAGTAGTCGTCGCCACCGACGACCTCTTGGCTCGATTTGCGGCGCAGCGCGTCGAGGGTCGTCGAGACCACGACCTTCCGCGCGTACGCACCGACAGCGCCTTTGCGCTGGATCCGCCCCCAGACGCGATACAGCCGGATGAGAGCCTCCTGGGTCGCGTCCTCGGCTCGACGCCAGTCACCGCACAACAGGTAAGCGGTCCGGCACAGAGCGTTAGCTTGATGCGTGACGAACTCGACGTAGTCCTGCTCGGTCTCCGCCCTCACCCGCAGCCCTCCCCAGTCATGCCGGGTCAAACGTGGTGGGCCCGTCCCCAGGTTGCACCGATCCGGCAAGATTCTTTCCATGGTCGGCGGTCCGCGGGTCAGCATCGGGTGACGACCGAGGGAACCCGGACCCGTTCCTGTCCGTAGAGTGAGTGGCCGAGGGGAATGACATGCCGACCGAGAGCAGGACGACGTCCGTGGTCGCGGCGCTGAGCGTCGCGGTGGCGGTGGTCGGTCACGTGCTCGTGGGCGGCGGCGGTGTGCCGCTCGGCGTCGTACCTCCGCTGGCTGCACTGGCCGGGGTGTGCTGGCTGCTGGGGGAGTACCTCGCCGGGGAACGGTTGCTGACGGCACTCGTCCTGGCCGCGGTCCAGCTGTTCGTGCACGTCACGCTGGACTCGGCGAGCATGCACGACGGAATGGCGATGTCGCCAGGTGTCGGCAGCAGCTTGATGATGACCGCCACGCACCTCTCGGTCCTGATGGCCGGCGTGCTTGCGGTCAGCCAGGCCCACCGTTGGATCACGCGCGTCGTACGCATCTTCGCGCGGTTCCTTCCCCGGCTGCCGGTTCTGCATCCGGTGCCGGGGCGCGCCCGCAGGTTCGTCGTGGTGTCCTCGCCGGTGCGGCTTGCCGCGTCATGGCTCGAGTCGAACGTTTCCCGCCGCGGGCCTCCCGGCGTACGAGTGATCGCTGCTGTCTGAACCGGCCTACGGGCCGGATTACTCGTATGCCTTGAAAGGTTCTCTCATGCCCAAGAGATTCGTCCTGCGCGCCGGCGCGATCGTCGCGGCGTCCGCGCTGGTCGTGATCGGCGCCGCGGGATCGGCGTCCGCGCACGTCACGGTGTCCTCCCCGGACGCCAAGCCCGGCGGGTACGCGAAGCTGGTCTTCCGCGTGCCGACCGAGTCCGACAACACCAGCACCACCAAGCTCGTCGTCAGCCTGCCCAAGGACCATCCGTTCGCGTCCGTCGGTGCGCAGGTGAAGGACGGATGGAAGGTGGAGAAGAAAGAGGAGAAGCTGCCGGCCGAGGTCAAGGTCGGCGACGTGACGCTGACCAAGGCGATCACCACGGTCACCTGGACCGCGACCGCGGGCGGCATCCCGGCGAACGACTTCGACGAGTTCGCGTTGTCGGTCGGCCGGCTGCCGGACGGGGTCGACTCGCTGAGCTTCCCCGCCGTGCAGACCTACAGCGACGGTGAGGTGGTGAAGTGGTCCGACGTCGCCAAGGACGGTGCGGACGAGCCCGAGCACCCGGCGCCGACGCTGAAGCTGGCGGCCGCTCTCACTCCGGTGGCGGCGACAACGTCGGAGGGTACGTCGGACACATTGGCGCGCTGGCTCGGCGCTGGTGGGCTGCTCGTCGGGCTGATCGGCCTGGCCTTCGGGCTTCGGCCGCGTCGTCCGGCTTCTGCCCCTGTGGAGAAGCAGTAGCCGTGCGTCGACTGATCGCAATTCTGGTGGCGTCGCTGTTCACGCTGGTGGTTTCCACCGGCGTGGCGGCGGCGCACGCCAAGCTCGAGTCGATGACGCCGACGGACGGTTCGTCGATGGCCGCGCCGCCGACGAAGGTGATCCTGACCTTCAACGAACCGGTCGGGTCGAACGGGACGCAGGTGCAGGTCAATTCGCCCAGCGGTAAAAACGTCGCGAACGGCGACGCCGAGGTGGTCGACAACACGGTCACCCAGCCGGTCGGCGCGATGATCGAGGCCGGGAAGTACACCGTCGAGGCCCGGGTCGTATCGGCCGACGGGCACCCGATCACGATCTCCGGGTCCTTCAGCGTCACGCACGCCGGTCATCCCGCCACGCAGCCCGCCGGTACGCCGGCGGCCTCCGAGGGCAACGGCAGTATGGTCACGATCGTCGCGATGTGCCTGGTGATGCTGGTGGTCGTGGCGCTCGCGATCGTCATCGTCCGTCGTCGCCCGGCGGCCTGATGAGCAAACCGCTGCCGCCCGCCACCGTCCGCCCCGTCGGGCGGGCCGGCCGGCTCATCCTCGGGATGGTTGCCTCCGGCATCGTTGTGATGGTGGCGGCGCTGTACGCCGCGGGCGGTGCGCCGCAGCGGGCGGTGGACGGGCTGCTCGGCGCCGGCCTCGGTGTGTCCTGGGCGGTTCCGGTACTGCGGATCGTCGCCGACGCGTCCGCCGTCGCCACCGGCGGAGCGGTGCTGGCGGTGCTGCTGTTCCTGCCTGCGGATGGCGGAAAGCTTGGCAGTAAGGCGATTCGGGCCTGCCAGGACGCGGCGTTGGCGGCCGGGATCTGGGCGGTGGCAAGCATCGGCGGGTTGATCGCCACGGCGACAGTGATTCTCGGCATACCGCTGTCGCATCTGGCGGAGCATGCCGAGCCGGCTGGTCAGCTCACGCAGGTGCGCGCCCTCGCGGCTGCCGTCGTACTGACCGCAGTGTTGGCTGTTGTGTTGAGCGGCGTGAAGACGATGCGCGGTGCGCGGCTTGCCGCCGTACTGACGGTTGCCGCTCTGACGGGACCACTGCTGACGGGGCACGGTGCGCTCGATCGGACGAGCGCGTGGTCCGTTCTCGCGACGACCTCGCTGGTCGTGCACGTTGTCGCCGCGACCGCGTGGGTCGGCGGATTGGGCGCCGTACTGCGGTATTCGCGTTCGCGCCAGGCTGTCGAGGTGTTCAGCGCGCTCGCGCTGGTGTGCGCGGTGACGATCGGGCTCACGGGTCTGCTGACGGCCGAGATCCACCTCGGCGGCCGGCAGGACGGCTGGGGCCTGATCACGCAGTGGGTGACGAGCGGGTACGGCGCGTTGGTGCTGGGCAAGACCCTGGCGTTCACGACGCTGGTCATCATCGGGCAGCTGCACCGGCAGAGCACGCTGCCGCAGTTGGAGGCGGGTGATCCGGTCGCGTTCCGGCGGCTCGCCGTACTCGAACTGCTGGTGATGGCCGGCACGATCGGCCTCGCGGTCGCCTTGTCGCGCACGCCGTAGCGGACTCGATGACATGTCAACAGATATCCGTACACTGTCTTCATGAGTGAACCGCAGTGGCTCGATCAGCGTGAGGCGCGGCTCTGGCAGTCGTACCGGGACACGCATCGCGAGCTCATGCGCGCGCTCGAGGCGCGAATGATCGGCAATTCGGGCCTGTCCGGCGCCGATTACGCCCTGCTCCATCCGCTGTCGGAGGCGGAAGACGGCGTACTCCGGACTCGCGACCTCGGCCGGTCCGTCGGCTGGGAACGTAGCCGCCTGTCCCACCAGGTCAGCCGGATGGAGAAACGCGGCCTGGTCTGCCGCGAGGAATGCGCCGCCGACGCCCGCGGCTCGATGGTCCGGCTCACCGAACTCGGCCGCAAAGCCATCGACGCCGCCGCCCCCGACCACGTCGCTGCCGTCCGCGCCTACTTCTTCAACCGCCTCAGCGCTGACGAGCAGGCCCAACTCACCACCGTCCTCGACCGCATAGCCGCCGACCTACCGGTCACCTGCACCCCCTCGGACTGCGACGACTAACACTGCTCGAGCCCTCTCGGCGACGCTGCGGATCGTAGCCGAGGGGAAGGTCGTGGTGACACGCCGTTACGGCGAGCGGGGGCGGGAGCGGGGTCGGAAGAATGATCGCGTCGGGTTCGGATGCGCGCTGGATTTGACAATCGTTTTCACTAACGTGAGGATGTGGCGCGTGTCCGAGGCGTTGAGCAGGCGTGGGTTCCTGGGGGTGGCCGGTGCCGCCGGGCTGGCTGCGGTGGCCGGATGTGGGGCGGACGGTGAAGCGGCGGCGCAGCCCAGGCAGGGCGGGCGGTTGCGCGCTGTGTACGCCGGGGGCGGGGCGAAGGAGGTGCTCGACCCGCATGTGCAGAGCCTGTTCGTGGACATCGCACGGCACAAGGCGATGTACGAGAAGCTGGTCGAGCTCGGACCGGATCTGAAGCCGGTGCCGCGGCTGGCGTCGAAGTGGGAGCACGACGGGACGGCGACGACCTGGCGGTTCAGCCTGCAGGACGCGAGCTTCCATGACGGCGCGAAGCTGGTCGCCGAGGACGTGTTGTTCAGCCTCGCGCGGATCGCCGATCCCGCCGTGCCGGAGCGAGTCGCGCAGTCGTCGCTCGCGACGCTGGATCTCAAGCGCAGCAGGGCTCTGGGGCCGTCGACGGTCGAGCTGGTGCTGACCGCTCCGAACGCGGAGTTCCCGGCGCTGCTTGCCGGCATCGGCACGCAGATCGTGCGCAACGGATTCAAGGATCCGGCCAAGCCTCTCGGCACCGGTGCGTTCCGCTTCGCCTCCTTCGAGGCGGGGCGGTCGATGGTCGCCTCGCGGTACGACGAGTATTGGGACGAGCCCGCACGGATCGAGGAGTTGCACATCCTGTCCGCGGACTCCGAGGCGAGGGCGAACGCCGTACAGGGTGGGCAGGCGGAGTACGCGAACGACATGACTGCGACGTTCGCGCGGACGGCCGGGAAGGCGGTGCGGGTCGTCGCGGCGAAGGCCAGCACGATGCAGGCGTTCGTGATGAAGGTCGATCGGCCGCCGTTCGACAATCCCGACGTACGGCTCGCGTTCAAGCTGCTTGCGGATCGGCAGCGGCTGGTGGATGTCGTGCTCGCGGGGCGCGGCGAGGTCGGGAATGACCTTTTCGGTAAGGGGTATCAGTACTACCCCGCCGATCTGCCGGCCCGCGAGCGTGATGTGGATCGAGCGAAGGCCTTGCTGACGAAGGCAGGGCTGGTGGGGAAGGAAGTGGAGATCTTCACCGCGGATGCCTCGGCCGGGTTCGTCGAGGCGGCGACGTTGTTCGCGGACCAGGTCGCGGAGGCGGGGGTGCGGTTGAAGGTGACGACGGGGAGTCCGCAGACCTACGCCAAGGACCTGCTGACGAAGGGTGCTATTGGCAACCATCGGTCCGGCGCGATGCCCATCCCGCAGTACTTCACGGATCGGTTGCTGTCGCGTTCGCCGTTCAACGTGACGCACTGGAGGCGGCCGCAGTTCGACGCCGGGTTCGCTGCGGCGCGGGCGATCACGTCTGAGAGCGAGCGGTCCGAGAAGTACGGCGGGCTGCAGAAGACGTTGCGCGACGAGGGCGGGATCCTGGCGTGGGGCCTGCCGGACTATCTCGTCGCGGTGTCGGCCAAGGTGCAGGGTGTGCAGGCGGTGCCGCCGAACACGCTGGATCAGGGGCGGTTCGACAAGGTGTGGCTGGCCTGAATGCGGTCGTACGCCGCTCAGCGGGCGCTGCTCGCGGTTCTGCAACTGGCCGTGCTGTCGGTGTTGGTGTTCGTGCTTACGTCGTTGCTGCCGGGGGATGCGGCGGAGCTGCGGTTCACCGAGACGCTGACGCCGGAGCAGGTCGCTCGGTTGCGGGCTGAGCTCGGGCTGGACCGGCCGGCGCCGGAGCGCTTCGTGCACTGGTTGGGGAACGTGCTGACGGGTGACCTGGGCACGTCGCTGATCAGCGGGGGACCTGTGATCGACATCGTGCGGTCCTCGATCGGTGCGACGTTCGTGCTGACGGTCGCGACGCTCGCGATCGTGGTGCCGCTGGCCGTTGCCCTGGGCATCGTGATGGGGACGCGGGAGAACGGGCGGATCGATCGGGCGATTACGTCGGTGACGCTGGCGCTGTCGGCGATCCCGGACTTCGTCATCGCGGTCGTGCTGGTTGCGGTCTTCTCGCTGCGACTCGGTTGGCTGCCGGCGACGTGGGTCGGCGGGGATCTGCTCGCGTCGCCCGCGCTGTTGGTCCTGCCGGTGGCGGTCCTGTTCGGTCGCACCGTCTGCCTGCTGTCACGCCAGGTCCGGGCCGGCACGATCAACGCGCTCCACGCCGAGTACGTCGTCCAGGCGCGGCGGCTCGGCGTACCCCGTCGTCAGCTCCTGCTCCGTCACGTCCTCCCGAACGCCGCCGTACCGGGTGTCCAAGAACTGGCCCGCACCGGCGACACGCTCCTCGGAGGAGTCCTGGTAGTAGAAGCCATCTTCGCTATCCCCGGCTTCGCGACGGCCTTGGTCGACGGCGTGGAAACCCGCGACATCCCCACTGTGCAAGGTCTGACGCTGGTGCTGGCGGTCGCAGCGCTGCTCATCAACCTGACGGCAGACCTCGCCTGTAACCGCTTGGTCCCGCGAACGGCCCTGCTCCGATGAACCGGCGTGGATGGATCGCAGCCGGGTTGATCGCCGTGCCGTTGGGCATCGCGATTCTCGGGCCTCTGGTGTCGTACGAGGTGGGCAAGGGCCTGCCTTACTCGTCCGAGGGTCTGTTGGGGACGGACGGGCTGGGGCGGGACGTGTTCGGGCTGTTGTTGGTGGGCGGGCGAACTGCGTTGGGGATGGCTGTCGGCGCGGTGGTGTTGGCGTACGTCGTGGGTGGGGCGATCGGGCTGGTGGCGGCGTCGACCCGGCATCGGTGGTTGGACGAGGGGTTGATGCGGCCGCTGGATGTGCTGTTGCCGTTGCCGTCGTTGCTGGTCATCAGTGTGGTGGCCGTCGGATGGCGGGCGTCCGCGCTCGCGATCATGATGGCGGTGGCCATGGTCAACGTGCCGACGGTGGCACGGCTCGTCCGCGCGGCGGCGTTGGATGCGGCGAGTGGGCCGGTGGTTGAGGCGTTGCGGATGCAGCGTGAGTCGTGGTTCGCGATTCAGATCGGGTACGTCGGGCGCTCGGTGCTGGGTCCGGTGGCTGCCGACCTCGGCACGCGGATCACGCTCGCAGTCTTCCTGGTTGCCTCGGTCAACTTCCTCGGGCTGGGGTTGAGCCCGACGGCGCCGGACTGGGCGGTCAGTGTGTCCCGCAACCGCGAGGGCCTGTTGCTCCAGCCGTGGTCGGTGCTCGCGCCGGCGCTTCTCCTCGTCTCCTTCACGCTGGGCTTCAACCTGCTCGCCGACCGCCTGGTGCACAGGTCGCGGCAGATGGCGGCCGTATGACGCTGGCGCGAGTCGACGACCTGAGAGCTACGGCTGGGTCGGCGATTCTCGTGGATGGAGTGTCGTTCGAGGTTGTCGCCGGCGAGGTGACGGCGCTCGTCGGCGCCTCCGGGTCCGGTAAGACGACGTCCGCGTTGGCGTTGCTCGGCGAGCACGGTGGCGGCGTACGGCTCGACGGTCGGGTCGAGGTCGGCGGTGAGGTGGTTGTCGACAGCAACGGGCGGACCCAGGCCGACGTGCGTGGGCGCGTGGTTGCGTACATGCCGCAACATCCGGGCAGCGCACTCAACCCGGCCCGGAGGATCGGTACGACGTTGCGCGAGCTCGCGAAGCTTCACGACGGCGATGTCGAGGAGGCTGTCCGCGTAGCGCAGTTGCCGGGCGACCGCGCGACCCTGAAGAGGTTTCCGCATCAGTTTTCCGGCGGGCAGCGGCAGCGGGTCGCGCTGGCACAGGCCTTGACGTGCGGACCGCGGGTGCTGGTCCTTGACGAACCAAGTACCGGACTCGACTCGATCACCCGCCTGCAGTTGGTCCAGGAGCTGCGTGAACTGACCGGGACGGGACTGGGGATCTTGTTGCTCAGTCACGATCTCGACCTCGTGCGGGCGCTTGCAACCCGGGTCGTGGTGCTTGACGCGGGCCGAGTGGTCGCCGACGTACTGCCGGCGTCGCCCGACCTGCCCGCGACGGGAACCTCCACCGGTGGGCAGCCGTTGCTAGAGGCAATGAACCTGTCTGCTTCGCTGCGGCCGCGCGGTCGCGACGTCGTACTGCGTGATGTCGCCGTCGAGGTCCGTGCCGGCGCCTGTCTCGGCATCGTCGGGCGGTCCGGCAGCGGCAAGACCACCCTCGCCCGCTGTCTCGCGGGTCTGCACGAGCGCCACACCGGCCGCATCCGCCTCGACGGCGAACCGCTGCCGGTCCTCCGTAACCGCACCCGCGAGCAGACCCGCCGCGTCCAGTACGTCTGGCAGGAGGTCCGCGGCTCGTTCGACGAGCGTCGCCCCGTCGATCAGCAGGTCGCCCGTACGGCGCAACGCCTCCGCGGCCTCCCAGCGCAACAGGCCCGAGAAGAAGCACAGGCCACCCTCGCGAGACTTGGCGTCGCCGCGATCACCGCGGCCCGCCCGCCGAGCCGGCTCTCCGGTGGTGAGCTCCAACGCGCAGCCCTCGCCCGAGCCGTCCTCGCGAACCCCGACGTACTCATCTGCGACGAGATCACCACGGCCCTCGACGACCGCGGTACGGCGCTTGTCCTCGACCTGCTCACCGAGCTGAAGACCCGTGGCACGGGGCTGATCTGGATCGGCCACGACCTCGGTCTGGTCGCAACCGTTGCGGATCAGGTCCTGGTCCTCGACGAGGGCCGCGTGGTCGAACAAGGCCCGCCGGCGACCCTCACCACAGAACCACACCATGAACTGACCCGCCGGCTGGTGGCAGCCGCGCGGATCGGTGCCCCTCAATCTCCGCCCGTGTTATCCATCGACACAAGGAGCGAACCGCGCCGATGACGCGACTGCACGACCACCTGGCGGAGGCCATCAAAGATCCCGATCCGATCCGGGTCGGGGATGATCTGATCTGCCTGCGGTTCGAGACCATGAAGGTGTACTCCGCGCTCGGCGCCGTCCGCCACCTGCTCGAGACCGGACGGGTACGGCGTGGCGACACGCTGATCGACTCCTCGAGCGGGATCTACGCGCACGCGCTCGCGCTCGCCTGCCACCGGTACGGGATGAACTGCCACATCGTCGGCTCGACCACGGTCGACCGGACCCTGAAGATCCAGCTCGAGATCCTCGGCGCGACGGTCGAGCAGGTGCCGTCCTCGAACAACCTGCAGCTCGACCAGAACCTCCGGGTCCGCCGGATCGGCGAGATCCTGCGTGACAACCCGACCTACCACTGGATGCAGCAATATCACGACGACATCCACTATCTCGGGTATCGCGCGGTTGCTGATCTGGTAGCGGAGGTGGTGCCGGACGGACCGCTGTGTCTGGTCGGCGGGGTGGGTACGGGCGCGTCGACCGGCGCGATCGCGGCGTACCTGCGGGAGCGTGGGCGGGATGTGAACCTGGTCGGCGTGCAGCCGTTCGGCAGCATCACGTTCGGGGCCGGCCACACGCAGGATCCGGACATGATCATCGCGGGGATCGGGAGCTCGATCGAGTTCCGCAACGTGCGGCACGAGTTGTACGACCGGCTGCATTGGGTCTCGTTCGACTACGCGATGTCGGCGGCGGTCGACCTGCTTCGGACGTCCGGGGTCTTCGCTGGGTTGTCGGCCGGGGCGGCGTACCTGTCGGCGTTGTGGGAACACGGCTGCGACCGCGGCCGCAAGCACGTCTTCCTGGCCGCCGACACCGGGACCCGCTACGTCGAGTCCGCCTTCGCCCGCCACGCCGAGGCTCGCCCGATGGCGTCGATGCGCCCCCTCGAGATCGACTCCCTCGACGACCTCTCGGTCCCGTGGTCCGCCATGTCCTGGGACCGCCGCGAGTCGGCACTGGCCCACCACGAGAAACTTCCATCTGCGACCCCGTCGCATTAGTGTGTGCCCGTGACTGCAACCCCGAAAGGCTGGCCGAGTTGCCATGACCGTTGCTGATCTCACTGCCGCTGTGCTCGCTGGGTCTCCTTCGCCGGCGGACTTCAACGTCACCAGCGCTTTCTGGTTGCATCACACGACCCGGTTGCCAGGGGCGGACGTTACCTACCGGAACTACTACGTGCTGCTGCGCGTCGGCGAGGTCTTCGGAGCGTGTTCGTTCGAGGCGGGGGAGTTGGAGCCGTCGTACTGCGCGGACACCTCCGGGCGGACGTTGGCCGACGTGCTCACGTCCGACGATCCGCTCCCGGTGCGGATCGCCGCACTCGATGCCTACCTGGCCGCGGTCGAGCCTCATCACACGGCGGAGCGCGCCGAGGAGATCGTCCTCCCGGCCGGTACGCCGGACGTCCGGGCGCGGGCCCGTGATGCGGCCGTGGCCGGTCTGCTGGATGTTGCTGATGGCACCAAAGTTGCCTTGATCGGCGTCGTCAACCCGCTCGTCGACGCGATCACCGAGCGCGGTGGCGTCTGTCTCCCGTGCGACTTCAACCTCCGCGAGACCGCTTCCGGTCTGCCCGTCTCGCGGGACATGATCGAGGTCGTCGATGCAGCCGACGCTGTGGTCGCCACGGGTATGACGCTGTCCAACGGCAGCTTCGACGTACTGCTCACTCGTTGCCGCGAGCAATCGAAGCCGCTCGCTGTCTACGCACAGACGGGCAGCGCCGTCGTGCGCGCGTTCCTCGGCGAGGGCGTCACCGCGCTGTCGGCGGAACCATTTCCCTTCTCCCAGTTCAGCTCCCGCCCGAGCAGCCTCTACCGCTACAGGACGGACAGATGACCACAGTCACACCCTCGACCGAGGTGCCTGGCGATCTCCGGATGGCGAGGCGGTTGTGGCCGTTCCTGCTGGCCTCGACGGTGAGCCTGATTCCGTTCACCGTGTTCGGCATGTATCTCGTGCCGATCGCGCAGACCGCGGGTGGGAGCGTCGCGGAGATCGGCGGACTGCGCGGGCTCGGCGGACTGGCGGCCCTGGCGGTCGGGGTCTCGCTGGCCCCGTTGATGGATCGGGTGGCGCGGGAGCTGGTCGCCGCGGGTGGGCTCGCGCTGCTCGGCATCTCCGCGGCTTTAGGGGCTGTGGGCAACGTGTTCGCCTTGGCGGCGTTCTGCTTACTGATCGGTGCGTCGACGTCGATCCTGGCGCCGTCGATCGGGGCTGCGGCGGCTGACCGGTTCCGCTCGCCGGCGGCTGCGGGACGGGCGGCGACGCTGGTGTCCGCGACGACCTCGGCGATGGCGATGCTGGCCGCGCCGGTGCTCGCCGTACCAGGACTCATCTGGGGTTGGCGAGGCAACCTGCTCGCCGCCTCGGTGGTCTCACTCGCCCTGTCCGCGGCCTTCTTCTGGCGTGGACGCGGGCGCAAGCCACCCCGCAGCAAGAACGAGCGGGTCAGCTACCTCGCGACGTACCGCGACCTGGCTCTCGTCCCTGGTGCACTCCCGCTGCTCGCCGTCGCCATGCTCCGAACCGCGGCCTTCATGGGGTACCTCGCCTACCTCGCCGCCTTCTACGACGACAAGTTCGACCTGGCTCCGGGCTGGTTCGCGCTCGTGTGGTCGCTGAGCGGCGCGTCGTTCTTCCTCGGCAATCTCTTCGCCGGGCGTTATCTCGCCACCGACCGCGCGTGGATCAGCCCCGAGAAATTGCTGCTCAGCGGCATCACCGTCGCCCTGGTCGCGGTCGCGGCGTTCTACTTCTCGCCGACCCTGCCGCTCACGCTTCTGCTCACCGCGCTCATGGGTGCCAGCCACGCAACCGTCGCGGCCTGCGTCACCACGCTGCTGGTCCGCCGCAGCGGCGACCTCCGCGGCTCGGCGCTGAGCGTGAACGCGGCCGGCATGAGCCTCGGCACGTTCCTCGGCGCCGCGATCGGCGGCCTTGGCCTCGGCCTCGGCGGCTACCCGGGTACGGCGCTCACCTTCGCCGCGATCACCCTCATCGCGATGCTCTGCGCCCTTAGAGTCCGATCGGCGGAGTAGGGGTCAGGATCGGGGGATTTCCGGAGTCCGCACCGAGCCCTTCTCGATATATCGTTCCGTCTTATGGAGAATCTGCCCGACCGCCCGCACCCGCACGCGCACCTGCGGGCGTCCGACACCGATCGTGACCAGGTCGTCGACGTACTCCGGGATGCCCTGATGTCGGGGCGGTTGTCGCAGGACGAGCATGCCGAACGCCTCGAGCAGGCGTTGCAGGCCAGGACGCTCGGCGAGCTCGAGCCGATCACGCGCGACCTCGTCGTACCGGGTCAGGCCCAGCCGGTGCCACTGCCCGTGACGCAGCCGTCGGTCTCCAACAGCCCGGTCCCGATCGAGGAGCCGGCCGACCCGAGCCAGAGCTTCGACACGATGGTGGCGATCTTCGGCGGCGGCGAGCGGACCGGCCGCTGGCGGGTGAAGCGGCGTACGAACGCGTTCGCGGTGTTCGGCGGGCACGATCTCGACATGACCAACGCGGTCTTCGAGGGCCGCGAGGTGACGATCTACGCGTTCGCGGTGTTCGGCGGGATCGACATCACCGTGCCCGAGGGCGTGACGGTCCGCAACGAGGGTGTCGGCATCTTCGGCGGCTTCGGCGCCCGTGGCAGCGACGACCCCAACCCGAACGCACCGACCGTCGTGGTGAAGGGCCTCGCGCTGTTCGGCGGCGTCGGCGGCCAGTCGTCGGCCAAGCGCCACGGCAAGAAGAACAAAGGCAAGGGACACCACGAGCTGCACTAATACGCGTGCGGTCCGGGGCCGCGGCCTCATAGCCTGCGGGCATGAGCGACTTCGTACCAGCTGATTTCGACGTGCCCCGGGAACTGATCACGCCGCGCTTCCGGCTCGAACCGCTCGGCCCGGAGCACAACGTCCCGGATCATGCCGCGTGGACGAGCAGCATCGAACACATCCGCGCGACGCCGGGCTTCGGCGGCAGTTGGCCGCCGGTGGACGGGATGACGCTGGAGTCGAATCTCGGAGATCTGCAGCGGCACGCAGAGGACTTCGTGCAGCGACGCGGTTTCACCTTCACCGTGATCGACGCAGACGTGATCGGCTGCGTCTACATCTACCCGTCGCGCAAGAACCCTGGCGTCACCGACGTCCGGTCCTGGGTGAGTGCGGACAGGGCCGAGCTGGACGTTCCGCTGTACGAAGCCGTCAGCGGCTGGCTAGCCGCGGAGTGGCCGTTCGAGAACGTTGATTACGCGGTCAGATCCACGACTTGAACCACATCCGGTTGAGCCAGTCCGGGTGCGGGAGGACCTTGTCGGTCAGGATCGGCCAGATGTAGGCGAAGTTCAGCACGACGAGGACGACGAACGCGCCGACCACCGCGCTGCCGATCAGCCGGCGCGGCGACGCCGTACTCATCGCCGCACCCGCCGAGCTTGCCGCCGTACCGATGGCCGCGCGGGCCGGTCCGAGGATCTTGCCGAGGATCAGCGCCACCGCCATCACGGTGAACGGGATCATCGTGACGGCGTAGAAGAAGAAGATCGGTCTGTCGTCGAACGCGAACCACGGCACCCAGCACGTCACGAAGCCCACGATCGGTACGCCGTACCGCCAGTCGCGGGACCCGATCCAGAACACCAGCGCCGCGATCAGCGCGAGCGCGCCGCCCCACCACAGCAGCGGCGTACCGAGGGCAGAGATCACCTGCAGGCAGTTGGTCCCGGCCGGGGCGTTGCAGCCCGGCGTACCGGGTTTGATGTCGTTGACCGCGTCGAAGCCGATCGGGCGGGCGATGATCGGCCAGCCGGCCGGGTTCGACTGGTACGGATGGGTGGCGTGCTTGATGTAGTCGCCGGTGTGGAAGGCGAGCACTTCCTTGTGGTACTCGAGCAATGACCGGAAGTCGTCGGGCACGACCTTCATCACGCCGTGTGCCGGATTGCTCGCAGCCCAGTTGTGGTCGTACGCGTTGTCGTGCAGCAGCCAGCCGGTCCAGGTCGCGAGGTAGGTGATGCCCGCGACGAGCACCAGGCTGACGAACGCCGGGATGCCGTCGACCAGCGCCGACTTCACGAACGCGAACCGTACGCCGAGAGCGCGCCGCGCGCCGAAGTCCCAGGCGAACGCGAGTACGCCGAAGGCGGCGAGCGTCCAGACGGCGGACCATTTCGTGCCGAGCGCGAGGCCGAAGCAGATGCCGGCGGCGATGCGCCACGGGCGGACGAGCAGCCAGCGGCCGATCGTACGACGCTCTCCGTCGGAGGTCGGGGTGTCGAGGGTGTCCGCGTGCCGGCGGCGGGTCCAGTCACGGTCCGCGACCAGGCAGGAGACCGCTGCCACCAGCCAGAACGCGAGGAAGATGTCGAGGAGCGCGACCCGGGACATCACGAAGTGCAGGCCGTCGACCGCGAGCAGCAGGCCGGCGATCGAGCCGATCAGCGTCGAGCGCGTCATCCGGCGTACCGTCCGGATCACCAGCAGCACCGTCAGCGTGCCGAACAGGGCCGGCATGAAGCGCCAGCCGAACGTGTTCATCCCGAACAGTTGCTCACCGGCCGCGATCATCCACTTGCCGACCTCGGGGTGCACGGTCAGGCTCGGGGTCGGCTTGAAGACGTCCAGGTTGCCGCTCAGGATCGCCTTGTCGGCGGCGCCCTCGGGCTGGTCGATGAACTGGCGCGCGTACCCGAACTTGAGCAGGCTGAACGCGTCCTTGGCGTAGTACGTCTCGTCGAAGACGAACTTCACCGGCGTACTGAGGTGCCAGAACCGCAGGATGCCGGCCATCAGCGTGATCGCCAGCGTGGCGATCCACCCGCCGTCGAAGTCCCGCGGCATGGCCGGATACAGGCGCTCCTTGAGCGGCGGCAGCCGTCTCCCGAGCACGTCCCGCCCGAGCGTCTCCAGCCCCTCGCCGGCGTCGCTACGCCGCGCAGTCCCATCCTCGATCACAGCAGCCACGCCCGCCATCGTACGGACGCCCCGGTACCACCGCCTCCCGGGCGGTTGTGGATAACCAGAACCAGCTGCGCCGAACCTCCTACAATCAGTCCCATGAGCACGCCACGCGAGGAGCTGCACGCGCTGATCGACGAGCTGCCCGACGAAGCCGCCGCGGAGCTCGTGCCGGACATGCGAGAGATCCTCAAGCACCGCCTCGAGATGCGCCGTCGCCGGGCGACGGAGCCTCGACCGTGGCCGCCGTCGTGGTTCGGCGCCGGAGCGGGAAGCCGTCCGGACATCGCACGGCAGAGCGAGGAGATCCTGCGAGACGAGTTCGGCCGCAGCGAGTGATCGTCGTCGACACCGGACCGCTTGTCGCAGCGGTGCTGTCCAACGACGACGACCACCGTGCCTGCGTCGACCTCTTCGCTGCCGCTCACCTGAACCGGGAACAGTTGGTGGTGCCGAGCTTCGTCATACCGGAGGTTTGCTACCTCGTCCAGCGCGAGGTCGGAGCGAAGGTGGAGGCCGACTTCGTAGAGTCGCTCGCGGCGGGCGACTTCGCGATTGCCGAATGTGATTCCGAGCTCGAGCGGATCGCGGATCTGATGCACACGTACGCCGATCTGCCGCTCGGGGTGGCGGACGCTTCGGTGGTCGCCGTTGCGGAGGCGCTCGGCGCTCGGGAGATCGCCACGTTGGATCGCCGGCACTTCACTGTCGTGAGGCCGCGGCACCTCGACGCTTTCACACTTCTGCCATGACCGGGCGATTGGTGCTGGCGGGGACTCCTATCGGGGATGTTTCTGATGCTTCTGCGCGGTTGGGGCGGGTGTTGGCGGCGGCAGATGTGGTGGCTGCGGAGGACACGCGGCGGTTGCGGCGGCTGACTTCGGAGCTGGGGATCGCGGTCGGTGGCCGGGTGGTCAGCTACTTCGAGGGGAACGAGCGGGAGCGGACGCCGGAGTTGCTCCAGGCGTTGGTCGACGGGCTGACAGTGGTGGTGGTGACGGACGCGGGGATGCCCAGCGTGTCGGATCCGGGGTACCGGCTGGTGGCGGCGGCGATCGAGGCCGAGGTTCACGTGACGGCGGTGCCAGGGCCTTCGGCGGTGCTGACCGCGTTGGCGTTGAGCGGGTTGCCGGTGGATCGGTTCACGTTCGAGGGGTTCCTGCCGCGGAAACCCGGTGAGCGCGGGAGGCGGCTCGGGGAGCTGGCAGAAGAGCCGCGGACGATGGTCTTCTTCGAGGCGCCGCACCGGATCACCGCATCCCTGGAGGCGATGGCTGAAGCGTTCGGCGCGGATCGGCGTACGGCGGTGTGCCGGGAGCTGACCAAGACCTACGAAGAGGTGAAGCGCGGCCCGCTCGACGAGCTCGTGACCTGGTCGAAGGACGGCGTCCGCGGGGAGATCACGATCGTCGTGGCCGGCGCCGACCCGGACAAGATCGTCACCGGTGAGGACCTGGCCCGGGAGGTCGCGAAGGACGAGGAAGCGGGTACGCACCGCAAACAAGCGATTGCTGACGTCGCGAAGCGCTTCAACGTCCCGAAGCGGACGGTGTACGACGCCGTACTGGCTGCACGAGACCCTGGTAAATAGCATTCGCGCGCGCCACTACGCTTGGAACATGTCCGAGAAGGCCTATTACGTCACCACCCCGATCTACTACGTCACGGCTCCGCCGCACATCGGCAGCGCCTACACGACGGTGGCCGGGGACGTCCTGACGCGCTGGCACGCGCAGCGCGGCGAGCGCAAGTGGTACCTGACGGGTACCGACGAGCACGGCGAGAAGGTGATGCGTAGCGCCGAGGCGCAGGGCATGACGCCGCAGGCGTGGACGGACAAGCTGGTCGAGGAGGCCTGGAAGCCGGCCTGGGTCGACGTCGACATCGCGTACGACGACTTCATCCGGACCACCGAGCAGCGCCACACCGAGCGGGTCCGCGAGTTCTGGCAGACGCTGTACGACAAGGGCGACGTCTACAAGGGCGAGTACGAGGGCCTCTACTGCGTCGGCTGCGAGGAGTTCAAGCTCCCCGCGGACATCCGTACCGGCGAGGACGGCACCCAGCTGTGCATGATCCACGGCACCGAGCTGGAGCTGGTCTCGGAGACCAACTACTTCTTCCGGCTCTCGGCGTACGCCGACAAGCTGCTGGAGCTGTACGACGAGCAGCCCGACTTCGTGGCGCCGGCGAGCGCGCGCAACGAGGTGATCGCGTTCGTCAAGCAGGGCCTGCAGGACCTGTCGATCACCCGCTCGACCTTCGACTGGGGTATCCCGGTGCCGTGGGACGAGGACCACGTTCTGTACGTCTGGATCGACGCGCTGCTCAACTACGTGACGGCTGCGGGCTACGGCACCGACCCGAAGCGGTTCGAGGAGCTGTGGCCGGTCGACGTACACCTGGTCGGTAAGGACATCCTCCGGTTCCACGCGGTGATCTGGCCGGCCATGCTGATGGCTGCCGGCGTTGCCGTGCCTCGCCAGGTGTTCGCGCACGGGTGGCTGCTGGTCGGCGGCGAGAAGATGAGCAAGTCGAAGCTGACCGCGATCGCGCCGCACGAGATCACCGACCACTTCGGCTCGGACGCGTTCCGGTACTACTTCCTGCGCACGATCCAGTTCGGTTCGGACGGTTCGTTCTCCTGGGAGCACCTGAGCGCGGTCTACACCTCAGAGCTCGCGAACGGTCTGGGCAACCTGGCCAGCCGGATCGCGGCGATGGTCGGCAAGTACTTCGACGGCGTGCTGCCGGAGCCGACCGACCACGGACCGGCCGAGCAGGCGCTGGCGGACAAGCTCGCGCAGACCGTGGCCACCGCCGACAAGGCTCTGGACACGCTGGCGTTCCAGGACGCGCTGGCCGCGATCAACGAGCTGGTCGGCGCGGTCAACGGGTACGTCACGGAGCAGGAGCCGTGGAAGGTCGCGAAGGACGAGTCGAAGCAGGACCGGCTCGCGACGATCCTGTACTCCGCGGCCGAGACGCTGCGCGCGGTCGCCGTACTGCACAACCCGACGATGCCGAAGTCGTCCGCGAAGCTGTGGGAGCTGCTCGGCGCCGAGGAGAAGCTGGGCGCGCTGAAGGACCAGCGCGTGCAGGACGCCGGCACCTGGGGCCAGCTGCCGGCCGGCTCCACGCTGACGAAGGGCGACGCGCTGTTCCCGCGCCTCGAAGAGAGCTGAGTCTGTATCGCGACAAACTCGCGCCGCCGTCCGGGAATGCCGGGCGGCGGCGCTGCCTTTTCTTGTAGCAACAACCAATTCGAGGAGGCTGTGGCATGCGGGCTGTGGTGTTCGAGGAGTACGGCGATCCCGAGGTACTCAAGGTGCAGGACGTGCCGGAGCCGCACGCCGGACCCGGGCAAGTGCGGATCAAGGTGCGTGCGGCCGGCGTGAACCCGTACGACGCGAAGATCCGCCGCGGCTTCACGAAGGACTTCGCGCCGGCGAAATTCCCCGCGATCCCGGGGTTCGAGGTCGCCGGTGTGGTGGACGAGGCCGGTGACGGCGCTGCCTTCGCGGTCGGCGACGAGGTCGTCGGCTGGTCGACCGGCGGTTCGTACGCCGAGTACGCGCTCGGCGGCAATGTGACGCGCAAGCCCGCGGGTCTCGGCTGGGAGCAGGCCGTCGGCGTACCGGTGGCCGGCGAGACCTCGCAGCGGGTGCTCGACCTGCTCGGCGTGAAGTCCGGCGAGACGATCCTGATCCACGGCGCCGCGGGCGCGGTCGGCTCAGTCGCCGTCCAGCTCGCGAAGGCGGCCGGTCTCACGGTGATCGGCACGGCATCCGAGGCGAACCACGACTACCTGCGCTCGATCGGCGCGATCCCGGTGACGTACGGCGAGGGTCTGGTCGAGCGGGTCCGCGAGGCCGCTCCGCAGGGTGTCGATGCGGTGATCGACACCGCAGGCAAGGGCGGCCTCGAGGAGTCGATCGAACTCCGCGGCGGCACCGACCGGATCGTCACCATCGCCGACTTCGCCGCAGGCAAGCTCGGCATCCAAACCTCCGGTGGCGGCACCGGCACCCCCGAGCAGGTCCGCGCCGCCCTCGACGCCCAGCTCCAGGCGGCCGCCGACGGCAAGCTCACGATCCGAATCGCCGAGACTTTCGGCCTGGCCGACGCGAGCAAGGCCCAGGCGTTGAGCGAGTCCGGCCACGCCCGAGGCAAGATCGTCGTCCTGCCCCAGGCGTGACGGCTCCGGCGTGATGGCTCAGCTGTGATGGATCAGGCGTAGGCGAAGCGGGACTGCGGCGTGGGTACGTCGTCCACTCGCGGGTCCCAGCGGTCGACGAAGTTCACCCCGGCCGGGACCTCGACAGATTCCGTCGAGGTCCAGCCGCGGGTGAGGGTCGGGAAGTCCGGCACGTCCGGGTGGTAGTGCGGTTTGCCGGTGCCGAGCATGTCGCGCGCCATAGGTGCGCTGCGTGCCTGGTAGCGGAAGTCGGCTGACAGCCGCAGATGCTTGGTCCGGTTCGGCATTGCGCCGTGCACGGTCAGGCTCCCGAACAGCAGTACGTCGCCCGGCTGGTACGACGTCGTACGCCACTCCGGGTGGTTCTCGTCGGCCTCGGCCCGCAACATCCCCGGGCCGTCCGACGCCCTGACCGGCAGTACGCCGAGACGCGGCGACCCGGCGTACACCCGGAGCCCACCGATCTCCGGCGGCGCCGCGCTCAACGGGAGCCAGGTGGTGAGCGTGTCGACGCTGCCCTGGATGAACCGGTAGTCCTGGTGGATCGGCGTCGGATTCGCCCCCGGCGACGGGGGCGCGATCCGGCAGATATGCGCCGGATGCGCGAACGCCTCCTCACCCAGCAACCGTCCGGCCAGCCCGATCAACTCCGGCCGTACGGCGAGCTCGTGAAACGCCTGCGTGCTCTGAATCGCCGTATAAGCCCCGAAGAACCCGGCCGACCCCTCCTCAACGGCCCGCCCCGACGCCACCAACTCACGCGGATCCGCATCCCGCGCCAACCAGTCACTGTCGTACAAGATCCGCGCCAACTGCTCGTGCACGTCGGTTACCACATCAACCGGTAACAAGCCGCGAAAGAACAGATACCCATCGCCGGCGAGCCGCCGGCGCAGTACGGCGTCGTCCGCCCGGTCGTCGTACGAGTCGGTCAGTTCCTTCATCGGTCGTTTCCGATCTTGTCCATGGCGGCGGCGATGTCCTGGACGGGGGTCTTGTCGAGGAAGAGGTCGTTGGCGGCCTTGTTGATTTCGGTGGACTTCGAGGTCCAGCCGTCGGCGATCGGGAGGTTGACCGTGCTGCCGGCGGCCGAGTCGAGGAAGGGCTGGACGTCGATGCCCTTCTTCTGCCAGAAGGTCTGGTATCCGGCGCCGGCGTCGGTGAGTGCCGGGATGATGTAGCCCGCGTCGCCCATCAGGCGTTGCGCTTTCTCCGTGCCGAGGAAGGCGACGAGCTTGCCGGCCTCCTCCGGGTGCTTGGTCTTCGCGAACATCGTCTCGGCGAGACCGTTGATCACCACCGTGCGCCCGGCGGGTCCGGCCGGCATCGCGGCGACCCCGATCGGGAACTTCACCTCGGGCAGCGCGAACGGGAGCAGTGCGTTGTTCGCCGGGAACATCGCGACCTCGCCGCGGTAGAACATCTCGGTTGCCTGTCCGGTCGGCGGGTTGGTCCGGGTGCCGTCCGGGGACACCTTCCACTTGAAGATCAGGTCACGGGCGAACTGCAGCGCCTCGACCGACTTCTGGCCGGCGAAGTCGAACGTGCCGTACGGCTTGTCCATCGCGTGGCCGCCGTTCGAGGCGATCCAGTTCAGCCACTGGGTCTGGTTGTGGTTCCACGAGCAGAACCCCCACTGCTTGGTGCCGACGGTCAGCTTGCGGGCGATCTCGAGGAAGCTGCCCGAGCCGTCCGGCGCCCAGGTCAGCTCGGCCGGCATCGTCACGCCTGCCTTCTTGAACAGGTCCTTGTTGTACAGCAGTCCGACGATGCCCATGTCCTTCGGCATCCCCAGTTGCTTGTCCTCGAACTTGTACGACTGCACGACGTTCGGGTTGTACGCGTCCAGCTTGAGCCCGGCCTTCGAGATCAGGTCGTCGAGCGGCGCGAGGACGCCCTTGCCGGCGAAGTCGGGGAAGTAGTCGACGGTCAGCCAGAACACGTCCGGCGCCTTGCCGCTGGCCAGCTCGGTGGTGAGCTTGGTCCAGTACTGGTCCCAGGGCAGCACCTCCATCCGGACCGTGATGTCCGGGTTCTGTTTCGTGAATTCCGCGAAGACCGCCTTGTAGCCGACCTCCTGCTGCTCGTCCCACAGCCGGTAGACGAGCTCGACCTTGCCGCCGCCGCTGCTCGCCTTGTCGTTCGACGAGCCGCAGCCGGCGAGGGCGAGCACACTTCCGGCGCCGATCAGAAAAGTCCTCCTGGACAAAGACATGAGAGCCTCCGAACTACTTGAGCCCGGTAACTGCGACCGAGCGGACGATGAAGCGCTGGAAGACGATGAACAGGACCAGCAGCGGCGCCAGCGCGATCAGGCTGCCGGCCATCACGGCGTTGTAATCGACGCCGATCTCCCCCTTGAACAAGGCGATCCCGACCGACAGCAACCGCTTGTCCTCGCTGCTGGTGATGATCAGCGGCCAGAGGAAGCTGTTCCAGTTGGCCACCACGGCGAGCGTGGTGACGGTGACCAGGACCGGTTTCGACAACGGCAGCACGATCGACACCAGCGTCCGGACCCGCCCGGCGCCGTCGATCCGGGCGGCGTCCTCGAGATCCGCGGGAATGCCGCGGAAGAACTGGCGGAGCAGGAAGATCGCGTACGGCGTACCGAGCATCGTCGGCAGCATCAGACCTGCCCAGGTGTCGACCAGGCCGAGCTTCTGCATCATCAGGTAGAGCGGGATCATCGTGACCACCGGCGGCACCATCAATGTCGACAGATAGACCCAGAACAACGCGTCCCGGCCGGGGAACGACAGCCGCGCGAAGGCGTACGCCGCCAGCACCGCGAACACGACCTGCCCGAGCGTGATCCCCGCCGTGACGAGGGTCGTGTTCACCAGGTAGCCGCCGAAGCCGGATGCGAACAGCCGGTGGAACGCGGCCGTGCTCGGCGGTACTCCGGGTTCCCACGGCATCGTCTCCGACAGTTGCCCCGGGCCCTTGAACGCGGTGAGCACGGTCAGGAAGTACGGGAAGATCGCGAGTACGCAGCCGGCCACCAGGACGGCGTACACGAAGATGCGCAGTTTCATCCGGACACCTCATAGGTCGTACGGCGTTCGAAGTACACGAACTGGGAGATCGTCGCGATCAGCACCACCGCGAACAGCAGCACCGAGATCGTCGACGCGTAGCCGAAGTCGAACTTCTTGAACGCCTCGTCGTAGATCAGGTACGTCGTCACCTCGGTGCTGTCACCGGGTCCGCCCTCGGTCATCACGAAGATCGTGTCGAAGGCCTGGAACGAGCCGATCACGTTGGTGATCAGCACGAACAGCATCGTCGGCCGCAGCAGCGGCAGCGTGATCGAGAAGAAGTGGGCGACCGGCGACGCGCCGTCCAGGGACGATGCCTCGCGCAACGACGGCGGGATGTTCTGCAGGCCGGCCAGGAAGAACAGCATGTTGTACCCGGCGAACTGCCAGATGTGCACCGCTGCGACGCTCGGCATCGCCAGCACCGGCGACGACAGCCACGCCGGACCGTCGACGCCGAAGAGTCCGAGGAACTGGTTCAGGGCGCCGCGGCCCGGGTCGAAGATCCAGCTCCAGACGAGGCCGAGGGCAACGGGCGTCGCCATCCACGGGATCACGAGCAGCGCGCGGAAGTACTTCATCCCGCGAAGCTTGCGGTCGACCAGGAGCGCCAGGAGCAGTGAGAGGATCGTCGTACCGGGCACGCAGATGATGACGTAGTACAGCGTGACCAGCAGCGAGTGCCAGACGTCAGAGTCGGTGAACAGCTTGCGGTAGTTGGCGAGTCCAATGAATTCCGGTGTCGACAGCAACTTCCAGTCGAACAGGCTGAGAACAAGCACGATCACCACGGGCGCGAGCAAGAAGCCGAGTACGCCGACCAGGCTCGGCGCGAGCAGCGCGTACGCCGCGGCCGTCTGCCTGCCCCGGCCGATGCGATGAGTACGGCGGGGCGCGGGCCTAAGCATCGGGATCCTTCAACGGATGCGGCCGCGGCGAACTCGGGACGAGCAGCTCGCGGGTCCGATCGAGCCCCCAGCGATCGAGCTCGCCGATCGGGTCGCTCGACATCCGCAGACCAGGACCTTCGGAGATGTGTTCCGCCCAGATCTCCCGTTCCTGGACGTCCGGCCGCACGATCAGGCAATCGGAATCGTTGGCCCACCACCGGCCGTGCAGGAACTCGCGCGCCACCGACGTGGACCGGGCGCCGCGTTGACCCGGCTGGCTGATGTCGCCGGATGGTGGGTCGACCAACGGATCGGTGTCCGGCGAGATCCGCATGCAGTCGACCAGCCCGAGGCTCGGCAGGATCGGAGCACCGCACCCGTGCAGAATCCGGTTGGGTCCGACGGCTTCGCGCAGCAGCCGCATCCCATGCCGGTACGCCGCGATGCCGTCGAGCTGCTCGTGGCGTTCGCCGTCGATCGCCCCGGCGTACACGAAGTCGAGCTTGAAGTGGTCGTACCCCTGCCGGCACAGCTCGGTGAACACGTCCTGGATGTGCTGTGCCGCGCCGGGATGGGTGACGTCGAGAACTAGTTGCTCCTGGCCCCAGTTGGTACCGGCGTTGATCCCGGGGACCAGCCACTCGGGATGCTTGCGGGCCGTCTCGCTGCCGCTGCCGACCAGGAACGGCGCTACCCAGATGCCGGCGCGGCGACCGCTCGAGCGGATGTCGGCGGCGAGCCGGACGGTCGATCCGAAGTCGTCACGCGGCGTCAGCCAGTCCCCGATCGCCGCCTGGTATCCCTCGTCCAGCAGGACCAGGTCGATGCTGAGGTCATGCTGGTCGAACTGGCGGACTTCGGCCATCACGTCGCGCTCGGTGACCTTGCCCCAGTACGCGTACCAGCTGCACCACGACGGGCCGAACACGCGGACGGGCGGTGCACCGGCGGCGAAGGTGTCAGCCCAGTCGGCCAGCGCTTGGTTCGGGTTGGCGTGCGTGCTGGTGGTGAGTTGCACCTCGCCGTCCGCAGAGATCAGCAGCCGGTCGTCGTGGATCTCGGCGCGGATCGACGGCACGACGTCTGGGGTGCTCGCGGCAACGGTTGTGATTTCGCCGGCGGTCGCGACGGCGAGCAGACCTTCGCCCTGGAACCGGCCGGCCTCGACGCCGGGGCGGTACGCCATCACGTGGTGGTTCGGCGCGGTCGGCCGCGGTGGCGACGCGTCGAGGCGGTACCAGCCGCTCGGGCTCCAGGACTGCCAGCCGTGCTCGAAGACCAGCGTGGAGGCGTCGTACTCGAGCTCGGCGACGGGGGCGAAAGGCACGGATGACTCGATTCGTCGGGGTGCAGGATCTTGCTAATCTTGGAGCCCTTACGAGGGGATCCACCATGACGGAGCCTGCTGACTTCGAGCACGATCTTGCTACCCAGGTGCTGATCGAGCTGTACAGCGAGATCCCGCCGCCGAGCAAGCTGGTGACCGGCCACTTCCACAGCGGCGGCGACTATCGGGTCGTCCGGCCGGACGGCGTCGGCAGTTGGTACCTGCTGTACACCGCGTCCGGGACGGGCCGGTATCTCATCGGCGAGAACAGGCTGACCCTGCGCCACGGGGACGTCGTACTGGTCAGCCCGGGTACGCCGCACGACTACGGGACCGTGGGCACCTACTGGGAGTCGTGGTGGGCGCACTTCCAGCCGCGGCGTGAGTGGCATGCGTGGTTGTCGTTGCCACAGGCAATGCCTGGTCTGTCGTATGTGCGGTTGACCAGGTCGTCGGAGACCGACCGCGTGGTGTCGGCGTTCGACCGGCTGCACCGGGACGCGCAGCGGGCCGGGCTGTCGCCGACCGGCGACACCGAGCTGCACCTGCTGGAGAAGAGTGTCGCGACCGAGCTGACGATGAACGGCATCGAGGAGGTGCTGCTGACCGCGGTCGCAAGCCTGCGCCGGGAGACGCAACACCTGGACGCCCGCGTGCATCTGGTGCTCGAGGCAATCACCGCGGACCCGGCTCGGCCGCACACGCTGACTTCACTCGCCGGGCTCGCCCAGGTGTCCGTCTCCCGTCTGGCGCATCTCTTCAAGGAACAGGTCGGCGATTCGATCATGAACGTCGTACTGGCGCTCCGTCTGCAGCGCGCCGCCGAGCTTCTCGGCGCGACCGACATGTCCGTTGCGCAGATCGCCGCAGCGGTCGGCTTCGACTCACCGCACTACCTCAGCCGCCAGTTCGGCCGCCGCTTCGGGATCTCGCCGACCGCCCATCGCGCCAAGGTCAGGAACCCGGAGCTAGAGCTATATTGAGCTCGGTCGCCGCCGCGTAGTCCGCCCCGCCGGCCAGTCCGATCAGTCGCACGTAGCGGGCCGTCGTTGCGGCTGGGAGTCGGGCGATCTTCGCATCGACGCTGCCGTCCCATGACCCCGTCGTCGCCGAGGTAAACGTGATCCCGTCGAGGCTCGTCTGGACGTCGTACGACGAGATCCGGCCGTTCGGCACGTCGGCGTCCTGGCGTGGCGTGTAGACGAGCGCCTCGACCGCACGCGGCGTCTTCAGATCGAGGGTGATGTATTGCGGAAGCGGTGCGTGCGGGCTCCAGTTCGAGTGCCACATCGTCGTACAGTTGCCGTCGATCGCCGACGCTGCGGTGTAGGCGGGCGAGCCCTGGCTGGTGGCCGTCGCCGTCATCTCGATCTGCGGTAGCAGGTTCAGCGGACCGAACGGGCCGTCGACCGGCGGCGGCGTACCGGGGATTGCGGTGACGCGTCCCAGGCTAGGTGCCTTGAGCAACGGATGGGTCCGCAGATAGTTGAGGAAGACCTCCTGGCCCATCTTCGACGCACGGGTCAGCTTGGTGAACTGCTGGAAGCCCGGATAGCCGTACTGCGCTCCGTGCAACGGCATCGCCGCGCTCGTCGTCACGCGGTACGTCTTGTCGAGTTGCAAGGGCTTCCCGTTGATCAAGACCTTCGCCGGATCGATCCGGTCGCCGACGGGTCTGCCGAGGTCGTAGCTGTAGCGGAAGTTCGCCGAGGTCGCCAGCGCGGACAGTCGGCTGCAGCCGTACGCGGGCGGGATCCACTGCTGCTCCAGGACGGCCTCGACGGTCGAGCCCTTCATCGAGAGCGTGGTGATCGGCGAGATCCCGGCGACCGGCCATGCTTCGCCGTACGTCACCGTGCCGGCCTTGAGACCGGCCGCGATCACATCGACGCCGAGGTCGGCCGGCACCAGCGCGAAGTCGCCCTTCGCCTCAGCTTTGTAGAGGTCGGCGACGAGGTTTCCGGTCCGGCTCTCCGTCGTGGTGGCGAAGTCGAGATCGCGGTCGAGCTTCGCGAGCGGCTGTGCCTGGCGGGCCGTCCACTTGTCCATCCAGTACTTCACGATCTTCTGGATCTTCGGATCAGGCGTGACGTCCTTGGTGACCGCGTGGTTGGTCGCGGTCGTCGCGGACCGGATCACCTCACCGGTCGCGGGATCGAGCGACAGGTTGACCTCGCCGAGCACCCGGCCGTGGTTGCTTGCCTCCAGCACCGGACGCGGTACGCCGTTCGGGTCCGGGATCATGCAGTTGAACGCGGTGTGCCAGTGGCCGCCGAGGATCACGTCGATGTCCGGCGACATCGCCCGCGCCGCGTCGAAGATCGGACCGCTCGGATTCTTGCACTCGTCGTACAAGCCGCCCTGTTGACCGCCTTCATGCATGCTGACGACGATCGCGTTCACTCCCTGGGCCTTGAGCGCGGCCGCGGCCCGGTTCGCCGCGTCGACCACGCCCTGGAACTCGAACCCGGATCCCTCGATCGACAGCGTCTCGGTCGGCGTACCGGGGAAGCCGAGCCCGATGAACCCGATCCGCTGCGAGCCCGCCTTCGCGATCCAGTACGGCGGGAGCACCGGCCGCTTGGTCCGCGGGTCGACGATGTTCGCCGCGTGGTACGCGTAATCGGTGCCGTGGAAGTTCCGGCCGGTGGAGTCCTTGAAGCAACTGTCGAACCCGGGCTTGCCGTAACAGGCGCCGGTCTGCATCCGGCGCAGGAACGGGAACTCGCGGTCGAACTCGTGGTTGCCGGCAACGTCGAAGTCCATCCCGAACGCGTTCAGGACCTCGATGGTCGGCTCGTTCGCGAACGCCTGCGTGTAGTCCGGCCAGCCGCTGAACTGGTCGCCCGAACCGATGAGGAAGCTGTTCGGCTTCCTCAGTTGGTCGAGGTGTGCCTTGAGATAAGCGGCACCGCCGACCTGCTGGGTGCCGGCCGGGCCGGCGATGGTCAGGTTCTCGGTCTCCGAGAGGTAGCCGTGCAGGTCTGTCAGGCTGAGAATCTGCACGGGGATCGGTGGGGCGGTGTCTGTGTGTAGCGCTCCCACGACGAGGCTGAGTGCGGCGAGAACTGCGCTGATCCGGGGCATCGGCTGCTCCTGTCGGTCGGGCGGAACCGAGACGCAAACTACTGGGCCGTGCGGGCTGCGAACATGGCCGTGGGTGCTGACTTCCTGCACGATCCGGCTGACGCTTTTCTACAAGCGCATGGGGACCGGGAACCGTACGGTCAGGGGAGAGAGGAGATTGACGATGACTGGATATGAGGCAGTGGCCGAGGTCGACATCGATGCACCGGTGGCGCAGGTGTGGGAGGTGCTGACCAGCCCGCAGAAGCTGAAGGACCTGTGGTTCGGCGCCGAGGTCGAGACCGACTGGCAGGTAGGCAGTCCGATCACCTGGGCCGGTGAGTGGGAGGGCAAGCCGTACCAGGACAAGGGCGAGATCCTCGCCTTCGAGCCCGGGCGGCTCCTGAAGCTGACCCACTTCAGCCCGCTCACGGGCCAACCCGACGTACCCGAGAACTACCACACCCTCACGTACGAGCTGACCGGCAACACCCACCTGAAGCTGACCCAGGACAACAACGCGACCGAGGAAGAGGCCAAGCACTCCCAGTCCATGTGGGAGTCACTGGTCACCAAGGTGAAGGAAGCCGCTGAGGCGTAGCCGGTGGCGGTTTGTTTCGCCGCTGACGCGTTACAAGCCGCCAGTGGTGAAACAACCCGCCAGTGACTCGGGCGGGGTCAGTAATCTAGGCACCATGTCTGATGGTGTGGATCGGCCGACTCGGGAGCGGGCTGCGATCGGGGAGGACGGGCGATCGCGGGATCGGAGTCGGCCGGCCGTGCCTGATCCGTTGCCGATGAGCGTGGTCGACGCGCACTGTCATCTCGATATCGCCGACGGCGAGGACGGTGCGTGGCTGAGCCCGGCCGAGGCGATCAAGCTGGCGTCGTCGGTCGGCGTGACGCGGATCGTGCAGGTCGGGTGCGATCTGCCCGGCGCGGTGTGGGCGGTCGAGGCGGCCACGCAGTACCCGAACCTGATCGCTGGCGTCGCCCTGCACCCGAACGAGGCACCGAAGCTGAAGGATGCCAGCGAGCTGGACAGCGCGCTCGCGGAGATCGAGCGGCTGGCATCGAGCTCGGACAAGGTCCGCGTGATCGGCGAGACCGGACTCGACTACTTCCGCACCGGCGAGGACGGGCGTACGGCGCAGCACGAGTCGTTTGCCGCGCACATCGAACTCGCGAAGCGACTCGGCAAGACGCTGATGATCCACGACCGGGACGCCCACGAGGACATCCTGCGCATCCTCGACCGCGAGGGCGTCCCCGACCGCCTCGTGATGCACTGCTTCTCCGGCGACACCGAGTTCGCCCGCGAATGCGTGAACCGCGGCGCGTTCCTGAGCTTCGCCGGCGTCGTGACCTTCAAGAACGCCCAGTCCCTCCGCGACGCCCTGGCCGTCACCCCCCTCGACCGCATCCTCGTCGAGACAGACGCCCCCTACCTCACCCCCTCGCCCTACCGAGGCAAGCCCAACGCGTCCTACCTGATCCCCCACACCGTCCGCAGAATGGCCGACGTCCTCAACATCTCCGTCCCCGAACTCTGCGCCACCCTCAACACCAACGCCGACAACGCCTTCGGCGGGCCCTGGTAAACGACTCTGCCGATACGCTGATTCCGTGGACTACGACGCCTTCGACGCCCAGCTACTCGAGCTCGCCGACTCCCTCCAAGGCGCCGACGAGGCCACTGTGGCAGCCGAAGTCGCACGGATGAAGGCCCTCGCGGAACAGATCCCGGACGAGCGCTCCCGCGGCCACGCACTCATCAGAGCCGGAAAACTCCCCGAGCTGATCAGCGGACCAAAGCCGGGCACCAGTCCGCAGTACCAGCGCGCATCCGCCTTGGTGGCTCAGGTGCTGATCGACGAGGGCTCGCCGGCCGAGCGCATCGCTCACGCCGAACGCGCGAAAGCCGAGATCGCGGCATTGTCCAAGCAAGCCCCGCTGCGCGAGTCCATGACGATCCTGCGGATGAACTCCAGCCTGGTAAGGCTGATCGAGCGACTTCGGACCGACGGCTCGTGACCGACGCCGTGGTCCAGATCCCACCGCAGTCCTGGGAGTACCGACTGGTCGCCGCCGTGGTCTACGCCGTCGAGCAACGAGCCGGCGGCGGTAGGCCTGGTGGTCCTCGAACCCGGTGGAACGGACGGGTGCTGGAGGAGACCGATCCGGAGAATGTCGGCAGCGCACACCCCGACGGCAGCATCGCGGTCTCCGTCCGCCAGGTCCTCGATCGGTTGCGCGAGGCACGGGACCTCGATCGCCCGCTGACCGACGACGAAGCCTGGCTGTTGCGCGACGCGATGGACACGCTGACTCACGAAGCCGCTCATCTGATGGCTCGTCTCGGCGACATGTCGGCACCGGAGGCTTACCCGTACGACGCTGCCGCGGCCGCCTACGACGAAGGCCGCACCGAGCAATGGACGAAGCGGAACCTCGACAACATCATCATCGACGTCTTCGCCGATGCGGGTCTGGAGAAGGTCGAGGCCGCGGTTCTGGCCCAACCGGGTGTCGACGCGTACGCCGCCTTCTCGCCCGCTGTCCGGCACCTCGACAAGGCGGTGGCTGAGCGTAGCGGCCTGACCAGCGCCGAGGTCACCCAGAAGCTGATGTGTGCCGACGACAGTCAACGCTGGAACGTTGCGGTCGACCTGATGATCGACGAACGGCTTGCCGAGCCCGGGCTCATGCCGGAGGCGCACCGGGCCGAAGTACGCAAACAACTGGTCGCTCCACTGCGCGAATCCCTCTCCGGGCTGGCTGCTGTCGAGGCCGACGAGTCGCTGGGGCGTGATCAGAAGGCCGAGGCGGGTACGAAGGCCGCTCAGCAAGCGATCGCCGGTCTGGACACCGAACTCAATCGCATCGAACGCAAGTACCGCATCGACAACGCGCAGCGTGCTCAGCAGGAAGCCCAGCGGCCGGGATCCCGGCTGAACCAGGCTGGTCGCCAAGCCAGAGGCAACCTCCCACCCGACCTCAAACGGCTGCGCGCTCTGACTGCGCCCCAGGCGCCTGCTGCCGGCGCAACGAAGCGGCCGGTGGGCGCCGCCGATCACGCGCCATCGGAGCAGGGCGAAGGGCCCCGCGGACAACAGGCGGGACCGGGCGGTCCGAGGCAATCGCGCTCCCCGCAGCGCGACTGAAGGAGATCGGCCCGTGGTAAGTGTCCTCACTGACGCCGACATCCGGGCCCGGCTGCGCCCTGGGCAAGCTGTTGGGTGGATGCGGGAGGCGGTTCTTGCTGCTCACGAAGGGCGATTGCGTACGCCGCCTCGGGTCAGCACGGATCTGGGCGACGGGCGGTTGGTGTTTACGACTGGGGCGTTGGAGGGGGAGTGGTTCGGGTATCGGTCGTATGACTCGTTCGAGACCGATCCGGGACAGCAGGTTGTCGTGTTGCATGACTGGGGGAGTGGTGAGGTCCGGGGGATTGCTGTGGGCAACGAACTGGGACCGCGGCGGGTGGGGGCGATCGGTGGGGTGGCTGTCGATGCGCTGGCGAGGTCGAACGCCGAGACCCTTGCGTTGATCGGGACGGGCACGCAGGCCTTTACTCAGCTCTGGGCGATTGGAGCGGTACGACGGTTGTCGGGCGTGCGAGTGTTCAGCCGGGACCGGGTGCGGCGAATCGCCTTTGCTAGAAGGGCTTCTGAGGACCTTGGGCTGGCCGCGACCGCGGTCGAGTCAGCGCAGGAAGCCGTCGAGGGCGCGGATGTTGTGGTGCTGGCCACCAACAGTCCGACGCCGGTGATCGACCCGGCCTGGGTCAAGGACGGTGCCTTCGTCACGACTCTTGGACCGAAGCAGCAGGGGCGCGCCGAGTTCGGGCCGGAGCTCATCGATCGGGCTGATCTGGTGGTCACCGACTCGGTCGCGCAGACCCGGGCGTACGACCCGCCGTTCATCCTCGCCGGCACCCCGCAACACGATCGTCTGATCAGCCTGGGCGCGGCATTGAGCGGCAACGTGACGGGTAGGACCGTCCTCTTCTGCTCGGTCGGCCTGGCCGGCACGGAGGCATACCTGCTGGCGAAACTGGTTTTGTGACCGTGCGGACGCCGACCGTCAACGTTCGTGCCGACCGTTGCGCGGGGGGTCGGACGGGCGCAGGCTGAGGGCGCCGGCCCCGTTCGGGGCCGGCTTGCAAGGGGGAGGGGCAATGAGCGTTCTGATGACCCTGCGGGTAACTGGGGACCCCACAGCGATCGAGAAGTTGGGTGCCGACAACGGCGCGCTCTTCGAAGGTGTGATTGCGGACGCGTCGAGTCGTGGGCTGATCTCACATCACTTCTACGGCAACAAGAACGAGGTTCTCGTCGTCGACGAGTGGCCCGACGAGGCGTCGTTCCAGGCGTTCTTCGAGCACTCCGGGGCACAGATCCAGGAAATGATGGCTTCGGCCGGTGTGACGATGCAGCCGACGCCGGAGTTCTGGCGGCACCTGGAGGTCGGCGACGACGTCGGGTGAGCCCGCTGGTAGACACACCTCATGGAGTTCAGTGAGGTTGTGCGGCGGCGGCGGATGGTGCGGAACTACGACCCGGATCGGGCCGTGCCGGAGGAGGTCCGGGAGCGGATCCTGGAAAACGGTCTCCGGGCCCCCTCGGGCGGGTTCAGCCAGGGGTGGGCGTTCCTGACGCTCGAGGGTGACGAGCGGGAGCGGTACTGGCGGATCGCGGCCGAGGATCCGGACGAGAAGTATGTGGAGTGGATCACAGGCCTGCGGCGCGCTCCGCTGCTCGTTCTCGCGTTCGCGCACAAGGACGCGTACCTCGATCGGTACACCGAACCGGACAAGGGCTGGACCGATCGCGACGAGGGCCACTGGACGGCGCCGTACTGGTACGTCGACACCGGGATGGCGGTGCTGCTGATGCTGCAGACCGTCGTCGACGAAGGCCTGGGAGCCTGCTTTTTCGGGCCTCCTGCGGATAAAGCGGGCCGGCTGCTGAAGGAGTTCGGCGTACCCGAGGGGTTCGATCTGGTCGGCGTGCTGTCGGTCGGGTACCGGGCCCCGGACAAGCGCTCGCCGTCGCTGAAACGGGGTCGCAGGACGACCGCCGAAGTGGTGCATCGGGGCCAATGGGGCAATCACTTGGTGTAACGAGGCATGTCGGCCCCGTTACACCCATTTACGACTCGCCGACCAGGGGATTGGCACTTCCGGCATATCTTCGTTATGGTCCCGTGATGTTGGCCGGGATCGGGGAAGATTCCGGGCAGCACATCCCCTCGGCGGGACCAAGAAGCTCCGGGCAGCCAGTCCGGCGTCGACGGTCGGTGCCTGTGCTGTCCCACCCCGTGCCCGGGTAGCCCTACCTGGGAGCGTTAGTGCGTAAGTCCATCATCGCGGCCGTCGGTGCGACCGCCGCGATTGCCGTCGCGGGCGGCTCTGTGGCGTATGCCGAGAAGAGCAAGACGGTCAGCCTCTCCGTCGACGGCCAGGTGCAGAAGGTTCACACCTTCGGCTCCACCGTGGCAGACGCCCTGAAGGCCGAGAAAGTTCAGATCGGTGCCCACGACGTGGTCGCGCCGGCTCCGGACTCCAAGCTCAAGGACGGCCAGGAGATCTCGGTCCAGTACGGTCGCGAGCTGACCGTCAACGCCGACGGCACCAAGAAGGCCTACTGGACCACCGCCGACAGTGTGAACGAAGCGCTCGCCGACCTCGGTCTGCGGTACGACGGTGCCCAGCTCTCCACCAGCCGTAGCGCGCCGCTCGGGCGCCAGGGGCTGGAGTTGGTCGTGAAGACCCCGAAGACCGTGCAGATCGTCCACCTGGGCAAGGTCGCGACGATCAAGTCGCTGGCCGGCACCGTCGGCGAGGCCCTGACCGAGGCGAAGATCAGCTGGGACGCCGACGACCGGATCACCCCGGCCGCCGCGACCCCGCTGAAGCTCGGCGTCAACAAGATCGGCTACGTGCAGGTCCTGCAGAAGCGGATCACCAAGACGCTGGCGGTTGCGCACGGCACCGACGAGACCAAGTCGGCGACGCTGGTCGAGGGCACCAAGAAGACCACGGCCAAGGGCACCGACGGCTCCACCTCCGTCACGTACCTGTACACCTACCTGGACGGCAAGCTGTCGACCACGAAGGTGGTCACGTCGAAGGTCGTCACGGCGCCGGTCGACGAGAAGGTCCTGGTCGGCACCAAGCCGAAGCCGACAGAGCCGACGACCACGACGACGGACGAGAAGCCGTCGGTCCCCACCAGCAGTGGTGGCGCGTGGGACCGGATCGCCGCGTGTGAGTCCGGCGGCAACTGGGCAGCCAACACCGGCAACGGGTACTACGGCGGTCTCCAGTTCGACCACGGCACCTGGGCGGCCTACGGCGGGACGGCGTACGCCAACAACGCCAACGGTGCGTCGAAGGCGCAGCAGATCTCGATCGCGGAGAAGGTCAAGGCTGACCGCGGTGGGTACGGCGCCTGGCCGGTGTGCGGCAAGAAGGCCTGAAGCTGACACACTGACGGCGTGAGCTCGTCTGATTCATCCACATCCGCCGGACCGAGGCTTCTCGGTCCGGCGGATGTGCGTTCACTGGCCGCCGCGCTCGGAGTCCGTCCGACCAAGCAGCGCGGCCAGAACTTCGTCATCGACCCGAACACGGTCCGACGGATCGTGCGAGCCGCCGACCTGTCCGCCGGTGAGACCGTGCTGGAGGTCGGCCCCGGGCTCGGCTCACTGACCCTGGCGCTGCTCGCCGCAGGGCACCCTGTCACCGCGGTCGAGATCGACCCGCTGCTCGCGCAGGCGCTCCCGTCCACGATCGCGACGTACGCGCCCGAGCAGGCGTCGGAGTTGACCGTGGTCGAGGCCGACGCGATGGACGTGACCCCGGCGGAGATCGGTGCGCCGACCGCCTGTGTGGCGAATCTCCCGTACAACGTCGCGGTACCCGTGCTGCTCCATCTGCTCAAAGTGTCCGACTCGCTACGCCACGGTCTCGTGATGGTGCAGTCCGAGGTCGCGGACCGCCTGGCCGCCCCGCCCGGCTCGCGCACCTACGGCGTACCGTCCGCCAAGGCTGCCTGGTACGCCGAGGTGCGGCGCGCCGGGCCGATCGGACGGAATGTCTTCTGGCCGGCGCCGAACGTCGACTCCGGGCTGGTCGCGTTCGAACGACGCGATCCGCCGCAGACGCCGGCCAGCCGCGAGGAGGTGTTCGCGGTGATCGAGGCCGCGTTCTCGCAGCGGCGTAAGACAATCCGGTCCGCGCTGACCCGCTGGATGCCGGACCGCGCACGACTCGACGAGGTGTTCGCGGCAACAGGAATCGACCCGCAACTGCGCGGCGAGATGCTCGGGATCACAGAGTTCGCGGCTCTCGCAGGTGCAGGTCGGACTCAGTAAGGCACTAGCCTGTGCGACGTGCCACCTTCTGTTGAGGTCACGGTGCGGGCACCGGCCAAGATCAATCTCGGTCTGTCGGTCGGTCCGCCGCGCCCTGACGGGTTCCACCCCGTCGCCACTGTGTACCAGGCCGTTGCCCTGTACGACGACATCACGGCGCAGGTCCGTGACGACGACGGCGAGGTCTCGGTCGAGATCGTGGGGGACTTCGCGGACGACGTACCGGCCGACGAGACGAACCTCGCGGTGAAGGCCGCCCGGCTGCTGCAGGCGGAGTACGACGTCGACGAGGGCGTCGACCTGACGATCCGCAAGACGATCCCGGTGGCAGGCGGGATGGCCGGCGGATCGACTGACGCCGCAGCGACCCTGGTGGCGTGCAACCGGCTCTGGGGCCTGCAGCTCACGCAGACCGAGCTGCAACATCACGCGGCGGAGCTCGGCAGTGACGTGCCGTTCTGCCTGGTCGGGCACACGGCGCTCGGTCAGGGCCGCGGCGAGCAGGTCACCGAGGTGATGTCCCGCGGGACGTTCCACTGGGTGTTCGCGATCGCCGACGGCGGCCTGTCGACCCCCGAGGTGTACGGCGAACTGGACCGCCTGCGACCGCTGCGCCGCGTCGAGGCGCCCCAGGTCCGTCCCGAACTGCTGTCCGCACTGCTCTCCGGCCAGCCCGGCGCCCTCGCTGTTGCTCTCAGCAACGACCTGCAGGCGGCAGCGCTGTCGTTGCGGCCGGAGCTGGGCGACACGCTCCAGTTCGGCCTCGACCAGGGCGCTCTCGCCGCGCAGATCTCCGGCTCAGGCCCCACCTGCCTGTTCCTCGCCGCCGACAGCCGCAGCGCGGTCGACCTCGCCGTAGAACTCGCCGAGTCCGGCCTCTGCCGCATGGTCCGCCAGGCCGAGGGCCCGGTCCCCGGCGCCCGAATCCTCCCGGCCATCGTCTCTCACTAGTACACTTAGCCAAGTGGACTAAGGAGGCATGATGGGCGAGCCGGCTCCGCAGTACAACATTCATGAAGCGAAGACGCAGCTGTCTCGGATTATCGAGCGGGTAGAGCATGGTGAGGAAGTCATCATCAGCCGTGCAGGCCGTCCTGTCGCGAAGGTAGTTCCGCTGCCTACTTCCCGCCGGCGTACTGGATGGGGCTCGCTGGCTGATCAGATCAGCTTGGCCGACGACTGGGACTCGCCAGAGACGAACGCACAGATCGCAGATGACTTCGGCATTCCCTCGTGACGGTAGTGCCTGGGGCAGCGCGTCTTCTGCTGGACACGCATGTGCTGATCTGGTGGCTACAAGCTAGTCCTGAGCTCTCGGACGATCTCAGAGTCCGGATCGACACAGAGCTCGAGGTCTATGTCAGCGCTGCGTCCGTCTGGGAGCTCTCGATCAAGCAGGCTGCTGGGAAGATCAAACTGCCGGACAACCTGCTGGAATGGATCGAGCGCGGTGGTCTCAGCGAATTGCCGGTCTCCATGACGCATGCCGACCTCGCGGGGCGGTTGCCGGCGATCCATCGGGATCCCTTCGATCGGATGCTGGTGGCCCAGGCTCTCGTTGAGAAATTGACGCTGGTGACTCGCGACGGACTGATCCAGCGGTACGACGTACCAATCCTCAAAGCCTGAAAATCGCTCGTCCACACCCTGGGTGTGGTGTTACGGTCCGACTGCCCCTTAGTGGAGAGACAGGAGACCGGAATGCGCCGCGGATCGATCGACCTCATTGGTTCTGATCGTTTCGACGCATTCGCGAGGACTCTTGAACTCTCTGACGATGGGCATTGTGGCGCATGTCGACGCCGGTAAGACCAGCCTGACCGAGCGGCTGCTGTACGCCGCCGGCGTCATCGACCGGGTCGGCCGGGTCGACGACGGGAACACCCAGACCGACTCGATGGATCTCGAGCGGAAACGCGGCATCACGATCCGCTCGGCGGTGGTGTCGTTCGCGCTCGGCGACCTGCCGGTCAACCTGATCGACACGCCGGGACACTCCGACTTCATCGCCGAGGTCGAGCGGGCATTGTCCGTGCTCGACGGCGCGGTGCTGGTGATCTCCGCGGTCGAGGGCGTGCAGCCGCAGACGCGGTTGCTGATGCGCACACTGTCGCGGCTGCGCATCCCGACGCTGCTGTTCGTGAACAAGATCGACCGCGTCGGCGCGCGGTACGACGAACTGCTTGCCGATATCAAACGCTTGCTGACGCCGGCCGCTGTGCCGATGGTCGGAGTCACGGACCTCGGGACGCGGTCCGCCGACCTGGTTGCCCTCGACGACGAGCCGCTCGCGGAGATGCTTGCTGAGCGCAACGATGACTTCCTCGAGCGGTACCTGGCCGGCGGTCCGCTGGACGTCGCCGGCGAGCTGCGCCGGCAGGTCGCGAAGGCATGGGTGCATCCGGTGTACTTCGGGTCCGCGATGACCGGCGTCGGCGGTACCCGAGGTGATCGAAGGCATCCGGTCATGGTTGCCTCGGGCCACTGGATCGGCTGAGAATCCTTTGCAGGCAAGGGTTTTCAAGGTCGATCGCGGTGCGGCCGGGCAGAAGATCGCGTTGGCCCGGATGTTCGCGGGCACGTTGACGGCACGCTCGTACGTCGACGTACAGCCGGTGGACGGTGCGGAGTACCAGGCTCGTCCGAGCGCGATCGAGGTGGCGGGTCATCCCGTTGACAGGGCCGAGGCCGGCCAGATCGTGGCGTTGCGCGGGTTGAAGAGCATCCGGATCGGCGATCAGCTCGGCGTGCGTACCAAGCAGGTCGGCCGGTTGTTCGCGCCGCCGACGCTGGAGACCGTGGTGAGTGCGCGGGACCGGGTCAAGCTGTTCCAGGCGTTGACGCAGCTCGCCGAGCAGGACCCGCTGATCCGGGTCCGCAAGGCCGACGACATCACCGTCAGCCTGTACGGCGAGGTGCAGAAGGAAGTGATCGCGTCCTTGCTGGCAACGGAGTACGGCGTCGATGTCACGTTCAGCGAGACCACACCGATCCATGTCGAACGCCTTGACGGCGAAGGCGACGCGGTCCGGGAGATGATGGCGCCGGGCAACTTGTGGCTGGCCGGCGTCGGATTCCACGTCGCACCGTTTGCCGAAGGCATTGAGTACAACCTGGTGGTCGAGCTCGGCGGGCTGCCGCGCGCGTTCCACACCGCAATCGAGGAGACGGTGCGCCTGACGCTCCGTCAGGGCCTGTACGGCTGGGAGATCCCGAACATCCGGGTCGACCTCACGCACACCGCCTACGACAGTGTCGGCACGACGGCCGGTGACTTCCGTCGGCTGGTGCCGCTCGTCCTCCTGGAGGCGATCGCCCGAGCCGGTACGACGGTCCTCGAGCCGGTCAACCACTTCGAGCTCGACGTTCCGGCCGACACGGTGTCACGCGTTCTCGCACACGTCGCCGAGCACCGCGGTCTCGTCTCCCGGACCACCCTCACCGAGACGCAGGCCCACCTGGAGGGCACGATCCCGGCGGCGACCACCCATCCGTTCGAGAGCCTCCTGCCGTCCCTGAGTCACGGCGAAGGCCTTCTCGCCACCACCTTCCACACCTACCAACCGGTCTCCGGCCCGGCACCCACCCGGTCACGAACCGACGGCAACCCCCTCAATCAGAAGGAGTACGTGCTCAACCTCAATCGAAGCTCTTGAGGATCGTGTGGATCTCGGCGACGGTTTCCGCACGGTCCGGCCAGTGGGCGGTGATGCACAGGAGCTCGCGAAGGTGGAGGAGCGGCATGCGGTCGCGCCAGCCGTCAGCCAGCGGATGCAACTCCTCGTAGGCGGAGAAGAAGGTCTCCGACAGGTTGCCGTAGATGAGGAGAGTGGCGAGGTCGGCTTCGGGCCAGCCGTAGTTGACGGCGGGATCGATCATGCCGGGCTCGCCGTCGGGGCCGGGGAGAAGGTTGCCGTGCCAGAGGTCGCCGTGCAGAAGCGACGGCGGCTGGTCGGGCACGAGATCCACCAGCCTGTCGGTCACGCGTTCCAGGCGGCGGCGATCGCCGGAAGGGAGTTGTCCAAAGCAGTTGGGCTCCTCGAGGTACCGGAGTAGGCGCTGCTCGGCGAAGAACGCATGCCCGTCGGTCGTCCACGGGTTCCGCTGCGGAAGCGTACCGAGGTAGTTGTCCCGGTGGTACCCGAACTTGTCCGCCGTCTGCTGATGCTGCAGCGCCAAGGCCCGCCCCGCATCCTCCCAGTACGTCGGCGACGCGGCCGTCGTACCGAGGTCGGCCAGGACGATGAACGACGACGTGACCCGAAGCACCTCCGGTACGGCGAACCCGCCTGGAAGCCGCAGCGCGTCGAGGCCATCGGCTTCGAGCGGATACAGGTCGGACGGCAGGTTGTCCTGGGTCTTCACGACCACCGTCCGGCCCAGCGACGTACGCACGCGGTAGGTCTTGCTGGCGTACCCGCCCTCCAGCGGATCGGCCGCGATCGGGTCGCCCAGGGACAGGCCCTCGAGCCAGGCAGGAGTCAGCACCTGGACGATCCTGGCACGGCTGTCCCGGTCGGATACCCTTGGGCGCGTTATGGCGGCACCTAACTTGGTCAATATGGAAGCTGTTTCCAAAGGCTTCGGCACCCGGACGTTGCTCGACTCGGTCACCCTCGGGATCGGGCGCGGAGAACGGGCCGGCGTGGTCGGACGGAACGGCGACGGCAAATCGACGCTTCTACAGGTCCTGGCGAGGCGTGAGGAGCCCGACAGCGGCCGGATCACGCACAACCGCGACCTGCGGCTGGGGTACCTCGGACAGACCGACGACCTCGACCCCGGGCAGACTGTGCTGCACGCGGTGCTCGGCGATGTCGAGACCTACACCTGGGCTGCCGATCCGCGCGCACGCTCGGTGATGGAGCACTTGCTCGGCGAGGTCGACCACCAGGCACTCGTCGGCAGCCTGAGCGGTGGCGAGCGCCGACGGGCCTCCCTCGCGAGGCTGTTGCTGACCGAGGTCGATCTGCTCGTCCTCGACGAGCCCACCAACCACCTCGACATCGAGGCGGTCAGCTGGCTCGCCGAGCACGTGGTCGATCGTGCGGGCGCCCTCATCGTCGTCACCCACGACCGCTGGTTCCTGGACGCGGTCTGCACGGTCACGTGGGAGGTGCAGGGCGGCCAGGTCTCGTCGTACGACGGTGGGTACGCCGCGTATGTGCTGGCGAAGGCCGAGCGGTCCCGTTCCGCGCAGGTCACTGAGACCAAGCGGCAGAACCTGCTGAAGAAGGAGCTCGCCTGGCTGCGCCGTGGTGCACCGGCGCGATCCACCAAGCCGAAGTTCCGGATCGACGCCGCGAACGCCCTGATCGAGAACGAGCCGCCGCCACGCGACAAGCTCGCCCTGTCGCAGTTGGCGACCGCCCGGCTGGGCAAGGACGTGTTCGATGTCGAGGACGTCAGCCTGAGCTTCGGCGATCGGGTGATGCTCAACCACGTCACGTTCCGCCTCGGCCCGGCCGACCGCATCGGGCTGCTCGGCCCGAACGGCGCCGGCAAGACGACGTTCCTCAAGGTCCTCACCGGGCAGCTCGCCCCGGACCGCGGCGTCGTCAAGCAGGGCAAGACGGTCCGCGTCGCGAACCTGTCCCAGACCCTCGACGAGGTCGACGGTGCGGCGACGGTGCTCGAGCACATCACCGCCATCCGCCGTACGGCGGCGCTTGCGGGGCGAGGTGGTGAGCTGACGTCGTCGCAGCTGCTCGAGCGCTTCGGGTTCACCGGGGACAAGCTGACGACGCGGATCTCGGACCTGTCCGGTGGCGAGCGGCGCCGGCTGCAGCTGCTGCGCATCCTGCTCGACGAGCCGAACGTGCTGATCCTCGACGAGCCGACCAACGACCTGGACGTCGAGACGCTCACCGTGCTGGAGGATTTCCTTGACAGCTGGCCGGGCGTCGTCGTGACGGTCACCCACGACCGGTACTTCCTCGAGCGCGTGAGCGACATGGTTTACGCGATCATGGGTGACGGCCAGGTGCGGCATCTGCCGCGCGGGGTCGATCAGTATCTCGACGAACTCGAGGCCGGAATTCCGCGGCGGGCGCCGTCAAATGCGTTGACAGCGGCGCCGGAGATGTCCAGCAATTTGTCAGTTGACCCGGCAGCGGCGCGGGCAGCGAAGAAAGAGCTGAACCGGATCGAGCGGCAGCTCGCCAAACTCACCGAGACCGAGGCGAAGCTGCACGACCAGCTGGCCGCCAGCGCGAGCGACTACGAGCGACTGGCCGAGCTGGACACCGAGCTGCGCAAGCTCGCCGACGAACGGGCCGAGCTGGAGACGGCCTGGTTCGAAGCGGCCGAACTGGCGGAGTAGACCCCCGAGTAGACCCCGAGTAGCGCCGTTTGAGCTGCGGCGCCCCTCCGATCCCCTGTGATTCGGAGGGGGCGCCGAGCTTGGGTGAGCGGCCCCCGTGCCGGCCGGCGTTGTTCGGGCCCCGAGCCCCGGACACCGCGCGGCCACTTTCGGCGGACCACCTCTTGCCGCCGAAGTCACCGTGTCCTGACATTTTGTAGTCGGTCAGCCACCGACGGTGATGACCCTAGTGTGGGCGCTCACTCAGTGTCGATAGTCGTCGGCTACAGCAATCTCTCGATCTCGTTGCAACTAGCAACGATCGGGGCCGGGCAGAAGTGACGGGTCGTCTTTTCGGATTATTCCGGCACAATTCCGCAGCGCGTTTGTCCGCCTATTGTCAGTGCTTTTCGAGATCGAACGGGCGGACCAGTTCGCGCAGTACGCGGGCGATCTTCTGCTGGTCGCGCTCGCTGAGCGATCCGAGCAGTGCGCGCTCGTGGGTGAGCAGGTCGGCCATCGCCGCGTCGACCGCGTCGCGTCCGGCGGTGGTCAGCTGGACGAGCACGCCGCGGCGATCGGATGGATCCGGTAGGCGCTCGACCAGGCCGCGCGCGGCGAGCCGGTCGACCCGGTTCGTCATCGTGCCCGAGGTGACCAGGGTTTCCTTCAGGAGCTTGCCGGGGGAGAGCTGGTACGGCGCACCCGCCCGGCGCAAAGCCGCGAGTACGTCGAACTCCCACGACTCGAGGCCGTGGGTGTCGAACGCTTGGCTGCGGGCGCGATCCAGGTGCCGCGCGAGCCGGCTGACCCGGGACAGCACCTCCATCGGCGCCACGTCGAGGTCGGGGCGCTCACGGCGCCAGGCCTCGATCAGCCGATCGACCTCGTCCTCCATGGTTCGAGACTACCCATCAAGACTCTTGACATCAAGACAAGTGGCAGGACTAGAGTATCTCGATGTCAAGATAAATCCTGGAGAGAGGTGCAGACCGATGCGGACGTCACCGGTGTGGAGTCCAGTGCAGTACGGCACGTACGCCGACGAGCGGGCCCGCCCGTTCCGGGATCTGGTCGAGCGGGTGCAGGCGACCGACGTACGGACTGTCGTCGATCTCGGCTGCGGTCCGGGCGCGCTGACCGCGACACTGCGCGACCTCTGGCCGGAGGCGATGATCCGGGGTATCGACAGCTCGCCGCAGATGCTCGAGGTGGCAGCGGAGTACGCGGACGACCACCTGAGCTTCGAGGTGGGCGACGTTCGCGAGTGGGCCGCCGAGCCGGGATCGCTCGACGTGATCGTCACGAACGCCACGCTGCAGTGGATCCCGGAGCAGGTCAGCCTGCTGCCCGGGTTCGTGCGGGCGCTGCGTCCGGGCGGGTGGCTGGCGATCCAGATCCCGGGCAACGGGAACGCGCCGTCGCACGCGATCCTGCGTGAGCTCGCCGAGTCAGGGCCGTACGCCGAGTACGCCAAGGACGCGTCGCTCCGGCCGGACGTGCCCGGGCCGGCGGAGTACGTCGACGTGCTCAGCGCGGAGGGTTGCGTGGTGGATGCGTGGGAGACGACGTACTTCCACGTGCTGGCGGGGGACAACGCCGTACTGGAATGGGTGAAGGGGACCGGGGCGCGACCGGTGCTGCAGTCGTTGCCGGATGAGCTGCGGAAGCAGTTCGAGGCGGAGTACGGCGCTCGGTTGGCGGAGGCTTATCCGCAGAAGCCGTACGGCACTTTGTTGCCGTTCCGCCGGATCTTCGCAGTGGCACGCAAGGAGGGATGAGCGTGCGACTCGATCATGTGCAGGTGTCGTGCCCGCCTGGTGGTGAGGACGTGGCGCGGGCGTTCTACGGCGAGGCACTCGGGATGACCGAGGTGGAGAAGCCGGAGCTGCTCAAATCGCGTGGCGGTTGCTGGTTCAAGGCCGGCGATGCGGAGATCCACGTCGGGGTGGAGGTGGGGTTCACTCCGGCGAAGAAGGCGCATCCGGCGTTGGCTGTCGACGATCTGGACGGATTGGCGGCGAAGCTCGCGAACCTCGGCTATCCGGTCACCTGGGACAACGACACGATCCCGGGCCGCAGGCGGTTTCACACCGCCGACGGGCACGGGAATCGGGTTGAAATTGTGTGACTAGCGGCTCGCCCGGCCCCCTCAAGCCGGGCGAGCCGCTGGCTCATTCGGTCGCCAGGGCACCGGCCGGAGCGACCTTGGCGGCCCGGCGAGCGGGCAACACCGAGGCGAGCAGACCGGCGACCGCAGCCACGGCCGCGATGATGATCAGCAGCGTCCCCGGTACGGCGTACTCGACGCCGCCGTCGACGGTCTGGCCGCCCATCAGCGCGCTTGTCCCGGTCCAGCCGTAGACGAGGCCGAGCACGATCCCGAGACCGGCCGCGACCAATGCCATCAGCAACGATTCGACCGCGAGCATCCTGCGCAGTTGGCGGCGGGACAGGCCCATCGCGCGGAGCAGTGCGTTCTCCCGCGTCCGCTCGAGGACCGACAGGCTGAGTGTGTTGCCCACGCCAACCAGTGCGATCAGCACCGAGACCCCGAGCAGACCGACACCGACGATCAGCAGTACGTCGAAGATCTTCGTGTAGCTGGTCCGCTCGGCCAGGCCGCCCGTGACGGAGAGGTCCTTCACGGTCGGGATCGACTGGTCCACGGCGTCGATCACGTCCGAGCCGTCCGCCTTCGGGTCCGATGCCAGCCAGAACCCGGTCACCGGCGCGGTCGGCGCCAGCTTGGCGAGATCGGACGAGCTCACGGTGATCGGATCGAGCCCGGTCGCCTGCTGGGCCGTGACGCTCAGCTTGTGCTGGCCCGACACGATCGTCAGCGGCGATCCGTTCTCGAGCTTGAGCATGATCATCGTTGACCGGTCCAACAACGCCGTACCCGGCTTGAGCTTTGCGGCCGCCTCCGGGTTGTGGATCACGGAACCGGCCTTCGCCGGGTCGATACCCGTCACCTGGACCTCTTGGCCGCCGGACTTCACCAGCACCTGGCTGACCGGCACGACCTGCGTGATGCCCTTGATGTCGCGGAGTTGCTGCTCGGCGCTGGCCGGCATCTTCTCCTTGTACGTCGTCACCATCAGGTCGACCGGGTACTGGCCGTCCATCGACACGTCGAACGTCTTCCGCACCGAGGCGATCCCGACGCAGGTGAGGCTGATCAGCGTCACGCCGATGAGCAGCGCGGACGTCGTGGCCGCCGTACGCTTCGGGTTCCGGACCGCGTTCGCGACCGCGATCCTTGCAGGTACGCCGCCACTGCGAGCCGGCAATGCGCCGATGACCCGGATCAGCGCCGGCACCAGCAGCGAACCGACGGCGAGGATGCCGAGGAACGAGATCGCTCCACCCGCGACGCCGACCAGGACCTGGTGCGACACCGCGCCGGCCGCCAGCAGCAGCCCACCTCCGAGAAGGAGCAGGAAGCCGAGGATCAGGCGCAGTACGCCGGCCTTGGATGCGGCCGCCGGAGCAGCCTCGGGACGCAGCGCTGCGAGCGGCGCCACCTTGGTCGCTCGGCGAGCCGGTACCACGGCAGCGACCAGGGTCGCCACGGTGCCGAGCAGCAGCGGCAGGAACACCGACGAGGGGTCCAGGTGCAGCGGCAGCGGCGGGATGCCCCAGTCGAACTCACGGGACAGCGCCAGCCCCAGCGCGGAGAGCGCGACGCCGAAGACCACACCGATCGCGGACGCGATCACGCCGACGACGCTCGCCTCGGCGATCACCGAGGAGAACACCTGCCGCCGGGACGCGCCCACGCACCGCAGCAGCGCCATCTCACGGGTGCGCTGCGCGATCACGATCGTGAAGGTGTTGCTGATCACCAGACACGCGACGAACAGGGCGATGACCGCGAACATCCCGAACACGCCGCCGAGTACGTCGATGCCGTTGGTGTAGCTCTTCACCTCGTGTTCGATGAATCCCGCCCCGGTGAAGGTCTCCAAACCCTTGGAAACAACGGGTCCCGCAGCATCGGCAAGCTGCTGTTGCGTGACGCCGGGCTTGGCGGCGATCGCGATCCCGCGGACGAATGCGCCGGGTTCGAAGATCTTCACCGCGGCCGGGGTCGCGACCGCGGACGACGTACCGACGGACTTCGAGTCGTCGATCAGACCGACGACGGTGGCGTTCCAGGACTTGTCGTCGTACGAGCTGATCCGCAAGCTCTGGCCGACGGTGACCTTGTGCTTGGCCGCGGCGCGGGCCGGCAACGCGATCTCGTTCGTTGCGGTTGGCAACCGCCCGGACGAGGTGGCGGGACCCGCGATATGGGTGGTGTCGTAGAGCGCGTCGATCGGGAGCGTGGTCGGCCGGACCAGGTCCGGGTACGACACCTCCATGTACGCCGTCGTCAGCGTGATGACCGATGCAGCCTGCGGCAGCTTCCGCACGTTGGCGATGTCGGCGGGGGAGATCGTCGCCTGGTCCGGGTAGACGACGGCGTCGACACCCTTGTACTGCGCGCCGATCGTCTCGTCGACTCCGTGCGACGCGGACGAGTGCACGATCATCGCCAGCGAACCGAAACCGACCCCGAGAACGATCGCCAGGCAGGCGGCGACCAGGCGACCCACGTGGGCGCGCAGCGAGGAGAGGATGGAACGTCGCACGTCAGGCTCCCAGCTGGCGCAGGGCGTCGAGGACGCTCTCCGGGGTCGGCTGCCGCAGCTCGCCCGCGAGCTTGCCGTCGGCAAGCATCACGACGCGGTCGGCGTACGACGCGGCCAGCGGGTCGTGGGTGACCATCACCACGGTCTGGCCGAACTCGCGGACCGAACGCCGCAGGAAGCCGAGCACCTCGGCGCCGGACCGCGAGTCCAGGTTGCCCGTCGGCTCGTCGGCGAACACGACCTCCGGCCGCCCGACGAGGGCCCGAGCGACGGCGACCCGCTGCTGCTGACCGCCGGACAGCTCCGACGGCCGGTGCGTGAGCCGGTCCTCGAGACCGAGTACGTCGATCAGCGTGTCGAGCCACTGCTGATCAGGCTTGCGGTTGCCGAGCTCGAGCGGCAGCAGGATGTTGTCCTTCGCCGTCAGCATCGGGAGCAGGTTGAACGACTGGAACACGAAGCCGACCCGGTCCCGGCGGATCTTGGTCAGCTCGGCGTCGGGCAACCGGGTCAGCTCGGTCTCGCCGAGCAGGACCTGACCGCCGGTCGGCGTGTCGAGGCCTGCCAGGCAGTGCATCAGCGTCGACTTGCCGGACCCGGACGGGCCCATGATCGCGGTGAACTGGCCGACGCCGAAGTCGACCGAGACGCCGTCGAGCGCGGCGACCGCGGTGTCTCCCTGTCCGTACACCTTGCGCAGCTCGTGCGCCCGGATCGCGGTCCGCGGTTCCCCGTCCTGCGGCAACCGCCCGGCCGCAAGCTCTCCGGTCTGCAAGCTCATGTCACTCCTTGGTCTTGAGGTTTCACCAAGAAGTTAGTGATCGCCGCGCCCGGTTACGTCGGACCGCAGTGGGGACTACGGGTCCTACCTGGGTATTACTTGGTGGGTCTGACCAGGCCCGTTTCGTACCCCAGGACGACGAGCGCGACCCGGTCGCGGAGGCCGGTCTTGGCCAGGATGCGGCCGATATGCGTCTTGACCGTTGCCTCGGACAACGTGAAGAGCTTGGCGATCTCGGTGTTCGACAGACCGCGGGCCACCTCGACCAGGACCTCGCGCTCGCGGGCGGTCAGCTCGGCCAGGTCGGGGCGCTCGGTCTCGGTGTCGGGCAGCGCGCCGGCGAAGTGCTCGAGCAGGCGCTTCGTCGTACTGGGGGAGACCACGGCGTCGCCGGAGTGGACCTGGCGGATCGCGGACAGCAGGTCGGCCGGCGGGGTGTTCTTGAGCAGGAAGCCGGCCGCGCCGGCCTTGATCGCGGCGAACGCGTACTCGTCCAGGTCGAACGTGGTCAGCACGATCACCTTCGGTGCCTCTGGCAACGACTGGAGCCGGCGGGTCGCCTCGACCCCGTCCAGCCGGGGCATCCGGACATCCATCAGTACGACGTCGCACGCGGTGACCTGGATCTTCTCGACCGCCTCGCCGCCGTCGCCGGCCTGCCCGACCACGCGCATATCGGCCTGGGAGTCCACCAGCATCGTGAAACCTGCTCTGACGAGTTCCTGATCGTCCACGAGGAACACCCGGATCACGTCGTCCATTACTCTCCGCTCGGCAAGTTGTAGGGCAGTTTGGCGATCACCTCGTAACCGCCGCCCGCCTTCGGTCCGGCGCTCACCGTACCGCCCGAGACCGAGGCGCGTTGCCGCATCCCGACCAGGCCGTGACCCGGGTCGGAGCTCGGCGCGACGCCGGCACCGCGACCGTCGTCGGTGACCACCACGGTCAGCATCTCGCGCCCGAAGTCCAACGAGACGGAGGTGCGCGCTCCCGGCCCGGCGTGTTTCAGCGTGTTGGTCAGCCCCTCCTGCACGATCCGGTACGCCGTGAGCCCGAGCAGCGCGGGTAGATCGCGGGGCTCGCCGGTGACGTCGTACGTGACGTTCAGCCCGGCCTCGCGGACGTTGTCGATCAGCTCCGGCAGGCTGGACACGCCCGGCTGCGGGCGGGGCTGGTTCGGATCGAGTTCGTTCTGCTCGTCCTGTTTCAGCAGGCCGAGCATCTTGCGCATCTCGGTCAGGCTCGCGCGGCCGGTGTCGCCGATGGTCGCCAGCGCTTTCTTCGCCGCCTCGGGCGACTGGTCCGCGGCGTACAGACCGCCGTCGGCCTGGACGATCATGATCGACAGGCCGTGCGCGACCACGTCGTGGATCTCGCGGGCGATCCGGGTCCGTTCGTTGCTCACGGCCAGCTTCGACTCCCGGTCGCGGTCCCGTTCGAGCTGGGCGGCGCGCTCCTCGAGCTGATTGACGTACAGACCGCGGGTACGGCGGCGCTCGCCGAACGCCCAGACCCCGAAGACGAGCGCGCCGAGCGCGACCATCATCGTGACCTGCTGCTTCCAGTCGGAGTTCGACCAGTACCGCGAGACCGCCATCAGCACGCCGAGGCCGCCGATACCGAGGGCGATCCGGCTCAGGCGGGTGTCGCCGTACACGGAGATGGCGTAGAGGGCGACGAGCAGGCCGATGTTGCCGGGCTGCAGATCGACCCCGATCAGCCATTGCAGGGCCGCGACGGAGCAGACGGCGAAGAAGACCAGTTCGGGGTGGGTACGCCGCCAGATCAGCGGGACCAGCATGCCGAACGCGAGGATGCCGCCGAAGTGCGCCTGCGCGAGCGACAGGAACCCGGCTGTCACGCACAGCGCACCGGCCAGCAGCAGGTCGAACGCCCTGCTCCGGGCAGGCAGCGGCCGCGCGGTCAGTATCCCCGTCATGTTCGCCAGGGTACGGGGCCGATTGTGCGCCGGGGTCAGCCTGCGGGCGGATGTCGACGTACGACCGCGGGATGTTACTTGTGCGGCCTGGTGGAGAGCGTGGGCTTGGCCTCGAGGCCGGACAGGCCGTTCCACGCGAGGTTGACGAGGTGGGCGGCGACGTCGGGCTTCTTCGGTTTGCGGGCGTCCAGCCACCACTGGCCGGTGAGCGCGACCATGCCGACCAGCATCTGGGCGTACATCGGCGCGTTCTTCGGGTCCAGGCCGCGGCGCTTGAACTCCTCCGCGAGGATGTGCTCGACCCGGGTCGCGACGTCGCTGAGGATCGAGATGAACGAACCGGTCGACGATCCGACCGGCGAGTCGCGGACCAGGATCCGGAAACCGTCGGCGTTCTTCTCGATGTAGTCGAGCAGCGCGAGCGCGGCCTGCTCGACGAGCTCGTGCGCGCGGCCGGCCGTCAGCGCGCCGGTGACGCCGTCGAGCAACGAGCGGACCTCGCGGTCGACGACAACGGCGTACAGGCCTTCCTTGCCGCCGAAGTGTTCGTAGACGGCCGGCTTGGAGACCTCGGCGCGATGCGCGATCTCCTCGACCGAGGTCGCCTCGTACCCCTTCTGTGCGAACAGGCCGCGGGCAATCGTGATGAGTTGTTCGCGACGTTCGGCACTGGTCATCCGGATCCGGCCGGACCGCCGCGGTTTGGGTTCCGTCACGTCGTGATCACGTCAGCATCATGCCGCACTTCGGGTATTGCCGGTGGGAGTTTTCAGGCAGCCTTGAGCGTACGGGGCGAAGAGTCCACACGTCGGGCCTCCAGCCGTTCCTTGACCGGCCAGCGGACGTCGGTGACCCAACCCGCCTTCTCGAAGAACCAGATGCAGCGGGCCGACGTGTCGAGCTGACCCTTGAGTACGCCGTGCCGCGCGCAGGTCGGGTCGGAGTGGTGCAGGTTGTGCCACGACTCGCCCTGGCTCAGGATCGCCAGCCACCACACGTTGCCGGACTTGTCCCGGCTCTTGAACGGCCGGTCGCCGATCGTGTGGCAGATCGAGTTGATCGACCAGGTCACGTGGTGCAGCAGCGCGATCCGGACCAGGCTGGCCCAGAAGAACGCGGTCAGCGCGCCGGAGATCGACCAGGACCAGAGGCCGCCGATGACCGCGGGCGCGAGGAGGGACACCGCCACCAGCAGCGGGAACATCCGGGACACCCGCACGATGTCCTCGTCCTTCAGCAGGTCCGGTGCGTACTGGCGCTGCGGGGTCTGCTCGGTGTCGAACAGCCAGCCGACGTGGGCGTGGAAGAAACCCTTCGTCAGCGCTGCGATGCTGTTGCCGTACTTCCACGGGCTGTGCGGGTCGCCGTCGCGGTCGGAGAACTTGTGGTGCTTGCGGTGATCGGCCACCCAGCGGATCACCGGCCCCTCGATCGCCAGCGAGCCGGCGATGGCCAGCGCGTACTTCATCGGCCGGTTCGGCTTGAACGACTTGTGCGTGAACAGCCGGTGGAAACCGATCGAGATCCCGTGCCCCGCGACCGTATAGAACACGACTGCCAGTACGACGTCCCGCCAGCCGAGGAAACCGCCCCACGCGATCGGCACCGCCGCCAGCACCGCCAGGAACGGGATGCCGATGAACAATGCCAGCGCCACCTGCTCCCAGGCCTTCTTCTGCTCGCCGCCGAGCGTCCCGGTGTTCACGTCCTCGACGACGGGCGCGGTACGGGTGGGCGCGTCCGGCGTGGCAACGGGTGGGGTCATAGCTGTTTCATCCCTCGGGTCGGGGGTCCTTACCTACGCCACCGTAACCTACGGCACCGTAGGTAAGGAACCCCTCAACGTGCGATCCACCCCACTCATGGCAAACTGTCCCGGCAACCACGATCCCCCGTGGGGTAATCGGCAGCCCGCGAGACTTTGAATCTCGAAGACCAGGATCGAAACCTGGCGGGGGAGCTATACGTACTACGGGAGCCCCGCGCGGACGTACTGCGGCAGCCCGACGCGGTGCTACGCACGACTCCTTCGTCGCCGTGCTGCGCGCCGCTCCCACCCGCCCTGCGCTTAGCGCGCCCTGTGGGCGCTTATCGCGCGTGACCGCATTCGTGGTGGGGCCGGTTCGCCGTGTGTGAGGTGGTTGGGGTTCGCCCCGACGCGGTGCTACGCGCGGCTCGTTCCTCGCCGTGCTGCGCGCCGCTCCCACCCGCCCGGCGCTTAGCGCGCCCGTGTTGGCGCTTATCGCGCGTGACCGCATTCGTGGTGGCGCTGGTTCGGTTGCGTCTGGGGTGGATGGGGTTCGCCCCCCGCTGAGGTAATCCGCGCCGGCGAGGCCTGGGTTGGCAGCTATCAGACCTCCGATGTGGCGAAGTGGCAAGTCAGGAGTGTTGCGGGTAGCCAGCACTCATCGGATGACCCCTTCCGACACCGCGTGTTTGGTGGCAGTGTCGGAAGGGTCTGTTGGTGTGGGCGAAGCTTGTGCCGCCGGCGCCGATGCAAGAGATGTTCCTTGCTGTCACAGCAGCTCTGCAGCCAGGTCGGCGGTGAACTGGCAATGGAGGCAATCCGGTGTCGCAGGTGGCGGGTTCAGGTGCAACCAACGAGCCACAACATCGGCTCATCGCCAATCATGTGCAAGCCTTTGCGACACTCGCCGAGCTTCGTGCGGTCAGTACCTCGATCGTCAGGGTGATCGCCGGGGAACAGATCTCGGGCGCAGTCTCTGGATTTCCGGCGACGATCACCAAGCTCACGGTGGCCAAGGTCATCTGGGGCAAGGTGGTGGGTTCAGAGATCGAACTTAGGCAGTTGGGTGTCGTGGGCCAACTGGGCAACACCTCGGCGATAGTCGAGTCGGGCAGAGAGTATCTAGTCTTTCTTGTTCCAAGCACCGGTGCAGATGACGCTGCTCCTAGCCGCTATCTCGTAGCGGGTGATGCCGGACTGTACGAGCTGCAGGGCGCGGAGTACGTGCTACGTGGTGGCGACCTGCCACCTGAAGGGCGCAATACTCTTCCGGCCACGCTGGTCGCTGCCACCGCCGACGTCCAGGTGACTTCGTGACCGCGGCACAAGCTTCTGAGGTGAGCAATGGAGGCGCCGGGAGGTGGCCGGCTCGGCCCACGCCCGGACCTGAAAGGCCGGGTTGGATGCCAACTCACCTCAGTCTCGAAGGTCGAGCTGTGGCGCGGCGAAGGCCTTGTGTTGTTGGTATTGCTGGCCGGTCTGCAGGCAGAAGTAGAGCTGGCCGAGCATCCGGTTGAACAGGTGGCGCAACGCGGCCGCGTGCCGATCGCCGCGGTCGCGTCGGTGTCGGTAGTGGCGGTGGGCGTGTTCGTCGTGAGCCATCGCGGCGAAGGCCCAGGACCAGCCTGCGGCGGCGAGGCGGTCGTTCTTGACGCGGCGGTGGGTGATCGAGACGGTGCGGCCGGAGGCGCGGGTGATGGGTGCGGACCCGGCATAGGCCTTGACCGCTCGGGCGTCGGTGAAGCGGGTCCGGTCGTCGCCGAGTTCGGCCAGGACCCGGGCGCCGGTGTTGTCGGCCAGACCGGGGAAGCTGGTGATGATGGCGTGATCGGGGTGCTGCTGGAACGCGTCGGCGACGGCCCCGCCGAGTTGGTCGACGTTGCGGCACTCGGTGTCGAGGACCGCGAGCAGCGCGAGTGCCTGGCGGCCCATGGCCTGCTCGACCAGATCGGGCTGTCGCAGCTGTGGCTCGCGGAGCGCGGCGTGCAGGTGTGCTGCGGTCGTGTCGATGCGGCGCAGGCGGCCGCCTCGGCGCAGCGCGGCAGCAATCCGTGCCTTCGACAGCTTGGCCGCCGCGGCCGGCGTGGGCGCTATTGCCAGGACCGCGCGGGCATCGGCCGAGGCGAGGTTGCTGGTCATCTTGCCGGCGAAGGCCTCGAGGAAACCCGGGTAGTACTCGCGCAGCAGTGAGCGCAGCTCGTTGGAGGCCTTAGTGCGGCGCCAGGTGGCGTCTTGGAGCGCCCGAGCAAGGACGGCGACCGCTTGGGCCAGGTGGGTGTCGGCCGGCAGTTGGCGGTGGACGTGCTGGTCGGTGCGCAAGATGTTGGCCAGCGTCATCGCGTCCGCGTGGTCAGACTTGCCCCGGCTGACTGTGTGTCGTTCCCGGTAGCGGGCGACCGCCATCGGGTTGATCGGATAGATCGGCCGCCCAGTCGCGCGCAGGGCCGCGACCAGCAGACCGCGTGGAGTCTCGATCGCGACCGCGATCGGGTCCTCGGCGGAGTCGCCGGCCGCCGCGAACATGTCGGTGAGTTCGGCGAACCCGGCCACGGTTTCGCGGATGCGCTTCTTCGCGATGAGCTGACCGGAGTCGTCGATCAGGGCGATGTCGTGGTGGCCTTCGGCCCAGTCGATCCCGCAGAACACCTTCACCTGTCTGCACCTCCTCAAAGCCTGTGTTCGGTCCGGTTCGGACCCTGGCGAGAACGCGCGGCGCCCTAATGATGAGACTCTGCGGTCTTCCCTCCGATGAGCCGTTCGCGATCCCAGCAACCCCCACGGCCCCGGTCTGCGGATCAGAGCTCGAAGGCTCCCGGTGAACGAGGTATCGACCGTGCGGGCGGACTCGAACCACGACCACACTCCCGTCCGGCGGCCCGCCAACCAGACCGACGCGCCGAACCGGATCAACGCTGCGAACAGGTCCCGGGCGTCAGTCGCGTCGGCCTGATAGGAGGCCTGAGCGGCCAAGGGACGGGAAGACGTCAACAGCCGCCCGGAACCGTGTTACCCACTCATTAGCCGCCCGGAACCGTGTTACCCACTCATTAGGGGGACGCGGCGGGTTTGGCAACGGATTCCGCTCGCAGGCGCACCCCTGCGATGATTCGTGAGTGAACACAGACCGTCGCGCTGAACCGCGATTGGCTGACGGTGCGGCCATCCACGGTTGGCGGGTGGCCCTGAGCATCCGGCTCGGCACCGGAGCGGCAATTGTCGCCACTGGTGCGATCGCGCTGATCTCCACCGCCATGCAGGACGACCACCCGATCAGCGACCCACTGGAGGCGATCGCAATATATGCGGCGCTCTGGTGGTTTGGGGCCATACGACCCGCGGTCTGGCTCTCAGCTGACGAACTGGTTGTGCGCAATCGGCTGCGGACCCACCGAATCGCCAGAGACAACGTCATCTCGGCCAAACCCGGCTCGCGCGGAATCATCATCATTCGGCGAGATGGTCGCCCTTGCACCGCCGTGGGCTTGTGGAAGCCCAAGATCGCCCAGGAACGCGCGGCCGGCCTGATCACCTACTGGGCCCGGACCCCGCCATCGAGCAATCAAGACGAGAGGTTTTACACGGAGACCCTGGAAAGCCCGACCAGGCGGCGCGTTGTCGGCACCCTGTCCGCCGCCGGGCTCGCCATCGCCCTCACCATTCCCGCCGTACTCGAGGCCTGGCCCCACAACCCTGAGTGGCTGTGGCCAATCGCCGGCCTCATCTGGATCATCGCTATCGTGCCGTTCGGCATCACTCGACAGCCAGGAGATGCGCCTCGGCGCGATCACTGAGACCCTCTCGTTGGTCTCCCGACCCCTAGGCGCACTTCTCTGCCGCGAACTGCGAATACGGCTGCACCCTGTCCTCGAATCGGTCATTGGCTTCGACGTAGGTCTGGCTGAGGACCTGACCGGGCTTCAAGTTGGACAGACGCTCGAGCGTGAACTCAACGTGCCCCGTGTACCAGGTGCTGTCGCGGGTCCAGCCGTACGCGACGTACAGAACACCGGGCTTCAATGCCACTGGCGGGCTAGTCCGGCGCCACGCCGCAGATGGCTCGACGGTGTTCAAGCTTGCGTTGATCGCGCTCTCAGGCGTGATCGGCGAAACCGCATCCCAGTCCGCAACTGAAACCGTAGAGTCGTCGCCCGCCGGGTCGGCCGCCGTTCGATCACGATAGACCGTTGCCCCATCGATGTGGTCGTTGCAGAGTGCAAATACGACAACCGGGCGACCTTGCCCATCGACACTCATACCAGTTGACCCGGCACCCGCGACAGTCTCGCACCCCGTAAGCGACACCACCGAGCCGAAGGCGAGAAACGCGCACACGAAGCTCACCCGCCGAAGACGTCGGCGTGGCCGTCCCACACCACAAGTGATCACTTGCCAAAACATCGCATACGCGGACCGACTCAGGCCGCACCGTGGCCGAAGTGCAACATCCGCACACGCCGCGATCCGCGCTTTCGACGCTCGCAAATCATCTGGCGGCCCAACGCCGCGCATGAGCGGACGGCAGCCAGTCCGCCGGACGGGGCACGGATCGCCTGATCGTGTTGGTGCGACGGTCTCAGGCTGCGGAGATAGAGGCTTGGGCTTGGCGGTTGCGATCACCAAGGTATGAGCCTGGCGCCTGTGGCGGCGCTGATGACTGCTCGGTCTCCGAGTGGGGCAGCCAGGGTTACGACCATTGTCTTGCTACGGAGAACGAGGGGACAGGGAGCACCGTTCCGTGCCGGCCCATGGGTTCCTCCGATGATCACCATGTCTTCGAACTCGACGGCATGAGCTCGAAGGTCGGTATCGCAGGCTCCGAGGGAGAGGCTGAAAGTGAGGGTGCTGCCGTCGATCCGGGTGAGCCGCTCGCTCCCGACGAGGCCAGGGGCCGGCTCGGCGAGCCCGGGCGGTGGGACGGGCTGTGGGACGGGCTTGAGCACATCCTTCGAGACTGCGAGGACGACCATCGGTCGTGATTTGCCCTTTGCGGTGAAGGACCAGGCGGGCACGGTCGCGGGTCCGCGGCTCGTGTCTACCTTGGCGGTGGTCCGGGAAGCGCCGGTGATCGTGAGTCTGCACTTCGACGCCGGTACGTGTACGTGTCCGCAGTTGTCATACGTGGCTCCGATTGCTTCAGTCAGGGCGGGCCGGGGATCGAGGACGCTCGCCGAGACACTCGATCCGTTCCCGAAGTCGATGCGGGTCGTGCCACCTGATCCGAGCTTTACGCCCGGGGCGATGGTGACGTGCCCGGCCCCCCACGCGACCTTCTGCTCGGTCGTGTCGAAGCCCAGGTCCGGCGTCCGCGACGAGTACAGGAGGATTCCTGCCGGAGGCTTCGGGATCCCCACAGCCCGGACGGCTCGCGCGACAACCTGCGCCCGGTCGAGAAACACCGGAGGCACAGAAGCTGACGGGACCGGCGTCTGCTGGTTTGCACTGCTTGCCCCGGAAGGTGGCGCTGCCTCGTTCCCACAAGCCGCAAGTGCACAGGCGATGAGAACGACGGCCGGCCACGCGTACGCACGACACCCTGCACTGCGCCGAATGGACCTCATGCTTGTAGGACGCGCCAGGTCTGGCGAATCGTTGCGGCGGCCGTCAGGTGAAACGTCCATCTGCTGCTGACGGGCCAATCAGCTCTGGCCCGACTAAGTCTTTTGCGTCGACCTGGTGAGCACGACCAGGACCAGGCCGAGTGGCCCGAGGACGCCGTACATCGGGTGGTAGATGCCCTTCGCCTTCGCTAGGTACTCCGCAGCGTCGGACCACCTCAACTGGCAAAAGACGAGTGACGCGAGAGCCGCCAAACTAGTCGGCCACCTAAGCCAACCCTGCATGGCTCCGGCGAGAACACCGAGCGCAGCCATGCCCACCGTCGTCGCAGATGCCAGAGCGAACGCATGCCAGAACTTCCGCATGATCTCCTCACGCGGAGGGAAGATCTGCGACCCGGATGACATGGCCCGCATCGTAGACGACCTCGCGCGGGGCTGGCTGTGCTAGCGGAATTGCTAGCGAACACGAGCATGTCCCGCCGAGGGCTGGTGACCCGGCTGAGGTGCTCATCTGCCGCGGTTCGTGTCCTGCGGCTGTCGGAGCTCGTCTGGCTCGGGTTGCCTGGAACCTCACAGTGGAGGGGACTGCTTCGTTAGGATCGGGTCGTGGCGGCGACGGCTTCTGGGGTGTTTCGGCGGACGGCGATCGAGCGGTCGGATCAACGGGTCTCGTGGGAGCGGGCGGATCAGGCCTTCTTCGCGAGTGGGGCGTGCCATGTGCTGGCCTGGACGTGTAGGGAGTTCTATCCCGATCAGGAGATCGCCTTGGCGGCCTTGTACTTGGGTGACTTCGAGCATCCGCTTCACGTGTATGCGAGGTGGGGCACGTGGGCCTTCGATGCGTCGGGTTGGAACCTCGAGTCCGAACTCCTGCAGGTCAACAGCGACTTCGAGGGTCTGCCCATCCGTCAGGTGGAGACGATCAGCAGTGACCTTCGGGAGTTCTGTGAAGCGCACGTGCATCGACAACCGCACCAGTACTGGGCCGATCCGACAGAACGCGCAAGGGCCTATGTACGCCGATACGACCCGCCCTGGCTCTAGGCGCTTGGCAGGGTCCTACTCCGTCTGTTCATCGTCCGGCCAGACGGGCTCGTGATCGAAGCCATGTTGAGCGAGGCAGTAGTTGGCAGACCATCGCACCTCGGCGTCGGGATCGTGCGCGGCCCGCTCGAGGGTTCCGCGGACAGACTCGGCGGGGTAGTCGGTCAGACACATGACGGCCGAGTCTCGAGCTGCGGGGATCGGGTCCTCGACTGCCATCTGGAGAATCGCGGGCAGCGTTCGCGGGTCGTTCCGCCAGCGCGCGGAGATGCGAACAACACTCTCGTGCCGGACTCGCCAGTCCTCATGACTCATTCCTCGGCGCAGCTCTTCCCACGTGTGCATGGCCCGCGCCGTGGCGTTCGCGGCTGACCAGAGCGCCCGGTCTTCCGCGACCCACGGATCGTCATCTTCGATGATCGGGACAACGATCGGTCCGATGCGGATTTCGTCAGGCCCATCCGGATCCGGTACGTCCACACGGCCAAGTGAATCGATGCCTGAGCAGTCTGGCAACGCATATCTGAGACCCAAAGGCATTGCCTTCGGCGGGTTTCACGACTCCGGGATGACGGGCTGATCTGCGAAGTACGAGCGGAGTCTCCGGGCGTACGGTTCGCGTTCTTCGCGGGTTGCGGGCTGCGCGAGATGGGGCGTGTTGTAGAGGTTGTCGTCCTTGTAGCGGGGAAACACGTGCACGTGGTAATGCCACGCATCCTGGTAGCCGGCAGGCTCGTTGTGTTGACGTGTGGAGACCCCATCGCAGCCGTACGTGTGTCGTATGGCTATCGCGACTGCTCGCACCGCATCTTGTACGGCGTGCCCGTCGACAGAGGGCAGATCGTAGAGGTTCTCGTGGTGGCCCGTCGGCACGACCAGGACATGACCGAGGTTGTTCGGCCACCAGCGTGAGGCGACGAACGCCATCGCCCGGTCGGTCCGCAGAACGACGTCTTGCTGACTGGTTAAGTTGTCTTCGCCACCCGCGAGCACCAGGCAGAAAGGGCAGTCGTATCCCGCAGGCTCGTGGTTGAACATTCGGTCGCCTCCAGCGGTCGCAGACTCGCACATTCTGCCCCGGGCGGCCGTGGTCGGCGGGAATCTCGTGAAGAACCTCGGGCATAGTGCTGTCGTCGTGCAACCGGATCCTCCTGTCAGGACTCATGGAGGCAAAGGGGTCGATCTGGGGAGTGGTGATGGCTGACGGCGACATGGTGCGCGAGCTGTATGAGGGGTGCTATCGGCGTCTGGTCGGGCAGCTGTTCGCGATCTGCGGGAACCTGGGTGAGGCCGAGGACGCCGTACAAGAGGCGTTCGTGCGGGCGGTCGAGAAGCCGCGGCGGTTCGCGCAGCTCGAGAATCCGGAGGCGTGGCTGCGGACGGTCGCGTTGAACGCCGTACGCCGGAGGTACCGGCGCGCGACCCGGTTCCATGGGTTGCTCTCGCGTGCAGGGGTTCCAGAGACCACGGTGACCGGGATATCCGCGGATCGGGTCGCGTTGGTCGAGGCCCTGCGGCAGCTCCCCTTTGAGCAGCGCGAGGCGATCGTGCTGCACCACATCGTCGACCTGACGGTGCGTGAGATCGCCGTACAGCTGCGTGTTCCCGAAGGGACGGTCAAGGCTCGCCTCACCCGGGGTAGATCCCGCCTGGCCCCGCTGGTCCACGAGTTCGCCGACGACGCCGAGGAGGTCAACCATGTCTGAGCTGAAAGAACTGGCCTGGGACGTCCAGGAGACCGTGCAGCCGTTGCCGTTCGAGGCCCTGGAACGCCGTGGCGTACGCCGCCGGCACCGTCGGCAGGCGCTGGCCGGGGCCGGAGTCGTCGCGGCGGTGACGATCGCAGTACTGGCCGCCCTCCTGCCGCTCGGGAACCTGACCGGCACCGAGAAGTCGACCACCGCCAAACAGGCAGCGATCCCGGTCGACCAGGCGGCCGAGAACGTGATCCACGACAAGAAAGCGGCCATGGCCGGCGTCGCCTTCGCGGCTCCGAAGCGGTGGGGCGCGGTGTGGTCGATAGTGCAGCCGGGATCCACCTGGAAGTCCTCCGCGGTGCTGAGCCGCGACGGGGTGCGGGCCACCGCGCCGGTGCGCAAGAACGACTACACCGTGGTGCGGGACCGGGACGAGGTGCTGGCCCTGTCGATGCCGACGAGCATGAAGGGCAGCGATCCGACCTGGGCCCAGGCCGTGATGGTCCGCCTGACGGATCAGGGCCGGATCGAGAAGAAGGTCCGCTGGGCTCCGCCGACCACCGAGTTCGGGGACGGTGACATCCTGCTGGCGTACGGCACCCTCCGGGCTCTCAATCCGGAGACCGGCGTTCTGCGGGAGATCAAGATTCCCGGGATCGACAACGCCACCCAGCCCCAGCGCGACAGCACCGGACGGTGGTGGGTGGTCGCCGCCAGGAACAGCGGCGTAGGCAACATCTACTGGACCGACGACCATGGCAAGACCTGGGGCCACTCCGTCATCAGCCCAGGCCGTGTGCTCGGCGGGCTGGGGGTCAGCCCGGACGGCCGGACGCTCGTGGTGATCCCGGGCTTCAAGCCCGCCCGGATACAGCACGATGAACAGGTACCGCTGCGGCTGTCCACCGACCGGGGCGAACACTGGACGACGGTGGCCACGCGAGACGAGCCGTACCTGCAGTCTCCCGTTGCCTTCGACAACGGGACCGGCCTCGCGCTCTACCAGGGCAAGAACCGCGAACTCCTCCGCCCCGGCGCCGGGAAGTCGTACACGCCACCGACCGACCTGGGCAACCTGACAACGGCAGGCGACTTCGTCTACGGCATGCAATACAACGGCAACCAGGCCATCACCAGCACCAACCACGGCAAAACCTGGAAGTACTTCCAGCCCCGCTGAGGTCGGACAATGGACGCGTGTCGCAAGAGTTCACGCTTGACGGGGCGACGCCGTCACCCGAGCTGGTGGCGGCGGGTCAGGTGGTGGTGGCCCATTCGTAGTAGTCCGGTTCGGGGTCTACTTTGAAGCGGACGGCGTTGATGGTGGTGGCGCCGTTGAGCCAGGCCTTGGAGATTCTGTGGCCGCCGTCCATGAGGCGTCCGTCTGACGACAGGATCACCGGGTAGTTGAGGTCGGCTTTCTGGATGAGGCCGGCGTGGCGGGCGACCATCCGGCACGTGACTGGTCCGTCGCCGAACCAGCAGTTCTGGTCGAACTCGCCGATAGCGTCGATCGGAACCGACTCGACGGGAAGGCCGGCCGACAACGCCCACAGGCGTTCAGTCAGGTAGAAAGCTCGGCCACCAGGTACGGCGCGTGAGTGCTTTTCAGGCATCGCACCATCATCATGCGGAACGCCACTCGCCGCGCCCCCTTTACGCAGTCGGCTGTCAGGCTGGGCTGGTTCTAGTGTTCTGCGGGTGGAGCGAGTGTTGATGGACGAGGTGGTTGAGACCGATTACGGGCAGTTCGACATTGGCTGGGAGGGCATCGGGTTCGACGGTGAGGTGGATCGGTTCTTTCGCGGGCAGGTGAATGGGCTTGTGGGGGTCGCGCATGGTGGTGGTGTTTATCTGCATTTCGGTCGGCGGTCGGGCGGATCGCCGGTGCGGATCGTGGTGGCGGACGCGGCTCCGGACGAGCCTGATGCGTCATGGAAGACGTTGTCGAGGTGTCCGTCGACGTACCGGCGACCAGGATCTGGTGGTCATCGTGGGCAGGCGAAACCGGTGGTGAGTTGGTCGGGATCGCGGCGGGCAGCTATCGGGTTCGGGTGAGTGAGCGCGGTCGGGACGAGGGGCAGGACGGGGAGTTCGCCGACGGGCTGGTCGATGCGTATCTCGTGCAGTTCTGGCCCGCTCCGGCTGAACCTGATGCGATCCTGAGGGTTGGCAGCCAGGACGCCCCGTACTGGCATCGCGAGTGGGGCAGCCGTCGTTGAGAGGAGTGCCGTCGCATGGCGCGGGTCTTGGTGACTGGTATGTCGGGGGCCGGGAAGACGACTCTGCTTGACGAGTTGCGCAGGCGGGGGTGGCTGGCGATCGACACCGACTACGACGGGTGGGTCGGGGCGGACGGCCGATGGGACGAGCGCCGGATGGAGCAGCTACTGGCCGATGAGCCTGATGTTGTTGTTTCGGGGGCGGTTGAGAATCAGGGGCGGTTTTACGATCGGTTCGAGCAGGTGGTGTTGATCACTGCGCCGGTTGAGGTGCTGATCGAGCGGGTCAGCACGCGGACCAACAATCCCTATGGCAGGACGGCGGAGCAGCAGGCCGAGATTGCGGCGTACGTCGAGACTGTGGAGCCGCTGCTCCGGCGTGGCGCGACGGTGGAGTTGGACGGGCGGAAGCCGGTGGGGGAACTGGCTGATGTGATTGAGGGACTTCAGCGGGGGCGGTAGTCGTCGGTCCAGGACGGTTCGTCGATCAGTTCGCGGATGATGTCGGCGTGGCCGGCATGCTGGGCGGTTTCGTTGACCATGCGGATCAGCAGGACGCCCAGGGTCGTGTGCTGGCCGCCCTCGGCCCAATGCGCGACGTGGGCTGGGCTGTTCAGATTGAGCTCGTTGATGGTGTTGTCTGAGTGAGCGCAAGCCTGCTGGTACGTGCGAACGACGTACTCGCTCGACTCATCAGGTGTCGCCCACATGTCGATCTCGGTGGACGGGTCGTCGCGGAACCATGACGGGCGCTCGGTCGGTGGGCGGCCGAGCGACTCCCCGAGGTAGCCGTACTCCAAGCCGGTCAAATGCTTCACCAGCCCGAGCAGATTCGTACCGCTCGGAGTCAGCGGGCGCCGTCGGTCGTACTCCGGCAGGCCGTCCAACTTCGCCAGCATCACAGCCCGACTCCCCTGCAGCGCCTTCAACAACTCACCCTTGACGTCCGGCATCCCCGGACCCTAGCCGCGACTACCGTCGAACTCGTGATCATTCGGCGGGTTTGTGAGGGTGACATCGAGAGTCTGTACCGGCAGCGGTTGTGTGCGTTTACGGCTGAGGAGACCGCCGAGTTGGTGCGGGCCGCCGTGGAAGAGGAGCGGGGGAGCGAGTCGTGCTTCTTTGTGGCGGTCGACCGGGGTGATGTGGTGGGGATGACGACGGTGCGGCGGTTGGGGCATCGGTTGTGTCGGCACCGGGCGGAGCTTGGTGGATTTGTGATTGTGCCGGGTGCTCGGGGGACGGGGTTGGCGCGGAGGATTGTGGGCGCTGCGAGGGCGGAGGCGTATGGCTGGGGGTGCTCGGTGCTGGAGCTCGATTGTCGGGGCGGGACCGATGCGGAGGCGGCGTACCTCGGGCTCGGGTTTCGAGAGTGGGGGCGGATGCCGGGCGGCTTTCACGATCGTGATGGGGCGATCTACGACGACGTACGCCTATGGATGCCGACCGGCGACGAGGTCGCGGAGTAGCCGGCCGAGTTCTGGCGGGAAGATGGTTTCTGTTGTGGTGAGGAGTTCCTGGGCGCGCCACCAGCGGAAGCCGAGGATGGTGCGGGCTTCGTAGGGGCTCAGGTTTGCCGGTGCAGGGGTGAAGTGTTCGACCCGGTGCAGGAGCCATTCTTCGTGTACGTCGAATGCTTGGCCGTTGAACTCGTAGCGGTGATCGCGACGCCATACCGGCGTACCAACCGGAAGATCAACTAAACCAGTCTCTTCGTAGGTCTCGCGTGCGGCCGCCAGTTGCAGAGATTCGCCGGGCTCGACGCCGCCGCCGACCGGGTACCAGCACTCGGCGTGTGACTTCGGGTCCTTGGCGTGGATGAGGAGTACGCGATCGTCGGGGTCGAGCAGGATCAGCTTGACCGCCAGCCTCACCAGGCTGTCGCTCCGGGGCTCGACCCTACGGTCTTGCGGCAGCGGGGGTTCGACCTTGGGGCCGTCATCGGCTGGCAAGGAAGTCGCGGATGTGGCCTGCCCAGGTGTCGGGTTTTTCGAAGTGGCACATGTGGGCTGTGTTGGGGATGACGATCAGCTTGCTGGGGACGGCGGTGTGGAGGCGGTGGGCTAGTTGGACGGGGAAGCCCATGTCGTATTCGCCGTGGAGGATGAGGGTTGGCTTGTTGAAGGTGCGGAGGATCTGTTCGGCGTCGCCTTCGAACCACGGGTGCATGAGGCCTTTGATTGCGCGTTCCTCGGACCAGTCGCCTAGGTCGGTGCCGAGGGAGTTGAGGAGCTCGAGGTACGCCGGGGCGAGGTCCAGGTCCCACACGAAGATCGTCGAGTTGCGTAGGGCCCCATCGGCTTCGTCCTCGATGCGTTGGCGGCGCTGGTACTCGGGCCAGTCGGCCAAGTAGACCGCGTTGTCCGCGGACGTGTACGCCGATGTGGAGGCGAGCACCAACCGCCGTACCTGCTCGGGATGCTTGTCGACGAAGCCCATCGCGGCGCGGCCGCCGGTCGAGAACCCGAGCAGGTCGACCTGCCCGAGATCGAGCCGATCGATCAGGCGATGCACATCGCTTACGACGTACTCCGGTTGGAGCTCGTCGTCGGGCAGACCGCGGCTGCTCCGCCCGCAACCGCGGAAGTCGAACAGTACGACGTGATGATCGCGGGCCAGCGGCTCGAATCCGGGCAGGAGATACCCGTGACCGACGTCCGGGCCGCCGTGGATCACGACCAGCGAAGGCTTCTCGGTCCGCTGCCCGAGCTCGCGCACGAACAGCGTCACGTCGCCGACATCCACCAACGAATCACGCATGCAGCGAGGATGCCAGGCTCCTCCGACATACTTGGCCGATGCAGGAGGAGCTGGAGAAGGCGACGTGGACGGATGCCGACTTCGAGGTGATGGGCTGGCACGACTGCCGCGTGCATGCCGTGAGCATCGGCGTACGCGAGGGCAATTTCCCGTGGAACCGGGTGCTCCTCGACCTCGACTACATCGTGAAATGGGTCGATCCGGCGCCCGCCGAAAGGCACTTCAGCTTCTGGATCGCCCCGGCGACGCTGGTGTTCGACGAGGCATGGGACATCACCGGCCAACTCGACCCGATGAATGACCTGCTGGAGATCGCCGGCCTCTACCGTCTCGCCTCACCCGACCACAACCCGGACTCGGTGTGGCACATCGACGGCCAGAACTTCGACCTCCAGCTGAGGGCGCCCGGCTACACGCAATACCTCCGCACCGCGCCCATCCACAGCAGCTCTCAGTACCTGACCCAAACCGAACGCGGCGGCCTGAGCTTCGCCGAACAATCCTTCATCTGAGGTGTGTATGCCGCTGTCAGACGGTTTTCTGCGGGAGCAGTTGCCTGGGTACGGCGACGCGGATGCTCGAGATTCGGCCGGGCCCGTACTGCGTGACGATCGAGGCGGAGCTGCCCGGCGTACCGCTGCACACGGTTGCGCCTGCGTTCGGGACGGCGGGGTGGGAGCGGGCGCGGGATTGCGTTGTCGACGTACTCGCGGCACTTGCGGAGGTCGAGGCGCCTGAGGTGGTGCGTCGGATGACGGTGCTCGACGAGGCCGACCCGTTCAGGCCCGAAGGAGTCTCGTGGATCGAGGCGTTGACAGCTCTCGTACGTCGGCGGGTGGCGCGGTTCGGCGATCAGCTCGCCCCGGTCATCGACGACTTCGACGCCAAAGTCGAGCTACTGCTGAACGAGCTGGCCGAGCTGAAGGAGCCGGAAACCCGAGTCGTGCACGGTGACGTGACCGCGGGCAACATCCTCGTCGACGACGACCTCTGGCCCGTGGCGCTGCTCGATCTCGGCCTGCTGACGATGCCGGGTGATCCGGTCTTCGACGCGGCAGCGGCTGCCGGCTTGTACGACATCTGGTCGCCCAGGGTCCGCGAGGTCGAGGCAGCGTTCGACCAGGCGTTCGTCGAGCAGCTCGGGTACGACGCTGAGCAGCTGATCGTTTACCGCCGCGTCCACTCGCTGCTCATCGCCAACGCACACGACGAGGACCCGTACGGCCGGGACAGCGCCGTACCGCTAGCTGCGAATCTGTTCAATCGATGATGCAGAAGACCGTGCCGTCGGGGGACTTGAGGACGACGAAGTCGGCGTTCGGCGGGTAGGGCCAATCTTCGACCCGTTCGGCGCCGAGGGCGATGAGGCGGTCCACTTCGGCTTCCAGGGTTGAGGATTCGTGGTCGAACCACAGGTCCAGATGGGTGCGGTCGGTCTCGTCGAGGTGGAGGCGGGTGGGCGCGGCCGACGGCGGCGGGATGAGGAAGTCGGGGTTGCCGTCGGTGGTGAAACCGAGAGCCTGACTCCAGAACTCGGCGGCGGGGCCGGTTTTCGGGACGTTCAGGATGATTGCTCCGAGGGTGAGGGCCATGGTCCCCAGACTGGCAGAGTTCGGGGTGTAACGCAGCGGCCGGTTGACGGCGTCGGGAGGGGTGTACGTGACGCTGACTCGGAGGGAACCGTTGTGAAACTGAAGAAAAGCATCATCACCGCGATCACCGGAATCATCGCGACCGCACTGGCAACGCAAGCCGCCGCCGCAGGACCGTTGCAATGGGCAACGACTCCGACGCATCGGCAGCCGGCCACGTTCAACGATGTGGCGAGCGGAGCGGGCGGCACCTGGGCCGTCGGCGGCGATCAGGTGCAGGACTTCGCCGATCAGCGCCCGTTGGCGATGCGGTGGGACGGGAAGACCTGGAAGGCGACCGCGCAGCCGGTGACGACGAACGCGACGTTGGAGAGCGTCGCGGTCGGTACTGCGGCCAACGTCTGGGCGGTCGGTGAGGACCGGACGGACCCGGAGAAGACCAAACCGCTCGCCATGCACTGGAACGGTACGAAGTGGCAGGTCGTGAAGCCGCCCGCCGTACCGACCGGATCCTTCGACGATGTCGTCATCGCGCCGGACAAGTCGGTCTGGGTCGCCGGGTGGGCGAACGTCGGCGGCACCGAGCGAGCCGTGGTCTACCGGTACGCCGGCGGGAAATGGCAGCCGCTCTACACCGGTCTCGAGAAGTCGATCAACGCCAACGTCCTCGCCGTACTGTCCGCGAAGGACGCCTGGCTCGGCCTGAACGCCGGCCTCGCGCACTTCGACGGCAAGCGCTGGACCCTGGTGAAGGACGTACCGGTCGACGGCTCCCAGATCCCGACCGGCATCGCCGCCGCCGGCCCGAAGAACATCTGGCTCGTCGGCGTCCAGTACGCCGCCGGCATCGCCCCGCTCGCCCTCCACTACAACGGCACGAAGTGGACCCAGGTCCCGGTCCCCGCGGGCATGGCCCAGCTGTACGACGTCGTACTCCGCAACAACCACCCCATCGCCGTCGGCGAACGCTTCGAAGCCGACAACTCAACCGCCAAGCCCTACGTCCTCCAACTCACCGGCACCAAGTTCACCCAAGCCCCCGCCCCCAAGGCCCCAACCGGCACCCTCACCGCCGTCACAGCCGCAACTGACCGAATCTGGACAGTAGGCATGACAGCAGCCTCCACCAGCTCCCCGTTCAGCGCCCTGGCGACCTACACACCCTGATCGGTCACTGAGCGTCCCGGACGCGACCGAGGGTGAGATCGGTCTCGTGGAGGGCGGGGTGGGGTTCGGATCTTGAGCAAGTAGGCTTGCGCGGGCACTGCATCGGGTGCCCATGCTGATACTTGTTGAAAGAAACTCGCAGGGAACTCGAGGAGAAGACCGCGTGACTTCCCATCGCCCCGCGGCGGTCGTGATCATGGCCGCCGGGCTCGGAACCCGGATGAAATCGGCGACGCCGAAGGTGCTGCACGAGATCGGCGGGCGCAGCCTCGTCGGGCACGCCGTCGTCGCCGCCCGGGCACTCGCCCCCGAACACCTGGTCGTCGTGGTCGGCAGCGGCCGCGAGCTGGTCGAGGCGCACCTGAAGGAGGTCGACCCCGACGTCAGGACCGCCGTCCAGGAGCAGCAGCTCGGCACCGGAGACGCGGTCCGCGCCGGGCTGACCGTCGTACCGCCGGACTTCGACGGCTCGGTGATCGTCACGTCGGGTGACGTCCCGCTGCTCGAGGCGGAGACGCTGCACGACCTGATCGCCGACCACGACAAGCAGGGGAACGCGGTCACCGTCCTGACCGCGCAGGTCCCGGACCCGACCGGGTACGGGCGGATCGTCCAGGGCGAGGACGGCGCGGTGGACGCGATCGTCGAGCACAAGGACGCCACCGCCGAGCAGCGCGAGATCCGCGTGATCAACGCCGGTATCTACGTCTTCGACGCGATCACACTGCGTGACGGTCTCAGCCGCCTGACCACGGACAACGCCCAGGGCGAGCTGTACCTGACCGATGTCATCTCGATCGCCCGGAACGACGGCAAGCGCGTCGGCGCGCACGTCACCGACGACGCGATGCAGACCGAGGGCGTGAACAACCGCGTCCAGCTCGCCACGCTCGGGGCGGAGCTGAACCGCCGTACGCTCCTCAAGCACATGCTCGAGGGCGTCACGATCGTCGACCCGAACACCACCTGGATCGACTCGACCGTCGAGCTGGCCCGCGACGTCACCCTGCTGCCGAACATCCAGCTGCACGGCGCCACCACGGTCGGCAGCGGTACGACGATCGGCCCGGACACGACGCTGACGGACATGGAGATCGGCGCGAACGCGACGATCGTCCGGACCCACGGCTCACTCTCGGTGATCGGCGACGGCGCGTCCGTCGGCCCGTTCGCGTACCTGCGCCCGAACACCAAGCTGGGCGTGAAGGGCAAGATCGGCACGTTCGTCGAGACCAAGAACTCCACCATCGGCGACGGCGCCAAGGTCCCGCACCTGACGTACGCCGGGGACGCGACGATCGGCGACGGCGCGAACATCGGCGCCGGCACGATCTTCGCGAACTACGACGGCGTCGCGAAGCACCCGACCCACGTCGGCAAGCACTCGTTCATCGGCAGCAACTCGGTCATCGTCGCCCCGCGGACGATCGCGGACGGCGCCTACCTGGCGGCCGGTACGGCGCTGACCGAGGACGTCGGCCCGGGCGAGATCGCGGTCGCACGCGGGCGGCAGCGCAACATCAAGGGCTGGGTCGCGCGTAAGCGGGCCGGCACCAAGACCGCTCAGGCGGCCGAAGCGGCGCTGGCCGAACAGGCCGGCGACGAGCAGTCCTGAACAGCAGAACAACGGGAGGCGCGGCGATGAGCGGGATGAAACGAACCACCGAGAAGAACCTGATGGTCTTCTCCGGCCGGGCGCATCCCGTGCTGGCCGCGCAGGTTGCCGAGGAGCTCGGCAGCGGCCTGGTTCCGACACAGGCGTACGACTTCGCCAACGGCGAGATCTACGTCCGGTTCGAGGAGTCGGTCCGGGGCAGCGACGCGTTCGTGATCCAGAGCCACACCTCGCCGATCAACGAGTGGATCATGGAGCAGCTGATCATGGTCGACGCGCTGAAGCGGGCGTCGGCCAAGCGGATCACGGTCGTGCTCCCGTTCTACGGGTACGCCCGCCAGGACAAGAAGCACCGCGGCCGCGAACCGATCTCGGCCCGGCTGATGGCCGACCTGTTCAAGACCGCGGGCGCGAACCGGCTGATCTGCGTCGACCTGCACACCTCGCAGATCCAGGGCTTCTTCGACGGCCCGGTGGACCACCTGATGGCGCTGCCGATCCTGAGTGACTACGTCGGGCAGAAGTACGGCGACCAGCAGCTGGCCGTGGTCTCGCCGGACGCCGGCCGGATCAAGGTGGCCGAGCAGTGGTCGGCCCGGCTCGGCGGGGCGCCGCTGGCGTTCATCCACAAGACCCGCGACATCGACCGCCCGAACGAGACGGTCGCCAACCGGGTCGTCGGCGAGGTCAAGGGCCGGGTCTGCATCCTGGTCGACGACATGATCGACACCGCCGGCACGATCACCAAGGCCGCCGACGCCCTGTACGCCGAGGGCGCCGCCGGCGTGGTGATCGCCGCGACTCACGCGATCCTGTCCGGTCCGGCGGTGGACCGGCTGAAGAACTGCCAGGCCAGCGAGGTCATCGTCACCAACACGCTCCCGATCGCGGAGGACCGCCGCTTCGACAAGCTCACCGAGCTGTCGATCGCCCCGCTGATCAGCCGAGCCATCCGCGAGGTCTTCGAGGACGGATCGGTGACCAGTCTGTTCGAGGGTCGCGCCTGAGGCTCAGGCCTTCCGCCACGCGTAGTACGCCGTACCGATGGACGCCGCGCACATCGGTACGGCGGTGAGCAGGCCGACCCAGCCGTTGCCGGGGATGACGAAGGTCAGCACGATCGTCAGCCACAGCACCGGGATCCAGCGTGGTACGGCGTGCGACCGGAACAGCCCGACCGCCTGGACGACCGTGCCGAGCGCGACCAGCAGCGATCCGATCATCAGCGGGCCCAGCAGATGCAGGGTGTCGTCGCCGATGCGGTCCATCGCCGACGGATCGACGCCGGGAGCGGTAGCGAAGTAGTACGCCGCTGCCCAGCCGCCCACGCCGACGGCGTACAGCGCCGTACCGATCCACATGATCAGGCCGCCGACCGTTGCCCAGGCTGCACCGCGGCGGCGGACGAGGTAGACGGTGAGCAGTGCCTGGGCCAGGACGTTCAGCACCAGGTTGGCGCTGAGGAACACGAGCAGCCCCCACCAGCGATCGCGGAGTGGCTGGATGTCGCCGTACGTGTAGGTGTCGCCGCCGCCGGCAGGCTCCGGCCAGAGGATGCCACCGGGCAGGGCGAGGACGGCGCTGGTCACGAGGATCAGGCCGGCGATCCCGATGCGCCGGCGGGTGGTGGGATCAGCAGTCGGTACGGCGGGCTGCCTGGTGGTTTCCGTGGACATGGTGTGGACCCCCTTGATGAGTTCTGACAGTTCAGGGAACCGGTCAGCACCGGGGTGGCACATCGGAGCGGCCACGGAGACAGATCTCCGTGCTGGCTCGGAGCCGTGGAGGCGAATCGCGGCCTTACCCTGACGACATGCGGTGGCCACGGTGGGTCGCGCTCGGTCTTTCCCTGTTCGTCCTGGCGATGGTCGTGGGGAGTAGCTGGCTCCTGATCGCCTACCGCACCGGTCCGCACACGCTGCGGAACTACGTCGGCCTGGGCGGTGTCGCGACGGCCACTGCGGTACTCGGACTCGTGATCAGCCTGCGGGTCCCGCGCAACGCTGTCGGGGCCCTTCTGACCTGGGTCGGTGCGACAGCGGTCTTCCTGGCGTCGCGGGACGTCTACTTCAGCGTTGTGGTGAGTGATCCGGGCAGACTGCCGCTGAACAGCCGAGTGGTCGCGTGGTTCGACGAGAGCGGCTGGTGGCTGTTCGTCGCGGTCGGTCTGTTGCTGCTGTACTTCCCGGACGGCCGGCTGCCCGGTCCGCGCTGGCGCGTGCTTCCACCTGTGTTGGTGATCCTCGGTGCCGCGCAGCAGGTGTTCGGCGCCTTCAACTCGACGCCCTTCCTCGAGCCTCTTCAAGATCTGCCCAGGCCGTATGCCCCGATGCCGTTGCCGCTCAAGATCCTCAGCGGAGCCGCTTTCGGTGCGCTGCTCGTTGCGCTGATCGCGGCCGCAGTCTCGGTGGTCCTGCGATACCGCCGAGCCGACAGCAGAATGCGTGCGCAGGTGAAGTGGCTGTCGCTGGCCGGTCTGGCTGCTGTGCTCTATCCATTCGTCTGCGGGGCCGAGCTGATCATCACCGGCCACACCGGTGTCATCGCGACTGTCTTCGGCGTGATCGCATTGGTGAGCCTCCCCGTGTCGGTCGCTGTCGCGATGCTGCGCCACGAGTTGTACGACGTCGATCGCGTGCTGGCCGACACCGTGACCTACGGCATCGTCACGGTCGTTCTGCTCGGCACGTACGCCGCAGCCGCCGTCTCTCTCGGACTGATCATCAGCGACTCAGCCGTCGTAGCTGCTGCGGCTACTGCCGTGTGTGCGCTGCTCCTGTCTCCACTGCGATCCCGCTTGCAGGGCTGGGTCGACAGGCGCCTCTACCCGCCACGGCGTGCAGCCCTGCTGGCGATTGAGGACCTGCAGCGTCGGATCCACACCGAGCAGGCCCAGCCGGAGGAGCTGGAGGCCGCTCTGCGTACTGCGCTGCGCGATCCAGGCCTCCGAGTCGGTCTGCTCGTCCCAGGAGCCTCCGGCTTCGTAGACGCCGCTGGTACGCCGGTCCGCGGACCACAGCTCGTGCCGGTGATGCTGGGCGGTGCGCAGATCGGCGTACTGGCGTCTGATGCACTGAATCCCGCCGTCCTGAAGGCTGTGGCGGCTGGGGCGGCCAGTCTGGTCGAGGTGACCCGGCTGCGGGCGGAGCTGGCTGGTGCGCTGCGTGAGGTCGAGGCGAGCCGGACGCGGCTTGTCCAGGCGGGTGATGCTGAACGGCGGCGGCTGGAGCGGGACCTGCATGACGGAGCTCAGCAACGGCTGGTGTCGCTCGGGATGGCGATGCGGTTGGCCCAGCGGCACCTGGACGACGGCACGGTCGACGTCGACGGGCTGCTGGACCAGGGGGTCGCGGAGCTGGCCACTGCGGTCGCCGAACTGCGGCAGATCGCGCACGGGTTGCGTCCGACCAGCCTGGACGACGGGTTGCAGGCTGCGCTGAGTGCGATCACGCAGTCGTTGCCGATCCCGGTCCGGCTGCAGATCCCGTCCGATCTGCCGGAGGAGCTGGCAACAACGGCGTACTTCGTGGCGGCCGAGGCGGTCACGAACGCGGCGAAGTACGCGAATGCGACGGCGATCGCGGTCCGGGTGGCGCGGGCCGGTGACGAGGTGACGGTGCGGATCGAGGACGACGGGTGCGGGGGAGCGTCGCCCCGGCCTGGCTCGGGTCTGAGCGGGCTGCTCGACCGGGTCGCGGCGGTCGGCGGCTCGCTTGAGCTTCGCAGCCCTGCCGGCCGCGGTACGACGGTGGAAGTGGTGCTGCCGTGCGGATCGTGATCGGGGAGGATTCGGCGTTGTTCCGCGAGGGGCTGGCGCGGTTGCTGGCCGATGCCGGGCACGAGATCGCGGGCCTGGCAGTGGATGCGCCGAGCCTGATGACGACGGTCGCGCAGACGGCGCCGGATCTGGCGCTGATCGACATCCGGATGCCGCCGGACCACACCGACGACGGCGCCCGGGCCGCACGCCGGCTGCGGATGCAGAACCCGGAGCTCGGCATCGTGTTGCTGTCCCAGCACGTCGAGACGCGGCACTCGGTCGAGCTGGTCGCGACCGGTCGGTTCGGGTATCTGCTGAAGGATCGCGTTCTTGCCGTGGACCAGTTCCTCGACGCGCTCGACCGCGTCGCCGCCGGCGGGTCCGCGCTCGACCCCGAGGTGGTCGCCCGGTTGATCGGGCGCCAGCGCGCCGACGACCGCCTTGCGCCGTTGACGCCGCGCGAGCGCGAGGTGCTCGCCTTGATGGCCGAAGGCTGTACGAATGTCGGCATCAGCCGGCGGTTGTTCCTGACCGAACGGACCGTGGAGACGCACGTCGGCAGCATCCTGGCGAAGCTCGGCTTGCTCACCAACGACGAGCAGCACCGCCGCGTCCTCGCCGTACTGGCGTACCTCGGCGGGCACTAGATTGGCGGCATGCGAATCGCCGTCTTCCATCCCGGCGCCATGGGCTCGAAGCTCGCCAAGCAGCTGGTCGCTGCCGGTCACGAGGTGCATTGGGTCCCCGAGGGTCGCAGCGAGGCTTCACGGCAGCGCGCCGAAGACGCCGGCCTGATCGGTACGCCGTTCCCGCAGGCGGTCGAGCTTGCTGACGCCGTCCTGTGCTCGTGCGCTCCGCAGGGTGCCGTGGACATCGCCAAGCAGGTCGGCGGCGCGGGCTTCAGCGGTCTGTACGTCGAGGCGAATCCGCTCTCGCCGATGTCGCTGCGCGAGGCCCAGTCCGCCGTACCGGATGCGACCTTCGTCGACGCCGGCGTGGTCGGACCGCCGCCGACCGGTGGACCGAGCCCGACCCACCTGATGCTGTCCGGTACTGCGGCCGCCGAGGTCGCTGCGCTGTGGGAGGGGACCGCGGTCACGCCGATGGTGGTCGGCACGGAGCCGGGTGCGGCGAGCGCGGCGAAGTCGTCGTACGCGCTCTACAACAAGGGCAAGGCGGCGCTGGCCGTACTGGCGTTCCAGTTGGCGGAGAAGCACGGCGTGACCGAGGCGCTCGTCGCGCAGCAGACCCGCGCCGACGCCGGCTCCCTCAAGGACCCGACGCTCCCGGACCAGCTCCGCAGCGTCGCCTGGCGCTGGGGCCCGGAGTTCGACGAACTCGCCAAAACCCTCGACAACGCCGGCCTCGAAGGCGACGCCGCCCGCGCCTCCGCGAGGTCTGGACCAAACTCACCTGACCACCGGCAACGTATGGCCGGAAACGGGTCACGGGAACTGCCGGCGCGCGGGGAGCAAAGTGCCTTGGAAGTACGATTTCCCGTCTGGGCGGAGTGGTGGGTAGACTGTTTTGGTTGCCTCGGCGAGGGACGCCCCCCGAGAAGTGCAGGGCGCGGCTCCGTGATCGACGCGGTGGTTCGTTGCCTGACGCCTTCTCCGGGGTCAGCAGGCGCCCGCTGAGGCCGCAGCCGAGTTCCATACAGACAACTGATCACCGCAACGCTTTTAGGAGTTCATCTCGTGGCCGAGGTCAAGATCCAAGCCGAATCGCGTACGGAGTTCGGCAAGGGGGCTGCCCGCCGAATCCGCCGGGACAACAAGGTTCCCGCTGTCCTCTACGGCCACGGCAGTGACCCGGTGCACATCACGCTGCCCGGTCACGACACCATGCTGGCCCTGAAGACCGCCAACGCCCTGCTGATGATCGAGGTCGAGGGCGGAGAGTCCCACCTCGCGCTGCCGAAGCAGGTCCAGCGCGACCCGATCAAGGGCCACATCGAGCACGTCGACCTGGTCATCGTCCGCCGTGGCGAGAAGGTCCAGGTCGACATCGCCGTCCACCTCGAGGGCGAGGCTGTCAGCGACGCCCTGGTCGTCCTGGAGGCGCAGAGCATCCTGGTCGAGGCCGAGGCGACGCACATCCCCGACGGCGTCACCGTCTCGATCGAGGGCCTGGAGGTCGGCGCCCAGATCCACGCGTCGGACCTGCAGTTGCCCGCCGGCACGACGCTGGCCATCGAGCCCGACACGCTGGTCGTGAACATCACCGCTCAGCAGACCGCTGAGCAGGCCGAGGCCGAGCTGGCCGAGGCCGAGGCCGAGGCCGGCATCGAGCGGGACGAGCCGACTGCCGCGGAGCCGGTGGCCGCCGCGGCCGAGTAGTCTGCACTCGGCATCAGCAGCCGAACTTCTGGAGGGCCGGGATCCGTGGCGGACGACGTGTGGTTGGTCGTCGGACTGGGGAATCCCGGCCCTTCGTATGCCCGCACCCGGCACAACATCGGTCATCTGGTGGCCGATGAGCTGGCTGCCCGGACCGGCGGGAAGTGGAAGCAGAGCAAGCAGGTCAAGGCCGAGGTGATCGAGACCCGGATCAGCGGCCTGCGGACGGTGCTGGCCAAGCCCCGCGCGTACATGAACGAGTCCGGCGGCCCGGTCTCCGGCCTGCTGAAGTTCTTCAAGCTCGACCCGGCCAACCTGCTCGTCGTCCACGACGAGCTCGACATCGACTTCGGCGTACTGCGGTGCAAGTTCGGCGGCGGGGACAACGGCCACAACGGGCTCAAGTCGCTGCGGAAATCGCTTGGCACCGGTGAGTACTATCGAGTCCGGTTCGGTGTGGGTCGTCCGCCGGGCCGGCAGGCGCCCGCCGACTTCGTCCTCAACGAGTTCTCCTCGACCGAACGCAAGGATCTTCCGTTCGCCGTCGACCGGACCGCGGACGCCGTCGAGTCCCTGCTCACCGACGGCCTGGATGCGACCCAAGGGAAGTACAACTCGTGAATCTGACCGGCCTGGTAGACACCCTGATCACCGATCCGGTGGTGTCCGAGGCCGTCCGTGACGCCCGTAGTGACGGTGTCACGACCCTCGACCTGAGCGCGCCCGGCCCGGTGCGCCCGGTCCTGCTCGCCGCGATCGCAGCAGCACAGAACGGTGCGGACCGCCCGGTCCTCGCCGTCACGGCCACTTTCCGCGAGGCCGAGGAGCTCACCGAGGAGCTGCAGTGCCTCGTCGAAGAGCCCAGCACGGTCGCCTACTACCCGGCGTGGGAGACCCTCCCGCACGAGCGCCTTTCGCCGCGTTCCGACACGGTCGGCCGGCGTCTCGCCGTACTGCGACGTCTCGCGCACCCGGATCCGTCCGACGAGACCACCGGGCCGATCAAGATCCTCGTCGCGCCCGTGCGGTCCGTGCTGCAGCCGCAGGTGGGCGGCCTGGCCGATCTGAAGCCGGTGCAGCTGCACGTAGGAGACTCGGTCGAGCTCGAGGATGTCGTCGAGCGGCTCGCCGGAGCGGCGTACCACCGGGTCGATCTCGTCGAGCGGCGTGGTGAGTTCGCGGTCCGCGGCGGCATCATCGACGTGTTCCCGCCGACCGAGGAGCACCCGCTGCGGGTCGACTTCTTCGGCGACGACATCGAAGAGATCCGGTACTTCGCGGTCGCGGACCAGCGCTCGTTGGACATCGCCGAGCACGGTCTCTGGGCGCCGCCGTGCCGCGAGCTGCTGCTGACGGACGAGGTCCGTTCGCGCGCCGCGGAGCTCGCCAAGGAGCACCCGGAGCTGGCCGAGCTGTTCGAGAAGCTGGCCGAGGGGCACGCCGTCGAGGGCATGGAGTCGCTGGCTCCGGTGCTCGTCGACAACATGGAGCTGCTCGTCGACCTGATGCCCGCCGGCACGCATGTCATCGTCAGCGACCCCGAGCGGGTCCGGGCCCGGGCGCACGATCTGGTCGCGACCAGCCAGGAGTTCCTGGAGGCGTCATGGGCCGCGGCCGCCGGTGGTGGCGAGGCCCCGATCGACCTCGGCGCAGCGGCGTACATGTCGCTCGGTGACGTCCGGTCGCAGGCCCTGGGCAGGGGCCTTGCCTGGTGGAGCCTCTCGCCGTTCGCGGCGGCACCGACCGACATGCCTGAGCTGCGGGACTCGATGGGCGAGCGGATCTCGTTCGACATCGACGCCGAGGCCGGGGCGGTCACCAGCAAGATCCTTGCGGTCCACGAAGTCGATCCGTACCGCGGTGAGACGGCGGCCGCGGCCGAGGACATCCGCGGCTGGCTGCGGGACGGCTGGCGCGTCGTCTGCGTCACCGAAGGGCACGGTCCCGCGCAACGTCTGGCCGAGGTGTTCTCCGAGGCCGAGCTGCCGGCGCGTGTGGTCGAAGGGATCGAGGAGATCCCGGAGCCCGGCGTCGTACTGATCTCACAGGGGCAGCTGGACCACGGGTTCATTGCCGAGGGCATCAAGTTCGCCGTACTCACCGAGAACGACCTGGCCGGCCAGCGTTCCGCGGCCGAACGCCGTTCCCAGCAACGGATGCCGTCGCGCCGGAAGAAGACGATCGACCCGCTCGAGCTGCAGCCCGGCGACTACGTCGTCCACGAGCAGCACGGCGTCGGCCGGTACGTCGAGATGATGCAGCGCACGGTCGGATCGGGCTCCCAGAAGGCCACCCGCGAGTACGTCGTGATCGAGTTCGCGCCGAGCAAGCGCGGTCAACCCGGCGACCGGTTGTACGTGCCGACAGACCAGCTCGACCAGGTCACGCGGTACGTCGGCGGCGAGCAGCCGACGCTGGACAAGATGGGCGGCGGCGACTGGGCCAAGCGCAAGGGCCGCGCCCGCAAGGCCGTCCGCCAGATCGCCGGCGAGCTGATCAAGCTGTACGCCGCACGCCAGGCGACCAAGGGGCACGCCTTCGCCAAGGACACCCCGTGGCAGCGCGAGCTCGAGGACGCGTTCCCGTTCGTGGAGACGCCGGACCAGCTCGCCACGATCGACGACGTCAAGCACGACATGGAACGCGTCATGCCGATGGACCGGATCGTCTGCGGCGACGTCGGCTACGGCAAGACCGAGATCGCCGTACGGGCCGCGTTCAAGGCGGTGCAGGACGGCAAGCAGGTCGCCGTACTCGTCCCGACCACCCTGCTCGTCCAGCAGCACTACGCGACCTTCGCCGAGCGGTACGCCGCCTTCCCGGTGAACGTGGCGCCGCTGTCGCGGTTCCAGACCGACAAGGAGGCGAAGGCAACGATCGACGGCCTCGCCGACGGGTCGGTCGACGTGGTGATCGGGACGCACCGGCTGTTCAGCGGCGAGGTCGCGTTCAAGGATCTCGGCCTGGTCGTGGTCGACGAGGAGCAGCGGTTCGGCGTCGAGCACAAGGAGCAGCTGAAGAGGCTGCGGACGGCCGTCGACGTACTGACGATGTCCGCGACGCCGATCCCGCGGACGCTGGAGATGTCGATCACCGGCATCCGCGAGATGTCGACGATCGCGACCCCGCCGGAGGAGCGGCACCCGGTGCTGACCTTCGTCGGCGCGTACGACGAGCACCAGGTGACCGCGGCGATCCGGCGCGAGCTGCTCCGCGAGGGCCAGGTCTTCGTCGTCCACAACCGGGTGAACACGATCGAGAAGGCTGCCGCCCGGATCCGTCAGCTGGTGCCCGAGGCACGGGTGTCGGTCGCGCACGGCCAGATGAACGAGCACACGCTCGAGAACGTGATCCAGGGCTTCTGGGAGAAGCAGTCCGACGTCATCGTCTGTACGACGATCGTCGAGTCCGGTATCGACATCTCGAACGCGAACACGATGATCGTCGAGCGTTCCGACCTGCTCGGCCTGTCGCAGCTGCACCAGCTCCGCGGTCGCGTCGGCCGTGGCCGCGAGCGTGCGTACGCGTACTTCTTCTTCCCGCCGGAGAAGCCGCTCACCGAGACCGCGCACGACCGGCTGGCCACGATCGCGCAGCACGCCGATCTGGGCGGCGGTATGGCGGTCGCGATGAAGGACCTCGAGATCCGCGGCGCGGGCAACCTGCTCGGCGGCGAACAGTCCGGGCACATCGCGGACGTCGGATTCGACCTGTACGTCCGGCTCGTCGGCGAGGCGGTCGCGGAGTACCGGGGCGACACCCAGGCCGAGGAGCCCGAGGTCAAGATCGAGGTGCCGATCGACGCCCACCTGCCGCACGACTACATCCCGTCGCAGCGGCTGCGGCTGGAGATGTACCAGCGGCTGGCCGCAGTACGGGACGAGGACGGTATCGCCGAGCTGGTCGAGGAGCTGCACGACCGGTACGGCGACATTCCGCAGGCCGTGCTGAACCTGATCGAGGTGGCGAAGTTCCGCAACCACGCCCGCCGGGCGGGGCTGCACGACGTCACGCTGCAGGGCAACATGATCCGGTTCGGGCCGGTCGAGCTGCCCGATTCGAAGGTGCTCCGGCTCAACAGGCTGTACCCGAAGAGTCTGGTGAAGCCGCAACTGCATACCATTCTGGTGCCGAGACCTGCCACCAGGCCGGTCGGCGGTCAGCCGCTCCGGGACCAGGAGTTGCTGCAATGGTGCACCCGGTTGATCGACGACGTGATCGCCGAACCTATTGTGGTGCCGGCGTGAAACTTACGAGTGGGATACGAGGAGATTCGGTGAGCACACGGCTTCGGGCTCTCGGTGCGGTGGCGGCGATCGTGCTGCTGACCGGTGGATGCGCGGCGGGCACACACCCGGGTGCGGCAGCCGTTGTCGGCACGACCGAGATCAGCATCGGCGACGTCGACAAGACCTCGCAGGCGGTGACCACCGCGCTCGGGCAGAACTACAACACCGCCGCCGCGCTCAGCGACCTGGTGAACAACGCGATCCTCGGGCAGGTCAAGCAGGACAAGTCGATCACGGTCACGCCAGCGGAGACCGCGGCGGCGGCCAAGAACGCGGTCGGCGACGACGAGGCGACGTACGAGAAGTTCCAGACCGACACGGTCGCGCGCAACTTCCTCAACGACGTCGCGACGGCCGCGGTCGTCACCGTCAAGCTCGGCGGGGGCACCAGCAAGGACCTGCAGGACCAGGCCAAGCTGCAGCAAGGCCTGCTCGCGGTGAAGGACGCGTCGAAGGACATCAACGTCTCGATCGCGCCCCGCTTCGGCCAGTGGACCGACGGCAAGCTCGACACGACGGTCTCCGGCTCGCTCTCCATCGAGTCGCCCCAGACCGCAGCCAAGCGCAAGGCCGCCGCCGACGCGGCCCAGCAAGCCCAACCCCAGGGCTGACGGTTCATGAGTAGCGGTGGGACGATCACGGTCGTACTCACCAGTCCCCGGGTCGCGCCGGGCCTGCTGACCCGCGCGACCTGGCAGGCCCTCGAGGCCGCCGACGAGATCGGCGCCGCAGGCGGTCCGGGCCGGCCCGACGTACAGGCCGTGATCGGCTCCGGACTGGTCGTCACCCAGGTCGAGGCCGGCGTCTCCGCCGCCTGGACCTGGCTGTCGTCCGCGGCCGCCGATGGTCGCAAGGTCGTCTGGCTCACCGGTGACGACGGCGAGCCGGGTCTCCTCCGGGTCGTGTCCGACGAGCTCGTCCGCGAGCCGTCGTACCAGGTGGAGATCATGCACGGGTCGTACGACGTACCCGGCGCCCGGCTGATCGACCTCGTCCGAGTGATGGACCGCCTCCGCCGCAACTGCCCGTGGGACCAGGAACAGACTCACGAGAGCCTCGCGAAGTACCTCCTCGAGGAGACCTACGAAACCCTCGAAGCAATCGACACCGGCGACCTCTCGCACCTTCAGGAGGAGTTGGGAGATCTGCTGCTGCAGGTCGCGTTCCACTCGCGGATCGCCGAGGACAACCCCGACGAGGCCTTCACGATCGACGACGTCTCGGCCGGCATCGTCGAGAAACTCATCCGCCGCCACCCCCACGTCTTCGGCACCGTCGACGCCGCGGACGCCGCCGCCGTCGAAGCCAACTGGGAGACCATCAAGGCCGCCGAGAAGCAGCGCTCCTCGGTCCTCGAAGGCATCCCCCTCGCTTTGCCCGCGTTAGCCCTGGCCGACAAGGTCCTGGGTCGGTCCGCGAAGGTCCTTCCGGCGGACGCTACATCTGGGGAGATGTCCGCGGACCAGATCGGCCCGGAGCTCCTCGCCATCGTGCGTGAAGCCCGCAGTCTCGGCGTCGACGCCGAGCAGGCGCTACGGACAGCAGTCGCCTCCCTGGCCGAGCAGGTCCGCGCAGCCGAGACCGCCGGCTAACGTCACGTACCACCGGCCGGGACCACGCGCGTGGCGGATCTCCAGGCCATCACAATCGACGCCGCCGATGCTCTGTAAGCGGGAAGGACCCGGGTATCGCGTGGTTGTGATGGCCTGGAGATCCGCCGGCCGTGCCGGAGAAACCGGATGCCGGCGGCCGAGGCCTTTCGGCGCCGGCCGGACCGAGGACTGGACACCTTCCTGCGTGTCCGGTGGGCGGTCCAGGCGGGGTACTTCGCTTGGCGGATCGCGAACAATGTCCTCACGGGCATCTCCGGCCCTGAGGACAACGCCCGGGGCCTTGCCCATGCCCGCAGTTCGTTCGGGCTGTGAAGTTCAGGTTGTGAACTGAGAGGAGCACGATCGTGGCCATCCCCTACGCGCGCCGGATCAACGGGGTCCGCCCGTCCGCCATCCGTGAGCTTCTGCGGCTCGGCGACGACCCGGAGCTGATCTCGTTCGGTGGCGGCTACCCCGACCCGGCGCTGTTCCCGATGAACGAGCTCAGCGAGATCTTCCACGAGCTTCTCACCACAGCGACCGCCGGCACCCTGCAGTACACCGAGTCCCGCGGGCTGCCGGAGCTGCGCAAGCTGATCGCGGAGCGGCTCACGCGCGGTGGGACCGTGTGCGGCGCCGACGACGTACTCATCGTCCAAGGCGGTCAGCAGGGCCTCGATCTGACCGCCAAGCTCCTGCTCGACGCGGGCGACGTCGTCATCACCGAGAACCCGACGTTCCTCGGCGCGCTGATCGCGTTCGCGCCGTACGAACCGCGCTACGCGCCGGTGCGCATCGATGACGACGGGATGGACGTGGACCATCTCGAGGAGATCCTGGCCCGGAACCCGGGCGCCAAGCTGCTCTACACCGTGCCCGATTTCCAGAACCCCACCGGCGTCACGCTGAGCCTGCAGCGACGCCGGCGGCTGATCGAGCTGGCCAACCGGCATCAGCTCGTGATCCTGGAGGACACGCCGTACCGCGATCTTCGCTACGAGGGCAGCCACCTGCCGACGCTGAAGAGTCTCGACACCGAGGGCCGGGTGGTCCATGTCGGCAGCTTCTCGAAGATCCTTGCCCCCGGCGTGCGGCTCGGATGGGCGGTCGCGGCGCCCGAGGTGCTCGAGAAACTCGGGTTGCTGAAGCTTGCCGCCGACACCCAGAGCAGCACGCTGAACATGTCAGCGGCAGCGGCGTACCTCGGCCGGTACGACATCGACCGCCACATCGCCGACGGCAACGTGGTCTACCGCCACAAGCGCGATCTCGCGCTGGCGACGCTCGACGACGTGCTGCCGCCGTCCGTCCGGTTCACCCGGCCGAACGGCGGGCTGTTCACCTGGCTGTCGTTCCCTGAGGGCTTCGACGCCGCGAAGTTCATGCAGGAGACGCTGCTGCCGGCGAAGATCGCCTATGTCCCCGGTGCGACCTTCTTCCCGGTTCACCAGGAGCCCAACCACGCCCGCCTCAGCTACTCCGGCATCCCCGACGACCGCCTGCTCCACGGCCTCCGACAACTCGGCGAGCTAGTACGCCGCCAACTCGAGAGCTAGCCGAACCGCAGCCTCGGTGCTCGCCCAGTCCTTGAACAGGTAGCGGTTCGCGACAACCGGCGTGATCGCACTGATCACGTCCGGCTTGTCGTCGACGAAGTGCGTGATGCCGAGCTCGGCACAGTGAATCGCCTTCTCCGGCCGCCGCAGACAGAACCGAACGTTGCCCTCAGCAACCCCAGTAAGGTCCCAGAAGCGATGGTGTGCCAGCCACTCCAGCGACCGCTGCCGGATCCGCGGTCCGCACTTCGACACCAACCAGGTCTCGTCGAACAGCGGCACCAACCGCGCGATCGCCTCGAAAGCACCTGGTACTGCGGGCGTCCGCAGCATGGCCGCCGTGTCCCCGGAGAAGAACGACGTATCACCGGGGCCTGATGATCCGTCGATGATCACCCGTCCGATGTCGATTCCCAATCTGTTCATAGATCCAGCGTCCGTGCGTCAGCCATCCAGCAGAACTAGTTCTTATCGACATAGCTATAGTTTCTGTTGATGGAACTGGTGGCTGACGACTTGCAGGCGTTCGCGGTGTTCGCGCGGCACCGCAACTTCACCCGTGCCGCCGAGGAGTTGCACGTCAGCCAGCCGGCCCTGCACACCCGCATCCGGAAGCTCGAGCACCGGCTCGACACCTCGCTGTATGTGAAGCAAGGCCGGCTCCTGCACCTGACGGATGCCGGCGAGCGGCTCGCGGCGTTCGCGAACGACAGCCGGGATCGCGCGGCCGAGTTCCTGGGCACGTTGGACGCGCTCCCGCCGCGGCCATTGGTTCTCATTGCGGGATCGGGCACGTATCTGTACCTGCTCGGAGACCCCATCCGGCGGTTCGTCGCAAAGGGCCGCGAACTACGGCTTCGCACCGGCGACGCCGGCGCGACGTTGGCGGCCGTGCGAGAAGGTACGGCGGATATCGGCGTCACGGCGCTGGGCGTCCCGCCGGACGACCTCGAGTGCGAGCTGCTGGCGCAGTACCCGCAGACCCTGATCACGCGGGCCGGCCACCGGCTCGCGGAGCGTCGTACCGTGCGGTTGAAGGACCTGCAGGACGAGGCGCTCGTCGTACCGCCGAAGGATCGCCCGCATCGGCAGCAGCTGGAGCGGAGCATGCTCGATCAGGGGATCCGGTGGTCCGTCGCGGTTGAGGCCGAAGGCTGGGAACTGCTGGTCCACTTCGTCCGTCTCGGTATAGGACCGGCCGTCGTCAACGGCTCCGTGCGTACGACGGCAGCCGTGCGGAAGATCCCGATCAAGGATCTGCCGCCGGTGCGGTACTACGTGATCACGCGCCCGGACCGCACTGAACGGGTGTCCGAACTGAGGGGGATGCTGGGGTGAGCAAGGACAGCCGCGCGATCTCCAAGCTGCTCCGGCACACAGCAGGTGAGCGCGGCCTCACGATGAGTGCGGACGGCTGGGCGGCGATCGCCGACGTACTGCGGCTGCTCGGGCTCGATCGCGCGGCGCTCGACGCGGCGGTGGAGCAGAACGACAAACGGCGGCTGCAGGTCGACGGCGAGCTGATCCGCGCGTGTCAGGGGCATTCGCTGGTGGGGATGCCAGTGACGTGTGAAGCCTTGGAGAACAGTTGGGAACGGGTGTACCCCGTAGACCTGCTGTGGCACGGGACGAATCGCACCGCGCTGGCCGCGATCGAGCGGGAAGGTTTGCGGCCGGGGCGGCGTACCCACGTGCATCTGGCGCCGTCGAAGGACAGCGAAGTCGGCCGGCGCACGCGCGTAGAAGTCTTACTGGGTGTGGATTCCGGCGATCTGGCGGTCTTTCGGGCGCCCAACGGAGTGTTACTGACGCGGGAGGTACCTGTGGATGCGATCGTTAGGACCGACGCGGTCCACTGAGGCTGGTGGTCTGGAGGCTAGGCTCGGGACCGATTCGTCATCGAGAACTTGGGAGTCAATGTGGCCACCATCGAGGCCGTCGGCGCCCGCGAGATCCTCGACTCGCGCGGCAACCCCACTGTCGAGGTCGAGGTTCTACTCGACGACGACACCGTCGCCCGGGCGGCCGTCCCGTCGGGCGCGTCCACCGGCCAGTTCGAGGCCGTCGAGCTGCGTGACGGCGACAAGGAGCGGTACGGCGGCAAGGGTGTCCAGAAGGCGATCACCGCGATCCTGGAGGACATCGACAAGGAGATCGTCGGGTACGACGTCCACGAGCAGCGGCTGATCGACCAGGCCCTCCTCGACCTGGACGGCACCCCGAACAAGGCCAAGCTCGGCGCGAACGCCATCCTCGGCGTCAGCCTCGCGGTCGCCAAGGCGGCCGCGGACAGCTCCGGCCTGCCGCTGTTCCGGTACGTCGGCGGCCCGAACGCGCACGTCCTGCCGGTGCCGATGATGAACATCCTGAACGGCGGCGCGCACGCGGACAGCAACGTCGATGTCCAGGAGTTCATGATCGCCCCGATCGGCGCCGCGACGTACGGCGAGGCCCTGATGCAGGGCGCGACCGTCTACCACGCGCTGAAGGCGGTCCTGAAGGAGCGCGGCCTGTCCACCGGCCTCGGCGACGAGGGCGGTTTCGCGCCGAACCTGGCCAGCAACCGTGAGGCCCTCGACCTGATCGCGGTCGCGATCGAGAAGGCCGGTCTGCAGCTCGGCAAGGACATCGCGCTGGCGATGGACGTCGCGGCGAGCGAGTTCCACACCGACGGCGTGTACGCGTTCGAGGGCGGCAAGAAGTCCGCGGACGAGATGATCGCCTACTACGCCGACCTGGTCGCGTCGTACCCGATCGTCTCGATCGAGGACCCGCTGAACGAGGAGGACTGGGACGGCTGGAAGAGCCTGACCGGTCAGCTCGGCGACAAGATCCAGATCGTCGGCGACGACCTGTTCGTCACCAACGTCGAGCGGCTGCAGCGCGGTATCACCGAGAAGTCGGCGAACAGCCTGCTGGTCAAGGTGAACCAGATCGGCTCGCTGAGCGAGACGCTGGACGCCGTCGACCTGGCCCACCGCAGCGGCTTCACCTGCATGATGAGCCACCGCTCCGGCGAGACCGAGGACACCACGATCGCCGACCTCGCGGTCGCGACCAACTGCGGCCAGATCAAGTCCGGCGCTCCGGCCCGGTCCGACCGCACCGCGAAGTACAACCAGCTGCTCCGGATCGAGGAGGAGCTCGACGACGCGGCGACGTACGCCGGTCGCTCGGCCTTCCCGCGCTTCCAGGGCTGACGTTTCGGAGGTTCAGGTATGCCGTCCCGTCGGGAATCCGGTGCACGCCCCGGCTCGCGTCCGTCGAGCCGGACCCAGTCGCGTCCACCGGCCCGGCGGGGCGACCAGCCCAAACGCCGTACGGCGGGAACCCAGCCGGAGCCGGCGCGGACCAGGGGTTCGCGCAACCTGACCGGGCGGGCGGCCGTCGTACTGCTCGTCCTCGGGGCGTTGATCGTGTCGTACGCGCAGAGCCTGCGGGTCTGGTTCGACCAGCACCAGCAGGTCAGCGCGCTGCAGCAGGAGATCCGCGACCGGGAGAAGCGGGTCGGCGAGCTGAACGACGAGATCGCCCGCTGGGACGACGACGCGTACGTGAAAGCGCAGGCGCGGCAGCGGCTCGGCTGGGTGATGCCGGGCGAGGTCGGGTACCGCGTGATCGGCGCGGACGGGAAGCCGGTCGGCGCCCCGCCGGAGCCGTCGACGCCGTCGGACGGTGCGACGGAGACGCAGAAGCCGACCTGGTACACGAAGCTGTGGGGGAGTGTCGAGGGCGCCGGCAAACCGCCGGTCGTCGCGACGCCGACGCCGGCCAAGCCCACCCCGAAGCCGATCATCACGCCGTCACCTAAGGTAACCAGGTGAGCGTCAGCCCCGCCGACCAAGAAGCAGTCAGCAAACAGCTCGGCCGTACTGCGCGCGGCATCCGCTCGATCGCGCATCGCTGCACGTGCGGCCTGCCGGACGTGGTTGAGACCGAGCCGCGGTTGCCGGACGGCACGCCGTTCCCCACCACGTACTACGTGACGTGCCCGCGGCTCGCGTCCGCCATCGGGACGCTCGAGGCCTCCGGCATGATGAAGGAAATGACCGACCGGCTGGCGGAAGACGAGGATCTGGCCGCCCGCTACCGCGCCGCCCACGAGTCGTACCTCGCGCATCGCGAGTCGATCGAACATGTCTCGGAGATCGCCGGTATCACTGCTGGTGGGATGCCGACCCGTGTGAAGTGCTTGCACGTGCTGGTGGGTCACTCGCTGGCCGCCGGTCCCGGTGTGAACCCGCTGGGCGACGAGGCACTGGAAGCCCTGGACGACTGGGGCCGCCGAGGCCCGTGTGTCTGAGCGGGTTGCAGCGATCGATTGTGGGACCAACTCGATCCGGCTGTTGATTGCGGATCTGGTGGACGGTCAGCTGATCGAGGTTGATCGACGAATGACGATCGTCCGGCTCGGTCAGGGCGTCGACGCCACCGGCGCCTTCGCTCCGGAAGCGCTCACGCGAGTCTTCAAGGCAGCTGACGACTTCGCAGCTGTCGTCGAGTCTCTTGGTGTCGACAGGCTCCGTTTCGTCGCCACCTCCGCGGCCCGTGACGTCAGCAACCGCGACGAGTTCCTCACCGGCATCGAAGCGCGCCTCGGCGTACGCCCCGAGATCATCTCCGGCACCGAAGAAGCCGAACTCAGCTTCCGCGGCGCGACCACCGCCCTCGACCTCCCCGCGCCGTACCTGGTAGCCGACATCGGCGGCGGCTCCACCGAACTCGTCCTGGGCGACGCGAACGGCGTACTCGCGGCCGAATCCCTGGACATCGGCTCAGTCCGCCTCACCGAACGCCACGTAACCACCGACCCAACCAGCCCCGCCGAACTAGCCGCGATCACGCGCGACGTCGACGCCCTCCTCGACGGCACCACAGTCCCGCTGGCTCAGGCCCGCGCGCTGATCGGAGTAGCAGGCACGGCGACCACCGTCGCCGCCGTCGCGCTGGGCCTCCCGCAGTACGACCGCACAGCCGTCCACCACGCCCACCTGTCTGCGGACCAGTTGCACCAAGCCACCACCTGGCTCACAACCTCAACCCGCACCGACCGCACCGCCGTCCAGTCGATCCACCCCGGTCGGGTAGACGTCATCGGCGCCGGCGCAGTAATCCTCCAACGCCTCTTCAACCGTCTAGCCCTCGACGAACTGGTTATCTCCGAACAAGACATCCTCGACGGCGTCGCGCTCTCCCTCGCCTAACCGCGAGGTTGTGTCACAAAATTGTGCTACCTTTGCGGCATGGTTACTCCGAACGAACATGCCGTGGGGCTGCGGGAACTGCGCCACAGGACGAGCGAGGTGCTGGCCCGCGTCCGGCATGGCGAGACCATCGATGTGACCGAGTACGGTCGGCTGGTCGCGCGGATCGTGCCCGTGGACGAGCGGGCGGCGACACCGGTGCTGGATCGGCTCACGGAGCAAGGCAGGGTGCGCAGCGCAGTACGGCCGGGGTTCAGGCCGCGGATGCGTGCCGGCGACGGCAGTGATCGGCTGAGTGATGCGCTCGCCGCACTGCGCGACGAGGAGTCTTGGTGAGTCTGTACTACCTCGACACCTCGGCAGCGCTCAAGCTGCTGGTGGAAGAAAGCCATTCCAAGGCATTCGCAGAGTTCTACGACCAGGCTGTGGGCGCCGCATGGGTGAGCTCGGCGTTGCTGCGGATCGAGGTCATGAGGGCGGTGACGCGGGTCTTTCCTGCCGTGCTCCCGGATGCTCGAGATCTACTTCTTGCCTTCGACTTCATCAGCATCGACGACGACATCGTGGACGCCGCGATGAACGAACCGGATCGCATGCTGCGGTCTCTGGATGCGATTCATCTGGCGACCGCCCGGGTGCTTGGATCGGATCTGACCGGCTTGGCCACGTACGACGACCGGCTGGCTGAGGCGGGCAGGGACGCGGGCTTCGAGATCGTCAGTCCTCGCGGGTGAGGCGTTCGTCTACCTGACGCGCACGCCGTCCAGGGCGATGGTGAGGACTCGGTCGCGTTGGGCCTGGTCTACGAAGCCGGCGGCGGTGAGGCCGCTGACCATGCGGAGGAGGTCGTCGAAGGAGACGTCCTTGCGGGCCTCGCCGGCTTCCTGGGCTCGCTCGAACAGCGGGGTGCCGGCCGCATACATCGCCGCTCGCGCGGCCTTGAAGCTCTCGGTCTCGCGGTTCAGGGACTCCCAGATGGCGCGCTTGGTCGCGGCGTACTCGACGAAGCGGTGCAACCACGTCGTCAGCGCGTCCCACGGCGGTAGATCGGCCGCCTTCTCCGCCGCGATGCACAGCTCCTCGATCTCGCCGAAGTAGACCGCGTTGAGCAGGTCCTGACGGTTCGGGAAGTTGCGGTACAGCGTGCCGATGCCGACACCGGCCTGGCGGGCGATGTCCTCGAGCGACGCCTCGACGCCCTTGGAGGCGAACGCGTCCCGGGCGGCGGCGAGCAGGGCGTCGAAATTCCGCCGCGCGTCCGCCCGCTGCGGCCGCCGTACGTCGACCTGCAAAGCCGGCCTGCTCTGCTCGCTGTCCATTCGATCACCTTAGCCAGTTGTTACCGGAGGCATACCTCCGCTATAGTGGAGGCACACCTCGACTTTACCAGGCCGGGGATTCCCACGCCGTCGTGCGGCGTGATCACACCCCTTTCGAAGGACTTCTGCATGCCTGTCATCAGGTCTGGAAACCCGCGACTGACCTTGGCGGTCCTCGCCACGGTCGTCGCATCGTTCTCGATGCTGCAGTCGCTGGTGAGCCCGGCGCTGCCCGTCATCCAGCACGACCTGCACACCACCCCGAGCACGGTCACCTGGGTCTTCACCGCGCTTCTGCTGTCTGTCTCGGTCGCAACCCCGCTCCTCGGCCGTATCGGCGACATGGTCGGCAAGGAGCGCACGCTGTTCATCGCGCTCGCCGCGCTCGCCGTCGGTTGTCTGATCGCGGCCCTCGCGCCGAACATCGGCGTACTGATCGCCGCCCGCGTCTTCCAGGGCGTCGGCGGCGCCGTCTTCCCGTTGGCGTTCGGGATCATCCGGGACGAGTTCCCGGCCGAGCGCGTGCCGTCCGTGGTCGGCGTGGTCTCCGCGATCATCGCCGCCGGCGGCGGGCTGGGGATCGTGCTGGCCGGCCCGATCGTGGAGTGGCTCGGCTGGCGCTGGCTGTTCTGGGTCCCGATGGCGGTCGTCACCGTGTCGGCCGTGCTGGTCCGCCGGTACGTCCCGGAGTCGCCGAACCGCGTGGCCGGCCGAATCGACTGGCTCGCCGCAGCCTTCCTGTCCGGCTGGCTGATCGCGCTGCTGCTCCCGCTGAGCAGCGGCCGCACGTGGGGCTGGGGCTCCTTCCGCACGATCGGCCTGTTCGCACTGGCCGTCGTCCTGTTCGTCGGCTGGATCACCGTCGAACTCCGCTCGCGGAACCCGCTGATCGACATGCGGGTGATGCGCCGCCCGGCTGTGTGGACGACGAACCTCGTGGCTCTGCTCTTCGGCGCGGCCATGTTTGCGGTGTACGCGTTCGTGCCGCAGTTCCTGCAGATCCCGAAGGCCGCTGGGTTCGGCTTCGGAGCGAGTGTGACGCAGGCCGGCCTGCTGATGCTGCCGATGCTGGTGACGATGGCGGTCACCGGGTCGATGAGCGGTCCGCTCGCACCGCGGTTCAACGTGAAGGCACAGGTCGTTTCCGGTTCCGCGCTCAGCCTGCTCGCGGCGCTGCTCTTCGCGGAGTTCCATGACCAGCAGTGGCAGGTGGCGCTCTCCACGGCTCTGTTCGGTATCGGGCTGGGTCTCGCCTACGCGTCCATGACCAGCCTGATCGTGCAGAACGTCCCGCGCGAGCAGACCGGCGCAGCCACTGGCATGAACACCAACATCCGCACCATCGGCGGTTCCATCGGTACGGCGCTGGCCAGCTCGATCATCACCGGCCACCTCCAGCCGTCGGGCCTCCCCGCCGAGTCGGGCTTCACCGACACGTTCCTCCTGCTGGCCGCGTTCGCCGCCGCAGCCGTCGTACTGGCCCTGGCGATTCCGAGCCCCCGCCGTACGCGGGCCGTCGAGGCAACCGAGCCGCAGCCGGTCGAGGAGCTAGCCGCCTAGTCCCTCGACGGCAGCGAGAATGCGGGCCCACGGCAACTCCCGTCCGCCCGGTTCTCGCGGCTCGCGGAGTTCCCATTCGATGAGTACGACGCCTGCCGCGCGCAGCGTCTCCAGATGACCGGCCCACGCGGGATGCCTCGCGTGGGCCGCGTTCACGTGCGGGAACACCACCATCGGCGTACTCCCGAGACCCTCCGACAGAATGGACAGCGCCTGGTTGTCGCCGATCCCGAGCGCCAGCTTGGCGACGGTGTTCGCACTGGCGGGCGCGGCAACGAACAGGTCGATCGGCGGATGCGGCCGCGGCTCATCAGGTCGCCGAGGGTGTGAGCGCACGGGGAGACCGGTGATGCGCTCCAGCTCCCACCGCTCGGCCGGCGCGAGCCACTCAGCTGCCCTGGGTGTGAGGGTGATCGCGACCTGGTGGCCGCGGTCGACGAGAGGTACGACCAACCCTTGCCGCAGTTGCTCGACCCCGCCGGTGGCGGACGCGACGACTCCGATGATGCTCATGTCTTTAGTCTGAGGGGATGAAGCTTCCGCATCCGTTGACGGGGCAGTTGTTCGAGAGCCCGGTGCCGCCCGGGACCGGATGGCCGGAGGATCCCGCAGTACGACGTACTCCGATGGCGCACGACCCGGCCGAGGTCGTGCAGCTCGCGGCGACCGACGACCTGCGGGAGCTGGAAGCGCGGGTCTCCGTCTGCCGCGCCTGCCCGCGACTCGTGGAGTGGCGGGAAGATGTTGCTGTCGGCAAGAGAAAGTCGTTCGCCGACCAGCCGTACTGGGGCCGCCCGATCCCCGGCTGGGGCGACCCGGCGCCGCGCATCCTGATTGCCGGCCTCGCTCCCGCGGCGAACGGCGGCAACCGTACCGGTCGCGTCTTCACCGGCGACCGTTCAGGTGACTGGCTGTTCGCGTCGCTCTACCGCATCGGCCTCGCCAACCAACCCACCAGCGAACACGCCGGCGACGACCTCCGCCTGAGCGGCGCCCGCATGATCGCCGCCGTCCGCTGCGCGCCGCCCGCCAACAAACCCACTCCCGAGGAGCGCGACACGTGCGCGCCGTGGTTCCGCCGTGAGCTGGAGCTGTCCCTGGCCACCGCTCGTGCGATCGTCTGCCTGGGCAAGTTCGGGTACGACGCCTTGCTCAGCGGACTGGCCTCGTTGGGCGCGACCATCCCACGGCCGCGGCCCAAGTTCGGTCATGCCGTGGAACACCAGATCCCAACCCCACAAGGCGAAATCACCGTCCTCGGCTGCTTCCATCCCAGCCAGCAGAACACCTTCACCGGCAAGCTGACCGAACCCATGCTCGACGCCGTCCTCACCAGAGCCAAGACGTTGGCCGGGTTATCCACAGAGCCGCAGGAGTGAGGTTGACCCGGATGGTGAAGGTGTTGGAAGCTCCCGGCATGCCTCCGAAGCGGGTGTTCACATGACCGGTGGGAATCTGCCCGAGCAGTCCCGCGGACGTCCGGCCACGCGTCGCGAGGCGGGCGGCGTGGAGCGTTCGACCGCGACGCCGCAGATGCCCGGTGCACATGACGCGACGGATCTCAACTTCGTCCCTTCCCCGGACCGGTTCCACTTCTGGGAAGAGCTCCACGACGACGTCAAGGCGTACGTCGAGCGCAAGGTCGGGCCAAGAATCGACTGGTGGGCCGACCGCCACAAACGCGAACGGGACCGCCCGTACGCCGTCGTACTCGGCCCGAACGGTCTAGCTGTGACGACTCCACGCGTAAATGCGCAGGGCCAACGCACCCAGAGCGTCCGCCTGGACCAGTTCGTCCCATCCAGCCTCAAGCACGCCGTCGTACAGCAACAACCAACCAAACCCCGCGGCGCCCTACGCAACCTGGTCCCGGGCCGAGCCGGCACTCCCCAGCCCGCCGCCGCCCCACCCCCACAACTCAACCTCACCCAGGAAATGCGCGGCTTCCTGGGCAACCTCCCCCTAGAAGCCCAACACCGCCTCCAAACCCCGTTCCTGGGAGGCCAACCCGTCAAGCACTACCTCTCCTACGCCTACGGCACCGACGAAGACTACGACGCCTGGTGCTACCTGGCCGGCCCCCAAACCCTCACCTTCGCCTCCGGCCACTGCACCCGCCCCCCAAACACACCCCCCACCCAAGCAACCTGGCACCTAACCTGCTACCAAGCCGACATAGCCCACTAATCAGACCAATCGGGGGCTGGTGGTTGTTGTGCCCGGGACGGGATTCGAACCCGTATGCCTTTCGGCTGGGAGGTTTAAGCTCCCTGCGTCTGCCGTTCCGCCACCCGGGCGTCGGGACGAGGGTACTCGTTACTGGTAGGTCTTTCGGGGGTAGACGGCGTGGGCGCCGGCGACGCGGTCCAGGAAGAGCTTGCCGTTGCAGTGGTCGATCTCGTGCTGGAGGGCTCGGGCCTCGAAGGCGTCGGTGGTGATGGTGAGCGGGTCAGTGGTGCCAGGCAGTACGCCGCGAACGGTCAACCGGGTCGCGCGTTTGACGTCGCCAGTGAAGTCCGGGACGGACATGCAGCCCTCGCGGGCCTTCTCGTTGCGCGAAGCCTCGACCACGACCGCGTTGCAGAGAACGAAGACGCCGTGACACGTACGCGTCTTCGGGTGATCGCTCACATCCAGCGAGAACATCTGCGCCGCAACCCCCACCTGCGGCGCGGCCAGACCGACGCACCCGGGGGAGACCCGCATCGTCGCCACCAGGTCGGCCGCGAGCTGGATCATCGAAGGGTCGAGCGGATCCACCAAAGCGCCCTCCGTCGCCAGCACTGGATGCGGCGCACGAACGACGTCCAGGACAGCGCCCTCGACGTCCAGCAACTTGGGGGACCAGGAGGCGATCACAGGTCGTCGCTCTCCGCCGGGCGCAGGGTGACGCCGACGCCGAGCTCCTCGGCGGTGATCTCGAGCGCCCGGTCCAGCATCTCCAGGTCCGCGGACGCCGGCAGCTCGACCTCCGCGGTCAGTACGTACAGCCCGCCGCTCAGCCGTGTCGCGAGATCCGTGATCGTCCCGCCGGCGGCCGCGATCATCCGCGTCACTGCGGCGACGATCCCGGGTCGATCGGCGCCGTGCACGCTCAGCATGTACGGCGCGCCGATCGGCGCGTGCTCGTGCTCGGGACCCATCGTCCGCACCGTGATGACCAGCTCGCCCTGCAGCGGCTCCAGCGCCGACTCCACCTCGTCGATCGGCCCGGCGCAGACGATCATCATCGCGAAGTGGCCGCGCAGCAGCGTCATCGTGGTGTCCTCGAGGTTGACCCCGGTACCGACCAGGGCCCCGGTGACGTCCGCGATGATGCCCGGGCGGTCCGGGCCGATGACGGTGACAGCGAGCTGACTCATGCCCGGCAACCTACCGTTGACCTAAGTACCGCAAGAAAGCGACTTCGGTATCCGGACAACCCCAACGGCCCCGGAGAACGCTTACGCACCGCTACATTCGAACCATGAAGGAGCTCTTCCGCCGGAGTACGCGCGACTGGATCGTGGACAGCCTTGTCTTCGTCGTCGCGGTCCTCACGGGGCTCCTGCTGTACGAAGAGGGCAGCAAGGACCCGATCAGCCCGGGCCTGCTCGCCGTCGACTTCGTCGTCGGGATGGCGCTGTGCCTGACTCTATGGTTCCGCCGGCGCTGGCCGCTCCAGCTCGCAATCATCGGCGCCGCCGTGTCGACGTTCTCGGAGACCGCCGGGGTGGCCGCCCTGATCCTGATCCTCACCGTGGCCATCCACAGGCCGCTGCGCACGACCGTCCTGGTTTTCGGCGTGAACGCGATCAGCCTGGCCGCCTACATCAAGATCAGGGACAAGCCGGACGATCCCGCGGCCACCGTCATCGCTGCTATCTCCATCTACCTCGCGGTGGCCGGCTGGGGTCTCTACGTCCGATCCCGCCGCCAGCTCCTGCAGACGCTCCGGGACCGCGCCGATCGCGCCGAGACGGTCGCGAAACTCGAGGCCGAGCAAGGCCAACTCCGGGCCCGCGAGGAGATCGCCCGCGAGATGCACGACGTACTCGGGCACCGGCTGTCCCTGCTCAGCGTGCACGCCGGCGCGCTCGCGTACCGCCCGGACGCGTCCGCGGACGAGGTCGCCGGCGCCGCCGAGATCATCCGGGCCAGCGCGCACCAGGCGCTGCAAGATCTCCGCGAGGTGATCGGCGTACTGCGGGCTCCTGTCGGCGAGCTCCCGCAGCCGGCGGTCTCCGATCTGCCCGCCCTCGTCAACGGCTCACGCGAGGCGGGCATCCCCGTCGACCTGACCCTCGACGCGCCGGGCGCGATGCCCGAGCACGTCGGACGTACGGCGTACCGCATCGTGCAGGAAGGTCTCACGAACGCGGTCAAGCACGCGCCGGGCGAACCCGTGACGATCAGCGTGACCGGTGCCCCCGGCAACGGATTGGCGGTCGAGCTGCGCAACCCCGCGCCGAACCGCAGACGAGGAGACGGCCAAGGTTTAAAGGGATTGAGCGAGCGCGCCGCCCTGGTCGAAGGCCGGATCGAACACGGCCGCACCCCCGAAGGCGACTTCCGCCTCTACGCCTGGCTACCGTGGCCTGTATGACTCTATTGATGCCACGCCTCCGGCGCGGCGGGTCATGGGGCTGTGACTCCCGGCCTTCCCTCGTCGCTCCGGTCGCTTCGCTCCCTCCGCTCCTCAGTCCAGGCCGGGAGGCCCCATGACCGTTCGCGTGCTGATCGTCGACGACGATCCGTTGTTGCGGGCCGGGCTGAAGTTGATGCTGGGCGGTGCGCAGGACATCCGCGTGGTCGGTGAGGCCGGCGACGGCTCCGGCGTACAAGGGCTGATCGATCGGCTCGCGCCGGACGTGATCCTGATGGACATCCGGATGCCCGGCACCGACGGCCTGACCGCAACCGAGACGGTACGACGACGTCCCGGCGCGCCCGAGGTCGTCATCCTCACCACCTTCGACGCCGACGAGCATGTACTCCGGGCGCTCCGCGCCGGCGCGGCCGGGTTCGTCCTGAAGGACACCCCGCCCGGCGAGATCGTCGAGTCGGTACGCCGGGTCGCGGCCGGCCAGCCCGTACTGTCACCGGCCGTCACCAAACGCCTCATCACCCGGGTCGCCGACTCAGGGACGGACAGCCGCAAGGCCAAGGCGGTCGCCAGACTGAAGGACCTGAACGACCGCGAACGCGAGATCGCCGTCGCCGTGGGGGAGGGGAAGTCGAACGCCGAGATCAGCGCGACGCTCTACCTCAGCATCCCGACCGTGAAGACGCACGTCTCCCGCATCCTCACCAAGCTGGACCTGAACAACCGCGTCCAGATCGCGCTGCTGGTCCACGACGCGGACATGCTGCGGGAATGAGAAGGCCGGCCCCCGGCGAGTCGAGGGCCGGCCGATCAGGTGGTTACGACTGGGTCGCCCTGCGGAACTCCTCGTTCGGGGTCTGCAGGCTGCCGAGGCTGGTGACCTCGCGGCGGAAGAACAGCGCCAGCGTCCAGTCGAGGATGACGCGGGCCTTCCGGTTGAAGGTCGGGACGCGGGACACGTGGTACGTCCGGTGCAGGAACCAGGCCAGCCAGCCCTTCACCTTCACGCCGTACAGCTGGGCGACGCCCTTGTGCAGGCCGAGGCTCGCGACCGAGCCGACGTACTTGTGCTTGTAGTCCTGCGGCGGCTGGCCGTCGACCACCCGGAGGATGTTCGCGGCAAGCTGATGCGCCTGGCGTACGGCGTGCTGCGCGTTCGGGGCGCAGAACGCACCTGTCTCACTGGTCAGGTCCGGTACGGCGGCGTTGTCGCCGGCGGTCCAGGCGTCGTCGACGCCCTCGATCCGCAGGTTGGCCAGCGTCTTGATCCGGCCCTTCTCGTCCAGCGGGAAGTCGGTCGCGGCGAGCGCCGGGTTCGCCTTCACGCCGGCGGTCCAGACGATCGTGTCCGCGTCGAACTCCTCGCCGTCGCTGAGGATCACGTGGCCCTTCTCGCAGGACTCCAGCCGGGTCTCCAGCTTGACGTCCATGTTGCGCTTGCGGAGCTGGTCGACGGTGTACTTGCCGAGGTCCTCACCGACCTCGGGCAGGATCCGCCCGGTGGCCTCGACCAGGACCCAGCGCATGTCCTCGGGCTTGATGTTGTCGTAGTAGCGGGTGGCGTAGCGGGCCATGTCCTCGAGCTCCGCGAACGCCTCCACACCGGCGTACCCGCCGCCGATGAAGACGAATGTGAGCGCGGACTTGCGCAGCGCCGGGTCGGGCTGCGACGAGGCGACGTCGAGCCGGTCGAGGACCTTGTTGCGCAGCGCGATCGCTTCCTCGACGTTCTTGAACCCGGTGGCCTCGTCGGCCAGGCCGGGGATCGGCAGGGTGCGGGCGATCGAGCCGAGCGCGACCACGATCTGGTCGTAGGCGAGCTCGTACTCCGGGCCCTCCTCGGGCATCACCTTGGCGACCTTGTGCGCGTGGTCGATACCGGTCACGCGGCCGGTCACCACCCGGCAGCCCTTGAGGGTTTTGCGCAGCGGCACGACGACGTGGCGTGGTTCCACGGAGCCGGCCGCGGCCTCGGGCAGGAACGGCTGGTAGGTCATCACCGACCGCGGGTCGACCACAGTCACGCGGATCCGGCCCTTGCGGGCGGCGCGGCGCAGGCCGAACGCGGTGTACATCCCGACGTAACCGCCTCCGACGACGAGGATGTGCGGCACCTGGGCTGTCATGCGGTTCACACTCCCTGAGTGGTTCTCAGACTTCATGTTCACTTCAACGCTAAACGCTCGTGAAAGATTTCACAAACCCTCTTCGGAGTGATCTCACCCACCGGGCAACTACTCGGACTCACCCTCCAGAGCGAGGCGGTAGCCACTCGGAGTACGGAGCAGGAAGGCGATGAAATCCGGATACTCCGGTCCCTCGTAGGTCACCGGCAATCCGAGCTTCTCGTAGAACGCACGCTCGGCCGCAAGATCAGACACGTTGAGAACAGGAGCCAAACGAGTGAACAGCGAATCTGTGGCCACGAGTACCAGCGTCCTCTACGTCGTCGGGAGGCGGTAGACGGAAATGTGGGAGGGGGAGTCGGCGGTGAACGGTGTGCCGGTCCAGTCGGCGTGGCGGGATTCCAGGGTGAAGCCGGCGAGTTGGGCCATCAGGTCGAGCTCGGCCGGCCAGATGTAGCGGTGCGGGGTGCGGCCGAGCTCTGCCTGGCTGCCTTCGCCGAAGTGGAAGTGGTGCGAGACGACGTGCTGGTTCAGCACGTCGTACGTGTCCAGCAGGATGTAGCCGGGCTCCGCGACGCCGACGGTGGCCGGCGTACCGGGTGGGAGTCGGCGGAGCTCGGGGACCCAGAGCTCGATGACGAAGTGACCGCCGGGCGAGAGGTGCCGGGCGGCGTTGCGGAAGCATGCGACCTGCTGTTCCTGGGTGAGCAGGTTGGCGATCGTGTTGAAGACCAAGTAGACGAGGCTGAACTCACCGGCCGCGCGGACGACGGACATGTCGCCCAGAACCACCGGGATCGCCGCCTCGTCGGCCTTGGTGCGGAGTTCCGCGAGCATGGCGGTTGACAGCTCGATCCCGCTCACCGGCACGCCCCGCTCCGACAGCGGTACGGCGACCCGCCCGGTGCCGATCGCCAACTCGAGTGCTCGCCCGCCGTCCGCGAGCCCGGCCAAGCGATCCACGGTCGGCCCGAGGACGTCAGGTGCGAACATGCCGGTGCCGGGGGTGTCGTACCGCCGGGCGACCTCGGCGTTCCAGAGCTGCGTGCCTTCGGTCCACTGCATGACGTCCTCGGCGCCGTCCTCGCCGGTCTTGGCGAAGCCGAGGCGGTCGTAGAGGCGGCGGGCGTTCGGGTTGTCGCGTTCGACATGCAGTTCGAGCGGTACGCCGCGGGTCGCCGCCTCGGACTGGAGTTCGGCGATGATCGCCGTACCGATGCCGCGGTTCTGGGCATCGGGGTGGAGCTGGATGCCGTTCAGCTCGACGGATCCCGGCGTACGGCTGATCCGCAGGCGGCCGACGCGCCGGCCGTCGAGCTCGATGACGTTGAGGTCGGTTGTCGGGTCGTCGATCGACTCGCGGCTCCACTCCTCGAAACCGCCGCGCCAGTCGGCCTCGTCCAAGTCCGCGGGCAACCGGCCCTGGGCGCGGGTCGCGGTGAGGGTGACGTCGGCGAGGAACGCGACGTCGTCGGGGCCGGCCGGCCGGATGCGGTACGACGCGGTCGTCACTCGCCCACCTCGCCGTCGGTTGCTTCGCGGAGGATGTCCAGATGGCCGAGGTGGCGGGCGGTCTCCTCGATCAGGTGCGCCACGGCGTACCGGAGGTTGAACGTCATGCCCTCCGAGCGGGCTCCGTCGTCGAACGGCGCGGCGGCGATGATCTCGCGGGAGCGGGCGCATTCGGCCCGGTACGCGGTGAGGATTCCGTCGACCGTGTCATCGGGGGCGATCGGGAAGCCGCCGTGCGGATCGTCCTCGGACCACGGCCACTCGAGGCCCAGGCCGGCGAAGTCGATGGAGAACCAGAAACGCTCGACCGCGGTGAGGTGTTTGACGATGCCGGCGGGCGTCAATGCGGACGGGTCGACGGGCCGGGCGAACGCTTGCTGCTCGGTCAGGCCGCTCAGTTTGAGCTCGACCGTGGAGCGGAGGAAGTCGAGCAGGCCGGTGAACGTACTGCGTTCATCGGCGTCCTCAGGCGGCCGGGTACGCGTGATCTCGGGCATCCGCCAACGGTAGGCGCGACAGAGTTCCGCGAGAAGGGTTGATCGGGACAGGTGAAGTGCGCATGAATAGGGGTGTGGAGAGTTACCGCACACCCGTCCTGACGGCTTCGCTGCTCGCGCCCCCGGCGGTTTGTGCGTTGCTGACCCCGTTCCGGGAGCATTTCGACAACGCGAACGCGGCCCTGCTGCTGGTCGTCGTCATCGTTGCCGTCGCGGTGTTCGGCATCCGGCTCGCCGGAGTACTCGCCGCCGTCTCGAGCGCGGTCTGGTTCGACTTCTTCCTGACCGTTCCGTACGACAGCTTCACGATCAACAGCAGCAACGACGTCGAACAGGCCGTGCTGCTGCTGGTGATCGGCGTCGCCGTCACCCAGATCGCGATCTGGGGCCGGAGGCAACAAGCCAACGCGTCCCGGCGGCGGGGGTACCTGGACGGCGTCATCACCACCTCGCAGGCGGTCGCCGCGGGTGGATCCACGGACGACCTGATCGACCAGGTCCGGACCGAACTGACCGCCCTGCTGGGAATCGACGGCGCCAAGTTCGTTGCCGGTAGCAAGCAGACTGCGGCGCCGCGGCTGAACCCGGACGGTTCGGTCACCCGCGGATCCCATGTCCTGAAGGTCGAACGCGACGGCCTGCCGACGAACGCCGAGATCGAACTCCCGGTCCAGCACGCAGGCGAGACCCGCGGCCGCTTCCTCCTCACCGCCGCCACCCGCATCGCCCGCCCCGACCTCGAACAACGCCTGGTAGCGGTCGCCCTCGCCGACCAGGTCGGCGCCGCCCTGGCAACGCAGGAAGCCACCCACCCCCACGTCTGACCCCCCGATCCGGCCTGCGGGAGCATCACGTCCTGGGTGGCCGCCGTCCCGGCGTCGTGCCTGCCCATACAGGTACGACGCCGCCGACCGGGTGTATCGGTAACCGATTGAGATCCGCAACCGCTTGTAAATAGGGGGTTTTCGGCGGCCTGATTCTCAGATGTTGTTCAGGATGGGGCCGTAGTATCTCGATACGGCCCCGGAAGTGGGTCATCAGGAGGAAATGATGCAGAGCAGTAACCCGGTGCTGAACCGGTCGAGTGCGTTTGCGCCTGGCCAGGGCCAGGCCTATCCGGGGGCCGCTCCGTACGGTCAGCCAGGAGCCTACGGCTACGGCGGCTCGGGTATGCCGCCGCAGTACCAAGGTGCTCCGGCCGCGAGCCGCCCCATGACGATGGACGACGTGATCGTCCGCACCGCCGCCACCCTGGGTGTCGTCACCGTGGTCGCGGCGATCGCCTGGAAGGCGATCCCGGACACCGCGGTCGGCCCGGCGTTCTTCGCCGGGATGCTGGCGGCGCTCGCGATCGGCCTGGTGCTGTCGTTCGCCCGCAAGGTGAACCCGGTGCTGTTGATGGCGTACGCCGTGGCCGAGGGCGTGTTCCTCGGGATCGGCTCCAAGTTCATCGCCAACTGGGTCGGTGACTCCGGCATCATCGTGCAGGCCGTGCTGGCCACGATGGTGACGGCCGGCCTGACGCTGGCGACGTACAAGTACTTCGCGATCAAGGTGACGCCGAAGTTCACCCGGATGGTGATCATCGGGACGATGGGCTTCGCCGGCGTGGTGGTCATCAACCTGCTGCTCAGCCTGTTCGGGGTGCAGACCGGGATCGGCGGCTTCGGCGCCATGGGCCTGATCTTCGCCGCGATCGGCGCCGGGCTCGCGGTGTTCAACCTGATTCTCGACTTCGACATGATCGAGCAGGGCGTCCGCCACGGCGCCCCGCAGAGCGAGGCCTGGCGCGCCGCGTTCGGCCTGACCGTCACCCTGGTCTGGCTGTACTGGAACATCCTGCGCATCCTCGCGATCCTCCGCGGCGGCGACTGAACCGCGGCGGCGACTGAACCGCGGCGGCGCGACAGCCGTAATGTCTTCAGAAGGGCCGGTTCAGGTGGACCGGCCCTTCTGGCATTTCCGGAAGTACTCTGTCCGGTTCCGGTTCTACTGTGGGTGCCATGACCGAATGGCGGCTCCTCGACCGCTCCCTGACCACTTGGTACGACGCTCCCTCGCACGCGGCCGGCGCCGCGCTGGTCGAGCGTCTCCCCGCCGGGACGGAGGCGGACCTCCGGGCGACCGGTCTACGACTGCGGACCTCCGGCGAAGAGTCCGCCCGAGAGATCTCAAAAGCAGCGCAAGACCTCGGCCTGACCGCCGATCCAAGCGTGCTGCAGCAGGTCCACCTCGCCTTCGAGGCGACCGACCCGGCCGCGGTGACGACCTTCTGGCGTACGGCGTTCGGCTACGAGACCGATCGGGATCCGCTCCGGCGCGACCCGGGCATCACCGTCCGGCCCCTCACCGACCCCCGGCCGCTCCGCAACCGCATCCACGTCGACGTCGTCCGGCCGTCCGACGCGGTGGACGCGGTCCGGGCCGCGACCGGCCAGGAGCCGTACGGCGCGTGGGGCGTCGCGCTCGCGGATCCCGAAGGCAACGAGGTCGACCTGGTCCCAGGTGACGAGCTGTCACCGGATGCCGCCGACTGGCGGACCAACTTCGCCGCGATGGTCTTCTACCCGACGACGTCGCCCGCGCAGGCGAGCCGGTTCGTCTCCGCCGTCGCGAAGCTGGCCGACGACGCGAGCACTCCGCTGCAGATCGACCTGCGACCGACCGGGGTGATGATCGACGGCAGCAAGGACCAATGGGAGGACGACCTGCCCAACGGCGGCGCGGCCTTCGTCGAGCTCGCCAAGCGCATCCAGGACGCTGCGCACGACCTGGGACTCGCACCGGACGCGCGGCCGCTGCGCTTCGTCCAGTTCGGCATCGATGCGGTCGACGCCGACGCGCTCAGCACGTTCTGGCGGACGATGCTCGGTTACCAGCCGGATCCGCGGGCGCAGGTGTCCGACATCTACGATCCACGCCGGCTGAACCCGGTCCTGTTCTTCCAGCAGCTGGATCCGAACGACGAGCGGACGAAGCAGCGCAACCGCATCCACCTGCAGCTCGTCGTACCGCAGGATCAGGTCCAGGCTCGCATCGATACAGCCCTGGCTGCGGGTGGGCGAGTGCTGGATCAGAGCCCACACAGCTGTTTGATCAGCGACCCGGAGGGCAACGAAGTCGACATACGATGAGGGTCATGCGATTCGCGATCAAGACCTCGCCCCAGAACACCGAATGGGCCGACATGCTCGCCGTCTGGCAGGCCGCTGACGAGATCGAACTGTTCGAGTCCGGCTGGACCTTCGATCACTTCTATCCCATCCACTCCGACTCGACCGGCCCGTGCCTGGAAGGGTGGGTGACGCTGACCGCGCTCGCCCAGGCGACCAAGCGGCTCCGGGTCGGCACGCTCGTCAGCGGGATCCACTACCGGCACCCCGCGCTGCTCGCGAACATGGCCGCGACCCTCGACATCGTGTCCGGCGGCCGCCTGGAGATCGGTATCGGCGCGGGCTGGAACGAGGAGGAGTCGGGTGCGTACGGCATGCGGCTCGGCTCGCTGAAGGAGCGCAGTGACCGGTTCGAGGAGGCCTGCGAGGTGCTCGTCGGTCTGCTGACGCAGGAGACCACGACGTTCCGGGGCGAGCACTACGAATTCACGGAGGCCCGCTGCGAGCCGAAGGGCGTGCAGAAGCCGCATCCGCCGATCTGCATCGGCGGCAGCGGCGAGAAGCGGACGCTCCGGACGACGGCGAAGTACGCCCAGCACTGGAACTTCGTCGGCGGGACGCCCGAGGAGTTCGCCCGCAAGCGCGACGTGCTGTACGCCCACTGCGAGGACGTCGGCCGCGTTCCGAGCGAGATCACGCTGTCGTCACACGTCCGGCTGGGGCCGGACGGCGATTACGCGAAGGTCGCCGAGCAGGCGGCGGCTCTCGGCGAGGTCGGGCTCGACCTGGCGATCGTTTACCTGCCCCCGCCGCACACCCCGGCCGTCCTCGAGCCGCTCGCGAAGGCCCTCGCACCTCTGCTCTGAACAAGCCCGGGAACGTGAAAGACCTGCCCCTCCACCTGAAAGGGCAGGTCTTTTCGTTGTCTCCTTTGCGGCTCAGCCCATTCGCCGATGCGCCTTGAGCAGGTCGAACTCGTGAACGATGGCGGTCGCGTGCCCGTGCGCGAGTTCATACTCGCTGGAGAGCCATCTCACTCTGTCATCGAAGCGCAGGAACGACGGTCCGTCGTTCATCAGCTGGAACCACTCGGTCATCTGGCGTCCGGTGCACCTGGGCACGGCCTCCACCAAACGCTGGTGCGTCTCCTCGGAGTGGTTCAAGCCCATCTTCGCCTCCCGTTATCGGGGTACCGCGTAGTTATCGACTGTGCACCACCTGGCCGCCCGGAGGCAAGACTCCCGACATGAAAGGTGTCGCTCAGCGGACGCACAACCCAACAACTATTGGCAGACAGGCACTGTCTCGGCTTGTTCTCCGGCTTGCTCGTCCACTCGCTCGACGTCGGCCTTCGGGTGCCGGCGGCGATGCCGGAGCTCCGCCCAGCGACCGCGCGGACCGCGCTCCCGGCCGGCGACCTCGGTGGCAGCCACCTCGGTGCCCGCCTTCCGGGCGGCCTGTACGGCGGCTTCCGCGATCGGGAGGATCGCCTCGCCGCGGAACGGCTCCGGGTGCACGAACGACTCGGGCCCGACCCCCATCGCTGCCGCCACCGACGGCAGCAGTGCGGCGGACGCGGCGGCGTACCCGGTGGCGGACGGGTGGAAGTTGTCCCGGCCCCACATCGCGGGGTTGGTCCGGAAGACCTCGCCGAGCAGCGAGCCCAGTGACACGGTGCGGCCGCCTGCTTCGACCACTGCGATGGTCTGAGCGGCGGCCAGCCGGTGACTCCAGGACCGGGCGACCTGCCGCAGCGGCGGCATGATCGTCCGGACCACACCCAGGTCGGGACAGGTACCCACCACCACCTCACAGCCCGCGGCGCGAAGCCGGCGTACGGCGGTGGACAGCAACCGGACCGAGGTCGACGGCGGCATCTTGGCCTTCACGTCGTTGACGCCGATCAGGATGACCGCGATATGCGGGCCGGTCTGGAGGGCGGCGTCGACCTGCGCGGCCAGGTCGCTGGACTTCGCGCCGGTCTTCGACACGTCGACCAGCCGCACCGGGCGTTTGGCCAGCTCGGCCAGCCCGGAGGCGAGCATCACTCCGGGGGTCTCGTCCGGCGACTCGGTGCCGTATCCGGCCGCGCTCGAGTCGCCGATCATCGCGAACGTGATCGGAAGTCCTGGATACCGGCCGTACAGACCGTCGCCCGGAGTGGGGTAGTACCTCGTCGGTCCGATCACGCGCTTCGCATACTCGGCCTCAGCGGTCAGTACGCCGTAGAACGTGGCACCGATGAGTCCGAGTCCCCCGCCCCCGAAGGCTGCGGCCTGGGCCAGCTTCTTGGCTGCCCTGGCTCTACTCATAAGTACCAGGATTACACGCAGTTACGTCGACACAAGTGAAAATAGGGCAAAGCTGTCGATATCACTACAGTAAAGATCGTGCGCTACGCAGAATCACTCCTGGACCTGGTCGGCAACACTCCGCTGGTGCGGTTGTCGAAGACAACAGACGGCGCGAAGCCGCTCGTGCTCGCGAAGGTTGAGTACTTCAACCCCGGCGGCTCGGTGAAGGACCGGATCGCGGTCCGGATGATCGAGGCCGCGGAGGCCTCCGGCGAGCTCAAGCCCGGCGGCACGATCGTCGAGCCGACCTCCGGCAACACCGGCGTCGGCCTGGCGATGGTGGCCCAGCAGAAGGGCTACAAGTGCGTCTTCGTCTGCCCGGACAAGGTCAGCGAGGACAAGCGCAACGTGCTCAAGGCGTACGGCGCCGAGGTCGTGGTCTGCCCGACCGCGGTCGCGCCCGAGCACCCCGATTCGTACTACAACGTCTCCGACCGTCTCGTCCGCGAGATCGAAGGCGCCTGGAAGCCGAACCAGTACGCGAACCAGAACAACCCGCGCTCGCACTACGAGACCACCGGCCCGGAGCTCTGGGAGCAGACCGAGGGCAAGATCACCCACTTCGTCGCGGGCGTCGGCACCGGCGGCACGATCACCGGCACCGGTAAGTACCTCAAGGAGGTCTCCGGCGGCCGCGTCCAGATCATCGGCGCCGACCCGGAGGGCTCGGTGTACTCCGGCGGCACCGGCCGGCCGTACCTGGTCGAGGGTGTCGGTGAGGACTTCTGGCCGGAGACCTACGACCGTGACATCTGCGACCGCGTCATCGAGGTCTCCGACGCGGACTCGTTCGCGCTCACCCGGCGGCTCGCTCGCGAAGAGGCGATGCTGGTCGGCGGCTCCGCGGGGATGGCGGCCGCGGCCGCGATCCGGCTCGCGCACGAGCTCGACGACCCCGAAGCCGTCATCGTCGTACTGCTGCCCGACGGCGGCCGCGGCTACCTGACCAAGGTGTTCAACGACGACTGGCTGGCGCAGTACGGCTTCCTCGCGCACGCCCGCCAGGGCAAGACGCTCGGCGACGTGCTGGCCGGCAAGGACGGCAGCCTGCCGCCGCTGGTGCACACCCACCCGCACGAGACGATCGCCGAGGCCGTCGCCATCCTGCGCGAGTACGGCGTCTCGCAGATGCCGGTCGTCCGCGCCGAGCCGCCGGTGATGGCGGCCGAGGTGGCCGGCGCGGTGTCGGAGCGGACGCTGATGGACGCGTTGTACTCCGGCAAGGCGCGGCTGGCCGACATGGTCGAGCTGCACATGGACCCGGCGCTGCCCTCCCTGGGCGCCGGCGAACCGGTGACCAAGGCGGTCGAGCTGCTCGAGGGCCGGGACGCCCTGATGGTTCTGGACGACGGCAAGCCGGTGGGCGTGCTGACCCGGCAGGACCTACTGGTCCATCTGTCCGCCGACTGAGTCAGCGGTCTACGACTGACGGGATGATGGCGATCAGTGCCGTGATCACGATGCCGATCACGATCACCGCCGCGCCTGCGATCTGAAGGATTTCCATGTCTCAAGAGTCCTTCAACCACGCCCGCGAAACATCGGCCTCCGGATCGGTCTTTCGCTCATCCCAAGGTCGTATGTCGTCACCCCCGGACTCCTACTGGAGGAGTCCGGGCCATCCCCTAAGGGACACTGCCCCTAATGGACGACGGCGAAGTCGCTCGGATCGAGTCGCCGGGTGCGGCGCCAGTACGACATCGTCCACTCCGGCCAGATGGTCGAGTTCCGCCCGGACGCGTCCATGTACCAACTGGTGCAGCCGGACTCCCAGACGGTGTCGCCGAGCTCGCCCTGGATCGAGTCGACGAACTGCTCCTGGCTCTCCTCGCGGACCTCGACGTACGTCGCATTGCGCCGGCGCAGGAGGTGGAGCGCCTGCATCACGTACCGGACCTGGGCCTCGATCATGAAGATCATCGAGGAGTGGCCCAGCAGCGTGTTCGGGCCGACCAGCAGGAACAGGTTCGGGTACCCGGCGACCGTGATGCCGAGGTGGGCGCCGACGCCGTTGCGCTTCCAGTGGTCGGCGAGGTCGACGCCGTCCTTGCCCAGGATCGGCATCCGGGTCAGATTCGCCGAGACCGCGAACCCCGTGCCGTGCACGATCGTGTCGCAGGCCCGCTCGGTCCCGTCGGCGGTGACCACGCCGGTCGGGGTGACGCGGGCGATCGGGGTGGTGACGACGTCGACGTTCGGCCGGGTCAGCGCCGGGTAGTAGTCGTTCGAGATCAGCACGCGCTTGCAGCCGATCTGGTAGTCCGGGGTCAGCTTGGCGCGTAGCTCGGGATCGGTGATCTGCTTGCGCAGGTGCCGTTTCGCCTGTATTTCGAGGCCTTTCATCAACTTCGGGTTGCCCGCGAACCCGGCGCCACGGCCTTCGAGGCCCCAGTAGATGACGTTGCGGATCGTCCGCTGCCCGGCCGGGAAGCGTTCGTGCAGCTTGCGTTCCCAGCTGCCGATGGCACGGTCCGGCTTCGGCGTGACCCACGGCGGTGTCCGCTGGTACAGGTCCAGTTGTGCGACCTCGCCGGCGAGCTGCGGTACGAACTGGATCGCCGACGCGCCGGTCCCGATCACCGCGACGTTGCGCCCACGCAGGTCCGCCGAGTGATCCCATTGCGCCGAGTGGAACGTCGTACCCTCGAAGGAGTCGAGGCCGGGGATGTCCGGCAGCTTCGGCTCGTGCAGGCTGCCGACGCCGGTGACCAGCGCCTGGGTCTCGATGGTCTCGTCGCCGTTCACCGTGACAGTCCAATGGCCGGTCGCCTCGTCGAAGGCGGCTTCGGTGACCTCCGCGCCGTACCGGACCTTGTCGGCGATCCCGTACTTGTCTGCGCAGTGCCGTAGGTAGGCGAGGATCTCGTCCCACGGCGCGAACATCCGCGTCCAGCGCGGATTCTGCTCGAACGAGAACGAGTAGAGGTACGACGGGATGTCGCAGGCACAGCCGGGATACGTGTTGTCCCGCCAGGTGCCGCCGAGGTCGTCCGCCTTCTCGAGGATGACGAAGTCCTCACACCCGGCCTGCTTCAGCTTGATACCCATGCACAGCCCGGCGAACCCGGACCCAATGATGACGACCTCAGCCATACCGCCTGAGGTTACCGGCGGGTCACTGAAGCCGGTAGAGGGTCTCTCCGGCATTCGGTACGACGAACGTGTCCGGGTCGGCCTCGTACGCCGCGAGATCGAACGCCGCGGGGTCCAGGTAGCCGAGGTTCGCCGCGAGGACGACGTCCTCCGGGATGCCCGTCGCGAGCGTGACCTGGACCCGGAGGTGCTCGCCGCTGGCCGGGTCCCAGGTACCGGCGCCGCGGAGGTGGGTGGAGTGCGCGAGGGTGCCCCAGTGCAGGTCGCGGAAGTGGTCCCACTGGCCGACGAAGTAGTCGCGGCAGTGGTACCCGATCTTCTCGATCTCCGGGTGCATCGCCGCCAGCTTGGTCACGTGGGGCGCGTAGAGGATGACCTCGCCGCCGTCCGCGACGATCGGCTCGACCTTGTAGAACCCCTTGGCCGCGGTCCAGATATCGGCGTACTTCGGTGGCATCACCGACACGACCCGCTGGACCGGATGCTCGAGGTAGCGGACGTGGGTCTGCGCGGAGATCTCTGCGGCCGCCTGCCAGGACGACTCGGTGTCGCCGAACGCGACCGCGTGCAGGGCGTCCGTCCCCGATTGCGCGACCACGGACAGCGCGAGCTTCTCGGCCGGGATCAGCGCAGCGGCCTCGTTGATCAGGGCGCGGACGGGCGTAATGCCCGGCGTACCGATGATGTTCGCGCTGGTGATCAGGGCGCCGAGCCAGTGCGAGAAGTCGATCACCTCCTGGCCGGCGACGCCCGGGAAGAAGTACTTGTTGCCGCCGGAGAAGCCGACCACCTCGTGCGGGAACACCGGGCCGACGACGAGTGCGACGTCGTGCTCGACGACGGCCCGGTTCAGCCGGACCGGCACCTCGTCGCGGAGCATCTCGTCGGAGATCTCGCCGACCCGCTCCGAGCTGATCGAGCCGAGGTCGACGAACGTGTCCGGCTTCCACCACTCGTGGTTGATCACATTCGGGTAGTCACCGCCGAGGTGCTTGCGCAGCTGTTCCGGGCTCATCTCCGCATGGGTGCCAAGGGCAACCAAGATCGTGACCTTGCTCGCGCGGCCTTCGAGGGCAGCCGTTACGGCACCCAGCAGTAGCGGAAGTGGGCAGCTCCGGGTGCCGTCCGGGACGATGACGCAGACGCTGCGCCCGTCGAGCCCCGCCCCCGCGAGGGCTTCGCCGACGAACGCGGTCACCTCGTCATCGGCCAGGACCCGGTCCGCACTGCCGATCACCGTTGCCGTAGTCACGCATCGAGCCTACCCAGTCACGCCCGGAGTGTCCCGGCCTGTCCACGGCTTCCTGCAGTGACCATGCGAAAACCCCTGGTAGCAAGGAAAAACCGAGCGTTGACCCCGGGCGGAAGGTAACGCACCATCAGGGCAAGCAAGGGGGGAACTTGCCATGGTCGACAGATTCAGGCCGCCAGGGTTCGGGGGTGTGCTGATCCGGCGCGACGATCGGGCGTACGACGGGGCACGGCGGGTAGCCAACGCGATGATCGACCGGAAGCCGGAGTTGATCGCGCGCTGCGAGACGGCCGCCGACGTACAGGCCGCGGTCCGGTACGGCGTGCAGCAGGGGCTCGAGCTCTCGGTCCGGGGCGGTGGTCACGGGGTGACCGGGGACGGGGTCGTGGACGACGGTCTGGTCGTCGACGTCCGGCGGCTGAACGGTGTGCAGGTCGATCCGTTCGCACGGCTCGTCCGGGTCGGCGGCGGAGCTACCTGGGGCGAGCTGGACCGTGCGTGCCAGCGGCCGTGCATGGTGGTGACCGGCGACCGGACCTCCACGACCGGCGTCGCGGGCGTGGCGCTCGGCGGCGGATCGGGATGGTTCGAGCGCAAGCTGGGGCTCACCTCGGATGCCCTTGTCTCGGTGGAACTGGTCACCGCGGACGGCCGGCTGCTGATCGCGGACGAGACCAAGAACACCGAGCTGTTCTGGGCGCTGCACGGTGGAGGCGGGAACTTCGGAGTCGCGACCTCACTCACGTTCCGGCTCGAGCAGGTGGTAACGACGACGCTCGCGGTGCTGGTGTGGCCGGCGGAGGCCGGTCCCTCGGTACTCCGCACGTACCGGGAGCTGTTCGAGTCGGGTGCCCCGGAGGAGCTCGGTGGCGCGGTGATGTTCCGGACCGGGCGGCGGTTCGTCCCCGAGCATCTGCGCGGCCGGCCGGCCGTGGTCGCGGTCGCCGTCTGTGCCGGTGACGAGAACCAGGCGCGGGCGGCGTTCGCGCCGATGTTCGAGCTCGCGCCGGAGGGACAGTTCGTCGGCGAGCTGCCGTACGTCGAGATCCAGTCGATGTTCGACGATCCGGACGGGTTCCGCAGGTACTGCTCCGCGGAGCAGCTCTCGGACTTCCCCGACCAGGCCGTGCAGGCGTTCTGCGACCGGGCCACGGAGATGATCTGGCCGTCACGGTCCCAGCAGGTGGTCCTGCCGTGGGGCGGCGCCGTACGGCGGGGTGCGGAGAAGTGGCCGCAGCCGTACCGGGACGCGGCCTGGGTGGCGCATCCGTTCGGAGCGTGGTCGGATCCGTGCGACGACGCGCGGGCGATCCGGTGGGCGCGCGACGTGTGTGCGGACCTGGAACCTTGGTCGACCGGGCAGGTGTACCCGAACTTCATCGGGCACGAAGGGCAGAACCGGGTGATCGCGGGATTCGGTGCTGAGAACTACGACCGGCTGGCCCGGGTGAAGTGTGAGTACGACCCCGAGAACGTGTTCCACCTCAATCAGAATATTGAACCTGGTTGGCGCTAGTGCTCGCGCGACGCCATTGCACGGCGACGATCACGGCGTACGCGATGCCGCCGAGCGGGACCGACCAGAGCCGGAGGAACGGTAGCCCGCCGGTGATCGCGGTGGCGGCGAAGACGACGGCGTACGTCGTGACGCCGGCGATCGTGCCGCGACGGCGGCTGTCCAGGGCGCGGCTGGGGAGCGGGCCCAGGTGCCGGTCCAGGGCGGTGCAGATCGCGCTGAGTCCGACGAGCGAGGTCACGATGAACAGGATGCCGCCGGGGATGGCGCCGAAGACGATCGCGACCGCGTTGAGGAAGGTCAGCGGCGCGAAGACGATCGCCAGGTCCGCTGCCCCGAAGGTCAGGTGCTTGATCCATCGCTTGCGGAGGTCGAGGGCACCGGCCGCGCGGATCGGTCCGGGGTCACCTGCGAGTCGCCGTACGGTCAGGATCAGGCCGGTCACGATGATGATCAGGAGCGGTACGGCGATGATCGAGAGGACGACGGTTCGCGGGGTCGACATGTAGGTGCGGGACTCGTCGCCGTACAGACAGCTCGCCGTCGGCGGGAACCACGAGGTGTGGACGCCGGTCGCGTCGGGGCCGAGCTTGCGCGAGCAGTCCTGCGTCGGGTCGTACCACCCCGGCTGCGACAGGGTGACGATCCCGGTCCACACCAGCCCGCCGATCAGCCCCAGCCCCAGCACCCATCCGGCCCGCCGCCTCACCCAATCCACGGCCCTACCCTCTCATTGCCGGAATATCGGAGGACCGGACAGTTCCAAGCGCGATAGCTTGCGGGAATGGTCGTGACCAGGGCGGACATTGTGGACGGGCTCCGGCAGCTTGGGCTGGACGGGTCGTCTGAGGTGATTGTGCATTCGTCGCTTAGTTCGTTCGGGTATGTCGAGGGTGGGGCGGAGGCGGTTTGTGAGGCGTTGACCGAGGTTTGTGGGACTGTGTTGATGCCGGGTGGGACGTGGGATCTGACCGGGGTTCCGGCGCCGCCGGGGCTGGTGCGGCCCGATAATGCTTACTGGAATGCTGCCGACTGGGCGGAGTTCGACGAGAAGTTGTCGGGGGCAACTAGTTTCAGCTCTGACCTTCCGGTGGATCGGTGGCTCGGACGGGTGCCGGAGATGTTTCGGCAGACGTGCTCGCCGTTGCGTACTTCGCATCCGCTGTTCGCCTACCAGGCGGCAGGCCCCGCGGCCGAGCGGCTGCTCGGGGCTCAGCGGGCCGACTGGCCGCTCGGGCCGATCGAGGCGCTCGACGGCGACGTACTCCTGCTCGGCGTCAGCCACACCTCCAACACCACGATCCATCTCGCCGAGCAGCACCTCGGCCGCTCGCTCTTTTACCGCTACGCGAAGAACGCCGACGGCCTGTGGATCGAGCTCCCGAACATCCCCGGCGAGAGCCACCGCTTCGACGACATAGAGCCGGTGCTGCGTCCCGCGACGAAGGAGCTCCGCATCGGGCAGGCGCGCGTACGCCGGATCCCGAAGGACGCCGTACTCGGGGCCGCTCGGCAACTGATCCAGGCAGACCCGGCCGCGCTGCTGTGCACCGACAACCCTGAGTGCCGCTGCGCAGCCGCCCTGCAGCAGTTAGGTCCTGTCTGGTAATCCAGCGCCTACTGCGGGGCACTCGGCACGGCACCTCGCCGCACGGGTGCAAAGGTGACGATGCTCCGCATCGACCCCTTCGCCCCCGCGCGGCGATGCACCGCACCGAGCACCTCCTCGCTACGGCGCTGGATTACCAGACAGGACCTGGTCAGCGTACGTCGATGAGGACCTTGCCGACGATGCTTTGCTCGACGGCGGCGTGTGCCTCGGCGGCCTGCTCCAGCGAATAGTGATGCAACGGGAGCCCGGCCTCGGGTCCCACCCGCACGGCGCCGGCCCGGACCGCGGCCTCGACGTCGCCCAACGCACGTGGGCGCCACGAGTCAGGCGCGTTGTAGAGCAGGACGAACTGCCAGCGAGCGTTCGGCACCATCGACGGGCGCACCGGCAGCTCGAACGTGTTGCCTCCGTCGGTCGCGTAGATCGCGACCGAACCGTGCATCGCGATGATCGCGGCATCGATCGCCGCGTTCGCCGCGGGTGACACCTCGACGATCGTGTTCACGCCGTGCGGCACGATCTCGCGGATCTCCTCGATCACGTCCTGCTGCTTGTAGTTGATGACGTGGTCGGCGCCTGCGAGCGCGGCCAGGTTCGCCTTCTCGGGGCTGCTCACGGTCGTGATCACGGTCGCGTCCGACCAGCGCGCGAGCTGGATCGCCGCGTTACCGACCGCGCCGGCGCCACCGGCCACCAGCACGGTGCGACCCGCCAGCTTCCCCGGGCCGAGGTGATCGGGACCGTCCTCCGTCACCGTCAGGCAGCGATGCGCGGTCATGAACGGCACGCCGAGGCAAGCGCCGAGGTCGTACGACGCCTCGTCCGGCAGCTCCACCACGTGACGCACCGGCACCACGGCGTACTCCTGGGCTGTTCCTCCGGACGGGCGCTGGTACGCGGCCTCCCAGATCCAGACGCGGCGGCCGACGAGGCCCGCGTCGACGCCCTGGCCGACGGCGTCGATCTCGCCGGAGCCGTCCTGGTTCGGCACCTGGGCCGGGTCGACCGGCGTACCGGCCTCGCTGCCCCGGCGCGACTTCCAGTCGGTCGGGTTGACGCCCGACCGATGGATCCGCACACGCACTTCGCCTGGCCCAGGATCGGCCACGGCCCGATCCACAAGCGTCAGGACGTCAGGTTCACCGGTTCGCGAGTACTCGATCGCACGCACGCCCCCGACGCTACCTCAGTTGTTTGGTGAACATCAGGCAGGCGCTGTCGTCGTTGCGGATCGTCTCCATCGGCGCGACCTGACGGTTGTCGTAGATCAGGCCGCGGCCGTCCGGGAGATACCCGCGCCGTACGTACATCCGCTGTGCCTGTCCGTAGTCCGGGTACAGCCCTACGCCGATCCCCACCACCGGGGACCGCTCCGCCACCTTGGCCTCTGCGGCGTCCATCAGCGCCGACCCGATCCCACGCCGCCGGTACGACGGCAACACGTTGAAGTCCGAGATCTCCGGGATGGTCCCGAAGTACGGTGAGATCCAGTAAACGGTCACGTAGCCGACGTACGCGCCGTCGACTGTCGCCACCAGGACGTCCCGAGTCCCGGCGGCCTGCTCGGCGACGTACCGCTGGTACTGGCTCTCCGGCTTGTCCCACCCCAACGCAGCCATCGCCGCCGCGATCACCGGCGGATCGCCCGGCTGCAGCGGTCGGATCTCCAAACCGTCGTCCATGAGCGGGCAGCCTAGCCCCGCGGACAACCGCGGGTCGCCCGGATTATCCCGCCGGACCGCATCGTCCATACCAAACGGTATGGGATGCCATACCAAACGGTATGGGATGGTCGGCGGCGAACGACCCGCGGCGGTTCGTCAGCGGGTGGAGCGGGCTGCGGTTTCGATGACCTTCGTGATCGGGCGGGGATCGGAGATGAGTCCGAGGTGGCCGGTCGGGATGCGGGTGATGATGGAGTGGGCCCGGGTCGCCATCATGTTCTGCGACGCCGGGGTAATGATCAGGTCTTTGGTGCCGAGGACGTACCAGGACTTGATCGAGGCCCAGGCCGGCGGTCCGGAGGGGACGTTGCCGGCGCTGAAGGTCAGCGGTCGCTGCGACGGGTAGAGCCTCTCCGCGGCGCTGTGCGACAACCCGGAGGCGAACGAGTTCAGGAAGGTGTCGTGCTTGAGGTACAGATCGACATCACCGGCCGGCGCCCCGGGGTACGGGACGAAGTCGAACACGGTCGTCGGGTCGGGTACGTTGAGCGCGGACCCGGCACCTGCCAGCGGTAGGACCGTCTCGTTCTCGGCGGGGGCGAAGGCGTCGACGTACACGAGTGCCTTGACGTTCGCGTTGCCGGTCGCGGCGTTGGTGATCACGGCGCCGCCGTACGAGTGGCCGACCAGCACGATCGGGCCGGACAGCGTCGACAGGAAGTCGCGAATCGTCGCGGCGTCCGTCGTGAGGTTGCGGAGTGGGTTGGGTGGGACGCGGACCGTGTAGCCGTCGTCGAGGAGCTTGTTGGTGACCTTCTGCCAACTGGATCCGTCGGCCCACGCGCCGTGGACCAGGACAATGGTGGGTTTGGGGCCGCTCGGGTGTGATGCCGCCGCCGGTGTCACGGCGGCAAGCACGAGGGCGAGTACTACGCCCAGTACGGCGAGTACTCGCGTGCGGTGCTGGTGCATGGATGAGCCTTTCGTCAAGCGACTGTCGCCGGGAGGGCGCGCGGGAGCGTGACGAAGCCTGTGGTGCCCGGAACTGCGGGACTAGGACTGGAAGAACTCGAGCAGGTCGGCGTTGACCACGTCGGCGTGTGTCGTGGGTAGGCCGTGCGGGAGGTCCTTGTACGTCTTGAGGACCCCGTTCTTGAGCAGCGCGGCCGACTTCGGACCGGCGTCGGCGTACGGGACGATCTGGTCGTCCTCGCTGTGGACCACGAGGACCGGGATGGTGATCTGCTGCAGGTCGGTGGTGAAGTCGGTCTGGGAGAACGCGACGATGCCGTCGTAGTGGGCCTTCGCGCCGCCCATCATTCCTTGGCGCCACCAGTTCGCGATGACGGCCTCGGACGGTTCCGCGCCGGGCCGGTTGTAGCCGTAGAACGGCCCTTCGGGAAGTGCGCGGTAGAACTGTGAACGGTTCGCGGCGAGCTGGTTCTGCAGGTCGTCGAAGACCTCCTTGGGCAGGCCCTCCGGGTTCGCGTCGGTCTTCACCATCAGCGGCGGGACCGCGCAGAGCAGCGCTGCCTTCGCGGCCCGGTCCTCGCCGTGCCGGGCCAGGTAGTGGGTGACCTCGCCGCCGCCGGTCGAGTGACCGACGTGGATGCAGTCGTGCAGGTCGAGGTGGTCGACGACAGCCTTCAGGTCGTCGGCGTAGTGGTCCATGTCGTGCCCGTCACCGGTCTGCGTCGACCGGCCGTGCCCGCGGCGGTCGTGTGCGACGACGCGGTAGCCCTTCGAGAGAAAGAACAGCAACTGGTTGTCCCAGTCGTCGGCCGACAACGGCCAGCCGTGACTGAAGACGATCGGTTGCCCCTCGCCCCAGTCCTTGAAGAAGATCTCGGTGCCGTCGCTGGTAGTGATCGTTCCCATGTGTTCGGAACCCCCTCAGCTCGAAAACCCCTTGTGTACAAAGGTTGTCCCCCAGCCAGCCTCGGGTCACGATACCTGGGACGACCGGCGCGCGTCCCTCTTCTTGGAGAAGAGGTCAGTATCTGGCCGGTTCTGTCCCTAGAGTCAGGGTATGACGACGAACCAGAGCGGTGAGCGGCAAGACATTCTCGACTTCCTGGCCAAGCACCGGGGCTTCCTGCGGCACACCGCGCAGGGTCTGACGGACGAGCAGGCGAACACCCGCAGTACGGTCAGTGCGCTGACGGTCGGTGGGCTGATCAAGCATGTCGCGTCGGTCGAGCAGCACTGGGCCGACTTCGCTCAGGGCAAGGGGGAGAGCGCGGCGACGCCGACGGAGTACACGCCTGAGGTGATCGCGGCGTGGGAGAACCAGTTCCGGCTGGTCGAGGGCGAGACGCTGGCCGGCGTACTCGCGGAGTACGAGAAGATCGCCGCCGCCACCGACGACTTGGTGCGCGCGCTCGACCTCGACGCGTCGTACGAACTGCCCGCCGCTCCGTGGCAGCCCCCGGGCGTCTTCTGGTCGGTTCGCCGCGTCTTCCTGCACATCACCGCTGAAACCGCCCAGCACGCCGGCCACGCCGACATCATCCGGGAGTCAATCGACGGCCAGAAAACCATGGGCTGACCGCAGCTCGTCGAAGGCCGCCGGAGGAGCCTGGCCGAGACGGTCGCGGATGAGGGCGGCGCACTCAGCGGGGGTGTTGTGTTCCGAGTCGACCTCCACGTCGTACTTGCCATGCTGATGCACGAGCGGGAACTGGACCGCGGCTCTGCCGATGGTCCGGTTCCCGCGCTCGCGTTCGCGCCGTTCCAGTTCGGGCAGGGAGCAGCGGACGCCTACGAAGAGGACGGGGAGGCCGTCGAAGACCGTCAGGCAGTCCTCGAGTCGCCAGCGTTCGCCGAGGATGTGATCGACAACCACGTCGTTGCCCGCCGCGGCCATCCCCGCCACGGCCCGATGGAACCCGAGGACCGTGCGCTGGAAGACGGGTAAGAAAGTCTCCTCGGTCCAGTCACGCCGGGCGCGAACGCTATGGAACCGGTCGATCGCCAGATGGAACCACGCGCCGTCCAACGTGGCCAGCAGTTCCTCGGCGATGCTCGACTTCCCGGAGCTCGAGGTGCCGTTCAGCAGGATCAAACGCCCTGGGCGGCCGGTGTTGGTCTGCGGAGTCAACTCATGGTTCGCGGCAATCGACACCGCCCCATCATCCCTGCCGCAACCTTCTGCGCTGCGGCTGCATCGAGGTTAGTAGGAAAACTGAACCTCGGAGAGCTGTCCGCCCCCGCTGAATCTGCGTGCCGACCGTGGTGCGAGCAGTGGGGGTGCAACAGCATGCGATTCAGGGGAGCGGCCGGACTGGCCGCGGGGATCGTCGTTCTCGTGCTGGGAGCGGGAACGGCAACAGGGCAAACACGTACGCCGGAAGCTACGCCGGGCATCCAGATCGTGCCCGGGCCGGAGGATCCGCTCGAGGCGCAATTCGTGCCGGGGGCAACCAATGTCGTACCGCCGACTGCTCCGCCGGCGACGGACATCGGTGCCAACAACAAAGTCCAGTCGCTCGCGGCGCCGTTCTACGCGTGTCCGGGGTTCAGCGGGATCGAGAGGACGAACCCGGTGGCGAACCTGTACGCCGACAAGTTCCAGTGGGGACCGTACGCGGCGTACAAGGTCGGCAACGGCGGCGGCAACATCAACTGGGCGTCGAACCCGTACAAGAACGCCAGTTGGTACATGTGGTTCCACTCGCTGCGTTGGCTCGGGCAGGGCATCGTCGCGGCCGGCCAAGGCGATCTGACCGCGCTGACGCGGGTCAACACGATCGCGTACGACTGGTACCGCGACAACCCGTACTCGTGGAAGGCGAACGTGGGCGCGTGGGAGTCCACGATGCACCGGACGAACGTGCTCATCTGCCTGCGCCAGGCGATCCTGTCCGGGCTGAAGGTCACCACACTGCCGACCCGCTACGCCTGGCTGGACACGGCGTTGCTGAGTCACGCGAGGTTCCTGACGAACTACTGGAGCGGTGCGTGGAACCACGGTACGGACGAGAGCATCGCGCTGTTCGGCGTCGGGTGCACGCTCAATCGCACCGACTACAAGAACCTTGCACAGCAACGGTTCGCGGCAGGCATCACGACTTCGATCGATTCCCAGGGTGCGACCAACGAACAGTCGACCGGGTACGCGTCGTTCAACTACTCGCTCTGGGGCCGAGCGATCGCCGTGATGCAGAACTGCGGAGTCGACCCCGGTACGACGATCTCGACGCGGCGCGCGTTGCTGGCGAAGTTCTTGGCCTTGGCAACGAACTCGCTCGGCAAGCTCCATCAGCTCGGCGACACCGAGGTGCAGTCGACGTACCCGTGGGTGGGTACGCCGCTGGAGTACGCCGGATCCTTCGGCGCGCAGGGTACGGCGCCGCCGTGGCGGGTCGGGATCTACTCGGCCGGCTACGTGTTCGGGCGGACCGGTTGGGGTACCGACGCGGCGCGTGGGTTCACGGGTGAGTCGTCGTACAGCATCAGGTTCGGTCCGCCGCGGGCGTTCCACGGGCACTTCGACCACACGAGCATCACGTACACGGCGCGCGGGCGGGACATCATCGTCGACGGCGGGTATGCGGCGTACAACGCCGGCGCTTATCGGACCTGGGTCGTGAGCCCTAACGCGCACAGCGACATGACGACGCCACTGTCGACGTACCTGAACCCGACGACCCGGCTGACCGCGTCATCGGTGAAGACGAATGCCGAGGCCTATGTGTTCAGCGACGCACCCGGGAGTGGGATCAGTCGCGTGCGTTCGGTCCTGGTGCTCAAGGACCCGGATTTGCTGGTGACGTGGGACCGCGCGTCGGCGAGGACGGCTCAGGCGTTCCAGACGCTGTGGCATCTGCCGTCCGATCAGCGGGCGAGTGTGTACTCGCGGACCACCGCGGTTGCGGCTGCGCCTGGCGACACGACGAAGACGATCCTGTTCCAGATCCCGTTCAAGCAGGCGCTGCCCGCAGGCGCGATCCTGGTCAAGCAGGCCCAGACGAATCCGATCCAAGGCTGGGTCTACCCGAGCAGCTTCGTCCGCAAGTCCGCGCCGACCCTCATGCTGGCCCGCTCCGGCACGACGGCGTCGATCCTGTCGTTCGTCGTCCCGGTCCGCTCGACCGGCTCGGTCACCTACAGCGTCCGCCAGTCCGGTACGACGTTCATCGTCAACCTCAACGTCGGCGGTAAAGCCACCAGCATCGCCATCTCCGGCGGCGGCTCCCTCTACCGCGCCGGCTGACACCTGAGGGGCGCCTCCCTGGAGGCGCCCCTCGGCCTATTCGCCGGTTAGAGGACTGCCCATGGTGCGTGAGGCGTGGACGCTCGTCCACCCGCTCCCGAGCTTGGTCGCCGTCACCCGGTGCCTGCCGCTGACTGGAGTGGTGGTCGAGTGCCGATACAGGTTCCTATCCTGCAGGAGCAGGCCATACGAGTACTGCACGCCGCTGCGGCTGTACGTCATGTATCAGGTCGACATCGCACGAACGGAAACGAAGTTCGCATTCACCGGACCGGCTTCCACACTGCGCTGAACTAGGGTCTGGGCGTGATGGAGGAACAGATGAATGCTGACGGGAAGCTTGTGAGGGATCGGATTCCGGAGATCATTCGGGGGAGTGGTGCTGAGCCGGTCATCTACCGGGCCGGGGCTGCGGAGTACCGGCGTCGGCTGCGGGACAAGTTGCTGGAGGAGGTTGACGAGTTTCTTGCTGCCGACGGAGAGGCCGCCGTCGAGGAGCTTGCGGACATCCTCGAGGTCGTCTACGCCTTGGCGGCCGACCTGGGCACAACCAGGGAAGACCTCGAAACGACCCGAGCCGCCAAGGCCGCCGAGCGTGGGACCTTTGACAACCGAGTCATCTGGACCGGCGTCCGCTAGCCGTTCGTGTGATGGACGCGACCATGCTTAGGCCGGGTCGTTAGGGTAGCCTTTCCTGTGTGATCGTCTGCCACTGTGAGGTCGTCAGTGACCGGGACGTCCGTCGGAGCATCGACGACGGCGCCCGGACGCTTGCGCAGGTGTGCGGGGCGACCGGGGCGGGGCGGAATTGCGGCAGTTGTGTCTTCTCCGTGAAGCGATTGTTGTGCCAGCATGGGAGGTCTGTCTCGGCACAGTCGCTCACGGAGGTGGCAAGTGCAACCGGTTGACCCACGCGTCGTGGTGCTGCTCAACGAGGCGCTGACGCTCGAACTGACGGTGATCAACGGGTACTTCCTGGAAGCCAGGATGCTCGACAACTGGGGCTTCGGCCGGCTGGGCAAGGCGTTCTACGACCTGTCCATCGACGAGATGAAGGATGCCGACGCGCTGATCAGCCGCATCCTGCTGTTCGACGGCCACCCGAACCTCCAGAAGCTCGGACCTATCGCCGTCGGCGAGGACGCCCAGGAGATGCTCCGCCTCGGTCTCGACGGCGAGCTCGCCGCGGTCGCCCAGTTCAACGCCGCCGCGAAGGAGTGCCACGACCTCGGCGACCACGGCTCCGCGGCCGTCTTCGAGGAAATGGTCCGCGACGAAGAGAACCATGTCGACTGGTTCGAAAGCCAACTCGACGCCATCGACCGCATCGGCCTCCAGCAATACCTGGCCCAGCAACTGACCCCAGCCAAGTGACCGACTGCGGTACTAGCGGGCGTAGGTGGTGAGGAAGCGGTCGCGGAAGGTGTCCATCGGCCAGGGCGGTGTGCCGGCGGCTGGTCGCAGTCCGGTCTGCCAGCCCCAGCCGGCTGCGCGATCTGTCACGGCTGGGTCGGCGGCGATGATGCTCACGGGTACGTCGTGGCTCGCTCCGTTGCCGGACACGATGCTCGCCGGCTGATGGTCGCCGAGGACGACGAGTACCAGGTTGCGGTCGTGGAGTTGCTGGACGAACGAGGTCAGAGCGTCTAGCGAGTAGGCAATAGACTGTGCGTAGGCGGCCTTCACCTGGTCCGGCTTTCGCCATACGTCTTCCGGCGCGTCGCCCTCGGCCGGCATCGGGTCGAAGACGGAGCCGTCGCCCACCTGGCTCCAGTCGACCATCCGGGGGAGCGGCGCCCAGGGCGTGTGGCTGGAGACCAGGTCGACCTCGGCCATTACGGGAGCCCGGTTCGGCTTGTCCAGCTCCAGCCGCTGGAGCGCGGCCAGGGTGTACTGGTCAGGCATCGAGGCATAGCTGAACGACGGCCCGGCGTACCCCACGTTCCGGCGGTCGTACACCATGTCGTAGTGGTAGTAGGTCTTCGCCACCGACCAGTCCTCGTTGTTGGACGGTACGTCGGCGACCGTCCGCCAGCCGGCCCGGCCGAACGCGTCGGTGAGGGTGACCCGGTCGAGCGTGACCAGGTGGTCGTACCGCTGCTGGTTGTTCACCCACAGCCCGGACTGCAGGGTGGAGTGCGCCAGCCAGCTGATTCCGCCGAAGGTCGGTGAGGTGAGGAAGCCGCTGCGCGAGGAGAAGCCGGCCTGCTGCAGCCGTCGGTCCCCGGCCTCGAGCGCCGACCCAACGACCGGATAATCGAGCGCCGTGCGTCCGTAGCTCTCGACGAAGACCAGGAGCACGTCCTTACCTCTCAGGCCGGTGAGCAGCTCGTTGCCCGGGGTGTTGCGGAAGGGATCCTGCTTGAGCGCCTGTACGAACTCCCGCTGGTCGCGGAGGTCGTCACGGACCTGCGTGGCGAGCCGGGCTGCGGAGGTCGAGACGGGCTGTCGTACGGGCTCCGGCCAGGCGCCGGTCAGCGCGGGCACGATCGAGATCACGGCCAGGACGGCTACGACCCGGAGCGTCGGCCGCCGGTGTCTGGCCACGAGCCGGGTCACCCGCATTGCCGACAGCGGCAGCAGAGCGAGCAGGGCCACAAGGAGGAGTCCGGCTCCGATGAAGACCGCGATGGCGCCGACGCGGCCGATCGAGTCGCTGAGCAGGCCCAGCGCGGAGCCGACGTACGCCGCGTCGTACACGGGGTGGAAGGCGCGGTCGAAGGCGAAGTAGAAGCCCCTGTCGAGCAGCCGCAGAATCAGCAGCACCCCGACGGCGAGACCGCCGATCAGAGCGAGGACCCTCGCGAGTCTCGCTGGCAGTAGGCAGACCAGGAGGACAAACACCAGGCCTTCGAGCGGGATCCGGAGGAAGGCGGCCGGCGACAGGTTGGTGGTGTGGTCGGGCACGAGGAGCGCAGCCCAGACGAGGAGCACTGCGAGTGCCGACGTCAACGCGGCACGAGTGCCGGGCGGGCTTCCGGCCTGGCGCCACAGCCCCCAAATCTGACGGCCGAACGACTCAGCCAGCAGTGCCATGGCGATCAGCAGCACCAGCGTGGTCACGGCATCGGGCAGGAAACCGGCCGCCGCGGCGGTGAGGGTGATGCCCTGGATCGCGGCGACGACCTTGGCCCAGTAGCGAGGCGGGAGCGAACCGCGCAGCCACGGCAACGCCCAGCTGGCCGCCACGAACAGATAGCGGGCCGCACCGATGGCAAGCACCCACCAACCCGTCGTACTGCCGACGTACACGCTCAGGACCATGACCAGGAACGCGTCGACCTCCATGTCGAAGCGTGCGCCGAACGCCGAAACGGTGCCGGTACGCCGCGCGACCTGGCCGTCCACTCCGTCGAGAATCAGCCCGATCGTCGAGAGCGTCACCAGGATCGCCACCGGCGACTGGCTGCCGAACGAGTCCGCGGTGAGCGCCGCCACCCCGCAGGCGAGGACCGCGCGAGTCAGTGTCACTCTGTCCGCGGGTCCGAGCCCGTCACGACGGTGATGCGCCATCGCGCGCGCGAGCAGCGCGGCAAGGCCGGCTCCGCAGGCGACGCCGGTCACCCAGCCGGCGACGTCGAGGCCAGTGACCGCTGCGAGCGCGCCGAGGAACACGAGCAGACAAGCGAAGCCGACGAGCGGGCCGGTCAGGATGCGGTTGGGCACTCGACCCTGAACCTGGCGCACACTGCCTCCGTATCTACGGGTACGAGAGTCATACGAGAACAGCGTCGCACCGGTTCACCCGGGCGGGAGGAGGCTGCGGTGCCGATCGAAGCACGCGCGTTCTGGATCGGCGAACCCGGCGCGCGCTACGAGCCGTCGTTGTGAGGCAGGTGCACGTCCTGATCCCGGATGGGATCGATGACCCGCGGCGGCCGAGCGGTGGCAACGTCTACGACCGCCGGGTCTGTGACGGTCTCATGGCACTCGGCTGGTCGGTCCACGAGGACGCCATGGCTGGGCAGTGGCCCCACCCTGATGCGGCGGCGTGCTTGGCCATTGGCGCGACGCTGGCTCGGGTCCCGGACGGTGGAGTGGTGCTGGTCGATGGCCTGCTGGCGTCGGTGGTCCCGGAGGTGCTGGAGCCGGAGGCTGACCGGCTGCGGCTCGTCGTACTCCTGCACATGCCGCGGGACGAGGCGAGCGAGGTCGCCGCGCTGTTGGCGGCATCAGCCACCGTGGCCACGAGCGACTGGACCCGGCGGTGGCTGCTCGACCACTACGCGCTGCCAGAGGATCGCGTGTACGTCGTACGGCCGGGCGTCGACAAGGCCGACCTGGCATCGGGCTCGGTGTCCGGCGGGCGGTTGCTCTGTGTCGGAGCGATCACCCCGGCCAAGGGGCCCCACCTCCTGCTCGAGGCGCTGGCCACGGTGGACGGTCCGGACTGGCGATGCGTTTTCGTCGGTTCATTGGACCTTGATACGTCGTACGTCGCTGGACTGCGCCGGCAGGCCAGGGACCCGCGCCTGGCCGACCGGGTGTGCTTCACCGGCCCGCTCACGGGCGCCGAACTCGAGCGTGCGTACGCAGAGGCAGACGTCTTGGTGCTGGCCTCCCAGTTCGAGACCTACGGCATGGTCGTCACCGAGGCGCTCGCCCGCGGGCTGCCGGTCGTGGCCGCTGAGGTCGGCGGCGTACCGGAGGCTCTCGGTCACGCCCCCGACGGCAGCCGACCGGGCCTGCTGGTCGCGCCGGGCGACCCACACGCTCTCGCGCGGGCGCTGCGTCGATGGCTGGGTGACCCCGTGGAGCGCGCCCGGCTGCGCGCGACGGCCGGATCGCGGCGCCTGACATTGTCCGACTGGGCGCAGACTTCCCGCGAGCTCTCGGCCGTGCTGTCGGAGGTCGGCGGATGAACCAGCGGCAGGTGACAGCCGTGTTGTTGGTACGAGCCCAACTAAGAGATCGGAACTGCCATCAGCCGTAGCCTCTGGACCTGGGCCCGCGTGACGGGCGGCGCCGCGATTCTCGCCGTTCTCGTGTGGCGGGTCGGCACGGGCCCGTTGGTGGACGGGCTCCGACTGACGACCGGTTGGCCGATCGCCGCCGCGCTCGCAATCACCTCGCTGACCACGCTGTGCTGCGCATGGCGGTGGAGGCTCGTCGCCGGCGGACTCGGCGTCGAGTTGCCGCTGAGGACTGCGGTTGCGGCGTACTACCGGTCCCAGTTCCTCAACGCCACGCTGCCCGGCGGGGTGGTGGGCGACGTACACCGCGCCGTGCGGCACGGCCGTGAGGTCGGCGACCTGGGCCGTAGCCTGCGGGCCGTTGCGTGGGAGCGGGCGTCAGGATTTGCTGTGCAGCTCGTCCTGACAGCGGCCGTGCTGTTCCTGCTGTCCTGGCCTGCCGGCTCCTTTGTCCCCTCGCCCGCCGTGACGGTCGTGGTCATCGCCAGTGTGGCGCTCATCGCCGTACCCCTGTTCCTCAACCTCTCCTCGCGGATCGGACGCGCCTTCACCAGCGATCTCCGCGACGCCGTCCTGGCGCCGCGAGCCTGGCCAGGCATCTTGCTCGCCTCCACCGTCGCCGTACTCGGCCACGCATCTGTGTTCCTGATCGCCGTCCGAGCGACCGGAGCCGATGTGTCGCCGACTCGGCTGTTGCCTCTGGCACTGGTCGTGCTGACAGCCTCGGCCCTGCCGACCAACATCGCAGGCTGGGGCCCACGCGAGGGCGCAGCCGCCTGGGCCTTCAGCTCCGTCGGACTAGGCGCCGCACTGGGCGTCACCGTCGCAGTCGCCTACGGCATGCTCGCCCTCGTCGCAACCCTCCCCGGGGCCGTCATCCTGCTGGCCGCCCGCCGCCGCACCCAGAACACTGCGCCCAGCCCGACCGCTACGCCAGAACAAGTCGCGCGCTAAATACGCCTGATGCCCCTGAACTCGGAGAGTCCAGGGGCATCACGGTCGATCTGTCAGACGTCAGCCGGGAACTTAGCCCCGGTGTTGCTGTGGCACCTGTAGCCGTTCGGGTTCTTGAACAGGTACTGCTGGTGGTAGCCCTCGGCGTAGTAGAAGGTGGTGGCGGGGGCGATCTCGGTGGTGATGTCGCCGTAGCCGAGGGGCTTGATGACGGGGGCGTACAGGTCGCGGGTGCGTTCGGCCTCGGCGCGCTGGGCGTCGGTGGTGTAGTAGATGGCCGAGCGGTACTGCGAGCCGAGGTCATTGCCCTGGCGCATGCCCTGTGTCGGGTCGTGGGTCTCCCAGAAGACCTTCAGCAGGTCCGTGAAGGTGGTCTTGGTGGGGTCGTAGACGACACGGATGGCCTCGGTCTGGCCGGTGCGGCCGGTGCAGACCTCTTCGTACGTCGGGTTTGGGGTGTAACCGCCCGCGTAGCCGACGGCCGTGGTGTACACGCCGGGCTGCTGCCAGAAGATCTCCTCGGTACCCCAGAAGCATCCGGTGCCGAACCAGACCTCCTCGAACCCCTCGGGCGCGGCGGCGGTCTGCGGCGTGTGCAGGACGATGTTCTCGTCCGGTACGGCGAACCCGGGGGTCTCCCGCCCGGGCAGGGCGGCCGACGGCTCGACCATGGCGGTGTTGCGGGTGAAGAACGACATTCTCACGCCTCTCGCAGAGTGACTCTCATAGGCTCTCAACGCCAGATGTAAGGCGAACCTTCCCCGCACCCCTTACCGCGCGATGACGTGCCGGATCCCCACGCCATCACAATCGGGCGTTCGCGGAGGAACGCCTCGGGCGGGGGAGTGTGAGACGCGATTGTGATGGCGTGGGGATCCGCAGTCACGCGATCATCGCGGCGGAGCGCCGCGCACGGGGCATACCGCTGGTCAGCGATGCGTACGACGCGGCGAGCCGGCGTACTCCGTCACGGAGCGCGTCCGCGGGGAGCGTGTACGGCAACCGGATGAACGACTCCAGGCCGCCATCCGGGGAGAATCGCGCGCCGGCCACCAGCAGTACGCCGTTCCGCTCGGCCAGTCCGACCAGGCTCGAGCCGACGGGTTCCGGCAGCTCGCACCACAACGACAGGCCGCCGCCCGGCAGCCGGAACCGCCACGACGGCAGCTCTTCGGACACGGCCTGGGCCAGGGCGTCGCGCTGGCGGGCGACCATCAGCCGGCGGTCCGGCAACAAAGACTCCCGCTGCCGGAGTAGTTGCGCTGTAACTAGTTGCTCGAGCACAGGTGCCCCGAGATCGAGCGACGCGCGGGCGTCGAGCACCTGGGCGACCAGCGCCTCCGGCACCCGCATCCAGCCGATCCGCAGGCCGCCCCAGAACAACTTGCTCGCCGAGCCGACCGTGATCACACCTTCCGGGTTGTACGACGCGAACGGTGGTGGCATCTCCTGTCCGTCGAGCGACAACCCGTACAGCGTTTCGTCGACGATCACCGTCGTCCGGCTGCGCGCGAACGCGGCCGCCAACTGCTTGCGGTCTGCCGCCGGCATCAACCACCCGGTCGGGTTCTGGAAATCCACGACCATCCACGCGGCCCGCGGTGCCGTCTGCCGGATGGTTGCCTCCAGCAACGGAAGGTCCCAGCCGTCCGGACCCATCGGGGTCGCAACGATGCGGCATCCGCTGTGCCGGATCGCGTCGACGGAGTTGGGATGCGTGGGGCTCTCGGTCAGCACCCGGTCGCCGATCTGCGTCATCGCACGGATCGCGATCGACGTCGCGGCCAGCGCGCCGGCGGTGATGATGATCTGGTCTGGCGAGGTCGGCAGCCCGCGTTCGGCGTACACGGCTGCGACCTCTGCGCGCAGCTCCGGCAAGCCCTGTGGGTGATAGCCCGGGGTGGCGAGCTGCGCAGGCAGGTCGTCCATGGCCGATGCGACCGCCGCGCTGATCCCCGGGATCGCGGCGGGTGCGGCCGCGGTGAAGTCGTAGTGTCCGTCGGTCTCGAACGTCGGCGCGTGGTGCCGGCTGAGTGAAGGCTGGACCCGTCCCGGGAGAGCGGTGACGCTGCCCGAACCGCGGCGGCTGATCACGTACCCGCGGTCGCGCAACTCGCGGTACGCCGACGCGACAGTCGTCCGGCTCACGCCGAGGCTCTCGGTCAGCTCGCGCTCGCTCGGCAGCCGCGAACCGGGCGTGATCCGGCCGTCCGCGATCAGCAACCGGAGCCGCTCGGCCAGTAGCCAGTACGCCGGTCCGGTGCCGTCGGCCCACGCGCCGAGCAGGCCGACGAGAGTGCTGGCCGGGAGATATTGCCCCTTCATGCAGTCCACTATGACGTAATTGGCTATCGAATACCAGGCCACTTACTGCTGACATGGAGAATGTGACCGCCACTCCGGATGCCCCGCCGCGCCAGCTCGCGCCCATCAACCCGATCCAGCAGCTGAAAGCAGGCCACCTGCCGCGACGCCTCGTCCAGCTGTATGTCGGACTGACTCTGTACGGCGCCTCGATGGGCCTGATGATCCAGGGCAACCTCGGTCTGGACCCGTGGGACGTGTTCCACTCCGGCATCACGAAGCACTTCCCGTTCAGCTTCGGCACTGTGGTGATCGCGGTCAGCTTCGTCGTACTGCTGGCCTGGATCCCGCTGCGGCAGTGGCCCGGTCTCGGCACGATCAGCAACGCCATCGTGATCGGCCTGGTCACCGACCTCACGCTGGCCACGGTCGACCGCCCGGACGCACTCTGGCTCCGGATCGTGTTCATGCTGGCCGGGGTCGTCGTCAACGCGCTCGCCGGCGCGCTCTACATCGGCGCGCAGTTCGGCCCAGGTCCGCGCGACGGGCTGATGACGGGGCTGGTCCGTCGTACCGGCCTGAGCGTCCGGCTCGTCCGTACGTCGATCGAGCTCACCGTCCTCGCGACCGGCGTCCTCCTCGGCGGATCGATCGGCGTCGGCACCGTCGTGTACGCCCTCGCGATCGGACCGCTCGTCCATTTCCTGCTACCGATCTTCACCGTCCGCCTGAAATCCTGAGGTGTGAGCACTTATCGGTTCTCGGCACCGCTGTGGCAGTACCCGGGCGAAGGCAGCTGGTACTTCGTCGCCGTCCCGGAGGAGATCAGCGACGACATCGCGGATCTGACGGCAGGGCGGCGCAAAGGGTTCGGGTCGGTGCGGGTCAGCGTGACGGTCGGCGCAAGCACGTGGCAGACCTCGCTGTTCCCCAGCAAGTCCGGCAGCTACCTGCTCCCGGTGAAGAAGCCGGTGCGCGTCGCCGAGTCCCTGACCGAAGGCACGCCAGTCGAGACCCGGCTCGACCTCGTCGACTTCTAGCCCGCAGTACGACGAACCCTCGGTGCCGCGGGACCGGCGCAGTACGACGGGTGCCGCCGCGCGACAGGCGGGGTACGACGAAGGCTGCTGGGGTCGCCGGGGGTACGACGAAGGCTGCTGGGTCGGCGGGTACGACGAACGCCGCCGGGGGCCGGCGGCGTTCGTCGTGTCAGTGCGTGGTGGTGGTTATTTGGCGGGGCCGGTTTGCTGCGGGCTCCTGCTTGCGGTCTGGCCGGTGGCTCGCGTTCCAGTGTCTTGTCTGGCGGACTCCGCTGTCTTGGTGGCTTCCGCCTGGGTCGAGTTGCGGACCGGCGCGACATCTCCGGCTGCTGCGGCGGCCCGTGCGGCCTCCTCTTTCGCCCTGACCTCCTTGGGGTCGCCGCCGGTCTCGACCTGAGGCTGCCCCTGGGCCTGAGGCTGCCCCTGGACCTGGGGCTGGCCCTGGCCTTGGGTCTGGCCCTGGGCCTGCGGTTGGCCCTGGATCTGAGGCTGGCCCTGGGGCTGGCCTTGGATCTGAGGCTGGCCCTGGGTTGGAGGGGCGACGGGCTGTTCGGCGTGGGCCTCGGGGGCCTCGGCGGTCCTGGTCCAGTCTTCGCTCCTGCTGACCGGCTGTGCGGCGGTCTCGGCCTGCTGCTGAGTGCCTTCCTGGCCGGCTTGGACTACCTGCTGACCGTTCGCGGTGACCGGCTGCTGTGCTCCCTCACCGGCTTCCTGCTCACCACCCTCAGCCTGCTGTCCCTCAGCAACTTGCGTGCCTCCGGCAACCTGCTGCCCATCGCCGACCTGTTGGCCGTTGCCGACCTGCTGACCGTCGCCAACCTGCTGACCGTCGCCGGTCTGTTGGCCGTCTGCGCCTTGCTCGCCGTCGCCGGCCTCCGGGCCTTCGGCGACCTGTTGGCCTTCGGGCTGCTGGGAGCCGGGCTGCTGCTGGGCAGGATCTTCAGTCTGGATGATCGCGTGCTGGCCTACGTTGTGGACGTTCGGGTCGATCTCCGGTCGCTGGGCCGGCTGCTGGTTGACCTGCTGGTTGACCTGCTGGCCGGAGCGATTGACCTCGTTCAGTAGGGCGGTCAGGTTGGTGTTTTCCTGCTGGATCTGGGCCATGCGGGTCTCGATCAGCTGCTTGATCTCGCCCTGCAGCCGCTGGAACTCGGCCAAGGCCTGGACCAGCGCCTGTTCGGTGTCCCCAGCCGCCTGGCTGCCTGCCGCGGCCACCAGTTGCTGCATCACCGCAGCTCCCCGCTGTGGCTGCGCCTGCACCCGCCCGCCCTGGATCTGTTGCCTCTGGCCCTGACCTTGAACCTGCTGACCTTGACCCTGTTGCCCCTGGCCCTGGCCCTGAACCTGCTGGCCGGCGCCCTGAACCTGCTGCTGACCGACACCCTGCTGGCCGGCGCCCTGGCCCGGCTGTGGCGCATACACCTCCGGTCTGAAGGCGGTCTCCAACTGGCCCTGGACCATGTTGGAGATCTGGGCCGGGGTGATGGTCGGGTTGTTGCCCATCGCCAGTCTGACGTTGGGATCGGCGTTCTTCGCCTCTTTGGCGGCCAGGACCATCGCGGCCTTGACCATCTTGGTTCCGTGCCGGACGTCCTGCCAGCGGGAGTACCGCTGCGCCACCCGGCTGAACGGGTTCCTGGTCTGGGTCTGCTGGCGCTGGGTCAGCTGCATCCGGTTGGTTGCACGCTGGCTCATCGACTGCGAGGTGCCGGCATGCAGGTCCGGGCGGACCTGCCCGTTGACGCCTACCTGCGACAGTCGCGCCAGATGCGCCGGTGTCATCCGGGCGGTGCCGATGCGGGCCAGGACTTCCCGGTCCCAGTTCTTCACGTCGCGTGCGGCCAGTGCGTAGCCGGCCTTCATCGTCTTCGTGCCGCGTGACCGCGCACGCCAACGGGAGATCCGCCCTTGGCGGGGCTCAGCAGAGGGCTCGCTCATCAGGTCTCCTAGTCGATGTACACGGCGTAGTTGACCCCGACCGACGTCGTCAGCGGGTCCTTGCTGGGCTTGTTGCTGTACAGGTGGATCTGCGCACCCGGGCGCAGCCAGACGGCGAGGTGCCGGCGGCCGGTGCCGGCGCCTGGCTCCCACTCGTCGACGAACGTGACACTGCTCTCATCACCGAGGTAGTCGGGCTGACCCCAGTGCCTGGTGGCGAGCGAGAGTTTCGCCAGCCAGTGTGTGTCGAGCCCGGCCTCGGCGGCGGCGATGTCGTCCGGACCGATGTCGTACGCCGACCAGCCGCTCTCCGGGCAGTCCGGGAACGCGAGCCCGTCGAAGACGATCATCGTCGTCCCGCGCCGGGTGGTGAAACCCCAGGAGACCATCTCGTCGCCGATGACCCCGCCGGCCTCCAAAGGCCACGGCTGCCAGGTCGTCTGACCCATCACCCGGTTCACCAGGGCGCGCACAACCTCCGGACCGGCTTCGTCGCCGTCCGGACCGGCGATCGTGCCCCAGTCCGGGATCTCGGCGAGATCCGCCATCGCCAGGTCGTCCTGGTCGAGCGGCCTGTCCTGCGTCTTCATCCGGCCCCGTCGTCCTTCCTCTCGGTCCCCGGCGGCAACCACTGACCGCAACCGTAGGCGGCGCAATGGGTCATTCGCCAGCCGGTACGACGCGCCTGTGGACAACCTGGATCCATCCGATCGCCCCAGCTGTGGACGGCGTGCACGGCCGGATAGGACCAGGCCGTACGCTGGTCCGGTGAATACGGAACACCGCTACGGCTTCGAAACGCTCGCCATCCACGCCGGGAACGAGCCTGATCCGACCACCGGCTCGGTGGTCCCGCCGATCTATGCCACCAGCACCTACAAGCAGGACGGCGTCGGCGGGCTGCGCAACGGCTACGAGTACTCCCGCTCCGCGAACCCGACCCGGACGGCGCTCGAGGAGTGCCTGGCCGCGATCGAGGCGGGCAACCGGGGGTTCGCGTTCGCCAGCGGGCTGGCGGCCGAGGACACCCTGATCCGCTCGCTGTGCGTGCCCGGCGACCACGTGGTGTTCCCCGACGACGCGTACGGCGGCACGTTCCGGCTGTTCTCCAAGGTGCTCGGCAACTGGGGCGTCGAGATGACGCCGGCCGCGGTCACCCACCCGGACGCGATCCGCGCCGCGATTCAGCCTGGGAAGACCAAGGTCGTCTGGCTCGAGACCCCCACCAACCCGTTGCTGAACGTCGCGGACATCGCCATCGTCGCCCAGATCGCGCACGATGCCGGCGCCCTGCTGGTCGTCGACAACACGTTCGCCTCGCCGTACCTGCAGCAGCCGCTGGAGCTCGGCGCGGACGTGGTCGTCCACTCGACCACGAAGTACATGGGCGGGCACTCCGACGTGGTCGGTGGCGCGCTCATCGTCCGTGACGCCGAGCTGGCCGAGAAGATCGCCTTCCACCAGAACGCGATCGGCGCCGTCGCCGGACCGTTCGACTCGTGGCTGGTGCTGCGTGGCATCAAGACGCTCGGCGTTCGGATGGACCGGCACAGCGACAACGCCGAGAAGGTCGTCGAGTTCCTGCAGCGGCACAACTCCGTCAGCCAGGTGCTCTACCCCGGCATCGACGGCCACCCGGGCCACGAGACCGCCGCCAAGCAGATGAAGCGGTACGGCGGGATCGTGAGCTTCCGCGTCACCGGCGGCGAGAAGCACGCGCTGGACATCTGCAACAAGGCCGAGGTCTTCACGCTCGGCGAGTCCCTCGGCGGCGTCGAGTCGCTGATCGAGCACCCGGGCAAGATGACCCACGCCTCGGTCGCCGGTACGCCGCTCGAGGTGCCGGCCGACCTGATCCGCCTGAGCGTCGGCATCGAGACCGTCGACGACCTCTTGCTCGACCTCGACCGCGCCCTTTCCTGACCTCCGGCCTCCGGCGACAGCATCCGCGTCCCGGTCAATGCGAGGGGATATCCCCTCGCGTTGCCGGTTCTCAGGCGCTGTGAAGGGGGGAGAAGGGGCAACTCGAAGGGATAACCCCTCGAACGCCGGAGGGCGGGGGCGGCGGCGGGGGCGGAGTGGGTGTTGCGGTGGAGGCGAGGGGAGTGGTTGTGAGTTTGGTGGTGGCCGTCGACTTCGGGTCGACGTTCACGAAGGCGGTTGCCGTGGACGTCGGCTCAGGCGAGTTGGTCGCCCGGGCCGAGCACCGTACGACGATCGACACCGACGTGATGGACGGCTGGAACGCCTGCCGGGTCGCGCTCGAGGAGGTCGATCGTGGCGTGAAGAAGGCCGACGTGCTGGCCTGTTCGAGTGCGGGCGGCGGGCTGCGGATCGGTGTCGTGGGCAACGAAGAGCTCGTGACCGCGGAGGCGGGCAAGCGGGTCGCGTTGTCGAGCGGCGGCCGGGTGGTTGCCGTCGTCAACGGTGGACTGACGGCAACCAGTCAGAAGGAGCTGCGCAAGGATCGCCCGGACGTCGTGCTGCTGCTCGGCGGGACCGACGGCGGCAACTCGGCGGTGCTGCTGAAGGCGACCGAGACGCTGGCGAGGTACAAGTGGCGGAAACCGGTCGTTGTCGCCGGCAACATCGAAGCACGGAACGAGATCGGCGCGATCCTCACCGAGGCCGCCGTACCGCACGTGCTCGCGGACAACGTCGTGCCGGAGATCGGTGTGTTCGCGCCGGACAGTGCTCGGGCGGCGATCCGGGAGATGTTCCTCGCGCATGTGATCGGCGGGAAGAACCTGTCGCGCGATCCGTCGTTCGCGAGCATGATCCGCGCCGCGACGCCGGACGTCGTACTGCGGGGTGTCGAGGTGCTCGCCGGCTTGCACGGCGATGTGGCGGTCGTCGACATCGGCGGCGCGACGACCGACGTGCACTCGGTGATCGAGCTCGACCCCGAGGACGCCAACCTCGGCCGAGAGGTCGTCGCCACGCATCCGGTCACCCGTACGGTCGAGGGTGATCTCGGGATGCGCTGGAGCGCCGTACCGGTGGTCGCCGCGGGCGCCGAGGCCGGGCTCATCCCGAACGTGGCCGAAGTACACGCAGCTGCCGAACGTCGGCATGACGATACTTCATTCCTGCCCCGCGACCGGCAGGAAGCGTCGTACGACGAGACGCTGGCGAGCGTTGCCGCGACGGTCGCGCTGAGGCGGCATGCGGGACGGCAGCGGATCGTGTTCGGGCCGGGCGGGCGGGTGATCGAGCGATCCGGGAAGGACCTGCGCGAGGTGGATCTGCTGGTCGGCTCCGGGGGAGTACTGCGGCACAACCCGCCGGAGGTCGCCGCCCGGATCCTGGGCTCGATCGGGACGAATGCGCAGGAGGAGGGCTGGCTCGTCCCGCAGCGGGCGGAGGTGTGCGTGGACGCGGACTACGTGCTCGCAGCCGTCGGTCTGCTCGCGGATGACGAGCCGAAGGCGGCGGAGGGGCTGGCGGCCCACATTCATGGAACCGGTGAGCGCGGGCACTAGTCTCAGCAGCAACCGAGCTGCGGAGGTGTGATGAGCGAGGCGGGGCGGGACGACGCGGAGGTCTCCGAGGATCAGAGTCCGGTGGCGGACAACGAGATCCTTGAGGAGACCGCCGAGCCGGAGGAGCAGAGGCTTGCCGATGACGTGGCGCCGGTGGACGACGCCGGCGTGACGCGCGGGATGTACATCGCCAGCACCTGGGCGTGGCGGTTCCTGGTGATCGTGGCCGCCGTGGTCGTGATCGGGTACGGCATCCGGTACCTGTCCGAGGTCGTCGTACCGGTGACCGTCGGCGTACTGCTGACCGCTTTGCTCGTGCCCATCACCAACGGCCTACAGAAGCTTCGCCTCCCGCGCGGTGCCGCGGCCGGGGTCACCGTGATCGCGACGGTCGTGCTGGTGGCCGGCCTCCTCACCTTGGTCGGCACGCAGATCGCAGGTCAGTTCGACAGCCTGTCGACCCAGGTCGGCGAAGGTGTGCAGAAGCTGCGCGAGCTGGGCCGGATCAACTTCGGCCTCACCGATCAGGACGTCACCAACGCGATCAAGACACTGCGCGAACAGATCACCTCAGGCGGCGCGATCGGTCAGCAGGCAGCGGCGGTCGGTACGACGGCCACGCATGTCGTCGCCGGCCTTTTCATCGCCTTGTTCTGCCTGTTCTTCTTCCTGTACCAGGGCGATCAGATCTGGGCGTGGCTGGTCCGGCTGTTCCCGCGCCGGGCCCGCGACAAGGCGGACTCCTCCGGGCGCAGGGCCTGGGTCTCGCTGACCGCGTTCGTCCGCGCGACGATCGTGGTCGCCGCCGTGGACGCGATCGGCATCTCGCTCGGCGCCGCGATCCTCGGCCTGCCGCTGGTGAGCGCGATCGGCATCCTGGTGTTCGTCGGCGCGTTCGTACCGGTGATCGGCGCGCTGGTCAGCGGCGTGGTCGCCGTCCTCGTCGCGTTGGTTGCCAAGGGCCCCATTGTCGCGATCGTCATGCTCGCGGTCGTGATCGGCGTACAGCAGTTGGAGGCCCATGTCCTGCAGCCGTTCCTGCTCGGCCGCGCGGTCAGCGTCCACCCGCTCGCCGTCATCCTCTCGATCGCCACCGGCGTAATCATCGCCGGCATCGTCGGCGCCCTGGTAGCCGTCCCCACCGCCGCCGTCCTCAACGCCATCGTCAACCACCTGGCCGGCAACGACCCAGAGCCCGACCCCCCACGCCAACTCCCCAGACGCCGCCCCCGCCCGACCCCCGCCGAGGACTAGCTACCCCGCTCGCCCTTAGAACGTTCCTGGCCCAGCGAGGGCCCACGATGGGCGGCCGCGCCCTGCGTCTGGTTCGCAGGTCCTGATCCGGCCCGCGCCTGGCCGGCCTCGGTGACGCGCATCGCAGTGTCGATGTCGGGGTGCGACGCGCGGGTCCGGATCTGCTGGGCCCAGTTGCCCAGGTCCTCCTTGAGCGCCGCGGTCTGCTCGGCGCTGAAGCCGTGCTCGGCGTACTTGGCGTCGGGGATCCGCGCGGCCTGGTCCAGTTGGTAGGCGAAGCCGTCGCGGTCGATGCCTGACAACTCACGCTCGTCGCCGAGGGCGAGCAGGTCGTCGCGCGAGTACCGGCCGGACTGTACTGCGGCCTCGAGATCGATGAAGTGTTTCGCCTCGACGCGGTCGTAGGCCGCGCCGACCTTCGAGCCGACCGAGTCCTCGACCGAGAGCATCGGGCCGACCTCGGTCTCGACCGGCGGCCGGCTGCGGAAGTCGCGGCCGATGTCGACCTCGGTGCTACGGCCGTCCTTGCTCACGCTGAGCTTGGCGTGCTCGCCCGATTGCTCGAGCAGGCCGACCTGGTAACCCTCGTCGCGGTACGCCGACTGCAGCCGGTCCATCGTCTGCCCGAAGTCGCCCTGCCGGTCGGTGAACAGGTCTACGTCGTGCGGCGTCCGGACGCCGATCCCGTGCTCCTTGTACGCCTGACCACCGGCGAGGGCGTACCCGTCGTCGCGAATTGCGGACAGGCCGATGCGAGCGACTTGAGCGTGTTCGGGGTCCATCACTGCCAGATCCCGCCCGCGCCGATCTGGGCGAGCTGCGGGAACGCGGTGTGCCACCGCCGGACGCAGTACCGCGGCAGGTGCATCTGCGGCCAGAGCTCGATCAGCAGGTCCTTGTTCACCAACCGGGTGAGCTGGTCGAGTGTCGAGGCCTCGCTGAGAACCGTTTGGTACAGGTACAGCCGGTCGACAGGATTGCCGAGGTCGTAGACCCGCTGCGGTCCCCAGGCCACGGAGACCGGGATCTCGACCATCCCGGTCCGTGGCCCGGTCAGCTGGTCCAGCGAGTCCGGTACGACGTAGGGGATCCGGGAGGCGTAGGAGTCTCCGGGCTGGGCCGGGCGCGGCTCGTTCACCCGTCCATCCTCCCTGATGAGCGGTCCAGCCGCTCGGCCCACTCCTCCGCCGTACGACGGATTCGCGCGATCAGCTCAGGTGGGGCGCCGTACCACTGGAACCCAGCATCAGGCAGCCGGCTGCCCGCACGGAGCTGGCCGGCGAACATCTTCCGGTCCAACGGCGTGACCTCGCGCTGATCGGCCAGCGCGAGGAGCGCGTCGGTGGTGTAGCGATCGCTGTCGAGCACCGCCTGTACGTCGATCAGGTCGCGGGGCTCGAGCCGTGAGTACACAGCTCCGACCTTGCTGCCGATCGCGTCCGCCTCGGAGAGCACCGGTCCGAGGCTGGTCGTCGTCGGCGGGAGCAGGCGGTGATCGACGGCCAGGTCTGCTTTGGCGGTGGGCCCGTCATCATCCGTCACCACGAGCCGGGCGAACGTCGACACCTGCCGGGCGACCTCGATCGTGAGACCGCTGGCACGGTAGGCGGTGACGAGTTGCTCGACGGCCTCGGCGAAGGTCTCGGGGTCGAGGACGTTGGTGAACAGGTCGATGTCGTCGGATTCGCGGGTGCCGTAGCCGTGGGCCTGGAGGGCGTAGCCGCCGGCCAGGACGAAGCCGTAGTCGGCCAAGGCTTCCAGGCCTATGGTGGCCAGCTTGGTCTGCAGCGGGTTCATGGGGTCAGTCTGCCGGACACGAAGACGCCGCCGAGCCAGGCTCGGCGGCGTCTTCGGGTGATCGGGGTCAGCGGTTGAGGCCGCCCTTGTCGTTGTTCTTGGTGAGGTTGGCCGGCTGGCCGGTCTGCTCACCCTGCTGCGCGGTCTGCGGCTGCGGCGGCTGGCCGACGGCCTGGCTGGCCGGGGCGACGCCACCCGCGAGGCGGGCCGCGTTCTGGGCGTCGATCTGAGCCTGGGACGCCTGGGCGAGGTTCTGGATCGCCTCGTTCGACTCGACCGTGATCTGACCCGGGAGGTTCTCGCTCCACTGCTGGATCATCGCCAGCTGCGTCTTGCCGTCCATCGCCTGGTTCATGTCGGCGCCCAGCGGCGGGTTGTGCCGACCGGCGTTGAACGACGCCAGCGAGCTCTCGGCCTTGAGCATGGTGTTGTTGAACTTGCCCTCGAACCACCGGCCGACCTTGCCGGGCGCCGCGGCGACCGCGTCGCGGGCAGTCCGCGCGCCGCCGACGACCGCGTCACGCGTGTCCCGGGCGGTGCCGACCGCAGCGGTCCGGAGGTCCCGGGCGCCTTGGGCGATCTGCTGGCCGGTCTCGTTCAGCCGATCGGCGCCGGCCTGCCACGCCTGGTCGAGGCGCACCTGACCGCGCTGCGCCGCGTCGACGACGCTCTCCCGCGCGCCCTGGTAGGTCTCGGCGACCCGGTTTCCGAACTCGTTCACGCGGTCCACGCCGGTGTTGTACGCGCCGGCGGCCCGCTGACCGAGCTCCTCGGCACCGGCCCGAACATCGCGACCTGCCTGTACGGCGGTGTCCCGGACGTCACGCCCGGCCTGTACGACGGTGTCGCGCGTGTTCTCGTAGGCACGCGTGGCGCCGCCGACCGCGGCGTCGCGGTACTCCCGGGCCTGAGTGGCCAGGGTCTGTGCCGCCTCACTCAGCCGGTGCTGGGTGTTGTCGTACGCCAGGTGAACCCGCGCGACCGCGCCACGGACCGCGGCGTTCACCCGGTCGCGCAACGGGTCGGTGTTCGCCGCGCGCATCAGGTTCGCCTGCTGGCGCGAGTCCAGGCTCGCGTACTGCATCGAGGCGGTCCGCTGCTCCGGCGTCATACCGACGAAGGCGCGGAGGTTCGCCTGCTCGTTCTCGTTCAGCTTGGCGAGCCACTCACCTGACTGCATCCAGCTGCCCTGCGGCCACGCGGGGCTTTCCTGTGTAGGGGTCGTCATTACGTCTCCTAGTTGATGTAGACCGCGTAGCTGACGCCGACCGCGGGGGTCAGCGGGGAAGTGGTCGGCTTGGTGCTGAACAGCCGCAGGTGCGCGCCCGGCAGCAGCCAGGTGGCGAGGTGGCGCTTGTCGGATCCGGCGCCCGGACCCCACGCGTCGAGGAATCCCGGCTGGCTGTCGTCACCGACGTACGTCGGCTCGCCGAAGTACTTGCGCGCCAGCTCGAAGTGCTCCGGCCAGTGGGCGTCAAGGCCTGCCTCGGCCTCGGCGATGTCGCCCGGCTCGATGTCGTACGCGCACCAGCCGCTGTTCTTGGCATCCGCGAACGCCATGCCCGGGAAGACGATGATCGTGCTGTTGCGCTTGGTGGTGAAGCCCCACGAAGCGACCGCGCGGTCGATCTCCTCGCCCTGCGCGAGCGGCCAGGGCTGCCAGTCGGAGGCCGAGGTGACGCGCTGAACGATCGCCCGGACGACCTTCGGTCCGCTGTCGTTGTTGTTCGGTCCGGCGATTGCCGACCAGTCGCGAATATCGGCGAAGTCGGCGAAGGCCCGATCGTCTTCGTCGAGTGACCTGTCCAGCGTTTTCATTCCGGAATTGTTCCTTCCGTCGGTGCGGTGTCGGGGTGATCGAATGTGCTGAAAAACAAGGCGTTCCGGTCTAGCGGGCGGGGCCGTTCCGGTCCGTGCCGCGGGCCGTCGATCCGCCGGTCTGAGGACGAGCGCCCGTGTTGCCGGCTGCCCGCGTCTGGCCCGGTGGCAGCAGCCCGGCCCGCAGGCTCGGGTCCAGCGCCGCCGGGCTGACCGCCGGACCGGCCGCAGTCGCGAGGCGGTCGTGGGCGAGAGCGGTGAGCGAGGTCTCCGACACGCTACTGTCGACGGCTCCGGTCGGCGGCGGGTTCCCGACGTTCGCGAACAGGTCGTCGCGTTGCCGTTCCCGGGTCGCGTGAACTGGTGTCCTCATGTCCCCTCCTCGGTGAGGTAGACCGTGTAGTTGATTCCGACCGATACCGACAAGGGGCGCGGTGTCGGCTTGTTGCTGTACAGGTGGATCTCTGCACCGGGCGGCGTCCACACGGCGAGGTGGCGACGGTCGGCGCCGGCGCCTGGTGACCAGTCGTCGACGAATCCGGTCTTGCTGTCGATTCCGACGTACGCCGGTTGTCCCCAGTGCCGGCAGGCGAGGTCGAACTTCGCCGGCCAGTGTTCGTCGAGTCCGGCGATCGCCGCGTCGATGTCGGTGCGCTCGATCGCGAACGCGACCCAGCCGCTGAACGGGCTGTGCGGCAACACCTGGTCGTCGTACACGGCGAGCTCGGTCTTGCGGCGGGTCAGGAAACCCCAACCGTCCAGCTGGTCGTCGATCACGGTCCTGCGGGTGATCGGCCACGGCTTCCAGTTGGTCGCGGACTTGACCCTGCGGATCAGGCGGCGCACCGGGTCCGGCCCGGTACCGCCCGACTGCGGTCCGCCGAGCCGTCGCCAGTCGCGGACCTCGGCGAGGTCCGCCATCGCGCGGTCGTCGTCGTCCAACGGCCGGTCAAGAGTCTTCATCCGTGAGGCTGTCCCTATCGTCGCGGTGCATCACACTCTGCTGTCGAAACTAAGACCCCGGCGGGGTCAGGCGGGCCGTTCGTCTCACCGAGAGCAAAAGAACAGCCGCCCTTGGAAGCTTCCCAGGGCGGCTGTCGGGTAGGTCAACCGGAGTTTGGTCTCAGTGCGGTAAACCTCAGTGCTGCGTCAGTGCATTGCGGCGGCTGCGGAGGACTCCAACGAGTCCTCCGTCTCGCCTTCGGCCTTCGGGCCGTCGTGACGGCCGGCCAGCCGCTGCTCCGGGGTGATGATCGCCAGGATCAGCGCGATCGCCAGGAACGGCAGCGAGACCAGGAAGACGTCGTCCATCGCGTCGACGAGCCCGTGCAGTGCGAAGCCCTTCAGCGGCTCCTTCAGCCCGTGCAGTGCCTGGACGCTGTTGGCGGCCTTGGCCAGTCCGTCGACCATCGACTGCGTGGCGTTCGGAACGATGTCGGACAGGTGGGTCTTCAGCCGGGTGGTCAGTACGGCTCCGTAGACCGCCGTACCGATCGCGCCACCCATCGAGCGGAAGAAGGTCATCGTCGAGGTCGCCGTGCCCATGTGCTGCCGGGGCACGCTGTTCTGCGCGGCGGTGACGGTGATCTGCATCGACAGACCCAGACCGGCGCCCATCACGAACATGTAGATCGCCAGCTGCCAGTACGGCGTGGTCAGGCTCAGCGTGGACAGCAGCACCATCGCGCCGCTGACCAGGACCGCGGAGATGATCGGGAAGTGCTTGTACCGCCCGCTCTTGCTCATCATCTGGCCGCTCGGGATCGACGCGGAGAAGATACCGACGATCATCGGCAGCAACGCCAGGCCGGAGCGGGTCGGCGACAGGTCCTTGACGGCCTGCAGGTACAGCGGCAGGAAGATCAGCGCACCGAACATCGCGAAGCCCAGCAGGAACGCGTATCCGGCGTACCCGGAGAAGATCCGGCCCTTGAACAGGTCCATCGGGATGATCGGCTCGGCCACCCGCAGCTCGATGAAGACGAACGCGACGGCAAGTACGACGGAGCCGATCAGCAGGGCCAGCGTGGTCGCGTTGCCCCAGCCGTTGCTCGGACCGCTCCAGGAGACGGCGAGCAGCAACGAGGTGACGGCCGCGGCGACGGTGGATGCGCCGAGGTAGTCGATCTTGTGCGAGCGCCTCACGTGCGGCAGCCGGAGTACGGCGGCAACGATGCCCAGGGCAACGAGACCGATCGGGACGTTGATCCAGAAGATCCAGCGCCAGCCGGGACCGTCGGTGAGCAGACCGCCGAGCAGCGGGCCGGCCACCGAGGACAGGCCGAAGACGGCACCGAAGTACCCCATGTACTTACCGCGCTCGCGCGGCGGGATCACGTCGCCGATGGTGGCGAACGCGAGGGACATCAGACCGCCGGCGCCCAGACCCTGGACGGCGCGGAAGCCGATCAGCTGCTCGATGTTCTGCGACAGCGCGGACAGCACCGAGCCGCCGAGGAAGGTGACGATCGCCGCGATGAACAGCGGGCGGCGGCCGTAGAGGTCGGAGATCTTTCCCCACAAGGGGGTCGAGGCGGTCGAGGTCAGCAGGTACGCCGTGACCACCCAGGACAACTTGTCGAGGCTGTTGAAGTCGCTGACGATACGCGGCAGCGCCGTACCCACGATGCTCTGGTCGAGCGCGGCCAGGAACATCCCGGCCATCAGGCCGCCGAGAATCACCAGGATCTGCTTGTGGGACAGGTAGCTAGGACCGCTATCAGGCGCAGCGCCGCCGGCGGTGGCAGGCTCTGTGGTGCTCATTTGGTGCTCTCCAGGTTCTTGTCGGTGTTCTCACGGGTTGCGGGGTCGCCGCTGGCCGCGAAGTCTTGGTCTGTACTGCGCTCTGCCCGGGGGGAAGGTCTCGGGGCCACGGCGGCCCACCCCTTCTCGGCCCAGGCGGCGCTGGAGGGTGCTTCGGTCCGGGCGGCGACGCCGTCCGCGAAGCGGGTCATCAGCCGCTCGAAGGTCTGCACGTCCTCCTCGGACCAGCCCTCCATCGCGGCGCTCAGCAGCTCCATCCGGTGACGGGCGCTGGCTTCCCACTGCTCGATGCCCTCGTCGGTCAGCTCGACCCGGAAGGCGCGGCCGTCGTCGGGGTCGGGGGAGCGGCGGACCAGGCCCAGCTGCTCCAGGGACCGGATGTGCCGGCTGGTGGTCGAAGCGTCGAGCTCGAGTCGCCCGGCGAGGTCGGACAGGCGCAGTGCACCGTTGCACCGCAGTGCGAACAGCACGACGTGCGCGCTGTGGTCGATCGTGTCACCGGGCTGCTTGGCCTTGAGCCGGCGTCCGATCCGGGTGAACGCGTGCATGACGCCCTCGATGGGGGTCTGCGGAGAGTACGCGTCGTTTACTTGCATGCTGCAAGCATATACATGCTTGCGTGATACACGCAAATGAGTTTCCAAGATGTTCAAGTGAGCCGCCACTTATTTGCGCTCGGTTGCCGGATGGTTACTGTCCGCAGCGAAGGACGTGGGTCCTTCACTCTTTCGACGGCGGAAGGGGGTGTTTGTGACGCGAGGTAGTGCTGGATCCCCTTCGGAGGTCGGTCCAGCACCCTGGTCCGAGCGCTGCGCCCGCCGGGAGGCTGGGTCGGTGATCAAGCGGCGGCTGGTGGAGTTCGGGGTCATCTGTCTTGTTCTGACGTGGGTGCCGTGGGCGGTGCTCGGCGTACTCGGGGTGAATCTGGATGAAGGCGTGGGCATGCTCGTGTTCTCGCTGGCGGCGTCGGGGCCGTCGCTGGCCGCGCTGGTGATGTGGCTCCTGTACCGGGAGCGGCGGCGCATGGTCCGCTGGTCGCCGGTCTGGCCGGTGGCTGCCGTCGTACTTGGTGCTATCGGTCCGCTGGGTGCGTGCATCATCGGCGGGCAGTTGCCCGAGTTGCCTGACCACGCTGCCTCGGTCGTCGCGGGAGCCGGAGGGGTGCTCGGCGCGGCGGCGTACACGTTCTTGGCAGGGCCGGTGTCGGAGGAGTTTGGGTGGCGCGGGTATGTGCAGCCTCGGTTGCGGGAGTACTTCGGTCCGCTGGGGACGACGGTGGTGCTCGGGGCGGCGTGGGGGTTGTGGCATGTGCCGCTGTACTTCCTGAACGGCACGGGGCAGCACGATGACGGGCTGTTCACGGCGGCGGGGGTGACGTTCTTCCTGGAGCTGTTCCCGCTGACGTTCGTCATGTTGTTCGTGAGCGAGAAGCTGCGCGGCGGGGTGCCGGGGGCGATCCTCGTGCATGCTGCGTGGAACTTGACCGAGGAACTGGTGCCGCCGCTCGGTGGTGGTGTGTGGGTGGAGTTGCTGGTCATGACGGCGGTCGCTGCCGCGTTGCTGCCATCCTGGACGCCAGTCAGAACAGGCAGAAGGGTGGCGCGATGACGCAGGTGGCTGTGGTGACCGGCGGTGGATCCGGGCTGGGGCGGGAGATGGCGCTGGCACTCGCGGCGGCCGGGTACCGCGTGTGGGTGACTGGGAGGACTGAGGAGAAGCTCCAAGAAACCGTTGCTGCTGGGAACGGGGCAGTGGACTTCGCAGTACTGGATGTGGCTGATGGGAGTGCCGTTCGGGGGTTTTTCGGGGGGCTTGAGCGGGTTGATTTGTTGGTGAACAACGCGGGGACGGGGTCGCCGGCGGCTGGGGTGCAGGATGTGCGGGAGGAGGACTGGCGGCGGGTGGTGGACACCAACCTGACGGGGTCGTTCTTGTGTGCGCAGGCGGCGTTCGACCTGATGTTGCGGCAGGACCCCAAGGGTGGGCGGATCATCAACAACGGGTCGATCTCGGCGCATGTGCCGCGGCCGCAGGGGATCGCGTACACCGCGAGCAAGCACGCCATCAGCGGCCTGACCAAAGGCCTCGAGCTGGAAGGGCGCGCGCACGGCATCACCGCCTGTCAGATCGACATCGGCAACGCCTCGACCGCGATGACCCAGCGGATGGAGCAGGGCGTGCTCCAGCCGGACGGTTCGATCGCGGTCGAGCCGACGTTCGACCCGAAGATCGTCGCGGACTTCGTCGTACAGATCGCGAAGCTCCCGACCACGGTCGCCGTACCGACCCTGACCGTGATGGCCGCCGGCATGCCGTACGTCGGCCGCGGCTGATCAGGCCCGGCGGGTTCGAGCCGCCCTAGCGGCCTGAGGTCCCCGGGGCTCGACGCGTGGCCGTCGCCAGAGCACTGCTCGGACATCCGAGGTGGCGTCGCCGACCACCGCGATCAGGATCCTTGTCGCGGTCTGCAAGGCCTCGACGAACACCGCGGGAGCAGCGTCCGGGCCGGGTGTGCTGATGCCGTACGACGGATAGTCGTCGAGCCTCCGCGAAGCCAGGAAGATCGCCGGGGCGAGCACGGTGTCCACGGTGTGGTCCGCCGTCCGCAGACAGGTCCAGCTCAGGTTGCCGGCCGGGGCCGACCAGTCCCGGTCGAGACTGTCCTGCCAGGCGCTGACCGTCAGATCGCTCAGCCGCTGAAGATCGTCAACAGTGAATGCCATCCCGCCTGCCCAAAACGAGAAGAAACTGTCCGGAGGTGCGTCTAGTGTCGAGCAGGTGAGTGAGCAGCGGGAGTCCTTGGTCCATGTCCGCGAGCTGCGGAAGTCGTACGGCGACTTCGAAGCGGTTCGCGGGATCGACCTGGACGTGTGGCGCGGCGAGGCCTTCGGGTTCCTCGGGCCGAACGGCGCGGGCAAGTCGTCGACGATGCGGATGATCGGCGCGGTTTCCCCGACCAGTGGCGGCACCCTGCGCATCCTCGGCCTCGACCCGGCCACCGACGGCCCGGCGATCCGCGCCCGGCTGGGGGTCTGCCCGCAGGACGACACCCTCGACACCGAGCTGACAGTCCGGGAGAACCTCACGATCTACGGCCGGTACTTCGGTCTCAGCCGCGCCGAGTGCCGCGAGCGGGCCGACGAGCTGCTCGAGTTCGTCGCGCTGACCGAGAAGGCGAAGGTCAAGGTCGACGAGCTCTCCGGCGGGATGAAGCGCCGGCTGACGATCGCCCGCTCCCTGGTCAGCAAGCCCGACCTGCTCCTCCTGGACGAGCCGACCACCGGCCTCGACCCGCAAGCGCGGCACCTGTTGTGGGACAAGCTGTTCCGGCTCAAGCAGGCCGGCGTCACGTTGATCATCACCACCCACTACATGGACGAGGCCGAGCAGCTGTGCGACCGGCTCGTGGTGATGGACGGTGGACTGATCGCGGCCGAGGGTTCGCCGTCCGACCTGATCCGCGACTATTCGACGCGCGAGGTGACCGAGCTTCGGTTCGGTCCTGACGTGATGCTGGCCGACCACGACGCCCTGGCCGGCAAGGTCGAGGACCTTGCCCAGCGCATCGAAGTGCTGCCGGACCGCCTGCTGCTCTACACCGACGACGGTGAGCGCGCCGTCGCCGCCGTGCACGAGCGCGGTCTGCAACCGGCTGCTGTTCTCGTCCGCCGCTCGACGCTGGAGGACGTGTTCCTGCGCCTCACCGGCCGGACGTTGGTGGACTGATGGCGCTACTGATGCCGCGACTCCGTCGCGGCGGGTCATGGGGCTGTGATTCCCGGCCTTCCCTCGTCGCTCCGGTCGCTGCGCTCCCTGCGCTCCCCAGTCCAGACCGGGAGGCCCTATGACCGTCGCCCTCGAGAACGGTCGCCGGATGTTCGACTACTGGCTGACCGTCTACAAGCGGACCTGGAAGGGCACGATGATCAGCAGCTTCCTGCTGCCGATGCTCTACCTGGCCGCGATGGGGATCGGGCTCGGCTCGTTCGTCGACAGCAACGGAACGGGCGCGCTCGGCGGGGTCAGCTATCTGCAGTTCATCGCGCCCGGGTTGCTCGCCTCGACGGCGTTGCAGATCGCGGTCGGCGAGTCGACGTACCCGGTGATGTCCGGGCTGAAATGGCAGAAGTTCTTCCACTCGATGATCGCGACGCCGCTGCGGCCTGCGGACGTGGTCTACGGGCAGTTGGCGTTCATCGCGTTCCGGGTGCTGAGCTCGTGTGCGGTGTTCCTGGTCATCATCGCGTTGTTCGGCGGGTTGAAGTCGCCGCTCGGGATCCTCGGTCTGCCGGTCGCGCTGCTCGTCGGGATGGCGGTCGCCGGCCCGATCGCGGCGTACGCGACGACCTTGGAGAACGACTCGGGCTTCGCGATGGTCTTCCGCTTCGGCGTGGTCCCGGCGTTCCTGTTCTCCGGTGCGTTCTTCCCGGTCTCCCAGCTGCCCAACTGGATCGAGTGGCTCGCGTACGTGAGTCCGCTGTGGCATGGGGTCGACCTGTGCCGCAACCTGAGCCTCGGCACGGTGAACCCATGGCTGGCGCTGGTCAACGTCGTCTACCTGCTGGCCTGGTTCATCGCCGGCACCTGGCTCGCCGTCCGCGGCTTCACCCGAAAGTTGATCCGCTGATGGCAACTATCGCTGCCCGGGTTGTCCCGGTTCCGGTTCGGCTCGGTGGTGGCCGACACATCGTCGAGCGGAACTTCCTGCTCTACAGGCGATCGTGGGTCGTGTTCCTGTCCGGGTTCTTCGAGCCGGTGTTCTACCTGCTCTCGATCGGCATCGGCGTCGCTCACCTCGTCGGGGACTTCACCTTGTCCGACGGCACCAAGATCGCGTACGCCGCATTCGTCGCGCCGGCGATGCTGGCCAGCTCGGCGATGAACGGCGCGATCTTCGACTCGACGTACAACATCTTCTTCCGGATGAAGTACGCCAAGCTGTACGACTCGATGCTCGCGACGCCGTTGCGGCCGTGGGACGTGGCGACCGGCGAGATCACCTGGGCGCTGTTGCGCGGGGCGATCTACTCGGCGATGTTCGTCCTGGTCATGCTGGTCATGGGCCTGATCTCGTCGTGGTGGGCGCTGCTCGCGCTACCGGCCTCGGTGCTGATCGGGTTCGCGTTCGCTGGTGCGGGGATGGCGCTGACCACGTTCATGCGCAGCTGGCAGGACTTCGAGTTCGTGCAGCTCGCGATCATGCCGATGTTCCTGTTCTCGGCCACCTTCTACCCGGTCGAGACATATCCGGGCGTGATCCGCTGGCTCGTCGAGATCACCCCGCTCTACCAAGGTGTCGTGCTCGAGCGCGCGTTCACCACCGGCACCGTTGACTGGTTCCTCGTCGTCCACGCCCTCTACTTGGCTGTCATGGGAACCCTCGGCATGTACGTCGCTTCCCGCCGCCTCGGCAAACTCCTCCTCAAGTAGCTGGAACCGCGATGCTGCTGGCTGACGTCGCAGAGGGCATGGACATGTCCTTCAGCGATCTCGTGCGGGCGCCGAAGGTCGAGTTGCCGGGCGGGGCACGGCAATGGGTCGACGATTCGTTGCGGTTGCTGATCGACCACTTCGGGACCGAGCCGCTGCGCCGGTCTGCGGTCGTGCCGGGCGAGTTCGTGCCGGCTGGGTTCGACGGCTCGGAGGCGGCAGCTCGGGAGTTGTGCCTGCTGGTGGCCGAGCGGATGGGGATCCCGTCGGGGCGGATCCGGTTCAGCTTCCGGTTGGAGAAGGTGGTCGAAGCGGGTCAGTTGCTGGGGGCAACGCTCGCCGATGCCTTCGTCGCCCAGAGCCTGCCGGCCTTCCGCGGTGCGGATCCGGCGGACATCGCTGCCGTGCGGAAGCACTCACGCGTCCTGGGCGCCGCGCCGAGTGATCGGCTCGCAGAGCTGCTGGTGGAGTGCCGTGTCGGCGACGCTGTGCCGGATGAGCTTGACGGCGTCGATGTCGGGCTGCTGCCAGAGATCCAGCGGTTTGCGTTCCTCGACTTCCTCACCGAGCTGGTTCGCTGCCGGGAGATCGCGGCCGAGCCTGACCCGGTGCGGCGAGCCGAGCTGCTGCAGCGGCCGGATCGGCCGGACCCCGAGGCGGCAGGCCTGGAATCGTCGTCGGCTGGCCGATGGACCGATCTGACCTACTGCCTGCCCGGGGTCGAGCTTCTGCCCGGACACACCGCGGTGATGCTGGGTTCCGACGTACTCGCGGATCCGGCTGTTCTGATGGCCGCTGCGTCGCATGAGCTCGGTCATCAGGTCCTGATGCCGTCTGACGTGCCAGGTGCGACCGGCGTACTGCGGGAGCCGCTGACTGACCTTTTCGCGGTGCTGCACGGCTTCGGCATTGCACACGCCAACGCCGCGCTCGACGAGACCACGCTCGGGACGCCGACTGTGGAGACGTTCGGATACCTCGGCGAAACGGCCGTCGCGGAGGCGCTCGCGGCGTACCGCTTCCGGCAGCATCGGCTGCTGCGGGACGGTCCGCTCGTGCCGGCCTGGCACTCTGCCCTCGATCCCGAGCCACGTGAGCGCTTCACGGCCCGGCTCGACGAGTTGATCGGAGGTCCGCCCTCCGTCCTCGGGTGGTGATCCAGCCGCAATAGTCGCGATGGAACGGGCAGCCGTCGGGTCGCGTCAGTTCGGTATGAATCTGATCGGTGCGTGGCGGCGCCGGCAACGGGACCGGGGGCTCATTTATGGGCCGAAGGTCATGCTGCCTGGGGGACCCGAACAATGGATCGAAGACACGTTGGACTGGTTGACCGAACGGTTCGGGGTCGAGCCGCTGCGTCGTCCGCCGGTGCTGCCGAGCGAGTTCGTGCCCCGCGGGTACGACGGTTCGGAGCGTGCGGCCCGTGAGCTCTGCCTGAAGGTCTGCGCCTGGCTGGAGGTGCCCGACGACCGGATCCGCTTCAGCTTCCGGATGGACGAGGTCCGCGCCGCCGCCCGCAGCGCGGCCGTTCACCGTCTTCGGGCGGAGCAGCGCGCGAACATCGTGGCGGTGTCGGGGCTGCGGGCAACAATGACGCCGGCCGAGGTCGATGCCCTCGCTGCCGCGGGTTTTGCGCCCGAGATCGGTGTGCTTGCCGAGCGGGAGCTGCAGGCCGAGCTGAACCGCAGTACGGCGATCGTCCAGGAGACCGACCTCGATCGGCGGGCCGCTTTGTGCGACCGAGCCGAGGCTGTCTGGTCGAAGCCGCCGGGCAGCGGATCGCGCGCCTGCTGGCTGGACCTGCGCAGCGGCGACCTCGACGGTACTGCGGTGATGCTGTCGGCCGACGTACTCGCGGACCCGTCTGCGGTGGTGGCTGCGACGGCTCACGAGCTCGGGCACGAGGTGCTGTGGGGGTATCACCTGATCGACCGGCAGCGGCCGGATGATGAGGCGGTGACCGATCTGTTCGCGATCTTCCACGGGTTCGGGATCTTCCTCGCGAACCAGGCGGTCGAGCGGGTGCCCGGTCGGCGTTCGGCGCTGCAGACGCTCGGGTATCTGGGGGAGCGCGGGGCGTCGGAGGCGCTGGCGGCGTACTGCTTGCGGCGACATGAGTTGTGGCCGGTGTCGATCCTGCCGGTGATGCCGACGGAGCTCGACCGGTCGGTGCGGATGCGTACGTTCGCGCGGCTCGCGGCGATGGTGAAGGACGCCGAGATCGCGTCGATCCAAGAGGGTGCTCCGCTGGGCTGATGTCAACCGACGGTGACGGAACGACCCCGGAAGGTTTGGCGTGACGCCGGGCAGGCATGATCCGGCGGGTGAGGAATCCGATCGGGATGATGCGACGAAGCCAGCAAGTAAGGTCCCAACTGAAGGCGCCGCGGGAACGGCTGCCTGGTGGTAGTCGCCGCTGGATCCGGTCGTCGATGGACTGGTTGGTCGCGGAGTTCGGCCGGGATGTCCTGCTTCGGCCGATCGCGCTGCCGGCCGATGTCATTCCGGACGGGTACGACGGGAGCCGGGCCGCGGCGACCGAGCTGTGCGGTCGGGTTGATGGGTGGATGGATCTGCGGCCTGGGCAGTGTGGGCTGAGCTTCGAACTGAATGGCGTACGTCGCCCGTCGAACCGCGGGACGACTGCCGTGGTGAAGGAACAGCACGGTCGATGGAGCCGCGGTGCCGACCAGAACCAGATCGAACTGTCACCCGCGCTGGCCGCCGATCCGGTCGCGCTGATCGCAATCTACGCGCACGAGGTCGGGCACGAACTGCTGCTCGGCGGCGACCGGATCACGCTCACGCGCCGACCTGACCATGAGCCGCTCACCGACCTCATCACCGTCTTCTACGGGCTCGGGATCTTCACCGCCAACGCGGCGTACGAACGTCGTCCGCGACCCAACGGGCGGGGCAAGCAGCCGGTCGCCCGCGGGTATTTGCGCGAGGCAGCATTGGCCGAGGCGCTCGCGTACTACGCCCTCCTACGAGGCGAACGCAGACCCGACTGGGATCGCCACCTGGACCCACCCGTACGCCGCGGGATGCGCAACCAACTGGCAATCCTCCACCGCTGACCGGTGCCGCGCCCTGGTTACGGCTTGAGGAGTTGGCGTAGCCACCACACGCCGCCTCGGAGCATCGAGGCTTTGCTGGGGCCGGTTACGTGGTCGAGGAGGTGGGCGTAGGTCATGGTTTGGTGGAGGGCGCCCAGTTGTGTGGCGAGGTCGAGGGCGTGGCGTAGGTCTGTGGGGGTCGCGTACTCCTCCCACTCGCTCAGGTACGCGTCCAGGACCCGCGGGTCCGCCGACAGCGGTGAGCGCTCCTCCTCGATGAACGTCACCAGGTCGAGGAACGGGTGCGACCAGGATGCGTCCGTCCAGTCGAAGGCCAGCACCTGACCGTCCCGGACTGCCACGTTGCCGGGGTGCAGGTCGCCGTGGAGCAGGGTTTCGGGGAGGCCGATCGACGACAGCTCGGTGATTGCCTCACGCAACTGTTTGGCGCGGATAGGCAGCCGGGCTCGTTCGTGCGGTTCGAGCCGCTCGGTTGCCGGGGTGGGGCCGAGTACGCGCTCCAGTTCGGCGTCGAGTACGGCGAGGCGGCGGTCGGCGCAGGTCATTTCCAGCAGGCGTTCAGGGTGATTCACATAGCTGCGCTGCAGGCGCGCATGACGGCGTACGAAGTCGATCCACACGTCGACGTCGGTCTCGGCGGCCAGTGGTGTGCCGAGGTCGGGCAGCAGCATCCAAGCTCGCTGCGAGTCGATGGCGAGTGGCGCCGGGACGCCGCCGGGGTGGTCCTCGGAGGCCTTCTGCAGGAACAAGGGCTCGTGCGCGAACAGGAGAGGCAGTGGGTCCGGGCGGGTCGGCTTGATCGTGGTGGAGTGAGCGATTGCTTTGAAGTAGACATCACCGTCGATTGTCGGGATGCGAAGGACGTTCGACAGACCCCACGAGCGGACCTGCGTCCACGGACCGGTCGCCTCTACCTGCTCAGCGATCCATGGCAGCGCCTCGTCGTACCACTCGGGCTTTGTCCACGGCGCCAGGTCCGAGCTGACGAAGCCATCAGAGGGCAGCACCTGATAGGTGAGCGGCTCCTCGGACAGACACGTCAGTACGGCGGTGCCGATGCCTTGGTCCCGCAACGCGCGGATTGCCGGCTCGACGTTGAGGAACTGGGTCCCGTCCGGCACCTCGATCTCTTGGGGCACCTCGGACACGCCGACAACCGTGACTCTCATGAGCTGCAGCGTATGTGCCTACCGCGAAACGTAAAGTGATTTTGTGATCGATGCCAGGGACATTGCGCGGGCGGCCGATCTGTTGCACGACGTGGTGGCGCCGACGCCGTTGGAGTACTCGCGGTGGTTGAGCGAACTCGTCGGCGGCGACGTGTTCCTCAAGTGCGAGAACCTCCAGCGGACCGGATCATTCAAGCTGCGCGGCGCGTACGTGCGGATGGCCCGCCTGTCGAAAGCCGAGCGCAGCCGGGGCGTGGTCGCGGCCAGCGCCGGCAACCATGCGCAGGGCGTCGCGCTCGCCGCGCAGTTGCTCGGCATCAGGTCGACCGTCTTCATGCCGCACGGCGCGCCGATCCCGAAGGAGAAGGCGACCCGGGCGTACGGCGCGGAGATCCGCTTCGTCGGCACGTCGATCGACGACTGCCTGATCGCGGCGCGCGCGTTCGCGGCCGAGACGGGTGCGGTGCTGATCCATCCGTTCGACCATCCCGACATCGTGGCCGGTCAGGCGACCGCGGGGCTCGAGATCGTCGAGCAGTGCCCACAGGTGCGGACCGTCGTCGTACCGACCGGTGGCGGCGGGTTGCTGGCCGGGATCTCGGCCGCGATGCAGCGCGACGGGATGCCGATCGAGGTTGTCGGCGTACAGGCGGCCGGGGCCGCGGCGTACCCGGCGTCGCTCGAGGCGGGGGAGCCGGTGCAACTGGAGCAGATGGCGACGATGGCGGACGGGATCGCCGTCGGGCTGCCGGGGAAGGTGCCGTTCGAGGCGGTGCAGGCGTACGTCGGCGAGGTGCGGACCGTCGACGAGGATTCGTTGTCCAAGGCCCTCTTACTCGTCCTCGAGCGTGCGAAGCTCGTGGTCGAACCGGCCGGCGCCGCCGCGGTTGCCGCCGTACTCGACGCGCCGAAACGGTTCAAGCCGCCGGTCGTCGTCGTACTGTCCGGCGGAAATATCGATCCGCTGCTGCTGATGCGAGTGATCCGGCACGGTATGGCGGCGGCCGGGCGGTACCTGTCGCTGCGGGTGCGGATCCCGGACACACCCGGTGGACTGGCCACGTTGCTGAACCAGCTCGCCGCGCTGGACGCGAACATCATCGAGATCCTGCACGAGCGGATCTCCGAGACACTGAGTCTCGAGGAGGTCGAGGTCGCCCTGCAGCTCGAGCTCCGCGGCGAGGACCATCGCGAACGCGTCCTCGCCGGACTCGTTGCCAACGGCTACAGCTACACGCTCAACTGACGAACGTGGTCGACCAGGCTGATCAGGAACTTGCCCGGCTCCTCCCACGGCGCGAGATGTGCCGAGTGCTCGAACCAAACCGCTTGTTTATAAGGCGCTTCGACCGCCTCGAGCCAGGCCTCCACCGGCTTCGTCGGCGTCGTGTAGTCGTGCCGTCCGAAGAACATCAGCACCGGGATCGGGAACTCCGTCACCCCGGTGTAGTCGACCGTGAGCATCTCGTCCAGCACGCGGCCCAACGTGAATTCGTTGCCCTCGCCAATCGTCTCGGTCTCCTCGACCGTGTACTCCGGTGACAGCAGCGGCGCCTGGAAGTAGTACAGCGAGTCCTCGCGGTACGCCGACAGGCCGCCGCGGTACTGCGCCCACTGCCGGGCGATGATGATCCGCTCGCGGGTCACCGGCTCGTCACCGGGGTACGGCGCGATCGACGCGAGCTGCTCGAGCGCTTCGGTGTGATTGTGCGCGCGGGCCTGCTGCATTGCGTACTCGAAACACAGGCCCTCGTTGGCGTGGCCGTCGACGATCTGGCCGATCCCGACGTACGCGTAGAAGAGATCGGGGCGGGTCAGCGCGGCCTGCAGGGCGACGATGCTGCCCCAGCTGTGCCCGAGCAGGATCAGCTTCTCGACGCCGTACCGATCCCTGATCTGCTCGGCGAGCTCGATCGCGTCCGCGGCGTACTGCGCGACCGTGAGGGTGTCCGAGATCGTCTCGGGGTCGACCGCGCGCAGCGTGCGACCGGCGGCGCGTTGGTCGTAGGTGACGACGGTGAAGTACTCCTCGACCGGCCGCTGGAACTGCCAGGCCGCCGGGGCGAGCGGCGAGGCCGGACCGCCGTGGATGAAGAAGATGACCGGGTTCGAGCGATCCCTGCCGCGGGCGTAGACGCAGTGGTCGATGCCACCGGCTGTGAGTTCGTAGCTCTCCTGGACGCCTGACGGCGTCACGATGCGATGCAGGTCCGCGATGACCTCGCGGGCGTCGTCGAAGGTCTCAGTCACCCGTCGAGGGTAGAGGCTCGCAGCTCTTCACGAGAGGTGCGTGCAAGCGATCGGCGAGAACACGACGCTGGGTCGGCTGTGCTTCGCCCTGAAGCTGCAGACCTTCGTCAGTCAGCCGGACGTTGATCGCGCGGCGATCCTCCGGGCACATGTGCCGCTCGACCAGGCCGGCGACCTCGAGGCGGCCGATCACCCGGGACAGGGCGCTCTGGCTCAGATGCACGGACTTGGCGATCGTCGCCACCTTCGCAGAGTGCTCCGGCAGCTCGGCGAGGCGCTCGAGCACCTCATACTCACTCATGCCCAGCGAGTGGCCCACCTGCAGCGCCCGGTCGAGAGCACAGGTCAGGTCGGCGTGGCGAGCCAGGAGCTCGCGCCATTCGCGCACATCGGCGTTGGTCTCACCAGTCCCAACGCTGACCTTCGTAGCGGCCATGCCGGTGACGATAGCATGCACGCGCATTCAATGCAAACGCATTTAATGCCTAGACATTAGATGCATGTGCATGGAATAGTCTCTCCTCGTGACTACGCAAACCACATCACCGGCCCGCATGACCTGGGACGCGCGCCTCTGGGGCGCTCTCCTCGTGGTCTGCGGCGTGATCTTCCTCGACGGCCTGGACGTGTCCATGGTCGGCATGTCACTGCCGTCCATCGGCGCCGACCTGGGCGTCTCCCTTTCGTCTCTCCAGTGGGTCGTGACCGGCTACGTGCTCGGGTACGGCGGCCTGCTGCTCCTCGGCGGGCGGACCGCCGATCTGCTCGGCCGGCGTCGCGTCTTCCTGATCGCGCTGGCCGTGTTCGCCGTCGTCTCGATGCTGAGCTCGCTGGCGAGCAACCCCGAACTGCTCATCGCGGCGCGGTTCGTGAAGGGTGTCGCCGCGGCGTTCACGGCCCCGGCAGCGCTCTCGATCATCACCACGACCTTCCACGAGGGCCCGGATCGCAACCGCGCCCTCAGTATCTTCACCACCTGCGCCGCCAGCGGCTTCTCGATGGGCCTCATCCTCGGCGGCGCGCTGACCGAGGTCGGCTGGCGCTGGACCTTCCTGATGCCCGGCCCGGTCGCCCTGATCGTGCTGCTGTTCGGCCTCAAGCTGATCCCGAACAGCCCGCGTGACGACGCTGCCGGCGGGTACGACGTACCGGGTGCGGTCACCGTCACCGGCGGAATGCTGTCCCTGGTGTACGCCGTCGTCGGCGCCGAACACGCCGGCTGGGTGTCGGTGCAGACCTTCGGGCTGTTCGCGCTCGCGATCGTGCTGCTGACGAGCTTCGTCGTGATCGAGCAGCGCACCAAGCACCCGCTGGTCCGGCTCGGCATCCTGCGCAACCCGTCGCTGCGGCGGGCGAACCTGGCCATCCTGACCGTCTTCGGTTCGTACGTCGCTTTCCAGTTGATCGGCACGATGTACTTCCAGAACCTGCTCGGCTGGTCGTCGTTCCAGACCGCGCTGGGCTTCCTCCCGGCCGGCTTGCTGGTCGCCACGCTCTCGCCGAACGTCGGCAAGATCGTGGACCGGGTCGGCACCGAGAAGATGATCATTCTGGCGATGGGGCTGTTCGTCGCCGGGTACGCGCTGAGCCTGCGGATCGGCCCGGAGTCGGCGTACTTCTCGACGGTGTTCCCGACGATCATGCTGCTCGGGCTCGGGTTTGCGATCGGGTTCCCGTCGCTGAACATCCAGGCGGTGTCCGGGGTGCCGGACCACGAGCAGGGCCTCGCGTCCGGGCTGTTCAACACCTCGAACCAGGTCGGCGGCGCGGTGGTTCTGGCGATCGTGACCGCGGTGATCAGCGGCCAGTCGGTCGGTGTCACCACGGCGGCCGGGATGCTGCCGGCGTACAAGGCCGGACTGGGGGTCGTGACGGGGATCGCGGCGCTCGGACTGGTGATCGCACTGACCGGTCTGCGCGGGCTGAAGGCTCGCCGGGCCGTCGAAGAGGAGGAGGCGGCCGAGCTGACCGCCGTACAGGACGAGCTGGCGTCGGAGGAGATGACGCCGGCGGCGTGACAACAACCGGCTCCCGCGCGGGGCTGTGAGGTTATAGATGAGTGGTGCGGACTTCTTTCGGGGGTCCGCACCACTGCTTTTCGGGGGATTCCCCGATTGGTTTCGACCCGTCGGGGTGCTGCACTGGGGGACATGAGCAACCAGAGCTACGACCAGCAGGTCAAGGACATCCTCGACCGGGTCGCCAAGGGCCACCTCTCCACCGAGGAGGCCACCACCCTGATCGCCGCCATCAAGACCACCCCATCCGAGCCTGAGGCTCCGGCGGCAGAAGCTCCGGTTGCCGACGAGCCGTCCACTTCGGTCTGGGCCGATGCAGTCGACTCACCCACGGCTGAGCCAGTCGCCGAGCCAGTCGCCGAGCCTGTGGCAGAGCCGGTCGTCGAGCCGTCCTCGGTTCAGGACGTCGTGGATGCCGAGGACGAGGCTGAGCCGGTTGAAGAGGAGCACAGCAACGTGCCGGTTCCGGCGGGGGTACAGCGGGTTACGGTGCGGGCGATCGGGCGGCGGGTCCGGCTGATCGGTGAGCCGGCCGTGAACGGCGTGGCTGTCGACGGGCCGCATCTGATCAAGCGCGACGGGGACACGCTCGCCATCAGCAGTGAAGGCGACATGGGCGTCTCGATCGACGGGTTCAGCATGCTGCGCAACCCGACCGACCTGAAGGCGCACGTCAACGGTCTCGCCAAGGAGCTGTCGGTCCGCGTCAACCCGAGCCTGCAGGTCGAGGTCGAGGTCACCGGCGGCAGCGTCAACGCCGAGCGCCTGCCCGGTCTGACCCGCGTCCGCGTCACCGCCGGTACGGCGAAGGTCACCGACGTCGACGGCCCGATCGACGTACTCGTGCAGGCCGGCTCGGCCACCCTGGACGCCCAGATCACCAAGGGCCGCTCCCGCGTCCGCGTCGAGTCCGGTACGGCGCAGGTCACGCTCCGCCGCGGCTCCGACGTCCACGTCCACACCGAGGCCCAGCTCGGCCGCGTCACCTGGTCCGGCGCCGTCTCCGGCCAGTCCAAGGACGTCGAGATCGGCCGCGGCCGCGCCGCCCTGGACGTAGAAGTCCTCGTCGGCACCGCCCAAATCACCTCCGACTAACCCCCGCCCGCCCCGCCCGCCGGGTGGTGCCGCGGCCCGGCGCGGCGCGGACTCGCCCGCCCCGCCCCGCCCCGCCGCGCCAGCCCGCCCCGCCGCGCCGAGCCAGCCCGCCGAGCCAGCCCCGCCGCCCCCGCCCTGCCCCGCCCCGCCCGGCCATGCCAGCCCCGCCCCCCGCGTCGGCCGGCCCAGCCCCGCCTAGCCGCCCAGCCCTGCGCCGCCGCCCAGGCCCGCATTTGAGGGGTTATCCCGTGGCGTTGCCGGTTCTGACCTCTTGTGAACGGGGGAGAACCGGTAACACCAGGGGATAACCCATGGTGTTAACGGCGCGGGGCGGGGCCGCGCCAGCACGCCCCGCCAGCACGCCGCGCCAGCACGCCCCGCCAGCACGCCCCGCCAGCCCGCCCCGCCGCGCCAGCCCCGCCCCGCCGTGCCAGCCCCGCCGCCCAGGCCCGCATTTGAGGGGTTATCCCGTGGCGTTGCCGGTTCTCACCTCTTGTGAACGGGGGAGAACCGGTAACACCAGGGGATAACCCATGGTGTTAACGGCGCGGGGCGGGGCCGCGCCAGCACGCCCCGCCAGCACGCCGCGCCAGCACGCCCCGCCAGCACGCCCCGCCAGCCCGCCCCGCCGCGCCAGCCCCGCCCCGCCGTGCCAGCCCCGCCGCCCAGGCCCGCATTTGAGGGGTTATCCCGTGGCGTTGCCGGTTCTCACCTCTTGTGAACGGGGGAGAACCGGTAACACCAGGGGATAACCCATGGTGTTAACGGCGCGGGGCGAGGCCGCTCCAGCCCCGTCCCGCCAGCCCCGCCGCGGCCGCCCCGCCCCGCTGTGCCAGCCCCGCCGCCCAGGCCCGCATTCGAGGGGTTATCCCGTGGAGTTGGTGGTTCTCACCTCTTGTGAACGGGGGAGAACCGGCAACACCAGGGGATAACCCATGGTGTTCACGGCGCGGGGTGGAGTGGTTGGTGGGGGTTGGGGGAGGGGATCGTGCGTAGCGTGCGAAGTGGGGAGAGGTAGAGGACAGCGTTTCCGGTGAGGGTGCCGAGGCCTGCGATCCACAACGTGGTGTGCAGGCCGAACGCTGTGCCAAGTGCCCCGCCGAGCAGGCTGCCGAGGGGTGTGGCGCCCCAGCTGACGAAGCTCATGGTGGCGCTCACCCGGCCCTGGAGCTCGGGCGGGCACAGCCGTTGCTGCGTGCTGACCTGCAGGATGTAGCTGACGATGATGGAGAAGCCGGCGAGCAACGTGCCGACGACGAACCAGCTGACCTGCCAGCCCGGCGCGGTCATTGCCTGCACGGTGAACGCGACACCGATCCCCGTCGAGGACAGCAGCAGCGTGCGCGCATCGCCGTACCGGGTGCTGAGTCGCTCGGTGACGACGGATGCGACGATCGCGCTGCAGAGGCCGATCATGCTCAGTACGCCGATCGTTGCCGGCTGCAAATGAACCGCGCGGACCAGGTAGACGACCATGATCGCGCCTGCCGCTGCCTGGAAGAGCATCGTCACCATGGTGTTCAGAGCGAGCGGCCGCAGCAGCGGGTGATGGAACACGAGCCGCATCCCGTCCGCGATCTCGCGCCGCAGGTCAGGCCGTTCGGGCTTGACCGGCTCGGCCTCGGGTGCCCGGATCGAGCGCAGCCACACGGCTGACCAGAGGAAACTCAAAGAGTCGAGGCCGATGGTCAGCGCCGCTCCGAGCCACTGGACGAGGATGCCGCCGGCGCCCGCGCCGACCACCGCGGCGATCGAGTGGTTGGCCGCCAGTTTGGCGTTGCCCGGCAGCAGGCGATCACGCTCGAGCAGCCGTGGCAGGTACGAATTGTGCGCGACGTCGAACAACACCGTGAGGATCCCGGCCGGCACGAGTACGGCGTACACCTGCGTGAGCGTGAGTACGTCGAACCACCAGGCGATCGGGATCGACGCGTAGAGCAGCGCCCGCAGTAGGTCGGCGTACACGAGGACCGGGCGGCAGCGGATCCGGTCGGCCCACGCGCCCGCGAACAGGCCGAGGACCAGCCAGGCCGCCGTCTCGCAGGTCCGGAGCAGCGAGACCTGCAGTGTCGACGCGTTCAGCGTGAGTACGGCGAGCAGCGGGATCGCGCTCATGCTCAGGCGGGAACCGAGCTGACTGAGTAGGTCGGCGGCCCACAGCCGGCGGAAGTCAGGGTGACGGAGGATGCCCATTCCGCGACCGTAGAGCCTGAGTTGAGTCCTGTCGACTCAAGTATCAACAAAGTTGAGTCGATGAGACTCAATATAATTCCCGGGTGAAATTGTCGGCGCTCTCCGGCAGGATGGTGGCCTGCGTCACATCCAGAAGGGGGACGTGCGGATGGCTGCAATCGAGGCGACCGGCCTCGTGAAGACATTCAAAGGCAGGAAGTCGACGGTCAAGGCACTCGACGGGATCGATCTCGACGTGCCGGAGGGGACGGTGCTCGGCCTGCTCGGGCCGAACGGGGCAGGCAAAACCACGGCAGTCCGGGTGCTGACCACGCTGCTCCGGCCGGACGCCGGCACAGCCCGCGTGCTCGGGCACGACGTGGTGAAGGAGGCGGACACCGTTCGCGGGCTCGTCGGCCTCTCCGGGCAGTATGCCGCCGTCGACGAACTACTGACCGGCCGGGAGAACCTGTGGATGTTCGGCCGGCTCTACCGGCTCCCGAGCGACCAGGCCAAGCGCCGGGCGGAGGAGCTGCTGGCCACGTTCGATCTGACCGACGCCGCGGACCGGATCCTGAAGACGTACTCCGGCGGCATGCGCCGTCGGCTCGACCTGGCCGGCTCGCTGATCGCGCATCCGAAGGTGCTGTTCCTCGACGAGCCTACGACCGGGCTCGACCCGCGATCCCGGCTCGACCTGTGGCAGATCATCCGCGATCGCGTCAGTGAGGGCGTGACGATCCTCCTCACCACGCAGTACCTGGAGGAGGCCGACGAGCTGGCCGACAGCATCGCGGTGGTCGACCACGGCTCGGTGATCGCCCGCGGTACTGCGGACGAGCTCAAGTCGAAGGTCGGCGGCGAGCGGATCGAGGTCGTCGTCCACGACGCGGCCGATCTGACCCGGGCGTTGGAGCTGCTCACCAGCGCGCTCGGGATCGCCGATCCGGAAGCGACGTCGCTCGAGGAGCACTCGCGCCGGATCACGGTGCCGGCTCCGGGTGGTTCGAGTGCGCTGGTCGAGGTGATCCGGACGCTGGACGCCGCGGGGATCCGGATCGCTGATATCGGCCTGCGGCGGCCCACGCTGGACGACGTGTTCCTCACCCTCACCGGGCACGAGGCTGAGCAGAAGGAGTCGATATGAGTATCGAGGTGCCGGCCCGGGTGAGTCCGGTCGCGCGGGCGGTGTCGGATGCCGGGATCCTGGCGTGGCGGAGCCTGAAGCGGATCCCGCGGACGCCGGACATGCTGATCTACGCGACCATCCAGCCGATCATGTTCGTGCTGCTGTTCGCCTACGTGTTCGGGAACGCGATCCCGATCCCCGGTTTTCCCGGACCGCGTGCTTACCGGGAGTTCCTGATGGCCGGGATCTTCGCGCAGACGATGGCGTTCGCGGTCGCGTCGGCGAGCGTCGGGCTGGCCGACGACATGTCGAAGGGGCTGATCGACCGGTTCAGGTCCTTGCCGATGGCAAGGTCCGGGGTGATCGCCGGGCGGGTGGTCGGCGACCTGGTCTTCAACGCGTTCGTGATGCTGATCATGGTGCTCTGCGGATTCATCGTCGGCTGGCGCTGGCACAACGGGTTCGGTCAGGCGCTGGCGGCGTTCGCGATCCTGCTGCTGTTCGCGTTCGCGATGCTCTGGGTGGGTGCGCTGATCGGGCTGTCCGTCGGCGGCCCCGAGGTGGCGGCGTCCGCGGGGCTGATCTGGCTGTTCCCGCTGACCTTCCTCTCGAACGCGTTCGTCCCGACGCCGCAACTCCCGAGCGCCCTGCAACCGGTCGCCGAGTGGAACCCGATCTCCTCGATCGTCGCGGCCTGCCGGCACCTGTTCGGCAACCCGTCGCCGTTCGCCAGCCCCGACGGTTTCCCCGCCCAGCACCCGGTCTGGCTCTCGCTGATCTGGTGTGCGGCGATCATCGCGATCTTCGCCCCGCTGGCGGTCCGCAAGTACCGGAGTGCCACTGGGCATTGACAAGATTTAAACACCGTGCAAATAATCCGAACTGTGTTAAAGAGTTCGGACGGGGACTGGCGTGCGGCCCGTCGGGCGAATGCCCGGGCGGCGGTGCTCGACGCCGCCTGGGGTCTGGTGCGGGAGAACGGGCTGGCCGCGCTGTCGTTGCGCGAGCTGGCCAAGCGCGCCGGGATCACCACGCCGACGGTCTACGCGTACTTCGAGTCCAAGAACGCGATCCTGGACGCGATGTTCGCGCAGGCCGCACAGTCGTTCGTGGAGTTCATGAGCTCGTTGCCGGCCAGCGACGATCCGGTGGCGGACATGGCCGCCGCGGTGCGCCGGTTCAGCGACTTCTGCGTGTCCGACGTACCGCGGTACCAACTGTTGTTCCAGCACTCGGTCCCCGGCTTCACGCCGTCGCCCGAGTCGTACGGGATCGCGCTCAGCGCACTCGCGCTGGCCCGCGACCTCCTCGCACGCAACGGCGTGCACGATCCACGGCACCTCGACATCTGGACCGCGATCACCACCGGCCTGGTCGGCCAGCAGATCTCCAACGACCCGGGCGGCGATCGGTGGACCGGTCTGATCGAGGACGTGACCCGGATGTTCCTCGCTCAGTACGGGGACGCCACGCAGCACAAGGGGGAATCATGACCACAGTCACGCAGCCCAGACTCCATCACCTGGCTCTCACCGTGACCGATCTCGACGCGAGCGTCCAGTGGTACGGCGACGTGTTCGACGTCCATCCGATCCTCGACGTACCGCACCAGGGCGGTGTCGGCCGCATTCTCGCCGACGCGGACCAGCAGCTGATGATCGCGCTGCATCACCACGACACCAACAACGGAGCCCTCTGCGCCGAGTCCGTGACCGGGCTCGACCACGCCGGCTTCACGGTCGCGACCCGCGCCGACCTCGAAGCCTGGCAGGACCACCTCGAGGCCCACGGCGTTGTCCGCGCCGACGTCGCCGACAAGCCCCTCACCCAGTCCCCGATCGCCGACGAGCCCTACGCCTCCGTCCTTGTCTTCCGCGACCAGGACAACATCCAGCTAGAGCTGTTCGCCCCAGTCGCGCAGTAGCGGCGGACGGCGGTGATCGCCATCGTGTAGTCGTGCTCAGGCCCGAACTGGGCCGGCGTGAAGTCGCCGGTGACGGTGACGCCGTCGGGTAGGTCGACCTGGATCGCGGGCGCCCAGGGAGTGGGGAAGTTGTCGGCGGGTGGCTCCGCGTAGTTGATGCCGACCGGGAAGACGTTGAACGCGAGTGCGCCGCCGACGGCGAGGTGATCGTGGCACCGGCGGAGAGTCTGGAGGGCTTCTTGCCGGTCCATGATGCAGGAGAAGCTGCCGCACGGGATGTAGATGGTCCGGAACCTGCCTGGTACGGCGAGCTCCTGCATCGGCTGCTCGTACAAGGTGGGCTCCAGGCCCAGCCGTGCCGCGTCCTGCCGGCAGGCCGTGAGCATGTCGCGCGAGATGTCGCTCCCGGACACGTCCAGACCTTCGGCGAGGTAGGTCAGCAGCAACCGGCCTGACCCGCACCCCAGCTCGAGTGCGGGCCCGTCCTGGTCCCGGATGATGTCGCGGTCGCGAAGCCGCCTCCGGATTACCTGACCCTCAAAAGCAAGCGCCCCGGTGGGGTGTCCACCGGGGCGCTTGCGAGCTTTGGTGGGTCAGCCGGTGAACGGCTCCGCGGCGACGATCTGGACCGTTACGGGCTTACCGTTGGGCGCCTCGTAGGTGGCCTTGTCGCCCTTCTTCTTGCCGAGGATCGCGGCTCCGAGGGGGGACTGCGGCGAGTACACGTCGATGTCGACCGACGCGTCCAGCGCGAGCAACTCGCGGGAGCCGAGCAAGAACGTCTCGACGTCGTCGTCACCGGCGAAGGTGATCGACACCTTCATGCCGGGCTCGATCTTGCCGCCGGCCTTCGGGGTCTCGCCGACCCGGGCGCGACGGAGCATGTCCTCGAGCTGCCGGATCCGGGCCTCGATCTTGCCCTGCTCGTCCTTGGCGGCGTGGTAGCCGCCGTTCTCCTTGAGGTCGCCCTCGTCCCTGGCCTCACTGATCCGCTGCGTGATCTCCGCGCGGGCCGGGCCCTTGAGGTGCTCGAGCTCCGACTTCAGCTGGTCGTAACCGTCCTGCGTCAGCCAGACAACGCTGTCCTCAGCGATCTTTTGCGTCACGGGCTGCTCCTTGTGTCGATGGAATGGGCAGGAAAATACTGCTGGCCGCCGTCGTCGACGGCGACCAATCAAACGAGCGTAGCAAGAGACCGCCGATCACGCAGGGGTTCTAGGGCGACTCAAACGCTTGGAAAACGCTTGCTTGGAAGGTTTTCGCCGCCCTGTGGCGAGAATCGCGGTAATCGGTTGCCGTGTCAGGTTGGCCGGCGTGAGCGCGGGTCAGTGCGGGCGGTGCTGGTCCGCCGTCGTACAGCCGACGAGGACGACGGCGGTTGCAGAGCGTTGCGTTGTCAGCGTGACCGGGAGCACCTGGTGGCGGGGCGAATCCGCCTTCACCGTCACGGTCACCTCTCCCACGATCGAGAAGTCGGCAGCCTTCGCCTGCAGTCGGCAGCTGGCTTCCACCGATTTGGTCCGGTCCACCTGCATCGTGGCCTTCGCGCTCGTCGGCGAGACGATCTCGAAACCGTTCAGTTGCGAGGTGACCGGCGGATTCGACTGCACCCAGGCTGCCCACACCAGCCACGCCAGACCGGCCAGGATCACGACCCCCAGGCCGCCGATCACGAGCGGCCGCCGGGACCGCCCGCGCCTGCCGTACCGCGTGTTGAGGTCGGAGGTCGGGGTGGCGGCAGATGACTCGGTCACAGGTAGTCCAGGGGGTCGGTCGTGGGTTTTGCCGGAGGTTGGAGGACCATTGTGTCTTGTGAGTGGAGATCTTCGGTTGTTGCATGTGCACGCCCACCCGGATGACGAGTCGAGCAAGGGAGCCGCGTCGACGGCCAGGTACGTGGCTGAGGGCGTCGAGGTGATGGTCGCCACCTGTACCGGCGGCGAACGCGGATCGATCCTGAATCCGAAGATGGACCGCCCGGAGGTGCTGGCGAACATCACCGAGATCCGCCGCAAGGAGATGGACGCGGCCCGCGAGATCCTCGGCATCCGGCAGGAATGGCTGGGCTGGGTCGACTCGGGTTTCCCGGAGGGTGACCCGCTGCCGCCGCTGCCCGAGGGCTGTTTCGGCGCGCTCAAGGTCGAGGACGCCGCCGCGCCGCTGGTAAAGCTGATCCGCGAGTTCCGGCCGCAGGTCGTCACGACGTACGACGAGAACGGCGGCTATCCGCACCCGGATCACGTCATGTGCCACCAGATCACCGTGGCTGCCTTCGAGGCGGCTGGTGACAAGGACGCGTACCCGGAGCTCGGCGAGCCGTTCCAGCCGTTGAAGCTGTATTACCACCACACGTTCCACTACGAGCGGATGAAGGCACTGCACGACGCGATGGTCGCGCGCGGCCTCGAATCGCCGTACGCCGAGCGCCTGAAGGACTGGAAGCCGGACCCGGAGAACGAGCGCCGGATCACCACCCGGGTCGAGTGCGCGGAGTACTTCTCGGTCCGGGACCGGGCACTGCTGGCGCACGCCACGCAGATCGACCCGGACGGCGGCTGGTTCACCGTGCCGCTCGAGGTGCACCAGGCGGCCTGGCCGACCGAGGACTACGAGCTTGCGCGGAGTCTGGTCGAGTCTGAGCTGCCTGAAAATGACCTGTTCGCGGGGCTGCGCTGACGGGCGGGCTGGACAGTGAGAGACTGGTGGCGTGACAGCGACGACCTCCCTTCTGACGGCCGAGATCGACCCGAATACGGTGAAACCCGGTTGGGTCGCGCTGTTGATCGTGCTCGCTCTCGGTGCCGCCACGGTGCTTCTGTGGCGCAACATGGGCAAACAGCTGAAGCGCATCGACGTGGACCGCGCTGGTGCGGACGGCCCAGCACCGTCCGGCGACCCAGCGAGTCCGGACAGCTCGCCGTCCCAGGATGGCGATGCAGCGCCTACGACTTCGGCCCTGACACCGACGGAGACTCCGACGGAGACCTCGCCGGCGACTGATGCAGCGTCGGGGGACTCGAAGGAGTCGAAGGAACACTCTCAGCACTGACGCCATGACAGTGCGGTAACCGATTCCTGGGAGCTGGGCTACACCCTGGTCACGAGATGGTGTCGGACTGGGCAGCCCACCTCCGCGTGACCCTATAGTGAGCCGGGTGCTGAATGGTGCCCCTCCCCGGTCCGCTCGGTGAGCGCGACTCGCGCTACCCGCGCCGCCCGGCATCGCATGCCCGGACGTCTGGTCGCGGCCGGGGTCGGTGCTGTCGTCATCGCCTCCGTGGCTCTGGTGGTCGCGCTGTTCGCGGCCGGCAGCCAGCCGCGTGACCTCGGCGGGGTCGGCGGTCCGGACCTCTTCATCTCCTGGCTGCTGCCGCTGCTCAAGCTGATGTCCACGTTGGCAACGGTCGGCTGCGCCGGCGCGCTGCTCGCGGCGGTCGTGCTGCTCCGGATCGAGGGCGGTCCCCTCGGCGTACAGGGCCGGCGTGCGGTCCGGGACGCGAGCAACTCGGCGATCATCTGGGCGGTCTGCGCGTTCGCCAACGCGGTCGTCACCGCGGCGATCCTGCTCGACACCCCTGTCGGGTTGCTGCGCATGCGGTTCGACGACGCGCTCGGCGTGCCCGAGGTCAAGGCGCTGCTGATCACGGGCATTCTCGTGCTCGCGCTGGCGATCGGCATCCGCCGGGTGCAGACGTCGTCGGCGGCAGGGCTCGGCGTACTGGTCGCGATCGCCGCGTTGATCCCGACCGCGGTCACGGCGTACCCACGGAACGAGTCGTACGTCGTACTGGCCGGCGCGGCGCTCGTCCTCCACGTGATCGCGGCAACCACGTGGGTCGGCGGGCTCGCGGGGCTGGTCCGGTACGGGCGGGCGAGCCGGACCGGGCTGCCGATCGTGCTGGAGCGCTACGGGCAGGTCGCCTACATCTCGTCGATCGCCGTGCTGCTCAGCGGCCTGATCAGCGCCGCCGGACGGTTGGCCGCGAAGGGCGGCGGCTGGGGCTCGATCCTCGACCCGCTCACCGGCGACGCGTACGGCGCCCTGCTGATCGTCAAGATCGCCGCCTTCCTGCTCCTCATCGTCCTGTCCGCCCTCCACCGCGGCCGCGCCCACGGCGACCTCGTCGACGGCGGCCAGCCGTTCTGGCGCATCGTCGGCGTGGAACTCTTCGTGATGGCGCTCGCCCTGGGCCTGTCGATCGCCCTGTCCCAGACGATTTAGTCCCAGGGGGCAGTCCGGAGTTCCTCGGTAGTGCGTCGTTCGCGGTCTGCCGGGCGGTCCTCGGCGGCGCGGCCGATCGCGATCATGGAGACGATATGCCAGCCGGCGCCCGGTTTCAGGTCGTCGGTCAGGGTCTCGAGGTTGAAGGCTCGGAACTGGCGGCAGGCGAGGTCCATGGCGTGGGCCTGCAGGGTCAGGTGCGCGACCGACTGGCCGAGGTCGTAGTCCGCGAAGTCGGAGTAGGCCCAATCGGTGTCTTCGACGTACCGATGGGCGATGGTGACGATCAGCAGGGACGCGCTCGGCGCCCAGCGGGCGGAGCTGCGAGCGAGGTGCTTGACCACGCGATCGTGCTCGGGCTCGCCGCGGCGTGCGACGAAGTACGCCCAGGGCTGGGAGTTGCCCGCGGACGGCGCCCATCGGGCCGCGTCGAGGAGCAGCTCGACGTCGTCGTCGGTAACGGTCCAGCCAGAGTCGAACCACAGCGGGCTGAAACGGCTGGCGAGCAACGGGTGCACGGGCATGCACCAGTCCAACTGCTGCGCCGAGCGGTCCATTCCGTACGGTGGGGGCATGGCGAACGAGCTCGGGCGATCGACCAGTCCGTATCTGCGGCAGCACGCGGAGAACCCGGTCGAGTGGCGGGAGTGGTCGGACCGGGCGTTCGCGGAGGCGCGGGAGCGGGACGTGCCGATCTTCCTGTCGGTCGGGTACTCCGCTTGTCACTGGTGCCATGTGATGGCTCATGAGTCGTTCGAGGACGCGGAGACGGCGGCCTACCTGAGCGAGCACTTCGTGAGCGTGAAGGTGGATCGGGAGGAGCGGCCGGACGTCGACGCGATCTACATGGCGGCGACGGTGGCGATGACCGGGCAGGGCGGCTGGCCGATGTCGGCGTTTCTGACGCCGGCGGGCGAGCCGTTCTTCTGCGGGACGTACTTCCCGAAGGAGGCGCGCGGTGGGATGGGGTCGTTCCGGCAGGTGCTGGAGGCGATCACCGACGCCTGGACGAACCGGCGCGAGCAGATCGACGGGATCGGGAAGCGGGTGGTCGAGCAACTCGGCGCGCAGCAGCAGCCGACGGGGGGAGAGTTCGACCTGGACCGGGCGGTGCAGCTGCTGAAGACCGACTTCGATCCGGTCGACGCCGGGTTCGGGCAGGCGCCGAAGTTCCCGCCGTCGATGGTGCTCGACTTCCTGCTGCGCCATCACCGGCGTACCGGCGACGAGGATGCGCTCGCGATGGTCGCGCACACCTGCGACCGGATGGCGCGCGGCGGGATGTACGACCAGCTGGCCGGCGGGTTCGCGCGGTACTCCGTCGACGGCCAGTGGACCGTGCCGCACTTCGAGAAGATGCTGTACGACAACGCGCTCCTCCTCGACGTCTACACGCAGTGGTGGACCGGGTCAGCGGATCCGCTCGCGAAGCGGATCGCCGAGGAGACCGCGGACTTCTTGTTGGAAGAGCTCCGTACGCCGGAGGGCGGGTTCGCATCGGCGCTCGACGCCGACACGGACGGGGAAGAGGGCAAGTACTACGCCTGGACGCCGGATCAGCTGCACGAGGTGCTGGGCACGGAAGATGCCGACTGGGTCATCGACCTCTGCGACGTCACCGGCACCTTCGAGCACGGCTCGTCGGTGCTCCAGCTCCGGCAGGATCCCGACGATGCCGGGCGTTGGCAGCGCATTCGGCAAGCGTTGAAGCAGGCACGGAGCAACCGCACCTACCCGGGTCGCGACGACAAGGTAGTTGCCGCGTGGAACGGTCTGGCGATCACGGCCCTCACCCGCGCGGGCGTGGTGCTCGGCAAACCGCAGTACGTCGAGGCTGCTGTCGCCGCGGCTGGATTGATCCGGGACGTACATCTCGACGGGCGGCTGTATCGGACGTCGCGGGATGGTGTTCGCGGGAGCGCGGACGGCGTACTCGAGGACTATGCGGCGTTTGCCCAAGCCTGTTTGACATTGCTGGGTGCGACGGGTGAGGTCGAGTGGTTCGAGACGGCGGAGTCCTTGCTGGACAGGGTTCTGGAGCAGTTTGTTGCTGATGGCTCCTATTTTGACACTGCGGCGGATGCGGAGGAGCTCGTCTGGCGGCCGCAGGATCCGACGGACAATGCCACGCCGTCCGGTGTCAGCTTGGCCGCCGAGGCGTTCACCACGCTGGCGAGTCTGACCGGATCGGTCCGGTACGAGACGGCAGCTCTTGAAGCATTGAAGGCGTCGGCGGCCATCGCTGAGCGGGCGCCGAGATTCGCCGGCCGGGCGCTCGCGGTCGCCGAGACGATTGCCGGCGGCCCCCTTGAGATCGCCGTCGTCGGCCTGCAGCCCGAGTTGATCAGGATCGCGTTCACCGACGCGCCCTGGGGTACGGCGATCGTCGCGGGCGAGCCCGGTCTCGCCGTACCACTGATGGAGGGTCGCGACCAGCGCGCGGCGTACGTCTGTCAGAAATTCACCTGCCGGCTGCCCGTCACGTTGCCGGAACACCTTCGGCGCGAGTTGCGTCCGGCGGACTGACCCCTCGCCGAACGCAGGTTTTCCCCTTCGTTTCGGTCAAATCTCTTGACTCACGGCGACCGGACCGCAACAGTCGGTCCTCACGTCGGATGTAACAGAAATCGCATGATTCGACACACAGTGTCACAAATGAGGCAGTGGCACTGCTGGGTCAGCATCCGGCGCGTCCCCAACTGAATTCGGTCGCTGCGCCCAAACAGCGACCACACCGTGAGGAGATGTTGTCTTGAGACGACTGACATCAGCAGGGGCGGTGGCCATCGTCGCGGCAGCGGGTCTTGCCACGACGATCACCGCTTCGACCGCGGGTGCCGCCGACCGGGCGGTTCCGCTTCCGGCATCCGGGTTCAACCAGCCCGCTGCCGTCCAGGCCGAACAGGCGCTGACCGCGCAGACGGCCGCAGCTCTCGGTCTCGGCAGTGGCGAGCAGCTCAAGGTTCGCGACGTGGTGAAAGATGCCGACGGCACCGAGTATGTCCGCTACGACCGTACGTTCAACGGCCTGAAGGTCGTCGGCGGTGACCTGATCGTCAAGCGCAAGGGCGAGTCGATCGGTCAGGTCACCTACAACCGCGGCGCGAAGACCGTCGAGGTCGCCACCAAGCCGACTCTGTCCCAGTCGGCGGCGCTCGCCAAGGGCGCGCAAGCCGCGAAGTTCAAGGCCTCCGGCAACAAGGGCCAGCTGGTCGTCTTCGTGACGCCGGCCAAGCCCGTGCTCGCCTACGAGGTCGTCACCACCGGTGTGAAGCCCGACCAGACCCCGTCGGTGCTGCACTCGTTCATCGACGCCAAGACCGGGGCTGTTCTCGACCAGGACGACGAGGTCAAGACCGGTACCGGCAACTCGATGTACGCCGGCACGGTCACCATCGGTACGTCGGGATCCTCCGGCAGCTTCTCCATGACGGACCCGAGCCGCGGCGGCAACTACACCACCGACCTGAACGGCTCGACCTCCGGCAACGGCACCACGTTCACCGACCCCGACGACACCTGGGGGACCGGCGCCGCGTCGAACCGCCAGACCGCCGGTGTGGACGCGCACTATGGCGCCCAGCTGACCTGGGACTACTACAAGAACGTCCATGGCCGCAACGGCATCTTCAACAACGGCCAGGGCGCCCGCTCGCGTGTGCACTACGGCAGCTCGTACGTGAACGCGTTCTGGGACGGCACCCAGATGACGTACGGCGACGGGATCAGCAACACCCACCCGCTGACCGCGATCGACGTGGCCGGCCACGAGATGAGCCACGGTGTCACCGAGGCGACCGCCAACCTGAACTACTCCGGTGACGCGGGCGGCCTGAACGAGGCGACCAGCGACATCTTCGGCACGATGGTCGAGTGGTACGCGAACAACTCGAGCGACCCGGGTGACTACCTGATCGGCGAGAAGATCAACATCAACGGCGACGGTACGCCGCTGCGCTACATGGACAAGCCGTCGAAGGACGGTGCCAGCGTGGACTGCTGGTCGACCAGCACCGGCGGGCTCGACCCGCACTACTCGTCCGGCCCGCTGAACCACTGGTTCTACCTGGCCTCCGAGGGCACCGGCAGCAAGGTCATCAACGGTGTCTCCTACAACAGCACCGCCTGCAACGGCGCTACCTTCAGCGGTGTCGGCCGCGACGTCGCGTCGAAGGTCTGGTACCGCACGCTGAGCACCAAGCTCAGCTCGGGCAGCACCTACAAGGACGCTCGTGAAGGCGCGATCACGTCCGCCCAGGAGCTGTACGGCGCGGACTCCGCGGAGTGCAAGGGCATCGAGGCCGCGTTCAGCGGTATCGCGGTCCCGGCCGGCTCCGCTGCCTGCGGTGGTGGCACCACGCCGCCGCCCACCGGCGACAACCTGCTGCAGAACCCGGGCTTCGAGTCCGGCGCGGTGAACTGGACCGGCACCTCCGGCCCGGTCACCAACAACACCGGCCGCCCGGCACGCACCGGTAGCTGGAAGCTGTGGCTGCAGGGCAACGGCCGCGCCACCACCGAGAACGTCGGCCAGTCGGTCGCGATCCCGGCGTCGGCGACGACCGCGAGCCTGTCGTTCTGGATCCGGATCGACACCGCCGAGACCACCACCGCGACCGTGTACGACACGGTGAAGGTCCAGGTCGTCGACGGCTCGACCGCGACCACGCTGGCGACGTACTCGAACCTGAACAAGAACACGTCGTACGTGCAGAAGACGCTGAACCTCTCGGCGTACAAGGGCAAGACCGTCACGGTGAAGTTCGTCGGCCAGGAGGACTCCTCCGCGCAGACCAGCTTCGTCATCGACGACACCTCGCTGACCGCGAGCTGACCCGACGTCCGGGGCGCGGGCCCACCGCCCGGGTCCGTGCCCCGGATCCCTTTGGCCGAAGGAGATCGGTCCATGAACAAGCTCCTCGTCGCCGCGCTCGCCACCTCGCTGACAACCGGCGCACTGGCGGCCGGCGCGCTGATTGCCCACGGCAACGTCGCTACCGCGGCCGAGTCACCGGACATTTCGGTCACCAACACCAAGGCCCACCTCGACCAGCTGCAGTCGATTGCCACCAGCAACGGTGGCAACCGGTACACGGGCCGGCCGGGGTACAAGGCCTCGGCCGACTACGTGAAGGCCAAGCTGGACGCGGCCGGCTACACCACCACTCTGCAGTCGTTCAGCACCTCGGCGGGTACGTCGTACAACGTGATCGCGGAGTGGCCGCACGGCGACGCGAACCATGTCGTCATGACGGGCTCGCACCTGGACAGCGTCAGCGCCGGTCCGGGGATCAACGACAACGGCTCAGGCAGCGCCGGCGTACTAGAAACCGCCCTCGCTTACGCTGCCAGCGGCCAGACGCCCAGGAACCGTTTGAGGTTCGGGTTCTGGGGATCCGAGGAGCTCGGCCTGCTCGGATCGAAGTACTACGTGAACAACCTGCCCGCGGCCGAGCGGGACAAGATCGCGCTGTACCTGAACTTCGACATGATCGCCTCGCCGAACCCGGGGTACTTCGTCTACGACGACAACCCGGCCGGCAACGGCGCTCGCGACGACCTGGTCTCGTACTTCACCAGCAAGAGCGTGCAGACCGAGTTCATCGACGTACAGGGCCGCTCCGATCATGCGGCGTTCCGTTCGTTGGGAATCCCAACGGCTGGGACGTTCTCCGGCGCCGAGGAGACCAAGACGTCCGCCCAGGCGGCGAAGTGGGGAGGTACTGCGGGGCAGGCGTTCGACCCGTGCTACCACCGGTCCTGCGACACGATCAGCAACCTGGACCTGACCTCGCTGGACCGCCAGATCGATGCCATCGGCTACATGATCTGGACGTACGCGCAGAAGGACTACACCGGCGGCCCGCCGCCGACCGGTGACAACCTCCTGCAGAACCCAGGCTTCGAGTCCGGTACGGCGAACTGGACGGGGACGACCGGCGTGATCACCAGCAACACCGGTCGACCGGCCCGCACCGGGACCTGGAAGGCATGGCTGCAGGGGAACGGCCGCAGCAGCACCGAGAACATCGGCCAAGCGGTGGCGATCCCGGCCTCGGCGACGGCGTCCGCGTTGTCGCTGTGGATCCGGATCGACTCCGCCGAGACCACCTCGTCGACGGTGTACGACACGGTCAAGGTGCAGGTCGTCAACGGCTCCACGACGACCACGCTCGCGACGTACTCGAATCTGAACAAGAGTACGTCGTACGTGCAGAAGACGCTCGATCTCTCGCCGTACAAGGGAAAGACGGTCACGGTGAAGTTCGTCGGCCAGGAGGATTCGTCCTTGCAGACGAGCTTCGTGATCGACGATCTCGCGGTGACCGCGAGCTAAATCTTCGTGCAGAGCTTGCCTGGTGGGATGGCGGCTTCGGTGAGCAGTTTGTTCACCGGGGCCGCCAGCGGCTTGACCTTCGGGTCCTCGATCCGGGCAGTCTTCCCGTTCGCCGTGACCGCAAGGATCATGTCGTCCGGGTGCTTCGTGGTCGGCTTGGTCGCGACCAGGCTGGCCCAGTCAACCTGCTGAGCGGCCGCGGTGATGGTCGCCAGCAAGCTCGGATCCAGCTTGCACCGGATCGTTTCCTTGCCGCGACCGCTCACCGTCGCGACGCCGTCAGGGCTGATCAGCACCTGGTCGTCGAAACCCGCGAAGCCGCCGGTGCGGCTGACCGTCAGTGGCAGGCCGGCGCCGACCGGTGTGGACTGCGTGACCGACGGCATCGTGGGTGACGGTGTGTTGCTGGTTGTGGGCGTGCCGCCCGCGCCGGACTCGCTGCCGCATCCGCTCAGCACGAGTCCTGCCAGGGCGGCCAATGCTGTGTATCTGCTCAGGTTCGTCACGCACTATGGATACACGGAGGCGGGGTGTTCGTTGCAGCTGTGACAGGACTGAAATGTTCTCAGATCACCGGTGTGACCAGGTCGACCATTGCGCGGGTCAGCTGGACGCGCTGCTCGAACAGCTCTTTCGACGCGTCGGCATTGCCGAGTAGCTCCAGTGGCAGCGCGGTGAACGCTGCGCGGACCAGGAGCGAGCCCAGGTACCCGTACAGCACCTCGTCCTCGGACACCTGCATTCCCTCGGCTTTGAGCCCGTCCTGGAACGACTTGAGGATGACCTTGTGCACCACGGGCAACGCCTCCGGTGCCAGTTCGCCGGCGTGAGCCAGTCCGATCAGCAGCTGCCCCAGGTCGAACCCGACGGCCTGCGGGCAGTCGAAGCCCCAGTCAATCACCACGAACTCGTCCGGCTTGCCCTGCGGTACCAGGAGGTTCTGCGGGCTCGCGTCCCCGTGCTGGTAGCACTGCGGCAACGCCTCGAGTGCATCGAGTACTGCGGGGATGCGCTCGCCCAGCTCGAGCAGATCGTCCCGTAGGCCGTGCTCGCCGAGGTTGCAGACCGCTGCGCTCAGCAGTGGGTGCTTCCAGGTCTGGGGGTCTGCCAGCGCGGGCAGTGCGGCGCGGCTCACCCGACCCTCTGAGTAGAAGCGCAGTCCGATGCCCGGAGTCGTGACGTGCTCGCGGGGGAGGAACGGTTCGACCATGTGCGGCTGGCGACGCGCGGACAGGCGTCCGAGCAGGTACGCCGCACGCTCGAACCGGGCGATCGGCCAAGGACCGGGTTCCTGGGTGATGTTCTCCATCCAGAGCGTGGCGCGGTCGTCGTCGTACACGTCGATCCGGTACGTCGCCGGCAGTCGCATGCCCTCCGGGAGGAGGTCGGCGATATCGCTGCGGTGGACAGCGATCTCCAGCTGCCAGGGCAGGTTGTGGATGAACAGCGCGCGGAACTCCTCGGGCAGCATGTGGATCATCGGCCAGTGCCGGACCGACTGGAACTTCTTCACGAAGCACGACCACTTGACGCCTTTGGACATGCCGAAGACCCGGTTGAGCGACTCGGTGCTCGGCGTACCGATCGGGTAGTCGACCGGCTCGACCCGTACGTCGGCGGGCACGGCCTGTGGATCGCCGGTGATCGTCCGGACCAGGGCGGTGAATTCGTCGTCGGGCAGGGCATCTCGCCCGAGCGGTTCGAGTGCGGTGATCATGGTTCCCCCCAAGAAGTAAAGCCACCTTACTAACGGCATAGTAAAGTGGCTTTATGACTTCCGTCAACGACGTATCGGGCCGGGTGCAGGGGCCGTGGTCCGGACACATCGCCGGCCTGCTCGGAGCCGCCCTGAAGCGGATCCGGGAGGAGATCCTGGCCTCCTCCGAGGACCTCTACCCCGGACTGCGCGTCTCGCACTACCGCCTCCTCGAGATGATCCCGCCCGACGGCGCCCGCATCACCGACCTGGCCGAGGTCGCGGTGATGACCAAACAAGGCCTCGGCCAACACGTCGACTACCTCCAACGCCTCGGCTACGTAGAATCCGACCGCCTCCGCGCCGACCGCCGCGTCCGCCTGGTCCGCCGCACCCCCAAGGGCGACGAAGCAGCCGCCTACAGCCAAGCCGCCATCGAACGCGTCGAAGAAATCTGGTCCACCCGCCTAGGCCCCACCCGCTACGAAGCCCTACGGGAAACCCTTCGCGAACTAGGCAGCTAGCGCCTCGGTCACGCCACCAAAGGACACGCCTGCGGCATCGAGGATCGAGAGGATCAGCAAGGTAAGGCGGAGCTGTGGCCTTTGAGAGCCTTGCCGATGCGGAGTTTGGAGCCATCCTTCTCGAAGAACTTGGCGACGGTCCACCGCGTGCAGGTCTGCCCTTCCGGACCGTCCGCGGCATCCTGCGTGCTGACGAAGTCGACAGTTGCCATCAGCCGGCCGTCCTCGCCGATTCCGAGTTCACGCAACTGCACCTGAGCGTTGTTCGTGGTGCGATACCCCTTCTCGAACTCGGCCTGGGTCTGCCGCGCTCCGCGCGTAACCACCTTCCGGTACTCGGTGTAGTCCCTCTCGTTGATCGCGGTGAAGTAGCCGGTGAGCAGGGCAACGACCGTTCGCGCCGTCGCGTTGTTCGCGATCTCCGGTGCCGCGGAGACGATCGCGTTGCCTAGGCTCGGCGCCGTCGTCGGGAGGAGGGTCTCTTCCGTGTACGTCAGTGTCGGCTCCGGTGTGTACTGCGGCTCCTCCGTGTACGACGGCTCCTCGGAGTACGACGGCTCGTCGAGGCCCGGCGTCGATTCCTCGCCCGGCCCGCCTGTCACGATGTACCCGTCGCTGTTCAGCCGCACGCCGCTGATCGGAGCATCCGTGACGTCCGCGGACGACACACGGTTCCGCAGCAGGGCGCCGCCGCCGATGACCGCGCCGATCAGGATGGCCGCCAGGGCCACGCTGAGACCGACATACCAGCCGGCGCCATGGCCTACCGACTCCTCCGGCGCTTCGTCCGGCGTGTCGGCAGGTCGATCACCGCGTACGGCGTCGTCGTACCTGGTTCCGCAGTTCACGCAGAACGACTCGTCGCCTTCGCGGCTGGTGCCACATTCGGTGCAGAAGGTGGGCATCAGGTCATCCCCGACCACTGAGATTCATAGCAGCGCCGCGATCGCTTCGTGGACAGCGGTGACGGCTTCGGAGATCGCGGCGATCGCGCCGGCTCCGGATGCGACGGTCATCAGCCGGCCGAGGATCTTCGGTTTGTCGGGCTCGTCGGCCTCGAGCTCCCTCCGTGCGGACTCGGCCGCGGCGATGGTTTCGTCGGGGCGCGTCAGCTCGCCGGTGTGTGTGTGCACCAAGTCGAGCAGCATCTGCATCTGGGTCCTGGCAGCGCCCAGGGAATCGCCTGTCGAAATGTTCGTCGCCCGGGCGTGCTTGCCGGCCGCGACCGCTCCGGCGACGAAGTTCCCGCCGACGCTGATGCCGTTGTTCTTCTCCATCGGCTCATCGCCTTCTTCTGGCCTTGGCGGCCCTCGTTGTCGCCCGCGCTCCGGCACCTACCGCGACGCTTCCCGCCACGAGGTTGCCGGCGACGTAAAGACCGTTGTTCTCGATCGTCTGCTTTCTCTCGTCGAACTCCGACGTGTCAATCCCCCGCGCTTCGAGGAAATCAACGATGGCGTCGAGGAGGCGCTTCTCGAGAACCTTGACGTAGTGCGATGTGTCGAGCTTCTGGAAATAACGCTGGAACTGCGGATCACTGACGGTCTCGCGCGGACTGACCGGTGCGCCGTAATTGAAGTGCAAGGCCCCGAGAATCTCCCGGCGTTGCCGCGCCGTCCGGAGTTCCGCGGCGAGCGGGCGGGTGATTGCCTTGGCCAACGCCATGGGCGCCCGGACGAGGTAGATCAAAAGCATGGCGGCCGACTTCCCAGCGAGCACCACTGCCTGCCGTGCAGTGGGCTGTGGTAGCAGCCGGTCCACCACCTGGAACTCGTCCCGAACCGGAGTCAGTAGCGAGTGGCTGACCTCGATGAAGACTTCCTTCGAGGTCACGACGAAGCGCAGGAACGTCGACAGCACCAGCTGACCCCGCCAGCCTTTGATCTGGAAGGACAGATAGGGCCGCGCACGATCCTCGGGCTCGACCATCAGGCTGCGGATGAGCGAGGGATCCACATGTGCTCTGGGCACCGACAGATCACCAGCAAGGAAGCGGCGGTCGCCGCGGATGTCCCGGCCGTCGACGTAGATCCGATCGGAGACTTCCACCGTGCCGACGGGGATCTCGCGCATCCTGGCCAGCACGAAGTCGTGGATGTCCGAGGTGGTGAAGGGTTCCGCCTTCCGATTCGCCGTGCCGCGGAGGGCCAGGGCGGCCGACCAGGCCTCGACCGTCCGGCCGTGGCCGACGAACGGTACATACGAGCTGTAGACGGAGACGTTGGATCGACCGAATTCCTCGATCTGCTCCAGACGTTTGCGTGCCTTGGAACTGGCTGGACGGGGCACCCTCGCAGGGTGGAAGTTGCCCGGCCGCAGGTCGTGCGCGAGTACGCCGTACGTCGCCACCAGAGTCTCGCCGAGCACCGCCGCCCAGGCGAGGGCGATGCTGACCAGGAACGCCGTCGAGTGCAGCGAGACCAGGAACCAGGCCATCGCGATCATCAGCACGACGAGAATCACGTCGCGCGTGAGTTGTCGCCTGCGGGCCGCCAGCGCGTGCAGGACCACCGGAACCAGGTCGACGTCCGGGGACGACGGCGCCGCCCGGTAGTCCTGTTCCAGCAGGTCGTCGATGACCTGGTCCGCGATCCGGCTGTCGAGATGCACGGCCGCGCACAGATAGCGGGTCGCGTCCGAAGCCCGCTGCTCGGATCTGGCCCTGATTCCATTTTCTGTCGGCAAGGTTCCATTTGCCGCCGGAAGTACTGCGATGCGCCTGCCGGTCGTTGGACTGTCGACCGGCATCACGTGGTCGACGAATCTGTCCCCGTTGGTCGCGACTCCGCCGAGCTTCTGCCCACACGTGCCGCAGTACACCGCTGCAAGCCGATTTTCCGCCCCACAGGAATAACACTGCATATGCCCCGCCCCCCGCGGAGCACACTACGATGAACAATTCGGTTGGTCCAGCCGGGATGCGGAAAAGAAATAGATAAACAGCTTTCCCATCAGAGCAATCGTTTTATTAGTTGCCGCCGACATCGATGTCATCCGCCGACCGGAGCGGGAAAGATTCTTTCGGCCGGGATTGTCTGCGGAGAAATCACTGGCGACGATCAGCGGGGCGGCTGTCGGGTTTGGTCAGCCGTCGAGGGCTTCTAGGCGTTGGTGGTTGGTGTCTCGGCGGTGTTGGGTTTGGGTGGCTCGGCGGGTGGTTCGGGTGCGTTCGCGTTGGAGGTGTCTGGTGTGGCGTTCGGCGTCGCGGAGTTGGTGGTTGGCGTGGTCGAGTTCTTCGGTGAGGCGCTCGATGGTGGATTTGAGGTCGGCTTCGAGGTGTTCGTGGGCGTCGAGTTCTGCTTCGGCCTGGAGGCGTAGGGCTTCGGCTTGGGTGTACTCGGCGTCGGCCTCTCTGGCGCGGGACTCGAGTTCTGTGCGGCGTCGCTTCACGGGGTCGTCGGCGGGAGGGCGGTGCTTGGGGGCGAGCCATGCCGCGAGCGTCGGTTTGCGGAGAGCTTTGAGTGCGGTGGCGGTGTGCGGGTCACCCGGCGGCGTTGGCCGCTTTCGCAAGGTCGTTGCGGGCAGCGGTGAACTGCTCGGGCGTGAGCCCGTACAGCTCGACGGTCGCCGCATCGAAGTCCATACATCCACGATGCGGCCACAGGTTGTGCCCCGCAATCGCACCCCAGCGGGTTGCGGGACGATTGCCTGCCCTTCCAGTCGCGCCGGAGAATTCCGGTGCATCAATGAGCTCTGCGTCCTAGAGTGCGCCGGGTGGATCTTTCGCAGCTCGGTACGCCGACCGGGCCGATGATCCGTGTCCACGGTGGGTTCGCCAACCGGATGTACCGGCTCGACACCGACCAGGGGTCGTTCGCGGTGAAGGAGCTGAACCTCGTCGACCGCCGCTGGGTGTATCGGATCGAGGACGTGTTCAGGTTCGAGCGGGCAGCCTTCGCCGCCGGCGTTCCGATGCCAGAGCCGATCTTGGCCGGCCGCGATGTGCTCGTGCACCGGTGGGTCGCCGGGGAGACTGTTCCCGAAGCGCCGGTGTCGGCGGCGTCCGCGTTCGAGATCGGTGAGATCCTCGCTCGCCTCCACGGGCTGGACGTCGAGTGGACCGACATGTCGACCGAGGATCCGATGCCACCGGACTGGCCCGAGCTCGCAGAGCGGGCGGTGGCGACCGGGCAGCCGTGGGCCGAGGAACTCGCCAGCCAGGTCGAGACGTTCCTCGCAATCGCGTACTTCGTCGACACCTGCGAGCGGCCGGGCCCCGTCGTACTGACCCACAAGGACATCCAGCCGTGGAACCTGCTCGCTCGAGATGGCCGGCCGGTACTGCTCGACTGGGAGCTCTCGGGGAGGCTCGATCTGGCCGGTGAGCTCGGCTCGACCGCGCTGAGCCTGTCGAAGGGGCCGGGCTTCGACGACATCCAGCCTGCTATCTTCCGTTCGGTTCTCGACGGCTATGTCGCAGGGGGTGGAGCCCTGCCGCCGTCGGGACCGAGTTGGTTCGTGTTCATGATCGGCGGTTGGCTGGGGCACACACGGTGGAACGTCCTCCGCTGCCTGGCCGGTGTCGAGGTGGGTACGGGCCCTGACCTCGCGCTGTCACACGAGTCCGTACGCAATGGCGTGCGCGGTCTCCCCGACATGTTCAGCCGTCTACCAGAGCTCGAGACGCTGCTCGTCTGACCGTCCGCCGAAGTACGTCTGCTCGTGTCAGAATGCCGAGCATGGGCGGATTGTCGTTGCGGTCAGAAGACTCGTTCCTGTCGATCGCAAGCCGCGGCTCGATCCTGTCGATCGGATCGGTGGGTTCGGTGCTCAGCGTCGGATCGGTCGGCTCCGCACTGTCGGTCGCGTCGGTCGGATCGACCCTCTCCGCCTTCTCGGCCGGCTCGGTGCTCTCCGTCGGTTCAGCACTCTCGGCCCGCTCCCGCTGGTCGTTACTCAGCAGCGACGGCGACCACGACGTACTGAAAGCACCTCCCCGCGGCACGTTTCACGCAGCCACTGGGGTCGCGCTCGTCGTCCTCCTAGCCGCCTTCAGCCACAAGCGCTAGAAGTCCCGCGTGGCCGGGGGTCAGCCGGCGTGGTACGTCGCGATGCTGACGGCGATGTAGTGGCAGATGAAGGCGGCCACGGTGAAGGCGTGGAAGATTTCGTGGAAGCCGAACCAGCGGGGGGAGGGGTTCGGGCGCTTGGTGCCGTAGACGACTGCGCCGATCGAGTACAGCCCGCCGCCGACCGCGATCAGGGTGACTACAGCGGCGCCGCCGGCGTGGTAGATGTCGCCCATCCAGAAGATGGCGACCCAGCCGAGCGCGAGGTAGATCGGCGTGTAGATCCAGCGCGGCGCGCTCAGCCAGAAGATGCGGAACAGGATTCCGGCGGTCGCGCCGCCCCAGACCAGGCCGAGCATCAGCACCCGGTCCTGGCCGTGCAGGAGGACCATGCCGAGCGGGGTGTAGGTGCCTGCGATCAGCAGGAAGATGTTGCTGTGGTCCAGACGGCGCAGAATCGCCTCGCCGGTCGGGCCCCAGTAGAAGCGGTGATACAGGGCGGAGATGCCGAACAGCAGCATCGCGCCGGCGGTATAGACCGCAGCGGCCAACCGGGCGTTGGCGTGCGGAGCCAGGCAGATCAGGACGATGCCGGCGGCTGTGGCGAAGGGGAACGTGCCGGCGTGCAGCCATCCGCGCAGCTTCGGTTTGAGCGGGCCGAGCCGGCCGGAGAGCCGGTGACCGAGTTCCTCGGGCTGGGCGCTGGTAGCGGTCATCGCCGTCCTTTCGAGGGGTGCCGGGCAGTTTATACCTACGCAACCGTAACCTACGGAACCGTAGGTTGCATGGGTCAGAAGGATGAAATGTAGGCGACGTCACCCGGTCGGCGCACCACCGGCCGCGTTTACGACGCACGAACTGCGAGGAAAGTTCGGCCTCGCCGGCAGCTTTCTGTGTGGCACTCCGAGGGCTCTCACCCATACCGAGATGTGGGCTAGCCTCGTGACCGAGAGTCTTTGAGGAGAGCAACCTGCCCATGCGGACACCTGGCAAGCAGAAGCTGCGCGACGCGGTCTACGGCCTGTACGAGCGCCGGCTGATGCGATCGCTGTCGCCGGACCGGATCCCGCGGCACATCGGCGTCATCATCGACGGCAACCGGCGCTGGGCCCGCCAGGTCGGCGACCCGGTGTCGCGCGGCCACGAGGCCGGGGCGAACAAGATCTCCGAGTTCCTCGAGTGGTGCGACGACGTCGGTGTGAAGGTCGTGACGGTGTGGATGCTGTCCACCGACAACCTGACCCGCCCGGCCGACGAGCTGGAGCCGTTGCTGCGGATCATCGAGCAGACCGTCGAGGAGCTGACCGCGATCGGCCGCTGGCGGATCCACCCGGTCGGCGCGCTCGACCTCCTGCCCGGCAGTACTGCGGAGGCCCTGAAGGCCGCCGAGACCGCGACCCACGACAACGAGGGCCTGTTCGTCAACGTCGCCGTCGGGTACGGCGGACGTCGCGAGCTCGCCGACGCGGTCCGCTCGCTGCTCCTCGAGGAGGCCGCCAAGGGCATGTCGATCGAGGAGCTGGCCGACCGCGTCGACGTCGAGCACATCGCCCGGCACCTGTACACGAAGGGCCAGCCGGACCCGGACCTGGTCATTCGTACGTCGGGTGAGCAGCGCCTCGGCGGATTCCTGCTCTGGCAGAGCGCGCTGAGCGAGTTCTACTTCTGCGAAGCGCTCTGGCCGGATTTCCGGCACGTCGACTTCCTTCGTGCGATCCGGAGCTACGCCCAACGAGAGCGTCGCTTCGGGACGTGACGCCGCGTCCGCAGCGTGCACACGTCGTACGGCGGCGCAGGTAGTAGGCGTACGTCGCCGTACCGAGAGCCGCTCCCCAGAGGACCCAGAGGATGCCTGGGGCATTGATCGCCCAGTTGTCGCCGTCGAGGGGGAGCTGGGTGTTCATCAGGCCCGCAGGAATGAGTACGACGGCAACGATCGAGGCCGGGATGATCGCCAGCAGCGGCGGGACCCGCTTGCCCGCCTTGAACCAGATCCAGCGCGGGTAGATCTCGCCCCAGCGGTGCACGAGGCCGTGGGTGAGGACGCCGCCGGCGAGCCCCATCACGGCCAGGCCGAGGCCCATCTCGAGCATGCCCGGCGTGTCGGCCATCATCTGGTGGAAACCATCGCTGATACCGACCGGCCAGCCGAGGTACCAGGCGACGCGGGTGAACTCGTACGGAAGGTTCGCCACCACCGCGACGCCGACGGCCCACTTCCCCCACCGCAGCGCGGCCGTGGGGCTCTGCCACGCCACCTCTGATGCTCCTCGACCGCACGACACGCAGACGTCCCGGCTCCGCCGGTGGTACGCGATGGCGGTCGCCGCCCACAGAACGCCGCCGATGAACAGGATGATCAGGTTCACCCGATGCCAGTACAGGATGTCGCCGACGCCACCCTGCGCGCCCGGTACGCCGGTGAACGCGAAGACCACGATCACCGGTGAGAGGGCAACGACCGCGATCAGTGTGTAGTCAGGGACCACCAGCGCGAGTCCGACCGCGAGTACGGCGGCAATCGTCTGCAGGACCGATCCGCGCGGGCGCATGCGGGTCATCACGACCGCAAGTACGGCGCCGAGGAGCCCGATCGTTGCCATCACCGGCGCGACCACGTGCACCGGCGTACCTTCCAGGATCGACGCGGTGGCGCGATCGTCCGATACACGCGCGAACGGGTAGCCCGCGCCGCCCAAGCTCCAGTACGCGCCGAGTACGCCGTACAGCAGGGACCATGCGGCGGTGGCGTACCCGGTCCAGGACGGCCAGTTCTTCTTCATGTACCGAGCGTGGCCGGGCGGACCGGCGTACCGGATCACCCGCCGGAGTGAGCGTGCTCCCTCGGCTGGTTGAACGTGTAACGCCCTGTTAACCCCGTGGCCTGGCGTGTCGGGCTGCGCCGTTTGCGGTGGGCTCCTACTCTGGCAGAGACGGTCGGAGGGGAAGCCGGCTGTCACGGGAGGCCCGATCAGTTTGAGAATCTCGTTCCAGCCGGTTGCCCCATGAGGGGCCGAACGGAGTCCCCGAGACCTCAGGTCTCGAACTCACTGATCGCCGTTGCCGCTCATGCGGCGGCGCGGACGGGGTCAACACCGGACCCCGAGGGCGGCACCCGACCCATCACCTAACCACTGGCGGGCCGGGGCGAGGGTGTACGTCACGGCCTAGAAGAGGACGTGCGACATGGCCATCCACGCCAAGGCGTCAAGTACCTCATCAACACCGGACCAGCGCACCTTCGTGCTGGACACCTCGGTGCTCCTCTCGGACCCGCACGCGATGCTGCGGTTCGACGAGCACGAGGTGGTCGTCCCGGTGGTCGTTGTCACCGAATTGGAGGCAAAACGGCATCACCCGGAACTCGGCTACTTCGCCCGCACCGCGCTGCGACTGCTCGACGAGCTCCGGATCCTGCACGGACGTCTGGACGCGCCCCTGCCAGTGGGGGAGAAGGGTGGAACTCTTCGGGTCGAGCTGAACCACACCGACCCGGAGACGCTGCCGGCCGGTTTCCGGCTCGGCGACAACGACAGCCGGATCCTGGCCGTGGCCTGCAACTTCATGGCCGAGGGCAAGGATGTCACGCTGGTCTCGAAGGACCTGCCGATGCGGGTCAAGGCGTCGGCGTGCGGCCTGCAGGCCGAGGAGTACCGCGCTGAGCTCACCCTGGAGTCCGGCTGGACCGGGATGGCCGAGCTCGAGGTCGAGACGCACGTCGTGGACGACCTGTACGAGAACGGCTCCGTGGAGCTGCCGCAGGCCGGCGAGTTCCCGACGCACACCGGTCTGGTGATGCTGTCAGACCGTGGCAGCGCGCTCGGCCGGGTGATGCCGGACAAGCGGATCCGGCTGGTCCGCGGTGATCGCGAAGCGTTCGGGATCCGCGGGCGGTCCGCCGAGCAGCGGGTCGCGCTCGACCTGCTGCTGGATCCCGATGTCGGGATCATCTCGCTCGGCGGCCGCGCCGGTACCGGTAAGTCCGCGCTGGCCCTGTGCGCCGGCCTGGAGTCGGTGATGGAGCGGCGGCAGCACAAGAAGGTCATCGTGTTCCGGCCGCTGTTCGCGGTCGGCGGGCAGGAGCTCGGGTACCTGCCGGGAACCGAGTCCGAGAAGATGGGGCCGTGGGCGCAGGCCGTCTACGACACGCTCGGCGCGCTGACCAGCGGTGACGTGATCGACGAGGTGATGGACCGCGGCATGCTCGAGGTGCTGCCGCTGACCCACATCCGCGGCCGGTCGCTGCACGACGCGTTCGTGATCGTGGACGAGGCCCAGTCGCTGGAGCGGAACGTGCTGCTCACGGTCCTGTCCCGGGTCGGCGCGAACTCGCGGGTCGTGCTGACCCACGACGTGGCCCAGCGGGACAACCTACGTGTCGGCCGGCACGACGGCGTGGTCGCGGTGGTCGAGCAGTTGAAGGGTCACCCGTTGTTCGCGCACGTCACCCTGACCCGCTCGGAGCGGTCGCCGATCGCGGCGCTCGTCACCGAGATGCTCGACGACCTGCAGTTGTAAGGAGCATCGAAGTTATTGGGTCATAACTTCTGTAAAGCGTAAGTAAGAACGGTGCGGTCGCCACGCGGCGGCCGCGCCGTTCGTCTGTGACCTGCTTGTGATCACGGACGGTTTACGCCAGAGTATGTTCTCGTTGCAGCCGACGGGGGTCGGGTTTTCTCGGAAGGACAGATGAAAGCGAAGCGCTCCGTCACGGCTCTCGCGGTTACAGGGATCGCCGTCGTCTCCGTTGTCGCGGGTATCGACCTCTTCAGCTCCCCCGGGAGTAGCAGCGCCTCGGAGAAGGTCTCAGGGCGAGCTGAGATGGCCGTTATCAACAGCGGGAAGGTCCTCTCCGGCCCGGCCACGTCGCCGACCGCGAAGCCGACCGACGCCGCCGACGCGGCCGCTGACGCGGTCCGGATGCGGAACCAGGTCGAGGCCGTCGCACAGCAGCAGATCGCGCTGCAGGACGCGGCCGATCAGAAGAACGCCGCCAAGAACGCCGCCCTGCGCCGGTACGAGGCGCTGCAGCAGGCCGACCGCTCGGTCCAGGAAGAACGGGCCAGCCGCGACGCCGAGCGGAAGAAGTACGAGGGCACGCCCAAGGAGGTCGCGATGAACCTCCTCCCCGACCACGGCTGGAGCCAGAGCCAGTTCAGCTGCCTGGAGAAGCTCTGGAACAAGGAGTCCCGCTGGCGCGTCGACGCCGACAACCCGACGTCGACGGCGTACGGCATCCCGCAGGCGCTGCCCGGCAACCGGATGGCGGCGTACGGCAAGGACTGGCGCACCAACCCGGTCGTCCAGATCAAGTGGGGCCTGGACTACATCGAAGCCACCTACGGCTCCCCGTGCTCCGCCTGGGGCCACTCGCAGGCCAAGGGCTGGTACTGACTTCTCCACTCCCCCAGTGCTTACGTCCGAAGGTCTGTGGCCTATAGCCCTCGGATCTTCGGACGTTGTGTTGTCGGCCGCCAACCGCAGGAGTGGAGGAGGCGGGTTACTTGGGCCATGTAGTGGTCGGGGGTGGCTCGAAGGCCGATGACGGGGATCCGCAGTACGCGATCGTTGCCGATCGTGAGTTCGTTCTGCCGACTGGCATCGGCCAGAGATTGTGCAGCCTCCAGATGGTGGACTCCCTCGATCTCCACGACGGCGCCGTACGGCGTCCAGGCGGAGTCGAGGTAATAGCCGCCATGGGGCCCCCTCCGCCGGGTTTGCCGATCAGGCTCAGGAAGGCCGTACGTCCGGCAGAGGCGGGCGAAGTCGAGTTCACCGATCGACTGCGCACCCTTGGCCAGGTCGCCGAGAACCAGACCGATCAGGTTCCGTCGGCGATGTCGCCGGACAGCGGCGAATGCCGTGGTCAAGGCCTCGGAGGTTGTGATTCGCTGCTGCACCGACATGGCGAGCACGAGGGCGGCCTGCCGGTCCGAGCGTGCCCACAGCGCAGCTCTGATCGCAGCGATCGGGGGACGGACGCGTGGCAGGCCGGCCTCGACCAGATCGCCCGGCTGGCGGCGGCGCGTCTCGTGGACCTGGACGTCGCGTGGCCGGCGTGGCCGGCAAGACTTCGGCGTCGACACGTGCAGTACGTCGTCGAACCCGCGCATCCCTGCCGCGCGCAAAGCCGTCGCCCCGTCGAGGGCGGCACCTGGTCCGACCTCGAAGATCGCCGACCACCAGGTAGCCGGCTCAGACAGCTCACCGGTGTGTATTGCGAGAGTCTGACGGTGGTACGCCGCCCAGCGCCGCGCCCTCAGCTCGGCCGCGATCTGCCAACGCGTGAGCCCCAACCCAGCAAGCTGGGAGCGCGATACGACGCCGGCCTGCTGGCTTCCCAGCTCTCTGGCCAGGTCTCGAAGTTGCCGGCGCCGTCGGCGCGCGCTGCAGTGCCCGCAGCGCGCTTCTCCTGTACATCCACTCCCTGTCATACCGACAACATGCCGCGACACCCCTCACCCCCGACTCCGCACTCCCTCACCTGTGGAGAACTCACCCATTGCGTCCGAAGATCTGCGGGCTACAGCCCGCAGATCTTCGGACGCAATGGGTGAGGGAGGATGTGTGCGTGGCGGAGATTGCGCGGGCCTGCAGCGAGCGGGGTGAGCTCGCACTGCGGCGTCGGGAGGATGGGGCGCTGGAGCTGCGGGTGAACGGCGTCTTCGTGATGGACGACCAGGAGACGTCCAGCGAGGAGCTGTTGGCTTCTGCTGCGCTCGAGGCGGTACGGCGGCCTGAGCGGGTGCTTGTCGGCGGACTGGGACTCGGGTACACGGTGCGTGCGCTGCTGGCCGACTCCCGTCTCGGGCAGGTGATCGTCGCGGAGATCGAGCCGGACCTGGTTGCGTGGATGCGCTCAGGCCTGGTCCCGTCGATTCTCGACGACCCGCGGGTCGGTGTGGTGGTCGGCGATGTGCGCGCTGTCGTCACGGATCTGCCCGACGCGTCCGTCGACGCGATTCTGCTGGACGTCGACAACGGTCCGGACTTCCTTGTTTACAACGAGAATTCAGCTATCTACACCTCCGACTTCCTTGCCACGTGCCGGGTGAAGTTGCGCGACGGCGGCGTCCTCACCGTCTGGTCGTCGTCTGCATCTGCTGCCTTGGAGTCAGCCGTCACGACGGTCTTCGGCAAATGCCAGGTCACGCCCGTCCCGGTCCGTCTGCAGGACCGGGACGAGACCTATTACGTTTATCAGGGCAGCTCGTAGTCCACTGTGACCCGAGCGCCCTGCTCGTCGTGCACATACTCGACCGTGCCGGTCAGCCCGGCCAGATCTCCCTCGGCCGCAACGATCCGGCCAGGAGACGAACTCTGATCGGCCGTTGCCCCGTGCAGCATGACGAACGACCCCTTCCGCCCGCCGAGCGTCCCGCTGAAGCGCTCCATCGCGGTGTACGCCGCCGGGCCGTCCGCCGTCCCCGCCATCAACAGCTCGGCCGAACTGGTGCCCTCCAGTTCGCCGCCGGTGAACGCCTTGCCGACCGTTGCCCGCCCGAGCTGGATCGAACCTGCCTCGTCGTACGCCGCCTGGTCCCACTGGGTGATCTCGAATGCCTGGGTGAACTTCATCCAGTCCCCTCCTGTGTCGTTGTCCACAGCTTGTCTATCAGGGCGTTCCGACAACGCTCAGCGACGTACTCTGCAGGTATGGGTGATGACGTGGAATTCAGGATCGAGCACGACACGATGGGCGAGGTCAAGGTGCCTCGGGACGCGTTGTGGCGGGCGCAGACGCAGCGTGCGGTGGAGAACTTCCCGATCTCCGGGCGGCCGCTCGCGCCGGCGCTCGTGCACGCACTGGCACAGATCAAGGCTTCGGCCGCGGTGGTGAACGCCTCGCTCGGCGTCATCGACGCGGGCCGGGCGGACGCGATCGTTGCCGCGGCGGACATGGTTGCCGCGGGGGAGTTCGACAACGAGTTCCCGATCGACGTCTTCCAGACCGGCTCGGGGACGTCGACGAACATGAACGCCAACGAGGTCCTCGCGACCCTCGCCACCCGCTCGCTCGGCGACGACGTACACCCGAACGATGACGTCAACGCGTCCCAGTCGAGCAACGACACCTTCCCGTCGGCGATCCACGTCGCCGCGACCGCGGGCGTCGTGCAGGAGCTGCTGCCGGCGCTCGAGCACCTCGCGGATTCCCTGTCTCGTAAGGGATCTGAGTTCGCCGACGTGGTGAAGTCCGGGCGGACGCACCTGATGGACGCGACGCCGGTGACGCTCGGCCAGGAGTTCAACGGGTATGCGCAGCAGATCCGCCGGGGCGCCGCGCGGGTGCGGGCGACGCTGCCCAGGGTCGCCGAGCTGCCTCTGGGCGGGACGGCGGTCGGGACTGGGATCAACACACCGCCCGGGTTCGCGGCTGCGGTGATCACCGAGCTGAACCGACGGACTGGTCTGGAGCTGACCGAGGCCGAGGACCATTTCGAGGCGCAGGGTGCCCGCGACGGACTCGTTGAGCTGTCGGGGCAACTGAAGACCGTCGCCGTGAGCCTGACGAAGATCTGCAACGACCTGCGCTGGATGGGATCCGGCCCGCGCGCCGGGCTCGGCGAGATCTCGCTGCCCGACCTGCAGCCGGGCTCGAGCATCATGCCGGGCAAGGTGAATCCGGTGATCTGCGAGGCGACGCTGATGGTCGCCGCGCAGGTGATCGGCAACGACACCGCGATCACGGTGGCCGGTGCCGGAGGCAACTTCGAGCTGAACGTGATGCTCCCGGTGATCGCGCGCAACCTGCTCGAGTCCATCACGCTGCTGGCGAACAGCTCGCGCCTGCTGGCGGATCGTTGCGTCGACGGCATCACTGCGAACGTCGATCACGCTCGCGCACTGGCCGAGTCTTCGCCGTCGATCGTGACACCGCTGAACCGCTACATCGGCTACGAGAACGCCGCTGCGGTGGCCAAGAGTGCTTTGAAACAAGGAAAAACGATCCGCGAGGTCGTGATCGAGAACGGTCACGTCGAGAAGGGAGACCTGACCGAGGAGCAGCTGGACGCGGCCCTCGACGTACTCTCCATGACCCGCCCGGCGGACTCGTGACCGATTTTTGGGAGCCGGGGACAACGATCGAGTGGGTGTACGAAGGGACCGGGAGGCACGCGGACAAGCCGAACGTGCGGCCGATGACGGTCGTGCGTGACGACGCGGACGGGCTGGTCGCCTGGCTCGCGCCGGGTACGCCCTTGCTCAAACCGGTCCTCGTCGACGGGCGGGAGACGCGGCATGCCGGTCCGGTCGGGATGTTCACCGAGGAGCGGGTGCTGAAGCTCGACATCTGGCACGGCACCGGGATCCTGAAGGTATCGCCGCCCGGGAAGCCGTGGTCGGTCTGGTACTTCTGGGGCGAGGACGGGACGTTCCTCGGGTGGTATGTGAACCTCGAGCGCGAGCATGTCCGCGACTGGGCATCCCGGCGTACCAGCACGGTCGATCACGTGCTCGACCTGTGGATGAAGCCCGACCGCACCATCGAGTGGAAGGACGAGGACGAGCTGGAAGGAGCCGTCGCCGCCGGACGCTTCACCGTCGCCGATGCCGAGCGGATCGTTGGTGACGCCCACGCCGCCATCCGCGACATCGAGGCATGGTCTTCCCCGTTCTCCGACGACTGGCAGTTCTGGACCCCGCCACCCAGCTGGCGTGTTCCCGCCGCACCGACGACCCACCAGCCCACCCTGATCGCGGAGGAGCTTCACAGCTGATGCCCAGCGCCTTGCTTCTCACCGGGGGCAGCGGTGTCGGCAAGACCACCACGGCCCAGGCGATCGGGGGCGTGCTGACGGGCGCCGGCCACACCACCGGCGTACTGGACCTGGACGCCGTCGCCCAGTTCGGCGGTCCCAGGCGACCCGCGCCAACTTCCGGCCTACGCTTCAGCGACCACCTACGCATCGACAACCTCGCCGCCGTCTGGCGGACGTACCGAGCGGCAGGCGCCGACTTCCTGATCGCCAGCGGCCCGGTTTTCTCGGCCGAGCTCCGCGCCGCCTACACCGCTGCGCTGCCCGATTGCGCGGTGCAGGTCGTGCGTATCGTCACGGCCCCCGAGCTGATCGAGGCTCGCACCCGCACCACCCGCGGCCCGGAGTGGGATCTGGCCACGGCTCTTGCCTTTTGCCGAGACCCATCAGCCGATCGAGGACTTCACCGTCCACAACGACGGCGCCGTGGCGGACACAGCGGCGGAGATCCTCACCTTGGCGGGCTGGCCGGGGAGCTGACAACACAGGTGGGTCACGAGCGCTTCCATCCTGCCGGTTCGGACTTACCTTGGAATCATGTACACCATCGAGTTGCAGGACGAGGAGCTCCAGATACTGCGATCCGCCCTCCGGAGCTACCTCCAGGCCTTCGGCCACAATGAAGCCGATCTCGTTCAGGCCGCGAAGACGCTGATGCTCAAGCTCCCCGAGGCGGTAGAAACCAAGGCCGGCTGAGGTCACCCCTCCAGCGGTTCCAGTACGGCGACTGGGATCGTACGCCGTGCCTTCGTCGCGAACCGGCCGATGCCCGGATCCTCGCGGAGGATGACGTCCGTCCAGATCGTTCCCCGCTCGGCGCCGGTCAGCTCACGCATGCGCATCTGGGTGTGTTCGGCGCCGATCTGCACGTCGGTCGAGTCCGCCGCGCGCAGATTGCAGAACCAGTCCGGGTCATGACGCGACCCCGACCCGGTTCCCCAGACCAACAGCCCGTCCGCGGTCTCGAGGTACCGCACACAGGTCGACCGCGGTACGCCGGTCCGCCGGCCGGGCGTGGTGAGCATCAGGACGAGCACGTCCTTGCTCCCACTCCCGACGCGGCCGTCCGACGTCTTGTACAGCCATACGCCGATCCGATTCCCGACCCGCAACATGCGCTTGCCCATCGCCACCACCCCCATTTCTGAGGGTGCGACGATCAGATCGTCAGGTCAACTACGCGGGCGCACTGTCAGCGGGACGGGCTTGCGGGTATCGGTGAAGAAGTCGTTGCCCTTGTCGTCCACCACGATGAAGGCCGGGAAGTCTTCCACCTGGATCTTCCACACCGCTTCCATGCCGAGCTCGGCGTACTCCAGCACGTCGACCGACTTGATGCAGTCCTGCGCCAGCCGCGCCGCCGGGCCGCCGATCGAGCCGAGGTAGAACCCGCCGTGCTCCTTGCACGCCGCCGTCACCTTCGCCGACCGGTTGCCCTTGGCAAGCATCACGAACGAACCGCCGGCCGCCTGGAACTGGTCGACATACGCATCCATCCGCCCAGCCGTCGTCGGCCCGAACGACCCGGACGCATAGCCTTCGGGCGTCTTCGCCGGCCCCGCGTAGTACACCGCGTGATCGCGCAGGTACTGCGGCATCTCCTCGCCCGCGTCCAGCCGCTCCTTGATCTTCGCGTGCGCGATGTCGCGCGCCACCACAAGGGGCCCGCTCAGCGACAGCCGCGTCTTCACCGGCAGCTTGGACAGCTCCGCGCGGATCTCGCTCATCGGCCGGTTCAGATCGATCCGTACGACGTCGGCCGCGTCGTCGAGGTGCTCGTCGGTGGTGTCCGGCAGGAACCGCGCCGGGTCGCGCTCGAGCTGCTCCAGGAACACACCCTCCGGCGTGATCTTCGCCAGCGCCTGCCGGTCCGCCGAGCACGACACCGCGATCGCGACCGGGCAGGACGCGCCGTGCCGCGGGAGGCGGATCACGCGGACGTCGTGGCAGAAGTACTTCCCGCCGAACTGCGCGCCGATCCCGAACTCCTGCGTCAGCTTGAAGACCTCCTCTTCCAGCTCGACGTCCCGGAACCCGTGCCCCACCGGCGAACCCGTCGTCGGCAGCGTGTCCAGGTAGTGCGCGGAGGCGTACTTCGCGGTCTTCAGCGCGTACTCCGCCGACGTACCGCCGACCACGACCGCGAGGTGGTACGGCGGGCAGGCCGCCGTACCGAGCGAACGGATCTTCTCGTCCAGGAACTCCATCATCCGCGCCGGGTTCAGGACGGCCTTGGTCTCCTGGTACAGGAACGACTTGTTCGCCGAGCCGCCGCCCTTGGCCATGAACAGGAACTTGTACGCCGGGTCGGTGGTGCCCGGCGTGGAGTACAGCTCGATCTGGGCGGGCAGGTTCGAGCCGGTGTTCTTCTCGTCCCACATGTTCAGCGGGGCCATCTGTGAGTAGCGCAGGTTCAGCTTGGTGTACGCGTCGTACACGCCGCGGCTGATCCACTCCTCGTCGACCGCGCCGGTCAGCACACCCTCGGACTTCTTGCCCATCACGATCGCGGTGCCGGTGTCCTGACACATCGGGAGGACGCCGCCGGCCGAGATGTTCGCGTTCTTCAACAGGTCCAGCGCGACGAACCGGTCGTTCCCGGAAGCCTCCGGGTCGTCGATGATCCGCCGCAGCTGCGCGAGGTGCGCGGTCCGCAGGTAGTGGGAGATGTCGTGCATCGCCTCCGCGGTCAACGCCTGCAGCACCTCCGGCTGCACCTGCAGGAACGTCCGATCGCCCGCCGTGAAAGTGCTGACACCTTCCGTCGTCAGCAGCCGATACTCCGTCTCGTCAACACCCAACGGCAACAGATCGGAGTAGTTGAAGTCGGCAGACACCGGGCATACCTCCAGGAGGAGAGGACTGGACGCCCCAAAGCCTAGTTCTCCCTCCGCCCCGCTCCGACGCGACCTCCGTCTCACCCGCAGGTGAGGTGACCCTCACCCGCGCACGGCCCGCCAAGCCCCCGGCAGCTCGAGCCCGAGCGCGAACCGGTGGTAGAGCCGCTGGTACCCGGTGGTGTCCTTCGTCAGCCGATTCTTCGGCGGCGCCGCCCGGGCGCGGAGTCCGACGGCCAGGGCGATGATCGTCAGCCCGCCGGCGAGGAACAGGATCGTGGCGGCGACGATCGTCGCGTCCGATCCGCTCCATTGCAGGATCAGGATCCAGATGACCCCGGCGACCACCATCGTGAACGCGGCCAGATACAGGCCCGCCAGAAGTCTCCCGTTGCGTACCTCGCCCCAGTTCATGCTCGACAGTATGAAGCCTGGTCAGGGATGGAGTCAGGGGTGAATCGGGGAAGAAACGGGCAGCAGCGGGCGGGCGCCGCGCGTATGGTTTTGCCGTGGCTCAGGATGACGTTCCTCAGGAGAATCGACCGCAGGATGCCGTGCCCTCGCAGGCGGCGACCGGTGATGAACTGGCGTTGCGGCGGCGGGTGTCCGACCTCGAGCGGGAGGAGGTCGCCGACGTACTGCGCGAGGCCGCGGGCGAAGGCCGGTTGTCGTACGGCGAGCTGGAGGAGCGGCTCGAGACGCTCTACGGCTCGAAGACGTACGGCGACCTCGTCGAGCTGACCGCCGACCTGCCGAACGGTCCGCGCGCTCCGGGTACGGCGGGCGTCCCGTCGGTCACCCCGCAGTACGGCGGCGCGATGGTCGAGACCGGCCCGGTGATCAACGTGTTCATGTCCGAGACCAAGCGGATGGGCAATTGGCTCGTCCCGCAGCGGCAGGAGGTGAACGCCGTCCTCGGCGACGTCACGCTCGACTACACCGAGGCGAACATCCCGTACGACGACATCCAGGTCGACGTGAAGTCGATCCTCGCCGACGTGAAGATCCGCGTCCCCGCGAACGCGATCGTCCTGCTCGACAGCAACCCGATCCTCGGCTCCGTCTCCGAACAGGAAGCCGGCCTCAAAGCCGTCCCCGACCCGAACGCCCAGCCGACCGCCCCGAAACGCTTCCACATCCGCGGCACCGCCATCCTCGGCGAAATCAAAATCAAACGAGGCCCCCGCCTCAGCAAACGCCTAGGCCTCACCTAATGTCCTGAGTCGGCGCGGGTGCTCTCCGGCCTCCAGCCGTCGAGCGGTGTTCCTGGAGTTGGGCGACGAACCAGTATCTCAACGCCGCCACGTTGCGTACGTGGTCCCGACCGGGCCGGAGCTTTCGCCCGCGGCCGCTCGGTACGACGGTGAAGTAAGGGTCACCGGCCGAACCGTCCAGTTCGGTCACGGCCCCGATCTCGCTCCAAGGTACGAACCGCCTGCGCCCGATCCGGATGCCGGAACCGTCGACCGTCAGCGCGGGCCGCTGGGTGACGAGCCGCCAGATGTTGAAGCAAACGTCGATCGCGCACGCCACCGTCACCACGCCTGCCACGATGCGCAGGAGGCCTCCGCTCTTCAGCACATGGGGTAGTTGCGCGGCAATCACCACCATCAGAAAGACCGAGCCGGACAGGGTTCGTCGGAGCAGCGGCCGGCGCCGGAGCGGGAACACGACCCGTCCGGTCCGCCGCAACTCAGCGGTCCACACCTCGGTGGGCCCATCCCCGATCATTGCCATTTCTGACCCTCCGGCGTGGCCGAACGGCGTTGTTCGGCGAGCAACTCGTCGAGCCAAGCGCGGAAGGTCTGTAGGTCGTTCACGTTCTGCTGGCTGAGCGCGAGGTTCTTCGCCCACACGTCTTTGGGGAACACCAGGAGGTGGCGCGCCAGTTTCGGTCCCGAGACCGGGCCGATCGAGCTGATCTCGCTCCACGCGATGAACCGGCGACGGCCGCAGTGAATGCCTCGGCGGTCAACGACGATCGCCGGCCGCTGGGTCACGAGCTGCCAGGCGAGCAGCCCTGCGACGCCGACGTACCCCACGATGAGCAGCCAGCCGAGGACAGGCCAGCCGCTGTCGAGCATGTCCGGAACGGTGCCCGCCACGATCGCCGTCGTGAACAAGAGCGGACAGATCAGCAACCAGGCCGCTGACCGTCGCAATGGAAACTCCACCCGGCCGTTTCGGTGCAGCTCCACCATCCATGCCTCGGGCAGTCGCTCTCCCATTACTGCCACGCCGACCCCCAGCCTCACGACTCCACCCCCGGAGCAGAGTCACTGTAATGCACGACACTTGGGTCATGGGGCGGCTCAGGGTGGTGCTCAGCTGGGGGTTTGTGCGTGGGCCGGCGGCGGCGTATGCGTTCCTGGACTCCGGCTCGCCCCTGGCCTCTGTCGCGTCGGTCGCGGCGATCGTGCTGTGTGGAGCCGTCGGTGCCGGCGTCGGTGCCCTGGTGGGAGTTGCGAGCCAGAGTTCGGTCGGCGACGCAGCCGGAATCGGGGCGCTGATCGGTGGCGGCGTCCTGATCGCCTGGCTGTTGCTGAGTCTGGTTGTGGTGGCGGTCCTCTGGGTCCGAGGGGTCAGCCCCCTCGAGACGGCGACCGGCGAGAAGCCGGCCGGCAGACACGCCGCCGCGTCCCTCGGATGGCGAGGGCGCGGCGAACCGCTCGTACCCGTGAGCCTCGTGCTTTTCTTCGTGTTGATGACGCTGGCGTTCGGGGGCCTGTGGGTGCACCACCGGCAGCTGGCGCGGCCGTGGGACGGGCCGACCGCGACGACCAGCGGGACGGTGGTCACCGTGCATGAGCCCGCGTGGTGGGAGAAGGGCTCCGGTTCGGTCGACATCCGGTACTCCGTCGCAGGTGCGGACTACGTCATCGAAACCGGCCGGGACCCCGGCGAGCACTTCCTCGCGGTCGGTGAGGTCGTTCCGGTCGAGTACGTCGTCACCCGGCCCGCCGCCGGGCGATGTGTGTGGACCGTGGAGTCCGCACGGTCGGATGCCTCGTTCTGGTTCTGGCTCTCCGCCGGGTGTGCCGGACTGGGGTTGCTCAGCCTGATCGGGTTCCTCGCCGGGCGGTGGCGGTCCAGCGGCCGGCGTGGCGGTTGATCTGGATCGGGTGGGCGAAGGTCTCGGAGATCAGCGGGGTGGTGACCACGTCGTCTACCGGGCCGGCGGCGAGTATGCGGCCTTCGCGGATGAGGGTGGCGTGAGTGGTGCAGGTAGGGAGCTCCTCCAGGTGGTGGGTGACGAGGAGCCAGGCGAGGTGGGGGTGAGTGGTGTGGATGTGGTCGAGGGTTTCGAGTAGTTGTTCGCGGGCGGCTACGTCGAGGCCGGTTGACGGCTCGTCCAGGAGCAGCAATCGAGGGTCGGCAATCAAAGCTCGGGCGATGAGGGCTCGGCCGCATTCGCCTTGGGAGAGAGTGGTCCAGGGGGAGTGGGCCAAGTTGCTGACCCCCAGCAGGTCGATCAGCTCCAAGGCGCGAGCTGTTTGCGCGGGCGTCGGTTCCCAGCGGGGCATGCGTTCGATGGTGCCCGTCAGACCGGTGAGGACGACGTCGACGATGGAGAGCGGCGAGCGCAGCGCGTGCCTCGGATTGACGTGACCGATGGACTCGCGCAGGGTACGGATGTCGACCGTGCCGAGTCGCTTCCCGAGGATCTCGACCGTGCCGCGGGTGGGGTGCGTGACGGCGCCACAGAGGCCGAGCATCGTGCTCTTGCCCGCGCCGTTCGGCCCGAGCAGAGCCCACCGCTCACCTTCGCCGACGGTCAGCGACACCCCGGACAGCAGCAGTTTGCCGTCCCGGACGAAGTCGACATCTTTCAGTTCGAGCACCCGTAAACCTCCTCGTACAACGCCTTCAGCTCCTCCGGGCTTGCCTCGCGCCCGGTCTCGTCCGTACGCCGCTGCACATGCTGCGCGAACTCCCGCTCCTGTGCAGCCGACAGCCGTACGCCGTACACAGACTCCAGCACGTGCGCGATCCCACCCTTACCCGACTGGCTGTTGACCCGGACGACGGCCTCGTATCCGCGCCCGACGTCAGCCGGATCGATCGGCAGGTAAGGCACGTCCCAGAAGCCGTCGTCCTGTACGGCGAAACCCTTGCGGATCGCGTCCTGGTGCGTCCCGGAGAAGGCCGTGTAGACGAGCTCCCCGACGTACGGATGCCGCGGGTGGATCGGCATGCGCGTGCAGTACTCGACCACGTCCCGGATCCGGTCGATGTCGGAGAAGTCGACCATCGGGTCGACGCCCTGCGCGTGCAGGTTGAGGGCGAGCGTCGCGATGTCCACGTTCCCGGTGCGTTCGCCGTTGCCGAAGATGCAGCCCTCGACCCGCTGCGCACCGGCGAGTACGGCGAGCTCGGCGCAGGCGATGCCGGTACCGCGATCGTTGTGCGGATGCACCGACAGGATCACCCCGTCGCGGCGAGGCAGGTTCTGGTGCATGTACTCGATCTGGTCGGCGTACACGTTCGGCGTCGCGACCTCGACCGTCGCCGGCAGGTTCATGATCACCGGCCGCTCCGGCGTCGCGTCCCACTGCTTGGTGAGGTGATCCGCCAACTCCAGCACATAGTCCGGCTCGGTCAGGTTGTACACCTCGGGCGAGAACTGGAACCGCACGGAATCGCCCGCCAGCCGCAGGATCTCCTCGGACCCCGCGTAGATCATCGACGCCAGCTCGTCCCGCGTACGACGCAGTACGACGTCCCGCCACGTCGGCGCGGTCGCGGCGTACATGTGGATCACCACGTCGCCGCGCATCCCGGCGACGGACTCGACCGTCCGCGCGATCAGATCCGCCCGGGCCGGCGTGAACACGACGATGGTGACGTCGGCCGGCACGAGATCCGACTCGGCGAGCAATCGCACGAAATCGAAGTCGGTCTGTGACGCGGACGGGTACCCGACCTCGATCTCTTTGTAGCCGATGGCAACCATCAGCTCGAAGAACTTCCGCTTGCGCGAAGGATCCATCGGCTCGGCCAGCGCCTGGTTGCCGTCGCGGAGATCGACCGGCACCCACAGCGGTGCGGTGGTGATCCGGCGGTCCGGCCAGGTGCGGTCGACCGGCGCGACCGGGACCTTGGCGAAGATGTCGCGGTAGCGGTGGCTGGGCATGGGGGAGGGCAGTTGCCGGTTCATCAGCGGGTGGTCCTTCCGGAGCGATGGGAGGACCGGCGGGCGAGAGCACTCCACGGAGGGAGCGCCGGTCGAATCAGCTCCCGCCGTGGCGGCCAAGAAGGAGGAGACCCGAAAGCTTGCGCATGCCGAGCACGCTACCAACTCCTCAGACAACCTGACAACCTGAGGTCTCGTAGAATGGTCCGATGATTCGTCGTCACCCGCTGGCCGAGCAGGCCGCTGAGGAGCTGTTGCGCCGGATCGGAAGTGGTGAGTGGACGGTCGGCGCCAAGCTTCCCGGCGAGACCACGCTGGCCACGCAGCTCGGCGTGGGCCGGTCGACGATCCGCGAGGCCGTGCGCGAACTCGCCGGCCGCCGCGTGCTCGAGAGCCGTCAGGGCGCGGGCGTGTTCGTCATCGCGCTACAGGCCGCCGAGGACTGGGACAAGGTGCTACGGAAGGCCGATATCACCGACGTACTCGAGGGCCGGCTCGCGATCGAGACCGAAGGCGCCCGGCTCGCGGCGTCCCGTCGTACCCCGGCCGACCTGAAGAACTTCCGCTACACGCTGACGGACCGCAAGCGTGCGGCGCTGAGCGCGCCCGACGACTGGTACATCGAGGCCGATATGGCGTTCCATCGCGCGGTCGTGGTCGCCGCGCACAACGCCGTACTCACGGAGCTGTTCGACTCGTTCGCACCGCGGATCCGGCGGGCGATGATCGACATGCTGAAGCTCGACGACCAGCACCGCCACCGCAACGACCAGGCCGCCCACGCGGCGATCGCCGAAGCAATCCGTCTCCAGGATCCCGACCTCGCCGCGGCACGCTCCCGCGCCCACCTCAGTGCAGTCCGCAGCACCCTGACCTAGTCGCGGTGCTGATCCAGGAGTGACCGCAGCCAGGGCGTCAGGGCTTCCAGGTCCTCGACGTTGTCCTGCGGGATGGAGATCGGCCGGGTACGCCGGTCCGCCGGGTTGACCTGCACCGTACGGGCGAGCGGGAGACCTGTCGGCCCATCGATGCTGGTGATGCCCGACCAGGGCAGGTTGCGCCCACGGGTAATGCCCTCGGCGTTGACCGTGATGACCGGGCGGTTCGTGATCAGCTGCCACGCGGTGAGCGCCGTACCGTAAACGAAGGCGGCCAGCGCCGTCAGCCGCAGTACGCCGAGCGCACCGGAGACACCGTCAGCGCGGAGATGGTCGACGTTCGTCCAAGCGGACAGCACCATCAGCAGCGCGAAGCCGGCCAGCCGGAACGCCAGCCGGCCGCGGCGTGGCAGGAACACCACGCTGCCCTTGGACTCCAGCTCGGACGTCCACGTCTCCGCCGACATGTCAGGCGCCCCACCGCGCAGTGTGCTCGGCCGCGGTCGGCGGGTCGGCGCCGTGCCGCGTGCAGGTGATCGCAGCCGCCTTCACCGCGTAGTCCACGACGTCGCGCAGGTCCTCGGAGGTCAGCCCGGCCAGCCGCCGCTCGCCGAGCAAGTCACGCTGGAGCAGACCGGTGATGAGCGCCGCCATCAGCGAGTCGCCGGCTCCCACGGTGTCGACCACCTCGATTGACGGCGCCTTCACCTCGACCCGTACGTCGCGGCCGACGCCGATCGCGCCCTCGCCGCCGCGCGTGATGACCACGCACTGCGTCCGCTTCTCGGTCAGCAGCTCGGTCGCGATGTCATCAAGCGACACCCCCGGACGGAAGAACGCGCAGTCCTCGTCGCTCAGCTTGACCAGGTCGGACAGCGCGGCGAACTTCCGTACGGCGGCCCAAGCGGCCACCGGATCCGGGGTGATCGCCGGACGCGCGTTCGGGTCGAACGTCACCGTGACGGGCTGGTCGACGACCGATTCCAGGAACCGGTGGATCGCCGTCGCACCGGGCTCGAGCATGGTCGCGATCGAGCCGGTGTGGATCGCCGGGCAACCGCGCCGCAGCGACAACGCCGGCGGATCCCACGTCATGTCGAACTGGTACGACGCCACGCCCTCGGCGTCCAGCGTCGCCGTTGCGGTGCTGGTCCGGAACCCAGGATCGACCGACCCAGGAGCGAGCTGAACCCCGTTGCCGAACAGGTGCGCGCCGAGCAGATCGCCGTACTGGTCGGTGCCGAAGCGCGCCACCAACTCGGTCGGCACACCCATCCTGGCCAGTCCGACGGCGACGTTCGCGGCGAACCCGCCCGGGATCGCCTTGGCCTTCCCGTTCCCGTTGCGGGTGGTGGCTTTGGCAGTGGAACCGACGATGTCGACAAGGGCCTCGCCGATGACGAGGACGGGTGCGCTCATCGGGCGTGCTCGAAGTCGATGGAGGAGTAGGCGCGCAGCTTGGACAGCTGGTGCTCGCTCTCGATACTGCGGATCGTGCCGCTGCGCGATCGCATCACCAGCGAGTGGGTCCGCGCGGTGGACCGTCCGTACCGGACGCCGCGGAGGAGCTCGCCGTCGGTGATCCCGGTCGCGACGAAGAAGCAGTCGTCACCGCTGACCAGATCGTCGGTGTCCAGCACCTGGTCCAGGTCGTGGCCCGCGTCGAGCGCCTTCTGCCGTTCCGCATCGTCGCGCGGCCAGAGCTTGCCCTGGATCTTGCCGCCGAGGCATTTCATCGCACAGGCGGCGATGATGCCCTCCGGCGTGCCGCCGATGCCGAGCAACATGTCCAGGCCGGTGTCCGGACGCGCCGCTTCGACCGCGCCGGCCACGTCGCCGTCGGAGATGAACTTGATCCGCGCGCCGGTCGCCCGGATCTGCGTGGCCAGCTCGTCGTGCCGCGGCCGGTCCAGCAGTACGACGGTGACGTCGTCGACCGAGGAGCCCTTGGCCTTCGCGACGCGGCGGATGTTCTCCGCGACCGGGAGCCGGATGTCCACGACCTCGGCCGCCTCCGGTCCGACGACGAGCTTCTCCATGTAGAAGACCGCGGACGGGTCGTACATCGAGTTCCGCGCGGAGACCGCCATCACCGCGATTCCGTTGTTCATGCCCTTCGCGACCAGCGTCGTACCGTCGACCGGGTCGACCGCGACATCGCACTCCGGGCCCTCGCCGGCGCCGACCTGCTCGCCGTTGAAGAGCATCGGGGCGTTGTCCTTCTCGCCCTCGCCGATCACCACCACGCCGTTCATCCCGACCGTGCCGATCAGCGTCCGCATCGCGTTCACCGCCGCGCCGTCGGCGCCGTTCTTGTCGCCGCGGCCGACCCAGCGCCCCGCCGCCATCGCCGCGGCCTCGGTGACCCGGACCAGCTCGAGGGCGAGGTTCCGGTCGGGCGCATGCGCCTCGACCTCCAGGTGGGCCGGTGGGCTGGTCGGGTCGCTCATGCTTCCACCTCGCCGGCGCTCGGCTCCAGCCTGAGCGACAGGTCGGCTCTGCTTATTGGTCGCTCGCTGCGCTCGCTCATGCCAACGGATCGTAGCCAACGAGCCTGGGCGCTGTTCGGGCGGATTGCGCCTCGCGAGACACTGTCCGTATGAGTTCGACAGGTCAGGGTGCTCGCAACGAGGCTGCGGCGCGCGAACACGCCCAGATCCAGGCGGAGGCGAACGAGTACCGCCAGGCGTACCGACGGGACAAAAGGAAGTCGCAGACCGTCGGCAACATGGTGTTCGCGATGGTCATCTGCCTGGTGGTGGTCGCGTTCCTGATCCTGGTCACCTGGCGGTCGAAGCCGGCCGAGACGCCCAAGGCGATCGAGTACACCGCGCAACTGCAGGACGCGAAGGCGGTCGCCCCCTGGGTGCGCGGGCCCGAGCCGATGCCGACCGGCTGGGTCGCGACCAGCGTCGAATTCCGCAAGCCCGAGCAGGAGCCGATGACCTGGCACCTGGGCGTCGTCACCACCGAGAAGAAGTACGTCGGGCTCGAGCAGTCCAATGTCACCGGCGGCAAATTCCTGGCCGAGAAACTCGGCCGGACTTCCGACGACGGTACGTCGACCGTGGCCGGCGTCACCTGGCAGCGCAAGGTTCTGCTCGACCGCAAGGGCGAGAACGCCTTGATACTGGTCGGTTCCGGAGTCACCACGATCGTTACCGGAAATGCGGGTTATCCCGCACTTGAAGCGTTTGCTTCCGTCTTACGCTGACCAATTTCCGGGCATTCCCGACCACTTTCCGGACGGTCGTTGACACGCGCCCGCAGCAGAGGGTTCCATCGAAGCTCGGCTTCTGACGCTCGGGGACTAGCGAGAGGGCCCTGGCAGTCATGCCCACCATGCTCACGCCGTCCCGGGCGGGGAGTTGATCCGGCGATGTTCGTGACGGGCCTCCTACTGGGCGCAAATGGCTCACCACATCTCGGCGCTCCCTGGCAATTGTTGGCTTATCAGGGCGGCACTCTCTTCGGCTCGTCGCTGGAATCGGCGCGGGACTGCGGATTCGACCAGTTGGTCGTGACGCTGGGCAGCGCGTCCGAGCAGATTCACGACCGGATCGACTTCGACGGGGTCCGGGTGGTCGAGTCGCCGCACTCCGACACCGACAGTTCGTCGATCGTGCCGGCTCTCGACGCGGTCGACCGGCGCGCGGACGGCATCGTCGTACTGCTCGGTGATCAGCCGGGGATCACCTCGGCGGCCGTGTGGTCGCTGGTCGCCGAGGCGGCTACCCCGATCGGTGTCACGCGGTACGACGACGGCGAGAGCTACCCGTGCTGGTTCGGGCGGGAGCTGTTCGGCGAGCTCCGCGAGCTGCGCAGCGACTCCGACCTGTGGAACCCGATCCACAACGGCGCCCACCCCGTCACCAAGGTCGATGCCATCGGCAACATTCCGCCGCGGGCGACGACGTGGGCGGCGTACCACCGGATGATCTCGGGCGGGGCCGTCGCCGCCGAGGAACTGCCACTCGACACGCACCCGCTCCCGCTCGCGACCCACCCGCGCCGCCGACGTCACGCCTCCAGCTGAATCCCTCAGCTCAGGCTCGCTACTCGGCTCCCGCGAGGCGGAGGCCGACGATGCCGGCGACGATCAGCGCGATACACGCGAGTCGCGCCGGGGTGGCCGGCTCGTTGAACAGGATGATGCCGAGCGTCACCACCCCGACGGATCCGAGCCCGGTCCAGATCGCGTACGCCGTGCCGATCGGCAGCCGATCGAGCGTCTTCGCGAGCAGCACGACCGAGATCACGCCGAACACCAGCACGCCGGCCGTCGGCCACAACCGGCTGAAGCCCTCGCTCGGCTTCAGACTGAGCGCAAACGCAATCTCGAACGCCGCTGCCGCGAGCAGTACCAGCCACGTCATCAGTCAGCCCGGCTTAGGTATGTGCTCACGCGGCCAGGGCTCCTCGGAGGTGTCGATGCGTCACCTGCGCGACGCGAGCGCCGAGAGCGGCCGCCGTACGGAGGTCGGTAGCCGGGGGTGCCTTCTCGGCTGAGAGGTCCGCGTCGGACTGGGCCATTGCGCCCATCCAGCTGCCGAGGCGGTTGAGGTCCTCGATGCTCGCGGTGCTCTCCGCCCAGCCCGGGTAGATGTCCAGGCCGACCCAGATCATTCCGTGCTGCGCCGCGAACACAGCCAGGTCGACCAGGCTGTTCAGCTTGTCGCCGGACATCGCCTTGGAGTTGGTGAATCCGGCCGCGATCTTGTCCCGCCAGCCGAGGTCGGCCGCCCAGATCCGCACGCTCTCCTCGGCGAACTTCTTGAACACCCAACTCGGACTCCCCATGTACGTCGGCGCGCCGAAGATGATCGCGTCCGCCGCGGTCAGCCGCTCCCACACGCCCTCGGTCAGCTCATCGAGCGGAACGAGCTCCGTCACGGTTCCCGGCACCGACGCGGCACCCGCCGCGACCGCCTCCGCCTGCTTCGCGGTGTGCCCATAACCCGAGTGATACGCAACCGCGACGGTCGCGGTGGCTGGTGTCGTGCTCATGTGCTTCCTCCTGAAGGCTTAGCGGACTACAGTCCGTCTCATGAACAACAGTACCGGACCGCAGTCCGCTTCACAACGGGGTCTGCCGGTGGTGGGTGAACCGCGCCCGGAACGTGCGGACGCGCGGCGCAACCGGCTGCGCGTGCTCGAGGCGGCCGACCGGCTGTTCACCGAGCACGGCGTGAAGCACGTTTCCCTCGACGCGATCGCCGCGGAGGCAGGCGTGGGGAAGGGCACGGTCTTCCGCCGGTTCGGCGACCGTGCCGGCCTGGCGGTCGCGCTACTGGACGAACGCGAACAGGAACTCCAGGCGAAGATCCTCACCGGTCCGCCCCCACTCGGCCCCGGCGCGCCGCCGCTCACCCGCGTGACGGCGTTCCTCGACGCCTACCTGGATCTCCTGGACCGCCACGTAGAACTCTTCATGGACAGCGAGAACGCCTCAGACGGCGCCCGCTACCGAATCGGCTCGTACCACCTCTGGCACCGCCACCTGTCCCACCTCATCGAAGCAGCCCACCCCACCCTCGACGCCGACTACACCGCCCACGCCCTACTAGCCCCCCTAGCAGCCGACCTCCACCACGCCCTCCGCACGCAGGGCTTCCCCTTGGACCGCCTGAAGTCCGGCCTACATGCTGTTGCAGCCAGCCTGCTGCCGGTCAGCGCCGCTGACCCGACCGTTGACGACGGCAACGAATAAGCAGGGTCAGTTGGGTTTTTCTTCGTGGGTGGCTTGGGCTTTGGCCAGGCGTTCGCGGGCGCCGTCGAGCCAGCGTTGGCAGGTGGTGGCTAGTTCTTCGCCGCGTTCCCACAGGGCCAGGGATTCTTCGAGGGTGGTGCCGCCGGCTTCTAGTTTGCGGACTACCTCGACGAGTTCCTCGCGGGCCTGCTCGTAGGTCATCTCGGGTCGGTCGGCGCTCACTTGTTCTCCTCGGACTTGACTTCGACCGCGAAGCGGCCGTCGGTGACGCGTGCCTGCAGCACGTCACCGGGCGCCACCTGCGCCACTTCCCGTACGGCGGTGCCATCCGCCAGCTGGAGCACGGAGTACCCGCGCTCCAGCGTCGCCTTCGGGGACAACGCCCGCACGCTCGCCAGCCGGTGCGTGATGTCGTCGCTCGCGCGATCCAGCCGATGCGTCAGCGTACGGCGACTGCGCTCGATCAGCGCGGCGACTTCATCGGAGCGTCGCTGCAGATCCGTCACGGGCGCCGCCAGCGCCGGCCGCGAGCGGATCGCCGCCAGCGCATGCGTCTCCCGATCCAGCCAGGACCTGATCGCGCGCGATCCGCGCTCGCGCAGCAGCCGCACGCCGTCCAGCTCCTCGCGTACGTCGGGCACGATCCGCTTCGCCGCGTCGGTCGGCGTCGACGCGCGCAGGTCCGCGACCAGGTCGAGCAGCGGCGAATCAGGCTCGTGCCCGATCGCGCTCACCACCGGCGTACTCGTCTTCGAAACCGCCCGGATCAGCCCCTCGTCCGAGAACGGCAGCAGGTCCTCCAAAGAACCGCCGCCGCGCGCAATCACGATCACCTCGACCGAATCATCCGCGTCGAGCTTCCGCAGCGCCGTCATCACCTCGCCGGCCGCGGACGGGCCCTGCACCGACGCATACTCGATCCGGAACGCGACCGCGGGCCAACGCCGCTTGGCGTTCTCGAGCACGTCGCGCTCCGCAGCCGAGTCGCGCCCGCAGATCAGGCCGATCGTGTGGGGCAGGAACGGCAGCTTCTTCTTCCGGTACGGCTCGAACAGCCCCTCGGCCGCGAGCAGCTGCTTCAGCCGCTCGATCCGCGCCAGCAACTCACCGATGCCGACGTGGCGGATCTCGCTGACGGCGAGCGCGAGCGTGCCGCGGCGGGCGAAGAAGTTCGGCTTGGCGTGGACGAGAACCCGCGAGCCGTCGTGCACTTCGACCGTCTCGAACACCCGCCGATTGCAGGTGAACCGGAGCGAGATGTCCGCGTCGGTGTCCCGCAGCGTGCCGAAAACCGTCGTCGTGCCGCGCCCGATCGAGACGTCCGTCAGCTGCCCCTCGACCCACACGGCGCCGAGCTGGTTGATCCAGCCGGCAATACCGTTCGCGATCGTGCGAACGGCCGCGGGTGCTTCCGGCGACGTCTCCAAAGCCACGCCCAAGACCCTACGGCCCACCACCGACAAACCCTAACGTTGAGTAATGCGCCCACTCTTGCTGTTGGATTTCGACGGCCCGCTCAACCCGCACCGCGCCGACGGAATCCCACCCGGCTACGAGCGGCACGAGATCACGGAGGGTGCGAAAACGTGGCGGTTGCTCCTCAACCAGCAGCACGGCGTGCAACTCAACGCACTCGCGAACACCTTCGACCTGGTCTGGGCCAGCAGCTGGGAACACGGTGCCAACCGCCTCCTCGGTCCTCTCCTCGGTCTGCCTGAGCTGCCGACAATCACCTGGCCCGATCGCAGGCCGGTACGCAAGGGTTCCTGGAAGACGCCGTACATCGCTGAATGGGTAGGCGATCGTCCGTTCGTCTGGGTGGATGACGAGGCCGATGAAACGGAGTTCACAGGTGACCATCAGTTGGTCTATCCAGTCGATGCTCGGATCGGGTTGACCGCAACGGATTTCGCCGCGATCCAGTCGTGGGCAGACGATAAATCCTTTGTGGACAAGGGCTCCAGGACAGATACTTGACGTGCTGGTAACACCTCCCACGGGGGAGCCGTCCGGACAGGGCGGACGGCTCCTTTCAGGTCTCTTGTCGTGATGCTGCTCACAAGGTCAGAGCACGGACGTCCGACGCCCGCCTGCACCGTTAGCCCCGGCCCGTACGATGGGGATCGTGACTGGCCAGCCTGAGGACACCGGTACGACGACCGCCGTAGAGACCAAGCGGGTGCTGCTTGCGGCGCCGCGGGGGTACTGCGCGGGCGTGGACCGGGCCGTCGTCGCGGTGGAGAAGGCGCTCGATCTGTACGGTCCGCCGGTGTATGTGCGCAAGGAGATCGTGCACAACAAGTACGTCGTGCAGACGCTGCAGAAGCGCGGCGCGATCTTCGTCGACGAGACCTCCGAGGTGCCGGAGGGGGAGACGGTGATCTTCTCCGCGCACGGTGTCGCCCCGGTGGTGCACGAGGAGGCGGCCGCGCGGCAGTTGAAGACGATCGACGCGACCTGCCCGCTGGTGACCAAGGTCCACCACGAGGCGAAGCGGTTCGCCGCGACCGACTACGACATCCTCCTCATCGGTCACGAGGGTCACGAAGAGGTCATCGGCACGTCCGGCGAGGCCCCGGAGCACGTGACGCTGGTCGACGGGCCGGACGACGTACCGAACGTCACCGTCCGCGACCCCGAGAAGGTCGTCTGGCTGTCGCAGACCACGCTCTCCGTCGACGAGACGATGGAGACGGTACGCCGCCTGCGCGAGCGTTTCCCGCACTTGCAGGACCCGCCGAGCGACGACATCTGCTACGCCACGCAGAACCGCCAGGCCGCGGTGAAGAAGCTTGCTCCTGAGGCCGACCTGATGATCGTCGTCGGCTCCCGCAACTCGTCGAACTCGGTACGCCTGGTCGAGGTCGCGGTCGAGCACGGCGCGAAGGCCGGCTACCTGGTCGACTACGCGGACGAGATCGACGAGGCCTGGCTCGACGGCGTCGACTCGGTCGGCGTCAGCAGCGGCGCGAGCGTCCCGGAGGTGCTGGTCCGCGACGTACTGCGCTGGCTCGCCGAACGCGGCTACGGCGACGTACGCGAAGTCACCACCGCGGAGGAGAGCCTCACTTTCGCCCTCCCCCGCGACCTCCGCACCGACCTGAAGGCAGCCGGCCTCCCCACCACCGGCACCTCAGACCACGCCTGGACTATCTGACCACCAGCTGCGTCGTCGCAGTGGTGGGGAACCAGCCCTTCGTGCCGCAGTAGCGGATCGTGTACGTGAACTTGTAGGTCCCCGGCTTCTTGAAGACGTGCGTCTCCGGGATCACGTAGGTCTCGGACCCGACCTTCAGCTTCTTCCGCGTACAGTCGATCGAACCGCCGTCGGAGCCGCCCGGATCGCCTTCGCCGAAGGAGTAGTCGGTGCCGCCGGACAGGTTCATGAACGAGTCCTCCGGCAATAGCGTGCCTTCGGGGATTGCCGTTGGGACGTACGCCCTCCCCGACACCGTGACGGTCATCCCGACCGTACGGCCCTTGATCGAGGGCTTCAGGAGCACCGTGATCGGTGGCGGGGGTTTCGGTGCGACTGTCGGCGGGCCGGTGATGACGGACTTGGGAGCGCCTGGGGTGTTGGTGACCGGCGGGGCGCCGCCGATGTCGGTGACGTTGCCTAGGGCAAGAGCTATTGCGAGTACGCCGGCGGCGGCGACGGTGATCACGCCGGCGGTGCGGCGGCGGCGTACCGTGCGGACTCGGGCGAAGACGGCCTCGCTCGGTACGGTGCTCGGGGGCGGCGGGTCCGCGACGAGCTGGTTGAACTGGGTCTTCAGGTCTTCGGTCATGACTCAGCCCTCCTTCTGGGCAGGGGCGGAGACGGCGGCGACCAGGTGATGCTCGCGGAGCTTGGCCAGCCCGCGGGAGACGTTGCTCTTCACGGTGCCGAGCGAACAACCCATGATCTGGGCGATCTCGGCCTCGGGCAGGTCCTCGAAGTACCGCAGGACCAGCGTCGCGCGAGTACGGCGGGGGAGCGTGGCGAGTGCCCTGAGCAACAAGTCGCGGTCGTCCACGACGCCGTACTCCGACTGCCCCGAGGACTGCCCCGACGAGTGCGCTGCGGGCTCGGGGAGATGCTCTGTCGGCGTCTCACCCTTCCACTTGCGGCGCCACCATTGGGTGCTGGTGTTCACCATGACTGTGCGGGTGTAGCTCTCGAGCGCGTTCCCGCTGCGCAACGAGTTCCGGTGGAACCACACCTTGGTGAGTGAGGTTTGCACCAGGTCCTCGGCTAGATGCCATTCCCCGGTCAGCAAGTACCCGAACCGTTGCAGCGCTGTGAACCGCCCGTCCACGAAGTCCGCGAACTCCCGATCCCGTCCTGGATCCATCCCACACCCCTCGTCTCATCCCGGTCAGGAGTGTGATGAGGCAAGGGTTCCGAAAGGTTGAGCTGTAATCCGACAGTGCGGAGCTTGTGATGTTCAGACCGCGTCGTACTGCGTCTGGGCCTTGCTGATCGCGGGCATGTGCGTCTCTGCCCAGTCGGTCAGGACGCTGATCGGCTCGATCAGGGACGCGCCCATCGGGGTCAGCGTGTAGACGACGCGGGGCGGGATCTCGGCGAAGACCTCGCGGCTGACGAGGCCGTCGCGCTCCATCCGGCGCAAGGTTTGGGTGAGGACCTTCGGCGCGACCCGGCCGATGCCGTCGCGGAGCTCGGTGAAGCGGAGCGGGCCGTCGCGCAGCAGCAGGACGACGAGCACCGTCCATTTGTCGCCGATCCGGTCGAGGATCACCCGGGTCGGGCAGTTCGGGTCGAACACGTTCCCTTTGGTTACCACAAGGTACTTATAGCACGTTGAAGTAGCCAGTTACCAATAGATACCGTTGGCGCGATCGCAGACGAAAGGACAACGATGAAGATCGCGGTGTACGGAGCAAGTGGCATGGTCGGGAGCCGGGTTGCGGCCGAGGCGGCGAGCCGCGGCCACGAGGTGACCGGCGTCACCCGGTCGGGCGGCGAATTGCCGGCCGAGGTCCGCGCGGTGCAGGCGAACGCCGACGACGTCGCTTCGGCCAAGGAGCTTGCGGCCGTCTCGGACGCGCTGGTCGCGGCGATCGGGCCGAGCCGGACCGGCGGAGATCACCAGGATTACCTGGACGCGGTCGACAACCTGATCGCCGCGGTACAGGGGACGGCGACCCGGTTGATCGTGGTCGGCGGCGCCGGCAGCTTGGTTGTCAACGGCAACCGTGTGGTGGACAGCCCGGACTTCCCGGCGGAGTACAAGAACGAGTCTCTGACGGTGTCGCAGGCACTTGAGAACCTGCGTGCGAGCGACGTGAACTGGACCATGCTGTCCCCGGCCCTCGCGATCGCGCCGGGTGAGCGCACCGGCGTGTTCCGCCTCGGCCAGGACGAGCCGATCGGCGAGCACATCTCCGCCGAGGACTACGCGGTTGCCCTGATCAACGAACTCGAGCAGCCGGCCAACAATCGGAAGCGCTTCACGCTGGGGTACTGAGAGGTTTGCCGAGGTAGCCGCGGGCAAGCATCGTCACCCACTGGTAGACGGCGTCCTCCGCGGGCGACAGCGGACCCGGCCGGAAGTGCGGGGACTCGGCGCCGCGCTGGACCGATTCGCAGGCGGCCCAGTCCTCGCGGTTCGTGATGTCCCAGAACTCCACGGCGTACGACGGATCCTTGACCTCGGGCCGGAAATACCAGGAGCACTCGATCGCCGTCAGGCTCGGCGTACGTGGCTCCATGCGATGCGTCATCACGTAGTCGGGGTGCAGCGAGATCAGCAAGTTGGGGAACAGACCGAGGTAGTTCACTCGTCGCGGGTCGACGCCTTCGAGCTGTACCCCGTGGGACCGGCCGTCGAGCGACATCGTCTCGGCGTCCGGTCGCAAGTCCATCAGCCCGCCGACCCACGCGCCTGGAAGATTCCAGTTGTCGCCCGACGTCGGCGGCGACACCTTGCACAGCTCGGGGTGGATCAGCGGGCAGTGGTAGCACTCGTGGTAGTTCTCCACGATCGTCTTCCAGTTCGACGCGACGTCGTACGCGTGCCGGGCCTTCAGAACAAGGGATTCCGGCGCGTACGGCGCGACCAGCTCGGTCAGTCCGCCGACGTGATCCGCGAACGACGTCGCCGTACCGGTCGCGTTCACGAAGAGCCAGCCCTGCCAGACCTCGGCCGGCAACTCGACCAGACCATACGGTTTGGTATGGAAGCCGTCGCCCATCCGCGGCGCCGCCTTCACCGAGCCGTCGAGCTCGTACGACCACCCGTGGTACGGGCACACCACCGCACGCCGCTCGCTCGTCTCGTCGCGCTGCAGCAGCTCGTGACCGCGATGCCGGCACGTGTTGGCGAACGCCCGCGGTCGCTCGCCGAACGTCACGATCGTCGCGATATCGCCGACCGTCACCTCGCGTTGCGTCGTACCGTCGGACAACTCGTCGACGCGGCCGAGGCAGGTCCACGTACCGGCGAAGAAATGCCGGCGTTCCCAGGCGAGCACGGCGGGATCGGTATACGCCTCGCGCGGCAACATGACCGATTCACCATGCGGCCGCAACGAAGCTTCCAAGGCACGAGCGTCAACGGGAGCTGTCATCTGCCCACTATCGGGCGAATTCGACGTATTTGCCCAGCACGTAATCCCAGCCCGTGTCGTAGCCGAGGCGGGCGCGTGCCCCGTCGCCGCGGCGTTCCCAGCCGGAGTGCACCAGTTGTACTTCGGTGCCGTCGCCGGTCGGGGTGAATGTGACGGTCACCTGACCCGCCTCGGCCGGGTCGCCACCGGGGTGCCAGCTGAAGCCGACCGTTGACGGCGGGTCCCAGTCCGACACCGTGCCCCAGGTCGCGAGCTCGCCTTCGGCGCCGTACTCGACGATGCGGCCGCCGACTGCGCCTTCGAGCCGGACCTCGTTCGCCGCGGCCTCGCCGACCGAGTGGCTGAACAGCGGCCACCACGCCGACGTCTCCGCGGTGAATACCTCGAACGCCCGCTCGACGCCGACTGGCACCACAACGGTCTTCACCAACGGTGAGATGTCTTGCTCCACAGTCATTTCCGTTCCTCCTCGGTCCGCCTGACGTGGTCGGCGTACGCATCGAGCGCGTCGCCCCAGAACCGGTCGAGCCAGTTGCGCAGCTCGTCGAGACCGGATTGGTGGACGCGGTAGATGTTCCGGGTGCCGCGCGACTCGTGCCGCACCAGGCCGACCGCCCCGAGCACCTTCAGGTGCTGCGAGATCGCGGGACGGCTGACGGGCACGCGCTCGGCCAGAACACCGACCGAGCACGGCCCGCCGGTCCGCAGCGTCTCGAGGATCACCCGGCGCGTCGGATCCCCGAGCGCATCCAGCACCGGTCCCGCCGCTTCGAGTGATCCGTAAGTCCCCACGAACGGTAAGTTGCCACTAACGAACCAAAGAGTCAAGCCTCAGTTGAACGGATCGAGGATCAGGTCGGCCTGCTGCGGGTTGCCGTCGTGGACGAGAGCCTCGTGGTTCCCGACGTCGTCGAAGGCGAACCCGTACGCGCGGCCGTCGGCCATCTGGGCGTGGATGTTCTTCGAGTACTGGTTGGTGACGGCGTCCCGGTAGAAGTTCGCGTCGCTGGGGTCGGGCTGGTTCGGGTTGGTCAGAAGCGTGGAGCGGTTGTAACCCGCGCAGAGCGTGCGGGAGATCGGCCCGCGGACCTGGTCGTTCGGTGCGTCGAGCAGGTTGAAGCAGCCGAACACGCTGGCCGAGTCCGGCTTCTGGAACGACGTGACGACCGCACCTGAGCTGTTGGTGAAGTTCATGACGTTGCCAGACACGCGACCGAAGTATTTCGTGTTGGGCTGGTCGCCGAACGGTGCGACCGTCAGAGTCTCCGAGCTGTACTTCGACCAGACGCGGTTGATGTAGTCGTCCATCGCGCTCGCCGGCAGTGCGCCGGTCTCGACGCCGTACAGCGGGGAGAGTGCCCGCAGGACGGAACCGTCGGGTGCCTTCTGGATCAGGCCGCCCCAACCGCTGGCGTCGAGTGCGTTGTAGACCGCGTTGTAGCCGCCCGCCTTCAGGTGGCCGGTTGTGTTCCCGTTGACGCTCACGGCGTACGGCGCGGAGAACATGTCGACCTGGGTGCTGTTGATCCACAGCCCGCCGTCGTTGAGCGTGTACTCCGACCAACTGAACAGGATGTTCCGGTTGGGGTCGCTCGGATTCTGTACTGCGGGCTGCACCAGGCCGCCCGTGGTCAGCTTGAAGACGAGCTTCTGGCCGTACGAGAAGTAGACCCGGCCGGAGAACTTCGGCATCTGGATCGTGACGGACTGGCCGTTACCCGGTCCGGCGATCGACGCGTCCGGAGCCGGCGTCGGCGGGTTGCCGCCGGCCGGCCAGGCGTGGAACGTGCCGCTCGCATCGGCCCAGCCCTGCTGACCGGTGGCCAGGTTCGTGCCCAGGTTGTAGAGGTAGACGGCGTCGCCGCGGCCCGAGTTGTTCGTGATCGTCAATGGGATCGTTGCCGGCACCGCAGCATCCGCCGGCCGGTCCGCGTGCGCCGACAAGCCGCCGGCCACGGTCGCGGCGGCCGCGACGACAGCCAGCATTCGCGTTCTGAAGCGCATGGTTCCTCCTCACGTCGGCCCCCCGAGAGAGCGCTCTCATCGTGTCGTGAGGTGACCACCGACTGTCAACGGCCCACCACTGTCGGCTTTCCGACAATTAGGGCTGCGGAACACCTTCTCCGGTGAGGCCGTCGATGGATTCCCGAATCAGGTCGGCGTGGCCGGTATGGCGCGCGTACTCCTCGATCAGGTCGACGAGGATGTAGCGCAGGCTCGGCGAGCTCCCGTCGCGCCCGGTCCATCGGGCCAACTGGTCGACGCCGCCGGTGGCGAGCGCCTCGGCGACTGCCAAGCGGGAGCGCTCGACGGACGCCTCCCACAACGCCATGAGCTCCTCGGGCGAGTCCTCCGCCGCGCTGTGCCATTCCCAGTCCGGGTCGGCGTCCCAGTCGACCGCGTCCCACGGGGCGCCAAGCTGCCGGCCGAGCAGCCGGCCGGTGAAGTACTCGTCCTCGACCAGTGCGAGGTGCTTGAGCAGTCCGCCCAGCGTCACGGTCGACGGCGGGTGCTGCTTGGTCAGCCCGGCCGCGTCCAACCCGCCGCACTTCCATGCGAAGGTACGGCGATTGCGTTCGAGCGCACCCATCAGCGTGTCGGCTTCCGAGCCGGCGACCGGCGGTCCGGTGAGGATGTCCATGGCGAGGAGGCTATCCGGGGTTCCGGACGATCACCTTCCGGAACATCTACCCGGCCTGAGTGGGCGGCCAATGTCTGGTGGGCTGCGGGTCCTCGATGGCCAGGAACTCGGGCGCGGTGAGCGGGCGGACGGAGGCCTCGATCGACTCCATCGCGGTCAGCTCGGACTCGGTGACGTGCAGATCGCGGAGCTTGCGCGCGGTGATGAAGACGCGGCGCTCGAACGAACCGACCGTCCCGTTGTAGGCCTCGACCGCGGACGTGAGCGATCGACCGACCCGGCCGAGGTGTTCGCCCATCGTGCCGAGCCGCTCGTACAGCTCCCGGCCGAGCTCGAACACCTGCTGCGCAGACTCGGTCAGCGCCGACTGGTTCCACGCGTACGCCGCCGCTCGCAGCGTCGCGATCAGCGTCGTCGGCGTCGCCAGGATCACGCGGCGCTCAGCGGCGTACTCGAGCAGGGACGGCTCCGTGTCGAGGGCCGCGGACAGGAACGACTCACCGGGCACGAACAGGATGACGAACTCGGGTGACGGTGACAGCCGCGTCCAGTACGCCTTCGACGCCAGTTGATCGACGTGCGTCCGCAGATGCCGAGCATGCGCACGCAATCGATCCTCGCGGTACGCCGCGTCGTCGGACTCGCTCGCATCGAGGAACGCGGCCAGCGGCACCTTCGAGTCGACGACGATGTTCTTGCCCTCGGCAAGCCTCACGACCAGGTCAGGCCGCAGTACGCCGTCCTCGCCGAACGTCGTCGTCTGCTCGGTGAAGTCGCAGTGCGCGACCATGCCGGCCAGCTCGACCGTCCGCCGCAGGTGCAGCTCGCCCCATCGTCCGCGGACCTGCGGTTTTCGCAGTGCGGTCGACAGCGACGCCGTCTCGCGGCGTAATGCCTCGCCGCTCATCCGCACCTCGTTGACCTGTTCATGCAGCTGGCTCTGCCAGGCGGCGCGCCCCTTCTCGAGCTGATTCAGCTGTGCGTGCAGGCGATCGAGCGCGTCCTTGACGACGGCCTGCCCGCCCATCTGCTGGCCGACCGACGTCCGCTCCTGCGTCAGCTCGACCACACGATCCTCGGCCGCGTCCCGCTCGGCCGTGATCCGCGCGAGCTCGGCGCCGTCGCGCCCGCGCACCCACAACACGCCGAACGCAGCACCCAGCAGCAGCCCCACCGCGAGGAAGAGCAGCACCAACAACACCGTCGCACCGGACATGTCACTGATAGTGCCGAAGCCCACCGACAGTTTCTGAAAACTACGCCTGGTGTCGGAGTGTCGCCTCGATGATGAACGACTGGCCGGCCGTGGGTACGACGTCGCTGAGGCTGAGTCCGGCCGCGGCGAACAACGCGTCGTACTGATCGGTGGTGCGTTCCCGTCCGCCGGTCATGATCAGCATGTTGAGGTCTGAGAACGCCGTACTGACGGGATCGGGGGAGCGGTCGAGGAGTTGCTCCACGAGGAGTACGCGGCCGTCCGCGGGCAGCGCGCGGCGGCAGGTGCGGAGGATCTCGATCGACTCGGCGTCCGCCCAGTCGTGGATCACCGACTTCAGGACCATCGCGTCACCGGCCGGGACGCTCTCGAAGAAGTTGCCTCCGACGACTTTGCAGCGCGCCGCGACGCCGGATGCCGCGAGCAGATCGTCCGCACCCGCGACCACGTCGGGCTGGTCGAACAACACGCCGCTGACCGACGGATTGCGCTCGAGGATCCTGGTCAGCAACCGTCCGCGGCCCCCTCCGATGTCGACCACGGTGCGGTAGCGGCTGAAGTCGTACGCCGCGGGGACCGCATCGGCCACCGCGTCCGACCTGGACGTCATGGCCGCGTCGAACGCCGCCTGCTCGTCCGGATGCTTGGCGCGGTACTCCCACACCGGCTCTCCGTGGACGGCGGGAAAGGCCGTCTCGCCGGTGCGGATGCTCTCTTCGAGCCCGGTATATGCCTCCCAGTGCGACCCGGTGCCGATGAACCGGGCCCAGCCGGCGACCGAGCGCGGCACGTCGACTCGCAGCCCCTCTCCGAGCTCCGTATTGGCATAAGCGTCACCGTCGACCCTGTAGAGGCCGAGTGCGGTGAGCGCGTGCATGAGCCGGGCCAGCGCCTCTTCGTCGGTGCCGGTCGCTGAGGCGAGCTCGGACAGACTCTTCGGGCTGGTCGCGAGCAGGTCGCTGAGTCCCAGCCGGGCGGCGACGTGGATCGCCTGTGTCACCTGGTACCCGCTGGCCAGGCGTTGCAACTCCCGGGAAGCATCCATGGCGCATTCTGCGCCGCCGGCGGTCAGCAGTCCATGGCTGGGAAGCTGTAGCCCTGTGCTTTGAGCAGCGGGAGGACCTTGTCGAGGGCCGCGACGGTCTGCGCACGGTTCCCGCCGCCGTCGTGCATCAGGATGATGTTGTGGTTGTGCGCGTGGGTCATGATGTTGTGGACGATCGCGTTCGTCCCGGGGCGGGCCCAGTCGCGCGGGTCGACGTCCCAGAGCACCTGGACCATCCCGGCCGCTTTGATGTCGGCGCGGACCTTCGGGTTCGAGGCGCCGTACGGCGGGCGGAAGCAGGTCGACTTCGGCCCGTCGAAGATCTCGTGGTGCCGACGGGCCGGTGTGATCGCGGTCAGCTGCGGATGCGTGATCGAGTGGCTGCCGATCGTGTTGCCGGCGGCAAGCACCTGCTCGCGGAGACCCGGGTGCGCCGTCTGCATCGCGCCGAGCTCGAAGAACGTTGCGTGGGCGCCGTACTTCGCGAGCACCTGCAGCACCTTCGGTGTCCAGAGCGGGTCCGGTCCGTCGTCGAAGCTGAAGAACAGCACCTTTTTGTTGCCTGTGGCAAGCGCTGCGGTCGGGTTCGGTGCCGGCTTGCGCGGTGTCGACGGCGGTGCGTTCAGCGTCGGCGTATCGGTCGCCGTCGGCGACGGCGTGGTGGACGTCGAGGTCTGCGTGGTTGCCGCGGTCGGTTCCGGCTGGCGTTGGTGGCCGAGCGCCAGAACCAGTAGCGACCCGACGACGACGGCCAGCGCCACACCGGTCGCGACGAAGGCGGCAAGCTTTCGCGACATCATGCTCCCCTGCAAAATCGGGCGGTTGTTCCCCAGCAACAGCTCCCCCTGCGGGCAGCCTCACATCCCTGAAGACGCCTTACCTGTCAGAAGGGTTGGCGTTGTGATGTTGCGGTGCGATCTCGACTGTTGCGGTCGTGCCACGGTGGTAGAGCCGGCCTTCGAGCGACTTCACGCTGGCGACCAGCACGAAGCTCATGCTGACCAGCAACGACCAGGCGCCGAACTTGGCGGGGTGCACGAGATGCCACACGTTGACCTGGTCGGGGTAGTTCCACGCGTCGAGGAACGTGCCGGCGTTCTCGGCGATCCACAAGAAGAATCCGATCAGCGCGAACGAGACCGCGAGCGGCATGCGGTACCGGCGTACGCCGACGGTGAAGAAGACCCAGGTACGGCGCAGCACGATCAGTAGGCCGAGCGCGATCGGGATGCGCAGGTCGGGGAGCCACTGGTGGGTGAAGAAGTTCGCGTAGATCAGCACCGCGAAGATCGTGGTCAGGAACGGGCGGTAGTTGCTGACCCGGAGGTCGAACCGTCGCCACGCCTGGCACAGGTAGCTGCCGACCGCGGCGTACATGAAGCCGGCGAAGAGCGGTACGCCGGCGATCTTCGTCACGGCGTCGCCCGGGTACTGCCAGGAGCCGACGCGGACCTTGAAGAGCTCCAGCCCGAGGCCGACCAGGTGGAATCCGAAGATCACCGCGACCTCGCGCCAGGTTTCCAGGCGAACCACCCAGAACAGCAGGGTCAGGCCGATGCAATAGATCAGCAAAGCGTCGTACCGGGCGATCGGCAGGTCGACGTACTTCGAGATGGCCAGGCCCGCGAACAGGAACGCCGGGAACAGGCACGACACCAGTTCCAGGCAGCCGAACCGCAGGAATTGCAGGCAGGCGAACACGAAGCGTGAGGGAACCCCGATGCGATCCGTCCAAGTGGTCACAGAGTGGAGACGTCGCTTGCCCGCCGCTGGTTGGGACCGATAAATGAACGGTTGGGGAGGTGTCGCGATGGATCCGAAGATTGTGTACGAGACCGACCGGCTCGTGGTGCGCGACTGGGTGGACACGGACGGGGACCGGGTGTTCGACATCTATCGGCGCTGGGAGGTGTCGCGCTGGCTGGGCGCCTCGCCGCGGGTGATGGCGGATCGAGACGCAGCTGGGCGCACGATCGCACGCTGGAACGAGCGCAACCGCGATGCGACGTACGGCGTCTGGGCGGTCGAGGAGCGGCTCACCGGGACGGTCGCCGGGACTGTATTACTGGTGCCGCTGCCCGAGCCGTCGGACGGGAGCGCGAGCCGCGGCGAGGTCGAGGTCGGGTGGCATTTCCATCCCGACGCGTGGGGCCGCGGGCTGGCGACGGAGTCGGCGCGGGGCGCGATCTCGCACGGGTTCAAGGCGGGCGTGGGCGAGATCTACGCGGTCGTCCGGCCGGGCAACGTCGCCTCGCTGGCCGTGTGCGGGCGGTTGGGGATGCGATCGCTGGGCCGGGTGGAGCGCTGGTACGGCGCCTCACTGGAGGCCTTCGTGCTCTGACGATTGGGGTACTTCGGTGTTCGCCGCGTAACCTTGACGCCCGTGGCACTCACCATCGGAATCGTCGGGCTCCCCAATGCGGGCAAGTCCACCCTGTTCAATGCGCTGACCAAGAACGACGTGCTCGCCGCGAACTACCCGTTCGCGACCATCGAGCCGAACGTCGGGGTGGTCGGCGTACCGGATGCACGGCTGGGCAAGCTGGCCGAGCTGTACGACTCCGCGAAGGTGATCCCCGCCACCGTCCAGTTCGTCGACATCGCCGGTATCGTCCGCGGCGCGTCGGAGGGTGAGGGGCTGGGCAACAAGTTCCTCAGCCACATCCGCGAGTCGGACGCGATCTGCCAGGTCACCCGGGTGTTCCGCGACGACGACGTCACCCACGTCGACGGCAAGGTCTCGCCGTCCGACGACATCTCCACGATCCAGACCGAGCTGATCCTCGCCGACCTGCAGACCGTCGAGAAGGCGATCCCGCGGCTGGAGAAGGAAGCCCGGCTGAAGAAGGAGTCGGTCGCAGTCCTCGACGCGGTCCGCGAGGCGCAGAAGCACCTCGAGGCCGGTACGCCGGTCATCGCGACCGACGTGGATCGCGACGCGATCCGCGAGCTGATGCTGATGACCGCCAAGCCGTACATCTACGTCTTCAACTGCGACGCCGACGAGCTCGCCGACGAATCGCTGAAGCAGCAGATGCGGGACCTGGTCGCGCCGGCCGAGGCGATCTTCCTCGACGCGAAGTTCGAGGCCGAGCTGGTCGAGCTCGGCGACGAGGACGAGGCCCGCGAGATGCTCTCCGAGATGGGCATCGAGGAGCCCGGCCTCGACGTACTCGCCCGCGTCGGCTTCGACACCCTCGGCCTGCAGACGTACCTGACTGCCGGCCCCAAGGAATCCCGCGCCTGGACGATCAAACGCGGCGCCACCGCCCCCGAGGCCGCCGGCGTCATCCACACCGACTTCCAGCGCGGCTTCATCAAGGCCGAAATCGTCTCGTACGACGACCTCATGTCCGCCGGCACCATGACCGCCGCCCGCTCCGCCGGCAAGGTCCGCATAGAAGGCAAGGACTACATCATGCAAGACGGCGACGTCGTGGAGTTCAGGTTCAACGTGTAGGACTTACTGCCATGGCAGACCTGCAACAGTTCGAAGACGCGTATGACCGGGCCGAAGGTGCTTACGTGAGTGCTTTGCGTGCGGATCTTCCCAGGGCGGAGATGGCCGGGTTCGCCGGCGCAGTCGCGGCCGCAGCCGCTGAGTTCAACGCCGAGGCGTACGGCAACCTCCGGACCGCATCCGGCGATGAGCGCGAAGAGCTGGACCGGCTGACCGATCTCACCGAAAGCCTCAGTGAGCTCTGGTCCGACATGCACGCCGCATACCTAGGTCAGCAGCCGTCGTAGTTGCTCGGGGACTAGCAGGTCGGGGGTCTCTGACTGTTTGTCGGTGATCGCGCGGCGTAGGAGCTGCAGGTCGAGCGGTGTGTGGGCGATGGTCGCGGCGATCCGAGTGTGCTGCTGGCGGGCCATCATCGTGGCGAGTTGTACCTCGACGGGGACGGTCGGGATGAGTCGGCCGTGGCAGGTGAGGGTTTGGCGTTCACGCCATACCAGCGGGCTTCGGGTCTCGACCAGCAGCTCGGCGACGTCGGGTGCGGCGATGTGGGCCAGCTCGACCTTGACGTCATTGATCATCCAGCGGCCGAAGTACCAGCGCTCGTCTGCATCGCCCCACTGAAGGCTCGGCTGGGCGAGGGTGCTGAACCACAGGTTTGGATCGGGTGGCTCGGATGGCGTCGGCAGGACAGCTGCCGCGTGGGTGATGTCGTCGGCTGCAAGTACGGCGATGTCGATGTCGCCGGGGACGATCGAAACCCCGCGAAGCGCCGTTGCCGCGCTGCCGAGCAGCATCCAGTCGATGTGGGCGTTGTTCAGCCGCTCGGCGACGGTCGCCAACGTTGTCGTCCACATGGTTGGAGAAGCTAGCTGCTACCACCGACATTCTCCGGCAGGATGTCGTGCGTGCTTACTCCTATCTTGGCGACCTCGGATCCGTATGCGGCTGCCGATGAGTTTGTGGCGAACGGGTGGACGCTGGCGTACTCGACCCCGAAGGACTCGGGGGATCCGATGGCTGTTGTCGAGTTGCACGGCGGGCAGGTGATGCTCGGGGTCGATTCCGAGCAGTTCCTTCCGGCCGATGCGCGCGACCACCGCGGTGCGGGCGTGCAGTTCTACGTGGAAGTACCCGCCGACACGATCGACGACGTACAGGCCGCCCACCAACACCCAGGCCCCATCGAGCAACGCCCGTGGGGTGTTCGCTCCTTCACCGTGAAGCTCGCCGACTACAACTTCATGATCGCCACCGAGCAGGCCTGAAGGTCAGTGCGATTCTGCGATCTGCTGGGCGGCGTCGCGGACCGAGGTTTGTAGTTCTGGGGGTTCTAGGACGATGGCGGCGCCGGCTTGGGCTAGGACTGCGGCGCAGGCTTCGTGGGGGTTTTCCAGGTCGGTGTGGAGGATCCACCAGCCGTTGAGGGCGGGGACCATGGGGTGGGTGGGGCGGAAGCGGCGTACTGCGTGGTCTCGGACTTTTAGGGTTATGGGGTACGAGGGACGGGAGGCTTGGAACTCTCGTTGGGATTGGGTCCAGTAGGTGGCCAGGTCGAAGTCGGGGGGTCTGGTGAAGGGGGTGCGGGTGAGGGTGGCTGAGGTGAGGCGGGACAGGCGGTAGGTGCGGAGGCGGCCGTCGGTTCGGGCTGCTACCAGGTACCAGGTGCGGGCCTTGGCTACCAGGCCTAAGGGCGAGACTTCAAACGGTTCCAAGCCGTCTGCATAGATGATCGCCAGGCGCAGTTCCTCCCACAGGGCCTCGCGACACAGGTCCAGCCAGCGTGGGGTTTCACGGCGGTCGTCCCAGCCGGCGTGGTCGATGAGGAGGCGTTGACGGGCGTACTCCGCTTCGCGGCGAGTGCCCTCAGGAAGGGAAGCGATCAGCTTGGTGACGGCCTGGTCGCTGGAGGCGTCGAGGCCCAGGTCGGCCAGTACGTGCGCGGTCGCGCCGACGAAGACGGACATGACTTCCGACGGGGTGAGGCCGGTCATCCGCGTGCGGTAGTCGGGCAGGATCGTCCACCCGCCACCACGCCCGCGGATCGAGTACACGGGAACGCCGGCGAGGCTCAGCACCTCGAGATCGCGCTGGATCGTCCGCGGCGAGACCCCCAACGCGGCGGAGAGCTGCGCGACGGTCGACTGCCCGCGGGTCTGCAGGTGCAGGAGCAGGCGGAGGAGCCGTTCGGCACGCATGCACCGATCATCTCAGGAAAATAAGCCATCAATGGGCGTCTTTTCTTCCTACCGTCGGGCTCATGACTGCCGTCGAAGTCGAAAACCTCTCGATGTCCTACAAGGCTCCGGTGCGCAAAGGCGGTCTCCGCGCCGCGCTCGGCTCGCTGGTGAAACGCGAGTACAAGACGGTCCAGGCCCTCGATCAGGTCTCGTTCACGATCGCGCCGGGGCAGGTGTCCGGCTTCATCGGTCCGAACGGCGCCGGCAAGACCACGACGATGAAGATCCTCTCCGGGATCCTGCACCCGACCGGCGGCGATGTCCGCGTCCTCGATTCGACCCCGTGGCAGCGTCGCTCGGCCTTCCTCAAGCGCATCGCGTTCGTCCGCGGCAGCCAGCCGGTCGGCGGGTCGCAGGAGCTGACCGTGATGGACTCCCTCGAGTACCAGCGCCTGCTGTACGACGTCCCGCGCCCCACGTTCCGCCGTACACTCACCGACCTCGAAGCCCTCCTCGACCTCGAACCCCTGCTGGAACGACAACTCCGCGCGCTAAGCCTCGGCGAACGAATGCGCGTCGGCCTCGCGATGGCCCTGATCTACCGCCCAGAGGTCCTGTTCCTCGACGAGCCGACGATCGGCCTCGACGTCAGCGCCGCGAGCCAGATCCGCGAGTTCGTCTCGGAGTACGTCGAGCAGACCGGCGCGACCGTACTCCTGACCAGTCACTACATGGCCGACGTCGCATCCCTCTGCCCGCGCCTGATCCTGATCGACCACGGCAAGGTCCAGTACGACGGCCCGCTCGCGGAACTGTCCGCCCGGTTGTCGCCGTACAAGCTGATCCGGATCTCGACCCAAGGGGATCCGACCGCGTTCGGCGAGGTGGTCGAGAAGGCGGACGGGCAGTGGGTACTGCGGGTGCCGCGCGACGAGGTGGCGGCGACAACAGGACGGTTGCTGCAGGCAATGGAAGTCGTGGATCTCGCCGTGGAGGAGCCACCGCTGGAGAAGGTCATCGACCAGGCGTACCGCGAGGGGCTGCGATGAGAACCGCAGTACTGCTGGGATTCCGGCTCCGACAGGAGGTGCTGGAGTGGTCGGGCGCGTGGTGGTTCCTGCTGACACTCGTGGTGCAGGCGGTCGTCGCGCCGCTGATCGGATTGTTCGTCTGGTCGGCCGTCTACCCGGACGATCCGTCCATCGCGCGGTACTACGTCGCGGTCATCCTGGTGACGCTGATGACGGAGTCGTTCGAGCAGCACACGTTCTCCGAGCGGATCTACGACGGAACGCTGAGCCACGAACTGCTCCGTCCGCAACCGGTCGTGATCGGCGTCATCGGGATGAACCTCGCCATCCGCGCGTGGCTGACGTTGCTCGGGGCACCGATCGTCCTGCTCACCGGGATCGCGTTGCAGGTCGGCTTCGACTGGACAGCCGTGTTGCGCAGTACGCCGTACGTCATGCTCGCCGCGATCCTCGTGTTCCTGTGGACGTTCCTGCTCGCTCTGACCGCGTTCTGGACCGATCGCGTACATGCGGTCGTGGGCTTCGGCAGTCAGTTGACGTTCCTGCTCGGTGGTACGGCGGCGCCGATCGCACTGCTGCCGGATACGTGGCGCCGGGTCGCGGAGGTACTGCCGTTCTACGGCATGAACGGTCTGCCGGCGGAGATCGCGGCCGGCAAGGGCAGCGGTTCGATGGGTTATCAATTGATCTGGGTGGTGGTGCTGGTGGTCGTGGTCACGGTCGTTTGGCGGATCGGCGTACGGCGGTACACGGCGGTGGGATCGTGAAGCTGCTCCGGCTCGTGGGTGTGGGTTTCTCGATGGCGCTGCGGCGGAGCGTGGCGTTCCGGATCAACCTGGTGTTCGACGTGCTGCTGGCATTCACAGGCCTTGGTACGGCGGTGGCGGCCGTGCTGATCGTGTTCACCCGGGCGGACAGCCTGGCGGGGTGGTCGAAGGCGGAGTTCCTGGTGCTGATCGGGACGTATCAGCTGATCACCGGATTGCGAGGGACGTTCATCGATCCGAACCTGTCGTGGTTCCCGGAGACCGGGATCCGGAACGGGAAGCTCGACGGGCATTTGTTGCAGCCGGCATCGAGTCTGTTCCTGGCCAGCTTGTCGTTGTCCTCGCCGCTCGCACTGATCCAGTTCGTGCTGGGCCTCGGGGTGCTCGGGTGGGGGATCGCAGGTCAGTTGCCGAGCGTCGCCGGGGTGCTCAGTTGGTTGGTGCTCGTCATCGCGGGGCTGGTCGTGACGTGGGCGCTGAGCGTGCTGCTCGCGTGCTTGGCCTTCTGGGCGCCGAAGCTGCAGCTGGACGTGTTCTTCCACTCCGCGTGGCAACTGGGCAGCTACCCGACCGACGTCTTCGCGCGCCCGATCCGCGTCATCCTCACCTATGTGTTCCCGATGGCGCTGATCGCCTCGGTCCCGTCAGCCGCCCTACTGCGCGGGCCACAAACCGGCGTACTGGTCGGCGGGGTGCTTGCAGCCGCCGGCGCGGCCGCGTTGGCAGGACTGGCGTGGCGACGGGGGTTGCGGCGTTACACCGGAGCGACGTCGTGAGCGTGCATATGGACAGGTAGTAGTCCCTCGCCGGCGCTGATTCTGCCGCAGCTCAGGCGGGGACTGGCCTATACGTACATATCTACGTCCTGTCGTCAGGTACGCGAAATGCGGTCGCCGGCCTGCGGTTGAGTTAGCGTCGCGTGCATGGTTGATGCCTTGTTCGGGGTGCCTCGGTTGGTGGCGGTTTATGACTCGCTGGATGCTGGGCGGGGGGATTTGGAGCATTACGTCGCGATGGTGGGGGAGTTCGGGGCGCGGCAGGTGCTGGATGTGGGATGCGGGACGGGGGAGCTGGCGTGCTGGCTGGCTCGTACCGGGGTGGATGTCGTCGGGGTGGATCCGGCAGAGGCCTCGTTGGAAGTTGCTCGGGGCAAGGAATTTGCGGACCGGGTGCAATGGATCCATGGGGATGCGACGACGTTGCCGCCGCTGCAGGTGGACCTCGCGGTGATGACGGGGAACGTGGCGCAGGTGTTCCTGACCGATGAGGAGTGGTCGGCGACGCTGGACGGCGTACATGCGGCGTTGAAGCCGGATGGGCGGTTCGTGTTCGAGACGCGGGATCCGGCGCGGCGGCAGTGGGAGGAGTGGACGCGGGAGCCCACGCATCAGGTGCAGCCGGTCCCGGGCGGTGGGACAGTGGAGTTCTGGAGCGAGCTGGTCAGCGTCGAGCTGCCGTTCGTGACGTTCCGGGGTAGGTACGTGTTCTCGTCGGACGGCGCCGAGCTCACGTCGGAGTCGACGTTGCGGTTCCGGGAGCGGAGCGAGGTCGAGGATTCGCTGGCCGCGGCCGCGTTCGCGGTGGACGACGTACGGGAGGCTCCGGACCGGCCGGGTAAGGAGTGGGTCTTCGTGGCTAGGCGGCGGTGAGCAGCGCCGTCAAGGTGTGATGCGCGGTACGGGACATGACCGGGTTGGTCTCGACGTAGTACCAGAGGCAACCGATGGCCTGCGCGAACGACCAGCCCATCCCGCGACGCCATTCGTCATCGTCACTGCCGAGCGCGCTGCGGAAGGCGGCGCGCGCGGTCGGGTCGAGCAGGTTCCACGCGGGCTGGAGATCCATCGCGGGGTCGGAGACGGTGAACGTTCCGACATCGATCACGCCCGCGAGCCGGCCGTCCTTGACGAGCAGGTTGCCCGGCATGAGATCGCGGTGGGTCCAGGCGTCCGGCTCGGTGCGCGGCGTCGTACGGAGGTCGGCCCACAACCGGGCGAGTCCGTCGACGTCGATCATGCCGCGGCTGCGCTCCAGCCCGTCCGCGACGTACTCGTCCTGCGAGGTGAGTACGCCGCCGCGCCACGAGCCGGTGAACACGCGCCCCTCGGTCGACTCCGCACGCAACGCCAGCACGAAGCGCGACAGGTCCTCGGCGAACGCAGTCGAGCCGGCGACGTCGGCGTCGTACGCGATCGTCCCGTCGATCCAGCTGTAAACACTCCAGGGCTGGGGATAGTCCAGGCCCGGCGCCCCAATCGCGATCGGCTCCGGCGTCGGGTACGGCGAGATGCGGCGCAACCGCCGCGCTGCATCGGCCTCGTCCTCGAGCTCAGCACGCACCGCCGCGACGTCACCCGGCAGGATCGGGAACCGCGCCACGAGATCGTCGCCGATCCGGAAAAGCGCATTGACCGTCCCGTGTGACGACACCGAGCGGACCGCGAGCCCGCCCCACTCCGGGAACTGTGCGCGCACCAGTCCCTCGACCAGCTCGACCGTCACGCTCAGTTGACCCGCATGCATCACCACGCGCAGCAGTATCCGGGACGCATCCTGCTACTGCACATCAATTAGCAAGGCGACCAGCCGGTCGATGTTCATCGCGGATCAGGCCAGCGACCGGGTCGGACAGTCTTCAGTGTGAGGCGAGCGGGCGGGCGCGGTCGGTGGCCAGGCGGACGGCGAAGACGGCGAGCGCGGTGCCCATGACGTACCGGTGGATGCGCATCCAGGTCGGGCGGCTGGAGAGGAACACGGCGACCGAGCCGGCGGTGATCACGAAGACGGCGTTCATGACGACACCGACCGTGAGCTGTGTGAGGCCGAGGATCAGGCTCTGGAGACCGAGGTGACCGCGGGACGGGTCGAGGAACTGCGGGAGCAGCGAGATGTAGAGGATCGCGATCTTCGGGTTGAGCAGGCAGGTCAGCAGGCCCATGCCGAACAGCTTGCGCGGGCGGTCGGGCTCCAGCTCCTGCGTGGCGAAGACCGACGAACCGCCGGGGCGGAGCGCGTTCCAGGCGAGCCAGAGCAGGTACGCCGCGCCGGCGAGCTTCAGCGTCAGGTAGATCTCGGGGACGAGCGCGAACAGCGTGGCGAGACCGGCGCTCGCGGCGAGCAGGTACACGAGGAAGCCGATGCCGACCCCGGCGAGCGAGATCAGGCCGGCGCGGCGGCCCTGGGCGATCGAGCGGGAGACCAGGTAGATCATGTTCGGCCCGGGCACGATCACCAGGCCGAGCTCGACCAGCGCGATCCCCAGCAGTGCCTCGTTGCTCACCAGCATTCCGTGTCCCTCCGTCGGCGTACCGAGAACTTAACAGCGCCGCTCTGACCGCGGCCGGGGTTTTCCACAGGTGAGATCACCGGTATTCCACTCGCGATTCGTCTTCACCCTCGGTTAGCGTGGGGTGCGTACGCCTGACGGTTTGTGAAGGAGACGGTATGAGCGACAAGTCCAGCGAGCCGGCGGACGATCTGCAGAAGAAGTTCCGGGACGCGCTCGAGAAGAAGAACGCCGGGAAGCACACGCATCCGGGATCCGGAGTGCGCGGGCAGGGCGTCGGCGACGCGCACAACGACAAGCAGAAGCGCCAGTTCAGGCGCAAGTCCGGCAGCTGAGTTCCGCCAACTGTCCATCCATCCGCATGAGCCCCGGGTTGCCGCCCGGGGCTCGACCTTTCTCACGGCCCGAAGGGGAGCCTTGGCTCGACTAGAGTCGGTTGGGTGAGCGTTCCGCTGCATTTCGTGGTGAAGACCCGGCTGGTTGAAGTGGTCGAGGGCCTGGGCGAGGGTGCGGCGTTGCCGCCGGAGCGGGTGCTCGCGAAGGAGTTCGGGGTCTCCCGCTGGACGATGCGGCAGGCGATCCGCGAGCTGATCGCGGACGGGCGGCTGCGGGCCCGGCAGGGGCAGGGCACGTTCGTCGCCACGCCGAAGCTCGTGCAGCCGCTCGCGCTGGTGAGCTACACGGAGGCGCTCCGGGCGCAGGGTCACACGCCGGCGCGTGAGGTCGTGGACTTCGATGAGCTCGCCGCCGACGCCGTACTCGCGGAGAAGCTTGGCATCGCCGAGGGGGAGCCGGTCCATCGGCTGGAGCGGGTGCTGTTCGCGGACGGGCAGCCGATCGGGCTCGAGACGACGTACCTCGCTGTCGAGCGCTTCCCGACCTTGAAAGAGGTGCTGGATCCAACCGGCTCGCTGTACCGGTGCCTGACCGATCAGCTCGGGGTTCGCTTCGGCGAAGGCGAGGAACTGGTCGAGACCGTCATCGCCACCCCGCGCGAGGCCGAGCTCCTGAAGGCGACGCAGTCCCTCCCGATGCTCCTGCTCCACCGCACCAGCCGGGACACCACGGGCCGCCCCATCGAGGCCGTCCGCTCCCTCTACCGGGGCGACCGAGTCGGCTTCAGGGCCACCTTGCGCCCCTGACCCAGGTGTTCGCCGCGGGTTCACCCCGCGGTCGACCCGTTCGCACGTCCTCTTCATTGGTCCGGACCAATCTATGGTTCGACGAGAGGAGCGGGTGTGCGGGTGGTTGTGGTCGGTGGAGGTGTTCTGGGCACGTTTCACGCCTGGGAAGCGGTACGGCGGGGCCACGAGGTCGTCCAGGTGGAGCGCGAGCTCGAGGCCCGTGGCGCCAGCGTGCGGAACTTCGGGCTGGTCTGGGTCAGCGGGCGTGCTGACGGCGCCGAGGTGGAGTTGGCCCAGCGTGCGCGGGATCTGTGGGCGGACCTGCCGGGGATCGGCGTACGGACGGCCGGCTCGCTGACCGTCTGCCGGAGCGAGGCCGAGTTGGCGGTTGCCAAGGAGGCGGCGGCCCGGCCCGATGCGGCGGCCCGTGGGTTTCAGGTGCTCGACGCGGAGCAGACCCGGGAACGCAACCCGGCGTTGAAGGGCGACCTGCAAGGTGCGCTGTGGTGCGCGCGGGATGCGATCGTCGAGCCGCGTGAGGTGTTGCCTGCGCTGCGTACCGAGCTGACGAAGTCGAACCGCTACCAGTTCCTCGGGGGCCGGGAAGTGCGCAACGTGCAGGACGGCCGGATCGTCGACGATCACGGTGAGACGCATGAGGGCGAACTCGTCTTCCTGTGCACCGGCGCGTGGCACAGCGGGCTCATCCGCGAGCTGACCGACGACCTTCCGGTACGCCGGGTGCGCCTGCAGATGATGCAGACCGCGCCGCTCGACGACGTACTCACCACCGCGGTCGCCGACGGGGACAGCTTCCGGTACTACCCGGCGTACCAGGCCGACGATCTGCCGCCGCAGGCTGCCATTGCCGAGGAGCACAAGATGCAGCTGCTGATGGTCCAGCGTGCGCACGGCGGGCTGACCATTGGTGACACCCATGAGTACGACGAGCCGTTCTCGTTCGATGTGCGCAGCGAGCCGTACGAGTACCTGCGCGAGACCGTCGAAAGCATTCTCGGGCGCGAGCTGCCTGCGATTACCCAGCGCTGGGCAGGGGTGTACTCGCAGGCGACCGGCGGCGAGGTGGTCGTACGTCGGGACGTTGCTCGCGGCGTGCACTTGGTGACGGGACCGGGCGGGCGCGGGATGACGATGTCGCCGGCGATCGCCGAGGCAAGTTTCGAAGGGATCGGCGCATGATCCAGCTCGCAGTACTCGACATGGCCGGTACGACGGTTGCCGACGACGGGCTGGTGGAGCAGGCGTTCACCGCCGCGATCGGTGCCCAGGGCATCGAGCCCGGCACACCGGAGTACGAGCGGATGATCGCGCACGTCCGAGCGACGATGGGTGAATCGAAGATCACCGTCTTCCGTGCGCTGCTCAATCGTGAGGACGCGGCGCAGGAGGCGAACAAGGCGTTCGAAGATGCCTACAGCAACCTGATCGACGGGCTGAAGCCGATCGACGGCGCTGAGGATGCGATCCGGCAACTCCAGGACGCCGGCATCAAGGTCTGCCTGACCACCGGCTTCTCCGAGACCACTCAACACCGAATCCTGACCGCACTCGGCTGGCAGACGCTGGCCGATCTCACTCTCTGTCCGGCTCAGGCGGGCCGTGGCAGACCGTATCCGGACATGGTGCTCAAGGCGCTGCTCGAGCTGAAGGCCGACAGCGTGGCGAACGTGGCCGTGGCCGGCGATACCGCCTACGACATGACGACGGGAATCCGGGCCGGTGCCGGGATCGTCGCCGGCGTCCTGACAGGTGCCCACGGCAAGCAACAGCTCGACGCCGCGGGTGCGACGCATGTACTCGAGTCGGTCCGGGAACTGCCCGGCCTGCTCCTCGATCGAAAGCTGGAGAAGTGAAGGCACTCAAGACCTTGCTCGCGGCCACCCTGTTGCTCGCGGCAACCATCAACCTGACGGCCTGCGGCGGGACCGGAGCCGCGGCCACCGGCGACGGCGCCAAGAAGACAGTCACCGTGTACACCGCGGACGGCCTGGCCGACTGGTACAAGACCCGGTTCGACGCGTTCACCCAGAAGACCGGGATCAAGGTCCAGACCGTCGAGGCCGGCTCCGGCGAGGTGGTCTCGCGGATGCAGAAGGAGAAGTCGAACCCGCAGGCCGACGTCCTCGTGACGCTGCCGCCGTTCATCCAGAAGGCGTCGCAGGACGGCCTGCTGCAGAAGTACGACGTACCCGGCGCCGATCACGTGAAGGGCGTCAAGGGCGACGACTACGTCACCGTCGTCGACAACTACCTGTGTTTCATCGCGAACCAGCAGGTCGGTGCGCCGAAGACGTTCGACGATCTGCTCGACCCGAAGTTCAAGGGCAAGCTGCAGTACTCGACGCCGGGTCAGGCCGGTGACGGCACCGCCGTACTGCTGCTGCTCCAGCACGTGCTCGGCAAGCAGGGGGCGCTCGACTACCTGAAGAAGCTCGAGCCGAACAACGTCGGCCCGTCCGCGTCGACCGGCAAACTGCAGCCGAAGGTCAGCAAGGGCGAGCTGTTGGTGGCGAACGGCGACGTACAGATGAACGCGGCGTCGATCGCGAACGACAAGTCGGCGTTCAGCATCTTCTTCCCGGCGGGCGCGGACGGCAAGAAGACCACGCTGGCGCTGCCGTACGTGATGGGACTCGGGGCTGGTGCGCCGAACGCCGATGGCGGGAAGCAGTTGATGGATTACCTGCTCTCGACCGACGCGCAGGAGACGGTCTCGAAGGATGCCTTCGGGGTGCCGGCCCGGGACGACGTGAAGCCGACCGACGCGAACTTCCAGACGGTCGAGACGGTGACCGAGGGCGTCGAGGTGTGGCAGCCCGACTGGGCGACCGTGCTGAGCGACCTGGACGGCGACGTCGCGGCGTACACCAAGGCTGTGGGATGACCGTTCAGCTCGAGGACGTCACGGTGCACTTTGGTAATAAACACAGTGGCCGGACGTGCGCGCTGGAAGGGTTCGACCTGAGCGTCGCGGCCGGTGAAACGGTCGCGCTGCTCGGGCCGTCCGGGTCGGGGAAGTCGACCGCGTTGAAGGCGGTGGCCGGGTTCGTCCGGCCGACGCGCGGGCGGATCCGGCTCGGCGGGAACGACGTCACCGATCTCCCGCCTGCTCGGCGGGGGATCGGGGTGGTCGTGCAGCAGTACGCGTTGTTTCCGCATCTGCGGGTGGCGGACAACGTGGCGTTCGGGCTGCGGGCGGCGCGGAAGCCCAAGGCGGAGGTGTCGCGGCGGGTCGGCGAGATGCTCGAGATGGTCGGGATGACGGCGTACGGGCGGCGCTTTCCGCGCGAGTTGTCCGGTGGGCAGCAGCAGCGGGTTGCTATTGCGCGGGCGCTCGCGATCCAGCCGTCGGTGTTGCTGCTGGACGAGCCGCTTGCGGCGCTTGACGCGCAGTTGCGTGCGGACATGCTCGGTGAGCTGCAGAAGTTGCGCCGTGAGGTGCCGGATATTGCGATCGTTTACGTCACCCATGATCAGTCGGAGGCGTTGGCGCTCGCGGATCGGATCGCGGTGATGCGCGATGCTCGACTTGTCGACATCGCGCCGGCCGCCGAGTTGTACGCCGCTCCGCCGTCGGCCTTCACCGCGTCGTTCCTGGGCGGGGCGAACCTGCTACCTGTATCGGTGGACGAAGGTGCTGTGAAGGTGGCGGGCGCTGTAGTCCCCGGGCTGAAACCAGAGGACGGGAAGAGCCTGCTCTGTATCCGCCCGCACGCCATCCGCCTGGAGCCGCCAGAGCCCGCTAACGCGGTGGAGGATGTGGCGAGGTTGGTGGGGCGGGTTGTAGCGGCGCAGTGGCGTGGGGCGTCCAGTCAGGTGACCTGTCTGGTTGACGGGCTTGCGGATGTGGTGGTGCGGGTTGATGTGCCGGCTGATCGGCGGGTGCCTGAGCTGGGTGCGGCTGTGGTGATGGTGTTGCCGGTTGAGGCGTGCAGCTTGGTGCCGGCGGAGGTGGGCTGATGGCTGTCGAGGCGTTGGGAGCCACCGTTGTCGTGAGCAGTCAGCGGCGGCGGGACGGCAAGTGGTTGTGGGTGTTGCCGCCGTTGCTGGTGATCGCGGTGCTCGTCGTGTATCCGTTGGTGCTGGTGGCGATCGAGTCGATCCCCGCGTGGGGCGACGTGGTCGGGTCGGCGGAGTTCCGGGACGCGTTGGTGCGGACCGTGCAGATCGCCGTGAGCTCGACGGTCGGCTGTCTCATCGTCGGCACGTTCCTCGCAGTGGTGATCAGCTTCGTGCCGTTCCCGGGCGCGCGCGTGGTCGCCGGACTCGTGGACACGATGCTGGCGTTGCCGTCGTTCCTGGTCGCGCTCTCGTTCACGTTCATCTACGGCACGACCGGGATCCTGCGCGCGGGTGGATTCCTCACCTCGCCGTGGGCCGTCGTACTGGCCGAGGTCACGTTCTACACCCCGTTCGTCATGCGACCGTTGCTGGCAGCAATGAGTCGGTTGCCGCAGGCCCAGCTCGACGTGGCAGCCAGTCTCGGCGCCGGTCCGTGGCGTGTGCTGCGCCAGGTCGTGCTCCCCGAAGTACGCCCGGCGCTCGTCGCGGGCGGCAGCCTGACCTTGCTGCTGACGCTGAACGAGTTCGGCATCGTGCTGTTCCTCGGCGCGAAGGGCACAACGACCTTGCCGATGCTCGTGCACACCAAGGGCATCGTGATGTTCGACTACCCGGGCGCCTGCGTGATCGCGGTCGTCCAGATCGCGTTGTCGCTCGGGCTGTACGCCGTACTGCGGATGGCACTGGGAGGTCGTCGTGCTCGTCTGGACTAGAACCGGGAAGGCTGTCGTCTGGATCGCGTTCGCCTTGGTGTTCGGGCTGCTCGTCCTGCTGCCGTTCCTGGTGGTGATCGCGGCCGCGTTCGCCGGCTCGTGGAACGGCGTACTGCCGTCAGACCCGACCGGCGATCATCTGCGCCAGGCGTTGTCGGGTGATGAGCTGGCCTCGTTGTCGGTGAGTTTGCAGACCGCGTTCATGGGTGGATTGCTAGCGGTAGTCATCGGGACCTGGGGCGCGATGGCTGCCTACGGGTCGCGGTTCGCGAGGGTTGCGGATGCGATGCACCATCTGCCCATCGCGGTGCCGTCGGTGGTGGTCGGGCTCGGTTTGCTGGTCGCGTTCTCACGGCAGCCGGTGCTGCTCAACGGGACCAAGTGGATCGTGGTCATCGCACACCTCGTGCTGATGGTTGCCTTCAGCTACGGAACGGTTGCCGCGGCGCTGCAACGAGTCGATCCGTCGTACGCCGATGTCGCCGCGTCGCTCGGCGCCTCGCCCGCCCGCGTGCTGTGGCGGGTCCGGCTGCCGATGCTGCTGCCCGCGATCTCCTCGGCAGCCGGGTTGTCCGTCGCGTTGTCGATGGGTGAGGTCGGTGCCACGATCATGGTGTATCCGGCGTCGTGGCGGACGCTGCCGGTGAGCATCTTCGCACTGACCGACCGCGGTCAGACGTTCGTCGCAGCGGCCGAGGCCGTGGTGTTGCTCGCGACAACCGTCGTCCTCGTCGTTATCCTCGATCGGCTGCGGGGTCGGGCTGTCGAGCGGTAGCCGACTCGAGCAGGTCGACCAGTCGGCCCACCTCGGGCTCCCAGCCCATCCGGTGGTTGGCGGTGTCCTCGGCGGTGGCGAAGCCGGTGTGGCTGAGGACCATCCGGGTGCCGTCGGCAACCTCGGCCAGCTCGACCTCGACCCGGGTCGGCTCGTCCTCCGTGCCGTCCCACTTCCAGCTGAACACCAGCCGGCGCGGCGGCTCGACCTCGAGGTAGCTGCCGCGCACCACGTGCGGGCCCATCTCGACGACGTACTCGCCGCCGACCCGGACGTCGGCCTGCACCTTCAGGTCGAACTTGGGATTCGGGCAGTACCACTGGGCCAGGAGCTCGACGCGCGTCCAGGCGTCGTACACCCGGCCGATCGTTGCCGGAAGCACCCTTTCGATCCGGATCTCAGTGTCCATCGTCGTCCCCTCGCAGGAGTTCTTCCAACCGGTCAACGGTGCTGTTCCAGTACGTCGTGAGGTCGCCGAGCCACTGCTCCACCTCGGAGAGCGCCTCCGGCCGGAGCGTGCACACCACCGTCCGCCCGACCCGGCGCCGACACACCAAACCCGCGTCCACCAGCACGCCGACGTGCTTGGTGATCGCGGGTGGGGTGATCCGGTGCGGCTCGGCGAGCTCGCCCATCGTCGCGTCGCCCCGACTCAGCCGGCTCACGATCGCCAGCCGAGTCGGGTCCGCGAGCGCTCCGAACGTCTTCGCCAACACACGTGACACTTCACCGGATGGTGAACTAATTTGTCAAGGGCGCACCTCGAACACCAGGTTGAACGGCGTCTGCGCCACCGTCCGGAACCGGCTGAACCCGGCCGCCTTGGTCACGTCCTGGATCCGCGCCGGGCCGGCCTGCGTACCGAGCGCGAGCCCCACCGGCTGGGACAACGACGCCGGCGTGCAGAGCAGCGTGGAGAAGCCGTAGTACGCCCGCCCGACCGGGTTCAGGTTGTCCTCGACGTGGTCGCCGGCCATCGGCTCGACCAGCATCCAGGTGCCGTCGGGCGCCAGCGCCTCCCGTACGTGCCGGGCCGCGCCGACCGGATCGCCCATGTCGTGCAGGGCGTCGAACGTCGTCACCAGATCGAATCCGGAGCCGCTGAAGCTGTCGGCCGGTGAGACCTCGAACGACACCCGATCAGCGACACCTGCCTCCGCCGCCCGCAGCCTGGCCGTCTCGATCGATGCCTGGTGGTAGTCCGAGCCGATGAACGTCGACCGCGGGAATGCCTCGGCCATCAGGATCGTCGACGAGCCGTGCCCGCAGCCGATGTCGGCCACCGTCGCGCCCTGCTGCAGCTTCTCCACCACGCCGTCGAGCGCGGGAAGCCAGGTCGGCAGCAGATTGGCGTTGTACGACGGCCGGAAGAACCGCTCGCATCCGACGTGTACGTCCGACGTGTGCTCGTGCCATCCGACCCCGGCACCACTGCGCGCCGCCTCGATGGTGTCCGTGGTGTGCTGCAGCGTGCCCAGTGCGATCTGGAAGAACCCAGGCAGGTACGCCGGGCTGCTCGGGTCGGTCATGGCGATGGCGTGCTCTGGTGGCAATGTGTAGCGACCGGTACTCGCGTCGTACTCGACGATCCCACCCGCGGCCTGGGCGTTGAGCCACTCGCGGGTGTAGTGCTCGTCGGTGCTGGTCCACTCGGCGAGCTCGGACGGCGTGGCCGGGCCTTGATCGCTGAGCGCCTGGTAGTACCCGAGGCGATCACCCATCACCACCAGCGCCGCGTTCAGCGTCGCCCCCACCTCGTCCACAGCCTTGAACACGAAGCCCATCAGCTTGTCGGCGTCAATTGCAACAGTCATTTGCTTTGCCCCCTAGTGGTTTTGCGTACCCGAGGAAACGTAGGCAGCGTGGACGGACGGTCGCATCAGGTGGGCCTACTGGTGCACACTGCGAGACATGCTCATCGGGCGGGAGGCGGAGCGCCGGGTGGTCGAGCAACTGGTCGCGGGGGCGCGGGTCGGAGCCGCTGGGGTGCTGCTCGTCACCGGCGAGCCCGGCATCGGCAAAACCAGCCTGCTGGACGAAGCTGCTGCCATGGCCGGCGGACTGCGCATCCTGCGCGCTCGCGGCGCCGAAGCCGAACGTGAAGTGCCTTTCGCAGCTCTGCTCCAACTACTACGACCAGCCCTGTCCAGCCTCGACCGCATCCCCGGTCCACAGCAGTCAGCACTCGCATCCGCGCTGGCGTTGAGGCCTGACACTGGTACCCCGGCGGACCGGTTCGCTGTCGGTGCCGCAACCCTCAGCCTGATCTGCCGGTACGCCGAAGACGCCCCGCTCGCGCTGATCATCGACGACGCACATCTGCTCGACCGTCCGTCCGCAGAAGCCTTGCTGTTCGCCGCACGGCGCCTGGTCGCCGATCCAATCGTCATGCTGATCGCAGCCCGTGCTCACGAACCGCATCCGCTAGAGGCTGATCTCCCGAGGCTGCAGCTGGACGGGATCACGCTCGAGGCCGCGCAACAGCTTGTGCAACACCTGCCGGGTGATCTGGTCGAGCAGCTCTACCAAACCGTGGCAGGTAACCCGCTGGCCCTGCTCGAGCTGGCAGACGACCCGGACCGCTTGCACCGTACGCCGCCCGGCGTGCCTCTCCCGGTGCCGACGATGCTCGCAGAAGCCTTTGTCAGCAGGGCAAACCGACTCAGCCCGGACGCTCGGACCGCGCTGCTGGTCTCGGCGATCGACGACTGTGAACTCGGAGCCGTCGCACGCGCCTGCGCAGAGCTGGGCGTTGACGTGGCGGTTCTCGAGGAGGCCGAAGCGGCCGGGCTGGTTGCGATCCGCGACGGTGAGGTCGTCTGGCGGCATCCGCTGGTCCGCTCCGCCATCTACACGAGTGCTGATCCAGCAGAGCGACGTACTGCGCATCGCGCGGTCGCCGGCACCACACCGGACGAGGACCGGCGTGCTTGGCACCTGTCCGAGGCAGTTCTGGGCGCTGACGATGAGGTGGCGGCCGGACTGGTCGTTGCGGCCGAACACGCCGCGGCTCGCGGGGCGCACGCGGTCGCTGCGACGGCGTACGAACGTGCTGGGCGACTGAGTCAGAGGCTGCAGGACCGCGCACTCAGGTTGGTGGCTGCTGGGGAGGCGGCGTGGTCGGCCGGACTTGCGGAGCGGGCAGGCGCCTTGCTCGCTGACGCGTTGATGCTGCAGCCGCCGCTGCCGGTGAAGCTCCGGGCGCAGGAGATTCGCGGCGACATCGAAGTGAAGTGTGGCTCGCCGCGCCGGGCTCGCGACATCCTCGTGGCTGCGGCCGCGGAGTGTACGGATCCGGAGGTCGCTACCGGGCTGCTCGCTGATGCTGTCGCGGCGTGCTTTCGGCTGTGTGACGCCGCGGCTGGTCTAGAGGTCGCGCACGAGCTGGATCGCCTCCGGCCGGCGCTCGAGCGGCCTGGTCCAAGGATCATGGGCATGCTGGCGAGCGGTGTGGCGAAGGTACTCGCCGGGGACGGCGGAATGGACCAGATCCGTGCGGCGATCAGCCTGGAGCCGTCGGACGAGCTGGACCGCGACCGTCGCCGCCAGGTCTGGATGGTGCTGGCCGCATTGTTCCTGCGAGAGACCGGCACCGGCCGGGCGATGCTGCAGCAAGCGATGCTCGAACGGCGGGAGCAGGTCGCTCTCGGGACACTGCCTGGACTCCTGTTCGTGCTGGCGCGCGACGATGCGACAACAGATCGCTGGGCCGATGCGGAGACGTCGTACGACGAGGGGATCCGGTTGTCGCGTGAGACCGGGCAGACGACCGAACTGGCGATGAACCTGGCCGGACTGGCGTGGCTGTGGTCGCACGAGGGCAGAGCGGAGTGCCAGGAGCTGGCTACGGAGTGCCTGCGGATCTGTGCCGAGCAAGAGATCCACCTCGGCACGCTGTGGTCCCTGTTTGCTCTGGGCGACCTGGAGTTGGGGCGTGGTGATCCGGCGGCGGCACTGCCGCAGTACGAGCGGCTGGTCGACGTACTGGCCGAGTATGGGTTGAAGGACCCGGACCTGTCGCCGGCGCCGGAGCTGGTTGAGGTCTATCTGCGGTTGGGGCGGGTTGAGGATGCGAAGCGGGTGGCTGACGAGCACTCAGCTCTGGCTGAGGCCAAGGGACAGCCGTGGTCGTTGGCGCGGGCAGCGCGGGCGCGTGGTGCGGCCGGTGACAGCGAGGACGACTTCCTGCTGGCGCTCAGCCAGCATGAGGTGACGCTCGACGCCTTTGAGCTCGCTAGGACACGTCTTGCGTACGGCGCGTGGCTGCGGCGAGTACGACGGCGTGTCGACGCGCGTACGCAGCTCCGGCTCGCGGTGGAGGGTTTTGACGGGCTCGGTGCACTCGGGTGGGCCGACCAGGCCGCTGCGGAGCTCAAGGCGACCGGTGAGACCGCACGTCGTCGTGTGCCGAGCACGGCGGACGAGCTGACTCCGCAGGAGCGGCAGATCGCGGTACTGCTCGCAGACGGGCACAGCATCCGAGAGGCCGCGGCCAGGCTCTTCCTGAGCCCGAAAACCGTCGAGTACCACCTGCGCAAGGTCTACACGAAGCTGGGCATCCACTCCCGCACGGAACTCGCTGAGCACCTAGTGTCCTGAGCCGAACGTAGGCTGGCGGGCATGAGGCAGCCGTTCACGGAGACCAGCGGGATCGCCCGGCACTGGGGATTCGAGGATCTAGCGGCCGAAGGACCCGTGCAGCGGCTCATGCTGTTCACCGGCGTCCCGGTCTGCCTGATCACCGGGTACGCCGAGACGCGCGAACTGCTCGCGCATCCGGACGTGGTGCGCTCGCCGCTCGACGGGCCGCACCGCGACACGGTGATGGACGACCTGATCAACCGCACCGAGCGACACATGCTCGGGGCGAACCCGCCGGACCACACCCGGCTGCGCAAGCTGGTCACGGCTGCGTTCACCCGCCGCCGGATCGACGCGCTGGAGCCGCGGATCCGTGAGATCGCGACCGGCCTGCTCGACGAGATGGCCGTCGCGGGGGATCGCGTCGACCTCGTGAACGCGTACAGCTACCCGCTGCCGATCACGGTGATCTGCGAGCTGATCGGCATCCCGCCGGTCCGCCGCGAGGACTTCCGCCAATGGTCGTCGGTGTTCGTGAACGCGAGTATGCACACCGCCGACGAGTACGTCGAGGCGACCACGCTGATGCTCGACTTCGTCCACGAGCTGATCGTCCAGAAGCAGCAGGCGCCGACCGACGATCTGCTGTCCGGCCTGATCGCGGCCCGCGACGGCGGCGACCGGCTGAGCGAGGACGAGCTGACCTCGATGATCTTCCTGCTGCTCGCGGCCGGCCACGAGACCACGGTCAGCCTGATCACGAACGGCGTACACGCCCTGCTCCGCCATCCTGACCAGCTCGAGCTATTGAAGGCCGAGCCGGACCGGCTGCCGGCGGCGATCGAGGAACTGCTCAGGTACGACGGCCCCCTGCAGGCCGCGATCCCGTACATCGCCCAGGCGCCGATCGACATCGCCGGGAGCCGGATCGAGGCCGGTGAGGTGATCGTGTTCGCACTGCTGCCCGCGAACCGCGACCCGCGGAAGGTCGAGCGGCCGGACGAGCTGGACATCACCCGGCCGGACTCAGCGCACCTCGCTTTCGGGCACGGGATCCACCACTGCCTCGGCGCGCCGCTGGCCCGGTTGGAGGGCCGGATCGCGCTCGGCATGCTGTTCGAGCGCTTCCCCGACCTCCGCCTGGCCGAGCCGGAGCGGGACCCGGTCCGCACGCCCGGCCTGCTGATGAACGCGATCCGCGAACTGCCGGTACAGCTCTGACCACAGCCAGCCGCGAGCCCTGAACATCGGATGAACCGCACCTGAATCACACCCGTGGGATTGCGGCGATCTTGGTGGCGGATGGCATCCTTGGCCGGGTGACGGAGTTGCTAGAGGTCGCGCGGCACCTGCTCAGCTTTGCGATGGCCTCGCACTGGCTGCTGCTCATCCTGTTCGTGGCCGCCGCTGTCGACGCCGTCTTCCCGGTGGTTCCGAGCGAGGGCATGGTCATCACCGCGGGCATGGCCGCGGCCGCCGGCCACCAGAACCTGATGCTCGTCATCGCGGTCGCGATGGTCGGCTCCGTCATCGGCGAGTCCACCTGCTACTTCATGGGCCGTGGTTCCGGCCCGGCGTTGCACCGCTGGATGAAGCGCCAGGAGCGTCGCCAGCAGATGTACGACCGGGTCTCGGGCGCGCTGCACGCGCGCGGCGGGCTGATCCTGATGACGGTCCGCTACATCCCCGGCGCGCGGATGGTCGCCACGCTGACCGCGGGCGCGACCCGGTACTCGTTCAAGAAGTTCATCGTGTTCACGTTCTTCGGCGTGACGATCGCCTACACGTACGTCGCGCTGCTCGGCTACCTCGGCGGCGACGCGTTCGCGCACGACCAGTTGAAGGGGCTCGCGTTCAGCCTCGGCCTGGCCGCGACGATCGGTCTGCTCGTCGAGACGTCCCGCCGGATCGCGGTGAAGCGCCGCGCGGCGAAGATCACGAGCGCTTAACGATCCCCACCCCGGTTTCCGGCCGGGCGCGTGTCCCGGAGCAACCTCGACGGGCTTTCGTGCGTCAGTAGAGCCGTGGTGAGGCCTGGGGTTAACCTCGCGGGCGCCGCGGTTGTTGTCGCGGCGGTCCTGGCCGGGTGTGCCGACGTACCGCTGGAAGGTGCTCCGTCGGCGACTACCTCGCCCTCGCACAAGCCGCGGCCCAAGCCGACTGCTAAGCCCACGCCGACAGCCACTTCGACGCCGACTCCGGCGCCCACGGTGAAGCCGAGCGGCGGCACTCTGCCGGCTGCGGCACCGGTCTTGCGGTCGTTCCCAGCCCGCCTGCCGAACGGCAAACCACCGCTCTTCGTCGTGGTCTCCTTCGACGGAGCCGGCGATCTAGCCCTCTGGGCTCGCTGGCGCGCGGTAGCGAAGCAGGTCAACGCGCGGATGACGTTCTTCCTCTCCGGCCCGTACCTGTACCCGGGCGATCACCGCACCGACTACAAGCCGCCGTACCACCAGCCCGGCGCCTCCGACATCGGCTGGGGCGACACGGCCAACGTGCTCGGACGCACGAAGGTACTGCGGGAGGCGATCGCCGAGGGCCATGAGATCGGCACCCACGCGAACGGTCACTTCTGCGGCAAGAACGGCATCGGCCGCTGGACCACCGCCCAGTGGACCGCCGAGCTGAGCGCGTTCGACCGGATGGTGCGGACCGGGCCTACGCTGGCCGCAGGCAAGGCCGTCGTACCGCCGTTCGACCCGTCCACCGTCAAGGGCATGCGGACGCCCTGCCTCGAGGGCAACCGGCCTGCGTACCGGCAGGCCATGGTGCAGCGCGGCATGCTGTACGACGCGTCCGCGCCGGGCTACATCAGCTGGCCGAAGAAGCAGAATGGTCTGTGGGACTTCCCGCTTGAGTCAGTGACCCTGGCCGGTACCAGCAAGAAGACGCTGACGATGGACTACAACCTGTGGTTCGCGCAGACCCAGGCGCGCAAGGCTCCGCTCGCCCAGGCGCCCGCGCTGAAGGCGCAGGTGCTCGCGACGTACCAGCAGGCGCTGGCGAAGTCCCGGGCGAGCGGCAACCCGCCGCTGTTCCTCGGCAACCACTTCAACCGCTGGAACAACAGCGTGTACTCGGATGCCTTGACGGACTTCGTCAAACAGACGTGTACGCAGCCCGACGTACGGTGCGTGTCCAACATGGAGCTGGCGAGCTGGCTGGCGAAGTACGGCGTACCGAGCAACCAGAACCGGCCGTCATAACTTCAGGTAGCCGTAGCCGCTCTGCCAGGTGCCGCCGTCCTTGATGCGGCCGACTACCAGGCGCTGCAGGCGGGTGTCCTGCGGGAGCTCGTCCAGGTGGTCGGTGCCGTGGGTGCGGAACGTGAAGAAGATCGCGCTGTCCTGGCTGTCGTTCGGCGTCCCGTACGGCGTGAAGCGGCGGCCGAACTTCACCATGTTGGAGTCCTGGGGCAGGTTGTCGAGCAGGTACGGGTCGATCAACCAGGACCACAGGTTCGCAGTCTTCACCGGGTACTCCGGGAAGTGCCGCGGGAAGAACTCACGGGCCTGCTGGAAGCTGTCGTCGACCAGCTCCGGGGTCAGCGGGCCGGTCTCGGGGATGTGTACGCCGATGATCCATTCGCCGGTCTCGGTGCCCGGGACCGGCTGGTCCTCCGTGACCTGGAACAGCATGTACTGCAGCCGTCCCAGCGAGTAGAGGTTGCCGACCCAGAAGTTCGTCAACCACCAGTGCGTCTCGAGGCTGTACTCGCCGTGGGTGCGGCGGCTGACCTTGAGCTGCTGTCCGAGGTCGGCCAGCGAGGCCCAGCTGATGTCGTCGGGGATGCCGCGGCTGGAGTGGTACGCGCGGATGTCCGGCACGGTGTCCAGGTACGCCTGGACCGAGTTCCGCGCGTCCTCCGGCATCCGGAACTCCGGCTCACTCCCGAGCTTCCCGATCGCGGCCCGGATCTGGTCGGCCAGGTCCTTCACCACCGCCGCATCCGGTGTGAACGCCTCGGCGGCCTCCCGGTCGGCATCGTCGAAACCCAGCAGGCGGTACTCCTCGGCAGTCGTCACTTCTCAACGGTAACCGATGTAAACGAGCCAGAGACTTACGATTCGCGTCGTGAACAAAGGAAGGAAGAAAAGGGAGGCTCGGGCAGGCGTTGCGGGTGCGTGATTTCGTGTGGGGTTCGTCGGTGCGAGACGGTGGGGCATGGCTTATGAGCGGTTCTTGCCGGGGGCACAACTGCGGGAGGTGATCGACCATGTGTGGTTGGTTGACTCCGAGGCGTTGCCGGAAGTGCGGCAGGAGATTCTGATTCCGAACGGCCGGCCGGGGCTTGCGGTTGCGTTGGGGGATGCGGGGACTCGGCATGACCCGGTGAGTGGGGCGGAGTGGGTGAACGGGGCGGCGGTGTTCGGGGTGATGACTCGGCCGCAGGTGATCAGCCAGCTTGGAGTGTCGAGTTACGCGGGTGTGGAGTTCACGCCGTGGGGGCTGGCGTCACTTGGCTTGCCTGCTCTGATTGATGAGGTCCGGCAGTTGGCGGACTGGGTGGGGCCGGAGACGGCGTCTGGGTTGGCGGCGGAGTTGCGGTTGGAGCCATTCGGTCAGGCACGGGCGGACCGGTTGGCGGGCTTTCTCGCGGCGCGTACGACGACCACAGCCGCTCCGCCGATCGTCGCCGAGGCCGTGCGGGCGATCGACGAACTGCGCGGCCAGGTTGCTGTCGCCGACGTCGTACGCCGGTGCGGGACGTCGTACAGCACCTTGTATCGGGTGTTCCGGAAGAACGTCGGGATCGGGCCGAAGCAGTACGCCGAGATCATCCGCTACTACCACTTCGTCGGCGGGCTGCTCGGCGGTCCGGCGGATGCGGCCGCGACCTTGTCGGCGTTGCACGGGTACTACGACCAGGCCCACGCCGCACGCGACTTCAAGCGGTACACCGGCGTCAGCGCGACGTCGTTCCTCGCCGTACAGAACGGCATCGCCGCGTTGATGCACGGAAGATCCGTCCAAGACGAGCCCGGCCCGGATGCGTGACGATCGGACACATGGGACGCATTGTGCATGTCGAGATCGTTGCCGAGGACCACAATCGGGCCGCGGAGTTCTACAGCAAGGTGTTCGGCTGGCAGGTGACACCGGCGCCCGTGCCGGAGGGATACCTGCTCGCGGAAACAGGGCCGGGGGAGGGGATCGACGGCGCGATCATGAGCAGCCGGTACCAGTCGCAGCCGACGATCGTCTGGATCGAGGTCGACGACCTCGAGGCGACGCTTGCTGATGCCGCTAGGGCGGGTGGAGACCAGGTCGGTGAGATCCAGGAGCTGCCGGGCATCGGTCGCCTCTGCTACCTCCGGGACACGGAAGGCGTGCTGGTCGGACTCCGCCAGAGCTGACCTGGTGTGCAAGCTCGACAGGAGGTGTCCGGAGATCCGCGCGGTTTCCAGGCGTGCTCAGGCGGGAGAGAGCCGGCAGTGGACATATACGTCCTGTCGAGCTGCACGTTCAACGCTCCTCGGCGAGCCCCAGATAGAGGATCTTCGGGTCGGAGGGGTTGAAGGCCAGGGACGGGATGCCGTCGTTGCGGTTGTGGTGTTTGGTGAGGTCGCCGGTGGAGGGGCGGAAGCGGTACAGGTCGGCGCCGAAGTTGGCGAAGGACGTGCCGTAGCTGAAGTAGATGAGGTCCGGGTCGACCGGTGACGCCCACATCTTGTTGCCGTTGATCAGGTCGGCCCGGCTCTGGTCCAGAACCTCGCGGAACTTCAGTCCGCCGTCGGTCGACTCCCAGATGAACCGCGTCGCCCGGTCCCGGTCGTACCCCTCCATCCAGACCTTCGACGGATCGGCCGGCGAGATCGTCAGACTGAACGCGTTCACCCGCTCGACGGGCCGCGACCGGGTCCAGCTGCGCCCGCCGTCGGACGTGACGTAGACACCGTCCGACATCACGCCGATGACGATGTGATCCGGGTTCCGCGGGTCCACGACAGCGTCGTACACGAAGAGATCGTGAGCAGGCAGTACGCCGGTGCGCCGCCACGTCACGCCGTCGTCCGACGAGTCGTACAACTGTCCGTCGCCGGCAACGACGCGCAGCCGACCAGGCCGTGCGTCCAGCGCGGCCAGCCCGCCGCCGTCGACCGGTCCGAGCACTGTGCTGACCTTCGACCCGTGCACGCGATGGATCGGCTGGTCGTTGACGCTGTAGATGTACGCCGAGTCGCCCGGCCCGGGCTGGACGTCGTACGTGCTGAGGTCGTCAGGCGCCTTGTCGAGCAACTGCCAGCTGCAGCCGGCGTCGCTGGAGCGCTGGATGGACTGCTTGCCGATGGTGATCAGTGTGTTCGGCTCTTCGAGGGCCGCGACCTTGGCGTACGTGACGGCGCGCAGCTTGCCGGTTGTCGGCGCGAGGGTCTCGCCGTCGGACTCGGTGATGGTCACCGAGCCGTCGCCGTACACGGTGTCGCAGTGCGGAGCGTTCCAGAACCAGCCGGGGTCCGCCTGGGACGGGACGAGTGCAAGCAGGACGGTGAGAGCAGTACCTAGGGCGGTCATGCCTTAGATTCAAGGCGTTTCCGGGCATGCCGGACCAGCACTTGTCCTGGCGGACAAGCGTCATGACGGGAACAAGTCAGCCGGCGGCGGTGTCGATGTGGCGGGCCAGGACCAGGTCGTCGTCGGTGATGCCGCCGGCGTCGTGGGTGGTGACCCGGAACGTGATCGTGGTGTAGCGGATGTCGATGTCCGGGTGGTGGTTCATCGACTCGGCCAGCTGGGCAACGGTCGCCACCAGCCGGATGCCGTCCAGGAAGGCCGGCGCCTTGACCTCGCGGACCAGTTCCTTGTCCACGACCTTCCACTGCGGCAGGTGGTCGCGGATCGCGAGATCGATCTGGTCGTCGGTCAGAAGCTCAGCCATGCGCTCACTCTAGCCCTGCCGCCATGCCCGCGCTGTAACCGCTGGACTCCCGGCGCTCAGGCTCGCCGGCATCGCGGTGCAGCCAGGAAGCCGAGCAGCGCCAGTACGCCGCCAGCGGTGACGATCGAGCCGAAGACCCACGGGCGTGGGTTGTCGGAGTTGAAGGCCAGCAGCGTCCCGCTGATGGCCAGTCCGGTCGCGATGCTCATCGTCGCGGCCATCTGGCCGGCGCTGCTGTTGCGGCCTGAGTTGCTGTGGTCGGACAGGTCCAGCGTGAGGACGGACAGGCTGGACGAGCTGAGGCCCATGCCGATGCCTGCGAAGCCCCAGCCGATCAGGCCGATCCAGGTCGTCCCGTTCGTCCACGCGAGCAATGACGTGACCAGCAGTCCGATTGCCATGAAGGCCAGTCCGGTCCGCAGTACGGTGACTCGCTCGATCCCGTGCTCGCGGCCCTGCAGCCACGAACCGAACGCCCAGCACACTCCGGTGATCGACAACGTCACGCCGGCCTTGGACGGGCTGAAGTGGTGCTGCAGCGTCAGCAACAGCGGGAGGTATGCACCGGAGACGGCGAATGCAGCCCCTCCCAGTGCGCGTACGGCGACCACGGCCGGGAATCCGCGTCGGGCGACGAACATGCCCGCGGGCATCACGCGTACAGCAGCTCGTGCGAGGACGGCGAGCGCCACGACAACCGCCGTACCGCTGATGATCGGATGGGCCTCCAGGTGGTCACCGGCCAGGGTCATCGAGAAGAGGGCGACGGAGGCGGCCAGGGCCCAGGGGAGCGCGGCTCGCCACGCCTCGAGCTCGGCGACGTCTTCGGCAGTCCGTTCAGGCGCCTCTGCGGTCGCCGACTGGCGCATCGCCGGGCCGAGGAGCAGCCAGCTCGGGACGAGCAGGACGATCGCGCCGAGGAAGACCCAGCGCCAGCCGAACTGCTCGGTGACCACACCGGTCAGCACAGGTCCGAGTACGGACGGAAGGATCCACATCGCGGCGAACAGCGAGAACATGCGCGGCCGCAGTACGGCGGGAAGCGCGCGGGCCACGAGCACGACCAGCGACACGTCGAGCAGCCCTTCGGCCAGGCCGCTGAGCAGACGGCCTGCCACGACCATCGGCATCGCGGTCGCGGTCCCGACGAGGATCTGGGCGAGCGCGAACGAGATCGCGCCGGCGCGCAGGGTCGGGATCGGTCCACGGCGGTCGGACCAGAGGCCGGCGATCGCGAGCGAGATCAGGTAGCTCGCGTTCGGCGCGGCGTTCGCGAGACCGAAGCTGCCGAGGGCGTCGAACTCGCGAACCATCGTCGGCAGCGCCGTACCGACCGCGCGGTTCTCGAACGCGCCGAGCGTGACCAGCCCGATCACGCCGAGCACCAAGGGCAGGTGTTGTCCGGTGAACAGCCTGGGGCGGGACTCAGTGGTGGAGGGCATGAAGGATATGGTCGAAGTTCAAGTTAGGTTTAAGTCAAGTGGCGTGGCAGGCGGAAGATCAGCACCAGGACGCGAAGCACGAGGACCGCGCAGATCACCAGCAGGTTGTAGCCGATCAGTTGGTAGAGCGTCATGGACGCCGTGACCTGCGGGCCGCCCGGCGTACCGAGCAGCAGCACGGCCATCAGACCCGCGGTCGCGCCGAGGATCGCCAGCAGGGCTTGGTGAAGCAGGCCGGTGATGTGCCGGCGGTCGCGGTCGTCGGCGAGGAGTCTGACGTTGACGCCGAGCCGTCCGCTCTCCGCGGCGGCCGCGATCCGGTCGATCCGCCGCGGCAGCCGCCGCAACATCGGCAACAGCGTCGCCAATTCCTCGGTCGCCGTACGGCGTAACGCCTCCGGGGCAAGGCGATCCGTGACGTGGGCCGCGGCAAACTGACGCGACGCGGCGACCAGATCGAACCCGGGGGAGATACGCGAGATCGTCCCCTCGATCGTCGCCAGCGCACGGAACACCGCGGCAACCTCAGGCGGCACGCCGAGATCGTGCGACGTGATGATCTTGAACAGGTCGTTGAACATGGCCGGCCCGAGCGAGACCCCGGCCGCGAGGTGCCGGGTCATGAACTGGCCGACAGCCCGCTCGAGAGCGCGTTCGTCGATGACGTCGGGGAGGTAGACGATCTCGAGCAAGGCATCGGTCGCGGACACCGGATCGCCGTGGTCGATCGCCAGCAGGAAGCGCTGTAAGGCGTCGCGGGTGGCGGGGTCGAGGCGGCCGACCGAGCCGAGGTCGAGCATGCCGATCCGGCCGTCGACGAGCAGCAGGAAGTTGCCGGGGTGCGGGTCGGCGTGGAAGACGCCGTCGATCGCCACCTGCCCGAGCAGGCAGTCGAAGAGCGAACGGCCGAGGCGGACAGGATCGAGGCCCCGGTCGGCGATCGCCTGCCGCGCATTGCCGAGACCGATTCCGTCCAGGCGCTCCATCGTGAGGACGCGGCGGGTCGACTGGTCCGGGTACAGCTGCGGTACGACGAGGTCGTTGCTGGAAGCAACGGAACGGCCGGCGGCGACCGTGGTCATGTTGCCGGCCTCGACGGTGAAGTCGAGCTCCTCGCGCATCGCGTCGGCGAACCCGTCGGCGAGAGCGCGAACGCCCATCGAGCGGCCCCAATCGGTGTTCCGCTCGAGCAGGCGGGCGAGGCGGCGGACGATGTCGAGGTCCCGGTCGACGATGCCGGCGATACCGGGGCGCTGGACCTTGACCACAACGCGCGGGCCGTCAGGTAGGCGGGCGGTGTAGACCTGCGCGACGGACGCGGCGGCGAGCGGTTCGCTGTCGAAGTCGGCGTACACCTGACGGGGTGGGGCGCCGAGCTCCTCGGTGAGGACCTGCTCGATCTCCGCCCAGGGACCGGGGGAGACCTGGTCCTGAAGCCTGCTGAGCTCGGTGGCGACCGCGCTGGGGATGATGTCGCTGCGGGTGGACAGCACCTGGCCGAGCTTCACGAACGTGACACCGGCCTCGTCGAGCGCGAGCCGCAGCGAGCGAGCCAGGTCGGCCTGCCCGGCAGCGTTCTCCCGGCCGGGGCGCCGGCGGCCGCGGAGGTACGGTCCGAGGCCGTGCTTGATCGCGATCCGGAGGATCTGCAGGTACCGCCGGGTGCGGGCGATCCGGCCGCTCAGATCCCGGCGCAGATCGCGGGCCCGAGGCAACGACCCGGTCGGCACCAGCGCTTCGGCCAGGACCAGGAACACGAGCCCGGCCAGCATCGAGAACAGCGTCGTCAGCACCAGGAACGCGATCGCCACGCCGTTCGACCCGGTGTACGGCGGTTTGCCCACCAGCGCGTTGGCGATCGGGCTGAACAGACTCAGCGTGATCGCGGCGGCCAGCACCATCCGCACCACCCCGAACCGCACACCCAGCAACCGCTGCGCGACCGGCACGAAGATCACCAGGAACACACCCAGGCTGAACAACCCCGCAACCACAACGTCCATGTCCGGAACGATAGGTGCTGCCCCACCCCAACCGACTCACCCACGCGAGTGACCCACCCCGGCCACGTCCCCCACGCGCGTGACCACCCCGTGTCCCGCCCTCGGCCCACCCCGCCATGCGCGTTCATGGGTTCACCCATCCGATGGTGGGTTCCCGGCCCTGGTTACGGGCGGGGAACCCACCACGGGATGGGTGAACCAGGCAGATGGGGCCGGGCAAGGGGTGAGCCCCTGGCTCCGGGTGGGGCCAGGGGCTCGGGTACTGCGGTGCCGCCGGGTGCGGCGGGATGGGTCTGCGTCAGGCCGGGCGGCGGCGGATCTTGTTGCCGAGCCAGACGATCGGGTCGTACTTGCGGTCGGCGACGCGCTCCTTCATCGGGATCAGCGCGTTGTCGGTGATCTTGATGTGTTCGGGGCAGACCTCGGTGCAGCACTTGGTGATGTTGCAGAAGCCCAGCCCGTGCTGGTCCTGGGCCGCGTTCTGCCGATCGGCGGCGTCGAGCGGGTGCATGTCCAGCTCGGCGACGCGCATCAGGAACCGGGGACCGGAGAACGACTCCTTGTTCTCCTCGTGGTCCCGGATCACGTGGCAGGTGTCCTGGCACAGGAAGCACTCGATGCACTTGCGGAACTCCTGCGAGCGCTCCACGTCCACCTGCTGCATCCGGTACTCACCCGGCTTCAGGTCCGCCGGCGGCTTGAAGGCCGGAACCTCGCGGGCCTTCTGGTAGTTGAACGAGACGTCGGTGACCAGGTCCCGGATCACCGGGAACGTCCGCATCGGCGTGACCGTGACGACCTCGTCCTCTTCGAACGTGTTCATCCGGCACATGCACATCAGCTTCGGCATGCCGTTGATCTCGGCGCTGCAGGAGCCGCACTTGCCGGCCTTGCAGTTCCACCGGACCGCCATGTCCGGCGTCTGCGTCGCCTGCAGCCGGTGGATGACGTCGAGGACGACCTCGCCCTCGTTCACCTCGACCTCGTAGTCCTTGAGCTCGCCGCCCTCGGAGTCCCCGCGCCAGACGCGGAATTTGCCCTTGTAACTCATTTGGCCGGCAGCTCCTCATCCGTCAGGTACTTCTTCAGTTCGTCGACCTCGAACAGCTCGAGCAGGTCCTCGCGCATCGGGATCTGCTGCTCCTCGGTCACGTTCACGTGGCCCTCGGCGTCGAGCTTGCAGACCAGCAGCTTCTTGCGCCACTCCGGCGACATCTCCGGGAAGTCGTCGCGGGTGTGACCGCCGCGCGACTCCTGCCGCAGCAGCGCCGCACCGGCCACGCACTCGGACACGGTCAGCATGTTCCGCAGGTCGAGCGCCAGGTGCCAGCCGGGGTTGAACTGCCGGTGACCCTCCACCGTCATCTTCGCGATCCGGCCGCGGAACTCGGCCAGCCGGCCGAGCGCACGCTCCATCTCCTCTTCCTTGCGGATGATGCCGACCAGGTCGTTCATCGACTGCTGCAGGTCCTGGTGGATCGAGTACGGGTTCTCGCCGCCCTCGAGCTCGAACGGCGCCAGCGCCTCGGTCGCGGCCGAGTCCACATCGGCCTCGTCGATCTTCGGCCGCTCCTGCAGACCGTCGACGTACGTCGCGGCGCCCATGCCGGCGCGCCGTCCGAAGACGAGCAGGTCGGACAGCGAGTTGCCGCCGAGCCGGTTCGACCCGTGCATGCCGCCGGCAACCTCACCGGCCGCGAACAGACCGGGGACCGTCGACGACGCGGTGTCCGGGTCGACCTCGACGCCGCCCATCACGTAGTGGCAGGTCGGACCGACCTCCATCGGCTCCTTGGTGATGTCGACGTCCGCCAGCTCCTTGAACTGGTGGTGCATCGACGGCAGCCGCCGAGTGATCTCCTCGGCCGGCAGCCGGGTCGAAACGTCCAGGAACACGCCGCCGTGCGGCGTACCCCGGCCTGCCTTCACCTCGGAGTTGATCGCGCGCGCGACCTCGTCCCGCGGCAGCAGCTCCGGTGGGCGCCGGTTGTTGTCGGCGTCCTTGTACCAGCGGTCGGCCTCTTCTTCGTTGTCCGCGTACTGCGCCCGGAACACGTCCGGCACGTAGTCGAACATGAACCGCTTGCCCTCGGAGTTCTTCAGTACGCCGCCGTCGCCGCGGACCGACTCCGTGACCAGGATCCCCTTCACCGACGGCGGCCAGACCATGCCGGTCGGGTGGAACTGGATGAACTCCATGTTGATCAGCGTCGCGCCGGCCCGCATGGCCAGCGCGTGCCCGTCACCGGTGTACTCCCAGGAGTTCGAGGTGACCTTGAAGGACTTGCCGACCCCGCCGGTCGCCAGCACGACCGCCGGTGCGTCGAACAGGATGAACCGGCCGGACTCACGCCAGTACCCGAAGGCGCCGGAGATCGCGTCGCCGTCCTTCATCAGCTCGGTGATCGTGCACTCGGCGTACACCTTGAGGTTGGCCTCGTAGTCGCCGGTGGCCTCGAAGTCCTCCTGCTGCAGCGAGACGATCTTCTGCTGCAGGGTGCGGATCAGTTCCAGGCCGGTGCGGTCGCCGACGTGCGCGAGCCGCGGGTAGGTGTGGCCGCCGAAGTTGCGCTGGCTGATCCGGCCGTCGGGCGTGCGGTCGAACAGCGCGCCGTACGTCTCCAGCTCCCAGACCCGGTCGGGAGCCTCCTGCGCGTGCAGCTCGGCCATCCGCCAGTTGTTCAGGAACTTCCCGCCGCGCATCGTGTCGCGGTAGTGGACCTGCCAGTTGTCGTTGGAGTTCGCGTTGCCCATCGCGGCCGCGCAACCGCCCTCGGCCATCACCGTGTGCGCCTTGCCGAACAGCGACTTGCAGATGATCGCGGTCTTCTTGCCCTGCTCACGGGCCTCGATCGCCGCGCGCAGGCCGGCGCCGCCGGCCCCGATCACGACGACGTCGTAGGAGTGTCGTTCCAGCTCAGTCATATCCAGAAATCCCGGTCAGTTGATGATGCGCAGGTCGGAGAACCATCCGGCCGCGAGGGCCATGATGTAGAAGTCGGTCAGGATCACGGTGAACAGCGACGTCATCGCGAACGTGCCGTGCTTCGGGTTCAGCTTGGACACGAAGGTCCAGTACCGGTAGCGCAGCGGGTGCTTGGAGAAGTTCTTCAGGCGGCCGCCGACGATGTGCCGGCAGGCGTGGCAGGACAGCGTGTACAGCCACAGGCAGACCAGGTTGACCCAGATGATCACGGTGCCGAGGCCGATACCGAAACCGCCGTCCTTGCCGTGGAAGGCCTGAACGCCGTCGTAGACGTTGAGCAGGCCGAAGACCAGCGCGCCGTAGAAGAAGTAGCGGTGCAGGTTCAGCGCCACCAGCGGGAACTTGCGCTCACCGGTGTAGGTCTTGTGCGGCTCAGGCACCGCACACGCGGCCGGCGCGAAGAACAGCGACCGGTAGCCCGCCTTGCGGTAGTAGTAGCAGGTGCCGCGGAAGCCGGCCAGGATCACGAACGTGATCAGGCTGAACGGCACGAACCGCGGGAAGTCGCCGAACCAGGTGCCGAGGTGGCTGGAGCCTTCGACACAGCTGCTGGTGACACAGGGCGAGTACAGCGGTGTCAGGTAGTGGAACTCATCGACCCAGTACCACTTGTTCATGAAGATCCGGATCGTCGCGTAGACGACGAAGAACAGCAGGATCACGCCGATCCGTAACGGCGCGAGCCACCATCGATCCGATCTCGCGGTCTTGAGGCCTATCTGTGCGCGGCCGGGGCTGTCTACTCCGGTGGCCATCAGGGAGCGTGCCTGTCAGGCGCGCCGAAGCCTTCATGCTCCGCGTCTGTCCACATGGACGCGTCATACTCCACGTCGGGAATCTCCTCGAGTTCCTCCGGAACGGGTCCGGGCCTGTGCCTGGGGTCGGGCGGGCCGAGCTCTGCGAGATCGTCGCTCAGCCGGGCCACGTCGGACACCAGGCGGCGAATGCCGAGGGTGTCACCGTACTCCTGGCTCAGTTTGCCGACGGCACCGTGTAGCCCTTCGAGCGCGCGAGCGACCGCGGCAACGCTGTTGTTGCCTTCACCCATGCCTACTCCAGTGATGGTTATGTAGCTGTCAGTATGGGCACACTTTGCCCCCGCGAAGCGCCCAACGGAAGACCCATCGGTACGGCGTGTTTCCGGTTAGGGTTACCTCAGTTGCGACCGTGCCGACGGGTGGAGTAATGGAGCGAATCCGGCCTTCAGTACAAGAAGATTCGCCGGTGGAGTAAGCGTCTCCACCTGATGCAGACCGGGCGGTCGCAGCGCCTCGCCGTACCCGTCCCAGGACCACGGCAGCACCTGCTGCCCGAGCACCAGCGCCGGACGTCCGTCGAACCGCACCATCGCCCCGTCCGGCAGGCCGGCGAGGTCCTGGGTGGTGGTTCGTTGCCGTCGGGTCCGCGATTCGACCCGTTCGCTGTGCAGTACCGCGTCCATTTCCGCCGCCCGCGGACGCTCAGGGAGATCGCGGGCGCGCGCCCACGCCCCGGCGTACAGCAGGAAATCCCTGCGGCGGCAGTAATGACAAGGGCGATGTCCCGCGGCGAGAGCGACGGCCTCGTCGAAGAAGAACAGTGCCGTCCAGCGTCCCGGCGGCATCGGATCGCGCCGGATCCCCTTCCAGTCAAGGACGCAGCAGATCCACGCCTTCGACCGCCAGCGGGTCGTGCCCAGGCGGCGGTCGGTCGAGTGCAGGCTGCCGCGGTTGCCCATCAGCAGACCGCGGCCTGACTCGGCCACGATCTCCTGGGTGGGCAGAACCCTGTTCTGCAACGGCATACGGGCATCATGTCGGACTCGGCGGACAGTTTCTGGCAGAGTCGCGACAATGCAGACAGTTGTTGGAGTCGCCGTCGTCCGCGACGGTCTGGTGCTGGCGGCGTACCGGGTGGGCGGCGGCTGGGAGTTCCCGGGCGGGAAGGTCGAGCCGGGGGAGACCGACGAACAGGCCGCGGTGCGGGAGATCCGCGAGGAGCTCGATCTGGAGATCAAGGTCGGCGACTCGCTCGGCCCGGGCGTGGACATCTCGGCGGACTACCGGCTGCACGTCTATCTGGCCACGGCCGTCGCCGGAGATCCGGTACTGCGGGAGCACGCGGAACTGCGCTGGTTCGGACCCGCCGAGCTCGACGAGAAGAACTGGCTGGAGCCGGATCGCCCGTTCGTGCGGGCTTTGCGCGACCGACTCTGAGTGGCAGAAGTCACACCGCTGTCCGCCACCGAAACCTCACGCAGCGGAACTGTATGGGTGGTTTGTATGGGTTGTACCTGGTGAGTGGTCCGACTCGCCGACGAGAATCCTGCCCTGAGGACTTCTGGGGAGGAGTTTGTATGTCGGTGTATCCGGCAGTTCCGGTGGTGCGAAGAGAGGACTTCGCGCCCGAGATCGTGTGCGAGGTGTACGAGCTCGGGTCGCACCGGCGGACCCCGGCGGCGGTCAGGGAGCTGACCAGCCGGCAGGTCACGATCGGCCGGATGATGTCGACCGGCGCGAAGGATGCCGCGATCGCCCGCGACCTGGGTCTGTCGTTGCGGACGGTGCGCGCCGAGATCAGCGCATTGATCGCCGGGCTCGGCGCGAAGTCCCGTTTCCAGGCGGGCTGTCTGCTCGTCCGCCGGTTCGGCTGACAGAACTGTCCGAGGGCCGACGTAGGCTTTCGGCATGGTTGAGCTTGCTGAGCGCCGGTTGATGCTGGTGCACGCCCACCCGGACGACGAAACCATCAACAACGGTGCCACGATGGCGCGCTACGTGGCTGAGGGCGCCCACGTCACGCTGATCACCTGCACCCTCGGTGAGGAGGGTGAGGTCCTCGTCCCCGAGCTCGCCCACCTGGCCTCCGACCAGGACGACGCCCTCGGCGAGCACCGGATCGGTGAGCTCGCCAACGCGATGGCCCAGCTCGGAGTCACCGACCACCGCTTCCTCGGCGGCGCGGGCAAATATCGCGACACCGGGATGATCTACAACGACGAGGGCAACGCCGACGTCCCGCACGAGACCCGCAAGGACAGCTTCTGGCAGGCCGACCTGGTCACCGCGGCGAACGATCTGGTCCCGCTGATCCGCGAGCTCCGTCCGCAGGTCCTGGTGACCTACGACCAGTGGGGCAACTACGGCCATCCCGATCACATCAAGGCCCACCGCGTCGCGACATACGCCGCGGACCTCGCCGCCGCGCGGTCGTACCGGGAGGACCTCGGCCCGGCCTGGGACATCCCGAAGATCTACTGGACGGCGATGGCCGAGTCCCGGATGCGTTCGCAGCTGCGGCTGCTCCGCGAGGCCGGCGACACCACGACGTTCGAGGGGCTGGACCCCGACGGCCCGATGCCGCCGATGATCACCCCCGACCGGCTGATCGACTGCATCGTCGACGGCGAGCAGTTCGTCGACCGCAAGATGAACGCGATGAAGGCGCACGCCACCCAGATCACCGTCGACGGCCCGTTCTTCGCCCTGTCGAACAACCTCGGCAACCAGATCTGGAGCTCCGAGCCGTACCGCCTGGTCAAGGGCACCCCCGCGCCGGACGCCGACGGTCTGGAGCACGACCTGTTCGCGGGCCTCTAGACGATTTGGCCGGACGACCTGTGAGGTGACCGTTGCCACACGCTCGGTTGAGGCATCAACCTTCCGGCAGGCATAACCTGCAGTGGTGTCCTCATCCGAGCCCAGTGGGAGCGTCCCGCCTGCGGAGTTCCGTACTGCGCTCGGGCGGTTCGCGTCGGGGATCACGATCATGAGCACGCTGCAGGACGGCGTCGCGCATGCGATGACCGCGAACGCGTTCACCTCGGTGTCGCTCGACCCGCCGCTGGTGCTCGTCTGCGTGGACAAGGGCGTGCGGATGCATGCCGCCGTACTCGACTGCGGGTACTGGGCGGCGTCGGTGCTGTCCGGTGCGCAGCGGGAGATCGCGGAGCGGTTCGCGCGGTCCGGGCGGGACCTGTACAGCCAGTTCGACGGCATCGGTACGACGGCCGGCCCGAAGACGGGATGCCCGGTGGTCGACGACTCGCTGTCCTGGCTCGAGTGCCGCACCTGGGCGACGTACGACGGGGGCGACCACACGATCGTGGTGGGTGAGGTGCTGAGCCTCGGCACCGGCGAGCCGGCTGACCCGAGCGCCCTGATCTACCACTCCAGTCACTACCGGAATCTCCCGGGAAACTGAGCGTTACCGCGGGGCAACCAGGGGCTGCCCCGGCGGTCAAAAGACCCTTCCGCGTCCCGTAAGATGTGCGCTTGTGCCTTGACCACGGCTCGAGCAGGAGGACTTCGTCCGGTGGGGAGAAAGCAGCTCGCGGGGATCATTGCCGCCGCGGGGCTCGGCGTGCTCGTCGTGGGGTACGGGGCGGCGTTCGCATTCGCCGGCGACAAGATTCCCGGTGACACGACCGTGCTCGGGATCCCGATCGGCGGTCTCTCGAAGGACGACGCGAAGGCCAAGCTGGACGCCGGTCTCAAGGACCGGATCGCGGCCCCGATCGCGCTGAAGGCCGGCGAGTCGAAGTTCACCGTGGCACCGGCCGACGCCGGGCTGACGGTCGACGTGGATGCCACCGTCGATGCCGCGGGAGCGGGCCGCAGCCTGTCCCCGGCCCGGATCTGGCACGCGCTCACCGGTGGGGACGCGGTCAAGCCTGTCGTCGACAAGGACGACGCGAGGCTCAAGGCAGCGATCGACAAGCTTTCCGCCCAGGTGAACCGGCCGGCCACCGAGGGCACGATCACGTTCAAGGGCACCACGCCGGTCACGCACCAGCCCGCCCCCGGGCTGCAGTTGGACGCCGCGAAGGCGCCCGCGGCCGTGGTCGCGGCGTACCCCTCGGACGGGAACGCGAAGGACCTTCCGGTCGGCGTGACCCAGCCGAAGGCCGGGAGCGACGCGATCAAGAAGGCGCTCACGGACTTCGCCGAGCCGGCCATGTCCGGCCCGGTCCGGCTGACCGTCGGCTCCAAGTCGGTCGAGCTGGAGCCGGCCGAGATCGCGCCGGCGCTGACGCTGACCGCCCAGGAGGGCCAGGTCATCCCGGCCCTGCGGACGAAGTCGCTGGAGCCGTTGTTCCAGCAGCGGTTCAAGACTCTCGAGACGCTGCCCAAGGACGCGACGGTGCAGATCGTCGGCGCCGGGCCGAAGGTGATCCCGGCAGTCGACGGCATGGTCGTCGACCGGGCCAAGGTCGGCGCGGCGATCCTGGCGATCCTGCCGAAGCCGACGGGCGAGCGACGGGCGGCCGTACCGCTGACGCCGACCAAGGCGGCGTTCACCACCGAGCAGGCGACGGCGCTCGGGATCACCCAGAAGATGGGCGATTTCCAGACCCAGTTCCCGCACGCGCCGTACCGCAACACCAACATCGGGACGGCTGCGCGCAAGATCAACGGGACGCTGCTGAAGCCGAACGAGACGTTCAGCCTGAACAAGATCGTCGGCGAGCGGACCAAGGAGAACGGCTTCACCGAGGGCTACATCATCAGCGGCGGGAAGTTCGAGAAGGACCTCGGCGGCGGCGTCTCGCAGTCGGCGACCACCACCTTCAACGCGGCCTTCTTCGCCGGGCTGAAGGTCCTCGAGCACAAGGCGCACAGCGTCTACATCTCGCGCTACCCGGTCGGGCGCGAGGCGACGGTCGCGTGGCCGAACGTCGACCTGAAGTTCCTGAACGACTCCGGTCACGGGGTCCTGGTGCAGACGGTCTTCAAGCCGTCGACCCCGGGGAACTCGGGCAGCATCCGGGTGATCATCTGGGGCACCAAGGTCTGGGACATCACCGCCGGGCAGTCGGGGAAGTCGAACTTCAAGCAGCCGGTCGTCCAGTACAACCCCGCTCCAGGCTGCGAGGCCCAGGCGCCGACCCCGGGCTTCGACATCACCATCTACCGGTACTTCGCGAAGAACGGCCAGCGGCTCAAGACCGAGCAGTTCACCACGAAGTACAACGCGGCCAACGACATCCGCTGCGGCCCGAAGCCCGGCACCATCCCGACACCACCGCCAGGTGGCACCACGACGCCGCCGGGCCGGGTCAAGCCGCCCACCCGTCCGGCAAGCTAGCTTCTGTGTAGTTTGTGGAGCTCTGCGGCCACTTGGTTGAACAGTTGTTCGTCGATCACGGCGCCTTCGCGGCGTACCTGCTGCGGTTCGATGCGTAGGACCCGGTCGAGCCGGACCTCGCTGGGCCGGTGTTCCTTGTCCCAGGATCCGCTGCCGATGTCCAGCCAGACCCGGCCCCAGCGCGCCTCGTCGGCGGCGTCGCGGTCGTGGTCCTTGCTGGTCAGGATCAGCGCCAGCAGGTAGACGTCGTCGGAGCCGACGACGAGCACGGGCCGGTCCTTGCCCCGGTGGTGGTCCTCTTCGAACGGCACCCAGGTCCAGACGATCTCGCCCGGGTCGGCCACCCCGTCGTCCGGGTGCGGTTTGTACTCGACGTGCACGGTCCCCTCGAAGTCCCCGGGGTACTCCGGACGCTCCACCACGTGATCCGCCATGGCACGGGAGCCTAACCCCACTCACATCACAGGGGCTTCACACCGTTCCACTGTCGTGCTGACCACAGAGACCCGAACCGTCAACCGCGGCGCGATCCTCGCCGTGCTGCTCACCGGCCAGTTCATGGCCAATATCGACACCGCGGTCGCGAACGTCGCGGGCCCGTCGATCGGCGCCGATCTGCACGCCTCCGAGGGTGCGGTCGGCCTGGTCGTCTCCGGGTACGTCGTCGCGTTCGCCGTACTGCTGATCACCGGCGCGCGTCTCGGCTCGTCGCTCGGGTACCGGCGTACGTTCCTGCTCGGCCTGGCCGTCTTTACCGCGGCATCTGCTCTGTGCGGCCTCGCGCCCGGCATCACCACGCTGGTGATTGCTCGTTTCGTCCAGGGCGCTGGTGCGGCCCTCATGGTGCCTCAGGTGCTCAGTGGCATCCAACTGCACTTCCAGGGCCGCGATCGGCTCAAGGCGCTCGGCTACTTCTCGATCGCGCTGTCCGGCGGCGCCGTGGCCGGGCAGCTGCTTGGTGGTGTGCTGATCGCCGCGGACATCTTCGGCACTGGTTGGCGGCCGATCTTCCTGGTCAACGTGCCCATCGGCATCGCTCTGGCCGTGGCAGGTCGTCGCTTGCTGCCTGCCGATTCTGTTGCACGCCGCGACCGCCTGGACCTGACCGGCGTACTTGCCTTGTCCACAACGGTTCTGCTCGTCATCGTCCCGCTCCTGCTCGGCTCCGAACGCGGCTGGCCCACGTGGTCCTGGCTGTGCCTCCTGCTCAGCCTGCCCGCTCTAGCGCTCTTCGAGTACGGCGAACGTCGTACGGCGGCGCGTGGTGGCCGGCCGCTCGTAGCCCGACAGGTACTGGCCGACCGCTCGGTCCGCGCCGGTCTGCTCGCCCACGGCTGCACCAGCGGCACGTACTTCGCTTTGCTCTTCGTACTGGCCCTCTACCTGCAGGGCGGTCTGCACAAGGGTCCGGCGTACTCCGGCTTCGCCATGGTTGTCTGGGTGGCTGCGTTCGGTCTGGCGGGACCGATCCTGCCGAGGCTGCGCAGGGGCGTGCGGTTGATGCCAGTGATCGGCTGTCTGGTTCTGACCGCCGGCAACGTGTCCGTGCTGGCCTATCTGCTTCTGGGCGGACACACTGGTCCGCGCCTGTTCGCTCTTCTGGGCATTGGCGGGCTGGGCCTTGGTATCAGCGCCAACACTCTCATCGGTGCAGTCACGTCGCGCCTGTCCTCGGAGTATGCCGCTGACCTGTCCGGAGTGGTCGCGACGAACGCACAGCTCTCTGGAGCGCTAGGTGTCGCGCTGGCCGGCTCTACCTACGCTGCGCTGGCTACAGACCCCAGCCGGGCGCTGGAGGTTGTGCTGGCGGGTTTCGTCGTACTGACGCTCATCGGGGCCGCTGCGGCTCACCGATTGGTCAGATAGCGGTACCGGTACGCCTCGCGGTACCCGAGCTGCGTGTACGTCGCCATGGCGGCGGCGTTCTCGAGCAGCACCTCGAGATAAGTACGCCGCCCGCCGTGCGGCCCCGCCCAGCGCGCCAGCCCTTGCACGATCGCCGTACCGAGCCCTCGGCGGCGGTAGTCGGCGCACACCCGGATCGCGTCCACGCCGAGCCAGTGTCCCGTCATAGCTCCGCGCCCGACCGCCACAACTTGCCCATCGAGCGTGACCGACGCGAACACTGCCTTAGCGGCTCCCTCGAGAACCGTCGGGGCTACCTCCGGCACCGGGCCTTCGAAAGCAGCCGCGTACCACTGAGCATTCGGCTGCTCAGCCAGCTGTACGGCGTACCCAGGCTCGGCGTTCACGTGGTCGAGCGTGGTGTGCATGACCAGTACGTCGGACTGCCCCGGCCGGGCGTCCACCCAACCGCAGGTCTGAATCTCCTCGGCTTGCGGACTGCCGAGGCGGACCTGGGCCTGTGGAGGAAGGCCTCGCTCGGTGTAGAAGTCCTCCGCTTGTCTGAGGACTTCGGAGACGGGCATTCCGGGGCTGCCCGTAGGGAGAAGTGAGTTGCCCCGGCCCGTCCAGCCCGAGGATGCCCGGAGCAACCAGTGGCCGATGTACGCCCGCTCGACTGCCGGGCGGCCCAGGGCGGTCGTCAGGAACAATTGGTCGACGTCGACCGGCCGGAGCGGCATCTCGGGGATCGTTTTGGCCGCCGTGACGTCCGCAGCCGGGATCTCATGCACAGTGCTGTCCACGTGCCGGACGGCCAGGCCGTCGGGGTCGCAGGCCTGCAGAACGCCGATCACATCGGTCAGACCGCCCGGTATCCGGTGCCGGACGACGACACGGTGGCCGATATCACGGGCGCCGAGGCCTGACACGATCCGGACTCCTGGCAAAGTGGACGAAGGACTACCGTGATACTAGAGACACGAGCATCACCGCATCGCAGCACCCCGAATCCCCGCTGCGCTTGCCTGCCATAGGAGGAGTAGCAGTGACCTACGTCATCGCGCAGCCGTGTGTTGACCTGAAGGACCTCGCCTGTGTCGAGGAGTGCCCCGTCGACTGCATCTACGAGGGCAACCGGATGCTGTACATCCACCCCGACGAGTGCGTCGACTGCGGAGCATGCGAGCCGGTCTGCCCGGTAGAGGCGATCTACTACGAGGACGACACCCCGGAGCAGTGGAAGGACTACTACACCGCGAACGTCGACTTCTTCAACGACCTCGGCTCGCCCGGCGGTGCGTCCAAGCTCGGCAAGATCGACAAGGACCACCCGTTCATCGCCGCGCTCCCGCCCCAGGAACACGACGAGTAAGAAGAAGAGAAACCAAGAGGTGAGGGTGGTCGCGGCCCTGCCCCCGCAGGAACACGACGAGTAAGCATCCGATCACGGAAATGGGACGCCCGGTCGGGCGTCCCATTTCTATTGGTCCAGCACGTCCACGTGGACGTGGTCGAGGTGGCGCAGGATCTTGGGGTCACCCGAGCGTTCCGGTGGTGTGTAGTCCCGCCAGCCGCTGTCCGACCGACCGCCGGCGGTCCAGATCTTGTCGCTGAAGATGACCGTCTTGATCTTCAGCAGGTCGGCCCGCGCGACCAGGTACTGCGCGATCGCCCAGCCCTTCGTGGTGTGCGCCGCCGAGATCGGCCGGACGAACACGTCCACCGCCCGGCCGTCATAGTGCGCCGACCCCTCCATGTGCCCGGTCGAGACCCCGCCAGCGGCGTACCCGCCGGTCGACAGCTTCCCGAACGTCCGGACCAGATCCTTCCGGACGGCATCCGCGCGCGGCGTCAGCCCGTTGGCGCCCACCTTCTCCGCAGGCGCCGAGTCGGTGTTCACGGTGCAACTGAACACGCTCTTCGACTGCCCGGTCAGCGCGGACGCCAGGACGCGGGCGTCCGCCTCGTGATCGGCGTACGCCGTCGGGAACGCGCTGCGTTGCACCTTGTCCGCGGCGACCGTGATCGCGAGCGTCTGGTAGTCCTTGATCTTGACCAGCGCGTCGTAGAACTTCCCGGTCGCGTAGTACGGGTCCCTCACCTGGGTCGGCGTACCCCAGCCCTGTGACGGCCGCTGCTGGAACAGCCCGAGCGAGTCGCGGTCGCCGTGCGCCAGGTTGCGCAGGTCGGACTCCTGGTACGCCGTGGCGAGCGCGATCGTGGCCGCGCGGGCCGGCAGACCTCGCCGTACGGCGGTGCCCGCGATGATCGCCGCCGACTCGGCCTGCTCGAAGTCGAGCACGACCATCTGCCCGTTCACCGTCGCCGTGCACTGCTCGCGCGGCGGCAGGAGGCTGCCCACCTGCTTGCCGCCCAGCCAGGCGATACCGACGCCGACGGCAAGGCTGAGCACGCCAATGGCACCCACGGCCACAAGGGCACCACGCTTCACCGGCATACCGCTCCCAACGTCCGAGGGCGGGGGACAGGTTCCAGTTCGCCGATCACGAACTGGTTGACGTGTGCAGGTCTGTGTTTGTTGGCAAAGTCATACTTTCGTACAGGTCAGGCGTTGGCGTGCAGCGCCTCGTTGAGCGTGATGCCCTCGCCCTTACGCGGCCGGGCCTCGACAGCGCCCGTGACCGAGTTGCGGATGAAGAGCAGGCCGGGCTGGCCGGACAGGTCGCGGGCCTTCACCGCGGTGCCGTCCGGGAGCGTGACCTTGGTGCCGGCGGTCACGTACAGACCCGCCTCGACCACGCAGTCGTCGCCGAGCGAGATGCCGGTCCCGCCGTTCGCGCCGAGCAGGCAGCGCTTGCCGATCGAGATGACCTGCTTGCCGCCGCCCGACAGCGTGCCCATGATCGATGCGCCGGCGCCGATGTCGCTGCCGTCGTCGACCACGACCCCGGCGACGATTCGGCCCTCGACCATCGACGTACCGAGCGTGCCGGCGTTGAAGTTCACGAAGCCCTCGTGCATGACAGTGGTGCCCTCGGCGAGGTGCGCGCCCAGCCGGACGCGGTCGGCGTCACCGATCCGGACACCGGACGGTACGACGTAGTCCGTCATCCGCGGGAACTTGTCGACGCTGGTCACGCCGAGGTGCTGACCTGCGGCGCGCGCCCGCAGCCGGACGTTCTCGATCTCGTCGACCGGGACCGGGCCGAGGGAGGTCCAGGCGTTGTTCGGGAGGGCGGCGAAGATGCCGTCCAGGTTGACGCCGTGCGGGCGGACCAGGCGGTGGCTGAGCAGGTGCAGGCGGAGGTACGCGTCCGCAGTACCGCTCGGGGCGTCGTCCAGGACGATCTGGGTCGTCACCACCTCACGGCGCACCTGCCGGAGGTCGTCGTGGCCCTCGGCGGCGATCAGTTCGGCCGGCGCCTTGGTGTCCTCGGGCCGCGCTCCGAGCGCGGGCGCCGGGTACCAGACGTCGAGGACGTCTCCAGCAGTCGTCACGGTCGCAAGGCCGAAGCCCCAGGCATGCACGGCGTTCTCGGTCATGGCTACACCCTAATTCGGCGGCGGTCTGGCGCGCGGCGTGGTCTACTCTTCGGATGCTTCCCGCCTGGCTTGAGGTCGTGTCGGATCCGGTTCTCGAGGCTACGAAGGCGCCTGGTCTCGCCGAGCTGCACGGGGAGTTGCTGCGGCAGTGGGGGTCGTCCGAGGTGTGGAGGTTGTCCTTCGGGCTGCGCAGCGTGATCGTCAAACGCGGTACGGACGGTCAGGCGGACGAGGCCGACGCTTACGAGCGGTTCGTCGTACCACTTGACCTGCCGGCGCCCGCGTTGCTGCACCGGCATCGTTCTGCGGGAGCGGGCGTGCTGGTGCTGGCGGATGTCGGGCGGGTGACGTTGGAGCAGGAGCCGAGTGCTTCCGGCTTCCTTGCGGCCGCTGAGCTGGCTGCGGCGATCCGGTCGCGGGAGGCGCCGCAGCACAGCGAGTTCCCGCCGGAGCGCGTGAAGGAGATGGCGGACCGGATCGGGCGGATCGACTTCGACCTCAGCCCGCTGACCGAGGCGTTGGCCGCGCTGCACCGGGACGCTCCGGTCGGCGTCGTACACGGTGACTTCGTGCCGAAGAACCTGGTCACCGACGGCATGCACTGGACTGCGATCGACTGGCCCGGGGCTTATCTGGCACCGCATCTCAGCGACCTCTATACCTTGCTCCGCGACGCCGAGTCCCTCGGCCTCGACCGCGCCCCGATCGTTGCCCGCTACATCGATGCTGCAGGCACCAATCTGTCCTTGGTCGAACGACAGCTCCTGGTCGGCGGGGGATGCTTCTACCTGGTGGCGTTGCGATTCATCGTCGAGGAGGGCTTGCGGACGATCCCTGATTCGGTGAACTGGATCGACGGATTGCTCACCGAACTCGCGGACGTCGTCGGAGCCTTGTCGTGAAGCTCCTGGTCCTGGGCGGCACGAAGAACCTCGGCCGCCACGTCGTCGAGGCAGCGCTTGCCTCCGGCCACGATGTGACGCTCTTCAACCGCGACCAGACGAACCCGGACCTGTTTCCTGGTGTACGCCGCCTAGTCGGCGAACGCTCAGCGCCTGACGTGCTGGCCACGGGCGAGTGGGACGGTGTGATCGACATGTCCGGATTCCTCGTCCGCGACGTCTCGTTGAGCGCCTCTTTGCTGCGCGACCGATGCGGCTTCTACACCTACATGTCGTCGATCGCGGTCTATGCCAGCAAGATCACGCCCGGGATGACGGAGTACGCCGAGCTGCTGCCGTGGCCGGACGGCGCGCCCGAGGACCACTTCACGATGGACCTCTACGGCCCGTCGAAGGTCCGCTGCGAATCGTTGCTCACCGCCACCTTCGGCGACCGCGCCGCCGCCGTACGCTCCGGCTTCGTCGTCGGCCCCTACAACCCCGACTTCGGCAACTGGGGCTGGGCCCTCGCCCACGACCTTCCGATGGAATGCGCCGCCCGCCCCGACCAACCCATCCAGTACATCGACGCCCGAGACCTGGCCGCCTTCCTCCTCCACCTCACAGTCGAAGGCCTGTGCGGCCCCTACAACGCCGTCGGCCCCACCCACACGATGACCGACCTCGCCAACGCCTGGCGCTCCGCCGTACCCAAGCCCCCACCCGTCGACTGGCACCCCGCCGAGGACCGCTTCCACCTCCCTCACAACGGCACCAACGACGGCACCTTCCAACTAACCAACACCCGAGCCCTCACCGCCGGCCTCCACCTCCGCCCAGATGCAGACTCCGCTCGCGACTACATCGCCTGGGTCCAGAACGGAAACGTTCCTCCCGAGCCGCCGCACTGATACGTAACATTGCGCCGTGATCATTGAGACCGGTGGTGGACCAGGTGGACCGACCAGTGCGCGGGCTGGGTTCAGCAGTGTGGAGGGGACTCGGTACTCCGGGACTTCCGGCGGGAGGCAGGAGGTTGTGCTGCCGGGGGTCGGGGGAGTGGTCCAGGCCGGTGACCGGTTGCGGTACAAGGTCTATCCGGAGCTGGATGCGGAGCTGAGCTACTCGGCTACCTATGTCGCGGTGGAGTTGGTTTTCGCGGACGGGGCGCGGTCGGCGGGGGTTGATCAGTACGGGAAGCCGGCCGATGCGGCGGGGCAGGGTTCGGCGAAGATCCTGTACGCCGACCAGTGGAACGACGTGCAGGTTGATCTGACCGCGTACGCCGGGAAGACGATCGCGGACGTGCTGCTCGTGGTGGATGCGCCTGAGGCGGGGCATGCGTTCGTCGGGTGGATCGACGACGTCGAGGTCGGGCCGGCGCCGGTCGAGCCGGACGGCACGGACCTTGCGGCGTACGTCGACACCCGCCGCGGTTCGAACGCCAGCCACGACTTCTCGCGCGGCAACACGCTGCCCATCACCGCCTGGCCGAACGGGTTCAACTTCCTCACCCCGGTGACCAACGCGTCGACGTACCGCTGGCCGTACGAGTACCACCGCGCCAACAACGCGGACAACCGCCCCGAGTTGCAGGGCCTCACGTTCTCGCACCAGCCGAGTCCGTGGATGGGCGATCGCGATCAGCTCACGATCATGCCGGTCGCGGCGGCCTCGCCGTTGGGCGATCCTGTCGAGCGAGCGGTTGCCTTCAGCCACGACGACGAGGTCGCGCGGCCGGACCTCTACTCGGTCGCGCTCGCGAACGGCGTACGCGCGGAGCTCGCGCCGACCGACCACGGCGCGATCTTCCGCTTCACGTTCCCGGCCGACGCTGCGGGGCGGCACCTGGTCTTCGACACGATCGACGAGAACGGCGCTTTCTCGTACGACGGGACCGCGCTCGCGGGCTGGGTCGAGAACGGGGCGGAGTTCGGGCGGACGCGGATGTTCTGCTACGGCGAGTTCTCGATTGAACCGATCGGTTTCGGTCCTGCGTCCGGCGGTCGCGAGAACGCGCGGGCCGCGAGCTTCGACGTACCTCAGGTGACGTTGCGGATGGCAACGTCCTTCATCGGGGTCGACCAGGCGCGACACAACCTGTCGCTGGAGCTCGGCGGGACGTTCGAGGAGATCCAGGCCGCGGCCAACGCCGCGTGGAACGAGCGACTCGCGGTCATCCGGCCGGAGGGCGCGACGCCGCCGCAGCTGCGGACCGTGTACGGCAACCTGTACCGGCTCAACCTCTACCCGAACTCGCACTTCGAGAACTCAGGAACGCTGGACGAGCCGTCGTACGTGTATGCGAGCCCGGTGCTTCCTGTCGACGGTACGGCGACCGATCGGTTGTCGAATGCTGTTGTGAAGCCAGGCAAGATGTATGTGAACAGCGGGTTCTGGGACACGTACCGGACCGCGTGGCCGGCGTACGCGTTCTTCTATCCGGCGTTGACCGGCGAGCTGGTCAACGGGTTCGTGCAGCAGTACCGCGACGGCGGATGGATCGCGCGGTGGTCCTCGCCCGGGTACGCCGACTGCATGACCGGGACGAGTTCGGACGTGTCGTTCGCCGACGCGTATCTCAAGGGCGTCGAGTTGCCGGACCCGTTGGCGACGTACGACGCCGGGCTCCGGAACGCGACCGTCGCGCCGGAGGCGACCGAGGTCGGGCGCAAGGGCGTGGAGACAGGGTTCTTCGCCGGTTACGTGAGCACGGACACCGAGGAAAGCGTGTCGTGGTCGCTCGAGGCGTACCTGAACGACTTCGGGCTCGCGTCTATGGCGTTGCAGCTGTCTGAGGTGTTTCCTGATCGGCGTTCGCAGTTGTTGGAGGAAGCGGAGTACCTGCGCCGCCGCTCGCTGAACTACGTCCTGCTGTTCGACCCGGCGGTGAACTTCTTCCAGGGTCGCCTGGCGGACGGGACCTTCGCCAAGTCACCTGCCGACTTCGATCCCGAGGAGTGGGGCGGCGACTTCACCGAAACCGACGGCTGGAACTTCGCCTTCCACGTCGCCCACGACCCACGCGGCCTCGCCAACCTGTACGGCGGCCCACGCGGCCTCGAAGCCAAACTCGATGCGTTCTTCTCCACGCCGGAACTGGCCGTGAAGAAGGGCACGTACTCGATCGTCATCCACGAGATGCTCGAGGCCCAGGCCGTCCGCATGGGCCAGTTCGGCTTCAGCAACCAGCCCGCCCATCACATCGCCTGGATGTACAACTACGCCGGCGCCCCGCACAAGACGCAGGCAATCGTCCGCGAGGTCCTCGACCGCCTGTACGTCGGCGAACAAATCGGCCAGGGCTACCCCGGCGACGAGGACAACGGCGAAATGTCAGCCTGGTACCTCTTCGCCGCGCTAGGCCTCTACCCCCTCCGCGTGGGCGCCCCCGACTACGCCATCGGCTCGCCGCTCTTCCCTCGCACAGTGGTCACACCCCTCGGCGGCCGACCCTTGACCGTCACCGCCTCCGGGGTCGAAAACCCTTACGTCCAGGACGTCCTGGTCGACGGCAAACCGTTGCCCACAGCATCCATCACCGCCGCCGAACTGGCTGCAGCCGAGCACCTGGACTTCACCCTCGGCGCCACCCCGTCAGACTGGGCCACCCTGGACTCCCCGCCGGCCCTGACCCTCGACGACGCCATCCCCACCCCACTAGTCGACCTGATCCCCCGCGACCCCAACAACCCCTTGTTCGACGACACCTCGACGACCTCCACCGAGGTCGAGACCGTCAGCTGGACGCTCCCGTCACCCGCGACCCCCACCCTCTACACCCTCACCTCACCCGCCTCTGGAGCCGCCCCCACCACCTGGCACCTAGAGGGCTCGCCCGACGGCACCACCTGGACCGCCCTGGACACCCGCACCAACCAGACCTTCCCTTGGCCCCGCCAAACCCGCCCCTTCACCATCCCCAACCCCGCCACGTTCCAGCACTACCGCCTAACCTTCCCCACCCCCACCCCCCTCACCCAAATAGAACTCCTCAACTAACCCGCACACCGACCAAAGGACACCGCTCCGCGGCCGCTGTCTTGTTGCCCGGCTCCGCCGGCGCGCGGAGCGCATCGACACATCCACGCCGTCCGCGCGCTCAACTGTTGCGGGATGTATGTCGGACCTGCCCTGGCCGGCGGGTACGACCGGAGGAAAGGACACCGCTTCGCGGCGGCTGTCTAATTGGCCGGCTCCGCCGGCGCGCGGACCGTATCGACACGTCCACGCGGTCCGCGCGCTCAACTGTTGCGGGCGGCATGTCGGATCTGCCCTGGCCGGCGGGCTCCACCGGACGAGAGAGGACATCGCTTCGCGGCGGAACCTTATCTGCCGGCTCCGCTGACGCGCGCACTGCATCGTCGGCTCAGCGCACCACGCGGCCCGCTGGTGTGGAACGCATGCGTCCGCCCCGCCGCAAACCACGCCCGTACGGTCGGTCCTGCGAGGCACATCGCGCAGCGCTCCCCCCGACGCTCAGCGCATCCGCGCGACCCCAGCAGGTTGCCGCCAACCCTCAGCGCGCGACGATGCGGATCCACCCGGTCTGGTTGTACCAGTGACCGTCCCGCCGCAAATGACTCACGATTGCGCGTTCCAGCGTGGTCCGCTGCGGCAGCTCGTCCAGTAGAGACGCAGGCACACGCGGTCCGTCGTACCGCCGATGGAACACATGCTCGAGCGGCGCCCAATCGGCCTCGACCCGCTCGCCGAACCGACTGAAGCGACGTTGAAACCGCATGATGTTCGACGACGCCGGAAGGTACTCCGCCAGCTGCGTGTCCATCAGCCATGAATGACAAGCGAACCCAACCACCTTCTCGGCGAACTGCTCGACAACCTCGGCAGCCCGACCGAACGACGCATCGCACGCAGCCTCACTCAACGGCTCGCCGCTGGCCGGCACATGCGTGTTCAACGCACTCTCGCCGGCCCGAAGAAAATCGTTGGCATCCCCATCGGTACGGCGTGGTTCCCGCTCGAACGCCAACCGCCCCAGCCTGAACCCAACCCCCGTGAACACCATCGGCAAACCCCACGTCGCGTCCAACCCCGCCCGTCCAGTGAGCCGTCGCGACAAAGCCAACTCCTCGCCGAGCGCCAGCAATGAATCCCACGACTCGTCGTCGCTGAGCCCGATCGTCGCGTGATAGTCACGCACATGCGGTACAACCGCCAGGAACGCCCACACGAACAAGTGCCGCCCGACGGACCCGGTCTCGTCCGGCAACGCCGCCCAAGCAGGATTTCCCCGCCGCCGCTGCCCCATCTGCGCCAGCAACAGCCGATAAGAACAGCTGAGCACCCACCAAAGCTCAGGCTGGCGAACCGCATCGGGCCGCGCATCCAGCAACGAGTCCCGATCAACCCGCTCGATCCCCAACCTCCCGCACAGCCGTCCCACACCCTCATCGGACGGCAGCACCACCTCCGGCCCACCCACCCCACAAACAGACGAGAGCCGCTCCACCACCCCAGCAGCCAACCCCAACCGCCGCCCAACCTCCGCGGCCCCCAATTCCTGCCAACCACCGCCCGAACCAACGCCCACCAAACCCACCACCCTCATCCGAGAGCCTTCTCAGACTCATCCCGACGGGGGGCTCCTAAGGGTTTCCCTCCACGAACGTAGCATCCGGAGAGCTGGCATGTTCGTGACTAAATTCATCTGTGGCCACCGAACGCCGAGACCAACTGCTGGCCGACGTGGAGCACCCCGAAGGCCGCGACCGTCTCCGAGCCGTCGTCAAGTGCATGCTGGATGAGGCCACCACCGACGCCGTTCTGGAGGACTTGGAGCAGATCCGAGGGCTGGTCTCACCCGCAAACGAGGACAAGGTCCTCGATGTAATGGACCTCCTGGCTGGTTGGTTGGTGCCCACCACCGTTCCGGCTGACGGCGCAGGCGGCGCAGCGACATAGAGATGAAGAGTCTGGGGGCTGATCGCGATGGCGGTCCAAATTCAGCTTTGGATCAACGGCCACCTGGTCGACGGGGCTGAGGAGTGGTGGGACTACGTCGAGGCATCCCTTCGGGATGACGAAGGGGGGGCAGGTTACCCCGCTGCTCGGGCGCGTAGATCCCTTTGGCGACGAGCTGTTCGAGGGGGGAGGAGTTGGGCGCGCTAGCGGACGAGGTGCGGCGCCTCGCGCCGGGCGCTCTGGAGCAAGCTCGCCCCTTGCTGGAGAAGCTCGTCGCCCTCTGCGAGAAGGGCAGCCTTAGCCCGGCGTCCGAGCTGCGCTTCCTGGGCGATTGACCCAACCGCTGCCGGACAATCACTCGTGGCGACTGTAGATTCAAGAGGGGGGCTCGACTCCGCATGTCGGAGTACCGGGTTCTGGAACCTCGTCGACAACCTCCGCAAGGGGCATGGCCAATCCGAACCGAGTTGGGACCGCGCAACCATGGATGGGATCCGGACCGAGAACGCTACGGTCGCACAAAGGTCCGCTGATGAACTCGCGGGGCGCCCGTGAGTGCCAGCACCGTGGCTGCCATCGGCGCGCTGGTTGACGAGTACCGGGAGCTCACTCCGGTCCTGGCGGAGCACCTGGAGGACAACGAAGGCGAGATCCTTCCGCACCTCGTGCTGGCCGATGTCGTGCGTTGGCTTGCTGCCCGCGTCGACTCAGATCGGGACATCTGTAGCTCGATCCTCAATTGGCTTGAACGCGAGTACTTGCGCGGCCCGGAGGATGTGCGTGGGCTGATCGCGGTCAGCGGTGTCGAGATGATCCCGGACCCAGGCCAACCGGGCTCGGCTCTCCGGCAGTTGCTCGGGCCTTCCCTCAGAGAGGTCGACTCATGGCTTGTGTGATCGACCAGTTGACGACAACTGTGTCTACCGCCGCAGCGAGGACAACTGCTGTGAGACGCATGGGGTTCTACGTCCTCGATCCGACGGCAAGCCGTGAGATGAAGAGAGCTGGCGGAGGCTGAATGGATGTGGTCCGGTTTCAGCGGATGCGGCGTGACGTGCTGGACTCGCTTGCTGTCTTGTCCGACGCTGAGTATCAAGAGCGCGCATGGATCCGCGGCGAAGGGTTCCTGCCCGGGCAGTACGACGATTTCGACTACCACGTCCATGTCTTGTACGACGACACAGCTGTGCTCCCTGATCCGGCAGACTCGATAGGGACCGTGCTGGTGCCAGGAGACGAGATCGGGCGACTCCGAACTCTCGGGCGGCTCCTCGATGCGTTGCTCGCCGAGCATGGCGATGTAGGTGCGAGTGTCTTCATGGCGGATCCACGGTGGCCAGAAGTCGGACGCTCGGCGGCGCTCGCGCTGGCAGCCATGATCCGCAGTTGGGCATCGAGCGGCCGTGACGCAAACTCATCGCTCTGTCCTGATCGCCAATTCACGAGGGTTTCGAACATCTGCCGCGGAGCCGCGCTGGTGCGATGAACAGCACACAAGGCCCGACCCGCAAGGACGCTCAAGCCTGCATACGGCCGCAGGTGCCGGCGGTCATGCCGCTGTCCAAAGGCAACTTCTAGCTGGAGAGGACGTCTGTCAAGGTGGATGCGATCAGTTTCATCGTGCACGACGAGCCCGCGCTTCGTGGTGAGAGTAATTACATTGCACGGATTGATCTTGCTCCGTTCGAATTCGAAGGTCAGGTGGAGCAGGTTTGGCTGCGACGGATCGGCGATGACGGCGAGGCCGTTCTGTGTTGTATCCCGTTCCGGGCCTACGGTCTGGCCTTGCGAGACACGGTGCGGCTGTCGGCTGAGAGTGCCGTGATCGAGCTCGTCAATCCTTCTGGGAGTCGAGCGTTGAGGGCATTGATCGCGGAACTGGATGCGGGGGAGATCCGCGTAGTCAAGGCAGAGATCGATGCTCGGGTTTCGCGTGCGGGACTGCTGTTCGAGTGGAGTGGTGATCGGCACGTGGCGATCGACGTGCCGCTCGGCGCCGACGCGGAGGCCATCATGGACTACTTTGATGGCGAAGAGGCGGCGGATCGCCTGTACTGGGAGTGGAGTGACGTCGCTAGCTTCCGTGTCTGAGTCTCGAGGAAAGATCGCTGCTCGACAGCAGTTCGGCGGAGGATGCGCTGGTGATCGACGCGTGCTTCAAGCCGGAAGCGTTCTCTTCCCCACCGCTGGCGTGACCAAGATCGACCAGCGCCTGGCTGCCGGTCGTCTGGGATGCACATCGCGCAGTACGTGGCGAGACGGCGCTGCCATTCGTCCGGATCGGCATGTCGGGGCGGGCCGGAGCAGGTGTCGGGGCGGAGCCGTGTCTGAGGCGTCCCCACAGTTGCTTGGCGGCGGTGCGTTCGTCTGCTGATACGGTCTCGCTCGCCGCCGGAGGCGGCCGAAGGACAGCCGCCGCGAAGCGGTGTCCGATCTGCAGTCCTCGCGTCACCACAGTTGCCCGCGGCGGGGCCTGCGCCTGCGGGTGCGATCTCGCACGCCGCCGGAGGCGGCCAAAGAACTGTCGCCGCGAAGCGGTGTCCTTTGGCTGGTGTCCGCGGTTACTTCTTCGGGGCTGAGGTGGCTCGGATGTGGAGCTCGGTGCGGAGGGTGACTGTGGAGGGTGGGCGGCCGGGGGAGGTGGTGCGGTCTTTGAGGAGCATGCCGGCGGTGCGGCCCAGTTCGTACGTCGGTTGGGCGACGGTGGTGAGGCTGGGTACGACGAGGTCGGCCCAGGGGATGTCGTCGAAGCCGACGACTGCGATGTCGTCGGGGGCCCGGAGGCCTTTGCGGGCCAGGCATTCCAGCGCGCCGACGGTCATCAGGTTGTTGGTGGCGAACAACGCCTCAGGCGGGTCGGCCAGCTCGAGCAGGCTTTCCATGGCGGCGTACCCGCCGGCCTCACGGAAGTCCGCATGCCGCACAAGATCCTTGTCGTACCGGATCCCGCCAGCACGCAAAGCGGAGCGATAACCGCTCAGCCGATCCATGGCAGTCGAAACCTTGCGCGGACCAGTGATGCACGCGATCCGCTGGTACCCGCCGTCGATCAAGTGTTTGACCCCCTCAAACGCTCCATGCTCGTTATCGACGAGAACGGTGTCCGCCTCGACCCCCTCAACGCGACGGTCGATCATCACCAGCGGGATCTTCGCGTCCGCCAGCAGTTGCACGCCCTCGGCGGTCGACGTAGGCGAGATCACCACCCCCGCCATCTGATCGGTCAGCACGGCCGATGCGTACGCCGCTTCCTTCGCCGGATCCTCGTCCGAATTGCACAGTACGACGTGGTACCCCTCGGTCTGCGCAACATCCTCGAGCCCGCGCACCAACGACGTGAAGAACGGGTTCTCGATGTCGGAGATGACGACGGCCCACAGGTTCGTGGAGGACTTGCGCAGATTCCGGGCGACGCCGTTCGGGCGGTAGCCGAGTTCGGCGACCGCGGCGCGGACCTTCTCGGACAGCTCGGGGTCGACATTGCGCCGGCCGCTCAGGACCCGCGACACCGTCGCCGGAGATACCCCCGACCTACGCGCGACGTCGTAGATCGTCGTCATACCCGCTCCCCGCTGGAGATCCGATGGTCGTCTGGATCGCACTCTAACTCCGATCCCCGCAGTTGCACCCACGGACCACCGAGCAACGGCGGCCCGCGGGCACAAAGGATCTCATGACGCGGCCGAGGCCAGCAGCGCCAGGGCAGCAGCGCGGCCGGGCGCCGAATCAGCGGCGCCGTTGACGGTGGTCGACAGCGCTCCGGCGGCATTCGCGAGGCGTACGGCGTCCACGAGCCCGGCCCCGTCGGCCAGCGATGCGGCCAGTGTGCCGCAGAAGGCGTCGCCCGCGCCGACCGTATCGACAGTCGCGACCTCATAAGCATCGACCCGTTCCTCGTAGCCCGCCGCCCGGTCCAGGACGAAAGCACCCCGCGAGCCGAGCGTGACGACGCAACCACGCAGATCCCAGTCCTCGGCGAGCTTGCGCGCGATCATCGGCACCTGCGATTCGTCGTCGCAGTCGAGCCCGGTGAGGGCCCCCGCCTCGACCTCGTTCGGCACCAGGATGTCGACGTACGCCGCCAACCCCGGATCGACCGGCCCGACCGGAGCCGGGGTCAGGATCGTGGTGACGCCCGCGGTCGAGGCGAGCCGGAGGGCGGTGTGGCTCGCCTCGACCGGGAGCTCGAGCTGGACGCTGAGCACCTTGCTGGACACGAGCACCTCGGCCGCGGCCTCGACATCCGCAGCGGTGATCGCCGCGTTCGCGCGGGACACGATGATGATCGAGTTCCCGCCGTCCGGCAGCACCAGCGGCAGTCCGACGCCAGTGCCCAGCGATGGGTGCCGCACGATCCACGACGTGTCGACGCCGTTCGACGAGAGCAACTCGAGGAATTCCTCGCCGTACCGGTCCTCACCGATCGTGCCGACGATCGCCGTCCGCGCACCCATCCGCGCCGCCGCGATTGCCTGGTTGACGCCCTTGCCGCCGAGGAACTCCGCGAACCCGGTCCCGTGCAACGTCTCACCCGGCAACGGCCGCCGCTCCGCCGATGCGACCAGATCCTTCATGAACGATCCCAGCACGCAGACATCGTTCATGCCTGGTCCTCAGCCAGACGCTTGCCCAAGGCACCAGATGGATGGAACTGCGCGAAGTCGTGATGACTGAACGACCGCAGTACGACGAGAGCGCACGCCAACGCATCGCCCATCGCCAGTGAGGCCGTGGTCGATGCGGTCGGTGCCAAGTTCAGCGGATCCGCCTCGCGCAGCACCATGGTGTCCAGCGTGTACGTCGCCAGCCGGGCCAAGGTCGACTCCTCCCGACCGGTCATCGCGATCACCGGGATCGTCCGCTCCCGCAGCATCCGCGCGAACGCACACACCTCGGCGGTTTCACCGGATGCAGAGAGCGCCATGACGATGTCGCGCGACGTCACCGCACCGGAGTCGCCGTGCAGCGCATCGCCGGAGTGGATGAACGTGGCCGGTGTACCTGTGCTCGCCAGAGTGGCGGCGATCTTCCGGCCGACCAGACCGGACTTCCCGAGACCGGTCACCACCAGGTGGCCTTCGCACTGAGCGACCGCGAGCAGTACGTCGAGGAAGACCCCGTCCAGACGGTCCGCGAGTGCCGAGACGGCTGCGGCCTCGGTCTCGATAGCGTCGCGCGCCGCCTGTAATCCTCGTGCGACCAGGTCCCTGGACAGCTCGTCGGCCGTGCGGTGGGCGGACGCACGGTTCGGCACAACTGGCATCCCAGCGCCTCTCATCTCAGAAATCGATTTCCGCAGATTAGGCAGCGAGCCCGGCCGGTGTCAACGGCTGCACCGTGGTCGAAACCCTTGTCCATACGCGGGAATCGCAGCAGGTTGATCACATCGCCATCGCGTCGGCTCTTGACCGATCAGGGCACCGATCGTAGATTGCGAGAAATCGATTGCCCCTTGGCCGCCCCGAATCCCCGCCCGAAACACACCACCCTGGAGCACCTGATGGCCGCAACACCCTTCCCTGCCCGGCAGCTCAGCCGCCGCTCCGTCCTGCGCGGCGGTCTGGGCGCCTTCGCCGCGACGGCTGCCGGCGTACCGCTGCTGTCCGCCTGCGGCGGCAACGACTCCGGCGGCAACGCCAAGGAGATGTCGTTCTGGAACTTCTACGGTCCGTCGGACGACCAAGGTCCGCAGAGCAAGTGGTTCGTCGACACCGTCGCGGAGTGGAACAAGAACAACGACGTCAAGGTCAAGCTGCGCTACATCCCCGGCAAGGACTACCTGAACGGGACCACCCTGCAGACCGCGTTCCAGTCGGGGCAGGGCCCGGATATCTTCCTGATCAGCCCCGGCGACTTCCTCCGCTACTACAACGGCGGCGTACTGCAGGATCTCGGATCCGCATTGCCGGACGAGTCCAAGAAGGACTACCTACCCGGCCTGCTCGAGGCGCGCAGCGTCGACGGCAAGGTGTACGGCCTGCCGATGGAGATCGAGCCGCTCGCGATGTACTACAGCGAAGCTGCGTTCGAGTCGGCCGGCCTGTCCGAGGCCGACTTGCCCAAGACCTGGGACCAGACCATCGCGGTCGCGCAGAAGCTGACCAACAGCAAGCGGTACGGCGTGATGTTCGAGACGCTGCCCGGCTACTACCAGAACTTCACCTGGTACCCGTTCATGTGGCAGGGTGACGGCAACGCGATCAAGGACGGCAAGTCCGCGTTCGACTCGCCGGCCGCCGTACAGGCACTGAAGTTCTGGGGCGACACGATCAAGAACAAGGTTGCCCCGCGCAAAGCGCTCGGCGACGGCGGCGGTGACGTGGTCTCGAACCTCGGTTCCGGCGCGGCCGCGATGCAGCAGAGCGGGATCTGGGCCGTCGCGGACATGCGGACCAAGGCGAAGACCTTCAAGTACGGCATCATCCCGCTGCCTACGCCGGATGGCGGCTCGGCGGCCACCGACCTCGGCGGCTGGGCGTTCGTCGCCAACTCGAAGGGCAAGAACCCGGAGGCTGCGGCGAAGTTCATCGCGTGGGCGCTCGGCTCGACCGATGCCGCCGGCGTCGAGCGGCAGCGGCAGTGGAACACCGTGGTGAAGACCAACCTGCCGCCGCGCAAGTCGGTGCAGGAGGCCGCGGACGCGAAGGGTGCGTTCGCCGACGGCGCGCTGAAGAAGTTCGTCAGCCAGATCGCGCCGACCGGCAAGCCCGAGCCGCGGTTCCCACCGGAGGTGTACCAGCCGATCGCCGACGCGATCCAGGCCTGCCAGCTGAACGCGGCCGATCCGGCCAAGGCGGCGGCCGACGCGGCGGAGAAGATCGACACGTTCCTGAAGACCTACCAGGGCGCGCCGATCAGCTGATGGTGACGACAACAGTCCCTCCGTCCAAGCCCGCCGTGAAAGCGCGAGCGAAGCCCAAGGCCGGGATGACGCGGAAACGGCGCGAGGCGTTGGCGGCGTACGCCTTCCTCGCGCCGGACACCATCGGTCTGCTGATCTTCGTCGCGATCCCGATGGTGCTCGCCTTCGGGGTCGCGTTCTTCAAGGTCGATGGCTTCGGCAACTATCAGTACGTCGGCCTGGCCAACTACAAGCTGATGGCCGGGGACGATCAGCTCTGGGCCTCGCTGAAGGTCACCGGGATCTACGTGGTCACGTTCGTGCCGCTCGCGTTCGTGGTGAGCTTCGCGCTGGCGATGCTGGTCCGCAACCACTTCAAGGGCATCGGCTGGGTCCGCTCGGCGTTCTTCCTGCCGAACGTCGTCAGCCTGGTCGTGGTCGGCCTGATCTGGCAGTTCCTGCTGGTCGACAAGCGCGGCGCGCTCTCGAAGATCCTGGCGCCGTTCGGCCTCGGCGACGTGTCGTTCCTCGGTACGCCGTCCCTTGCTCTAGGCACCTATGTGGTGATCAGCGTCTGGTTTCTGATGGGATACCAGATGCTGGTGTTCCTGGCCGGCCTGAAGGATGTGCCGAAGGAGCTCGAGGACGCTGCGCAGATCGACGGTGCGGGCTCCTGGCAACGATTCCGGTACGTGATCTGGCCGCTGCTCAGGCCGACCAGCTTCTTCGTCGTGGTGAACTCGACGATCGGCGCGGTCACCGGTCTGCAGGCGTTCGACCTGGTCTTCGTGCTCACCAAGGGCGGTCCGGCCCGCGCGACGAGCACGGTCGTGCTCTACATCTACGAGCAGGCGTTCACCTTCAACAACATGGGGTACGCCGCCGCGCTGACCACCGTCGTCGTGGCGATCCTCGTCATCTGTACCGGCCTGATGTTCGGCGTCACCCGAGGAGGTCGCTTCGATGAGGATTAGGTTCTTCCCGATCCTGGCTCACGTTCTCGCGATCATCGCGGTCGCGCCGCTGATCTGGATCCTGATCAGTGCGTTGAAGCCGGCCGAGGACGTGTTCAACTTCGGCTGGCCGTCGACCTGGACGTTGGACAACCTGCAGTACGTGCTGCTGAAGATCCCGATGCCGCGGTTCATGCTGAACTCCGCGATCGTGTCGGTGACGGTCACCGTGATCGCCCTGTTCTTCCACAGCATGGCGGCGTACGCGCTGGCCCGGCTGCGGTTCCCGGGGCGCGGGATCATCTTCTCCGGGATCATGTCGACGCTGCTCGTGTCGCTGCCGGTGATACTAGTTCCATTGTTTCTAGTGGCAAAGCAACTAGGTCTACTCGATAGCTACGCCGGGTTGATCGTGCCGAGCATCTTCCACGCGTTCGGCATCTTCCTGCTCCGGCAGTACTACCTGAATATCCCGCGCGAGCTCGAGGAAGCGGCCGATCTCGACGGCTGCGGCTACTGGCGGCGGTACTGGAGCGTCATCCTGCCGCTCAGCCGGCCGGTGCTGGCGTCGCTGTCGGTGCTGTTCTTCCTGGCCAACTGGAACGCATTCCTCTGGCCGCTCACCATCACCCGGAATCCGGATCTGCGCGTCATCCAGCTCGGCGTCTCCGGTATGCAGGGGCAGTACGCCTCGGCCTGGAACCTCATTCTCGCGGCCGCCGTGATCGCGGCCATTCCCACGGTCGTGGTGTTCGTCGCGGGCCAGCGCCGCCTGGTCGACGCAATGAAGACGACCGGCCTCAAGTGAAGGAACCGCTATGAAACGTGGGGCACTGCTTGCCGTCCTGCCGCTGGTCTTCGGAACAGCGACCCTCCTCACCCAGTCCAGCCAGTCGGCACCACCCTCCGCCACGCCGGCCGGGGCCAGCCATACCAAACCGTATGGTACGGCGCCATCGGTGGACCATACCAAACGGTATGGCATGGCGGGCTCGGTCGGCTCAGTCGGCTCGGTCGGGACCGCGCAGGTGGAGTCGAAAGGCACGGCCAGCAAGAGCGACGGCGACCTCTGGCCGTCCTGCTGGGCCGGCAACGACAAGTTGTACGCCGCCAACGGTGACGGCAAGGGCTTCAGTACCGACGGGGACTTCGCCGACATCGCGGTCAGCGAGATCAACGGCACGCCAGGGAACTTGTCCGGGGCAACGATCTCCAAGGGCGACCAGGTCGGATCGATCTGGAGCGGCGCCGGATACAACCGGAAGCCGACCGGGATGGTCTGCGTCGGCGACACGTTGTACCTAGCGGTGCAGGACCTGGCGCTGGACTTCAACGACGTACCGGCCGCGACGATCCTGAAGTCGACGGACCACGGGAAGACCTGGACCTGGGACAGGACGAAGCCGATGTTCTCGGACCATGTCTTCACGACGATCTGGTTCGCGGACTTCGGCAAGGGCGGTGCGCTGGCGCCGGACGGGTACGTGTACGCGTACGGGCTGGACGGGAACTGGCGGGACTCGTTCGACGACACGGTTGCCGATCCGCAGAGTGTGTTCTTGGCGCGGGTTCCTAAGAACAAGGTGCAGGACCGGGGCGCGTGGAAGTTCTACACCGGCGCCGGATGGTCGTCGAAGATCGCAGATCGCAAGCCGGTGCTGACCGACACGCGGCGGTTGTACGCGCAGACGTACGGGACGAATGCGTCCAACCTGAGCGTGATCAGCCAGGGCGGCGTCACGTATCTCGCGAAGCAGAAGCGGTACGTGTACACCTCGTGGACGGAGTACACCTTCGAGTTCTACGAGTCGCCGACGCCGTGGGGTCCGTGGAAACACTTCATGAGCAAGGACTTCGGCGGGTACCCGTGGTCGACGTCGAAGTACGGCGGGTACGGCGTGACGATCCCGTCGAAGTTCGTTCAGCCCGACGGCAACACGATGTATATCCAGGCGAACGTCTGCCCGTGCGGCGGCGGTGGGATCGGTACGTCGGTCTACAACTTCAACCTGCGCAAGCTGGTCATCACGCCCTCGACCAACGCGCCGGCGACGAACCTGCCGGGTCCCGACAACCTCGCGGCGCCGGCGTCGGGTGCGGTCGCGATCTCGAAGTCGACGAACTCCGGCAGTCTCGCGTTGATGAACGACGGGGCGAAGACGGGCAGCGAGTCGGACTTCGACGACGAGGTGAAGGGCACGTCGTGGTGGGGGTATGAATGGCCGGCGCGGCACAAGGTCAACAATGTCGAGTTCACGTCGGGTGCGGTGTCGGCCGAGGGCGGGTACTTCACGGGGCGGCCGCGGGTGCAGGTCAAGCAGGGCGGCGCATGGGTCGAGGTCGGGTCGCAGACGGTGTCGCCTGCGTACCCGGGTGATGCGTCGGCCGGGGCGAACACGACGTACACGATCACGTTCCCGGTGCAGGAGACCGATGGGGTGCGGGTGATCGGGTTGCCTGGCGGGACGCGTTCGTACACGACGGTGTCCGAGCTGGCGGTCCGGTACGTGTCGCAGTTGGCGGACGGCGGGTTCGAGGGCACCGGCGGCGGGAAGCCTGCTTGGCTCTTCGAGGGTACTGCGGCCAACGGCGTCGACCGCGGCCTGGGCTTCGCGCATTCGGGTGCCAACAACGGCTGGATTCGCTGTACCTGCACGGGTTTCAGCGATCTCTACCAGACGGTCCCGGTCACACCGGGTACGACGTACACCTTCGGCTCGTGGATCAACGCGTCCGCCAACCTCCCAGCAGACCAAGGCCGCTTCGGCGTCCGCGCCGGTACGACGGACCTCGCGAGCACGACGTTCGGGGCCGGCACCGGCTACGTCCACCACGAGGTCACCGTCAAGATCCCCGCCAACACCCACGAGGTCACCGTCTACGCCGGCTTCAACGCCCCCAACCTGGACACGTGGATCCAGACAGACGACTTCACCGTCAGCTGACTCCGCTTTCCGGAAAGAAGTAGTCACCCACCGACGACTTCTTTCCGGAAAGCTCAAGGACGTAGCGGCATGACCATGAGCAAACAAGGGTTGTTTCCCCAGAGCGTGGTCAGCTCCTCGAGCGGCAGGAAGCCCATTGCCTCGTAGAACGCTCGGGTAGCTGCGTAGCCGGCGTTCGGCCGGGACGGGCCGAGGGTCTTCACCTGCAGCAACTGGCAGCCGGAGCCGCGCAGGTCTGACACCAGCCGGTGAACCATCGCCGCGCCGATGCCGTGCCGGTGCCAGTTCGGTGCGACCGCCATCAGGTGAATCTCGGAGGCCTGCGGGAAATGCCTCCGATAGAGGAGCATGCCGACCGGCTCATCGTCGGCGCGGGCTACCAGCCCGGGCAAGTCGCAGGCCGCGTTCACGTACTCCGTGTTGGCCTCGGGGATGCCGAACCAGGTTGGCAGTTGCGCGAGGAGCGTCGCGGTGATGCTCGCGAGTTCAGCCGACCCGTCTACCGCGGAGATCTCCATCGTCGAACTGTGGCACAGCTGCGGATCCCAGCCATTCACCAACCAGCTCGCCGGCCGTGAGGGCGCACTCGGCTGTGCGTCTTGGTGGGGGATGCTCGCGGTTGATCAGTGCGCGAGGTCCGCTGCTGTTCCTAGGGCCAGGGGAGGAGCTGCAGTGCTGGGCCGGTGATCGGGCCGGGAGTGGGGCGGCCGGCGTACCAGGCGGTTAGGTCGGTGAGGTTGCCGGTGAGGACGATCTGCTCGCCGGAGCCGTTTTCCCACGTGGCGGTGGGGGATGTGAGAACGAGGTGGGTGCCGTCGGGGGTGCGGGGGCGGAGGAAGTCCAGGAGGTGTAGGCAGAACGACGGGGACCAGCTTGTGGGGGTGAGGCCCAGGTTGAGGTCTGTGGTGTGGATGGTTAGTTCTCGCCGGGTGGCTTGGAGGCCGGCAGAGAGGTTGCTGTTGCGGTGGAGGATGGGGAGGGGCCAGTCGGTGGGGCTGACCTTGTCCCAGGAGGCGAGCAGGGTGGTGACTGCCTGGGTGAGGTGGGTGCGGAGGTCGGCGGCGGAGCGGTCGGCGCCGGATTCGATGGCGGTGTCGCGGGCGGGGCGGCCGCCGTCGTACATCTCGATCAGGCGACCATCCAGCGCCCCGTCGACCTGACGGGTCATCGCCTCGGAGAAGTTCGCGATGTGCGTGATGACGTGGCCGCGGGACCAACCGGGCAGGGCCGAATCGCCGCGGGCGGTCGCGTCGTCCAGGTCGGCGGCCAGCGCGAGGAGTGCGTCGGCGGCAGCATGTACCTCGTTCAGGGCCACAACAGCTCCTTTGTCCATTGGTCTTCGAGCCTGTAGCGCAGCCGCGTGTGCCGGCGATCCCGATCGGCCTGCCAGAACTCGACCTCTTCGGCGCGCACTGTGTACAGCGTCCAGTTCGGCGCAACCAGCCCAGGCTCCGCAGCGATCCGCCCGGCCTGCTCCGCAACCGCCACGTCGATGTCCGCGGGATCCGCGAGTACGGCGCTCTGCCGCCCGACCAAGGCCTCAGCCCGAGCCGCCTCCGGCCGCAGCAGGAAGTCCCGCGCCGAATCGTCCGGCGAAGCGAGCTCGACCGTCCCGAGTACGCGGACCTGCCGTCCCAGCGGGATCCAGTAGAACGTGAGAGCGGCGTACGGCGACGTTGCGAGTTCGTCGCCCTTGCGGCTGGTCGACGTCGACGCGAACTGCCAGCCGTCATCCGTCACGTTCTTGAGGATCAGGACGCGCCCGTTCGGCCGACCGTCGGCGCGGACCGTGGACAGGGTCATGGCGCACGGCTCGGGCACCTGTTCGTCGATCGCGCCCAGCAGCCACTCGACGAACAACGGATGCGGCGTCGCGGGAGCAAGCGCTGGATTCCAGGCGGGTGGAGTGCCGGTCAGCGTCGGTACGGCGCGCAGCCGGGTGCGGAGATCGGTCACGCTTCGAGACCCTAGGCGAAGTATTCACATGGCAGCAAGCAGGTTTCCCATTAGGATCGGTGGATGAGCACGCTGGCCTTCGCCCTCGCCGCGACGATCAAGCACGACGGACATGGCGGCGTCGCGGATCTGCTCGCAACCCCGACGGAAGCAGTGGCGTGGCTGGCCGGCCACCAGGACCTGGTCACGGAGGTGCTCGGCCGACCGCTGTTCGGCCCCGGAGCGGCTGCGATTTCCGGAACAAAGTTCGCAGCCGGCGGCGAATTCCTTCCGGAAACCCCGGGAGTCGGCATGGACGAAGCTCAGTGGCGGGGGTTGGTGGAGATCCGGCGGGCGGTGCGCGCACTGTTCGCGCGGGCGGTGGCGCCGGGTGCGCCGAGCAAGGCGGATGCGGACCGGTTGATGGATGCGGACGTGGCGGTGCGGGCGGTGAACCGCGCGGCCGAGCGGTTAGGGGCGAGGGAGCTCGAGTGGCCGGCTGATGAAGCACCGGTACTGCGATGGGCCGGCCGGACCGACGACCTCATCGCCGCGGTCGGGCGGTCGGCGATCGACTTCCTGACCGGCCCGGACCAAAAGCGGCTCAGAGCCTGCCCGGCGGCTCGGTGCGTGAAGTACTTCCTGCAGGACGATCCGCGGCAGATGTGGTGCTCGGCGTCGTGCGGTAACCGGGAGCGGGTGAACCGTCACTACCGCAAACGGCACGCCGGATAGCCTGTCGGTCATGACCATCGCGCGTTTCAAAGACTTGTGTGTCGACGTCTCGTCGCCGAGTGAGATGGTCGCGTTCTGGGGCCGGGTGATCGGCCTGACCGCGCCGGCCGACAACCCGAACGTGCTCGTCGGCGACGCTCCGGAGAAGACGATCTGGATGTGCAAGGTCCCGGAGACCAAGACCGTCAAGAACCGGGTCCACCTCGACCTGATCACCGGCGCGATCGAGGACCTCGAGCGCGAGGGCGCGAAGGTCCTGATCCCGGCCTCCGAGGACCAGCAGTGGACCGTGATGACGGATCCGGAGGGCGGGGAGTTCTGCGGATTCGTCCGCGACACGGTTCCGGCGTACCGGTTGATGGAGCTGATCGTCGACTCGGCCGAGCCGGAGAAGCAGGCGCGCTGGTGGGCAGGCGTGGTCGGCGGCGACTTCATGAGCCGGCCCGGTACGCCGTACTTCTGGCTCGAGAACGTGCCCGGCCTGCCGTTCCGGTACTGGGTCTTCGTCCCGGTGCCCGAGCCCAAGACGGTGAAGAACCGGGTGCACTGGGATGTCACCGCGCCCGCGCTGCAGCCGGTGCTCGACGCGGGTGCGACACTGCTGCGGCCCAAGGACGACGAGATCGGCTGGCACGTCTGCGCCGACCCCGAGGGCAACGAGTTCTGCGTGTTCCTGCCGCCGGAGGAGTCTTCATGACCAAGCTCGACCTGACCGCATCCGGTCCAGACCTGACCGAGGCGTTGGTGAACATCTCATCGGTCAGCGGGACCGAGGAGAAGCTCGCGGACAAGGTCGAGAAGGCGTTGTCGGCGTACGGGCATCTGAAGGTGTTCCGGCACGGCAACACCGTGGTCGCGCGGACCGATCTCGGGCGCGCCGAGCGGGTCGTGATCGCCGGTCATCTCGACACCGTCCCGCTCAACGACAACCTCCCGGCGCGCCGCGCCGACGGCCTGATCCACGGCCTCGGCGCCTGCGACATGAAGGGCGGCGTCGCGGTCGCGCTCCGGCTCGCGGCGGGCCTGGACGAGCCGAACCGCGACGTCACCTACGTCTTCTACGACTGCGAGGAGATCGAGGCCGAGCGCAACGGTCTCTTCAAGCTGACCCGCTCCAACCCCGAGCTGCTCGAGGGCGTGTTCGCGGTCGTGATGGAGCCGTCGAACGCCGTCGTCGAGGCCGGCTGCCAGGGCACGATGCGGATCGAGGTCACCACCCGCGGCGAGCGTGCGCACTCGGCCCGGTCGTGGATGGGGTCGAACGCGATCCACGCGGCGGGCGAGGTGCTTGCGCGGCTGGCGGCGTACGTTCCGCGGCGGGTGCCGATCGACGGGCTCGAGTACCGCGAAGGGCTGAACGCGGTCGCGATCACGGGCGGCGTCGCGGGGAACGTCGTACCGGATCTGTGCACGGTGACGATCAACTACCGCTTCGCGCCCAGCCGGTCCGAGGCGGAGGCCGAGGCGCACCTGCGCGAGGTGTTCGAGGGGTACGACGTCGTGGTGACGGACTCGGCTCCGGGCGGGCTGCCGGGGCTCGAGCGGCCGGCCGCGGCGGCGTTCCTGCAGGTGGTCGGGGGAGAGCCGCAGCCCAAGTTCGGGTGGACGGACGTGGCGCGGTTCACGCTGCTCGGCGTGCCGGCGGTGAACTACGGGCCCGGCGACCCGCTGTACGCGCACAAGCAGGACGAATTCGTGCCCGAGGCCGAGATCGAGCTTTGTGAACAGCGGTTGAGGAGTTGGTTGACGGGCCGCGCCTGAGCCGCCCGCGTTACCGGTCAGGCCATAATCTGGACGCATGTCAGAACCATCGATCCACCCCGACCGTCCGGTCGGCCAGCAGCAGCGCGGGCCGATCGTGATGCGGCGCAAGCAGGTGCAGCACTCCACCTCTGAGCAGCGGCTGCTGGACAGCCGCGGACCGTCGGACTGGGTGCACACCGACCCGTGGCGGGTGCTGCGGATCCAGTCGGAGTTCATCGAGGGGTTCGGCATGCTGGCCGAGCTCGGCGCCGCGATCAGCGTGTTCGGATCGGCGCGGACCAAGCCCGACGACCCGATGTACGCCGCCGCCGAGGAGACCGGGCGGAAGCTGGTCGCCGCGGGGTACGCCGTCATCACCGGCGGCGGACCGGGCGTGATGGAGGCCGCGAACAAGGGCGCGTCCGAGGCCGGCGGTGTGTCGGTCGGGCTCGGGATCGAGCTGCCCTTCGAGAACGGCCTGAACGAGTGGGTCGATATCGGGATGAACTTCCGGTACTTCTTCACCCGCAAGACCATGTTCGTGAAGTACGCCCAGGGGTTCGTGGTGATGCCGGGCGGGTTCGGCACGCTGGACGAGCTGTTCGAGGCGCTCACGCTGGCGCAGACGCGGAAGGTCACGTCGTTCCCGGTCGTGCTGTTCGGTACGGCGTACTGGGGCGGGCTGGTCGAGTGGCTGCGGAACACGATGCTCGAGGACGGGAAGATCTCGGCCGCCGACCTGGACATGTTCACGGTCACCGACGACGTGGACGAGGCGATCAGCTACATCATGAAGGCGGGCGAGCTGGCCGACGCCGCGGCCCAGGAAGCCGCCGAGGTGGCTGCGGAGGACGTGGACAGCACGTCCGCGAAGGCGCGCCGGCTGGGGTCCGACGGGAGCTGAATCCCGGGTGATGGTTCGGTTGACTCGTCCGGCATGGCACGATCGGACCCGTGATGTGGTTCTTCGGGCTGATCGTCGTGGTGTTGATCGGGGCTGTCGCGGTAGTGGCCTCGGGTCGTTGGGGTGCCATGAGCACGGCGTACGACGACCGGCCCGACATGACCGTGCCCGCGCGGCAGGTGCTCACGTCGACCGATATCGAGTCGGCGCGGTTCGCGGTCGGGGTGCGCGGCTACCGGATGGACGAGGTCGACACGCTCCTCGAACGGGTCGCGAAAGAGGTCGCTGAGCGGGACCGGCGGATCGCGGACCTGGAGCGGGCGGTCGCGCCGATCGTGGACACGCCGGATGGGGCGGGCTTCTCGTCGAGGTCGCCGTACGACGCGTCGGACTTCGAGGACACCGGGCCGCATCAGCCGATCCTCGTCGGCGGTGACTTCCCCGTGAGCAAGCCCGCGGACGACAAGCCCGCGGAGGTCCCACAGGTCGCCGTGCCGGCAGCCACTGCCGAGCCGACACCGCAGGCCGCTGAGCCCAAGGCGGAGTCCGGGGCAGCTGCCGAGAGTCCGGACGATGACGAGCCGGAGACGTCTGAGCTCCCGCGGACCAGGCACGAAGCAGCCGCCGACGAGTACGAACGCCTCCAAGCTGAGGCTCGCGCCCTACTAGAGGCGCAGTCCCAGCCGGTCACCCCCCGCCGCACTCCCGCCACACCCCACCCAGCACCCGCACAGCAGCCGCCGCAAGACGAGCAGCCGCCGCAGGCATCCAGCCTGCAGTCGCCGGACCAGCAGTCCCCGCAGGCTGCCGCCCAGCAGTCGCCGCAGGAGCAGGCTCCGTCGGCCAGTGCGCAGCAGTCAGCACAGCAGCCGCCGCTCCAAGCATCCAGCCAGCAGTCAGCTGACGCACAGCCAGCCGCAGCTGAGCAGCCCACTCCCACGCTGCACTGGACCCAGGCCCCCGCGCCGCAGCAGCAGTCGGCGGACGTCCAGCAGCCCCAAGCTGAGCAGCCCGCTCCGGCCACGCACTGGACGCAAGCGCCACCGCCGCCGCAGGAGCCCAACCCGCAGCAGGCGTCGGCGCCGCAGCAGTCCGACGCGCAGCAGTCCGACGCGCAGCAGGGTGAAGGGGAGGGGTGGCGGTTTTGGCCGCCGGCGGATCAAGAAGGGGAAGGCGCTTATCAGCGGCCCAGCTGATGACCGGGACGGGGAGTTGTCACGCGGAGGCGTCGGTCGTACTGCGGCTGTCGCCGGAGGCGGCCTGGGACGTCGTCATGGACTGGGACCGCCAGTCCCGCTGGATGCTGCTGACCCGCGTCTGGGGGACTGAGAACGACGGGATCGGCGTCGGCGGCGGGGTCGCGGCGCGGACTTCTGTCGGTGGCGTCGGGTTCACTGACGACATGGTCATCACACACTGGGATCCGCCGCGCGAGTGCACGGTGAAGCATCTCGGCACGATCGTCCGCGGCACCGGCACGTTCACGATCGCGCCCGTCTCCACCGGCAGCGTCTTCACCTGGGAAGAGGATGTCGACCCGCCGCTGGGCCGGCTCGGGTGGATCGTCGCGCGACCGGCGTTCGAGCTGATGATGCGGGTCTCGTTGCGGCGACTGGTCCGAGAGGTGCAGGCATGACGGTACTGATGCCACGCCTCCGGCGCGGCGGGTCATCGGGCTCTACCTCCCGTCCTTCCCTCGTCGCCCCGGTCGCTTCGCTCCCTCCGCTCCTCAGTCCAGGACGGGAGGCCCAATGACCGTCGTCGGCCCGGACGGGCAGCCGCGCTGCGGATGGGCGACCTCCGCACCGGAGTACATCGAGTATCACGACACCGAGTGGGGCAAGGAGATCCGCAACGATGTCGGCCTGTTCGAGCGGATGACGCTCGAAGGGTTCCAGTCCGGGCTGTCGTGGATCACGATCCTCCGCAAACGGGAGAACTTCCGTACGGCGTTCGCGCACTTCGACCCGGAGACGATCGCGAAGTTCGACGACACCGACTTCGACCGGCTGATGGCCGACCCCGGCATCGTCCGCAACCGGCTGAAGATCAACGCCACGATCAACAACGCCCGCGCGCTGCTGGAGCTCGACGACGGCGAGTTCACCGAGCTGCTCTGGTCGTTCGCGCCGGCCAGGCACAAGGCACCTAAGACGCTCGGCGACGTGCCGGCCACGACACCCGAGTCCGTGGCCATGTCGAAGGCCCTCAAGAAGAAGGGTTTCGTCTTCGTCGGACCCACCACGGCGTACGCGCTGATGCAGGCGACGGGCATCGTGAACGACCACTTGAAAGCTTGTATAGCCCGCTGAATCTCGTGCACGTGCAGCTGCCTTCTGCATCTGCAAAAGGCTCTTTGCCGAAACGCAAACACAAACGGCTGAACGAGTTGTGCACCGGGCACTGAACGTGATGAGGTGTTCAACGGGCTCCCCGACTGTCAGGTGGTTGTCCGGCCGTGACTCGCCCGGCCGGAACGCGGTCTGGGAGCCCACCAAACGTTGAGGGTCCTGTGAGCAGGACCCTTATGGCAGCTGATTCGTGCCATCGGGAGTGAAGGCTGTTCGGAACACATCCGTTCCGGACAGCCCACTCACCTGCGTGCCCTTCGGCGTGACGGCCAGGTAGAGATTCGCTTCGGCGAAGGCATCCGCCGCGTCGTCGTCCGCAGTGCCGAACTGGCGGGTCCAACTGCGTGTGTGGTCAGGCGAGTACTTCGTCAGCACGCCGTCGAACTTGCCGAGCGGTGTCTCCAACGAGCCGTCGGTGAAGCCTGCGACGTAGAGGTTGCCGGCGGGGTCGACCGCCACCGCGGCGGCCTTGTCGTTGGTGGACGTGCCGAGCTGGTCGCGCCAGGTCAGATTGCCGTCGGAATCGGCCCGCGCGATCAGGAAATCCTTGTCGCCGTTCAGGGTTCCCGCGAAGTCGCCCGCCGTGTAACCGGCGAGGTAGACGCCGCCGTGAGGGTCTGCGGTGAGCGCCCACACCTCGTCCGATGCGGGAGTGCCGAGCTGCTTCACCCACACCGGAGTGCCGTCAGTTGAGTAGCGGGCGAGGAGACCGTCCACGCCACCATCGCCAGACATCATTCCGCCCAGGTACACCGAGCCGTCGGAGACAGCAACCGCCATTCCCTTGTCCTCGCCTGCACTTCCGGTCTGCCGCAACCACACCAGCCGGCCGTCACCGTCCAGCCGAGCGACGAACACATCCTTGTCGCCCTGGTTCGCCCCGTCCAACGAGCCCTTCGTGTAGCCGCCGACATAGACATCGGTCCCGGACACCGTCACCGAATAGCTGCGATCTGCCACCCCTGGTACGCCGAACTGCGTCAGCCACCGTCGATTCCCATCGGCGTCGTACTGCGCCACGAACCCATCGTCCGTGGCGTTTCCGGCATGCGCGCCGTCCAGATCGCCGTTCGTGTACCCGGTCACCACGACGCGCCCGTCCGCATCCACGGCAACGCCGTACGCGCGTTCGGTCCCGCTCGTCCCGAGTGATCGCGTCCATTCCCGCGAGCCGTCCGCGCGGTACTTGATCAGCGCGACATCCGTCCCGCCCGCGTACGGCTGCCCGTCGAGCGAGCCCGCCGCCGCGACCGCCTGATAAACGTTGCCTGCGGCATCAGTCGCGATCCCGCCGGCGCGGTCGTCGCCCGCCGTACCCGTCATCGCGGCCTGCATTGGGACGGCCGGCGGCTTGCCGATGTACCGGAAGATGTACTTGGCGCCCTCGGCGAACGTGGGTCCCCACACGTCCCAGTCGTGCCCGCCGTTGACGACGCGGAACTCCGACGTCAGGTTCGGCACCCGCGTCGCCTGGTTGAACACGATGTGCGCCTCGAAGTCGAGGTCGTGGGTGGCGTCGATCCCCTTCGGGTTCTTGTATTCGTCGTCGCCGACCGCGATGTAGAGATGCGACTTGAGCCCGGTGGCCGAGAATGACTTCAATGCGGCCGGCCAGTTGAGCTTCAGGTACGTCGCCTCGACGAACGGATCCTTACCCTTGCCGAAGGCACCGAAATCGCGGGTGCTGGAATCGGCCGGCGGCAACGGGAAGTACACCGCCGGACTCAGCGCGATCGCCGCACCGAAGACGTCCGGATGCGCGAGCGAGTACCGCAGCGCACCGGCGCCGCCCATCGAGTAGCCGGCGATCGCCCGCCCGCTGCGGTCCGCGATCGTCCGGTACGTCGCATCGATCTGCGGCACAAAGTCGCGGAAGAACGCGGTCTCCACCGGCCGCCCCGGGTCGCTGCCCTTGTACGCCGAGTCGACGTACCAGCTGGCCCGGCTGCTCCACGGCGCGTCGGGCATGATCGCGATCGTCGGCGGAATCTCGCCGTCCCCGATCAGCTCGTCGAGCCGGCTCTTCACCTGCGTCCAGGCGCTCATCGAGTCCCCACGCCCGTGCAGCAGGTAGACGACCGGGTACCGGCGCGTGGACTCGTCGTACCCGGCCGGCAGGTAGACGTTGTAGTTGATGTCCTCGCCGAGCGTCGCGGACCGCACGGCAGCGGACTTGATGACTCCCGGCGCGACAGCGGGCCCGGCAGGCGCGGCAGGCGTGGCAGGAGGCGTGGCGCCCGAGCCGGGCACGACGAAGCTCCCGACCAGCGTGGCGGCGGTCAGGGCAGGCAGCAGCAGTTTCCTCACACGGCCGTTTGTAATCGCTTACGTAAACGATTACAAGAGGTGGGTTCGTCGCTAACGACAGGAGGTAGTCCAACTTCGCGGTGGAGTTCCGGCGTGCGGACCGCTCAGCCGGCTCGACGGAGGGCAATACCTCCTGTCGTTAGCGGCCGGTGAAGGTGGGCTTCTCCTTGGCGACAAAGGAGGCGACGGCGTTGTGGTGGTCCTCGGTCCCGCCGGTCAACTGCATCTGACCCGCCTCGAAGACGAGCGACTCGGCGAGTGTGTGGGTCGCTGAGTAGTTGACCGACTGGCGGACGGCGCCGTAGGCAACGGTCGGACCGGCCGCCAGCTTCCCGGCGAGCTCGGCGACTGCCGCCTCCAGGTCAGCGGCGGGTACGACGGAACTCGCCAGGCCGAGGTCCAGCGACTCGGCCGCTGGGATGGTGCGGGGGAAGTAGAGCAGCTCGAGCGCCTTCGCGCGCCCGATCAGCCGGGGGAGCGTCCACGAGATGCCCGTGTCGCAGGACAGCGCGATCCCGGTGAAGGCGAGGTTGAACCCCGCCGTGTCGGCGACGACGCGGAAGTCGCACGCGAACGCCATCGACGCGCCGGCGCCCGCTGCCACGCCGTTGACCGCCGCAACCACCGGCTTCGGCATCTCCGCCAGCGCCAGCGCGATCGGCGCGTAGTGGTCCGGCACCGTGCTCCACAGCGCAGCCTGGTCGTTGGCCTGCAGCAGCCCGATGTGCTCCTTCAGGTCCTGCCCGACGCAGAACGCCCGCCCGGTCCCGGTCAGTACGACGACGCGTACGGCGGGGTCCTCGGCGGCGGTCTGGATCGTGTCCCGGAGCAGGACCTTCGTCGGCGTGTCGAGCGAGTTCATCGCGTCCGGCCGGTTCAGGGTGATGGTGGCCACGCCGTCGGAAACGGCGTACACAACGGAGTCACTCATCGTGGTCAGCTCCTTGACTGTCGGTGAGAATTTCAGTGCAGTGTCAGGCAGTTGTCGACGAAACGCCCGGCCGCGGGGCCCAGTCGTTCGGCGTGGAAATCGAAGAATTCGGCCGCTCGGGTCCCGGCCCAGTCATCGGGCAGCAGCTCGTCCGGCAACCCCGGGTCCCGGAACAGGAACTTGCGCCACTCGTGCACCAGCTCCGACCGTACGGCGAACGCCTGCTCGTCGCCGTTGCCGTCGGTCGACTCCTGGCCCGTCTCGTCGACGAGCGACTTAGCCTCGATCAGCCAGGCGTCGTACGACGCGCCGAGCTCGTCGAGTCTCCAGACCCGCCGGGCGAACTCCACGGCGCCGTCGTCGACCGGCGCGCGGAAGCGGTCCGCGGCGATCCCTTCCATGCCGAGAATCTGGTCCACCTCGGCGTCGTTGCGCAGTCCGACCCAGGCGCCGTCGGACAGCGGAGCCCAACCCAGGAAGGCGAGTTGGCTCGCCAGCTGTTCGCGGCGGCGGGCGTTCGGGACCTCGCGGAGGATGCCCAGATGCCATTGCCGGTCCCAGTCGCCGGGCCCTTCGGAACCAGTGACCACCGGCGTGCCGTCCGGGGCGGTCCGGTAGATCCGGGCGGCGGCGTCGTCGAGCCTGCGACGCGCCCGGGACGTCAGCGCGTACCCGGGCTGTCCTTCGATCCGGACCGGCTCCAGCCAGCCCTGCCGGACCATCCGGGACACGGCGGTGCGCACCGCCGGCGGATGGACGCCGAGCGGCGCGAGCAGCTGGACCAGGGCCGCGACCGGGGCGCGCGCGCCACGCGCGCGCAGGTGGTCGCCGTACAGGTCGAAGAGGGCTGAACGGGCGTGCACAAGACTCGAGTCTGCCGTATGGTGCACGGCTCTGGCCTGGGATCGGGAATAATGGGGTCTGATACACACTGCGATACGCGCCGACGGCGCATCACCGCAACGGCGCCGGCGACGGTTCCCCGCGCGGTGTCGTCGCTCAACACCGACACTGGGAAGGGGTGCGCGCATGGCGGCGATGAAGCCGCGGACGGGCGATGGTCCGCTCGAGGTCACCAAGGAGGGCCGGGGGATCGTGATGCGGGTTCCGCTCGAGGGCGGCGGCCGGCTCGTCGTCGAGCTCAACGCGGACGAAGCGACCGAGCTCGGGAACGCGCTCAAGGCTGTCGTCGGCTGACCAGGTTCTCCCCGGGGTGCCCATGGGCGCACTCCTTCGACAATCCTGCGACCCCGGTGGGTGCTCTTTCCGGCACCGGCCGGGGTCGTTACGGTTGCACCCTGTCTTGATCAAACTTCAGTGAGGTCCTCCTAGTGGCTCGCCGCAGCAGCAGTTCGTCCTCCCCCTTTCCCAGCCTTCCGGGCGTCGCCTGGCAGCCCGGCCTGCCGGTGCACGGTTCCCCGACCTGGGTGATCGTCGTCGGTGACGAGAGCGGTCTGCCGGCCGCCGCGAAGGAGGCCGGCGAGCGACTCGGCGTCGACCTCGACCGGTTGCTCGAAGTACAGCAGGAGACCGGCTTCAGTGCGTCCGCCGGCGCGGTCGCGGCGTACCCGCTGCTGGCCGGTGAGGTGGCCGAGATCGTGCTGGTCGGCGCCGGTGACGGTAGTCCGAAGGACCTGCGACACGCCGGTGCCGCGATCGCGCGGTTCGGTCGCGGCAAGGACGAGCTCACCACGGTTGTTGCCGAGGGCATCGATGACGCGGCGCTGCAGGCGTTCGCCGAGGGCGTGGTGCTCGGCTCGTTCTCGTACACGCTGAAGACGGTCGACCCGGGCAAGCCGGCCGTCGGCAAGGTCACGCTGACCGACGGTACGGCGGATGCGCGCCAGCCGGCCGTCGATCGCGGCGTCGTCGTCGGCCGGACCGGATGGCTTGCGCGGCAGCTCGCGATCACGCCGTCCAACGAGAAGGACCCGGCCTGGATGGCCGCGCGGGCGACCGAGGTGGCCGCCGCGACCGGTCTCGAGGTGACGGTCTGGGACGAGAAGCAGCTTGCCGAGGAAGGTTTCGGCGGCATCCTCGCGGTCGGTCAGGGCTCCACCCGGCCGCCGCGGTTCATCCGCCTCGACTACGTGCCGGCAGGCGCGACCAAGAAGACGCCGTACGTCGTGCTGGTCGGCAAGGGGATCACGTACGACACCGGCGGCCTGTCGCTGAAGCCGCGCGAGGGCATGGTGTCGATGAAGCGCGACATGACCGGCGGCGGTTCGGTGATCGCGACGATGTCGGCGCTGCGTGAACTCGGCGCGAACGTTCGGGTGACGGGGCTCGTCTGCTCCGCGGAGAACATGCCGTCCGGCTCGTCGTACCGTCCGGACGACGTGATCCGGCACTACGGCGGCCGGACCACCGAGGTCAAGAACACCGACGCCGAAGGCCGGCTGGTGATGGCCGACGGTCTCGCGTACGCCGTGAAGGAGCTGAAGCCGGACGTCCTGGTCGACGTCGCCACGCTGACCGGCGCGATCAAGGTGTCGCTCGGCGCGATGCTGTACGGCGGCATGTTCGCCACCGACGACGCACTGGCCGACAACCTCGCCGACGCCGGCCGGATCTCCGGCGAAGAGGTCTGGCGGATGCCGCTCCCGCCGGAGTACGAAGACCTGATCGCGACCCCGATCGCCGACTCGGTCAACAGCTCGAAGGGTCCCGGCTCCATCACGGCGGCCCTGTTCCTGAAGGCCTTCGCCGGTGACATCCCCTGGGCGCACCTCGACCTCTCGTCGATCGCCGAGTCCCCGGCCGACCGCTTCGAATACTCCATCGGCGCCACCGGCGCCGGCGCCCGCCTCCTCACCACCTGGCTGACAGGCGAGCAACCGACCGCGGGGATCGGCTAACCACCCACCCACCGCCAACCCCGACCCGGCCCCGCGTACCCGACCCGGCCCCGCCCGGCCCGCCCCACCCGGCCCGCCCCACCCGGCCCGCCCCACCCGGCCCGCCCCACCCGGCACGGCCCGGCCGCCCGGCCCGGCCCAGCTGGGGGGGGTTCACCTATCTCGTGGTGGGTTCCCACCCCGTAGCGACGGCGGCGAACCCACCACGCGGTGGGTGAACCCATCGCGGGTCGGTTATCCACAGGTGCGGGGAAGGGGGATGCGGGGACGGGCTTGGGGGATTGATGCTGGAGGGGTGAATCCTGAGCTTGGGCGAGTTGCCGTAGGGCAGGGCGGTGTTGTGAGCCGAGCCCAGGCCATCAGCGCCGGATATACCCCGGAGCAGATTCGTGAACGTCTGAGCGACGGCAGGTGGGAGCGGGTACGGCGCGGTCAGTACGCCGAGCGGGTCGACCTCGGCAGGTTGGAGCCCTGGGAACAAGAGCTGTTTCGTCACCGCCGACTCGTCCATGCCGCGATGAACGCGATGCAGCCGGGCTCGGCGGTGGTGAGCCATCACTCGGCGTTGGTCCTGCAGCGCATTCCCGTGTGGCGCGCCGACCTCGCCGAGGTTCAGTTGACGCGGACGAACGGACGCGGCGAGGTGAAGGCAGGGGTCCGGCATCATCAGGGACGGCTGACCCCGGCGGATCTGACACAGGTAGCTGGGCTGGCCGTCACGTCCGTCCCGCGGGCGGTGGTCGAAACCGCGAGTACGACGTCGTTCGAGGCCGCTGTGGTCAGCATCGATGCCGCGTTGCGACGTCCAGAGGTGAGCGCCGGCGAGCTTCGTCGCCTGCTGACCGTGACCGACTGCTGGCCGGGCGGTCCGACCATTCGGTTGGCGCTTGCTTTCGCCGACCCGCTGGCCGAATCCGTCGGCGAGTCACGGCTTCGCGTTCTGATGCACAACGAAGGCCTGCCTCCGCCGGTGCTGCAGGCCGTATTCGAGGACGATGCCGGGTTCATTGGCCGAGTGGACTTCTATTTCCCTGACTACAACACGGTTGTCGAGTTCGACGGCTTGATGAAGTACGCCGACGGGTCGCAATACACGCTGATCCAGGAGAAGATCCGCGAGGACCGCCTCCGAGCGTTGGGCCTGCAGGTCGTCCGCCTGAGGTGGGTCGACCTCGCCCACCCCGCACGTACAGCGCTGGCCATCCGCAAAGCGTTCGACACCTCCCGGCGTACCCGCCTCGCGGGTTAACCCATCCTGTTGTGGGTTCGCGGCCGGTACTGCGGGGCGCGAACCCACAACGCGATAGGTGAACCCACCCAAGGCAGGCGGGCGGGGACGGAGGGCGTGGGCGGGGCGGGGCGGGGCGGGGCGTGGGCGCGGGTGCTATGCGATTGCGTTGAGTTCTGCGATTGCGTTGGCGGGGAGATCGAGGTCGCGGGCCGCGATGTTCTCCCGTAGGTGGGCGAGCGACGACGTGCCGGGGATGACCACGCTGGTTGACGAGCGCTGAAGGAGCCACGCGAGCGCGACCTGTTGCGGGGTGGCGTTGAGGCGGGTTGCGACCTTGGCGAGGGTTTCGGACTGGAGCGGGGTGAAACCGCCCAGCGGGAAGAACGAGGCGAACGCGATGTTGTGGGCGGCCGTGTAGTCGACCACGGCGTCGTCGTCGCGGCGGACCACGTTGTAGAGGTTTTGGACCGTGACGATCGACGCGATCGCCTGGGCCTCGCGGATCTGCGTGATCGTGACGCCGCTCAGGCCGAGGTGCTTGATCAGGCCTTCCTGCTGGAGTTCGGCGAGAGCCGTGAAGGCCTCGGCGATCGACTCGTCGCTACCGCCGCCGTGGGCGGGTGTGCGCAGGTTGACCACGTCGAGTACGTCGAGGCCCAGGTGCTCGAGGTTCTCGTGGACCTGCGCCTTGAGGTCGCCGGGATCCTGCGTGACGTTCCACGAGCCGTCGTCGCCGCGTCGCGCGCCGACCTTCGTCACCAGGTGCAGGCCGGCCGGGTACGGGTAGAGCGCCTCCTTGATGAGCTCGTTCACCACGACCGGCCCGTAGAAGTCGCTGGTGTCGATGTGCGTGACGCCGAGGTCGACCGCTTCCCGCAGTACGGCGATGGCCTGGTCGCGGTCCTTCGGCGGGCCGAAGACGCCCGGGCCCGCGAGCTGCATAGCGCCGTACCCCATCCGGGTGATGGTGAGGTCCTCGGCGAGGGTGGTGGTTGAGTTCGTCATATCTCCACTGTTGCCCGGAGCATCGAGAACAGGGAGTGCCCCGCTGTTCCTGGGAGTGACAGGACCCAGGCACCTGGGCAGGGTCCGGACTTACCGTGGGATCCATGGAGAATACGAACGCGCTGGGCGACTACCTCCGGGCCACGCGCGAGCAGGTCAAGCCCGAGGACTCAGGTCCTCGAAGCGCTCGCCGAAGTACTGCGGTTGGACGCCGACGAAACCGCCTACCTGCGGGGCCTCGCCCAGGAGCTGCCGGCTCCACGTCGGACCGGCGAGAAGGTCCCGGACAGCATCCTGGAGCTGATCGACGGGCTGCCCAACAATCCGGCGTACGTGCAGAACAAGTACACGGACTGCCTGGCGGTCGACCCGCTCTGCGCGGCGCTCTCGCCGAACTACAAGGTCGGGGTCAACCTGCTCACCGCAGTACTGCTCGATCCCCGCGAGCGTGAGCTGCGCCGCGACTGGGACGACCTGACGGAGGAAGGCGTCGCGATCCTCCGCACCGAACTCGGCCCGAACGTCAACGACCCGCGGCTGAAGGAACTGGTCGGCGATCTGTCCGTCCGGAGCGAACGTTTCCGCCAACTCTGGGCGCGTCACGACGTCCGCCCGCGCAAGAGTCGCCTCAGTCAGCTCACCCACCCGGAGGTCGGCGACCTGGAGCTCCGCTCCGACAAGCTGACGATCGGCGGCACCGACAGCATGACGCTCGTCATCTCCCACGCCGTCCCGGGGTCGCGCGACGTCGAGTCGCTGGCCCTGCTCGGCAGCCTGATCGCGTCCAACCACGAGCAGCCGCAGCCGAACCAGCCGAGCCCGAAGGACTAAGAACTCTTCCGGGCCCGGTACGCCGCAACCGTCGTACGGCTCGCGCATGCGTTGGAGCAGAACCGGCGGGTCCGGTTCCGCGACTGGTCCACGAAGTAGTTGCCGCATCCGGCCGCGGCGCATCGCCCCAGCGTCACCGACGGATCCCCGGCCGCGATCAGGGCGAGCTTGGCGGCGATCAGTTGGCCGACCCAACGCTTGGCCGGCGTCCCGTTGCGGCTGAAGTGGACGTGCCACCCGAGGCCGTCGTGGTCCGACAGGTGCATGTCCGGCGGGTACTCGCGCAGCAGCCGATGTACGGCGTCGGGCGCGGCGCCGTCGACCGACTGCGCCAGCGCCCTACGCACAAGGTCCGGCAGGTCGCCGAAGTCGCCGTCCGGGGGAGGCGCGATCTCGTGCTCGGCGAAGAACGCGGCCACCAGCTCACCGTCCTGATTGAGCGTGCCGGTGTTGGCCAGCTCGACGGCCAGCCGCGTCACGTTGCCAATGTAGTCACCGTATTCCACTTGACCACCTACATTCCCGTTCCTTAGCGTAGGCGTCATGCTAGCTGATGACACCTACATCGCTCGGTCCCTGTTCCTCCTCGGGGAGTGGGATGCCGCCCTTGCTGTATTGGGTCCGGATAGCGATCCCGAGTTGCATGCCGAGGTCGCCGTCGACCGCTGGTTCTTCCAGATCGATGGCCACGACGAGGCCGAGAAGGCGGTCGCGGCCCTCGACCCTGCGTCGTGGACCGCGCAGTTGCTGACGGGACGACTTGCCTACAGTCGCCTGCTGTTCCAGCGCGATCCGCGGCCCGACGACCGCGCCGCGTCCGAGGCGGCGTACCGCGCGGCGGCACAGAGCGGCGATGAGCTGCAGCGCGGCTGGGCCGAGTACCACTGGGGTGTCTTGCTCGACAACATCGACGAGGACTCGGCCGGCGCCGTTGCGCGGTACGAGGTGGCGCTCGAGATCGCGACGAAGTACGGCGACGGCTTCTTCGAGTCCTACATCATCCGGCACCTCGCGCATCTCAAGGAGCCGGCCGACGGAATCATGATGCTGCGCCGCTCGCTCCACCTGCGCGCGGCTCTCGGCGCCCGGCCACAGATCGTCGCCGCGCAGGCCGCTCTCGCGAACGACCTGCCCGAGGACGACCCCGAGCGCGCCGAGCTCATCCGGATCTACCGTCCGGCCGCGGACGAACTACGCATCGGCTGGCTCAAGCCCACCGGCTGAACGCGCGGATGATCCCCGGGTACGCCGCGAACGCCGTACCCGTGTGATCGACGGGACCCATGCTGTGGACGGTCACGTCGGCACCGCGTGCTCGCAAAGAGGCCGCGCACGCGTCGGCGTTGGCGGCCACCACATCGGTGTCCTTCGTACCGCTGTAGAGATGCACCGGCACCCGCGGCGTCCAGTCGCGACACACCTGATCGGCCGCACGAACTGCCCGCAGGAGGCGACCGGTCGGGTGCTGCAGCTGCTTGATGAACGCCGGTGTGAACAGCTTCTGCGGCGTGTCCGGGAGCGCGGCGACGATGTCCTCGTCGGAGTGCGTGCCGTCGAACAGCCCTTCGACCGTCGCGGCGTACGGCGCCTGGAACACCTCGCGCGGGTCGTCGTACAGCCCGACGGTCCGGTTCCAGGCGGTGATGAGGTAGCCGAGGTAGAAGGTCGCCGTCGGCGGCAGGACGCCACCGGTGAAGACCGCCGGCAACTCGCTGCCGAGCAGGTCGTACGGACCGGCGACGGCCTGGATCGCGCCCAGGCGGAACGAGCCGACATCACCGCGGCTCAACGCCCTGCCGAAGGCCATCGACGCGCGCCCGCCCTGCGAGAAGCCGGTGACCAGCACGTCCCGCTTCAGCGCGACCCCGTGCTTGGCCGCGAAGGTCCGGGCGGCGAGCAACAAATCGCCCGACGAGGTCGTCTCGGTCTTGGTGTCGAGGTACGGCGGCTTGCCCGGACCGAGCCCGAGGCCGAGGTAATCCGGCGCAACACCGACCAGCCCCTGACCCGCGAACAGAGCCGTCACCAGCCGATCGGTCGAGGTGTCGTCCACCGACGCCGCAGCAGCCTTGGTGGGATTGGTCCCGTGCAAGTACTCCGCCACGGTCAGCGCACCGCGACGCCCGTCCGGCAGGACGACGATCCCGCTCGCGGTCGTCGGCCGCCCGTTGTGGTCGATCGTCCGATAGATCAAGCGGTACGCCGTGACGCCGTACGCCGCGTGTGGTGTGCCGGGGAAGTCAGCCGACGCAGCGTCGAGCTGAGCCGCGGTCAGTTGCGCGACCGGCACCGCTGAGACCAGCGAACCGCGCGGAGCGTGCACGCTGGAGACGGCGGCCTCGGACAGTGTCGGCTGACTGACGGCACCGAACGCGGACAGCGGGAACGTGAGCAGAGCAGCAGTCGCCACCGTGGCGGCGACAGTCTTTGTCAGGCGAGATGTCATACCTCAACCAAACCGCCGCCGCGCCACCCGAAGAATGGTGCGAAGCCCCGTACCGAGGGTGGGGTTTCTCCTACCCGAGCAGGCTCGTGTACAGCTGCACGGTCCGGTCCGCGACGGCGTCCCAGCCGAACTGCGAGACGGCCCTTGAGCGCCCGGCCTTGCCCATCGCCTCGGCCTTCGCCGGGTTGTCGACGAGCTCGTTGATCCCGTCCGCCAGGCCGCGTTCGAAGGTGTCGATGTCGTTCTCGTCGTACGGGACCAGGGTGCCGGTCACGCCGTCGTCGACGACCTCGGGGATACCGCCGACCGCGCTCGCGACGACGGCGGTCTCGCAGGCCATCGCCTCCAGGTTGACGATGCCGAGCGGCTCGTAGATCGACGGGCAGCAGAACGCCAGTGCGTGGGTGAGAACCTGCCGGACCTGCTCGCGCGGCAGCATCTCCGAGACCACGAACACGCCGTCCCGAGCCATCTTGAGGTCGTCGATCAGCGCGTCGGTCTCGGCCTTCAGCTCGACCGTGTCTGCCGCCCCGGCGAGCAGCACGAGCTGCACGGACGGGTCCAGGCGCAGGCCGGCGCGGAGCAGGTGCGGCACGCCCTTCTGCCGGGTGATCCGGCCGACGAACGTCACATACGGACGATTCAAGTCCACGCCGAGTCGTTCGAGCACGTGCGTCGACGGGTCCGGGTGGTAGAAGTCCGCGTCGATCCCGTTCGAGATCACGTGCACCTTGGACGGGTCGATCGACGGGTAGCAGCCGAGTACGTCGTCCCGCATCCCGCGGCTCACCGCAACGACCGCGTCGGCCGCCTCGTACGCCGTCTTCTCGGCCCAGCTGGACAGCCGGTACCCGCCGCCGAGCTGCTCGGCCTTCCACGGGCGACGCGGCTCCAGCGAGTGTGCGGTCACCACGTGCGGTACGTCGTACAGCAGCTTGGCCCAGTGGCCGGCCATGTTCGCGTACCAGGTGTGCGAGTGCACCAGCTGCGCGTCGCCGACGGAGGCCGTCATCGTGAGGTCCGTGGACAGGATGCGCAGCGCCGCGTTCGCCCCCGGCATCCGCGGGTCGTCCTCGGAGTGCGCGGTCGCGCCCGGCCTGGGCTCGCCCATGCACTGCACGTCCACGTCGATCAGCCGGCGGAGCTCGCGGACCAGGAAGTCCACGTGCACCCCAGCCCCGCCGTACACATCCGGTGGATATTCACGCGTCAGGATGGCGACCTTCATGGGCCCGACGATAAGTCATCAGGCGACGTGTGTCGGCACCCAGAACCTCAGCTTTCCGTGTCGTTCGTCTTCCAATTCGCCGCCGGCTGCCTCGATCACCTTGCGCGAACCGACGTTCTCGGTGTCGCAGGTGACGAGCGCCGGCTCGATGTCCAGGGCGGCCGCGATCGGCAGCGACTGGGTCAGCATCTGGGTCGCGTACCCGTGCCGGCGCGCGGATGGGCGGACGCAGTACCCGATGTGGCCGGCCACCTCGAGCAGCGCCGGGGTGAGCCAGTGCCGGATCGACAACCGGCCGAGGAACTCGATCCCGTCGACGAACCAGAGCACGGTCTGGTGCACGAGCCCCGGCGGCAGCTCGGTCGCGGGATCCGCCTCGGCCCTGATCGCCTCGACCAGCCGGTGGAACTCCGCCGGGTCGGCGGCCTGCTTCCGGGTCCACTCCTCGTCGTCGGCGGCGATCGACTTCGCACCCATCCAGCGCTCATGATCCGGACCGAGCTCGTCCCAGGCCGCGAGAAACGATCGGTGAACGGCAGTGGTCGGTACGACGAGGATCGGCATCTTTACAGTGTCGCGACACTCGCAAGCGCTTATGCCCCCGGGTTGTCGGAGCTAAGGTGCGGACATGGCAAAGGCGCCCAGAGTTCTCGGAATTGTGCTGGCCGGTGGTGAGGGGAAGCGGTTGATGCCGCTGACCGCGGACCGGGCCAAACCGGCCGTGCCGTTCGGCGGGAGTTATCGGCTGATCGACTTCGTCCTCTCGAATTTGGTCAATGCCGGCTTTCGAAATCTCTGTGTGCTCACGCAGTACAAATCGCATTCGCTCGACCGGCACGTCACGCTGACCTGGCGGATGTCGACCCTGCTCGGCAACTACGTGACCTGCGTCCCGGCGCAACAGCGGCTCGGCCCGCAGTGGTACCAGGGCAGCGCGGACGCGATCTACCAGTCGATGAACCTGATCAAGGACGCGGACCCGGAGTACATCGTGGTCTTCGGCGCCGACCACGTGTACCGGATGGACGCGTCCCAGATGGTCGCCGCGCATATCGAGCGCGGGAACGGCGTGACGGTGGCCGGTATCCGGGTGCCGCGGGCCGAGGCCAGCGAGTTCGGCGTGATCAAGACCGGTGCGGACGGGTACGTGATCGACGAGTTCCTGGAGAAGCCGGCCGATCCGCCGGGCCTGCCGGACTCGCCGGACGAGACGTTCGCCTCGATGGGCAACTACGTCTTCACCCGCGACGTCCTGGTCGAGGCGCTGCGCAAGGACGCCGCCAACCCGGCCTCGCGGCACGACATGGGCGGCGACATCGTCCCGATGCTCGTTGCCGAGGGCAAGGCCGGCGTGTACGACTTCAAGGAGAACGACGTACCGGGCGCTCTCGATCGGGACCGGTCGTACTGGCGCGACGTCGGGTCACTGGACTCCTACCACGAGGCCCACATGGACCTGGTCTCGATCCAGCCGGTCTTCAACCTGTACAACTCCGACTGGCCGATCTTCACCTCGCACCCGCAGCTGCCCGGCGCGAAGTTCACCGACGACGCGACCGTCGGCGAGTCGATCGTCTGCCAGGGCTCGATCGTCACCGGGGCGCACGTGGACCACTCGGTGCTCGGGTCGAACGTGATCGTCAGCGCGGGCGCGGACATCCAGCACTGCGTGATCATGGACAACTGCAAGATCGGCAAGGACGTCGTACTGAAGAACGTCATCCTGGACAAGAACATCGTGGTCCCGGACGGCGTCGAGATCGGCGTCGACCCGGACTACGACCGCGAGCGCGGGTTCACCGTGTCCAAGGGCGGCGTGACCGTGCTCGGCAAGGGCCAGGCGATCGAGGCGCCCAAGGCCGCCGTTGCCGAGACTGCCGAAGCTACCGAGGTTGCCGAGGGGTGACGACCGAGGCTGACGCTCTGGCTCTCGATGCCACCGACGCCGGGCACCGGGATCTCTTCGACGTGCCGCCCGCGCAGGGCGGCGATTACCCCGAGGTGGCGTACTTCGCCGGCAACTCGCTCGGCCTGCGGCCGAAGGCGACGCGCGCCGAACTGCTCGAGGACCTCGACGCGTGGGCCGCGCTCGGCGTCGAGGGCCATCTGGACGCTGCCCGGCCCTGGCTGCCGTACCACGAGCTGCTGACCGGTCCCGCGTCCCGCTTGATCGGTGCGTTGCCGAGCGAGACTGTCGTGATGAACTCGCTGACCGTCAACCTGCACCTGTTGATGGTGTCGTTCTACCGGCCGACACCATCGCGGCACCGGATCGTCATCGAGAACGCCGCGTTCCCCTCGGACAGCTACGCCGTGCGGTCGCAGGTCGCCTTCCACGGGTACGACGTCGAGGACGCGGTCGTCCGGCTGCGTCCGCGACCGGGCGAGGACAGCCTGCGTACGGCGGATGTCGTCGAGCAGCTCGCTGGCGACGTCGCGCTCGTGCTGCTCGGCGGCGTGAACTACCTGACCGGCGAGTTGATGGACATCCCCATGATCACCAAGGCCGGTCACGCGGCCGGCGCGGTCGTCGGGTGGGACCTCGCGCATGCGGCCGGGAATGTGCCGTTGGCCTTGCACGATTGGGATGTGGACTTCGCGGCGTGGTGCTCGTACAAGTACCTCAACTCCGGGCCCGGCGCGCTGGCCGGTGCGTTCGTGCATGAGCGTCACCTCGGCACGGACCTGCCGCGGTTCGAAGGCTGGTGGAGCACGGAGGCGGCGACGCGGTTCGAGATGACGCCCGAGTCGCGGCCGCCCGCGAGCGCCGACGCGTGGCAGGTGTCGAACCCGCCGATCTTCTCGATGAGCCCGGTCCGGACGTCGCTGGAGCTCTTCGACAAGATCGGCATCGAAGTACTGCGGGAGCGGAGTGTGCGATTGACGGCGTACCTGGAGAAACTGCTGGCGGACGTGCCGTTGCCGGTGATCACGCCCGCGGATCCCGCGCGGCGCGGCGCCCAGTTGTCGTTGCGGGTCACGGGGATGCGAGCCGGTGAGCTGTCGCGGCGCCTGCGATTCGAGTACGGCGTGATCGCGGACGCGCGGGAGCCCGACGTACTGCGGCTGGCGCCGGTGCCGCTGTACTCGACGTACCACGACTGCTGGCGGGCCGGCGCGGCGTTGGCCGAGGTGATGGCATGAAGGTCGCGATCGTCGGCGCCGGGCTGACCGGTTCGTTGCTCGCGTGCTTCCTTGCGCGGCGAGGGTTGACGGTGACGTTGTACGAGCGGCGCGCGGACCCGCGGGTTGCGCAGGTCGAGCGTGGGCGGTCGATCAACCTGGCGATCTCCGAACGCGGGCTGAACGCGTTGCGGCGGATCGGGCTGGTCGACGAGGTGATGGCGGATGCGCTGCCGATGAAGGGCCGGATGATTCATCCGGTGACCGGGCCGCTGGACTTCCAGGCGTACTCGGCGTCGGGGGATCGCGCGATCAACTCGATCAGTCGCGGTGCGTTGAACAACGCTCTGCTGACGGCTGCGGCGGCCGCTGAAGGTGTCTCGGCCGAGTTCGAGCACCGGCTGGTAGAGCTGGATTCGGCTGCCGGCCGGATGGTGTTCGCGACGCCTGCCGGGAAGGTCTCGGTCAGTGCCGACGTCGTCCTCGGGGCCGATGGCGCCGGGTCCGCAGTACGCGAGCAGTTGCTTGCCGAGGGCATCGTTGCGGAGAACGTCGACTTCCTCGACTACGGGTACAAGGAGCTGTCGATCCCATCTGCTTCCGGGGAGTTCGCGCTCGACCCTGGCGCCTTGCACATCTGGCCGCGCGGTACGTCGATGATGATCGCGCTGCCGAACCCGGACAAGTCCTTCACCTGCACGCTGTTCTGGCCGGCCGGATCGTTCGACGCGCTCACGTCGGCGTCCGGGATCGAGAACCACTTCCGGATCAACTACCCCGATCTGTTGCCGTTGGCGCCGAACTTGGTCGACGACTACCTGAACAATCCGGTCGGCGTGCTCGGGACCGTGCACACGCTGCCGTGGCAGGCGCACGGCCGCACTGCGTTGCTCGGCGATGCGGCGCACGCCATCGTGCCGTTCTACGGCCAGGGTGCCAACTGTGCGTTCGAGGACGTGGTCGAGCTCGACCGCTGCCTCGACGACACCGGCGGCTCGTGGGCGCGGGCTCTGCCGCTGTTCGAGGCCCGCCGCCGCGAGAACACCGAAGCAATCGCCGAAATGGCCCTCGCCAACTTCGTCGAAATGCGCGACAAGGTCGCCTCCCCGGTCTTCCGCCTGCAAAAACAGATAGAACACGCCCTCGAACGCCTCCTCCCCGGCACCTACGTCTCCCGCTACGAACTCGTCTCCTTCTCCACCACCCCCTACGCCGAAGTCCAACACCGAGTCCACCGCCAACACCAGGTCCTGGGCGCCGCCGCCCTCGCCCTGGCCGGCGCCCTACTGACCTTCGCCAGAGCAAGGCGCCGCCGATGACCCGACCGCTCGCCCCTCTGCCGCCTGCTCGCAACGCGGGTGGATATCCGCTCGTGCTGTGGGTTCTCCGTTCTTATAAGAGTGAAGAACCCACAACAGGGACGGATATCCCGTGCAATGGTGCGGGGAGGTGGGCGGCGTGACGCTGTGGACGGGGCAGCTGTTGACGGGGCAGCCCAGCTCTGTCGGATTGCTTCGGCACTTCGTCGGCGGCGAGTTCGTGGAGAGTGCGTCGCGGTTCGCGAAGGTTTCGCCGGTGACGGGGGAGCAGATCTTCGACGTGTGTGAGGCCGACGAGTCGACCGTGGATGCCGCGGTCGAGGCGGCGCGGGCGGCGTTGCGCGGGCCGTGGGGGCTGATGAGCGAGCAGGAGCGGGCCGCCGTACTGCGTCGGGTCGCGGACGAGTTGGAGCGGCGGTTCGAGGATCTCATCGCGGCCGAGGTCGGTGACACCGGGAAGTCGATCAGCCAGGCGCGGACGCTCGATATCCCGCGCGGTGCGGCCAACTTCCGGGCGTTCGCGGACTTCGCGACGACGATCCCGACCGAGTCGTACACGACCGTGCTGCCGGACGGGCGGAAGGCGTTGAACTACGCAGTCCGGAAGCCCGTCGGGGTGGTGGCGATCGTCGTACCGTGGAATCTTCCGCTGCTCCTGCTCACGTGGAAGGTCGCGCCGGCGCTTGCCTGCGGCAACGCTGTTGTCGTGAAGCCCTCCGAGGAGACGCCGTCGTCCGCGACCGTGCTGGCCGAGGTGATGGCCGACGCCGGCGTACCGGCCGGAGTCTTCAACCTGGTCCACGGCTTCGGCCCGTCGTCGGCGGGGGAGTACCTGACGCGGCATCCCGGCGTGGACGCGATTACGTTCACCGGCGAGTCCGCCACCGGTACGTCGATCGCCAAGGTGGCCGCCGATCGCGTGAAGGCGGTGTCGTTCGAGCTCGGCGGGAAGAACGCCGGCCTGATCTTCGCCGACTGCGACCTCGACGCGGCCGTCGAGGGCTCGGTCCGCTCGGTCTTCACCAACGGCGGGCAGGTGTGCTTGTGCACCGAACGCCTGTACGTCGAACGCCCGATCTTCGAGGAGTTCACCGAGCGGCTCGCTGCGCGCGCGGCCGAGCTGACCTACGGCTGGCCCGCCGACGAGGCCACGATGAACATGCCTCTGATCTCCAAACAACATCGCGACAAGGTCCTCTCGTACTACGACCTCGCCCGGCTCGAAGGCGCCCAGGTGCTGGCGGGCGGCGGTGTGCCCACCTTCGGCGATGCCCGCGACGGCGGTTGCTACGTACAACCAACGGTGGTCACTGGCCTGGTGCCCGACGCTCGAACCAATCGCGAAGAGATCTTCGGTCCGATCTGTCACGTCGCGCCGTTCGACACCGAGGACGAGGCCTTTGGGTTGGCCAACGACAGCGACTACGGCCTCGCCGCAACCGTCTGGACCCGCGACGTCGGCCGCGCCCACCGCTCCGGCGCAGCGCTTGACGTCGGGTTGTGCTGGGTCAACACCTGGTTCCTCCGCGATTTGAGAACGCCCTTCGGCGGGGTGAAGTTGTCAGGGATCGGCCGCGAGGGCGGGCGGCATTCGGTGGACTTCTACACCGAGACGACCAACGTTTGCGTGGAGCTGTCATGACTGTTGTGCCCGGGAAAGCCACGCCGCGCGGACGGTTCCCGCACGTGAAGGTTTCTCAGGGCTTCGCGTATGTGTCGGGTACGTCGAGCCGGCGGCCGGACAACTCGATCGCCGGGGCATCCGTGGACGCGATGGGGACCGTCGCCCTGGATATCCGGGTGCAGACGCGGGCGGTGCTGGAGAACATCCGGGACGTGCTCGGCGCTGTCGGGGCCGGGCTCGAGGACCTGGTCAGCGTGACGACGTACCTGGTGTCGATGAACGATTTCGGCGGGTACAACGAGGTTTATGGTGAATTCTTCGACGAGTCCGGGCCGGCCCGGACGACTGTCGCAGTACATCAGCTGCCGCATCCCCAGTTGCTGATCGAGATACAGGCCGTAGCGGCGATCCCGCAGAGGAGCTAATGATGGCGAACTTGGAGTCGACGAACTTTCCGGAGTGGATCGAGGAGAACAAGCACCTGCTGAAGCCGCCGGTCGGCAACAAGCAGATGTTCCCGACCGGGGACGACTTCATCACGATGGTGGTCGGCGGCCCGAACCAGCGCACCGACTTCCACGTCGACCCGTACGAGGAGTTCTTCTACCAGATCAAGGGCACGATGCACGTCGACGTGATGACGGACGACGGCCCGGGCCGGGTGGACATCAACGAGGGGGAGATGTGGGTGCTGCCGCGCAGCATGCCGCACTCGCCGCAGCGCGACGCGGACTCGATCGGCCTGGTGATCGAGCGGGTCCGGGAGCCCGGCACGCTGGAGAAGTTCCGCTGGTACTGCGCCAACTGCAACGGGATCGTGCACGAGGTCGAGCTGCAGGTGACCGATATCGTCGCCGACCTGCCGCCCGTGTTCAAGGCGTTCTACGAGAGCGACGACGCACGCACCTGCCCGAACTGCGGCACGCTCCACCCGGGTAAATCCTGACCCCACGAGATGGGTTACCCCATGCTGTTGTGGGTTCGCCGCCGGTATGACGGTGGGACAACCCACCACTGGGTGGGGTAACCCATCCCGCGGGAGCGGGAGCCGGGAGCCGGGAGCGGGGGAAGTGCGGAGCCGGGGAGCGGGTGGACGGGTGTTGAGAGGGGCTGTGTGTGGCTGTTGATGTGCATACGCATCTGGTGCCGAAGGGGTGGCCGGATCTGGCGGTGGCGTGTGGGGGCGACGGCTGGCCGTGGTTGCGGATCGACTCCGAGCGGGCCGCGATGATCATGATCGGCTCGTCGGAGTTCCGGCCGATCGGACCGCAGGCCTGGGATCCGGGCACCCGCGCAGAGGATATGGATGCTGACGGCATCGATCTGCAGGTGGTGTCGCCGACGCCGGTGTTCTTCGGGTACGAGCGTCCGGCCGCGCAGGCGGTGAAGCTTGCGGAGATCTTCAACGACCTGACGCTGGAGACGTTGGCCGGCGACGAGCGCTTCGTGCCGTTCTGCCAGGTGCCGTTGCAGGATCCGGACCTGGCCTGCGCCGAGCTGGATCGCGCCCGTGCGGCCGGCCATGCCGGCGTCGAGATCGGCAACCACGTCGGCGACAAGGATCTCGACGACGCCGGGATCGTTGCCTTCCTCAACCATTGCGCCGAGACCGGTACGCCGGTGCTCGTGCACCCGTGGGACATGCCGGGCGGCCCGCGGCTGGACCGCTGGATGGCGCGCTGGCTGACCGGGATGCCCGCCGAGACGCATCTGTCGTTGCTGGCGATGATCCTGGGCGGCGCGTTCGACCGGTTGCCGCCGGACCTGAAGATCTGTTTCGCCCACGGAGGTGGCAGTTTCGCGTTCTGGCTGGGGCGGCTGGAGAACGCCTGGCACCGGCGCGGCGACATCGTCCGTGGTTGCTCGGAGCACCCACCGTCGGCGTACCTGGACCGGATCCTGGTCGACACGGTGGTGTTTGAATCAGCGCCTTTGCGGCTACTTGTCGATACCTTGGGGGAAGACCGCGTTCTGGTCGGCAGTGACTATCCCTATCCATTGGGTGAGCGGCCGGTCGGGGAGGTGGTACGGAAGGCCGGCTTCCTGACCGCGGAGCAGCAGCACAAACTGTTGACGGCGAACGCCCATCGCTATCTCGGGAGGTCTGAATGACCGAGGACCGATCCGTACTGACTCGTGAAGCCCGCGAGCCCGATCAGCAGCTGCGGTACGGCGACCAGGCGGACCAGGTGATCGACTACTGGCACGCGAAGGAGTATCGCCCGCTGATCGTCTTCATCCACGGTGGTTTCTGGCGGCCCGACTACGACCGCAAGCACGCCCGCCCCTTGTGCGAAGCCCTCTCCGAGCTCGGCTGGCCGGTCGTGTCCCTGGACTACCGCCGACAGCCAGGCGATCCCGACGCGACCACCTCGGACGTCCGTACGGCGCTCGAAGCGCTGCCCGACCTGGTCGACGTACACGCCGGCTACTTCCTGATCGGCCACTCCGCAGGCGGCCAGCTGGCGTTGTGGCTCGCCGCGACCACGAACCCGGTCCGCCTCCGCGGCCTGATCGCACTGGCGCCGGTGGCCGACCTCTTGATGGCGGATCGCCTCAACCTGGACGAGGGCGCCGTACAGGCCTTCATAGGCAGCGGAGTACGCAACGACCTGGACCCGGTCCACCTGCCCGCCCCGATCGCCGCGGTGACCCTCATCCACGGCACCGACGACGCCCGCGTCCCCCTAAGCATCACCGAGTCCTACTTCGCCGCCCACCCCACCGCCCGCCTCGTCCGCGTCCCCCATTGCGGCCATTACGAGCTGATAGACCCACTCTCCACCGCATGGCACGAACTAACCACAGAACTAACCCGCCTAACCGGCTAGCGCTGTCCGAGGCTCGGTCCGCCGCCCGAGCAACCCGTAGCAACTACACCGATGGAATCGTGCTAATCGAGCAGGCGATTAGCACGTTTGTTGGATTCGTTGGAGCCTTCCGGTCGTCAGCTCATGCGTTTGGCGGCGGTGAGGAGGCCTTCGGAGGTGGGGAGGAGGGCTGAGACCAGGTCGTCGTCGTCGCGGACGGCTCGGATGAGGTCTCGGAGGGCCATGGTGTCGGGGTCGCGGTGGGAGGGGTCGGCGACCCGGCCGCCGGTGAGGACGCCGGCGAAGGCGACGACGCCGCCGGGACGGAGCAGGCGGAGGGCTTCGTGCAGGTACGCCGTGTTCTCGCGGCGGTCCGCGTCGCAGAAGACCAGGTCGTAGTGCCCGTCGGTGAGGCGGGTGACCACGTCGAGCCCGGCGCCGGCGATCAGCCGGAAGCGGTTGGAGGCGACGCCGGCGTCCAGGAAGGTCTTGCGGGCCAAGCGCTGGTTCTCCGCGTCGATGTCGACCGTGGTGAGCGTGCCGTCGGCGCGCATCCCGCGCAGCAGGGCGAGGCCGGAGACGCCGGTCCCGGTGCCGATCTCCACGACCGCCTTCGCGCCCGCGCCGGCGGCGAGCATGCTCAGGGCGGCCGCCGAGCCGGGGCCGATCGGGGCGACACCGCTGTCCGCGGCGCTCGCCCGTGCACCGGTGACGACTTCGTCCTCGCCGGTGTAGTCCTCGGCGTACGCCCAGGACGTCGGGTCGATGCCGGTGGCGATGGCGTCCTCCCAGTGGTCGGCGGAGTGTTCTGCGGCTGCGGTACCCATGCTGAACCAGAGCCTAGCGGTTGGAAGTCCGCTTTCCGTGCTGCACGCGCGGAGGTTGCGCACTCTTGCTCATAACAACGGCCCCTCAATCAGATATGATCGTCCTCAGGAGGATGTGAGGGGAGGTGGTGAGGAGTGCGGTCAGGCGCGGATGACGTCGATACCGGCTTCCTTGAAGACGGTCAGCTGGCTCTCGTCGGCCTGGGCGTCGGTGACGATCGTGTCGATCTCGCTCAGCTCGCAGATCCGGGCGAAGGCACGCTGCCCGAGCTTGGACGAGTCGGCCACCACGACCACCTTCGCGGCCCGGCTGACGATCAGCTGGTTGATGTTGGCCTCGCCCTCGTGATGGGCGGTGGCGCCGGTCTCGTCGATCCCGTCGACGCCGATGAAGGCGATGTCCAGGGACAGGTCGGACAGGATCCGGTGCGACAGCGGGCCGATCATCTCGTAGGACTGCGGCCGGGCCACACCGCCGGTCAGCACCATCTTCACGTGCGGCCGGACGATCAGCTCGTTGGCGATGTTCAGCGCGTTGGTGACGAGCGTGAACGCGGGCTCGCCGTGCTCCGCGGACAGCTCCGGGCGGGTCGCCAGCGTGCGCGCCACCTCGGAGATCGTCGTACCGCCGTTCATCCCGATCACCATGCCGCGACGGACCAAAGTGGCCGCCGCTTGCGCGATCCGCTGCTTCTCGGACGCGAAACGCGCAGTCTTGTAGCGCAGCGGCAGGTCGTACGACACCGCGTTGGCCACAGCGCCGCCGCGGGTCCGGGTGAGGAGCTGCTGCTTGCCGAGATGGTCCAAGTCGCGCCTGATCGTGGCCGCCGAGACGTGCAACTGCTCGGCGAGCTCGTCGACGTCGATGGCGCCCTTCTCGGCGAGCGACTCGAGCAAGGTGTTCAGGCGTTCATAACGCTTCACCCGGGGCTCCTCCTTCACACAATCGGTCAGCCGGGTGGCGGCTGGTTGGCACCATTCGATCACGTTCGAGCAGTTTCGACCATGACAAGCGCGGAGACGACATGACGCAAACGCCATTTGTGAGCACTGAGATCGCCACTCAGCCGGACCTCTGGCGACAGGTCGCGGACGGTTTCGCGCAGTACGGCGGTGCACTTCCGAAGGCCGGCCAACGGGTCGCGGCGGTCGGCTGCGGGACGTCCTGGTTCATGGCGATGGCCTACGCCGCGCTGCGCGAGGACTTGGGTCAGGGCGAGACCGACGCGTTCGGCGGATCCGAGTTCCCGGCCGGTCGTGCGTACGACGCCGTTGTGGTGATCAGCCGCTCCGGTACGACAACCGAAGTACTCGACCTGATCCGCGAGACCGACCTGCCGACCATCGCGATCACGGCCACGCCCGGCTCGCCGATCGTCGAGCTGGCCGATCACACCATCATGCTGGACTTCGCGGATGAGCAGTCCGTTGTTCAGACCCGGTTCGCCACCACCACGCTGGCGCTGCTGCGCGCGTCGCTCGGTCAGGACCTGACCCAGGCCGCTGCGGACGCTCAGACCGCACTGACCATCGACGTCGACGACCTGGCCAAGCTCGAGCAGGTCACGTACCTCGGCACCCGCTGGACGGTCGGCCTGGCACACGAGGCCGCGCTCAAGCAGCGTGAGGCGGCGTCGGCGTGGACCGAGGCGTACCCGGCGATGGACTACCGGCACGGCCCGATCGCGATCGCGCAGCCCGGGCGTGGCGTGTGGATCTTCGGCGAGCCGCCGGTGGGCCTGCTCGACGACGTCGCCGCGACCGGCGCCACCGTCGTACACCACGACCTGGACCCGATGGCATCGCTCGTCGTAGCCCAGCGCGTCGCCGTGGCCAAGTCCCTCGCCCTCGGCCTGAACCCGGACCAGCCCCGCAGCCTGAGCCGCTCCGTCATCCTCGGCTGACATGGCGCGGCACGCCCCGCCGCCACCACGCCACCACGCCGCCACCACGCCGTCACCCCGCCGGACGTCTCAGGGGCCAACCCCTGAGCTGGTCGGTTTGGCCCCGAGAATCTGAGGGGTCAACCGGCCCTCCGAGGGGTTGACCCCTCAGAGGGTCGCGGTCGGAGGGTGGCGGTCGGAGGGTGGCGGCCAGGCGGCCAGGCGGCCGGTGAGGGCGGCGGCTGCTAGGCCCAGGCCTATGGCGGCGAGGGCTGCGCGGGTGCCTAGTGCTGGAACCAGCACCCCGGCGGTGGCTTGGCCCAGGGCGGACGTGCCGACGCGGAGGCTCGCGGCGGTGGTGCTGACTCGGCCCTGGAGGTACGGCGGGCTGTACTGCTGCCGGGCTGCGAACATCGCCGGCAGTGCTGGTCCTTCGGCCAGTCCGGCGGCGACTGCAAGCAGGACGAGTACGGCGAACGTGGTGGCGAGCGACCACGTCAGTAGAACCAACCCGTACGCCGCGACTGACAGCATCACCACGTACTCCGGACGCCAGCGGGACTGCAAACGGCTCAGTAGCAGTGCTGTGGTGACGCTACCGATCTCGATTGCGGTCCACAGGTAGCCGGCCGCGGACTTCGGCATGCCGAGCTCAACCATGTGCAGTGGCAGGGCGATCAGCAGCATGCCGGTGAAGCCCATCAGCAGAGTCGTGGTGACGGTGGAGGCCCGCAGTCGCGGAGTGCGCGCCAGGTGGACAAGTCCGCCGACGACCGAGCTGAAGAAAGACTCGCCGCCACCGCCGACCGGTGGGAGCGCCGGCAGGCGGCTGATAGCGACGATGCTGCACGCCGCCGCAACCACGATGACCACCACGGCGGCATCGACCGAGACCACTGCGGCGACGGTGGCTGCGGTCGCCGGTCCGGCGATGGTCGCCGCGCTGAAGCTCACCGACTCGAACGCGTTGGCGCGCGCCAGCCGCTCCGGCCGGAACAGGCTCGGCAGCATGCTGGTGAAGCCGCCGCTCACCATCGGCAACGTCGCACCTGCCACCGCCGCGAGGACCGGCGGGATCCAGTGCGCACTGTGACCGACCACCGCGAGCAGACCGAGCATGACTGCGGCCAGCGTCGCCTGGTTGATCGCCAGTGCGCTGCGGCGGCGGGACGTCCGATCGAGCCACGCTCCGAGCAACGGGCCGGTGACGATGGCCGGGAGCGCGTAGGCCGCGCCGGTGATGCCGGCGAGGGTCGGGCTGTCGGTGCGATCCAGCACGAGCAGTACGAGCGTGAACGCGACCATCTCGTCGGCGAACCGCGCCAGCGTCGCCGCGAGGTAGTAGCTAGGTCCTGGCACGCCGACCCTCCTGTAACGCAAATTAATCTGTTACGCGTTACGCTAACAAATGCGTTACGGGAGGAGTCCAGTGGAAATTCAGTCCCCGGATCGGCTGATCCGGCTCGCCGTCGACCTGGTGAACACACGGACCCGCGAGCCCGAGCAGTTGACCTCGCCGGCCGCGCTGCGTGCGTTCCTGCTCGACCACGGCGAGTCCGACCTGATCGAGCTGACCGATGAGGACCTGACCGCCGTGCGCGCAGTACGAGAGCGCGTGCGGCCCGTCTTCCACAGCGGTGGGGCCGAGGTGATCAACGGGCTGCTCGCGGAGTACGCCGTACGTCCGTATCTCTCGGATCACGACGGATCGCCGTGGCATCTGCATGTCGCCGAGCCGCATGCGTCGTGGGCCGAGTGGCTCGCGGCGACGACCGCGCTGGGGCTGGCAACGTTCGCGGCCGGCCATGGGTTCGAGGCGCTCGGAGTCTGCGCTGCGGTGGACTGCGAGCGGGTCTTCGCGAACCCGGCCGAGCGCCGCCCGCGCAGGTTCTGTACGCCGAAATGCGCGAGCCGGACGCGAGTCGCGTCGTACCGCGCCCGCCGTCGTTAACGGAGTCGCAACGGATGCGAAACCAGTTTCGCTGAGGTCTAGTATTTGCGAAAGCGCTTGCGCTACTCTGCGGAACGGTCGGCTCGCCGATCGCCATCCCCGCTGAGGAGCTTCGATGAACAGATTCGCAATCCGTTGTGCTGCAGGGCTTTCAGTGCCGTTCTTGCTGGTGGCTTGCTCCAGCGCGCCGTCGTCGACCGGTGCTTCCGGCTCCGACGCACAGGTGACGATCACGGTCGGTGACCGTCCCACGAGTTCCGATCCCGCCAACCGGGCGGCGTTCGACAAGAGAGTCGCCGACTTCCAGAAGGCGAACCCGGACATCAAGCTGAATCCGGTCGAGACGCTCTGGGACGCGACCACGTTCCAGGCGCAGGCCGCCGGCGGTCAGCTGCCGGACGTGCTGAACGTGCCGTTCACCGAGCCGCAGGGCCTGATCGCCCGTAAGCAGGCCGCCGACCTGACCAAGGTGCTCAAGGACGACGGCCTGCTGAGCCAGCTCAACCCGAACGTGCTCAAGATCGCCCAGGACCAGTCCGGCAACGTCTACGCCGTACCGACCGCCGCGTACTCGGTCGGCATGGTCTACAACCGCGACCTGTTCAAGAAGGCCGGTCTGGACCCGGACAAGCCGCCGACGACCTGGGACGAGGTCCGCGCGGACGCGAAGCAGATCGCCCAGAAGACCGGTCAGGCCGGCTACGCGCAACTGACCACGAACAACACCGGCGGCTGGATGTTCACCACCCAGACGTACGCGTTCGGCGGTTCGATCGAGAACGAGGACGGCAGCAAGGCGACGTTCGACGACGCGCCGTCGAAGGCCGCGCTGCAGTTGCTGCACGACATGAAGTGGACCGACAAGTCGATGGGCCAGGCCGTGCTGTACGACATCCCCGGCATCTCCAAGGCGTTCGCGGCCGGGAAGATCGGGATGTTCATGGCGGCGCCCGACGGCTACCGCACGCTCGTGCAGCAGAACGGCCTGCCGTCGTCGGCCTTCGGCATCGGCCCGATGCCGCAGCAGGGCGGCGACCACGGCACGCTCACCGGTGGCAGCGTCCAGATCGTCAGCCCGACCGCGACCGACGCGGAGAAGGTTGCCGCGGTCAAGTGGATCAAGTTCAACTACCTGAACAAGTACGTGGACCAGGACGCCGCGGTGACGGCCGCCAAGGCCGGTGTGGCCGGAAAGCTGCCAGTCGGTACGCCGGGTCTCCCGGTGGTTGCAGCGGACCAGTGGTCGACGTACCAGAGCTGGATCAAGCCGTACGTCAATGTGCCGCTGGCGCAGTTCGAGCCGTACACGAAGGTGGCCGCTGACCAGAAGATCATCCCTGAGCCGCCGGTGAAGGCTCAGGAGGTGTACGCCGCGCTCGACCCGGTCGTGCAGGCCGTACTGGGTAACGCGAAGGCCGACATCCCGGCGCTGCTGACCAAGGCGACCGGCACCGTGAATGCCAAGCTCGGGCGCTGAGTTGCTTCGCCGTCTGCGCAACGGAGTACCGGCAGTGCTGTTCGCACTGCCGGTGCTCCTGGTCTTCGTGGTGTTCTCCTGGGGCCCGATCGTCAAGGGCCTGGTGATGAGCCTCCAGCAGACCAATCTGATCGATCCGGTCAAGTGGGTCGGGCTGGAGAACTTCCGGTACGTGTTGTCCGACCCTGGTGTCGGTCAGGCGGCTCTGAACACGGTCTGGTTCACCTTGCTGGCTTTGCTGTTCGGCTTCCCGGTGCCGGTGCTGCTGGCGATGTTCCTGTCCGAGTTGCGGGGCAAGTCCTGGCTGTACTCGGCACTCGCGTACCTGCCGGTGATCACGCCGCCGGTGGTTGCCATCCTGCTCTGGCGGTTCTTCTACGACCCGTCGCCGAGCGGGATGTTCAACACCATCCTCGGCACGGTCGGGCTCGGACCGTACCCCTGGCTGGACAGTCCGTCGTCGGCGATGCCCTCGATCGTGCTGGAAGCCACCTGGGCCGGTGCGGGCAACGCAGTGATCATCTACCTGGCCGCACTGACCTCCGTACGCGCTGACTTGTACGAGGCGGCCGAGCTGGACGGCGCGGGCGTCGTACGGCGGGTCTGGCACGTGATGTTGCCGCATCTGCGTGGCGTCCTGCTGCTGATGCTGCTCCTGCAGGTGATCGGCACCATGCAACTGTTCACCGAGCCGCTGCTGTTCACCGGCGGCGGACCGCAAGGGTCGACGATGACGATTCTGCTGCTCATCTACAACTACGCCTTCGTCAACGGTGACTACGGCGCTGCAACTGCGCTCAGCGTGCTGCTGGCGCTGGTTCTCGCCGTACTGTCGGCGGTCTTCCAGTTCGCTACGCGTGGCTGGAGTACGGAGTGAGCGAGCGGGGTGCGCTGTCGGATGCCGACCGCCGGCTCACCAAGGTTCGAGTTCCGTTCGTCATCGGACAGGTAGTCGTACTGATCGGACTGCTCGTCGCCGGTCTCGGTCCGCTGCTTTGGTTGCTCAAGGCAGCGATCTCGCCGACACAGGACAGCATCCGATCGCCACTCGCGTGGTTCCCGTCCGGCCAGGTGCAGTGGGGCAATCTCTCCACTGCATGGCAACAAGCGCACATCGGCTACTACCTCGGCAACACCGCCATGATCGCCGCCGGTACGGCGATTGCGTCGCTGATCGTCTGTACGACGGCCGGCTACGTCCTGAGCGTGCTGCGGCCGCGGTGGGGCGCACTGCTGTCCGCAGGGATCCTGGCCACGTTGTTCGTACCGCACATCGTCTCGCTCGTCCCGCTGTACCTGACCGTGCTGAAAGTGCCGGTGGTCCACGCGAACCTGACCAACACGTTCTGGGCGGTCTGGCTGCCACCCGCGGCCAGTGCGTTCAACGTGCTGATCGTCAAGCGGTTCTTCGACGGCATCCCACGCGAGTACTTCGAAGCGGCCCGCATCGACGGCGCCGGAACGGTCCGCGTGTTCACCTCGCTCGTGCTCCCGCTGTCGCGGCCGATCCTCGGTGTGGTCGCGCTGCTCAGCATCATCTCTTCCTGGAAGGACTACCTGTGGCCTCTGCTGGTGCTGACGAATCCGGATCTGCAGCCGGTCTCGGTGGCGTTGCCCAAGATCGCCAAGGTGACGGAGCTCAACATCCAGTTGGCGGGTCTGTTCCTGGCCCTGCTGATCCCGGTGCTGCTGTTCCTGGTTTTCCAGCGAGCATTTCTACGTGGTGTGGGCCTGTCTGGGGGAATCAAGGCGTGAAACGTGTTCTGGTCACCGGTGCGGACGGATCGATCGGCCGGGCCGCGGTCGACGGCTTGCAAGCAGCCGGGTACGACGTGACCGGTCTGTCGCTGCGCTACGACCACAGCAGTACGGCGGACCGTCCACTGGTCGGTGATGCGCGGTCGGCCGAGGACGTGGCGGCTGCACTCGACGGTGTGGACGCCGTACTGCATCTTGCGGCCATTCCGCATCCCAGCCTGGGTACGCCGGAGGAGGTGTTCGAGAACAACGTTGCGGCGACGTTCAACGTGCTGGCGCAGGCAGGGCAGCGGGGGATCGAGCGGGTGGTGATTGCCAGCAGCATCAACGCGTTCGGCGTACCGATGAACCTGAACGATGTGGAGCCGGCGTACTACCCGCTCGACGAGGAGGTGGAGGCGGATATCGCCGATGCGTACTCGTTGTCCAAAAGTGTCGACGAGCAGAGTGCGCGGATGGCGTGGCGACGTTGGGGGACCAACGTGATCGCGCTGCGCTTCCCGCTGGTGAAGACTCGCGAGGAGCTGTTCAAGTTCGCGGCCAGGGCGGAGAGCGACCCGTCGGTGATGGCCCGCGAAGGCTGGGCCTACCTGGACCTGCGTGACGGTGTGCGAGCGATCATCGCCGCACTCGAGTCAACGGCTCCGGGCGCGCACGTGCTGGGTCTGGCGGCCGATGACATCCTCATCGACCGGAAGACCGACGACCTGCTGCGCGAGTACGCGCCGACTGTCCCGCTACGCCGGCCTGTGCAAGGACGTGCGTCGCTGGTCGACACCACGCGGGCGCGGGAGCTGCTGGGCTTCAGGCCGCGGTACTCGATCCACGATCAGGCTGTGTCCGCAATGACCACGTGAGGTTCGACGTACTGCGTGCCGGGCTCGAGGTCGCCTTCCAGAAGCCGGTTGGCGACCCGGCGGCCGATCTCCTCGAGACCGACGTCGATCGTGGTCAGGTGCCGGGTGCCGCGCTGGTCGTGCATCAGGCTCTCCCAGTTGTCGACGCCGATCAGTGCGATGTCGCCGGGCACCTGCCGGCCGGCTGCCCGGACCACTCGTTCCACACCGCGGCCGATCGCGTCGCTGCCGCAGAAGATCGCGTCAACGTCGGGGACCTCGGCCAGCAGCTCGGTCGCGGCCTGCTCACCCCACTCCTCGCGCCAGCGCCCGAACCGGACCGGTGCCGCCCACTGGAGTCCGGCCTCGGCGAGCAGCTGACCCGCGCCCTCGGCCCGCCGCTGCGCGGCCATGTCGTGCGGCTCAGCGGTGAAGTGTGCGATCCGGCGCCGGCCGGTCGACAGCAGATGGCTGATCGCGAGCCGCCCGATCGCGTAGTCGTCAGCGGTGATCGTGGTGTCCTGCGGATCCTCGGGGACCGTGAACGCATTGATCACCGGGACGTCGAACCGGCTGCTGAACGACGGCGTGCGGAAGGACGTACTGGTCCCGATCACGATCACGCCGTCGATCCGGCGGGCCCGGAGCTGCAGGATGCTCTCGGTGACGTCGTGCTGCTCTTCCATCCGGGCGTCGTACAGCAGGATCGCCCGCTCCTTCGCGCCGAGCTCGGTGGCAGCGGTGGCCAGCACGACGCGGGTGAACGGGTTCGACGCGCGGTGCGTGAGTACGCCGATCGTCTGGCTGCGGCCGCGGGCGAACGAGCGCGCCAACGCGTTGTGGCGGAAGCCCAGCCGGTCAGCCGTGACGCGGACGTGCTCGCGGGTGGCCTCGGAGATCCGGTCGGTGCCGTTCAGCGCCTTGGAGGCCGTCGACAGCGACACCCCAGCGGCAGCGGCCACGTCGGACAGGGTGATCACGGAATCGGCCATGTGCACATCGTAGTCAGCTTCGAGCCGTTGACACGGGCCGCGGGGCGTATCAAGGTGTGATTTGCGAAACCGCTTTCGCTTCCCCTGGGAGGAGCACACTCCATGACCCGTCGCCGCTCCGGCGCAGTCAGTCTTCTCACGGCCGGTTTGCTGCTGGCCGCCGTACTCCAGTCACCTGCCCACGCTGCGACGACCGCGGCGCCGGCTCTGACCATCACACCGACCACGGTCGGCAACACCTTCACCGTCGGGCAGCAGGTGAAGCTGGGCTTCAGCACCGACGCGACGACGATCAACTGGACGGTCCGGGACGCCGGCGGCACCGAAGTCGCCAAGGGCTCCGCATCGGCCGCCTCTCTGAACGGCCAGCTCCCGCTGTCGATCAGTACGCCGGGCTGGTACCAGACCGACCTCACAGCGGTCGCGTCCGACGGCACGACCACGCTGGGCGGCACGGACTTCGCCGTACTGACTCCGCACGACTTCTCGACGTCGACGGACACCCGGATCGGAGTGGCCGGCGCACTGGGGTTCGGCAGCACCGCCAACAACCCCGGTCTGGAAGCTGTGCCGCTGATGGCCAACGGCGGTATCTCCACCGACCGGGACGAGGCGTTCTGGGCCGCGGCGGAGACCACCAAGGGCGTCATCGACTTTCCCCAGCGGTACAAGGACTACAAGGCCGCGCTGGACGCCAACAACGTGGATTTCCTGAACATCCTCGACTACGGCAACACGCTGTACTACCCGGACGAGGCCCCGTCGACCGACGAGCAGCGTGAAGCCTTCACCCGGTACGCCGTTGCCGCCGTGGACCAGTGGGGCACCGAGCACACGACGTACGAGCTGTGGAACGAGTGGAACCTGCGCGACCCGAACGGCGCCGCGAAGGCCAGCCCGGAGAACTACGTCGCACTGCTGAAGATGGTGAGTGCGGCCGTACGGGCGAAGCACCCGGACGTGAAGCTGACCGGTCCGTCGCTGGCGGTCATCAACGACTGGCAGGGCTGGTTCACCAAGTTCGCCGACCTCGGCGGTCTCGACTATGTCGACGCGGTGACCATCCACCCGTACGTGCAGCCGCTGGACCCGGAGGCCTCGGTCACCTACGTCAACACCATCCGCAGCATCATGGCGGCGCATGGCTCGACCAAACCCATCTACATCAGCGAGCAGGGCTGGGCCACCGGTACCAACCCCAGTGCGGTGTCTGAGCCGGTGCAGGCGCGCGACCTGGTCCGCGGCAACCTGCTTGCGTACGGCAACGGTGTGGCGCGCTACAGCTCGTACAACTTCATGGACTCGGGCACCGACCCGTCGAACGTCGAGAACCGGTTCGGCCTGGTGCGCAACCGGCTCGACACCCGCGGCGCGCTCGTTCCGAAGCCGTCGTACGTCGCCACCGCCGTTCTCGCTCGTCAGATCGATGAGCTCCCGCTGATCGGCCAGACCCGCTTCGGCACCAACGGGTACGACGTCGCCTTCGATGCCGGCAGCGGACAGTCGGTCCACGCAGTCTGGTCGGCGACACCCGGACTGGTGAACGTGGCCGCACCGGCCGGCTCCCAGGTCCAGATCACCGACCTGTACGGCGCGACGACGACGCTGACCGCGGACGCCGGAGGGCACGTGTGGGTGTCAGCGGGGCCGGACCCGTTCTACGCACGCGGTGCGATCACTGGCGTTGCTGCGTCCAACCGCTTCGCGTTGTCCGTGGCTCCGGAGATCGCTGGTGACCCGGCTACGGGGACGCTGACGTTCACCAACCCGGATGCGGTTGCGCATGCGTTCACCGTGTCGGCCGGTGGTGCCGAGACGAGTGGCTCCGCTGCTGCGGGTGCCACGGCGACGGCTGCCGTCAGCTATCCGGCACAGGACTCCACCGGAGCACGTACCTACACCGCGAAGGTCAGCGTGGACGGCCAGGCCGTCGGATTGGTGTCGACGACGGGTACGGCGACTCCGCCGCTGTCGGTGACTGCTTCGCACGTAGTGAACGGCAGCGGCAAGGACCTGCTGCGGTTCCGCGTCACCAACGCCTCGTCGCATGCGCTTCCGGTCGCCGGGCTGGACTGGGTGTCCGGTACGGCGTCCGGGACCTTGCTGGCGGGCTGCACGGTCGCGGCGCATGCCACGCGTGAAGTTGATGTGCCGATCACCCTGACGGGTCCTTCGACGTGGTCCGCGAACCTGCGGCGTACTGGCGAGGCGGATATCAAGGCCGCGGGGACGCTGCTGCCGGTAACTGCGCCGACAGTTGCCAAGAGGCACACGGTGAAGCTGGACGGGGTCATCGACCCAGCAGTGGCCAGGCAGCCTGCGATTGCGTTGGAGGGAACCGGTACCCCGCCGGTGACCGGCTGGGGTGGGCCGAGCGACCTGTCCGGTTCGCTATGGCTCAACCACGACGACCAGAACCTGTACCTGTCGGCCAAGGTCACCGATGACGTGTTCTCGCAGCCGAACCGGGCCGGCAACATCTGGGGCGGTGACGGTCTGCAGCTCGGGATGACGGCAGGTGCGCCGGGCGAGACCACCCAGACCCAGGAGATCGGCGCTGCGCTGACTGACGCCGGTCCGGTCGACACCTGGCGCTGGACACCGACGACCCAGACAGGTGTGCCGCCGGGCGTGCAGGCCAAGGTGGTGCGCGACGAGACCGCCCACACCACGACGTACGAGATCGCGATCCCCTGGAGCACGCTCGGGTTCGCGGCCAAGGACCGGCTGCTGTCGACGACCGTGGTGATCAACGAGAACGACGGCACCGGGCGGCGCGGCTGGCTGACCTGGGGGAAGGGCGTCGCGGAGACGAAGAACCCGGCGCTGTTCAACGCGGTCCGGCTCGCCCCGGAGGCGGCGCGGTAGCCGCGCTGTAGTTCCTCATTGACTCGGCGTAGGTGCCCTGGTCTGCTGCCCGAGGGGCACCTACGCCGAACCCTTGTGACCCGCCTAGGATCGAGCCATGAGTCACACCGTGCTGGCCGAGTTGGTGGCCAACGTGCTGAAGGTCACTGCCAAGGCCGGGGACACGGTGGGCCCGGACGACACTCTGGTCATCCTCGAGTCGATGAAGATGGAGATCCCGGTGCTGGCCGAGGTAGCCGGGACGATTACCGAGCTGAAGGTCTCCGAGGGCGAAGTCGTCCGCGACGGAGACCCGATCGCAGTAATAGAAGAGGCGTGATTCAACCGAAATGGCCGCCCGCGCGTCTTGTCTGGTGAAAGGTCTGGTCGGGAACTTCCGGCCGGGGCGCTGCGTTGAGCCGTCGTACGAGCGACTCAGGGTTCTACCCGGGTCTTCCCGACGTGCGCAGAGGACGGTGACCGCGGCACCATGGCCTTCACGCTTATTGCCGAGAGGACCCAGGGAGGCGTCGCGGTGAAACCCGCCGACACCAGGACCGCGCCCGCGCCGCAGGAGGCGCCGGAGGTGCTGCCCTCGTGGGACGAGATCGTTCGCACCCACTCCGCCCGGGTCTACCGGCTCGCCTATCGCCTGACCGGTAACAAGCACGACGCCGAGGACCTGACCCAGGAAGTGTTCGTCCGGGTCTTCCGCTCGCTGTCGTCGTACACACCGGGCACCTTCGAGGGCTGGTTGTACCGGATCACCACGAACCTGTTCCTGGACGGCGCCCGCCGCAAGCAGCGGATCCGCTTCGACGGCCTGCCCGAGGACGCGCACGACCGGCTGCCGGCCAAGGGCGAGGGCCCGGCCGAGAAGCTGGACTCCGACCTGTTCGACCACGACGTGCAGGACGCGCTCGACGCGCTGCCCGAGGACTTCCGCGCCGCCGTCGTGCTGTGCGACATCGAGGGCATGACGTACGACGAGATCGCGGACGTCCTGGACGTGAAGCTCGGCACCGTCCGTAGCCGCATCCACCGCGGCCGGTCGATGCTGCGCAAGCACCTGGAGCACCGGGCCCCGCGGTCCGGCCAGACGCGGGTCGCCGGTCCACCGGCCGACGGTGGCCTGTTCAGTGACGGAGGCGACCTCCGATGATGCAGCACCCGCTCGACAAGCTGAGCGCTGTGGTCGACGGTGAGCTCGACCACGACTCCCGCGAGAAGGTTCTGAGCCACCTGGTCGGCTGCGACACCTGTCGCGCCGAGGTGGACGCACAGCGTCGGCTGAAGGCACGGATGGCCGGCCTGGACCTACAGGACCCGTCGACCGACCTCATGCAGCGCCTGATGGGCGTCTCGTCGTTCTCGACCGAGCCGCGCGAAGAGGTGCGCCCGGTGCTCACACCGGCCGTCAGTCTCTTCCCGCAGCGCTCCGCGTTCCCTGCCGGTCGCACTGGTGGCACTCGCCCGGGGGCCGCCCGCGGCACTCGGTCCCGCCGCCGCACCGGCGTGCTGGGGGCAGCCGGCTCGGCCGCCGCAGTCGCTTCCCTGCTCGGTACTGCGTTCGTGGTCGGCGACCCGGCCCGGTCGGAGCAGCCGCCGGCGCTGCAGCCGCCGGTCGCGAGCTTCTCGTCCGATCACGCGACCACCAGCGGCGGTGCGCCGTTCGCCGACCCGGTCGCCGTGCTGAACTCCTACAACGGTTCTGGGTACGCCGGGCTCACCTCGACGCTCCAGCCGGTGGCCCTGACAGGGCGCTGACCTGTGAGCCTCTCCCGGCTCGCCGTCCTGGTCAGCACAGCCCTGATCGGATTCGGCCTGCCCGCGTCCGCGGCCGCCGTACCGGCGGTATCGACAGTGTCGAAGGCGGACTCGCCGACCGCGGTGAGCTGGCTGCAGCGTGCGGCCGCCGCACCGAACCGGATCTCGTACCACGGCACGCAGATCATCACGGCCTGGGGACCGCAGGGCGCGAGCTCGGCGATGTTCGACATCACCCACGCGGCCTCACAGGGCTCCGAGATCAGCGTGCTCGGTTCGTCGTCCGCTCCGGGCGCGAAGGCGTTCGTCCAGCGCGCCACAGCCGCCGACGCCGCGATCGACGGCGGACCGCTGGCGCTGCTGCAGGCGACGTACCAGCTGGTCGACAAGTGCTGCACCGACCTGATCGGACGGACCGCGGTGCTCGTCGAGGCGCTCCGAGCCGATCAGACGCTGGCTGCGCGGTTCTGGATCGACAAGACGACCGGACTGCTCTTGCAGCGTCAGCTGTTCAGTGAGGACGGCAAGACTATGGTCCGGGCCACTGTCTTCACCGAACTGGAGATCGAGGACTCCGAGTTCCTCGGCCACCTGCCGCCGATGCTGCCCAGTGGCGTCGAGGCCGTCGGCATGGGCAAGGTCGACAACCTGCGCTCCCAGGGCTGGGTCTGCGCCCCGGAGCTGCCCGCATCGCTCAAGCTGTACGACGTCCACCGGGACACCGCCAACGGCTCCCTGCAGTTCTCGTACTCCGACGGGCTGTTCAACGTCTCGGTCTTCGAACAGCGCGGCACGCTCGACCCGGCCGCGGTCGCGGGCTTCAGCAGCACGGACAGCCCGGGCGTCTACCAGCGGTACGGAATGCCGTCGTACGTCGTCTGGTCGTCCGGCGGGATCGTCTACACGCTGATCGGGGACCTGCCGCCGGACCAGCTCGGAGAGGTCGTCCGGGCCTTCGGGCACGACGTGCCGATCAAGCTGACGGCCATCGAGCGGTTGGGGACCGGACTGGCCAAAATCGCGACCTGGCTCACTCCGATGGGTGCACTCTCGCCGAAGCTGGGATAATCGAATGTGGAAGGCCCTCCGGTTACCCCCGACAGGGCCTCGACGACGACCACGACGACGACGTGAGGCGGGGACCGTGATGAGCGACGACGCCGAGCCGACAGTTCCGAATCCGGCGACCGCGGATCCCACAGCGGCCACGCCCATCACCCCTGAGCCGTCCGCCGGTCCTCCTGCCGCAGCCCCCGCCCCGCCGCCGCTGCAGTCCCCGTTGAGCGCGTTGACACCGCCTCCGCTCGGGGCCGGGGCGATGCCGTTGCGCACGCCCGGCTCGGACGCGGCGTACCGGCAGACCAACGGCGGCGGGCCGACGAACGGCGGCCGCTCCACCACCCAGCGCAGCTTCGGGCAGCCCGAGCCGCAGGAGCCCCGGTTCACGCCGCTGTACCCGGGTCAGGCGTGGCCGACCGAGCAGCCGCAGTACCGGCCGACCTACATCCCGCCGCCACCGGCCGACTGGCACGCGCAGCAGGCCCGCTCGTATTCGAGCGAGCCGCCGAAGGTGAACCGCATCGTCACGATCGCGGCTCTGGTCGCGGTGATCATCGGTGTGATCGCCGGAGCCGGGGCCGCGACCGTTGTCGTCGCGCTCGGCGGCGGCAGCAACGCGCCGATCGCCGATCAGCCCAATCCGCCGGTCGGCACCGGCGCCGACCCGAAGATCCGCACCGGCTCGGTCTCCGCCGTCGCGGCCGCGCTGTTGCCGAGCGTCGTCCAACTGAAGGTCGACGGCTCGGACAACTCCGAGGCGACCGGATCCGGCTTCGTGATCGACAACGTCGGGCACATCCTGACCAACAACCACGTCGTCGCGGCCGCGGCGACCGGCGGTTCGATCCAGGTCGTCACGAACGGCAACAAGACCGCGACCGCACGGCTCGTCGGCCGCTCCCCGGCGTACGACCTGGCCGTCGTGCAGGTGGTCGGACTGGACGCGCCGTCGGTGCAGTTCGGCCGGTCCGACCAGGCAGTCGTCGGGCAGGACGTGGTGGCGATCGGTTCGCCGCTCGGCCTGGCCGGCACGGTCACCTCGGGCATCATCTCGGCCAAGAACCGGCCGGTGACGACCGGCGACGACACCGGCCAGGCGTCGTCCTACATCAGCGCGCTGCAGACCGACGCGGCGATCAACCCGGGCAACTCCGGCGGTCCGCTCGTCGACATGGACGCGCACGTGATCGGCGTGAACTCCGCGATCGCGACCGTTCCGGGGGCCGGCGAGGGGCAGAGCGGCAGCATCGGGCTCGGATTCGCGATCCCGATCGACCAGGCCCGGCGTACGGCGCAGCAGTTGATCGCGAACGGCAAGGCGTCGTACCCCGTCATCGGGGCGAGCGTGGACATGTCGTTCGAAGGCGGTGGCCGGGTCAGCGCGGTGACCGCGAACTCGCCGGCCGCGCGGGCCGGATTGCGGGTCGGCGACGTGATCACGTCGATCAACAACGAGCCGGTGGACAGCGCCGAGGTGCTGATCGTCGCGATCCGCACCCACCAGCCGGGAGAGGCTGTGCGGATCACGTACGAGCGCGGCGGGCGGGCCCGCACGGTTACCCTGACTCTCGCCCAGCAGATCGGCTGAGGCCCCATGACCGGAGTCGATATAGGCTGGTCGGCGTCCGTGGAAAGAAGTGAGGTGGGGACATGTTCGGCATCGGACCACTCGAGCTGGTCGTGATCGCGATCGTCGCCGTACTCGTCTTCGGACCGGACCGGCTGCCGGAGTTCGCGCGGACGGCGGGGCGCCTGCTGCGGCAGGTCCGTCAGATGGTCAACAACGCGCAGAACGACCTGCGCAGCGAGCTCGGCCCGGAGTTCGCCGACCTCGAGCTCCAGGACCTGAACCCGAAGAACTTCGTCCGCAAGCACCTGCTCGACCCGATGGACGAGGACGAGAAGCCGGTCAGCGAGTTCACCGACTCGGTGGCCCAGCGTCTCCCGGCCGGCCAGCGCCCGCCGTACGACCCCGAATCCACCTGAGCCTCACTTCCGTCGGGAGAGCAGGACAGTCGCGACAGCACCGGCTGCCGCGGGCAGGAGCGCGAGGACTCCCCAGAGCGTCGTGTAGGGGTGCACGCCGTACTCCGACACGAGCAGGAGCGTCAGGCCCAGCGACGCCGTGATCAGTGTGGCGACGACGCCCAGGACGGCCGCGACCAGGCGGTGTGAGCGGGCCAGGCCGGCGACCGCCAGCCAGAGCAGGACGTCGAGGACGGCAACGCCGTACACCAGGCCGTAGAGCGCCCCGGCGGACGCTTGCTTGCCGTGCGAGGCGTACGCCGCCGTGGCGTGGTCGAGCAGGCTGCGGCTGCCCGCCTGGTCGACGATCGCGATCACCGCGAGCAGGACCGAGAGTCCGACGGCGATCAGGGCTGTGTGTTTTTCAGAAAGTGACTGTCTCATGCGAGTGACTGTATCAGAGAGTGACATTCTGAAGCGTGCTACTGTCTCGTCATGGCTACCGGTCTACGGGAACGATGGCGTGTCAAGGCGCGACGGACGATCCAGGAGCGAGCGCTCGACCTGTTCGACGAGCGCGGGTTCGACGCGGTGACGATCGAGGAGATCGCCGCCGCGGCCGAGGTCTCGCCGTCGTCGGTCTACCGGTACTTCGGGACCAAGGAAGGCCTGATCGTCGCCGACGAGTTCGACACGATGAGCCAGGAGGCGCTCGAGGAGCTCCTCGACGTCGACGACCCGGTCGGCAGCATGATCCAGATCGTCCGCAACTACGAGGCGGCGCCGGAGGGCTCCGAGCCGATCCCGTGGCGCCGGATCAGGTACTTCTTCAAAGAGCCCTCCGTCCGGACGGCGTTCTGCGCCTCACTCGACCGCGCCGGCCAGCGGATCGCGCCGATGATGGCCGGCGGAAGACTCACCGAGACCCAGTCCCGCGTCGCCGCGAACGCCCTGGTCTTCGGCTACTTCTCCGCCCTGGAGCAGTGGTATCTCGACGGCGGGACGCAACCCGTCGCGCAGTACGTCGAAGAAGGCCTCGAGCCACTCCGTCCGATCTGGGCGAATCACTCCAGCGCGCGGGCGTAGCGAGCCGCCAGCTTGCGCACCTCGTCGACGAGCTCCGGCGCCTCCGCGACCGAGAAGTCGAGGTCGAGCATGCTGAGGTACCGCAGCAACATCCCGGGATCGTCGGAGCCGGCGTCGAGGTAGCACGAGGACTCGTCGATCTCGGTCAGCACGCCCGCTGTCGCCGGCAGCCGGGCCGACACGACCGACAGCGGCGCGAACACCCGGATCCGCGCGCGAAACTCCCACATCGCCGTCGAGACGCCGCGATCGACGTACGATGCGACGCCCTCAGGTGGCAACTCGCGCGGCACGAAGCGCGGCCCGGTCGGGATCCTCGGCGTCAATCGGTCGACCCGGAAGGTCCGCCAATCGACCCGGTGCAGATCGAACGCGACGAGGTACCAGCGTCCCCGCAGGTACGCGAGTCGGTACGGCTCGACCTCCCGGACCGACGACGTACCCGAATGTGAGTCGTAGTCGAAGCGCAGCCGCTCGTGGTCGCGGCAGACGGCAGCCAGCGTCGCCAGCACAGACGGATCCACCACCGGCCCCGACCCGGCGACAGGCACGGTGTAGCGGTGCAGGGTGTTGACGCGATGCCGCAGCCGGGACGGCAGGACCTGCTCCAGCTTGGCCAACGCCCGTACTGAGGTCTCCTCCATGCCGGCGACCGAGCCGCTGGCAGCTGTTCGCAGGCCGACCGCGACTGCCACGGCCTCCTCGTCGTCGAGCAGCAGTGGAGGCAGTGCGGCGCCGGCACCCAGCCGATAGCCACCGGCCACCCCGGGAGTCGCGTCGACGGGGTAGCCGAGCGAGCGTAGGCGTTCGACGTCGTTGCGTACGGTCCGCGTCGTCACGCCCAGCCGCGTGGCCAGCTCCGGGCCGCTCCAGTGCCGATGCAGCTGCAGCAGCGAGAGCAGCTGTAACAGTCGTGCCGAGGTCTCGAGCATTTCTTCAGCATCCTCTCGATTGCGGAATCTATCTTTCCGCAATCGTTCCTAGTGTCGTACTCATGACGACCAACGAGATCCACCCCTTCCGCATCGAGGTTCCGCAGGCCGATCTTGACGACCTGCACGCACGGCTCGCGAACACCCGGTGGCCGCGGGAACTCCCCGGCCTCGGCTGGACCCGCGGAGTCCCGACCAGCTATCTGCGGCGGATCGCGGAGTACTGGCAGAACACCTTCGACTGGCGCAAGGCAGAGGCGCGGCTGAACGAGCTCCCGCAGTTCGTCACCGACGTCGACGGGCAGCCGATCCACTTCGTCCACATCCGGTCCAACGAGCCGGCTGCCCGGCCGATGTTGATGGTCCACGGCTGGCCGAGCTCGTTCACCGAGTTCCTCAAGGTCATCGGCCCGCTCACCGACCCGGTCGCCCACGGCGGCAAGGCGGAGGACGCCGTACACCTGGTGCTGCCGTCGATCCCCGGCTACGGCTTCTCGCCGGTGAGCGAGCCTGGTTGGGGCAACCTGTTCCGCGTTGCCGGCGCGTTCGCGGAGCTCATGACCCGGCTCGGGTACGACCGGTTCCTTGCCCAAGGCACCGATGTCGGTTCCGGCGTCGTCGGGATGCTCGGCCTGGTCGCGTCCGACCGCGTGATCGCCGCGCACATCAACGGTCCGGCGCCGTTCCCGCTCGGCCCGGAGCTCTCGCTGGACGGGCTCGAGGGGACCCAGCGCGAGCGTGCCGAGCGGTTCAACGCGTGGCGCGAGGACGGCGTGGGCTATCTGGCGCTGCAGGCGACGCGTCCGCAGACGCTCGCCTACGGGCTCACCGATTCGCCGGTCGCGCAGCTCGCCTGGATCGTGGAGAAGTTCAAGGAGTGGACCGACCCCGACCGCGAACTGCCGGAGGACGCCGTCGACCTGGATCAGCTGCTGACGAACGTGAGCATCTACTGGTTCACCGAGGGCGGCGCCTCGGCCGCCCACTCGGTGTACGAAGGTATGCAGGCCTTCCGTGAGTTCGCGTCCAGGTCGGCCGAGCCGACCGAAGGCTGGGAGGCCCCGACTCCGCCGCCGGTCGGCGTCGCGGTCTTCGCCGCCGACATGTCGGTCCGGCGCGACGTCGACCCGTACGGCATGTACACCTCATGGCACGAGTACGACGCCGGCGGTCACTTCCCGGCGATGGAGGTACCTGACCTGCTCGTCGACGACATCCGGGCGTTCTTCCGGGATCACCGATGAGTCGGCTGGTCCGTGGCGAGTAGGTCGTAGGTGACCTTGTCGTCCACGTGGCTGGAGATGTGGAAGGCGGCGCGTTCGGTGCCGACGTGGCGGAAGCCGGCCTTCTCTGCGGTACGGCGGGCCGACGCGTTCGTGCCCGCCGTACGGATGAAGAGCCGGCGTCCGCCGAAGCCCTCCTCGTCGAAGTACCACTGCGCCACTCGCTGGATCGCTTCGGTCATCACGCCGCGGCCCTGCGCGTCGGGGTGCATCCAGAACCCGAGCTCGGCGTCGCGGACCTCGCCGTGGTGGATGCCGAACATAGTGAGATTCCCCAGCCCCTGGTCGGTCTCGGCGTCGGCCACGCACCAGTTGAACCGGCGGCCGGCGGCAGCCTGCTCGGCCATGTCCTTCAGCCAGAAGCGCGCGTCCTCCGCGGTGAACGGCTGCGGGATGAACGGCAGGAAGTGTGCGGTCGCCTGATTGGTCCGCGCGGTGGTGATACGCGGGATCTCGTCCTCGCGCCACGTCCGCAGCCGCAACCGCGGCGTCTCCAGCACCGGAACCTCGAACCACGGGTGGCGCGGCTTTCGCTCGTCGTCCGGTCCGATCCACGCGGTCCAGGCGTCGACCCGCTCGCCGTCTTCTTCCGCCATGTCCGGGATCGTCTCACCCAGGCGGAACCCGGTTGCCCACGCGACCCGCCGCGACGGCCAGTTCCCGACCTGCGCCCACCAGCGGATGACGTGGAAACCGCAGGTCGCGAAGCCGAACTCGAGGATCAGCCGCACCGCCCGGCTCATCACTCCGGTGCCCCTGGCCCACGCTGAAAGGCCGTAGTGCACGCGGGCGTTGCCGTCCACATCGGGCTCGAGGGCGACGGTTCCGGCGTACCGGCCCTGGTACTCGATCACGAACATCAGCCGCTCGTGTCGCTTCCAGGCGTCGGTGATGCCGAACGTCATCCACCGCCGGGCGTCCTCGTCGTTCCAGCGGGAGCCTTCGCGGTTGCGCTCGGCTTCCCCTTCGATGTCGTCGAGTCGGGGCGCGCGAAGCGTCACTACCCCGTCGGTCAGGACCGGATGCTCAGCAGGAATCGGCACCCGGCCAAGTCAACACCAACCAACGGCCACCTTCAGCCGGATTACCGGCCCGCGGGGGAGAGGCCGAGTTGGCGGCCGAGCAGCCCTCGGGGCTTGCCGCCGAGGGTGGACGCGATCTTGTCGAGGACCTGTGCAGCTGTCGTGTCGGGGTCGGCCGCGACGAGCGGCTGGCCGAGGTCGCCGCCGGAGCGGAGCCGTTCGTCCAGCGGGATCTCGCCGAGCAGCGGGATCGGGTAGCCGAGGCGGGCGGACAGCGTCTCCGCGACGCGAGTGCCGCCGCCGGAGCCGAAGATCTCGATGCGGTGCTCAGGACCGCAGTGCGGGCACGGCAGGTACGACATGTTCTCGACCACGCCGGCGACCCGCTGGTGGACCATCTGCGCCATCGTCCCGGCGCGCTCGGCGACCTCCGCGGCGGCTTCCTGCGGCGTTGTCACCACGATGACCTCGGCGCTGGTCAGCCGCTGGCCGACCGAGATCGCGATGTCACCGGTGCCGGGCGGCAGGTCGAGGAGCAGTACGTCGAGGTCGCCCCAGTACACGTCCGCCAGCATCTGCACGAGCGCCCGGTCCAGGATCGGGCCGCGCCACGCGACGACCTGGTCGCGCTTCGGCTTCAGCATGCCGATCGAGATCACCTTCACACCGTGTGCGGGCACCGGCATGATCATGTCGTCCACCGCGGTCGGCCGCTCGTCCGCGACGCCGAGCATGGCCGGCACCGAGTGCCCGTAGATGTCCGCGTCCAGTACGCCGACCGACAGGCCCTGCTGCGCCATCGCGACCGCGAGGTTGACCGTCACCGACGACTTGCCCACGCCGCCCTTGCCGGACGCGATCGCGAACACCTTGGTCAGCGAGTCGGGCCGCGAGAACGGGATCTCCTTCTCGGCCACGCCGCCGCGCAGCTGCGTCTGCAGGGCCGCCCGCTGCTCGGCCGACATCACGCCCAGGTCGATCTCGACCCCGGTGACGCCGTCGAGTTTGCTCACCGCGGCCGTGGTGTCGCGGCGGAGCGTGTCCTTCATCGGACAGCCCGCGACAGTCAGCAGGATGCGGACCGCGACCACGCCGTCCTCGCGAACGACGACGGATTCGACCATTCCCAGGTCCGTGATCGGCTTCTTGATCTCCGGATCCAGCACGCCACCGAGCGCCGTGGTGACCTGATCAGCAGTGGGAGCCATGCCCCAAGGCTACGTGCTCACCCCACCCCACCCGACCACGGTCCATGTGACGTAGGCCCGGCAAGGCAGCCCTAACCCCGTCCCGCCACGAGGGATAGCCCCTGACAGGAGGGGATATCCGCTCGTGTTGAGGGTTCTTCACTGGTACACGATGGGAAAACCCCCAGTAGGAGGGGATATCCGCTCTTGTTGGGATGGCGGCGGGGGTGCGGTGGGGCGGGGTGGGTTACAGGCCGGGGGCGCCGTAGATGGGGAACCAGCGGGAGAGGTCTTGTTCGAAGTTGAGATCGGCGCCGATGACGGACTTGATCTGGAGTTCGGTGGCGTTGTCGCGGCGGTCGGTGCCGGCCGGGACGAACGGGTACCAGGTGCCGCGCTTGTAGAGATAGACCAGGCCTACCGACTGGGTGCCGTTGCTGAAGGCGACCAGCGTGCACAGCAGCGCGGAGCCGAAGCCCGCATCCACGAGTGACGTGTTGACGGCGTGTAGGTCGGTGACCAGGGTCTCCAGGTCGTCCGGAGCCGTCTGCCGGACCAACCACGTGAAGCCGTACGAGTCTGTCGTGCTGGTGAGCTTGCCGTTGTCGAGCGCGAGCAGCTTGTCGACCTCCTCGCGGAGGGTGGAGAACCCGCCCCCTTCGGCTGCCTTGAAGCAGACCGAGCCGCTGCCGGTCGGACGGTAGCCGGCCGCGGTCTCCAAGGTGATCGCGGCCGACGGAACGGAGAACAACTGGTCGAGGTTCGGCGGGACGGCTTTGCTCCGGCCAAGCAGGATGTCGAGAAGGCCCATAGGTCGAGGGTATGTCGCTCGGCCCCACGCCTACTGCGCTGCACTCGGCACGGCACCTCGCCGCACCGAGCACATGCTCGCTACGGCGTGGGGCCGAGCGACATACCCTAAGCTTGCTCGCCCAGCTCGCGGGACAGGACACCGAGGCGGTCGAGGCGCTTCTCGAGCGACGGGTGGGTCGAGAACAGCGACGAGAGGCTGGCGCCCGCCTTGCCGGAGATCGCCGGGGCGAAGAAGAACGCGTTGAACGCCTCCGCCTGGCGCAGGTCGCGCGACGGTATCCGCGCGATGTCTCCGCTGATCTTCGTCAACGCCGATGCGAGTGCGGACGGTCTCCCGGTCAGCATCGCGCCGGCCCGGTCGGCCGCCAGTTCGCGGTACCTCGACAGGGCGCGGGTCAGCAGGAACGAGATCGCGTACACGACGATCGACACCGCGATGATCGTCAGCACGATGACTGCCGTGTTCTGGTCACGGTTGCGCCCGAGTCCGCCGTACAGCCCGAAGCGGGTGATCAGGCCGGCCAGTACGCCGAGGAACGACGCGATCGTCATCACGGCGACGTCGCGGTGTGCGACGTGGGAGAGCTCGTGCGAGAGCACGCCCTCGAGCTCGTCCTGGTCCAGGCGGCGCATGATGCCGGTGGTCACGCAGACCACCGCGTTCTTCGGGTTGCGGCCGGTCGCGAAGGCGTTCGGCAGGTCGACGTCGGCGATCGCGACGCGCGGCTTCGGCATGTCGGCCAGCGCGCACAGCCGGTCGATCGTGCCGTGCAGCTCCGGAGCCTCCTCCGGCGTGACGATCCGGCCGTGCATCGCGTACAACGCGATCCGGTCGGAGAACCAGTACTGAACGAACAGCGCACCGCCCGCGATGACGACCGCCAGGACGGCGCTCTTCGTCAGCGCGATCAGCAGAGCGACGAAACCGACGTACAGCAGACCGAGCAGGAAGCTGGTGATCAGCATCCGGCTGGACAGCCCGCGGTCAGGCGCAAATCGAGTCTTCATCCCACGTCCTTCCTCACCTGATAGTGAGGGTAGCTCGGGGTCAAACCCGGTCGTCCTCGCGGCTGTTCAGGTCCAGATCGGCGAGCAGCGAGCGAAGCTCGGAACGAAGGAAGTCGCGGGTCGCGACCTCGCCGACGGCCATCCGCAGCGACGCCATCTCACGGGCCAGGAACTCCATGTCCGCACGGGTCCGGGCGTCGACGCCGCGGTCGCGCTCGTACTGGACCCGGTCGCGGGCCTCCTGCCGGTTCTGGGCGAGCAGGATCAGCGGAGCGGCGTACGACGCCTGCAGGCTGAGCGCCAGCGTCAGGAAGATGAACGGGTACTGGTCGAACCGCACGCTCTCCGGCGCGAAGATGTTCCAGCCGACCCAGAACAGGATCGTCGCGGTCATGTAGACCAGGAACTGCCCGGTGCCGAGGAAGCGCGCGATCCGCTCGGACAGCCGCCCGAACGCGTCCGCGTCGTACGTCGGCCGCGGTACGAACGTGCGCCGCCAGTCCCGCGGTATGTCGAGCCGCGTCGTCGTACCGCGGAACAGCCGGCGCTCGTCCGAGGACCGGCGGTCGTCACGAGGCATCGTGGTCCCCCTCCTGCTCGCCATGATCGGAACGGTCATGCTCCCGCCAGTCGTCCGGGAGCAGGTGATCCAGTACGTCGTCAACAGTCACCGCACCGAGCAGCCGGCCTTCGTCGTCCAGCACCGGCGCCGCGACCAGGTTGTACGTCGCCAGGTACTTGCTGACCGTCTGCAAGCTGTCGTCCGGCCGCAGCCCGTCCAGATCGGTGTCGAGTACTGCGGACACCAGCTCGGACGGTGGCTCGCGCAGCAGCCGCTGGATGTGGCCGATCCCGATGAACCGTCCGGTCGGCGTCTCCAGCGGCGGACGGCAGACGTAGATCATCGCGGCCAGTGCCGGACTGAGATCCGCGTTGCGCACATGGGCGAGCGCATCGGCCACGGTGGCGTCCACCGGCAGGATGACCGGCTCGGACGTCATCAGACCGCCGGCAGTGTGCTCCTCGTAGGTCAGCAGCCGCCGTACGTCCTCTGCTTCGTCCGGCTCCATCAGCGTCAGCAGGCGCTCGGCGGTCTCGGTCGGCAGCTCCGCGATCAGGTCGGCCGCGTCGTCCGGGGACATCTCCTCCAGTACGTCGGCGGCTCGCTCGGTGTCCAGCCCGTCGAGGATCTCGACCTGGATGTCCTCGGGCAGCTCCTCCAGCACATCGGCCAGCCGCTCGTCGTCCAGCGCGGCTGCGATCTCCTTGCGCCGCTTGGCGGACAGATCGTGCAGTACGCCGGCCAGGTCCGCGGCTCGCATCGATTCGAACGCGGCCAGGATGTGCGTGGCGCCCTGGCCCTCTTCGTCCTGGGTGAACCCGGTGACGTCCCTCCAGTCGAGCACGTAGGTCTGTCCGCGGCTGCGGAACCGCTTGGAGCCCTCCCGGACTGCCACTTTGGTCAGCAGCCAGTCGCGGGTCCGCCACTGCTCCATGGCCATGTCGTAGACCACTGCGGTCGCACCTGTGTCGGTGATGGTGACAGTCCGGTCGAGCAGCTCTCCCAGCACGAGTACTTCGGTCGGACGCTGCTCGAAACGCCGTACGTTGAGCAGGCCGGTCGTGATGACGTGGCCGACGTCCACAGAGGTGACACGGGTCATCGGGAGGAAGATGCGGCGCCGGGTGAACACCTCGACGACCAGGCCGAGCACGCGGGGCGGCTGGTCGTCCTGGCGCATCATCGCCACTACGTCGCGGACCTTGCCGACCTGGTCGCCGTTCGGGTCGTAGACCGGCAACCCCGCCAACCGGGCGACGTACACGCGCGACGGTGATCCGGTCATGTCCGAAGGCTAACCCGCGGAGCCGGTGTCTCAGCTGAGGACGCTTCGTAGACTTCTTACCTCGGGCAACGGTGAAGTGGGGAATGACATGCTGGGATCGACCGGGCTCGGGACCGAGAGCGAGGCGGCCTACCTGGACCTGATCCGGTGGGGCGCTGCCTCACCGGCGGAGCTGGCCGCGCGGCTGGGGTGGCCGGTGGAGGAGGTTCAGCGAGCGGTCGACGTACTGCAGGGCGAAGGGTTCGTGCACCGTACGCCGGCGCCGGGCGAGCTGATCGTTCCGGTGCCGCCGGAGCTTGCCGTGGAGCAGCTGGTGCAGCGGCAGGAGGAGGAGTTCGAGCGGATCCGCAAGGCGGCGTACCGGCTGGCAGCTGAGGCGACCAGGCAGGGCGGGGCGCGGCGGACCGAGGAGCTCATCGAGATCGTCACTGGTGAGCCCGCGGTAGGGCTGGCGTTCGATCGGGTGCAGCGGACGGCCCGGGTAGAGATGCGTGAGCTGGTTGCACCGCCGTACGTCGCTTCGGCTGAGGTCAATAGCACTCAGCTGGCGAGGCAGGGCGCTGGTGTGGCGTATCGGGTCGTCTACGACAGCTCAGCGCTCGGAGACGCCGTACTGGCGGCCAGCGCGGTCAGTCACGTGCGGGCCGGGGAGCAGGCGCGTATTGCCGACCTGTTGCCGACCAAGCTCGCCGTAGCGGACCGGGAGCTCGCATTGCTCCCACTGGACTGGGCTACACCGGCGCAGGACGCCGCTCTGCTGGTGCATCCGTGCAGTCTGCTCGATGCCCTCGTCGCACTGTTCGAGACCGTGTGGAACCGTGCCAGCCCGCTGTCGGTGACCGAGACGAACAGTCTGGAGGCCGAGGAGGCGATGTCGGCCGAGGACCGGCACCTGCTGTCTCTCCTGGTCGCCGGTCTGACCGACGACGCGGCCGGTGCGAGGCTCGGGATCAGCCGGCGCACGGTGGCGCGCCGCGTGCAGCAGTTGATGGAGCAGACACACTCACGCTCACGTCTGCAGCTCGGCTGGCACGCACGCGACCGCGGTTGGCTGTAGTCAGCTCAGCTTGGGGCGACGGCGGATCGGGCGATGCAGGGTGATGGGTGCCTTGCCGCGGGTGGTCGCACTGGTCGGGATCGGGGCCTCGGCGCGCGGAGTGGCGTCGTAGCGTCCCGGTGTCTCGGTGATTTCGCCGGTCGGCTCCAGCACGAGGATGTCGGCCTCCGTCTGCCAGCGGTCGAGCTGAGTGGCCAGTCCGGCCGCGTTGAGGCGCTCGGTCCGCAGTACCTGGGCTGCCGCCGTCCACTCGTCGGTCCCGGGCTCCAGCCGCCGGACGGTCGCGGTCCAGCTGGCCAGGCGGTTGGTTGCCGGTTTGGCCGGTACGACGACCTGCGCCATGCCGGCCGTAGCCAATCCGGGCAGCGGCTGCTCGGCGCTGCCGGCGGCGTCAGCCAGTACGACGTACTGCCCGTCGACGGTCGCGAACCACGCCGGGGCGGGGCGTCCGCCGTTCCAGGACAGCCAGACCAGACCGGCCTTCTTCATCACCCCGGCGATCTCCGTCACAGCGTCCGCGTTCTCCACGGGCCAAGAGTGTCACAGTGAGCGATGTCACCGGGCAGGTCGCGTGCGTTTCGCCGTACGCTGCCGGTGACCGGTGGGTAACCGAGTGGAGGTCACATGTCGGAACAGGTTTTGCGCAGTCGGCGGTCGTGTCTGGCCACGCCCGGGTCCAACCCGCGGTTCCTGGCCAAGGCGAAGGGGCTGGATGCGGACCAGGTGTTCCTGGACCTCGAGGACTCGGTCGCGCCGATCGCGAAGGCGGACGCCCGGAAGAACATCGTCGCCGCGCTGAACGAGGGCGGCTGGGGCACGAAGTTGCGCGTCGTCCGGGTGAACGACTGGACCACCGAGTGGACGTACGCCGATGTGATCGAGGTCGTCGGCGGCGCCGGCGCGAACCTCGACTGCATCATGCTGCCGAAGGTGCAGACCGCCGAGCAGGTGGTCGCGCTCGACCTGCTGCTCACCCAGTTGGAGAAGGTGCACGGCTACGAGCCGGGCCGGATCGGCATCGAGGCGCAGATCGAGAACGCGCTCGGCCTGACCAACGTGAACGCGATCGCGCAGGCCTCGCCGCGGGTCGAGACGATCATTTTCGGCCCGGCCGACTTCATGGCCTCGATCAACATGAAGTCCTTGGTGGTCGGCGAACAACCGCCTGGGTACGACGTCGGCGACGCGTACCACTACATCCTGATGCAGATCCTGATGGCCGCGCGGGCGCACGGCAAGCAGGCGATCGACGGCCCGTACCTGCAGATCAAGGACGTCGACGGTTTCCGCCGCGTCGCGGGCCGCTCGGCCGCCCTCGGCTTCGACGGCAAGTGGGTCCTCCACCCCGACCAGATCGCTGCCGCCAACGAGGTCTACTCGCCCCGCCAGGACGACTACGACCACGCCGAGAACATCCTCGACGCCTACGACCACTACACGTCGGCAGCCGGCGGCGGACGCGGCGCAGTCATGCTCGGCGACGAAATGATCGACGAGGCCTCCCGCAAAATGGCCCTCGTCATCTCCGCCAAGGGCCGCGCCGCCGGCCTCTCCCGCACCGACGTCTGGCAACCCCCGGCGGACTAAGGCCCGACCTGCGCCATGATCGCGAGTAGGTGGCCGTCGGGATCGGGGAAGAAGGCCATCCATTCTTCGACGCCGTTGTCGTGTTTGTGGATCAGGTGGGGCGCTTGCTCGAAGTCGACGCCGCGCGCGGAGAGTTCGTCGTACGCCGTTTGGATGTTGTCGACGCGGAAGTAGATGATCGACGGCTCGGCGGCGGTTTCGCTGGTGCTGAGGAACAGGCGGGTGCCGCCGCAGTCGAAGAAGGCCAGGTCTCCGAAGGTGTAGAGGTGCGGGAGACCTAGTACGTCGCCGTAGAACTCGACCGCCTTCTCGATATCACTCACCGGGCGAGCGATCTGCCCGATCGAACCTAGTTGCAGCATGTCCGTGCCTCCCGATCGTTGTAGCGCGCTGTCAGCGGGCACGCCGCGCCAGCTGCGGAGCTCGGCCCGCCGGTGCAGGCCAAGCTTCAGCAAGGCGTTGGCGACGTGGAACTTGACCGCGTCGACGCTCACCCCGCGGCGCTGCGCGATCTCGCGGTTCGACATGCCGTGGCGCACCAGGTGCACCACCCGCCACTCGGCAGGCGTCAGTACGTCGGGATGTCTCGGTCGTCCGCGGGTGCCCACGTCGCCACGGTAAGGCCGGGAGGCGGGGAATTACCCTCCCCTCAGAAGCTCCAGACCTTGTAGATGCGGATCGGCTTCACCGGCGGGCCGTCCTGGTCGGGGTCGGCGATGCCGGCGGCGACCATCCGGTCGAACGTCGACATGCCGGCGATCACGTGGCCGAGGACGGTGTAGTTCGGCGGGATGTTCGCGAACGAATGGACGACGAAGAACTCGCTGCCGTTGGTGCCCGGGCCTTGGTTGCCATAAGCAACAGTGCCGCGCGGGTAGGTCTCCTGGCCCGTCACCTCGTCCGGGAACTTGTACCCCGGCCCGCCTTCCTCCTGGCGGTAGATGTCGCCGCACTGCAGTACGCCGAGGCGCGTCGAGTTCGTCAGCCGGAAGCACTGCGTCGAGTCGTAGAACCGGCTCTGTACCAGGTGGACGAAGTTGTGTACCCCGCACGGCGCGTTGGCGCGGTCCATCCGGACGACGAACGGGCCGTAGTTCGTCACGAAGAACACGTCGACCGTGCCCCTCGCGCGCGCCGTCGCGGACGGGATCCGCACTGGCTTGGCCGCCGGGTTCTCGGGCGTCGGCGTGAACTCGCACTTGACCACCGGCTTCGGGCGGTGAACCGGGGCGGCGGACGCGGTAGTCGTAGTCAGCGTCGCGGCGACGAGGACGGCCGCGATCAGGGCGGGAATCGATCGCTTCATGCGACACACCGTAGTACTCCGATCGCAGTCTGCAGAGGTTCCGGGAAGGCTTTCTGAAGGTTTCGGCCGCGGACTCGATCCTCCGGCGCTTCCCGCCTAAGGTGTTGCGGTCCACTGCGGAAGGTGTGGTTTGTGAACGGCGAGGTACTGGCAGGTCGGTACCGGTTGGTGTCCCTGCTCGGCAGGGGCGGTGCGGGAGAGGTGTGGCAGGCCGAGGACACCGTCCTCGCCCGGCAGGTGGCGGTCAAACTCCTCAGGAGTCTCGACGGCGACCCCATGGACGCGGTCCAGCGGTTCCAGGCGGAGGCGCAGGCCGCAGCGCGGCTGAGCCATCCGAACGTCGTCGCGACGTACGACGTGGGCGCGGCCGGCGACCACGTGTTCCTGGTGATGGAGCTGGTCCAAGGCCCCGACCTCCAGAAGCTCATGCGTACTGCGGGGCTCCCGACAGCCGAGCTGGTCACGGACATCGCCATCCAGGGCGCACGCGCTCTGGACGCGGCGCACGAGGCCGGGATCGTCCACCGGGACGTCAAGCCGGGCAACCTCCTGCTGGCGCCCGACGGCACGCTCAAGATGACCGACTTCGGCATCGCCAAGCGCGCCGGCAACGAGACGACCGGACTGGGCGTTCTGCTCGGTACGGCGTCGTACGTGTCGCCGGAGCAGGTCCGTGGCGAACCGGCCACGCCGGCCAGCGACTGGTACTCGTTCGGCTGTGTCCTGCACGAGCTCCTGACCGGTACGCCGCCCTTCACCGGGCCGACTGTCGATGTGGTGATGCGCCAGCACCTCGACGTACCACCGCCGCCGATCACGCGTACCGACGTACCGGCGGAGCTGTCGAACCTCGTCACGCACCTGCTGGCGAAGAACCCGGCAGACCGGCCGTCGTCGTCCGCTGATGTGGCTGCACTCCTCACACCGGCCAGCCAGACCCAGGTGCTGGCGTTTACACCGCCTGCAGCAGAGGACGTTCTCGGTGTCGGCAAGTGGGAGGACGACGACGAACAGGCTGCTACCAGCGGACACCGGGCGTCGCGACGCGCTCTCCCACTGGCAAAGATCGGTGTAGCGGCCGCTGTCGTCGTAGTCGGTGTAATAGCTGCTCTGCTGCTCCGGGCCGGTGTGGCGACCGATCCGCCGGCGCAGGCCGGTGGTACGCCGTCAGCACCCGTGGTGAAGGCGACCAGCGCGCCCAAGACCACACCAGAGTCCAAGCCGACGCCGTCGAAGACTCCGTCGAAGAAGCCCACGCCGAAGCCGACCACCAAGCCGACGCAGCAGAACCCACAGGCGGCTCTGGTGCAGAACCTGCGCACGCTGGCCGCACAGGTCCGCGCGACTCAGCAGGGCAGCCGCAGCAAGGCGCCACGCGACGCGGCGCAGCAGCTGGACCGGGCTGCCGAGGCGCTCGACCACGGCGACACGGACGCAGCGGCGCGGAACTTCTACGCGGCCCGGCAGCGCCTGTTCGAGGCACAGCAGCATCACCGCTGGCAGGCGACGCCGCAGATCGCTGCGCTGTTCCAGACAGTCGGGCAGGCACTCCCACGCCCGGACCACGACAACAACGAGTGAGCCACGCGACCTCCGTCAGGTGGTCGATGTCACAGCGGGTGTCACCCTCGCACCGGGATGCTGAGAACCGCGATACTCGCGGGTAAGCCGACCGAAGGAGCCGAGGATGAGCAGGCTGCAGCAGACCGACGGGCTGACCGACGTCCAGGAGGAGATCCTGAAGACGGTCCGCGCGTTCGTCGAGGCGGAGATCCTTCCGGTCGCCACCGAGCTCGAGCACCGCGACGAGTACCCGACCGAGATCGTCGAGGGCCTCAAGGAGCTCGGCCTGTTCGGGCTGATGATCCCCGAGGAGTACGGCGGCCTGGGCGAATCGCTGCTCACGTACGCACTGTGCGTCGAGGAGATCGCCCGCGGCTGGATGAGCGTCTCCGGCATCATCAACACGCACTTCATCGTTGCGTACATGCTGCTGCAGCACGGCACCGACGAGCAGAAGCAGAAGTACCTGCCCCGGATGGCCACCGGTGAGGTCCGCGGCGCGTTCTCGATGTCCGAGCCGGGCTGCGGTTCCGACGTGGCCGCGATCAAGACCAAGGCCACTCGCGAGGGCGACGGCTATGTGATCAACGGCCAGAAGATGTGGCTGACCAACGGCGGCTCGTCGAACCTGGTCGCCGTCCTGGTGAAGACCGACGAGGGGCAGGACTCGGTCTACAAGAACATGACCACGTTCCTGGTCGAGAAGGAGCCCGGGTTCGGCGAGGTGGACAAGGGCCTCACGATCCCCGGCAAGATCGAGAAGATGGGCTACAAGGGCGTCGACACGACCGAGCTGGTCTTCGACGGCTACCGGATCGACGGCGCCCAGATCCTCGGCGGCGTACCGGGCAAGGGTTTCTACCAGATGATGGACGGCGTCGAGGTGGGCCGCGTCAACGTCGCGGCGCGCGGGTGCGGTGTCGCGCGGCGGGCGTTCGAGCTGGGCATCACCTATGCCCAGCAGCGGGAGACCTTCGGCAAGAAGATCGCCGAGCACCAGGCCGTGCTGTTCCGGCTCGCCGACATGGCGGTGAAGGTCGAGGCGGCGCACGAGCTGATGGTGAAGGCGGCGCGGAAGAAGGACAGCGGCTCCCGCAACGACTTCGAGGCCGGCGTGGCGAAGTACCTGGCGAGTGAGTACTGCTCCCAGGTGGTGGAGGACTCGTTCCGCATCCATGGCGGGTACGGGTTCTCCAAGGAGTACGAGATCGAGCGGCTGTACCGCGAGGCCCCGATGCTGCTGATCGGTGAAGGTACGGCCGATATCCAGCGGATGATCATCGGCCGACGCCTGCTCGAGGACTACAAGCTCTGACGAACCGACCGGCACGCTGGGTCGACAGGCGGGGCGGTGCCGGTCGGCCCAGCGTGTGGCGGGGCAGGGGATGTGGGGGCTAGACGGGTGTCTGCGCCGGTGGCCGGGTGTGGCCGGAGCCGTAGCCGGACAGCAGCCAGATGCCCAGCTGGGTGATTTCGTGGCGCACCGACGCACCGGCCCGGCGGGTGGTGATGAGGCCGGCCTCCCGCAGCACCGTCGCTTGGTGGCTGGCGGCGGCCGGGGAGATGCTGCAGCGTTTTGCCAGCTCGGTCGTCGTACAGCCGCTGACAGTCGCCTCCAGCGCGGCCGCGCGGGTCGAGCCGAGCAGTGAGCCCAGCGGGTCACTCGAGAGCGCAGGCTCCGCCGACGCCTGCCGCAGGATCCCCGGCGCGTGCTGGATCGGGTACACCAGGATCGGTTTGAGGTCCGGGTCCCGCAGCTTGGTCGGCACCTGCCAGCAGAACGCCGAGGGCTGCAACTCGATTCCCCTGCCATCGAGATACAGATCGCGGTCGTTCATGTCCAGCACCTGCAGGACCGGTGCCACCCACCGGACCCGCGGATGCAGCGACGACAGCAGCCGGTCCACCCCGTGACGGGCCAACGCCTCCCCACGATGGGCGTGGTCCGCGGACACATGCGTGCCGATCGACTTCCAGTACGGCGCGATGGCCGCGTCGTGGTACGTCCGGGTGGCCCGGCCGAGCTTGTGCATCGACGTCCGGCCGCCCTGCGCCAGCTCTCTGGTCCACGGCGAGGCCGGACGGTACGTCCCGAGCAGGTCGAGCTGGCTTTGGAGCTGCTGCCGCGGCGTCGCCAGTGTCTGCTCCAGCGCCGAGTCGAAGTCCGGTGCGGACTCCGCCGGCGTCAGGAAGTCGGGGGAGTAGCCCTTCGACGGGGTCAGCTCCAGCAGCAGCCGCATCTGGTCCGGCGCGACCCTGGCCCGCACCTGGCGGCGCCAGTCCTCGAAGATCAGCCGGCCGTCCGAATGCTGCAGCATGTGCAGGCTGAGCAGCACCTCCCACAGCGGCGCCGGCTTGGTCGCGACAGTGACGCGGGCAAGGTCCCGTGGCGTGAAGTGGATTCGAAGCACCGCTAGTCCCTCCCCTTGGTCGCAGAACGTGCTCGATTCCTGACCGAACGCGACGGCAGAATTCAATCAAGGCAGCGGATTGGTCCACAACCGTTTGAACATTCCAATCCGCAAGTACTCCCGGCCATGGCAAAAGGTTGCCAAGTCGTCCGTCAGACGGTAGAGAACACCCGGGTCACAGCCAGTGGTTCCGCTTGAACAACCGGTAAAGGACGAAACACGCCGACGCCATTACTCCGAGTACGACGAAGTACGCGTACTTGAGGCGGAGTTCGGGCATGTAGTCGAAGTTCATGCCGTAGATGCCGGCGATCATCGTGGGCACCGCGAGGATGGCAACCCAGGCCGAGATGCGCCTCATATCCTCGTTCTCGGCCACCTGCACCTGGGCCAGTCCGGCCTGCAGGATCGAGCTGAGCAGCTCGTCGAACGAGATCACCTGCTCCTTCACTCGTTGCAGGTGGTCGTCGACGTCGCGGAAGTAGTTCCTGGTCTCGTCGGCGATCAGCGGGTTCCGCAGTGTCGACAGCGCGCGCATCGGGCCGGTCAGCGGCGCTACAGCCCGCTTGAGCTCCAGGACCTCGCGCTTCAGCTGGTAGACCTTGTCGATGTTCCGCCAGCCACGCGGTGTGAACATGCCGGTCTCGATCGAGTCGATGTCGGCCTGTACGGCGTCCGCGACCTCCAGGTACCGGTCTACGACGTGGTCGGCGATCGCGTGCAGTACTGCGCCCGGACCGGAGGCCAGTCGTTTCGGCTCCTTCTCCAGCTCCTGGCGCAGTCCGGTCAGCTCACTGTGTTCACCGTGCCGGACCGTGACGACGAATCCGGGTCCGCAGAAGACCATGACCTCGCCGGTCGCGACGACCTCGCTCGTCGCGGTCAGGTCCCGGTGCGGGACATATGTGACCGTCTTGAAGACCGCGAACAAGGTGTCGGCGTACCGCTCGAGTTTGGGGCGCTGGTGTGCCTCCGACGCGTCCTCGAGCGCCAGCGGGTGCAGACCGAACTCGTGGCCGACGATGGCGAGCTGGTGGTCGGTCGGCTCGAACAGGCCGATCCAGACGAACCCCTGGCCGCGCCGGGCCTTGGCCAGCGCATCGGTGTACGAATTGACCCGCTGGTCGCGGACGCCGTCGCGGTAGAGGCCCCAGTCGATCAGGGCGCCCTCGAGCTTGCCGGTGACCACGTCGTCCGGCGGGCGGCCGTCAGCGCCACCGCGGCGGGCGAAGACCCGTCCTACTCGGCGTGTCGCGCCCATGTCCCACCGTCGCCCGGCCATCACGGCGAGGCTATCAAGACGCGGTAACCAGCTGTCGGCAATGATGGGGGTGGACGCACGTGGAGAGGAACGACGATGACCACGCAGGGCATGCCCTCGATGGACCCCAGACCGACCGGTCTGACGATCGGGACGTACGACACCTACCGGGAGGCGCAGCGAGCTGTCGACTATCTCTCGGACGAGAAGTTCCCGGTTGAGCACACGACCATCGTCGGCAACAACCTGCGCCAGGTCGAGAAGATCACCGGCCGGCTCACGTGGGGCCGCGCGCTGACCGCGGGTCTGGCCAGCGGCGCCTGGTTCGGTCTGTTCGTCGGTCTGCTGCTGGGCCTGTTCACCACGGGCAACTGGCTCGCGGCCTTGCTGACTGGTGTCGTGCTCGGTGCGTTCTTCGGACTGGTGTTCGGTGGGCTCAGCTACGCGCAGTCCGCCGGCCGGCGTGACTTCACCTCGCGGACTGCCGTGGTGGCGACGACGTACGACGTACTGTGCGACTTCAAGTTCGCTGAAGAGGCCCGGAACCACCTGGCCAAGTTGGCGCTGAAGGGCGAGGTCCACCCGCGGATGCCGGACCTCCCGGTGCAGCAGCCCACCCAGGACTGATCAGTGACGTATCTCTCGCGTCGGTGAGAGCCAGACCACGGTCCGGATGCGCCTGGACCCGGCAGCATGGGGAATCCAGGACCGAGGAGGAACCGCGATGCAGTTCGGGCGCAGCTACGAGGAGTTCGAGGTCGGTGCCGTCTACAAGCACTGGCCCGGCAAGACGGTGACGGAGTACGACGACCACCTGTTCTGCCTGCTGACGATGAACCATCATCCGCTGCACCTGGACACGCACTACGCCGAGGAGACCACCCAGTTCGGCAAGAACGTTGTGGTGGGCAACTACATCTACTCGATCCTGCTGGGCATGTCCGTCCCCGACGTCAGCGGCAAGGCGATCGCGAACCTGGAGATCGAGTCCCTCCGCCACATCGCCCCGACCTTCCACGGCGACACCATCTACGGCGAGACCGTAGTACTGGACAAGTGGGAGTCGAAGTCGAAGGACGACCGCGGCATAGTCCACGTAGAAACCAAGGGCTACAAACAAGACGGCACAGTGGTCTGCCTCTTCCGCCGCAAGGTAATGGTCCCCAAAAACACCTACCTAGAAGCCCGCGGCGGCGAACAACCCGCCCGCCCCACCCCAGCCACCTAACCCACCCCGCCCTCCGCGCCCCGCCCCGCGTTTGATGGGTTCACCTACCGCGTTGTGGGTTCACCCATCGGTGGGAGGGGCGTGAACCCACAACGCGATAGGTGAACCCATCAAACGGGGAGCGAGAGCGAGAGCCGGCGGTACGTCGGACTCGCGGGGCGGTCAGGTCAGGAAGAGCTCGATGACCGGGACCTCGACGTTCGGGCGTTGGATGGGGAGTTTGAGGGTGAGGGTGTCGGGGGAGACGCCGCCCATGCGGGTGTTTTGGGCGGTTTGTTTGGGGTCGTTGGTGATTCGTTTGATTTCGGATGCGTCGTTCAGGAGTTGGGCGTACTTGACCTTGCCGCCCAGGCCGGGGAGGTGGACCTGGCCCATCGGCCAGGAGAACAGGTGCAGGTAGAGGCGGTTGCCCTTCTGCGTGTAGCGGGCGTCGGTCGGCGGCGTGTACTCCGACGGCCTGGCGCCGCGGATGGAACGCTCATGCAGCCGCATCCACTCGCCGATGTCGGCCAGCGTCGCCAGTGCTCGCGGGTCGAACTCGCCGCGCCCGGTGGGACCGACGTTGAGGAGCAGGTTGCCGTCCTTGGAGACGGAGTCGACCAGCATCTTCACCAGCGTCTCCGGTGACTTCCAGTCGAGGTTGTCCCGGTCGTAACCCCAGCTGCCGTTGAGCGTCTGGCAGGCCTCCCACAGCACCGGTACGCCGTCGCGCTCCATCGGACCGTCCGGCTGGTACTGCTCCGGCGTGACGAAGTCGCCCGGGATGTCCAGCCGGTCGTTGATCAGGATGTCCGGCTGCAGCTCCCGGACCATCGCCATCAGCTCGACGGACCGCCACTCGTCCTTGCCCTTGCCGTTCCCCGGTCCGGGCAGCCCGTCCTCCCGGTTCCGGTTCGGGTACGAGAAGTCGAACCACATGATGTCGATCGGCCCGTAGTTCGTCAGCAGCTCACGAGTCTGCGCGTGCAGGTAGTCGGCGTACACCTGCACGTCGCGTCCCGCCGCCTTAGCCTGCGCCTCCTCGTCGTACCGCTGCGGGTGCACGACGTCGATCGGGAACTCCGGGTGGTGCCAGTCGATCAGCGAGTGGTAGAACCCGACCCCGAGCCCCTCGGCCCGGCACGCCTCGACGAACTGCTTCACGAGGTCCTTGCCCGCACCCCACGCGGTGTGCGCGACCGTGTAGTCGGACACCTCGGAGTCCCACAGGCAGAAGCCCTCGTGATGCTTGGTCGTGAGTACGGCGTACTTCATGCCGGCGCCACGTGCGGCAGCGGCCCACTTGCGCGGGTCGTAGAGGTCCGGCTCGAAGTGGTCGAAGTACGGCTGGTAGTCCTCGTCGGTCAGCCGTTCACGGTTCTTCACCCACTCGTGCCGGGCCGGGAGCGAGTACAGGCCCCAGTGGACGAACAGGCCGAACCGCCAGTCGCGGAACCGCTCGACAGAAGCCGCGGGAGGCGTATCAGTCATACAAGTTTCTCCTTAGATTTAACGGCCGCCGAGTCCGGTGACGAGCAGGCCGCGGACAAGGTGTTTCTGCAAGAGGACGACAAGCAGCACGGTCGGGATCATCGCCATCACCGAGGCCGCCATCATCAGGTTCCACTGGGTGCCCTGCTGGCCGACGAACTGCGCCAGGCCCAACGGCACCGTGCCCTTGTCCTCGACGCTGTTGATGATGATCAACGGCCACAGGAAACTGCCCCAGAAGCTGATGAAGGTGAAGACGGTCAGTACGGCGATGGCCGGCCGCGCGAGCGGGAGCATGATCCGGAAGAACGAGCCGAACGGACCGCACCCGTCCACCCGGGCCGCCTCCTCGAGCTCGGCCGGGACGGTCAGGAAGAACTGCCGCAGCAGGAACGTGCCGAACGCGGTGAATGCCCAGGGCAGGATCAGCGCCCAGTAGCTGTCCACCCAGCCGAGCGACTGCATCAGCCAGTACATCGGCACGATCAGCACTTCCTGCGGCACCATCAGCGTGCCGAGGAACAGCACGAACAGTTGCTCACGGCCCCTGAATTTCAGCCGTGCGAAGGCGTACGCCGACAGGCTCGAGGCAGCGACCACCACCAGGGTGCCGGCCACCGCGACGAACAGGCTGTTCAGGAAGTAGCGGTCGAACGGCGCGAATGTGAACGCGTCCGCGTAGTTCTTCCAGCGGATCTCGGAGCCGAACAGGTGCGGTGTCGGCGTGAACACCTCGTCGGCGGGCTTCAGCGACGTCGACACGGCGTATACCAAGGGACCGAGGAAGACGATCGCGACGATGATCAGCAGGGTGTGCGAGACGCCGCTGCGAACCTTGCGGACGGCGCTGTTGGTCTCAGACGTCATAGTTCACCCACCGCTTCTGGCCGAAGAACTGGATCGCGGTGATGCCCATGATGATCACGAACAGCACCCAGCCGGCCGCGGACGCCAGCCCCATCTGGAGGAACTGCCAGCCCTGGTTGTAGACGTACATGACGATGGTCTGGGTGGCGACGCCCGGGCCGCCCTGGGTCAGGATGAACGGCTGCGCGAACACCTGGAACGACGTGATCAGGGTCATCGTGGTGGCGAAGAACATCGACGGGGTGATCATCGGCCAGGTGATGTAGCGGAACCGCTGCCACGGCCCGGCGCCGTCGATCTGCGCGGACTCCAGTTGTGACTGCGGCACCTGGTCGATCGCGGCCGAGAAGACCAGGAAGTTGTAGCCGAAGCCCTGCCAGATCGACATCGCGACGATCGCCGGCATCGCCCAGTTCGACGAGCCGAGGAAGTTCGGCGCGTCGATGCCGAACCAGGCTTGCAGACCGCCGTCGATCAGCCCGCCGGGCTGGAACAGCAGCCGCCAGACCATCACGTTGGCGACCATCGGCGTCATCACCGGGATGAAGAACAGCACCCGGAACACCTGCCGGCCCCTGATCTGCGGGCCGAGCCAGACCGCGAGCCCGAGCGAGACGACCACGTTCAGCGGGACGTACAGCACCACGAACAGCACGGTGTTGAGCACCACCCGGCGGAACACCGGGTCGTGCAGCAGATGCGAGTAGTTGCCGAAGCCGAGGAACGAGCGGGTTCCGAACACCGGCCAGTCGAACAGGCTGATGCCGAGCGCCATCGCGGTCGGGAACAGCGTGAACAGGGCCAGCCCGCCGAGGCTCGGCGCCAGGAAGACCGACGCGTACCGACCGTCCCGGCGCAACGCGGGCCGGCGCCCCGCCCGGGCGGCACGCGGAGGTGCGCCCGGGGGAGCAAAGGTTGTATCGGTTGCCATCAGGAACCAGCGCCTGCCTGGTCCTGGATGGTCTTCAGCGCCTGCTCGGGCGGGATCTCACCGTTCAGCGCCTGCGTTCCGAACCGGTTGAGCAGGTCGGCGACCTGGACCCAGTTCTTCGAGGTGACCAGCGGGATCGAGTTCTCGGAGGCGTAGTCGATGGTCTCCTTCGCACCGTCGATACCTGCGGCGGTGAACCAGGCCGGGTGCGCCACGGTGCGGGCCGGGTACGCGCGGCCGGCCTGGGCCAGCACGGTCAGCGGCTTCTCACTCGTCATCGACATGATGGCCTGGAAGGCCGCGTCGGGCGTCTTGCAGGACCGGGAGATGCCGAAGCCCGAGCCGGCGGTGTAGGTCTTGGATCCGTCCGGACCGGCCGGGATCGGCGCGATACCGAGGTCGAACTTGACCTTGCCCTTGGTGTCGATCAGCGACCACGGACCGTTCAGTTGCATCGCTGCCTTGCCGCCGGTGAACTGCTGGGTCTCGAAGTCCGGGTTGCCGCCCGGCACCTGCGGGGCGATCTTGTCGGTCTTGACGAAGTCGACGTACTGCGAGAAGCCCTGCTCGAACTTCGAGTCGGTGAAGTTGAGCTTGCCGTCGGACAGCGGCTCGGCGCCGGTCATCGTCCGCACCCAGGACATCGTGCCGAGGTCACCGGGGGTCGTCACCAGGCCGGTCTTGCCGGCGGCGGTCAGCTTCTTCGCGGCGGCCTTGAAGTCGTCCATCGTCCAGCCCGGCTTCGGGTCCGCTACACCGGCAGCCTTGAACATGTCCTTGTTGTAGAAGATCACCATCGGGCCCGAGTCGTACGGGATCGCGATCTGCTTCCCGTCCGCCTTCAGGCCGTCCATGATCGGCTTGTCGAAGTCCTCGACCTTCAGCCCGTACTTCTTCATCAGGTCGTCCAGCGGCAGCATCGCGCTGGCGTACGACGCCATCCGCAGGCTCTGCATGCCGATGATGCAGGGTGCCTTGCCGCCGGCCAGCGTGGTCCCGATCTTCGACCAATAGCTGTCCCAAGGGGCGCCCTGGAGCTTGACGGTGATTCCGGCGTGATCGGTGTGGGCCTGGTCGGCGACCTTCTGCCAGGCGGCCTGGTCCTCGCTGCCGGCGATCCAGAACGACCAGGTCAGGTCCGCCTTGTCGGCCGATCCCGAACTGCCACTACCGCCACTGCCGTTGTTGCCCCCGCAGGCGGCCACGGCGGTCAGGGCCAGGACCGACAGAGCGGCGGTGACCCATCGGCGTGTCCGCGCCGGTGTTGCTTTCATCGCTGACCTCCAGGGGACAGTGCTTGAATTCAAAGAACGTACTGATTCATCCGATCTATAGTCGGAGACAATTGGCGCAGTCAACACCTCAGAGCCATAATTCACGACCTGAACCGGCAATTCAGCCCTAGACATCCGATGTATGGTGCTGGAACATCGGATGTCTCAGCAGATTCAGGAGGTGAGGCGATGCGCGTCACCGACGAGGCGATCGATCGGATCAAGCAGATGATCGTGGCCGGGGAGTTGCGGCCGGGCGATCGCTTGCCGCGGGAGGCCGATCTGGCCGCCCGGCTCGGCCTGTCCCGGAACTCGCTACGTGAAGCGGTGAAGGCGCTTGCGCTGATCCGGGTGCTGGAGGTCCGGCAGGGCGACGGCACGTTCGTCACCAGTCTCGATCCGTCGCTGCTGATGGAGACGATGGGTTTCGTCCTCGACCTGCATCAGGACGCGTCGGTCCTGGAGTTCTTCGAGGTACGGCGGATTCTCGAGCCGGCCGCGGCGGCCCGGGCGGCGTTGCGGATGGCGGACGACGACATCGCGGCGCTGCGCAAGATGCTCGACGAGCTGGGCCCGGAGCCGTCGGTCGAGGATCTGCTGGCCAGCGACGTGGAGTTCCACAAGGTGGTGGCGCTGGGGAGCGGCAACCGGGCCTTGGCGTCGATCATCGACAGTCTGCGGCAACCGACGTACCGGGCGCGGATCTGGCGGGGGCTGACGCAGAGCGATGCCGTCACCCGGACGCTGGCCGAGCATCGCGCCATCCTCGATGCGATCGAGGGGCGCGAGCCCGAGGTGGCCAGGTCCTGGGCGACGGTGCACATCGCCGGGGTGGAGCGGTGGATCCAGGACGCCGTCAATCTCGATGAGCCTGACCGGGGCGGTGGGGTGGGGAAAGTCAGGGGTACAGCAGCTCAACCAGAACTGCGGAAGGCATCGGGAGGGACAGTTCGACCGCTCCGTCGAGCAACTCCAGTGGAGTACTGACCATCCGGCTGCGCTCGGCCAACTCGACGAGCTCAGCGTCGGTCGGCCAGTCAGGTAAACCTTCCGCAGCCATCGCTATGTCACCGGCGCCGATGGCCAGCGTTGTTGCGGTCGCCCGCCAGGACGGGTCGACGCCTGGTAGCTGGAGGCGAATGTTTCTGGCCAGGTCCGGTGCGCCGTCCGCCTTCGTCTGATCAAGCGTGAGGTTCCACAGCAGTACGGCGATGCGGTCGCGGTCACGCGATGCCCACGCCTCGATAAGGCTGTCGGCGCCGTCGCCGGTGAGGGTGACGGGGAGCTCCACCGGGCCGAGCCGGCTGAGGAGAGTCATCGCGTGGTAGCGCGGTTTCGCCAACCCGCCAAGGGTTTGCAGGCCGAAGCCGCCGTGCAGCAGACGCGGCGGACGACCGAGCTCTTCGAAATGATCCGACGCGACCCAGTACGAGAGCGCGTCGATCCGGCCGGCCGCGGACTTCATCCCGCGGAGCAGGAACACCCCGGAGAAGACCGAGTCGTTGATCGGGTTGAAGTGCGTCGGCGTCACGCCCCACTCGGTCCACAGCACCCGCGCGTCCCCGAACCCGTGCCGCTCCAACGACGCCCGTACGTCGAGCGGCGGCGACCCGTACGTATGCGTCGATACGAAATCGACCGGCATACCATACCGTTTGGCATGGTCGAGGAGGTCGTCCACCCACCCGGCCGCCGCCGAGGACGGCCCGCCGACCGCGAGCCGCGGATCCACGGACTTCACGGCTGCCGCGGACACGTCGTACAGCTGCATCCACTGGGCCTTGGTGCCGGACCAGAAGACCTCGAGGTTGGCTTCGTTCCACACCTCGAAGTCCCAGGTCAGCACCTCGTCGAGGCCGTACCTGTCGACGAGGTGCTGCACGAGAGCCCGGACCAGATCGTGCCAGCGCTGGTACGAGGCCGGCGGCGAGATGATCGCGCCGTACTCGAAGACCGTCTTCGACGGATCGGATGCGAGCTCGCGCGGCATGAAGCCCAGCTCGACCACCGGACGCAGCCCGATCGCGAGCAGCTTGTCGTAGATCGTGTCCACGACCGAGAAGTCGTAGCCGGACTCCGTGATCACCTGCGTGTCGTCATGGAAGATCGCGTGCGCGCGCACCGTGCGTACGCCGATCTCGTCGTGCATCCTGCGCAGCGCGTCCTCGAGCTCCGCACCGATCTCGTGCCCGCCGGTCCGGTCGGTGCAGAGCAGTTGGCTGAGCCGCTCGCTGCCGATCATCGGCACCCACGGCCGGTGCAGTTCGGCGCCCTCGGCAACCACATCCACGACCACGGACACCGCCGGATCCGTGCCGTCGGCAACCAGCGGTACGGCGCCGACCGTGCCGCTCGGCCGCCCGTTCGTCGCCGTCACCTCCGGCACGCTCACCACCGCATAGCGGTACGGCGTGCCCGGCGTGCAGGTCGTGTCGACGTACGGCGGCGCCGGGATCGAGAGGATGTCGCGGCTGTGGTGATCGACCGGCTCCAGCGGACCGTGCTCGCCGGCGCCGCGCAGGATCAGGTACCCGGCGGCGCCGTCGACCGGGGACCAGTCGATCGTCACTTGACCGACACCGCCGACCGCACTGACCTCCTTGGGCGGATCGAGGTCCGGGAAGGCGAACTCGCGCTCCTCGTCACTGCGGAGCGCGATCCGCTCGTCCCAGTCGGTTTTGGCGTCGTTCTGCATAAAAGAGGTCTCCTATTCGAGGCCGGATTCGAACTGTTCCATCGCGATCAGCGGCCGGATCCGGCTCTCCACCGTCCGGCTGCTGAAGCTCCGCCGGATCAGGTCGTTGCCGAACACGTTGCCGATGGCACCCATCACCATGGCCTGGTCGAGGGAGAGGTACCGCTTCGCGATCAGCCCGGACTTCACCGCGACCGAGTCGTAGAAGCCGCCGCCGCCGTACGCGTGCAGGTCCGTCTCGATCTTGTGCAGGTTGTCGATCGCCTGCCGCGGTGCGTACGCCATCGCGAGGAACGCGGCGTGCGGGGTGACGACGCCGTCGCCGTACGTCGGGTTCGGGTTGGTGCCCTCACGGCAGCCCTCGAAGCCGCCGTCGTAGTTGGTGCCTTCGAGGTCGGACGGGTAGCCGCCCGGATCCATCCCGAGCGGCTCGACGCCGTAGACGGAGTACCCGCCCTTCGGGTTCGACGCCGGCGAGAAGCCCCAGTAGCCGTAGCGAGCGTCGTCGAGGCCGTGCTCGATCTGCGCGCGGACCGTGAGCGGGTGGTTGACGCCCCAGCTGCGCGGCGCCCAGGTCGCCTCCGGGATGAACAGGTCGGGCATCAGCGACTCGAACATGTCGCCGCCCCACGACGGGACGATCCGCATGCCGCGGTACGAGTAGGTGCCTTCGAAGACGTCGAGCCCCAGGTACGTCCGGTGCACGCCCTTCGGCTTCTGCTCCACCCACGACCAGTCGCACATGTCGGGGAAGGTGCGGTACGTCGCGAAGTACTGCGTGTGCGGGACCTGACCGAGCGCGAAGCCCATGTAGCCGGCGATCCGTGCCTCGGTGTTGCAGGTGTCGTAGTGGAACTTGCGGTAGTACACGTCCGGGCCGACGCCGGCGTGGTTGCCCTTGTCGGTCTCTTCGTCCGGCGGCGGAGTCTCGAAGAATCCGCCGCGCATCAGGCCGCCGGGCCGGGCGTCGGGGTTGTAGTAGAACTTGAAGTTCATCCGGCCCAGCACGGAGTCCGCCAGGGCGCGAGCACGCGGCTCGGCATTGCGGACGACCATCAGCGCGCAGGCGAACCAGGCGTTGTCGACGCTCGAGACGAACGGTGTGATCGGCTTGGTGCCGTCCGGATCGACGTACCGCACTTCACCGGTCGCTTCGTCGTACCAGTTGAAGTACATCCCACTCGGCTCGTGATGTACGGCGTTCTTCATCGTCGTCAACGTCTGGGTGATCCGACGCAACGACTCCTGTGGCGAGATGATCCCGAGGTACTTGGCGACCACCGTGCTCCACAAGTAGCCGCCGATGTTGGTGGGCGAGGTGTAGTTGCTCCGCACCGGGCTGGTCACGGACTCCCCGATGTTGTCCGCAGGCAGTCCGGTGTGCTCGTCCGTCATCGCGACGAGGCTGCGCCACGTGTCGCGCGCCCACCGCCCGGCCAGAGCTTTGTCCTCGCGGCTCGGCTTCCATCCGCCCTTGAGCAAAGCGGCGGGATCGGGCGTTCCTCCGAATGCGGGTGCTGCGACTCCGGTCAGCGCAAGCGCTCCGGTCGATGCGAGTAAGGTCCGGCGACTGATGTTGGCGGTCATCAGATTTCTCCTATTTGAGTCCGGTAATTGCGATGCCCTTGGTGACGTGGCGCTGGAAGGCCAGGAACATCACCAGCACCGGAAGGACGACCACGACCGCGCCGGCCATCAGCAGGCCGTAGTTCTGCGCGTTCTGTCCGGTCGAGTACAGCGCCAGGGCGACGGGCAGGGTGTACTTGTCCTCGGTCTGTGCGATCACCAGCGGCCAGAGGAAGTTGTTCCAGGAGCCGAGGAAGGTGAGGATGCCGAGCGTGGCCAGCGCGGGCCTGGTCAGCGGCAGCATGATCCGGGCGAAGATGCCCAGTTCGCCGCTGCCGTCGACGCGGCCGGCGTCCATCAGGTCGTCCGGCAGCCCGAGGAAGAACTGCCGCATCAGGAACACGCCGAACGGCGAGACCAGGAACGGCAGGATCAGGCCGGGGTAGCTGTTGGCCAGCCCGGCGTTGGTGACGAGCACGAACAACGGAACGAATGTGACCATGCCCGGGATCATCAGCGTGGCCATCACCACGATGAACAGGGCGTTGCGGCCCTTGAACCGGAGCTTGGCCAGCGCGTACCCGATCATCGAGCAGAACGTCAGGTTCCCGGCCGTCACGACCAGCGCGACCAGTGCCGAGTTGACGAAGTACCGCGGGAAGCTCGCCTTGCTGAACAGGTCGTCGTAGTTCTGCGTGGTCGCGTCCTGCGGCCACCACGTCGGCGGGACGCGGAGCAGTTCGCCCTGCGTCTTGAAGCTGCCGAGCACCATCCAGAGGAACGGCGCGGCCACGGCCACCAGGCCGAGCACCCCGATCAGGTAGATCCACCAGGTGCGGCGCATCACTTCTCCCTCAGCAGCCGGAACTGGATGAACGTGATCACCGCGATGACGACGAACAGGATGTAGGCCATCGCCGTTGCCAGCCCGTAGTTGCCGAAGCCGAACTGGTTGTAGGTGTACATCGAGACCGAGATCGTGCTGTTCAGCGGCCCGCCCTGGGTCATCACGAACGGCTCCTCGAAGAACTGCAGGTAGCCGATCCCGGTCGTCACGCTGGTGAACAGGATGGTTGGCCTGAGCAACGGCAGGATCAGGTACCGGAATCGTTGCCAGGAGCCCGCACCGTCGATCTGGCCGGCCTCCTCGACCGACTGCGGGATGCCCTGCAGCCCGGCCAGGAAGATGATCATCGCGGAGCCGAAGTTCCGCCAGACCGCCATCGCGATCAGCGACGGCATCGCCCAGGTCTTCGACGCCAGCCAGTTGGGTCCGTCGATCCCGACCCAGCCGAGCACGGTGTTCAGCAGACCGGAGTCCGGCGCCAGCACGAACCGCCAGATCACCGCGATCGCGACGATCGACGTCACCACCGGCAGGTAGTACCCGACCTTGAACAAGGCTTGGAACCGCTTGACCCCGCGATCCAGCAGTACTGCGGCCGCCAGCGCCACCACCAGCGTCAACGGCACGCCCAGCACCACGAAGTACGCCGTATTGAACGCCGCCTTGCGGAACGTCTCGTCCTCGAACGCCTTGACGTAGTTCCCGAACCCGACCCCGTTCACCGAGAACGGCGTCCGCAGATCCCGCTGCTTGATATCGGTAAAGCTCATCCCCAACGAGCCCAGCACCGGCCCCGCCGTGAACGCCAGGAACAGCAAGACGAACGGCAACACGAGGATCCAGGCTGCTGCGGACTCGCGGCTGATTTTGCGGCGCGGACGCCCGGGCGGCGGCGTACGTCGTACCGCCCGGGCTTCCGTCTCCGTGACGACAGTCATGTGATCAGCTGCCGCCGGCGCCGATCTGGGTGGCCTTGGTCTGGATGGCCTTGGCGGTGTCGGCGGGGGATTGGCCGGCCTTGGTCATCTTTTCCACCTCGGTGTCGAACTGGGCGGCGATCTGCTCCCAGTTGACGATGGCCGGCGGCGCCTTCGCGTCGTCGAGCTGCTTGCCGAAGACCGGCAGCAGCGGGTCGGAGGCGATGCTCGGGTCCTGCCAGGCGCTCTTCACGGCCGGCAGGTCCGACGACATCTTGAACCACGACGCCTGGGTCTTCGCGTCGGACAGCCACTTGACCAGCTTCCAGGCGCTGTCCTTGTTCTTCGACGACTTGAACACGACGAAGTCCGACCCGCCGACGAACGACGTCGCGGTCTTGTTCTTCGGCAGCTGGAACACGCCGATGTTCGGCTTGATCGCGTCCCCGCCCGCCTTCGCCACGGAGCCTGCCATCCACGGACCGGAGATGAACATCGGCACCTGCCCGTTCACGAACTGCGCCTCGGTCTGGTTCGGCGGCAGGTCGGTCCCGGCGAGCTTGTCGGTGAAGAAGCTCTGGTAGTACTTGAGCCCCTCCTGCATCTCCGGCGTGTCGAACGTGAACGACTTCTCGTCGTCACCGGTGATGTTCGCCCCGGCCGACCACGCGAACGGCATCACGGTCTGCCACGATCCGGTGCCGCCCGGCTGCAGGTTGATCCCGTACTTCGCGCCGGCCTTGTCCTTCATCGCCTTGGCCATCGCCTTCAGCCCGTCCCAGTCCGTCGGGGGAGTGCTGAAACCGGCCTTCGCGGCGAGATCCTTGCGATAGAACACCAGCCGCGTCTCGACGTACCAGGGAACGCCGTACTGCGTGCCGCCGACCTTGGTGGTGTCCAGCGCGCCCGGGTAGAAGCCCGAGTTGTCGAACCCCTGCGGTGTCGGGTCGAGCGCGCCGAGGTCGGCGAACTCACCCATCCACGTGGTGCCGACCATCGCGGCGTCCGGCAGCGTGTTCGCGGTGATCGCGGTGGTGAACTTGCTGTGCGCCGCGTCCCACGGGATCGGCGTGACGGTCACGTTCACGCCGGGGTTGGCCTGTTTGAACTGCTCCATCAGCTTGGGCAGGTTCTCGCCTTCGGTGCCCATCGCCCAGACGGTCAGGTTCCCGGTCGCGGGACCTTGGCTGACGGTCGTCGTGGCCTGGGAACCCGCGTCGGGGGAGTCGCTCGACCGGCCGCAGCCGGCCAGTGCCAGTGCTGTGGCGGTGAGCGCAGCGCTGCCGATCACCAGCCGGCGGCGGATGCTGTGGGTGAACATCTGTTGTCTCCTCATCTATTACTGCGGAGTTCCTTCTGCATCCCCCGGTTGGTGCCGCAGCTGTCCCGCAGCACCACTTGTGTCGCCAGTACGTCGTTCCGTGCGCGCGACCGCTCTCCGGTCACCCGCTCATGCAGTCGTTGCGCCGCCAGCCGGCCGAGCTCGGCCATCGGCTGCCGCACCGTCGTCAACCCGGGCGACACGTATCGAGCCGCCATCACGTCGTCCCACCCCGTAACCACAACCTCGTCGGGCACCCCGACCCCGTTCGCTGCCAGCACACTCATCGCCGCCAACGCCAACTCGTCGTTCGCACAAACCAGCCCGTCCGGCCGTGAACCGCTTGCCTGTAGCAACTGCTCGGCGACTGCCCGGCCGGCCTCTTCCGTCAACGGAACCTGGATCGCCTTCGGCACCTGCAGCCCGCGGGCCTCGAGTGCCTTCGCGAATCCGGCGTACCGCTCGGTGACGTCGTACCCGCTGGACGGGTCGCCGACGAAGAGCAGGCTGCTGCGGCCGTGGTCCAGCAGTCGTGTCGTCAGCGCTTCGGCGCTTGCCGCCGACTCGGTGCGGACCGAGTCGCAGCTGCGGATGGGAGGATGCGCGATCAGCACCAACGGCACACCGGCCTTCTGCAGCGCCTGGATCGTCGCCAGCTCGAGAGCGTTGCCGTGGACAACGATCCCGTCGACCCGGCCGGCCAGATCCATCACACTGCGCCGCGGATCCGGGTTGCCGTGGGTAACGGTGATGATGACGCTCTGCCCGTGCTCGCCGGCCCAGCGCTCGTACCCCATCAGCAGATCGCCGTAGAACGGACCGGCGAGGTCCGGCAGCACGAGCCCGTGCGCCTCGTGCCGTTGTACGGCGAGACTCCGGGCGGCGCGCAACGGTACGTAGTTGAGCTCCTGCGCCGCCTGGTCCACGCGGGCCCGCGCCTTCGCCGAAACCGGTCCGGTCCCTTGCAGGACACGCGAAACCGTCGCGATCGACAGCTTCGCGAGGGCGGCGACGTCGTAGATCGTCGCCGGCCGGCCGGTGGGTCCGGATGCCACGGTGCTCACTCCTGGAGGGAAAGTGGAAGCGCTTACAGTTTGGATACCCTGCCCTGGATCGTTCAAACGGTCAAGGGCTCACCCGTCATCGGCCGATGGTCTGCGAGGATGCAAGCGTGACCACACAGGAGCGGGACGACCGGGTCTTCCTGGTTCGGCACGGCGAGACCGAATGGAGCAGATCGGGTCGGCACACGTCCGTCACCGATCTTCCGCTCACGCCTGAGGGCGAGCGTGTCGCGGCGGGTCTCAAGGAGCGCCTGGCGGGGGAGTCGTTCGACCTGGTGCTGACCTCACCGCGGCAGCGCGCGCGGCGTACGGCGGAACTGGCCGGCTACCCCGACGCCGAGGTCGACGACGACCTCGTCGAGTGGAACTACGGGGACTACGAAGGCATCACCACCGCGGAGATCCGCAAGACCGTCCCGGGCTGGACGGTATGGGACGACCCGGTACCCCACGGCGAAACGCCCGCCGAGCTCACCACCCGGCTCGACCGGGTCGCCGCCCGCATAGCCGCCGTACCGGGAGATGTCCTGGTCTTCGGCCACTCACACGCACTCCGCGGCCTCACCGCACGCTGGCTAGAACTCGACGTCACCGAAGGCCGTCACTTCGTCCTCAACACCGCCACCCTCTCGACCCTCGGCTGGGAACGCGGTTCCCCCGCGATCCTCCACTGGAACAGCTAGCCACCTTTCCGGAACATACTCCGCACTAGACGGCAGAAATGTTCCGGAAAGCCGCGACGGGGCAGGATGGGGAGCACGGGGTCGCGGCGAGGGACGGGTTCGTACGGCGGAGCACCCGGAGCACCTGTACGGCGGCGTCGCACGGGCGATTGGTGACGTCGAACCACCCGTAGCGCAATGTGGCCTCGGCGCGCAGTGTCGCGCGATTGTCGCGATCGAGGTCCCGCCACCGTTGCCTCGGCACGAGATGGAGCCGGCCGTCGAGCTCCACCACCAGATCGAACCCGGCGTAGAAGACATCGGTGAACTCGTGGTCGACCGCGCGCTGCCGCTGCCCGCGCGGCAGCCCGTGCCGGCGTTCGACATCCCGCAGGTAGCGGATCTCCAGCAGTGAGTGTGATCCCGCAACCACATCGGCGATGATCGGCCGCAGCCGGCCGCGGTGCCTCAGCCGCGGACGATCGGCCAACGAGCTCAGGATGTCCGCGGGAGCCACCCGGCCGCTCTGACACGCTTCGGCGATCACGGCGGCTGCGTGATCGAGCGACGGACTGATGCCCACGATGTCGAGCACGGCGTCCGCCGGCGTACGCCGAGGTGGAGCCACCGGTGCGAGTCGATCGGCCCAATGCTCGTCGCGGTGCACGACAACTCCGGGCCGCGGGCGGACCTTTCGATGTTCTGGGATGGTCACGAAGACGGGACCGCTCGGGTTCGGCTTGAGCAGGCCGAGTTGCTCGGCGGCCGTGTAGTGGCTCCACGCCGCGGCAGGCCCGGCGTACAACAACGCGGCCAGCAGGCGTTCGTCGTACCCGATAGGTCCGGTGTGGGTGACGTAGACACCAGGATGAACGGCCCGCCAACGCCTGTTCCGCAGAGGCCGCCTGATGCCAGGCTCCGACCAGCCTGCGGCGAGCAGTTGAACGCGCGACACGATCTGCACCTGGTCGTCAATCAGCGCATCAATTCCCCCATCCTCGAGTCGCGTCCTCCACCACCAGTCCATCCACCCCAGCGTGCCCGAATCCCGCCATCCGCGCACAGCACCCTGTGGACAACTCGTGCGCAGTGGGTTTCCGGAACTTATTCGGCGGCAGCTGGCGGAAAAGTTCCGGAGAACCGGGCCACCAGGAGGTCGACGCGGGCTTCGCGGTGGGTGGGGCGGAGGCGGGCACCGTGGGTGAGGGTGGCCAGGCCGTGGAGGGAGCTCCAGAAAACCTCCGTCAGCGTCTCCGCGTCGCCAGTGCCGAAAGGCTCCACCGCGGAGCGGATCTGGTTGAAGGCGTCGATGAGTGAGGCCGGCGTCTCGGACCGGCCGAACTGCAGGTCGGTCCGGCGGACGAACATCGCCTCGTAGACGGCCGGGTGCTGGTCGGCGTAGTCGAGGTAGGCGTGCGCCAGCGCACGCAGTCCGGCCGTGTCGTCCTTCGCGCTCGAGCGAGCCGCGCGGAAGACGTCGGTCAGCTCCTCGATGCCTTCGAGCGCGACCGCGTCGGCGATCGCGTCCATGTTCTTGAAGTGGCCGTAGAGGACCGGCTGGCTGTAGTCGACGGCTTCGGCCAGGCGGCGGGTGGTGACGGCGTCCCAGCCCTCGGACTCGGCGAGGTCGCGGGCGGCGCGAAGGATCAGCGTACGGCGCTCCTCGCGGGCCCGCTCGCGGCGTGTCTGGGTCGGCATAGGTCAGATCCTAGCACTGCTAGACAATCTAGCAACGGCAGTGTTAGCGTTGCTAGGAAAGTTAGCGATGCTAGATCAAGGAGACCCTGATGCGCCGCTTCACCACCGTCCTGACCGTCCTGCTCGGCATCTTCCCGCTCACCTTCGGCGTGCGGTTCCTCTTCGACGGGCCCGGTGCCGGAGCCGGGTACGGGATCACGGCCGCCGCCGGCGGCTTCTTCGTGGCGAAGGGGATCCGCGACATCGTCCTCGGCCTCAACATCCTCGCGCTGTTCGCGCTCAAGCAGCGCCGCGCGACCGGCGTACTGATGGCGATCACCACGCTCGTCCCGATCGTGGACATGATCACGGTCCTGAGCCACGGCGGCACGGTCGCCACCGCGCTCGGTGTCCACGGTCTGACCGCGCTCGTGATGCTGGTCGACGCGAGCCTCCTGCTCCGCGAGCGCCGTACTGTTGAGGCCGTCGAGGCTGCTCAGCCCGTCGGAGCCCACTCGTAGAGCTCGATCGTGCAGTACTCCCGGAACCCGAGCCGCTCGTACACCGACCGCCCGGCCGGCGATGATTCCAGTACGGCGTACTCCGTGCCTGCGTCGCGGAGTGCGCCGTACGTGATCGCGGCCCCGATCCCGCGGCGGCGTACCTCCGGGACCGTCATCACGAAGTACAGCCCGGCGACGCCCGCGCCGAGGAAGACTGTCGCAGTGCCAACGGGTGCGCCGTCGAGCCGGCCGATGTAATGCTGCCACGGGTCGTCGTACCCGAGCTTCTGGTAGACCGACGCGACCCACCTGGCCTCGCGCTCACCCTCACCGAAGCCCTGGCCGAGCGTCGCCTCCCACACCGCCAAGGCGTCGTCATCGCCGACCCGCGTCAACGACAACCCGGGCACTTCGGCCGGGACCAGCTCGTCGATCCGCACAGCCATCCCAGGCTCCGAGCCGGCCGCCGCAAAACCGGCCAGGATCGTGTCACGCGAGATCTTCATCGACGGACCGACGTGCCAGTTGCCCGGCACCCCGTGTTTCTTCAACAGCGCAAGGGAATCCGCGACCGCTCGTACGTCGGACGCCGCCACGACCGCGTTGTGATAATCGATGGGCGACCCACCGATCGTCCACCGGGCGACCGCGTCATCCCGTTGCTCGCCACCGCCCGCGGCCCCCATCGCCATCAGCAATTCGGCCGCGTTGTCCTCGATCGCCCGCACCAGCTCAGCGTCGTCCATCCGCCAAGTCTCGCCGATCACGCGAACGCAGCGCGATTGCTTTCCACCCACGCGCGGAACGTCCCCGCCGGCCGCCCGAGCACTTGCTCGACGTCCTTCGTCATCGTCCGCTCCCCGCCATCCCGAACCAGCGCGGCCCCACGAACCGCAACCGACACGAATCCCTCGTCCAACCCCGCCGCCCGCAACTGCTCCGCATAAACGTCCAGCGGTACGTCGACCACCTGTAACGCCTGGCCGAGTATGTCCGACATCACCGCGACCTGATCCGGCACGCTCAGCAACTCCGGCCCGGTCAACGTGTACGTCTGCCCGTCGTGATCGCCCGAGACCAACGCGGCCGCCGCAACCGCCGCGACATCACGCGGATCGACGAACGCGTGCTCGCCCTCCCCGGTCTGGTTGGGGATCGGCTGCCCGGCACGGATCGCCGGCAGCCACCGCAGTACGTTCGACGCGAAACCGGCCGGCCGCAGGATCGTCCACGCCAGCCCACTCTCCCGCACCGCACTCTCCCCGGCCGCGTGCCAGTTCCCAGGCATCTTTTCGTCGGTCGTCCCGATCGCCGACAGCTTGACGATCTTGCCCACGCTGCTGCCGACCGTGACCGCCACCATGGCCTGATCGTGTTCTGGTACTCGAGGTCCCGGCGCACTGAGCAGGAACACCGTGCCCACGCCATCGATTGCCTTCCGCAACGAATCCGGGTGCTCGAAATCTGCTTGCACGAAGCCGGGCAACTCCCCGCGCGTCATCCCGACGGCAGGGATGCCGCGGGCAACCAGTTGACGGAGGAGCTCACTGCCGATGGTGCCGGTCGCACCCGTAACCAGGATCATGCCGCCACCCTGACCGCCCCGGACTGCCGCGGGATAGGAACTTTCGGTACTACGGTCCGCCCGACCGACTGGCTACGCTCGAAGCGTGCACGACCCGTGGATCGAGACTGTCACCCTGAAACCTGCGATCACCCCCGTCACCGTGCTGCCGCCCGACCCGGCGACCACGGTGGTGTGGCGGATGACGCGAGCGGGGGAGAGCGACGTGCTCGTCGCAGGACCGCGGACGAAGGCGTCGTACCACGTGACGAAGGAGCTGCCGGTGTGCGTGCGGCTCCGGATCCGCATGGGGCGCGTGATGACGTTGCTCGGCACGGCCGCGGACGAGTTGGTCGACCGGACGGTCCCGCTCGAGGACGTCATCGGTCCGACGGACCTCGCGGAGCGCCTGGTCGCCTATCGCGATCGGCCCGCCGAGGCAGCTGAGACTCTTCGCGGCTTCCTGGTGGATCACTTGCCGTCTCGGCTGCCTGGGCGGCTGGATCTGGTGGCCAATGCGGTCGCTGAGCTGTCTGACGGGATGCAGCCGCGGGTGGCCGAGACAGCAGCCGGACTCGGGGTGAGTGAGCGCTATCTGCGGCGAGTGTTCCGTGAGGACGTCGGTGTGTCACCCAAGCATTTCGCCCGGATCGCGCGGGTGCGCAGCCTGATCGGTCAGGCCCGTCGGCCGTGGGTCGACACCGCGGCGTACGCCGGGTACACCGACCAGTCGCATCTGATCGCGGACTTCCGCTCGTTGATGGGCGTCACGCCGACAGCGTTCGCTGCCGGCCAGGTCCCGCTCAGCAGTTGTTGAATCAGCCCGGTAGCGCGTTCCACTGTTCCAACGTGGAAACGAGCAACATCGTCGTAGACAGGGCCAGGAACTCCGACCGTGTGACGTACCGCGCGTCCGTTGCGTCGTCACCCGCCGTGAGCGTGCCGCCGACTGCTGTTGCCTCGTAGTCGCGGATCACGTACAGCTGCCCGCGCGGACCGGGCCGTTCGACCTCGCCGACCAGATCCCCGACCTCGACCGTCAACCCGGTCTCCTCGGCGACCTCCCGTGCGACAGCCGTGGGGTCGTCCTCACCGGGTTCGACCCGGCCGCCCGGAATCGACCACAACCCCCGGCCCGGATCGTGCGCCCGCTTCACCACGAGCAGCCGGCGCTCCTCGTCGTACACGAGGGCTCCCACACAGTCGACGCGCTCCATGCACCCGAAGGATAGGGGTTCTGTGCACAAGTACCAGGGCCAACTGCTGAACGCCTATAGCATCAGCGGTGACAGTTTGCCCGGCGAAGGGACCCGTAGACCCCGTGCGCATCGACCTGCACACCCACTCGAACCGCTCGGACGGCACCGATCCGGTGCCCGTTCTGATGACGCACGCGCAGCAGGCGGGGCTCGATGTGATCGCGCTCACCGACCACGACACGGCCGACGGCTGGGTCGAGGCCCGGCAGGCCGCGGAGGAGCTGGGGATCGGGTTCGTGCCGGGGCTCGAGATCTCGTGCAAGCTCAACGGGATCAGCGTCCACCTGCTCTCGTACCTGCCGGATCCGTCGTACGCGCCGTTGGCGAAGGACCTGCAGGTGATCCGCGACGGCCGCACCGACCGGATCCCGACGATCGTGGCCCGCCTGAACAGCATCGGCGTACCGCTGACCGTCGAGGAAGTCCTGGCCCAGGCGACCGGTACGCCGTCGGTCGGCCGGCCGCACGTCGCCGACGCGCTGGTCGCCAACGGCACGGTCGCGAACCGCACCGAGGCCTTCGACCGGTATCTGGCCGACGGCCGCGCCGGGCACGTCGCGCACTACGCCCTCGAGCCCGGTCACGCGATCGATCTGGTCCGCGAGGCCGGCGGCGTACCCGTGATCGCGCATCCGTGGGGCCGGTCCAGCTACAAGGTGATGACCGAGGAGAACCTCGCCCACCTGGTCGAGGACCACGGCCTGGCCGGTATCGAGGTCGACCACCAGGACCACTCACCCGAATCCCGTACGGCGTTGCGCGCGATCGCCAACAACCTCGGCATCTTCTACACCGGCTCCAGCGATCACCACGGCGCCGGGAAGATCGACCACGATCTGGGCGTCAACAGCACCGAGCCGGAGCAGCTGGAGCGGCTGCTCGAGACCGCGAAGAACAACGCCGCTGCCTCCGGTGCACAGGTTCCCGAGGCCTACCTTCCGTGAACAGTGTCATCAACGCGGGTCTGTTCAGCTCGGTCTTCGTCACGCTCTTCGTGATCATGGACCCGCCGGGCACCGTGCCGGTCTTCATCTCGCTCACCGCGGGTCAGTCCCGCGCGGCGCGGAAGAAGGCGGCGTGGCAGGCGGTGCTGGTCGCGTTCGGCGTGATCGTCGTGTTCGCGGCGTTCGGCCAGCAGATCCTGCAGCACCTCGGGATCACGCTGCCCGCGTTGCAGTGCGCCGGCGGTCTGCTGCTCCTGCTGATCGCGCTGCAGTTGCTGACCGACACGGCTGAGGACCCGGTCCAGACCAAGAACGTGAACATCGCCTTCGTCCCGCTCGGTACGCCGTTGCTCGCCGGACCGGGCGCGATCGTCGCGACGATGGTGTTCGTCCAGCGCGCGAACGGATCGCTGCCGGACGTGGTCGCGATCTCGGTCGGCATCATCGCGATCCACATCGTGATGTGGCTGACGCTGCGGTTCTCCGGCATCATCATGCGGATCCTCGGCGAGAACGGCGTACTGCTCGTCACCCGGATCGCCGGTCTGCTGCTGAGCGCGATCGCCGTACAGCTCGTGGCCGACGCCGTCACGGACTTCATCAAGGCGGGCTGACGTGAACGACATACTTCCAGGGATGCCGACGCGGCTGTTCGTCGCGACGCCGACCAAGCTGCTGACGTTCGCGGACTGCAAACGCAAGTACCGGTACACGTACCTCGAGACTCCGCGCCCGCCGAAGGGTCCGCCCTGGGCGCACAACACCGTCGGTGCGATCGTCCACGAGGTGCTCGCCGACTTCTTCGGGCGCTGGCCGGCGGCCCGTCGTACGCCGGACGAGGTCGTCGCGAAGATGCGATCGAGCTGGCGGAGCGAGGGGTTCCGCGACGAGCAGCAGTCGCTGGACTGGCGCGATCGCTCGACCGAGATGGTCCTCGGCTACCTGCGGGACACCGATCCGTACTACGAGCCGCGCGGAGTCGAGCGCACCGTTGCCTTCACCACCGAACGGGCGTCGTTGCGCGGACGGGTCGACCGGATCGACGAGCGCCCGGCCCGCGACGGCAGCGGCGGGACCGAGCTGGCGATCGTCGACTACAAGACCGGCCGGCGGCCGCTGACCGCCGACGATGCGCGGTCGTCGTTGGCGATGGCTCTCTACGTCCTCGGTTCCCGTCGCGTCCTGCACAAACCGTGCACCCGCGTCGAGCTCCACCACCTCCCGACCAACACCGTCGCCGCGGCCGACCACGACGAGGCGTCCCTCGGCCGCCACCAGCGCCGCGCCGAGTCGATGGCCGACGACGCCGCGGCCGCCGAGGCTCGCTGGCGCGAGGGCCTGACCCCCGCCGAGGCCGACGAAGCCTTCCCACCCGAGCCGTCCCCGCTCTGCGGCTGGTGCGACTTCGCGAAGATCTGCCCCCAAGGCCGCCGCGAATCCCCACCTCGCGACCCGTGGGCAGGCCTCGACGACGGCAACCGGACCCCGATGGAAGAGGCCGGCTGACTGGTCGTGTCAGTGGCGTGTGCGTGTGGTGCCAGCGGTGCGGTGAACCCTGAGGGTGGATGAAAGGGGTTCGCGTGATGGGTGCGAAGACTGTGAACAAGCTCGCGGTGCCTGGGGCAACGCTGCATTACGAGGTCACCGGCTCAGGGCCGGTGCTGCTGCTGATCGCCGGCGGCGGAACCGATGCCGGAGTGTTCTCCGGGATGGTCGGTCAGCTCGCGGCGGAGTACACGGTCGTGACGTACGACCCTCGGGGCAACTCCCGCAGCCGGTACGACGGCGACGCGACGGACGAACGCGTCAAGCAGTCGGCCGAGGACGCGCTCGCTCTGATCGACGTGGTCGCTGGTCATGAGCCGGCGTACGTCTTCGGCAGCAGCTCCGGCGCGATCACCGGCCTCGAGCTGATCACGCGGTTCCCGAACCAGGTGCGGATGCTCGTCGCGCACGAGCCGCCGTGCACCGAGGTCCTGCCGGATGCGGACGATGCCAGGGCGTTCTTCGGCGAGGTGTACGAGACCTACCGCACGGACGGGCTGACCGCGGCCGACGTGGTGTTCATGATGGGAACCGGGATGGACGGCGACGCGATGCCGCCGCTGGAGGACCTGCTGCCGGAGTACCGCGAGCTCGCGGAGCGGATGCAGGCGAACGCCGCCAACTTCTACGAGCACAAGCTGTTGCCGTTCACCCGCTACGAGCCGGACCTGGACGCGCTGAAGCGGGTCGCGGACCGGATCGTGCCGGCGGCCGGCCTGGACTCGCACCCGCACCTGCCGGGGCGGCCGATCGAGGTCATCGCCAACCACCTCGGTTGGCCGGTGGTGCTGTTTCCCGGCGGGCACGGCGGGTACTCGAGTCACCCGGGTCCGTTCGCCACCCACCTGGCTCATCTGCTCAAGACCGACACGGTCTGACCTGCGGCCACCGGTCCGGGTGCGAGTCTGAGGGGTCTCGCACCCGGGCCGGTTATTTGTGTTGACGCCTCCGCGCGCCGCGGCGTACCGTCCGTTCTCTGCCCTTGACAATCGGTGTGGTTCATCCATGCCTTCACAGTGGTGTCCGTACCCCCGGGTCCTGATGAATCCGGGGCGGTTTCGCGTGCCGCTGTGCTCAAGACCGGCTCTCGGACACCATCACAAGTGCGAGAGGAGGTAGCAGATGGGCGTGTACTGGGCGATCGCAGTGCGGTCCCTCCGGCGGTTCTCGACGTACCGGATCGCCACCGCGTCCGGCGCGTTCACGAACACCGTCTTCGGGTTCATCCTCTGCGGTATCTACCTGACGCTGTGGCACGAGCGACCCGGCCTGGGCGGGTACGACACCGCGGACGCGCTGACATTCGCCTGGCTGCAGCAGGGACTGCTGATGCCGGTCGGGATCTGGGGCGCCACGACGACGGGGGAGCTGGGGGAGCGGGTCCGCAGCGGCGAGATCGCGGTGGATCTGTACCGGCCGACGCACCTGCTGCTCTGGTGGCTGTCGGTGGACCTCGGGCGGGCGATGTTCCAGTTGGTGGTGCGCGGCGGGGCCCCGTTGCTCGTCGGAGCGCTGGTGTTCGACCTCAAGTTCCCTTCAACACCGCAGGCCTGGCTCGCGGTCGCGGCCGGCGTGTTCCTGGCGATCCTGGTCAGCTTCGGGATCCGCTACCTGGTCGCGCTGTCCGGGTTCTGGATCACCGATACGCGGGGAATGGAGCAGCTGGCGCTGGTGCTGTCGACGTTCTTCTCCGGGATGATCCTGCCGCTGGTGGTGTTCCCCGGCGCGATCGGAGCCATCGCCCGGGCGACTCCGTGGGCCGCGACCATGCAGGTCCCGATCGACATCTGGCTCGGCCGGAACCCGGGCGGCACCGGTTCGGCGCTGCTGTTCCAGCTCGGCTGGATCGTGGTGCTGCTGCTCGGCGCGCAACTGGTCACGTCGGTGGCGACCCGGAAGGTGGTGATCCAGGGTGGTTGAGCCGATCCTCCGGGCGCCGTCGCAGTACTGGATGCTGATCATGATGTGGGTGCGGTCGTCGATGGCGTACCCGGCGTCGTTCGTGCTGATGCTGTTCAGCTCGATGGTGCTGACGGTGATGGACTTCGTCGCGATCGTGCTGATGTTCAGCCACATCTCGTCGTTCGGCGGGTTCTCGCTGGCGGAGATGGCGTTGCTCTACGCAACGGCCTCGATCACGCTCGGGATCGCCGACCTGTTCACCGGGTCGATCGAGCGGGTCGGGGAGCGGATCCGGACCGGGACGTTCGACGCGTACCTGATCCGGCCGGTGCCGGCGTTCCTGCAGACCGCGGCCGACGGGTTCGCGCTGCGGCGGATCGGCCGGCCGTTGCAGGCGCTGGTCGTGATGGTGTTCGCGTTCAGCCGGCTCGACGTCGACTGGACGGTTGCCCGCGGCATCATGCTGGTGGTGTCGATCGCTGCCGGGACAGTGATCTTCGGGGCGATCTTCGTGCTCGGGGCGGCGTTCCAGTTCGTGTCGGTGGATTCGGCGGAGCTCGCCAATTCGTTCACGTACGGCGGCCAGACGTTGACGCAGTACCCGTTGGCGGTCTTCGGGAAGGAGATCGTGCGGGCCGTGACGTTCGTCGTACCGCTTGCCTTTGTCAACTACTACCCGGTGCTGTACCTGCTGGGTAAGCCGGCCCCGCTGGGGTTGCCGTCCTGGATCGGACTGCTGTCGCCGCTGGTCGCGGTCGTCATGGTGGCGCTGGCGTCGCTGGCCTGGCGCGGCGGTCTTCGTCGCTATCGCAGTACAGGGAGCTGAGATGCCTGTCATCGAGTTGTCGGATGTGTCGCGAGCGTTCACAGTCACGTCGCGGGCCGGGTTGCGGCGTACGAAACGTGAGGTGCGCGCGGTGGACGGGATGTCGTTCACCGTCGAGCCGGGGGAGGTGATGGGCTACATCGGGCCGAACGGCGCCGGGAAGTCCACCACGATCAAGATGCTGACCGGGATCCTGGTGCCGTCCGGCGGCTCGATCCGGGTCGCCGGCGTGGACCCGTCACGGCACCGGCTGAAGCTGGCGAAGCGGATCGGCGTGGTGTTCGGTCAGCGTACGACGCTGTGGTGGGACCTGCCGTTGAAGGATTCGTTCGCGGTCCTGCAGAAGATGTACGGCGTACCGATGGCTCGCCATCGCGAGAACCTGGCGACCTTCGTGGAGCTACTCGATCTCGGCGACCTGCTCGACGTACCCGTTCGTCAACTGTCGTTGGGGCAACGGATGCGGGGCGACATCGCGGCCGCGCTGCTGCACGATCCCGAGATCGTCTACCTCGACGAGCCCACCATCGGCCTGGACGTGATCAGCAAGGCCCGGCTCCGCGAATTCCTCGCCGAGATCAACGCGGCCCGCCGTACGACGATCATCCTCACCACCCACGACCTCGACGACATCGAAGCCCTCTGCACCAGAGTCATGGTCATCGACCACGGCCACCAGATCTTCGACGGCACCCTGGACGGCTTGAAATCCAGCCAGTCCGCCCCGCGCACCCTGGTGGTCGACCTCGCAACCTCACTCCCACCCATCGTCGTAGAAGGCGCCACCGTCACCAAGGTCGACGGCCCCCGCCAACACCTGAGCTTCCCCCCAACCACCAGCGCCGCCCCCCTCCTCGCCCAGATCGCCGCCAACTACCCCCTGGTCGACCTCTCAGTAGCCGAACCCACCATCGAATCCGTCATCACCCAGCTCTACGCCCCAACCCCCTCATAACCCGCGACTAGCGGAGGTCGGCCGCCATCGAGGCGAAGACGACCTCGGGATCCATGCCCTGCGGATCTTCACGCCAGCGCTGCACCGCTCCCGGCAGCTCGCCTCCGTCGACTGTCCCCACCCCGGCGCGGATCAGCCGCTTCGCCTCGGCGATCCCGATATCGACGTACCGCAGCTCGTTCAGGAAGTAGTAGTCGTGGCGAGCACCCTCGTTGTAGTGGAACTTGCCGGTGTTCCCGACGTACGTCCACACGTCCTCATCCACCAACGCCGCCACCCACAGCTCCTTCTCCCCGTCCTTGACCAAGAACAACCGCGTCATCGTGAAGTCCCGTTCTGCCGATGCTGAACCTGCTGGTGGGTGTGCTGCTGAGTGGCGCTCGGTCCGCTTCCACGATCCGGAGCCGTGCGTTGCTGACGTTTCTTACCGTAGCTAATGGCTTTCACCTTCACTCCGCCGAGTTCCTGGAGGTCGTCGATGCCGGCAGGCTGCGTCATCTGATCCGACAATGCGATGCACTCGCGCCGCGCAGCGTCGCGTGCCGCCGACCCCTGTTCGCGGTCTCGCTCGATCTCGTACAGCGTCGTCGTACGTCGCTTGACCTCGATCGACTCGGCGGAGTGCACCTGCACCTCGACCTGCTCGCCGAGGCTACGCAGGTGGGTGTGCAGACCCTTGTACCGACTGCCGTCGACGTACGAGTGATGTGCGTTCTCCATCTGCCAGCCCTCGTTCGTGAGGCGATCGATCGTTCTGACAGCGGCTTTCGTGAGCTCGTCCGGGTGCTTCACCGCTGCTGTGTACCGCAGGATGTCGTCCGGGGCCGAGTCGGGACGGCGGTAGTAGCTTTCGAAGCGGACCAGCTTCCGGGCCAGCGACTGCGGCGACTTCAGCCTGTTCTCGAGGTGATAGACCTCGGCCCCGGCTCCGATCGCCGAGATCATCGCGTCGGTGATCTCCGGCTCGACAGCGGCCGCCTTGGACAGCAAATGGATGCTGCGGGCGGTCGGTTCGGCGCCTTACTCCGCGGAGATCTCCGCGCGGGTCGGGATCGGATCGCCCCAGTCGAGTGGATGCCGATCGGACAGCCGGGCGTGGAGGTCCGCCGGCTCCGGCAGGTCGATCCGTCCGGATGGCATCTGGTCCCCCTTGATCTCTTTGTGGGTTTCTTCGACCGTAGGGAAATGGGTGGGGGCTGTGGGGTGGGATTTGGGATTTGTGGATAACTCGGGTGGGTTACGGAAGGGGGGTGGGGGTGACGTTGGGGTGGTGGGGTCGTTGAAATGCGGTAGGGACCCAACCGGGCGGGTGATTCGGGGGTAGAGAAGGTATGCCGACGATGACGGGTGAGCCGGTGGGCGGTGTGACGGCGCCGCCGGGGGACGGGGCTGGGTTCGCTCAGTGGGTGCGGCCGCATCTGGTGGCGATGTCTCGGCTGGCGGCGCGGCTGGCGGTCGGGGCGGATCGGGACGACATCGTGCAGGAGGCGCTCGCGCGGGCGTGGTCCAAGCGCTCGCAGTACGACGCGAGCCGCGGCACGCCGTCGGCCTGGCTGCTTGCGATCACCGCCGACCAAGCCCGCAAAGCGGTACGCCGGACACGTCCGAACCTGTCGCTGATCGAAGCGCCCGACGCCGCACCGGTGTCCCGTCCGGATCTCGACGCGCGGATGGATGTCGACCACGCGATCATGTCGCTGTCCGACCGGCAGCGGCTCGCGGTCGACTGTTACTACTTCGCCGACCTGTCGATCGCCGACACGGCAGCAGTCATGGGCTGCTCCGAAGGCACCGTCAAGTCGACCCTCTCGGACGCCCGCTCCCGGCTCCGCACCTTGCTGGAGGTCACAGAATGAAGCCGACCGACGAGATCGACGACCTGCTGACGCGGGCGGGCGCTCGGTGGCGGGCCGATCAGGACGCACCGCCCGAGCCCGATCTCGAGTACATGCTGGGCGGCGGCCGCAAACCCCGCCGCTGGGTGCCGGCGCTCGCTGCCGCGAGTGTGGCAGTCGTTGCCGCGGGCATCATCGCCGTACTCCCGAACCATCAGGGCCAGCCGCAGAGCCCGCCGCAGTCCTTTGCCCAAGGCAACCACGAGCCGAACGACGAGCTGCTGGTCAAGCCCGGCGACAAGGTCCAGGTGAGTGGCAGGATCATCGCGGTCCCGGGCAAGACCCCGGTCTTCTGCGCGCCGCTCGCGTCCACGGCCATCGGCTACCCGCCTGGCAAGGAGCCGGCGCCGAGCTGCCCCGACGAGTTCGCGGTCAAGCTCAACGGCCTTGACCTCGACCAGATCAGCGGCATGACGACGATCAAGGGCGTCCGCACCGGCAGCGCGACGGTGACCGGCCTGTGGCGCGACGGCGCGATCGACGTACAGCAGCAGTCGGCTCCGGTCACGCCTGTGCCGACCCCGCTTCCGAAGCTTCCGTGCGCGGCGCCGGCCGGTGGCTGGCTGTCGAAGCCGAGCAACATCTACTCCGCCGCGGTGCAGTCGTTCCTCGCCGCGAACGCCGGCCAGGTGTACGGCCCGACCACCTACTATCCGAACGGCACCTCCCGCAACGCCCCGGTAGTGATGGTGCTCGGCGTGGCGCACGGCGATCCAGCGGCGCTCCGCGAGGCGTTCGAGAAGGTTTACAGCGGCAACCTCTGCGTGGTCCCCGTCCTGATGAGCGAGGCCGACAGCGACCGTGTCCGGACCGAGCTGGACAAGATCCTCCCCAAGCGGGACCTCGGTGCGTACCAGTACGGCGGCGCCGGTCCAGCCGGCGGCCGCGCACCGATCTCGCTACTCGTCTACACCGAGCAGGTGAAGGCCGCTCTCGCTCCGGTCGGCCTGGACCTGCTGGACGTTCACCCCGACGTCCGACCGGTGAGCTAGACCTGGGTGGTCAGGCTCGGGTAGTCGTGGAAGAAGTCGACCAGCAGGCGGGCGGTCGCGGCCGGTTGGTCGATGGCCGGTGAGTGACCGGCGTCGGGGACGACCTCCGCCTTGACACCGAGCTCCGCGGCCATCGCCTCCTGCACCGGAATCGGCCAGCCGTCGTCCGTCTCGCCGTGCAGGACCTGTGTGCGTACGCCGGATTTGGCGAGCTGATCCGTCTTCACCTCGGCATCCGTCAACCGGCGGGTGATCTCGGCGAGGCTGATCGGCACGTTGCTGGTGAAGCGCGTCCGCAGGAAGGCGGCGATGTCTTCCGGCGGAGCGACGTACCCCGGGTTCTGGCGGTCGTGTCCGAGCTTCAGGTCGTACACCTGCTCGATCGGCAGGTTCTCCAGCCCGAACGCGAGCATCTGCAGGCTCTGCAGCGTCTGCTGGTCCGTGAACGCGCCAGGCCCCGAGCACATCAGTGTGATCGTGGAGAAGACTGACGGGTCCGTCAGCACGGCCTCACGCGCAACCAGTCCGCCGAACGAGTGCCCGACCAGCTGGCTGAACCCGCCGAGAGCCTTGCTCATCGCCACCACGTCCGCGCCGAGCTCAGCCAGCGAGTACGCCGACTTGTCGGCCGGGCCGGCCGTTTCGTACTGTCCGCGCTGGTCGACCGCCACAGTCCGCCACCCGTACCGGCAGAGGTGGTCGACCAGCGGAGTGAAGTCCTCTTTGCTCCCGGTCCACCCCGGCACGAGCAGGACAGTGCCCAGCGGCGTACCGATCTCAGGCACCGCAGTCAGCGTGGCGAACGAGCCACGGTCGGTCTCGAGGGTCACGGGACGCACCCCGTGCGGGAGCGTTAGCGTACGCGGCGTACTCACAAGTAAAGAGGGTAACCGCTCCCCGGTATCAGGCCGTTCCGCGGTGCGGCACAATGGCCGGGTGCCTCGCACTCTCGCGGTTGCCAATCAGAAGGGCGGCGTGGCCAAGACGACCACCGTCGCCACCCTCGGCGCAGCCCTGGGCGAGCTCGGCCAACGGGTGCTGCTCGTCGACCTGGACCCGCAGGCGTGCCTGACGTTCTCGGTCGGCATCGACCCCGAGGACCTGGACAAGTCGATCCACCACGTGCTGCTCGGCGGCGTGAAGGCGCGTGACGTGCTGGTCGAGTTCGACGATGCGCCGGACCTGGTGCCGGCCACGATCGAGCTGGCCAACGCCGAGGTGCAACTGGCCCGCGAGAGCAGTCCCGAGCAGGCACTGCGGACAGCTCTGCGGCCGCTGCGTTCGTCGTACGACTGGATCATCGTGGACTGCCCGCCGACGCTCGGTCTGCTCACCGTGAACGGGCTGTCGGCGGCGTCCGACGTACTGATTCCCTTGCAGTGCGAGACGTTGGCACATCGTGGCGTAGGGCAACTACTTGACACCGTGCACGACGTACAACAGCTGACCAACCCGAGCCTGCGGGTGCTCGGCGTACTCCCGACGCTGTACGACGGACGCACGACACACGCCCGCGCCGTACTGGAGACGATCGCGGACACGTACTCGCTCGACGTGCTGCAGCCGGCGATCCCGAAGTCGATCCGGTTCGCGGAGGCGCCGGCGATCGGCGAGACCGTGCTCAGTACGGCGCCGGCCTCGCCCGGCGCGAAGGCCTACCGGGCGTTGGCCGGCGCACTGCTTCACTGACCCGCTGTCGGCTGCTTGCGCAGTCGGTGCCGGAAGCGCCACAGCGGTACGGCGATGATCGCGAGCAGCACGAGGAACGGCAGCATCGCACCGACCGCGGTCGCGAGTGCGGAGAACACCGCGGTGAACGCGTTCCAGCCGCCCTTGAGACCGGCCAGGAAACCCTTGTCCTGCGTAGGCTCCGTCTCCACCGGCGGCTTGCCCTTCTCGGTCAGCGTCAGCGTGAGCGTCGCGAGATCGGTCTGCAGAGAGAGGTTCTTCTGCTTGGCCAGGAGCGCTTCCAGGTCGGACTCGCGGCGGGTGAGTTCACTCTCGACCGAGACGATCTCGGCGATCGTGTTCGCCTTGGTCATCAGCGCGCGCATCCGCTCGAGGCTGGCACGCTGGGACTCGATCCGGCTGGCGACATCGACGACCTGCTCGGTGACGTCGGTGGACTCCTGGTGGATCTGCAGGCGTTTGCCCAGATCGGACAGCCGCTGGATCGCGGTCTCGAACGACTTGGTCGGGACCTTGAGGACGAGGTTCGCCCGGGTGACCTTGCCGTCTGGGTCGCTGCCGGTGTCCTCGGACGAGACCTGACCGTCCAGGCCGGCGATCGCCAGGACCGCCTTCTGGCGCATGTCCGAGACGTCGTCACCCTCGACGGTCAGCGAACCGGTCTTGATGATCGCCCGCGTGATCGTCGGGTCGTCGGTGCCACTCGCCTGGGACTTCCCGGCCTGTGGCTGCGCGGGGGGCTTCGCATTGCTCGCGTTGCCGTCGCTTGCCTCGCCCTGCTTCTGCACGGGCGCGGCTTCGCTCGTCCCGCTGCTGTCGCTGTTGCCGCCGGCTCCACAGCCGGACAGCAGCACGATCCCCGCTGTGGCCAGCACGGCTGTTACCGCTCTGATCCGCCCCATCACCCAGCCCCTCTCTCGTGGTTACCGCCCTAGGACGGCCCATGCGGGGCTGGGTGTTGCAGGCTCAGATCACCGTTCGGAAACAGTCACTCCGGCGCACTGAAGATCGGCGTCGTAGCCGGCGCAGCAGCCTTCTTCGCAGCCGCCTTCCGAACCCGCTTGACCGGCTTCTCCTCCACCGGCCCATCGGCGCTCGCCTCAGCAGCCGGCTTCGCCGCGGCGGTCTTCCGGGTCCGCGTCCGCTTGACCGGCTTCTCGTCGGCGTCCACGGCCGGCTCCGCTACATACGCTTCAGCAGCCGGCGCTGCCGCCTTCGCCGCGGCAGCCTTCCGGGTCCGCGTCCGCTTCACCGGCTTCTCGCCCGCCTCACCGGCATTCACGTCGGCGGTCGGTTCGGCTGCTTCGACCTCGGCTGCCGGCTTCGCCTCGGCGGTCTTCCGGGTGCGGGTCCGCTTGGCCGGCTTCTTCTCTGCCGGCGCCTCGGTCACGTCCTCGGCCACAACCTCCGATGCCCCGGCCACGGCTGCCTGCGGCTCCGCCGTCTGTGTCTCGGTCGCCGATGCGTCAGCGGGCTTGCGGCTGCGGGTGCGCTTGCGGGGCTTGCGCTCCTCGTCCTGTACCGCCACCGCCTCGGAGGCCGGCGGGACCTCGGTCTTGGTGGTGACGTCGGCGAACTCCTCGACCGGCTGGCCGGCCCGGGTGCGCTTGCGCGTCCGGTTCCGCTTCCGCCCCGACCGCGGCGCCCCATCGCCCTCGGACCGGTTCTCCGACCTGCTCTCGGACCTCTTCTCGGAACGGCCCTCGGACCGTTCCGCCGTACCGCCGCGACGGTTCCGCGGCGCGTCCTCGCGCGGCTCCCGCGCTTCGCGAGCCTGCGGTGCGCGGATCCGGCCCTTGGCATCGGTCGGGATGCCGAGGTCGTGGTACAGCTCCGGCGAGGTGGAGTAGATCTCCTGCGGGTCTTCGTACGGCAGGTCGAGCGCCTTGTTGATCACCTTCCACCGGGTCAGGTCCGGCCAGTCGACGAAGGTGACGGCGATGCCGCTCGCCCCCGCGCGCCCGGTCCGACCGATCCGGTGGATGTAGGCCTTCTCGTCCTCGGGGCAGGTGTTGTTGATGACGTGCGTGACGCCCTCGACGTCGATCCCGCGGGCCGCGACATCGGTGCAGATCAGTACGTCGATCTTGTCGCCGCGGAACCGGGTCAGCGCCCGCTCACGCGCCTGCTGGTTGAGGTCACCGTGGATCGCGGCCGCCTTGAACCCGCGGTCCTGCAGGTCGTCGGTGAGGCGGGAGGCCTCGCGCTTGGTCCGGCAGAAGATCATCACCCGGCCGCGGTCCTCGGCCTGCAGGATCCGCGCCACTACCTCGGGCTTGTCCAGATCGTGCGCCCGGTAGACGAACTGTGCCGTGGTCGGCACCATCTGGGTGTCCTCGTGCGACTCGGCCCGGATGTTCAGCGGGTGCCGCATGTGGGTGCGCGCCAGGCCGATGACGGCCGACGGCATCGTTGCCGAGAACAACATTGTCTGCCGCAGCTCGGGAGTCTTGCGCAGAATGCGTTCGACGTCGGGCAGGAAGCCCAGGTCGAGCATCTCGTCGGCCTCGTCGAGGACGAGCACCTTGATGTGGCCGAGGTCGAGAACGCCGCGGTTCGCCAGGTCGAGCAGGCGTCCCGGCGTACCGACGACGACGTCGACGCCGTTCTTCAGCGCGTCCAGCTGCGGCTCGTACGCGACGCCGCCGTAGATGGTCAGCACGCGCACCGTACGCACGGTGGACGCGGTGGTGAGGTCCTTGGCGACCTGGATGGTCAGCTCGCGGGTCGGGGTGACGACCAGCGCCTGCGGCTTGCCGGGAGCGGCGAGCTCCTCGTAGTCGGCCTCACCGGGGGAAATGGTGCGCTGCAGCAACGGAATCCCGAAGCCGAGCGTCTTGCCGGTCCCGGTCCGGGCCTGGCCGATCAGGTCGGTGCCCATCAGGGCGACAGGGAGTGTCATTTCCTGGATCGGAAACGGCTCCACGATGTTGACGCGGTCGAGCGCGTCGCAGATCTCGGGCAGCACGCCGAGCTCTCGGAAGGTGGTCAGGCTGATCGCCTCTCACATGCTTGTGCGGACAGATTGCTCAGGGGCCGGGCGCCTTGTTACGTGAGGCGCGGGGACACTGTGCAAGCACCTCGCACCAGCTTGCCCATCTGGGCGCGTCACCGGCGAATCGCTCACCAGTGTAACCGCTCAACCTGTCAACGCCGCTTCGTGTGGTTTGCGCCACTCGCAGGCCTGGCCCGATAGGGTGCCGGGCATGGAGCAGACGGCCTTTGATGATCCCGCCTACCGGGCCGCGGCGGTGGATCTGCTGGGAGTGCTCGCGTACGGCGAGCTGACCGCGTTCGAACGGATGGCGGAGGACGCCAAGCTGGCGCCGACGCTGAACGACAAGGCGGAGCTGGCGGCGCTGGCGACCACCGAGTTCGGCCATTTCCAGCGACTCCGGGACCGGCTGGTGGAGCTCGGCGTGGACCCGATGGACGCGATGCGGCCGTTCGTCACGCCGCTGGACGCGTTCCACGACCACACCGCGCCGTCGGACTGGCTCGAGGGCCTGGTCAAGGCGTACGTCGGGGACGGCCTGGCGAACGACTTCTACCGCGAGATCGCCTCGTTCGTCGACGCGGAGACCCGGGCCTTGGTGCTGGATGTCTTCGGCGACTCCGGCCAGGCCGAGTTCGTCGTCGACCGCGTCCGCGCCGCGATCGAGGAGGACCCGAAGCTGGGCGGCCGTCTCGCGCTCTGGGGCCGCCGGCTGGTCGGTGAAGCTCTCAGCCAGGCGCAGCGCATCGCCGCCGACCGCGACTCCCTGACCGCGCTGCTCGCCGGCAGCGTCGACCGCCCCGGCCTCGACCTGGCCGCCATCGGCCGGATGTTCACCCGCCTGACCGAGGCCCACACGGCCCGCATGACCGCCCTCGGCCTCCAGGCCTGACCCCCGCATGACCGCGCTCGGCCTCCAGGCCTGACCCCCGCATGACTGCGCCCGGCCTCCGGGCCTGACCCCGGCATGACTGCGCCCGGCCTCCGGGCCTGACCCCCGGCAATTCGAGGGGATAACCCCTCGAATTGCCGGTTCTCCGTCCCTGTGAAAGGGGGAGAACCGGCAACACCGGGGGTTATCCGTCCCTCTGATTCGGGCGCGCCGGCAGAGGGAGTGCTGGGGGAGTGCTGGGGACTGGTGGGGATGCTGGGGACTGCTGGGGGATGGCAACGGCCGCCTGCCCCGGGTGGGGCGGCGGCCGTTTGGTGGTGCCGGGGCTAGGCGGTTTTGGCTTTGCTGTTGCGCGACGAGATGATGGCGACGACGATCGCGGCGCAGATGATCTGGATCAGGTACTGGATCCAGTCCGGGCCCGATGTGTCCTTGACGCCGAGGAGTTTGGCGATCAGACCACCGATGAAGGCGCCGATGCCGCCGCCGAGGATGGTCCAGCCGAGGCTGATGTTCTGCTTGCCGGGGAGCACCAGCCGGGCCAGCGGCCCGAAGATGATGCCCGCGATGAGACTGACGATGATCATCCAGACCCAGTACACGGTTCCTCCTTGTGAGGGATGGCGGACCTGCGCGCACCTGGTGCCCCGTGACAACCAGACCAATCACGCGGCAGGTCTTACCGCCATCGTGCCCTCTCGACCGCGCTCCGCAACCCGGACACGCTCTAACGTGTCCGGACCGGGATCAGATCGCGCCGAACCCGACCTTGCGGGTCGATACCTCGCCGATCTCGACGTACGCCAGCCGGTCGGCCGGGATCAGCACCCGGCGGCCCTTCTCGTCGGTCAGCTGCAGCAGACCGGTCTTGCCGGCGAGGGCCTCAGCCACCAGTTCCTGGACCTCTTCCGGGCTCTGCTCGCTCTCCAGCACCAACTCGCGATTGGCGTGCTGGACGCCGATCTTGACCTCCACGAAACCCTCCGGGCACGTTCCGACCGGCGGCTCTCGCCGGTAACGCTTTCGAGCCTATCCGCTGCCGCAGCCGAGCTCTCACCCGTCCGCCCAGAGCAGAACCTCGAACGTCGGTACAGAACCTCAGCTGTCGCTCCGGGGGAAGCCGCGGATGCCGCGCCAGGCCAGCGAAGCGACCAGGTCGGCGGCGTGCTCCTGCGGGATCGACGGGTTGCCCTCACCCAGCCAGTACCGTGCGCTGACCTGCGCCATGCCGACCAGGCTGACCGCCAGCACCATCGACTGCTCACGGCTCAGGCCGGCGTCCGCACTGATCACCTCGGACACGGCCTCGGCGCAGGCCTGCGTGACCCGGTCGACCCGCTCGCGCACGGCCGGCTCGTTGGTCAGGTCGGACTCGAACACCAGCCGGAAGGCGCCCTGCGCGTTCGCGACGTAGTCGTAGAACGCGTGCATCGTCGCCGCGACCCGGAGCTTGTTGTCCTCGGTCGACTTCAGCGCGTCCTGCACCGAGGCGACGATCGCGTCGCAGGAGGTGTCCAGGAGCGCCAGGTAGAGCTCGAGCTTGCCGGGGAAGTGCTGGTACAGGACCGGCTTGGAGACGCCGGCCCGGTCGGCGATGTCGTCCATCGCGGCGGCGTGGTAGCCGTTCGCGACGAACACCTCCTGGGCCGCCTCGAGCAGTTGCGCGCGCCGAGCCAGCCGGGGCAGGCGGCTCCCACGCTTGGGTGCTGTCTCCGGAGTGGTCGACACGGTGGCGCTCCTTCGGGTGGTGTTCACCGAATCCTACCCAGCAGTCCTCCTCACCAGTAGCTTCCCCGCCGAACCGGGACGGTCAGCGGTAATCGTCTTCCTCGTCGTCGCCCACCTCACGGCGCTGTTCCTCCACGTCCGCGGGGTTGGCGTCGGCAGGCACGTCCTCCTCGGTGACCTCCTCGAGAGGGTCCCGCTCGGTGTCGTACTCCGTGTCGAAGGCCGGGTCGTAGTCCGGGCCTTCGAAGTCGGTGTCTGACATGTCGCCTCCTGGCTCAGGTCGGTAGCGGCTGCGGATCGTCGTACAGGCCCTCGAGCACGTCGCCGTACTCCTCGATCCGGGCCAGTACGTCGTGCGGGAGGAACCGGAGATCCTCCGGTGACGTGGCCGACGCCACCTCGTCCCAGTCGATCGGTGTGGAGACCCGTGGCTCGTCGGAGCCGCGGAGCGAGTACGGCGCCAGCGTCGTCTTCGCGCTGGCGTTCTGACTCCAGTCGATGAACACCTTGTTCGGCCGGAGCGCCTTGGTCATGTTGGCGGTCACGTTCTCGGGCAGGGCCTCCGCCAGCTGCTCAGCGAGCTGTTTGGCGAACGCACTGGTCTGCCGGGACGACGCTGGCTCGATCGGCACGTACAGGTGCATGCCCTTGTTCCCGGACGTCTTCGGCCAGCCCTCCAGCCCGAAGTGATTCAGGAGCTCACGGAGGGCCAGTGCCACATCGCAGCACTCGACAATCGTCGCCCCGGGCCCCGGGTCCAGGTCGAACACGATCAGGTCCGCCTGCGGGTCCCTGCCCTTGTCGGACAACCCGATCCGCCACTGCGGTACGTGCAGCTCGAGCGCGGCCAGGTTGGCCAGCCACACCACGGTCTGTACGTCGTCGCACACCACGAAACTCATCTCGTCGCGTCCGGTCGAGCTACCAGGGGTCGGCAGCGTCTCCGTGCGCACCCAAGCCGGCGTACCGCGGGGAGCGTTCTTCTCGAAGAAGTACGCCGCTTCGGTGCCGTCGGGCCACCGCTTGCGGGTCAGTGGCCGATCGCTCAGGTGGGGGAGCAGCAGCTCGGCCACCTGGTGGTAGTAGTCGATCACTTCGGCCTTGGTGAACCCGGTCTGTGGGTACAGCACCTTGCCGAGGTTGGTGAGCTTCATGGTCTGCCCGTCCACCTCGGTCGTCAGCTGCTGCTGCGCGCCCGCCATGCGTCCCAGTCTCCACCCGGCGACAGTCCTAACATGGGTGTCGTGGATAGTTACGGACCAGTAACCGGGGAGGCCGAACCCCCGGAGCTGAATCAGTGGCCAGAGCGGCGGGTGCCGGTGGCAGGGGTGGATCTGCTGGTCAGAGACCTACCTGGTGCGGCGCCGGACCTCCCGCCCGCGCTGTTCGTGCACGGCCTCGGCGGATCGTCATTGAACTGGACCGCCCTGGGCCTGATGCTCAACGACACGATCCGCGGCATCGCCCCCGACCTCCCCGGATTCGGTCGTACGCCGCTGTCGGGGGCGGCCGGGATCTCGGAGCAGGCCGCAGTACTGGTCGAGCTGCTGGAGCGGGAGTACGACCAGCCGGTGCACGTGTTCGGGAACTCGATGGGCGGGGCGTCCTCGGTCGCGCTGGCTGCGCTGCGTCCTGATCTGGTGGCCTCGCTGACGTTGGTCTCGCCTGCGCTGCCGCATCCGCGGGTATCGGCCAGTGCGCTCTGGTTCACCGCATTGGCTACGCCGCGGCTCGGCCCCGCAGTGCTGGAGAGGTCGGCGCGGCTGCCGTTCGAGCAGCGGTTCCAGGCCTCGCTGGCGATGGTGTTCGGTGATCCGCGATCGCTGGCGCCAGAGGTACGGGCGGCGTACGAGGCGGAGCTGCACCGGCGCGACACGGACCCGTGGGGCCGGCAGGCGACAGTGGACGGCGCTCGGAGCATTCTGCGGTCGTCGCTGGCCAGACCGCGCCGGTCGCTGTGGGCGGACGCTGCCAAGGTGGAGCGCCCGGTGCTGTTGATCTATGGCGGCAGGGACCGGCTGGTCGACGCAAGGATCCGCACCAAGGCCCAGCGCACGTTCCCGAACGCACGGCTGCTCTACCTGCCGCAGTCCGGGCATGTGGCACAGATGGAGCACCCGGCTGAGGTAGCTAGGGCTTTCCGCCAGTTGATCGAGTCGAATCCGACGCCCGACTGAGACACGACTGAGCGACGGATCCGGTCAACTTTCCTCTCGCCTGACAGGTACTACAGATGACTTGTCGAACGAACGAGAGGACCACTGTGCGAGTGATCGGCAGAACCGCCCGAAGTCTGTCGCTGGGGATGGTCGCACTGCTCGGTGTGGGGACACTCACCGCCACCGCCGCTCCGACAACACCACCATCGGTTGCTAAAGGCAACCAATGGGACGTGCGTGCGGTGACCGGCGGCTATCAGCTCACGCTGCACCTGGACACACCTGCGCCGATGCGCGCGTCGCTTCCGCTGCTGGAGGTCGACGGCAAACCGCTGGGCGTCGCGAAACAGTCGCCGGACCGCAAGTCGCTGACACTGGTCAGCTCTGACCCGGCCGTGGTGCGAGCCCGCGACGTACGCCTGGTCTGGTCCGGCGACCTGGGTAAGCAGTCCGGGATGAGCCGTGGCATCACTGCGGCCGGCCCGACCGACGCCGACTGGTTGAAGGCGCGGCGTGGTCCGCTGCTGCCGGCAGACCCTGGTGCGCTGGGCAAGTACAAGGTCGACACCGCGGAGTACAACCTCGGCAACGAGGCCGTCTACCTGCCAGGTCTAGGCCACCGCTCGGAGCTGCTCGGCAAGGTGTACTCGCCGCGTGGAGCGGTGGGTCCGCGGCCGCTGGTTGTCTTCCTGCACGGCCGTCACGAGGTCTGCTACGGCGATCCGACCCACCCGTCAGATGACGACAAGCCGTGGCCGTGCCCGCCTGGTATGAAGGCGATTCCGAGCTACCGCGGGTACGACGGACCGGCGACCGCGCTGGCCAGCAACGGGTACCAGGTCGTGTCGATCAGCGCCAACGCGATCAACGCCTGGGACAGCGAGGCGTACGACGCGGGCGCGCAAGCGCGGGCCGAGCTGATCCTCGACCACCTGGCGTTGTGGCGGAAATGGTCGACGACCGGCGGCGGACCGTTCGGCACCAGGTTCGTCGGCAAGGTCGACCTGCGGAACGTAGGCCTGATGGGCCACTCGCGAGGCGGTGAGGGGGTCGCGCGCGCCGCGGTGCTCAACGCGGACCGCGGCGGTCAGTACGGCATCCGTGCGGTGCTTCCGCTCGCGCCGACCGACTTCGCGCGCGCAACCGTGCCAGGCGTGGCGATGAGCGTCGTACTGCCGTACTGCGACGGTGACGTGTCCGACCTGCAGGGACAGAAGTTCTACGACGACACGAGGTACTCCGTCGACGGCGACAACGCAGCGCGGTCGACCGTGGCCGTCATGGGTGCCAACCACAACTTCTTCAACACCGAGTGGACGCCGGGGCAGTCCGTCGCGCCGTCGAACGACGACTGGTTCGGCGACGAGAAGGCGTCACCCTGCGGTGCGAAGTACCCGGGCCGGCTGACGCCGAAGGAGCAGCAGGCCGTCGGTACGGCGTACGTCGCCGGGTTCTTCCGGTTGCAGCTGGGGCGTGAGAAGCAGTTCCTGCCGCAGTTCGACGGCTCCGACTCGCGGGCGGCGTCTGCGGGCAAGGCCGTCGTACGAGTGGTGTCGCAGGGGCGGGATGTGAACCGTCTCGACAAGGCGCTGCCGGCCGGCGCGGTTACTGGGAAAGTGACTGCGACGGTCTGCGCCGGTGTGACCACGACAGGTCTACGAGCATCGACACCCACCTGTATGGCGACGGACGACTGGTCCAACGCACCGCACTGGGGTGCTGCGTGGTTTGCAGCTAAGACGCCGACCACTGCGGTCACAAAGCTGAACTGGACCGGGACAAACGGGGTCGTGCGAGTCAGCGTGCCGGCAGGGCAGCGCGACGTACGGCGGGTTGCCGCACTGACATTCCGCGCCGCACCGGACCCGGCTGGTGCACCGAGGACCGACCTGAGCGTTCACGTGGTCGACGGGCACGGGCGGGCGGCCGTCGTACCAGTGTCTGCTGTCAGCGACGCGCTGGTGCGCATGCCGGGCAGCAACGACAGTGGTCTGCCGAAGAACCTGCTGCGAACGGTCCGCATCCCGGTGTCGTCGTTGAAGGGCATCGACCTGCGCGATGTACGTGCGGTGGAGTTGCATACGGACAAGGTGGCCAGCGGGTCGGCGTACGTGAGCGATCTGGCCTTCTCGTCCCCCGGGCTGGGCCGGCCGGTGCCTGCGGCGCTGCTGCCGAAGCTGTCCGCGTCGAGCGTCACTGTGAAGGAAGGCGACAAGGGCACGCACGCGGTCGACTTCTGGGTGACCATGTCGCGGCCGAGCATCCGGCCGGTCAGCGTGTACGTCGAGACGAACGGCGAGCTCGGTGAGAGCGTCGGGGACGTCGGACGGCAGCTGATGTTCGAGCCGGGACAGGTGCGGCAGAAGGTGTCTGTGCCGATCACCGGGAACACGCGGGACAGCTACGACCTGCCGTTCAGCCTGGTGCTGTCCGCGCCGCACGACGGGCTGCTGAACGAGTCCTTCGGCCACGGTCTGGTCCTGGACGACGACCCGACGCCGACGCTGACCCTGAGCAACCTGAAGACGGCCGAGAAGACCGGCCTGGTCAACTTCGGGGTCAAACTGTCCGCTCCGAGCGACAAGTTCGTGTCGTTCGGCGGAGTGCTCAAGGACGGTACGGCGGTGATCCGCAAGGACTACACGTCCGCCAACGACGAGGGCACCGGCCCGGTCGACCGCTCCATCGGCGGGTACGTCGAGCCGGGGCAGACCACCGGCGAGCTGTCGGTCAAGATCCTCGACGACAAGCTCAAGGAGCCGGCCGAGACCTTCGCCGCGATCATCCAGCAGGTCGACGGGGCCGACCTGAAGGTGCCGATGACCCTCACGGCGACGATCATCGACAACGACTAGTACTACCGGCGTGCCGGGCTCCCTGGGGGCGCCCGGCACGTCTCGTTTCTGAGACGACAGGCCCGGGATGTGGACTCCGCCGGGGGCCGCTTGGGATGTGCGGGAACATTGGGGGTGGGAGAGATGGTTGAAAACCGGAGATCCCGTCCGACGTCTTCCTGAGGAGCCGACAACGTGTCACTGCCACCGCTGGTCGAACCGGCCGACGAGCTCACGATCGACGAGGTGCGACGGTACTCGCGGCACCTGATCATCCCCGAGGTCGGGATGGCCGGGCAGAAGCGGCTGAAGAACGCCAAGGTGCTGGTCATCGGCGCCGGCGGCCTCGGCAGCCCCGCCCTGCTGTACCTGGCCGCCGCCGGTGTCGGCACGCTCGGCATCGTCGAGTTCGACACCGTCGACGAGTCCAACCTGCAGCGCCAGATCATCCACGGCCAGTCCGACGTGGGCAAGTCCAAGGCCCAGTCGGCCAAGGAGTCCATCCTCGAGGCCAACCCGTACACGAACGTCGTCCTGCACGAGACCCGGCTGGACAACGACAACGTGTTCGAGATCTTCGAGCAGTACGACCTGATCGTGGACGGCACCGACAACTTCGCCACCCGCTACCTGGTCAACGACGCCGCCGTACTGCTGCACAAGCCGTACGTCTGGGGTTCGATCTTCCGCTTCGACGGCCAGGTCAGCGTGTTCTGGGCCGACAACGGTCCGTGCTACCGCTGCCTCTACCCCGAGCCGCCGCCGCCCGGCATGGTCCCGTCGTGCGCCGAGGGCGGCGTGCTGGGTGTGCTCTGCGCGTCCGTCGGCGCGGCCCAGGTGACCGAGGCGATCAAGCTGCTCACCGGTATCGGCGACCCGTCGCTCGGCCGGCTGAACATCTACGAGGCGCTCGACCTCAACTGGCGTTCGCTGAAGGTCCGCAAGGACCCGAACTGCGCGATCTGCGGCGAGAACCCGACCGTCACCGAGCTGATCGACTACGAGAACTTCTGCGGCGCGATCACCGAGGAGGCGGCCGACGCGGCCGTCGGCTCGACGATCTCGGTGAAGCAGCTGAGCGAGTGGATCAAGCTCAAGGACAACGGCGAGAAGGACTTCGTCCTGATCGACGTCCGCGAACCGAACGAGTACGAGATCAACAAGATCCCGGGCTCGGTGCTGATCCCGAAGGCCGACTTCCAGACCGGCGTCGCACTCGAGAAGCTGCCGCAGGACAAGCAGTTGGTCTTCCACTGCAAGTCCGGCGTCCGCTCGGCCGAGGTCCTCGCGATCGCCAAGGGCGCAGGCTTCTCCGACGCCGTCCACGTCGGCGGCGGAGTGGTGGCCTGGGTCGACCAGATCGACCCGAGCCAGCCCTCGTACTGACGAACTAGAACGGCATCCGGCAGGATGCGACCGCCTCAGTGGCGACGGGGTCACCCGTAACCACTGGGGCGTCGTCGCGTCCGGACAACGTCCGCATGTAGGCGACGGCGTCCACCGCGGCGCGACCTACCGGCTCACCCCTCCCGAGTTGATAGGTCCCGCCTCCCGGCCCGGTGAGTTCCACCTCGACCGCCGGCCGCTCGCCCCAGAACGGTCCGTCGATCACGTCGTACATCACCTGCGCGACCAGTTCCTCGGCGTACGGCCCGGCGTCGAAGGGGCGGCCGAGTGCCTGGCTCACGTCGTCGCGGTGCATCCACAGGTCGCGGGCGAGCAGGATGTCGTGGATGTAGCCGAGATTCATCCGGTACCCGTTGAAGGTCATCGACATCCGGCGCATCAGCTCCGGGTTCTTCGAGATCTTCTGCGTCGCCTTCGCCCACGTCCGGTCGAAGCCGGTCCGCAACTCCGCCGGCGGCGTACCCCGGTGCTCGTCGGCCTGGATCATCATGTGCGCGTCGATCCGCGGTACGTCGGGATAGACCCGCTTGGCCTTCCGGTACCGGCGCGGGAACGAGAGCGGCCGGTTGACATCCTCGGCCTGCCCGATCAGGTGGCCCGCGATGTCCGCGACATCCCACTCGTCGCAGACCGTACGGCGCTGCCACTCGTCCCCCTCGATCGACGCGAGCAAGCCGTGCCACGCCTGGAGCTCGGCGTCCCGATGGACCCGGCACCGCGGCCGGTCGGCTCGGCCTATCTGTTCCGCGAGTACTGCACTCATCTCTTCAGCCCCCATCTCTCCTCTTCCCCCTGCTAGGTGCGTAGTGCTGGTTGAACATCTCCAGTACGACGGGGAAGAGCCGCGTGAACCGCCCCGTCTCGAAGGTCGCATCCGGCTCGTTCGCCATCTGTTGCGACAGCACCCCGGCCGTGATCGACGTGAACACTGCGAGACCCTCCTCGCTCGCAGCGTCCGGGTGCAGCCGGCCCGCGTCCACTGCCGCCTGCAGCCCCTCCTTCAGTACGCCGAGCGCTTCCTGGGCCGGCGCGTACGCCTCCGGGCTCGGCTCGAACCCGGGGATCGTCCGCCAGAACATCAGCTGCGAGTAGATCGGGTTCTGCATGCTCCAGCGCGCGTACGCCGTGGTGCCGATCAGGTGCAGCTCCACGACGTCGTCGGTGGTGGCGGCGGCGATCGCCTCCTGTTGCGCGGCCAGGAACAACTCGGCACCCCGCTGGAACAGCGCGTCGTAGATCGCCATCTTCGACGGGAAGTACTGGTACAACGACGGCGGCTGCATCCCCAGCCGGCGCGCGACCGCAGACAGACTCAGCGCCGCCACACCCTCGGCCTCCATCAACTCGACGGCGACATCGAGGATCTCCCCGATCGTCTCCTGACGACGGCGAGTCCGGCGGTCCCGCACGGTAGTGCTCATACCATGAGGAAAACCTAAGACCGTTAGGGAAGTCAATACCTCGTAGGTTCTCCTTCCTGTCCCTCCCGCCACGTACTGTCGACACATGTGCAGAAACATCACCGTGCTCCGGGGACTCGAGCCGTCCGCGACCTCTGAGGAGATCTACGCGGCGGCGCTGCAGTACGTGCGGAAGGTGACCGGCGTCGGCTCGCTGAGTGCGACCACGCGCGGCCCGATCGAGCGCGCGGCCACCGAGGTCGCGCGGATCACCGAACAACTGCTGGAGGAGATGCCGGCCCGCCGGACCCCGCCGCAGACCGTCCCACCGTTGCGGCGCCCGGAAGTTCGCGCGCGCCTCGGTCTCGACTAAGAGCCTCCCGTGGGGGACGAGGCTCGTCCGGCCCGCCGGCACCAGGGGGTGGTGTTCGGCCTGATCGTTGCCGGTGTGTTGGTGTCGCTGACCAGCGCCAACGCGGAGACCGAGTTGTCCCGTCGCCGGCATGCTGCCTGCGACGGCACGCTCCCGCTGCCGATGAGCGCGTTCGTGCTCAGCTTCACCGGTGTCGCCGTGGGGGCAGTTGCGCTGTTCCTGCTGCTGCATTGGTTCGGACGCAGCCGGCAGACCCTCGTGCTGATCCTGTTCTGGACCGCAGTCGCCGCGGTTGTCTCCGAGGTCTTCACCTTGGTGACAGTCCTCCAGCAGAGCCGTCCGATCACGTCTCTGTGCATCGGCTAGTTGGTAGTGTCGCCTTCCGGGACACTAGGGAGGCGCGGGATGCGGTTCGCGATCAAGACCAGGCCGGAACACACCACCTGGCAGCAGATGCGGGACGTGTGGGTCGCGGCGGACCAGTTCGAGATCTTCGAGTCCGCCTGGCACTGGGATCACTTCTACCCGCTCAGCGGTGATATGCAGGGGCCGAACCTGGAGGCCTGGACGACGCTCGCCGCGCTGGCGCAGGCGACGTCGCGGATCCGTCTCGGCTGCCAGGTGACCGGGATGATCTACCGGCATCCCGCCGTCCTCGCGAACATGGCGGCGACCACGGACATCATCAGCAACGGCCGGCTCGAGCTCGGGATCGGCGCCGGCTGGAACGAGATGGAGACCGCGGCGTACGGCATCGACCTGTACCCGTTGAAGGAGCGCTTCGACCGCTTCGACGAGGGCACCGAGGCGATGATCAAGCTCCTCACCGAGAAGGTCGCGAACTTCGACGGCAAGTACATCAAGCTCACCGAGGCGTACTGCAACCCGAAGCCGGTGCAGACCCCGCACCCGCCGATCACCATCGGCGGCAAGGGCCCGAAGCGGACGCTCCGCGCGGTCGCGCGGTGGGCGCAGCAGTGGAACGTGATCGTCCCGAACCCGGAGGAGTGGAAGCCCCTCAAGGACGTGCTGGTCCAGCGCTGCGACGAGGTCGGCCGCGACGTCAACGAGATCACCTGCTCGGTGAACGTCCGCGTCGACCCGGACAGCCCGCTCGACAAGGCGGTCGCCGACGCAGCGGCGTACGGCGAGGCCGGCGTCGACCTGGTCATCATGAACCTGCCGCTGGACGCCGGGCCGTCCGTGCTGGAGCCACTCGCCAGGGCGCTCGCACCGCTCGCTTAGGCCCGTGGACAGGGAGGAGTACGTCGAGGCGGTTCTGCGGGCGGTCGAGTCGATCCCCGAGGGCAGCGTCGCGACGTACGGCGACATCGCCGAGTATGTCGGGCAGGGCGGGCCACGTCAGGTCGGCGCGATCATGCGCGAGTACGGCGGGGGCGTGCCGTGGTGGCGGGTGATCCGCGCGTCCGGCGTACCGGCTGACGAGGTCGGCGACGAGCAGCTTCACCGGCTGCGTTCGGACGGGGTGCGGATCACCAACGGGCGCGTGAACCTCCGCGACGCCCGTTGGGATCCACAGGACTGACCCTTACTCGCCGTTGAGCGGCGTGCCTGCCTGCGAGGTGCGCAGGAAGTAGACCGGGTCGTTGAACGTGCCCGGGACCTTGCCCAGGCTCTGGATGACGGTGGCCGTACCGTTGGCGTGACCAATGGCGTACAGGTACGCCGATCCGGTGTCGGTGTCGATCGCGGCGAGCAGCGTGGACTGTGTGCCGCACTTCTCGGCCACGATCGCCTCGAAGCCCTGCCAGGTCGACGACCGGACGACCTTCACGACCGGCGTCAGCGGCGATGTGGTCGGGATGTGAATCGTGTACAGCGCTCCGGCCTTGGTGGTGGCCAGGAAGGTGTCGTACGTCGACGTCGTGCTGATCAGCGTCATCGTCTTCACGGCCGAGAAGCCGGCGTACGTCCCGAGCGGGTGGAACCCTTCGGCGTCACGCTTCCAGCGCACCAGCGAGCCGTCGTTGCGCAGCGCGTAGAAGTACTGCCGCGTCGGCGAGGCGCCCTTCGGGTACGCCGCCCGTGCGATTGAGGTGTACGCGCTCATATCGTCCATCGCCAGCCCGCGACCCCACCACGGTCCGTCCGGCACGTTGTTGATGACCGTGCTGTAGAGCGTGTCGCCGTACAGCGCGTAGCCGCTGTCGGAGCTGCCGCCCTCGGGCTCGGGCTTGAACTCCCAGGTCGCGCTCGCCCGCGTCTCGCCCGGCTGGGCGACCTGCGGACCGACCCGGCGTTCGCTCGCAACTGGCGGGCTGGCGGCGGACACCACCTGGTCGACATAGTTGCCGTTCGCGGTGATCGAGCCGAGGTCCAGCGAGCAGATCGACTGGATCTTCGGATTCGATGTCTTCGCCGCGGAGGCAGTGGCGGTCCCCAGACCTGCCAGCAGAACAGCCGCCCCCAGGAGGGCGGCAGTGCGTCGCATCGTCCTCATTCGGTGCTCCTCATAATTGGTGTTGCTTCCGAGGTACTCGATGCGCCGCGGGTGCGGAAAGTTATCGCCTGGCTACGGTGGTGTTGTCCGGTTTCCGGCTATCGGGCCGTGGCTCGGGGTGGCTCGTCGCAGATTGTCGGTGGGGTCTGTTGAGATGGGTCGATGGTCAGCAGACAGGGGTCCCGGTATCGATTGGTCCGGGCCGAAGGACGAAGCGCGGCGGCGCCGGTCCTGGATGCTGATCAGCAGGCCGTCGTGGATCATCCCGGCGGCCCGTTGCTGGTCCTCGCCGGCCCGGGGACCGGGAAGACGACGACGTTGGTCGAGGCCGTCGTCGACCGGGTGCGCAACCGCGGACTGAGTCCCGACGAGGTGCTCGTGCTGACCTTCGGGCGGAAGGCGGCGACCGAGCTCCGGGATCGCATCACCGGAAGGCTCGGGCGGACGACCCGGGCGATGCCGTCGATGACCTTCCATTCCTTCTGCTACGCGTTGCTTCGGCGGTTCACACCGGCCGACGCGTTCGACGTGCCGCTGCGCCTGCCGTCCGGGCCGGAGCAGTCGCTGCGGTTGACCGAGGCGTTGTCGGGCAGTCGTGAGGTCGGTGCGGTGCACTGGCCGGGCAGTCTGCATCCGGCGTTGAAGACACGCGGGTTCACCGACGAGGTGCAGGCGGTGATCGGCAAAGCGCGGCAGCTCGGGCTCGACCCGGAGGACCTGTCCGCGATCGGCCGGTCCGCGGAGCGGGCCGAGTGGGTCGCGGTCGGCGACTTCTTCGAGGAGTACCTGCAGGTCCTTGATGCCGAGCAGGTGCTGGACTACTCCGAGCTCATTCACCGCGCGGTGATCCTGGCGCAGCAGCCGTCGGTGCAGGCGAAGTTGCGAGCAGAGTTCAAAGCGGTATTCGTCGACGAATATCAGGACACCGATCCCGGTCAGACCAAGCTGTTGCAGGCGATCGCGGGCGACGGCCGGGACCTTGTCGTCGTCGGAGATCCGGACCAGTCGATCTACACCTTCCGCGGAGCCGACGTCCGAGGCCTGCTGCGGTTCACCGACGAGTTCCGGACTCGGGATCGTGCCGAGGCCGCCCAGATCGCCTTGGGCACGACGCGCCGCTTCGGTACGACGCTGCAGCGCGTGTCGCGCAACGTCGTCAACCGGCTCGGCGTGCCGGGGTCGCTCGACCGGGAGACGTTCGAGCGGTTCCGCAACCCGGATGCATCGTCGTGTGTTTTCGGCCCGGGGAAGGTCGAGGCGAATCTCTACTCGACGAGTGGCGCCGAGCTCGAGCACATCGCGGACCTGCTGCGGCGGGCGCACGTGCAGGACGGCGTCGGGTGGCACGAGATGGCTGTGCTGGTCCGGTCCGGCAGTCGTTCGATCCCGCCGCTGCGGCGTGCGCTGGCCGCGGCCGGCGTCCCGGTGGACGTCGCGGGCGACGAGTTGCCGTTGTCGCGTGAGCCCGCCGTACGCCCGATGTTGCTGGCGTTGCGAGCGGTGGCTGATCCCGAGACGCTGACCGTCGATGTCGTGCGCGCGCTGGCGTTGTCGCCGTTGGGGGCGATGGACGCTGGGCAGTTGCGGCGGCTGGCCCGGGTGCTGCGCCGGCGCGACCGCGATGCTGCGGGCGGTCAGCGGTTGCCGCGCTCGTCGGACGAGCTGCTGCGAGAAGCGTTGATGAATCCGCTCCTGCTCGACGAGGAGGCGTCACCGGCCGAGGCGCGGTTCGCGGCGCTGGGTGAACGGTTGCTCAAGGCAAGGAATATCGTGACGGCGGGCGCCGCGCCGGACGAGGTGATGTGGTCGCTGTGGTCCGAGTCGCCGTGGTTGCGACGGTTGCGAGGGCAGGCTCATTCCGGTGGCGAGCAGGCGCGGACGGCGAACCGGGATCTGGATTCGCTGTGTGCCTTGTTCGACGCGGCCGGCCGGGCCGAGGAACAGGTTGGTTTCAAGGGTGTGTCGGCATTCCTTTCGGAGCTGGAGTCGCTGGACATCGCGGCGGACAACCGGTTCGACGGGACGTACCGCGAGGCCGGCGTACAGCTGATGACGGCGCACCGGTCGAAGGGTTTGCAGTGGCGGCTCGTCGTGGTCGCCTCCGTGCAAGAGGGGCAATGGCCTGACCTGCGGCGGCGTGGGTCGTTGCTGGAGCCGGACCGGTTGGGGCCGGACGGGCTGATCGATCCGTTGTCGGCCGGCGCGTTGCTGGCCGAGGAGAGACGGTTGTTCTACGTCGCGATCACCCGGGCCCGGGAGCGGCTGATCGTGACGGCGGTGCAGGCGCCAGAGGCCGATGGCGACCAACCGTCCCGATTCCTCGCAGAGCTCGACATTCCTTTGAAACTGGTCGCCGGGCGGCCGCGGCGGCCGCTGTCCTTGCCGGGGCTGGTCGCGGACCTGCGCTGCGTACTCGCGGACCCGTCGTCGTCACCTGCGTTAAAGCGGGTGGCGGCCGATCGGCTGGCGCAGTTGGCCGATGCCGTCGACGACCGTGAGTATCAGTTGGTGTCGACGGCCGATCCGTCACGCTGGTGGGGCGTGCGGGAGCGGACCCGGTCGGAGCGGCCGATCGCGGATCCTTCGCTCCCGGTGCCGTTGTCGGGGAGTGCGTTGACGACGATCGTGGACTGCCCGCTGCGATGGTTCCTGACGCGGCGCGCTGGTGGCGAGACACCGAGTACGTCGGCGCTCGGGTTCGGCTCGGTGCTGCACGCGCTGGCCGACGCGGTCGCGACCGGGACGCTGCCGCCGTCGGTCGAGGAGCTGAACGGCTGGCTGGACAAGGTGTGGACACAGCTTGAGTTCGAGTCCGCCTGGATCTCCGACCGGGAGCGAGCCGAGGCTGAGCAGGCGCTCCGCCGGTTCGTCGCGTGGCACCAGGGCCGGCCGGACCGGACGCTGGTGGGGACCGAAATGGAGTTCGACGTACTGCTGCCGGATGAAGACAAGCCCGCGGTGCGGGTGAAGGGCCGGATGGACCGGGTCGAGAAGGATCCGGAGGGGACGGTGCGGGTGGTCGACCTGAAGACCGGGCGCACGATCCCGACCAAGCCGGCGCTGGAGCGGCATGTTCAGCTTGCGATCTACCAACGGGCGATCAACTCGCGCCAGATGAAGAAGCTCGGCGAGGATGCGGTGGCGGGTGGCGCCGAGCTGGTCCAGTTGCGTCACGACGACAACGGCGGCTTCCCGAAGGTGCAGCATCAAGGCCCGTTGGAGGCCGACGAAGACGGCCGGACCTGGCTCGACGAAGCCGTCGACGACGCGGAGTCGATGATCCGCACCGAGCAGTTCACCGCCCAACGCAACGACGGCTGCAACCGGTGCGAAGCCCGAGCCCTCTGTCCGATCCAGCCAGAAGGCCGGGAGATCGTCTGATGGCGTCCGCTCAACTTCAGACAACCGCAGACCTGTGTGACCTCCTCGGGATCCCGTTCTCCGATCAGCAGCTGGCCGCGATCACCGCGCCGCTCGCGCCGGGCGTGATCGTGGCGGGAGCCGGATCCGGCAAGACGACAGCCATGGCTGCGCGCGTGGTGTGGCTGATCTGCACGGGTCAGGTGAAGCCGGAGGAAGTGCTCGGGCTGACGTTCACGAAGAAGGCTGCGAACGAGCTCGACGTACGGATTCGTGACGACCTGACGAAGGCCGGCGTACTCGGATCGACGTTGCCGAAGGATCAGCATCCGCTGCTGGCGGCGCATCTGCGGAGCAACATCCCCAACTGGGAGCCCGAAGAGCCGGGTGAGCCGGTTGTCTCGACGTACCACGCGTTCGCCGGCACGCTGATCGCGGAGCACGGGCTGCGACTCGGTCTCGAGCCGGACTCGCGAGTGCTTGCTGATGCGACGCGTTTTCAGCTCGCCGGTCGAGTGGTACGGCGGTCTGTGGGGCCGATCCGGTTTGCGTCGCACCACGTGCCGACCCTGGTCAACAGTCTGCTCTCGCTGGATGGTGAGCTTGCGGATCATCTGCTGCGCACGGACGACATCCGCGACCATGACGAGGCTGTGCGACTCGAAGTCGCCGCTGCTCGTAAGCAGACCGTAGAGGTCCGCAAGCTTGCCGAGACTGCGTTGAAGCGTGGCGAGATTCTGCAGCTTGTTGAGGAGTATCAGGCCTACAAGGCTGAGCGTGGTGTTGTCGACTTCGCCGATCAGATGGCGTTGGGCGCGCGGCTTGCGGAGGAGTGTCCGGAGGTCGCGGCCGTCGAGCGGGCTCGGTACAAGGTTGTGTTGCTCGACGAGTATCAGGACACCTCGGTCTCGCAGCGGCGGATGCTGAGGGCTCTCTTCGCCGGCGCAGATCCGGCTCACGGTCGAGGCCACCCGGTCACGGCCGTCGGTGACCCGTGTCAGGCGATCTATGGATGGCGCGGTGCGTCGGTCGCGAACCTGGACGAGTTCCCGGTCCATTTCCCGCAGGCCGACGGCACTCCGGCCCAGCGGTATGTGTTGAGCATCAACCGCCGCTGCGGCAGTCGCATCCTCGCGGCCGCCAACCAGCACGCCGCCGAGTTGTACGAACAGCATCCGGGCGTCATCCCGCTCGAAGCCCCGCCGGATGCTCCGGAGGGTGCGATCACCGTCGGGCTGTTCGAGACGCGCTCGCAGGAGATCGAGTGGGTCGCCGACGCGATCGTCTCCGCGCACCAGACCCGGAACCGCCGCTGGAAAGACATCGGCATCCTGATGCGGACGAACGTCGACCTCAGCGCGGTCCACGAAGCGTTGATCGCCCGCAAGGTGCCGGTCGAGGTCGTCGGTCTCGGCGGGCTCCTCGCGCTCCCGGAGGTCGTGGACGTCGTCGCAACGCTCCAAGCCGTCAACGACCTCACCGCGAACGCAGCCATGCTGCGCATCCTCACCGGTCCGCGCTATCGGATCGGCCACCGCGACCTCGCGCTGCTCGCCAACCGCGCCCGCAGCCTCGCCGACGCGGGCGAACGACCGGCGGCCGACGACTTGGTCGCCGCCTTGGACGCGGCCGTCGCCGGGATGGACTCGACCGAGGTCATCTCGCTCGCCGAGGCGGTCGACGATCCGGGCCGCGCGGAGTACGCGCCGGAAGCACTGGTCCGCTTCAAGGAACTCTCCACCGAGCTCCGCGAACTGCGTGCCCACGCCAGCGAGCCGCTGCTCGATCTGGTCCGGCGTGTGATCAGCACGATCGGCCTGGACGTCGAGCTGACCTCGACGCCGGACCACGTCGACGCCGGCCGACGTGACCACCTCGCCGCGTTCTTGGATGCCGTCGGCAACTTTGTCTCGACCGAGTCGGACGGCTCGCTCGACGGGCTGCTCGCCTACCTGGCCGCCGAGGAGGAGTACGCCGCCGGCCTCGACCTCGCCGTACCGAGTGAGGCCGACTCGGTGAAGCTGCTGACCACACACCGGTCGAAGGGCCTGGAGTGGCCGGTCGTGTTCGTTCCGACGCTGGTCGCCAAGGTGTTCCCGTCGGATCGCGGCCGGGACAAGTGGACGACGAATGCGAAGGTGCTGCCGTGGCCGCTGCGCGGTGACGCCGACACGCTGCCGGACATCCATGACCTGTCGAACGCGGGGCTGAAGACGTTCGCGGACGAGTGCAAGGACGTGAACGCGCTGGAGGAGCGACGGCTCGGGTACGTCGCCTTCACGCGTGCGAAGGAGCTGCTCGTCGCGACCGGGCATTGGTGGGGTCCGACGCAGAAGCGCCCGCGCGGCCCGTCGTCGTACCTCTCGGTGCTGAAGAAGCATGCGGGGGAGCGTGTGATCGAGTGGGCCGAGCAGCCGGAGCTGACCGCGGAGAACCCGGAGCTCGCGGAGCAGACACAGGCACCCTGGCCGACGGCGTACGACCTGGAGTCGTACCAGCGGCGGCTCGACGCGGCGGCTCTCGTGGAGCAGTCGCGGACGGAAGGCCCGTCGGTCGAGGCCGAGGAGTCGTTGCTGCTCGACGAGCAGGCGACGGTCGCGCGGTGGGACTCGGAGATCGAGCGATTGTTGTCCGAGGCAAGGGAAAGCCGGAGCCGCAAGGCGTACGAGGTGACGCTCCCGGCCGCGCTGTCCGCGACACAGGTGATGCGACTGGCGAAGGACCCCGACGGTCTCGCCGCCGAGCTCGCCCGCCCGATGCCCCGCAAACCCAACCGGGCGGCGCGTTTCGGCACCCGCTTCCACGCCTGGGTGGAGAGCTACTTCGGCCAGCAACTCCTGCTCGACCCGGACGACCTCCCCGGCGCCGCGGACGAGGACATCGTCGACGACACCGACCTCACCGACCTGATGGACGCGTTCCGCGACGGACCCTTCGGCGAGACCACGCCGTACGAGATCGAGGCCCCTTTCGCCCTCGCCCTCGACGGCCGCGTCATCCGCGGCCGCATCGACGCCGTCTACCAGGTGGTCCGCGACGACGGCTCCCGCGGCTACGACGTCATCGACTGGAAGACCCACCGCTCCGAAACCGCCGACCCCCTCCAATTAGCCATCTACCGAGTCGCCTGGTCCGAGCTGCTGAACATCCCCCTGTCCCAGATCACCGCGGCCTTCTACTACGTCCGCACCGGCGACATCGTCCGTCCGGAAGACCTTCCGGACAAGGCCGAACTCGCCCACCTTCTCAACGGATGATTTAGAGCGTGGCGGCCTCGTCCAGCGCCGTGAGCAGGGCTGCGATCGCGGGTGGGTCGGGCGGTTCGCCGTACGTCGCGGCGTAGACGTGCCGGCGCGAGCCCGGGATCTCGGTTGCGAAGATGCCGTCGACCCGGTGGCTGCGTAGGGCGAGACCGGGCATGGTCGTCACCCCGAGACCGGACCTGACGAGGGCCTGCATCACCACCATGTCGTCGGACGTGTAGCCGACCCGCGGTTCGTAGCCCTCCACCGCGCACAACGAAGTCAGGTGACTGCGGCAACGATCGCAGCCGGCGATCCAGGTCGCGTCGCCGAGCTGCGCGAGCGTGACCGGCCGGTCTTTCGACAGCAGATACAGCGGGTCGTCCAGCAGGTGATGCAGCCGTACGCCGCTCGGCTCCGGCTCGGTCTCGTCGTACCGGAAGACGATAGCGACATCGATCTTGCCGGTCCGTAGCAGCTCGAGTGCCTCGGGTGGGTGCATGTCTGTCAGGCTCACCTCGAGCCCTGGATGCTTGGCGGCCAGCGCTGCAACGGCTGCCGGTACGAGCGATCCGATCGCCGACGAGAACCCGGCGAGCCGAATCCGTCCCACCCGCAGGCCGACGTGGGCGGCGAGCTCGGCGTCGACCGCGTCGATCCGGCCGATGATCTCTGCAGCCCGGGCGGCGAGCATCAGGCCGGCTTCGGTCAGGCGGATGCCGCGGCCGGCGCGCTGCACCAACTGCGCGCCGGTCTCGGCCTCCAACCGGGACAGGTGATGAGTGACCGACGGCTGCGAATAGTGCAGTTCGCGGGCCGCGGCGGTGACCGATCCGTGCCGCGCGACGGCGTCGATGACCCGCAACTTCGTGACATCGAGCATGTATCAAACCTGTCTATAGGTGAGGACGAATCTTGGCATTAGACGTTATGGGTTGAGGTGGCGCACGCTCAAGACATGACGACGACAACGATCTCCACCAGCCAATTGACCGACCTCGCCGCGGGCGTTCGTACCGCGATCGACCAGCACGCCGACTGGCACGACACCGCACAGCTGGTGGCCGAACAACTACGCCGCCACCTGCCGACCCCCGACGTACTCACAGCCGAGCAGCGCCTCGGATCGGCGGACCGCTACCAGAGCCACACGCTCCACGTCGAGCCTGACGGCTCGTTCTCGATCATCGCGCTGGTCTGGAGGCCTGGCCAGCTGACCCGGATCCACGACCACGTGACCTGGTGCGTCTTCGGCGTAATCCAGGGCCTCGAACACGAGGACCTCTACGACGCCGACCTCCGCTTGGTAGGCCAGAGCGACAACCACGTCGGCGACGTCAGCGGTTTCGCCCCACCCGGCGACATCCACCGAGTCAACAACACCTCCGACACCACCGCCATCTCCATCCACATCTACGGCACCGACGTCACCCGCATCGGCTCGAGCGCCCGCCGCTACTACAACTGACTCACCGCTCCCGAAGCAGCTCCGCCGGAACGATCTCCACAGGAAAGGGCAACGTCGCCTCGAACACCTTCTCGCCAACCACAACATCCCGCTCGACGTACACCCCATCCACGAGCTCGAGCACAGTCAGCTTCGTCTCCTCCGCATCGAGTATCCAGTAAGCGGGGACACCAGCCCTCCCGTAGAGCACGGGCTTGAGAACCTGATCGACGGTGCGCGTCGTCGACACAACAACCTCAACAGCGAGCGCCAACTCCTCGACCCACCGCGTTGGAGTCCCCGCGCGGCAGCACCAGCAGATCGGGGACTAGCGCCAGCCGGTTGTCGGGCCGGAACTCCAGCGGCCCTGGCAAAACCTCGAGATGCTCAGGACAGGCTGACACCAACTGCATCATCAGTTCGCCGAGCGCTCGCTGATGAATCGCCGACGACATGTACGTCACCAGCAGCACCCCGTCGACAAGCTCGTACCGCGGGCCTTCGTCTGGTGTCAGTTCCAGGTCGGCCACCGTGAATTCACCTGGTTCGATCGGTCTCATGCGCCGACTGTGAACCAGACAGATCCGCTGCGGCAGGGCAGATCGGCATCTGCCCCGGGATGCCCTTCATCTGGTGAGGGTGGCTGGGCATAGGTCGACGGGGAAGGGGGTGGTGGTGTGGAAGGTTTCTTCGGCTTGGAGTACGGCTTGGCAGGTGTAGCCGGTGGGGGTCAGGGCGAGGATGGTCAGTTCTTGGGTGGTGGGGTCCAGGAGCCAGTACGACGGGACTTGGTGGGTTTCGTAGAGGGATCGTTTGAGGACTACGTCGGTGGTGCGGGTGGTGGGGGAGAGGACCTCGACGACCAGGGCGGGTGGCTGCGTGGCGGCGTAGTTGCGGGCGCAGACGAGGAGGTCAGGGCGAAGGGTGGTGTGGGGCGTGGGGCGGAAGGCGAGCGAGCCCACCGAGACCAGGAGATCCGGTGGGCAGGCGTGTTTCAGCTGCACCATGAGGGCGATGACGGCCGCGTGGTGAGCGGGTGGTTGGGCGCCGGTGATGAGGAGACGACCGTCGACCACCTCGTACCGCCTGCCGTCCCGCGCAGGGGCGTCAGGCGGCCGGCCGTCGATTGATGGTTGAAGGGTGGTCACGCCAACAGCTTGACCGATTTCGTCGTACCGCCGCGGAAGTTATCCACAGGTCAGCGGGTTCTCCAGGGTGCCGACGAACTGCAGGGAGCCGGCGACGTCGGTGAGGTCGACCATCTGCTGGTTGTTGCGCAGCTGCAGCCGGTTCAGGCAGGACAGCGCGAACTCAGGCGTGAAGATGTCGTACTTCGCGAAGGCCTCGGCCAACTCCGGTGTCGCGGACTGGTAGTCGCGCACCGCATCCGCCACCACCGACCAGAACTCGTCAGGTGTCAGCAGACCCTCGCGGTCGAGCAACGGCGACAGGAACCGGAAGATGCAGTCGAAGATGTCGGTGAAGATCGACAGCAGCTTCTCGTCGTCGGGGACCTCCGCGCGGACCCGCTCGGCGTAAGCGGGGATCGGCGTCGCCGGGCTGAGTACGGCGATCTCCTCGGCGATGTCCTTCATGATGACGCGGATCGGGATCGCGTCCCGCAGGACCAGGATCAGGTTCTCGCCGTGCGGCATGAACACCAGCTCGTACGCGTAGAAGCTGTGCAGCAACGGGATCAGATACGCGTCGACGTACGCCCGCAGCCAGTCCGCCGGCGCGAGACCCGACGCCCGTACCAGCCCGGCCGCCAGCGATGCGCCGTGTCGATCGACGTGCAGCAAGGATGCCATCGTCGCGAGCCGCTCCCCGGGCTCGAGCGACGGCAGCGGGCTCTCGCGCCACAGCGCCGACAACATCTTCCGGTACGGCGACGTCTTGTCCGTCGCGTTCTCGTAGTAGCGGTTGTGATACCCGGCCGCCGCGATCTCGCGCAGCACGCTGAAGCCGTGGCGCTTCAGTACAAGGTCGTTCGAGACGACCGAGTGGACCCAGTCGTTGATCGCCGGCGTCGCAGCCATGTACGACGGCGACAATCCGCGCATGAATCCCATGTTGAGCACCGACAACGCCGTCTTCACGTAGCACCGCGCCGGCTGCGACCGGTTGAAGAACGTCCGGATCGACTGCTGCGGCTGGTAGACATCGTCGGTCGACCCGACGTGGATGATGTGCCGCTGAGCGATATCCGCCGCGAACGTGATCGACGTCTTGTTCTCCCACTGCCAGGGATGCACCGGCAGATAGACATAGTCCGCAGGATCAGCGCCCACAGCAACAATCTCCGCCGAGAACCGCCTCAACCCGTCATCGCCCAGCTCGGCGCGAAGAAGCTCGTCATAGGACAACGTGTTGCTGTTGGCAAGCGTCGTTCGATCCCGTCGAGTAGCGATCCAGGTCAGCTGCACCGGCGCACCGGTCTCCGGCGCATACGCCAGATAGTCGCTGACCCCGAACCCGAGCCGCCCGTTGTTCGCGACGAAACACGGATGCCCCTCGGTCATCGCGGCCTCGATCACCTGGAAGTCCGCCGTGACCAGGTCCGCAGCGGTCAGATCCGGCTTCGACAGCTTGTACGCCGCCGACGCCAGCGTGCTGCTGATCTCCTCGAGGTACACCGGCAGCATCTCCGCGCCGATCCCCAACCGCTCGTGGAACGTCGTGATGAACTCGAGCGCATCGATCGGCCCGCCGTCGTCCCGGACGATGCTTGAGGCATCGATCTCCCAATGATTCAAGGGATACAGCTGCGCCGTGAACCGATACCCGTCGACCGCAAACCCGTTGTCGACAGCAACAGGAATGAGAATGCGCTCGTGCGCGAACTCGGCCAGCGCCTTCCGCACCAGCGCGCGGTTGACCACAGCCCAGACGTCGGGGTTCAAGTGCGAGATCATCAGCCTGCCTCGTTCATTCGGTGTGCGTCGGCGTACTGGTCGCGGGTGCAGAAGCTCAACCACGCCTGCTTGTCGGCCAGTTGTACGACGCTGTGCTTGCGGAACCCCATCCGCGCGTTCAGCGCCTGGATCTTCACGTTGCGTACGTCAGGCTCGACCACGACCCGGTCGACCAGCGGATCGCTGAACAAGCTGTCCATGATCGTCTCGAACACCGCCGCGGTGAATCCGGCGATCGGCGTGATCGCCGGTCCGACCAGGACGTGCATGCCGATGTCACCCGGCGCGACGTCGTACACCCGGCCGACCGCGTCGTACGCCGGCTCGTAGCGCTCCATCAGGAACGCGGCCCGGCCGTCGTGCTCGCCGAGAAAGGCACGGTGGTGCGCGCTCTGCGAGATCCGGAGGTACTCCGCGTGTACGTCGGCGACCGACGCGTTCAGCAGGCCCCAGTACTGCGCGTAGGGCTGGGTGACCCAGCCGTGCAGCGTGGTCACGTCCTCGGTCAGGTCGAACGGCCGGAGGCTGAGGGTGCCGAGGCCGGCGACGAGGCGCCGGTACGTCGGCTCGGGCAGTGCTCTGGTCATGGCGGACTCTGCTTTCAAGGTGGGCGAGCCTGTTAGCTAAGGCTTACCTTACTAGATCCTCAACACCCCGAAGAATCGGGTCCGTATCCTGGCGCCCGCCTCGTCCGTCCAAACTGGTATGACCATGACCGACGCACTCGACCTTCCCGAGCTGAAGGCGACCCGGCAGGCGCGCAGGGAGTTCCTCGACCGCCTGGAGCCGCTGCGCTCCGACCTGTACAAGTACTGCCGCCGGCTGACCGGCAACGCGTTCGACGCCGAGGACCTCGTCCAGGAGTCGCTGGCGCGCGCGTTCACGCAGGCGGCGCAGGCGCACAGCCCGATCGTCAACCCTCGCGCCTGGTTGTTTCGGGTCGCCACCAACGCGAACGTCGACAGCTACCGCCGCCAGTCGCCCGTGCTCGTCGATGCGCCGGAGCAGGCAGCACCGGACACAGCTGACCCCGCAGAGGTCCGTGACGCCTGGGCTGAGCTCGTGACTCTCCTCCCGCCGCAGGAGCGCGCCGCACTCGCGCTGAAGGACCTCTTCGGCTTCACGCTCACCGAGGTCGCCGACGTCCTGCGTACCTCGGTCGGAGCCGTCAAAGCAGCACTCCACCGCGGACGCGGACGCCTGGCCGACCCGGAGCGTTCGCTGAAGAGCCGTGAGGCCCCGGACCGCCGTCTGCTCGATGCGGTCGCCGACGCGTTCACGGCGTACGACGTACCTCGGCTGACCGCGCTGCTGCTGGCGGACGCCGACAGCGAGATCCTCGGCGTGCTGACGGAGTACGGCGCCGACAACATCCGCCAGGGCTCGATCGAACACACCCTGGACCCGTCCAAGCCTTACCGCTACACAGCCGACGTCGTAGACCTTTGGGGCGAGCCCGTCCTGGTAATCCACATAGTCCGCAACGGCCACCGGGCCGTGAACGACCTGATGCGCCTAACCACCGAGAACGGCAAGATCCGCTCAATCCGCTGGTACTACTTCTCCCCAAATTTCCTCACCGAGGTAGCCGCCACCCTCGGCGAGCCAGCAGAACTCAACGGCCACCACTACTAAAGGCGGATACCCCAGGTAGCCCGCGCGGCGGATGCGCGGGCGAGCCGAGGCTGCCTACGTTGGTGGCATGCTGATCGCCGAGGACCTGCTGTTGCTCCTGTACGACGACGAGACCGGCAAGCCAGTCACCGGGTCGCCGGGCCTGGACTACGCGCTGGCCGGTGCCGTGCTGATCGAGCTCACGCTGCAGCACAAGCTGGACATCACCGGGCCGAACAGCGGGGAGAAGCCGGGGCGGCTGAAGGTGCTGGACGGTGCGCCGACCGGAGACGCGATCCTGGACGAGCGGCTGTCGTACGTGGTCAGCAAGCCGGGGAAGAAGCCGAAGGACCAGATCGGCAAGCTGTCGAAACACCTGCGCGACCAGCTGCTCACTCGGCTCGCAGAGCGTGGTGTTCTGCAGGCGGAGCAGGGCCGGGTGCTCGGTCTGTTCCCGGTGACGCGCTGGCCCGCCAAGGACGCGCGGCACGAGGCCGAAGTACGTGCGCAGTTGGAAAGTGTTCTGAAGGTCGGTACGACGCCGGACGAGCGCACCGGCGCGTTGATCGCCCTGATGAGTGCGCTGAACGTCGTACCGAAGGTTGTTACCGACGCCGTGGACAAGAGGGCGCTGAAGCGGCGTGCGAAAGAGATAGCCGACTCGGACTGGGCTGCGGATGCGGTGAAGAAGGCTGTCGCAGAGATGCAGGCGGCTGTCACCGCCGCCATCGTCGTCTCCGCCACCGCAGGAGCCTCAACCGGTAGCTAGCCGGGCCTTGATCTCCGGCTTGACTACCTTGCCGACCTTGGAGCGGGGGAGGTCGTGCCAGACGAGGACCTGTTTCGGGGCCTTCACGCTGCCGATGCGTGTCTTCGCGAACGCGATCAGCTCTTCCGGCCCGACCAGGCTGCCAGGCTGCAGTTGTACGACGGCGACAACCCGCTCGCCCCACTTCTCGTCGGGCTGGCCGACCACTGCGCAGTCCTGAACGTCGGTGTGGGCCATCAGGGCCTGCTCGACCTCGGTGGAGTACACGTTGAAGCCGCCGGTGATGATCATGTCCTTCGCGCGATCGACGATGTACAGGTAGCCGTCGCCGTCCAGGTAGCCGATGTCGCCGGTGTGGTGCCAGCCGTACGCCGAGGCCGCCGCGGTCGCGTCCGGGTTGCGGTAGTACCCGCGCATCACCAGAGAGCCGCGGACGACGATCTCACCTCGCTCGCCCGAGGGAAGGAGACCGCCGTCCGGACTCATGATTGCCACCGTGACCAGCGGTGACGGCCGCCCGGCCGACGACAGCCGGCTCCGCGCAATGTTGCCTTCGGCATCGAAATGCGCGGTGGGCGGCAGGATCGAGATCATCATCGGCGCCTCGGTCTGCCCGAACAGCTGCGCCATCACCGGACCGATCCGTTGCAGCGCCTCCTCGAGCCGCGCGACCGACATCGGCGCCGCGCCGTACCAGAAGCACCGCAACGACGACAGGTCCGTGGAGTCCAGCTCCGGCGCCGCGAGCACCATGTAGATCAACGTCGGCGGCAGGAACGTGTGCGTCACCCCGTGTCGCGGTATCAGCTCCAGGAAGGCATGTACGTCGGGGACTCGCATGATCACGATCTCCCCGCCGGATGCGAGTACGGGGAAGCACAGCACCCCGGCCGCATGCGTCAACGGCGCAAGCGCGAGGTAGACCGGCCGTTCGCCGAACGGATACCCCATCAGCGTCAGCGCGGTCATCGTCTCGAGGTTGGCGTTGCCGAGCATCACCCCTTTGGGACGGCCCGTCGTACCGCCGGTCCCGACGATCATCGCGAGGTCGTCCGGATCGGTCAGATCAGGTGCCGGTTGGGACGCGCCCCCGCAGAACGCGTCCCAACCGACAATTCTCCGACCGCTGGGGTGGGGGTCTGGGCCGGAGTCTGCGGGCTCCCCGTCGAGGCACACGAACGTGTGCACCTTCGGCAGTGAGTCCCGGATGCGGTCCACCAGCGGCGCGAACGCCGACTGGTAGATCAGTACTTGGCAGTCGAACTGGTCGAGCAGCTCACGGTTCTCCGCGGCCTCGTTGCGCGGATTGATCGGGCACCAGATCGCACCGGCGCGGCTGATCCCGAACACGCAGCTGAACGCGATCGGGTCGTTCGCGGACAGGATCGCGACCTTCCCACCAGGCCGTACGCCGGTCGCCTCCAGCGCGCCGGCGATCCGGTACGACAGCTGCTGCACCTCGGCGTACGAGAGGGTCTCGCCGTCCGTGGTGAGGCAGGCCGCATCCGGGCCCAGCGAGGCGCCCTTGTCCAGGTAGTCGACCAGTCGCACGACAGCTCCTCTAGTGCTGCACAGTCAGCTGCGGCTCGGAGACCAGCCCGAAGCTCCGCAGTACGCCGAGCAGCTCGCGGTGACCGAACGCCTGGCAGCCACTCGCGAACCCGACCCGCTTCGGCGGCGTCTGCAGCAGCGAGTACGCCGCGTACGCCTGGAGCAGACCGGTCTGCTGGTAGTTGCTGTTGCCGTGGATGACACAGTGCGCCCGACCGAGCGGTCCGGAAGCGTGCACCGAGTCCAGAGTCTTGTTGACCCGTGGGTTCTCGCGTGGCGGCATCTCGTTCATCACCTGGCGAGCGGTCGCGGTCAGTGCCTCGTTGCGCTCGTCCGGCGCCATGTCCTTGGTCGCCTCGAGCGCTGCGGCAACGATCTGCGGTACGCCGTTCATCAGCGCCGCGTTGAAGACGCCGCCCTGCGCCTTGCAGTTGGCGACACGCGGATCGCGCTTGAACCAGACCGGGTGCGACATGCCACCCCACGGCAGCGACAGCGCCAGCTCGTGCTGCCCGGGAACGACCAGCTGCACCAGGCCCTGGGTGGGGAACTCGGCGTACTGGTTGTTCTCCAGGTAGTGCGCCTTCGACGTCGCTGCGTTCACCAGGATCGTGCGCGTGGAGGCGATCGTCGGGCTGCCGCCCCAGAACACTGCGATGTCCAGCGTGTCCAGCCCCGGCTGCTCGAGACAGAGCTGCGCAGCGATCTCACTGGTCGTGTACATCTGCGCGATGCCGGGCGCCAGCACCAGACCGGCCTCGGCGAACTGCGGACCGTACTTCTCGTCGCAGGTCATCAGCCAGTCCTGCTCACCGGTCGTGTCGGTGTAGTGCGCACCCGCCGCCAGTGCTGCTTCTACTGCGGCCGGACCGAGCTCGCTGAACGGTCCGACCGTGTTGAGTACGACGGATGCGCCCTTGAACAGATCGGTCAGCGCAGCGACGTCATGGTCGACTGTGGCGACCTCATAGTCAGCTGTCTCGATTCCCGGCACATGCGCATCCATCGAAGCCTTCAACTTGGCCTCGTCACGACCGGCGGCCACAAAGGGCACGTGATACTGCCGCAGGTACTCACACACCAGCCGCCCGGTGTACCCGGACGCGCCGTACACGACTACAGGTTTGGTGGTCATCGGGGTGGTCGCGGGCACACCAGGTTGCTCAAGGTGGAGAACCGCGACTCCCTCCCTTCGGGCATCGGGGACTGTCGGTCATGGCTGATTGGATAAGCGCCGTGTCTCGGTTCCGGATGTATCCCACTCCAGCGCAGCAGGACGCGCTGATAGATCAATGCAGGCACGCTCGGTCCGTATGGAACCTTGCCCTTGAGCAATGGTCGATGTGGACCCGCGACAAAGGACCGACGCCGCGGTTCCCTGAGCAGTGCCGCCAGTTGACCGAGGCGCGGGCCGTGTTCGGTTGGCTGCGAGCGGGGTCGAACACTGTGCAGCAGCAGGCGTTGCGAGACTTCGACCAGGCCGTCAAATCCTTCTACGCAGGCACTCACCGTCGGCCGACCTGGCGCAAGGCCGGGCTGCATGAGGGGTTCCGGATCGTCGGTGCGCAGGCCATCCGTATTGAACAGGTGAGCCGTAAGTGGGCGCAGGTTCTCGTCCCGAAGGTTGGCTGGGTGCGGTTCCGAACGTCGCGCGCGATCCCCGCTGCGAAGTCGTACCGCGTGACGCGTGATCGGGCGGGCCGGTGGCACCTCGCGTTCGCCGCGATCCCGGAGCCGATCCGGGCATCCGGTGCCGGTCGGATCGTCGGTGTGGATCGAGGCGTTGCAGTTTCGGCTGCCCTGTCCACGGGTGAGCTCCTGTCGTGCCCCGGCTTCTCGGACCGCGAGCTGGAACGGCTCAAGCACCTCCAACGCCGTCTCGCCCGGTGTCGCCCGGGTTCCAACCGGCGCCTGCGTGGGAAAATGGCGATCGCGAAGCTGTACGCGCGTGCCCGCGATCGCCTCAAGGATTGGGCGGAGAAGGTCAGCACCGACCTGGCGCGACGGTTCGACGTCATCCGCGTGGAGGACCTCCATATCCCCCACATGACCAGGCGCCCCAAGCCCAAGCCCGACCCAGAGCGACCGGGCGCCTACTTGCCCAACCGCCGCCGCGCCAAGGCCCGTCTCAATCGCGGCATCCTCGCCAACGGTTGGGGAGCACTGGTACGTCGTTTGGAGCAGAAGGCTCCAGGACGGGTCGAGAAGGTCCGTCCTGCATATACGTCTCAGACCTGCAGCGTGTGCGGGCACTGCACACCGGAGAACCGCAAGAGCCAAGCGGTCTTCCGGTGCGTGGCCTGTGGACACCAGGCGCATGCCGACGCGAACGCGGCAACGAACATCGCGGCCGGGCGGGCCGTCGGAGCACGTCGAGAGACGCCCGTACGGGTCTCGCCGAAGCGTGAACCTCAACACGCTACCTCCGCGTAGTAGTTGGAATCCCCGGCGTTCATAGCTGGGGAGGACGTCAAATTCCCATGCCGCCGTCGACCGGCAGGCCGATGCCGGTGATGAACCGGGCCTCGTCCGATGCCAGGAAGACGACCGCGTCGGCCATGTCGGCAACCTCGCCGAGCCGGCCGGCCGGGGTCAGTGCGATGACAGCGCCGACAGCGGCCTCGGGGGACTCGAACAGCCCGAGCTGCGCGCAGTCGTTGGCCAGGCCCATCCCCATCGCGGTCGGGACCAGACCGGGGTACAGGCAGTTCACGCGGACGCCGTACCCGAGCTTGCCGGACTCCATCGCGGCGACCTTGGTGAGGCGGTCGACCGCGGACTTGGTCGCGGAGTAGACCGCGATCCCCGGGAACGCGATGGTCGCGGCGACCGAGGCGACGTTGATGATCGCGCCGCCCTGACCGGCCAGACCCTCAGGACGCATCGTCCGCAGGCCCCACTTGACGCCGAGCGTGGTGCCGAGGACGTTGACCTCGAGCATCTTGCGGATGTCGTCGGCGGTGACCTCGGTGAGCAGGCTGGTGATCTCGATCCCCGCGTTGTTCACCAGGATGTCGAGGCCGCCCATGATGTCGTTGGCCGCGACGACAGCGTTCTCCCACTGGGCGTCGTCGGTGATGTCGTGCGCGACGAAGCCGTTGCCCGCTCCGTACTCGCTGTCCAACGCGTCGGCGACCTTCTCGCCGGCATCCTTCTGCAGGTCGCTGATCACGACTTTCGCACCGGCTGCCGCGAGGGCCTTCGCCATGCCCTCACCCAGCCCCTGGGCGCCGCCGGTGACGAGGGCCTTGCGGCCGGAGAGATCGAGAGAACCCATCTGTAGCTCCTTTGCTGACAGGCTGGCTGCTGGTGGCCGTACGGGCTGGCTGTTCACACTCTGGCCAGCCTTTTGACAGTCGTCAAGACTTTGTTTGACACTTGTCAAGAAATCTCCCCGCACCGGGACGCGCCTGGCCCGGGGCGGGGTACCCTGACGCAACGACCCGATGAGGAGGGGTGGTGGTGGCTGTGACGTCTGCGAACGCGGCCGAGCAGGAGCGACCCGCCCGGGTCTCCGGGATCGACAAGATCGAGCGACGCCGGGTGGCGCTGGCCGAGTCCGCGCTGAAGACCCTCGGCGAGCTCGGGTACGCGCGGACCAGCCTGCGGGAGATCGCGAACAACTCCGAGTTCACCCACGGCGTCGTGCACTACTACTTCCGCGACAAGATCGACCTGATCAGCTACTGCGTGCGCTACTACAAGACCAAGTGCGCCCGGCGGTACGACGAAGTGGTCGAGACCGCGACGTCGGGGGAGGAGCTGGTCACGGGGTTCCTGGCGAAGATGACGCAGACCCTGGTCGACGAGACCCCGATGCACAAGCTCTGGTACGACCTGCGCGCGCAGAGCATGTTCGAGGAGCAGTTGCGTCCGGACGTCGAGGCGATCGACAAGCTGCTCGAAGAGATGATCTGGCGCATCCTCGGCCGGTACGCCGATCTCACCGCGACCACGCCGACCGTCGACGCGCCCACGGCATACGCGCTGATCGACGGCCTGTTCGAGCAGGCCGTGGTGGGCTACGCCGCGAACCCGGACAAGACCCCGGACCTGTTGACCGATCGGCTCCTGCAGGTCCTGCCCAAGCTCGTCGCGGCGTAAGTACTACTCGGCTCCGCAGTCGGCCTTGCAGAGCTTGTCGGTCAGCGTGAGGATCGCTCCGGGCTGATCGGTGTCCGCCTCGGTCGAGAATTCCACGGTCCAGTTGCCCGCGGTCGTCTGCCCCGCTTTGCCCTGCTGCTGCTTGAGCCAGTCGGCGATCTGGCCGCGCGGGTTCACGTGGGCCAGCTCCAGTGCCTGAGGCGCGAAGTCGGACAGTTTGGTCGTCGCCTCCGCCGCGACGCCCGTCGCCTGCAGTGAGATCACCGGAGGACGCGGCTGTTTCCCGATCAGCACCTGGATCGACGTGGTGCCTTGAGCGCACGTCTGGTACGCCTCATCGGTGCTGCACTGGTAGCCCTTGCCGGCAAAGGCTGTGACGACCTGTGCGGCGGTGAGGTCCGGCAGCTTCTCCTCCGGACCGGACGACGACGCACTGGCCCCGCTGCTCGGCGCGGTGGAGCTGCTGGAGCCGTTGGAGCTACCCGCCGCGTCCGGCTTGTTGTCGTCGGACTTGCTGCCCGAGCACGCCGCCGTACCGAGAGCCATCACGGCGCAGGCCAGTACGGCGGCGCCGTGCCGCGGGTTCAGACCGGCACCTCGATCGCCGCGTCGAGGGCGATCGTGATCATCTCCGAGAACGTCGTCTGGCGCTCCTCGGCGGTCGTCTCCTCCTTGGTGATGAGGTGGTCCGACACCGTCATGATGCCGAGCGCCCGGCGGCCGAACTTCGCCGCCAGCGTGTAGAGCGCCGACGCCTCCATCTCGATGCCCAGTACGCCGTACTCCGCGGTGCGGGAGACCAGGTCGGCCCGGTCGTTGTAGAAGAGGTCGCCGGAGAACACCTGTCCGACGTGCACGTTCAGCCCGGCCGCCTCTGCCGCGTCCACTGCCGCACGGAGCAGCTGGTAGTCCGCGGTCGGCGCGTAGTCGATGCCGTGGAAGCGCAGCCGGTTCATCTGCGAGTCGGTGCTCGCGGACATCGCCACGATCACGTCGCGGACCCGGACCGCCTCGGTCAGCGCACCGCACGTCCCCACCCGGATCAGGGTCTGTACGTCGTACTCCGCGAACAGCTCGTTCGCGTAGATCGACGCGGACGGCTGGCCCATGCCGGAGCCCTGCACGGAGATCCGCTCACCCTTGTAGGTGCCGGTGAACCCGAACATGTTCCGGATCTCGGTGTAGCAGATCACGTCGTCCAGGTAGGTCTCCGCGATCCACTTGGCCCGCAGCGGATCCCCGGGGAACAGCACCCGCGGTGCGATCTGCCCCTTCTCGGCGGCGATGTGAATACTCATGCGGGGATGCTCTCATGATGCCGGGGTAGGTTGAGGCACGTGGCCTACTCCATTGATCCTGGTTCGCTAGCCCTGTCTCGCTCCGTCCTGGACCGCGCCGCCGACCGCCGCCGTGACGACGACTGGCTGGAGAAGGCGTGGGCCGCCCATGACACCCAGGTGGTCGTCGTGTCCGGTGACAAGATCCAGGTGGGCGAGGACCGCTCCGCACTGCGGTTCGTGCCCCCGTCGGCGGCGCCCGAGGGCATCCGGATCTTCCTGGGCATCGACCGGGAGTCCGGAGCAGGCATGACCGCAGAGGGCCGCGCTGTCTTCGCTGTGCTGGTGAAGGACGAGGCAGACGAGTCGTACGGCGGCCTGCGCGAGCTCGGCGCGCTACTGGACGACCGTGAGGCCGGCATTGCGGTCAACGTGATCGGCCTGTCCAACTGGCACGCCGTCCACACCCACTGTGCGAACTGCGGTGAGCACACCGAGGTGGTGGAGGCGGGCCATGTCCGACGCTGCCCCAACTGCGGTCTCTCGCACTTCCCGCGCAGCGACCCGGCAATCATTGTGCTCGTCACCGACGACCAGGACCGCGCCCTGCTCGGCCGCAACGAGGCCTGGCCGGCCGGTCGGTACTCCACGCTGGCCGGCTTCGTCGAGCCGGGCGAGTCGCTCGAGGCCGCCGTACGGCGTGAGGTTCTCGAGGAGACCGGTGTAATCGTCGGCGAAGAGATCGAGTACGCCGGAAGCCAGCCGTGGCCGCTGCCCGCGAGCCTGATGCTCGGGTTCTACGCAAAGGCGTCGAGCTTCGACATCGACGTGGACCAGGACGAGATCGCCGAGGCCAAGTGGTTCACCCGGGAGGACATCCGCGTGCTGGTCGAAGCCGGCACGATGGCCCTCCCGGGTGCGATCTCGATCTCCCGCCGCCTGATCGAAGGCTGGTACGGCGAGAGCCTCACCGGGAGCTGGTGATCACCGGCCCACGTCGGACCGGGCGGCCGCGACCCTGATCAGGACGCCTTCCCAGCGCTCGACCGAGCCGGCCTTCTCGAGCTCACGCAGCTTCCGGTCGACCGCGAGGACGTACGCTGCGTGGCTCGGCCAGTCCGCCTTGGCGCTCGGCAGTGTGTCGGTCAGCGTGCAGCCGTAGGTCAGGAAGCGGTTCGACACATGGCTGTCGATGTTCCCGGTCCACACTGTCGGCCTGACGTCGGACTGCGGACACGAGTCGACCGGTGGGGTGTACGACGCCAGGTTGGTCGGGTTGGTGAAGCCGTCGGGCCGCAGCAATGTGTAGTAGGTGCCGTCCGGCGTTTGCGTGAGCCGGTTGAGGCCGTGGTCGCGCAGGACGGTGGTGTGACCGCTGAGGCTGTCCACGACGAACAGTCGTCCGCCGGTCACGCCGTACAAGTAGCCGTCCCGCCAGGACAGTGCGCCGTCCTGTGAGCCGGTGACTGCGCTGAACACCGGCAGCAGGCGCAGTACCTCACCGGCCGCAGGGTTGACGACGAAGACGATGCCGTCGGCCAGACCCCAGATGTTGCCGTCCGGTCCGTAGGTCAGTTCGTTGATGCTGGCCGCACCGGACACCGGGACGATGTCGGAGAGCACCGCGCCCGTCGCCGGGTTCACCTTGATCAGATGGGCCTCAGTGGCCTTCGGGTCGGTGCCCTGACCACCTTCGATGCTGGAGCCGGCCCACACGTTCGCACCCGCGGGCAGGATGGACGCGATCGTCTGGTCGGTCACCAGGTTGCGGTAGACCGTGTGGCTGCCTGTCGGTACGTCGTACACGGTCAGCGCGCCGCCGTACTCGCCGTACGCCGGCGTGGTGCCGACGTACACGTGGTTGCCGTCGGGGACGACCGACACCGGCCTGTTCTGGTGGTCGCTGTCGACCAGGCTGAACAGTTCCTTCGGGTTGGTCGTGCTGTCCGGTAGCGCCGGATCCCAGAGTGACAAGCGGCCGTACGGATAGATGCCGACGTACATCTTGCCGGTGCCGTCCCACGCCCAACCCTCGACCTGCCCCTGGCGGGTGGTGACGGTGGACTTGCCGGTCGCCGGGTCGTAGATAGCCGTAGAGCCGTTCAGGTAGACGTTGACGAACACCTTGCCCGTGACGGGGTCGGCCAGCTCATGCATGAGCGGCGACGGCACGTACTGGAACGGTGAGCTCCACTGCGCCAGCGTCCCGTCGGCCGGGTTGTAGCGGAACGTCCCACCGGAGTAGTTGCCAGCCAGGCCATAGAGAACCGGTACGCCGTTCTCTGTCACCCAGCCGTAGCCGATGGATGCGCCACGCGTCAGCGTCCGCGGCGGCGAGACCGGACCGACCGTGTTGGTGTCCAGGTCGTAGTGCGTGAGGGCCAGCGTGTTGTTGGTGAAGTAGACGCCACCGGGGCCGGCTGCAGAGACGCCGCGGGCAGCGATCGGGTAGTCCATCACCTGCTGGCCGGTGGTGGCGTCGGTGTACTTGATCTGCTCCCCGGTGACCGCGTCGACCACCACCAGCCGGCTGCTGGCGTTCGCGAACACCCTGCCGCCGGCGTAGTCCAGGTCGATGAAGTCCTTGGCCGTAGTGCCCGGGGGAGTGATGTCCTCGACCGCCTTGGTGTCGACGTCGATCCGAAGCAGGCGGGCATTCGGAGTCGAGACGCCGACGAACAGCTTGCGGTGGTCCGGGTCGTAGACGGTGGACCGCGCGTACTGCTGCACCGGGTCGAGCGAGCCGTAGTCGGTGACCTGTCCGTTCGACGGGTCGTACTTGAACGCGTGCGCGGTCGGGTACGTCCCGGCGTACACGTTGCCCTCCGCGTCGGCGGTGAGGCCGTAGATCTGGGACTCACCAGGAATCGGCTGGCCCAGGTCGGTCACCTCGCCGGTGGCCGGGCTGTAGCGGTAGAGGTGCGCGTACGGATACGTGCCGAGGTAGACGTCGCCGTTCGGCGTCACCACGATCGCCCAGCCGCCGGCGGCTCCCGGCAGCGGGACGGTGCGGATCAGCTCGCGGGTGTGCAGGTCCACGACGTTGAGACGTGCGTTCTCGCCGGCGGGCACGGCGTACACGACGTCGCGCCCGTCCGGCGTGTGGCCGACCGCGCCCTCCATGACGGTGAGCGAGCTGACCGGCGAGCCGAGGTCCTTGATGACGTCGTCGGCCGGCGCGAACGGCTTCGTCGGGGGCCCGAGCGGCCAGGTCTCCGACGGGAACGGATCAGGTAGCGGTGGTGCCGCTGTGGCGTGCAGTCCGCCTGCGGCGAGCAGACCGATCGAGACGACGACAGTCGTCAAGGCAGCGCGAAGGTGACGGCGCGAGAACATGGGCGGACTCCCTGCGACGTAGTTCATCGCAAGGTATAACGGTCATGACCGTAATGTCCATAACTCAGGCGATATGACCTGAGCCCGGGTTGTTCAGGCGGCGAGCTTCTCCGCGACCTGCGCCAGCGACGGGTTCGTCATCGCGGTGCCGTCGGCGAAGACCACGGTCGGGACCGTCTGGTTGCCGTTGTTGATCTTCTCGACCAGCTCGGCGGCGTCCGGGACCTGCTCGATGTCGACCTCGGTGAACTCGATGCCTGCTCGCTTGAGCTGACCCTTCAAGCGGTGGCAGTAGCCGCACCAAGGCGTGGAGTACATCGTGAATGCCGACATCGGCAGACTCCTATGGGAGTGGGAGGGGTTTCTGTCGGGCCACCCGTCTAGGGTTGCCTTCGACGTATTCGAACCATGCCGTAGGTGGTGCTGTTCCCGCGTGTCTCAACCCGTGAGCGACCTCACACGATCTGCATCCGCCGACGGCCTCCTGGAGGCTCTCGACCCGGAGCAGCGGGCCGTCGCGTCCGCGTTGCACGGCCCGGTCGTGGTGATGGCCGGCGCCGGGACGGGGAAGACGCGGGCGATCACCCACCGGATCGCGTACGGCGTCCAGACCGGCACGTTCGACCCGGTCCGGGTGCTCGCCGTGACGTTCACGCAGCGGGCGGCGGGGGAGATGCGCGGCCGGCTCGCACAACTCGGCGTCCAGGGGGTGCAGGCCCGCACGTTCCACTCCGCCGCGCTCCGCCAGGCCCGCTTCTTCTGGCCCAAGGTGTACGGCGGGGAGCTGCCGCCGATCGCGGACCGGAAGTTCCCGCTGCTGACCGAGGCGGCGTCCCGCTGCCGGGTCCGGGTGGACACGCCCGCGCTGCGCGACCTGGCCGGTGAGGTCGAGTGGGCCAAGGTGAGCAACGTGCGCCCCGACGACTACGCGCGGCTGGCCCCGAAGTCGGCCCGCACGCTGGCTGCCTTCGACCCGCCGACGATCGCCCGCATCTTCGCGGCGTACGAGGACGTGAAGCTCGAGCGCGGGCGGATCGACCTGGAGGACGTGCTGCTCTGCGCGGTCGCGCTGCTCGCGGAGGACGAGCGGGTGGCCGCGGAGATCCGGCGGCAGTACCGGACGTTCGTCGTGGACGAGTACCAGGACGTCTCGCCGCTGCAGCAGAGTCTGCTCGACCTGTGGCTGGGCGGCCGGGAGGACGTCTGCGTAGTCGGTGATCCGGCGCAGACTATTTACTCCTGGGCCGGCGCCGAGCCGGAGAACCTGGTGCGCTTCGCCTCCCGGCATCCGTCCGCGACGGTGATCAAGCTGGTCCGTGACTACCGGTCGACGCCGCAGATCGTCGACGTGGCGAACAAGATCCTCGACGCGGCCGGTCCGACCGGGCTGCCGGGCCGGGTGATGCTGCGGTCGCAGAAGGAGGCGGGTCCGACTCCGGTCTACCGCGAGTACTCCGATGAGGTCGCGGAGGCGGACGCGGTGGCACGGGCGGTCGTGAAGCTGCGGGACGAGGGCATGGCGCTGCGAGACATCGCCGTACTGTTCCGGACCAATGCGCAGTCGGAGAACTTCGAGCAGGCGCTGGCCGAGCGGAAGATCCCGACCGTGCTGAAGGGTGCGGAGCGATTCTTCGAGCGGGCCGAGATCCGGCAGGCAGCTGTATTGCTGCGGGGTCAGGCCAAGGCGGGGGACCTGTCGGACGACCTGGTGACCACCGTGACCGGCGTGCTGGGCGGAGCCGGGTGGACGCAGGAGCCGCCGACCGGGACCGGTGCGGTCCGGGATCGGTGGGAGTCGCTGAGTGCGCTGGTGACGATGGCGTCCGATTTTGCCGCCGCTCATGCTGAGGCTCGGCTGTCGGACCTGATGGACGAGCTGGACCGGCGGGCGTCGATCCAGCACGCGCCGCTGGCAGAGGGCGTCACGCTGGCGACGCTGCACGCGGCCAAGGGCCTTGAGTGGGAGTGCGTCTTCATCGTCGGGGCGCATGAGGGGACGCTGCCGATCACCTATGCCCAGACGCCGGCCCAGGTAGAGGAGGAGCGGCGGCTGTTCTATGTCGGCGTGACCCGCGCGAAGCAGCAGCTGTCTGTCAGCTGGTCCACGTCGCGCTCACCGGGCGGGCGCGGGACCCGCGGTCCGACCCGCTTCCTCGACCCGATCGGCGTCCGTACGGCGCGGACCGAATGGACCCCGTCGTCACCCACCAGCTTCGAGCGTCCGTCGAGCGCCCCACGCTCCAGCCGGCCGATCCCGAAGTGCCGAGTCTGCGGCCGCGGCCTGCTCGACCCGGGGGCCCGCAAGCTCGGCCGCTGCGAGGACTGCCCGTCCAAGATCGACCAGAAGCTGTACGACGCCTTGATCGAATGGCGCACCGAGCAGGCGGAGTCGGAGCGCATGCCGGCGTTCGTCATCCTGACCGACGCCACGCTGACGGCCATCGCCGAGACCCGCCCGGAGGACGCGCAGGCCCTCCGGCAGATCCCCGGCATCGGCCACACCAAGCTGGCCAAGTACGGCGAACAGATCCTCAACCTCTGCACCCGCTGACTGCCCGTTCGGGCAAGTGGCCGGAGAAATCTGTTGCCAGGCACGGGATCCAGGGCGCACCCTGGAAGACGTGCCGTGTTCTGCTCCTGGCAGACGTGGCAGTTAGGTGACAGAGGCAACGATCCCGGAGCGTGCGGATGGCGACCCGGAGCGTGCCGGAACGCTGCGTCGGCAACCAGATCCGGTCGCCGCAGCGGCAACTTCCGGCCAACTTCGCAAACTGGCGATAAATAGTTTGCGGGCTCCGACGCGGACGGCGTACTGTTCTTTCTGCGGTCGAAGCCTGGCCGAAAACTTCAAACAACCATAGCGATCGAGCTAACCGCCCGCTTCGCCACAACGAGAGGAGGTGCCCTGGAAATGATCACCAACACGGTTAAGAAGCCGTTCAGCGACGCTGTAGCGCTGCCGTGCGCCCCGATTCAGGGTGCCTCGCCGCGACCGCACGTCGCGACCGTTGTGCTCATGGCCACCGGCTTTGCCCAGATCAAGGGCGGAGCTGTCGGCGATGTGAAGTTCGGCGGTTCGGGTTCTCGAGCATGGAGTCCACCGGTCTGACAAGCGTCAGAGCCGGCACCTCCAAGGCCGCGGAACCCACAAAGGGTCCCGCGGCCCTTTTGTTTGTCCACAGATTTGGCGACTACCAACCGGTAATCGTCACCGACGACAAGAGACCAGCATCCAAAAGTCACTGGGAGGTGACCGGAATGAGCGTTAGCTTCCTCGATGTCTTCACCGAGGTGGCAACGTCGCAGGACCTGCCCTGTCGGTCCTACGCGCCAGAACTCTTCTTCGCCGAATCGCCGGCGGACGTCGAGTACGCAAAGTCTCTCTGCACGACCTGCCCGTTGCAGGCCGAGTGCCTGGCCGGAGCGCTCGAGCGTTCCGAGCCGTGGGGCGTGTGGGGTGGCCAGCTGTTCGTCCAAGGTGTGGTGGTTCCGCGCAAGCGGCCCCGAGGGCGTCCCCGTAAGAGCGACACCGTTACCGCAGCCTGACGACAACCAACCATCCGAAACGAGTCCGAACGATGACGACCCAGACTTTCTCTAGGAGCACCGAAATGCATTTACTTCAAGAAGATCTCGCCCGTGCTCACTGTCGGGCTTCACTGAAGGCCGCAGAGCAGAACCGGCGCTTCCGCCTCGCTCACCAGATCGAGAAGGCGCAGAAGCAGGCCGAACGGGCAGGCCGGCGAGCTGAGAGGGCCAGCGCACGCGCGCGCCTCGCACTCGCCCGTCTCGTCTGATCCACCCAGCATCACAGCCTGACCAGCTGAAACAACTGAGGGGCGGCACCCAAAGGGGGTGCCGCCCCTTCAGCGTTCCTGGATCAACAGCTGCTGCAGCCCGACCAGCGTGATCCCGCTGACGATCTCGTGCCGTGCGATCATCCCGGGTACGTCGGCCAGCGGGATCCACTCGATCCGGTCCGACTCGTTCTGCTCGGTCGGCTCCCCGACCCGAACCGCCGCGCGGGCCCGGAACACGAAGTGCCGGGAGTCCATGATCCCGGCGGCCGGCTCCGACCGGATCAGCTCGGTGAGCCCGTCGGCCCGCCACCCGGTCTCCTCCTCGAGCTCGCGCGCCGCCGCGGCCTCCGGGCTCTCACCGGCCTCGATGATCCCCATCGGCAGCTCCCAGGCCCACGTGTCGGTCAGGAACCGGTGCCGCCACATCAGCAGCACCTGGTCGTCCCGGGTGACAACCGCGGCGGCGATGTCCTTCAGGCGTACGGCGTGATAGTCGAACCGCTTCTCGTCGGGCTGCTGGACGTCCAACCGCCGTACGCTCAGCCACCGATTACCCCAGACCTCAGCCTCGCCGTGAATCACCCATCGCACCCGGTGCAGACTAGACCTATGGCAAGAGCTACCTGTGCGTTGTGTGGTCAGCAGGCGGAGTCGGAGGACGTGCCGCTGACCTGGATGACCTCGATCGAGGACGGCCGCAAGCTGGTGTACTGCGACCGCTGTGCCCGGGAGAACGTCCGCAGCATCGAGGGCAAGCTCGACTCGGTCTACTGGTGAATCAGTACTGATCGGGGACGCGCATCGCGGGTCCGCCCACGTGCAGCCCAAGTGGCTCCGCGCGTCCCTTCGGCTCCTCCCACACCTCTTGGCGGCCGAGGACGGTGAGATCGAGGTACCGGTAGCAGTTGTGGAAGTCCTCGATGCCCCGCCCGAACGTCGAGTACGTGTGGAACACCTCGTCGTCGACCCGGAGGAACGTGCTGATCCCCGGCAGCTCCTCGCCGTTCATGTCAGCCGTCCAGGGCCCGCCTGACCAGGGCGTTCCCTTCTCGTTGGCCAGCTGCTCCTGTGTGCGGAAGTGCAGCATCACCGGCGCGACCCGGTCGTCCAGCGTGGCGTGGAAGTCGTAGTTGAAGTCGCTCCCGTACGACGAGTACCACGGGAACGTCCAGCCCAGCCGCTCCTTGAACGCCGCGATCTTCGCGTACGGCGCCCGCGACACCGCCACCAGCGACGTGTTGCGTACGTGCAACTGGCGGAGGTTGCCGATCTCGTCGGCGGCGGACGAACAGCTCGGGCACCCCTCGTCCCAGTCCGGACCGAACATGAAGTGGTGCATCACCAGCTGGTCCTGCCCGTCGAACAGGTCCAGCAGCCCGACCTCCCCGTCCGGCCCCTCGAAGACGTACGGCTTGTCCATCCGGACCATCGGGAGCCGTCGGCGCTCCGCGTTCAGGCGGTCGCGCGCCCGCGTCACCTCCTTCTCGAGCCTCAGCAGCTCCAGACGGGCCGCGAGCCAGTCCTCCGACGTAACGATCTCGGGCAGATTTCCGAACGTCGCCATCGTTCGAAGATAGTCCGGGCTGGTGTCGATACCAGACCGGTCCGCTCGACGCGTAGGTGACAACACCCCTGCGGAAGGACCGGATCATGACCCTCGAGGCCGACATGGTGGCGACCAGCAGACGACAGTGGATCGCGCTGGGCGTCCTTTGCCTCGCCACGTTGCTGGTGTCGCTGGACCTGTTCGTGATGCTGCTGGCGGTCCCGGCCGTGACCGAGGCGCTCGGCGCCACCAGCAGCCAGCAGCTGTGGATCCTCGACGTGTACGGGTTCATGGTGGCCGGCCTGATGATCACGATGGGCAACCTCGGTGACCGGCTCGGTCGCCGTCGGCTGCTGCTGATCGCGGCTGCCGTCTTCGGGATCGCCTCGATCGTCGCGGCGTACTCCGTGAACCCCGGCATGCTGATCGGTGCCCGCGCCGTACTCGGCATCGCAGGTGCAGCGATCGCGCCGTGCACCCTGTCGCTGATCTCCACGCTGTTCCCGGACGAGGGTCAGCGGGCGAAGGCGCTGGGCGTCTGGGCCGGCTGCTTCACGGTCGGCGCCGTGGTCGGTCCGATCGTCGGCGGCATCCTGCTGAACCACTTCTGGTGGGGCTCGGCGTTCCTCATCGGCGTACCGGCGATGGTCGTGCTGCTCGTCGTCGGACCGTTCCTGCTCCCGGAGTACCGCAACGAGAAGGCCGGGCGGATCGACGTACCGAGTGTGCTGCTGTCGCTGGCCGCGATCCTGCCGGCGATCCACGGGCTGAAGCACCTCGCCTCGCACGGCGCGGGTGTGCAGTCGATCGGCGCGCTGGTGGTGGGCGGGGTGTTCGGCTGGATCTTCGTACGGCGGCAGCGTCGCCTGGACGACCCGCTGGTCGACGTACGGCTGTTCACGCGGCGGACGTTCAGCGTGACGCTCGGGAGCATGCTGGCGTTCTCGATGCTGTCCGGTGGCGTGATGGTGTTCGTGGCGCAGTACTTCCAGCTGGTCCAGGGGATGACTCCGCTGGCTGCCGGGCTGGCGCTGGTACCGGGCATGCTCACGACGACCGTCGCCTTCCAGATGGCACCCCGGCTGGCCCAGCGGATCCGACCGAGCGTGCTGATCCCGGCGGGGATCGCGTTCACGGTCGTCGGGATGGTCGTGATGTCGCTGGCGACGTCCACGACGGTTCTGGTCATCGCCTTCGCGATCCAGTGCGTCGGCCCGGCGCCGCTCGTCACGCTCGGCACGAACCTGGTCATCGGCTCGGTCCCGCCGGAGAAGGCCGGCTCGGCCGGAGCGTTGACGCAGACCAGCAACGAGTTCGGCTACTCGCTCGGCATCGCAGTGCTGGGCAGTGTGGTGACTGCGGTGTACCGCGGCCAAATCGACGGCCAGGGCGGCAACTCACTCGGCGAGGCGATCGCTCAGGGCGCCACTGGCGACCTGCTGGACCAAGCGCGCGACGCCTTCACCAGCGGTCTCCACCTGGCCGCAGGCATCACCGCTGTGGCCCTGGCGGCCGTAGCGGTCCTGCTGGCCGTGACGCTGCGCGCGATCCCGGCCCTCAGCCGTCGGTGAAGCCGGGCAGGAGCTCCTCCAGCACGCTGCGGAACGGGGCCTCGGCGTCGAGCTGCGACAGCACGGCGATGCCGCCGATCCAGACGCGGTGGATCAGCAGGTACGACGGGGGCAGGTTGAGGCGGAGAGCTAGCGACGCGTTGGGCGACCGGAAGTCACCCGTCCGGTTCGCCTGCGCGCGCATCCAGGCCCGGCTGAACTGGAACGTCTCCTCCCGGGCCGGCTCCGCGAACGGCGCCAGGTAGTCCATCAGCTGCTCCGGGTCGATCTCCATCCGCGGCTTGATGAAGCCCTCGGCCTTGAGCCCGTCCCGGACCGCCTCTCCGTCGCCCCTGAGCGAGATCCGCAGCAGCCGCCCGATCGCCGGCGGCAGACCGTCCGGGAGGCGCGCGCACAGCCCGAAATCGACCACGCCGAGCCGCCCGTCAGCCATCACGCGGAAGTTCCCCGGATGCGGATCCGAGTGCAGCAGACCGGCGTACTTCGGGCCGCTGAACATGAACCGGACGTACTTCAGCCCGATCGCGTCCCGCTCTTGCTTCGTCCCCTCGGTGATGTACGACGACAGCGGCCGGCCCTCGATCCACTCGGACACGATGACCGTGGGGGAGTGCTTGATGACCCGAGGTACGACGAATTCCGGGTGGTCCTTGAACGCGTCGGCGTACTGCTGCTGGGCCTGCGCCTCGCGGTCGTAGTCGAGCTCCTCGCCGATCCGCTCCTGGAGCTCCGCGACGAGCGGCTTCACCTCGAGACCGGGCACCACCGCGCCGATCGTCCGCGCGAACCGCCCGAGCTGCCTGAGGTCGGAGCGGAGCGCCTCCGCGGCGCCCGGATACTGCAGTTTGATCGCGACCTCGCGGCCGTCCTTGAGCCGGCCGCGGTGCACCTGACCGATCGACGCGGCTGCCGCGGGCACGTCGTCGAACTCCTCGAACCGGTCCCGCCAGCGCTTGCCCAGCTCCCGCGACAGGATCGTGTGCACGGTCGAGGCCGGCATCGGCGGGGCGGAGTCCTGCAGCTTGGTCAGGGTCGCCCGGTAGGGCGCCGCGAGCTCCTCCGGCATCGCGGACTCCATCAGGCTGAGCATCTGCCCGAACTTCATCGCGCCGCCCTTGAGCTCGCCGAGCACGGCGAACAGCTGATCGGCCGTCCGGCGCTGGAACTCGGCGAACACGGCCTCGGCGGGAGCACCGCCGATGCGCTTGCCCAGGCCGACCGTCGCCCGGCCGGCGACACCGAGGGGCAGGCTGGCAAGTTTCGCGGTCCGGCTCAGCGCCTTGCGAGGAAGGTCCGACACGCCTCCATTCTGTCCGGTCGCCCAAGCCGGGACGAACCAGGGGCGGTGCCCGGCACAGACATCGTGCCGAGCACCGCCCCTACGACCTTGTGCGTCAGGCCTTGCCGAGGATCCGGTTCAGGTTCGTACCGCACTCGGGGCACTTGGCCTTCGCCATGCGCGTGCCCTTGTCGTTGACCTTGACCTCGCCGTCGGCGGTGCGCTTGGCCTTGCACTTGACGCAGTAGAACTCGCCGCTCCAGGTCTCTGCCATGAGGGCCCTCTCCTTGCTTGAATTCCAGCCCGGGGTCTCGCCCCGGGCAGTCGTTGGATGCTGAACGGCAGACCGTCCTGCCGTAGGCCGTGCGGCCCAGTCGGGATTCACCCTACGGCCTCCTGGCGCAGGCTCAAGCGCACCTCACGGTCAGCGCGCCGCCTGAATCCCGGGGGGAAAGCCCTTACCGAAACTTTCGCCGGCACGGAACAGGCTCCCGGTGATCCGCCTCCGGAGCGGCTCGGCTTCCCCTCCGAGCGGCCCCGGAGGCGGTCCGGGAGCCTGTTGCAGATGACGCTAAGAGGCGACGGCCGTGCAGGCAAGCCCGCGTTGTCCACCCCTGTGGATAACTCTGTGCGCAACCTGTGGGGCGCGCCGCTCGATGCTGTGGACGGGCGGGGGAACAGGATGTGAACAACGCGGGTCGGCGGGTTCAAGATCTGGCGTCTGACCTGCGGAAACGCCGATGCACAGGATGTGGACCGAAGAAAGTTGTCGGATTCGGGGGGTACATTTTTGAGCCATGGCCGACTCCCCACCGCGCCCGATCCCGCCGTATGTGGATATCCGGCGCAGCAAGCGCCGCAAGCGCACGGTCAGCGCGTACCGCGACGGTGAGCGGGTGGTCGTACTGATGCCCGACCGGCTGTCCGCCGCCGAGGAGGCGCGCTGGGTCGAGACCATGCTGGCGCGACTCGAGAAGCAGCGCAGCCGATCGCGCGTGTCGGACGAAAAATTGTTGGCCAGAGCACACGAACTCGCGTGTCGCCACCTCCCAGAAGTGCCCGAACCTGCGTCTGTGAGGTGGGTTTCGAACCAAAACAGACGGTGGGGATCCTGCACTCCGGCGGACAAATCGATCCGTTTGTCGACCAGATTGCAGTCGATGCCCGCCTGGGTCGTCGATTACGTGCTGGTCCACGAGCTCGCTCATCTGATCGAGCCGACCCACAACGCCACCTTCTGGGACCTCGTCCACCGGTACCCGAAGGCCGAGCGCGCCGAGGGGTATCTGGAGGGCGTTTCGGCCGCCTCCTCGCTCAACTTCGAGGACTTCTGACGTCGATCACCCCGGCCCGTAGGGCGTACGGGAAAGGGTGGGGTAGGGCTAGCCCCAGGGTCGACTGGGTGGCTTCCTCCATGGCCGCGGCCTGCCCCGGCCAGTCAGGCTTTTGCCCGTAGCCAGCGTCACGCCAGGAGCGCTGGGTGGGGTGCCCGAGGGGGCGCAGAGGGGCAGGGAAGCATGGCCAGGGGACAGATCACGGTACGGGCGGCGCGCTGGAGCGCGACCCATCCGTGGCGGGCGATCGCGATGTGGGTGGTCGTCGTGGCCGCCTGTTTCGCGCTCGGCTCGATGACCGGCACGAAGGAGTCGAAGAACGAGGGCGACATCGGTGAGGTGACCAGGGCGGACAACATCGTCAAGTCCGGCAACTTCGACGACCCGGACGTGGAGAGCGTGCTGATCACGGCGCCGTCCGGACAGCTCGACCAAACCGCGGCGAACAAGGCCGCCGGCGTCGTCATCCAGCGCATGCGCGCCCTCGGTGGGGTCGCGGAAGTCGCGCAGCCGATGCCGTCGCCGAACAAGGACGCGGTGATCGTCAGGGTCACCCTCAAGGACGGTGACGGCGACGGCCGGGTTCAGCCGCTGCTCGACACCACCGCCCAGGTGCAGAAGCAGTATCCGGACCTCCGGATCGAAGAGGTCGGTGGACTGTCCATCGACAAGGCGCTCAACGAGACGCTGGGCAAGGACTTCAAGCGGGCGGAGATGTTCAGCCTGCCGGTGACGCTGGCGATCCTCTTGATCGCGTTCGGCGCACTGATCGCCGCTTCGGTGCCGTTGCTGCTGGCGCTGTCCGCAGTAGCCGCAGCGATCGGCCTGGCGGCCGCAGCATCACAGCTCGTACCCGCGGTCGACGCGGTCAACAGCGTCATCCTGCTGATCGGTATGGCGGTCGGCGTCGACTACTCGCTGTTCTACCTCCGCCGTGAACGCGAGGAGCGCGCCAAGGGCCGCGGCCACGTCGACGCGGTCGAGATCGCCGCAGCGACCTCGGGACACGCGGTCGTCGTCTCGGGTACGGCGGTCATCATCTCGATGGCGGGTCTGTTCCTTGCTCGCGATGCGGTCTTCTCGTCCTTCGCGGTCGGTTCGATCCTCGTCGTCGCGGTTGCCGTCGTCGGTTCGCTCACCGTGCTCCCCGCCGTACTGGCGAAGCTCGGCCGGTGGGTCGATCGGCCGCGGATCCCGTTCGTGTGGCGCCTGACGGCATCGAAGGGTCAGCCGCGGTTCTGGCCGACCGTGCTGAAGCCGGCGCTGAAGCACCCGATCGCCACGCTGCTTGTCGCCGTGACCGCGTTGCTCGCGGTTGCTTCGCCGGCGCTGGGGATGCAGCTGAAGTTCCCGGGGACCGAGGACCTGCCCCGGACGACGTCGGTGATGAAGGCGTACGACCGGCTGACCGCGGCGTTCCCGAGCACGGGCACGAGCCACGAGGTCGCCGTACGGGCGCCGGCCAACGAGGCGCCTGCCGTCAAGGCTGCGCTGGCCGACCTGATGCAGCGCACGAAGGACGACAAGCTGTTCGCGTCGGACGGTCTCGAGGAGCCGCGGGTTTCCAAGGACGGCACAGTCACGACGCTCGAGGTCGCCACGCCGTACGAGGGCGGTAGCCAGCAGGCTCGGGACTCGCTGACCAAGCTGCGCAAGGAGTTGATGCCGGAGACGGTCGGCAAGGTGCCGGGTGTTGAGTACGCCGTCGGCGGGTTCGTCGCCGCGGACGTCGACTATGCGGCGCACACGCGGGACAAGCTGCCGCTGGTGATCGGGTTCGTCCTGCTGCTGACGATGATCGTGATGATGGTGACGTTCCGCTCGGTGGTCGTCGCGGTCACGGCGATCGGGCTCAACCTGCTGAGCGCGGGAGCGGCGTACGGCGTCGTCACCGCGGTCTTCCAGAACACCTGGGCCGAAGGGCTGCTGCACTTCCGGTCGAACGGCGCGGTCGTCAGTTGGCTGCCACTGTTCCTCTTCGTGGTGCTGTTCGGTCTGTCGATGGACTACCACGTGTTCGTCGTCAGCCGGATCCGTGAGGCCGTGCTGCGGGGCGTGCCGACCAGGCAGGCTGTCGCCGAGGGCATCACCGGTTCGGCCGGCGTGGTGACCAGTGCCGCGGCGGTGATGATCGGGGTGTTCGCGGTCTTCGCGACGCTGAGCACGCTGGACATGAAGCAGCTCGGAGTCGGACTGGCCGTCGCGATCCTGATCGACGCGACGATCATCCGCGCGGTCGTCCTGCCGAGCGTGATGATCCTGCTCGGCGACGCCAACTGGTGGGCCCCGAAGTGGCTCCGCCCGAAGTCCGCCAAGCACGCCTCCACCCCACCCGCCCCGGAGGAGGACCGCGAGCTGACTCCCGTCGGCTGACGACAGCTCGGCGCCCCACCCGAAATCCATTCGGGTGGGGCGCCGTTGTGCTGGAGGATGCTGACCGTGGCAGACCGAGCTGAGGTCCTGGGGGAATTGGCGTCCGACGTACTCGCGGTCCAGCGATCACATCCGGTGCGGGTTGCGATCGACGGATGCTCGGCGGCCGGCAAGACGACGCTCGCCGACGAGTTGGCCGACGTACTGCGGGCGCGGAGCGATCGTGAGGTGATCCGGGCCGGTATCGACTACTTCAAGCGGGCGCCGGAGCTGCGGACGTCGTACCCGATCGATTCGCCGGAGAGCTACTACTTCGAGATGTACGACAACGACGCGATTCGCGACCGGTTGCTGGCGCCGCTCGGGCCGGATGGTGACCGGGGTTATGTCGTCGGGATACGCGACACCTCCGCGCGCTCTGTCCTCGACTCACCTGTGCGGACCGCCGCGCCGGACGCGGTGTTGGTTGCAGATGGCGCGTTCTTGCAACGACCTGAGCTCGACGACTACTGGGACTTCCGGATCTACGTGTACGTCGGCTTCGACACCGTCCTGCGGCGAGGAACTGCCCGCGACCAGGCGTGGATGGAGTCGGCCGCGGCAGCTGAGCAGCGCTATCTGAACAGGTACATCCCGGGCGAGCGCAGGTACGTCGAGGAGATTCATCCCGCCGATCGTGCGCAGCTCGTGGTCGACAACGAGGATCCGGCCAAGCCGGTCCTTATTCGGTAGCCGCCTGGCGGGCGCGGTGGGCGGCCGCTTTGACGCGGCTCTGGCATTGGGGTGAGCAGAAGCGGCGTTGACCGTTCTTCGAGACGTCGACGAAGACGCGGTCGCACTGCGGTGCCGCGCAGACGCCTAGCCGGCCGGCGAGGTCGCTACCGACGGCGAGAGCTAGACCGGCGGCGCAGCCGGCCGCCCACCCGTTGGCGAGCTGCTCGTCCGGGCCGTGGAAGTGCAGGCTCCACGGGCGATCCCGGCCGCGATCGAGTTGCGGACGGGCGTTGGTGTCCACGAGGAGTGCGTTGATCTCCGTCGCGGCGGTGTCCAGGTCGTCGGCTGCGGCGGCCTCGAACACCATTCGCATCCGTCCAGCCAACTGCTTGAGCCGGCGTGCGTCGTTCACCGGCACCGATTTCGGGGGATGCCCGATCGCTGTCAGGGCCTGGGCTACGGCTTCGGTGATTGCTTCGGGGTCGTCGGCGGGCGCGGCGTACGCGACGCCGCCGGAGTACCCGGGGGTCAGCCGGTTCACGTACTCGACCGACGCGGCCAGCACGCTCCGCGCGTGACTATCAAAAGACACTTGACCGGTCATGGGTCCTCTCCATAGGCTCTCGCGTGACCGATCATATCCGTTTAGATAGTCATGGAGTCGTCATGAGCGCTGTTGCCACGCTGACCGGACCCTGGCGTGGGCTGTCCCGGACTGTCTGGATCCTGGTCGTCGCCCGCGCGGTGAACCGGATCGGTGCGTTCACGCTGCCGTTCCTCGGCGTGGTGCTCACGGTCGAGTTCGGTGCTTCGCTCGGTGAGACCGGCCTGATCCTCGCGGTGTTCGGCGCTGCGACGATCCCGTCCCGGCTGCTGGGTGGCCAACTGGCCGACCGACTCGGCCGGCGCCGGACGATCGTCCTCGGTCTGACCGGCTGTGCGATCGCCCAGCTGTGGATCGCGTTGAGCCACACGTTGTGGTCGGCGGTGCTCGCCACGATCCTGCTCGGCCTCGCGTTCGAGATCTACGAGCCGCCGAGCCAGGCGATGATCGCCGACGTCACTGAGCCTGCTGGTCGTCCCGCCGCCTACGGTCTCTACAGCGCCGCACTGGCAGCCGCAGGTGTGCTGGCCGGTCTCCTCGCCGCCGCGCTCAGCCACTGGGATCTCCGCTGGCTCTTCGTCGCCGACGCGATCACCTGCCTGTCCTGCGCCGCTCTGGTCGCGCTTGTCCTTCGAACCGACGTGCAGCATGCAGAGGAAGCGCCTGCTGCGACGGTGTCGGTATGGCGCGATCGCCGACTGCTCCTGCTCCTGGCCGGTGGCACGATCTTCGCAACGATCTACATGCAGATCATCATCGGACTGCCACTAACGCTGCTTGAGCAAGGTCTGCCGAAGTCCGGCATCGGAATCATCCTGGCCATCTCTGCGATCACCCTGATCGCCGCGCAACGCCTGCTCCGCGTGCAGCACCTCGACGACTTCCAATCCATCACCATCGGCTACGTGCTTCTCGCCGCCGGCTTGGTCGTCTGCGCAGTCGCAGGAACGCTGGCCGTCTTCGTGATCGCCGCGATCCTCTGGAGCCTCGGCGACCTGTTCCTCCTGACCCGCTACCTCACGCAAGCTTCCGGCCTGGCGCCTGATCAGGCCCGCGGCCGGTACCTGGCCGTCTTCGGACTGAGCTGGGGGATCGCGACCACGATCGCCCCGCTCACAGTCACCCAACTACTCGAGAACTCCGGCCCGACAGGGCTCTGGCTGACAAGCGCAGCTGTTGCGGTCGCGCTCGCAGTACTCCAGCCGTGGTTCAGGAAGCGACTGGCTCCAGCCTGACGGTGAGGCCCTTCGCGACGGGCGTGTTGCTGCCCTTGGCGACGTCGTCGGCCGACATCAGCACGTTGGTCTCGGGGTAGTAAGCCGCCACGCAACCGCGAGCCGTCGGGTAGGACACCAGCCGGAATCGCGAGGCGCGCCGTTCGACGCCTCGGAACTCGCTGACGATGTCGACGTATGCGCCGTCCTCGAGACCGAGCTCGGCCAGGTCGTCCGGGTTCACGAAGACGACCTCGCGCGTCCCGTGGACGCCGCGGTAGCGGTCCTCGAGGCCGTAGATCGTGGTGTTGAACTGGTCATGACTGCGGAGCGTCTGCAGCAGCAGCCGACCAGGCTCCGTCGGCAACCAGACCAGGTCGTTGGCGGTGAACTGCGCCCGCGCGTCGGACGTCTTGAACTCGCGCTTGTCCCGCGCCGCATGCGCCAGCAGGAACCCACCGCCGTTCGCCCGCAAGCGGTCCTCGAAGTTCTCGTACCCGTCGGCCACCCGCCCGATCCGCTGCCGGACCAGGCTGTAGTCGTCCGCGAAGTCGGCCCAAGGGATCTCGCCTACTGATGGCACCACGGCTTGCGCCAGCCCGCAGATGATGCCGATCTCCGACTTCATCTCCGGACCGGGCGGAATCAGGTTCCCGGTCGAGAGGTGTACGGCGCCTTGCGAGTCCTCGACCGTGACGGATTGCGGACCCGCCGCGGTGTGGTCGTGGTCGGTCCGCCCGAGGGTCGGCAGGATCAGCGCCTCGCGGCCGGTGATCGTGTGCGACCGGTTGAGCTTCGTCGACACGTGCACGGTCAGATCGCACTCACGCAGGCCGCGATGCACGACCTCGGTGTCCGGCGTCGCGGACGCGAAGTTCCCGCCCATCGCGAAGAACACACGGACGGCGCCGTCCCGCAGCCGCTTCACCGTCTCCGCCGCGTCGATGCCGTGCTCCCGCGGCGAGGTGAAGGAGAACTCGGAGTCGAGCTTGTCCAGGAACGTCTCCGGCATCTTCTCCCAGATGCCCATGCTGCGGTCGCCCTGCACGTTCGAGTGGCCGCGCACCGGGCACGGGCCGGCGCCCGGCTTGCCGATGTTGCCCTGCAGGAGAAGGACGTTGACGATCTCGCTGATCGTCGCGACGGCCTCGCGGTGCTGCGTGAGGCCCATCGCCCAGCAGATCACCGTGGCCTTGGACTTGATGAACCGCTGGGTGAGCTCCTCGATCTCGGGGCGCCGCAGCCCGGTCGCCTGCTCGACCGCCGGCCAGTCGATCTCGGTGTTGTGCTTGGCGTAGAGCTCGAATCCACTGGTGTGCGAGTCGATGAAGGACTTGTCGAGAACGGTGCCGGGGTTGGTCGCCTCGGCCTCGAGCAGAAGGTGGCCGATGGCAAGGAACAGCGCCTGGTCGCCGCCGATCCGGATCTGCAGGTGCTGGTCGGCGAGCTTCGTGCCCTTGCCGATCCAGCCGCGCGCGGTCTGCGGGTTCTTGAAGTTCATCAGGCCGGGCTCGGGCAGCGGGTTGACCGCGACGATGTCGCCGCCGTTGCGCTTGGCGATCTCCAGGTGGCTGAGCATCCGCGGTGCGTTGGTGCCAGGGTTCTGGCCGACGACGACGATCAGCTCGGCCTCTTCGAGCATCTCCAGCGTGACGGCACCCTTGCCGCTGCCGATGACCCGCGACAGCGCCGTACCGGAAGATTCGTGGCACATGTTCGAGCAGTCGGGCAGGTTGTTGGTGCCGTAGGCGCGGACGAAGAGCTGGTAGAGGAACGCGGCCTCGTTGCTGGTCCGGCCGGAGGTGTAGAAGACGGCGTCGTCGGGGTCGACGAGGGCCTTCAGGTGTCGCGCGACGACCTGGAACGCCTCGTCCCAGCCGACCGGCTCGTAGTTGGTCGCGCCGGCCCGCAGCAGCATCGGCTCGGTGATCCGGCCGAGCTTGCCGAGGTCGAACTCCGAGATCTCGTTCATCGCCTCGACCGGGTGCTCGGCGAAGAACTCCCGCGGCACCCGTTTGCGCGTCGCCTCCCAGGCCACCGCCTTCGCGCCGTTCTCGCAGAACTCGGCCGCGTGCTTGCGTTTGTGGTCAGGGTCCGGCCAGGCGCAGGACGGGCAGTCGAACCCGCCGTCCTGGTTCATCTTCAGGAACACCTTGCCGGTCCGCGCGGGACCCATCTCCCGGAAACCGAACTTGAACGACGAGAGCACCGCGGGGACGCCGGCGGCCTTCTTCTTCGGGTGTTCGATATCGACCATGTTTCAACAATAGGTCCAGCTATCGGCAGCCGCAGGTTTGATAGGCACGGTTGTGGATAAGTGGCGTGTCGCGCCATACAGAGCCCGCAGGTTGTGTGGGCCCATCCCATAGTGTGCGCAGGCCCGGATTTCTACAGTCATCGGCCATGGAGACCCGTCGAGCCCTCGTCACCGGTGCCGCGTCAGGCATCGGCGCCGCCTGCGCCCAACGCCTGGCCGCGGACGGCGTCCACGTGATCGCCGTGGACTTCGACCAGGCCGGTCTGGAGGCGCTGGACGGCGTCGAGACGATTCTGGCCGACCTGTCCGACCTTGACCGGCTGTCCGACCTGCCGACCGACATCGACATCCTGGTGAACAACGCCGGCGTACAGCAGGTCGCACCGGTCGAGCAGTTCCCGCCGGAGCGGTTCAGCTACATCATCCGGCTCATGCTCGAGGCGCCGTTCCGCCTGATCCGGCAGACGCTTCCACACATGTACGGCGCCGGCTGGGGCCGTGTGGTGAACATCAGCTCGGTCCACGGTCTCCGGGCCAGTCCGTTCAAGGCGGCGTACGTCTCGGCGAAGCACGGGCTGGAGGGCCTCAGCAAGGTCGTCGCGCTGGAAGGCGCGGCTCATGGCGTGACCAGCAACTGCGTCAACCCGGCCTATGTCCGTACGCCGCTGGTCACTGCACAGCTGGCTGACCAGGCCGCGACGCACGGCCTGTCCGAGGCGGAGGTGCTGGACAAGGTCCTGCTCGAGCCGGTCGCGGTGAAGCGGCTGATCGAACCGGCCGAAGTGGCGGAGCTGGTGGCCATGCTGTGCGGCCCGGCCTCCGCCTCCATCACGGGGAGCTCGTTCGTACTCGACGGCGGCTGGACCGCCCACTAGCTACTACAGGAGCCCGCCCATGACAGCTACAGAACCGGTCCGCACCCGTACCTCGATCGTCCGGGTGGTAGGCGCGAGTCTCGTCGGTACGACGGTCGAGTGGTACGACTTCTTCCTGTACGGCGTCGCCGCATCGGTGGTGTTCGGCGACCTGTTCTTCCCGAAGGGCGAGGAGCTCAGCGGGACGTTGCTGAGCTTCGCCACGTTCGCAGTCGGCTTCTTCGCGCGGCCGATCGGCGGTGTGGTGTTCGGGCACTTCGGCGACCGGCTGGGACGCAAGCAGTTGCTGGTGCTTTCGCTGTTGATGATGGGGCTCGCTACCTTCGCCATCGGCCTGCTTCCGACGTACGCACAAGTCGGTGCGCTCGCACCGATCTTGCTGACGGTGCTGCGGCTCATCCAGGGGTTCGCGCTCGGCGGCGAGTGGGGTGGCGCCGTACTGATCGTGTCCGAGCACGGTGACCCGGCTCGTCGCGGTTTCTGGGCGTCGTGGCCGCAGGCTGGTGCGCCGGCTGGGCAGTTGATCGCGAACGGCGTACTGGCAGGGCTGGCTGCGTTCCAGTCGGACGCCGACTTCAACGCGTGGGGCTGGCGCATTCCGTTCCTGCTGTCCGCAGTACTCGTGCTGGTCGGGCTCTGGGTACGGCTGCGGATCGAGGAGTCACCGGTGTTCCAGGAGGCCCGGGCCAAGCAGGAGCCGGCGGACAAGCTGCCGGTGCTCGAGGTGATCACGCGGTACCCGCGTGAGGTGCTGACTGCGATGGGTGCGCGGATGGCGGAGAACGTCAGCTACTACATCTTCACGATCGTCATCGCGACGTACGCGAAGGAGCAGCTGGGGATGGGCAAGTCGTTCGCTCTGAACGCAGTTCTCATCGGTGCTGCCATCCACTTCTTCGCGATCCCGGCGTGGGGTGCGCTGTCGGACCGCATCGGTCGCCGGCCCGTCTATCTGATCGGTGCTGTTGGCGTGGGTGTCTGGGTGTTCGTCTTCATTGCGCTGATCAACACTCGCAACTTCGCACTGGCGACACTGGCCGTGACTGTCGGGCTGATCTTCCACGGTGCGATGTACGGACCGCAGGCGTCCTTCTTCACCGAGCTGTTCGGCACGCGGGTGCGGTACTCCGGTGTCTCGGTCGGCTACCAGCTCGCGTCGATCATCGCGGGCGGTCTGGCGCCGTTCATCGCGGTAGCGCTGCTGAAGGCGTACGACTCGGGCTATGCGATCGCTGTGTACGTCGCAGCGTGTGCGGTGATCTCGGTGATCGCGGTGACGTCGTACTCCGAAACACACCGGCGCGATCTCACTACTCTGTAGAACCATGGAGGAGCTTCTGCGGCTACTGGCCGAGGATGCGCCCGGGGGCGAGCTGGCCCGGGCGGCGGGCGAGGACGCGGTGGCACGCGACCTCGCCCTGCGCATCCGGGCCGGTATGGACGCCAGCAAGAAGCGTGAGGCCGAGCTGTCCGCACTGGTCGACGTCGCGCGCGAGTTGGCGTCGGCGCGCGATCCAGGCGGCGTACTCGACACCATCGTCCACCGCGCCCGCACGCTGATCGGCACGGACGTCGCATACTTGACGCTGTACGACGAGGCGCGTGGCGACACGTACATGCGTGCCACCGACGGCTCCGTCTCGGCTGCATTCCAGCAACTGCGACTGCCTCTGGGTGCTGGACTCGGCGGACTGGTCGCGGAGACGTACAGGCCGTACTGGACCGCGGACTACCCGTCCGACCGACGCTTCCGCCACACCATGCCGATCGACGATGCGGTCGGCGAGGAGGGGCTCGTGGCGATCTGCGGTACGCCGCTGATCGTCGACGGAGCGTTCGTCGGCGTGCTGTTCGCGTCCAACCGGACAGCGCGGCCTTTCAGTCGCGACGAGGTGTCGCTGCTCGGTTCACTCGCCATGCTGGCGGCGGTGACGATCGTCCAAGTACGTGCGGCCGCGGAGACAGCTGCTGCGCTGGACCAACTGTCTGCCGCGCACGCCGGTGTCGAACACGCTGCCGCCGCGCATGACCGTTTCGCCGACATCGTGTTGTCCGGCGGCGATGTGGACGCCATCGCCGCCGCATTGGCCGAGCTACTCGACGTGTGGGTCGTACTGTTCGATGCCGCTGGCAACGAACTTGCGGTCGCCGGAGCAGTGCCTGAATCAGTGCCCTGGCAGGAGTCCGAGTCCGGTCGCCTGACTCGCATCGGAGACTGCTGGGTCGTCGCGGCGACCGCGAAGGGCGAACGGCTCGGTGCGCTCGTCATCGGAGGCGCCGACGACCTGTCCGCCGCGGACCGGCGCATCGTCGAACGCGCTGCTGTTGTCACCGCACTGGTCCTGCTCTTCCGGCGGCAGTCCGCTGAGCAATCCCAACGCGCACAGGCCGACCTGCTGGCCGACGTGCTGAGTGGGAGCGCCGATCCACGCACACTGACCGATCGACTCCGGCTGCTCGCACCGAACCATCGCCACGACCGCCTAGTCATCGCAGTCTGCCGCGGCGACCACACCGCCGTACGCGCGCGACTCTCTGCACCGCTGGAGGACAGACTCGTGCTGTCGGGTCCGTACGGCGGGGATCTGGTGCTGCTGTTCGCTCGTACGATTCCTGGTAGCGCGGCACGCGATCTGGCGGAGGTGGCGAAGCGTGCTGGCGTCACCATCGCCGTGACGGGTCCTGCAGCCTGGGGTGAGCCTCTCGTTGAAGCCCACCGCCAGGCTGCCCGGCTGGTTGCCACCATGCTCCGGCTAGGCCGCACCAGCGAGTCGGCCACACCTGACGACTTAGGCGTTGCTGGTCTGGTCGGTGCTTCCGACGTCGACGTTCGCAGCCACGTGCACCATGTGCTCGGCAAGGTCATTGACTACGACACGCAACGCGGTACCGATCTGATCGGCACCCTCCAGGCCTACTTCGCCGCCGGCCAGAGCCCTACCCGAGCTGCCACGTCTCTGCATATCCACCCCAACACCGTCCAGCAACGCCTGGACCGCGTCACGGCTCTGCTCGGCGACGGCTGGCTGGCTCCGGACCACTCGCTGGACATTCAGGTGGCGCTGCGCCTCCACTCCGCACTTGGCCTAGGGCAGTAGGACCACCCGGCCGCGCACACCTCCCGCAGCGAGGCGTTTGTAGGCAATCGCTGCGTCCTCCAGGCCGTAGGTATCGGCGATCCGCGTCGAGAGGACACCGGCCTCGACCAGGCGCACGAGTTCTTCCAGGTCCGGTCGGTTGGTGTGGATGAACAGTTGGTCCACAGTGATGCCCCGGAGGTGGGGCGGTCGCGGCCCTGGTTGCAGATGTAGATGGCGACCACCGTTGCGGACGGCCTCTTGTGCGCCGATTCCGACCACGGCCGCGTCGACTACGCCGTCCACACCTGCCGGCACGATCCGCCGTACCGCTGCAGCCAGGTCCTCGTTCCGGTCGACGAAGTGGTCCGCGCCGAGGCGCCGTACCAGCTCTTCGTCAGCGGGTCCGGCACTGGCGATCACTGTCAGCCCGCGGTGCTTGGCCAGCTCGACGGCGTACCCACCGACGCCGCCAGCGGCTCCGGTGACGAGCACGGTCTGTCCCTGCAGCGTGTTGACGGCCTGCAGCGCGGTCAGGCCGTTGAGTCCGAACGTTGCCGCGTTCGCGAGGTTCACGCCTTCCGGTGCGCGGACCACTGCGTCGACGTCCAGCACGACGTACTCCGCGTGTGTCTTGAGGCTCCGGCCCAGCAGATCCGCCACACCGACGACGGCCTGTGCCGGCGCCTCGGTGTTGGGCCCAACCGCATCCACAGTGCCTGCGAGGTCCCAGCCGAGCCCGAATTGCTCGCGCGCTGCGGTCAGTCCGAACTCCACTGCCAGACCTGCGCTGACTGCGAGGTCCACCGGGTTGACTGCTGCGGCTGCCACCTTGATGCGGAGCTGGCCCTCGGCGGGCTCGGGTACGGCGGTCTCGATCAGCTCGATCGCGTCCGGCCCGTCGAGGCGGCGGGCGACTAGTGCGCGCATATCGTTCTCTCCTTGAGGATTGGGTTCCCAATCACTGTGGGAGAGTTACTCTCTATCGGGAAGTACGCACTCCAGGGTGCCTACCGTACGACGAGGAGAGCCATGCCCACCCGCACCGCCGCCCAGCTCCGCGAAGAGGCAGCCCGCGAGTACGACGCGTTCCTGGCGACCTGCCCGGCCCGGCAGCTCCTGGACCGCATCAGCGACAAGTGGGTGACGCTCATCCTCACCGCCCTCGCCGACGGCCCACAGCGGTACTCCGATCTGTCCCGCCGCATCGCCGGCGTCAGCCAGAAGATGCTGACCCAGACCCTCCGATCCCTCGAACGCGACGGCCTACTGACCCGCTCGGTCACGCCATCCGTGCCGGTCCGCGTCGACTACGAACTCACGTCGCTCGGCGAAACGCTGATGCCGCTCATCGCCTCCATCAAGACCTGGGCCGAAGACCACATGCCCCAGGTGAACGCAGCCCGCTCCTGCTACGACAACGTGAGCACCACCGCATGACCGGCGACCGGCGCGTTGTCGTTGTCGTCGTACCGGCTGCGGGGACCTGGGCGCCGCCCGGCCGGGACCCTGACGCGTGGCGGTTGGCGTTGGCCGAGGATACCTACGAAGTACTCGCCGGCCTGGATCGCGTCGAGGTAGCGGTCGCGGTCGCCGGCGGAGACGAGGAGGCAGTCGCCGAGGTCCGCGCGCTGACCTGGCCGGGCACACCGACGTACGCCGTGGACCCCGATCGGCCCGTCCTGCATGCGGTGGAGCTGGCCGGTCCGGCCGCCGCGGTCGTTGCGGTGTCGCACGACGTACCGGACCTGCCAGGCCTGCTGATCGGCAAGCTCTTCCGCGCCCTCAGCACTGCCGACATCGCTGTCACTCCAGCCGAGGACGGCACCCTGGCGGCGATCGGGACCAAGACGCCGGTCGCGGACTGGGTTGCCGAGGTCGCGCCGACGTTCGACACGGAACTGTCGGTCCTGGAAGCGCGCAAACCCCGCCGCCACGCGGTGGCGATCGGCCCTGGCTGGCATCGACTGCGATCGGCCGCTGACATCGCGCGGCTGGATCCCGGTCTGGAGGGCTGGGACGCGACCAGGTCACTGTTGCGCCATTCCTGAGGCTTGTCGGTAGAACGACCGACAGCTGTCGGTCGGGTGGCCAGGGACGTCGGGCGTTCACCCGCTGTGACGCGGGGCTTGCAGAGGCGAGTCTTTGACGCGGCAGCAAGCATCATCCGGGGGGATGTGTGAGGCGGATCCGGCTGGATTTACAGGGGTCGAGCTGAGTCTTCGTTCGCGGCTGCCGCGCCTGGAAGACCCCGTCTCCGTCGCTTGCCGGAGCATCTGTAAAGGAAAGCAGCATGAATTACCCGCTTCGGGCCTTTGCCGCCCGAACAGTCCGGCGTGCCCGCAACCGCACGGCTCGGACCCGCACCAGAAACCAGTCCGGCTTCACCCTGATCGAACTGCTCGTCGTGATCGTCATCCTGGGCGTGCTGTCCGGGGTCGTCGTCTTCGCGGTCTCCGGTATCCAGGACCGCGGTAACGCGGCCGCCTGCAAGACCGACAAGAAGAGCGTGGAGGTCGCCGTCGAGGCGTACTACGCGAAGAACGGCACCTACCCACCCGCCGGTGACCCGGGCTGGCTGGAGCTCACCGTCGGCGTCAACCAGCTGCTGCGCAGCCGTCCGGTCGGCGACGGCTACACCATCACCCTCGGCGTCAACGGTCTGGTCACCGCGGCCGGCGCCTGCACGTAACCCCGCACCGCGAGGACGGACCGGTCGGAGGAGGACCGGCCCGTCCGCGGCGCGTCGTTTCCGGTCAGACGATCATGCCGAAGGGGCGTCATGAGAATTCCCGTGCCTGGCAGCCGGGTGGATCTGTTGCTCGAAGAACTCTGGAACGCCGGCGGCACCGACCTGCTCCTCACGGTCGGAATGGCGCCGCAGTTGCGTGTCCACGGTGTCCTGCGACCGGCGGCGGACAAGACCCCGCTGACCCGGCGGGACACCGACGCGATGCTCGCGGAGATCCTCAACCCACACCGCTCGAACGTCTGGCAGACGACGTACGAGCACGACTTCTCGTTCTCCTGGCGGGACAACGCGCGGATCCGCGCGAACGCCTTCACCCAGCGCGGCGACACCGCACTCGCGCTCCGCGTCATCCCGCGCAGCATCCCGACGATGTCGGAGCTGGGGCTGCCGCCGGTGGTCGAAACGTTCGCCCGGCTGCATCAGGGCCTGGTCCTGGTCACCGGGCCGACCGGATCCGGCAAGTCGACCACGCTGGCCTCGGTCATCCACCAGATCAACACCGATCGGGCCTGCCACATCATCACGATCGAGGACCCGATCGAGTACGTGCACGAGCATCGCCGTTCGGCGGTGAACCAGCGCGAGGTCGGCAGCGACACGGCGTCGTTCCCTGATGCCTTGCGGGCTGCGCTGCGTGAGGACCCCGACGTACTGCTGGTCGGTGAGATGAGAGATCTGGAGTCGATCCGGTTCGCTCTGACCATCGCCGAGACCGGTCATCTGGTCTTCGCGACTCTGCACACGAACGACACGGCCCAGTCACTGGCCCGGATCATCGACGTGTTCCCGCCCGAGCAGCAGTCGCAGGTACGGGTTCAGCTGGCCGCGGCGCTCAGCGGCGTCGTACATCAGCGGCTGATCCCGCGGGTCGGCGGCGGACTGGTGGCGGCGTTCGAGGTGATGGTCGCGAACGCCGGGATCCGCAACCTGATCCAGGAAGGCAAGACGCACCAGTTGCGCAACGCCCTGGTCACCGGTCGGCGCGAAGGCATGATCACGCTCGAGCAGTCCCTCTCGGAGCTGATCGTCGCCGGCGAGATCCGGCCGGAGGATGCCTACTCCCGCACCTCCCATCCGAACGAGATCGAGCTCCGGCCGAGGATGCGCTCCGGGGCGGTGCAGGCGTGAGGCACCGTGGGGAGGGGAAGCAGCCGGTGTCCGTCGATCTTCCAGCGGAACGGCGCCGGGCAGCGCAGGTGGCCGAGCGGCACGGCATTCCGCTGGTGGACCTGTGGACCGTCACCCCGCAGGCTGGTGCGACCGCGCTGATCGACGAGCAGACGGCCCGACGGCTGACGGCGCTACCGCTGGCGATCCGTGAGGGCGAGGTGCTCGTCGTACTCGCCGACCCGGCGCGGGGGCTGCAGGTCCAGGAAGCGCTCGGCCGGCCGGTTCGGCTCGCTCTCGCGGCGGGTCCCGACATCGTCCGCGCGATCGACAACAGCTTCCGTGCGCTGGCCGGCATCGATGAGCCACTCAAGCAGTTCCAGGCCCGCGGTACGGCGCCTGAGTCCGACGAACTCGTCGTGAAGGAGGACGCGCCCGTCGTCCAGGTCGTCCAGCTGGTCATCACCCAGGGCCTGCGCGACCGGGCCTCCGACATCCACATCGAGCCGCACGACGACCGGGTCCGGGTGCGGTTCCGGGTGGACGGGGCGCTGCGCGACCAGCTCGACCTGCCCGGCGCGATCGGGCCTGCGGTGGTCAGCCGGATCAAGGTGCTGGCCGACCTGAACATCGTCGAGCGACGCCGCTCCCAGGACGGCCAGATCCGGATGCAGGTCGAGGGCCGCGACGTTGACATCCGGGTCTCGACCGCAGCCGTCGTCGGCGGCGAGAAGGTCGTCCTGCGGCTTCTCGACAAGAGCCGGCCGCTGTTCCGGCTCGAGCAGCTCGGGATGCCTCCCGAGCTGGCGGAGCGGTACGCCGCGTTGCTGCGCACGCCGTACGGGATGGTCATCTGTGCGGGGCCGACCGGGAGCGGCAAGACCACGACGCTCTACGGGTCGCTCGGCGAGATCGACAGCCCCGAGCGCAACATCATGACGATCGAGGACCCGGTCGAGTACAGCTACGCCTCGATCAACCAGATCCAGATCAACGAGGCGGCCGGGATCACGTTCGCCACCGGGCTGCGGTCGATCCTGCGGCAGGACCCCGACGTCATCCTGGTCGGTGAGATCCGGGACGCGGAGACCGCGCGCATCGCCGTACAGTCCGCCCTGACCGGGCATCTGGTGCTTTCGTCGGTACACGCCACCGACACCGCGACAGCTCTGCATCGCCTGCTGGACATGGGAATCGAGAACTTCCTCGTCGCGTCGTCGGTGAGCGCGGTGATCTCACAGCGGCTGATCCGCAAGGTCTGCGAGAACTGCCGCGAGTACTACGAGCCACCGGCCGCGGAGCTGGCGTTCCTGCGCAGTACCGGCGCCGAGGCCCCGGTCGGCGGCTTGATCCGCGGCGCGGGGTGCAACTTCTGCGCGCACACCGGCTACCTCGAACGGACCGGTGTGTACGAGCTGCTGCCGGTGACCGATCCGATCCGCGAGCTGATCGTCGATCGCGCACCGCTGGCCGAGATCCGCAAGGTCGCCTGCTACGAGGGCATGCGGACGCTGCACGAGGAGGGCGCCCGGCTGGCGCAGACAGGGGTCACCACGGTCGCCGAGGTGCTCCGGTCGATCTACACGGTGGGGATGCGATGACCAGATATGCGTACGTCGCGGCCAAGCCCGACGGGAGTACCAAGCGCGGTACGACGCGGGCCGAGAGCCGGGAGGAGGCCGAGCTGGCCCTGTACGAGCGGGAGCTGCGGAACATCCGGCTGTCCGAGAAGCCCGGCCTGCTCCAGCTGGAGATCACCGCCCGACGGGTGAAGCGGGAAGAGGTGATGCACCTGACCCGGCAGCTCGGCGCGTTCGTGGGTGCAGGGCTGCCGCTGACCGAGTCGGTTCACAGCCTGGGCCGCGAGGCGGAGAACTCGTCGGTACGCCGGATGATGCTCGAGGTCGAGGACGGCCTCCGCGATGGCGAGCGGTTGTCGGACTGCTTCGACCGGCATCCGCGGATCTTCCCCGAGTTCTACCGCGGCATCCTCCGCTCGGCCGAGCTGAGCGGCCGTCTCGACACCGCGCTCGGCCAGCTCGCCCGCTACCTGGAACGTGATCTCGAAGCTCGCCGGCGGATCAAGCAGGCCACCATCTATCCGGCGGTCGTCGCGGCGATGTCCGTCGTGACGCTGGTCGTCCTCGCCGGCTTCGTGCTGCCGCGGTTCCAGGCGTTCTTCGACAGCCTCGGAGCCCGGTTGCCCTTGCCGACCCGGATCCTGCTCGCGATCACGAACTTCCTCACCGGCTGGTGGTGGGCACTGATGATCGGCTTGGGGGTACTCACGCTCCTGCTCGTCTATGTGTTGAGCACGACACCCGGCCGCTACCTGCGGGACCGCCTGGTCCTCGCGGTGCCGGTGATCGGGCCGACCGTCCAGTTCGCTCTGGTCGAGCGTTTCTGCCGGATCCTCTCGTCCATGGTCAGTGCGGGCGTCCAACTGCCCCAGGCGCTGCGCGTCGCGACCGGCTCACTGCCGAACCGCGTCTATCGCCGGTCGCTTGCGGGTGTGATGGAGGCGATGCTGCAGGGCGAGGGGCTGGCCCGGCCGCTCGCGGCCACCAAGCTGTTCCCGGCCACGGCGGCCCAGATGATCCGGGTCGGTGAGGACACCGGGACGATGGACGCCCAGCTCGAGGTCACCGCGCAGTACTACGAGGGTGAGCTGGACTACAAGCTGAAGAAGCTGATCGGCCTGTTCGAGCCGGCGGTGATCGTGCTGATGGGCGGTGTGGTCGGCTTCGTCGCGATCGCGCTGGTATCCGCGATGTACGGGATCTTCCGGCAGGTGCAGGGCTGATGCGGGAACGCGGGGAGAGCCTGCTGGAACTGGTCGTCGCGATCGCCCTGATGGGCGTCGCGGTCGTCGCAGTGATGGCGGGTCTGACGACGACCGTGCTGATGTCGGACACCCAGCGCAAACAGGCGACCGCAGTGACGACGGTACGCAACTACGCCGAAGCGCTGCAGCAGTACGTCGCTGACGGCCACTACGTCCCGTGCGCTTCGTCGTACGCCGTACCGGGCTTCACTCCGCCGGCCGGGTTCACGGCTCGAGTGGTGAGCGGATCGGTGCAGTACTGGACCGGTGTGCTGTGGTTGCCGCTCTGCCTGCCGGATCGCGGTCTGCAGCGGTTGCGGGTGTCAGTGGCGAGTACGGACGGGCGTGCTGCCGAGACGCTGGACGTCGTACTGCGGAAGCCGTGCCGGCTCGGGGATCCGCCGTGCGGCTGAGACGTACCGAGCAAGGCTTCACGCTGATCGAGCTGCTGATCACGATGACCCTGATGGGGGTCGTCACGGTCGGCCTGGCTGATCTCGTGGTCAACGCGCTGCACCAGATGAGTGCGACGTCGGACCGGTTGGACATGGCGCAAGATGCCCAGCTCGGCGCGACGTACTTCGCCCGCGATGTCGCGGCGGTTGGCCTGCGCGACTACGGAGCTGTCGCTCTGGACGGATCGCTGCCGTTCTCACCATCGGTGCAGCTCGACGCCGTCGACTCGGCCGGCGGGGTGGTCTGCGGTCCGTTGCCGGCTGCCGCGGTTCGGCTGCTGTCGGATTACTGGGACACCTCGGTCACGCCGGCAGTCCGGCGTACGGCGGTCGTCGCGTACTACGTGAATGAGGCCGGGGAGCTGCACCGGGCGCGTTGCCTGGGTCCGAGTACGACACCGTCTTCTGATCGACGGATTGCGTCGAATGTGAAGTCGGGCAGCCTTACGGTCACCTGCTCGACTGCGTGTGACTCTGCTGAGCTTCCAGAGGGCATCACTTTGCGACTGCTGATGTCCAGGCCGTCCACCGGCGACTACGAGGTCGCACTGAGCGGTCTGCGGAGACAGTCGTGAGGCGCCGGGACGAACGTGGGTCCTCGTTGCTACTGGTCCTTGTGGTGATCACCGTGATCGGGCTGGCGCTCTCGGCTCTGCTGTCCCGGACCGACACCGCGGAACGGGTGTCTGCGAGTCTCCGCGATCAGACCGAGGCGTCGTACGCGGCTGATGGCGCGATGGAGGCTGCGATCAACAACCTGCGCAACAGCGGGTACAACGGGAACTCGGGGCAGCGATGCTTCGGACTGTCCGACACGCTTTCGCTCATCCTCTTCAACGGGCTCGACTCCGCCGCGGTGACGTGCAAGCCGGATCCGAAGCAGGTAGTGGTCCACTGCCAGGACGCGAGCGAGTGCAATCGGCCGGACAACGCGCTGCTCACTCTCGGGCAGATACCCGGCGAGGACGGTCTGACGGTCCAACAGCCGGCGGGCTCCACCCTGCAGATCCGCGGCAAGGTCGTATCCCATTCGTCCGTCGCCGTGGCTGCTGGAAAGCTGAGCGCCGGTGCACTGTCTGCGCGGGGAGGCTGCTCGGGCGAGCTGCTGGGGAATCCGCTGTGCAACCTGTCTGCGCTCCCCGGTGGCGACGATCCGGCGTACCGATCTCCGCTGACCAGTGTGCCTCCGTTGCGAGCCTTGCCCGCGTGTACGACGCCGGGCTCGGTCGTCGCGTTTCTGCCTGGCTACTACGACGACGCGGTCGGGCTGAGCGCGATGATGAAGAGCGACAGCCCGTGCCACGGGAGCACCTGGTGGTTCAAGCCGGGCATCTACTACTTCGACTTCCACAACGAGTCGAACCCCTTGCTCGACAGCGGGGACAACGTCTGGACGGTCGACGGCGGCAACCTGGTCGGCGGCACGCTGTCGGGCAGTTCGTGTGCCAGTCCGCTCGACGGTGCGACCGCCGGTGTGCAGTTCATCTTCGGCGGCGACAGCCGGCTGGACGTGAAATCGGGCAAGGCGGAGCTCTGTGGCAGCTACTCCGCCACGAAGCCGCCGATCGCCCTCCGAGGACTCACCAGCGGGGCCGAGTCTTCGGTCGACTCGAGCGGGGCGAGCGCGTTGAAGCCGACCGCGGTCTCGCTGGTGAGCAAGTTCGGGCTGACCGCGACGCCGTCCCGTCTGTCCACGGCCGACGGCGTCGCGGCCACCTGGAAGAGCACGGTGGCCAACGACACCGCCCCGGTCACGATCAACGGCTTCGCTCCGCCTGCTCCGATTCCGGCCGGCTCGGTGCTACGGTCCGCCGCGTTGAAGATCACCCATCGGCACAGCGACGTCACGTCGACGGACAAGCTCGACGTGTCGCTCGATGTCGGCTCAGGTACGCCGTTGACCGCGTCGATGACCGGGGCCGCGGGCGGAACGTCGTACCAGACCGAGACCGTGCCGCTTGACACCAGTCGCACTGGATCGTTGGCGCAGGCCGTCTATGCGGGGACGTTCACCGGGGCGAGCTTGGCTCTCACTGCGGGGCTACCGGTCAAGGGTGACACCGAGGACATCGATGCGGTGCGGTTGGAGCTCAGCTACACGCCGCCTGCTCTGCGCGCTGCTGACGGGTGTGTGGTCGAGGGGCCATATCCCAGTAATACAAGCGCTTGCGCGATGGTCTCGGGCCGACTGTTGGTGTTGGGCACGGTGTACACGCCCGCCGCTGTGCTTGATCTCAGCGTTGGTCCGGGGACGCCGGTAGTGGGAGCCGGTGCGGTGGTTCGCGCGTTGCGTCTCACTGCCGTTGGGGCTTTGTCCGGTGTGGCGATCGACTTGCCCGTTGATTCGCCCGCCTTCACGTTCGGGGTGCAACTCACGGCGTACATCTGCCCTGGTGGTCTGGTCTGCCCGGCCAGTGGCCGCCCGGCGCTGCAGGCCAGGATCGGGCTCGTCGACGCCGATCCGTCCTCGCCTGTCGCGGGTCGGCGCGCGGTCACGGTGCTCGGATGGTGGCGGCCGGGCTGATGGGGTTGTATCTGGTGCGACCAGATCTTCAGGCGGTAGAGACGACAGTCCCTATCGCAACTGCGTCACGCTGCGTAGTTTGGTCCGCGGGGGGAGCCATGCATGATTTCGTCAGGGTCGTCGTAATCGACGATCACACATTGGTCCGCTATGGCCTGACCGGTCTGGTGGACCATGAACCGGATCTGGAGATCGTCGGCGACACCGGCCAGCGCGCCGACGCGGTCGGCATAGTGCTGTCGACCCGCGCGAACGTCGTCGTACTCGATGTAACACCGCCCGACCAGGACGGTCTGCGGATCGCCCGCGAACTCCGCAACCGGTACGCCGAGCTCGGAATCGTCCTGCTGGCGCCGGAAGGGCAGGACAGCGTGCTGTTCGAGGCCCTCGAGTCGGGAGTGTCCGCGTTCGTCGCGAGGACTGCGCCGACGGAGGAGATTCTGGCGGCGATCCGGCACGCTGCCGTAGCGCCGACCTCCTTCACGGCGACCGGGCTCGGGCCTGCGATGGCTCGCCGCGATCAGTCGTCGGCGCAGGCGCTGCTGAGTCCGCGTGAATCGCAGGTGCTCGAGTTGCTCGGGCAGGGGCTGTCGGTCCGGGCGATCGCGGTTGCGCTGTCGGTGAGCGTGTCCACGGCGAAGACGTACGTCGAACGTCTGTACGAGAAGCTTGAGGTGTCGAACCGGGCTCAGGCGATCATGACGGCCCTCCAGCGCGGGCTGATCGAGCCGAAGTCGTGAGTTTTCGAAACTTCTTCATGTCTGACCCGTCACCTTCTTGCTCGCGGCTCGTTTCATCATGCGGCGGGGGACTTCGGGGGAAGTCCAGCTGATAGCCGATGCCGTTCAGGGGCGGCACCCGACATCAGCCCACTGCCGGCCGCACCCGGGGGGATGCGGCCAGCTTCGGCGGCGGGCGCAGCAGTACGACGGGGATCGCACGGGGGACGAACACAGCAGGACAAATCACGGGGGAACAGCTGCACCCACGGGGCCGGGGGGCTCACGGGAACGGCCGTACCACCGAGGGATCGGCAAGGCCGGGGGATCACGGAAACAGCTGTACCAACGGGGGATTGGCAAGGCCGGGGGATCACGGGGACCTGCTGGGCCAACGGGGGGATTCGCAGGGCCCGGGGAACCCGGGGAACAGCTGTAGCAATGGGGGGTTCGGGGGCACGGTGATCCGGGGGGATCACGGGGGATCGCAGCGACGCAGAACAACGGGGGCGTTGCGAACGGGGCGCAGCACCGACGGAACCGCAGTACAACGGGGATCGCAGGACAAGCAGGGAACGAAGGACAAGCACGGACGCAGCACCAACGGGGACGCAGGAACGCAGTATCAGCGGGGATTACGGGGTGTGGGGCGAGGGGTAGCAGGGCTGGGGAATGTTGATGTCCTGCTGTGGGGAGGTGGGCCGGCCATTCGGGTCGGCCCACAGTTCTGCCGGCCGGCCGCAGTGCTCCGAACCGTCAGGCGCGCGAAAGACCGTCAGGCGCGCGAAAGTTGGTGCCGCGCTCGGGCCGCGAGCTCCTGCACGGAGATATCCGTGTCCACGGGGAGCCCATCGAGCGGGAACCACGCAAGATCATGCGATTCCTCGCTCACGACGTACTCCGTGCCGGCCGTCGCGGTCACGAGGAACTGCACGTCGAGGTGATAAGCCCCCGCGCACCCGCCACCAAGAAGCAAATGCCGCGAAAGCTGCAGCGGCTCCCGCCCAATCGTGAGCCCCGACAGCCCGGACTCCTCCGCCGCCTCCCGCAGCGCCGCACCCGGCAACGTCGTGTCGCCGGGCTCGCAATGTCCGCCGAGCTGAAGCCACCGCCCGACTGTCTTGTGCAACGTCAGCAGCGTGTTCTTCCCCGCACCGTCAACCAGCAGCGCACTAGCCGTCACATGCTCCGGCCGACAGCTCCGCCACATCCCGTCTGCATGCGCCGCGAGATGCCGCAGGTAATGCGCCCGCAGCTCCTCTTGCTCCGCGTCGGGCGCACTCCAGCCTTCTAAGACCTCAACCGCATTCCCAAGAAGCACCCCGCCAGTCTCCCCGCGACCCGGGAACGACTACTTGGTGGGGTTGTCGCCGTCGTCGTCCGAGGTGGAGTCGGTCGGCTTGTCTTCGTCGGTCAGGAAGTCGGAGATGTCGATGTTGGAGAGTTCGCCCGCGTGCTGCGCGAACCCGATGGGGTCATCGAGGTCAGCAGTGCTCGGCATCAGGTCAGGGTGCGACCACAGGTTGTCGCGACCGTCGACTCCGCGAGCGTCGCGAACGGCGGCCCACAGGTTGGCCGCGTCGCGCAGCCGTCGCGGCCGAAGCTGAAGACCAACGAGAGTCGCGAACGTCTGCTCGGCCGGACCACCAGCCGCCCGACGGCGCCGTACTGTCTCGGAGAGCTGGATCGCCGACGGCATCCGGTCCCTGGTCGCTTCGCGTACGACATCGTCCACCCAGCCCTCGACCAGCGCGAGCGTCGTCTCGAGCCGGACGAGTGCCGCCTTCTGCTGCTCGGAGTCCTCGGGCTCGAAGAGGCCGCCCGCGAGCGCCTCCTGCATGGCCTCCGGGTTCTGCGGGTCGATGTCGGCCATCGCGCGCTCGATCTTGCCCGTGTCGACCTCGATACCGGCCGCGTAGTCGGCGACCGCGGCCAGCAGGTGCTGCCGCAGCCACGGCACGCCCGCGTACAGCCGCTGGTGCGCCACCTCGCGCAGCGCCAGATACAGCCGAACGTCCTCGTCGGTCAGCCCAAGTCCCTCGGCGAACTTCGCGACGTTGTCGGGCAGCAGGATCGCCTGGCCGGTCGGCCCGAGCGGCAGCCCGATGTCGGACGAGCTGACAACCTCGCTCGCGAGCTCCCCGAGCCCCTGGCCGACCTGGGCCCCGAAGACAGAACCGCCCAACTGCCGCAACATCCCGGCCATCGGGCCCGCGAACTGCTGTGCCTCGGCGGGCAGTGCATTGCCCATCGCACCTGCGACGTGTTCGGCGACCGGGTCGACCACCGTCTGCCACACCGGAAGCGTGTTCTCGACCCACTCGGCGCGGCTCCAGGCCGCAGAGGTGGCAGACACCTCGGGCAGCGTGGTCGCCTCGTCCAGCCAGTGCTCGGCGAGCCGGACCGCGTCGGCGACGCGATCGCCGTCGGCAGACGTCATCGACCGGTCCCCGGCGGTGGCGACGGTCTTGCGGGCGATGTCCTTGGCCAGGTCCCAGTTCACCGGCTTGCCGTCGGTCGAACCGCTGAGCAACTGCTGGACCTGGGCGAAGATCGCGTTCAGGTCCGGGGTGCCGCCCGCGCCGGCCGCGCCGGAGAACTGCTGGAACATGGCCTCGAACGGCGTTCCCTTGAACGGGTTGTCCGGGTTGTCCGGTTCGTCGCTCATCGGAGGGCCTTCCTGTGCGGGTGGGGCGTACAACTCCAACGTACTGGTTCCGTCCATGAGTTCCTCCACCGGCGAACGCATCACCGCTCGTGTTCGCCGGTAGGTGAGGAAGGCAACAGTCTCTCCGGGTGTGCGGCACACCACGCACCGAAGCGCCTGGTACGCCGAAATGCCGGTAATGAGGGGAGGGGATGTGTGGAGAGGGTGGCTCGGGAGGGAGAATTGCGCGACGGGGGATGGGATGGTGTGCGTGTGAGCACGGGGGACCGGCGGGAATGAGGGACAGATGAGCGACGCGATCAGGCTGCTGGACATACGGGACAGTCCGTTGTCCAGCGACGAGGTGCTGGCGGCTGTTGCTGATCCGACGGCGGGTGGAACCGCGATCTTCATCGGCACTGTGCGCAACCACGACCACGAGCAGCCGGTCGACAAACTGGCTTACGAGGCGCATCCCGACGCGCTGGAGCACCTGCGGAAGGTTGCGCAGCGTATCTGTGACGACCCCGCGGTGACCGCGCTGGCCGCTGTCCACAGGACCGGCGACCTGAAGATCGGTGACGCGGCCGTGATCGTCGCGGTGGCGGCATCGCACCGGGATGTGGCCTTTGCCGCGTGCCGGCGGCTGATCGACGATCTCAAGGCCGAGGTCCCGATTTGGAAACACCAGCACTTCATCGACGGTGGCAGCGAGTGGGTCGGCGCTCACTGACCCGTACGCTGGGCGCATGAAGGTGGCCGGATGAAGGTTTTGGCGTGGCTGGCGTTCCCGCTGGTCGCCACGCTGCTGGCGATGTGCTGGGCGGCCTGGCGTGGCTGGCGCAGCCGCGAGCGGCCCCGGTCCGGCGGCGCCTTCGCCTCGGTCGAGGACTTCCGGCGCTTCAACGCCGCAATCGCCGCGCCCGGTCCGCGGGCCACTCCGGAACGTCGCAGGGGCCTGGGTCGTCGTAATCATCAGCAGGCCTCCACCAAGATCGCAGGGCAGGGTTCGTGACACGTCGTACCGCCACATTGGTCACCTCGATCGTCGTGCTTCTCGTCTCGCTCGGGCTGGTGACCGCGTTCCCGGTGCCGTTCGTCTCGTTCAGCCCCGGTCCGGTCAAGGACACCCTGGGATCGGCGAAGAACAAGCCCGTCATCGAGATCACCGGGCACGAGACGTTCCCGACCACCGGGCAGCTTGACCTGACTACGGTGTCCGTCACCTCGCCGGATCGTCAGCTGACCCTGCCGCAGGCGATGCGCAACTGGCTCGACCCGCACCACGACCTGTTCCCGCGCGACATCATCTATCCGCCGGACCAGAGCGCCGACCAGGTCCAGGAGCAGAACACCGCCGAGATGACCGGCTCGCAGGACAGCGCGGTCGCGGCCGCGCTGCAGGCGGCGAAGGTCCCGTTCCATACGAAGGTGTCGACGGTCGCGGACAAGACGCCGGCCCAGGGCAAGCTGAAGCCCGGCGACATCGTGCTGGCTGTCGACGGTCAGGCCGTGACCCAGGTCCCGCAGGTCGGTGACTTCGTCCGCAAGCACAAGGTCGGCGAGAACGTCGTCTTCCTGATCCGCCGCGGCACCGAAGAGCAGACCGTCCAGTTGAAGACCGCCGCGACTCCCGGCGACGCGACCCGCCCGATGGTCGGGATCTCGATCGGCGTCGAATCGCAGGTCAAGGTCACGGTCAACCTCGGCCAGGACATCGGCGGCCCGAGCGCCGGCACGGCGTTCGCGCTGGCCATCTACGACAAGCTGACCCCGGGCCCGTTGCTGGACGGCAAGCACGTTGCCGGCACGGGCACGATCGACGCGCTCGGCGAGGTCGGTGCTATCGGCGGCATCCAGCAGAAGATCGCCGGCGCCAGGAACGACGGCGCCACGGTCTTCCTGGTTCCGGCGCCGAACTGCGAAGCCGCACTGCATGCCGGTGTGAAGGACATCCGGCTGGTGAAGATCAGCACGCTGACCGGCGCGATCAGCGCGCTGCAGGCTGTCGCCAGCGGCAAGGGAGATGTTCCGTCGTGCAGTTGATGAGGGACCCGTACGTCCCGGTGACCCGAAGGGAAGACCTGCCGGCATGGAATCCGTAGGCACGCTGCCTCCTGACGCGCTCAACCGCGCGGTGATCGAGATCGAGAAGCACGTGAGCAGCGCGGGCTGGGACCAGCCCGCGCAGTTGTTCGCGCTGGTCCCGACCGAGGAGCTGCTCCGCGCCGAACCGCAGCTGGCCGAGCAGCTCGGCGCCGATGACGCCTCCCAGCCGCTCACCCCGGTCGCGCAGGGTGAGCTTCCCGGCGCTCTCGAGGACGACAACCTGGCCGATGCGCTCGGCCGGATCGAATGGCCCGACGGAGTCGCCGGCTGCGCGCTGGCGATCGAGCGGATCGTGCTCCCGGCTTCGGCCGAAGCCGGTCTGTCCAGCGTCGAGTCGGACTCCCAACTGGCCCAGCTGGCCGGCAGCGATCCGCGCCGGCACGAGGTCCGGATGGTCGCGGCGGTGCTGCGGGACGGCGGGCGGTTCGGCGCCGTCAGGCTCCGTGAGCACGACGAGGACGGCGCGGTGCTTTCCGGCGTCGACTTGGTCCCCACGCTGTGCGAAGTACTGTCTTTGACATTCGAACCTTCGGTCGGCAGCCGGCCGGCCGATGGTCCTGGGGTCGACGGCATGAGTGACGACGAGGAGAAGCGACGATGAGCGACGGCGTCTACGACATGCCGGAGGAGCCACCGGCCCGCAGATCGCGGCGAACAGGCGGACGTCCTCGGGCCTTGCTGCCGACGATCGCAACCCTGATCGTCCTCTTGATCCTCTTCAGCGTCTTCACCGATGTCTGGACCCAACGGCTCTGGTACCGCTCGGTCGACCTCGGCTCGGTCTTCAGCACCGTGCTCGGGACCCGCGTGCTGCTGTTCGTGATCGTCGGTCTGCTGATGGCCGCCGCTGTCGTCGCGAACATCATCGTCGCGTTCCGTACCCGTCCCCGCGTCGCCCTGGCGCCGTCGCCCAGCCCCGGCTTCGAGCGGTACGGCGACCTGTTGCAGCAGCACGGGAAGATCGCGGTCGGCGTGGTCGCGACCCTCATGCTGGTCTTCGGCGGCTCTGCCGCGTCGGGGGAGTGGAAGGTCTTCCTGGCCTGGAAGAACCGGACCCCCTTCGGAGTCACCGACAAACACTTCAACAAGGACATCGCGTTCTTCGTCTTCGACTACCCATGGCTGCGCGTCCTGCTCGGCTTCGGCTACTCGATCGTCCTGCTGTCGCTGGTCGCCGCCATCATCACGCACTACCTGTACGGCGGCTTCCGTCCGTCCGCGAAGGGGCAGAAGGCCTCCGGCGCGGCGCAGGTGCAGTTCTCCGTCCTGCTCGGTCTGCTGGTGCTGCTCAAGGCCTTCAGCTACTGGCTCGACCGCTTCGGCCTCACAACCTCGGACAGTCGGCTCTTCACCGGTATCTCCTATACCGGTGACAACGCGATCCTGCCCAGCAAAGAGATCCTGGCCGTCATAGCAGTCCTGTGTGCCTGTCTGTTCTTCGCCAATGTGGTCCGCCGGACCTGGCTGCTGCCCGGTGTCGGCACGGTCGTGCTGATCTTGTCGGCAATCCTCCTCGGCGCTCTCTGGCCGGCCGCTCTCCAGCAGTTGCGGGTGCGGCCGAGCGAGCCGGTGAAGGAAGGGCCCTACATCACCAAGAACATCGAGGCCACGCGTGATGCCTACGGGCTCGCGGCGACCGAGATCACTGACTACCCGGCAAAGACGACGGCGACGCCGGCCGAACTGGTGCAGGACACCGAAGTGCTGCCAGGTATTCGGCTGATCGACCCGAGCGTTGTCGGGCCGACCTTCGAGCAGCTCCAGCAGGTGCGCGGCTTCTACTCGTTCCCGACCGATCTCGACGTCGACCGGTACAAGATCGGTGGCAAGGTCAACGACACCGTCATCGCCGTCCGCGAGGTCCAGGTCGACCGGCTGCCGGCCGGCCAGCGCAACTGGAACAACGACCACACCGTCTACACCCACGGGTACGGCGTCGTCGCAGCGAACGGGAACCAGCGGGCCGCGGACGGTACGCCGGTCTGGACCGAGAAGGACCTGCCACCGACCGGCCAGCTCGGAGACTACGAGCCACGGATCTACTTCGGCGAGCAGTCGCCGGACTACTCGATCGTCGGCGGCCCGGAAGGTGGCCAGCCGGTAGAGCTCGACACTCCGGAAGGCAAGACCGGCGGCGACCCGACGCTGAACACCTACCACGGCAAGGGTGGTGTCTCGATCGGGTCGTTCGGAAACAAGTTGCTCTACGCAACCAAGTTCCGGGACGCGAACATCCTGCTGTCGAGCCGGGTGAACTCCGACTCGAAGATCCTCTACGACCGCACCCCGCGCGAGCGGGTCGAGAAGGCGGCCCCGTGGCTGACACCGGACGGTGACCCGTACCCGGCGATCGTCGACGGCCAGGTCGTCTGGATCGTCGACGGCTACACCACCTCGGACAACTACCCGTACTCCGAGAAGGTCGCCCTGGATGTCAGCACCCGCGACACCACCACCGGCCGCGGCACGATCGCGCAGCAGCCGAGCGAGAAGATCAACTACATCCGGAACTCGGTCAAGGCCGTGGTCAACGCCTACGACGGCTCGGTCGAGCTGTACGCGTGGGACGAGAGCGACCCGGTCCTCAAGACCTGGATGAAGGCCTTCCCGGGCACGGTCAAGCCGCGCTCGGCCATCTCGCCGGACCTGTTGTCGCACCTGCGGTACCCGGAGGACATGTTCAAGGTGCAGCGCGATCTGCTCGCGAAGTACCACGTCACCGACGCCACCACCTGGTACCAGAACAGCGACCTGTGGCGCGTCCCGGACGACCCGACCGCGGTCTCGTCCGGCGGCGACTCGACGACTCATATCAGCCAGCCTCCTTTCTATCTTTCGTTGCGGATGCCCGATCAGACCGATCCGAAGTTCTCGCTGACGTCGGTCTACGTCCCGAACGCCGAACGGGAGAACCTCACTGCCTTCATGGCCGTCGATTCCGAGGCGACATCTCCGGACTACGGCAAGTTCCGAATATTGCGATTGCCCGGCAACCTGCAGATACCTGGGCCGGGCCAGGTCTACAACAAGTTCCAGACCGACGAAGGCATCAGACAGGCGCTGCTCCCGATCAACCAGCCGAGCAGCGGCGCCAGAGCGCAGTACGGCAACCTGCTGACGCTGCCGCTCGGCGGTGGTCTCCTATATGTCCAGCCGGTCTACTCGGTGCGGACCAGCGGGCCCGGTAGCTATCCCGTGCTGAGATATGTCCTGGTGTCCTTCGGTGATCGGGTCGCCTACGGCTCGACGCTCGGGGAAGCCTTGGGCAAGGTCTTCAACACCAACGTCGACACGGGCGAGCAACCACCGGGCACCAAGACGCCGCCGGCAAACCAGCCGAACCAGACCGTCAAGCAGGCGCTGGCCGACGCACAGGCGGCGTACACCCGGGCGCAGGCTGCCCTCACGAAGGGTGATCTCGCGGGCTACCAGGCCAACGTCAACCAGATGAAGGCGGCACTCGACAAGGCTGCGGCTGCTGCTGCAGCTACGACGAGCCCGACGCCGACACCCACCGCGAAGCCGTCCGGGAGCCCGTCGACACCGTCGTCTCCACCGGCATCGACACCAACGAGTCCGCCGACTTCGCCGTCAGGCTGAGTCGCAGGGAACTTCCCGGGGCGGCGACACCGACACCAGTCGACGTCGCCGCCCCGTTCCGTTGCCACCAGTCCGTTGCCTAGGGCATCAGGTCGTGGACTTCGGGTGGAAGCCGGCAGCGGTGTCGAGCACGTCCTCGTCGGTGAAGCGGTCGTGGTCGATCGTCACCTCGGCCGCGACACCCGGCGCGATGAAGTAGAACACCTCGTCGCCGGAGAACAGACCGTCGTACCCACCGACCTTGACCGGGGTCAGCTGCCACGATCCCGGCTCCTTCTCCTCGTATTCGACGAGGAAGTTGTGCAGGGCCTCGAGGTCGGTGAGCTTCTCGCCGCGGATCGTCTTGACGGTGAGGTCGACCTTGTACGCCCCGTCCGGATCCGGGCCGGTCTCCCAGAGCCGGCTGTGGAAGGACACGTCCTCCCACTCGTACGCGAAGTCGCTCGGCGTGCCGATGCCGTCGGGGAGGTTCTCGATCACGAAGCCGTCCAAGGTGCCAGCCCTCTGCTCGGTCGATGGAGATGCCATCGAGTACGTCGAAGTTGCTGAGGCAGGGACGGTCGCCGAGAGCCCGAGTGAGGCCAGGACGACCGCGCTCCCGATCACGATACGACGGGCGGACGGCACGACTCGGGAACGAAGCGGTGAACGCGACATGACTGCCTCCTGGGGAAGGGGACGCCTCGCCTGCTGCGAGACGCCTTACACCCAAGAAGATGCAGCGATCGGCCCGCGCCGGAACACGCGAATTCGATCCTGTGGACAACCAGGAATCAGTGACCGATCAGCCGGTGCAGCCGGTGGAACGTCTGCTGGAACCCGAGCCGCGGCCACGTCCGTGACGACAACAGGTTGGTCACCCGCCAGTCGGTCACGACCGACGTGTAGCCGGTGTCGGCCGACCACTGGAGCACCGTCTCGCCCAGCGCGCGTCCGGCACCGAGCCCGCGCGCCGAGGGCAGTACGGCCGCGAACCCGAGGAAGCCGGCGTTGTCCGGCTTGGCCAGCCCGTTGTGCGCGCTCGACTTGTCCAGCGAGCAACCGATCGCCGACCCGATCACCTGACCGTTGTACTCGGCAACGAAGGTCGCGTAGTCCTGGTCGTCGATCGACTCCTCCCAGTCCGCCACCGCCTCCTCGAGCGTCGGGATCCCACCCGACGAGAACACCGGCGACAGACCCTGATGCTGAGGCAGCACAAGATCGAGCTCCGCGAGTACCGGGATGTCCGCGCGGGCAGCACGACGTACGACGAGATCGCGTGTCGGGGGCAACGGAGTGTCGGGCACCGGGCGGACCGCGTGCGCGTGCTGCGAGCCGAAGGCCAGGCGGAACCAGGCGTTAATCAGCTCGGGGTCATCGGGCACCAGCACGTAGTGCGCGATGCGGCCATCGTCGACCCACTTCGCGGCGGCAGCGCCGTACAGGTCGCGAATGTGTTCCGGCTCACGGACGGCGTGGCCGGCGGCTTCGACCCAGATGTTCGGACCCCAGGTCGTTGACGGCTTGGGCGCAGCGAGGAGGTAGCCGGTGACTTCGCCACCCTCGAGCATGACCGCGCCGGACGCGCCCTCGCTCTCCCAGGCCGCGGTCACCTCGACGAGAGCAAGTCGCTCGTCCTCGTAGTCCGCCGGAAGCAAAGGGTGACGCTTGCGGTGCACCCGGTGCCGCTGGGCGAGCAGACTGGCGGCGGCTGCCAGATCCGCCTCCTCGAACGGACGGATGACGTGTCGGGACATACTCGGAAGGTACGCCGATCCGCCTCCGACGAACACGGGATTTCGGCACTCCGGGAACCGATTTGGTTGCTCAGCCCAGATCCTCTAAACTAAAGACACAACGGCGCGGGGTGGAGCAGCTCGGTAGCTCGCTGGGCTCATAACCCAGAGGTCGCAGGTTCAAATCCTGCCCCCGCTACCACAGAAGGCCCGGACCATCAGGTCCGGGCCTTCGCCTTTGTGCCAGGGGTCACTGGGTGTTGGTGATGATGACCTTGAGGGCTTCTTGTTCGGCGGCGTTGGAGAAGGTGTCGTAGGCCTGGTCGAACTGGTCGTAGGTGAATCGGTGGGTGACGAACTTCTCTGGGGCGATGGCGCCCGTCTTGATGCTTTCGAGAAGTTCGGGGGCGGTGGTGGCGTTGACGAGTCCGGTGGTGATGGTGAGGTTGTTGATCCAGTGCCGCTCGATCGGGAACTCCACGCTCTCGCCGTGTACGCCGACGTTGGCGACATGGCCGCCGGGGCGGACCGACTCCAGGGCCGCACCGAAGGTTGCAGGCAGGCCGACCGCCTCGATGGCGACGTCGACGCCCAGCCCGTCCGGACTGAGCTCCCGCAGTGCGGCTGCGACGTCCTGGCCGGAGCTCACCTCGAGGGTCTCGGTCGCCCCGAAATCACGTGACTGATCGAGCCGGAACTTGTTGGTGTCGACGGCGATGACGGCCGCGGCGCCGGCCGTGCGCGCGGTCATGATCGCGGCAAGCCCGACAGGTCCGGCGCCGATGACGGCGACGATGTCCCCGCTCTTGACGGCGCCGTTCAGGACGCCGATCTCGTAGCCGGTGGGCAGGATGTCGCTCAGCATGGTTCCTGCTTCGGCAGAGACTCCCTCGGGCAGCGGGATCAGGCCGTTGTCGGCGAAGGGTACGCGCACGTACTCGGCCTGGGTCCCGTCGATCAGATGCCCGAAGATCCAGCCGATGCCGCCAAGGGTCTTGCAGTGTGAGGTCAAGCCGGCCTTGCAGTAGTCACACGTCCCGCACTTGCTGATGCAGGAGATGATCACCCGGTCGCCGACCTTGACGTTCTTGCAGCCGGAGCCGACCTCGGTGACCACACCGACGCCTTCGTGGCCGAGGATCCGGCCATCGGTCACCGCGGGAACGTCGCCCTTGAGGATATGTAGGTCGGTACCGCAGATGGTGGTGGCCTCGACCTTCACGATCGCGTCGGTCGGGTCCTTGATGGTGGGGTTCGGGACCTCTTCCCATGCCTTCTGGCCAGGTCCGTGGTACACGAGAGCCTTCATCTGTACTCCCATCTCGTCGGCCACGCGGGTGACTCGATCGGCACCGAGGAGCGCGTACCGGCACCTAACGGATGGTCACACCGCAGCAGGCCGGCGCGGATCTCATCTTGAGACAGCTCGCTCAGCGGTGGCCCAACCGGTGGCTCTCAAATCGAGACATGCTGCCGGGAGCGAAGTGGTGAAACTGATCACAGCCGGGGATGCACCCCGAAGAGGGAGTTCACCATGACGACTATCGACGCCCACAGCGCTCAAGAGGAACTCGCCCAACCTGCTGCTGCGGCGGCCCCAGCGGTGACCGGAGATCCAGCCCTGATCGGTCTCCCGAGCTTCATCGTGGGATCGGTTGCACTCGGTCTCGTACTGGTCGGATACGTGCCTGCCGCGGCCGTCGGCGCCTCGCTCCCGATCATCGTCGCAGCGACCGGCCTCGGCCTGGCGATCGCGGCCATCTGGGCGGCAGCCGTCGGCCAGAGTGCGGTGGCGGGAGTGTTCGGTATCTTCGCGGGATTCTGGTGGAGCTACGGAATGCTCGTCCTGGGTCTGACGCACAACTGGTTCGGCATCGTTGCCGCGGATGTCCTTCATACACAGGGCTTGTACCTGATCTCCTGGATCGTGGTGATCGGCATGCTGACCCTGGCGACACTCCGGCTGCCGGCTGCGTACACGGTGCTGTTCGCGCTCATCGAGATCGCGTTGGTGCTGGTCCTGATCGGCACGCTGCAGCAATCGGCCGGCGTGCTGAAGCTGGCCGGCGTGGTCGTGTTCGTCTTCGCCGCGGTCGGCGTCTACTTGTTCTTCAGCTCGGGTTCGCAGGCGACCGGCGGCAAGGCGCTTCCGCTCGGACAGCCGCTGGTTCGGTAGCTAGGAGGCCAGACGTAGACCGAGGATGAACGCGAGACCGTTGGGCGTACCAACGCCAGTGATGGTGTCGTAGCCCTTGGCGGTTACCTGGTCGGTGTCGGGACCTCTCAAGTCGAAGACGTCGACGGTCGCGCTGTCCTCGGCGGTAGCAGGCGTGTAGGCAGCCCTGTTCTGCTGCGGGATTGTCGGCGTGACTGGAAGTACGTCGTGGAGCGCTCGCGTGCCGGACAGCTTGTAGATCAGTGGGTTGATGAAGCCGAAGCTGGACCGTTGCCCCTGCTGTGCGTCGGCCACCATGCCGGCGACCAGCGGGGCAGCGAGGCTGGTCCCGGCATTCACCTGTGTCTGATAGCGACCGTCGGTCGTGTAGCCGGCGAGCATGCCGGTGTCGAGATCGGCGACGGCCGCGATGTCGGGCACTGCTCTGTTGACCACCGTCCGACCGTCCACTCGCACGTGCGACATCGACGGCGGGACAACGCCTTTCTGGTACGCCGGTTGCGCATGCACGGTCTGCGGAGATAGGTCGCCGATGGGGATCTGCCAGGAGTTGGAGACGATCGAGGCGCTCGGTCGATGCCCATCGCCTTTCAGTACCGCGAGTACTGCGTTGAGCAGCGCCTGGTCGTCGTCGCAACCGCCACCGACGACCATGGTGAGCCCTCGGTACGCCGGGCTGAAGGTACGCACGTGCTCCGCCCAGTAGCGGGAGCACGGGGCCGGTCGCGCGGCCGTTGTCTGCGCAGCTGTCGCCATGGAGGTCCCCAGCCCGGTCACACCGAGTACAGCTGCCTCAAGCGACTTCGGTGCACCGGCCAGGTTCGGCGCGAGCCAAACCTGGATGTGTGTGGTGTCCGTGACCGGTGGGTCCGGCGGGACGCCACCGAGTGCTATGGCCGCGCAACCCGCCAGGGCAGCAACAGTCCTGACCAAGATCTCTTCCTGTATGAGCGACGGACTCGGTCACCCTACGGGGTCGAGACGTTACTTTACGGCGAGTTCGCCGAGCTCGGACCAGTCGTCCTGGGGGACCTTGAAGTTGACGATTCGGGGTGTCTCGACGAGGTGGGGCGGGAGGTGTTCCTGCGCCCCCTTGAAGTGGGCCGAGGTGACATGGTGGGTGGCGGCTTCGTCGTCCGCGAAGGCCTCTACCAGGACGTATTCGTTCGGGTCGTCGAGGGAGCGGGACCAGTCGAACCACAGACAACCCGGCTCGGAGCGGGTCGCGCTGGTGAAGTCGGCGGTGATGGACGGCCAGTTGTCGGCGTGTTCAGGCTTCACCCGGAACTTGGCGGTGATGAAGATCATCAGGCTTCCTCCGCTGGATCGATGGGACCGGGACCGATGCTAGCGGTCGCGCCGCCGGTGGGCGGTCGCAATCTGAGATCAGCGGAGAGTGAAGCCGGTGCCGAGCGTGTCGCGGGGATCGAGCGTGAAGGTGGAGGTGCCGGTGCGATAGGCGCTGCCGGTGACCTCGGTGATGATGCCGGCCTCGGTCTGCTCCACGACCCGGCCGAGGAACGTCGTGCCGACGATGGAGTCATGGCGAAGGACCTGATCGGGGCCGAGGCGTCCCTCGTCGTGCAGGAGGGCCAGGCGCGCCGACGTACCTGAGCCGCAGGGGGAGCGGTCTGCCTCACCGTCGGCGAAGACCGCGAGGTTGCGCTGGTGCGGACCTCCGTCGACTGTCCCGAGATCGTCGTACAAGATCGTGCCGTACAGACCGCTCAGTCGAGGATCGTGGGGATGGACAGCGACCGGGTCCAGCGCCCACTTGATCTCGCGGCCGACGGCGATCAGGTCCGCGTAGCACTCCGGTGTCACTGACAAGCCGACCGACGAGGCAGGCACCGAGGCATAGAACGCGCCGCCGTAGCTGATGTCCGCCAGCACGTCCCCGCGAGCGGTCGACACCGGCACGTCACGTTTCAGCACGTACGACGGAACGTTGCGGAAGGCAACGCCCGAACCATCCACCCGCGCAGTGACCCGTCCGGACGGCACATCGATGACGACCTCCTGAGCTTGGACCAGACCGGTGTCGACCGCCCACGTCGCGAGCGCGATCGTCCCGTGCCCGCACGCCGTCGAGTACCCGTCCTTGTGCCAGAACACCACGCCGAAGTCAGCGCCGTCGTCATCACCCGGTACGACGAATCCGCCGTACATGTCCGCATGGCCCCGCGGTTCGTTCACCAGCAACCGTCGTACTGCGTCGATCACGTCGGTCGACTGCGCCGCGACCCGGCGCTCGGCCACTGACGCGCCCGGGATCTCCACGGACGTCACGATCCGGAATGGCTCGCCGGCCGTGTGGTAGTCCACAACGCTGACATCATCCACGCGAACACCCTAGGTCCTGTCTGACAAACGAAAGCCGCTGTCCGCCCCTGGTGAGAGGGGCAGGCAGCGGCTCGAGCGGCCTGGGACAGGTGGTCAGGCTGCTTGCAGGGTGCGGTTCCGGGCGGCCCAGACGGCTCGCCGCAGCTGCGCTTTGTCCGGGTAGCCGGCTTCTCGGCCGACTGCGTAGACGTCGTGGTTGCGCATCTTGACCATGCCGGCGACGTACCAGACCGGGCTGCCCTCGGCCAGCATGTTGATGATCATGTTCCGGGTGTCGGTGGTGATGTTCATTCTGACCCTCTCCCTTGGTCGCTCTTACTGATACGTCGGACCAGGAGGGCCGGATTCGACACCCGCCTCGACAAAAATCTGGAAAACAAAGCGCCCCGATCGGTGATCGGGGCGCTCGTCCGTGTGGGTCCCGGGGGGAGTGGGACCACCACACGTTGGGGGGGAGTTTGACGTTAACGCGACCAAGGGGTCACGCCTGGTCGTTTCAGCGCTAAACCTTCGCCGAACGGTACAAGTCCTGCGCTCAGCGGCTGTTGCGTCTGCGATACAGCGAAGTCGCCAGTACTACCGAGAACAGGAGCAGACCAGAACACCATGCCAGAGCGAGTCGTCCACTGTTGCCCATCGGTGTCCCGATCAGCAAGCTGCGGATGGTCTCGATGACCGGAGTGATCGGCTGGTGCTCGCTGACCGGCTGCAGCCATGAAGGCATCGACTCCGGCGGTACGAACGCACTACTCAGGTACGGCAGGAACAGCATGAAGAAGCTGAGAGTGCTGGCCGACTCCACCGACTTGGCAATCACCCCGAGGCCTGCGGCCAGCCAGGACAGTGCGACGACGTAGAGCAGCAGTAGACCAATAGCCGCGAGCCAGTCGACGACTCCGCCGCCGGGGCGGAATCCCATGGCGAGCGAGGCAAGGATGACGATCGCAGTCGACGCCGCGTTGCGCGCAACACTCGCCACGACATGTCCAGTCAGTACGGCGAAGCTGTGGATCGGCAGCGAGCGCAGCCGGTCGATCATCCCGCTGTTCATGTCGTCAGCGACCACCATCGCCGTCGACGCAGCGCCGTACCCGGTGGTGAGCAGCAGGATCCCCGGCACGACGTAGTTCACGTACTCCGTGCCCGTGTTGATCGCGCCGCCGAACACGTAGACGAACAGCGCCATCATCAGCAACGGCAACAGGATCGAGGCGAACAACGTGTCGACATTGCGCCGCGCCAGCCGCACGCTGCGGTCGATCATCGTCACCACGTCAGTGACTGCATGTGTCATGAGCAACCTCTCAGGCCGTAAGAGCGAGGAACACGTCGTCGAGCGTCGGCCGGTGCGACGAGACCCGCTCCGGCTCCAGCCCGTTGTCCCGGAGTACGTCGAGCACGTGATGCAGGTGAGCCGCCGTACCGTCCGACGGCACGTTCAGCACCAGTTCGCCGGCGACTCCATCCAGTACTCCTGTCGCTTTCAGCAGCTGTACTTCGTCAGAGAAGCGCAGCTCGATCCGCTCGCCACCGATCTGCGTCTTGAGTGCATCAGCTGTACCGCTCGCCACGATCCGACCGTGGTCGAGCAGTACGACGCGATCCGCCAGCCGGTCTGCCTCCTCCAGGTACTGCGTTGTGAGCAGGATCGTCGTACCGCCCCGGACCAGCTCGACGATCGCGTCCCACATCGCCGAACGGCTGGCCGGATCCAGCCCGGTCGTCGGCTCGTCCAGGAAGATCACCTGCGGCCGGGCGATCAGGCTCATCGCCAGATCGAGCTTCCTCCGCATGCCACCGGAGTACGTCTTCACACGTCGGTCCATCGCGTCAGTCAGCCCGAACTGCTCCAGCAGCTCCGCCGTACGACGCTGCGCAGTACGCCGGCCGAGATGCATCAGCCGACCGACCATCACCAGGTTCTCCCGACCGGTCTGGTTCTCGTCGACCGCGGCGTACTGCCCGGTGAGGCTGATCGCTCCGCGGACGCGGGCCGGCTCGCGCAGTACGTCGTACCCGGCGATGGTCGCCGTACCGGAGTCAGGTTTGGTCAGCGTGGTCAGGATGCGCACTGCAGTGGTCTTGCCTGCGCCGTTCGGGCCGAGCAGCGCAAGCACCGACCCCTCCTCGACGCTCAGGTCGACTCCAGTCAGTACTTCGTTCGCGCCGTACGACTTCCGAAGCCCGATTGCCTCGATGATCATCGGCCCCTCCTTACTGCGTATCGAATACGCTAAATAGCGTAGCATCTACGCAGTATCCCGAAGCAAGCCCTAAACTGACCCGGTGGAGAACGATGAGCTGCCGGCTGACATCGCGGCGATGTGGCGGTTGCGGGAGACCCCGCGGCGCGGGCCGAAGCCGTCGCTGACGCTCGACGACATCGTCGGGGCCGCGATCGCGATCGCCGACGCGGAGGATCTGGCGGCGGTCTCCATGGCTCGCGTCGCGGAGCGGCTCGGCAACTCGACGATGGCGCTCTATCGGCATGTGAAGAGCAAGGACGAACTGCTCGTGATCATGTCGGACGCCGCACTCGAGCGTCCGGACCCGATGCCGGAGGGAGTTGACTGGCGGACCGGGCTGACGTTCTGGGCGGACGGCGTACTCGCGGCGATCCGTCGGCACACGTGGTACGCGAAGGTACCGATTTCGGGTCCGCCTGCCGGTCCGAACAACCTTGCCTGGTTCGACTCTGCGCTGGGAGTGCTGAAGGACACCGGCCTGCCGGAGGAGGCGAAGGTCGGCGTGGTGATGGGCTTGATCACCTACGTGCAGGGCCAGATCCGGATGGCGTTCGACCTGGCGGCCGGGTACGCGGACAACCCGGATGCCTTTCAGCGGTTCGGCTCGACGCTGCGGCGGGTCGCGGATCCGCGGGTCTATCCGGCGGTCGCGCGGACGGTCGAGGCCGGTGTGTTCGACGAGGTCGGCAGCTTCGAGGAAGACAACGAGGCGGACTTCGACTTCGGTCTGCAGCTCTACCTGGACGGTGTTGCCGCGTTCATCGATCGGGTCTGCGTCAAGGACGAATGATCGCGTCGGCCGCCGGTGCGGTCGCGGCGATCAGGTGCGCGTTGCGTTCGTCGGAGCCGTAGGTCCGCTCGTGCGCTTCCTCGCGTGATCTGCCGAAGGCGCGGTGCCGGGCCTCGAGTCGTGCGTGGCGGAGCGCTTCGGGTACTTCGACGTACCAGCACTGATCGAGCAGCGTGCGGACGGTCGTCCAGGGCGGCTCGTCGAGGAGCAAGTAGTTGCCCTCGGTGAGAACGAGCGTCACCGCAGGTGGGACGCCGATGCTCGCGGCGATCGAGTCCTCGATGCTGCGGTCGAAGCGCGGCGCCCAGATCTGCTCGTCCGGCGATTCCTTCAGTCTCCGCAGCAACGCGACGAAGCCGTGGCCGTCGAACGTGTGCGGTGCACCCTTCACGTCAGCGAGCCCTAGCTCTTCCAGCACCGACTGTGCGAGGTGGTAGCCGTCCATCGGCACCAGCGCGACCTGATGACCGTCAGCGGCTAGCTTCGCGGCGAGTTGCTCGGCGTACGTCGACTTGCCCGCGGCCGGCGCGCCGGTGATCCCCAGGATCTGGCGCCGCCCTCGTGTCGCCAGCTCGACAGCACGATCGTAGGCGGCGGCCGAATCCAGGGTCTGCACCCGAAAATCCTAAGCGAGGTAACCGTCGGGCCGGATCAGGATCTCGTCGCCTGGCTGCGCGTGGTAGATCGCGAACGCTTCCGGTGAGGTGATGTCGACGGCGTGCGCGTGGGTCGAAGGGGTGGTGGGGGAGAAGCGCAGCAGGGTCTCGTGGGGGCCGCGGAACAGCTCGAACAGCCGCACTTTGTTGCCGGAGGCATCTACGAGCGGTGCGTCGGGCGCACGGTCCCCGGAGACGAGCGGACGGGTGTCCGACGGGTCGCGGTACGACACGTCCAGCTGACGAGTGTTCTCGCCGCGCTCCATCGCCGACTCGTCGCCTTCGACGTGCTTCTGCATCAGGTCCTCGCTGATCCCCAGCACCCGCATCGCGTTGGTCCGGCGCTCGGTCTCGTAGGTCGCCAGCACCTCTTCGCGTCCGTCCGCCAGCTTCCAGCCGAGGTTGTACGCGTCCTGCACACCGGTGTTCAGGCCCTGACCGCCGGTCGGCGGGTGCACGTGAGCGGCATCGCCGGCGATGAACACACGGCCGACGCGGAACTTCGCGGCGAGGCGTACGTTCGGACGCCATACGGTCGACCAGGTCAGATCGCGAAGCTTCGCAGTACCTGCACCGGCGTACTTGTCGACGAGCGCCTGCAGGCCCTCGATCGAGGTGTCGGCGTCGTCCGCGTCGAGCGGCGCGCCGAACTGGAACTGGTCGCCGCCGCTCAGCGGAGTCATCGCGATGCCGGCCATCGGGTTGTCCTTGGTCGCGAACCAGTAGCCGACCTCGTGGTCGAGCCCGTCGGCCGCGACATCGCCGAGCAGAGTGCGGATCGACTCGTCGGTGGTGCCCTCGAACGCGATGCCCAGTTGCTTGCGGACGAAGCTCCTGCCGCCGTCCGCGCCGACCAGGTAGTCGATCTCGACGGTCTCACCGGTGGAGAGCTCGGCGGTGACCGAGTCGTCAGTCTGGTTGAAGCCGACGATCGCGGTGTCCAGCTCGACGCTCACGCCGTACTCCGCGAGTTTGTCGCGCAGGATCTTCTCGGTCCGCGACTGGCCGAGCATGCGGGCGTTCGGGTACGGGATGTCCGGGGTCGGGTCGACGGGCTCGGCCATCCGGCGCTCGCCGACCAGCTCGCCGTCGAGGTAGATCTTCATCAGCGGGATCGCGATGCTCTGCTCGAGCACCTGGTCCACCACGCCGAGGTCCTCGAGGACCTCGAGGGTCCGCGGCTGCAGGCCGTCGCCGCGCGAGCCGTCGAAGAACCCGGTCGCCTTGTCGATCACGCGGACCGCGATCCCGCGCCGGGCCAGTTCGATTCCCAGGGTCAGTCCGGTCGGTCCGGCACCGGCGATCAGGACGTTCATAGTGGTCTCCTTGGGTGAATTGTGATTCACTGAATTCAGATTCAGTTTGAACCTGGCTAGGGTTCGGTGTCAAGGAGGTTGTCGTGACCGACACGGTGAGCCGCCGGCAACGGGCGGCCGGGACCGAGGTGGCGCTCAAGCAGGCCGCGCGCGAAGTCTTCGCCGAGCGCGGATACCTGAACACGAAGATCACCGACATCACCGCGGCCGCGGGCCGCGCGACGGGGTCGTTCTACAACCACTTCGCAGGCAAGGAAGAGCTGCTCGAGGCGCTGCTGCGCGACATGCTCGCGGAGGCGGACGAGGCCGTCGTCGACGTGGGCGGGCACGACCCCGACTTCAGCAAGCTGTCAGCGATCCGCTGGCACGTCGAAGCGTTCTGGCGGTTCTACCAGGCACATCTACCGGAGATGATCGCGGTCAAACAGGCCGCGATGGTGGATCCGGAGCTCGGCCGGCGGCTGCAGCAGATCATGGCGGATGACGACCAGCACATGGTGGAGCACTTCTCCCACCTGCCCCGGTCGCCGGCTGATCCGCTCGTCGCGATCTCGGCGATGAACGCGCTGATGGAGGGATTCGCCTATACCTGGCTGGTGGTGAACCCGGCGAACGGCCAGACGATCACCGACCAGGCAGCGATCGACACGCTCACCAACCTGCTGCACCACGGGCTGGTCGGTTAATCCTCGGGTGGCGCTTCCTCGCCGTCGCGTTCGTCGCGCTCCGCCCATTCCATCAACGTGGCCAGCGAGTAGACGTGGTCGTCGATATCCGCGTGCAGGTCGCCGAGCTCGGCGTACCGCGCCGGGACGGTCTGGATCGTGAAGTCCTTCGGGTTCACGTCGTCGATCTCGTCCCAGTGGATCGGGGTCGACACCGTGCCTTCGGGGTTGCCGCGGACGGAGTACGCGCTCGCGATCGTGTGGTCGCGGGCGTTCTGGTTGTAGTCGACGAACACCTTCTTCGGGTCGCGGTCCTTGCGCCACCAGGTCGTCGTCACGTCATCCGGAGTACGCCGCTCGACCTCGCGCGCGAACGCCAGCGCGGCACGCCGTACGTCGGAGAAGCCGTACGCCGGCTCGACCCGGACGTAGATGTGGATCCCCGAACCGCCGGACGTCTTCGGGTAGCCAACGGCACCGAGTTCGTCGAGCACCTCGTGGACGGTGTGCGCGACCCGGCGTATCCGATCGAACGGGCAATCGGGCATGGGGTCGAGGTCGATGCGCCACTCGTCGGGCTTCTCGGTGTCGGCGCGCCGGGAGTTCCACGGGTGGAACTCGACCGTCGACATCTGCACCGCCCACGCCACATGGGCGATCTCGGTGACGCACAGCTCGTCGGCCGTCCGGTTGTACCGCGGGAACTTGACGCGGACCGTTTCCATCCACGGCGGCGCACCGTGGGGCAGCCGTTTCTGGTGAACCTTCTCGCCCGCGACGCCTTCGGGGAACCTGTGCATCATGCACGGGCGTTCGCGGAGCGCGTTGACGATGCCGTCGCCGACGGACAGGTAGTACTTGACCAGGTCCAGCTTGGTCTCGCCGCGGGCAGGGAAGTACACCCGGTCCGGATTCGAGATCCGGACCGTCCGCTCGCCGACTTCGAGCTCGATCGCCGGAGACTTGGCCACCATGGTGCCAACCTAGCTGGCGCCGGGGACAAACGGCATCAAGCCAGGCGCGTGAGCCAGCCGCGGGTGTCCGGGGTGCGGCCGTACTGGAGGTCGAGCAGCGTGGAGCGAATCTTCGCGGTGACAGGGCCGACGCCGTAGTCGACGGAGTGGTCGCCGATCGTCAGATCGCCCTCGGGCCAGGCGACGCGGCCGATCGGGGTGATGACGGCGGCGGTGCCGGAGGCGAAGACCTCGGTGATCTCGCCGTTCTGTACGCCGTCGCGCCACTCGTCGGCGGAGATCCGGCGTTCCTCGACCGGGTGGCCGAGGTCGGCGGCGAGCTCGATCACGGATGCGCGGGTGACGCCTTCGAGGATCGAGCCGTTCAGCTCAGGCGTGGCGATGCGGCCATCGGCGTACACGAAGAACATGTTCATGCTGCCGATCTCCTCGAGCCACTTGTGCTCGACCGCGTCGACGAAGGCGACCTGCTCACAGCCGTTAGCTACGGCCTCGGCCAGGCCGGCCAGGCTGGACGCGTAGTTGCCGCCGCACTTGGCCGCGCCCGTCCCACCCGGCGTCGCGCGGATGGTGGAGGTCGTCAGCCAGATGGAGACCGGCTTGGGGCCGGTGTTGAAGTACGGACCGGCTGGTGACGCGATGACGCCGAACAGCACCTCGTGCGACGGCCGGACGCTCAGTGCGGCTTCAGTGGCGATCATGTACGGACGGAGATACAGACTCGTCTCGCTGGCTTCGGCTGACGGCACCCAGGCTTCGTCAACAGTCACCAGCGCCCGCAGTGCTGCGACGAACTCGTCTTCCGGCACCTGCGGCAACGCCAGCCGCTCCGCGCTTGCGGAGAACCTGGCGGCGTTCCGGTCGGGTCGGAAGGCCCAGACCGAGCCGTCTGGGTGCCGGTACGCCTTGAGTCCCTCGAAGATCTCCTGCGAGTAGTGGAAGACAGCAGCTGCGGGGCTCAGCTTCAGCGGCGCGTACGCCGTCACCTTGGCGTCGTGCCAGCCCTGATCCAGCGACCAGTTGGCAACCACCATGTGGTCGGTGAACGACTGCCCGAACGCCGGGTCCGCGAGTACCGCCGCCCGAGCCTCGGCGCCGGCCGGATCACTGCGCAGCTCGACTGCGAAGTCCCACTTGTCTGCCACTGCCGTTGTCCGCTGTTCACCTGTCACTCACCGCACGCTACCCCTGCCCTCACCTCCAGCTCGACCCGCTGCCCACACTCCGGCCCTTGGTCGCCAGCAGCCTGCGTAGCTCCACTGCACCGCGCTCGCTCTCGGGCGCTACGCGGAGCACTCGATCGGCAGCGTCGTCCACCCAGAGGTCGCGCCACTCATGCGGCAGCTCGACCAGGACCCGCAGCGCCATGGCCAGGCCGGCTGGGACCTCTCCGGCGACAGCCAGACTCTCGGCCTGGGCGAGGTCGAGCTTCGCGCGTTCGCCGATCCAGCCCTCCGGGCAGAGCTCTCTCGCTCGCTCGAGCAGGATGCAGCCCGGTACGCCGTACCCCAGTCGCGCGCACACTCGTCCCTCGGCCCAGTGCAGCTGGTAGGGCATCCAGTCCGGCCGCGCGGCGAGGGTGTCGTCGCCGATGCCCACAAGCTCTTGCAGCGCACGATGTACCTCCTCGCTCTGCCCAAGCTCGGCCAGGACCAGCGCCCGCGCTGCACGGGACACCGCGCTAGGTGACTGGTGCGCGACCGCTTTGTCGGCCAGCTCCAGCAATGTCAGCAACGGACGCCGCTCGGCGAGACCGCTGATTGCCTCTCTCGCACACACGAGCGCCTCTCCGGCGCCGACTGCGGATGCATGGGCGGCCCACCACCATCGCCTCGCCGAACGTCGTTGGCCAAGTCCGGTGAGGGTCTCTGCGATCAGGATGCTCAGCTCGACCGCCTGCAGCGCGTCACCGCCCCGGGCCTGCAGAAGCTGCAGCTCACTCACCAGATCGGGCAGCAGCACAAGCGGCGGCGTACTCCGGAAATCGTCGAGCGCGATCGCCTGGTCCGCAACACCGGCGGTGGCCAGCCGCTGCCAAGCCGGCTCCGACGGGTCGGCTGTTTGCCCCGGCCGCGCTGTGTGGGAGGGCCTTCGCTCGAAGGTGACAGTCAGCTGGTCGCCGGTGCCGAGCTCACGGTCGCAGAGCCGCGCCAAGTCCGCAGAGCCCGGCCGCTGCCCGCGCTCCACCTGCGACAGGTAGCTGTGGTCGTACCCGACGCGGGCTGCCAGTTGCCGCAGGCTCAGGCCGACCGCCTGCCTGGACTGCCGCAAGAGCGTCCCGAAGGCACTGCTTGCCTCAGTAGTAGATGTCACAGGACCACCCCGTTCACGCTTCGAGCTCATGTGGTGCGTGCCGCGACGCTACAAGCCCTCGCCGACAAAAACCGTGAAAAACAAGGGCATGTGGGCTGTGGGCTGTTCCCACAGCCCACAGCCCACACCTGTTGTCCGCAGTGCGTTCTGGGCGACGCTGAAGCGGTGAACACGCTGCAGCGACAGGTCCGCCTCTTCCGTCTGGTCCGCCACACCAACCCCACCGCGATCCTCGCCGAGGGCGTGGAGTGGTCCGACGGCGCAGCCACCCTCCGCTGGCGCGGCCCACACCCCGGCACCTCCACCTGGGACGCCGGCATTGACGCCCTCCTGACCGCTCACGGCACTGGCGGCCGCACCCAACTCCACTGGGCCCAAGATCCCCGGCCCTCCATCCGCGAAGCCGCACCGGACTCCACCGGCCGCGAAGGCCACACCAGGCCGGCACCCGCCATCTGGCTACCGGTCCCCGCCCCCGACGGCAGATGCTCCCGCTGCGGCAGGCCCTGGCCCTGTCTCGCCTGCGGCCCGTAGCGCCCTCGAGAGGCAGCACGCGGTGAGATGCGGCTGTGCGGCTTACTTGACGCGGTTTAGTGTGGGGGCGTTTTGGCGTCGGTGAGGGGTGATGGTGGTGGTTGATCCGCTCGACGAGCTGGATGTGCAGTTGGCGCGGTTGCGGAGTGTGGCCGACGACTTGCGGGGCCGGCGCGGGACGCCGGTCCTGGAAGGGAATCAGGTCGAGCTGATCGAGGACGGGCCGACGCTGCTGCGGGCGTACGAGGAGCTGCAGAAGGGGTCTCGCCGGGAGGTCCGGGTGCTGGATCGGCCGCCGTACGTCACGCCGCCGTCGACGCAACAGAAGCTCGAGCTGGACCGGCTGGCCGACGGGATCGAGTACCGGGCGATCTACGGGACGGAGGTCTTCGAGTCCGAGGACATCATGGGCGTGCTGCCGGAGTTGCAGGCGGCCGGTGAGGTCAGCCGGGTTCTGGCGCAGGTGCCGATGAAGATGGCGGTGGGGGACGACGACACCGCGTTGATCGGGCTGACCAAGCGGGCGCCGGCCGAGTCGAACCTGCTGATCCGTTCGTCGGGCCTGCTGGACGGGCTGATCGCGACGTTCGAGATGCTCTGGGCACTGGCGATCCCGATGCCCGCGTTGCTGGCGAGCGGTGAGGTGCCGGCGCTGACAGAGCCCGACCGGGACATCTTGTTGCTGCTGGCCGGCGGGGCGACCGACGACATGATCAGCCGGCGGTTGCGGATCAGTCCCCGGACGACCCAGCGCCGGGTCCGCGCGCTGATGGATGCGCTCGGCGCGCAGACCCGGTTCCAGGCGGGCGTTCAAGCTGCCCGCCGCCGCTGGATCTAGTTGATCGTCACCACCGTCCCGGCCCGGTTCGGGAACTCGACGAACCCGGTCGAGCGCTTGTCGGTCGGCAGCCCCGACCAGGACGCGGTGACCTGGAAGGGCTTGAACGCGCCCGGAGCCACCGGAGGCGACGTCTTGAGCGTGCTGCCCGACGAGGCCGTCACGACGTTGGTCTGCATCGTGTACTCCGTCGTGTCCGCGCCGGGCGGGTTGGACAGGGTGATCGCGAGAACGCCCCAGACGCCGGCAGCAGGTGCAGGCACGCTGGCGGACGCCTGGTTCGAACCGTCACCGACGAACGACAGGAACTGCTTCTGACCGTTCACGACCTTGTAGAGCACCAGCCAGATGCTGCCGGCCGGGTCCACGGTCTTGATGTTCCACTGCACCGCCTTGGTCTGTGCGGTGGCCGTTACCGGGTAGTCCGGCAGATCGGCATCCGCAGCACCAGCAGGCACCGCACCGGCGACCAGAGGAGCCGACACCACGCCGTACGAGTGGATCGGTGCGCCGGCCTTGCCAGCGGTGGCAGTGAACGACACCGAGCCGGCAGCGCCCGACCCGGACACTGCGGTCGGAGCGAGCACGGAGGTCGGTACCGCGACGATGGGGCTGCGCACTGTCTTCCCACCACCCTGCCAGGTCAGCCAACCACTCGTCGTCGCACCGGAGTCAGCGGTGTCCAGCGTGAGCTTCACCTTGAACGTCTTGGTCTGACCCGCTTCTGTGAAGTTCAGGATCGACGGTGTCACCACTGCCTTCATTCCCGGCACGGAGACCGTCGCCCGGTACAGGCCTGGGGTCACTGCGGTCACGCGACGGGTGATGGTCTGAGTGCCCAACAACTGGCCGACCGCGATCGACGGAGCGTTGTAGTCGCTCGGGTTGATCGCAGGCACTCCGGTGCCGGTGTTGACGCCACTGCCTTCCAGGTAGCCCAGCCAGTCCGTGTCACCCGAGTCGTAGACCAGACCGGGATCCAGCATCTTGGACGGCTGCACCTCGCCGGCACCTGCATCGAACGGGTTGCTGTCGACGGACCCGGTCGAAGTGAGCACATTCCCGGCGGTGGTCATCAGGGCGGACTTGACTGCCATCGGCGACCAGTCCGGGTGCTTCGACAGGTAGAGCGCCGCCAGTCCCGCCACGTGCGGTGCGGCCATCGACGTACCGGAGAGGAACGCATAGCTCTGGCCGTTGTTGGTGGGCGGTGCGACAGCAGCCAGGATGTTCACACCCGGCGCAGCAAGGTCGGGCTTCAACAGGTTGCCGTGACTCGCCAGCGAAGGGCCGCGCGACGAGAAGTCGGCCATCTGCGGGTACGGCGTCTTGGTGCTGGTCGTGTTGCCCGGTACGAGTTCAGCTGTCGCACCGTCCTGCGCGGCGTACGCCTTGATCGACAGCGCGTCCGGTGCGTTGACGTGCACAGTCGGTACGGCGTGGGAGTCGCCGACCACGTCCTGCGGGAACAGGTTGAGCAGCACCATCCCGACACCACCCGCCCGCTTCACCTCGGTGGACTTGTCCACGCGGGCGTTGACACCCCGCTCGCAGGCGACGATCGTCCCGACCGTCTTGCTCGGGTCCAGAGTGTTCGGCATACAGAGCAATGCGTCTGCGTCGCTGGCACTCTCGTTCTTGACCGCGGCCGGGCTGACCAGCGGCTTGCTGCCCGTAGGCATCGCCACCGTCGTGCTGAGACCGGCGTACTTCTGGCCGTTGCCCAGCACGACAGTGCCTTCGTACGGCGCGACCGTGGTGGCGCCGACTGTGGTCACCCAGGGGGACGTGTTGTCGAGCGTCGACGCGTCCGGGCCGGAGTTGCCGCCGGCAGCAGAGACAAAGACACCGGCCGACGCTGCCGACAGGAACGCCAGCTGGATCGGATCGGTGTGCGCGGACTCGAAGATCGAGCCGACCGAGTAGTTGATGACGTCGACGCCGTCCGCGACCGCCTGGTCGATGGCGGAGAGGATGTCAGAGGTGAGACCGCCGGAGTTCTGGCCGTCCTTGCCGGACCAGAGTGCCTTGTACACAGCGATCTTGGCGGCCGGAGCGACGCCGGTGACCGTACCGAAGCCGACACCGCCGACCGAGACGTCCACATTCGCCCGCCCGGCCGCAGTGGTCGCGGTGTGGGTTCCGTGGCCCTCGCCGTCGCGTGGGGAGACGTAGTCGGCCCGCTGGTCCGGTGGGACCAGGCTGAGCCACCCGTCGCCGAAGTACTTCGCACTGATCAGCTTGGTGTTGCACTGGTCGGCGGTGAAGTCCTCACCGGCCTCGCAGCTACCGGTGAAGGTACCTCCGTCTGCCTTCTCCATGACGGTCGTCGAGCCGGACAGGTACGGCCGGTACGGGTCTGCTGCGGTCGGCGGCTTCGTCCCGAGCTCGGGGCCCGACAACGACGCGCTCTCCGGCCAGATGCCTGTGTCGACGACACCGACAACGACACCCTGGCCCGCGGTCGCGGTCCCGCCGAGTGCGTTCCAGACGCCGGTCTTGCCGGACAGTTTGAGGAAGTCGGTCGACTTGCGGTCGTCCAGAGCGACGTGCAGCTGGTCAGGTACGACGGATACGACACCAGGCGTCTTGCTGAGCTCGTTGACCTGCTTGGAGGTCAGAGAGGCAGCGAAGCCGTTCAGAGTGGTCGAGTAGTCGTGGTCGACCTTGGCTCCGACCTCTGCAGCGACCTGTGAGTGCTTGCCGGTCAGGAAGGACCGGTACGCCTTCGCGTTGCTGGTGTTGACCTCGACCTTGCGACCGGTGGCCGGCTTGGTGGCCTTGAGCCCGGTAACCCCGCCCTGGTACGTCGCCAGCGGCTTGTCTGCCAGCGTCACGACGTAGCGGCCGGGCGCGAAGCTCGATCGGCCGTGTGGGGTGTCGAGAGGGGTTGCTGATCCTGGTGGAGCCACCAAGGCGGTGGTGATCAGCGCGGCGCCCGCCAAGAGTGCGGCACGCCTGCGCAGGTTGGGATGGTTCACGTGATGCCTCCACGGCATGTTGTCCTGGCCGTGGGCTGTAGCCCCGGCCGCCCGCCCCCGAGCACGGACGCCGAAGAGCCTGCCAATCCGTGACTCCGGCTACACGGTTTTGGCTGACACTGGCCGCTGGCGAAAATCTGCCAACGATCAGCGGGTGGCTGTCGCCAACAGGTACTGCGCGGGCAGGCGGACCTGGCCGGTTGTGTCGGTCCAGTTGTCGGCGAGTGTCTGGAGGGATCGGGTTCGTACTTCGTCGAGGCGGCCTGCTTGTTGCAGGAGGGGAAAGGTCGAGACGCCGAGTGGGTGGTTGGCGATGCGGGTGTCCCAGTAGTCCTCCGCGGACGGTGTGACGACCTCGAGCTCGAGGGTTGTCGCGGTGACCTGGTAGCCGTGCGGGGCGAAGAGGGTGGAGAGTGCCGCGGGGTCATGCCAGTCGATGCGGCCGGCTGCGGGATTCTGACCGGTGCCCGCGCCGACGTCGACGACGTGTTCGCCGGGTTTGACCTCGGCGGCGTCGACCAGCTCGCGAGCTGCCGGCAACAAGTCGGCCGCCGTGGTCTCGTACGTTCCGTCACCCCAGTCGATGTCGCTCACGCGCTCGCCCTAGGCCGGATCCCGACAGCGTCGGATACCCGCCGTGGTTGATGCGTTGACGTGGATTTATGGAGGCTCTCTACTAAATCCATCGTCGAGGAGGTTCCATGCGTGCACGGTGGCTTGCTGTGGTGGTCGGGGTATTGCTGGCGGCCGGGGTCACGGTGCCGGCGCAGGCGGCGAATATTCTGAGCAACCCTGGGTTCGAGTCCGGTTCGTTGAGTGGGTGGAGCTGCTCGGGTGGGTCGGTGGTCAGCAGTCCGACTCGCAGTGGCGGCTTTGCGTTGAACGGTGCGGTGACGAGCTCCGATTACGCCCAGTGCAGTCAAACGGTGTCGGTGCAGCCCAACACGGCGTACACGTTGTCGGGCTGGGTGCGCGGCTCGTACGTGTACCTCGGGGTCACAGGTGGTTCGTCCACCTGGACGCCGTCGGCGGCGAGCTTCACGCAGCTGAGTCTCTCCTTCACAACGGGAGCGAGTCAGACGTCTGCACAGATCTACGTGCACGGCTGGTACGGGCAACCGGCGTACCAGGCGGATGACTTCACTCTGGACGGTCCTGGCGGTACGCCGGGTGCTCCGGCCGCTCCTGGTACGCCGACTGTCACCAGCGCGACCAACTCCGCCATCTCGTTGAGCTGGCCGGCTTCGACAGGCATCGTCACCGGCTACCGGGTCTATGAAGGCACCAGCGTCGTCCAGACCGTCACCGGAACTACGGCCACCATCAGCGGACTCCAGGCGTGCAGTAGCCACAGCTATTCGGTGGCGGCATACAACAGCGTCGGTGAGTCGCCTCGGTCTGCGGCCACGTCAGGTACGACAGGAGGCTGTACGAGTAGCGGCTTGGCGAAGCATGCGCTGATCGGCTACCTGCACGCGAGCTTTGCGAACGGATCCGGGTATGTGCGGATGGCCGACGTACCGGACCAGTGGGACATCATCGATCTGGCCTTCGGAGAGCCGACAAGCGTCACGTCGGGAGACATCCGGTTCAACAGGTGTCCTGCGTCCGAGTGTCCGAATGTGGAGAGCGATGCGGAGTTCGTGAGCGCTATCCGCGCCAAGCAGGCCGCCGGTAAGAAGGTGCTGATCTCCATCGGCGGTGCGAACGGACAGGTGCAGCTCACCACCGCAGCCGCCCGCGACGCGTTCGTCAGCTCTGTCAGCGCGATCATCGACCGCTACGGGCTGGACGGGCTCGACATCGACTTCGAAGGGCACTCGCTGTACCTCAATGCGGGTGACACCGACTTCCGCAACCCGACCACTCCGGTGATCGTCAACCTGATCTCGGCGCTGAAGACGTTGAAGGCGAAGTACGGGTCCGGCTTCGTGCTGACGATGGCGCCGGAGACGTTCTTCGTGCAGGTCGGCTACCAGTTCTACGGCGGCGCAGGTGGCGGCGACAACCGGACCGGTTCGTACCTGCCGGTCATCCATGCGCTGCGGGACTCGCTGACCGTCCTCCACGTCCAGGACTACAACTCCGGTCCGGTCATGGGGCTGGACAACCAGTACCACAACATGGGCGGCGCCGACTTCCACATCGCCATGACCGACATGGTCAAGGCCGGTTTCCCGGTGGCGAACACCGGACAGACGTTCCCGGGACTGCGCGACGACCAGATCGGTATCGGGCTCCCGGCAGCAGTCAGCGCAGGCAACGGCTACACCGCCCCGGCAGCCGTGCACGAGGCGCTCGACTGCTTGGTGAAGGGCCAGAACTGCGGCGGCTACAGCCTCCGCGGCGGCGCTTCACCGGGCTTCCGTGGGCTGATGACGTGGTCGATCAACTGGGACCACTACTACAACTGGGAGTTCCAGAACAGCCACGCGCCGTACCTCGACGCCCTCCCGTAGGCCGCCCCTCTCGTCCGGTTCGCGAATCAGCCCCTCGCGAACCGGACGAGGGCCTGTGGATGACGGATCCCGATTTGTGGCTTGGCGCTGGTATGAAGGAGGCATGACAGCGTCAACGACCCGCGCGGTGATCCTCACCGTGGACGACGATCCCGGCGTTTCCCGGTCAATCGCCCGTGACCTCCGCCGTCGGTACGGCGAGGAGAACCGCATCGTCCGGGCGGAGAATCCGGTGCAGGCGCTCGACGCGCTGAAGGAGCTCAAGCTCCGCGGCGAGCCCGTCGCGCTGCTGCTGGCCGACTACCGGATGCCGCAGATGTCCGGCATCGAGTTCCTCGAGGCCGCGATGGACCTGTTCCCGCTCGCCCGCCGCGTGCTGCTGACGGCGTACGCCGACACCGATGCGGCGATCCAGGCCATCAACGTGGTCGACCTCGACCACTACCTGCTCAAGCCGTGGAACCCGCCGGAGGAGAAGCTGTATCCGGTGGTCGACGCGATGCTCGACCTGTGGAAGTCGACCCCGGAGCCGTCCGGCGACGAGACCCGGGTGATCGGGCACCGCTGGTCGGCGCCGTCGTTCGCGGCCCGCGACTTCCTCGCCCGCAACGCGGTGCCGTACCGCTGGCTCAACGTCGACGACGAAGAGGCCAAGCGGCTCCTCGACGCGGGCGAGGTCGACGGCTCGACACTGCCTGTCGTGATTACTCCGGACGGCACGGTGATGGTCGCGCCGTCCGAGACCGAGCTGGCCAACAAGGTCGGCCTGTCCACGGCACCGGCCAAGGACTTCTACGACCTGGTTGTGGTCGGCGGCGGCCCGGCCGGGCTCGGAGCAGCGGTGTACGGCGCTAGCGAAGGCCTCCGGACTGTGCTGGTCGAGCAGCTGGCGACAGGTGGCCAGGCAGGGCAGTCCAGCCGCATCGAGAACTACCTGGGCTTCCCGGACGGGGTCTCCGGTGCTCAGCTCACGGACCGGGCCCGGCGCCAAGCAGTCCGCTTCGGCGCGGAGTTGCTGACGACCCGTCAGGTCGTGGGGTTGGAGACGCTCGGCAACGCGCGGCGGCTGCGGTTCGCCGACGGCAGCGAGATCTCGGCGCACTCGGTGATCCTGGCGACCGGAGTCTCGTACCGGACGCTGCAGGCCCCTGGGGTCGACGATCTGTGCGGTCGTGGAATCTACTACGGCTCGGCGACGACCGAGGGTCCGGCGTGTGCCGGCATGGACGTCTACATCATCGGCGGAGCCAACTCCGCCGGTCAGGCGGCGGTCTATTTCTCCAGGCATGCGAAACGCGTGCATATGCTGGTAAGAGGACCATCGCTCACCGCGACGATGTCGTCGTACCTCATCGACCAGATCGACGGGATCGACAACATCGAGGTGCATACCTGCACGCAGGTCGTTTCCTGCATGGGCTCGGAGCACCTGGAACATCTCACCCTGCTCAACAGCGAGACCGGGGAGAAGCGTGAGGTGGACACGGAATGGATGTTCGTGTTCATCGGCGCGGCTCCGCGGACGGACTGGTTGCCCGGTGACCTGCTCCGCGACGATCGAGGCTTCGTCCTCACCGGACCAGACCTGCCTGGCAGACCGCCGGGCTGGCCACTGGAGCGGGAGCCGTACCACCTGGAGACGAGCATGCCCGGCGTGTTCGCCGCGGGTGACGTGCGGGCCGAGTCGGTGAAGCGCGTTGCCTCGGCGGTCGGAGACGGAGCGATGGCCGTGACACTGGTGCACCGATACCTGGAGATGCTCTGATGACTGACCAAGCTGTGGAGCCGCGGCGGCTGACTCCCGACGAGCTGCGCACGCTGTTCCTCTTCGAGAGCCTCACCGACGAGCAGCTGCAGTGGCTGTCGGAGGTCGGGTACGTGGAGTCCGTGCACGACGGGATCGTCTTCAACGAGGGGGACGAGGCGACCTGCTGCTACGTCCTGCTGACCGGGGAGATCCGGCTCTGCAAGCTGTCCCACGGCGAGCTCGTGGAGATCAACCGGACCGGCCAGCGCGGGGTGTACTCGGGCGCCTTCAACGCGTTCTTCGGCGCCAACGACCACAAGTCGTACACCGCGACGATGCAGGTGACCCAGCCGTCGGAGTTCTTCGTCATCAGCGCCGAGACGATGGCGACGATGATGAACACCTGGTTCCCGATGGCGGTGCACCTGATCGAGGGCTTCGTGATGGGCATGCGCCGGACCAACGAGACGCTGGGGGAGCGGGAGCGGCTGCTCGCCCTCGGTTCGTTGTCCGCCGGTCTGACCCACGAGCTGAACAACCCGGCCGCCGCGGCGGTCCGGGCCGCGGCCACGCTGCGGCAGCGGGTCTCCGGGATGCGGTCGAAGCTGGCGATGCTCGCCGACGGCACGCTCGACGCGACCAAGCTGCACCAGATCGTCGCGCTCCAGGACGACGCGGTCGAGCGGCTGGACAAGAACAAGGACAAAGACATCCCGCCGATGGAGTTGTCCGACCGGGAGGACGAGCTGACTGACTGGCTGGACGACCACGATGTCCAGGCCAGTTGGGATATCGCTCCGGTGCTGGCCGCGGCCGGGCTGGATGTGCCGTGGATGGACGAGGTGCTGACGGCGGTCGGGCCGAAGTACCTCGAGGGTGCCGTGCGCTGGTTGATGTACACGATCGACACCGAGTCGCTGATGAACGAGATCGACGATTCGGTCACCCGCATCTCGACACTCGTTGGTGCTGCCAAGCAGTACTCGCAGATCGACCGCGCGCCGTACCAGACCGTTGATCTGCGGGAATTGCTGAAGTCGACGCTGGTGATGATGTCGGGCAAGCTCCAGGGGTACGAGATCGTGAAGGACTTCGATCCCGAGCTGCCGCAGATCCCGGCGTACGCCGCGGAGCTGAACCAGGTGTGGACGAACATCATCGACAACGCGGTCAGCGCGATGGGCGGATCCGGGACGCTGACGATCCGGACCCGGCGGGACGGCGCCTACGCCGTCGTCGAGATCGGCGACACCGGTCCCGGTATCCCGGAGGAGATCCGGCGGCGGATCTTCGAGCCGTTCTTCACCACCAAGCCGATCGGCGAGGGCACCGGCCTGGGCCTCGACATCTCGTGGCGCATCGTCGTGAAGAAGCATCACGGCGATCTGCGGGTCGAGTCAGAGCCGGGCCGGACGGTGTTCAAGATCGTGCTTCCGCTCGATCCGGAGCGGGAACTGGAGTCCGACCCGGCGCTCCTGGCCTAGGAGTTGCTGCAAGCAACCGGTCGAGGACGGCGGCGACTCCCAGCTCCATGTGTGTTACCCGGAGAGCCAGTAGGCCGCCGGGTTAAGAATTGTGTAGATCGTGGCCAGGTAAGGGCAGGGTCTGTGGGGCTGGCGTAGGGGAGACGAGGGGGGCGAGCACACGGGCAGCGGCGCTGGCGCCGTCAGTGGCCTCGATTGCAAACGCTTCCATGATCAGGTCCCTGGTCGCCGGGTCGATCTCGTCCTGATGGATGCTGAAAAACCTGCGAGCGCCTGCGGACCTGCCCAGCAGCAATGCGCTGGCAATCGTCGCTGCGGCTGGATCAGCGCCGGCTGTGCCCGCCCACCCCAAGCATTCGCCGGCGTCCTGCGCAGCGTCCGAGGCGTCGGCAGGTTCCAACTGACCATCGTTCATGAGCACAGAGTGTCGGAAATTCGATCGACAATCCAGCTCCAGCCTGAGGCAGTGGAGGCGTGCAGTGATCGCTCCTCCAGCGTCCACCGCACGCCTCCATCGCCGACCGGTGCGATCATCCCCATTCGGCGCGCAGGTTCTCTCGATCACGCTCGATACGAGTCACGCTCGAACGCGTCAGTCTCCCGAACTGAAGGTCGAGGACCGCCTGGGCGTGCTCCTCGGTCAGTCCCAGGAGCCGCTGGATAGCGCGGCGGGCATCCTCAAGTGAGTCAGCGTTGCTGACAACGTCCAACACTTCACCTCGGCGCTGGATGCCTGCGTAGACGGCATCAAGCATGTCCAGCCGAGCCCGCTCGGCCCTCGCGATCTCATCCGGTACGGTCAACTGATCCTCCTTGGGTTGACCAAATTGGTTCTAGTTCAGCCGCCGTTGCCGTAGGCGAGGAACTGCCAGTTCGATGAAGTTACCACCTTCCAGCGCCTGGTCTGCGCCTGGTACTGAGTTGATGGATATCCGGAAACACCGATCACAAAGTTCACCTGGAAGTAGTACCAGTTTCCGGTCGTCATAGATGGCTTGCTGTACACGTTGCAATCGAGCGTGTACCCGGCGGCGTAACAGGGAAGGGTTGATTTGACCGGGTCCGACCCCAAGGTTATGTCCTGGTAGATCCGCACCACATTGCTGCTGAGATACGGGCGTACTCCAGACGCCTGGACGACGTCCATGTACCAATGAGCGCCGGTCTCTTCGAAGTACGTGTGGGCTTCGAGGTCCGCATTCAGCGAACCGAGCGTGTGATACCCGGACGAATTTGCGTACCCGTAGTAGACCTTCGTCTGAGTTGAGCCGTGGAGCAGCCACTTGTAGTAACTGGTCGCGAGGGACTCGCCGTTGTCGATCTGGGACGCGGTGCCGTAGGTCTTGGCGCCGGTGGCATTGTGCGGTGACGGGAACACCAGCGGGGCAAGAACTTGCGCGGCATCGTCACCGCCGTCTTTGGCTGCGACAGCAAGGGCTTGGGTGACCAAGGTTCGGGTACTCGAACTCATCTCGGCGCGATGATTGTCGAAGAATTTGCGGGCGAGGTCGGTCTTCCCAAGTCGAAGCGCGCTGGCAACCGTCGCCGCGGCCCGGTCGGCCCCTGTTCCGCCGGCCCAACCGAGGCAGTCGCCTGAAGCCTGAGCCGCTGCTGAACAGTCAGTCGGTGACTGTGAGGACGGCTCTAACGGTCGCGCGCGGTCCGGCGGCACAGCTGAGGCGGTTGCTAGGCAGGCGATCGAGCCGATGGCCGATGCCAGAAAAAGTGTGGCCATTCTGCGGAACTTCATCAAAGTCTCCCCTGGGCGGATCCGACACCGTTCTGCGCCGGACCTAAAACGCTAGTGACGAGCCCGGATGCGGACTAGGGGCTGAGATTGCAGCAACATGCAATTTATGGACTGCAGGATCTGGAGCACCAACTCCGTATGAAGCTTCCAATAGCTGCTGCACTTGCGGCCGAGCGAATGGTTCAGCCTGGCCCGGGCGAAGAGTACGGGGTTGGTTTGGGCAGCAGTTGCCGAGCGGGATAGGTGGCGCGCGGGCGCACGCGGCTCTCAGGGCTTCACGCGCGCGCCTCGCTGGCGCGGAGGTCGGCGGCGAGTTGTTTCGCGCCGTACCAGACCAGTGATCTGCGGGAGTTGCTGAATTCGATGCTGGTGATGATGTCAGGGAAGTTGCAAAGGTACGAGATCGTGAAGGACGTCCCGTTCTTCACCACCAAGCCGATCGGTGAAGGCACCGGACTGGGCCTCGACATCTCCTAGCGCATTGTGGTGAAGAAGCACCACGGCGACCTGCGGGTCGAGTCCGAGCCCGGCCGATCCAGCGCTGCTGTCTTGAGTCGGCGTCACCTGGTTGCTGATGGCAACCAGGTGACGATGGTGTTTACGGCCTCCGGATCTACGTGCCCCGGGACCGCGTAGTCGGCGACGGTCGACGGGCCGGTGCCGGGGATGAACACGTGGTTGTCGGCCTCGAGGATCTTGATCGTCGCGTCGGGGAGGCCGTCGCGCCACGCGGGCAGGTCGTCGGCGACGGTGATCTGATAGTCGCGACCGCCCTGCAGGACAAGGATCGGTACGTCGAGCTTCGCCGCGGTGGCGACCGCGTCGTACTCGCGGAGATCCAGCCAGAACGACGCCGGCATGCCGAACGGCAGGTGCGTCGACGGGGTCTCCGCGGACAGGCCGGGATCGTCGACGGCCTCGGCCTGCTGCTGGAACGCGTCGACTGTCTCCGGGGGAACCGCTCCCGTCTCCGCGAGATAGCGCATCACGCGGACGGCGGAGTGGTGCATCGGCTGGGTGTCGCCGGCCATGATCACCAGGCCGGCAACCAACGGCTCTTCGGCGGCGATCTTTGGCGCGACCTTCCCGCCCATGCTGTGGCCGACGATGAAAACCCGGTCGACGTGTTCGGCGAGCGCGCGTACGGCGGCGATCGCGTGCGGCACGTACTCCGCGGTCATCGTGTAGCCGGGTGCTGCCATCGCTTCGGGCCGGTTCGCGGTGAGCTTGTCGAAGCGCAGTACGGCGATGCCGTGCGTGGCCAGGCCCCAGGCGAGATCCTTCAGCGGCTTGTTCGGCCCCGCGGTCTCGTCGCGGTCGAAGGGTCCGCCGCCGGCCAGCAGTACGACGCCGATGGTGGGCGGCTCGCTCGGCTCGCTCGGGAGCGTGAGGGTGCCGGGCACGGTCTGGTTGGCTGCCTCGAGGACGAGGTCCTGCTCGGTGAAGGCCGCCGGGTCGGCGTACGGCGGGGGAGTCCAAGCGGTCATCGCGACACCTTTCTCAATGTTTGAGAAAGGTAGCACGACGTGAGATCGTTGCGCCATGGGTCCGTTGGAGCTGCTGGGACATCCGGTGCGGTTGCGGATCGTCCATGCGCTGCGCGGCGGCCGGGAGCTGACGACCGGCGAGCTCGGCGAGCGGATCGCCGATGTCTCGAAGGCGACCCTGTATCGGCACGTCGAACTGCTCGCCGAGGGCGGCATCCTCGAGGTCGCGGAGGAGCGGCGGGTGCGCGGTGCGGTCGAGCGCCGGTTCCGGCTACAGCAGGAGCGTGCGTCGATCACGCCGGCAGACCTGGAGCGGGTGACCGTTGACGATCACCGACGCGCGTTCGCCGTCGCGATGGCCGCGCTGGTGGCCGAGTTCAACACGTACCTCGACCACGAAGGCGCGGACCCGCTGGCGGATCTCGTGGGTTACCGCCAGCACGGCATCTGGCTGAGTGAGGACGAACTCCACCAACTGATCGAGGGCATGCGCGCCGCAATCCTCCCCGCCCTGACAAACGAAGCCACTCCCGGCCGATCACGCTACCTACTCAGCCCGATCCTGTTCCCGGTCGAGGAGTAGCGACCTGAGACCCGATGGAGCAACCTGAGACCTGCTATTTCAGGTCCCAGGTTGCCGCTCCAGGTCCCCAGTAGCCACGGCAGGCTGCGCGGCGGTGGCCGCCGACGGGCCGGCCAGCTCGGATGTGACAAGCAGCTTGGTGGTGAGGAAGGCCAGGATCTCGTCGCGGGCTTGGACTGTGGGGTGGCCGGTCTCGTCTACGAAGTGGGCTGCTACCACGCTGTGCGCGCATCCCACGACGTCGCGGAAGAACGGTGGTGGGTCTGGGTTTGCGGCGTCCGCGGGTAGTACGCGTCCGAGGAAGGCGTCGCCGAGGAGCCGTTGGTACGCCGCGAAGCGTTGGCCGGTGCACCAGCGGTCGCCCTGGAACCGGTACGCGAGGACCTGCAGGTCTTCGCGCTGGAACCGCTCCGCCAGCGCGTCCGCGTCGGCAGGCGAGAGTTCGAGCTCGCCCGGGGCGTCCAGCGGAAGCGACGGGTGGTTGACGACCGGCGCGATCACGGCCGGCTCGAGCGCCATCGTGAGGGCGAAGTTGCCGGTGAAGCAGAGCCCGATCGCACCCACACCCGCTCCGCCGGCTTCGTCGTGCGCGATCCGGGCGAGGCCGCGCAGCCATGCGCTCACCGGGCTCGTCCCGCCGCCGGCAAACGCGCTGAACTCCGCGCTCACACAGGCTCTCCGGATGATCGCCTCGCCGTCCTCGGCGGTCGGGTAGGCGCCGTCCACCCCGAACAACGACGGCACGAACACGGTGAAGCCGGCGTCCCGCACCCACCGCGCGAGCCGCGCCACATCCGGGCTGATCCCAGGCATCTCCGGCATAACCACAACAGCCGGCCCAGAGCCCGTCACATGCACCGTCTTCGCAACCCCACCAACCTCCACAACCCGATGCTCGAAGTCCTCGAGCGAGTCGTCGAGAGGTTTGTCGGGGGTGCGGGGGGCTGGGCTCATGACCTGAGGATGTCTGCAGACCCGGCGGGCGACTACTGGCGGGATCGCCAAGATGTTGGTTAATCTCGCCAGGTGGTGGGGCTTCGGGTTTCGGTGCTGGCTTATCCGGGGTGTTTCGCGTCTGAAGTGCATGGGGTGCCGGATTTGCTGACGATGGCGACGCGGGTCGCTGAGGTGCGCGGGACGGTTGAGGCGGCGTACGACGTGCGGATTGTGTCGCCTCGGCGGCGGGTGCTTGCGTCCGGTGACGTGCGGATTGATGTCGGACCGTTGCGGCCGTCGGATGTGCTGGTTGTGCCTGGGTTCCAGGTCGGGTCGCCGGTTGATGTCGACGGTGTGCTGTCCCGGCTTGGACCGGAGCTTGCGGCGATTCGGGCGCACGCGGCTGGTGGTGGGGCGGTGGTGTCGCTGTGCATCGGCGCATTTCTGCTTGCCGAGGCCGGTGTGCTGGATCGCCGTACGGCCACGACCTCCTGGCTGTACGCCGACCAGCTGGCGCGCCGGTATCCGGCCGTTGAGGTCCGCGCCGATCAATTGGTCGTCACCGATCAGGGTGTGACTACGACCGCCGCGTTCAGCGCGATGTACGACTTCGCCCTCACGCTGATCCGCCGGCACAGCGGTGAGTCCATCGCGCGGACGACCGCCCGGATCGCGCTGGTGGACGACGCCCGGACCTCGCAGGCGCCGTACGTCGACCAGTCGGTACTTCCGGCCGGGGGCTCGACCTTCGCGGACGACGTGAAGCGCTGGCTGGACCAGCATCTCAACGCTCCCTACGACCTGGAGCGACTGGCCAGTGAGCTTCACGTCAGTTCGAGGACACTGCTACGCCGGTTCGGTGAGGCAACTGGCGGTACGCCGCTCGAGTACCTGCAGGCGGCGCGGGTACGCCGAGCTGGACGACTGCTGGAGACGACGGGCCGGACCGTGGCTCGCATTGCCGGTGAGGTGGGGTACAGGGATCCGGCCTCGTTCAGCCGCCTGTTCCGGCGGCTCACCGGTAAGGCGCCGGGGGAGTACCGCTCGCAGTTCCGGCGTCCCCCGGCAGACAGGGCGTGACCTCAGCAGACAGCCCGTGACCTCAGCGGACAGCGTGTGCTCAGCGGAGGGCTGTGCCTTGTGAGTGCGACAGAAGGGTCAGGTCTTCGCGAGTAGGGAGGGATTCCCAGTCGCCGTACGCCGTGACGCAGAACGCGCCGGACGTAGTGGCCCTCTCGAGGCGAGACTCGGTGGAGAGCTTGTCGAGGGTGGCGGACAGGTAGCCGGAGACGAACGCGTCGCCGGCGCCGATGCTGTCGACCACGGTGACCGGGAGAGCCGGGCGGTGGACGGTGTGTACGTCGGATGCCGACCCGGTGCCTTTGGTATGCGCCCACGCGCCCTTCCCGCCGGCGGTGACGACGAGGGTGTCGACGGTCTTGAGGAGATCCGCGATTGGGTCGCTCGCGTCGGTGAGCAGGTCGAGTTCGTCGTCCGAGGAGAAGACCGTGTGGACGTGAGGCAGGAGCTGGCCGATCGCCGTAGCTGCGTCTGCGCGGGACCACAGGCGGGCCCGGTAGTTCACATCCAGTGAGACTTGGACGCCCGCTGCAGATGCCGTGCGTACGGCGGCCAACGTCGCGGCGCGCGCGGTGTCGGAGAGCGCCGGGGTGATGCCGGTGACGTGCAGCAGCGTCGGATTCGCCGACTCAACAGCCGCGGTGGTTTCTGAAGCGGTGAGGGTGGATGCGGCCGATCCGCGGCGGTGGTAGCTGACGCGGGTGATGTCGTGCGACGGCTGGTCGAACGCGATGAACCCGGTGAACGAGTCGTCAGCGAACCGCAGGTACGTCGTGTCGACGTTCTCGGCGCGCAGTGTCCGCTGGATCAGCCGCCCCGGCTCATCGTTGCCTACGGCACTCAACCAGGCGGCGTCGTGGCCGAGCCGGGCGACGCCGATCGCCACGTTGCTCTCGGAGCCGGCGATGGACAGGTGCGCGTCGCCGCCGAGGCGCATCGGCCGAGCGGTCCGCACCGAGACCATCGTCTCGCCGAACGTGAGGAGATCCGTCATCAAGTACTCCGAGAGGTCGCGTCGTCAGTCATGAGGCACTCCCAGAGGTCGGGTGCGCGTTGTCGGTCATCAGGTACTCCGGGCGTGCGTAGTCGGTCAGACGCCGAGCTCGGTCCGGAAGGTGCTGGCGCGGATGGCGAGCTCGGCCAAAGAACCGCCAACGCCCGCGTCGCCCAACAGCGGAGAACCCACGCCGACGGCGAGCGCGCCAGCAGACAGGTACTTCGGCGCGGACTGCGCGTCAACCCCGCCGACGGCGATGAGCGGCGCGTCGGGGAGCGGTGCGAGCAGCTCACTGAAATACCCGGGACCGTGGAGCTTCGCCGGGAAGATCTTCACCGCGGTGGCGCCGAGGTCCAGAGCAGCCACGACCTCGGTCGGAGTGAGCGCGCCGCACAGCAGCGGCAGGCCGAGCTGAACCGCGCGATGCGCACCACGCGTGATCGCCGGAGTGACGACGAAGCCGGCGCGAGCCGCGGCGACCTCGTCGGCCTGCGCCGCGGTCACGACGGTGCCGGCGCCGATCAGGATGTGCGGGTCGTACTGCGAACGCGCCTTGGCGATCGCCTCCACCCCGCCGGGGGTGGTGAGCGAGATCTCGAGTGCGGTGACACCGGCCTCGACGAGCGTCTCGACGCAGGCGAGCGCGGTATCCGCCCCGTCGGCGCGGATGATCGCGAGCAGCTTCCGGGTGCGGAGTTCGGCAAGCAGGTCCATGGTCTCCAACCTAGGTGACAACTTCACAGATAGGACGTCCTATGAGCTCTGTTCGAGACGGCGGATCTGTGGCTAAATTACTGAGTGAACAACCGCCCCGTTGTTTACTTTCAGGAGGCATCCGCCCATGCCCAAGCTCAAACTCCTGCTCACGGCGCTCGCTCTGACCGCCGCAAGCCTGACCATGCCGACTCAAGCGCAGGCCGCCATCACCCAGACCGTGCTGTTCAACAAAGGCGACGCCGGCTACGGCTGCTACCGCATCCCCGCGATCGTGAAGACCAAGGCAGGCACGCTGCTCGCCTTCGCCGAGGCCCGGCGTACGTGGTGCGCCGACTCCCAGGAGATCGACCTGGTCCTGCGCCGCTCCGACGACGACGGCCGCACCTGGTCGGCGACCCAGACCGTACTGTCCGGAACCGACTCCGACCCGACCGCGGTGGCGACCCGCGGCAACCCGGCCCCGATCGTCGACTATGAGACCGGCCGGATCGTCCTGCTGAGCACGATGGATCCCGGCACGACGAGCCGCCCGCGAACGCCGTACGTCCAGTTCAGTGATGACGACGGGAAGACGTGGAGCAAGGCGAAGAACCTCGGCGACCAGATCGACGACCCGGCCTGGGGCTGGTACGCGACCGGACCGGTGCACGGCATCCAGCTCACCCGCGGCGCCCACGCCGGCCGGCTGGTTGCAGGCACGAACTACGACAACGGCGCCGGCCAGAACGCCGGCCAACTCGTCTACAGCGACGACCACGGCGAGACCTGGCACAAGGGCGCGACCGATCTCCGCTCGGACGCGACGCCGCAGGAGATCAGCGTCGTCGAGAAGGTCGACGGCGGCGTGTACGCCGGTGCCCGCAACAACGCCGGTACGTCGGGAGCGAGCCGGATGTCCGCGGTCAGCAACGACGGCGGCCAGACGTTCGCAGCGCCGTTTGCCACCATCGCGGGACTGACGACGCCGGTCGTGCAGGGCTCGTTGCAAAGGCTGCGAGCCGTTGACCAGGGCGACAAGTACAACCGGATCCTGTTCGCGGCCCCAGCGGACCCCGATCGCCGCAGATACATGACGATCCGATCCAGCTTCGACGAGGGCAAGACCTGGCAGACCGTTGCTGAGGGCACCCGAATCACCAGCGACTGGTCGGGGTACTCCGATCTGGCGATCCTCGAGACCGGCGAGATCGGCCTGCTGTACGAAGGCGGTACGGTCGACGCGCGCGACCAGATCCGCTTCGCCCGCTTCACCGAGAACGACATCGGCCACCCCGATGCACCGCTCGGTGCGACGACGCCGGACACCAGCGGCCTGCACAACGACACCTACCTGCGCGGCGGACCCACCACAACCACGGGTAAGTTCGGCCAGGCCAGAGACTTCGACGGCGTGGACGACGCCCTCCAACTCCCGTACGCCGAGTCGCTCGCGGTCGGCGCGGGCGACTTCACCGCTATGGCCTGGATCAAGTACGGCGCCAGCACCACCCCGCAGGCGATCTTCTGGGGCTACAACATCAACGAGTTCTCGCAGTTCTGGCTCCGAGCCGAACCCGCGGACGGCCGGACCCGCGGCCTGATCACCACCGGCGGCAACACCGCGGCCGTGCAGACGACCAAGGCCTACAACGACAACGCCTGGCATCACGTCGCCCTGCAACGCAAAGCCGGGACGCTCTCGATCTGGGTCGACGGCGCGCAGGCCGCGAGCGTCACCGCACCGAGCGGCTCGGTCAGCCCCGGCCGCCCGTTCAAGATGTACGTCGGTCAGCGGCTCGACGGCGCCCATCACTTCGACGGCTCGATGGACGAGGTCCGCCTCTACAAACGGGCCCTGACCGCGACGGAGCTCAACAGCATCCGCACCGCCAACACCACGACGGTGCCGGACGTCGTACTCGACCTGCCGCTCGGGTGACATCACACTGGCCTGGCGGACAACGTGAGCCGCCAGGCCAGCTCACCACTCGCCGGCACGACCGCGGCGTCGTCAGGCCCGGCCTCCGCGAGGTCGAACACCCGTCCGAGCATCGGCTCTACTCCGAGGCTCCGGTACGGCGCATCCGTCGGGAAGCCGCCCTGGTTCCGCCACAACGCGGTCGAGACCGGTTGCCCCGGGCAACTCAATGTCATCGTGAGCTCGGCGCCGCGATCCCGCACCGAAACCGTTGGACAGTCCACCAGAATCGCCCCGGCAGCAGTCCCGTCCGACGGGCCGTACGTATCCAACTCGAGTGGGCTCGGCCAGCTAGATACAACCCAGGGCGCGTCGTCGGGCCAGGCCCACGGAAGCTCACCGGCCGCCTCGGGGTACAGCCTGCATTCAGTCCCAGGCGGAGCGAAGACGACTGTGCCCGCGACGCAATCGAGGAGTGCGTGGGCGGCCCAGATGAACCGATAGCCAGGGTCTGCTTCGAGGCGGTAGTCGACGCTGACCGTATCCGTGCCGGCTGTGAAGGCGCGGGTCAACACCGCGCCGTCGTACTCGACGGAACCGTCCCAAGGCTGGTTCCACAGCCCGCCGTGATCCGGGGTGCCGCGGACCGTCGGGAAGCATTCGTCGAGGCCGCCGGCGTCGATGAACGTGGCGAGCCCGGCGCGCGGGCCAGTCACCAGCCCGGGACCGGCCCAGAGCCACTCCCGTCCGGCCAACTGTAGGGAGGTCCAACGACCGCCGTCGGTCGCGTCGACGGTCACGAGCCGGCCGGCCGCGTGCTCGGTCACCATTCGGCGAAGGAGCCGTCTTCGTGGGTCCACACGGGGTTGCGCCACGAGTGACCGATCTTGTCGGCGGCGCGCACCGCCTCCTCGTCGACCGTGATCCCCAAGCCCGGCAGGGGATTCCACTCCGCGTGGCCGTTGACCCAGGTGAACGGCGCCGGGTCCACGACGTACGACGTGAGGTCGCTCGATTCGTTGTAATGGATGCCGCGGCTCTGCTCCTGGATCAGGAAGTTCGGTGTCGCGAACGAGACCTGCAACGAAGCCGCCAGCGAGATCGGCCCGAGCGGACAATGCGGCGCAAGCATCGCACCATGGGCATCCGCGAGTACGGCGATCCGTCGCAGCTCGGAGATCCCGCCCGCGTGCGACACGTCCGGCTGTACGACGGCGACGCCCGCGTTCAACGGCGCCATGAACTCGGCCCGGTGGTACAGACGTTCCCCGAGCGCGACCGGGATCGTCGAGGTCTCCACCACCGAGGACAGATGCGCCATCTGCTCGGGCAGCACCGGCTCTTCGACGAACATCGGCTGCAGACCCTCGACCGCGTGCAGGATCCGCCGCGCGCCGGCAACGCCGACGCGTCCATGCAGGTCGATCGCGACGTCACGGGAATCGCCGAGCACCTCGCGTGCAGCGGCGAGCCGGGTGACGATGTCGTTGACCTCGGCAACTGACGGCGAGGCCTGGATCTGACCGCTGGCGTTCATCTTCACCGCTGTCATACCGGCCGCGACCTGCTCCGCGACGGCGTCGCCGATCGAGGAGGGCTCGTCCCCGCCGACCCATGCGTACACGCGGACCCGATCACGGACCCGCCCACCGAGCAGTGCCGCGACGGGAGCGCCGTACACCTTGCCGGCGATGTCCCACAGAGCATGGTCGAGTCCGGCGACCGCACTGCTGAGCACCGGCCCGCCGCGGTAGAACCCGCCCTTCGTCAACACTTGCCAGTGCCGCTCGATCTGCAGCGGGTCCTGGCCGATCAGGTACTCCGCGAGTACGTCGATCGCGGCCCGCACAACCTCAGCGCGACCCTCGACGACGGGCTCGCCCCAGCCGACGACGCCGTCGCTCGTCTCGACCCGGCAGAACAACCAGCGCGGTGGGACGAGGAACGTCTCGATCTTCTCGATCTTCACCGGCGCCGCCGACGAGTCGATCCGCGTACTTCGGTGAGGTCCTCGGCTGCCTTCGCCAGCAGTTCGCGCATCGCGAGCTCGGCGCCTTCGGGGTCGTGCGCGCGGATCGCGTCCACGACCAGCCGGTGGCTCGGGATCGGATCATCCGACGGCTTGACCGTGTGCACCAGCCGGTCGCGGTCGGCGAGCCCGGTCTCCATGATCACTTCCATCTTCGTCAGCAGTTCGTTGCCGGTTGCCGCCAGCAACGCCCGGTGGAACGCGAGGTCGGCGGCTGCCGCGGCGAGGTTGTCGTCGGCGGACTCCATCCCCGCGAGTGCCTCGTCAAGCGCCGCGACGTCGGAATCCTCGGATCGCAGCGCGGCCAGCCGGGCGGCGGCCGGCTCGACGATCCCGCGCACCTCGTGCAGCTCCTCGAGCAGCTCGGGCCGCGAGTCGGCGTCTTTGAAGTGCCAGCGGATCATGTCCGCGTCGAGCAGGTTCCAGTCCGATCGCGGCCGGACGAACGTGCCGCGCTTCTGCCGTGCGTCCACCAGCCCCTTGGCGGTGAGCACCTTCAAGGCCTCACGGACCGCAGTCAGGCTGACGCCGAGGTCGGACTGCAGCTCAGTCACGTTGATGGTCGCGCCCTCCGGGATCTGCCCGGACAGGATGCGGTCGGCCATCACCTCCACGATCTGTCCGTGCAGCCCACGCGACACCCCGCGCTGAATCCCCGTCACACCGCTCTCCCTCATGCAGAGTCCTTCACCGCGGACCATCCGCCGTCGACCACCAGGCTTGCCGCCGTCACGAACGACGCCTCGGACGACAGCAGGAACGCCACCGCCTGAGCCACCTCGTCCGGCTGGCCGAGCCGCCCCAGCGCAGTCGCCTGCGCACTGCGTTCGCGCCCCTCGGCGTCGACGCGGTCCCACATTGCTGTCACGACCGGGCCCGGAAGCACGGTGTTCACCCGGATCGAGCGACCGTACTCGACTGCCAGTTGGCGTCCGAGCGAGATCAGCGCGCCCTTCGTCGCGGCGTACGCCGGATGGCCGGGCAGCCCGGCGATCGCGTGCACGGACGAGACCAGTACGACGGAGCCGGCGTTCGCGACGAGGTCGTCGTACAGCGCCTGGAATCCGAGGAAGGCCGCGGTGAGGTTGACGTCGAGTTGGCGTTGCCAGGACGGCGGCGAGAGCTCGTGGGCCGGCTTGATGTCGACGAAGACCGCGTTGCTGACCAGGCCGTCGACCGGGCCGAGCTCGTCGCGGCCGCGGGACCGGACCTCCGCCCAGGTGTCCGGCGACGCGACGTCACCGACCACGCTGATGGCTTTCCCCGGCAGCTCTTTGCACGGGTGGATGTCCACCTGCACGACCTGCGCACCCTCGGTCAGCGCCCGTTCGACGCATGCCGCGCCGATCCCCGACGCGGCCCCGGTCACCACGATCACCCGCCCAGCCAGCCGCACCCGCGCCTCCTCAAGTCACCCCTACCCAAGCACGCAGGCAGGCACGTTCCAACGATGAACGAGCCATCAGTTGACCGTGACCGCGCTGTCTCGTCAAGCGATTTGCTCGTAATTTACGAATTAATATTGACACCCGGGACGGCTCGCCGCAAGATCGTCGGCAACAAGGACCACGGACTCGACTGGCATCACCGTCGAGCAGAACTCAGGAGTGGGCATGACGGGTCTGGCAGCAGATCGGCGGACTTTCCTCAAGGGACTCGGAGTGCTCGGGGCAGCGACCCTGATACCGGGGTGCGCGACCTCGACGAAGAGTCCGGGCAGTAGCGGCGGGGCGAGCAGTGAGCTGTCGCTGCAGTCCAACCTCTCCAGCGAGCAGGCCAAGGCCGCGATGGAGAATCTCGTTGCTGCGTACAACAAAACCGGCGGGTCGCAGGTCAAGCTGAACACGGTCGCCGCGGAGATCTTCCGGACCCAGCTGCCGACGTACCTGACCTCGGCGAACCCGCCGGACGTCTACACCTGGTACGCCGGGTCGGTCGCGGACTCGTACGCGAAGAAGGACCTGCTGCTCGACGTGACCAGCGTCTGGGACAGCATGGGCAACTACTCGAAGGCGATGCAGTCGCTGTCGACGAGCAGCGCCGGGCAGAAGATCTTCGTGCCGACCAGCTACTACTGGTGGGGCATGTTCTACCGGAAGTCGAACTTCGCCAAGTGGGGCGTGACGCCGCCGAAGACCTGGGCCGAGTTCGTTGCCGTGTGCAAGACGATCCAGAGCAAGGGGATCCCGCCGATCGGGATCGGGCTCGGCGACACGCCGTGGGTCGCGTCGGCCTGGTTCGACTACCTGAACATCCGGATCAACGGCGCGCCGTTCCACCGCAAGCTGCTGGCCGGCGAGGGCGACTTCACCGACCCGAAGGTGAAGGCGGTCTTCACCAAGTGGCGCGAGGTGCTGCCGTACTTCGACCCGAAGGGCAAGTCGTTCCCGTTCCAGGAGGCGACGTCGGCGCTGCTCGCGGGCAAGACCGGGATGTTCCTGATCGGGACGTTCTTCGCGGACTCGGCTCCTAAGGATGCACTGGACGACATCGACTTCTTCCAGTTCCCGATCATCGATCCCGCCGTACCGGTTGCCGAGGAGGCGCCGACGGACGGGTACTTCGCCTCGAAGAAGGCGAAGGATCCGGAGGGCACGAAGAAGTTCCTGGCCTGGCTGGCAACGCCGGAAGCGCAGAACATCTACGTGCAAAGCTCTTCCGGCACGGCGATCCCGGCGAACCCGGACGGTAAGTCGGCCGACACCCCGCTGGTGAAGAAGGGTAAGGCGATGATCGAGGGCGCTGCGGAGATCACGCAGTTCTTCAACCGCGACTCGAGCGACGCCCTCCAGCCCACCGCCGACGCCGCCCTCACCAAGTTCCTCGACAAGCCCGACCAGATCGACAAGATCCTCGCCGACTGGCAGACCGCAGCCCAGAAGGTCTTCAAGGCGTGACCGCTACTGCTGTGGAACCACGGCGCCGGACCGGGAACGGTCCGGCTGCCGGCCCCCGCCGTACCAAACGGTATGGTATGCGCCGGGTGTCGCCCTTGATCCTGGCCTTTGTGCTCGTGCCGTTCGTCATCGAGGCGGTCTGGGTGTTCTGGCCGGCGTTGCAGGGGTTCTGGTTGGCGTTGACCAGTTGGGACGGGTTGTCGGCGCCTCGGTTTGTTGGGTTCGGCAACTTTTCTGACATGGTGTCGGATCCGATCTTCCGGACTGCGCTGAAGAACACCGCGATCTGGCTGGTGTTGTTCGGTGGGTTGAGTGTCATCGGCGGGTTCGGGATGGCGCTGCTGTTGCAGCGTGAGCGCCGCGGCGTGGGCATCTACCGGGCCGCGCTGTTCACCCCGGTCGTGTTCTCGCTGGTCGTCACAGCGCTGATCTGGCGGGTGTTCTACCAGCCGGATGGACTTGTCGACACGGTGTTCCGAACTGTTGGTCTGGGCAACTTCGTCCGCCCGTGGCTGGCCGACCCCGACACCGCGCTGTACGCCGTGATCGTGCCCGCGCTCTGGCGACAGATCGGGTACGTGATGGTGCTGTACCTGGCCGGCCTGAAGGCGGTCGACCCGGCACTGTACGAAGCGGCGAAGGTCGACGGCGCATCCGCCTGGCAGCGCACGCGGTACGTGACGATCCCGCAGCTCAAGGGCGTCAACTCCGTCGTACTGTCGGTCATCGTGATCGACTCGCTGCGATCCTTCGACATCGTCTGGTCGATGACGAGGGGCGGCCCGTACCACTCGTCCGAGCTGCTCAGCACGTACATGTACTCGACAGCGTTCCAGTCCACCCAGCTCGGCTACGCGTCGGCGCTGGCCGTGGTGATCTTCGTACTCGCCCTGGCCGTGATCCTCGGCTACCTGATCCGCGCCTTCCGGGAGGAATCGTGATTCGCCGTACGGGGTACCACGTGGCGATGTCGATCGTGTCGTTCCTGTGGGTCGCGCCGATCCTCTGGGTGATCGTGATCTCGTTCCGCAGCTTCGACGACGTCGCCGCGAACGGGCTCGGATCGCTGCCGCATTCGTTCACGTTCTCGACGTACAAGTCGGCGTGGGAGGACGCGGACGAGTTCCGGGCCTTGATCAACAGTCTGCTCGTGACGATCCCGGCCGTGCTGCTGAGCCTCGGGCTGGCGTCGATCGCGGCGTACGGGCTGGCGCGGTACTCGATCCCGTTCCGGCGGACGATCCTGTTGCTGATGTTGATGGGCAACCTGTTGCCGCCGCAGATCCTGCTGATCCCGATCTCCCGGTTCGTGGAGTTGATCGGGTACTACGACACGCTGATCGCGCTCATCGCCGTCCACGTCGGGTTCGGACTCGGGTTCTACACGTTCGTGCTGCACGGGTTCATGCGAGACCTGCCGCGGGAGATCCAGGAGGCGGCGACGATCGACGGCGCCGGACCGGGGCGGATCTACTCGAGCGTGATTCTGCCGTTGACCCGCCCGGCGCTGGCCGCGCTCGGTGCGCTGTCCTTCACGTGGATCTTCAACGATCTGCTGTGGTCGATCACTGTGATCCGGTCGGGCGAGAAGATGCCGGTCACGCCGGCGCTGCTCGGTCTCCAGGGCCTGTTCGTGTCATCGTGGAACGTGATCGCGGCCGGCACCGTGATCGCCGCGGTGCCTACGGTGGCGGTCTTCCTTCGGTTCCAGAAGCACTTCGTAGGCGGGCTGGCGATCGGAGCCGTCAAGTGAGGACGTGGACGCTACGCGGTACGACGACGTCGTACGTCGTCGGCGTCCCCTCACACGGCCAGTGGGCGCAGCTGGTTGCCTGGGGCCCGCATGAGGGTCTCGCTCCCGTCGAGATCGTCGGCACGGAACACTTCGTGCCGCGCGCGGACGTGGAGCCGTTGGAGTACGCCGTCCGCGGGGTCCGATACACCGCTCCTGTGGACCTGGTTGTCTCCGATCCTAGGGGAGCGGACGAGTTCCGCCCGGTCTTTGTGGACGCTCGTGAGGACGACGGGTTGGAGCTGGAGTTCGGCGACACGATCCGGCTCATTCTGCACTACCGCATGGTGGGGGATGTGCTGGAGCGGTGGGTCACCGTGCAGAACGACGGGACCGACGAGCTAACGCTGCATCGGCACGACTCGGCCGGGTTCGTGGTGCCCGGCGGGAACACGGTCAAGTATTTGTGGGGCGAGTGGAACAGCGAGTTCCAGCAGGCCTCCGTGACCATGCCGCGGGGCCGGTTCACGATCGGGAGCGCACAGGGGATCACCGGGCATTCGTACTCACCGTTCCTCGCGACTGATGGGGATGTGGCGTACGGCGTACAGCTCGCGTGGTCCGGGTCGTGGGAGATGTCGGCGGACGTCGACACGACCGGGCTGCTTCGGATTCAGGCGGGGCGCGTGTCGTCGAGTCGGGGGATCGTGCTTGCGCCGGGTGAGACGTGGGAGTCGCCGAAGGCCGTCGGTGCGTGTAGTGCTGAGGGCGCCGACGGGTTGGCGCGGGCGTTTCACGAGTATGAGCGCGCGGCATCGCGAGGGCGGCGGACGCCGCGGGTGCTCTACAACTCCTGGTTTGCGACCGAGTTCGACATCCGGGCGGAGCATCAACTCGAGTTGGCGCGGCGGGCGGCGAGTATCGGGGTCGAGACGTTCGTGGTCGACGACGGGTGGTTCGTTGGCCGGTCCGACGATACGGGCGGGCTGGGGGACTGGGACGTCGATCCGGTCAAGTTCCCCGACGGATTGGACGGGTTCATCACCCGGCTGGGCGAGGTGGGTCTTGATTTCGGTCTGTGGATCGAGCCTGAATCGGTCAGCCCGAAGGCGCAGCTGGCCCAGGAACATCCCGAATGGATTCTGCGGACGGACCGCTTGGAGCCGGTGCTGGTGCGGAACCAGTTGCTGCTCGATCTGAGTCGGGACGAGGTCCGAGAGTTCATCTGGGACACGCTGGACCGGCTGCTGTCGACGTACGACATCAAGTACTTGAAGTGGGATGCGAATCGGCCACGGCTGGACTCCGGCGATCAGCGCCGGGATCTTGACGGCCGGGTGGTGACGAATCTCTACGCGATTCTGGATCGGCTGCGGGAGCGGCACCCGTCGGTGTACGTCGAGGGGTGTGCCGGCGGTGGGGCTCGGGTTGATCTGGGGATGGCCTCCCGCGTCGACACGTTGTGGCCGAGTGACAACACGGCCCCGCTGGATCGGCTCAGGATTCAGGAGGGGTTCCGGACCGGGTTCGCGCCGCATCTGATGAGTTCGTGGGTGACCGATGCCGTCGGCACCCATGACGGTCGCGAGCGGTCGCTCGATTTCCGCTTCCACGTCGCGATGGCCGGCGTACTCGGGATCGGCGCGGACCTGTCCCGGTGGAACGACGAGCAGTTGAAGACGGCAACTCGTCATATCGAGCAGTACAAGGGCTTTCGAGAGTTGATTGCCGATAGCAAGGTCTATGGACTGGCAGCCGGTGTGCAGTATGTCGGCGCGGCGCGGTCCGTGGTGTTCCTGTGGGAGACCGGCGTCGGCAACGTGCGCGGCACGCTGCCGACCCGGCCGCGGCGGGTGCCGCTGGCCGGACTGGATCCGGCGAAGAACTACCGGGTGGGTTCAGAGACCTGCTCGGGCAGCTACCTGCTGCAGGTCGGGGTCGCGTTCGACGGCCCGGCCGACTCGCAGTGCCTGATCGTCGAGGCACTCGACTGACCGTCCGCTCAACGGCAGCAAAGGAAGGCACATGAAGCGACTCCTCGGTGGGGTGATCGCCGCTGCGCTCATGCTCGGCGGTGTCGTATCCACCACAACCCCAGCTGTGGCGGCTCAGGCCACAGCTCCGGTGCTCAGCCCGACTCCCTATATGGGGTGGAACACGTACTACGGTCTCGGCGGCGACTTCACCGAGGACACGATCAAGTCGGTCGCGGACTCGCTGGTGAGCCGCGGGCTGGCAAAGGCCGGTTACGACATCGTCTGGCTGGACGGCGGCTGGCAGGCCGACCAGTCCCGCAGTGCAGCCGGTGACCTGGTCCCGAACCCGGCCAAGTTCCCGAACGGTCTGAAGCCGCTCGTCGACTACATCCACAGCAAGGGCCTGAAGGCAGGTATCTACACCGACGCCGGTCCGTACATCCCGGGCAAGTGCGGTCTCGGCAGCGGCGGCTACTACCAGCACGACGCCGACACCTTCGCCGCCTGGGGATTCGACGCGGTCAAGGTCGACTACCTGTGTGGCATCGCGGCCAACCTGGACCCGAAGACGGTCTACACCGAGTTCGCCCAGGCGCTGCGGAACAACTCGAGCCACCGGCCGATGATCTTCAACCTCTGCAACCCGGTCACGTCGCCGGACTGGGGCAACTACCCCGAGTCCCAGCAGTCGATCAACTCCTGGTCGTACGCGCCGGGGATCGCGCAGTCGTGGCGTACGTACACCGATGTCGGCTTCCAGGGCGACATCAAGTTCAAGGATGTGCTGCGTAACTACGACGCGAACGCTCGGCACCCGGAGGTAGTGAAGCCGGGTGCGTTCGGTGATCCCGACTACCTCGCGCCGGAGCTCGGGATGACCGATGAGGAGTTCCGGACGCAGCTCACGCTGTGGGCCGTTGCGGCTGCTCCGCTGGTCGTCGGTAGCGACGTACGGAAGCTCTCTGCGACGACCGTCGGGATGCTGACGGATCCTGATGTCATCGCGATCAACCAGGACAAGGCCGCAGTACAGGCCGTCCGGGTCGGCGCGGCCGGTGCGACGGAGACGTGGGTCAAGCGGCTCGCTGACGGCAGTCGCGCCGTCGTACTGCTGAACCGGGGCGACAGCGCGAAGACGCTGACCACGACCGCGTCGGCAGTCGGTCTGCAGGGTTCGCGGTTCACGCTGAAGAACGCATGGACCAACAAGGTGACCGAAAGCGGCGGCGTGATCAGCGCGGCGGTTCCGGCGCACGGTACGGCGCTGTTCCGCGTGGAGCCGGCTCGCGGCGTACCGGGGGTTCCGCATGTGACCGCCGGGATTCCGCAGGTGACGAAGGTCGGTACGGATGCTCAGCCGGAGGATGCTGCTCCGGTTGTTGCCGGTGGTGACGAGCTGACGGTCCAGGTCAACGTGCGCAATGACGGCGTACTGCCGGTCCTGCAGCCGACCGTCACTGTTGCTGGTGGCAACGGATGGACCGTCAAGCCGTTGTCCAAGGCACCGGCAATCCTTGCTGGTGGCCAGCAGGCGAACTTCACCTTCACGGTCAAGCTGCCCGCCGGCGCAACTCCCGGCACGGCTGGCATCACCGCGCAGACGGCATACCAAACGGTATTGTATGGCGTGCAGAAGCAGACGACTGCGCTGTCGTCAATCGTGATCGCGCCCGCGCCGCCGAGCGGGACCGTGCCGCTGTCGCACCACGACTGGATCACCGCAACCAGTGGGTGGATGTCCCCGACCATCGACGAGAGTGTCGGCGGCGGAAACCCGATCAAGCTCACCGGGACGACGTACCCGACCGGTATCGGTGTGGCATCCCCGTCGCTGATTCGCTACTACCTCGGTAAGTCGTGCTCGCGGCTGACCGGTGTGGCCGGCATCGACGACGTGGTCAGCAACGTCGACACGGCAGGCGGCACGTCCACCTTCCAGGTCGTCGGCGACGGCAAGGTCCTGTTCGACAGCGGCACCGTCGACCGCTTCACCCCGAAGCAGTTCGACGTAGACCTCACCGGCGTACGCGTCCTCGACCTGGTCGTCGGCGACGCGGGCGACGGCGGCTACAACGACCGCGCCGACTGGGCAGCACCAACCGCAACCTGCTGACCGAACTGCACACCCGCGGCCGGTACACGCTGCACGAGGTGGGTGGACCGGCGACGGTCCACCCAACCTCCGCGGGCCAGGGGCGGATCGCCAGGCCATCACAATCACCGGACTCCGCGGTCGGCGCGCGGCGACCGCTCCCGCGAAGGCGATTGTGATGGCCTGGCGATCCGTTGTCTGCGGGCACCGACTCGAGCCAGACGTGCAGCACTCACCAACCGGCGCCGGGCCTGCCTGGCCACGCTCGGCGGTGAGTCGGCGGCGGACCGCCGGTGGGGTTAGTGAGTGCTCCAGATCGCCGAGTCGGCGACCCTTCCGCCGGTGGGGTTGGTAGGGCCACAGATCCGCCGAGCCCTGGCGATCGGCGGTTTCCGGAGATGAATGTGCACCTGGCGACAGTTTTGTTCCGGAAAGACCGGCAGGAAGCTTCTAGGTCCAGTTGACCTCGGTGGAGTGGAGCCAGGTCCAGGTGCGGTTGCGCCAGGTGGGGGATTGCTGGGCCAGGCGGGCGGCGTACGTCGGCCAGTCGGTGCCTGGCCGGGACCAGGCCTTCTCGGCGGCGCCGGGGAGGCGGGGGAGGAGCATGAGTTCGAGGTCCTCCGGGGTGGTGATGCTCTCGCACCAGATCGCGGCCTCGACGCCGGCTACCTGGTCGGCGGAGTCGATGCCGGGGATGCTGTCGACCGGGTCCCACGAGACGCCGTGTTCGATCGACGCGGCGCCGTAGAACTCGAGACCGAGGTGCTTGCGCGCCTCCTCCTGGTCCGGGTCCGAGGACGCGTCGGCGTGCGGGCGGTCGAAGTACAGCCAGGTGACGGGGGAGACGATCAGCTTGGTGCCCTGCTCGAGTGCCTTCGGGGCGTCGTACTTCGCTTTGCGTAGGCCCTCGACCAGGATCGGCAGCAGGTCCTCGGGCGGCGTCGGCAGGTCGGGGTTCTGGACCATGGAGTCGACGTCGAGGTCCAGCCAGAACTGCACGACGTCCTCGGCGTCGAGGCTGGCACGGGCGATCTCCTGCCAGCCGACGACCTTCTTCCCGCGGGCACGGACGAGCGCAGCCGCCTTCTCGACGAACGCCGCGTGGTCCTCGTCGGCCATGCCCCACGTCTCGTCACCGCCGATGTGTACGTACGCGCTCTGCGGGAACTGCGGGATGACCGCATCCAGCACCTCCTCGACGAACGTCCACGTCTCGTCGCGGCCGGGGTCGAGAGTGTTCAGCTGCAGACTGTCGCCGTTGCCCAGGTCGACGCTGTGGATCTCGTCGGGCCCGAGCGACGGGTACGCCTTGAACACCGCCGACGTGTGCCCCGGCATGTCGATCTCGGGTACGACGGTCACGTAGCGGTCGGCGGCGTACTGCACGAGCTCGGCGAGCTCCGCCTGCGTGTAGTAACCACCCGGCCTATCACCGATCGCCCCCGTTGCACCCACCTCGGTCAGCAACGGTCGCGACGGCACTTCGACCCGCCAGCCCTGGTCGTCCGTGAGGTGGAGGTGGAGGACGTTGAGCTTGTAGAGGCTGAGCATGTCGATGATGCGGCGTACTTCGTCAGGTCCGTGGAATGTCCGGACCACATCGAGCGACAGCCCACGCCAGGCGAACCGTGGTCCGTCGACGATACGGGCGGCAGGTAGGACCGCGGCGGCGTCCTGCAGACGTGCGGAGATCAACTGGCGCAGCGAGGTGAGACCACGGTAGACCGCCTCCGGCGTCGCACCCCAGATCCGGATGCCCTCGGTGGTGATCTCCAGGCCGTGCCGTTCGTCCACTGGCTCACCATCAGCGCGCACCCCGGCCGCCGCCGGTACGTCGTCCGCCTGCGGGCTCTCGAGGGCGAGTGTGATGCCGGTGTTGCCGGTCAGGGTGAGGCCGCAGTCGAGTTGCACGTCCGCGACGAAGCGGGCGGCGAGTTCGGTCAGCTCGGGTGATTCGGCTGTCACGCCTGACGAGGAGGTGAGGGTGAAGGTGTTGTCGCTGAGGGTGAGGTGAGCGGGTGCAGGGATCACGGGAAGGCTCATGGGACGAGTTTGCGGCAATACACGGCATCCGGGGTACCACTGGATCCGACTCGGGTGGTGAACGCGATGCCGGCGAGGCACTCGGCGCCGGTTGCCGTTCGCATCGACGACGTACCGACCGCGAGTGCTCAACGGCGGAGCCCAACTCGCGACCACCGCCGGCGGAACTGTTGGCGTGATCATCGCCAGAAGCACGACGACGACCGCAGACGGGGCGATTCTGCGCATGTTCCGATGGCCCCGGCTCATGCGCGCAGGCCTTACCCGGCCCGTGGTGCGTGAATGGTGACCTGAGACCCCAACCGGTCGGCTGAGACCTGCTATTTCAGGTCTCCGCCTACAACGCGGGCTCCCAGGTCACAAGTCACGTCCGCAGCTACTTCACGCTGCCGTTCGAGTCGCGCGGGTACTGCTGAGACATGATGATTCCTTCCCCCGGGTCCCGAGGGATCCGCCACAACGGTAACGGTGGGTGATTAGTTTGCCTGGAGCAGAGCGCATCGTGCTTGCGGACGACAGGGTCGTCGAGACCTGGGAAGGCGGCGACCCAGCTGGGGCGCCGGTGATCTTTCAGCATGGGACGCCGTCTGGCCGGTTGCAGGCGGCGCTGGGGGATGGGGCTGCCGAGCGGTGTGGGGTTCGGTTGATCTCGTTCAGTCGGCCCGGGTACGGCGGGTCGACGTACACCTCGCCGAGCTTGGCGTCGGTTGCTCATGACACGCTGCAGGTCGCTGATCAGCTTGGCGTCGGTGAGTTCGCCGTGCTCGGCGCTTCCGGCGGCGGGCCGTATGCCATCGCCACCGGGTTGGCGGATCCGCAACGGGTGAAGGCGGTTGGGCTCGCGGGCGGTGTCGGTCCGTGGCGGTTGGTCGAGCCGCCGGACCCGGACGACCCGGACCTGCCACTGCTCGCGTTGGTGGATGCGGGTGATGTCATCGGTGCACTGGACGGCTTTCGCGAGCAGGCGGCGCAGGACTTCGAACGGATGCTGAGCCTCGAGGACGCGGCGATGGTCGACGCGTTCTTCGAAGGCGTGCCGGGGGAGGAGCTCGGTTGGCTGGACGCGGCGGGGCGTGAAGTGTGGGCGGCCGACACGCGCGAGGCGCTGGCGTCGTACGACGGTTATGCGCGGGACAACGTGGCCTGGGGAGGCGCGTGGGATGTGGATCCCGCGCACCTCACCGTGCCTACTTGGCTCTGGTACGGCGAGGCGGACCGGATGGTGCCGCCCTCACATGCTCGTTGGTTTGCCCAACGGATCCCGAACGCCACGGTGATCGTGCGACCGGGCGAGGGCCACGGGCGCACGATCTTCGCTCACTGGGACGAGATGTTCAGCGCGCTCGGTGCTGGGTCGCCAGCTCCTTGAGGTACGCCGCGCTGGCCTTCGGGGTGCGCTGTTGCGTCTCGTAGTCGACGCGGACGATGCCGAAGCGTTTGACGTAGCCGTAGGCCCATTCGAAGTTGTCCATCAGGGACCAGGCGAGGTAGCCGCGGATGTCGGCGCCCTGGGCGATGGCCTCGGCGACGGCGGTGAGGTGGGAGGTGAAGTACGCCGTACGGTCGGTGTCGTCGACGAAGCCGTTGGCGTCGGGGACGTCCTCGAAGGCGGACCCGTTCTCGGTGATGACCATCGGGAGGCCGGGGTAGTCGCGGGCGATGCTCACGAGAAGATCGGTGAAGCCCTCCGGCACGATCTCCCAATCCATCGCGGTCCGCGGCTTGCCCAGCGGTACGTCGCGGCTGATCGGCAACCCTGAAGCGTCGACAGTGCTGCCGTCCTCGGCGTACCCGGTGAACTTCTGGCTGAAGTAGTAGTTCACCCCGAGCACATCGATCGGCGCCGAGATGATCTCCAAGTCGCCGTCGACAACAGGCAGAGTCGCGCCCTCACGCGCCAGATCGGCGACGACATCCGCCGGATAGCGGCCGTGCACCAGTGGATCGAGGTAGATCCGCCGGCCCATTCCGTCCGCACGCCGCGCCGCGTCGACGTCCGGCTCCGCATCCGACGCCGGGTACGCCGTAGCGACGTTCAACGTGATGCCGATGTCCAACGGCCGCGGCGCCGCCTCCCGCATCTGCGACGTCGCGAGCCCGTGCCCGAGCAGCAGATGATGTACGGCGGCAATCGCGGCCGGGTACTCGCGCCGTCCCGGAGCATGCGCGCCATACGCGTACCCGAGCATCGCCGAGCACCACGGCTCGTTCAGCGTGGTCCAGGTGCCGACCCGGTCCTTCAACGCGTCGAACACCAGCATCGAGTACTCCGCGAACCGGTACGCCGTGTCGCGCACCGGCCAGCCGCCGGCGTCCTCGAGCTCCTGCGGCAGGTCCCAGTGGTACAGCGTCACCCACGGGTCGATGCCCTGGGCAAGCAGCTCGTCGACCAGCCGGTCGTAGAAACCGAGGCCGGCCGGGTTCACCGGACCCTTGCCGTGCGGCTGCACCCGCGGCCACGCGACCGAGAAGCGATACGTGTCGAACCCGAGGTCCTTGATCAGGGCAACATCTGCCGGCATCCGGTGATAGTGGTCGCAGGCAACATCCCCGGTGTCGCCGTTGTCGATCGCACCGGGCACCCGGCAGTACGTGTCCCAGATCGACGGCGTGCGGCCGTCCGCGGTGATCGCACCCTCGATCTGGTACGCCGACGTCGCGACGCCCCAGCGGAATCCGGACGGAAGTCCCGCGACCAGGCCGGCCGCCCCCGAGACAGACGTTGTGCTCATCCACGTCCTCGCTTCGCTCCGGGCGCGGATAAGACACGAGATGCGCTGTGTTTGATGATGAACTCGCTTCGCTCGTTCATGTCAACCCTTCTGGACAACGGGAACGCGGCCGGGGAGCCAGCACGCGACGGATCGGGTGGGGTCGTTGCGTGCCGCCGGAACCCCGAGAACAGGAATCTCCGCCGAGCAGCGCTCGAATGCCTGCGGGCAGCGCGGATGGAACGAACACCCGGTAGGCATGCCGCGAAGGTCCGGCGGGGAGCCCGGGATTCCGGCGAGCTCCCGGCGTTCCCCGCGCAGGGCCGGGAACGACTTGAGCAGGCCTTCGCTGTACGGGTGGAGCGAATCTTTGTAGAGGTCGACCGAGCGAGCCTGCTCGACGATGCGGCCGCCGTACATGATCGCGATCCGGTCGGAGAACTCGACCAGGAGGGACAGGTCGTGGGTGATGAAGAGGACCGAGAAGCCGAGGCGTTCCCGCAGTTCGACCAGTTGCGCGAGGATCTGGCTCTGCATCACCACGTCGAGCGCGGTGGTCGGCTCGTCCATGATCACGACCTGGGGCTCGAGGACGAGCGCCATCCCGATCATCACCCGCTGCCGCATGCCGCCGGACAGTTGATGCGGGTACGCGTCCATCCGGTCGGCCGAGATCCCGACGAGCTTGAGCATCTCCTGCGCCCGGGCGATCCGTGCCGAAGCTGACAGTTGCGGCTCGTGGGCCCTGATCACATCGATCATCTGGGTGGAGATCTTGTGCACCGGGTTCAGCGAGTTCATCGCGCCCTGGAACACGATCGACGTCTCCGCCCAGCGGAACTTCCGCAGTTCCGCGTCGGTCAGCGCCATCACGTCGTACGAGTCACCGGTCGGCGGGTGGTAGACAACCGAGCCGCCGCTGATCACGCCTGGCGGCGGCAGGAGCCGCGTCACGCCGTACGCCAATGTCGACTTACCGCTACCGCTCTCGCCGGCCAGCCCGAGTACTTCGCCGCGGTGCAGCGTCAGCGTGACATCGCGAACAGCCTGGACAGCTTCGGGGCCGAGGCCGTAGTCGACATGGAAGTTCTTGATCTCCAGCACCGGCGTCTTCACGCGACCTCCTCCTCAGCACGACGCTGTACGACGGGCGTCACCGGCTCACGCGACGACGACAGAACCGGCGTGAACCCGACCCGCATCCGCACCGAATGCCCGTCCTTGGTCTTCACCTTCGTGTGGCCGCTCGACCGCAACCGCGGGCTGACGAACTCGTCGATACCGAAGTTGATCAGCGACAACGCCGTCCCGAGGACTGCGATCGCGAGGCCGGCCGGGACGAACCACCACCACGCGCCCTGGGCCAACGCCTGCTGGGACTGCGCCCAGAACAGGATCGTGCCCCAGTTCCATTCGGAGATCGTCGAGATGCCGATGAACGCCAGCGTGATCTCGGACATCACCGCGAAGATCACCGTGCCGACGAAACCGGACGCGATGATCGCGGTCAGGTTCGGCATGATCTCGAACGTGATCAGCCGCCAGGTGCTCTCACCCGTTGCCCGGGCCGCCTCGACATAGTCACGGCGTCTCAACGACAACGTCTGCGCGCGGAGCACTCGAGCCCCCCAGGCCCACGACGTGAAACCGATGACCAAGGCAACCATCAGGTCGCCGGCCGATGGGATGGTCGAGGCAACGATGATGATCAGCGGCAGCGCCGGGATGACCAGGAAGACGTTCGACAAGGCGGACAGGCCGTCGTCCGCGGCGCCGCCGAGGAAGCCCGCGCTGACACCGATCAGGATCGACAACGCCGTCGCGACCAGACCGGCCAGCAGGCCGACGAACATCACTCCGCGGGTGCCGACGAGCACCTGGCTGAAGATGTCCTGGCCGAGGTGCGTCGTACCGAACCAGTGCTTGCCTGATGGCGGCTGGATCAGATCACTGCTGCGGGCCGACGGATCGTACGGCGCGACCCAGGGGCCGATGATCGCGATCAGACAGAAGAACGCGAGCACGACCAGACCGGTGGCAGCCTTCGGGTTGGCGATGAACCGCAGCCGGCGGCGCTTGGCCGGGGCCGCTGGGTTGCTAGGGACTTCCGGCCCTTCCGGGGTGACCGCGGTAATGGTGCTGGTTGGTGCGGACACGTCAGCCCTCCTTCCGGGTACGCGGGTCGAGAAGCAGGTACGCGACGTCGGCCAGCAGATTGGCCACCAGGACCGACAGCGTGATGACCAGGAAGACGCCCTGCATCAGCGGATAGTCCTTGGCACCGACCGCCTGAAAGAGGTTGTAACCGATGCCCGGATAGGAGAAGACGATCTCGACCAGCAGCGTGCCGCCGACGATGAAGCCGAGCGACAGCGCGAAGCCGGACACGTTCGGCAGCAGGGCGTTGCGGGCGGCGTAGCTGACCATCACCCGGCGCTCGGACAGGCCCTTCGCATGCGCGACGGTGATGTAGTCCTCCGACGCCACCGTCACCATCATGTTCCGCATGGTCAGGATCCAGCCGCTGACCGACGAGATCAGGATCGTGAGCGCCGGCAGCAGGCTGTGCTGGATCGCGCTGCCGATGAACGACCCGGTCCAGCCGGGCACCAGGCCGGGCTCATAACCTCCGGACGACGGGAAGAAGCTGTTGGGTCCGGCCAGCAGCGTGATCGCCAGCAGGCCGAGCCAGAAGTACGGGATCGACGAGAGGAAGGTTGTCACCGGCAACAAGCCGTCCATGATCGAACCGCGCCGCCAGCCGGCGATGACGCCGAGCGACGTACCGATCATGAAGCTGGCGAACGTCGTGATGCCGACCAGCGCGATCGTCCACGGCAGGCTCTGCTTGAGGATGTCCGCGACCGGCGTCGGGAAGAACGTGAACGACAACCCGAGGTCCCCGTGGAACACCTGGCCCCAGTAGTCGACGTACTGACTCCAGAGCGATGCGTTCTTGTCGAGGCCGAACAGCACGTACAGCGAGTTGATCGCCTCGGTGCTCATCTGGCCCTGGAACTTGTTGATCAGCGACGTGACCGGGTCGCCGGGGATCAGGCGCGGGATGAAGAAGTTGATCGTCAGCGCGGCCCACGCGGTGAAGACGTAGAACGCCAGTCGTTGCAGAAGGAACTTCATCGAGCAGCCCCGTCTTCGTAGAGCCAGCACGCGGCCCAATGACCTTGAGCGGGCAGCTCGAAGCGGGGCGGCAGTTCGGTCGAACACTTCGGCATCGCGTGCACGCAGCGTGGGTGGAACCGGCAGCCGGTCGGCGGTGCGATCAGGCTGGGCGGTTCGCCGCCGGCCTGGTCCTCCGGCGTACTGAGCTCACCGAGCCGGTCGGGGTCGGGCGCGCTGTCGATCAGGAGTTGCGTGTACGGGTGCGCCGGGTTCTGCGTGACGGTTTCCGATTCGCCGCCCTCGACCAGGCGACCGGCGTACATCACCAGGGTCTCGTCGGCGAAGTAGCGCGCCGACGCGATGTCGTGGGTGATGTAGAGGATCGCGAGATTGAGCCGTTCCTTCAGGTCGCGCAGCAGGTTGAGTACGCCGAGGCGGATCGACACGTCGAGCATCGAGACCGGCTCGTCCGCGAGCAGCGCCTCGGGATCGGCGCCAAGCGCGCGGGCGATCGAGACCCGTTGCCGTTGGCCACCGGACAGCTCGTGCGGGAACTTGTCGAGATAGCGCTCCGGCGGCGTCAGTTGCACCTGCTCCAGCAGGTTGCGGAGATTCTGTTCGAGCTCGCCCTCGCGACCGTGAATGCGCAGCGATCGTGTCAGGTGATAGCGCACGGTGTGCGTCGGGTTCAGCGAGGCAAATGGGTCCTGGAAGATCATCTGCACGCGGCGCGCGTACGCACGGAACTTGCGGCCGCCGCGCACCGTGACCGACTCGCCGTGCAGGCGGATGTCACCGGCCGTGCGCCCGTACAGCTGGGCCATCAGCCGCGCGACCGTCGACTTGCCCGATCCGGACTCGCCGACGAGCGCGGTGACGCGGCCCCGGCGCAGGGTGAGCTTGATGTCGTCGACCGCGTGCACGACCTTGTGCTCGCGGGACAGCAGGTCGCGGACGCCCCGTCGTACCGGGAAATGCTTGGTGAGGCCCTCGGCCTCCAGAACAACCTCGGTCTCCGTGACCGTCATGGGTCTCCAATCGTGCAGCCGCGGCGCCAGGCCGAAGCCTGGCGCCGCGAACCACAGTTACTGGCTGCCGGCGGGCTTCAGGTTGAGGATGATCTGCAGAGCGTTCTGCTGGGTCGGCTGCGCCGGCCCGTACTGGTTCTGCTCATCGGGCCAGCCGACCCAGTTCTTCGTGCTGTAGAGACCGCCGACGTTGGACGCCGAGGTGGGGATGATCGGCATCTGCTCGACCATGATCTTCTGCAGCGTGTTCAGCGCCGTGGTCCGGGTCGCGTCGTCCGCGGCGTTGGCGTACTGGTCCAGAGCCTTGGTCGCCTCCGGGCTGTTGAACCGGCCGTAGTTGCCGCTCACACCGCCCTTGCCGACCGGCTTCAGGATCTTGCCGTCCATCATGTTCTGGTAGATGTCGAACGGCGTCGCGCCGCCGTTGGTCCAGTGCATCGCGGCGTCGAAGTTGCCCTCGTCGATGTTCTTGAACCACGCGTCCTGGTTGGCCTTGTCGACGGTCGCCTTGATGCCGATCGTGGACAGGTTGTCCTTGATGATCTCCAGGTCGGTGATGTAGTCGGACCAGCCGGCCGGGTCGGTCAGCGTGATCGTCACCGGCTTGCCGGTCGGGTCCTTCAGTACGTCGCCCTCGAGCTTGAAGCCCGCGTCGGTGAGCTCCTTCTTCGCGCCGTCGACGTCGACCGCGTGCTTCTTGTCCTTGTACTCCGGGGCGATGAACGAGTCACCGGCCGGGGTCGGGATCCCGGTGATCGACTCGACCTTCGGGTAGAAGTACCCGGCCTCGCCCTGGTTGAAGATGTCGTCGCGGTTGATCACCAGGTTCATCGCGCGCCGCAGGGCCGGGTTGTCGAACGGCTTCTTGGTGGTGTTGATCCACAGACCGTGGATACCGAGGTTCGCCGGGAACCAGAGCTTGTGGTTCTTCGGGTCCTTGTCCTGGTAGACGGCCTTCACGTTCGGGACGAAGACGAAGCTCCACTCCGACGAGCCGTTGGCCAGCGCGGTGGTCTGCGCGTTGTTGTCGTTGTACGACGTGTACCGCAGCTCCTTGACCTTCGGGAGGTCCTGCCAGTACGAGTCGCGCAGCGTCAGCGTGGTGGTCTGCGGGGTGAACGACTTGACCGTGTACGGGCCGGTGCCGATCGGGTTCTTCAGCGTGTCCTGGGTCGGGTCCTTGAGCGTGGACCACTGGTGCTTCGGGACCACGAAGACGGTCAGGATCTTGTTCTGGTTGGTGAACTGCGACCGGGTGAAGGTCAGGTCCACCTTGTTGCCGGACGCGGCGATCGTGCCGTACGGGATCGCGTCCTGGTTCAGGCCGTCGTACTTCTTCCGCAGCTCGAACGAGTACGCGACGTCGTCGGCGGTCATCGGCTGGCCGTCGGAGAACTTCACGCCGTCCCGGATGGTCAGCGAGAGCTTGGTGTAGTTGGCGTCCCACTTCCACTCGGTCGCCAGCCACGGCTTGCCGGGCTCGGTCGGCTTGATCCCGTTGATCATCACCAGCGGCTCGAAGATCATCCAGCGGTAGCCCAAGGAGGCGCCGGCGGAGGAGCCGAGAAACGGGTTGTGGTTCTCGGTCTGCGGCCCGTTCGGCATACCGATGTTCAGCACGGTCGCGCCACTGCTCGACCCGCTGCTTTCGGTCTTCCCGTCCCCGTTACTGCAGGCAGCCAGCGTGGCTGCCGCGAGCAAGCCCGTGAGGGCCAGCGCGACGGTACGTCGTGCTCGCATCGGTTCCTCCTGTGTATCTGTTGGCGGATGCTCACGCCTGAGCCGCGTGAGCAGGTGCATCGTGGCGTGAGAACGCTCTCATGGGAAGAGCGGACGCCTTAACGGATAGATCTCGGGGGAGTACGCCGGCGGCGGAACAGGGGCAGCTGCCCCGCCGCCGGAGCTCTCAGAACCCCGTTGCGTCCGAAGATCTGTGGGCTATAGCCCTCATTTCTTCGGACGTAACGGGTGAGGGGCGGGTTTCGGGGCGGTTGAGCTGCGGACGATCAGCGTCGTCGGCAGCACGTGCGGGGTATCCGGCAGCGGCGTGCCGCCGAAGTAGCCCATCAGCATCCGGGCCGCGGCCTGACCCATCTGGCGCATCGGCTGATGCACGGTGGTCAGCGGCGGCTCGGTGTGTTCGGCGTACGGGATGTCGTCGAACCCGACCACCGACACGTCGTTCGGCACGTTCCGCCCGGTCTCCCGGACCGCCTGGATGGCGCCGCCGGCGGACAGGTCGTTGTGTGCGAAGACCGCGTCGAAGTCGAGTCGTTCGTCGAGCGCGTACTGGACGCCGCGGCGTCCGCTCTCATGGGTGAAATCGCCTTCGAACACGAGTCTCGGGTCGAGCTCGATGCCGGCGGCCGCGTAGGTGTCGCGGAAGCCGTCCAGGCGTTCGTGGGTACAGCCGAAGCGCTCGACGCCGGTGATCACCAGTGGCCGGCGGCGACCGAGCTCCAGCAGGTGCCGGGCGGCGGACTCGCCGCCGGCGTAGTTCGTGGTGGCGACGGACGGGAACTGCGGGCGCTTGTCGCGGTCGTCGATCAGGACCACCGGCAGACCACGCGCGTGGAGTTGCTCGATGAAGGTGAGCGTGCCTTCGGGCTCGATCACCAGCAGGCCGTCGAACGACTGCGACGAGACCTGGGAGGCGAACTGCTGCATGGATTCCGCACCCCGGTTGAAGGTGAACAGCAGCAGGCCGTACCCCTCGCTCTCGACCACGTCGACCGCGCCCTGCAGCACCTCGCCCATCCAGGGCCAGGTGAGCGACGGGACGAGCATTCCGACGATCCGGGTCCGGCCGCGGGCCAGGCCGACGGCGCGGGCGCTCGGCACGTACCCGAGCTCGTCGATCACCTGCCGGACCCGCTCGGCCGTCCGCAGGTCCAGCTCGCCCTTGCCGTTGAGGACACGCGACACGGTCGTCTTGCTGACACCGGCGCGGGCGGCGACATCGGCGATGGTGATGGACACGCTGAATCTCCCCTCGGGCGGTTGGGGGTGCTGGGCGGTGTAGCGGTCGGAACCGGTTTCGGAAGCGGTTCCGTAGATCAAAGCCGAGAGCGCAAGTCACCGTCAATCACGGAGCGGTAACGAATCGGGTCTTAGTTCACGACCTGGAAGAAGGGAGCTCTTCCGTGTGCCGGGGCGGCATGATGGACTCGGATCGAATGGCCCGCCCGGGGCCGGGCAGGGTGAGGTAAGGATGGAAGTACGCCGGACCACGGTGCGTGACATGCGCCGGTCCAACCGCTCGGTGATCCTCACCAGCATCTACCGCGAGGGCCCGCTGAGCCGCCAGGAGCTGACTGTGCGGACGTCGCTCAGCGCCGCGAGCGTGAGCAACCTGGTCGCGGAGCTGATCGCCGAGGGCGTGGTCGAGGAGGCCGGCTCGGTCGAGTCCGAGGGCGGTCGGCCGCGCGTACTGCTGCGGGTCGCGCCGACGTTCCGGTACGTCGTGGGCGCCGAGGTCGGTGAGACGCGGGTCCGGGTAGAGCTGTTCGACATGGCGATGAATGTGCTCGCCCGCGCCGATCACCCGATCAGCACGCCGACCCCGGCGGAGGTCGTGAAGCACGTACTGGAAGGGCTTTCCACCGTCATCGCGTCGTCCGGCGTACAGCCCCAGCAGGTGCTCGGGCTCGGTGTCGCGGTCGCCGGCGTGGTCGAGGACAACGCGGTCGTCGACGCGCAGACGCTCGGTTGGGAAGCTGTTCCGCTCGCCGAGATGCTTGCTGAGGGCACCGATATCCCGGTGCATGTCGACAACGGGGCCAACATGCTCGGCCAGGCCGAGATGTACTTCGGCGCGGGCCGCGGCGCGACCGATGCAGTCGTGGCGCTCGTCGGCTCCGGTGTCGGCTCCGCCCTTGTGGCGGGTGGATCCAGCTACCGCGGCACCCGCAGCAGTGCAGGCGAGTGGGGCCACATGACGATCGTGTACGGCGGCCGCCAGTGCCGCTGCGGCGCGCTGGGCTGCCTCGAGGCGTACGTCGGCGCGGAAGGCATCCTGGACCGGTACCGGGAGGCAGGCGGGCTGGTCGAGGGAGACGAGGAGACAGCCTTCGTCGAGCTGCTCTCGTCGACTTCGGAGCCGGCGGCAACCATCGTCGCGGACACGATCGGCTACCTGGCCGCGGGATTCGCGAACTTGGTCAACCTCGTCAACCCCGAGCGGATCGTGCTCGGTGGCTGGGCCGGGCTACTGCTCGGCGAGAACCACCTGGATGAACTGCGCGCGGAGGTCGGCAAACACGCCCTCCGGCGGCCGTACGCCCAAGTGTCCATCGTGCTCTGCGAACTGGGCCGCGACGCCGTAGCACTCGGCGCCGCGACCCTCCCCGTGGTGCGGTTGTTACGCGACGGTGGCGCGCTCCCGCGTTAGACAGTCCACTTCTGGTTCGCTCCGCCCGTGCAGGTCCAGATCTGGGTCGGGGTGGCGTTGGCGGAGTTGTTGCCGGTGACATCGAGGCACTTGTTGGCGTGCGGATTCACCAGGTCGTGCCCGCCTGTGTAGGTCCATTGCTGTGCCGCGTTGCCGTTGCACGTTGCCAGTTGGACTCTGGTGCCGTCGGCAACTCCGGCGTTCGCGACATCGAGGCACTTGCCGAGGGCCCGGATCGTGCCGTCACCGGGGCGGGTCCACTTCTGAGCGTTCGTACCGTTGCAGTCGTACAGCTGGACCGTCGTGCCGTCCGCCGCGTTCGCTCCGGCGACGTCCAGGCACTTGCCGGCCAGGCCGGTGATCTGCGAGCCACCGCCGCCGGTGCTGCCGAGGGTGGAGACGCGGACGTAGTCGACGGTCATGGTCTGCGGCATCTGCGTCGTACCGTCGGGGTAGCCCGGCCAGTAGCCGCCGACGGCCAGGTTCAGGATCATGAAGAACGGGTGGTTGAAGACCCAGGTGTTGCCGTTCAGGTCCGCCGGCGTACGGCGTTCGTACTGCACGCCGTCGACGTACCAGGTGATCGAGTCCGGGGCCCAGTCGACCGCGAACGTGTGGAAGTCGTCGGCGAACGACCAGCCGTTCGGATGGTTGTACGCGGCACCGATACCGTTCGCGCCGGAGTACCCGGGTCCGTGGATCGTGCCGTGCACGGTGGCCGGCTCCTTGCCGATGTTCTCCATGATGTCGATCTCGCCGTCGTTCGGCCAGTTGCCGCCGCCGAGCATCCAGAACGCGGGCCAGATCCCCTGTCCGCGCGGGATCTTGATCCGCGCTTCGAACCGTCCGTACGTCTGGGTGAAGGTCTGGGCGGTGAGCAGCCGGGCCGATGTGTACTGGCACGGGCCGTAGTGGCACTGGTAGCCGGCGTTCTCCTGCCGGGCCGTGATCACCAGGTTGCCGTTGCCGTCGAGGGCGGAGTTGCGAGTGCTGTTGGTGTAGTACTCGCGTTCGTCGTTGCCCCAGCCGCTGCCGCCGATGTCGTACCGCCACTTGGCGGGGTCGGGGGCCTGACCGGAGGGGCCGTCGAAGTTGTCCTCCCAGACCGTTGCCGTGGTTGCGGCAGCGGCCTGCTGATGCGCTGTGGCGGCAGGCTGGAGGAGGGCGGTGCCGGCGAGTGCGGCACCGATCGCGAGGAACGCGAGCATGCGGGGACGCTTCATGAGTACCTCATTTCCGGGGGCGTCTGAATGAGGGCAGGAATTGGACCGCAGCGTGCCGTGAGAACGCTCTCAGGTCAACCCCGGGACTAAATAAAAGATCTGAAAAAAGTCTCGGTTTCGACGTTGACACCGGTTTGCACGGATGGTTACCTCTTGCTGACCACCAGTTGCGGCGCGGGCAGACGCCGGCAACTACACCGCCCCAAACTCCTTTATACAAAGGGAGAACCGCCCCATGAAACGCTTCCTGCCGCTCGTGGTCGCTGCGCTCTGCGCGGCCGCCGCCGGCCTCGGCATCGGCACAGCTCCACCGGCGCAGGCCGCCGGCGAGCAGGTCAACATCTGGCTGACCACCACCAACGACAGCGCGGGCCAGAACGTCACCCGCGGCCTGCAGCAGCAGACCCCGGTCAGCTTCGGCCCGGCCGGCGGATCGGCCAACCAGACGATCACGGTCAACGAGAACACGACGTACCAGTCCTTCGAAGGCGGCGGTGCGTCGTTCGCCGACAGCTCCGCCTGGCTGCTGAACAGCAGCAACACGATCTCGGCCGCGACCCGCAACCAGGTGATGAAGGACCTGTTCGACCCGGTCGACGGGATCGGCCTGGCCTTCATCCGCAACCCGATGGGCGCCTCGGACCTTGCCCGGTTCAACTACTCCTACGACGACACGTGCTGCGACCTGAACGACTTCAGCATCCAGCACGACCTGGCCGACGTCGTACCGCTGACCAAGCAGGCCCGGCAGCTCAACCCGGCCGTCAAGGTGATGGGCTCGCCGTGGAGTGCGCCGGCGTGGATGAAGGACAACAACGACTTCGTCCACCGCGGCTGGCTCAAGGCGCAGTACTACCCGATGTACGCGCAGTACTTCGTCAAGTACCTGCAGCAGAACGAGGCCCAGGGCAACCACATCGACTACATCTCGGTGCAGAACGAGCCGACGTGTTGCGGCAACGACAACACCGGCTACGCGTCGATGAACTGGAACGGCTCGGGGTTGCTGGAGTTCACCAAGAACAACCTGATGCCGGCGCTGCACGCCGCCGGCCTGACGACCAAGGTGCTGATCCTCGACTACAACTGGGGCAACTACAACGACCTCGGGTCGGTCCCGATCGCGGATGCTGCGCTGCGCAACGATCCGAACTTCGGCGGCATCGCCTGGCACGGGTACGGCGGTGACGTGAACCTGCAGACGCAGATCCACAACCAGTACCCGAACGTGAACGCGTACATGACCGAGCACTCGGGCGGCACCTGGATCCCGAACCAGCAGGTCGAGGACATGAACAACCTGATCGACTACACCCGCAACTGGGACAAGTCGTGGGTCAAGTGGGGCATCGCGCTCGACGAGGACCACCTGCCGTTCGTCGGCGCGGGCTGCAACGTCTGCACCGGACTTGTCACCGTGCACCGCAACGACAGCCAGCGCGGACAGGTCACCAAGACCGTCGAGTACTACACGATGGGCCACCTGACCAAGTTCGTGAAGCCGGGCGCCCTGCGGATCGACTCGACCGCGAACAGCTCGGTGAAGAACGTGGCCTGGAAGAACCCGGACGGTTCGAAGTCACTGATCGCCTTCAACACCACCGGTAGTTCGCAGTCGGTGCGGGTGAACTGGGGCTCGCAGTCCTTCACCTACACGCTGCCGACCAAGACCTCGGCGACCTTCACCTGGTCCGGCACGCAAAGCGGCGGCGGTGGTGGCGGGGGGCAGATCACCGGCCTGGCCGGCAAGTGCATGGACATTGCCGGCGCCAACAATGCGGACGGTACGGCGGTGCAGCTCTACGACTGCAACGGTACGACGGCCCAGCAGTGGGACCGGCCGGGTGACGGGACGATTCGTGCCCTCGGCAAGTGCCTCGACGTCAACGCCGGCTCCGTCGCGAACGGGGCGAAGGTGCAGCTCTATTCGTGCAACGGCAGTGCCGCCCAGCAATGGACCTATACGAGCGGGAGAGATCTGGTGAATCCACAGGCGAACAAGTGTCTCGATGTCACGGGCAACAACTCTGCGAACGGTACGCCGCTGCAGCTGTGGAGCTGCACCGGTGCCGCGAACCAGAAGTGGACCGTGTCATGAAGCGCGTGGCGGCGGTAGCCGGAGCCTTGGTGCTCGGCGCCGGTCTGTTGATCACGGCAACTCCTGCGCAGGCGGCGACCGGAGCGATCACGGGGTTGGCCGGCAAGTGCGTCGACGTGGCGGCGGCGGACAGCGCGGACGGTACGCCGGTCCAGCTGTACGACTGCAACGGGAGTGGTGCGCAGCAGTGGAGTCGTTCGAGCGACGGGACGTTGCGTGCCCTCGGCAAGTGTCTCGATGTGTCGGGTGGATCCGTGGCCAACGGCGCTCGCGTCCAGTTGTGGACCTGCAACGGGTCAGGTGCCCAGCAGTGGACCTACACGTCTGGTCGGGACCTCGTGAACCCGCAGGCGAACAAGTGTCTCGATGTCACCGGCAACAACTCCGCGAACAGCACGCCGCTACAGCTGTGGAGTTGCACGGGCGCGGCGAACCAGAAGTGGAACGCTCCGGCCGGGGACGACGGACCTCCGCCGGCGGGTGGTGCGCCGATGGCGGCCGCGCCGTACCTGTATGAAGGCTGGGGTGACCCGCCGAACCCGGCGACGGTGATGAACGCGTCCGGGGTGAAGTGGTTCACGATGGCGTTCATCCTGTCCAACGGGTACTGCAACCCGCAGTGGGACGGCGGCCGGCCGTTGACCGGTGGCGTGGACCAGCAGGCGATCAACACGATCCGGTCCAACGGCGGCGATGTCGTGGTGTCGATCGGTGGCTGGTCGGGCAACAAGCTCGGTCAGAGCTGCGGGTCGGCCAGTGAGCTCGCGGCGGCGTACCAGAAGGTGATCAACGCGCTGTCGCTGAAGGCGATCGACATCGACATCGAGGACCAGGAGATCGCGCAGGCCGGTCCGCGGCAGAAGGTGATCGACGCGCTGAAGATCATCGAGCAGAACAACCCCGGGATCACGACGTACCTGACCTTCGGGACGACCACGTCCGGTCCGGACGGGAACGGTCAGGACCTGATCCGGCGCGGTGCGGCCTCCGGGCTGAACCTCGACGGCTGGGTGATCATGCCGTTCGACTTCGGCGGCGGTACCACCAACATGGGCTCGCTGACCGTACAGGCGGCCGAGGGGCTGAAGAACCAGGTGAAGTCGGCGTACGGCCTGAGCGACGACGCGGCGTACCGGAAGATCGGCATCTCGTCGATGAACGGCATCACCGACAACGCCGAGCGGGTCAACGTCTCCGACTTCGAGACGATGCTGTCCTACGCGTCACAGCACCACCTGGCCCGCTTCACCTACTGGTCCACAAACCGCGACCGTCCTTGCACCGGCGGCAGCGCCGACAGCTGCTCCGGCATCTCCCAGAACCCGTGGGACTTCACCAAGGTGATCGGGCGCTACCGGGGGTAGGGGATCCCCAGGCCATCACAATCGGCCCGCGACGGCGCGCGTACGTGTGCGCTCGTCGCGGACCGACGATTGTGATGGCCTGGAGATCCGGTTTGACCCTCCGGTTACCGGAGGGTGGAAGCTTGTCGCATGACGGCGACGGTGACGGTGGGGGAGTTTTCCCGCCTGACGCATCTGAGTGTTAAGAGCCTGCACCACTATCACGAGATCGGGCTGTTGGCGCCGGTCTCGGTTGATGCATCGTCGGGGTACCGGCGGTACAGCACTGCGCAGGTTGACACGGCGCAGTTGATCCGGCGGCTGCGCGAACTGCGGATGCCGCTGGCCGACGTGCAGGCGGTGGTCGACGCTGGCGACGGTGCGGCGCGGGAGGAGCGGCTGCGGGCGCATCTCGAGCGGATGGAGCAGGAGCTCGCGCATACCCGCGAAGTGGTCGTGTCCTTGCGTGAGCTGCTGACGCCGGGCCGGCCCGTGCTCGACATCGAGTACCGGTTCATCCCGCCGTTCCGTGCGTACGGCGTGCGCGGACAGGTGCTGCGGGACGAGATCGGACCGTGGTGCGAATTCGCCTTCGGCCGGCTCGACGAGGTGGCCGGTCACATCCCGGGGACCTCGGGAGCGACGTACAGCGACGAGTTCTTCGCCGACGACAAGGGTGCGGTCGTCGCCTTCCATCCGGTCGCGCCGGACCAGGCGCCGGCCGACGGGGTCGAGCTCGTCGACCTGCCCGGCGGGTACTTCGCGATCGCCGTCCACGCCGGTCCGATGGCCGACTTCGACCGCACCTACGGCGCGTTGGGCAGCCACGTCGCGGAGTACTGCGAGGTCGCACCCGGACCGATCCGTGAGCTCTACCACATCAGCCCGGGTGACGTACCCGATGCGGCTGACTATCGAACCGAAGTCTGCTGGCCGATCCAGCGGATCCCTGTACTGAAAGGCTGAAACGTGTCTATTTCCCTTGAGAACATCGCCTTCGACTGCACCGACGCTGCAGCGCTGGCCGGCTTCTGGGCCGGCGTGCTCTCCACCGAGGTCGATGCTGATGGCAACCAGTTCTTCGCGACCGTGAACCGCGCCGCGGACGGGCCGACGCTGATGTTCCTGCAGGTCCCCGAGCCGCGCAACGGCAAGAACCGCCTGCACGTCGACCTCGCCGCCACCGACTGGGCCGCCGAGGTCGACCGCCTCGTCGGACTCGGCGCCAAGCGCGTCGACGAGCACAACGAGTACGGCACGCACTGGATCACCCTCGCCGACCCGGAAGGCAACGTCTTCGACGTCGCCGAGCACTGATCCGCTAAACCGGGGTCGAGTGTCTTCGGCCCCGTCTCAGGGGTGGTTGCGAGAGTACCGGGTGCCATCGGCCCTTGCCCGGCCGTTCTCGGCCAACTCGTCCAGGCGGGCTCGTGCGTGCGCCACGGGCCAGCGAAAGGCGCGGCCGAGTTCGCCTGGCGTGGTCTCCAGCATCGTGGCCAGGAACCGCTCGGTCGCGAGTGCGTGGTCGGTGCCGCCGCCGACCTCGAACTGCTCGCAGGTCAAGGCGATCCGCGCCGCGGGCCAGCCGGAACCGCTCTCGTGGACGCCGGCCGTGGTGACCAGGAGATTACGCTGGAGCTCGGTGATCGCGCGCTGGTAGCGGCTCCGATCACCGATCAGTGCTCGTAGCGTTGCGCTCGGCAATGGTTCGCCGGCGATGGCCTCGGCGATCTCATGGGCCGCCGGCGACAGCTCCAGCGACTGGTGGTCACTCGGGTGGCCCGCGGCCGGGTAGAGCGCGGTGAGGAGGTCCGGCGACAGGAACGTTCCACGGCCGCCGAGGTAGGCGCCGTACCAGGCGAGGCCGCGGCGAGGCAGTTCGTCCTTCCAGGTCCAGACCCGTTGCTCGTTCTTCCCCATCCCCGAGCCGAACGGCTCCTCGTCCTCGCCGGCGACCGCCTCCCACAGTGACGGTACGACGGCACGCGGTGCCGGAAACAACAAGGCGAATCCGACATCGTCGATGAATGCGCGGGCCCGCTCGATCGACCCGATCCGCCGTCCCCGCACCCACCAGCGCGCGGCCCGCGCCTGCCCGAGTTCTGTCATCGGGACAGTCAATCACCGGTTCTTGCGTCGGTGTCCCGGGCGGAGCACCCGAACTGACCTGACCTAGTCCATCTGGTCGAGGTGGGCTTCGAGGGCGTCGAGGCGGTTGTGCCACAGGTCGCGGTACGGCGCCAGCCAGGCGTCGACCTCGGCGAGCGGCGCCGGGCGGAGGCGGTACCAACGGCGCTGCGCGTCGTGACGGACCTCCACCAGCCCGGCGTCGCGCAGTACCTTCAGGTGCTTCGACACCGCGGGCTGGCTGAGCGACAGCGCGTCGACAAGCTCGCCGACCGGCCGCTCACCGGCTCGCAACAGATCGAGGATGTCCCGCCGCCGAGGCTCCGCCAACACCTCGAACGTAGTTGCCATACCAGGAATATAACCCGATTCCTCACTTTTCACGCCTCTCAGGGCGCGTGGCCGAAGACTGCGGTGAAGGCCTCGCTGTAGAGGGTGGGGAGGTTGGGTTTGCCGTTGTCGGCGGCCCAGCGGAGGAGGGCGGTGTGGGTCACGCCCAGGCAGGCGCTCGCGGCTGCGCGGGCGGCGTACTCGACGGTTCGATCGTCGGCGCAGATCGCTTGGACGAACGCCTCTTGCAGGCGGAACTGGCTGTCGAGGTGGCGGGCCTGGAGGGCGGGGGTCGAGATCATCAGCTGGAGCCGGACGAGGAGCAGGTCGGTGTTCGCGCGCTCGATGGTTGCGAGTACGGCGCGGCCGATGCGATCGGTGAGGGAACCGGTTGAGGGGAGCTCGGCGATCGACGCCGCGGCCTGCTCGTCGAAGTCGTCGTACAGGACGAGGTCTTCCTTGGTGGGGAAGTTCCGGTAGACGGTCATCGCCGAGACGCCGGCCGCGTCGGCGACCTCGTTGACCGTGGTTGCGTCGTACCCCTGGTCGCTGAACAGGCGGAGTGCCTGTCGCTGGATGCGTTGCCGGGTGTCGGCGCGCTGGCGGTCCCTCAAGCTCATGTGGTAGATACTAACAACATGATAGTTTCTAACATGAACGACAGGGTTGCGTTGGTGACGGGTGCGTCGCGTGGCATCGGGCGGGCGATCGCGGAGCGGCTGGCTGCGGCGGGGAGCTACGTCGCGGTGCACTACAACCAGGACAAGGCTGGGGCCGAGGAGACGCTCGACCGGATCGGCGGTCGTGGGTTCGTGATCGGCGCCGAGCTTGGCGTCCCGGGTGATGTCGATGCGGTGGTCGAGCAACTGACCGCGGGGCTGTCCGGTCGTCAGTTGGAGGTGTTGGTCAACAACGCGGCCGCGCAGCCGGCCGGTCCGATCGGAACGGACTCGGAGGAGGCGTTCGATCGGTTGATCGCGGTGAACGTGCGGGCGCCGTACTTCCTGATCCAGCGGCTGCTGCCGATGGTGGCCGACGGCGGCCGGATCATCTCGGTCTCGTCGGTCGCGACCCGGATGGCCAACCCGACGCAGACCTCGTTCGCGATGACCAAGGGTGCGGTCGAGACGATGACGCGCACGCTGGCGCAGGAGCTTGGCCGGCGAAGCATCACCGTGAACGCGGTGGCGCCTGGCGCGACGCGGACCGAGGCCAACGGCGCGATCTTCGAGACGCCGGGGCTGTCGGAGTTGATTGTCGCGCAGACCGCGCTCGGCCGGCTGGGCACGGGTGAGGATGTCGCCGAGGTGGTCGCGTTCCTCGCCTCACCCGAAGCCCGGTGGATCACGGGTCAGGTCGTGGATGCCTCCGGCGGCCTACACCTCGGCGTCGGCTGATTCTGTGTCAAGGAAGAGTTGTACGTCGGCGTGGGTGCGCAGCGCCGTACCCGGATAGTCCGGGCTGATCGGCTGGGTCAGCGTGTCGTGGACGGCCTGTCGCTTGACCGATCCGGGCACTGAACCGACCAGGGCTCGTGCTTTGAGCAGGCGGGGGATCGTCACCGTGACGGCGTGGGTGGGTACGTCGTCCATCGCGGCGAAGTTGCCTTCGTCGACCTGCTGGCGGCGACTGGTCTCATCCAGCGCGACGATCTTCGCGGCGCGCGGATCGTCGAAGTCGGCGGGCGGGTCGTTGAAGGCGAGGTGGCCGTTGACGCCGAGCCCGAACAGGACGAGGTCGAACGGCTCGTCGCCCATCAGTTCCGCGTAGCTGTCCGGGCCGGCTTCGGGTGCGAGCGGGTGGAAAGTTGCCTGAGGCACCTGATCGAGGAAGCTCCGGTGCAGCCAGTTCCGGAACGACTGCGGGGCGTCCGGCGACAGGTCGACGTACTCGTCCATGTGGAAGCACTCGACCCGGCTCCAGTCGATGTCCGGTTGCACGGCGAGCGCGGCCAGGGTCGCGGTCTGGCTCGGCGCGGCGGCCAGCATGATCCGCGCACGTCCGGTCGCCGCGATCGCCGCGCGGATCTGCTCGGCGGCTGCGGTGCCCGCGGCCCGGCCGAGCTCCTCGCGCGACGGGTACGTGCTGGTCCGGGGGGCGTGCTCGACTGTCATCCAAAACCCTTTCTATTGGTGGCAAATGCTCGCACAGCGGGGGTTTTCCCCCGGTCGGTACGGTGGGTGGCTCCAGTGTGTGGGGCGTGTCCGCGGACCTAGCGTCGCACCCATGATGACGACGAATCAGGTGATGATGACCGCGCTGCAGGCGACGCAGGAGCCGACCGGTGGAGTGGCCGGGTGGGCGATCGATCTGATGGAGCGGATGGGTCCGGCGGGTGCCGGGTTGGCGGTCGCGCTCGAGAATCTCTTCCCGCCGTTGCCGAGCGAGGTGATCCTGCCGCTGGCCGGCTTCGCGGCGGCCCGGGGCGATCTCGGGCTGATCAGCGCGATCGTGTTCACCACCCTGGGGTCGGTCGTCGGTGCGCTCGCCCTGTACGGCGTGGGCGGGGTGCTCGGCCGCGATCGGACGCGCGCGATCGCCGAGAAGCTGCCGTTGGTGAAGGTGGCCGACATCGACAAGGCCGAGGAGTGGTTCCTGCGGCACGGTGCCAAGGCGGTGCTGATCGGGCGGCTGGTCCCGGTCGTGCGGAGCCTGATCTCGGTGCCGGCCGGGGTGGAGCGGATGCGGGTCGCGCTGTTCGTGCCGCTGACCGCACTCGGGAGCCTGGTGTGGAACTCGTTGCTGATCCTGGCCGGTTACCAGCTCGGTGAGCGGTGGCATCTGGTCGAGTCGTCGGTCGGGGTGTTCCAGAAGCTGGTGATCGCCGGTGCGGTCGCCGCGGTGGCGTGGTTCGTGGTCGTGAAGCTGCGCGGGCGTTCAGATCCTGAGAAAGTCAAGTAACGCGCTCGACTTTGACTACGCTCGAGGTATCACTGCCGATGTCTCAGGAGTTGGGTCAGATGCCCTCAGTCGCGTTCGAGTCGCAGGTCGTGCCCCAGGTCGTGTCCGAGGACGCGCCGGTCTGGCCGCAGTCCGTGGTCACGGTGGTCGGCAATCCACGGGCGGGTTCGCGGACGGCGGCCGCCGCGGCGTCGGTCGCGGAGTTGCTGGCCTCCGAGCTCGGTACGCCGTACCGGATCGACGAGCTGATCGACCTGGTGACGTTCGCGCCGGCCATCTTCGAGAGTGCCGCCGATCGTGCGGCGTTGGATCAGGCGATCGACCTGGTGTCTTCAGCCTCGGTGATCGTCCTCGCGACGCCGGTCTACAAAGGCAGCTACACCGGTCTGCTGAAGAGCTTCCTCGACGTACTGCGGCCTGGGGCGCTGGCCGGCGCGGTCGTCGTACCGGTCACCGTATCCGCGGCCCCGAGCCACAAGTTGCTCGCCGACCACCACCTCCGCCCGGTCCTCGCCGAACTCGGCGCCAGCGTGCCCGTCCCCGGCGTCATCCTCGAGGAGCGTGACCTCGAAGACCTCCAGGTAGTCCTCTCCAGCTGGATCCGCGCCAACGCGGGCATCATCCAGGCAACCACAATCGCCCTGCAGCCGGTGGCCGAACCAACGCCTGCACGGTAAACCCGGCGCGCCGACGGCCGTTCGCCGCCTATCGTCGCTGGATGGACGATCGGGAGCGCGTCGAGCGAAATCGCACCGCCTGGGATCTGCGGGCGGGGGCGCACGTCTCGTCGGAGTTCTACGACGTCGACGGGTTCCGCGGCGGGCGCAGTTCGTTGCGGAAGTTCGAGGTCGAGGCGCTCGGCGACGTACGCGGGAAGCGGCTGCTGCACCTGATGTGTCACTTCGGGCTGGACACGTTGTCGTGGGCTCGGCTCGGCGCCGAGGTCACCGGCGTGGACTTCTCCGGGGAGGCAGTCGCGGCGGCGCGGCGGCTGGCGGATGAGGTCGGGCTGCCGGCGCGGTTCGTACAGGCGGATGTGTACGACGTGGCCGACGTACTCGAGCCTGCGTCGTACGACGTGGTGGTGGCGACGTACGGGGTGCTGGTCTGGCTGCCGGATCTGAACGAGTTCGCCCGGGTGGTGGCGCGGATGCTCCGGCCCGGCGGGGTGCTGTTCCTTGCCGAGTTCCATCCGATGCTGTCGATGGTCGATGGAGAGCTCCGGGTGCGTACGTCGTACTTCCGGACGGGGGCAGTCGATCGTCAGGTGGCCAGCAGTTACACCGGGCAAGAGATGAAGGAGCATGTGCAGACCACTTGGCCGTGGACGGTCAGTGGATTGGTGAATGCGCTGAGCGGAGCCGGTCTGCGGATCGAGCGGCTGGACGAGTTGCCTGTGGATCTGCGGCAGCGGAGCCCGGAGATGGTGCAGGACGCCGATGGGTTCTGGCATCTGCCGGGGGATCCGCTGCCGCTGTTGGTGACGTGTCTGGCTAGTCGCTGAAGTTGGGTTGGGTGGGGGCGTGGCGGAGGGTTGTGGTTGCGGGGAGGAGGGTGGAGCCGAAGGTGAGGATGGTGGCGGCTGCGACGATGACGCCGTAGATCCACAGTGGGCCGGTGGGGAGCGCGCTGGTTGAAACCTTCGCGGAGAAGGGGAGCAGGCAGGCGAGGGCGACCGCGGTGCCTAGCGTGACTCCGGCGAGGGTGGCCAGGGTGCTTTCGGTCCACAACATCCGCAGGACCTGTAGTCGGGTCGAGCCGGTCAACCGTTGGAGGGCGAACTCGCGGCGGCGGCGCAGGGTCGACGAGACGAGCGTGTTGACGACCGAGACCGCGGTGTACGCGATCAGCATTCCGACGAGCATGTAGTTGACCCACGCCTGCGTCTGCAGATCCTCCGCATTCGCGGCGACCAACGTACTGCGGTCTGCGACCTGGACAGTCGGATGAGCCGCCGCAAGCTTGGCCAGCCCCGGTCGTACGTCGGCACCCGGTGTGGCGCGGACGAGGATCTGCTTGGTCAGGCCGTCCGTCGTGTGAGCGGCCACCAACGATGCGGGCATGATGATCGTCTCGTACCCGCGCTCCGCCGCGAAGGTCGCAACCACCCGCAGCTTCACGGGGGTCCCGTCGCCCAGCGTCATCGCGATCTCGGACCCGACCCCGCGACCCGTCTTCGTGGCCATATAGTCCGGGATCGCGACGGTCGAACCGGTCAGCCCGGCGAGCGATCCGTTCGTCAGCCGGACCGGCGCCGTACCGTTCGCGCCCTGGGCGTCCACGCCGATCACCGGCGCACCGTCCTCGTCGAACGGCGAGTTGCGCGGGTCGTCAACCGCACCGATGCTCCGGACGTACGCCGACGCACTCGCAACACCCGGTACCCCGCGGACCTGCTGAAGCAGCGCCGGCGACAGACCGGCATCCGAGACCACTACGGCGTCTGCGCGCAGATCCCGGGTGAACGCCTCGGAGGACGCGTGTACTTGCGTCGTCTGCATGTACAGGTTGGCCGTCGAGATGCCGACGGCAAGCATTACCGGCATCACCGCGGCGGACATCGCGACCGATCGCGCCGACAGGTTGCGGATCGCGAGGCGACCGTTGACCCGGGTCAGTGCCTGCACCGGCCACCGCCAGAACGCGAGCACAGCCTTTGTCCAGAAGGGGCCGAGCAGTGCGACACCGATTGCCCAGCAGAGGATCGACGGGCCGGCAGTGGAGGCGGCGAGCGGTCCGGTCATCACCGTGGCGGTGACGATCAGCAGCGCGAGTCCACCACCGAGGAACAGCAGACCGAACAGCAGCCGCACCCAGCTGAACCACTTCCGCTGCAGCGAGGCCTCGACCAGCGCCTCGATCGGACGGATCTTCGCGGACTTGCGGGCCGCGATCAGCCCTGCACCGATGGCCGCGAGTACGGCGGCACCGGCGCCGGCCGCGAACGGGATCCAGCCTTGCGAGAACTCGATCACCGGCGACGCGACGCCGTGCGTGCTGAGCTGATCGAAGAGGAATCGCCCTAGGAAGGTGCCTGGGATGACGCCCACCGCGACCGCCGGCAGCGAGACCAGGAGCGCCTCGCCGAGGATCATCCGGCGGACCTGTCCAGGCGTCGTACCGATGCCGCGGAGCAGGGCGAACTCGCGCTCGCGATGCTGTGCGGCAAGGGCCAGCGTCGAGGCGACGACGAACATCATCGTCATGGTTGCGATGCCGCCGAACGAGCCGGCGACCGCGATCAGTGCGGTCTTGTGTGACTCGGCGTCGGGGTGCTCGGCCAGGCCGCGGTCGACACCTTCGCGAACGGTGAGATTGCTGTCGATTGCCTTCAGCCGGTCCTTCACGTCGTCGAGGTTGGCGCCAGGGGCAAGCAGTACGCCGACGTCGGCGAAACGCTCCGGGTTGCGGGCGAATTGGGTGGCGTCGCGGTCGGAGAAGAAGGCGTTGCTGGTTGCTGTCGGGGCGATTCCGCTGACGGTGAAGGTCTTCGGGTCGCCGTTGACGATGAGGGTGAGGTGATCGCCGGGCTTGCCGGAGGAAACAACTACCTGACCGGAGCCTGGTGCGTGCCCGGTGCTGAGGTCGTAGGGGGCCAGAGAGGCGCTGGACCAGTTGTGGCCTTCAGTAACCGACGGACCGATCGCGGGGAAGGTGTAGTCGCCGATGGCGGACGAAACGCCCTCTGTGGAACGGATTTTCGCCAGTGCGTCTACCGGGACGCCGACGCGTTCCGGCAGGGGAGTGGCGTCTTCTTCGCCGGGCCGGAGGTGGGATTGCTTGCCGGTGACAACCAGTGCGGTGCCGGCCAGGCGCTGGGGCTCGACGTTGGAGCGGATGCCGGTCTCCATCAGGCCGCCGCACGCCATCACGATCGCCGTACCGAAGACGACCGCGACGAACGTGGCGATGAATCCGCTCTTGCGATGACGCAAGGTGCGGATGGCTTGGCGCATCATCCCGCCACCACCTGCAGGTTGGACCGCGCGCCGAGGTGGGTCATCCGGTCGGCGACCTGCTCGGCCGTCGGCGCGGTCAGGCTGCCGGCCAGTACGCCGTCGGCCAGGAAGACGACCTGGTCGGCGTACGACGCCGCGACCGGATCGTGGGTGACCATCACGACTGTCTGCCCCTGCGTGCGAACCGGCTCGCGGAGCAGTTCGAGTACGTCGGCGGCTGTCTGCGTGTCCAGCGCGCCGGTCGGCTCGTCGGCGAAGATCACGGCCGGACGGGCCACGAGGGCGCGGGCGATCGCGACGCGTTGCTGCTGGCCGCCGGACAGCTCACCCGGGCGACTCCTCTGCTTGTCAGACAAGCCGACGCGTTCGAGGACCTGGCGGACCGCGGCCTTGTTCACGCGTCGGCCGTCGAGCTCCTGCGGAAGGGTGACGTTCTGCCAGACGGTCAGCGCGGGCAGCAGGTTGAAGGACTGGAACACGAACCCGATCCGCTCGCGGCGGAGCTCGGTCAGCTTGCGCTCGCTCAGCCCGGCCAGCGGCAGGCCGTCGATCAGCACCGTGCCCGACGTCGGCCGGTCGAGCCCTGCCGCACAGTGCAGGAACGTGCTCTTGCCCGAACCCGACGGCCCCATCACCGCGGTGAAGGTGCCGGGGGCGAACTTCATCGAGATCCCGTTGAGGGCGGTGACGGTGTTCCCGCCACGGCCGTAGACCCGTCGTACGTCCTGCAGGACGACCGAGTATCCGGTCCCGTCGACTGCTTCCTGCTTCGGCTTTCTCATGCCGTCGACGCTACGGAGCAACGGCGTACCGCCCCATGGTGCTGGACCACCGTACGGGGTGGGTGAAACTCCACCCCGGATGAGGGCCTTACGAGCGCAGCAGGGCTCGCAGGCCGGCCTTGTAGGTGGCCGGGGTGACGTCGCCGATCAGCAGCCGCTGCAGGACGAAGCCGGGGATCATGCTGAACATGACCTGGGCGACGTGCTGGGGATCGACGTCCGGGTCGAGCGTCCCGTCGGCCTGCGCGCGGCGGGCGATCACCAGGAAATGCCCGCGAAGCTTGCAGTACTTGCCCTTCGCGATCTCGCGGATCTCCTCGTTGCGCAGGGCCTCGGCCCAGGCCTGTACGGCGATCCGGGTGACATCCCCGGCCGGCGCACCCGCGACCCGCACCACCTGGTCGACGGTGGCTTCCAGCGCGGCCAGCGGAGTCAGCGGCTCGTCGGAGGCGAGCAGGTTCTCGAAGAGCTCGTCGACCGTGCTGAGCGCGTCCTCGGCGATCGCCGCGACGATCTCTTCCTTGCTCTTGAAGTAGCCGTACACAGCGCCCGCCGACAGCTGGGACTCGCGGATCACGTCGGCCATCGTCGTCTTGTGGAAGCCCTCCGCGTTCATGCAGACACGGGCCGCCGCGACGATCTGCTCGCGGCGAGCCAGGCGGTGCTCCTCGGTGACCTTCGGCACGCTTGAAACATAAAACGAATGTCCGTTCTTGACAAGCTGCCGAGCCTTGAGGAGTCTATAAAGAACGGACATTCGGTTTTCTTTGTTGAAGGAGTTCCGTCATGACCACTGAGGCGCACGCCGCCGAACGTCGCCGGCCGCCCCTGATCGCCGTCATCGTGCTGCTGACCGCGGTCCTCACGGTGTTCCTGATCGCCTTCGCCTGGCCGTCGGCCCGGTCCGAACCGCGGAACGTCCCGATCGCGGTGTCCGGTCCGACGCCGGCCGTCGAGCAGGTCAGGACCCGGCTCGACCAGGCGGTACCGGGCGGCTTCGAGATCACCGCCGTACCGGACCGGCAGGCCGCCGTACAACAGATCGAGGACCGGGACGTGTACGGCGCGATCGTGCTGGACTCGGCACAACCTGAGGTGCTCACTGCATCCGCGGGCGGGCCGGTCGTGGCGCAACTCCTGACGCAACTGGCCGGTCAGCTGGACGGCCGGGCCAAGGTCACGGATATCGTCCCGCTGCCGAAGGACGATCCGCGGGGCGCCGGGCTGGCTGCGGGTGCGCTTCCGCTCGTCCTCGGCGGGATCATTGCGGCTGCCGCGCTGACCCAGCTGGTGCGGCCCGGGGCGAAGCGGGTGATCGGCGCTGTTGCGTTCGCGATCACCGGTGGGCTCGCGCTGGCCGCCGTACTGCAGTTCTGGCTCGGCTCGTTCGAAGGCAGCTACCTCGGCAACGCGGGCGTGATCGCACTGTCGATCGGCGCGATCAGCCTCACCCTGCTCGGACTCGAGTGGCTGATCGGTACTGCGGGACTCGCCCTCGGCAGCGCGACGATGATGCTGCTCGGCAATCCGCTCTCCGGGATGACGAGCGCACCGGAGATGCTGCCGAACGGCTGGAGCACTCTCGGGCAGCTGCTCCCGCCGGGAGCCGCGGGTACGGCGCTACGTTCCGTGAGCTTCTTCGACGGTGCCGGAGCGGCCAGACCACTCGTCGTACTGGCCTGCTGGTTGGTCGGCGGATTGGCGCTGTGCGCGCTCGGATCACTCCGCACGCGAGGACGCGCCGTACCGGCTCGACAGGAGGCCTCGGCGGTCGCAGCCTGACAAAGTGAAGGTATGACAGCGCGGTGATCGGATCGTTACACCCCGGTCACCGCGTTTCCGCCTTACTGCTGCGACAACGTTGTCTGTCAAGCATTGACTTCGGTTGCTCGAGGCTCCTACGGTCGCGGGAAAGCCCGCTGCATTTGGGCTGGGGTACCGGTATGACAACGATCGCCCGAAGGTGGACCTGATGGTGACAAGGAAACGTTTCATAGCAGCGGCCGCCGCGGGCGCGTTGCTGCTGGGGGTCTCGGCCTGTAGTCAAGGTTCGACGACCAAGCAGCCGGACGCCGGCAGCTCGCAGAGCTCCGGACCCGCGCACATCAAGATCGCGTACCAGCAGTGGGGTCCGGGCGTGGTGATGAAGAACTTCCTCACCGGCGTGAAGACCGAGTACGAAGCCGCGCACCCGGGATCCCAGGTCGAGATCGTTCCGGTCGTTGCCAGCGAGAACGACTACTACACCAAGATCCAGTTGATGATGCGCTCGCCCAACACGGCGCCGGACATCGTCTACGAGGACACCTTCCTGATCAACTCCGACATCACCGCGGGGTACCTGAAGCCGCTCGACGACTACATCGGCAAGTGGGATCAGTGGGACCAGTTCGAGGACACCGCCAAGGGCGCGGCGCGTGGCCAGGACGGCAAGACCTACGGCGTACCGGACGGCACGGACACTCGGGCACTTTGGTACAACAAGGAAATCTTCAAGAAGGCCGGTCTGCCGGCCGACTGGCAGCCGAAGACGTGGGACGACGTACTCAGCGCGGCGCGCACCATCAAGCAGAAGGTGCCGGGCGTGATCCCGTTCAACATGTACTCCGGCAAGCCGATGGGTGAGGCCTCGGCCATGCAGGGCTTCGAGATGCTGCTCTACGGCACCAAGGACACCCTGTACAACTACGACCAGAAGAAGTGGGTCGTCGGCAGCCAGGGCTTCAAGGACTCGCTGAACTTCGTCAAGACCGTCTTCTCCGAGGGCCTGGCGCCGTCGCCGAAGGACGCGCTGAGCCCGAACATGGGCAGCAAGGTCGGCACCGAGCTGCTGCCGCAGCAGAAGCTGGCGATCGACCTCGACGGGTCCTGGATCTACGGCAACTGGCTGAAGTCCGGCGCCAAGCCGTGGCCGCAGTGGAGCACGGTGCTCGGCCAGACCGCGATGCCGACGCAGGACGGCAGCGGCAAGGGCAAGGTCAGCCTCTCCGGCGGCTGGACCTGGGCGATCCCGGCCAAGTCGAAGAACCCCGACGCGGCCTGGGACTTCATCAAGACCCTGCAGACGCAGAAGAACGCCGCCAAGTACGCCACCGACGGCGCGCAGATCGCGGTCCGCAAGGACGTCGCCTCGGACGCGGCGTACAAGTCCTCCTCGGCGAGCACGCAGTTCTTCACCGACCTCGTCTCGGTCACCGTGTACCGGCCGGCGCTGCCGGAGTACCCGAAGGTCTCGAACGAGATCATCACCGCGATGGAATCGGTGATGACGGGTCAGTCCCAGCCTGATGCGGCGGCGAAGAACTACGACCAGGCGGTCGAGGGCATCGTCGGCGGCAAGGACAGTACGACGACGAAGAGCACTGGCCAGTAGCTCGGAGGATTCTCCCCTGTGACGACGACTGTCGCTCCGTCCTCCACGGCCGCCGCTGGTACCCCCAGCCGGCGGCCGCGGGGGGCCAAACTAGTCAAGATGCTGCCGCTGTCGCCGGCCATCGGACTGATGCTGGTCTTCCTGGCCGGCCCGATCATCTACTGCGTGTACGCCGCGTTCACGAACATGGCGCTCACCGGCCCCGGCGCCGCGAACGTGAAGTTCGTCGGCCTGGACAACTTCCGCAAGGCGTTCTCCAGCGGCGCGTTCACGAACTCGATCTGGCTGACGCTCGTGTTCACGCTGATCTCCGCGATCATCGGCCAGAACACGCTCGGCCTCGGACTCGCGCTGCTGATGCGGAAGTCCACCAAGGTCGTCCGCAACTTCGTCGGTACGGCGGTCATCGGCGCGTGGGTGCTGCCCGAGATCGTCGCGGCGTACCTGCTGAGCGCGTTCTTCAACGACGACGGCACGCTGAACGTGATGCTGCACGCCGTCGGTCTGCCCGGCCAGGACTGGTTGTACGGGGCACCGATCATCGCTGTGTCGCTGGCCAACATCTGGCGCGGTACGGCGTTCTCGATGCTGGTGTACTCCGCCGCGCTGAGCGAGATCCCCAAGGAGATCGAGGAATCCGCCGAGATGGACGGCGCCGGCGGCTGGCGGCGACTGCTGTTCGTGACGCTGCCGATGATCACCCGTGCGGTGATGACCAACCTGATGCTGATCACGCTGCAGACGCTGAGCGTGTTCGGCCTCATCTACGCGATGACCCGGGGCGGCCCGGGGACCAAGAGTCAGACGTTGCCGCTGTACATGTACGAGCAGGCGTTCAGCTTCTCCCAGATCGGCTACGGGACAGCGATCGCTTTGGTGATGCTGGCGATCGGCGCGGTCTTCTCGCTGATCTACCTGCGTGGACTGAACTCGGAGGCAGCATGATTGCCCGCGACCGGATGAGCAAGCTCGCGTCGAACCTGGTGCTGTTGGCCATCGGCGTACTGTTCGTCCTGCCGTTGCTGTGGGTGCTGTTCGCATCGATCAACCGGACGGCGGGGCTGCGGGTCGAGTTCCCGACGCACGCGACGTTGGGGAACTTCAAGGCGGTGCTGAACACCGACACGACGTACCGTCCCGTTCTGAACGGGATCGTGCTGTGTGGTGGGGCGGCGTTGCTGACGATGATCTGCGCGGTGCTGGCGGCTTATCCGTTGTCGCGGTTCAAGACGCGGTTCAACCGGCCGTTCTTGTTGACGGTGCTGTTCTGCACGGGGTTGCCGATCACTGCGGTCATGGTGCCTGTGTATGGGTTGTTCGTGCAGCTGAACCTGGTGGACACGCTGGGCGGCACGATCATGTTCATGGCGACGTCGGCGTTGCCGTTTGCGATCTGGCTGACCAAGACGTTCATGGACGGCGTACCGCTTTCACTGGAGGAAGCGGCGTGGGTTGACGGCGCCGGGAACATGCGGGCGCTGTGGGCGATCGTGCTGCCGCTGATGTGGCCGGGGATCGCGGTCGTGCTGATCTTCACGTTCATCGGCATGTGGGGCAACTTCTTCGTCCCCTTCATGCTGCTGCTGTCGCCGGAGCGGTTGCCGGCGTCGGTCAGCATCTTCACGTTCTTCGGCCAGTACGGCGAACCGAACTACGGACAACTGGCGGCGTACTCCCTGATCTACACGACGCCCGTCCTGCTCCTGTACCTGCTCCTCTCCCGCAAGCTCGGCGGCGCCTTCGCCCTGGGCGGAGCAATCAAGGGCTGACTTTCCAACAACCAGCCGCCGCGAAACGGACACCGTTTCGCGGCGGCTGTTCTGTTGGCCGGCTTCGCCGCGGCCCGTAGCGATTGCCAGGGACCGGTTTGCTCATCCTGTCCGTCTCGAGTGAATGTTCAGTTGGAGCTGTCGACCGCGTTGCTCACCGGGGCCCACTCGTCGAGTTCTGCGATCCGGGCGACCAGTGCGGTGCGGATGTCCTGGACGGCGGCGCTGCCGGTCGCGATGCGGTGCGGCGCGGTGTTCGCCTCGGTGGCGGCGATGATCGCGTCCACGACACGGTCGGCAGTGTTGAACGCCGTCGGCGGCAGGCCGCCGATCGTCTTGAGGACTTCGCGCACCGTCTGGTCGTAGTCGCTGATGGTCTCGACGTGGTCCAGGTTGGCCAGGAAGGACGTCGCCGTGAGGCCGGGCTCGACGAGCGTGACCTTGATGCCCAGCGGGTCGAGCTCTCCGAACAGGGCTTCGGTCAGACCCTCGACGGCGTACTTGGTAGCCGCGATCATGCCGACGCCCGCGTGCGCCATCTGCCCGAAGTAGGAGGATCCCTGCAGGATGTGGCCCGACTTCTGGGCGCGCAGCGTCGGCAACGTTGCGCGAAGGACGTTCAGGACGCCGTGCACGTTGGTGTCGAAGATCGCGCGGACCTGTGCATCGGTCGCTTCCTCGACGGCGCCGAAGACGCCGTAGCCGGCGTTGTTGGCGACGAAGTCGATACGACCGAACCGCTGGAGGCCGGCGTTGACGGCGCTCTGCAGCTGGCTGAGGCTGGCGACGTCAGCGCTGGCGGAGAGGACCTGGTCGCCGTACTTCTCGGTGAGCTGGGTCAGGCCTTCGGCGCGACGGGCGACGGCAATCACGTTGTCGCCTCGTTCTGCCGCGCGGACGGCCAGAGCGAGGCCGATTCCGGATGAGGCACCGGTGATGAACCAGGTGCGGGTGGACGGGGTGTCGAAGGAGTTCGTCATGGTTAGGACCATAACAGCTTCACTCCTAACGTCAAGCTGGCTTGAGGAGATTCTGTTATGGTTGAAGTGCGAGTGACCACAACCGCCGGAGAGGAGTGCAGCGTGAGTACTTCGACGTTGCCCGCGCTCGAGTTGGTGCTGGCGTTCGCGAACACGCATGCAGACGCCGGCGACCGCGTAGAGCGGTTCACGGACACTGAAGGATTGACGACTTGGCTGGGCGAAGTGGCCTGGGGCGGGGCCGAGCCGGCTAGAACCGTCGCGGACTCAGACGTCGTCGAGGCGCGAGAGCTTCGGGACGCGCTGGTGACGGTGCTGCTCTCGCACTCGAATGACCCGGCTACCTCGGACCCGGCGGTCCGGTCTGCTGAGGCAATACTCGAGAGAGCGGGCGACAAATGTCCGGTCGCCGTGCGGCTGAGTGGCGCAGAGGCACGTCTTGGTCCAGGATGCGGCGGAGTGGCAGGCGCGTTCGCAGGCGTGCTGGCCGCAGCGACCGAACTTGCGTTGTCAGGTCAATGGGCTCGGATCAAGGCGTGTCGCAACGAGCCTTGTCATTTCGCGTTTTTCGACCGAAGCAAGAACACCTCGGCCGGCTACTGCAGCACCCAGTGCTCGAGCCAGGCGTCGATGCGCGCCTACCGTGCCCGGAGGAAGGAAGCGCTCGCCGGCGGCACGTCGAACTACACCGACGACAAGTAGGACTGAAAGACTCAGGATCCGCCCCCGTCCTCTCGTTGGCTACGTGTTCGGGGTGAGGGCGGTGCGGGTTTGCTTCCAGAAGGCGAATTTCTGGTCGAAAGTCCAGTCCCATTGGGTGTCCGGCGAGGACTTGGCGTACCGGTCGAGTGCGATCGGCGCCAGCGTGGCTGTTGATTCTGGTGCGCTGTCGGTGACTACGGCCAGGCGGACGACGAAGGTGACCAGGCGGGTGAGCTTCGAATGCTCGTGGGATGTCTCGAGCTCTTGCAGTTGCGAGCGGAGTTGCTTGATCGTGCGGAGGGCCGCGCGGTGTTCGCCCCGACCGGTTGACGGGCTGAGCTCGTCGTCGGGGATGCCCAGGACGTCGGCAATGTCGTTGAGCGGCTCAGCGGGAGCGGCTTTGCCGAACAGGCGCGGCTTGTCGGCCTGAAGACGGTCGGCGATCTCGCCCAACAGTCCGTCGAGTCCGCGGACCACGTCGGGGAGTACGCGGTCGGCGGTCCTTCGGCGGTTCGTGGCCAGGGCGATGACGCGGGCGTGCTCTGCCTCGACCGCCGAACGCAGCGACTCGGGCCAGTCCTCCAGCCCGACCAGCTCTTCCTGCGGTGGCGCCGACGTGTTCAGGTCGCCCGCCTGCAGCGGCTTGGCGCCGGAGCGGGCCGCGTCGATTTCTTGCTCGAGCTTCTTCTGCGGACCCGGAACGATTGAGCTCACCCCTCCACCCTACGCACGTTCAGATGTCCAGACGACGCAGGTTCCAGACGGAGGGGACGATCAGGGTGAGGACGGTGATGAGCACGAAGAGGGCAGCGCCGTACAGTTCGACGGCTTTGACGCTGACCAGCGCAGCGACGTACCCGACGGTGAGCTGGCCCGCGGGGCCGGCGATGAACGAGCCGAGCATGTCGTACGACGAGACGCGGGAGAGCTTCTCGATCGGTACGTGTTGGCCGAGGGCGGTCTCCCAGCTGATGCCGAAGATGTCGAAGCCGACGCCGAGGAGGAACGCCGCGATCGCCATCGCCCACGTGTACGGCAAGAGCGCCAGGCAGAGCATGACCGGGACTGTGAGCAGCATGCCGAGCATGCCCGTCCGCAGCGGGTAGCGAGGTTTGAGGCGGAGCATGATGATGCCGCTGGCAACTAGTCCGGCGCCGAAGCAGGCGCTGACGAGACCCCAGCCGGTGCGCCCGAACGTACGGTCCGCGATCACCGGGCCGAGCGTCTGGTAGCAGGCGGTGAAGATCAGGTTCAGCAGGCCGAACGCGAGCACGATCACCCAGATCCACTGCCGGGACACGAACTCGCTCCAGCCGTCGCGCAGGTCGGTCAGCATCGACGTGGCGGCGCGTTCGATCCGCGGGATGGTCAGGCGGGACAGCAGTGCGGCGGCGATCAGGAACGTCGCGCCGTCGACCGCGAGTCCGACGCCCGGGCCGGTCAGCCCGACGATCACGCCCGCGACTGCGCCGCCCCCGATCATCGCGCTCGAACGGGCGAAGCCGGCGATCGCGTTCGCCTGCGGGAGTTCGCCGCGGTCCACGATCGACGGGAGGATGCCGGTCATCGCGGGCATCACGAACGCGGCCGCGATCCCGTTGACAGCCTCGATCGCGGCGAGTTGCCAGATGGTCGCGTGGCCGGAGAGTACGAGCGCCGCGGCGAGACCCTGTGTTAGTCCGCTGACCGTGTTCGCGACGACCAGCACGAGGTGGCGCGGGAGCCGGTCGGAGATGACGCCGCCGATCAGCAGGAAGACGATGTTCGGGATGCTGCGCGCCGCGAGCACGATGCCGACCGCGCTGGCGGAGTCGGAGACATCCAGTACTGCGAACACCAGCGCCACGGGTGCGATCGTCGACCCGAGGATCGAGATGAACCGCGCGGAGATGAACACCCGCACGTCCCGATGCCGCAGTACGGCCAAGTCCTGCCGGAACCCCACTGCGCCCCCTCCACCATGCCGAACCCAGCGATCCTATGGGCTGGCGGTCTAGCCTGACCTGCTGTTTTCGGAGAGCAGAGCGACCTAGGCGTCGGCGAGGCGGAAGTCGAGCTCGACCTCCCACTTGGTCTTGCGCGGTTCGGTGCGGGGATCTGTGCGGAACGCCTCGTACCGGCACGCGAAGAGATCGCCTTCGGGGACCTCGCGGCGATCGAGAACCAGCTGTTGGTCGGCGACCCAGTCGAGGAGGGCGCGGTTGGCTCTCATCGAGTGGTTGCGGTAAGTGAGCGTCGCGTACCGCCCGGCCGGCAGCGTGGCCGGGCGGACCCGGTCGTCTCCGGGCAGCGCTTCCGGCGTCATCATGCCTACTTCGAGATCCATCGGCCCGGCCATGTCGATCACATGCAGACGGAGGAAGAACATGCCGGAGTCGTCGACACCCGTTGTCCGGAGCCAACCGAACAACTCGTCGAGCAGTTCGTTCCGCTTGGACAACATGCCGCGGAACGGCGTAATCACCCGGATGCCGAGGTACTGCTGCTCCGGTCGCTCAACCACCCGCTGTACTTCGAGTAGGTCCACGCTCGCCTCCTTCGTCGCTCGACTATACGCAGGCTGCGTAGGTAATCCTCTGCACCTACATGTCCTTCGTTGTCACTGGGTGTGATGGGGGGAATGCCGCTACCTTGGGGTATTGGTCCTCGATCTGCAGGAGGCTCCGTGAAGATCAATGACGTACTGCGCGGTAAGGGCAATCAGGTCGTCACCATCTCCCCAGAAGCCACTGTCACCGAGCTGCTCGCACTGCTGGCCGAGAAGAACATCGGCGCGGTGGTGGTCAGTGCGGACGGGTCGACGGTGTCCGGGATCGTGTCGGAGCGTGACGTTGTGCGGCTCTGGAACGGTACGCCGGACGCGGGCGACGTGCGCGTGAGCGCGATCATGACGGCCGAGGTACACACCTGTACGCCGGACGACCTGATCGACAACCTGATGCGACTGATGACGGACCGCCGGATCCGGCACGTCCCGGTCGTTGTCGACGGCAACCTCGCCGGGCTGGTCAGCATCGGCGACGTGGTCAAGTCCCGGATCGGCGAACTCGAGTTCGAGACGGAACAACTCTCCAACTACATCAGCAGCTGACCCGAAGACCCTCTGCCCCGGACGTGTCCCGGGGCAGAGGACGAAGCTCAGCCCAGGTCGATCAGGTCGCCGAGGTCGAGGCCCTCCAGTTGGGGGCGGACGTCCTTGGCTTCTCCTACGATCACGACCAGTAGACCGTTGGTTCCGACGTAGCGGCGGTAGGCGTCGGTCGCCTCGGCGGCGGTGGTTGCTGCGATCTGGCTCAGGTAGGTGTCGGCGAAGTCGATCGGTACGCCGTTGGCGATGTTGCTGCCGACCTGCTGGGCGACCGAATCAGCCTGCTCGTAGCGCAGGGGAGCGGTGCGGATCAGGCTGTCCTTCGCCTCCTGGACCTCCTGCTCGGTGAGGCCGTCGCGGGCCTCGCGCAGGATCCGGAGCGCGTCACCGATGGCGGCGCCGGTCACCTCGGTGCGTACGGCGCCGCCGAGGCTGAAGGTCCCGCCCTTGCGCGGCGCGGCGAAGCTGGTCCGCGTGCCGTACGTGTAGCCCTTCTCCTCGCGCAGCACGGTGTCCACGCGGGAGGTGATCGTCCCGCCGACCACGTGGTTCGCGACCGCGGCCGAACCCCAGCCCGGGTCCCGCCGATCCGGACCGGCGCACCCGATCAGCAGCTGGCTCTGCACCGAGCCCGGCCGGTTGACGAGCACGACCCGGTTGCCCGGAAGGTAGATCGGCTCTGGCGTCTCGCCCACCGGTCCCGCGCCGGAGGTCCAACCCGCGAAGGCCTCGTCGATGATCGCGGCCGCGTCGACCCCGGTCGCGTCGCCGGCGAAGAGGATCTCGGCCCGCTCCGGCCCGATGTTCCGGCGGTAGAAGTCCGCGACCTCGACGTTCGTCAGCGGCCGGATCGTGTCCGGCGTACCCGCGGTCGGGCGGGAACGACGCGTCGCCGAGTCGAACAGATGCGATGCGAACGCCTCGCGCGCCCGGTACCCGGCGTTGGCGCGCTCCTGGTTGATCTCGCCGAGCCGGATCGTCACGTGCCGGCCGACATCGGCCTGGTTGAACGCGGGCCGCGTGATCGCCTCGGCGAGCAGCGCGACGGCCGGCGCGAGATGCGACACCGGCACGGAGATCTCCACGTGCAGCGCGTCCGAGCTGACATCCACGCCGTACGCCGCTCCGTGCCGCTCCAACGCGGCCGCGAACTCGTTGGCCGAATGCAGCTCGGTGCCCTCGTCGAGCGTCCGCGACATGATCGTCGCGACGCCTTCGAGCTCACGTGGCTCCGCGATCAACGGCATCGCGATCGTGACGCGCACGGTGGCGACATACTGCCCGGGGCGGTCGAAGACGTGCACCGGCGCACCGACGCTGGTCCGCGTGGTCACGGCCTCCGGGAACTTCCACGGACGCGGTGCGCCGACTGCCGGTGGGGTGGTCAGAACCTGACTCATTCCTGCTCTCCTGCCGTGGATGCCGCGGACTCCTGACGGCGGTAGCTGACCTGCACCCGTCCGGCCGCTCGGACCCACTTCGAGGCGGCCGCCTGCACCTGCTCGACGGTCACGGCCTTGACCTGGTCGATGCGGTTGTTGATCCGGTTCGCGTCGCCGAACAGCAATGCGTGATGCGAGATCTCGTCGGCCCGGCCGGCGCACGTGGCGAGCTGCTCCAGCCAGTCCCGCTCGGCCTGCGCCTGCACAGTGGCCAGCTCCTCCGATGAGACGCCCTCGGTGGCCAGCTTCTCGATCTCCTCGAGCAGTGCGTCCTCGACCTTCTGCAGATCGATGCCGTCCGACGCGATCCCGGTCAGCGTGCCGAACGAGACGCCACCGATCAGCGGCAGCGCGCCGCCGGACACCGATTGCGCGATCTGCTCGTCGCGGACCAGCCGCCGGTTCAGCCGGCCGCTCTGCCCGGCCGCGAGGATGTCGAGCGCGAGCCCGGCCGCGTCGAGCTCCGGCGTACCGTCGACCGGCAGCCGGAACATCATCGTGATCAGGTCGGACGGTACGTCGGACTCCACGTCGTCACGCTGTACGTCGGTCATCGGCCCGATCGTCCCGTCCGGAGCCGGCGGCGGGGTGGGGATCGCGGGCAGGTGGCCGAAGTACCGCTTGGCGGCGTCGAACGCGTCGTCCTCGGACACGTCTCCGACGATCGTCAGGACGGCGTTGTTCGGGCCGTAGTACTTGCGGAAGAACGCGTGCACGTCCTCGAGCGAGGCGGCGTCGAGGTCGGCCATCGACCCGATCGTCATATGCGCGTACGGGTGGCCCTCGGGGAACGCGAGCCGGACGAGCCGCTCGTACGAATCGCCGTACGGGCGGTTGTCGTAGCTCTGTCGCTTCTCTTCCTTCACCACGTCGCGCTGGTTGTCGAGGTTCTCCTGGTTGACCGCGTCGAGCAGGTAGCCCATCCGGTCCGCCTCGAGCCACAGCGCGAGGTCGAGACCGCCGCTGGGCAGCGACTCGAAGTAGTTGGTGCGATCGAAGAACGTGCTCGCGTTCAGGCTGGCGCCGGCGGTCTCCAGCAGGCTGAAGTGCTGACCGGACGCGACGTTGCGCGACCCCTGGAACATCAGGTGCTCGAAGAGGTGCGCGAACCCGGTCAGACCCGGTGGTTCATGGCGCGACCCGACGTCGTACCAGAGGTTGACGGCGACGATCGGGACGGCACGGTCCGAGCTCACGACGACCCGGAGGCCGTTGTCGAGCGTCTGCTCCGCGATGGGGTACGTCAAGGGCATACCGGCCACCATACGTGCTCGCGAAATTCGCGGCAGGTCGTGTCGATTCCGGCTCGGGTCGCGCATCGGAGTGGTAGATGCTGTAACCGGCAGCGGACGAGAGAGGTGACCCCGAGTGGGCAAGTACCTGGTGATGATCTACGACGACGAGGCGAAGTGGGCCGCGGACGACGGATCGGTGATGGAGCAGAACCACAAGAACCATCAAGCGTTTGCCGAGGCCAACGGATCCGCGATCCGCGGCGGCGGGCAGCTCGACGGGAGTGAGACCGCGACCTCGATCCGTTCCGACGGCAACGGCGGGTACGTCGTCACCGACGGCGTCTTCGCCGAGACCAAGGAAGTGATGGGCGGGTACTACATCATCGAGGCGGCCGACCTGGACGACGCGCTCGCGATCGCCAAGCAGGTGCCGTCGCCGATGGGTGGTGTCGAGGTCCGCCCGCTGGTCAATGGTGGTTGATCAGGTTCTGCAGGCAGTGGCGGAGGCTCACAGTGACGAGTGGGCCTCCGTGCTCGCCGCGACCGCACGCGTCGCCGCGGACCTGGACCTGGCCGAGGACTGTGTACAGGACGCGTACGCGAAGGCGCTGGTGCACTGGCGGGAACAGGGCGTACCGCGAAAGCCAGGCGCATGGTTGACGACCGTCGCCACGCGGCGGGCGCTGGAGCTGAGGCGGCGGGCCGACGTGGCTCGCCGGAAGCTGCCGTTGCTGGTGCCGGTCGAAGACGTTCCGGACGGGACGTTTCCGGACGACCGGTTGCGATTGGTGTTCACGTGCTGCCACCCGGCCCTGGCGCAGGAAGCCCAGGTCGCACTGACACTGCGGCTGGTGTGCGGGTTGTCGTCGGCCGAGATCGCCAAGGCGTTCCTGGTCAAGGAAGCCACGATGCAGGCCCGCATCACCCGCGCCAAACAGAAGATCTCGCGGTCGGGCATCCCCTACCGCATTCCCCGTACGCCGGAACTCCCGGAGCGCATCGAGGCCGTGCTCGACGTGGTGCACCTCGTGTACACGGCAGGGCACACAGCAGCGGACGGCGATGAGCTGACCCGGCCGGACCTCGCCCGGCGGGGGATCGACCTGGCGCGGATGATGCGGATGCTGCTGCCGGACAGCGCGGAGACGGCGGGTCTGCTCGCGCTCCTGTTGCTCACGCAGGCGCGAGAGGGAGCGCGGGTCGAGGGCGGCCGCTTGGTGCTGATGGAGGACCAGAACCGGTCGCGGTGGGATCGGGGACTGATCGCCGAAGGGCTGGAGCTGGTGCCGGAGGCACTGGCCGCCCGGCCGGAAGCGGGGGCGACCGTCGGGCGGTTCGCGGTGATGGCCGCGATCGCAGCGGTCCATGCGGAGGCGACGCGCTGGGAGGATACGGACTGGGGCGAGATCCTTGAGCTGTACGACGTACTGCTCGAGCGTTGGCCGTCTCCGGTGGTGGCGTTGAACCGGGTGGTGGCGCTCAGCTACGTAGCCGGTCCCGCCGCGGCCCTCGATCAACTACCGGACGACCCGGCGCTGACGACGTACCCGTATCTGGCCTCCACCCGCGCCGAACTCCTCCGCCGCCTGGGCCGCACCAACGAGGCCCGAGTGGCCTACGAGGAAGCCTTGGCCTTCACCAGCAACCCCGTCGAAGCGCAGTTCCTGCACCGCAGAATCGACACGTCCACCTAATCCGCTCAGGGGATATCCCCTCGCGTTGTGGGTTCTCCGTTGGTACACCAGGGGAGAACCCCTCATGCCAGGGGATATCCCCTCGCATTACTCGAGGCGCTTGAGGACCTCGTCGTGCAAGCGGCCGTTGGTGGCTACGGCGTTGGGGCCGTTGGGGCCCGGAGCGCCTTCGACCGACGTGAACTTGCCGCCGGCCTCGTCGACGATGATGGCCAGCGCGGCCATGTCGTACAGGTTGAGCTCCGGCTCCGCGGCGATGTCGACCGCACCTTCGGCGACCAGCATGTACGACCAGAAGTCGCCGTACGCGCGGGTCCGCCAGACCGAGTCCATCAGGTCGGCCCACTGGTTTTTCTTGCCGAGCTTCTCCCAGCCCTTGAGCGACGCGTACGACAGCGAGGCGTCCTCGATCTTGCTCACGTCGCTGACCCGGCACGGCTGCGACGAGTGCAGCGCGCGGCCGGTCCAGGCGCCGTCGCCGTACGACGCCCACCAGCGCTTCTGGAGCGCGGGGGCGGAGACCACGCCGACGACGACCTGGTCCTCGATCATCAGGCTGATCAGCGTCGCCCAGACGGGGACGCCGCGGATGTAGTTCTTGGTGCCGTCGATCGGGTCGACCACCCAGCGGCGTACGCCCCAGCCGCTGGTGCCGTCCTCCTCGCCCACGAACGCGTCCCGCGGCCGGGCCCGGGAGAGCGTCTTGCGCATCACATCTTCGACCTTCTTGTCCGATTCGCTCACCGGGGTGAGGTCGGGCTTGGTGGCCACGTGCAGGTCGAGCGCCTTGTAGCGGTCCATCGTGGTCGAGTCCGCATCGTCGGCCAGGATGTGGGCGAGCCGCAGGTCATCCGTGTGCGAAGGCATGCCGGAAGGCTAACCTGAGCGCCGCTCGAGCGGTTCAGCCGTCCGCGAAGTGTTGCGGATCGGTTGCGGCGCAGATTGAACCGAACGAGGTCGTTGAACGTGCCATTAGTGTCTGACCACGTCATACGACTGCCATGGAGGCCTGTCCATGTTCGAGCGCTTCGGGGACCTGCCGCTACACGTGCTGGTGATCCATCTGACCGTGGTGCTGCTACCGGTGGCCGCGCTGACCTTGATCGCGTTCGCCGTGGTGCCGAAATGGCGCCGGCTGCTGCGCTGGCCGGCTCTGATCCTCGGCGTCGGGGCGCTGGTGTGTGCGTTCGTGGCGAAGGAGAGCGGCCGGGCGTTCCTCAACGCGGTGCCGACGCTGGCGAAGGCGGTCGCGCTGCACGAGAAGCGCGGCAACCTGTTGTTCTGGTACTGCCTGATCTTCGCGATCGTCGCCGTCGCGGCCTTCCTCCTGCTGGCCGGCGTGAAGGGCGACAAGGCAACGAACAGCCGTCCGCTGGAGCTCGTCACCCAGGCAGCCGTCGTCGTGATCGCGGTGCTCGTCATCTGGCAGACCGTTCGTACCGGTGACGCCGGCGCGAAGGCGGTCTGGGGCGGCCAGCTGCCGCCTAAGTAGTCTCGTCGGAGGCGTCGTGGAGCTCGCGGCCTTCGCGGCTGGCCAGCAGTCGGCGGAACGAGTCGACCCGGGCCGGATCGGCGCGGCCCGCGGCAACGGCCTCGTCCAGCGCGCAGTCGGGGGCGTCGGCGGTATGGGTACAGCCGCGCGGGCAGGTCCTGGCGATCTCCGCGAGGTCCGGGAAGGCGTTGATCAGCTGATCCGGCTCGACGTGGGCCAGGCCGAAGGAGCGGATGCCCGGGGTGTCGATGATCCACCCACCCTCGGGTAGGCGTAGGACGAGCGTGTTCGTCGACGTATGGCGCCCGCGGCCGGTCACCTCGTTGACGACGCCGATGGCCCGATCCGCACCCGGGATCAGGCCGTTGACCAGCGTGGACTTGCCGACACCGGAGTGGCCGACGAGAACACTCGTCCGGTCGTCGAGCTGCTCCCGGAGTTTGCTCAGGTCACCAGCCTGCTGGGTCGCCACCGACTCGACGCCGAGCGGGCGGTAGATCGACAGCAGCGGATCCGGGTCGGCCAGGTCGGTCTTCGTCAGGCAGAGCAGCGGTCGCATACCGGCGTCGTACGCCGCGACCAGGAAGCGGTCGATCAGCCCGGTCCGCGGCTCGGGGTTCGCCACCGCGACGACGATGACGAGTTGGTCCGCGTTCGCGACCAGGGGGCGCTCGACCGGGTCGTCGTCATCGGCGGAGCGGCGCAACAGCGTCGTACGGGGGAGGACCTCGACGATCCGGGCCAGCGAGCCCTCGTCACCGGTGGCGTTGCCGTCGAGCTTGACCCGGTCGCCGACGATCACGCCGGTGCGGCCGAGCTGACGGGCCTTCATCGCGGTCACCTCGCGACCGCCGTCCGGATCGTCGACCCAGCAGGCGTACCGCCCGCGGTCGCGGGTGAAGACGAACCCGATCACGGCGTCGTCGTACGAGGGGCGGTCCTTGGTCCGCGGCCGGGTCCGGCGCTTGGGCCGGTCGTACTTGGCCTCCTCGTCGTACCGCGACATCAGCCGGCGAGCCCCGACCACATATCGGGGAATTCCGGCAGGGTCTTCGCCGTGGTTCCGATGTTCTCGATCTCCAGGCCGTCGACGAGCAGGCCGAGTACGGCGGCGGCGTGCGCCATCCGGTGATCGTCGTAGGTGTGGAAAAGCCCGCCGTGCAAGGCCTTCGGCCGGATCGCCAGACCGTCCTCCAGTTGCGTGACGTCCCCGCCGAGCGCGTTGAGCTCGGTCTCGAGCCCCGCGAGCCGGTCGGTCTCGTGGTTGCGCAGGTGCGCGATACCCCGCAGGTACGACGGCCCGTCGGCGAAGGCAGCCACCGCCGCGATCACCGGCGACAACTCGCCCACCTCGCTCAGGTCGAGGTCCACACCGGCGACCCGGCCGGTGCCGCTGACGGTGAGCCTGTCGTCGGTCCGGGTGACCGAGGCTCCGAAGCGGGTGAAGATCTCAGGCAGTTGACCGCCCGGCTGCGTGGTCCGGGTCGGCCATCCGGTGACGGTCACGGTCCCGCCGGTGATGACGGCCGCGGCCAGGAACGGCGCCGCGTTCGACAGGTCCGGCTCGATCGCCGTGTCCAGCGCGCGAATGGGGCCCGGGGCAACGACCCACCGGTTCGGCTCGGCGTCGTCGACCTGGACGCCGCGCTCGCGCAGCATCCCGACCGACATGTCCAGATGCGGCTGGGACGGCACCGGCTTCCCGTCGTGCCGGATGTCGACGCCCTCGTCGTACCGCGCGCCGGCCAGCAGCAACGCCGACACGAACTGGCTCGACCCGGACGCGTCCAGCGTCACCTTTCCGCCTCGGACCGATCCGGTACCCGACACCGTGTACGGCATCCGCCCGGTGCCGCCGTCCTCGATCTGTACGCCGAGGGTCCGCAGCGCGCCGAGGATCACGCCCATCGGACGCTCCCGCGCGTACTCGTCGCCGTCGAAGGCCACCACGCCGTCAGCCAGCGCGGCGACCGGCGGCACGAACCGCATCACGGTGCCGGCCAGACCACAGTCGACGTTGGCCGGGCCCTTGAGCGAGCCCGGGGTGACGGTGACGGTCGTACCGCTCTCGGTGATGCCGACGCCGAGCGAGACCAGCGCGGACCGCATCAGCGAGGTGTCGCGAGCCGCCAGCAGGCCGGTCAGGTGTGACGGGCCGTCGGCGAGTGCGGCGAGGATGAGGGCACGGTTGCTGATCGACTTCGATCCGGGGACCGTGACCGTACCGGTCACAGCACCTTCGGCCCGCGGTGCCGGCCAGCCGTGTTGCTCGCTCATCCCACTCCCTCAGCTCAGGTGTCTACAGCCCTGAGCCTAGGGCATTCAGCCGAACGGGAGCTCCGCCTTCGCCAGCTTGGCGGCCTGCTTCGCTTCGCGGGCCAGGTGCTTGGCCTCGCGCTTGGCGGTCTTCGCGCCGCGCTTGGTCTCACGCTTCGCCGCCTTCGCACCGTGCGTTGCCCGCCAGGCGACGCCCGGCTTGCCCTCGGTGTCGACCGCGGCGAGCAGCAGACCGCCCATGAGGCCCAGGTTCTTCATGAAGTTGATGCGCTGCTGGTTGCGGACGGTCTTGTCCTTCTCCAGCCAGAACGGGTGGCCGGCGAGCGTCGTCGGCACCAGCGAAGCCGCCAGCAGCGACGCTCCGAGGCGACGGCCCTTGCCGGTCGCCAGTGCGAGACCGCCGAGCACGTGGACCGCGCCGTTCAGCCGGACCAGATTGGCGGTCGTGTCAGGGAGCCGGTCGCTGACCTGCGGCGGCGCGACCCGCTTCACCATCGGCACCAGCCGGTCGGTGACGGGCTGCGCCTTCGGCACCAGCGGCTCCGGGTTCCGGATCGCGTTCGCGCCCTGGGCGACGAAAATGACGGACAGCAACGGCCTGGCCAGTGCGCGCACGACAGTCATGCCTCCTTCATACACCACGGTTTGTACGACTACCGGTACCCACCGCTGATGCGGATGCTCAGATCGGGCAGCCGTCCGGACCGCACGCGGCGTCACCGTCGGTCGTGGCACCCGGGGCGGTGATCAGCGTCACCGGCTTGCGGTCCGCGCTCGCCCGGCGCAGTGCTTCCTGGAAGACCTCCACGGGCTGCGCACCGCTCACGCCGTACTTCTCGTCGATGACGAAGAACGGTACGCCGTTCGCGCCGTACGCCAGGGCCTGCGCCTGGTCCGCGGCGACGTCGTCGGTGTACGTCGTACTCGCCAGGACCTCACGCACTTGCTCCGTGGGCAGACCGACCTCGGTGGCCAGCTCGGTCAGCGTGGTGTGGTCACCGACCGGGAGGCCGTCGGTGAAGTACGCCTTGAGCAGGCGCTCCTTGAGGCGGCCCTGCGTCTCCGCGGGAACCTCACCGGCCTCCTCGAGGTCACGAGCGAGGTGGAGCAACCGGTGCGCGTCGACGGTGTTGGCCGGCTTCGCCTGGTCGAGGTGGTACTCCAGACCGACCTCCGCGGCGATCCCGGTTACGTGGGCGTTCGCCTGCAGGGCCCAGTCGCGGCCGCGGCCGTACTTCTCGCCCAGCCGGGTGGCCAGGTCCCGCGGGTCCTCGTTCGTCGACGAGGGGTCGAGCTGGAAGCTGTGCCAGACGACCGTCGTGGTCTCGCCGCTGGAGGTCAGAGCCTCCTCGAGCCGACGCTTCCCGATGTAGCACCACGGGCAGACGACATCGGACCACACATCAATACGCATAACTGTCGGCAACTGACCACTCTCCGGACCTATTCCCAACCAGGCACTGGTGTGACGCGTCTGACGCCCCATGGACGACGAACTCGTGCGGACCCTCTTGAAAGAGCAGCACCCGGATCTGGCCGACCTGGAGCTGGAGGAAGTCGTCGGCGGCTGGGGCAACCAGATGTGGCGCCTTGGCGAGGACCTGGCGGTCCGGATGCCCCGCGAGCACGGATCGCCCGAGCTGCTCCGCAAGGAGTACCGCTGGATGCCGGACCTCGCCACCCGCCTTCCGCTATCCGTCCCAACCCCGGTCCGTCTCTGTGAACCGTCGGACCGCTTCCCCAACCCGTGGCTGATCACCACCTGGGTCCACGGAGTACCTGCGGAGCACGCACCGATCACGGACCCAGCCGCAGCCGACGTACTGGCCGACTTTCTGCTGGCACTGCACACCGAGGCGCCGGCGGACGCACCGGTCAGCGAGCGGACCGGTCTGCCGCGGGGCTTGGGCTTCCCGGAGGTCCAGGAGTACGTCGGCCGCCGCGACGAGCTCCGCGCGGTCTGGGAGGACGCGGCCGCGGCACCGGCGTGGAGCGGGCCGCCGCTGTGGATCCACGGCGACCTGCACCCTGCCAACGTGGTCGTTGCCGATGGCACGCTTACCGGCGTCGTGGACTTCGAGGAGCTGTGCGCGGGGGATCCGGCCAACGACCTCGCGGCCGCCTGGATCCTGCTCCCGGACGGAGCCGCCGACCGCTTCTTCGAGCGCTACGGCGCGGACGACGCTACGGTACGGCGAGCCCGCGGGTGGGCTGTGACGCGGGCGCTGTTCCTGATCGCAATGGGTATCAACGGCGAGAAAGGCATTCCGGGCGGCAAGACCCATTGGGGACCGGCCGGCCAGGCGGCACTCGAACGCCTGCTGTAATACGGGGAATTCCGGAGAAGGGTTGAGGGTGCGCGATGAGTTGGCGGGGCAGCTGTCACAGCTGCGCGACCTGACCGGACGGAGCCTGCGCGAGCTCGCACGCGACATCGACGCCAGCAGTTCCTCGCTCTCGCGGTACTTCTCCGGTCAGGCTGTACCGCCCTGGCCGACGGTCGTTGCGCTCTGTAAAGCAGCGGGTCGGGATCCGCGACCACTGCGCGAGATCTGGGAGCGCGCCAAGGAGGGACCGCAGACGGCTCCGGCAGCTCCTGTACGCAATGACCTTCCGCACGACGTCACTGCCTTCACCGGACGCCGGGCTGAGCTGGACGCGCTTCTTGGTGCTGCCCGGACCACGCAGGTCGTGGCGATCGACGGAATGGGCGGAGTGGGGAAGTCCGCGCTCGCAGTACACGCTGCGCACCTGCTGACGGCGGAGTTCCCTGACGGGCAGTTCTACCTGGACCTGCACGGGTTCACTCCGGGACGAGAGCGGGTGGAGCCGGCCGAGGCGCTGCGGGTGCTCCTGTCTGCGTTGGGGTTGCCGCCGGGCCGGATACCCGAAGGGCTCGCGGAGCGGGCCGCGCTGTGGCGGTCGGAGTTGGCGACGCGGCGCGCGATCGTACTGCTGGACAACGCCGCAGACGCCGGCCACGTACGGGATCTGCTGCCCGGTGCCGGTCAGATCTTCGTCGTCATCACGAGCCGACGCCGCATGGTGGAGCTGGACGGCGCACAGCCGATCTCGTTGGATGTCCTGCCCAGTGAGGATGCCGCACAGCTGTTCGTCGAGTCCGCGGGCGGAGCACGGCCCGGCGACGTCAACGAAGTACTGCGTCGTTGCGGCAACCTGCCCCTGGCAATCCGTGTCGCTGCGGCGCGACTCCGGCACCGGCCCGCGTGGACGCTCGACACTCTGGTGGAGCGGCTGCGCGAGGGCGAACTGGCGGTGTCGGACGTCTTCGAGATGTCACTGCGGCAGCTGGACCCAGCGCAGCGCCGCATGTTCCGCCTGCTCGGCCTGGTTCCCGGCGAGGACATCGACGCGTACGCCGCGGCCGCACTGGCCGGCATCCCCCTGGCGAACGCGCGCTCGCTGCTGGAAGACCTCGTCGACGTCCATCTGGTCCAGGAGCCGTCGGCCGGCCGCTACCGGATGCACGACCTGCTGCGACAGGCCGCTCGGGCAGACGACCCGACTGCCGATCCGGCTCCGGCGATCACCCGGCTGGCCGATTACTACCTGAGCTGCATGCTCGCTGTGAAGGAGCAGATCCGGATCTTGATCCCGCTCCCGACGACCGTGTCACAACCGCCGCCATCGCTTCCAGACCTGTGCGAGCACGACACGGCCATCAAGTGGCTGGACACCGAGTGGGACAACCTCATGGTGACGTTCGCACTCACGGTGCAGCTGGGCGTCGACACAGCGGCGGTCGGACTTGCACAGCTCGCTACGATGGCTCATGCGCGACGCGGCGGTTCTGAGCAGCTGCGCGAAGGTCTAGAGGTCACCCTGCCCGTCGCAGAACGGCTCGGCGACCGCCGCGTGCTGGCCTCCCACCAGTACCTGCTGGGCAGTCTGCTGCTGCGCATGGGCCGGCTGGACGAGGCGATGTCCCGACTCGAGGCCGGCCGCGACCTGATGGCTGCAGATGGCGACGCCGTCGGCGAAGCCATGTGCCTGTTCCAGCAGGGTGAGGTCCGGGGGGAGCTCGCTGACGCCGGAGGCGCCGTGCAGCTCCTGGAGCGTGCGGTGGCCGTGGTGCCGCCGCACGAGGTCGCCGTACGCGCGCGACTGCGGGCCAGCCTCAGTCATGCTCTGCTGAGCCACGGCGACTATGTCGCGGCCCGTGAGATTGCTGCCGACGTACTCGAGACGACTCGGGAGACCGACCGGCAGACCGCCCGCATGTGCCTGGACGTGCTCAGCCAGGCCGCACTGGACCTTGGCGACGCGCAGACCGCGCTCGACCTCGCCGAACAGGCCGTCGACATCAACCGGGAGACCCACCATGCGTTCTTCGAGGCGATCAGCCTCGCCGACGTAGCCGTGGCGCTGCTCCACCTCGGACGCCCGGAGGAGGCCGCGGCCAGGCAGGCCGAGGCGATCGCGATCCTCGAACTGGCCGCCGAGCCGGACCGGCTGGCGCGCGTTCACCTCCCGTACGCGGAGGCATGCCTGGCCACCGGCAACCAGGACACTGCTGCTCGGCACTTCCAGAAGGCTCTGGAGCTCGCGACCGCTCACGGGCTCGACTACCTGGCGCCTGAGGCCCGCTCCGGCTTGTCGCGTGCGTCCTGAGCTGTCCCGTCCCGTCCCGGGACAGCTCATCGATCCTGCAAAAGCGCAGGTCAGCCGTCGATTCAGCGTCCCGGCGGGACATCTGTGGGTGGTCCGGGCCGAGCGCCTCGACCAGTCTCTCCACCATGCTGCTCAACGAACTGGACGCACTGCCCACGCTGTGGGAGGTGCAAGGCACGGTCGCCGCGCCCGTCGCAGCGGTCGCCGAGCTGCTCCTGGCCGTGACCACGGGTCGGGTCGGCGACGACAACCTGCTGGTTCTGGCCAGGGCTTCGGCCGCACGCCAGGGTGCGATGACCGTTGTAGGTGCCGGACACACGTTCCGGGCCGAGCTGGCAGGGCTCGTCGAGCCGGTGGAGATCCAGGTGGACGGCTCCAGGCTCGCAGTACAGAGCTGGTACGGCGGTGTCCACGCCGTCACTGCCTGCTCGACCGGCACCCGAGTCGTCCACCGTGTGCAGCGGGTCCTACCGGAGCATCCCGGGTTCGCGCCTGGCATCGCCGAGCTCGGAATGCGGACCCGGATGGCACGTGATCTGCAGCAGGTACTTGCTGTCATCGCCGACCGCCTGGGCTGCTGACACGTGTCAGTGCCCGTGTCAGGGCTACGGCGGCCCGGTGTCAGGGCGGTCTTCGAAGCTGGTCCCAGTCGAACAAACACAACGAATCCGAAAGGCACGACAATGTCTACTTTCAACACCCCCGAGCCGATCTCCGCAATCCTCGACATCCCCGCCGGCCCGATCCGGTTCGTCGCCGGCGACCAGGCCGAGACCACCGTCGAGGTTGTGCCTGCCGACCCCTCGAAGAACCGTGACGTGAAGGCGGCCGAGTCGGCCCAGGTCGGGTACGACGCCGGCGTCCTGCGGGTCGAGATCCCGGCCAAGAACCAGTACTTCGGTCCGTCCGGCTCCGTTGCCGTCACCGTCCAGCTGCCGGCCGGTTCCCAGGTCGAGGTGAAGGTCGCCAGCTCCGAGCTGCGGTCCACCGGGCGTCTCGGCGACGTGGCGATCAAGAGCGCGCACGGCTCGATCGACCTCGAGGACGTCGCGAGCGCCCGGCTCAGCCTGACCGCCGGTGACGTCTCGGTCGGCCGCCTCCACGGCTCCGCGGAGATCCGCACCAGCAAGGGCGACATCCGGATCGCCGAGGCCGCCGGCGGCGCGCTCGAACTGCGCACCGACGTCGGCGAGATCGAGGTCGGCGCCGCCGCCGGCGTCTCGGGCTCCCTCAACGCCGGCACCACCACCGGCCGGATCGACAACGCGCTCAAGAACGCCGAAGGCGCCGGCGCCCAGCTCACCATCCACGCGACCACCACCGTCGGCGACATCGTCGCCCGCAGCCTCTGATCTTCCACCTCTCGATCGAAGGAGTACACCACGATGTCCACCTCCAACGGCTTCACCGAAGCGGGTCTACGCCGGCTGCACGACGTACTCGCCCGGCATGTCGACTCCGGGAAGATCCCCGGCGTCGTCGCCCTGGTCAGCCGGGGCGACGGTGAGCCGCACGTCGAGACGCTCGGGACGATGCGCCACGACGGCGGCGCCCCGATGCGGCGCGACACGATCTTCCGGATGGCGTCGACGTCCAAGCCGGTCTCGATCGCGGCGGCGATGGTGCTGCTCGACGAGTGCAGGATCCGGCTCGACGACCTGGTCGAGCAGTGGCTGCCCGAGCTCGCGAACCGGCAGGTGCTGAAGCGGATCGACAGCGCGGTCGACGACACCGTGCCGGCGAAGCGGCCGATCACGGTCCGGGACGTGCTCACCTCGACGTTCGGGCTCGGCATGGACATGACGATGATCGGTACGCCGATCATGGCCGCCCTGTTCGAGCAGGGCATCACGCCCAACGGGCCGGTGCCGATGCCCGAGCAGGACGAGTGGATGCGCCGGCTGGGCACACTTCCGCTGATGTACCAGCCGGGCGAGCGCTGGCAGTACCAGATCAGCAGCGACCTGATCGGCGTCCTCGTCTCCAGGGTCACCGGGCAGTCGTTCGACGAGTTCCTGCGCGAGCGTATCTTCGCGCCGCTCGGGATGAAGGACACCGGCTTCTGGGTGCCGGGCGACCAGATCGACCGCCTGCCTCCGCTGTACGCGCCGGACCCGGCAACCGGCGAGTTCCAGGTGTGGGACGAGGCGGAGGGCGGCCGGCACAGCGCTCCGCCGGCGTTCCAGGGCGGTGGCGGCGGGCTGAACTCCACCGCCGACGACTACAACGCGTACTTCCGGATGCTGCTGAATCACGGCGTGCACAACGGCGAGCGGATCCTGTCGAAGCCTGCAGTGGAGCTGATGACCAGCAACAGCCTCACACCGGAGGTGCTGGCGTCACGCGAGGCTCTGGCCCGGGACAACGTGCACATCTCGTTCGGCCAGGGACAGCAGGGCGGCTGGGGCTTCGGGATGGCTGTGCGCACCTACCGGGGCGACTACGCGCCTATCGGTCAGTTCGGCTGGGACGGCGGCGCCGGTACGTCGACCTACGCCGACCCGGTCAACGGGATCGTCGGAGTCCTGCTCACGCAGGTCGGCATGACCGTGCCGTCGTCGGTCCACCTCATGAACGACTTCTGGACCACGCTCTACCAGGCAATCTGAGCAGAGCCGGCCGGACCGCTGAGGTAAGCGGTCCGGCCGACGGCTGTTTCAGCGGGCTGCCTGCTCGATGACGCGGGCGACGGTGCTCGGGTGGGACAGGGCGACCAGATGCGAGGCGCCCGGCACCTCCACGATCGTGGCGTGCGCGCGCTGGGCCATGAAGCGCTCGGCGGCCGGTGCGATCGCGTGGTCACCGGTCGGGATCACGGCGTACTTCGGGAGCCCGGCGGGCGCCGTCGTCGCGACCTTCTCGTCGAACGCCGCCGCGTTGATCGGCCGCTGCGACGCACCGAGTACTGCGGCCTGCCGCGCAGGCAGGTCGGCCGAGAACACCTCGTGGAACGACTCCGGCTTCACGACCAGGTCCACACCGCCCGGGTAGGCGATCGTGCTTGTCGTGTCAGGACCGAGCTCACTGCCCGGGTACTGCGCGTTCAGCGCCCCGATCGTCTCGCCGGCCTGCGGGATGAACGCGGCGACGTACACGAGCGACTTGACCCCGCTCGTCCCGGCCAGCTCGCTGACCAGTGCACCGCCGTACGAGTGCCCGACGAGCACCTTCGGACCGGGGATGGAGTTCAGGACACCCTGCAGGTACGCCGTGTCCGTGGCGACCCCACGCAGCGGTACGGCGGGCGCGACGACGGTGTACCCGTCGCGCTGGAGCCGGCCGGCTACCTCGGACCAGCTCGCCGCGTCGGCGAACGCGCCGTGCAGCAGAACGATGGTCGGCTTCGGCTTGTGCTCGGTCTGAGCGCTCGCGGTCGTGACGCCGGTGAGCGTGACGACCGCCGCGGCGGCGACGGCGATCAGGTGACGGAGTTTCATTTCGGGGTTCCCTTCGTGGTTGCTTGGTAGAAGGAAACCGCTGAACGCCTACCTGCCGGATCGAGCGAACAGGTGAACCTGTCGGCGCCGGATCACGTCCTGAGCGCCGCCGGTGCACCCGATTCTCATGCGTTTGGGGGAGGGGCGAACCGCTCCAGCACCAGACGGGTCAGCTGGACCCGCGAATTGACCCCCAGCTTGCCGAACACGGCCCGCAGGTGCGTCCCGACCGTGCTGGCCGACAGAACCAGCTCTTCGGCAGCAGACCGGTTGGTGTGCCCCTCGGCCACCAGCAGTGCGACGCGGCGCTCCATCGGAGTGAGCGCCTCCCACCCCTCCTGCGCTCGCGGCGGTACGGCGGCCCATCGTCGTCGCCGTACTCCGGCTGCCTGCAGCACCGCCTGGATCCGCCCGGCCGGTGCGGTGGCGCCCAGAGCAGTCAGCCTGTCCAGTGCCCGCTCCAGCGCCGGGACACCGGTCTGGCGATCACCGGCCGCCAAAGCTGCTCGGCCCAGGCGTTCTTCGGCCAGGGCGAGCAGCAGGGGTCGGTTCGCAGTACGTACCACTTCAACAGCCTCCAGCAATTCAGTGACATCGTTGCCCGCAGCCACGACCGCGAGTGCGCCGCGGCTTGCTGCGGACGGACTGAGCCGTGCCAATTCGTCTGCGGCATCGGCCTGCAGCAACAGCGTGATCCGGTCGGGGAAGTCCTGCCGGGTGACAGCCAGGCGGCGTACGGCGTTTGCATCACCGTCCGCGATCGCCAGCAAGGTGATGATGGTCGGATCGCTCCCGGCCAGCTTTCTGGCCTGCGTCAGGTGACCGCGAGCCAGTGCGATGAGAGCGAGCACCTGGTCCGCTGCCGGAGCCAGTGTCCGGTCGTGCAACTGATCCATCCAGCGCAGACCGGAGTTGGCGGCGCTCTCCGCCTCCTGCAGGTTGCCGGCGGAGTACTCGAGTCGGGCACGCAGGACCGCGAGCTGCGGCGCCCACCAGGACTCGCCTGCGGTCATCAGCTCGCGGACTCGCTCCAGAGCAGCTGGCAGCTCGTCAGCCTCGGCCCGGCAGTAGAGCTCACCCACCTCGACCAGGGTGTCGGGCAAGCTCCCCAGACCGGTCTCCGCTTGCCGCGCCGCGACGTACAGGTCGCGGGCGTCGGCGTACCGCCCCTCAGTACGCGCCCGCTCCGCCGCAGCCACCTGTAGAACCGCCTGCGCCACCGGGTCGTCTGATGGCTCTGAAACCTCTGCTCCAGCTAGCGCGCGGTAGGCAGCCAGCCGCGGGTCAGCGCCGACGAGCTCCTGTACGTCGAGACGCCGACTAGCCCACTGGTACGGCGCGAGGTGTAGCTGGACCGTCGCCTGCAGCTCTGGGGTAATCGGCCCGAGGTACAGCGCCGTACCGCTGAGCAGGTCGTCGGCGAACGCCTTGGCACGGTCGTACTGCCGTGCGGCGAGCAGGATGCTCACCACCTCCACACCGACCTCAGCACGCAGCGGATCGTCCACGCGCGTCAGGTCGAACGCGTCGTGGATGATCTCCGCGGCTGTGGTCGCCATCGTGGCCAGGAGGTCGCGAGCCGCCTCGCGGAGTGTCTCCACGGCAGCCACATCACCGGACTGCGCGACCGCGAGCACATGCGGCGCCGCAGCAGCCGCACCACGTCCCGCAGACATCAGCTGGTTGGCAATCGCACCGTGCAAGGCCCGCTGAGCAGATGGCGGTACGTCGGCCAGTGCGGCGGACCGCAGTAGCTCGTGGCGGAACCGCAGTACCGAACCTGCGTCCGTGAGCAGACCTGCCTGGATCGCCTCCTCCAAAGACGCTGCCAGCCGGGCGACTGGCGTGGCCATCAGTACGGCGACGTCCTCGAGGCGGAACTCGCTGCCGAAGACCGCAGCGGTTCGCACGAGATCACGGCTCAGCTCGGACAGGCCGCCGGTCCGACGACGTACGCCTTCGACCAGACCGGCGGGAAGCGGACCAGAAGCGTTGGAGTCGCTCAGGTACAGACCGGCGACCAGTTGCTCGGCGAGGAACGGGATGCCCTGCACACCGGCGAGCTGGACGGCGAGAGCTGGGTCGACCGAGTGATTCAGCCGGTCCGCGGCGAGGTCCTGGATCGCGTCGGCGGTCAGGGGCTGAAGCGGGAGATGGTGGACCGGGACCTGGTCGCCGACCGCCTCGATCAGCTGGTCGGCCATGGTGCCCGGACGGCTGCCGAGCAGCCAGAGCAGCTTGGTGGCCGAGAGGCGAGCGATCGCGACCCGCAGTACGAAGGCCGTGAGCGGGTCTGACCACTGGGCGTCGTCCAGGACGATCAGCGTGCGGCTGCCGGCCAGGCGGCGGCCGATGAGGTCTGCGAGGCGTTCGGCGAGCCAGAGTGGCTGGGTGTTGAGTAAGGCCAGTTCGAGGAAGTCGTCGGTGCCGATCAGCGGCTCCGGTCCGGCGCGCAGAGCAGGTGCGAGGGACGCGAGCGGACTGATGTTGTCGTTCTGGTGCGCGGCGGCACTGGCGACCAGGAAGCCCTGCCGCTCGGCCTGCTCGACCGTGGCCGCCAGCAGCGCCGACTTGCCGATCCCGGGTTCACCGCTGACGACGGCCAGCGAGGCGCGACCGTTGCCGGCCGAGCGCAGTGCGTCCAGGAGCTGTCCGAGCTCCTGAGACCGTCCTCGCAGCGGCGCCACCGTGGATCAGCCGCAGCGACGGACAGCGAGGAGGGCGTAGGTCCGGGCAGCGTGCAGTACGTCGGCCAGCGCAACGTGCTCGTCCGCGGCGTGGGCGTACCGAACATCGCCAGGCCCGTACTGCAGGGTCGGGATGCCCGCCGCGGCGTACAGCCGGAGGTCCGAGCCGTATGGCGCGCCCCGGACTTCCGGAGCCGGCTTACCGGTGTCGATCACAGTCTGCACGGTATCGGTGAGCAACGGGTCACCATCCGGCAGGACCCCCGACGCGAACGCACCGCCCGGCCAGCTCACCATCACCGGGTGATCGCGCAGCCAGTCGTCCTCGATCCCGGCGACTGCGTCCTCGAATGCCTTGCGCGCTTCATCGACCGGCTCGCCGAGGCGTACGCCGTACCTGCCCTCGGCGATCAGCCGGTCGGGCACGGTGCTCGCCCAATCGCCCGCGGAGATGGTGCCGACGGACAGCGGGTTCGCGAGGTCGAGGTGAGCGAGCAGCGGATGCGGATCGGAATTGCGCGCGGCTTCCAGCTTCTGCAGCGCGCTCTGGATCACGGTGAACTTCTCGATCGCGCTCACCCCGCGGCTGCGCGTGGAGCCGTGCGTCGCCAGCCCTGGCACCTCCAGCCGAAACGTCAGCGAGCCCGCGTTGGCGGGGATCACGGCACCGGCGGTCGGCTCCGCGATCAGGCACGCCTCGCCCCGATGACCGCGCCGCAGCGTCGCGAACGCACCGAGCCCGCCGTCCTCCTCGCCGATCACCGTGTGCACGGCCAGCGGCTTGCGCAACTGGATGCCGGAGGCAACAATCGCTGCCACCGCGCCGAGGATCGCCGCGACACCGCCCTTCATGTCGCACGTCCCGCGCCCCCACATCACGCCTTCCTCGATCCGCGCGTCGAAGGCGTCCCCCGGCACCACATCCACGTGCCCGTTGAAGATCAAACCCGGCGTCCCGTCCCCACCCAGTACGCCGACACATCCCCACGCCTCGTCCCGCTCGACCTCCATCCCCGGGAACTCCGGGTCGGACGTCAACCCCTCCAGATCCAGCCGCCAGTGATCAACCGACACTCCGAGTGCCCCGAGCCGGTCAGCACACCACGCCTGTACGACGCCCTCGGCCGCAGTCCCGTCGATGCTAGGAATCTGCACCAGCTCGCGCAGATCCGCGACGATCCGCTCGTCGTCGATCGCCCCCAGTACAGCCCGCTCGGCCTCACTCGTCATGCGCACATCATGCCCAGCTCATGCACTGAGCAGGTCAAGCACCCTCCGAGCGCCGTACTCGATCAGTTCGGCCGATCCCACCCGGTCATGGACGAACTCGGCGATGCTCACGTACGCAGCCCCGGCGCAGAGCGCGACCGTCGCCCGTCCCGCGGCCTTCAGCGCCGCCTCCACGAACAGCTCATCGACACCGTGTGCGGCGCCGTCCCGTGCCGCCGAGGTCGCCAGCGAGACCAGGTCGTACGCCCGGGAACCAGCGCCGGCCGCCTCGATGTCGATGATCCCGGTGATCCGTCCGTCCTCGACGATCAGGTTGCCGAGGTTCAGGTCGCCGTGGACGAAGTCGTCGTCCGGCAGGACCTCGTCGCGGTACGGCCGGCACAGCAACTCGTAGCGGCGGAGCAGTTCGTCGGTCTCACCGCCGTACTTGCTGACGCGTTCCCACACTCCGTCCCAGCCCTCCAGGACGACGCCGCGCGACCATGCCGACCAGCTGATCCCGGACTCGGGCACCAGATCGCGCTGCAACTCGCACACGGCGATCAGCTCGCGGGCGAGTGCCTCGTCGACGACCGAGTAGTCGCGTACCGGCGTACCGGACACGAACTCCTGCAACTGGTACGGCGACCCCGCGGCCGTCGTGCCGACGGTCAACCAGGCAGGTGTCGGATAGCCGACCGCACGGGCGCGACGGACGAGCTCGGCCGCCCGCCGTACCCGTGCTGCCCATCCGGGGTCGTCGGTCCACTTGAGGACGACGCCGTCGGTCAGCTCGAACGCGCCCGACTGGAACCCACCGGTCAGTTGCCGGACAAGCCGATAATCGGCGCCCAGGGCAACGTTCAGCTCGGCGACAACCGACTCGGTGGTGTCCATCACGACATCACGGCGTCAACCTGTGCAGGTCGCGGGGGAACAGCGTGACCTCACGGACGTTCTCCGCACCGGTCAGCCGCGCGACGAACCGCTCCAGCCCGATCGCGAACCCGCCGTGCGGCGGCATCCCGTGCTTGAACGCCTGCAGATACGAGCTGTACGCCGGTGCCTCCGCGGACTCGCCGCGTGCCTCGAGAGCCGCGACGTACTCGGAGTACCGGTGCAGACGCTGGCCGCCCGTGACCAACTCCACCCCGCGGAACAGCAGGTCGAACGAGTTCGACCACCGCGGGTCCGACGGCTGCGGATGCGTGTAGAACGGCCGCTTCACCATCGGGTAGCCCTCGACCGCGACGAACTCGCTGCCGTGCTCGCGCCGTGCCCACTCGCCGATCGCACGCTCGTCGGCGGGCGCCAGGTCCGGCTCGTCCGGGTCGGCGCCGGCGATCTTCAGCGCCTCGCTGAAGTGCACGACCGGTACGTCGACCGGGATCTCCGGCAACGCAACGCCCAGCCGCTCTAGCGCGCCGCCGGCTCGCTCACCGACCGCTTGAAGCATTCCGGCGACCGCCGAGCGCAGCATGACCAGCACGTCGCGATGGTCGGTGATGAAGCCGAACTCCGCGTCCAGCGACACGTACTCCGCAAGGTGCCGGACCGTGTCGTGCGGCTCGGCCCGGAACACCGGACCGACCTCGAAGACCCGCTCGAACACCCCGACCATCTGCTGCTTGTAGAACTGCGGCGACTGCGCCAGGTACGCCGGGCCGCCGAAGTAGTCCAGCGCGAAGACGTTCGCTCCGGACTCGGTCGCCGTACCGACGATCTTCGGCGTCTGGATCTCCGTGAAGTCCTGACCGCTCAACGCCTCGCGGAACCCGTGCAGAGCGGCCGCGGCGATCTCCCACCCGGCTCGCACGACCGGATGCCGGAGAGCAACCGGTGCGTTGTCCAGTACGACGGGGAGCCCCGCGCCGACCGTCGGCCGCCAGAGCTCGATCGGCGGTGTCGCGGCCGGTTCTGTCAACGCAACGATCACTGGGTCGACGATCTCCGCGCCGCCGGGAGCCTGCGGGTTGGCGGCGACCGTACCGGTCACCTGCACGACTGTTTCTTCGCTCAGCTCGTCCAGCTGTTCCGGAGAACCCTTGACGACGATCTGGGCCAGGCCGGACCGGTCGCGCAGGATCAGGAAACTGACGGCTGCGAGCCGTCGTCTTCGGTGCACCCAGCCGGCCACCGTGACGGACTGGCCTACTGCTGAGGGGATCTCATGGCTGAGAATGCGCATTGCTGTTTCACCTCCAGGTTTGTCTCGAACCCCGGAGGTGTGGGCGAAGGGGAATCTCGCGGTGCCACCACACCTTCACCAGACCCGACGGGCCCGGCCTCTTGCACAACAGTCGCTCGGGAGTGTCTTCGCCACCGCTCCACGTGTCGCCTTCACAGCTACCGGCGACTCTCTCGAACGTGGTGTACGGCGCTACTCGGTTCCGTCAGCGCGAACAAACCCAGAATAAGGGATCGGGCAACCCCATTTCGCCAACAGCACTGTTCACCGGCGGGACGTGGTCGGCGGGATCTGGACGCTGTCGGTGTCCTCGCGGCCGCCGAGCCGGGCGTGGACAGTGATCGCGTTGTTCGAGCCGGTGCCGGGCAGCCACGCGTTCCACTCCGAGTTGAGCGGCTTCTTGTAGTTGTTCGTCCAGCAGGTCGCGCGCCGGATGTCGGTGGTCCGGTCGCACGTCCAGCCGTTGGCCCACGACGGCAGGAACACCAGGTTGCGGCCCCACGAGATGTCCAGGGTCACCTTCCGCCCGGTGGCGCCGTTGACCTGCAGGAACCGGTTGTAGACGAACGGGTTCGGGTCGGTCTGCGGCGTCGGCGTGAGGATCTGCAGCAGCGACTCGTCCTGCTGGACCTCCGGCAGCACCTCGGAGTCGGTGTCACTGACCAGGTCCGCCGTCGCGGCGACAGTGAACGTCCGCGCCGCGGTCGACGAGTCATCGGGTACGTCGAAGTTCGCCGGCAGCTGGGCCGGTTTGTCCGGGTTCAGCGCCGTACACGTCTTGGTCGACGAGGAGCACTTCCAGCCGGCCGGGTTCGCGGCGATCGGCCACTCGAGCTCCGAGCCGTAGCTGAGCTTCAGCGTCACCTTGGTCCGGTCGGTGCGCGGGGCAACGGTGATGATCCGGTGGTGAACGTCCGGGTCGGCCTTGCCGGCGAGGATCTTCAGCAGGTTCTCGTCGGTGCTGGGCTGGGCCTGCACGGTCGCCGAGTCGTCGTCGTACAGCCGGCCGGTCTTGGCCGAGACCGTGAACGTACGGTCCGCGGCCGATCCACCGGTCGGAGCGTCGAAGGTCACCGGCAGCGGTGCGGGCGCAGCCGGGTTGCTCGCCGTACACGTGCCGGCCGTCGCGTTGCAGGTCCAACCCGGCGGGTTGCCGGTCAGCGGCCAGTCGAGCTCAGCGCCGTACTTGAGTCCGATCACCACCGGGTTCGCGTTGGCGGCCGGGGTCTTGATCGTGATCACGAACCGGATCCCGCTGGCAGCGCCCGCGGTCTCCCGGTTGGCCGGGCTACCGCCGCCGCCCGGCATGCTGATCGTCACCAGGGCCTCGTCGAGCACCGGAGTCGTCGGCGTCGGCTCGGTGGGCGTCGGAGTGGGCGTCGTCGGGACCGGTGTGGTCGCCGTCGGCGTGGGCGTCTGGCTGGGCTGCGTCGGGGCCGTCGTGGGAGCAGTGGTCGGTGCAGTGGTCGGAGCCGTCGTCGGGTTGGACGCCGGCGGCTGGGTCGACGGGGGTTTCACCGAGGGCGGCACGACCGGCGGGACCGTCGGCTTCTGCCCGGGCGGCTGCGTCGGCTGCTGTGTCGGCGGCTTCTCGATCGCTGCTTGGGGCTTGTCGTTGCCGGTCAGCGCCATTGCCGCGAGTACGGCGGCGATCGCGACGACCACCACGGCACCGGCGCCGACCGCGGTGCGGGTGCTGTTCTCGGTGGCCTTCTTCCAGCCGGTGACGACGAAGCCGACCAGTCCGACCTTCGCGCCGGACGCAGCGGCCAGGTAGCCGAGGCCCGCGGTGCCCAGCAGAGCCGGGGCGAGCAGTGCCGGCAGAGCGCTGTTGACCTCGACGAGCTCGAGGTACACCGCGGTGCACTTCGCGCAGTCGTCCAGGTGCTCGCGGACGTTCCGGTTCTCGCGCTTGGTCAGGCCGCCGCGGACATAAGCGCCGAGGCGCTCGGTCGTCCAACGGCAACGGTCGCCGGCAACGTCGGCGAGGTGCTGCTGCAGATACGCCTGGCGCAGACCCTCACGGGCTCGGTAGGCCAGCGCGGACACGCCGTTCGCGGTCAGGCCCAGCAGGGGCGCGATCGCGGCCGGCTTCTCACCCTCGACCTCGGTGTGCCAGAGCACGGCCTGCCAGCGCTCGGGCAAGCTGGCGAACGCCTTTGCCGCCGCACCGCTCTCGAAGCCGGTGACAGTCGGGTCGTCGAACGTCTCCGGCTCCCGCTCGTACGACGCGATGTCGTCGGTGGACTGCACCTTCTTACCGGAGCGGATCCGGTCGACGTGCACCCGCCGTACCGTCGTCAGCAGGTAGGCGCGGAAGGAGATGTCCGGTCCGCCGCCGGCCCGGAGCGCGTCCAGGACCTTGGCGAACGCGTCGCTGGCCAGGTCGTCGGCGTCGTTGGCCGGGACGAGCTGCCGGGCCATCCGCTCGGCCGCGTGGTGGTGCCGCGCGTAGAGCTCGCCGTACGCCTCCAGGTCGCCGTTGCGGACGCGCGCGATCAGTTCGGCGTCGCCGGCTACATCCGGCTGGCCTGGCGGCGTGTCCATCGATCTCCCCGTGGGTTCTGACTGTCTGTGCAGCAACGTGACGGTCCGTCACTTTGTTGCCGGAGACAAGGCTCCCACGTGAGACGGGCTGTGCGCACTATTTCGGCGCACCCTTCCTGACGCGAAACCGTGCTCCCTGTCTGACGAGATCACCAGGGCAGAAGTTACGCGAAAAAACTTCTGCGAATCCGCGTCATGAACCGCGTCACAGCCTGTCTCTTCGGCGTACGACGCTTCCGGCCGACCGGTCGGGAGACTGACGGGGCTGTTTCGAGGAGGGCCATGTCGCTGTTCGCGGATCTCCGCAGACGGTTCGACCTGCGTCCGGCCAAGTCCCTGAACCTGGCGGGGTCGCCCGCCCGGACCCGGCCGGAGGCGTCGTCAAAAGACACGGGGGACTTCACGGGGGTGGAACCGCGCGGAAGGAGGGAGCCGCGCGGCACAGACGGCACCGACCACAGCGCCTACCTCGCAATCGCGGAGGCGCTCACGGACGGAGCCGACGTCGTGCCTGCATCGGACGAGGTCGGTCGCCAGTTGGCGACCGACGGAGTCTCGCTGGTGGAGGCACTTGATGGGCTGAGTGCGTTGTACCGCTCGATCGCCGGGGGCGAGCCGGCTTTCGAAGCGGTACGCGCACTCAGTTCCAGCTGGGCCGAGGCCTCGCTGGTGTACCTGCACTCGCTGTCCTGCGAGGACCCGCTGACCGGGCTGTCCAGCCTGGCGCATCTGCGGTCCCGCCTGGAAGAGCTCTATCGAGAGGCGGAGTTCCGTGGAACTTCCGTACCGCAAACCCATGCACTGGTGGTTGTCGAACCGCTCAATCCCGCGGGTACGTCGCCGTTCGACCGCGAGCTCCGCCTCGTCGACGTCGCGGAATGCCTGCGGATCGTCTTCTGCGGCGGTGACGTACTGGGTCGCGTCGGCTCACGCCGCGCGGCGGCGCTCGTCGGCCGCGAGCCGAACCTGCCGGAGCAGGTCGCGACGGTACGAGCCCTGATCACGCAGTGGCGGCTGGACACCGACGTACCCCAGCTCGCCCGGATCTGGATCGAAGGTCTGCCCGGCAGCGACGAGATGGCCGGGAGGCTGCTCGACGAGCTCGCCAGACCTTGAGACCTGCGTCCGGGCGCCAACAGGGGGGCGGCCGGGCGCATCAGTCCGACGGTGGATCGCCTAACACGGGGTGGGCGATCCACCGTCGCTCATCCATGTACGGCGGTAGCTCGCGCGTGACAGGTGGATGGCCGGACTGGCAGCGGATCACCCCGCCGAGCGCTGGTGCTCCGGGACGACACGGGCGGCGCTGGGCAGCGTCTCCGGTTCGGTGTGGATGTAGCGGGGGCCGCGGAAGACCGAGGCGGCCGCACCCACCAGGGACATGCCGATGGCGACCGCGAACACGATGACCAAACCATGGTGGAACGGGCCCGAGATCAACTGCGGGAAGAATTGCTTGCTGGTCAGCGTGCCCAGGTCGGCGCCCTTGACGGCTGATGCGGGTAGTCCGCCGAGGGCCGTGCCGATCGGGTTGTAGCCGAGGAACGCCGCGAACAGGCTGCCGACGGGAGGTTGGTTGCCGATGGCTACTGCTGCGGCCTGCGAAACGCCGTGGGATCGTAGGCCCTCGGTCAGCGTACGGGGCAACGTCTGGGCCAGGCCGATGATCATCAGCGTGAAGAAGACGCCGATCGACAGCGACGTACCCGAGTTCAGGAACGTGCCGATCATGCCTGACGCGGAACCCCGCCGGTTGGCCGGGACGCTGCTCATGATCGCGCTGGTGTTCGGGGCGGAGAACAGTCCGGAGCCGACGCCGTTCAGCACCAGCAGGCCGGCGAAGGCCCAGTAGCTGAAATCGGTGGGCAGCAGCATGAAGCCGAGGAAGCTGAGGGCCACGAGCAACAACCCGCCGGTCGACAGAGCCCGGGCGCCGAGCCGGTCGGAGAAGTAGCCCGACAGCGGACCCGCGAGCAGGAACGCCACCGTCAGCGGAAGCAGATAGATGCCGGCCCACAGCGGCGTACTCGAGAAGCTGTAGCCGTGCAGCGGTAGCCAGATGCCTTGCAGCCAGATGATCAGAATGAACTGCAGGCCGCCGCGGCTGACAGACGCCAACAGGCCGGCCAGGTTGCCCGCGGAGAACGCCTTGATCCGGAACAGCGACATGTCGAACATCGGATCGACCGTGTGCGCCTCGACCAGGCAGAACGCGACCAGCAGGGCGACGCCGCCGATCAGTCCGCTCAGCACCCACGGACTCGTCCAGCCCATGTTGTGCCCGCCGTACGGCTGGATGCCGTAGGTGATTGCCACCAGGATCGCGGTCACGCTGACCGCGAACAGCCCGTTGCCCCACCAGTCGATCTTTGCCGCCGATCGGGTGCTGGTCTCGCGCAGGCTGCGGTACGACCAGACCGTGCCGAGCAGGCCGAACGGGACCGACACGAAGAACACGAGGCGCCAGTCGACCGGCGCCAGCACGCCGCCGACGATCAGCCCGATGAACGAGCCGCCGATCGCGGCGACCTGGTTGATGCCCAGCGCGAAGCCGCGGCGCTCGACCGGGAACGCATCGGTGAGGATCGCCGTCGAGTTGGCGAACAGCATCGCGGCGCCGACGCCCTGGACGATGCGCCACAGGATCAGCCAGAGCGCGCCGCTGCTCTGGGTCAACGGATCGAACACCAACGCGATCGACCCGATCGTGAACACCGTGAAGCCGAGGTTGTAGATCTTCACCCGGCCGTAGATGTCGCCGAGTCTGCCCAGCGTCACGACGAGCACCGCCGTGACGACCAGGAAGCCCATCAGCATCCAGAGCAGATAACTGACGTTGCCGGGACGGAGCGGATCGAGCTTGATGCCGCGAAAGATGTCCGGCAGCGAGATGATCACGATCGACGAGTTGATGGTTGCCATCAGCACCCCGAGCGTCGTGTTGGACAGCGCCACCCACTTGTAATGCGGGTGATCCTTCTCGACCGCGAACCGGGACGCCGGCCTGTTGCCTGCACTCACAAGGCACTTCCCCACGGGATAGATTTCGTTAGCAAAACTAACGGTACCTCGCTACCGGAGGTGGCCCTCCGGCCCCTGTCAGGGGACCACCACGACGACCGGGGCGTCCTTGCGGCAGGTGAGCCGGTGGCCGAGCGAGCCGGTCAGGCGGTGCCATCGCTTCGCCGACCGGCCGACCACGATCAGGTGGGCGTCGACGGTGCGGGCGATCTCGGTCAGGGTGCCGATCGCGTCGCCGTACTCGCTCACGAAGCTGATCGGTACGCCGGCCTCCCCGGCCCGGCGTACCGCGTCGGCCTTGATCTCGTCGGCCAGCTCCTGCCGGCTGCTCGCGGCCGCGCCGTACGCGTACGGCGCGGCGAGGATCGCGGTCGGTTCGGCGTACGGCATCACGTAGACCGCGACCAGGTGGCCGTGGGTGCGGACGGCTTCGCCGGCGGCCCAGGCGAACGCGTCCCAACTCGTGGCCGACCCGTCGATCCCGACCACGATCGCCGGTGTGCCGGGGGCCTTCTCCTGACGGAGCTGGATGCGCCGTTCTTCGGCGTCGTAGTTCATCTGGTCACCTCTTCGGCAACGGGGTACGGCTGTCCTGACTTTCGCCGGCGAGCTCCATCAGGCGGAGGAGTGCGGGCAGGGCCGCGGTGAGCGACTCGGTGTCCTCGTCGTCGAGCTTGTCGATCAACTCGGTCAGCGCCGACGCGCCCGCTGCGCGGATCGCACGAAGCTGTCGGCTCCCGGCCTCGGTGACGGCGACCAGGACCACGCGGGCGTCGCCGGGGTAGCGCCGGCGTTCGGCGAGGCCGAGGTCCGTCAGCTGGGTCACGAGCGCTGTCATCGACGGCTGCGTGATCTCCTCGCTGACGGCCAGGTCGGTCAGCCGCCGCGGGCCGGTGCGCTCCAGCGTCGACAACACGGAGATGGCGGTCAGGCTCAGGGTGCGGTCCCGGCGCCTGATCGCCACGGCGGCGAGGCCGAAGAGAACCTCGCCCACGGCGTCGTTGCCTGTGGTCATGCGATAAGTATAGGCGCGTCTATATAGATCCGGTGATGAAAGGCGGGTTTTTGTCCCTGGCGATCACTAGGCTGCTGGTATGTGCGGTAGATACGCGTCCGGCCGGGCCCCGTCCGATCTCGTCGACGAGTTCGAGATCGAGGTGGGTAACGTGCGCGAGTCCGTCGAGGAGCTCGGCGAGAACTACAACGTCGCGCCGACCAACCAGGTGGTCGCGGTGGTCGAGCGGAGGAACCGCGAGGTCCCGGACCAGACGATCCGGAAGCTGACCACGGTCAAGTGGGGGCTGGTGCCGTCCTGGGCGAAGGACACCTCGATCGGCAACCGGCTGATCAACGCCCGGATGGAGACGGTCGCGGAGAAGCCGGCGTTCAAGAAGGCGTTCCAGACCCGGCGCTGCATCCTGCCGGCCGACGGGTACTACGAGTGGTACACCGCCGAGGAGAAGGTCAACGGCAAGCCGGTCAAGCAGCCGTACTTCATCCATCCGCCGGACGGCAGCATCCTCTCGATGGCGGGGCTGTACGAGATCTGGCGCGACAAAACCGTCGAGGACCCGGACGCCGATGAGGCCTGGCTGTGGACGTGCACCGTCCTGACCACCTCGGCGACAGACGACCTCGGCCGCATCCACGACCGGATGCCGCTCCTCGTCGAGCGCGAGCGGTACGACGCGTGGCTCGATCCGCTGTCGTCCGACACCGACGATCTGCTCGACCTGCTGGTCCCGGCTGCACCCGGTCGCCTCGAGGCGTACGCCGTGTCGAAGGCGGTCAGCTCCGTGAAGAACAACGGCCGTCACTTGCTCGATCCGCTGCCGCCGGACGGTGTCGACCCGCTGGACAAGCCGCAGGCGCCCGAGGAGACCACGCTGTTCTGAGTTGTTCTGAGCTGTCCTGAGTTTCCTGTCCACCGAATCCGGTCGCTGATGACAGGATGGGGCGGGTGACCGACGAACGCATTGTGGGGACGCCGCACGGGGAGGCCCGGATCGTCGCGTACCGGGCCCGCCGGCCGGTGGCGACGTTGGCCCTCGGTCATGGCGCCGGGGCCGGGATCGAGTCGGGTGACCTGGCCGCGCTGGCCGGCCGGCTGCCGAAGCAGGACATGAACGTGTTCCTGATCGAGCAGCCGTGGCGTCGCGCCGGCCGCAAGCTCGCGCCTGCGCCGAAGGTGCTCGACGAGGCCTGGATCGCGATCATCGGCCAGCTGCGGGTGCGTACGCCGCTGGTGATCGGCGGCCGGAGCGCGGGCGCCCGGGTGGCCTGTCGTACGGCGAGCAGCTTGGGCGCTTCCGGCGTACTCGCGATGTCGTTCCCGCTGCATGCGCCGGGCAAGCCGGAGAAGTCGCGAGTCGACGAGCTGCACCAGGCCGGGCTGCCGACGCTCGTCGTCCAGGGGGAGCGGGATCCGTTCGGTACGCCGGAAGAGTTCCCGCCGCTGACCGAGATGGCTGTCGTGCCGGACGCGGACCACTCGTTCAAGGTGCCGAAGCGGGCGGAGCTGGACCAGCAGGAGACCTACGACCTGCTGGTGGAGGCCGTGTTCGAGTGGGTCACACGCGAGGTGTCCGGATAACGGTCGGCGGCCGGGAATGACCCCGCTGCCGGGCGCGTTGTGATGAACATGATGGCGACGAGAGTGGCTCCGGAGCGGAGTACTGGGAAGTCACCGGTATTCTCGATCACGATGCCGACTCCCACCACGACCGAGACACCCGAGCAGCGCACCGCGCGGTTCGAACGCGAAGCGCTGCCGTTCCTGGACCAGATGTACGCCGCGGCGATGCGGATGACACGTAATCCGTCCGACGCCGAGGACCTGGTGCAGGACACCTTCGCCAAGGCGTACAGCTCGTTCCACCAGTTCACGCCGGGTACCAACCTGAAGGCGTGGCTGTACCGGATCCTGACCAATACCTTCATCAACGGTTACCGGAAGCGGCAGCGTCAGCCGACGCAGTCGCCGACCGAGGAGATCGAGGACTGGCAGCTCACCGCTGCCGAGTCGCACACTCCCGGTGGGCTGAAGTCGGCCGAAGCGGTCGCTCTCGAGCACCTGCCCGATTCCGACATCAAGTCGGCCCTGCAGTCGATCCCGGAGGACTTCCGGCTGGCTGTGTACCTGGCCGATGTCGAGGGCTTTGCCTACAAGGAAATCGCCGAGATCATGGGCACTCCGGTCGGCACCGTCATGTCGCGGTTGCACCGCGGCCGGCGCCAGCTGCGTGACCTGCTGGGCGATTACGCACGGGATCGCGGCCTGATCCCGGCGGACGACGAGAGTACGGACGCTTCCGCCCCGGACGACAGCACCGACGCGACCGCGTCGGTGTCCAGCACCGGCGGAGATGCGGAGAAGGAGGAGTCGTGAGCTGCGGCGAGCACCACGACGTCGACTGCGGAGAGATCCTGCAGCGGGTCTATGTCTTCATCGACAACGAACTCGAGGACGCCAGTTCCGACGAGATCCGGCAGCACCTCGAAGAGTGCGCCCCCTGCCTGGACGAATACGACCTGGAACGCTGCGTCAAGAAACTGGTCCACCGCTCCTGCGGCTCCGACCACGCCCCCGACGCCCTCCGCCAGAAAATCCTCCTCCGCCTGACCCAAATCCAGGTAGAAACCACCATCACCACCACCGACTGACGCCGCCCGGTCAGATCGAGTAGGTCGTGAAGTGGTAGTCGACGCTTTCGCCGCGGTCGAGTTTCTCGAGTAGCTGACGCGCGTCCGCGAAGTAAACCGCGGACGCATTCCGCAGCAGTCGCAATGCGGTGTTCAACTGCTCGGTGGCGTCACTCCGCCGGCCGATTGACGCATTGATTCTGGCCAGTTCGATGTACAGCCGTCCTTCACGCTCCGGGTCGTCGGCGGTCCGCGCTGTGCGCAGACCGGAGTCGATGTGGCCGACGGCAGTGTCGTACAGCCCCTGGGCGGCATACGCGAGCGCGAGCAGATGGTGGCTCTCGGCCTGGAAGGTCGCATCGCCGGCCCGCACCATCACGTCCAGTGCCTGCAACGCCATCTCCACGGCGTCCGCGTACCGACCGACCTGCAGGTGGGCGAAGCCGGCATTCACGTAGCGCTTGAACATCGCTCGGGTGTCATTCGCCTGCGTCGCAAGGGCAATGCCCTCGGCGAACGCCGCGTCCGCACGCTCGAAGTCGCCGACGCGGTCGTACAGCCCACCGATCGCGGTCAGTGAGACACCCTCCAGCGTCTTGTCCTGGATCGTGCGGCTCAGCGTCAGAGCTGCCCGGGCATACTCCAAGGCCTCGTCGATCCGGCTTTCCAGGCCGAGCAGGTACGCCAGGGACGAGCAACATCGTGCTTGCCCGAAGAGATCGTCGATGGCCCGGAACATCTCGAGAGCGACCAGAATGCGTGCGATTGCGGCACGCGGGTCGCCGTTCTCCGCATCGGGAATGGCACTGTCGTGCTGCAGCCAGGCGGCCGTCGCCGGACGATTGTGGCGTTGTGCGAGCTCGATCGCCCCGGCGCCCAGGTCGCGCATCTCCTGCCAGCGCCGTCGTGATTCGTGATACCCGAAGAACGCGAGCGCGGTCTCTGCGAGCAGTACGTCGTCTGCCAGGCTCGACTGCTGTGCCTGCCGGACGCGGTCCAGCAGATTCCGCTGTTCTGCGTCGAGCCAACGCAGGCTCGCCTCCCGGCCGCTGAAGGTCGGGAGCAGCGCGCTGGTACCGACGGTTGCCAATGGCAACCGAGGGCTGGTCGGATGGGTGAGCGCGTGGCAGACCCAGCCGGCCTGGGTGTAGAACCGGACCACTCGCGCCAGGGCCCGGTCACGCTCGGCCTGGGCCAACGTCAGGTCGGCAACCTCCCGGCCGTACGCGCGGATCAGGTCGTGGAAGCGGTAGCGCGAGGGGGCAACGGACTCCAGCAGGTTCAGGTCGGCAAGACGCTCGACGATCGCATCCGCCCGGCGGCGTGGAAGCTCGAGCAGCGCCGCCACGACCTCCGTCGTCAGGTCGGAACCGTCCGGCACGGTCAGCGGCGGCAGCGCGGCCGCAGCCTGCCGGTCGAGCTCGCGGTCGCTCGTCTCGAGGAAGCGAACGGAGCTGGCGATGCTGGCGCGGACGCCGGTCTCGTCGGAACCGAGGCTGTCGAGGCGGCGCTCCTCGTCCTGAAGCAGGTCGACGAAGTGCTGGATCGGCCAGGTCGGCCGGGCCGCGAGCCGACCGCCGACCAGCCGGATCGCGAGCGGCAGGCGCCCGGAGTACTCCGAGAGGATGCGGGTCGCGTCCGGCTCCGATGCCACCCGGGTCGGACCGATGACACCGGCCAGCAGCTCGACCGACTCCGACTCCGACAGAGCGTCGAGCAGGATCTGTCTGGCGCCTGGCAGATTCACCAAGGAGCCCCGACTGGTGATGATGGCGGCCGCTCCAGCACTGCCGGGCAGCAAGGGCAGGACCTGCGCGACATCTGCGGCGTTGTCGAGCAGCATCAGCACCCGCCGGCCGGCGAGCTGGGATCGCAGCACGGCTGCCGCCTCGTCAACGTCGTCAGGTATTGACGTGACATCGAAGCCGAGCGAGCGCAGCAGGTGACGCTGGCCGTCGCCCGGGCTCATCGGTGCTCCCGGGCCGTAACCCCGCAGGTTCAGGTAGAGCTGGCCGCCGGGGTAGCTGTCGGCCAACTGGTGCGCGGCGTGGACCGCGAGCGTGGTCTTCCCGATACCGCCCATGCCGGTCACCGTGACCAGCCCGACGGCTGCGGCGGGATCCCTCAGCACCGACAGGATCGCGTCGACCTGGGCGGCCCGGCCGGTGAAGTCGCGAGCCGCCGGAGGTAGTTGCCATGGCGTCAGAACCTGGTCGGCCGCGGGCGGCGACTCCTTCGGCGGATCGTCACGATGCTTGCCGATCTTGCCCTTGCCGCGGGCAACGGTGAGGAACTGCTCGGCCTCGGCCGCCGTGAGATCAAGCGCTTTGGTGAGAGCGCGGATCGTGTCGATCCGGGGGCGGCTGCGGGTGCCGCGTTCGAGAACGCTGATGGCCTGTTCGCTGAGGCCGGCCTGCTCGGCGAGAGCAGCCTGGGTGAGGCCCGCGCGCGCACGGAAGGTACGGAGGAGCTCGCTCAGCGTCGGCATCGCAGCGTCGCTCATCGTCGCGCCCTCCTCGGATCCAGCCCGATATCGGTCAGTACCGGAAACTTCCCGGCCCCAACTCTAGGGGGATCCGCCGACGGCCGTTTGCCGTTGTCCACAGGGGGTCGGAGTCCGTCGCCGAAATCCAACGACTGTTTGAAAGATAGCATTCGGTACGCAACTGGAGACTCTCCGAATACAGGACCTCTTTTAAAGGTGGTCTGCTGTAAAGCTGTGACCAAATCGCAAAGACCCCGGATTTCTCCGAGGTCCTCGCTGTCTGTAGCCGCCTGCGTTCAGGCGTTCGGGCGCTTGCCGTGGTTTGCGCCCTTCTTCTTGCGTGCACGGCGCTTCCGGCCGGTCTTACCCATTCCTAAGCCTCCTTGAAACAACTGCAAAGAGTCACAGTCTCTCATACCACGCTAGCTACTGTTGAGTCGGCGGCGGGTCACGGTTGGGCTTACAGTGTTTCGGCGCAGCCGTTATGAGCAAAAATTCAGACGAGTCAGCGATGTGCTGTCTGCCCCCCTACGCCTCGCAATCCAACTGGGCGTAAGACTGCGACCGCTGATCGGAGGTGACGTATGATGACCGGCGACGCCTGGGACTGGTGATCCTTCTGCCATGGAGGGCATGAATGGCATTGAGCCCTCGGAGAAGGATCCTGCCGATTGCTGTCGCGGCCACCGCGGTGGCCGCTCTTGCCTCTCTGGTGCTGGCCCTCGGCCAGACCGAAGAACCCCTGCTGGTAGCCGGCTTCTGCCTGCTCGCTCTGGTTGCCAGCGCCTTACGGTCCGTACACACCGAGCGCCCTGTTGAGCTCGTCTCAGTTGTGCTGGCTGCCGTCTATGTCGTGGTAGGTCCCGCGGCTGCCGTCGTGGTCGCGGCCGTGGGATCGTTGGCCCAAGCTCGGGCGCCGCTGATCAAACGAGTCTTCAACAGTGCCCAGCGCATCCTGTCCGCAGCGGCTGCCGCGGTCGTCTACGCGGCGCTGGACGGCCCGGTCGGCGAGGAGGTTTTCCACCGGGTTCCGGACGCGATCATCGCGGTCACTGCCGCGACGTTCGCCTTGCTCCTGGTCAACGCGCTGTTGCTCACGATGATCCTCGGGCTCGAGCGCGGCCACCATGCTGTTGCCGAGTTCCTCCGCCATGTCGTCCGGACGACCGCCGTCCCGCTGCTCGGGTACGGCCTGCTCGGCCTGTCGATGGCCGTGATCTGGCTGGGCGGTCTCAACATCTTCGCGGCCTTCCTGATCCTCGGCCCCTTGGTCGTGGCCAGGTGGGCCTTGTCCCAGTACGCCGCTGAGCGCCGCGCGCAGTCCGCGGCGCTGCGTGCGTTCATCCAGCTGATCGAGGTGAAGGACCTCTACACCCGAGGCCACTCGGAGCGGGTCAGTGAAGGCGTCGGCCTGCTCGGTCGGCAGTTGGGGCTCAGCGAGGACCGCCAGAGCGCGCTGGAGCACGCCGGGCTGTTGCATGATGTCGGCAAGGTGGGCGTTCCGACCAGCATCATCCAGAAACCCGGCCGGCTGGACGATTCCGAGATGGACGCGATCAGGCTCCATCCCGCGCGGGGTGTCGAGCTGATCGGCAACATCCCGTTCCTCGAGGAAGTGAAGTCCGCCGTCCTGCACCATCACGAGAAGTACGACGGCAGTGGGTATCCGGCCGGCCTCAGCGGGGTGAACATTCCGTACTTCGCCCGGATCATCGGCATCGTCGACGCGTTCGACTGCCTGACCTCGACGCGCTCGTACCGTCCCGCGCGCGGGGTGGAGGAGACGCTGGCGATCCTGGAACAGGACAAGTACTCGCACTTCGACCCACACCTCGTCGACGCCTTCGTCAAGGTGATCCGGTCCGACGGCTGGCAGGCCGCCGAGGCTGTCCAGCCGGCGCCGGATGCCTCGGTCCAGTTCAGCATCGATCACGACGACCTGAGCCTCGGAAACGGCGGCGGCGCGTCCGGATCTGCGGCAGGCCCGGGATGACGGCTACGGCCGAGGCCGACCGGTTCACGACCCGCAACCTGGGCAGCGGTGTCGTCATTCTCGCGGCCGGTGCGGCGGTCGGAATCGCAGCCCTCCTGATGACCGTTCGTCACGGTGTTTCCGAGTGGTCCTTCGCGATCACGTTCGGTGCCCTGATCGCGATCGGTGAGATGGTGCAGTTCAACGTCTACGGCAACCGGAACCGGGCGCCGATCGCCACCAGCGCCGCGCTCGGGTACGCGATGCTCCGCGGGCCGGCGCTGACACCGCCGGACATCGCCCAGATCATCACCGTGGTGGGCATCGCGACGATGATCGGGGTCGGTCCGCGTGCGGTCGCCGGTCTCCGCTGGGACGTCGTCGTCTCGTGCCGGCGGGTGCTGTCCGTCGCCTGCGCAGCCGTCGTCTTCTCCGCACTCATTCCGCAGAGCGAGAGCTGGAACGGCTCCTGGCGGCAGTCGATGCCGATCATCCTCGCGATGTTCCTCGGTGTGCTCGCGGCGGGGCTGACCGATGCCTTGATCGGCGCGGGGCAGGCGACGGAGCGTTACAACCGGCCGTTCCCCGCCGGGCTCCGGGACGAACTCGTCATCCTCGGCCAGATCGGTATGGCGATGGGGATCGGCGGTGTCCTGCTGGCGGCGGGCACCTCGCTGGTCGGGTTGTGGGGACCGCCGCTGGTCGTCGTGCCGTTGTTGTTGACGCAGTTTGCGTTTCGGCGGTTTGCTTCGGCGCAGCGGACGTATCGGACGACGGTGCGGTCGATGGCGCGGAGTACGGAGATTGCCGGGTTCAGCAGTCCGGGGCAGAACGCGCGGACGGCGACGTTGGCGGTGGCTGTGGGCAACGATCTGGGGCTGACGCCGGCGCGGATGGAGGCGTTGGAGTATGCGGCGTTGCTGTCCGGGGTGGGGCAGTTGGCGTTGGCGGATCCCAGTCCGGGTGGGGCCTCGTTGCTGAGGACGCGGGAGGAGCGGCAGCGGGCCGCGGAGATCGGGGCTTCGGTGATCGAGCGGTCGGGGGTGCTGGATCATGTTGCGGAGATCGTCAGGCACTCCAACGATCCGTACCGGCAGGGCCGCGCGAACAACGCGGACATCCCGGTCGAGAGCGGGATCGTGAACGTTGCGCTGGCCTACGAGCAGCTGGTGGGGGAAGGGTCGGGGCAGTCGCCGGACAAGGCGATGGAATCGATCGGGCTGGGCATCGGCGCGGAGTACGACCCGGTCGTGGTCGAGTCACTCAGGCGCGTGATCGGGCGCGGCTTCCGCTTCTGAGCAGGCCTCGGGCGACAGCCGGAGCAGCGCGGGGGTTCCGGCGCAGGGTTCCAGCTCGTCCCAGACCGGAGCGCTTGTCGCGGGCACCCGCCCCGCGGCGCCCATCCCGGCGTACAGCAGGAGGCCGGCGCCGGCGGCGATCAGTACGTCGCCTGGGCTGACAGCCTGACCGAGCCCGGGAAGCGCCACTGGTACGACGTCTCCGAGCCAGGGCAAGCGGGTCGCGGCGTCGGACAACTCGTGCCGCGGATCGGTGACGACGGCGGAGCCCACGCCCGCGCGTGAGAGCGCCGCGAGGGACACCGGCATCGCGCCGTTCAACGCGACGACAAGAGCGTTGCTGAAGAAACCCAACGCCAGCAGGCCGACGCCGGGATGGCGCACATTGAGCCGCAGGAAGACCGCGATGCAGACCGCGGAGCCGATCAGCCCGACCGGATAGACCGTGCCTCCGAAGGCCGAGCCGAGCAGTTGCCCGATCGCGGCGGCGGCCAGCCAGTGCACGCCGGTCAAGGTGTTGTTCGCAAGCCGTCCGAAGCCGCCGCCGGTCGCGAGCGCCGCCCCGGCGGCGAGCACCATGACGAGGAGGACCAGCAGCACGTGTGCGATTCTGCCGAACCCGCGGCCCGAAACCGGGCAAGCTGACCCCGCAGCGTGTCGATTTAACTTCAAAAGGTGATGGCGGCCCCGTGGGGCCGCCATCAACGGAAACTGATCAGGACTTGGCGGTTGCCGCTCCGCCGTCGTCGAGGATCTCCGGCAGGTCCTGCACGCCCGGGTCGCCACGGTCGGCGAGGTAGTCCGTCGGGTGCGTGGTGTCCTGGCCGTCCGGCACCTTCAGCGCCCGGAACAGGAACGTCAGCACGATCACGATGAGCACGTTCAGCACGAACGCGGTCAGCGCGATGTACGCCGGGGTGTTGGTGAACGGGATGTTCGCCAGCGATCCGCCGAAGTGCTTCTTGGTCGCCGGGTTCACCACGTTGTACGCCGAGATCGTGCCGAACACCATCGCCACCGCCCAGCCGGTCAGCAACGCGTACCGGTGGAACCAGCGCGTGTACAGGCCGACCACGATCGCCGGGAAGGTCTGCAGGATCCAGATACCGCCGAGGAGCTGCAGGTTCAGCGCGATCGTCTTGTCCATCGCGAGCACGAACACCAGCGCGCCGACCTTCACCAGCAGCGACGCGAGCTTGGAGACCTTGGCCTCCTCGGCCGGTGTCGCCGACGGCTTGATGAAGGCGCGGTAGATGTTGCGGGTGAACAGGTTCGCCGCCGCGATCGACATGATCGCCGCCGGCACCAGCGCACCGACCGCGATCGCCGCGAACGCGATCCCGGCGAACCACGACGGGAACTCCTGGTCGAACAGCCGCGGGATCGCCAGCTGCGGGTTGGCCAGGCCGTCCAGGCCCTTCACGTTCACGTTCGCCTTGATCGCCATGAAGCCGAGCAGGGCGAGCAGACCCAGCAGCAACGAGTACGCCGGGAGGATCGCCGCGTTCCGCCGTACGACGTTGCGGGTCTTCGTCGACAGCACCGCGGTCACCGAGTGCGGGTACATGAACAATGCCATCGCGGAACCCAGACCCAGCGTCCAGTAGGACACGTAGCCTGCGTTGCCCGGGATGAACGACCCGGTCGGCTTGCCCGTGGCCGGGTTCGTCTTGGCCATCTTCTCCTGGGCCGCACCGAAGATCGAGTCCCAGCCGCCGAGCACGTGCGGCAGGTAGAAGATCGCGACCAGGATCACCACGTAGATCAGGAAGTCCTTGACGAACGCGATCATCGCCGGCGCCCGCAGCCCGGACGAGTAGGTGTACGCCGCGAGTACGGCGAACGCGATCAGCAGCGGGAGGTCCTTGGCCAGCGTGTTGTTGCCGCCGAGACCCATCGTCTCGAAGACCGCCTGCATACCGACGAGCTGCAGCGCGATGTACGGCATCAGCGCGAGGATGCCGGTGACTGCCACCGCCAGCGAGAGCGCCTTGCTGCCGTACCGGCCGCTGACGAAGTCGGCCGGCGTCACGTACCCGTGGCGGTGCGAGACCGACCACAACCGGGCCATGAAGACGAACACGATCGGATACGCGACGATCGTGTACGGCACGGCGAAGAAGCCGCTGATCGCACCGGTCGCATACATCGCCGCAGGCACCGCGATGAACGTGTACGCCGTGTACAGGTCGCCGCCCAGCAGGAACCAGGTGACGAACGTACCGAAGTTCCGGCCGCCCAGACCCCACTCGTCGAGGTTGTCCAGATGACCGGCGCTGCGCCAGCGGGACGCCATGAAGCCCATCACCGTGACGCCGCCGAAGATGACGACGACGATGATCAGCTGCACCCAGTCGACACTCGTGTTCACTGGCCGGCCTCCTTGGTGTCAGCGTCAGGTGCGTCAGGGTCACCAAGTCCCTGCGCGGCCCGGCGCCGGCGTTCCTCGGCGCGGAGCAGGCGGTAGCTGATGCTGACGAGGATCGCGGACAGGAAGACCCACATCAGCTGGTACCAGTAGAAGAACGGGAAACCCCACAGGTGGGGATCCGTCTTGGCGTACGTCGGCACGAGCAGCGGTACGACGACCGCCACAACCAGCAGCACACCGGAGATCCAGTACGCGGGTCTGACCGCGGACAATCGAGACACTGCAAACCTCCTCGGGACACAGGCGCAACGCAGCACGCTACCGTTCGATGACAGTCGGTACTAGACCTTCAGGTTGGTGCATGGATAACGAAAAGGCATGGTTCGTACGGCGCGTCGTGCTGTCCGTACTGTTCCTCGTCATCGTTGCCGTGCCGCTGTATCCGGAACTGTTCGGGTTGGACGAGGTCACCCCGTTCACCCAGCTGGCGGCGTTCCGTCCGCAAGGACTGGTCGTGGTACTGGTGCTCGCGCTCTTGATGCTGATACGCCGCGGCTGGCGCATCGCCGCCGTACTCGTCGCCTCGCTCGCACTGATCGGCGGCGCCCTGGTCGTCCCGCGCCAGTTCTCCCACGCAAGGCCCGCTCCGGCCGGCGCCCGGGTGCTGACGATCATGGTCGCGAACGTGCTCGGCGGCGGAGCCCGCGCCGCGGACGTCGCCCAGGTGATCCGGGACCGCAAACCGGACCTGGTTTCGTTGCCGGAGGCACAGGTCGACGTCCGCGAGGAGATCCGGGCGCAGCTGCAGGACCAGCAGTACAAGGGCTACACGGCCCAGCCGAGCAAGGCGGTCGAGAGTGCGACCAGTGTGCTCGTGTCGTCCGCGCTCGGGAACGTGTCGTTCGCGTCCGAGGCCGGGACGACCTTCGGAAACATCATCGTGACCGGCGGGACCCTCGGTGCGATCCGCCTGATCGCGTACCACGGCTTCCCGCCGCTGACCGACTCTGTGACCACCTGGAAGAGCGACCTGCTGCACGTACGCCGGTGGTGCACCGAGGACCCGCCGACGATAGTTGCAGGGGACTTCAACGCGACCCTCGACCATGAGGACTTCCGGAACGCCCTGGGCGGCTACTGCCGTAGCGTCGGACCGACCGTCGGCGGTGGTCTGCAGGGCACGTGGCCGGCCGACCAGCCGGCGCTACTGCGGACGCAGATCGATCACGTCGTGGTGACGCGGCGGTTCGAGCCCGGCCGGTTCACGACGTACCCGATCCAGGGGACGGACCACCGGGCCGTGGTCGCGACGGCCGCGCTCAAGACGGATTAGTGGCCGGGCGGTAGATGTAGGGCTGCGAGGCCTGGACGGCTTCGGTCAGCATCAGCAGCAGGTCGGCGCGAGCCTCGATCGGGCGGCCGAAGAGCTCGTCGTCACCAGGGATCGGGAACCCCTTCACGCCGATCGCGAGCTGGCTCAGCAGGACGTGCAGGACGCCGCGGGCATTGAAGACCGCCGGCATCGGCCACTCCGGCAGCGTCTCGTGCATCAACGGCTGCTGGCCGGCGGTCGCCGCGATCGGCTTCAGCCAGCGCTCGAGCTCGTCGCTGCTCAGCATGTTCCGGTGCAGGATCGTCATCACCGCGTGCGCGACCCGGTCGTGCTCCTCGTGCACCCAGCGGTACGGCGTGTCCTTGACGATCCGGTCCGCGAGTACGTCGAGCAAGGCCCGCAGTACGCCGGCGTCGCAGTGCCGGGACCGGGCCAGCGCGCCGATCGCGTCGGCGCCGTGGGCAACGGCGTGCGCCCAGCCGCAGTCCTTGACGTATCCGCGCAGGTCGCGCTCGCGCAGCAGCCAGGTCGCCAGCCGGTCGCCCCAGCGCATCACGACCTCGTCGTGGACGAGGAACTCGGCGTTGTCGCGGTGGATGACCTCCGCCAGCGTCAGCGCGGTGAACGAGCGGCGGAACACGCTGTCGGTGCCGTCCTCGCCGAGCCCGTAGTTCAGTCCGGCACAGAGGCCGTCGCCGAACCCGGGCAGCAGGTCGTCGTACACCCCCCGCTCGAGCCAGGTGGCGAGCGTCGGGTAGGCGAGGGCGTCACGGACCTGTGGGTTGGTGCTGGCCAGCCCGCGGACAAGCTCCTCGGTGAGCTCGGTCAGCGTACGGTCGTGCGGTACCGCGTAGTCCGCGGCCATCACGTCCTGCCAGTACGTCGACTCCACCCGAGCATCCTTTCATCTGTGCTGAATCAACTAACACCTGTCTACACCAACTTGTCGAGCGGACCACTCCGCGTGGTGGTATAAGTCCGTCGGTAGCATCGAGCTTGTGCCGTCTTTGACCGACGTGGCCCGAAACCACACCACCCTGGACTCCGCCGACCTGGATCGGCTGCAGCTGCTGATCTCCGACTGGCAGATGCTGGCCGACCTGTCGTTCGCCGATCTCGTGCTCTGGCTGCCGGACACCGAGGGACTCGGGTTCTGGGCCGGGGCCCAGATGCGCCCGACGACCGGCCCGACGGCGTACCTCGACGACATCGTCGGCAGCTTCATCCCGCGCGGCCGCCGGCACCTGCTCGACCAGGCGTACGACGGCGGCCGGATCTGCCGCGAGGGCGATCCCGAGTGGCGCGACGACGTCCCCGTGCGGGTCGAGACGATCCCGGTCCGGCGCGGCACCCGGGTGATCGCGGTGATCGCGCGCAACACCAACCTGCTCGGCGTCCGCACGCCGTCGCGGCTGGAGATCGCCTACCTGCAGAGCGCGACCGACCTGGCCCGGATGATCACCGACGGCATCTTCCCGTACGGCGGCGAGCGGCTGCTCTCCACCACGCCACGCGTCGGCGACGGCTGCATCCGGGTCGATCGGCACGGCATGGTGACGTTCGCGAGCCCGAACGCGTTGTCGGCGTACCGGCGGATGGGGCTCGTCACCGACCTGGTCGGCAGCCGGCTGAAGGACGTCACCGCGGAGTTGCTGCATTCCGGACACAAGGTCGACGACGTACTCGCGTCGGTGGTCACCGGGCGTGCGGCCAAGGAGATCGAGATCGAGAACTCCGACGCGACGCTCTTCCTCCGGGCGATCCCGCTGCGGGCCGACGGCGCGCATGTCGGAGCGCTGATCCTGCTCCGCGACGTCACGGAGCTGCGGAGCCGGGAGCGGGAGCTGGTCACCAAGGAGGCGACCATCCGGGAGATTCATCATCGCGTCAAGAACAACTTGCAGACGGTCGCCGCGTTACTCCGGATGCAGGCCAGAAGGATCACCGTGCCGGAAGGACAGGCCGCGCTGGCCGAAGCGGTACGCCGGGTCGGGTCGATCGCGATCGTCCACGAGACCCTGTCGGAGTCGTTCGACGAGCACGTGGACTTCGACGACGTGGCGGACCGGGTCGGCGCGATGGTCGCGGATGTGGCCACGGTCTCGACCGTGGTGGAGACGCGACGAAGCGGGACGTTCGGCGTACTGGACTCCGAAGTGGCCACTCCGCTGGCGATGGTGCTGACCGAACTGATGCAGAACTCGGTCGAGCACGCCTTCGGCGCCCGGGACGGGGGAGAGGCCAGCGGCCGGATCGAGCTCACCGCCGAGCGGTCGGTCGGACGTCTGCACATCAACGTCATCGACGACGGCAAAGGGTTGCCGACGAACTTCGACTCCGAGCTGTCCGGCAACCTCGGCCTGTCCATCGTCCGCACCCTCGTCATCGGGGAGCTGGACGGGACGCTCGAGTTCGGCAACCGCCACGACGGAAAACCCGGCACGCAGGTCATCCTGGACATCCCCGTGAAGGATTAGGCCGGGAAACACAAAGGCCCCGCGGTGATTCCCGCGGGGCCCCGAGAGGACTTACTCAGGCGGTGCGGATGCGCTGGCGGGCGTTGCGGCGCTTGAGAGCGCGGCGCTCGTCCTCGCTCAGACCGCCCCAGACACCGTGGTCCTGGCCGGCTTCCAGCGCCCATGCCAGGCACTGCTCACGCACGTCGCAACGTCGGCACACCTGCTTGGCTTCCTCGATCTGCATGATCGCGGGGCCGGTGTTACCGATGGGGAAGAACAGTTCCGGGTCCTCGTCGAGGCATACGGCCCGGTGGCGCCAATCCATGGCGGATCCCATCTCTCTCAGTAGTTGACGTAAGCTGACGGGTAGGTCTGTGCCCGATCAGCGGTGTTGTACTCGTCGGTTCGTCTCGCACTGGGGGGTTGTAGTGCGATGCGTTGTGAACGCATTCACGAACGAGACCATGTTCCCAATCTTGGCGGATCGAAACAAGGGTTATGGAGTTGTCGATCCGATCACAACGCTTCCTTAACACTCGGAACTGGCGCAGGGTCGTACGCTCCATCCGGTTATCGGACGGAGCCGCTCTTCCGCAATCACCCGTTCACTGCAGGTAACCGTTCCAACCTTCTTTTGGTTACGCACAACCCTCAAATCCCTGTAGGGCCTTGGGTCCGGCGAGGCCCCCAGGACGTGGCACTAAGCTGGCGAAGTGCCGACCGACTCCCCAGCTGCCGCCGTCCCGAGACCGCTCAAGTTAGCTGCGGCAGTGGTCGGTTTGGAAGGCCTCGCACTGATCGTTCTCGGAATTGGCGAAGCCTTGACGATTCATGGCGATCGCTTGGTGCTCGGCCTGACCACGGCCGGCTTCTTCCTCGTCTACGGCGTGGCTCTGGGCTTCGTCGCCCGCGGTCTGTGGAAGGCCGTGCGCTGGAGTCGCGGGCCGACGGTATTCACTCAATTGATCCAGCTCCTGGTGGCGTACAGCTTCTGGGGCGGATCGACCAAGGCCGTCACGATCGCGCTCGCCGTCGCGGCCCTCGCAGTACTGATCTGCGTGTTCCAGAAGGCATCCACCGAAGCCCTGGCCGGTGGCGAAGCCAACGATCACCCGGTCCTGTAACGATGCTGTAGCGGTGTTGTAGGCAGCTATTCCTTCAGCAGACCGGCGCGGAGCTCGGTCAGTGTCCGGGCCAGCAGCCGGGAGACGTGCATCTGCGAGATCCCGATCTCCTCGGCGATCTGGGACTGCGTCATACCGCGGAAAAACCGCAGTGTGAGGATGCGCTTCTCGCGGGTGTCGAGCTGTGCCAGCAAGGGTTTGAGCGACTCCCGGTACTCGACGCTCTCCAGCGCCTCGTCCTCGCCGCCCAGGCCGTCCAGGACCGTGGTTGCGTCGGTCTCGTTCTGGTCCGGAGCGTCCAAGGACAAGGTGTTGTAGGCGTTTGCGGACTCGAGCCCTTCGATCACCAGATCCGGTGACAGCCCGAGCCGGTCGGACAGCTCGGCCACGGTCGGCGCCCGGCCGAGCTCTTGCGTCAGCTCGGCGGTGGCTGCGGTCAGTGACAATCGCAGCTCCTGCAAGCGGCGCGGCACGCGGATGGCCCAGCCCTTGTCGCGGAAGTACCGTTTGATCTCACCCAGGATCGTCGGCGTCGCGTACGTCGAGAACTCGACGCCGCGATCGGAGTCGAAACGGTCGATCGCTTTGATCAGGCCGATCGTGGCCACCTGGACCAGGTCGTCGTACGGCTCGCCGCGGTTGCGGAACCGGCGCGCCAGATGCTCCACCAGCGGCATGTGCAGCGACACCAGCCCGTCCCGCGCCGCGGTATGGGCCGCGTCGCCCGGCCCGGTGGCCGCGGCCATCCGGCTGAAGAAGTCCGCCGTCCGGGTACGCAGATCCGTGGATTCCCGAGGCTCGCTCGGGATTTGCTCGTCGGTCACGCCGAAGCCTCGCTGGCACTCAGCTCCGGTGCGACCGACAGCGCTGCTGTGCTCTTGGCTCGCTTGCTCACAGGCTCTCCGTCGCGGTGGCGGTCGCCGTCACGGTGATGGTCAGCCGGCCGTCGATGGTTTCCGCCGCGGCGGACTCGACCAGTGCAGTCAGGACGGTCCAGCCGAAGGAGTCGGTGTCCGGCATCCAGCCGCTGCGCACCAGCGCGCTCGCGCGCACGGTCAGCTGCGGCGGCTCGATCTCGAACACGCAGTCCAGTACGCCGTCGGCCGCCTCCGGCAGCAGCAGCGCGCATGCCTCGTCGACGGCGATCCGCAGGTCGTCGATCGCGTCCAGGGTGAAGTCGTTGCGGGCAGCCAGGTTGCCGACCACGGATCGCGGTACGGCGATGTAGGCACTGTCCGCCGGGATACTCAAGCGGACCTCAGCGGCTCGTCCCGTGCTGCTCACATCGTCTCCCTCGTATCGACCCTGACGCCGTACATCATCCAACCTCACGGACGCTGATGCACGGCGAACGGGGCCGACCGCGGGAAATCCCCTGAAATCAGGGGTGTTCGTGCTCCGAGCGGAGCCTCGAGAGGAACGCCTGGGTGCGGGAGTGCTGCGGATTGCCGATGACGTCCTTCGGCGGACCGGCCTCGACGACCACGCCGCCGTCCATGAACACGACCGTGTCGGCGACCTCGCGGGCGAACGACATCTCGTGGGTGACCACGATCATCGTCATCCCCTCGAGCGCGAGCTCCCGCATCACCGCGAGCACCTCGCCGACGAGTTCGGGGTCGAGCGCCGACGTCGGCTCGTCGAACAGCATCAGCTTCGGCTGCATCGCCAGCGCCCGCGCGATCGCCACCCGCTGCTGCTGACCGCCGGACAGCTGCGCCGGGTAGGCGTTGCAGCGATCTGCGAGCCCGACCCGGTCGAGCAGCTTCATCGCGCGTTCGCGGGCGGTCTTCTTCGACTCACGCTTGACCTGGGTGGGCGCTTCGACGATGTTCTCCAGCGCGGTCTTGTGCGGGAACAGGTTGAACCGCTGGAACACCATCCCGATCTCGCGCCGCTGCGCCGCGATCTCCTTGTTCTTCAGGCGGTACAGCTTGCCGTCGCGGTCGGCGTACCCCATCAGTTCGTCGTCGACCCAGATCCGGCCGCCGTCGATCGTCTCGAGCTGGTTGATGCAGCGCAGGAACGTCGTCTTGCCCGAACCCGACGGCCCGAGCAGACACACCACCTGCCCGCGATCGACATCGAGATCGATGCCTTTGAGCACTTCGTTGTGGTGGAACGATTTGGTCACATTGACCGCGTGAACCAGCGGCATCAGGCGCCTCCTGCCCCGGCCGGCCGCGCGGCGCGCGGTGCCTTGGTCCCGAAGCCGCGACCGAAGTGCCGCTCGAGGAAGTACTGGCCGACCATCAACACACTGGTCGCGGCCAGGTAGTACAGCGTCGCGGCGACCGCGATCGGGAATGTCTTGTAGTACGTGCTGCCGATCGACTGCAGCTGGTAGAACAGCTCGGCGATCACCGGTACGGCGAGCAGCAGCGACGTGTCCTTCAGCATCGCGATCGTCTCGTTGCCGGTCGGCGGCACGATCACCCGCATCGCCTGCGGCAGCACGACCCGGCGCATCACCTTGCCGCTACTCATCCCCAGCGCCTCGGCCGCTTCGGCCTGGCCCTTGTCGACGCTCATGATGCCCGCGCGCGCGATCTCGGCCATGTACGCCGCCTCGGACAGCCCGAGCCCGATCACACCGGCGACGATGCCGGTGAAGACCTGGTTGGCGTCGAGGGTGAAGAACCGCCAGTCACCGGACATCCCGAGCCAGTCCATGATCTTCCAGTCGAACGGGATCCCGAACGCGATGCCCTGCGGGAACAGGATCCCCAGCGTGCCCATCGTGAACAGCAGGATGTAGCGCGGGATGCTCCGGAAGAACCAGGTGAACACCCACGACACCCCGGCCAGGATCGGGTTGTCCGAGAGCCGCATCACGGCCAGCAGGACGCCACCGCCGACGCCGACGATCATCGACAGCACGGTGACCAGCAAGGTGCCCTTGAGGAAACCGTGGATCACCGGCTGCTGGTTCATCGCCTGGAAGACGAAGCGCCAGTCGAAGGCCTTGTTCGTCACCAGCAGGTGCACCAGCATCCCGGCCAGGATCACGATCACGGCGATCGCGACCCAGCGGCCGGGATGCCGGACCGGTACGGCGTTGATCGCCCCCGGCCGATCGGGGCTCGCGTCCGCCGGCCGGGTCTCGGTTGTGTCAGTGCTCATCGGAGCCTCACGGGTTCACGGCGAAGTCGGTGAGCGCACCCGAGTCGTTGTTCCACTTCTGCAGCGTGCTCTTGTAGGTGCCCTCGGTGTTCAGGGCCTTCAGCGCCTCGGTGATCGACTGCGCGAACGCCGTCTCCGCCTTCGGGATCACATAGCCGTACGGCGCGGCGTCGTAGATGTCACCGAGCTGCTCGAGCTGACCGTTGGTCTGCTTGATCGCGTACAGCACGACGGGGGAGTCGGCCAGCATCGCGTCGGCCTTCCCGGCGACCAGGTCCGCGGTGGCCTGGTCCTGCTTCTCCCGGACGACCAGCTTGATCTCCGGCTTGCCGGCGGCCTTGCACGCGGCCTGCCGCTTCGGCATGTCGTCCTCGAGCTGCGTCGTACCCTTCTGCACCGCGACGGTCTTGCCGCACGCGTCGTCGGCCTTGACGCCCTTCGGGTTGCCCTTCGCGGTCGCCCACAGCGTGCCGGCGTTGAAGTAGCTGACCATGTTGACCTGCGCCTTGCGCTTGTCGTTGATCGTGAACGACGAGACGCCGACGTCGTACTTGCCGCTCTGGACGCCGGTGATGATCGTGTCGAAGCCGGCCGGCTGCCACTCGACCGTGACGCCGAACTTCTGCGCCACCGCGTTGAACAGGTCGACGTCCATGCCGACGACGGTCTTGCCGCCCTGCAGGAACTCGTTCGGCGGGTAGCTGGCGTCCACGCCGACGACGATCTTCCCGGCCGACTTGATCTTCGGCGGCAGCGAGCCGCTCAGATCCGGGCCGCTGCTGGACGGGCCGCTCGACGGAGCGCTGGAGGGGGCGCTCGACGGTGAGGTGGACGAGCCACCTTCGAGAGAGTTCGAACCGCAACCGGCGGCGGCGAGAACCAGGACACCGGACAACGCGAGTGTCCTACGCAGGACAGACATCTAGGTCCTCCAAACCCGGGCACCGGTCGGCCCCGGTGCCATGTGTCCGCATCTTGACACAGCGACCTGCGGGCAGCGCACGGACCAACCGGGAAAGGAGACCTATTCGTAGTCGTCACCGCCCGTCACGCTGCGGCCCGTCGATCACCCGGGCACGCAGCGTGACGATCAGGCCGGTTCGACGTGTGTCGGGTCGAGAACGCGGCGGAGGAAGGTGCGGGTGCGTTCCTCCTTCGGGCTGCCGATCACGTCGGCGGGCGGGCCCTGCTCGACGATGACGCCGGCGTCCATGAACACGACCCGGTCGGCCACCTCCCGGGCGAAGGCCATCTCGTGCGTGACGACGAGCATCGTCATCCCGTCCAGAGCGAGTTTGCGCATGACCGTGAGGACGTCGCCGACGAGCTCCGGGTCGAGCGCGGACGTCGGCTCGTCGAACAGCATCAGCGCCGGGTCCATCGACAGCGCCCGCGCGATCGCGACACGTTGCTGCTGGCCGCCGGACAGCTGCGCCGGGTACGCGTGGATCTTGTCGCTCAGCCCGACCCGCTCGAGGTTGGCGCGGGCGATCCGGTCCGCGTCCTGCGGTCCGCGCTTCAGAACGGTGCGCTGGGCAACGGTGCAGTTGGCCAGCACGGACAGGTGCGGGAACAGGTTGAACTGCTGGAACACCATCCCGATCTGCTGCCGGGCCGCATCCAGATGGCAGTCCGGGTCGGTGATGTCCTCACCGCGGACGATCACCTGCCCCTCTTGGGGTTTCTCGAGCAGGTTCACGCAGCGCAGCAGTGTCGACTTGCCCGATCCGGACGGACCGATGACACAGACCACCTCGCCCTGCTCGACGGTGAAGTCGATCCCACGCAGGACGTGGTTGGTGCCGAACGACTTGTGCAGATTCTTGATCTCTACCAGTGCCATCAGCGCGTCCTCGCCGTTCGGGCCTCGAGTCTACGGGCCAGGATGCCCAGCGGGAGGGTGATGACCAGGTAGCAGAAGCCGCAGACCACGATCGGGGTCAGGTTCGAGTACGTGTTGGCCAGGTCCCGGCCGAAGCCGGTGAGCTCGTACCCGTCCGCGGCGACGCCGATCATGAACACCAGCGAAGAGTCCTTCACCAGCAGGATCAGGTCGTTCGTCAACGGCGGCAGCACGATCCGGAACGCCTGCGGCAGAACGATCTTCCGCATCGCCAGCCCGGCCGGCATGCCGAGCGACCGGGCCGCCTCGACCTGTCCCTTCGGCACCGCCTGGATGCCGGCCCGGATCACCTCGGCCATGTACGCCGATGCCACGATCCCGAGCGCCAGCCACACCACGCCGTACGGGTCCCACGGGATCGTCATACCCGGGAACGCCAGCGGCAGCAGGCTGAACGCGATGAACACCACGATCGCAGGCAGACCGCGGAAGAACTCGATGTACGCCGTCGCGATCCACCGGTACGGGCCGACCTGGCTGAGCTTCATCAGCGCGAGCAACGTGCCGCCGGCCAGACCGATCACGAACGCGCCGGCCGTGTACTCGAGCGTCTTCAGCAGGGCCTTGAGCACGCCGTCGGTGAACGTCGACTTGATGAACTCCGGCTTGAAGAACACGCTGCCGATCTGGTGCCAGTTCGCGACGAACACGGCGACCAGGATCAGGACGACGAGTACGGCGTACTGGATCCAGCGGGAGCGCTGGGCCCGCCGGCGCGGGCTCAGCCCCTTCCGCTCAACAGGTGTGTCGGTCGAGGTGCTCACTTCTGCGGCTCAACCCCGAACCACTTCTTGTAGATCTCGTTGTACTTGCCGTCGGACTTGGCCTTGGCCAGCAGCTCGTTGAACTTCGAGACCAGCTTCGGGCCGCTGCCGTCCTTGAGCGCTCCGAAGCCGTACTGCTCACCGGTGTTGAACTCGGCGACCACGGCCATGTCCGGGTTGTCCTTGACGAAGTCGTACAGCACGCCGTTGTCGTTGATCGCGGCGGCGACCCGGCCGGACTTGACGTTGTTCTCCTGCAGCGCGAGGTCGTTGAACGGGATCACGGTGTACCCGTTGGCCGCGGCGTTCTCGTCGGCGTACTTCTTGCCGGTGGTGTCGGCCTGCGCGCCGATCTTCTTACCCCGCAGGTCGGCCAGCGACTTGATGCCGGAGTCCTTCTTCGCCATCAGCACCTGGGTGGCGTCCATGTACGGATCGGTGATGCTGATCGCGGCCTGACGCTCCTTGGTGATCGTCATCGCGCCCATGCCCATGTCGCACTTCTTCGCCTGGAACGCGGCGCCCGACGTCACCTGGGCCCACTCGATGTTCACCACGTCCTGCTTCAGGCCGAGGTCGTCGGCGACGAGGTTGAGCAGGTCCACGTCGAAGCCGACGACGTCGGTGCCGTCCTTGTACTGGAAGGGCTTGTACGGCAGGTGGGTGCAGACGGTGAGCTTGCCGGGCTTGACCAGCGTGATGCCGGCCGCCTTGGCCTTGTCATCGGAACCACCGCTGCCCGAGTCGCTGCCGCAGGCGGACAGGGACAGTCCGAGTACGGCGGCCAGCGCGACAGCGGCTCGAGTCTTGCGGAGAGTGGGGACGAAATTCATCGCGAGTTCTCCTCGACAGGGATTGTGAATCCCGCATCCTGGCACACGAGGGGGGTGTGGGACCCCTCACAGCAGACCAGTGAGGTCTGTGGTTTACTTTCCGCACGGGCGATCCCCTGCTTCTGAACACTGAATCCAAGTCTTCCGAAAGGGTCCGTCCATGGTCGCCCAACCCCTTGAATCGCCTGTCTCCGACCCGTTCGCGGGTGATGCCGTCTTCGAACTGCACCGCGGCGGCAAGATCGAGGTGTCGTCCTCGATCCACGTCCGCGATGCAGATGACCTCTCCAAGGCGTACACGCCCGGTGTCGCACGGGTCTGCACCGCGATCGCCGAAGACCCCTCGCTGGTACGCCGGTACACGTGGAAGTCCAACGTGGTCGCTGTCGTCACCGACGGCACCGCCGTCCTCGGGCTCGGCGACATCGGCCCGGCCGCGTCGCTGCCGGTGATGGAGGGCAAAGCCCTGCTGTTCAAGGAGTTCGGCGGTGTCGACTCGGTGCCGATCGCGCTGGACTGCACAGATGTGGACGAGTTCGTCGAGACGGTCGCGCGGATGGCGCCGACGTTCGGCGGGATCAACCTCGAGGACATCTCCGCGCCGCGCTGCTTCGAGATCGAGCGCCGGCTGAAGGAGCGGCTCGACATCCCGGTCTTCCACGACGACCAGCACGGTACGGCGGTCGTCGTACTCGCGGCTCTTCGCAACGCGCTGCGGGTCACGGACAAGTCGATCGAGGATATCCGGGTGGTGATCTCCGGCGCCGGTGCGGCCGGGGTGGCCTGTGCGCGGATCCTTCTGCAGGCCGGCGTCGGCGACCTCGCCGTGGTGGACAGCAAGGGCGTGCTGCACGAGGACCGCGCCGACCTCAACCCGGTGAAGCTGTCGCTCGCCCGCGACACCAACACCGGCGGCCTGTCGGGCCGGCTGGTCGACGCGCTCGAAGGCGCGCACCTCTTCCTCGGCGTCTCCGGCGGAACCGTGCCGGAGGAGGCCGTCGCGAAAATGGCCCCCGACGCGATGATTTTCGCGCTGGCGAACCCGAATCCCGAGGTGCACCCGGATATCGCGCACCGGCACGCCGCGGTGGTCGCGACCGGCCGCTCGGATTTCCCGAACCAGATCAACAACGTGCTGGCATTCCCGGGGATCTTCCGCGGTGCCTTCGACGCCAACGCGTCGCGGATCACCGAGGGTATGAAGCTCGCCGCCGCCAACGCCCTCGCCGGGCTGATCTCGGCCGATGACCTGCGGCCCGACTACATCATCCCGTCCCCGTTCGACGAGCGCGTGGCCCCCGCGGTCGCCGCCGCGGTCGCCGCAGCCGCCGCGACCGACGGGGTGGCCCGTCCGGCCTGACCCCGAAGTGTTGCTCAGAGCAACTTTCCCTCGGCGTCGTTGGTTGTTTTCCGCCAGTTATCAAACGCTTCTTGGAAACCTATTGACTTAAGAAACCGCCGCAGCCACCATTGGCGTGGTTTTGCCCGCCGGGCATTCCGCAAAGGACCGATGGTTGGAGGCTTCCATGAAGCTCAGGCCCGCATTCGGAGCCGTCGCGGCGGTTGTCGCCGCGACCCTCGCACTGGGTGGGTGTGCGAAGAGCAGCACCGCCGCGCAGGGTGGCGGGGCCGGCGACGTGAAGACGGTCAGGGTCTTCATCAGCGGCGACACGAACATCCAGAAGCTCTGGGCGAACGACCTCGGCCCGGCGTTCGAGAAGGCCAACCCCGGCTACAAGGTGCAGGTCACACTTGACCTGCACGGCGAGCACGACGCCCAGACGATGGCGAAACTGTCGGCGTCGGTCGCGCAGAAGAAGGACCCCGGCTTCGACGTGGTCGACGGCGGCTTCGTGCCGAAGGCATCGACCGCGAACCTCCTCGAGCCGGCGGACTCCTCGAAGATCTCCGCGCTGGCCGACATCCCGGCCGACGTCGTCAAGGCCGGCGGCACCGGCGGGATCCCGTACCGCGGATCCTCGGTGCTGCTCGCCTACGACACCAAGGCCGTCCCGGCCCCGCCGAAGACGCTGGACGACCTGCTCGCGTGGATCAAGGCGCACCCGGGCAAGTTCACCTACAACTCGCCCAAGTCGGGCGGTTCCGGCGGATCGTTCGTGGCAACCGTGCTCGACAAGTACGTCCCCGCCGACGCCCGGCAGAAGATGACGGTCGGCTACGACAAGGGGCTGGAGTCCAACTGGGACCAGGGCTTCGCGACGCTGCACGGTCTCAACCCGTACGTGTACCAGAAGGGCGTCTACCCCAACGGCAACCAGCAGGTGCTGGACCTGCTCGCCAACGGGCAGATCTCGATGGCGCCGGTGTGGTCGGACATGTTCACGACGGCGGTCGCGAACGGCGCGATCCCCGCGACGGTAAAGTCCACGCAGATCTCCGACCCGTCCTTCACCGGCGGAGCGGCGTACCTCGGCATCCCGGCCAACAGCCCCAGCAAGGACGCGGCGCTGAAGCTGGTGAACTTCGTCGAGCAGCCCGAGCAGCAGGCGATGATCGTCAAGGACATCTCGGGCTACCCGGCGATCTCGATCGACAAGCTGCCGCAGGAGCTGCAGGCCAAGTTCGCGAACGCCGACACGAACAACCTGCGCAAGGGCTACTTCGACTCGATGACCAAGGACCTCAACCAGCTCTGGGACCAGAAGGTCCCCGGCAAGTGACGGCAGAGGTCGAAGCCCGCCCCGCGGTCGTGGTCCGGCCCGCTGCCCCCGCGGCGGCGGGCCAGACCCGGGGCTTGCTGATGGCGCTCCCGCCGATGGTGCTGATCGCGTTCTTCATCGGCTTCCCGGTCGTCCTCGCGTTCGGCTTCAGCCTCGGGTTCACCGGCGGTCTCAACCGCACCGTCGCGCTCATCGGCCAGAACGTCCACACGGCGCACGGCATCGTCCCGACGCTGTCGGCGTACGCCGAGATGTTCACGAACGCACGGTTCCTCGGCGATCTGGTCGTCACGGTCGTCGTCACGGTCGTGAGCACCACCGTCGTCATCCTGCTCGCGGTCGGCATCGGGCTGTACCTGAAGTTCTCCGGCGGGCTGATCGGCAAACTGCTGTCCGCGCTAGCGGTGATCCCGCTGTTCATCCCGGTGGTCATCGCCTCCTGGGCAATCCTCGGCTTCTACTCCGCGAACGGTTTCCTGCGCAGTGTGGCGGCCAACCTCGGACTGGGCTTCCCGGTCTGGTCCTACACGCTGGTGACCGTCGTCATCGGCTCGGTGTGGACGTCGCTTCCGTTCGCGACCCTGTTGGTCACCTCGGGGCTGCAGGCCGTCCCGCAGGCGATGATCGACGCCGCGCGCGACGCCGGCGCCTCGTTCTGGCGGGTGGTCGGGAGCGTCGTGGTTCCGATGGCGGGTGTGCCGATCATCATCGCGACGACGTTCACCGCGATCGGCATCCTCGGCTCGTTCACCGTGCCGTACTTCACCGGCCCGAACTCGCCGAACATGCTCGGGGTCGACATGTCGAACTACTTCTCCGCGTTCAACCAGCCGCAGCAGGCCGTTGTGATCGCCTTCATCGTGTTCGCGATCGCGTCCGGGATCGCGGCGGTGTACGTCTGGGCGAACTTCCGCTCGGCCAAGGAAAGCGGGGCGGTTTGATGCCCAGGGCACTGTCTCGCGGCGTGGTCGTCCTGCTTGCCGCACTCCTGGCGTTGTTCATCATCGGGCCGCTGCTGTGGCTGGCCATGCGGGCGTTCGCGGCGAGCTGGACGTACCCGGACCTGCTCCCCGACGCGTGGACCTTCCGGTGGTGGAGCGTCGTGTTCAGCGATCGGGCGCTCGGGGTCGCCGTACAGAACTCGCTGTTCTTCGCTCCGATCACCGTGCTCGTCTCCGCGGTGATCTGCCTGCCGGCCGCGTACGCGTTCGCGCGCTTCGAGTTCCCGGGCCGGCGGTTCTTCCTGATCGGGGTGTTCGCGGCGAACTCGTTCCCGAAGATGGGGCTGTTCGTCTCGCTCGCCGCGCTGTTCTACGCGCTCAACCTGATGAACACGATCCTCGGCATCCTCGTCGTCCACGTGCTCGGCACGGTCGTGTTCATGACCTGGATCCCGGCCGCCGCGTTCGCCGCCGTACCGCGCAGTCTCGAGGAGGCCGCGCGGGACGCGGGCGCATCGAAGCTGCGGACCTTCTTCAGCGTGACGCTGCCGATGGCCCTGCCGGGGATCCTGGTGGCCGCGATCATGAGCTTCCTGTCCTCGTTCGACGAGGCCCAGGGCACGTACCTGGTCGGTGCACCCGACTACATGACGATGCCGACCCAGATGTACAGCCTCGTGCTCAACTACCCGACCCAGGTGGCGGCGGTCTTCTCGATCCTGCTCGCCATCCCCTCCGTCGCGTTGCTGCTGGCCGCGCACAAGCACATCGTCGGCGGCCACCTCGCCGAGGGCTTCCAGATCAAGTAAGGGCACCATGACCACATCAGATTCCGGCGGCCTCGAGATCGAAGGCCTGCACAAGGTGCTCGGCGGCCGGAGCATCATCCACAGCCTCGACATGACGGTCCGCCCGGGTGAGCTCGTCTCGCTGCTCGGCCCGTCCGGCTGCGGGAAGACCACGACGCTGCGGATGATCGCGGGCTTCCTCACCCCGGACGCGGGCTCGATCAAGGTCGGCGGCCGCGAGGTCGTGCACCTGGGGCCCGAGCACCGTCCGAGCGCGATGGTGTTCCAGAACTACGCGCTCTGGCCGCACATGACCGTGGCCAAGAACGTCGCCTTCCCGCTGAAGCTGCGCAAGCGGCCGAAGGCGGAGATCGCCGAACGCGTCGACGCCGCCCTCGAGCTGGTGAATCTCCTGCACCACAAGGACTCGCGCCCGGCGCGCATCTCCGGCGGTGAGCAGCAACGGACGGCGCTCGCGCGGGCGCTCGTCCAGGAGCCGGAACTGCTGCTGCTCGACGAGCCGCTCAGCAACCTCGACGCGAAGCTGCGCGTGAAGGTCCGCGAGGACATCCGCGAGATCCAGCAGCGGCTGGGCATCACCACCGTCATCGTCACCCACGACCAGGAGGAGGCGATGTCGGTCTCGGACCGGATCGCGGTGATGAACAACGGCCGGATCGAACAGTTCAGTACTCCGGCCGACCTCTACGGAACGCCGGCCACCGAGTTCGTCGCGACGTTCATCGGGAGTCTCAACCGGCTCGAAGGCGCGATCAAGGACGGTCGGGTCGTGCCAGGCCCGGGCGTGGTCGGGATCCGTCCCGAGGATGTCGTCTTCGGGACCGAGACGCATCCTCGCGGGCTCGCCGCGACCGTCGAACGGGTCGTCCCGCGTGGGCATTTCGCCGAGCTGCATCTGCGCCGCGAGGACGCCGTACTGCGTGCGTATGTGACCGGTGTCCCGCCCGCTGTCGGCGCTTCCGGCTGTGCGCGGATCGAGAAGTGGCTCGAGTTCGAGGACGGTCAGCTCGTCGGCCAGGGAACGGCGGAATGAGTACTGCCACCGCACACCGAGGCGATGTCGAACGGCACCGGGAGAACACGATCGCGGCGGTGCGCTCGGCCATCGACGCGGGCGCCGAGTTCATCGAGATCGACGTCCGGGTGACCCGGGACGGTCGCGTCGTAGTTCTGCACGACGAGACCCTCGAGCGTCTGTGGGGTCTCGACCGGGAGGTCTCGCAGGTCGACTGGGCCGACGTCGCGGCGCTCGGCGAGGGCGAGAACCGCATCCCGCTCCTCGCGGACGTTCTCACCCTCGCGGCCGGGACGTCGTCGACTCTGTTGATCGACAGCAGTACGCCGGAAATCGTCGATGCCGCGATGCGGGTCGTGCTGGGCTCGGGAGTACGGGTCGCCTGGTGCGGCGCGCTGGAGGCGCTGAGGACCGTCCGGGCGCTCGACCCGGAGGCGAGCATCTGGCTCCCGTGGGACCGCCGCGACCTGCCGTCCGCGGACGTCCTCGCGGAATTGCGGCCCGACGTCGTCAACACGGAGTACCTCCTCCTCAGCGCCGAGCTCATCGACGTCGTCCATCGTGCGGGACTCGATGTCGCCTGCTGGACGGTCGACGACGAGGACGCGATGCGCTGGGTCCTCGCCCTCGGCGCGGACGTCGTCACGACCAACCGGCTCGGCGTACTCCGGAAGGTCGTCGCCGAAGGCCGGGCGTCCTGGGAAGAAGCGCCCCGGCCGGTCAAGCTCACAGATGACGAGCTTGTGGAGGCTATTGCCGTCGCCGGCGAACTCGCGCGGTGGGCCAACGACTTCACCCGCAATGCCGACCTCGGCGACGTCCGTACGAAGGCAAACGCCGCGGACCACGTGACAGCCGTCGACCTCGCCGTCGAAGCGCATGTCCGGAAGGTCATTGCCGAACGGCTCCCCGGCCACCTCGTCGTGGGGGAGGAAATGGGTGGCGTGGCCCGTCCAGGGGTTCCCTGCTGGTACGTCGACCCCGTCGACGGGACCGCGAACCTGGCCAACGGCGTGCCGTGGACGGCGTTCTCGCTCGCCCTGGCCATCGACCGCGAGCCGTTCGTTGCCGTGGTGGGCGATGTCTGGCGCGACCAGGTGTTCGCCGCTGTCGCGGGCAAGGGTGCCGAACTCGACGGGCGGCCCCTCGAACTTCAGACCTCGGACCGTGCTGAGTCGGGTCTGGAGGGGAGGATCGTGAGCACCGAACTGCTGAACCACTCGCCGTGGCCCGGCATGGACCTCTTCCTCGACGGGCTCCGCGACCGGTTCTGCACTCTTCGGGTGATGGGGTCCGGGACCCTCACCCTCGCCGGTCCTGCGGCCGGTCGCGGCGTCGGAGCCGTGATCGAGCGCTTCAGCCCTATCGACCACCTGGCCTCCGCGCTCGTCGTCCGGGAAGCCGGTGGCGTCCTCCTCGATGACAACGGCAACGAAACCGTGTGGCCCGAGTCCGGCGGCATCCTGGCGGCCCGCCCGGAGTACGCCCAGGAGCTCCACAAGCTCTGGTCCGTGGCGCGGAGGAAGGGCGTCTAAGGTGGTCAGCATGCTTGCTGCCTATGCCGCCAAGTTCGACGCCGACGACCCGATCTCCGCGCTGGAGGTGGGGGAGCGGCCCGAGCCCGAGGTCCCCGAGGGTTGGGTGACGATCGAGGTGAAGGCGACGGCGCTCAACCATCACGATCTCTGGTCGTTGAAGGGGGTCGGGCTGGCCGAGCAGAACCTGCCGATGATCCTCGGGTGTGACGCGGCCGGCGTGGACCCGGACGGCAACGAGGTGGTCGTGCACGCGGTGGTCTCGGACCCGGCGTGGAAGGGCGATGAGACGCTCGACCCGAAGCGCTCGCTGTTGAGCGAGCGGTACCAGGGCACGCTCGCGCAGAAGGTCGCCGTACCCGCGCGGAACGTCGTACCGAAGCCGGCCGGGCTGAGCTTCGAGCAGGCGGCGTGCCTGCCCACGGCGTGGCTCACGGCGTACCGGATGTTGTTCACGCAGTCGGGGCTGAAGCCGGGCGACACCGTGCTCGTGCAGGGTGCCGGCGGCGGCGTGGCGACCTCGCTGATCACGCTGGCACGGGCCGCGGGGATGCGGGTGTGGGCGACGAGCCGGGACGAGGCGAAGCGGGCCAAGGCCGTCGAGATCGGCGCGCACGAGGCATTCGAGTCGGGCGCGCGGATGCCGGAGCGGGTCGACGCGGTGATGGAGACGGTCGGGCAGGCGACCTGGTCGCACTCGCTCAAGTCGCTCAAGCAGGGCGGCACGCTGGTGATCTCCGGAGCGACCAGCGGCCAGGCGCCGAAGTCCGCCGAGCTGAACCGGATCTTCTTCCTCCAGTTGCGCGTCCAGGGCTCGACGATGGGTACGCGGACCGAGCTGGCTGAGCTGATGCAGTTCATGGCGACCGCCGGGATCTCGCCGCACATCGACTCGATCCTTCCGCTCGAGGACGCCCGCGACGGCTTCGCGAAGATGAACGCAGGCGACGTCTTCGGCAAGATCGTCTTTACTGTCTGAGTGCAGCAACCCGAGATCCGCCCGGTCACGCCCGACGACGCCGAGGCCGCGGCCTGGTGTCACCTGCTCTGCTGGCGGGAGGCGTACGCCGGGCTCGTGCCGGCCGACCTGCTCGGTGAGCGTACGTCGAACCTCGAACGCCGGATCGAACGCTGGACCACACCCCTGGGTGAGGGCCGGCGCCGCTGGATCGCGGTGAACCCGGATCCGGACGCGCCGGTCCAGGACCGCGTGGCCGGTTTCGTCGGCATCGGCCCGGGCCGCGACGAGGACGCGCCGGTGCCGTTCGAGCTGGAGGCGATCTACACCCGGCAGGCGTTCTGGAAGACCGGACTCGGCACCCGCCTGCTGGATGTTGCCGTCGGCAAACAGCCCGCGTTTCTCTGGGTCTTCGAGGGAAACGAGCAGGCGCTCGGCTTCTACCGGCGGCACGGGTTCGCGCCGGACGGCGTCGGCAAGCACGATCCCTACTTCGATCTACGTGAGATCCGCCTCGTCCGGCACTGACGTTTCATGCCGGAAACATTGGCGTCGCACCGGGGCAACGCGACGGGTTCAGTCTGTTCCTACCGATCCGCCCGATCGATGAGGAACGAGGAGCCCATGAGGCCTACTTTGACGGTGATCGTTGACCCGGCCGACCGCTGGATGACGAAGGCCGCGTGCGTCGGACAGGCGCCGTCGTACGACGAGACCGCGACCCAGTGGGAGCAGCGCAAGGCGCAGGCGCTCTGCCTGACCTCGTGCCCCGTGATCGAGGAGTGCCGGGAGTGGGCGCGCCGGACGAAGTTCACCGGCACCGCCGCCGGCGAGAAGTTCCTCTACGGCCGCCGCCGCGGCCGCCCGGGCCCCCAGGAGCGCCGCAACCGCCCGCCGCTCCTCACCGAGATCGACGAAACCCAGCAAGCCTCCTGACCTCGCCCGCACCCCCCACTCCCCACGCCTTGGATGGGTTCACCCACCGGGTTGTGGGTTTTCACCCCGGAGCCACGGAGGGGAACCCACAACATGGTGGGTGAACCCATCCAAGGCGCCGGGGGGAGGGGCGGGGGCGGGGGTTACGCGTTTTGGAGGGTGTCGGCGTGTTCGGCGTTCGCGGGCTCCGCGTCGACGGGCTTTTCCGTACGGCGGAACGGTGAGGTGATCGTCCGCAGGACCTGGTCGCGGTTGTGGATCGCCGCGCCGATCGCCAGCACGAGGTAGATCGCGCTGATCACGTAGCGCCCGGTCTGACCCGGCACGGCGAACTGGATCGCGAACAGCCCCAGCAGCGTCCACGCCGCCCAGCGCGGGAAGCGCAGGTTCAGCAGGATCGCGATCCCGAGCAGCGTCTGCGTGGCGGTGAGGAGGAACTCCTCGACCTGCCGTCCGTCCAGGTGCAGCGCCGGGCCGCCGCCACCGATCCCGTACGCGATCGGGAGGCTGCCGATCAGCAGGGTCCACTGGTTCACCTTGGCCGAGATCAGCAGGCCCAGCGCCGCCGCGCCCTTGCCCCGCCAGGCGAACAGGATCGCCACGATGAACTCCGGCGCCTCGGACGCCAGCGGCGCCAGCCACTGGACCAGCAGGAACTGGTCGATCCCCAGCGCATGCCCGCCCTGAACGAGCGAGTCCGCGAACGGCTCCGCGGCCGCTAGGATGATCCCGGCCGAGACCAGGAACATCGCGGTCACGGTGATCCGCCGCTGCAACCGGGGCAGCGCACCGATCGTCGCGGCCGGGCCGATCAGGTCCGGCTCGTCGTCATGCTCGGAGGTGGCCGCGCGGTACAGGTAGTACCCGAAGAAGGCGAGCAGCAGGATCCCCAGCACCAGGTGGATCTCGCCGGTCACCGGGATCGCGAACGCGACCAGACCGGCGACGGCGAGGAACCCCAGCTCCCGGCGGTACCCGGACTCGAGCACCAGCGCCTTGACGGACTGCCCGCTGCGCCGGGATGCGACGTACAGGCTGATGAGCACGACGCTGGACCAGCCGAGGCCGAGGAGCAGCCGGTTCGACCCGGTCATGTTGGCTGCCGCGAACTGCACGTAGGCCGGATTCGAGCCGGCGGTGTGGGCGAAGTACAGATCGACCGCGTACTCCGGCAGGACTGCGATGACCGCCAGGAGTGCGATCGCCAGACCGCCCGAAATGTCCATCTCTGCCGCCTCGGCAGCCCAGGCCAGGACGAAGGATGCGGCGACCACGGCGAGGCCGAAGATCAGCAACGAGGCCAGTGCCGGGGGGTGCGTACCGGTGAGTCGGAGGGCGACCGCGGGGATCGCCACCAGGAACAGCAACAGCACGGGGCGGAGCGCTCGGAACATGGTTCCAGCCTGCCACCGTTTCGATACTTTCGCAATTGCGAAAGTGTGAGACCGTCATCACGACGGCCCGGCGAGCTGTCCGCAGACCGGTCTACCGGTCACAATGACTGCGCGATGACCAACCCTGAACCGACGAAGGCTCAGCTCGATTCCGCCGCGGGCACCTTCGCCATGCTCTCCGCACCCGTCCGGCTGCACCTGGTGTCGCTGGCCGCGCAGGGGGAGTACGACGTCGGCACCCTGGCGGCGCGCGTCGGCGTGAGTATCGCCACCGCGAGCCAGCACCTCGGCAAGCTCCGGCTGGCCGGGATCATCACCGCCCGCCGCGAGGGCCGGCGACACATCTACACCGTCGACGACCCGCACGTGCTCAATCTGGTCGACCAGATCTTCGAGCACATCGCCCCGGACGGCTCTCTCGCGCCCGATCCGCCACTCCGGACCAGACCACCCCACACGGATTAGCTGCCTGACCGGTCGGGCCACTGCGTCACGGATCCGTAAGGCGCCGAGGGTTCCGGGTGAGACCGCTGCGTCCTACCTTCGGGGCAAGGGGAGCCGTCGTTACGGAGGTAGCGATGAGGGAAGCATGGGAGCTGCTGACCGCGGGGCCTGACGATGCCGAGCGATCGGTTCTGCTGCTGCCGGGCGGGGCCAACGCGGCGCGGTCGTTCGACCTGGTGATGGCTGAGCCGGCGCTGGCCGGTGTCCGCCTGGTGGCCACGACCCTCCCGGGGATGGCGGGTGCTCCGCTGGTGGGTGACGTCTCCGTTCCCGGCCTGGCCCGTCGCGCCGGTGAATTGGCCGAGCTGCACAGCTGCGATGTGGTCGTCGGTTTCTCCCACGGCGCGACGGTTGCCTTGGAGATGCTGCTGGGCGGTCATTTCCGGGGGCCGGTCGTGCTCTTGGGCATCAGCCTGACGACTGCGGACGAAGCCGCGTTCTTCCGCGGCGTGGTGTCGGCGTCGCAGCGCGTGGGTAGTTGGCCGATGGCCGTTCTGTTCAGGCTCCTGCCACTGATGGCCAGGTCCGCCAAGGCACCGGCGTCGCACAAGCGGGAGCTGATCGAGGACCTCAAGCAGAACCAGGCCGCCGCTGCGATCCGGTTGCTCGGCCCGTACTTCGACTACCTGGCCGCCGACCGGGACTATGCCGCCGAGGTGGCCGCATCCGGCTGTCCGGTGTGGGTGGTCCATGCCGAGAAAGGGGACGGCGGCCTCACCGACACCGAGCGGGACACCCTGCTGGCGGCTGCCGACGTGACCGTGGTGACGATCCCAGGTGCGGTGTTCTTCCTCCCGGACGAGGCGCCGCAACAGACGGCCGCGGTGGTCGCCGACGCCCTCTCGCGGGTGCCTGAGAACTAGATGATGTGCCGGAGGTACCGCTGTGGTGCGTCCAGGTATGCCTTCCAGTTCTGCACGAGCTCCAGCTCCTCCCACGTCGTACGCCGGATGCCCCACTCGCCGACCTCGAGGATCGTGGCGCCGGGCAGGGCCGCGATGACGGGGGAGTGGGTCGCGCACAGGACCTGGGAGTCGTGCTCGGCGAGCCGGTTGAGCACACCGACGACAGCGAGGCTGCTGGAGAACGACAACGCCGACTCGGGCTCGTCGAGACAGTAGAACCCCTGGCGGGTGAAGCGGTCGTTGATGAGGTTGAGGAAGCTCTCGCCGTGGCTCATCTCGTGGAAGACCGGATCGGGCGGCCCGGAGGTCTTGGGGTTGCGCTCGAGATAGCTGTAGAAGCCGTGCATCGTCTCGGCCCGCAGGAAGAAGCCGGCCCGCTTGGCGCCGACGCCGCGGGTCAGCAGCAGGTCGTCGGCCAGCGGTGACTCGGTTGCCCGGGTGGTCAGTCGCGCGCCGGTCGAGCCGCCCTCGGGCGACAGGCCGAACGCCACGGCGATCGCCTCGACGAGCGTCGACTTTCCGGCGCCGTTCTCGCCGACGAGGAACGTCACGCCCGGGTCGAGGTCGAGGCCGTCGGTGAGGAGCTGGCGGACCGCGGGGATCGTGTGCGGCCACTGCCCGGACGGACGAATGCCCTCCGCCGCGGCGACCCGGCGTACGGGCTGCGTGGCGAAGGGCATTCGTTCAGACTACTCAGTCGTCTTCGTCGTCGAGTCGAGCCAGCCAGGTGGCGAAGCGCTCGATCGGGGTCTCGAACTCTGGGTTCAGGTCGACGAACTCACGCAGCCGTTCGGCCACGAAAGCGAGCGTGACATCCTCCTCGCCACGCCGCTTCTCGAGCTCCTCGATCCCGCGGTCGGTGAAGTACACGTCAGCTGAACGCCTGCTTCAGCAGCGTCGTCTGCTCGGTGCCGTGGACACCGTGCGAGCCGACCGCCGGGGCAGCCATCGCCGGCCGGGACACCCGGTAGAACGGCTTGCCGCCCAGGTGCTCGGTCAGGTTCAGCGCCATGAACGGCCACGGACCCTGGTTCGCCGGCTCGTCCTGCACCCAGCGGATCTCGGTCGCGTTCGGGTACTTCGCCAGCGCGGCCGCGATCTCCTCGGCCGGCAGCGGGTACAGCTGCTCGACCCGCAGGATCGCGGTGCTGATCTTGTCCGGCTCGACCTGCTTGCGCTCGGCGAGCAGGTCGTACACGATCCGGCCCGAAGCCAGGACGACCCGCTCGACGGTCGCCGGGTTGGCCTCCGCCTCCGTGTCGTTGATGACCGGCCGGAAGGTGCCGTGGGTCAGCTCCTCCGGACGCGACACCGCCTCCTTGCGCCGCAGCAGCTGCTTCGGCGTGAACACGACCATCGGGTTGTGCTCCTCGCCGAGCGTGTGCCGGCGCAGCAGGTGGAAGTACGACGCGGGCGTCGACGGCTGGGCCACCGTCATCGCGTTCTCCGCGCACAGCGCGAGGAACCGCTCGATCCGGGCCGAGGTGTGGTCCGGGCCCTGGCCCTCGTAGCCGTGCGGAAGCAGCAGCACGACACCGGACTTCTGGCCCCACTTCGCCTCACCGGACGAGATGTACTCGTCGATGACCGACTGGGCGCCGTTGACGAAGTCGCCGAACTGCGCTTCCCACAGGGTCAGCGCCTCCGGCCGCGCCACGGAGTACCCGTACTCGAAGCCGAGTGCGGCGTACTCGCTGAGCAGCGAGTCGTAGACGTAGAAGTTCGCCTGACCCTCGTCCAGGTTCTGCAGGGGGACGTAGTCCTGGCCGTTGACCCGGTCGATGACCGCGGCGAAGCGCTGCACGAAAGTCCCGCGGCGGCTGTCCTGACCCGCGAGCCGGACCGGCCGGCCCTCGAGCAGCAGCGAACCGAAGGCGGTGATCTCCGCGCTGGCCCAGTCGATCGGGCCCTCGGTGATCGCGTGCGCCCGGCGCTGCAGCTGCGGCATCACCTTCGGGTGCACGGTGAAGCCGGCCGGCAGCGTGGTGTGCGCGTCGGCGATCTTCTTCAGCACCTCGGGCGTGGTCGCGGTCGCGTCCGGGCCTTCCGGCTTGTCCGGGTAGACCGGTGCGGTGACGTACGGCGCCGGGGTGTCCGGCTGGTTCTTCGCCTCGCGGACCTCGGCGAAGACCCGCTCCAGCCGGTGCTGGAAGTCCATCATCGCCTGCTCGGCCTCTTCGATCGTGATGTCGCCACGACCGATCAGGGCCTCGGTGTACAGCTTGCGAACCGAGCGCTTCTGCTCGATCAGGTCGTACATCAGCGGCTGGGTGAAGCTCGGGTCGTCGCCCTCGTTGTGACCGCGGCGCCGGTAGCAGACAAGGTCGATGACGACGTCCTTGTTGAACGCCTGCCGGTACTCGAAGGCCAGGTCGGCGACCCGGATGCACGCCTCGGGGTCGTCGCCGTTGACGTGGAAGATCGGCGCCTGCACCATCCGCGCGACGTCGGTGGAGTACATCGACGAGCGGGACGAGGCCGGCGAGGTGGTGAAGCCGACCTGGTTGTTCACGATCACGTGGATCGTGCCGCCGGTGCGGTAACCGCGCAGCTGGGACAGGTTCAGCGTCTCGGCCACGACGCCCTGGCCGGCGAAGGCCGCGTCACCGTGGACGAGCACCGGCAGCACCGGGAAGGCCGCGCCGCGGTCCAGGATGTCCTGCTTGGCCCGGACGATGCCCTCGAGCACCGGGTCGACGGTCTCCAGGTGGGACGGGTTCGCCGCCACCGACACCTTGATCTTGTCGCCGAACTCCGAGACGAACTCGCCCTCGGCGCCCAGGTGGTACTTGACGTCACCGGAGCCCTGCACGGTCCGCGGGTCGATGTTGCCCTCGAACTCGCGGAAGATCTGGCCGTACGACTTGCCGACGATGTTCGCCAGCACGTTCAGCCGGCCGCGGTGGGCCATCCCGATCGCGACCTCTTCCAGCCCGGCGCCGGCCGCCTCCTCGCAGAGCTCGTCGAGCAGCGGGATCGTGGTCTCCCCGCCCTCGAGCGAGAACCGCCGCTGACCGACGTACTTGGTCTGCAGGAAGGTCTCGAACGCCTCGGCCTCGTTCAGCTTGGCCAGGATCCGCAGTTGCTCCTCGCGCGGCGGCTTGGTGTGCGGCCGCTCGATCCGCTCCTGCAGCCACTTGCGCTGCTCGGGGTCCTGGATGTGCATGTACTCGATACCGGTGGTCCGGCAGTACGAGTCGCGCAGGATGCCGAGGATCTCGCGCAGCTTCATGAACCGCCGGTCGCCGCCGAACGAGCCGGTGGCGAACTCGCGGTCCAGGTCCCACAGCGTCAGGCCGTGGGTCGCGACGTCGAGGTCGGGGTGGCTGCGCTGCTTGTACTCCAGCGGGTCGGTGTCGGCCATGATGTGGCCCCGGACCCGGAAGGCGTGGATCAGCTCGAGGATGCGGGCCTGCTTGCTGATGTCCTCCTCGTGGCTGTGCGGGAGGTCGGCGGCCCAGCGGATCGGCTCGTACGGGATCCGCAGCGACTGGAAGATCTCGTCGTAGAAGCCCTCGCCGCCGAGCAGCAGCTGGTGCAGGCGGCGCAGGTACTCACCCGACTGGGCGCCCTGGATGATCCGGTGGTCGTACGTCGAGGTCAGCGTCATCACCTTGCTGACCGCGAGCTTGGCCATCGTCTCGTCGGCCGCACCCTGGTACTCCGGCGGGTACTCCATCGCGCCGACGCCGATGATGCAGCCCTGGCCCGTCATCAGCCGCGGCACCGAGTGCTGCGTACCGATCGTGCCGGGGTTGGTCAGGCTGATCGTCGTGCCCTGGAAGTCGGGCAGCGCGAGCTTGTTGTCCCGGGCCCGGCGGACGATGTCCTCGTAGGCCATCCAGAAGTCGGCGAACGTCATCGTCTCGGCGGCCTTGATCGACGGCACCAGCAGCTGCCGGGTACCGTCCGGCTTCTGCATGTCGATGGCCAGGCCGAGGTTGATGTGCGCCGGGTTGACCAGGGTCGGCTTGCCGTCGGTCTCGTCGTACGACGCGTTCATCTCCGGCAGCGTCTTCAGCGCCTTGACCAGCGCCCAGCCGATCAGGTGCGTGAAGGACACCTTGCCGCCGCGGGCGCGCTTGAGGTGGTTGTTGATGACGATGCGGTTGTCGATCAGCAGCTTGACCGGGACCTGGCGGACGCTGGTCGCGGTGGGGACCGTGAGGCTGGTCTCCATGTTCTGCGCCGTGCGGGCCGGGGCCCCGCGCAGGATCTTCCGCTCGGCCTCGCCGGTCGCCGCGGCCGCGGGCTGGGCGGCAGGCTTGGGCTGGGCGGTGGTCGGCTGGTTCACCGTGCCTCCGGTCGGGGCTGCCTTCTGCGGTACGGCGGCGGGCGCGGGAGCCGGCGTCTGCGTAGCGGGAGACTGCGGCGCCGCGGCAGCGGCAGGAGCGTTCGAAGCCGGCACGGACGGCGCGCTGCCGCGGCTCGGCGCCTCCGGCGTCTTGTTGTCGGACACCGCGTCAGGTCGGGGAGCGTCGGGCCTGGGAGCGTCGGCCGGGGTCGTCGTCACCGGCTTCGCGTCACCGTCGGGGTTGTACGTCTTGAAGAAGTCGAGCCACGCCGGATCCACCGAATTCGGGTCCTGCTGGTACTTCTCGTACAGCTCGTCGACCAGCCATTCGTTCGCACCGAAGGCTGCTAGGGGGTTGGTGTCTGATGGCTCGGTGGCCACTTGGCAGTTCGCCTCTTCCGATTTCGGGTCCGGTAGCACGGTTAATTCAGATGTTATGGGTGGTGTCCCAAGCAAAGGCTAATAGCAGGGGGACCACTTCCACAGCCCGGGACCACCGGACCAGTGTGTCGAGTGGTCGGGCTCCGGCGAGTCGATCCGTCGGCGCCTGAAACACTGCTCACAAAGGTGTTTCAGGCCACACGCCCGCCTCTCACCACCTGTCGGTGCGGAGAGCAACGGCAGGGACTCCGGGACCCCTTGCAGATGTGGCTTTCCGGGGCCTGTTCCGATGTCTCGGACAGGGCCTGTTGAGCGTAGCTGCCCACTGTATGCAGTTGTCCACTCGCCCCCGGTGATGATCACAACCGCGCAAAAGTGTGGCCAAGGTCACGCTCCAGATCAGTCCACCTGGGCATGATTGGTCTTCATCGGTTCGTCAACCGCCGGACCAGCTTGAGACCCGACCAGGTCGCGTCGATCGCGCAGACCTTCACGTCGACGACGCCGAGCGGGAGGGCGAGCTCGCGGATCCCGTTCTCGTCGAGGTCGGTCGCGACCCCGGACGACCGCTTCGGCCAGGCGGCCCAGATCATCCCGGCCGGCACCGTCTTCGCCAGCAGCACCGGCAGCCGCTTCGCGAGCCGCGAGCGGTCCGGGCAGAACATCACCACGACGTCGTACGACGAACGGCCCGCCCGGCGCGCGAGCGTCGTACCGGCCGGCAATCCTTCGATCGTGAAGCCGTCCGGCGCGTTGTCGAGCAGGACCACGTGCTCGGGCTTGATGCCGAGTTTCGCGGCCAGCGGCTTCCCGGAGTAACCGGAGGTGGTCATGAACCGATGCTAGTGCCCTGCGTCGGAGGTTCTTTGGCGCTTGCGGCGCCCAGGCACGCACCTCGCGGCACCGGAGGAACAGCCACGATGGAAAAACATCGAGGCTGCCCCTCCGGCACCACGATGCACGCACCTGGACACCGCAATCACTCAAACAACCTCCGACGCAGGGCACTGGGCGGCATACTGACTGGATGGCGTTGACGGATGAGGCGATCGTCAAGATCAAAGGGATGATCACCTCAGGGGAACTGGGTCCGGGGGATCGACTGCCGAAAGAGGCGGATCTGGCCGCGCGGCTCGGCCTGTCGCGAAACTCGCTGCGCGAGGCGGTCAAGGCGCTCACGCTGGTCAACGTGCTGGACGTCCGGCATGGCGACGGCACGTACGTCAGCAGCCTCGACTCGGCGCATCTGCTCGATGCGCTCAACTTCATGGTCGACCTGCACCGCGACGACTCGGTCCTGCAGTTCTTCGAGGTACGGCGGTTGCTGGAGCCTGGAGTCGCTGCGCTGGCAGCAACCCGCATCAGCCAGGAGCAGGTGATCGAGCTACGGCTGCTGACCAGCGACCTCACGCCCGACGCGGACGTCGAGGAACTGGTCGCGAACGACCTGCGGTTCCATCGCGCGATCGCCGAGGCGACCGGGAACCAGGTTGTCTGCTCACTGCTCGACGGCATCTCCGGCGCGACCCAGCGGGCCCGGATCTGGCGCGGTGTCACCCAGGCCGGCGCGGTCCGGCGCACGCTTGCCGAGCACGCTGCGATCCTCGACGCGATCGAGATCGGCGACGCCGAGGCGGCCCGCGCCTGGATGACCGCTCACATCGCCGGCGTCGAGACCTGGCTGCGCAAGGCACCCTAGGAGTACAAGCGGTTTATGGCTGTATTGATGCCACGCCTCCGGCGCGGCGGGTCATGGGGCCTGCCGTGACCGGTGAGCCGCCGCCGCCTCGCAGTGCGTTGACGCTGCGGATCGTGCTGGCGGCGTTCGGGGTGGTGCTGTTCGCGGCGGCCGTGGTGCTGTCGGTCGTCTACGAGCTCCCGGCGGGTTGGGTGATCACCTTCGGGGCGCTCGGGGTGGTCGCACTGGTGGACCTGGTAGTTGTTGCCTGGCGCAAGCGTTCGGAAAGTAGTTGATGGGTCGTCGGCCGGCCCGTATTCTGGTGGACGTCCCATTCCCGGCGTCAGGGGTCCGCGTTGTAGCTCCGAGGTCTTTTCTTCAGTCGATCGATCGCCACCTGTCTGGTGCGCGGTCTCGTCCGAGACCTCGTTGGGAGTGCAACGCCTATGAGTTTTTCCCTGTCCTGTACCGACCTCTTCTTCGCCTGGCCTGATGGTGAGGTCCTGTTCGACGGCCTGACCTTCGTCGCCGGACCGGTCCGCTCCGGTCTGGTCGGCCGCAACGGCGCCGGCAAGTCGACGCTGCTCCGGCTGATCGCCGGCCGGCTCACCCCGCAGCGTGGGGCGATCCGGGTCAGCGGCGAGCTCGGGTACCTGCCGCAGGACCTGACCCTCGACACGTCTCTGCGCGTCGACCAGGCGCTCGGCATCGAGGACGTCCGGAAGGCGATCGTCGCGATCGAGTCCGGTGACGCCTCGGAGCAGAACTTCGCGATCATCGGCGACGACTGGGACGTCGACGAACGAGCGGAGGCGCTGCTCGGCAAGCTCGGCCTGGGTGCGATCGGGCTCGATCGCAGTGTCGGCGAGCTGTCCGGCGGCGAGACGATCCTGCTCGGGCTCGCGGCCGAGCTGCTGCGGCGTCCCGACGTACTGCTGCTCGACGAACCGACGAACAACCTCGACCTGCGGGCGCGGCGGCATCTTTACGACGCCGTCGACCAGTTCCGCGGTGCGCTGGTCATCGTCAGCCACGACCGGGAGTTGCTCGACCGGGTCGACCAGATCGGCGACCTCCGCAAGGGTGACGTCACCTGGTACGGCGGCAACCTGACGGCGTACGAGGAGGCTGTCGCGGTCGAGCAGGAGGCGGCCGAGCGGATGCTGCGCGCGGCGGAGGCCGACGTACGCAAGCAGAAGCGCGACCTGATCGAGGCGCGGATGAAGATGGATCAGCGCCAGGCCCGCGGACAGCGGGCATTCGAGAAGGGCGGCATCCCGAAGATCGTGGCCGGCAACCTGAAGCGCGGTGCGCAGGTGTCGGCGGGCAAGCACCTCGGGATGCAGTCCGAGCGGCTCGATTCGGCGCAGGAGGCGTTGGCCGATGCGGAGGACAAGGTCCACGACGACGACTCGATCCGGGTAGACCTGCCGAAGACCGCAGTGCCTGCTGGTCGCGTGGTGCTGCGGTTGGAGGACCACGTACTGCGAACCGGTGCGCACGTCGACCTGGAGATCCGCGGGCCCGAACGGATCGCGCTGACCGGGCCGAACGGTGCCGGCAAGACGACACTGCTGCAGTCGATCGTGTCAGGGGAGCTGCCGGCGGTGCCGTTCCGGTACCTGCCCCAGCGACTCGACCTGCTGCGCGACGACCTGTCCGTCGTCGACAACCTGGCCCTGCTGGCCCCGAGCACGGAGAACCAGGAACGCCGTTCCCGCCTGGCGCGCTTCCTCTTCCGTGGTCGAGCAGCCGACCAGCTCGTCAGCACTCTTTCCGGCGGCGAACGCTTCCGGGCGACGCTGGCGGCTCTGTTGCTGGCCGAGCCTCCACCCCAGTTGCTGATGCTGGACGAGCCCACCAACAACCTCGACCTGTCCAGCGTCGCCCAGCTGAAGGATGCGTTGGCGTCGTACAACGGCGCCCTGGTCATCGCCAGCCACGACGTCCCCTTCCTCCGCGACATCGGCATCACCCGGTGGCTGGAACTAACCCCAGAAACCCTCACGGACATCGACCCCCTGTAAACCCCCAACCCCTCACGCCCGGCTGGTAACCCCAGCCGGGCGTTTCTGCGTCCGCGGTTGTTTTTGATACCCCCTAGGGGTATGTTCTCGGGTATGAGTGAGCACGAGGGGCACAGCGGGCATGCAGGGCACGGGGATCACGCGGCGCAGTTCAAGGACCGGTTCTGGATCAGTCTCGGGCTGGCTGTGCCGGTGGTGTTCTTCAGTGCGATGTTCGCGGATCTGCTGGGGTATGCGCGGCCGGACTTCCCCGGGGCGGGGCTGATTGCGCCCGTGCTCGGGACGGTGATCTTCGTGTACGGCGGGCAGCCGTTCCTGACGGGCGGTTGGAGTGAGCTGAAGTCCCGTCGGCCGGGGATGATGCTGCTGATCTCGATGGCGATCACGGTCGCGTTCGTGGCGTCGTGGGTGACGACGTTGAAGCTCGGCGGGTTCGACCTGGACTTCTGGTGGGAGCTCGCGCTGCTGATCGTGATCATGCTGCTCGGGCACTGGCTGGAGATGCGGGCGCTCGGCGCTGCGTCCGGTGCGCTCGACGCGCTGGCGGCCTTGCTGCCGGACACGGCCGAGAAGGTGATCGACGGCGAGGTTGTCGAGGTCTCGCTGCATGAGCTGCGGGCGGGGGACGTCGTGCTCGTGCGGTCCGGTGGTCGGGTGCCGGCGGACGGGACCGTGGTCGACGGACAGGCCGAGGTCGACGAGTCGATGATCACCGGGGAGTCGCGGCCGGTGTCGCGGGCGGTCGGTGATGCCGTGGTGGCGGGAACCGTTGCCACTGACAACGCTTTGCGCGTCGAGATCACGGCGGTCGGTGATGACACCGCGCTGGCTGGGATCCAGCGGCTGGTGGCCGAGGCGCAGGCGTCGTCGTCGCGTGCGCAGGCGTTGGCCGATCGGGCGGCGGCGTTCTTGTTCTACTTCGCGTCGATCGCCGGGCTGATCACGTTCGTGGTGTGGGCGTTGCTCGGCAAGGTCGACGAGGCGGTGACGCGGACGGTGACCGTGCTGGTGATCGCCTGCCCGCACGCCCTCGGCCTCGCGATCCCGCTGGTGATCGCGATCTCCACCGAGCGCGCGGCAAGGGCCGGCGTACTCGTGAAGGACCGGCTCGCGCTCGAGCGGATGCGGACGATCGACGCAGTCCTGTTCGACAAGACGGGCACGCTGACGAAGGGCGAACCGGCCGTCACCGGTGTCGCCGCCGTCGGATCCATCTCGCCTGACGAGTTGCTGGCGCTGGCCGCCGCAGTCGAAGCGGACAGCGAGCATCCGCTGGCAAAGGCGATCGTGCGCGCACGCGACACGCAAGCCGCCGGTCTGCATGTCGGCGACGCGGTTGCTGGAGGCAATGGTCGGCTCGTTGCCTCCGGCTTCCGGTCACTCACCGGGCGGGGTGTGCAGGCTGTCGTGGAGGGATCCGAGGTCGCCGTCGGCGGACCGGCGTACCTGCGTGAGAGCGGGTTGGGGGAGCCTCGCGAGTTGGACGCGGAGGTTGCGGAGTGGAAGGAGCGAGGGGCCGCGGTGCTGCATGTCGTGAGGGACGGGCAGGTGCTCGGCGCTGTTGCGCTCGAGGACGAGGTGCGGGAGGAGTCTCGGCAGGCCGTGGATGCGTTGCATCGGCGTGGGGTGAAGGTGGCGATGATCACCGGGGATGCGCATCAGGTTGCCGACGCCGTGGCGAAGGAGCTCGGGATCGACGAGGTGTTCGCCGAGGTGCTGCCGCAGGACAAGGACGCCAAGGTCGCTGAGCTGCAGGCCCGCGGGCTGAAGGTCGCCATGGTCGGCGACGGAGTCAACGACGCCCCGGCCCTGGCCCGCGCCGAGGTCGGCATCGCGATCGGCGCCGGCACCGATGTCGCCATCGAATCCGCCGGCGTGGTACTCGCCGCGGACGACCCGCGGGCCGTCCTTTCGGTGATCGAGTTGTCCAAGGCCAGCTACCGCAAGATGTGGCAGAACCTCATCTGGGCGACCGGCTACAACGTCATCACCGTCCCGCTCGCAGCCGGCGTCCTCGCCTTCGCGGGCATCGTCGTCTCGCCGGCGGTCGGTGCGCTGCTGATGTCGATCTCCACGATCGTCGTCGCCCTCAACGCCCAGCTGCTGCGCCGCCTCAACCTCTCACCGGCCCGCCTCCCCGCGTAGCCCGCTGAGAACGACTGCCACCAGGCGTCGTACCGCAGCCTTCGACGGTACGGCGCCTGCCGCACCCAGCGCATACACGCAGTACGCCGCCAGCTCCTTCGGTGGAACATCATCGCGTACGTCGAGCATCAAGCCGGCAAGGAAGTCGACGAGGTGCTCCTGCGCTCGCGCGACGTGCTCCGACCGATGCAGTGATGCGGCCGGCTCCGACGACGGATGCTCGTGGCAGATGAACGCATAAGCCTCCAGCACTGCCTCGAGTCGCCCGGTGTCGGTCCAGATGCCGGTGAGCTGCCGCAGATGATCGCCGACCTGCCGCTCATGCCAGGCGGTCAGGATCGACTCGACGTCAGGGAAGTACTTGTAGAGCGTCGCCCGGCCCACCCCGGCCCGCTTCGCGACCTCGGACATCGTGACGCCGGTCAACCCGCGCTCGGCCACCAGCGCGGCGGTCGCATCGAGCGTCGCCGTCCGCACGGCGTGGCGATGCGTCGCGATGCTGTCGTCCCACAACTTCGGCACGGCCCCCATCCTACCTGGACATGCTGTTAGTATTCGAGACAAAGTGTATTGAAAAAGGAGGCGTGGGTATGCCGGCCATCGAGGGGTACGCCGACACCGTGCGGGCAGCGCGGTACGTCGAGCGGCTGGGCGGTCACTTCGGGCACCAGCCGGGTGGCATGAAGGTGTTGTCGAAAGCGCCGGGCGAGCTCGTGGTCGACCTCGGCGGCGCGACGTGGACGCTGCGCGCCGAGCAGACCCGTCTGGAGTTGCGGGTCGAGGCCGACGACCCCGGCGTGCTGCGCCGGTTCAGCGCCCGGGTCACCGAACGCATCGAGAAGCTCGGCCGCCGGGACAACCTGACGGTCCACTGGCAGCAGGAACAATAAGGACAGGAGGTAGTCGGCCAAAGGCGGGTCCGGCCGCTCGTCTTGAGCGTGCGCGGCGACGCCGAGACCCACTACCTCCTGTCCTTAGTGACCGATCAGCTCGCCGTCAGCTGTCCGAGGAGCCGCTTCATGGTGGCGATCTCGGTTGTTTGGGTGGTTTGGATCTTCTTGGCGAGGGCGATGGCGGCGGGATCCTTTCCGGCCGTCTGCTCGGTCGTGGCCATAGCGACCGCGCCCTGGTGATGCTCGATCATCATCCGCGTCCACATCCGGTCGAACATCGCGCCGGACGCTTCGGACAGATCGCTCATGTCCTCGGTGCTCATCATGCCTGCCATGGCATGACCACTGTGTTCACCGGGCGTCGGGACCGGCTTGCCCCAGGCGGTCAGCCACCCGGACAACTGCTTGATCTCCGGGTCCTGTGCAGCCTTGATCGCGGTCGCGAGGTTCTTCACCGCCGCGGTCGTTGCCTTGCGCAACGCGAGGTCGGACATCTCCACGGCCTGCTGGTGATGCGGGATCATCTGCATCGCGAAGGTGGCGTCCGCGTCGTTGAACGAGGCGGCTGCCGAGGTGGCGGGCGGCGTACTCGGGCTGCTGTCCGAGCCGCAGCCGGTCACGCCGAACACAGCGGCGAGAAGCGCGGCCGAGGCCGCGGTCGTACGGTAGACGTGCGTCATCACAATCCTTGGGTGTGTGTGTCGAAAACGGGTACGGCGAAACAGGCGCACGTCGGCCTATATCCGCAGTACACCCAACATCGACGCGCTCACCGGCGGAGGAGACCGTTCGCTCAGCACCAGGCGCCCAGCCGCGGACGGCACAGACACGGCCCGCCACACGAGCAGGCTCCGCAACCCCAGCAACAACGCGAGCAGCAGCACCAGCCCAGTCAGTACTGCGACACACGCACCGCCCATCTCGTGCAGCTCATCGGCCGGCGCAACGTGCGGCGGGCCGGGCTGGGCGTGGTCCATAACCATCCCTGCGACCATCGCCGGCTGAGGAGCCGCCATGGCCGCATCGTGGTCGGACGTGAGGCCATGCATCGCGAAGACCCCGGCGACTACCGTGAGTACGCCGAGTAGACGGAGCAGTCGCGCTCCGCGTTCGTGTGTGCGACCGGGCATCGCGACAAGAGTAGCGAGCTGGGCCGCTTGCACAGTCAGCGCCTGCTGAGTGTGCACACTGGACGGTGAGACCGCCCGCCTGGAGTCGTACGTTCGATGAAATCCCAGGGCTGGAGGTTTCGATGGCCGGTACATCTGTTGGTGCGGACGACTATGCGCTCGCCCGCGTCCCGGAGCACGCGCGGTACTCCTGGTGGTCTGTCGCGACCCAGCGGTTCGGGCAGATCTCGGCGCTGAGTCAGTTCCTGCTCGGCGCGACGCTCGGGTTCGGGATGAGCTTCTGGACCGCGTTCTGGGCGCTCACGCTCGGCGCGGTGATCCTCGAACTCGTCGCGATCCTGATCGGCGTCATCGGCGCCCGCGAGGGACTGCAGACGTCGGTGATCGCGCGCTGGACCGGGTTCGGCCAGGCCGGCTCGTCGCTGATCGGGCTCGCGATCGGGATCAGCCTGATCGGGTGGTTCGGGATCCAGTCCGCGGTCTCCGCGGCCGGGCTCAGCCAGCTGATCGGCGTACTCCCGACCTGGGGCTGGTCGCTCGTCTTCGGTCTCGCGGTGACGCTCGTCGTACTGCGCGGCTTCCACTCGATGGCCTGGGTTGCGTACGTGACCGTGCCGGCCTTCCTGGTCCTGGTCGGTTGGTCGATCATCAGCGAGCTGTCCGACCACAGCTTCAGCTCACTGGTGAACGCCGCGCCGCCCGGTCCGCAGCTGAGCCTGCTCGAGGGTACGACGCTGGTGGCCGGCGGATTCATCGTCGGCGCGGTGATCACGCCGGACATGACCCGCTTCAACCGCAGCGTCGGCGACGTCGTCAAGCAGACCGTCCTCGGCATCACGCTCGGCGAGTACGTGATCGGTCTGGTCGGCGTACTGCTCGCTCACGCGGTCGGATCGGCGAACGTGATCACGATCGTCACCTCGTCGGTCGGCTGGGTCGGCACGCTGGTGATCATCCTCGGCACGATCAAGATCAACGACTGGAACCTCTACAGCTCGGGCCTCGGCGTCGTGAACTTCATCGGCACCGTCTTCGGCCGGCACGTCAACCGGGCCGTCGTCACGCTCGTGGTCGGCGTCCTCGGCAGCGTGCTCGCGGCCGGCGGGATCCTGGACAAGTTCACCGACTTCCTGATCTTCCTCGGCGTCGCGTTCCCGCCGATCGCCGGGATCATGGTCGCGGAGTACTTCGTCGTCAAGCGCTGGCGCCCCGACCTGGACGCGACCAGAGCTGCCGGCACACTGCCCGCGACGGCGCCGACCTGGGTGCCGGCGACGATCGTGATCTGGATCGGCGCCGCGCTGATCGGCAAGTACGTCGCCTGGGGTCTGCCCAGCATCAACTCGCTCGTCGTCGGCTTCGCGGCGTACGTCGTGGCCGGCAAGCTCGGCCTGATCCGCGGCGTCGGTACAAGCCGCACCATGGACAGTGCGCCGACCGCTGCCGCCGCCGTACCCGCCACAAGCTGATCGCTCGCGCGGCACGCTCCACCCCGGTCTCCACTTTGTGCACCGGATCCGTGCCGAATCGATGACGTGACGCGGATTTGGTGCACAAAGTCGGCTACAGACGGCCGGCGCCGTGTTTGGCTGGAAATGAACTAACGGGAGGAATACGAATGCGTATCGGCATCGATGTCGGTGGGACCAACACCGACGCCGTGCTGCTCGACGGAACCGGTGGCGATGTCAGTGTGCTGGCCGCCAACAAGTCGGCGACCAGCGCGGACGTGACCGCGGGCATCATCGACACACTGGACCGGCTGCAGGCGGAGCGATCCTTCGACCCCGCGCAGGTCCAGGCCGTGATGATCGGCACCACGCACTTCATCAACGCACTCGTCGAGGCGAGGCGGCTGGCCCCGACCGCCGCGCTGCGCCTCGGACTGCCCGCTACCGCGTCGCTGCCGCCGCTGGTCGACTGGCCCGAGCGGCTGGTCGAGGCGATCAGCGGGCGGAGCTATCTGGCGCACGGCGGGCACGAGTTCGACGGCCGGCATATCGCTGAGCTGGACGAGGACGAGTTGCGCCGGCACGCGGGCGACATGGTGAAGCACGGTGTACGGTCGGTGGCGATCTCGTCGGTGTTCTCGCCGGTGAGCAACGAGTTCGAACTGCGCGCGGCCGAGATCCTGCGTTCCGAGCTCGGCGACGACGTGGCGATCTCGCTGTCGCACGAGATCGGCCGGATCGGCCTGCTGGAGCGGGAGAACGCGACGATCATCAACGCGGCGCTGCGCGAGCTGGCCGCGAGCATCGTCGACGGACTGTCCGGTGCCGTCGCCGGCCACGGGATCTCCGCGCCGCTGTACCTGAGCCAGAACGACGGCACCTTGATGGACGTCGACTTCGCCCGCCGGTACCCGGTCGCGACGTTCGCGTCCGGTCCGACGAACTCGATGCGCGGTGCGGCGCTGCTGTCCGGTCTCGACACCTGCGCGGTGGTCGACGTCGGCGGTACGACGAGCGATGTCGGCGTACTTACGCACGGCTTCCCGCGCGAAGCGACCACCGAGGTCGACGTGGCCGGGGTGCGGACGAACTTCCGGATGCCCGATGTGCTCAGCATCGGGATCGGCGGCGGCAGCTTGGTGGCCTCGGGCAACGATGTGGTGACGGTCGGCCCGCGGTCGGTGGGATACCGCCTGACCGAGGAGGCCCTGGTCTTCGGGGGCAGGACGCTCACGGCAACGGACATTGCGGTCGCCGCCGGCCGGGCCGAGGTCGGTGACGCTTCGGCGGTCTCCGAGCTGGATCCGACGCTGGTGAAGGCGGCTCTGGCGCGGGTCGCGGCGGATATCGCGGACGCGGTGGAGCGGATGCGTACGTCGCCTGACCCGCTGCCGGTGGTGGCGGTCGGCGGTGGATCGATCCTGCTGCCGGACGATCTGCCCGGCAGTCTCGCAGTACACCGGCCGGATCACTTCGCGGTCGCGAACGCGATCGGGGCGGCGATCGCGCAGGTCGGCGGCGAGGTCGACCGGGTGTACGCGATCGACCCGGGCCGCCGTGACGCGGTGGTGGACGAGGCGCGCCAGGAAGCAGTCGACCGTGCGATCGCGGCCGGCGCCGATCCGGCCGCCGTGCGGATCGTGGACTTCGACGAGGTGCCGATCCCGTACCTGCCGGGCAACGCGACCCGCATCCGCTGCAAGGCCGTCGGCGACCTGCGCCTCGGGGAGGCATCATGAGCGCCGCCATCGCGCCATACCAAACGGTTTGGTATGGCGCCGGTGGAGCTCCATACCAAACGGTTTGGTATGGAGCCGGTGGCCTCCGAGCTGGGGTGGAGTGGTGGCGATGAAGTTGCGCGCTGAAGACCTGGGGTCCCTCGCTCGCGGTGCCGCCGTGCTGGGCACCGGGGGCGGAGGGGATCCGCACATCGGGAAGCTGCTCGCGCAGCAGGCCGTCCGCGAACACGGTCCGGTGGAGATCGTTGCCGTCGGCGATCTTCCGGACGATGCCTGTGTGTTGCCGGTGGCAATGATGGGCGCGCCGACGGTGATGGTGGAGAAGCTGCCGTCGGCGGACCAGATCTCGGTCGCGGTCCAGACCCTGGCGAAGTACGTCGGGAAGACGCCGACCCATCTCGCCTGTATCGAGGCCGGCGGGGTCAACTCGACCGTTCCGGTGATCGCCGCCGCGCAGCTCGGGCTGCCGCTGGTGGATGGCGACGGGATGGGCCGCGCGTTCCCCGAGTTGCAGATGGTGCTGCCGACGCTCGCCGGGATCGAGGCGACCCCGATGTCGATCGTCGACGAGAAGGGCAACCGCGGCATCTTCGACACGGTCACCAACGAGTGGGCCGAACGGCTGGCCCGCTCCGCGACGATCGACATGGGCTGCTCGGCGATCGTCTCGCTGTACGCGATGACCGGCGCCGAGATCCGCGGCGCGTTCGTCGCCGGCACACTCAGCAAGTGCGTCACGATCGGCCGGGCGATCGAGCGGGCCCAGCGCGAGCACGCCGATCCGGTCGCGGCCGTGGTCGACGAGCTCGGCGGCCGGCTCCTGCATGTCGGCAAGGTCGTCGACGTACAACGCCGTACGACGACCGGCTTCGCCCGTGGTGATGCGACCGTCGACGGGCTGGACGCGTCGCACGGGCACGTGATGGTGCTGCGCTTCCAGAACGAGCATCTGGTCGCCGAGCTGGAGGGTACGGCGGTCGCCACCACGCCGGACCTGATCATCGTGCTGGACACCGAGACCGGCGAGCCGATCACTACCGAGGCGCTGCGCTACGGCCACCGCGTCAGCGTGCTCGCCGCGCCGGCCGACGAGCGCTGGCACTCGCCGGCCGGCATCGAGCTGGTCGGCCCGCGGTACTTCGGCTACGACCTCGACCCGATCCGGGCCTTGGAGACTGTATGAGCTGGCAACTGGACATCGAGCACCTGCGGGATCTCGCCCGTGGGGCGGCGATCCTCGGGACCGGTGGTGGTGGCGATCCGCTGATCGGGCGGCTCCTGGTCGAGCAGGCGATCCGCGAACACGGGCCGGTGACGGTCCTGGACCCGGACGAGCTGGACGACGACGCGTTCGTCATCCCGACCGCGCAGATGGGCGCGCCGACCGTGATCGTGGAGAAGATCCCGCGCGGCAGCGAACCGGTCGGCGCCCTGCGCGCGCTCGAGAAGCACCTCGGCCGGACCGCCGACGCGACGATGCCGATCGAGTGCGGCGGCATCAACTCGATGATCCCGCTCCTCGTTGCCGCCCGCACCGGTCTGCCGGTGGTCGATGCCGACGGCATGGGTCGGGCGTTTCCCGAACTACAGATGGAGACGTTCTCGGTGTACGGCGTACCGGGGTCGCCGATGGCGATCGCGGGCGAGCATGACGAGACCGTCGTGATCGACACCGGCACGGACAACAAGCAGATGGAGTGGCTCGCGCGCGGGATCACGATCCGGCTCGGCGGGGTCGCGCACATCGCGGAGTACTCGATGACGGGCGCCGACGTGAAGCGCACCGCCGTACCGCGGACGCTGTCGCTCGGGTTGTCGATCGGTCGTGCGGTCCGGGAGGCGCGGGAGGCGCACCGGGATCCGATCGAGGCTCTGCGTGCCGCGTTGGCGCCGACGCTGTACAACCACCTGCGGGTGCTGTTCCGCGGGAAGGTGGTCGACGTGGAACGCCGTACGCTCGAGGGCTTTGCACGCGGGCGGGCGCGGTTCACCGGGTACGACGGTACGTCGGAGCTCGAGCTGCGGTTCCAGAACGAGAACCTGGTCGCGGAGGTCGACGGCGAGGTGGTGTGCACGGTGCCGGACCTGATCTGCGTACTGGAGGCGGACACCGCGGAGCCGATCACCACAGAGGGCCTGCGGTACGGCCAGCGCGTCACCGTGGTCGGCATCTCGACGCCTGACCTCATGCGGACACCGGAGGCGTTGGCCGTCTTCGGACCGGCCTGCTTCGGACTCGACGTGGAGTTCAACCCGGTCGAACGCCGCGGAGACCTGGTCACCACCCTCTAGCTCTCGGCCCGTCGTGCAGACCCCTCCGCGGCGGGCCGAGATTCCAACTCACCCGTGCAAGGATCGGCCTATGACGACTGTCGTCAAGGCGCAGGACCTGCAAGCGCTGGTTGTCGGTGTCACCCTCCTGGGCTCGGGTGGTGGCGGCGACACAGGGTCGTTCGGGCGCATGCTGCGCCGGCGGCTGGGTGACGGCGAGCTGGTACTGCGGGACCCCGCCGACGTGCCGGATGCGCTGGTGAGTCCTATCGGCGTGGTCGGGGCGACCAGTGTGCTGATGGAGAAGCTGCCGAGCGGTGGTGAGTTCGACACCGCGGTGCGGGCGGTCAGCCGGTGGGCCGGTGCGGACGTCACCGGGCTGATGCCGCTGGAGGCCGGTGGGCTCAACGGGTTGACTCCGCTGATTGCTGCGCTGGATCTGGCGCTTCCGGTGGTCGACGCCGATCTGATGGGTCGGGCATTGCCACGATTGGACCAGTTCTCGTGGGCGGTGGCGGGCCGTTCACTGACGCCGTGTGCGCTGAGTGAGCCGAGCGGTCAGGTGATTGTCGTCGACAACGTCGACGCCGGCGGTCTGGAGCGTGCAGTACGCAGCTTCGTCGCTCACACGGGTGGCTGGGCGGTGCTGGCCCTGGCGCCTACTCCGGTGGAGGCTGCTGCGGCGGACGCCGTACAGGGGAGTTTGACGCGGGCTCTGGCGCTCGGTCGAGCTCATGCTGCTCTACAGGCATGGGCTACGCCGGCTGATATCGCTGACGGTCTGGGCGGTCGGCTGTTGGCGAGCGGTCGGGTCGAGCAGGTTGCCCGTCACCTGATCGCTGACGGTGGTGCTGCGTTCGGTCGCGGTAGCGTCTGCGTGGTCGACTCCGGCAGCCGTGCAGTGATCCGGATCGAGACGGAGAACGAGTACCTCCTCGCGCTGGTCGACGGCACCCCTGCGGTGACCACACCGGATCTGCTGTGCCTGCTGGATCGCCGTACGCTGCAGCCCATCGCTGTAGATGCCATCCGCACCGGCGACGAGGTACTGGTTCTCGCACTGCCCGGACCCACGTGGTGGCGTCGCCCCGACCGCCTCGCCCACGTCGGCCCTGAAGCCTTCGGCCTCACCTGCGCACCACAGCTGTTGGAGGCGTCATGAGGCCGGGGCTGTCTCCATCGCTGACGGCCATGCTCACCTCACCCGGCTGGCGAGATGTGGTGGTGCTGGGTGGTGGTGCGGATCCTGGTCCGCGGCTGACGGGGTCTGTGGTGGCGCTAGAGGTGTCTGTGCATCCGGAGCCGCTGGACGGGCAGGTGCTCGTCGTACTGCTGGCAGGTGATCACACCGATTGGCGGATCGATGCTTTGATCAGCCGGGCATCGGCGGCCGGAGCCGGGGCGGTGTTGCTGGCCGGTGTGGAGCCATTGGGACGCGGGGCTCAGTTGCTGGCTGAGCGGTTGCAGCTGCCGGTGCTGGGATGCCCGGACCCGCTGGCAGCGCATGAGCACCTGCGACGGGTCACAGCCGAACCGGAGGTCGTGCGGTCTGACCTGGTGCTCAGGGCCGTCTCAGCGCTGCGCCGGGCGAATGGTGATCTGGCGTCGGTACTGCGGACTACTGCCGGCGTGCTGGAGCGGCCGGTCACGCTGGCCGGTGCTGACGGCGGCACGCTGGACGGTGATCCGCTGGAGCCCGAGGAACGGAAGGCTCTGGTCGCTGCGTTGCCGCGGGTGCCGATTGGCTGGGCTGCGCCGTACCGGGTGGATCTGGCGAGTGGTGCGGTGCTGATAGCTGTTGCAGTCCTGGGTGTTGGGCCGGTGTGCTGGTTGGTGGCGCGTTTGCCTGCGGTGGTGCCGGCTGAGGTTGCCGCCGTACCTGAGGTGCTGAGTGTGGTCGCACCGGCGGTGGGGGAGCGGTTGGCGTTGCGGCGGTTGGAGTTGGAGCGGGATGCACGCCAACGTACGTCGCTGCTCGGTGAACTGCTGCATGGTGAGCCTTCGGAGGCTACGCGTCGGCGTGCGGTGGATCTGGGCTGGCAGGTCGACGGGTGGCACACGGGCATCCGGATCGGCGCGGACGGACAGGTGGATGTCGCGGGTCGGCGTACCGATGTGGTGGAGGCGTTCGACGCTGAGGGTCTGCAGGCGGTCGTCGTGGAGCAGGGCGATGGGTGGTCGGCGTGGATCACCGCGGTGAGCGAGCCGACCGCGACCGAGGTCCAGGAGCAGGCGGCGACGATCCGGCGGGTGCAGCGCCGTTTGGTACAGACCGTTGATGCGTACGTCGGTGTCGGTCGCGTGCAGGCTGGTCCGAGCGGTATCGCCACCACGCTGGCCGAAGCCGGTGACGCGGCCGGTCTCGCGCGTGGTCGGGCCGAGACCGGCCGGTTCCTGCACGTCGACCGCCTGGGGCTCGCTCAACTGCTCCTGGCGTGGACCCGCACCGACACCTTCCAGCCCGCTGCCCAGGCCCTCCTGGCTCCCATCAAAGACCAGCCCGGCGACCTGGTCACCACACTGGCTGTCTACCTCGACACGGAGTCGTCCGTCGCCGAAACCGCGGCAGTACTAGGCATCCACCGCAACACAGCAGCCGCCCGAATCCAGAAGATCCAGCACCTCCTCGGCGTAGACCTCACCAACCCGGACGAACGCCTGGCGCTGCACCTCGCCTCCCGCACGACTCCTGTGGAGTAGTACGAGAGGGGCGGCTGATTTCTCGGCTACGGCGTGGGTGCGTCCTCGCGGAGGAGGCCTGCCGACTTCAGATCTGACCACAGAGCCGCGGGGACCTTGGCACGGGACAGGGCTGCGTTGGTGTGGACCTCTTCCGGAGTGCGGCAGCCGACTGCGATGCCGGCGACCGCAGGGTGGGCCAGCGGGAATGCCAGCGCGGCGGCCGGCAGCGTCGTACCGTGTGACTCGCAGAGGTCGGCGAGCTTGTTGGCCTTGTCGAGCAAGGACTGGGCTGCCGGCTCGTAGTTGAACGTGGTCCCGGCGACCGGGCGCGGCTGCGACAGCAGGCCCGAGTTGAAGATGCCGACGGCAACTACCTGTACGTCGTGCTCCAGGCACGCGGGGAGTACGTCGTCGAGGCCGTCCGGATCGATGAGCGTGTACCGGCCGGCCAGCATGATCACGTCGATGTCGATCTCCTGGACGAACCGGGTCAGCATCGCCGTCTGGTTCATCCCGGAGCCGATCGCGCCGATCACGCCCTGCTCGCGGAGCTCGATCAGCGTCGGGAACGCGGTCGCGACCGCCTCCTCGTAGTGATCGTCCGGGTCGTGCACATACACGACATCGAGCCGGTCGGTGCCGATCCGCTGCAGCGAGTCCTCGATGCTCCGCAGTACGCCGTCCCGGCTGAAGTCCCACCGCCGGCGGCGGGTGGTGTCGACCGCGAACCCCTCGTCATCGGTCGCGGCGTCCTCGGCGTGGTAGATGATCCGCCCGACCTTGCTCGACAGCACGTACGCGTCGCGCGGCTTGTCCCGCAGCCCGGCGCCGAGCCGCTCCTCGGCCAGTCCGAGGCCGTAGTGCGGCGCGGTGTCGAAGTACCGCCAGCCCTCGTCCCAGGCCGCGTTCACGGTGGCGATAGCTTCGACGTCGCTGACCTCGCCGAGCAGGTTGCCCAGCGGCGCACCGCCGAGCCCGACGCGCTGGTCGTCCGGGAAGAGCTTCATCAGCGCGCCGCCGGAAGCCGCAGGTTCTGCATGCCGCCGTCGACGGCCAGCGCCGTACCCGTGGTCGAACCCGACAGCGGGCTGGCCAGGTAGGCGATCGCGTTCGCGACCTCGTCGGCCGACACCAGCCGGCCCATCGGCTGCCGGGCCTCGAGCGAGGCCCGCTCGGCGTCGGGGTCGGCTGCCACGTCGAGCAAACGGCCGACCCACGGTGTGTCCGCCGTACCCGGGTTCACGCAGTTGACCCGGATGCCTTCGCGGACGTGATCCGCCGCCATCGCCATCGTCAGCGCCAGGACGGCGCCCTTGCTCGCGGAGTACACCGCGCGGTTCGGCAGGCCGGCGGTCGCGGCGATCGAGCAGGTGTTGACGATCGCGGCCGCCTCCGACTTGCGCAGGTGCGGCAGCGCGGCCCGGGTGACGCGGGCGATCCCGACCACGTTCACGTCGAGCACCCGGTGCCACTCGGCGTCGTCGTTCGCGGCGACCGTGCCCTGCGCGCCGATACCGGCGTTGTTCACCACGATGTCGATCCCGCCGAGCTGCAGCGCCGCCGCGGCGACCGCGTCCCGGATCGAGCCGTCGTCGGTGACATCCGCGGCGATCCCGGTCAGCGGCGCGTCGACCTCAGGCTTCAGATCGAACACGACCACCTGGGCACCGCGGGCCGCGAGCAGCTTCGCCGCCGCCAGTCCGATCCCCGATGCGCCACCGGTCACGACGGCCCGAAGGCCCGCGAAGTCCGTCACTTCTTCTCCTCTGTCAGGTCAGTCCAGATCTTGCCACCCGGGAACCGGAAGTCGGTCAGCGTCTCAGCATCCATCTCGGCGCCGAACCCGGGCCGCACCGGTGCCACGTAGCGCCCGTCCCGGATCACTACCGGGTCCAGGAAGTGCTCGTGCAGATGGTCGACGTACTCGATCACCCGGTCCTGCATCGATCCGCTCACCGCGACGTAGTCGAACATCGACAGGTGCTGGACCAGCTCACACAGTCCTACCCCACCCGCGTGCGGGCACACAGGTACGCCGAACTTGGCCGCCAGCAGCAGGTTCGCGATGTTCTCGTTCACGCCGGCGACGCGGGCCGAGTCGAGCTGGAGCACCGAGAGCGACCCGGCCTGCAGCAGCTGCTTGAAGATCACCCGGTTCTGCACGTGCTCACCGGTCGCGACCTTGATCGGCGCGATCGCCCGCGCGATCGTCGCGTGCCCGAGGATGTCGTCCGGGCTGGTCGGCTCCTCGACCCAATAGACGTCGTACGGCGCCAGCGCCTCGACCCAGCTGATCGCCTCGGCGACGTCCCACCGCTGGTTGGCGTCGACCGCGATCCGGATGTCCGGCCCGACCGCCTCGCGGGCCAGCTGCATCCGGCGGATGTCGTCGTCGAGGTTGGCGCCGACCTTGAGCTTGATCTGGGTGAAGCCGTCCGCGACCGCCTCGTGGCACAGCCGGACCAGCTTCGCGTCGTCGTACCCGAGCCAGCCGGGCGTCGTTGTGTACGCCGGGTAGCCGCGCTCGCGCAGTACCGCCTCGCGCTCCGCCCGCCCGGGCTTCGCCTGCCGGAGGATCTCCAGCGCGTCCTCCGGCGTCAGGGCGTCGGTCAGGTAGCGGAAGTCGACCAGGTCGACGATCTGCTCCGGGGTCAGGTCGGACAGCAGCTTCCACAGCGGCACGCCGGCACGCTTGGCGGCCAGGTCCCAGACCGCGTTGACGACCGCGCCGATCGCCATGTGCATGACGCCCTTCTCGGGGCCGAGCCACCGCAACTGCGAGTCGTGCACGAGCGACTTCCAGAACCCGCCGAGATCACTCAGCGTCGCGTCCAGGTCAAGCCCGACGACGTGGTCGCGCAGCGCCTCGATCGCCGCGGTCTCGACGTCGTTGCCCCGGCCGATCGTGAACGCGAAACCGTGCCCCTCCAGCCCGTCACCGGCGTCGGTCCGCAGGATCACGTACGCCGCGGAGTAGTCCGGATCGGTGTTCATCGCGTCGGAGCCGTCAAGGTCCAGCGACGTGGGGAAGCGGACGTCGTACGTCTCGAACTCGGTGAATCGTGGCATCGAGAACCCGATCTGCAGCGGTGGGCGGGACTGTCGAAGTGAATCCTATAGGATATGTGGCCCTGCGGCACCTGGTACCGGATCCCCACGCCATCACAATCCACCGCTCAGGGGCGGCCGCAGCCTGGATGGGCGGTCGGGGTGCCGATTGTGATGGCGTGCGGATCCGCCCATTACAGTCGGTGGCGTGACGGACGAGCGCGACGGCGTACTGCGGCTGGGCAACCGGTCGTTCGCGGCAGGTGAGTTCGCCCTGATGGCGATCATCAACCGGACCCCGGACTCGTTCTTCGATCGCGGTGCGACCTACGCCACCGACGCGGCGTACGCAGCCATCGACCAGGCGGTCGCGGACGGTGCCGACCTGGTCGATATCGGGGGCGTGAAGGCCGGGTACGGCGAACCCGTCAGCGAGGACGAGGAGCTTCGGCGGACCGTGGACTTCGTGGCCGGTATCCGGGCACGCCACCCGTCGCTGGTGATCAGCGTGGACACGTACCGCAGCGGCGTCGCGCGCCGGGTCGCCGAGGCCGGCGCGGATCTCCTCAACGACACCTGGGCGGGCGCCGACCCGGACCTCGTGTACGCCGCCGCCGAGGCCGGGACCGGGCTGGTCTGCAGCCATGTCGGCGGTCTCTCTCCGCGCACGGACCCGCACCGGATGGCGTTCGACGACGTGGTCGCCGACGTGATCCGTACGACGACCGCGCTCGCGGATCGGGCCGTCGAAGCCGGCGTACGGCCGGACGGGATCCTGATTGACCCGACGCATGACTTTGGCAAGAACACGCTGCAGTCGCTGGAGCTGACCCGCCGCCTTGACGAGCTTGCCGCGACGGGCTGGCCGGTGCTTGTCGCGGTGTCGAACAAGGACTTCATCGGCGAGACGCTGGAGTTGCCGCCGGGGCAGCGTGGCAACGGAACGCTGGCGGCGCTGAGCGTCTCCGCCTGGCTCGGTGCGCGGGTCTTCCGGGTGCACGACGTACCGGCGGCTCGCCAGGCGCTCGATTTCATCGCCGTACTGCGGGGCAGCGCGCAGCCTGCCGGAACCCGAAGGAGCCTGGCCTGATGCGTGGACTCGAGGAACTGTCCGACGAGGAACTGATCGGCGTCTACGAGGTCGAGGACCGGTCGGCGCCGCACCTGCGGGCGAACTTCGTCAGCAGCCTGGACGGCGCGGTCGAGATCGACGGGAAGTCGAAGGCGCTGTCGAGCGACTCGGACAGCCGGGTGTTCAGCATGGTCCGGCGGCTGGCGGACGTGGTGCTGGTCGGCGCCGGGACGATCCGCGACGAGGGGTACAACCCGCTGCGGTTGTCGAAGGCGGCGCGGGAGTGGCGTACGGCGGCGGGGCTCGCGGAGAACCCGACGCTGGCGATCGTGTCGTCGCGGCTCGAGCTGAGCCCGGTGAACCCGGTGTTCCAGTCCGCCGTACGGCCGATCGTCGTGACGCACGAAGCGTCGCCGGCGGATCGGCGGGAGGCGCTGGGGGAGGTGGCCGACCTGATCGTCCTGGGTTCGGGTGAGGTTGATCTGCGGGCGGTTGTCGACGAGTTGGCGGCGCGGGAGATGCCGCAGATCCTTTGTGAGGGTGGGCCGCACCTCTTGGGCGCGCTCACCGAGGCCGACCTGGTTGACGAGCTTTGCCTGGCCCTGGCCCCGCTCCTGGCCGGCCCCGGCTCCGGTCGCATCACAGCAGGCCTGCCGACGACCCTCACCCGCCAGATGAAACTCCGGACGACCCTGCAGGCCGAGGACGACTACCTCTTCTTCCGCTACACCCGAGAGGCCTGACCCCATGCCCCCTGATCGCCGGAAGGTGTAGGTCATGCCCGTTGTCGCCGCTGCAGTCTGCCCGCATCCGCCGTTGCTCGTGCCCGAAGTCGCTTCCGGCGCAGCTCCCGAACTCGACGACCTCCGCACCGCCTGCCTGGCCGCGATCGACGCCCTGTCCACCGCATCCACGATCGTGGTCGTCGGCTCGGCGCCCGCCGTACCATACGGTTTGGTACGGTTCCCCGCTGCGGCAGGCGGCTCGTTCGCGGCGTACGGTGCGCCCGGAGTGCGGATCGGCGGCGGCGACCCCGTTCTCCCGCTGTCGCTCGCGATCGGTGGGTGGCTGCTGGAGCAATCGAAGGCGGCGCGGTTGCCTCGCACGTACGTCGCCGTACCGGCAACTACATCGCCGGACGACTGCGTCCGCCTCGGTCGAGAGATCGCTGCAGGCAACGACCGCGTCGGCTTGCTGGTGATGGGTGACGGCTCCGCGCGCCGCAGTGAGCATTCACCGGTCCACCTCCACCCCCGCGCGGAGATCTTCGACACGACCGTCGCAACCGCCTTGCAGCACAGCGATCTCGACGTACTGAAAGCCCTCGACCCAGACCTCGGTACCGAACTGCAAGCCGCCGGCCGAGGCCCCTGGCAAGCTCTCGCCGGCGCCCTCGAGGGTGCGACGCTCACGCCCGACCTGACCTACAACGCCGCTCCGTACGGCGTCGGCTACCTCGTCGCGTCGTTCACCTAGATACTGACCGGGTGACTGAGGAACGGACGGGGTATCGGCGATCGGTGAAGTCGCCGCGGGGTGAAGCGCGGCGCCGCGAGCTGCTCGACAAGGTCGCGGACGAGCTCGGGACGAACGGCCTGGTCGACTTCTCGCTCCGCCGCGCGGCGCGGGCGGCGGGCACGACGCACAAGGTGCTGCTGTACCACTTCGACGGCGCCGAGGACCTGCTCACCCAAGCGGTCCTGCAACTCCGCGAACGACGCATCACCCGCGCACTCGCCGCCGCAGCCGAAGGTCCCGGCGACCGCTCGCTCGCGGACCGCGTGCGCTCCATGTGGCCGACGCTCATCGGCGAGGAATCGTGGGTCCTCGACCAGGCGATCGGCCTCGCGATGTACGACGCCCCGCGGTACGCCGACCTCGCGCGCACCGCCTCACGCCAGTACCTGCCCACACTCCTGTCGCTGTGCCCGCAGTCCTGGTCCGAGCAACGCCGGCAGGAGGTTGCCGAGTTGATCCTCGCCACTCTCCGCGGCTTCCTGATCGAGTGGCGGACGAGCGGCGACGCCGCCGGGATCGAGGCCGGACTGGCGGCCCTGACCCGTGCCTTGGAGCGCGAGGAGCAGGCACCCTAAGTCTCCTGGACAGTTTGCGAACCACGTGGTTCACTTTTCTCATGCGCGAGAAAGTGAGCTTCATCAGCGGTGGGGTCGCATGCGCGGCCTGGCACTACCCGGGGACCAACGGTGGGTGCGTGGTGATGACCGGCGGCTTCGCAGTGACGAAGGAGCCGGGGACGGACCGCTTCGCGGAGCGGTTCAACGCGGCCGGGTTCAGCGTGCTGGCCTTCGACCACCGGAACTTCGGCGAGAGCGCCGGCGAACCTCGCCAGGTCGCCCGGATCCCCGACCAACTCGACGACTGGCGGTCCGCGATCGCCCACGCCGCCACGCTTCCGGGCGTCGAGCGGGTAGCCATCTGGGCGTTCTCACTCCCCGGCGGCTACATCCTTCAGCTCGCGTCGGAGGACCTCGGCATCTCCGCCGCCATCGCCCAGTCGCCGAACGTGGACGGCCCCACCGTCACCCGGAACGCCTCCCGCTATCAAACCCCCGGCGCCGCCCTCCGCCTGGTAGGCCGCGCCATCCTCGACAACCTGGGCGCCCTGTTCGGCCGCAAACCCCGACTGGTAGCGCTGGCCGGCCCACCCGGCACAGTTGCCCTCCTCAACACCCCCGACGCCCAGCAGACCGACGAGGCCCTGGACCCCGACAACCGCTACCGCGACTGGCAGCAGACTCTCGCCGCCCGCTCCGTCTTCCCGGCCGCCCTCTATCGCCCGATCAAGTACGCCCCGAACGTCCGCTGCCCGCTCCTGTACGTCGTCTGCGAGGACGACCAGTCCGCCCTCGCGGCACCCGCTCTGAAGGCCGCTGCCCAAACCCCGGACGCCACGGTTCTCCAGGTCCCCGGCGGCCACTACGCCCCGTTCCTCGACGCCCACGAGCAAGTCGTCGAAGCCGAGCTGGTCTTCCTCACCCGGCAGCTTTCCGGAAAGAAACAGTCGCCCAGCGCCGAAAAGTCACCGCAAACCGCTGGTTAGTGCTCGACCGGCACGTCGGGCCAACGGACGGAGGTAGCGGCTAGGTCATCGCGACCACCTGCTCGAAGCTGGTCGACCAGCTCAGCCCGTGCCGCTCGTACGACGGCGACTGCGGCGTCTGGCGACTCGTGTGGACCGGACCAGTTGCACACGGCGTCGCCGGCGTACCAGTCACCCGACGCAGCACGTCGTACGTGAGCCGCCGCGAGCCGTGCTGCCGGCAGGTCCACACCGGCAAGCTCAACAACCGCATCAACCGCCACCACCTCGGCGTCGACGTCGAGCACCGGCCGCAACTCCACCGAATCAGTCAGCACGAACTGGTAGCCAGCCGGCGCCCGCTCACCCAGCCAGGCAAGAGCTTCGCGAGCGGTGTCCTGGAGGAGCTGGGCATTGGACGGGTCGGCCAACGTGTGTACTCCGACCAGCCGCGTGTGTGTCGGCCGCAACTCGTTCTGCCAAAGCCGAACCTGCAACTCATCCCGCCCCGACAACCGCCGCCCCAGAATCCGAGCCAACCCCACCACATCGAAGTTCAACTCATCCGGCGTGCGCTTGACCCCAGGCTCGAACGGCTCCCCAGGCCGAGTCCCGCGCGTCGTCCACGGACCCACGTGCCACCGCGTCAGAACAGTCACCCCCAGACCCTAACCAAGTCGGGCAGCAGGCCTATCGACCGTATTTCGCTCAGGGCGAAATTGGGTGTCCTGATGTGGCCGGAAAAGTGTCGGTGGGCTCGGGAAGCATGCTGGGCATGAAACGACAGGCAGCGCAGATGTCACCGACGGGTAATTCCTGGTCGGTTGTCCAGTTTTGGGTCCGGAGCTAGGTTCGCTGACGTGACCTCGCCCGGTGGTTCTCCGGCGACGACTCCGATCGGCTCGCGGGCCGAAGCGGAGGGGTACGTCGCGATGGTCTGTTTCAAGCACGGTCCACCTCGGTTGTTCGGCGTCGAGCTCGAGTGGACAGTGCATCACGCGGATGATCCGCACCGGCCCCTCGACGCCGGCCGGTTGAGCAAAGCCCTGGGGCTGCATGCCCCCGCGACCCTGGTGAGAGGCAGTCCGCAACTGCCGCTGAGCCGGGGCGCTCTGGTCACCGTCGAGCCCGGTGGCCAGGTCGAGATTTCTGTACCCGCGGCGGAATCGATTCCCCGGTTGATCGACGACACCGCCGCCGACGCCGCCGAGCTCACGGCGCTCCTCCTCGACGCGGACCTGATTCCCGGCGCCCACGGCCTGGACCCGTTCCGCGCACCCCGCCGTATCCTCACCGTCCCGCGCTACGCGGCGATGGAACACGCATTCCAGCGGCTCGGACCGCACGGCCCGCGGATGATGTGCAGTACGGCGGGCCTGCAGATCTGCCTCGACGCCGGCGAACAGGACGAGACCGCACTGCGCTGGCGCGCGCTGCACGATCTGGGTCCCGCCCTCGTCGGCCTCTTCGCCAACTCCCGTCGTCGCGCCGGTTCGGACACCGGATGGGCCTCTGCCCGGACCGAGGCGACCTTCGGGACCTGTGCCCCGTTCACCGAGCCGCCACCGCTGGACGGCGACCCGGCTGCGGCGTGGGCGCGGATGGCGATGGAGGCGCCGGTGCTGTGCCTACGGCGCGGCGACACCTGGGATGCACCGACCGGTCTGACCTTCGGCGCCTGGGCCGACGGACTGGCCGACGGACAGGTGCCCGACAGACCGACGTACGACGACCTGGACTATCACCTGTCCACGCTGTTCCCGCCCGTGCGACCGCGCGGGTACCTCGAGGTGCGTTACCTCGACGCGCAGCCGGGCGACGGGTGGATCGCCCCGACCCTGCTGCTCACCGCACTGATGTCCGCACCGATGGACCAGGTGCTGGCCGCAGCCGAGCCCGCAGCGGGCCGCTGGTTCCCGGCGGCCCGTGAAGGGCTGGAGGACAAGTTGGTCCTGCAGGCCGCGCGAGACGTGGTCGACCTGGGCACCGAGGTGCTGGACCGGACCGGTGCGGATCCCGAACTCATCGCTGCCGTCGCAACCCGGCTGCAGCGCATCGTCGACGACACCCACGGAAGGCGAGCTTCGTGAATCACCAACTATCAGATCTGTCACCGGAAGGCCTGCGGACCTTCGTCGGCGAGCAGCTGGAGCGGTCCCGGTCGCGGACCGTGCAGCTGACCGACGCGGTCGACACCGACGACCTGGTCCGGCAGCACTCCAAGCTGATGTCGCCGCTGGTCTGGGACTACGCGCACATCGGCAACCAGGAGGAGCTCTGGCTGGTCCGCGACGTCGGCGGCCGCGAGCCGCTGCGCCAGGACATCGACGAGCTGTACGACGCGTTCGAGCACCCGCGCGCGGAGCGGCCGTCGCTGCCGCTGCTCGGCCCGTCCGAGACCCGTGCGTACGTGACCGAGGTGCGCGACAAAGTCATGGACGTGCTGGACCACGTGAAGTTCGACGCCGGGCGTGAGCTCGTCGACAACGCGTTCGCGTTCGGCATGATCACGCAGCACGAGCAGCAGCACGACGAGACGATGCTGGCGACGCACCAGCTCCGGGCCGGTGCACCCGTGCTCGACGCACCGCCGCCGCCTCCCGGACGTGAGCTGCCCCGCAGGGAGGTGTTCGTCCCGGGCGGTGTGTTCGAGATGGGTACGTCGATCGAGCCGTGGGCGCTGGACAACGAGCGACCGGCCCACGCGGTGCACGTCGCGCCGTACGTGATCGACACAGTCCCGGTGACGAACGGGGACTACCTGGGCTTCGTGCTCGCCGGTGGGTATCAGGATCCGCAATGGTGGTCCGACACCGGCTGGGCGCATGTGCAGAAGGCTTCGCTGGTCGCGCCGCGGTTCTGGTCTCACGACAGTGGGGAGTGGTCGCGCCTCAGGTTCGGGCACCAGGAGCGGTTGCCGCTGGACGAGCCGGTCATGCACGTCTGCTTCTACGAGGCGGAGGCCTACGCGAAGTGGGCCGGGAAGCGGCTGCCGACCGAGGAGGAGTGGGAGTTCGCGGCCCGGTTCGACCAGGCCAGCGGCCGGACGCGACGCTTCCCGTGGGGCGACGAGTCACCCGGCCCGCAGCATGCGAACCTCGGCCAACGCCACCTCAGGCCGGCACCGGTCGGTGCGTACCCGGCGGGCGCGTCGCCGCTGGGTGTCGAGCAGTTGATCGGGGACATCTGGGAGTGGACGTCGAGCGACTTCCACGGATACCCCGGCTTCCGCGCCTGGCCGTACGACGAGTACTCGCTGGTCTTCTTCGGTCCCGACTACAAGGTCCTCCGCGGCGGCTCGTTCGGAACCGACGAGGTCGTTGCCCGTGGCACCTTCCGCAACTGGGACTACCCGATCCGCCGGCAGATCTTCGCCGGCTTCCGCTGCGCCCGCGACCCGCGTCCCGAGGAGCTGCACGACTGATGTGCCGCCATCTGGCCTACCTCGGCCCGCCGGTCACCCTGGCGTCCCTCGTCCTCGACCCCGACCATTCGATCTACGAACAGAGCTGGGCCCCCGCCGACATGCGCGGCGGCGGCTCGGTCAACGCCGATGGCTTCGGCCTGGGCTGGTATCCCGAAGGTGACGTCGCCGTGTCCGGCGGCCCCGTCCGGTACCGGCGGAACGTGCCGATCTGGACCGACGAGAACCTCCCCGGTCTGGCCGGCTCGATCCGCTCCGGTGCCGTCATCGCCGCCATCCGCAACGGGACCGTCAACATGCCGTACGGGCAGGCGGCGGTCGCACCGTTCATGCTCGGCGACTGGCTGTTCAGTCACAACGGACGGATCCCCGGCTGGCCGGACTCGACCCTGAAGCTGGCCGAGCGACTCCCGGTCGCCGACCTGCTCCAGCTCGATGCCTCGGTCGACTCGGCGTTGCTCTGGGCCCTCATCACCAACCGCCTCACCGAAGGCGTTCCGCCGGCCGACGCCGTGGCAACCGTCGTACAAGAAGTTGAAGCGGCTGCGCCCGGCGCCCGGCTGAATGTCCTGCTCACCGATGGCGAGCAACTCATCGCAACGACGTGGACCCACTCCCTGCACGTCCACCAGACGGCCGATTCGGTGACCGTCAGCTCCGAACCGTTCGGTCCCCACCAGTGGACCGAAGTGCCCGATCGCTCATTGCTCGTGGCTACCGCCACGACCTTGCACATCACCCCGATGGAAGGACAAGAGTGACCCTCATCGACGTACATCTGACGCCGGACTATGTGGCCCGTGCGCTGCGGGAGGACGTTCGGGCCGGGTTGTCGGCGACGCCGAAGTGGTTGCCGCCGAAGTGGTTCTACGACGCGCGGGGGAGTGAGCTGTTCGAGGAGATCACCCGCCTGCCGGAGTACTACCCGACCCGGGCCGAGCGGGAGATCCTGCGCGCCCGGGCCGGCGAGATCGCGGCGATCACCAAGGCGCACACGCTGGTCGAGCTCGGATCCGGATCGTCGGAGAAGACCCGGCTGCTGCTGGACGGGCTGCGCGACCGCGGCACGCTGACGAGCTTCGTGCCGCTCGACGTGTCCGAGTCGGCGCTCCGAGAGGCCTCCGACGCCATCAACGTCGACTACCCGACGCTCGAGGTTCGCGGTGTCGTCGGCGACTTCACCGCGCACCTGGACAAGTTGCCCGGCGAGCCGCCGCGGATCGTCGCCTTCCTCGGCGGCACGATCGGCAACCTGATCCCGGCCGAGCGTGAGGCGTTCTACACCTCGATCCGCGACGTCCTCGAGGCCGGCGAATGGCTGCTGCTCGGCACCGATCTGGTCAAGGATCCGGCCACCCTGGTCGCGGCGTACGACGACTCGGCCGGCGTCACCGCGGAGTTCAACAAGAACGTGCTGCGGGTCATCAACCGGCAGCTCGGCGCGGACTTCGACGTCGACGCGTTCGAGCACGTGGCGATCTGGGACGCCGACAACGAGTGGATCGAGATGCACCTGCGGGCCACCCGGGCTATGCAGGTGCTGATCCCGGAGATCCATCTGGAAGTGACCTTCGACGAGGGCGAGGAGCTCAGCACCGAGATCTCCGCCAAGTTCCACCGCTCCGGCGTCGAGGCCGAACTCGACAAAGCGGGCTTCACCCCGGCCGCATGGTGGACCGACAGTGAAGCCCGCTTCGCCCTGTCACTGTGGCAAGCAGTGTGACAAAGCAGCCATAGAAGAGGGTTACTTGAAGAAAGAGCAAAGAACAAAGGGGAACGTGGTCGGGCTCCGACCGGCCGCCTCGCGGCCGATCACCGAAGCCAGCTACTTCTCTAGATCTCTGTTCTTTCCTTTATGTACTTCGTTGACCCTAGCCGCCCTGCTTGATCAATCCGTTGATCTTGTCGATGTAGGCAGGTAGGTCGGTGATCGGCTTCTTACCGCTCAGGATGGGCTGGTAATTGGCCGTGGTCAGGTCACCGACCTGCTGTGCCCACTGGGTGGTGAAGCGGACGCCGACCGTCTTCTCGGCGCCGAGGTCGGCCTTGACCGTGTCGGCGACAGTGGGCTGCTGGGCCTTGGTGAGCGCGTCGAAGTAGCTCGTCTGAGCCGGCTTGTACGCCGGCGGCGCCACCGGGGAGGCCGGCAGCACGGCGTCCCAGACCTTGGTGTTGATGTACTCGAGCACCTTGTACGTCGCGTCCTGGTCCTTCGTGTACTGCGGCGTGCAGATGCCGACCGAGTCGTACAGCGTGGTCGGCGTCTGCACCTGCGGGAACGGCGCGAACCCGTACTTGACCTTCGGCTTGTCGGTCTGGAACCCGGCCGCCAGCCACTGCCCGCCGAACGTCATCGGCACCTTGCCGGCCGAGAACAGCGACTGCACGTTCGAGGCGTCGTACCCGGGCGGCGCGACCGATCCGTTCTTGATCGCGGCGGTCAGTTTCTCGACGCCTTCCGTGTACTTGTCGTCGGCCTCGGCCTTGGTCGGGTGGTTCACGTTGTCGGTGAACGGCGCGCCGCCGGCCGATACGGAGTACATGCTCATCGTGAAGGGACCGTCGGCGGAGGTCAGCTGGTCGGCGACCAGGCCGTACTTCGCGCCGTTCTTGTTGGCCAGCTTCGCGGCGTCGGCGTACATCTCGTCCCACGTCCAGCCGGCCTTCGGCAGCGGCAGACCGGCCGCGGTGAACGCGTCGGCGTTGTACCAGACGCCGTACGTGTTCATCAGTGACGGCAGGCCGCCCATCTGACCGTCGGACGTCTTCCAGTTGTCCATCGCGGACGACACGAAGTTGTCCGCCTTGAAGTCGCCGTCGCCGTTCTTGATCTTGTCGGCCCAGTCGACCAGCAGGCCCTGCGAGGTGTACTGCTGCTCGGTGTCGTTACCGCACCAGAACAGGTCCGGCAGCTTCTTCGCCTGGGTCAGCGAGGCGAGTTTGTCGCCGAAGTTGCCGGCCGGGGTGTCCATCAGCTGGACCGTGATGTTGTCGTCCTTGAAGTCCGCGAGCGCCTTCTTGATCGCGGCGTTGGTCTCGGCCGACTCCCACGTCATCACGGTGACGGTGACCGGGCCGCTGCTCGAGCCGCCGCCGGAGTCCGACCCGCTGCAGGCCGTTGCCGCCAGCAACCCGGCACAGGCCAGCGCGGTGACGCCCAATGTCCTCTTCACAAGGTTCTCCTTCTATTTCTGATTCGTGCTGCCGAGAGCGCCGAGGCCCTGGATGAAGTAGCGCTGCGCGGCGAAGAAGATGATCAGCGGCGGCAGCATGTACAGCAGGTTGGTGGCCATGTAGTAGCTCCAGTCCGGCGTCTTCCCGGCGAACGGGGAGATGAACGACGCCATCCCCACCGACAACGGCCACTTGCCGGACGAGTACAGGTAGACCAGCGGGTTCAGGAAGTCGTTCCACGACGCCTGGAACGCGAGGATCGCCATCGTCAGCCAGGCCGGCCGAGTCAACGGCAGCATCACGCTGACGAAGATCCGCAGGTGTCCGGCGCCGTCGATCTTGGCCGCTTCATCGATGGAATAGGGGATCGCGAGAAAGTACTGGCGAGCCAGGAAGATGAAGAGCGGATTCCCGCCCAGGAACGCCGGCACGATCAGCGGCAGCCAGGTGTCGTACCAGCCGATGCTCTTGTACAGCTGGAACAACGGGATCAGCCCGACCACACCCGGCAGCAACATGCTGCCGACGAACAGGTAGAACCACAGCTTGCGGCCGGGGAACCGCAACCGGGCCAGCGCGTAGCCGGCCATCATCGCGGTCATCACGCCGCCGAGCACGCTGAGCGAGGTGATGATCATCGAGTTCAGGAACAGCCGCGGGAAGTGGATCACCTGCGGTCCGTTGATGAAGTTGCTCCAGTGGAACTCGTGCGGCAGCAGCTTCGGCGGGATGTCGAACACGGCGGTCCGGCTCTTCAGGCCGATCGTGATCATCCACAGCAGCGGCACCACCATCACGGCGCAGATGAACAGCGCGACGACGTACCACGACGTCGTACCGAGCACGCGGGGTTTCTTCTTCGCCGGGGGCGCGGCCTCGGTCGCCTCCGTCACGGAGGCTTCAGTCTGAAGTGCTGTCACTGTACGTCCAGAGTGAGGAGAACTTCGCGGTCAGGGCGATCACGGCGATGATGATGATGAACAGCACCCACACCTGCGCGGATGCGTACCCGAGCTGCGGGATCCGGCCCAGGGTGGGGAAGCCGTTGTTGTAGATCGACAGCATCAGCACATTGGTGCTGAACCCCGGTCCGCCGGCGGTCAGGATCTTCGGCTGGTTGAACGTCTGCAGTGCGGCGGTGGTCTGCAGGATCACCTGCAGCAGGATGATCGGGCTGATCATCGGCATCGTGATCCGGAAGAACACCGACCACGGTCCGGCGCCGTCGACCTTGGCCGCTTCGTACAGCTCGGTCGGCACCGACTGGAGCGCGGCCAGGAAGATGATCATCGTCCCGCCGACGCCCCACAGCATCACCAGCACGACCGAGGGCATCGACATCTTCGGGCTCTGCAACCACAGGCTGGTCGGCAGCCCGATCCGGTCGAGGAGCGTGTTCAGCAGGCCGACCTGCGGGTCGAGCATGAACTTCCACAGCGTGATCGTCGCGACCGCGGGCAGCACGACCGGCAGGTACGCCAGCGTCCGGACCACCCGCACGCCGGCGAACCGCTGGTTGCAGAACATCGCCAGCGCCAGCCCGATGACCAGCGACAGCGGGACATACAGGACCACCAGGTACCCGGTTGCCCGCAGCGCCGGCCAGAACGCCGGGTCGGTCGTGAACATCCGGCGGAAGTTGCCCAGGCCAACGAAGATCGGATCGGTCAGCCCGTTGTACTTGGTCAGCGCGAGGTAGAACGACCGGACCAGCGGGTACCCCACGAAGACGAAGAACCCGATCATCGCCGGTGCGATGAACAGGTACGCCGCCTTCACATCGGAGCCGGCGTTGCGGCTCATGCCGGCGCGGGCGGATCGCCTCCGGCCCGGTGTCCCAAGAGAAGAACGATTCATCCGGCCTCCTGGACGGTAACGTTTCCAACGTTTTACTGTTGGGTGACGATGCCGTGTCGCGAAAAGGAAGTCAACCCCGTGTCCGAAACGTTTCCAACCAAGCCGGAGGTCTCCCGGCCGACGATGATCGACGTCGCCCGACGGGCCGGTGTCGGGCTCGGCACGGTGTCGCGCGTGGTGAACGGCGGGCATGGTGTCCGGGACGAGACCGCGCAGCGGGTCCGGGCCGCGATCGACGAGCTGGGGTTCCAGCGCAACGAGGTCGCGCGGGCGCTGCGGCCAGGGAAGAAGTCGACCAGTCTGGCCCTGGTGCTGGGTGACCTGACCAACCCGTTCTACGCGACGATCGCGAAGTCGTCGCTGGAGATCGCGGGGCAGTCCGGGTTCGCCGTCGTACTGGGAAGTGTCGACGAGGACCCGGAGGGCGAGAAGCGGGCCATCCAGGAACTCGTCAGCAGGCAGGTCGCGGGCCTGATGATCGTGCCGGACCAGGGCGATCACGCGTTCCTGGAAGGCGCCGGCGTGCCTGTGGTGTTCGTCGACCGTCCGGCGACCGGTATCGACGCGGACATCGTGATGGTCGACAACGAAGGCGGCGGGCGGCTCGCGACCGAGCACCTGCTGGCGCAAGGGCATGAGCGGATCGCGATCCTGCTCGCACCGTCGTACTACACGATCGGACGCCGGCTGCGCGGGTTCCGGCGGGCGCACCGGGCCGCGGGGATCGACGTCGACGAGTCGCTGGTCATCCAGCTGCCCGAGGGCAACGCGGAGGCCGCCGAGAAGGCGACCCGCGAGGTGATGCTGCGGCCGGATCCGCCGACCGCGATCTTCGCCTCGACGAACTTCCTCACCGAGGGTGTACTGCGTGCGCTCGGCGAGCTCGGCAGCCAACTCAAGAGCGAGCCGGCCGTGGTCGGGTTCGACGACTTCCGGCTGGCCGACATGCTGCCGACGCCGGTCACGGTCGTTGCCTCCGACATCGCCGAGCTCGGTCGTAGCGCGGCGCGGTTGCTGCTCGATCGCGCGTCCGGCGCCGACACACGTCCGCCGCAGCGGATCGTGCTTCCCTGCGGGCTGATCGAGCGCGGGTCCGGCGAACGCCCACCGGATTCTGCTGCCAAGAGAAAGGCTCGTTGAGCCGCTGACGCCCTGGCTAGGGTCGGCACGTGTACTACGAGTCTTTCGGAGCTGGCCGTCCGATCTTCTTCCTGCCCAGCTGGGGTGGCGATGCGGGTGAAGGTCGCGACGTCCACGAGCCGGTCTTCGCGGACCGAGCGGGCTGGCGACGGATCTACGTTGATCCCCCCGGCACCGGGAAGTCGCCGGCGGTTCCGTCGATCACCGACCAGGACGGGATGCTCGACGCAATCACCGCGCTGGTCGACGACCTGTCCGGCGGCGAGCCGTTCGTGTTGGCCGGTACGTCGGCCGGCGGGCTGCACGCCCGCGGCATCGTGCGCCGTGATCCGACGCGGGTCCTCGGGTTGTTGCTGAGGGCCCCAGGCATCGTCGTCGATCGCACCCGACGCACCCTGCCGACCGACGAACACCTCGTCGCCTCACCGGATCGGCAACGCCAGCATCAGTACTACGACGCCGCAGAGGCAGCCGCGGACCTCGCGTTCCTCGGTCACATCCAGCGAGACGTCACGACGTACGCCTTGCGCGAAGATCCCGCGGCCCGCTTCGAGCGTCCGACTCTGATCGTGACCGGCCGCCAGGACACCACCGCCGGGTACGCCGACGCGTGGGCGATCCTCGAGGACTATCCGCGCGCGACGTTCGCCGTACTGGACCAGGAGGATCACCTGCTGCCCGGGCCCGGGCTGGCGGCGTACCGCGCGCTGGTGTCGGACTGGCTGGACAGAATCGAACACAGGGTCGAGCACCCGGACGCGTGAGGGGCGGGACGCGCGTCCGGGTGCTCGCGATCAGAAGTTGGGCCAGGCCCAACCGAGGTAGCTGTTGAAGTAGGGCAGTGCGCGGGTGCCGATCGCGCCGCTGACGCTGGTGGCCCAGAAGGTGCCGTCTCCCTTGGCGACTCCGACGTGGCCGTACGGCGCAGCCAGGTCCCAGAACACCAGGGCGCCCTTCGGCGGGTTCAGGTCACCGCGATGGGCGACCCCGCGGGCCACGGCGTCGTTCCAGTCGGCCTTGGCGGAGGCCCAGATCGCGGTCTTGCCGTACGAGTTCTCGGCGGCCATCTCGCAGTACCCCTGGTAGGCGGTCGAGCCGCTGCGGGCGGCGTACCAGGCGATCGCGGCGTCGGCGCGCGGGTTGCTGGTGCAGAGCGGAGCGATGAGGCCGCTGCTGCCGGTGTTGACGTAGGAGTCGGTGATGAAGCCCTTGCCGGGGATGTGGTCCCAGACGAGGCTGCGGCCGTACTTACCGGTGACGGGCTCGCCGTAGATCTGACAGTCGATCTCGACCGGTCCGTTGGGCTGGGTGCCGACCGAGCCGAAGCTGGTCGCGTTTCCGGACCGGATGGCGACGCCTTGGCCGCTGTCGGTGACCACTGTTCCGGTGGCGGCGCTGGCGGTCAGGGTGCCGGTGCCGAGGGCGGCGGCGGTGGCCAGCACTGTGGTGAGGGTGATGCGCATGAGGGCGGTACGCATGATGTTGGTCCTTTTCGCTGGGCGACTGGCGAAGTGACACTGATTTACAGAGAATCAAAGGGTTACCGTGTTGTCGCAGTGGGCAACGACCGTTAGCAGGACCGGGGAGTCCGCCGTGAGGCCAGCACAGGCTCGCTTTGTGATCGGATCCCGGATGCGCGAGCTCCGGGAAGCGGTCGGTATGCCCTTGAGCCGCGCCGCCGCGGAGTCCGGCTGGGACAAGGGGCACCTGTCTCGGGTCGAGCGCGGCCACACCAAACCCAGCCGCGAGCTCACCGAGTGGTACGACGCCTCGTTCGGCGCCGGCCAGTCCCTGGTGAACCAGTTGATGGAGCTCGACGCCGCCGTACGCGCCGGCCGCGACGTCTCCCAACGCGACATGCGCCGGCACATCCAACCCGTGCTGCTCGGTGGATCCGTGCCGATCGACCACCACCCCGACGACCGCGCCGAGCTGGCGGGGGAGACGGTCCCCGACGGCACGCGGGTCAGCCGCGATCAGCCATTCGAAAAGACCTGGGAGATCCGCAACAGCGGCGAGCGCCCGTGGCACGACCGCTGGCTGACCCGCCAAGGCGCAGCGGGCACTCCCGGCTGGCTACGCTCGCCCTCCCGCTCGCGAGTCCCCGATGCCGCACCAGGGGAGACCGTCGTCGTCACGATGCACCTCCAAGCCCCGGCCCAGGTCGGCGCGTCAACGGCGTACTTCAAAATCACCGACGAGGCCGGCCGCCTGTACTACCCCGGCCTGGAGTCTCCACCCATCTACTGCACAATCTTCACCGTCTACGACCCGCAGTAGAGGTCACCATCGGCTTTCATGCAGCGTGCGCGGTGAAGGCCGTCCTGATCGCGGATCTCCACCTGAAGCCTCGGCCGCGGGAGTCCCTCGCTCACTGGCGGGCTCCGGAAATCAGGCGAGTTCGGCGTCGATTTCTGCGTCCAGCTCGGCTTTGCGTTTCACCCAGCGATCGGTGAGGCCTTTGACTTCTTCGCCGATGAAGTCGATGAAGCCCAGGGAGATGCGGATGCGTCGGTGGGCGTCGGTGCCGTCGCCGGACGCGTCGAGGACCTTGCGCAGGGACTCCGACCACCGCAGCAGCGACGCGTCCTCGCTCATCATCGTCTGATACCAGGCGTCGTCCTGGACGACGTACACATCGCGGCGGGTCCCGGGCTCGCGCTCGCGGGTGGCCAGGCGCAGCTGCAGCAGGTAGTTGACCGCGCCGGAGACCGCGGCGGGACTGGCCTGCAGCTGGTCGGACAGCTCAGCGGCGGTCATCCGGCCGGACACGCTGGACAGGATCGCGGCGAACACGCGGGCCGCCATCCGCGGCCAGCCTGTCTCGGCGAGCAGGTTGCCGAACTGCTCGGTGTACCGCTTGACGGCGTCGTCGTCTCGATCTGCACTCACCGCCCCATCATCCCCTCTGCGCTGTCAGGAAGCTGTTAGCAAGATTCACAATCTTCTGAATGCAGTGTACGTTATGAATCATGACATCAGCCATCGTGGTCTCTGGACTACACAAGTCGTACGGAAGTACGCACGCGCTCGATGGTCTCGATCTGGAGGTCGCGACCGGCGAGGTGCACGGATTCCTCGGCCCGAACGGCGCCGGGAAGTCCACCACCATCCGCGTCCTGCTCGGCCTGTTGCGGGGTGACGCCGGCGATGTCTCGCTGCTCGGTGGCGACCCCTGGCACGATGCCGCCACGCTGCACCGGCGGCTCGCCTATGTCCCCGGTGACGTCAACCTCTGGCCGAACCTGACCGGCGGTGAGGTGATCGACCTGCTCGGCCGGCTCCGCGGCGGGCTGGACGAGAAGAAGCGCGACGACCTGCTGCGCCGGTTCGACCTCGACCCGACCAAGAAGGGCCGGACGTACTCGAAGGGCAACCGGCAGAAGGTCGCGCTGGTCGCGGCGCTCGCGTCGAATGTCGAGCTGCTGATCCTGGACGAGCCGACCTCCGGCCTGGACCCGCTGATGGAGGAGGTGTTCCGGCAGGTCATCGAGGAGGACAAGCGCGAGGACCGCACCGTGCTGCTGTCCAGTCACATCCTGTCCGAGGTCGAGGCCCTGTGCGATCGGGTCAGCATCATCCGCCGCGGCAAGGTGGTCGAGACCGGCACTCTGTCCGACCTCCGCCATCTCACGCGTACGTCGATCCACGCCGAGCTGGCCGGATCGCCGAACGGGCTCGCGCAACTGCCCGGCATCCACGGCCTGGATGTCGAGGGCAACCGTGTCCGGTGCGAGGTCGACACCGCACAGCTCGACGCGGTGATGCGACAGTTGTCCGCCAGCGGGATCAAGAGCCTGGTCGCGCAGCCGCCGACGCTGGAGGAGCTGTTCCTGCGCCACTACGAGGACGACGTACCGGCTGAGGCTGAGGCGGCCGTGCGATGAACGACTTCGTCGGTACCGGGACGCTGGTGCGGCTTGCGCTGCGCCGGGACCGGCTGCTGATCCCGATCTGGATCGTCGTCTTCGTGATCTCGGCGGCCGGGTCGGTCAAAGCGTCGATCGACCTGTACTCCGACCAGAACGCGTTGGTCGAGGCCGCGCGTACGTCGAACGCGTCGCCGGCACTGGTGTCGCTGTACGGGCGGATCTTCGACGAGTCCTCGCTCGGGGAGGTCTCGCTGTTCAAGCTCACCGCATTCGGTGCTCTGCTGGTCGGATTGCTCGCCGGCATCCTCGTCGTACGGCACACCCGCACGGAGGAGGAGAGCGGCCGACTGGAGTTGCTGAGCGCCGGAGTCCTCGGGCGGTACGCCGCTTTGACCGCAGCGCTGATCGTGTCCGCAGGGACCGTCATCGTCCTCGGTCTGGTCACTGCACTCGCTTTGATGGGGAGCGGGCTGGACACGAAGGGCTCGTTCGCGTTCGGGCTGATGTGGGCCGGTGCCGGGCTGGCGTTCGCCGGTGTGGGCGCTGTGACCGCACAGGTCACCGAGAGCGCTCGGGCCGCCAACGGACTGACTGCGGTCGTCCTTGGTGTGGCATACGTACTGCGGGCGATCGGTGACTCGTCGGCCGACGGTAGTACCCAGTGGGTGTCGTGGCTGTCGCCGATCGGATGGTCGCAGCAGGTCCGCGCGTACGCCGGTGACCGGATCGTCGTACTGCTGATCCCGCTGGTGTTCCTGGTCGTGCTGATCGCTGCTGCGACCGCACTGATCCGGCGGCGCGACCTCGGTGCCGGACTGGTTCCACCATGTCCCGGTCCGCCGCAGGCAGCCGCGTCGCTGCGCTCGCCGCTCGCACTGGCCTGGCGGCTGCACCGAGGCTCGTTCTACGCCTGGGGATTCGCGTTCCTGCTGCTCGGATTGCTGGTCGGCAATATCGCCAGCAACGTCGACGGGTTCGTCACCAGCGACAGCGCCAAGGAGATGGTGCAGAAGCTCGGCGGTGTGGAGGGCATCACCGACGCGTTCCTGGCGACAGAGATGGGCGTGATGGGTCTGCTCGCGTCGGCGTTCGGCATCCAGGCGGCGCTCCGGCTCCGCTCCGAGGAGACTGCGCTACGCGCCGAGCCGCTGCTGGCGACCGGCGTCACCCGGGCGCGCTGGCTCGGTAGCCACGTGCTGATGGCATTGCTGGGGACCGGCGCGCTGATCCTGGTCGCCGGCCTCGGCTCGGGGATCTCGAGTGGGGCGTCGCTCGGCAACATGGGGCGCCAGGTCCCGCGGATGCTCGGCGCGGCCGCCGTACAACTGCCGGCGATCTGGCTGGTGACCGCGCTGGTCGTCATACTGTTCGGCTTCGCGCCGAAGCTCGTCACCGGCGGCTGGGTCCTGTACGGCGTGTTCCTGCTGATCGGCCAGTTCGGCGAGATCTTCAACCTGCCGCAATGGATGATCAACCTCAGCCCGTACGGCCACACCCCGCGGCTGCCCGGCGGCGACTTCTCCGTCACCCCGGTCCTCTGGCTGACCGCGATCGCCGCCGCACTGACCGTCGCCGGCTTCGCGACCTTCCGCCGACGCGACATCGGCTGACTCCCAGCCGATCTGGACCGCGCTGGTCTGAGGGGTCCAGCGCACGACGGCCCGCCCGGCACCTCACCGGGCGGGCCGCCTTGTCTACGATCGCTGGGTGTTGAGTGAGCGACTGGCCGAGTTCTGGACCGAGCGGCATCTGTGCGTGCTGAGTACCGTCCGCGCTGACGGGACCGTGCACGCGACGCCTGTCGGGGCGACGCTGGACGTCGAGGCGGGGCTGGTCCGGGTCATCTGCTCGGGTACGTCGTACAAGGCGCACGCGATCCGGCGGCTGGGGGAGGCCGCGGTCGCGGTGACGCAGGTGGACGGCCGGCGCTGGAGCACGCTCGAGGGGCGGGCTGTCGTGAGCGACGACCCGGGGCGCGTGCGGGATGCCGAGCACCGCTACGCCAAGCGCTACAAGGAACCGCGAGTGAACCCGCAACGCGTGGTCATCGAGATCACGATCACCAAGGTCCTCGGCAATGCCTGACCCGATCACGGTCGTTGGCATCGGTGCCGATGGCTGGCCCGGTTTGTCACCCGCAGCCCGCGCCGCCGTCGAGTCAGCCGACGTCGTCATGGGCAGCACCCGCCAGCTGGCCCTCGTCCCGACCGGCTTGCGTGTCGCGTGGCCTTCGCCCCTGTCCGAGGCGCTTCCCGGGTTGCTCTCGCAGTACGCGGGCCAGCGGATCTGTGTACTGGCAAGCGGCGACCCCACCTTCCACGGCATCGGCACGACCCTGGCACGGATGCTCGGCGCGGACGCCGTACGAGTCATCCCGCACTCGTCGAGCGTCTCCCTGGCCTGTGCGCGACTCGGTTGGCCGCAGGATCAGGTGCAGGTGGTGAGCCTGGTCAACCAACCGGTCGAGCGTCTCCACCCACACCTCCAGCCCGGTCGACTTCTGCTCATCCTGAGCCGAGGTGCCCAAACTCCGGCCGAGGTCGCCCAGCTGTTGGTTGCCCGCGGCTACGGCTCCAGCGAGTTCACTGTCCTCGAACAGCTCGGCGGACCGACCGAGCGGGTACGACGATCACGCGCCGGTTCGTGGTCCGAGGACGTCGACGCCCTCAACGTGATCGCCATCGCCTGCGAAGGCCCCGTCCTGTCCACCGCACCCGGGCTGCCCGATGATGCCTACGAGAACGACGGCCAGCTCACCAAGCGTGAAGTACGCGCTGTCACGCTGTCGCGACTCGCCCCGGTGCCCGGGCAACTGCTCTGGGACGTCGGCGGTGGCGCCGGCAGCATCGCGATCGAATGGTCCCGTCATCACCCGTCCTGCCGCGCGATCGCCGTCGAACGCGACTCGGACCGGGCCAAGCGACTGGAACGCAACGCCGCCGCGCTCGGCGCGTCAGTCACCGTCGTCGAAGGCGCCGCACCCGCCGCGCTCGACGGTCTCGAGGCGCCGGACGCGATCTTCATCGGCGGGGGAGCGACCGCGGCCGGCATGTTCGACGCCTGCTGGGGCGCCCTCAAACCCGGGGGTCGCTTGGTGACGAACGGCGTCACGCTCGAAACCGAGTCCCTCATCGCAGGCTGGTACACGGCCCACGGCGGCGACCTGGTCCGCCTCTCCGTGCAACGCGCCTCCGCCGTAGGCTCCATGACCGGCTGGCGCCCGGCCATGCCAGTCACGATCTGGAGCGTGGTGAAGTGACCGTTCACTTCATCGGGGCCGGCCCAGGTGCTGCCGATCTCATCACCGTGCGCGGGCGCGACCTGATCGCGGCGTCGCCGGTCTGCTTGTACGCCGGGGCGCTCGTCCCCGGCGACCTTCTGGACCACTGCCCACCCGGCGCCCGCAAGATCGACACCGCGAACCTGACCCTCGACGAGATCATCGCCGAACTCGCCACTGCCCATGCCGCCGGCCAGGACGTCGCCCGCCTGCACTCCGGCGACCCCTCCGTCTTCAGCGCGATGGCCGAACAGATGCGCCGCCTCGACACCCTCGACATCCCGTACGACGTGACGCCCGGCGTACCCGCCTACGCCGCCGCGGCGGCAACCCTGGCCCGCGAGCTGACCGTTCCCGAAGTCGGCCAAACCGTCATCCTGACCCGCATCGGCGGCAGCGCGAGCGCAATGCCCGCGGGCGAAGACCTCCCGACCCTCGGCGCCGCTCAGGCAACACTCGTCCTCCATCTCGCGGTCCAACAGATCGACCGGGTCGTCGATGAGCTCGTGCCGAACTACGGTCCCGACTGCCCGGTCGCCGTCGTCGCCCGCGCCTCCCGCGACGACGAGCTGATTCTCCGCGGAACTCTCGCCGACATCGCGGACCAGGTGAAGTCCGCGGGCATCCGTCGTACCGCCGTCATCATCGTCGGAAAGGTGCTCTCGGCAACGACCTTCCGTGACAGCCACCTCTACTCGGCCGACCGGGCGCGATGAAGGTCCTGCTCCTCGGCGGGACCGGTGAGGCGCGGACGCTTGCCGGGCTTCTGACCGCCGAGGGGATCGAGGTCGTCTCGTCGCTGGCCGGACGGACGACTGACGCCCGGCTGCCTGTCGGCGAGGTTCGGACGGGTGGATTCGGTGGCGCGGACGGGCTTGCGGCCTGGCTTCGCGATCATCCGGTCGATCTTGTTGTCGATGCGACGCATCCGTTCGCCGCGACCATGACTGCGCACGCAGTCGCCGCGACCCGCGAGACCGGCGTACCTCTCCTCGTCCTCCGCCGCCCCGGCTGGACGCCTGGTCCCGACGACAACTGGCACTGGGCCGACTCTGCGACCGCAGCCGCCGATCTGCTTCGGGACCTCAGGACCTCGCGCGTGTTCCTCACGATCGGACGGCAAGGCCTCGACGCCTTCGCAACCACCGGGCTCTGGACGCTCGCCCGCTGCGTCGACCCGCCCGAACCCCGCCCGACATGGTGCACGCTGATCCTCGCGCGCGGTCCGTTCACCCTCACGGACGAGCTGGCAATTCTCCGCGAGCACCGCATCGACGTACTGGTCACCAAGGACAGCGGCGGCCCGGCCACGGCCGCGAAACTCACCGCGGCCCGCCGGCTCGCGATCCCCGTACTCGTCATCCGCCGCCCGTCATTGCCCATCGGCCCCGAGGTGGTCGAGACGGTCCGAGATGCGGTTCAGTGGGTGATCCGAACCAACCATTCATCGAGCAGCTGACGCTCGCCATCGGTCAGCATCTCGAGGTCCGGCAGTTGCGCTCGTAGGGCATTCGCGGCCGTCGTCGGACGGGTGTTGCGGGTCTCGACCTCGCCGGTCGTGATCGCGGCGACGACCGCATCGAACATCGCCTCCGCCAGTCGCGGATCCCGGCGTTCCTCCGGTACTGCGACGAGCGCGAAGATCGCTCCACACCCAGCGGCCTGCACCATGGCGATCGCGAGCTCCTCGTCGACCCGGAGCCGGCCGGCGGCGGCGATGCCGCGGATGCGGGTCCGCAGCGTCGACAAAGCGGCTTCCGCCGCTGCCGACGGTCGCCCGGGGACCGCCTCCACGTACATCAACCTGAACAACGCCGGGTTCGCCAGTCCGAACCCGAGATCCCGATCCCAGTCGGCGCGCAGCCTGGCGACCGGGTCCGCGCCGGATTCCACCACCGGCCGGTCCGACAGGTACTTCGCAACGCCATACTCGAGCACGGCGGCGAGCAGGCCGTCCTTGTCCCCGAACAAGCGGTAGATGGTTGGCCCCTGTGTCCCGGCGGCCGCGGCCACCGCTCGCGTCGACACTGCTTCCCGCCCACCGCGCGCCAGCAACCCCGCCGCCACTTCGACGATCTGCGATCGCATCCGGTCCCGGGTGGATCCGGCGTCGGTCCAGGTCTCGTCGGGCGGTCCGCCACCGGCCGGATCTGTGTCCTTCACGAGCCCAAAGGTAGTCGTTATCGGTGATAACGTTCAACTGTTAGCATCGATAACGAGGAGTTGGGGCGGCATGATCATCGTCACCGGAGCGAACGGTCACCTCGGCCGGGCGATCGTCGAGCGACTCGCAGGCCGGCTGCCTGCGAACCAGCTCGGCGTCAGCGTGCGCTCGCCCGAGCGGGCGTCCGACCTGCGGGCCCGCGGCATCGGGGTGCGCGAGGGAGACTTCGATCGCCCGGAAACTCTCGCCGCTGCCTTCGAGGGTGCCACCCAGGTGATGCTCATTTCCGGCCGAGGCAATCCGGACGCGCATCGCGCCGCGATCGAGGCGGCCCGGACTGCGGGCGCGGAGCGCATCGTCTACACCAGCCAGCAGGGCTCCAGCCCCGACTCGCTCTTCGCCGCGACGCGCAGCCACGCCGCGGTCGAGCGGCACCTGCAGGCATCCGGCGTCCCGTTCACCGTGCTACGCAACGGCTTCTACGCGAGCGTTGCTGTCGCGATGCTGCGCTCGGCCCTCGAATCCGGCCGGCTGATCCTCCCGGAGGACGCGCCGGTGTCGTGGACGGCGCACGCGGATCTGGCCGACGCCGCGGTGATTGCGCTGACTTCACCCGAACGCCTCGACGGCATCAGTCCGGCCCTGACCGGGCCGGAAACCCTGGACTACGCCGACGCGGCCGCCATCGCATCTGACCTGACCGGGCGCACGATCACCCGGATCACCGTCGCCGACATGGATTGGAAGAGAACTGCTCTCGAGCGGGGGATGCCGCGTCACGCCGTCGACATGACCCTGGACCTGTTCGCCGCCAGCCGTCGGGGCGAGTTCACCGTCGTCGATCCCGCCTTGCCTGAACTGCTCGGTCGTCCCACCGCCACCCTCCGCGAGGTGCTCGCTGCCGAACTCGCCGGGTGAGGTCAGCCACCCCGCAGGCTCACCGCCTGCCGGTGCGGCGGTGGGGTCTCGGTAGATTGACGCCTATGGGGATTCAGATCGCGCCGAGCATCCTGGCCGCCGATTTTGCCCGGCTGGCTGATGAGGCTGCTGCGGTGTCCAATGCGGACTGGCTGCATGTCGACGTGATGGACAACCACTTCGTGCCGAATCTGACCCTCGGGATGCCCGTGGTCGAGTCGCTCGCGAAGTCGACCGACATGCCGCTCGACTGTCACCTGATGATCGAGGACCCGGACCGCTGGGCACCCGGGTACGTCGAAGCGGGCGCTTCGAGCGTGACCTTCCACATCGAGGCTTGTCGGGCGCCGATCCGGACCGCGCGGGAGATCCGGGCCAAGGGTGCGCGGGCCGCGATGGCGCTCCGGCCCGCGACGCCGATCGAGCCGTACGAGGACCTGCTGCCCGAGCTCGACATGATCTTGATCATGACCGTCGAGCCCGGCTTCGGCGGCCAGAAGTTCCTCGACATCTGCGTGCCCAAGATCCGCCGTACCCGCCAGCTGCTCGACAAGCACGGCCTCGACCTGTGGATCGAGATCGACGGCGGTGTCGCGGCCGACACCATCGAGCAATGCGCTGAAGCCGGTGCCGACGTGTTCGTAGCCGGCTCGGCCGTCTACGCCGCGGACGACCCCAACGCGATGGTCGAGAACCTACGCACCCTCGCCGAGCAATCCACCGGCCGGTAGCTCTGGTGCCGTTGGCTCCACCTCCAGGTGCTGCTCGGGCGGCACTCTCAGCAGCAACACCATCGACGCGGCGGCGAGTACGGCGGCCAGCAGCCACACATATCGCACGCCGAATCCCTCGATGACCGCACCCGATACCGCGGCCCCGATCGCAGCGCCGCCCATTGCCGCGCTGCCCATCCAGCCGAACACCTCGGTCCGCGCCACATCCGGGGTCAACGCACCGAGCCGCTCGTACAGCGCGCCGATCGCGGGCGCCAACGTCAGCCCCGACAACAGCAACGCGATCCCTAACGACACCGACGACCAGGTCGCGAACACGCACAACAGCATCCCGGCCGCCACCAGAGCAGCCCGCCGCCACAGGTACGACGTACGCCGAGCGGGCAAGGCGCCCGCGACAGCGCCGCCGACCAGGCTGCCGAACGCCCAGACGGCCTCGAAGATGCCGGCGAGCAGCCGCTGACCGTGCTCGTCCGCAAACGCGACGATCCCCAGCGAGATCCCGTTGAACGACGTCACCCAGAGGCCGAACGCAAGGATCAACGGCAACCGGTGCCGATGCCAAAGCAACTGCCGCGCGGTCACCTTGGTCCGGTGATCGTGCGGGACGGGCTTGGGTTGTCGAAGCGCATACCACCAGATGAAGACCGCTGACATCGCCGCCGCGAGGAGCACACCGAGACGCGGACTGGCCACGCTCACGGCAGTTGCCCCGAGCATCGGCCCGACCATGAACAGCAACTCCTGCGCCGTCGCATCCACGGAGTACGCCGTCCGCAGCGCCGGCCCTTGCACCACCCGAGGCCAGGCTGCCCGCAACGTCTGCATCACCGGAGGCACCAGCGCACCCGCGACCACCGCCAGCGCAGGCAGCAACCGATGCAGCCCGGCGGGCAGCAACGCGATCGCGATCAGCGCCACGCTCCACGCGATCCCGGTCACCAACAACACGCCCCGAGGACCGCGGCGATCCGCCGCCCGCGACCAGACCGGCCCAGCAATCGCCATACCGATCGAGTACGCACCGGCCACCACTCCGGCCCAGCGGAACGAACCACTCGCGTCCTTCGCGAGGAATGCGATCGGAACCATCGTCGCGAGCACCGGCAGCCGCGCGAGCAGCGAGGACACCAGCAGCGCCATCACGCCGTGTGCTCGCCACAACTCTCGGTACCCGGCTAACTCCATGCCCGCATTCTTGCGGCCTCCACCGACAGTTTCCATGTGGCCATTACGATGAGCCGGTGAGCGAGCACAAACCGGTCGAGAGCTGGCTGACGGACATGGACGGCGTGCTGGTGCACGAGGAGCGCGCCATCCCGGGAGCCGGTGACTTCATCGCCGCGCTGCAGGCGTCGGGCAAGAAGTTCCTTGTCCTCACCAACAACTCGATCTTCACGCCGCGCGACCTCCGTGCCCGCCTGCTTGCTGCGGGCATCGACATCCCGGAGGCGGCGATCTGGACCAGCGCGCTCGCCACCGCCCAGTTCCTGGACGACCAGCGTCCGGGCGGGACGGCGTACGTGATCGGTGAGGCGGGTCTGACGACCGCGCTGCACGAGATCGGGTACGTGCTGACCGAGCGCGACCCCGACTACGTCGTCCTCGGTGAGACCCGGACGTACTCGTTCGAGGCGATCACCAAGGCGATCCGGCTGATCGCCGACGGCGCGCGGTTCCTCGCGACCAACCCGGACCCAACCGGCCCGTCGCAGGAAGGCCCGCTGCCCGCGACCGGCTCGGTGGCCGCGCTGATCACCCGGGCGACCGGTGTCGCGCCGTACTTCGTCGGCAAGCCGAACCCGCTGATGATGCGTAGCGCGCTGAACCGGATCGAGGCGCACTCCGAAACCACTGTCATGATCGGCGACAGAATGGACACGGACATCATCAGCGGTCTCGAGGCGGGTCTCCGCAGCGTGCTGGTGCTGTCCGGATCGACCGGCGAGCACGAGGTCGAGCGGTTCCCGTACCGCCCGACCCGCATCGTCGAGTCGATCGCCGACATCGTGCCGCTGGTGAGCGCCCTCTCCTAGCAGGTGAGGGTGCGGAAGCCGTATCGCTGCGCCTTGAGCGACTTGAGAATGGTCGGCAGCGCGGCCACCGTCTGACTGCGGTTGCCGCCGCCGTCATGCATCAGGATCACCGAGCCGCTGTGCACGTTCTTCATCACCCGCTGGACGATGGCGGTCGTGCCCGGCTTGGTCCAGTCGCGCGAGTCGACGGTCCATACGACGAGGTCCTTGCCCAGCGCCTTCGCCCGTTGCCGGACGGCTGCGCTCACCCCGCCGTACGGCGGTCGCAGGCAGCCCGGCGTACTCCCGATCTGTGCGCGGATCGCCTGGTCCGTCGACATGACCTGCTGCCGGAACGCGGTCGCGCTCAGTTTGCGCAGGTCAGCGTGGGTCCAGGTGTGGTTCTCGACGCTGTGGCCGGCGTCGTGGATGCGCTTGGTCAGCTCGGGATGCTTCTGGACGTTCTGGCCGACCTCGAAGAACGTCGCCTTCGCGTCGTACTTCGCGAGGATCTCGAGCACCTTCGGGGTGTACTCGACATCGGGACCGTCGTCGAACGTCAGCACGACGTACTTGGTAGGTAGCGGAGTCTTGGTCGGCGCGGCTGCTGCCGGCGCCGCGGCGGGCGGTTCGGGCGTGGCTGGTTTGGCGGGTGACTTCGCGGCCGCGACAACGACCGAGCCGATCACCGCGCTCACCAGCATCATCATCGCCAGACCGATCATCCGGTTCCCGGCGCGCGTCAAGCGAACATCCATGCGTCCCCCAGGGCGGTGGGTGGCTCACTCCTCCCGTCCACCCTGGGCAGGATCCCGTCGAAAGCCAGCGGCCACGCCGCTGCCGTGTCAACGAGTAACGAATAGCGGACGCCTGTCAGTGACACCACAACGGATAGAACAGGTAGCCCCTGGCCTTGAGTGCCTTCAGGATCTTCGGGAGCGCGGCGACGGTCTGACTGCGATTGCCACCGCCGTCGTGCATCAGGACCACGGAGCCGCTCCGAACTTTCGCCAGGACGCGACGCACGATCACCGACGTACCCGGGCGGCTCCAATCGGCCGGGTCAACGGTCCACAGCGTGAGCTTCTTGCCGAGCATCGCGGCTCGTTGCGCGACCACCCGGTTCGTCGCGCCGTACGGCGGTCGCAGGCAGCGCGGGGTGTAGCCGGTCTGTGTCCGGAGGTAACGGTCGGTGGTGCGGACCTGGTACTTGAACGTGGCCCAATTGACCTTGGTGAGGTTCGGGTGCGACCAGGAGTGGTTCTGCACGCTGTGACCGAGTTGGTCGACCCGCCGGGTGATGGCCGGGTACCGCTTGACGTTCTGGCCGACCTCGAAGAACGTCGCCCGCACGTGGTAGGCCTGAAGGATCTTCAGGATCTGCGCGGTGTAGCGCGCGCTCGGCCCGTCGTCGAACGTCAGGTAGACCCACTTCGGCTTCGCTGCCTGCTTCGCTGACGGCCTCGTCGTCGCTGCTGGCGTGGCCGCGGCTGCGGCGGGTGGTGGCTCGGTGCTCACCGCCAGGCCCAGCATCGCTGTCAGCCCGACGGTGAGCGCCGCCGAGATCATCAACCGAAGATCTCTCACCATAACCATCCCCCAGCCATGGTCGGCCCGGCTGTCGGGCCCAATCCCCATAGTGGCCCTCGGCAACCATTTACGCCAGAGGCGGTTTACAGCACCTGCGACAGGAACTGCCGTAGCCGCGGCGAGTCCGCGTCCGTGAACACCTGCTCCGGTACGCCGGACTCGACCACCACACCGTGATCCATGAACGCGACCTGGTCCGCGACCTCGCGCGCGAACCCCATCTCGTGCGTGACCACGACCATCGTCATCCCCGCCTGCGCGAGGTCCGCCATCAGCGCGAGCACGCCCTTGACCAGCTCGGGATCGAGCGCGGACGTCGCCTCGTCGAACAGCATCACCTCGGGCTTCATGGCGAGCGCTCGCGCGATCGCGACCCGTTGCTGCTGTCCGCCGGACAGGTTCCCGGGGCGCGCCGCGGCCTTCTCTTTCAGGCCGACCAGCTCAAGCTGCTCCCGGGCGGCTTCCTGCGCCGCGTCGGTGTCGAGCTTTTTGATCTTGCGGAGCGGAAGCGTGATGTTGTCGAGCACGGTCTTGTGCGGGAACAGGTTGAAGTGCTGGAACACCATCCCGATCCGACGGCGCAGGACGTCGGGGTCACCGCGCAGCACCGACTCGCCGCCGAGTTTCACGTCGCCCGCATCCGGCTCGAGCAGCCGGTTGATCGCCCGTAGCAGCGTCGATTTCCCGGAGCCTGACGGCCCGATCACGCACGCGGTGTGTCCGGCCGGCACGGCGAGGTCCACGCCGCGGAGGACCTTGTTGGTCCCGAACGCGAGCTCGACGCCCTCGACCTGCAGGCTCGCGGCCTCAATGGTTCGCATGCGCGAGTTCCTCCAGCTTCACAGCTTCGGTCTCGGCCGGTCGCCCCTCGCGCAGCCGCTTGTCGAAGTGGTTCACCAAGTGCGTGAGCGGGACGGTGATGATCAGGTAGAAGATGCCCGCGAGCAGCAGCGGTGACAGGTTGCCGTTGGTCGCGGCAGCGTCCTGACCGATCCGGAACAGCTCACGCTGACTGGCCAGCAGACCGAGGAAGTAGACCAGGCTGGACTCCTTCACCAGCGCGATGAACTGGTTCACCAGCGCCGGCAACACCCGTCGCACACCTTGCGGGATGACGACCAGCCGCATCCCGCTGGTGTAGCTGAACCCAAGTGCGCGGGCGGCCTCGAGCTGGCCCTTCTCCACGCTCTGGATGCCTGAGCGGAAGATCTCGCCGATGTAGGCGGCGGCGATCAGCGACAGGGCGAGGATGCCGAGCGGGTACGGGTTCGGGCCCCACCAGTGCCGGGTGATGGGGGACAGGCCCTGACCGATCAGCAGGATCGTCAGGATCGCGGGCAGGCCGCGGAAGATGTCGGTGTAGATCTTCGCCGGCCAGCGCAGCCACGGCTTGGTGGACAGGGCGAGGACCGCCACGATCATGCCGAGCACTGTGCCCAGCACGACCGAGGCGGCCGCCAGGATGAGGGTGTTGACCAGTCCCACCTTGAGCATCTCGGGCAGAACCGCCTTCATCGACTCCCAGTCGAGGAAGGTGTCACTCAGCGTGGACCAGATGTCCATGCTCAGGCCTTGGGAGCGGTGAACTTCACAGACCCGCTGCCCGGCTTGAAGTTCGCCGGCACGGCGCGACCGGGGTAGTACTGCTCGACCAGCTTGGTCCAGGTGCCGTCGGCGATGACCTCGTCGAGCGCCTTGTCGACCGCGTCGCGGAGCTTGTCGTTGCTCTTGGCCACGGCGAACGCCATCGGCGCGTCACTCAGCTCCTTGGCAGCCAGGATCACCGTGCCGCCACCCTGCTCCTTGGCCATCTTCTCGCCGATCTCGGCGGGGGAGACCCACGCATCCGCAGTACCGGCCTTCAGCTGGCCGAGCGCGGCGTTGTAGTTCGGCACGCGGACCGGGTTGAGGTTCTTGCCGGTCGCGTAGTCGTCCTGGACGGTGCCCTGGACCACGACCACCCGCTTGCCCTGGAGCTGGTCGAAGGACGTGATACCCGAGTTCTTCGTGGTGTTGAGCCCGAGGTAGCCGAAGTCGTACCCGTTGCTAAAGGCAACCGTCTTCTTGCGCGCCTCGGTGACCGTGATCGACGAGCTACCGAGATCGAACTGGCCGCCGTTCACCTGCGAGAGCAGCGCGGAGAAGTCCGTGCCGACGAACTCCGGCTTCAGGTTCAGCTTGGCGGCGACCGCGGTGATCAGGTCGTTGTCGAACCCGGTGAACTTGCCGTCCTTCACGTACACGTTCGGCGGCGCGTCGGTCAGCGTCCCGATCCGCAACGTGCCCGCCTTCATCAGCCCGAGATCAGGACCGGAGGCAGCGTCCTTCTGATCGCTGCCGCAGGCAACCATCGACACCGCGAGCGTGACCGCTCCCGCCACCGCAACAACCCGCCGAAAAGCGCCGAACGCGCGCACAAGCCTCTCCTCACAACGTCAACGAACGCAGGACGATCCGCCCCGCCGAGGCAACCCAACACCAGACCTGGGGGCGGAATTCCTTGCGGACAAGGGATGAGACGGGCCCGAATGTCTACTCGGCTCGTGCTACATAGAGCCGTGCCTTAGCTGCTCAGCCGTGATGTTGCTCATAGTGGGCCATGGCGTCCGCGGTCCTGCCGGTGCCGTAGGCCAGGAGTAACTCGGCCAGTGCCGGTGACTCTGTTCTGATGGTGACGGCAGCTCGTTGGAGCTCGTCGGTCGACGCGACCTCGCGCAGCAGATCCTGGATCGCTCTCACGATGGTGCGGGCCGGGACGGCGCCCTCGTTGGGTGGCGTTGCGGCCGCGGTGGGCCAGGCAGATTGCATGCCGGATGCAACATTCGCCCCGCTGACACCTGACGGCTGAGCTCCGAGCTCTGGCGGTGTCGCGTACGGCGGTGGGCCACCCTGGGCCGGCAAGTGGGTGGTCGGCCCGGAGGTGGTGAGCGCGCCGTTCGTCGCCCGGATCCGGTCGACGGCATCTGGAATGTCGAACTCCTGGATCTCATGGGTGATCACCAGGTCGGCGAGCTCCGACGCGGCGCGCAGCCGTGCCATCACCGTCGGATTGCCGATCTTGACCCGCTGGGCGCTCACCAATTGGGACAGCATCGGCGCCGACAGTCCGATCACCTGCGCGAGGCCGCCTTGGGTCAGCCCGAGCGGACCCACAACGCGCCGTACAGTCTCTCCGAGCGGCTCGCCGTACAGCTCGATCTGCTGCTGGAGGTTGAGTGCTGTCTGGTCCATCGGTCTGCCCTTCTGCCGGCCATCGCATCGCGATTGCAAACATCTTCGCACTTGCGAACGCGGATTTCCAGTCAGAACGGGCTTGACATTTGCAATCGCAAACTGCGAATCTTTGCGGCAGCGAATCTCACTGGAGGAAACGATGACGACTCAGCAGGGACACCGCCGCCGCCCCGCGGTGTGGGCGCTCCTCGCCATCACATTGACTGCTGTGCTGGCTGGTCTGACCACCGGCTCTGCGGTGGCCGACCCGGCGCCGTCCGGGGGCAAGCTCGTCCTGGTGCTCGACTCGTCCGGCTCGATGAAGGAGCCGGCCGGCGACGGGCAGACGAAGATCGCCGCGGCCCGGACCGCCCTGACCCAGGTGGTGACCAAGCTCCCGACGGCCGCAGAAGTCGGCCTGCGGGTGTATGGCGCGACCGTGTTCAAGCGCACCCAGCCCGGTGCCTGCACCGACACCCAGTTGACCGTCCCGATCGGCACGAACAACCGGCCCCAGCTGCAGGCCGCGATCGCGAAGTACAAGCCGTACGGCGAGACTCCGATCGGCTATGCGCTGCAGCAGGCGGCCAAGGACCTTGGCCCGGTCGGCCAGCGCACCATCGTGCTGGTCTCCGATGGTGAAGCCACCTGCGCGCCCGATCCCTGTGTGGTGGCGCAGTCGATCGCCAAGCAGGGCATCGATCTGAAGATCGACGTGGTCGGGTTCCGTGTCGCGGGGAAGGCGCGCACCCAGCTGCAATGTGTGGCTCGTGAGGGCCGCGGCGACTACTACGACGCCGACTCGACGATCGACCTCGAGGCCGGCCTGGACCGCCTGTCCACACGAGCGTTCCGCCCGTTCCGCATCTCCGGCACGCCGGTCCATGGCGCCGCGCAGCAGGAGGGGGCGCCGGCGCTTGCCCCGGGCCACTATTCCGACACGTTCGGGGCGGACACCACCTCGAAGCACTACCTGATCAAGCGGACCATGACGGGTTCGACGCTGCGGGCCGGAGTGAGCTTCCGGCGTCCGTCGGGCGGCAGCTTCGTCATCCAGACCGAGGTGAGGCTCAACACGCTCACCGGTGAGCAGTGCGGCTGGAGCTATCCGAGAGCGTTCGACGGTGACCAGGGTCTGGCGACCGGGACGGCCGCGAGCTGGTCGAAGTACGAGAAGAAGAACGACGAGTGCGCCGAGTCCGACCAGCTGGTCCTGACCGTGAACCCGGGCAAGGACTTCCGGGAGCTGAAGGGCGTGCCCTACGAGTTGCGGATCGACGAGGAGCCGCCGGTGGACGAGACCACCAGCCTCCCGGCGGCGGCCGGCGACCCGGTCTGGGTTCCGATGGCCGGCTCGACCCCGCGGGAGATCGTTCCCGGTTCCAGCTTCCCGGACGCGCCGCTGCTGCAGCCCGGCAGCTACAAGACGACCCTGATGCCGGGGGAGTTGCAGCTCTACAAGGTCAAGGCCGACTGGGGTCAGCGCATCCAGGCGCAGATCACCGTGCCGGAGATGGCCGGCGCCACCGCCGAGGCGATCGACGGGATCCGGTACCTGGACACCGCGCTGATCTCACCGATCGGTGAGGACGTCTACGCGGTCTTCGCGAAGAAGGTGCCAGGGGGCTCGTATACGAAGGCGGTTCTCACCAAGCGCGGGCTGGTCAAGGCCGTGACAAGCAAAGAGATCCGGTACCTGAACCGGAACGGCGCCAACAACCAGGACACCGGCACGTCCACGCCTGGGGAGTACTACATCGCCGTGTCACTGACCCGGAAGGACGACGACAAGGCGTTCGCGATCCCGCTGACGCTGACCGTCGGTCTGCAGGGGACTGCCGGCACCGGCAAGCCGACGTACGTCGACGGCGCGACTCCGGTGTCAGGCGACTCGATCACGCCGACGCCGACTGCGGAGCCCTCGGAGACGCCCGCCGGCGACAAGGGTGGCGACAAGACTGAGGCTGGTGGCCCGGTGCAGGGCAGCTCGGATTCGGACGACGGCACTCCTGTCGTCCTGGTCGCCGGACTGGGTGGCGGCGGGCTGGCTCTCCTGCTGGTCGGAGTGTTCGCGGTACTCCGCCTTCGCGCGAAGCCGAGCCCCGCGCCCGCAGCTGGGAACTGGCAGCACGGGCAGCACCAGTACCCGCCGCAGTACCCCAACCAGGGGAGCCCTCAGCAGTATCCGAACCAGGGTGGCCAGCCGCCGTACCCGAACCAGGGCGGTCAGCCGCCGCAGCAGCCGCCGCACCGTTAACCCGGTGCGCACTCGTCCGGATCACCGCTTGGTGGTCCGGACGGTGTCCTTCGGGGGGTGGGCGGTTGGGACGGTAGGTTCTGGCGGGTGGAGGCGTTTGCCGGGCGGTATCAGCTGATCGACCTCGTCGGGACCGGAGGCATGGGTTCGGTCTGGCGGGCGTGGGACCTGCGGCGGTCCGCGTACGTGGCGGCGAAGGTGCTGGGCCAGCATGATGCGGCGACGCTGCTGAGATTCGTGCGGGAGCAGTCGCTGCGGATCGAGCACCCACATGTGGTTGCGCCGCACGGCTGGGCCGCGGACGACGACAAGGTCGTGTTCGCGATGGAGCTGGTTCGCGGCGGATCGGTCGCGACGCTGCTCGGCGATCACGGTCCGTTGCCCGAGTCGTACGTCGCTGTGCTGGTGGATCAGTTGTTGCACGGGCTATCCGCTGTGCACGCGGCGCGCGTCGTACATCGGGACGTGAAGCCGGCCAACCTGCTGCTCGACGCGACTGGCACCGGGCTCCCGCATCTGCGCCTGTCCGACTTCGGCGTCGCCGGCCTCCTCGACGAACCCCGCATGACCCGCCACAGCACGATCCTCGGCACACCCGGTTACCTAGCTCCCGAGCAGCTGGCCGGCGCAGACCCCGACCCGCGCCAGGACCTGTACGCCGTCGGCGCTGTAACAGCCGAACTCCTCACCGGCGAGCGCCCCGGCACAGAAGGCAAACTCCCAGCCGTCGACGGACTCCTGGCCGAGTTCATTCACCACCTAACGTCAAAGAACCCCTCCGACCGCCCCGACTCCGCCGCCACCGCCGGCCGCCTGCTGGCCGCAACCGGCGCCGTACCACCCCCAGGAACCGAGCCATGGACCCAAGACCCCGACGCCCCCGAGGTCTTCGACCAACTCCCACCCCTCCCCCCGACCTGGACCCCCACCGGCCCACGCGCCCACCAACCCCCACCAACACCCAGCACCCCGAACGCCGGATCCGCGCAAGCAGCCACGCGTGGCGCCGCCCCAACCCCTGAAACCGCCGCCGACCGACCGCGCCTGTGGCCACCCGCCGCCGGCGAAGCATCCACACCCCAACCCGCAGCTGTCGCGACGCCTCCGACTGTGCCCGCACACGTTGTAGCTGCTGGCGCGTCGGCGCGGGTGGGCGCGGGTGCGGCGGCTCGTGGGGCTGGGCGGGCGCGGGTGCTGTGGGTGGTTGCGGTTGGGTGTTTTGTGGGGGCGGTGGGGTTGTTGGGGAGTGCGGTCTGGTTGCTGGTTCGCTGAGAGGAAACTAACCCGACGGGTGGTGTCGGCCGTGAAATACTGACGGCAATGAGTTCGACTGTGGTCGCTGGGGCGAAGAATGACCGGTTGCGGCTCATGGTGGCCGCGCTCGCGATCACCACGACCGTCGGGTACGGCGTGCTCAGCTACGCGTTCAGCGCGTTGCTCGGACCGATGACCGCCGACCTGTCCATCTCCACCACCACGGCGGTCGGCGCATCGACCACCGCAGTACTGGTCAGCGCTCTGATGTCGATCCCGGTCGGTCGCCGGCTGGATCTGCGGGGTGGGCGCGGGCTGATGGCCAGCGGCTCGGTCCTGGCCGCGGTCGCCGTGTTCGGTTGGTCGCAGGTGCAGAACGTCGTCCAGCTGTACGCCGTATTCGCGGTGATCGGCGTTGCTTGCGCGATGGTCCTCTACCCACCCGCGTTCGCCGTCGTGGTCGCCGTCGCCGCACCCGCCAAGCGGACCAACTCGATCCTGACGATCACGCTGGTCGGTGGATTGGCCAGTTCGATCTTCCTGCCGCTGACTGGCTACCTCGCCCACGCTCACGGCTGGCGTAACGCGCTGATGATCCTGGCCGGCACCCTCGCCGTGATCACGTTCCCGCTCCACCTCCTCGCCGTCCACCCCGGCCCACCACGCCCAGTTGACCGCGCCTCCGACGGGCGAGGCGACAGTGCGGAGCCCGGGGCACACCGCGGTGCGAGGCTGGCCGGGTCGCCCGGCCGGGTGCTTCGGGATCCTGGGTTTTGGGTGCTTGCGGGAGCGTTCGTTGTGCACAGTGCCGCGTTGGCGGTGATCTCGGTGCACCTGGTGCTTTACCTGATCAGCCTCGGGCACCCGCCGGCGCGCGCGGCCAGCCTGGCGGGTCTGCTAGGCCTGCTTTCGGTGACCGGCCGCCTGGTGACCAGCGTGTCTTCGCGGTGGTTGCCGATGGCGACGATCACCGCGCTGATCCTGTCCGTCCAGGCAGTCGCGATCGCTCTGCTGCCGGTCGTCGGGCGTCACGTCGCGGGGGCGGTCGGTTGTCTGGTGCTGTTCGGGCTCGGGTTCGGGGTGTCGTCGGTCGCGACGCCGGCGATCCTGCTCGACCGGTACGGCGCGGCCGGGTTCGGCACGATCGCCGGGATGCTGGGTACGCCGACCTCGATCGCGAAGGCGCTCGGACCGCTCGGCGGCGCCGGGCTGGCCGACGCGTTCGGGTACCGGCCGCTCGTCCTCTCCGTCGCGGTGGCGTGCGCCGTGGCAGCCGGCGCCCTTGCCCTCACCCGGCGGATCGCGCCGAGCCGGCATCAGGAGCTGGAACGGACCACGATGTGACCTGGGTCGTGGTGCCGGTTGCGGGGAGGGGCATACTTGAACCACGAGTGAACCCACTCGCGTGCTCCGGGGTCGGTGTAATTCCGAGCCGGCGGTGACAGTCCGCGACCCGGCTGCTGCAGTTCGGCGGCCGGTTGACCTGGTGGAATTCCGGGACCGACGGTGAAAGTCCGGATGGGAGGCGCACGCGGTCGGCGGGTGTGCTCTGACGTCCGGTCGGGGCGTGCGCGAGTTGGCGGCGTACGGCGAAGCCCGGGTGGCGGAGCGTGGTCGCCGGTCGTCACGAGACCCCGGTAGTGCGTCCGTGACGACGAGGGACCGAAGAGCAGTGAGCAACACTTCGCCGATGGATGTCGCATGGATGCGGCGTGCGGTCGAACTGGCCGCGAAAGGTATCGGCAGCACCCATCCGAACCCGGTGGTCGGTTGTGTCGTCACCGGCCCCGACGGGCATCCCGTCGGTGAGGGCTTCCACGCCGTTGCCGGTGGCCCGCATGCCGAGGTCGAGGCGCTCCGGATGGCCGGAGAGCGGGCCCGTGGCGGTACGGCGTACGTCACGCTCGAGCCCTGCAACCACACCGGCCGGACCGGCCCGTGCGCCGACGCCCTGATCGAGGCTGGGATCGCGCGCGTCGTGTACGCCGTACCGGACCCGAATCGGACTGCGGCCGGCGGCGCCGAGAAGCTGGCCAACAAGAACATCGAGGTCGTCGAGGGCGTACTGCGGGACGAGGCCGAGGCGGTCAACTACGTCTGGCTGCACAGCGTCCGGATGGGTCGCCCGTTCGTCACGTGGAAGTTCGCGACCACGCTCGACGGACGCTCCGCGGCCCCGGACGGGACGAGCAAGTGGATCACCGGCCCGATCGCGCGCGCCGACGTACACCGGCATCGAGCGGAGTGCGACGCGATTGCCGTCGGCACCCAGACCGTGCTGGACGACGACCCCGAACTGACGGTTCGCGACGAGAACGACGTACCGGCGGAGCGGCAGCCGCTGCGGGTCGTCGTCGGCGACCGGGAGATCCCGACGACCGCGCGGGTCCGCAACGATCGCGCGGAGACGTTGCTGCTGCCGACCCATGATCCCGCCGAGGTGCTGCGGCAGCTGGACGACCGGCAAATCCGGCACCTGTGGCTCGAGGGCGGCCCGACGCTGGCCGCCGCATTCGTACGCGCCGGTCTGGTCGACCAGCTCATCGCGTACGTCGCTCCGGCCGTACTCGGTTCCGGGTTCGCCGCGGTCGGCGATCTCGGCGCGGAATCGATCGACCACCTTCGGCGGTTCAAGCTAGCGGACGTCAGCCGCCTCGGCGACGACGTCCGGCTGACCCTGGTTCCTCTGGGAGGAAAGTAGATGTTCACCGGCATCATCGAAGAACTCGGCACGGTCGAGTCCCTGGACCTGTTGGACGGCGACGCAGCCCGGTTGACGATCCGCGGGCCGAAGGTGACCGAGGACGCCGGCCACGGCGACTCGATCGCGGTCAACGGCTGTTGCCTGACGGTGGTCGAGTACGGCGAGGGCGTGTTCACCGCGGACGTGATGCGCGAGACGTTGAAGCGCACCAGCCTCGGCGGCCTCGACAAGGGCTCGTCGGTCAACCTGGAGCGTGCCGTCACCGCACACGCGCGACTGGGCGGCCACATCGTCCAGGGGCACGTCGACGGCACCGGCACGATCGCCTCCCGCAGCCCCGGCGAGCACTGGGAAGACGTCCGGGTCGCGACGACGCCGGAGATCCTCAAGTACGTCGCCGAGAAGGGCTCGATCGCGGTCGACGGAGTGTCGCTGACCGTGACCGATGTCGACGATGCGTCCGGGACGTTCGGGATCAGCCTGATCCCGACCACGCTCGAGCTGACCGTTCTCGGGCGGAACAAAGTGGGCGACACCGTCAACCTCGAGGTCGACGTGATCGCGAAGTACGTCGAGAGACTCATTGCTGGAGGCAACAAGTGAACCCGATCGACTGGCTGTTGCACTCCCAGGTGACGATCGCCGGGTCGCCGGTGCTCGTCCGGGAGATCGTCGGCAACGTGTTCGGTCTGGCCAGCGCACTGTTCGGCATGCGCCGGCTGGTCGCCGCGTGGCCGGTCGGCATCGTCGGCAACGTGCTGCTGTTCACGGTCTTCGTCGGCGGGATCTTCGACACCCCGCAGGACAAGGATCTCTGGGGCCAGGCGGGCCGGCAGGTGTTCTTCGCGCTGATCAGCCTGTACGGGTGGTACCGCTGGTACCAGACCCGTCACGGCGGTTCCGCTTCGGCGGTCCAGCCCAAGTGGGCGACGGCGAGGCAGCGACTCGAACTGCTCGGCATCGGCGTCGTGATCTACGCGATCTCGTACTTCGTGCTGAAGGCGCTCGGCTCGTGGGGCCCGCAGTGGGACGCGTGGATCCTGACCGGTTCGATCCTGGCGACGTACGGGATGGCCCGCGGGTTCGTCGAGTTCTGGCTGATCTGGGTCGCGGTCGACGTGGTCGGCGTACCGCTGCTGGTGCAGGCGAAGTTCTACCCGTCGGCAACGATGTACGTCGTGTACGGGCTGTTCTGCATCATCGGCTTCGCGTCGTGGTGGAAGATCCAGAACCAGGAGCGGGTTGCTCCGCCGGAACCAGTGGTGGTGGGCTGAGATGGGTAACGTCTTGAAACTCGACACGATCGAGCATGCGATCGACGAGATCCGCGCCGGGCGACCGGTGATCGTGGTCGACGACGAGGACCGTGAGAACGAGGGCGACCTGATCTTCGCCGCGTCCAAGGCGACGCCGGAGTTGCTCGCGTTCCTGATCCGGTACAGCTCCGGCGTGGTGTGCGTGCCGATGGAGGGTTCGGAGCTCGACCGGCTCGGGATCCCGTTGATGACGCCGCACAACCGCGAGCGGATGCGTACGGCGTACACGATCTCGGTCGATGCGCGTGACGGGATCAGCACCGGCATCTCGGCGGCCGATCGGGCTCGGACGATCCGGGTACTCACGGACTCGGCCTCGGAGTCGTACGACTTGGTCCAGCCGGGGCATGTGTTTCCGTTGCGCGGCCGGGAGGGCGGCGTACTCGTGCGGCCCGGCCACACCGAGGCGTCGATCGACTTGGCACGTCTTGCTGGGCTGACGCCGGCTGCTGTGATCTCCGAGATGGTGAACGACGACGGGACGATGAAGCGCGGTTCGGAACTGCGGGCGTTCGCCGACGAGCACGGGCTGGTGCTGGTGTCGATCGACGACCTGATCCGGTACCGGCGTCGTACGGAGTCTCAGATCGAGCGGGTCGCGACCACCACGCTGCCCACGCAGTACGGCGACTTTGTTGCCCACGGCTACCGGAACACGGTGGACGGGTCGGAGCAGTTGGCGTTGGTGCGCGGCTCCATTGGTGATGGTCCGACTCTGGTGCGGCTGCACTCGGAGTGTCTGACCGGAGACGTGTTCGGGTCGCTGCGGTGCGACTGTGGGCCGCAGTTGGACGAGGCGATGCGGCAGGTCGCGGCCGAGGGCGGTGTGGTGGTGTACCTGCGCGGTCATGAGGGGCGTGGGATCGGGCTGCTGCACAAGCTGCAGGCTTATGAGCTGCAGGACGCCGGCCGGGACACGGTCGACGCGAACCTGGATCTGGGGCTGCCTGCTGATGCTCGCGACTACGGGACCGGTGCGCAGATCCTGGCTGATCTCGGCGTGACGTCCGTGCGGCTGCTGACCAACAATCCTGACAAGCTCGCGGGGGTCCAGGGGTACGGCATCGATGTCGTCGAGCGTCGCGGCATCTCGATCGACCCGACCGAGCACAACCTGCGGTACCTGCGGACCAAGCGCGACCGGATGGGGCATCACCTGCCCGGCGGCGTACTCGCCCAAGAGATTCGTACGGAAGAGAACGGAGCCGGCTGATGTCGGGCAGTGGAGCACCAACCATCGAAGCCCCGCGAGTAGACGGCGCCCGCGTCGCAATCGTCGCAGCCCAGTGGCACCCGAAGGTCACCGACGGTCTGCTGGCCGGCGCGTTGCGGGCGCTGGAGGACTCCGGGGTTCGCGACTACACGGTCGTGCGCGTGCCCGGTTCCTTTGAGCTGCCCGTCGCTTCGTTGCATGCGGCAAAGGCCGGGTACGACGCGGTGGTCGCGCTCGGCGTGGTGATTCGCGGCGACACGCCCCACTTCGAATACGTCTGCCAGGCAGCCACCGACGGCCTCATGCAGGTCGGCGTCGCCACCGGCGTCCCCATAGGCTTCGGCGTCCTCACCTGCGACAACGACCCCCAGGCGCTCGACCGAGCCGGCCTCCCCGACAGCCGCGAAGACAAGGGCTACGAAGCAACTCAGGCCGCCCTGTCGACCCTCGCTGCCGTCAGGCAACTGGGATAGCAGCCCCCACGCGCGGGCTGCCGCCCCCGGGTGAGTACCTGGCGGCGGAACGTGCGGGGGGCAGACGAGGGCTCTGCCCCGTCACCGAACTGCTCGACGGGAGGCAGCGGATCCCCACGCCATCACAATCCGCGTGTGCCGGGGCTGCCAGGCGGAACCGGCCGGCGGGACGGCGATTGTGATGTCCTGGGGATCCGCAAGCACCGCGCTGCCCTGTCGTGCTGGGGCTTGGAGGTCCGCGCGGTTTGGCTCCTGAGGTGCACCTCACGCAGTACTTCAACCGATCCGTGTGTGGTTCATGTGCCAGTTGGCGACCCAGGACTTACCCCCATCAGTCGAGAACGCCTGTTCCCACGACGATTTGTCGACGCCGCGGTTCCACAGGAAGCGGACGTCTATCGGCTGGCCGTCCCACTCGTCGGGGCCTTCGAAGGTGCCGACGTCGCCGGTGAAGGAACCGATGACCGGCGTCTCCAGGTGGCCGCGTTCGCTGTTGATCCAGTGAATTGCCCACGTCCGCGTCGTCGGGTCATACAGCCGGAACGTCGCACCCCGGAAGCCCTCGGTCGGGTACCAGCCTTCGTCGACGCTGATGGCCCCGTCGAAGTACGTGGTGGCCTCCAGTTCCGCGTCGAACTCGTGCCACTCGAACGGTTCGCCCAGTACCGGTCGACGTCGGAGGTTGTGGAACGACCAGCGTCCGACGAGGAAGTCGAAGTCGTCGGTGACCTTCGGTAGGTCGAGGGGCGGCGGGGGATCGGAGCGGCGGGTGAAGTCCATGATCCAGTTGGTTTCCCAGGTCTTGCCGCCGTCGCTGGAGTACGCCTGTTCCCAGTGCGCCGTCTTGTCGGTGATGTCCGACCATTCGTAGCTGCACAGGATCGGGAACCCGTCGAGCGAGTCCTCACCGACGAGCCGGCACGTCGTACCGTCCTCCGACCAGCCGCCGCGCACCGGCGGGTACAGCTTCATCGTCGTGCTGTTGACCCACCAGATGCTCCACTGCTTGGCCACCGGGTCGAACACCCGCAGCGACAGCCCGTACGACCCTTTCGTCGGGAAGCGCATCTCGTCGATGCTGATCTGTCCGTCGAAGTACGTGTGGGCCGTCGTGGTCCCGTCGTACTCGAGCCACTCGTCGCAGTCGGCGAAGGCCTGTTTCAGCGTGCGGTGGTGGACGTCGAAGTACCCGTTGAGGAAGTCGAAGTCGCCGGTGACCTTGTTCCATGTCGTCATGCAGCCAAGCCTCCCGGCAATACCTGACAGTCCATGGCAGCGATAAGCATTAACCTGAACAACATGCGTTCGAGCCGGCTGTTGTCGATCCTCCTGTTGCTGCAGACGCGCCGGCAATTGACGGCGCGTGAGCTCGCGGACGAGCTCGAGGTGTCGCTGCGCACGATCTACCGCGACGTCGAGGCTCTCGCCGCTGCCGGGGTTCCGGTGTACGCCGATCAGGGGCGCGCCGGCGGCTATCGGCTCGTCGAGGGGTACCGGACCAAGCTGACCGGACTGACCGAGCAAGAGGCGGCCGCACTGTTCCTGGTCGGTATGCCGGGCGCGGCCGCGGCGCTCGGGCTCACCGCGGAGACCAGCGCGGCCGAGCTCAAACTGCTCGCCGCCCTCGCGCCGGACCAGCGCGACCGGGCCGGCCGGCTCAAGAACCGCTTCCACCTGGATCTGCCCGCCTGGTACCAGGACGCCGAGGACTCACCGCATCTCTCGGCCATCGCCGACGCCGTACTCCACGACCGCCGCGTCAAAGTCCTGTACCGCCGCTGGGAGGCACCGCGCGAGGTCGAGCGTCTCCTCGAGCCGCACGGCCTCGTCCTGAAGAACGGCAGCTGGTACGTCGTTGCCGCGACACCCCGGGGCCTCCGCACGTACCGCGTCTCCAACATCCTCGAGCTGACGCCGACCGAGGACGGCTTCGAGCGCGACCCGGATTTCAACCTGACCCAGTTCTGGCAGGACCACCTCGAAGGCTTCGACCGCGTCCGGTACACCGATCAGGCCGTCGTACGAGTCTCCGCGCGCCTGGCCGGGAGGATGTACGACGTCTCATTCCCGAGCCTGGTCAAGGCAGTGGCGGCCGCCGAACCGGAGCCCGACGGCAGCGTCGTGGTGACGATCCCGATCGAATCGGTCGCCAACGCGGCAGCCTCACTGAGCCGGTTCGGCGCCGCGGTCGAGGTGCTCGAGCCCGCCGAACTGCGAGCCGAACTCGCCGCCCTCGGCCGCGCGCTCCACGACCTCTACTCCTGAGCCAACTCTCCGTTGGCCCGCTCGCCGGCCTCGGTGCTGCGACGCAGGAAGTCGGCGATCAAAGCAAGCTCGGCCTCGTTGTATTCGGCGAGTACGTCGTCCATCGCGCCGATCATCGGCTGGTACAGCCGGAACACCTCCATCCCGCGATCCGGCAGCACGCGGATCGTGACGCTGCGCCGGTCCGCCCGCGCGCGGTCCCGGGCGATCCAGCCGGCCTTCTCGAGCCGGTCGAGGATGCCGGTCAGCGTGGCCGGGTGCAGGCCTGCCTGCCGGGCGAGGGCGCTCGGCGTGAGCGGTCCGCTGCGGGCGAGCACGTCGAGGCAGTCCAGGTCGACGTCCTTCAGCGCCAGCTTGCCGCCGACCTGGTGGTTCAGCAGGGCGAGCTGGATCCGCAGGTCGCGGAGAGCGGCCTTGATCTCGTTGCCGGTACGCCGGTGGTGGCGCGCGTCACTCGGTTCTGTCTGTTCCATATATTATGATTCCCGTACTATATGAGTTACAGATCAGATTCACGATAGCGCAAGGAGACGCGGGATGAGGATCACGGTGTTCGGCGCGACGGGTGGGATCGGCGGTCACGTCGTACGGCAGGCGCTCGATGCGGGGCACAAGGTGACCGCGGTGGTGCGGAAGTCGTCGGCGTTCGAGGTGGAGCATCCGTCCCTCGAGGTGGTCCGGGTGGCGGGTCTGGATGACGCGGAGCCGCTGCGCGAGGCGCTCGATGGAAGTACGGCGGTCGTGTCCGGCGTGGGCGCCCGCGGACGCAAGGACGGGCCGGTCGCGTCGCGGAGTACGCGATCGATGCTGACGGCAATGGAAGCCGCCGGGGTACGGCGGTTCGTCGCGGTCAGCGCCGCGCCGCTCGGGCCGATCCCCGACGACGAAAGCTTCCTGAATCGCCGGGTGGTGTACCCGATGATCAACGCGTTCGCGGCCGATGTGTACGCGGACCTGCGACTGATGGAGGCGGCCATCATGAGCAGCCCCACGGAATGGACGATCGTGCGCCCGCCCAAGCTCAACAACAAGGCGCTCACCGGTCACTACCGCACGGTCGTCGGCGGCACGGTCACCAAGGGGTACTTCGTCTCGCGGGCCGACGTCGCGCACTTGATGCTCGCGGTGCTCGACGACCCGGCGACGATCGGCCAGCCGGTCGGGGTGTCGTACTGATGACGCGCTTCGTGCGGTCGGCCAGCTTGCTGTTCAGTGGGGTGTTCGCTGGATTTCTGGTGTGCGTGCTGGTGCTCGAGAACTCGTTGCGCGGGTTCGACGCGGCGGTCTATACGCAGACGCGGTTGGTCGAGCTGGACTCGCTGGACAAGTTGGCCTCGGCAACGTTGATCCCGGCAATGATCACCACGGTGCTACTGGCGATCCGGGCTCGGGGCAACGATCGCCGGATCGTGCTGATCGCGATCGCCTTGCTGGTGGTCGTTTTCGCGACGACCTTCGCGATCAACCTGCCGATCAACTCGGACCAGTCCGCGTGGTCGGTACAGAACCCGCCCTCCGATTGGGCCGACGTCCGCGACCGATGGCAGGTCGCACACGCAATCCGCACAGCCGCCGCGGTACTCGCCTTCGGCCTCCTGATCACGGCAAGCCAGGTCACTGCGACCGTGCGGGATCGCAGCCGGCGGATGGCTATGTCAGCCCGCGGATGAGGTCGTGAGGTACGGCGTGGGCGGTGTGGTTGCGGTGGCCGGTGGTGGTTCGGGCCATTGTGAGGGAGTTGAGGAGAGCTTCCTCCACTGACTCGGTGACTGCTTGGAACGGGCCGCGGAGGTCGGCGTCGGCGTAGCCCGGGGCGCGGTTGGTGGTGAAGGCGATCGCGTAGTCGCCGCTGCCGGGCGCGAAGTCCGAGCCGACCCGCCCCATCGCGAACACCGCCCGCCGCGCCAGCCGCGCCAACTGCCGGGCATCAAGCGGCAGATCGGTAGCAACCACGATCATGCAGCTGTTCCCGTCCGCGTCGACGGGTGTTGCGGGGATCGGATGTCCGAGGACGGTGAGCAGGCCGGAGAAGTTCGATTGCACGATCGCTCCGACCGTGCCGGACGCCAACGTGCGGGACGACGTACCGATGCCGGCCTTGAAGCCGAGGGCGGTGGTGCCGGTGCCGGCGCCGGCGCAGCCTTCGAGGGGGAGGGCGGGGGAGGCCGTGTCCAGGGCGGCGTGGACGTGTTCGGGAGTGATGGGGCGGCGGCGGATGTCGGAGAGGTAGGCGTCGTTGGTTTCGCCGACGATCGGGTTGAGGCTCGTGGCGCGAGGGTTGCGGTCGAGGAGCCAGGTGACCAGGGCGTCGGCGACGCGGAACGTGCTCAGGGTGCCGGTGAGCAGGATCGGGGTCTCGATCACGCCGAGCTCGTCGACCTGGGTCGTGCCGATGAGCTTGCCGTATCCGTTGCCAACAGCAACAGCTGCCGGAAGGGTCTCGTCGTACCCGTCGGGCACGATCGCGGTGACGCCGGTGTTCAGGCCGTCGCCGGTGAGCGTGGTCTGACCGACGCGGACCCCGGGTACGTCGGTGATCGCGTTGAGCGGACCGGTGGGCAGGGTACCGACGACGACGCCGAGGTCGCGGACTCTCCGGGGATTCTGCATACGGCTATCGTCGACCACATGCTCGAGCACCTCGCCGGCCGGGTCTGGATCTACCCGCACGACCCCGATCCCGACGCCATCCGCCCATCGGTCGCCGTCATCGCAGACAACGACGGATCCGTCCTCGTCGACGCCGGCAACAGTCCGGAGCATGCCCGAGCGATCCAAACAGCAATAGAAACTGCCGGACTGCCCGCGCCGAAGTGGCTCGTCTACACGCACCACCACTGGGACCACACCTGGGGAGCCTCCGCCTGGGACGACGTCACCGTCATCGCCCACGAGTCGGCGGTGCCGATCCTCACCAGCGAAGCGCAAAGACCGTGGGGCCACCGCTACCTCCACGACCAGGTCGAGGCCAACCCCAAACTCGGGCCCAGCTTCCGCGCCCGTGCACTCGCCGTACCCGACTGGTCCGACTTCCGCATCGTCATCCCAGACCAGACGTTCGACGACACCCTCACGCTCCCGACCGACGTCGTACTGCGTCACGTCGGCGGAAAGCACGCCGCGGACTCGCTCATCGTCGTCGCAGACGGCGTCGCCCTGCTCGGCGACGCGTTCTACCCGCCGCCGTATCACCTCCGCACGCCCGACGACACGATCGACTACGCGATGGTCAAGCAACTCTTGTCCGAGCAGCACGACTGGTACGTCGACGCGCACTCAGCCCCGCGCAGCAGATCAGCCGCGCTCGCCGGGTCCTAGCGGAGACCTGTCGCCGACGAACCACAGATGCCCGAACGGATCCAGGAACGACCCCTGCCGATGCGTCCCCCACGGAACTTCATGGTCGCGCACTGGGTCGAAGCTCCCGTCCGCGCCGGCCTCGACGGCACGCCGTACGAAACCGTCCGGATCGTCCACGAACATCTCGACCCGGACGGTCGGAGCGCCGGTCTCCGCAGGCGTCTTCCAGATGTTGTTCCCCGGCTCCCCGAGGAACACCGGAGCGCCGTTCACGCTCAGCCCGATCACGCTGCCGAGGTTCCAGAGCTCGACCGCGCCCAGCGCCTCGGCGTACCAGGACGCGGCGGCCGGCGCGTCTTCCACAGCGAGCATCACGGAGATCTGTGCGAATCCGTCCATGTGTCCAGTAACCCACACGCCACGCCGGGACCGGTCCGATCGGCGGACCTGGGGGCGGTGGGTGCCGGCCGGACCCCGTAGGCTGGGCGCGCGATGAAGAGTTTTGAGGAGCTGTTTGCCGAGCTGGGCGAGAAGGCGGCGACGCGGCCGGAGGGTTCCGGGACCGTGGCGGCGCTGGATGCCGGCGTGCACGCGATCGGCAAGAAGCTGGTCGAAGAGGCCGCCGAGTCATGGATGGCAGCGGAGTACGAGGGCAAGGAGCGCGCCGCGGAGGAGCTGTCACAGCTCATCTACCACGCTCAGGTGATGATGCATGCCCTCGGCCTGGACCTCGAGGACGTGTACCGACATCTGTAGGAGCCCCTCCCACAGATCACCGGTTCACACCCCCAGAAAGGGCAGTCGCCATGCTGCGCGTCGCAGTACCGAACAAGGGCTCGCTGAGCGAAGCCGCCACCGAGATGCTCGTCGAGGCCGGCTACAAGCAGCGCCGGACCACCAAGGACCTCACGCTCACCGACTCGGCCAACGAGGTCGAGTTCTACTACCTCCGCCCGCGGGACATCGCGGTGTACGTCGGGGAGGGCACCCTCGACGTCGGCATCTCCGGCCGTGACCTCGTGCTCGACTCACACGCCGACGCCGACGTGATCATGGGCCTCGGGTTCGGCTCGTCCACGTTCCGGTTCGCCGGGCGGCCCGGTGCCGCGGACTCCGTGAAGGACCTGGCCGGGAAGCGCATCGCCACGTCGTACGCCGGGGTGCTCCAAGACCACCTGGCCGAGAACGGCGTCGACGCGTCGGTCGTCCGGCTCGACGGCGCGGTCGAATCGGCCGTACAGCTCGGTGTCGCCGACGTGATCGCCGATGTGGTGGAGACCGGTACGACGCTGCGCCAGGCCGGCCTCGAGGTGTTCGGCGAGCCGATCCTGAAGTCCGAGGCCGTGCTGATCAAGCGGCACGGCGTCGAGATCACGCCGAACGGCATGCACCAGCTGGTACGCCGGCTCGAAGGCGTCCTGATCGCGCGGAACTACGTGATGATGGACTACGACATCCGCGCCGAGGACGTCGACGCGGCGACCGCGGTCGCGCCCGGCCTGGAGTCGCCGACGATCTCCCCGCTGCACAAGCAGGGCTGGGTCGCCGTCCGGGTAATGGTCCAGCGCGCCGAGGCGCAGCGCCTGATGGACCAGCTGTGGGAGGTGGGCGCCCGTGCCATCCTCACCACAGACATCCACGCCTGCCGGATCTGACATGAGCGACAGGCTCTTCACGTTCCATCCGCGAATCCTCGCGCTGATGGCGGGCGTGATGGGCCTGTCGCTGCTGGCGGTGTTCGGGGTGATCTGGATCCGGCTGCCGGCGGAGTCCCGGGACTCGTTCAGCTGGTTCCAGCGGCTCACGTTGATCGCGTTCTTCGGTGCGGTGTTCTGGATCCTGTACCGGATGACGACGCTGCGCGTGACGGCGTACGCCGACCGGTTGCACGTGCGGAACGTGTTCAAGACCTACACGCTGACCTGGCCGGAGATCAGCGGCCTGCGGTTCCGGCCGGGGGACGCGTGGCTTCAGCTGTTCGATGCCGACGGCAACCGGATCGGCATCCTCGCGATCCAGGCCGCGGAGGGCGCCCGGGCGGGCCGCGCCGCGAAGCAACTGGCGGCGGTGGCTCGCGACCACGGCGCCGGCGCTAAACGGCCACCGAAAAGCTAGTCGTGTGCGACTTACCGGGCTTGAGGACGACCAGGTCCTGACCGGTGACGAACGCGTCCGGCGGGCAGGTCATCGGCTCGACCGCCAGCGCCGTACGCCCGACCGCCTCGCCGGTGAACAGCTGCATCCAGGGGGTGTCGCTGGTCAGCGCTGACCTCGCGCCGGTGTCGGGATCCGTCAACGAGACGGTCCAGGGGCCGTCCAACCCGGTGAAGGCGTTGTCGATCGAGGTTGCCCCGATCAGTCGACCGCTGTGGAAGTCGTACTCCGAGCCGGCTACTGGGGTGAGTCCGACGGGTTGCATGCGGTCTGCGGACACCTCTAGCCGATTGGTCGCGGTGAACTCGAGTACGCATTCGTCGATCGAGCGTCCGACGGAGAGATACGGATGTGCTCCATAGCCGTAGGGCGCCGCGGTCGCACCGACGTTGGTTGCCGTGGCGGTGACGGTCAGGCGGTCGGTCAGGCGGTAATCGAGGCGAAGGTCCAGTTGATGGGGGTAGCCGGGTTGGCCGTGGAGGCGGTGGCCGACTACCAGGGCCGCCGGGTCTGAGCCGTCGTCGACCCGGAGCCAATTGGCCCAGCGGGTCAGGCCGTGGATGGCGTTCGAGCGGGCCGGCTCGGTCAGGTACAGCTGCTGCGCGACCCCCTCGAACGTGTACTTCCCGTCGGTGATGCGGTTCGGCCACGGGAACAGGTGCTGCCCGATACCCGCATGCGCCGCCTCGTCCTCGGCGTACCCGAGCAGGACCGGGCGCCCGTCGTAGGTGAGTCCGCGCAGCCCGCCGCCGACGCTCACCACCGTCGCCTCGTACCCGCCGCCGCGGACTGTCCATTGCTCCCCAGATGGCAACACGCTCATAGGCCCATCCTCGCTCATACCGTGGCTAACGACAGGAGGTAGTCGGCCTCGCCGGGCACCGGTCCGCCTGCCGACTCGGCCGACGGCCGGTATTTGGCCACTACCTCCTGTCCTTAGCGACCTTGTCCGTTCGTGGTGATGGTGTAGACACGGTGAACAGGAGGCTCTGATGAAGTACATGCTGCTGATCAACGCCGGGGAGCTCGACACGGAGAACGCGCCGGTCGGGTGTGAGCCGGAGGACTGGATGCGGTTCGACAAGGAGATCACCGACTCCGGGGTCGTGGTCGCGTCCGAGTCGCTCGCCGATCTCGTCACCGCGACCCGCGTTCAGGTCGCCAACGACGGCAAGCGAACGGTGACGGACGGTCCGTTCGCGGAGACCCGCGAGGTGCTGGGCGGGTTCTACGTGATCGACGTACCGGATCTGGACGTCGCGCTCGACTGGGCCGCGAAGTGTCCGGGGTCGCGGGCCGGCGGATCGGTTCTGGTTCGCCCGGTCGCGGAGTTCTGAGCATGGACCAGGTCGAGGCGGTCTTCCGGGAGGAGCGTGGCCGGCTGCTGGCCGCGCTCGCCCGGCGGTTCGGGGACCTCGACCTGGCCGAGGAGGTCACGTCGGAGGCGATCGAGGCGGCGCTGGTGCGCTGGCCGGTCGACGGCGTACCGCCGAATCCGGGCGGTTGGCTGATGACGACCGCCCGGCGGAAGGCCGTCGACCGGCTCCGGCGCGATCAGGTGTACGCCGCGAAGCTCGCCGTACTGCAGGTCGACATGGACCGGGCCGCGCCGCAGGCGACCGGGGGCGAGCTGCCGGACGAGCGGTTGCAGCTGTTCTTCACCTGCGCGCACCCTGCGCTCGCGGCCGAGGATCGCGGTGCGCTGACGCTGCGCTGCCTGGCCGGTCTGACCACGCCGGAGGTCGCGCGGGCGTTCCTGGTGCCGACAGCGACGATGGCGAAACGGATCGTGCGGGCGAAGCAGAAGATCCGCGATGCACGGATCCCGTTCCGCGTCCCGGATCCGCACGAGTTGCCGGAGCGGCTGCCCGGCGTACTGCAGGTCGTCTATTCGGTCTTCACCGAGGGGTACGCCGCGAGCTCCGGACCATACCTGCAGCGCCTCGACCTGGCCGAGGAAGCGATTCGGCTGGCCCGGATCCTGCACCGGCTGCTCCCGGCCGAGCGCGAGGTGACGGGGCTGCTTGCCCTCATGCTGCTCGTCCACGCTCGACGCGACGCCCGCACCGGGCCGGACGGCTCGCTGGTCTTGCTCGAGGACCAGGATCGCGATCGCTGGGACCACGAGCTGATCGCCGAGGGCCGCGGGCTGGTTGTCACCGCGCTCACCGGCGGGGCCGGACCGTACGCCGTGCAGGCCGCGATCGCCGCGCTCCACGACGAGGCGGCCGACTTCGCGAAGACCGATTGGGCGCAGATCGTCGAGCTGTACGACGTGCTGCTTGAGCTCGATCCCTCGCCGGTGGTCGCGCTCAACCGGGCCGCCGCGATCGCGATGCGCGACGGCGCCGAGGCCGGTCTCGCGCTCCTCGACGAGCTGGCCGACGAACCACGGCTGCGCGACTACCACCCGTTCGCCCTGGCCCGCGCCGATCTGCTCCACCGTCTGGGACGCTTGCCTGAGGCAACCGCGGCGTACGAGAGTGCCCTCCGACTGGCCGGGTCCGAGCCGGAGCGGGCGCACGCACGTGACCGGCTTGCGTCGATGGAGCAGACTTGAGCGCCATGGAGACCGTTTACGAAGCGGCGGGTGGGTCCGAAGGCATGTTGCGGCTGGCGCAGGCGTGGCACGAGCGGGTGATGGCCGACGAGGTCGTCAGTCACGCGTTCCACGGCGAGGTCGAGCCCGATCACATCGAGAGGCTCGCGGCGTACTGGGCTGAGGCGCTGGGCGGGCCGGAGGGTTACACAGGGGTGTACGGCGACGAGGCGTACGTCGAGCGGCGGCACAGCGGGAACGGCGAGCACGACGAGATGAACCGGTTGGCGATCGAGCGCTTCGACGAGGCGATGACCGACGCCGGGCTGACCGATCCGAGGCTCCGGCAGGTGCTGCACGACTACTTCGCCTGGGCGACATTCACCACGATGTACCGCCACAACACCGCCGACATCGCCGACGACCTGACGATCCCGCGCTGGTCCTGGGACGGTTTGCAGACGTGACGGACCGCCTGTCGCGGCTCGCCCGCAGCTGGGACGAGGCGGCCGAGGGCTACGACGAGTACTTCGTCCCACGCTTCGCCCCGTGGGTCCAGGCCGCCGTCGACGCCCTGCATACCATACCGTTTGGTATGGTCCTGGTGCCCTGCTGCGGAACCTTCCCCGAGCTCGAGCTGCTCGCCCCACGGTTCCCCGACCGGCGGATCGTCGGCCTCGACCTATCAGCCGAGATGGTCCGCCTAGCCACCCGCCGCGCCGCCGACCTTGCCGGGGCCGACCTTGGTGCCGGCGGGCGGTCGCTTGTGGAGGTGGTTCAGGGGGATGCCGCGACGCTTGATCCGGGCTGGTCTGCGGCGGCGGTCGTCTCCGTGTTCGGACTGCAGCAGTTGCCTGATCCGGCCGCCGCGATCCGGTCCTGGTACGACGCACTTCTGCCGGGCGGGCGGCTCTGTGTCGTCTACTGGCCCGAGTTCGCCGAGGAGGCCGGTCCGTTCGCGCTGCTGGACGAGGTGATGGACGGGCGGCGCGACCGCTCGTGGGAGGACGCGCTGGTCCCGGCCCTCGATGGTGCTGTGATCGAGCGGGACGAGCTGGTGTCGTTTCAGATGGTGCATCCCAGTGCGGCGGCGTACTTTGATGCGGCCAATCACGCCGGTCCGTTGCGGGCAACGGCCTTGGCGCGGGGGGACGACTACATCGCGGAACTGCGAGCCCGGTACCTCGCGGCCGCGCCGGCGGGGGAGTGGCGGCACGAGCCGTGGGCTCGCTTGATCAGCGCTACGAAGCCGCTGAGTCGTGCGGGGGAAGCGCCACCGACTTCGTGACGAGCTCCACTGCGGGGTCGAACGGGATGGTCGGGTTTCCGTCGACGATCACGTGGGCGCGCGAACGAGTGGCCTGCTCGGCGAAATGGTCGCGCTCCCAGCGCATCCATTCGAGCCAGTGGTCGCGGAGGGCCTCGCCGTCGCGTTCGATGCCGCGCTCCAGGCGGACCTCGTTCGACGTCTCGACCCAGAGTCGCAGCGACTGCCAGTGCGCCGCGTCCCGGTCGCAAGCGGTGACACCTTCGACGATGAGCAGGTCCACAGTGTTCGGTACGACGTGCAGCTCGGCGTACGCGCCGACGTACCAGTCGTACCGGCGGTAGCGTCCCTCGCGCCCGTCGGCCAGCCGTTGCAGCACGTGGTCGCGGAGCAGGCCGAATCCCCGCTCGGCTCCGGTCCAGCCGTCGTACAGGTCGTCCATGTGGATGACGTACGTGTTCAGGTCGCGGGCCTCGGCCCGGGCCTGGAGGTGGGCGGCGACGGTGGTCTTGCCGGATCCGGCGGGGCCGTCGATGCCGATCAGCCGGGTCCGGCCCAGTTGAGGCGAGCCGGCCTGGACGTTGTCGAGCAGCGAGTCGATGGTCAGGGGCGAGCCGTGGTCAGCGGCTTTGTCAGTTGATTCCATGGCGCTTCAGAATGTCCTCGATCTCGTCGAACTCCGACGATTCCTGCTGCTTCGCCTTCCCCTTTGACGGCTTGGCAGCTTTGGCGGTGGTGGCCGAGGCGGGCGCCGGGCCCGTCGCGGTCAGCTCTCCCGCGGGCGAGGCGGGTTTCTTCTCGGCCTTCTGTGCCTTCTGGTTCCCGCTGCGGCCCCGGGCCACACCCGAGACGACGTAGAGCACCACCGAGACGCCGAACAGCGCGACTCCGGACCAGACGGTCGGCGAGAAGATCAGGTGCGTGATCCAGCTCACCGTCGAGCGGACCACGTCCCAGACCAGCTCCAGCAGACCGGTCAGGTACAGCGAGACCGGTAGCAGTGACCAGGCCACGCCGCGAGTGCCGGCCGCCACCCCGCGTCGCCGCCAGGCGAACCACGAGCCGATCAGACCGAGCAGCGTGAGGCCTACGCAGAACGGCAGCAGCGTCAAATCGTTGAAATCAGGCACATACCCAGGCTCGCACAGTCCCCGCCGGAACCAAGGGGGGAAGTGCCCTGACGTACCCCTGAAACCGCGCTCCGGATCCCCAGGCCATCACAATCGGCGCCCGCGCCCGAGCGTGAGCGCGGCGACCACCCAGTCGGCGCGATTGTGATGGCCTGGAGATCCGCACCCCCACCGCTCATCAACCTCCCGCCCAGGGCCCGCAGCCCGGCCCGGTGAGCGTGGCGGGCCCGGTGCGGGTGGGGTTGGTGAGTGGTGGCGGTCCGGGTCCGGCGAGAATGCAGGCATGCAACCAGAGCGGCGGCTGGCCTTCACCGGGTTCGACAACGACGACGGTACGGCGGATCCCGCGCTCGCGACCGCGCTTGCGCAGGGTGACGACGGCGCGGTGCTGGCTGCGTTGACCAGGGCGCGGCTGCTGGTGCCAGTGGTGGCGATGCTCGGCGAGGTCGAGTACGACGAGAACGGGCTGTCGCACGACAAGACCTCGGACATGGCCGTCGCGCTGCTCCAGGGACAGGACGGGCGGAACGCGCTGCTCGCGTTCACCGGCACCGAGAGCCTGGCCCGGTGGAGCCCGGACGCGCGACCGATGCCGGCCCAGGCGCAACTGGTCGCGACCGCGGCGATCCAGGAAGGCGCGGCGGCGATCGTGCTGGACATCGCCGGCCCGGCCGCGGGCGTGATCGAGACCGACGACGTACGCCGATTGGCCGCCGGCCTCCAGGTCATCCGCCTGGAAGACGGCGGCTACGGATGGATCGAGCCGGGCCGCTGAGCCTTTCCGGAAGGAAACAGCCGCGGAGCGCCGGATTCTCTCCGGAAAGCGGATCAGCCGACGGGTGAGCTGAGCGCGTCCATCGGCTTGGCGCGCATTGCGATGCGACCGGTGATCGCTGTGGTCGGGAGTACCAGCAGGAGGACGACCGCGATCCACGCGACCAGGACCCACGCCGGACCGGACGGGATCGGCCAGCCTCGGGTTGCCATCGCGATCGGCAGGACGGTGAACGCCGCCGTGATCAGCCCGCTGACCAGCCCGAGCGCTGCGATGAGCAGACCCTCGAGGCCGAGCATGCGCGAGACCTCGCGGCGGGTCGATCCGGTCAGGCGCTGAAGGCCGAACTCGCGGCGTCGGTCGAGTACGGCGACTGCGATCGTGTTGACCGACGCAATTGCGGTATAGGCGACTGCGATCGCGGCTAGTAGGTATCCGATCCAAGCGTCGACGCCGAGACCTGTGTCCAGTCCTTCGGCGAGCAGTTCGCGGCCGCCGATCGTCGTACCGGGCCATTTCGACAGGTCGAGGTGGAGCTTGTCGGTGGTCTTCAGGACCAGTTGGCTCGGCAGGCCGGTTGTGGTGTGGGCGGCCAGGAGTTGCGCCGGGAGCAGGAGGGATTGGTAGCCGGACGGGCCCTCGGCGAGGGCGACCACCTTGACCTTGACCAGTGCGTCGTCGCCCAGGCGCAGTCCGATCTCGGAGCCGACGTCGACCTTGAGCTTCTTCGCCGTACCTGGAGGCAAGGCGATGGTGTTGCCGGTCAGGTCGTTGAGAGAGCCCTTGGTGACTTTGTCCTTGTAGATCGGGCCGCTCAGGCCGAGGAGGGGCCAGGCGTCGCTGGTGTGGGAGGCGTCGTACGGCTCCTCGATCCAGCCTTTGCTGCGGACGAGTTCGGACGATGCGGCGACGCCGGGGAGTTTGCCGGCGGCCTTGGTGAGGGAGGCGGGGATGCCGCCGGTGATGACGACGTCGCCGGCCAGGTTGCTGGTGAATGCTTCGACCGCCGCCTTCTGCTGGGTGGTCTGGGAGTAGATGTTGCCTACGGCAATCGCTGTGGCGATCGTGATCGGGATCAGGATCCCGCCGAACTGCACTGCCCGGACGCGGAGGTTGATGACGGCGAGGACTCCGCTCGTACCCCGCTTCTCGACGAATCGGGTGATGCGAGGGACGAGGGCTCGCTGGATCACGAGCGGGGCCAGGATTGCGACTGCGATCGAACCGGTCAGGCCTGCCGGCCCGCCGATCGCGGCAGCGTTGGTCGGACCCATGAATGGGGTGGACAGCGCGATCGCCACCGTGGCGCCGGCGAAGATCAGGCCGATGATCACGCGGATGCGGCTGAGGGCGACGTTCGGTACGGCGGCCTCCGCGAGGGCCTGGATCGGGCGGATCCGGGCCGCGCGGCCGGCGGCGAATCCGACGGTGATGCGCAGTACTGCGAACGTGAGGACGGCTGCGCCGGCGAAGGGGAGCGGGCCCTGGTCGTACCTGAGCTGAGGAGGCACGATCCCGCCGTCGGCGAGCAGGCCGAAGATCCAGTTGCCGGCGAGGCGACCACAGAGGAGACCGAGGATGAGCCCGAGTACGCCGACCACCATGGTCTCGGCGATCACCATCTTGCCGACCTGCCGCGGTGTGGCACCGCTCGCCCGCAGCAACGCCAGCTCACGACGACGCTGCCGCACCGACAACCCGATCGTCGCCGACACCACGAGCGCCATCACCACAGCCACCATCCCACCGAAGACGCCGGACATGATGATCAAAGGCAGACTCGTAGCAATCCCTTGAAACTCCGCGACACCGCGGTCGTCCCCCGTGTACGCCTTCACCCCTTGCGGCAATTCAAGCCGCTTGGCCAAGTCCCGCGCCGACGTACCGTCCGCCGGAAACACGCCGATCGCATCCACCCCAGTAGGCACGTCCGCGTCCGCGAAGAACACCCCCGGCACATCAACCTGCCGCTGGGCCAAAGCAATCCCCGCCAGCAAAAACCCCCGCGGCTCACCACCAGCAACCACACTCAAGCGATCCCCAACCACAGCCGCCCCAACCAACCGCCGGTCCAGCACAACCTGCCCGGCACGCGGAGCACTTCCGGCGGTCAGCTCATAGGGCGTCAACGCCGCCGACGACCAACCGTGACCCGCCAGCTCCATACCAAACGGTTTGGTATGGCCGCCTTCGGGATCCTGCGCACCAGCAGCCGTCGTCACGCTGGCTGGGAACGACCGGTCGGCGATTGCCTTTGCGACTCCCGGCGTACCGGCGAGCTTGGCGACCAGCGCGGCGTCTACTCGGTGGCGTTCGGGGAAGGGGGCGGAGCCGCTGCCGTTGGGTGGGTGGTACGCCGGGTCGCCGGCCACGATGATCGGCGCGGCCGCGAGGCGTTGGGGTGGGGCGTTGAGGCGAAGGGCGGTTTCTAGGAGGCCGCCGGCGGCGGCTAGGAGGGCGCCACCCAGGAGGACTGCGACGAAGATCGCGAGGAACGCGGCGGTGCGGTAGCGCAGGGTGGTGGCGGCGAGGCGGAACATGTCAGTTCTCCCTGGGTGAGAGGCTCAGCTGGGCGAGTTCCGCGGCGACGGTCTCGGCGGTGGGGTTGGCGGTTTCGGTGACGATCCGGCCGTCGACGAGGAAGACCACGCGATCGGCGTACGACGCCGCGACCGGATCGTGGGTGACCATCACGGTCGTCTGACCGAGTTCGCGGGACTGATCGCGAAGCAACGTCAGCACCTCGAGCGCAGTGGTCGTGTCGAGCGCCCCGGTCGGCTCATCCGCGAACGTGACCGCAGTACGTCCGGCCAGCGCCCGCGCAATCGCGACTCGCTGCTGCTGACCGCCGGACAACTCACTCGGCCGATGCTTCATCCGCGCATCGAGCCCGACCCGCCGGATGACCTCGGTCACCCACGCGTCGTCCGGCGACTTCCCGGCCAGCGTCAGCGGCAGTACGACGTTCTGCCGCACGGTGAGCGCCGGCATCAGATTGAACGACTGGAAGACGAACGCAACCGACTCGCGCCGCAGCTCCGTCAGCGCAGTCTCATCCAGACCGCGCAACGACCTCCCGACCAGCGAGACATCACCAGAGGTCGGTACGTCGAGCCCAGCCGCACAATGCAACAGCGTGCTCTTGCCGGAGCCGGACGGGCCCATCACCGCGGTGAACGTCCCGGCCTCGAAGCCGTAGGTGACACCGGCCAGCGCCTCGACAGCGCCTGGCCCGGTGCCGTACACCTTGCGTACGTCGGTCAGCTGGACAGTCACGGCGCGACCAGTACGTCGGACTTGCGGTGGTAGGACTCGTTCGTCCACCAGAGGATCGCGACGACCGCGCCGAGGCCGAGATCCGACCAAAGCCACCACGGTCCGTCGAAGTGGCCGAACATCGCCAGCGCCACCCAGATCACGAACTGCACCACACAGGTCACCAGCCACACGCCGGTGAATGCCCGCAGCGCAGTGGTCAGCCCACGGGGCGGCGCCGCGTCAGCAACGCCCGTCATGATCCTGCGGAGCTCGCCGCGGGTCTGCGCCGTCAGCAACTGCAGCTGCCGGTCGCTTGCCTGCGACGGAGTGAGGATGGCCTGCCGTACGGCGCTGTCGAGCTTGGCGACCGCGGCGCGGCGGTCGGCGTCGGTCAGCTTGATCTGGTCGGGCGTCAGGAGGGGTTCGAGCAGCGTGTACATGGTGCGTTCCTTTCAGGAGGTCGATGTGAAAAAGCGTATGGGTTGAACAGTTTCGACCGCCCGGTGCTCAGGACCCGTTCCGAGGTGGTGCTAGCACCCCTCTTCGCTGCGATCGGCTCGCTCGGCTGCCGTCGTACGTCAGGATGGGAGACATGACCGAGGACCGCGGGGAGCTGCCGCCGGGGCTCGCCCTGTCCTGGGGTGTGCTGCCGGTGCAGCGGCGCGGGCCGAAACCGGCGCTGTCGATCGAGCAGATCGTGGCGACCGGCATCGAGTTCGGCGACCGGGACGGGTTCGAGGCGATCTCGCTGCAGCGGATCGCGGCGCACCTCGGCGTCACCACGAATGCGATGTACCGCTACGTCCGGTCCAAAGAAGAGCTGATCGTGCTGGTGAACGACAAGGCGGTCGGCCTGCCCCCCGAGCTGCCGTCCGGCTGGCGCCCCGCAGCGATCGCCTGGGTGAACGCCCAGGTCAAGCTGTACGCCGAGCGACCGTGGCTGCTCGACGTGCCGATCCGCGGCGCCCCGGTGACGCCGAACCAGTTGCGCTGGGTGGAGGCGATGCTCACGGCGCTGTCCGAGACCGGGCTCAGCCAGCACGACAACCTCGGCTGTCTGCTGCTGCTCAGCGGATATGTGCGGAACTACGCGTCCCTGGCTCGGCAGCTCGGCTCAAGCGCTGACGCACCGGTGCAGGCGGAGCAGGTCGGGCGGTTCCTGGTGCCGCGGCTGATCGAAGGCGGCTACCCGACGCTCACGTCGGTGTACCTCAACCAGGAGTACGAGGACGGCCTGGACGACGACCTCGACTTCGGGTTGGCGCGCATCCTCGACGGGATCGACGTACTCATCGCCAAGCGGTAACGCCGGGGAAACAGCCAGGCGAGTTGGATCTCAGTGGTCATCGATCACGTGAGGAGAACTCCCTTGGCAATCCACAGCAGGCGTTCGTTCCTGGGGCGGACCGGCCTGGCCGTCGCGCCGGCGGTAGTAGGAGGAGGCAGCTGGGCTCTTCCCGCTGCGGCTGACACGGGGACTCCCCGCGGCGAGCTCGACAAGTACCTCGACCAACTCGCGGCCGAGGACCGCTTCTCCGGCACGGTGCTGGTGATCCGCGACGGTCGCACCGTGCTGTCGCGCTCGATCGGCTTTGCAGACAAGAAGAACGGCGTCCGCAACCGGGCGGACACGAGGTACTGCCTGGCTTCGGTGACGAAGATGTTCACCGCGACCGCCATCGCCCAGCTCGCCCAGCGTGGCTCGCTGAGTCTGGTCGACACGATCGGGAAATACCTCAGCGGATTCCAGGCCGAGGTCGCGGACAAGGTCACGATCCACAACCTCCTCACCCATACGTCAGGTCTGGGCGACTACATGCAGCTCGCGGGGTACTTCGAGGAATCGTCCACCTGGACGACGCCCCGCCAGATGATGGACGGCACCCTGCGCTTCATCCGCACCGAGTCGCTCGCCTTCGCGCCGGGCACCGCGAGCAAGTACAGCAACTCCGGCTTCCACGTCCTCGGCAGCATCGTCGAGAAGATCTCCGGAGAGTCGTACTACGACTACATCCGCAAGCACGTCTTCCGCCCGGCCGGCATGACCTCGGCCGACTTCACCCTGCTGTCCCAGTGGCGGACCGACCGCCGCTTCGCGCATCCGTATCCCACCGACGAATCAGGCAAGCGGTACGACGCACTCGACGGGAACATGTTCGGCGTCATCGGCAGCCCGGCCGGCAACGCATTCGCGACCGCGCCCGACCTGGTGCGCTTCGTGAAGGCCCTGAACGACGGCACGCTGCTGAGCCCGGCCTGGCGCGATGTGTTCGTCACCCCGAAGTTCGCGATGCCGACGCTGCCTGCGAAACCCGGACTGCCGGAGGTCATCAACTTCGTCGGGTACGGCGCGGACAGCGCCATCATCAACGGCGCGCTGATCACCGGACACCTCGGCGGCGCGCCGGGCGTGAGCACAAGCGCCGAGTGGTACCCGAGCCGCGGCTGGACCGCCGTACACCTGGGCAACTACGACCCGACTCCCGGAGCCAACGTCAACCAGGAACTGCGGCAGGTGCTCACTAGCTAGGCAGGACGATCCTCACCGGGCCGGCCGCGCGGGCCTCGACCCAGCGCAGGTGGAATTCGCTGCCGGGGGCAACTTCCGGCCGCCGCGCAGGCTCGGTGCGGAGGTTGACGGGAGCGGTCAGGGTGGTCGCGGTCGGCCCGGACGGTACGCCGTTCGCCCGCACGTCGGCGATCAGGTCCGCAAGCGCCTGTGCGGCGGGCTTGCGTTCGTGGTCGACGGTGAACAGGCCCAGGTCGTACTCGCGGTCCGGGAAGTCGAGCAGGCTCCGGTCGATATCGTGCGACGACCACCACGTCACGCCGTACAGAGCCGGGTTCGGCAGCACGGTCTCGACGGTACGGCGGGTGAACTCGGCCTGCAGGTCCGTGGGGATATCAGGCCCGGGTACGCCGATCTCCTGCAGCCAGACGGGCCGCGCCGGGTCGAGCGCCGTGGCGTGAGCCAGCTCGACCAGGTAGTCGGCGTGGGTGAGCGTGGCCGGCCCGAGGGGACCGTCCACTCGTGAGACCCCGTTGAAAACCCACGAGTGGACAGTGCTCAGGTCACCCAGCTCCACGGCATCAACGGGGTGGAACGGGTGGTCGGCCTTGTACCAGGCGTCGTCGAACACGGAGTGCAGAGCGAGCACCTCCGGCGCCGCCTTCTTGAGCGTGGTCAGCAGATCCTGCGCCCAGGCGGTCGATGCGGCCGGAGTGGTCGAGCTGTCCGGCCAGAGGTTGTTGACCTCGTTCCCGAGCGTGATCGCGAAGACGTTCGGCTTCGTCGCGACCGCGCGCGCCACGGCGCCGACGTACGCCGTGAGGCCGTCGCGGACCGTCGGATCCTCGAACAGGCTGCTCTTGTGCCAGGTCAGCACCCACGACGGGAGGAAGTCGAAGCTGGACAGGTGCCCCTGGATCAGGTCGACCGCGACGCTCAGCCCGTGCTCCGCGGCGGCGTCGATCGTGTCGAGCAGGTCGGCGATCGCGCGCCGGCGGATGATCGCCCGGTTCGGCTGGATCCACGGCCAGACCGGGAAGACGCGTACGTGGTCCAGCCCGATCGCGGCCAGGTCGGCGAAGTCCCGGCGTACTGCGGCGCCGTCGTAGTCCAGCCAGCTGTAGAACCAGCCGCTGGAGGGGACGTAGTTGGCACCGAACCGGGGAACCGAAGGCATGCCGAGGATGCTAAATCGGTTTAGGCCACGAGAGCAACTGCGCGCGCCCCAGCGCCGGGACCGGCTCGCCGAGCTGGTCCCACCCCGCACGTACGGAGGTTATCCCGCACGTACGGGGGTTATCCCGTCGAGTTGCCCGTTCTCCCGTCGTATGAAGAGGCGAGAACGGGCAACAAGAGCGGATATCCCCTCGTGTGAGTCGGCGCGTGGGGCGGGGGTGGGCCAGGCCGCGCGTGGGCGGGCGGAGCGGGGGGCAGGTGGGGCGCGTGGGCGGGCGGAGCGGGGGGCAGGTGGGGCGCGTGGGCGGGCGGAGCGGGGGGCAGGTGGGGCGCGTGGGCGGGCGGGGCCGGGGGCAGGTGGGGCGCCTGCGCGGGGCGGCGGGGCGTGGGCGGGGCGGGGTGTGGGCGGGGCGGGGTGTGGGCGGGGCGGGGTGGGTTAGGTGGGGGGAGCGGTGGACTCGCGGACTGTGAGGACCGGGTCGGCGGTGCGGCGGTTGATGACGGCACCGGGGTCGGCGATGGTCTCGAGGAGCACCTCCGCGGCCTGTCGGCCGAACTCGAAGGTGTCCCGGGACAGGGCCGTCAGCGCCGGGTGCATGAGCTGGGTGAGGATCGAGTCGTCGAACGCGACGATCGACAGGTCGCCGGGGACCGACACGCCCATCTCCATCGCGACGCCGAGCCCGGCGACCGCCATCACGTCGCTGTCGTAGACGATCGCGGTCGGCCGCTCCGACTGGGACAGTAGCTTGCGCGTGATCGCGGCGCCCTCCGCGTCGCTGAAGTCCGTGGTCAACGACGGGGCGTCCACCAGCCCCAGACGCGGGGCCGCGTCGCGGAGAGCCCGGATGCGGCGCTGTGTGTGCTGGAAGATCGGCGTACCGGCGACGTGGGCGATCCGGCGATGTCCGAGCGCGGCCAGGTACTCCACGATCGAGAGCATCGCGTCGCGGTCGTCCGCCCAGACCGACGCGAGCGCGCCCTTCCCGCCTCGGCCGCCGATCACGACGGCGGGCAGCTCCAGCGCCTTCAGCTCGTCGACCCGCGGGTCCTTGACCGTCAGGTCGACCAGGATGACGCCGTCGACGCGGTGCTCCGAGGCCCAGCGCCGGTACACCTCGATCTCGGCCGCGGTGTCCTCGACGATCAGCAGCTGCAGCGAGATCGACTCCGCGGACAGGCCGGACTGTACGCCGGACAGCAGATGCGCGAAGAACGGCTCGACCCCCAGCGTCCGGGCCGGCCGCGCGATCACCATGCCGACCGAGTCCACCCGCGATGCCCCGAGCGCCCGCGCCGCGCTGTGCGGCCGCCAGCTCATCTGCTCGGCGATCTTCAGAATCCGCTCGCGGGTCGCGTCGCTGACACCGGGCCGCCCGTTCAGCGCGAACGACACCGCACCCTTGGACACCCCCGCCTGGGTCGCAATATCCGCGATCGTCGGTCTGGCCACTGGTTCCTCCCTCACCCTTGACAGCGGATTCTACGATCCTCGATAGTGCAGGAGCTATACCGGTTTATCAAACCCAGGAGATTCCATGCGTAGACGCCGTCTGGCGCTGGTGGCCGCCCTTGCCGCCTCCGCTCTCACTCTGGCAGGTTGCGGCCTCGGATCCGAGGACTCCGGCAGCGGTGGCGCCAAGCCGACCGTCGACGCGAACGCCCAGGTGACCGGTGAGGTCAGCTTCCAGACGTGGGCGCTCAAGCCGAAGTTCACGTCGTACGTCGAAGGCGTGATCAAGGCCTTCGAAGCGAAGTACCCGGGCACGCACGTGACCTGGCTCGACCAGCCCGGCGACGGCTACGACAAGAAGGTGCTGAGCCAGGCGTCGGCCGGCCAGCTGCCCGACGTCACCAACCTGCCGCCGGACTTCGCGCTCAGCCTGGCCAAGCAGAACATGCTGCTCGACGTCGCGGCCGCCGACCCGAAGATCAAGGACGAGTACGTCGAGGGCGGCGTGCAGGCCTACGAGTACCAGGGGATGAGCGGCACCTTCGGCTACCCGTGGTACCTGAACACCGATATCGACTACTGGAACGCGACGAAGTTCGCCGCGGCCGGGCTGGACGTGAAGAACCCGCCGAAGACCTTCGACGAGCTGCTCGCGGCCGCGAAGACGATGCACGACAAGACCGGCGGCAAGGAATACCTGATGAGCCGCCTGCCGGGCATCGGCGACTTCACCAACGCCGGCGTCAAGATCCTGTCCGACGACGGCAAGACGTTCACCTTCAACACCCCTGAGGCCGCCGCGCTGCTGGACAAGTACCGCGACGCGTACAAGGCCGGCTACATGCCGCGCGACATCCTGACCAACGAGTACCTGGGCAACTCCAAGCTCTTCACCCAGGGCAAGGTCGCGTGGACCACCGGCGGCGGCAACGCGATCCAGGACTTCCAGAAGGACAACCCCTCGCTGAAGGGCAAGGTCGTCCCGTCGCCCGCGCTCGACACCCCGCCGCTGTACGTGCAGGGTCTGTCGGTATCGGCGAAGACCAAGAACCAGGCCGCGGCGATCGCGCTCGCGCGGTTCGTCACCAACGCCGAGAACCAGGCCGCGTTCGCGAAGATCGTGAACATCTTCCCGTCCACCAAGGCCTCGGCCCAGGACCCGTACTTCTCGAAGTCCGACGGTACGCCGGAAAGCGACGCCAAGGTGCTCGCGTTCCAGTCGCTGGCCAAGGCGAAGAACCTGCAGCCGCCGGTGATCAGCGGCGCGACCAACGACTTCATCGGGCAGCAGATCTCGCTGGCGATCTCCGGCAAGATCACGTCGCAGGCAGCCCTCGACGCGGCGGTGGCGAAGGCCAACCAGCTCCTTACCCAGTAATGCGTTATCACCGGTGGTTCACCCCGTGGGTGCTGGTGATCCCAGCACTCGCGTGGTTGCTCGTCTTCAACCTGTGGCCGTCGATCAACACCGTCATCCTGTCGTTCACGAACGCCAGGCCGATCGGCGGCGGCCACTTCGTCGGGCTGAAGAACTTCGAGGCCCTGCTGCACGACGAGCAGTTGCGGTGGGCCCTGCTCAACAGCGTCATCTACATGGTGGTCTGCCTGCCGTTCCTCACGGTCCTGCCGCTGCTGCTCGCCGTACTGGTCGAGAAGAAGCTGCCCGGGATCACGTTCTTCCGTACTGCGTTCTACACGCCCGTGGTGGCGTCCGCGGTCGTGGTGGCGCTGATCTGGCAATGGATCCTCGACGACCGCGGTCTGGTCAACGGGATGGCCGAGAAGCTCGGGTTCATCTCCGGGCCGTTGCCGTTCCTGTCCGACCAGTGGCTGTTGTTGCTGAGTGCAATCAGTCTGACGATCTGGAAGGGCCTCGGGTACTACATGATCATCTACCTGGCCGCCCTCGGGAACGTCGGGCGTGAGCTGCACGAGGCGGCCGCGGTCGACGGCGCCGGGCCGTTCCGGCGGTTCGTGCACATCACGATCCCCGGCGTCCGCGGGACGATGATCCTGATCTCGATCCTGATCTCGGTGTCGGCGCTGCGGGTGTTCTCCGAGCTGTTCATCCTGAGCGGCGGCAAGGGCGGTCCGGGTGGGCGCGACAACTCGGTCGTGATGCTGATCCAGCAGTACAGCCAGGGTTTCGAGGGCAACCTCGGGTACGCGTCGGCGTTGTCGATCGTGCTGTTCTTCGTCACCGTCGTACCGATGCTCGTCCTGGCTCGCCTGAACCGTCGAGGAGCCGAAGCATGAGTGTTGTCACCGATCCAGCCCGGCCGGCCGTCGTCGAGGCGCCTGGCAAGCCACCTGCTCGCCGGCGTGGTTCTTTCGGCTTCAACACGGTGTCGCCGCGCGAGAAGGTCGTGCGTTACGTGTTGCTGGCGTTCGTGCTGCTGATCACGATCGGGCCGTTCCTGTGGCAGTTGTCGACCTCGCTGAAGGGATCCGGGGAAGACATCTACACCCGGATCCCGCGGCTGCTGCCGGCCCAGCCGACGTTCGACCACTACAAGGAGGTCACCGACACCATCCCGGTCTGGGACTACGCGCGGAACTCGCTGGTGGTCGCCGTACTGGTTGTCGGCGGCAACGTGATCGGCGCGTCACTGGCCGGGTTCGCGATCTCGCGGCTGCAGTTCCGGGGCCGCAAGATCGTGCTCGGGCTGTTCCTGGCGACGCTGGTGCTGCCGGGCGAGGTCACGATCATCTCGCAGTACGTGACGGTTCGGGAGTTCGGACTGGCGAACACGCTGTTCGGCGTCGCACTGCCCGGCATGATCGGCGCGCTCAACGTCCTGCTGATGTACAACGCGTTCCGCGCCCTTCCGCTCGAGGTCGACCAGGCCGCGATCGTCGACGGCGCGAACGCGTGGCAACGATTCGTGTACGTCGGTCTGCCGTCGGTCCGCGGGACGATCAGCGTGATCGCGATCTTCGCGTTCATCGGCGCGTGGGACGACTTCCTCTGGCCGCTGATCGTGCTCACCGACCCGAACAAGTACACGCTGACCGTCGGCCTGCAGTACCTGTCCGGGACCTTCAGCAACAACCCCCGCCTGATCGCCGCCGGCACGATGATCGCGTTCATCCCGATCGTGATCGTGTTCGCGACGCTGCAGCGGTTCTTCTTCAAGGGTGTCGAGGAGGGCGCCGTCAAGGGCTGAACCGTTGCTTCGATCCAGCTGTAACCGCCCATGCAGTACTTGGTTCGAAGGAGTGTGTTGCAATGTTGCGTAAGGCAATCGCCGTGGCCGCTGTACTGGCCGCGGCTCTGGGGGCCACCCCGGCCCACGCGAGTACGACGGCCGACAGCAAGCGCGTCGTCGTGTACTACCAGACGCAGTACGTGAACGGCGTCTACGTGTCGCCGAAGGCGCTCACCGACAACAACACCGGCGTGACGAACGTGCTGGTCGGCGCGATCCACCTCGACGAGAACGCCGTACACCTGAACGACGATCCGCCGGAGTCGGCGAAGTTCACCCAGATGTGGGCGGACCTGCACGCGATGCAGGCCGCCGGGGTCAAGGTGTCTGCCTTCGTGGGTGGTGCCGCCCAGGGATCGTTCCAGCGGCTCGACACCCAGTTCGACACGTACTATCCGCGGCTGAAGAACCTCGTCACGACGTACGGGCTCGACGGTCTCGACCTGGACGTCGAGGAGAACATGTCGCAGGCCGGGATCAACCGGCTGGTCGACCAGTTGACCACGGACTTCGGCACCGGCTTCATCATCACGCTGGCGCCGGTCGCGCCCGCGCTGAGCGGCGGCGGCAACCTGTCCGGGTTCAACTACGAGACGCTCGAACGGGACAAGGGCTCGAAGATCGACTTCTACAACGCGCAGTTCTACTGCGGGTGGGGCTCGATGGCCAATACCACCGGGTACGACGCCATCATCAACCGCGGCGTCTTCGCGGCGTCCAAGGTCGTCGCCGGCGTGGTCACGAACTCGGCCAACTGCTCCGGATACGTGCCGCTGGCAACTTTGAAGAGCACACTGGGCTCGCTGGTCGCGAAGTACCCGGCCTTCGGCGGCGTGGACGGCTGGGAGTACTTCAACTCCGACCCGGGCGGTACGGCGGCGCCGTGGCAGTGGGCTCGTGAGATGACCTCGGCGATGGCCGGCAGCACGGGGCCGGTCAACCTAGCGCTGAACAAGGCCGCCAGCGGATCCGCGTCGTGCAACAGCAGCGAGACGCCGGCCAAGGCTGTGAACGGCAGCGTGGCGGGCGGGAACTCCGACAAGTTCTGCTCGCTCGCTTCCTCGAAGTTCCTCCAGGTGGATCTGGGTTCGGCCGTCTCGGTCGGTTCGGTGGAGATCTCGCATGCGTCGGCCGGCGGCGAGTCCGCGGCGTACAACACCCGCGCCTATACGCTGCAGACCTCCAGCAACGGCTCCACCTGGACGACCCGGGCCACGGTCACCGCCAACACCGCGGCGGTCACCACTCACACTTTGTCCGGGGTGACGGCCCGCTACCTGCGGCTCAACATCACCACGCCCACCCAGGGCACCGACCCGGCAGCCCGCATCTACGAACTCAAAGCCTTCGCCTGAGCAGCACCGAGCGGCCCGGCGTCTTCGCCGGGCCGCTCGGGTCTGTCGGTCGACTAGCGCACGAGCACGATCGAGTTGATCGGCGTGAAGTCGTGCGGGAGGTACTCGCCGGTCTCGCGGTAGATCGGGCCGCAACCGGTGCCGTTGTAGCCCGTGCAGATCTGGAAGCCCGCACCCCCGGTCTGGCTGTTGATCGCGACCTTGGAGCCGGTCACGTTCGACAGGTTGTGCGCGCCGTAGCTGTACCAGATGTTCTTGCTCAGGATGCTGCCGTTCGGCTCCCGCAGGCAGACGGCGCCTGACGGGCAGGCCGTTGCCGTGCCGGTGGTCGCCGCATTCGCGGTCGGCGCGAGCGCCACGCCCGTACCGATCACAGCAGCAGCAATTCCGGCGGCAGTCATCGCGATCTTGCGCATATGTCATCCCCTCCGAGTAGTGGCCGCCGATCAGCGGCCTCACCATCGAAGGTAGGAGCGATCCAGCCCGCCATGGGCCGCTCTGGAACGGTTTCGGTCTACACCGAAACGGGTTGCGATCAGTGCATCCGGGTCTCGGCGAAGTCGAGCCAGTGGGTGGTGTCGGTGGGGGTGTGGTGGCGGATGGACCAGTCGACGAGGCGGAGGCTCATGTGGGCCCAGTACAGGCGGAGTACGGCGGGGGCGAGCGTGGTGTCGAGGAGGTTGTCGAACCAGTCGAGGTTCGCGGCGGGCAGCCGGGACTCCGCGTCGAACCGTAGCGTGACGAGGCCGAAGCGGCGGTCGCCGCGGCCGATGCCGTCCCAGTCGACGATGCCGGTGAGTTGGCCGTGGTCGTCGACCAGCACGTTGCCGGTGTGGAAGTCGAGGTGGACCAGGTCGTCGCCGGTCATCCCGCTCGGCTCGTCGCGGCCGACCTCGCGGAGCCAGTCGAGCAGCCGTCGGGTGCGAGCGTCGTACCGCTGGAGGGACTCGTGCAGGCAGAAGCCCGGGCCGCTCTCGAGCAGGTACATGGACGGGACCGGGAGGTCGGCGGCCAGTCCGGTGAAGCGGTCGGTCAGCGCGATCATCGCTTCGAGCAGCGCGCGGTCGATCAGCTCGGGCGGCCGCCCCGGCAGGCGCTCCTGGACGACGCCGACCCCGTCGGTCACTTCGGTCAGCAGTTGGTACTGCGGCACCGGCAGGCCGTCCGATCGCGCCGCGTCGAGGACTCGCGCCGTACGCCGGAGGTCGTCGAGCGAGCCGAACCCGCGGGTGAGGACGCCTTCCCGCCCGTCGGGCCACCGCACGAACCCCGCGCCGACCTGACCCTCGGCGGCCCGGCCCACGAACGTCAGGCCGGCCCCGGACCGCTCGTTCACCTCCAGCAACAACTGCTCGGCGTCGAGCTTGGCGACCGGCGCGGGGATCTCGCCACCAGGGATCTCGTCAGCAGGCACGGTTGCCGACCGTACTCGGGCGCATCGTCCGGCACCATCGGATTCGGCGAACTTGTTCGTAACGAACATGTTCGTTAGGCTCGGATCATGGATGAACCGAGGAGCAGGCGCGAGCGGCCGGCGAAGGACCCGCTGACGCGGCGGGGGATCGTGGCGGCCGCGGTCGACGTGATGCGGGCCGAGGGGCTCGATCGCGTGACGATGCGGCGACTGGCCAAGGAGCTCGACACCGGGCCGGCCTCGCTGTACGTCTACTTCCGCAACACGGCCCAGCTGCACGCTGCCGTGCTCGACGAGCTGCTCGGCGCGGTGGACCTGTCGCCGGTCGACGCGGACGGCGATTGGCGGGAGCGGCTCGAGGCGGTGCTGGCGTCGTACACGCTGGTCCTGTTCGAGTACCCGAGCCTCGCGCAGTCTGCCGTGACCGCACGGCCGACGGGGGCGAACTACCTGCGGCTGGTGGAGTCGGTGCTCGCCCTGCTCGACGAGGGCGACGTGCCGCCGCGGCAGGCCTCGTGGGGGCTCGACCTCCTGCTGCAGCTGGCCACCTCGACCGCCGCCGAGCACGCGGGCGGCGACGACCCAGAAGCGTGGGACGCGGTGGCCGCCGCGCTGCGGGCGGTCAAGCCAGAGACGCATCCGCGGATCGCGGCCCTGGGGGAGGACCTGCTCAGCGGAGCTGGGCCGGATCGGACCTCGTGGGGCGTCCGCGTGCTGATCAACGGAGTGCTGGCCACTCCACGTCCAGAAGGAGAACGAGCATGATCGCGATCATCGGCGCCGGCCTCGGCGGTTTGACCCTGGCCCGCATCCTGCACGTCAACGGCATCGACGCCGTTGTCTACGAAGCCGAAGCCTCACCGACCGCCCGCACCCAGGGCGGCATGCTCGACATCCACGAGGAGTCGGGCCAGGCAGCTCTCAAGGCTGCTGGTCTGTACGACGACTTCCTGGGCCTGGTGATGCCGGGCGGCGAGGCGATGAGGATCTACGACCAATACGGCGAACTGCGCCTGTCGCACGACCACGAGGGCGGCGGCCGGCCGGAGGTCCATCGCCGCGACCTGCGCAACTTGCTACTCGACAGCCTCCCGGACGGCATGATCCGTTGGAGCTCGAAGGTCGTCGAGGTGACCGACACCCGCGAGGTACGCCTGTCGGACGGGAGGACCTTCACGCCAGACCTACTCGTCGGCGCCGACGGCGCCCGGTCCAAGGTCCGGCCACTGGTTTCGGATGCGACGCCGGCGTACCTCGGGCTCTCGTTCGCCGAGCTGAATCTGCTCGACCCCGAGGCGCGGCACCCGGACAGCGCCGAGTTGATCGGCGGCGGCATGATGATGGCCCTCGGTGACGGCCGCGGCTTCCTCGCGCACCGCGAACCCGACCGCCTGCACGTGTACGCCGCCGTACGCACGGACGCGGAGTGGTCTGCCGGTGAGATCACCAGGGAGACCCTCCTGGCCGAGTTCGTGGACTGGGACGACCGTTTCCTCCGCCTCGTCCACGAAGCCGACGGCGAGCTGACCCCGCGGGCGATCCACGCTCTGCCGATCGACCACCGCTGGAGTCGCGTTCCGGGAGTCACGCTCCTCGGCGACGCCGCGCACCTGATGTCGCCGTTCGCCGGCGAAGGTGCCAACCTGGCCATGCAGGACAGTGCCGAGTTGGCCGCCGCCCTCATCGCGCAGCCCGACGAGGCAGCACTTGCCGCCTACGAATCAGCGCTCTTCCCCCGGGCCGAACTGTCCGCCGCCGAATCCGCGGCGAACCTCGAGATCTCCTTCGCGCCCGACGCCCCGGCCGGCATCCTCAACTTCTTCGCCGGCCTGGGCCGACCCGCGGTTTCCGGAACATAGTTCGCGCTGGGCGACAGTTATGTTCCGGAGACCCGGCTAGCCGCGGCCCGAGGCGGTCGGGAAGACAGCGCCCGTGTACTTCTCGCCAGGGCCTTGTCCGGCCTCGTCCTGGATGCTGCTGGCCTCGCGGAAGGCGAGTTGGAGTGAGCGGAGACCGTCCTTCAGCGGCGCGGCGTGGTGGTGGCCGAGGGAGGGCGCGGCCGCGTCGAGGAGGCCGGCGAGGGAATCGATCAGCGAGCGGGCCTCGTCGAGGTCCTTGTGGTCCGGGAGATCGGCGGCCAGGCCGAGGTTGACGGCCGCGGCACTCATCAGGTGGAGTGCGGCGGTCGAGATGATCTCGACGGCGGGGACCTCGGCGATGTCGCGGGAAGCGGTCGAAAGAGGGCCAGGCTCTGAAGTGGCATCTGCGTCGGTCATGCTGTTACTCTTGCACGGCGACCGACCAGGTCTGTTGGTGACCCCTGAGTGGAATATTCAAGGGCTGCCGGCGGTTCTGGTCTAAGCGGAGGGCCACCTCCCACCCAGTCGATGAACAGTCGGCGGGTCCCGGTCAACGCTGAGAAATTCTGGAGGATATCCGGAGCATCACAGCGATCGTACGGCGTACCACCCGGAGGGGTTGGGGCGTCGTCGATCTGGGAATTGGGCCTTCGTGTGATCGCACGAGGGCCTTTCGTGTTTTCTGGGGGCTCCCGGCGATGACGAGGTGGCACAAGTACTAGTTCAACCCAGGAGGACCCATCACCACTGATTTGCGCGTCAACGAGCGCATCCGCGTTCCCGAAGTGCGACTGGTCGGACCGAACGGTGAGCAGGTTGGCATCGTCCGGATCGAAGACGCACTGCGGCTGGCCCAGGAGGCCGATCTCGACCTGGTCGAGGTCGCGGCAACCGCCCGGCCTCCGGTCTGCAAGTTGATGGATTTCGGCAAGTACAAGTACGAGACCGCGCAGAAGGCGCGCGAGTCACGCCGGAACCAGACCAACACCATCATCAAAGAGATGAAGCTGCGGCCGAAGATCGACCCGCACGACTACGAGACCAAGAAGGGTCACGTGGTCCGGTTCCTGAAGGCCGGGGACAAGGTCAAGATCACCATCATGTTCCGCGGACGTGAGCAGTCCCGGCCCGAGCTCGGGTTCCGGTTGCTGCAGCGGCTGGCCGAAGACGTGACCGAGCTCGGCTTCGTCGAGTCCTCGCCGCGCCAGGACGGCCGGAACATGATCATGGTGCTCGGGCCGCACAAGAAGAAGTCCGAAGCGCGCGTGGACGTGGAAGCCGAGAAGGCGCAGCGTAAGGCCGAGCGGGAGGCCGATGAGCAGGCGGAGCGTGCGGAGCGCGCCGAGCTGGCCCAGGCCCACGAGGCAGAACGCGCCGCCGGCGTCACGAAGAAGCCGAAGGGTCCGGCCGACAACCTCGACCCGGAGTGACCTGAACGCTCCGGCGGCCAGGTCAGTCACAGCGGCCGGAGCAGGTCACACCGAAGTTCGAGTCAACGAAGATAATCAGGAGCACAACAGCCATGCCGAAGATGAAGACCCACTCGGGGATGAAGAAGCGCGTCCGGATCACCGGGACGGGCAAGGTTCGCCGCGAGCAGACCGGTGTCCGCCACCTCGCCGAGGCGAAGACGTCCAAGCGCAAGCGGCGCCTGAGCGGCACCGTCGAGGTTGCACCCGCGTTCGCGAAGAAGGCCAAGAAGCTTCTCGGCATCTGAGCATCACCCACCCCCCGAACATCCCCGCCGAGTGGGCCAACCTCTCTCCGGCGCAGAAATACAAGGAGTAACACCTCATGGCACGCGTGAAGCGGGCAGTCAACGCCCACAAGAAGCGTCGTACCGTACTTGAGCAGGCCAGCGGCTACCGCGGCCAGCGCTCGCGGCTGTACCGCAAGGCCAAGGAGCAGGTCACCCACTCGCTCGTCTACGCCTACCGTGACCGCAAGGCGCGCAAGGGCGACTTCCGCAAGCTGTGGATCCAGCGGATCAACGCCGCGGTCCGGGCCGAGGACCTGACCTACAACCGCTTCATCCAGGGCCTGCGGCTCGCCGAGGTCGAGGTCGACCGCAAGATCCTGGCCGACCTGGCTGTCAACGACCCGGCGGCGTTCTCCGCGCTCGTGCAGGTGGCCAAGGCCGCCCTGCCGGCGGACGTGAACGCGCCGAAGACCGACGCCGCGGCCTGAGCAACACCCTTACACCACAGTGGCGAGTCCCGGTCTGCTGACCGCGCAATCAGCGCGTATCAAGCAGGCTCGGCGGCTCGCCACTCGTGCGTTCCGGCGTAAGGCCGGCCGGTTCCTCGTCGAGGGCCCGCAGGCCGTCCGGGAGGCACTCGAGCACCGCGAGCTCGTCGTCGAGGTGTACGCCGAACCCGAGGTCGCGGCCCGTCATCGTGACCTCCATGACCTGGCCGCGGCGGCCGGCGTCCCGTGGTTCGAGGTCAACCGTGCCGCCGTCGAGGCGTTGAGCGAAACCGTCACCTCGCAGGGCGTCGTCGCCGTCTGCTCACTGGTGACCGTGCCGTTCGCCCCGGCCGGCACGCTGATCGCGGCCGGCGTACAGGTCCGTGATCCCGGCAACGTCGGCACCCTGATCCGTACGGCGGACGCGGCCGGCGCCGATTCCGTCGTACTGTCGGCCGAGTCCGTCGACCCGCACAACCCGAAGGCGGTTCGGGCCAGCGTCGGCAGCATCTTCCACGTGCCGATCAGCACGGACGTCGACATCGTCGAGGCCGTCGAGTCGTGGCGTGGCCAGGGCCTGCAGGTGCTCGCCGCCGACGGGTACGGCGCTACCGACCTCGACACGTGCATCGACGACGGGACGCTCGCCAAGCCGACCGTGTGGCTGTTCGGCAACGAGGCGCACGGGCTGCCCGACGGCATCAACGCCGTCGTCGATCACTCCGTGAAGGTCCCCATCTACGGCCGAGCCGAGTCGCTCAACCTCGCAACGGCCGCCGCCATCTGCCTGTACGCGTCGGCCCGGGCGCAACGCCGATGACCTTCGATCTGCCGGAGCGGTTCTGGCGCGGGAACCTGCACACGCACACGAACCTCTCCGACGGTTACCTGTCACCCGCCGAGACCGCGCAGGTCTACCGGAGCGCCGGGTACGACTTCGTCGCGATCACCGACCACTTCCGGCCCGAGTACGGGTACCCGGTGACGGACACCCGGGACCTGCGAACAGACGGCTTCACCACACTGATCGGTGCCGAACTCCACGCCCCGCGGACGGAAGCCGGCCAGCAATGGCACATCATCGCCGCCGGCCTGCCCCTGGACTTCGCCCCACCTTCCGACTTCGAAACCGGTCCCGAGCTGGCACGCCGAGCACGGACCGCCGGGGCATTCGTGGGCATCGCCCACCCGTCGGCCTCGCTGCTGACCGCGATCGACGCGGAAAGCCTCGACGCGGCCCACTCGGTCGAGATCTACAACGCACTCTCCGACCGCGAGAACCGCGGCGACAGTTGGCACCTCGCCGACGTCCTGCTGAACCGCGGCCACCGCCTGACGACGTACGCCGCCGACGACGCCCACCTACAACCCCAGGACCCGCCGCCCTGCCAAGCCTGGGTCCACGTCCGCGCCGAAACCCTCGACCCGGACGCACTCCTCGCCGCCCTGAAGGCCGGCCATTTCTACTCCAGCACCGGCCCCGAGCTGTACGACGTACACCTCGAGGGCGAGGCGATCGTCGTCCGCTGCTCACCCGCCACCAAGATCCTCCTGACCGGCGGCCACCCCGGCGCAGAACTTGCCCAAGGCACCAACCTCACCGAGTGCGCCCTCCCGCTGACCCTCTTCCGCGGCACCCACTGCCGCATCACCGTCGAGGACGCCGCCGGCGGCCGCGCCTGGACCAACCCGATCCACCTGCCGTCGAGCTCTTAGCCGGCGACCTGGTTGACGACGCGTCCTCTCGCGTGTCAGCGTTGGGGCAGCGCGCGCCAGGGCGCCTCTTCTCCGCGGCAAGCACTGAGTGCACCTGGAACGAAAGCAGTATGGACATCGGCCGGTGAACCCTTCGGGACGGCCTGATTCAGCGGAGCGGGCTGTTCTGGAAGGACCGTTGATGTCGACTACACCGCTGCCCGCGAAGGCCAGCCTCAGCCAGTTGCGTGCCCGGGCCAAGGAACTCCGCAAGGCAGTCGCCAAAGGTAGGCCCGATGCGATCGAGCGGGCCCGCGAGCACCACCCGTCGTACGACGAGGCGGCCTTCACACTGCGGGACGCGCAGCTGACGATCGCCCGTGAGCACGGGCTGGCCAGTTGGCCCGAGCTGATGGAGAAGGTCGCCACCGAGCTGGTGGAAGGCCGCGAGCTGCACCGGTACTTCGGTGTCGAGCTCAACAACGAGACCTGGGACCTGCTCGAAGAGATCGACGAGACGAGCCCGTTGGGAGACCAGGAGCGATTGCTGTACGGCGCTTACGCCGCCTGCCTGCACTGGTTGGAGGCAGGCAACGAGGCCAATCACGCCCGCGGTGAGCACCTGATCGCACGCGTCGCGCTCCGGATCGGACGGATCGACGTCGGACTGCAGCACGCGCGGCGCTGCCTCGAGCTCATCGAGACGCACCGTGAGCAGATGAGCGACTGGGACGAGCCGTTCGCCCGCGAGGCCCTGGCTCGGGCTCTCGCGGCGACCGGCCAGACCGCTGCCGCGCGCGCCGAGTTGGAGAAAGCTCGTGAGCTGACGAAGCTCGTCGCCGGCGAGGGCGATCGCAAGGTGCTGGACGAGGAACTCGCCAAGGAACCCTGGTTCGGCCTTACTTCATGACGCGGGACTGCAGACCGTCGAGCAGGGCATCCAGGCCGAAGACGAAGTTCCCGGTGAGCTCGGAGTCGAGGTTCACCGACGTACGGCGGCGAACCGACTCCTGCATCCGCGGGTAGTCGGTGGCGACGGACTGCGCCTGCTCGAGCAGTTCGCTCACCCAGCTCTCCTCGGAGCGGCCGGACTTCCGGACCATCTCGCGGGTCGCGACCTCGGCGCTGGCGGTGCCGAGCACGTACGACATCACGCTGCCCATCGCCAGGTCGACCTCGCGCGGGGTGAACCCGGCCGCTCCGAACAGCACCAGACCGCGCTCGCCGAGCGCCATCGCATTCGGCCCGATGCTCGGCCGCGTGTACATCACCTCGGGCAGCCACGGATGCCGCAGTACGGCGGACCGCAGGCTGTGCCCGAACAGCAGCGCCCCGCTCCGCCACCCGGCGAGCTCCGGCTCGGGTACGTCGATCTCCCCCCAGACCTGGTCGATCAGCAGGTCGACGAGGTCGTCCTTGGTCGGCACGTGCCAGTAGAGGCTGGTCGCGCCGGCCCCGAGCCGGGCGGCGAGCTTGCGCATGCTCAGCCCGGCGACCCCCTCGCCGTCGAGCACCTCCATCGCGGTCTTCACGATCTGCTCGCGGCTGAGCGTCTCGCGCGCGGGTGCAGCCGACCGTTGCCGGGTCCAGATCGTTTCCCTCATGCGCCCATCCTACAAAGCACTCGCACACTGTACGAGGTTGTCGTACAGTGTGCGAGTGACTAGTACACCGTTCGAGTCGTCTGAATCTTCTGGGGTTTCCGCCGCGACCGGCCACCCGCGTCGCTGGTGGATCCTGCTGATCCTGTGCCTGAGCCTGATGGTCCTGGTCGTCGACAACACCGTCCTCAACCTGGCGATCCCGTCGCTGATGCGCGACCTGGGCGCGACGCCCGCGGACATCCAGTGGGTGATCGACGCCTACATCCTGGCGTTCGCCGGACTGCTGCTGACCGCCGGAAGCCTGTCCGACCGGTTCGGCCGGCGGAAGATGCTGCTTCTCGGCCTGGTGGTCTTCGGTGCGGCCTCGCTGCTGGCGACCCTGGCCGACAATCCGTGGCAGTTGATCGCCTGCCGCTTCCTGATGGGCGTCGGCGGATCGCTGCTGATGCCGAGCACGCTGTCGCTGCTGTTCACCGTGTTCCCGCCGGAGGAACAGCGCAAGGCGATGGCCGGCTGGTCGATGGTCGCAATGCTCGGCGTGGTCGCCGGCCCGACCGTCGGCGGAGTGTTGCTGAACCACTTCTGGTGGGGCTCGATCTTCCTGCTGAACGTCCCGATCGCCGCGCTCGCGATCATCGGGACGCTGGCGCTGATCCCCGAGTCGAAGGGCCCGGCGCGTGACGTCGACCCGGTCGGCGCGGTGCTGACGATCGTCGGGATGGCGTCGATCGTCTGGGCGATCGTGTCGATCCCGGCGGACGGTTGGGGCTCCGCGCGGGTCCTCGGCGGTCTCGCGGTCGGAGTGGTCGCGTTGACCGCGTTCGCGCTGTGGGAGAAGCGCAGTGAGCATCCGATGGTGCCGCTCGCGCTGTTCCGGGATCGCCGGTTCAGCGGTACGAGCTTCTCGATCGTGCTGTTGTCGTTCACCGCGGGCGGGCTGCTGCTGGCGTTGACGCAGTACCTGCAGTTCGTCCTCGGGTACAGCCCGTTGAAGGCCGGGCTGGCGTTGATTCCGTACGCCGTTGCGGCGGCTGCGTTCAACGGACTCGGAGCCGCGCTGGGCAAGAAGGTCGCGGACCGGACGCTGATCAGCCTCGGGCTGCTGATCATCGCGGGCAGCTTCGGGATCCTGACACAGGTGTCCGACTCGAGCGGGTACGGGCTGTTGATCGTCGGCCTGCTGGTGATGGGCATCGGCGGTGGCCTGGCCGGACCGGCGGCGTACACGCTGTTGATGCAGGCCGTTCCGGCAGAGCATCGCGGCGTCGGTTCGGCGATGAACGACACCGTGCAGCAGACCGGTGCGGCGCTCTCGGTCGCCGTACTGGGCAGCGTGCTTGCTGCGGCGTACTCCTCGGCGCTGCCGGACTCGGTGCCCGAAGCGGCCCGGAAGTCGATCGCGGACACCCTCGCGCTCGGCCCGGACTTCTTCGCCTCCGCCAAGCACGCCTTCATCGACGCGATGTCGATCTCCATGACCGTCGGCGCCGGCGGCGCGATCGCGGGCGCCGTGGTCGCGCTGGTGCTCCTCCCGCGCGCCGAGGCCAAGGCGAAGGACTCCACTCCGGCTCCGGTGGACGACGCAGTGCACTGACACTGGGCACTGACACGATGTGCGCATGCTGCAGGGGAGCGACGCACAAGGGATCGTGAATCTGATGCTCTCCTGCACGCTCGTGCTGATCCCGGTGGCCCTCGTGACCTTCGCGATCGGCTGGCGCAGATCACACCGGTTCACCCTCAAATGGGCGCAGGCCGCCGGCGTCGTCTCGACGATGCTCGCCCTCGGGTACGTCGTGACCGCGGCGGCCTGCCTCATCCTGGAAGACCGTGCCGGGGGACCTTCGGCGTACCCGATCTTCCTGCTCCCGGTCGGCGTCGGCGCCCTGCTGGCCGCGCTCGTGGTCCTCGGCACCATCGTCCGGGGCCGATACAAGCTGGGCTGAGTCGGCTCTCATCCACAGCAGGAAGATCGGACCGTCCGGGGAGGGTGCGACGACTGCATCTTCTTGGGTGTGGAGGAGAGCATCGAGTCGTTCGCGGAGCTACGTCGGTGGCAGGCGGGAGCGTTCAGCCGGGAGCAGGCGATAGCGCACGGGATCACCGACCGGGTGTTGCACGGACATTGCCGGGCGCGGCAGTTGCAGCGGGTCCATCCAGGCGTGTACGCCGACTTCACCGGACCGCTGCCCTGGCAGACCCGGATGTGGGCAGCGTTGCTGGCGTGTGGGCCGGGCGCGGCGTTGACCGGAGCGACCGCGCTCCGCATGTACGGCATCGCAGGGGACTGGGACGACCGCATCCATGTCGCAGTACCGCACTCGCGGCGTGTCGGCCGGAGGTCCGGGGTCGTCATCTCCCGGCACCGCGACCTGTCCTCCCTCATGCACTCGTCGCGCGAACCGCCGGCGGTTCGCTTGGAGGTCGCGGTGCTGATCGCCGCCGGCGCCGAGAAGGATGTGTCGCGGCGGGCCGCGGTGCTGTTCGATGCGTGTCGTCAGCGTCGGACCACACCGGTTCGATTGCTGGGCGAGCTGGACCTGCTCCCGGCACTGCCCGGCCGCCGGGTCATCCGGCGGATCCTGGCGGAGGCGGCCGAAGGCGTGTAGTCGTTCCTCTAGCAGGCGTACCTTCGGCGCGTCGAGCGCGCTCACGGCCTACCGCGGGCGCGACGGCAGGTCCGCGCCACCGACGGAGGAGCCGTCGTCTACCGAGACTCTGAGTACACGCCGTACGGCGTGATCGTCGAGCTCGACGGCCGCGCCGGCCACGCGGACCCGATCAGTCGCTGGCGTGACATGGCCAGGGACAACGCCGCCGCGACGACCGGCAAGGTGACGCTGCGCTTCGGCTACCAGATGGTCAGCCGGCCGTGCCAAGCGGCGTCGCAGGTAGCCGCCACCCTCCACCTCCACGGCTGGCCCGGCCACCCCCACCCCTGCTCGCCCACCTGCCCCCTCCCTCCCCTCCCGTCCAGCAAGGTTGGGGAGGATCTTGTACCGAATCGGGGGCAAAATCCTCCCCAACCTGGGTAAGGCTCGGGGGTGGGGTGCGGGGTTGTGGACAGCCGATTCACGGTGTTGGGGTTTGGGTTTCTAGACTGCAATTCGCAGAAGTTCCGAATTGAGAGCGAGCCATGTCCGGTCCCAACACTGATTACGACCCGGTCGAAGTGACGCCGCTGCATGCCGAAGAGGTGGAGCGGACCCGCGACGAGGCGCTGACGGCGTTTACCGAGGCGGCCGATCTGGCTGCCCTGCAGGAAGCCAAGTCCACCCACCTCGGCGACAAGTCGCCGATCGTGCTGGCCAACCGGGAGATCGGCGCGCTGCCGCCGCAGGCCCGCAAGGAGGCCGGTCAGCGGATCGGCGCGGCCCGGAAGGCGATCAACGAGGGCTTCGCGTCCCGGCTGACCGTCCTCGAGGCCGAGCACGAGGAGCAGATGCTGGCCACCGAGCGTGTCGACGTGACGCTGCCGTGGCACACCCCCGAGCTCGGCGCGCGGCACCCGCTCTCGCTGATCTCCGAGCAGGTCGCGGATGTCTTCACCGCGCTCGGCTGGGACGTCGCCGAGGGGCCCGAGGTCGAGGCCGAGTGGCTCAACTTCGACGCGCTGAACTTCCAGCCCGACCACCCGGCGCGGCAGATGCAGGACACGTTCTTCGTCGAGCCGGCCGGCTCCGGCAAGGTCCTGCGCACCCACACCTCGCCGGTGCAGGCGCGCTCGATGCTGAGCCGCAAGCCCCCGATCTACGTGATCTGCCCGGGCCGGGTGTTCCGCACCGACGAGCTCGACGCGACCCACACGCCGGTCTTCTACCAGGTCGAGGGCCTGGTCGTGGACGAAGGCATCACGCTCGCGCACCTCAAGGGCACGCTCGACCACTTCGTCGTCTCGATGTTCGGCGAGGGCCTCGAGGCGCGCCTGCGGCCGAACTTCTTCCCGTTCACCGAGCCGTCGGCCGAGGTCGACCTGAAGTGCTTCGTCTGCCGCGGCGCGTCCGTCGGCAACCCGGACCGCCCGTGCCGCACCTGCGGCAGCGAGGGCTGGATCGAGTGGGGCGGCTGTGGCGTGGTGAACCCGCGGGTCCTGCAGGCCAACGGCATCGACACCGATCGGTACTCCGGTTTCGCCTTCGGCATGGGCCTGGAGCGGACGCTGATGTTCCGCAACGGGGTCGAGGACATGCGGGACATGGTCGAGGGTGACGTGCGGTTCAGCCGCCAGTTCGGGATGGAGATCTGATGCGGGTCCCACTGTCATGGCTTCGTGAGTACGTCGACGTCCCGGCCGGGGTGACCGGCCGCGACGTCGGGGAGAAGCTGATCCGGGCCGGCCTCGAGGTCGAGACCGTCGAGGAGTCCGACCTGAGCGGTCCGCTCGTGGTCGGCAAGGTGCTGACGTTCGAGGACGAGCCGCAGAAGAACGGCAAGACGATCCGCTGGTGCTCGCTCGACATCGGCAAGGACGAGCCGCAGTGGGTCGTCTGCGGTGCGAACAACTTCGCGGTCGGCGATCTCGTGGTCGTCGTGCTGCCGGGTGCGGTGCTGCCCGGCGGGTTCGCGATCTCGGCCCGGAAGACGTACGGGCATGTCTCCAACGGGATGATCTGCTCGAGCCAGGAGCTCGGCCTCGGCGACGACGGCACGCACGGCATCGTCGTACTCGAGCCGGGCGAGGCCACGCCGGGTGATGACGCGATCGAGTTGCTCGCGCTGAAGGACGACGTGCTCGATATCGCGGTGACGCCGGATCGCGGGTACTGCCTGTCGATCCGCGGCGTCGCCCGCGAGGCCGCGACGGCGTACGGCGTTGCGCTGAAGGATCCTGCGGAGCTGGCGCTGGACGGGTCCGGCGCGGGTGGTTATCCGGTGCGGGTCGACGATGCCGAGGCGTGCAGCGTGTTCGTCACGCGGACGGTGACCGGGATCGACGCGAAGGCGTTGTCGCCGCGGTGGATGCAGAAGCGGTTGCTCGCGTCCGGGATGCGGCCGATCTCGATCGGGGTCGACGTCGCCAACTACGTGATGCTCGAGCTCGGCCAGCCGATCCACACCTACGACAAGGCGCGGCTGTCCGGCGAGATCGTCGTACGGCGGGCGAACGCGGGCGAGAAGCTGATGACGCTCGACGACCAGACCCGCGAGCTGGACATCGAGGACCTGCTGATCACCGACGACTCCGGCGCGATCGGCGTCGCCGGCGTGATGGGTGGTGCGTCCACGGAGATCTCGGAGGCGACCGCCGACGTGGTCATCGAGGCCGCGCACTTCGACCCGATCGTGATCGCACGCGCGTCCCGCCGGCACAAGCTGTCGTCGGAGGCGTCGCGCCGGTTCGAGCGCGAGGTCGACCCGCTGCTCCCGAGGTACGCCGCCCAACGTGTAGCCGATCTCCTCCGCGAGTACGCCGGCGGCACGATCCTCCCCGAAGAAACCGTCGTAGACACCCACCCCCTCCCCGACCCCGTAACCCTCCGAGCCGACCACGCGGCGCGGGTAGCAGGTGCGCCGATCACTCTCACCGAGACTGTTCGTCATCTGGAGTCGGTGGGCTGCACGGTCGAGGCTGCTGCGGCGGATGCGACTGCGGCTCCCCTGGCTGCCGGCGTACACGCTCCGGTGCTCGCCGAGGTCGGGACCACGACTGTTGGTGCGGCCAACGTGCAGGGTGATGACCTGCTGACGGTGACTCCGCCGTCGTGGCGGCCTGACCTTCGGGACCCGAACGACTTTGCTGAAGAGGCCATTCGGTTGTTCGGGTTCGACAATGTGCCGTCGGTGTTGCCGGCGGCGCCGGGTGGGCAGGGGCTGACTGTTTCGCAGAAGCGGCGGCGGAAGGTGGCGACCGCGCTGGTTGGTGCGGGGCTGACGGAAGTTGTGTCGTACCCGTTCACGGGTGAGGCGGACTTCGACGCGATGGGGCTGCCCGCCGACGACCCACGCCGTACGACGGTGAAGCTGGTCAACCCGATCTCCGACGAAGAGCCGTCGATGCAGACCACTCTGCTCGCGACGCTTCTCCGCACGGCCGAGCGCAATGTCGGCCGCGGGGCAACGGATCTCGCGATCTTCCAGACCGGCCTCGTCTTCCTCCCGAAGGCGGAGACGAAGCCCGCGCCGCTCCCGTCGGTCGCGCACCGCCCGAGCGACGCCGAGATCCAGTCGCTGTACGACGCCCTCCCGGATCAGCCGCTGCACGTCGGCGTCGTGCTGACCGGTTTGCTGACCCCGACCGGTTGGTGGGGCAAGGGCCGTCCGGCCGGCTGGGCCGACGCGGTGCAGATCGCCCGGCTGATCTCGTCGGCGGTCGGCGTCGAGCCGGTCGTGACGAACGTCGAGCTCGCGCCGTGGCACCCCGGCCGCTGCGCCCAGTTCGCCATCGGCGGTCCAGATGGCAAGGTCGTGGGGCATGCGGGCGAGCTGCACCCGAAGGTCTGCCAGGCATTCGGCCTGCCTACCCGGTCGAGTGCGGTCGAGCTTGATCTCGAAGCGTTGATCGCGGCAGGCCCCGAATCGATCACGGCGCACCCCTTCTCGTCGTACCCGGTGGCCAAGGAGGATGTGGCGTTGATCGTCGCGGCCGACGTGCCGGCGGCGGACGTGCAGGCCGCGCTGGCCGAGGGCGCGGGTGAGTTGCTGGAGTCGGTCCGGCTGTTCGACGTGTACACCGGCGAGCAGATCGGCGAAGGCAAGAAGTCGCTCGCGTTCGCGCTGCGCTTCCGGGCGCCGGACCGGACCCTGAAGGAGAACGAGGTCGCCGACGCGCGGCAGGCAGCCGTCCAAGTGACCGTCGACCGCTTCAACGCCGTCCAACGGGTCGGCTGACGTCATGAGTGGCCATCACCCCAGGGTGGCGGTAGCGGCGCCGAATGCCGCCGCGGCCGAGGCTGGGGTGCGGGTGGCTGCCGAGGGTGGCAACGCCGTCGATGCTGCCATCGCGGCCACCCTGGTCACGATGGTGAACGAGATCGGCGTCGTCTCGCCGGCCTCGGGCGGGTTCGTCACGTTGCAGGTCGCGGGTGGTGAGGCGATCACCATCGACGGCTGGGTGGAGATGCCCGGCCGCGGCCTGCCGAGCGAGCGATTCGGCCAGGGCGTCTGGGACATCACCACCGATTACGGCGGCGGTACGACGACCACCGTCGGCCACGGCTCCGTCGCCACGCCCGGTGGGATGAAGGCGCTCGACCTGGCCCACCGCCGGGCCGGCAAGGCGGCGTGGCGCGAGGTCGTCCAGCCGGCGATCGACGTCGCCCGTAACGGCTTCACGCTGAGCCGTACGTCGGCGTACTACCTGGGCTTCACCCACGAGATCATCTTCGGCTGGCACCAGCCCAGCCACGGAGTCGTCCACGACGAGGACGGCAACGTGATCAAGGCCGGCAGCACGGTCGTGATCCCTGAGCTCGCCGAAGCCCTCGAGCTGATCGCCCGCGAGGGTGCCGAGACCATGTACACCGGCCGGCTCGCGCAACTCCTCATCCGCGACATGGCCGCGAACGACGGCATCCTCACCGCCGAGGACCTCGCGGCGTACGAGGCCGTCGTCCGTCCGGCTCTCGTTGTCAAGCAGAACGGATGGCGCCTCGCGACCAACCCGCCGCCGGCCGTCGGTGGAGTCGCGGCCGCCGCGATGCTCGCGCTGCTCGAGGGCGTACCGGCCGACGGCAGCTGGAACCAGTCCGAGCTGGAGCGGCTGGTCGACGTCCAGCACGCCATCCTCGGCCGCCGGCTCGCGGAGCTCGACGAAGAAGATGTACGGCGGCTCGAAGGCCAGAAGCTGCTCGACCTGGCCGCGGCCGGCGATCTGCGCGCGCTGACCTCACCCAGCACGGCAACGGTCTCGGTGGTCGACGACGAAGGCGACGCCTGCGCGATCACCGTCTCGTCCGGCTACGGCTCCGGCGTGCTCACCCCGGGCACCGGCATCTGGCTCAACAACGCCCTCGGCGAGCAGGAGCTCCTGCACGGCGGCCCGCACAGCCTCGCGCCGGGCACCCGTCTCACCTCGAACATGGCGCCGAGCGTCGCCCGCCGCGAGAGCGACGGCGCCGTCCTCGCGATCAGCTCACCCGGATCGGACCGGATCCCGACCGCGCTCGCCCAGGTCTACGCCCTCTACACCCACGGCGGCCTGTCGCTGCGCGAAGCCGTCGAGCACCCGCGCCTGCATGTCCGCGTCCGCGAGGACGTCGTCGTCGACTACGAGGACGACCTCCCGGTCTCCGGCTCGACCGCGCTCCCGACCCGCCCGATGCCGCCTCATTCGATGTACTTCGGCGGCGTCGCGGCCGCGTTCTGGGACCCGACCGACGGCCTGCTCGCCGTCGGCGACCCCCGCCGAACCGGCGCGGTCGCGATTTCTCCCTGACCGCACGCTGTTAAGGTCAGCCACCTCAGACCCGAAAGGTGACCCGATGCGGGACCATCCTGAGCTCTCCGTCGTCGTACCGATGTACGACGAGGAGGAGGTGCTGCCGATCTTCTTCGAGCGGATGCACCCGCTGCTCGACGGCCTGGGGATCACCTACGAGCTGCTCGTCGTCGACGACGGCAGCCGGGACAAGACCGCGGCGCTGCTGCTCGCGGCCGCCGAGGACTGGCCGCAGCTCCGAGTGGTCCGGCTGCTCCGCAACAGCGGTCACCAGGCCGCGCAGTCAGCCGGCTTCCGTCGCGCCCGCGGTCAGTACGTCGTCACGATCGACGCCGACCTGCAGGATCCGCCGGAGGTCATCGCGGAGTTCCTCCAAGCAGTCAACGAGCAGGACGTCGACGTCGTGTACGGCGTACGCTCCGACCGCTCGAGCGACTCATGGGCCAAGCGGACCAGCGCCCGGTTGTACTACCGGCTGATGTGCCGCCTGGTCGGCAAGGACATCCCGTTCGACGCGGCCGACTTCCGGTTGGTGACGCGACGCGTGGTCGATGCGGTGAACGCGCTGCCGGACGACGGGCGGGTCTTCCGCCTGGTGATCCCGTGGCTCGGCTTCCCGAGCGCCGAGGTGCGATATGTCCGGGCAGAGCGAGCCGCCGGCACGACGAAGTACAACTTCTCGAAGATGCTGCGGCTCGCGTTCGACAGCGTGACCGCGTTCTCGGCCGCGCCGCTGCGGCTGGCGACTTGGCTGGGGCTGCTGGGTGGCGCGATGTCCGGGCTGTTCGTCGTCGGTGCGCTGGTGATCAAGCTGACCGGCCGGAGCATTCCCGGCTGGACATCGACCGTGCTCGCGGTCAGCGTGATCGGCGCGATCCAGTTGCTGTGCCTCGGGCTGCTCGGTGAGTACGTCGCCCGCCTGTTCCAATCGAGTCAGCGCAGACCGCAGTTCCTCGTCGGCTACGACAGCCTCGGCGACCACGGCCATCAGGAGCCCCTGCACCACAATCCGCAGCACCAGGATCCGCCGCAGCAGAATCCGCAGCAGCACAAGGCCCCGTCTGACAGATGAAGAGGTCGCTTCCGTGGCTGCTGCCGATCCTGGTGGCGGCCGGCGGGTTCGTTTCGCTGGGCGATGTCGGACCGGGTCCGCTCATCAAGTACGCCGCGTACTTCGCGTTGGCGATCGCGCTGCCCGGAACGCTCCTGCTCCGCGCGGCCTGGCGCAGTACCGGTAACTGGGCCGAGGACCTCGGACTCGGCTCGGTCGTCGGCGCGACCTGGCAGCTGATCGGCTGGGCGATCTTCACCGCGCTCGGCCGGCAACAGTGGTTGATCGTCTGGCCGGCGCTCATCCTGGTCGGCTTCGCGATCTTCGGCCGCAGCTACTGGCGCATCGCCGATCCGAAGCCGTTGCCCACAGCGTGGACCTGGGGACTGGCCGTCTCGGCGGCAGTGATGATGGGCGCGGCCACGTTCGGCGTGATGGCGTACCACCCGATGCCGCCGCACGGCGAGGCGTACTACCCGGACCTCCTCTACCACCTGTCGATGGTGAACGAGCTGACCCGGACGGTGCCGCCCGAGATCCCGCAGGTGGTGGGGGAGCGGCTCGAGTACCACTGGTTCGCGAACGCCGATATGGCCGCCGCCGTCGACACCACCCGGCTGACTCCGATGGTCGTGCTGTTCCGGCTGTGGGTCCTGCCGTGGCTGGTCGTGTCACTGCTCGTCTGCGCGACACTGGCCCGCATCGTCAGCCGCACCTGGTGGACCGGCGTACTCGCGGCTCTCGCGCTGGCCGCGCCGCAACTGTTCCTGCTCGTCGACACGAGCGTGAACCTCGCCCCACCGGTCAGTCTGCTCAGTCCGTCGCAGACGTTCGGCATGGTCGCCGGTGTCGCGGTAGCGATCTTCCTGGTCGAGCTGCTGTTCAAGGGCGGCACCAGATGGCTCTGGTTGCTCATCATCCCGGTCGCTGTCGTCGGCGGCGGGTCAAAGCCCACTGTGCTGCCCTTGCTGGTCGCCGCGGTCGGCCTTGCCGCGCTCTACTTGCTGGTCACCACAAGACGACTGCCGTGGCGCCTCGTAGGCACGGCGGCGGTACTGCTCGTCGCCGGTGCACTGACCTTCCTCACGGTGGCCGGAAGCACCAGCGGATCGCGCCTGCAGTTCCTGGCCGTGCTGAAGTCGCTGCCCGTCTACACAGCGGCCACCGGCGACACCACACAACCCGGTGACGGCGGTCTGATCCTCCCGGCGCTCGCGCACGGACATGTGATCGGCACGCTCAGCCTGCTGCTCGGTCTACTGCTGACTCTGCAGGCGATGTCCTGGGCCGGGTTCGGCGTGGTCGGTCGCAAGGATCCGGTCGCGTGGTTCCTGCTCGGCGCGATGATCGCGGGCTGGGCCGGCTACCTGCTGATCGACCATCCATCGGTCAGCGAGTCGTACTTCGTCTACACCGCCGCGCCGTTCAGCCTGGCCGGCGCCGGATGGTTCGCGGCAACCAGCGCACGCGCCGCGCGTCGGCCGATCCCGATAGCGATCGCCGCCTTCGCGCTCTCGATCGTGTACGCCGGTCTGCTGGTCTGGGCCCGCGGTGTGCCGGCCGCGTCGACCGGCCGGCAACTGTGGTTGAGCACGCGGATGTTGCTCGTCGTACTCGGCATCACGCTCGTGCTGCTCGCGGCGTGGCGGTTGTTCTTCCGGCAGGCGGGCGGCGGCATGTTCGTCGTACTCGTGCTGTTGTCGACGGCACCGATCAGCTCCTTCCTGCAGAGCGCCGTACGCGGTGACACCGAGAAGGCGCCGACCTATCGGGCCGCGCGCTGGTGGGTCTATCCGGATGAGGCCGAGGCAGCCCTGTGGCTCGGCGAGAACTCTGTGCCGACCGATGTGGTCGCGACCAACACGTGGTGTCGCCCAGCCGGTACGACGGCGCCGGGCTGCGATGCGCGCGGGTACCTTGTGAGCGGGATCGCCGGTCGCCGCACGCTGATCGAGGGCTGGGCGTACACGAACCAAGCGATGGCCAAACAAGGCAACGGCGGCCGCCGCTACACCGAGCAGCCGTCGCCCTGGCCCGACCGCGTCGCGCTCACCAAACAGGCCCTCACCGCACCGACCGCCGAAGTACTCCAACAGCTGCGCAACGAGTACGGCGTCCGCTGGCTGTACGCCGACACGCGCAACGGCCCGGTCTCACCCGCGCTCGACCGGCTCGCCGTACGCCGACACAGCATCGGCAAGGTCCTGATCTACGAACTCGGAGAGTGAACCTCCCGTAACATTGTGTCGGCGCAGACCGTTACGTCTACGCAGGTCCGCCCGCCCGCGGCCGATGCACTTCGGCACCCTGATTGCTCGGGAGGGCGGGACACATGCGGGCTACCCGACCGGGGGCCATTCTTCTTGCCACCGGCCTGTTGAGCCTGGGGACTGTCACCGCAACTGCCTATGAGGTGCCGGCCATGCCGTTCACCTCAGCTGCCACTGCGGTGATGCCCGGTTCGGGGTTGCGCCAGACGATCACGGCGAGCGGGCAGACCGAGCTCGGCGATCCGATCACCGCGGGTTTCCGCGGCATCGGGCCGACCACCTATCAGCCCGCGATCGGCAAGAACGTCCCGGCGCAGGACGTCGTAGTGAACACCGGCGACTGCGCATCCACCGGCGGCTGCAGCGATCGCGGCACGGTGACGATCGCGTTCTCCCAGCCCGTCCGCAACCCGGTCCTGCACCTCGGCGGCATCGGCGGCTCCGTCACCCGGACCGAGAGCGGCAAGCCGATCGCCCAGTCCGAGCTGCACTCGATCCTCAAGCTGACGACTGCGGGCCTCAGCCTGACGAAGCTTGGACAGGGCAACAACCTTGCCGTCACGAGCGATACGATCAGCGCCGCCGATCACGACGCCGGTCCGAACTGCGTCAACACCAAGTCCCCGTCCGGTCTCGATACCTCCGCGACCGCGGCGTGCGGATCGGTCCGCGTGAACGGCATCGTCAACAAGCTCACCTTCGCCGTGACGGCGCAGTTCACAAAGCACCCGAAGCTCCCGGCCATCAACAATGCGTCCTCCGGTGATGCGTTCTCGATCGTCGCGTCCGCGCCCGAGGATTTCGGTGACGTGCCGGCGTCGTACGGGGCCGCGTGGTCGGTGCTCAGCGACGTACAGCTCGGGAAGGATGTCACCGAGGACAACGCAGGCATCGCGAACGGCACGACGGGTCCGGCGACACCGGATCAGGCCGATGACGGTGTCGTCTTCAAGCCGCTTCGCACCAACCAGACGACGTACTCCGCCGACCTTCAGCTCGCCGGTACGTCGAAGGCCGGTCGCGCGTGCGGGTGGATCGACCTCAACGTCAACGGGATGTTCGAGCCGGGCGAGCGAGCCTGCGTCCCCTTCGCCGCGAAGCAGACGACCGTCACGCTGAGGTGGTCGGAGATCGCGCCCAGGGCCGGGGCGTCGTACGCGCGTGTGCGGGTTGGCTACAACGACGGGCAGGTCGAGAAGCCGACCGGGGCCGCTGACTCCGGTGAGGTCGAGGACTACCCGTTCGCGATCACACCGCCGCCTCCGCCGGTGCTGACCGACGACACCGCGACGACCGCCTTCAACACTGCGGTTGTCGTTCCGGTGCTCGCCAACGACAAGCCGGGCGATCCGTCGGCGCCGCTCGCACCCGCGTCCCTCTGTTTGGTCGACGGCGGCAAGTGCGTCGAGATGGTGAACGTGGTCGGCCAGGCGAAGTACGTCGCCAAGCCCGAGGGCACGATCCGCGTCGAGCCCGTGCCAGGGTTCTTCGGTCCGGCCAAGCCGGTCACGTACCGCGTTGCCGACAGCAACGGCATCACCGCCACCGCCGAGCTCACCCTGAAGGTGTCGCTCCCGGATCGACCGGTGGCCGTGCCCGACACCGCGACCACCCCTCAGAACGTGAGTGTGTCCGTCAAACCGTTGGCGAACGACCGCGCCGCGGCGGGCGTGCAGCTCGACCCCGGCTCCGTCGTACTGCGTGATCCGGCCGACGCGACCTTCAAGAAGAAGGTGGTGATCGCCGGCGAGGGTGAGTACGTCGTGAAGCCCGACGGCGGCGTCGACCTCGTCCCGCAACCGCAGTTCATCGGCGTCGGCACATCGATCGGCTACCGCGTCGCCGACACCACCGACCAGACGGCCGAGTCGACGCTCACCGCGACGGTCACGCCGGTCACACCGACCGCCAACGGCGACTCGATTTCGACCGCGTTCGACACCGATGTCGTCGTACCCGTGCTAGACAACGACCTGCCCGGTTCGCCCGACGCACCTCTCGTCCCGAGCACGCTGCGGCTCGTCGACCCGGTCACCAGGCAGCTCGTCGACAAGGTGACGATCGCGCAGCAGGGCACCTATCTGACTGCCACCGGCGAGGTAACCTTCCAGCCGGTGCACGGGTTCAAAGGCGTCGGTACGCCGTTGAGCTACCAGGTGCTCGACAAGAACGGCACGCCGGCACGCGCCGTACTCACTGTGTCCGTCGACGCGCCCGGCCCGCCGGTGGCGAACCCGGACACGATGACCACGCTGCAGGGTCGTGCGGTGGTGATCGCGGTCCTCGACAACGACAAGCCCGGTCCGACCCGAGCTGCGTTGAAGCCGACGAGCGTTCGGCTGCTAGCGCTGTCCGACGGGGATCCGTTGACGAGTCTGGTGGTCGCCGGTCAGGGCAAGTACACGGTCAAGCCGGACGGTGAGGTGCTCTTCGAGCCGTTGCCGACCTTCAACGGCACCGCGACCGCGATTCCCTATCAGGTTGCCGACAGCAACGATGCGGTCGGGAAGTCGACGCTGACCGTGCGGGTGACGAAGGTGCAGCCCGATGCGTCCGATGACACCGCGAGTACGGCGTACGACACGAACGTGACGGTGCCGGTGCTGTCGAACGACGACGCGGGTGACCCGTCCGTACCGCTTGTGCCGAGCAGTGTGCAGCTGATCGACCCGACGACGAAGGAGCCGAAGGCAACGGTCGTGATCGCCGGCCAGGCGACGTACACGACCACGCCGGAAGGCAAGGTCGTGGTCGACCCGATGCCGAAGTTCACCGGCGCGGCGACGGCCGTCACCTACCGCGTCTCGGATGTGAACGGTACGACGACGTCGGCAGCGCTGACTGTCACGGTTGCCGAGCCGCCCGCGCCGACCGCCACGCCCGACACGGCGACCGGCAAGCAGAACCTCCCGCTACGCGTGAATCCGTTGGCCAACGACACTGCCGGCCGTGGGTCCGGGCTCGATCCGCAAAGCCTCACGCTCGTGGATCCGGCAAATGGTTCGCTGAAGAAGCTGGTCAAGATCCCAGGACAGGCCGACTACCAAGTCAATCCCGACGGCACCGTCGCTGTCGACCCGGTGCCAGGATTCACGGGGACGGCGACCAAGGTGACGTATCGGATCTCGGACTGGTTCGGTCAGACCGCGCGATCGACGATCACGGTCACGATCGCCCCGGTCACGCCGGTCGCCGCCGATGACGCCGCGCGAACGCCGTACGGGAAGACCGTCACGGTCAAGGTCCTCGCGAACGACGAGCCGGGCGACCCGTCGGCGCCGCTGGTGCCGGGCAGCCTGGTCCTCGTCAACCCTGCCGATGGGTTGCCGAACGCATCGGTGCGGATCCCGAACGAGGGTGTGTACACGGCGGCCGGGGGAGTGGTCCGGTTCGATCCGGCGGCGACCTTCCGCGGTCCGGGTACGCCGCTGACGTACCAGGTTGCCGACAGCAACGGGACCAAGGCGACGGCTCGGTTGACTGTCACGGTCGGCAAGCCGCCGGTCGCCATCGCCGACACCGCGTCGACTCTGCAGAACGTGACCGTGACGGTGAACGTGCTGTCCAACGACGTCCCGGGCACCGACGCAACGCTCGACCGTGGCTCGGTCGGTCTGCTCGACGCGAGCGGATACGTGAAGAAGCTGACGGTTGCCAAGCAGGGGACGTACGCCGTGCAGCCGAGCGGCGCGATCGAGTTTGATCCGCTGCCGGCGTTCCAGGGCAAGGCGCTCGCGATTCGCTACCGGGTCGCGGACTCGGACGGCAACTACGCGACCGCCACGTTGAGCATGACCGTGACGCCGGTCCGGCCGGTCGCGGTCGGAGACTCGGCGATCACGCCGTACGGGCAGGCGGTCGCGGTGAACGTGCTGGCGAACGACAATCCGGGCGATCCGTCGGCGCCGCTGATCCCGTCGAGTCTCGTGCTGAAGGATGCGGCCGGGCAGTATGGCAAGACCATGACGCGGGCCGGCGAGGGGAGCTACCGCGCCGGCGACGACGGGACGATCACGTTCACGCCGGCGAAGGGGTTCCAGGGCGTGACGACCCCGGCGACGTACCGGATTGCCGACGGCAACGGGACGACCGCGGAAGGTCTGCTGGTGCTGACCGTCGGCAAGGGGCCGTCGGCGGTGGCGGACGCTGTACAGACCAAACAGAACGTGACGGTCACCGTCGATCCGCTCGCGAACGACGAGCCGGGGACGGGTGCGCAGCTCGATCGGACCAGCTTGCAGGTGTACGGCGGTTCGTGGAATAGCAATGTGGTGATCCCGGGACAGGGTGTGTTTGCGGTTGTGTCCGGGAAGCTCATGTTCGATCCCGAGCCGGCGTACCGCGGGGTCGTGTCGGTCGCTTATCAGGTCGCGGACACGACTGGGAACAAGGCGAGTGCATCGGTCACGGTGACGGTCGCGGCGGTGACGCCGGTGATCGCGGACGACGCGGCGACGACGCCGTACGGGACTCCGGTGACGGTCGACGTGCTTGCGAACGACAAGCCGGGCGATGTGAGTGCGCCGTTGGGCGGCGTACATCTGGTTGATCCGTCGACCGGGGATCCGGTGGCCACGCTGGCTGTGCCGAGGGAGGGAACGTTCACCGTGCAGCCGACCGGGGCGATCCAGTTCGCGCCCGTGGACGGGTTCGCCGGCGTGGCGGTTCCCGTCGGCTATCAGGTTGCCGACCGCAACGGGACGGCTGGCGCCGGCATGTTGACGGTCACGGTGCAGGATCGTCCGGTCGCAGTGCCGGACGTGGCGCGGACCAGGCAGCATGTCGCGGTGACGATCGACCCGCTGGCGAACGACAAGCCGGGTCCGGGCGCGACGCTTGACCCGGACTCGCTGCTCCTGGTCGGACCTGGTGGCGCGCTGGTCGACCAGGTGACGGTCGCCGGTCAGGGTACGTACGACGTTGCCAGTGGCAACATCGTGTTCCGTCCGGTGGCGACGTTCACCGGCAGCGCGCGACCGACGGCGTACGACGTGAAGGACACGAACCAGAACTCGGCCCGGGCAACAGTCACCGTCACAGTCGCGCCGGTGCGTCCGGTCGCCGTTGACGACGACGTCGACACAGCCTTCGGTACTGCGGTTGTGGTGCCGGTCCTCGACAACGACAAACCCGGCGACCCGTCCGCACCGCTCCGACCGGCTTCCGTCGTACTGCGCGACCCGGCCGACGGCAAGGAGAAGAAGTCCGTCACCGTGCCGCACGAGGGCTCTTTTGCAGTTGGTGCAGACGGTGACGTCACCTACACCCCGGTCAAGGGCTTCGTCGGTACGACGCGATCGCTGGCCTACCGCGTGACCGATGTGAACGGCACGTCCGACACTGCGTTGCTCGTCGTGACGGTCGCCGGACCGCTGCTCGCCAAGGCTGTGCCCGATGCGGCGACCGGTACGCCGGGCAACCCGGTCGCGGTTAACCCGCTCCTCAACGACAGCGGCACGATCACACCGAGCTCGGTCTGCCTCCGCACAACCACCGGCACCTGCGCGAAGCACGTCACCGACGGCGCGGGCACCTGGTCGGTAGCGGGCGACGGGACCGTCACCCTCAAGCCGGCCGCTGCGTTCACCGGCACCGCGAAGGCGACCTACCAGATCGGCGAGGCGACCGCCCCGGTCAAGGTCACCGTCGGCGCCCAGCCCACCGAGGACGTCCGCACGGTCAACCGCGCCGAACTCCCACCAACCGGCGGCCCACCTGCGATCGTCCTCACGCTCGGCACTCTTCTCGTGGCCCTCGGCGGCACCCTCCTCGCGCTCGCCCGGGCCCGACGGTGAATCCCCAGGCCATCACAATCCCGCCGACGGCGTGACCCGCCGCGGTGAGCGGCGCAGACCGCTCGATTGTGATGGCCTGGGGATCCGCGGCTACAGGTCCTGCACCAGCGTGATCTCGTCGCGGTAGTCGTCCGGGGCGAGGCGGATGGCGCGCGGATGGGTGCCGACGACGCGGTAGCCGAGCGGAACGTAGAACTTCTCCAGGCCGAGCCCGTCGCGGATCGTGAGTTGGAGTTGCTCGAGGCCCAGGTCGACCGCCGATCCGCGCAACCCCTCCATCAGCACGCGGCCGGCGCCGTTGCCCTGGTGTTCCGGGTGGACCATCACCCGCAGCACCGTGCGCCAGTGCTCCTGCAGCCAACTCCCGCGGCTCACGAGCAGGCCCATCCCCGCGTACCGCTCACCGGTGTGGAGCACGCCGAGCAGATCCAGCCCCGCTGCGACCCGGCCGAGCGCGCCGTCCAGGTTCTCGGCGATCTGCTCGACCGGCGCGGGCGGCGTGTACCCGACCGCACCGCCCGCGTTCGTGGCCGCGACCCAGGTGTCCAGCAGGTCCGCCCGCAACCCCGGATCGAGCGCCTCGTCCGAGTCGATTACCAGGTACTTCACCGCACCTCCATCTGCGACTGAGTTGCAGATAGTCTACGGCTCAGTGGATGTGCTCGAGCTTGTCCGGGTTCCGGATCAGGTACAGCTCGTTGATCAGCCCGCCCTCGGTCTTCAGGAACGCGACCGTGTCCGGCGCGTCCCCGTCGTACGCGATGTAGGCGATCTCGCCGTTCAGCGTGCCCATCCGGATCTCGAAGCCCGGGTTCTCCGCGATCACCGCGAACAGCCAGCGCGCGATCTTGTCCGCACCATGGATCGGCCGCAGCGCCGCCTTCTTCTTGCCGCCGCCGTCGCTGATCAGTACGGCGTCCGGCGCAAGCAGCGCGACCACCTGGTCGAAGTCGCCCGACCCGGCCGCCTGCATGAACCGCATCGTCACCTCGTCGTGGCGTGCCTTGTCGACGTGGTGCCGCGGCTGCCGCGCGTGGACGTGCTCGCGAGCGCGATGGGCGAGCTGCCGTACTGCGGTCTCGGATCGCCCGAGCGTGTCCGCGATCTCGTCGTACGGCAGGTCGAACACCTCACGCAGTACGAACGTGGCGCGCTCGAGCGGGGACAGCGTCTCGAGGACGACGAGCATCGCCATGCTGACCGAGTCCGCCAGCTCCACCGCCGCCTCGGGATCGTCGTCCGTCGCGAGCGGCTCAGGCAACCACGGGCCGACGTACTGCTCGCGTCGGGCCTTCTGTTCGCGCAGCCGGTTCAGGGCCAGGCGGGTGGTGATGCGGATCAGGTAGGCGCGGGTGTCGCGCACCTCGTCGTGGTCGACGCCGGTCCACCGCAGCCACGCCTCCTGGACCACGTCCTCGGCGTCGCTCACGCTGCCGACGACGCGGTACGCCGCGCCGACCAGCACGGACCGATGCTCCGCGAACTCGCTCGCCAACTGCTCCTCGGTCATTTGACCGGCCTCAGTTCGCAGGTCTCCTTGAAGCCCTGGCTGGTCAGCCCGAGGGCGGCGTTCGTGCGGGAGCGGTAGTTCTCCAGCGAGATGATCGAGGTGAGCTCGACCAGTTGCTCGTCGGTGAGGTCCGCGCGTAACCGCTCGACCTGCTCGTCGGTGACCTCCGGCGGGGTCGCCGTCATCGCCTCGGCGTAGTCCATCACCGCGCGCTCCAGATCCGAGTAGACGTCGCTGTCCCGCCACCCTGGCACATCGCGCAGCTTCGCCTGGTCGACACCCTGGTGATGGAACTCCCAGTAGCCGAAGTCCATGCACCAGCTGCACCCGATCCGCGCCGACGTCACCATCACCGCGAGCGCCTTCAGCCCCCGGTCCAGCTTGTTCCACCGAGCCGCAGACCCCTCCAGCAGCAGCATCGACACCAGCACCCGCCGGTTATGCAACGCCGCCTGCCCCGGCTCCAGCACCGTCCCGTACTTCCGCCGGCTACCCCACTCCGCCACCCGAACAACCCATCCCCGCCGATGCTCCAACCCGATCCGCGCCATCTCACCCTCCAGAGTCCGTCGTCAAACCCCAGGACACGCACCACCACCCACCACGTGACATGACCCGCGTCACAGGCCGCCAACCCGACCCTGCGGAGGCCGGCTCCCTCCCTTCCCCCCCGCGGAGATCGGCTCTCTCCCGCCCCCCGCCCCGAGCGGAGCGAGGGGCGGGTTCTTTCATCCACGACGTGAACTCGGTTGGATATTCATCCGCTTCATGGCATACTCATTCACATGAGCGTGAAGGTGGCGGTGGCCGGGGCCAGTGGGTACGCGGGCGGCGAGCTGCTCCGGTTGCTGAGCACCCACCCAGAGGTGGAGATCGGCGCCCTGACCGCCGGAGGGAACGCCGGTACGGCGCTCGGCGTGCACCACCCACACCTCGTGCCGCTGGCCGGGCGCATCCTGGTCGAGACCACGGCGGAGAATCTCGCCGGTCACGACGTGGTGTTCCTGGCCCTGCCGCACGGACAGTCCGCCGGAATCGCCGACCAGCTCGGCGAGGACGTCACCGTGATCGACTGCGGCGCGGACTTCCGGCTGACCGAGGCCGAGGTGTGGGTCGAGTTCTACGGCGGCGAGCACGCCGGCTCGTGGCCGTACGGACTCCCGGAGCTCCCCGGACAACGGGACAAGCTCCGCGGTTCGAACCGGGTCGCCGTACCGGGTTGTTACCCCACCGTCTCCACCCTCGCCCTGCTCCCCGCCGTACAGAACGGTCTCGTCGACCCCACCCAGCTGGTGGTGGTCGCCGTCAGCGGTACGTCGGGCGCGGGCAAGGCCCCGAAGGCGCATCTCCTCGGCGCGGAGGTGATGGGCTCCGCGTCGGCGTACGGCGTCGGCGGCGTCCACCGTCACACGCCGGAGATCGAGCAGAACCTCACGCCGTACGCCGATCAGCCGGTGAGCGTGTCGTTCACACCGGTGCTCGTCCCGATGGCCCGCGGCATCCTCGCCACCTGCAGCGCACCGATTGCCGACGGCACCGACCTCGCCGCGCTCCGGCAGGCCTATGAAGATGCCTACCGCAACGAGCCGTTCATCCACCTGCTGCCCGAGGGACAGTGGCCGCAGACGCAGGCCACCCTCGGCGCGAACACCGTGCAGTTGCAAGTAGCCCTCGACCAGCGCACCGGCCGCGCCGTCATCGTGGCCGCGATGGACAACCTCACCAAGGGCACCGCCGGCGGAGCCGTGCAGTGCATGAACCTGGCCCTCGGTCTCGACGAGCCGTTGGCCCTGCCCCTCGTAGGAGTCGCACCGTGACCGTTGCAGTCACCCCGGACACTCAAGTCGATCGGAGCGCCGGGGTCACCGCGCCGGCCGGCTTCCGCGCGGCCGGGGTGATCGCCGGGATCAAGCCCGCCGGTGCGCCGGACCTCACCGTCGTCGTGAACGACGGCCCGTACGACGTCGCGGCCGGCGTCTTCACCACGAACAAGGTGAAGGCCGCGCCGGTGCTCTGGTCCCAGCAGGTCCTGACCGCCGGGGCGCTGAAGGCCGTCGTACTGAACTCCGGCGGTGCGAACGCGTGCACCGGCCCGGAGGGTTTCCAGGACACCCACAAGACCGCGGAGAAGCTGGCCGAGATACTCGGCGTCGGCGCGGCGCAGATCGGCGTCTGCTCGACCGGTCTGATCGGCGAACGTCTCCCGATGGATCAGCTGATCCCCGGCATCGAGACCGCGGTCGGTGCCCTCGGTGCGACCACTGGCCATGACCTGTCCGCAGCGACCGCCGTGATGACGACCGACAACGTGCCGAAGCTGGGCGTGTTGCGGCACCCGGACGGCTGGAGCATCGGCGGGTTCGCGAAGGGCGCCGGGATGTGCGCGCCGAACATGGCGACGATGCTGAGCGTGCTCACCACCGACGCCGTCCTCGACCAGCCGCACCTCGATCACGCGCTGCGCAATGCGGTCGCCAAGACCTTCAACCGGCTCGACGTCGACGGGGGAACGTCGACCAACGACACGGTGCTTCTGCTCAGCTCGGGCGCGTCCGGCGTGAACGTCACGCCCGAGGCCTTCGAGGCGGCGTTGACCGTGCTGGCTGCTGACCTGGTGAAGCAGTTGCAGGCCGACGCCGAGGGTGTGACCAAGCACGTCAGCATCACCGTCCAGGGCGCGGCGACCGAGGCGGAGGCACTGGCCGCCGCCAAGATCGTTGCCGAGGACAATCTCTGCAAGACCGCGTTCTTCGCCTCCGACCCGAACTGGGGCCGGATCGCGATGGCGGTCGGCAACGCACCCACGGCCTTCGATCCGTCGTTGCTCGACATCACGCTGAACGGCGCCGCCATCTGCGTTGCCGGTGGCAAGGGCGTCGATCGCTCCGAGGCGGACCTCAGCGGCCTGGAGATCGACGTACTGATCGATCTGCACGCCGGCCCGGCGTCCGCGACCGTGCTGACCACCGACCTGTCCCACGCCTACGTCGAAGAGAACTCGGCCTACTCCTCGTGACTGTGCAGATTGCCTCGCTGCCGCTCGGCGGTCCATGGGGCTGTAACTCCCGGCCTTCCCTCGTCGCTCCAGTCGCTGCGCTCCCTGCGCTCCTCAGTCCAGGCCGGGAGGCCCCATGAACAGCCATGCAGACGCGGTCGAGAAGGCCGCCGTTCTGACCGAAGCCCTGCCCTGGCTCAAGGAGTTCCACGGCAAGACCGTCGTCGTGAAGTACGGCGGGAACGCCATGGTCGACGACAAGCTCAAGCAGGCGTTCGCATCCGACATCGTCTTCCTCCGGTACGCCGGGGTGCGGGTCGTCGTCGTCCACGGCGGCGGACCGCAGATCAGCGACATGCTCGGCCGGCTCGGCATCGACAGCGAGTTCCGCGGCGGGCTGCGGGTCACCACGCCGGAGGCGATGGATGTCGTCGGCATGGTCCTGGTCGGCAAGGTCGGCCGCGAGCTGGTCGGTCTGCTGAACGCGCACGGTCCGTTCGCGGTCGGCATGTCCGGCGAGGACGCGGGCCTGTTCACCGCGGAGCGTCGTACGGCGCTGGTGGACGGCGAGCACGTCGATATCGGGCTGGTCGGCGACGTGGTCGAAGTACGTCCGGAAGCCGTGGTCGACCTGATCGACGCCGGCCGGATCCCGGTGGTGTCGACGATCGCGCCGGACGAGGACGGCCAGGCGCACAACGTCAACGCCGACACCGCGGCCGCCGCGCTCGCGGTCGCGCTCGGCGCCGAGAAGCTCGTCGTACTCACCGATGTCGCCGGGCTCTACCGGAACTGGCCGGACAGCGACGAGATCATCACGCAGATCGACGCGGCCGAGCTGGCCGAGTTGCTGCCGTCGCTGGCGTCGGGCATGGTGCCGAAGATGGAAGCCTGCCTGCGCGCGGTCGAGTCGGGCGTGTCCCGTGCGACCGTGATCGACGGCCGCGTCCCGCACTCGCTGCTCCTCGAGATCTTCACCGACGCCGGAAGTGGAACCCAGGTGATTCCCTCATGACCGAACTCGTCACCGTCGACGGCTCACAGGCCGCGCTCACTGCTCGGTACTCGAGTGCCCTGATGAACACCTTCGGGCCGCCGAAGCGGGTGCTGGTGCGCGGCGAGGGCGCGTACCTGTGGGACGCCGACGGCAACAAGTACCTCGATCTCCTCGGCGGCCTCGCGGTGAACTGCCTCGGTCACGCGCACCCGTTCGTGGTGTCCGCGGTGACCTCGCAGCTCGCCACCCTGGGCCACGTCTCGAACTTCTTCGCCTCCGCGCCGCAGATCGCGCTGGCCGAGAAACTGCTCGGTCTATTCGACGCCCCGGGCAAGGTGTTCTTCACCAACTCCGGCACCGAGGCGAACGAGGCCGCGTTCAAGATGACCCGGCGGACCGGCCGGACCAAGATCATCTCGACCGTCGGTGCGTTCCACGGGCGGTCGATGGGCGCGCTTGCCCTGACGTGGAAACCGGCGTACCGCGAAGCATTCGCGCCGCTGCCCGGCGACGTGGAGTTCGTCCCGTACGGCGACGCGGAAGCGCTGGCTGCGGCGGTCGATGATCAGACAGCGGCTGTGATCCTGGAGCCGATCCAGGGCGAGAACGGCGTCGTCGTGCCGCCGGCCGGCTACCTGCGGGCCGCGCGGAGCATCACCTCCGAGCACGGCGCGTTGTTGTGGCTCGACGAGATCCAGACCGGGATCGGTCGGACCGGGACGTGGTTCGCTTTCGAGCCGGAGGGCATCGTGCCGGACATCGTGACCGTGGCGAAGGGCCTTGGCGCGGGAATCCCGATCGGCGCCTGCATCGGTCTCGGCGCGGCCGCGGACCTGCTGCAGCCGGGCAACCACGGTACGACGTTCGGCGGCAACCCGGTCGCGTCGATCGCGGGCCTCGCGGTGCTGACCGTGATCGAGCGGGACGGCCTGCTCGCCCAGGTGAATGCCGTAGGCAACCACCTCGCGTCGTCGATCATTGCCCTCGACCACCCGATGATCGCGGGCGTCCGCGGGCGCGGGATGTTGCTGGCGATCGAGTTGACCGAGCCGGTGTCGGACCAGGTGGCGGCGCTGGCGCTCGAGGCCGGGTTCGTGATCAACAATCCGATCCCGAACGCGTTGCGACTGGCGCCGCCGTACATCCTGAGCAAGGCTGATGCGGACAGTTTCGTCGCGGCCCTCCCCGGGCTGCTCGACAAGGTGGAGGTCTGATGGCAGTGCGGCATTTCCTGCGGGACGACGATCTGTCGCCGGTCGAGCAGGACGAGGTACTGACGCTGGCCGCGCAGCTCGCGGGGGACCGGCACGGGCACAAGCCGTTGAGCGGGCCGAAGACGGTCGCGGTGATCTTCGACAAGACCTCGACGCGGACCCGGATCTCGTTCGCGGTCGGGATCTCCGAGCTCGGCGGCGTACCGCTGATCATCGACGCGCAGACCTCGCAGCTGGGCCGCGGCGAACCGATCGCGGACACGGCCAAGGTGCTGGACCGGCAGGTCGAGGCGATCGTCTGGCGGACGTTCGGCCAAGCGCGCATCGAGGAGATGGCGGCGGCGTCGTCGGTGCCGGTCATCAACGCGCTGACCGACGAGTTCCACCCGTGCCAGATCCTCGCCGACCTGCAGACCGTCCGGCTGCACAAGGGCTCGGCGGCCGGGCTCAAGCTTGTCTATCTGGGCGACGGTGCCAACAACATGGCGCACTCGTATCTGCTGGGTGGGGCGACCGCCGGCATGCACGTGGTCGTCGGCTCGCCGGCGGAGTACCAGCCGGATCCCGCGATCCTGGCACGCGCCGCCGAGATCGCCGCGTCGACCGGGGGATCGGTGGCGTGGACTGCGGACGCGGTCGCGGCGGCCGACGGAGCGGATGTGCTCGCCACCGACACCTGGGTATCGATGGGCCAGGAGGACGAGGCCGCGTCGCGTGAGGCGCCGTTCGTGCCGTACGCCGTGACCGAGCAACTGCTGTCGAAGGCGAAGCCGGATGCGATCGTGCTGCACTGCCTGCCCGCGTACCGTGGCAAGGAGATCGACGCGGCCGTGATCGACGGCCCGCAATCGGTCGTCTGGGACGAGGCCGAGAACCGGCTGCACGCGCAGAAGGCGCTGCTGTCGTGGCTGTTGGCAAGGAGTTTCGGGGAATGAGCATCGCCGTACCGACTACTAAGACCGCGCGTCAGCAACGGATCGTGGACCTGCTCGGTCGGCAGCCGGTGCGGTCGCAGACCGAGCTGGCTGATCTGCTCGCTGCGTCCGGACTGGTCGTCGGGCAGGCGACGCTGTCGCGCGACCTGGTCGAGATCGGTGCGGTGAAGGTCCGCGACTCGTCCGGCCAGCTCGTGTACGCCGTACCGGGTGAAGGCGGTGACCGAACGCCGCGCGCGGGCGAGGCGGCCGCTTTCGAGGCGCGTCTGGCCAGGGTCGCGTCCGAGCTGCTGGTGTCGGCGGAGGGCAGCGCCAACCTGGTGATCCTGCGTACCCCGCCGGGTGCGGCCCAGTACTTCGCGTCGGCGATCGACCACGTGGGACTGGACGACGTGCTCGGCACCATCGCCGGCGACGACACCGTGATGGTCGTATCCCGCAACCCGGTAGGCGGCGAGGCCCTCGCCGCCCGCTTCCTGTCCCTGGCCGCCCGATCCGAACCCCGGCAATAACCGCCGTCCCGCTGTCCCGCAGGACCGCTGGCGGGTTGTTTCACCGCTGGTGCGTTACAACCGGCCAGCGGTCACATAACCGGCCAGCGGGCAGGTGTGAGTTTGAATGAGAGAGGATGTTGTTGTGGGTTCAGGTGAGGGTGCGGCTCGGGATTCGGCGTTGTGGGGGGCCCGGTTCTCGGGTGGACCAGCGGATGCGCTGGCGGCGCTGAGCAAGTCGACGGACTTCGACTGGCGGTTGGCGCCGTACGACATCGCTGGGTCGAAGGCGCACGCCAAGGTGCTGCACCGCGCGGGTCTGCTGACCGACGAGGACCTTGCGGCGATGCTGGCCGGGCTCGACGCGCTGCTCGACGATGTGCTGGCCGGGCGCTTCCTGCCGGCTCTCGACGACGAGGACGTGCACACCGCGCTCGAACACGGCCTGCTCGATCGGCTCGGCGCCGAACTGGGTGGCCGGCTGCGCGCCGGACGCTCGCGGAACGACCAGGTCGCGACGCTGTTCAAGAGCTACCTGCGTGAGCACGGCCGGATCATCGGTCGGCTCGTGCTGGAGCAGGTGAACGCGCTGGCTGATCAGGCTGCGCAGCACCTCGGCGTTGCGATGCCGGGTCGGACGCATCTGCAGCACGCGCAGCCGGTACTGCTGTCCCACCACCTGCTCGCCCACGCGTGGCCGCTGATCCGGGACCTGGATCGGCTGGCCGACTGGGACGCCCGGGTCGCGGCGGACTCGCCGTACGGCTCGGGTGCGTTGGCAGGGAGCTCGCTCGGGCTGGACCCGGTGTTCGTCGCTCACGAGCTGGGCTTCACGAACTCGTCGGCGAACTCGATCGACGGGACCTCGTCGCGGGACTTCGTGGCGGAGTTCGCGTTCGTCACCGCGCAGATCGGCATCGACCTTTCCCGGCAGGCCGAAGAGGTGATCATCTGGGCGACGAAGGAGTTCGGCTTCGTCGAGCTGGACGACGCGTTCTCGACCGGGTCGAGCATCATGCCGCAGAAGAAGAACCCGGACATCGCCGAACTCGCCCGCGGCAAGGCCGGCCGAATGATCGGCAACCTGAGCGGTCTGCTGGCGACGCTGAAGGCGCAGCCGCTCGCGTACAACCGGGACCTCCAGGAGGACAAGGAGCCGGTCTTCGACTCGATCGACACCCTCGAGGTCCTGCTGCCCGCGTTCACCGGGATGATCCGCACGCTCCGCTTCAACACGGCGCGGCTGGAAGAACTCGCACCCCAGGGCTTCTCGCTGGCCACCGACATCGCCGAGTGGCTGGTCCGCCAGCAGGTCCCGTTCCGGGTTGCCCACGAGCTGGCCGGCGCCTGCGTCCAGGCCTGCGAGAAGCGCGGCATCGAACTGTGGGACCTGTCTGACGACGACCTGGCCGCCATCTCACCCCACCTGACCCCTGAGGTCCGCACCGTCCTCACCGTCAACGGCTCCCTAGCCTCCCGCAACACCCGAGGCGGCACAGCCCAACCCCAGGTAGAGGCCCAACTAACCGAACTCCGCACCCGCGCGGCAGAGCAGAGCACGCGTCTCGCTTAGGGTGCTGGGCATGCGCCGCTCTCTGCTTGATGGTCCTGTGCTGGAAGTGGCGCCGAAGTTGCTTGGCATGCTGGTGAGCAGCACCACCGACGAGGGCACGGTCGTCGCGCGCCTCACCGAGGTCGAGGCGTACGACGGGCCGAACGACCCGGGCTCGCACGCCTACCGCGGCGAGACCCCGCGCAACGCGATCATGTTCGGCCCGCCCGGCTTCCTGTACGTGTACTTCACCTACGGAATGCACTTCTGCATGAACGTCGTCGTCGGCCCGCCCGGCAAACCGTCGGCCGTCCTCCTACGCGCCGGCGAGATCATCGAAGGCGTCGAACTGGCCCGCGCCCGCCGCGGCCAGCCGGCCGTCGAGAAGGTCGCTTTCAACCAAGCCGGCGTCAGGCAGGCCGGTGTCAGGCAGGCCGGTGTCAGACAAGGCCCGGTGGTCAAGCGCCCGAAGGCCGACCCGGACCGCGATCTCGCCCGCGGCCCGGCCCGCCTGTGTGTTGCCCTCGGCATCAGAGGCGAAGGCAACGGCACCGACCTGCTCGCCAAGGACTCACCGATCCAACTCCTGCGCGGCCCCGGCTTCGACGGTGAGCCGTCCACCGGTCCGCGCGTCGGCCTCCGCGAGGCGGCCGACCGCGCATGGCGTTTCTGGATCCCGGGCGACCCGACGGTCTCGCCGTACCGCCCGCACGTCCCGAAGCGCCGGGCCTAACGCTTCGCCAGCTCCAGCACGTAGTCCAGCTGCGGAAGCCCGTGCTCCACCTCCGGATCCGGGAACAGCCCGATGTGATGTACCCCGGCCGCCTCCAGCGCATCAACATGCGCAGCGGCGTCGTCGAGCGTCCCGATCGCACCGATCTGCGTCCACCAGTCCGCCGGCATCCCCACCAGCCCCTCGACGCCGGACTCGTCGAACAGCTTCTTCATATCGGCGAAGAACGGCAACGCAGTCACGCCCGGGTGGTTGTCGCCGATCCGCCATCCCAGCCACGGCGCAGTCCACTCGTACGCCGTCTTGCGGTCCTCCCGCACGCACATCGCGGCGAACACCGCGACCACGAACCCAGCAGGCGATCCGGCGTACTCCACCGACTGACGCACGTACGCCGGAGTCGCCGGCTCCGCGAGCACGACGCCGCCCGCGACCCGCCCCGCCAGCGCCATCGACTTCGGACCCATCACCCCGAGCAGGATCGGCGGCGGCGTGACCGGCGGCGCGTCCAGCTTCACGTCCTTCAGGTACACCGCCTTGCCCTCGAAGCTGACCTCTTCGCCGGCGAGCAACCGGGAGACCGTCGTGGTGACTTCCTCGAGAGTTGTCAGCGGCGACTTCGGCCGGACACCCATCTGCGCCATCCACGACTGCACGCCGTGGCCGATCCCGGGCAGGAACCTCCCCGGCCCGAGCGCCTCGAGGGTCGCGAACTCCATCGCGGTGACCGCCGCCGTACGCGCGACCGCGGGCGCGATGCCGAGCCCGACGGTCAGCCGCTCGGTCGACGTCAGCGCGGCCGACACCAGCGACGGACCGGCTGTGAAGAAGCAGTCCTCGATGATCCACAGCTCGTCCGCCCCGCCGCGGTCGAGACGCCGGGCCACGTCGGTGACCAGGGCGGCCGGGAAGGTCCGCGGGAAGCACATTCCGATAGCGGTCATGAGGAGAACCTAGGAGACGCCGCCGACAGTTCGTGAACTGCGGGTCAAAGCTTCTCGCCGCGCGCGAGTGAGGACGACTAGGGGACCATGCTCCGGGTAGGTTTCTGGTATGGCCCGTCCGCACTACGCGTCCCGTCTCGAGGACTGGTTCAACCTTGGGGTGCAGGCCGTGTTGCGGCGTCGTGGCTGGCAGGAGCGGATCATCCCGCAGGTCGGTTACGGCAACACGGAGTTCGTCCGGGTGCTGGCGCGCGTCGTGCTCGGCCGGGACCCGCGCAACCAGCCGCGGTACGACGAGGACCAGGTGATGCGCGGCTGGCGGGTTTTCGTCACGGCGCCGGCGACCAAGGTGCTGGTGTCGGTCACCATCAACGGGCGGACGTACGACGCCGTCACCGACCGCGGCGGGTTCATCGACCTCACCGTGCCCGAGGTGCTGCCGGCGGGGTGGCACGAGATCATGCTCGGCGTCCACGGCGAGGGCCAGGCCCGTGCGCGCATCTTCGTACCGGACCCGGACGCCACGTTCGGACTGGTCAGCGACATCGACGACACGGTCATCCTCACGATGCTGCCGCGTCCGATGATCGCCGCGTGGAACACGTTCGTCCGCGACGAGCAGGCGCGCCGCGTCGTACCAGGGATGGCAGGGCTGTACGACGAACTGCTGGCCGACCATCCGGGTGCGCCGATGTTCTACCTGTCCACGGGAGCGTGGAACACCGCACCGACGCTCACCCGCTTCTTCGCGCGGCACGGGTACCCGCCGGGGCCGCTGCTGATGACGGACTGGGGGCCGACGAACACAGGCTGGTTCCGCAGCGGCCAGGAGCACAAGCGGACCGCACTGCGCCGGCTGGCACGCGAGTTCCCCAATGTGCGCTGGGTGCTGATCGGCGACGACGGCCAGCACGACCCCCAGCTGTACGGCGACTTCGCGCAGTCGCACCCGGATCATGTCCTGGCCATCGGCATCCGCCAGCTGACTCCGGCCGAGCAGGTCCTGTCACACGGTCTGCCCGTGCCGAACCAGGACCCGGGCGCCCACGACCCGCACCGCCCGACCGCGGTCACCGTGCAGGGGCCGGACGGACATGCGCTCCGTCCGCAGCTCCGTGACGTGCTGACCCGTCCGGAACCCACCTGAGCGTCGTCCAGCCCGCGTACAGGACACTAGAGGTGACCGACGTACTCGAGGAGACGAAGTGACCGAACGCCGCACCCAGGTATTGGATGACCTGGAGAGCCGTGGCTTGATTGCCCACTCCACTGACCCGGACGCCCTTCGGGCCTCGATGGCAGCGGGACCGATCACCTCTTATGTCGGCTTCGACCCCACCGCGCCCAGTCTGCACATGGGGAACCTGCTGCAGCTGCTGACGCTGCGGCGACTCCAGCTGGCCGGTCACAACCCGATCGGGCTCGTTGGCGGAGCCACCGGGTTGATCGGTGATCCGAAGGAGACGTCGGAGCGGGTGCTGAACCCGAAGGACGTCGTCCAGGAGTGGGTCGAGAAGGTCCGCGCCCAGGTGGAGAAGTTCGTCGACTTCGACGAGTCGCTGCCGAACCCGGCCCGGATCGTCAACAACTACGACTGGACCAAGGACCTCAACACCCTCGACTTCCTGCGCGACATCGGGAAGCACTTCCCTGTGAACCGGATGCTTGGCCGCGAGGTGGTGAAGGCGCGGCTGGAGCAGGGGATCAGCTACACGGAGTTCAGCTACGTGCTGCTGCAGTCGCTGGACTACTTGGAGCTCTACCGCCGGCACAACTGCACACTGCAGACCGGCGGCAGCGACCAATGGGGGAACCTGACTGCCGGCGTGGAGCTCATCCGCCGCAGTGAGGGCGGGAAGGCGCATGCGTTGGCCACCCCACTGGTGACCAAGGCCGACGGGACCAAGTTCGGCAAGACCGAGTCGGGCACAGTGTGGCTCGACCGCGAGCTGACTTCGCCGTACGCCTTCTACCAGTTCTGGTTCAACAGCGACGACCGAGACGTCATGCAGCTCGTGCGGTACTACACCTTCCGTACGCCGGAGGAGACCGCCGCGTTGGAGCAGGCGACCGCGGAACGTCCACAGGCTCGCGAAGCCCAGCGCGTTCTCGCGGAGGACGTGACCACGCTTGTGCATGGCGCTGAGGAGACCCGGCGCGTGCAGGAGGCTTCGAAGGCGCTGTTCGGCCAGGGGGAGTTGGGGTCGCTCGACGGCTCCACGCTGGTCGCAGCACTACGAGAAGCACCCCATGTGGAGCTGGGCGCCGGCGAACCAATGCCAACGTACGGCGACCTCCTGGTGAAGTCCGGCCTGGTCGCCAGCAAGTCGGCTGCACGGCGGACGGTGGCCGAGGGCGGCGGGTACCTGAACAACGAGAAGGTGAAGGACGCGGAGTACGTGCCTGGCACGGACGACCTGCTGCCGGGCGGCGTACTGGTGCTGCGGCGCGGGAAGCGTTCATTTGCAGGGGTTCTGGCGTCGCCGGCCCAAGGCTGAGAGCTCGAGTGCGGGGGTGGGCTCCACTCCCACATCCGGGATGCCGAAGGCAAATTACAGGCCTGTGATTCAGCACACCGGGAACCGATTTGACCGGCCACCTGGGAGCCACGTAATGTTCTTCTTGTTGGAGCGAGGCGCGGGACGCGAAAGCGGCCGGTCGCTCCGAACCCCCCAAGGCTAGCTGAGCCGAACCGGGTTGTCTGATCCGGGGCGGTAGCTTGGATGCGGGTGGAAGGTCAGAAAAATCGGGTCTTGACTCGGTGGATCTGATCCGGTAAAGTAACGCAGGTTGCCCCGGGAGCCTGGCCGAAAGGTCATGCTGCGGTGTGCGTCCGATTCTTGAGAACTCAACAGCGTGCCGAAAGTCAATGCCGAAAGATGCATTAACCCCGTGCATGGGCTTCGGATGATTTCTGCTGGGGATCCTTTTGTGGGTTTTTGGTGGGGTTGTTTGTTGTCTGTGTTCGGATTCCTTTGAAATTTATACGGATGACAAGCCAGTTATTGGTTGTTTCTGATTCAAAGGATCGCTTTTCCGATTGTCGGCTCACCGGTTTTTCCGGTTTGTCTATATTTTTCAACGGAGAGTTTGATCCTGGC